>NZ_CP180532.1:7500-4807500 GCF_059180695.1 Mesorhizobium sp. U510
AAGCTGTTGAACGCGCCGACGCTGAAAGCCGGAACCGTGCTGCGCGTCGGTCTCGAAGTCCATGGCGACGCCGCCAAGGTCGTGCGCACCAGCGTCTACGACAGGACCACCCATATCGTTACCATCGCACTCGATGACCGCGGCCAGTATGTGCCGGCGCAGGAGCCGGATCCCAATCCCGAATTGTTGACGGCATTTGACGATTCGTCGGCGCCGGTGGTGGTGCGCGGCAACCTGCCCACTGTCTACGACGGTATCTACCGCACCGCCTATTCCTACGGCATGTCGAAGAAAATGACCCAGCGGCTGATCAAGCTGCTGGCATCTGGCGTCGACTTCCAGTCGCGACTCAATCCGTCCGATCGCCTCGAAGTGCTGTTCTCGCAGCCGGACGGGGATGACCAGACCTCCGACGATTCGGAGCTCCTCTATGTCTCGGCGACCTTCGGCGGCACAACGCGCAACTTCTATCGCTTCCAGATGCAAGACGGCAGCAGCGACTATTTCGACGAGGATGGATCGAGCGCCCAGCAGTTCCTGCTGCGCAACCCGCTGCCCAACGGAAGATTCACCTCGGGCTTTGGTGCGCGCAAGCATCCTATCCTCGGGTATGTCCGTATGCACACGGGCACCGACTGGGCCGCCCCGATCGGATCGCCGATCATCGCCGCCGGCAATGGCGTCGTCGAGAAGGCCGGTTGGGCTGGCGGCTATGGCAAGCAGATCATCCTGCGCCATGCCAATGGCTACGAGACCTCCTACAATCACCAGAGCGCCTTTGCAAAAGGCATCGCGCCGGGCGTTCGGGTTCGCCAGGGCCAGGTCATTGGCTATCTCGGCCAGACCGGTCTTTCCACCGGTCCGCATCTCCACTACGAGCTGATCGTCAACGGCACCAAAGTCGATTCGATGCGTGTTCGGCTGCCGGTCGGCAAGGTGCTGAAGGGCGACGACCTCGTCGCCTTCAAGCGCGAGCGCGAGCGCATCGATGACCTGCTGAAGCAGGAAGAAGGCAATTCGCTGAAGGTCGCGAGCGCCAAGATCGACGGCTAGAGCGATTTCACCGCTTCCCGGAAACGGCGAACCTCTCTAACTCTTTGTTTTGACGCAATCCCGAGGAAAAGCGCTACGCGCTTACCCGGGAAAAACCGCTCACACTTTTCCAGGAATTGCTCTGAACCTTGGCCAATCCGGCATCGGCGAATCAGTTTCGCGACGAATCAGTTGACGATTCATCGGCGCGGCGCGGCCAGGGCAGCGCCTGACCCGAAACGGTCATCCAGGCGATGATCGCGGCAAGCAGGCAGAGTACGGCCGTCGTCAAGGATATGGCTGAAAAGGCCATGTCGCTGGCAGCAAGGCGTGTTGCTTCAAGTTCGGGCGGCAAGCCTGTCGATACCGGTTCGCCAAAACCTGGAATGCCCGGCCTGACCCTGGTGTCGAGCATCGTTGAATAGACCCAGGTGGCAAGCGAGCCCATTGCCGCCACCGCGATCAGGCCGCCAATGCGCGAGACGGCATTGTTGATGCCGGAGGCAGCCCCCGTATCCTTGTCTTCCACCGCCGTCATGATCGCGGTGGACAGTGGTGAGACGACCAGCGCCATGCCGAGGCCCATCAGCGCCATCAGCGGAAATATTCCGGTCCAGAAATGGTGGATGCCGGCACGGCTGAGCAAGGCAAGTCCGGCGAAGGCGAGAGCCACGATCAGGCTGCCGCAGGCGATCGGGAAACGCGGTCCGATCCGGTCCGACAACTGGCCGACGGGTCCCGACAGAAGGGCGATCGATGCCGACAACGGCAGGAAGATGAAGCCGACCTCGGCCGTGCTCAGTCCCCAGCCGGCGATCAGCAGCATCGGCAGATAGAAAAGATTGGCCGACAGTGCGAAATAGAGGAAAAAGGTCGCCACATTGGCACCGGCAAAAGCGCCGATGCGAAACAGGCTGAGGTCTATCATCGGCTCGCGCTGGCGTAGTTCGAACAGGATGAAGACGACAAGCAGCACCGCGCCGGCGGCAATGCTCGGCCCCGCCATATGGCCCTCGCCGCTCGAACTCATCGAGGTCAGCCCATAGGCGAGTGCGCCGAACGCCAATGTCGCGAGCGCGCCACCGCCGAGGTCGAGGCTGCGTTTTTCCGTCGCCGCATCGGCCGGAATCTTGACGAGCAGCAGGTAGATCGAGATCAGGCCGAGCGGCAGGTTGACGGCGAAGATCGCCCGCCAGATGCCGTCGCCGAAAGCCGACAGCACAAGGCCGCCGAGCACCGGCCCAAGGGCTGTGGTCAGCGCCGAGGCGGCCGCCCAGATGCCGATTGCACGGCCCCGCTCCTTTTTCGGATAGGCCTTGGCGATGATGGCGAGGCTCCCCGGCACCATGATCGCAGCACCAATACCCTGGACAGCGCGAAACGCGATCAGCACGACGGCATTCGGCGCCAGCGCACAGGCGAGCGAGGCAACGATGAACAGCGCGATGCCGGCCACGAAGGCACGGCGCAGCCCGAACCGGTCGCCGGCGGCGCCGCCGGCAAGGATCAGCGCCGAAAGCGTCAATGCATAGGCATTGGAGATCCACTGCGCCTCGGCAAGGCTGGCGCCGAGGTTGACACGGATCGCCGGCATGGCGATGGCTAGGATAGAGCCGTCGATGAAGCCAAGCGCGGAGGCCAGGATCGCCGCGATCAAGACGAATCGCCGTTGTGATTGCGGACAAAAGGTTCCGTTTGTGACCGGGCTGGTCAGCGGGGCGGCGGCAGCTTTATTTGGCGAATGCATGGCACCTTGCTTAGACCCCGAGCGCACCGGCAACAACCGGCCAGCAGCTTGCAGTCCTTGAAACCAGCCAATTGGCCAGGATGCGTCCTGTATCGATGCAAACGGCGGGAGTCATGCTAAGTTTTCCGGAAGACGGCAGCCGGGGAAAATTGATGAAACGACCACTTGAAGCGTCGGCGGAGGGACGCGGCCGCATTGTCGGCATCACCGACGGCGTCTTTGCCATCGCGCTCACGCTCATCGTGCTCGAGATCAGGGTGCCGGCGCATGAGACCGTGCATTCCGAGCACGATCTGCTGGTCGCCATTGCCGCACTGGCACCGCGCTTCCTGACTTATGCCTTGAGCTTCCTGACGCTGACCATCTTCTGGTTCGGCCAGCAGGCTCAGCACGGGCTGATAGCCAAATCCGACAGGCGGCTTGCCACGCTGAATCTCTGCTTTCTCGCCTTCATTGCGCTCTTGCCGTTCTCGACCGACCTTCTGGCGGACTTCCTCGAATTCAGGACCGCGGTGCTGGTCTACTGGCTCAACCTGCTGATGCTCGGCGTCACGCTGTTCGCCAGCTGGCGCTACGCGGAAAAGAACGGCTTTGTCGCCGAAGACGTCGATGCCGAAACGAAGCGCACGGTCTATCTGCGCATCGTCAAGGCACAGATCCTGTGGGCGATCGGTGCGCTACTCTGCCTGGTCACGCCATTGCTCAGCGTCGGCTTCATCCTGGTGGTGCAGCTGATCTATGCCACCGCGCTGCGCGGCTCATTGCTGCGCAAAGTCATCGGCTGAAGGTCCGCCGACAAACTCCACGGTGACGCCTGGCGACACCAGCTTGGCGAGTTCGCGCGCGTCCCAGTTGGTCAGGCGAACGCAGCCATGGCTTTCGGTCTTGCCGATCTTCGACGGCTCGGGCGTTCCGTGGATGCCGTAAGTCGGCTTGTCCAGGGCGATCCACACGGAGCCGACGGGGCCGTTGGGGCCTGGCGGAATGGTCAGGATCTTGTCGTTCTGGCCCTGCTTGAAGTTGATGTTCGGATTGTAGGTGTAGTTCGGGTCGAGCGCGATGCGCGACACGGCGTGGATGCCGGTGGGCGACGGCGTGTCGGCAGAGCCGATGGTCGCGGGATAGGCAGCGACCAGCTTGCCGCCGGCATCATAGGCGTACACTTCCTTCTTGGTCTTGTCGGCGACGATGCGCGCCACTGGCGTTGACACCAACTTGCCGAAATTGGCGACCTTGATGATCGTGCCGGGGCGATTGAAGTCGAGACCCTTGTTGATCGACTTGAGATAGTTCTCGTCCATGTGGAAGCGCTCCGCCAGCGCCTCCGTGACGGAGGTGTAGCACATGCAGTTGAGCTGCGCCTTCTGGCCGTAATCTTCCGGGATCGAGGCGACATAGGGGCCAGCAGCATCTTCCGCTGTGATGGTGTAGCTGGCGAAAGCATCGCCGCCCGATTGCGCGAGCGCCGCCTGGATGCCGACCGTGTCCGTCGATTTCAGATTGCTGCCGGTGATCTGGTTATAGGCGGCCAGGGCCTTATCGACATTCGAGCCGAAACGCCCGTCGATCACGCCCGGCGAAGCGCCACCGCGGTCGAGCAGCACCTGCAGCGCCGCCACGTCCTGGCGCACGCCGAGCGACAGCGACGGATCGACGGCGGCCTTGCCGCCAGTATCCGGCGGCAGGGAAGCCTGCGTATCCGGATTGACCTGCTCTACGTCGGGCTGCGCAGGGTCTATCGCGGCCTCGTTCAGCGGCTGGCGCTTGATGGTGCCCGGCCTTGCCGGTGCATCGGGATAGCTGTTGTCGTAATTGCCGTCGTCCTGCGGCGCCGGCGGATAGGCTTCGACCGAATTGTCGCCATTGGGGTCGTATTCATCCGCCGGCGGCGGGATGACCCGGCCTTCCTCTTCCAACTGCTTGCGGCGGAAGCGGGCCATGTCCTCGGGATCATCGAGATAGTAGCGATCATCATCGGCAGGGGCACGGCCCAATTCGCGCAGCCTTGTCTCGCGGCGCAGCGCGCGCCGGTCAAGCCGTGTCTGCGGCGGCTGGATGGCGATGACCTTGCCGGTGTCGGCATCGACGATGACGCGGTTGCCACGCGCGTCGTAGTAGATGTCCAGATTTCCGTCCTGGGCCACAAGAATGCCGCCATCATTGGCGGCGCGGGCAACCCTTGGTGCACTGTCCTGCGTCGGCGCGGCGAGCGCACCGAAAGTCACAAGCCCGGTGGCGAGCGCCGAAAGGGCAAAGATCGTGCGGAACATCGTGGCCAACTCTCCGGTCCGTAATTGCCGCCGCCTGGCATTGTTCACTGGGCGAACCCCTTCGCCAGCAAACCAGTTACCCCACCCTATGGTTCCAATATGAACCGGGCATGAAGATGGCGGTTTTTCGGCGTACCGACGAATACTCGCTAGCTCGCGAGCCCCAATTCCTTGCGCGCCTGCTTGGTCAGCTTCAGGGCGACAAGGCGATGGCTCTCGCGCAAATAGTCCTTCAGCGCGGCATCATCCATGCTCTGGCTTGTCCGACGCTGGATCCACTTCATGCCGCGCGAGGCAAGGTAGGGCGCGGGCCGCAAGCCCGGCTGCTCCTTCAGCACATCATAGGCGATGTCGGAGCATTTGAAGGTGACGAAGAGCTGCTGGCCTTGATCCCAGCCGCCGATCGCAAACACCTTGGCCCCGACCTTCCAGACATGGGCGCCGCCCCACTGGATGACGTGGTTTGCCGCGGGCAATGAGGCGCAGAAGCCGTTGTAGTCGTCCAGCGTCATCCGCCCCCACCCTCAATATGAAAACGCCGCGCGTCCAGGGTGGACGCGCGGCGTTGAAATCAGGCCGCCGCTTCGGTCGCGACGACCGTCGGCTTCGAGCGGAAGTTCAGGCGGTCGGAACCGGACGTGACCTTGACGGTCGAACCGTCGAGAATCTCGCCGAGCAGGATCTTCTCCGCCAGCGGATCCTGGAGTTCCTTCTGCATCACCCGCTTCAGCGGCCGCGCGCCATAGGCCGGATCGTAGCCCTTGGCCGCCAGCCACTCGATCGCCTCGTGATCCAGCGACAGCGTGATCTTGCGATCGACGAGCAGGCTTTCCAGCCGCTTGAGCTGGATCTCGACGATGCGGTCCATGTCCTTGCGGCGCAGCCGGTGGAACAGGATCACCTCGTCGACGCGGTTGAGGAATTCCGGCCGGAACGATGCCCTGACCACGCCCATCACCTCGTCGCGCACGGCGTCGACATCCTGGTCCTCGCCGAGATTGACCAGGTATTCGGCGCCGAGGTTCGACGTCATGATGATCAGCGTGTTGCGGAAATCGACCGTGCGGCCCTGCCCGTCGGTGAGCCGGCCGTCGTCGAGCACCTGCAAGAGCACGTTGAACACATCGGGATGCGCCTTCTCGATCTCGTCGAACAGCACGACCTGATAGGGCCGGCGCCGCACCGCTTCGGTCAGCGCGCCGCCTTCCTCATAGCCGACATAGCCGGGAGGTGCGCCGATCAGCCGGGCGACCGAGTGCTTCTCCATGAACTCCGACATGTCGATGCGCACCATGGCGCTGTCGTCATCGAACAGGAAGCTTGCCAGCGCCTTGGTCAGTTCGGTCTTGCCGACGCCCGTCGGTCCCAGGAAGATGAACGAGCCGATCGGCCGGTTCGGATCTTGCAGCCCGGCACGGGCGCGCCGCACCGCCTTGGAAACGGCTTGCACCGCCTCGCCCTGGCCGACGACCCGCTTGCCGATCTCGTCTTCCATGCGCAGCAGCTTGTCACGTTCGCCCTGCAGCATCTTGTCGACCGGAATGCCGGTCCAGCGCGAGACGATATGGGCGACGTGGTCGGGGGTGACCACTTCCTCGACCATGCCGGCCTTGCCGTCCTGGGCTTCGGCTTCCTTCAGCTTCTTCTCGAGTTCCGGGATCTTGCCATAGGCTAGCTCGCCGGCGCGCTGGAACTCGCCCTTGCGCTGGGCAATGGCAAGCTCGTTGCGTGCCTCGTCGAGCTGCTTCTTCAAGTCGGCCGCAAGCCCGAGTTTCTGTTTCTCGGCCTGCCACTTGGTTGTGATCTCGGTCAATTCCTCCTCGAGGCCGACAAGCTCCTTCTCCAGGCGGGCAAGCCGGTCCTTCGAGGCATCGTCCGTCTCGACCTTCAGCGCCTCGCGCTCGATCTTGAGCTGCATGATGCGGCGGTCGATCTCGTCCAGCGCCTCGGGCTTGGAATCGACCTGCATCCTCAGCCGCGAAGCGGCTTCGTCGACCAGGTCGATCGCCTTGTCCGGCAGGAAGCGGTCGGCGATATAGCGGTTGGACAGCGTCGCCGCCGCCACCAGCGCCGAGTCCGAGATACGCACCTTATGGTGCTGCTCGTATTTTTCCTTCAGGCCACGCAGGATCGAGACGGTATCCTCCACCGTCGGCTCGTCGACAAAGACCGGCTGGAAACGGCGGGCGAGGGCGGGATCCTTCTCGACATGTTTTCTGTATTCATCGAGCGTGGTCGCGCCGACGCAGTGCAGCTCACCGCGCGCCAGCGCCGGCTTCAACAGGTTCGACGCATCCATCGCGCCATCCGCCTTGCCGGCACCGACCAGCGTATGCATCTCGTCGATGAACAGGATGATCCCGCCTGCGGCAGAGGTGACTTCGGAAAGCACGGCCTTCAGCCGCTCCTCGAACTCGCCGCGATATTTGGCGCCGGCGATGAGTGCGCCCATGTCGAGCGCCATCAGCTGCTTGTCCTTCAGCGATTCCGGCACATCGCCATTGACGATGCGCAGCGCCAAGCCTTCGGCGATCGCCGTCTTGCCGACGCCCGGCTCGCCGATCAGCACAGGATTGTTCTTGGTGCGGCGCGACAGCACCTGGATGGTGCGGCGAATCTCGTCGTCACGGCCAATCACTGGGTCGAGCTTGCCCGCGCGGGCATCCGCCGTCAGGTCGCGCGCGTATTTCTTCAGCGCGTCATAGCCTTGCTCTGCACTCGCCGAATCGGCGGTGCGGCCCTTGCGGACATCGTTGATGACCTGGTTAAGCGCCTGCGCGGTGACGCCGGCCTTTGCCAGTATGTCGGCGGTCTTGGACGACTTTTCCATGGTGAGCGCCTGCAGCAGCCGCTCGACCGTGACGAAGCTGTCGCCGGCCTTCTTGGCCAGTTCTTCCGCCGTCGAGAACACCTTGGCCAGCGGCTGCGCCAGATAGAGCTGGCCGTTGCCGCCTTCGACCTTCGGCATCGCCTCAAGCGCCGTCTCGACGCCGAGCTTGACATCGCGGACATTGCCGCCGGCGCGCTCGATCAGCGACGCGGCCAGGCCCTCGTCATCGTCGACGAGCACCTTCAAAATGTGTTCGGGGGTGAATTGCTGGTGATTGCGGGAGAGCGCCATGGTCTGCGCGGACTGGATGAAGCCGCGCACGCGCTCGGAGTACTTCTCAAGGTTCATATCTGTCTCCTTCCATCACCGGCCCGCTTTGCGGCACCGGATCAGATTTCGGTGACGGACCCGCCCATTCGAGCCGGATCCCGTTCAGCCGAGATATGGTGCATAGGCCATGCCGTCTCAAGACGCCTTGATGTCGGTCAATGCATAATATTCCACGTCAGCCGAAACGAAAACGGCGGAGATTTCTCTCCGCCGTTCAACGCCTTGAAATGCCGTTCGATCAGTTGTCGATGTCGACGATCACCGGCTCGGCATTGCCGCTATCGGCCGGGGCCGCGGCCGCCTCGCCGGCATCCGCATTGTCGCCACCGCTGTCGACCTGCTCGGCATTGGTGCGCGGGCGGCGCGGACGGCGCGGGCGACGGGCGGCACCGCTCTCGGCGGCAGCCTCGTTGAGCTCGGCCTGGGCGGCAAGAGCCGCCGGCGAAAAACTCTCGAACAGCGGAGCCTGCTCGACAGCCGCAACGGCCTCGACCGGCGAACCGGGCTCAACCTGCACCTCCGCCTGTGCCGGCGCCTCGTTGCGCTGCTGCTGGCCGCCTTGCTCGGTCGACGAGGCATAATCGCGCTGGCCATTCTGGCCATAGCCGCCATTGGGGCGGCGATCGCGGTGACGCCCACCATTGTTGTCGCGGCCGCCATTGTTGCGCCCGTTATTATCGCGCCCGCTATTGTCACGATTGTCGCGGCCGTCACGGTTCAATGCGACCTCGGCCGGCATGCCCTCGATCACTGGCTGGGGACCGGCGCCATGGTTGATGACAGGAATTTGCGGATCGGAAACTGTGTTGCCGCCATTGCCGGCGCCATTGTTGCCGGCATTGTCGAAATCGTCGCGATCTTCATCGCCGTCATCGTCGAAATCGTCGCGGTTCTGCTGGACGTTCTGGATCGGCATCTGCGCCTGCGCGGCGGCAATGATGCGATTGTAGTGTTCGGCGTGCTGGAGATAGTTCTCCGCCATGACCCGGTCGCCGGAGCTTTGCGCGTCACGGGCCAGGGTAGCGTATTTCTCGGCGATCTGCTGAGCCGATCCACGGATCTTCACATCCGGGCCGTTGCTCTCGTAGTTGCGCGTCAGGGGATTAGGGCCCTTGCGGTTGTTGTTGTTATTGTTGTTGCCACCGCCGCCGCCATTGTTGTTGCGACCGCGCATGCGCCTGTTCTGCTGTTGTGGCCTCATTCGACTCTCTTCATCTTGAAATTTTCGAAAACTCGTTACGAACGGAGGCGCTCATGCAGCCAGCCGTTTCGTTTCTTCACCGGCGTTCGCCCGCATCAATTGCGTTGGCGCCACGTGCCATCCTGTTCCGGTTACATCACTTGCCGGACGATTCCCGCACGAAGCTTGGGCGTCGTTTGCGCAAGAAGGCAGCTATTTCCAAGGAGGACCGAATCGCTAAGAGCACTGCCTGCTTCGTCTCATCCGGTTGAGGCGACCCTAGCCGCATTCCCCGGTATTGCCAAGCGGTTTTTTCGCGCTGCATCAAGGCTTATCCCCATTGAAAGACAAGAACCCTGTCGTTTCCGCCGAGATCACGTAAGGCAGCAGCCGATGCATAACCAGCCGCCTTGAATATATCCGTAACCTCGTTGCGTTGCCTATGGCCGATCTCGACCGCAATCCTGCTTTCGGCTTCTAGAAACCGGGCCGCCTCGGCGGCGATGATCCTGTAGGGGTTCAGCCCATCCACGCCGCCATCCAAGGCTAGGTGTGGGTCGAAATCGCGGACCTCGTCCTGCAGATTTCCAATGTCTCGTAGAGGTATATAGGGAGGGTTTGCGGCAATTACATGGTATCGGCCGGAAACTTTTTCGAACCAGTCCGACTGCACCGTCGTGAACCGGCGGCCAAGCCCGAGTTCCCCGGCGTTGCGGGCTGCCGTCGCCAGCGCGCCGGCGGAAATGTCGACACCGGTGGCGGTCGCGGCCGGCACGGCACTCAGCAGCGCCAGCGCGATGGCTCCCGTCCCGGTACCGAGATCAAGGATGCGGCAGGTCCCTTCGCGCGCGGCCGTCGCCTCGACAAAAGGCAGCACCGCCTCGACCAGCGTTTCTGTATCCGGCCTCGGCTCGAGCGTTTCCGGCGACAGCGACAGCCGCAAACCGTAGAATTCGCGGTAGCCGAGGATGCGATGCACCGGTTCACCACCAGCCCGGCGCCTTAAGGCGGCTTCGATCGCGGCGATGGCATTGCCGTCCATCGAGCGTTCAGGGTCGGCAATGGCCTGCGTGCGCGTCGTGCCGGAAAAATGTTCGACGATCAGCCGCGCATCGAGCGCCGGATCATCGACCCCGGCCATGGCAAGTCTGGCCCGCGCTTCCCGCAGCAGCGGCCCCAGCGCCTCGGGCAGAGGGTCAGCCATCGAGGCCGATATCGGCCAGCAGCTTCGACTGGTAATCGGCGATCAGCGCGTCGACGATTTCGTCGAGCTCGCCCATCATCACCCGGTCGAGCTTGTAGAGCGTCAGGTTGATGCGATGGTCGGTGACGCGGCCCTGCGGGAAATTATAGGTGCGGATGCGCTCCGAACGGTCACCGGAGCCGACCTGCGATTTACGCGATTCCGAGCGTTCCTCGTCCGCCTTGCTGCGCTCCAGATCATAGAGCCGGGCACGCAGGATCTGCATGGCCTTTGCCCGGTTCTGATGCTGCGATTTCTCCGCCTGCACCACCATGATGCCCGTCGGCAAATGGGTGATGCGCACCGCCGAATCGGTGGTGTTGACATGCTGGCCACCGGAGCCCGAAGCGCGCATCGTATCGATGCGGATATCTTCGGCGCGGATTTCGATGTCGACCTCTTCCGCTTCCGGCAGCACGGCGACGGTCGCCGCCGAGGTGTGAATGCGCCCACTTGCCTCGGTCGCCGGCACGCGTTGCACGCGATGCACGCCGGATTCGAATTTCAGATGGGCAAACACGCCCTTGCCCGAAACGGTGGCGATGATTTCCTTGAACCCGCCTGCATCGCCGTCGCTGGCAGACACCGTCTCGAACCGCCAGCCGCGTTCGGCGGCATAGCGCTCATACATGCGAAACAGGTCGCCGGCGAAGAGCGCAGCCTCGTCACCGCCGGTACCGGCACGGATTTCGAGGATGGCATTCTTGTCGTCGGCGGCGTCCTTGGGCAGAAGCAGGATCTGGATATCCTTCTGCAGCGTTTCGATACGCTCCTCCACGCCGGGCAGGTCCGCCTCGGCGAGCGCCCGCATCTCGGCGTCGGTGCCCTTGTCGGCAAGCATTGCCTCAAGGTCGGCCTGCTCATGCTCGGCCGAGCGCAATTGCCTGACCTTGGCCACCATGTCCTGCAGCTCGGCATATTCCGATGCCATCTTCACATAGGCGTCCGGCGCCGGGCCGGCCGACATCTGCGCTTCGAGCATCTCGAAACGCTTGACGACTTGATCCATACGATCGCGGGGCAGATTGACCATGATGGGGCGCTACAACGGAATCGAGCGGTCGTCGGCGAAGGCCTGCAGCAGCGCCCGCATCGGCAACCCCTGCGCCGGCGCCATCAGATTGTCGTCGAAGAACGCCGTCAGCTCATCCAGCGGCAGTTCCGTCAGCATCGCCTTGACCGGGCCGATCGAGGCCGGCGACATCGAGATCGAACGGAAGCCCAGACCGATCAGCGCCATCGCCGAGATCGGCTTGCCGGCGAGTTCGCCGCACAGCGTCACCGGCGTGTGGTTGCGGATGCCGGCATCGGCGATCTGCTTGAGCACGCGCAGGAACGGCGCCGACAGCGTGTCGAAGCGGTTGGCCAGTTGCGTGTTGCCGCGGTCGACCGCCATGACGAACTGGAACAGATCGTTCGAGCCGACCGAGACGAAATCGACCGCCTTCATCAATTCGTCGAGCTGGAACAGCAGCGACGGCACTTCCAGCATCGCGCCCAGCTTGAGGCTGGTCGGCAGATGATGGGCGAAACGCGACAGATGCCGCACCTCGCGGTCGATGATCTCGCGCGCCTGGGCGATCTCGCCAAGCTCGGTCACCATCGGCAGCATCAGCTTGAGCTCGCGCCCGCCGCTGGCCTTCAGCAGGGCGCGGATCTGGGTGCGCAGCAACCCGGGCCGGTCGAGCGTTAGCCGGATCGCCCGCCAGCCGAGCGCCGGGTTTTCTTCCTGGATGGCGCCCTTGAAGTACGGCAGCACCTTATCGCCGCCGATGTCGATGGTGCGGAAGGTGACAGGTTTGCCGCGCGCGGCCTCGAGCACGTCGCGATAGAGCTTCTCCTGCGCCTCGGCGCGCGGAAAGGTCGAGGCGACCATGAATTGCAGTTCGGTGCGGAACAGGCCAATGCCGGCAGCGCCCGACTCGGCCAGTTGCGGCAGGTCGACGGCAAGCCCGGCATTCATCAGGAGGTCGACCTGCACGCCGTCCCTGGTCGTCGACGGCTTCTTGCGCAGTTCGCGATAGACCTCTTGCCGGCGCGCGCGAAACCGCACCTTTTCGGCATAGGCGGCTTCGAGATCGGACTGCGGCCGCAGATGGATCGTGCCTTCCTCGCCGTCGACGATGATGGCATCGCCGTTTTCCGCCATGGAAACGGCACCCTTCATCTGGCCGGCGACCGGGATGCCCATGGCGCGCGCGACGATGACGACATGGCTGGTGGCGGCACCATCCTCGAGCACCAGCCCGCGCATTTTTTCCCTGGGATAGTCCAGCAGCTCGGCCGCGCCCATCGAGCGGGCGACGATGATGGCGTCCTTCGGCAGCGAGGCCGCGACGTCTTCCGGTCCGCGGCCCATTAGCTGGCGCAAGAGCCGGTTGGCGAGGTCGTCGAAATCGCTCATCCGCTCGCGCAGATAGGGATCGGTCATGTGCAGCATGCGGGCGCGCATGTCGCTCTGCACCTTTTCCACGGCCGCTTCGGCCGTCAGGCCGTTGCGGATGGCCTCTTCCAGCCGGCGCACCCAGCCACGGTCATTGGCGAACATGCGGTAGGCTTCCAGCACCTGGCGATGCTCGCCCTCGAAGGCGACGTCGCGGCGCTCCAGCATGTCGTCGATGGAGAGCCGCAGCGAGCCGAGCGAGCTTTCCAGCCGCCGGACCTCTTCCTCGCTGTCCTCGTTGAACAGATTGGTGACGACGATGCGCGGCTCGTGCAGCACGACATGGCCAAGCCCGACGCCGTCGTTGAAGGACAGGCCGGTGAAACTGACCGGCCGGCGCAGATCGAGTTCGAGGCCCGGCCGCGTCAGCCGCGCCAGATCGCCGGTGGCGATCATCTCGGCGATGACCATGGCGGTGGTTTCCAGCGCCTCGACCTCGTCGTCGCGATAGTGGCGCATGGTCTTGTTCTGCACGACCAGGACGCCCAACGTGCGCCCTGCCCTGAGCACCGGCACGCCGAGGAAGGAATTGTAGATCTCTTCACCGGTCTCCGGCAGGTAGGCGAAGGCCGGATGCTCCTGCGCATTGGAAAGATTGAGCGGCCGCGCACTGGCGGCGATGGTGCCGACAAGGCCTTGCCCGAGCCGCAACTGCGCCAGGTGGACGGCGTTCGGGTTCAGACCCTCGGTGGCGTAGAGCTCAAGCACCGAATCGGCGCGCAGCACATAGAGCGAGCAGACTTCCGCGACCATGTTGGAAGCGATGTCGCGCACGATCCGGTCAAGCCGCTCCTGCGGCTCCAGCGGCTCTTGCATGAGCTCGCGGAGCCGTTTCAGCAAAACGCGCGGGCCACTGGCCTGGTCACGCATCGCGGCTTTTTCTCCAATGAAACACTTGCCGGCGCAGTTTCCGCCGCTGCCGGCATGCGCGCAACAACTGATTCAGTCTTGCTACTGCTTATCCAGACCGTAGACGGAATGCAAAGTGCGAACCGCAAGTTCGGTGTACGGACCGTCGATCAGTATCGAAATCTTGATCTCGGAGGTGGTGATGGCGCGGATATTGATCGCCTTCTCGGCCAACGCCTTGAAAGCGGTGGCGGCGACACCGGCGTGGCTCCTCATGCCGATGCCGATGACCGAAACCTTCGACATGCCGGCTTCCGACTGCACGACATCGTAGCCGACCTCGGCCTTCAGCCGGTCGAGCACGGCCAGCGCCTTGTCGACGTCACCCGAAGGCACGGTGAAGGTCATGTCGGTGAACTTGCCGTCCTCGGAAATGTTCTGGACGATCATGTCGACATTGATGTTGGCCTCGGCCAGTGGCCCGAAAATGCCGGCGGCGACGCCAGGGCGGTCGCCGACGCGGCGCAGCGAAATCTGGGCCTCGTCCTTGGCGTAGGCAATTCCGGTGACGACCTGCTGTTCCACGATCTCTTCCTCGTCGCAAATGAGCGTTCCCGGAGGATTGAGCAAATCCCCCATTCCGGGCGCATCGGGATCGTCGAAGGACGACCGCACGAAGGTACGCACCCTGTGCACCATGGCAAGCTCGACCGAACGCACCTGCAGAACCTTGGCGCCGAGCGAGGCCATTTCAAGCATTTCCTCGAACGAGATCTTGGCCAGCCGCCGCGCCTTGGGCTCGATGCGCGGGTCGGTGGTGTAGACCCCGTCGACATCGGTGTAGATGTCGCAGCGGTCGGCCTTGACCGCAGCGGCGATGGCGACCGCGCTGGTGTCGGAACCGCCACGGCCGAGGGTCGCGATGCGGTTGTCCGGCCCGATGCCCTGGAAGCCGGCGATGACGGCCACCTGGCCCTCGCCGAAGCGCTTGATCAGGAAGGCGCCGTCAATGTCGAGGATGCGCGCCGCGCCATGCGCGTTGTCGGTCTTGATCGGGATCTGCCAGCCCTGCCAGGAACGGGCGTGCACGCCCATGTTCTGCAAGGTGATGGCCAGCAGACCGGCGGTGACCTGCTCGCCGGAAGCGACGACCGCGTCATATTCGCGTGCGTCGTGCATCGGCGAGGCCTCGCGCGTCCAGCCGACCAGTTCATTGGTCTTGCCGGCCATTGCCGAGACGACCACCGCCACCTCATGGCCGGCGTCGACCTCGCGTTTGACGTGACGCGCCACATTGCGGATGCGGGCGATGTCGGCGACGGAGGTTCCGCCGAATTTCATCACGATACGCGCCATGGAAGCGAAATGCCTTTGACTGAAGCCGGCCTGGAGCCGAAAACGAAGGAAAGCGCCCGGCTGGCGCCGGCCGCTGAATGCGCGGCCTCCTTAGCCAAATGCTTTGGGTTTCGCAAGGCTGGCAGCGGAATGCCGGCTTCAACAAGACGCCATATTGCCATCCGGGTCCGCGCCGCTTACCAAATGCTGCCTGCGGGGAATTCCTTTTGGTTCGGCATAACAGATGATTGCTCGTCTTCGGCGCGCCATGCGGTTGCAATCGCTGCCGCTTGTCGCCGGCTTCGCCGTGCTGGCATTGATCGTCGGCACCCGTGCCCTGCTGGTCGAGGGACAAAGGGCCAATCGTGCCGCTGCGCGCGAGACAATCGAATACCAGCAGCAGCTTTCAGGGCTGCTTTCATTGGCGCAGGATGCCGAGGCCGGCCAGCGCGGCTATCTGCTGACCGGCGAGAAATCCTATCTCGAACCGTACCAGAAGGCTGTCGATGCAATCCCGGGGCAACTTGCCCGCATCGATGCCATGACATCATCCAACGATCAGCTCGCCCCGCAGATCAGCCACATCAAGGACGCGCTGGCGCAAAAACAGGCTGAACTGTCCGAGACGATCGCCCTCTACGACAAGGGCGATGCGTCGAAGGCGCTGGAACTCGTCCGCGGCGGCCAGGGCAAGGCCGCCATGGACGAGATCCGCGCCAGCATGGACACCATCCGGCGCATCGGCGCCGCCGACATCGCAGCGCGCGACGAGCACACGGACCAGGTCGAGGCCTGGCTGCGTGTCGGTTCGCTTGCGGCCCTCGTCGCGATCTTCCTGCTCGGTGCCTACACGATCCGCCAATCCCGCCGCCGCTTCCGCGAGGTCGCCACCGCCCAGGAAGAGCTGATGCGCAAGAACATCGAGCTCGGCAACGAGATCAACACGCGCGAGAAGGCCGAATCCCAGATCCGCCAGATGCAGAAGATGGAGGCGGTCGGCCAACTGACAGGCGGCATCGCCCACGATTTCAACAACCTGCTGGCGGTCATCCTCAGCGCCATGAACCTTGCCCAGCGCAAGCTGAAGCGTGGCGAGAATGACATCGAGAAATTCGTCGAGGCTGCGACGGATGCAGCCGGCCGTGCCGCCAATTTGACCTCCCGGCTGCTTGCCTTCTCGCGCTTGCAGCCGCTTGCGCCGCAGGTGGTCGATACCAACCGGCTGGTGACCGGCATGTCCGACCTTCTCCACCGTGCGCTGGGCGAGGGCATACGCGTCGAAACCGTGCTGGCGGCCGGCCTGTGGAAAACCCACGCCGACCCCAGCCAGATCGAGAACGCCATCCTCAACCTTGCCGTCAACGCCCGTGACGCCATGGACAATGAAGGCAAGTTGACCATCGAGACCGCCAACAGCCACCTCGACGACGCCTATGCCGCGACACATGCCGAAGTCACGCCAGGCCAATATGTGATGATCGCGGTCACCGACACCGGCACCGGCATGTCGCCCGAGGTCATCGCCAAGGCCTTCGAACCCTTCTTCACGACCAAGCCGGTCAACAAGGGCACGGGACTTGGGCTGAGCCAGGTGTTCGGCTTCGTCAAGCAGTCGGGCGGCCACGTCAAGATCTACTCCGAACCGGGCCAAGGCACGACGATAAGGATCTATCTGCCCCGGTTTTTCGGACCGGAGGAGCCGGCGGCACCCGCCGGGCGCGGCAAGAGCACCGTCAAGGTCACCGAGACGATCCTCGTCGTCGAGGACGACGCTCGCGTGCGGGCCGCCACGACAGACGCCATGCGCGAACTCGGCTACACGGTCATCCACGTTGGGAGTGGCCAGGAGGCCCTTCAGAAGCTGGCGGCGACATCGGGCATCGCCCTGCTTTTCACGGATATCGTCATGCCTGCGATGAACGGCCGCAAGCTCGCCGAGGAGGCGGTCGCACGCCAACCCGGCCTGAAGGTCATCTTCACCACCGGTTTCACCAGGAATGCCGTCGTCCATAACGGCGTGCTCGACCATGACGTGCACTTCCTGGCCAAGCCGTTCACCATCGAGCAACTCGAAGCCAAGCTGCGCGACGTGCTGGACGCGAAATAGGCCGCGCCGGGACTTCCTTCAGCCTGAGGCAGCCACGTTTGCCCACAGGCCGGGATAGTCGAAGACGAAGCCGTGCGGCGAGACACCAAGGATCTCTTCATAACCGAACATGGGCGCGGTGTAGGCGTAGCGGGTCTCGTCGAGACGCCGATAGCTTTGCTCGAGAAGCACCATCTCGAATGTTGGAAAGCTCAGATAGGCGGCTGGAGCGGGCGTCGTCTCGCCGACACCGAGGTCGAACCGCCGGATCGCCAACAGGTTCGATGCCGGCGTGAAGCCGAGGTCGACATCGACAAGGCCGGTGACGTCCCGCTGTGGCTCGCCGTTCAGCGTCCACTCGCCGTCGGCACGTCGTTCAATGGCACAGTGCAGCTTGCGAATGCCGAGAAAACCGGCGACCCGCGCCGACCGCGTGCGCCAGCCGGCGTCGCAAATCACCTCATAGGCAAGGCAGCATGGCTTGCCGTCCTGGACGAAGATGGCTTGTCCCTGGAGGCTGTGCCCGCCATCGCCTTGCGACAGCAGGCAGGCGTCGTGGCCTTCCACATCCAGCCTGCGCCAAAGGATCGAAGCCGTCATGACCTTCATCGCGCACTCCTTCGAATCCAAACGGTGCCCTTCATTCGCCCGCCGGGCCAATTGTGTTTCACCGCCGTACGCGACAGCTGACATGCCCTGACAGGATGCTCCGCCCTGTCGGCAGAGGAAAATTGTTGCCTTGACTTTCCCGCCTCCACGCCCGACTTCCTAGCGTTCGAGGAGACCAACCAATGCCAGAACCCCGACGATCGACGATCGATGCCGGAGAAGTGGAACGCTTTTCCGCCCTTGCGGCCGAATGGTGGAACCCGAACGGCAAGTTTCGTCCGCTGCACAAATTCAATCCGGTCCGGCTTTCCTATATCCGCGACCAGATAGCGACGCGCTTCGGCCGTGACCCGCGTGCCGCGCGGCCGTTCGAGGGGCTGCGCATCCTCGATATCGGCTGCGGCGGCGGTCTTTTGTGCGAGCCGATGGCGCGGCTTGGCGCCGAGGTCGTGGGAGCGGACGCCTCCGAGACAAACATCGAAGTGGCGAAACTGCACGCAGCCGAAGGCAATGTGATCGTCGACTACCGAGCCACGACGGCCGAGGATCTTGCCGACGCCGGCGAGACATTCGACGTCATCCTCAACATGGAAGTGGTCGAGCACGTCGCCGACATCGATCTGTTCGTCGCCAAATGCGGGCAGATGGTCCGGCCCGGCGGCATCATGTTCGTGGCCACCATCAACCGCACGCTGAAGGCGCTGGGTCTCGCCATCATCGGTGCTGAATATGTGCTGCGCTGGCTGCCGCGCGGCACCCACCAGTTCGGCAAGCTGGTGCGCCCGGAAGAACTGGAGAAGGCGCTCGGCGGCGCCGGCCTGACGATCATCGACCGCACCGGCGTCACCTACAATCCGCTTGCCGACCGCTGGGCGCGATCGAAGGACATGGACGTCAACTACATGGTGCTGGCGGAGAAGGGATCCGTCTGATCCGCTCTTACGCTATTCAGTGCTGAGGGGTCGGTAGCCGCCCCGCCAATAGATCAGCGCCTGGCCGGCATCGCGGGTGCGCACCGCCTCGACCGAGCCGATCACGATGGAATGCGTGCCGCGGTCGATCATCTCGTCGAGGCTGCAGTCGAAGGCGGCCACGGCGTCATAAAGCAGCGCGGCTCCGGTCTTAAGCGTCACCCATTCGGCGCCGTCATAGCGGTCCTTGCCCTTGATGCCGCCAAAGCCGGAGAAACGCTCCGCCACGGCTTGATGCTGAGGCCCCAGCGAATTGACGCCGAAATGCCGGTAGCGCTCGATAACCGGCCAGGTCGATGACGATCGGTTGACGCAAGCGATCACCTTGGGCGGTTCGGCCGACAGCGAGACCACCGAAATGACGACAAGGCCGGACCGGTCGTCGCCGGCACCGGCGGTGATGACGCTGACATTGCCGACGATGAGCCGCATGGCGGCGCGGAAGTCGGCGACGCTGACCGGAGCTTCTGTCACGGACATTGCCTCGTCGCCTCTTTGCTAAGCCGCCGACCGCATCGCGGCCGGTGCGATGCGAATGCCTCTCTCTTCGAGAATGGGTAGCACGGTGTCGCGAAAATAGGGGAATTCCTCGACATAATCGACGAAGGACAATGTCGAGCCGCGAAAGCCTGCCGCATGCAAGGCGGTGATCCCGTCGGCGACCTGCTCGGGCGTCCCGGTGAGCGGGAAGCCGCCATGGCCGGCCGCCATGCGGTCGCGAATGAGCGCCAGGAGATCATGCGGGAACGACTGCGCATGGGCGAATTGCAGCCGGACCAGATTGTCGACCGCCGCCCAGTCGGCATTGGCGCGGCCGAAATGTTCGAGATAGTCCGTGGCCTCCTTTTCGGTCGGGCGGCAGACGACATGGGCAAAGGTCAGCACGTCGACATCGCTGCCGGCGGCCCTCGCCTGCTCCTTCAGCGCAATGATCTCGTCCTTGGAGCGCGCCAGGTCGATCGCCGGCGTAAACAGGAAATCGGCGTTGCGGACCGCGAATTTGCGGCCCTCCTCCGACCCGGCGGCATTGAGGATCGGCGGCCGTGACGACGGACGCGGGTCCCCAAGCACATTCTTGAGTTTGAACCAGGTGCCGTCCCAGTCGAAGGCTTCCGTGCGCTCCCACAGCGCCTGGACAATATCGAACCATTCCTGGGCATAGCCGTAGCGCGTGACATGGTCATCGGGCAGCGTCAGCCCAAGTGCCTCATATTCCGGCTTGTTCCAGCCGGCGACGATGTTGAGTCCGATGCGGCCGCGGCTGATCTGGTCGATGGTCGCCAGTTGCTTGGCAACGACCACGGGATGGTTGGCCGCGGTATGGGTGGTGGCGAAAACCGTGATGTTGCGGGTGAGCGCCAGAAGCCCAGCCGCCCAGGTGATCGTCTCCAGCACGTTGCCGTGGAAATTGGTCTCGCCGCCATAACCGATCCAGCGTGCGATCGGCAGCATGAAGTCGATGCCGGCCTCGTCGAGCAGATGCGCCAGCCGCAGATTGTTGTCCCAGGAACTGGCCCAGCGCTCGGGAACCTTGGTGACGGTCATGCCGCCGGAACAATTGGACGCGAAAGTGCCGAGAAAGAAGGGCTGCGCGTGAGGCGCGGTCTTGTCGAGCATGCTCATTGGCGGTGTTCTCCTCATTTTTTGCTTATAATTTATAATAGAAAGTCTATCATAAATTCATGTGGACGCAATCACCGGGATCAGCGCATGCTGATGGCAGGGGACAGGCAGATGAACGAACGGCGCAAATCTTTGGAAACACAGGCCGAGTTGCTGGATCGCGGCTGGCATCTGGCGCGCACGCCGCTGGAGATCGACGTCACCGAAGTCGAATACGCGCTGATGCGCTCCTACGAGGCATTCGGCCATTGGCAGGCTGAATGCCTCGCCACGGTGATCGAGTTTTCCGCCAGCGGACCCGAGAACGCACTGCTCCACATCATCCGCATGAACGACCGCCCGAAAAGCGTGCGCGATCTTGCCCAGATGACCAACCGCGACGACATCCCCAACATCCAGTACAGCCTGCGCAAACTGCTGAAGGGCGGTTTGATCACCCGCACCGGCAGCGGCAGGTCAGGCGTCACCTACGAAGTGACGCCGCTCGGGCATCGCGTGACCGAGCGCTATGCCGACATCCGCTCCGTCCTGCTTATCGACGCCGTGACGCGCATTCCCGAAATGGCCGACAAGCTCGAAGACGTCGCGCGTACGCTCGAGCTGATGACCGGCATCTACGAACAGGCGGCGCGGGCCGCCGCCACGCACCGCCGCCGGCATCCAAGGCCGGAGCCCGGCGGCGACGCCGACGGCGGCGGAAAACTTTGACGACGTTTACGCAGGCTGCGGCTTCGCGACGGCCTGGCTCTGCGCCTTCGTGGTGATGAAGACGCCGGCGGTGATGATGGCGGCGCCGGCCCAGGTCAGCAGCTGATAGTGCTCGCCAAGGAAGATCGTGCCGGCAAGCAGCCCAACCGCGGCCGCCACATAGCCGATCTGGCTGAGATAGACCGGGCCGCCGACCGCCTGCAGCCGGAAGAAGAAGGCAAACATCGCTGACGCCGACGCAACCTGCGCGATGACGACCAGCGGAACGCCGCCGAGCGGCGCGAAGGCCTTGATGCCGAACAGAGCGAGAATGCCGGCGAGCAGCAGCGTCGCCGCCGCCAGATGGCTGCCGACGGCAAGCTCGATCGGGCCGGTGCCTTCCGGCCAGTCGACGGTGCGGTAGATATTGCCGGCTGCAAGGCTGACCGGGATCAGCAGCCCCACCACCACCCAGAACATATCGGCCGGCTGGCCGGCCTCGCCGCGCGTCGCCGCGACCATCACGGCGCCGACGAAACCGACGGCGATGCCTGATATGCCCAGCATGTTCGGGCGCCGAACGCGCAGCAGGATCGAGAACACCAGCGTGACGACGGGCGACAACGTGAACATGATGCCGGTATAGCCGGCGCCCAGATGCGGTATGGCCGAGAACATCAAGAGATTGGGGAGGGCATAGGACACTGCCGCCGTGACGAAGAAATAGCGCAGTTTGTGCGCGGTGAGCCGGATACGCTGGCCGCGCAGCAAAAGCACGCACAAAAGCACGCCGCCGGCGCCGAGCGAGATGACGAAGGCCCAGACCATGGCCGGCACGCCGGCCGCCGTGGCGAGCTTGCCGAAGGGCAGTGTCAGGCCGAGCAGGCCGCCGGTGACGACCAGCAGGCCGAGCGCCGAATCCCAGAGAAATTTCATCGGATGGTCCCGTCACTCAATCGTGAAATTTGGCACTTGCGGCGCTTGGCCGGTGCTGTACCTTGAGATAAGATAACACAAAGATTCTTAACATCAAGATATTTAACGGTGAGGCAGATGGATCGCGCGGCAAAGGCGATCGAACAGTGGAAACGGGAGCGGCCGGACCTTGATGTCTCGCCGATGGGCGTGCTCGGGCGATTGAACGAAGCCTCGTCGTTGATCGCGCGTGATCGCCTGGCGCCGCTGTTTGCCCGTTTCGGGTTGCAAGCCGGCGAGTTCGACGTGCTGGCAACGCTGCGCCGCTCAGGCTCACCTTACGCACTGACGCCGACAGATCTCTATGAAGCGACCATGGTGACATCCGGGGCCATGACCAATAGGCTCGACCGGTTGGAAAAAGCCGGATTGATCCTGCGCGGCCCGCACCCCAACGACCGGCGCGGCATCGTCGTGCAGCTTACCGAGAAGGGTCTCGCCTTGATCGACGAGGCCCTGACCGCTCATGTCGCCAACGAGCACGAGATTCTTGCGGGCCTGACGCCGGCGGAACGGGAAACGCTCTCGCACCTGCTTGAGAAATTGATAGGCAGCGTGAGCTGAACGTTCAGTTGCGGTCGTCGGGAAACACCGGGATCGGCATGAAATCGACGCCATCCTCGGCCAGCCCCTTGGCCTCTTCCAACGTCGCCTCGCCATAGATGCCGCGCGGGTCGGTCTCGCCGAAATGGATTTTTCGCGCTTCCTCGGCGAACTTGTCGCCGACATAGTCGGCATTCTCGCGCACCTTCTCGGCCATCGCCTTGAGTTGCGCCAGGGCCTGCTTCTGCGCCTCGCCCATGGCGAGCGCTATGGTCTCCTGCTTGCGGGCCGTGGAAACGGCGGGCGCCATCAGGGCCTTCTCTACCTTGTGCGAGCCGCAGCTCGGGCAATCGACAAAGCCGCGCTTCTTCTGGGTGTCGAAATCGTCATTGCTGCGGAACCAGCCCTCGAACTCGTGCTCGTTTTCGCAGATCAGGGAAAAGCGGATCAAGAGGCAGCACCCCTGAGACGCGGCGCGTCCACCGCGCCGGCATTGATGGTGAAATCCCGCGCATTCTTCAAATTGGGGATCTTCTTGCGCGCCGCAAGCGACTGCGCCGGGTCGATCTCGGCGACGATCACCGCAGGCTCGTCATGCGCGGCTTCGGCGATGATGCGGCCCCACGGGTCGACGATCAGCGAATGGCCATAGGTTTCGCGGCCGTCCTCATGCAGGCCGCCTTGTGCGGCGGCGACGACAAAGGCGCCGTTCTCGATGGCACGGGCCCTGAGCAGCACATGCCAGTGCGCCTCGCCGGTCTGTCGGGTGAAGGCGGCGGGCACGGTCAAAACATCGGCGCCGGCCAGCGCCTCCGTGCGGAACAGCTGCGGGAAACGCAGGTCGTAGCAGACCGCAAAACCAAGCTTGGCGCCCGCAACCTCGGTCACTACGGCTTCGGTGCCGGGTTCGTAGGCGGCGGATTCGCGCCAGCTTTCGCCATTGTCGAGATCGACGTCGAACATGTGGATCTTGTCATAGGTGGCGAGCGTCGCGCCGTCCGGACCAAACAACAGCGCCCGGTTGGCGAGCTTGCCGTCGGGGCGCAGGATGGCGGTGGAGCCGATATGCAGGAAGACGCCGAGTTCGCGCGCCAATCCACGTGCGGTCGCAACGATGATGTCCCTGTCTTCGGAGGTGAAGGAGGCGGCACGCGCCTCCTTGTCGCGGATCAGCGCCCCGGTCATTTCCGGCGTCTGGATATAGGTCGCGCCCTGCCCGACCGCTTCACGCACCAGCCGTTCGAGATCGACCGCATTGCGCTCGGGGCTTTCGCCGGAACGCATCTGGACCGCCGCAGCCTTGAAAACACCCATCATCATACCCTCAAATCGTCGCGCCGTTGGCGAGCAGCCTGTCCAGCCGGCCTTCGGCCTCCAGCTCGTGGAGGTCGTCGCAGCCGCCGACATGCGTGTTGCCGATGAAAATCTGCGGAAAGGTCGTGCGGCCGTGCGCGCGCGAGATCATCTCCTGGCGCAATTCCGGCGAAAACGAAGCGTCATGCTCGGTATAGGCGACGCCCTTGCGCTCCAGCAGCCGCTTGGCCGCCGTGCAGTAGCCGCACATCATACGCGTATAGATCGTGACATCGACCATGATGAATTCCGCTTTCGTTGCCGACTTATATAGTCACGGACTCGTCCGCCCGGAAGTCCCCCGGCAACACGCGCGCGAAGGTCAGCACGTCAACGGTGGCGGCACCGCCCCTTTTCAGCGCCTTGGTGGCCGCGCGCACGGTGGCGCCCGTGGTGTAGACGTCATCGATCAGAAGCACCCTGCGGCCGGCGATCTGGATCTCCGCCTCGGCCGGCACGCGGAAAGCGGCCCGCACATTCTCCTCGCGCTCCTGCCGCTCGAGCCCGACCTGCTGGCGAGTGAGTTTCACCCGCCGCATGGCGGAAGGCGCAAAAGACAGGCCGCTGAGCTCGCAGACCGCGCGCGCCAGTTCCGCCGACTGGTTGAAGCGCCGCCGGAAGAAACGCCGCCAGTGCAGCGGCACCGGCACCACCACATCGGCTTCCGCGATGAGATCGGCGCCGGCGCGCACCATCCAGCGCGCCATCCAAGGTGCCAGATCGGTGCGATCCTGGTATTTCAGCCCTTGCACCATCTGGCGGGCGACGCCGGAATAGGCGACGGCTGCCCGCGCCCGCTCGAAGGGCGGCGGATCGGCGATCGCCTCGGCCGACAGAAAACCCTCGCCCATATGGTGGGTGAACGGCGTGCCCATAACCGGGCACCAGGGCCGTTCCAAGAGCCGCAGCTTCGGCCAGCAGGCGCCGCACAGCACGCCCGGCTGCGAGACATGCCGGCGGCAGCCGGCACAGACCGGCGGAAACAGGATGCGCGCCGGCCAGCCGAAGGCCGATCGGGCGAGGTTCCTGATCCCGATGGACTTGATCTCTGGCGTCGGATCGGCCACGTGGTTGGTTCTCCGCACCGAGTGTACCAAGTATATCAGGGCGTGGACAAACAAGGATCCACCCGTTGCAGCCTATTATGGATACCTCTTTGTGGCTGGCGCACAAGCGGCGCGCGCTAAGCCATCCGGTCGACGGTGCCGATTTCCTGATGAACCGCGCCGCCGAGGACCTTGCCGACCGGCTGGGCGCCGTCGAGCGCCGGTTCGGCAAGGCGGCGGTGCTGTTCTGCCAGACGTCGGCCGCAGCCGATGTGCTCGCCGCGAGCGGCAAGGTGGCGGATATCGTCCGCGTCGAGACGGACACGGTTTTCCTGACGGGTGCCGCCGGCATGGTCGCACCACTGGAAACCGTGCCCTTCGAACCGGCAAGCCTCGATCTGGCGGTGTCGCTTCTGTCGCTGCAGGCGATGAACGACATTCCCGGCATGCTGATCCAGATCCGCCGCGCGCTTCGGCCGGACGGGCTCTTTCTCGGCGCCTTCGCCGGCGCCGGCACGCTCGGCGAGCTGCGTGAGAGCCTGCTTGCGGCCGAGACCGAGCTTTACGGCGGCGCCAGCCCCCGCGTCATCCCCTTCACCGACGTGCGCGACGCCGGTGCGCTGCTGCAGCGCGCCGGTCTTGCCCTGCCGGTCGCCGATGTCGAGACCGTGACGGTGCGCTATGCCAATCTGTTTGCCTTGATGGCCGATCTGCGCGCCATGGGCGAAACCAGCGCCCTCACCGATCGCAGCCGGCGGCCGGGCACACGCAGACTGTTTGCGCGTGCCGCGGAAATCTATGCCGAGCGGTTTTCCGACGCCGACGGCCGGATCCGGGCAAGTTTCTCGATGGTCTGGATGTCCGGCTGGGCGCCCGATGCATCGCAGCAGAAACCGCTGAAGCCGGGTTCAGCCAAAGTCTCGCTGAAGACGATACTGGAGGCTCCCGACGGGCAATGACCGGGTCAGCCGCGGACAGCCCGATCAGGGTGCGAACGCGTTCGCGAGCCGGCTGCTATTGTCGCTGAACAGCCAGGTGATCGAGTTGAACACCTGACTGATGCCGGCGACGATGGTCAGCGACAACACAGCTATGATCAAGCCATATTCGACCGCCGTGGCGCCGGTTTCGTCTTTCAGAAAATGCAGCAGCACTGGTTTCATCACCTCGATCCCCTCGCCAAGGACCTTACCGCCGACCTGTTAAGAAAGGTTAACGGCAAAGCCTTAACAGGCGGTGAAACCGCCACCCTCTTGCAAATTCCAACCATGTCAGCAGTCGCCGCTGGTTCTGCCATCGGAGCCGATGATGCAGACCGAACCGGGCTGCGCCTGCAACACGCTGCGGCGCACCGTATAGGTGGTTCGATGGCTGATCGAGCCGGTGGCCGTCATGTCGAGACCACCGGGAAAATCATCGCGCGCCGATTGCGAGCGCGTCTGGCTGTCGAGGAAAGGGGTCGCGATCAGCGCCAGCGCCACCGCGGCCGAGCCGAACAGCAGTGTCACGCGCAGGATGCCCATGCCCGCATCTGCGGCACGAAAGCCGCGGTCGGGCCGGATCGAATCCCAATCCCTGTCCAGGCTCATCCTATCGCTCCCCAGCCAATCCGCGACGCGGCCGCGACGACACGGCCATGCATCAATTTTTCATGATGAGATAAATCTTCTATTAACGCTGGCTGATATGGGCCGTGGCCGCTCCTCAGAGCAATTCCAGGAAAAATGTGAAGCGGCTTTCCCGGGACGCGGAGCGCTTTCCCTTGGGAATTGCGTCAAAACAAATCCTCAGAGCAGATCGATCAGGAACGGAATCAGCGGCGCGTCGGCCGGCGGCATCGGATAGTCACGCATCTCTCTTGGCCGCACCCATTTCAGCGCCTGCCCTTCCCGGGGCTGGGCGATGCCACGGAAGCGGCGGCAGACAAACAGCGGCATCAACAGATGGAAGTCGTCATAGGAATGGCTGGCGAAGGTAAGCGGCGCCAGGCACGGGATTTCGGTCTCGATGCCGATCTCCTCATGCAATTCGCGGATGATGCATTGTTCCGGCGTCTCGCCGGGCTCGACCTTGCCGCCGGGAAATTCCCACAGGCCAGCAAGCTGCTTGCCCTCGGGCCGCTGCGCAAGCAGCACGCGGCCGTCGGTATCGACCAGCGCGCAGGCCGCGACCAGGAGCAGGCGCTTGCCGGTATTGGCCGGATCATTCATGCCCGACGTCACTCATGCCCGGGCGGCCGGCGATAATGGTAGCGATAGACTTCCTCGAAGCCGAGCGACCGATAGAGCGCCAGCGCCGGCACATTGCCGGCCTCGACCTGCAGCCAGGCCTCCCGCGCGCCGCGCAGCCGCGCCCATTTCAGCGCCGACCGGATCAGGTTGCGGCCATGGCCCTTGTTGCGCGCCGCCTTGTCGGTGGCGACTTCGAACAGGCCGGCGAGATCGCCGTCATGCACGCAAATCAGGGTCGCCAGCGCCTCTGCCCCATCTTCCAGTGCGAACAGCCCGGCCTCTGGCTGGATGGCGCCGATGATCTCCGACAGGCCGGGCCGCAGCGAAACATCCGATCCGCTGACCTTGAGCGACGCGCCGATGAAGCGGCTGATGTCCTTGAGCGGAATCTGGTCCATGGCGGCATCGAGCTGGGCGTCGGCCAGCGGCAGCCGCATGACCAGCGATTCGTCGAATTGGCTCCAGCCCTCCTTGTCGAGATGGCCGGCAAGATCGGGACCCGACAGCGGCGACATGCGGAACGTCAGCGGCCTTCCATAGGCGTCGAAACGGCGGCTGGCGCGGCCGATGCGGTCGGCTATGTGCTGGATGTCGCCGGGATCGAGCGGGTTGACCGAATTCAGCCGCTTGGCCGGATGGCCGGCGGTGAGCCGCACCACCCAGGTGCCGTCATAGTGGACGGCGGCCGCCGGCCAGGCGCGAAAGCCGGCCGCCTCGTAGCGGCGCACGATCGCAAGCATGCTTGCCGGATGCCTGGAAGCCAAAACCGTCAGCTCCGATAATCGCCGTTGATGGTGACATATTCCTTGGTGAGGTCGCAGGTCCACACCGTCGCCTTGCCGCGGCCGATGCCGATATCGGCGCGGATGCGGATATCGTCACGCTTCATGTAGGCCGAGGTCTTTTCTTCCGAATAGGCCGGATCGCGCTCGCCTTCATGCGCCAGCCGGTTGTCGCCGAACCAGATCGACAGCCGGTCGCGGTCGGCGGGTTCGCCGGCCTTGCCGACGGCCATGACCACACGGCCCCAATTGGCGTCCTCGCCGGCGACCGCCGTCTTGACCAGCGGCGAATTGGCGATCGACAGCGCGATGCGCTTGGCCGAGCGGGCCGATTTCGCGCCGGTGACGGTGACTTCGACCTGCTTGCGGGCGCCCTCGCCGTCGCGCACCACCTGCAGCGCCAGCGACTTCAGCACCTTGCCGAGCGCCCGGCGGAACTGGCCGAGCCGGGCATCTCTGGGGTCGGTGATCTCGGGCGCGCCGCGCTTGGCGGCCTTGCCGGTGGCGAAGATCAGCAGCGTGTCGCTGGTCGAGGTGTCGCTGTCGACGGTCACCGCGTTGAAGGTCTTGGCCGTGCCGCGCGACAGCAGATCCTGCAGCACGGGGGCCGCGATCGGCGCATCGGTGGCGATGAAGGACAGCATCGTCGCCATGTCGGGGGCGATCATGCCGGCGCCCTTGGAGATGCCGTTGATGGTGACATCGGTATCGCCAAGCTTGACCGTCTGCGTCGCCACTTTCGGATAGGTGTCCGTGGTCATGATGGCCTTCGCCGCCTCGGTCCACAGGTCGGGCTTGCCATCGCTGACCAGCCCGGCGAGCAGATGGCTGAACTTGGTCGTGTCGAGCGGCTCGCCGATGACGCCGGTCGAGGCCAGGAAGACCTCGCCTGCCGTGCAGCCGGCAGCCTTGGCCGCCGCCTCGCCGGTCAGCGCGGTGGATTCGCGGCCCTTCTTGCCGGTGAAGGCGTTGGCATTGCCGGAATTGACGACCAGCACCCGCGCCTTGCCGGCGGCAAGGTTCTGACGGCAGAAATCGACCGGCGCCGAGGGGCATTTCGACCTGGTGAACACGCCGGCGACCGCGGTGCCGGCATCGAACACCATGGCCAGCAGGTCGGTTCGGTTCTTGTACTTTATCCCCGCTTCGGCGGTGGCGATGCGCACCCCTTCAATGACAGGCATCTTGGGGTACTTCTTCGGCGCGAGCGGCGAAATCGTCGTGGACATGGGGACCTCGGGCGGGAAAATCGCAAGGGAAGGCCGGTTTGCCCGATACGGCGCGCGGGCGCAAGGGCGTTTTCGCCGCGCCTGCCGGGGCGGCGGACCACGCTGGATTAAGCCTGCATTTCAAATCTGTTGGCGTCGCCGGGGCCTGTGGCGCTATGATTGCGCCCATGGGCAGGCTTGCGATCCTGGCATGGGCATTTCTGGGACTATTGCTGCTGAGCGCCGACGCTGAGCCGGCGCGGCGCGTAGCGCTTGTCATCGGCAACGGCACCTATGCCGAGGCCGGCACGCTGGCCAATCCGGTCAACGACGCCCTCGACATCGCCGACAAGCTGCGCTCCATCGGTTTCGAGGTCATCGAAGGCAACGACCTCGGCAAGCGCGAGCTCGAACGCAGCATCGGCGAATTCTCCGATGCGCTCGAAGGTGCGGGCGTCGGGCTCTTCTACTATGCCGGCCACGGCCTGCAGGTCGACGGGCGCAACTACATCGTGCCGGTCGATGCCAGGCTCGACATGCCGGTGAAACTGCAGCTCGAAGCCGTGCCGATCGACGAAGTCCTCGACATCATGGAACAGCAGACCAAGGTCAGCCTGGTGTTTCTCGATGCCTGCCGTAACAACCCGTTCGCCCGCAGCCTCAGCCGCACCGCCACCACGCGCTCGGCGACGGCGCTCGCCGGCTTGGCGCAGTTCGATTCGACGCGCGGCTCCTTCATTGCCTTCTCGACGGCGCCGGGCGCCGTCGCCATGGACGGCACCGGGCGCAACTCGCCCTTTGCATCAGCCCTTATGCGGCACATTGGCGAGCCCGGCCAGAGCATCAACGACATGATGATCGCGGTGCGCCGCGACGTCGTTTCGCAAACTCGCGAAGGCCAGCGCCCCTGGGAGCAGGGCTCGCTGCTCGAACGCTTCGAATTCGTCCCGGGTGAAGGGCCTGCCCCGAAGCCGGCGGCGGAGCCGGCACCGGCCCCGGCCCCTCAGGTCGCGGCGCTGGAGCGTTCCGTGGGCGACGACAAGGCTTCGATCGAACAATTCCTGCGCCGGAACTATCTGACACCGGACACCAGGACGATGGCCGAAACGGTCAAGCGGATCTACGGCGCGTCGGCCACCATTTTCGGCACACGCTACGACGCCGATGCCATCGTCAAGGTGAAGACCGACTGGTTCGCGCAATGGACTTCGTGGTCGCTCGGGCTGGAACCAGGCAGCCTGGAGATCACGCCGCATGGCGAGGACCGCACTGAGGCCACCTTTGCCATGCACTACGACTATGTGCCGAAGGACAAGTCGGCGGCACGGCTGACCGGCAAGGCGCGCGTTACGCTCGGGCTGGTCAAGGCCGAAGAGGGATGGCGCATCGAATCCGAAACCTCGCAGGCGATGCAATGACGCGCTAACCGGGCGCGAATTCACGCCCTTTGGCGCGACATGAATTCGGTGGCGAAACAGAGCAGTGCCGCAACCGGCAGCACCAGGCCGATCCAGGACACCAGTGGCCAGCCGCCTTGGGCATACGCCCAACCGCCGACGCCCGAGCCGACTGCGCCGGCGATAAAGAACGTCGCCATGTAGAGCCCGTTCAGGCGGCTGCGATGCGCGGCGCCGAGCGCGAACAGATCCCGATAGCCGAGCACAAGGTTGGTCTGCACGCCGAAGTCGAGCACGATAGCGGCGGCGACCAGCAGCGCCAACGAAAGTGTCGAGCCGCTGGGAGCGATATGGGTTACAAGAAACGCAACGGCGACGCACAGCATGGCAAAGGCTGTCGCCGGGCGGCTCCAGCCGCGGTCGGCGACCCTTCCGGCGAGCGGCGCGGCGATTGCACCGGCGACGCCGGCCAAAGCGAACAGGCCGATGCCGCGCTGCGTCAAGCCGAAATCGGGTCCGGCCAGCAGCAGCGGCGTCGTCGTCCAGAACAGGCTGAAGGCTGCGAACAGGAAGGCCTGATAGAGAGCCCGCCGCCGCAGCACCGGCGTCGAGCGCGCAATATGCACCATGGACGCCAAAAGCGCACCGTAGCTCAGACGCGCCGTCGGCATGCGTCTGGGCAGCGCGAACCGCAGCACCACGGTCAGCACGATCATGACAATGCAAGAGGTGAAGTAAACCACATGCCAGGACGACAGCGCGGTGATGAAGGAGGAAAACGGCCGTGACAGCATTATACCCAGCAACAACCCCACTGAGACATTGCCGACCACGCGGCCACGCCTGGCTTCCGGCGCGAGGTGCGCCGCATAGGGGATAAGGGTCTGCACAGCGACCGAGCCAAGACCGACAAACAGCATTGCGGCCAGAAAAGCCGCCGGCTGCGTTGATATCGCCGCACCCAGCAAGGCAAGCGTCGCAACGACGAGTATGCCAAGCACGAGCTTGCGGTTCTCGACGAGGTCGCCAAGCGGCACGATGAACAGCAGGCCCACCCCGTAGCCGATCTGCGCCATCGTAACGATCAGGCCCGCCGCATGCGGCGGCAGGCCAAGTTCAGCGCCGATCGGGCCAATCAATGGCTGCGCGTAGTAGATATTGGCGACAATCAGCCCGCAGGCGGCAGCCAGCAAGAAGGTCATCCAACTCGAAATTGTCGTCTCGGCGGGTGCGGTGCCGGATGCGATAATGGTCGTCATGGGCGATGTCCATCGGAACGAAACGTTTCGTTGAATAGAACGAACCGTTCCGTTTCGTCAAGCGATGATGTATGAGCATCTCTTGGCATCAGCGTATTTTGCGGCCAAATGGCTTCATTTGGCGTCCGCACGAACGCTGCAAGGAAAACGAAGGCTTTGCTCCGGATGGCAGGCATCCGGCTGGCAAAAATACGGGGCGAGGCAACAGTTGCCGGCGGGTTGTCGTTTCGGCCGGCACGCAACCGCTTCAGGAGGAACGGCTCATGGGCGAAATCGCCGATCCGGCACGCAAATCGATTGGTGCCAGGCGCAATCCCGACAGCGCCGAAGCCATTCTGGAGGCCGCCGAAGCCGTGCTGATCGAGGCCGGCTATGCCGGCTTCTCGATCGAGGCGGTGGCGCGGCGCGCCCGTGCCGGCAAGCCGACCATCTATCGCTGGTGGCCGAGCAAGGCGGCACTGCTGCTCGAGGTCTACCAGCGCCAGAAGCGCGTCGACATTCCTGATACGGGAAGCCTGGAGGAGGATCTCGTCGGCTTCCTGATCAATCTATTCACGCACTGGCTCGAGACATCGTCGGGCAGTGTTTTCAAGTCGCTGATCGCCGAGGCGCAGTCGGATGAAACCGCGGCGACGGCCCTGGCCGGCTATGCCGGAGCGCGCCGCACCCATACCGGCCAGATCATCGAACGCGCCAAGGCGCGGGGCGAGATCGCCGGCGATATCGATGCGGGTGTCGTTGCCGATCTCATCGCTTCCTACGCCTGGCGGCATCTCCTGACCAACCGGCTCGACGAGCCCGAGGCGACGATACGCAAGATGATCCGCTATCTCCTGCAAGGCATAGCGGCATCAGGCAGATAGCGGCGGCCAACAAAAAGGGGCGCGGCAACCCTTGGCTGCCGCGCCCCTTTGAAGAAATCGTTCAGGCTTACTTGCCGGCTTCCATCGTATCGACGGCCTGCTTCAGCTTGGCGTCGGGGATCTCGACCTTGGCGCCGGCGCGCAGCGACTTGACCAGCGCGAAATACTTGTCGCGGATGACCGCCTGCTTGGCCTGGTCTTTGACGTCGTCGAAGGCCGGCGGCTGCTTGGCGCGCTTGTCCTCGAGCTTGATGACATGCCAGCCGAACTGCGTCTGCACCGGCTCCTTGGTGTATTTGCCGACATCGAGCGCGAAGGCCGCCTTGTCGAACTCCGGCACCATCTGGCCAGGCCCGAACCAGCCGAGATCGCCGCCATTGGACTTGCCCGAGGGATCGCTGGTGTGCTCGTTGGCGAGCTTCTGGAAATCGCCGCCGCCGTCGAGCTGCTTGATGATCGCCTCGGCCTCTTCCTTGGTCTTCACGAGGATGTGACGGGCATGCACCTCGTTGACCGGCGGCGTGTTGGCGATTTCCTGGTCGTAGCGGGCGCGGATCTCGGCGTCGGTGACCTTGTCGACGACGCCTTTCTCGACCATCTCGCCATGCAGCGCGCGCTGCTGCAGGAAGGCCATGCGGCGCTGGAAGTCGGGATCCTTGTCGAGGCCGTCGGTAACGGCCTTGGCGGCCATGACGCGGATCTCGATGGCGGCCGAAAGGGCAGCCGCGCGGCGCTGTTCGGGCGGCAACTGCGCGAATTGCTGCGACAGCTCGCCTTCGGCAAGCACTAGGTCGGCTTCGGTCAGGGGCTGGCCGTTGACCGTTGCGACAACGGCATTCGGGTCGACCGGCGCCGCAGCGGGTGCGGCCGGGGCAGCAGGAGCGGCCTCCTGCGCCATGACGGGCGACAGGCAAAGAGCCGACAGGCCGAAGGCCAAGCCAAGGCTGGCGAGCGACGCACGGCGGAACAACAAGGGCATAAGGATGACTCCGGTGAAGGATTGTAAGGAGGGGTGGCTTCCAGATCAGCCAGATTGTGGCGGAATTTGGCACGACCGGCAGGGCCAGCGCGGCGTTGACATCAGTTGAGCCCCCTCTTATCTGTCCAACGACTTTGCGTCCAGAACCGTTTTCCGGGCGCTTTTTGTGTTTGCCCGTATTCAGGCGGTGCGATCACGCGGATTTGATGGGGCCGGCCGGCGCCCGTCTCAAGATTGAGAATTCTATCGAAAGGACCATTGGATGGTCAGTCTCGGCGGTCTCGCCCGTAAGGTTTTCGGTTCCTCCAACGACCGTCGGGTCAAATCGACCCGGCCCCGTGTCGAGGCGATCAACGCCATGGAAAACGAGATGCGAGCGCTCTCCGACGCCGAACTCGCGGGGCGTACGCAAAAATTCCGCCAGGACATCGCCAATGGCGCCAGCCTTGACGACCTTCTGGTCCCGGCCTTCGCCACCGCGCGCGAGGCGGCACGCCGCGTGCTCGGCATGCGCCCCTTCGACGTCCAGCTGATCGGCGGCATGGTGCTGCACAATGGCGGCATCGCCGAGATGCGCACCGGCGAGGGCAAGACCCTGGTCGCGACACTGCCGGTCTACCTCAACGCGCTCGCCGGCAACGGCGTCCATGTCGTCACCGTCAACGACTATCTCGCCACCCGCGACTCCGAATGGATGGGCCGCGTCTACAAATTCCTCGGCCTATCGGTCGGCGTCATCGTCCATGGCCTGTCCGACGAGGAGCGCCGCGTCGCCTACGCGTCCGACGTCACCTACGCCACCAACAACGAGCTCGGCTTCGACTATCTGCGCGACAACATGAAGTACGAGCGCGCCCAGATGGTGCAGCGCGGCCACAATTACGCGATCGTCGACGAAGTCGATTCCATCCTGGTCGACGAGGCGCGCACGCCGCTGATCATTTCCGGTCCGCTCGAGGACCGCTCGGAAATGTACAACACCATCGACACCTTCATCATCCAGCTGCAGCCGCAGGATTATGAAATCGACGAGAAGCAGAAGACCTCGATCTTCACCGAGGAAGGCACCGAGAAGCTGGAGAACCTGCTGCGCGATGCCGGCCTGCTGAAGGGCGAGTCGCTCTATGACGTCGAGAACGTCGCCATCGTCCATCATGTCAACAACGCGCTGAAGGCGCACCGGCTGTTCCAGCGCGACAAGGACTACATCGTGCGCAACGGCGAGATCGTCATCATCGACGAGTTCACCGGCCGCATGATGCCCGGCCGCCGCTATTCGGAAGGCCTGCACCAGGCGCTGGAAGCCAAGGAGCATGTGGCGATCCAGCCGGAGAACCAGACGCTCGCCTCCGTCACCTTCCAGAACTATTTCCGCCTCTACAAGAAGCTGTCCGGCATGACCGGCACGGCGCTGACCGAGGCCGAGGAATTCGGCAACATCTACGGGCTCGAAGTCACCGAAATCCCGACCAATCTGCCGGTCATCCGCAAGGACGAGGACGACGAGGTCTACCGGACGGTCGAGGAGAAGTACAAGGCGATCGTCAAGGAGATCCGCGAAGCCAGCGCCAAGGGCCAGCCGACGCTGGTCGGCACCACCTCGATCGAGAAGTCCGAGCAGCTGGCGGACCGCCTGCGCAAGGAAGGTTTCAAGGATTTCGAGGTGCTGAACGCCCGCCACCACGAGCGCGAGGCGGCGATCGTCGCCCAGGCCGGCAAGCCCGGCGCCATCACCATCGCCACCAACATGGCCGGCCGCGGCACCGACATCAAACTCGGCGGCAACGCCGAAATGCGCATTGCCGACGAACTGGGCGACATGCCTGAGGGCCCGGAGCGCGAGGCGCGCGAAAAGGAAATCAACGCCGACGTCGAGCGCCTGAAGGAAAAGGCGCTGGCCGCCGGCGGCCTCTACGTGCTCGCCACCGAGCGCCATAAATCGCGCCGCATCGACAACCAGTTGCGCGGCCGTTCCGGCCGCCAGGGCGACCCCGGTCGTTCGAAATTCTTCCTGTCGCTGCAGGACGATTTGATGCGCATCTTCGGCTCCGAGCGCATGGACGGCATGCTGCAGAAGCTCGGCCTCAAGGAAGACGAGGCGATCATCCATCCCTGGATCAACAAGGCGCTGGAGAAGGCGCAGAAGAAGGTCGAGGCGCGCAACTTCGACATCCGCAAGAACCTGTTGAAATATGACGACGTCTCCAACGACCAGCGCAAGGTGGTGTTCGAACAACGCATCGAGCTGATGGACGGCGAAGGCCTGTCGGAAACCATTGCCGAGATGCGCGAGGGCGTCATCGACGAGATCGTCGCCAAGGCCATCCCCGAAAACGCCTATGCGGAGCAGTGGGATGTCGCCGGCCTCAAGGCCGAGGTCGCCGAATTCCTCAATCTCGACCTGCCGGTTGAGGACTGGGCCAAGGAAGAAGGCATCGCCGAGGACGACATCCGCGAGCGCATCACTGCCGCCGCCGATGCCGCCGCCAAGGAGCGCGCCGAGCGCTTCGGCCCCGAAGTGATGAACTATGTCGAGCGCTCAGTGGTGCTGCAGACGCTCGACCATCTGTGGCGCGAGCACATCGTCAATCTCGACCATCTGCGCTCGGTCGTCGGCTTCCGCGGCTACGCGCAGCGCGACCCGCTGCAGGAGTACAAGGGCGAGGCCTTCGAACTGTTCCAGGCGATGCTGGGCAATCTGCGCCAGGCCGTCACCGCGCAGCTGATGCGCGTCGAACTGGTCCGCCAGGCCGCCGAAGCCCCGCCCCCGGAAGCGCCCGACATGTTCGGCACGCATATTGACGGCACCACCGGCGAGAACGATTTCGAAGGCGGCGAGACAGCCCTCCTGGTGCGCCAGGAGCAGAGCGCCCTCGTCGCCCCCGAAGACCGCGACCCGAACAATCAGGCGACCTGGGGCAAGGTCGGCCGCAACGAAGCCTGCCCCTGCGGCTCCGGCAAGAAATACAAGCACTGCCACGGGGCCTTTGCTTAAGGACGCGCTCTTTCCTTCTCCCCGTGAACGGGGCGAAGGAAGCTCACCCAACCGTTTCTTAATGTGTCTCCGCTACACCAACGCCTGAAAAAGAGGCGGAAAACGGAGAGAGATCGGGGTGCGCTTTTCCGCGGCCACGACTGCCGGGCGGTTCTTGCCGCAGCGTTTGGCGCTGCGTGTCGGGCCGTTGCTTGGCCGCATCGACGCCGTGCTGTTCACCGCCGATGAGCGTGGCGAGGCCGGCCGCATGTCGGTCATCGCCTTCTCCATCCGCATCGTCAGCGCCGTCATCGCCTTCATCAGCCAGGTGCTGATGGCGCGCTGGATGGGCTCGTTCGAATACGGCATCTTCGTGCTGGTCTGGGTGACGATGGTCATCGTCGGCAACCTCGCCTGCCTCGGCTTCCACACCTCGGTCATCCGCTTCATCCCCGAATACCGCGAGCGCGGCCTGATGGATGAACTGCGCGGCATTGTCGTGGCCAGCCGGCTGTTCGTGCTGATCGCCTCCACCATCATCGCCGGGCTTGGCGCGCTCGGTGTCTGGCTGTCGGCGCCGTGGATCGAAAACTATTACGTGATCCCGTTCATCCTAGGCGTCATCTGCCTGCCGATGATCGCGCTGTCGGACCTGTTGCAGGGCCAGGCCAGGGCGAACAGCTGGGCGCTTTTCGCCCTGTCGCCGACCTATCTGATACGGCCGGTGCTGATCCTGCTATTCATGGCGCTGATGCTTCTTGCCGGCTACGCCGCCGATGCCAGGACGGCGATCTTCGCCTCGATCGCCGCCACCTATGTCACCACCCTCGCCCAGTTGATCGGCGTCACGCACCGCATGGAAAGGCAGATCCCGGCCGGACCGATGAAGGTGCATTTCGCGCAATGGTTCATCGTCTCGCTGCCGATCTTCCTGGTCGAAAGCTTCTTCTTCCTGCTCACCAATGCCGACGTGCTGATGGTCGGCGCCTATATGGATCCCAACGACGTCGCCGTCTATTTCGCCACGGTCAAGACGCTGGCGCTGGTGCATTTCGTCTATTTCGCCGTCAAGGCCGGTGTCGCCCAGCGCTATGCGCAGTTCACCCATGGCGAGCCGGCGAGGCTTGCCGCCTTTGCCCGCGAGACGGTGTCCTGGACCTTCTGGCCTTCGCTGCTGATGGCGCTGCTGGTGCTGGCGCTGGGCAAACCCATGCTGGTGCTGTTCGGCCCCGAATTCACGTCGGGCTATCCGCTGCTGTTCCTGCTCGTCTTCGGCGTCGTGGCGCGCGCCGCCGTCGGTCCTTGCGAAAGCCTGCTCACCATGAGCGGCAACCAGAACATCTGCGCCGCCGTCTATGCCATGACCCTGGCCTTCAACATCGGCCTCAACGTGGTGCTGATCCCGCATTTCGGCCTGTGGGGCGCGGCCATGGCCACCGCCTTCGCCATGATCTTCGAGGCCAGCGCGCTGTCTTTCACGGTCTGGCGCAAGCTTGGCATCGTCATGGCCATCTTCGTGCCTGCCAAAGGAGCCGCCTGATGGTCGCCATCCCGTTGCTCGAGGAAACCAGCGGCGGCACCGCCGGCGCCATGGTATCCGGCCTTGCCGGGCTGGCGCGCGATCCCGATCCCGCACATATCGAAATCCTCGCCAACAACCGGCCGGAGCGCAAGCTCGCCATCTACCCGGCGTCCGCCGGCTTCGACCTGGTCGAGGAACTGGATTATTTGTGCGCCCGCACGATCGAGCCGAACGTCTTCTTCAACCCGCGCTTCCTGGCGCCGGCCATGCCCCGGCTGGAGGATCGCGAGGTGCGCCTGGCGGTGATCCGCGACGGCGACGAATACCGCAACCGGCTGCGCCTGCTGGTGCCGATCTCGGTGGAACGCCCGGTGGTGCCGCTCGGCGTGCCGGTGATGCGCACCTGGTCGAGCCCGTTCGGTCCGCTCGGCACGCCGCTGATCGACCGCGACGATCCGGTCGGCGTCGTCGAGGATTTCTTCTCGATGCTGTCGCGCCCACACCTCAAGCTGCCGAAAGTCTTCGTGCTGCCCGACATCAGGCTGGATGGTCCCGTGGCGAGCCTGCTCGACACCGTGGCCGAGACGCGCGGCCTGACGCTGGTCACGACCGGCCAGACCCCGCGCCCCGTGCTGGAGAGCGAGCTCGACGGCGACGACTATCTGAAGGCTTCGCTGCGCCCGCACCATTATCGCGAGTTCCGCCGCCTGAAACGGCGCCTTGCCGACCTCGGCAGGCTGGAGCATGTGGTGGCGCGCGGCCCCGAGGAGATCCGCCACGCCATCGAGGGCTTCCTGACGCTGGAAGCCTCCGGGTGGAAGGGCCGCGAGCGCACCGCCATGGCGATCGACCGCTTCCGCGCCGCCTTTGCCCGCGAGGCGGTGCACCGGCTGGCCGAACAGGACATGTGCCGCATCCATTCGCTGACGCTCGACGGCCGCTCCATCGCTTGCCTGATCGTCTTCGTCGAGGCCGGCGTCGCCTATACCTGGAAGACGGCCTATGACGAGACGCTGGCCGCCTTTTCGCCCGGCACGCTGCTGATGATCGAGGTCACAAGGCAGCATCTCGACGATCCCAACATCATGATGACCGATTCCTGCGCGGTGCCGGATCATCCGGTGATGAGCCGGCTGTGGGCCGAGCGCAAGCCGATCGGCACGCTGGTGATCGGGCTGACGCCGGACGCCGACCGCCTGGCGCGGCAAGCCGCCTCGCAGCTGCATCTCTACCGCGAGACCCGCAACATGGCCCGCCTGCTGCGCAACCGCATGAAGAGCCTGTTGAGACGGCGGTAGCCCATGATCCCGAATCTTCGCGGCCGCCGGCGTCATGCCGAGACTTCCGCCCCCGGACTAATTGCAGGAAATCGGCGGACATCCGGTCCGGTGCAAAGCATCGCCCAGAGGCTGATCGCACGGCACGGTTTCACGCTCGCGGGCATCGTCGTCGGCCTTTGGTCTCTGTCGGGTCTTGCCTCGGCGGCCAACGCTGCCAATGCGTCGGTCTTCCTCGAAGACCAGACTTGGACCGAGCTGCGCGATCGGATCAGCGCTGGGACGACGACAATCATCGTCCCGATAGGCGGCACCGAACAAAGCGGTCCGGCCATGGCCTTGGGCAAGCACAATGTGCGGGTCAAGTTCCTGGCCGAGAAGATTGCCGGTCAACTCGGCAACGCCTTGGTCGCCCCCGTGATCTCCTATGTCCCGGAAGGGACCATCGACCCGCCGAGCGCCCATATGCGGTTTCCCGGAACGATTACCATCAGCAACAAGATTTTCGAGCAATTGCTCGAATCCGCGGCGCGCAGCTTCAAGCTGCACGGGTTCAAGACCATCGTGCTGATCGGCGACCATGGCGGCTATCAAGCCGACGAGCGCCATGTGGCCGATCGCCTGAATGCCGAATGGAGCAAAAGCCCGGTCCGGGTCTTTGCGGCGCTGCAATACTATCAGATCACCCAGGGCGCCTATGTCGACAAGCTCCTGTCGGCCGGCGCGAGGCAGTCCGAGATCGGAACGCATGCTGGATTGGCCGACACATCGCTGATGCTCGCCATCGACCCTTCCATGGTGCGCAAGGACCGCCTCGCGGCGGCTCCGAAGCTCGATGCCGGCGACGGCGTCTATGGCGGCGACCCCGCACGATCGTCGGCCGAGTTCGGTCAACTCGGCGTCGACCTGATCGTCAGCGGAACGACCGAGGCGATCCGCGAATTCGCAAGACAGCAGCCCAGATGATCAAGCCATTTCCACGGTTCACGAGCTCCCGCGCCCTGCTCGTTTTGCTGCTTGCCCTGTCGCCGGCATCGGCTTCAGCTGGTTCATGCCCTGAGGATTGCAGCGTGCCGCCGCGTGCCGGCTCTCCGGTCAATATCTACGACCAGACAACCTCTGATCATTTGAGCCCGGCCACGATAGGCGCGCTGCCGCGCGTCTATGTTCCGAACCGCTCGTCCAACAGCGTATCGGTCATCGATCCCGCGACGCTCAAGGAGGTCGACAGGTTCCCTGTCGGGCGCAAGCCGCAGCACGTCGTTCCGTCCTGGGATCTGAGCACGCTCTGGGTCGCCAACAACGCCAGCGGCACCAGCAAGGGCAGCGTGACGCCGATCGATCCCAAGACCGCCAGGCCGGGTCACGAAATCCCGGTCGATGACCCCTACAACATGTACTTCATGCCGGATGGAAGTTCGGCCGTCGTCGTCGATGAGGCCTTTCAGCGGCTTGATCTGCGCGATCCGCAGACCATGGCGCTGAAATCGACGATACCGACGCCGACCTGCCCCGGCATCAACCATGCCGATTTTTCCGCCGACAATGCCTACGCCATATTCACCTGCGAATATGGCGATGGCGGACTGTTGAAGGTGGACCTGAAAAACCAGAAGGTGCTCGGCCACCTCGCTCTGTCGAAGATGGGCATGCCGCAGGACATCCGGCTTTCGCCCGACGGCAAGGTCTTCTATGTCGCCGACATGATGAACGACGGCGTGTTCCTGATCGACGGAGACAGCTTTTCCGAGATCGGCTTCATCGCCACCGGCATCGGAACGCACGGCTTTGTCGTGAGCCGCGACGGGACAAAACTCTACGTTTCAAATCGCGGCTCGCACAAGATGGAGCAAGGCCGCGCAAAGGGGCCGGGCAGCGTGACGGTCATCGACTTTGCTTCCCGTTCGGTGGTCGCGCAATGGCCCATACCCGGTGGTGGCAGCCCCGACATGGGCAATGTCAGCGCCGACGGCAGGCAATTGTGGTTGTCCGGCCGCTTCGACAGCGAGGTCTACATGATCGACACCACCTCGGGCGCCGTGACGAAAATCCGGGTCGGCGTCGAGCCTCATGGCCTGACGGTCTGGCCGCAGCCCGGCAGATATTCGCAGGGCCATACCGGCAATATGCGATAGCCATCTCGACCGCGCAGACGCGCGACAGAGCCGTCTGGTGCACCTGCTTCGTCCAAGGCAAGAAAAACGTTCTCATCGAAGATTTGTTGCCCCCCGCCTCGCGGGTGTGGCCAAACTGCACCGCCGATTTCCAGCCGATGGCCGTCTGGGCAAAGCCGCCCCACACGAATGGCACATCGTCACATAACTGTAATGGCACGCGCCTAGCTAATCCTCGCCACATCCCAACGCGCCGCTCCATCCCCGATGCGCCGCCACATCTCGAGGAAAGACCATGCTTTTGCGCACCATCATCGCCCCATTGGGCGTCTGCTTGTCCATGGCCACATCGGCCTTTGCCGCCGACCTGATCGAAGCCCCACCACCGGCAGCGCCGACCTGGACGATCGCAATCGAGGGGGACCCGGAATTCTACGCCATCGACAATGGCAGCAACACCGCCCGGTCGCTTGCCGACACCTATTTCAAGCTCAGCGTCTCGCACAATTTCGACAATAATTTGGTCGGCGGGATCTTCATCCAGCCAACCTTCAAGACCGGCGGAAAGTCGCAGTACTATGCCGAAGCGAGCCTCGGCTACAAAATCAAGATCACGGATGCCTTCACCCTGACCCCCAGCCTGGGGCTCGGCTACACCTGGCACGATACTGGCATCATCAAGGATGCCGATGCCAACGCGAATGTTCCCTACTATGCCCTCTATCTCGCGGGCGATTGGAAGCTGTCCAAGCAATGGACCTGGAACGTCTTCAACTTCCGCTACCGCAACGCCTTCAGCACCACCTGGGAAACGCCCAAACTGGCCACCGGCGTGACCTACAACATCGACTCCACCAACGCGGTCTATGCCAGCGTCGGCTATTCCTGGAAGAAGACCGATACGACCTCGGCGCCCTACAACGATCTCGCCGGCGACAAATGGAACATCGGGATCGGCTACAAGCACTCGCTCTGATTGGATTGGCTGGGGCGCAGGCTGGCACTATAGCCGCCTGCGCCCTAAATCCTCGGCTGCGTCCGGCACAGCTTAACCCGTTCGTGGGCTTATCGGGCTTGCCCTTGTCGACCGCTGTTGGCCGCCGCATTGGCCTCGATTGTATATCCCTTGGGTTTTCTACGTCGTGGTCGGGTGGTGTACAGTCGCCCACTGCGACCAGCACGAACGACTGCGATGCGAACGAAGCCGTCATTCGGCTGAGAACAGATCCACCCACCTTATCTTGAGGAAAGGCTTCGCCGTTTTGGGAAGCTTCGAGCGAACGACCATCCGGGATGAGACTTCAAAATCCGCATTGATCTTCACGACGAGCAGCTTGCTGAAGTTACCTGCTAACTTCACAAAAACCTCGTCCTTGGATTTGAACGGGGTGATGGTTTTGATCTCAACGTGATCGTTGCCAAGCCTACCATCAGAGCCCTGCGCATAGTTTTTGTTCAGCTTTATTCCATAGGTGATGGCGCCGAAGAGTTCCCCAATGTCTCCGTACACATTGAGATGACGACCTGTGTCAAGGTGGTAGCTTTCTGCTAGAGACAAGAGACTTCTCAAAATAAGGAATCAAAGATCTTATCGCATTAGGATATTTTGCTCTCCACTCCTGGTATTGGAGCTGTTCTTCTACGTCGGACCAAGAAACCCACTCGCCATCGTCGTAGAAGGCCCGATTCCAGATATCATCACCCATTTCACACCCCGTGGAAGTCCGAACTGTATCGGAAGCCGATCGGCAAGATGCGGTCAAGTTTTGAGAAGTTTGGGCCAGAAGCGGTCTTTGCCCCATTGCGTATCAGACAGTTGCACAGGGTCGACCCAAGCTGTGGCGCGAAGGTGACTACACAGTTCCTTAGCCGGCCTCCCTGCTTTCTTTAGCAGCCGTCGCCCCGTATTCACGGGCAGTGGCCTTAGAGGTTTGGCGAGAAAAATGGTGATCGGTCTCAATCACTTTCGCGGATGTCCCGAACTTCCTAATAGCCTGCAATGCGGGCTTGCCATGGACCACGATCACCTTGGGGTTGATAGTGTCCAGTAGGAACTTGAATGGCGCCATTTCACGGCTAGAAAGGTCCAGGCTTTTCATATCGTCGCTGGCTCTGGCGTAGATGTTCGTCTCAAGCACCCGAACACCCGTCGCGCCTTCGACAAAGCACTCTATGTTCCGACGGGTAGCACTGATTTTCTGCCGCCGGGTTTTTCCCGGCTTCAGCGGTTTTGCTGCCCGCTCCTCAAGATACCGCTTAAACCATGCCGCTTTATCATAACCGTATCCCGATCGCCAAAACTCCCAGAAATCCGCAGTCATTGTTGTGGCAGGATTGAAGCCGATCAGGAATACTTCGCAGGCCAGCGGCGAACCCTCACAAACAAATGGCCTCATCTCGGTGGGGCTGCCGATCAAAGTCACCAACTCTCGCTCAAATTCATCTAGCGTCACGGGACCCCCTTGAGGCTTCTCAGATCTTAGCGTCGACGAAGCTGACCTGCCACAGTTATTCGGGCGCAGCTTAGACAGGGTGCCCCTTTAATATGGGAACTTGCGTGGGAGGGGTACGGATCCTTCCGATTAGTAGAAAGGCGTGGACCGATTTGGTGAGCGCAGGAAAATCAGCCGTAGAGAGGGGCTGGGCGGCAGATGGCGTGTTCTCGGGCGCTGCGGGACCGGATTTCGCCTCGGATGATGCACCCAGCATTCCCTGCATTGGCCAAAGCCTTGGCCGTGCCGGCCCGGCAGTCCGCATCAACTATCACCAAAGGATTTGCACCGAAAATGCGCTGAGTTGGATGCTGAAGCGAGAGCGCATGCGATTTGTACCCCTCGTGTACCTATAAGTGCACCTTGGGGAAGGCTGGGGGCCTTGCAATCCTTGGCTTTCAAGACATCTCGGATGAGAAGTGGTGCCCCTAGCCGGGATCGAACCAGCACTCCTTGCGGAACTCGATTTTGAGTCGAGCGCGTCTACCAATTCCGCCATAGGGGCTCAGGCCGGGTGGCCTGGATGGGCGCGGACTATACGGTCGGAGGCCTGTTCGTCAACTGGCCAAATCTCGAGATCATCGGGATGCGACCAATCTTCGCCTTTTGATTTCGTGACCGCGCTGCCATTGTGCGGCGCGGAAAATCTTTCTAGACAGGCGGCGCATCAAGCGAGGCGCGTCCCAGCGGATGGATGGCGCGCTTTGGGTCTTTGTTTTGTGCATGCCATTGCCCCGAAACCGCTGCGCACCGTTTGGGCGACACGCATAGGAGTGCCGATGCTTCGTGGACTTTACGACTGGACCTTGTCGCTGGCGGCCCGGAAATCCGCGGAATGGTGGCTTGCCATCATCGCCTTCATTGAAAGCTCGTTCTTCTTCGTGCCGGCCGATGTACTCTATCTGCCGATGGCGTTGGCACGCCCCGACCGCGCCTATCGCTATGCGCTGACCGCCACGGTCGCCTCGGTGCTGGGCGGCGTCGCCGGCTGGATGATCGGCTATTTCGCCTACGACACCATCGCCCGTCCGATCCTGGAGCATTTCGGCGGCCTGGAGACCTTCGAGCGCTGGCAGAATTCTGGCATCGGCCTGATGCTGGTGCTGCTCGTTACCTCCGGTCTCGCGCACCTGCCGCCGATCAAGGTCGTCACCATCCTTGCGGGCGCCCTGCACGTCAATTTGTTGATCTTCATCATCTCGGCCATCGTCGCTCGCGGCGCCCGCTTCCTGCTCTTGGCGTGGCTGCTGCGCCGCTATGGCGAATCGATCCGCGAATTCATCGAAAAGCGCCTCGGGCTGATCGCTGGCGCCGCGGCCGCTGCCCTGATTTTGCTCTATATCGTCGTCAAATACGCGTTCTAGTCCATGTCGCCCAAAAGTGCCCCGCGGTTTTGGGACAACGACATGGATAAAAAGGCGAACGGCCGGCGAACTCAACGGACAAAAACCCCATGACAGCGACCATGAATGCCGACACCGGACGCCAGCGGACGCGGACCGCCCTGTTTCTCGCCGTCGCCATGGCCGCGACCGTCGGCTCGGCGCTCGGCTTCCAGTACATTGGCGGCTACATCCCTTGCCATCTCTGCCTGGAGCAGCGCACCCCCTATTATATCGGCGCGCCGCTGATGGTGCTGGCGGTGATCGCCTCGATGCTGCGCGCGCCGGCCTGGCTGACGCGCGGCCTGCTGGGCATTGGCGGCTTGCTGATGCTCTATGGCCTCTATCTCGGCGTCTATCACTCCGGCGTCGAGTGGCAGTGGTGGGCCGGCCCGACCGATTGCACGGCGGGCGCCGGCCCGGTCGACACCGGCGGCAAGGGCGTGCTCGACGCGCTCGACAAATTCGTGCCGCCCTCCTGCGACAAGGCGGCACTGCGCATCCTGGGCCTGTCCCTGGCCGGCTGGAACGCCATCGCCAGCCTTATCCTGGCCGCCGTCGCCTTCCGTGGCGCGTTTGCCAAGGACTGATCTGGCGCGGCGCGAGATCGTTCAAGAATTCGGCAGGCTGAGTCGGATGAAGTGATTTTCGAGAACCGGAGCGGAGCGTACTAAAGTACGTGAGTACCGGAAGCGCAGACAATCGCTTCAGGCGGCCAGCCTCCCGAATTCTCGAACGATCTCAAGGTTCGAGTTCGACGTCCCAGTAGAGATAATCCATCCAGCTTTCGTGCAGATGGTTCGGCGGGAACAGGCGGCCGTTGTTGTGCAGATCATGCACGGTCGGCTGATAGGGCTTCTGCAGCGGCCACATCTTGGCATGCGCCGGCATCATGCCGCCCTTCCTCAGATTGCAGGGCGAGCAGGCCGCGACGACATTCTCCCAGGTCGTCGCACCGCCGCGATGGCGGGGGATGACGTGGTCGAAGGTGAGGTCGTCGGGCGTGCCGCAATACTGGCACTGGAAGCGGTCGCGCAGGAAGACGTTGAAGCGGGTGAAGGCCGGGTGCCTGGACGGCTTCACATAGGCCTTCAGGCTGACCACGCTCGGCAGCTTCATCGAGAAGGTCGGCGAGGACACCGCATGCTCATATTCGGCGACGATGTTCACCCGGTCGAGGAACACCGCCTTGATGGCGTCCTGCCAGGACCAGAGCGACAAGGGGTAGTAGCTGAGCGGACGGTAATCCGCATTCAGCACCAGTGCTGGAAGCCCATCCGGAGATACGGCAACCGTCACGTGTTTACCTCCTTGGTTCTAGACCCGAACGGCGCGGATACTGTAAGCCCGACATGACAGGGATGTGAAGCGGATTGTCGCTTGCCCAAGGCGTCAAAAAACCCCGATTTTTATGCTTTTTTGTAAATTCAGGACGGCGGCGCTGCGTCCCGCCCCCTGGTTTCGCGATAATAGGACCAGAAAAGCCGCGATGCGACACCTCGCCACGGGCTCCATGATTCGGCCAATGCGATCAGTGTTTTCTCCGGCGGACGCGGGTCGATGCCGAGCGCGTGACCGACCGCGCTCTGCAGCGCAACGTCACGCGCGGGGAAAATGTCGGGGTGCCCGGCGGCGAATAGAAGGTACACTTCGGCCGTCCACGGGCCGATGCCAGGCACCGTCGTCATCGTCGCGATCGCCTCCTGAGCATCCAGCGAACAGAGGTGATGGAGGTCGAGCCCGTCCGCCACGGCCTGGGCAACCGCGATCAGGCCGCGCTGCTTGGGCCGCGACAGGCCGGCCTCGCGAAACATGTCCTCGCCGGCGGCCAGGATCGCCTGCGGCGTCAGCGGATCGACCAGCTTCGTCAGCCGCCCGAAGATCGCATCGGCGCTGGCCCGCGACACCTGCTGCGAGACGATGATCGACGCCAGGCTCCTGAATCCCGGCTCGGAAAGCCTGAGCGGCACCTCGCCGGCCATGCCGCGCACCCTTTCCAGGCGCGGGTCGATAATGCAAAGCGCATCGAGCCCGCGGGCAATGTCGTTCAGTGTCGCGATTCGTTGCATGGTATCCTTGCCCACCAATGTGCAGCAAAGTAGCAACCGCCAAAAGCACAGCACAACCCGATTGCCGCCTCAGACATGACGCTCCTGACATTCCGCTTCGCGCCCAGCCCCAACGGCGAACTGCATCTCGGCCATGCCTATTCGGCGCTGCTCAACCAGACGCTCGCAGAGGCCCGCGACGGCCGCCTGCTGCTGCGCATCGAGGACATCGACACCACGCGCTGCACGCCGCAATTCGAGGCCGGCGTGCTTGCCGACCTGAAATGGCTGGGCCTTGGCTGGGAAGAGCCGGTACGCCGCCAGTCCGAGCATTTCGCCGAGTATCAGGCGGTGCTCGACCGGCTGATCCGCGAGAACCTCGTCTACCCCGCCTTCATGAGCCGTGGCGAGATCAGGGCCTTCATAGCCGACAGCGAAAAGCGCGGGCGCGACTTGCCGCGCGATCCCGATGGCGTGCCGCTCTATCCCCCCGCCGACAAGGCGCTGCCATTGAAAGAACGCAAACGGCGTATCGCTGAAAACGAACCCTTCGCCTGGCGGCTTGATGTCGATACCGCTGTTGCACGTGTAGGCAGGGACCTCGCATGGACCGAATTCAGCGATGAGACGCTATCGGCGACGCGCTCGGTCGAAGCCCGCCCGCAGGACTGGGGCGACGTGATCGTGGCGCGCCGCGACATCCCGACCAGCTACCACCTGGCCGTCATTGTCGACGACGCCCTGCAAGGGGTCAGCCATGTCGTGCGTGGGCAGGACCTGTTTTCCGCCACCGGCGTGCAGCGCCTGCTGCAGGAATTGCTCGGGCTGCCGCAACCGGCCTATTTCCACCATCGGCTCATCCTCGGGCGGGACGGGCGAAAACTGTCGAAGAGCCTTGGCGACACCGGCCTTGCCAAGCTGCGGGAGGCCGGCGCATCGCCGGACGATATCAGGCGGATGGCCGGTCTCTGAGCGTGGCAAAAAGCTCTGGCAAAAGCGCACCGCACGCACTGCCGATTGAATTCCCGTGATGCATGGATCAATCGTTTCGTTTTGCGCCCCGGGTTGAACGGGATTAGAGCAGCGCCACGGTCAGTTTCTCACCAGCGTGGCGGTCTCCGGAAAATGCAAAGCATCAAGCGGTTCATCCCCGCCACCTTCGTCGTCCTGTGGGCGACCGGCTTCATCGGCGCGCGCTATGCCATGCCATGGGCGGAGCCGTTCACCTTCCTCGCCGCCCGTTTCGTCATAGCGGCCATCCTGCTGGCAGCCCTGATGCCCGTTCTGGGTTCGAAGCGAGCTACCCGCAAGGAGGCGCTGCACGCCACCGGCGCCGGCGTGCTGATGCACGGCGTCTATCTCGGCGCCGTCTTCTGGGCCATCCACAGGGGCATGCCGGCCGGGTTTTCGGCCCTGATCGTCGGCCTGCAGCCGCTGATCACCGCCGTGCTTGCCGGCAAGTTCCTGGGCGAGGCCATCCTGCCGCGCCACTGGCTTGGCCTTGGCATCGGCCTGATCGGCATCGTCATCGTGCTGTGGCCAAAGCTTGGCGCGCTCGGCGGCGGCGTGACCGCGGCGACGCTCACCGCCTCGCTGGTCTCGGTGCTCGGCATGAGCGCCGGCACCATCTGGCAGAAGCGTTTTGCTTCCGGCGGCGACCTCGTGGCGGCGACCATGTGGCAATATGTCGGCGGCGCCTCGCTGATGATCCTGGCCGCGCTCGCCTTCGAAACGCACACCGTCATTATCAATGGCGAACTGATCTTCGCCATGGCCTGGCTGGTGCTGGTGCTGTCGCTCGGCGCCATCTTCCTGCTGATGGTGATGATCCGCGACGGCGAAATGTCGAAAGTCGCATCGCTGTTCTACCTGGTGCCGGCGGTAACGGCCGTCATCGCCTGGGCGCTGTTCGACGAACAGCTCAACGCGCTGCAGATCGTCGGCATGGCAATCACCACCTTCGGCGTCGGCCTGGCAACGGCGCGGCAGACCAAGGGAAGAATTGAGGGATTGAAAAGAACTGAGGAATTGAGGAATTGAGGAAGAAGCACACGGCGCCAGATATGGCCGCCTTTTTCCTCAGTTCTTCATTTCTCCAATTCCCCAATTCTCCAGTTCTTCATTTCCTCAATTCGGCACCGCCTCATCCGACCCGGGCACGCGCCTCGAGATAGCGGCTGATCGCGGCGTTGAGCTCGCCGCCGAGGATGAAGATCGCCGAGACGATGTAGAGGAAGACCACCGCGATCATGATCGAGGCCAACCCGGCGTAAGTCGTAACATAGGACGAGAAATGGTCGAGATATGTGGCGAACATCGTCGAGCCGATGAGCCATGCGGCCAGTGTGAAGACGATGCCCGGCACCAGCGAGACGAAGCGGCGCTTGCCGGCCGGCAGCCAGTAGTGCACGGCAAACAACCCGCCGATGATGACGGCCGAGGCGATGACGTAGCGCCACAGCGTGATCGTGCCGGTATAGGGCTTTATCCATTCGAAATGCGCTTCCGCCAGCCGCGCCAGCAGGGGTGCGAACACCAGAAGCACGCTGATCGCCAGGAAGCCGGCCGTCGCGATCAGCACGAAGAAGATGCTCTGCACCCGGCGGTAGAAGATGCCACGCGTCTCGGTGACACGATAGGCGCGGTTGAGCGAGGTGCGCAGCGCCTCTATGCCGTTCGACGCGAAATAGGCGGCAAGCAGCACGCCATAGGTCAACAGGTCGGTGCGCCGGACGGTCAGCACGTTCAGCACCTCATGCGCGATCGGCTTGGCGATCTGATCCGGCCAGGTGTCGAAGACCAGGTGCACGGCCGTGTCGGCAAAGGCCTGGGCGCCGAGGAAGCTGCCCAGCGTCGTGGCGAAGATCAGGAAAGGAAACAGCGCCATCAGCGAGGTGATCGCCAGATGGCTGGCCATCGCCCAGCCGTCATCGGTGTTGAAATGGCCGAGCGCGTCGTAGAGCACGCGGCGCAGGGCGACAATATTCCGCAACAAGAACCCGCGTTCCCTTCGATTGTCTCGACGCCGCGAATATGGGAAGTGAATGCGGCAAATGGCAACCCTTGGCGAAACCACGAGTCCGACGGCGCAGGAATTGCGCACCATCATCGTCACCGGCGCCTCGTCCGGCATAGGTGCATATTGCGCCCGGGCACTCAAGGCGCAAGGCTGGCGGGTCTTTGCAACAGCCCGAAAACCCGAGGACATCGCCGCGCTCGAAAGTGACGGCATCGAGGCTTTCTACCTCGACTACAGCGAACCGGGCTCCATTGCTGCCCTGGTGACGGCGGTGTTCGAGCGCACCGGCGGCCGGCTCGATGCCCTGTTCAACAACGGCGCATACGCCCAGGCCGGCGCGGTCGAGGATCTGTCGGTGGCCGCGCTCAAGCAGCAGTTCGAGGTCAATTTCTTCGGCTGGCATGATCTGACCAGCCGTCTCGTGCCGGTGATGCGCCGCCAGGGTCACGGCCGTCTCGTCCATTGCTCGTCGATCCTCGGTCTGGTGCCGGTGCGCTTTCGCGGCGCCTATTCGGCATCCAAACATGCGCTCGAGGCGCTGATGCTCTGCCAGCGTCAGGAACTGGACGGCAGCGGCGTCCATGTTTCGCTGATCGAACCGGGGCCGGTGAAATCGAAGATCGCCAGCAACGGCCTCCCCTGGTTCCTGAAGAACATCGACATCGAGAATTCCGTGCACCGCGCGGACTATGCCGCGCAGCTGGAGCGGCTGCGCGCCGGCGGCAGCCAATCGGCGTTGAAGCCCGGGCCGGAAGTAGTCCACAAGGTTCTGCGTCATGCCCTTCTGTCGCGGCGCCCGCGTCCGCACTATGTGGTAACGGTGCCGGCTAAAATCGGCGCGGCGCTCAAACGTATCCTGCCGGCTTTGATGCTCTACCGCCTGATGGCCAAACGCGCCTGAACGCGAAACAACTGGAAACGCAACAATGGCAACCGTCTTCAATATCCTCGCCATTCTGGCCATGGCCGCCGTGGCGATCGTGCTGATCCGAGGCCTCATCAACATGATGCGCGGCGGTTCCGGCGTCACCTCCAACAAGCTGATGCAGGCACGCGTCATGCTGCAGGCCGTGGCGCTGGCGCTGATCCTGCTGGCCGTGTATTTCACCCGCAAGTGAGGCCGTTCGGGAGGCGATGTGGTCAAGCTCAACAAGATCTACACCCGCACCGGCGATGACGGCACGACGGGTCTCGGCACCGGTGAGCGGCGGCTGAAATCCGATCTGCGGGTGGACGCCTACGGCACGGTCGACGAAGCCAATGCCTGCATCGGCATCGCCCGCGTGCACACGGCAGCCAACCACCCGGCGATCGATGCCATGCTGTCGCGCATCCAGAACGATCTGTTCGACCTCGGCGCCGATCTCGCCGTGCCCGATGACGGCAAGCCGCTTGGCTACGAGCCGCTGCGTATCGTTGCCGCGCAGACCGACCGCGTCGAAAAGGACATCGACCTCCTCAACAAGGCTCTGCAGCCACTCAAATCCTTCGTGCTCAACGGTGGCACGCCGGCGGCGGCAGCGCTGCATCTGGCCCGCACGGTGGCGCGGCGAGCCGAACGGCTTATGGTGGCGCTGGCTCAAGACCCGGGCGAGCACGTCAACCGCGACGGGTTGAAATACATCAACCGCGTCTCGGATTTCTTGTTTGTCGCCGCCCGGGCGGTCAATGACAATGGAAATGGCGACGTGCTATGGGTTCCCGGCGAGAACCGCTGAACGGATCGAAAAGCGGAGGGGACCAGGCACGCATGTTCATCCCGCTTTACGACACCAACAGGCTGCGCCACATCCGCCTGCAATATGTGACGATCGGCCTGATCGTGGTCAACGCGCTGGTCTATTGCGCCACGGCACTCGGCGGCGAGAACTTCACCAATGCCGCCGTGCTCGGCCTCGGCTTTATTCCGTCCGTTGTCCACAACACGGCCGAGCTTGATCCCCGGTTCATCATCATTCCGGAAAGCCTGAGCTACCTCACCTATTCCTTCCTGCATGCCGACATCTTCCACCTTGGCGGCAACATGCTGTTCCTGTGGGTGTTCGGCGACAATGTCGAGGACGCGCTCGGCCACATCCGCTACCTGATCTTCTATCTCCTGTGCGCCATCGCCGGCGCCGCCTTCCAGGGGCTTATCGCCTGGGATTCGCAAGTGCCGCTGATCGGTGCCTCAGGCGCCATCGCCGGCGTGGTCGTCGCCTATCTGATCCTCTATCCCAGGGTTAAGGTCTGGGTCCTGGCCTTTGCCCGCATCCCGCTGCGCATTCCGGCCTTCATCCCGCTTATCCTGTGGGTGCTGTTCCAGGTCTTCATGTTCGCCACCGGCGGCGAGGACCAGATTTCCTGGGCCTGTCATATCGGCGGCATCATTGCAGGCGCGGTGCTTGTTCTGGTCCTGCGCAGCCGCGGCGTGCCGCTTTTTGCCGGCGCAGATGAGGATGCCGTGGTTCCCACATCAGACCAGCCTCCGGTTGCCGCCGAACCAGCGGCGCCTGAACCGCAGGCCACCACGACGCGCTGGGGCCGGGGAAACCCGTCTGGCCCAAACTGAACCGATTTGAGCCGCTTTCAGCGTATTGACGGCAGGGGTTGCCCCAACTACGGAAACGTCTCCGTCCGAGCGCCAGGGCTGTTAAGGAGCAGTCCAGGACGGGCAAAGACCAGAATTTCCATCCGGCCAGAATTCCGTCTGGCCGGAATTCAGTCAGGAATGTCGGCTTTCGACAACTCAGAAGGGGCGCAAGCTGTTATAGCGCGCCCAACTAGCGTGAAGAGGTGACAGGCAATGAAGATCCTTGTGCCCGTGAAGCGGGTTGTGGATGCGAACGTCAAAGTTCGCGTGAAGGCCGACGGTTCGGCGGTGGAACTGGCCAACGTCAAGATGGCGATGAACCCGTTCGACGAGATCGCGGTGGAAGAGGCGATCCGGCTCAAGGAAGCCGGCAAGGCCGAAGAAATCATCGTCGTCTCTATCGGCCCGCAGCAGGCGCAGGAAACCTTGCGCACCGCGCTTGCCATGGGCGCCGACCGCGCCATCCTGGTCAAGACCGACGAGCAGACCGAGCCGCTCGGCGTCGCCAAGGTGCTGAAGGGTGTGGTCGATGCCGAACAGCCCGGCCTCGTCATCCTCGGCAAGCAGGCGATCGACGACGATTCGAACCAGACCGGCCAGATGCTGGCGGCCCTGCTCGGCTGGGCGCAAGGCACCTTCGCTTCCAAGGTGGTGCTCGACGGCGACAAGGCCAAGGTGACGCGCGAAGTCGACGGCGGCCTGCAGACGGTGGAACTGAAGATGCCGGCGATCGTCACCGCGGACCTTCGTCTCAACCAGCCGCGCTATGCCTCGCTGCCCAACATCATGAAGGCCAAGAAGAAGCAGCTCGACGAAAGGACCCCGGCCGACTACGGCGCCGACGTCAAGCCGCGCCTCAAGGTCATCAAGACCGAGGAGCCGGGCGGCCGCAAGGCGGGCGTCAAGGTCAAGAGCGTCGCCGAACTGGTCGACAAGCTCAAGAACGAAGCCGGCGTTTTGTAAGCGATCGGGAAAGGAACAGATAAATGGCAATTCTCCTCATCGCCGAACACGACAACGCCAGCCTCTCCGACCAGACCGCCAAGGCGCTTTCGGCGGCCCTGCAGATCGGCTCGGACGTGCATGTGCTGGTGGCCGGCAAGGGCGCCAAGGGTGCTGCGGACGCCGCGGCCAAGCTCAAGGGCGTCAGCAAAGTGCTGCTCGCCGAAGCCGACGAACTCGCCGAGCGTCTCGCCGAACCGACGGCAGCCCTCGTCGTGTCGCTCGCCGGCGGTTACGACACCATCATCGCGCCAGCGACCTCGTCGGGCAAGAACGTCGCGCCGCGCGTCGCCGCCCTGCTCGATGTCGCGCAGGTGTCAGAGATCATCGAAGTGGTCTCACCGGATACGTTCAAGCGGCCGATCTATGCCGGCAACGCCATCCAGACCGTGCAGTCGACCGACGCCAAGAAGGTCATCACCGTGCGCACCGCCTCCTTCCAGGCGGCGCCCGAGGGTGGCTCGGCCGCGGTTGAGACTGTCAAGGCAGCGGCCAATCCCGGCCTGTCCACCTTCGTCGAGAACAAGCTGTCGGAGACCGACCGTCCGGAACTGACCTCGGCCAAGATCATCATCTCCGGCGGCCGCGCGCTCGGCTCCTCGGAGAAGTTCCAGGAAGTCATCCTGCCGGTCGCCGACAAGCTCGGTGCGGCGGTCGGCGCTTCGCGCGCCGCGGTCGATGCCGGCTATGCGCCGAACGACTGGCAGGTCGGCCAGACCGGCAAGGTGGTCGCTCCGGACCTCTACATCGCCGTCGGCATTTCCGGCGCCATCCAGCATCTCGCCGGCATGAAGGATTCCAAGGTCATCGTCGCCATCAACAAGGACGAGGAGGCCCCGATCTTCCAGGTTGCCGACTACGGCCTCGTCGGCGATCTCTTCGTCATTCTGCCGGAGTTGCAGAAGGCGCTTTGACGCTCTCTGGCAAAGCGTATTAAATGCTTGGGGTGGGGTAGACGAAGTCGCCCCGCCCTTTTAGTTTGCACCGCACAAAAAGCAGGCTGCAAAAGCCTTTGGACGGGATCGGTGTAATGAGCAAGATCGAGACGATCGGCATCATCGGCGCAGGCCAGATGGGTGGGGGTATCGCCCATGTCTCCGCGCTATCGGGCTACAAGGTGCTGATCTACGATATTTCGCCCGACCGCATTGAAAAGGGCATCGCCACCATCAGCGGCAACATGGCCCGCCAGGTAGGCTCGGGCAAGCTCGACGAGAAGCTGCGCAACCAGGCGATGGCGCGCATTGCCTCCGCGCCGACGATGGCCGATCTCGCCGGCGCCGATCTGGTGATCGAGGCGGCGACAGAGGACGAGACGGTCAAGCGCAAGATCTACGCGCAGCTCTGCCCGCAGCTCAATCCCGAAGCCATACTGGCGACCAACACCTCGTCAATCTCGATCACGCGGCTCGCCGCACAGACCGACCGGCCCGAGCGCTTCATCGGCATACATTTCATGAACCCGGTGCCGCTGATGAAGCTGGTCGAGCTGGTGCGCGGCATCGCCACCGAGGACCAGACCTTCGAGGCGGCCAAGACCTATGTGAAGCAGCTCGACAAGACGATCACGGTCTCGGAGGATTTCCCGGCCTTCATCGTCAACCGCATCCTGCTGCCGATGATCAACGAGGCGATCTACACGCTCTATGAGGGTGTCGGCTCGGTCGACGCCATCGACACCGCCATGCGGCTTGGCGCCAACCATCCGATGGGACCGCTGCAGCTGGCCGATTTCATCGGCCTCGACACCTGCCTGTCGATCATGCAGGTGCTGCATGACGGCCTGTCGGATTCGAAGTATCGCCCCTGCCCGCTGCTGGTCAAATATGTCGAAGCCGGCTGGCTAGGCCGCAAGACCGGGCGCGGTTTCTACGATTATCGCGGCGAGCACCCCGTTCCGACGCGCTGACGCGTGCGTTCACGACGCCGCGGCAAGCGGCGCGGCCGGCTCCGACTTGTCGCCGGCGACCGTGCTGTCGGGCGCCATGCGAACGCATCCGCGGCCGGCCGCCTTGGCTGCGTAGCAGGCAGCGTCAGCCCTTGCGATGATCTCGTCGGCCTCACCGCAATTGGCGTTGACTGCAGCCACACCTATGCTGGCGCCGATGGCATGCGGCCGGCCATCCCAGGTGAAGTTCAAGCCCGTTATCGCATCGATGATGGAGCGCGCCGCGATCCTGGTGCCGGCGGTCGAGCCCGATTTCAGGACGACCGCGAATTCGTCGCCGCCCAGGCGCGCGACGATGTCTTCAGGCCCCAGTACGCCACGCACGGCCTGTGCGACCCGCTTCAGCAAGGCGTCTCCGGCGGCGTGACCGCCGGTGTCGTTGACCAGCTTGAAATGGTCGAGGTCGATGAACATGAACTGATGGCGGCTGCTGCCAGCCCCGGCGGCATCCTTGCGGGCCTGATCGACCAGCTCCTCCATGGTGCGGATGAAGCTCGAGCGATTGGCAAGGCCGGTCAGCGCATCATGCGCGGCGGCGTGGGCAAGCTGGCGCTGCAGGGCGCGTGCATCGGTAAAATCCTGGAAGACGATGACCAGCCCGCAGAATTCGTTGCGCTCGTTCATGATCGGCGACACGACCTGACGGATACTGCAGCGTGTGTCGTCGCGGCGGACCAGCACGGCGCGGCTGTTGTGGTCGGAGGGCGTCTCCGCACCGATCGCCGGCCGTGTCACGCCGATCCTGTGTCCCGTCTCCTCGTCCACCGCCCAATAGACATGACCGAGCGTCTTGCCGAGAGCCGCCTCCCCCGAGACGCCGGTCAGCTTCTCGGCAACCGGATTCATGAAGGTGACGCGGTTCGCCGCATCGGTACAGATGACGGCATCGCCGATCGACTGCAGCGTCACCCGGAGCCGCTCCTTCTCGTCAGCCAGCATTGCCGCCGATACCGTCAGGCGCTCTTCGGCCTCCTTGCGCCGGGTGATGTCGGTCAGGCTGCCGATGGCCCTGATCATACGCCCCTCCCCGTCGCGCTCTATGGCCTTGCCGCGGTCGAGTATCCAGATCCAGCGGCCGTCCTTGTGACGCATCCTGAACTCGGCCTCGAAGAACTCTGTCTGGCCATCGAGATGGGCGCGATCCGCCTCGGCGACGGTTTCGCGGTCGTCGGGATGGATCATCGTCAGCCAACGATCGGGGTCGCCATCGAGTTCGCCATCCGCATAACCCAGCATCTTGACCCAGGTCGAGGAGTAGGTCGTGCCGCCTTTGCGGATGTCGAGATCCCAGACGCCCTGGCCGGCGCCGGCAAGCGCGAAATTCCAGCGCGTTTCGGCCTCGGCGATGCGCGCCTCGGCCTGTTTGCGCGCGTCGATGTCCTCGATCTGTGAAACGAGATAGAGCGGGCGGCCGCTCTTCTCCTCTCGAATGACGGAGCCGGCGAGATGGCCCCAGACGGGTGTGCCGTCCTTCTTGAGGTAACGCTTCTCGAACTGGAAGGCGTTGACCGTGCCAGCTTTGATGCCTTCCATGGTTTCCCGCCCGACATGCAGGTCGTCGGGGTGCGTGATCTGGAAAAAGGTCAGCGCCTCGATCTCTTCGCGGCTGTAGCCGAGCATCGAGGCGAACGCCGGATTGGTCTGCACAATGCGCCCATCGAGGCTGACGACGGCGATGCCGATTGCCGAGTCCTCCATCGCCCGGCGGAAGCGCTGCTCGCTCTCCGCGATCTGCCGCCGATCTTTCGAGATACGGCCGATGAAAAGACAGGCGAAGAAAAGCGCGCCGATTGTCAACGCGACCGACACTTGAAGGCAAAATCTGAGCGCTTCAGCGCCAAGGTCCAGCCTCGACAGCAGGGCCGAGGCCGAGGCGACGCCGGCCACGAGCAACGCCGGCGTTGCATGTTTGTCGAGCCTGATCGGTCCTCGTAGTATCACGATCCGTGCCACCCCCGTGGGCAATCGCTTTTTCCCGTTAAAACCCTGGAGGATCGATTTTAAGGAAAGGTTGCGTAGGGGGACCGCGATATGCTCAACCGGCAAACAATCGCCGGCATGATTAAGGATCGGTGTGCACGGGGTGTGGCCGCTTCTATCCTGCTACCAGCGCACGAAAAACCGACCGCCGAGCGCGCCGAGCAAGGCGAGAATCGCGATCGCGATCGTGTACCAGGTGGCGACGAAAAGCGGCAAATCGTCGAAACAGTGCGCGGCATAGAAGGTCGCCGCCAGCCCGCCGGCGAGCAGCCCCGCCACCGCGCCGGCAAGCACCGGCCGCGTCGGCGCGCCATAGCGCAGCATCCACAGGAAGATGGCCAGCGGGCCGATGCCGATCAGCGGGATGAAGCCCATGCAGATCATCATGTTGGAGCCGATCATCCTGGTGCCCCACAACGCCTCCGGCACCATGAGGAGTTCCAGAACCACCGCCACGGCCACCAGCAGAGGGGCCGCGGCCATCCAGGCCACGGCCCTGGCCGTTGAGGCGCCCGGTGTCGACAGCGCCCGTATCAGGCCGAAGGCGGTGACGGCAAGCACGATGGTGAAGACGAATTTGGACAGGAAGCGCATCGTGTGCGCGGCCACCATGAAGTCGGGGCGCGGGCCGATCGTCAGCAGGAAAACGACTGCCGCGATGACAATGGCCGCGCCAGCCGCCAGCCACCAGGCCGAGCGCAGCGGCATCGCCTTGCTGCTTGCATCGGCGTCGAGCGCCTTGATGAGATCCTCGGTCCTCATGTCATTCCCGCCCGAATCGCCCCTGCCCGAATCGCTTGGCTATGGCGGCTAGCCCGCGATGCAGCGACACACGCACCGCCGTCTCGCTGATGCCGAACTTCGCCGCCGTCTCGCCGATCGAGCGGCCTTCCACGGATACGGCCGAAACCACCGAACGCTGTGCCGGCGGCAGCCCGTCCAGGGCCCTGTTGATGTCGCGCTCGCTGACGGTTTCGGTTTCCGGTTCGGCGAAGGTCTCGGCGATATCGTCGACATCGATTTCGATGCGCCGACCGCGCCGCCGGAACGCATCGATCAGCTTGAAGCGGGCGATCGCATAGATCCACGGCAGCACCGGCGCGTCCTGGCGCCAGGTATGCCGTTTCACATGAATGGCCAGCAAGGTTTCCTGCACGACATCCTCGGGATCGACTCCGCCCTGCACGATCTTGCGCCGGACAAAGCCGCGCACCAGCGCGGCAATCCGGTGCAGAAAGTCGGCATAGGCCTTTTCATCTCCGGCGATCGCGGCCCGCAACAGCCGGGAAAGCTCGGCCTCGTCCTTGCCGCTCACAAGAGTTCACTCCCCCGATTTTCGTGCCTCGGCACTGATTTGTTACGTGGCCGGCGAAATAATGTCCAAGCCAAACTACGGGCAAATCACGAAAGTTTGCAGGCCCTGGAGGCTCAGCCCAGACCGGACGACCTGATGGGCCTTGCTCATACGTCTTGCGAAAACCGTCGGTCCGGGATGCCATCACATGGAATTGTCCGCCTCGCGCCGCTCTTTGTGCCTCAGCGACCGATTGAAGCAGACCAACAATGTTGACTATTCGTGTCATGTATCGATAGGTGCAGCATGCCAAGACCAACGAAAGCAAGGATGACGCCATGAGATACACCCTTTCCGCCCTTGTCGGCGCCGCCGCACTTGCAATCGGCCTGGCCGCCGGTCCGGCGACGGCCGAGGATGCCGGCATCATCGTCTACAACGCCCAGCACGAGAGCCTGGCCAAGGAATGGGCCGAAGGTTTCACCAAGGAGACCGGCATCAAGGTCACGCTGCGCAATGGCGGCGACAGCGACTTCTCCAACCAGATCGTAGCCGAGGGGGCCGCCTCGCCCGCCGACGTGTTCCTGACGGAGAATTCGCCCGCCATGGTGCTGGTCGAGAATGCCGGTCTGTTCGCGCCCGTCGATGCCGACACGCTGGCACAGGTGCCGCAGGACTATCAGGCGACCAGCGGCAAATGGGTGGGCGTGGCCGCGCGCAGCACCGTCTTTGCCTACAACACGACCAAGCTCAAGGCCGAGCAGTTGCCGAAGTCGCTGCTCGACCTCGCCGATCCGAGCTGGAAGGGCCGTTGGGCGGCCTCGCCCTCGGGGGCCGATTTCCAGGCCATCGTCAGCGCGCTGCTGCAACTCAAGGGCGAGGCCGCCACGGCGGACTGGCTGAAGGCGATGAAGGAGAACTTCACCGCCTACAAGGGCAACAGCACGGTGATGAAGGCGGTCAACGCCGGCGAGATCGACGGCGGGGTGATCTACCACTATTACTACTTCGGCGATCAGGCCAAGACCGGCGAGAACAGCAAGAACGTCGCGCTGCACTATTTCAAGAACCAGGATCCGGGCGCTTTCGTCTCGGTCTCGGGTGGCGGCGTGCTCGCCTCGAGCAAGCATCAGAAGGAAGCCCAGGCCTTCCTGAAATGGGTGACCGGCAAGGGCGGCCAGGATGTGCTGAAGAACGGAAACTCCTTCGAATACGCTGTCGGCAAGGGTGCCGAGTCCAACCCGAAGCTCGTTCCGCTGGCCGACCTGCAGGCACCGAAGGTCGACGCCACGACGCTGAACTCCAAGAAGGTCTCCGACCTGATGACGGCAGCCGGCTTGCTTTAGTTGCCGTTCGTCCTAATAAGGACTAACCGACCGTGCTCCCGTGGGAATCCACCTTCCGCGGGAGCGTTTTGTTTTCGAGATGGCATTCGTCGATGACGACACGCTGCGTTCCTGACCTCCGAGAGTGGTCCCTCGATTGCCGGCATACCGCCGCAACCGTGGGGCGTCCGAGCTGATGCAGTCCGCCGTCGATCTCGGGCGCGCCGGCCTGCCGTCGAAGATGCGCCGGATGTCGCAGCGGCGGGCGCCCCCTTGGCTTGTCACCGCCGCCGTTCTCGTCGCGCTGTTCGCCCTTTTGCCGCTCGCCTTCATCATCTGGATCGCGGTACAGACCGGCTGGGAGACTGTGTCGGCGCTGGTCTTCCGGCCGCGCGTCGGGGAACTGCTGGTCAACACCACGCTGCTGGTGCTGCTGACCGTGCCGATCGCCATCATACTGTCTGTCGCGCTGGCCTGGCTGACCGAGCGCAGCGACCTGCCCGGCGCAAGGTTGTGGGCATGGCTGTGCGTGGCGCCGCTCGCCATCCCCGCTTTCGTGCACTCCTATGCCTGGATCACCATGGTGCCCGGCCTGCATGGCCTGTGGGCCGGCGTGCTGGTGTCGGTGATCGCCTATTTTCCCTTCCTCTATCTGCCCATATCGGCAGCGCTGCGCCGTCTCGATCCAGCCCTGGAGGACGCGGCCGCCGCCCTTGGCCTTGGGCCATGGCGCGTCTTCTGGCGAGTCGTGATGCCGCAGCTCAGGCTCGCCATCTGCGGCGGCTCGCTGCTGGTCGGACTGCATCTGCTGGCCGAATACGGCCTCTATGTCTTCATCCGCTTCGACACCTTCACCACGGCGATCTTCGACCAGTTCCAATCGACCTTCAACGGACCGGCCGCCAACATGTTGGCCGGCTTGCTGGTGACCTGCTGCTTCGTGCTTCTGGGCCTCGAAGTGCTGGTGCGCGGCGAAGAGCGTTATGCCCGTGTCGGTTCCGGCGCGGCGCGTTCCCAGCAGCGCACGAACCTCGGCCGCGCCACCATCCCAAGCCTGGCCTTGCTGGTGGTCACCACGCTGCTGGCGCTCGGCGTGCCGTTCGTCACCATCGGCCGCTGGCTCATCGCCGGCGGCGCTGAGGTCTGGCGTCTCGACGAGATTGGCCTGGCGCTCGGCCAGACGCTGTTCCTGGCGCTTGCCGGGGCACTGCTTGCCACTGTCGCCGCCATGCCGATGGCCTGGATCTCGATCCGCGCGCCGGGACCGCTGCAGCGCCTGCTGGAGGGTTGCAACTACATCGTCGGCTCGCTACCGGGTGTCGTCATCGCGCTGGCGCTGGTCACCATCACCGTGCGCATTGCGCTTCCGCTCTATCAGACGCTGTTCACCATCCTGGTCGCCTATGCCCTCATGTTCCTGCCGCGTGCCCTGGTCAGCCTGCGCGCCTCGATCGCCCAGGCGCCGGTCGAGCTCGAGCGCGCCGCGTCCAGCCTCGGCAGGCGGCCGCTCAACGCGCTGTGGTCGACGACCATCCGCCTGTCGGCGCCAGGTGCGGCGGCCGGCATGGCGCTGGTGGCGCTCGGCATCATGAACGAACTGACAGCGACCCAGATGCTGGCGCCGAACGGCACGCGCACGCTGGCGATGGCATTCTGGTCCTACAGCGGCGAGATCGACTACGCCTCGGCGGCCCCTTACGCCTTCATCATGGTGGCGATGTCGCTGCCGCTGACCTGGGTGCTCTATGTCCAGTCGAAACGGATGGCCGGACGATGAGCTTTCTCGAAATCAAAGGCCTGCACAAGCATTACGGCCCGGTCGCCGCACTGGCCGGCGTCGACCTCGATGTCGCCAGCGGCAGCCGCACCGCGATCGTCGGCCCCTCCGGCTGCGGCAAGACCACCTTGCTGCGGCTGATCGCCGGTTTCGAGGCACCGGACCAGGGCCGCATCGTGCTCGACGGCGAGGTGCTGGCCAATGGCGGCGCCGCCATCCCGGCGCATCGTCGCGGCATCGGCGTGGTGGCGCAGGACGGCGCCCTGTTCCCGCATCTGACCATCAGCGACAATATCGGTTTCGGCATGGGCCACGGCGATGACAAACGCGCCGAGCGCATCGTCGAGTTGGCCTACATCGTCGGGCTGGACAAGGCGATCCTCAAGCGCCGCCCGCACGAACTTTCCGGCGGCCAGCAGCAGCGCGTGGCGCTCGCCCGCGCCATGGCGATGAAGCCGCGGCTGATGCTGCTCGACGAGCCGTTCTCGGCGCTCGACACCGCCCTGCGCGCCTCGATGCGCAAGGCGGTGGCCGAACTTCTGGAGGCGGCCGGCATCACCACCATCCTGGTGACCCACGACCAGGCCGAAGCACTGTCCTTCGCTGCCCAGGTGGCGGTGATGCGCGACGGCAAATTCTCGCAGGTCGGCACGCCGCGCGATCTCTATCTCAAGCCGAAGGACAGGATGATCGCCGAATTCCTCGGCGACGCCATCATCCTGCCGGCGAGCATCTCGGGCGGCTTCGCCAACTCGCCGCTCGGCCGCATCGCCGTCGACACAAATGACAGCCGCGATGTCGCCCGCATCATGCTGCGGCCGGAGCAGATCGGGCTGAAGCGCACGTCGCGCGAAGGCATGTCGGGCACCCCCGACATGCTGTTTGGCGAGGTGACAGAATTGGAATTCGCCGGCTCGACATGCACGATCGCGGTGCGGCTCCTGAACAATTTCGATCCACCGGACGCCGCCGCTATCGGCAACACGCCGCTGATCCTGCGCAAATCCGGCATGGACGCACCAGCAGTCGGCGAGATCGTCCGGCTGACCGTGTCGGGAAAGGCGCATGTGTTCGTCTAGGCGACCGAGGGCCGGCGTCCGGCGCGCAGTTCACGCTGTGATGCGTTCGCCGGTTTCGGCTGAATAGATCGGCCAGCGCTCGAGAAAATCACAGCCATGCACGACCACCCGCTCATTGGCGCTGTCGACGAGGATGACGGCGTAGGAGGGCGGCGCCTGCTCGACGATTTCGCTCGACCGGTCAAGCGCAAGTTCGAACCTTGCATGCAGGCCGCGCTGCGCCGAGAACGGAATCCCTGCGACGGTGCCGGCGATGTCGCGATGGACATGGCCGAAGAAGATATGGCGGACGTTGCCATGGCGCTTCAGCAGGCTGAGCAACCGCTCGGGCTGTTCAAGCGCCAACGGATCGAGCTGCGGCAGGCCGAGCGCGACCGGCGGATGGTGCAGGAAGACGTAGGCGGCCCTGCCGGCTGATTGGTCCAGCCGGGCTTCGAGCCAGGCAAGCCGCCTTTCGCACAATTCGCCTTCGATGCGCCCTTCCGCCAGGCAATCGAGGAACAGCAGCACTTCGTTGCCGGTGTCATGGACCGACTGCACAAAGCCGTTCTCGTCGACCGGATTTTCCGGGAACGCCGCGACGAGATTGGCCCGCCGGTCATGGTTGCCGGGCAGCAGCCTGTACGGTATCGACAGCGCGCTCAGCGCCGTGCGCAGATCCGCGTAACTCTCCGGCGCACCGGCTTCCGTCAGGTCGCCGGTAAAGACGCAAAGGGCGGCGTCGGCGTGATGCGCGTTGATATGCGCGATGCAGGATGCCAGCCTTTGATGCAGGTCCGCGCCGTAGCGGCGCTCGCCTTGCCGGCCAAGATGTACGTCGGTGACCTGGATGATTTTCATGGTACTTTCAGAGCGCCGGCTCGGGCACGGACGCCTTGAAGACATCGAGGCGGGCTCCCGTCTCCGACGAGAAGAAATGCATGTCGTCCGGCGAAATCTTGAGGCCGACCTGGCTGCCGGGCTCGGGGTGGACGGCCTCCGACGTCATCACTGAAAATGGTGCGCCGTCGAGATCGACATAGATGACCCGGCCCGCCCCCAGTTCCTCGACGAGATCGACGGTGGCGTTGAGCGCGCCGGCCGTGCCGGGCGCCACCAGCCGGACGGCCTCGGGCCGGATGCCCATCGCGACCTTGGTGCCGACCGGCAGGCCGGTGCGTGCCATGGCCAGGCGCCGGCTGCCGCCGAGCAGCGACAGCCCATCGAGCTCGACTGTGCCTTCCAGAATGTTCATGGCCGGCGCGCCGACGAAGGTGGCGACGAAGCGGCTGGCCGGGCGGGTATAGATTTCACCCGGCGTGCCGACCTGCTCGACGCGTCCGCCATTCATCACCACCAGCCGGTCGGCCAGCGTCATCGCCTCGACCTGGTCGTGGGTGACGAAGACCGAGGTGGCGTTCAGCCGGCGATGCAGCTTGCGGATTTCCGAGCGCATCTGCACGCGCAGCTTGGCATCGAGATTGGACAGCGGCTCGTCGAACAGGAACACCTTCGGTTCGCGGATCATGGCGCGGCCCATAGCGACGCGCTGCCTCTGGCCGCCGGAAAGTGCCATCGGCTTGCGGTCGAGCAGGTGTTCGAGCTCCAGAGTGCGCGCGACCGCCTGGATGCGCTGCTGGCGCTCGGCCGAAGGAACGCCGGCGACCTTGAGCGAATAGCCGATGTTCTGCGAAACACTCATATGCGGATAGAGCGCGTAATTCTGGAACACCATGGCGCAGCCGCGCTCGCGGGGTTCGAGTTTGTTGACCACCGTGCCGTCGATCGCGATCTCGCCATCGGAAATCTCTTCCAGCCCGGCGATCATCCTGAGCAGCGTGGACTTGCCGCAGCCGGACGGTCCCAGGATGACGACGAATTCGCCCGAGGGGAAGTCGAGGTCGACGCCGTGCACGACCTGCGTCTTGGCATAGTTCTTCTTGACGCCGCGTATTGTGATGGAGGCCATTTTTGTCTCCTTATTTCTCAGTGGCGATCAGGCCGCGCACGAACCAGCGCTGCATCAGCACCACGACGAGCAGCGGCGGCAGCATGATGATCAGCGTCCCGGCCATGGCGATGTGCCATTCGGGCGCGCCGCCGACATTTGGGATGAGCTGCTTGAGCTCAGTTACCGCTGTGGCATGCGACTGGTCGGTGGTGATGAGCAGCGGCCACAGATACTGGTTCCACGCCCACAGGAACATGATGGTGCCGAGCGCAGCCATGTTGTTGCGCGACAGCGGCAGCAGGATATCGATGAAGAAGCGCAGCGCCCCAGCGCCGTCCATGCGCGCGGCCTCGGTCAGCTCGTCGGGAACGGTCAGGAAGAACTGCCGGTAGAGGAAGGTGCCGGTGGCGGTGGCGATCAGCGGCAGGATCAGGCCGGGATAGGAATTGAGCATCCCCAGGTTGAGCGCGACATGCACGCCCGAAACCTTCTCGATCAGCCAGGATAGGCCGGTCAGATCCAAGATCGTCTGGTAGGGTTCGAGCACGTTGGCGACGACCGCATAGGTTGGCACGATGCGCACTTCGAGCGGCAGCATCAGCGTGATGAAGATCAGCCAGAAGATGAAGGTGCGGCCGGGATAGCGGAAGTAGACGATCGAGAAGGCGGTGAGCGCCGAGATGATCACTTTGCCGGCGGCGACGCCGGTCGCCATGATGAAGCTGTTGAGCAGCTTGGGACCGAGATCGGCGGTCGTCCAGGCGGTCTTGATGTTGACCCAGAAGTCGCTGCCCGGCAGCAGCGACATCGGCACATCATTGACATCCTTGAGGTTGTGCGATGCCGCGATCGCTACGACCACGAACGGCGCGATGCAAAAGACGAAGCCGATGAACAGGATCAGATGCGTGAAGAAATTGAGGAACGGGGTGCGCTCGACCATATCCATCTCACCTGTAGTGCACGCGCCGCTCGATGAAGCGGAACTGGAAGATGGTGAGCACGACGATGAGCAGCATCAGGATGATGCTCTGCGCGGCGGCGCCTGAATAATCGAGGCCTTTGAAGCCGTCGGAATAGATCTTGTAGACCATCAGATTGGTGGCGTTGGCCGGACCGCCTGATGTCATGATGTCGACGATGCCGAAGGAGTCCTGAAAACTCTCGGTGATGTTGATGACCAGCAGGAAGAAGATGGTCGGCGTGATCAGCGGGAACTGTATGTCCCAGAAACGCCTGATGACGCCGGAACCGTCCATCGCAGCGGCCTCGATCAGCGAGCGCGGGATGGCCTGGAACGCGGCAAGGAAGAAGATGAAGTTGTAGCCGACATATTTCCAGGAAAAGGCGACGATGATCGAAGCCATGGCGTCGGCGCCGTCGAGGCCGGGGTCCCAGAAGCCCGGCCAGATCTGGTTGACCACGGCCATGAACCCTGCCTCCGGCGCCAGGATGAAGCGGAACGCCAGCGCCAGCGCGGGCGCTGCGATGCCGTAGGGCCAGATCAGCACCACGCGATAGAGGCGTGAGCCGGCGAGCTGCCGGTCGGTCAAGGCGGCGAGCACCAGCGCGATGAACATTGCAAGACCGGTGCTGACGCCGGCAAAGACAAGGCTGGCGTTGATCGAGTTCCAGTAGTCGGCGTTGGACAGGATCGAGCGGAAATTGTCGAGCCCGACCCAGATGTTGCCGCCGCCCCAAGGCTGCTGCAGCGTCAGCGACCAGTACACGGCCTGGCCGGCCGGCCAGTAGAAGAACGTGAAGATCAGGAGGAGCTGCGGCACCGCGAAAAGGATGCCGATCGTCCATTTGCCGAAAGTGACGCGTTTTTCCATCGATCCGCCGATGCCGTTGAACCGTCAGCCCGCCTTCTCAGCGGGAGACTAAATATGAAATAGCCGCCCGTCGAATCCCGACGGGCGGCCGTTCCGCAATCGGAGATCAGGGCAGGGTCTTGCCCGGATAGGTCTGCTGGAAGCGGTCGAGGATGGCGTCGCCATTCTTGACCAGCGTGTCGAGGCCTTCCTGGACGCTGACCTTGTTGGCGAAGATCGCCTGCATCTGCGTGCCGAACTCGGCGCGGATCTGCGTGAAATTGCCCAGCCGGATGCCGCGGGTGACTTCGGTCGGCTCCGACGCGGTCAGGCTGGCGATGGCGACTTCACGGCCCTTGTAGGGCGCCTTGTCGTAGAAGCCCTGGCCCTTCATGTAGTCGAAGCCCGACTTCGTCACCGGGATGTAGCCGGTGTTGGTCGACCAGAACAGCGCGGTCTTGGGGTCATGGATGAAATTCAGGAAGGCGGCAGCGCCCTTGTATTCGGCATCCGACTTGCCGGAGAGCACCCACAGCGAAGCGCCGCCGACCAGCGAATTCTTGCGCTCGGTGCCGGCATAGACCGGCAGTTCGGCGACATCCCACTTCATGCCTTCCTTCTGGGTCCTGCCGACCGTGCCGTGGTCGCCGACCGAGGTCAGGATGACCTGGCAGGTACCCGAAGCGAAGGCCTGGACCATGTCCTGGCCGAGATCCTTGGACTTGATCTTGATCAGGCCGGCGTCATACCACTTCTTGAGGTCGGTGACGTATTGGACGAACTTGGTCTTGTTGACTTCGAGACGCGCGTCGAGACCGTCATAACCATTGTTCTTGGTGGCGATCGGCTGGTTGTGAAGCGCCGAGAACTGCTCCATCAGCTGCCAGCTTTCATTGGCCGAGATGTTGATCGCCATCGGGCACTCGTAGCCCGCGTCCTTCAACGCCTTGAGGTCGGCGCCGACATCTTCCCAGGTCTTGGGCGCTTCGGTCTTACCGATCTTGGCGAAGGCGTCCTTGTTCCAGTACATCAGCGGGGTCGAGGAATTGAACGGGAAGGACAGCATCTCGCCCTTCGACGTGGCGTAGTAGCGCGCAATGCCGGGGAAATAGTCGGCGTAGTCGATCTTGTAGCCGTTTTCTTCCATCAGCTTGTCGGCGGGCTTGTAGGCGCCCGACAGCATCATGGTGGCGGTGCCGACATCGTAGACCTGGACGACGGCCGGCTGCTTGCCGGCGCGGAAGGCCGCGATGGTGTTCTGCAGCGTGGCGTCGTAATTGCCCTGGCTGGTGCAGACGACTTCATAATCCTTCTGCGAGGCGTTGAAGTTCTTGCACAGCGTGTCGACGACACGGGCAAGGTCGCCCGACAGGCCGAACCAGAAGTCGAATTTTACCGGTTCTGCAGAAGCAGGCATCGCCAGCGCGGTGCTGAGCGCACCAGCGGCAAGGGCAGCAAAGCCCCGCTTGATCATGGTCATGGTTTTCCCTCTTGAGTGGCTGGTGACAAGGGTCTTGCGCAAGTCCTTGCCCGCTCTCTTAGAGAAGGTATGTGACAGTTCTGTTGTGGCTCCCCGGCCTTTACACAGCTGCCCGTTCCTCTCCCTCGGCGGCTTGGCCGGCATCGAAACGCACCGGCATTTTTGTAGCTAGGGCGACTGTCGACGAGGTAAAGACCACATCGGCCGTTATGATTATCCGGCTAAAGGGACGATGGAATGCAGATGCGGCAACGGCACGAATGCGCCGGGGCCGGGACAGCACGCGCCGAAGGCAGGGCCACGATGGGCTGTTCTTCCGGCGGCGCTGCCGGATGGCAGGCACTCGTCGTGACGGTTCGCACGGCGCAACGATAAAACCGACGACGGCCAGCCTGCCTCAGCTGCCCAGCGCCGTCTCGACCAGCCGCCGGGCGTCAGGCCCCGACCATTCGGCCGGGCCGTTCATATGCGCGATCAGGCAGCCTTCGCCGTCGATCAGCATGGTGACGGGAAGGCCGAGCGCCAGGCCGCGCGCCTTGAGGTCGTTGAACAGCGCCACCGTCGAATCCCTGTAGTAGCCGAGCGCCTCGACGCCTGTTTCCTTGAGAAACTTCTTCGGCTTCACATCGTCGCCGGCATCGACATTGACGGCGACCACCTGAAAGCTGTCGCTGCCCTTCTCCTTCTGCAGCGCATCGAGCGCCGGCATTTCGGCGCGGCACGGCGCGCACCATGTCGCCCAGAGGTTGAGCAGCACCGTCTTGCCGGCATGATCGGCGATGGTCATCGGCTTGCCGTCGGGGCCATTGAAGGCAAGGCTTTTCATCGACTGCGGCGGATCGGCGGGCAACAGGGCCGCAACCTCGCCGGTGGCGGCAGCCGCGATCTTCTTGGCGCGGCCGCTCTTGGCGGCGCAGGCGACGTCATCCTTGCTGCCGCCGACCGCCACCTGGGCCGGTGCATTGTTGCCAGACCGGCTCTCGCTGACATATACCGCGACCGCACCGGCCAGCGCTCCCGCCACCAAAGCGGCGAGGATCAGGCGCGGGGCCGGGAAAAATCTGTTTCCGTCTGCCATTTTCTCAAAACTGCTCCCAAGCACGGGTTTTATAGCGATGAGCGACAAGAAGACCAGCAACCAGATGTGGGGCGGACGATTTGCCTCGGGTCCGGCCGCGATCATGGAAGCGATCAACGCGTCGATCTCGTTCGACCGCAAACTCTACGCGCAGGACATACGCGGCTCGATCGCCCATAGCGAGATGCTGGCGCAAACGGGCATTATTTCGGCGGCCGATCAAGAAAAAATCGCTCACGGCCTGAACACGATCCTGAAAGAGATCGAGGCCGGCAGCTTCGAGTTTTCGACGAAGCTCGAAGACATCCACATGAATGTCGAGGCCCGCCTCGCCGACCTGATCGGCCCGGCCGCCGGCCGCCTGCACACCGCGCGCTCACGCAACGACCAGGTGGCTGTGGATCTGAGGCTCTGGGTCAAGGATGAGTGCTTCCGCGTCGCCGAGGCGCTGAAGGGCCTGATCACGGCGCTGCTGGCGCGGGCCGAGGAGCACGCGGCGACCGTGATGCCGGGCTTCACCCATATGCAGGCGGCGCAGCCGGTGACCTTCGGCCATCACTGCATGGCCTATGTCGAGATGTTTGCCCGCGACCTGTCGCGCGTGCGCAACGCGATCGAGCGCATGGACGAGAGCCCGCTCGGGGCCGCCGCCCTAGCCGGCACCAGCTTCCCCATCGACCGCCACCGGACCGCCAAGGCGCTCGGCTTCCGTGAACCGATGCGCAATTCGCTGGACAGTGTTTCCGATCGCGATTTCGCGCTGGACTTCCTCGCCATGGCGGCGATCTGCGCCACGCATCTGTCGCGGCTGGCCGAGGAGATCATCATCTGGTCGACGCCGCAATTCGGCTTCATCAGGCTGTCGGACTCGTTTTCCACCGGCTCCTCGATCATGCCGCAGAAGAAGAACCCCGACGCCGCCGAACTGGTGCGTGGCAAGACCGGCCGCGTCAACGGCCATCTGATCGGCCTGCTGACGGTGATGAAGGGCATGCCTTTGACCTATGGCAAGGACATGCAGGAAGACAAGGAATCGGTGTTCGACGCCGCCGAGACGCTCGACCTGATGCTGGCTGCGATGACCGGCATGGTCTCGGACATGACGGTCAACGCGGCCGCGATGAAGAAGGCCGCCGGCTCCGGCCACGCGACCGCGACCGACCTCGCCGACTGGCTGGTGCGCACGCTCGGCCTGCCGTTCCGTGAGGCGCATCACGTCACCGGCCGCGCGGTGGCGCTGGCCGAGGAGAAGAAGGTAAGCCTGGAGAGGCTTTCGCTGGAGGACCTGCAGTCGATCAACCCCGGCATCACATCGGATATCTTCTCGGTGCTGGCGGTGCAGAATTCGGTCAAGAGTCGCACCAGCTTCGGTGGCACCGCGCCGTCGGAAGTGAGGAAGCAGATCCGCTATTGGAAAAAGCGGCTCGCCAAAGCCTGAAGCCGGATATTGCGACGGCAATATCCGGGGTGCAATGCGCCGAGAACTCGGCTAAAAGCGGCGGCTGACAAAACGTTTCGGACGGATGGATCGATGACCGGAAGCAGGATTTTGGTGACGCTGACGCTGCTGGCTGCGATGGCCGCCGTGACCGCCTGCGGCCGCAAGGCCGGTCTCGACACGCCCTATGAGGCGGCCGTGCAAGCGCGCAAGGATGCCGAAAAGGCCAAGCAGCCGTTGCCGCCGGAGCCGGAAAAACCGGTCAAGGACAAGAAGTTCATCCTCGACCCGCTGATCTAGAACCGATCAGACCGGGTTTGGCCTCCAAACCCGATCTTATCGTGCTCCAACCTCCGGAATCACTCTCGTGAACCATTTCGACTACCGCGACGGCGTGCTGCATGCCGAGGACGTGGCAATCCCTGATATCGCCGCTCAGGTCGGCACACCGTTCTACTGCTATTCGACCGCCACGCTGACCAGGCACTACCGCGTCTTTGCCCAGGCTTTTGCCGGCCTCGACGCGCTGGTCTGCTACGCCATGAAGGCCAACTCCAACCAGGCCGTGCTGCGCACCCTGGCCAGGCTTGGCGCCGGCGCCGACGTTGTCTCGGAAGGCGAGTTGCGCCGGGCGCTGGCTGCCGGCATCCCGGCAAGCAAGATCCTGTTTTCCGGCGTCGGCAAGACCGCGCGCGAAATGGACCTTGCGCTCGAAGCCGGCATCCTTTGCTTCAACGTCGAATCCGAGCCTGAACTCGACCTGTTGTCGGCGCGCGCCACGGCACTCGGCAAGGTGGCGCCGGTCTCGCTGCGCATCAATCCCAATGTCGACGCCAAGACCCACAAGAAGATCTCCACCGGCAAGGCCGAGAACAAGTTCGGCATCGCCTGGCAGCGCGCGCGGCAGGTCTATGCCCGCGCGGCGACGCTTCCGGGTGTCAAGGTCACCGGCATCGACACCCATATCGGCAGTCAGATCACCGAGCTGCAGCCCTTCGACGACGCCTTTGCCCTGCTGGTCGATCTGGTCGGCGCGTTGCGCGCCGATGGCCACGCCATCGAGCATGTCGATCTCGGCGGCGGGCTTGGTATCCCCTACCGCGTCGACAACAACCCGCCGCCCCTGCCCGATGCCTATGCCCAGATCGTCAGGAAGCATGTCACCAAGCTCGGTTTGAAGGTGATGTTCGAGCCGGGACGGCTGATCGTCGGCAATGCCGGCATCCTCGTCTCGGAAGTGATCTTCGTGAAGGAAGGTGACGCCAAGAATTTCCTGATCGTCGACGCCGCTATGAACGATCTGATCCGGCCGACGCTCTACGACGCCTTCCACGACATCAGGCCGGTCGTGCAGCCGCCGGCCGACACGCCGCGCATGATGGTCGACGTGGTCGGCCAGGTCTGCGAGACCGGTGACTATCTCGGCCTCGACCGCGACTTGCCCAGGCTGAAGGCCGGCGATCTCATTGCCGTTTCCACCGCCGGTGCCTACGGCGCCGTGCAGGCAGGCACCTACAACACCCGCCTGCTGGTGCCGGAGGTGCTGGTCGACGGCGATCGTTTCCACATCGTGCGTCCGCGCCTGACCTATGACGATTTGATCGGGTTGGATTCGGTGCCTGGCTGGCTGGCATAGAAGCCACAGCCGGCAGCGCTACAGCCGGTTCTGCAGGAGCGTCCTTGTCTCGGCGATCCTGTCTTCGTCACGGCGGTAGAACGTCCATTGCCTGATGCGCTTGGGCCGCAGCAGGCCGGCCTGGGTGAGCACGCGCATATGCTCGGAGAGCGTCGCCTGCGTGATGCCGAGCTTCTCGGCGATCAGCAGCGCGCAAACGCCGTCCTCGACCAGATCGCCGTCGGCCTGGGCCGGGAAATGTGAGCGCGGATCCTTTAGCCAGTCGAGGATCTGCAGCCTGCGTTCGTTGGCGATCGCCTTAAAGACATCAACCTCTTGCATTTAGCTATTTTGCCAAGTTACTAATTACTGTCAATCCCGAGGAGATCGTCATGGCGCAGGGCAACACCGTCACCCGCGAGCGCATTGCCGCGATGGAACCGCGCATCCGCCCCTATATCAGGCACACGCCGGTGCTGCGCGTCGACATGGCCGACTTCGACCGGCCGTCGCTGGCGGTCGACCTCAAGCTCGAATGCCTGCAGCATTCCGGTTCGTTCAAGGCGCGCGGCGCCTTCACCAATCTTTTGGAAAGGCCGGTTCCCAAGGCCGGTGTCGTCGCCGCATCGGGCGGCAACCATGGCGCCGCCGTCGCCTACGCCGCCATGCGTCTCGGCCACAAGGCGACCATCTTCGTTCCCGAAGTGAGCCCGCAGGCCAAGCTGGACCGCATTCGTTCCTATGGCGCCGACCTGGTGGTTGGTGGTGCCCGTTACGCCGAGGCGTTGGCCGCCAGCGAACGTTTCGCGCAGGAGACCGGCGCCTTGCAGATCCACGCCTTCAACCAGGAGGAAACGCTGGTAGGCCAGGGCACGCTTGGGCTTGAGATCGAGAACGACCTGCCCGAGATCGACACGCTGCTGGTCGCCGTCGGCGGTGGCGGCCTGATCGGCGGCATCGCCGCCTGGTATGCCGGCCGCATCCGCATCATCGCCATCGAGCCCGAGGGCGCGCCGACGCTTCATCGCGCCTTCGAGGCCGGCCATCCCGTCGACGCGCCGGCGGAAGGCATCGCCGCCGATTCGCTGGCGCCGAAACGCGTCGGCGAAATGATGTTCCCGATCGCCGAAGCCTTCGTCGAGCGCTCCATCCTGGTGAGTGATGACGACATCATCGCCGCGCAGAAGGCACTGTGGAACCGGGTGCGCATCATCTCCGAACCGGGTGGGGCTGCCGCCTTCGCCGCGATCCTGTCCGGCCGCTACACGCCGGCACCGGCCGAACGCGTCGCCGTGCTGGTCTGTGGCGCCAACGCAAACCCCGCCAATTTCTGATTGCAACCATTTCGGCGGGCTTCACGTTTTTTGAAAGCGCCTCGCCTTTGCCGTGTTTGCTGGTATTCTTCGAGTCGTGAGGATCGGGCTATCCTGCCTGATTCCAGGAAGGGCCGATGACGCAACGACCCACCTCTAGCGATCGCGGTCTCGCCGGGCGCCTTGCGCTCAGCCGGCTGGCGACGCGGGTCTCGATGATGGTCGAGCGCGGCTGGCCGCTGCTGCTGCCGCTGATTATTGTCGCCTGCCTGTTCCTGAGCATCTCCTGGTTCGGCGTTTTCTCCCAGCTGCCGGATGTCGCACGTATCGGCCTTGTCGCCGCATTCGGCCTGGCAGGGCTGGCGGCGCTCTATCCGCTGCGCTTTTTCCGCTTGCCTGGCGCCGCCGAGGTCGACCGCCGCATCGAGGCCGCCAACGAATTGCTGCACAGCCCCGTGCTGGTGCAGTCCGACCGGCCAAGCGGCCACGAAAGCAGCTTCTCGCAGGCGCTGTGGCGTGAACACCAGAAGCGCATGGCCGCCAGGCTCGACAGCCTTGGCGCCGACCTGCCGCGCACCCGGGTGCCGGAGCGCGATCCTTGGGGGCTGCGCGCCGTGGCGGCGCTGCTGCTCGTCACCGCCTTTGCCTTCTCCTTCGGGCCGACAGGCGGCAGGATAGAAGACGGCTTCAGCACCCACGGCGCGCACGATGCCGTGCCGCCACGCATCGATGCCTGGGTGACGCCGCCCGCCTATACCGGCAAGCCGCCGATCTTCCTGACCGCCGACGCCAACCAGGCAACGCCGACGTTTCATGTGCCTGAGGGCAGCGACGTCTCCTTGCGCGTCACCGGAGGCTCGGGCGAGGAAACGCTGGCCTATGCCGACAAGGATGGCAATGCGCGCACCATCGACCCTGCCGGACCACAGGCGGCCAGCGTCAAGCCAGCCGCTAGCCCGGCGGCGCCGGCCCCCGCATCCCAGTCCAAGGTGCGCCAGTTCACCGGCAAGCTGACCGGCGACGGCACGCTGACGCTGAAATCGGGCGAGGATCAGCTCGGCCGCTGGGCCTTCGCCGTGATCGCGGACAAACCGCCACAGATCCGCTTCGTCGGCGAGCCCAAGCGCGCCGCCAACGGCGCCTTCGAACTCAACTACCAGATCGACGACGATTATGGCGCCGCCACCGCCAAGGCGGTCTTTGCGCTGGCCGACCCGCAGGCGCCTGGCGCGCATCCGCTCTACGGCACGCCCGAAATGCCGTTGGCGCTGCCGCGCCGCGGCGGCAAGTCCAATGCCGCCAAGACCACCAAGGACCTGACCGAGCATGTCTGGGCCGGCAGCAGCATCAAGCTGACGCTGGTCGCCACCGACGACGCCGGCCACACCGCGTCGAGCGAGACCAAGACGCTGGTGATGCCGGAGCGGCCTTTCGCCAACCCGCTGGCGCGGGCGGTGATCGAACAGCGCCGCCTGCTTGCGCTCGACGCCAATGCCAAGCCGCGCGTGCTCGACCTGATCGACGCCATCACGCTGCGGCCGGAAGACACGTTCGACAACATGTCCCACTACCTCGCCATCATGAGCGCGCGCAGCCGGCTGAAACTGGCCGGCAACGACGATCAGCTGCGCGGCGAGGTCGCCTATCTCTGGGAAATCGCGCTCGGCATCGAGGAGGGCAACCTCTCGGCGGCCGAGAAGCGGCTACGCCAGGCGCAGCAGGCGCTGCAGGACGCCATCAAGAACGGCGCCAGCGACCAGGAAATCGAGAAGGCGATGAAGGAACTGCGCGAGGCGATGAACCAGTTCCTGCAGGAATTCGCCGAACGCGCCAAGCAGAACCCGAATGCGCCGCAAATGCAGCAGAACGGCCAGGAACTGCGCCAGAGCGACATCGACCGCATGATGGACCAGATCGAGAACCTGGCGAAGTCGGGCGACCGCGACAAGGCGCAGCAATTGCTGTCGCAACTGCAGGACATGATGAACAATCTCCAGGCCGGCCGCCAGCAGCAGGGCGGCGAGCAGGACAGCCAGATGCGCCAGCAGATGGACAAGCTCGGCGAGATCCTGCGCCGCCAGCAGGAGATGATGAACGACACTTTCCGCATGGACCAGATGCAGCGCGGTGAGCGCCAGCGCGGACAGAACCGCGACGAGCAGCTTGGCCAGGGCGGTGGCGAGGACCAGGACAAGCCAAGCGTCGGCGAGGACCGCGATCCGCTCGCCAGGCAAAAGCCGATGACGCCGCAGGAATTCGCCGATGCGCTGAAGCAGCTGCAGGAAGGCCAGGGCCAGTTGAAGAACGACCTCGAGAAGCTGAAGAAGAGCCTCGAAGGCATGGGCATGGAGCCCAATGAAGGATTTGGCGAGGCCGGCAAGTCGATGGGCAGCGCCGAGCAGGCGCTTGGCGAGGGCCAGGGCGACGAGGCCGTCGGCCACCAGGGCCGGGCACTCGAGGCGCTGCGCAAGGGCGCCAAGGACATGATGAAGCAGATGCAGGCCATGCAGGGCGACCAGGGCGGCAGCCAGGAAGGCGGGCGTCAGCAGAATGCCGACCGCGACCCGCTCGGCCGGCCGCGCGCCAGCCAGGGTCCCGATTTCGGCGATTCCGTGAAAGTCCCCGACGAGATCGACGTCCAGCGCGCCCGCCAGATCCTGGAAGCGATCCGCAAACGGCTCGGCAACGCGCTCAGCCCCGATATCGAGCGCAGCTATCTCGAACGGCTGCTCGAGCTGAAATAGGGACCGCCCCCACACCCCGCCTGCCCCCCTCGAACGGTTGCAACACCATGCCGAAGCTCGGTACTGTCACGCCCATCCTGCGCATCTTCGATATTGCCAAGGCGCATGAATTCTACGTCGGTTTTCTCGGTTTCGAAGTGCAGTTCGAACACCGCTTCGAAGACACCGCGCCGCTCTACACAGGCGTTTCTCGCGACGGCTGCGTCTTGCATCTGAGCGAACATCATGGCGACGGCACGCCGGGCTCTCACATCCGGATCGAGACGACCGACATTGCGGGGCTCCACCACGAATTGACCGAAAGGAATTACCGCTTTGCCAGGCCGGGGTTGGAGGAGACGCCCTGGAAGACGAAGGAGGTCACGGTCGACGATCCGTTCGGCAACCGCCTGACCTTCTATGGGGATGTGAAAGACTGACTCTAACGGTTGACGAACGCCTCGCGGATCGCCTCCTGCATGCCGTCGATCGCCTCGCCCGACGCGTTCGGGTTGCGATGCATCACCACATTGGAGGAATCGATGTCGCCGAACCCGTCGGCCGACGTCAGTTCGCGGCAGCCGTCCGGGATGTTGCTGCGCGAGATCGGCGCGATTGCCAGCCCTGAGGTGACCGCGAGCTTCAGGCCGCCGGTCGTGTCGCTGGTATAGGCGACACGATAGGCAAGACCGCGCTGCTCCAGCGACTTGATGGCGAAATCCTTGCACCAGCTGACCCGGTTGTAGAGCGCGATCGGCACCGGCCGTTCCTCGTGCATGTGATGCAGGGTCGACGTCACCCAGACCGTCGGGTCGTGCATCAGCACTTCGCCACCGGCCGGATCCTGCCATTCGAACACCACGCACAGATCGAGTTCGCCGGCGGCGAGCGCCGCCAGTTGCGCCTCCGAATGCGCGTAGCGCACGGTGACCTCGACCTTGGTGTGGCGTTTCGAGAACGCGCCGAGCGCGCGCGACAGGATTGCGTGGCCATATTCCTCCGGAATGCCGATGCGCACCGGTCCGCCGAGCGGCGCCGCCGCCATCGACGCCGCCGTTTCGTCGAGCAGCGAGACGATGCGGCGGGCATTGACGATGAGTTCGCCGCCGCGCCGCGTCAGCGCGACGCCGCGCGAGCCGCGCTCGAACAGGCTGTCGCCGACCAGTTCCTCGAGCTTCTTCATCTGCATCGACACGGCTGACTGGGTGCGGCCGGCCTGTTCGGCCGCCCGGGTGAAATTGCCGGCCTCGGCGATGGCGACGAAGGTGCGCAGAAGATCGCTGTCGAGGGTTGGACGCATGCTATCCATCATAAGCAGATTTGATTGCAGGCATCATTCCAATTCGTTTGCAACATGTCAAACGCCGGATGATAGTTGCCTTACCCATTGGATATGCAGCTGCGAAATCGGCCGCGGACCAATCTAAGAGTCCTCACTCGTACCCGCTGCCCGAAACGGTGGCGGGTTCTTTTTGATCTGGAGGCGGGCTGCTTCGGATCGGACGCGCAGGAGCCGGAAAGCAGATGCAGAATAGGATGGTGCGCGGCATCCTGAGCCTGTGCCTGGGCGTGCTGGTGTTCTCGCTGCAGGACCCGCTCGTCAAGGCCGTGTCGAGCGGCTATCCGGTGACCGAGGTGATGGCGATCCGGTCGATCGTCGCCCTGCCGATCCTGATCATTCTCGTCCATGCCGATGTCGGGCTACGGGCAATCCTGTCGAAGCGGTTCGGCCTGCTGACGATCCGCGCCTTCATCCAGTTCACCTCCTACACGGTCTATTATCTGGCCATCGCCGCGCTGCCGCTGGCCGACGCGGTGGCGCTTTATTTCATGGCGCCGCTGTTCATCATGGCACTGGCCGGCCCCTATCTTGGCGAACGCGTCTCCTGGCGCACGCTGGCGACGGTGCTGATCGGGCTGCTTGGCGTCATCGTGATGGTGCGCCCCGGCGCCGGCCTGTTCGACTGGGCGGCGCTGCTGTCGCTGGGCTCGGCCGCGCTCTACGGCTTCTCGCAATTGATGGCGCGCAAGATCGGCGATACCGAATCGTCCACGGTCATGGCTTTCTATCAGAACGGCGCCTATCTCGTCGGCGCAGCCGTGGTTGCCGGCACATTCCATCTGGCCGGCATATCCCACGCCGTCCACCCCAGCGTCGAATTCCTGGTGCGGCCCTGGATTTGGCCGACGCTGTCCGATTTTCTCAAGATGGCCGCCTGCGGTTTCGTCGCCTCCGCCGGTATGATCCTCCTGTCGCAGGGCTACAGGCTGGCGCCGGCCAATCGGGTAGCGACCTTCGAATACACGGGCATTCTGTGGTCGCCGCTCTGGGGTTTCCTGTTCTTCGCCGAGGTGCCGCGGTCGACGACCGTGATCGGCGCGGCGCTGATCATCGGCGCCGGCCTGCTCGCGCTCAACACTGGGCGGCTCAAGAGCGCAGCGCCCATGCTTGCCGCCGCCGATCCGGTCTGATCAGGCGAAGCAGATCAGCGCGCGCTCGACGCGCGAGCGGATTTCAGCCAGCGTGAACGGCTTCTGCACGACATCGAGGATGATGCCGTTCAACTCCTCGGCGCGCTCGCGCTGGTCGGCATAGCCGGTCATCAGCATGATCTTCATCGCCGGAAAAAGGACGGCCGCCGCGATCGCCATCTCGATGCCGTCCATCTCGGGCATGCGGATGTCGGAGACCACGAGATCGTAACCACCATGCGCGGCGCGTATCAGCGCCAGGCCTTGGGCGCCGTCGGCGGCGATATCGATTGCGTGGCCTGCGCGTTCGAGCGCGCGGGCAGCGAGGGTGCGGACGGACTCATCGTCCTCGACGATCAAAAGCTTTGCCATGGCCGGCAATTTGGCCGCGAAAAGTTGACTTTTCCTGAAAGGACCCAACCCCTGACAGGGCTAATTTTTCCGGCGCCGTTAAGGCCTTTTTCAGAACTTGTCAGCGCAAGGCAGTGGCCTCACGCATCACCTTTCACGATGCCCACGAACGGCAATTCACGGAAGGCGTGCGCGACATCCATGCCGTAACCAACGACGAAATAATCGGGGCAGTCGAAGCCGACATAGTCGGCGACGAGCGCGGTCTGGCGGCGCATGCGCTTGTCGAGCAGCACGGCGATGGAACAGCTTTTCGCGCCGCGCGACAGCATCAGGTCGCGGGTGAAGGTCAGTGTCTTGCCCGATTCCAGAATGTCGTCGATCAGCAGCACGTCGCGGCCGGCGACCTCATTGTCGATGTCGCGCAGCACCCTCACCTCGCCGCTGGTGGTGCCGGCGCCATAGCTGGAAATGAAGATGAACTCGACCTCCGGCGACAGGCCGACATCGTGCATGGCGCGGATCAGGTCGGCGGCGAAGATGAACGAGCCCTTCAGCACCGAAATCACCAGCAGATCGTGATAGTCGTGCTCGGCGATCTCCTTGGCGAGCTCAAGATTGCGCCGCGCGATCGCCGATGCCGAAAACAGGACTTCGATGTCCTTGTCGCGTACGATTGGCATTTTTCGCCCCCTCAAGTTTTTTACCCAAACGCCTCCACACCGAGCGTGTGTTGAGATTCAGGTCAGGCCGAGCCGAAAACGGTGGTTTTCCGAGTACCGGAGCGGATCGTACTTAAGTACGTGAGCACCGGAAGCGCAGGGAACCGCCGTTTGCAGGCCGGCCTCACCTGAATATCGACACACGCTATTCGGCGAAAGTAACCAAAACGGTCCTCACGCCGTTCTTAGGCACGTCGAGCCGGCTGGCAAAGCCGAATCTTTCGCCCGATGCCAGCGAATGGCCGGATGTCCCCAACGTATAGCGGGTTGTACGTCCGTCATTGCCGGTCACGCGGATTTCGAGCGGCGGCATTGTCGCCGGCCCCGCCCCGTCATTGGCGGCCTCGCCATCGACGAACAGCACCGGATTGGCTCCCGAGGCGTCGACGTGCGAGGTGACGCCTGAAATGGTCAGCGCCGAGGCTTGCGCGCCGGTCAGGAGCGGCGCCTGGCGCACCAGCGCATGCCCGCCGGAGACCCAGAAGGCGGCCAAGGCGGCGCCGATGCCGGCGATCCAGAAGATCGGCCCGCCGCGCGCGGCCGGCGGCCGTTCCGCCGGCGCTTCCGGCTTGCGCAGCATGTCCATGCCCTCGATGGACGGCGTGACAATCAGGCGCGGCGGCGGTGAAACGCTTTCCACGGTAGGGACAAGGCGCGGCATCACTTCATAGTCGGCATCGACGATATAAGCCGCCGGGCCGCGCACGATCCGCTCCGCCGCGACAATTGCCGGGGGATCGGTCATGATTTCGCCGGAAACCGGGCGCGCGGTTCGTTCGTCAGCCATCATGGCCCCGTCATTGCGCGTGTTCGCTTTTCGTTTCTTTTGCGTAAACAAAAATGGTTAACGCTTCCCCACCGGAGCCCTCGTGACGCGCCGAAACAAGCCAGAAATTAACCGCCGGTTAACCATGCCGGCCGATGCTCTTTTCGCAGAACAGGCAGGCTTGGCGCTGCCCGACGCGGATTCGGATTTCAGGTCGAATCGACCCGAAATCCGAATCCGTGTCCAAACTAAAGAGATAGAGCATGATGTCGTCCGAAAACCGCTTCACACTTTTCGGCATCATGCTCTAGAAATTTCAGGTCGTCGAAATTGATTCGCTTCGAAAATGTCGGCCTCCGCTATGGCATGGGTCCGGAAATCCTCCGCGACATCTCCCTGCACATCCCGGAGCGCTCCTTCCAGTTCCTGAGCGGACCCTCGGGCGCCGGCAAGACGACGTTGCTGCGGCTTCTGTTCATGTCGCTGAAGCCGACGCGTGGGCTGATCACCATTTTCGGCAAGGACCGTTCGCGCATTTCGCGTACCGAACTGCCGCATTTGCGGCGCCGCATCGGCGTGGTGTTCCAGGATTTTCGCCTGCTCGACCACATGACCACCTATGAGAATGTCGCGCTGCCGCTGCGCGTTCGCGGGCGCGAGGAAGCGAGCTACCGCACCGATGTCACCGAACTGCTGAAATGGGTGGGGCTGGGCGAGCGCATGCATGTGCTTCCGCCGGTCCTGTCGGGCGGCGAGAAGCAGCGCGCCGCCATCGCGCGCGCCCTGATCGAGCAGCCCGAGATCTTGCTCGCCGACGAGCCGACCGGCAATGTCGATCCGCCGCTCGCGCGACGGCTGCTGCGGCTCTTCATCGAGCTCAATCGTCTCGGCACCGCTGTGGTGATCGCCACCCACGACCTTGGCCTGATGGAACAGGTCGACGCGCGCCGCATGATCCTGGCCGGCGGAAGGCTGGACATCTATGACTGATCTGTCCGCCGAACACCTCCAAGAGCATGAGCAGGACGCCGAGGCGGCCGAAGCAAGACCGCGCGCCCAGCGCCGTATGGCGCCGATCGTTCCGGCGCAGAACATCGCCGGTCGGGCGCTCGTCCTGGTCATCGCCATCATGACCTTCCTGTCGTGCCTGACCTTCGGCGCGGTGACGCTGGTGCGCGACACCGCCTCGGTCTGGGAGAACCAGATCTCGCGCGAGGCGACGATCCAGATCAAACCGGCCGACGGCCTCGATATGGAGGCCGCCCTTGCCCAAGCCTCAAAAATCGCCGGCGAATTCCCCGGCGTGAAGTCGACAAAGATCATCGACCGCGATGCGACCGCGAGGCTGCTGGAGCCATGGCTGGGTTCAGGCCTCAACATCGACGAGTTGCCGGTGCCACGCCTGATCATCGTCACCATCGATGAGAACAGCCCGCCCGACTTCGCCGCCATGCGCGCCGCCATCACGCCGAAACTGCCGAGCGCGTCGCTCGACGATCACCGCACCTGGGTCGACCGGCTGGTGGCGATGGCCCGCACCACGGTGACCATCGGCATTGCCGTGCTGGCGCTGATGCTGTCGGCGACAGTGCTGACCGTGGTGTTCGCGACCCGTGGCGCCATGGCCGGCAACGGCCATATCATCGAAGTGCTGCATTTCGTCGGCGCCGAGGCGGCCTTCATCGCGCGCGAATTCCGCCGGCATTTCCTGGTCACCGGCATGAAGGGCGCGGCCGCCGGCGGGGCGGCGGCGGTGCTGGTCTTCATCGTCTTTTCCTGGTGGTCGTCGCGCAACATGGCGACGCCGCAAGCCGATCAGGCGACTGCCCTGTTCGGCAATTTCGCCATCGGCTCTGCGGGCTATCTCGGCGTCGTCCTGATGGTGCTGGTGATCGGCGCGCTGACGGCGGCAACCTCGCACGCCACCGTCGTCGCCTATCTCAGCGACATCGATGTTCGACAACCCGACGCTTGAAAGGGAACCTGCGCTGATGGGGATGGAGGCTGGCTGATCACGGATGGAGAAACGGCGTAACGCAAAGTGCGTCTTTTACCTACCCAAGGCCGCATTTCAGGATTAACCATATGGTCATGGACGTGCGGGATTCGACCGGGACGGCTGGACAGATGCCAGTGGTGGTTGCTCGTTTGCACGACCGCGGCGGGTTTAGCCGTTTAAGAACCGCACTGCGGATATCCGCGCTCTCCCTCCTCGTCCTTGCTGTCTTGTTTGCCGGCGGCTTCGGCTGGTTCGCCAACAAGGTCGCGCATCTGACCACGCCCGCCAATCCGGAGAAGGCCGATGCCATCATCGTGCTCACCGGCGGCCAGTCCCGCCTCGACGCGGCGATGGATCTGCTGGCGTCCGGCAAGGGCGAGCGGCTGTTGATCAGCGGCGTGCATCCTTCGGCCAGCCGGCGCCAGCTCCAGGCAGCCACCGGCGGCGATAAGAACCTGTTTTCCTGCTGCGTCGACATCGACCGCGCCGCGCTCGACACGATCGGCAATGCCGAGGAAAGCGCCAAATGGGTCGAGAGCCATGCCTATGGCACGGTGATCCTGGTCACCAACAATTACCACATGCCGCGCAGCTTGCTGGAAATGGGCCGCCTGCTGCATGGCGCCAAGCTGGAACCCTATCCAGTGGTCAATTCCAATCTCGACAATGGCGGCTGGCTGACCAAGCCGCGGGCGTTGCGCGTGCTGTTCACTGAATACACCAAATATCTGCTGGCGCTGGCGCGAGGCATCGTGCCGGTGAAACCGACCGCGGACGGCATTGCGCTGGCTGAGACCGCCGCCGGCGGCTGAGCCCCCGGCGCTCCATCATCGTTCCTTGTCTGTCCCCTTTGACGCGGCCTTCAGGCGGCTGACCTCCTGCTCGAGCTGTTGAATGCGCCTGTCCCGCTCGCCAAGCGCGCCCGCCACATCAGCCGCCTCGAAGCGTTGCGGGATGTGCTGCGGGCAATTCGCATCCCAGGCCGAGACGGTGAACAGGATGACCTGTTCGGGCCGCGCCTTGTAGTCCTGCGGCATCAGCCTCGCCATCAGCTCGGCATCGTTCTCGACGACGCGCGCCGTGCCCCAGATCTTGATGCGCTGGCGCAGCATGTAATCGATCAGAAACAGGAAGGCGCGTGGATTGTCCGCCAGATTGCCCTGCGTGATGAACTGCCTGTTGCCGGAAAAATCCGCGAAGCCGATCGTCTTTTCGTCCAGCACCTTGAGGAAGCCGGCCGGGCCGCCGCGATGCTGGATATAGGGCTGGCCGTCGCCATTGGCGGTCGACAGGAAGACGCTGGTCTGCATCTCGATGAAGGCGGCAAGGTCCGGCGTGATGACGGCCTGCCAGCCACCACGCTCCTCGACGCGGGCGTAGGACTGGCGCGAACCCTTGCGCGCCTGGATCGCCTTGACGGTCGGCGTGAAGGCGACATCGCTGGTGAAAGCATGCGCGTCCATCGAAACCTCCTTGCCCGGAACCGGGTGCAGCCGACGCTCTAAAGCCCGAGCGCCGACAATGTCGGATGGTCGTCCGGGCGGCGCCCCAACGGCCAATGGTACTTGCGGTCGGCCTCGCTGATCGGCAGGTCGTTGATGCTGGCGATGCGCAGGCGCATCAGCCCGTGCTCGTCAAACTCCCAGTTCTCATTGCCATAGCTGCGGAACCAGGAGCCGCCGTCGTCGCGCCATTCATAGGCGAAGCGCACGGCGATGCGGTTGCCGTGGAAGGCCCAGACCTCCTTGATCAGCCGGTAGTCGAGCTCGCGGCTCCATTTGCGCGTCAGGAAGGCCTGGATGGCTTCGCGGCCCTGTAGGAATTCGGCACGGTTGCGCCAGCGGCTGTCGGTCGTATAGGCGAGCGCGACCCGTGCCGGATCGCGCGAATTCCACGCATCCTCGGCCATACGGGCCTTTTGCGCCGCGGTCTCGACGGTGAAGGGCGGAAGGGGTGGGCGGCTTTCAGACATGAGAACTCCATTGCGCGGCTGCGAACCCCATATATAACCCCTTCCATTCCTGAAATGCAGATGGCATATCTGCAATCATTCCTTCCATTTTCTGGAAGAAGTGATGGATCGTCTCGAAGCCATGTCGCTCTTTGTCGCGGCGGTGGAGGCCGGCAGCCTTTCCGCCGCGGCCCGCCGTTTCGGCATTCCGCTGGCGACCGTCAGCCGCAAGGTTTCCGATCTCGAACGCCATCTCAACACCCGCCTGCTGAACCGTTCGACGCGCCGGCTGACGCCGACCGATGCCGGCGAGGCCTATCTTGCGGCCTGCCGCCGCATCCTCGATGACGTTGGCGAGGCTGAACGCGCCGCGGCCGGCGAGTACAGCGCACCGACCGGCGAGCTGGCCATCACCGCGCCAGTCGTGTTTGGCCGTCTCCATGTGTTGCCGGTGGTCACCGGCTTTCTCTCGGCCTATCCCGACGTGGATATCCGCCTGACCCTGGCGGACCGCATAACCCAGCTGGTCGAGGACCATTTCGACCTCGCGCTGCGCATCGGCCAGTTGCCGGATTCGAGCCTGGTCGCCATTGGCGTCGGCTCGATTCGCCGCGTTGTCTGCGCCAGCCCGGCCTATCTGGCCGAACACGGCACACCCACGATCCCGGAAGATCTCGGCACCCACGATTGCATCACCTTCGAGGGACTTTCCTCCGCCGCCCCGTGGAGCTTCGCCAAAGGCAAGACGGACGTCACGGTCCAGGTCCGCTCGCGCCTGCAGGTCAACACCGCCGAGGCGGCGGTCGATGCCGCGATTGCCGGCGTCGGGCTGACGAAAGTGCTTTCCTATCAGGTCGATGCCGCCGTGCGGTCCGGCATGCTGCGCATCGTGCTGCAAGAGTTCGAGCCGGAACCGTGGCCGGTGAGCTTGGTGCATGCGGGCCACGGCCTGCTGCCCGTCAAGCTGCGCGCCTTCCTCGACTTTGCCGCACCGCGTCTGAAGGAGCGGCTGGCGCGATTGGGCTAGCATGCCTGCGCTGGCGTGAGCCGTGCTTCACATCAATCGGGACACGCCTGCGCCATTTCCTTTTTCCCCGCGCTTGGTGTAACCAACGCACACTTCCTCACCGGACCTCCCCCATGCTCTATGTCAGATCGCTGGCGTTCAATTTCGTCTTCTACGTCAATCTGATCGTCCAGATGATCCTCTGGACCCCCTATTATTTCCTGTCGCCCCGCCACCGCGCCTGGTTCGTGCCGAAATTCTGGTCGCGCAGCTGCATGTGGCTCTACGACAAGATCGCCGGAACCAAGAACGACATCACCGGACAGGAAAACCTGCCCGAAGGCTCCTTCATCCTTGCGCCCAAGCACCAGTCGTTCTGGGACGCGATCGCCTTCTTCCCCTTCCTCCAGGACCCGCTCTACATCCTCAAGCGCGAGCTGACCTGGATCCCGTTTTTCGGCTGGTACATCATGAAGATGCGCATGATCCCGGTCGATCGCGGCAGCCGCTCCAAGGCCTTGAAGGCGGTGGTCGCGGCAACCAAGGAAGAGATGGCGCGCAACCCGCGCCAGCTGATCATCTATCCCGAGGGCACGCGCCGGGCGCCGGGCGACGAGCCGGCCTACAAATACGGCATCGTCGAAATCTACACGCAGCTTGGTGTTCCGGTGGTGCCGGTCGCCCATGTCGCCGGCCTCTATTGGCCGCGACGCAAATTCCTGCGCTATCCCGGCACCATCAAGGCGCGTTTCCTGCCGCCGATCCCACCGGGCCTCGGCAAGGACGAGTTCATGGCGCGCCTGATCGGCGAGACGGAAGCGGCTTGTGACCAGATGCTCGTCGAAGCGTCCCGCGCGGCCAACCCGCCCGCCTTCCCGCCGACGGCGTTGAAGCGGCTGCGGGAGCTCGGCGCGAAGGTCTGAAGACCTCCAGCCAGGCAATCAGCCGTAGACAGCCAGCACGGTGGTCAGCACCAGCGTCGCGGCAAAGACCAGGTTGATGATCCGCGAAGCGACAGGCCTGCGCAGGAAGCGCGCGAACGCCGCGCCGGCAAGCAGCCACACGGCGTGGATGACAACGATCATCCCGGCCAGAACCGTCAGCTTCAGCCATAGGCCGAGTTCCGCACCGCCTTGGTTCGACGAGGTGCCGGCGAATACGGCGGCGATCGCCACATAGGCTTTCGGGTTGGCGACCGCCAGCAGAAACCCGGCCAGCCAGGTCGGGCGCGCAGCCTCGGCCGTGCGTGCTGCCAGCGGCGGCGCCGTGGCGATCCTGAAGGCGAGATAGAGGATGTAGGCCGCCGACGCGACAACCAGCACCGGTGCCAGCTTCGGCATCGACCCAAGCACCGCCAGGATCCCGGTCGCCACCACCAGCAGCACAGCGACCGTGCCGAGAACGATCCCCCAGGTGTAGCGCACAGAATTGCGCAGGCCGAAGGCGGCGCCGACAGCGGTGACGCTTATCGTTGCCGGCCCTGGGCTGCCCATGACCACCGTGGCGGCCAGCACCAGGGCGAGCAGAGGTCGCCAAAGCTGCGGCTGCAAAAGAAGCGGCTCGGTCATTGCACCCTCTGTCTTGCCAATAGCGGAGGACACTATGGCAAGGCAGGAGGGTGGTCTTGGACGTTCGTGCGGATGGAACAATTCCAGGAAAAGTGTGAAGCGGTTTTCCCGGGAAAAGCGCGTAGCGTTTTCCCTTGGGAATTGGGGCAAGAGGAAGAGATAGAGCGGTTCGCCGTTTCCATGAAACGGTGAGCTGCTTTAATCGCGGCCGAAGCCTCAGTCGCTCGCTTTGTCGAGCTCGGCCATGTCGTCGGCGGTCAATTTCAACGACGCCGCCTTGATCAGGCTGTCCATCTGGCTGGCCTTAGTGGCGCTGGCGATCGGTGCGGTGACGCCTGGCCGCGCGATCGCCCAAGCAAGAGCGACTTCCGCCTGTTTCGCCGAATGCTTGGCGGATATGGCATCGAGAGCGGCCAGAATGCGAATGCCGCGCGCGTTGAGATAGCTGCTGACGCCCTCGCCGCGTTCGCTTTGGCCAAGATCGGCCTCGCTGCGGTATTTGCCGCTCAGGAAGCCCTTGGCCAGGCTGAAATAGGTGATCACGCCGATATCCTCGGCCACGCACAGATCGCGCAACGGCCCATCGAATGAGGGGCGGTCGTAGAGATTGTATTCCGGCTGCAGCACCTCGTAGCGCGGCAGGCTTCGCAGGCTCGCCACGTCGAGCGCGGCGCGCAATTGGCCGGCGTCGAGGTTCGAGCAGCCGATGTGCCGGACCTTGCCCTTGGCAAGCAGCTTCTCATAGGCGCCAAGCGTTTCCTCATAGGGCGTGGCCGGGTCCGGCCAGTGCGACAGATAGAGGTCGATGACATCGGTCCGTAGCCGCTTCAGCGAGGCCTCGACGGCCTTTTCGATATAGGCGGCGGACAGGTCCTTGTGCCCCTGCCCCATATCCGAGCCGACCTTGGTGATCACCACGACCTTGTCCCGGTTGCCACGGTCCTTCAACCAGTTGCCGATGATGGTTTCCGATTCGCCGCCCTTGTTACCGGGCACCCAGCGCGAATAGGCATCGGCCGTATCGATGGCGTTCAGTCCGCCCGCCACAAAGCGGTCGAGCAGGTCGAACGAGGTTTTCTCGTCGGCGGTCCAGCCGAAGACATTGCCGCCCAGAACCAGCGGCGCGATGGAAAGGTCGGTGCGACCGAGACGGCGTTTCTGCAAGATGGTTCTCCGTGATGATTGGGATGGGGCGCATGCAGCCCGCTGGCTGGGTTCGGAGCCTAAGCTAGGTCGTGCCGCTTCGAGGTCAAAGGCCTGATCCCCTCTTTCCGCAGAGCCAGCCATTCACGATGGCGCTATCCCCCGTGCCACATCCTCCAGCCAGTGGTCGCGGATGCCCAATGCTTCCAGATGCTTCAACGTGCTGAGCACATAATCCTCGTTGTTGCCGGATTGGCCGACAGCGCCGCGCACCACCGCGGCCGCATGCGCGGCATCCAGCGCGCCGGCATATTGCTCATGCTTGCGGTCGACGATGTAGGCGACCGCTTCGACCGTGCCGCCACCCTCGAGGCGGACCTTGAGCGTGCGTTCGAGATAGACTGATGTGACGAGTTCGCGCTCGCGCAGATAGGCGATGACCTCGTCGCGCAACTCGCCGGGCACGCGGAAAGCCAGGCCGACGCAGGAGCCGCCATGGTCGAGGCCAAGCACCAGCCCGGGCCGCTGGCGCGTGCCGCGATGCACGAAGGAATAGACACAGAGCGAGCGGCGGTAGCCGTGCAGATGGGCGCGCCGTGTCTCGACATGTGCGAAACCCGGCCGCCAGATCAGCGAACCGTAGCCAAACACCCAAAAATCGCCCATATCGCCGTGCCTGATTGCAAAAAGAATGGCCACACCGCACCGGAAACCGGTGTTTTTTCCGTCCGTCCCCGGCTACCTATCCGTCAATGTCTACCTGGTTGTTGGAATCGAAGGTTCGTCCACCAACACCGTGGGTTAATGAGAGCCAAAGCATGACGTCAAGTGACGAACGCCAACCAAAGTCCCGCCGCGGCCTGTTCTGGCTTGTGGCGTTCATCGTTGTGTTGTTCGCCATCTACAGCGGCGGCTGGTTCTATCTGGCCAACAGGGTCAGGGTCGAGGCCGACAAGGCGGTCGCCACGCTCAACAAGAGCGGCATCAATGCCGGCTGCGCCAATCTCCAGGTCAGCGGCTATCCCCTGAGCTTTACCGTCTCCTGCGACAATCTGGCGTATGAGGACGATGCCAAGAACATCGCAGCCTCGGCCGGCTCCTTCAATGCCGTCGCCCAGATCATCCAGCCCTTGTCGCCGGTCGCCGATCTGCGCGGTCCGCTCAGGACCTCCGTCCCCGGCATGGTGCCGCTGTGGATCGACTGGGACAATCTGCAGGCCAAGGTCAAGCTTTCATGGCCGCTGCCGCAGCGCGTTGCGCTGCAGGCGGAAGGCCTGTCGGGCCAGACCGACCCGGCCGACGACACCGACCCGGTGGAACTGTTCAGCGCCGGCAGGGCGGCCGGCCAGCTGCAGCCGAACGGTCAGGACGTCGATTATGCCGGCAGCTTCACCGATCTGGAGATCGACCCGGATGCGATCGGCGGCCGCGTGCTGCCGGCGCTCGATGCCAGCGGCGACGCCACGCTGAAGAATGGTGTCGCGCTTATCGGAACGCAGGTGACGAGCCTTCGCGGCCAAAGGGTAGAGATCCGCAACCTCGATTTGTCGTCGGGCACGGCGCGGGTCACCGTTTCCGGGCCGCTGTCGGTCGACGCCGAAGGCCTGGTCGACGCCGATCTGATGATCAGGATCAAGGATCCCAAGGCCGTGGCGGCCATTCTGGCCGGCGCCATACCCGAGCAGAAGAACGCGATCGAACAGGGTTTTGCCGCGCTCGCCATGCTCGGCAGCGAACCGTCGATGCCGCTGAAAGTGGTCAAGGGCAAGGCCTCGCTCGGCTTCATCCCGCTCGGCAAGATCAAGCCGGTGCAATAGCGCGCCCATGACAAGCCCACCGAGGCTCCTCAGCGTCGGCGCGCTGACGCTCGACACCATCCTGCGTGTCGAGACGCTGCCCACGCACCAGGGCAAGTTCATCGCCGCCGACGGTGTGCAGATCGCCTCGGGCATGGCCACCAGTGCCGCCTGCGCCGCGCATCGCCTGGGCGCCGAGGTGTCGCTATGGGCAAGCGCCGGCGACGACCTCATTGGCGATCAGCTGATCGCCGGGATCGAGGCCGAGGGTGTCGACTGCGGCTATGTCCGCCGCGTCGGCGGCGCCCGCTCGGCATTGGCCTCGATCCTGGTCGACGCGCATGGCGAGCGCATCATCGTGCCTTTCTATGACAGCCTGGCCCAGGCCGATCCAGAGGCATTGCCTTTCGCCGACATCACGGCATTCGATGCCGTGCTGGTGGACGTGCGCTGGCCGGGTGCCGCGGCGCTTGCCCTCAAGGCAGCGCGCGCGGCAGGCCGGCCGGCAATCCTCGATGCCGACACAGCCCCGCTGGCGGTGTTGGAGCAACTGTTGCCGCTGGCTTCGCACATCGTCGCCTCGGAGCCCGCCGTCCGCATCATCTGCGGCCAGGCGCTGGATCTGGCGAGCGCTTGCACCGACATGGCTTCCCGCACCGATGCGTTCGTCGCCGTCACCGGCGGCGCGGCAGGCACCTGGTGGTTCGATCGCGCGGCGGGATCATCCCGTCATGTCGCGGCACCGAAGATCAAGGCGGTTGACACGCTAGCCGCCGGCGACGTCTTTCACGGCGCCCTTGCTGTCGGACTGACGGAGGCCATGCCGGTCGAGCAGGCCTTGCGCTTTGCAAGTGCCGCCGCCGCGCTCAAATGCCTGCGCTTTGGCGGCAGGCTCGGCGCGCCGGATCGGGCCGAGACGCTGGCCATGGTCGCGGCGACCTGGCCCGAAACAGCCTAGTTCTTCGACGGGTGCTCGACCGCCTGGCGGCCGAAATCCGGCACGTCGATATCCTGGCCGGCCTCGATGATCGAGCGGCGTACCGCCCGAGTGCGGGTGAACAGGTCGAACAATTTGTCGCCATCGCCCCAGCGGATCGCCCGCTGCAGGAATGCCAGATCTTCCGAGAACCGCGCCAGCATTTCGAGAATGGCGTCCTTGTTGTGCAGGCAGACGTCCCGCCACATGGTCGGGTCGGAGGCGGCCAGACGCGTGAAGTCGCGAAAGCCGGAGGCGGAATATTTGATGACTTCCGTCTTGGTCACCGATTCCAGATCGTCGGCGGTGCCGACGATGTTGTAGGCGATGATGTGCGGCAGATGCGAGACGATGGCGAGCGTCATATCGTGATGCTGGGGATCCATCGTGTCGATGTTGGCGCCGCAACGGCGCCAGAATTCCGACAGCCTCTCAAGCGCGTCCGGATCGGAGCCTGGCAACGGCGTGAAGATGCACCAGCGATTGTCGAACAGATCGGCGAAACCGGCATCCGGGCCGGATTTTTCCGTGCCCGCCAGCGGATGGCCGGGAATGAAATGAACGCCATCAGGCACATGCGGCTGCATCTGGGCGATGACCGACGCCTTGGTCGAGCCGACATCGGTGAGGATGGCGCCCTTCTTCAACGCCGGCGCGATCTCCTCAGCCACCGCACCGGACGAGCCGACCGGCACCGAGACGATGACCAGGTCGGCATTGCGGACCGCTTCCTTCGCGTCGGTCGTGTAGGAATCGCCCAGTCCAAGCTCTTCCGCCCGCTTCAGCGTCGCGGCGCTGCGGGTCGAGATGGCAACGTGGCCGGCAAGACCCTCGCGTCGGATGACGCGGGCCAGCGACGAGCCGATCAGGCCGATGCCGACCAGCGCGATCTTTTCAAACATCGGTGATGTCATGGTGTTCCTGCTTTTCGGGCGTTCTAGCTTTTCAGGAATGTCGTGAGCGCGGCGACGACGCCGCGATTGGCCTCTTCCGTGCCGACGGTCATGCGCACCGCGTTGGGGAAGCCGTAGCCGGAAACGCGCCGCAATATATAGCCGCGCGCGGTCAGATAGTCGTCCGCCGCGGCCGCCGAATGCTTTTGATCATCGGGAAAGTGAATGAGCAGGAAATTGCCGACGCTGGGCGTCACCCGCAGCCCGAGCCCAGTCATCTCCTGGCTCAGCCAGGTCAGCCAGGTCTCGTTATGCGCCACGCTGCGCTCGACATGGGCGCGGTCGCGGATTGCCGCGATGCCGGCCTCGATCGCCGTCGCATTGACGTTGAAGGGACCGCGCACGCGGTTGATCGCATCGACGATGTGCATGGGCGCATACATCCAGCCGATCCGCGCGCCACCGAGGCCGATCTTGGAGAAGGTGCGGGTCATGACCACATTCTCGGCGCTGCCAACCAGTTCGATGCCGGCCTCATAGTCGTTGCGGCGGACATATTCGGCATATGCCGCGTCGAGCACCAGCAGCACATGTCTGGGCAGGCCGGCATGCAGGCGGCGCACCTCCTGGAACGGCACATAGGTGCCGGTAGGATTGTTGGGATTGGCAAGGAACACGATCTTGGTTCGCAGCGTGACGGCCGCCAGTATCGCATCGATGTCGGCCCGCTCATCGGTCTCCTTGACCGCGATCGGCGCAGCCCCGGCCGACTGGATGTAGATCTTGTAGACCATGAAGGCGTGTTCGGTGAATATCGCCTCGTCGCCGGGCGCCAGATAGGTCTGCGCCAGCAGGCCAAGGATCTCGTCGGAGCCGTTGGAGCAGATGATGTTCTGCGCGTTGAGGCCATGCACTTCCGCGATCGCCTCGCGCAGCCGCCTGGCGGTACCGTCGGGATAGATGTCGAGCCTGGCGGCGACTTCACGCGCGGCTTCGATCGCCTTCGGCGACGGGCCAAGCGGGTTCTCGTTGGACGATAGCTTGTAGACCTTGGCGACACCGGCGGGTGCGGCGCTCTTGCCCGGCACATAGGCGTCGATGTCCATGATACCCGCGCGCGGGGTTGGACGTGCCTGATCCGGTGTCTGGTTCATTTTTGCAAAATCCATCGAAAATGCCTCGATCCGGAGGCCGCAGCGGAAATACAAGCCGTGGCCGATAATGTCGAGAGGTGGCAGTGATGCCAGCAGCCGGCCCAGATGTCGGCCCATGTCGGCCCAGATGTCGGCATTGACGGCAGCGCGGGCGAGTTCTAGAAGGGCAGCAACAGTTCCGTGGTGATTTGGCCGGTCGGCTTGCAGCCACGTTAAACAATTCGCTAAAGGGCCGTTTGCGTGACGTAACCGGCTTTGCGAAGGCAATGCCGGTTTTTTATTGTCCGCGGCCGGCCGGATGGACGCATCGACGGCGATTTTTCGCCTGATATGATGCAGCAGGTGAGACAAGAATGGCCGCTCTGCGCGCAGGAAAGACCAACAACGAGGCCGACCAGCCGTCGAGCCCGGTTTTGCGCTTCGGGGCGGACAAGCCGCTCAAGCTCGACGCCGGCACGCTGCTATCGCCGTTCCAGATCGCCTACCAGACCTACGGCACGCTGAACGATGCCCGCTCCAATGCCATCCTCGTCTGCCATGCTCTGACCGGCGACCAGCATGTCGCCAACACCAATCCGGTGACCGGCAAGCCGGGCTGGTGGGAAGTGCTGATCGGCCCCGGCAAGATCATCGACACCAACCGTTTCTTCGTCATCTGCTCCAACGTCATCGGAGGCTGCCTGGGTTCAACCGGCCCGGCATCGACCAACCCCGCCACCGGCAAGCCCTATGGGCTCGACCTGCCGGTCATCACCATCCGCGACATGGTGCGGGCGCAGCAGATGCTGATCGACCATTTCGGCATCGAGAAACTGTTCTGCGTGCTCGGCGGCTCGATGGGCGGCATGCAGGTGCTGGAATGGGCGTCGAGCTATCCGGAGCGTGTCTTTTCGGCGCTGCCGATCGCCACCGGTGCGCGCCATTCCTCGCAGAACATTGCCTTCCATGAGGTCGGCCGGCAGGCCGTGATGGCCGATCCGGACTGGCACGGCGGCAAATATTTCGAAAACGGCAAACGCCCGGAAAAGGGGTTGGCGGTAGCGCGCATGGCCGCCCACATAACCTATCTGTCGGAAGCCGCCCTGCACCGGAAATTCGGCCGCAATCTGCAGGATCGCGAGGCGCTGACCTTCGGCTTCGACGCCGACTTCCAGATCGAAAGCTATCTGCGCCACCAGGGCATGACCTTCGTCGACCGCTTCGACGCCAATTCCTATCTCTACATGACGCGGTCGATGGACTATTTCGACCTCGCCGCCGATCATGGCGGGCGGCTGGCGGATGCCTTTGCCGGCACCAAAACCCGCTTCTGCCTGGTGTCCTTCACCTCGGATTGGTTGTTTCCGACCGAAGAGAGCCGCTCGATCGTGCACGCGCTCAACGCGGCCGGCGCGTCCGTGTCCTTCGTCGAGATCGAGACCGACCGTGGCCACGATGCCTTCCTGCTCGACGAGCCGGAACTGTTCGCCGCCATCAACGGCTTCATCGGCTCCGCAGCGCGGGCGAGAGGGCTAAGCGCATGACCCCGGAAAGTTCCAGACTTTCGGGATCGGGATCATGCGCCGCAAAGGAGACGACATCATGAGCGTCAACGGCAGCCAGCGCGTCGACCTCGAGGTCGTCGCCAATCTGATCCCACCGCAGTCCCGCGTGCTCGATGTTGGTTCGGGCGACGGCTCGCTGCTTGAATTGCTGCAGGACACCAAGCAGGTCGACGGCCGCGGACTGGAACTGTCGCAGCGCGGCGTCAACGAATGCGTGGCGCGCGGCCTCTCCGTCATCCAGGGCGATGCCGACAAGGATCTCGAATTCTATCCCGACAAGGGTTTTGACTTCGTCGTCCTGTCGCAGACCTTGCAGGCGACGCGCAACCCGAAGCTGGTGCTCGACGAGTTGCTCCGCATCGGCAACCGGGCGATCGTCTCCTTCCCCAATTTCGGCCATTGGCGGGTGCGTCTGTCGCTGTTCGTCAAGGGCCGCATGCCGGTGACCCAGGACCTGCCCTATTCCTGGTACGACACCCCCAACATCCACTTCTGCACCATCCGCGACTTCGTCAATTTGTGCGAAGAGCTTGGCGCGACGGTGGAAAAGGCAACCGCGCTCGACGCCGCCGGCCAGAAGATCGGCCTGTCCATGCCCTGGTGGTTCTGGAACTTCTTTGGCCAGCAGGCGGTGTTCCTGCTGAAACGATAAGGCACGTCTAGCCCAGGACATCCGTCGCCTTGTGCGGATGTTCGACGCCGTCGGCAAACACCACATCGGATTGGGAGTTCTCCGTGCGCAAGGCCAATATTGCCTGATAGGCGGGCGAAGCATACCACTCGCGCACATGCTGCCGGTCGGGAAATTCGATGATGATGAGGTTGCCCGGCCAGTCGTTCTCGATCACCTCCACATCGCCGCCATGCACCAGGAAACGGCCTCCAAACGGTTCCAGCGTGGCATCGATCTTGTGCAGATACTCGACGATCTGCGGCCCCATCGTGACTTGGCGCATATGGGCGATGGCGTAAGCGGTCATGACGTAACTCCCTTTGCATCGAGACCGACCAACCGGCCTCGCAAGGGCAAATCTGCCGGAATGCCTGACGCAAAGCGATTACGCCCGAGGTAATGGAATCGGTGCCTTCGACGGCCGGCCGCAGGTGCTCTTGCGCAATTTCACCGGTCGAGTTCCGGAAAATACGGATCCGACAGGAACCGCCTGTCGCGTTCGCCTTGCAGGCAGTCGATCGGCGCGTCCGCATCGACCGGGATGATGCTGGCCTTGTCCTGAATGCCGCTCACCTCGAGGATCAGCTTGCGCCGGATGGCGGTGGAAAATTCGGCAGCCGAGTAGATGGGCAGCACGAATGAGCCGGGTCCGCCGGTCACGCACTGCGCATAATACTGGTCGAGATGCTTGAAGGTGGGCGATGGATTGATCAGGATCGGCAGGCCGTTGATGACGATGCCTTTTGCGGTTGCCGCATCGCGCGTCGCGGTGACCGGCGGCCCGATATTGTTGGGGCCATCGCCCGACATGTCGATGACGCTGCGCTCACCGGCGAAATTCGTCCTGCCGAACAGCTCTGTGCCGAAGGCAATTGCCGTGGAAATCGAGGTACCGCGAAAACTCCGGAACGGGCGCGCCGCCACCTTGTCGGCAAAGCTGTTGGCGCTTTGCGCGCCATCGATGATCTGCCAATCGATGACCGCGTCGTCGCGCACCGTGCCGGCCCATTCGAAATAGGCAATCGCGATGCGGCCGGTATTGCCGGAGCGGACGGCCTGGATGAAGTCGGGATGGCGCAGCGCCTCGACATAGCCGGCGCGTTGCAGGGCGAATTCCTTCTCGTCCATCGACAGGGATATATCGACCGCCAACACCAATTCGACGTCAACAGCCAGCGCACCTGATGGCGAGGCAACGGGCGTTGGCTGGACACAGGCAAGACAGGCAAGCAGGCGCAGAGCATCAAGCATCGCCACCGCCAAGTTTTGTTTCTCGGGGAAATCTTCCTTCGCGATCGCGGCGAAATAAAGCTTGCTGCGAGAGTGCGGGAAAGCGGTCCTATTTCTTGCGGCGGACCGCGACCGGCGGCGGATCGATGGCGCCGGCCCTGACGTGGGCGGGCTTCAGCGCTGGCGCACCGGAATCCTTGACGATCGTCAGGCCGCGCGGAAAGAATTGGATATTGTGCTGCCCGCGCCCGATGTTGATGATCGTGGCGCCCTTCAGATGCTTTTCCAGCATCGCCAGCACACGTCGCAGCGAGGGGCCGTCGAATGCATCCATGGCTTCGTCGATGATCACCCATTTCGGCTGCCGCAAGGCGAGCCTGGCCACGCCCAGCAAGCGCTGTTCGTCATCGCCCAATTCATGGTCCCAGCGCCCGACGCGGTCGAGCGAGGACGACAGCCGTTCCAGACCAATTTCGGCCAGTACCGCCACAATCTCGGCGTCACTCGCGGGCGCATGCCCGTTGGCGTGATTGAGCACCTCGCGCAACGTGCCGGCCGGCAAATACGGCACGCGCGGCACGAAGATGAGGGTTTCTCCGGCCGGCAGGCCGATTTTTCCGCTGCCCCAGGGCCAAAGCCCGGCAATGGCGCGGAAGAACAGCGTCTTGCCGGCGCCGGGTTCGCCGGTGATCATCACGCGATCGCCGGCGCGGATTTCGACATGCTGGTCGGAGAGTTTTGTGCAGCCCTCCGGCGAGGCCACCTGCAGCTTCTCGAACGTCAGGCTGCCATTGGCGTTCTGATCGAAGGTGATACGCCTTTCGGTGTCGTGCAGCACGTCGGTTTCATCGAGCGCGATGCGGAAGTCGGCGACACGCATCAGCGTGGCGCGCCAATCGGCGATGCTGCCGATATTGTTGATGAACCAGCGCAACGAGGAATGGACCTGGTTGAAGGCACCGACCGCCATCATCAGCCCGCCAAAGCTGATATCGCCCGAGAAATAGACGGGCGAGGCAACCAGGATCGGCGCCACGACGGTAATCCAGCCATAGGTATCGGTCACCCAGGACAGGTTGATCTGCGCGGTATAGATGCGCCGCATGGCGCCCAGCACCGTGCCGAGGTCGAGTTCGAGCCGCTGCTTGGCGTCGGCCTCGCCATGGTACAGCGCGATGGCATCGACATTCTCGTTGACGCGCACCATCGAGGAGCGCAGCTCCGCCTCCCGTGTGTAGCGGTCGCTGTTCAGCTTGATGAGCGGCCGCCCGACCAGCCAGCTCAGCCAGGAGGCGGTGCCGGCATAGAGGAACGCCGCCCAGACCATGTAGCCCGGTATGGCCAGCGACCAGCCATTGATGTGGAAGACGAAGCCCGAAGACAGTTCCCACAGCACGCCGACGAAGGACACGAGCAGGATGAGCGACTGCAAAAGCCCGACGCCGAGATCGGTCGACAGGTCGGACAGATGCGCCGCATCCTGCTGCATGCGCTGGTCGGGATTGACGCCGATGGCGCCGGCATTGGCCAGCCGGAAGGCGCGCACCGGCCGCATCCACTGGTCGATCAGGTCGAGCGTCAGCGCCTCGCGCAACTTCAGCCGGATCATCTGGTTGAGCCACGTCTGGCCGATATTGAGCACCAGCAGCCCGCCGGCGATCATCGCAAAGACAAGGAGCTGGTGCAGGAAAGCCGCCATGTCGCGGCGCGCCAGCGCATCGTAGAAGGGCTGGTTCCAGCGGTTGAGCAGGACCTGGCCGATCGAGGTCGCGATGATGACGGCCATGATGCCGACCGACGTCCACAGCAGCCATTTGCGAACCGGCGACACCACCAGCGCCCGTCTGATCGTCGCAACCTGATCACGCAGGCTGCTGGCTTCGACGGCGACCGGCTGAACGGTGGCCTGATTGTCAAGTTGATCAGCCATGTCAGAGGTCCTTGCGTTCAGGTGCGATGCTGAAACCGGATGATGACGGCATCCGCATATCAGGCAGGCTGCGAGTTCACCACGACAGATAGGTCGAGGAGGGACGCGCCGCGCGCGTTTCTAGCACGATCACGAAGGTTTCACCTGGCGAGACGGCATGGCCGCGCCGGCCGCCTCGGCCCGGCGGCCGAGTCGTGTCGCGCCGTGTGGCGACAGCACCGGCACGAAGACGCGGCGCGAGGCGCGCTGGGCGACCGGCACGCCCTGATAGAGCCGCTTCTGCGCCTCGACGACGATGACGCCGGAAAAGATCGGCCACAGCCGCCGGCCGGCGCGCTCCAGCACATTGTGGAAGCGCATCATGAAGCGCCGCCGCGATGGCGGGAAGAACAGCGCATCGGACCAGGCGGCGGGCGTGAAATTCGCCTCGCGCAGCAGTTCCGTCAGCTGGCCGCGCGAGAACGGCCGGCCATTGCCGAACGGTGTGTGCTCGAAGCGCGCCCAGACACCGCGCCGGTTGGGCACGACGATGACGACGCGCCCCGCGGGCGACAGCACCCGCCAGATCTCGTTGAGCGTCTCGCGCGGATTTTCGACATGTTCGAGCGAATGGACGAGCAGCATGCGGTCGATGCAGGAATCGACCAGCGGCAGTTCCTCATCAAAGACCAAAGCGGTCGCCGTCGGCCCCGTCGCGGGCCACACCACGGCGCCCTGCGTTGCCGGCATGAAGGCGAAGACCCGCTCCGCATCGGAGCCGAAACGCTCCAGCCACGGCAAGGTATAGCCAAGGCCGACCAGCCGTTCATTGGGGACAGCGGCCCATATCGACGACAGCGCCATGGTGATCGAACGCTCGGCGAACCGGCCAAGCGTTGTCGAATAGAAGGAGCGAAGGTCGACGATGTCGGAATGCATGTCAGGGATGTAGCCGTGATATCGGCCGGTTTCAACAAAAGGCCCTGAGGCGGTCGACACATTGCGATGGCATTTGTCCTCCCGGGAATGACATTCGGTCATCCCGTAGATGACATCCGCCCTCCGGCGCCCTATGTCTGCGGCGACAAAAGGAGAGACGCGATGGCGGTCGAAATCGAACAATTCATGTGCCGCACGGACAATTTCGGCGTGCTGGTGCATGACCCCAAAAGCGGGCAGACGGCGATCATCGACGCGCCCGAGGAAGCGCCGATCCTGGCCGCGATCAAGCGCACCGGCTGGACGCCGACGATGATCCTGACCACGCATCATCATATGGACCACGTCGAGGCCAATCTGGCGCTGAAGGAACGCTACAAGCTGCGCATCGTCGGCCCGGAGGCGGAAAAGGCCAAGATTCCCGGCATCGACGAAACCGTCGAGGGCGGCTCCGTGCTACATCTCGGCGACGAGCGCATCGAGGTGATCGCCACACCCGGCCATACCGCCGGCCATGTCTCCTATCATCTGCCGGCATCGCAGGTGGCGTTCACCGCCGACACGCTGTTCGCGCTCGGCTGTGGGCGGCTGTTCGAATGCAAGCCGCCGGTGATGTATGAATCGCTGAAGAAACTCGCAGCCCTTCCCGCCGCGACGACGATCTATTGCGGCCATGAATACACGCTTGCCAACGCCCGTTTCGCGCTGACCGTCGACCCGACCAATTCGGCATTGAAGGAGCGCGCCGCAAGGATCGAGGCACTGCGGGTCGACAACAAGCCGACACTGCCGACGACGATCGGCGAGGAACTGTCGACCAATCCTTTCCTGCGCTGGCACGATCCGGCAATCCGCAAGCATCTCGGTATGGAAAAGGCTGGGGATGCCGAGGTGTTCGCCGAGATCCGCAAGCGCAAGGACAATTTCTGAGCCCTGCGACCGATGACCAGCGCAGCAGAAATCATCGCGACACTCGCACTGAAGCCGCATCCGGAAGGCGGCTGGTACGCGGAAACCTTTCGTGACGAGGCCGGCGGAGCGCGCGGCCATTCGACCGCCATCTATTTCCTGCTGGAACAGCACCAGCTTTCGGCCTGGCATCGGGTCAAGGATGCAGCCGAGGTCTGGCATTTCCATGCCGGCGCGCCGCTGGCGCTGTCGATGTGGGAAGAAGGCGGCCCAGAGGGCAGCCAGTTCATTGAGCAGGTGCTCGGCATCGAACTCGCGGCCGGCGAACGGCCACAGATCGTCGTGCCGGCGGGCTGGTGGCAATCGGCGCGCAGCCTGGGCGAATGGACGCTGGTCGGCTGTACCGTCGCGCCGGGCTTTGATTTTGCCGCCTTCGAACTGGCCGAGCCGGGCTGGAATCCTAACCCAGCAGGAAGCCAAGCGTAATCGCAAGCTGGGCCGCGTAATACAGCACCCAGACGGCCAAACGCATCCAGGCGCGATGCGGCGAGATGGCCGCCACCAGGAATTTCTCGGTGGCCAGCAGTCCGTCCGATGCCATGAACAGCACCGCGCCGCCGATGACCCAGGCGCTGTTGGTGGTCAGCGCCGCCATGCCCATCGCCAGGATCGCCACGACATAGATGGCGATCGGCACACGCAGGCCGGGGCCGACACGACGCCAGAGCGCGGCCAGCATGACGATGGCGAACACCGCCAGTGCCAGCGCGATCGCCCCGCGCCAGGGCTCGGCGCCAAGCAGCCCCAACCCGCCGCCGCTGCGCAGGAACAGCGCGATGTAGACGATGTGGGCGACAAGGAAACTTGCGAGCCCACCGAGAAATGCCTTTTCGCCGTCGCGCGACAGGAACGCGTCTCCCACCGCGCTGAGCGCAAGCGCCGCGACCAACAACAGCGGGCCGCCTTGCAGCGCCGAAAGCACGGCCAGCATCGCCACCGCGAGCGTCTTAGCCGCGGAGCGGGCAAGGCTCTGCGGCATGCCCAGCGTGAAGGCGTAGATCACCGCCGCCACCAGCGAGAAGATCAGCGTCGCATTGGAATTGGCGTCGATGCCGCCGGCAAACGGCATGGTCATGCCGCGGCTCCGCTTTCGGATGCCGTGGCTTCGGTCTCGGCGGCGGCCGGCTTGCGCAGGAACAGCGACTTCGCCGCCAAGGCCGCGCCGCCGGTGATGAGCACGCAAGCGGCGAGGATGCGCAGCGACGGCTCGGCGACGCCGGCCACAATCAGCACCAGCGTCGAGAGCAGCGGCGCCGCGTAGCTTGCGGCGCCCAGCACCTGAATGTTGCCGCGCTTGACGCCGATGTCCCAGGCATAGAAGGCCGCACCCACCGGCATCAGGCCAAGCCCGAGCACGGCCAGCCACTGGCCTGCACCATTTGGCAACAATGTCTGTTCCAGCGCCAGATGGCAGCCGAGGGACAGCACGGCGGTCGCCGCGCAGAACCAGGTGACGATGCTGGTCGGCACCGAAGGAAAGCGCCGCGACAAAAGCGAATAGGACGACCAGAGCAGGGCGCAAACGGCAGCCATGGCGTAACCGAAGGTGTAGCGCGCATCGAAGGCCAGCCCGCCGCCCTTGGTGACGATCAGCACCGTGCCGGCCAGACCGAGCAACGCGCCGACGACATGGTTCCACGCCAGTTTTTCGCCCGGCATCAGCGCGGAGCCGAGCACGATCAGCAGGGGCCACAGATAGGCGATCAAGCTCGCCTCCACCGCCGGCGCGTTGCGCAGCGCGGTGAAATAGAAAAAGTGGTAGCCGAACAGGCCGGCGATACCGATCACCCAGACCTGCGGCGGTATTTTCGGGCTCTTCTCGGCGGCCGGCATGAACAGCCGCGCGACAAGGCCGACGCCGGTGCCGATCGAGAAGGTGATCGCCGACAAAAGGAACGGCGGCACCTTGCCGGAGGCATCGGTGAGAAGCGCCAGAAGCGCCCACATGGCGACCGCTGAAAAACCGATCAGTGTTGCGCGCGCCATTCCTGCCCCCGACGGCGCACTGCGGCGCCCACCACAATCTCTGGAAACCGCGTGGTGGTGGTCGTCCCGAAATTGCGTAAGATTACTCGACTGCTTCGAACCGTCTCGCGCTTATGGTCAGCGGACCGATCTGGGTCCCTACCGTAGCGTGGATCGGCGCATATACGCCGGTTTGGCCGAGCGGTGCAAACGTCACCATCATCCGGCTTCTGTTCTTCAGGAACTCCAGCGCCTTGCGGCCCTTGCGATAGCCGGCCACCGGCTCGAAGCCCATCCGGCAGGTGATGGTGTCGCCCTTGTAGCCAGGCACCGAGATCGTGCCTTTCGAAGCGTAGGTCAGCGTCAGGTTGGCGCGCATCTCGCCGTCATAGAATTTCACCGTGCGGCCGCAGACCTGGTCGAGGCTGTCGGCATGGATGACGGTCGCCGCCATCGGATCGAGCACCGATGCCAGGTCGCCGGCACCGATCGGCACCCAGTCGTTGGGGTCGCGCTGGCCCGGCGCCGGGATGACCTGCGTCGAGGTGACGGCGCCATTGGCAAAGCGAATGTCGATCGCCGACACCTTCTTGCCCGAGGTATAATCGGCGCGGAACGCCTGGGGCACCATTTTCTTGCCGGAAATCGTGCCCTTGGATGAGATCGTGCCGCGCGTGTCGTCGAACAGTTTGGCCAGTCCGGCGGCGCTGACAGTGCCGTCGATCGCATAAGCGCCGTTCTCATAGTGGCTTGAGAAGGTCGATCTCGCGATCGAGAGACCAAGAAATGACACCGTGTACTCGCCCTTGAAAGACTGCGGCGAGGCAGCCGACGCGGCGGACGGCAAGGCGACGGCAAGCGCGGCAACAAGCGCGTGAGACAAACGAAGCATGCGGGATCGGATCCTTGATTTTCGGCCGGAGGCGGGCGACCCCGGTCTGGCGTGTCCCTATGAGATCGCTTATAGGATGAAATCCGGCCTTAATATGAAATGCCGGGCGCTTCCGTGGCGAAGCCGGAGCTTGACGCCCCGCTGAAATGCAACTATGGAACGCCAACTTTTTCCATAAGGCCGCCTGACCAGAACCGCGCGCCACCCGGCGTGGGCACAAAGGTTTGGCAGGTCCCGAGAGAATTGAAGGTTAGAATTATGTCCCGCACCTGCGAACTCACTGCCAAGGCAGTCCAGACCGGCAACAATGTGAGCCACGCCAACAACAAGACCAAGCGTCGCTTCCTGCCGAATCTCGTCAATGTGACGCTGATCTCGGAAGCGCTGAATCAGAATGTGCGCCTGCGCATTTCGGCCAACGCGCTGCGTTCGGTGGAACATCGCGGCGGCCTCGACGCCTTCCTGGCCAAGGCCGACGTCAAGGAACTGTCGCAGCGCGCGCGCCTGCTGAAGAAGCAGATCGCCAAGAAGCTGGCCGAACAGGTCGCTGCCTAACATCGGATAAAGGCGGGGGACCGCCCAGGCCAACTTGTTGGCCTGGAGCATCGGATGGATCCGCAAGGGTTCGACAATCCGGTGCTCGACTACGAAGCGAGCACGGCCCCGATGGGCATGATGCTCCGCTGGTTCCATTACCCAGGATAAAAAAATGACTTCCTTCTCGCGATATCTGCCCTTCGTGGCCGCCATGGCGCTTGTTGTCGTGGCGTCGAACATCCTCGTGCAGTTCCCGATGCAGGGGCAGATCGGCGGCCTGTCTCTGGCCGACCTGCTCACCTGGGGCGCTTTCACTTATCCCTTCTCCTTCCTGGTCACCGACCTCGCCAACCGCCGCTATGGCCCTGCCGTGGCGCGCCGGATCGTCTTTGTCGGCTTCATGACGGCGGTGGTCTGCTCGATCCTCGTCCCGCCCTTCCTGTTCCGCCATGGCCTGATCGAATTCGAAACGGCGGCCGACCGGCTGGTACGCATCGCTGCCGCTTCAGGCGCGGCGTTCCTGTGCGCGCAACTGCTCGACGTCACCGTGTTCAACCGGCTGCGCCGGCAGAGCTGGTGGCGGGCGCCGATCGTCGGCACGCTGGTCGGATCGGTCTTCGACACCATGGTGTTCTTCACCGTCGCTTTCTCGGCCGCTTTCGCTTTTGCAGGCCCCAACGACCGTTTCGCGCTCGAGACGGCGCCGCTGATGGGCGTCTTCCATGTCGAGGCCATGCGCTGGGTTTCTTGGGCGCTGGGCGATCTCGCGGTGAAGCTGATCATCGCGGTGGTCGCGCTCATCCCCTACCGGCTGCTCGCCGCTCGCTGGAGCCAGCCGGCGCTGGCCGTCTAAACCATGATCCCCTGGGTCCATCTCGATTCGGCAAAGACCGGGGATGGCGCCCAGGAACTTCGCCTCAAGCGGCGCGGCAGCGAATTCTCGATCATGCTCGGCACCAACGAGCTGATGAACAGCCGCCTCAGCGGCTCCGAGCAAGCGCTGGCGAAACTGTCCTGCCAAAGGATTGCGGGCCATCGCCAGCCGAGGATCCTGATCGGCGGCCTCGGCATGGGATTCACGCTGCGCGCCGCTCTGGCCGAACTCGGCGAGGATGCCGGCATCGTTGTTGCGGAACTGGTGCCGGCGGTCGTCGCCTGGGCACGCGGCCCGATGGCGGAGGTGTTTGGCGGCTGTCTCGACGACCCCCGCGTCGCCATCCAGGAGACCGATGTCGGGCAATTGATCCGGTCTGGGTCCGCGGCCTGGGACGCCATCCTGCTCGACGTCGACAACGGCCCCGAAGGCATCGTCCACAAGGGCAATGACGCTCTCTACAGCCTCGCGGGCCTCGGCGCCGCACGCACCGCCCTTAAGCCGGGCGGCGTGCTGGCGGTGTGGTCGCAAGGGCCGGACAGCGGCTTCACGCGGCGGCTGAAACAGGCGGGCTTCGCCGTCGAGGAGGTCAACACGCGCGCCAACGGCAAGCGCGGCGCGCGCCATGTCATCTGGATCGCCACCAACGGCGTCTGACCGAAGCCGTCGTCGGGCAGTGTTAGGCTTTTGACCTCTGGAGTTCCGCGGCAAGCGCCTCCAGCAGCCCGCGCGTCCCCTCCTCCCGCCCTTTGGCGGAATCGACACCATCGAAGAAGGCGCCCTGCTCGGTATAGGTCAGCCTTGTGCCATCACCCGATTGTGTCAGCTCAACCGTGGTCAGCGATGCCGACATTGGCTGCGGCCCGATTGCCATCCGGTAGGAAAACACGATGCGCTGATCGGGAACGATGTCCTGGAACTGCGCGTCGAGCCTGATCTCCGGGCCGCCGCCATAGCTGAAGCGTGAAACCTCGCCACCGCCGACACGGAAATCGAAGCTGAATTCGGCGACGGCAAAACCATCGCCGTCGACCCGCCAACGCCGCACCGTCGCCTTATCGGCGAAGGCATGGAAGACGCGATCTGGCGATTGCGGGTACGTGCGCTCGATGGTGAATGTGGAATGGATGACGGAATGCTCGTCTTTCACAGGGGCGATCTGGTTCATGTCTGCTCGTCCTTTTCCTGATCTTGAACTTTCGGGGATGGTTGGTCAGTCTCGGCCAGAATCTCACCAAGTCGGTCGAGGTGGCGTTCCGCCGGTATGCGGCGTTCGGTGATCCAGTCGGCGAGCGGAGCGAGCCCGCCCGGTTCGATCCGGCAGGTTCGCACCCGCCCGATCTTTTCGCTGCGGATCAGCCCGCAGGCCTCCAGCACCTGCAGATGCTGCAAGACGGCGGCGAAGGTCATGCCGAAAGGCTCCGCCAGTTGGCTGACGCTGGCCGGTCCGCGGCTCAACCGTTCCAGGATCTGGCGACGCGTTGGCTCGACAAGAGCGCGGAGGATGCTGTCGATCTCGGAATAGTTAAGCATGGACTTGAGTATTGTGGCGGAGGCGACAATTGTCGAGTCTGGACTAAAGTATTTTGGCGAACGTAGATCGAGGGATGGGTCGACCCCCACTCCGTCGCTGCTTCGCAGCGCCACCTCTCCCCCGATCGACGGGGTAGAGGAGAGGCGCGAGCGTGCACAGGCTGGCTCCCCACCTCTCCCTCCAGAGGAGGGAGAGGTGGCTCGGCGAAGCCGAGACGGAGTGGGGGAAGGCGCCCGACCAGATCGAACCCGCCGTTGGGTTCGCGGCTGAAGCGTCACTCAATCCTGGTGCAGGACGAATTCCAAATAGAGGTTGCGCTGCAGGATCGAGTGGTTGTCGTCGGAGATCAGCGACACCATCACCGCGCCGTCGTCGCGCGTCCAGACGTCGAGCCCTTCCATATTGTCGATCTGGTAGCCCATGTCGGCGTCCAGCAGCACCGGCCCGTCGGCGACGGCGCCCTTCTCGACACTCTCGCCGTAGATGCGCCGCAGCCGCATCTTGAGCCCGCCCGCCATGGTGAAACTGCGCTCCAGCAGCAAAAGGTCGCCGTCCGGCAGGAAGGCGCCGTCGGTGATGTCGAAATCGCCGTTGCGCTTGACGGTGAAGACGCCCTTGTGCGGCCCTTCGATGATGGCGGCATAGATGTTGCCTGATTTGTCGAGGCTTTTCTCCGACACCACGACCAGGCCGCCCTGATGCTGGCCGTTGGCATTGGCATGGGTGACGGTCTCGAAGCCGCGATTCTGGCGCAGCTCGCGCGCCGGCACCAGGAAATCCAGCTGCCGGTACGGCGCCTTCATGTTCTCCGGGTCGATCCTGAACTGGGCAACGCGGTGATTGCGTTCGAAACCGACCGTGGCGATGCCATCCTTGACCGCGAGTCCTTCGGCATCGACCTCCCATTTCTCGTCGATCCGCTGGCCGCTCTGGTCGACCATCTGCTGCATGCGGAAGTTCTGGATGCCCACCGGCCGCCTGTCGGCGTCGCGGGCCACCGTGCCGAAGAACCAGTAGCCGGTGTCGGCCACGCCGATGAAATCGCTGCCCGCTTTCAGAAAGCGGAAGGCCGACAGCGCGCCGAAATCGCGCGATTTCGAGGTCATTTCCAGCCCGCCGACGAATTCGAGTGAACCGAACTGCGTGTCGGTCCGGCCAATGCGGAATTCGGTGATCGGGCGGGACGAAACCTCGATGGGATAAACCGGCGCCGAGCCGGCCGAACGAACTGGCGCGGACGCCACGCCGGCGAACAGGGCGATGGCGGCGAAGAGCGTTTGCCGAACCCCCCCGCGCGAAAAGATCATCCGGCGCGCCGCATGCCGCCGCGCCGCGTGTCGCGTGCGCTTTCCTCGGCAAACAGCGAGGCCAGTTGCTCGGTCATGGCGCCGGCCAGTTCCTCGGCATCGACGATGGTGACGGCGCGCCTGTAGTAGCGCGTGACGTCATGGCCGATGCCGATGGCCAGCAGTTCCACCGGCGAGCGCGTCTCGATCAGCTCGATGACGGCGCGCAAATGGCGTTCGAGATAATTGCCCGGATTGACCGAAAGCGTTAAATCGTCGACCGGCGCGCCATCCGAAATCATCATCAGGATCTTGCGCTGTTCGGGCCGGGCGATCAGGCGGTTGTGCGCCCACAGCAGCGCCTCGCCGTCGATGTTCTCCTTGAGCAGGCCTTCGCGCATCATCAGGCCGAGATTGCGCCGTGCCCGCCGCCACGGGTGGTCGGCGGATTTGTAGATGATGTGGCGCAGATCGTTGAGCCGGCCGGGGCTCGGCGGCTTGCCGTCCTTCAGCCATTTTTCGCGCGCTTGCCCGCCTTTCCAGGCCCGCGTGGTGAAGCCGAGGATCTCGACCGAGACGCCGCAGCGCTCCAGCGTGCGTGCGAGGATGTCGGCGCAGGTGGCGGCGACCGTGATCGGCCGGCCGCGCATTGAGCCCGAATTGTCGAGCACCAGCGTCACCACCGTGTCGCGGAATTTGGTGTCGCGTTCCTGCTTGAAGGACAGCGGCTGCATCGGGTCGATGACGACGCGCACCAGCCGCGCCGGGTCGAGGTAACCCTCCTCCAGGTCGAAATCCCAGGACCGGTTCTGCTGCGCCATCAGCCGGCGCTGCAGCCGGTTGGCCAATCGCCCGACCACGCCCGACAGATTGGCCAGTTGCTTGTCGAGGAAGGCGCGCAGCCGGTCGAGTTCTTCCTCCTCGCACAGCTCTTCGGCACCGACCGTCTCGTCGAAAGCAGTGGTGAAGACCTTGTAGTCGATTTCCTTCGGCAGATTGGTGAAGGGATTGTCGTTGCGGCGAGCCTCGCCGGGCGTCTCGGCATCGGCGTCGTCGTCATCGGACAGATCGTCGGCGGTGGCGTCGGACGCCTCCGTTTCGGACGACTGCTCGTCATCAGCCGAAGCCTCGGCGTCCTCGGACTGCGACTGCTCGGAGCCGGAATCCTCTTCCCCGCCCTCCTCGCTCTGCTCCTCGCCTTGCGGCTGGTTGTCGTCATTGTCCTCGGAATCTTCCGTCTCCTGGTCGTCGCCGAGTTCCTCGGCCATCTCCATGGAGGCGAGCATTTCGCGCACGACGCGGGCAAAGGCCTGCTGGTCGTCAAGCTTGGCCGACAGGCCGTCGAGATCGGCCTTGGCCTTTTCCTCGACCCAGGGCCGCCAGAGCTCGACCAGCCGCTCGCCGCTCTTGGGGACCGCCCGGCCGGTCAGCTTCTCGCGCACCATCAGCGCCAGCGCTTCCTCGATCGGCGCGTCGGCCTTGTCCTTGACGTCGACAAGATTGGCCTTGGCGTATTTGTCCTCCAGCATCGAGCCGATATTGTCGGCGACGCCCTGCATGGCGCGGCTACCGATCGCCTCGACGCGGGCCTGCTCGACCGCGTCATAGATGGCGCGCGCCGCCTTGCCTTCCGGCGCCAGCTTGGTGTGGATGCGCGCATCATGGCAGGCGCGCTTCAGCGCCATGGAATCGCCGAGGCCGCGAGTAATCGCAATATCGGTCTTGGAGGCCTTCTTCGGCAGTTCGGGCAAGCGCGCCCGGCTGCCGGCGAGCGCCGGCCTGTCCTTGGCGAAGCCGACTTCCATGTCCTTGTCGCCGGCAATGGCGCGCATGCAGACGGTGACGGCGCGCTTGAAGCTGTCGGCTTCAGACCCCGTCTTCGACTTGTTGCGCGTGTTGTCGCCCGGACCCGCCATCGAGGCTCTGCTTAGCCCAGCACCACGTTGGCGGCGCTCTCGGGCAGATCCTCGCCAAAGGCGCGCTGGTAGAATTCGGCCACCACCGAACGCTCCAGCTCGTCGCATTTGTTGAGGAAGGTCAGCCGGAACGCCATGCCGATATTGCCGAAGATCTCGGCATTTTCCGCCCAGGTGATGACGGTACGCGGGCTCATCACGGTCGACAGATCGCCATTGATGAAGGCCGAACGCGTCATGTCGGCGACGCGCACCATCTTGTTGACGATGTCCTTGCCCTTGTTGTCGCGATAGTGCTTGGCCTTGGCCAGCACGATGTTCACTTCATTGTCGTGCGGCAGATAGTTCAGCGTGGTGACGATCGACCAGCGGTCCATCTGCGCCTGGTTGATCTGCTGCGTGCCGTGATAGAGGCCGGTCGTGTCGCCGAGGCCGACCGTGTTAGCGGTCGAGAACAGCCGGAACGCCGGATGCGGACGGATGACCCGGCTCTGGTCGAGCAGCGTCAGCCGGCCCGACGATTCCAGCACGCGCTGGATGACGAACATCACGTCCGGACGGCCGGCATCGTATTCGTCGAAGCAGAGCGCGACATTGTGCTGGTAGGCCCAGGGCAGGATGCCGTCGCGGAATTCGGTGATCTGCAGCCCGTCCTTGACGACGATCGCGTCTTTGCCGACGAGGTCGATACGGCTGACATGGCTGTCGAGATTGACGCGCACGCAGGGCCAATTGAGACGGGCGGCGACCTGTTCGATATGCGTCGACTTGCCGGTGCCGTGATAGCCCGACACCATGACGCGGCGGTTGTAGGCAAAGCCCGCCAGGATCGCCAGCGTCGTTGCCTTGTCGAACAGATAGTCCGGATCGACGTCAGGCACATGTTCCGATGTCACCGAATAGGCCGGCACCACCATCTTGGAGTCGAAGCCGAATTTGTCCTTCACCGACACCGTCGTGTCGGGCAGGTTGGCGATGTCGCGATCGACCTTGTTCATATCTCTCAACGTCTCCACGGGCGAAACGTCCCGTTTCGCCGGCAATCGATTTTGTTCGGGGGCGGTCTTAGAGCCTTTTCCAACCTTATGAAAGTTGGAAAGCGACACAAACCGTAGGGTCGCTCAGCACAGGCCCGCCTGTTTGAGCACGCGATAGGCCTGCAGCACATCGCGGAACCGGTCTTCCGAACCTCTGTCGCCACCATTCGCATCCGGATGGTGACGTTTCACCAGTTCCTTATAGCGCGCCTTGATATCCTTGCCAGTCGCCTTTGTATCAAGGCCAAGCGTTTCCAGCGCCTTGGCCTCAAGCGGCTTGGCCTTGCGCTCGCGCGCCTCGCGCGGATCCTTCGGCCCTTTGAACAGGTCGAACGGGTCGCGCATGCGGTTGTAATAGCCGGCGCGGCCGGAGCGCATCTGCGCCATATCGGGCGACGAACGTGTCGAGGCGCCATTGACGCCCATCTTCCAGGTCGGCCGGTGGCCGGTCATAGCTTCCTTCTGGAAGCGCGCGACCTCGGTGTCCGGCACGCCGGAGAAGTAGTTGAAGCCCTTGTTGTACTCGCGCACATGGTCGAAGCAGAAGCGGAAATACTCACCCTCCTTCATGCGCCCGACCGGCGCGCGATGGGTGCCCGGCTCCTTGCAGCCATCCCACTGGCAGATCGGCGAGTGCGACTTCAGCTCCGCATCCTTTTCAGGGCGGATGCGAATCTTCTCGAAATATTTGGGATACGGCTTCATCTCACCCATTTATGGGGCGTTCGCAAATGCGAAACAAGAATTGACATTTTCGCGATCATCGCCCTAACCGCTGAATCGCGGCATAAAGCGGGCGAATTGCGGATTTAGTTGCGCAATAGCGGCCCCCGGGGCTAGCGCGCCAGCCATATGTGGTGAACGGAGACTGCAATGTCCATACAGGCGACCATGGAAGACAAGCTCAACAAGGCATTTTCGCCGGAGCGGCTGGTCATCATCAACGAGAGCCATCTCCACGCCGGCCACCATCACCACGGCTCGGACCATCATGGCGCTTATGACGGCACCGGCGAGACGCATTTTCGCGTCCGCGTCGTGTCGTCCGCCTTTGCCGGCATGAGCCGCATCGACCGCCACCGCGCCGTCAACGAACTGCTTGCCGACGAACTGAAGGCCGGCGTTCATGCTCTGGCGATCGAACCGGCGGCGCCCGGCGAAAAGACCCGCTGGTAGATCAGTCCGCCGTGGCCCTCCGGCGCGGTCAGATCACCGCTTCGATCAGGAACGGCCCGCGCCGAGACAGGGCACTGTCCAGCAGCGCGTCGAAGCGCTCGCAGGTGTCGGCGCGCGCCGCCTCCACGCCCATGCCCTTGGCCAGCGACACCCAGTCCAGCGCGGGATGGTCGAGGTCGAGCATGCGCCTGGCGTTCTCGCCGATCGCGTTGACGCCGACATTCTTCATCTCGCCATGCAGGATCGCGTAGGTGCGGTTGGAAAACACGATCGTCACCACGTCGAGATTTTCCCGCGCCTGCGTCCACAGGCCCTGCACCGTGTACATGCCGCTGCCATCGGCCTCCAGATTGATCACCTTGCGGTCTGGACAGGCGATGGCCGCTCCAGTCGCCATCGGGATGCCGCCGCCGATCGATCCGCCCGTGCCCATCATGTAGTCGTGCGGCGCGGCAAAGGCCGACAGCGCGAAGAAGCGCCTGGCCGAGGTGACCGCCTCGTCGCAGACGATCGCATTGTCCGGCAGCTTGCGCGCCACCGACAGCGCGATGGCATCTTCCGTCAGCCCGCCGCTCGGCGCAGCCTCATCGGGAAAAGCGGTTGCGAAGTCAACCTGTTGCGATGGTTTGACGCCGAGTTCGTCGCGAAGTGCTTCCAGCGCCGCATGCAGATCATCGCCATGAGCAGCAAGCGTCCGCACCTGGCAGTCGTCGCGCACCAGCCGTCCCGGTTTTCCCGGATAGGCGAAGAAGGCAACCGGCTCCTTGCCGCCGACCAGCACCAGTACGTCGATATCCGCCAGCAGCGCCGTCGCCGCATCGATCGGATAGGGGATGCGCGTCGGCGCGACGCGCCCGCGCCCGCGTTGCATGCGCGCGATCAGGACCTCGCTGAACAGGCGCACATCGCAGGCCGTCGAGATCTGGCCGGCGATCTCGAGCGCATCGGCGCGCGCCGCTCGCCCGCGAACGATCATCCCGACACGGCCCGGAGCCGCACGGATCGCCTCGGCGGTCGCGCGCACAGCGTCCCTATCGACGGCCGGCGGCGGCGAAAGGACGACCTTGCCCGGCGAGGCCGGGGCAGCATCGCCCCAGGCCGCATCAGCCGGCAGGATCAGCGTGGTGACGCCCGGCGGGGTCAGCGAGGCGCGGAAGGCCGCCTCCGTGGCCGGCTGGACATCGGCCGGCCCGGCGATGCGGCGAACCCAGTTGGACATCGGTGCCGCAAGGCCTTCGATGTCGCTGGTGAGCGGCGCGTCGAGCGGCAGATGATAAGAGGCGTGGTCGCCGACGATGTTGATCATCGGGCTGAACGCACGCCGGGCGTTGTGCATGTTGGCCAGTCCATTGGCCAGGCCCGGACCGGTATGCAGCAAAGTCGCGGCCGGGCGGTCGGTCATGCGCGCATAGCCGTCGGCCGCACCCGTCACCACGCCTTCGAACAGACCGAGCACGCAGCGCATCTCGGGCTTACAGTCGAGCGCGGCAACGAAATGCATTTCGGAGGTGCCGGGATTGGCGAAGCAGACCGTCACATCATTGGCCAGCAGCACGTCGCACAGGGCATCGGCGCCATTCATGCAATTTTTCTCCAAGTCATGAGAACCAATTGCACCTAGGGATGTCCGCACGGCAATATCCCGCCGCCGCTTTTGGCATGATCCAGCTGCAGTAGTGGCGAGCGAACTGGACCGCGATCAGCCGACAGTCGATTTCAGAAACGTCAGCGCGGCAGCGGTCAACGCGTCGCCACCCCTGCCGAAATCGCGGTTGATCGACATATGCGTATAGGCGCTGCCGTCGAACAGCGTGACCTCGGTGCCCGTGGCGCGCAAGCGCTCGGCGAAGGCTTTCGACTCCTCGCCACGGCCCGACGCCCCCGAGTATGCGATGAAGGTCGGCGGATGCTTGCGGCCATCGACATAGCTGGCGGGCGAAAGTGCCGCCCACTGCGAAGGGTCGGAAAAGACCCGCGCATAGGCCCGCTCCATGCCGCCGTTCTTCTCGAGCGCTGCAAGATCATAGGCCCTGGTATCGTTGAGCAGAAGACCGGCTACACCGGGCAGCCCGCCGCGCATGCCGGTCAGCGCGATCAGATGGCAACCGGCCGAATGGCCCATGCCGACAATGCGCGTGGGGTCGCCGCCATGCCCGGCGACGTTGGCCATGACATAGGCATAGGCCTTTTCCACGTCATTGGCCTGGGTGGCGACATCGGCCTCGGGCAACATGCGATAGTCGATCGAGACGAAGCAGAAGCCGTTGGCGAGCAGGAAGGCCGGCTTGGCGCCCACCTGGCTGCGCTTGCCGAACTCCCAAGCCCCGCCATGGACGAAGAAGACCACGGGCAACCCGCTTGCGGCATCGGGCGCATAGATGTCGAGCTTGGCCGGTCCGTAGTCGAAGGTTTTGGGAGATGGTGAGGATTGGCGCGCAAACGTCGTGGCCGGCACAAAAGCCGCCATCGAAGCCAGAAGCAGGGTTCGCCGATCGACCATCATCTTCTCCTGACCGCCCGGCGCAAAATGCACAGGGACGCCGCGAAGTTCCAGTGAAAGATCGGTAACGTGCCGGGACGTTCCCTGGTGTTGAGGTTAAGGTCCAGCCGAGGTGCCGTCATCCTGCATTGATAAATCGATTGTGATACGGGCCGGATTTACAGATCGTTGTGGATATGAATCGATAGGGACTGTAAGTCCGACGACTTGCCTGCCCACAAAGTCCAAGGCGCGCCGGCAAGAAAGCTCCAAAGCTATAAATGACAACGACGATCGTCCATGCTGGCTTTCACAAGACCGGAACCACATCGATCCAGGAGTTCCTGGCAGCTCGTCGCGAGTGGCTGGCGGCACAGAACGTCTTCTATGAACCCGATGGCACAGGGAGCCTGACTGGGCATCACCGGCTGGCGTGCTGGCTCAGCACGCATCGTATATCTCCCGGCCCAAACGACCTTTTTACCCCCGAGCGCGAACGTTATTCGAGCATGCTCCAAGCTCGTTCCCTAAAGGCAGAGAATTTCAGTTATCCATTTTCAACCACAAACCCCATCCGTCTGATTTCTTCTGAGATCTTCAACACTTTCGACCTGGCCGAACTTATCAAGATGAAATCCTTTCTTGGCTCGATCGACCGATTCATACTCTACGTCCGCAACGGCATCGGTTTTATATATTCCTGTTGGGCGTCGAAAGTTCGCTGGGGGCATATCGGCTCGTTCGACGCGTTTCTCAAAGAAACTCTGGGCTTCGCACCGAACACACCGCTGAGCGGCGCCCTTCAGTTTGTCGATGTCCTCAGCAATCTGTTCGGGCCAGAGCGCATCTCGATTCGAAATTTCAATACCGCTCTGCAACACAAGCGTGGAATTGTCGGTGACTTTGTTGAAGGTGAATTGGGTCTGGCGGCACCAGCCAAAGTGGACAAAGAGCGCATATCGAACAGGACGATCTCCTGGATTGCAACAGAGGTGCAAAGAGCGCTGAACCTGTGGAACAAGGACAAGGGCTTTGATGCCGCCGCTGCAGCGCGCGGCAGACTCAACGAGGCGCTCCACAGCCCCGACGGAGAAGCCCTCATGGATGAATTCAGGCAAAAGCTCGAAACGAGAACGAAACTGATCACCATAAGGGACATGCATCCGACCAAGATTGGAATGGACGGCATCGCCTTTCGCGGCAGTGCATCGTTTCGCGGCGCTTGCGAATGGCACTTTCCTTTCGACGAGCCCGCATCATTTGTTCCGACGCACCATCTCGTCGAGGTGCTGGCCGCTCTGCCGGGATTCAAACGCCTGGCGCAAACCGACCCGCTCTAATGCATATCGCCCAAAAGCGGCCCCGGTGAGGGGCAACGACATGCCCAAAACAAGGACCTAAAGTCCGTCGCAGGAATGCGCTCAAAACGCGACGCTTTAGGCGTCGCCCGCCGGCCTGATCCTCAACCTGGCAATGCGGTTCTTGTCCCGCTTCATGACGATGAAGCGCTTGCCGTGGAAGGTGAAAGCCTGCTTCTCCTCGGGGATTGACTGCGCCTCGTGGATGACGAGGCCGGCAATCGTCGTCGCTTCCTCGTCCGGCAGGTTCCAGTCGAGCGCCCGGTTCAGGTCGCGGATCGGTACATTGCCGTCGACGACGACGGAGCCGTCGGCCTCCTGCTTGACGCCCTGGATGTCGACATCGTGCTCGTCGGCGATCTCGCCGACGATCTCCTCGATGATGTCCTCCAGCGTCACCAGCCCTTCGACCTCGCCATATTCGTCGACGACGACGGCGAAATGCGCCTTACGGCGCAGGAAGGCGTTGAGCTGTTCCTGCAAGGTCGTGGTGTCGGGCACGAACCAGGGTTTTGAGGCGATCTTCATCACGTCGATCTTGGAAAAGTCGTTACCGACTTCGTTCAGTGCGCGCAGCAGATCCTTGGCATGCAGCACGCCGACAATGTTGTCGAGCGAGCCCTTCCACAGCGGCATGCGGGTGTGCGGGCTCTGCAGGATCTCGCGCACCACCGCTTCCGGTGCATTATCGGCATTGACCGAGCGCATATTGGTGCGGTGGACCATGATATCGGAGACTTCGAGCTCTTCGAGATCGAACAGGCCGCCGATGCGGTCGCGGTCCTCGCGCACCACCTGGCCGTCGCGGCGGAAATCGTCGACCGCGCCGCGCAGCTCGTCCTGGCTCGAGCGCTGCGGCTCGATGCGCGACAGCTCATAGCCGAACATGGCAAGCAGGCGCGTGCGCACGGCAACGACCAGCAGGATGAGGATGGCAAGAACGGCGACGACGATCCAGCCATTATCCATTTCAGCCGGCTTTCCGGCTGGCTGGATGGTTTTCCCTCAGGAACGACAGCACTTCGGAAGCCGGAACGTCCTTGGCGATAAAAGCCTGGCCGATCCCGCGCGTCAGGATGAAGGTCAGCGCGCCGCGCGACACCTTCTTGTCCTGGGTGATGAAGGAAAGCAGTGCCTCGGCATCCGGCAATTCGCCCGGAATATCGGACATCCGCCACGGCAGGCCGACGGCGCGCAGATGCGTTTCGACGCGTGCCGCGTCGTCGGGGCTTGCCAGATTGAGCCGCGAGGAGAAGCGATGCGCCAGCGCCATGCCGATCGCGACCCCCTCGCCATGGACGAGCCGGGCACCGTCATACTGCGTGGCCGCTTCGAGTGCGTGGCCGAATGTGTGGCCGAGATTGAGCAGTGCCCGGTCGCCGGTCTCGAACTCGTCGCGCGCGACGACATCGGCCTTGGCGCGACAGGCTTCGGCAATCGCCTGCGCCCGCTCCGGCCCGCCGGCGAACACCTTCTGCCAGTTCACTTCCAGCCAGGCGAAAAGTTCCGGCCGGTCGATCAGCCCGTATTTGGCGAGTTCGGCGTAGCCAGCGCGGAATTCGCGGATCGGCAGCGTGTCGAGCACTCCGGTGTCGGCCAGCACCAGCCTGGGCTGCAGGAAGACGCCGACAAGGTTCTTGCCGCGCGGGCTGTTGATGCCGGTCTTGCCGCCGACCGAGGAATTGACCTGCGCCAGCAGCGAGGTCGGGACCTGCACGAAATTCATGCCGCGCCGCACGATGCCGGCGGCAAAACCGGTGAGATCGCCGATGACGCCGCCGCCCAGCGCGACGACGACGTCGCCACGCTCCAGCCTTGCGGCCAGAATCCCATCAACCACCTCTTCGAGATGGGCAAAGCTCTTGGTCTTCTCGCCCGGCGGCATCGTGATGACGGTGGGCTGGATGCCACCCTTCTCGAGCCCTGCCTTCAGCGTATCGAGATGCGCGGCGGCGACATTCTCGTCGGTAACGACAGCCGCGCGCGTACCCGGTAGCCGGCGTGAAATCTCCTCGCCGGAGCGCGACAAAAGGCCGGAGCCGATCAATATGTCGTAGGCCCGGTCGCCAAGGCCGACTTCGACGGTGACTGACTGGTCCACGCTCACGATTCGATCTCGCCCGTCGCTGCAATTTCATCGATGCCGAAATGCCGGCACAGCGCGTCCAGCACCTCGGCGGCGATAACCTCCTTGCGGTCGTCGCGGGTCGGCACGGTGACATCTGATGTCGCGTAGACCGGATAGCGCTCGCCCATCAGCCGCTCCAGCACGGCGCGGGGATCGGCGCTTTTCAACAGCGGCCGGTTCTGCTTCTTCGAAACCCGGTCCATCAGAAGATCGAGTTCCGCCTTTAGCCACACCGAGACGCCATGCGCGGCGATGGCTTCGCGCGTCTGCGCGTTCATGAAGGCGCCGCCGCCGGTCGAAAGCACCTGCGGGCCATTTTCAAGCACGCGCAGGATGACACGCTGCTCCAGGGCCCTGAACTCGGTCTCCCCATAGCGCTCGAACAGCTCCGGCACGGTCATGCGCGAGACGCTTTCGATCTCCTGGTCGCTGTCGATGAAGGGCAGCGAAAGCATCGTCGCCACCTTGCGGCCGATCGCCGTCTTGCCGGCGCCCATCAGGCCGACAAACACGATGGACCGGCTGCCCAGCCGGCCAAGCAGCGCGGCGAGGCTCTCGCCTGGAGGATTTGCCTGGTGCGCGTTCATCAGCTGTTTCTTGGGCCCTCTTTGCCGGCGTATCGACATGAAAAGCCGGTTTGCGTCAAGCGTGCCGGGCACAGGCAAGCCTATATCGGGCGGAGGATGCCTGCATCAGAAGTTGCTGACAGGCCTCCGCTTCTTCCTTGAATTGGCCGGATAGGCGTCCCATAAGGGCACAGGGTTTGGAAACGCAGAACAAGAAGACGGGCGAAAATTGATGCCGACACTGTTTCGCTTTGTCGTGATCCTCGCGATTCTGGCCGGCATTGCCTATGGTACGATGTTCGCGTTGGTGATGTTCGTCGAGCCCAAAAAAGCCGAGATGAGCGTGCGCATCCCGCCGGAAAAGCTGAATCCCAAGAAAAACTGACCCCGAAGAAAACTGATCCCCGAGGATGAACAGCGCCGCCCGCATCGAGGCCTTCCTGGAAATGATGAGCGCCGAGCGCGGCGCCGCCGAAAACACGCTGTCCTCCTACCGACGTGACCTCGAAGACGCTTCGAGTGGGATCGATGGCGGGCTTGCCGGTGCAGCCGCCGCCGATATCCGTGCCTATCTCGACGACATCGCAGCTCGCGGCTTCGCGCCGACCTCGCAGGCGCGCAAACTGTCGGCGATCCGCCAGTTCTTCAAATTCCTCTACGCCGAGGGCCTGCGCACCGATGACCCGACCGGCACACTGGACAGCCCGAAAAAAGGCCGTCCGCTGCCCAAGACGATGAGCGAGGCCGAAACCGGCCGGCTGATCGACCGCGCCGCGGTGGAAGCCGGCGACGCCGGGCTCGGCTACAGTGACAGGCTGGCCGCGCTACGCCTGCACGCGTTGGTCGAGGTGCTCTACGCCACCGGCCTGCGCGTTTCCGAGCTGGTCGGCCTGCCTGTGACGGTTGCGCAGCGCGACGACCGTTTCTTTATGGTGCGCGGCAAGGGTGACAAGGAACGCATGGTGCCGCTCTCGGCCAAGGCGCGGGTGGCGATGCGCGCCTGGCTTGCCGCCCGGGCCGGAGTGCCCGCTTTCGCCGACAGCCCGTTCCTGTTTCCGGCGGCGTCCGACAGCGGCTATCTCTCGCGCCAGGTCTTTGCCCGCGACCTGAAAGGGCTGGCGGCGCGGGCCGGCATCGCCTCGGCCAAGATATCGCCGCATGTGCTGCGCCATGCTTTCGCCAGCCATCTCCTGCAGAACGGCGCCGATCTCAGGGCGGTGCAGCAGTTGCTCGGCCATGCCGACATATCGACGACACAGATTTACACCCATGTGCTGGAGGAGCGGCTGGTGCGGCTGGTCAACGATCATCATCCGCTTGCCGACTAGGCCTCATATCGCTATGTGAGGACGACATTTCACCGCCGGGAGCCTTGGTTTCAAGGGTTCCGCAGTCCTTGCCTTCCGACGTATCGGTCCGCCCAAGCATGTATAATTATCTCGATTTCGAAAAGCCGGTGCAGGATCTCGAGCTCAAGATCCTCGAGCTCAAGAAGCTTGCCGAGAATGGCGAAGCGGTCGATGTCGCCGATGAGATCACCCGGCTGGAGAAGCGTTCGCGCGACGCGCTGCGCGATCTCTACAAGGCGCTGACGCCCTGGCAGAAGGTGCAGGTTGCCCGCCATTCCGACAGGCCGCACTGCGTCGACTACATCAAGGGCCTGTTCAGCGACTTCACGCCGCTCGCCGGCGACCGCAATTTCGGCGAGGACCAGGCGATCGTCGGCGGTTTTGCCCGTTTCCGCGGCGAACCTGTCGCGATCATCGGCCAGGAAAAGGGCTCGGACACGACCAGCCGCCTGAGGCACAATTTTGGTTCGGTGCGTCCGGAAGGATACCGCAAGGCGGTGCGGCTGATGGAACTGGCCGACCGCTTCAAGATCCCGCTGTTGACGCTGGTCGACACAGCAGGCGCCTATCCCGGCGTCGGCGCCGAGGAGCGTGGCCAGGCCGAAGCCATCGCCCGCTCGACCTCGGCCTGCCTTGCACTAAAAGTGCCGTCGATCTCGGTGGTCATCGGCGAAGGCGGTTCGGGCGGCGCCATCGCGATCGCCACCGCCAACCGCGTCTACATGCTCGAACACGCCATTTATTCGGTGATTTCGCCGGAAGGGGCGGCCTCGATCCTGTGGCGCGACACCACGCGCTCCAAGGACGCGGCGACCAACATGAAGATCACCGCGCAGGATCTTCTGGAACTGAAGATCATCGACGCCATCATCCCCGAGCCGATGGGCGGCGCCCAGCGCGCGCCCGAAACGGTGATTGCCGCGACCGGCGACCTCATTGCCAAGACGATGAAGGAATTTGCCGGCGCCAACACCGATTTCCGCGAACAGCGCCGCGAGAAATATCTGGCGATGGGCCGCAGTCTCTGACGGCATCTGCCGGCGGACAAGGCCATCGGAAGCCCCGCGCGCGCGGCAATGTGGCGGCAATGTGCAATTTCGCCACAAAAATGCCGCCGGATTCGGGTCAATGAAATTGCCGTGAGGGGTTGGTCGAAGCTTGCGGTAAGGAATTTTCAAGGTTAACGGGCTTACGGTCCGTCGGTGTTCAGCATACGGGCTCGGCAGTTCGCAGCCATTGGCCCGAGGGAAAAGACATAGCCGTATCCATGTTTGCCAAGCTCGCCCGCACCGGAGTCCTCGCCGCCTCGATAGCCATCGCCGGCTGCAATGATTCGTCGATGAAGGACTTTGCCCCGGAAGCCAACAAGCCGCTGCCGGACAAGATCCTTGCCGACATGAGGGCCAAGGGCATGGTGCGCACCTCCTCGGTGATGGCGCGCATCTTCAAGGAAGAGGGCAAGCTCGAGATCTGGAAAGCCAAGACCAACGGCCGCTACGACATGGTGGCGAGCTACGACATCTGCAAATGGTCGGGCAAGCTCGGCCCCAAATACACCGAAGGCGACCGCCAGGCGCCTGAAGGGTTCTACACGGTCCGCCCGTCGCAGATGAATCCGCGCTCCAACTACCATCTGTCCTTCAACATCGGCTTTCCCAACGCCTATGACCGCGCCAATGGGCGCACCGGCCAAAACCTGATGGTGCATGGCGCCTGTTCGTCCTCGGGCTGCTATTCGATGACCGACGCGCAGATCGAGCAGATCTATGCCTTCGGCCGCGACGCTTTCCAGGGCGGCCAGACCGAGTTCCAGGTCCAGGCCTTCCCATTCCGTATGACCGCCGCCAACATGGCGCGCTACCGCAACGACCCGAACTACGAGTTCTGGAAGATGCTGAAGGTCGGCTACGACAATTTCGAGGTCACCAAGGTGCCGCCGAAGGTCGATGTCTGCGAGAAGCGCTACGTCTTCAACCAGGTCGCCGCCGATGGCCAGACATTCGATCCGACCGGACCATGCCCGGCAACCACGCAGCCGGATTCGCTGAAGAGCGCCTACAACGCTTATCAGAGCACCTATGACGCGGCCTTCAACAGCGCGCTCAAGGCAAGCGTGCCTCCGCCGAAGCCGACCATCGCCGGCATCAAGGAAGCTAGCATCGTCTCCGACTGGTCGAAGCGCCGGGCGCGCGGCGAGCGCGTGCCGATCGATCCGCCTTCGCTCAACAATGACGGCACGGTGAGCGAAACGGCGCGCATGGGCCGCATCGATTCGCCCGCTGGCCGCAAGATGGCGGCACTGGACGCCGAGAAAGCCGCCAAGCAGAAGGCCGAGGAGCAGAGGCTGGCCGCGATAGAGGCCGCCAAGCAGGCCAAGGAGGCCGCAAAGGCGCAGGCGCTGGCCGAAAAGGAAGCGGCCAAGGCGCAAGCCGTGGCGGCAAAGGAAGCGGCAAAGGCCGCCAAGGAAGCCCCGGTCGCCACCGCCACCATAGCCGCCCCGACGGAGGCCGCGCCGGAAGCCGAAACGCAGGCAGCGAGCGCCGATGAAAGCCGGGTGACCAAGCTGAAGAACAAGCTGCTCGGCATGTTCGGCGGCTGAGCCTGGTCTTGGCCGAGGATACCGCTGTCTACGACCTGAAAGGGCTGAACTGCCCGCTTCCCGTGCTCAAGGCGAAGAAACGCCTCGCGGGAATGCAGCCGGGCAGCCGGCTCTGGCTCGAGACCACCGATCCGCTCGCCGTCATCGATATTCCCGCCTTTTGCTCGGATGCCGGCCACCAGCTGATTGAAACAGCGGCGGTATCAGGCGGCCATCGGTTCCTGGTCGAGCGCGGCGAGACCGTCTGAATTTCGATGCAAAACGCTATCTTCCGGCGATCGCCAGCGGATTGTTTTCCAGTGCCGCGCGGTCGGGTGTGTCGATCGACGGCCGGTTGGTGAAGGCGGCGAACAGCCTGCGCACATAGTCTTCCGGCATGTCGAGCGTGATCAGCACCAGCCGCGTGCCGCGCTGGCCGTCCGGCCACGCCGGCAGCCTCGCCGGCGGATGCAGGATCTTCTGCACGCCGTGGATGACCAGCGGACGTGACGGATCTTCGCTGAGTTCGATCACGCCCTTCATGCGCAGCAGCTTCTCGCCATGCGTCGAACGCAACAGGTCGAGGAACATTTCTATCGCTGAAAACGGCACCGGACCGTCATGGACGAGCGAATAGGAGCGCACGCGCGAATCGTGGCTATGGCCATGATCATGACTGTGATCGTGGTCATGCCCGTGGGCATGATCGTCATGGTGATGGTCGTGGGCATGGTCATGCGCCGCTTCCTCGCCGAGCCAGCGACGCACATCGGCGGATTTGGTGGCGGGATTGTAGAGGCCGCAATCAAACAGCGCCGCCACGCCGGTTGTTGAATGACCGGCATCAAGCAGTTCGGCGCCCGGATTGATCTGCCGCAGGCGCGCCCGCAGCGTGTCGAGATCGCCGGCATCGGTCACCAGGTCGACCTTGCTCAGCACGATGCGATCGGCGACGGCGACCTGCTTGACCGCCTCGACATGGGCGTCGAGCGTGGCATTGCCATTGACCGCGTCGACCAGCGTGATGACGCCGTCGAGCCGGAAAGCCTGGACGAGCGCCGGATGCGCCATGATCGACTGCAGCACCGGCGCCGGGTCGGCCAGCCCCGTGGTCTCGACGATGACGCGGGCAAGCCGGGCGATACGGCCGGTCTGCAGCCGGTCGACCAAATCGGCCAGCGTGTCGACCAGTTCGCCGCGCACGGTGCAGCACAGGCAGCCGTCGGAAAGCTGGATGATGCCGTCGGAGGCCTGCTCGACCAGCAAATGGTCGATCGCCACCTCGCCATACTCGTTGATGATGACCGCCGTGTCGGCCAGCGCCGGATCCTTCAGCAGCCGGTTGAGCAGCGTCGTCTTGCCGGCGCCGAGGAAGCCGGTCAGCACCGAGACGGGGATCGGAAACCCATTCATCGGGATCTGTCTCTTTGTTTGAGCATGATCCTTTCCGAAAACCGGATTCCAAGTTTCGCTGACGCGGACCTTCGGTTCGGGATCATGCTCTAGTTCGCGACCTTGACCGGCTGGTCGCCCTGTGCGGCGGAACCAGCAACGGCCGGACCGCCGCCGGTCGGCACCGGCCGATCGGGCCGCCAGCTCGGGATCGGCACGTCGGCATATTCCTGGCCGCCCTGGTCGAGCATCGCCTTCGGCGCCGGACCGGTGGCGCCGCCGAGGCCGACGGCAACCAGCGTCGGCACATGGTCGAGCTTTTCCTGATAGGGCGATTTCGGCGCGTCCTTGGCGGCAACAGCGGGCGGCGCCTCGGACTGCTCCTCCGACGTCTTCTTCTTCTTGCAGACCTCGTCTTGCATGTCGTTGGGCGAGACCGTGTCGCCATAGGGCGCCAGCGTCGCGACGGTGGCCGAACCGGCCGTGGGCGTGTCAAACCCCTGGTCGAGTAGTTTTGCCGCGGTCTCGGCACGACTGATCGCCGACTTCTCGCCAAGCACGACCGCGACCAGCGTGCGGCCGTTGCGCGTCGCCGAACCGATCATGTTGAAGCCGGAAGGGCAGACGAAGCCCGTCTTCATGCCATCGGCGCCGGGGTAACGGCCGATCAGGAGATTGTAGTTCGGAATGGCCTTCTTGCCAACCGCAAGGCCTTCGATCGAGAACCACGGCGCATATTGCGGGAACTCGCGGCGGATCGCCATAACCAGGACCGAAAGGTCGCGCGCCGTCGTGTACTGGTCTGGCGAGTAGAGGCCGTTCGGATTGACGAAATGGGTGCCGTTCATGCCGAGCCGAGCCGCTTCGGCATTCATCCTTTCGGCGAAGGCGGCCTGCGAGCCGCCGACATTCTCGCCGACAGCCATGGCGATGTCATTGGCCGATTTGACCAGCATCATCTTCAGCGCATTGTCGAGCCGCATCACCGAGCCCGGCTTGAAACCCATCTTGCTTGGCGGCTCACCGGCGGAGTGCTTGGTCACCTTGATCGGTGAATCGAGCTGGACCTCGCCGGCCGCGATCGCCCGGAAGGTCACATAGGCGGTCATCAGCTTGCTCAGCGAGGCCGGATACCAGCGTTTGAAGGCATCCTGGTGCTGCAGGATCTGGCCGTTCTTCAAATCGAAGACAACCACCGGATTGGCCAGCGCCGGCCCGGCCAGGACCGACAGCATGATTGCGCCAGCCGAGAATAGTTTGAGGAAATGCCTGTGCCGCATGATCTAATCCGAAATCGCCTCTTGCCCTGATTGCCCCTGGCTCCGTAAGATTTCGTTACGCGACCGCCAGCACAATGAGTCCGACCCTCAAAAACGGACCGCATCGGTGCGGTGCTATTTACCCTATGTGACGCCAACATGGCAAAGTGCCTGACAATCACAATTCCAAAACCCCGCGCACAATTGCAAAACCCCGGGTACAATTGCAAAACACAGGCTGAAGCCGGCTGCACCAACAACGAATGGAACCATCATGCCAATCCTGAACCGCGCCGCTGAAATGCAGGACGAAGTCGCCGGCTGGCGCCGGCATCTGCACCAGACGCCGGAGCTGAACTTCGATGTCTTCAAGACGGCGGCTTTCGTCACCGAGAAGCTAAAGGAGTTCGGTTGCGATGATGTGGTCACCGGCCTCGGCAAGACCGGCGTCGTCGGCGTCATCCGCGGCCGCCAGGGCGAAGGCGCCACCATCGGCCTGCGCGCCGACATGGATGCGCTGCCGCTCAATGAAATCACTGGCAAGCCCTACGCCTCGACCGTTCCCGGCAAGATGCACGCCTGCGGCCACGACGGTCACACCGCGATGCTTTTGGGTGCCGCCAAATACCTTGCCGAGACGCGCAATTTCGCCGGCTCCGTGGCGGTGATCTTCCAGCCGGCGGAGGAAGGCGGCGGCGGCGGCAACGAGATGGTCAAGGACGGCATGATGGAGCGCTTCGACATCTCCAAAGTGTTCGGCATGCACAACATGCCGGGCTTGCCCGTCGGCCAGTTCGCCATCCGTCCGGGCCCGATCATGGCGGCGACGGCCGAATTCACCATCACCGTGAAAGGCAGGGGCGGTCACGCCGCGATGCCGCACGGCACGATTGATCCGATCGTCATCACCAGCCAGCTGGTCGGCGCGCTGCAGACGATCGCCTCGCGCAGCACCGATCCGGTCGAGGCCGTGGTGGTGTCGGTGACCAAGTTCCATGCCGGCGACGCCTACAACATCATCCCGGAATCGGCCGAGATCGCCGGCACCGTTCGCACCTTGCGCAAGGAGATCGCCAAGAAATCCGAAGAGCGCATCCGCACCATCTGCGACGGCCTGGCGACCGCCTTCGGCGCCAGGATCGAGGTCGACTACCAGGCAAATTACCCTGTGACCTTCAATCACGCCGAAGAGACGATGTTTGCTAGCGATATCGCGGCCAATGTCGCCGGCGACGCCCAGGTCCACCGCGGCATCCAGCCGGTGATGGGCGGCGAGGATTTCTCCTACATGCTGGAAGCCCGCCCCGGCGCCTTCATCTTCATCGGCAATGGCGACACTGCCGGTCTTCACAACCCGGCCTATGATTTCAACGACGAGGCCATCCCGCACGGCATGAGCTACTGGGTGAAGCTGGCGGAAACCGCCCTGGCCGCCTGAAGCTCATTGCCCAGAAGGTCGGCCGATTGCATGCGGGCGGCCTCTTGGCGAAACGGTCCGAAGCGGCTATGTGTCGGGCCGCGTGGTCCCGTAGCTCAGTAGGATAGAGCGGCAGATTCCTAATCTGTAGGTCACAGGTTCGATTCCTGTCGGGATCACCATGCATTTTCAAGCGCTTGGCGAAGAAGCATTGTACCTCTTTGCGCAATCAGGTCCGTTGAAGAGGACGAAGACATCACGCCCTCATGCGCACCCTTGAAAAACGTCGGGCCGCGAAGGTGAGCGGGAAACCTCGCTTGCATTGGCATTTCGGCATTCGTCTGCTGCATTGGCTGACCGTGGCGGCGCTCGCGGCGCAAATCGCCATTGCCTTCGGGCCGATGCGGGGGCCGGGCATGACGATGATGAACTGGCTGCCGCTTCACATGTCGATCGGCGTGACGATCCTGACCATCGTCGTCCTCAGGCTTTGCTGGCGCAGCTTCACGCAGGCCCCCGTCAGGCCAACCTCACGATTCCTGCGGTTTGCGACGGCTTTCTTCCACGTGCTTCTCTATGTCACGATCCTCGCCGTCCTGATAACGGGATGGCTAGGCTATCGGCCAATGCCTTTCATGCCCCCTGCACGGCTTTTCGGAACCTTGCCCGTGCCGCTGGCGCCCTCCGTAGGGGCGCTGTCGGCAAGGAGTTTCGCCTTCGTGCATCAGAAGCTGGTCTGGATAATGCTTGGACTTATCGGCGTTCACGTCCTGGCTGCCATGGTGCATTTGGGGCTGTTGCGCGATGGCGTCATGCGAAGCATGGTCTTCGGCCGGCCGGAAACGGCCTCACGCGAATAAGCATGCCGCTCGCGGTCGACAATGCGGACGATGACTCACGCCGTCGCCCACAACCCTCCCGCGACGATCACCGCATAGCGTGCAGCCTTGCCGGTCGCGACAAGAGCGACGAACACGCCGAGGTTCACGCGTGCGGCGCCCGCGGCAAGGGTGAGAGCATCTCCGACGACCGGCAGCCAGGCAAACAACAGTGTCCATTCGCCAAAGCGGCGGAACGTTCGGCATGCCTGCTCATAGCGATCCGTGGCGACTGGAAACCAGCGCCTGTTGTGCAGCCCGTCGATGCCACGCCCCAGAACCCAGTTCACCACGGAGCCGAGCGTGTTGCCGATCGTCGCCACCACAAGGAGCAGCCAAGGGTCACCGCGGCCTGAGAGGACAAGGCCGGCGAGCACCGCCTCCGACGAAACCGGCAGGACGGTTGCGGCGAGGAAGGCGCTGAGGAACAGTGCGCCATAGAGCGCCGCCACGCCGGACTATGCCTGCACGTCGACAATGCCCATCATGCCGAGCTGCTCATGCTCGAGGATGTGGCAGTGATACATCCTCGACCCCGGCCGGTCCTGCCGCAGCAGCAGCCGCACCGTCTCTCCGCGCGCGACATTGACGGTGTCTTTCCAGGCGCGATAGGCCGGCTTTGACATGGTGCCGCCGCGTTCGTGCTCGACCACCTGGAACTGCGTCCCATGCACATGGAATGGATGATCCATGTCCGCCTCGTTGACGATCTCCCAGAGTTCGACCTGACCAGCCTTGGCGACGACGTCGATGCGCTGCATGTCGAAGGCGGCGCCATTGATCAGAAAGCCCATCTCCATGCCGCCGGCGTTCATGGCCATGGTTTCGGTGAAGACAAAGCGGCGGCTGACCGCCGGAGCGCCGAGTTGCGCGATCGGCCGCAGCCTGTCGGGCAGTGGCGGGACAGGCCCGGTCGGCGTCTCCGAGACATTGACCGTCAGCAGCGTCAGCCCGGCATCGGCAGGGCGCCCGGGACCCATCCAGCCGCGGTCATAGTCCAGCGTGGCAAGCGCGGCCGCGCCGGGCTTGTCGAAAGACACGACCAGTTCAAGCCGTTCCGCCGGGCTGAGCAGGATGTCGCCGGCAGCCACCGGGGCCTCCAGCAGACCGCCATCCGTTCCGATGATCGTCATCGCCGCGCCGTCGAAGGAAAGCCGCAGAAAGCGCGCGTTGGTCGCATTGTAGAGCCGGAAGCGCCGTTTCGCGCCAAAGGGCACCGCCAGTGTGGGATTCTTCTGCCCGTTGACCAACACATGGTCGCCGACGCGCCCGTTCATCAGGTCCGTCATCGTGTTGTCGGGCAAGGTGCCATCGGCCGCAAGGCGCAGGTCGGTGAAAACCAGCACGGTATCGCCATAGGCGGCCGGGATCGGATCGGCCTTCGGCTTGACCACGAACACGCCGGCAAGGCCGCGATAGACCTGCTCGGCGGTCTTGCCGTGCGGATGCGGGTGATACCAATAAGAGCCGGCGCTGCCTTCCGGCAGATCGAAACTGTAGGTGCGATCGGTGCCGGTGGCGACCTGGTCCATCGGATTGCCGTCCTGATCGGCCGGCACCGGCATGCCGTGCCAGTGGATGGTGCTTGCCTCGTTCGCGATCCGGTTGGCGAAGGTGATCTCGACGCGGTCGCCCTCCACGGCCTCGATCAGAGGCCCGGGGCTGGTGCCGTTGTAAGCGAGGATCGGCGTGTCCAGTCCTTCGGCAAAACGCGCCGTGGCGGACCCGGCCGTCAGCGTCGCCTTGAACAGACCCGGCCTGCCGGCTTCGTTCGCCAGCAGGGGCAATTCGCGCAACGCCTCGCCCTCGGGCAGAACCACCGTGCCTTGCGGCGCGGTGCCCATGTCATGGCCCGCGTGACCGCCCATATTCATGCCCGGCATGTCGTCCATCTTCATCTGCGCAGCGGCACGCTCGCCCACAAAAATCGTCGCAAGACCTGCTGCCAGAAAACCTCGCCGATGCATCTGTCGTTTCCTCGACCAGTCGTTGAACACCAAGGGCGACCCTAAGAGACTGCCGATGCCTGGCCAGGTCAATGCGGCGTTTGGGCCGCCTGATCGGCTCGGCGCCCTTAGTTCCTTGACATCGGGTATTTATCCGAAATTATGTAGGAAAGAAGGGATCGCAAGCATGACGGGAATCGCGCTTTCGGGCGTATCGAAGCACTTTGGCTCAGTCGAAGTGATCCGCGACGTGAGCCTGGACATCGAGCCGGGAGAACTGGTCGTGTTTCTCGGTCCGTCCGGTTCCGGCAAGACGACGCTGCTGCGCATGATCGCCGGCCTCGAAAGCATAGACCAGGGCACGCTGACGATCGACGGAGTGCGCTCGGAGAACCTTGCGCCGGGCAGGCGCAACGTTGCGATGGTCTTCCAGAACTACGCGCTTTACCCGCATATGACAGTCGCGGAGAACATGGCCTTCGGGCTGAGGAACATCCGGGTCGCGCCGGATGTCATACGCCAACGCATCGCCGAGGCTGCGCGTATCCTGGAGATCGAAGCGCTGCTCCAGCGGCGGCCGTCGCAGCTCTCCGGCGGGCAGCGCCAGCGCGTCGCCATCGGGCGAGCGATCGTGAAGGAGCCCAAGGCATTCCTGTTCGACGAGCCACTCTCCAATCTGGACGCAGCACTTCGAGCCCGTACACGCGTCGAGCTTGCCGAACTGCATCAGCGTTTGAAGTCGACGATGATCTACGTCACCCACGACCAGGTGGAAGCGATGACGCTCGCCGACCGTATTGTGATCCTCAACAATTGCCGGATAGAGCAGATGGGCAGACCCGTCGATGTCTATGCGCGTCCGGCGTCGCGATTCGTCGCGACCTTCGTCGGGTCACCCGCGATGAACATTCTGCCCGTTACGGTTTCGGGTTCGGGTGACAGGCTCAATGCGCGCTTGACCGACGGATCGCTGGTCGAACTTCCCGGCGCGCCGGTCAACAGGGATTGGCGCGAACTCGGCGTGCGGCCGGAATCGCTGACGGTCGTCGCGGAGGGCAATGAAACATCCGCCACGGCCACCGTTGTCGAGCGCCTTGGCGAGCGAACGCTCGTCTACGCACGGCTCGCGGATGGGACCCAGGTTACGGCACAGGATCGCGGGCTTTCGAGCGTCAAACCGGGCGACGCCGTTCGGCTGAAGTTCGACACCACGGCCCTGCATCTCTTCGCCGCGGACGGATCGGCCTGGCACGCGGGCGCTGACGGGGCCTGAACCTGCCCAGCGGCGATCGTGCCCTCCGGCATTGCGGTGCACTTGCCGGCGCTTTAGCCCTTGATACCTGCCGAGAGCGTTATCGCTTCGGTTACCCGGCGCTGGAAGCAGAGGTAGGCCAGTGCCACCGGCAGGCCGGCCAGTACGGCTGCCGACAGCTGGCGCGCGTAGTAGACACCGAAGGCGTCGTTGACCTGCGTGATGCCGACGGTGATCGTCATCATCTCGGTGCGGGTCACCGAGAGGAACGGCCACAAGAACGCGTTCCACGTCCAGATGAAGCAGACGATCGACAGCGCCGTCGTTACCCCCCAGTTCATCGGCATGTAGATCTTGAAGAGGATCCCGAATTCAGACGCATTGTCCATGACCGCGGCCTCGCGGAAATCCTTCGGGACCTGATCGAAGAACTGCTTGTACACGATGATGATGACGGGGTGGATAAGCTGCGGCAACATGATCCCGGCCCAGCTGTTGAGCAGGCCAAGGTTGGCGACCAGCACGAAATGATTGATGATCAATGCCGAAGTCGGAACCATGAAGGAGGCGAGGATCAGCCACCACAGCGCGATGCGCCCCGGGAACCGCAACTGCGAGATCGCGTAGCCGCACAGCATCGAGATGAAGATGGTGATGACCGTTACGCCGACCGCGACCGCCACCGAATTAACGTACCAGGCGCCGATCTGTGTGGTGGTCACGGCGCTAATGTAGTTCTCCAGCGTCGGCGTCTCGGGCCAGAGTTCGATGTAAGGCCGGACGACCTCGTCGTCCGGTTTGAGCGATGAGATCACCCCCCAATAGAGCGGGAATGCCCATAGGATGGCCCAGACGAGCGTCAGTGCCGTGATGATCCCGCCCCAGAAATTCCAGCGTTGCGCAGCCATGGCGTTCATCGGCGCCGCCTTTCGGCGAACCGGAGCAGTTGGAATTGCAGGACCGAGACGACCACCACAAGCACGAAGAGGGTAACGGCGACAGCCGCCGCCCTGCCTCCCTGGTTCTGCTGGAAGGCCTTTTGGAAGATGTAATAGACGAGGACCATATTGTCGTTCGGCCGGCCGCCGAACGAGAACAGATAGACCTGGTCGAAGATCTTGAGCTGCAGGATGAGCTGGATGGTCAACACCAGCGAGGTAACCGGCCATAGCAGTGGCCAGGTGATACGCCGGAACGTGGTCCATCGCGTCGAGTTGTCGAGTGCGGCGGCTTCGTAGATCTCGACTGGTATGGACCTCAGTCCGGCGAGGAAGAGGAGGATCGAGAAGCCCGCGGTCCACCAGATCGTCACCCCGGCCACCGCCGGCAAGAACCAGACGCGCGACTTGAAGACCGGTACGCGCGGGATTCCCAGCCAGTCCAGCACATGCATCGCGATCCCGAACTGGAAATTCAGCGTCCAGTCCCAGATCAGATAGACGACCGACACCGGCAAAATGTAGGGCAGGAAAAACAGCGCCAGCACGATCGACTGGAACCGGCCCTTGAGGCGCGACACGCCAAGCGCGATCAAAAGGGCGATGAGCGTCCCGGGGACGACCGTCATCAGCACGAAGTAAGCGGTGTTCCAGACCGCGCGCCGGAACATCGGGTCGTTGTCGAGCCGCAGATAGTTGTCGAGGCCAACCCACCGACCCGCGCCGATCAGCGGCGCATCGGTGAAGGAGATGCGGAACATCTGGACCGTCGGATAGACGAACGCCAGCAGGTAGATCGCCAGGAAGGGAGCGACCAGCACCAGCGCGACAAGACGTTCAGTGCGGGAGTTGCGAAGCATGGCTCTTCCTCGAACACGGCTGGGGCCGCCCTGGGCGGGCGGTCCCAGCCTTGAGCCTTACATGCTGTTCAGCTCTTCCTTGATGGATTTCACCGCCTCGCCTGGGTCCATCTCGCCGTTGAGGGTCGGCACGAAATAATTGGACATGATGTCGAAGATCGGCCCGGCGACACCGGCCTTGGTCGACTTCGGATCGAAGATCATGTTGGCCGTCAGCGTCGAGTAGGTCGCATTGGGCTGCATTGCCTTGTATTCGGCCGACTCGGTGACTGGCTTGTATGCCGGGATGTGGCCTGCCGTGGCCCAGAACAGCGAGTGCTTGTCGATCCATGAGATCACCTCGAGAACGGCGGCACGCTTTTCCGGGCTGAGCTCCTTGCCCTTGTTCTTCGGGATTGCGAACGAATGGCTGTCCGCATAGGTGCACGGTTTGTCGAAGATCACCGGGATCTCGACGGCGCCCCAGTCGAACAGCTTGCCTTGCTTGGCGAGGTCGGTCATCGTGGGAACTTCCCAGACGCCGTTGATCATCATAGCGGCCTTGCCCGAGGTGAACAGGGCGACGGTTGCGGGATAGTCCGTATAGGTCGACTGCAGCCCGGCCTTCGTCCACCCTTGCAGAACCGCCAACGCGTTCGCCAGCTTCTTGCCGTTGTCGCCGGCGAGGAATTCGTTGCCCGTCAGAAGCTCGCCGCCTTGCTGGCACACCAGCGAATAGATGGTGCGGTACATGAAGTTGCCGTCGGCGGTGACGCTGCCCAGCGGGAACTCGACGCCGGCATCCTTCAACTTCTGCAGTGTCGCGGTGAATTCCTCCTTGTTTTTCATACCCACGGGACGGCCGTCGTCGCCGAGCACGCCTGCCTTCTTCAGGAGGACGCGATTGTAGTACAGGACGATCGGATGGGTATCGAGCGGCACTGCGTATTGCTTGCCGTCGACCGTCACGGCGCCCATCGTCGTCTGGGCGAAGTCCGAGGCCGAGAGGCCCATCTTGCTCATGTCGTCGGCGGTGATTTCTTCGAGAATGTCCTGGCTCACCGCCAGGGGGATACGGCTGGCATGATAGGTCATGACGTCTGGCGCCTCACCGACCGCGGCGGAGGTCTGCACCTTCGAGTAGAAGGGCGTGCCCCACTCCAGCGTCGTGGCGTCGATCTTGATCTTGCCGGTGTGGGCGGCGTTGAAGTCGGCGATCATCTGCTTCATGCGCACACCGTCGCCGCCGCCGAGGAAATCCCACCACATGACGGTTTCTTCGGCCTGGGCCGCGACGGCCCAGATTCCTCCGGCCGCAACCACCGCTATGGCCATCATCCTGCGAAAGTTCATCTCAGCTTCCTCCCGAGTACGGCGGTTAGATCCGCCTTGAACGTTTCAATGCTACACCAAACCGATCCGCCTGCAACGGATTTTACGATATGTATCCGATATCAGGATATTAACTCAAAGCGTCACACGCACCATCGAGTAGGAGTGCGGCGGCAAGTTCAGCGTCATTCCCTTGCTGTTGAGCGTTGCCCCGTTGCCTTTGACCGGTGCTACGTTGTCCGGCGCGTCCTTGGTGTTGCAGGCCTCAAGATCGTCATGACGGATGATCGTGTGCTCGATGGACTTGGCGGCGAACCGCTCGAGGGCGATTTCGGCCTCTATCGTCTCGGACCCATGCCGATTGATTGCGAAGAAGGTCAGCGTGCCGGCGTTCGAATTGTGCACGCCTGCAATGTCGAGCCACGGCACCTTGTCGGCTACGGCCGCGTCATAGGTAGGCACCTCGACCGCGAGTTGCAGCGCGGTGCCGCGGCCGTACCTGGAGGCCAGCATAAAAGGCCAGTAGATCGTTTGCCGCCAGGCGCTGCCGCCGGGGTCGGTCATGATCGGCGCGATTACGTTCACCAGCTGCGCAATGCAGGCGATGCGAACAACATCCGACCGGCGGATGAAGGTGTTGAGGATGCAGCCGACCTGCAGCACGTCCTCGAAATTGTAGATGTCTTCCAAAAGCCTGGGCGCTTCCGGCCAGTCCCAGCCGCGCATGCGCTCGGCGTCCTGCTTGCGCTGATGGTACCAGACGTTCCACTCGTCGAAGGAGATCTTCACGTCCCGCTTCGAGCGGGTCTTGGCCTTCACGTAGTCGATGATGCCCGCGACGGTGCCGATGTAGCGGTCGAGCTTGGCCGGAAGAGCGAGATATTCGGCCGTATTCTTCTCGTAATTCTCGAAATACATGTGGAGAGAGATGTAGTCGACCTGCTCGTAGGTCGCTTCCAGCACGCTCGCTTCCCACTGGGGATAGGTCGGCATATTGGAATGCGACGAGCCGCAGACGACCAGTTCCACCGTCGGGTCGAGGCCGCGCAACGCCTTGGCGGTCTCGTTGGCGAGATGCCCGTATTCGCTCGCCGACTTGTGGCCGACCTGCCAGGGGCCGTCCATTTCATTGCCGAGACACCAGAGGCGGCAGTTCCAGGGTTGCGCGCGTCCGTTCTTGGCCCTGAGATCTGACCAGTAGCTGCCGCCCGGGTGATTGACGTATTCGACGAAGGCCCGCGCCTCGTCGAGGCCGCGGGAGCCGAGATTGACGGCAAGCATCATCTCGGTGCCGGCTTTTTCGGCCCAGTCGGCGAATTCGTGGATGCCAACCAGGTTCGGCTCCGTGGTGCGCCATGCAAGATCGAGCCGCCGCGGGCGGTTCTCCTTTGGGCCTATGCCATCTTCCCAATTGTAGGCGGACACGAAGTTGCCACCGGGGTAGCGGCAGATCGGCGTGTCGAGCGCACGTACCAGCTCGATCACGTCCTTGCGCATTCCCTGTGCGTCCGCTTGCGGATGTCCGGGCTCGTAGATGCCCGTGTAGACCGCCCGACCAAGATGCTCGAGAAACGAGCCATAGAGACGCTTGTCGATATCCGCGACGGTATAGGCCGCGTTCGCCGTGACTCTGGCCTTCATGATCCCTCCCACTGCGGATTATCAATCCGACTTTCCGATCTATATCCGGATCGTGGGTCAGTTAAGGGCGGAGTTGGTTCGGCCGTCAAGGGCCAAATATGCTCTCAAGCCTTCAGCAGGCGCAGAACGATGTGGTTGCTGTAATTGCCGAAGCCGCTGCCGAAGATGTTTATGCCGCCTGGGTGACGCGCATCTTCCTTCACACCGATACGTATCCGGATCGAGCGGTGCCGTTCGAGCTCCAGATCAGCCAGCGAGCATTTGGAAACCTTGTCGTTGTTGCGATAGGTGCCGTTGTTGGTGACGCGCCAGTGTGCGAGGTCGCCATACTGCGATCCGGCCAGCTTCCACCAGCCGGGCGTATGCTTGCCGCGCTTGTCGCCATAGTCGGCCGGCGCCGTCCAGGTATCGATCTCGTGTCCGTTGATCGCGACCGTGATGTCCGATGGCCAGTCCTTCGATGTGCCCGGCACCTCGGACGAAAGCTCCATCGCCAGCTCCAGCCCGCCGACTTTGGCATTGGCAAGCGTCGCATTGTTGGGAAACTGGTATTCGACGAAGCCGCGCGTGAACCACAGCAGCCCGGCCCGCATACGGTCAGGATCGAGGAAGGTATCGGGCACATCGAGAAGTCCGATGACGCCGTCCGTTGAACACAGGCCGCAGGGAGCGGAAACTTCGCATCTTGTGTAGAGACCAAGCGGCATCGCCACTTCTATGACGCCGAGATCCTGCGCCGGGGTGCGGTCCTTGAAGACGACAACCAGCTCGGAGAAGGTCGAATAACAGACCTTCTGGCTTCCCTTGCGCGCCTTCTGTGATTTCGTCTCGATCAGACCGACATCGACAAGAACCTGGATGTTTGCCGAAATTGTCGATTGCGGAAGACCCAGTTCTTCGGCCACCTGATTGACGTTTTTCGGCCCCTTGCGGTGCAGCAGGTCGAGAATCCGGACCCGAACCTCGCTCGCGAGGCTCTTCAACAGGTCGAGCCGCTCAAGCGGATCGACGACCATGATTTCATTCGACATATGGCCCCGCACTGGTCGCACGGGGTTATGTATCAGCAGATCAGATACAAATAAAGACGGTGGCGTTGCGAATTGAACCGCGTGGTCCGCGCCACTTGACAGGTCGGCGCATTGCCGACCTGCCTGCTCCTGCTGTCGAGACGGCTGGTTCAGGCCACCCGGACGACGAAATGCTTGGTAACCGGTTCGACGATCTTCCAGGTTCCCTTGAAATCGGCTTCCACCACGAAAGCGTCGCCCGGGCCGACTTCGACAGGTGTGCCGCCGTCGGGCGTGATGATGATGCGGCCGGCGATCATGTGCACGAATTCATAGTCGGTGTAGGTCGCATGATAGGTGCCGGGCGACGCCCGCCACGTGCCCGACATCACCTTGCCGTCTTCCGTCGTGTGCTGGACGGCGGTTTGCATGGTCGGGTGGCCCTCGACCACGATCCAGCCAGGCAGGTCGCCGGCTTCCGCGTGTTCGATCGCGCCGAATTTGAGGATCGTCTTATTGGTCATGCCGGGTTTCCTTCTGCTTCATGTATCGCAGCGGTCGGATAGCCGATGCATGGGACGGCGGCAATGCATGCGCGACGACAACGAGCGGCGTTTACGCGCCTGGGCGTCTTGGGAAATCCGCGACCGCCCTACGGCTTGTGACGGGCAGAGACCAGTTCCGCCTTGCGCCGCGCCGTCTCGAGCCCAAGGCCGATGAAGGCGCGCGCGTGCTTGGCGAGCGCCATGTTGTCGGCCCACAGATTGCGCCAGATGGCGGTCTTCTTCGACAGGTTCTCGTCGACGATCTCCGAGGAGAAGGATTCGAAGCTGAGATCGTCGGCATAGCCGATGGTGGTCAGCGCATCGAAAATGGCTAAGAAGTCGATATTGCCGGTGCCGAGGAAACCGCGATGGCTCTCGCCGATATGGACATAGCCGATCTTGCCCGCGGCGTGGCGGATGGCCAGCCCGACATCGGCTTCCTCGATGTTCATGTGGAACGTGTCGAGATGCAGGAAGATGTTGTCCGAGCCGGTATCCTCGATGAAGGCGAGACCTTGCGCGGCGGTGTTGAGCAGATTGCTTTCGAAGCGGTTGACGATTTCGAGATTGAGCGTGACGCCAGCCGCCTTCGCCGTCTCGGCGACTTTCGCCAGCGCAGCAGTGCTGCGGTTCCATTGATCGCGCGTCGGCGCTTCGATCTGCAGGCCATGGCCGGCCGACAGGATGCCGGCGACCTTGCGGCCGCCAAGATCGCGCGTCAGCGCGATGGTCTGGTTGAGGATCTCGACGCCGCGCGCGGCGACCGCCTTGTCGGCGCTCGATATGTCGCCGTCACCAGGCAATCCGATGCTGATCGCCACGCCGAGGCCGAGATCGGCGATGCGTTTGGCAAGCCCGCCAATGTCGACATCGGCCGGGTTGAGATAGGAGAATTCGATCAGGTCGAAGCCGGCCTCCCTGGTGTTGGCCAGTGTGCGTTCAAGCTCGCTCTGTGCCGAGCTTGCCGACCAGACGAAAGAATGGATTCCGATGCGCGCCATGATCGTCTCCGGTTTGCGGCGATGAGAATGGGCGCGGCCGGACAAATCCGGCCGCGCCTGTTGGAGTGATCAGCGGGCCGCGGTCCAGCCCTTGTAGTCCTTCAGGTTTTCGGCGGTGATCAGCTTGGGATCGAGCAGCACGGTGGCCTCGGCCGGCTTCTTGCCGGCAAGCAGCTCGGCCGCCATCGTCAGCGACTGGCCGGCCATCACATAGGGATCCTGCGAGGCCGAGGCCTTGATCATCGAGGTGCCGGAAGAGAGCTCCTTTTCGATATCGGGCGCGCCGTCGACCGCGGTGAAGATGAACTCGGAGCGGTTGAGCTGCTTGGCGGCAAGCTGGGCGCCGATCGCCGTTGGGTCGTTGATGGCGAACACCGCGTCGATCTTGTCGAAGCGGGTGAGCAGCGACTGGAACACCTTCAGGCCGCCGTCGCGCGAACCTTCGGCGTTCTGGTCGTCGGACAGGATCTTGATATCGGCATGCTGCGAAAGCACGTTCTTGCAGCCCTTGACCCGCTCCAGGATCGACGAGGATGCCGGGCCGTTGAGGATGACGTAGTCGCCCTTGCCGCCGGTATGATCGACCAGATACTGGCAGGCCTCCTCGCCGGCCTTGACGTTGTTGGTCATCACGGTGACGTCGGCGCCCGGCGCCGAGACGTCGAAGGCGGCGACGATGATGCCGGCGGCCTGTGCCTTCTTCACCGCCGGCGCGATCGCCTTGGCGTCGACCGCGTTGAGCATGATCACGTCGACGCCCGCGGCGATGAAGGAATCGACCTGCGAGACCTGCTTGTTGAGGTCATAGTCGGCCGATACCGACGTCACCTCGACCTTCGGATTGATCTTCTTGGCCGCGTCCTCGATGCCCTTGATGGTGGCGACGAAGAAGGGGTTGCCGAGCAGGCCGACCGAGATGCCGACCTTGTTGAGGTCCTTGGCCGATGCCGGCGCGATGGCGACGGCCGCGAACGCGGCGCCGCAGAGCAGTTTGGCGATGGTCTTCATTACGCTTACTTCCTCCTGATGCCCCGCGCCTCTCACGGTGCGTTACACAAGCCGGTCTTTGATGCCGGCGACTAGGTCACTCACGTTCTCGCCCCTGCCTGGAGCCGGTAGCGGTCGAGGGCGACCGCCACGATGATGACCAATCCCTTGATGATGTACTGCCAGATGTCCGAGACACCGGCCAAGATGAGCCCGTTGGAGAGCACCGCGATGATCAGGCCGCCGATCAGCGTGCCCCAGATCGAGCCGACGCCGCCGACGAAGCTGGTGCCGCCGAGGATGACGGCGGCGATGGCGTCGAGCTCGTAGGACTGGCCGAGTTGCAGGCCGTTGGCGGCATAAAGCCTTGCCGCCGACATGGCGCCGCCGAGGCCGGCGAGCAGGCCGGACACGCCATAGACGAACAGCAGCACCAGCGGCACCTTGATGCCGGTCAGCCGCGCTGCCTCGGCATTGCCGCCGACGGCATAGATCCAGGTGCCGAGCACGGTGCGCTTGAGCACCAGCCAGGACAGCACCACGACCGACAGCGCGATGACGACCAGCCAGGGGATGCCGAACAGCGAGCCATTGCCGATGAAGTCGAACGGCAGGTCCGAATTGAACACCGTCGTGTCCTGCCCGAGCAGGCGGGCGATGCCGCGCACGGCCGTCAGCGAACCCAGCGTGACGATGAAGGGCGGCAGCCTGATATAGGCGACGAGCAGCCCGTTCACGAGCCCAAAGCCGAGGCCGACGAGGATGGCCGCCGGCACGCCGAGCAGGCCCCAGTCCGGCACCAAGGACACCAGCACCGCCACCATTGCCGACGCGGCAAGGATGGAGCCGACCGACAGGTCGATGCCGCCGGTCAGGATGACGAAGGTCATGCCGGCCGCGAGCACGATGTTGATCGACGATTGCTGCGTGACGATGAGCAGATTGGTCTCGGTGAGGAAACGCGGATTGATGAACTGGAAGCCCGCCGCCAGCAGCACCAGCACCGGCAGCATGCCGAGCGCCGCGAAGGCCGTGCGCAGCCGCCGGCTCCTGACCGCCGCCTGATCCACGCTCGTCGTCGTTCTGTCGGTCATTCCTGGGCCGCTCCCGTCGCAAGTTCCATGATTGCCTCCTGACGCAGCGGCTCGCCTCCGGATGTCGTCACCTCGCCTGCTATGGCGCCGTCGCGCATCACCAGCACGCGGTCGGCGACGCCGATCACCTCGGGCAATTCGCTGGAGATCATCAGGATGGCGATGCCCCGGTTGGCGAGGTTGTCGATCAGCCGGTAGATTTCCGACTTGGCGCCGACATCGACGCCGCGCGTCGGCTCGTCGAGGATGACGACTTTCGGCTCGGTCTCCAGCAGCCGGGCGAGCAGCACCTTCTGCTGGTTGCCGCCCGACAGCGAGCCGGCATTGGCCTGCGCCGAGCGGGTGCGGATCGACAGGTCCGCAATGGCTTTCGCCGCGCGCCTTTCGGCGGCGCTGAAGTCGCGCAATCCGCCGGTCAGCGCGTCCCTGGCCAGCACGCCCATGCTGATGTTGTCGGAAATCGACATGTCGAGGAACAGGCCGAGTTCCTTGCGGTCCTCGGTGAGGTAGGCGATGCCGGCGTCGAGCGCTTCGCGCGGCGAGCCAACGGAGATCGGTTTGCCGTCGAGTTCCAGCGTGCCGGCGCTGCGCTTGTCGGCGCCGAAGATCAGCCGGGCGAGTTCGGTGCGGCCGGAGCCGACAAGACCTGCCAGAGCCAGAACCTCGCCTTTGTGCAGGTCGAACGAGCAGTTCTTCAACAGGCGCCCGTCGGACATGCCGCGCACCGAGAGTGCGATGGCGCGCTTCGCGTCCGGAGGGCGATGATCCTTCTTGTAGAAGGCGGAGAGATCGCGGCCGACCATCATCGAGACCAGCCGCGAAGCGTTGAGGTCGGCGCGCTCCAGCGTGCCGACATAGCCGCTGTCGCGCAGCACGCTGACGCGGTCGGCGAGCTGGTAGACCTCTTCCATGCGATGGCTGATGTAGATGATGGCGATGCCTTGCGCCTTCAGCGTCGCGATCACTTCGAAGAGGCTGTCGGTCTCGCGCGACGTCAGCGACGTGGTCGGCTCGTCCATGACGATGATGCGCGCATTGGTCGACAGGGCACGGGCGATCTCGACCAGCTGGCGCTCGCCGAGCGACAGGCTGGAGACCAGCGCACGCGCCGAGAAGGAGACGCCAAGCCGGGCGATGATTTCGTTCGCCCGCCGGCTGCATTGATCGCGGTCGACAATGCCGAAGCGCCGCGGCTCGTTGCCGAGGAAGATGTTCTGCGCCACCGTCAGATTGGGCGCCAGCGACAGTTCCTGATAGATCACCGCGATACCGGCGGCGCGCGCCTTGATCGGATCGCCGGTCGCGGCGGGCACACCGTCGATCAGGATCTCGCCGCCGGCATCCGGCCGATAGGCGCCCGACAGCACCTTCATCAGCGTCGACTTGCCGGCGCCGTTCTCGCCCATCAGCGCATGCAGCTCGCCGGCATGGACGGTGAGCGAAACATCCTGCAAGGCGCGGATCGCACCGAATGTCTTGGAGATGTGAAGCATCTCCAGCACAGGATGGCTGCTTGCCTGTTTCTGCGCCGTCGCGCTCATCGTGCACCACCCGCGGCCTTGATGGCGGCGGCCTGCCCGCCGACGTGATCGCGCCAGGCGTCGCGATAGCCGGTTAAGCCTCCGAAGCGCGTCGCATGCACCGGCTCCGGCGCCTCGGCGGCGAAGTCGCGCCCGACGCTCTCGAAGGCAAGCGCCGCCGCGCCCGTGGCGCTGCCCTCCAGCGTGGCGCCCTGCAGGAAGGCCTGGCCGGGACGCAGCTCAGCCAACAGCCCGGCAAGCAGGCCGCCAGCGTTCAGCCCGCCATCGACGATGACGGTGTTTTGGGAATGGATGAGGTCGAGGCAGAGATCGACCATCAGCGCCACATAGAGCAGAGCCGCCGCGGCGCGTTCTGCGGCATCGGGCGCGCGCCCGACCAGCCGGCCGGGACGGTCCGGCATCGGCCCGCCCGGCGCGAAGCTCGGCAGCGCCATGATGCCGGCGTCGATCGCTTGCTGGACCGCGCCATGCTGGATCGCGCCTTGCCAGCCGCCGCTGATGGCGGCGAATTCGCGTCCGCCCATGAAGCGGATGGTCGGCACCGGGCCGCCGTCGACATCGACATTGACCAGCATGTCGCGGTCACGGTCGAGCACGTCCAGCGGGCAGTCGGGATTGAGCACGACGACCCAGGTGCCGGTCGACACCACGGTCAGCGGGCCAAGCTCCTGGCGGCGATAGGCATGGAGCGCCGCATTCGAGTCGTGGACGCCATTGTGGATGGCGATCGGCTGTGCCGCTCCGCCAAGGCGCCGTTCGCCGATGACCGCGCCGGCGCGCGCGAAGCCCGGCATCTGGCCGCGCCACCCCTCGGCATCGACCAACGATGAAAAGTCCTGGCTGCGCGGCGCCCACAAATGCGAATGACAGCCGAGGTAGGATACTTCCGAGACCGCTCGGCCACCGAGGCGCCAGCTCCAGTATTGGGGGTAGCCGAGAATCGACTTCGCCGCAGCGAACGCGTCGGGATCGACCTCCTGCAGCCACAGCATGTGTCGGCCGTAGTTGAAGCCGAGCGGCAGGCGGGGCGAGAACGTCTCGGCAAAATTCGGGATGCGACGATCGATCCGGGCAGCGATTTCGGCCGGCGGCTCCTGCTCGTAGTCGAGGATCGGATGCGTCAGCGCCGCGTCGTCCACGAGAGCGAAGGTGCAGCCATGGCCCGACACCATCACCCCTTGCACGCCATGGTTTTCGACCGCGTCCGTGACAGCACCGAGCGCCCAGTCGTGGAGGGTGGCCTCGTCGAGCACGCTGAAGCCGTCCTGGCGCGTCCATTTTGGCTGGGTCCGACGCTCGTCGAGGATGCGTCCGTCCTGGCCGAAGACGAACAGCTTCGAATTGGTCTTGCCGAAATCGAGCACCGCCACTTTCACGGCACGGCTCCCGAGGTGGACGCGATCCGCAACATGACGCCGGCATCCTCCAGCATGCGCGCATCGGCATCCGACAGGCCGTCATCGGTGATCAGCGTGCCGATGCGCGATAGCGGCAGCGCGACATTGCGCGCGTGGATCGACAGTTTGCGGCTGTCGGCCAGCACCACGATCTGGTCGGCGCAGAGGCTGAGATCGACAATGGAGCGCACCAGCAGCGGATGCGATTCCAGCACGCCTTCCTGGTTGAGGCCTTGCGCGCCGAGAAAGAATTTCGAGGCGTAGAAGGGCGTTGCCTGAGTCAGCGAATGGATGATGCCGGGTTCGCGATGCAGCTCGCCGCCGGCAACCGTCAGGCTGCAATGGCCATGGTCGCTGAGATAGGCCGCGAGCGGCATCGAATTGGTGTAGAGGCGAATGTTGCGCTCGGCGAGCTTGACGCCGAGATGGAAGCAGGTCGAGCCGCCATGGACGATGACCGCGTCGCCGTCGCGCACCATGGTCGCCGCGATGGCCGCGATCTGCCGCTTGGCCTCGACCGCGAGGTCACGGTTCTCGTCATAGGGCCGGGCATAGGCGACGCCCGCATGCGATGCGCCGTCGAGCGCCGAGATGCCGCCATAGACCTTGCGCGCCTCGCCGGCCTCGTCGATCCGGTCTATGTCGCGCCTGACCGTCGCCGCCGAAACGCCAAGCCGCTCCTGCAGCTCGCGCACCGAGGCGAACGGGCGGTCCCGCAGCAATTCGACGATCTGACGCTGGCGGCCGGAGTCGCTCAACTCTTTCCTCCCAAGTGCCATTTTCCATGGCGATTGGTGCAACTTACTCAACAATAGTCAGATTGCAAGCTGGTTTTGATGATAGTAGATCACTGTTGACGTAAGTCGCTCGCATCTGCGATATCAGCGCCAACACCGGCCCCAGCGGCGGGATCCCGGGCAAGCGTTGAAGGAAAGGCGCCATGGCAACCCAAGCTGACGCGCAGGAACTGGCGGCCTTGCGGGCGCTTTCGGCCAGCATCGGGCTCAACCCGCATATGACCCAGGCGGCAGGCGGCAATACCTCGCTCAAGGCCGGCGACACGCTGTGGATCAAGGCCTCCGGCACCTGGCTGAAGGATGCGCTCAGCGACGACATCATGGTGCCGGTGGCAATGGCGCCGCTGCTCGAGGCGGTCGAAGAGCGCGATCCCGCCGCCGACAAGCCGCAGGCCTTCGCCATCGAGGAACTCAACACGCGCGGCCTGCGCCCGTCGATCGAAACCACGGTGCACGCCTTGATGCCGCAACGCGTGGTTTTGCATGTCCACTGCGTCGACACGATTTCGCTTGCCGTGCAGGCTGATGGCGAGGCCGAGGTCGCCAGGCGGCTCGGCAGCATCGAATGGGCCTATGTGCCCTATTGCCGGCCGGGCCTGCCGCTCGCCCGTGGCATTTCCGAGAAACTGCGGCCTGGTGTCGATGTCCTGATCCTTGGCAATCATGGGCTGGTCGTCGCCGCCGAAACCGTCGCCGAGGCGCAGAGGCTGCTCCATCGCGTCCGCGCGCTGTTGGCACGGCCGGCGCGTGCGACTGCAGCGCCCGACGTCAGGGCTCTGACAGCGCTTGCGGCAGACAGCGTCTACCGATTGCCGGCGGATCTGGAAGCTCATGCGGTCGCGCTCGATCCGCAAAGCCGCCGCATGGCGGAGGCCGGCAGCCTCTATCCGGATCATGTCATCTTCCTCGGCCAGGGCTCGATCGTAGCGAGGTCGGGCGAGAATGCGGCGGGGGTCGCCGCGCGCCTCGGCACGGCACCCATGGCGATCCTGTTCCCCGGCGCCGGCGTGCTGATGCGCCGCGACGCCAGCGCCGGCGCCGACGCCATGCAGCGCTGCCTCGCCGACGTGGCCGCGCGCGTCGATGTCGCGGCGCGGTTGAATTATCTCACCGCTGCCGAGAACGACGAACTGGTCAATTGGGACGCCGAGCAGTATCGCCAGAAGCTCAATGCCACAGGCGGCTAACAAAGGACTGAAGACATGATGCCCCTTGTCATCGGCATCGACATCGGCACGTCGGGCGCGCGCGCCGTCGCCATGCGCCCGGATTTTTCCATTGCCGGCCAGTCCGCCGTTCGGCTCGACAGATTCGGCCAAAATCCCCGCGACCCCTCGGCATGGTGGCAAGCGGTCCAGGCGGCTCTGACGGAACTGCTTTCGGGCATCGACCGCGCTGCTGTCCGCACTATCGCCGTCGATGGCACGTCGGGCACGCTGCTGCCGGTCGACGCCGTCGGGCGGCCGCTGACTGAGCCGCTGATGTACAACGACAAGGTCGACGACGCCGACATCTTGGCAGCCGTCGCCCGCGAGGCGCCGGACGCGAGCGCCGCGCACGGCGCGACTTCCGGCCTTGCCAAGGCGTTACTGTTCCAGCATCTGCCCGGCATCGCGGCCGTGCTGCACCAGGCCGACTGGATCGCCGCAAACTTCTCCGGCCGCTTCGACGTCAGCGACGAGAACAATGCACTGAAGACAGGCTATGACGTCGAGGCGCGCCGCTGGCCGGACTGGATCGCGGCCACCGGCATGCGCGTGGACTTGCTGCCTCATGTCGTCGAGCCGGGTGCCGTCACCGGCACGCTCACCGCGGCCGCCGCGGAACTGTTTGGACTGCCGCGCGATGTGGTCGTGCTCGCCGGCACCACGGATGGCTGTGCCTCGTTCCTGGCGACGGGCGCCACGACGGCTGGCGACGGCGTCACGGCGCTGGGATCTTCGCTCACCATCAAGATCCTCTCCGACCGGCCGATCTCGGCGCCGCGCTTCGGCATCTACAGCCATCGCCTCGGCGACACCTGGCTGGCCGGCGGCGCGTCGAATTCCGGCGGCAAGGTGCTGGCGCAGTATTTTCCGCTGGCGCGGATCATCGAACTCAGCGCGGCAATCGACCCCACGACGCAAACCGGGCTCGACTATTATCCGCTCGGCGCATCGGGCGAGCGCTTTCCGATCGCCGATCCCACCTTGCCGCCGCGTCTTTCGCCGCGACCAGCTGATGATGCTGACTATCTCAAAGCGATGTTCGAAGGCATGGCCGCGATCGAGGCGCTCGGCTACCGCAGGCTGGCCGAGCTCGGCGCGCCGGCGCTGACCTCTGTCAGGAGCGTCGGCGGCGGCGCCGCAAATCCGGCCTGGACTGATATCCGGCGGCGCAAGCTCGGCGTCGATTTCCTGCCGACACTTTCCGATGAGGCGGCCGCCGGCACGGCGCGGCTGGCGCTGAAGGGCGCAAACAAGGCAGGACTGGCATGAGTGCGAAGAAGATCGAACGCCTCGACGGTATCGGGCCGCTGGCCGAGCGCTACCAGGTGTTCCTGCTCGACCAGTTCGGCGTGCTGCATGACGGCCAGGCTCCTTATCCAGGCGCGGTAAAGGCATTGTTGGCGCTGAAGCGCGCCGGCAAGACGGTGGTGCTGATCTCCAATTCCGGCAAGCGCGCCAAGCCCAATGAGGACCGCCTGCTGAAACTCGGCTTCGCCGCCGGCAGTTGGGATCATTTTGTCTCCTCCGGCGAGGTGGCGTGGCGATCCTTCAACGACATGGCGGCGTCGGGAAAGCTGCGTCCGGGGACAAAATGCCTGCTGATCAGCCGCGACAACGACCGCACGGCGATCGAGGGCCTGCCCTTTGTGCTGACCGAGGCCGGTGAGGACGCCGAACTGGTGCTGATCTCCGCCAGCGAAGGCGACCGCCACGACCTCGACCATTACCGCCAACTGCTCGCCCCGGCGGCAGCGCGAAAGGTGCCGTGCTTCTGCACCAACCCGGACAGGATCATGCTGACGGCGGCAGGGCCGCGCTTCGGCGCCGGCGAGATCGCCGATCTCTACGAAAGCCTGGGCGGCAGCGTCACCCGCATCGGCAAACCCTATCGCGCGATCTTCGCTGCGGCCCTGGCGCTGGCCGGTGAGCCTGAGCGCGGCAGCGTCGTCTGCGTCGGCGACAGCGTCGAGCACGACATTGCTGGCGGCAAAGGTGTCGGCGTCGCCACGGCCCTGGTGCTCGGCGGCATATTGGCGGACACACCGGATCTCGCCGCCGTCTTCGACGAGCAGCAGGCCTGGCCCGATTACATCACGGCATCCTTCAGCTTGGGCTGACCGCCTCGAGCATGCGCTTGGCGCTTTCCTCGTCGGTGATCAGGATCGTCGGCGCGATCAGGTTCATCGCACCGAGCAGCGCCTCGGTCTTCTCCTCGCCGCCGGAGGTGAGGATGCGGATTGGCGCCGCGCGCAGACGGTCGACTTCCACCGACATCACGTGGCTGTTGACGGGATGGTCGACCAGGTCGCCATTGCGGTCGAAGAAATGGAACAGAAGGTCGCCGACGGCGCCACGCTCGAGCAGGGCCTCGCGGTCCGCTTCCCTGAGAAAGCCGCCGCGGGAGAAGGTGGTGGCCGAGGCGATGCCGCCGACGCTCAGCAGAACCGCATCGAGCACGTTGGCCATTTCAAAGACCTCCTGCAGGCCGCAGCGCTCGACCAGCGCGATCTTGGTCTCGACACTATCGACGACGGCCGGCGTCGGGATCAGATAGCCGTCGCCCTGGAATATCTGGGCGAAGCGCCAGGCGAACTCGGCCGGGTTGTAGCGCCGCACGACGCCGACACCACCCAGCAGCGAAATGACCTTGAAATCGGTGAGCGACTTGGCGCTGATGAAGGGCAGGCTGGAGAACAGCGTCCGGCCCCAGCCGACGCCGACGCGCATACCGGATTTCATCGTGTCGGACAGGAAAGCCCCGGTCTTGGCGCTGATTGCCGGGATCGGATCGGCATTCGGCGCGGTGAGCGGGGCGACCAGCGCCTGCTGCAGGCCGAAGGTCCGCTCCAGCGCGCGCTCCAGCCGCACGATCTCCGACAATTCGCTCTCGATGGTGATCTTCACCTCGTTGCGCGAACGCGCCTCGGCCAGCATGCGCACGATGGTGACGCGGCCGACGCCAAGCACGTCGGCGATCTCGTTCTGCGTCATCTGCTCGACGAAATACATCCAGGCGGCGCGAATCCTGAGGCGGTCCGTCCGGCTTTCACTGGCCACCTGCTCGGTCGCCTCTGCTCCTGCCCGCCCTTCTTCCGTCTGTCGTCGCCTGGCCAATCATCCCTCCCCCGCGGCGACGGAAGAGCGCGCCGTCGCCGATTCTGCATGCTGGTCTAGTATCGCCTATTGATCTACCAATCGATAGGAACAATGTAGAGTCGGTGGCTGGCCCCTCGCCGGCCGCCCTGCAAGACACTTTCGAGGCAGACCGCGATGCTCCGACAAATCTCCGAAGACGTCCGCGTCAATTTGAAGGACCGGTTGCGGGAGGTCCGCGACATCATCCGGCAAAGCCGCCATGACGGCACCGGCGACGCCAGCTTGTTGCGCGAAGCGACCAGCCATCTGCCGCCGTTTCCGGGCAAGGGCATCGAAGGCCTGCTCAGCCATGCCGCCAGCGCCGTCGACGAGGCGCTGTCGATCGCTGAATCCTTTGTCCCGCACGAGCGCCCGATCAAGGTGGACGGCACGACCGTGAAAGGCCTCGGCACCTATTTTCCGGCCGGAAACGAAGAGCGGCAGTTGAGCGCCGAGCGCCTGTTCCGGCGCGACATGTACTATTTGACGAAGGCGGTGCTCGCCGGGCTGAAGATCGACAATGCCCGCATCCACGAAGCCGATTTCGCCGCCGCGCATGCCACGATCCGCAAGCGCCATGGTGATCTGCTGGCCGCGTTGACCGCGCCGGGCGCGGGACTGCAGGCAATCGCGGCCACTTGCGCGGCGTTGCTGGTCGAGTTGCTCAGCCAGCGTCCGGTGCGCTTTGGCGAAGCCGCGCCGGAAACGGCCGGGGAGCGCGCGCTCGACATAAGCTGCCTGGCGCCGGTGGTTCTGGCCTGCGGCCTGGCGACAACTGGCCGCGACGGCGCGCCTGAGCCCGACATGCTGGAGATCGCGATCCTGGCTGCCGATATCCGTCACGACCGCATCGCGCAGGCCTGCGCCAAGGCAAGCCCGGTCGAGGAACTGACACCAGTCTTTGCCACCTTGCTTGCGCATTTGCCGTAAGCTCCAGCAGCGCTTCCGGAAATCTAGTCCCCGGCCGTCATGGCCGTGATCGTTTTCTTGGCGCGCTGGATCGAGGCCGGGCTCATCGAAAGCTCGGTCAGACCCATCTCGATGAAGGCCGGGATCAGATCCGGGCGTCCGGCGGCCTCGCCGCACATGCCCACCATGATGCCGGCGGCGACGCCGGCTTTGGCCGTCAGCTCGATCGCCGACATGACCGCCGGATTGGTGACGTCGTTGAGCTTGGCGACGGTCGGGTTGAGCCGGTCGGCGGCCATGATGTATTGGGTGAGGTCATTGGTGCCGATCGAGAAGAAGGCCACTTCCTTGGCCAGCGCCGGGGCGATCAGCACGGCGGCCGGGGTCTCGATCATCACGCCGAGATCGAATGTCGCATGCGGCACGCCTTCGGCTTTGAGTTCGGCGGCGCATTCATCGACCAGTGCGCGGGTGCGCGTCACTTCGGAAATATCGGACACCATCGGCAGCATCACCTTGATGTTGCCGTGCACGGCCGCCCGCAGCAGCGCCCTGAGCTGGCGTTTGAAGATATCGGGCCGGTCGAGGCACATTCGAATGCCGCGCCAGCCGAGAAAGGGGTTCTCCTCATCGGGGAACTCGATGCCGGCGATAGGCTTGTCGCCGCCGATGTCGAGCGTGCGCACGATGACCGGATAGGGCGCGAAGGCCTTGGCCAGTGCCGCATAGGTCTCGGCCTGCATGTCCTCCGAGGGGAGGTGCATATGACGCATGAACAGGAGTTCGGTGCGGAACAGGCCGACGCCCATGGCGCCCGCTTCCTGCGCCGCCTCGATCTCCTCCAGCGAGCCGATATTGGCCGCGACCTCGATCACCTTGCCGTCGGCACGTTTCGGCGTCACCATCTTGAAGACGGTCAGGCCGGCGCGCTCCTTCGCCGCCGCTTCGACACGGCCGGCATAGTCGGCCCGCGTCGCCTCGTCCGGATCGATGATCACATGGCCGGTGTTGCCGTCGAGCGCCACGTCGCGCGCGATGCGCAAGGCATTGACCTGGTCGCCGAGGCCCAGCACCGCCGGAATGCCGTGCGAGCGCGCGATGATGGCGATGTGCGAGGTGGCGCCGCCATGGCCGCAAATCACCCCGCCAATGCGCTTCAGCGGCGCCCGAGCCAGATCCCAGGCGCCGATGTCGTCGGCGATCAGAATGGCGCCTTCGGGAATGCTTTCGAGGCTGACGTCGTCCTGGCCGAGCAGCACCAGACAGATCTGCCGCCCGACGGCGTGGACATCGTCGGCCCGCGCATTGAGGTAGTGATCGTCGACCGCGCTGAAATCGGCGGCGATCGTGGAGGCTGCGGTGATGACGGCCGAGACCGCGTCGTTGCCGCCCCTGATCGCCTTTTCGGCCTCGCCGGTCAGGCTGTCGTCGGCGGCGATATCCCTGAGTGCCGCGACGATGCCGCGGTCTGCGGCCGACAGGCCGTCCTGCGCCAAGGCCCGGTCCATGCGCGCCTGGACGGCGGCGACCGCGGCACGGAACCTGTCGATCTCGCCGGCGATCTCTTCGGCCTGCAGCATGCGGCCCTGTCCGGCGATCTCGGGCGGGAAATGTGCGAAGGCCGGCCCGATCGCGACGCCCTCGCTTGCCGCGACACCGCGCAAGCCGTTCGCTTCGCCTGCTGCAGCCGGCACGGATTGGGGTGCCGATGCGGATGCCGCCTGGCCGGCATCATTGGCCGGGCGCTGCGGCTCGGCTTCGTCGTCGAGACCCGCCTTGGGGTTTTCGAGATAGCCGATCAGCGCTTCGATCGCCTCGATGGCGTCGGCGCCGTTCGCCCGCACGGTGACTTCCTGGTTTTCCTTGACCGCCAGCAGCATCAGCTTGACGGAGCTCTTGGCGCTGACCGCCTTGCCGTCCTTGACCAACTCGACATCGGATTCGAAGCCCTTCGCGAGCTTGACGAACCGTGTGGCAGGACGGGCGTGCAAACCTTCATGCACTCTGACGATGGTCGAGCGTTCCATGGCAAATACTCTGCTTTTCCTAGAGCAATTCGTCCAGAAACGACGAATTGCTCTAACTCTTTGTTCTAACGCAATTCCGGGCGGAAGACCGTTTCACACTTTTCCTGGAATTGCTCTGGAGCCGAAACCAGATGCGTCGCGGCGCGAATGCTTCACGCGGCGATGGTGATGATCGCGTCCGTCTTCAGGGCGGCCACGAGCGCCTGGGCATCGACCTGCGATGCGCAGATCTCGCCGGGCCTTTCGGCCTCGGTGGCGCCATTGAACGAGATGACGACATGGCCCATCTCGAGCACCTTGCTCCATGCGCTGGAGCCGACGGCGGTTATGACGGCGGAAACCGGACCAAGGGTGATCGACGCGCCCTTTTGCGGCGCGCCGTCGCTGGGTCCAAGCTCCGTCTTGTGGAGCACCGAAACCTCGGCAAGCTCCGGCGGCGAGCCATCCGCAAACAGGATGAGCACGCCCCCTTCGGCAAGATCCGCCACTTCGGGCCCGATGGAAGTGACCCGTGTTCTCAGCAGAACCGACATGTGGCGAACCTCATTCTCTTATTTCCTTAGAACACGATCAGGCTGACGACCCATGCGATCAGCACGGATACGGGGCCCATGATCTGGCGGCTGATGAGCACCGCCGGCACGCCGATTTCGATCGTCTTCGGCTTGGCCTCACCGAGCGCCAGGCCGACGGGGACGAAGTCGCAGCCCACCTGGGTATTGTAGGCAAACAGCGCCGGGAGAGCCATCGCCGGCGAAATCGTGCCGTTGGCGATCTGCGGGCCGATGATGGCCACGCCGATGACCTGCGCGATGACGGCGCCCGGCCCCAGGATGGGCGACAGGAATGGCAGGCCGCAAATGGCCGAGATGATCAGCAGGCCGACAATGTTGTTGGCCAGCGGCCCCATCGGCTGGGCGAGCACATCACCGATGCCGGTGTAGAGGATCAGGCCGATGAGCATGGTCACGAAGGCCATGAACGGCAGCACGTTGCGCACCACCTGGTCGATCGTGCGGCGGCCGGAATTGAAGAAGATGCCGACCACTCGGCCCATGACGCGGCCGATCGAGCTGATCAGGCCGATCAGCCCGCCTTCGCTCGGCAGCGGCTGTGGCGCTGCGGCAGCAGTGTTATTGCTTGAACTCATCGATGCTGCTCCCCCCGCAGTGGTGACCGCCTCGGACCCGTCCGCCATTGTGACGTTGGCCGGCTTCACGCCCGAAACGTAGATGTCGTCGGTGATGAACTGGGCGAGCGGCCCAGCCTGGCCGACCGGCGTCAGATTGACGGTCGGGATGCGCTTGCGCGGATAGACGCCGCAGCGTGCGGTGCCGCCGCAATCGACGACGACCACCGCCATCTCGCCTTCGATTGGCGGCGCCTTGAAGCCATCGACGGCCGTGGCGCCGGTCATGTCGGCGATGAGTTGGGCGACGGGATGGATGCCGCCGCCGGTGACGGAGACGACCTTGTCGCGCTGCGCGGTCGGCTCGATGACGAGCGGGCCACCCCAGCCTGTGTTGCCCCGCGAGATCTTTACGGCTTTGAATGTCCTGTCCATGATGTCCTCCCCGCCCTTACAGCTCGACGCCCTGGCGGCGTGCCATGATGGTGGTGATGCGCTCGGTCAGCATGCCCTTGAGCAGGATGACGACGAGGCCGACAATGGCGTACCAGATCGCCACCTTGACGTGGTAACCGGCGACGACAACGCCCTTCTTCTCAAGCTCGAGCAGAGCCACGAGAATGCCGCCCCAGACGAAATATTCGCCCGGATTGATGTGCGGGAACAGGCCAAGCGGCGGATGCACGTAGGACACGGCCGCGTCATAGAAGGCCGGCTTGTGCTTTTCTTCCAGGAACGATCCGAACGTGTAGGCCATCGGATTGGTGAGGAAGAACACCGCCAGCAGAGGCAGCAGCGTATAGCGGGTCAAGGCAATCCTGCCGGCGCCGCGCGCCAGGCCATGCACGCGCTCTTCGCCGACCAGTTCGGTGACGGCGTAGAAGGCGGTCATCAGCACCACCAGCGTCGGAATGATGCCGGTGACGAAGCCGGCGAACACTTCGCCGCCCTTCTGGAAGATGCCGATGAAGTACTTGCCGATGGCGGTCAGCCAGCCGAGCTGCTCTTCCTGCTGGACTTCCTTCAGCTTTTCCTTGAACTGATCGACGGTTATGGGTCCGCTGTCTGCTTGCGCAAGGACAACGAGATGGTCGGAAGCATGCTCGACGGCGAGCTTGCCATGCAATGCAGCATCCGAGACCATGGCACCCGCGACATGCAGATTGTGCACGGCCATGTCGGCATGCTGCGCCAACAACGAAAATACAGACATTTCTCCTCCTTATGCCGCCCGCCGGTTATCCCAGTCGGTGCGCGGCGTCCTCTAAGCCCTAGCTATGTTCAAGCCGGCCAGGCCCGGCTTCTTCCCCGGCTCCGACCGTGCTTTGTCGATCTGTTCGATCGCCCGCTTCACGGCCTCGGCCACACCGGGTTCCCCCTCCCCCATGATCGCAGGGTTGGACCGGAGTCGATCGAGGGGAACACCCTCGAATTCTTCATGTCTCTTGAACTTGGTGAAGACGGAACGGCCGCTCATCACCATCAGGCGGCGCACGATCAGGTCGGGCGTCACCACGACGAGCGCGATGGTACCCTTGGCCAGCCGGCCGCGAAAATTGCCGGCTCCGACGAAGCCATCCTTGTACTGGTCGGTGACGCCCCGAAAGACATCCGAATAGTGCCGCATCTGCAGCCAGACGCCGAGCGACTGCAGCGCCCACACAATAACAAGCAGAAGCAGTCCCCACTGCCAAATCGCCATTCGGTTCTCCTCCCGAAGCCTATGTTGAACCGCACCTTGGACCGGCACGCGACAACAGCAAAGTGAGAACATTTGTTTCCGCGAATGTCAATATGTATGATATTGGCCTCCGGCACGCCATCCACAGGGCCGCCTGCCGATTTCGGCGGCGGCATGGCTGTGCTAGCCTGTCGTCAAACGGGATGCATGAAATGGAACTGCCCTTCAGGGATGAACTGGCCCTTATGCCCGACCTGCGCCACCGCTTGCGGCAGCTGCGCTGGTTTCGCGCCACTTTCCGCGGCAGCGCCAAGGTGGTCTCGGACACGTTCGGCGTGCGTTTCGAGATCGACGAGGCAAAGCTGACCCGAGCTTTTCTCGACTGGGTCGAGATCATGGAAGCGCAGAAGCGCTTCGCCGCGATCGACCGCGCCGACTTCATCGTCTTTGCCGCCGGCCTCGTGCTGCGCGAGCTGATCAAACAGGCGCCGGCCAGGGAAATCTCCGGCCTCGCGCAACTCATCGAAACGGATCACAATGCCGGCACGCTGGAAATCATCCGCTTCTGGCCGGAAGGTTTTCTCTACACCAATTACTGCGTCTCGGTGATTTCGGCGATCTATGAGCAGGAGTTCGGCAAGGCGCCCAGCATCGACAAATGCGCCGACGATCTGCGCACCTGGTGGTCCTATCGCGAAAACGTCACCGAGATGCCGGCCTATGCGGTGGCGTTCCTCGACCGCTTCCTGGGTGCGGAGCCGAACTGGATCACGCCGGACCGCGCTCAGTCCCGGCAAGCCATGCAACGGGCGCTCGGATCCGGCCGCGCAAGCGATGCGCTGCGCCAGCTTTGACTGCCCCGCCGTTTCAGCCCCAGAACGCGCTCAAGACATCGCACTATTGAACATTTGACTTTTTGCCGATAGCGATGTGCGAAATTTGACGTGAGGAGACAAGCGCGTGCCGCGACCAAGGCCTATCATTTTCGATTGCGACGGTGTTCTCGTCGACAGCGAGCCGCTGGCCGCCAGGGCCTACGAACGCGTCTATGAAAAGCACGGCATGCCCGGCGTCCATGGCGGCATTATCGCCCAATGCGTCGGCATGAAGCAGTCCGACATCATCGCCAGGATCAGGGAATTGACCGGCCATCAGTTTCCCGCTGCCGCCGACGGCGACATCTGGTCCGAGACCAAGATCCTGTTCACTGAGGAATTGAAGCCGACGCCAGGAATCGCGGCGTTTCTGGAAACGATCGAGGGCGACCGCTGCGTCGCCTCGTCATCCTCCATCGAGCGCATCAACCACAGCCTGGCCGTCACTGGGCTGGCGCAGTTCTTCGGCGAGGCGATCTACAGCTCCTCCATGGTCAAGAACGGCAAGCCGGCGCCCGACATCTTCCTGTTCGCCGCCGCCAGGATGGGCGCCGATCCGGCCGACTGCATCGTCATCGAGGATTCGCCCTTCGGCATCCAGGGCGCGGTTGCCGCCGGCATGAAGGCGATCGGCTACACCGGCGGCGGCCACACCTATGCCGACCACGCCGCGCGGCTGACGGCGGCCGGTGCCGATTTCGTCTGCGCGGACTGGCAAGAAATTAGCCGGCAATTGTCCGGGCTCGGCGTGCCGGCCTGATCTAGAGAAATTCCAGAAAAGCGCGAGCGGTTTTCCGTCCGGAATTGGGTCAAAACAAAGAGTTAGAGAAGTTCGCCGTTTCCATGAAGCGGTGAAACGCACTAGTAGGGACTGGGTAATCTAAGACCGGCCCAGTCGCTGGGCGGAATTGGTGCCCCCACGCGGAAGTTGAAGGATAGGACCCTCGTCGCATCGGTGTCGACCTCGCACCGAAAGCCCAGATGGTACCATGTGGTTGTCGTGCTGAAAGCGACATCCGGGGCGTCTAGAATATTGCCCACCTTCAACGGAATAGATGGTACCCATTTGGGAAAATAGGAAGCATCCAGCAATTCCTGCTGCAACGCGCTGGCGCAAAGTTTGGCCGCACGCTGACCGCGAGGCACCCCGCCCATCGCGGTCGTGGCCAGCGCATCGCCGGTAGCGCCCTGCGAGTAGAGCCTACGAACACCCGGAAGGCCCGAGTTGTTCCGAGATGCAGACTTCGAGGCCTTTGAAGGGCTGGGCTTCGGCGCATTTGCGGGTTTGGGCTTTGGTGCCTCGGCCGTTGTGGGAAGCTCGATCTCGCCGCCGCTATCGGCAGCCAAAGGCGCTGGTGCCGCGCCCTGTTGCTTGGCGGCGTCGAGCGCCGCCTGCTTGTCTGGCTGCTGTTTGGCTGCCTGTTGTTTATCCATCTCGGCGCTTGAAGCGGCCTGCTGCTCGGAGTCTGCCGGCGTGACAGGTTGGCTGTCTGCAGGCTTCGGCACGACAGGCGGCTTCGAATCGTCATCCTTGGCCGGAGACGGCGAACTGTCCTGAGCGCTGGCCCCGTCCAGGGATTTCCTCGGGCCGGTATCCTTGTCGCCGAACTGAAAAACAGGCTTCAGGACCTCGCCTGGCGGTGGCTTCTGAGACTGCTTCTCCGGCGGAGGTTGTTTTTCAACTTTCTGCTCAGGTGGCTTTTCAACCTTCGGTTCCGGTGGCTTTGGCGCCGGCGGAACGGGTTTCGGCTTTGGCTGATCGGGCGCAGGCACGATCGCGACATTGACTGGCTGCTCCTCGCGCGGCTGTTGGGGAGGCACGGGCAGGCCATACACAAGGAGTGCCGCGGCAAGCACGTGCAGGATCAGCGATGCGGAAATACCCCACAACAGATACCGACGCCGTTCTTCTGTCTCGCCCTTCATCCTGACCGATGTGGAATGAAATAGCGGCGGCTTCAAGCATAAGCACTGGATTTGCGCATATAGCCGCTGACAGCTTGTCGATTTGGATCACCACACCTAGGGCAGCCTGGCCAAGTCGCTGTGGCGGCTCAATAAGCGGCTGCGCACGATCCGATCCAGCAAGACCTGAGATCAGCCAGTTCGCCGCCGGGATGAGTGCCAATCCGGCCGGCTGCATCGTCATCGAGGATTGGTCCGTCGGCATCCAGGCCGCGGTTGCCGCCGGCATGACGGCGATCGGCGACACCGGCGGCGGCCACACCTATGCCGAGCACACCGCTGTGGCTGACGGCTGCCGGTGCCGATTTCGTCTGCGCCGACTGGCAAGAAATTAGCCGGCAATTGTCCCTGCTTGGCGTGCCGGCCTAATTCAGCGGATACTTGGTGAATCCACGGCTGGCCCATTCACCAGGCGGGACTAATGACCCCACACGGAAGTTGAAGGATAGGACCCTCGTCGCATCGGGGTCGACTTCACATCGGAAGTTTAGATTGTACCAGGTGTTTCTGGTGCTGAAGGCCGCTTGACCAGGGTTCAGAACATTGCCTTTGTCCAGCGTAATGGTTGGCACCCATTTGACCGAATAGTCGGCACTTTGCAGTTCCTGGCTCAGAACATTGCCGCAAAGGGTGGCCACACGCTGACCGCGCGGCACATTCTCCATGGAACTTGTGGCGAAGGCATTGCCGGTTGCTCCCTGCGAGTAAAGCTTTCTGACGCCCGGAAGGCCGGAATAGATTGGCGATCCTGCAACATCGTTGTTGGTGGGATTTGACCTCCCAGCGTTCCCGATCGGCGCTTTGAAGGCTCTGGCGGGTTTGAACGTCAACGTCTTGGCAGGCTTTGCCTTTCCAGCTGAGGCTGGAGGCGCTGGCTTAGCACCAGTCTCAGCCGCCAATGGCTTTGGCGTCACAACCGCTTGCTTTTCGGCGGGTTGCGGTGCGAGCTCCTGTTTGTCCGGCTGCTGTTTGTCAGCGTCCTCGGTCGCCTGCTTCTCCTCGCTTTGCGCAGGTTTGGCGTCCGGCGCGGCGGCCTCCTGCTTTTCCTCGCCTTGCGCGGGCTTTTCGTCCGGCGCGATGGTGGCCGGCTTCTCGTCAGGCTTGCTGGGCTCTGCCTTCTGCTGTGGCGTTGCAGCCGGGGCGGGCTGGGTCGGCGCGGGTGTCGGTGTTATAGGCGGCTTCGCCGCCTCATCCTTGGCCGGTGACGGCGTGTTGGGTTTAGCGCTGCTTCCGTCGAGCGATTTCTCCGGCCCGGTATCTTTCTGGCCGTACTGGAAGACGCGCTTCAGAACATGGTCGTCTGGCAGTTTCGGGGGCTCCGGAGGCGGCTTTTGTTCAGGCGGCTTTTCAGCCTTCTTTTCGGGTGTCGGCTCCGCTGGCTTTGGGGCAGGTTTCGGCTTGGGCTTCTCGGGCGGCGGCACAATCGCGACATTGACGGGTTGTTCCTGCTGTTCCGGCTGCTGCTCGGATCTCGGCACGCCAAAGAACAAGAACGCTCCGATCAAGGCATGCAGGATCAGCGATGCGGCCAAAGCCCATCGCCAATTGCGAAACCACTCTCGTATCTTGCCGTTCATTGCGCCCGATGTGGAATGAAATAGCGGCGGCTTCAAGCACAGGCATCGGATCGGCGCGGTTTAGCCGCTGACAGCTTGGTGATCGGGATGGTCGCACACAGGAAGATCAGTCCAGAATCCCGCCTACAAACCGTTCGTCCAGCCGCGTTTCGCCAAACCAGTTCAGCCTGTTGATGCTGACGTATCCGGTATCGATCGCCTCGTTCTCGTCGCCCGGCTCGCTCGCATGAGCGCGCCCGCGCGGCACGGTGATGACGGTGCGATCGCCATCGCTTTCCACGATCTCGGCCGTGCGGCCGATCTTGTCACGGCCGATGCGTGGCTGCCGGATCTCGGCCGGCAGCGCGGTCGGCAGGTTGACGCTCAACCAATGGCCTTCTGTCGCCCAGCCGGCGCGCGACTGCCACAGCGAGGCGATCAGCGCGCCAAGCCATGGATCGTCCCTATCGGTGAACTCAGGATTCTTCACGCGCGAAAAGCCGATCGCCGGGATGCCCCAGAAGGTCGCCTCCCGGGCAATGCCGAGCGTCCCGGAATAGGCGAGATCCTCGGCGACGTTGCGGCCGTCATTGACACCCGCCAATAACAGGTCCGGTTTCCTCGCGTCGGCAAACAGCCACGTCATCGCGCTGACCACGCAATCGGCCGGCGTGCCGGAGCAGGAGTACCAGTTCGGCTTGACGCGCCGCATCGTCAGCGGCCTCGCGATCGTCAGCGACGAGCCGGCGGCGGTGCGCTTGCCATCGGGCGCGACGACCCAGACATCGTCGCTCAGCTCGCCGGCGGCGTTGACGAGACGGGCAAGTCCCGGCGCTTCGATGCCGTCATCGTTGCAGATCAGGATTCTCATTCTTTGCTTCCTTGCGGCACCGTGATGCGCTGGCCGGTACGGCATTGCGTGCGCAGCGACGGGATGTGGCTTTTGAGGTCATCGAGAAGATCGGCAACGCAGGAATGGCCGAGCGCTTCAGGCCGTCCTGCCTTCTCCCATATTTCGACATTGCCCGACAGCGTTGGATGGGTGGGCATGCGCACCCAATCCGCCCGACCGGCTCTGTGCAGCAGATCGCCAGGAGAACCTGCCGGCAAATGTCCGGTGAGCAGCACGGGAAACCCGGCATCGTCGGCACGCGGCAACAGCCGCGACGACGGGCCGGCCTCGCCCATGCCGTCATCGGCCAGCAACGGCAGCGACGGCAGGGGATCGGCATCGGTCCAGTCCGCAGCACTCGCCAAGCGGGCACGCAGGTGCTCGGAAACGCCCGGCAACAAGGCCGCTGTGGCCCCGATCTGCCCCGCCAGCGACGAACGCATGCCGGCATGGATGGCGAATGGGCCCGGCAGCGCCGCGATCAATTCCAGCGACCGCCCCGACAGCGGCGTCGGCAGCAGACATCCCCGCGGATGCCGCGCTACCCATTCAGAAATTTCCCGCGCCCGCGCAGCCCCCGGCACGGGATCGGCGCCGTAGGAGGCATCGAAGACCAGAAGATCGCAATGCGGGATCGTGTCCATGACAAACACATTGCTGTCCGGCACGACATCGGCGGAATAGGCGGCGCGGCTTTTGCCATCATCGACGGCGAACCAGACGCCGCCCACGACATGCCCGGATCGCCCGGTCCCGATCGTGAGATTTCCACTCTTCAGCGTATCGCCGGGTTCGAAGAGCTCGATGCGATTGGCTGGAAACGGAAAGCGCTTGAAATCCCCTGGATCGGCATAGGCGGCAAGCGTGGCCGCAGCCTCGTCGCGCGTCTTGGCCGTCATGAAGATCGGGCCGGCATAGCCGCGCGACAACAGCCAACTCAGCGCACCGATATGATCCTCATGGGCGTGCGAGACGAAGAGTGCATCGATGTCGTCGACCCGACCGTCGAGCGCCGGATAATATTCCGCGCCGGAGGCGCCGACCTTGACGCCGATATCGAGCAGGATGCGGTCGCCGCCGCTGCTGACGGCGAGGCTGGTGCGGCCCTTTTCCCCAAAGCCGCCAAGGAGATCGAGCATCATCACGAGGCCATCCCCACCGGGATCAGCCAGCCGGATCTTATGCGCAGGCGTGCCTGGGCTCCACTCTCCAGCGTAACCGGGTCTGGCTGCTCGAAATGCAAGGTGAGGTCAGGCCCCGCGGCAGGGGTGAATTCGATGCGTGCGGCGCCACCCTGGTAGATCACCCGTTTCACGAGGCCATCGAAGCCTGGCCCATGCGGTGAGACGTCAAGGTCGGCCGACCGGCAGCAGATCTTGGCACCCGCACGCGGCCGCTCGCCGGGCCGGCAGCGGACCACCAGCTCGGTTCCCAGAACCCTGACCTTGCAATGGCCGCCGTCTTCGCCCGTCAGGACATCCGCCGGCAGCAGGATGCCTTGCGAGATAAAGGAGGCGACCATCTCATTTGCCGGCTCATGATAGAGTTCACGCGGTGTCGCCAGTTGCGCCACGCGGCCATGGTCCATCACCGCGATGCGGTCGGCCAGCGCCATCGCCTCGGCCTGATCGTGGGTGATATAAACGATGGTCGTGCCTGTGCGCTTGTGAAAGGCGGCGAACTCGTCCTCCATCGAGGCTCTCAGATGCACGTCGAGATTGGCGAGCGGCTCGTCGAACAGCACCAGCGACGGTGCGGCGACAAGACAGCGCGCCAGCGCCACGCGCTGGCGCTGACCGCCGGAAAGATTGGCCGGCCTGCGCTCGCCCAGCCCCTGCAGATTGACCAGAGCCAGCGCGTCCTCGACCTTATGGCGCGCGACGGTCTTGTCGAGCTTCGCCACCTTCAGCGAATAGCCGATATTCTCGGCCACCGTCATGTGCGGCCACAGCGCATAGTTCTGGAAGACGATGCCGACGCGCCGCTTTTCCGGCGCGACGCTGCCGACGCTGCTCGATACGACATCGCTGCCGATGCGGATCGCTCCCGAAGTCACTTTCTCGAATCCGGCGACCAGCCTGAGCAACGTCGTCTTGCCGCAGCCGGACGGTCCAAGCACGGCCAGGAACTCGCCATCGGCAACGTCGATCGAGACGTCCTTCACGGCATCGAAGTTGGCGAAGCTCTTGGTCACATGGTCCAGGCTCAGTCGCGCCATGGCAGCACTCCGCTGGGAAGGTAGGGGGCAAGCAGATTGGTCACCAGCATCAGCACGAAGGTGACCGCGACCGTGATGACCGACATCGCCGCCGCGTAGTTGGAATCGCCGCCCTGTTCGAAGGAAAACATCACCACGCCGATCGTCTCCGAGCCTGACGACCACAGCAGCGCCGAGACGGTGAGTTCGCTGAGCGCCGTCATGAAGATCAGCAGACCACCGGCGATCGCCGCCGGCGCGACCAGTGGAAAGATGATGGTGCGCATGCGCGTGAACAGGCCGGCGCCCGCCACCTGCGCGGCCTCCTCCAGCGCCCGATCGATCTGGTGATAGCCGCTGATGGTCGGCCGCAGCGCCAACACCAGGAAGCGGGCGAGGTAGGCGTAGAGGATGATCCAGACCGTGTTGTAGAGTTGGATGCCGGTCAGTGGGATCGGCCTGAGGAAGAGCAGCAGCGAGGCGATCGCCAGCACCACGCCGGGCAAGGCATAGGGCAGTTCGACCGCCAGATTGAGCAGCCGTACCCAGCGCTGCCTGCCCCAGGCGATGAGATAGCCGACCGGCACGGCGACCACGACCGCGAAGAATGCGGCCGCGATCGACAGCCAGAAACTGTTGAAGAAGGCGCGGTTGGCGGCGTCATGCTCGAACAGCACGAAACGATAATTGTCGAGCGTCACCGTCTTGGCGGTGAGCGCGATGCCATAGCCCGGTACCAATGAGGTCAGCACCAACCCGAACAGCGGCAGGAACAGCACCAGCACGATCAGCAGCCACATGCAGGCCTGGACAATAGCCCGCCAGCGACCGAGTTCGTAGGGTTCGGCCGGCAACGATGTCGAAGAGATACGGTAGTCGCGGCGGCGGCTCATCACCTCCTGGGCGAGAATGCCGGCCATGGCGATAACGCCGATCAGAGCCGATAGGAACGCGGTCTCGCCGAGCACGGCCGGACCACCGCCGGCCAGCTTCTGATAGATAAGGGTCGGCAGCACCAGGTAGTTGGCGGGAATGCCGAGGAAAGCCGGAATGCCGAAATTGCCGACGCAGGACACGAAGGCGAGTGCCGCGGCCGCCATGATCGACGGCGTCATCAAGGGCAGAACGATGGTGACCAGCACGGTGAACCAGCCCGCGCCGCCGGCGCGCGCGGCCTCGACCAGTTCGCGCGGCAGCTTGCGCAGGCCGGCACGCACCAGCAGGAACACCAGCGGGCCATATTGGACGCCAAGCAGCAGAATGATGCCTGACGTTGAGTAAAGCGGGTTTTTCGTGCCGAGCGGCGGTGCCGCTCCGAACAGCTTGAGGAATGGGCTTGCCGGGCCGAACAGCTGCAGCCAGGCCAGCGCCGTGACCTGCGGCGCGATCATCAGCGGCATGACGTAGCAGAGCACCAGGGCGCTGCGGCCGCGTATGTCGGTCAGCGAGACCAGCACCGCCACCAGCGTTCCCGACAGCACCGCAAGCAAGGTGCCGCCGATGCCGACGACCAGCGTATGCCATGTCGCGATCCAGGTCGCCGGGCTTCTCAGCCCGGCCGCAATGGCCACGGTCGACAGCGTGCCGCCAGGTGCCACGATCTCCTTGATGAGGCGCAGCATGGGCAGCAGCGAAAGCAGCACGATGACGACGGCCACCGCCGCCGTCAGGACCATTTCCTGGCCCCGGCTTTCCCTGACGCGTGTTGGCATGGTTGTGTTTCCTGAGGTCCGGGATGCCGTCGAAACGACATCCCGCCACGATTGCCGGCTCAGCCGCCGAACAGTTCCTGGAACTTCGCCTTGTCGGCGTCGGTCTTGGCGACGATCGCCTTGGTGTCGAACGGCATCACCTTGACCTTGACGCCTTCCGGCAGCCATTCGGGACGGCCGACCGAGGCACGCGCCGGCAGGTAGCCCATGGACAGCGCCAGCTTCTGGCCTTCATCCGACAGAATGAAGTCGACGAACTTCTTGGCGCCGTCGACATTCTTGGCGGTCTTCATGATGGCGACCGGCTCGGTCACCGCCGGCACGCCTTCGCTCGGGAACACGAACTCGACCGGCGAGCCCTTCTTCTTGGCGTTCATCGCCATGAAGTCGACGAGGATGCCATAGGGCTTCTCGCCTGATGCCACCGACTTCAGTACAGCACCGTTGCCGCGCACGCTGACGGTGTTGTTGGTCTTCAGCTTCTGGAAGAAATCCCAGCCTAAGTTGGTATCGCCGGCAAAGCCGGAAAGCAGATAGGCGGCCGCGCCCGAATAGAGCGGGCTCGGCATGACCAGGCCATCGGCATAGGCGGGCTTGGCAAGATCGGCCCAATGCTGCGGCTTTTCAGCAGCCGCGGTGTTGTAGACGATGCCGGTGGTGATCAGCTTGCTGCCGAAATAGGTCCTGTCGGCGTCATAGGCATCAGCCTCGATGCCATCGAGCTTGGCTTCGGGATAAGGCAGCAGCCGGTCGTCCTTCTTCAATAGCTCCATCGAGACCGCGTCGGCGATCAAAAGCACGTCGGGTTGCGGGCTGCCGGCGGCGAACTCGGCCGCCATCTTGGTGAGGATGTCGCTGGTCCCAGAACGATAGATGGTCACGTCGATGCCGGGCTGCGCCTTCTTGAAGGCGTCCACGGTCTTGGCCGCGTCGGCTTCCGGCTGCGATGTGTAGAGCGTCAGTGTTTCGGCGTTTGCCACGCCGGCAAACAAAATTGCCGCGAGCGCCAACTGGCTGGCCAGCAGCTTGATGAGTAGCGTCTTCATGAGACCTCCTGTCTTGTCTGTGCATGACCGGTCCGGCCCCTGGCCGGCTCCCCGTCTCTTCCTCCCTGCACGGCGCACATGACTGGTGGATGACACTGCGCGTGAAACCCACAAAATATGTTCATTTGTACATTGTCAATTACAAATGATCAGAGATGTGCAACAATCGGCTTGGCTGAAACCGGCATCCGGTTGACATCCGGCCGGCGTTTCTCCGATGAGGACGACGCGGTCGGCCATGGCTGATGAGGGACGAGAACAGATGCCCACGGAAAAACCCACACCGGCCCGCCTGCCGATGGCGTCGTCCGATCTCAACGTCAAGACGGCCTGGCTCTACTATGTCGAGGGCTTCACGCAGGAACAGATCGCCGAGAAGCTCGATGTCTCCCGCGTGAAGGTCATGCGCACGCTGGCTGCCTGCACCGCCGAAGGCATCGTGGTCACCATGATCAACGCACCGACCGCCGGACAGGTTGCGCTCGAGCGGGAACTGGAAAAGCGCTGGGGCCTCGACGCCGCGGTGGTCATCCCGACACCCTCGGCGCATGAGCATCTGGAAAAGGCGATCGGCCATGCCGTGGCGGCCTATCTCGGCGAGCAGATGCACGACGGCATGACGCTGGCGATCGGCGGCGGCGCGACACTGCATGCAAGCCTGGGCTTCCTCGCCCGCCAGCAGCTGAGGCGCGCCTCGGTGGTGGCGCTCGTCGGCAGCCTGCCGCATTCGCAGTGGATCAACCCGTCGATCGTCGCCGCCAAGGTCGCCGATGTCTTCGAGGTCGACTCCTACCAGATCACCGCGCCGGTGATGGTTGACGATCCCGCGCTTCGCGACCTCCTGTGGGCGCAGCCGACCCTGCAGGACGTACGCCAGCGGGCGGCGGCCGCCGACATCGCACTGCTCACCGTCGGCGACATGTCCGCGGACGCCACCATCTTTCGCCACGGGATCGTGCCGTCATCGCTGATCGCGCCATTGAAGGCGAAAGGCGCGGTCGCCAACATGCTGTGCTACTTCGTCGATGCCGCCGGCCGGCTGGTCGACCATGAGGTCAACGGGCGCGTCATGGCCATCGGTCTCGATGTGGTGAGCCAGGTGCCGAATGTCGTGCTGGCCGCCGGCGGAAAACGCAAGGTGGCGGCGATCCTGGCCGCACTCAAGGCGGTCAGCACCAATGTGCTAATCACCGACAGCGACACGGCGACTGCACTGCTGGCCAAGGGCGGTTGAGGTCCTGCCATTTGCAGGCCGACCTCACCCGAATATAGATACACCTTAGATGAGGCCGCGTTCGCGCAAATAATCCTCGACGCCGACATGGGTCATGGATTCGAATTCGGCGATCGCCTCGGCCACCCGCTTGCGCTGGGCCGCCAAAAGGGTGAACACCTGTTTCATCTCACCGGAAACGCCAAAACGGCTCCAGCGCTCGGCGATATGAGCGGGCAGGCCGATATCGGCACAGAACGCATCGAGGCTGTCATAGCCCAGGTCAGCGACAAGCTGCCTGGTCTCCTCCGCCGACATGCGCGGCTCGAAGGCATGGTCGTGCAGGCGCTGCGCCACCAGCTTGATGTCGGACGGCGAGGCACCCATGACCTTGCCGAACAAGGTTTTGACGTCAGACGGGTCGAATGCAGGCATTTTGGCCTCCCTTGGTCGCGATCCACTGGGGAAGATGGGTCAAGGGTCGGCGCCTGACAAGTCGTTTTCTGTCGTAAGCCGGCGTAACGTTTGGCACCGGCTTACAACAAGAAGCTAGACCAGCATGCCCATCGGGTTCTCGATCAGCCGCTTGAAGGCGACCAGAAGTTCGGCGCCGAGCGCTCCGTCCACGGCGCGATGGTCGGTCGACAAGGTCACCGACATCACGGTGGCGATTTTGATCTCGCCATTCTTGACCACAGCCCGCTCCTCACCCGCGCCGACCGCCAGGATCGTCGCATGCGGCGGGTTGATGACGGCGGCGAAGTCCTTGATGCCGAACATGCCAAGGTTGGATACGGCCGTGGTGCCGCCCTGATACTCCTCCGGCTTCAGCTTGCGGCTGCGCGCGCGGCTGGCCAGGTCCTTCATCTCGTTGGAGATGGTCGACAGCGTCTTTTCGTCCGCATGCCGAATGATCGGCGTGATCAGGCCACCGGGGATCGAGACGGCAACGCCGACATCGGCATGCTTGTGCTTGACCATGGCGCTTTCGGTCCACGAGGCATTGGCATCCGGCACAGCCATCAAGGCCATCGCCATCGCCTTGATGACCATGTCGTTGACCGACAGCTTGTAGGCGGGAGCCTCGCCCTTGTCGGTTTTCTTCATCGGGGCGGCGGCATTGATCTGCGTGCGCAGCGCCAGCAATGCGTCGAGTTCGCAGTCGAGCGTCAGATAGAAATGCGGGATGGTGGACTTGGCCTCGACCAGCCGCCGCGCAATCGTCTTGCGCATATTGTCGTGCGGGACGAGTTCGTAGGAGCCTTGCTCGAACAACTTCAGCACTTGGTCGTCCGACATCGCCTTCACTGCAGGGGCAGAAGCAGCCGGCGTTGCTGGCGCAGCGGTGGGCACGACCTCGGCTTCGGGTGCAGCCTTCGCGCCGCCGGCAACCGCCGCGTCAATGTCCGCCTTGACCACGCGGCCATAAGGGCCGGTGCCGATGATGCTGGCAAGGGCAAGACCTGCCTCACGGGCCAAACGTCGGGCAAGCGGTGTCGCGCGTATGCCTGACGGCGATTGGCCGATCTCCCCCCTTGTGGGGGAGATGCCCGGCAGGGCAGAGGGGGGCGTGACAGAATGCGACGTTGGCGGGACAGCGCCGCCCTCTGCCGCCTTCGCCGACATCTCCCCCACAAGGGGGGAGATTGGCGCCGCGTCTTGCTTGGCCGCATAGGCCTCGCCATCGGCATAAATCCACGCAACCGGCGCGCCAACGGGAATGTCGACGCCTTCCTTGCCGGTGACGTCGCGCAGCACGCCGCTGGCCGGCGCATCGATCTCCATCGCCGCCTTGTCGGTCTCGATCTCGAATAGCACGTCGCCCTTCTTGACCTGGGCGCCTTCCTCGGCGAACCAGCGCGAGATCTGTCCGGTCGCCATGTCCATGTCGACCTTGGGAAGAATGACTTCGGTCGGCATGTCTCAGCGAACCCCTTTGACGAGGTCGCGCGCGGCGGTGATGATGTCGGGAACCTGCGGCACCGTGGCTTTTTCGAGCTCCGGATTGTAGGGGATCGGCGTCTCGGCGCCGCCCAGCCGCACGATCGGCGCATCGAGATAGTCGAACGCCTCGCTCTCGGCGATCATCGCGCTGACCTCGGCGCCGATGCCCAGCGTCTTGACCGCTTCGTAGACGCACATCAGCCGCGACGTCTTCTTGACGCTGTCGATGACGGTCTGCTTGTCCATCGGCCGGATGGTGCGGAGATCGACGACTTCGACGTCGATGCCTTCGGCTTCCAGCGTGGCGGCGGCGTCGAGCGCCTTCTGCACCATGATCGAGGTGGCGACGATGGTGAGGTCGCGGCCTTCGCGGCGGATGTCGGCCTTGCCGATCGGCACCGTGTAATAGCCTTCGGGCACCGGTCCCTTCATCTTGTAGAGCAGCTTGTGCTCGAAGATCATCACCGGATCGGGATCGGCGACCGCCGCCAAAAGCATGCCCTTGGCATCATAGGGCGTCGCCGGCTGGATGACCTTGAGCCCTGGCACGTGGCCGAGCCAGGCTTCCAGGCTCTGGCTGTGCTGGGCCGCCGCACCCGTGCCCGAGCCGGCGGGAAAGCGCATCACCACGGGAACCGAAACCTCGCCGCCCAGCATGAAGCGCATCTTGGCCGCCTGGTTGACGATCTGCTCCATGGCGAGCGTGGCGAAATCGGAAAACTGGAATTCGAAGATCGGCCGCATGCCGGTGAGCGCCGCACCCACCGCCACGCCCGCGCCGCCCAGTTCCGAGATCGGCGTGTCGATCACTCGCTCGGTACCATAGCGCTCGACCAGATCGCCGGTCACCTGGAAGGCGCCGCCATAGACGCCGATATCCTCGCCCATCAGGAAGACGCGTTCGTCCATGTCCATGGCGATCGCCATGGCTTCCTGGATCGCCTGGGCGTAGCTCAGTTCACGCACCATCGCGTCCATCACGCCTGCTCCGTATACACGTAATTTCCGGTCTCGCTGACGTCAGGCGACGGGCTCACCTTGGCGAACTCGATGCCGTCGGCGATCTCCTGCGCCACCCCACTGCGAATGGCCTCGATGCCCTCGTCGTCGATAAAGCCGAATTCGCGCAGCTCGTTCTCGAACAGCGTGATCGGGTCGCGGTTCGACATCCAGTCCTCGATCTCTTCCTTGGTGCGATAGCGGTTGCGGTCGCTCTTGGAATGGCCGCGATGGCGGTAGGTCTTGGATTCGATCAACGTCGGCCCCTCGCCGGCGCGGGCGCGCTCGACGGCCTTGTAGGAGGCCTCGGCGACTTCCGAGAAGATGTTGCCGTTGACGATGACACCGGGCATCGAATAGGCGGCGGCGCGGTCGGCGATGTTCTTGACCGCGGTGGAACGGGCGGTCGAGGTCGACATGCCGTAGCCATTGTTCTCGCAGACGAAAATGACCGGCAGCTTCCAGACCGCCGCCATGTTGAGCGCCTCGTGGAAGGCGCCTTCATTGTTGGCGCCGTCGCCGAAGAAGGAGACGACGACCTTGCCGGTCTTCATCATCTTGGAGGAGAGTGCCGCCCCGACGGCGATCGGAATGCCGCCGCCGACAATGCCGTTGGCGCCGAGGTTGCCCTTGGCGACATCGGCAATGTGCATCGAGCCGCCACGGCCCTTGCAGTAGCCCGTGGTCTTGCCGAAGAACTCGGCGAACATGCGCTTCACCTCGGCGCCTTTGGCGATGCAATGGCCATGGCCGCGATGCGTCGAGGTGATCTGGTCATCCTCGCCAAGCGGCATGCAGATGCCCATGGCGCTGGCTTCCTGGCCGATCGACAGGTGCATGGTGCCGTGGATCAGGCCGCGCATGTAGCTTTCCTCGGCGCCCTCTTCGAAGCGGCGGATGAGGTACATCTTGTAGAGCACCTGCTTGAGCTGCTCGGCGCTGTACTGGCGATAGACAAAAGGCAGGTTGGCGCGACTGTCCGCGACGGCTTTGCTGGCTCCGGCCATGATCAGGCTCCCGCGGTTCCGTAGACGAGCTTGTCCTGGCGGGCGCGCAGTTCGGCGATCTTGGAGCCCCGAGCCGGGGCGGCATTGGCATAGGTGATGAGCTCGCCCTTCTTGATCGGCGCGGTGACCGAGCCGCCCTGCAGCAGACCGCAAGGAATGGCCTTGGCGGCATGGGCTTCGGGCGCCGTCATGATCCAGGCGCGGTAGCAATATTCGCCGATCGCATCGAGCTTCTCGCCCGGCTGCATGTCCTTCTTGGCCACGGCGGCGACTTCGGCAACGGGCTTGGCCAGCGGCACCATGTCGGCCTTGCCGTAGAGCACGACGCGGGCGCAGGTCAGCGGCACTTCGAGCGAGGTCAGGTGATAGGGGCGGTGGAAGGTGAAATACGGACCCTTGCCCATCTTCAGATCTTCCATGCGCTCCGAAATGCGCGGATGTGACATGTCGGCGACGACGAAGACGCCGGGCGCCACACCCTTGCCGATCGAGTAGTCGACGACGCCGACCCTGGACAGCACGCCGCCGTCCTTTTCGGGCACCAGCACTTTCGAGAGCTCGCCGAGCGTCGCCGCCGGGCCGTGCATGCCGGCCTTGTCGGGCACCAGCCCGGTGGCATTGGCGATCGCCGCCATCTCGACCATGGTCTTCGAACCATCGACGAATTCGACCAGCATGCGCACATTCATATGCCGGCGCTTGGCCTCTTCCTCATAGGCGGGCGGCGTGGCGTCGATGTTGAGCGGATTGTTTTTGCCCTTGCCAGCGGCAACGATCGGATGGCCCATGGCCGAGACGAATTCGATCAGCTCCATGCAGGAGGACGGCTCGTCGCCGGCGCCCAGCGAATAGGTGACGCCGAGCCGGTCGGCCTCACTCTTCAAATAGGCGCCGATGGTGACGTCGGCCTCGACATTCATCATCACCAGATGCTTGCCGTGTTCCATGGCGCGCAGGCCGATTTCGGCGCCGACGGCGGGGACGCCGGTCGCGTCGATGACCACGTCGATCAGATCATTGTTGATGACCAGGCTGGCGTCATTGGTGACCGCCACCTTGCCGGCCTCCATGGCAGCTGTCATCGCCGAAGCGTTCGACACTTCACGCGCATGGCCGGTTTCCTGGAAGGCGATGTCCACCGCCTTGCTGGCGGCCGGCAGGTTCAGTTCCGAGATCGCGCCGATCTCGATACCGGACATATGGGCGACGCGGGTGACGATATCGGTTCCCATCTCGCCGGAGCCGATCAGGCCGATGCGGATGGGCTTGCCCGACTTGCCGCGCTCATCGAGATCGCGGGCAAGGCCCGTCAACGAAATATTGGAAGCCATACCGCTCATTCCTCCCACATTGCAGGCTTGTTCATTCGCCTGACGGGTATTGAACATCTGTATTTCTGTCAAGACTAATGTCCAAAACTGTGTGCTTTTGGGAACTTTCCAGCACCTCCTTCCGGAGCCCTTTCCAGCGGCGAACCGGACCAGGACCTGTCGCCTCCGCGCAACTCCGTGCTTTCAGGGGATCAGCCGACCGGCGATGCGGCAGGGCTCTCGATCGACAGGGCTCACGAGGTTCTCGGCTGCGTGATGGAACGCGCGGGGGATCGTCATGCGGCGACATCGAACGCATCGCCGGGCCGGTCGCCCATGGCGGCGCTATATCATCGCATCCTGCTGGCGCTGCACGATCTTCTCCACGGCGTCGCCAGGCACGTTGAGTTCGGTCAGTGCCTTCCCCACAGCGCCCGGCCAGTCCGGAACCGGGCAGCTCTTCAAGCTGGCGAAATGATCCTTGCCGGTGAAGAAATTGCGGGTCGCGTGGAAGCCAAGTGCGCGATAGACCTCGAACTGTTCCTCGTTGAAGAACTGATCCAGGGTGGTTTGGTGCGGGAACTGCGGATACCGTCTTCGATAATCGCGGATCATGTCGCTCTCGTCGCCGCTCATGCAGGACTTGATGTAGATCAGGACACCGTGCTCGTTTCCGCCATAGTCGATACGACCGATCGCCACGTGCGGCCCCTGGAACCGCGCCTCGTCGGTCGAGGCGTTGACAAGACTGTCCTCGGTCGCCAGGGCATTGGAGCGACGCAGTTCGGACCATGGCAGATCTATGAGGATGCCGAGATCAATTCGCGCGTAGCGTTCGACCCGGATAAGCGAGTTGAAGTCGAGCGTCGGGTCCGCTTCCGCGTCGGCAACGACGATGACCTTGCAGCGCCGTTTCAGCAGTTCATACAGGCCTAGATTGTCGAAATGGCCGCCATCCGTCAGGTAGACGTTGCTCGTCAGTTCATCGACCCTGCCAATCGCCTCCTTGGCAAAGTACCAGGGTGCGATATTAGCCAGCAATCGCCGCAGGCCGGTACGACCGCGGAGAAATCGCGGATTTGGAAGCCAGTACCCCAGGCGGACATTCAGTGCGGCAAGGCTGAACGTCAGGATCCGGATCGTATTTGCGCCCATATTGGCCGACGCCGCCGCGCCGGAGATGGCCATTGCCGTGCCGAGATTGAGATTGCGGTCAGCGCGCTCGAGCGAGATCGTCGCGGCATAGCCAGTGGCCTGGCTGCCGGTGTAGATGGGACTGAAGACGAAGGAATCGGCGCTGCGACCACGGCGACCGAGATAGGGCGATCCCTCCAGATTGACCGCAGTGTTGATGAGCAGGTACGGCGAGAACCAGACGGAATCGGCCCACTTTCCCGGAGATCCGGGCTTGAGCGAAGTCAACTTGAACTGATCGACATCGGTTGACCGTTTCCGAGCCTGCCTGTCTTTCAGCCGCTTTCTCAAATCAGCAAGGATGTGGCTCTTTTCGGCAAGCTCGTTCCTGGCACTCTCTTTCAGCTTGTCCAGGCGCCAGAGAAACGCCCTGCTCAAGCGGTCCCGATAGTATCCGTGGAGGGAATTCGCGTTGGGTGTCACCAGCAACGACAGGACGATGAGCACACCGGCCAGAACCGCATAGGTCATCCTGGTGTTTCCAATGACCGTGTCTCCAGCGCCGATCCCCGCATAGGAAAGCCCCAGATAGATGCACCACAGCAATATCGGCACGACCATTGCCAGACAGTAGAGCAGTATCTTTGAGGCAAGATGCCTGGCCGTCCCGGTCCACGAATCGTCGCTCTTCGAGGCCGCCGCTACGGCAATCAGCTTGTTGCCGAAGGCAGCAAGGGCCGCCGACATGCCGGCAAGCACGGTCCAGAGCCCTTTGAGAGACGTAGGGGCGTGGATCAGGATGCAGCCGACCCAGTTGATCTCGGAACAATCGTCTGGCGCCGTGGCCGCATCGAAGAAGCCCGCCAGGACATAGGCTTGAAACTCGAGGAAGGCGATCAGCAGGCAGACGATGAAGAAGAGCGCCAAGATCCTGCTGGCCATTTCTCGCTCGACAAGTGTCGTCATGCGGTCGGTCCGGCTGGAAGGCCGAAAGGCAAATATCGAATAGCCGATCTGGACGAGTCCCAGGACCACTGCCATCAGGATCGACCAATAGAACACGTTCCCTGAATTCTGGGTCAGCTTGTGAAGAATGGGTAGCCGCAGCGACGTTTCGGTCGGATTGATCAGGATGGTCAACCAGGCGAGCGTCAACAGCGCGGCTAGGAAGATCATCGCATTGATCAGCAGCCCACGCATCACCACAACGAGGCCGACGACGACATCGATCATTCCCTTCGGCGCCAGATAGTTGGAGTAGTCCCGGATGTGCTGTGTCTCGAGGGTTTCAGGACCGCCGAGCGTGCTTGTGAACGGAAACTCGCCATTGGTCTGCATCAACCCGGCGACCAGCGACGTGCCGATGTAGCCGCCTCCGGAAACCGTCGACATATAGTCGATATTCTCGAACACTTTCGGCCGGTCCTTTTCTGTGATGGACTCCAGCGCCTGCAGCACCCCCATGCAAAATGCCGCCGAACGAATGCCACCGCCCGAGCACGCCAGACCAGTCAGGTCGCGGTCCGTCTTGACCACGGGATAGAGGTTGCCGCGTTCGTCTTCTTTGTCCGCCCCTGCCACATTGACTTGGGTGGCTGACGGCTTGGCGACAGGCCCGTTCACGGTCTTGATGTCCGGTGCGCGTCTGGCCGCAACCAGTTCCCGGCGCCGTGTAACAACCGACGCCTCGGCGGTCATAACCTCATAGAACGAGATCGGCGATGCTTCCTCAGTGTCGCTGGGCATGGCACTCTCGGCGCGCATGATTGCTCTACGGTTGCACAAGATGCTCCTAAAACACGAAGAAAGACATGGCGCGATGGCGCTATCGCGTCCTTGTCCCCCTCTGTTGGCGGCACATTATCCGGCGACGGGAAGATCGTGGAAATGCGCGATCACCCCCTCGGCATCGATGAAGATCACCGCATAGGCGGGCGGCTCGTGACCCAGGCTCCAGCGCTGCGAAAAATCGAGGGCGGTCTGGTGGTTGGTGCTGCGCAGCGTGCTGACGGGAATGCCGCGCCAGCTGCCGGCGATCGGCCGATGGACGTGGCCGGCGAAAATGTGGCGGACATTGCCATGGCGCGACAGCATGTCATGGAAGGTATCGGCGTCGGCAAGCCTGACCTCGTCGAGCACTGGCATGTGTATCCGGAACGGCGGGTGGTGCATGAACAGGAGGACCGGCCGGTACCCCGCCTCTCGCAGCCGTTCATCGAGCCATTCGAGCCGCGCGGCGCACAGCCTGCCCTCGACATGGCCGCTGTCCAGCGTGTCGAGCAGGATCAGCCTGCCCTCTGTGCCATCGAACACGCTCTGCACGAACCCCTGCTCGGCGGCGGCATCGGGGAACATTTCGAGGAAAAGCGCCCGGTCGTCATGGTTGCCGAGCATGAGCCGGCAGGGCTGCGAAAATCGCGCCAGCCTGTCGCGCAACGCCGCATAGGCGGCGCGCTCGCCATCATTGGTCAGGTCGCCCGAGATCACCACCATTTCGGCATCGGCGTGGTTCTGGCCGATGTCAGCAAGGCAGGCGTCCAGCCTTGCCAGCGGATCGGAGCCGTAGAGCAGGCCACCCGGCGTCATCAGATGCGGATCGGAGAGCTGGATGATTTTCATGGACCTGACCGTACCCTTCCCGCCGGCGCCGCGTGGCGCCAATCAGAAAACGCAACGCCTCGATTGCCCCCTCTACTGCGCCGTCCAGCCGCCGTCCATCGGCAGGGTCGTGCCGGTGATCTGCCTAGCCGCATCCGAGCATAGGAACAGTGTCAACGCCGCAAGTTCCTCCACGGTGACGAATTCCTTCGTCGGCTGTGCGGCGAGCAGCACGTCATGCTTGACCTGTTCCTCGGTCATGCCGCGCGCCTTCATCGTGTCGGGGATCTGCTTCTCGACCAGCGGCGTCCAGACATAGCCGGGCGCGATGGCGTTGACCGTGATGCCGTCCTGCGCGACTTCCAGCGCCACCGTCTTGGTCAGCCCTGCAATGCCATGCTTGGCCGACACATAGGCCGACTTGAACGGCGAGGCGACCAGCGCGTGCGCCGAAGCCGTGTTGATGATGCGGCCCCATTTGCGCGCCTTCATGCCCGGCACCGCAGCCTTGATGGCATAGAAGGCCGCCAGAAGATTGATGCGGATGATGGCTTCCCATTTGTCGTCGGGAAACTCCTCGATCGGCGCGACGTGCTGGATGCCGGCATTGTTGACCAGGATATCGAGGCTGCCGAACGCCGCCTCGGCATCATGCACCATGGCGCTCACCGCCGCCCCATCCATCATGTTGGCGTCGGAGTAGCGGCATTTGACGCCGAAATCCCTCTCGATGCCCAAGCGCTCCTGCTCGATGGCCGAAGGGTCGCCAAGACCATTGATGGTGACGTTGGCGCCCTCGGCGGCGAAGGCGCGGGCAATGGCCAGGCCGATACCGCTGGTCGAGCCGGTGACGAGGGAATTCTTCGAAGACAGGGAACCCATGGTGATCTCGCGAGAGGAGGGAGGGAATGAGAGCATATAATTGTGCGTCGCAACATGACAATGACAGAGCCATATGTCGGTGCGATTACAGCCAGACGGCAGCGCCGGCACGACCCCGTCCGCTGCGAAACCACGGTCGCTTGCCTGACACGGCACTGTCATGGTGCCGTGCAACATAATCGGCTGCGCATTCGCGCGGTTATTCCTGAACGAAATTCATCCGACGGAACCTTGGGGGTGCAGCTTGGAAATCGCCGATGTCGTGAAGCGCGCCTATGCGATGCCGCTGACCAACCCGTCCTTCCCGCCCGGTCCCTACCGTTTCTTCGACCGCGAATACATCATCATCACCTATCGCACGACACGCGAGGCGCTGGAGGCCGTGGTGCCGGCGCCCCTGGAAATCGACGAACCGCTGGTCAAGTATGAATTCATCCGCATGCCTGACTCCACCGGATTCGGCGACTACACCGAGACCGGCCAGGTCATTCCGGTGAAGCACAAGGGCCAGCATGGCGGTTACGTCCACTCGATGTATCTCGACGACGACGCGCCGATTGCCGGCGGCCGCGAGCTGTGGGGCTTTCCGAAGAAACTGGCCAATCCCAAGATCGTCCACGAAGGCGAGGTGATCGTCGGCACGCTGCATTATGGCAGCGTCCTGTGCGCCACCGGCACGATGGGCTACAAACACCGGGAAGCCGATCACGATTCCGTGCTCGCATCGCTCGCCGCGCCCAATTTCCTGATCAAGATCATCCCGCATGTCGACGGCACGCCGCGTATCTGCGAGCTGGTGCGCTATTATCTCACCGACATCATGCTGAAGGAGGCCTGGACGGCGCCGGCGGCACTGGACCTGCGGCCCCACGTCATGGCCGACGTGGCGAAGCTGCCGGTGCTCGACATCGTCTCCGCAGTCCACTTCAAGGCCGATTTGACGCTTGGGTTGGGCGAGGTCGTCCACGACTATCTCAGTGATCGCAGCCGGCTCGCAACCAGCACAACCCAGCCGGAGAAAATTCGTGCTTGAACGCCACCGAAACAAGGAAGCCGCCGCCACGATCGCGGAGATTTCGGCGCAATATGACCGCATCGCTTTGGTGTTCCAGGGCGGCGGCGCGCTCGGCGCATACCAGGCCGGCGTCTACCAGGCGTTGGCCGATGCCGGCTGCGAGCCGAGCTGGCTGTCCGGCGTGTCGATCGGCGCCATCAACGCCTCGATCATCGCCGGCAATGAACCCAGCCGCCGCCTGCAGCGGCTCGAACAGTTCTGGCAGACGATCTCGGGCCGCAAGATCTGGAGCTACACGCCCGAAGGCGACATCTACCGCGACATCCGCAACCGTACCTCGTCCTGGATGACGATGACCATGGGCCAGCCCGGCTTCTTCAAGCCGCGCAACCCTAACCCATGGTTCGAGCCGCAGGGTGCCGAGGGCGCCACCAGCTTCTACGACACCGCCGAGCTGAAAGACACGCTTGAAAGCCTGATCGACTTCGATGTGCTGAACGACGGCAAGAAGCGGCTGAGCGTCGGCGCGGTCAACGTCCGCACCGGCAACTTCGTCTATTTCGATACCGACAAGGTCCGCATCGGACCCGAGCACATCATGGCCAGCGGCGCGCTGCCGCCGGCCTTTCCGTCGGTCCGCATCGAAGGCGAGTACTATTGGGACGGCGGCATCGTCTCCAACACGCCGCTGCAATATCTGCTCGACCAGGAAGAGGACCGTTCGTCGCTGGTGTTCCAGGTCGACCTGTTCAGCGCGCGCGGTGTGCTGCCGCGCAGCATGCCGGACGTGCAGTCGCGCCACAAGGACATCATGTATTCCAGCCGCACGCGCCAGAACACCGACAATTTCAAGCGCATCCATGGCCTGAAGATGCGCCTGCTCGATGCGCTCAAGCGCGTACCCAAGGAGCAGCTGACACCGGCGGAAGAAGCGCTGATCGCGGACTATTCGGATGCCGGCCTGGTCAACATCGTGCACCTGATCTACCAGCACAAGGGCTATGAAGGTCACGCCAAGGACTACGAGTTCTCCGGCACCTCGATGCGCGAGCATTGGGAGACCGGCCTGGAAGACACGCAGCGCACCTTGCGCCATCGCAAATGGCTGACCATGCCGGCCAATGCTGACGGCGTCACCATCCACGATCTGCATCGCGAAGACCCGACCTGAAATCGACAGGCCAGCGTAGAGGCCGGGACTTTTCCTCTATCCTCTGAGACCCCAAACGAAAACGGCGCCGCAAGCGGCGCCGTTTTTGCGTAGTGCACTGCGCTCCGCTCAGAACACCTGGCGGAAGACGATGAACAGCACGAAGGCAAGCGCGATCGAGCACGGCAGGGTCAACACCCAGGCCAGCAGCAGGTTGCGCACCGTCGACCACTGCAGGCCCGAGCCATTGGCGGCCATCGTTCCGGCGACGCCCGACGACAGCACATGGGTGGTCGAAACCGGCAGGCCGAGCCGGTCGGCCATGCCGATGGTCACCATGGCGACGAGTTCGGCCGCCGCACCCTGGCCATAGGTCAGGTGGCTCTTGCCGATCTTCTCGCCGACAGTGACGACGATGCGTTTCCAGCCGACCATGGTGCCGAGACCCAGCGCCAGCGCCACCGCGATCTTCACCCAGAGCGGGATGAACTTCGTCGCATTGTCGACGGCCTTGTGGTAGTCGGTCACCGCCTTGAGATCGGCGGCCTGCATCGGCAGCAGTTGCTTCTTGTCGATCAGCTTGAGCGCCTCGCCGATCAGATAGATGTCGTTGCGGGCGTTGCTGACCAGATCGGTCGGTACATTGTCGACCGACGCATAGGGCTGCAGTCCAGCCGTCGTGTTGTGGATATAGGTCTGCAAGGCGACCGTAGTCTTGTCGCTCCAGCTGCGGGTGCGCACGGCATCCTGGACGGCTGCCTTGGCATCCTTGGCATCCGTGACGGTGACACCAGGCTTCGCATATTTGCCAAGCGCCGTTTCAACATTGGCCGAAGCCGACTTGTAGGCTTCGAGATAGTTGATGTCGGGCGTGCGGTTCAGCGCATAGGCCGTCGGCACCACGCCGATCAGGATCAGCATGATCAGGCCCATGCCCTTCTGTCCGTCATTGGAGCCATGCGCGAAGCTGACGCCGGTGCAGGTGAAGATCAGCAGGCCGCGGATCCACCAAGGCGGCGGCGTGTTGCCCTTCGGTGCCTCGTAGAGCGCCGGATTGCGCACGAGCAGCTTCATCGCATAGAGCAGGACCGCGGCGGCGAAGAAGCCGATGATCGGCGACACCAGCAAGGTCACGCCGACATTGGTCGCCTGCGACCAGTCGACGCCGCTGGTGGCGCTGCCGGACGGCGCCATGAACTGGTTGGCGAGGCCGACGCCGATGATCGAGCCGACCATCGTGTGCGAGCTCGAAGCCGGCAGGCCGAGGAACCAGGTGCCGAGGTTCCACAGGATGGCGGCGACGAGCAGCGCGAACACCATGGCAAAGCCGGAGGAGGAGCCGACCTGCAGGATCAGCTCGACCGGCAGCAGAGACAGGATGCCGAAGGCGACCGCGCCGCTGGAGGTGAGAACGCCGAGGAAATTGAAGACGCCCGACCACATGACGGCGAATTCGGCCGGCAGGGAGCGCGTGTAGATGACGGTCGCCACCGCATTGGCCGTATCGTGGAAGCCGTTGACGAATTCGAAGCCGAGCGCGATCAGCAAGGCGATGCCGAGCAGGATCCACGGCACGGTCTTGGCCACCGCCAGGTCCTGGCTCAGCGCGTAGCCGACATAGACCACGCCGACCAGCACCAGCACGCCGAAGGCCGGCAGAAACCACGTCGCGCCGCCCGAACTGTGCAGCGGATGATCCGGTCTCGGAATGCCCGCCTCACTAGAAACTATGTCCACCATGTCCCACTCCTATTGCATTGCAGCAAAGAACTGGGAAAGACGCTATGTCCGCACGATGAACCCTGTGTGACGCCGAGACGCTTCGGCCTCGGGAGCTCCTATGCCGGAGCGGAACGCGTCTTTAGGATCGCCGAGAACAGCGGATCGAAGGCGCGGCTGATCGGCGCCGCGGCCGCACCGAGCGCGATCGACCAGGGGTCGGTGGTGCCGAGCTGCAGGCGCGGCAAATTCCGCCCGGGCCGGTCGGCGATCGACGGCAGCAGCGGGTGCATCGCCTCGACGAGCCGGCGCGCCAGCGCTTCCGGCGCACCGCTGGTCAGGATCACAGTCTGCGGATCGAAGATCGTCTCGATGAGATGCACGCTCCAGCGCAGATCATGCGCGGCCCCGTCGATCCAGGCCATCATCTTCGTATCCTCGGCCAGCACCAGGGCGTTTATCTGTTCGTAGATATCGCTGTCCGCCGGATTGAGGTCGAGATGCTGGTAGAGCGAGGCCAGCGAGGCGCGGTGCTCGAGCGGCGTCGAGCCTGGGCCAGCCGGCGCCAGCAGCGCCATGCCGATTTCGCCGGCATTGCCATGGCCGCCGCTATAGAGTTCGCCATTGAGGATCAGCCCGGCGCCGATGCCGTAGCCGACATAGAGACAAACCGCGTGGTCGACGCCGTGCGCCGCGCCGACGATACGTTCGGCAGTGGCGCAGGCGGCGGCATCGTTCTGCAGGCCGACATTCAGCCCCGTGCCTTTGGCCAGCGTCTCCAGCAGCGGAAACTTCTGCCAGGCCGGCATCATCCATTTGTCGTCCGAATCCTTCAGTCCGAAAGGACCGGGCATGGCAACGCCGAGACCGACCAGCCGTTTTTCCGACTGCGCGGAAATGCCGGCCAGGTCACGGCGCACACCTGCAATCAGCTTCAGGATGATCTCGACGCCCTTCGACGGCTCATCGAAAGGCAGGTTCGCCTCGGCCCGCGCCAGCACGCTGCCCATCAGGTCGACGGCCACCGCGCGCGTCAGATGGCGGTCGATATGCAGGCCGATGGCGAAGGCGCCTTCGGGCACCAGCCTGTAAGGGGTAGACGGCTGCCCCCTGCCCTTGCGCACCGCGTCCAGCGCGACGACCAGGCCGTCGCTTTCGAGATCCTCGATGATGTTGGAGACCGCCTGCTTGGTGAGCTGCGTCGCCCGCGCCAGGTCGGCCCGCGACAGGGCGCCATTTAGGCGTAGCGCCTCGATCATGACCCGGCGGTTGTGTGCGCTGGTGCCTTCCTGATTGGTGCCGCTTTTGGCGCGGATCGGGCTGATGTCATCCACCGGCTTTTCCCCTCTTGACTCCATTAGAATATTGATCGACTAATTAAGTCAAGCGAGTTGACTTAATGCAAACCGAATGTCCCAAAACAAGATGGCCAAGGCCTTCCGCCTGTCGCCACTGGTCGGCCGGGTAAGCATCAGGTCACGCGACATGGACCCGGGAAGGCGAAGCGAAACGCCCGCATCGCCGACCCGTCAACGCCGGAAATGGGAGAAGAAGATGCTTAAGACAATCACCAAAACACTGGTCGGCGCGGTCTTCGCCGGAGGACTGCTCGTCCCTCACGCTTTCGCCGAAACGACGCTCAATGCGCTGTTCATGGCGCAGGCCGCCTACAGCGAGGCCGATGTGCGCGCCATGACGGACGCCTTCACCAAGGCCAATCCGGACGTCAAGGTCAATCTCGAATTCGTTCCCTATGAAGGCCTGCACGACAAGACCGTGCTGGCCCAGGGGTCGGGCGGCGGCTACGACGTCGTGCTGTTCGACGTCATCTGGCCGGCCGAATACGCCACCAACAAGGTGCTGGTCGACGTCTCGTCGAAGATCACCGACGACATGAAGAAGGGTGTGCTGCCCGGCGCCTGGACCACGGTCCAGTACGACGGCAAATACTACGGCATGCCGTGGATCCTCGACACCAAATATCTGTTCTACAACAAGGACATCCTGGAGAAGGCCGGCATCAAGACACCGCCGAAGACTTGGGAAGAGCTTGGCGCACAGGCCAAGATCATACAGGACAAGGGCCTGCTGAAGACGCCGATCGCCTGGAGCTGGTCGCAGGCCGAGGCCGCGATTTGCGACTACACCACGCTGGTCAGCGCCTATGGCGGCGACTTCCTCAAGGACGGCAAGCCGGACTTCCAGAATGGCGGCGGCCTCTCGGCGCTGAAATACATGGTCGACAGCTACAAGTCCGGCCTCACCAACCCGAATTCCAAGGAATTCCTGGAAGAAGACGTGCGCAAGGTCTTCGAAAACGGCGATGCCGCCTTCGCGCTGAACTGGACCTACATGTACAACATGGCCAACGACCCGAAGGACTCGAAGGTGGCGGGCAAGGTCGGCGTCGTGCCGGCACTGGGCGTCACCGGCATCAGCGAGGTGTCGGCCGTCAACGGTTCGATGGGCCTCGGCGTCACCGCGGTCTCGAAGCATCCGGACGAAGCCTGGAAATACATCGAATACATGACCTCGCAGGCGACGCAGAACCAGTATGCCAAGCTGTCGCTGCCGATCTGGGCCTCGTCCTATGACGACCCGGCCGTCACCAAGGGCCAGGAAGAGCTGATCGCCGCCGCCAAGCAGGGTCTTGCCGCCATGTATCCGCGTCCGACCACGCCGAAATACCAGGAACTGTCGACCGCGCTGCAGCAGGCGATCCAGGAATCGCTGCTCGGCCAGTCCTCGCCTGAGGATGCCTTGACCACGGCCGCCAAGAACAGCGGCCTCTAAGCACTTTTCTCCAGTTGCGGGCGGCACTACAGCGCCGCGCGTCCCTTGGACGCGCAAAGGACGCTGTAGCGCTTCTGATCTTGCGCATGATCCTTTCCGGAAGTCGGTTCCGACTTCCGGGGTCATGCGCGAGTGCCGCCCGTGCTATGTCTGAAACCAAGATCGCTAGGGAGAGGTTGCTCCGATGTCGAGCACCTGGATGACGACCCGTGCCTGGTTGCTGATGCTGCCGCTGCTCGTGGTCATGGTCGCCGTCATCGGCTGGCCGCTGGTCGATACGGTCGGTCTTTCCTTCACCGACGCCAAGCTGGTCGGCACCGGCGGCAATTACGTCGGCTTCGACAATTACACCAACATGCTGTCGAGCTCGAATTTTTCGCGCACGCTGGTCACCACGACGCTGTTCGCCGTCATTTCCGTTGCCGCCGAAATGGTGATCGGCGTTCTCGCCGCGTTGCTGCTCAATCAGCAGTTCCACGGTCGGGCCATCCTGCGCGCCCTGATGATCCTGCCCTGGGCATTGCCGACCGTGGTCAACGCCACGCTGTGGCGGCTGATCTACAATCCCGAATATGGCGCGCTGAACGCCGCCTTGACGCAACTCAATCTCATCGACGCCTACCGCTCCTGGCTGGGTGAGCCGGGAACAGCGCTGGTGGCCCTGATCGTCGCCGACTGCTGGAAGAACTTTCCGCTGGTGGCGTTGATCGCGCTCGCCGCCTTGCAGGCGGTGCCGCGCGATATCACCGCCGCCTCGCTTGTCGATGGCGCGGGGCCGTTCAACCGCTTCCGCTTCGTCATACTGCCCTATCTCGCCGGCCCGCTTATGGTGGCGCTGGTGTTGCGCACCATCGAGGCCTTCAAGGTCTTCGACATCATCTGGGTGATGACCCGCGGCGGCCCGGCAAACAGCACGCGCACGCTGTCGATCCTTGTCTACCAGGAGGCTTTCTCCTTCCAGCGCGCCGGCTCCGGCGCGTCGCTGGCGCTGATCGTCACCTTGCTCGTCACCGTGCTCGCCGTCGCCTATGCGGCGCTGGTCAGGACGACCGCCGGGAGTGCCGCCTGATGGAACGCAAAAGCCCCGCCTTCACCATCTTCATCTATGCCTGCGCGCTGCTGCTCGCCGCCATCATCCTGGCGCCGATCGCCTGGCTGTTCATCATGAGCATTTCGCCGGCCGCCGACCTTGCTGCCAAGCCGCTGCGCTGGTGGCCGCAGGCGGCCGACTTCTCGCGCTACCAGACATTGCTGTCGACCACCGAAAACAGCGCCGGCGCCGCCTTCACCTCGTCGCTGCGCAACAGCCTGGAGATCGCTGGCATGGCGACGCTGGCCGCACTCGCCCTGGCCATCCCCGCCGGCTGGGCGGTCTCGCGCACGCCGGCGATCGGCTGGTCGCTGTCGATGGTCATCGCCACCTACATGCTGCCGCCGGTGGCGCTCGCCGTGCCGCTCTATATGGGCCTGTCGCATCTCGGCCTGCTCAACAATGTCTTCGGCCTGGCGCTGGTCTACCTGACCATATTGGCGCCCTTCACCACCTGGCTGATGAAATCCGGTTTTGACTCGATTCCGCGCGAGATCGAGGCGGCGGCGATGATCGACGGCGCCGGCCTGTTCCAGACCTTGCGCATCATCACTCTGCCGCTGGCGGCGCCGGTCATGGCGACATCGGCGCTGTTTGCCGTGCTGCTTGCCTGGGACGAATTCTTCTATGCGCTGCTGTTCACCTCCGACCAGCGCGCCAAGACCTTGACCGTCGCCATCGCCGATTTGGCCGGCGGCCGTGTTTCCGACTACGGGCTGATCGCCACCGCCGGCGTGCTGGCCGCTTTGCCGCCGGTACTGATTGGCCTCGTCATGCAGCGGGCGCTGATCTCGGGCCTGACCAGCGGCGGTGTGAAAGGATGACGATGACTGCAACGAGATCTAGACCGGCCGGACTGGTCGCCATCGACCACGAGATGGCGCGCCAGCATGCGGATGCGCGTGCTTCGTTCGAGAACAACGCTGCCATGGCGGCAATCGTCGCCGCCTCGATCAGGAAGACCGGCCGGCTGCTGCTGCTCGGCATGGGCGGTTCGCATGCCGTCGGCCGCGCCGTCGAACCGCTTTATCGCGCGCTCGGCATCGATGCGCTGGCACTGCCGCTCTCGGAACAGCTCGGCCAGCCGGTGCCGCTGGACGGCAAGACGGTGCTCGTCACCTCGCAGTCCGGCGAGAGCGCGGAGGTCGTCAGGTGGTTTGCGGAAGCCGGAAGCACTACTGATATTTTCGGCCTGACGCTCGAGGGCGGCTCCTTTCTCGCCCGCACCGCGCCTTGCCTGGTCGGCGCCGGCGGCACCGAACTGGCCTTCGCCGCCACCCGCAGCCTGACCGTGACCTTCGCCTTGCATCTGGCCATCCTGGCTGCGTTGGGTGAGGACCCAAGTGCCGCTCTTGGCGCACTGGATCAGAAGCAGGACAACGACATCACGCAAGCGCTCGCAGCGCTGGAGGAGGTAACGACCATCGTCACCTCCGGCCGCCGCCTGCAGGGCGTCGCCGAGGCGCTGGCGCTCGGCCTCACCGAACTGTCGCGGCTGCCCTGCTTCTCGCTCGAAGGCGGCCAGTTGCGGCACGGACCGATGGAGATGCTCGGCCCAAAAATCGGAATCATCCTGTTTCGCGGCAACGATCCGACAGCGGAACTGGTGACGGCGATGGCCCTTTCCGTGGTCGAGGCCGGCGCGCCGCTGATCATCTTCGACGCTTCCGGGCAATCGCCGGTCGCGGGCGCCGTCACGCTCTCGTTCAAGCCGGCTTCGGGTCTCGCCGCGATCTTCGCCATGCTGCCGGTGGCACAGCGCCTGATGATCGCCTTCGCCGACAGTCGCGTCGACAATGCCGGTACGCCCGTGCGCTCGACCAAGATCACCAGGAGCGAGTGATGCGTCCGCTCGCGGTGATCGGCAATGTCAATGTCGACCTGATTGTCGGCCCGGTCGCGCCATGGCCGAAGGCAGGCACCGAAACCGTCGTCGATCACGACGATCTGCGCGTTGGCGGACAGGCCGGCAACACCGGGCTCGCCTGGCAGGCGTTGGGCATTGATTTCGAGATCGCCGCCAATGTCGGCGACGATCAGTTCGGCCGCTGGCTGCGCGAGGCGTTCGGCAGCCGCGCCTACAAATGGCCGGTGCGCCCGGAGAGCACGACGCTTTCGGTCGGCATGACCCATCCCGACGGCGAAAGGACGTTTTTCACCACGCGCGGCCACCTGCCCCGCTTCAGCCTTGCCGACGTATTTTCGGTGCTCGACGGCAAGCGCCTCGCCGGCGGCTATGCGTTGCTGTGCGGCTCCTTCCTCACCGATGACCTCACCCGCGACTACGAAGCGTTCTTCCACTGGGCGAACGGGCACGACATAGCGGTGGCGCTGGACACCGGTTGGCCGCTTGAAGGCTGGACCCCAGCGAACTGCAAGGCGGCGCGCACCTGGCTCGCGCGCTGCGACCTTGCTCTGTTCAACGAGGTGGAGACCGTGACCCTGGCCGGCCTGCCCGATCCGGTCGAGGCCGCGCGGCAAATCCAGTCCAGCATGAAGAAGGGCGCGACCGCCGTCGTCAAGCGCGGCCCCGAAGGGGCGATCGCCATCGGCCCGGGCGGAGCGCTGGTCACGGCGACCGCGCCCGACGTCAAGGTCATCGACACCATCGGCGCCGGCGATGTTTTCAATGCGGCCTTCCTGGCCGCACTGGCGCAGGACCAGACACTGACCGCCTCGCTTGCAGCCGCGACGCGGGTGGCGTCGCGCGCCATATCAACCTTGCCCCGTAACTACGGCGAACCGATGCATCCAAGGGAAGCCACGCATGAGCGCGCTTGAAATCCGCAACGTCCGCAAGAATTACGGCAGCGTCGAAACGCTGAAAGGCATCGACATCGCACTGCAGAGCGGCGAATTCCTGGTGCTGCTCGGCTCGTCGGGTTGCGGAAAGTCGACGCTTCTCAACATCATCGCCGGCCTCGCCGAAGCGACGAGTGGCGACGTGCTGATCGGCGGCCGCTCGATCCTTGGCGTTCACCCCAAGAACCGCGACATCGCCATGGTCTTCCAGTCCTACGCGCTCTATCCGAACCTGACCGTGCGCCGCAACATCGGCTTCGGGCTGGAGATGCGCGGCGTCGCCGCCGACGAGCGCGAAAAGGCGGTGGCCGAGGCGGCAAGACTGCTGCAAATCGAAGCCCTGCTCGACCGCAAGCCGAGCCAGCTTTCCGGCGGCCAGCGCCAGCGCGTCGCCATCGGCAGGGCGCTGGTGCGCAAGCCGCAGGTTTTCCTTTTCGACGAGCCTTTGTCCAATCTCGACGCCAAGCTGCGCCTGGAAATGCGCACCGAGCTGAAGCGCCTGCACCAGATGCTGCAGACCACCGTCGTCTACGTCACCCACGACCAGATCGAGGCAATGACGCTGGCGAGCCGCATCGCGGTGATGCGCGACGGCAGGATCGAGCAGCTCGGCACGCCCGAGGAGATCTACAACGAGCCGGCAACGCTCTATGTCGCCGGCTTTGTCGGCGCACCGTCGATGAACATGCTGCAGGCGACGGTTCAAGGGACCACGCTGGCCATCGATGGCGCCAAGGCGAGCCTGCCCTTGCCCGCCCGTTTCCGCGACGCGGTCCAGGACGGAGCGCGGGTTGTGGCCGGCATCAGGCCCGAAGCACTGCGGGTCGCGGCGGATGCGGCCGCGCCGTCAGTGCCGGTGGAAATTGAAGTCGTCGAATTGACCGGTCCCGAACTGGTCACCACCGCACGGATCGGCACACAACGGCTGACGGCCTGCCTGCCGCCGGCGTCCCGCGTCGCGAAAGGTCAGGCGGCAAGCTTCGCCTTCAGCGAGGACGCGCTGCGGCTCTTCGACCCTGACACCGGCAAGGCTTTTTGAGTCTGACCCGGAAAAACCGGTGCCTGCCGGCTGAAGGCTTTCAGGATTACGTCGCGGGGGCTTGCGCCGCATCGGGCGAACCGGCGATTTCCAGCAAGGACGCCACCAGCAGTTCCCGCTCGTCCTTCGACAGCACGTCGGAATCGAAAAGGTTCATGCTGCGCAGCCCCTCGATGGCGAGGTAACAGACCAGCAGCGATTTGAGGTCTGATGTTTCGCCCTTCAGCCGTTCGAAAAGCTGCCGCTTGAATGTCTTTATCGGCGTCATGAAATCGGGATCTTCGGCGATCGCCGAAAAGATCCACGAGGCCGAGGGGCGCTTTTCCTCGCAATCATCGGCCGACAGCCTGATGTAGACGGCGAGCGGATTTTTGCCATCGTCGTTGCTGTTGGCGGTCTCCAGCGCCTGCTCGAAGTCGCGCAGATAGCCTTCGACCAGCCCCTGCATCAATTTGGCCTTGGTCGGAAAATTGTAGAGCAACCCACCCTTCGACACGCCAGCGCGGCTGGCGACGGCATCCAGCGACAGGCTGCCGGGCCCGGATTCCCGGGCAACGTCAGCCGCCGCCGCGAGTATCTTCTCGCGCGAGTTCGGTCGTCGGGCTCTCATGGCGCCTCCCTTCGCAAGCTTAGGCCCAATTGACAAGACCGTCCAGACGGTACAGTAAAGCCGCCACTATTTGAAATCGGGACCCGCAGTCGATATGTGTCCCGATGTCCGCGCTTCGCGCCGGATTTCGACTGAGGGGACTTCCTTGTTCAAGCGCATACTCCGTTTCTTCGTCATCATTCTCGTTCTGGCCGTGCTGGTCGTTGTGGTCGGCGGCATCGTCGGCTTCAACTTCCTGCGCGACAACGGCATCAAGCAGTATTTCGCCACGATGAAGCCGCCGGCTGCGACAGTGTCGACGACCATCGCCAAGCCGTCGAGCTGGACGCCGGGCGTCGAGGCGATCGGTACGGTGCGAGCCGTGCGCGGCGTCGACCTAACGGTCGAGACCACCGGCATCGTCAAGGACATCCTTTTCCATGCCAACCAGAAGGTGGCGGCCAATGCGGTGCTGCTGCAGCTCGACGATGCCGTCGAGCGCGCCGATCTCGACGCGCAGAAGGCGCAGGCCGCCCTCGATCAGGTATCGCTGACCCGTGCCATCGAACTGACCAGGCGCGGCGTCGGCTCCGATTCGACGCTGGACACCGCACGTGCGGCGGCCTCGGCTTCGGCGTCTCAGGTCACCAAGCTGCAGGCCGTGCTCGACCAGAAGCAGCTGACGGCGCCTTTCGGCGGCACGGTCGGTATTCCGAAGATCGATATCGGCCAGTATATGGCGCCCGGCACCGCCGTGGTGACACTGCAGGATCTCGACACGATGCGGGTCGATTTCTCGGTCCCCGAACAGCAGCTCCCGCTGCTCAAGATCGGCCAGACGGTTCGGCTGGGCTTGAGCGGCGGGGACATGCCGTTTGCCGGCGAAATCCGCGGCATCGACCCCAAGATCGACCCGTCCAGCCGGCTGGTGAACATCCGGGCGGAAGTCGCCAATCCCGACGGCAAGCTGACCCCTGGCCAGTTCGTGCAGGTGCGTGTCGAACTGCCCGAGGAGCAGAACGTGCTGTCGCTGCCGCAGACGGCACTGACCACCAGCCTCTATGGCGATTACATCTTCGTGGTGCAGCCGGCCAAGCCCGCCGGCGCTGCGCCGGCGCAGCCCGCCAAGCCGGAAGAAAAGCCGGCCGCGGCGGCCACCGACAAGCCGGCGGATGCCAAGCCGGCGGACGCGATGAAACCAGCTGCCGATGCCATGAAGCCGGCGGCTGATGCCATGAAGCCTGCCGCCGACGCTGCAAAGCCGGCTGACAAAGCCGCTCCCGACGCCGCCAAACCGGCTGCCGACCCGGCCAAGCCGGCGGCGGAGGGCGACAAGCCCGCGCTGGTGCTGTCTCAGGTCTTCGTCAAGCCCGGCCGCCGCAATCAGGGCATGGTCGAGATCGTCGAAGGGCTGAAGGCCGGCGACGAGGTCGTCACGGCAGGTCAGAACCGCCTCTTCAACGGCATGTCCGTCAATGTCGACAACACCATCGACCCGACCAAATCGGCGAACAAGCAGGCCGACCAGCAATGAGCTTTTCCGATCTCTTCATTCGCCGGCCCGTCCTGTCGACGGTCCTTGCCTGCATGATCCTGCTCCTGGGTTTCCAGGGCATCTTCAACCTGTCGATCCGCCAGTATCCGAAGGTGGACGAAACCGCGATCACGATTACGACGGCCTATCCGGGCGCCAGCGCCGACCTGATCCAGGGCTTCATTTCCGCCCCGATCGCGCGCGCCGTCGCCTCGACCGAGAACATCGACTACGTCACTTCGTCCAGCCGTCCGTCCTCCAGCACCGTGACGGTGCAGATGAAGCTCGGCTCCAACCCCGACGTGGCGCTGACCGAAGTGCTGTCCAAGGTCCAGGGCGTGCGCGGCACCTTGCCGGACGCTTCCAAGGACCCTGTCATCGTCAAGGGCACCGGCCAGCAGTTCGCGATGATGTACATCTCGATGCAGAATCCGAACATGACGAAGGAGCAGCTGACGGAGTATATCGAGCGCGTCATCCGGCCCCGCATGTCGACGGTCGAAGGTGTCGCCGACGTCCAGATCTTCGGCGCCCAGCAATATTCGATGCGCGTCTGGATCGACCCTGTCCGGCTTGCCGCACGCGGTGTAACGGCGGCGGAAGTGCTGACGGCGATCAACAATTCCAACTTCCTGTCGGCGCCCGGCAACACCCAGAACGAATATGTCGTTTCGTCGATCACCGTGCGCTCGACGCTGCAGACGCCGGAAGCCTTCGCCGAACTGCCCCTGCGCTCGACCGACGGCAATGTGGTGCGGCTGCGCGACGTGGCCCGCGTCGAACTCGGCGCTGAAAATACCGACACCAGGGTCTCGTTCAACGGCAAGCCCGGCACCTTCCTCGCCATCTTCCCAACCCCTGCAGCCAACCCGCTGACCACCGCGGCAGCGCTCACCAAGCTTGTGCCGCAGATCCAGGAAACGCTGCCGAAAGGCATGACGATCGAGGTCGTCTACGACGCGACCGGGCAGATCAGCGCCTCGATCGAGGAGGTGTTCAAGACCATCGGCGAGGCTGTTGCCATCGTCGTCGTGGTCATCCTTCTGTTCCTCGGCTCGTTCCGTTCGGTGATGATGCCGATCATCACCATTCCGTTGTCGCTGATCGGCGTCTGCTTCCTGTTGTTTGCGGTCGGCTATTCGATCAACCTTCTGTCGCTGCTGGCCATGGTGCTGGCGATCGGTCTTGTCGTCGACGATGCCATCGTGGTGGTGGAGAACATCCACCGCCACATGGAAGAAGACCACATGACGCCGATGCAGGCGGCGTTCAGCGGCATGCGCGAGATCGCCTCGGCCATCGTCGCCATGACCATGACGCTGGCCGCCGTGTTCGCGCCGCTGGCCTTCACCGGCGGCCTGACCGGCGCGCTGTTCCGCGAGTTCGCGGTGACGCTCGCCGGCTCGGTGGTGCTGTCGGGCGTCATCGCCGTCACCATCACCCCGATGATGTCGGCGCGTCTCTTGAAGGCCGGCACGCCGGGCCGTTTCCAGCGCATTGTCGACGGCATTTTCGCGCGGGTCGAGCACGTCTATGAGCGTGCCGTCACCGGTTCGCTGAACTATCGTCCTTTGACGTTGATCATCGTGCTCGCGCTCGTCGGCGTGACCGGCTTCATGTTCACCAAGACCTCGAGCGAGCTGGCGCCCGAAGAGGATCAGGGCTTCCTGCTCTCGCTCGTGACCGCGCCGACCTATGCGACATCGGATTACACCGAAACCTATGTGAACCAGATGCTCGGACTGGTGATGGATATTCCCGAAACGCGGGCGCAGTTCTCGGCGGTCGCCTTCGGTGGCACGACAAACAGCGCCTTTGTCGGCTTTGCCTTCAAGGATTGGGCGGAGCGCAAGCGCAATTCGAAGGAACTGCAGGCCGACATCACGGCTCGTATCGCGAAGGTGGCGGGCGTGCAGGCCTTCGTCTTCGCACCGCCGACGCTGCCGGGCTCCGGTGGCGGCCTGCCGATCGCCCTGGTCGTGCGCTCGACCGGCGATTCCGCGGAAGTGTACAAGGCCGCTGAGCAGATCAAGAACAAGGCACAGGCCTCCGGCCGTTTCATCGTCGTGCAGAACTCGATGTCTTACGATTCGCCGCAGGTGACGGTCACCATCGACCGCGACCGAGCCGCCGCGCTGAACCTGCCGATCGCCGATATCGGCCGGACGCTGACGCTGCTGGTCGGCGGTGCCGAAGTGGCGCAGTTCGACCGCGACTCCAACAGCTATGACATCATCCCCCAGGTGCCGCAGCAATTCCGCGACAACCCCGAAAAGCTCGGCGAATATTTCGTGCGCAGCGCAACGGGCGAGATGGTGCCGCTGTCGGCGGTGGTGAATATCTCCAACAATGCCTCGCCGGCGGCGATCGAACAGTTCAACCAGCTGAATTCGTCGACTATCTCGGCGCTGCCCCTGCCCGGCGTCACCACGGGCGACGGTTTGAAGGTCCTCGAGGACATTGCCAGGGAGAGCCTGCCCGACACCTTCTTCATCGACTATTCCGGCCAGTCCCGGCAGGAGAAGGAACAGGGCAACACCATCCTGATCGCTTTCGCAGCAGCCGTCATCGTCATCTACCTGGTGCTGGCGGCGCAGTTTGAAAGCTTCCGCGATCCGCTCATCATCATGATGGCGGTGCCGCTGTCGATCTTCGGCGCGATCGTGCCGCTCAATCTCGGTCTCGGCACGCTCAACATCTACACGCAGGTGGGTCTGATTACGCTGATCGGCCTGATCACCAAGCACGGCATCCTGCTGGTCGAATTCGCCAACCAGCAGCGCGAGGCGCATGGCCTGCGGCGGCGCGACGCCATCATCGCCTCGGCCAAGGTGCGCCTGCGGCCGATCCTGATGACGACGGCGGCTATGGCGCTAGGCGTCGTACCGCTGATCACATCGAGCGGCGCCGGTGCTGCTGCCCGCTATTCGATGGGCCTGGTCATCTTCACCGGCATCCTGGTCGGCACCATGTTCACGCTCTTCGTCGTGCCGATGTTCTACACCTTCATCGCCAGCAAGGACCTGCCGCATCTTGCTGAAAAGCCGGATCCGAGGCTGATGCCGGCATTGCCGGACTGATAGAAGCCGAAGAACAAAAAAGAGGCCGGAAAAATCCGGCCTCTTTTTTTGGCTGCGCTCAATACCGCCGGAATGGTCCGGCAGGAGTCCTGAACAGGCGCGGCAGTCCGCCGGCCTGCCCACAGCCTGCTACTTGACGATGACGATGCTGGTGTTGGCCGGCCCGAAGGTCTCGACCAGCTGATAGAAATCGGCCGCATTGTCCGGGTGCAGCCGCACGCAGCCATGCGAGGCCGGCTGGCCGAGGCGCTTGATGGCATAGGTGGCATGCACCGCGTAGCCGCCGCTGAAGAACACCGAATGCGGCATCGGCGCGTTGTCGTACTTCTTCGAGTACCACATCTCATGCATGCGCGTCGGCTTGAACGAGCCGGTCGGCGTCACATGCGCCCGGTCACCGGTGGAAACCTTCCAGGCGAAAGTCGGCCGGCCATCGACCGAGACCTCCATGATCTGCTGCGAAAGCGAGACCCGCGCCACGATCTTGTTGGCGGCATGGGCTGCGTTGGCGCCGAACAGAAGTGCTGCACCCGTGAGCGCGGCGGCGGTGATGTTGATGAGCTTGGCGGAAATGGTGGTGTGCATGATGTCCCCTCTCTCTGCCGGTCAGGCCGGCTCCAATTCGATGAGCGGGTTATCGTTGCGGCATGTTTCGGCGAGATTTCGCGAAATGCTCGTTTGTGTTTCGAATCTGTTTCCTCTGGTTAACAGGCCAAGCGGCCATAGCGACGACGATCGCATCCCGACGACGGCAGCGATGTGCAGCACATAGGTATTCCCCGCAAAACGAAAGTTCGAATTGCGTCTATATGAAAGATCGATGGGCAATCTCGAAACCAATCGGCAACAAAGCGCGGTTTCGGGCGGCATGATCCGGATACGGGCTGACCGCAAGGTTGACGTAACGAAAGCAGACGGCAACGACCATGGGAACGAAAACGAACACGCGATCCTGGCTCTTCAGGATCAGCATCGCAGCAGCAGTCATAGGCGGTGTCGGCACGGTTGCCGGCGGCTCCGAGGCAAGGCTGGCGGCGATGAGTTCGAGCGAGATTTCTACCCTGCACGTCGCCCTGTTTTCCGCCTCGGTCTGGATTGTTTCCAGCCTGCGCATCATCCGGCTCAAGGCCCTCTGGCGGGTTGGCCTTCGGTTGCTGGCATTGCGCGGCCCCTCCGGCAACTTGCTGCCGCGAGGACCGAAGGCCCGCGCCGCAGCGGGGGGCTCCGTGAGCGGCGCGGGCACTTCGGGAGTTTCCTGAAGCGACCCGCGACATACTCATTTTTGAAGAATTCTGGGGAGTTGGAACGATGAAGACGAAATTCGCCGCCTCTGTGCTTTCCGCACTGCTCTATGCGCAGGGCCTGCTTGGCTTTGCCGCCCTGGCCACCGTGCTCCTCAAGGAGCGAGCCCACGCAAACGTACTCGTCGTGAGCAGCGACATGCCATCGGGTCCGTCGCTGCTGGTGGTGCGCTGAACCGCGGGAGCATCGGCAGGAGGAAAATCCGATGCTCAGCCAGAAAGATAGCCCGCGTACGCTGCCCTCAGTCGGTGAATTGCTGCGGCGGATCGAACCGGTAGCCCGCGCCACGTATGGTGGTGATGGTCTCTGTGTCGAGCTTGCGGCGCAGCCGCACGATGCGCGAATTGATCGAACGATCGAAGGCGTCGGCATTCTCGGCCGGTGCCGCGGCGATGATGTCGTCACGCGTCAGCACCTTGCGGGGGCTCGCCAGGAACAGCCTGAGCAGCGCCACCTGGCCGGGCGAAAGCTGTTCCTCCGTACCGGACCGGTGCATGACGATGGCCGATCTCAGATCGACGGTCGCGTTCTCCAGCACGATCAGTTCCTGCGTGCCCCTGCCACGACGCGACAGCAGGCCGCCGACCCTGGCGGCAAGCTCCCTGACATTGAGCGGGCTTTCGACGACGTCGGCCGCACCCAGTTCGAGCGCCAGCACCTTGTCGACGAGATCGGACGGCCGGCAGATCAGGATGAAATCGGGTCCGTCCCGGCCGCCCTCGCCTTGGCCGCCATAACGCCTGAGCAGATCCCGCCCTTCCGCCTGGCTGAGACTGTCACCGACGACAACGACATCGATGCCTCCGCCCGCCAGCAGCGATTCCGCCTCCCAGGGCTGTCGCGCCTGCCGCACATCATGGCCACGCCGGTCGAGATGGTCGGCAAGTTCGGTCGCGACCACGTCGGCGACGGAAACAAGCGCAATAACCGCTCGTGCAGCCATGTTTTTCAACCGTTCCCTTGCAACCGGATATGAGTGCTGGACATGATGTTTATACCCAATCTACTTTCCACTGAAAGTGGGAGCGAGAGCATCGTGCGGGCAAGAATAGTGATCGTCGAGGACGAGCCCGACCTGAGGGACGCGGTTGCCGAGTATCTCGGCGCCGCCGGCTATGATGTGGCGACCGCTGAAACCGCAGCCGCCGCGCGCAGCCTGATCGAGACCCAAGCCTTTCATCTGGCCATTCTCGACATCGCCATGCCCGGCGAGGACGGGCTGTCGCTCGGCCGCTGGCTGCGCTCGAGAATGCCGATCGGCATCATCTACGCCACCGCCGCCGGCACGGCGCTCGACCGCATCGTCGGGCTGGAGCTCGGCGCCGACGACTATATCGTCAAGCCATACGAACTGCGCGAAGTGCTGGCGAGGGTGCGCAGCGTGCTGCGCCGCGTTCCGCAGCCGACGGAACTGCTCGACAGGAAGATCAGGACGGACCGCCGTTCCGTCGCCTTCGGCCCGTTCCAGGCCGATCTTGACGGCAGGCTGGTCACCGGCGCCAATGGCACAGTGATCGACATGGCCAAGAGCGAATTCGATGTGCTGGAGGTTTTCCTGACCCGCGCCAACCGGCTGCTGACCCGCGCCGCGATCTCGGAGGCAATCGGCTTCACCGAGGATCCGGAATCATCGCGCGCCGTCGACATTCGCATCATGCGCCTGCGCAAGAAGATCGAGGCGGATCCGGCCAACCCGAAATTTCTGCGCACGGTGCGCGGCGAAGGCTATATCTTCTCGCTGCCGACCGGCGACAGCAACTGAGCGCCAGGCCCACAGGGTCTCAGGTTCACAGCCGTTGCTCGCCGATCGAATTGGGCCGATCGGATAGGCATACTTTAGAACAACGGCTGAAAATGACGGGCGAAGCAACAAGCAGGGATATGCAGGGTTTCAGGCAGGGCGCTGCGATGGCGGCCGTGCGCGTCGTTCGCCGGCTGCGCGAGGCCGGCGACTGGCAGCGCGAGATGGACGGCATACTGGAAACCCTTTGCCGGGCCATCGAATGCCAGCGCGGCATCCTGTTCCGCTTGCGCGAACTGCCGGGCCAGGGTTTTGCCCAGTCGGTTGCCGCCTACTGGATCGACCCCGACTTTGGCGGAGAACTGGCCTCGCCGACCGTGATCATGCAGTCGATCGTCAATTCGGACCCCCTGCTGGAGCGCGTCGCCGAGGACGAACGGCAGGGCAAGATCTTTGCCGGGCACACGCGCAATCTCGAAGGGTTCCTGAGAACCGATTTCGAAAAGCAGAACATCAAGTCGTTCCTGTCGGTGTCGGTCTTCGCCCATGGCCATCTGTGGGGCACGCTCGCCGTCAATGACTGCGTCGACGAGCGCGAGTGGACCGACGAGGAGGAGGCGACGCTGCACATCATCGCGCTCGCCATCGGCGACGCCATCGAGCACTCGCCCTCCGACGCCCATGCCAGCGAAGTGATCCGCCGCACCATGCTGCAGGCTTCGCTCGACGCCATCATCGTCATCGACGAGGCGGGCTCGATCATCGAATTCAATCCTGCCGCCGAAAAGATGTTCGGCTTCCAGCGCAGCGACATCCTCGGCAAGGACCTGCTCGACACCGTCGTGCCGGAATACTACCGCAAGGGCTATTCCTCGGGTGCCGACTACATGTCGGGCCGCGGCGCGCCGATGGTCGGCCAGCGGCTCGAGACCGTAACGCAGAATGCCGCCGGCGAGGTGTTTCCTATCGAGCTGACGGCGACCGAGATGCGCGTCGCCGACCGCCGCCTGATCTTCGGCTCGATCCGCGACCTGCGCGACAGGCTGCGTGCCGAGGAAGAGATCAACCGGCAGCGCGAGAAGCTGCACCAGAACGAGAAGATGGCGGCGATGGGCTCGCTGCTTGCCGGTGTTTCGCACGAGCTCAACAATCCACTGGCGGTGGTGGTCGCGCAATCGACGCTGTTGCACGAATTCGCCTCCGACCCGCAGACCAAGGTTCGTGCCGAGAAGGTGCGTGCCGCCGCCGAGCGCTGCGGCCGCATCGTCAAGAGCTTCCTGTCGATGGTCCGGCTGCATCCCGCGGCCCAGGCCGAGACCGATCTCAACCAGGTGATCCGCGCCGCTCTCGAGGTGACCGCCTATGGCGCACGCTCGAGCGGCATCATCATCGACACCGATTTCGCGCCGGGTCCGCTGCTGGCCATGGCGGACGCCGACCACGTGACGCAAGTGGCGGCCAATTTCCTCATCAACAGCCAGCACGCACTGGCCGGCATTGCCGGCGACCGGCTGATCAAGGTGCGGACCTTCCGCAGCGATCGCGACAATCCCTGCTTCTCGGTCGAGGACAACGGGCCCGGCATTCCCGAAGCGATCCGCAACCGCATCTTCGAATCCTACTTCACCACCAAGCCGGTCGGTGTTGGCACCGGCATCGGCCTGTCGATCTCGAAATCGATCATCGAGCGGCACAATGGCAGTGTCTGGTTCGAGGAAGTGCTGCCTCGAGGCGCGCGTTTCGTTGTCCAGTTGCCGGCCATTTCGGCGGGCATCGCCGCGGCCGGCGAGAGCCAGCCACGCTCAAGCGGCCTGCGTCATGCCTTGATCATCGACGACGAGCCTGATGTCGCGGGCTCCTTGTCCGACATTCTCGAATTGATGGGCATCAAGTCGCGCATCGCGCCGGTCTGGGAATCGGGTGCCGCCACCTTGAGCGGCCACATGCCGCCCGACATCGTCTTTTCGGACCTGCGCATGCCCGGCACATCTGGCATGGCCATCTACCGCGAACTGCTTGCCGAGCGGCCCGAACTGGCACGGCGTTTCGTGCTGGTCACCGGCGATCTGATCGGCGCCAAGGCGGAAATCGAAGCCTTGCCGGCGCAGCAGCGGCCGCAGATCCTGGAAAAGCCGTTCAGCACGCTGGACGTGCGCAGCGTGCTTTCATCCATCGCCGAGCAGGCCGCGTTGAAAGGCTAAAAAAGAAGCTCCCGGCCGACTGTGCGGCGGGAGCTGAATGGAGCGCTGGAGGAGCGCTCGGGGAGGTCAGAGCAGGATCCCGAAAGGGAACGGTTCCGGGATCACGCTTCGACGGAAATCAGAAAATGTTTGGCGTGTTGGTCAGCGGCGCGGCATTGGCGATCATGCGGATCGCGCGGGCCTTGTGCGTCCCGGACTGTTCGGCGATGGCGCGCAGGCAATCGACGCTCTCGGCACCCCATGCCTGCCCCTTGCAGGCGAAGTCGAGCGTCGGCATCGGCAGCCGAGCGGTCTTGATTGTCGTCGGCGCCCCGTCGACCACATTGGCCGGCGGATTCAGCGAGGCGAAGGCCGGCCCGACCGTCGGCGTGAGCGCCATGCCGATGACGGCGCAAGCAGCCAGCCCCATGAACATGGCCATGGGGTGGTCGTTGGCGCATTGGCGTAGCGCCAGTTTCGGGCGGCGATCAACGCGCTCTGGAGCCTGGAGGCGGTGTTCGCTGGTGACGATCTCGATTTTCGCATGCATTGCCTTCCCCTTCGCTGCGTTTCTTTTTGATGATGAAACGAACTTAATCGCACTTTGTAACAGCACAAAATTGGCGTAGCTCTGGCAATGTAACGGAATTGAAACAGCAGTTTCGGGCAAAACCGGGCAAAATCGGTCATTCCGCCTCACACTTAGCGAGCAAGGTAATCCCAGGTCGGCTCCCGCCAGGCAGTCCCAACCCAGGCGCCTGCCGCACAGCGATGGGCCAGAGCGCGGCGAACGTTCTTGCCACCGGCAAGGCGACCTGTTCTGCAGCCCGTGCGCTTTGCGAAGTCACGCTGAAATGGCATTTCGGAAACCGGGGCTAACACCCGGATTCTCCGCGATTTTCTCGCGCAGCAGCCGCATCGAATTCAGCGGAGGACGACGCCTGGACTTTGGCACGAAATCTTTCGAGTTTTCACAAACCATTGCATTTCAATGCAAAATATGATTTTATTGAATGATTATTCAACAAAAAGAAGAGACGTTTTATGAACCCGCACCTCCGTGACGTGGCGATCCCCAACGATTGGGACCGGCGGGGACTACCGGGCTGGAGTTACCATTCCGATGCCCTTCTCGAGCTCGAGAAGGAGCATGTTTTCCGCAATCATTGGCAGATCGTCGGCCATGTCTGCGACATCCCGAACGCCGGCGACTATCTGACCATGGATGTGGTCGGCGAACGCGCCTTGATCGTGCGCGGCAAGGACGGCGTCGTGCGCGGCTTCAACAATATGTGCCGCCACCGCGGCAGCCGTGTCGTCGCCGACAGCCAGGGCAATTGCAAGAACGCGCTGGTGTGCCCGTTCCATGGCTGGGTCTACAATCTCGACGGCACGCTACGCGGCGCCGCGCGCCCGCGCTCCTTCCCCGATCTCGACAAGACCGAGTTCGGCCTGATGCAGCTCGACCTCGAAGTCTGGATGGGTTTTATCTTCATCCGCTTCCGCAATGGCGGACCGCAGCCTTCGGTCGCTGAGCTGATGAAGCCGATCGAGCCCGAATTCGCGCATTACAAGGCCGCCGGCATGGTGCCGTCCTGGGGCATCTGGACCCAGAAGACGCCGGTCAACTGGAAGTCGGTGCGCGATGTCGACAATGAGGGCTATCACGTCGCCATGGCCCACCCTGCCCTGCAGGATCTTTATGGCGCGACCTATTTCGACGAGCCCTTCATCAATGGCGTGTCGCGCTCCTTCGCCACCTACAATCCGCATGCCGGCCGCCGCTGGAGCGTCAAGAACTACGTCAAGATCGCGCCGGAGCCGGCGCATCTGCCGGACTATCTGAAGAAGGCCTGGGTCTATTACGGCATCTTCCCCAACGCGGTCATTTCGGTGATGCCGGAATCCGTGCAGTTCTATCAGGAGTTTCCGCTGTCGACGGGCGAGACCCTGCTGCGCGGCGCCATCTACCGCTACCGCGACGAAAGCCGCGAGCAGGCCGCCGCCCGCTACCTCTCCTTCCGCATCGACCGCGACACCATGTCGGAAGATGTCCAGCTGTCGGTGTGGTCGAACGAATCCATGCTGTCCGAAGCCTTCGAGGGCTTTTATCTCTCCGACCTCGAATATGGCGTGCGCACGCACCACGATCATCTGCGCAAGATGCTGCCGGTGCTGGGCTTGGAGACGGCGCCGGAGGAGAAGGACATGTGGAATTTGAACGACGCGCTGAGGTCGCGGTCGTAGCTTCCTTCTCCCCGTGAACGGGGAGAAGGGATAATTTTACCCCCGCCACACGCCTTCTTTCCTCAGATCATCCATGGTCCGCGAAATGCCCTCGCGCAAGATGCCGACCATGTCGTCGATCTGTTCGCGCGTGATGATCAGCGGCGGCGACATCACGCACATGTTGATCAGCGGCCGCACCAGCAGGCCGAGCTCATGGCAGTGGGCGTCGATGCGTTTGCCGACATCCTTGTCGAGCTGCAGCGGGTCCTTGCTTTCGCGGTCGGCGACGCATTCGACGCAGCCCATCAATCCGGCGCCGCGCACCTCGCCGACCAGCGGCAGCTCTTCCAGCGTCTTCAGCTGCGCCTGGAAATAGGGCGCGACGGCGCGCGTGTGCGAAAGCACGCTCTCTTCCAGCAGGTCGAGGTTTTTCAACGCCACGGCGCAGCCGACGGGGTGGCTGGTATAGGTCAGGCCATGGCCGAACATCGCGTCGGGATGGTTCGAACGGCGCAACTCCTGCAGCAGCCGTTCCGAGATGATGACGCCGCCGAGCGGGAAATAGCCCGAGGTGACGCCCTTGGCGAAGGTGATCATGTCGGGATCGATGCCGAACACGTCGCCCGAGGCGAAGACATGGCCAAGCCGGCCGAAGCCCGTCACCACCTCGTCGGAGACATAGAGGATATCGTTGTCGCGGCAGATCTCGCGGATGCGCTTGAGATAGCCGTCCGGCGGGATCACGACACCCCCCGATGCCTGCACGGGCTCGCCGACGAACGCGCCGATCTTGTCGGCGCCGACACGGGCGACAGTGTCGCGGAACTGATCGACGAGGAAGTCGGTGAAGGCAGCAAGGCTCATGCCTTGCGGGCGGCGGAACGGATCGGGCGAGGACAGTTTGATCACCAGCTCGTCGGCGCCGTCCATCCAGTCGCGGTCGCGCGGGCGGCCATTGAGCGAGGCCGACAGATAGGTCGAGCCATGATAGGCGCCGCCGCGCGACAGGATCAGCTTCTTTTCCGGCCGGCCGCGCACATTGTTGTAGAACTGCATGAAGCGCAGCGCCGTCTCCACGGCCGACGAGCCGCCGGTCGTGTAGAAGACATGGCTTAGATCATCAGGCGCATGGCCAGCGATGCGCATGGCAAGTTCGGCCGACGGCGCGTTCATCGTGTACCAGGGCGTGTTGTAGGACAGCGTCATCGCCTGCTCGTACATCACCCTGGCCAGTTCCTCGCGGCGGTGGCCGACATTGACGCACCACATGCCGGCAGGCCCGTCGATCAGCCGCTTGCCGGTGCTGTCGGTGATGTAGATGCCGTCGCCCTCGCCGATCAGCGCGCGGGCTTCCGCACCGACGGAACCGGCATAAGGCCAGGGCTGGATGAGATGGCGCTTGCCCAGTTCAATGGCATCGTCGCCACCGGACGCCGCCATTTCGGTCGCCTTCAGGTCCCTCACCGCAGCCATTGTCGTCTCCACATCTCTGTCGATTTTTCTTGAGCTTCAAACTCGGCGGCAAAGGCCGGAAATGGCGGCTTTCTTCACCTAATTTTGAATGTCCGTTCAATCAATATCTCAGAAATAGCGCTTGATTTCAATCCAAGGATGCGCGCATGATGAAAGAAAGCCGGCAAGCTAGGAACGCGACCAGCAAAAGTGGTCACCGGTTTTGTTTTCGATCGCGTTCCAAGGATAAGTGGGAACAAACAGCCGGCGTCAGCACAATGGGATGCCGCATGGCGGAACAGTCCAGGCCAGCAACCGAGATCACGCCCGGAGCCCTGCTCCCCGGAGTCTGGCCGCCCGGAGTCTGGCAATGACGGCGGCTGTGGAAGGGTCGCCCCCGTTGCGCATGACGCGGGCCAGACGAAATGCCCTTCTGCAATCCGAACCCGTCCAGGGCTTTGCCCTGATCAGCCCGACCTTTCTCTACGCCCTCATCCTGCTGGTCCTGCCGATCCTGGTGGTCATCGCCCACTCCTTCTGGACGCAGCACTACCTGACCATCGACCGCACCTTCACGCTGGAAAACTACCGCGTGGCGCTGACCGAGCCGATCTACCGCGATCTGTTGTGGCGCTCGCTCTACATCTCGCTGACGGTCAGCCTGTTCACCGTCATCCTCGCCTACCCGATCGCCTATTTCATTTCCTTCCATGGCGGCCGCCACAAGAGCCTGTGGCTGTTCCTCATCACCATTCCGTTCTGGACCAGCTATCTCTTGCGCGTGATGTCGTGGAAGGTCATCCTCGGCTACAATGGCGTCTTGAATTCCGGCCTGATGGGCCTCGGCATCATCGACGAGCCGTCGACGGCGCTACTCTACAATTCGAGCGCCGTCATCATCACCCTCACCCACGCCTGGGCGGCCTTCGCCATCCTGCCGATCTTCGTCTCGCTGGAAAAAGTCGACCGCACGCTGGTCGAGGCAGCCACCGATCTCGGCGATGGTCCCTTGCGTTCATTCCTGCGCGTGACCTTGCCGCTGTCGGCGCCGGGCGTCATCTCGGCGGCGCTGATCGTCATGATCCCGACCGTCGGCGACTATGTCACGCCGAAGCTGGTCGGCGGCAAGGACGGCGTCATGATCGCCAACGCCATCCAGGCGCAGTTCGGCAAGGCCGCCAACTGGCCGCTTGGGGCCGCCCTTTCCGTCACCACCATGCTGATCGTCACCCTGATGGCCGGCGCCACGGTGCTGATCATCCGCGCACTGCAGAGGCTGGCACGATGAGGGCGCGGGGCTTCCTGTCAGGCGGCTGGCTGTCCGTCTATGCGTTCCTCTATATCGTCTTCCTTTACCTGCCCGTCATCTTCCTGCCGATCTTCTCGATCAACACGGCGCCGACGCCGAAATTCCCGCTCACCGGCTTCACGCTGCAATGGTATGCGGACCTGCCGCACACACCGGCCCTGCTCGATGCCGCCTGGAACAGCCTGAAAGTCGGCGTCTGCGCCTCGGTTCTGGCCACCGTGCTCGGCATCCTCGCCGCCCGTTCGATCACCCGCTACCGCTATCCCGGGCGCCGCGCCATCAACGGCCTGATCATGGCGCCGCTGGTGCTGCCCGAGGTGATCGTCGCCATCTCGATGCTGCTGGTCATGCTGCAACTAGGCCTCAGCCTCTCCCTGTTCACCGTCGTGCTCGGCCATGTGCTGGTCTGCATTCCCTATTCGATGACGGTGCTGACCTCCGGATTCGAAGGTTTCGACCGCAGCCTGGAGGAAGCCTCCGCCGATCTCGGCGAAAGCGCCTTCGGCACCTTCCGCCGCGTGACGCTGCCGATGGTGGCGCCGGCCATCATCTCCAGCCTGCTCGTCTGCTTCACCATCTCGCTCGACGAGTTCATCATAGCCTTCTTCCTGACCGGCACCGAAGCGACGCTGCCGATCTACATCTGGGGCCAGTTGCGCTTCGCCTCGAAACTGCCCGGCGTGCTGGCGCTGGGCACGCTGCTTCTGGTTGCCTCCTTCCTGTTGATGACAATCGCCGAAATCCTGCGCCGCCGCGCGGCCAGACGCACCCGGAACGAGGGAGGCCTCTATGCCTGAACAGCCGCAGATCGAGCGCCCCCAATCCGATCGGGCCCAATCTCACCGAGCCCAATCTGACCGAGCCATGATCGAGATCCGCAACGTCACCCGCAGCTATGGATCGTTCAAGGCGCTGGACGACGCGTCCCTGACCATAAGGGAGGGCGAATTCTTCTCGTTGCTCGGCCCGTCCGGCTGCGGCAAGACCACGCTTTTGCGCATGATCGCCGGCTTCGACAACCCAACCAGCGGATCGATCGCGGTCGGCGGCCAGCCGATGGAAGGCATCCCTGCCAACCGCCGGCCGACCAACATGGTGTTCCAGAGCTACGCGATCTTCCCGCACCTCAATGTCGAGCAGAACGTCGCCTATGGGCTGAAGCGGCTGAAGCTGCAGGGCGGCGAGGAGAAACGCCGCGTCGAGGAGGCGCTGGCGCAGGTCTCTCTGACCGGGCTCGGCAAGCGGCTGGCGACAGAACTGTCCGGCGGCCAGCGCCAGCGTGTGGCGCTCGCCCGCGCGCTGGTCATGCGGCCCAAGGTGCTGCTGCTCGACGAACCGCTGTCGGCGCTCGACAAGAAATTGCGCGAGCAGATGCAGGTCGAGTTGCGCCGCCTGCAGCAGGCCGTCGGCATCACCTTCGTGCTGGTCACCCATGACCAGTATGAGGCGCTCGCAATGTCCGACCGCATCGCGGTGATGTTCGGCGGTAGGATCGCGCAGGTCGCCTCGCCCAAGGAAATCTACCAGCGCCCGGTCAACCGCCAGGTCGCCGACTTCCTCGGCGGCATGAACTTCGTCAAGGCCGAGATCGTCGAGGAGAACGGCGCTTCGCTGATCGTCGACACTCTGGGATTCGGCCGAGTGAAAACCGACAAGCCGAAGGCCTTCGTGCGCAATGGCGGCGCGGCCACGCTGGGAATCCGCCCCGAGCGTCTGCGCGTGCTGTGGGACAATGCGACGGCTAAATTCGAGGTTGCCGGCAAGGTGGTCGAACGCCACTATTTCGGCGAAATCACCCATCTGATCGTCGAGATACCGGGGCTGGAAAAGCCGCTGTCGGTGACCGAGACCAACGATTTCGGCGCCGACGACATTCCCGTCGGCACCCCGATCCGCCTTGCCTACGATCCCGAGGCGCTGGTGGCGATGGGGGATTGAAGCTGCGCCAAGATCTTGCGCGCCGCGATACGCCCGGCGACGATCGCGCCCTCGACATAGCCGGGGAATGACGGCGACAGTTCCGAAGCGGCGAAATGCACCGGCGGCGCACCCGAAAGAATCGTTCGCTCGGCATCCCTCGCCGTCACGTCGACGATGAGGTCGCTATAGGCGCCGCCGCTCCAGCGATCCCCTATCCAGTCGCGTGAGCTGAAATCGACGGCATCGCCGGCATCCGGCCCGAGGGCCTTCTGCAATCGGGTGACCACTTCCACCCGCAGCGCCGCCTCGTCCAGCGCACGCCAGGCGAGCGCCAGCGGCCCGCCGACGAAGACGACGAGCGCGGCATGCTCCGCGTCCCTGCTGGCGTCGCAGGCAAACAGCCCCGGCAGATCGCGCCACATCACCATGCCGCTCAAACCCTGCTCGCGCCAGAATGGCTTGGGATAGCGCACCAGGATCTTGATCACCGCGCCGCTCTCCCAGACGCCAAGCGCCTTCGCGAGTGTCGCCGGCAGGGCCGGCGCGAAAACGAGCTTCGCGGCCGTCGCCGGCGGCAGGGCGACCAGCACCTGACGCGCTTGGATCACGCCATTGCCCGTGACGACACGAACGCCTTGCGACCCGTGCTCGACACGCGTGACCGGTTCGCCAAGCCGCACCCGGTCGCCGAGGTCGCCAGCCAGATCCTCGGCCAGCGATTGCATGGTCTCGCGCAGGGAATACTGCAGCTCGGGCACCTCGTTGGTGATGCGCCGGTCATTGTCGATCAGGTGCCAGAGCGGCACCTTGTCCATTGGCAGGCACCACAGGCCTTCGATCATCGAGCGGAAAGCCGTCTTGGCATCGATGGGATCATGCTGTTGTTCCAGCCAACCCGCGACACTCATGCCGGCAATCGACGGGTCGTCCGGCTCGATGCCGTTCATGCGCTCTCGGATCGCCATCGCGCCGTAATAGGTCTGCTTGGCGTCCTTGGGCTGCATCGACGGATGTGTGGTGAAGTCGCCCTCGACATAGGTTTCGACGAATGTCTTGTCGCGCGCCTTCGCCAGCGCCATCACTTCCGGCATGTCCTCGCACAGGAATTGGCCGCCGCTGTCGATGCGCTCGCCAAGTCCATTCCGAACGGCCTCCACCCGTCCGCCGACACGATCGCGCGCCTCGATCAGCACGAAATCGATGCCAGCCTGCTTCAGCTCAAGCGCCGCCGACAGGCCGGTGAAGCCGGCACCGACGATGACGACGTCAGTTCTTTCCAATTCGTCTGTCAATAGCCGGCCTTGATCTTCTCGAATTCGTCGACCATGCGCTTCTTCAGTTCGGGCGCGATCGGCTGCTGGAACAGGGTCTTGTCGAGGAACTTGTCGATATCGTCGAAACCGCGCTCGGCCAGCACCTTGTGGTCGATCGCAGCCATGCCGGCGCTGTTGCCATGGCCGTAGCCGAATGTCGTGACCATGTATTTCGAAATGTCGGGCGCATTGACCGCGTTCAGGAAATCATAGGCCTGGTCAAGCTTGCCCGGCGCGTCCTTCATCAGCACGTAGCCGCACACCCAGGAGGACATGCCTTCCTTGGTGTCACGGTTCATGGCGATGGGAACACCTTGCCCGCTCATCGCGATCAGTGTCTGGCCCCAACCCCAGGCAAGGTCGACCTCATTGCCGGAAAAAGCCTGGTCGATATCGCTCGAGTCGGTCCAGTAGAGACGCACGTTCTTGTGCACCTGGCGCAGGAAATCGGACGCCTCCTTGAACTGCGCGTCGGTCATCTTGGTCCAGTCTTTCAGGCCGATGACCAGGCTCGCCAGCGCGTAGGCATCGTCGACATTGTCGCCGATGGTGACGCGACCCTTGAATTTCGGATCGGCCAGGATCCGCAGCGACTGCGCCTCATCGGCCGTTACATTGTCGGTGCGGTAGAGCAGTGCCGTGTTGCCCCAGTCGAACGGCATGAACCAGGCCTTGCCGTCGGGCGTGGTGGCGAGGTTCTTCATCGCCATGATGCCGGGATTGAGGTCTTTCCAGCCCGTGATCTTTGACGTGTCGAGCGGCTGCAGCAGGCCCGCGTCGCGCCACTTCGCCACGCTTTGCGAACAAGGATGCGCGATATCGGTCTTGAAGCCCGCCCGCATCTTCTCGAAGGCTTCGTCCTCGTCGCCGAAGAAGGCGAAGGTCGGCTCGGCGCCGTGTTTGGCGGTATAGGCGGGATGCAGCAGCGCGTCCTCGTAACCGGACCAGTCGAACACCACGAGATCGCCGCCGCCTTCCGCCCAGGCATAGGCCGCGCCGGCGCCGATCGCGCAGGCGGCGGCAAGCGCCAGGCGGCGTAGCATTGGCGTCATGGCGAAATTCCCCCGTTGAAGATTTCGCGCGAGGTTAAGAGAATTCGTGAGATTTGGCGAGCCTGCCAACGTCAGCGCCGCCCCTCATTGTCCTGCCGGGCATCTCTCCCCGTACAGTGACGGGGAGAAAGGGGCTGACGGCAGCCTCGGTGCTATTCCTGCAACGCTGGAGATTGGCGAAACCATCGATGAGAGCGCCCCTCTCCCAGTCACTATGCGGGGAGCGGATGCCGGCAGGCAGGTGAGGGGCGGCGCAAACGTCTCAAATGATGGGAAACTCGAGGTCTGCGCAGCACCTTTAACCACCGCTCAATACCCGGCTTTGATCTTCTCGAATTCGGCGATCATCTTCAGCTTGAGATCGGATGGCAGCGGCGACTGGAACAGTGTCTTGTCGACGAATTTCTGCACGTCGTCATAGCCTTTTTCCTTGAGGATCACCTGATCGACGCCGGCCATGCCCTTGGCGTTGGCCTGGCCATAGCCCCAGTCCTTGACCAGCACCTTGGCGGTCTCCGGATCGTTGATGGCGTTCAGATAGTCATAGGCCTTGTCAATGTTGCCGGGCGCGTCCTTGAACAGCACATAGCCGCAGACCCAGGTCGAGATGCCTTCATTCGTATCCTTTACCGACTTGATCGGCACGCCCGCCTTGACGGACTGCACCGTGGCATCGTTCCAGGCCCAGGCGAGGTCGACCTCGCCGCCGCTCAACAGCTGCACGATATCGGTGGTATCGGTCCAGTAGGAGCGGACGTTCTTGTGCACCTGGCGCAGGAAGTCGGAAGCCTGCTTGAACTGGTCGTCCGTCATCTTGGTCCAGTCCCTCAGGCCGATGGCGAGGCTCGCCAGCGCATAGGCGTCGTCGACATTGTCGCCGATCGACACCCGGCCCTTGAACTTCGGATCGGCAAACGCCTTCAGCGACTGGACCTCTTTGGCGTCGATCTTGGAGGCGTTGTAGGTGAGCTGCGTGTTGCCCCAGTCCCAAGGCATGAACCACGCCTTGCCGTCATCGGTGGTGGCGAGATTTTTCATCGCCATGATGCCGGGATTGAGGTCCTTCCAGCCCGTGATCTTCGACGTGTCGAGCGGCTGCAGGAGACCCGCCTCGCGCCACTTCGTCACACTCTGCGAGCAGGGGTGGCCGAGATCGGCCTTGAAACCCGAGCGCACCTTCTCGAACGCCTCGTCTTCGTCGCCGAAGAAGGCGAAGGTCGGCGAATTGCCGTTCTTCTCGACATATTTCGGATGGAAGCTCGCATCCTCGTAGCCCGACCAGTCGAACACGATCAGGTCCTTGTCGGCGGCAACGGCAAACGCTGCCGCCGAAGCCGCAAGCGCGCCGCCCAGCGCCAATGTCAATGTCAGGCGTCGGCTAAGGTTCTTCATGCTGTTCCATCCTCTTTTGGTCTTGCCGGTCTTGGTGGCCGGCTGTTGCTAACCGTAATGCTTCGGGAAGGCAGCGGCCAAGAAAGCGTTGGCGGCCTGCAAGGCAGTTTCGCGCGTTGTGTCCTCTGTGCCCATCATCAGCCGCAGCCACAGCCCTTCCAGCATGGCCGACAGCGCCAGCGCCATCACCTGCGGCTCATAGGCATATGAGCCGCTCTGCTTGAGCGTCGCGCACAGATCGATGAAGACCTGCTGGTAATAGGCATCGCGCGAACTGCTCAGCGCCTGATAGGTCGGACGCGACTTGGCCTCGCCCCAGAAGGCCAGCCAGGCAGCGAGCTTGCGCTTGTTGCAGATCGAGCGGTCGAAGTCGGCCCATACCAGCTGCTGCAGCTGCCGCGCCGGATCGTCGCCTGCCTTCTCAAGAGAGGCGCGCCAATGCGCCGAATACTCATCATACATGTGCTGCAGCGTCGCGATCAGCAGCTTTTCCTTGCTCTCGAAATGGAAGTTGACGATGCCACGCGACAGGCCCGCGCCATCGGCGACATCAGCCATCGTCGTCTCGGCATAGCCGCGCTTGGCCAGCGAATCGATCGTCGCCTCGATCAGCTGCAGCTGACGGACCTCCTTCGAAGCCTTGCGTCCGCGCTTCTCGGTCTCGGCTTTCCCCGCCGGTTCAAGGAGGGCATCCTTGGCATCTGCCGTTTTCATGGGTGTGATCGTCTCCAGCATCGCCGGCTATCCAATCGCATCCGGCTTCCAACCGCGCAGATGAGTGGGACGGTGCTCGCCACTGTCAAGCACCTTCTGCATGGCCTCCCAGGTTCGGATGTTCTTGTCGACATAGGCAGCGCCGACCACGGCGGCAACCGGCGCATAGAGCGGTCCTTTCAGCCTTTCCAGCTCGCCGCGCGCCACCTCGCGGTACCAGGGGTTACGGTCCGTGACGGTGACATCGGCAAAGCCGGCGCGCCGCATCGCTTGCGCATAGCGCGCCGGCGAGGCCATGGCGAAGGACAGCCCTTCCGCCGCGATATAGGCCTTCATCTGGGGTGAAGGTTCGCCGTCATGCCCGATCATCCAGTTGGAGGCGGCAAAGACGCCGCCCGGTTTCAGCACGCGGAAGAACTCGGCGAACAGGCCGTCCTTGTCAGGCACATGCAGCAGTGCGTCCTTGGAAAAGACGACATCGAAGGAGCGATCGGCGAAAGGCAGCGCTCCGGGTGGCGCCTGGACGAAGCTGGCGCGGTCCGAGAGCCCGTGCGCGGCGGCTCGCCGCCTGGCCGCCTCGATCACCGGCTGTTCAACATCGAAGCCGGTGGCGTGGGCGGCGCCATGGCGCTCGACCAGATGCAGCGTGATGCCACCGGAGCCGCAGCCAATGTCGAGCACCGTCTTGCCCTCGAACGAAAGCCCTTCGACAACCCGGTCGACCTCTTCAGGGCCGCCCGGCGACAGGTAGCCATCGCCCCACAGCGCCTCGAGGAAGCGGATGGTGGTATCGTCATACTCGGCATCTGCCGTTGCGATCATCAGCCCTCGATCCCCAATCGATGAATGCCCGTTTCGAACACCGGCAAAGCCTAGCGCATGCCGGGGAAAACGCAATATCATTTGTTGAACATTCATTCAGAATGACTGGACAGAATGCCCGATACCGTGCCAAATTCCGCGCATTCGGGAACAGATCACGCAAAAATGAACAGCGGGTCGCACAGAGCAATTCCAGGAACAATGTGGGCGGTTTTCGCTTGGGAATTGCTTGGAAACAAAGAGACTGGGCCACAATGAAAGCTTGGGACGCGATCGTCATCGGCGGCGGACACAATGGCCTGGTCAATGCCTGCTACCTGCAGCGCGCGGGGCTCGACGTGCTGGTGGTGGAGAAGAACGACTGGGTCGGGGGTGCGGCCACCAGCCGCGAGCTGACGCCGGGCTTCCTCTATTCCAACTGCTCCTATGTCTGCTCGCTGTTTCGCCCCGAGATCATGCGCGACCTCGAACTGCCGCGCTTCGGCCTGCAGGTCATTTCCTATGAAGGCGGCGCGGTGTTCACCCGCGACGGAGACTATCTCGCCAACTACCGCGACCATGATGTGCATCGGCGCGAATTCGCCCGCTTCTCCAGGCGCGATGCCGAAGCCTATGACCGCTACGCCCGCGACGTGACGCGGCAGTGCCGCTTCATCCAGCCTCTTTTGATGCGCACCGCGCCCGACCCGACCAGCCTCAAGCCGCGCGACCTTGGCGAGCTTCTTTATCTCGGCAAGAAATTCGCCGGCCTGTCGGCCGAAGAGATGGCGCTGACGCTGCGCTTCTGGACGATGTCGATCTCGGACTTCCTCGACGAGTATTTCGAGACCGATGTCATCAAGGCGAACTTCGCTCTGTCCGGCATCATCGGCACCGCGCTCGGGCCGATGTCGCCCGGCACGGCCTATGTGCTCTTGCACCACTATATGGGCGAGGTCGACGGGTCGGTCGGTGCCTGGGGCTATGCGCGCGGCGGCATGGGTGCCGTCACCAAGGCGCTCGCCGCGTCGTTCAAGGCCTCGGGCGGCACCATCCGCACCGGCGCCGAGGTCGACCATGTGCTGGTAAGCCGCGGCAAGGCCAAGGGCGTGGTGCTGGCCGGCGGTGAGGAAATCTACGGCAAGCTCGTCGTCTCCAATGCCGACGTGAAGCGCACCTTCCTGAAGCTCGTCGAGGAGAAGGAACTGCCCGATATTTTCCTGCGCCGGGTGAAGAACTTCAAGATCCGCGGCTCCTCCGGCAAGGTCAACATCGCGCTGGATTCCCTGCCGGAATTCCCCGCTTTGCCGAAGGATTCACCGGTCTATCGCGGCGACATGCATTTCACAGATTCGATGGAGCGCATGGAGCGCGCCTATGACGACTGGAAGGCCGGGCGCTGGTCGGCGGACCCCTTCCTCGACATGGTCATCCCGACGACGCTCGACCCGACCATGGCTCCATCAGGCAAGCACTTCATGAGCTGCTTCGTGCAATACGCGCCGCCCAAGGTGAACGGCCGCGACTGGACCGATGCCGATCGCGACGGTTTCGCCGAGAGCGTGATTGCGCAGATCGCCGAGTACTCGCCCGGCTTCCGCGACCGCATCGTCCATATGGAGGTGCGCACGCCGCGCGAAATCGAAGCGGAGGTCGGCTTGACCGAAGGCAATATTTTCCAGGGCGAACTGACCTTCGACCAGCTTCTGTTCAACCGCCCGGTGCCAGGCTACGCGCAGTACCGCTCGCCGGTCGGCGGCCTCTATATGTGCGGCTCCTCGACCCACCCGGGCGGCGGTGTCATGGGCGCGCCCGGCCGCAATTCAGCCGCCGAAATCCTGCGCGATCTCGCCAAATCCACCTCGCATATGAGCCCAGCCCATGACGTCATTTGATGCAATCGTCATTGGCGGCGGCCACAACGGCCTCGTCGCCGCAGCCACGCTGGCCAAAGCCGGCCGCAAGGTGCTGGTGCTGGAGGCTGGAAGCGAAGTCGGCGGCGCCGCGCGCACCGAGGAATTTGCCCCGGGCTTTCGCGTCTCGTCGGTCGCTCATCTGCTGAACCGGTTGCATCCCGATGTGGTGAAGACGCTGGACCTGGAGAGGCATGGGCTGCAATTCGCCCGCGCCGACTTCCTGCCGTCGGTGGCACTGTGGAAGGACGGCCCGGCGCTGATGCTGCATGGCGCCTATGGTGAGGTGCTGACGGGCACCAGTTCCTCCGAACAGTCGGCCTGGAAAGACTTGCGCGCGCAATTGCTGCGCTATGCCGGCATGCTGAAGCCCTTCCTGTCGCGCCGCCCGCCCGATCTCGCCGCCATGTCGTTGCTGGAGACCGCAGGGCTCGGCCAGACCGCCCTGGCGCTGAAAAAACTCGGCAAGGAAGACATGCGCGACTTCCTGCGCGTGCTCTTGATGAACGTCGCCGACCTGCTCGACGAGCAGCTCGAAGATGACAGGCTGAAAGGCCTGCTCGCCTTCGACGCGACGCTCGGCAGCCATCTCGGCCCGCGCTCGCCGACCTCGCTGCTCGGCCTCTACTATCGCCTGGCTGGCGAGGCCGGCGGAGCGGCGGGTGCGCAGGTCCTGCCGCAAGGCGGCATGGGCGCAGTCGTCGCCGCCATTCGCGCCGCGGCGGAGAAGGCCGGCGTCACCATCCGCACATCCGTTGCGGTGGCAAGAATCATCGTCGAGAAAGGCCGTGCCGTTGGCGTCGCGCTCGAGACGGGCGAGGAACTGCGCGCCAGGACTGTTGTCTCGGCGATCAATCCGGCGACCACTTTCCTCGACCTTGTCGGGCCTTGCGAGATCGACACCGGCTTCGTGCGCAAGATGAAAAACATCCGCATGAAGGGCGATGCCGCCAAACTTCACCTGGCGCTCGACCGGTCGCCGCAATTCACCGGCGCCGATGCCGCCGCTCACAAGGGCCGGCTGGTCATCGCGCCCTCGCCCGATCATGTTGAGCGCGCTTTCAACCCAAGCAAGTATGGCGAATTCTCGCCCGAACCGGTGATGGAAATCACGCTGCCCAGCCTCGCCGATCCATCGCTCGCTCCTGATGGCGCCTGTGTGCTCTCAGCGGTGGTGCAATACGCGCCCTATGCGTTGAAGGAGGGCTGGGCTGCGGGCAAGCCGAAATTCCTCGAGGCCATCATGGCGCAGCTCGAGGCTTACGCGCCTGGCATCGGCGAGAGCGTTGTTCACGCCGAGCTTTTGACACCGGCCGATATCGAGGCGCGCTACCGCATGCCCGGCGGCCATTGGCACCACGGCGAGCTGCAGGCCGACCAGATGCTGATCTCGCGGCCCGTCTCCGGCTGGTCGGGCTACGACACGCCGCTCGAAGGGCTGTTCCTGGCCGGCGCCGGCTCGCATCCCGGTGGCGGCGTCTCCGGCGCCCCAGGCCTCAACGCCGCGCGACGCATCATTGCGATGAAGGGATAGGTCATGGCCCAGGCAACCAGGAAGAGGCCCGTTGCAAAGACAGAAGATGCGGCTGTCTCGGCCCGCATCGATGCGCAATCTCATTTCCGCACGCTGCGCCTCGGCACACCGTTCCAGCCGCGCCTCGACGCACTGGCCAAAACCCAGGACTGGTACAATTGGGCCGGCTATCGCGCGCCGCATTCGCTGTGGGACGAGGAACTCGAATACTTTGCCATCCGCAGCCAGGCGGCTTTGTTCGACATCTCGCCGATGACCAAATACCGGATCGAAGGGCCGGATGCCGAAGCCTTCCTCGACCGTGTCACCTTGCGCGACGTCACCAGGCTCAGGCCCGGCCGTGTCCATTACACGGCATGGTGTGACGACGAGGGCTTTGTCCTCGACGACGGCACGCTGTTTCGCCTGTCGCCGGCGCGTTTCCGCTTGTGTTCGCAGGAGCGGCATCTGCCGTGGCTGCTCGACAGCGCCATTGGTTTCGACGTCACCGTCGACGAAGAAACCGAAGCTGTTGCCGGACTCGCTCTGCAAGGGCCGACCTCCTTCGCCGTGCTCCGCGACGCCGGTTTCGCCGGAGTCGAAAAACTCAAGGTTTTCGACCTCATGGATTTCCCGCACGACGATACAACCGTCACCATCTCGCGCACCGGCTTCACAGGCGATCTCGGCTACGAACTGTTCGTTTCGGCCGACAAAGCGCTGAGCCTTTGGGACCGGCTGATGACCGCGGGCGAGCTGCGCGGTATCAGGGCCATCGGCTACACCGCGCTCAACCGCGCGCGGCTCGAGGCCGGGCTGATCGTTGCCAATGCCGACTTCACCACCGCAGAGCACGCCATCCGCGCCGATCGCTTGCGCAGGCCCGACGAGATCGGTCTCGGTTTCATGATCGATCCGCAGAAAGACCATTTCAACGGCCGCCGCGCCATCTTCGAGGCGCGCGCCAAACGCAAGCTGCGCCATGTGCTGGTCGGGCTGGAGATCGAGGGCAACATCCCGGCCGAACACGCCATCGTCTATCACAAGAAGAGCCAGGAGGTTGGCCTGGTCAGCGCCGCCATGTGGTCGCCGATGGCCAAGCGCAACATCGCCATCGCCTCGCTGGCGCGGCCCTATGGTGATACTGTCGTCGAAGACCTCTGGGTCGAGATCTACGCCATGCGAGAGCTGCAATATCAGAAGCTGATGAAACGGGCCAAGGTGGTGGCGCGGCCCTTCATCAAGCTCGACCGCCGCACCGCCAATCCGCCGGCGGATTTCTGATTATGGCCGACGAAGCAGAGCTGGAGGCGGCCGAGCAGTGGGAGCTGGTCAACACGCCGCTCGGCGAAAAATGGTCCGGCCGCACACGCTATGCCGCCGCCATGTTCTTCTACAAGCGCGGCGAGATGAGCGCCGAGACGCTCGAGGTCTACCGCATCTGCGCGCGGCTCGATTCGGAGAACCCGCTGCCGATCATCAGCGACCGAGGCGTCGGCAAGGATTGGCTCAAAAGGATCGGCTTCGAGTAGCGCCTGCGCGCTACCCAATGGTTCTTTCGAGCATGCTCAGCCAGTTGCGGTAAGCAATCTTCTCGATCAGGGCACGGCCAAAACCACGCGCCGCCAAGGCATCGATCAGCTTCGGCAGGCCGGCGACGTCGCCGATGACGGCCGGGATCATCGCCCCGTCGAAATCGGAGCCGAGGCCGACGCCGTCCTCGCCCAGCGCCTGCAGCAGGGAATCGACATGACGCACCATGATGTCGAGGCTGGTGTCGGCATTCATGCGGCCGTCCTCGCGCAGGAAGCCGGTGGCGAAGTTCAGCCCGACCATGCCGCCGGACTCGCGTATGGCGCCGAGCTGCCAGTCGGTGAGATTGCGCGAATGGGTGCAGAGCGCATGCACGTTGGAGTGGGTGGCGACCAGCGGCGCGTCGCTGAGACCGGCGACATCGCGAAAACCCTGCTCGTTGAGATGCGAAAGATCGATCATGATCTTCAGTTCGTTGCAGGCCTTGACCAGCGCCTTGCCGGCGTCGGTCAGCCCCGGGCCGGTATCTGGCGAGGACGGAAAGCGGAACGGCACGCCGTGGCCAAAGGCATTCGGCCGGCTCCAGACGATGCCGAGCGAGCGCAGGCCGGCGGCGTGCAACACGTCGAGCATGGTCAGTTCCGGATCGATCGCCTCGACGCCCTCGATGTGGAACACCGCGGCGATCGTGCCTTTGGCCATGGCGTTGCGCACATCGCCAGCAGTGCGGCAGACGGCCAGCGCCCCGGCCCGTTCCAGCCGAAACAGGATCGAGGCCATCGCGATCGTCGAGTTGAGCGCATCGGCGCGCGGCACCTCCGGCGGCAGCGGCTCGCTGTCGCTCGGCGCCAGGGGTACGGCGCTGCGCCTGGCTTTTTCGACCGGCGGCGGAAAGATCGCGAACATGCCGCCGGCGAAGCCGCCAGCCTTAGCGCGCGGCAGGTCGATATGGCCGCCCGACTTGCCTTCAACGAACAGTTTTTCGACGTCCCTGTCCTTCGATTGATACAGCCTGAGCAGCGTATCGTTGTGGCCGTCGAAGACGGGGACGAGGTCGGTTTCGGTCATCGGGGGATCATTCAGTTCGTTTGTCGGCACGGCGAGACATCATATCTAGGCAAGATATCTGGTCGCGGCAAATGACAAAGCCAACCGGCAGCGGGGACTGCCATTTTATCCCCTCGCGGCCTATCGATGACGTGCCTGCGCTTCCTAGAGCAATTCCAGGAAAAGTGTGAGCGGTTTTCCCGGGAAAAGCGCGTAGCGCTTTCCCTAGGGAATTGCGTCAAAACAAAGAGTTAGAGTGGTTCGCCGTTTCCATGAAACGGTGAAACGCTCTAGTGCTTCAGCACGTCGGCCCATTCCGCGTGGCGGCGGAACTGGGCGTTGGCGAACGGGCAAAGCGGGATGATCTTCTTGCCCGCCGCGCGCGCATCCTCAACGGCGCGGGTGACGAGCCTAAGCCCGGCACCCTGGCCGCGAAACGCGTCCGGCACCTCGGTGTGGTCGATGATGATCTGGTGTTCACCGATCTTGGTGAAGGTCATCTCGGCCTCGGCGCCTCCAGGACCACGCAGCACATAGCGCCCCTTGGAGCCGTGGTCTTCCAGTTCGATTTCAGGCAGTTGGTCGGGCATGTCTAAACTCCTTGAGCGACACCGGCAAAGAGCCGCCGGGCCGCTTCGATTTCATTTGGCCGCACCTCGTGCCCGCCTTCGTGCCATTCCACTGTGACATCGGCACCGTCGGCACGCAAATAGGCCTCGAGCCGCGTCGTCAGGTTCGGCGGGCAGATCGGATCGCGCTTGCCGGCGGTCAGCAGCATGTGACGGCCGGCGAGGCTGCCCTGGACCTGCGGTTCGAACGGGATCAGCGGATGCATCAGCACCGTGGCGTCGAACAGCTCGGGCTCGGCGAACACCACGGACGCCAATATGTTGGCGCCGTTGGAATAGCCGAGGCCAAGCACTATCGAGGGCCTCGCAGCCTCGACATGCGCCTTGACGAAGGCGGCCATCTTGTCGGTTGCCCGCGCCAGGTCGTCCATGTCGTAGACGCCTTCGCCGGTGCGGCGAAAGAAGCGCGCCGCGCCATATTCGGACACATCGCCGCGCGGCGAGATGATGGTGGCCTGGGGCACGAGATCGCGCCCCGGCGACAGAAGCTGGCTCTCGTCACCGCCGGTGCCGTGAAAGACGAAAAGCATGGGGCCGCCCGGCGAACCGGGCAGCACCTTATGGATGTAAGCGTCCTTGCTCATGGCTCAGCCTTCCAGCTTCTGCAGATGCTGTTCGAGATAGGGCCGCAAATGCTGGTGCTGCGTCGGCAGCTTCAGCGCTTCGCCCAGATGTGCGGTGTCCTCATCCCTGTCGAAGCCCGGCTCGTTGGTGGCGACTTCGAACAGAACGCCGCCCGGCGTGCGGAAATAGATCGCCCAGAAATAATCTCGGTCGATCACCGGCGTCACCCCGTAGCCCGTATCCATCAACGCCTTGCGCACTTCGAGCTGCTTGGCGCGGTTCTCGACGGCGAAGGCGACGTGATGCACCGAGCCGGCGCCAAGGTCGGCGAAGGCCGCGGTCGGCAGCGATTCGATGTCGACGACATCGGCGCCGTTGCCGTTCTTCACGGCAAGCCGTCTGACATTGCCTGATTTGTCGACTTCCTCGTAGCCCATGAATTTCAACAGCTCCTCGGTGGCGCCGCCATCCTTCAGCCTGAGCGAAACCGAGTGGAAGCCGCGGATCGCCTCATCGGTCGCAATGCCGCCTTTGTTCCACGGCGCCCTGCTGTCGGCCTTGTCCTCGACAAGCGCGAAACCGTCGCCATCGGGGCCGGCAAATCTGAGCCGCTTCTCACCAAAACTCTCCTCGCGGGAAACACCGTTCACGCCTTGGTCGGCGAAGCGTTTTTCCCAATAGGCGAGCGTGCCTTCCGGGACGGAGTAGACCGTGGTGCCGACTTCGCCGACGCCGGGACGGCCCTTGCCGATGTTGGGAAACGGAAAATAGGTCATAACCGAACCTGGCGTGCCAACCTCGTCGCCATAATAAAGATGGTAGACGTCGGGCGCGTCGAAATTGACCGTCTTCTTGACGCGGCGCAGGCCGAGCTTGTGGGTGAAGAAATCATTGTTCTGCCGGGCATCCCTCGCCATCGAGGTGACGTGATGCAGGCCCTTGATCTGGTCGAGCATTGTCTTGCTCCTTCCCTTGTTGTTTGTGCGGCCCTCGCCGCTGTCCACGCCAATATGAGGACACCACCGCTTGCGGCAAAGGCGGCAAACACAGAATGGACTGTGCTGTAAAAGTGAACAGTCGAAAGAGCCTTGTTCACCAAACGGCTAACACGGGCGGTCTTGCGCCCTTCCCGGAAATCGGTTCCATGAATGGCATTCGACCATGCAGCGAAAGGTATCGCGAGTGACAGGAAAAGCCAGGCGCCCGAACGTTCTCCTGATCACTTGCGACCAATGGCGCGGTGATTGCCTGTCGGCCGCCGGCCATCCCGTGGTGAGGACGCCGAATGCCGACGCGCTGGCCGCCGAGGGCGTGCTGTTCAAGCAGCACTATGGCGGCGCGGCCCCTTGCTCGCCGGCGCGTGCCTGCCTTTACACCGGCCTCTACCAGATGAACAACCGCGTCTGCCGCAACGGCTCACCGCTGGACGCCCGTCATGGCAACATCGCGCAGCACGCGCGCAGCATCGGCTACGATCCGACGCTGTTCGGCTACACCGACGTGGCGCTCGACCCGCGCCTGCTGAGCTCAGGTGATCCAAGGCTGAGAAGCTATGAAGGCGTGCTGCCGGGATTCACGGTACGCCAGCTGCTGCCGGAGCATCAGAAGCAGTGGCTCTCCTGGCTGAAGCAGCAGGGTATTGATGCCAGTGCCGGATCTCCTGACATCCATCGTCCTGCAGGCGAGGAAGACGATGACACCGTGACCGAGGCGCCGCCAATCTATTCGAAGGACCATACGCCGACGGCCTTCCTTGCCGGTGAGTTCATCCGCTGGCTCGGCGAGCAGGAACAGACCACGCCCTGGTTCGCGCATCTGTCCTTCATCAGTCCGCACCCGCCCTTCATCGTGCCGGAGCCCTACAACACGCTATACGATCCGGCCGACGGCCCGGCCTTTCACCGGGCGGAAAGCTGGCGGGCCGAAGCGCAGGGCCATCCCTATCTCGCTTATGATCTCAGCCGGCGGTATCGCGCGAATTTCCGCCCCGGCGCCGCTGGCAAGGTGCACGACTGGAGCGAGGATGATTTCCGCCGTATCCGGGCGATCTATTACGGCATGATCTCGGAGGTCGATACTCAGCTTGGCCTGATATGGCAGGCGCTCAAGCTTTCAGGCGCGTGGGACGACACCATCATTGTGCTGACCTCGGACCACGCCGAGATGATGGGTGACCATTACGCGCTGGGCAAGGGCGGCTACTTCGACGGCAGCTACCACATCCCGCTGATCATTCGCGACCCGCGGCATCGCAAGGCGGCCGGCAGCACGGTCGATCGCTTCACCGAAGCGGTAGACATCTTGCCCACGCTTATAGACCTGCTTGGCGAGCCCCCCGAACAGCATCTCGACGGATGCTCGCTGAAACCATTCCTGAGCGGCGGAAGCCCCGCCACCTGGCGTGACGCCGCGCATTGGGAGTTCGATTTCCGCTCGATCGCGGACGGCGACGCCGAAGCGCATTTCGGCATTGCCTCGCGCCAGTGCAACCTGGCGGTCATCCGCACCAAAAAATTCAAATACGTGCATTTTGGCGGCGGCTTGCCACCCCTGCTTTTCAACGTCGAGGCAGACCCTGGCGAACTGACCAACCTCGCCACCAGCCCTGCGCATCTGTCCACCCGCCTGCAATTCGCCGAGCGGCTTCTCGCCTGGCGGGCCGAGCATCTCGACCAGTCGCTGGCGCTGGCGGAGCTGACGGAAAATGGCGTGGTGGGACATGTCAGCAAGGGATTAGGCAGTAGGGAATAGGGCTTGCCTACTGCCCTACTGCCCTACTGCCCTACTGCCCTACTGCCCTACTGCCCTACTGCCCTACTTCACAATCAGGCGCTGCTGGTCACGCTTCTCGGCATAGCTGCCCTTATCATAGGCAGGCTGCGCCTCGAGCTGTTCCTTGGTGAAGGTGGTGTAGAGATACTTCTTGCCGTTCTTGTCGGTCATGAACTTCAGATTATCCAGGCCGACCGCAACCTCCTTCTCACCGATGCCGAGGAAGCCGCCGACATTGACGATCACCGCATCCGTCTTCTTATCGGGCGTCAGCACAACATCGCCGATCTCGCCGACCTTGGCGTCATTGGCGCCATAGACCGTCGCGCCCTTCAGATCTTCACCTCTGATTTCGCCAATCGGCATCTCGGTCAGCGTCGACTTGTCGATGGCTGCGGTCTGTGTCTGGTCAGGTGCGCTGGCATCAGGGGCTGTAGCCGCCGGTGCTTCGGCCGTCTTGTCCGCAGTCGCGGCGGCAGGAGCCGTGGTCGCGGCTGGAGCTGTTGCCGCCGGCTCATTGGATGCCGTGGTTGCCGGCACCGGATCATAGGCCTTGCGGTTGAAATCCGGCTGCGCCTGCAGCTCTTCCTTGGTGGTCTGCGCCACCAGCCAGCGGTCGCCGTTCTTCTCCGCCCATTGGGCCTTGTTGAAATCATAGGTGACGTTCTTGGCGCCGAGGCCGAGGAAGCCGCCGACGCCGATCACCAGCGATTCGGCCTTGCCATCCTTGGACAGCACGATGTCGTTTACGCTGCCGATGTTCTGCGCGTCGTCGCCGGTGCCGTTGTAGACAGTCTCACCAATGATGTTGGTGGCGAGGTTGCCGTCGGCGCGCTTCATCGGCTCGGCCGGAGCGGCTGCAGGAGCCTGTGCGGTATCCGTCGTCGCAGGCGCTTTCGGTGCTGCGGCGTCGGTGGAAGTGGCAGGAGCCGGCGCAGGCCCGTAGGGCTTGCTGTCGAACTCCGGATGCGCCGTCAGTTCGTCCTTGCTTGTCTGGGCCACCAGCCAACGGTCGCCGTTCTTTTCGGCCCATTGCAGCTTGTCGTAGTCGAAGGCGACATTCTTCGCCCCGACACCCAGAAAGCCTCCGACGCCGATGACGACGGATTTGGCCATGCCGTCCTTGTCGAAGACGACATCAGTGACCTTGCCGATGTTCTCTGCATCATCGCCTGTACCGTTATAGACGGACTCGCCGATGATGTTGGTGACGATGCTGCCTTCAGCGCGCGGCACCGGAGCGGCCGCGGCCGGCTCCTGAACGGCAGGTGGGTTGGCTGGAGCAGGGGTCGTGCCGCTTTGCGCGAGCGCGCCCGTCGCGATCAACGTTGCGAGTGCGGTCGTGGCTAAAAGGGTGCGTATCATGGTAGTCTCTCCTGGTGCGTGATTTCATGCACGCCGCGCCCGATTGAACCGTCGCTGGGAAGATCGGGCGTGGCATCTCCACGGGTTCACAACGTCGTGACCATGCCGTTGTTCCGACAAAACTGGCGTGGATTTCGCACAGGAAAAACACGCAGCAGTTGCGCGGGCGCTGATGAACACGCGCTGAATTGCGCCGTTTCGAACGGAACCTTTCCTGCATCGCCACGTTTCAGCCTGCGGCTGGGTTCGTCCTGGCCCGTTTAGGACTGACATAACGGAGCGGGGCATGAAATTTGCAGCGGTGCTGAACCGGGATGGCGGCACCTTGCGCACCACCGACCTCGCCGCCTTCTCCGACAGGATGCGCCAGACGCTGGAAACGGCAGGCCATTCGCTGAGTATCGAAGTGGTTGCCGGCAAGGACGTCGTGGAGAGCCTCGACAGCGCCGCCTCGCGCCGCGCCGTCGATGTCGTGCTGGCGGGTGGCGGTGACGGAACCATTTCAGCGGCGGCCGCGAGACTGATGGGCAAGAAAAAGGCGCTTGCCATCTTGCCGGCCGGCACCATGAACTTGTTCGCGCGTGGCCTCGGCATTCCGCAGTCGCTCGATGCCGCGCTGAAATCCTTCGCCGACGGTGAGATCATCGCCGTCGACATGGCCACCGCCAATGGCCGTCCCTTCGTTCATCAATTCTCGATCGGCATGCATGCGAAGATGGTGCAACTGCGTCAGGGAATGGAATTCGGCTCGCGCCTGGGCAAGATCGGCGCTTCGGCCAAGGCGGCATGGGCGACAATCAAGAACCCGCCGGCGATGAACGTCACGCTCGCTATCGGCAAGGCCGAGATGACGGCGCGCATCTCAGGCATCGGCGTCACCAACAATCTGTTCGGTGAAGGCCATCTGCCCTATGCGGACAATCCTTCGGGCGGCGTGCTCGGCATCTACGTCACGGTGGCGCAACAGCGCGCCGAACTGATGAAATTCCTATTCAACGTGGCGCGCGGCAAATGGCGCGACAACGAACATGTCGAGATTCACCAGGCTGACCGCACCGTCCTGAAAATCCATTCCGGCAGCAGAAAGTTCCGCGCCGTCATGGATGGCGAACTGGTCAGGCTCGAGCGTGAGACGACGATCGAAATCCAGCCCGGCGCGCTGAATGTCCTGGTGCCGGCCAGCATCGCCGAGGCAAAGGCCGCCTGATGCAATCTCCAACCATGACGGCCGAAAATCTAGCCGCCCGGCGCGCTTCCTTGCTGCGTCGCCGGTGTCTTGACCACCTCACCATAGATTTCGGCGATGCCCCAGGCCGCAAAGGCCAGAAGCAGCCCGGCGATCAAGATGCGCAGGCCATGCCAGCCCCACCGCCCCTGCCGCGCTTTGTCCTCGGGAATGATCTTGGTCATGGCCGGTCCCTGTTTCGTTTTGCGCCCGTCGGCGCACTCGGCAAATCACGGTCGGGTAACGGTTCCTCGCTAGGATGGTTCCGGGAGGCAAGCTTGTCACGGGCCGGTGCGTCGGCAGGACGGCGAAGACCGGCATGGGCATTTGGGGTTTGGGGTGGATAACAAGGTAGAAATACGAGCGAGCCTGCCGGCCGAGGTGGCGCTGGCGGTCAATGCCGAAGACCGGCTGGCCGTGCTGCACGGGCTGGAGATGCTCGATACGGCGGCTGACCCGGATTTCGACCGCATCACCAGCCTTGCCGCGGCCGTGATGCAGGCGCCCACCGCCCTTGTCACACTCGTCGACATCGAGCGGCAATGGTTCAAGTCGTGCTTTGGCCTCGACGAGGCCGAAACCGCGACCGGCATCTCTTTCTGCGCCCATGCCATCGCCGCCGGCGACGAGCCCATGGTGGTGACGGACGCAACGACGGACCCGCGCTTCAGAACCAACCCGCTGGTCACCGGCAAACATCATGTGCGCTTTTATGCCGGCGCGCCGATGGTGGTGGCAGGCGCCAGGATCGGCACGCTGTGCGTGCTCGACCGCAAACCGCACGCCTATCCTTCCGGGGCCAAGCTCGACCAGTTGAAGAGGCTGGCCGGCCTCGCCGCCAGCCTGTTCACCTTGAAGGACGCCACCCGCAGCGGCGCCATTGCCGAAGCAGCCCTGGCGCGCGAGGAAAAGCGGCGCGCCATCGCGCTCGACGCGGCTTCGCTCGCCAGCTGGGCATGGGACATCCGCACCGACATGATCGAATGCGATGTCCGGCTATCGGAACTGTTCAACCTGCCGCGCTCCACCCGGCTGCGAGCGCGCGACATCCTGACCGCCATCGACCCGCGCGATGTCTACCAGACCGAAACCCGCTTTCGCGATGCCCTGTCCGGCAGCGACGACTATTTCGGCGAATACCGGGTGAAGGGCTTTCATCCGCCGCGCTGGGTGGCCACGCGCGGCCGCGTCATCGAGCGCGACGGCGATGGCAAGCCGACGCTGATCTTCGGCGTCAACTACGACATCTCCGAACGCAAGCTCGGCGAGGAGCGGCAGCGGCTTCTGCTGCGCGAGCTTAACCATCGCGTCAAGAACACGCTGGCGACCGTCCAGGCGCTGGCGACGCAGACCGTGCGTCATGCCCGCCAGCCCAGCGAATTCCTCGATGCCTTCGGCGCCCGGCTTCAGGCGCTGGGCATCGCCCACAACCTTTTGTCCGACCGCGAGTGGCGCGGCATCGGCATCCGCGAACTCGTCCAGATCGAGATCAGGCCGTTCGACACCGCCGACCAGCCGCGTATCACGATCTCCGGCGCCGATCTCTTGCTGTCGCCGGACCAGGCCGTCGGGCTCGGGCTTATCCTGCACGAACTGGCAAACAACGCGCTGCAACATGGATCGCTGTCGATTGCATCGGGCAAGGTCGATCTCGGCTGGAAGACGCAAGGCAGGAAGGGCAACCGGCGCCTGGTGCTGACCTGGCGCGAAAGCGGCGGCCCTGCAGTCGCCCCGCCGGAGCGCCACGGCTTCGGCTCGATCCTCATCCGCCGCAGCCTGGCCAAGGTCATTTCAAGCGAAGTGACCCATGAATTCCGGCCGGAAGGCGTGTTCGCCGAAATATCGATGCCGCTGGAAGATCTGTCCAAGTGACGGATCTTTGATCCCAGGCCGGGGCGTTATTTCCCCTCGCCGGCATCCGGATCGTCGGGCTTCACATTCTCGCGGTAGATGGCATAGGCGGCGAGCGCCACGGCCGGGCCCAGAAGGACACCGAGGCCACCTTTTCCCTTGAGCAAGGTCGGCAGCACGGCGAGTGCAGCCGTGATGCCGAGCGCCTTCATGTCAGCACTGCGCCGCCTTGCCTCGCGGCGGGCACGGGCGCCCGACGTCAAACGATGGACCAGGAGAACGAGCCCGGCGATCACCAGAAAACCGACACCGAAGCCAAGCGCGGCGGCGAACGATCCATAGCGGGCGGCGGCCCAGATATAGGCTGCCCCGACCAGGAAGCCGAGACCGCACAATGCCGCCAAAGCGACAATCGCATAGACGATGGCCGCCGTACGTGCGCGACGTATGGCGGCCACGGTTTCACCCGAGGCGAAACCCGAGAGCAGGGATGCCAACAGTCCCATTTGGGGAACTAGCGACGTGCGAGCAGCGCGAAGAGGAAGCCGACGCCGGCGGCGATCGCCAGCGACGTCACCGGCTTCTCGCGGACATTTGCCAGCAACTGCGCCTCGATGTCCTTGGCGCTGCCGCGAAGACTGTCGAAGGCCGCTTCGCCCTGCGCGCGCAATTGCTCGACACCCTCGGTGGCCGCGCGGCGGGCAGTGCCATAACCGTGCTCACCGGTCTTGGCCAACTGCTTGGTGAGCTTGTCGATATCGGCCTTCAACTGCCTGATATCGGCTTCGAGGTCCGAATTCGCCCGCGCCTCGTTGGCGGTCTTTCCTGCGGCGGTTGCCATTGCTTAACTCCTTGTGATTGCTCGATTTCAAACGCGCCTTGCGCCTCAAGGTTCCGGCATTGGGACAAACTAGAGCAACTCCAGGAAAAGTGTGAAACGGTTTTCCGTCCGGAGTTGCGTCAAAACATAGAGATAGAGCAGTTCGCTATTTCCGTGAAACAGTGAACTGCTCTAGCCGAAAACGTGCGCATGCGCACCAATCGCCAATCCATGGCCAGAAACGCGTCTCAGATCAGCGGGCGACGCCCCTCGCCCAGCCCTTCCCAGCCGGCGAGTTGCTTGAGCCCTTCCGCATCGACCACCTCGCAACCACCATCGCGCCAGAGAATCAGCTTGCGATCCATCAGCTTGCGGATCGTCTTGTTGGTGTGAACCAGCGAAAGGCCGAGCGTGTCGGCGATATGTTGTTGCGTGATCGGAATCTGGATGGATTGCTTGCCGTTCAGCCCCACGACCTTGGCACGGCTGCCGATGAAGGCAATCAGATAGGCGGCGCGCTCGATCGCGCTGCGGCGGCCGACACTGAGCAGGTTCTCGTCCAGCATGCGTTCCTCGCGTGACGCGATCCAGGTGATGTCGTAGGCGAGACCAGGATGGTTGCGGTAGAGTTCATGCAGACTGTCGCGCTCGAAGACGCAAAGCAGCATTGGCGACAGGGCCTCGACGGAATGCTGCATTTCCCCCATGACGCTGCCTTGCAGGCCGATGAGATCGCCGGGCATGAGATAGTTGAGGATCTGCCGGCGACCGTCCGGCAACAGCTTGTAGCGGAACGCCCAGCCGGACAGTACCGTGTAGAGATGAGCGCTGTGGCTTCCTTCCACGATGACCGTGGCGCCCTTGTCGACCGCCAGTTCCCCTTTCTTGAAGGTACTGATGAAGGCCAGCTCCTGCTTTTCGAACTCGCGGAAAACCGGCAATGGCCGCAAAGGGCACTGCTCGCAAGGATATTGTCGACTCGATAGGGAGCGCCCATTCTGGCCTGGCATTTCGACCCCTCTTCGAAAGCCTGCCGGTCAGCAGGTATGTCTAAAACGTTTTGCCAGGATCGGAGTTCCGCGCTAGGGCCATGTCTTTTTTAAATGACAGCGCGCCGAATTGCGATCATGACTCCCGGCGTTTCAAGGAGCCACTACCGTGCCCAATTTGCTTGACGGATTGCGAATTCTCGTCCTGGAGGACGAATTCCTCATCGCCATGGATGTCGAGCAGCTCTGCCGCGACCACGGCGCCGGCGAGGTGGTGGTTGCCCGCGACCTGGCCGAGATCGATGGCCGAAAGGTGGCAACGCAATTCGACGCGGCCATCGTCGATCTGATGCTGGGCGGCACCTCGACGCTCGAATTCGCCGCCGGCCTGCGTGAGACAGGCGTGCCTTTCGTGTTTGCCTCCGGCTATTCCGATGCGGACGAGATCAAGGCATCCTTTCCAGGGGTGAAGCTCGTCACCAAGCCTTATTCGGGCGAAGATCTCGTCGAAGCGGTGGCGCTGGCCTATGGACGCGGCTCTCCGGGGTGAGATCGATCCGGGTCCGCTACCCGGATCTCACGTCAATGCGCCGCAGTCCCCGTGACCTGGGCCGAGATCGCATCGGGACCGTATTCGTCCTCGCCGGAAATCTTGAGAATCTCCTGCAGGCGCGTGCGCGCCCTGCTGACGCGGCTCTTGATCGTTCCGACCGCGCAACCGCAGATTTCAGCGGCCTCCTCATAGGAAAAGCCCGATGCGCCTATGAGGATGATGGCCTCGCGCTGATCTTCCGGCAACTGCTCGAGAGCGCCACGAAAGTCCTTGAGATCGAGTTGGCCGTGCTGGGCCGGATGCACCGCGAGCCTGGCCGTCATGATGCCGTCGCTGTCCTGCACTTCGCGGCCGCGTTTGCGCATCTGCGAATAGAATTCATTGCGCAGGATGGTGAAAAGCCATGCCTTGAGGTTGGTGCCGGGCTGGAAGCTCTCATGCTTGTCCCAGGCCTTGACCAGCGTTTCCTGAACGAGGTCGTCGGCCTTGTCGGCATTCTGCGTCAACGACACGGCAAAGGCCCGCAAGCTCGGGATTGCCCCAAGCAGATCGGTCTTGAAGCCTTGGGAGACCGCTGGCATGGCTCAGTCCTTCTTCTGTGCGGGTTCGGCCTGTTCCAGCTGGCTGAGCAGCTGGGCAAAGCGATCCGGCACATCGTCAGAGACCAGCTCGTCATAATATTGTTTGAGTTTGCGCCCGATTTCGGAGTTGGCCCCGAGCGGGTCACCGACGCCGTTCCGGCGCCTGCCCTCGGCGCCAGCCAAAATATCTTTCGTCATATCCTTCATTTCGCCCTTATATTCCCAGCACTAGGCCGCTCATACTCAACTCGACACAAGGCAAGCGGCTCCCTCGTCTGGTTGCCCATCCCGACCGCAAAACGCCGTTATCGGCTTTTCGTTCCATATCGGCCGGAACTTTTTGAGAAAACCCGCGTTGTATTAGCGGGGCTTGCAATCAGCTTGACCTGCAATCCGGGCAATCGCGTCATACTGAGGGAGACGTCTTATCATGAGTTTATCCGCTACCATCGCACCGCACCTGCCGTTCCTGCGCCGCTTTTCGCGCGCCGTCTCGGGATCGCAAGAGAGCGGCGACGCGCTGGTCGCTGCGATGCTTGAGGCCATCATCGCCGATGTCGACATCTTCCCCGATGCATCGAGCGACCGTATCGCTCTGTACAAGGTCTTCGCCAAGCTTTTCACGTCCGTCGCCATCCGCGTGCCGCAGGAGCAGGCCCAATCGGCGTGGGAACAGCGCGCCGCCGCCAATCTCAACGCCATCGCGCCCCTTCCGCGCCAGGCCTTCCTGCTGGTTGCCGTCGAGGGTTTCAGCGAGGACGAGGCAGCCGAGATCCTCGACGTCGGCGACCAGCAATTCTCCGAGCTGCTTGCCCAGGCAAGCAACGAGATTTCCCGCCAGGTGGCGACCGATGTGCTCATCATCGAGGACGAACCGCTGATCGCCATGGACATAGAGGAGATGGTCGAGAGCCTCGGCCATCGTGTCGTTGGAACCGCGCGCACGCACGCCGAAGCGGTGACGATGTTCGGCAAGACGCGGCCGAAGATGGTGCTGGCCGACATCCAGCTCGCCGACGGCAGTTCGGGCATCGAGGCGGTCAACGAGATCCTGTCGTCAACCTCTGTGCCGGTGATCTTCATCACTGCCTTTCCCGAACGCCTCCTGACCGGCGAACGCCCCGAACCGGCCTTCCTGGTGACCAAGCCGTTCAATCCCGACATGGTCAAGGCACTGATCAGCCAGGCGCTGTTCTTCGATCGTCAGGCGAAGGCCGCCGCATAAGTCGCTGCCTTTCCAGCCGGGAAAGCCAAACCCAAAGGCCGCCCGATGCGAATGCGTCGGGCGGTTTTTTTGCCAAACCGGACCCATCCGTCGCGAATTTCGAGGCGCTTTGCCTCGAGCAGTTCACCGTGTCAGGGAAACGTCGAGCTGCTCTAAGTTGTTGTTTTGACGCAATTCCCAAGGGAACGCGCTACGCGCTTTCCCGGGAAAATCGTTCACACTTTTCCTGGAGTTGCTCTAACGGTTTGCAAGCATCGCCTTTTTCGGCAAAGGGTGGAACAAACCGCACCCACCCACGTTTTCCCTGCAGCATTCGGAAGGAGATGAACCATGCTTTACTGGGCGCTCGTATTTCTCGTTGTGGCGATTATCGCCGGCGCGCTTGGTTTCGGCGGCATCGCCGGTACATCCGCCGGCATAGCGCAGATATTGTTCTTCATCTTTCTCGCCTTCCTGGTCATTTCGCTCCTGGCCGGCCTGTTTAGACGGGCGTGAGGCGAACGCTTCTCCGAGCGAACACTGGAAGCCGCACCCCTCAAACGGTTTCCAGCCACCGCCGGGCGGTATCCTTCAAAGGAGACCGTCCGGCGGACCGTTTTTGGGGGGAATGGCTCCTCGGAAACTTCATTTGGGAACCCATTTCATAGTGAGCCGTTCAGCGTGAGTTGGGTGGACAGATCGACCGATGCGTTCCAGGACTGCAGATAAGACGGAAGGCGCACGGAGTGACGAAGTCATCGCCATGCATCCGGCCGAAAGTGGCATGCAGCTTGGCCGGGCTCTTCTTCACGCACTGCACAATGCCGGCATTTCCGTCCTCTATCAGGATCGCGACATGAAAACCGTCTGGGCCCGCAACATGCGCGCGCCCTGGATTTCAGACAACTCCGACGGCAATGGCATCCTGCCGATGGCGCAGGCCGACCGCATCAGCACCGCCAAGCGCGACGTGGTCGCCACCGGCAACCCGGAGCGCCTTGAGATCAGTGTTCCTGTCGAAAACGGCGTACGCTGGTTCCAGGTCTGGGTCGATGCCGACCGCGGCGACGCCGGCGACGTGCAAGGTGTCGTCACCACCATGGTCGAGACGACCGAGCAGAAGCGGCGCGAACAGACGCTGACGACGCTGCTGCGCGAGGTCAGCCACCGCTCGAAGAATCTGCTGGCGATCATCCAGAGCATCGCGACGCAGACCGGTCGCTATTCCGACGGCATCGGCGACTTCCTCACGCGCTTTCGCGGCCGGCTGCAGTCGCTTTCCTCCTCCCAGGATCTGGTGACATCTTCCAACTGGCGAGGTGCGGCGCTTCATGAATTGGTGACGAGCCAGGTCGGCCGCTATGGCACGAACACATCGCATAGCCTTCGCCTCCGGGGCGCCAACCCCTATCTCAATCCCAATGCCGCACTGCATATCGGCCTGGCGATGCATGAACTCGCAGTCAACTCGGTCAGCTACGGCGCCCTGTCCCGACCGGATGGATTCGTCGAAGTGACCGCCAATCTCGAGATCATCGCCCCTCGCGAGGTCACACTCTCGCTGACATGGGCCGAAGCCATAGGAACCAATGGCGGCCGAGGGAGCCAAAAGCGTTTCGGCAGCGTCGCGCTGGAGCGGGTGGTGCCGGCATCCCTGAGCGGAACCGCAAGCCTCGACATCGCGGACGGCCGCCTTGAATACCGTCTTGTCGTCCCACACAGCAATTTCGAGACGCAGTGAACGACTAGAGCGTGATGTCTGGACAAAGGGAGACCGCTTGCCCAGAGATCTTGCGCTATCTCTTTGATTTAGAGGCGGATTCAGATTTCAGGTCGATCCGACCAGAAATCATCCGGCTCTGGCCGCAATCAACGATGCTTAACCGGCTGTTCACCATAGGGCGGATGCTGTTTTTCCCAGATGCCGCTGCAATCCGCTGGGTTGCGGCACGGTGTGGGAGGAATGCTTGGCGGTCGCCGACATGAACAGACTGGAACAGGCTGCCCGTGTTTCGATGGGCGAATTCCAGGATCACGAAGCATCCGCGGAACCGCTTAGCTCGCCGCATCACACATTGCTGTGGGGCATCGTCCTGGCGGCGGCCTCGACAATTCTCCTCATCGCTATGTTCCAGCTGACCTGACCGAACCCCTGCTGGCAACAGTGCGCGCTGTTAACCGGTTCAGCGCCGGCATTATTCGCATGTCACCCCGACCGCTCAGGAACTTTTGGCCGATATGGGCCGTTGTTGTGGCGAGAGGGCATGTCGCCATGGAACACATCGCTGCATTGTTGCTTGTCATCGGCTGCAGCAACTCGATGACCGATTGTCGTGAGCTGCAGGTGCCGGTGAGCATTTTCGAAACCGCCGACGAATGCACCGCCGAACGGCCGTTTGCCATGGGCGACGTGCAGGGGCAGGCGCAGCACATCGTCGCCAGATGTCTCGCTGTCGATCCAGCACTCGAGGATGACTACGACCAGGTCGTCTGGAAGGTGCGTCCCGACGGCAGCCTCGACGCCTCTCTTGCCATTTCCAGCCTTGTCATGGCATCGAATGCGATGCGCCCAGAAAAAGACTATCTTAGCCAAGAATAAATTCGCGCAGCAAAGGTCGTCATTTCATGCTAAATGGCTGCTGGAGCTTACCAAAGTGTGGACACAAAGTGAGGAGTGACTCTATGCGGAAGATGATTATTGCCATGGTTGCGGTTGCCGCTCTCAGCGGCTGCACCTCGACCGAGCAGGACGTGGTTGGCGGCGGCTTGATTGGCGCCGGTATCGGCGGTCTGGTCGGCGGCGGCAAGGGCGCGCTGATCGGTGCAGCTGTCGGTGCCGGGTCCGGCCTGCTGGTGCGCAACCTGCGCAATGGTTATTGCCAGTATCGCGATCATCGCGGCCGGATCTACACGGCCCGCTGCAACTGATTCGGCGATAGTTGAAACTTCGATCCGGAGGCCGGTTCGCCGGCCTCCGGATTTTGCACGTATGGGCGTGCCATTTGCTGTCGGCCTGAATATTCGTCTCAGCCTGTCAGCGGAATTTTGATTTCCACCTTCAGACCGTCGGCCTGAAAATCGCGCTTGATCGTGCCGCGCAGTTCGCGCGTGACGTTGAGGTCGATCAGCTTGGTGCCGAATCCGGTCTCGGCCGGCGCCTCGACTTTTTTCTTCCCGGCCTCCCGCCAGTTCAGCGCCAGTGTCCGCTCCCGCCCGCGCCCTTCCACCGACCACTCGACTTTGAGCGCCCAGTCGCTCCTGAGCGAATTGGCGGAATTGCCGGCTTCGCCATATTTCAGCGCATTGGTCGCCAGCTCATGGAAGGTCAAGCCAAGCGCCTGCGTCGTGGTCTCGTCGAGCAGCACCTCCGGTCCCGACAACAACCCCTCGGGCAGGTCTTTGCCGAACACCTGGCCAAGCTCGATGCGCAGGAGGTCGGCGAGATCGGCCTTCTGCCAGCGCGAGCGCGTCAGCATGTCCTGGGAGGCTGCCATCGCCTGCAGCCTGGCCGAAAAAGACGCCGAAAACTCGTTGACGTCGGTCGCCCGCGACGCCGTCTGCCGCGCGATCGCCAGCACCCGGGTGATCGAATTCTTGATGCGATGCTTCATCTCCTGCAGCATCAGGTCCTTTTCGAGCAGGCTCTTTTCGGTCGTCTCGTGCAGGCGCGAGGCCGCCTCATAGGCGCGCTCCTGATAGCGCGCCACCAGCGCGATGGCGCCCGCCGCGAGCAGGCCGAACAGCCCCAGCATCACAGGGATGGCGCGCGAAGACGGCTGCGAGAAGGCGCTGGTCGGCCGAAACAGCACCGTCCACGGGCGGCCGGCCACAGTGAGCTTGCGGGTGACCAGGAGCCGGTCGCCAAAGGCGGAGGCCGGCGGCGTCTCCGAACGGAACAAGAGATTGTCGCCGTTCACCGCACCGTCATAGATCTCGGTGTTGACCGGCAGCAGCGGCGCGCGACTGAGCGCGATCTGGAACAGGTCCCGCGCCCGGAAGGCCGCATAGAGAAAGCCCGCGGTCGAGGATCGCGATGCGTTGATGACCTCCGGCGCGGTTTCGACGTTGAGCCGCACGAAAACCAGGAAGCCGGGGAAGGTCTGTGTCGCGCCTGTGCCCTGGCCCAGTTGCACCAGTCCGCTCGCGTGCTGCTTGTCGTCGGCCATCGCCTGCTCGATCGCCGCGCGCCGCACTCGTTCGCTGAACATGTCGTAGCCGATGCCCGTCTGGCTGGACGGATCCAGCGGCTCGAAGAGCATGATGGGCGTGCGCCAGGGCTGCGTCGTCTCCGGATAGATCGGATGGCTGGCGCCGAAATCGTGCAGGATGTCTCGTTCGGCCGCCGCCTCGTCCCCCGTCTTGACGAGCCTGAGGAATCCGATGCCCCGCAGGCCGGCGAAATTGTTGTCGATGTCCAGCGCGTTGAAAAACGCCTTGAACTCGCTGTGGGAGATATCTCCATTGCGGGCGTCGAACAGGGCCTGTGTCGACCGCAGCAGCGACAAATGCAGATCGATACGGCTCTCGATCCGGTTGAGCGCGTCGTCGGCCGCCGCTTCGAACTTGATGCGGGAGGCTTCCTGCGTCGCGAAATAGGCGAACCCCGCCATGGTCATGCTGATCAGCGCTACGGCGATGAACGCAACGATTGGAAAAAGTTTCTTCAACGGATGATGCGGTCCATGAGCAATACCGGACCTTTATGGGCAAGTCGTCAGGCCAACACAATGGCAAGGCCAAGCCATCGCGATCACTGGCATATCACGTGAGCGGCAACCGGCCATGCCGATCAGCGCATTTCGGGCGGTCGGCAGGCCTCAGGCGGCGATCTTCAGCGCGCCCGGCCCCGGGATGGCGCCCGGAGGACATTTGCCCAGGATGATCATGCCGAGCACTTCGTCCTGGGTTACATCGGTGGTGCGCGCGGTGCCGACGACCTGGCCGTTCTTCATCACGCAGACCCGGTCGGCCAGCTCGAAGACGTCGTGGATGTCATGGCTGATCAGGAAGATGCCGATACCATCGGATTTTAGCTGTTTGACCAGTTCGCCGACCTGCGCCGTCTCCTGCGGACCAAGGGCTGCCGTCGGCTCGTCCATGATCAGGATGCGGGCGTTGAACAGGATCGCGCGCGCGATCGCCACCGACTGGCGCTGGCCGCCCGACAGCTTGATCACCGGCTCCTTGAAGCGCTGGAAGCGCGGATTGAGCCGGCCCATCACCTTGCGGGCCTCGGCCTCCATGGCAACGTCGTCGAGTGTGCCCCAGCCGGTCATCAGTTCGCGGCCGAGGAACAGATTGGCAGCGGCGTCGACGTTGTCGGCCAAGGCGAGCGTCTGGTAGATGGTCTCGATGCCGTATTTCTTGGCGTCGCGCGGGTTGGAGATCGAAGCCTCCTCGCCATTGACGAAGATCTGGCCGGCATCGCGCTTGTAGGCGCCTGACAGGATCTTGATCAGCGTCGATTTGCCGGCGCCGTTATGGCCGAGCAGCGCCACGACCTCGCCGGGGAAAAGATCGATCGAGGCATCGTCGACGGCGCGGATGCCGCCAAAGGCGATCGAGATGTTGCGCATGTCGATCAGCGGCGTGCCAGGGGCCGCAGTTGTGGGGGCAGTTGCGGGAGCGATTTTGTCGGCCATGATCGTTTCTCCCCTAAACCCGCTTGCGATAGACGGTGTCGAGCCACACCGCGATGACCAGCACGGCGCCGACGACGATGCTCTGCAGCGGCGAGTCGATGCCGAGCAGCACCATGCCCGACTGCAATGACTGCATCAGAAGCGCGCCCAGCATGGCGCCCATCACGGTGCCGGAACCGCCGGCGAGCGACGTGCCGCCGATTACGGCGGCGGCGATGACCAGAAGCTCGTCCAGCGTGCCCAGCGCATTGGTCGACGCGTTGAGCCGGGCCGACGAGATCGCCGCGCTGACCGCCGCCAGCACGCCCATGATCATGAACACCTTCATGGTCACCCAGCGGGTGTTGATGCCGGCAAGTTCGGCCGCCTCCGGATTGCCGCCAATAGCGAAGACGTAGCGGCCGAAACGCGTGCGCTTGGTGATGAAGGTCATGATGATGCCCACGGCCACCGCCATCAGCACCGGTATGGCAATGCCATGCGCGATGTACAGCCCGCCTTCGGGAACGGTAATGCCGTTCTGCTGGGCATACTGGCGCACGATGCCGATCGGCCATGGATAGGAATTGGCGATCCAGACGGCGCCAAGGATAGCGGCGCAGGCAACCACGCCAAGCAAGGTCTCGGCCCAGACAGGGCGCAGCGGAAAGTGGAACCGCTTGCGCTGCGACCTGCCGTTGAGCAGCATGAAGGCGACCGCCACGCAGGCGACGACACCGACGATCCAGCTGGCGGTGGCGCCGATCGAGCCGCGTGGTCCGCCGCCCATCAGCTGGAAAGTCGTGTCGAGCGGCGCGACCGTGCGCCCGCTGGTAATCAGCCATGCCATGCCGCGCCAGACCAGCAGGCCGCCCAGCGTCACGATGAAGGCCGGAACCTCCATATAGGCGATGATGAAGCCCTGGAACGCGCCGATCAGGAGACCAAGCGCCACGCCAGCCGCCAGCGCGATGATCCAGAGCCAGGGGTTTCCAAGCTGGAAACCGACGACGCGGATGAGGAATTCAGCCTGCGCCACGCCCATGATCATGCCGATCACGCCTTCGACGGATCCAACCGAGAGGTCGATGTTGCGCATGACGATGACCAGCACCATGCCGGTCGCCATGATCGCGACCGACGAGGTTTGCACCGACAGGTTCCACAGATTGCGCGGTGTCAGGAAAAGCCCGCCCGACAGGATATGGATGCCGACCCAGATGACCAGCAGTGCACCGACCATGCCGAGCATGCGCGTATCGAGTTCGGTAGCCTTGAGGAACCGTCCGACGGCGCTGAGTTCGGATGCACGCGCCTTGTCCGCTGTAGTGCTGCCGACCGGTTGATTAGAGGTCGTGTCGGTCATGCTATCCTCCCACCGGTTTACCGTCTGGCGCGGGTACCGAACATGGATGCTATTTGCTTTCCGCGGTCATTTGAAGCGGGAAGCCCCTTGAGAAACGCCGCGGCTTTTGGGCCGCGGCGTCGATATCGAACGGTATTGCGCCGTTTTAGTTGCAGGCGGCGACGCTGCCGGCGGCGACGCCCGCGCAGACTTCGTCCTTCTTGATCCAGCCGGCGTCGATGACGACGTTGAGATTGTCCTTGGTGATGGCCACCGGGGTCAGGAACAGCGACTTGACGGTGTTGCCGCCGGGCGTCGTGAAGTCCTTCACACCGGCGATGTCGGTCATCTTCTTGCCGTCGGCCAGCTGCGAGGCGATCTCGGCGGCGTTCTTGCCGAGTTCGCGCGCGTCCTTCCACACCGACACGGTCTGGGTGCCAAGCGCGATGCGGTTCAGCGCGGCATGGTCGCCGTCCTGACCCGAAACCGGCACGGTGCCGGCAAGACCCTGCGCCGTCAGCGCCGCGACGACGCCGCCGGCGGTGCCGTCATTGGCCGCGACGACCGCGTCGACCTTGTTGTCGTTGGCGGTCAGGAACTGCTCCATGTTCTTCTGGGCGTTGGCGGGCAGCCAGCCATCTGTATAGGCCTCGCCGACATTCTTGATCTTGCCGCTGTCGATGGCAGCCTTGAGCACTTCCATCGAGCCCGCGAACAGGAAGTCGGCGTTCGGATCGGCGCCCGAGCCCTTGATGAAGACATAGTTGCCTTCCGGCTTGGCCTTGAACACCGCGCTGGCCTGCAAGCGGCCGACTTCCTTGTTGTCGAAGGTCAGGTAGAAGACGTCCTTGTTCTCGATCAGCCGGTCATAGCCGACGACCGGAATGCCTTCGTCCAGCGCCTTCTGCACGGCCGGGCCGATGGCCGAGGCATCCTGGGCCAGGATGATCAGCGAATTGGCGCCCTGCGAGATCAGGCTCTCGACATCGGTAAGCTGCTTGCCGGGATTGGATTGCGCATCGGCGGAAATATACTTGTCGCCGGCGGCCTCGATCGCCTTCTTCATGGCGGCCTCGTCGGTCTTCCAGCGCTCTTCCTGGAAGTTGGACCACGAAACGCCGATGACCTTGTCCTTCGCCTGCGCGACCGACGCAAGCGTCAGCGACATGGCGACACCCGCCAGGATGGCGGCTGTGAATCTCTTCATGATATTCCTCCCTGCGCCGCGTATGGCGCGACCAACTGGCCCTAAGGCCGGCACAGAGGCCCTATTTTTTCGAGCCTCGAAAAAACACTGATCCAACACCGGAACGCTGTCAACAACGATTCTGATGGATTTTGATGTCCCTCTGAATTTTTTTCGAGCTTCGCAATAAATAAATGACAGCACAGGCCGCTTCTGCCAGTATTTGACCGTATCGCCGGCAGCGTTCGAGGGAGGACCGGAAGAACCGCGGCGACCGGGAGGATGTGAAAAAACATGTCGGTCGGAATCCGCCACGACGATCTGCGCCGGCGCAACCGCGCCATGGTGATCGCGGCCGTGCGCCGGGCCGGCCGGCCCTCGCGCACCGAGATCGCAGCGACCACCGGCCTCAGCCATTCGACCATATCGGCGATTTCCTCCGACCTGATCGGTGAAGGCATCCTGGCCGAGGGCAAGCCGAGCGAGGCCGGCGCGCTGAAACGCGGCAGGCCGCAGGTCGGCCTCGGCCTCAATCCGGAGGCCGCGGCTGTGATGACCGTGGTGCTGTCGCTGAATTTCCTGTCGGTCGCAGTCATCGACTATGCCGGCCAGGTGATATCGGAGGAACAGCGCCGGCTGGACACGCTGACCATGTCGCGCGAGGCGCTGATCGGCGAGTGCGTGGCCATAGTGCGGCGGCGCCTCGAGGATCCCGACATCGACGTACGCAGCGTCGCCCGCATCGCGCTGGCGATCCAGGGCATCACCGACACCGAGGCCCGGGCGATGCTGTGGTCGCCGATCACACCGCAGACCGACATCGCCTTCGCAGACATACTCGAAGCAGAGTTCGGTATCCCCGCCACCATGGAAAACGACTGCAACATGATGGCGGTGGCGCTGCGCTGGCGCGATCCCGAGCGCTACCGCGACGACTTCATCGCCATCCTGCTTTCGCACGGCATCGGCATGGGGCTGGTGCTGAAGGGCGAGCTGTTCACTGGCACCCATTCCTCAGGCGGCGAATTCGGCCACATGATCCACCGGCCGGGCGGCGCGCTCTGCCGCTGCGGGCGGCGCGGCTGTGTCGAGGCCTATGCCGGCAATTACGCCATCTGGCGCAACGCCAGGCAGCTCAGCGAGGACACCGAGCCGGTGGCCGATGTCAGCGACGCGCAGATGCGGGCGCTGGCCGCGACGGCACGGGAACGGGACGGGCCCGAGCGCGAAGCCTACCGCAAGGCCGGGGAGGCACTCGGCTACGGCCTCGGCAGCCTGTTTGCGCTGATCGATCCCGCGCCCGTCGCCATGGTCGGCGTCAGCGCCGCTGCCTTCGACCTGATCGAGCCGGCATTGCGCGAGGCCATCGCCCAGACCGCCGGCGGCCAGCACTCGAAATCGATCTCCTTCGACACCGAGCCGAACGAACTGCCGCTGATCCGCGAAGGCTGTGCCATGCGCGCGCTGACCTTCGTCGACCAGGAGATTTTCGCGCCCGGCGTGCAAACGAAAGCAGGCCCTGCCGCGAAGAAAAACGTCGCCTGAGTCAGTTCGTGCTCAATCCTCGCGGATCGCGTAGCCCGCCCCACGGATGGTGCGGATGACATCCGGCATGCGGCCATTGTTGACCGCCTTGCGCAACCGGCCGACATGCACGTCCACGGTGCGCTCGTCGATGTAGATCGTCTCGCCCCAGACATTGTCGAGCAGTTGGCTGCGCGAGAACACGCGCCCGGGGTGCCGCATCATGAATTCGAGCAGGCGGAATTCGGTCGGCCCGAGCCGGATCTCGCTCTTCTTGCGGTAGACCCGGTGCGATTCACGGTCGAGCACGATATCGCCGACCTTGAGCACGCTGGACAGCACTTCCGGCTTGGCGCGGCGCAGCAGCGCCTTGACGCGGGCCATGAATTCCGGCGTCGAGAACGGCTTGACCAGATAGTCGTCGGCGCCGGTGGAGAGCCCACGTACACGGTCGCTTTCCTCGCCCCGGGCGGTCAGCATGATGATCGGCAGCCGCTCGGTCTCGGGCCGCATTCGCAGGCGCCGGCAGAGTTCGATGCCGGACACCGCCGGCACCATCCAGTCGAGCACAAGGAGGTCGGGCACGTTCTCCTGCAGGCGGATTTCGGCTTCGTCGCCGCGGGTCACCACCTCGACCTGGTAACCCTCCGATTCCAGATTGTAGCGGAGGAGCACGCCGAGCGGCTCCTCGTCCTCCACCACCATGATGCGTGGTGCGATCATCGATTGATTACCCCTGCGCTCAGGCCGCCGGCGCCGACATCGCCGTCTCGTCCTGTTTTGGACGATTGGCGGGCAGTTGCGTGCCGGTCAGGACATAGTACGCATTCTCGGCGATGTTGGTCACATGGTCGCCGATGCGTTCGAGATTCTTGGCGCAAAACAACAGATGCGTGCAAGCCGTGATGTTGCGCGGGTCTTCCATCATATAGGTCAGCAATTCGCGGAAGACGGAGGTGTATTTGACGTCGATGCGCTCGTCGTCGGCGCGCAGCTTCGCCAGTGCCGCGGCATCGCGCGCCGCATACTCCTCGATCACACCCTGCACCTGGATCAACACCAGCTGCGCCATGGCGTCGATGGAATGCGACAGGTCGCGCGGCGTGGCGCTGAGGCCGACAGTGCCGACGCGCTTGGCGATGTTCTTGGCAAGGTCGCCGATGCGTTCGAGGTCGCCGGCCATGCGGATCGAGCCGACGACATGGCGCAGGTCGTCGGCCATCGGCTGGCGCTTGGCGATCAGCGTGATGGCGCGGTCGTCGAGTTCGCGCTGGCGCGCATCCATGATGGCGTCGTCGGAGACGACGCGCTGAGCGAGAGCATTGTCGGAGTTCAGCAGTGCCTTGGTGGCGCCGCCGACCATCGAGCCGGCGAGATCGCCCATGTCGCTGATCAGCCTGCTGATCTGTCCGAGATCCTCGTCGAAGGCTGCGACTGTGTGTTCGGCCATGATCCTGGTCCTCGTATGCGTGCGATCAGCCGAAGCGGCCGGTGATGTAGTCTTGCGTGCGCTTCTCGCGAGGCGACGTGAAGATCTTCTCGGTGCGGTCGAACTCGACCAGTTCGCCCAGATACATGAAGGCGGTCTGCTTCGAGACGCGCGCCGCCTGCTGCATGTTGTGGGTGACGATGACGATCGTGTAGTCGGCCTGCAACTCGTCGATCAGCTCCTCGATCTTGGCGGTCGACAGCGGGTCAAGCGCCGAGGCCGGCTCGTCGAGCAGGATCACCTCCGGCTTCACCGCCACGGTGCGGGCGATGCACAGCCGCTGCTGCTGGCCGCCCGACAGGCTGAGGCCGCTGGCATTGAGCTTGTCCTTGACCTCGGTCCACAGCGCCGCGCGCTTGAGCGCCTGCTCGACACGGCCGTCCATCTCGGCCTTGCTGATCTTCTCGTAGAGCCTGACGCCGAAAGCGATGTTCTCGTAGATCGACATCGGGAACGGCGTCGGCTTCTGGAACACCATGCCGATCTTGGTGCGCAGCAGGTTGAGATCCTGCGAACGGTCGAGGATGTTCTGGCCGTCGAGCAGCACCTGGCCCTCGGCGGTCTGCTTGGGATAAAGCTCGTAGATGCGGTTGAAGACGCGCAGCAGCGTCGACTTTCCGCAACCCGACGGGCCGATGAAGGCGGTGACGCTGCGCTCGGGCAGCGACAGCGTGATATCCTTCAGCGCCTTCGACTGGCCGTAGTAGAAGTTGAGGTTCTTGACCTCGATCTTGGCCTTGGTCACCGCCTCGGCGGCGATCGTCATGTCTGGAGACAACATCTGGCTCATTTGTCCTCTCTGCGTCCGGTCAGGCTGCGCGCAAAGATGCTGAGCGCGAGAACCGTCAATGTGATTATGAGTGCACCGGTCCAGGCCAGCTGCTGCCATTCCTCATAGGGGCTGAGAGCGAACTGGAAGATGGTGACAGGCAGGCTGGCCATCGGCGCGTTGAGATTGCTCGACCAGAACTGGTTGTTCAGCGCCGTGAAAAGAAGCGGTGCGGTCTCGCCGGAGATGCGGGCGATGGCCAGCAATATGCCGGTGACGATGCCCGAAAGCGCGGCGCGATAGGCAACCGAGCGGATGACCACCCAGCGCGGCGCGCCGATCGCGGTGCCGGCTTCGCGCAAGGCGTTGGGCACCAGGTTGAGCATGTCCTCGGTGGTGCGCACGACGACGGGGATGACCAGGATGGCGAGTGCTACGGCACCGGCGATCGCCGAGAAATGCCCCATCGGCCGCACCATAAGCTCATAGACGAACAGGCCGATGATGATCGACGGCGCCGACAGCAGGATGTCGTTGATGAAGCGCACCACCGTGGTGAGCTTCGAGAAGCGGCCATATTCGGCCATATAGGTACCGGCCAGCACGCCGATCGGCGTGCCGACGATGATGCCGATGATGGTCATCACGATGCTGCCGTAGATGGCGTTGAGCAGGCCGCCGGCGTCGCCGGGCGGCGGCGTCATTTCCGTGAAGACCGAGAGGGAGACGCCGGCCAGGCCCTTGTAGAGCAAGGCGCCAAGGATCAGCGCCAGCCAGGCAAGGCCGATGCCGGCAGAGATGACGCACAGCGTCATCATCACGCCATTCTTGCGCTTGCGGCTTTGGTGAAGCGATGCGGCTGTCGACATCGGTCAGGCTCCCGTGCGGGCGTCGATGCGCATCAGCATGTAGCGGGCGATGGCAAGGATCAGGAAGGTGATAACGAACAGGATAAGGCCGAGCGCGACCAGCGAGGAGGTGTAGAGATCGCCGACCGCTTCGGTGAATTCGTTGGCGATGGTCGCCGAGATGGTCGTTGCCGGCGCAAACAGCGACGTCGAGATGCGGTGCGCGTTGCCGATGACGAAGGTCACCGCCATCGTTTCACCGAGCGCGCGGCCGAGAGCGAGCATGATGCCGCCCATGATGCCGATGCGAGTGTAGGGAATGACGACCCGGCGCGTGACCTCCCAGGTCGTGCAGCCGATGCCATAGGCCGATTCCTTGAGCACCGACGGCACCGTATCGAAGACGTCCTTGGTGATCGAGGTGATGAACGGCAGGATCATGATGGCCAGGATCATCGCCGAGGTCAGCAGGCCGATGCCATAAGGTGGGCCCGCGAACAGGCCGTTGAGGCCGGGAATGCCGTGGAACACGCTGATGATGAAGGGCTGCACCGTCGTCTGCAGGAACGGCGCCAGCACGAACAGGCCCCAGATGCCGTAGATGATCGAAGGGATGCCGGCCAGCAGTTCAACCGCCATGCCGATCGGACGCCGCAGCGGGCGTGGGCAAAGCTCGGTGAGGAAGATGGCGATGCCGATACCGAGCGGCACGGCGATCAGGATGGCGATGGCCGAGGTAATGATGGTGCCGTAGATCGGTGCCAGGGCGCCGAACTTCTCCGTCACCGGGTTCCAGCTTTCGCTGGTCAGAAAGGAAAAGCCGAAGGTCGACAGGGCTTGCCAGGAACCGGCAAACAGCGAGATCGCAACGCCGCCGAGCAGAACCAGCACCAATATCGCGGCGGCGCGGGTTGTCGCATGGAAGATTGCGTCGGTCAGCGCGAACCGTCGAACGGTGGCATCGCGCGAACTTCTAACGGCTGGCAAGGCTTCCTGGACAGCGCTCATGTCAAGCTCGGCTCTTTCAGTTGAAGGAAAAGGAGCGCCGCGGGCGCGGCGCTCCTTTGGAGGATGTTACTCGCCAACGTAGACGGGCTTGCCGCCGGCCTGGATGTCGGCCTTCCACGAAGCCTTGATCAGGTCGACGACGCTGTCGGGGATCGAGACATAGTCGAGCGCCTTGGCGGTTTCCTTGCCGTCCTTGTAGGCCCAGGCAAAGAACTTCAGGGCTTCGCCAGTGGCAGCGGCATCATCCGGAGCCTTGTGGATCAGGACCCAGGTCGAGGCCGCGATCGGCCAGGTGGTGTCGCCGGGCTCGTTGGTGATGATGACGTTGAAGTTCTTGGCGCCCTTGAAGTCCGCATTCGAAGCGGCCGCGCCGAAGGATTCGAGCGACGGCTCGACGACCTTGCCGGCTGCATTCAGCATCTTGGAATAGGACAGGTTGTTCTGCTTGGCATAGGCATATTCGACGTAGCCGATGCCGCCGTCCGTCTGCTTGACGGTGTTGGCAACGCCTTCGCTGCCCTTGGCGCCGACGCCCGTCGGCCATTCGACGGCGGTGTCCGAACCGACCTTGTCCTTCCAGTCGGGCGAGAGCTTCACCAGATAGTTGGTGAAGTTGAAGGTGGTGCCCGAGCCGTCCGAACGATGCACGACGGCGATCGCGGTCGACGGCAGGGTGAGGCCGGGGTTCAGCGCCTTGATCGCGGCATCGTCCCAGGTGGTGATGGCGCCGAGATAGATCTGGGCGAGCGTCTTGCCGTCGAGGACGAGTTCGCCCGGCTTGACGCCGGTCAGGTTGACGATCGGCACGATGCCGCCCATCACCATCGGGAACTGCACGAGGCCGTTCTTTTCCAGATCGGCGTCGGACATCGGCTTGTCGGTGGCGCCGAAGGTCACGGTCTTGGCGATGACCTGCTTGATGCCGCCGCCCGAACCGATCGACTGATAGTTGAGGCCGATGCCGGTGTCCTTCTTGTAGGTGTCGGCCCACTTGGCGAACACCGGATAGATGAAGGTCGAACCAGCGCCGGAAAGGTCAGCTGCGATGGCTGCGGAAAGGGTGAAGGTAGACGCTGTAGCCATTGCGATCGCAACGGCCGCCGAGCGGATGAAATGTCTCATGTGGCCTGCTCCTGTTCGGAAGATGGTCTCTCGGCGCCATTGCTAACCAGCGCCCGCTGAGGCCAATAGCCTTGGATTATTACAGTCGCATGACAGTTTCGTGTCAGCCCGGTAACGCGTCGCCGGCACTGCAAAAGGCGGTCGCGTCGGATCGCCGTGGCCTGATCCGAGTTTGCGCCCGGAATCAGGGACTTGAGCCATCCACCGGCCGGAGCCGCCGCCGGATTCGACGGGGCTTTGTCGGATGAAGAAAATCCGGACGGGAGCGCGTTGCTCAAGGCCAGAGCGTGTCATGGCCGGGCCATCGCCAAAAACAGGTCCGTTGGGGTAGGTTGACGCTGTTTGTTGCCGGCGGTCGCTGCTCCCGCCCGTAACTGCAAGGGCGGAATTCGATTTTGCCATTGTCCCGGGTCGGCGCCGCCTTTGGTATGGTGCGATCGCACCATAGGCATTGCACGCAGGGGTAGCAGCAGAATCCGCGATTGATTCCCTCGGCTTGCCTCTTGGAACCGGGCGACGCCCTGCTATCCCGCGTTGCGCTGGACCTGGCGCCCGGCGCCGAGCCAGCGCTCGACTTTCTCCAGCAGGGCCCTGGGGCTGATCGGCTTGGGCAGATAGTCGTCCATGCCCGCCTCCAGGCAGCGTTCGCGATCGCCCTTGAGCGCATGCGCGGTCACGCCAACGATCGGCACATGCATGCCTGTTTCCTGCTCCAGCTGGCGGATGGCGGCGGTCGCCTCGAGCCCGCTCATCTCCGGCATCGAGACATCCATCAGGATCATGCACGGATTGAGCTTGCCGAATGCGTCGAGCGCCTTACGGCCATTGCCGACGATCTCGAAACTATGGCCGGTCTCGCGAAGGATCTGGGTGAAGACCATCTGGTTCACCTCATTGTCCTCGGCCACCAGTATGTCCAGCCTGTGTCCATCACCGCCAGTGGCGGGCAGCCGGGGCCGAACCGGCGGCGGCTGCAATTGCGCGCGTTGTTCGGACAGCGCCAGCGGCTGCGGCTGGGGAGCATCAGGCCTTTCGGCTGCAAGCGGCTGGATGGCCTGGCTGTCCGTGGCGTGGCGATGGCGCTGGATGGTCGCCACCAGCGTCTCCAGGAGCACCGAGGAGCGTGCCGGCTTGATCAGCTGGGCATCGATGCCGAGATCGCGGTAGCTTGTGTTGGCGAGCGACTGGTCGACCGAGGTCAGCATGATGATGGGCGTGTCCGCGAGGCCTTCGGTGCTGCGCACGATGCGCGCCATTTCGGCGCCGCTCATCTCGGGCATCTGGTAGTCGAGCACGACGCAATCCACACGCACGCCATAGGCGGCGGCCGCGATCAGCACCTTGAGGCCCTCCGCGCCGCTTTCGGCCGCGCAGGAATCGAACGTCCACGAGGTCATCTGCTCGGTCAGGATGGCCCGGTTGACGGCATTGTCGTCGACGATCAGCACGCGTGCGCCCGTCACGTCCACCGGCATGATGCGCTGCCCGCTCTGTCCGGCCCTGGGCAGCGTCACGGTGAACCAGAAGGTCGAGCCCTTGCCCTCGGCGCTCTCGACGCCGATGGTGCCGCCCATCAGTTCGACCAGCCGTGAGGTGATGGCAAGGCCAAGCCCGGTGCCCTCATGCCGCCGTGTCGAGGAGGTGTCGACCTGGCTGAATTTTTCGAACACCAGCTTCAGTTTTTCCTCGGGGATGCCGATCCCGGTGTCGGTGACCGAGATCGTCAGCCTGGTTCCGGTCGGAACCCTCTCACCGGTCACGTCGACCAGCACATGGCCTTCGTCGGTGAATTTCACCGCATTGCCGACCAGGTTGGTGACGATCTGCCGGATGCGGCCGACATCGCCGACGAACAGGTTTTCGAGCCTCGGCTCGACACGCACGATGAGTTCGAGATCCTTTTCCTTGGCGCGTGTCGACACCAGCGTCGCCACGTCCTCGATCGCCTCGGCAAGGTTGAAGGGCGCCGGATCGAGCACCATCTGGCCGGCATCGATCTTGGAAAAATCCAGGATGTCGTTGATGATGGTCAACAGCGCGTTGCCCGACTTGACGATGATGTCGGTGAACGTCTTCTGCTTGGGATCGAGATTGGATTTGGCCAGAAGTTCCGCCATGCCCAGCACACCGTTCATCGGCGTGCGGATCTCATGGCTCATATTGGCGAGGAATTCCGACTTGGCGCGGTCGGCGAGCACGGCACGCTGGCGCGCCTCGCTGAGCTCCGCCTCGCGCATCTTCAGTTCCGTGATGTCGGTGGTCGATCCGATCAGGTAGAGCGAACCGTCCGACGCGATCATTGCACCCTTGCGCGCGAACTGATGCCTGACGGTGCCGTCGGCAAGCCGCACCGTCTCCTCGACCTCCTGGGTGTCGCCGGTGCGCAGCACGGCCAGATCGCCGGCCACGAAAGCCTCGCCGTCCTCCCCGAAAATCTCGATGTCGGTCTTGCCGATCGCGTCTTCCCTGCTGAGGCCGGTCAGATCGCACCAGCCCTTGTTGACATAGAACTGCCTGAGATCGGAACGCTTGGCGTAGATCGACACCGGTACATTGTCGATCAGGCTGCGGAACACCTCGTTCTCGCGCATGCTCTCTTCCAGAGCCTTCTCGCGCGCCTTGACGTCGGTGATGTCGGTGCTGGAGCCGACCAGATGCACCGATCCGTCGGTCGCCACCAGGCGGCTCTTGCGCGTCATCAACTGTCGCACGGTGCCGTCACGATGGGTGACGGGCTCTTCGACCTCGAGGCCCTTGCCGGTTACGACGACCTCGGTGTCGTCATTGCTGTAGCTTTCCGCGTCTTGTGTGCCGAACAGCTCACGGTCGGTCCGGCCGATGACGTCTTCCTTGGCGATGCCTGTCAGCGCGCACCAGGCCTTGTTGACGAATTCGATGCTCAGGTCCTGCGCCTTGATGAAGGCGGCCACCGGCAACTCGTCCATGACGTGGCGGAAGAGATCGATCTGGCGCATCGAGTCGCGCAGCGCCGCCTCGCGGCTCTTGATGTCGGTGATGTCGACGCGCACGCCGATGAACGTTCCGTCATCGGTGCGCATGTCATAGACTTGGTACCAGCGCCCATCGGCATTGAGGCGCTCGTAGGAAGAATTCGGCAGGTGGTAGCGGGCCAGTATGCCGTCGAGCCAGCGTTCGGGTTCGACCCCGTACAGCTTGTCGATCTCGGCATCGCCGCTCGAGCGGAAATAGCCGATCGACTGGCCGAATTCCAACGCCTCGCGGAAGCTGCAGCCAGGCTGCCAGAAGGGCTTCAGCGCCGGCAGCGTGTCCTGCAGCTTGCGGTTGGCGAAGACGAACTTGTCGTCGCGGTCGTAGATGATGACGCCGGCCGGCAGCGATTCCAGCACGCTGGCGAGGTGCTTGCGCGCATCTTGTGCCTCGGTCTCGCGCCCCTTCATGTCGGTGACGTCGACATAGGAGATGAGCCGCTTGCCGCCGTGCAGCGGCGCCAGCGATGCGACAAGTGTGCGCCCGTCATTGTGCGGCAATTGTCTTGAGCCGGCGACACCGGCCCTGATTTCGGCTTCGCGCTCGGCGGTATGGCGTTGCCAGGCGACGTCATCGGCGCCGTAAGGATCAATGGCGCGGCTGGCTTCCATGAGTTCGCGAAAGGCGGAGCCGATCCCGGCGCGGCCTGGATCGATCCTCCAGAAGTCATAGAAGGCGCGATTGATGACTTCGGCGCGCATATCGGCATCCAGCACGAGAACACCGATCGGCATCTCATCGACCATGGTGCGGAGATTGACGAAGGTCTCGGCGATTTTGGCGTTGGCGCCTTCGATCTCGGCATCGCGACGCTTGAGTTCGGTGACCTCATAGTAGGTCAAGAGCCGCTTGCCGCCGGACAGCGCCGTCACCGAGAACATCATCGTCCTGCCGCTGGCATGGACAAATTCGCGAGGCGCGACGGAGCCGGCGCGAATCTCCTCGATACGGCTGGCGAGGTAGCGCTGCCACTGCTGTTCGTCGATATCGCCATAGATGCCGTTGCGGCGGTTCAGTTCCATCAACTGGCTGAACGGAGCGCCAACGGTCACAGCGCCGTCCGGAATGCTGGACAGGTCGCGATAGGCCTTGTTGACGATCAGCGTGTCGAGCTTGCCATCGAGCAGCACGACGCCCATGTGCATGGCGTCCATCGTCCGTTCGAGATCGGCAAGATGCCGGTCGGGATCGCTGCCCGACAACGGGTTTTGCTCCATGGTTTCGAAGGCGCCGGCCAGTGCGGTGACGTTGCGGCCTATGCCGCGGTAGCCGGCGAATTTTCCTTCGTTGTCGAACCGTGGGAAGCCTGACGTCAGCACCCAGCGGCAGTCGGCGCCGCCACCCTTCAGTTCATAGACGAAGTCGCGGAACGGCCGGCGCGCCTGCAGATCCTCCAGATGCGCCGTGGCGCTGTGATTACCCTTCAGGACCTGGTTGAGGAAATCGAAGCGGAACCGGCCCAGCACATCAGCCGGATCGATGCCTGTGGCCGCCTGGTAGGTGGGTGAGAGCCAGGAGAACCGCAGTTCGGCGTCGGTCTCCCAGACCCAGTCCGAGCCTGCCTCGAGCAGTTGGCGAAGCGCGTCGGGCGAATCCATGTCCGCGCATGGCGGCGCGTCGCCGCGATGCACCGGCTTTTCAGGCCTACGCTTGCCGCGCGCGCCGGTTGCTTCGTCCGCTTCCGCCATCCTGTCCCCACCCGAAAATCAAGGCCGAACCCTCCCTCCGCGGTTCGTCGGCGGAATGTGCCCGAGAAGCATTAACGATCCGCTAACCTTAACGGCGCAACCGGCATGCTCTTTCTGCGTTAATCCGTCGGGTTGTCGGGCGGGCCAAGCCCGCGTTATAAGCCGCGCAGGGGTGTTGCTAATGTATCGACGGATAGGGCCTTTCTTGCTGGGCGTAGCGCTGCTTTTCGGCAGCGGCTGTGCGCGCAGCTATGACGGCACGGTCATCATCCCGCGGCCGCTCGACGCCAGGCGCTTCTGGGACCGGCCGCCACCCAATGTCGACTACGTGCCGCCGGCCGACAACGGCGCCTTTCCGGCGTCGCCGCAGCCGCCCGGACAGTTTGCCGAACGCAGGGTTTCGAAACCTGCCGGGCACAGACGGCATCAGACGCGATATTCACCGCCGCCTCCCCCGCCGCCAGGCCCGGAAAAGCAACTGGCATGCAGGAATGTGAGCGCACCAGGCGAGCGCGTTCGCATGGTCTGCGAATAGGCTCAATTCGGGGAGAGTTCCCCGCAGCCTTACAGCGATGCCGCGCCCTTCTTCGGTTCCTTCGCGCCAAGCTTGTCGAGCGCAAGGCGAACCTGGCGCAGATCGTCCTGCCAGCCGTCATCATCACCCATGGAACTCTCCGACGCGGCTCGTTGCAGGCCGCGGGCCTCGGATTCGATCTCGCGCAGTTCCGCGACCTTCTCGTCATGGGTCAGGGAGCCGTTTTCGACGATCTCCAGAACCCGCATTTCCCTGAACGTAGCCATGGCGTTTCTCCCGGCTGTTGTCGATCACAACGCCGTGAGCGCCCCTCCGTTCCAGACGAGTCCCATAGCCGGCTTCATCATGACGGCACGCTGCAGGCGGTTATTCCAGAGAGGAGAGGTCATTCAGCCGGAAAGAAGGCCGGGCCGACCACACGCACCGGCCGCGTACCGGCTTCGATCGACTGCAACTGAGCGGCCCCAGAGGCCTCGGTGCCGGATTGCGGGATTGCCGCGACACTGTCGAAATCCGGCTTTGGCTGCGGCAACGGAATGATGGCATTGGTCATGTTTGTGGGCGTCACCGTCCTTGCCCTCAATTCGGCTACCCGCCGGTAATAGCGCTTGACGTCGCAGGCCTTGAAATTGGCATCGTCACGGTAGCGAAAAGCCGAAGGCAGTTCGATATAGGGTTTGCGCGTATCGAGCGCGACCATCTTTTCGGTTTCCAGACTGGCGTCGCTGAGCGTGTAGAGATCGACGGCCGGGTCATCGCAGATGTAACGGCACTGATCGGCCATGTCCCTGACATCGTCGCTGCCGGCGAATTGCGATTTGGGCGCGGGAAAAAAGTATCCATCCGACAGGCGCACGCAAAACAGCATCGTATTGCCGGCATATGTTGGCCCCGCCGCTGCCTGCGCGGATTGGCTCTTCGGCGCCTGGCGCTGCTCCTTTGCCCCGCAGCCAAGCGCCGCGAGGCGTGCCTGCAGGCCTGAAAGGTCCCGGCCGGAACTGGACGCGGCGGCCATCCGGCGCTGCACTTCCGTCCGGTTTCTGCCAAGGTCGGCGCATGCATTGAAGAAGCCACCCGCGGCACTTTGCGCCGTGCACCGGCGCTGCCTCTCCAGGCCCTGGATCGCCGCAAGCTGACGGCGCAACTGCGCCAGTTCGGGGCTCACGCCGCTGCTGCGGCCGCCAGAAAGCAACTGACTTCTGATCGCGCTGCAACTATCCGCGTAGGAAGACGTCGTGCCGAGCACAAGGGCGGCCACCGTCACCAGCGCGATCATCATGAGAAGCCAGAAACGGATCATCGGGACGACATGGTCCTTGCTGCTGATAGCCTGGAATCACATTCTTTCGACTTGGATAAGGTTCAGCTAAATGAGCAATACCTAATAATTGAAGCTTTCATGATCGAAAAGACTTTCATTTAGTGTAGTAGAATGGCTCCTGTAAATTCGATATTACATTTTTATTTCAAGATTGAGACGAACCACAAAACCAAGCAGCCATGCCGGCGACTATCGGAATCACCGGGGCGTGGCTCTCGGGGCGAACGATCAATCCGACGTTACCGACGCTTGACGCTGAAACCTTTGCCTGACTGCCGCGTTGAAGGCATAGGGAGAGAACGCAGATGTCGATCCACTTCACGGTGTCGGAACTGACAAGAAACCTTTTTCATTCTCTCGGGCTGGATCACGAGCGCGCGCCACGACCGCTCAATCCCGAGGAAAGCCTGTTGCTTGAGTGCTATCTGGCCGGGCACATCCCGGAATCGGCCTGGAGCGACTATGTCTTCGAGACCCCGGATCTGGCGCGGCATGCCAAGGCACGGCGCCTGAGCCACTGAGCAATTGGCTCCGAAGCGGCGGCGCCAGCCGCTATTTCTTTGGGGAAACCAGTTGCAACGTGAAGACGTTGCCACCAATGCCTTGCGCCAAAGCCGGTGACAAACTCAGAGGCGTGCAATTCTTGACGGCGGCGATGGCCGCGTCGATGAACGCCTTTCGCGCCTTGTCATCGCCGGCCACTTTGGCGGCGGTCGGCCGCGGCGGACCGATCAGCGAGCCGTCGCGCTTAAAGCTGAAACTCAAGGTTACGGTCGAATTTCCGGCATCCGCCGGCGGCGTCCAGCAGGCCTGGATAGCATCCCCGACATCATCCATCGTATTGAGCACTGCTGCCTGAGACGGGATGAGCGTCCCGGCCAGCATTCCACCGGCGACCGTCAGCATTGCCACGCATTTCATCGCAAGCCCTCATCTCGCTCCAGGCCGACGTTCCAAGCCGGATCCGCTCAACGGAATGTTAGAGACAACGTCGGCGATGACAATATCCCGACGCGAAAAGTTGATGCTTCGCATTGCCTGTCACCGTCGCGCGATGTCCCGGCATGGGGTCCGAAAAAGCAAAAAGGCCGGCACTGAGCCGACCTTTCCTTCCACCGATATTGCGCCAGTACATCCGTGGTCGCGCGGTGAATTCCCGCCAGTAGACAGGGCTTTGGTTAACGAATCCTTAAGCTGAAGCCTTCGCCTGCGACCGCACATAGGCGATATAGCCGCGCACGTCGCCGGCCGGCTCGGCATAGGCCTTGCCGAGCTTCTTCTCGATGGCCGCCATGTACTCCTGCGCCCATTTGGGCAGCGGATAGTCGATGACCGCCAGGAATTCGAGCGTCGCCGCCAGCCTTATGTCGGCGATCGACGGATTCGCGCCGCCGATGAACGGCTTGCCGTCCCTGAAGAAGCTATGGAAGACCTCCAGCGGCTCGGCGATCGCCGCCATCGCGGCCTTCTGTGCTTCCGACTTCTTGTCGGGATGGGCATCGCTGTGGCCGACCTCGCCGGCATATTGCGGGAAACCCAGCGCCGGATAGGTGGCGCGCGCCACATAGGGGTAGAGCGTACCGATCAGATAGAACATGGCGCTGTCGATCATCGCCCGCTTGGCCGGCGCCTTGGGATAGAATTTCTCCAGCCCGTGCTTGTTGGCGAGATACTGCATGATGGCGCAGCTTTCCCAGAGCACGCCCCTGGGCAACCCCTTGTCCTCGATCATCGGCGTCAGATGCGCCGGATTGCGCGCCAGATATTCGGGCGAACGCGTGTGGCCCCAGGCGTCGGTCTCGGCGGCGTCGAACCCGGCCGCGCGAGCAAACACCCGCACTGTCATGTTGTTGACGCTCGGCTTCAGCATGCTGAGCTTCAACGCCGGCTTTTTCGCCGACTTGGCCTTGGCGGTCTTGGGCGCCGGCTTTTGCGCCGCCGGTTTTGCTGCGGCTTTCGCGGCCACCTTCGGTGCGGCCTTTGCGGCTGCCTTTACTGCCGGCTTCGCGGCTGCTTTTGCCTTTGCCTTGGCAGCCGATTTCCCAGCACTCTTGGTCACTGTCTTTGCCATGTTTGTCCTCCCTTTGTTTTGTTGGCCGTCAGTATGGATTCTTCGGCGCCCGGTCGTCCGACAAGGTCGCACGGGAGCTCTCGACAAGCGCCTGGATCGCGTCCGCAAGATGCACCTCGGCGATATTGTAGTCGCCGCGCCCGACACGCAGCCTGTGCGCCTGCATCAGCACATCGGCATGGGTGAAACCCGCCGGCGGCTCGAAGCGGTAGGAAGCGAGTTCGATCAGCAGGCCGAGTGGATCCTCGAAATAGATCGAATCCATGAAGCCGCGATCCTTGACGCCGCTGTGCTTGATGCCGCGCTCGTCGAGCCGGGCGACCGCCTGCAGGAAGGTGACCCGCGACACCGCGAACGCGATGTGGTGGACGCAGCCCGGGTCGGTCGGCGTGCGTCGCTTCTGCGGCACGCGGCTCTCATCGGTGAAGATGGTGATCAGCCGGCCGTCGCCCGGATCGAAATAGAGATGGCTCTCGCTGGCCTTGTCGAGGTTGGGCTGCTCGAAGATGAAAGGCATGCCGAGCACGCCTTCCCAGAAATCGATCGAGGTCTGGCGCCCGGCGCCGACCAGCGTGATGTGGTGGACGCCTTGCGCTTGCAGTTTCTGCATTGGCCTTCTCCCCGCGGCATCGATTGGTCGTCAGGATCTGCCTGGCACCCGGCGTTCTGCGCGCCGTTTGAACCGTGCCTCTAAGATCCATCACCTGATGCTAATGCAATCGGCCTCGCCGCGCCAGAAGCGGCAAGTCCCATCTTTGCAGGACGGTGAAACCGCTCCTGGTCGCAAAGCTGCGTCCTCGAATATTGTGCAGGCCATCTAATTCGTAGAAAGAATGGCCTTGAAATGTGGAAAGGGTTGTTTCCTTCATTTATTCGAGCGATGCGGCATCTCTTCGTGTGGACTACATTGAAGATGATCCTACGGATCAATGAGTAGTCCGAAGCTAGTCCCCTTTGCGGCTACTCCAAGGGCCCCGCTTGACTCCCGGTCGGCGGGGCTTTTCCGTGCAGTCGACACGACAACCTTACGGCGCATAGCCGATGGTCGACCGGCCCGGCATTGCGCCGATCAAAAATTGAAGACGTGCGAAGCGATCAGCCCGGCCAGCAGCACGCCCGCAAGGAGAGCGATGATCGAGGCGAGGAACCAGCGCAGCGTGACCTGATAGACCGGCTCGTCGTCGTCGCGCGGGAGCAGCGAACGCCACAGTGCGACGAGTTGGAGGACGATGGACAGCGCGAGCAGCAGCGTCGCCAGGATCGAGGCCGTCGTCCATCCGCCATCAGCTTCGAAATTCCAATACCGCAGGAAAAGAAGCGAAAACCCGAGCAACACGGTGATCGCGGAGATCACACCCTGTCGGTAGCCGACGGGCAAGGGAACTCTACGCGCCTCAATCGCCTGCAAACCCCGCTCGTTGGTCTCATCGGGGTCCTGACCCTTGGGTGTGTCGATCATGAAGGCAACATCTATTTTGACAGGCCCCTGGAAGTCGGCGCAGGTCTTGGTCGATCGATACGACTGGGCCTGCGGGCTGTCATCATCATCCCTGTACCTTCCTCGCGCAAGGTGAGCGATGCCATTGACAGTCAGCGTCCGGTCAGGCGCATGCTCGGCGGGAGCCGAGCCATAAAAGTTGCCAATGTAGCCAGAAGGAACCTTGGTACGCCCAAGGGGAATCGAACCCCTGTTCCCGCCGTGAGAGGGCGGTGTCCTGACCGCTAGACGATGGGCGCGCTCAAGAACCGGCGATATAGGCTGACGGCTGGGAAAAAGCAACTGGGGTTGGCCAGCTTTACCACATCGAAGAAAAGCTGGCCGCAAGCCTAGCGTTTCGGTTCGATCAGGTCCCAGAGATTGCCGTGCAGATCGGCGAAAACCGCGACCGTGCCATAGGGTTCGAAACGCGGCGCCTCGCGGAATTCGACACCGTTGTCCAGCATCGCCGCATGGTCGCGCGCAAAGTCGTCGGTTTCGAGGAACAGGAAGACCCGGCCGCCTGTCTGGTTGCCGATACTTTTCCTTTGCGCCTCGTCGGACGCCTCCGCCAGCAGCAGCCTGGCGCCCTGCCCGTTGGCCGGCGCGACCGTGACCCAGCGCTTGCCGCCGCCGAGATCGACGTCCTCGAGGAGCAGGAAACCCAACCGCCCGACATACCAGGCGATCGCCTCGTCATAATTGGCGACGACCAGCGCCACGGTCGCGACACGACGATGTCCGGCGAAGCCTGTCATGACTGAGGCCTGTTCATTTCTGCGGCAAACTTGCTTGTTGCATTGCCGCCGGTCATTTGCTGCGAATTGCGAACTGCCCAATCAGGCGGCGCTCGGCGATATCATAGACGAAGATCGCACGGCCGCCGTCGGCAAGCTCGGCGTCGATGGAGATGCGATTGCCGGACAGCGACTGGCTGACCACTTTCGCCCCGACCGGCAGCACGATGTCGCCGCTGAGCGGCTCGTCGGCCGGCACCTGGATGTCACCGGCCAGCGGCGGGCTTGCCGGCGGTGCCTTGCGGGCTTTGTAGACAATCGCCGCGATCACCACCATAAGAGCCAGCAACAGCAGGCCGAGATTGATGGCCATGAAGCGGACGAGCTTGCCACGCATCTTTTCGACCTCGGGGTCGAGTGGCTTTTCCCCGCCTTTGGCAGCAAAAGAGTCATCGTCGGCATCGGGCCGGGCCATGGCAAATATTCCGGAACGGTTTTCGATGAGCGCTCATAACGAAGAGGCCCCCGAATTGATAGAGGATCGATTCATCGCGGCCGAACCGACGGTGCTGGTGGTGGGCGCGGATGCGGCCGGCCAGCGCCTCGACCAATGGCTGGCGGCCAGCCTCGGCCCTGATATGTCGCGCAGCCGCGTGCAGATGCTGATCAGGCAAGGCGCTGTGAGCATCGACGGCAAGCCGGCCGACGAGACCAAGCGCAAGATGATCGCGGGCGAAAGCGTGTCGGTCGCCATGCCGGAACCGGAGCCGGCCGCGCCGCAGGGCGAGGCCATCGCGCTCGACGTGCTCTATGAGGACGACGCGCTGATCGTCATCAACAAGCCGGCGGGGCTGGTCGTGCACCCCGGCGCCGGCAACTGGACCGGCACGCTGGTCAACGCTCTGATCCATCACTGCGGCGACAGCCTGTCTGGCATTGGCGGGGTGCGCCGGCCGGGCATCGTCCACCGCCTCGACAAGGAGACCAGCGGCGTCATGGTGGTGGCCAAGACCGACCGCGCCCACAAGGCGCTGTCGGAGGCCTTCGCCGATCACGGCCGGACCGGCGATCTCGAACGCGCCTATCTGGCGCTGGTCTGGGGCATACCGCAGCGGCCGACCGGAACGGTCGACGCGCCGCTTGGCCGCGCCGCCGACCGGGTGCGCCGCGCCGTGGTGCCGGAAGGCCGCGACGATGCCCGCCATGCAGTCACCCACTTTGCCGTTCAGGAGCGTTTCGGCGAAAAACAGCAGGAATTCGCCACCGCCAGCCTGGTCGAATGCCGGCTGGAAACCGGCCGGACCCACCAGATCCGTGTCCATATGGCCCATATCGGCCACCCGGTCATCGGCGACCCCGACTACGGCCAGGCCTTCCGCACCAAGGCCAACCGGCTGCCGGAACCCCTGAAAAGTCAGGTCAAGGCATTTTCACGGCAAGCTTTGCATGCCTGGCTCCTTGCATTTCGCCATCCCGATACCCATCTACTGGTGAGGTTCGAGGCGCCGATCCCGGGGGACATGGAGGAACTCGTCAGCGGCTTTCGCAATCTCTAAACCCCGCCATCAACAAGCTCGAAACCAGCCATCAAAAAACCTGACTGGCATTGTTCACTTCAGCGTGACACACTGTTTCGTGTTGAACAAATGCCTGTCTTTTCTGGTTTTGTTCCTGTATAAGACCTTATGCCGCGAGCGAGCCCTTTGGTGTTCGCGTCACATGCCCGCCGCGTTTCGGGGGCATCACTCCAATAGAGAGGGGGCGCTATCATGGCCCAGTCACTACCTAGTATTGTTTCCGGCGAAGGCGGCCTCAGCCGCTACCTGGAAGAAATCCGCCGCTTTCCCATGCTTCAGCCGCAGGAAGAGTACATGCTCGCCAAGCGTTATGCCGAGCATGAAGACACGTCCGCCGCGCACAAGCTCGTCACCAGCCATTTGCGGCTCGTCGCCAAGATCGCCATGGGCTATCGCGGCTACGGCCTGCCGATCGGCGAGGTGATCTCGGAAGGCAATGTCGGCCTGATGCAGGCCGTCAAGAAATTCGAACCCGAGCGCGGTTTCCGCCTCGCGACCTACGCCATGTGGTGGATCAAGGCCTCGATCCAGGAGTATATCCTGCGCTCGTGGAGCCTGGTCAAGATGGGCACGACCGCCAACCAGAAGCGTCTGTTCTTCAACCTGCGCAAGGTGAAGGGCAAGATCCAGGCGCTGGATGACGGTGACCTCAAGCCCGACCAGATCGCCGAGATCGCCACGCGGCTGAACGTTTCCGAAGCCGAGGTGGTGTCGATGAACCGCCGCCTGTCCGGTGATGCCTCGCTCAACGCGCCGATCCGGGCGACGGAAGGTGAGTCCGGCGAATGGCAGGACTGGCTGGTCGACGACCACGAAAGCCAGGAAGAGATGCTGATCGAGCAGGACGAGCTGGAAAACCGGCGCGGTATGCTGTCGGGCGCTCTTGCCGTGCTCAACGAGCGCGAGCGGCGCATCTTCGAGGCGCGTCGCCTCGCCGAGGAGCCGCTGACGCTGGAAGAGCTGTCGGCCGAGTTCGACATCAGCCGCGAGCGCGTGCGCCAGATCGAGGTGCGTGCCTTCGAGAAGGTGCAGGATGCGGTCAAGGCCGCCGCCAAGCGCCAGACCCAGGCGCTGCGCACCATCGAGGCTCAGCCGGCGGCTTAAGCCCAGCTTCGGCGACAAAACATCAAGGCGGCGTCAGGAAACTGACGCCGTTTTTTTTGTGACGCCAGCGATTTGGCGAAACCGGCGCGGCCGACATTTCTCCCCGTCACTATACGGGGAGAAATGTCCGGCAGGACAATGAGGGGCAGCGCCGGGATTGCGGGTTTACCGCCACAGAGCCAGCGGCGCGATCATAACGGACGTTGGCGCCGCCCCTCATCCGGCTGCCGCCACCTTCTCCCCGTATAATGACGGGGAGAAGGGACTACCCGCGCGGAGCATCACTTTCACAGCGCATCCAGCGGAAACTTCAGATACCGTCGGCCATTGGCTTCCGGCTCCGGCAGCCGGCCGCCATTCATGTTGACCTGCAGCGCGTGCAGGATCAGCCGCGGCATCGGCAATGTTCTGTCGCGAGCCTCGCGCAGCGCCACGAATTCGGCCTCGCTGTGCGCGGCGACAAGATGGATATTCTTGGCCTTCTGCAGGCCAACCGTGCTCTCCCACAAGGGCTCGCGGCCACCGGCCTGATAGTCATGGCCGACGAAGACGCGCGTCTCATCGGGCAGCGCCAGTATGTCCTGGATCGAGCGCCACAGCCGCGCGGCACTGCCGCCGGGGAAATCAGCTCGCGCCGTGCCGCTGTCGGGCATGAACAGCGTGTCGTGCACGAAGGCGGCGTCGCCAGCCACATAGGTGATCGAGGCCAGCGTATGTCCCGGCGAGAACAGCACCTTGACCGGTAGGCTGCCGATCCGAAACGTCTCGCCTTCCCTGAACAGCCTGTCCCACTGCGAACCGTCGGCGGGAAAATCCGGCCAGTTGTAGATCGCCTTCCACAGGTTCTGGACGTCGACGATCCTGTTACCGATCGCCGTCCGCGCCCCGGTCTTGCGTTTCAGATAGTGCGCGGCCGAGAAATGATCGGCATGCGGATGGGTGTCGAGGATCCACTCGGGCTCCAGCCCGTTCTCCCCGACGAAATCGAGCAGGGCATCCGCGCTCTTCGTACCCGTCGCGCCGGATTTCTCGTCGAAGTCGAGGATCGGATCGATGATGGCGCATCGCCTTGTCGCCGGATCGGTGACGACATACTGAATGGCACCGGTCGGCTTGTCGTAAAAGCCCCTGACCTCAGGTTTTGCCAAAGCCAAGTCCAAACCGAACTCCCCAACCCAGCCAGCAGGAACGTTTTTCTCCGCCAGGCTCCAACAGGAGTATGGTTGTCCACCCTTGCGGGCCAGTCAAGCATGACTTGGCCCGCAAGGGCGGAAAAGGCAAAAACCGTTCCGGCGTCCGCTTCAGGCGGACGGCTGTTTGGTCTTCCTGAGATAAGGCAGGATGGTCTCAAAGGCGCCGAAACGCTTGATCGCATCTTCGTTGGAAACGGCAGCGGTGATGATGACGTCCTCACCCTGCTTCCAGTTTGCCGGCGTCGCCACCTGATGCTTGGCGGTGAGCTGCATGGAATCGACCGCGCGCAGGATCTCGTCGAAGTTGCGGCCCGTGGTCATCGGATAGGTCAGCACCAGCTTGATCTTCTTGTCCGGCCCGATGACATAGACCGAGCGCACGGTGGCGTTGTCGGCCGGCGTGCGGCCTTCGGAGGTCTCACCGGCGCCGGCGGGCAGCATGTCGTAGAGCTTGGCGACCTTGAGGTCCTTGTCGCCGATCAGCGGATAGTGCACCGTCTGGCCGGTCGCCGTCTTGATGTCGGCCTGCCATTTGTCGTGGCTCGCAACCGGATCGACGGAGATGCCGATGATCTTGACGTTGCGTTTCTTGAACTCGCCTTCCAGCCCGGCCATCGTGCCGAGCTCGGTGGTGCAGACCGGTGTGAAATTCTTCGGGTGGCTGAAGAGGATTGCCCAACCGTCACCGATCCAGTCGTGAAAGCTGATCGTCCCCTGCGTGGTCTCGGCCGTGAAATCCGGCGCGATGTCGTTGATACGAAGGCTCATGGTTCCTACCCCTGTGAATGCCGCTCGTTGGCGGGCGGCAACCCTTTTACCACTCCATCTGCGACCTTCAAAACGGTGCGGTCGCCGGCAGTGATGCTGGCCGCGAAAAATTTTCGCCATTTCTGGGGGAATATGGAAATTTCGCTGTCGGCGTCGCGAAAGTCTAGGATTTCACGGCCAGCGACGTGGCGAGGTCTTCCATCCGCTGCGCCAGCGCGCCAAGCGCGTTGGTCAGCACGCTGTCGCTCTTGTCGGCCTTGGTCAGCGCCTCGTCGCGCGTCTTGCGCAAGGTCAGCACCTCGCTTTCCATGCCCTTGACGCGCTTCTGCAGTTCCGAGAGCTCGTCCATCACCATGATGCCGGCCATGACGGTCAGCCGCTGGTCGCCGATCTCGCCGAAAGAATCCTTCAGATGCGAGACATAACGGTCGAAGCGTTCGGCGAGGTCGATCAGATGATCTTCCTGGCCTTCGTCGCAGGCCATCCGATACTGTTTGCCGTCGATTGAAACCGTGACCTGTGCCATGGGCCAGCTCCTATCTGTCCAACACGGCGCGGATGGTTTCCATGGCGGTCACCAGCCGTCGCGATACTTCCTTGTTGGCGTCCTCCAGCCGTTCGGCGCGCGCTTCGGAATTGTCGAGTTCCTGCGCCAGCCTGGAGCGGTCGGCATTCATCCGCTGCACCTCGGCCTCGGCTTCCGAGTAATCGCGTTCATGCTCCAGCTTGGCCGCGACGGCGTTTTCCAGCCCCTCGATGGCCTTGCCCAGCCTGGCGATGACTTCCTTGAGTGTGGTTTCCCCGGTCATGGCCTTCGTCCTGTGCCCTGCCCATCACCGAATCGTTCGCGTTCAGAACGCGTTATCCCTGAAACATTAGGCACCGGGTGAAGGCAACGTCAACAAAGCTCTCGCGACTGTCCCCTGCTAACGCTAATGTAGGGCCACAGTCAGCATCACAAGACCGGCAAATCTGCGCCCGATTTGTTGACTAAAAGCCCGCGCCTGCTATGTGTCGCGCACCTTTTCAAGGGCGCTCCCAAGCCCCCAAACCCCCACCTTTGGAGGAACCATGACGTCGCGTGAACAACATGACCGGATGGCCAATGCGATCCGCTTTCTCTCCATGGATGCCGTCGAGAAGGCCAATTCCGGCCATCCCGGCCTGCCCATGGGCTGCGCCGACATTGCCACGGTGCTGTTCACCCGCTTCCTGAAATACGATCCCAAGGCCCCGCACTGGCCCGACCGCGACCGCTTCATCCTGTCGGCGGGCCATGGCTCGATGCTGCTCTATTCGCTGCTGCATCTGACCGGTTACGAGGACATGACCCTCGACCAGATCAAGCACTTCCGCCAACTCGGCTCCAAGACCGCCGGCCATCCCGAATACGGCCACGCCACCGGCATCGAGACGACGACCGGCCCGCTCGGCCAGGGCCTCGCCAATTCGGTCGGCTTCGCGCTCGGCGAGCGCATCATGAACGCTGCCTTCGGCAACGACCTGGTCAGCCATTACACCTATGTGCTGGCCGGCGACGGCTGCCTGATGGAAGGCGTTTCCCAGGAAGCCATCGCGTTGGCGGGGCATCTCAAGCTCAACAAGCTGATCGTCTTCTGGGACAACAATAACATCTCGATCGACGGCCCGGTTTCGCTCGCCGACAACACCGACCAGGTCGCTCGCTTCCAGGCCTCCGGCTGGAACGCCAGCCATATCGACGGCACCGATCCGGAAGCCATCGCCTATGCCATCGAGGCGGCCCGCCATTCCGACAAGCCGACGATGATCGCCTGCAAGACGACCATCGGCTTCGGCGCCCCGACCAAGGCCGGCACCAACAAGGCGCACGGCTCGCCGCTCGGTGCCGACGAGATCGCCGGCGCGCGCAAGTTCTTCAACTGGGAATCGCCGCCCTTCGAGATTCCGGCCGACATCCTCGATGCCTGGCGCGCCGCCGGCAAGGCCGGTGCCAAGCCGCGCGCCGACTGGGAAGGCCGTCTCGCCAAGGCAGAGCCGAAGCTGAAGGCCGAGTTCGAGCGCCGCCTCGCCGGCAAGCTGCCGTCCAATTTCGACGCCGTCATCGCCGACTACAAGAAGAAGCTCTCGGCCGACAAGCCGAAGGTCGCCACCCGCAAATCGTCGGAAATGGCGCTTGAGGTCATCAACGGCGCCGTGCCGGAGACCATCGGCGGCTCCGCCGACCTGACCGGCTCCAACAACACCAAGACCAGCCAGACCAAAAACATCACGCCGGACGATTACGGCCAGCGCTATGTCCACTACGGCATCCGCGAGCACGGCATGGCGGCGGCCATCAACGGGCTGACGCTGCATGGCGGCCTCATCGCCTATGGCGGTACCTTCATGTGCTTCTCCGACTATGCCCGCCCCTCGATGCGGCTGTCCTCGCTGATGGGCATCCGCTCGATCTTCGTCATGACCCATGATTCCATTGGTCTGGGCGAAGACGGCCCGACCCACCAGCCGGTCGAGCACCTGGCGGCCCTGCGCGCCATTCCCAACCACAATGTCTTCCGCCCCGCCGACGCGGTGGAGACCGCGGAATGCTGGCAGATCGCGCTCGAATCCGAAAAGACGCCGTCGACGCTGGCGCTGACCCGACAGAACCTGCCGACCGTGCGCACCGAGCATTCGGCCAACAACCTCAGCAGCCAGGGCGCTTACGAACTGGCCGCGGCCAGCGGCGAGGCGGCGGTGACGATCTTCGCCACCGGCTCCGAGGTCGAGATCGCGCTCGGCGCCCGCGACCTGCTCGAGAAGCACGGCCACCCGACCCGCGTCGTGTCGGTGCCTTGCTTCGAACTGTTCGACAAGCAGAGCGACGACTACCGCAAGAAGACGATCGGCAACGCGCCGATCAAGATGGCGATCGAAGCCGGCATCCGCCAGGGCTGGGATCATCTCATCGGCTCGGACGGCATCTTCGTCGGCATGACCGGCTTCGGCGCCTCGGGCACGATCGAACAGCTTTACCCGCATTTCGGCATCACCGCCGAGGCGGCGGCCAAGGCGGCGGAAGCCCGCCTGCACGCCAAGTAAGGCCGTGCACGTCGCCCAAAACCGTGTCGCGGTTTTGGGGTAACGGCATGCACAAAACAAAAATGCCCCGGCGAGGCCGCGCAAAGCGATTTCGCCGGACTGGCCCAACCTAATCGATTTAAGTCTGCGTCGCTTTGGCTGGATTCTTTGGCCGTCCGCCGCTATGAAGCTGCGGACCCATCGTCAGCCTTCCAGCTCCCAGGGAGAGAAAAATGACCGTCAGAGTTGCCATCAACGGATTCGGCCGCATCGGCCGCAACATCCTGCGCGCCATCCATGAATCCGGCCGCAAGGACATCGACGTCGTCGCCGTTAACGATCTCGGCCCGGTCGAGACCAATGCCCACCTGCTGCGCTACGACAGCGTGCACGGCCGTTTCCCGCATGAAGTGTCGGTGTCCGGCGATCAGATCACCGTCGGCAAGGAAAAGTTCAAGGTCACCGCCATCAAGGATCCGACGCAGCTGCCGTGGAAGGAGCTCGGCGTCGACATCGCGCTCGAATGCACCGGCATCTTCACCGCCCGCGACAAGGCCGCCGCGCACCTGACCGCCGGCGCCAAGCGCGTGCTGGTCTCCGCACCTGCCGATGGCGCCGACCTGACCGTGGTCTACGGCATCAACCACGACAAGCTGACCAAGGACCATATCGTCATCTCGAACGCGTCCTGCACCACCAACTGCCTGGCGCCGCTGGCCGCCGTGCTGCACGAGACGGTCGGCATCGAAAAAGGCATGATGACGACCATCCATTCCTACACCGGCGACCAGCCGACGCTGGACACCATGCACAAGGATCTCTACCGCGCCCGTGCAGCGGCCCTGTCGCAGATTCCGACCTCGACCGGTGCGGCCAAGGCGATCGGCCTCGTGCTCCCCGACCTCAAGGGCAAGCTCGACGGCATCTCGATCCGCGTGCCGACCCCGAACGTTTCGGTCGTCGACTTCAAGTTCATCGCCAAGCGCGCCACCACGGTGCAGGAAATCAACGAAGCGGTCATCGCCGCCTCCAACGGCAAGCTGAAGGGCATTCTCGGCGTCACCCATCACCCGAATGTCTCGATCGACTTCAACCATGATCCGCGTTCCTCGATCATGGCGCTCGACCAGACCAAGGTGATGGACGGCAACTTCGTTTCGGTGCTGTCCTGGTACGACAATGAGTGGGGCTTCTCCAACCGCATGGGCGACACCGCCGTCGCCTTCGGCAAGACCATCGCCTGATCGCGGACCCGTCTTCTCGACACCTGAAACGCCCGGCTTCGTCCGGGCGTTTTTCATTTGCCGGAGCAGCAACGCCGAACCACCGGAAAATCAACGGCTAGCCCCAAAAAACCACCCCCGCGCCTTGCACTGGCCATGCCTTCGCCCCACTCTCCCGTAAAGCGAGAAGACAAAGGAATTCGAGGGGCAAATCACGGATGGAGCATGCGATCTATCTCGTCACGCTGGTCGGCACGGCGCTCGTTGTCGCCGCCGCGTTTTCGAGCCTGATCGCCTTCCGCTTCGGCGCCCCCCTCCTGCTGCTCTTTCTTTGCATCGGGCTCGCCACCGGAACCGACGGCCTCGGCATCGAATTCGACAATGCCCGTATCGCCTATTTTGCCGGCTCACTGGCGCTGGCGGTCATCCTGTTCGATTCCGGCTTCGGCACACCGCTCAACGCCTTGCGGCAAGCGGCCGGCCCGGCGTTGTCGCTGGCGACCTTCGGCGTGCTTCTCACCACGGGCCTGTTCGGAGCGGCGGCCTACTATCTGCTTGATCTCAGCTGGCTGGAATCCTTCCTGCTCGGCGCCGCAGTCGCCTCGACCGACGCCGCGGCGGTGTTCTTCCTGCTGCGCGCCGGCGAGATCAATCTGCGTGAGCGCGTGCGCTCGACGCTCGAAGTGGAATCCGGCACCAACGACCCGATCGCTATCTTTCTGACCATCACCCTGGTCGAGGTCATCGCCGCCCATGCCAACCCCGAAACCAATGTCCTGGTCACCAGCCTGATCCTCGGCTTCCTCGTCAATATGGGCCTTGGCGCCGTCGTCGGCGCACTCGGCGGCCTTGCCATCGTGCGTCTCGTCGACCGGCTCAATCTCGACCACGGCCTGCTGCCGATCTTCGTGCTGACGCTGTCGCTGATGGTCTTCGCCGCCGCCGGCGCCATCGGCGGCTCCGGTTTCTTGGCGGTCTATATCGCCGGCCTCATTGCCGGTAATTCCGACATCCGCGCCGTCACCATCCTGAAGCGTTTCCAGGACGGCATGTCATGGCTGGCGCAGATCATCATGTTCCTGATCCTCGGCCTGTTCGCCACCCCTTCGCAATTTCCGGCGATCATGGTGCCGGCGATAGCGCTTGGCCTTTTCCTGATGTTCATCGCCCGCCCGATCGCTGTCTGGCTCTGCCTGATCCCTTTCCGCCTGCCGCGCCCCGAAGTCGCCTTCGTCTCCTGGGTCGGCCTGCGCGGCGCGGTTTCGATCCTGCTCGCCATCACCCCATTGCTCGGCGGGCTGGAAAACGGCCGCACCATTTTCAACGCCGCCTTCATCATCGTGCTGGTGTCGCTTGTCATCCAGGGCTGGACGGTCGGCCCGCTGGCGCGTCGCCTTGGCCTCATCGTGCCGGCCCGCCTTGGCCCACTCGACAAGGTCGAACTCGAACTCCCCGGCTCCGCCCACCACGAGCTCCTTGCCTATCGCGTGGCGCATGGCAGCCCGGTGGCGCGCGGCGAGCGCATTCCGCGCTGGGCGCGGCCCTCCCTGGTACTGCGCGACGGCCGCTCCATGCGTTTCCAGGACATGGGCCGGCTCGCCGCCGGCGACCAAGTCTACATTTTCGTGCCGGACCGCTATCCGCGCCTGCTCGACAAGCTGTTCGCCAGCCGCGCGGTGGTCGACCCGGAAGATGCCGATTTCTTCGGCGCCTTCGCCGTCGACCCGGCACGCTCCGGCGCCGAACTGGAAGCCGCCTACGCACCGGGCCTGACCGAGGCGGAGCAGAAGCTCACCGTCGGCGCTCTGGTCACGGCGCGGCTCGGCGGCCATGCCGAATATGCCGATCGCGTGCTGATCGGCTCGATCGAGCTGATCGTCAGGGATGTCGACGACAAGGGCAGGATCACGGGTCTCGGTCTTTCCTTCGAGCCGACCGCGCCGGTGGCGCGGGTGCCGGTGTTCCTAAGTGCCGGCGAGATGGGCGACCGCCTCGGCGCCTTCATCCGCAACTGGCGCAAGCCGACCGAGACGCAGGAAGCGGCAGCACAGGCCGAGGACGCCCCCAAGCCGCCGGTTGAAAAAGCCACGACCGGGAGCTGAGAAGGGCGACTGCTGGCCCTGCCCCGTCATCACCGGGCGATCTTCACCGACTGTGTTCCCGCCCGCCTCAAAATTTCGCGCCGCATCGCGGCCAAAGCCTTGCATCGGCACGGATGCGGGGTATGGTCCCGGCGATTTTCCCGAGGAAAGGAACCTGCATGGCCGCCTTCAAGACACTGGACGATATCGGCAACATCAGCGGCAAGCGCGTGCTGGTGCGCGTCGACCTCAACGTTCCCGTCGCCGACGGCAAGGTCACCGACGCCACCCGGATCGAACGCATCGCGCCGACCATCGCCGAACTGTCGGGCAAGGGCGCCAAGGTCATCCTGCTCGCCCATTTCGGCCGGCCTAAGGATGGGCCATCGCCGGAATTCTCGCTGGAGCCGATCGCCAGGGCAACCGCCGAGGTGCTCGGCCGCCCCGTCGGCTTTGCCTCGGATTGCGTCGGCGACACAGCGGGAAGTGCCGTCGCGGCCATGAACAAGGGCGACGTGCTGCTCTTCGAAAACACGCGCTTCTATAAGGCCGAGGAGAAGAACGACCCGGCCTTCAGCGAGCGGCTCGCGGCCAATGGCGACATTTTCGTCAACGACGCCTTTTCCGCGGCGCACCGCGCCCACTCTTCCACAGAAGGGCTGGCGCATCTGTTGCCTTCCTTTGCTGGCCGCACCATGCAGGCCGAGCTCGAAGCGCTGGAGAAGGGTCTGGGCAACCCGGTCCGCCCGGTCGTCGCCATCGTCGGCGGCGCCAAGGTCTCGACCAAGATCGACCTTTTGATGAACCTGGTGAAGAAGGTCGACGCGCTAGTCATCGGCGGCGGCATGGCCAACACCTTCCTTGCCGCGCGCGGCACCAATGTCGGCAAGTCGCTGTGCGAGCATGACCTTGCCGCCACTGCCAAGCAGATCATGATCGAGGCGGCCGAAGCCGGCTGCGCCATCATCCTGCCGGTCGACGGTGTCGTCGCCAAGGAATTCAAGGCGGGCGCCGCCTGCGAGACCGTCGCCATCTCCGAAGTGCCGGCCGATGGCATGATCCTCGATGTCGGCGAGAAGACCGTGAAGACGATCGGCGAATGGATCGAGCGCGCCGCGACGCTGGTCTGGAACGGGCCACTCGGCGCCTTCGAGATCGAGCCGTTCGACCACGCCACGGTGGCGGCGGCAAAACACGCGGCCGCGCGCACCAAGGCCGGCAAGCTGGTCTCCGTCGCCGGCGGCGGCGATACGGTGGCGGCCCTCAACCACGCTGGCGTCGCCGACGACTTCACCTATGTCTCGACCGCCGGCGGCGCCTTCCTGGAGTGGATGGAAGGCAAGCCGCTGCCCGGCGTCGACGTGCTGAAGCGGTAAGCAGTTCCGGGAAAACTGTGAACGGTTTTCCCGGGAAAAGCGCGTAGCGCTTTCCCTTGGGAATTGCGTCAAGACTGAAGCGCATTTTGCAGCCAGGCGGAAACGCCTGGCGCCACAGAAATGCGGCTGGAACAAGCAAGGCAATCAACACAAAGAGGCGCCCGGGACTTTCAATCGATTCGAGCTTTCCGATGCCATTCCTTTGGCGGTAGACTTCCGCTAAGCGCGGAACGAACCCCTTTCAGGAGAAGCATGATGAGCGAACGTCTCGAAGACATAGCCGCCGCGATCGTGGCCAACGGCAAGGGCCTGCTGGCCGCTGACGAAAGTTCCGGCACCATCAAGAAGCGCTTCGATGTCATCGGCGTTGAATCGACAGCCGACAGTCGCCGCGACTATCGCGAGATGATGTTCCGCGCCAAGGACGCGATGACCAAATACATTTCCGGCGTCATCCTCTATGACGAAACCATCCGCCAGAAGGCCGCGGATGGCACGCCTCTGGTCGACATCATCAAGGCATCAGGCGCCATCCCCGGCATCAAGGTCGATGCTGGCGCCAAACCGCTGGCCGGCTTTCCCGGCGACACCGTCACCGAGGGCCTCGACGGCCTGCGTGAGCGCCTTGCCGACTACTACAAGCTCGGCGCCCGCTTCGCCAAATGGCGCGCGGTGATCGACATCGATACCGGCAAGGGCGTGCCTTCGACCAATTCGATCAGCGCGAATACCCATGCGCTCGCCCGCTATGCCGCCCTTTGCCAGGAAGCCGGCATCGTGCCGATCGTCGAGCCGGAAGTGCTGATGGACGGCGCCCACGACATCGGCACCTGCTACGAGGTCTCGAAGGCGACGCTGATCAAGCTCTATGATGAACTCCATGCGGCGCGCGTCGTGCTGGAAGGCACGATCCTCAAGCCCAACATGGTGCTGTCGGGCAAGACGTCGGGCACGGTGGACAGTCCCGAAAAGGTCGCCGAGATGACCATAAAACTGTTCCGCGAGACGGTGCCGGCGGCGGTCCCGGGCATCGCCTTCCTCTCCGGCGGCCAGGAGGACGAGGAGGCAACCGCCAACCTCAACGCCATCAATGCCATCGGGCCGCATCCGTGGAAGCTGACCTTCTCCTATGGCCGCGCACTGCAGGCTGCCCCGCAGAAGGCATGGAGCGGCAAGGCGTCGAACGTCGCCGCCGGCCAGGCCGCCTTCACCCATCGCGCCCACATGAACTATCTGGCCGCACTCGGAAAATGGAAGGCGAGCCTCGAACAGGCCGCCTGAGCACACCGCTTCCGTCACCGTTCAAACCCGGGCCAACGCGCCCGGGTTTTCGTTGTCTGCGATTTGGGGGAAGACCTCCTCATCCTTATTTCCTCTGGGCGTTGCCGGCGATGTCGGTTTGCGCTCGTCCCGAACGTCCTTGGGATGAGAGACAGGGAGAGGTTCATGCATCGCAACAAGGTCGTTTCACGCGAGGACTGGTTCCAGGCGCACAAGGGGCATCTGGCGCGTGAAAAGGAACTGACGCGGTTGCGGGAACGTGTTGCGGCCGAGCGGCGGGAACTGCCCTGGCTGAAACTAAGGAAGGACTACGTCTTTGAGACGGAGCAAGGGCCGAAGAAACTGGCCGAGCTTTTCGCCAACCGCAGCCAGTTGATCGTCTACCACTTCGTGTTCGCGCCTGGTTCCACCCATCACTGCGAAAGCTGTGCCTTCGTCGCCGACCATATCGATGGCGCCAACCGGCATCTCAGGCATCATGACGTGTCGCTTGTCACCATATCGCGGGCGCCGCTGGCCGAGCTGCTGCCTTACAAGCAGCGCATGGGCTGGACATTCGACTGGGTGTCTTCCTATGCGTCCGACTTCAACTTCGATATGCAGGTGTCCTTCACCGACAAACAGATCGCATCCGGCGAAGCGGTCTACAATTTCGAAACACCGGTGCTGACGTCGAAGGACTTGCCCGGCACCACTGTCTTCTACAAGGGCGAAACCGGTGACATCTTCCTGACCTTCATGTCGCGCGCCCGCGGCAGCGAGCAGTTCATCGGCGCCTATCAGTATCTCGACATCGCTCCGAAAGGTCGTGATGAGACCGGTCCTTACGGGACCTTCATGGACTGGGTGCGGCTGCACGATGAATATGGGAACAGGTCGCAACAGGACGACATATACCCTTAGGGCACCGGCCGGCCATGCAAGGATCCGTTCACCTCGGCCCAAACATGCGCTAAGCCTGCCGCAGATCATTCCACGGTTCCGCCATGCGCTTCCCGGCCTCTCTCACCTGGCTTGCCTTCCCCGTCTATGTCTGGCAAGGGCTCGGCGTGCGCCGCCGCACCACGCGCATGCTGCCGGCACAGGGACCGGTCATGCACGAACTCGCTGGCAAGGCGCCTGATATCTCGCTTCTGGTGCTGGGCGACTCCTCGGCTGCCTCGGTCGGCATCGGCAATTCCGAGGACGGGCTTGCCGCGCAGCTCGCCATGCTGATTGCGCAGCGCACCGGCCGCGCCGTGCGCTGGCGCGCCGCCGGCTTCAATTCGGCGACATCGGGCCAGATCCGCGACCATGTCCTGCCCAACCTGTCGGCCGACCCATGGACGCATATCGTGCTGGCCATCGGCACCAACGACACCAAGAATTTTCATTCGGTGCCGCGCTTCAAGAAGGAGTTCGGCGGCTTGCTCTATGGCCTGCGCGCCAAATGGCCGGAGGCACGCGTCGTGTGGTCGCCGGTGCTGGAGTTCACGCGGGCGCCGGCCATGCCGCCGCTGCTCGGCAAGATCCTCGAAATCCGCGCCACCGCGATGAACCGGATGGGTGAACGGCTTTGCCTGGAGCGCGGCGCGGTGCCGGCCCCGCGCCTGCCGATCACCAATCCCGAACAGGGTTTCGCCTCGGACGGCTTCCACGCCTCGGAGGCGGGCTACCGCGCCTGGGCCGAGCATCTCGTCGGCCTGGTGCTCGCCAGCTGAACACCGACGGCCGATGCGGCCTGCAGACCTATGTCAAATGCCCGAGCACGGCCGCCAGCGAGATTGCGGCCATGGCCAGCAGCGCCAGCTTCCAGAAATCGCCGCGGCGCTTGAGCCCTGGCCAGCCGATCGGTTTGATCAGCTGGATCACCATGAAGCCGATGATGACAAGGGCGAGGAGTTTCGTCATGCCGCTTTTGATCAGCAACGTTGCCGGCTGTCAAAGCGCCTTGTTCGATCTCTGGGAAAGAACAGGGGCCGCGTCCCGAACCGGAAACGCGGCGCCCACCTTTCAGGCGGCGATCTACTTCAGCGGCTTAAGGCCGGCTTCGATCGAGGCGCGCTTCGGTTCGAGGAACGGCGGCAGGGCCAGGCTTTCGCCCAGCGTTTCCAGCGGCTCGTCGGCGGTGAAACCCGGCCCGTCTGTGGCGATCTCGAACAGGATGCCGTTGGGCTCACGGAAATAGAGTGAGCGGAAGTAATAGCGCTCGACCTCGCCGCTAGACGGCAGGCGGAATTCGGCCAGACGGGCGGTCCATTGATGCAGCGTCTCCTGGTCCGGCGCCCTGAAGGCGACATGGTGAACCGCACCGGCGCCTTGCCTTGCGGGAGCCTGCCCGGGCTGCACGGCGACATGAAGCTCCGCCGCCGGCCCGCCAGCGCCCATTTCGAAGACATGGACCTGGCCTTCGCCATCCGGCGAAGCATAGTCGCGGCCCTTGCGCATGTTCATCACCCTGGTCAGCACCGCCTCGGTGTTTGTGATGTCGGGGACGCTGATGACGATCGGCCCGAGCCCGCGGATCTGATAATCGGCCGGCACCGGGCTTTGCGCCCAGGGATGGCTGCCACCCTTGCCGCCATCGCTGACGAGCCGCAGGCGCTGGCCTTCGGGATCCTCGAAATCGAACGACGGATAGCCGCCGATGTCGGCAATCTCTCCTGTCACGATGCCTTCGCCGGCCAGGTGCTGCTTCCACCAGGCCAGGCTCTCCGGGCTGCCGACCCTTAGGCTGGTCCGCGCGATGCTGTGGGTACCGCGCCGTTCGCGGCCAACCGGCCAGTCGAAGAAGGTCAGGTCGGTGCCTGGCGTCGCTTCGCCGTCGGCATAGAAAAGGTGATAGGCCGACGTGTCGTCCTGGTTCACCGTCTTCTTGACCAGCCGCAAGCCCAGCACCTTCGTATAGAAATGAAGATTGCCAGGAGCGTTGGCGGTGATGGCGGTCAGATGGTGGATTCCTGTCAGTTGCAGGCTCATGGTCGTCTCCCTGGTTTTGGGGAAGAATTTTCTCCCTTCATATCAGAACTCCGGTCACCTCGCTGAAGGTCGCCTATCCCGACAGTCCGTCGTCTCCAACTGAACAATGATGCTCCGTAGGCAGCCTCGCGGTGAACAATCCTCCATTCGCAACTGGGCCGAAGATCACGGGCTGAGGACAATTTCCACCAGCCGGAACGATCGCCGCGCGCCCTGCCACCCTCCTGACAGACTGCTGTCAGGAGGGGTGTGCGATACTGCCTCCAGTTAGAGAGAGGAGAATAGCCATGAACGGTTTCACCATCCTGCGCGGCATGCAGCACTATGTCGGCAAGGTTCGCACCATGCGCAACGAAATTCGCACGCAGCGTTTCATGAACGCGCTGCCCGCGGACATCCGCAAGGATATCGGCTGGCCCGATATGTATGCGGAACGTCGCTCCCGCGGCAATTGAGGCGAATTTTTCGACATCGATATTGGACATGGGGCGCGCCAATGCCCAGATATCAATGCATGTCGCCCAAAAGTGGCCTCCGGTTTTTGGGGTGCGACATGCATGAAAACAAAGACGCGGCGCGTTGGGGGACGGAGCGAGCTTATGCCTGATCAGAAGACAATCGGCTTCGTCTTCATCGAAGGTTTTGCCGACTGGGAATACGGCTTGCTGGCAGCCTCGGCGGTTGAGTGGTTCGGTGCTCGTGCCGTGTCATTGACCCCTGGAGGCAAGCCGGTGACCGGGATCAGCGGCTTTCGGCTGACGCCCGACCGTTCGGCCGGCGTCGACGAGAATGCCGATCTCGACGCAGTCGCCGTCATCGGTTCCGACCAATGGGCGGGCAAGACGCCGCCGGATGTCGCTCAACTGCTCAATGCCGTTGCAACGCGCGGCGGCGTCGTCGGCGGCATCTGCGCCGGTACGCTGGCACTGGCCCGGGCTGGCATGTTCGAACAAGCCAAACATACCAGCAATCGCCGCGACTGGATCAACGGACACGAAGCCGGTTATGCCGGCGACAGCAACTATCAGGACGTGCCGCATGCGGTCGCCGATGGCAAGATCGTGTCCGCGCCGGGTTCGGCGCCTGGCACCTTTGCCCTTGCCTTTCTGAAGACGCTCTATCCCGAACGAGGCGGCGATCTCGCGCAGATGCGGACGTTGTTTGCCAGGGAATATGCTGAAGCCTCCTGACAGTATGCTGTCAGGAGACACGTGCGATGGTGGGTTAATGCGCATGGCCGGCCGAGAGAAAGATCGATGAAGAGCTGGAACGACAGGCTGAACACGCCTGGCATCCACGGCGTGAAACCGACGCCACGCACGGTGGGTGACGTGGTCGAAGGCCAGCCGATGTTGGTGCCTACCGCGCGCCAGGTCGACACTTTCATCCGTTCGATTCCGAAAGGCGTCGAGATGGATGTCCGCGCGTTGCGCACGGCCCTTGCCATCGAACACGGCGCCGAAGTGACATGTCCGGTGACTATTGGCTATCATCTGCGCACGGTTGCCGAGGCCGCCAAGGAAGACCTTGAGCGCGGCATGACGATGAGCGACATCGCGCCCTTCTGGCGCGTACTCGATGCGAAGACGCCGACAACGAAGAAACTGTCCTTTGGCGCGGAATTCGTCGCCGCGCAGCGCAAGCGCGAAGGACTGAAACCGTAATGAATGCCGTCTGGAAGCGGCTCCGGTCCAGGAGACGCTCCAGCAACAACACTGGGGAAGCAAACGATGCGCCGCGCCGACAGGCTTTTTCAGATCGTGCAGCATCTGCGGGGTGGCCGTCTGGTCACCGCCCAGAAGCTCGGCACGTGGCTCGAGGTTTCCGAGCGAACGATCTATCGCGACATTGCCGACCTGCAGTCGACGGGAGTGCCGATCGACGGCGAGGCCGGCGTCGGCTACATGATGAGGGAGGGTTTCGATCTTCCGCCGCTGATGTTCACGCGTGACGAGATCGTGGCGCTGGTTGCCGGTGCGCGCATGGTGCGCGCCTTTGGCGGCGCCGCCATGGCACGGGCCGCCGACGAGGCGCTGGTCAAGATCGGCGCGGTGCTGCCCGATGCCGAGAAGGACCGCATCGCCCGTACCGAGATCCACACGCCGATGTGGGTGGTCAGCGACGCCGCCCGCGAGGCGATCGATCTGATCGAGCGTGCTGTCGAAAAGCGCCAGGTGCTGACCATCGACTATTGCGACGAGGCCGGGCGCGGCACCGCGCGCGACATCAGGCCGCTCGGCCTGTGGTTCTGGGGCAAGGTGTGGACGTTGGTCGCCTGGTGCGAGATGCGCGACGACTTCCGCGCCTTCCGCATCGACCGCATCGCCTCGGTGGTGATCGCCGGCCGCATCTTCAAGCCGGAGCGCGGCAAGCAGCTTGCCGACTTCTACCGGGCCGTGGAGCGCAGCGAGGATTACGGTATGGCGCCGGACCGCGTGGCGCGAAACTGAGATTGCATATGGAATAAAAAAGCCCGCTCGAAGCGGGCTTTTTTTGGACTGTCGCAGACCTTACTCGTCGTCAGCGTCTTCGTTCTTCGACTTCAGCGCCGAGAGCTTGGCGAACACGGCGCTGGCGTCGAGTTCGGCATCCTCGTCCTTCGGCTTTTCGGGGGCCGGAACCAGCCGCTCGGTCAGGGCCGCCGGCAGCAGCGTGTCGCCGACCGGCTGCGCCTGTTCGCGGCCGCGCGAGGCGCGGTTGACTTCCATGTCGAGGTCGATCTGCGAGGCGAGACCCAGCGTCACAGGATCCATCGGCTGCAGATTGGCCGAATTCCAGTGCTTGCGTTCGCGGATCTGCTCGATCGTCGACTTGGTGGTGCCGACGAGACGCGAGATCTGCGCGTCCTTGAGTTCGGGATGATTGCGCACCAGCCACAGGATGGCGTTCGGCCGGTCCTGGCGCTTCGACAGCGGCGTGTAGCGCGGGCCTTTGCGCTTGGATTCCGGCACCCGCACCTTAGGGTCGGAAAGCTTCAGGCGCTGGTTCGGGTCCTTCTCGGCGCGCGCGATCTCGTCGCGAGTCAGCTGGCCGGTCATGATCGGGTCCATGCCCTTGATGCCTTGCGCCGATTCGCCGTCGGCGATCGCCTTGACCTCGAGCGGATGCAGCCCACAGAACTGCGCGATCTGCTCGAAGGAGAGCGCGGTGTTGTCGACCAGCCAGACGGCGGTCGCCTTGGGCATCAACAGCGTATTGGCCATTAGAAAAATCCTTCTCGTTCGCCCGCGTTCCCGCGCGGGCGGTGGTTTAGAGCCACCAAAATGGGAAATTCGCGGCCTGTATAACCGTTCCCTTGCCGTTTCGCAATGTTTTTGGAAGCGCGGCCGCTCCGATGGGTTCGGGAGCAGGCAAGCACGTTCGGATGGCTGGGCCGCCAGCGACATTAGCCAAGGGGACCCGCACTTTTGGGCAGGCCGCGCAAGTGCCGCGCGCGCTCCTGGAATCGCCAGGCAATTGCACTGGTCCCAAAAAGACAAAACCCGCTGGACAAGGTCCAGCGGGCTCGGAACCGGAAACGGGGAACGTCTGCGACGGCTCTACTTCTCAACATGAGCCCGGCCCTGCGGCCGGGTCATGCTTGATATCAGATCGCCTGGCGGGCGATCCGTTCGATGTCGGCGCGGTTGATGCCGAGATCGCTGAGCTGACGGGCGTTGAGACGGTTCAGTTCGCGCACGGTCTCGTTGTACATGCGCCAGTTACGGTAAGCGCGGATCGGGTTCATGGTAGTCCTCCTGATGGGGTGTTCGTTTCGATGCTGCACAGATAGTGATCATCGATGAGGACTTGAACGGCCGATTTTGCATAGCAATGATGCAAATGCTGCATTGCACCATTAAGCCTCTGTTCATCTTGTAGGCAGGGGCGAAGGGCGCTGTCCCAGGACGTGTCGAGATTCCGGTCAGGCCGAGTCGAAAATGGTTGGTACCGAGAACCGGAGCGGAGCGTACTTTTCGTACGCGAGCACCGGAAGCGCAGGTATTAGCCATTTGCAGGCCGGCCTCACCGGAATATCGATACGTCCTAGCCGACGTCGAGCACGATCTTGCCGATATGCTCGCCCTCTTCCATCCGCTCATGCGCGCGCCAGGCATCGGTCAGCGGGTAGATCATGTCCATGACGGGTGCGACCTTGCGCGTGCCGAGCAGTGGCCACACCTGTGCCTCCAGTGCCGCCGCGATCGCCGCCTTGAACTCGACGGTGCGCGGCCTGAGCGTCGACCCCGTATGGGTCAGCCGCTTGACCATGATCTTGGAAAAATCGGCGCTGGCGACGGCACCAGCCTGCACGGCGATCTGGACGATGCGGCCCTCGACCGCCGCCGCCTCGTAGTTTCGCTGGACATAGTCGCCACCGACCATGTCGAGGATGACATTGGCGCCCTTGCCTTCCGTCGCCTCCTTGACCGCCGTGACGAAATCCTCCTCGCGGTAATTGATCGCCCGGTCGGCGCCGAGCTTCAGGCAGGCGTCGCATTTCTCCCTGGATCCGGCGGTGGTGATGACATAGGCGCCGAAGGCCGAGGCCAGTTGGATCGCCGTCGTGCCGATGCCCGACGAGCCGCCATGCACCAGCAGCGTCTCGCCCTTCGTCAGGCCGCCGCGTTCGAACACATTGTGCCAGACGGTGAAATAGTTTTCCGGCACGGCCGCTGCTTCCGTGTGGGTGAAACCGGCGGGCAGCGGCAGCACGCTGCCGGTATGAACCTTGACATATTCGGCATAGCCGCCGCCGGGGGTGAGCGCGCACACCCGGTCGCCGATGCGCCAGCGCGATATCTCGTCGCCAAGGGCAGCCACTTCGCCCGACACTTCGAGGCCCGGAAGGTCCGATGCGCCGGGCGGCGGTGGATAGGCGCCCTTGCGCTGCTGCACATCGGGCCGGTTGACGCCGGCGGCATGAACCTTGATCAGGATCTCGCCCGGGCCGGGCTGCGGCACATCGCGCGTTTCCGGTTTCAGCACCCGTGGGCCACCCGGTTCCGAGATCGCGATTGCCGTCATCCTTGCCGGAATTTTTTGTACGCTCGCCATGAAGTTTCCCGTCTTTCCTCGCCGCATTCTTACCGGCTGTTTGCATCGACGCCCTTGCCCTATGTATGCTGATTGCCAAATCAGGCAAATGGCCAATCTGGTGTGGCGGAGGAGGAGCAACGATGGCGATCTTCGACGACGAACCCAAGAAGAAGGCGCGCCCGCACGAGATCGGGCAGGACCTGTCGCTGCTTTCCGTCGGTGAACTGTCGGAGCGCATCGGCATCCTTCGCGACGAAATCGCCAGGCTGGAGGCGGAGCTCAAGGCCAAGGACAACACCAAATCGGCCGCCGAGGCACTGTTCCGCCGCGGATAGGCAGACCGGTGGAACAGCCCCGCCGCCGAAAAGCCCGAATGCGACTGTCTTCAGACCTTGAGTCCCTCCAGAGTCCAGCCGGATCAATAAATGCTCGCATCCTACCGACCGATCCTCTCCCTACTTCGCGGCACTGCCTTCCTGCTGGCGGCATCGGGTCTGCATGGGCTGCTGCTTCCCCTGCGCGGCCAGGTGGAAGGGTTCTCCACCGCATCGCTCGGCCTGATGGGCACGGCCTGGGCCGGCGGCTTCGTCACCGGCTGCTTCTTTGCCCCGCGCATCGTGCGCCGCGCCGGGCATGTGCGCGCCTTCGGCGCCTTCGCCGCGTCCGGCGCCATCGTGGCCCTGCTCACAGGCCTGATCATCGATGAATATGTCTGGATCCTGCTGCGTGCCTTTACCGGCTTCACCATGGCCGGCGCCTTCATGGTCATCGAAAGCTGGCTGAACGAGAAGGCCACCAACGAGAACCGCGGCACCGTCTTCGGCCTCTATATGATGGTCACCTATGCCTCGATCATGGGCGGCCAGATGATCGTCGCCGGCGGCGACGTGAAATCGGCGTCACTGTTCATGATCACCGGCATACTGTTCTGCCTGTCGCTGATCCCGACCGCGGTTTCGACGGCGTCGCACCCCAAGCCGCTGCAGGACGTCAAGCTCGACGTCAAGGGGCTCTACGCCAACTCGCCGGTATCGGCCATCGCCTGCGTTTTGATCGGCATCGCCAACGGTGCCTGGGGCACGCTGGGTGCGGTCTATGGCGCCCGCATCGGCATTTCCACCGCCGAGATCGCCTTGATGATGAGCCTTGTCGTCGTCGCCGGTGCCGCCATGCAGCTGCCGGCCGGACGTCTCTCCGACAAGACCGACCGGCGTTTCGTATTGGCCGGTGCTGCTTTCGGCGCGGCGCTGTTCGCGCTCCTGATCTTCCTGTTTCAACCGCGCTCCGGCATTTTCGTCATCGTCTCCACCGCCGCTTACGGCGCTTTCGCCTATACGCTCTATTCGATCGCCGTAGCGCATGCCAACGACCACGCCCGTGCCGAGGACTTCGTCAAGGTGTCCGGCGGACTGCTGCTGCTTTACGGCTTCGGCACCATGATCGGGCCCTTGCTGGCGGCGGCGCTGATGGGCTGGATGCGCCCGGAGGGCCTGTTCCTGGCGACCGCCTTCGCACATCTGTCGTTGGCAGGCTACACGCTGCTGCGCATCAGCCGCCGCGCCCCGGTGCCGATCGGCGATCGCGACGCCTTCAAGACGCAGCCGGCCGACCGCTCGGTGACGCCGGAAGCATTGCGGCTTGATCCAAGAAGAAAAGCAGAAGTGGACAGTTGAGATTCGAAAAACTTTGCCTCACAAATGAGGCATGATGTTTTCCGACGCCTTCATGGCGATCGCCGACCCCAATCGGCGCCACCTTCTGGAAGAACTTCGACGCGGTCCGAAGACCGTCAACGAGTTGGCGTCCGGACTTCCAGTCTCACGCCCGGCCGTGTCACAGCATCTGAAAGTGTTGCTCGACGCCGGACTGGTCAACGCCAAGGCTGAAGGCACGCGGCGCGTTTACACGGTAAGCAATGCCGGCTTCCTGAGACTCAACATCTGGCTCGATCAATTCTGGGAAGCCTGACCGTTTCTGGCGGGCGAGCGATCAGCCACTTTCAGGTCTTCTCGTTCAGAAAAGCGCCGAGCAAATCGAGCAACACTCCGGTCCCGTGCTCGCGCGACGACGATGTGTCGTGACCATCGAGGAAAGCGCCCTGCTCGGTCAGCACCAGCCGCGTGCCCTTGCCGTCGGCAAAAAGTTCGATCGTGGCCAGCGACACGGAGATGCGGGTTTCGCCGAACAGCATGTCATAGCTGTAGACGATGCGCTGGTCCCGCACGATGTCCTGATAGGTGGCTGTGTAGACGTGGATCGGGCCATCTTTCGGCCCGCCGGCATTGACCTCCTTGCCGCCGATGCGAAAGTCCATTTGAAAACGGCCCGGCATCGGATTGTCGGGATCGGTGAACCAGCGCCGCTTGGCGTCCGCGTTGCTGAGCGCGAAGAAGACTTTCGACGGCGCCGCCGGATAGAGACGCTCTATGATGAAGGTGGAATGGACGACGGATCGTTCGATCATGTCTGGTCCTTGTTGGTAAACTGGTTTGCCGAAATAGGTCCTGCCGGCGCTTAGGCTTCAGGCATCAACCGGCTGATGCCGGAGTTCCACCGCCAGATTGTCCAGCGCAGCGCTAAACCCTGCCTGGCTGCCGGCGATCATGTCCTTGCCGCCAAAGGCCGCGATCTGGTCGGTCAGCACCAGCCGCGTTGACGTCCCCACTGGCTGAAGCTCGACCGTGACCAGCGAGACGGAAAGCCGGTTCCAACCCTCGCAAACGAGCTCGGTCGAAACGATGCGTTGCTCCGGCTCGATATCGATGTAGCGGGTCTCGACGCGGTAAATCAGGCTGCCGCGCGGCCCGCAGCGGCTGATATCCAGCCCGCCGACACGGAAATCGGCCTTGTCGTAGACCAGGTCGACATTTTTCGACGGCGTTCCCCAGCGGGCGCGCGCCTGTGGGTCGGCAAGGGCCTGGAACACCCGCGCCGGCGAGGCTTCGTAGATGCGCTCCAGCACGATTGTTGCGTGGGTCACCGATGGTTCGGTCATGATGGCCTCCTTCAGTTTTCGTCTTTGGTTTCCGCCAGAAAATCGCCGAGCCGATCCAGCCGGCGTTCCCAGGAGAGGCGCCGCTCGTTGATCCAGTGCTCGGCCGCCCTCAGCGCCTTGGGCTCGATCTGGCAAGTCCGCACCCGTCCAACCTTCTGCGTGCGCACCAGGCCGCTTGCTTCCAGAAGATTGAGATGCTGGACGACAGCCGACAGCGACATTGCCAGCGGCTCGGCCAGCTGGGTGACCGAGGCCGGACCGCGCGACAGCCGGTCGACCATTTGCCGCCGCGCCGGATCGGCAAGCGCCTGGAACATCAGGTCGAGCTGGGCGGGATCGTGGAGCATCGCGGTCAGCCGTCATTGTAGGGGAAGAACTTGAAGTAGGGCTGCGCCTCCTCGATCACCCTGGCAAAGGCAGGGCGCTGCAGCAGGCGGTCGTGATAGCGCTTCACGGCGGGATATTTGTCACCGAACGGCTCGACCTTGTTGGCATAGAAGAGTGCCGGAGACGCCGCGCAATCGGCCAGGCTGAAGGCGTCGCCCACCGCCCAGGTCTTCGACTGCATCTCCTGCTCGACGATGGGAATTGCGCAGCTGGTCGCGCGCCTGCTCGACGCCGAACGGATCGGTTTTGTCTTGCGGTCGCAACCGGTCGCCAACGATCTTCTGCATCGGCTCCTGCACATAGAAATCATAGAAGCGGTCGGCCTGGCGGACCGCCAGCGCCAGGTCAATGTCGGCGGCAACGAGTTCGACCGGCCTCGGATAGTGCGCGGCCAGATATTCCACGACGATGGTCGATTCCAGCACCGTGCGGCCGCGCGCATCATCGCGCAGCGCCGGCATCTTGCCGCTCGGCGATATCTTCAGGAAAGCCGCTCGCGAGTGCTCGTCGCCGAGATCGACGATGACCGGGTTGAAGGCGGTGGCGTTCTCGTAGAGCGCGATCAGCGGCTTCCAGCAGAAAGAGGCCAGCGGATGGAAATGCAGCGTCAGGGACATTCTTTGCTCTTCTGTTTCGTGGTTCGTCGATCGGGAGATCAACACTGAAGCATTTACTTAACTATTGCGACATGCCTTGCCCGTCAAGACCGCCTGCGATGGTTCAGTTGGACCTGATATGGGCGACGATGGCGGCTTCTATGTCGGGCCAGTCTTGCGGATGAAGCTCATGGCCGCCGCCCGCGATACGAAGGAGTTTCGCGCTGGCGACCGTTTTGGCCAGCGCCTCGCCATGTTCGACCGGAAAGATCGGATCTGAAGTGCCATGGATGATCAGCAGTGGCGCGGCCATCCCCGGCAACCGCCCCTTCCACGCATCGCCACCCTTGAGTGAAAAATGATTGGTTGCGCTCAGGAACCCGCCGGAGCGGTCGTAGTCCTGTTCGATGAAGGCTCTCATCCGGGCTTCGTCGAACGGATGTATGGTGCTGGCGATCGCCCGCGCATCCTTGACCACGAAATCGATCACCTGGCCGCAGTCCGACCAGTCGACATCGGCGCCCGCGGCCGAGTGCTCGATATAGGCGTCGGTTGTCTGCGGCAGATGCGAAGTGTCCATCCCCACCGGCGAACTGCTGATCACCGTCAGCGACGCGACACGGGAGGGGTGCTTGAGCGCCACGAGTTGCGCGATCATGCCGCCCATCGACATGCCGGCGACATGGGCCTTCCCGATGCCGTGGCTGTCGAGCACACCAATCGCATCGTCCGCCATGTCGTCGAATGTGTAGGGCGGCTTGCCGGGCGGATATTTGGTCGAACGGCCGGTATCGCGATTGTCGTAGCGGATCACATACAAGCCGGCATCCGCCAGCTCCCGGCAAAACGCCTCCGGCCACCACAGCATCGAGGCCATCGCGCCCATGATCAAAAGCAGCGCGGGATTTTCGGGATCGCCGAAGACTTCGGATTTGATCTCGGGGCGATTGATCGTCGTCATCACTCAGTCTCCTAATCTGATTGCATTTTGCAATCGGTTGCACCATAATAAAACTGATACGATAATGCAACTGGTTTTGCGTGGAGAGAATCGAATGAGCCTCGATCGCCGGTCCGGCTGCCCGATCAACCTGTCGCTGGAAGTGTTCGGCGACCGCTGGAGCCTGATCATCCTTCGCGACATGATTTTTGGCGGCAGGCGGCATTTCCGCGAACTGCTCAACGGATCGATCGAAGGCATCGCCTCCAACATCCTCGCCGACCGGCTGAAGCGGCTGATGGAGTTGGGCATGCTGACCAAGGCCGACGATCCCAGTCACAAGCAGAAGGCGATCTACAGCCTGACCGAGATGGCCATCACGCTGGTGCCGATCCTGGCCCATCTCGGCGCTTGGGGCCGCGTCTGGCTGCCAACCAGCGAGGAACTCTCGATCCGCGCCGAACTGCTGGAAAAGGGCGGACCGCCAATGTGGGAGAAATTCATGGACGAGTTGCGCCATGAGCATCTGGGTATGGCGCTCGACACGGCATCCGGTCCTTCTGTCCGTGTGACCCTGCAGGCCGCCTATCAAGCCGTGGTCGCCGGCAAGGCTCTCGGCGCCAGCCCGGCCGCCTAACCAACTATTTTCCCCCGTTTCGAGGCCGGCTCTGCTAGAAGAAGCAGAAACCACAATTCACGGGATTGGATAAGGTCTTGGTTGAGAACTCTCGGGATGCCGCCCGCGCGCGCGCCGATCTGCGCTTCAAGAAGCAGGAAGAGGCGGCCACCGTCCGCCAGAAGGCGATGGCGGAATATGCCGCCGAGAGCGACGCCCGCAAGGCCAAGACCGACAAGCTGCGGGCTCTGCGGCTGGCCAAGGAAGCCGAAGACCTAGCCAACGCGCCGGCGGCGCCCGCCAAGAAGCCTGCCCGCGCCAAGAAGAAATAGCCGCACGGCCCTTCGGCAACCCGGCCTGACCCGCCGACACCGTTCGCCTGTCGATCCAGTCGCTCGCCGGCACCACCCTGGCGGCAGCGGCCCCTCATCCCACCGCTTCACAAGAAGCAATTTCAACCGAAACCGGGATTGCTTCGGCCGGCTGACCGTCGATGATTGTCCCCTTCCCAACAGGAGATTGCCATGACCGCACTGCCGCTCGAAAAGGCCCGGCAAATCATCGATGCCGCCTTCGCCAAGGGCGCTGAACTCAAGCTCAAGCCGCTCGGCGTCTCAGTCCTTGACGCTGGCGGCCATCTGGTCGCCTTCGAGCGCCAGGACGGCGCCTCGTTCCTGCGCCCGCAAATGTCGGCGGGCAAGGCCTATGGCGCGCTGGCCATCGGCATGGGCTCGCGCAAGGTCGAGGCCTTCGCCAAGGAGCGCCCGCATCTGGTCGCCGGCATCTCGGACGTGTCGGGTGGACGTGTGCTGCCGGTTGTCGGCGGCGTGCTGATCCGTGACAAGGCCGGCACTATCATCGGCGCCGTTGGCATTTCGGGCGACACGTCGGACAATGACGAGGCCGCGGCCATCGCCGGCATCGAGGCCGCCGGTTTCACCGCGGATCCGGGCTGAAACTTCGTCATCCACGGGCGGAGCTGGAGCGAAGCTCCGTCGCGGAGACCCGAGGATCCATTCCGCGACCTTGCTGACGGGTACAGCGGAGAAGAATTCTGGACCGTGGCGACGCTTCGGAGTCCCGGCATGGATCCTGGGGTCTGCGCTGCGTCGCTACGCTCCTTGCTACGCCCCAGGATGACGACCCGATGGACGTTTCCGCCGACTGTCAGCGCAAGCGCCAGCCAAACGTCTGCGCTGAGGACCTAATTCAAATTGATGTCGCGGCTCGCCGACCGCATCGACACCGCGAACCCGGCCATCACGTCGAACAGCGCGATGATCATCAGCGTGAAGAAGATCGAGTGCGCCGCGCCCTTGACCAGCAGGAATTCGACCAGGAAGGCGACGAAGACCAGCGTCGACAGGAGATGGTCCATGATCGAGGCGCTGGTCGTGCGCGCCGACTTCACCATTTCGAGGAACAGGAAGATCAGCGCGATCAGTATCATCAGGTCGCCGAGCGTCATCGAGAACACCCCGCCCGACATCATGCGGAACGAGAAGATCTCGCTCCCCCACGGGTCGTCGCCGCCGCCGAAAATTCCGAGCAGGCCAAGATTGTAGAGAATGAAAGGCACGATCAAGAGCGGGACGGCACCGAACATCTGGCGTCTCCATATGGGGGCACCTTCTGTAGAATGCGCCACAGCCACGCCGTCAAGATTTTTCGTGCGAAGCCGCAAACACGGTCGAAGACCGGATGCAACAACCATGTCAGCCGGTTGCCCGGTCGACATGGTGCAAGCTTGAGCCAGAGGCTCAGCGCTTGAAGTAACCGGCGCGCACGGCGGCCCCGATGACATTGAGGATGATATGGCCCGCCGTCATCGAGGTGATCTCGTTGACATCGCGCGCCGGCGCGATTTCGACGATATCCATGCCGACGAGACGGCCCTTGCCGACCAGCCCCTGGATCAGCTCGATCGTCTGGCGGTAGCTGATGCCGCCCGGCTGCGGCCCCTCAACCGCCGGCATAACCGCCGGGTCAAGTCCGTCGGCATCGATGGTGAGGTAGTAGCGGCCGCCGTCTGGAATGCGTTTGAGCAGCGCCGCTGTACCGATATCCTGCCATTCATTGGTGGTGATGATGTTGGCGCCGTAGGCGCGGGCCGCCTCAACCTCTTCGGTGCGTGCGCTGCCCTGGCCACGAATGCCGACCTGAAAGATGTGCTTGATATGCGCCATCTCCGAGGCCCGGCGGATGGTGCTGGAATAACCCTCCTTAACGCCGTTGACATTGTCGCGCCAGTCGAGATGGGCGTCGAGCTGCACCAGCGTGATCGGGCCTTCGCCGTCGAACGCACGGAAGATCGGGATCGGAATGCCATGGTCGCCGCCAATGGTTATCGGCAGGGCGCCGGCGGCGCGGATCTTTCGGATCGCCGCCTCAGCTCTCTTGTAGTGCCCGACATGATCGGCGGCATTGCCGGGCACGTCGCCGACATCGACCACCTTGATGTCCTGGCCGGCGAAGACCGGCCCGCCAATGTCGAAATCATAGCGGTCGAGCCCCTGGCTGATGCGCTGCGAGGCGCGCCGCACCGCCGTCGGCGCGTTGGTCTGGTCGTTGATCAGCTCGTCGATCGTATAGGGATCGCCATAGGGCATGCCAATGATGGCTACATCGGCCTTCAGCGTGTCGAGATCCTCGACCAGCGGGAAGTTCAGGAATGTCTGGAAGACATCGCGAGGCGAGGTGGTGAGTTTGGACATGGGGTCTCCTCTGCATTGAAGGCTTTTGGATCAGGCGCCACGGCGGGCTGCGAGATGCGGCTGCAGCCTGTGCTCCAGGCTGCGAGAGACTGCCGCGACGAGGGCGGTCAAACCCCAGTACAGCAATGCGATGGCGGTGAAGATCTCCACCGGCGAGAAGGTGCGGCCGATGATGTTCTGGGCCATGTAGGTGAGTTCGGGAACCGTGATCGCCGACAGGATTGCCGATTCCTTGATCAGCGTGATGGTGAGATTGGTGGCGGCCGGCAGGATGTAGCCGAGCACCTGCGGTATCAGTATCTTGCGGAAGATGGTGAGGTAGCGCAGCCCCAACGCATAGCCGGCTTCGACCTGGCCATAAGAGATGGACTGGATCGCGCCTCTGATGATCTCAGCGGAATAGGCGCTGGCATAGGCCGACAGCGCGCCGATCGAAACCACTACCGGCGAAAGCCGGATGCCGAACATCGGCAGGGCATAGAACAGGAGGAAGATCTGGATCAGGAACGGGATGTTGCGGAAGATTTCGACGTAGGCCGAGACGACGGCAGCCGGCAGCCGCCCGCCCCTCAACTTGACCAGCGCCAGCACGACCCCGAGCGCGAAGCCGAGCGGCAGCGACACGGTGCACATCAGCACCGTGGTGCCAAAGCCCTTGGCTAGGATCTGCCAATTGTCCGCGATGACGGAGAAGTCGAACGTCATGCGCGCGCTCCCTCCGCCTTGCGCTCCAGATGCCGGGTCAAAAGGCTGCAGGAGAACAGCACGATGAAATACAACACCGCCGCCACGCAGAACGCTTCGACCGGCCGATAGGTGACATTCATGATGTTTTGCGCGGTGCGGGTCAGCTCGACCACCGCGATCACCGACAGGATGGACGAGGCCTTCACCAGCATGGTGAACTCGTTGACCATCGGCGGAATGATGGCGCCGAACAGCTGCGGCATGATGATCTTGAACCAGGTCACGACAGGCTTCAGGCCGAGCGCCTTGGCCGCCTCATACTGACCGGCGGGAATGCGGGTCAGCCCGGCACGCAGGATTTCGGCGACGAAGGCCGCGCTGTTGAAGCTGAGCGCCAGAACGCCGCCAGAAGCGGCGGCAAGTCGATGCCGACCAGGCCCGGCAGCACGTAGTAGACGACGAAAATCTGCACGATCAGTGGCGTGCCACGGATGAAGCTGGTGTAGAGCGCGCCGATCCAGCGGACCACCCGCCAGCGCGACCGGCCGCAGGCGAGCAGGCCGAAGCCGATCACTGTGCCGACGATGAACCCCAGCGCCGAGACGCCGAGCGTGATGCCGGCGCCGGTGAAGAATTGCGGCAGGAAGGTCAGCGTCTTTGAAAAATGAAGCATTTTTCAGCTCGAACGGAGGAGCACCGCCTGGCGCCGTCGATGGCCACGACAGCCCATCGTTTGCGCCGCGCCAGACAAGTTCAGGGGTCGCGAGAGCTCAGAGCGCGCCGGGCGGAAGATAGCCCTGGTCTGGCGTCTTCATTTCGAAGCCGAACCATTTCAGCTGCAGCTCCTTCAACTTGCCGCTGTCCTTCAGCTCGCCGATCTTGGCGTTGATGAATTCACGCAGGTCCTTGTCCTCCGGCCGTACCACCCAGGACAGGTAGGAGAACTCGCCGATCGAGCCGACCACCTTGTAGGTGTCCGGGACGTTCTTCATCAGCACCGCCGCCGAAGGCGAGGCGATGACGATTGCATCGACCTGGCCGGAGGCGAGAGCGACATGCGTCTCGGGGAAGGAGGTGAACAGCTTCAGCTCGCCGACCCCCTTGCCGCCCTTGTCCTTGAGCTCCTTGTCATAGGCCTCGATGACCGGCTGCACTGAAGAAGCAAGCTGCGTCGCTACCACCATGCCGTTGATGTCTTCGGGTTTCTTTATGCGCTCCTCGTCGGCACGAACGACGATGACGTTCTCGAACGAGCCCGTCGGCCTTGTGTAGGCGTATTTCGCCGCCCGCTCGGCGTTGATGCCGGTCGACGTCGCCATCAGGTCGAACTTCTTGGCCAGCAGGCCCGGCAGCAGGCCCTGGAAGGGCAAATTGAGCTGGTCGAGCTTCACGCCGAGCTGGCTGACGACGTAGTCAAGAATGTCCTTGTTGTAGCCCACGATCTGGCCGTCACGGACGAACTCGAACGGTTCGAAGGCAGCCTCGGTGCCGACGACGATTGTGCCGCGCTGCTTGATCTGGTCGACCAGCCCATCGGCATGAGCGGCGGATGCGAAGGACAGGAAGAGCGGCGCGGCGGCAAGCAGAGACAGGACGCGGCGGCGCGATGCGGACAGGAACTCACCCATTGTTACCCTCTTTTTTTTCTTCGGTTTTGCTGCGCTGGTAGGCCCGGCCTGAGTGCTTGAACACGCGGCCGATCATGTAGCTCTCGGAATCCTTGATTCCGGGAACGTTCGCCAGTTCGCTGACGAGGAAGTCGTGCAGGCTGGTCGTCGATGGCAAAGTGAGTTGGATGATGATGTCGAACGGCCCGGTCATGGCGTAGACGCTGTCGACGAACGAGTATTCCGACAGTTTCCGGGCGACGCTGATGATGTGCTCGCGGTCGACGTCGAACCCAACAATGGCAGCGATGCCGACATCGCTGCGCAAGGGGCGCACGACCGCCTGGATGCAGATGTCCGGATCCTCGAGGACGCGCGCCATCTTGCGCCGCACTGTCGCTTCGGTGACGCCGATGCGCTTAGCAATATCGACGCTCGACATCCGTCCATCGACCTTGAGCTGGGAAAGCACCGCCTGCTCGGTGTCGTCGAGATCACTCGTGCTGACGAAATCCCACATGTAATTCCCCATTGGTGTCGATTTCCGACTATTATTAAGAAAATTGCATAAGAAACCATCCATGACAATCCCACCCGCGTCGAAAAACAACGAGCACAGGATTCAATGGTCGCAATGATGCTGGAAAGCTGAGTTTGATTTGGGGAAGTCGCGTCGATGGTCGTCAGGCAGAGAGGATCAAGCGGCGCGCCAATCCGACACGCTTGGCCACGCCGCTGGAGGCAGCTTCAAGCTGCCGATCAGGATCCTCGGGATGGAGGTCGTAGCCCGAGCCCGTTAAGGTTCGCCAAACGCAAAAAGACCGGCCAGAGGCCGGTCCTTTGTAACTCAATCCTTCAAAAAAGCTGGTTTCAGCCTTCCTTGGGGGTCAGCACCTGGCGACCGCGATACATGCCGGTCTTCAGGTCGATGTGATGCGGACGGCGCATTTCGCCGGAATTCTTGTCCTCGACATAGGTCGGGGCCTTGAGGGCGTCGGCCGAGCGGCGCATGCCGCGCTTGGACGGAGAGGTTTTGCGTTTCGGAACGGCCATGGATATGCTCCACTACATGGTCAAAAGCCCCGCCCGCCCTCGTGAAAGGGCCATGTCGGGGCCTAAATCTGAGAAAGTCGGGTGCCTATACACGCCTGACACCGTTTTGGCCAGCGCTGCCATGAATTTTTTTGAGTCGGCTAGGCTAGGGCGTGTTGAGGTTCAGGTCAGGCCGAGTCGAAAACGAGGATACCGAGAACCGGAGCGGAGCGTACTTGAAGTACGTGAGCACCGGAAGCGCAGGTGTCAGCCGTTTGCAGGCCGGCATCACCTGAACATCGACACGCCCTACTCCAGACAGCCGACATAGGCGCCGGAGCGGCCGGCGCGCCGCTCGATCAGATTGGCGAGCCGTCTGAGGCCCGGCCCGGGTTTGGCCGGATTGCGGGCGATCGGATTGGGCAAGGTGACGGCGAGAAGTGCGGCCTGCCGGCGCGACAGCTGTTTTGCCGGAATGCCGAAATGGTGCTGCGCCGCCGCCTCGATGCCGTAGATGCCCGGCCCCCATTCGGCGATGTTGAGATAGATCTCCATGATGCGGCGCTTCGACATCACCGCGTCGAAATAGACCGCCAGCGGCAGTTCGACGACCTTGCGCACCGAGCCCAGTGGGCGCGACCAGAGAAAAAGGTTCTTCACCGTCTGCATGGTGATGGTCGAGGCGCCGCGCGTCGCCTCGCCGGCCAGCGCATCGTCGACGACGCCGCGCAATTCGCCGAGATCGACGCCGCGGTGGAAGCAGAACTGCCCGTCCTCCGACATGATGACGGAATGGGCCAGAACCGGCGCGACATCGTCGATCGACACCCAGCGCCGGTCATAGCCGGAGAAAGTCGCTAGGTCCTTCAGCATCAGCGTCGATACCGGGTGCACGAAGGACGGTAGGTAAAGGAAGGTCAGCACTGTCGGGATGAGCGCCAGCACCGCGGCCACGACAAGGCCGCGCCGGACCCAGCGCCTGAGACCGCGGCGGTTCAAGCCGCGCGATCTCGTCGCCATGTCCAGCTTTTCGGTTTCATGATCGACGATCGGTTCCGCCAAGCCGCCCAACCCGTGCTTCTCCTCGCTCCGGCATAATGGCGCTTGCCTTCTTGCGCAACGTCTGAGTGTCGGCTACCGGTCCCGACCATGACGAATGACGACGAAATGGCGTTCGAAATGGCGCTCATCAGGCGGGCAGCGGCCGTCGAGGTGCTGCTGCGGCGCTTGCTCGACGATCGCCCGCTTTCGGGCGAGATCGCGCGGCCCGATCGCCTGATGGCGGCGATGCGCCATGGCGTGCTGAACGGCGGCAAGCGCCTGCGCCCCCTCCTGGTCATGGAAAGTGCTGCCCTTTTCTCCGCCGACGGCGAAGCAGCACTGCGCGTCGCGGCGGCACTCGAATGCGTGCATTGCTATTCGCTGATCCATGACGATTTGCCGGCGATGGATGACGATGATCTGCGCCGTGGCCAGCCGACAGTGCACAAGGCCTTCGACGAGGCAACCGCGATCCTGGCCGGCGACGCCTTGCTGACGCTGGCCTTCGACATCGTCGCCGGCGAGGCAACCGTGCTGCCGGCGGAGCGGCGGGCGGCCTTGGTGCTGGCGCTTGCCCGTGCGGCCGGAGCCGGCGGCATGGTCGGTGGCCAGAAGCTCGACCTCGAAGCCGAGCAGACGCCGCCCGACGAGGCAGGCATCATAACGCTGCAGGCGATGAAGACTGGCGCGCTGATCCGCTTCGCCTGCGAGGCCGGCGCCATCATCGCTGGCGCTGCGGCCGAGGACCGCGAAAGACTGGCCGAATTCGGCTCGGCCATCGGCCTTGCCTTCCAGCTTGCCGACGACCTGCTCGACCTGACCGCCGACGCCAGCCAGATGGGCAAGGCGACCGGCAAGGATGCCGCAGCCGGCAAGGGAACACTGGTGGCGCTGCATGGCGCGAACTGGGCGCGCAGCCAGTTGCACGGCCTTGTCGGGCAGGCGCACGCGCTGCTCGACCCCTTTGGCGACCAGGCGGCACTGCTGAAGCAGGCTGCGACCTTCATCGCGACGCGCAACAGCTGAGTGCCCGCCGATGTCGGTGCGGGTTGAGAGACAAACGGGAGATTAGCTTCGATGCCGGCCAATCTGTTCGATCTCAGCGGGCGCCGGGCGCTCGTAACCGGCTCGTCGCAAGGCATTGGGTTCGCTCTTGCCAAGGGCCTGGCGCAAGCCGGCGCGAACGTGATCCTCAACGGCCGCGACGCAGCCAAGCTCGGCGCCGCGGCGGCGCAGATCCCCGGGGCGCAAACACTTGTTTTCGACGCGACCGATCATGACGGTGTCCGTTCCGCGATCGACAATTTCGAGCTGTCCGGCGGCCCCATCGACATATTGGTCAACAATGCCGGCATGCAGTTCCGCACGCCGCTCGAGGATTTTCCCGCCGATGCTTTCGAGCGGCTGCTGCAGACCAATGTCGCCAGCGTCTTCCATGTCGGCCAGGCGGTCGCGCGCCACATGATCAGCCGCGGCCGCGGCAAGATCATCAACATCGCCTCCGTGCAGACCGCACTCGCCCGCCCCGGCATCGCCCCTTACACGGCGACGAAGGGCGCGGTCGGCAACCTGACCAAGGGCATGGCGACGGACTGGGCCAAACACGGCCTGCAATGCAACGCCATCGCCCCCGGCTATTTCGACACGCCGCTGAATGCCGCCCTTGTCGCCGATCCGGCTTTCAGCGGCTGGCTCGAAAAGCGCACCCCGGCCGGCCGCTGGGGCAAGGTGGAGGAACTGGTCGGAGCCTGCGTGTTCCTGGCCTCCGACGCCTCGTCCTTCGTCAACGGCCATATCCTCTATGTCGACGGCGGCATCACCGCGTCGATCTGATCGCCCCATCGCCGTACGAACGAGCAATCGCGGCGGTCGCGCGAACGAAATCTTAATGTAAATGAAGCGTAATCCCGGTCGTTAAAATAATGCGTATGTGTTGGGGTTGCGCATGCCGGAATATTCTTCCTTCATCCGGTTTGTCCGGATTCGCTATCTTTCAGGATTGCTGATTTTCGCACTGGCTTCCGCGGCCATCATGGTCGCGCTCAACCGTGTCAATTCCTTCCGTCATGAGGTTGACGCGCTGAGCAGCAACCTCGTCGTCTTCACCCGCGACCTGCGCAACGCCACCAGCTTCGCCGAGACCACCGGTTCCGCCTGGCGCAACGAAACGCGCGATGCGCTGACCGCTTCGGCCCGCGACCATTCCGAACGCCTGACCGGTGAGATCGACACGCTGACCGCCCAGTTCGCCGCGCTGCGCTCGCGCCTGTCGGCCAAGACCCTCAACGAACTCGAAACCGCGTCGGTCAACGGCGATTTGTTCTGGTCGGCGCATGACATGGTGCGCAACTTCAATCTCATGTCGGTGGCGCAGAAGGCCGATGAATGGAGCTATAGGGAAATCCGCAATCAGAACGACCTGTTCGTTCAGCCGATGCTGGTCCGCGTCCGCACCGCGATGGATGAAGAGCGCCATCTGGCCGACGCGTCCAGCGACCGGTTGCTGTTGTGGGCGAGCGGCCTGTTGTTCGGCGTCCTGGCCATCGTCGCCTTCTGGATCTTCCGGCCGATGGAGCAGGCGATCCGCCGCGCCTTTGCCCAGTCGGCTGAATCCCTGTTCAAGGCCGAGGCCGCCGATCGCGCCAAGTCGGAATTCCTTGCCAATATGAGCCACGAGATCCGCACACCGATGAACGGCGTGCTCGGCATGGCCGAACTGCTGGCCAAGACCGAACTGACCCCGCGCCAGAAGACCTTCACCGACGTCATCGTCAAATCCGGCAATGCGCTGCTCACCATCATCAACGACATCCTCGATTTCTCCAAGATCAACGCCGGACAGCTCACCCTGGACCCTGCCCCTTTCCGTCTCACCGAAGCGGTCGAGGACGTAGCGACACTGGTCTCGGCACGCGTCGCCGAGAAGAACCTCGAACTGATCGTGCGCGTCGATCCGCGCCTGCCGGCCCATGTCGTCGGCGACGCCGGCCGCTTCCGGCAGATCGTCACCAATCTGGTCGGCAATGCGGTGAAGTTCACCGAGAAGGGCCACGTGCTGATCGATGTCGGCGGCGAAACCATCAACGATGTCGTCCAGCTCAGGCTGCGCGTCGAGGACACCGGCATCGGCATCCCGGCCGAGAAACTGCAGAACGTGTTCGAGAAATTCGCGCAGGTCGACGGCTCGTCGACCCGGCGTCACGAAGGCACCGGCCTTGGCCTTGCCATCGCCGCCCGCCTCGTCGACCTGATGGCCGGCAAGATCGGCGTCGAGAGCGAGATCGGGCGCGGCTCCGTCTTCTGGTTCGCGGTGCCGCTTCCCGTGCATCATGCCGAGGCGCGTGATGCGATCGTGCCGGTCGACGTCACCGGCGCGCGCGTGCTGGTCATCGACGACAATCCGGTCAACCGCGAAATCCTGCTCGAGCAGCTCAAAAGCTGGAGCTTCGACTGCGCTGCCGCCGAAAGCGGCGCGGTGGGGCTGGCCTTCCTCGATCGGGCCTGCCAGCTCGGCGCCAGCGTCGACTGCATCATCCTCGATTACCAAATGCCCGGCATGAATGGCGCCGATGTCGCCCGGGCCATCGCCGCCGACAGCCGGCTGTCAGCCATTCCGATCGTCATCCTGACCTCGGTCGATCAGGTCGATTTCGGCAAAATGATCATCGACTTCGGCATATCGGCGCATCTGACCAAGCCGGCGCGCTCGGCGGTCCTGCTCGGCACGGTCATCTCGGTCATCCAGAAGGCCCGCTCGCAGGTCGGCAAGGCGCAGTTCATCCGCGAACCGGTCCAGCCGAAGCCGGTCCCGCAGGCGGCTCCTCCTGCCTTCACCGTCATCCGTGGCCCGGCCATGCCGGTCATGGCAGCGCCGGAATCGACCGCCACGCCGAACGGCCCGATCGACATCCTCATCGCCGAGGACAATGAGGTGAACCAGCTGGTGTTCGGCCAGATCCTCAACGGGCTCGGTCTGAGTTACCGCATCGCCGGCAACGGCCGTACAGCGGTCGAGATGTACCGGTCGCTGCATCCGAAACTGATCCTGATGGATGTCTCGATGCCCGAGATGAACGGCTACGAGGCAACCCGCGCCATCCGGGCGATCGAGACCTCGTCGGGCGGCCACATCCCGATCATCGGCGTCACCGCGCACGCGCTGAAGGGCGATCGCGACAAGTGCATCGATGCCGGCATGGACGACTATCTGCCGAAGCCGGTTTCGCCCGATCGTCTGGGGACGAAAATCGGCACCTGGCTCAGCGAGACGGTGGTGGCCAAGACGGCGTGAGATACATCCGGCCAGGCTGCCTGATCAGCGCAGCCGACCGATCGGGATGATTTCCGGCGAGGTGTCCGCATAGGGTTCGCCTTGCCAGTCGCCGAGCCATTGCTCCACCAGCAGGCCGGCGTCATCCAGCATCCCGGCAAGATCTTCCCTCTTCGGAAACGCTATTTTCGATTCCGCGCCCAGAATCGGCCTGCCGCCCGGAATTTCATAGAAGGTCGAATAGGTGACCACGGCACTGGCGGCATCCCAGTCGGCATCATACCAAGCCCTGACCGTGCCAAGGCTAGGATGCTCCACCATCCTTTCGGAGCGCCGCGGCGTCCATTCCAGCCACGCCTCCACGGCGGGATTTCGCGTGTCGAAGACGAAGCGCCCACCGGGACCGAGATGTTCGGCGATGGTACGCAGCACCGCCCGCTGATCCTCGTCGGTCAGGAAAACCTGGAAAACGTGACCGGTGAGCAGCACCAGATCAAACCGTCTCCCGAGCCGCACCGTTCGCGCGTCGGCGACAACCCAGTCGACCTTGTCACCGCCGGTCCTGCGTCGCGCGATATCGAGCATGGCCGATGCGGGATCGACACCGGTGACGTTGCGCCCTTGGGCCATCTCGGCGGCCAGTTGACCCGTGCCGCAACCAAGATCGAGAACCGAGCCGCCATCCCGGGCACGACCGACGCAATAGTCGAAATCGGCGCGGCCATCCTGATTCTCGATGTCGTAGAACTGAACGAAGTCGGGATCATTGTAGATCGGATCGGTCATGCCGCGGCCTATAGCCCAAATGCTTGTCATGCGCGACAGGCGCAATCCACGCCGCCGTCGAGGCTGCGGCCTTGCTCGGGCCCCATACTCAGCCGGCCGCGTCCTGACGATAGCGGCGCATCCAGTCGAGGCTTGTCTCGTCGGCGAGCTTTGCGACGCCCGGCCGGATGTTCCTGGCATTCGGCGGTTGAACGCCGAGGGCCTCGCAGATGGCCAGCAAGGTCGCCGCCGGATCGGCGGAGAGACGATCGTAGCCGATGCGCAGCGGCGTTATGCCTTGCGCCGCGAACCAGATGTTCCACGCCGTGTCATAGGCTTCGAGTTTGGCGAGTTCCCCTTTGATCCGCTCGAAATCATAGTGGGGTTCTTGCGCCGGTGCGACCCTTTCGATCTCGGTGCCGTCGGGCGCAATGTGCCAAAGACCGGTCTGCTGTGCCTTGATCAGCGAGATCGCCTGCGCAAGCTTGTTCTCACGCGACAGATGTATGTAGAGAATGCGGCCAAAAGCTCTTCCGAAACGCGCCGCGTCCGACGCCAGCCCTGGGAAAATCCGGTCGAGGATCGCCGAAAGCTCATCCAGGTTTTCGCGCATCAGGCGCAGGCCGAAGATGCCTGTCCCGCCCTTGCCGGCGGTGATTGCCGCATCGAGATAGGCAACGTCGAATTCAAGCTCGCCCATCGTGTCGCGGGCTGGCAGTTTCCACTCCTCGGCCCATTCCGGCAGGTCCTGCCGCCGATAGAAGGAGTGCGGATCGCCCGATGTCCCGGTGGATGCCAGGAGCTTGCACAGCAAGGTGCTGCCGGTTCTCGGCGTGCCGCAGATAATGTAGGCGTCGAACATCCCGCTGCCCTCGTCGTTCATCGCAGGCAGGCAACCCCGGCCAGTTCACCGCCGCCTATAATTGAAATCGCTGCTGGATGCGACGGGCGCACTCCAACGGTGTAAGCAGGCTGGTGTCGACTTCGAGGTCGTAACTTATCCCCGCGTGCACGTGGGGATATTGCCAGCGCGCCAGCCCCGGCAGTCTGTCGGGTCGCCGGGCTTCGCGGGCTTCCAGAACCTGCAGCGGCGCCATCACGCCGACCAGATGGAGATCGAAGGCCGACAGCAGTTTGACATAGTCCGATAGTTCGCCGTTGCACAGCACATCGTCGACGATCAGGTCGTTGCCTTGCCCGGCCATGGCGGCAATGGCGTGGCGCATGCCGCGCAGGGTTTTTTCGCCCACCGGCCCGGCCCTGATCACGACCGCGGGTTTGCCGTCCTGTCGGACGGTTTCGTAGGAGAAGCCATCGGCATGGTTCTGCAAGGCCTCGGGCAGCATCTCGAGGAAACTGTCCATCTGGACATGCAGGAACGGCGCGGCGGTTATTGTCTGCAACGCCCTGGCAATCGAGCTTTTGCCGGCACTGCCGACGCCATTGAGCAGAACGATCCTGGCTGTCATCGTTAAACGCCTCTCTCGGACCAGCCTACCGGTTGCGCACCACCACGCACGCCCCGCCGACGCTCTGCAATTTCTGGCAGATGACATTGGCGGCGGCACGATCGTCGATCCCGATCCTGACCGCATAGATGCCGCGCCGGCCGATCGGCGTGCGCACCCGGCTCACCACCGGATCATGGCCGGCAAGCAGCGCCGGAAACCGGCTCCTGACCCTGAGCCACTGGCTGATAGCGGCACTGCGGCGGAAATTGCCGGCCACCTGGACGCCCCATGGTTTGACGTTGATCGAGGCCATCGCCACGGTCTGCGACATGATGACAGGCAGTTTGCGGCAAGCGACGGCAAAATCCGTCTTGGCATCGAGCGGCACGATTTTTCCGGCATAGGCGGGGTCGGTGAACTTGTCGACCGGCTCGCCCATGACGTCGAAGACATAGCTCTCGGTCTCCATCGGCAGGAAGCCGCCCGAGCCCAGCCAGCGCGACACCCGGCTTTCGCCGGCATTGTAAGCGGCCGCCGCAAGGCCAAGATTGCCGTAGCTGGTTTTCATTTCGGCGAGATATTTCGCCGACGCCGGGATCGCTTGGTTGATGTCGAAGGAGTTCTCGAGGCCCCGCATCTTGGCGGTGCCCGGCATGAATTGGGCGATGCCTTCGGCGCCGACGGGGCTGACGGCATTGGGATCGAAACGGCTTTCCTTCCAGATCAGCCGGGCAAAGAAATCCCGGGGCAGGCCGTTCTGGTCGGCATGGGCCTGGATCAGGTTGCAGACCTTGTCGATCAGCCGCTGCTTGGCCGATTGCGGCGGATCGGCCTGAACGGATGTCGAGCAACCCAGGGCGCAAAGCAGAACCAGCGTCACCCTGAGGAAACGCTGCATTTCGTCTACTCCGCCGCGGCTTTGCCGCCGCGCCCAAACCTCTGCTCGATGTAGTCGGCGACCATTTTCTCGAAATCCGCCGCGATCGACGGTCCGCGCAGCGTCGCCGCCTTCTTGCCGTCGACGAAGACGGGCGCTGTCGGCGTCTCGCCGGTGCCGGGCAGCGAAATGCCGATATCGGCATGCTTGGATTCGCCCGGGCCGTTGACGATGCAGCCCATCACCGCGACCTTGAGGTTCTCGACCCCGGGATATTTTTCGCGCCACACCGGCATGTTCTTGCGCAGGTCGGCCTGGATGTTCTGCGCAAGCTCCTGGAACACGGTGGAGGTGGTGCGGCCGCAGCCGGGGCAAGCCGCGACGATCGGCACGAACTGGCGGAACCCCATGGTCTGCAAAAGTTCCTGCGACACCTGCACTTCGCGTGTGCGGTCGCCGTTCGGCTCCGGCGTCAGCGAGATGCGGATGGTGTCGCCGATGCCTTGCTGCAAGAGGATGCCCATGGCGGCGGACGAGGCGACGATGCCTTTCGAACCCATGCCGGCCTCGGTGAGGCCGAGATGCAGCGCATGGTCGGAGCGGGTCGCAAGCTCGGTGTAGACGGCAATCAGGTCCTGCACGCCGCTGACTTTGGCCGACAGGATGATCTTGTCGCGGCCAAGGCCTATCTCTTCGGCCATCTCGGCCGACAGGATAGCCGACTGCACGATCGCCTCGCGCATCACTTCCTGCGCCGTGAGCGAGAAACCCTTGTCCTGGTTGTCGTCCATCAGCCGGGTCAGAAGCTCCTGGTCGAGCGAGCCCCAATTGACGCCGATGCGCACCGGCTTGTCATGCTTGATCGCCATTTCGACGATATCCGTGAACTGCCGGTCCTTCTTGTCCTTGAAGCCGACATTGCCCGGATTGATGCGGTATTTGGCCAGTGCCTCGGCGCAGGCCGGATGGTCGGCTAGCAATTTGTGGCCGATATAGTGGAAGTCGCCGACCAGCGGCACATTGATCCCGAGGCGCAGCAAGCGTTCGTGAATGCGCGGCACGGCGGCGGCGCTCTCGTCACGGTCGACGGTGATGCGCACGATCTCGGAGCCGGCGCGGTGCAGTGCCGCGACCTGCGCGACGGTTTGATCGATGTCGGCCGTGTCGGTGTTGGTCATCGATTGCACCACGACAGGCGCGCCGCCGCCGACGGCCACGCCGCCGACATCGACGCCGACCGACGTGCGGCGGGGGAAGGGAAAGGAAAAATATCCGGTCATGCCGGCAGCCTTTTGTCTCTGAAGCCCCGTGCGTCCACTCGGACGCACAAGCACTCCCCGGGGCCGATGCGCTGAGGTTCGGGCATGAGGTGGAGGAGCAAAGATGGCTTGTCAATGGCGACAGGTCGCCACTGGCAGCAATTGATCCCAGCCGGCGAGCTGAAACAGGACAAGACCCGGCTATGGCCAGGGGCAAAAAGGGGGATCGGAGGGATGTTAGCTGCGGCTTATGACTTGGCGTTGAAAATCAAAGCGACAGCACCGGCGGCGGTTGCCGCCGGCAAGGAGACCGCATAGCGGCGGCTATGTCAGTCGGGCATCAATGCGTGGTCGGTTGCGCTTTCAGTTTCTCAATCGCATCCTTGAGTGCCAGCTTGCGTCGCTTTAGATTCACGATTTCGAGGTCGTCCACCGACGGGTGGTTCATCGCGTCATCGATTTCGCGTTCGATGTCGCCGTGTTTCCGCTGCAACTCATCAAGATGGGATGCAAGAGACATGATTGGTTCTCCCTTTCATGGTTTTCCTCGATTGCAGCCGTCACGGGGCGTCCACCGCAGGTCGTTCTGTGACGGCACAATGACACTTTGCCACCTTCCGACTGCGATGTCGAATGCTGCGTGGTAGCATTCCACGACAAGGTGAAATGTGATATGGCCTGCGCGCCGGTGGCAGAAATTGCCACCCCCGCCCAATCAGGCCCAGTTTTTGGGCGCCGCAGACGTGCAGACGGTAGAGAATGTCCGATCAGGAACAGGCCGATATTCGCCTCGAATTTTCCCGGCTGAAGCAGGAACACGCCGATTTCGATGCGGCGATCAACGCGATGATCGCCACCAATTGCGACCCGCTGCAAATCCAGCGCATGAAGAAGAAGAAGCTGGCGCTCAAGGACCGGCTGATGAAGCTGGAAGACAAGATCATTCCAGACATCATCGCCTGAACGCTTTCCCTATCCGCCGATCGACAACCTGGCCGCGCGATCGCGCAGCAGGCCGATGAGACTGCCGGTCCGCTCGTCGGAGGTGTCGATGGGAACCACCAGGCACATCGTTGCCTCGACCTTGCCCGGCGCTGAAAAGACCGGCACGGCAAGACATTTCGTATAGGCATCGACCAGGCCCGAGGTGACGCAGTAGCCGGTCACCCCAGCTTTGGCGATGTCGTCGATGAAATCGTCGAGCCGCAGCTTGCGGCCGTCGGGCAGCACGAGATCGTCTTCCGACACCATGGCTTCGACCTCGGCCCGCTCCAGCCCCGCCAGAAGCAGCCGGCCAGACGCGGTCCACGGCAGCGGTATCTGCAGGCCGGTGGCGGAGCTGATGCGGAACGGCCTGGTACCTGGGCTGGAGTGGACGATCGTATAGCGGCCGCTCTGCAGCATGCACAGTTCCGATGTCTCTCCGGTCTCGCGCGACAGATGGTCGACCTCCTGGCGCCCGCGACGCAGTAGGTCGTTGCCGCGCACATAATCCATTCCATAGAGATAGAGCTTCTTGCCGAAATAGACGCGGTTGCCGTCGCCCGCCATTTCCAGCAGACCGGCGTCGACCAGCGACCGCACCAGCGTGTAGGTCGTCGAGCGCGGTGCGTTCACCCCCTTGGCAAGGTCGCCGATGCCGATCGCCCGCTGCGTCGCGTGCAGGAAGTCCAGGATCTCGAGCACCCGGTTGAGGCCCTTCTCGCGGGAGGCGGTCGTCTTTTCGTCGGCCGAAACGACCAAGGCATTGCCATCTTGCATTGTCAATTCCTGGTGTTAGTATCTGTCTTGTACAGGATACATGCGTCTCTTGTAAGAGACAATCGCTTTGAAATCATCGACGTGTGTCTTGCCTGTGCATGGGGAACACAACACGAAAGGAGGTCGCCGTGAACGACACATCCGGAAGACGTGATTTTCTGAAATTGGGAATGGCGGGACTGGCGACAGCCGGCGTGCTGGCAACCGTCGATGCGCAGAAGGCGGCCGCCCAGGCCGCATCCGACAGCCTGCTGCGCACCGTGCTCGACCGCGGCAAGCTTATCGTCGGCACCGGCAGCACCAACGCGCCCTGGCATTTCGAGAACGATGCCGGCGAACTGGTCGGCATGGACATCACCATGGGGCGCATCCTGGCCAAAGGACTGTTCGACGATCCGACCAAGGTCGAGTTCGTCATGCAGGACCCGGCGCAGCGCATCCCCAACGTCACCACCAACAAGGTCGACATCACCATCCAGTTCATGACGATGACGGCGCAGCGCTCGCAGCTGATCAACTTCAGCCGGCCGTACTACGTCGAAGGCGTCGCCTTGCTGACGCTGCCCACCGCCGAGAACAAGACCTTCGACAAGCTGCTTGCCGGCGGTTCGGCGACGCGCATCTCCATCCTGCAGAATGTCGATGCCGAAAGCTCCGTCCACTATGCCTTGCCGCAGGCACAGGTGCTGCAGATCGACACGCAGGCCAACGTGCTGCAGGCGCTGGAATCCAAGCGCGCCGACGCGGCAGCTGTCGATCTGTCCACCGTGCGTTGGCTCGCCTCGCGCAATCCGGACAAATACTTCGATGCCGGCAAGAGCTGGTATTCGATGCTCTACGGCGCGGCCTTGCGGCAGGGCGATCTCGACTGGCTGACCTACGTCAACCAGACCTTCACCATAGCCATGTTCGGCCATGAATCGGCGCTCTACGATGCCGCCTTCAAGGACTATTTCGGCCAGGAGCCGCCGGCACGCCACCCCGGCTTCCCGGTCATCTGATCCCGGATCGCGGAAGGGCGGCATTCCAGCCCTTCCGCAATCCACTCGACGGCCCTCACACCGAGGCGGACGCATGGGCTATGCCCTCAATTTCAACCTGATCTGGCGGCATTTCGACAAGCTGTGGGGCGGTCTGCTGCTCAGCCTCGAGCTTGCGGTGATCTCGATTGCGATCGGCACCGTCATCGGCCTGGTGCTCGCGGTCTGGTACGTCTCGGCCGGACGCGTCGTGCGCGCGATCATCGCCGCCTATGTCGAATTCATCCGCAACGTGCCGCTGATCCTGCTCGTCTATCTCGTCTTCTACGGTGTGCCGACCGTGGTCGACCTGGCCTACAGCGCGCCGACCTCGTTCGTCCTGACGCTGTCTGTCTATAGCGGAGCCTATCTGGTCGAGGTGTTTCGCTCGGGCCTCGAGGCCGTCCCGCGCGGCCAGCTCGATGCCGGCAAGGCGATCGGCCTGACGCCCTGGCAAAGGCTCATCCATGTGCGCCTCCCGACCATGCTGCGCATCACGCTGCCGGCGCTGTCCAACACCTTCATCTCGCTGTTCAAGGACACCTCGATCGCCTCGGTCATCTCGGTACCGGAACTTACCTTCGGCGCCCAGTGGATCAACTTCAACACCTTCCGCATCGTCGAGGTCTATCTGGTGACGACGGCGATGTATCTGTTGACCGGCTACATCCTGCTTTTCGGGCTCAGGCTAGTCGAGCGCCGGTTCCGGGCGGCGCGCTGACATGGCGAGCCAGATCCTCTACGCCCTGCCCTTCCTCGCCAAGGGCTTCGCCGTGACCCTTTGGGTGTCGCTGCTGGTCGTCACCCTGTCGCTCGTCGCCGGCGTCCTGCTTGGCGTCGGCCTGGTCTATGGCCCCGCCCCGCTGCGCTGGGCGGTGCGCATCTTCTCCGACACCATCCGCGGCATTCCGATCCTGGTGCTGATGTTCTTCGTCTATTACGGCCTGCCCGCGATCGGGCTGCATCTGCCGTCCTTCTGGGCCGCCGTGCTGGCACTCACCCTGTTCAAGACGGCGCAGGTCATCGAATATCTCAGGGGCGCGGTCGCCTCGATCCCGAAAGGCCAGTCCGAGGCCGCGATGGCGATCGGGCTGACCTTCCGCCAGCGGCTCACCTCCGTCATCTTCCCGCAGGCGTTCAGGCGCTTCCTGCCGCCCTGGATCAACGGCGTCACCGACGCGGTCAAGGGCAGCGCACTGGTCTCGCTGCTCGGCATCACCGATCTAATGCAGGCCATCAACCAGGTCATCGGCCGTACCTACGAGGCGATGCCGCTCTATATCCTCGGCGCGCTCATCTATTTCGCGGTCAACTACGCGCTCTCGCTCGCCAGCCGGCGGCTCGAGCGGCGCTTTGCCTTCATTCGGGAATAGCACGATGTCCGACGCCACAAACGCCAGTCCCGCGCTGCTCGACGTGCGCGATGTCTCCAAGGCCTTCGGCGCCGTCGAGGTGCTGCGTTCCGTCAGCCTTCAGGTGAAGCGCGGCGAAGTGGTCACCGTCATCGGCCCTTCCGGCAGCGGCAAGACCACGCTGCTGCGCTGTGTAAACTTCCTCGAAAGCTATGACTTAGGCTCGATCCGCATCGACGGCAAGGAGGTCGGCTATCGCGAGGCCGGAACGCGCCAGCGCCGCAGCGAACGCGACTTGGCCGCGATGCGCGCCGAGACCGGCATGGTGTTCCAGAGCTTCAACCTGTTTCCGCACCTCACCGCCGCCGGCAACATCATGCTTGGACTGACCAAGGTGCGGGGAAAGAGCCAGGCCGAGGCGCGCCAGATCGCCGAACACTGGCTCGGCCGCGTCGGCCTCACCCACAAGGCCGACAGCCTGCCGGCCGAGCTCTCCGGCGGCCAGCAGCAGCGCGTCGGCATCGCGCGCGCGGTGGCGATGGAGCCGAAAATCCTTTTGCTCGACGAGATCACCTCGGCGCTCGACCCTGAGCTGGTCGGCGAGGTGCTGGCCGTGGTGCGCAGCCTCGCCGAGGACGGCATAACCATGCTGATGGTGACGCATGAAATGGCCTTCGCCCGCGACGCTTCGAGCCGCATCGTCTTCATGGCCGATGGCGGCGTCAGCGCCGTCGGGCCGCCCAAGGAGATCCTGGCGGCGGAAACCAGCAATGAGCGCCTCCGCACCTTCCTGGCGCGCTTCCGCGCCTCGCATTTCTGACATTGGACGGCCGTTGCCGTCCCAAGGAGCCTGCTTCCATGACGCCTTACATCCGGCTCGCCGAACTCGGCCTGACGCTGCCCGAGCCGCCGACGCCCATCGCCAACTTCGTCACCCATGCCGAGAGCGGGCGATTGATCTTCCTGTCGGGCCAGGGGCCGCTGCGCGCCGACGGCACGCTCTGCACCGGCAAGGTCGGCGAGGACGTCACCGTCGAGCAGGCCTATGAGCACGCGCGCCTGACCGGGCTCAATCTGCTGGCCGTCATGCATGCCGCCGCCGGCGATCTCGGCCGCATCGTGCGCGTCGTCAAGCTGCTCGGCTTCGTCAACGCGACGCCGACTTTCAGCGACCACCCGAAAGTGGTCAATGGCTGTTCGGACCTGTTCGCCGATGTCTTCGACAAGATCGGCGGTCACGCCCGCTCGGCGATCGGCGTCGGCTCGCTGCCTGGAAACATCACTGTCGAAATCGAGGCGGTCGTCGAGATCGCCGCCTGACCTGCCACTCACGGGATCCGCTCACATGAAAACCTATTCCGACACCGGCTCCAACACCACCATCCGCGAACGGCTGGGCTTGCGGCCGATCATCAATGTCTCCGGCACCATGACCGCGCTCGGCGCATCGATCATCGTCCCGGAGGCGATCAGCGCCATGGCGGAAATGGCCTCGCAATGGGTGGAGATGGACGATCTGCAGCGCGCCGCGAGCACTGTGGTGGCGCGCCTCACCGGCGGCGAGGCCGGCTTCATCACCGCCTGCTGCGCCAGCGGCATCACCATGGCGATCGCCGGCGCGATGACGGGAACCAGCCTGCTCGCCATCGAGCGCCTGCCTGACGACACCGGCGACCTCAAATCGGAGGTCGTCATCCAGCTCGGCCACATCGTCAATTACGGCGCCCCGATCGACCAGTCGATCCGCGTCGCCGGCGCCAGGGTGGTGCCCGCCGGCACGGTCAGCGTCACCCAGGACTATCATGTGCGCGAAGCGATAAACGAGCGCACGGCGGCCGGCCTCTACGTCGTGGCCCACCACACGGTGCAGTACGGCATGCTGTCGCTGGAGGAATTCTGCGAGATCTGCCACGCCAAGGGCGTGCCGGTGATCGTCGATGCAGCGTCCGAATATGATCTGCGCGGTTTTCTCGCGCGCGGCGCCGACGTCGTCATCTACAGCGGCCACAAATTCCTCTCAGGCCCGACCAGCGGCATCGTCACCGGCCGCAAGGATCTGGTGCGGGCCGCCTATCTGCAGAACCGCGGCGTGGCGCGGGCCATGAAGGTCGGCAAGGAAAGCATCGCCGGCACCATGGCGGCACTCGAAGCCTGGGAGAAGCGCGATCACGCCGGCATCCGCCGGCGCGAGGAGGCGGCGCTCAACCTCTGGAAGGACGCTTTGCAGGGACTGCCGGGCATCTTTGCCAAGATCATCCCGGACCCGACTGCCAACCCGCTCGACCGGCTGCAGATATTCATCTCGCCGGAGAGCCGCTTCAGCGCCGCTGGCCTCGCCTCGGCGCTGGCGGCTGGCTCACCGCCGATCATCGTGCGCAACCACGAAGTCGAGCGCGGCCATTTCTTCCTCGACCCCTGCAATCTGCATCCCGGCGAGGCCGAGATCGTCGCCGAGCGGTTGCGTGCAGTGTTGACCGCGAAGGACCGTCCCGCCGATGCGATGAAGGCCGCCCGCAAGGATTCGTCCGGCGTCTTGCGCTGGCCGGATTGAGCGCTAGGCCAATCATCCCAAACCATCAGTGATCACGCGACTGTGAACAGCGGGATCGCGGGCTGTGGGAATAAATCGGCGCCGCGACAAGTCTCCTCGGCATACGCCACCACTGGCGTTGAGGAGACCGGCATGCCCCATCATTGCAAGGACAGCGAACACGGCGGCAGCCGTCGCGATGCGCTGGCAAGCAGGATGATCGTCAGGCTCTCCTTTGTGGCGCTTGACAGCGGTGACGCAGATGAATTCAGTTTCGGCAAGGCAGGCGGCTCTGCCTGCTTCCGGGGGCTTTGCCCCTGCGAGCAGGGCAAGGTCGCCGTCGCATCTTGAGGCGGCACGGCCTGGAGTATCGGATCATGGTGCCGCTTTGAGCGAGAGGGCCCTGGCAGAACGCTTCAACGAAGTGGTGCTGCCGCATCTCGGCGATGCGCTGGCGCTGGCCCGCTGGCTGACCGGCAATGCGGCCGATGCCGAGGATGTGGTGCAGGATGCCTGCATCAAGGCTCATGCCGGCATATCAGGCTACGCTGGCGGCAACGCCCGCGCCTGGCTGCTGACCATCGTGCGCAACACCTCCTACACCTGGATGGCGCGCAACCGGCCGCGTGCCATGATGGCCGTCGGCGATCTAGGCGACCTCGATGACATGGCGGCGGCGCACGGCACCAGCATGCCCGACGAGGACGGCCCGGAGGCGAGCCTGATCGCCAAAGCCGATACGGCGGCACTGGAGGCGGCGATCGCGGCTCTGCCGCAGCCATTTCGCGAGACGCTGGTGCTGCGTGATATCAACGGCATGAGCTATCGCGAGATATCGGCCATGCTTGCCGTGCCGATCGGCACGGTGATGTCCAGGCTGGCCCGCGCCCGTGGCCTGCTGGCGTCTGAATTGGGGAGAGCGCCATGACGCACGACGACGGGCTGCCCAACGATCCCGAAGGTATCAGACTGATGATCCATGCCCTTGTCGATGGCGAGCTTGATGCGGCAGCCGCTCTTGCCGTCGAGCGTCGCATCGCCGCCGACCCCAGGCTTGCCGCCGAGCATGCCCGCATTGTCGCCTTGCAAGGCGCTGTCAGCCGCCTGCCGCGCCCCGATGTCAGCGACGCGTTTCGCGCCCGCATCGCGTCGATCGGCATGGCGGGCACCGAACGGCAGGCGCCGGTCGAGGCCGAGCCGCAGCGGGGCACGCCGTCGACGCTGCCGGGGTTGATTGCCGGCGCTGGCGGCGGCCAGCGGCGGGAAGCCGGGACACGTCCATCCCAGGCGCGGCCATCGCCGAGAGCGCGCCGCTTCGGCTCGTTCGACTGGCGCGCCATGGCCGCGTCGATCATGATCAGCGCGGTGCTGGCCAGCGGGGCGACACAATGGGTGATGCAGAGCGGCGTCGATGACGGCTTTGCCGCCGCGGTCGCCAGCGGCCATCGCCGCAGCCTGCTTGCCGCGAGCCCGATCGACATCGTCTCGTCCGACCGCCATACGGTCAAGCCCTGGCTCGACGCCCGCATTGGCGTCTCGCCGCCGGCGCCCGACCTTGCCCAGGACGGCTACGCGCTGATCGGCGGCCGGGTCGAGGTGATATCCGGCCGGCCGGTGCCGGCCCTGGTCTACCGCCACCGCGAACACTTGATCACGCTGGTCGCCGAACCGCAGCAGGGCGGCAAGACCACCCAGCCGGACGACCTTTCGTCCGGCGGCTTCTCGATGGTGCACTGGAGCGACGGCGCCTTCTCTTACTGGGCGATCTCCGACATGGAACGGCCCGAACTCGACGACTTCGTCGCCCGCTTCCGCAAAGCGGCGGTTTAGGCTGGATTATAGCCACCGGCCTTGCCGGTGGCCTGATATCCTTGCGGCCCCGCGCGAATTCCGCTAAGGCGCGCCTTTGTCGCCGGGGAGCAACAAGCTTGAACGATCAACGCGCCGACGTCGCCATCATCATGGGCAGCCAGTCCGACTGGGCGACGATGCGCCAGGCGGCCGAAACGCTGGAGGCGCTCGGCGTCCCGCACAAGCGCCTGATCATCTCGGCGCATCGCACGCCCGACCGGCTCTATGAATTCGCCAAGGGCGCCAAGGCCGCCGGCTACAAGGTCATCATCGCCGGCGCCGGCGGTGCCGCGCATCTGCCCGGCATGACGGCGGCGATGACGCCGCTGCCGGTGTTCGGCGTCCCGGTGGAATCCAAGGCGCTGTCGGGCCAGGATTCGCTGCTCTCCATCGTCCAGATGCCGGCCGGCATTCCTGTCGGGACACTGGCCATCGGCAAGGCCGGCGCGGCCAATGCGGCCCTGTTGGCAGCCGCCGTGCTGGCGCTCAACGACGACAAGCTTGCCCAGCGTCTCGATGCCTGGCGCGCCTCGCAGACCGCCAAGGTCGCCGACGAACCGACGGACACGCCGTGAGCCTGCCCGCCGGATCGACCATCGGCATCATCGGCGGCGGCCAGCTCGGCCGCATGCTGGCAATGGCCGCCGCCCGCCTCGGTTACCGCACCATCGTGCTGGAGCCGCAGCCGGATTGCCCGGCCGCCCAGGTCGCCAACCGGCAGGTCACGGCAGCCTATGACGACCCGGCCGCCCTTGCCGAGCTGGCGGCGGCAAGTGCCGTCGTCACCTACGAGTTCGAGAATGTTCCCGTCGCCGCGGCCGAAGCGCTTGCCGCCAAGGTAGCGGTCTATCCGCCGGCGCGCGCGCTCGACGTGGCGCAGGACCGGGTGAGTGAAAAGACATTCCTCAACGGCATCGGCATTGCCACCGCCGATTTTCGTCCGGTCGACACCGACGAGGAACTGACGGCGGCGCTGAGGACATTCGGCGGCACCGGCATCTTGAAGACGCGGCGCATGGGCTATGACGGCAAGGGCCAGCGTGTCTTCCGCAACATGGAAACGGGAGGCTTCGCCGGCACCTGCGAGGCGATGGGCAATGTGCCGTTGATCCTGGAAAGCTTCGTGCCCTTCGAGCGCGAGATCTCGGTGATTGCAGCGCGTGGCCTGGATGGCGCCGTGGCTGCCTACGACCCGGCCGAGAATGTCCACCGCCACGGCATTCTCCACACCTCGACCCTGCCGGCCGGCGTCAAACTTGAAACGGCTGAAGCGGCGCGAACGGCCGCGGCAAAAATCCTGTCGGCGCTCGATTATGTCGGCGTCATCGGCGTCGAGTTCTTCGTGCTTTCCGACGGTTCGCTGCTGGCCAATGAGATCGCGCCGCGCGTCCACAATTCAGGCCATTGGACCGAGGCGGCCTGCATCGTTTCGCAGTTCGAGCAGCATATCCGCGCCGTCGCCGGCCTGCCGCTGGGCAGCCCGGGGCGCCACTCCGACTGCGTGATGGGAAATTTGATCGGCGACGACGTGCTGCGCGTGCCCACCCTGCTCGCCGAGCCCGATCTGATGCTGCATCTCTATGGCAAGGCCGAAGCACGGCCCGGCCGCAAGATGGGCCATTTCACCCGCATCAGCCGCCGTACTTAGCTCAAAACGAGCTATTGCACCTCGTCGCTGCCCTCGTTGGGGCTGGCGCAGCTGGCATCGCCTTCGCTGCAATTGGCCGAGGCCGCAAGCTGGTTGATGCGGTCATTGGTGAGCCTGGTCAGGCACTGCGAGACCTCCATCGCGTGGATGGAGCCGCCCACGCTGGCGGCTGTGCTATGCGCGCACTCGGCGTCGCGGAAAGTGATCCAAGCGCGTTGCGCCACCTGCAGCAATCTCTTGCCGTTGGCATCATCGGAGCTGATCAGGTCCTGATAGGCCGCATTGAGCTTGGCGTCGGCGGCCTGGTAGTCCTCGCCGGCGCAAATGTTCATCATCTGCTGGCTGTCGTCGGAGCGGTCGCATTCCTGTGCGCGCACGATCGACGTTCCCGCCAGGACGACAAGGCAGGCGGACAGCAATATTCGGCGCATGATCGACCCCAAATCACTTGAAATACACCGCATCATCCCAGCCCGCCCGGAACCGTGCAATGCCGAGCGGCTGATATGGCGGATATTTGATGATATGGAGGTGTGGAGCATGCTTGCGGTTGACATGGGCAAGGCTCCTCGTTTATGAGCCACCCACCGTTGAAAAGGCGCGTCTTCTGGCGCGCCTTAAAATTTCGACCCGGAACCGGGTCCGCACCGACAGGCAAGACCATGAAGATCAAGAATTCGCTCAAGGCGCTGAAGGCGCGTCACCGCGACAACCAGCTGGTTCGCCGCAAGGGCCGCGTTTACATCATCAACAAGACCGCCCCGCGCTATAAGGCGCGCCAGGGCTGAGCTTTAGGCCGGAGGCTTTTCGCCTCCGCCCCTTGATGCTTGTCGGCCTGCCGACCTTCTCACGCTAAAATCACTTTGCTGTTCCGCCGCCCGGGACTAGGATCGGGCGATGCGGATTCTTTTTGCATTTTTGACAGCCCTGCTTGTTTCCGGCGCCACAAGCGTGCCGGCCAGGGCCGCGGACGACCAGCCGGCGGCGCCGGCTGCCCCGGAGGCTCCCGCCGCGCCGATGACCAAACAGGCCCGGCTCGACAAGCTGTTTTCCGACCTCAAGCGCGAACGCAACGAAAAGGCGGCCGAACGCATCGCCGGCAACATCTGGGGCGAATGGTTCCAGTCCGGCAGCGCCTCGATCGACCTGATGATGTTGTGGTCGCAAAAAGCGATGGACAATCAGAAATTCGACGTCGCGCTCGATTTGCTCGACCAGGTGGTGACCTTGCAGCCGACCTATGCCGAAGGCTGGAACCGGCGCGCCACGGTGCATTTCATGATGAAAAACTACGGCAAGTCGATGTCCGACATCGACCACACGCTGCAACTCGAGCCGCGCCATTTCGGCGCGCTGTCGGGCCTGGCGCAGATCATGGCGCTGACTGGCCACAAGCAGTCGGCGCTCGAGGCCTGGCAGAAGGTGCTGGCCATTTATCCGATGATGCGCAGCGCCCAGGACCAGGTCGCCACGCTTTCGGAAGAGCTTGCCGGCGAAGGAATTTAGTGCAGGGAATAGGGCGTAGGCAGTAGGGGAAGGATTGGGCGGCAAACACCAACCTACTGCCTACTGCCTACTCAAACTTATCCCACGCCACCCCCGTATCTCCCCACATGAACCTGATCTCCGCCGCGTTCGCCTTCCTTCTCGCGCTCGTCTTTGCCCTGGTCGGCGTGACCCGCGTCGGCTCGTGGCTGATCGAGCGCCGCGATCCACCCATTGGCGAATTCGCTGACATCGGCGGCGCCCGCATCCATTATGTCCACATTCCAGCCGCCGCCAATCCGGAGCTGCCGCCGATCGTCTTCATCCATGGCGCCAGCGCCAATCTCGGGGATCAGATGCTGCCGCTTCGGCCGCTGCTCGAGGGCCGCGCCGAAATGCTGTTCTTCGACCGGCCGGGTCACGGCTGGTCGGGGCGCGGACCCGGCAACAATGAGGATCCGTCAGCACAGGCCCATACCCTCGCTGCCTTGATGGACCGCCTCGGCATCAGGAAGGCAATCATCGTCGGCCATTCCTTCGGTGGCGTGGTGACGGCGGCTTTCGGCCGCGAGCATGCCGACAGGACGCTCGGTCTCGTCTTCCTGGCGCCGGCGACCCATCCCTGGCCGGGCGGCGCGACATCCTGGTACTACGATCTGACCACCGTTCCGGTGATCGGCCGGCTCTTCTCCGAAACGCTCGCCTATCCCGCCGGCACATTTCAGATGGCCGATGCAACGACCTGCGTTTTCTCGCCCAACAAGGTGCCGGACGACTATCTCGGCACGGCCGCGATCCCGCTGGTGCTGCGGCCTGCGGCCTTTCGCGCCAACGCCACCGACGTCGCCGGCCTCTATCGCTATACGCTTGGCGCCGCGCCGCACTACAAAGAGATCCGCGCGCCGACCGTGGTCATTTCGGGCGACCGAGACAAGGTCGTCTATGCCCATATCCATTCCGTCGGCCTGGCGCGCGATATACCGGGCGCGGAGCTCGTCTGGGTGCACAATCTCGGCCACAAGCCGGACTGGATCGCCTCGGACCTCGTCGTCGGCGCCATCGAGAAGGTAGCCGGCGGGGATGTCGACCTGGAGGCGATGGCCAGAACGGTCGAGGCGCGGATCGCCGGCGATGCCTATGGTGTGGGCAAGTGCGCCGACATCAAGGAGCCCCAGGCCGAACTCGCGCCGACCTGAGATGTATGTCCTCAAGCACGGCATCAAGAAAAACCCGGAAAAGCGATGGGCGCTGCCGGATCGCATCTTCTTCGGCTACGGCGCATGCCACATTCTTGCAGGCACTTTCCTCAAGCATCCCCCGCTTGAAGGATTTTATGCGGAGCGGATCATCCCGGCCGAGGGCTTTTCAGGAAACCATGTCTATGTGACGAACGGCGTCATCGCTTTCGACTACCACGGCTACTCCGACCGCGAGCGCCTTTTGGAGCACCATCGAAAGGGCTGGACCTCCCACAGTGCCGGTTGGCACTGCACGATCCAGAAGGTCTATTTCGACCTGCTCGACACGACCGAATTGAACCGGCGAAAGATGTTGGGTCCGGATCAGTATCTATATGACGCAGTTCTCCGTGCGCGTCGGTTTCTTCAGCGCAGGGACCACACGGAGGCCGCGGCAAGAGCGCTCAGGATCGCGACGGCCAAAGGCTAGATGAAGGCTGGGATCATTGTCCCGCGCTTTGTATTCCAGCCACGGCGAGCCGCACGAAACCGCGCGACACGCTTCAGTCTCAAAATCAGCTGCTTAGCGGCTGCCCTGCTTTTCCGAGCCGACATAGGCGATGCGCAGCATGTTGGTCGAGCCGGGCGTCCTCAGCGGCACACCAGCGGTGATGATGACGCGGTCGCCCGGCTTGCCGAACTCTTCTTCCAGCGCAATGCGGCAGGCGCGGTTGACCATGTCGTCGAGATCGGTGGCATCGGGCGAGACGACGCAGTGCGTGCCCCACAGAAGCGACAGCCGCCGCGCGGTGTTGAGGATCGGCGACAGCGCGATGATCGGCACCTGGGGCCGTTCGCGCGCGGCGCGCAGCCCGGTGGTGCCGGATGCCGTGTAGGTGATGATCGCCGAGAGTTTCAGCGTCTCGGCGATCTCGCGGGCGGCCAGTGAGATGGCGTCGGCGCCGGTCGCTTCCGGCTCGGAGCGCTGGGCGTTGATGATGCCGGCATAGGTCGGGTCGGTTTCGACCTTGGTCGCGATGCGGTTCATCATCGCTACCGCTTCGACGGGATAGGCACCCGCCGCCAATTCCGCCGACAGCATGATGGCGTCGGCGCCCTCGAAGACAGCGATCGAGACGTCGGAGACTTCGGCGCGGGTCGGCACCGGTGCGGTGATCATCGATTCCAGCATCTGCGTGGCGACCACCACCGGCTTGCCGGCGCGGCGCGCGGCGCGCGTGATCTGCTTCTGGATGCCGGGCACGGCTTCCAGCGGCATCTCGACGCCGAGATCGCCGCGGGCGACCATCAGCGCGTCGGACAGTTCGATGATCTCAGCCAGCCGGGCGACGGCTTGCGGCTTTTCGATCTTGGCCATGATCAGGGCGCGGCCGCGCGCGATCTTGCGCGCTTCGGCCAGATCCTCGGGCCGCTGCACGAAGGACAGCGCAATCCAGTCGACGCCCGTGGCGAGCACCGCGTCGAGATCCTTGCGGTCCTTCTCGGTCAGCGCGCCGACCGGCAGGTCGGTATCGGGCAGGCTGACGCCCTTCTTATCGGAAATCGTCGTGCCGGCGACGACCGTGCAGACGATCGACTTGCCGTCACTCTTCACCGCCTTCAGCTCGAGCTTGCCGTCGTCGATCAAAAGACGGTGACCGGGCTCGACCGAACTCAGGATCTCCGGATGCGGCAGATAGACCCTGGTCGACGTGCCGGGCCCGGGATTGTCGTCGAGCGTGAAGGTCTGGCCTGGCGTCAGCACTTCCTTGCCATTGGCGAACTTGCCGACGCGCAGCTTGGGCCCTTGCAGGTCGGCGAGGATGCCGATCGGCCGACCGACCTTTTCCTCGACGGCGCGGATGCGGCCGACCAGCGTGCGCATCAGTTCGTGGTCGGTATGGCTCATATTGATGCGGAACACATCGGCGCCCGCTTCGAACAATTTCTGCAGCATCTCCTCGGAGGAGGATGCCGGACCGATTGTGGCTAGGATCTTGACCTTGCGGCTGCGTCTCATTGACTGTTGGTTCCCGGGGCGGCTGGTGCGCCTCCCGTTGCGGGTTCATCGGTCAGCTGGACCATCCAGCTTGCCTGTTCGCCCGTGTCATATTCCTGGAATCCGGCGCGCTGAAAGCCCCGGGCGACGCAGTCGTTTACGCCGGCGATCTTGAACTCTTTTTCAGCCACGCACATGTTGATCGGGCCGTCCCAGCGTCCACCGCGCTCGGCGTCTTCTGCATAAAGATAGTAAAACCTTGATGACAGCGGCCCTTCGATCAACGTCTTGCAGCTCGATCCTTCAATGTGCCACCAGCCTTCGGTGATCCAGCCGGCCTTGGCACGATAGCCAATGCCGACGCCGACCAGGTTCTGCGTGGCGTTGCAGACACGGAAATCGGCGCGCGCCGGCGAGGCCATGACCATCGCCGACAGGCCGACGGCCACGGTCAGGAACGGCATGGCAAAGGCAGAGCGCATGCGCTGCCTGCCAGCGGAACCCATCCGAAAACCCCTCAAGAACCACATCTGCATCTCTCTGCGCCCCTTTTCGGAAAAGTCCGGGCGCATGTCAACGCGCCGTTTTGATCAATTCCAATCGATTTAGGAAGGCTCCCGGCGCACTATCCGTCGCCCTTTGCCAGATTTCCCGATAAACCTTGGCCAAACAACGGCATTGCGCACGCGTCGTCTTCGTGGAATGACGATAGCACCCTCCCCGGAAGCCAGCGAACAGACCATTTCCCGCCAATGACCCGATCCACAGTTTTCGCGCCTTTCGACATTGTCGAGGGCGACCGCAAGCGGGGCATCGTGCTTCTGGCCGATCATGCCCGCCGCGACCTGCCCGACGACTATGGCAGCCTCGGCCTGCCCGCGGCGGAGTTCGACCGGCACATCGCCTATGACATTGGCGTCGAAGCGGTGACGCGCGAACTCGCCGGCTTGCTCGACGTGCCGGCGGTCATCGCCAATTTTTCGCGGCTGTTGATCGACCCCAATCGCGGCGAGGACGATCCGACGCTCATCCGCCAGCTCTATGACGGCACGGTGGTGCCGGGAAACTATCCCATCGCGCCGGAAGAGCGCGAGAGGCGGCTCGACCGCTTCTACCGGCCCTACCACGACGCCGTCGGCGCCATGATCGCCTCGGTCGCGCAGGCTTCCGGCCGGGCGCCCTTCATCTTCTCCGTGCATTCCTTCACCCCGGTGATGCAGGGCAGGCAACGTCCGTGGCACGTCGGCATCCTATGGGATCTGGACGACCGGGTTGCGCGCCCGCTGATCGATATGCTGGCGCAGGACAAGAACCTGATCGTCGGCGACAACGAGCCCTATGACGGCGCGCTGCGTGGCGACACCATGTTCAGGCACGCCATCGTCAACGGCTATGCCCACGCGCTGATCGAGATCCGCCAGGACCTGATAGCGGACCAGCAAGGCGCGCTTGCCTGGGCCGAGCGCCTGGCGCCAATCGTTGACGCGATAGACCGCCGTCCCGATATACATGCGGTAAAAATATTCGGCTCGCGCACCGGGCCGCTATGACGGAGGTTCCGATGACCAAACTCAGCGACGAGCAGAAGCGCGATTTCGAAGCCGCCGCCTTTCGCCGGCTGGTCGAGCACCTCAGGGAACGCAGCGACGTGCAGAACATCGACCTGATGACCCTCGCCGGTTTCTGTCGCAATTGCCTGTCGAACTGGTATCGCGAGGCGGCCAATGCCGAAGGTGTCGATCTCTCCAAGGATCAGTCGCGCGAGATCGTCTACGGCATGCCCTATGCCGAGTGGCAGGCTCTCAACCAGACCGAAGCGTCGGACGCCAAGAAAGCCGAATTCGAGGCCAGACGGCCGAAAGATCACTAAGACACGGCTGGCGTCAAGAACTGGCTGGTCTAGCCGGCCTCGGCAGAACTGGTCAGGCGTGTTTGCCTGATCTTCTCCATAAGATCGCTTAGCATGCCACGGGCTTCGGCCGATCCAACGTGATCAACGTAGTCTCGCAATTCTACAATCTCCCCATTTCGCACGCGCATGACGAAGATACAGGGATAGGAAACAGCCTGGCCGCTTTCGATCACGTGCCCCGCATAGCTGAATTCAGCCACGATGACCTCCGGATCGGCAGTCTCATGGACATGAATATTCGTCGGCTCCAATCTAATCGTCGGGGTGCCCTTCATTGCCCCAAAATGTCGCTGAAGTGCTTCGCGGCCGACAAGCTCAGGTCGTTTCAATGGGTCGAATGGGTGCACGACCGACGTGTTCTCCGCATACAATTCCGGCAGATCTGGGCTTGCTTCGCAAATCCCGCGCACCAATGCGAGGAATGTGTCTTTTGGTGTCCGTGTTGACGGCAATCGATACTCCTTTAAGTCTTCAAATGGTGGTGCAACCACGCTTGATCGCCGTGCTTCGGCATGGCCGGGCAGCGTGCCACCGGCGGCGGCGCAGAACGGATCATCTCTCATCTGGCCGCTGGTCTCAAGAAAGCATGGATGCCGGCCTTCCTTGATGGCAGGACATGCGCAGCGGCACCGCACGAAGACGTGGCCAGCTGGCCCTCCGCTTGGCCCAGAACTTTGAGCAATGAGTGCTTGACTGAAAATTGAATCGATCTAATTTGCCGCGCAAAGCCATTTCTTGACCGGATTCGAGCCATGTATGCGCAAAACGCCATGCAGACTGCCATTCGCGGGCGATGGGCCGTGGCGGCCATTTTCCTCGCCAATGGCTTCCTGACCGGTAGCTGGGCGCCGCAGATCCCTGTGTTCCTGACCCGGCTCGACATTTCGAAATTCACGCTTGGCCTGCTGATCCTTTTGTTCGGCGCCGGTGCAGTCACCGCCATGACCTGGTGCGGCCACCTGATCTCGAAACATGGCTCGCGCACCGTGCTGCGCTGGTTCGGCCTGTGCGGCAGCCTCGGCCTGCTGGTCGTGGCGCTGGCGCCCAACGTGCCGCTGGCGGCCATCGCCATGTTCATTTTCGGCGGCTCGATCGGCGGCATGGATGTCGCCATGAACGCCAATGCGGTGGTGGTGGAGCGAAAGATGTCGCGCGCCATCATGTCCTCCTCGCACGGCTTCTGGAGCCTCGGCGGTTTCGCCGGCGGCGGCCTCGGCGGCTTTGCCATCCAGCACTATGGCCACCTCGCCCATGCCGCGGTCGTGACCGTGCTTGCCTTCGCGGCGATCGCGATGGCGGTCGGCTATCTCGTCGCCGAGGACAGGCCACAGGCGGCCGAGCATCACAAATTCACGCTGCCGGCAAACCCGCTGGTCTACCTGATCGGCCTGATGGCTCTGCTGACGATGATCTCCGAGGGCGCGGTGCTCGATTGGGCGGCGCTGTATCTGCGACAAGAACTCGGCGCCGACCTTGCCGTCGCCGGCCTTGCCTATGCCGCCTTTTCCGGCGTCATGGCGATCATGCGCTTCTTCGGCGATGGCGTGCGCAACCGCTTCGGCGCGGTGACGACGCTGCGCGGCTCGGCTGTCGTCGCCGCCACCGGCATGCTGATCGCCGGCCTGTCGCCCTCGCCCTGGCTCGCCATCGCGGCCTTTGCCCTTTGCGGCTTAGGCATCGCCAATATGGTGCCGATCATCTTTTCGGCGGGCGGCAACCAGGAAGGCATGTCGTCGGGCACCGGCATGAGCGTTGTCACCACCATGGGCTATTCCGGCATCTTGGTGGCGCCGTCGGCGATCGGCTTCGTCGCCGAGCATTCCAGCTTCGGACCGATCTTCATCGCCATGTCGGTGCTGCTGATGGTCGTCTTGCTGATGGCGGGCCTCGCTCACCGCGCCGAATTCGCCGCCGTGCCCGCCGAATAGCGCTTCAACTCCTCGTGGAGAAAATCCGCCACACGGCGGATGCGCACGCTGCTGCGCACATCGCGATGCATCGCCAGCCATACCGGCAGGCTTGGCAGCGGCAGGCCGGGCAGCACCTTCTCCACCAGCGGGTCGCGATCGGCCAGCGGCTCCTGACCGAGGCCAATGCCGTTTCCCGCCCGCACCGCCTCCCACAGGACGACCTGGTTGTCCGCCCTGAAACGGAAACTGCTCCGGGTGACCGGGAGGCCGAATTGCGTAAAGCCCCGGATCATCTCGTCGCTGCGGTCGAAGCCGATCAAGGGGTGATCGGTAAGGTCGGCCGGCCCAAGCGGGCGGCCGCGCCGGTCGAGATAGGAAATGGCCGCGCAGGCGCAGAGCGGGATGTCGCAGACCTTGCGTGCCACCAGTTCGTTCTGCGCCGGCTTGACCATGCGGATGGCGATGTCGGCGTCCCGTCGCAGCAGGTTCTCGACCTGGTTCGAGGCAACGATCTCGACCTCGATGCCGGGTTCCTCGATGCCGAGCCGTGCGGTCATGTCGGGCAGCACATAGGCCGCCACCACTTCGCTGGCGGCGATGCGCACCGTGCCTTCGATTGCCTCGACCGAACCCAGCGCCAGGCGTGAAAACGCGCTCGCCTGCTCGCTGACCGTCTTGCCGCGTTCGAACAGCGTGGCGCCGGCTTCCGTCAGCGCATAGCCGCTACGCCCGCGCCTGAACAGCGTGACACCGAGCGCCTGCTCCAATTCGCCGATGTGACGGCCAAGCGTCGGCTGGCTGGCCGACAGCTTGCGCGCGGCAGCCGACAAGCTGCCGGTTTCCGCGACCGTGACGAAGCTCTTGATCAAGTTCCAGTCGATATCAGCCATTCAATAATGAATATCAGAACTGCATCCATGGTCAATTTCAATTCATCAGTGAGGCAATCATATTCGCCCTGCAAACACCGATACGGACTGCAACCACCAACCAGGAGAATTCAAAATGACCAAGATCGCTCTCACCGCCGCCGCCCTCCTCATCGCCGCCAGCACGGCTTTTGCCGGCAGCGACAAGTTCGGCTCGAACGACGCCAGCCAGCCTGTCGTCGCCAGCACCGACGCCACGACCACTACCTCGATCGAGAAATCCGAGATCACCGATCAGAAGCCCCAGGGCAGCAACCGCGACCTCTTCGGCAGCCGCTGAACGGCGGTCCGCGGAAGATCCAGAAAGCGGCGGGCGCGTCCCGCCGCCTCAAACCCCCGTTGCTTCAAATTAAACAAGGAGACGAACAATGACCAAGATCGCAATTCTCGGCGCCAATGGCCGGCTCGGCCGCGTGGTTGCCAAGGCCTTCATCGACGCCGGCTTCGACGTCCGCACCGTCACCCGCACCGGCAATGTGCCGGCCGAGCTCGAAGGCGCCACGGCGGTTGCCGGCGATGCGCTGGACCGTCAATCGCTGATCCGTGCCACCGAGGGCGTCGATATCATCTTCAACGGCCTCAACCCGATCTACACCGACTGGGGCAAATGCTTGCCGATGGCCGAGAACGTCATGGCCGCCTGCCATGCCAACAACGCGCTGCATCTGTTCCCCGGCACCGTCTACAATTACGGCTCGCCTATGCCGGCGGTGATCACGGAAGACACGCCGTTCCATCCGACCACCGATAAGGGCCGTATCCGCTGCGCCATGGAGGATCTGTTCCGCCACGAGGCAGAGGCCAGCCGGGTGCGCACCATTCTGCTGCGCGCCGGCGACTTCTTCGGCGGCACCGGCAGCGGCTCCTGGTTCGACCTGGTCGTCGCCGCCAAGATCAGCAAGGGCGTCTACACCGCGCCCGGTCCCGCCGACCTCGTGCATGAATGGGCTTATCTGCCGGACTTCGCCGTGGCCTTCGTCGCACTGGCCAAGAATCTCGACAAGCTCGGCTCCTATGAGGCGCTGAACTTTCCAGGCCATGCCGTCACCGATGTTGAGATCAAGGCCGCTGCAGAAAAGGCGCTTGACCGGCCGCTCAAGATGACCTCGATGCCTTGGTGGGTGCTGCGCGCCGGCAGCCCGTTCGTGGCGATGTGGCGCGAGATCGTCTCGATGTCCTACCTGCGCTTCGAGCCGCATCGGTTGGCCTCGACGCGGCTGGAAGGCATCATCGGCGAAGTCCCGCACACGCCGCTCGATCAGGCGGTCGCCCAAGCCCTCGAGGACATCGGCATCGCCACTGTGAAGAGCATGAAGGCTGCCTGAGTTAAGCCGTCTGGCCATGCCTGTCACGAACCGAAAAGGCGGCTCAGAGCCGCCCCATCAGCAGCAACACCAGGATCACCACCAGCACCACACCGACAATGCCAGAGGGTCCATAACCCCAGGAGCGCGAATGCGGCCAGGCTGGCACCGCGCCGATCAGGACAAGGATCAGGACTATGATGACAAGGGTGCTGATCGGCATGAGAAATTCCCTGCATTGAGTTTGCCCAAGGACGATGCTTTCGTATGACGCCGGGGGAACAATGCAAAAGGCCGCCCGGTTGTTCCGGGCGGCCTTTGCCTTTCAGATTGGCAAGCCTGCCTACTCGGCGGCTTTTGGAAAGGCGATCGCGGGTTCCGCGCCGGCGTCCGCCGTCGGCGTCTCCGACGAGATTTCGCCCTTGCCGCGCCGGAACAGCCGGCTGATCAGGCCGCGCCGTGCGCCTGGCTTGACCTTGGCGCGGGTGAACACCATCAGCATCGACGGCGTCACCACCAGCGTCAGCACCGTGGCGAAGGAGAGGCCGAAGACGATCGCCGAGGACAGCGAAATCCACCATTGCGTCGACGGCGCGTTGATCGTCGTCTCGTGATGGAAGATCTCCAGCCCGAGGCCGAAGGCGATCGGCAGCACGCCGAGGATGGCCGACACCGCCGTCAGCACCACCGGTCGCGCACGCTCGCGGCAGGTCTGCAGCACGGCATCCATCTTGTCCCAGCCCTCTTCGCGCAGCCGGTCATAGGTGTCGATCAGCACGATGTTGTTGTTCACCACCACGCCGGCCAGCGCGATGACGCCGATGCCCGACATGACGATGCCGAACGTCTCGCCTGTTATCAGCAGTCCCAGGAAAACGCCGATCGTCGCCATGACCACGCAGGACAGCACCAGCCAGACGCTGGTGAACTTGTTGAACTGCGCCAAAAGCACCAGGAAGATCAGGAAGATCGCCGCACCGAAGGCCTTGCTGAGGAAGGCGCTGGCTTCGGCGCTGTCCTCGTTCGAGCCGGCCAGTTTCCAGCGGATGCCGCTGCCGAGATTCATGTCGGTGACGGCCTGGGTGACCTCCTGCTGCACGGCGGCGACCTGCTTGCCGGCGGCGACGTTGGCCTGCACCACAACGGTGCGGGCGCCGTCGATGCGGTTGAGGATGCCGACGCTTGGCTTGGCCTTGCGGACGACAAAGTTCGAAATCGGCACCGACCCTTGCGAGGTCTGCACCCTGAGCTCGTCGAGCGTCGACAGCGTGCGCCGGTCCTCCGGCAAGCGCAGCCGGATGTCGACCGCCTTGTCGGCGCCGGCAGGCCGGTATTCCGACAGCTTCAGGCCGTTGGTGACGAGCTGCACCACCGTCCCGACCGAGGTCGGGCTGATGCCGTACTGCGCAGCCTTGGCGCGGTCGACCTCGAGTGCCCAGTCGACGCCGGGCGGCGGCAGGCCGTCGGAAACGTCGATGACGCCGGGAACCTTGGCGATGCGCGCCGCAACCGCACGCGCCTTCTCGTCCAATCCCTTTGGGTCGATGGCCGAGAGCCTGATCTGGATCGGCTTGCCGGTCGGCGGACCGGCTTCCGGGACGCGGACCTCGACGTCGACGCCGGGAATGCCGGCCATGACGCCACGCAGATCGTTCAGGATCTGGTTCGCCGATTTGCGCTCGCGCCAGTCGATGAATTCGTACTGGATGACGCCGACGACATCCTCGGGCACATCCTGGCCGCCGCCTTCGGACTTGCCGACGCGGGTATAGACCGACTTGAGGCCCGGCCAGCCGAGCAGCCGGTTTTCGGCGATCTTGGTCGCCGTGTCCATTTCGGCCAGCGAAAGGTTGCCGCGGGCATGCACATAGAGCAGGCCGTAGTCGGGCTCCACGCTCGGGAAGAACTCGACGCCGGCGCCGTACTTCGAATAGCCAACGAAGATGCCGGCCAGCAAGACGACGGTGAGCACCAGCACGGTGATGGGGAAGCGCACCGCCTGCTTGACGACCGCCATGTACCAGCCGTCGCGATTGTCGTCGGCGTGATGCTCCGGCGCCTTGGCGAAGATCGCGCCAAGCGTCGGCGCGAAGACCAGCGCATAGAGCATCGACGCCGACAGCGTGACGATCAGCGTGATCGGCATGTACTTCATGAAGTCGCCGATGATGCCTGGCCAGAACAGCAGCGGCGAGAAGGCGGCGATACGCGTCATCGTCGCCGCGATGACCGGTCCGGCCATGCGCTTGGCGGCAAGCGCGAAGGCTTCCTGCTTCGGCATGCCTTCGCTCATCCGCCGTTCGGCGAATTCGGTGACGATGATGGCGTCGTCCACCAGCATGCCGACCGCCAGGATAAGGCTGAACAGCACGATCATGTTGATCGTGTAGCCCATCATCGCCAATAGCAGGATGCCGATCAGGAAGGACGACGGGATGGCGAGGCCGATGAGCAGCGAGGCACGGCCGGACAGCGCGTAGAGGATGACGATGAACACCAGGATGACGGCGATCATCACGTGGTTCTGCAGATCACCCAGCAGCTGGTTGACGAAGACCGACTTGTCCTGCGTGTAGGTGACGTGCATCCCCTCGGGCATGGTTTTGACGAAGGCGTCGGACACCGCCCTCACCTTGGTCAACGTATCGATCAGATTGGCGCCGATGCGCTTCTTGACCTCGATGGCGATGGCCGGCTTGCCGTTGAGGCGCGTGATCGTCGTGGCGTCGGCGAAGGTCGAGCGGATCGTCGCGATGTCCTTGGCCTGCACCACGGCATTGGGGCCGGCAACCACCGGCAGCGCCGCGACATCCTCCGGCGTCTCGATCAGCGACGGCACCTTGACGGCGTATTTGCCTTGCGAGCCCTCGATATTGCCGGCGGCGACCAGGCTGTTGGAGGCGCCGACGGCGCCGATCAGCTGGTCAAGTTGCAGCCCGTATGAAGACAGCTTCATCGGATCGATGACGACCTCGACGAGATCGTCGCGCGAGCCCTGCAGCGAGCCTTCGAGAACGCCGGGCACCTCCTCGATGCGATCACGCAGTTCGCGCGCCGCGGCGGCCAGCACGCGTTCGGGCAATTCGCCCGACAGTGTGACGACAAGCACCGGGAATTCGGAAATGTTGACCTCGGTGACGACAGGCTCCTCGGCCGCTTGCGGCAGATCGGCCTTGCCGTCCTGCACCTTGGAGCGTGTATCCTGCAGTGCCGTCGCCAGATTGGTCTGCGGCTGGAACTCGACCAGCACATAGCCGCCGCCCTGGAAGGCGGCCGAGCGCATTTCCTTGAGGCCCTTCAGGCTTTTCAACTTGCTTTCCATCGGCCGCAGCAGCAGGCGCTCGGAATCCTCCGGCGAGATGCCTTGATAGATCAGGCTGACATACATCATCGGAATCGGAACGTCGGGTTCCGCTTCCTTCGGCGTCGACTGATAGGCGACCCAGCCTGCAATCAGCAGGAAGACCAGGACCGAGATGGTCAGCCGGGCATTGTTGATTGCGAGTCTGACGATATCCATGACTTATGCCTGTTGCTTTCGGGAGTGGCGAACGGACTGACATCGCCGGGCAGAGCCCGGCGCCGGCGTCGCTGCGCTACTGCGTCCCGGCGGTGGCTTCGCCGATCAGCTTGTTGATGGTCGCCTGGTCGGCCTCGACCGGCTTGACCTCATCGCCTTCCTTCACCAGTTCCTGGCCGGCGACGATGATGCGCGCATCGGCCGGGATGCCGCCAAGCACGAGGCCGGTCGGGGTGTCGTCGACCAGGTCGATCGGGAAGAACGCAACCTTGTTGTCCTTGCCGACGGCGCGGATGCCCAGATCGCCCTTGTCGCCCAGTGTCACCACCGAGCGTGGCAGCAGGACCGCGTCGGTCGGCAGCGCGCTGAGCTGGATTTCCGCCGTCATGCCGGCCGGCACCGAGCCGTCGGCATTGGGGATGGCGACCTCGACGCGGAAGGTACGGGTCGCCGACGACGCATCGCGGCTGATGTAGCGCACGGTGCCTTCGACGGTCTGGCCGCTGACCAGCCGGACGCCGGCCTTGTCGCCGATCTTGAGATAGCCGAGGTCGCGCTCGCTGATCTCGCCGCGGGCGATCACCGGATCGAGCTTGAGGATGGTCGCCACCTCGCTGCCCTGCATGACCGAACTGCCAAGCTCCACTGGCACCCGGTCGATGACGCCGTCGAACGGCGCCTTGACCTCGTTGCGGTCGAGTTCGGCCTGCGCGGTATCCAGCAGGGATTGCGCCTGGGTCAGATTGGAGCGGGCGGTGTCGAGCTGCAGCTTGGGCAGATTGCCGGTCCGGGCGAGCCGCTCGGCGGCATCGAGCTCGGCCTTGCGCTGCACCAGCAACTGCCTGGCGTTGTCGACGTTCGAGATCTTTTCTTCCGCCGCCAGCATCAGCACCAGGTCGCCGGTCTTGACATGATCGCCTTGCTTGACCGGCAGCTTGTCGATGACGCCGGCGACGCGGGTTGCCAGAACCGCGCGCTTGTCAGCCTCGGTTAGGCCGGAAATGCGGATGGCGCGCGCATAGGTCTTGCGCGGCGGCGTCACCACGGCAACGGTGCGCAACGGCGCCTTCGGTTCGGCTTCCGCCGTCTTTGGCTTGCTCGCGTCCGGCGCCTTGCCCTGCTCGACTTCGGCCGCCTTGGCCTTGTTGGCCGCTACGCTGCCGACCGATGAGAATTCGCCTGTCGCCATCCACGCCGCGAAACCAATGAGCACAACAATGGCTGCAAGCTTGTGAAACCTGATTTTAGGCATCGTCATTTTTCCACTGCGGGTTCAGCCAGCACCGCGCCTTCATGACGCGGGCGCGTCGCCGATATGGGTGCGCGCCTGACCGTGTTCAAATTGCCGTGATCGGCGAGCGCCGCTTCTACATCAAAGTTGCACTGCAATATAGCCTTAAAGTTGCAAGGCCATTACGGCATCGGGCAAGGTGTACCCGCCGCCATCCAGTTTTCGATCGCTTGATAGGTCGCTTCGGCAGAGCCCGGAGCCGGCTCACGATCCGAGCCCGGCGCCCAGCCCCAGGCGACAAGTTTATCGTCGCGGACATGCAGCGCGACATCGGTCAATTTGCGGTCGCCATTGCGCGCCGGATCCTTGATCTGGGCGCAGATTTCGGCCGAGGATTTACCGAACCAGGCCATCTCGGCCGGCGCCAAATGCCAACCCTCGGCGCCGGGTGGTCCGTTCAACGCATTGGAATTACTGGAGAAATGGCAGGTTGTGCAGCGCAGGCCCGGATTGCCGAAGCCCGATCCGTCGGTGCCGCGCTGGACGTTGAAGGCGTGCACAGATGTGGCGCCGTAATGCGCACCCGACCAGCGCGGCCGGTCGTCCGCGACATGACAATCGGCGCAGCGCGGATGTGAGAACACCGCATAGATCTTGTCCCATTCGGACAGGCCCTTGGCCATGTCGACCGTCGGGCTCGGTGATGTCTGGCTCTCCTGTGCGGTTGCGAAAGGCGCCGCCGAAAACAAGATGGCAGCAGGCGTCAGCATGATGAGAAGCTTCTTCATGCGAAGGCCACCATTGTCGACAGCGGCAACGTGCGGATGCGCTTGCCGGTGAGCGCGAAGATGGCATTGGCCAGCGCCGGTGCCGCCGGCGGTGTGCCAACCTCGCCGACGCCGCCCATCTTGTGGAAATTCTCCAGTATGGCGACTTCGAAGGTCGGGCACTGGAAGATCCGCATGGCGTCGAAATCGTGGAAGTTCGACTGTTCGACCATGCCGTCGGCGAAGGTGATCTGCTGTCCCATTGCCGCTGACAGGCCATAGATGGCGCCGGAAATCAGCTGTGCCTCGATGATGCCCGGATCGAGCGCTGTGCCGACATCGGCGGCGATCCATACCTTCTCGATGCGGATGCCCGCCGGGGTGTCCGCCACCTGGACGATCTCGCCGACCCAGCTGCCGAAAGATAGCGTGAAAGCCATGCCCTTGGCCTTGCCGGCGGGCAGTGCCTCGCCCCATTTCGCCATCGCGGCGACCTTCTCGACGACCTTCACCGCCGAGGGATAGGCGGCCATCAATCTCTTGCGCATCTCGACCGGATCGATTTTGCCGGCGGTGGCGATCTCGTCCATGAACCCTTCATGGAAGAAGCCGTTGATAGAACTGCCGACCGAGCGCCAGAAGCCGACGGGAATCGAGACGGGCGCCGCGACGCCGCTCACCCGATAGTTCGCAATGGTGTAGGGCTGGTCATAGGCCCCATCGACAATGGACTTGTCGGGACCGACCGGCGGTATCGAGGGAAACAGCCGGCGCAAGGTGCTGGCGATCACCGACGGCGAGGCGATCTTCATGTCGACGGCGACCGGCATGCCGTCGTCGCCAAGCCGCGCCTGGAACTTGCCGACCGCGGCCGGCCGGTAGGCGTCGTGGCGCATGTCCTCTTCGCGCGTCCAGGTCACCTTGATTGGGCGCCCGCCTGTCTCCTTCGCCATCAACGCGGCGCAAAGCGAGAAGTCCATCTCGGTACGGCGGCCAAAACCGCCGCCCATGAAGGTAGTGTGGACAGTGACCTTGTCCTGCCCGATGCCGACCGCGTTGGCGCAGAGCTGGCGCACCAGGGTCGGCGCCTGGTTGCCGCACCAGATGTCGAGGGCGCCATCGCTGAACCGCGCCGTGGCGTTCATCGGCTCCATGGTCGCATGCGCCAGATAGGGCACGGCATAGTCCGCCTCGACCATCCGTTCGCGCGGCGCGTCGGCGAAGGCGGTATCGACATCGCCATTGTCGCGCATTGCCGACCCCTTGGTGCCGAGCGCCTGTTTCAGCACGTCTGATATGGCAGCGCTGCCGAGCGGATATTCGGGATCCGCCCATTGGGCGTCGATGGCGTCGGCCGCCCTGAAGGCCGCCCAGGTATTTTGCGCGATGATGCCGAAGCCGTGGCCGTAATTCGTCTCGAGCGGCACGATCTTGATCACGCCGGGCATTTTCTCGGCTTTGGCGAGATCAGCCTTGACTGGCTTGGCCCAGAAGCGCGGGCTCATCTTCACCGTGCCGTAGAGCATATCCGGCAGCCTGACATCGATGCCGAAGATCGGCGCTCCGGTGACCTTGGCCAGCATGTCGATGCGCTTCTGCGGCTTTCCCAGCAGCTTCCAGTCGACTCTGTCCTTGAGCCTGACTTCGGCCGACGGCGCCATGGTGGCGGCAGCCGCGGCAACCGCGCCATAGGTCAGCGACTTGCCCGATGCCTTGTGCAGGATCGAACCGTTGGCTGTTTCCAGATCGGCGGCGGCAACGCCGAGTTTCTGCGCCGCGGCCGCGATCAGCAGATGCCGGGCTGCGGCGCCCGCCTGGCGCATCTTGTCGAAACCATCACGCGCTGAAGCCGAACCGCCGGTGGCCTGGACAGCAAGGAACTTGCCGACCACACCGAGACCTGAGCGCACCGCTTGCGCCGTCATGCCCTCGTCGAAGAAGGCGAACGGACCGCCCTCCTCGAGGATCGCCGCGTTGTAATAGGCGTAGGAGGCCGGGCCGTGCTCGACCTTGATCTGGTCGAGACCGACATCGAGTTCTTCGGCGACCATGACGGCGAGCGTTGTCGAGATGCCTTGCCCCATCTCGGCACGCGGCGCGACGATGGTGATGGTGTTGTCGGCGCCGATCTTCACATAGGGGTTGAAGGTCGCCTCACCCTTGCCGAGATCGGCCTCGAGCGGGTTCGGAAACGGTTTGCGATAATAGTAGTAGCCGACGGCAACGCCGCCCGCGACAGCGGCCGCGCCGATCAGGAACGTGCGGCGGGCGATCTTTCCGACACTGGCCATGATCAGAGCCCCGCCGTCTTGAGCGCCGCGGCCTTCCTGATGGCCGAGCGGATCTTCGGATAGGTGCCGCAGCGGCAGAGATTGCCGCCCATGGCGTTGTCGATATCGGCGTCGCTCGGGTCGGCGATCTCGTCGAGCAGCGCCACCGCGCTCATGATCTGGCCGGCCTGGCAATAGCCGCATTGCGCGACCTGTTCCTCCAGCCATGCCTGCTGCACCGGATGCAGCCTGTCCGCCGTGCCGATGCCTTCGATGGTGGTGACAGCGCCGCTGACCTGGCCGAGCGGAAGCGAGCAGGAGCGCACCGGCTGACCATCGACATGCACCGTGCAGGCGCCGCAGGCGGCAATGCCGCAGCCGAACTTCGGTCCCGTCTTGCCGATGAGATCGCGCAGCGCCCACAGCAGCGGCATGGCCGGATCGGCGTCGATGTCGAATGACTGCCCGTCGACGGTGAGGCGCATGGGATACCCTTTTGTTGTCGTCCACAGCCCTGGAGCGAAGCGTCCCTCTTGGGTCGCTTCGTCTCGATACAGATTGACAAATTCCGTCATTTTGTCAATTGAGATTTTGCAGGATAATGTCGCTCCATGAATCAGAACGAAGACATCGCCGCCATCGACCCCAAACGCGTCCGTATCCTGGATGGCGCAATGAAGGTGTTTTTGGCCTATGGCTTCTCCCGCACCACCATGGACGACATTGCCCGCGCCGCCGACATGTCGCGTCCGGCGCTTTATCTTCAGTTCAAGAACAAGACCGACATTTTCCGCGCTATCGCCATGATGGTGCTGTCGCGCTCGGTCGCGGCGGCAAAAATGGCTCTGGCCGGCGATGATGCTTTCACCGAGCGCATGATGCGAGCCATCGACGAAGCTTTCATCTCGATGATGAGCGCCGTCGTTGCCTCCCCTCATGGCGCCGAATTGCTGGACATGAAATCGAGCCTCGGCGATCTCGTCGGGTGCTGGCGCGGCGGCCTTGTCGAACATATCGCCGCCGCGATCCATGGCGAGGCGGCCAGGAACGGCGTCGACCTGGCGGCCAGGGGGCTGTCGACGCAACTGCTTGCCGACATGCTGCTCGATGGGCTGGAAGGCATGAAGGCGCGGATCAGCGATCCCGAGGGGCAGCGGCAGGCGGCCACCGCCCTGGTCAAGGTGATCGACCTGGCGTTGAAAGCCTGATGAAGCCTAGGCGTGTCGGGGTTCCGCTCAGGCGCGGCGGCGCTCCGCTTCCGGGTTCTTGCGCACCGCGAGGAATTCCTTGACCCGCCGGCCGGGTGCGGGGCCGCGCACCGGCTTGAAACCGTCATCGAGTTCGCCGGAGAGATCGAGCGTCGGCCGCTTGCCGACGGCATCGTAGTTTTCTTCCAGCCAGTCGCTAGCGGCGGTGCGGCCGAGATCGCGCAGATAGGTCAGGAAGGCCCATTCGGCGTTGACCTTCGATGACGCCGACAGGTCCTTGAAAGCCTCGTCGGCATCGATGCGGTGCATGCGGATGTCGCGATACTCGCCATGCGGCAGCCGGCCGGCGGCGATCAGTTCCTTGACGAAGGCGATCGAGCGGAATTCGCGCAGCAGCCCGGCATTGAAAGTGATTTCGTCGATGCGGTTCTGGATCTCGTTGGCGCTCCTGGGCGTTCCTTCGCGCACCACCGGATTGATCTGCACCAGCAGCACATCCTCGGTCGCCGCCGTCTTGAAAAACGGATAGAGCGCCGGGTTGCCGCCATAGCCGCCATCCCAATAGGGCACGCCCTTGATCTCGACGGCGCGGAACAATTGCGGCAGGCAAGCCGAGGCCATAACCGTGTCGAGGTCGATCTCGCCATCGGAAAAGACCCGCAGCTGCCCGGTCTCGACATTGGTGGCGGAGATGAACAGTTCCATCGACTTGCAGGCGCGCACATTGCTGAAATCGATCTCCTGCGCCACCACGTCGCGCAGCGGATTGAGCCCGAGCGGGTTGGCGACATAGGGCGAGAACACCCGCGACATGGTGTCGAAGAAGACATAGCCCGGCGTGTTCTCGATCGACCAATTGCCCCAGGCGACGTCCCACGGCATGCGCTGCACCGGGCTGAACCGGCCCTTCGCCGCCACCGCGCGCCAGAAATCGTCGAGTTTTTGCCGCGCACCGTCGACCCCGCCACGCACAAATCCATCGGCCAGCGCCACCGCGTTCATGGCGCCGGCGCTGGTGCCGGACACCGCCGATATCTCCAGCCTGCCGTCCTCCAGCAGCCGGTCGAGCACGCCCCAGGAGAATGCACCGTGCGAACCACCGCCCTGAAGTGCGATGTTGATCTTCTTGTTTTCCTCCGCCTTGCCGTTCTTCGTCATGGCGTTCCTGTCGTCCTTATGCGCCAGCCTGCCCCAACGTCACGGAAGGAAGCAGCTATCGGCGGCCTATGTTGCAGTGCAGCATATAAGGACGGACCAAGGCAAGAACACGAACACGGTCGCGTGATCACATGAAATTTCGGTCATGAGAGAAAAGCCCCCTCCGCTCGAAGCGGAGAGGCTGTGTCCTTGGATCAGAGATGCCTAGGCGACCAGATCGGGCACCGGGCCGACATAGCGCGATTGCGGACGGATCAGCCGTCCGGTCGTCTGCTGCTCGCGCGCATGCGCGATCCAGCCGGCAACGCGACCGGCGGCGAACACATTGCTGAAGGCCTGTGGCGGGAAGCCAGCCGCTTCCAGCACCAGTGCGGTGTAGAACTCGACATTGGTCTGCAGCGAACGCTGCGGCTTGGCGATCCGCAACACCTCGAGCGCCGTCTTTTCGACCTCCTCGGCGAAAGCCAGCCGGCGGCCGGTCTCGCCCTCGCCGCCAAGCTGCCGCACGACTGCTTTCAGCATATCGGCGCGCGGATCGCGCACGCGGTAAATACGATGGCCGAACCCCATGATCCGTCTGCCTTGCGCGATCTCGTTGCGCAGCCAGCCGGCCGCATCGCCATGCGCCTCGATCCCATCGAGCATCTCGATCACCGGGCCGGGCGCGCCGCCATGCAGCGGCCCCTTGAGCGCGCCGAGCCCGGCCATCACCGACGAGGTCAGGCCGGCCAATGTCGAAGCAACGACGCGCGTGGCGAAGGTCGAGGCGTTGAGGCCGTGGTCGCAGACGGTCACCAGATAGGTGTCGAGCGCTTTTGCCAATGCCGGCGACGGAACGGAGCCCTGGAGCATGCGCAACATGTCGGCGGCATGGTCGGTCTTGCCATCCGGCGCGACCGGCTGCTCGCCGCGCTGCAGGCGCAGCAAGGCAGGCGTCAGCACGGCGGGCGCCGCGATCAGCCGCAGCCCGTCCGCCAGTGTTTCGCCGTCTGGCAGCAGAGCCATGCCGGCGCGCATGGCGCTGTAGATGTCGAGTGGCGCCAGCAGCGACAGCGAAGGCCGGGTCCGCTCAAACACCTCGACACGCGCCTCGCCCAGTTGCGCAGCCAGTTCGGTATCGCCGGGCAGATCCTCGAAGAAGCCGTCGAGCAACAGCCGGACGACCTGCGGAAAGCTCCAGCGTCCGGCCAGTTCCGCCAGCGAATGACCACGGATCGTCAGGCGGCCGCCCAGACCATCCACGTCGGACAACACGGTTTCGGCCGCCACCACATCATCGAGTCCATTCGCCATAGCCTTGTCTCCTTGAACCTTTTCCGGATCGGAGATAAGGCTGGTCAACCCAAGCATCAATCTTGATCAATAGAATCAATATCAGAGCCGAAAATGTCGGAATGGCTATCGCGGGAAGAGGCGCTGGAAAGGCTGCGGGTGCGGCCGCAGACGCTCTATGCCTATGTCAGCCGCGGGCGCATCGGCATGCGTCCCGACCGCGCCGATCCACGCCGCAGCCAGTATCGCGCCGACGACATCGCGGCGCTGGCAACACGCCGGGCGCGCGGACGCAGCCCCTCGGCCATCGCCGAAAGCGCGATTGCCTGGGGCGAGCCGTCCATCGCAACGGCGATTTCGACCGTCCGGCACGGTCACCTCATCTATCGGGGCCGGGACGCCGCCATGCTGTCCGACCATGCCTCGCTGGAAGAAACCGCCGCTGTGCTTTGGGCCTTGCCTGAACCGGTCCGTTTTGAAGCGCCGCTGCCGGATGCGCCACGCCAGCCCGGCCGAGCCTCGGCCTTTGCGCAACTTGCCTTGCTGGCCGGCCAGGCTCGGCCTTTGCTTGGACGCAGCGCCGCCTCGATATGTGCCGACGCCGCGCGCGCAATCGGCGTGCTGGCCGGCGCCCTCGGTGCCGAGGCGGGGGCCGATCCGGTGCACCGGCGATTGGCACGGGGCTGGTCGGTCGATGAGGGTGGCGCCGATGCGATCCGGCGCGCCCTTGTGCTGCTCGCCGATCACGAGCTGAATGCATCGACCTTCGCGGCCCGCGTCGCGGCCTCCACCGGCGCCTCGCCCGCCGCTTGCCTGCTGGCGGGTCTGGCAACACTCTCCGGTCCGCGCCATGGCGGTGCCGGCGAAGCAGTGATGCAGCTTGCTGAAGATGCGGCGCGGCATGGCGCCGACGCCGCGATCCGGCGCTGGCTCGGCCACGACAGGCCGCTGCCGGGGTTCGGCCACCAACTCTATCCCGAGGGTGATCCCCGGGCCACGGCACTCCTGGCAGCCATTGGCAACACCGATGAGACCTTGCGATTGCTGGAGATCGCCGCCATCGCAGCGACCGGCGCCCAGCCGAATATCGATTTTGCCCTGGCCGTGCTGACGCGCAGCCTCAGCCTGCCGCGCGATGCGCCGTTCCATCTGTTCGCGCTTGGGCGCAGCGTCGGCTGGGCAGCCCATATGGTCGAACAGATCATGAGCGGCAGCATCATCAGGCCACGCGGCCGCTATGAAGGGCTGTTGCCCTGACAGCTTCTTGCCTGATGCGGTTTCGCGCCCGGGCTCAACTTTGTCAGCCGTCAGGCGGAGTTGGCATTGGTCCCGAACCGCGCCCGGTACGCAGCGGGCGTCGTGGCGAATTGCCGGCGGAAGTGATGCCGCAGCGTCGCCGCAGCGCCAAAGCCGGCGGTCTCGGCAATCCGCTCGATCGGCATGCTCGTGTCTTCCAGCAAAGTGCGCGCCCGCGAAAGTCGTTCTGAAAGCAGCCATCGCGCCGGCGTGACACCGGTCGCGGCCGCGAACCGGCGCAAAAATGTCCGCTCGCTCATCCCGGCAAGACCGGCCAGGGTGGCGACGGAATAGTCGTCGGCAATGTCAGCGCGCATTCTGTCGATCAACGGTCCAAGCCGGCCGCGTTCGTGCGGCTCGGGAACGGAACTCTCTACATACTGCGCCTGGCCGCCGTCGCGGTGCGGTGGCACGACCAGGCGGCGTGCCACCATGTTGGCCGCCTTTGTGCCGAAATCGCGCCGTACCAGATGCAGGCACAGGTCGATGCCCGCAGCGCTGCCGGCCGATGTCAGTACATTTCCCTCATCGATGTACAAAACGTCAGGGACCACGGTGATGTCGGGATACATCTCCCTCAGCCTGTCGCTGTAGCGCCAATGCGTGGTTGCCTTCTTGCCCGACAGCAGGCCGGCCGCGGCAAGCACGAAGACGCCCGAGCAGATGGACAGGATGCGCGCGCCCCGCTCACTGGCCTTGCGAAGCGCCTCGATCAGCAAGGGCGGCACCGGACAGTCCACACCGCGCCATCCCGGCACGATCACTGTGCCGGCCTCGCCGATCAGATCGGGTCCGCCATCGGCGACGATGCGCACGCCGCCCATCGCACGCATTTCGCCGGCATCGATGCCGGCGACGGCAAAACGATACCAATCCGCACCCATCTCGGGTCTGGGCAAAGCGAACATCTCGGCCGCCACGCCAAACTCGAACGTGCATAGCTTGTCATAGGCAACGGCAACGACCAGCGGATTGGCGGGAGGCACATTTGGCATGATATTGACGATATATGGCAAAGCTGCCAGCTGCAATCGCCCGGTCCGGTGCGCTACCTCAGATCCATCAGCGATGGAGACAAGCTCCATCCGAAAAGATGGAGACAAGCTCCATCAGTGATGGAGACCCCTGATGAGCTATGCGACAGACGTTCCAGCGGCCTCGCCGGAGATTGCGCGCGACCATTTCCTGCGCCGGCTTTCCGTCGAGACCGATTGTTCAGACGTCGCCGCGACGCTGCGCGGTGGAAAGCCGGACTTCGTGCTTCTGCACGTGGTCGGTTCGCCGGATGCCTATGAGCGCCGTCACGTGCCGGGTGCGCTGCACCTGCCGCACCGCGAGATATCGGCCGAGCGGATGGCTGAATGGCCGGCAGGCACGCTGTTCGTGGTCTATTGCGCCGGGCCGCATTGCAATGGCGCGGACCGGGCGGCCTTCAAACTGGCCAGCCTCGGCCTGCCGGTCAAGATCATGATCGGCGGCATTTCAGGCTGGCAGGACGAAGAGCTTCCTTTCGCCTCAGGCAGGGAGCCTGGCGCTCTGCGGGCATGATCCAGCCGGCGCGGCTGATATCGTCCGTCCGTTCGAGCGGCGGATGTCGGCGCCTTGCGAAACGTGGGAATTGCGGCACCCGACCATTGATGGGCAAGGCACAGCCGGATCTGGCCTAAGCCTTGCCGGCTAGCCGGTTCACGACATCGTGTCGAGCTTGCGCTGCATGGCCGCGATCTGGTCCTTCAACTGCTGCAGATCGTCGGATTTCTCCGGCGGCGCGTCCTTCCTGACCGGCTCAGTGGGGGCCGCGGCCGGCGCCGAGCCCGCGGGCGGGAAAGGCGTGAACAGCCGCATCGCGTTCTGGAACATTTCCATATTGCGGCGCGTCTGTTCTTCCAGTGCCTTGATCGGCGTCGCCATCTTCATCACATCGAGCGGCGACTTGCCGATGGCGCCCTTCATCTGCTCGCGAAAGCGCTCCTGTTCCTTGGAGAAGGCGATCATCGACTGTTCAAGGAAGCTCGGCACGATCATCTGCATCTGGTCGCCGTAGAAGGCGATCAGCTGGCGCAGGAACGGGATCGGCAGCATGTTCTGCCCATCCTTGTTCTCCAGCTCGAAAATGATCTGAGTCAGCACCGGATGCGTGATGTCGTCGCCGGTTTTGGCGTCCTGAACGGTGAATTCCTCGCCCTTCTTGACCATGTCGGCCAGATCTTCGAGCGTCACATAGGTGCTCGTCCCCGTATTATAGAGGCGGCGATTGGCGTATTTCTTGATAATGATCGGGTCGTCTTTTGCGGCCATCTGCATCCTCCCCGGACACCGGCACGCCTGAGTAAGCAGCCGGTAACGATTGCGCCCTTTTTGAGGATATGCGCAAAAGCCTCATAATTCCAAGCAGTTTGTGCAGTGCGGGATCATATAATGCTGCATAGCAGGCAAAATATGCTGCGCAGCAGCGGCCCGCCCGCCGGCATGGCGGCGCGCGACCTGCTTGGCGTGCATGGGCGCCATGCCGATTTCCGGTTTGACTTGGGTCATGGAAAGGGCAAGAAAAGTTGCCAACAATGCCTGAAAACACGACAGCTCGAAGTCTGGAGAAGAAAATGTCCTCTGCCAATTCCATCGTTGTCGCCAGTGCCGCGCGCACGGCCGTCGGCTCCTTCAACGGTGCTTTCGCGGCCACGCCGGCGCATGAACTCGGTGCTGTCGTCATCAAGGAGCTTTTGTCGCGAGCCGGTGTCGAGGCAGCCGAGGTCGACGAGGTCATTCTCGGCCAGGTGCTGACCGCTGCCCAGGGCCAGAACCCGGCCCGCCAGGCCTCGATCATTGCCGGCCTGCCCAAGGAGACCACTGCCTGGGGCCTCAACCAGGTTTGCGGCTCGGGCCTGCGCGCCATCGCGCTCGGCATGCAGCAGATCGCCACCGGCGACGCCAAGGTGATCGTTGCCGGCGGACAGGAATCGATGTCGCTGTCGCCGCACGCCGAGCACCTGCGCGCCGGCGTCAAGATGGGCGACTACAAGATGATCGACACCATGATCAAGGACGGCCTGTGGGACGCCTTCAACGGCTACCACATGGGCAACACCGCCGAAAACGTCGCACGCCAGTTCCAGATCACCCGTGACGATCAGGATCAGTTCGCGCTGGCCTCGCAGAACAAGGCCGAGGCCGCGCAGAAGGCCGGCAAATTCAAGGACGAAATCGTCGCCTTCACCATCAAGGGTAGGAAGGGCGACACCATTGTCGACCAGGACGAATACATCCGCCACGGCGCCACGCTCGACGCCATGACCAAGCTGAAGCCGGCCTTCGACAAGGACGGCTCGGTGACCGCCGCCAACGCCTCCGGCATCAATGACGGAGCCGCCGGCGCGCTGCTGATGAGCGAAGCGGAGGCCGCAAGGCGCGGCATCACCCCGCTGGTGCGCATTGCATCCTGGGCAACCGCCGGTGTCGATCCGGCGATCATGGGAACCGGCCCGATCCCCGCCTCGCGCAAGGCTTTGGAGAAGGCCGGCTGGTCGGTCGGCGATCTCGACCTGGTCGAGGCCAACGAGGCCTTTGCCGCGCAGGCCTGCGCCGTCAACAAGGGCATGGGCTGGGATCCCTCGATCGTCAACGTCAATGGCGGCGCCATCGCCATCGGCCATCCGATCGGCGCCTCGGGCGCCCGCGTCTTCAACACGCTGGTCTACGAGATGCGCCGCCGCGGCGCCAAGAAGGGCCTCGCCACGCTGTGCATCGGCGGCGGCATGGGCGTCGCCATGTGCGTTGAAGCGCTGTGAGAAAACGATGAGCGGGCGGCGCGAGCCGCCCGTTCAGAATCCAGTGCCTGCCAAGCCCGAAAACAGGGCGATATCAAAAGGGGAAATGCATGACCAAGGTAGCAATCGTCACGGGCGGATCGCGCGGCATCGGCGCGGCGATCTCGATCGCTTTGAAGACCGCCGGCTATTCGGTTGCCGCGAACTACGCCGGCAACGACGAAGCGGCGGCGAAGTTCAAGGCCGAGACCGGCATCCCGGTCTACAAATGGTCGGTCGCCGACTATGACGCTTGCGCCGCCGGCATCAAACAGGTCGAGGCCGACCTCGGCCCGGTCTCGGTGCTGGTCAACAATGCAGGCATCACCCGCGATGCCATGTTCCACAAGATCACCCGCGACCAGTGGAAAGAAGTCATCGACACCAATCTGTCCGGTGTCTTCAACATGACGCATCCGCTGTGGAACGGCATGCGCGATCGCAAGTTCGGCCGCGTCATCACCATCTCCTCGATCAACGGCCAGAAGGGCCAGGCCGGCCAGGTCAATTATTCCGCCGCCAAGGCCGGCGACATCGGCTTCTCGAAGGCGCTCGCCCAGGAGGGCGCCCGCGCGGGCATCACCGTCAACGTCATCTGCCCCGGCTACATCGCCACCGAAATGGTCAAGGCCATCGACGAGAAGGTGCTCAACGAGCGCATCCTGCCGCAGATCCCGGTCGGCCGCCTCGGCGAGCCGGAAGAGATCGCGCGCTGCGTCGTCTTCCTCGCTTCGCAGGATGCCGGCTTCATCACCGGCTCGACCATCACTGCCAATGGCGGCCAGTACTTCGTCTGAGACGTCCAACGGCTTCGGATTGTGACGAACGGACCGGGGAACCGGTCCGTTTCCGCTGACGCCTTGGAGGCCGGAAAAATACCCCGCCACGGCGCGATGCCCCAATCCGGCACGCAAAGGTTAATGGCGACAGCGCCGTCTGTGCGAACCCTGTGGACAAGCCTGTGAATCCTCGGTGGATAAACTGTTCGCAACACAAGATATTGAGGGAACAAAACGGGAAAATCCCGTTGGCGCTGATTTGTCGCCGATTCGTTCCGGCTTTGAGCGGAAGTTAACGTTAATGCCCCGGAATCAGCTGTTTTTCCTTAACGGCAAATTCAGAAAGATTAACAATTTCATAATCTTGAGCGATAGCCCCTGACCTGCCTCGGTCATTTGCCGGCAAAGGTTAAGGACAAGGCTCACCCAGCATAAAACGGGCCAGTTCCACGATTCAGCATGTGGTGAGACTCAGCATCACAAAATCCATATGTAGCCGTGAACAAAAGCTGAATCTGAGCGAGTCGCCGATTCGTAGCTGATTCGTTCCAGACTCGTTCCATCAGTTAAGCAGCAGCCAATTTAGCGCCAGACAGAGTTGCTTTCGAAGCCGCCGGTGGAACATTCCGCTTTCGCTTCGCGCCCGAAATCCCTATGTGTCGCCTGTCATACGCGCCAGTTGAGGCACGCTCCCGACAACCAGAGGCCAGAAAGCCTTATTTCCAGGTCGATGAACATCCAGCCGAAACACACTGAGCCGCTGATCTTGTCGGGCCGCGACGTGACCGCCGTGCTTGGCCCAACCAACACCGGCAAGACCCATCTCGCCATCGAGCGCATGGTGGCGCACGAAACCGGCGTCATCGGCCTGCCGCTCAGGCTGCTGGCCCGGGAAGTCTATGCGCGCGTCTGCGAAAAGGTCGGCGCCCACAAGGTCGCGCTGATCACCGGCGAGGAGAAGATCCAGCCGCCAGGCGCCAAATATTCGGTCTGCACCGTCGAGGCCATGCCGCGCGAGACCGACGCCGCCTTCGTCGCCATCGACGAGGTGCAGCTCGCCGGCGACCTCGAGCGCGGCCACATCTTCACCGACCGTATCCTGCATCTGCGCGGCCGCCAGGAAACGCTGCTGCTTGGTGCCGCCACCATGCATGGCATCCTGCAGCGCCTGCTGAAGGGCGTCTCGGTGGTGACGCGGCCAAGGCTGTCGCACCTGGCCTATGCCGGTTCGAAGAAACTGACCCGCCTGCCGCGCCGCACCGCGATCGTCGCCTTTTCCGCCGACGAGGTCTATGCCATCGCCGAGCTGATCCGCCGCCAGCAGGGCGGTGCCGCCGTCGTGCTCGGCGCGCTTTCGCCGCGCACCCGCAACGCCCAGGTGGCGCTGTTCCAGTCGGGTGATGTCGACTATCTCGTCGCCACCGACGCCATCGGCATGGGTCTCAACCTCGATCTCGACCATGTCGCCTTCGCCCAGAACCGCAAATTCGACGGCTACCAGTACCGTAATCTGACGGCGGCCGAACTCGGCCAGATCGCCGGCCGCGCCGGCCGGCATCTGCGCGACGGCACGTTCGGTGTCACCGGTCAGGTCGACCCGCTCGACGAAGACCTCGTCAAGAAGATCGAGGGCCACGACTTCGATCCGGTGAAGGTGCTGCAGTGGCGCACCGCGCATTTCGACTTCGCCAGCCTCGATGCGCTGAAGCGCTCGATCGAGACCAACGCGCCGGTCGAGGGCCTGACGCGCGCCCTGCCGGCGGTCGACGCACAGGCGCTCGAATATCTCTCCCGCGACGAGGACATCCGCGCGCTCGCCACCGATGCCAAGCGCGTGGCGCTGCTGTGGGAAGCCTGCGCGCTGCCCGACTACAGGAAGATCGCGCCTGCCCAGCATGCCGACCTCATCGCCTCCATCTACATGGACCTCGCCCGTCATGGCCATGTCGACGAGAACTACATGGCCGAGCAGGTGCGCCGCGCCGACACCACCGAGGGCGACATCGACACGCTGTCGCACCGTATTGCCCAAATCCGCACCTGGACATTCGTGTCGAACCGGCCCGGCTGGCTGGCCGATCAGGCACACTGGCAGGAAAAGACGCGCGAAATCGAAGACAGATTGTCGGATGCGCTGCATGAGCGGTTGACGAAACGCTTCGTAGACCGCAGGACTTCCGTCCTCATGCGGCGCCTTAGAGAAAATACCATGCCTGAAGCCGAAATCAGTCCTACCGGAACCGTCCTTGTCGAAGGCCACCATGTCGGCGAGTTGCAAGGGTTCCGCTTCACCGCCGACCAGACCGCCGGCGGCGAAGACGCCAAGGCCGTGCGCACAGCCGCGCAAAAGGCGCTTGCCGCCGAGTTCGAGGCGCGCGCCGAACGCTTCGGCGCCTGCGCCAATGGCGACCTGGCGCTAGGCTCGGACGGCACGCTACGCTGGATCGGCGCGCCGATCGGCACGCTGGTTTCGGGCGAAGACGCGCTGAAGCCGCGCCTTGTGCTTTTGGCCGACGAACAGCTGACCGGCCCGGCGCGCGACAAGGTCGCCGCGCGCGCCGAACGCTTCGTCAATTTCCAGATCGAAACGCTGCTGAAGCCGCTCGTCGACCTGAAGAACGCCGACCAGATTTCCGGCATCGGCCGCGGCATTGCCTTCCAGCTGGTCGAGAATTTCGGCCTCATCAACCGCCGCGATATCGCCGAGGAGATGAAGTCGCTCGACCAGGAGGGTCGCGCGGCCCTGCGCCGCCTTGGTGTGCGCTTCGGCGCCTACCACGTCTTCGTGCCCGCTTTGATCAAGCCGGCCCCCGCCGGGCTGGTGACCTTGCTGTGGGCGCTGCGGAACGACGGCAAGGACAAGCCTGGTTTCGGCGACGTCGTCCACGCGCTGGCGTCCGGCCGTACCTCCGTGGTCATCGATCCTGCCTTCGACAAGGCTTTCTACAAGCTTGCCGGCTATCGCAATCTCGGCCGCCGCGCCGTGCGCATCGACATATTGGAGCGGCTGGCGGACCTCATCCGTCCGGCGACCAACTGGAAGCCCGGCCTCGGCCAGCGTCCGGACGGCGCCTATGACGGCCATTCCTTCATGGTGACGCCGCCGATGATGTCGATCCTTGGTGCCACCGCCGACGACATGGAAGAGATTCTCAAGGGCCTCGGCTACCGCGCCGAGCCGAAGCCGGCGGCGGAGGTGAAGGCGCGGCTCGAGGCGCAGGACACCGCCGCGCGTGAAGCCGCTGCCGCGAAACTCGCGGCGGAAGAAGCCGCGCGCGCCGAGCAGGCCAAGGCAGGCGAGGCAGCCGCTACGGACGCGGCCGAGGAGGCGGCGGTCGAAGGTTCGGAACCGGCTGTTGCCGAGACCGCGCTCGAAACTCCCGCCGAGGTCATCGCGGAAACGACAGCGGAGCCGATCGCGGAAGCGCAACCGGAAGCTCCAGCCGAAGCCGTGGAAGAACCCGCTACAGAGATTGCTGTCGCCGAAGCGGTTGCTGAACCTGTTGCCGCGCCGGAAGCGGAAGCCGAGTCGATCGAGGCGGCGCCGGCGGAGCCAGTTTCCGAAGCTGCACCGGCGACGGAAGCGGTTTCGGACGAGCCTGCCGTGGTGGCCGAAGCGGCCACCGGCGAGCCCATCGCCGAAGCCGAAGCGCCCAAGCCGATCCTGCTGTGGCGCCAGGGCCGTTTCGAACAGCGCCCCCGCCATCACGAAGGTCGCAACAACCGCCAGCGCAATGGACAAGCGCGCGGCCGAAACAATGCACCCGCCGATGCCGCCGGCGCACCGGCCACGGCCGCGCCCGGAGAACGTCCCGCCCATGAGGGTCGGCGCGACGGGACCGGCAAGCCGCGCTTCGACCGTTCGAAGTTCAAGCCCAAGCCGCAGGGTGAAGGCGAACAGCGCCGTGACGGCCGCCCGCAGGGCGAGCGTCCCGAGCGCCGCGAAGGCCGACCCGACTGGAAGGGTGGCCGGCCCGAGGGCAAGGGCGGTCCCGATCGCGGCAAGGGAGGCGCAAAGCCCGCTTTCCAGCCGAAGCCGCGCGAAGAACGTCCGGTGCGCTTCGATCCGGATTCGCCCTTCGCCAAGCTCGCCGCCTTGCGCGACCAGCTGAAGAAGTAGGCTCGGTAGGGTTCGATGGTTGCCGAAGGCCGCCAGCGCATCGACAAATGGCTGTTCTTCTCGCGCGCGGTGAAATCGCGCTCACTGGCGGCGAAGCTCGTCGTCGCCGGGCGCGTGCGCATCAATCGCGACAAAGCAGCGCAGGCCTCCGATCTGGTCAAGCCGGGTGACGTGCTGACCATCACGCTCGACCGGCGCATTTTCGTCTGGAAGGTGCTTGGCGCGGGTGTCCGGCGCGGCCCGGCGGAGGAAGCCCGCACCCTCTACGAGGACATGTCGCCGCCGCCCACACCGAAGGGCGAGGCGCTTCCCGACGCCATACCGGCGCTGCGCGAGGCCGGCAGCGGCCGCCCGACCAAAAGAGAGCGCCGCCAGACCGACCGCTTGCTTGGTGACGATTGAGGCTTGCCGGCCAGACCGCGGGCCGAAATCCCCGGGCAACGGCGGGCGCAGGACGGAACCGAACCCGGCAAACAAGATGCTCCACAAGACATCAGCCGCCCTCGCCGCGCCTGCCGCCTGGAATTCCATTCCGCCAACGCCGAAGCGGTCGGGCATGGCAACCCTTGCAAGCGAGAGACAAAGGCGTTACCTCACGGAAAAAGCCCAAGAAAACTGGCCCATTAAGCTGGGACGTCCCGGAGCCGACCGATGACCTATGTCGTGACCGACAATTGCATCAAATGCAAATATATGGACTGCATCGAGGTCTGTCCGGTCGACTGTTTCTACGAAGGCGAGAACATGCTCGTCATCCATCCCGACGAGTGCATCGACTGCGGCGTCTGCGAGCCTGAATGCCCGGCCGACGCGATCAAGCCCGACACCGAGCCAGGCCTCGACAAATGGCTGCAGATCAACACCGAATATGCCGAGAAATGGCCCAACATCACCGCCAAGAAGGAGCCGCCGGAAGACGCCAAGACCTTCGATGGCGAGGCCGGCAAGTTCGAGAAATACTTCTCCGCCGAGCCTGGCGAAGGCGATTGACAATACAGCCGTAAAGGCTTGTATGACGCAGCGTAACAGGCACATCGGATTAACCGCCTTGACAGGCGGCGATTGGTTGTGGCCTTCGCTTACGCAGCAAAACCTTGATTCTTCCGACTTTTTGTGCTACATCAGCGAAACATGCCGGTGACACAACGTCGATTTATGGCGCAGACGCCCCAAATCACTGAAAGGTGAAAATCCCATTCCGGACCAGAGCGATCTGGGTCAGGCGGTCGCAGTTCGTGCGGTTTGCCGGTCCCGACCTTTCCGGTGGGTTCATCTGTTGTGCGGCTAACGATCGGTTTCCCCGGTCGCACGAGTTCAGCCGGCACCGCCGCCGGCCCATAACAAGGAGTTCAGGGCGTAATGGCAACGATCACCCCGCAGAAGAAGTCCACTGGTGCGCGTCACGGTTTCAAGACCGGCGAGTATATCGTCTACCCGGCGCATGGCGTTGGCCAGATCGTGTCGATCGACGAGCAGGAAGTGGCCGGCCATAAGCTGGAACTGTTCGTCATCGACTTCCAGAAGGACAAGATGCGCCTGAAGGTGCCGGTCGCCAAGGCGACCTCCATTGGCATGCGCAAGCTGTCGGAAGAGGATTATGTCGAGCGCGCGTTGAAGGTCGTGCAGGGCCGCGCCCGCGTCAAGCGCACCATGTGGTCGCGCCGCGCCCAGGAATATGATGCCAAGATCAATTCCGGCGACCTGATTTCGATCTCGGAAGTCGTGCGCGACCTCTACCGCGCCGACAACCAGCCGGAGCAGTCCTATTCCGAGCGCCAGCTCTATGAAGCGGCACTCGACCGCATGGCCCGCGAGATCGCGGCCGTCAACCGCATGTCGGAAACCGAAGCCGTGCGCCTGATCGAGGTCAACCTCAACAAGGGCCCTAAGCGCGGCGCCAAGGCCGACAATGAGGAAGCCGAGCAGGAAGAAGCTGCCTGAGCTCTTGAGCCTTTAAGTTCACGAAAAACCCGGCCTCGCGCCGGGTTTTTTGGTTCTCGGACAAGGAAATGGCTGGGCCTATGCTTGACCTCCGCCTTCCTTCTCCGCCTCCTGCTTCAGCGTCGCGATGAAGCGCTTGGTCCGTTCGCGCTCCGGATTGCCGAACAAGGTCGCCGACGGACCCTGCTCGACGATGACGCCGGCATCAAGGAACACCGCCTCCTGGGCGATCTTGGAGGCAAGCCGCAAATCATGCGTCGCCATCACCATGGTCGTGCCTTCGCTGGCGAGCTTGCCGAGCACGTCGACCACTTCTTGCGCCAGTTCCGGATCGAGCGCCGAAGTCGGTTCGTCGCATAGCAGCACCTTCGGCGACGGCGCCAAGGCGCGGGCGATCGCCACGCGCTGCTGCTGGCCGCCTGACAGCGTCGCCGGCCAGGCATCCGCCTTGTGCGCCATCCCGACCTTTTCCAGCAAGGCGAGCGCCCGCTCGCGCGCCTTCTCAGGCGACCATTTCAGCACCGTCACCAGCCCTTCCATGACGTTCTCGATGGCGGTGCGGTGCGGGAACAGCTGGAAATTCTGGAACACCATGCCGGTCTGCAGGCGCAGCCGCCTGATATCGGCGGCCGGCACCTTGATGCCCGGGCGAAACTCGAGCGTCTCGTCGCCGATGCGCACCGTGCCCGAAGTCGGGATTTCCAGGAGGTTGATGCAGCGCAACAGCGTGCTTTTCCCCCCGCCCGAGGGGCCGACAAGTGCCGTGACGCTGCCTTCGGCGATCGCGACCGTCACGCCCTTGAGCACGAGATTGTCGCCGAAGCGCTTTTCGATGTTGGTGAGGCCGATCATGAGCGTGCCTCCAGGAAGCCGCCATAGCGGTTGAGCCGCTCCTCCAGTCGCGTCTGAAGGGCCGACAGGACCGAACTCATCGCCAGATAGAGGATCGCCGCCTCGACATAGAGGATCAGCGGCTCATAGGTGGTGGCGACGATGCGCTGCGCCGCCTGGAACATCTCGGGCACGGTGATGGCGGCGGCCAGCGAGGTGTCCTTGACCAGCGAGATGAAGGTGTTGGAGAGCGGCGGCACCGCGACCCGGCCGGCCTGCGGCAGGATGGTGCGCCGCATCGCCTGACTCCAGGTCATGCCGATCGAATAGGCGGCTTCCCACTGGCCCTTCGGCACCGAGCCGATGGCCGCGCGGATGATCTCCGACGTGTAGGCGCCGATGTTGAGCGTGAAGCCGATCAGCGCTGCGGTAAAAGCATCGAGCAGGATGCCGACTGACGGCAGGCCGTAGAAGATCAGGAACAGCTGCACCAGCAGCGGCGTGCCGCGGAAGATCCAGACATAGAAGCGCACGAGCATGACCAGCGGCTTCGGCCCGAACAGCCGGCCGAGTGCTACCCCGAGGCCAACCGTCAGGCCCAGCACGAAGGACAACAGCGTCAGCGGTACAGTGAAGATCAAGGCGGCCCAGAGCAGCGAAGGCAGCGACTCCAGCATCAGTTGCAGCCAGTGCGGCACGAAAGACCCTCCAGAATGGTCGAGATGGCTTCATCGAGGCGCGAATGCGCCGGCCATATCACGACAAAAGCGGCGAGCCGTCAAAGACGGCCCGCCGCTGGATGCGTTGCAGGGGCGACGAACGGCCCCACTCAAAGTTACTTCGAAACGTCCTGGCCGAAATAGGTGTCGGCGATCTTCTTGTAGGTGCCGTCGGCCTTGATATCGGCCAGCGCCTTGTTGATGGCGGCAACCAGTTCCGGATCGCCCTTGCGCACGATGACGCCGGAATAGTCGGCGTTTTCCTCTTGCGCGGCGATCTTCACATTGGCGTCGGGCTTGTGCTTCTTGAAGTCGAGGAACGACAGGCTGTCATTGATGGTGGCGTCGGCGCGGCCGGTCAAAAGCAGCTGGATCGACTGGTCGAAGCCGTCGGTGCCGACCAGTTCGGCGCCGTTCGCCTCGGCCAGCTTGCCGAAGTTCGAGGTCAGCGACTGCGCCGACTTCTTGCCTTTGAGATCGGCGAAGGTCTTGATGTCGTTGTTGTCGCCGCGAACGATCAGCACCGCCTTGGAGGCGATGTAGGGATCCGAGAAATCGTACTTGGCCTTGCGCGCGTCGGTGATGCCGACCTCGTTGATGACGGCGTCGTAGCGCTTGACGTCGAGGCCGGCGATCAGCCCGTCCCACTTCCCTTCCAGGAACTCGACCTTGACACCGAGCTTGTCGGCGATCGCCTTGGCGATCTCGACGTCGAAGCCGACCAGCGCGCCGGACGCGTCATGATAGGTGAAGGGCGCGTAAGTGCCTTCCGTGCCGATCTTGATGATTCCGGCCTGTTTGATCTGATCGAGATTGGCGCCGGCATGGCCTGATGTGACCGCCAGGGCCTGCAGCGTTCCGGCGACGATAAGCGACTTGAGCCATTTCATATTTTTGTGATCCCGTCCTTGGCCTGATGTCTGGCCTGCTGTGAGGGCTGGAAAATGACAGATGCGAGCCGAAAGAATAAGGAATCAGATTTCAAAAACAAAGAATTCCTGAAACCAAATTCTCTAAATATGATCTCTTGCAGCGTCTGACCGTCCCCGGCAACCGCGTCGAAATCGCCCGGACAGCAACCCTCGCCGACCCGCGCCAGCGGAACCTTTCTCGCGCATGGCAGTTTTGGCTGTTCTAGGGCGCGACGCCGCGATTTCAACCGGTGCCCTGCCAAGTTCGTAACGTCGGTTAGATCGCCGGAGCCAGGGAGCGCCTCATGATGGAAGACACGGCAGGACGGATCATGGTCCGCGCGGCAATGAAGGCTCCCTATCTCGAACGCGACGAAGAACATCGGCTGGCCTTGCTCTGGAAGCAAGACAACGATCAGAACGCATTGCACAGCATCACTGTCGCCCATATGCGGCTGGTTATTTCCATGGCCTCGAAATTCCGCCATTACGGCCTGCCGCTCGGAGACCTGATCCAGGAAGGCCATGTCGGCCTGCTCGAGGCCGCCGCCCGCTTCGAGCCCGAACGCGAAGTGCGCTTTTCGACCTATGCGACGTGGTGGATCCGTGCCTCGATGCAGGATTACATCCTGCGCAACTGGTCGATCGTGCGCGGCGGAACCAGTTCCGCGCAGAAAGCCCTGTTCTTCAACCTGCGCCGCCTGCGCGCCCGGCTGGCGAACGGCGCCGAGCCGCTTTCCAACACGACCCTCTACCGCGAAGTGTCGGTGGCGCTTGGCGTGTCCGAGGCTGACGTGGCGATGATGGATTCACGGCTTTCGGCGCCCGACTCCTCGCTCAACATGCCGCTTGCCGACGATGCGGGCGCGACCGAGCGGATGGACTTCCTGGTTTCCGACGATCCGCTGCCCGACGAGATCGTCGGCGACAAGATCGATATCGCGCGCCGTTCGCTTTGGCTGCGGGAGGCGCTTCATGCGCTGAACGCGCGTGAACTCAGGATCATCGAGGAACGCCGGCTGAACGACGAGGGCGCCACGCTCGAGGCTCTCGGCGAGACGCTCGGTATATCCAAGGAACGCGTCCGCCAGATCGAGGCCCGCGCCATGGAAAAGCTCAAAGTGGCGCTGGTGAAGCAGAACCCGGAATTTCTGGCGACGGCCGCCTGACTTTCAACGGCACGGCACAAGAGTGCGGTCAAAACTCGCTCCGCTGAGTCGAATGGCTTGGTTTTCGAGAACCGGAGCGGAGTGGTCTCTAAGTCCATGAGCACCGGAAGCACAGAAAGCCGCGGCAAGCGTCCAGCGAAGTGAGTTTGCTGCGTACTCTTATTTGTCGGTGACGATCTTGACCTTGTCGCCGGTCGAAACCGCGGCGCCCGGCGACAGCGCGTTGAGCACCCGGAACAGATCGAGCTTGCGGTCGACGCCGACCATCTGCGCGGCGAGCGAGCCCATGGTCTGGCCCGGCTGCACGGTAAGCACGCGGATATGCAGCGGCTTCAAGGCCGCCTTTTCAGCGGCACTCAGGATACGGAACGACCCGCTGACAGAGCGTGCCACCGTCTCCAGCGAGGTGCTGGCCGAGGGTGCCGCGGTGAGCAGCCGGTAGACCTGGCCGCCGGCACGGATCACCGCGATGTCGAACTGCCAGCCTTCGGCACTGGCATGCGCCGTCGCGGCCTCGTTGCCGTTGATGGTTTCCTGCTTGACGCTGCTGTCGTCCAGACCGGCCACCCAGCCGCTTCTGATGTAGTCGGTCAAGGCGCGGTTCTTGTCTATCGAAACGCCGTCGAAGCGGATCGCTATGTCGCCAGGCCCGGTCGCCGTCACCGCCGCCGCCGAATTGTCGATGATGAAACCGTCCGGCACCGTGAAGGACACGCCGAGGCCCGGATGCAGGAAGGTCTCGCCACGAACATAGCCTTCCTCCGGCGTATCGCCATAGAGCAGGCCGTCTATGCCGGCGAGGAAGGAATCGCGGTCGCGCGTGCCGACGCCGGGCGCGCCGAACTGGCGGGCATGGCGCTGCGCCAGGTCGATGCGCTGCGGCGTGTTGGGGTGCGTCGCCAGAAAGTCGAGGCTGGCGTCGGTGGCGCCGCTGATCGAGCGGAAATCGGTATAGGCCGACATCGATTGCAGGAAGCGGCCGGCGGCATAAGGGTCGTAGCCGGCTTCGCCGATCGACTTGATGCCGATGGCGTCGGCCTCCAGCTCCTGGTTGCGCGAGAACTGCGCCAGCCGGAGCTTGCCGCGGATCAAAGCCGCCTTGGCGGTCGGGCTGTCGCCGAGCACGTCGGAAACCACTTTGGTCGCCAGGCCTTCCTCGGCCTCCAGCTGCTGGCGCTGCAGGCCGTGATTGGCGGTGACGTGGCCCATCTCATGCGCGATGACGGCGGCGAGCTCGGACGAATCATTCGCCAGCGCCAGCAGACCGCGCGTGATGTAGAGATAGCCGCCCGGCAGTGCGAAGGCGTTGACGTTGGGCGAATTGAGGATGGTGATGCGGTAAGTCTGGGTCGGGTTCGCCGACACAACGGTCAGATTGCCGACGACCTTGGCGACCATGCGCTCAAGCTTGGGATCGGAATATTCGCCGCCATAGGTCGCCAGGATGCGCGGATGCTGCGCCTTGGCCAGTTCGGCGAGCTTGTTGTTGGCACTGACATTGTCGACCGTGATCGGCTTGTCGGACGGTTGGAAGCCGGATTCCTGGACTTCCGGAGGCGTGAACATCTGGCAGCTTGCGAGCGCCACGGCAAAGCCGGCCAGCGCCAGAAAGCGCGCTAGCGGGTTCATTCGTAGCTTGTCGACGCCGATCGCCAGAGCGGCTTCCTTTCAGGTCCCGGCGCATGACCACGAAAATCGGGGGCGATCTCCGGAACCTGTCATGCGCAAAAACAAATTTCTACGGTACTCGTCACACGTCCCTAGGGGCGTGTGACGAGTACCGTAGGCAAATCACGGCTTGTGCCAAACCAATAGGGCGGACCTAGCCACACTACTTCTGCCATGGCAAGCAAGCGCCCCGTTGCCTGATGCCGGTTTGACCGTAAATTATGTCCGCTTCCGGGCAATATCTCGTGATACGGCATTGCCGGCACCTGCACCGACATAGCGCCGGAACGCCTCCGGACCAGTCCCAACAAAGAAATCGTCCGCGCTGCCGGTGGCCGCGACGGCGCCATTGTCCAGAAACACCACATTGCGGCCAATGCGGCGGGCGTCCTGTGGCTGGTGCGTGACGAACAGCACCGTCATGCCGCGCTCCGCATGCACGCCGGCAACCAGGTCGAGCATATCGTCGCGTAAGGCAGGCCCGAGCGAAGCGAAGGGTTCGTCGAGCAGAAGCACCGGGCGATCGCGCACCAGCACGCGCGCCAGGGCGACACGCTGGCGCTCGCCGCCGGAGAGTTCGCGCGGCAGCCGCTTGTCCTTGCCGCCAAGGCCTGTGCGTTCCAACGCTTTGGCAATGGCGGTTCGATCGGCTTCGGTCAGCCGCAGCGATGGCGAGCGGCCGAGCCCGACATTCTGCTCGACGGAGAGATGCGCAAAAAGGTTGTTTTCCTGAAACACCATCGACACCGGCCGTGCGGCTGGCGGCGCTGCGCCGACATCGGCCCCGCCGATCAGCACGCGGCCCGACTGCGGCGTCTCGAAGCCGGCGACCAGATTGAGCAGCGTCGACTTGCCCGAACCGCTCGGCCCCATGATGGCGGTGATTTCCGCCGCCGCGAACGCGACATCGAAGGTGAGCGGCGCCTCGCCATAGCTGAACGAGACCTTGTCCAGCCGCACCGGAACACCCTTCCCTCTCATCGCTCCGTCAGACATTGCGGACCTTGTCTCTTCCCAGCCAGTCCGCCGCCAGCACCAAGGCGAGGCAAACGAGGCCAAGCAACAGCGCCAGGCCGGCGGCGTCCTGCGTGCGGTAGCTGCCCATGCGCGCCAGGAGAAGGTAAGGCAAGGTCTGCACGGAATCACTGCCGAACAGCGCGATAACGCCGAGATCGCCGAGCGACAGCGCCATGGCGAAGGCGAAGGCGGTGGCGAGCGGCCGCCGCAATGACGGCCAGTCGACCAGCCGCAGCCTGGCCCAGCCGGAAATGCCGAGCTGCGCGCAGAGCCGTTCGTGGCGCTCGCTCGCCGCGTCATAGGCGGGACGGACGGCGCGCAGCGCGAAAGGCATCGCCATGACAGAATTGACGGTGACGACCATGACCGGGGCGATGGCAAAGACGTCGCCGGCATGGCGCAGCAGGAGGAACCAGCCGACTCCGATGACGATCGGCGGCACGACCAGCACAAAACCGGCGCCGGTATCCGTGGCGTGTTCGAGCAGTGTCCTTCGACCGGCGCGGCGCCTCAACGCGAGTGCCCGTCGCGCCATGGTCAGCGCCAACGACAGCATCACTGAAAGCAGCGCCGACAGGAAAGCGAGCACCGCACTGGTCAGCGTCGCCTGCCGGACAGCGGCCTCGCCGGCGAGCCGGCCGAGATCGGCGCCCAAGCCTGCCGAGACGGTCGCGGCCATCGGTCCGATAACGAACAGCAGCGCCAGCACGATGAGCACGGCGTTGAGTGACGCCTCGGTCGTGTCGACGGAGAGATAACGGCGCGGCGCCACCGGCAGGTTGGTGTCGCCGACGACATTGGCGCCAAGCCGCGTCAGCGCCAGCACCACGATGAAGGTCAAGGCAATCTGCAGCAATGTCAGGGCGACCGCCCGCGCCGGATCGAAATCGAAGCGCAGCGCCTGGTAGATGCCGACCTCCAGCGTCGTTGCCGCCGGTCCGCCGCCAAGCGTCAAAACGATGGTGAAGGAGGTGATGCAGAGCATGAAGACCAGCCCGGCGACACCCGGCAGAGCGGCGCGCAGCGTCGGCCATTCGATCAGCCGGAAGGCCGGCCCCGCCGCCATGCCGAGCTGGCTTGCCAGCCGCCACTGGTCGGCGGGAATCGTCTGCAGCGCCTCGAGGAACAGGCGGGTCGCCAACGGCAGGTTGAAGAAGACGTGGGCGACGAGAATGCCGGACAAGCCATAGATGCCTGGCCAACCCTGGCTGCCGGCGGCGCTGAACAGGCCGGCGAAATAGCCGGCACGGCCGTACAGCGCCAGTATGCCAAGCGCCGCGACGATCGCCGGCAGCGCCAACGGCACGGCGAAGAGTTGCAGGATGAAGGCGCGGCCGAAGAAACGCGGATGCCGCGACAGGGCGCGCGCCACGAACAGCGCCGGGATCACCGAAAGCAGGGTCGAGAGGACTGCCTGCCAAAGCGTGAAGCGCACGACGCGCAGCAGGTAGGGATCGAAGGCCGCCCAGGCTCCCGAAAAATCATGGGCGCCTTCGACGAGCAGGCCCGCGAATGCGCCGCCGATCAGCAGCGTGATCGCGGCGAGCGCGATGATGCCGGCGCTGACGCGTGAATCCGTGGTTTGCGCCGGCGTCACCACTCTGCCTATTTGCTCATCACCGCCAGCCATTCATCCACCCAGGCCTTGCGGTTGGCGGCAACCTCTTCGGGGCTGAACAGCAGGGTCTTGGTCGGCTTGACCAGCTTGTCGAAGGCCGGGTTGAGCGGCTTGTCGGTCTTTCCGGCCGGGAACATCCAGTTGGTCTCCGGGATCGCGTCCTGGAATTTCGGCCCGGTCATGAAGGCGATGAATTTTGCCGCCAGCGGGTTCTTGGCTCCGTTCGTGGTGATTCCCGCGACCTCGATCTGCAGATATTCGCCCTCCTCGAAAGAAGCGGCCTGGTAGCGCTGCGTGTTCTCGGCGACCATGTGATAGGCCGGCGAGGTCGTGTAGGACAACACCATCGGCGCCTCGCCTTTGGTGAACAGGCCATAGGCCTCGCTCCAGCCCGGCGTCACGGTCAGCACCTTCGTCTTGAGCTTGGCCCAGGCTTCCGGCGCCTTGTCGCCATAGACCGACTTCACCCACAACAGCAGGCCGAGGCCCGGCGTCGAGGTGCGCGGATCCTGGATGACGATCTTGTCGTCGGCACTGCCTTCGACCAGTTCCTTCAGGCTCTTCGGCGGCGTCTTCAGTTTTTCGGTGTCGTAGACGACGGCGAAATAGCCGTAGTCGAAGGGAACAAAAGTATCGTCGCTCCAGCCACCCGGCACGTTGACATCGGAGACCGCGCCATGCGGGGCAAACAACCCGCTGGCCTTGGCATCGGCGGTGAGATTGGTGTCGAGGCCAAGTACGATGTCGGCCTTGGTTGACGCGCCTTCTAGCTTGACGCGGTTGAGCAGGGCCACGCCATCGGCGACCGAGACGAACTCGACGTCGCAGCCGCATTCGGCCTCGAATTCCTTCTTCACCACCGGGCCTGGCCCCCAGTCGGCGGTGAAGCTTTCATAGGTGTAGACGGTGAGCTTGTCCTTGGCCAAGGCCGGCCCGGACAGCGCCACGACCATGGTCGAGACAAGAGCGTATAAAAGCGTGCGCATCGGCGCCTCCTTCGTTCGAATTGCAAGGAATTGAGGCGCCGGACTGTCCGAAACGTCTAATCCCTCCGCCGGTACAAACCGGATCAGGTTCAGCGGGTTGGCGAGACTGCCTCTCAGCCGGTCCGCGAAGATCGCGTCCGGCACCCCGTTAGAGCGTTTCGACACATAGGCCGGGCCGGGGAACCGCGCAAGTGGCAGTTTGCCGGCCTTCCGTTTCCGCTGCCGGGCTGGTACAGGCCACCGGATATGAGCACATTCACCATCCTGCTTGGCGGCGATCTCATCCGCACGCCCCGGCTCGACCGCCAGGTCGACGGCTCGCGCATCATTGCCGCCGACGCCGGCATCGGCCATGCCCGGCTGCTCGGCCTTGTGCCGGAACTATGGGTGGGTGATTTCGATTCGGTGCCGGCCGATCTCCCCGCCGACCTCGCCGCAGTGCCCCGCCGAACCTTCCCGGCGGAGAAGGACAAGACCGACGGCGAATTGGCGATTGCCGCAGCCCTCGAGCGTGGCGCGACTAGCCTGGTGCTGGCGGGCGCGTTCGGCGGCAAGCGCGCCGACCACGCTTTCCTGCATCTGGCGCTCGCCCTGCGCCTGGCCGAAGCCGGAACCGAGGTGCTGTTGACCAGCGGCGCCCAGGAAGGTGTCCCGTTGCTGTCGGGAACGGCCGGCTTCGACTATGCCGACGGCACGCTGTTTTCGATCCTCGGCTTTTCCGAACTTGCCGGCCTGACCGTCACCGGCGCCAAATGGCCGTTGAACCAGGTCGTAGTGGCGTTCGGCTCGTCGCTGACCATTTCCAACGAGGTCCGGGGCCGCCTCGACATCGCGCTCGGCCACGGCCGCGCGCTGCTGCTCGCGCATCCGTATCCACTACCTGAAAGCTGACATGGCCCCGCCTCTTCTCAATCTCGACGGGATAAGACTGACCTTCGGCGGCACACCGTTGCTCGACGGTGCTGCCTTGACGGCTTCGGCCGGTGACAAGATCGCGCTGGTCGGCCGCAACGGGTCCGGCAAGTCGACGCTGCTCAAGATCGCGGCCGGCCTGATCGAGCCGCAGGACGGTGAGGTGTTTCGCCAGCCCTCGGCAACCGTCCGCTATCTGCCGCAGATGCCCGACATGGAAGGTTTCGCCACCGTGCGTGCCTATGTCGAGGCAGGCCTCGGGCCAGCCGACGATCCCTACCGCGCCTCCTATCTGATGGAGCATCTTGGCCTCACCGGCGAGGAACGGCCGGGTGATCTCTCAGGTGGCGAGGCCAGGCGCGCAGCCCTGGCCCGTGTCATGGCGCCGGAACCCGACATCCTGCTGCTTGATGAGCCGACCAATCATCTTGACCTGTCGGTCATCGAATGGCTGGAAGAGGAGCTCGTGCGCACCTCCTCGGCACTCATCGTCATCTCGCACGACCGCCGCTTTCTGGAGCGCGTGTCGCGCGCCACCGTCTGGCTCGATCGTGGCCAGACCCGCAGGCTGGACAAGGGTTTTGGCCATTTCGAGGAATGGCGCGACCAGGTGTTGGAAGAGGAAGAGCGCGAGCAGCACAAGCTTGGCCGCCAGATCGTGCGTGAAGAACACTGGCTGCGTTATGGCGTGACGGCGCGGCGCAAGCGCAACATGCGCCGCCTCGGCGAGTTGCAGACCATGCGCCAGCGTTTCCGCGGCCATAGGGGCGCCGAAGGCAACGCGACCATGGTGGCGAGCGACGCCGCCGAATCCGGCAAGCTGGTGATCGAAGCGAAGAACATCGAGAAGAGCTTTGGCGACCTCGCCGTGGTCAAGGGCTTCTCGACCCGCATCCAGCGCGGCGATCGCGTCGGCCTCGTCGGACCGAACGGCGCCGGCAAGACGACGCTTTTGAAGATGCTGACCGGCGAATTGGCGCCGGATGCTGGCTCGGTGCGGCTCGGCACCAATCTGGAAATCGCCACGCTCGACCAGAAGCGCGAGGCAGTCGACCCGCAGGAGACGCTGGCGCAATACCTCACCGACGGACGCGGCGAAAACCTCGTCATCAATGGCGAGCAGCGCCATGTCGTCTCCTACATGAAGGATTTCCTGTTCAAGCCGGAGCAGGCGCGCACGCCGGTGCGCGAACTGTCCGGCGGCGAGCGGGCGCGGCTGATCCTGGCGCGCGTGCTGGCACGACCGGCAAACCTGCTGGTGCTCGATGAGCCGACCAACGATCTCGACATGGAGACGCTGGAACTGCTGCAGGAACTGGTCGCCGGCTTTGCCGGCACCGTCATCCTGGTCAGCCACGACCGCGATTTCCTTGACCGCACCGTCACCAGCATCATCGCGCCGGATGGCGGCGGCCGTTGGGTCGAATATGCCGGCGGTTATTCCGACATGCTGGCGCAACGCGGCGGCACAAGGCTCGACGACCGCAAGGCGCGCGCCAGGGCCGAAGCCCCTGATGCACAGGCGCAAGGCAAGAGCGAGCCGGCGGCGCCAAAAGGGCCGGCGAAGAAACTGTCGTTCAAGCAGAAATTCGCCCTGGAATCGCTCCCCAAGAAGATCGAGGCGGTGACCGCGTCGATCTCGCGCCTGGAGAACAACATCGCCGACCCGGCCTATTACGAGCGCGATCCGGCCTCCTTCCAGAAAACCATCGCCGCCCTCGACAAGGAACGCGCGACGCTGGCCGCGCTCGAGGAAGAGTGGCTGGAGCTGGAGATGCTGCGCGAGGAGATGGAAGGGTGAGGAGCGTTCGGCCGTAGGCCAATCGATCGACAACGATTTGTCGATTGAAGCGACGAACGGTGAAAGCCCGGTTCGCCTTCAGGCGAATCGAAAGATCCAGTGGACCTTTGGAAAGGATTGAACGCCCGAAGGGCTGGGAGCCATAGCGGAGGGCCAGGCCCTCTCACCCGCAGCCAGAGCCACTCCATTATTGCCCCCGCATGAAGATGCGCATACATTATGCGCATGTTGCGGAGGCTATTATGCGCAAGATTGCCTTGAATGCGATCCGTCAGCCAGCCAATCTGTCGATCGACTCGAACCTCATGAGGGAAGCCAAGGGGCTTGACGTGAATGTCTCACGCGCCGCGGAAGCCGGCATCGCGGAGGCGGTTGCGGCGGAAAAAGCGCGGCTGTGGAAACTTGAGAACCGCGCGACCATAGATGCCTGGAACGATTACTTCGAGAAACACGGCATTCCGCTGGAAGAGTTCCGGCAGTTCTGATGCCTCGCTATGACGTCTTCGCTGGCCGCATCGAAGGCAACTATCTGCTCGACGTTCAATCCGACCTGCTCGACAATTTCAAGACGCGGGTAGTCGTCCCGCTTCTGCCCGTTGCAACAGTGCCGCCGCCGATGCGAAAGCTTCATCCGACCTTCGAGATCAACGGCCGAAAGCTGGTAATGGCCACGCACCTTATTGCCACCGTTCCAGCGAGCGAATTGGGTGAAAGTCGGCTGAACCTGACGAAGCACCACGACGACATCGTCGCCGCGCTCGACATACTGTTACAAGGCTTCTGAACGAAGGCGGCCGTTACGCCGCCTTCTCAGCCTGCCGTCTTCGCCTGCCAGGCCTTGATCGCCTCGTCGAACACCTTCTCGCCGGGAATGCCTTTTTCCATGGTCAGCAGGGCCCGGCGCCCGGTCTTGTAGACGACCGGAACGTCGATCCAGTCCTGGCCGCGCAGCAAGGTCATGTTGGCGTCCTCGTCGGCCTTGGTGTCGTTGAGCGCGACGAGGAAGAATCCGTCGGCGATCTTGGCCGGTATACCGATCAGCGGGCTGCCGGCATCCTGCTCGGAACTCTTCATCGCGACGCGCAATATGTTGTCGACGCCGCCGCCCTCGAAACCGTCGGGCGTCAGGAAGATCATCTCGATGATGTGGCTGGCTGGCAGCGTCTGGTCGGTGTTGCGGCGGATGGTCATGCGCAACTGGATGTCCTTGCCGGGTATGGTCGCCTCGGCGCGGATCGCCGGCTCGGGCGGCAGGTCGCCACCGGGCGATTCCTGCACCAGCGACCAGACGATGCTGCCAGGCTCGGCCGAGCCCTGCGCGGTGCTGGTGCGCTCCTCATAGAAGATCGCCTTCTGGCCGACCGGCACCGAGGCCGCCGCCGCCGGGGCAGCCGGTGCCGTGGGCGTGGCGCCCGCTGGGGCGGGCGGCGTAGCGGCAGCATTGGCCGGGGCGGCGGGTGTAGTTCCGTTGGCAGGCGGGGTTGCGGCGGGCGCGGCGCCCGCCGCGGGTGCGGTCGCGGCAGGTGCTGCCGCGGCTGCAGCCGGGGGCGGATTGGCCGGCGCATTCGTCGCCGATGGCGGTGTCGTCAGCGCGGCGACGGATTCACCCTCGCCTATACCGGTTTGGCCACCAGCCGGGCCGGGGTCGGTTTCGCCACCTTCGGGCGTCAGCCGCTGCGTGAATTTCGTCGCCTCGGCACCTGCCGCGGGCGCTGGCGCCGCCGGGGCGTCGGTCGCCGGCTTGGCCGGCGCCGGCTTCACCGGTTCGGTCTTGGCGACGACCTTGCTGCCGTCCAGGCCCAGCATCTTGCTGAAGGCGTCCTTGTTGAGCCAGATGCCATAGCCACCGCCGGCAACGACCAGCAAGGCCACGACGGCGGCGATCAGCCCGCCATAGCTGCGTTTGCGCTCGGCCGGACGCAGGCGGAAAGTGTCGGCTGCCGCCGGCTCTTCATCGTTCGGGAATACATCGGCGCGGTCATCGTCCTGGTCCGCATCCATGCCCGGCAAGGCAGGATCGGCGAGATCGGGGGCCACCGGTTGCACCGGCGTGGGTTTCTGCCAGCTTGGCTCGGCCTTGGCTACGGGCGAAGGCGCGGACTGGTAAGGTTCCGGCGTGGCGGCAGGCGGCGGCGCGGGACGGTAAGGCTCGGCCTTGGCGGCGGGCGGTGCCGGCCACGCCGGCTCCGCCTTCACCGGCTGGCGCGTGTGGCTCGGCTGGTTCTTGTTGCGATCGATCGAGGAAAAGATGTGCTCCAGCTCCGCGAGCGGGTCCGTTTCCGGCACGCTCTTGGCATACTCGCGCTCGACGCTCGTAATGGCGTTTTCCAGTGAGCGCTTTTGCGCGCCTATGGCTTCGGTGGCCAGCGGCGGCGAATATTCCGCGAGCTTCTTGGCCAGCATGGAACGAACGCTGTCATAGATGCGCGTACGCTTTTCGGGCGTCTCGTCACCGTGCTTGTCGAGCGCCTTTTTCAGAACAGCAACAAAATCTGCCATGCTTCAGTCGACCTGTATTTTGCTTCCGCGCCGGCCCCCGCAAATCAGCCGTGATGCCCGGAAAGGCTTCAGAAACTAGTCTTGAAACGGATCGGTCACAAGTATCGTATCGTCCCGTTCCGGGCTGGTGGAGAGGAGTGCCACCGGCGCGCCGATCAACTCCTCTATGTATCGGACATATTTGACGGCCTGGGCCGGAAGGTCGTTCCAGCTGCGCGCGCCGGCAGTGGTGCCTTTCCAGCCTTCCAGCGTCTCGTAGACCGGTTCGACACGGGCCTGCGCGCCCTGGCTCGCAGGCAGGTAATCGATCATCTCGCCGTCGAGGCGATAGCCGGTGCAGACCTTGATCTCGTCCAGCCCGTCGAGCACGTCGAGCTTGGTCAGCGCGATGCCCTTGATGCCGTTGACGGCGACAGCCTGGCGCACCAGCACCGCGTCGAACCAGCCGCAACGGCGCTTGCGCCCGGTGACGACGCCGAACTCATGGCCGCGCGTGCCGAGGAATTCGCCGATCTCGTTCTTCTGTTCGGTCGGGAACGGACCTTCGCCGACGCGCGTCGTGTAGGCCTTGGTGATGCCGAGCACATAACCGATGGCGCCCGGACCGACGCCCGAGCCGGCGGCGGCCTGGCCGGCCACCGTGTTGGACGAGGTGACGAACGGATAGGTGCCGTGGTCGATGTCGAGCAGCGTGCCTTGCGCGCCCTCGAACAGGATTCGCTCGCCGGCGCGGCGCTTGTCGTCGAGTATCTTCCAGACACGGTCCATATAGGGCAGGATCTCGTCGGCGACCGACGTCAATTCGGCCATGATCGCGTCATGCGTGACTTCGCCATGGCCAAGCCCGCGGCGCAGCGCATTGTGATGCGTCAGCAGCCTGTCGACCTTCAGGGGCAGCGTTTCCAAATCCGCCAGATCCATCACCCGCACCGCGCGTCGACCCACCTTGTCCTCATAGGCCGGACCAATGCCCCGGCGGGTCGTGCCAATCTTCGTCCCGGAATTCGACGCGGCGTCCTCGCGGAATCCGTCCAGCTCCCGGTGCAGCGACAGGATAAGCGCTGTGTTTTCGGCTATTTTCAGGCGATCCGGCGTTACTTCGACGCCCTGCGCCTTGAGCTTCGCCACTTCGGCCACGAAAGCATGCGGGTCGAAGACCACGCCATTGCCGATGATGGACAGCTTGCCCTGCCGCACGACGCCCGACGGCAACAGCGACAGCTTGTAGACCTTGCCGTCGACGACCAGAGTGTGGCCGGCATTGTGGCCGCCCTGGAAACGCACCACGACATCGGCGCGCTCCGACAGCCAGTCGACGATCTTGCCTTTGCCTTCGTCACCCCACTGCGAGCCGACGACCACCACATTGGCCATGTTTCTTTTCCCTTGAGACGCCGCCGAGCGGCTTGGATATGGTTCGAAACGACAGGCCTCTATAGCGTCAAGACCTCGCGAGTGCGACCTTTCTTTGCCGCCGAAAATGCCCTGAGGCACAACAATTTTCGGCTTTGACATCATTTACTTGGGCTGAGAGGGGCAATAGGCCGGCAAACACCGCAACGCATCCGTCGCGGCCGGAATCCCGCGATGCATCGAAGCGCCTACTTATTCCTGCTGCTCACCACCTTGGTGTGGGGTGGCAATTCGGTGGCCGGCAAGCTGGCGGTCGACCACGTCTCGCCGATGATGCTGGTCTTCCTGCGCTGGGTGCTGGCGGTGGCGATCCTGCTGCCGATCGGCTGGCGCACGATCCAGGAGGACTGGCCTGTGGTGCGCCGGCACTGGCTCGTTCTGGCGGCACTCGGCGCCAGCGGCTTCACGTTGTTCAACGTGATCTTCTACACGGCACTCAACTACACGACGGCGATCAATGTCTCGATCGAACAGGCGGCGATGCCGATCCTGATCATGACGGCCAATTTCGTCTTCTTCCGGCTGCGCGTGAACTGGGCGCAGATCGCCGGCGTCGTACTGACCATTGCCGGCGTCATCCTGACCGCTTCCCACGGCGATCCGCGCCGGCTGCTGACCCTGGAGCTCAATTTCGGCGACGCCATCATGCTGGTGGCGGTCGTCCTCTACAGCGGCTATTCGGTCGGCCTGCGGCTGAAGCCGGCGCTGCGCTGGCAAAGCCTGATGCTGGCCATGTCGATCGCCGCGCTCATCACCTCGCTGCCCTTCTTGCTGTGGGAGGTCGTCGCCGGCAAGGCCATCATGCCCGACGCACGCGGCTGGACGGTCATCGTCTACACCGCGATCGGCGCCTCGGTCGTCTCGCAGATAACCTACATCAGGGGCAACGAGCTGATCGGCGCCAACCGCGCCGGCCTGTTCATCAACCTGGTGCCGATCTTCGGCACGTTGCTTTCGGTGCTGATCGTCGGCGAGACGTTCCAGCTCTATCAGGCCTTGGCGCTTGTGCTCGTGCTGGGCGGCATCGGGCTTGCCGAACATAGCGGGCGCAAGAGCGCTATGACCCGGTCGGCCAAAGTGCGCTGAGCAGCAAGAAGGCGCGACAAACGCCGCGCCTGCTAATCTTGGCGAAAAGCCTGGATCAGATGCCGCCGACGTCGAACTGCAGCCGCTTGGCCGAGTCGATCGACTTGTGCGCCCGCACCTGCTCCAGCACCTTTTCCGGGAACGGCGCGTCGAGATAGAGCAGCGCTATGGCGTCGCCGCCCGGCCGGTTGCGGCCAAGCTGGAAGTTGGCGATGTTGACGCCATTCTCGCCGCACACCGTGCCGAGCAGGCCGATGATGCCGGGGGCATCGGCATTGGTGGTGTAGAGCATGTGCTGGCCGACCTCAGCGTCGAGGTTGATGCCCTTGATCTGGATGAAGCGCGGCTTGCCGTCCGAGAAGCAGGTGCCGGCGATCGAGCGCGTCCTGTGCTCGGTCTTGACCGTCAGCTTGATATAGCCGTCGAACACGCCTGACTTGTCGCGCTTGACCTCGGCGACGATGATGCCTCGCTCCTTCACCATGATCGGCGCCGAAACCATGTTGACGTCGGAGACCTGCGGCCGGATCAGCCCGGCCAGCGTCGCGCTGATCAGCGCGCGCGTGTTCATCGTCGCGGTTGAGCCGTCGAACAGGATCTCGACCTCCGTGATCGGATCCTCGGTAACCTGGCCGACAAAGGCGCCGAGCACTTCGGCGAGCTTGACGAAGGGCTTTAGCCGCGGCGCTTCTTCCGCCGTGATCGACGGCATGTTGATGGCGTTGGAGACCGCGCCCTTGATCAGATAGTCGGCCATCTGCTCGGCGACCTGCAGCGCGACATTCTCCTGCGCTTCCGCCGTCGAGGCGCCGAGATGCGGTGTCGCCACCACGTTTTCCATGCCGAACAGGGCGTTCTGCTCGGCCGGCTCGACCTCGAACACGTCGATGCCGGCGCCCGCCACCTTGCCGCTCTTCAACGCCGCGATCAGATCGGCCTCGACGATCAGCCCGCCGCGCGCGCAATTGATGATGCGCACGCCGTTCTTCATCTTGGCGATTGCCCCGGCGTCGATGATGTTGCGCGTCTTGTCGGTCAGTGGCGTGTGCAGTGTGATGAAGTCCGCGCGCGCGAACAGCTCATCGAGCTCGACTTTGTCGACACCGAGCTCCTCGGCACGCTTGTCCGACAGGAACGGGTCGAAGGCGATGACATGCATCTTCAGGCCGACGCCGCGTGTGGCGACGATCGAGCCAATATTGCCGCAGCCGATGACACCCAGCGTCTTGCCGGTGATCTCGACACCCATGAAACGGTTCTTCTCCCACTTGCCGGCATGGGTCGAGGCGTTGGCTTCCGGGATCTGGCGCGCCAGCGCGAAGATCATCGCCACGGCGTGCTCGGCTGTCGTGATCGAATTGCCGAAGGGCGTGTTCATCACGATGATACCCTTGCGGCTCGCCGCCGGGATATCGACATTGTCGACGCCGATGCCGGCGCGGCCGATGACCTTGAGCCTGGTGGCGGCGTTGATCAGCTTTTCGGTGACCTTGGTCGCCGAGCGGATGGCAAGGCCGTCATACTGGCCGATCACCTCGAGCAGCTTTTCCTTGTCCTTGCCGAGGTCGGGCAGATAGTCGACCTCGACGCCGCGATCCTTGAAGATCTGCACGGCGGTGGGAGAGAGTTTGTCAGAGACGAGAACGCGGGGCGCCATGGCGGCCTCCTTGAAATGGGATTGATCCGGGAATGGGCGGCCCGCGGGCCGCCATGGAAAGTCTCAGGCCGCCGCTTTCAGCGACGCCTTCTGCGCGGCGAAGGCCCAGTCGAGCCAGGGCAGCAGCGCCTCGAGATCGGATGTCTCGACCGTCGCACCACACCAGATGCGCAGGCCGGGAGGCGCGTCGCGATAGGAGCCGATGTCATAGGCGACGCCTTCCTTGTCGAGCGCCGAGACCAGCCCCTTGGCGAAAGCCGCCTGACCGTCGGCGTCGAGCGCCGCCACATCGGCATCGGTGAAGGACAAGCAGACCGAGGTGTTCGACCGCGTCGCCGGCTGGACGGCGAGATGGCCGAGCCAGGAGGACTTGTCGACAAATCCGTCGAGCACGGCGGCATTGGCATCCGCCCTGGCGACCAGTGCATCGAGGCCGCCGATCGACTTCGCCCAGTGCAGCGCGTCGAGATAGTCCTCGACACACAGCATCGACGGCGTGTTGATGGTCTCGCCCTTGAAAATGCCCTCGATCAGCTTGCCGCCGGAGGTCAGGCGGAAGATTTTCGGCAGCGGCCATGAAGGCTTGTAGCCCTCCAGCCGTGCGACGGCGCGGGGCGACAGGATCAGCATGCCATGCGCGCCCTCGCCGCCCAGCACTTTCTGCCAGGAGAACGTGACGACATCGAGCTTTTCGAAATCGAGCTTTTGCGCGAAAGCCGCCGAAGTGGCGTCGCAGATGGTCAGACCCTTGCGATCCGCCGGGATGAAGTCACCATTCGGCACGCGCACGCCCGACGTGGTGCCGTTCCAGGTGAAGACCACGTCGCGGTCGAAATCGATCTTGGCCAGATCCGGCAATTCGCCATAGCCGGCCTCGAGCTTGCGCACGTCGGGCAGCTTCAGCTGCTTGACCACGTCGGTGACCCAGCCGGAGCCGAAGCTTTCCCAGGCGACCATGTCGACGCCGCGCTCGCCGAGCAGCGACCACAGCGCCATCTCGACGGCGCCTGTGTCCGACGCCGGTACGATGCCGATGCGGTAGTCGGCCGGAACCTGGAGGATTTCGCGCGTCAGCTCGATCGCCTGTTCGAGCTTGGTCTTGCCGATCTTGGCGCGATGAGAACGGCCGAGCGCGGCATTCTTGAGCGCCTCGACCGACCAGCCGGGGCGTTTTGCGCAAGGACCTGAGGAGAAATTGGGGTTTGCCGGACGGAGTCCGGGCTTCGTATGCGTCGTCATCGTGGTCTATCCTTCCAGATAGTGGCCCCTCGTTGGGGAGGGGTGGCCCACGGACGGCGATATGCGTTCAGGCCTCGGGCGTCAAGAGGAAAGTTTTTGTCGCTGCCGGGATACCGGCAGTCCGCGATCAGGATCGCGTGATCTCAAACGCGAACGGCGGACCGCTGGGATCCGCCGCTAAAGTCTCGCCCGGTCCCTTGTCTACCAGAGATCGTAGCGCAGTCCGAGTTTGATCTGGTGATTGCTGATGCCCTTGTGGACCGGGAAGGAGGTCAGACTTGCGGCCGTGACATATTCGGCATCCGGGGCGGAGAAGTACTGATAGCCGAGGTCGACCGAAACGTTTTTCGACACCTGGTAGGCAAGGCCCGCATTCAGCGTATAGGCCAAGGAGTACTTCGTCTTGTCGTCTGTCTGGACGAAATCGTCGGTGGGGTCGCCATTGTTGGTGAAATAGTTGGCCGAGAGCTGGCGCGTGCTCTGTACGATACCAACGCCACCGCCCACATACGGGGTGATCCCGACATAAGTGCCAAGGTCGACATAGCCGTTGAGCATGAGCGAGTAGGCGTAATTCTTCAGGTTCGCCGATGCGACGGTAGAGGTTGCCGGCGGCACAACGCTCAGTGTATCGTCATAGCCAACGCCGATTTTGTTGCCTGGCAGATAGCCGAGATTGAGATCGGCGCGCAGATAGTCGTTGAAGTGATAGCCAAAGCCGATGCTGGCAAAGATCGGATCTTCTTTCTCGTCGAAGCTCGCCGGCGTGAAGGCGAAATCATCGTTCTTGAAGCTCTTCTGCACCAGATAAGAGACGTCGCCGCGCAGATACCAGCCGGAGCCGACCTCGACCGGCACATAGTCGGGCGCCTGATCGGTGTAGATCGGCGGATCGTAGTCGGCAGCGATTGCCGGCGTCAGCGGCAAGAGACCGAGTCCGGCAAGCGCCAGCACAATACGCGATGTGAGTGTCATAGTCCCGACTCCCGGATTTGACGACACCTGCGATCAACACGGCAGCCATCGTTTCAGGAAGCATTGTTAACCATAGTGGTTAAGTCACGGTTAAGGCTAATAGAGCGTTAGCGAATTCATTTCAGCTAATGCATGGCGCTCTAAATTGCCCTCCCTGTCCGGGCACTTCATTGGCGACAGCTCAAACGAAAACCGCCCGGTCAAGCCGGGCGGTTCGTGTATATTGGAGGCAGTAGATTTCTTACTTGGAGATTTCTTACTTGGTGTAGACCGGCTCAGGTTCGGGCTGGTAGGCCACCACCGGTGCCGCGCACCCATTGTTGCCACCGAACTGATAGCGCAGGCCGCCGCGCACCTCGTGGGTGTTGATGCCGCGGTCGAAACCCGGGCCGGCGCTGCTCGCATCCCATTCGAACATGCGGCCGCCCTGAATATGGGAGAAACGATAGCCCGCATCGAGGATGATCTTGTCGGTCAAGCAGTAGGAGGCACCGGCCATCAGAGCATAAGCGAAGCGCCAGTTGGATGCTCCGGGGTTGGTCTCGGTGGTGTTCGGATCGTAGACGGTATCCCACTTGACGCGCGCGCCGCCGATACCGGCGCCGACATAAGGCGTGATGCCGTGCCAGGTGCCGATATCGACATAGGCATTGGCCAAGAGCAGCAGGGCGCTCATCTTCGACACTTCGGTCGACGTCGAGACGAGATCCGAGGTGCCGCCGTTGAAGTTCGACTTGAACCAGTAGTCGGCGGTCACGTCCGTGCGCAGGTGATCGTTGATCTTGTAGCCGACGCCGCCGCCGAGCGAGAAGCCGCCCTTGAGCTTGCCGTAATCGAAACTCTTGCCGCCCGGTATGACCGTACAATTACAGGGATCGATGCCGTAGGTCATGTAGTCGATGCCGCGCACATCGGACTTGTGATAGTCGATGTCGCCGCGGATATACCAGCCGCCGACGTCGACCGGCTGTTCGTAGACCGGTGGCGGTGCCTCTTCGACCTGCGGCTCAGGCAGGTCGGCTGCGAACACCGGCCAGGCCAGGCCCGCGAACAGCAACGCGAACAGGGCCTTTCTTGCTGTATTGAACATGCTTGTCACCCCTAGGAACCCTCGGAACGCGATCGCGGCCGAACGAGATTGGCTTTCAGGCGTGGATAATGAATTGGAAAAGTTAAAAGGCGTTTAACCCTGTCGATTAACCACGAATCTCTAAAATTCGAGGAATTGGGGAATGATTTCGACAAACAAGAAGACCGGTTCCGGCCAACAAAAAGCCCGCCTCAGGGGCGGGCTGGATGCGACGGCAGCGACGTAACGCCTGAGGGCACGGGGGAGGTCAGGCGGCGCTGCGGGTCTCCGAAATGACCTCGACAATGTCGTTGACGACGGCCTCCACCAGTTGCGGATCGTCGCCCTCGGCCATGACACGGATCAGCGGCTCGGTGCCGGACGGACGGATGACCAGACGCCCGGTCTTGCCGAGACGATTGCGCGCATCCTCGATCGCCGCCTTGACGGGATCTTCCTCGAGCGGCTTGCCGCCGGCGATACGGACATTTTTCAAGAGTTGCGGCACCGGCTCGAACTTCTTCGACAGTTCGCTGACCGGGCGTCCCTGGCGCTTGATGCAGGCCAGCACCTGCAGCGCCGACACCAGGCCGTCGCCGGTGGTCGAGAAATCCGACAGCACGATGTGGCCGGACTGTTCGCCGCCGACATTGAGCCCATGCGCGCGCATGTGCTCCACGACATAGCGGTCACCGACCTTGGTGCGGTGCAATTGCAGTTTCATGTCGCCGAGGAAGCGTTCGAGGCCGAGATTGGACATGACCGTCGAAACCACGCCGCCGCCGGCAAGCCGTCCGCTCTGGTGCCAGGACTCGGCGATCATCGCCATGATCTGGTCACCGTCAACGATCGCGCCATTCTCGTCGACGATGACGACCCGGTCTGCATCGCCATCGAGCGCGATGCCGATATCGGCGCGCACTTCATGCACTTTCTTCTGCAGGCCGGCCGGATGCGTCGAGCCGCATTCCTTATTGATGTTGAAGCCGTTGGGTTCGACATTGATGGCCACGACCTCGGCGCCGAGCTCCCACAGCGCCTCGGGCGCCACCTTGTAGGCCGCGCCATTGGCGCAATCGACGACGATCCTGAGGCCCGAAAGCGACATCGAGCGCGGCAATGTACGCTTGGCGAACTCGATGTAGCGGTCATGCACGCCGTCGACACGCTTGGCGCGGCCAAGCCCGTCGGAATCGGCGAGTGTCAGTTCGATATCCTTGTCGAGCATGCTCTCGATGCGCTCTTCGATCTCGTCCGAAAGCTTGTAGCCATCCGGCCCGAACAGCTTGATGCCGTTGTCGTAATAGGGATTGTGCGAAGCCGAGATCATGACGCCGATATCGGCGCGCAGTGAACGCACCAGCATGGCGACGGCCGGGGTCGGGATCGGGCCGAGCAGGAACACGTCCATGCCGGCGGCGCAGAGACCCGCCACCATCGCATTCTCGATCATGTAGCCGGAAAGCCTGGTGTCCTTGCCCAGAACGACGCGATGGCGGTGGCTGCCGCGCTGGAACGAAAGGCCGGCGGCCATGCCGACCCGCATGGCGATTTCCGCGGTCATCGGAAACTTGTTGGCGCGCCCGCGAATGCCGTCCGTGCCGAAGTAATTCCCTGCCATGCGAGTTCAATTCCTGAAGGTTCTTTGCCGGGCATTTTAATGCCATAATTGACCGGCGCGCCATGATCACATTGTGTGATTATATGTTACCAATCCTTAGAAAATCATTGTTGTGCGCTGCACACAACAAGGCAGCAGCGCAACATGACGGCACCGCGGCGCTGCAATATACCAGTTCTGCGAGCTATACGCCGCAGCTGCACGCGGAAAATCTTGTTGTTGACCCGGCAAGGGGCAATGATTTCATCACCTTATCGGGAGGAGCAAGCTTTGGGCGATATATACGCCACTTAGCATCTGGCGCAACCGACCGTTGAGCGTTATTGATTCGCTGGGACGTATAATGGGCTGCTGCAACGGAGAAACGCTATGCTCATCCACCGACTTGCCACTTTGACCGGCCTCGCCGTAGTGACGTTGTTCCTGGCCGCGCCAGCCAACGCACTGACGATGGCCGAGTGCAGCACGAAGTATAACGCCGCCAAGGATGCGGGGACACTGGCCGGACAGACCTGGAACCAGTTCCGCAAGGCGCAATGCGGCACCGATGCCGCCGCCACCACGGACACCAAGCCGGCCGACACGAAGAAGGCAGCCGAAACCAAGCCGGCCAAGGCGGCCAAGGCAGCGGCCGCCGACGCGGGCGCCGCGAAAGGCCTGACGGCCAAGGAATGCAGCGCCAAGTACCAGGCGGCGAAGGCCGCCGGCACGCTGAACGGCATGAAGTGGAACGACTTCCGCAAGACCGAATGCGCCGCCGGCGCATCCGCCGCCGCTGACACCACCAAGCCGGCAACCACCAAGGCAGCCGCGGCTCCCGCCGAAGGCAAGGGCCTGACCATGGCCGAGTGCAGCACCAAGTACCAGGCGGCGAAGACGGCGAACACGCTGAAGGGCCAGAAGTGGAACGACTTCCGCAAGGCCGAATGCGGCGCCGCCGCCTCCGATGACGACAGCGTGCCAGCTCCGAGCGAAGCAAATTACACCAAGGAGCCGGCGAAGCCGACGACGGCGGCGCCCAAGGGCGTCACCTTCCCGTCCGCGATCTCGCCGAAATATGCCAGCGAGACCCCCGGAAAGGGCCGCATGCACACCTGCCTCGACCAGTACTATGTCCTCAAGGACGCCAATGCGCTTGGCGGCCTGAAGTGGATCCAGAAGGGCGGCGGCTTCTACAGCCTGTGCAATGCCAAGCTGAAGGGTTAAGCTACGCATTCCCCCGGATCGATGAGGCATGAGCCGGTTGAGATCGAATTGAGTTAGACGGAAAGTCTGGCAAGGACAGGCAAAGGCCCGCGATGCATCTGCTTCGCGGGCCTTTTGTTGCTCGCGACGACGCCCGCGGGCCTTGCTCGCACTATCGCGGGAACTGTCGGCATCAATTCGCCCACACTGCCCACCGCCGGGCTTATCGCTAGCTCCCAAAGATTCCGATTGAACATATCGGGAACAAACAGTATACAAAAGGATGTCTAACTTGTTATCAACCGGGAGGATCTTATGCCCAATTTAAACTTGGCGGTATTGGCTGTGACGGCATCGGTTGCTTGGAGCGTCGCCCCTGCAAGCGCACTGACGATGAAGGAATGCGGCGAGACCTATCGGACAGCCAAAGAAGGCGGCACTCTGAACGGCATGGACTGGGCCGCTTTCCGCAAGGAGAAATGCGCGACGCCCGCTGCGGAGAGTGTCAGCGGGGATACCGTCAAAACCGCGCCGCAGCCGAAAAAGGAAACCGACGCGGCGGTCGCCCCCACTGTAGCGCCGGCAGGCGTGACATTCCCAACCACCCTCGCCGCCGAGTTCAAGACCGAAAAGCCCGCGAAGGCGCGGATGAAGACCTGCCTGCAGGGTTACCACGGCAACAAGGAGGCGGGTACGTTGAACGGCCTTCGCTGGATCCAGAAGGGCGGCGGTTATTACAGCCTGTGCAATGCGCGGCTGAAAGCTGAATCATAAAAATCGAATACCGCGGATGAAGCGGTCACGCAGACGTTGAGCCGTGATCCTCGGGCTTGTTCCCGAGGATCTGCTGTCCGCCCTGGCTCAGCTCGACGGCTGTGGCTCCATGCCGCCTTCGGGCTCGGGGCCTTTCTTGCGGCGGCCGCCGGACTTCGGCACGGCCGAGCCGCGGCTGGGCGGCGTGTCGTCGCCGAGGTCGCGCGCGGGCTTCTCGCCGGCGATCAATTGCTTGATCTCGTCGCCCGACAGCGTCTCGTATTCGAGCAGCCCCTGCGCCAGCGCGATCCATTCCTTCTTCTTCTTGGTCAGGATGGACTTTGCCGTCGAATAGGCCTCGTCGATCAGGCGGCGCACTTCGGCGTCGATGATCTGCGCGGTCTCTTCCGAGATGTTCTGCGTGCGCGCCACCGAATGGCCGAGGAACACTTCCTCCTGGTTGTCGCCATAGGCGACATGGCCGAGCTTGTCGGAGAAGCCCCAGCGCGTGACCATGGCGCGCGCCAGCTTGGTCGCCTGCTCGATGTCGGAAGAGGCGCCCGAAGTGATGTTCTCCTTGCCGAATTTGAACTCCTCGGCAACGCGGCCGCCCATCATGATGGCAAGGCGCGAGATCATGTACTTGTAGCTCATCGAGTAACGGTCGCCTTCCGGCAACTGCATGACCATGCCGAGCGCACGGCCACGCGGGATGATGGTGGCCTTGTGCAGCGGGTCGGCCGACGGCACGTTGAGCGCCAATATGGCGTGGCCAGCCTCGTGATAGGCGGTCAGCTCCTTCTCGGCCTGGGTCATGGCCGACGAGCGGCGCTCGGCGCCCATCATGATCTTGTCCTTGGCGTCCTCGAACTCGGCCATGGTGACGAGGCGCTTGTTGCGCCGCGCCGCCATCAGCGCCGATTCGTTGACCAGGTTCATTAGGTCGGCGCCGGAGAAGCCCGGCGTGCCGCGCGCGACGACCTTGAGGTCGACATTGGGCGCCAGCGGCACGTTGCGCACATGCACCTTGAGGATCTTCTCGCGGCCGACGATGTCGGGGTTCGGCACCACCACCTGGCGGTCGAAACGGCCCGGACGCAGCAGCGCCGGATCAAGCACGTCGGGACGGTTGGTGGCGGCGATCAGGATGATGCTTTCGTTGGATTCGAAGCCGTCCATCTCGACCAGCAGCTGGTTCAGCGTCTGCTCGCGCTCGTCGTTGCCGCCGCCGAGGCCGGCGCCACGATGGCGCCCGACCGCGTCGATTTCGTCGATGAAGATGATGCAGGGCGCGTTCTTCTTGGCCTGGTCGAACATGTCGCGCACGCGGCTTGCACCGACACCGACGAACATCTCGACGAAGTCCGAACCCGAAATGGTGAAGAACGGCACATTGGCTTCGCCGGCGACCGAGCGGGCGAGCAGCGTCTTGCCGGTGCCGGGAGGGCCGACCAAAAGCACGCCGCGCGGAATCTTGCCGCCGAGGCGCTGGAACTTCTGCGGATCTCGCAGGAACTCGACGATCTCTTCCAGATCTTCCTTGGCTTCGTCGACGCCGGCGACGTCCTGGAAGGTGACGCGGCCATGCGCCTCCGTCAGAAGCTTGGCCTTCGACTTGCCAAAACCCATGGCGCGCCCTGATCCGGACTGCATCTGGCGCATGAAGAATATCCAGACGCCGAGGATCAGGATCATCGGCAGCCAGGAGATCAGGTAGCCGAACAGCGAATTGGAACCGTCGGTCTCTGGCCGCGCATTGATGGTGACGTTCTTGTCCTGCAACCGCGAGACCAGCTGGGGATCGCCGGGCGAATAGGTCTGGAAGCCGGTGGAATTGTCGGTGTAGGTGCCGGTGATGCGGGCGCCCGCAATGGTCACCGTCTTAACCCGGCCGGCCGCGACATCCTGCAGGAACTGCGAATAAGGCACATCGCTCGAAGCCCCGCGCGTCTGCGGCGTCTGGAACAGATTGAAGAGAGCGATGAGCAGGACCGCTATGATCGCCCAGAGCGCGAGGTTGCGATAGTTCGGATTCATCAATTGTCCCGTTGGCGTCCGCGCACGGACAGCATCATGAGAGGAAACTTGAGCCTAACATAGGGAGAGCGTCTCCCCTTGCCAAGCAGAACAGCATGTCTGGGTTAAGCTTTCGACCACCATCAATCGGCACCGTGGCCGCCCAATGGCGAAGCGGGAAGCGGTGACGCGCCGATCAGCTCGGCGACAGCCCGCGCCGGCGCCAGATCGAAGGACGGCAGAAAGCGGGAAAAAGGCGACACGACCGGTCGCGCCGCGAACGCTGGTGGCCCCGGCTGACGCGGCGGCAAACCAGGGTTTTCACGGGCTTGCCGCGATGTCGGTTCCGCGGCCATTGCGGCGCGCATCAGGCTTGCCGGGGTTTCTCCCTCATCGATCGCCAGCCGCCTCGCTGCTGTCGCACCCAACGGTGCGATCAACAATGCGCCGGGCCTGTCGTTCAATGTGATGTGGCGGCGGCCGTCCCAGACGGTGTTGTTGACAGCGATTGCGGCGGGCGGCAAACCCCGCGCCTCGCGGCGCAGGAAGAGGCCGGCACGCCGGAAATCGACCACCGTCCGCGACAATGTGGCGCAAAGAAATCCGGTCTTCAGCCGGCCCAACAGCGCCTCGCTGCGCGCTTGGTCCGGCAGGAAGGCAACGCCTCCGGCTGTGGCCAGCAGGATGCGCAACGCATAGACGGCCGCCCGGTCGTCTTCCGCGGTCAGCAGAGCGGGATCGAGCCGGATGAGGCCCGTGCTCGGCTGGCTGGCGAAGCGATGGATCAGACCGGCTGCACTGACGCCAAGCTGCCTGCGCTCGACGGCGGCCTGGCCGGCGAGCAGCAGCGCATTTTCCATATAGCCGACACTTTCGCCGGCAAGTGCTGCGCGCACGCGCGGCCGCTCGAAGGCCTCGTCGATATTGGTCGGGTCATCGGCCCAGCCGACATGTTCATGCCGCAAGAAATCGCGAAGCGCCGAGCGCCGCATCCCCAGAAGCGGCCGAACGATCCACTCGCGCCAATCATAGAGGGTGGCCGGCGCCATGCCGGCAAGCCCACGACCTGCCATGTCGGCGAGCTCCCGCTCCCGTGCATGCCGCATCAGCACCGTTTCAGCCTGGTCGTCGGCGGTATGACCGGTGACGATCAGGCCGATGCCTTCCGCGCGCGCCGCCTCGGCCAGCAGATGGTAGCGCGCTTCGCGCGCTGCCGCCGGCAGACCGGTCGATGGCTTGCGCCCGGACCACGTCAGGGTGCGGTGGGCAATGCCGCGCTCGGCGCACAGCTTCGCCACGGCTTGCGCCTCGGCTGCCGATCCCTGACGCAAGCCATGGTCGATGGCCACGGCCAGCAGTTTCGCGGGCGATGCGGTTCGGTCGAGATACTGTTTGAGAAGGAGAAGCAGGGCGGTCGAGTCGCTGCCGCCGGACACGGCCGCAATGGCGCCGCGGGTAAAATCGATAGGCGAAAAAAGTCTGGTCGAAAGATCAGGCTCGGTATCGAGCATCAACGCATGTCGTCCAAAAACGGTCCCGGTCCCGGGACCAGGACATGCCTGGGAAAAATCAGCACGCAGCCAGGGCCTTCTCCTGCTTGACGCGTTCCTTGAGTGCATTGGAGATATCGGGGTAGCGCTTGCCGACTTCGCTGAAGGTGGCGCAGGCGACGTCGTGCTGCTTGAGGCCGACCAGTGACACGCCAAGCTTCAACAGCATGTCGGGCGCCTTCTTGGCCTTGGGGTAGTCCTTGCTGGCGGCAAGGAAGACCTCGGCCGCGTCGCGGTATTTCTGCTGGCCAAGCAGCGATTCACCCAGCCAGTAATGCGCGTCCGCCGCCTTCGCATCGCGCGGGAAGCGCGAGATATGATCGCGAAAACCCTGCTCGGCGGTGCCGTAGTCGCCCGACAGGATGAACTGATAGGAATTGCGGTAAAGCTCCTCCGGGTCGTTGGTGGAAGGCAGCGCCGCGACGATCGTTCCGTTGGACTTGCCGGCCTTGGCCGGGGCCTTGGTGGCCGGAGCAGCGTCTTGTGTCGGCGCGGTCGATTGGGTGTTGCCGCCGGCATCGATCACATTGCCGTTCTTGTCGACGGTAATGGAACCGAAGGTCTTTTCCGGGGCTCCCGTGCCGGGAATCACCTTGCCGGGGTCGCCATCGGGCGATTCGACGATGACGTCCTCGACCGTCTTGCCGCCCGCGGACTGATTGCCGCCGGCCGCGGCGCCGGCATCGGCCGGAGCCTGGGTTGCCGGGGCTGCCGCGACGTCGGTGTTGGTGTCGGTGGTGGCATCGGATTTCTTCTGCGCCGGAGGCTGTCCGCCTTGTGCGCCGCCTTCAAGCTGCTGGAAGCGGAACTCGTTGTCTTCCTGCTGCTTGCGCATCTGTTCCTGCATCTGCAGGATCTGGAAATTGAGCTCTTCGATCTTGCCGTTCATCTGGCGCAGCTGGTCCTCGAGCCCGGTGGCGCCGGCGCCGTTCGACTGCTGCGCGAGCTGGACCTGGTCGGGTTTCTTCTTGTCGCCGAAGAGGCTCGGCAACTCGAGGCTCGGCAGATGGAAGGAAAAGCCGCTGTCGGTTGACTGCCCTGGGCCGCTTGCCCCCGGACCGTTTGCCAGGGCGGTGAAGCCTGATAGGAGCAGCGCCGCAAGCGTGCCGCTCAGAACCGATCTCAAATGCATGTGCCTCTCGCGGTGTGTCGTTAGTCTGTTCGCGCCTTCCAATCAGGATGGGACCAGCCAGGCGCCCTCGGCTCATAGCAGGACGCGAGACTTCGGCCAAATTTTGTTTCGGTCACCCGGATATGAAAAAGGCGGCCCGAAGGCCGCCTTTCGCGAAGCTGTGTTGCATTTTTGCCAGCCGGCGCGATCGCGTCTCTCGACGCGCGGCCAACTCAGGAACCGGCGCCGCTGAGCGTGGTAACGGCGCGGCGATTCTGCGACCAGCAGGAGATGTCGTCGCACACCGCGACCGGACGTTCCTTGCCGTAGGAAATGGTCTTCAGGCGGCTGGAAGCGACACCCTTGGAAACGAGGAAGTCGCGGGCGGCGGCGGCGCGGCGGGCGCCGAGCGCCAGATTGTATTCGCGCGTGCCGCGTTCGTCGGCGTGACCTTCGACGACGATGGCGTACTGCTTGTACTGGTTCAGCCACTGCGCCTGGCGGGCGAGCGTCGTCTGCGCATCCGCGCGGATCGAGGACGAGTTTGTATCGAAGAAGATACGGTCGCCAATGTTGACGGTGAAGTCCTGCGCCGAGCCGGGTGTTGCGGCGCCGGCACCGTTGAGGCCAAGATCAGCGGCGCTGTTGGGCGTCTTCTTCGAAGCGCAACCGGCGATGGCGAGCATCGCCACCAGCGCGATCATGACCGGGTTTCTGGTAAGTGCTGCGATACGGCCCATGCCGCCTCTCCTTCGCATTTCGAGTGATTTCGTTGATCACCCAGTAACCACGTTTGGGTTAACCGGCATTCAAGAAACACGGTTAAAATTTGGTTTAGGCTGCCCGTCCGCAACCTTTTAAGCCAGGGTCACAGTTGGCGCGGACCCTAGGCGGAAATGCGGCCAAAACGCGACGAAGGCATGGAAAAGGGGCCGAAACGGCCCCTTTTCAGCATGTGTGGCAATTCGGCCGACGCTATTCCAACAGCGGCGACCAGGCGGGATCCGACGCGAAATTCGCCGTCGGAATCGGCTGCTCGTTGCGGCCGGTGAGGTCGACCGAAACCAGTTTCGGGCCGCCATTGGAGTCGCGGAAGAACATCAAGACGCGGCCGTTTGGCGCCCAGGTCGGTCCTTCCTGCTGGAAACCGGACGACAGGATGCGCTCGCCGGAACCGTCGGTCTTCATGACGCCGATCTGGAATTCGCCGCCGGTCTGCTTGGTGAAGGCGATAAGATCGCCACGCGGCGACCACACCGGCGTCGAATAGACGCCGTCGCCGAAGGATATGCGGGTCTGGCCCGAGCCGTCGGCGCCCATGACATAGATCTGCGCGCGGCCGCCGCGGTCGGAGGTGAACACCACCTTGCTGCCGTCGGGCGAATAGGAAGGCGATGTGTCGATTGCCGTCGAATTGGTCAGCCGCGTCGTCGAGCGGCTGCGCAGGTCCATGGCGAAGATGTTGGAATTGCCGTCGTCGCGCAGCAGGCTCATGATCACCTTCTGGCCGTCGGGCGAGAAGCGCGGCGCAAAGGTCATGCCGGGGAAATTGCCGACCAGTTCGCGCTGCCCGGTCTCGATCTGCAGGAGATAGACGCGCGGCTGGCCGCTCTCATAGGACATGTAGGTGATTTCCTGCCGGTTCGGCGAGAAACGCGGCGTCAGCACGATCGAGCGGCCGTCCGAGAGATAGCGGACATTGGCGCCGTCCTGGTCCATGATGGCCAAACGCTTCTTGCGCGCGTTCTTGGCGCCGGATTCGTCGATGAATACTACACGCGTGTCGAAATAGCCCTTCTCGCCGGTCAGCCGCTCGTAGATGGCGTCGGCGATGATGTGGGCGACGCGCCGCTGGTTGGCGTCGTTGGCGAAGAACTGCTCACCCGACATCTGCTGTCCGGCGAAAGTGTCCCAAAGCCGGTACTGCGCGCGGATGCGCCCATCGGCCTCCTTGCTGACGCTGCCGGTGACCAGCGCCTGGGCGTTGATCACCTTCCAGTCGTCGAAGCGGGGTGCGGCATCCGGGTTCGAGATCTTCTCGATGAAGGCGCTCTTGTCGATCGGCGCGAACAGGCCGGAACGCTTCAGATCGGCGGTGACGATCTGGGAAATCTGCGCGCCAAGCGCGTCACCGCCCTGGAAATCCGTGATGGCGATCGGCAGCGGCTCGACATTGCCCTTGTTGACGTTGAGCTCGACGAGCGCCCATGCCGGCATGGGGACAATGGCGGTCATGCCCAGCGCCATGGCTGCAATCGTCAGGAGCGGCTTGAGGAAGGATCTCATATCTTCTCGCTTCTCTTCTTTTGATTGGTTGGGCGCCAGGCCTAGAGGCCGAGCATTTCCCTTGGATCGAAAGTGACCCGGATGTCGTTCCAGATGTCCTGCTTGCCGGCAGGAACCTGCAAGCCGGCCACGTCGCATTTCTGCACCGCGCGCACCGCGCTTTCATCGAACTGCCGGTTGCCGCTCGACTTTTCGACGGAGGGACGGCCATCGAGCTTGCCGGAGTTGTCGAGGTTGAAGCGCACGACGACGACGAAGTTCTCCGAGCCCTCGAGGCCAACCGGCAGCGTCCAGCACCCACCCAACTGGCTTTCCAGGGCGCCCTGCTCCGACTTCGACAGTTTCTGGCCCTGGTCCTTGTCGCCGCCGAGCGAGGCTTGCTGCGTAGAACGCTTGGCCCCGCCGCCGGAGGGCTTCTGCTTGTCGAGGAGCGCGGATATTTCGTTCGCGTTGAACTGCTTGTCGTCGGATTTCGGTTTCGACGACGCTTCCTTGACCGGCTTGTCGGCATCCTTGCGTTCAGGCGCCTTGGCGCTTTCGGCCTGTGCCGGCTGCGGCTTCGGCCGCGCTTCCGGCGCGGGCGCCGAGCTCGGCAATTGCGTCTCTTCGGTCGGCGGATCCTTGGCTATGGCCTCGGCGACGGCATCCGGCTTGACCTCGGGTGTCGGATCGATGGCTGCGGTCTTGTCCTGCGGCGGCGGGGTCGGCGCCGGCTTGGCCGGCGTCGGCTTCGGCTCGGTCTGCTTGACCGGCTCGGGCTTGACCTCTTCCTTGGGCGTCGGCGCAGGCGCCACTTCGGTCGCCGGAATGGGCTTCGGCTTTTCCTGCGGCTTCGGCACGTCCTCGGTCTTCGGCGTCTCTTTGGGAGTCGGCGCGGGCGGCGGGGCCGAGGTCATGTCGACGGGCTTCGGCTTGGCTTCCGGCGTTATCGGCTTGTCGGTATCGACGCTGTTTTCGCCGACCTTCTGCGACGCCGGCACGATATCCGGGCGCTGCGTCGGCAGTGGCGCCGGTTTTTCATGCATCACGGCCTTCTTGTCGCCCTGCAGCGTCTGCGCGATCGCCTCCATCGGCACGATATCGACCGCGACCGACTCGACATCGGCGGACGGGAGCGCGGCCGGCGCCGACAGGGTGAACAGGCCGAAGGCCAGCACCGCCGTGTGCAAGATCACCGATGTGGTGAGGCCGGTCTTCATCTTCTTGTCTACTGATCCTGTTCCTGCAGCGAAACCAGGCCGATATTTTTGTAACCGGCGGCCGAAATGCGGGCCATCACCTTCATCGCCGTGCCATAGTCGGTGGACTTGTCACCACGGATGAAGATGCGCTCCTCGTAACCGGTCTTCGAGATCGCCTGCAGCTTGGCGACCAGCTCTTCGATCGGGATCTCGGTTTCCTGGAGATAGATCTGGCCGGCGGCGTTGATCGAGACGGTGATCGGCTGCGTGTCGGCATTCATCGCCTTAGCCTGCGTGTCGGGCAGGTCGATCGGCACGCCGACCGTCAGCATGGGTGCGGCGACCATGAAGATGATCAGCAGCACCAGCATGACGTCGACCATCGGCGTGACGTTGATCTCCGACATCAGCCCATGGTGACGGCCGCGCCGCCTGTGGCCGCGCCCGCCGCGTCCCGCCATGCCTACGGACATACCCATCAGCTACTCCTCAGGCCTTCGGCGCGACTTTTTCATCGATTTGGCGCGAGAGTATGGCGGAGAACTCGTCGGAGAACCCTTCCATGCGCACCGCGAGCTTGCTCGCATCCGATGACAGCTTGTTGTAGGCGATGACCGCCGGGATGGCGGCGAGCAGGCCGATGGCCGTCGCCAGCAGCGCCTCGGCGATACCGGGCGCAACCACCGCGAGGCTGGTGTTCTTGGAGCCGGCAATGGCCTGGAACGACGTCATGATGCCGATGACCGTGCCGAACAGACCGATGAACGGGGCCGCCGAGCCGGTGGTAGCCAGGAAGCCGAGACGACCCTCCAGCTTCTCCATCTCGCGGGTCAGCGCCAGGTCCATCGCCTTGTCGATGCGGGTCTGGAGCCCGAGCGGCGTCTTGGCGCCCTTCTCAAAACTCTTCTTCCACTCGCGCATGGCGGCGACGAAAATGGCGCCCATGCCAGAGGTTTTGCGGTCGGCGAGCGTGCGGTAGAGCTCCTCCAGCGACTGTCCGGACCAGAAGACCTGCTCGAAGCGGTTCAGCGCCAGCCGCATGCGGCCATAGGCAACCAGCTTGTCGATGATGATCGCCCAGGTCCAGACCGAGGCGCAGAGCAGCCCGATCATGACCAGCTTGACCACCCAGCTGGCCTGCATGAACAGCGCCCAAATCGACAATTGCGCGCCCGGTTCGGCGAGTGCGATATTTTCCATCGTTACGTCCTTAAGATTTCCGGGCGAAGCTGGCGGCTGGCCCCTGGCATCCCTTGTGGTCGGTTCGCACGAAGCTACCGGACGCCCCAAACCGTGCCGTTAGCGGCCTTTTCAGGGCAAATATTGGTGAAAGGAAGGCGCTGGATAGCGCCAATCTTCACCAATCTCTTCATGAACCGTTATGGTTAAGGATGGGTTAGTGAATAAGGCGCGGCGCATTGCCGCGCCTGGTGGCGAGACCGATGCGCTTCCACTCCCTAGGAGTCCGTCTCATCCACGTGGTCGGTGGGGTAGTCCTGCCCGCCATAGAGGACGCGCAGGATCAGCACTTGCTGCCCGTCGACCCGGAACAGGATGGAAGCACGCCGTTCAAAGCCGACAACCCGGATTCCGGATCCGATGGCATCGCGAACGGAGCCGCGTTCCGGGAACCTTGATAGCGCCATGCACGCGGCCTCGATGCTGTCGATATAGCCACCGGAGCGCGCGGCACCGCTTTCCTTTTCGATGTAATTGTAAATGGCAAAGAGGTCGGACTGCGCCGAAGGTCTGAAAACGACCCTATGCGTCACGCTTGGCGACCTTCAGGCGGTCTGCATGATGCTCGCGCAATGCCTTGAACACGTCCTCGGCCGGGATATCCGGGCGAGGATCGTCAAGAGCTTCCTGCACCTTGGCTCGCATGATGGCGGTGATGACCTGCTCCTCGCGGTCAAGGGCGCGAAGCGCGGCACGCATGACTTCGCTCGCGGAATCATAAGCTCCCGACGCCAAGCGGGCGTCCAGGCTGCTTTGCTGGCGGCCGAGCGTCACGCTTATTGGTTTGCTGGTTCTCATGGCGAATGTCTTCCCTGTCCTACCTTGTAGCACAATGTATGACACTGTCATACCATTTTCAGGAGGCACACAAGCTCCGTTGTCGGGCCAACCGTTTAATCAGGCGAAACACGAAACTTGGGCATGAACGCCGCGACCCATTCCTTGGGAAAGCGCCGCGGTCGTCCATTCTCGCCGATGATCGCCGCCTCGACCTTGGCTTCGACCAGCACCTCGTCGCCGCGCTTGAGCTGCTGCGCCATGAAGATGCGCGCGCCGGAAATGGTGTCGGTGCGGGTGTCGACGGTCAGGATGTCGTCGATGCGGGCGGGGCTGCGGAAATCGATCTCCATGCGCCGCACCACCCAGACGATCTTCTCGCCATGCTTGCCGTCGGCGAGCTCCGTGTGATGCACGCCGGTGAGCCTGAGATAGTCGGAGCGGCCGCGCTCGAGGAATTCGAGATAGCGCGCATGGTAGACGACGCCGGAGAAATCGGTGTCGGCATAATAGACCCGCGCCATCAGCCGGTGGCCGAACGCCGTCAGCGCGCCGGAAAGCCCGGCCAGCAGCGTCGCCAATTCACCATGATCGTCCATTGCGCTTCCTTTTTAAGTCCCGACGAGGCACCTGTTCTCCGCGCGACAAAGCATCGGATGGCACCGTTGACGGCGATGATCAAGAGTTTGATGGCGGCGCTGCTGGTGCTCATGGCCTTGGTGCTGCCTGGCCAGGCAGCGACTTTCACGATGAAGCGCGGCCTCAATCTCGACCAGTGGGTCACCTGGCCCGGCGAGGATCAATGGGGCGACGCCAGGACCATACTGCCCTATCCGGAATGGCGCAAATTCCTTGGAGATGACGATCTCAGAGCGCTCAAGGAAGCAGGCTTCGATTTCCTGCGTATGCCGGTAGACCCGTCGCCTTTCCTGTCCGACCAGACAACGGCGCTGCGCCATGACCTCTATGCCAGCGTGCTGGACTCGGTGCGCATGATCAACCGTGCCGGCCTGAAGGTGATCGTCGACATGCACCTGATCCCGGCCGGCGGCAGCCGCAAGATCGGCATGGCGCAGGTGATGGATGATCCGCGGACCTTTGACCGCTACATCGACATGGTGCGCAAGATGGCCCGCACCCTGGCCGGCGAAGATCCGGGCCAAGTCGCCTTCGAGCTTATGAACGAACCGATCGTCGACTGCGACAGCGACGGCACCAGCCTGTGGCCGGACCGCCAGCGCGAATTGTTCGCCGCGGCACGATCGTCGGCTGGGAAACTGACGCTGGTGCTGACCGGCGCCTGCTATTCCGCCGCCTCGTCCCTGGAGAAGATCGATCCCAAGGCGATCCCCGACGACAATGTCATCTGGACTTTCCACTCCTATGATCCGTTCCTGCTCACCCACCAGGGCGCGACCTGGGCCGGCGATTTTATCCCCTACGTGACCGGCCTGCCCTATCCGCTCGACGCCGTGCCGAAGGCGCAGCTCGACGGGACGCTCGACACCATCCGCGGCCGGATCAAGACCGAGGCGCCATGGACACGGCAGAGCGGGCTGCTTGCCTATCTCGACGAACAGGTCGGCAGCATGGACAGCCCCGGCAAGCTGCTCGGCCTGATGGACGCGCCGTTCAAAAGGGTCGAGGCATGGGCGAAGGCCAACGGCACCAAGCCCGAAAACATCACGCTGGGCGAGTTCGGCATGATCCGCCAGGAATACGGCAATGCCTATGTGATGCCGGCGCCGTACCGCGCCGCTTACGTCAAGGACATGATCGCCCGCGCCGAGGCGCATGGTTTCTCATGGTCGGTGTGGAGTTATGGCGGCGCCTTCGGCATCGTCGATGCCTTCAATGGCGACAAGGTCGAGCCGGATGTGATGGACGTGATCCGCTCGCTTCACTGAGAGCTGTTGTTCAGATCAGCCGAGGTCGATCTGCAGGATCTCCGGCCGCACGCCGAAGCGCACCGGCATGATGCTGAAGCCGAGCCCACCTGAGACGATCAAATTGCGGTCGTTCTCGACGACGTGGCCATAGGCGTAGCGGTTGCCGAAACGCGACGGCACGACAGGCGAATAGCCGAACAATCGCACCTGCCCGCCATGGGTGTGGCCCGACAGGGTCAGCGAAACCCGCGACGGGACGGTCGGAAAAATATCAGGCTCGTGGGCGAGCAGGATGATCGGCGCGGTGTCGCCAACCTTGGCCAGCGTGCCGTCGAGATCGTCGAGCCCCCTGAACCCGTCGCCCTTCCTGGCCGGCAGCAACGCCAGCTGATCGGCCAGGCCGGCGATCCAGACACCATGGCCATCCTTCTCCAGGCGAACGACATCGTTCTCCAGCACCGGGATGCCGACCTTTTCCAGCGCCTTGCGCGCAATGGTCGGGCCGGCTCCGGCGCGCTGCGCGAAACCATCGTTCCACCAATCGTGATTGCCGAGGATCGACAGCACGCCGAGCGGCGCCTTGAGGCCCGACAGCGCGGACGCCCATTGCGATGGCGTCACCGGCCCCGTCACCAGCGGCATGCCGGCAATATAGTCGCCCAGCAGCACGATGAGGTCCGGCTGCAGTGCATTGGCGTCTTCGGCGAGCGAAGCAATCCGTTCCTGCGTCATCCAGGGTCGGCAGGCATGGATATCGGCGAGCGCCACAACCCGCACCTTCAGGCCATCAGGCCAGTGCGGCGGCGTCAGCGCGTAGCGCTTCACATGGGTCAAGAGCATCGGCTCGATGCCGACCGCATAGGCGCCGAGCGCGGCAGCCGTCAGGAACGACCCGCCGATGAAGCGCAGGAACCCGCGTCTGGTGATCATGGACTGGCTCCCGGCCCCTCGATCGCAGCGGTTGCCCGCACGCGTCCGATAAAATCCACGATTACGCCGGCAAATCGGCGAAGACGCGCAGATTTTGCGCAAGACGGGTCACATATCCTTGATCGATGGTCTGGGAACCCGCGCCTGAACGGTTGGGGGCTATTCTTCCTGGAACAGGTTGATCTGCTGCTGCGCCAAATCCTTCGGCGCATCGAGGCCGAGATGGCGCCAGGCATTGGCCGTCAGCATGCGGCCGCGCGGCGTGCGCTGGATGAAACCCTGCTGGATCAGATAGGGCTCGATGATGTCCTCGATGGCGTCGCGCGGCTCGGACAGCCCAGCGGCGATCGTCTCGATGCCGACCGGACCGCCACCGAAATTGCGGGCGATCATCGAGAGATAGCGGCGGTCGAGCGCATCGAGCCCGAGCGCGTCGACCTCCAGCCGGGTCAATGCCTCGTCGGCGATCAGGCGATCGACATGGCCGTCGCCGGCGACCGAGGCGAAGTCGCGCACGCGGCGCAACAGCCGCCCCGCGATGCGCGGTGTGCCGCGCGCGCGCCGCGCGATTTCCAGCGCGCCGTCGTCGCCGAGCGGCATTTGCAGGATGCGCGCGCCGCGCCGCACGATCTGCTCCAATTCCTCGACCGTATAGAAGTTGAGCCGCACCGGAATGCCGAACCGGTCGCGCAGCGGATTGGTGAGCAGGCCAAGCCGCGTGGTGGCGGCTACGAGCGTGAAACGGGCGAGGTCGATCTTGACCGAACGCGCCGCCGGCCCCTCCCCGATGATCAGGTCGAGTTGGAAATCCTCCATCGCCGGATAGAGGATTTCCTCCACCGCCGGGTTCAGCCGATGGATCTCGTCGATGAACAGCACGTCGCCTTCTTCGAGATTGGTCAGCAGTGCCGCGAGATCGCCGGCCTTGGCGATGACCGGTCCGGAGGTCGAGCGGAAATTGACGCCGAGTTCACGCGCCATGATCTGCGCCAGCGTCGTCTTGCCCAGCCCCGGCGGTCCGACGAACAGCACATGGTCGAGCGACTCGTTGCGGCCCTTGGCGGCCTCGATGAAGACTTTGAGATTGGCCCGCACCGCCGCCTGGCCGACAAAGTCGGCGAGCGTCTGCGGCCGCAAGGTCTGATCGGCATCCTCGCCGCGTTTTTCCGGCGCAATGAGACGGGGCGACAGGCTCATACTGTCTTCCTTGCATATGGCAAGAGGAGGGACAAGCGAGCCCTCACCGCGCCAGTTCCTTCAGCCCGAAGCGGATCAGCTTCGAGGCATCCGCGTCCTCGCCTGCCGTCTTCAGTGCCGCGGCCACCGCATTGGCGGCGGTGTCGCGCGAATAGCCGAGATTGACCAGTGCCGAGACCGCGTCGGTGATCGGGGCCGGGGCGACACCTTCACCGAGTTCCTGCTTCAGGCCGATGGTGCCGGAGGCGGCGCCCGCATAGGCGGGCGCCTTGTTCTTCAATTCGGTGACGATGCGCTCGGCCACCTTCTTGCCGACGCCAGGCGCGCGGGAAACCATGGCGATGTCGCGCAGCGCGATCGCATTGGCGAGGTCGGCCGGCGCCAGCGTCGACAGGATGGCCAGCGCCACCTTGGCGCCGACACCCGGCACATTGTTCATCAGCAACCGAAACCACTCGCGCTCAAGCTGCGACTGGAAACCATAGAGGCGCAGCATATCCTCGCGCACATAGGTCTCGATGAACAGCACCACCGCTTCGCCGGGCGAAGGCAGCGCTGCCAGCGTGCGCGCCGAGCAATAGGCGACATAGCCGACGCCGTGGATGTCGACGAGGCAATGATCCTCGTCGATCTCGTCCAGCGTGCCCTTGAGCTTGCCTATCATGCCGGGTCTTTCATGGAAGATGGGCCCTCATGGGTGGGTTTCCGGAGAAATGATGTCGAGGTCGGGAAAGTAACTGCGATAACGCGCGGCGTCGCGGGTCAAAAGACGATGCCCGGCAACGGTTGCATGAGCGCCGATAAAGAAATCCGGCAAGGTCCTTTCCCTGATGCCACCGGCCCGGCGATAGCGGGAATGCGTGACGCCGGCAAGGAATGCCGCGTCCCAGGGCACAAGTTCGCGATCCATCTCCAGCATGTCGACGGCTTTTCGAAGTGCGGCCTCTGTCGCGATCAGCGGTGCTAACTCGGACCAGATGATCGAATTGACGACCAACGCACCGTCGCGGCGGCAGAAGGCGATCGCCGATGCCGACCATTCTTTCATCGGCCCGGCTGGTCCCCAAACGTCGATCAGGACATTTGTGTCAATCAACGTCGAGATCTTCACGCGGCCCCCTCAACCACTCCATGTATTGGTCGGTGGTCATGCCCCCCAGGTCCAACGTCCCCTCCATCCGGTCGAGGACATCTTGGAGCCTGCGCAATTTCTCCTCCTCGGAGAGGTTCTCGTTGACGGCAACCAGCTGAACGCCCCCGTCGGTGGCCACGAACTCAACCTCGGAACCCGGACCGATGCCCAGATGGTCCCTTATCGGCTTGGGGATTGTCACTTGCCCCTTGGTGGTGACGCGCATGGTAATACCTCCAAGGTATTACTTATCCGCTCAACGTGAACAAGTCAAGAACATCGCTAGCCGGCAAGCGCCATCCGGTAGGCGGCGCTCTGGCGGTGATGCGCGTGGCAAATCGCGATGGCCAGCGCGTCGGCGGCGTGTTCGGTATCGAAGGTCGCTTTCGGCAGCAGCACCTTCACCATCATGTGGATCTGCTTCTTGTCGCCATGGCCGACGCCGATGACCGCCTTCTTCACCGCATTGGGCGCGTATTCGGCGACGACAAGGCCGGCACGCGCCGGCACCAGCATGGCGATGCCGCGCGCCTGGCCGAGCTTCAGCGTCGCCACGGCATCCTTGTTGACGAAAGTCTGTTCGACGGCCGCCTCATGCGGCATTGCCGCATGCAGGACTTCGGCGAGCCCGTCATGCAATTGGCAGAGCCGCGTCGCCAGCGCCGCCTTGTCCTCGGAGCGCACGGTGCCGGACGCGACGAAGCGCAAGGAATTGCCGAGGCTCTCGACGATGCCCCAGCCGGTGCGTCTGAGCCCCGGATCGATGCCGATGATGCGAATCGCGTCCCCCATCCGGTCACTTTACCTCCGGGGGACAGCGATGCCAGCGAAATGTGAACAAACCGGAAACGGAGGCCTGTCGAGCTGGAAATATTCCGAAGCCGCTCAGTTGCGGGCGAACGCCGTGTTGAGCAGGCTGATCTGGTCGGAAACCGGATTGGGCCGGCGGCCCATGGGCTGCATGTCGACTACCGCGCCGGCGCCGTAGATCTCGTCGTCCATGCGGCGCACCAATGCCTGCAGGCGAAGCGAGCGGTTGACCAGGTCGAGGAACTCCTCGGGCAGTTCGGCCCAGCCGGCGGCTTCGTCATGCGCGGAAGCGGTATCGAGGCGCACCTTGGACTTTTCCGAAGCGACCTGGTCGCGGGTCATCTCGCCGGAATTGGCCGCGCGCTGCAAAAGCAACCAGGAGGCAACCTGCATCAGCCTGGTCGTCAGCCGCATCGATTCGGCCGCGTAGAGCGTGGCCGCCAGGCGCGACAGCTTCTTGGCCTCGGCGCGGCCCTTGCCGTCGAGATACTCGGCCGCCTGTTCGACCAGCCCCATGCCTTCCTGGTAGAGCGGTTTGAAGGAATGCGAAAAAACCCGGCGCTCCGCCAGTTTGACGGTTTTCGCACTGCCCTTCGAAGGCTCGTTCATTGATACGCCCCTGCACTTGCAACCGGCCGATTCGGTTCACTGCCGATACACCCGGCACCCTATCTGACTGAAGCTTGAAAATGCGCTTCGCCGGGGGTGAAGGCAAGCACATGTTTAACAGAAGGTTAACAGCGGACCGACACCCGGCGTGCCACCGGAATGCGGACAAAAAAAGAGCCGCGGATAAGGCGGCTCTCAGGAGTTTAACAGGGAGGCGTCAAACAAAGTGGCTCCAACCACTCGGTAAGAATCCAGATCACTGGATGCGCATAGTAAACGCCTGTAAAGCTTAATGAACCTTTAACGGCACCGATGTTTTTTGACCGAACGCCCCATTCCTGTGCCGTAACAGCACAGACCCGAAGCTCGCTTCAGGCTCAGGCTTTCTTCCAGACCACCGGCAAAGCGATGAAGGCAAACAGCAGCATGCCGGCATAGAAGCCGATCGAGGCTATCCCCAGCAGCGGTTCTATTGCGGGCGTGCCGGCAAGCAGAATGAAGAGGCCGATCATGAGCCCAATTCCGCTGATCGCGGTCAGCCAGAAGTGTACGACGGCGATCGTCTTTAGCCCGACCGTAGGAAACAGATGGTAGAAGAAGGCAAAGACCGCCGACATCAGCCAGCCTGCCACCATAATGTGAGCGTGAGTCGGCATCTGGCCATGGTCTTCGCTGATCGCCATATGGATGCCGAGCGCCATGCCGCACAGCGCATAGATGATGGCCAGCGTGAAGAAATTGCGTGCTACCCCTTGCATAATGTTCCCCCTCATTGCCTCTTCCCGTTGCGGGAATGGGTTGATCGTCCGGCGACTGCTGTCGCCACCGGGCTCCCGGCCTCGGCGCACTAGCATCGGTACTGTTTCCAGACGATGTCGCGCTCCCCCTGACGCATCCGACAATAGCGGAAAATGAAGCCGCGCATCGGTGGTTGTCGAGAATCAGCGCTGATCGAAAACCGCCGAAACAAAAGCTGTTTTTCCGCGACATCGTGCCGAAACAGGCATTACGCTAAACGCCCGCTCCTCTGACGGCTGGTGCATATTCGCCCGGCTGCGAACAACAAGAAATGTCCCAGGAGCAAACAATGGACTGGTATTCCATCGTCAAATTCCTTCACGTCGTCTCAGCCATTTTGTGGGTCGGCGGCGGCTTCGTATTGTTCCTCCTCGGCGTGCTTGCCGAGCGCGCCGGCAACATCGAGGACAAGTTGCAGGCGATGCGCGCCAGCGGTCAGCTGGGTGGCCTTTTCTTCGCACCGATGTCGATGCTGACCTTGCTCTTCGGCCTCATCATGTGCGGCTTCTGGGTCGGCTTCTCCGACCTGTGGATCATCATCGGCCTGGCAGGCTACGCCACGACCTTCTCGATCGGCATGCTCATCTTCAAGCCGACCGGCGAGCGCATGGGCGCGATGATCGCCAAGGAGGGCGTGACACCTTCCGTGCTTGCCATTGGCCAGCGCATGATGAGCGCGGCTCGCTTCGACTATGCGGTGATGCTGGTGATCGTCGCCGACATGGTGCTCAAGCCGACCACGCATGACATCGGCATCCTCGCCGGCATGGTACTGGTCCTGGTGGTCGGCGCCACGCTGGCCTTCGGCGGAAGCCGCCGGCTGGTGGAAAGCGCCGCCTGATCTCCCTGACGGTGAGAGCGGCCGAACAGCCGCCTCGCCTGTCTACATCAAGCCGGCGAGGCCGTCCCACAAAAGCTTCAGTGCCACGACCGCCACGGTCGCGTAGGTGAAGGGATAAAAAATCTCCGGCCGCATGCGCCGCACCAGCCAGGCGCCGGCGATAGTCGAAAGCGGCGCCAGCGGCATCAGCACGGCCGACGCCGTCAGGTTGGCGGTGTCGAACTGGCCGAGCGCGAAATAGGGTATGAGCTTCAGCGCATTGGTCGCGGCAAAGAAGATCGCGGCCGTGCCCGACAGGACCTTGGGGTCGAGCCGGATCGGCAGCGCATAGACCTGGAAGGGCGGGCCGCCGACATGGGCGACGAAGCTGGTGAAGCCGGCGACCGTCCCCCAGATCGCGGCAGCCACGCGGTTGGGTTCGGCGGCGTGGTCGGCGCCATGGCGGAACTGCAGATAGAGCCAGCGCAGCACGAAGATGATGGCGACGGCACCGACGATCAGCCGCACCGCTTCCTCGGTGACCAAGGCCGCCGTCAACCAGCCAATGCCGATGCCGATGACGGCGCCCGGCATCATGTCGACCAGCATCTTGCGGTCATAGACGCCCCACCACGTCCAAACCGAGACGATGTCCATCAGGCACAGGATTGGCAGCAGGATGGCGGCCGCCTGCACCGGCGGCATGGTCAGCGCCATCAGCGGCACGCCGACGAAACCGACAGCGCCGCCAAACCCGCCCTTGGACAGGCCGACCAGAATGACCGCCGGAATGGCAGCCGCGTAGAACCACGGATCGAGAAGCAGGCCTGACATGGGGAGGGACTGGTCTGGAGGGAAGGCGTCATCGCCTGAATAGCCGAGAATTGCGCTTTGGGCGACTGTAAATGCGGGCCGGTTGCCGAACACCTGCCAATGTCCGGCTCGTGCCTTATCGCCGGGCCGAGACCAGCAGGAACATCGGCCGTTCCAGCTCTTCCGCGAGTTCCGGCTTGGCCATGATCTGCGCGTCTGTCGGACAGAACTCCTCGACATGCTCGATCGCGAAACCGGTCCGGATCAGCGCGTTCAGCGTCGTGCCGATGGTGCGATGATGTTTCACCACGCCCTTGGCCAGCCAGTCGGTCTTGCGCGGGCCCTCCACCAGATAGCGGTCGACAGGCCATGTCCTTCGGCCTTCGGCATCGACCGCCCAGCCCGGCCTGGTCGGAGCCATGTAGATCGGATGCTCCGTCGAGAAGACGAAATGGCCGCCGGCCGACAGCGCCTGATGCACCGTCCCGAACAGCCGCGCGACATCCTCGACATAATGCAGCGCAAGCGAACTGTAGGCGAGACCGAAGCTGTCTTGCGGCAGGTCGAGCTTGTCGAGGTCGGCCCGTTCATAGGTGATGCCGGTGTCCGGGCCGGCGGCCCTCGCCCGGGCCAGCATCTTCTCCGACACGTCCAGCCCCAGGACATGGCTCGCCCCATGCTCGTGCGCCCAGCGGCAGAACCAGCCGAAACCGCAGCCGAGGTCGACGATCCGCAAGCCGCCCACTTGAGGCAGCATGGCGCACAGCGACGGCCATTCGGCGGCGCCTTCCAGGCCGTCGATCGACCGGCCAAGCTTGCTGTAGCCCGCGAAGAAATCCGGCTGGTCGTAGATATTCTGCGCCATGTCTACCTCGTCTCTCAGCCAATCATCCGGCGGGCTGAGATTTAGTGGACTGGTCGCGCCTGTCCACCACAGCCATGTGGAGTCAAGACGACGGGGCCGACGGCGCACCGAGCGGCGGCGGCCGCCGCCGGATCGGCTGCGCCTTGATGATGGCGGTGCTGGTCTCGGCCTTGTCGGCGATGCGGTCGAGAATGCCGTCGAGGTCGCCGATCGAGCGCACGAACAGCCGGGCGACGAAACAGTCGTCACCCGTCACCTTGTCGCATTCGCCGAACTCGGCGATCTCCTCGATCAGCTTCTGGACGATGTGCAGCTTGCCCGGCAAAGGCCGGATACGCACGATCGCCTGCAGCGTATAGCCGAGCGCCAGCGGATCGATTTCGACGGTGAACGCCCGGATGACGCCGCGCTCCTCGAGCCGCCGCAGCCGCTCCGAAACACTTGGCGACGACAGCCCGACCTGCGCGGCCAGCTCCTTCAGCGAGGTCCGCGCATCCCTGACTAGGATTTCGAGGAGATTTCGGTCGAGATCGTCAAGCATTTCAGATTTTTCACAAATTCGTGGCAGGAACCTAATATAATTAGGTCAGGCCTCCATACAGCCTTTCCAATCAGATGGAAAGCGCCCAACCCGCATGAGATTATGCCGCCTCAAAATGGGCTCAGAGGTTATCATGAACGATACGGTACGTGGCACGGTCGAAATGTCGGCCGCAATGGCCATCCTCGGGACGATCGGATGGTTCGTCGTCATGTCCGGCCAGCCGATCATGGATGTGGTGTTCTGGCGCTGCGCGTTCGGCGCGGTGACGCTGCTGATCATCTGCGCCTGCCTGGGATTGTTGGGCGGCAGGCTGCCGCCGCGCGTCATCGGCCTCGCCGCGCTTGGCGGCGCGGCCATCGTCATCAACTGGCTGCTCCTGTTCAGCGCCTTCTCCCGCGCGTCGATCTCGATCGCCACCGCCGTCTACAACACCCAGCCCTTCATGCTGGTCGGCTTCGGTGCACTCTTCTTCGCCGAACGGCTGACGCTGACCAAGCTGACATGGCTGGCAATAGCCTTTGCCGGCATGGTGCTCATCGTCGAGGCCACACCTGATGCCGGCGATGTCGGCACCAACTATTTTGCCGGCATCCTCATGGCCCTGGCCGCGGCCTTCTTCTGGGCCGTCGCGGCCATCGTCACCAAGAAGCTCAAGGGCACGCCGCCGCATCTGATCGCGCTGATACAGGTCTGCGTCGGCGTCGTCATGCTGGCGCCCTTCGCCCATCTCTCGCGTCTTCCCGCCGACCCGTGGAGCTGGGCGATGCTGGCGACGCTCGGCATCGTCCACACCGGCCTGATGTACATATTGATGTACGGCGCGATCCAGAAGCTGCCGACGCATCTGCAGGGATCACTGTCCTTCATCTATCCGGTGGTCGCCATCCTGGTCGATGTCGTGGCTTTCGGCCATCGGCTGCATCTCAGCCAGGTCGCCGGCGCCGCCGCCATCCTGGTGGCTGCCGCCGGCATGAACCTCGGCTGGTCCTTGTGGAAATCGAAACCGGTCACCGCGAGCCCTGAGCCGGCCAAGTAGGGCAGGCACGCCTGCCGCCCCGCGGTCAGGAAACGCGATCCCGACTGCCCGCCTGTTCAAAGCGGGCAGTTTGCTCTATGCCGCAATGCAACCATCTTCGCCCGGCATAGGCGAAACCCGGGATCGAAGAACCATGAACGACGCCACACCCCCAAATCGTTGCCGCATCGTGCTGATCGCGCCGCCCGGCGTGCCGGCCGCCCGCATCGCCTCCGCATTCGACGGCGGCGACGTCGCCTCGCTGATCCTGCCCGAAAACGGCATGGACGAGGCTTCCTTCCAGGCCTTTGCCGAACAGATTGTGCCGACGGCGCAGGCCGCGGGCGTGGCCGTGATCATCGCCGGCGATACCCGCATCGCCGGCCGTGTCCAGGCCGACGGCATCCATGTCGAGACATCCAAGGCCGAACTCGCCGAAACGATCGAACATTTCCAGGCGAAGATGATGGTCGGCGCCGGCGGTGCCAAGAAGCGCGACGACGCGCTCGAGCTTGGTGAGGTCAGGCCCGACTACATCTTCTTCGGCCGCTTCGGCTACGACAACAAGCCGGAGCCGCATCCGCGCAACCTGTCGCTGGGCGAGTGGTGGGCGCAGATGATCCAGATCCCCTGCATCGTCATGGCCGGATCCGATCTGGCTTCCGTCGAGGACGTGGCCGCCACCGGCGCCGAGTTCGTCGCGCTGTCGAGCGCGGTGTTCGCCGAGGGCGTCGATCCGAAAACCGCCGTGGCCCGTGCCAACGCATTGCTCGACGAAACCGCGCCGCGCTTCGAGGACTGATGTGGCTCCGGTAAGGTTTCCCCTTCAGGCCTTGCTTGCAGCGGTCATGATCCAGGCCGCCGCCGCCGAAACCGTACCCCAGCCGCAGCCCAAGCCTGAAACCGGCGTGCACACCGACAAGCCGATCGAAAAGCAGCTGCCGCAGCCCGCCACCACGGCGGAGCCGGCACCGCTGCCCTCGGTCGACAGCATCAATCCCGACCGCTTCGGCGCCAAGCCGGCGGACGCAGCCTATGGCGCTTTCCAGCGCGGGCTCTACAAAACGGCCTATAATCTGGCGCTGACTCGCGCCCGGAACGGCGACCCGGCGGCGCAGACATTGGTGGCCGAGATCCTGTCGCGCGGGCTAGGCGTGCCGCTGAATGCGGCGGAAGCCTCGAAATGGTATGCGCTTGCCGCCGAACAGGGTGTGCCTGAGGCGCAGTTCCAGTATGCGCTGATGCTGCTCGACGGCCGTTACGTCAAGAAGGATCCGAAAGAGGCCTACGCCCTGATGCAGGCCGCCGCCGAAGCCGGCAACCAGCTGGCGCAGTTCAATTTCGCGCAGATGCTGGTCCAGCAGGATCCCGGCGACGCGGGCCTGACCAAGGCGGTTTCCTATTATGAGCGCGCCGCCGCGACCGGCCTCGCCGACGCGCAATACGCCATGTCCCAGATCTATGCCAACGGCGTCGGCGGCAAGCCGCGCGACGACGCGCAGGCGAGACGCTTTCTCGCGCAGGCCGCGCGGCAGAACTACGACACCGCGCAGATCGATCTCGCCGCCTGGATGATCGAGGGCCGCGGCGGCGCCCGCGACCTGAAATCGGCTTTCGGCTGGACGAAGCAGGCAGCCGAGGGCGGCAACGTCGCGGCGCAGAACCGGCTGGCAAAACTCTACATGCAAGGCATCGGCACAGACCCGGACCTGGTGCTCGCCGGCGCCTGGTACGTCGTCGCCCGCCGCGCCGGTCTCATCGATCCCGACATGGACGATTTCCTGCAGGGCCTGAGCGACGACCAGACCAAGCAGGCCCTGCAGAAGGCAAACCGCCTGCCCTGATGGCGGCAGGTGCGATCGCCCGGCGCCGGGTCCATTGCTGCCCGCTCCCTTGCCTCTCCGGACGATTTGTGGTCTTGGGAGCCCCTAAATCGCTTGTCCCAGCGAAAATCTCATTCCGGATCCCATCATCATGGCCAAGATCAATGGCAACGAAATCCGTCCCGGCTACGTCATCGAGCATGATGGCGGCCTGTGGGTGGCGGTCAGGACCAACACCGTCAAGCCCGGCAAGGGCGGCGCCTACAACCAGGTCGAACTGAAGAATCTGATCAACGGCACCAAGCTCAACGAGCGCTTCCGCTCGGCCGAGACGGTCGAACAGATCCGCCTCGACCTGAAGGATTTTTCCTTCCTCTACGAACAGGACGACGCGCTGGTGTTCATGGACACCCAGAGCTACGAACAGCTCGAACTGAACAAGGATTTCGTCGGCGACCGCGCCGCCTTCCTGCAGGACGGCATGATGGTGACGGTCCAGCTCTATGAGGAGAGGCCGATCGGCATTTCGCTGCCCGACTATGTCACCCTCACCATTACCGAGGCCGACCCGGTGGTGAAGGGCCAGACGGCGGCATCCTCCTACAAGCCGGCGGTGCTGGAGAACGGCATCCGCGTGCTGGTGCCGCCCTTCATCGGCGCCGGCGAACGCATCATCGTCGACACCAACGAAATCACTTACGTGCGCCGCGCCGACTGACGCGCTGCAGCAGGAAGACATACGATGGCACGCTCAGCCCTTCTCAACGTCATGGTCCAGGCCGCAATGAAGGCCGGCCGCTCGCTGTCGCGCGACTTCGGCGAGGTCCAGAACCTGCAGGTCTCGCTGAAGGGACCTGGCGACTATGTCAGCCAGGCCGACCGCAAGGCCGAGGACATCATCTTTGCCGAATTGTCGAAGGCGCGTCCGGGCTACGGTTTCCTGATGGAAGAGCGTGGCGCGGTGGAAGGCGAAGACAGCCAGCACCGCTGGATCGTCGATCCGCTCGACGGCACCACCAATTTCTTGCACGGCATTCCGCTGTTCGCCGTCTCGATCGCGCTGGAGCGCCAGGGCCAGATCGTCGCCGGCGTCATCTACAATCCGGCCATGGACGAGCTCTACACGACCGAGCGCGGTGGCGGCGCCTTCATGAACGACCGCCGGCTGCGCGTGGCCGGCCGCATCAAGCTGGTCGACACGGTGATCGGCTGCGGCATGCCGCATCTGGGACGCGGCCACCACGGCAATTTCCTCGTGGAATTGCGCAACGTCATGGCCGAGGTCTCGGGCGTGCGCCGTCTCGGTTCCGCCGCGCTCGATCTCGCTTATATCGCTGCCGGCCGCATGGACGGTTTCTGGGAAACCGGCCTGTCGGCCTGGGACATTGCCGCCGGCATGCTCCTGATCCGCGAAGCCGGCGGCTTCGTCTCGGACATGGATGGCGGGCAGGACATGCTGGACAACGGCTCCGTCGTTGCCGGCAACGAGGTCATCCAGCGTGCGCTGCTGAAGACGGTGAAAAAGCCCCTGGCATCCCGCTAAAGCCCTCCCGCCGCGCTGAACGGCCGCGGTCGCAAAACCGCCACCTAAGCTTGAAATACTGTCCGGCGGTTGCCCAGATATAGGGTGACGCAGGACGATCGATGACCAATATCCCGCCGCAACTCGAAATCCCGTTTGTCGGGCGCTGGCACTACTCCCGCGCGGAGATGATCGCCGACGGCATTGTCCATGCGGTCGGCATCGTGCTGGCGATCGCGGCCGGCTCGGCGTTGCTGGCGCTGGCGGCGTTTCGCGTCGGACCGGGCGAGTACATCGCCGCCGCCTTCTATGTCGTTTCGCTGCTGACCGTGCTCTCGGTGTCGCTGGCCTACAATCTGTGGCCGGTGACGTCACCGGCCAAATGGGTTCTGCGGCGCTTCGATCACGCCGCGATCTATCTTCTCATCGCCGCCACCTACACGCCTTTTCTGGCTCAGCTCGACGCTTCGCCGCTGGCCCGCTGGATGATCGTGCTGGTCTGGATTGCGGCGGCGATGGGCATCGCCTTCAAGGTGTGCTTTCCCGGCCGGTTCGACCGGCTGGCGATCGTCTTCTATCTCGCCATCGGCTGGAGCGGCATCGTCCTGGTCAAGCCGCTCGTCGAGACGCTGCCGACGACGTCGATCGTGCTCATCGTCGCCGGTGGCGTCGTCTATTCCTGCGGCGTCATCTTCTTCGCCTGGAAGGGTCTGCGCTTCCACAACGCCCTGTGGCACGGCTTCGTCGTCACTGGCGCGGGCCTGCATCTGGCGGCCATGGTCGACTGCCTGGTGATAAACCGTTTCTGATCCGCCTGCGGCAATATTGCCAAGCGCCATTCAATTTGGTCACAATTCCGTTTAGAGTCGCGAACGACGTGATCGGCGGCAGCGGCAGCGAAAACGGGGCACGGATGGCTTTTCTCAGATCCTTCGGCATGGGCAGGCGCTCCGACGTACTGATCTACGATCCACATAAACTGTCGAGTCCGCAGGTGTTCCTGCTGACCATGGTCATCTTCCTGGCCATCGTCGCCTTCATTGCCGCCATCCTGACCCGCCAGATCTCGACGGCCTTCGTCACCAATCCCGGGCTCAACGGCCTGATCATCGGCGTGCTCGCGGTCGGCATCCTGCTTGCCTTCGCCCAGGTTGGCCGGCTGTTTCGCGAGGTGCGCTGGCTCAACTCCTTCCGCGCCGGCTCGGAGACCACCGAGCCGGTGCTTTTGGCGCCGATGAAAGCCATGATCGGCCGCTCCTCGACCATGGCGTTCTCGACCTCCTCGATGCGCACCATGCTCGATTCCATCGCCACGCGCCTCGACGAAAGCCGCGACACCTCGCGCTACCTGGTCGGCCTCCTGGTGTTCCTCGGCCTGCTCGGCACCTTCTGGGGCCTGTTGAACACGATCGGCTCGATCCGCGAGACCATCGAATCGCTCGACCCCGGCACGGGTGACGCCGCGGCGGTGCTCGATTCCTTGAAACAGGGCCTGTCGGCGCCGCTGGCCGGCATGGGCACCGCCTTCTCGTCCTCGCTGTTCGGCCTGTCCGGCTCGCTTGTGCTCGGCTTCCTCGACCTGCAGGCGGGCCGCGCCCAGACGCGCTTCTACACCGAGCTTGAGAACTGGCTGTCCTCGGTCACCGATCTTTCCTCCGACATCGTCGTCTCCGATCCGGCCAAGAGCGAACCATCCGACGAGATCCGTCTGTTGTCGGAGCGGCTGCGCAGCATGCAGGAGAATGGCGGCGGCTCCAATCCGCGCGTCGCCACCGCGATGGCCAATCTCGCCGACGGCATTTCCGGCCTGGTCAAGAACATGCGCTCCGAGCAGCAGATCATGCGCGACTGGGTCGAGGCCCAGTCCGATGAGCAGAAGGCGATGCGCAACACATTGGAAAAGATTGCCGACGCCCTGAAGAAGCCCGGGGTGCACTGACATGGCGCTTGCCAGGGGCCGGCGTACCGATCGCCGCATCGACTATTGGCCGGGCTTTGTCGATGCGCTGTCGACGCTGCTTTTGGCCATCATGTTCCTGCTCACCGTCTTCGTGCTGGCGCAGTTCCTGCTCGGCCGCGAGATTTCCGGCAAGGATACGGTGCTCGCCCGTCTCAACTCGCAAATCAACGAACTGACCCAGTTGCTGGCGCTCGAGCGCTCGACGGCGCAGGACAAGGATGATTCGCTGGCCAATCTGCAGGCGTCGCTGTCGGCGGCCGAGGCGGAGAAAAGCCGGCTCGAACAGTTGCTGGCGCAAGGCGCGGGCGCCGGCGACCAGGCCAACCAGCGCGCCGCGGCGCTTTCGGGCGAACTCGACAGCCAGCGCCAGATCAGCCAGCAGGCGCTGAGCCAGGTCGAGATCCTCAACCAGCAGATCGCCGCGCTGCGCAAGCAGATCGGCGCGCTTGAAGACGCCCTCAATGTGTCCGAAGCCCGCGACCGCGATTCCAACACCAAGATCGCCGATCTCGGCCGCCGGCTGAACGTCGCCCTGGCGCAGCGCGTGCAGGAATTGAACCGCTACCGCTCCGACTTCTTCGGACGCCTGCGCGAGATCCTCGCCGATCGCGAAAACATCCGCATCGTCGGCGACCGCTTCGTGTTCCAGTCGGAAGTGTTGTTTCCGACCGGCTCCGAGGTGATCAACGATGCCGGCAAGGTCGAGATGAAGAAGCTCGCCGACGCCATCATCGAGTTGCAGAAGGAAATCCCGCCCGAGATCAACTGGGTGCTGCGCGTCGACGGCCATACCGACAACAAGCCGCTCTCCGGCACCGGCCGCTACCGCGACAATTGGGAATTGTCGACGGCGCGGTCGACCTCGGTGGTCAAGTTCCTGATTGAGAACGGCGTGCCGGCCAACCGCCTGGTCGCCGCCGGCTTCGGTGAGTTCCAGCCGCTCGACCCCGCCGACACCGACGAGGCGCGCAACAAGAACCGCCGCATTGAACTGAAGCTCACCGAACGTTGATTTCTCATCACGCGAACTCACGCGAATTTGTTCGCCGGCTCAACTCTAGGGCGCAGACGGGAGCCGGCAAGGCCTGAAAAGATTATCTTTTTTTAATTACACTTGGCGCCGGAGCGCTCCTAGCTTGCCGCCCAGGGCCGAGAACCGCCGGCGATGCCTCCCATCGCGACGCGACGGAACCCGACGGCCCGCGGCTGGAAGGTAGACGAAAGAACCGCTGCCTTCCTCTTCTGGAGGAGACGCGACGATGCGCTCTTTTAACCCTACGCTTAGAACTGCAGCACTGACCGCATTCCTTATCGCCATTCCGCTCGCCGGCGCCTATGCCGGGGGCCATCACAAGGGCGCTCTCGACGCGACGGACCCGACAGACATGACCGGCCCGCGCGTCGAGGCTCTCATCGAACAGGTCCAGGGTGTCCGCCACGGCATCGTCGACGCGAGGCAGGCCAACAACATCACTCCGGCGGTGGCGGAGCGCCTGGAGATGCGTACCGCCCGCATCAGCCAGGCGGCCGAGAAGATAGCCGCGTCGGATCACGGCAGGATTCCGGCCGCGCAGTATCATGACCTGCTGCGCCGTCTCGACAATGTCGACCAGCAGCTGCGGGTCGACACCGGCAGCGGTTTCCTGATGGGTGACGGCGCCGACGGCGGAACCTATCCGAACGGCTGAAGCCATCCGGCAAGGTCCAAGAGGAAGGGACCATCTGGCGCCTTCGGGACCCCAATCCCGCGGGCGTCCTTTTTCCTCACCATTCCGGCTTGCCTACCAACCAAGCCAGATCGCGATCAGGGCGACCACCGCCGGCACGGTCTGGATGAACAGGATCTTGCGGCCGACCGTTGCCGCGCCGTAGAGGCCGGCAATGGCGACGCACAACAGGAAGAAGACCTTGACCTGAAAACCGGCGGCGCCGAGGTACAGCCCCCAGATCAGGCCGGCCGCGAGAAATCCGTTATAGAGGCCCTGATTGGCCGCGAGCACCTTCGATGCGTTAGCGAATTCGGGCGTCAGGCGAAATGTCTTGTGCCCCCGAGGCGTGTCCCAAAGCACCATCTCGAGATAGACGATGTAGACATGGATCAAGGCCACCAGCCCGACCAGGATGTTGCCGATCATTTGCTCCCCCTTCACGCGTTGCCGGCAGCATTTCATGTCTGGCATCGCTTGCGCAAGGTGCATCCGCCGGACGGCATCTGGGCAATTCCAGGAAAAGTGTGAGGCGGTTTTCCCGGGAAAAGCGCGCAGCGCTTTCCCTTGGGAATTGCATCAAAACAAAGAGTTAGAGCGGTTTGCCGTTTCCATGGAACGGTGAACCGCTCTTAGGGTTGCCAACGCTTTTGCGTTGGTGTCTTTTCGCGCCGTCTCAATCACGGAAGCCGCTATGTCCTTTCAGAAACTCGATGACCTCGGCCACAAGCTCGAAGCGCTTGAGCATGCGCTGGCCATCCTCGGCGCCGACGAAGCCACGCATATGGCCGTCGGTGGCGGCGAGAAGCGCGCCGAGGCGATGGCGGCACTCGCCGGCATGTACCACACCAGGGCGACCGCCCCGGAAATCGCCGATTGGATCGCCGCCGCCGAAGGCGAGGCGCTCGACGACGAGCAGCGTGCGGCGCTCGGCGAACTGCGGCGGCAATACACCAACCTGACCTGCCTGCCGGTCCAATTCGTCGAACGCCAGACGACGGCGCGCATGCGCTGCGAGCAGCTGTGGCGCGACCTGCGCGCCAAGAACGACTGGGCGGGCTTCCAGCCGGCGCTCGAAGGCGTGGTGGCGCTGGTGCGCGAAGAGGCGGCCCTGCGCTCCGACGTGCTCGGCCTCGCCCCTTACGATGCGCTGATGGAGCAATTCGACCCCGGCAACCGTACATCAGACATCACGCCCGTCTTCGCCGATTTGAAAGCCTTCCTCAAAGGCTTCGTCCCGGAGGCTCTGGCGATCCAGGAAGCGCGGCTGCGCAAGCATCCGCTGAAGCCGCTCTCAGGCACCTACGCGATCGACAAGCAGCGCGAACTTGGCCTTGCCATGATGGCAGCCGTCGGCTTCGACCTGACGCACGGCTCGCTGTCGGTGTCGCACCATCCCTTCTGCGGCGGCGTGCCCAGCGACGTGCGCATCACCACCCGTTACAAGACGTCGGATTTCCTGTCGGCACTGATGGGCGTGCTGCACGAGACCGGCCATGCGCTCTATGAACAGAACCTGCCGAAGGCGTGGTCGCACTGGCCGCTCGGTAAGGCGCGCGGCATGGCCGTGCATGAGAGCCAGAGCCTGTTCGTCGAAAAGCAGATCGGCCGCAACCCCGCCTTCTGGCGCTGGGCGCTGCCGGTGGTGGACAAACATCTCGGCGAGGCCTGGTCGCTCGACGATCTCCTGCCGCATGTGCATCGCGTCGAGCGCGGGCTGATCCGCGTCGACGCCGACGAGGTGACCTATCCCCTGCACGTTATCCTGCGCTACGAACTGGAGCAGGAACTGGTCTCGGGCAGGCTCGAGGTTGCCGATTTGCCCGAAGCCTGGGACGCCAAGATGCGCGACTATCTCGGCCTCTCCACGTTGGACAACCCGGCCGACGGGCCGATGCAGGACGTGCACTGGCCGGGTGCCGCCTTCGGCTACTTCCCGTCCTATACGCTGGGCGCGATGATGGCGGCGCAGCAATGGGCCGCGCTGACGCGCGAACATCCCTCAGCCGATGACGATCTCGCGAAAGGCAATTTCACCGCCATCAATGACTGGCGCCGCAAGAAGATATGGTCGCAGGGCTCGCGCTGGTCGACGCCGGACCTGCTCGAACGCGCCACCGGCGAAAAGCTCAACGCCGTGTATTTCGTCGATCACCTGCGCAAACGGTATGGAACCGCGTAAAGCGATCGAAGGAACCGACAGGACAGAAGCGCCTGTCTACTCCGCCGCGCCCCTGAAGGCGCTGGCGCCGGTCTCGAACTGCAGCTTGGCCAGCCTGGCATAGATGCCGCCCCTGGCGACCAGGCTCTGATGCGTGCCTTCCTCGACGATGCGGCCGCCATCCATGACCAGGATCCTGTCGGCCTTCAGCACCGTCGCCAGCCGGTGGGCGATGACGATGGTGGTGCGGCCTTGCATCAGCCGTTCCAGCGCTGTCTGCACCAGCGTCTCGCTTTCGGCATCCAGCGCCGAGGTGGCCTCGTCGAGCAGCAGGATCGGCGCGTCGCGCAGGATGGCGCGGGCGATCGCCACGCGCTGGCGCTGGCCGCCGGACAGCGTGACGCCGCGCTCGCCGACCTGGCTGTCATAGCCGTTCTCGAGCTTGAGGATGAATTCGTCGGCCAGCGCGTCCTTCGCCGCCGCCTCGATCTCGGCTTCGCTGGCACCCGGTCGGCCGAAGCCGATATTGTCGCGCGCGCTCGCCGCGAAGACGGTGACGTCCTGCGGCACGATGGCGATGCGCTCGCGCACCGAAACCGGATCGGCTTCGCGCACGTCGACGCCATCGATCAGGATCCGGCCGCTTTCGGGATCGTAGAAGCGCAGGATCAGCGAAAACACGGTGCTCTTGCCGGCTCCCGAGGGGCCGACAATGGCCACCGTCTCGCCGGGCATGACCTGGAAACCCAGGCCGTGGACGGCGGCACGGTCGGGTCGCGCCGGATAGGAGAAGGAGACGTTGTCGAAGACGATCGCGCCCTTGGCGACCGCCGGCAACGGCTTCGGATCGGACGGCGCCTGGATCGCCGGCTTTTCGGCCAGGATCTCGGTCAGCCGCTCGGCCGCACCCGCCGCCTGGGAAAGTTCGCCCCAGACTTCCGACAACGCGCCGAGCGCGCCGGCGGCGAACACCGAATAGAGCAGGAACTGGCCAAGCGTGCCCGGCGACAGAGTGCCTTCGAGCACGTCGCGCGAACCGAACCAAAGCACCGCCACGACAGAGGAAAAGATCATGAAGATGGCGAAGAAAGTGAGGAACGAGCGTGCAAAGATCGAGGCGCGCGCCGCCTCGAAGGCAGCCTCCACGGCGGACGAAAAGCGACCGGTGACCAGTCTTTCATTGGTGAAGGCCTGCAGTGTACGCACCGCGCCGATCTGCTCGCTGGCATAGGCCGTCGCATTGGCCAACGTGTCTTGCGCCAGCCGCGATTTGCGACGCACCGAGCGCCCAAAGGCGACCAGCGGCAAGACGATGACGGGGATGGCGGCAATGACCAGGCCGGACAGCTTCGGGCTGGTGAAGACCATCATCGCCACGGCTCCGAGGCCGAGGATGACGTTGCGCAACGCGACCGAGGCGGTGGCGCCGACCGCCGATTTGACCTGCGTCGTATCGGCCGCGAGCCGCGATACGATCTCTCCCGACTGCGACGTATCGAAGAAGGATGGCGACAGGGTCGTCACATGGCTGAACACGTCGTTGCGGATGTCGGCAACAACACGTTCGCCGAGCGTGATGACGAAATAGTAGCGGCAGGCCGACGCCGCCGCCAGCACCGCGGCCATCACCACCAGCATGCCGAAATATTCGGCGATGAAGCTGGAATCCGATGCCGAAAAGCCGTGGTCGATCATGCGCCGCACCGCCAGCGGCAAGGCCAGCGTCGTCGCCGCCGCGACCGTCAGCGAGATCACCGCGCCGATGACCAGTTTCCGGTAGCGGCCAAGATAGGGGAACAGGCGCCTGAGCGGCTTGAGCGAGCGCCGACGCTCGTCCGCATCGCCACTGATGTCCGCCATGACCGTTTTCCTCTGGCCCTTTTCGTGCGCGCCATCAATATGCGGTTGACGCGGCCTTGTGATTCAATTTCGGCTGATGTATAGGCTCGCCGACTGTTTTAGAAGCCGTGGCTACTCAATAGCTACGGCTTCGAGTTTTAAAAAGAGGCGCATCGACGCAGGCTCATGCCCGTCAGCCGCGCCGGCAAGCCAGGAACCGAACCATGAAGAGCGCTATTCATCCCGACTACCACACCATCAAGGTCGTCATGACCGACGGCACCGAATACACGACCCGTTCGACCTGGGGCAAGGAAGGCGATACGATGAACCTCGACATCGACCCGACCACCCACCCGGCCTGGACCGGCGGCCAGCAGACCCTGCTCGACCGCGGCGGCCGCCTCTCCAAGTTCAAGAAGCGTTTCGAAGGTTTCGGCCTCTAAGCCCACTTCGGCATTGTCGCAGATCAAAAACCCGCCTCTTGTGGCGGGTTTTTTGTTGCGATGAGGTGACGCGCCTCGAGCTGGCCCTCATCCCCCGAACTCCCCCTTGTAGTGAGGGGGACCGAGGGTCTGGGTGCGGGTCTGACGCCGCCCCTTCGCACACCGACTTGCCGGGGGCGGGGCGCGGGTTTCGCCCGTCCTTCGAACCCCCACGAGGGGGAGGATGGGGAGGCATTCTACCCGTCCAACAATTCCCGCAGCGCCATGCGCTTGTAGGCTGCGACCAGCCTGTCGCCCTCCTGCCGCTCGACCGAGATGGCCAGCCGCATCGCGGCCTCGCCCATTTGCCAGACGAGGAACGCCGTGGTCTCCAGCGAGACAGGGTCGGCGCCGGGACGCAATCGCCTCAGCACCGCCACCAGGAATTCGGCATTGGCCCGGCTGTCGGCGAGTTCGAGCTGACGCAGCGCCTTGTCGGCCTGGGTGCCCGACCAGATGTCGCGCATCACCGGTTCGGCCAGGAATAGCCCGTAATAGATATCGACCAACTCCGAGAAAGCCCGCCGCAGGCCTTCGGCGTCGCCGACATCCTTGAGCGCGGCCGAGATGCAGGCCTGGCTCTCGGCGGTGTAGCGCTCGGCCAGCGCCCAGATGATCGCCCGCTTGTCGGGAAAGAACTGGTAGAGCGAGCCGATCGACACCCCTGCCCGTTCGGCGACTTCGCCCATGCGCATGGCATCGCTGCCTTGCTCGGTGATCAGCGCCGAGGCCGCGGCCAGCATGCGCTCCACCCGCTCGCGGCTGCGCTGCTGGCTTGGCGCCCGCCGTGGCGAAGCGATCTGCTCGTTGGCCGGCGTGCCTTCCATGGACTGTCTCCAACAACGCATTCGGCACAATCGCCGAGAGAATGGCTTGACACACAAAATACGAGGGTTTATCACGTTTTGCAAATGTGAGGATTACTCATGTTTTCAAGCAGAGGAAAACCACCATGAGCGACACCAAACCAATTCTTATCCTCGGCGGCACCGGCAAAACCGGCCGCCGTCTTGCCGAGCGGCTGACGGCGCGCGGCATTCCGGTACGGATCGGCTCCCGTTCCGGCACGCCGCGCTTCGACTGGGAGGTTCCCGCAAGCTGGGCTCCCGCACTCGAGGACGTCAGCGCGGTCTACATCAGCTACTATCCCGACATCGCCGTGCCGGGCGCCGCCGAAGTGATCGATGCCTTAACCCGCCTTGCCATGGAGCATGGCGTTCGCCGGCTGGTGCTGTTGTCGGGCCGCGGCGAGCATGAGGCGCAGCGCGCCGAAGAGATGCTGAAGGCTTCCGGGGCCGACTGGACGATCCTGCGCTGCGCATGGTTCTCGCAGAATTTCAGCGAAGGCTTCCTCGTCGAGCCGCTGCTGGCGGGCGAAGTGGCACTGCCGGTCGGACCTGTCGGCGAACCCTTTGTCGATGTCGACGACATCGCTGACGCCGCCGAAGCGGTGCTGACTGAGCCCGGTCATGTCGGCCAGCTCTATGAGCTGACGGGGCCGCGGTTGTTGAGCTTTGCCGACGCGGTCGCCGAAATTGCCAAGGCGACCCGACGCGACATCCGCTTTGTCAGAATTTCGCATGACGAGTTCACGGCCGCTGTCGCGTCGCATGAACTGCCATCCGAAATCGTCTGGCTGCTCGATGAGCTGTTCACCAAGGTGCTCGACGGCCGCAACGAATCGCTCACCGACGGCGTCCAACGCGTGCTCGGCCGGGCACCGAAAGACTTTTCCGCCTACGCAACCGAAACCGCCGCTAGCCGAATCTGAAGTAATTGAGATGAGCAAGCTTGTTCCCGCCCTCACCATCATCGCCGCAATCGGCTCGGGCGTCGTCGGCGGCGTCTTCTTCGCCTTTTCCAACTTCGTCATGGCGGCACTTGCCCGGCTGCCCGTCCCGCAAGGCATCGCCGCGATGAATTCGATCAACATCACGGTGATCACGCCGACTTTCATGACGGCGCTTTTCGGCACCGGCCTGCTCTGTCTGGTGCTTATCGCGGCCGCCCTCATGGGCTGGAGCCAGTCCGGCTCGTACTGGCTGCTTGCCGGCGCGGTGCTCTACGTGATCGGCAACCCTATCGTGACCATGGTCTTCAACGTGCCGCTCAACGATGCGCTTGCCGCCATCGACCCGGCCAGCAGCAATGGCGCCGCCGTGTGGGCCAACCATCTGAGCCAATGGGTGATGTGGAACCACGTCCGCACCATCACAGCCATCATGGCGATGGCCTGCTTTATCTTCGCATTGCTGTGAAGAGGTTTTGCGAAACACAAAGGGCCCCGCTCAGGCGGGGTCTTTTTGCGTGTGCCCCTCTGACGTGTTGCCCTTGCGGTCGGAATGACCGAGATCGCGATCGGGGTCGATCACGTCGCGCACCAGCTGCTTGAGTTTTGCCGCATCGGGAAAGCCGCCGTCGCGCTTGCGATCCCAGATGAAAACATCATTGCAGGAGATGGTGAAGACGCCGCCGGTGCCAGGCACAAGCGCCACTTCGCCGAGATCTGTGCCGAAGGTCGAGAGCAGTTCCTGCGCCATCCAGCCGGCACGCAGCAGCCACTGGCACTGCGTGCAATAGGTGATGCGGATGGCGGGCGACGGCGTCTCGCTCCTATCGGATTGAGCTTCGCTCATATCGATTGAGCCTTGGTCATCCCAACCGATCACGCCGCGCTGAGCTTGGCCAAGGTCTCGTCGTCGACTTCGAAGTTGGCGTAGACGCTTTGCACGTCATCGTCGTCCTCGAGCGTGGCGACCAGCTTCATCAGCGACTGTGCCCGTTCCTCGTCGACCGGAACATTGTTCTGCGGCCGCCAGATCAGCTTCACCGATTCAGCTTCGCCGAGCGCGGCTTCCAGTGCCTTCGACACCTCGCCGAGATTCTCGAAGGCGCAATAGATCGTGTGGCCTTCCTCGTCGCTTTCGACATCGTCGGCGCCGGCCTCGATCGCCGCTTCCATGACCTTGTCGGCGCTGCCGGCCGATGCCGGATAATAGATCTCGCCGACGCGGTCCCACATGAAGGACACCGAACCGGTTTCGCCCATCGCGCCGCCGGCCTTGGTGAAGGCCGCGCGCACATTCGACGCCGAGCGGTTGCGGTTGTCGGTCAACGCCTCGACGATGACGGCGACGCCTCCTGGGCCATAGCCCTCATAGCGCACGGCCTCGTAGTTTTCGGCATCGCCCATCGACGCCTTGTTGATGGCGCGCTGGATGTTGTCCTTCGGCATCGACACCGCCTTGGCGTTCTGGATCGCCAGCCGCAGGCGTGGGTTCATCGATGGGTCGGGCGTGCCGCTCTTGGCGGCCACGGTGATTTCGCGCGCCAGCTTGGAAAACATTTTCGACCGCACCGCGTCCTGACGGCCCTTGCGGTGCATGATGTTCTTGAACTGTGAATGGCCAGCCATGGCACCCCTGTCGTGTTCGGCTAGAGCATCTCGCAGCCAGGTGGATCACCTCGCCCTTGCAAAATGCTCGAATTCAAATTTCAGAGCGTCCCAGGTGCAACCCGTGGAAGCACGGCGTTCTCTGCCGGAATGGCCGGCTTATAGATAAATCGGCTCAATTCGTCCAGCCGCGCCGTGCTGCCGGCAGCCAACAAGGACGTCTACAGGCGCTCATGCCTCCAGATCGGACTTCAGCCGGTCGATGATGCTGAGCGCATGGCCGGCATACTGGCTGATCCAGCGGTCGTGGATCTGCTTGATCGGCAGTGCGTTGAGATGGTTCCAGCGCTCGCGTCCGTCGCGGTGCGCAACGATCAGCTCCGCCTCCTCCAGCACCTTGAGGTGCAGCATGACGGTGCAGCGGTCGATGTCGGGGAAGGCATCGCACAGCATACCGGTGGTCTTCGGTTCGTCCTTCAGCCGATCGAGCATTTCGCGCCGGCGCGGGTGCGCCAGCGCCTTGAAAACATTGTCATCTTGCGATCGACTTGACATGTTATGTTTATATAACATATCGTCGAACCGATCAAGGATGGAGCTGTGGATATGTCTCTTGGATTCCGCGTTTCCGGCCGCATCGGCAAACCGGTCGCCGAAGTCTTCGACGCCGTCATCAACCCCAGGAAGCTGAGCGGCTATTTCACCACCATCGGCGGCGCCAGCGCGCCGCTCAAGACCGGCATCAGCGTCGTCTGGTGGGGCACGGTGCCGGTCGAGGTCGACGAGGTGGTCAGGGACAGCCGTATCGTGCTGCGCTGGGACGCCACCGACGCCGACGGCAAGCCGGCCTACAAGACCCGCATCGAGATGAATTTCGAACAGCTGGACGATGGCGGCACCTTCGTCACCATCGCCGAAAGCGGCTGGCAGGAAGGCGCGGTCGGCCTGAAGAAATCCTACCTCAACTGCGAGGGCTGGTCGCAGATGCTGGCCTGCATGAAGGCCAATGTCGAATACGGCATCAATCTGCGCGACGGCTATTACCGCAGCGAGATGAAGGGCGAACCCGCCAACGAGACCAATGTTTGAGCAGCGAAAACGGAGGCCAGCGATGACGAAAGTAACACCGTTCCTGATGTTCGAGGGCAAGGCCGAGGAGGCGATGGCGCTTTATTGCGAGACCATTCCCGGCAGCAACATCCTCGACATCACCCGCTATGGCGCCGGTGAGGATGGCCCGGAAGGGACGCTGAAGCTGGCGCGCGCTTCGATCGCCGGCCTGGACGTCATGGTCTTCAACAGCCCCGTGCACCACGCCTTCGGCTTCACGCCGTCGGTCTCGTTCTATATCGACTGCTCCTCCTCGGAGGAACTGGACCGCATCGTCGACGCACTGGCGAAGGATGGCGGGTTCCTGATGCCACCCGACAATTACGGTTTCAGCCGCCGCTTTGCGTGGTTGAACGACAGGTTTGGTGTCTCCTGGCAAGTCAACCTGGCCTGACCGAACCTGGCCGAAACGATCACGAAGACACCCAAGCGCAGCGCAATGGAGACAGCAATGACGACGAAAATCACCGGCGGCATCAACATCGCCATGAAGGTGCCGCCGCATCAGTTTGAGGCGACGATCGCCTTCTACCGCGATATCGTCGGCCTGAAGCCATTCACCGCCAAGGCTCCGGCGATCGGCTTCGAGCTCGGGCCCAACCGCCTATGGATCGACGAGGCGCCGATGTTGAGCCAGGCCGAGGTCTGGCTGGAACTGTTCACCGAGGATTTCACGACCGCTGCCGCACACCTCGCCGAGGCCGGCGTCGTGCGTTGCGATGCCATCGAGCCCTTGGGCGAAGGCTTTCGCGGCGGCTGGATCACCAACCCGGCCAGCGTCGTCCACATGCTGCGCGAGCCCGACGCCTGGTGAGCGCCAAGGCCAGAAAGGAGACCGCCATGGAGATCCGCGAAACCCCGACAGCCGAAGCCGGCATGCTGATCCGGCGGCCTGTCGCCGAAGTGTTCGAGGCCATCGTCGATCCAGCCGTCACCACCAAATTCTGGTTCACTCATGGCAGCGACCGGCTGGACAGCGGCAAGGAGGTCCGCTGGGAATGGCGCATGTATGGCGTCTCGACGACAGCCAAGGCCAGCGAGATCGTCAGGAACGAAAGGATCGTCATGCAATGGAGCGATCCGCCGACCACGGTGGTCTGGACCTTCAACGAAATGCCCGGGGATGCGACCTTTCTCGAGGTCCGTAACTTCGGTTTCGCCGGGACGGGCGACGAGCAGGTTAAGGAAGCGATCGGCTCGACCGGTGGCTTCACGCTGGTGCTGGCCGGCGCCAAGGCCTGGCTGGAACAGGGTCTGACGCTTGGCCTGATAGGCGACCGCCACCCGAAGGGCGTGCCGGGGCGTTAGATGCCCCAGCACCCCGATGCTCAATGCCCGTCGCCGGGCTTCGCTTTCCTGCGCCGCCGCGCCAGCATGTTGAGCCCCTCGACCAGGGCCGAGAAACCCATCGCCGCGTAGATGTAGCCCTTGGGCACGTGGTAGCCCATGCCGTCGGCGATCAGCGTCATGCCGATCATCAACAGGAAGCCCAGGGCCAGCATGACGATGCTGGGGTTCTTGGCGATGAAGTTGGCCAGCGGACCCGCCGCCAGCATCATCACGCTGACGGCCACGATCACGGCGATGTACATGATGGCGATCTCGTCGGTCATGCCGACGGCGGTGATGATTGAATCGATCGAAAAGACGAGGTCGAGCAGCAGGATCTGGAAGATCGCGCCGGCAAGCGAGATCTTGAGCGTCTCACCCATCATCGTGTCCTTGTGGTCGTCGGGATCGACCGTGTGATGGATCTCCTTGGTCGCCTTCCACACCAGGAACAGGCCGCCGGCGATCAGGATCAGGTCGCGCCAGGAGAAGCCATGGCCGAAGGCGGTGAAGACCGGCGTCGTCAGCTGAACGATGATCGAGATGGTGGCCAGCAGCACCAGCCGCATGACCAGCGCGGCCGAAATGCCGAGCCGGCGGGCGCGAGCCCGCTGCGCTTCCGGCAGCTTGTTGGTCAGGATCGAGATGAAGATCAGATTGTCGATGCCGAGCACAATCTCGAGCACCACCAGCGTCAGCAAGGCGACCCATGCGGTTGGATCGGAAACGAATTGAAAATGCGGCGCAAGAAATTCGATAAGCTGCATGGAGGTCGTTGTCCCCTCTTTTAACGATCTGAAGCAGATGTCGTCGGCAGTTAGGTACTGCGCGCGCCTATATCAATGTCATGACCAGAAGGATGGAGCCGTTTCTTCCAGTCTGGGCCCGCGACGAAACGGCGCGATCTTCTCGGTCAGTCCGGTACGATCGGAAATATTGACACCGACCCCACACAAGGTCGCCGGGCCGGTCGCTGCCTCGAAGCGCCCCTTCGGCACTTTCGACAGGAACCGGTTGAGCGGTTCCTCCTTGTCCATGCCGAGCGAGGAATCATAGTCGCCGCACATGCCGGCATCCGACAGATAGCCGGTGCCGCCATTGAGGATCTGGTGGTCTGCGGTCGGCTGGTGGGTGTGGGTGCCGACGACTAGGCTGGCGCGGCCGTCGACAAAATGCGCGAAGCACATCTTTTCCGAGGTTGCCTCGGCATGGAAGTCGATCACCACCGCATCCGCCTGCTCGCCCAGCGGGCAGGCGGCAAGCTCGCGTTCGCCGGCCTGGAACGGATCGTCGAGTTCGGGATGCATGAACACCCGGCCCATGATGTTGGCGACCAGCACGCGCGCGCCGCTTCTGGCGATGTAGACGCCGGAGCCGCGCCCGGGTGTCCCTTTGGGAAAATTCGACGGACGCAGGAAGCGTTCTTCGCGCGGCGCGAAGGCCAGCGCATCGCGCTGATCCCAGACATGATTGCCGGTGGTTACGACATCGGCGCCGGCCGCGATCGTCTCGCGAAAGATCTCCTCGGTGATGCCGAAGCCGCCGGCGGCATTCTCGCCATTGACGATGACGAAATCGAGTTTGAAGTCCGATATCAGGCCGGGCAGTTGTTCCCACACCGCCGTGCGTCCCGTTTTTCCGACCATGTCACCGAGGAATAGAAGTCTCATATGATCCCGCACCGAAAGTCAGCGAAGCAAAAGCTGCATGACATCCGCGAAAAGATCATGCCTCCATTATCTACAATTTTGGCGTGAAGCGGCGCAACCCGCTCTCGGTGAGTATTTCCGGGATGATCACGTCATGGTTCTCGTCCGGAACCTGTGCCACCTCCTGGCAGTCGAAGGCGATGCCGATCAGCCGGGGCGTATGCCCCTTGTCGACGAGCTTCGCGATCGCGCGGTCGTAATAGCCGGCGCCATAGCCGATGCGGTGGCCGCGCGCGTCGAACGCGGCGAGCGGCACCAGCATCACCTCGGGATCGAGCACCTCGGCCTCTTCATGGGGCCCGACCGTGCCGAAGCCCATGTCGACCATCGGCGCGCCGCGCACCAGTTCGCGAAAGACGATCGTGGTCTTGTCGAGAATGGCGGGCAGGCAAAGCCTCGCGCCCTGTTCACGCAAGGCAAACATCAAGGGCCTTACGTCGACTTCCGAACGCATCGGCCAGAAGCCGGAGACGATTTGGCCGGGCTCGATGGCGAGATGATCGCGCGCCGTCTCGGCCATTTCGAGCGCCATCTCCACCCGCCAGAATTCATCGAGCGCGTCGCGGCGTCCAAGCGCCTGGAGTCGCAGCTGTTTTTTCTGGTCTTTGAGAGATGTCATGCGCGGACGATAGAAAAGGCCGGATCGGGATGGCGTGTTGGGAGCGACGTTTTCCACCGCATCATCCACCGAAATGCGTGGATACAGGGGCAAGAAGTGACGATCCACACAACCGGTGGAGAGAGCGATCCCGGGAACCTACAAAGTAGGTGGGCGCCGTGTGAGAAAACCCACGGGTCTTCCCAGGGACAGCTCCCTAAGGATCGTTAAGGCCCCGGGGAAAATGTTCTCCTGCCGGGAAGCACAGACCGTCCCTCCCAATATAGGCCGCTCAGCGGTCAAGCGCCAGTGACGCAGGCAGTCTCGGCGGCTTTATTCGCCATCCGCGCCGCACCCTTGCACAGGCCGGGCGGCGTCCTTACGGTCACAGGGTGAACCAAGGAGCAAAAATGCGTTTCGAAGGCACGGCGGCCTATGTCGCCGACAAGGATCTAATGGTGGCCGTCAACGCGGCGATCGCGCTGGAGCGGCCCCTGCTGGTCAAGGGCGAGCCCGGCACCGGCAAGACTGAGCTTGCCCGCCAGGTGGCGGCGGCACTTGGCCTCGATCTCATCGAATGGCACGTCAAATCGACGACGCGGGCGCAGCAAGGCCTTTACGAGTATGACGCCGTGTCACGGCTGCGCGACAGCCAGCTTGGCGATGCCAGGTTCAACGACATCAAGAACTACATCAAGCGCGGCAAGCTGTGGGACGCCTTCGCGGCCGGCAAGAAGGTCGTGCTCCTCATAGACGAGATCGACAAGGCCGACATCGAATTCCCCAACGACCTGCTGCAGGAACTCGACCGGATGGAGTTCTTCGTCTACGAGACCGGCGAGACCATCCGCGCTGCTATCAGGCCGATCGTCATCATCACCTCCAACAATGAGAAGGAACTGCCGGACGCCTTCCTGCGCCGCTGCTTCTTCCACTACATCCACTTTCCCGACGTCGACACGCTGCACAGGATCGTCGACGTCCATTATCCCGGCATCAAGCAGAATCTGGTGCGCGCGGCACTTACCCAGTTCTACGAGATCCGCGAGGTCCCAGGCCTGAAGAAGAAGCCGTCGACCTCCGAGGCGCTCGACTGGATCCGCCTGCTGGTCGCAGACGACATCGCGCCCGAGGATTTGCGCGCCGACCCGAAGAACGCATTGCCCAAACTGCATGGCGCACTGCTGAAGAACGAACAGGACGTGCATCTGTTCGAGCGCCTGGCCTTCATGGCCAGAAGACAGCAATAGCGCTTTCCCCGACCGTGGACCGTTGCCGCGGGCCGGACAGGACGGCAGCTTCGGCCACAACCTTTCGCAGGAGATGAAATGTCCGAGATTATTGTCCGCCCGCTCGCACAGTCCGACCACGCCGACTGGAAGCGCCTGTGGACCGACTACCTTACCTTCTATGAAACCAGGCTGCCGGAAGAGGTCTATGCCGTCACCTGGAAGCGGCTGTTCACGGAAGGCGAATTCGAGCCGAAGGGTTTTATCGCCACGCTCGACGGCAAGGCGGTCGGCCTCACCCACTATCTCTACCATCGCTCAGGCTGGTCCGAGAAAAACAACTGCTACCTGCAGGACTTGTTCGCCGACCCGGACGTGCGCGGCAAGGGCATCGGTGCGGCGCTGATCAATGCCGTAAAGCAGGAAGCGGCAAAGATCGGCGTCAAGAATGTCTACTGGATGACGCACGAAACCAATGCCACGGCGCGCAAGCTCTACGACCACGTGGCGCGCCGCACCGGCTTCATCGAGTATGATCTGCTGTAGATAGACAATGTTCATCCCCTTCTTCCTCGAACTGAAGGCCGCACGTGTTCCCGTCTCGCTCAGGGAATATCTGTCACTGCTGGAAGGACTGGAAGCCGGGCTGGTCGACTATGACGTCGAGGGTTTTTATTACCTGGCCCGCGCCGCTCTGGTGAAGGACGAGCGCCACATCGACCGCTTCGACCAGGTATTCGCGCATGTCTTCAAGGGCATTGAAGCGCTGGGCGGACCGGATGCGGTGGACGTTGCCAACATCCCGGAAGAATGGCTGCGCCGGCTTGCCGAAAAGCATTTGACCGAGGAGGAGAAAAAGCTGGTCGAGGCGCTCGGTGGCTTCGAAAAGCTGATGGAGACCTTGAAGCAAAGGCTGGAGGAGCAGAAAGGCCGCCATCAGGGCGGCTCGAAATGGATAGGCACTGGCGGCACCTCGCCCTTCGGCGCCTATGGCTACAATCCCGAAGGCGTGCGCATCGGCCAGCACGAAAGCCGCAACCGCCGCGCCGTGAAGGTCTGGGACAAGCGCGAGTTCCGCAATTTCGACGATGCCGTCGAGCTCGGCACCCGCAACATCAAGATTGCGCTGAAGCGGCTGCGCCGCTGGGTGCGCGAGGGCGCCGAGGAGGAATTCGACCTGCCCGGCACCATCCACGCCACCGCCGAACATGGCTATCTCGACGTGCAGACGCGGCCCGAGCGCCGCAACGCGGTGAAGCTTTTGATGTTCTTCGATGTCGGCGGCTCGATGGACGACCACATCAAAAGTGTCGAAGAGCTGTTTTCGGCGGCGCGTGCGGAATTCCGCCAGCTCGAATATTTTTACTTCCACAACTGCCTCTACGAGGGCGTGTGGAAGGACAATCGCCGCCGTCATGCCGAAGTGATTCCGACCTTCGATCTCCTCCATAAGTATGGACCGGACTACAAGGTGATCGTTGTTGGCGACGCCTCGATGAGCCCTTACGAGATCGCCCACCCCGGCGGCTCGGTCGAGCACTGGAACCCGGAGGCCGGCGCCGTCTGGCTCGGCCGCCTGCTGCAGCAATGGCCGAATGCGGTATGGCTGAACCCCGAAAGCGAAAAGAACTGGGGCTACACCCATTCGATCGCCATGATCCGCGACATCTTCGGCGGCCGCATGTTCCCGCTGACGCTGGCCGGGCTCGAAAGCGCAACGAAGCAGCTTTCCAGAAAACACTGAGCAATTTCCGGAGCCACCATGACCTGCTTCCTCTGCCTGCAATGCGGCGTCCAATTCGCGGCGACGGAGACGCCGCTGCAACACTGCCCGATCTGCGAGGACGAGCGGCAGTTCGTGCGCTGGGAAGGCCAGGCCTGGATCGCGCCGCAGGAGCTCGCTGCCGGGCATCGACTGGTGATGCGGGATGATGCCGGCGTGCTCGGCTTCGGCATCGAGCCGCGCTTTGCTATCGGCCAGCGGGCGCAGCTGGTGCAGACGCCGCATGGCAATGTGCTGTGGGACTGCATCTCGATGGTCAGCGACGAGGCGGTGGCCGAGATCAACCGCCGCGGCGGCCTGGCGGCCATCGCCATTTCGCACTGCCACTTCTACTCGGCGATGGCATGTTGGAGCGAAGCGTTTGGCGGCGTGCCGATCTATCTCCACGCCGACGACCGCCAATGGATCATGCGGCCGCATCCCTCGATCGTCAGTTGGCAAGGCGAGACGCTCGTCCTCAATCCGTCGCTCACGCTCGTCCGCTGCGGCGGCCATTTTGCCGGCAGCCAGGTGCTGCACTGGCAGCGCGAGGGCGGCAACGCCCTACTGACCGGCGACACGGTGCAGGTGACGCCGACGCGCCGCCATGTCAGCTTCATGTACAGCTATCCCAACCAGATACCGCTCAACGCGGCGGCCGTGCGCCGCATAGCGGCGGCATTGGAACCATTCGCCTTCGACGATATCCGCGGGGCATGGTGGGACCTGAACATCATCGGCGGTGGCAAAACGGCCTTGGCCACCTCTGTCGCGCGCTATCTCGCGGCGATAGGATGATGATGGCGAGCGAGAATGCGGGCAAACCTTGTAACAAATGCCTATTTGTTGCGAATATGAGGTTGCAACAAAGAACGAGCCGCCAAGGCTGAGGAGATCAGATGGACACCCACACCTACCCCGTCACCCGCACCGATGCCGAATGGCGCGCCCGGCTGACGCCGGAGCAATATGCGGTCATGCGCAATCACGGCACCGAGCGGCCGGGCAGCTGCGCTTTGCTCTACGAGAAGCGCGCCGGCACATTTTCCTGCGTCGGCTGCGACCAGCCGCTGTTCGAATCCAAGCTGAAGTTCGAGAGCGGCACCGGCTGGCCGAGCTTCAACGACCCGGTGCCCGGCTCGATCGAGACCACCGTCGACCGCAGCTATGGCATGGTCCGCACCGAGTGCCATTGCTCGCGCTGCGGCAGCCATCTCGGCCACGTCTTCGAGGACGGCCCGCCGCCGACCGGTCTGCGCTATTGCATCAACGGCGTGGCGCTTAATTTCGAGCCGGCGGCCTGAAGGGGCATCGCGCAGGCTTTCAGCAAAGGGCGGCTTCGGCCGCCCTTTTTCATGCTGCGTTCCGCCTGCTCAGATCACAACCGTGGCGATGAGCCAGAGCGCCGAGCCCAGCAGCATCAGGGAGGCCTTGGCGCCCGATTTCTCGGCCGTCCGCCAGACCGCGATGGTGAGAAAGATGTTGTAGGGCACCGGTGCGAAATGCACCGCCAGCACGAGCCCGAGCGGCATCTTCAGCCCAAGCAGGATCAGAGCGACCACGGACGAGGCAATGCTGATCCCCGTCCCGACCAGCAGCATGTCGCGCCAGAACAGCCGGTCGATCGGCACCTGGCCAAGCCAGCGCGAGCGGAAGAAGGATCCGGCGCCTTCCGGGGACACCGGCGCCCTACCCCTGTCCGAGCACATCGACAACGGCGCGCTCGACGCGCGAGCATTCCGTCACCAGCCAGTCGGTCATGGCGGGCCAGTTGTCCTCGGCAAAGCAGTTGACCCGCCACATCGAATTGATGCCGAGGCCCTCGCAACTTTGTTCCGGCCTGAGGTTGAGCCTCTCTTCGATCGCCGGCTGGAACGGCTTCAACCGCGACCAGCTTTGCGTGGCGCCGAACTTTTCGTTGCGGCCGAAAAAGACGCCGACATGGTTCTGCGCCGGCGCGACATACATGGAAATGACCAGGGCGAAATCAGGCAGCCCGCGCTGCCAGAACCAAGGCCCGCGCCGCGCCAGCCGGGCTCTTTCCTCCGGATGCCGTTCGGCGAACAGCGACCAGAAGCCGCGATGGCGGAACTCCGAGGCGCGACGGCCGCCGAAATCGAATTCGCTCATGGTTCAAACCGTATCTCCGGTAACCGCATCGGGCACCGGGCGGTTAGAGCATGATCCCGAAAAGCGGACTCCGGTTTTCGGAAAAGATCATGCTCAAACAAAACATAGAGCCCCATCCCGATTTGATCGGGATGGAACAGGCTCTAATGTTACACCATGCCGAGCGCGGCCATGTACAGATCGAGGATGGCGTCCTCTTCCTGGCGCTCGGCCTGGTCTTTCTTGCGCAGCCGGATGATGGTGCGTATCGCCTTGGTGTCGAACCCCGTGCCCTTGGCCTCGGCGAACACTTCCTTGATGTCGTCGGCGATCGTCTTCTTTTCTTCCTCGAGCCGCTCGATGCGTTCGATGAGGGCACGCAGCTGGCCGGCGGCAACAGTCTGGCTGGTCTCGGTGATATCGTCGGCCATGTTTTTCTCCAAAATTGGTTCTGGGCCGCGACTCGGCGAAAGACGGCGGCAAATTTGAGCCGGTTCGATGCCCGACCGGCGGCGGCGGGTCAAGCTGTTATCGAACAAGGCATGAGGGCTGCCGACAGAAGCCGACAGCCTGCCCGCTCTTTGCCGGGTCTTAAGCGAAGGCGATCAGCAGATCCTTGGCATCGATCTGGTCGCCGGTCTTGACCAGCACTTCGGCGACGGTGCCGTCGCGCTCGGCATGCAGGGCCGTTTCCATCTTCATCGCTTCGATGGAGAGCAGCACGTCACCGGCCTTCACCGCCTGGCCGGTGGCGACCGAAAGGGCGGAAACCACGCCCGGCATCGGCGCGCCGACATGCGCCTCGTTGCCGGGCTCGGCCTTGCGGCGCGCCTTGGCGGCGGAGGCGCCATGCGCCCGGTCCGGCACCTTCACGCGCCGCGGCTGGCCGTTGAGCTCGAAGAACACGGTGACCATGCCCTTGTCGTCGACATCGCCGATGGCGAGGCAACGCACGACAAGCGTCTTGCCCTTCTCGATGTCGATGAAGATCTCGTCTTCCGACTTCATGCCGTAGAAATAGGTCGGCGTCGGCAGGACGCTGACCGGCCCGTAGGTCTCCTGCGCGCCGGCAAAGTCGGTGAACACCTTCGGATACATCAGCCAAGAGGCGAACTCGTATTCCGAGAGCTTGCGCTCGAGCTTCTCCTCGATCTCCTTGCGGCTGGCCTTGAGATCGGCGGGCCTCAGGAGCGAGCCGGGCCGCGCCGTGATCGGCTTGTCGCCCTTCAGCGCCTTCTTCTGCAGCGCCGCCGGCCAGCCGCCGGGCGACTGGCCGAGATCGCCGCGCAGCATCGAGACGACCGAGTCCGGGAAGGCGATATCCCTGGCCGGGTTCTCGACATCGGCGACGGTGAGGTCCTGGCTGACCATCATCAGCGCCATGTCGCCGACGACCTTGGATGACGGCGTCACCTTGACGATGTCGCCGAACATCAGATTGACGTCGTGATAGGTCTGCGCCACCTCGTGCCAGCGCGTTTCCAGCCCGAGCGAACGCGCCTGCTCCTTGAGGTTGGTGAACTGTCCGCCCGGCATTTCATGCAGATAGACTTCCGAGGCCGGCCCCTTGAGATCGCTTTCGAAGGCGGCATACTGGTTGCGCACCGCTTCCCAGTAGAACGAGATCTTGCGGATCCATTGCGGGTCGAGGCCTGGGTCGCGCTCGGTGCCCTTCAGCGCCTCGACGATCGAGCCCAGGCAAGGCTGCGACGTGTTGCCGGAGAAGGCATCCATCGCCGCGTCGATGGCGTCGACGCCGCTCTCCACCGCCGCCAGCACGGTCGCCGCCGACAGGCCAGACGTGTCGTGGGTGTGGAAATGGATCGGCAGGTCGGTCGCCTCGCGCAGCGCCTTGAACAGCACGCGGGCCGCCGCCGGCTTCAACAGGCCCGCCATGTCCTTAACGGCGATGATGTGGGCGCCGGCGGCCTGCAGTTCGCCGGCCAGGCCGACATAGTATTTCAGGTCGTACTTGGCCCGCGCCGGATCGAGAATGTCGCCGGTATAGCACATCGCCGCTTCGATCAGCTTGCCCTCGGCGCCGACCGCATCCATGGCGACGCGCATGTTCTCGACCCAGTTCAGGCAGTCGAAGACGCGGAACAGGTCGATACCGCCGCTCGCCGCCTGCTTGACGAAATGCTGCACGACATTGTCGGGATAATTGGTGTAGCCGACGCCGTTGGCGCCGCGCAGCAGCATTTGCAGCAGCAGGTTGGGGGCCGCCTCGCGCACCAGCGACAGCCGCTCCCAAGGATCCTCGGTGAGAAAGCGCATGGCGACGTCGAAGGTCGCGCCGCCCCAGCATTCGAGCGACAGAAGCTGCGGCAGGGCGCGCGCATAGGTGCCGGCAATATTGGCAATGTCATGCGTGCGCATGCGTGTCGCCAGCAGCGACTGGTGGCCGTCGCGCATGGTGGTATCGGTGACCAGAACTTCCTTCTGCTCGCGCATCCAGCCGGCGAATTTCTCCGGACCGAGCACGTCCAGCTTCTGCTTGCTGCCGCCCGGCACATTGCCGTTGAGATAGGGGACGACCGGTGCTGCCGCATCGGCCTTCGGCATCGGCCGGCCGCGCGTCTCGGGATGGCCGTTGACGCTGACATCGGCCAGGTAGTTGAGCAGCTTGGTTGCGCGGTCCTGGCGCTTGACCTGCTGGAACAGCTCCGGCGTCGTGTCGATGAACTTGGTCGTATAGGAGTTGTCGGCGAAGCTCGGGTGGTTGATGATCGCTTCGAGGAAGGTGAGGTTGGTGGCGACGCCGCGGATGCGGAATTCGCGCAGCGCCCGGTTCATGCGGGCAATCGTCTCGGCCGGCGTCGGCGCCCAGGCCGTCACCTTCTCCAGCAGCGGATCGTAGAAGCGGGTGATGACGGCGCCGGAATAGGCGGTTCCGCCATCCAGCCGGATGCCGAAGCCGGTGGCGCCGCGATAGGCGGTGATGCGGCCGTAATCCGGGATGAAATTGTGCTCGGGATCTTCGGTGGTGATGCGGCACTGCAAGGCATGGCCGTTCAGCCTGATGTCCTTCTGCGCCGGCACGCCCGATTGCGGTGTGCCGATGGCGAAACCGTCGAGGATGTGGATCTGCGCCTTGACGATGTCGATGCCGGTCACCTGCTCGGTGACGGTATGCTCGACCTGGATGCGCGGGTTGACCTCGATGAAATAGAATTTCCCGGTATCGGCATCCTGCAGGAACTCGACCGTGCCGGCGCCGATATAGCTGGTCTCGCGCGCGATCTTCAGCGCGTAGCCGCAAAGCTCCTCGCGCTGCGCCATTTCGAGATAGGGCGCGGGTGCCCGCTCGACGACCTTCTGGTTGCGGCGCTGGATCGAGCAGTCGCGCTCGAACAGGTGCACGGCATTGCCATGCGTGTCGCCAAGCACCTGCACCTCGACGTGGCGCGCGCGCTCGATCAGCTTTTCGAGATAGACCTCGTCCTTGCCGAAAGCGGCCTTCGCCTCGCGCTTGCCTTCCGTGACCTCGCGGGCGAGATCGGCCTCGGAACGGATGGCACGCATGCCGCGCCCGCCGCCGCCCCAGGAGGCCTTCAGCATCACCGGATAGCCGATCTCCTTGGCCAGTTTCTTGACCGCCTCCATATCGTCCGGCAACGGATCGGTGGCGGGAATGACAGGCACGCCGACTTCGATGGCGAGATTGCGCGCCGCGACCTTGTTGCCGAGACGGCGCATCGTGTCCGGCTTCGGTCCGATGAAGGTGATGCCCGCTTGCGCGCAGGCTTCGGCGAATTCGGGGCTTTCGGACAGAAGCCCGTAGCCGGGATGGATGGCATCGGCGCCCGAGAGCCTGGCGACGCGGATCACCTCCTCGATCGACAGATAGCTCTCGATCGGCCCCATATCCTTGATGAGATGCGGACCGCGCCCGACCTGGTAGCTCTCGTCGGCCTTGAAGCGGTGCAGCGAATATTTGTCTTCCTCGGCCCAGATCGCCACGGTTTTGAGGCCCAGTTCATTGGCCGCGCGAAAGACGCGGATGGCGATTTCTGACCGGTTGGCGACGAGGATCTTCGTGATGGCCAAGGACTGGGCTCCAGCAGCGGAAGGGACGGGAAATCGGTGCAATGATTAGCGTGAAAATGCTGCAGTGCAAACAAAATCAGCGCCGGTTTAAACCGATTTAAATCAATTATCCGGCCAACACTCGCACGCCTTAGCCCCAACGGACGGAACAATGGCGACAATTTCGATCCTGGATGCGATCTCTCCGCCTGAGGGGAGCCGGCAAGAAAGATCATCGGCCGACCGAACGCGCCAAAAGAAAATGCCCGGCGCGTTGCGCCGGGCATCTTGGATTTCAGACCTGTCAGAGCAGCTTATTTCGGGAACCAGGAATACTTGCCGTCGTCCTTCTTCTTCCACTCGTACATGATGTAGCCCGGCAGCTTCGGGTCGCCCTTGGCGTCATAGGCAAGATCGCCCAGAACGGTCGGGAACGGGCCGTTTTCATGCATCGCCTTGGCAACGGCCTGCGGATCGTTCGTCTTGGCGGCAGCAGCCGCCTCGGCGACCACCTGCACGGCGGCGTAGGCGTAGAGCGTGTAGGCTTCCGGCTCGAAGCCCTGCGCACGGAACTTCTCGACGAGTTCCTTGTTGGCCGGGATCAGGCGCGGATCGGGTCCGAACGTGTTGAGCGTGCCGGCGACGGCGTCGCCCGCGATCGCCGCGAGTTCGTCCGTCACGATGCCGTCACCCGACATCATTGGTGCCTTGAGGCCCTGGTCCGCCGACTGGCGGATGATCAGGCCGGCTTCGGTGTGCAGGCCGCCCCAATAGATCAGGGTGACGCCGGCTTCCTTCATCTTGGCGATGAGCGCCGAGAAGTCCTTGTCGCCGACATTGACGCCTTCATACATCACTTCCTTGACGCCGGCGGCGTTCATCGCCTTCTTGGTTTCATCGGCGAGGCCCTGGCCATAAGGGGTCTTGTCGTGCACGACGGCGACCTTGGCATCCTTGAAGTTCGCGGCGATATAGGCGCCGGCGATGCTGCCCTGCTGATCGTCGCGTCCGCAGGTGCGGAACACGTTCCACAGACCGCGCTCGGTGAACTTCGGGTTGGTCGCGGCCGGGGTGATTTCGACGATGTTGTTTTCGGCGTAGACTTCCGAGGCCGGGATCGAGACGCCCGAGTTGAAGTGGCCGATCACGAACTTGACGCCGTCGCCGACGAACTTGTTGGCAACCGATATGCCTTGCTTCGGGTCGGAGACGTCGTCGCCGACTTCAAGCTTGATCTGCTCGCCGTTGATGCCGCCCTTGGCATTGATCGCAGCGACCGCCGCCTCTGCGCCCTTCTGCAGCTGTGCGCCGAAGGCCGCGTTCGGACCGGTGATCGGACCGGCAACGCCGAACATTACATCAGCCCACGCGTTGCCGCCGAACGCGACAAGCGCGGTCAGGGCGACGGCGGACAAAAGTGACTTTTTCATTTAAACGCTCCCATTAACGGAGTGGGCGTGGATGAAGCTTTCATGCGATGCCCACCCTTATCGCAGAAAGCATAGTTTGCCGATTTTCAGGCACTTGTCACGCCGATTCATCCCTGACCCGGCGTTAATGATGAACCTCAACCTTTCGGTTTCCAGCTCAAGATTGAAGCTCTTTCGTAGAGCCAATTATACTGTGTGACCATCTGGTTGGTTCGTGTGTATTGATAGCCGACGAAGCCCAATATCATCAGCACGATGGTGTCGACGATATAGTACTGCAGCGAGAACATCGTGCCGTCGAACAGCGCATGATGGATGAAGCGGATGCCGATGCCGAGACCCAGCAGATAGGCGAAAAGCTGGATGAAGGAGCGCCATGTCTGGGCGCTGGCCTTGCCGGTCATCCAGGCCGCCCAGCCGCCGAGCAGGCAAGTGACGAAGAAGAACTGCCAGATCGAGGGTTCCTCATAGAGAATGCCCTGCATGATGAAGTCTCCCTAGCACGATCCCGAAAAGTTGCAGACTTTTCGGACAAGGATCATGCGACAAACAAACAAGTTGGAGCGGGATACCGGATGCACATTCCGCTCCAAACTCAGTGATGTCCGCCTTCGAGATAGGCGGCGCGCACTTCCGGATTGGCGAGCAGTTCCTTGCCGGTGCCGCTCATCGTCACATTGCCGTTGACCATGACGTAGCCGCGCGTGGCGAGCTTCAACGCGCCGAACGCGTTCTGCTCGACCAGGAACACGGTCAGTCCTTGCGTGCGGTTCAGCTCGCGGATGGCATCGAAGATCTGCTTGACGATCAGCGGCGCCAGGCCCAGCGACGGCTCGTCGAGCAGAAGCAGCTTCGGCCGCGCCATCAGCGCGCGTCCGATCGACAGCATCTGCTGCTCGCCGCCCGACAGCGTGCCGCCGCGCTGCGCGATGCGCTCCTTGAGCCGCGGGAACAGCGTGAACACCTTCTCGACGTCCTCGTCATAGTGTTTGAGGTTGTCGAGGCTGGCGCCCATCTGCAGGTTTTCCATCACCGTCATGCGCGGAAAGATGCGCCGGCCTTCGGGTGACTGGGCGATGCGCATGCGCGCGATCTCGTGCGTCGGCAACTGGGTGATGTCGGTACCGGCGAAGGTGATGGTCCCTGTGCGGGCGCGCGGAGCGCCGAAAATGGTCATCATCAGCGTCGATTTGCCGGCGCCGTTGGCGCCGATCAGCGCCACGATCTCGCCCTCCTTGACGGTGACATCGACGCCGTTCAGCGCCCGGATGTTGCCGTAGTAGGTCTCCACGCCCTTGATATCGAGCAGCGTTGTCCCGGCCATTATTTGCCCCCTCCACGCTTGCCCGACACAGGCTTGGCCGCACCGGTAGTCTTTGCGGAAGCATGGCTGGTCGCCACCTTGCCGGCATCGACGCGGCGCGAGAATTCCGTGTCCTTGCCCCGACCGAGCAGCTTGGCCTGCTTGACCCATTCCTCGCGCGCAATGCGCCCGTCAAAGGCGAGATAGGCTTCGGCAGCCTCGACATCGGCCTTCTTCCAGGCGCCGATCTGGTCGAAGTGGAAGATGCCGTGCTCGTTGAGCTTCTTCTCGTTGACCGTGCCGATACCCTTGATGCGGGTCAGGTTGTCGGCCTTGCCGCCACGAGGGGCGGCGAGGCGGTTCGAAATGCCTTCGGCCTTTGCAGCGGGCGCCTTGGCGGCCGTCTTCTTCGGTGCTGCTTTCGCCGCCGGCTTGGCCGGCGCGGCCGGTTTTGCGACGGGTTTGCTCACCACGGTTGCCGCGCGGGCATCGACCTGTGCCGCCTTCGAGGCGCCTTTCGACACCGTGACGCGCTCGCCATCGCTGTGTCCGACAGTGTCGGTCACAGGTCCGGCCAGGTATGATGACGACGTACCCGGGCCATGCGCCGCATCCGGCCCAATGTCGAGCTGCTCGATGACGTCCTCGTCGCCGACCTCGGTCAGCACGGTCTCGACCTCCTCGTCGTCGACGCCGAGATAGGCGGCGATGACGCGCGGATCGGTGCGCACCGACTGCGGATTGCCGTCGGAGATCTTGCGGCCGTATTCCAGCACCACGACATGGTCGGAAATCTGCATGACCACCGACATGTCGTGCTCGATCAGCAGGATCGAGGTGCCGGTGTTGTGCTTGATGTCCATCAAGAGCTCGTTGAGCGCCGCCGATTCTTTCGGGTTGAGGCCCGCCGCCGGCTCGTCGAGACACAGAAGTTCCGGACCCGTGCACATGGCACGCGCGATCTCGAGGCGCCGCTGCGCGCCATAGGGCAGATCGCCGGCCGGATCATCGGCGCGATCGACGAGATCGGCCTTCTCCAGCCAATGCCTGGCCAGCTCCATCGACTCGGCTGACGCCTTGCGGTAACCGCTGAAGCCGAACAGGCCAAGCACCGTATAGCCCGATGCCTTCATCAGCTTGTTGTGCTGGGCAACCAGAAGGTTCTCCAACAACGTCATGCCCGAGAACAGCCGGATGTTCTGGAAGGTGCGCGCCACCTTGGCGCGCGCCGGGATCTCATGGTTGGGCAGCCGCTCCAGCAGATAGGTCGAGCCGTCGGCCCGGTTGAGCGTGATCATGCCTTCGGACGGCTTGTAGAAGCCGGTGATGCAGTTGAACACGGTGGTCTTGCCGGCGCCGTTAGGCCCGATCAGCGCCGTGATCTCGCCGCGCCTGGCGGTGAAGGAGAGGTCGCCGATGGCGACCAGGCCGCCGAATTTCATCGACAGATGGTCGACCTGCAGGATGGCGTCGTTCATTTGCGTGGTCGCGTTCATCAGCCGTGGCCCTCCTTGGTGAAGGAGCTTGAGACAGCCCTTCGCTCCTTGAGGAAGGCGGTCGGTTCGCGACTGCCGACGAAGCCGCGCGGCTTCCACAGCATGACGATGACCATGGCCATGCCGAACAGAAGCATGCGGTAGAGTTCGGGGGTGAAGTCCGGCCCGAAGATCTGCTTGAGGAAGTCGAGTTCGCGCAGCGCCTCGGTGCCGCCGATCATCACCATCGCGGCAACCGCAATGCCGACCAGCGAGCCCATGCCGCCGAGAACGACGATGGCAAGGATGATGGCCGATTCCAGGAAAACGAAGGATTCCGGGCTGACGAAGCCTTGCCGCGCGGCGAAGAACGAGCCGGCGAAGCCACCGAACATGGCACCGGTTGCGAAGGCAGTCAGCTTGGTGGTGGTGGTGTTGATGCCGAGCGAGCGGCAGGCGATCTCGTCCTCACGCAAGGCCTCCCAGGCGCGGCCGACCGGCAGACGGCGCAGCCTGATGGTGACGAAGGCGGTAAGCAGGCACAGGCCCAGGATCAGATAGTAGAGGAAGATCTTGTAGTAGGCGCTCGAGGTCGCAATGTGCAGAACCTTGGCAATGTAGTTGGGATCCGACACGTTGAAGGTCATCAGGCCGAAGAAGGAAACCTTGGGAATGCCGGAGATACCGGCCGACCCGTTGGTGACCTCACGCCAGTTGATCAGCACCAGGCGGATGATCTCGCCGAAGGCGAGCGTCACGATCGCCAGATAATCGCCGCGCAGGCGCAGCACGGGGAAGCCGAGCAGCACCCCCCACAGAGCGGCCATGCAGCCCGCGGCTGGCAGCAGGATCCAGAACGACAGGCCGTATTGCGTGGCAAGAAGCGCATAGGCATAGGCGCCCAGTGCATAGAAGGCGACGTAGCCGAGATCGAGCAGGCCGGCGAGGCCAACGACGATGTTCAGCCCCCAGGCCAGCATCACATAGATCAGGATCTGGATGCCGAAATTGTCGACCCATTTCAGCGAGCCCTGCAGCCCTCCAGCAATCGACCAGGCGTTCAGCGACAGCACCGCGACCACGAGGATCGGGTATAGCACCAGCGCTGTGATGCCCAATTTGGTGAAGTTGGCATGGATGAAGGCGCGAAAGTAGTAGATCACGCAAGCCAGCACATAGATGACCGCCAGGGCGCGCAGGAATTGCAGATAGCCGGCAGGTTCCGCTCCCACCCATCCGGCGAGGGAGCCATTGAAGACGAACAGCAGCACCATCGCGACGACAGCCACGATGAACGCCGGCAGCGTGAAGAACCGTGACCCCACGCTGGCCGGCAACAGACCGGTGGCGACGTTGGCGATCTTCTGGTTGGCCATGAAGGGCTGGCCATAGGCGACATAGAGGAAACGGCCGACGGCCGTGGCGATCACCACGGCGGCGAGCAGGCCCCAACGCTGAGTCAGGACCAGTTCATTGGACATGTTCTGACCGGTCTTCAGACCGATGAACAGCACGAACAGGCCAAGCGCGATGGCACCGGCATAAAACGCTTCCTTAAGCGCGCGTTGGGTGGGGGTGGCGACGCTGTCGCTCTCACGAGATACGGTCACGGCCATGATCTCAGACCTTTTCGACTTCTGGCCGGCCCAATATGCCGGAAGGCAGGAAGATCAGCACGATCGCCAGGATCGAGAACGCCGCGACGTCCTTGTAGTCGATCGAGAAATAGGCCGACCACATGCTCTCGATGAAGCCGATCAGCAGCCCGCCGAGCACGGCGCCCGGCAACGAGCCGATGCCGCCAAGCACCGCCGCGGTGAATGCCTTCACACCCGGCACGAAACCGTCGGAGAAGGCCACCACGCCATAATACATCAGGAACAGCGTGCCGGCGACGGCGGCAAGCGAGGCGCCCATGATGAAGGTGATGGAGATGGTGCGGTCGACGTCGATGCCCAGAAGGGCCGCCATCTTGCGGTCCTGTTCGCAGGCGCGTTGCGCCCGGCCAAGCGAGGTCTTGTTGACCAGGTACCAGAACACCACCAGGAGCAGCGCGGTGACGATGACGATGATGATCTGCTTCAGCGACACGCTGACGCCGTTGATGTTGTAGACCTGGCTAACCATCGGCGGGATCGGCTTGTTGCGCGGACCTTGCGTCACCTGGACGAAGTTCGACAGCGCGATCGACATGCCGATGGCGGTGATCAGCGGCGCCAGCCGGAACGAACCGCGCAGCGGCCGGTAGGCCACCTTCTCGATCGTCCAGTTGTAGAGGCTGGTGAGCAGCATCGCCACGATCATCATGACCAGCAGCGCGATGACCACGGGCACCGAATAGAACAGCGCGCCGAGGATGAGGAAGACGATCAGCGCCGTGAAGGCGCCCACCATGAAGATGTCGCCATGGGCGAAGTTGATCATGCCGATGATGCCGTAGACCATCGTGTAGCCGATTGCGATCAGCCCATAGATCGATCCCAGCGTCAGCCCGTTGATAAGCTGCTGGACAAAATACTGCATGTGTACATGGCTCCCCTGGAATGTCGCCCATGCAGACGCATTCCTTTTCGTATTTCCCCTAGTCGTAAAGTTTCGAGCCCGGATTGCAACGTGATTTTTTTTGACCGCCCCGCGTGTTTCCGATTCACGTCGTTCCGACCGCCCGTTTTCTGCACCCGACCCCTGGACTATCGCGGACCCTATCATTGGCATAACGCAATGTCTTTGACGATTCGGCCGTATCATGCACCCCGTTTCGAAGAAATCGCCGTCAAAATTAGGTGATAAGAGGATTCGTTGCGTTCCTGACAGGGTTCGTCTTTTCGTCACACTCCTTTCCGCAAGGTCAGGATTCTCCTCACTTGACCACGAAACCATGCGCGAACGGATCGCGGTCGTCGATGAAGATGGTGTTCAGTCCGGTCATCCGCGCCCAGCCGCCGATCGAGGGGATGATCGCCGGTCTGCCCGCCACGGTGACCTCCTTTTCGACCTTGCCCTTGAACAGCGAACCAATGATCGATTCATGCACGAAGGCATCGCCTGCCCTGAGCTTGCCCTTGGCATGGAGTTGCGCCATGCGCGCCGAGGTGCCGGTGCCGCACGGTGAGCGGTCGATCGCCTTGTCGCCGTAGAACACGGCATTGCGGGCATCAGCCCCTTTCACCGTCGGCTTTCCGGTCCACAGCATGTGCGACAGCCTGTTGATGCCGGGGTTCTCCGGATGCACGAAGGAATATTTCTCGTTGAGCCGTTGCCGCACCACCGGGCTCCAGGCGATGAGGTCGCCGGCGGAATAATCCGCCATGTCGCGGTAGTTCTTCTGCGGCTCGACGATGGCGTAGAAATTGCCGCCATAGGCGACATCGACGGTGATCTCGCCGAGCCCGGGACATTCGACCGTCAGACCTTCGGCATGGAGGAAAGACGGCACATTGGTGATGCGCACTTCCTCGACATATTCGCCGACCTGTTTGTATTCGGCGATGACCAGCCCGGCCGGCGTATCGAGCCTCAGCACACCCGGCGTCTTCGGCTTGATCAGCCCGTGTTCGATGGCCATCGTCACCGTGCCGATGGTGCCATGGCCACACATCGGCAGGCAGCCGGAGGTTTCGATGAACAGGATGGCGATGTCGCAATCCTCGCGCGTCGGCGCATAGAGGATCGAACCTGACATCACATCATGGCCGCGCGGCTCGAACATCAGCCCGGTGCGGATCCAGTCATACTCGGCAAGGAAATGCGCGCGCCGTTCCATCATCGTCGAGCCCTCGAGCAGCGGGCCGCCGCCGGCGACCAGCCGCACCGGATTGCCGCATGTGTGGCCGTCGATGCAGAAGAAGGATTTCTTGGCCATGTCGTTCCTCGAAAAATTCAAAACCGTTGTGGACTGAAGGGGGCAAGATCAACAGACGCAACCTGCCCCAGGATGATTTCCCGGATCAACCGTGCGGTCGCCGCGGCCTGGGTCAGGCCCAGATGGCCGTGGCCGAAAGCATAGACCACCGGCCGGCTTCCCGAGGCCTTGCCGATGACAGGCACCGAATCCGGCAGCGAGGGCCGGAACCCCATCCATTCGCGCCCGCCCGAGGGATTGAGCCCGGGCAGGAACTGCTGCGCCTTCTGCAGGAGCGCCTTCGATCTGTTGAAATTGGGCGGCCGCTCGATGCCGCCGAGCTCGACGGCGCCGCCGACGCGCAGGCCCGTCTCCAGCGGCGTGATGACGAAGCCATGGCCGGAGAAGATCAGCTGCCGCTTCACGTCAAAGGCACTCCTGGGCAGCGTCGTGTTGTAGCCGCGCTCGGTCTCCAGTGGAATGCGGTCGCCAAGCTGCCGCGCCAGAAGATGCGACCAGGCGCCGGCAGCGACGATAAGGTGCCTTGCCTGCCTGGTCGTGCCATCGGCCAACGTCAGTGTCGCGCCATCCTGGTCCGCCGCGACCCGATCGATCCCAGCCCTCTCGAAGCGGGCACCCTTGGCCTCGGCGTAAGCCCACACCGCCTTGCCGAGCAGCTTTGGATCGGCCACCGTCTTCCAGCCCGGCACGAAGGTGCCCTTGATGAAGCGCGGGGAGAGGCCTGGCTGCAAACCCGCCAGGCCTTCGCCCTCGACATGGCGAAAGCCGATACCGAAGCGCTCGCGCGCGGCCCAGCCGGACAGCGAGGCGCGGAACTCGGCTTCGCTCTCGTAGAGCTCCAGCGAGCCGTCCTCGCGCAGCATCGGCCGCGTGCCGGAGCGATCGAGCAGCCCCATCCATTCGGTTTCGGCGAGCTTCATCATGCCGGCCTGGGCGGCGAGGCTGGCTTCGTATTTCGCCGGCGCGCCGGCGCGCCAGAAGCGGATCAGCCAGGGCAGCAGCCGCGGCAGGTAGGCGGGCGGAATGCTGAGCGGGCCGAGCGGATCGGCCAGCCATTTCGGCAGGTGCTTGATCATGCCCTTGTGCGCCAGCGGCAGCACGTCTGAGAAGGCGAAGGCCGCCGCATTGCCGGAGCTCGTCTCCTCGCAGATGCCGGTGCGGTCGAAGATTGTTACGCTGCACCCCGCCTCGACAAGGAAGGCAGCGGCACAGATGCCGATGATGCCACCGCCGACAATGGCGATATCTTTCCCTTGTCCCCATTCACGGGGAGAAGGCGCCCCAGCGGCGGAGCGCTGCTCCTGTTCCGGGGATTTGGAATTTTCTGGCACGTCGGTGCTGTCCCTTATTCGGCTGCCACCAGTCTGTCCGCCGATAGAGGAGACGTCTGGAGCGACGGCAGCTTCGGCCGCACCGCCAGCGCATCCCGTATGATCTTCTCGACTGCCTTGCGGCGCTCGCCCGACAGCGGCTGGCGCGGCATGCGCACGCGGTCATTGGTATCGATTGCCAGCACTTCGGCAAGCTTGATGTTCTGTACCAGATAGGTCGAGACGTCGAGGTCGAGCAGCGGCCGGAACCAGCGGTAGATGGCGAGCGCCTCCTCGCGGCGGCCCTGCTTCATCAGTTGGAAGATGGCGACGGTCTCGCGCGGGAAGGCGGTGACCAGGCCGGCTACCCAGCCGATGGCGCCGATGGACAGCGCCTCGAAGGCGAGATTGTCGACACCGGTGAACAGATCGTAGCGGTCGCCAAGCCGGTTGATGATCTCGGTCGAGCGCCTGATATCGTCGGAGGATTCCTTGATGGCGACGAAGCGCTTGTCCGACGCCAACTCCTCCATCTGGTCGACGGTGACGTCGACGCGATAGGCGAGCCGGTTGGAGTAGATCATGACCGGCAGGTCGCCGGCCTCGGCGACCGCGCGCAGCGCCGCGACGGTCTCTTCCGCATTGGTGTGGTAGATCGGGCTCGGCACCACCATCAGGCCATCGGCACCTTCGCTCGCGGCGCGCCTGGCAATAGCGGCGGCCTCCCGGGTGCCCGCCTCATTGACGGTCAGCAGCACCGGCTTCTTGCCGGCGACTTTCTGCGCGGTCTTCAGCACCTCGATCTTCTCGTCAGGCGACAGCATCGGCCCTTCGCCGAGCGAGCCGCAGACGATGATGCCGTCGCAACCGGCCTCCATCTGCAGGCCGAAGCAGCGCTCCATTTCGGCATGGTCGAGCCGGTCGTCGGCGGTGAATTTGGTCGTGACGGCGGGGAAAACTCCGGTCCACATAATCGTGTCTCCATCTGATATATCAGCCGTATATCTGTTAAGAAACTCACTGTCAATGCGGAATCCGTTATGATATATCCAAAATATATCAGGAGATCGCCTTTGATATCCATGGAAGCAACCATGACGTCCGAGCCGGCGGCGGCCAGGGCCTACCGCGTGCTCGAGCACATGATCGTCACGCTGGAACTGGCGCCGTCGAGCTTTGTCACCGAAGGAGCGCTTATCGAGAAGCTGGACCTCGGCCGCACGCCGGTGCGCGAGGCGATCCAGCGGCTGGCCTGGGAAGGGCTGCTGGATGTCAGGCCACGCGCCGGCATCGCGATCGCGCCGCTGCATCCCGGCGACTGGCTGCGCGTGCTCGACGCCCGACGCGGCGTCGAGGTGGTGCTGGCCCGCTCGGCCGCCCGCTTCGTCACCCGCGAGGCCGCCGACCTGTTTCACGAGGCGGCGCTGGCCATGCAGAAGGCGGTCATCTCGGGCAATGTGCTTGCCTTCATCCAGGCCGACAAGGCGCTGGACGAGGCGCTGGCGATGGCCGCTGACAACCGCTTCGCCGCGCGGCTGGCCGCGCCGCTGCAGACCCACAGCCGCCGCTTCTGGTTCCGCTACAAGGCGGATACGGGCCTGGCCGAGTCAGCCGAGCATCATGTCGCGCTGATCCGCTCGATCCTCGACGGCGACGAGGAGGCAGCCGCCAAGGATGCCAAGCGGCTGATGGCTCTGCTGCGTGGCCATGCCGAGGTCGCCGCGACGCGCTGATCGGGCGATCAGATCCCTTGCGCGGCGGCGATGGCGGTACTCTCCCATCCCTCACCGGTCGCGAAGATACAGCTTCGGCCCTGCACGTCGGTCACCAGCATGGACCAGGTCCCGCTTGCCGAAACATAGATCTCGACAATGGCGGATTGTCCGACCACACCGTAACCGAGCTGCTTTTGTTGAAAGGCCTGCGCCAGTCCAGCGACGAGGTCACTGTGGCCGCCGCAGATGAATTGCGCCTGCGCCGAAAGCGCCGACAGCGCCAGCGCGGCGCCGATCACGGCTATCCTGATCCATCGAAACGAAAAACTGTGTGCCATCTGGCACCTCCTTCGCCTTGGCGTTCCGGCAAAGGGAGGCACATGGGGCAGCCTCAACGCACCGGGACGCTCCAGGCCGGGTTCGACGTCTTCATCACGTCACTCCTTCTGGTTTCCGGTCTGTCGTCAGGGAACCTTATCATTCCCTGGAATCGATATGGTGAGGCCCCGATCTGAAAACAAGCATCGCTTCGGAGCTTGCGGCGCGTTGCAGAGCAACGATCGGCGTCAGACTTCCGTCGGTTCGCGAAGTGCCGCCCATTTCAGCAAGGCGTCGAGGGCCGGGCACAGCGCCTGGCCCCAATCGGTCAGGCAGTACTCGACCTTCGGCGGCACCTGGTGGTGGACGATACGGCGAACGATGCCGTCGGCCTCCATCTGCCGCAGCTGTTGGATCAGCATCTTCTGCGAGATCGCCGGGATCGCCCGTTCGAGGTCGGAGAAGCGCAGCACCTTGCCGCCGAACAGGTGAAACAGGATCACCAGCTTCCAGCGGCCCTCGAGGATGCGCAGCACATTCTCGACGCCGCTCGCCGCCGACAACGGCGTCAACGTCTCGGGCTTACTCTCAGGTAAGTACCTTACTTTTTCGTCGGTTCTTGTCATTTCACCAGTATATCTCATTTTAGAAGCCGGACAAGCGCCGCCGGCCTCGATGGGCGGCGGCAACCCCGCACCGGAGACGACACCATGACCGCAAACCTTCCGCAGCCGCTGGCCGACTATTTTGCCGCCAAGAACCGGCACGACATCGACGCCATGCTCGTGCCTTTCTCGTCAGACGCCACGGTCAAGGACGAAGGCGAACCCCATCGAGGCTCAGTCGCCATCCGCGGCTGGATGGAGGCAACGACACGCAAATACCGGGTGTCCGTCGAGGTCGCCGACGTGACGGTCAACGGCGATAAATGGCGGATCGCCGGCATCGTGTCTGGAAATTTCCCCGGCAGCCCCGCGACACTCCACTACGTCTTCACACTGGCCGATGACCGGATCGCGCGGCTGGAGATCGGCGCATGACCTTCGTCCAGAAATTTGCGGTCGACGATCGGGAATTTGCCGGCAAGCGCGTTCTGGTCACCGGGGGCACAAAGGGTGCCGGCGAGGCCATCGTGCGTAGGCTTTCGGCGGCGGGAGCGATGGTTGCAACCACCGCTCGCTCGGCGACGGAAGCATGCCAGCCGAAGCTGTTCATGCGGGCCGACATCAGCACTCTGGCAGGCGTCGAAAAGGTCGCCGCGGGTGTCATGGAGCAGCTTGGTGGTGTCGACATCATCGTTCACAACGTCGGCGGTTCGAAGAGCCCAGGAGGAGGATTTGCCGGACTGTCGGAGCAGGCCTGGCAAGATGAACTGGACCTCAACCTGCTGGCGGCGGTGCGGCTCGATCGCCTGCTTGTCCCGCATATGATCGAGCAAGGTTCAGGCGTGATCGTTCACATGTCGTCGATCCAGCGCCGCCTGCCGCTGCACGAATCCACCATCGCCTATGCGGCGGCCAAGGCAGCCCTTTCAACCTACAGCAAGGCGCTGTCCAAGGAACTCGGCCCCAAAGGCATCCGCGTCAACACCGTGGCGCCGGGCTGGATCCACACCACTGCTTCGGAAGCCATGGTGAAGCGGCTGGCATCCCACACGGGCTCGGATGAGGCAACCGCCCGCCAGGGCATCATGGATGCGCTGGGCGGCATCCCGATCGGCCGGCCGGCATGGCCGCAAGAGGTTGCGGAACTCGTGGCATTCCTTGTCTCGGACCGCGCCTCGGCGATCCACGGCGCCGAATACGTCATCGACGGTGGCACCATACCGACGGTCTGACGGAGGCAAGCGGCCGACAAAAAAGAAAGAGGCGGGATGAGCCGCCTCTTTCTTGTTTTGGAACGTTTCCCAATCAGTTCATCGTCGGGATGACGAACTCGGCGCCATCCTTGATGCCGGATGGCCAGCGCGACGTCACCGTCTTGGTCTTGGTGTAGAAGCGGAAGGCGTCCGGGCCGTGCTGGTTGAGGTCGCCGAAGGACGACGCCTTCCAGCCGCCGAACGTGTAATAGGCGATCGGCACCGGGATCGGCACGTTGACGCCGACCATGCCGACTTGGACACGGCTTGCGAAATCACGCGCGGCGTCGCCGTCGCGGGTGAAGATGGCGACGCCATTGCCCATTTCATGGTCGTTGGCGAGCTTGATCGCGCTCTCATAGGTCGGTGCACGTACCACCGAGAGCACCGGCCCGAAAATTTCTTCCTTGTAGATGCGCATGTCCGCCGTGACATTGTCGAACAGGCAGCCGCCCATATAGTAGCCGTTCTCATAGCCCTGCATCGTGAAGCCGCGGCCATCGACGACCAGCTTGGCGCCTTCCTTGACGCCGGTATCGACGTAACCCTTCACCCGCTCCAGCGCCTGCGCCGTCACCAGCGGGCCGAAATCGGCGGCCGAATCCGTCGACGGTCCGACCTTCAGGCTCTCGACGCGCGGGATCAGCTTTTCCATCAGCCGGTTGGCCGTGTCGTTGCCGACCGGCACAGCCACCGAGATCGCCATGCAGCGCTCGCCGGCGGAGCCGTAGCCGGCGCCGATCAGCGCGTCGACGGTCTGGTCCATATCGGCGTCAGGCATGATGATCATGTGGTTCTTGGCGCCGCCGAAGCACTGCACGCGCTTGCCCGCCGCGGTGCCGCGCGAATAGATGTAGTGGGCGATCGGCGTTGAGCCGACAAAGCCGACGGCCTTGATGTCGGGATCGTCGAGGATGGCGTCGACGACTTCCTTGTCGCCGTTGACGACGTTGAGGATGCCAGCCGGCAGGCCGGCCTCGAGGAACAGTTCGGCGATGCGGATCGGCACGCCCGGATCACGCTCCGACGGCTTCAGGATGAAGGCGTTGCCGCAGGCGATCGCCGGGGCGATCTTCCACAGCGGGATCATCGCCGGGAAGTTGAACGGGGTGATGCCGGCGACGACGCCGAGCGGCTGGCGCATCGAATAGACGTCGATGCCGGGGCCGGCGCCATCGGTGAACTCGCCCTTCATCATGTGCGGCGCACCGATGCAGACTTCGACCACTTCGAGGCCGCGCTGGATGTCGCCCTTGGCGTCGGCGATGGTCTTGCCGTGCTCGCGCGCCAGTATGTCGGCCAGTTCGTCATAGTCGCGGGCGACCAGTTCGAGGAATTTCATCAAGACGCGAACGCGGCGCTGCGGGTTGGTGGCGGCCCATTTCGGCTGCGCCGCCTTGGCATTCTCGACCGCCGCGCGCAGTTCCGCCTGCGAGGCCAGCGCCACCGTGCCGCGCACGGAGCCGTCCATCGGCTGCATGACGTCCTGCTTGCGGCCGCTGGTGCCGGCGACACGCTTGCCGCCGATGAAATGACCGTATTCGATCATGATATCTCTCCCTTGTTTGTGATGGACGCATTGTCCGCCTTTGCGATGGCGAAGGCAACGCGAGGAAGAACGCAACCGTTGTGCAGCAAATAGATAACGATTGACGGGCGCGCATCAATTCTCGCAAATGGAGGACCGCAAGATATCTCCTGGGGATTCCCATGAACTGGGATGACGTCCGCATCTTCCTCGCCGTGGCACGCGCCGGCCAGATCCTGGGCGCAGCCAAGCGGCTGGAGCTCAACCACGCCACCGTCTCGCGCCGCATCGCCGCGCTCGAAGACGCATTGCGCACAAAGCTCTTTCGCCGTCTGACCACCGGCAGCGAACTGACGCCGGCCGGCGAGCGCTTCCTCGACATTGCCGAGCGCATGGAGGGTGACATGATCGCCGCGCGCTCGACCATATCAGGCGAAGGCGACGATATCTCCGGCACCGTGCGCATCGGCGCGCCGGACGGGTTCGGCGTCGCCTTCCTGGCCAGGCGCCTCGGCGAACTGACCGCACTGCATCGCGAGCTGACGATCCAGCTCGTGCCGGTGCCGCGCTCCTTCTCGCTGTCCCGTCGCGAAGCCGACATCGCCATCACCGTCGAGCGGCCGACCGAGGGCCGGCTGGTAGCGGGTAAGCTGGTCGACTATTCGCTGGGCCTGTTTGCCTCGCGCGCCTATGCCGAGGCCAATGGCCTGCCAAAAACCGCGGCCGAACTCGGCCGACACACCCTCATCGGCTATGTGCCGGATCTCATCGTCAGCCCTTCGCTCGACTACGCGGCCGAATTCAGCGCGGACTGGCGCACCAGCTTCGCCATCTCCTCGGCACTCGGCCAGGCCGAAGCGGTGCGCTCGGGCGCCGGCATCGGCATCCTGCACACCTTCGTCGCGCGCTCGATGCCGGAGCTGGTGGCCGTCGATGTGGTGGCGCCCATCCGCCGTGCCTACTGGCTGGTCTATCATGAATCGGTGAGGCCGCTGCGCCGCATCCAGATCGTCGCCGGCTTCATCACCAAGGCGGTGGAGCGGGAAAGAAGTCTCTTCCTGTAAGCGCTCAGGGCCCATCGAGAACGAACGAACTCGCCACCCGTTCGGCCTCGTCGGCCAGTGGCGCCCACTTCTGCTTCATTTGCTCGAGGCTGTCGCCCGTGAGCCCGCAAGTCACCAGACCGAAGTGGGTGCCGCGCAGCGAAAGCACGACCTTGGCGTGACCGGGGAAGCTGGCGCTGCCGTCGCCGACCTGGAAATCCATATCGGCCATTCGTGCCGGATAGCCGTCGGGAAAGCGGATCAACTTTTCGTTGCTGAAGGCGGCCGAGGTAAAGGCGGCTCCCACCATCTCTTGCCAGGCCTGCGGCGACCAGCCCGCTTCGAGAAATGCCTTGGGGTCGGCGGGTGAACCGGACGCCTGCGGATCATAGTGACCGACCGATATCCGGCAGGTCAGGCCCTGATCGCCGGATTTTATCTTCAGCCGCATCGTCTTGCCGGAAGGCGCCTCGTTGCTCCACCCTTCCGGAAAGGTCAGGGAAAATCCGTTGTCCTTGTCGTGAACGGTCTTGTCGGCGGCATTGGCCGCCGAGATGCAGGACAGAAATACGACAGCTGTAACCGCAAAGCCGATACGCATCACTGGTGCTCGCGAAATGCCAGACGGGGTCGATGCGCCCGGCAGGTTGTATCGCTGCGGTAATAACACGGTCTGGTGATACACGCCGCCTTTTGCTTGCCACAAAACCGGCCAGTGTGGCATCAGGCATGCGGGCGCCGGCCATTGGCAGGGCCGCCGGTGGGGAATCGTTCAGAAAGCTGGCGCGGAAGAAATGCGAGCCGTTCTTGCCATCCTGCCGCTGATTTTCGTTTCGGCCTGCGCCAACCCGTGGACAAAAGTGCCGGAAGCCGAATTGCCCAAGCCGATCCGTTACGCCATGGCGCGCCCCTCGCCTTTCGTCTTAGGCAATTATTGCGGCCCCGGCACCCGCACCGGCGATATGTCGGCCCGGCCGGTCGACCGCCTCGACGCGGCGTGCCAGACCCACGATGCCTGCTACATCGCGCGCCACAATCATTGCGATTGCGACGGCGCGCTCGTCGCCTCCGCCCGGGCGATCCGTGATGACAAGACGGCGCCACGCAAGATGCGCGGCGAGGCGGAATTGCTGATCGCTACCTTCGCCATCCCCGTCTGCAAGGTGTTTCCCCAAGGCTTCATGCCGCCGCGCGACCCGGCTCAGTTGAGCGCCATGAAGGCCGGAGCCACCGGGTGAATCGCCACGCATTTATCATCCTTGCCCTGTTCGGGCTGACCGCCCTTGCCGGTTGTGCCGGCACAGGCCGCGATGCCTGCGATCTCCTGCCGGGACAGGCGGCCTGCGCGCGGCCGTCTCTGTCGGCCAGCACGCCTGGGCCGCAGGTCGCCGCGTCGCAGTTTTTTGGCGATGCCGGCGCCAGCGACTACGAAAGACGCTTCCTGGCGCTGCTCGCCCACAATCAGCTCGGCGCCATGGATCGCGCCAACGGTACCGGCCCGTTCGGGCGCAACCGCCGCGATGTGCAGAACAGCGGCTTCCGGGCGACCTATTCGACGCTGCAGCAACTGGCCGAACCACTCGCCAGGACGCATCTGCCGTCGGCAAATGGCGGTAGCGGCGTGGGCCATTTCGACGGACGCTGGCGGGTGTCGCGGCAGACGCTCTACATCGATGCGGCGGCACGGCCCTCGTCACCCAAGAGTTTCGATTTCTCCGGCCTGCAGGCGCGAAGCACCGAGATCGTCGTGCGCCAGGCCGGAGAGCAGCCGGTCGAGATCGAGGCCACCTGCGACGGCGCGTTGGCGATCCGCGCCGCCGGAGCCTCGCGCACCATCGCCGCCGGCGCGGCATTTCGTTTTCGCCTGTCCGGCGAGGACGACACGGTCAGCCTGTTTCCCAGCGACAGCCTGAACCGCTGCACGGCAAGGATCCGCTCCAGCCTTGTCCCGACCGGGGCGCCGCTCGCCATCCGGCGCGAAGAGACCGCGGATCCGGCTCTCGCCAGCTTCGACAGCCGCTACGAGCGCTGCCCGGTCCCCGAAAGCGCCGGCCTCGACGCGCTCGAGCGCGCCTTCTATGCCAGCCGCTGGCTGTCGCAGACCTGCGCCCTACCCGTCGGCGAGCCCAGGCTGCTGCGCAAGTCGCGCGACGGCTTCAACGCCAAGGTCGAGGCGCTGATGGGCGCACCGCTGTCCGATGCGGCGATAGACAAAGGCGACCCGGAGCTGCCTCTCGATTTCTCCAGGGCGCCACGGCTGAAGCTGATCTATCTGTCGTCGCTGGAATTCAAGGCGGACTTCTCCGGCTGCATCATCGAGCGGCTGATCCGCCATCATGCCGCCCTTGGCACCAAGGTGCGCATACTGGTCACCGACGTGCTGGAGCGCGAAAAGGACGACGCCATGCTGCACCGGCTGGCGGCCGAATTCCCCAATGTCGAATTGCAGGAATACCGCTGGCGCGCCGATCATGGCGCGCCGATCGACGAGCAGATTTCACAGCTGCACAAGACCCATCATATCAAGATGCTGGCGACGCTGGCTGTGGACCCTGCGCGCTCGCGCGTCATCATCGGCGGCCGCAACATCCATGACGGCTTCCTGTTCCATAGTCCGATCGACCTGTCGCGCTATCCGGACCTGCAGCAATACGGCAAGACCGACGGCTTTTCGCTGAACTACTATTCGAACTGGAGCGACTTCGACATCGAGTTCGCCGACCGGGCGACGGTCGAGACGCTCGCCGCGCATCTATCGACGATATGGTTGCGCGACGCCGACACCAATCTGGCGCGCCCCTTCTCCATCCCGGTCCATGGAAATGGCCGCCCCCAGGGCAATGCCCGGCATTTCATCTCCGTGCCCTATGAGGACGACCATGCGCTGGAGGACTATTTCGTCGAGCTGGTCGATGCCGCCCGGCAGCATATCCAGATCGTCAATCCCTACCTCAATCTGACGCCGAGCCTCGCCCATGCTTTTGACCGGGCGCTCGCCCGCGGCGTCAAGATCGACATTGTCGGCCGCATCGATCTCAAGGGCGATATTGGCGGCAAGTTCCTCACCGCGCTCAACAAGCTGTTCGTCGAGAAATATGGCGACCGCATCAACATCCGCGAGTTCAAGGCGCCCGACGTGGTGCTGCATTCCAAGATCATGATGATCGACGAAAGGCTGGTCGCCATCTCCTCGGTCAACCTCAACAACCGCAGCTTCTTCCACGATTCAGAGAACGGCATGATGGTGCTCGATCCCGCCTTCTACGTCAGGATGAAGCCGATCTATGACGACTATCTCGCCCATTCGAATCCGGTTTCCAGCAACGTGACGATCCCGTGGATCTATCGGCTGCTGTTCGACGAAGCCTGGGTCAAGCAGGCGTTCTGATCTCCCGCGCCGCCTATTTCAGATAGCGCTCCTGCGCCAGGGCACGGGCATCGATGTCAGGCACCTTGTTCGACATGATGTCGGCCAGCACCTTGGCCGAGCCGCAGGCCATGGTCCAGCCGAGCGTGCCATGGCCGGTATTGAGGAAGAGATTGGAAAGCTCGGTACGGCCGATCAGCGGCGGCCCATCCGGCGTCATCGGCCGCAGGCCGCACCAGAAGGTCGCCTCGCGCATGGCGCCGGAGCCCGGAAAGAGATCGCCGACCGAATGTTCGAGCGTGCGCCGCCGCGATTCGTGCAACCTGAGGTCAAAGCCTGAAATCTCGGCCGTGCCGCCGACGCGGATGCGGTCGCCCAGCCGGGTGATCGCCACCTTGTAGGTTTCGTCCATCACGGTCGACACCGGCGCCAGGGAGGCATCCTTGATCGGCACGGTGATCGAATAGCCCTTGACCGGATAGACAGGGATCGACCGCTTCATCCGGCGCATGAAGCCGGCCGAGTAGCTGCCCAGCGCCATCACATAGGCTTCGGAGGCCTTGAACCCCTTGCTGGTGCTGAGATTGGCAATGCGGTTGCGGCTGCGCAGGACGCGCCAGATCGTCGTGTCGTATTCGAACTTGACGCCCCGCGCCACGCAGAGCTCGGCCAGTTTCTCCGTGAACATCCTGCAGTCGCCGGTCTCGTCATGCGGCAGCCTCAGCCCGCCGACGAATTTCTCGCGCACGCCGGCCAGCGCCGGCTCCGCCGCGATGCAGCCGTCCTGGTCGAGGATCTCGTAGGGCACGCCATATTTCTTCAGCACATCGACATCGCCACCGGTGCCGTCGAGCTGCTTTTGCGTGCGAAACAGCTGCAGCGTGCCCCGGCTGCGCTCGTCATAGGTGATGCCGGTCGCCTCGCGCAGCGCCTTCAGCGTGTCGCGGCTGTATTCGGCCAGCGGCACCATGCGCGACTTGTTGATGGCATAGCGCTCCGCGGTGCAGTTGCGCAGCATCTTGACCAGCCAGGTCCACATATGCGGATCGAAGGCCGGCCGCACCACCAGCGGGCCATGCTTCATCAACAGCCATTTGATCGCCTTGAGCGGAATGCCGGGGCCGGCCCAGGGCGAGGCATAGCCGGGCGAAATCTCGCCGGCATTGGCGAAACTGGTTTCCAGCGCCGGGCCTTTCTGGCGGTCGAGCACCGTCACCTCGTGGCCGGCCTCGGCAAGATAATAGGCCGTGGTCACCCCGATGACGCCGCCGCCCAGCACCATGATCTGCATCGTTCACTCCTTGCCGCGCCGCGCGTCCTCAGGACGCCCGTGGACGCGACCGCATTTCTCGATTTGCGCATGATCCCAAATGAAAATCGATGCCGATTTTCGAGAACCATGCGCTGTTGCCCATTCACGCCGCCGAGGGACCGGGGTCGTCGTCTTCTGTCTGCCGCATTCCGGGCGTCTCGCCAAGAGGCCGCCAATCGTCTGCGGCGCTGTAGACGAGAGTGAGCCCGTGCGGTCGCCGCCCGTCGGCCCGGTCCCTCTGGCTGACCGCGCGCCGGGCAGCCTCCGGCTGGTAGAGCACGGCCTTGATCAGGATCGACTCCCGCCGGCCGTCGGCGTGCTCGATCGAAGCCGCTTGGCCCTGCGCCATGCCAAGCATGCACAGCCCACGCCTGGTTGCCACCGACAGGCTGGAGCCCACCGGCCCGCGCCCCTCGTTCTGCACCAGGGTACGCGTCTCGGCGTGACCGGCATCGACGCTGAACACCACCCTGCTGTTCAGCGTGACGATATCGGGGCCGACCGAATCGATCGGCACGATATCGGCGCTTGAAAGCTTGTGTTCGAGCATGCGCACGATCGGATCCGCGAATGCCCGCCGGCGCTCCAGCATGACTTCGAGGACGGCGCGGTCCTTCGTCGTCAGGCAGCAATTCGTGTTCTTCATCACCGCCTCCACGATCAGCGCCGCTGGGCGCCGGAGTCCGGCGTGTCGACGGCTTCGACGGTCACCGACAGCTCACGGCCGCCCCGACTGCTCCAGCACACCGCCTGCCCGGCCGCCGCCCCGATGAGCGCCGTTCCCATCGGCGTCAGCACCGAGATCCTGTTTTCGGCAATGTCGGCGTCGCCGGGATAGACCAGCATGATGCGCTGGGTCTCCCCGCCTTCGCCGCGGACCGTCACGATCGAACCCATACGCACCACGTCGGCCGGCATCGCCGCCGCGTCCGTGACGACGGCGCGGTCCATCTCGAAGAGCAGTTCCTCGGCCGTCTCGGGGGCACGGTCGAGCAAGGCTCTCGCCAGGCCGGTCAACCTGTCATGGTCGGTGTCGCTGATCACAATCCGACTCGATGGACGCGGTCCTGTTGCATGTTGCATGGCACACCTCTTGGATCGGCGCATCGAATGGATGCGCGCTTGCCGCCGCACTGATGGCGGCGTGATGAAAGCCGGCAGCCACGAAGGGCTGTACGGCTTGATGGCGGTTTGGATGTATGGATGCCCCGATACGGACGGACGCCAGAAGGCGGCCGCGCCGGGGCTACGATCCCGCGATCGGGCAGACCCTGAACAAGGTTCTGGTGTAAGCGAGGTTGCTCATGCCCCGAACCTTGCCGACAGGCGCCCGCTTGTCAAGCGCGGCCAAACCGCTCAACCGCCGACATAGTGGCGGTGAAAGCGCGGGCCGAGACTGGCCAGGATTTCATAACCGATGGTGCCGGCATGGCCGGCGGCATCGTCGACGCTCTGCGAGGGACCGAGCAGCTCGACCACATCGCCCTCGCGCAGCCTGCCGGGCGGCAGGGCCGATATGTCGAGAATGATCGAATCCATCGACACACGCCCGAGGAAAGGCAGGCGCACGCCCCCGAACCAGGCCGCCGAAGCGGAGCGGCGCAGCAAGCCATCCGCATAGCCGAACGAAATCGTCGCCAGGCTCAGCGGAGCGTCCGCGTGATAGCTGTGGCCATAGCCGATGCCGGCGCCCTTTTCGACGCGGCGCGTCTGCGCCACCTTGGCCTGCAGCCGCACCACGGGCAGCATCGGATTCGGCTCGCCTGGCGTCGGGTTGATGCCGTAGAGCGCGGCACCAGGCCGAGCGAGATCGTGATGGTAGGACGGCCCGAGGAAGATGCCGGAGGAATTGGCGAGCGAGGCAGGCGCCTCGGGCAGCACGGCGCGCAGCCGTTCAAAGGCCAGCCGCTGCTGCTCGTTGGCCGGATGGTGAGGCTCGTCGGCGCAGGCCAGATGGCTCATCACATATTTGGCATCGATGCCGTCGAACGCACTGCTATCCCCAGCCAGCGCCTCGACTTCGGCCGGCGCCATGCCGAGCCGCGACATGCCGCTGTCGACTTGGATGGCAGCCGGCAGCCGGCGACCGGCAGCCTGCGCCGCCGCGCGCCAGGCCTTCAACTGCGCGCCACTGTTGATGACCGCGCAAAGCCCAGCCGCCATCGCTTCCGGCTCGGAGCCAGGCGGCAGCCCGTTCAGCACATAGATATCCGGCCCGGTTCCGATCGCCTTGCGCAGCGCAATGCCTTCGGCCAGCAGAGCGACAAAGAAGATGTCGCAGCCTTCCCGGGTCAGTGCCGCCGCCACCTGGGCGGCGCCAAGCCCGTAGCCATTGGCCTTGACCACGCCCGCGCAGGCCACGCCGCCCAGCCGCGCCTTCAGCCGCCGGTAGTTTTCACGGATCGCGCCGAGATCGATCGTCAGGATCGCGCCGGCCGCCGCCTCGCTGACCGGCCACCCGGTGACGGTTTTCGCAGCGGACCGGTTGACGGCGTCGTTCATGGCGACCCTCATTGCATCGGCCATCAATACGACCCTCGCACCAACGCGGCAACCTCGACGCGCGATTACCGCGCCAGATGGCTGAACGCCGCCACCACCTCTTCATAGACCTTGCGCTTGAACGGCACGATCAGGTCGGGCAGATCCTGCATCGGCCGCCACGACCATTTGTCGAATTCGGCGGTGTGGCCGCCGGGCGGCGGATTGATGTGGATTTCGCTGCTCTCGCCATGGAAGCGGAAGGCGAACCATTTCTGCGTCTGGCCGCGATACCGGCCCTTGAAGGCAATGCCGACGAGATGATCCGGCAGGTCGTAATTGATCCAGTCCGGCGCCTCGGCGAGCAGCGAGACGCTGCGCATGCCGGTCTCCTCATAAAGCTCACGCTCGGCCGCCTGCAGCGGTTCCTCACCCTTGTCGATGCCGCCTTGCGGCATCTGCCACAGCTGCGTCGTGCCGGCGAATTCGCTGTCGGGCTCGGCAATGCGATGCCCGACCCAGACCAGGCCTTCGCCATTGAGGATCATCAGCCCGACACAGGGACGATAGGGCAGCGTTTCGCGGTCGACTATTTTCGTCTTCGGCATCAGTCAGTCTCTCCAGCCATCTTGCGATGGCTAACCCTTTTGCGGATCGATCGCCACCGCTGAAATCGGCACGATCTCGATGCCGCGCTTCCTGGCCTCGGCAATCCAGGACGACACGGTGTCGACCGTGAGATCGAAGGCCGAGCCGATGCCGACGGCAGTGCCCTTGGCCCGCGCTGTGGCTTCGAGACTGTCGAGTTTCTTCAGGATTGCGCCGCGATCCTGCACGGCGTCGATCGCCGTATCGCCGGCTACGAAGGGCACGCCGTCCTTCAGCGCCAGGTCGGGCGCCAGGCTGCGCGCCGACGAACCGTCGTCTATATAGGCCAGACCCCGTTTGCCGAGTTCGGCCATGAACGGCCCCATTGCCGCCGCGTCGGCGGAGAAACGCGCGCCCATATAGTTCATGACGCCGGTGTAGTTCGTCGTCCGCGACAGCGCCCAGTGCAAACTCTTGAGGTTCTCCTCGGCGCTCGCCGCCACCGTCAGCGTGTTGCGGCCGGGGTTGACGTTGGGATAGTCGAACGGTTCGAGCGGCACCTGCATGACGATCTCGTGGCCACCCTGCCGGGCGGCTTGCATCCAGCGGCCGATGCTGTTGCCTTGCGGCGCGAAGGCCAGTGTCACTTCCGCCGGCAGCTTGGCGATCGCAGCCTGGGTGCCGGTCTGCGAGACGGCCAGCCCGCCGATGACGATCGCCACCCGCGCCCCGCGCGCGCCGGACCACGGCCGTGCATAGACATCGAAAGGCCGCCTTCCATCGGCGGAGCGTATCGGCAGCGGTCCGGTGTCGCTGGCTTCGATCAGCGCCTTGTCGGGAAGATGCGCGATCTTCAGGTTCTGCCCAATGCTCGATGGATCACGGATGACGATGGCGGCTTGCGGAGGGCCATCGCCCTCCTCCTTCTGCACATGGATGATCTGAGGACCACCGGTTTTGGACGGCGTTTCAACCTTTGGCGCCGCCACCGGGGCCAGAGCGGATGGCGCGGCGGCCGGCTCGGCCGCAGCCGTCACTTTCGGCGTCGAAACGGCGACCTCTTGCGGCTTTCGAAACGGCTTTTCCCGGAGCGCGATCGCGGCCGAGCCGCCGACCAGCGCCAGCACGACAACGGTCGACGCAACCACGCCAGTGCTGAACTTGCGGGCAGCGCGCGGCGCCCGGAGCGTCTGTCCAAGCGGGCGTTCGATGTCCTTGCCGATATCAGCCAAGCCCTGTCCCCGGGGCGCATGGTTGCGAAGGCGACCCCTTCGACGACATGCGCGAATTCATCAACCCTGGCGCCCCCTGGCGCCGCATCCGGAGGCCTGGTCTTGCCTCCCCGAATCAAACTGCCGGAACCTTTCGGTCCCGGCAGCATCGCATTGCTTCGTTCAGGCGGCCAGACCCGGCCGACCAAACCGTTACTGGTTGAGCACGGCCTTTTCCGGATTGGGCGGGAAGGCCGGATCGGTCTTCTCGCCGCGCAGCAGCTTCTCGGCAAAGATCAGCTGCAGATCGTCCTTGGGATCCGGCGGCACATAGGCTGCCGAGCCCGAGCCGGTCGCGCTCTCGTCGGCGCCCTTGATGTGGCCCTTGAGATCGGATTCGCCGCGCGTCAGGTCCCTGCCCTGCAGTTCCGGCGGCAGCGGCTGGTCGACCTTGATGTCGGGCGTGATGCCCTTGCCCTGGATCGACTTGCCCGATGGCGTGTAGTAGAGCGCCGTCGTCAGCCGCAGCGCGCCATTCTCGCCGAGCGGAATGATGGTCTGCACCGAACCCTTGCCGAAGGACTGCGTGCCCACCACCGTGACGCGGCGCAGATCCTGCAGCGCGCCGGCGACGATTTCGGACGCGCTGGCCGAGCCGCCATTGACGAGCACGATCATCGGCTTGCCGTTGATGTCGTCGGTCTGCTTCGGCTTGGCGTCGAAGCGGGTGACGTCCTTCGGATCACGGCCACGCGTCGAGACGATCTCGCCGCGCTTCAGGAAGGCGTCGGACACGCTCACCGCCTGGTCGAGCAGGCCACCCGGATTGAGGCGCAGGTCGAGCACATAGCCCTTGAGCTTGTCGTCCGGCACCTGCTTCTTGATGGTGTCGATGGCGTTCTCGAGGTCGTCATAGGTCTTTTCGGTGAAGGAGGTGATCTTCATGTAGCCGATGTCGTTCTCGACCCGGAACTTGACCGCCTTGACCTTGATGATGTCGCGCACCACCGTCAGCTCGATCGGCTTGTCGGCGCCCTGGCGCAGGATGGTGAGCTTGATCGGCGTGTTGACCAGGCCACGCATCTTTTCGACCGCGTCGTTGAGCGTCAGGCCACGAACCTCTTCGCCGTCGATCTTGGCGATGTAGTCGCCGGCCAGCACGCCAGCCTTGGCGGCGGGCGTATCGTCGATAGGCGTGATCACCTTGACCAGGTCGTTCTCCATGGTGACCTCGATGCCGAGGCCGCCGAACTCGCCCTTGGTCTGCACGCGCATATCCTGCGCCTGTTCGGCATTCATGTAGGAGGAGTGCGGATCGAGAGAGGAAAGCATGCCGTTGATGGCGTTCTCGACCAGCGACTTGTCGTCGGGCGGCGTGACATATTGCGCCCGCACCCGCTCGAAGATGTCGCCGAAGATCGCCAGCTGCTTGTAGGTCTCCGATCCCGCAGCGTTCGCCGACGAGCCAGGAGCACCATAGACGAGGCTCATGGCGGATGCGCCCATCAGCGCACCGGCAAACAGAAGCGACAGTTTCCGCATCATTTCACGTCCTTCCAGAATAACGGTCCGCCCACCATGGGGTCGGATCGACGGGTTTTCCATCCTTGCGGAACTCGACGTAGAGTTCCGGCGTGGCATTTCCATTCTTCGAAACCGAGGTGCTTGCCACCCGGGCCTCTCCCATCGCACCGACCGGCTCTCCTGCGAGCACTGACTGGCCAGTCACGACGCTGATTCTGCTCATCCCCGCCAGAACGACATGATAACCGTCGCCAGCATTGAGGATCAAGAGTTGACCATAGGAGCGAAACGGCCCCGCATAAAGCACATTCCCATCCGCCGGAGCGGTGACGATGGCTCCCGATTGTGTCGCAAGCATGTCGCCAAGCATCACCGCGCCATTACCGTCGTCCGCGCCAAACCGGCGCTTGATGCGGCCGGTGACCGGCAGCGCGATCTGCCCCTGCAGCGCCGAAAAGGGGGCCGTCGCGGTGAGCCGGTTGCCTTCGGGAACCGGCAGCGACGCCAGCGATGCCGTTTTGTCGCCGCCATCGTTTCCATCACTGTTCGGAACGTCACCCGGCTGGCCCGCGGCGGCTGCCTTTGCGGCATCGGCGGCCTTGCGGGCCTTGTCGGCCTGCGCTTCGAGCGAGGCGATCAGGTCCTTCAGGCTGGAGGCCTTGGCCGCCAGCTGCTCGGAACGCTGCTGTTCGGCCGCCATTTGCGCCTGCGTATCGGCCTCGAGCTTCTGCTTGGCTTCCAGCAGCATGCCGAGCCGCTTCTTTTCCGCCACCTGCTCGCCGACCGCTTCCGTCAACCGCGCCCGCTCGGCCTCGATCGAGGCCGTTACCCGGGTCTGCTCCTTGAGGTCGGCCAGCAGGCTGTCGGTCTGCTGGCGCAACTCCGGCACCACGGCGCCGAGCAGGATGGCGCTGCGCACCGACGACAGCGCGTCCTCCGGCTTGACCAGGATCGCCGGCGGCGGGTTGAGCCCCATGCGCTGCAGCGCGCCCAGCACCTCGGCCAGCACGTCGCGCCGCGCCATGAGCGAGGCACGGATTTTCTGTTGCCGGTCTTTCAGCCCTTCCAGCTTGGCGCCGATGTCCTCGATGTCCTGACCAAGCTTCTGCTCGGTCATCGCCGACTGGATCAGCGCGGCGGTGATCGAGGCATGGTCCTTCTTGACCGCGGCGATATCGGCGGCGAGCTTGGCAAGCCGTTCCGACGACAGCGTTATTTCCTTGGAAACCTGCTCGTACTCGGCGCGGCTCTGGTCCGGATCGGGCGCCGTGTCGAGCGTGTTTTCAGCCCGCGCGCCATGGAACGACAAAAAGAGCGCCGCCACCGCGATGCCGCAGCGCGCGCGCCAGGAGCCCCCTGTCGGGCCCGTTGTCGATTTCCAGCCCTCAGACATTCGCGATCTATACTATCCGCGGCTTCGTTAACGAACCATCAACCATGTTTGACCAGCCCGTCCCCGAATGAATGTTGCCCAAAGTGGTCCCCATTTTGGGCAACGACATGCATCAAACCACAGATTCTGAATCTAGCTCGGCATTGGGGCGGAAATCCGGGCAATGGGCAACGAATCACCGCTGGCGCCAACTGTGCGGCAGGCTCATGCGCGATGATAGGGGTGGCCGGAAAGGATCGTCGCCACCCTGTAGAGCTGCTCCCCCAGCATCACCCGCACCAGTTGATGCGGCCAGGTCAGCGCACCGAACGACAGCACCAGATCCGCCTGGTCGCGCAGCGGCGGATCGTGGCCGTCGGCGCCGCCTATGGCCAGCACCAGCGCCTTGCGCCCACCGTCGCGCAACTGCCCGATGCGATTGGCTAAATCCTGCGAGGAAAGGCTCTTGCCGCGCTCATCGAGCACGATCAGCGCCGTGCCCGGCTGCAGCTGCGCCTGCAGTCGGGAGCCTTCGTCGCGCTGGCGCTCGACAGCGCTCTGCGACCGGCCCTCTGTGATCTCGGTTATCCCGGCGAATTCAAGCCCGACCGCCGGCCCGCTCTTGGCGAAGCGCTCGAAATAGCGGTCGGCCAACTCCCGCTCGGGGCCGGCTTTCATTCGGCCCACGGCATGAACTGAAATCTTCATCCTCGCCTCTATAAGCCGCTAATGCACGTCACCCAAAGTGGGAAGCGGTTCTGGGACAATGACATGCATCAAAACAAAGGCGGCTTAGTGGAGGGTCTCTTCCTCGAGATCCGGCGCCTGCCACATCTTTTCGAGATTGTAGAATTCGCGGACTTCGGGGCGGAAGACATGGACGATGATGTCGCCCGAATCGATCAGGACCCAGTCGGCGCCGGACAGCCCCTCGACGCGCGCCGTGCCGAGGCCGGCATCCTTGAGCGCCTTGAGGAGATGGTCGGCGACAGCCGAGACATGACGGTGCGATCGGCCCGACGCGACGACCATGTAGTCGCCGAGGCTCGATTTCCCCTGAATGTCGATTGAGACGATGTTTTCGGCCTTGGAGTCTTCCAGACTGGCAAGGACTGTGTTGATGGCGCGGGACACGGCGTCGTTTACGCTGATCCCGGCCGGCGAAGGCACGATGTCGGCCTTCTTCCGCAGTGCTGTTCTCAGTGTATTTCCTTTCGCAGCAAGAACAACCAAATCACCCCCAAAAGCAGGTGACACCACTTAGATAGGCAGAGTTCCCTGACAGTTTCAAGACGCAGCCCCAAGTCACGCGAACTCGCCGGTTGCCCGCTTGTTCCAAAGGGAGGCAAAAAAATCGGAACCCAGGCGTCTGGCATGGGTTATCGGCTGACCGACCAACCGGAATCCCGCCATGCCGATCGACCCGCAAAACACCCTTCTTACCGTCCAGGCCGGCCTGGCGCAGCTCAGCACGCTGATCGTTTCCTATTCCTTCTCGGCCATCGGCGCCATCATCCTGCTGGTGGTCGGCTACATCGTCGCCGGCCTCGCCGAGCGCTCGATCTTTGCCGGCCTCGGCCATATCCACGGTTTCGACGCGACGCTGCGGCATTTCTTTTCCAAGATCGTCCGCTACGCCATCCTGATCCTGGTCGTCATCATGGTGCTCGGCCAGTTCGGCGTGCAGACCGCCTCGATCATCGCCGCGATCGGCGCCATCGGCCTTGCCATCGGCCTGGCGCTGCAAGGCACGCTGCAGAACATAGCCGCTGGCATCATGCTTCTGGCGCTGCGGCCGTTCCGCATCGGCGAATCCGTCGAGGTCGGCGCCATTTCAGGTTCGATCGAGGAGATCGGCCTGTTCGCCACCAGGCTCAGGACCGCCGACGGCGTCTACATACTGGCGCCCAATTCGACGCTGTGGAACCAGCCGGTGCGCAACTTTTCGCGCAATGGGGTGCGCCGCAGCGACATCAGCTTGAGCATCGGTTCGTGGAACGACATCGACGGCGCCCAGAAGACATTGCTTACCCTTGCCGGCGCCGACAAGCGCATCCGTCGTGAACCGGCGCCGATCGCCTTCGTGGCCAGCCTCGGCGATACGACCGTTTCGCTTACCTTGCGCTATTGGACTTCGGCGGCCGACTACTTCTCCACGAATATCGACATGACGAAGCGTGCAAAGCAGGCTTTCGACAGCGAGGGCATCTCCATCCCATTGCCGCCACCGGAAGCGCCGGCACAAGAGACCCGTAAGCAGTAAGCAGTCGGGAGGCGTCCAGAGCACCTTTCCTACGGCCGTGCGAAGGAAAACCGGTTCAGTCCTTGGTCCGGCCTACCGTCTCGTCCGGCGCATAAGCGAGTTCGACCGGCAGCGGCGCCTGCGCCGTCATTGGTGCGAAGCTGCCGGTCTCGGTGGCGGCCTGTGTGGTGAACACGCGCAACAGCACGAACAGGCAGAAGGCGCAGGCGATGACAACAGCCACATAGATGAAGGCCTGCGTGCCGAAGGCGGCCGACAGCGCCGTCACGATGCCCGGCACCACGAACCCGGCCAGCGACCAGGCAAACAGGAGCGAGCTGGACAGCGCCACCATGTCGTCCTTGCCGGCGCGGTCGGCGGCATGCGCGCTGGACAGCGAATAGATCGATTCCGAGGCGCCGTCCCACAAGACATAGATCACCAGCAGCGCCGGCAGCGCGCCGCCGTCGAAACCGAGCGCGAACATGCCGGCCACCGCGGCCAGCGCGGATGCCCCGATCAGCACGTAGCGGCGATCGGTGCGGTCGGATATCCAGCCGAAGGGAAGCTGCAGGATCAGCGTGCCGAGCGGCATCACCGAAAGCAGCAATGCCACATCGGCCTGGCTATAGCCCTTGGCCGTGGCATGGATCGGCGCGAAACCGGAAATCGACATGGACAGGCCACCGACCGCCAGCATGCCGGCAACGCCGACCGGTGAAATCCGCCAGGCCCGGCCCAGCGCCACCGAGGCGGCCTGCGGCGCCGGCGGCTGCGCCAGCCGCGTCATGCCAACGGGCAGGATCGACAAGGCGGTGAAGGCAATGCCGATCAAGGGCGCGTCCGCGGTTTTGATGTCGACCAGCGCCAGCGTCGCATAGCCGACGCCGAGCCCGGCGACATAGGCGACGTAGAAAAAGGCCATCACCCGGCCGCGTATGGCGTTGGCCACGGCATCGTTCAGCCAGCTCTGCGCGACGATGAAAAGGCCGCATATGGCAAAGCCGTAGAGGGCGCGCGCGCCGATCCACAGCACGGGGTGCGGACCGGCACCGATGGCCGCGTTGGAAAGCGCGATCAGCGCCGACAGCACCATGAAGGCGCGGGCATGGCCGACCCTGCGCACCAGCGGTCCGGTCAGGATGCAGCCGGCAAGACCGCCGGCCGACAGGCCGGTGACGATCAGCCCGGCCCAGGTCGGATCGAAGCCCTCGACGCCGAGCCGCACCGGGATGTAGGCAAACATCAGCCCGTTGCCGATGGCGATCAGCGCCATCGACACGATGACACTGGCGATCGCGATCAGCGGCGTCGGCGCACTGCCATGCACCGGATCGATTTTGGTATTGTGCTTCACGGGAGTGGCCATGTTCAGACAAGATCGCCTATGCGGCAGCGAAAAGCCCCTGCAAAAACGACATCGGCGGTCTTCCCTTCTCCCCTGGGAGAAAGGAAGACCGTGCAGGTCCTACCCCTTCGCCATCTTGCGGATCGCGCTCGACGACAGCGACGAGCGCGGGCCGTGGATGAAGGTCCAGGCCGGCGCCTTCATGCGGGCGAGCAGCGGCGCGTCGCCTTCATCGATGCGGGCATAGTCGAAGGTCTTGGCGACGACCGACGACAGGAACGACAGCGTCGCGCCCGGCCGGTCGATGACCGCGATGGGGAACGTCAGCACGATCTCGCGCCAGCGCTGCCAGCGATGGAAATCGCGCAGACTGTCCGCGCCCATGATCCAGACGAAGTCGACACCCGGGTTGCGCGCCTTGACCAGCGCCAGCGTGTCGGCGGTATAGCGCACATGATGCGCCGCCTCGAAGGCGGTGACCTTGATCTTCGGGTTCTTGGCGATCTGCTCCGACAGTTGCAGCCGCTCGGCCAGCGGCGCCAATTCGCGCGTGCTCTTCAGAGGATTGCCCGGCGTCACCATCCACCAAAGCTGGTCGAGCGCCAGGCGCCTCAGCGCGATCTCGGCGACCAGGGCATGGCCGGCATGCGGCGGATTGAACGAGCCGCCGAACAGGCCGACGGCGAGACCTTTTTCGGCATGCGGCATCTTCAGGTAGGCGGAGGGGGCAGCCTGGGGGGAAGAGGATGGCATCGCGCTAGGCACCCCCCTCTGGCCTGCCGGCCATCTCCCCCGCAAGGGGGGAGATTAGCAGTTCGACTGCAGGAGCAAATCCTGCAACGCAGATGATTGGCGAAACCGGAAATTCCAGCCGATCTCCCCCCTTGCGGGGGAGATGTCCGGTAGGACAGAGGGGGGTGCCTGGGCGCAACGGTTCACGCTCTAGTGGCAAAATAAAATCAAGGCCTCACCTGTCCCGACCCGCGCACGCGATATTTGAACGAGGTCAGCTGCTCGACACCGACCGGCCCGCGCGCATGCATCTTGCCGGTGGCGATGCCGATCTCGGCGCCCATGCCGAACTCGCCGCCATCGGCGAACTGGGTCGAGGCATTGTGCAGCAGGATCGCCGAATCGATCTCGTTGAAGAACCGTTCCACGGCCTTCGCGTCCTCGGCGATGATCGCCTCTGTGTGATGCGAGGAGAAGGTCTCGATATGCTCGATCGCGCCACCGATGCCGTCGACCAGCTTCACCGCGATGATGGCGTCGAGATATTCGGTCACCCAGTCGGCATCGGTCGCCGGCTTGGCGTCGAAAAACACCTTCAGCACTTCTTGATCGGCATGGATCTCGCAGCCGGCGGCGCGCAGCGCATCGAGGATCGGTGCCAGATGCGTGGACGCCACAGCGCGGTCGACCAGCAGCGTTTCGGCGGCGCCGCAGACCCCGGTGCGCCGCATCTTGGCGTTGACGGCGATCCTGACCGCCATGTCGAGATCGGCGGAGCGGTCGATGTAGAGGTGACAGATGCCTTCGAGATGGGCGAAGACCGGCACCCGCGCCTCGCTCTGCACCCGCCCGACCAGGCTTTTGCCGCCGCGCGGGATGATGACGTCGAGCGCACCGCCTAGCCCCTTCAGCATCTCGCCGACAGCGGCGCGGTCGGTGGTCGGCACCAGTTGGATGGCGTCTTCCGGCAGGCCGGCGGCCTTCAGGCCCTCGACCAGGCAGGCATGGATGGCAGCGGACGAATTGAGCGAATCCGAACCGCCGCGCAGGATCACCGGATTGCCGGCCTTGAGGCAGAGCGCACCGGCATCCGCCGTCACGTTCGGCCGGCTCTCATAGATGACGCCGACGACGCCGAGCGGCGTGCGCACGCGCTCGATCCGCAGGCCGTTCGGCCGTTCCCAGGCGGCGATCACGTCACCGACCGGATCCTTGAGTTCGGCGATTTCGCGGATGCCGTCGGCCACCGCGCGGATGCGCGCGGGATTGAGTTTCAGCCGGTCCATGAAGGAGGCGGAAAGCCCTAACTCCTCACCATTCGAGATGTCGATGGCATTGGCGTCGAGAATGTCCTGCTCGCGGGCGACGATCGCGTCCGCCATGGCAAGCAGCGCGGCATTCTTGGCGGCGGTGGTGGCGATGGCCAGCGGTCGGGCGGCGGCACGGGCGCGGCGGCCGATATCGGCCATCAACGCCACGGTGTCATCCCCGGATTTTTCATGCAGCTTCAGCATGGCTCATCCTCCGCTTATGCCGCCTCCCGCGTGACTCACCACGAGATCATCGCGGTGGATCATCGCCGAACGCGCTTCGTAACCGAGCACGGTTTCGATCTCGGCCGTCTTCAGGCCTGCGATCCTTACGGCATCGGCGGCATCATAGGCAACCAGCCCGCGCGCGATCTCGCGGCCCTCTGGCGACAGGATCGCCACGGTATCGCCGCGCGAGAAATTGCCGCTGACCAGTTTGACGCCGGCCGGCAGCAGCGATTTGCCCGATGCGAGCGCACCGACGGCGCCGGCGTCGACCGTCAGCCGGCCGGCCGGTTCGAGCTGGCCGGCGATCCAGGTCTTGTAGCCCTTGACCGGATTGGCGCTCGGCCGGAAGAAGGTGGCGCGCTCGCCGCGCTCGATCGCCATCAGCGGCGACAGCCGCGTGCCCGAGGTGATGATCATCGCGGTGCCGGCGGCGGTGGCGATCTTGCCGGCATCGAGCTTGGTGCGCATGCCGCCGCGCGACAGTTCGGAGGCGGCAGCCCCCGCCATCGCCTCGATGTCCGGCGTGATACGGTCGACCACCGGAATGAACTTGGCTTGCGGATCGCGCGCCGGCGGTGCGGTGTAGAGCCCGTCAATGTCGGAGAGCAGCACCAGAAGGTCGGCGCCCATCATGGTGGCAACGCGCGCGGCCAGCCGGTCATTGTCGCCATAGCGGATTTCGGACGTGGCCACCGTGTCGTTCTCGTTGATGACCGGCACCGCCTTCATCTTGAGCAGCGTCGAGATCGTCGCGCGCGCATTGAGATAGCGGCGGCGCTCCTCGGTGTCGCCAAGGGTCAGAAGAATCTGGCCCGACTTCAGCGCACCCTTACCGAGCGCATCCGACCAGGCGCCGGCGAGCGCAATCTGCCCGACGGCGGCGGCCGCCTGGCTCTCCTCGAGCTTCAAGGCGCGCTTGCCAAGGCCCAAGATCGTTCGGCCAAGCGCGATGGCGCCAGAGGAGACGACGAGGATTTCGGCGCCGCCCTGGGCAAGCACCGTGATGTCGTCGGCGAGCGAGTCCAGCCAGTCGCGCTTCAGGCCGCTCGCGCGGTCGACGAGCAGCGCCGAGCCGATCTTGACGGTGATGCGCCGGTATTTTTTCAGCGACTGCATGGTCTTACTTTTCCCAGCGCGTCTCGACCACGGGCGCGGCCTCCGCGCGCGCCTCGGCAATCACGGTCATCAGCGCCCGCAGAACGGCCTCGACACCTTCGCCGGTGACGGCTGACAGAAGCATCGGCGCGCGGCCGGCGGCGCGCTTCAGCGAGGCGACCTTCTTCTTGCGCTCATCGGCATCGAGCGTGTCGACCTGGCTGAGCGCCAGGATCTCGACCTTTTCGGTCAGGCCATTGCCATAGGCATCGAGCTCGGCCCGCACGGTCTTGTAGGCCTTGCCCGGGTTTTCCTCCTGCGCCGAAACCAAATGCAGCAGCACGCGCGTGCGCTCGACATGGCCGAGGAAACGGTCGCCGATGCCAACGCCCTCATGCGCGCCCTCGATGAGGCCCGGAATGTCGGCGATGACGAATTCGCGCGCGTCGATGCGGGCGACGCCGAGGCCGGGATGCAGCGTCGTGAACGGATAATCGGCGATCTTCGGCTTGGCCGCGGTGACCGCCGCCAGGAAAGTCGACTTGCCGGCATTGGGCAGTCCGACCAGCCCGGCATCGGCGATCAGCTTCAACCGCAGCCAGATGTTGAGCTCCTCGCCGGGAAGGCCGGGATTGGCGCGGCGCGGCGCCTGGTTGGTCGAGGTCTTGAAATGTTGGTTGCCGAAGCCGCCATTGCCGCCCTTGGCGAGCAGGAAGCGCTGGCCGACCACGGTGAGGTCGCAGATCAGCGTCTCATTGTCTTCCTCGAACACCTGCGTTCCCGCCGGCACCTTCAGCGTCACGTCGGCGCCCTTTGCGCCGGTCATGTTGCGGCCCATGCCGTGGACGCCGGTCTTGGCCTTGAAATGCTGCTGGTAGCGATAGTCGATCAGCGTGTTCAGGCCATCGACCGCTTCCAGCCAGACATCGCCGCCGCGGCCGCCATCGCCGCCATCCGGCCCGCCGAATTCGATGAATTTCTCGCGCCGGAACGACACCGAACCGGCGCCCCCGTCACCCGAGCGAACATAGACCTTGGCTTGATCGAGAAATTTCATGGGATTGCAGTTTCTTTTATTGGCCTTGCGGCATTGCTCTAAACCTTGGGCCTTGCTCTAAACCAAGGCGCGGTCAAGGGCGAGACCGTTTTGTGACAATGGCCGCTTGGGGTCGGCCGGAGACATGTTGGCATGAAGCTTGTAACCTACAACATCCAGTACGGCATCGGCCTTGATGGGCAATACGATGTCGCGCGCATTGCCGACGCGGTGCGCGGCGCCGATGTGATCGCGCTGCAGGAGGTCACCCGCAACAATCCGAGGAACGGCGGGCGCGACATGGTCGCCGAGATCGGCGAGGCGCTGCCGGACTATTTCGCCGTCTATGGCAGCAATTTCGAGGCCAATATCGGCTCGCGCATCGACAACGGCCGCGCCATCACCACAACCTTCCAGCTCGGCAACATGATGCTGTCGAAGACGCCCATTCATCTGTCGCGCAACCTGCTTTTGCCGCGCAGCCGCAGCTTCGAGATGATGAACTTCCAGCGCGGCGCGCTGGAAGCGCTGATCGAGACGCCGCTTGGCTTTATACGCTTCTATTCCATCCATCTCGATCACCGTAGCCCGGTCGAACGCGCGAGCCAGATCCAGTTCCTGCGCCGGCGCCTTTTGAACTACGCGCTCGAAGGCGGCGCGCTGTCCGGCGTCGCCGAGATCGGACTGCCGGAATTGCCGCACCCCGAGGCCTTTGTCGCCATGGGCGATTTCAACATGCTGGCAGGCTCGCCCGAATATGTCGAACTGGCCGGCCGGCCGGATCACCAGTTCGGTATGCCGCTGACCGCCGACTTCGCCGTCGACGCCGCCGTGCGCCTCAACGTCGCCGGCGACGATCTCGCCAGTTGGGTCGACCCCAAGGACCCGGCGAACACCAGCCGCCACAAGCGCATCGACTACGTCTTCACCAGCGCCTCGCTTGCCAGATCGCTGAAGCGCCTGTGGGTCGACCACCAGGCAACCGGTTCGGACCACCTGCCGGTGTGGGCCGAACTGGGCTGACGCACCTCATCCGGCTGCGTTTTCGCGTTCGACGATCGCCATCATGATCGTATCGCCGTAGTGCCCGTCGATACGGATAGCGTCGCGCTGCACGCCCTCCCTGACAAACCCCACCTTGTCGTAAAGGGCGATTGCACGGGCATTGTCGGCATGTACGGACAGCTCGACGCGGGCAAAGCCGACCTTGCGTGCCTGCGCCAGGGTGGCATTGATAAGCCGCAGTCCGAGGCCACGCCCGCGATGGGAGGCAACAATCCCCATTCCGAGGCTGCCACGATGCGCATGGATGAGCCGGTCATGGCGTGAGATATCGCACCAGCCGACCACCTCGCCGTGAACAACGGCGACGAAACCTGGATCGCCGGCCACGATACGGTCCAACACGAATCGCCGGGTTTGGTCGAGTGGCGGCGCCTCGAGGAAGGACAGGTACTTCCGCTCACGCGCAACGAGATCAAGCGCGCGATGAAAGCTTTCGATGCGACCCGGCGTTATCGGCGCGATCGCGATCGTTTCAATATCGTTGCTGTCATCGGCCATTGGCTTGCCCGGCGCCATCCATCAAAGCGCCATCCATCAAAAATGCACCCAGTTGCGCAGGCTGATCCACGTCTTCCTGTCGAGCCTGTAGCGCTCGACAGGCACCTGGCCGGCGACGATCGAGTTCAGCATGCCCTGGCCGGCATACTGGAAGCCGCACTTGTGGATCACCCGGCGCGAGGCCGGATTGATGACCCGCGTCGAGGCATGCAGCACCTGGACCGATGTCTTCTGGAAGGCGAGGTCGACCAGGGCGTGGGCGGCTTCCGTCGCATAGCCGCGCTTCCAGTAGGGTTCGCCGATCCAGTAGCCGAGCTCCAGCCCGCGATCGGTGGTGTTGAGCCCCGCGCAGCCGACGAAAGTGTCGGTGCCGGCCAGCGTCAAGGCATAGGCGATGCCGGCGCGGCGCGACCGTGTCATGGCCAGGAAAGCGCGGGCCTCGGCCTCGCCATAGGGGTGCGGCATGCGCGCCAGCATTTCGGCGACATGACGGTTGTCGGCAAGCTCGACCAGTTGCGCGATGTCACTCTCGCGCGGCGCCCGCATCACCAGCCGCTCGGTGACCAGCACCGGGCAGTCTATCGCGTAACTTTCGTCTTCTGAGTCTTCCGCTTCGGCAACCATTTTAGTCCTCCAGGCAAGAAAAAAGGGGAGATGGAAAACCCATCTCCCCTGATCCTTTTCCTGGCATTGCCAGACACCGGTTCCCGAGATGGGCGCCGGTGTTCTAGTGCGGAACCGGCTACTCCGCGGCTTTGGTAATCGGGTTGACCGATACGTAGGTTCGGCCGTTGGCTTTTTTGTTGAAGGTGACTGCGCCGGATTCGAGCGCAAAAAGCGTATGGTCCGTGCCCATGCCGACATTGACGCCGGGATGCCAGGTGGTGCCGCGTTGACGAATGATGATGTTGCCCGGGATGACGGCTTCGCCGCCGAACTTCTTCACGCCCAGACGCTTGGAATGCGAGTCGCGACCGTTGCGCGACGAGCCGCCAGCTTTCTTGTGTGCCATCTAACTAACTCCGTTGCGCCGCAAGGCGCCTAAAAGGCCTTATGAACGCGTTCGCGTTCCGTTTCAAGTCCGATCCGGCGGATGTTTCGCCGGAAAAATTACTTCTTCGCCAGTTCCTTGGCCTGTTCGCGCCAGTCCTTGATCTGGTCGGCGCTGAACGGCATGTGCTCGTCGATCTTGGCGACATCCTTGTCGGTCAGCTTGGCGAGCTGCGCGAAGGTGATGATGCCCTGCTCGTTGAGATCCTTGGCGGCGACCGGGCCGATGCCCTTGATCACGGTCAGGTCGTCCGGCTCGCCCTTCGGCGCCTTGAACAGCGGCGCGGCGGCGGTCTCGGCCGTCACGTCTGCCTTGGGGGCAGCTTCCTTCTTGGCCTTGGCCTCCTTCGGCGCAGCCTCGGCAGCAACCTCGGCCTTGGCTTCCGCCTTCACGGCGGCCTTCTTGGCGGGCTTCGCGCCACCCAGCAGGATCTCGGAGATCCGCACGGTGGTCAAAAGCTGGCGATGGCCGATCTTGCGGCGCGAATTCTGACGGCGGCGCTTCTTGAAAGCGATGACCGTGCGGTTCTTGCCCTGCTCGACGACTTCGGCGGTGACCAGAGCGCCATCGACGAACGGCGCGCCGAACGTCACATTCTCGCCCTCGCCATGCGCGAGCACGTGGCCGATCTCGACGATATCGCCGACATTGGCTTCGACTTTTTCGATCTTCAGGAGATCGTTGGCGGCAACGCGATACTGCTTACCGCCCGTTTTAATGACTGCGAACATTTTTTGCCTTTCGCTGTTCGGTCGGCCTCGATGAACCGCCTGAGGCGGTTCGGCCGTCTTTTTGTCAGTCTGCGGGTTCAAAAAACAAGCGGCGCGGAAGAACCCTCCACGCCGATTGCGCGCTGTCCCTAACCGAAGGTTGCGTGGGAGTCAAGGCAACAGCCGTTGCCGGGGAGGTCATTGGCCGGCAAAGACCAGGCATGTCGACTTGACCGACCGGCGTTGCCTTCACCTGGCGGCGGGTATGCGTGGTTGGCCCGTGAAACCGCGTGGGTTCGACCGCAAAGACCTGCCCTGTTTCAGCTGCTTGCCCGGCAGGCCGGATGACAAGCCAAATATCGGTGGATTTGGCCTTGTAACCTGCCCGTTCAGCCGTTATCTAGTGCGCCGCGCCGGCAACGGCCGACCATGACCGCGGAGAGGTGGCAGAGTGGTCGAATGCACCGCACTCGAAATGCGGCATGGGTGCAAGCCCATCGGGGGTTCGAATCCCTCCCTCTCCGCCAAATTGCCATTTCCACCATTATCCATTGATTTAACTAGTTTTTATGAGGCGAAGCTTTACCCCGGTGCCCCACGCTGGTGCCCCAAGATTGTTTGATGGACCTAGTTTGGGATGCCCCTTCGCGCAACATCTGAAAGCCATTCCTTCAGTTGCCCTATGAAGTTCCAGACATCTCCATCTGCTGGTCGCACATATCCCTGAGCAGCAGGATCGCTTCCCATCGCTTCAAAAATCTTTCTTAGCCATTTCTGCTTTGAGCGCGGTACGTTAAGCCCCGTCAGCCAAGCTTCAACTTCGCCAACTGACACCAAAAACAGTCCATACCGAGCCAGGTCGTGAATAAGGTTTTCCGCAGCCTCTCGCTCCCCACCCAATAGTAAGTTAATGCCTCCTCCTGTCTTGAAGTTGACGGGAGCAAGGGCAGTCAAGCTTGCAAGTACCGCTGTGCGTCGTTGACCATAGGCGCCGCGTTCACCGTCCGGAGTCCCCGCCGCCGAGAGATGACGCGTCCATACCTCTCCCCCCTCCTTGAGGACGTCCAGGTCAACAATGCTTGCTGCAGGAATTCCCAAGGCACGCAACGGGGCGACAATCCTAGGGACCGTGTCCTTACCGTTGGCATTAAGAAATAGACCAGCCTTTACTCCCCGATGATCTCCGGTACTAACAAGCCGCTGGTTAACCTCACCATAGAAAGCGCGGTCGGCATCGGCTTCAGTGACAACAACGAAATTGTAGAAAATGGCCTCCAGCACTCCAGTCGATCTTAGCAGGGGATCGTTCATCAGCCTCCGCAGACCGTCATTAGAGAGTAATCGGACTGTACCCACCCCTTGGGAATAGGTAAGCCGAACAATGTTGACCCGGGCTCCTGATTCAATGGCACCCATCACAAATTGTGGGCTGTGTGTCGACGCGAAGACGATCTTGTTTTCGTTAACCGCAGCGTTGGCAATCTCTGTTCCCAGCGACCTAGCCAAAGCCGGGTGAAGGAACGCCTCAGGTTCATCGATTGTTATGACCTTAGGGTCACCAGCGAGCATTTGCAGAAGTATGCCAGCATAGGCTTTCACCCCATCACTAACGCTTGCTAGCGCCCTAGCATTCTTCATGAACTCCAAGTTGGCGTCGTTAAGTGACCTTTCGTCCTCGGGAAGTTCGTCAGCGAAACGGACCTGAAGCTGGCTTCCTACCGTGGCGTCGATTACAAGAAATTGTCCGATTGCGTCGTGCACTAGGTTGCTCAAGCGCCTGCGGCGGCCATCATTGGTAAAGAGCCTCGCTAAGGGCGCATCCGGATTCTTTAGATCGCCGCGCTCCTGGGGGTTGCAGAGAGTAACTCGTGTTTGGCCATCGAGGTTGAGCATTTTGTGGGCCGCGTAGTACCGTGCGAAAAACTCGAGGTCCCTGTGCGGTTCCATAAGGTTAGCCCTGAGCATTGGCAAATGAAGATGGTGCCGTCCGTTTGGAAGATTTGAAACTATGTGATCTGGGCTCAAGTTCTCGTTCGTGTTTGGAGGAGTGCTGATAGCCGTCGAGTATGCGTCTGCTTCGTCGACTGTTAGCGGAGAGAACTCCATCTCCGCCAAAATGGACGTATTTCGAAAATGGCCATGAACTATGCCCTGCTGAATTTCAGTTAGCGTCAAGCTTTTTCCAGAGTTGTTAGGGCCGACAAAAATTGTGACGGACGGCTCTATCGGCAGTGTCAAAGGCTCCCCTTCCGGCCGGGAGCCAATTCGAAATTGCAATCTCCTTAACATGTTCCCCCCAACGTTTCGAAGCCTGCGCCTCGGAACAAACCTTCGTCGCTGTCAGCTCACTTAATCACGACTGGAAGCTTTAATCCTAGTGTCTGCCGCGCAACTTGCTGCATCACCTGAATTGCGTATATCGAATAGGATGCGGCGACCATAATCCCATCATGCATCGGCAAGGCTACGATCCCCATCCTCGACAGCCGCAGCAAGACGGCAACCAGGATGCAGCTTTCGGTGAACATCAGGTCCATTGCGATGTCTCTGCCAAAGAGCGGCACCAAGGCAGGGTGCTTCGTGGCGACGGCTTCGCGAAACCTTGAGGCTGTCCATCCAGTCGGCAAGGCATCCTTCACCTTAGGAGGCAATCGGGTCATCTCAGTCTCAGTCGAGAGGAGAGCGGAGAGCCCCGCCTTGACCCCTGCGCGATGCTCCTCAAGACCTGGGATGGCGTAGAGGTCCCCTGTTGGCGGCTCAGTGCCTACCCGGGCATAAGCTAGCCTAGGGAACATGCTGGCGTAGTCGAGGTCCGCGATGGGCTCCCCATTGATCGTTAGACCACCTCGTTGAGCCTTAGGCATCGATATCCAGAAGGCACCGTAAAGCCTACCATGAAGGTTGAACGCGGTGCGGTCTGATGGCGACCGTAGTAGGAAGCGACGGGTCAGCTTGTAGGCAGCTTGAGGCTGCCCATCGATCTCAATCCGTTGGGTGGCGAGGAAGGCATTGATCTCATCCATCTCCGCCCTCAGCCTAACGGTCTCCTCAGTGTCCTCATAGTTCACCAAGACGGAAGGCAGCCTGTTGCCGTACTGGTCCCTGCCTGACCGCGCAGACAGCCTTATGACCTCCTCACCCTCGGCTCGCCCTATGTCCCCAACACGAACCTGGGCAGCCATCAGGTCAGTTTTCAGCCACCCAGTGGCCTCTATGCCTGTCCTTCGCACATGGGCCACAGGTGGATGCTGCATGATGAGCCCGGCTCTCTCCATCCCCTCCACCACCTTGGGCATGATGCCAAAGCCAGTGCGGTCATAGCGGGTCAATGCGGTGTGCTTCATGGGCAAGGCGAGGTACTGCCCCCACCTATGGTCGACATGGAGGAACTTAAGGTTGGCGATGATGGAGGAGACAACCATTCCCGTCCTCTCCACCACCTCAGCCTTAGGTATCCTTACGCGGCTTCCGGCTTCCTTGGAGGTGGCATAAAGAACGGCTTGCGTCACCTCGGCGGCGATGGCGGAAAGCTTAGGGCCGCTTGAAGTTGCCCAAGGGTCAAACAAAATGTCTGGGGTGGTGGGGGGAGCTATCAAATCATCCCCATCCCCCTTGGCTCTGAGGCGGGCCTTTGCTCGGCTGCTGAGAGGAGGCATCAGGGAACCACAAGGCATGTGGGGGGACCTAAGCTCGCTCTTGGCAGCCGTTCGCGCTCAACATGTGAGCACCCGGATAGCTCAACCACATCACTCGATTGTTTGCATTCGCGTACCATTCCGCTAGCGCCCGCGCTTATCCCACGATGGCCGCCAACCGGGGAGATGGGAGGGATGAACGCCGAAGCGCTTGGTCTTCGCGGCGATGATTTCAGGGACTGCTTCGCGAGCGAGCGGTTCGCCGGCTCTCTCCAGTGTCGCCCCAATCTTTCGCAGCACGATGCCAGACGACCGTGGGTAAGCATGAAGCTCGGTGTGAACATCCGGGCATAGCGGGTTGAACATCTCCCACCGCCTATGCGTGCCGCTCGCCAACCGATGCACCGCCTTCGCCGCCTGGACGATTCTGAACTCGCGAGTGCGATGAGACCCAAAGTCATCCTCAATAAGGGCACCCACGCCCAGATAAATGGCCAACAGGCGGCGGGGATCGATGCCGGCCTCACGTAGCCGCGCGAATGCAACACGAGCCCTGTAGGCAGCTGGCTGCCCCCGCAGATACATTGCTGGGTCCACTCGGCCGGCGGAAGCCAGCGTCATGTTTAAATCCTGCAAAGCCGTGGCTATTGAGCTAGTATCTCGTTTGCCTTCAAGCCAACGCAATGACGCCATGACATATGGCGCAAGGTCGCTCGCACGATAGGTCGGGCACCAGTGCGATCCGTGGCGGGATCTGTATTGTACGTGATAGCGACAATGGAAACTGGATAGGCCTTTTCCACTGGACGACGAAGATGGACGTTGGCAGCCGGGAACGGTGCAGCTTTGTCGATCTGTGCGAGCCGCAGCCTTGAGCCTAGCGTCAATCACTGCCCCGCTAGTAGTCCGAATCATCGAATTTTCTCTTGGCCGGAGGGGGAAGGGCTGACGCCCTTTGGTCTTCACTGAGCCCGGCGAGCCGTTCCCTGCTAAGCTTGAGCGCCTCCTTCTTTAGGGCCTTCTGACGTGATCCGACCGGCGCATGGTTCACAATCAGGACCACGCCCTGTTCAGACGCGAACGTGATAACCTCTGCAATCTCCGCGCCGTCCTTGACGTATCTCCCGGACGAGTTCCGCCCTCGGGCTTGGAACGCCGAGGCTAGATCAAACATTGAGATTTCTACGGTCACCTCGTCGCCTGGTCGGCAGCTTTCCACCACGCCACGTACAGCCATTATCAGCGCGTACCATTGATGACGATTGGCACCCCTACTTGCTATCAGCCGATGTTCTTCAGCCTCACCGGTTTCAGAATCAAAAATCTGCCAAGCGGACACGCTCACACCAGAGTACCCCGGCTTGGGTGATGACACTGAGGCGATTGCTATAGCAGTAAGCTTCCTTCCGCCCGCTCCGACGGCCGCTAGATGGCGACTTTCCATATATTACCTGACTCCTCTCGGCGTTCGCCGTTTCTGCCTGTTCGTTGAGCCTCGATTATTTGGGCTTACGTCACGCACATATGCGCAGGCTGGGATATTTCAAGTCGCTAAATGTGATCTCTATAAGAAATGTTTATGAAATATGAGAACAAATGGTGCCATTGGATGTCGATTCCCTTCACCGCACCAGTACTCTATGGAGCATGGGCACTACTAAGGGGACCTACTAAGGGACCTACTAAGGGTCACTACTGATGAGCACTACAAGGAGCACTACCAAGAGGCACTGTCAAGGGTACTACTAAGTAGGACTACTAAGAGGCACTGCCAAGGGCACTACCTAGAGGCACTACCAGGAGCACTACCAGGAGGCACTGCCAAGGGCACTACCTAGAGGCACTACCAGGGGCACTGCTAGGGGCAATACTAAGAGGCTTTACTGAGGAGCAACACCGAGGGGCCTCGACAGGCGCACGACCAAGGGTACGGCAGGGCCACAACCAAGGGGCAAGGCAGGAGCCACTACTACGGGGGGCACCGCAGCGGCCAAGGCTGAGGGGCATGACAGGGGCAACGGATGAGGACACGACGAGGGCATCACTAACGGCCACGGCAGGACCACGGTCAGGTGGGTTGACCAAGGCTAAGACAAGGTCACGAACCAAGGGACGTGGTCGAGGGCCGCGACCGGCCTTGGCGACAGTGCAATGCGTACTAGCGCTATCACTCCATGTCAGGCACGTCGCCACCCACAAAGAGCGTCGTGGGCTCCCCGTATTCGCCAAGCGAGGGGTTGGCATCACGCGACCACGCAATGACGCCGGCATGTTTCGTAGCAAGGCCTTTTGCGGTCCTTACGGCCCGCTCCTCGGTCTGCTGCTCGGCTGGCCCAAAGACAGGCTGAAGGTCGCCGGTCTCGTCGCGATCGAAGGCGGTGACGACAATTAGCTTCGGTGCCTTCTGCTGGCGCATCAAGTTATCTGACATGAAGGCTCTCTTTCCGCTGGACTAGAAGCCCGTTTAAGTTGAGCGGTGGAGGAGGAAGAACCTCAGTCATCTCGAATAGAGGCACCGTAGAGGCGTCTGGCTCAGGCGCTTTCTGCCTAGCCTTGAGGTCTGTGATTTCCTCGTCGCGCCGCGCAATTCGGCTTTCTAGATTGGCAATGCGCTCCGTCAAGAAATAGCGCCCAACGGCAAAGCCGCCGCCGCCGAACAGCACGGCAAACGTGGCGAAGGCCGCCGGGTTGGCGATGACCAGCGCCGCGTTACTGCCAATGAAAGCGATAAGGTCGTGCATTGGGCTCGCTCCGATCACCCAACAACAGGCGGTGTGTCGTCGTAGCCGATGGAAACTATCCCCGGATGCCGGTGGGCGATGGCGAGTATCTGAGTCTCAAGCTCGCAGTTGTAGGCCATGAGCGCCTTCACGGTCTCAAGAGGGCTATCGTAGCGGGCGATGAGCTTCACGGCTTCTGAATGCAACTCGGCTTTGGCTTCGGCGTCAAAATGCATTGTGCCCATAGCGGTTCCCCTTCCTCCTAGCGTGTGGCACGGCGTGGTGCGGTAAGCGCGTCAAGCCGGTCCTGAAGATGCCCATTGAGCACGATCATTTCCTTGAGCGCCTTCACTGGGTCGCTCTTGTGCTGGGCAATGAACTTGTCGGCGATTGCCTTTAGGGCGGCCTCCTGGCGGCTGTCCAGCGTCACAATGTGGTCCATGGCGGTTGCTCCTAAAAGCTCCATCTGTGTAGTGAACAAAAAGGGAACAAAATTGTCAAGACCGAATTGACTCGGCGAGGAATGCGTTCCTATTTGGATAACGGGTGGGGCGGTTACCCAAAGGACGGAGAGCCGCAAATGGGCAGACGAAAAAGCCGCTATGACAGGCTATTTGCACGAGACGCGGAGGCGATCATTTTAGACGCGCTGAGTCTTCGCAAGACGCTACTCGCAGCACAGGTCCACCTCAATGCAAGCGGTCCGCTGTTCTGGCAGCTTTGCGGGCTTGTCGATAAGTTGCACGAGGTGCTCGCGGCTGTCGCGGAGAAGGAACCCGACTACCGGGCAGGGCATCTTGGGCTTCTTCCGCTGCCCGAGGATTACTTGACTCGGAAGTGAGCTATGGCCGGGTCGATGGACAGCGTTGGGCGGGCCGCAAAGGCCAACATGTTGCTAATCGTGGAATGTGGCCATTGCTACCACGTGGGCCGCTTTAGGGCGAACGATGTGGTCAAGGTGGTGGGGTGGAACAAGCCGTTGGAGGGCATCAAGTTCAGATGCAAGCGGTGCAGTCGAATGGACACATCGGTCAGGACTCAGTTCATTGACCAAGACCACCCGCCGAAAGGCTATATTTGGATCCTGCAAAAGGCGAGAGGCTAGAACAGCGAGCCTTGGGCTGGCGCTGGCGGTGCCTGTTGTGGGAACTTGATCTGTGTGGCCGGCTTCTCGACAATCACCAAGGCATCATCCGGTGCCGTGCGCTGTAGCCGCTTCGCCTCCGACCACGGAGCAGTTAGCCAGGTCTCGGTCTCCTCCTGTGTGGTCAGGATCACCGGCATGGCCTTCTCGTGGATCGGCTTGATGAGCGCGTTAGGCGCTGTCGTCATGAATCCGTAAAGCTCAAAGTCGCCCGGGCCGTCCTTGACCTTGCGCACCCCCTGCCACGGCGTCCAGAGGCCGGCAAAGAAGAACAGCGGGCGGTCCTCATTGAGCGCGAACCAGTAGTTCCGCTGGATGCCCGTCTCAGGGTCTTTGTCGCCGGGCGTTGGGCTGGGTTCCGCGAAGCTTGTCACGGGCACCACGCAACGGTTCTCGACGCCAACATACTGCTGCCAATGGCCATACTGCGGGTTGCGAATGTTGGTGGTGCCGTAGTCCGCCTTGCCCTTCATCCGCTCGACAGGTGTCGGCATGCCCCACAGGAGGTTGGCCAGTTCCCGCTGCCCGTCCACCGCATTGCGCACCACCGGGCCGGGGCGGTTGGGATAGATGTCAATGGACGGCTCAAGGTTGCCCAAGATGTCGCGTAAGGTCCGGGTCCATTGGCGGATGGCTTCCTGCGACGTGGTGATATTGTAGAGGTTGCACATTGGCGAGATCGTTCTCTTTCACAATGCCCCTAGGCACCCGTCACAAGGCTCTTCAAATACTCCTCAAGCACCGAACGTGCCATTGGGACGCCTTGCTCCCTGCCGATGTCTACAATCCTTGTCAGCAGCCGCTTTACTCGCCCCTTGTTGGGTTCCTGCGCTTTCGCCTCATGCTCCAAGGCAACAACAGCATCTTCGATCGCATCCTTGTGCTCCATCTCCAATGGGGCCTCACGTGCTTCTGCCCGGACAAGTTCAAGGATATCTAGGAGTGACCGCGTGTCTATTCCGCTCGCTGCCTGGAGATTCCCATGCACAGTCTGCAAATTGCCGCTACCGCCCACAGCAATTTGAGCCGAACCTCCTCGATTGTCGACATTCACACTTGGGTGTTTAGTCACGCTTTCTCCTCCCGCAACGCCAAGTCGCAAATCCTCAATTGCTCCAGCCTGTTCCTGAGCTAGCTGCTGCTCAAGGTTCGCGAAGACTTCGCGAGCGAATGTGTCGAATGCCGAGCTTTGGCGGCCAGCGCCGGGCAATGGGAACATTTCCAGCACCTCACGCCGGAACCCATTCAGCATCTCGTCAAGTGCGGTTGCATATCGTAGCGACCCCGCGCCTTCGATCTTTGCGATCTGACTGGAGGAGGCATTACAGAGCTGACGGAAACCTTCGCGAGAGCGCTCTGCCAAGACGTGGAAATACCTTGACCCGTGCAAACTACCCGCATGGAAGGCCTCAGCAGTCGCGTCGTCGAGCCGTTTGCGAACCCCCTCAAGCTCTCGCTCAGCCACGCGTCTTGAAGAGCCTAGAACTTCGTCGCGCATTCCACCCCTCAGAACTCTGGCACGCCACGTGGCATCTTGCCCTCACATGCATTTCCCCACCCCCATCCACCTAGCTCGTTGGCGCCGCCTCCGTGTGTTCTGCCATTATCCGAAAAACGCTGGCCCGGCTGATCCCCAAAGCCGTCACAATATCGGTAACAGATTTCCCCTCCGACCGCATCCTCAACACGTCCTTTGCCTTGGCGCGGGCAGTGGGTTGCCGCCCCGCATACTTCCCCTCTGCCTTGGCCTTCGCGATGCCCTCGCGTTGCCTCTCAAGCATTAGCTCGCGTTCGAACTGGGCAATGGCTGCAAAAACGTTGACCATAAGTTCGCCCTGCGCGGTGGCGGTGTCCAGGTTCATGCCGAGAATGCGCAACCCCACCCCCTTAGCTTTGAGCTGTTTGTTGATGTCCACGAGGTCAGCCACGGAACGGGCCAATCGGTCCAATTTGGTCACCACCAAAGAGTCGCCTTCACGCACCCATTCAAGCACGGCGGCAAGTTGTGGCCGCTTGGTCGCCACAGACGAAATCTCTTCGCGAAACACCTTGGTGCATCCGGCTTGCTCAAGGTCGCGAAGCTGGGCCTCAAGGCCTGCCTTTTGGTCAGTGGTGGAAGTGCGGGCGTAGCCGACTAGTGCGGATGTGGTCATAGCATTGGGTCTCCCATTGGCGATCAAGTGAGACCATTATGTGAGACACAACGGGAAAATGTCAAGAGACCATTCATGTGAGACATCGCAGCGAGCCATTTGGCAGACTCACATGGGCTTGCCCTAGTGAGACTAGGTGATTGTGAGTAGGGCTACGCACTACGTCGCTGACTTAGCAATTTGCTGTTAGAGTGCACTGAAAACTTGGGGTCTCCAGATGACATTCGATTGGCAGGCTGTCATGTCGGCCTTGCTTGGTGCAGGCATAGGTGCGGCACTCGTAGATATCGTAGCAGGTTGGTTGCGTGACAGGGGGCAGAGGAAGCGCAACGCCGCATACGTTGGCTTGCGCATCGCAGTTGCCCTTGAGAATTTCTCAGACGAATGCTTCTCCCGGTTCTCAGACATTGACCTCTACAACACGTCAGGTGGCAGGGCCGGGAAGGACTGGCAGAAAATGCCGCCTACTCCTGCATATCCGACCGACGATGATGGCTGGCGTGCATTGGACATATCGCTCGCCGAGAAAGCGTTGACCCTGCCTGGACGACTTGCTCAATCCCAAGGGCTGGTCGATTTTACGTTCGAACATGTCTCGCCCTCCGATGCGACTGATACTTGCCTGGACGAATGCGCGGCCATGGGAATTGAAGCACTTGAAATAGCCGCAGCCCTGCGGACCGCCTATCGGTTTCCGTCATTCAAAAGCTATGGGGAAAAGCACTTCAGAGAACATCTTGTCGACCGAGCGAATGATGATACTCAAAAATTGGCGCCACCCACCCCACCGGGGGGAAAGCTCGAACTCGCCTACCACAAGGTGACGTGTCGCATTTGCTACCCATTTTTCAGCTAGGGCGTTGCGCCTTGGCTGCCGAAAATTTCTTCAGCATTTCAACCAACTCCACAACCTCGCTGGGAACTTCATCGCGCGACATAGCATCAATTATACCCATCGGACTCACATTCGACCCGTACTTGTCGCGCAAGAACTTGTTGACAGCGCCGAGCGTATCCTTGCCCGGTACAACATTCAGTCGTCCTTGAAATTCTCCCCAGACCTTGCCGAATTCGTTCAGAGCTCGTTCGGTCATGGCGGTCTCGTGTTCAGAACTCCCTGTCGATCGCCCAAATCGTCTGCGTTCGGATAGGATTTGTGACAACACATAGCTCTTGCGCTCTTCACAGTGCTCCTCAAGAAAGCTGCTGATACTGTCGGAGTAATCCGTCCGAATGCCTGACCGCTGGGAGCGCTCTGCCATCCCTCTCGTCATAGCCCTGTCGATCGCGGCGGGGACTAACAGAAAGTTCTCAACCTCCTTTCGATTGTGAACTACGACGAACTGACAGAATTCCGCGCAAGCCTCAATCACGGCCTCGCATTCCTGAGGGCACCGGTAATCTCGGTCCAATATTGCAGCCGCGACGATAGGTGTGCCCAACGTCACCTCCATGCCCGCTTTTAAACTCCTGATGCGTTCCGGGCTAAAGGCGTTGACTGGCACAACCGCAAAATCTTTCCGATGACCAACGTTGAGTGCGCCGATCTTCCTCGCAAACTTCCCAAGAACTTGGAAGTCTTTGCCCTCCACGAATAAAGCTCTTCTAGTTTTAGCTAACTGAGTTAGAATAGGGTTCATGTTAGAGCCGAGAGCACTGAAGACCTCCTCGATCTGCGAGGAACTCTTAATCCTACGCCCGGAGTGCCGATGTTTATTAACTAGGACTATTTCATCGGTCTCCGCTTCACCTATTATTTCGGTCGAATGGGTGGCAAGGAGAACATCAGGGCCTAAATTACGTAGCAAAGCCAATAGCTGACGCTGCAACTCCGAGTGAAGGTAGATGTCCGGCTCATCTATCAAAAAAAGAGAAACGTCGCTCGACTGTATGATGTGAGTCAACATCTGACACCAGACCTGAAAGCCAAAACCAGACCAGAACAACTCACGCGGTATCCGATCCTCGGGGCAATACATACGGAGAATCGGCTTGCCATGGGACCTATCAACTTCGGGACGTTCGATGTCCATGCCTTGCCAGGTCTCTTGCAAAGCTAAACGAAACGCATCGAATTTCTCGGGATAGTGATACCAGATATTTCGAAAATTCCGGGCGGCCCTGTAGTTGAATAGCGCCAGTCGCGCCGCCTCCTTTTCAAACAGCGTCTCTTGATGCTCAACCGGGCCAAGGATCGGCACGAACCCAATCTCACAGTCGAAGTGTTTTTTGAAGTTGGACGGGCTAGCAATGATCTTTCCGTTTGCGTTTGGGATCAGCCTACAAACACCCTGCTCGGGGAAGTAGAGCGTAAGGGAGTTTTGGTTGGAGAGATGAAATTCCACTGAAGCTGGCTCGTCGGCTTCGTAGTTGTAGAAGATGTTCTCCTCGGCTACCGAGATAAGTGATAAGTCAAGTTCGTAGCCGTGGACCACGCCTTGCGGACCCCTCACCATTGTTGCCTTCCGCGCCAACGCTCTTCGTATTCCCGAGGCGAGAATTCTGAAGGCTGTCAAAATCGTTGACTTACCCGCATTGTTGGGGCCGACAAGAATGTTGAAATGCCTAATATCCAAGCGGAAAGCCTTAAAGGCCTTGAAGCGCGAAAATTGCACTCTCGTAAATTGATGCATTTAACGACTCACCGCTCTGAAGGTCTTTCAAGCGCTTACACCGAAATTGCTCGCAAAGCAGCAAGTGCTCAGACCGCCGGAGTGTGTCTTCTGCGCTATGTGGGCGTAGGCGGAAGTTTGACAGCCTCAACAAGCGCCCTCTTCGCCTCCTCCCGGTCCATCCCCGCGTAGCCGTGCTGGCTGAGGTCTAGGCTCTTCGCCCGCTCGCTGTCCGTATGCCCAACCACCCACGTGAAAGTCCACTCGTCAAACCCTGCCCCTCCTGCAAGCATGGCATCACGCGCCTTGCGGATGAACCAGCGGCGGAACGAGTGGAAGTCCACATTGCTCTTCGCCTTGTCGTTCGGACGCTCATCCACCCCCACCTTGCGGCGATACCGGGTGAACTGCTTGGCCGCAGGGTCGGAACGGGTCTCTCGCGATTTGGGAATTGGCGGCAAGTCATCAAACAGATAATCGCTGTCCATCTTGCCCGTCGTGCGCCGCTTTACGATCTCCTTAAGCCCACTGTGGATCGGGACGGTACGGCGGGCGTTATCCGTCTTCCCCGCCCAAACGCTGAACATCTCATCTCGGCAATCGGAAACGCGGAGCTGGCAAATCTCCTCGATGCGCATTCCGCTTAACGCTCCAATGGGCATCAGGTCATTGAGCAGTGGTCCGCCGTCGCCGTTGAGCAGCTTGGTCATCTCCGCATCAGTGAACGGACGCTTGCCACTATCGGTCTCCGCTTCGCGTGATTGGCGGCGTTCTGCTGGAAGCCTCTGGCCTGCCCAGGGGTTCTCCCCGGCTGGCAGGTGCCCCTTGTCGAGCAGCCACGTCCAGTACTGCCGTATGAACCCGAGATAGGCTGTGGCCTTCTGGCGACCCCTGCCGACCAGAAGAGACTCAGACAGGAACTTGCCGGCATCCACCCGTCTAACGGCTTCAAGGGCGACAGGGAGTTGGCTATCGCGGAGCCAATCCCCAAGCCAGCCCAGTACCCTTCGGAAATCCCCTTCAGACTTGAGACGGTAATTCTGGTGTTTGAGGAACTCGGTTGCATGGTGGTCAAGCGGCGTGACCTGTCCGCTGGCAAGCGCGAAGAAGGCCTTCGCCGTGTCTAGGCCCTTGGTGGCCTCAAGCTCATGAGCCCGAAGGTTGATAGCGTACTGGGTGCCTTCTTCGTCCATAGTGAGCCTATGCCGCAGAGCCTCCGCCTCCACCGGATCATTGGTCGCTAAGGCCCTCTCGGCTGCCGCGATGGCCGCCTTCAAGCGTGCCACGATGGGCCACTTCCTTGCGTTCGCTTCCTTGAGGTCACCTGTGTGGAGCGGATGCGTCAGCTTGCCTCGACCAATCAAATCCCGCACCTTTGCCGGCACCTTTATGCGGACGCGCCACTGCTGCCCGTGCCATTCGAGATATTGTTCTTGGCTTGCCATTCTGCACCCCGGTGCCCCACGCTGGTGCCCCACAGATGAGTCTCGAAAGACCGGATGTCAAGGGATGCAAGGGGTTCAGACCCTTGGAGGAGAGTGTCCCTCCCTCTCCGCCATCTGCGAACATATCTACGAACCCCGGGTACGCCACCGACACCGCCCTCGCTTTGCCCCGTCGCGCTGACTGCATCCCTCAGATCCGAGACGCGGCCGTGGATACGCACGAACCGCTCGCCCACCTCAACCTGTGCGACGATCGTGGCCAAATAGATTTTCGCAACCGCTCGATTTGATCCAAACAGCAGTTCTTCCATTTGGGATCGGAAGAAAGCTATCCTCGCAGGAGTTACCTCAGAGCGTTCGGAACCTTTCGCAAGCGCTTCGGACATCAGGTGACTAGCTGCCGCTAATTCGCTTGACACCAACTCTAGCTCCCTTTGGAAGGTAGGCTGGGAAGTAATGGATGGTGCGAGCTTTGCAGTCGCCATAATACCTTGCAAGGCCGTTTCCGCGGCCTTCATTCGCGCCTGAAATTCAGGGATCTTCCCGTCGGCACGGGTGCGCTGCCGTGCGTCGCGTTCGCTCAGTCGGATGAGCAGGTCTGACAAGCGATTTTCGTCAAGGATCCGGTCCTTTAGGGAATCGAGGACCGCGGAATCAAGCGTGCCTTCCGGAATCCGCGGTCCACTGCAACGATCTAATCCCCGACTGTCTGCGCTGCACCGATAGTACCGATACACTACGCCAAGCTTCCCCGTGCCCGTCCCCAACGTCATTGATGCGCCGCACTTGCACCGGGCGATTCCCGCTAGAAGTAGTGGACTGCTTATGAGTTTCGCCCCATGCATCTTTGGGTTGCGTCTCTCAAGGAGCAGTTGAACCTCTTCGAACATTTGACGAGCTACAATCGCTGGGATGCCCATCAGTATGGGATCCTGGTCCTCGATAAACTCGTTCTCTGATGGATTCACGAACCAGTAGTAGTCGCCGTAATAGGCCGGGTTTGTAAGCATCTTGTGGATTGCTTGGCCACCCCAGCGTGCACCATCGCGGGTCCGGTAGCCTCGTTTGTTGAGCCACTTAGCGATAGCCTGTAACCCAAGTGGCGGCCCTTCGCCGTCGCCATAAAGGGCCATTGAGTAGATCCTTTCAACCACGCCGCGCTCTTCATGCCGGATTGCCACCCATTTTCTTGACGGATTATCTCCTGCTGGAATCAGTCGATATCCAAAGAGCGGAGGACCACCAGGCCAATGGCCAATTTCAACCATTCGGCGCCTTGCCCGAATTGAATCCACAGCCGATCGGAGCGAGTGAAACTCATCAAAGAGATTAGAAATCCGCTTTGAAATCATTCCACCCGCGTCTTTTGCAAAGGTTTGAGAAACGGAGACGATCTCGATGTTGTGCTGAACCAACAGTTTCTCGTAAATTGCATAATCGCTCGACGAGCGGGCGAACCTAGACGTATTGTGAATGAGAATTTTCTCAAAGGGCCTTTCTTGGGATTGCGAGTCAGCAATCATCCTCTGAAACTGCGGGCGGGCAGCCGTTTTCGCCGAAACGCCTTCTTCTATGTAGACAGCAACAATGATCCACCCCTCCTGCTTGCAGAGCGCTCTTAGCTGGGCTTCCTGATCAGGTATGGAAAGATTGCTTTGGACGCTTTTGTCGCTCGAAACACGCAGATAAAGTGCAACGCGGATGGTCTTCAGTGCAGTAGAGCTGGATAGGATATCCTTTCCGCGCAGCCGTGCGCGCCGCGATGCGATGGTCTCCGGCTTCCGTACTTTTGACGTGCCAACGATATCTGCAAATGAAAATGTAGAAACTCCCTTTGCAGAGGATTTTACTCTTTTAGCCATGTATTTCTCCAGACTTGTAGTGGGGTGAAACCACCTGCTTGACAGGTGGTCCTTCCCTCTATTCAGGTAGCTGTATGGTCGGTTTCACCTTGGCGAGAGGGGCTTTGGAGCGAAGCGGGCTATTGTATGATCCTGGGCTCCCAGTTCTCAAAACTGATGGCACCTTTCAGAATGACCTCTAAGGTTTCGATTTCGCCCTCAGTGACGGTCGGGACTAGAGGCATCAAGATTTGCACGATGTGCGGCCGGCGTCTGCGCGAAGCGCCGCGACGGTTGGTGACGGCGATCGCGCTCCGACGAGATGCGGGACTTAGTGGCGATCGTCTGGTTCGGTCCAAAATCTTGCGGCGCGTCGGTGATCTTGGCGCTTCCGGAAAGACGACAGGTTGATCGGTGCCCGGCCCGCTTGGTCCGGAGCTCTTTGATGATCTCTTACCTAATGACATAACGCCTCACACACATTTGGCCCTCGGAACAGACTGGCGGGCGGCGACCACTAACTCCCCTTCGAATGCGGTTATTCCTCCCAGCTACTGTTGGGGTCTGACGGTTGGGACGCGATCGCGACGAAATCAAAAATGCGGATCGTGCTGTCCGATTTAGACGGAGCTCTGCGTCGCGTTTTCGTGACTACCGTCACAGCGCTGGGTTGAAAGGGCGTAACCTGCGGGCGCATAGACCCGGCGTTCGCTTCGGTCGGTTGCAGCTCAGCGATGAGTTCCGCAGCTGTGATCTCTTCAATGCCAAGTTTGTACGCCAATGCTTTCACCTGGTAATTTTTCCGCAGGAGTACCTCGTCCAGATCGATGTAAGAATCCCACGGAGATGGTGGACTGGTGTTTAGTGTAGAGACCAACTCCATCCAGTTCCGATAGCCGTAGACTCGCGCCATGGCGTGTTTGGCTGCAGTCAACTTGAGTTCAATGCCCTTCTCCACGCCACGCCGCCTTAACTTCTTGGCCATGCTTCTCGGACGTGCATCGGTTGCGAAATGAATACGCATTATTTATCCTCCCGCTTGTGTCTCTGAGAATTTAGAGAAAGTTTTTGTCCACGAAATAAGGCCAATACGATGATATTTGCTCGCTCTGCGGCGTTCTAATTTCTATCCCAGCACCTTTTATTATCTTCACAATCTGGCGCTGGGCGATTATTGAACGTCCCAGCCGCGAAAAATCACGGACAAGTATTATGTCGAACCTGCGCGGTTTGGTTTTAACCGCTGCCAGGAGCTCATTAAGCGCAGGACGTTCGAAGCAATGGCCCGATATTGCCTGGTCGAGACAACATTTTACCACCTGCCAACCCATTTTGACGCAGTAGGCGGTCAACTCCGCCTGTTGGACCGCGACGTTTGATGCGGGGTGGGATTGGTCCTCAGTGGCGGACCGGCAATAGATTCCAGTTCGTGGGGCTCTCGTCATTCTCAGGGTCTCCCCAGGTTGCTCCTCGGAAATTTCTCTGTCTTTTCCGGTGGCGGGCGGGTCTCGCCCAGTTGGTCTCAATCAGTCTTTCAGTACTCACGATAGAAAGTCATTCTGTATATTGGTCGGCATGTCAATCCCATTGAATGAAGCGTTGTTTCGCCTATCCGAGCCATTTGTCCGGATTTTGGCGAATATTTGAGAACGTATTCAGCCTTAACGACCACGATTAATATGAGTACATTGGAGATGAGCGAATCCTTTCGCGGACCAATGTCATCTATAGTGTCAACAATTGCATGCAAAGTGTCCACCGCAAGGATCTAATCCTTCCGGCAAAGGATTCCGGCCGCCCCCCAGCACCCGGTGCTTGCTCCGGCGCTCTCATGAAATGGACGGGGCACGAATCCTTGATGAGGCCAGTCGGATACCCCGTCTTCGTTCTGCTCAAAGGAGGCCCGACTGAGGGTCTGAGACTGCTCGGGCGGACGGATATATCCTCTTGCGAGCGAAAATAATTTCGGGCTTTTTCACTGCTCTGCTCCGTCAGTGCGCGGCGGATGGGCAATCGCCCGAAAGTCCTCCCGACGCCTGCAGCGTTGCCAATGCGCCAGAGTCGGGTCGCCCCGCACTAACCAACGGGCCTCTCTGGGATCATTCGTGCCCTTAACCGCGCCAGCTTGCGGTGGTGCCGTCCCGGTTCTTGGGGCAAGGTCGGCGAACTGTATGGCCGTTATCGGTGAGCACGGTGTGGATTTTGTAGGGGACAGCTTCGACGAACTCCTCAAGGAAGGTCTTGCCGGTGACGGTGGTCGCCTTCTGCCATCAGCCGAGCGAAGGCGAACTTCGAGGTCCGGTCCACCGCCACGAAGAGGTGGAGTTTGACGCGCTCGGCAATCAGCGGATTGTAGATCAGCAGCGAAGACCGAAACGAGAAGTCGAAGTCACTCGACCGTCCACCATCGTACGAAATCATGCTCATGCCGAGAATCCAGCATGAATCATCCGACTACGGACCCGGATGAGAACCGCATTCAGATCATTCCCTTCCAGCGTTCCATGCCTGATGAGAGCCTCGGCGAGGAACTCGATTGCGGCACTGTTGCGCCGGATCAGGTTGCGCGCGCGCGCATAGGCACCCTCAAGTCGGTCATTGATCCGTTCCGCCAGCGAAGGATGGTAGGTGAGTAGCGTGGAGCGGTCTTCCATCGGTCGATGTAGAAGGGGCATCTCCGCTGCAAAGCCGAAGACAGTTTCCATTTGAGTGGCCAGCGCCGTTGCGGTTGCCAGATCACTGGTGGAAGAACCGCCGGAACCTGCGGTGACCGATCCCAGAATTTCATATTCCGCCGCACGTCCGGCCATTCTCATCACCAGCACTGCGCCACCCAAATCCTCGGTCTCTTCGTTTAGGTCGGGAATCTCGGCTTCGATGTAACCGCCGGCCGCACTGTCGATAGTGATCGCGGTGATTTTGCCGATCCCGAGAGTGAGGTAGGCAATAGCGTGCCCGGACTCATGAACGGCCATTCGCCACCGCAGTGTATGTGGCCTTTGGGGACGACCGGAAGTGAGGATGTCGAAGAGGTCGGAGTACACGAGAGCACGCTGTTCGCGACGCGCCTTATGGCGCGCCTCTCGGACCAGTCTTTCAATGTCGGCTCCGGTCAGCCCCGCCGCCTTCAGCGCCAGTGCGCGGAGAACTTCGGGGACTGCGGCGTTGCCCGCAGGGCTTTCGTCAACAGTCATGTACGCCTCCCTGGAGCAGTGAGAATAGGGGCATCCCGCGTTTCACGAGTCACCGAACGAGCGGCCATGCCTGCCAAGTTTGTACCAGCGCGACAAAGTGCGAGCCCACTTCCCGTCCGTCGACATCAGCCACAGGTCCGAGGTGGTGATCGGCCGCTCATCGCCCGTGAGCCTCGGATGGCCCGTGGAAAGCCCGACGAGGCACGGGCTCGAGCGTCCACCGACAAGCCAGCTGTCGAGGCGTGGAGCATTTTCGACCAAGTCTTCGACCGGAGTGCCAAGGCCCACCTGCTCCATATCGGAAACAAGCGCCGACAGCCGGCCCAGTTCGACCTCGAATGCCCAGCTCTGAATCTGGCTGCCAGGTTTGAACGTCAGCATTGAAACGCCCTTTTGTCTGTAGTGTCGGAGATTTCGGATTTTGGATCGCGATCCGTGCCCGACGGCCGCGCAGGGGCACTGGCGACTACGGAGGTGAGATCCCCCTTCAGATGATGGCGTAGGATTCCTGCCAGCGCCGTCGTGTCGGGTTTTGGGATAATGATGTGCGTCTCAAGCCTTCCAGAACGGACAATGGCGGGATCGATCGCGGATGGGCGGTTGGTAGCGCCAATGACGATGACGCCAGACGATTTTGCAACGCCGTCCAGAAGCTCAAGCGCGCGATTTACGATTGTGTTCCAGTAGGTCGACCATTCCCCTTCGGTGCCCCGCTTGCCGATGCCGTCGATTTCGTCAATGAATAGAATCGATGGCGCGGCGGCTTCCGCCTCGGCGAAGGCTGCACTCATTCGTTTCAGGGCGTCCCCAAGATAGCCGGGCTCAAGCCAGGTCGCGACCGAAGTCGCAATCAGCGGAATCTGCAAACTGTTGCAGAGCGCCTCTGCGAAGCTTGTCTTGCCCGTTCCTGGTGGACCGCTGAGCAAGAGCTTCACACTCATGGATTCCCAAGTGAGCTTTCCTGCCCGCCACAACTCGACGTCTTCCTTCAGGCCGAGTGCCCAATCCTTGGCCTTGCCATACCCGGTCAGCGTTTCCACGCGGGGAATGAAGCGGTCCCGTTCGGTGCCTGTCAGCACGGCCGGATGGCGGCGCGCGCTGCCCGATCCTGGATTGTCGCGCCCGGATTTTGAGGCCCTCGTGCCGCTGGATGATTTTCGGCCGGAATCCTTGTCTGTAGTGCCGCTGCCAGTCTCCTGCTCGACGGCAGATGCGAGCCGCATGCGGGCAAGGTCATCCAGAAGGTCAAGGGCGCGTCGCACGGACGTTCCTGGCCGGATCGCGAGCGCCAGATCGGAGAGCGTCAGCGCTGATGCATGGGCGTGGGCGATGCCAGCTTCCGACACTGTTCCAAGAACCGCGCGCATGGTCTGGCGGATGATGCCCATGTCCATCGGACCGCAGGTCAGATTGATCCGGGCGGCGTGTCGGAGGAGCTCCGGAAGTCGATCATCGCTCTCGGCAACGCCAAGGATCGGATAGACACTCCGGGCGGCGCCTGCGACGCATCGCTCGGCCTGCTGTTCATCACCTGCCTCGAAATCTTGCCCCTGGAAGGTGACCACCCGCCAGCGGGGATCACCGGGGACTTGGGCGAAGCGGAGTCCATAACCATCCCTCGCGACGTTATTGCCGTTGCAAGATGCTACGATGCCGGGAAGAACCAGCCCCCGCCCGAGCAGGTCGAGGAATGCTTCCTCGAATCCTGCGACGCGCCCGGTGATAGTCATGATGGGACTGGGGAAACGCAGCGCCTCCAGGACTTCGTCGACCGGTGTCGCGCTCATGGTGATCGACTGGGCGACGAGCAGCATGGTAGCGACGTCTAGCGCGCGCAGAGGCTCCGCCGACCGGCGCACAGTGCGGAGCAGGTTTGCCGTATCCGGAAGACGGTCTGCAAAGGATCGCGACGCACCGCTGCCCTTCCGGAGTCCTTTGGTACCGCGACCGGCTGAACTCTCCAAATCCTCCATCGCAATGCCGTACACGTCGTCTTCCGTCGCTCTGCCAGATCTGGGACCGCCATTGCCGCTATGCTGGATCAGACGCGAGATCTCGGCCTGCGATTTGCCGGCGACAGCTGGCCCCGGCGTGAAGGTCCGCAACTTCCGCCCTTCCGACGTCCGAAGCCTCTCAACAAGGATTCCACCTTCCACGGCATGGTCGATGGCGTCAGCCTCCGCGCGGTGGCGGAGACGCCAAAGGAGATGATTTGCAAGACGGATATCCATCACCCAGGCCTCCGCTTCGAGCGCGTCAAAGGTTTCAGGTTGAGGAGCCCGGACGCGTCGCACCACTCGGCGACCATGATGCAGGCCGGATCACCTTCCTCGATCCGTCGAGTCAGCAGTTCGATGATGACGGTCGGAATGGGTACCCGCTGGGCGAGGCTGATCCGTGCATAATGGATGACGAGACCCACCGTCACAGCAGGATCTTCCATAGGCTTGATCCTGCAGTCGCAAGCCGTGATGCCGCCGGCGCGCCTGAGCTCGGCACAGGATTCGCTGTGTCCGAGGAGCATCAGAAGCGGAAGCGAGGCAGTCGCCTTCCTTGGCTTGACGGTTGGCGCCACGGTGTGGGTTGCCGATGCGGGCGACCTCCTAGGTTTCGACCTTGGGGCTGCTCCGACGCCGTTGCCCACGCCTGCAGGATTCGCCTGCTTCTGTTTCCTGGTACTTGGCGCTTCGACTGTGAGCCGCGAAGGCTCCTTCCAGGGGACGGGTTTTCTCATGGGGACATACTCCTCCCGTTCCGCAGCATGCTGCGGTCGGTGATGTCGACAATGGAGCGCTGGAATCGCCTTTGGCGTCAGTGCAGGCTCGGCCTTCGGGCGTATCCGAAGCGGGACTGTTGCGTCACGGACGCCTGCAACGGAACGACAGAGGCCTGTTCGTGCCCAACTGGCGGATGGTCGCCCGCGGGATTCGCTCCGTCGAGGTACTTGTCAGGTTCGACGTGGTCGCCCGCCAGCGTCCGGCAGCGGCGCGCGAGCTCATCCTGGACCCGACCGGAGAACGCTTCCCGGATCAGCCTGATGGAGCCGGCAGCGCCCTCGGATTCGAGAAGGTCGTCGATCTCCGAAAGTCGGAAGACACCCCGCTCGGGATCGGACACCTGATCGGCTCCGTCGACGATAGCGGTCTCGATCTTCACCAGGAGCGGCCCCTGGTGTTCAGCCACCCATTCCGGCGCTATCGCCGCCACCGCCAGCATCCTGAACCGCAGCCGGTCCACTTCCTGAGGACGGTAGGAGCCGAGGCTTCGCTTGATGTCCAGGATTAGCCCGCTGTGTGTTGTTCTGTTCACCACAAACAGGTCAGGCTTGTAGGTCTCGGTCGAATGCACTCGAGACGGAAAGCGCACACCCTTGATCTCCTCAGACGGCGTCCGCTTCAGCATCTCCTGCGCGGCGGGCACGATCGGCATCGCTTTCGTCGGCAATAGTTTCAGATTGGGGTTCCGCTGGACGGCTAGCTCGACGGCCATTTCCAACAACCGGCCTTCCTGCATCACCGCCGAACGGAAGAAGCCGAAGAGCGACGCATACTCGCCGAAGGTGATGTCGCCCCGGACCTCTCCGGCGAGCGCCGCCTTCATGGCTTCATCGACCAGCCTGTCGATGTCGTTGTCGAAGGCTCCAGGCGGTGGCGATCCAGTCGATTGTCCCAAATGTCGTCTATGACCCGATTGCCGTACCGTCGAACTCCGCCGGTCCCCTTCCGGACGGCGGAAATGCCATCTATCACTTCTCATAGCCCAAGACCTCTTACCAGGTTGCGGGTCAGGCCTGCGTTGGTGCTTCTAACACCAGCGGGGGCCGCCTGTTGCTGCTCCGCTAGCGAAGCACGCGCAATCGATCGGGATCCGGATTGGATCTCAAGCCCAGAGCCCGTACATGGTTAATTCGTCCGTCTCATCGCGACGGTTCGTTCAAACGGGCAAGTTGCGCCAGAAGCGGTAGTTCCCACCCAAGGATGAACGTCCGCAACAGCCAAGCGAACGTCGCCCATTACTGGCGAAGACTGATGGCCGTACAATTAGATCCCCTTAAGCGTCGGCAGATTTCCCGTTTGCTGGACGCGGAAACCAAGAAGCTTCAACGCGCGCAACGGGTAGATTAACGAGGCGCAAAAAGAGACGGAATCCCGGTAGTAGCGATCGACGCTTTAGGGGCAACTTCGGTGACAGATTCCCCCCACTCGGTATTACTCAAGATGTTGAGAGCGACTTCTGAGCCTCATGCAGCATGCTTAGTGGCCGCGCAGGAGCTTGTCGTAATATGCCTTGACGGTGCCGTAGCACTCGCAAGTGCTCTCCAATAGGCCCGGCACATTGATGATTTCGATGTGCCCCCGGTGATATCGGATCAGGCCGGCGTGCTGGAGCGTATTCGCAACGATGGACACGCTGTTGCGTTGAGTGCCCAGCATCTGAGCCAGAAACTCCTGTGTAAATGACAGGGTGTCGCTTCCGGAGAGATCGCGGGCACGCAGCAGCCAGCGCGACAAGCGCGCTTGGACCGTATGAGACGCATTGCACGCAGCTGACTGCAGCGCTTGCGCGAAGATGACCTGTTCGTGCCGCATAAGGAGCGCGCGAAAGGGCGCGCTTTGGTCGGCCGCCGCCCGCAGACGGGAGGTCTCCAGCACCGATGCGTTTCCGGACAGTTGAATGATGGCTGTGTTCAGAGAGATCTTGCCATCCAGTGCGGCAAAGGCGCCGAACAGGCCGTCACTGCCAACCATTGCGACTTCCACAGTCGCTCCCGTTTCGAGCCTCACCACCATGGAAATGATCCCGCCATGGGGAAAATACACTTGAGCAATCTCGCCGCCGCCTTCGACCAAGACGGTTCCTTGCACCAATTCGACGGGTTTCAAGTGGGGGCGTAGAAATTCGAACGCTTCGGGCGCCAGCGACGACAATAGACGATTGGGCGAAACGGCGACCATGGCGCTCCCTTGGACAAGGCGGGAGCGCAGCTAACTCTCAGTCGCCGGCGCCTCAATTCGTGACCGGCGATGAGGCAAAAGTAGCTGCGCACCCGGCAATTGGCAAGCAAGCCAGATACTCCGCCACTCCAGAAATGACTATGCACGGTACCGGGCAGACGCCGAGCCTCGCCAGGGCACAAATTGCGCGTAAAGCGCAAATCTGGGCGCCGCTGACTTACAGATGCTCCTAAACGCTTCGGCCCGTTAGGGGGGCCTGATGCCACACAGATACGCTGAGTTTGTGCACCTGGAAAATATCAAGCACTTCGAAGAGAGGCTGGAGAGGGAATCCGACCTCGCTACTCGGAAGACGCTTTTGCAGTCGCTGGACGAGGAACGGACAAAGCTTTCGCAGATAGAGGCTGCGACACGCAGGGCCGACAACCCAGCATAAGTCGCGGATAAAAGCGATATACCGCCATTGAGCTGGAATGATAACGTCGGCGGGAATTCCTCTCAACAATAGCTGACCCCTGCAGGCGAATTATGCACCTTCAAGGGAGTGCAGTGCCGTTCGTGGCGGCCCGTAGCTGATCTCATGGCCTGATTGTTATTTCGGTCGCGCCCTTGCCGTATAGTCTGACCAGTTCGAAGAGGCGACGTGCGTTAGCGGGGAGAAGCCGCACGCAACCATGAGATACCGGGCGCCCAAGTTTGCCGACCTCGTTCGTGCCGTGGATGGCATATCCGCCGCGAAAGAAGATCGAATATGGCATCGGCGATAAATCATACCGCGTGGAAAACCACGTCCTCTCAAGCCTAACCGGGTGAAAGTGCCCGACTGGCGTCCGGTATCCCCGCCGCGCCGTTGAGACCAGCCAGCTGTAGCGATCTCCACCATCCACCTCGACCATCATCCTTTGCTGTGAAAGATCGATCAGAACTTCGACTTTTGCCGCAAATGCATGCGTTGCCGGGAAGAGTTCAATCAATAGGACCGCGAGGGAGAACCAGGAAACGCGCAATGTCTTTCCTTTGCAGAGGACGACACAATCATGGAACCCTCCTATTCATTTTCCTGCGTCAACGATTTGATTTACATCACAATCATTGCCCAGAAGCGCGTTTGGATCGGACTTCATGCACCGTGCCACGTTCGTTTCGATGCCGTCGGCCAGTGCCGTGGCCACTGCAGACGCGCTTCAATCAATCAGATCAGCAGAGGATTATGATAGATAGGTCGATTGCCACGGCGTCAGCAAACTTTGCGGCCGGCTCAGCCGCGCGACTGGCTCCCATCAGCGAGAGGCGAGCGATACGCATCGCACTCCATCCAGATACAGATCGCAGTACGACCGCAGCGAGCAGTTTTCAGCGGCAAACTGATGAGCGTGGCGGCGATCTCATATTTCAGGCCGTAGAAAGCACTGTTCAGGTTGATATCTAAGATCTTCCGCCGGTCCTCTTGAGCGGCGTCGCTCTTATCACCGCCGTCAAGCCTGCAAAAAAGGAAAGCGGACACAATCGCCTCCCTTAGCATTCAGCCTTGTCACGCGATCATGATACGATCTTCGACCAGGTGAACCCCAGGGGCCGCCCACGCTGCCCTTACCGATGCACTCCGTTCGGCCCAAGTATGCACCTTGCCGTCGAGCCGGACCTTGCCGTCGGACACGCTGACATTTATTGCCTTCGCCTCGACTTCGGCATTGCGCTTCAGTGCATCTTCGATGCGCTTCTTGACATCAGACACTGACGCGTGGGGTTTCACCTCGATGTTGTTGTAGACACCGAGTACGCCCGCCAAATATTGAATGGCGTTGGCAGCGCCGGCTTTCTGGTATTGCCAGTCGACCATTCCAGTCAGGGTTACCCAGCCATTCTGGACCTTGACCTGAACAGCTCCTTCGGGAATTACCGTGTTCCAGGAGATGGTGTGGAGAGCACGCTTGGCGATCTCCTCGTCTGTGGTGACGTGGGAACCGTAAGGCCGCACTTCAATTTCCTGTGCCAGGCCTTTCACGCCTTTGACGGAAAGTGCCGCATTTTCCGCGGTAGCCTTCTGGGCGAAGGTCGAAACATGGCCCGTTAGTGTGACCACCCCGTTGTCGACGGCGACGCCGTTATTGGCCGCGTCGATGCTGGGCTCAAACTCCAATTCATCGATGATGTCCTGCCGTAAAATATTGTCGTTCATTGTCGCACCCTTTCTACAAGCGAAAACCCTCCTTCTATCAGATTGCCCGAATGAGCTGGCTGTCGCGTTGACAAGGATCAAACAGGCGGACGTGCTCGCCTGCGGATCGAAGCTCGATGGACACGCATCAACAGGCCAGGTGCCGAAGCCCGAACCCGACGCAAGCTGTATTCGTGTGTCAAGGCGAGCTTCGATCCGTCATTGGCTAGACGGCGCTGCGGACGACGCATCAGCGATGAGGATGCAAGGGCAACATTGACCTCGATCAACAACAAAAGTCTTGGCCATAGTATGATTATGATGGCTGTTTTTAACGAGGCTATCATGAGACGGCAAAGGATCTGGGTTTTGGTCGCGGATGGAGCACGCGCGCGAATACTGCGCGATGTCTCATCGGCGGGGGAACCGTCCGGTGACGGTGATGAGCTGGTTTTTCACGCGGAACGACGGCAACTGCGCGAAATCATGGCCGACAGGCCTGGTCGCAGCTTCGCCTCTGTCGGGACGCGCCGATCGGCGATGGAGTACCATTCTGAGCCCGTGCGCGAGGAGGATCGAGCCTTTGCGTCAACGTTGGCCGACACGCTGCATAATCATCATCTTGCAAAGGATTTTGACCAACTCGTCGTCGTTGCCGCTCCCCAGATGTTAGGCGACCTTCGTCAGGCATTTCCGGAAAGCCTCCGCAAAGCCATTACCGCAGAGATCGCCAAGGACTTCACCAAGTTGCCGGCGCTCGAGCTTCGCGATGCGATCCGCAAGCTCGAAATAAATCGCCGATCGCCGGTAAGTGAGAACTAATAGGGCCTGTCTCGGACATGCAGCATATAGAGGAACCGGGACACCAACAGTTCCCCGATCCAAAACGCTCCAACACCGATTAGGATGTCCCAGACCGAAAATCCGACGAGGTTCCTGGCTACGAGGAAGGGCAACAGGGATTCCGGCACTTGATCGAAACCAGGGGCCTGGGCACTCGAAGCCAATCTCAGGCGGCGTTTGAGGAAGCTGGACAACATGTCGCCGACCATGGCGGTGAAACCGACGAGCATTCCGGTTTCGATGTCGAGCCCGATCATGGGAGCGCCCATCGCCGTTGCAAGGATTGCCAGGACCAACCCGCGGACCGTCTTTGACCGACCCAGAAGTGGTTGCCCGTCCCAGAAAAGACAACCGCCATCAATTGGCCAAGCAAGCCAGTCGCCAAGCATTTTCTTGGCGATCACGGGCACTCCGTTCGCGAGAGTGAGCAAAATGAGGAACTGGGTAATCGGCCAGAAACTAAGCTGCGACACGGTCTCTCCCTCCGAGAAGCGTCGAGGCCGACCCCAGAAAAAAGAGAGCTTCCATCAGGCGATGGGAGCGTAGAGTCTGCCAAGATTGACGCGCCGGTTGCCTGGCAAAGCTTTCGGTTCCTAACCGTTCTGGAGACGACAATGTTGATACGTGCCCTAAGCATGAGCGAATGCCGAGAATTGCTGGCCGGGCATCATTTGGCCCGCTTGGCTTGCGCCAAGGACGGGCGCCCCTATGTGGTCCCGATCTATTATGCATACGCTGATGAGGCATTTTACGCATTCTCTATTCCAGGCAAGAAGATCGACTGGATGCGTTCCAATCCGCAAGTGTCCGTGCTCGTCGAGAGTCCGTTGCCAAGACGTCAGTGGAAGAGCGTCGTCGCGGATGGACGCTACGAAGAGTTGCCCGAGAGGATCGGTCACAAGCGCCAGCGGGATCGTGCTTGGTCATTGCTGAGTACCCACACCAGCTGGTGGGATCCTGGCGCCCTGAAACCACTCACCCCTCCCCTGGCCGACGATGCCCGCCACATATTCTTCCGGATAGCTATAGAGGAGATCTCGGGGCGAGAAGCCAGGGAATAGGCTCCAGAGCGTCGAGGTGTTCGGGTTTGGCGGCTGACCGGACTCAGGACGGGCCGCGGGATCGCATTCGCGAGCAGATATGGTCGGCTGGTGCTCGGCCTGGGCCGATCCGACACCGAAGCATCCGAAGGCGATCGATGACCGCGGCTGTGGAATCTTCGTTGTTCACGGAGCCACTGTTTCGAACCAGGTTGAGATGGGCGCCATCGCTCAGGTCAGTGCCGCTGCGATCGGGAGGCGTCGGATGCGCTTGCCAGACGCGGCGTAGACAGCATTGGCGATCGCGGCGGCCGTCGGTACCGATCCTGGTTCGCCAACGCCGGTTGACGGCACGTTGGCATCGCCCACGAAAGTGACCTCGATCGCATGCGGCGCGTCAGCGGCTCCATACGATCTTGGCCTTCTGCCGTGGCGTTGGTGATGGAAGCGACCTGCGATGACCCAGAATGATGGGCGCGACGGCGTGCCACTCTGCCGGAATGCCGAGTTCCGCCTTGACTGCCGGATCGTTGAGCCACGGTCGCGACAGACCGATCCAGCACGTCCCGAGACCCTTCGCATGCGCCGCAAGCATGAAATTCTCCCCGGCCAGGCAGCAGTCCTCGAATGACTGGCTCTCACCATCTGCAGCGCAGATGATGATGAGTGCGGCCGCGCCGTGAAAAATCTCGAAAGCCGGGTCGGCTGCATGCATCGCCAACGGGGATCCGGCGGGCAAGTGCAGTTGCACATGGCGCTTGGCTTCCGCCGAAAGCCTGCGTAGACGCTCGGCTCCGGGCACGACGACGAAGCTCCATGGCTGACGGTTGATGGCGCTCGGCGCCAGGATGGCCGCTCCGATCAGATCTTGCACTACGGTTTCATCCAAAGGTTCGTCCGTGAATTCCCTCACGGCACGCCGAGTGCGCAACGCTTCCATCAGTTCCATGACACGCTCCAAAAGCCGATTGCCGCCAATCTAGGCGCCGACACAGGTCGCGCTTTGATGCATCTCAAAGCTTCGTCTGCTGTCTCCCCTGATGCTGGCGAAGAGACTTAACGGAAAGAAGAGCCGCGGACGGCGGGACATGCTGCAACACCTGCCCCTGGAGAGGTACGAGGCACCGACCGGTTATCGATCCAGGATTTGATCGCTCCAGTGTTGCGCTCCAACACGGCTCGGCGCGACGCTCGATGTGTTGGCGCTTCCACTGTGTATGATGTCGAGATTGCGGATGCGCCGTTCAAACTGAATAGGAAAGCCATCAAGATGGACCGATCCGAGGCTGGTAGATCAAAACGCAGGCTGCGGGTGATCTCCGTCCCCCCACCACCCCACCCGCTGCAGCGGCAGCTGCCGTTGCCTGGGCAGACCCGCAAGACTCCGGCAGACGACCCTGGAGCGGCTGGCCGGATTGAGGCCATACTGGCCAGCCCCAGCTATCGATTGGCAGTCGAAGATCCTGCCTTTCTCGAAAGCGATGATACGCGTGGGCCGCGACTCGAAATCGACTACCTCAAGCCAGAGATGTTGCTGCGTCAGCACCGCATTCGCGGAACGATTGTCGTGTTCGGCAGTACGCGCATCTGCGAACCAGTTGCGGCGCGGCGCAACCTTAGCGCACTTCGAAGCACGGAACTGGTGCAACCGCCCGCCGACGTGAGCTTGCGTCTCAGGGCGGCCGAACGAATTGCATCGAAGGCGCGCTACTACGATGTCGCACGTCAATTTGGCAGATTGGTCAGCGGCGCCAATCGCGATCAGCTGGATCACCAAATCGTGATCATGACGGGTTCAGGTCCCGGGATCATGGAGGCTGCCAACCGGGGCGCTTTCGATCTTTCCATGCCTTCGGTAGGGCTCAACATCAGCTTGCCGAATGAACAATACCCCAATCCGTATGTCAGCCCGGAGCTTTGTTTTCAGGTGCACTATTTCGCCATCCGCAAACTTCATTTCCTGCTACGCGCGAAGGCCCTTGTCGCCTTTCCCGGCGGGTTCGGAACACTGGACGAACTGTTCGAAACCCTCACCCTTGTTCAGACCCGCAAGATCAAGCCAATTCCAGTCGTCCTGGTTGGCAAGGAGTTCTGGCGCCGTGCCATCGACATGGATTTCCTGGTGGAGGAAGGAGTCATCGATCCGGAGGATCGCGACCTCTTCTGGTTTGCCGAAACGGCGGAGGAAATTTGGGAGGGTATACTGAACTGGCATGCCGCAGCCGGAGAGGCGCTCTATCCTGCGCCAACGGCTTCTCATGCGCCGTGACATCCCCATCAGGAGCCCAAGGAAGCGCTCCGGCCGACCGGGCGGCACGCTGAGTCAAAATCGAACCGCTACGCTTAGACCGCGGGCTTCGGATATCCGACGGGTTGGACAAACGTGACGATCTGTGACTTGGGCAGCTTGAGAAGTTGGGCCAAACCTCGTTTGTCGACGCTGCTCACCAGGCAAGTGCCAAGACCGACAGAGGCGCAATAGAGATAGACATTCTGTGCCACGATGGCTGTGTCGACGTGCGCAGCCTGGATCTGTTCCTCGGCGCTTGCTTCGTACATGCGAGCGCGGTCGGCGACATAGATCAGCACAACAGGCGCGGTTCCAACGAAGGGCTCGGCACCTGTCCTCATGCGAATATCTTCCGCAAGCACGATGGGAGCCGCCTGGATCATTGGATCGAATTGGCGCACTCCCTGTCCGTCCGCCACGTAGATCGCGGTCTCCATCGAGCCGTGCCATGACGGCGCCGTATGACCGCCGGTAGCGGGCCTGTTCAGACCAAAAGCGCACCACAGCAAAGTCGAGAGGTCCCCCTCTTCGATCGACTTGTCGTCAAAGAGCCGGATCGAGCGCCTGAGGGACAAGGCCTCAAGCAGGGGCATTCCTCCGAGCCTCATTGCCTCCGGAAGGGCCGTGGCGCTATCGGCGGATGCTGGCCGGCATGCCAACGCAACGGGAAGCGCAGCCGCTGTCAGAAAGAGACGTCTCGTAAATCCGCGCATGGCTGCTTCCTGCATGGGCCCCGAAGCATCAAGCAGGCAGTTGCGCAGGTCATCATTGATCACCGTCAAAGGCCGGAGATAGTGATCAATGCTCACAGGGCGCCGAATGTGAGGGTAGGATGAGGATCAGAGGCTGAATTTCTCGAGCATCGCCGGTCTCTACCGCTGACGCTTGGATTGATGCGTATCAAAGCCGGCCGAACTCACCCCTGCTAGCCAAGGCGGATCATAGCACCGAGGCGGTCATGGCTCACAAACAGGTATTGTTTCGATCAGCAGCGCGCGAAAAGATTCTTCGTGGCGCAACCCAGCTCGCCGACGCCATACGCGTGACGCTCGGGCCGCGTTCGAAATCGGTTCTGATCGAAAAGAAATGGGGCGCTCCCACAGTCTGCAATGACGGCGTGACCATCGCCAAGGAATTCGACCTGAAGGATCCCGAGGAAAATCTTGGGGCGCGGATGCTCAGGCAGGCGGCGGAGAAAACCGGGGACATGGTCGGTGACGGCACCAGCACGTCGACCATTCTGGCCCATGCGATGTTCGCCGACGGCGTACGCAACGTCGTCGCCGGCGCCAGCGCGATCGACATAAAACGAGGCCTTGACCGCGCCACCAAACGGGCAATCGAAACGCTCAAGCAGATATCTCGGCCTGTCTCGACCCGTCGCGAGAAAGAACAGGTGGCAACGATCTCCGCGCACAACGATCCTCTCATCGGTCAGTTGGTCGGCGAGGCAATGGAGAAGGTCGGCGGCGAAGGCGTCATTACGGTCGAAGAATCGAAGACCACGGAAACCGTCCTCGACGTCGTCGAGGGCATGCAGTTCGATCGCGGATTCCTGTCACCATATTTCGTGACCGATCCCGAGAAGATGGAAGCGGTCCTCGCAGACGCGCTCGTGCTCATCGTCGAAAAGAAGATCGCTTCGCTGAATGATCTGATCAAGCTGCTCGAGGCTGTGGCGAAGTCCGGAGCCCCCCTGCTCGTTATCGCCGAGGAAGTCGAAGGCGAGGCACTGGCGACGCTCATCGTCAATCAGATCCGCGGCACCTTCAAGAACTGTGCCGTAAAGGCGCCAGGCTTCGGCGATCGCCGCAAGGCCATGTTGCAGGATATCGCCATCCTGACCGGCGGACAGGTCATCTCCGAGGATCTCGGGCTCAAGCTGGAAAACGTCACCATGGAGCAGTTGGGGCGCGCGAAGCGGATTGTCGTCGACAAGGACAATACGACGATCATTGGCGGCGGCGGAGATGCAAAGGCGATCAAGGGCCGTGTCGAACAGATTCGGCGCGAGATCGACAATACGACGAGCGACTATGATCGCGAGAAGCTGCAGGAGCGACTGGCCAAGCTTGCGGGCGGCGTCGCCGTCATCAAGGTCGGCGCGCCGACCGAGGCCGAGATGAAATCGAAGAAGGAAGCGCTCGACGATGCCATCAGCGCCACCAAGGCTGCGATCGCCGAAGGCATAGTGCCAGGCGGCGGGCTCGCCCTCTTGCGCTGCATCAAGACCGTGACCGACGAGCAAGAGAATTGCGAAGGCGACGAGCGCACGGGCGTGCAGATTCTCAAGCGGGCACTCGAAGCACCGGTCCGGCAGATCGCCGAGAATTCCGCGGTCGACGGCGGCGTTGTCATTGCCAAGATGCTCGAAGGCACCGGCAATTTCGGCTTCGATGCGGGAAAGAAGGAATATGTCGACTTGGTCGAAGCCGGCATCATCGATCCGACCAAGGTCGTTCGCATCGCACTGGAGAACGCAGTCTCGGTGGCGAGCGTCCTGCTCTTAACCGAAGCGACCATGACCGAAATACCGGAACCGACGAAAGAACGCGCCCTCGAACCAGAGATGCCAATGTAGGGCGGCGAGACCACAATTCAGATGGAGGCGAAAGGCGCGATCCGCCGAGATCGGCAGACTTTGATGCGCATCAAGGCGCACGATCGGACCTCAGGTGATCCTGCGACAAATCTCATCGGAGGGCACGAAAATGATCTTCAACACCATCATGGTTCAACTCGATGTCGATTCTCCGGCAGCGCCGCGAACGAACTATGCGCTGGAGTTGGCGCGACGCTTCGAAGCCAAGCTGATCGGTTTTGCCGCGGCCGATTCATATGTCTTTGTTCCCGGTGACGATGGTGGGATGGCGGCGGCGGAAATCATGCGTGAACGTCGGATCGAGATCGAGGATCGCCTGAAGATCCTCAAGGAGGAATTCTTGTCTCTCGTCGGAGACGGCGCCACCTTACGTGAAGAGATCGGGGATCCGACACGCCTGCTCGCGATGCACGCCCGCGCCGCCGATCTCGTCGTGACGGGAACGCCGGTCTCCGGCGCTGATCACAACCGGGTGGTCGACATCGGAACATTGGTGCTGTCGGCTGGGCGGCCTGTGCTGATCGCGGCTGACCGGCTTGTTCCACCTGACCCCGAGAAGGTTCTGGTGGCGTGGAAGGATACTCGCGAGGCTCGGCGAGCAGTCACCGATGCATTGCCCTTTCTGACCGGCGCACAAGATGTGCTCGTGGCGACGATCGAAGAACAGAAGCAGAGGGATGCGCGCGAAAGTGTCGGCGACGTCGTCCGGTTCATGATGAGGCATGGCATCAAGGCGAGATCGGAAGTCCTGGACCCGGATCATGGGGATGCTTGCGAAACCATCATCGAACTCGCCCACGGCATGGGTGCCGACCTTGTCGTCGCCGGCGGCTATGGTCACAGCCGGCTGCGTGAATGGGCCTTTGGTGGAATGACCCGCTCCCTGCTCAGCAATGGCTCCGTCAACCGCTTGTTCTCGAACTGACACGCCACATGCAGGCTGTTCGCCGCGGTGACGGCCGCCTTGCGCTTGGCAATATCGAATACAACGGAGGTGCGAAGATGAAGGAACTGCCGCTTGCAGATGTCTATCGGCTGATCGAGCCGGGTCCAGTCGCTCTGCTGACAACCCGGGCGAGAGGCCGCGCCAATGTCATGACCATGTCGTGGCACATGATGGTGGAGTTTACACCGCCGACGATTGCCTGTGTCGTGTCGAGTGGCGATTTCTCGTTTGGCGCGTTGCGCGACACGAAGGAGTGCGTGATCGCTATCCCGGCCGTGGGGCTGGCGGAGAAAGTCGTGGCGGCCGGCAACTGCTCAGGCCGGGACAAAGACAAGTTCGCGACGACCTGGCTGACGCCGCTGCCCGGCGAGCGTGTCGCCGCGCCCTTGGTCGCTGAATGCTTTGCCAATCTCGAATGCCGCGTGGTCGATACCCGGCTCGTCAACAAATACAATCTTTTCGTCCTCGAGGTCGTGAAGGCTTGGGTTGATCCGGGGCAGCCAAGGCCCAAGACCATGCACCATATTGGAAAGGGTACCTTCGTGGTGGACGGAGAGACCATCCATTTCGAGTCGCATATGCCCTGAGGTCGCAACTTGATCGGCATCAAGGATCGCAATGCGTGGGACGGGCTAGATTAAGCCGATCCGACCGATACCGACCAAGAGCATCACCGATGGGGTACAAATCCATTCTGCTGAATGTGGGCATAGATGGCCCGATCGCGCCCGTCACCAGGATCGCCATCGATCTTGCCAGGCGCTCCAAGGCTCGGTTGATCGGCTTCTGTGCGGCCGATGCGCCCTTGCCCGTGACGATGGCGCCCGAGGGTGCCGCTATAGCCGCCGAGGTCTGGCAGCAGTTGAGGGACGATATCAAGAAGCGTTTCGAGGAGCGGCGCCTCGAGTTTGACGGTCTGGTTGCCGGTTCGGTGGCGACGGAGTGGCGCAACATGCTCGACAATCCCAACCATGCCTTGGTCGCGGCATCAAGGAGCGCGGATATCATCATCACTGGAGCTCCTGAAGGGGCTTCCTCCGGCGATTCCTATCGGACTGTCGATCCCGGCGGCCTCGCGCTGCGTGCCGGCAGGCCAGTGTTGATCTCGTCGGTCGGCGCGGAGCAGGCACCGACAGGGAGGATCGTGGTTGCCTGGAAGGATACCCGCGAAGCCAGGCGCGCGGTGGCCGATGCCGTGCCGCTGATGGCGATGGCGGATGATGTGATCGTGGTCAGTATCGATTCCGAACCGGGTGACCGAACGACGGCAGGCATAAAGGATGTAGCGACCTTCCTGGCCAGGCACGGTATCACGGCTCGCACCGAAGTGCTGAAGGCCGATGACGAGAGCGACGAGCTGATCGACTTCCTGAGTTCCGCCAAGGCCGACCTGGTCGTGTCAGGCGCTTATGGACACAGCCGGATCAGGGAATGGGTGTTCGGCGGCGTTACCCGCTCGCTGCTCGACGACGTCCAGCTCTGCCGCTTCCTGTCAAACTGATCGCCGCCCCTCGACGTGCCTTGGCCTGTTCGTCAGCCACCTGCGTAGGCGTCGGTTGGGCCTGGAAGTGAGGACCGCAATGCCTTATGCGACCGAGGAAGATCTTCCACCGCCCATCAGGACCCACCTGCCCCCGCATGCCCAGGAGATCTTTCGCGCCGCCTTCAACAGCGCCTGCGACGAATATGCCGACCAAGGCGAAAAGCGTGAGGAAACAGCCTATCGCGTCGCCTGGGCTGCCGTGAAACGCCATTATCGCAAGGAAGGCAGGGATTGGGTGCCTATCCGAGCAAACCGGGCAAATTGATCGAGATCAAGACAGTCCCAGCTGCATTCATTCATAGGATTTGGGATCAAGCACTTAGGCAATGTGGTTTCAATGACGGACAGCGTTACGGGGCTTCTCAACGCGTGCAACGCTGAGAAGAGCAAAGGGGCGGATTTTCCGACGATCTGGAAAGCGATCCTGAAGGTACACCCTTGTGTCACGGGATCACCGATTCAGGACAGCAGCGACGACGGTCCGGTGCTGCGAATTCCTTTGATCACAGGGCAATTTCTCGTCTTCCTGGGCTCGGACTTCTCGCTCGTTTAGCGGCAATGGCTGACAGCTATCGGTTGTGCAGGGATCCCGAGATTCTTGGCTGGGGATTTGCGGCGGACGCCACTGGCGAAAAACACTGCCGCCAGCGATCCCTTGCCAGTCATAGGTGCGTGAAGCCAACATCCCGCCACACCAGCGACGGTCGTCGATAGCAGCCTGGTTATGGGGTGTGCGGACTACTCAAGCCGCCGCCAACGTATTTTCGATGGCTTCGACTGAGTGCTTCACGAGATCCTTGCCGAGTTCACCCGCCAGTTTCGCTTTAAGCGAAGGCTCGACATGCTTGCGCAGTTCGCCGAGCGTGCGCGGATCGGCAACCACCACCACATGCTCGAACGCTTCCGTCAGCGCCCCCCGATTGAGATACTCGGCAACGGCAGCGGCAAAATCGTCTTCCCGCAGGCGAGAGTCGTCCGGATTGGCGGTGGAACTGCGGTGGCGACCGCCCGACCCGGTGTTGGCCGTTTTGAGCGTCGGCTCGCCCAATTCAACCAGATCGATCTGGGGTTCGTGGCCCTTGTTGCGAAACAGGCGCAACTTCTCGCCCTCGGTTACCGCGACCAGCGTGCCAGTCGTCATAATCATGTTGTTACTCCTTGACATAGAATGAAGGCGTTGCTCGCCATCATTGGCCGCGATCCTCACCGCCAGATGCACTTCGCGGTGGCGCGTGCCTCGGACTATCGGCGCGACGGCCGCTTGAGCCGCCGCGTCAACCAGGTCGAGCCATCAGACGATCGCAATCCGGTCTTCCACCATCCGGACGCCCGGCGTCGACCAAGCGGCGCGTTCCGCTGCCTGGCGCTCGGACCATGCCTTGACCTTGCCTTCAAGCGTCACCCTGCCATCCCGCACGTTGACGCGGATCGCCTGGGCTTCGATTTCCGCATCGCGCTTCAGCGCATCCTCGATGCGCTTCTTGACGTCGGGTACCGAGGCACGTGGGGTGATTTCGATCTGATTGGCAACGCCGACAACGCCGGCCAGCCCGCGCACGGCCTCGGCCGCCGCGTTCTTCTGGTATTGCCATTCAACTTTCCCGGTCAGCGTGATCCAGCCGTCCTGGACCTTGACCTGCACCTTGTCCCTCGGGATGGAGACATTCCAGGTCACGGCATTGACCGCACGCCTGGCGATCTCGTCGTCCGCGGTCCCCTTCTGTCCAATCAGCCGGACTTCGATTTCCTCGGCGATACCCTTCACGCCCTTGAGCCGCTTGACCACATTTTCGGCAGTGGTCTTTTCCCAGTAGGAAGAAACATGTCCGGTGAGGGTGACGATGCCATCTTCCACGGCGACGCCGATGTGGGCGGCGTCGATGCTCGGCTCAAATTCCAACTCATCGAGAATGTTCTGACGCAATGTTAGATCCGTCATTGGTCTGTCTCCTGTTTGTTGAAGCGGACTTGTCGCCCGCGGCGACAACAAAGCACCCTTGGCGCTCCTGCTCATTGATCCTGCTCAATGCCGGGTCAGATAGTCAGGTGGTCGGACGATTGGCGCGGTCGTCACGAGGTTGCGGAAGTGCCCGCAAGCCAATGGTGTTGCATGCTGTCCAGGGTTTCGGCGATGTCTTCAGCCTCGACTTTGACGAGATCGGCATGACCAAAACCCAGAGAATAGTCGAGCAAGGAGACGATCGTGGGCCGTACTCTGAAGAGCTTCGCGGGTGCGGCCTCAGAGGGCTGGATGGTCGAAATCTGCGGGAAGCGCTGCACCATCAGGCGTCCTATTTCTGTGAGCTCGGCAGGCAAGACGACCTCGGTGGCGGTCGCCGCCATCGACAGCCCCTTGATCTCCAGCCAGTTGTCGTAGGGTGCGGTCATGGCGACCGAAACGCGCGGATCGCGAGAAATATTCCCTGCTTTCTGCGAGCCGGCGCCGCAGCCGAAATAGAGCAGCAAACCATCATGGACGAACGAGACCACCGTCGCCTGGGGCGAGCCATCGGAGCGGTTCGTTGCGATCGTCATGTCCATGCAACGCGCCAGGATGTCGATCATCTTCTGCTGAAGCTTGTGTTTCATGACACTCTCCTCGTTTGTTCAATGCGGACCAGGATCTCCGCCTGCATCGCCTTCACGCCGCCGGGGCCAGCATCTCGGTTCGCCGCAGCGGAGCGAAGTCGTCAGGCGTCAGCGTTTCTTTCTCGAGCAGCAGCCTCGCGCCAGCGCGCAGGTCGGTGATCCTTTCGCGAAGCAAATCCCTGGCATTGGCAAAGGCCTCATCGATCATACCGCGGACTGCCAGATCGACCTCACGCGCCGTGGCCTCCGAATAGTCCTTTTTGTTCGGCAGGCCAGGGCCGTCGCCAAGCCATTGCAGACGCTGCTCTTCGAGGACTGCCTGCCCTACCGTCGGGTCCATGCCGAAACGGGTGACACATTGACGGGCGATGTCCGTGACCTTCGCGAGGTCGTCGGCCGCCCCGGTCGAAACTTCGCCGAATATGACTTCCTCCGCCGCGCGGCCGCCCATGAGGACGACCATGCGGTCCTTCAGTTCACTGACCGTGATCAGGAACCGATCCTCGGTCGGACGCTGCATGGTGTAGCCGAGAGCGCCGATCGAGCGCGGGATGATGGATACCTTGTGCACCGGATCGGCGCTCCTCTTCGCGACCGCCACCAGGGCGTGCCCCATTTCGTGAAAGGCGACACGCTCACGCTCCTGCGGTTTCAGCAATCGGCTTTTGCGTTCCGACCCTGCGACGATGCGCTCGACCGCATTGGTGAAGTCATCCATCGTCACCTTGTCGGCGCCGCGTCGCGTGGCGACGATGGCCGCCTCGTTGACCAGATTGGCAAGGTCGGCCCCGGTGAAACCGGGCGTTATCGCGGCAATCTCGTCCGCGCTGACGCCAGGAGCGATTGAGACTTTCTGGATGTGGACCTTGACGATCGCCTCCCGACCTTTGCGGTCAGGCCGGTCCAGAACGACCTGCCGGTCGAAGCGCCCTGCCCGCAGCAAGGCCGGGTCCAGGATTTCGGGCCGATTGGTGGCGGCCAGCAGCACGATACCGACACGCGGATCGAAACCGTCGAGTTCCGACAGCAGTTGGTTCAATGTCTGCTCTTTCTCGTCACCGCCGCCGTAACCCGCGAACGGGCTGCGGGCACGTCCCAACGCGTCAAGTTCGTCGATGAAAATGATGCAGGGCGCAGCTTGCCGGGCCTGCTCGAACAGGTCCCGCACCCGCGCTGCCCCCACGCCGACGAACATCTCGACGAATTCCGAGCCTGAGATGGAAAAGAAGGGCACCCCCGCCTCGCCTGCGACCGCGCGCGCCATCAGTGTCTTGCCGGTTCCGGGCGGCCCGACCAGCAGGATGCCCTTGGGGATACGCGCGCCAAGGCGACCGTACTTGTCTTTGTCCTTGAGGAAGGAAACGATTTCCTGCAGTTCGGCCTTGGCTTCATCGACGCCCGCCACGTCTTCAAAAGTCACTCCGGTCTTGCGCTCCAGATAGACCTTCGCCTTCGACTTGCCGATGTTGATCAGGCCGCCCATGCCTTGCCTGTCGGCGAAGCCGCGGAAAAAGAACATCCAGATGCCGACGAAGATCAGCGCTGGCAGAATCCAGGAGAGAATTGTCGTCAGCCAGTTGCTGTCGGAAGCGCCGCTGACCTTGGCGCCGGCCTTCTCAAAAACCGTGGCTGCCGCAGGGTCGACGCGATTGGCAAGGAATGTGGTCTTGCCATCCTCCGGCTCCTTGAACGCACCTTCGATCATGGTCTCGGTGAGCGTGACGGACGCAACCTTGCCCTCCTGCGCGAGGCGGATGACGTCACTGTAGGAAAGCTGAGCGGTATCGCGATACGCGAGCCAGGATTGAAGCAAGCCGATCAGCAGAAGAGCGGCCACGACGTAGCCGATGTTGAATTTATGCTTGTTGTCCATCGTTCGACGCTCGAACCAGATTTTGCAGGATTGGGTTCGAAAACTGCAACCTCGGTCGAGATCCTGCCTTGACGCCGGTCAAAGCGCCCGCCTGCCCAGGGAATAAGAAGAGCCCAGCTGTTCCATGCTGTCGTGGTCCCACGGCGGCAAGCCGAACAAGGGTAAATTTCGAAGGAGACGAACATGCAAGCCTTATCGATAATGACCTCCCCAGTCATTGGCGTCGAACCGTCGGCGTCGATTGCCGACGCGGCCGGGCTGATGCTGTCGCGCAAGATCAGCGGCCTTCCCGTCATCCGCAGCGATGGCATGCTGGTCGGGATTGTCAGTGAAGGCGATTTTCTGCGCCGCGGCGAGCTGGGCACGAAACGCAAGCGCCCGCGCTGGCTGGAGTTTCTCGTCAGCCCAGGACGTGTCGCCGAGGAGTATGTCCATGCCAACGGCCGTCGGGTCGACGAGGTAATGTCCGAGAACGTCGTCACGACATCCCCTGAAAGCGCATTGGAGGACGTCGTCGAACTCATGACGCGCCACCAGGTCAAACGCATTCCGGTGGTCGAGGGCGGAAAAGTTGTCGGCATCGTCACACGTTCCGATCTTCTGCGCGCATTGCTTCGCTCTCTTCCAAAGGGCGGCTCGACGTTGGCAACCGACGAACAGATCCGTCAGAAGATCGTTGCGGAACTTGCCGCCCAGCCATGGGCTGGAACAGGCATGATCCATGTCAGGGTCGACAAGGGGATTGCCGAACTGAATGGCGCGATCCTCGACGAGCGCGAGCGCCAGGCCGCGCTTGTCGCGGCAGAAAACGTCGCCGGCGTAAAGGCCGTGACCGACCACCTGTACTGGGTCGAGCCACTGTCCGGGATCGTGGTCGACCCGCCAGCTTAAGGCGATACTGCCAACCGAGATCGGCCGCGCGATCGGAAACTGGCAAGCCGAAGGTCAGAATTGATCTGGCACAAGGTGGCAGGCGCGTGCCGCCATAATCACTTGGGCGATTTCACCCCTCGAGGCCGCCATGCTGCAGACCAACACAGATTTGCATCCCGACATATCCCACAGGCTGCGCATGTCGGCGGCCAGGCATTTTGTCTGGCTGCACAAATGGCTGCTTGGCGGGCTGGCCTTGCTGGCGGTCGCTCTTGCCCTGGCGCTGGCGCGCTGGCTTGTCGGCCCGGAAGTCGTCGTCTATCGCGTGATCCGCGGCGATCTCACAAGGACCGTCGTGGCGAGCGGCCACGTCGAGACGCCCTATCGCGTGAATATCGGAACGCAGTACACCGGCACGGTCGCGGAGGTGCTGGTCGACGAGGGCCAGATCGTCAAACGGGGCCAGCCGCTCATTGTCCTGGAGTCCAGCGAACTGAAATCCGCGGTCGTCCAGGCGCAAGGCGCCGCCGCGCAGGCGGAGGCGCGGATGCGGCAGCTGCGGGAGTTCACGCTGCCGGCCGCGCAGCAGGCGCTCAAGCAGGCCGAGGCGACGCTGGTCAATGCCCAGGCGGCCTACCAAAGGGCCGAACAGCTCTCCAAGGCGGGTTTCGGCACCCGCGAGACGCTCGACACCGCCACCAGGGATCTTGATGTCGCGCGCACCCAGGTCCGCACGGCCGAGCTCTCCGTCTACACCGCACAGCCCGGGGGCAGCGACTACGTGATGGCGCTGACCCAGCTCAATCAGGCACAGGCCAATGTCGCGACTTCGCAAGCGCGCCTTGGCTATGCGACCATCGCCGCGCCGCGAGACGGCACACTCATCACCCGCAATGTCGAGCGTGGCGCCATTGTTCAGCCCGGAAACGCCCTCCTCGTGCTGGCGCCCGCCGGCGATGTCCAGTTGGTGTTGCAGATCGACGAGAAGAACCTCGGTCTCCTTCGGGTAGGTCAGGACGCACTGGTCTCAGCCGACGCCTATCCAGACCATCGCTTCGACGCCAAGGTGTCGTACATCAACCCGTCCATCGACATCACGCGCGCGTCGGTGGAGGTGAAGCTCACCGCAACAGCTCCGCCGCCCTATCTGCGCCAGGACATGACCGTCTCCGTGGACATAGAAATCGACAAGCGCGCCTCGACGCTGGTCGTTCCGGCGCGCGCGGTGCATGACCCGACATCCGCTTCGCCTTGGGTTCTCGTCGTTCGCAACGGCCGCCCACGCGAGCAGGCGGTCAGGCTCGGCCTGCGCACGAGCGACCAGATAGAGGTCCTTGAAGGACTTGCGCAGGATGATCTGGTCGTTCCGATCGCCGCCGGCGTCAGGGCCGGCCAGCGCATCAGGCCGGTGGCGTCATGAAACCCTGGCTGACATTTGCCTGGATCGCAGCACTGCGGTTTCTCGCCGAAGGCCGCATGCAGTCGGGATTCATCCTCAGCGGCATCGCCATCGGCGTCGGTGTCATCGTGTTCATGTCGGCGATGCTGACCAGCGTGCAGACCAACTTCACCAATCGCGTGCTCACTTCTCAGCCGCAGATCCAGCTCCTGGCGCCACAGGAAGTCGCCCGACCACTGAGATGGCATGATGGGGTGATCGAGGCCGCGATCGTCCAGCAGCCGACGCAGCGCATCCTTTCCATCGATCAGTGGCAGACGATCCTCGCCGCGATGCGCGCCCGGCCGGATGTGGTGATCGCAACGCCGACCGTATCCGGTTCAGCACTTGCCGTACGCGGCGATGCCAGCCGCAGCATCGGCATCTTTGGAATGCAGGCCGACGACTATTTCCGCATCGTTCGTGTGCCGAACTACATCGTCGCCGGCAATTCAGAGCTTGGCTCCGACGACATCCTCGTCGGCCTCGAACTCGCCAAGGATATCGGCGCGACGATCGGCGACAAGATCAACGTAACGACCGCCATTGGCGGCAGCCGCACACTGACAATCAAGGGAATATTCGATCTCGGCAACAAGGGCGCGAACGCGCGCAACGCCTATGTCGCGCTGCGGACGGCTCAGAGCCTGCTCGGGCTGCTCGGCGGCGTGACGACGATCGACCTCACTGTCACCGACGTCTATGCGGCGGAAACCATTGCTCAGGACATTCAGGCGACGCTACCGGTGCAGGCCGACAGCTGGATCAAGACCAACGCCCAGATATTCACTGCGATCCGGGCCCAAAACCTCTCCAGTGCCCTGATCCGCATCTTTGTCGGCCTGTCCGTGGCGTTCGGCATTGCGGCCGTCCTGGTGGTGTCCGTGCTTCAGCGTTCCAAGGACATCGGCATATTGCGCGCCATGGGTTGCGCGCGCGGACAAATCCTGAGGGTCTTCCTGATCCAGGGCGGCGTGCTCGGTTTTGTCGGCTCATTGGCCGGAGCGCTTGTCGGCGCCGGCGCTCTGATGGTTTGGCACCGCTACGCACGACAGGCCGATGGCTCCGAACTGTTCCCCCTCTATATCCAACCGAGCCTGTTCGTATCTTCGGCGGCCCTTGCCACCATTACCGGGGTGATAGCCGGCATCGTGCCGGCGCTGCGCGCCGCAAGCCTCGATCCGGTGGATGCCATCCATGGCTGATCTGCTCGCTCTCGAAGGCATTCGCAAATCCTACAATGTCGGCACCCCGGTCGAGACCGAAGTGCTGCACGGCATAGACGTCACCATCCACCCGCGCGAATTTGTCGCCCTGATGGGGCCATCCGGATCAGGCAAGAGCACGCTGCTCAATATCATTGGCCTGCTCGATCGCCCGACCTCCGGGCGTCTATCGATCCATGGCGAGGACACGACTGAATTGTCGGAAGCCGCCTTGACCAGCCTGCGCGGCCACACGATCGGTTTCGTGTTCCAGTACCATTACCTGATCTCTGCTTTCACCGCTCGCGAGAATGTCATGATGCCGATGCTGCTGGATCGTGGCCGACCGGACGCCGCTATGGAACGGCGCGCCGACGAGCTCCTGGACTGGGTCGACCTCGGCAGATGGCGCAACAATCGGGCGCTGAACATGTCGGGCGGTCAGCAGCAGCGCGTAGCCATAGCCCGTGCCTTGGCCATGGATCCGTTGCTGGTGCTCGCCGATGAACCGACCGGCAATCTCGACACGGCCTCAGCCGATGCGGTTTTCGAATTGATGCGGCGCTTCAACAGGGAGCGCGGCACGACCTTCCTGATCGTCACGCACAACCATGATCTCGCCGGCCGCTGCGACCGGATCATCCAGGTCGTAGACGGCAGGATAACCGAGGACCGCATCAATGTGCTGGAACGCCATTCGCAGTGATGCCGCAAGCGAGGCTGGTATCTGGGACTGATCGGGCTCGGTTGCAAATCACCGGCGTCAATACAGTCACGGCTCCATTCCCTTTTGTCACAGCACGAAATGGCGCAATATTCGATGCCAGGTCACCGAACCCAACCCGCCTCTAAGCCTTCCGACGATCGGTCCGCCGCGATCCTGGAGGATCATGCCGACGACCCGGTTCTTGAAGAACTGTAGTCGCTGATTTCCGAGCTTTCGTTCGACGCCATTGCTCGCAAACCATCTCACCGATGGATTTGTCCGCACTCAGCTATTCCTGCGCCGAACTTGAGCGCCAGCACCTTTGATCATCGGACTGCCGTGCGGTGCCGAGGGATGGCGTTTCAAATCACCGCGCTATCCTTTGATGGTCGCGCCTCTCAATTCGAGTTCCGGCGAGCGGCTTTTTCTCGCGCCATTGATCCCGATCAATGAGCGGCCACTCCACAACTGCTTTGATGCAGCTCATGTCAGGCTGGATGTGGCCACGCGGGGCGGTAACGACCCGAGATCGGGAAGTGGTTGGGCGCGTAGCTCCCTCTTACAGCCCTGACAAGCGGGCCCGCTTCTCTCACCGGCTCCCAGGGAAACCTGAGGCGAAAGGGTCGAGACGGCGGGCTCGCATTCAACCCCAAATGCTAGGAGAAGAACCATGGCTGAAGCTGCCACCAAACTCCCCGTCAAGACAGAGAAAGGCACTGCCCCTGCCCGGTCCGACAACTGGACGGCACCGTTCGAAAGCCTGCGTCGCGAAATCGACCGGCTGTTCGACGACTTCCACGCTTTCGACTTCCGGCTGCCCTCGACCCGCTCCCTTTTCGGTCGTGAGCTGCCGTCGTTGCGCAGCGCGGACTGGCCGGTGGCGCCGGCGATGGACCTCGTCGAGAAGGAAAAGCAGTATGAGATCACGGCCGAGCTGCCCGGCATCGACGAGAAGAATGTCGAGATCAAGCTCTCCAACCACACGCTGACGATCAAGGGCGAGAAGCAGGAAGAGAAGGAAGAGAAGGACAAGGACTATTATCTGTCCGAGCGCCGCTACGGCTCCTTCCAGCGTTCCTTCCAGCTGCCTGACGGGGTCGACGCCGACAAGATCGATGCAAGCTTCACCAAGGGCGTGCTGACGGTGAAGCTGCCCAAGACCGCCGAAGCCCAGAAGGCCGAGAAGAAGATCACGGTCAAGGCCGCGTGATTGCCGTGGCTAGAGAACTTCAGCGCGCCTGACCGGCGCGCTCTTGGCCTTAGCGCAGCGATTGAAGATGGCGATTGCTTGCGGCCTGACGCTCCGCCATTTTTGAGTTTTTGTTGCTCCAGTTCCAGCAGGCCTTCAATGACCCGCCTCTGTTCGGGATCAGTCTCGCGTGTCAGCAGATCCTTGAAATGAGCAAGTTGGCAGGTGCGACGAACTGGAAGCGATAATCGGTCCCCAAGGTTGGCACGGAGGCGGTCCCAGTATCGAGTTGGTGAGAAAGGGAGCGATGGAACACCCTACGGCCTCAGAAAGTGCTCGCACAGGCCTTCGGACCATCTCCTCGGAAATCTGGGCGCTAGGTTTCGTGTCATTGCTGATGGACGTCTCCTCGGAGATGGGCCACGCTTTGCTGCCAATCTATCTCGTGACCGTCATGGGGGCATCGATGGTGGCGATCGGGACGATAGAAGGCGTTGCCGAAGCGACGGCTGCCATTACCAAAGTCTTCTCCGGTGCGCTGTCTGATTGGCTGGGAAAACGCAAGCTATTGGCCATCATCGGCTACGCTCTGGCGGCCGTCACCAAGCCGGTGTTCCCGCTGGCTTCGTCAGTTGGATGGGTTATGGCAGCACGCTTTGTCGACCGGATCGGCAAAGGAATCCGAGACGCCCCCCGTGATGCTCTGATTGCCGATATCGCACCGCCAGACCTGCGAGGCGCGAGTTTTGGTCTTCGTCAATCTCTCGACACGGTAGGCGCATTTGTCGGGCCGCTCCTGGCAATTGGCTTGATGTGGCTGACCTCCAATCAGTTTCGGATCGTGTTCTGGGTCGCCGTTCTTCCCGGCGCACTCGCGGTTGGCGTCCTTGCCCTTGCCGTTCGTGAGCCGGTTCGACCTGCAGACTTGCGTCAGGTGCGGGCTCCCCTGAGCATGCCAGAGCTGCGACGGCTGGGTTCGTCCTTCTGGCTTGTTGTCTGTGTCGCAACCGTGTTCACCTTGGCCAGGTTCAGTCAGGCCTTTCTCCTAGTGCGCGCACAAGGCATGGGTTTGCCAACCGTTCTCATCCCACTGATATTTGTGGTCATGAATGTAATCTACGCGCTCGCGGCCTATCCGGCGGGCGCGCTCTCAGACCGCGTCAATCGCCTGACAATGATAATTGTCGGTTTCTCGATCCTCATTGCTGCAGACCTTGTGCTGGCGCGCGCCGGAAGCCTTCCCGGTGTTGCGCTCGGCGTGGCCCTCTGGGGTTTGCATCTGGGGTTCACGGAAGGGCTTCTGGCAACGCTCGTCAGTGATACTGCGCCGCCGGAACTCAGGGGCACTGCCTTCGGCATGTTCAACCTTGCGGGTGGCTTCGCGTTGCTGGCGGCGAGCCTGCTGGCAGGCATGCTTTGGGAAATCTTTGGACCGCAAATGACCTTTTTGACGGGCGCAGGTCTTACAGCGCTGGCGCTCGCTGGTCTTGGAGTGGTTCGCTGGCGCGTTCCCACTCTTGGGGGCAATCAAAAAACCGAGACCGAAGAGGATGCAATGTCCAGCCAATCCTAAATGCGGCCAAAGCCATATTGCGGCGGGAGCGCCGACGAAAATCCTCGGCAGCGTTGTCGAGATATTGGGTGGCGATCATCAACACGAAGCTCGTCACTTGATCCAATCAAACGTTCGCATGCGGATCAATTCTGTCTACAAGCCATTTCATTGCACCCCCAAGGAACACTCACGTATCGTCCGCGGCGGGGGTAACAACGCGGATATTGTCGACCACGCGGACGGCGCCCGACGTGTTTTCGGCTGCGACGCGTATCGCGGCGCGCACATTTTCATCCGCGACCGTACCATTGAGATGGACGACACCGTCGTGAACGACGACGTCGATCGCGACGTCAAGCATCCAGGCCTTGTTTTCAACTTCCTCCATAATGCGCTTGCGGATTTCCAAGTCGCTGACGACCGATAAGGGGATTTCACCGACATGGTGCGACAGCGCCGACAATAGGTTGGAGCGGCTGACGATGCCGATTACTTTGCCATCGCTGACGACCGGCAGCCGCTTGATGGCACGCTTTTCCATCAGGTCGACGATCTCGCTGACCGGCGCATCCGGGCCAACGCTTGCGACGTCGCGGCTCATGACGTGCTCGACCTCACGCCCATGCTCCTGAGCATACTCTCGCGCCAGCTGACTCCTATTCAGCCAGATCTCCAGCCATCGCGGGCGATGGCGCGCGGTTCCGATCTCCTCCCGACGCAACAGGTCGCGTTCGGTAACGATGCCGAGCAGCTTTCCTTGTGCGTTTACGACCGGCAGGCCGCTGATGCGGTGCTCAAGCATGACGCGCGCCGCATGCTCGATCGTGGTGTCGGGGCGGACCGTCGTCGCCCCCATGGTCATGATGTCGCTGGCTCTCATTGTCTTGCCTCACTTTTTCTGGTCGCGGTCTCCGCCATGGCGACCTTTCGCTTCACCGCGATGAAGCTGTCGGGACTGACCGAGATCGAGTCGATGCCGCAGTCGACGAGGAACGTCGCGAATTCGGGATGATCGCTCGGCGCTTGCCCGCAGAGACCGATCTTGGCGCCAGACTTGCGGGCCGCATTGATGACGTTCGAGATCATCCATTTCACCGCCGCATCCTGTTCGTCGAAGAGGTTCGCGAGCTCGGCAGAGTCACGATCGACCCCAAGAGTAAGCTGTGTGAGATCATTCGATCCGATCGAGAAGCCGTCGAAGCGTTTTGCGAATTCCGCCGCTAGAATGACGTTGGACGGGATTTCGCACATGACGAAAACCTGCAGGTCATCTTCGCCGCGCCTTAGTCCGTTCGCCGCCATGACCTCGAGCACCTGGTCGGCCTCATGCGTCGAACGGCAAAACGGAATCATCACGATGACGTTTCGAAATCCCATTTCGTTCCGCAGCCGGCGGATGGCTCGGCACTCAAGTGCGAAGCCCTCTCGGTAAAGCGGGGAGTAATACCGGGACGCGCCCCGGAACCCGATCATCGGGTTTTCCTCTTTTGGCTCGAACTGGGCGCCCCCTATCAGTCCGGCATATTCATTGGTCTTGAAATCGCTCATGCGCACAATGACGGGCTTTGGGTAGAGCGCCGCGGCGATGCGCGACAGCCCTCGCGCCAACCTGTCGACAAAATACTCAGTCTTGTCCGCATAGCCGACCGTCAATTCCGTGATTTCGCGCTTGGCAGCTTCGTCCTTGAGCTGGTCGTAGTGCACAAGCGCCATCGGATGAATGCGGATATGGTTGCTTACCACGAACTCCATGCGGGCAAGACCAACCCCGTCGGCTGGAAGACGCCACCAGTGCAGCGCGGCGGCAGGGTTCGCGAGATTGAGCATAATCTCGGTGTGCGTTTGTGGAAGGTTGGTCATGTCGACGATTTCGGTGTCGAAGTCGGCCGTCCCTTCATAGACAAATCCCTGATCGCCTTCGGCGCAGGACACCGTTACGGTCTGCTCACCGTGCAACAATTCGGTCGCGTTGCCGGTGCCGACAATTGCTGGCAAGCCGAGTTCGCGGCTGACGATGGCAGCGTGCGAGGTGCGCCCGCCGTGGTCGGTGACGATCGCTGCCGCCCGCTTCATGATTGGTACCCAGTCAGGGTCGGTGGTTCCTGTGACGAGAATTGCACCGTCGACGAAGTTGGCGATGTCGCGGGCATTTTCGATCAGGCAGACGCGGCCCGTGACGACCGCATCGCCGATCGCAAGTCCTGCGATGAGCTTTCTCCCCTTTCGCGTGATCGTGTAAGATCGGAAAGCTGCCGCTTCGCGACGGGATTGGACCGTCTCTGGCCGAGCCTGGACGATGAAGATATCGCCTGTCTCCCCATCCTTTGCCCATTCCATGTCCATGGGACAGCGGTAGTGGGCCTCGATCGCAGTTGCCCACCTGGCGAGCAACAGGATCTCATGATCTTCAAGCACGAAAGCCGTCCGCTCTATCTTCGAGGTTGGAACGTTTCGGGTTGGGTTGTCGCCGGCGGCGTAGATCATCTTCTGCGCCTTGGCGCCGCACTTCTTGCCGATGATGGGCACAAGAGCGGGTGCGGAGAGCAGAGGTTTGAAGACCTGGTATTCGTCGGGATCGACGGCGCCTTGTACGACATTTTCGCCCAGCCCCCAGGCGGCGTCGATCACGACGACATCCTTGAAGCCGGTTTCCGTGTCGATCGAGAACATGACGCCCGATCCGCCAAGATCCGAACGGACCATCTGCTGCACGCCAATTGAAAGTGCGACACTCATGTGATCGAACCCTTTTGCCTGGCGATAGCTGATGGCTCGGTCGGTAAAGAGCGATGCGTAGCAACGGCGGCATGCCACCAACAGAGCATTCTCACCACGAATGTTCAGGAAGGTTTCCTGCTGACCGGCGAAGCTCGCGACGGGCAAATCCTCGGCGGTCGCGCTCGAACGCACGGCGACATCGACCTCTGCTTTTCCAATGCTCCGGCAAAGCGCGCGATAGGCGATCTTGATCGCGGTCGCGGTTTCCTCGGGCCAGTCGCCATGCAGAAACAATTCCCGAATGGCCTTGCCCGTCTCGGCAAGGGATGCCTTTCCAGCAATCATTTCGCCCAGCTGTGCTTGGATCCGCTCTTCCAGGCGGTTCGCGTGCACAAAGTCCCGATAGGCCTTGGCCGTCGTCGCAAAACCAGGCGGTACACGGATGCCTTTTGGTGCCAAGGCCTGCACCATCTCGCCCAGCGAAGCATTCTTGCCTCCGACATGGCCGACATCGCCGCGTCCGACCTCGTCAAATCGGGCCGTAAGCCTATCTACAAGTGCAGACCCTGCGTTCACCGCACTCTCCCTACGCATCGGGACACTCTGCGGAATTCACCTGCATAAGCCTTGATCCCAATCAAGAATTTGAGCCGAGTGCGATATCTTTGAGCCACGTCAAAGCGCCGACCGACCAGTTGCGCAACCTGCTTCAGCGCATCGACTTACGTGATTAGGCGGCGGTGGCTGGGTGAGGAAGATCTGGCGAAGTGACACAAATCCTGACCATTACGCTGAACCCAGCGGTCGACATGTCAAGCGAAACGGAAACTGTGCATCCCACTCGCAAGGTGCGAACCACCGACACAAGATTTGATCCCGGCGGTGGTGGCATCAATGTCGCCCGCGTGATCACGGCATTAGGAGGAGAAGCCGAAGCCTACTTCCTTGCAGGAGGAGAGACAGGCTCGCTACTGGCTCGCCTGTTGCAAAAGGAAGGAGTCCTCGGTCGTCTTGTGCCGATCAAGGGCGATACCAGGATCAGCTTCATGGTTCGCGAGCGCAGCACGGGCCTCGAATATCGCTTTGTTCCCGAAGGGCCTTCGGTGCGCCCCGGAGAATTGAAGCCGTGTCTGGATATAATTTCATCTCACGCAGGGCAGTACGTTATCGCGAGCGGAAGTCTCCCCAAAAACACAGCTTCCGACATTTACGGCCGAATGGCCAAGTTGGCAGCAGCGCGTGGTGCAAGATTTGTTCTCGACAGTTCTGGCACCGGTCTCGGGACGACACTCATGCATTCTCGTGTCTTCCTGGTGAAACCGAGCCTTGGGGAGTTGGAGCAGTTCGTCGGCCACAAACTGGATGAACTGGGTGTCCGCCAAGCAGCGTCCGACATCGTTGCCCGTGGCGCGGCAGAGCTGGTCGCGGTTACCATGGGGGCGGACGGCGCACTCCTTGCCAGCGCCCAAGGTGTACTCCGCGTACCTGCGATCAAGGTGCGCGCGCGTTCTACCGTCGGCGCGGGAGACAGCTTCCTAGCAGCGATGATCTGGGCACTTTCGGAAGGTAAGGCCCCTGAGGACGCCCTCAGATTGGGTGTTGCAGCCGGTGCGGCTGCAATTATGAGACCCGGCTTTGAGCTTTGCCGTCGAAAGGATGTGTTCGACCTCAGCGTGGCTGCATAGTCAAAATAGGGGCTGCCACCACCGAACAAAACTGCCGGATGTCGAGGCCTGTTAGCCAGGCTGTCGAACAAGATCTGACGCGGACCTACCGCCCGAAGCACTGCTAATGCCTTCTGACAGAAATTCGGCTTGAGACAGCGCCACTGCCGCGCCTCGCAATCCTGCATCCAGCGCCTTGATCACAAAGATCGGGATCGGTTCAAGAAATGACGACAGGCGCCCCTTGTATTGAAACTCCCTGTGGAAAAATGCCAAACGGAAAGCGGTGGCTTCTGAAGGGTCGAAAACCCTCGCGGGGATGCCTCCGCCAAGATAGACGCCGCCCCGGGCACCGTAGACAAGGGCCATGTCTCCGGCGAAACGGCCGAGCCATCTCTCAAGATATCCGAGAGCCTCAAGGGCGAGACGATTCTCGGCGTGCAGTGCCTGCTCCACGATCTCAGGTGCCGAGGCCAGTACCGCTGCCCCCTCCTGCGTCTCGGCCAGCGCCTTGTAGATCTGCACGAGCCCTGGACCCGAAATCAGACGCTCTGCCGACACGTGCTTTTCGTTCTTTGCGATGCGCTTGATGAGTAAGAGCTCATCCGCATCTTCGGCCGCAAAGGAAATGTGGCCTCCTTCGCTGGCAATTGAGATCCATCCTGACGGAGACAGGACAAGGCCCGCGACGCCCAGACCCGTGCCAGGTCCAAGCACGACCTTCGGCGCGCGATCCACGGGCTCTCTTCCGCCGATCTTGTGGAGGTCGTGTGGGCCCAAAAAGGGCAGAGACAGGGCGAGCGCCTCGAAATCATTGACCAAATGAACATACTTGGCGCCGCTTGCCGAGCACAGATCCTTGCGCGAGAAGGACCATGGAAGATTTGTCATGCGGACGGTCTCTTCCGCAACGGGACCGGCAATCGCAAAACCAGCGATCGAGGGCCGATGCGGGATGCAATCCATGTAGGCTTTGACCGCGGCCTGGAGCGATGGGAACAGGTCGCACTGGAAACTGGCGAAATGTTTGATTGTGAGCTCATCGATGTCCGCAATCGCGAACCGCGCGTTGGTCCCGCCTATGTCAGCCACAAGAGCGGTGCGAGATTTATCGGGTAGCGTCATGTCTCCAACACTCACTTCAAATGGATAGGCTCAAGGCAGCGTACAACGACGACGCCACCAGCCACCCAACAGCATGAATGTTAGCACAGGCACCCAAAGCCATTTTGATTCACGTCAACGGGCAGCCCGTGCCGTTGCTTGAGCTTCAATGATGAGCGCCTCTGGAAAAACGCATGGCCCTCGAAGCATTCAACACAAATGTAGTCGTTAGGCATGCCGATTTTGAAGTCCAAATCGGCCGCTTTCAGCGATGATTGCAATCATGGGCGCTGTCCACCCATCGGGGATAGCTGAAGCACTATTCGTCGACCGACGACGAGCGTCCCGCAGATGCCCTGCCCTGTGCAGCGCCCATCAAGGCGATCACGTCCTCGTCTCTCAATTGATGGAAATCGCGATAATAAAGGCCGATCGCCTGGAAAAATTCGGGCTCTTCAAGGCAGATGACATCGTCGGCCTCTTTCCTCAGTTCCTCGATCGTTTCAGGCGGGGCGACAGGAACGGCCACTACGATGCTGCAGGGCTTGCGCCGTCGTAGGCCGCGGATCGCAGCCCGAACGGTTGCGCCCGTTGCGATCCCGTCGTCGACTATGATTGCTATCCTGCTCTTGACATCGACATGATGGCGATTGCCGACGTAGAGACGACGTCGGCGCTCGATCTCGGCGAGTTCCCTTTCGCATGACTTGTCAAACTCTGCCGCCGAAACCCAGGCTAGACGAATGACATCTTCGTTGCGCACAACGATGGGATCATCGCCGTCGATGATCGCGCCCATGGCAAGTTCGGGGTGGGTTGGTACTCCAATCTTACGCACCAGAAGCAGGTCGAGAGGAGCCTTCAGATGGGAGGCGACCTCTGCCGCCACCGGGACGCCGCCGCGGGGCAAGGCCAGTACCACGACATTATCGCCTCGATAGCGATCAAGGGCCTTGCCAAGCCGTTTTCCTGCCTCGGAGCGATCTGCGAACAGCATGGGATCAAGCCTCTCTCGCATTGCGGGCGGCCGCCCGCCACGTCTTCAAAGTCAATCCGGTCTTGCCTGCAGATAGACCTGCGCTTTCGACTTGCCGATATTGATCAGGCCATGCCTTGCCGGCGAACCCGCGGAAAAACGCCATCCAGATACAGACAAAGATCGCCGATGGTGTTGCGCTCCATGACATGCAGCCGGAATTGCACCCAAAATGTCACGGCCAGCGGGCACGTCCTTGACACGCGTCAAAGTACGGATCGCTTCTGGCCACCATTGTGCCGACGATGATGATGATGGGACATCGGCAATTTGCGGAGTTGGCGGCGAAGGTGAGCTTTCTCAGCGATCCGGCGGCATACGGGGTTGGAACGACACATGTGGATGTCCGCGAGACGCATATGTCCTGGGTCTTCCTCACGGACGATCTGGTCTACAAGCTCAAGAAGCCGGTCAGGCATGCGTTCCTCGACTTCAGCACCATCACGAAGCGGCACTTCTACTGTGGCGAGGAATTGCGGCTGAACGCTCGCCTAGCCGCCGAAACCTATCGGCGGGTCGTTCCTCTTCGCCGCGACCTATCAGGCCGACTAACCCTCGGCGGTGGTGGCCGCGTCGTAGACTGGCTGGTCGAAATGAAGCGCCTGCCGCACGGCGACATGCTGGACGAGCGCATCGCCCTCGGACGCCTGGCGGCGACTGAGATAGACGACGTCGCCAAAGCGCTGGCGGCCTTTTATGCGCAACGCCAAGCTGAAATTGACGGCGGCGGCGCCTATCTGCGCCACCTTTCTGAAGAGCAGCGCATCAACCGCGCCATTCTGCTCCGGCCCGAATTCGCGTTGGTGGAAATGGTGTCCGGCACTTTGGACACAGTAGACAGTCTGCTGCAGCGATTAAGGTCTCGGATCGAAGCACGAATCCTTCGCGGCGCCATCGTCGAGGGGCATGGTGACCTGCGCCCCGAACACGTCTGCATTGGTCAGCCACCCCAAATCATCGACTGCCTCGAGTTCAACCGATCGATGCGCATCGTCGATCCCTATGACGAGATCAACTATCTCGGCTTGGAATGCGAGATGCTTGGCGCGCCATGGATTCGGCCGCTCCTGGTCAAGGCTCTGGAGGGCCGGCTGCCGGACCGCCCTGATGCCGAATTGCTGGCGCTCTATGGCGGTTTCCGAGCGTTGCTAAAGGCCCGTTTGGGGCTCGCGCATCTCCTTGAGACACCTATCCGTCATCCAGAAAAATGGCGCCCGCAGGCGATCGGCTACATCAGGCAGGCGGAGCGCGAGATTTTCAGTCATCAATCCCGATCAGGTCGGAAATCGACCCCTGTGTGTGGAGACGCCTGATTGTCTTGCCGATCAGGCGACCGATCGGCAGAATGTCCAGGGGCGCTTGCGGGTGACGGGCTTTGGCAGCTGACGCCAAGTCCACGCTGTCAGTGACGGTGATGCGGTCTATCGCCTGACTGCCGAACAGCATTTCGACACCCTTACCAAACAGTCCGTGCGTGGCGATCGCATGAACGGCCCGGGCACCGCGTTCGCGACACGCAAGTGCTGCGCGCAGCATGGTGCCACCGGTGCTAATCATGTCGTCGACGATGAAGACGGCATTGTCGACGACGTCGCCAGCGAACAGTTCGCCGGAAACCACGTTCCGGCTGCGGCGCTTTTCCATGAAGCCGAATCCGATTTCTTTATCGCTCTCTGCCTCCAGAACCTCTTTGAGCAGTTGCGCGCGTTTCACGCCACCCCCATCGGGCGAGAAGATGGTCACCGGCAGGTCGCCGGCCAGCTTGCCTATCAGCGGAGCAAACAACTTTCGCGTATCGAGATGCACGCTCTCGCATCGAAAGGCATTCTGGAAAGCCGCGAAATTGTGGACGTCGAGCGTGACGATCCGGTCGGTGCCCATAGCCTCGAAGAGTTGCGCGACATAGCGCGTGGTGACGGGATCGCGCGCCTTGGTTTGCCGGTCCTTGCGCGCATAGGCGAGATAGGGAACGACTGCCGTTGCACGCGCAGCACCGTTCTCCTTGCATGTCGCCAGGAAGAAAAGGAGCTTGCACAGTCTGTCGTTGGCAGAGGCGCCGCCGTTTCCAGCCAGACTGTGCAGCACGTAGACATCCCTGCCGCGTACGCTGACCAGCGGGCGAGCCTTGTGTTCCCCATCCTCGAAATCTCTCTCTTCATGAGGGTCGAGTTCGATCGAAAGCACTTGCGCTACGGCCGCGCCAAGTTGTTCCGAACCTTTGAGAGCGAAGAAACGCATGTTTTCTTCTATCCGGTTTGGAGGGCTAATGGATTGACGCGCGTCAAGGATGCGAGCCGCCGCATGGCCCGGGAATCCTACCGACCATCTTCAACTTGCCTAGCGGAGAACCGTGCCGGAGCCGAGGCAAAATCGTGAGACCAAGTCCGGGCGTCAGGCCAATGAAACGGCAGACCTTGCAGAGCCTGGCAGCCCAACATCGGGAACTCGCAGCTGATCACCGTTCGGAAGCCGAGGGCGTTCCCGCGTCGAGGTTGGCCGCGGGCTGACTGGCATCTTCTGGGTGCTGCGATCCGGTGCGCCATGGCGCAACCTCCCAGAGCGCTATGGACCCGCAGCACCTGCGACAATCGCTTCGTGCGTTGGCGCAAAGCAGGCGTGTGGGATCGACTTCTTGGATCTCGCAGAGCTTGATGCCGACAGATTTGGGTCTGCGATCACCTTGGCTGTGCGGTCTTCGACAGAGAAGCCATCGGCCTTCGTCTTCTCGGGAGCATTATTTGCAATCCATCGGGTGATCCACCTTGCTCAGGAAGCCTCAAGCTTGATTGCCTCGGCTGGTGGTCCTCAGCGCACCTGATCGGCGCGCTATAGCCCTCAGTGCCAATGGCGATCGCCTGTTTATATTGGTACGCCGCCGCGGCCGGAATTCGTCCTCTCTGTCCACGGCAGCACCGTGCTTACGTCTTCTAGAAATCTTGACTGATCGGGCAAACCCGGCGAATGCGTCGCGCGCAACGGAAAGTGGCACGTAACCATCACAGGCGCGCTGACAGGCACGAATAGCAGTCTGGTAGATCGGCCCCCGTCGGCTCTCCGGCCACTTTTCAAGGAACTGGAAAGCATCAGCCAAGCTTTCAATCTCCTCGATAATATGCTGCCCGTTCTTGACCAAAACGGGCTTATCGAAAATCTTGCCGTTCATAGGCTCCTCCAACTATTAAGTTGAGACGAACTATTCTCGACTTGGCTCGGCTATCGGCTCAACACTCTCAAGAATGACCTGACCCTACAGCGAGGGATGAAACCCGCGGGTTCAATGCCCGGTCGATGTGGTGCTCATCGATCGTCTTCAGAGAAGTTCATCTCGCCAGTACTCAAGGGGGCCTCATCCCAAGGAACGTGAAAATAGATAGTCCGTGTTTCAGGCCAACGAAAGACCGGCGAGCAACACCGCCACCAAGATTGAAACAGGGACCGCCAGAAGCAGTCCAGCCTCGACCAGGCGCGTCTCCTTGTCGCCAAACATCAGGTTTGTCCTTTCCACGTTTCCTTTTTATGGGCAGCAGGCGCCAGCGATTTCCACGACCTGTAACGCAAGGGCAGCTCGCAAAATTTTCTAAGAAAATATCTCGAAGTAGGGTTGGCGCCATTGATCCAAATCAATGGCAGTGCCGTGGCCCCTGGAGAGAGTGTTCCCCAAATGAGGGGCTCTAGATGCTGGACGAAGCGATTCGGTTCCACTCCTGAGTGACCGCTTGGCGCAACGCTGACTGTCGTCGCCTCGACCGGCTCTGCTCAAGGGCGATATCATCGAACGGTCGGCGTGGACGAATTTGCGGCCGTTCATCACCATCACCACCTCGCATGTGGGAGCGGCCGGCGCCTTCATTGGGGTAGAGTGGGCGAAGGCGCCGGCCTACCGGGGCGCATGTTGGGGCAACGCGCTCCGATTTCAGGAGGAGATCTGCTTTTTCGAGGGCTCCGAAATCGCAGTTATCAAGTGAAGGTGGGTAGCCAGTCACCAATCAAGGTGCGCCCCCCTTTGTCGGGGTTACGGCGAGATAGCTTTATGGATGGCCGCGATTGCATCGCGCCTCATCTCCTCCTCCCTTAGCCGCAGCCGTCTTGAGCGTGCGGCTAAACCTGCGGCGCATCAACAAGTCGTCGCCAATAGGTCGGAGGCACCTCATCTCGAACCCGCGCTACAGTGCAGGAGCCTCGACGTGGCAACCTCCCTCCTCAGTGTCCCTATGTGTCAGATGTCGTTGTTATCGGCGTACGAATGCCCACTCACCCTCAATTGCGAGCATGCATTTATGCAGATAGGCTCCGAGAAAACACTTACATGGGTTGGTCTCGCGAGCATGGAATTGCCCGTTGAGTACGCTGCCACTGTTTGGGCTATCGCGTTCGGGCTGCGTCCGGCTTATTGCGGAATGGCGAGGCGAACGGGCGACATCCCGACGAGGGACTGATCGGTGTTTCCCCTAAGTGGTCCCGCGCGGAGCGCCGTCCCTCGCCGTGGCGCAAGCAGGAAGTTGGCGACTCGCTCCAGCCAACTGCTCGGTGACTGGACATGGGGTGGTCTTGTGGATGGTGAGAACAACTCCCAACTTCAACCGTCCCATGGCTATAAAGGGCGGATATAACCAGGATCAAACTCCGCCAGTTCCCGCAACCGCTGTGGCTGAAGTATTTCCAAATGATGCTTGTGAAGGGTGATCAACCCGTCCTTGCGCATCTGTTGCAGGACGCGGTTGAGGTGAACGCCACTCATTCCCGTGGCGTCAGCCAGGACCTCATGGGTCAATGGCAGATCGAAGGAATGATCCCCCACAAGATCGACGCGTCGAAGGCGGGCATGCAGCTCGCAAAAGAGATGTCCAAGATGCGTCGTTTTCTCGTGCCGCCCCATATATGCCAGCCAAACCCGCAAGGTTGCCTGTTCGATCAAGGCGATACTTATGAAAGCTCTCGCGAGGTTGGGATGGCTAGCCATCGCCGCGGTCACGGCCTGCCGATTCAGAACCGTAACCACGGCCGGGGTGAGTGCGGCCACGCGTCCGACAGAACCCTTCCCCAATGCCGATAGGTCGCACAGATCGCCGACGATAAGAAAATCCGTAATCTGCCGGGATCCGTCCTTGAACGAAACGGAGCGGGCGGCCCAGCCCTCCGACATTATGTGAAGCTCTGAACTATCCTCGTCGGAATCAAAGATGGTCTCGCCACGGCTGTAACTCCTTGTGCTCGTCATCGTTCTCGCCAGAGCATCTCGCTCGGCGTCGCCCAACGGTATACTGCGCATTCGCTGAACCAAGGCGTCCAATGACAAGGCTATCTCTCCGACGTTAGAGACAACGAAGGATCCTGACGATCGGCATCGCCACTGCCGGCCGCCGGCTCTGAAAGCGGAAAGAAGAGGCGTTGGCATTCAAGATAGGCATGGTGGTGAACAGACAAACGTTCTGCACTAAGCTCTGGCCGCATCTGGACCGGCCACCAGTCCGTTGTATATCGAGTATAGTGCATTCCCAACGTAGCACGATCAATCCTGAAGCTCTTATATTGGCCGCAACCAGACCCGATTGGAGCGGTGCGCTAGGGAGTAGATCTAAGTCGCACCACGAAAGCGACTGGTTTGCGCAGAGCCGCCTAGGTGGGCGTGCTTTTGGAATAGCCTTTGCTTTTCAGGGTAGCCAATCCGGATCGTGCGCCCGCAACCTTCGCATCGATATTTGGACACGACGCGGAACCAGCTCCCGCGCTTGACGATGGGGAATTTGCAGGTCGGACATTGGAAAGTCAGATCGACAGAAGTCAGGCTCTCAGAAAGCGTCATCTTCGACATCCGGCGCTAAATCATTCAACGGAAGCGGGAACGATAAATCGCGCGACCGTGGACACGCTTGACTCAGATCAACCCCGACAGACGTGCCCGAAGATAGGCTTCTCCAAAAAGGGAGGCCTTCGATGTTGCACGAGCGATTACATTTTAGGTTTGCCAGACCCGTCAACGTGCAGTGGCATAGCGAAAACCCAGCACCCGCCGAGCAGACTTCCAATGACGGTCTGTTCTGGCATTTGGGGCATGCGGTCCACTGCAACTGCTGTCGGCTTCCCGAGGCAGTCGCGCAGGAACTTGAGCGGCGGCAAATCTTCGCTTATATTTCGGAACCTTGGTAAAGTTCAGCCTCAGCATCCATGGCACAGTCGAAGGCGGCTTTGATCCATAAGGCGAACATTGCCTATTACTGGCAAGGACTGATGGCTGCCCAACTTGATCCACCCAAGCGTCGGCATATTTCCCGTTTGCTGGATGCGGAATACAAGAGGCTCCAACGCGCGCAGCAGGCGCCACGCCCGCCGCTTTCGCCCTTCTCTGTTGACAGCGATCGAAGCGCAAGCCGGCCTCGGATCGGAGAACAGTGCCAAACCTGAGCGGAGAACAGTGCCAAACCTGGAGCTTTCGGGCAGCGCCGACCCATTGTGTTGCTATCCAGCCATCTCATACTCGATAGCCGGGTTGGGTTCCGACGCTGCGATCCATCGCCGCCGGATGGAGTATCCGTCGTTTCGACGTTGGACGCCCGCGGGCGAACGCCCTTCGAGGCGGCGGAGAAGGCCCTCGGACACAGGGTTACTCTGCGAGGCACTTGCGCCAAGTGGATACGGGTCACCGATCTTGTCGTGACGCTGCCAACCCGTTTTCGGCCTCGCTATTTCGAGTTCAAACTTAGGAAAGGCGTAGTTTACGCAGCGCATAAATGCTCCACGAGGGAGGAGCGCACGATGGCCAGAAGCTGAGTTCGTGCGAGAATCTCAAGCACTTTGAAAAGAAGCTGGAGACGGAAAATTTGGGAAGTGGCTCAACCTGACAAGCCGTACCAGCCGCTGCCGTCACCCAGTTCTCACCTGCTTGTGGTGGCCCGACCCTTGCCGAATTGGGTTCGCATTCAGTGCGAGACGAACACCGGCAAGGAGAATTGGTCGAGCAGGGATTTGGTCATCCCGCCGAACAAGGCCTCACGGATTCGCGAATGGCTGTAAGCGCCGGCAACGATAAGGTCTGCCTCCTCCATTGCTCGCGAAGCAAATAGCGCCTCGATTGCCGATAGATCGCCAGTGTCCGTCCAGCGGTCGGTCTCGGCTTTGACGCCATGCATACGCAAATGGTCGCGCAGCAGGTCAACATCCGCATCCTTTGCGTCGGCCGGAGGCGCAAATTTGAATACGGTTACCTTTCGCGCCTGGGTCAGTATGGGCATCGCATCGTGCACAGCGCGCGCGGCCTGTCCGCTTGGTGACCAGGCAATCACGATCTCTTCTCCAACTGGCGTCGGACGCCAGTCCCGTGGGAGTAGGATCATCGGCACGCCCGCGGACATAAGCAAATCCCCTGGCACTTCGGGCAGGATCTTGTCGGCGACCTCGGGATTGGGCTGGCTGGCGATCACCAGATCCGCATACGGCGTATAGTAGCTCTTCCAGTCGCCCGAGCTCTGCTCTGCGACCCTGAAGCGGACGTCCACACCGAACCGTTCGGCGCTTGCGTGAAATGTTTCTTCAAGCGATTTCGCGCGTTCGGACCACTCGCCGACAAACGCCGCCGCGGAGTCGACATCGACGCCCGTCAACCTCGCACCATGCGCCCTCGCCAAAGAAAGGGCAAAATCCACTCGTGCCGCGTTTTCGACAGAACCGTCGAGGAAGACCAGGATATCCTTGTAGCTCATGTGACGCTCCTTCTCCTTTGCAGGTGGCAGGGCTTTTTTTAAGCGCGATCGGCAACGGCGTGCTTTGAGCCGGATCAAACGAACAAGATGATCGGCGCAGGTGGCCTGCCAACGCGAAGCGTCCTGCCGTTAAACATTGGTCTGCCGTCCTACACTGCCATCTCTGTCTCTCGTGACCCGACGCGGAAGGTTGCGTGCAACCAAAGGTCACTCGCCCGTTGATTGATGCGGATCAAGGTCGTGGTGTCGGCTCTCTGTTGTCGTGGCGACACCAGGCGAATGGGAGACTTCAAAATGGTCGGTATCACACTGAGCCCTGAACAGATTCGATCCGCTCCGCCGGAAGTGCGGCAATGGCTAGAACATGAGATCGCCCGTTCGCTGGGCCTGCACCCAGTTTCCGACACGATGGCCTCCGACGCGTCGCACCTGGTGGCATGCAGTCCCCAGGAAGCCATGGCGGTCTATGACTCGGTCAGGGGTATGCTGCCTGTCGTCAACGTCTTCTTCGAACTTGGCCGCGAAGGCGCGAAGATCACTGAAGGCGGCGTGCAAGCCTTCAGGCTTGTGGATATGCTTCGCCACACACACCTGCCGGACTTGGAGCGCCTGGTTGCCTGCCTGCAAGTCATCGACCGGGCTTTCCAAAAAATTCATAGCGAAGACGGCGCTGCGCTTTTCGTCCTGGATCCCCGAGGTTACTGCGTCGTCACCGTGACAACGCAGCAGAGCGTCCTTGCCGTATGGACACAGGAAATAGCCGCGCAACAACTCCTTGCCGAGGATCCAACTGCAGACGTCCGTGTCGGCGCATCGCCAGCACCGGCCGTGGTGCCCTTCTCGACGACGGGTAGCGTACCGCCGACATCCATCAACCTTGGCATGCCCTTCTCGGTGCCGGCTGGTCCGCCCAAAACCACGCGCGCGAAAAATCCGGGGCGATAATCAAGACGGAGACGGCGGTTCGCGATTCAGGCGGCGGGTCACAAGCTCGCTTGAGCCGACGACCCGAGAGAAACGCCGGCGACTTGTCAGTCTGCGGTGAATTCCTGGCCTTGGCTGAATTGTTGATAAAGTTTTGAAGGCTGTCTCGGATTGCCGCCTTCCCCTGGGCTGGGCGACGCTCTAGACCCATTGGCGCGAAGGGCGTAGTTTACCTAGCCTTGAAAGGCTCCAAGAGGAGGAGCGCACGATGGCAAGCAGCGAAGCTGAGTTCGTGCACCGCGAGAACATCAAGCACTTCGAAAAGAGGCTGGAGACGGAAACGGACCCGGCAACTCGGAAGCTTCTTTTGAAGCTGCTTGACGAAGAAAAGGCGAAACTCCTAAACATCACCAACCACCCGCCCTATAAGCGCTCAATCAGATCAGCAGAGGGTTATCATAGATAGGTCGATTGCCATGACTTGCGCGAACGCTGCGCCAAGTCAGCCGCGCGACTGCCTCCCATCAACAGCGAGAGGGAAGCGATATGTGTCGCACTCCCATTCGGATATAGATTTCAGTACGACTGCAGTGGGCATTTTTCAGTGGCAACTGAATCATTTGGCGGTGTACCCACCATCCACCAGATGGTAGCTGCCGGTGATGAAGCTGGCGTTGGCTGACAACAGGAAGCACGTCAGCGCCGAGACTTCCTCCGGTGTCCCCAGGCGACCTACTGGATGCAAGGCCGCCAATTGTCCGATCGTTTCGGCATCGAGGTTTTTCGTCAGCAATGGCGTATCGATGAAGGCGGGACCAACGGCGTTGATGCGAATATTGTCGCCGGCATATTCCATGGCGGCCGTCCTTGTCAGCCCGATGAGCGCGTGCTTGGTCGAGACATAGGCACAGGCATTCTCCCAACCAACCGAGCCTAAAATAGACGACATATTGACGATCGCGCCTCCGCGCGATTTCAGCATGGCGGCGACCTCGTATTTCAGACCGTAGAAAACGCCGTTCAGATTGACATCGATAATCTTGCGCCAGTCATCAAGGGGATAATTGGCCGTGGTCTCGCTTGGCCCGCCGATGCCGGCATTGTTTACGGCGAGTTGGAGCCCGCCAAATGTCTCGACCGCGAACGCCACCATTTGCTCGACCGAGCCCGGATCGGCGACATCGACCCGAAAGGCACGCGCATTGCCAAGCGTCGAAGCAATTTTCGTCACCGTTGTTTCTGCAGCCACTAAATCAATGTCTGCGGCAATGACATGCGCACCGCGTGCCGCCAGTTCAATTGCAATTGCCGCGCCGATGCCTGATCCGGCCCCGGTCACGATCGCAGTCTTCCCTTTGAAATCTCTCATGATGTCACTCCACTACATGTCACTCTAGCGGCAGGCGTGAGAAGAGACTTGATCGTCGTCAAGCTGCGGTCGCGAAGGAACGCCAACGGCCCCGAATCCGAGTCGATAAGATTCTCCGCTCGCGAAACCAGCGGTGGAACACGACGTTCACTTCGATCGTGCCAATCCAGGACCTGGATCGAGGCTGTCGGTTAGCTTCAAGGTTGTGCCGACCTTTCGAGTGGCGACGCTCCACACTGCCGTCAGGCCTGCAGAAGAAGAAGGGAAGCGGCATGTTTCGCTTCCCTTAACATCCAAATCACTTCACGCGATCATAATGCGGTCTTCGACCAGGTGAACCCCGGGCGCGGCCCAGGCGGCCCTTACCGTCGCACTCCGCTCGGCCCAGGTATGCACCTTGCCGTCGAGCCGGACTTTGCCGTCGGACACGGTTACATTTATTGCCTTCGCCTCGACTTCGGCATTGCGCTTCAGTGCATCTTCGATGCGCTTCTTGACATCAGACACTGACGCGTGGGGTTTCACCTCGATGTTGTTGTAGACACCGAGTACGCCCGCCAAATATTGAATGGCGTTGGCAGCGCCGGCTTTCTGGTATTGCCAGTCGACCTTTCCAGTCAGGGTTACCCAGCCATTCTGGACCTTGACCTGAACAGCTCCTTCGGGAATTACCGTGTTCCAGGAGATGGTGTGGAGAGCACGCTTGGCGATCTCCTCGTCTGTGGTGACATTTGAACCGTAAGGCCGCACTTCGATTTCCTGCGCAAGGCCCTTCACACCCTTGACGGAAAGTGCCGCATTTTCCGCGGTAGCCTTCTGGGCGAAGGTCGAAACATGACCGGTTAGCGTGACCACGCCGTTGTCCACGGCGACGCCGATATTGGCCGCGTCGATGCTGGGCTCAAACTCCAATTCATCGATGATGTTCTGCCGTAAAATATTGTCGTTCATTGTCGCACCTTTCCAGAACGAAAGCCCTCCGGTTTCAGACTGCCTGGATGAGCTGGTTGTGGCCTTGATGAGGATCAAACAGGCTGACCTGCTCGCTTCGAGCCTCGCCACCATGGAAATGATCCCGCCATGGGGAAAATACGCTTGAAAATCTCGCCGCCGCCTTCGACCAGGACGGCTCCTTGCACCGATTCTACGGTTCTCAGGTGAGGGCGTAGAAATTCGAACGCTTCCGGCGTCAGCGACGACAATGAATGATTTGGCGAGAGGGTTACCATGGCGCTCTCCTGGAAAAGGCGGGAGCGCAGCTAACTCTCAGTCGTCGAAGCCTTATCGTGACCGGCGATGAGGCAATAAGTAGGCTGTGCGCGTATCAAAATGGCAAGCAAAGCCACATAGTCGCACTCAAGAAATGGCTGTGCACGGTACCGGGCAGACGCCGAACCTCGTCGGGGCACAAATTGCGCGTAAGCGCAGCTTTGCGCGATCGGAGCAACGTGTACTCAACCGTCACCATTCCGAGGCGCTTATGCACCTAGGCGCCGCTGACTTAAAGGTGCCTAAGGCACGTTTCGGTTCGTCGAGGGGGGGGCTGATGCCGCACAGATACGCTGAGTTTGTGCACCTGGAAAACATCAAGCACTTCGAAGAGAGGCTGGAGACGGAATCCGACCTCGCGACCCGGAAGATGCTTTTGCAGTTGCTGGACGAGGAACGGACAAAGCTTTCGCAGATAGAGGCCGACAAACCCAGCGTAAGTCGGGGATAAGAGCGATATACCGACATTGAGCTGGAATGATAACGTCGGCGGGAATTCCTCTCAACAATAGCTGACTCCTGCAGGCGAATTATGCAGCTTCAAGGCAGTGCAGTGCCGTTCGTGGCGACCCAAACAGGGTGACCATCGAGGAAGACCAAAGGTGTTCTTGCCATTGTGACCGCGCTGGACCGCTAAGTCCCGGACGTCACGGTACAAGCCGCAGCCAACATCCGGGCAAGGCTCGATCAAACATAATGAGAAAAAGCCCGACTAATCTGGTGATTGGGTTTGAGGGATGGCCGGAATGCATCCGCTAAGTATCTCTTTTATATAGCTTTTGTGACGTCGTGAGGATGATAGCCTTGGCTCTCTCCGGCTGCCGCCATCAGAGATTTGATCTCGGACAAAGGGGTTGATTCGACAACATGCCATAAGCGCTTTCGTTATTGTCGATCTGTCAGGAGCAAAGCAAATGAAAGTCTTCTTAGTCGCTTCGCTGGGCTTGGTGCTTGCCGGCTGCGTCAGCGAGAATTCATGCATTTACCTTCCCGGCCATACCTTCAAGACGGAACGCGGGTGCAAGCGCCGCGAACCCCTTGGGAAGTTTGATCCCCACTGCGATTGCCCCGCAAAGGGTTACAAGGGCTTCAGCCCGCCAATACCCTGTCCAGTGTGAATCACGGAGTGCAGACGGATGGTAGCGCGGAGCTTCTTCGATGATTTGAGACTAATGCACAGGATCGGTTGCTTAAAGTTCTTGTAACCCTTAATGGCGCAATCGCAGGCTGGGCACATTTCCCGCGAGGTTCGTGAAGCTTGCAGTCCCGTTCCATCTTGCAGGGATGGTTCTGAGAGGGCCTTTGCAGCTTTCGCTGACACATCCCGAAAGGACCAGTCCAAGCGCAGCAAAGGCGAGATATTTCATCATCTTTAACTCCTGACCAACATTGCGTGGGCGCTTGTCGGACGTGGCCGGAGCGGTGGATTTGTCCCATATCAAGAATTGCTAAAATTCCAAAGCTGCCGTTTCGTGCAAATTTCTCGCGCTTTAATTTCGGTCAACGCATATCCAACTGGTATTATTACGTTCACTGACATGATCTTTTAGGTGGACAAAAGAACCGCTGGGAGAAATGTCGCGTTTAAGTCGTCTCTTTTATCAGTAGTGGCGATCTCATTGGTATCGCCGGCAGCGCATAAACTACGGAAAGATGCAAATCGGCCGCGCCTATTCGGTAGGCGCGAAATTTTGCGCTGCCAAACAACTTATTCTTCTGTGCCAGCAAAAAAGGCAGCACGGCCGAGTGGGCGAATAATACGAACAATAATGAGCACTGGCGACCAGCAACCCATTACCTACCCAGGGGCAAGTCTTGACGGCCCACCAATCGGCGCTGTTTCATCGGTCACTCGCGCCGAGTGACCACAACAACTGATTTCGAAGTCACCCAAGCGCAACCCAAATGGCGGATCTCGACGCTGGAGCGGTCGGATTTAACGCCATCCACCTCGCATCCAGCAGCGCTGCGCAAATGACCATCGCAGAAATGATAAAGACCGTTCGCATTTCCCTCCGGATCGCTGACAAACGCACTGCTCTCCTGGCTTCTCCGGGATACCCAAACCGTTTTCCGCCGGCCTCTCCGGCGCCCGCTCCTTGATACGCGTCAATCGGAGCTGCAGGGAATTGAAAGACGAATCGGCCGATGGCCGCTAAGGACTCAGGCTCCATCGGCCAACCGAGTACCGTTTCTATTCCTGGCCCGGCCTCCACGCTGCCGCACGCCGTTCCGCATACACGACCTGGTTCGGCGTCAGTGCCACGGTTAGTTTCTTGAGCAGTTCCTCTGCGAGCTTCCGCTCGTCAGCGTCCGTAGCTCGCCAAAGCCCGAGCTTGAGCCAGATATAGGCGCGAACCGGATTCGACTGCACGCCGTCGCCTTCCTGACACCTCTTCCCGAAGCTAATCTGCGCCATCGGTAATCCCTGGTCGGCCGCGCGGCGCAGCCACTTCATTCCCTCGGCGGCATCCTTCTCAACGCCGTCTCCTGAGAAGTAGAGTCCGGCAAGCCGGTACTGCGCCTCCGGAACACCTTGCTCGGCAGACAGGCGGAACCAGTGGGCGGCCAGCGCTGCGTCACGCGGCAGGCCGCCTTTGCCTTCCGCGTACATCGCGGCGAGATTGTTCTGGGCTCCTGGATGGCCTTTCTCCGCGGCAACGCGAAACCCCTTTGCGGCATCGACAAACTGGCCGTTTAGCTGGAAATGCAAAGCCAAGCCGAACTGCGCCTGGACCGATCCCGCGTCGGCAGCTGCCGTGTAGCGCTCGACCGTTGCGGCATCACTTGGCCTGTCGATCCAAAGGCTGCGAACGAATGAGTCGGCCTCCGGCTCGAGGCTTTTCATCAACGAGACTGCGGGTGGCTCATCCTTGACGAACCACTCCGAAAAACTGAGGTCGATCACTTCATCGGGATGCAGAAGATCCAGGCAGAGAAAGCCGATCGTTTCGTACGTTACCACATTGCCCGAGAACAGCTTGTTGTTCCGTTCATCGAACTCCAGGTCATAGCGGACGCATTGCGTTCCCAGACTGTCGTCCCGCTCAGCGCGGCCGCGTTTCAACGTGGCCCCGGGCAGCCGCTTCAGCGTCAGCCGGGTTTTGCCGGAAAGCTGGACAACGCTGATTCCGCCCGCGCCTATCCATTTCTTGGCGAAACTCGTCAGCTGCGCGATCGAGTTCGGCACACCGCCATCAACCTCATCCGGACGCGCCCACATCAAGAAGCCATGGGTACGATCCCGCGCCCTCGGCGGACGTTCCCAGCCGGTCTCGCTTTCCCAGCCGCTCTCTCTCCAATAGAGCAAAGCCCAGTTGCCGGCGTTGAGAGAAGCCCGGCACCACCGGTCCCCAACGGGCGGCTGCACCGAAAATCCTCGTAGCCAGATGCGATCGGGGTAGATTACGGGGCATGATGGCCTCGCCTGCGCGTTCTCCGCAGACATGCACTGCTGGGTGGCCCCCAACAAAAGCAGGGCCGCCGCCACGAATCCAATCCGGGCATCCATGAGTGGGTCCCTTCCGGTTGTCGCCGCGACAATCCTGCCTCTCCGATGCCGGCGCCTTGACGCGGGTCAAATCGCGCGGCGCCAGGCATCCCGACGAGGATCAGGAAAATGGACGCCAACATGGAAGCTGCCCCGATGTCATGAGCAGCACCGTCGCCAAAGGAAGGATCCCATAGGGGGTCAATGCGTTGTTATCCCCGACCGGCGGCAGCACCCAGAAGCCCCGCAGTCAGATACGGTAGATGACCGGGCATGATGGCGTCGCCCGCGCGTTCTCCGCAGACATATGCGCTCCGGAACAGTATCCGACACAAGCAGGGCAGCCAGTAGAAGTCTGACTGCGGCATTCATGGTGCAAGTAGTCTCCGGTTTGCGGCGGCTATCCTGCCGAACCTTGGCTCCACTTCATTGACGTGAATCAATCACCCGCGCGCAAAAAAAGAGCAGCATGCGTCGTTTGGTGGGAGATCAGTCAATGTCTCGTCTGACAAACGCTTCATTCGCACGTATCGCGTCTATCATTCTCATGTTGACCTCAAGCAACGCCCATGCGGGCGAGCCGAAGCCCTGCGTTTCCCAGCCGCAATCGAGCGCCGACGCCGCGATCGGCAGCTGGGTGCAGGCGACACTGTTCGATGCAGCGCGAAGAAAGCGCCCCTGGGGACCAGCCGAGGCGGCGGCGGCCACCATGCAGCAGCGCAAGTCGGACCTGGCGACAATGCGCGAGACCGCACATGAGACGCTGGCTCGCTTTGGCGCATTGTCGAAACAGCAGCAGGCGGAGGTCCTCGCTGCGGCTGCGCCGGCCCTTGAGAAACTGAAGCCGCAGAGCGAGCGGGACCAGGAGTATCTGCATGCGATCCAGTTCAATGGTTCAGCGCTAGGATGGGCAATGGACTGGAACGGACGCTTCCACAGGACGTCCGATGGAGGGGTGACCTGGACCGACACCCGGCTGGTTGACGCGTGGGTGCCCGGTCTCACGCCCGAAGACGGGATGTTTCGAAGCATGCATTTTGCCGATGACCGGTTCGGCCTGATTGTCGGTCCGGCAGGTATTCTCGAGTCCCGAGACGGAGGTGAGAACTGGGAGACATCTCCGCTCGCATATTTTCACGTTCCGGATGCCGTATTCTGCGATGCGGCACGCACTTGCTGGGTCGCCGGCGACGAGCCAAATGCAATCTACCGTCGTGAAATCTCTCAATGGGCATGGTCGCCACAAAGCACGCCAGCGGCAAGTCCGATCAATGCAATCCAGTTTGTCGGATCGAACGGGTGGGCGGTCAGTCTTGGCGGGGAGATTGCCGGAACCACTGACGCCGGCGAGAATTGGACCTTGCTGTTTCACGACGCTAGCAAGCGCTTCCGCGCCATCCATTTCGTCGATCAGCGAACCGGCTGGGTTGTGGGCAACGATGCCCTCGTAATGCGCACGGACGACGGCGGAAAGACCTGGCACCAGCAGACGATACAGCTTCCACCTCACTTTCCAGTCGACGAAGTCAGGCTCAATGCGGTTAGATTTGCCGACAGCTCGCACGGCTGGGCAGCCGGCCTACACGGGATGATATTCGCCACCACGGATGGCGGAGAATGCTGGCACCTCCAGCGCTTCGAAGGGATTCCGCAGAACTGGCTGACGATCTATTCGCTCGCCATCACGGCTGGACCGACGATCTGGGCATCGGGCAACTCAGGCAACATTCTCGTATCTACCGACAACGGAAAGTTCTGGTTTCCGGTCCATGGCCTGGCAGTTCCGGTCTTTGAAGAGCTCAGACGCGCGATGGACCGTATGGCCAAGTGAGGAAATGTGCCGTTGCGCAGGAAGGGTACTCGTTTTTTCGACGTTGAGCATGCTTAAAGACGAGCGCAAGGTAATCCAGAGGCTGGATCGATGAAGGCCCATATCGTCGGTGGCGGCTTTGGAGGACTGGCAGCGGCCGGCTATCTCATCCGCCACGCCGGCGTGCCCGTCCCGACATCACGATCTACGAGGCCGATGCCCAGATGGGCGGCGGCTTTTTTCTGGGCGGCGACGCGCAGAGCGGGTACAACGCTTCCAGAGCGCCCAGGAGCGTCCTTCGCGCTGCCGCGGCGGCGGCGCGGTCATCGACCCGACTGACATGTCGACGGCCTGCGATCCGAAGGTCAGCAATACGATGTCCTCCGGCGCCACCACAATCGAGGTCGCCATGCCGTCCCATTCATAATCCAGCTGGATGACGGTGATATGGTCGAGCGACGGTGCGAGGCCGACGTCGCGGACGTCGAGGAATTCCGTGCCAGTCGTCGTGACCGTGAAGCTCACCCAGTGCGAGTTGGGCACATGCGCATCGCCGAAGAACGCGGCGGGATTGCCGAACTCCGGGCGCGCATCCGCCATGCGCTAACGGGCAGAGAGACAGGACGCGGCGGGCTGGTGAGCCTGATCGACTCGCCCTGGGTCCTGTCGCTTTCGGTCTTCCATCAGCCCGAAATCATCGGCCAGCCGGACGGCACCTACCTTTGGTGGGGCTACGGCCTGCTTCCGGAAATGACCGGGAAATACGTGCAGAAGCGCATGGACCAATGCACCGGCAAAGAGATCCTGGAGGAAGTGCTGCGGCAACTGCAGTTCGATCGGAACCGTGACCGGATCATTGAAACGTCAATCTACATCCCATGCGATCTACCCTACGCAAACAACATCTGGATGCCGCACTCCGACCGCCCTCCTCCGGTTCCGAAGGGCGCGACCAATCTCGGTCTCCTTGGCCAGTACGTAGAGCTGTCGCGCGACGTGGCGTTCACCATTGAGTATTCCGCTCGCGCGGCATGGGAAGCGATCTACATCCTTCTCAAACGCGGCCCGGCACCTCCGCCGGTCTACCAGGCTCGATCCGATCCGAAGGCGCTGCTCGCCGCGCTGAAGGTGTTTGTGTGTCCGAGGTCGGCACGGCCGTAAGGTCCGATGTCGGAGAAGATACCGCTACGGACTCTCGTTCGCATTCTGAAGTGCGGGCTGGCCCCCTCGCTGGCCCCCAGCTAGCAGCCGCAGTCCTCTAGCCGTTCCATCGACGACAAGATGGAAGTCAAGTTCGGCATGTTGCGGTCTACTAACGCCGTGCGGGCAGGTACAAGGCGGAGGAGACACGATTAAACTTTAGCAGATTTGATATTCGACAAATTCGCCGCTCCTGCGACATGCGACAAGCGATCGCATGTGTTGTCGACAGTCGGGAGTTACACATGAAAGTCCTCGTCCTATCCGCACTCGGCCTGACGCTTTGCGGATGCGTGAGCGAAAGCTGCTATGGCCCCCCTCCAAACCATGCCTATAAGACAGAACTCGGGTGTAAGCGACATGAACCGCTAGGGAAGTTCGACCCCAACTGCGACTGTCCCGTGAAGGGCTACAAGGGGTTCAAGCAGCCAATCCCGTGCCCTGTTTGAGATGACGCAAGGCCGCTCGAATGGTCGCGCGCGAATTCCTCTCTTCAGTTTCGCTTGAGGACGTGAGGATGATGCAGAGGGTTTTTAACCAGCTCCGCGGGAAGCTCGGGTACGCACCCAAGTCGTACAAGGCTGAGGTTCTGACGCTGGACATCGTCAACGAGTTCAAGGCTGGGAACGTGCAAGAAGATCAGCTGCTCGCCAAGCTGGTCGCCAAACACGCGCAGTAGCGGGGCGTTTGCTGCTTCTCTTCTTATAAGTCGAAAAAAAGGCGCATACCGTTAGAATTGGTGGCGAGCGAGGGGAAAATGAGACTGTCCTCTATCATTTCAGCAATGGTCATCTCTACGACGCTCGCCGGGTGCGTGTCGGAGGAGAACGGCTATCGGCAAGGACAGGAGCTTTTGCGCGGCAGCCCTGCCATGAAGCGCTATGCCATCGACGAGTGCTACCGCCACATAAGGCCGACCTTGGCCGGCCACGACGCCGAGTGGGCGAGAAACATGGCGAAAAGCCTCAACGTCCGGGCCGGAAGCAATATCGCAAGAATCTGGTGCACGCGAGCAGTCAACGGTATCGCCAGTGGCCGCGTAACCTCCGAGGACATGAGGACACTAAGCCCGCGGTTTATTCGCCTCATGCAAGGCAGGTAGCTTGTCACCCTCCATATCGCCAAGACATCGCTCGTTGCGCTCTTCAGATGCCGCATGCGGGGCGGAACGGGTCACGATGTCGTGGACGCCGATTCAAAGCAACTCGTGTCGACGGCAAGGGAGAGGAAAATGGGACTGGTCTCTATCGTTTCAGCGATCGTCATTTCTGCGGCGTTGGCCGGGTGCGAGTCAGAGGAGAGCTTCTATCCGAAAGAGCAGGAGTTCTTGCGCGGCAGCCCTGCAATGAGGCGCGACGCCATCGACGGCTGCTACCGCGAGTCAAATCGATGGTCAGCCGACCACAAGGTCTTCTGGGCGAAGAAGATGAATGTCAGTCCGAGAAGCAATGTCGCAAGAATTTATTGCACGCGCTTCATCAACGGTATCGCCAATGGCCGCCTGAGCTACGAGGACATCGTAACACACAGCCCGCAGGACACGCGAGTGATGCAAGGCCGATAGCACCGCCGGTCCGCAGGGAAGCGCGGCGTCATCATTCGGACCGAAGCAATCGACCGAAGGCGTATGGCGGGCAGAAACATTCGCGACACGTTGCTCAAGCAACGTGTCGCTCAGTTGGGGCATATCTGTGGCCGTGATGCGGAGCGCCAGACCCGAAGGCTTCTGGCTTCGGATCGCAGAATGTTTCGCTCCGTTCGACCTCAACGTGTCTGCGGGAACACTTCATGTTGTGACCCAGAACATCGGCGGCCGGGCGTGACACTGAAGTTCAACCTCAATCGAGGGCGCAGCGCCGTAGCCGCTCGTGAATCGACCATGGCGGAAATAGCTAAGTTTCCAACCTGGCCGAAAGCGCCCTGGCCGACTACTTTGCTTTCCGGTTTCCACCAAACAACTTCTTCACGCAGTAGTCGCGAGCCTGAGCGTGCAGTGAAGGCGCGACGGATTTGGAATTGGACGCCTGCTCGATGGTCAGTTTCCGGGCAAAATAACTGCCTGCGCAGTCGCAGTACTCGCGTCGCTCGCGATTCTTGCCGCCAAGGCTCTCGATCATCGACTTGATGTGCGGTCCTGTCATGCATCCGACGGAGAAGTCCCTCGCGAACTCCGCCCGCTCCGAAGAGTTGAGAGGGCGCGCCTGCGATGCTGAGGCCAGTGACGCCAACAAGCCTGCCAGCTCGAAAACAATAGCGAACCTGATCATTGACCGATCCTTGAACGATGAAACGCGATAGACGATCGAAAATAAAACTCGTCATCCTCCACTATGCGGGGGCGAAGCCGGGATGCATTGACCGACATCAAGATGTCGCGGATGGCCTGCGCGTCCGCAACGAGAGCCACGCTCTCGGGAAAACCTCGCTTCAGGATCTCCTCTCCGACGACCTCTGTCGCCTCGCGATGGCAATATTCCGCCTCGGAGCGACACGCCGCGCGCCTGCGGCCTGGCAGTTGGCCTCGTCCGAAGTTCTGGCGCTCCGGGCGGTCGTAGCCGACGACGACATCGGCGCGGCGAAGGTCGAGGCAGATCTGACCGCCTTCCTTGCCGCGCTTCGCGCCGAAATGGCGGCGACTGCTCCCTCTCGGAATAGTGCCGCTGACTTCGCGACGCGAGTCTTTGAATATCTCGATCTGGCAGCCATCGCCCGAACCTATGCCGAATACGGTGTCGGTGACCTCCTCCAAATCATCCTTGAGGCCTTCTGCCTGCATTTCTTCGCGTCGGCCGATGGCGCCCCCGACTGGACCGCATGTCTCGACGCCTTCGAGGGCGTCAACCAGATCCCGATGATGACCGTGCACAAAAGCAAGGGATTGGAATATGACACGATCGTGTTTGTTGGCCTCGATGACCAAGCCTGGTGGGCGCATGTTCCCGGAGATCCCGAGGGAGTAGCGGCCTTCTTCATCGCCCTCTCGCGCGCCAAGCAGCGCGCCATCTTCGCGTTCTGCCAGGAACGCGGTGCGCGCAACAATGTCGCCGAGCTCTACCAGCTCCTCACCGATGCCGGCGTGCCGGAGATCGCCATATGAGCGCGGCACCCAAGACCGTCGCACAGATTGAGGAAGACGGCGCCCGTGCGGCCTGGATCCTGGCTGCGCACCCCAAGTGCTCGCATCCTGGCTGTGCGTCGATCGCGCCAATGAAGTCGACCACATCCTCAGCGTCCGCAGTTTCCCCCACTTGCGGCTGGCTTGGTGCAATCTCCGGTCCTTCTGCAAGCCCCACCACAGCCAATGCACCGCGCGTGATCAGGGTTTCGCTCGCCCGAAGTCACCAAGGTACATCTAGACTTAAGTTGCGTTTCGCCTCCAGCTCTTCGATGGCCGGTGCCAGGTCTGCAACCATCGCCATGAAGCATCCAGCTAACTGGGTTAGGTAATCTATAGTGAGGCTGTCCAAGGTATTGCCATCAGCGTCACGGCCGTTTCGATGAACGCAATGGTGACGGTTTTGGACAGACAGAAGGACCAGGTCACGCATCACCTTTTCCTTTGGCAATAAATAATGGCCAATAGCTTTGTGTAGTATCCCGTTTAGAAACTCAAAGCGGTGGAACTGAGTCTGCCGAAGCTGCGCGATTACCGTGTCACGCACGAAGTTCGGTTCTGAGGCCACCTTTATCAGGGTCACGGTCTGCTTTTTCAGTTCAGGATGGCTTTCGACGATCGCTTTGGCGACTTTCAAATCATCGAAGGCGAGTTTGATAACAGCGTCCGAGAGGTACGCCTCGAGGATCGAAAACAGTTGGACGAGTAGCATTCGGTTGATGCCGGCTGCCCCGGATTTCCTATCGCCCATTCCGCGAAGTAGATTGAACCATTCGCCAATTGCCGCGTCGAATATCTCGCGAGGATGAGGCTCCGGCTCCATGTCCTCGAGCCAGTCGTCGTAGGAATAGTCGAGGCGTTCGATTTCGACCTTCGTCTTGGGATCGTCGGTTAGATGTGCTTCCCATCTTCCGAACAAATGAGCCGTGACAGTTACCGGAAACTCGTTCCCACAGGTCTCACATTCGAGCTCGATATCTCCGGTCGAGATCGCGTCGGCCGCAGACTCGGCAGTGAGGTCCGGAGCGGGCACTTCGTCAAGCCAGGCTTCCGCAGGCACCCCGCAGACGGGGCAATGCGCCACGACGTGGAATTCACCTTCGACCATCGGCCCTCCTAGCGTCCGTCGGCGGTAGCCTACAGCTTCTGCGTCATGCGCATATAGGGCGCGGCGATCTCCGGAAACTCATCGTAGAAGGCAGTCACGACTTTGAAATTTTGGTGGATCACCTGAGACCAGTCCTTCGATGCGTCGTCCATCGATGACATCGTGTGCCCCAACCGTAAATTGACCATCGCGCTGTACACTCGTGCATCTCACCACGTCATCACCAAACAGGAATTGGCCCAAGCCGAGACATTAATTTGATGGGTTCCAACCCGCTTTCCCTACGTGCCCCCCAGAAAGACCTGCGGATTTCCGAGAAGTTGTTCGATCGCCTCCTTCGTTTTGGCATAGAAATCGAAACGGCGATCAAAAAGGTCTAGGACTAGCTTCTCACGGGCGGTTCGCCACTGTCGATAAGCGACGATCCACAGCGGCCGCCACAAGTGCTGTTACTGTGCCACTGGACCCATGTGGGTAAACCCGCTGGTATCAATTCCCCCATCATCCCTTTGAGACTCAGTTTGGATAGTCCCCGGGGGAGGTCAAGCCAATGGGCAAGGCGGTTCGGGACCGCCGCCCCCCACAAAAAATATATCGGTCCGAAAATGGGAAACTGAAAAGTGACCTTTCAGCATGACGTCTGGAATGCCTTTCGCCTCGATCTTGTTGATGGAGCCCCGTCGATCGCACCTCGACGTAACTCCGCCTGTTGTGTGGTTTCGCAGGAAAGCAGCCAATCACATAGCGTACATCGGATGCCTGGGTTTGGCGGACTTAAGTCATTTCCGGCTAGCCAGTGGCCAAAGGATTCGTTTCGTTCGACGCTGCATTTGAATTCGGTGCCAAATCTCGACACATTCCTGCAGAAGCACTACTATGAGTGTCGTTTCTTCTGGCCACCTGTCGGCCGTCTTTCGATGCCCGATGCGACTAGGACGCGATGGACTGAAGTTGCTCCTATTCCAATCATCCTGGCAATCCGACTCTGCCCCAGGCCGCTCTCGTACAGCGATATTATCTCCTTTGAACGCTCTTTGATAACGCTAACGGTGCCGAGAGATCGCCTTAACACATTGATGTTCCACACGTTTTCAGGGTTCGTTGTTTTGCACCACTTCTCCCGCCACCAATGACCAATCGCATCGAGGATCGCGCACTCCGCGAGTGCTGATGACGCGATAAATTCGGCCAGTTGCCTGGGTTCCGTCGTCCGATTAGTCAATGGCGTCCTGTTTCAATGGATCTGTACGCCAAGCCGCTCGTTCTTCCTCCATCGCACCACCGCACGATATTCGACACCATCCGCAGGGACGTACAGGACGAACCGCTCGGGAACAACCACGCCCGGCTCCACCCGTAGCTCCGCACCATGAGCGTGCTGATTTCTGACGGAGCAAGCGATCGTCGTATCCTCCGTGATGATGGTTCCATCCTTTAGAACGGCCGCCCGGGGAAGTGAGCGTCGTTCGATTGGTGGATCATCGGGTTTGCCGCTCACCTTTTCATTCCTCCCGAAATCTTGTGGCGAAACGCATAAACTGGCCGCGACAATCGCGATTCAATTAGCATACACTAAAATGGTTCCGAAACTTTTATTGCGACGCGAGGTCGAGCGGTCGCGACGAAGGTATTTGGTCTCCCCGGCAACTGCACGGCGGCGACCTTCCTCGAAAAAGCAAGGGACGAGCTGAGGATGCGTTCTTGCCCGGCATCGAAATGCTGGCGCCCAATAGGCAAAAAGAGCCCGCCCGGAATGGGGACCAAGGGCGGGCCAAGAGGTGGCCAGGGATCATCCCAGCTTAGGTCAACGAGCGGCGGAGGGGTTGGTTGCTTTGCGCAAGCCGTCAAAGCATTCACGCTGGTTTGATTCCTTGTATTTTAGCTAACACGATGCTGGGCCGCTTTCTAACTAAAGTTCCAACACAAAATCCCGCCGCTCATTCACGGTAGCGGCGGGTTGATCTAGCTTTTTGGGCGCGATGTGCGGAAGGCGAATTGAGGGGCAAACGCCCGCCTGACCGTCGATGGCGTCGATCCAGATGTGACGATTGCTGCAGGATCTGGTTAGGGCTTTCAGACCGATCCTTCGGACCGGTGCGCGGCAATCGCCTTCAGAAAAATCTCCCCGAACTCCTTGAGCTTGGCCCCTCCCACGCCATTGACCTCGGCAAAGGCGTCGAGGTCGCGCGGGCGGCGTTCGGCCATGTCGATCAGCGTGCGGTCGGAGAACACCACATAGGCCGGCACCTGGCGTTCCTTGGCGAGGCGCAGCCGCAGGGATTTGAGCGTCGCCAGCAGCGAAGCATCGACGCCTTCGGCACCCGAACCCTCCGCGGCTCGCATCTTGCGCAAGGCGCGGCTGCGCATCTCGACACGATAGTGGAACGGGATCTCGCCACGGCCGAGCGCATGGCCTTTCTCGGCGATGGCGAGGCCGCCATGACCGCTCGGATCCGGCTCGAGGAAACCGCCGGCGACGAGCTGCCGGATCAGCGATTGCCAGAGATCCTTCTTGTGCGCCGCGCCGCTGCCGAAGCTGGCAAGCTTCTGGTGACCGCGGGCCACGATCTTCTCGGTCTCATGGCCGAGCAGGATATCGATGACATGGGCGGCGCCGAAGCGCTCGCCGCTCTGCGCGACCGCGGCCAGGATGATGCGTGCTTCCGCGCCGCCATCGGCGCGCGGCACCTGCTCGAGGCAGTTGTCACAATTGCCGCAGGGCTCGGCTTCTTCTCCGAAATAGCCAAGCAGCACCTGGCGGCGGCACTGCGCAGTCTCGCAATAGCCGATCAGGGTGTCGAGCCGGCGATGCGCGCCCTTCTTGTGCTCGACCGCAGCATCCTCGTCGTCGATGAACAGCCGCCGCATGCGGATGTCGCCAAGCCCATACAGCATATGCGCCTCGGCCTTGCGCCCGTCACGGCCGGCACGGCCGATCTCCTGATAATAGGCCTCCAGGCTGCCCGGCATGTCGGTGTGGAAGACATAGGCGACGTCGGGCTTGTCGATGCCCATGCCGAAGGCGATGGTTGCCACCATGACGACGCCGGACAGCGTCATGAAGGCGTTCTGATTGGCCTCGCGCGCGTCCTTGCTCATGCCGGCGTGATAGGCGAGCGCGGTGACGCCGTTCTTCTCGAGGAAGGCCGCCATCTCCTCCGTCTTCTTGCGCGACAGGCAGTAGACGATGCCGCTCTCGCCCGGGTGACGCTCGATGAAACGCAGCAATTGCCGCTTGCTGTCCTGTTTGGATTCGATGGCGAGCTTGATGTTTGGCCGGTCGAAACCCAGCACCAGCGTTTCGACCCGCTCGGCGAACAGCCGCGCCTCGATATCGCTGCGCGTGCTCTCGTCCGCCGTCGCCGTCACCGCGATGATCGGCACGTTGGGGAAGATGTGGCGCAGGCGCGACAAATCCTCATACTCAGGCCGGAACGCCGGACCCCATTGCGAGATGCAATGCGCCTCGTCGATGGCGATCAGGCTGATTTCGAGCCTGGAAAGCGCCTCGAGCATGCGCTCGGTCATCAGCCGTTCCGGCGCCAGATAGAGCAGCCGCGTCTGGCCTGATGCCACGCGTCGCCAGGCGGCGACATTGGCCTCCCGGTCGAGCGAGGAATTGATCGTATCGGCGCCAACGCCCGCCAGCCGCAAGGCCGCGACCTGATCCTGCATCAGCGCCACCAGCGGCGACACGACCAGGGTGAGCCCACCCATGACCAGCGCCGGCACCTGGTAGCAGAGCGATTTGCCCGCACCCGTCGGCATGACGGCCAGCACATGGCGCCCGCCGAGCAGCGCGTCCATGACATCTGCCTGGCCGGGGCGGAAATCGTCGAAGCCGAACACGTCCTTCAGGACGCGCTGCTTGGGATCCTCCGCCCGAACACTCGCTGCCTGTGCCGACATCAGGCGGACACCGGACGGGAAGCGATTTTTCGGGGATGGGAGAGGATGTGGGAATCGATCAAGATGCTCTCCGCGTGACGCTTTGGAGTAGCGCAGCCGCCCTCGGAACACAACCGGAACAGTCATCCCATGTTGACGGCGGACTGATTGGCAGCGGCTGGCGAAGGCACGCCTTCCCCTGCGACACCCGCACCCCTGCTGGATTCCTTCACGCGCCAGGATGTAAGCTTGGTCGGACGAGCCAGGGAGGGCGCGATGCTGCAGGTGAGACAGGATGTCCTGGGCGAACGGTTCCAGCTGCAACGCGCCGCCTTCGAAAAGCAGCCCTTTCCGGATCTAAGCGTTCGGAAAGACCGCCTGAAGCGCCTGTTGGCCCTGACCGAGCGGCATGAGGCCGACATTTGCGCCGCGATCGACGCCGACTTCGGCGGCCGCTCGGCGCATGAGACGCGCCTTGCGGAACTGTTTGTCGTGCGCGCCGGCATCCGCCACACACTGTCTCATCTGAGCGGCTGGATGCGCGAGCGTCGTGTCGCCACCACCTTGCCGTTCCTGCCGGGCCGCAATCGCCTCCTGCCGCAGCCGCTTGGTGTCGTCGGTATCGTCTCGCCGTGGAATTACCCCTTCCAGCTTGCCGTCGCGCCGGTCACGGCAGCGCTCGCCGCCGGCAACCGCGTGCTGGTCAAGCCGTCCGAACTGACGCCGGCCTTCTCGGCGCTGCTCGCCGGACTGGCCAGCGAACATTTTTCGCCCGACGAGTTGAGCGTCATCACCGGCGATGCCGAGATGGGCAAGGCTTTCGTCTCGATGCCGTTCGATCACCTGCTGTTCACCGGCTCGACCGCGGTCGGCCGACAGGTCGCGGTCGCCGCCGCCGCCAACCTGACCCCGGTCACGCTCGAACTCGGCGGCAAGTCGCCGGCGATCTTCGATCCCTCCTGCGATCTCGATGCGGCAACGGCCAGCATCGCCTATGGCAAGCTGCTCAATGCCGGGCAGACCTGCATCGCGCCGGACTATCTGCTGGTGCCCAAGGGACAGTCCGGCACGGTCGCCGCCAAGCTCGCTGCGGCGGTGGCGCGGCTCTATCCCACCTTGCGCGACAACCCCGACTATACCGCCATCATCAGCGACCGCCATTTTCAACGCCTGCGCGCCATGATCGCGGAAGCCCGCGATGCCGGTGCCGATGTCGTCGAAATCAACCCGGCCGGCGAAGACTTCGGCGCCACGAGCCGCAAGCTTTTGCCGACCCTGGTCAGCAATGCCGGCCCGGATTTGCGGCTGATGCGCGAGGAGATTTTCGGTCCGGTGCTGCCGATCGTCGAATACGCCGCCATCGACGAGGCGATCAGCCATGTGAACCAGGCCGACCGGCCGCTGGCGCTCTACTGGTTCGGCAAGGACAGCACCAACCGCAAGCGCATCCTGCGCGAGACCGCCGCCGGCGGCGTCACCATCAACGACTGCATGCTGCATCTGGTGCAGGAGAACCAGCCTTTCGGCGGCGTCGGCGCCAGCGGCATGGGCGCCTATCACGGCGAATGGGGGTTCCGCACCTTCAGCAAGGAGAAGCCGGTTTTCCTGCAGTCGCGCCTGAGCGCCGGCGCCCTGCTGCGCCCGCCCTACGGCAAGACGTTCGAGCGGCTTTTCGGCCTTCTCCGGCACATCACCTGACCCAGAGCAATTCCAGGAACCGCTCTGGGACAGCCATCGGTTGTACGGCGCATTAAGCTGATCTTCACCACGATGCGGCAGGCTTCACATCCTGCGGTCATGTCTTGAGTACCGCGGCGCCACAAGCGCCCAGGCAACAACCCGCGCCTCTTTTGGGGCGCGGGTCATTCGCCCGCACTCGATCGTCCAGTCTTGGCTAGGCAAATCATCGGCCAAAGCATGATGCCGAAAAGTGTGAAGCGGCTTCGGACGACATCACGGGCTATCTCTTTGATTTATAGCAAGAAAATCGGCACGGTGCGGCGTAAAGCTATCGACCAGCCGTCCCGCTTCCAGCGCCTTGACGCCGTGCACCAGGCCGGACGGCACGATGAAGCTGCCGCCGGCTTCAAGGATCGCCGTCCTCCCGTCGATGGTCACCTCGAAACGGCCTTCGGCGACATAGCTTGACTGGACATGCGGGTGCGAATGCAAGGCACCGACGCCGCCCTTGTCAAAGCCGAATTCGACCAGCATCAGCTCATCGGTGGAGAGGAGAACGCGCCGCCTGTTGCCGTCTGGCGTCGGAGTCCAGGCGCCCTCATCGGCATGCGCGAAGATCTTGGGCTTCGTCATCGTCCTCTCCTCATCGCGCCAGCCAGCCGCCATCCACCGGCACCGCCGCGCCGTGCATATAGTCGGAAGCCCGTGCCAGCAGGAAGACGGCGGCATCGCCAATGTCCGACGGCTCGCCCCACCGCCCCGCCGGAATGCGCCCGAGAATGGCGGCACTGCGGTCGGGGTCCGCGCGCAGCGCCTGCGTGTTGTTGGTCTCGACATAGCCCGGCGCGATGGCGTTGACGTTGATGCCCTTGGCCGCCCATTCGCAGGCGAGCAGCCGGGTGATGCCGAGCACGCCATGCTTGGAGGCGGTGTAGGAGGCGACGCGGATGCCGCCCTGGAAACTCAGCACCGAAGCGATGTTGACGATCTTGCCCCGGCGACCTTCGGCAAGCGCGCGCCTGGCGAAGGACTGGCAAAGCAGAAAGACCGTCTTCAAATTGACGTCCATGACGTCGTCCCAGTCGGTCTCGGCCAGATCGACGGCATCGGCGCGCCGGATGATCCCGGCATTGTTGACCAGCCCGTCGAGCGGCCCGCTTTCGTCCCACACCCGATCCAGCATCGGACCGGCGGCCGCCGTGTCGGCAAGGTCGGCGCTCACCGCCTCGAACCTGGCACCGATGGCCGCGACCTTGCTCGCCGTATCGTCCATCGACGAACGACCGACGCCGACCACCGCGCCGCCGGCGCGCGCGATCGAGAGGACGATGCCTTGTCCGATGCCGGTGTTGGCGCCGGTGACCAGGATGCGCTTGCCGGCCAGGCTGAAGGCGGAGAGATCGATGCCGGTGCTGTTCATGTCAGCCTGTCACGCTGATCCAACCACCGGCGCCGTTGAGATATTGGGCCGCCGCCATCAAAGCCGGTACGCCTTCTTCGCCAGCGTATAGGCCAAGTCCCGTGCCAGCTCATGCGCCTCGTCCTCGCGCAGCCGATGCTCGGCGACGAGGCGCGCGAGGAAAGCGCAGTCGACTCGCCGCGCCACGTCGTGGCGGGCCGGGATCGAGGGAAAGGCACGGGTGTCGTCGTTGAAGCCGACAGTGTTGTAGAAGCCGGCCGTTTCCGTCGTCATCTCGCGAAACCGGCGCATGCCTTCCGGACTGTCATGGAACCACCAGGCGGGGCCAAGCTTCAGCGCCGGGTAGACACCGGCCAGCGGCGCCAGCTCGCGCGCGTAACTGCTTTCGTCGAGCGTGAAGAGAATAACCGTCAGCTCACGCTCCAGCCCGACGCAATCGAGCAGCGGCTTCAGCGCCGTCACATAGTCGGTCCGCATCGGGATATCGAAACCCTTGTCGCGGCCGAACCTCTGGAAGACAGAAGGCGAATGATTGCGCCAGGAACCGGGATGGATCTGCAGCACCAGCCCGTCATCCCGGCTCATCTTGGCCATCTCGGTCAGCATCTGGGCGCGGAACAGTTTGCGCTCGCGCTCATCCTCCGAGCCGCGGCGGATGCGGTTGAACAGCTCCTGCGCCGCCGCGTCGGAAAGATTGGCGGTCTCCGCCGTCGGGTGGCCATGATCCGACGAGGTCGCGCCATAATCCTTGAAGAAGGCGCGCCGCTGCCGATGCGCGTCGAGATAGCCGGCCCAGCTGCCGGTGTCGCAGCCGGTGATCTCGCCAAGCCGGTCGAGATTGGCCGAAAAGCCTTCGAAATCGGGGTCGATGACCGCGTCCGGCCGATAGGCGGTGACGACGCGGCCTTCCCAGCCGCTGTCGCGGATCATCTTATGCCATTTGAGATCGTCGAGCGCGCCTTCGGTCGTGGCGATGACCTCGATGTTGAAGCGCTCGAACAGGGCGCGCGGGCGGAAATTCTCCCACTGCAGCACCGTCGCGATCGTGTCGTAGTGGCGGTCGGCCGTCGTGGCATCCAGCGGCTCTTCGATGCCGAACAGATGCGCCAGCACATGGTCGAACCACAGCCGGGTCGGCGTGGCGCGAAACAGGTAATAGTGCTCGGCAAAGCGCCGCCAGATCGTCCTGCCGTCGGTCTCCACCGGCGCGCCATCCAGGCTGACCACGCCGAGATCCTCCAGCCGCACGCCCTGGCTGAACAGCATGCGGAAGATGTAGTGGTCGGGCACGATGAGCAGTTGCGCTGGATCCGGGAACGGCTCGTTCAGCGCATACCAGCGCGGATCGGTGTGGCCGTGCGGGCTGACGATGGGAAGGTCCTTGATGCCGGCGTAAAGGCCGCGGGCAAGCGAGCGCGAATGCGCTTCGGGCGGAAACAGCAGGTCCGGATCGGTCAGCGCGACCATGGGGAAAGCGGCTCCTCCAGTCTGGATACCGGTACGTTCGGGCCTAGGCGATGTCAATGTGCGTCGGCAAAGCGGCATCCTTGCGGCAGGCTCGAACAGGTGTTACCCCGCCTGTCATCCACAGCCCCCAGCCCCGGTATGCTGATGACCAGAAGCCATCTATCCGACGCCACGCTCCACAAGCTGCCCGCCGGGACCAAAATCCCTGCTTATGACCGCGGCCGCGTTGCTCCAGGCATCGTGCATCTCGGCGTCGGCGCCTTCCATCGCGCCCATCAGGCCGCCTATGTCGACGAGTGCCTGGCGGCGGGCGAAACGGGCTGGGGCATCGTCGGCGTCTCCTTGCGCAGCCCCGATACGCGCGACGCGCTGTCGCCGCAGGACGGGCTCTACACGCTGGCGATCCGCAGCAGTGGCGAGGAGGAGTTGCGCGTCATCGGCTCTATCCAGTCGATGCTGGTGGCGCCGGAAGATCCGGGCGCTGTGCTGGCCGCGCTGACCGATCCGCGCACCCGCATCGTCACGCTGACCATCACCGAAAAAGCCTATCTCAGGGCCGCGGGCGGCGGATTGGACACCGCCCATCCCGACATCATCCACGATCTGGCCAATCCGCAAATGCCGAGGACGGCGCATGGCTTCCTCGCCGAGGCGGTTACCCGCAGACTGGCCACCGGCACCCCGCCCTTCACCGTGCTGTGCTGCGACAACCTGCCTGCCAACGGCGCCACGCTGCACCGGCTGCTGACCGAATTCGCTGCGTTGCGCGACGGCAGCCTCTCCGCAGCAGGCGACACCGGAATCGCCGACCATATCGCAAACCAGGTCGCCTTCCCGTCGAGCATGGTCGATCGCATCGTACCGGCAACCACCGACGCCGACCGGACACGCATTGCCGGCGAACTCGGTGTCGACGATGCTTGGCCGGTGATGACCGAGCCATTCCGCCAATGGGTGGTCGAAGACAATTTCTCCGCCGGCAGGCCGGACTGGGAAAAGTTCGGCGTCACCATGGTCGGCGATGTCGGCCCCTTCGAGGACATGAAGCTCAGGCTGCTCAACGGCGCGCATTCAGGCATCGCCTATCTCGGCCTGCTCAGCGGCCATGCCACCGTCGACCGCGCTTTCGCCGATCCGGCGATCCGGCGATTTGTCGACGGGCTCTGGGCCGAGGCCATCCCGACATTGCCTGAAGATGCCGGATTGGATACGGCGACCTACACAGCCGAGCTTGCCGAGCGTTTTTCAAACACCGCGCTCGCCCACCGCACGGCGCAGATCGCCAATGATGGCAGCCAGAAACTGCCGCAGCGCATCATCGCTTCCGCCATCGAGTGCCTCGAAGCCGGCACCGAGTTCGTGCATCTCACGCTGGTGGTGGCGGCCTGGATCGCCGCCTGCGCCGCGCGCGGAAAAACCTTGCCTGAAAACCATTTCACCGATCCGCTCGATGCGGCGCTGACGGCACTTTTGGACCAGCAATTGCCGGCGAACGAAACCGTAACGGCCGTGTTCGACCTGGCCGGCTTTGCCAGGGATCACGCCGAACGCCAGACGTTGATCGAGCTCACGGCGGTGCATCTGGTGCATTTGCGGCGGGACGGTCCGATTCTGGCCTTCGCCGCCTTGGGCATCTAAACGAAAAAAGCGAGGCAAAGCCCCGCTTTTCATCAAGTCATCTGATGCGGATTTCAGGCCGGAAGAATCGCGCCTTCCAGCGTGGTCAGCTGGCTGAGGAACTGCTCGGCCTTGCTGCGCGCCTGGTCGTCCTTGGCGTCGGCTGCATCTTCCTTGGCTTCCTGGATGCGGCGGGCGAGATCGGCCCGGTCGACATCTTTCACCGCGACAGCTGATTCCGCCAGCAGCGTACAGCCGGCTGGGACGATGTCGGCGAAACCGCCGAACACGACATAGCGTTCTTCGCCGCCCGAGGCGGTCTTCACCGTGACGACACCCGGCTTGATCGTGGTCATGACCGGCGCGTGATGCGCCATCACGGTCATCTCGCCTTCGGCGCCCGGAATGACGACGGATTCGACCTGCTCGGAAACCAGCAGGCGTTCCGGCGAGACCAGTTCGAATTTGAAAGCTTCAGCCATTATCGTATCCGTTCAACCCATTCGGGCGGCACCCACGCAAAATGTATGGTTGCCGATTGGCTCAGAGCGTTGGAGATCTCCAACTGACCGAGTTCCTCGTGCCACTCCTCCACAGTCCACTCCCGACCGATGAGGGTGTTTAGCTCTGCGACGTCCTCTTCTGGAAGACCAGAAAGAAACTCATCGCTGAGTCGAAGTAACCGGACCCGATCGCCTTGAGCGTATTCGGGTCCTCCATCTTTCATCAGGCCGCTTCGGCCGCCAGGCGCTGTGCCTTCTCGACCGCTTCCTCGATGCCGCCGACCATGTAGAAGGCAGCTTCCGGAAGGTGATCGTAGTCGCCGTTGCAGAGGCCCTTGAAGCCCTTGATGGTGTCGGCGAGGTCGACGAGCTTGCCCGGCGCGCCGGTGAATACTTCGGCGACGAAGAAAGGCTGCGACAGGAAGCGCTCGATCTTGCGGGCGCGGGCCACGGTCTGCTTGTCCTCTTCCGACAGCTCGTCCATGCCCAGGATGGCGATGATGTCCTGCAGCGACTTGTAGCGCTGGAGGATCGACTGCACCTGGCGGGCAACCGCATAGTGCTCTTCACCGACAACCATCGGGTCGAGCATGCGCGAGGTCGAGTCCAGCGGATCGACCGCCGGATAGATGCCCTTCTCGGCGATGGCGCGGTTCAGCGTCGTCGTGGCGTCAAGGTGGGCGAACGAGGTCGCCGGTGCCGGATCGGTCAAGTCGTCGGCGGGCACGTAGATGGCCTGCACCGAAGTGATCGAGCCCTTGGTGGTGGTGGTGATGCGTTCCTGCAGCGCGCCCATGTCGGTGGCGAGCGTCGGCTGATAGCCCACGGCCGACGGGATACGGCCGAGCAGAGCCGACACTTCCGAACCCGCCTGCGTGAAGCGGAAGATGTTGTCGACGAAGAACAGCACGTCCTGGCCCTGGTCGCGGAAATATTCAGCCACCGTCAGGCCGGTCAGGCCGACACGGGCGCGCGCGCCCGGCGGCTCGTTCATCTGGCCGTACACGAGAGCCGCCTTGGAGCCTTCGCCGCCGCCCTTCTTGTTGACGCCGGATTCGATGAACTCGTGATAGAGATCGTTACCCTCGCGGGTGCGCTCGCCGACGCCGGCGAACACCGAATAGCCGCCGTGTGCCTTGGCGATGTTGTTGATCAGTTCCTGGATCAGCACGGTCTTGCCGACGCCGGCGCCGCCGAACAGGCCGATCTTGCCGCCCTTGGCGTAAGGTGCCAGCAGGTCGAGCACCTTGATGCCGGTGATCAGGATCTGCGCTTCCGTCGACTGCTCGACATAGGTCGGAGCCGGCTGGTGGATGGAGCGCATTTCGATCGCGTCGACCGGACCCTCTTCGTCGACCGGCTCGCCGATGACGTTGATGATGCGGCCGAGCATGCCCGGGCCGACCGGCACGGTGATCGGCGCACCGGTGTCACGCACTTCCTGGCCGCGCACCAGACCTTCGGTGGAGTCCATGGCGATGCAGCGAACGGTGTTTTCACCCAGATGCTGGGCAACTTCGAGCACCAGACGATTGCCGACATTGGTCGTCTCGAGCGCGTTCAGGATCGCCGGAAGGTGATCGCCGAACTGCACGTCGACGACGGCGCCGATGACCTGGCGGACCTTGCCGACAACGCCGGTTGCCTTGGCGGCCACGGCCGAAGTCTTGGCCGCCAAGGCCTTGGCCGGCGCTGCCGCCGTCTTTGCCGGAGCTGCCTTCGCGGCGGCTGCCGGAGCCTTGGCCGCCTTTGCGGGGGCTGCGGCCTTGGGGGCCGCCGTCTTGGGGGTCGCTGCTTTCGCCATCGTCTTTACCCTTTTTCGTCCTTTGTTTCTCACGCGGTCCGGTAGCGGGCCGATGGCCCGCGAACCGCGCCTAGAGCGCTTCGGCGCCCGAAATGATTTCGATCAGTTCCTTGGTGATCTGCGCCTGCCGCTGGCGGTTATAGGTGATCGACAGCTTGTTGATCATCTCGCCGGCGTTGCGCGTCGCATTGTCCATCGCGCTCATCTTGGCGCCCATTTCGCCGGCCGCGTTTTCGAGCAGCGCCCGGAAAACCTGCACGGAAATGTTGCGCGGGATGAGGTCGGAGAGGATTTCGCCCGGCTCCGGCTCGTACTCGTAGACGGCATTGCCGCCATCCACCGCCGCGGCGGGAGCCGAAGCGACGCCGGCGGGAATGATCTGCTGCGCGGTCGGGACCTGGCTGATCACCGATTTGAACTGCGAATAGAACAGCGTGCAGATGTCGAAGGCGCCCTCGTTGAAGAGGTGGATGACCTTCTTGGCGATCGCGTCGGCATTGACGAAGCCGAGCGTCTTGACCTCGCGCAGGTCGACACGGTCGAGGATCATCGAGGCATAGTCGCGGCGCAGGATATCGAAACCCTTCTTGCCGACGCAGATGATCTTGACCTGCTTGCCGTCGGCCAGAAGCCGCCGGATATGATCGCGGGCCAGGCGGGCGATCTGCGAATTGAAGCCGCCGCACAGGCCACGCTCGGCGGTGCAGACGACGAGCAGATGCACGTTGTCCTTGCCGGTGCCGGTCATCAGCGCCGGGGCATCGCCGCCGCCGCCGATTGCCTGGGTGATGTTGGCCAGCACGGAACCCATGCGCTCCGAATAGGGGCGCGCCGCTTCCGCTGCCTCTTGCGCACGGCGCAGCTTCGCCGCGGCGACCATCTGCATCGCCTTGGTGATCTTCTGCGTCGCCTTGACCGAGGCGATACGGTTACGAAGGTCTTTTAATGAAGGCATGCTTCAAACCTGATCCCGTCTTGTCGCTTCGCTCAGGCGAAGGTCTTGGCGAAAGCGTCGATCTCTGCCTTCAGCTTGGCGCGCAGATCGTCCGACAGCGCCTTTTCCTTGCGAATGGCGTCGAGAACGTCCTTGCCCGCCGCACGCATGTGGCTGAGCAGGCCATGCTCGAACTTGCCGACCTGGTTGACCGGCAGCTTGTCGAGATAGCCGTTGACGCCGGCGAAGATCACCGCGACCTGCTCTTCCGTCTTCAGCGGCGAGAACTGCGGCTGCTTCAGGAGTTCGGTCAGGCGCGATCCGCGGTTGAGCAGGCGCTGCGTGGCGGCGTCGAGATCCGAGCCGAACTGCGCGAAGGCCGCCATTTCGCGGTACTGCGCGAGCTCGCCCTTGATCGAGCCGGCAACCTGCTTCATCGCCTTGATCTGCGCCGAGGAACCGACGCGCGACACCGACAGGCCGACATTGACGGCCGGACGGATGCCCTGGAAGAACAGGTTGGTTTCGAGGAAGATCTGGCCGTCGGTGATCGAGATCACGTTGGTCGGGATGTAGGCCGACACGTCGTTGGCCTGGGTTTCGATGACCGGCAGAGCCGTCAGCGAGCCATTGCCCAGATCGTCATTGAGCTTGGCGGCGCGCTCGAGCAGGCGCGAGTGCAGATAGAAGACGTCGCCCGGATAGGCTTCGCGGCCCGGCGGGCGGCGCAACAGCAGCGACATCTGGCGATAGGCGACGGCCTGCTTCGACAGATCGTCGTAGCTGATCAGCGCATGCATGCCGTTGTCGCGGAAATATTCACCCATGGTGCAGCCGGCGAACGGCGCCAGGAACTGCATCGGCGCCGGATCGGAAGCGGTGGCGGCGACGATGATCGAATATTCGAGCGCGCCGCGCTCTTCCAGCACCTTGACGAACTGCGCGACGGTCGAGCGCTTTTGGCCGACGGCGACGTAGACGCAGTAGAGCTTTTCCTTCTCGGGGCCGTTGTCGTGCACCGACTTCTGGTTGAGCATCGTGTCGAGGATGATGGCGGTCTTGCCGGTCTGACGGTCGCCGATGACCAGCTCGCGCTGGCCGCGGCCGACCGGGATCAGCGCGTCGATGGCCTTGAGGCCGGTCGACATCGGCTCATGCACCGACTTGCGCGGGATGATGCCGGGCGCCTTCACGTCGACGCGCTTGCGTTCGGTCGCCTTGATCGGGCCCTTGCCGTCGATCGGATTGCCGAGCGCGTCGACGACGCGGCCGAGCAGGCCCGGACCGACCGGAACGTCGACGATGGCGCCGGTGCGCTTGACGGTGTCGCCTTCCTTGATGTCGCGGTCGGCGCCGAAGATGACGACGCCGACATTGTCGGCTTCGAGGTTGAGCGCCATGCCGCGGATGCCGCCGGGGAATTCGACCATCTCACCGGCCTGGACATTGTCGAGGCCGTAGACGCGGGCGATACCGTCACCGACGGACAGCACCTGTCCAACTTCGGAGACCTCAGCCTCCTTGCCGAAATTCTTGATCTGGTCTTTCAGAATTGCGGAAATTTCCGCGGCGCGGATGTCCATCAGCCGACCTCTTTCAGTGCAAGCTTGAGCGAATTGAGTTTGGTTTTGAGCGACGTATCGATCTGGCGCGAGCCCATCTTGACCACCAGCCCGCCGAGCAGCGACGGATCGACGGTGACGGAGATGGCCACGTCCTTGCCGGCAACGCTTTTCAGCGCCGCCTTGAGTTCGGTCTGCTGGGCAGCCGTCAGCTCGTGAGCCGACGTCACTTCAGCAGCGGTCTCGCCACGGTGTTCGGCGGCGATCTGGCGGAACGCCTTGATCATGCCGGGCACGGCGAACAGCCGGCGATTGCGGGCGACGACGCGCAGGAAATTACCGGTGAGGCCGGTGATCCCAGCCTTGTCGGCGATCGCCGCGATGGCCTTGGCCTGCTCCTCGCTGGAGAACACCGGGCTGTTGATCAGCCGGGTCAGGTCGGAACTGCCAGCCAGCATCGCCTCGAAACTGTTGAGGTCGGACTCGACCTTGGCCACGGAATTTGCCTGCAGGGCGAGTTCGAACAGCGAACCCGCGTAGCGTTCTGCGACACCTGAGATTGGCGATGACGATTGGGCCACGGACCGTCTTTTCTCTTGTCTGACAGGCCGCAGATTGTTGGCGCGAGCAAAAACTCTGGCTAAATCTTTGACCTTACTGCATTTTTTCAAGCACGGAGGCGCGGCTTCCGCTATCCCCGGCCGAAAGTCGATTGCCGTCTAGCACAGGCATTTTAAGACCGCAATGCGTCGTTCCGCATGCTTTTCAGGCACTATTGTCGCATCCGGCGAAAGAGTCTCGCCTCGCGCCACGGAATAGCTAGCGATTCAAGGCACAAAGCCGAAGGCAAAGGCAAGCGGCAACGCCGCCAGGACCAATTCCACCACAATGGAAACCCAATTGAAAGGTGTGTTGGCGCCATCCGACATCATCGACAGCAGCCGGCCGAAGGCCGTGAACAGCCAGGAGAAGCCGAGCGCCATGTAAACCAGCGGCTGCGCCAAGAGGATGCAGCACAGGCCGACGCCGAGATAGAAGCCCGACATCCTGCCGCGCCCCTCGGCGATCGCCGCCGCTTTCTCCGGCTTCGCCTGCAGGCGCAGGATGCGGAAGGCCAAGCCAGGCGCCAGGAAGAACAGAAGCCCGAGGAGCACGGTGAAGACGGCGCTCGACCAGGCCAGCCATTCGCCCTGGCTCGTCGGCCATGGAAGCGCAAAATCCATCTTGTCCCCTCAAAATGCCTGTTTTGAAATTGCCGGCATTCTAGCGAAGGAAAGAATGCGCGCCAGGTGGCATCAGGCACTTTAGGAGAAACGCATCAAGCCAGAGCGAATTCCACCGCCGCCTCGGCATGGATGCGTGTCGTGTCGAACACCGGAATATCAAAATCATCCTGTCCGATCAGCATGGTGATCTCGGTGCAGCCCATGATGATGCTGTCGGCGGCCTCTTCGCGGCGCAGGCGTTCGGCCTCTTCCACATAAGCGGCCTTCGAGGCTTCGCTGACAATGCCTTGGCAGAGCTCCTCATAGATGACGCGATGCACCATGTCGCGCCCGGCCGCATCGGGCACCACTGGCGAGAGGCCGTATTTCTCGGCAAGCCGGCCCTTGTAGAAATCCTGCTCCATGGTGAAGCGCGTCGCCAACAGCGCCGGGCGCCGCATGCCGGCGCGCTCGATCGCCATCGCCGTGGCATCGGCAATGTGGATCAGCGGGATGGAGACGGACGTCTGCACCTGGTCAGCCAGTTTGTGCATGGTGTTGGTGCACAATAGCAGCCCTTCGGCGCCGCCCGCCTCCAGCTTGCGCGCGGCATCAATCAGAAGCACGCCGGCGCCGTCCCAATCGCCATGATGCTGCCGCTCGGCGATCTCGGCGAAGTCGAACGACCAGAGCAGCAGCTTCGCCGAATGCAGCCCGCCAAGGCGATCGCGCACGATCTCGTTGAGCAGGCGATAGTAGATGGCGGTCGATTCCCAGCTCATGCCGCCGAGCAAGCCAAGGGTTTTCATGTGATCTTCCGTTTCTCGCTGGCCAGCAGCCTATCGCCGATATGGCGACCTTACAAAAAGCTCTGCGGGTCGATGTCGACCTGCACCCGGACCGAGCCGCGCTGCTTCGGCCCATTGGCCAGCATGGCGCGGATAAATCCTTGCATGTCGGCGCGCCGTTCGCCCTGGATCAGCAGGCGGAACCTGTGGCGACCGCCGAGCAGGGAGAGCGGCGCTTCCGCCGGCCCCAGCACGAACAGGTCCGACGCCTCGGGCGCAGCGCGGCGCAGGCCGCGTGCATGCCCTTCCGCTTCCGCTCGCGTCACCGCGCTGACGATGACGCCGGCCAACCGGCCGAAGGGCGGCAGGGCCGCCCGCTCCCGCTCGGCGATCTCGCGCTCGTAAAAAGCCTCGGCATCGCCCGAGACGATCGCCCGCATCACCGGATGGTCGGGCTGGAAAGTCTGCAGCAGGCCGAGGCTCTTCTTGCCGGTGCGGCCGGCGCGGCCGGTCACCTGGCTGAGCAGCTGGAAGGTGCGCTCGGCGGCGCGCGGATCGCCATTGGCAAGACCGAGATCGGCATCGACGACGCCGACCAGCGTCATGTTGGGAAAATTGTGGCCCTTGGCCACGAGCTGCGTGCCGATGACGATATCGGCCTCGCCATCGGCGATCGCTTCCAGTTCCAGCCGCAGCCGCCGCACCCCGCCCATCAGGTCGGACGACAAGACGATGGTGCGCGCATCGGGGAAATGCGTGACGACCTCCTCGGCGATGCGCTCGACACCCGGGCCGCAGGCGACCAGATGGTCGAGCGTACCGCATTCCGGGCAGGCTTCGGGGCGGCGTTCATTGTGCCCGCAATGATGGCAGACCAGCTGGCCGCGAAAGCGATGCTCGACCAGCCAGGCCGAACAGACCGGGCAGCCGAAACGGTGGCCGCAGACGCGGCACAGCGTCAGCGGCGCATAGCCGCGCCGGTTGAGGAACAGGAGCGACTGTTCCTTCTTCTCCAGCGTCTTGCGCATATGGTCGATCAGCACCGGAGACAGGAAGCCGCCACGCGCCGGTGGCGCGCGCCGCATGTCGATCGACTTCAGCTGCGGCAGCGCCGCCTCGGCGAAGCGGGCGGAAAGGATGGCCCTGTTGTACTTGCCTTGGCTCGCATTGACGCGGCTCTCGACCGAAGGTGTCGCCGACGCCAGCACCACCGGAAAGCCGCCAATATGGCCGCGCACCACCGCCATGTCGCGCGCATTGTAGAAGACACGGTCCTCCTGCTTGTAGGCAGGGTCGTGCTCCTCGTCGACGACGATCAGGCCAAGCTCCTTGAACGGCAGGAACAGCGCCGAGCGCGCGCCGGCAACGACGCGCACCGTGCCTTCCGCCACCTGCCGCCAGACTTTTTCGCGCATCCTGGGCGGCAGGTCGGAATGCCATTCGCCCGGCTTGGCGCCGAAGCGCTGCTGGAAGCGTTCGAGGAAAGCGTGGGTCAGCGCAATTTCCGGCAAAAGGATCAGCACCTGCTTGCCCTGGTCGAGCGCCGCCGCCACCGCCTCGAAATAGACCTCCGTCTTGCCAGACCCGGTGACGCCGTCGAGCAGCGCGACGTTGAAGGCGCCGGCCGCGACATTGGCGCGCAGCATCGATGCGGCGTCGCTCTGGTCCGGCATCAATTCCGGCACGGCATAGCTCGGATCAGGTGCTGCCACGACCGGGCGCGGCGGGATCATCACCGCCTCGAACACGCCTTGCGCCTTCAGCCCCTCGATCACCGTCGACGACACACCGGCCGCATGCGCGAGGCCCGATCGCGTCCAGGCCAACCCACCTTCGGCCGTCTCCAGCACACGCGCCCGCGCATCCGTCATCCGGTCGGGAATGATAAGCGTGCGCTGCAGCCCCTCGATCCAGGGTTCCGGGTCGAACGCCTCCGGCGCTCTGAGCAGCATGCGTGCCACCATGCCGGGCGCCGACAGCGTGTATTGCGCCACCCAGTCGACGAAACGGCGCATCGAACGGTCGATCGGCGGGCAGTCGAAAACCTGTTCGATCGGGCGCAGTTTTTTCGCATCGACAGTCTCGACCGCGGCGTCCCAGACGATCCCGGCGACCTGGCGCGGCCCGAGCGGCACGCGCACGATTGACCCCGGCACGACGCGCATGCCGGCCGGCACGGCATAGGTGTAAGGGCGTTCGGCAGGCATCGGCACCAGCACCGGCGCGGCTGCGACAAAGGGCGAATCTTCGATCATGAGGCGTGACCTTGCCCTGACTTTGGTCTAGATCAAAGGCCGACCCCGAATGTGCATGGCATGCACATAAGAATCTTCAGGAGACCCGCCATGAAATTTTTTGTCGATACCGCCGACATCAAGGATATCCGTGAACTCAACGATCTGGGGCTGCTCGACGGCGTCACCACCAATCCGTCGCTGATTCTCAAATCCGGCGGCAAGATCGCCGACGTCACCAAGCAGATCTGCGACATCGTCCAGGGTCCGGTTTCGGCCGAAGTCGTGGCGACCGAGTACAAGGACATGATGGCGGAGGCCGAGGTGCTGGCCAAGATCGCGCCCAATGTCTGCATCAAGGTGCCGCTGACGCTGGACGGCCTGAAGGCCTGCAAGACGATCCGCACCCAGATGAACCGCATGGTCAACGTCACGCTGTGCTTCTCGGCCAACCAGGCGCTGCTCGCCGCCAAGGCCGGCGCCTCGTTCATCTCGCCCTTCGTCGGCCGCATCGACGACACCGGCTCGGACGGCATGGAGCTGATCCAGGAGATCCGCCAGATCTACGACAATTACGATTACCAGACCGAGATTCTGACCGCTTCGGTGCGCACGGTGAACCACGTCAAGCAGGCGGCCCTGATCGGCGCCGACGTCATCACCGCGCCGCCGGCGACGCTGAAGGCGCTGGTCAACCATCCGCTGACCGACAAGGGTCTCGCCGCCTTCCTCGCCGACTGGGCCAAGACCGGCCAGAAGATCGGCTGAGATCGTACCGTTTCAATGAGAAAAGGCCGGGCAACCGGCCTTTTTTATTATCCGTCGGAAGATGTCCGATTGTCGAAAGGGCCGCCGATCATTCCGTGCCGTCATCGTCAGGCGCGGCCGCCGGCGGGCGCCGGCCCATGATGATCTCGCGCTTGCCGACATGGTTGGGCGCGCCGACCAGGCCTTCCTTCTCCATGCGCTCGACCAGGGAAGCGGCGCGGTTGTAGCCGATGCCGAGCCGGCGCTGGATGTAGGACGTCGAACACTTCTTGTCGCGCACCACCACCTTGACCGCTTCGTCATAGCTGGAATCGCCGTCCTCGGCCGCGACGGATCCCTTGTCGAAGACCGCGCCCTGATCGTCGTCGACCTCTTCCTCGTCCTCGTCGGCGGTCACGGTCTCCAGATATTCCGGGCGGCCCTGCGCCTTCAGATGCGCCACGACGTGTTCGACCTCGGCGTCGGAGACAAAGGGGCCATGCACGCGCGAAATGCGCCCGCCGCCCATCATGTGCAGCATGTCGCCCTGACCGAGCAGCTGTTCGGCGCCCTGCTCGCCCAGGATGGTGCGGCTGTCGATCTTGGAGGTGACCTGAAAGGAAATGCGGGTCGGGAAGTTGGCCTTGATCGTGCCGGTGATGACATCGACCGAGGGGCGTTGCGTTGCCATGATCAGATGTATGCCGGCGGCGCGCGCCATCTGCGCCAGGCGTTGGATCGCGCCTTCGATCTCCTTGCCGGCGACCATCATCAGGTCAGCCATCTCGTCGACGATGACGACGATGTAGGGCATCGGCGCCAGATCGATTTCCTGCTGCTCGAACAGCGGCTCGCCGGTGCCCTTTTCGAAGCCTGTCTGCACGGTCATGACGACCGCCTCGCCCTTGTCGCGGGCTTGGGCGGCGCGCTCATTGTAGCCGTCAATGTTGCGCACGCCGAGCCGCGCCATCTTGCGATAGCGGTCCTCCATCTCGCGCACCGCCCATTTGAGCGCCGTAACGGCCTTCTTGGGATCGGTGACGACGGGCGTCAGAAGATGTGGGATGCCGTCATAGACGGAGAGCTCCAGCATCTTCGGATCGACCATGATCAGCCGGCATTCTTCCGGCTTCAGCCGGTAGAGCAGCGACAGGATCATGGTGTTGATGGCGACCGACTTGCCGGAGCCGGTGGTGCCGGCGACGAGCAGGTGCGGCATCTTCGCCAGTTCGGCGATGACGGGCTCGCCGCCGATCGTCTTGCCGAGGCAAAGCGCCAGCTTGCAGCTGGTCTTGCGGAAACCCTGCGATTCGATCAGTTCTCGGAAATAGACGGTCTCGCGCGTCTCGTTCGGCAGCTCGATGCCGATGACGTTGCGGCCGGGCACGACGGCGACGCGCGCCGAAATCGCCGACATGGAGCGGGCGATGTCGTCGGCAAGGCCGATGACGCGGGACGATTTGACGCCCGGCGCCGGCTCGAACTCATAGAGGGTGACGACTGGACCGGGGCGAACGTGGATGATCTCGCCGCGCACGCCGAAATCCTCGAGCACGCTTTCCAGAAGATCGGCATTCTGCTCGAGCCGCTCCTGCGACATGTAGAAGCCCTGCCCTTCCGGCGGCTGCTGCAGCAGCTCTTCCGAGGGAAGTTCATACGCCTCGCCGGTCGTGGCCGGCACGATCTTGCCGACCAAAGGCAGCGGCGAAGAGGCGCGCACGGCCGGAGCCTGCACGGTCTCCTCGGCGCCTTGCGCGACCTGCGCCGGAGCGGCCTTGCCCGCGACAACAGAGGTTGCCATCCGCGCTTGGGCTCGCTTCGGCACACCACCCGCTACCGGCTGAACCGCGGCTTCGTTGGAGTTGGCCGGCCGGACATCCGGCAAAGCGGCAGGGGCTTGCTGGCCTGGAAGCCAGTCGATGACGCGGAACGACGCGGTCGGGTCGGCCGAGGGCGCGGCGCGGACATCGATCCGACCGGCGGCAACTGGCGCGGCGGCGCGCGGGACCGGGACGGCTCGCGACGTCTGCGACGAACCTTCGATCATGTAGGGCGCCATGAGCTCGAAGAAGACGTGATCCGACAGATAGGGCCAGCGGACGGTTTCGCGGCCTGTCGTCCTGACTGGCGCCGCCATTGCCTGGGCAGACGCGGCCGGTGCGGATGCCCGTGCTGTTGCGGCCATCCTCGGACCGGCCGTCACGACGGTCCGCGCCTTTTCGCTGGCATGCCTTGGCGCAACGGAGGCCGGCGATCTTTCATGCATCGCGGCTTTGTCGCCGGCGGGCGGCCGGGCGGCTTCCACAGCGGCGTTCCGGCTCTTCATCGCCGCAGACAATGACGAGGATGAGACTGCGGACGACGTCGCGGCCGCGGCAGGCTGTGCGACGGCTTGCCGCGCCGGCGGTTCGCCTTGCTCGGAGGTGACCTGGCGCGGATGGCGCGGGCTGGCTTCATAGTCCGGGGTGCGGGTAAACCGCACATTGGGCGCCAGGAAGAAATATTCCTGCCAGGCGGGGCTTTCGTTGCCGCCGAGATCGACAGGTGGCGGGAAATTGCCGGCCGCGGCCGCGCCGGTCTGCTGGCCGCCCGCCTTGCCGCCCGGGCCGTTGAAACGCTTTCCCTCGGGGTCATCGGGCGAAGCTGGCTTCAATGAATTGACCCGAGGAAAACGCTTGGATTCCATTCTCAAGACTCACTCTGAAATGTCTGCTGAGCAATAGGGAGCGAGTGGTTAACAGTTGCTTCCCGTCAGCGCTTTTGGAGCGGCCGAAAAATATCTTTCGCGGCGATGGCACACGAGCCGGATTCGAGCCGATGATCGTCACCTCACGATCATCCGCTCGCGCACATGCGTCGGGTCAAAAAGAGAACGCTCGGCCATCGCGAAGCGGGCCATGCACCAGGATCGAGGCAGCGTTTTCCCTGAAAAGAAGGTGGCGCTAGCTGGCCGCCTTCCCGTGCCGGACCAGATCCTGGGCGATGGACAGCTGCAGCGCCTCGGCCAGTTCGCGCGCGGCGCGGTTCTCGGCATCGATCTGCGCCCGGTACGAGGCAAATTCCTGGCGCGGCCTGTCGAAGGACGAGGTGATCGAGCGCTTGCCGACGGTGATGACGGCGCCGGTTTTCGCATCGGTCAGCGTATAGTTGGCGGTCAGCGTCACCGAGCCGGCGGTCGGCTCGTCCTCATCGGTGCCGACCTGCACGAGGGCCGAGGATTCAACAGCTTCGGTCACGCTGAGAGTAAGCGAATAAAGCGGCGACGCCGGTTCGCCGGCACCCCGCCCGAAGCCGAAGATCAGATTGTTGCGCACCTGCTGGGCATAACGCGTCCTGACCGGCTTGATGGCGATCGACGCCAGCTCGGCATTGGCGCTCGCGCCCGTCGACAACGGCGCGCTGGAATAGAGCGGGTGCACCGTGCAGGCCGAAACCAGCGCCAGCGAGCCGACAAGCGCCACGCGGCGCAGCAGACGGCTCAGCTCTGTCTTTTCCCGATCAGGCAACGACATTGACGATCCTCTGCGGCACGATGATCACCTTGCGCGGAGCCTTACCTTCGAGTGCTTTCTGCACGAAGTCGAGAGCCAGTACCGCTTTTTCGACCGCACCTTGGTCCGCGTCGCGGGCAATTGTCAAATCCCCCCGCTTCTTGCCGTTGACCTGCACTGGATAGGTCACTTCGTTGTCGACGACCAGCGCCGGGTCGAAGACCGGCCATGGCCGTTCGGCGACCAGATCGGTGCCGCCGAGCGTCTCCCAGCACTCTTCGGCCAGATGCGGCATGACAGGCGCGATCAGATGCACCAGGATCTCCACCGCCTCGCGGCAGGCGCCCTGCAGTGCCGGATCGGCCTTGCCTTCCGCTACCTGGTTGAGCGGCGTTGTCAGCACATTGGCCAGTTCATAGATGCGGGCGATGGCACGGTTGAAGCCGAGCTTCTCGATGTCCTCGCCGACCGCCTTCAGGATCTTGTGCGCGGCTTTGGAGACCGCTGCAGCCTCGCCGGAATTGGCCGCCACGGGCTCGACGCCTGCCAGCGTTTCGGCTGCCGTAGACACCAGGCGCCAGATGCGCTGCATGAAGCGATGCGCGCCGGCGGCGCCATCGTCGGTCCACTCGACGTCGCCCTCGGGCGGCGAATCCGACAGCATGAGCCAGCGCGCGGTGTCGGCGCCGTAGCCGTCGGTGATGTCTTCCGGGCTGACCGTGTTCTTCTTCGACTTCGACATCTTTTCGAGCGAGCCGATCGCCGCCTCTTCGCCGGTGGCGATCTCGATGGCGCGGCGCTTGCCTTCGGCATCCTCGATCCTGACCTCAGCCGGCGACAGCCAGCGGCCATTGTTCGAGGCGCCACCGACGCGGTAGGTCTCGTGCACCACCATGCCTTGCGTGAACAGGCCCTTGAACGGCTCGGCAAGGTCGAGATGCCCGGTCGCGCGCATGGCGCGGGTGAAGAAGCGCGAATAGAGCAGGTGCAGGATCGCGTGCTCGATGCCGCCAATATACTGGTCGACCGCCAGCCAGTCGTCGGCGGCCTTGGGCTCGGTCGGCTCATTGGCCCAGGGCGCGGTGAAGCGGGCAAAATACCAGGACGAATCGACGAACGTGTCCATCGTGTCGGTCTCGCGCCGCGCATCCCTGCCGCATTGCGGGCACTTCACATGCCGCCAGGTCGGATGCCGGTCGAGCGGGTTGCCCGGCCGGTCGAAATCGACATCGTCGGGCAGCTTGACCGGCAGGTCGGCCTTCGGCACCGGCACCACGCCGCAATCCTCGCAATGGATCATCGGGATCGGGCAGCCCCAGTAGCGCTGACGCGAAATGCCCCAGTCGCGCAGGCGGAAATTCACCTTGCGCTCGGCCATAGGCCGGTTGCCGATCGTCTTCTGCTCCAGCAGCTTCGCCACTTCGTCGAAGGCGCGGTCCGGCGTCATGCCGTCGAGGAAGCGCGAATTGATCATCACGCCGTCGTCGACATACGCTTCTTCCGTGATCTGGAACGACTTCGCATCGCCGCCCTCCGGCATCACCACCGGGATCACCGGCAAGCCGTATTTGTTGGCGAAGTCGAGGTCGCGCTGGTCGCCGGACGGGCAGCCGAAGATGGCGCCGGTGCCGTATTCCATCAGCACGAAATTGGCGACGTAGACAGGCAGCGTCCAGCTGTCGTCGAAGGGATGGACGACACGGATGCCGGTGTCGAAGCCCTTCTTCTCGGCCGTCTCTAGTGCGGCCACCGAAGTGCCCATATGGCGGACTTCGTCGATGAACTTCGCCAGCGCCGGATTGGTCTCGGCCGCCTTCTTGGCCAGCGGATGATCGGCGGCGACAGCCATGAAGGAGGCGCCGAAAATGGTATCGGGCCGCGTCGTGTAGACTTCCAGCTCATGTTCGCCGGCAACGTCAGAGGCCAGAGGCCAGCGGATCAGCAGGCCTTCCGAACGGCCGATCCAGTTCTGCTGCATCAGCTTCACTTTTTCGGGCCATTCGTCGAGGCCTTCGAGCGAATCCAGCAGGTCCTGCGCAAAGTCGGTGATCTTGAAGAACCACTGCGTCAGCTCGCGCTGTTCGACCAGCGCGCCGGAGCGCCAGCCGCGACCGTCGATGACCTGCTCGTTGGCGAGCACGGTCATGTCCTCCGGGTCCCAGTTGACCTTCGAGGATTTGCGCGTCACCAGCCCCTTCTCGACGAAATCGAGGAACAGCATCTGCTGGCGGTGGTAGTAGTCGACGTCGCAGGTCGCGAATTCGCGCGCCCAGTCCAGCGACAGGCCCATGACCTTGAGCTGCTCGCGCATGGTGGCGATGTTCTGGTAGGTCCATTCCTTGGGATGGACCTTGTTCTGCATCGCCGCGTTCTCGGCCGGCATGCCGAAAGCGTCCCAGCCCATCGGGTGCAGCACATTGAAACCCTTGGCCCGCTTGTAGCGCGCCACCACGTCGCCCATCGTGTAGTTGCGGGTGTGGCCGATGTGGATCTTCCCCGACGGATAGGGGAACATCTCGAGCACGTAGTATTTCGGGCGCGGATCGTCATTGTGCGCTTCGAACAGCTTCTTTTCGGCCCAGGCCTTCTGCCATTTGGGTTCTGACGCGCGCGGATTGTATCGTTCGGTTGCCATGGGACGTTTTTCACTTAAAAGCAGGCGCGAACCGCGGGCGACTGGCCCGGCGGTCCAAGGAATGTGGTCCGGGTGTTCACCATGGTTTGGCAAACCCGTCAACCATATGGGCATCGCAGCGGCTAAAAACGCGGGTCAAAACAGCGGGATTTGCACATGGGTGACACCGTTCAGCAGTTTTTCGCGGTCAAGGCGAAGATCGCCGCCGCCGAGCGGGAAGCCCGCCGCGAGGCCGGCGCGGTGACGCTGGTGGCCGTCTCCAAGACCTTTGACGCCGCCGACATCCGGCCAGTGATCGAGGCCGGCCAACGGGTCTTCGGCGAGAACCGCGTGCAGGAAGCGCAAGGCAAATGGCCTGATCTGAAGCAGGCCTTCGCCGATATCGAATTGCATCTCATCGGTCCGCTGCAGTCGAACAAGGCCAAGGAGGCGGTGGCGCTGTTCGACGTCATCGAGACGGTCGACCGCGAGAAAATCGCCGCCGAACTCGCCAAGGAAATCGCCAGGCAAGGCCGCGCGCCAAAACTCTATGTCCAGGTCAACACCGGCTCCGAGCCGCAGAAGGCCGGCATCGAGCCGCGCGCCGCGATCGCCTTCGTTGCCCGCTGCCGCGATGTCCACGGCCTCGCCATCGAAGGGCTTATGTGCATCCCGCCGGCCGACGAGAACCCCGGCCCGCATTTCGCCCTGCTGGAAAAGCTTGCCCGCGAGGCCGGCGTCGAAAAACTATCGATGGGCATGTCCGGCGACTACGAGACGGCCATCGCCTTCGGCGCCACCAGCGTCAGGGTAGGCTCGGCGATCTTCGGCAGCCGCTGATACGCACGCCTTTGGGCCAGTTCGGCAAGCCGGTTGCGCCACGGCTGGAAACGAAACGTTCCGTTCCTATTTGTTTTGTGTCATCACACATTTCTCCTGGAGCCTTCGCCATGCGTTACAACCAGCTTGGAAATACGGGGATGTTCGTCTCCGAACTGTGCCTCGGCACCATGACTTTCGGCGCCGCCGGCCAGAATGCCCAATGGGGCCTGATCGCCAGCCTCGACCAGAAGGGCGTCAACGAGATCGTCGGCCGCTCGATCGCCGCCGGCGTCAATTTCTTCGACACGGCCGACGTCTACTCCTTCGGTGAGTCCGAGCGCCTGCTCGGCCAGTCGCTCAGGGACCTCGGCGTCAAACGTTCGGATGTCGTCATCGCCACCAAGGTGCATGGCACCATGGGCCAGGGTCCGAACGAGCGTGGCTCCTCGCGCGGCCACATCATGGATTCGGTCGATGCCAGCCTCGAACGGCTGCAGCTCGACCATATTGATCTCTATCAGCTGCACGGTACCGACGCGGTGACGCCGATCGACGAGACGCTGCGGGCGCTGGACGACCTCGTTGCCAGCGGCAAGGTCCGCTATGTCGGCGTTTCCAACTGGGCGGCATGGCGCATCGCCAAGGCGCTCGGCATCGCCGACCGCAAGGGCTTCGCCCGCTTCGAGACCATCCAGTCCTATTATTCGATCGCCGGACGCGACCTCGAGCGCGAGATCGTGCCGCTCATCAGCGAAGAAAAACTCGGCCTGATGGTGTGGTCGCCGATGGCGGGCGGCCTGCTTTCCGGCAAATACGGTCCTGGCGCGCCGGGCAATGGCGAGGGCCGCCGCGCATCCTTCAACTTCCCTCCGGTCAACGAGGACCGCGCCTGGGCGGCCGTCGCCGTCATGCGCGAGATTGCCGGGAAGCATGACGTCAGCGTTGCCACGGTGGCGCTCGGCTATGTCCTGGCCAAGCCCTTCGTGATGAGCGTCATCATCGGTGCCAGCCGCATGGACCAGCTCGAACAGAACCTTGCCGCGACGGGAGTAAAGCTCGACGCGGACGATCTCGCCAGGCTCGACGAGGTCAGCGCGCTGCCGTCCGAATATCCCGGCTGGATGCTGGAGCGCCAGGCGGCCGGCCGTCGCCCGGCGCCGTTCGTGGCGAAGGGGTAGTCCGTCTCCGACACGACGCGATTTCCAAAAGGCCGCGCGTCCCTTCGGACGCGCGGCCTTTTCGCGCTTCGCCAGGGCCGCGCGATCAGGAACGCCTCGAAGTCTATCGGCCAGTAATGGCGCAACTCGCCCGGCAGGGCGACGGGTGGGTCGGCATCAAAGCGGATCGGCAAACGTGTTGCAGTCCGCGATGGCTTTTCCGGCAAGGCCTCGATCAAACCAGCGGATCCTCTGTTCCGAGGTGCCGTACCTCTTCGCCGTCGAATTTCTTGAGGCGTTGGCGGGCTGATCGTCTCCGAGAGCTCGAAGGAGCCCCCTGGCCTGCGTCAGATCGGTATCTTCAAGCAGGTGCCGGTCCCGGACATAGCGGCTCCACAGTCCTGCAAAACAATCGGCCTGGAGCTCGACCTGTTCCGATCGGATGATCGCGGCTTGCTGGTTGCCGTCGGTTACATCAGGGTGTGGAACTTCGGAGATATTCTGCACATGGTGCCCAACTTCTCGGGCGAGAATCAGCGCCTTGGCGAAGTCACCGGTCGACCCAATCTCTCGAAGCCCGGGAAACGCCGGATCGAGATAAATTCTGTGGTCGGCCGCGCAGTATGATGTCCCTGAAACAGCACCGCATGCGGTTGCGATGGAGCCGGTGAACAGCACCAGCTTGGGCTCCTCATAGGTCGATCCGCCAGCTTTGAAGGTGGCGCCCCAGAAATGCTCCGTTTCCGCCAGAACCACAGAGAGCAGTTGCTTGACGTCGTCATCGCTGGCGTTCGCGGCAGGTGGGGCGGCCTCGGCAGCCTCGCAGATCGTCGGAGCATGCAGCCATGTCACGATGGCAAGCAGGGATGCCGTGACCAAGGACGAGCGGACCAATTCACGCCTCCTGAATGCCAACGCGCTCCGTGCCTGGGCGCGAGGCGCCCGTGATGATGAACGGACGGGGATTCCATATCCCGCCCCTGTCGGGTTGTCGAACGGACCTTGAAAACCTGCGTTTCCTCAGAGCCGCACGGTCTCGGCCAGAAAATCGAGAAAGGCCCGCACCCGCGCCGGCAGATGCCGGCCCTGGCCGACATAGACGGCGTGGGTCGCCTCCTCGTCGCCCGGATTGAAATCCTCCAGCAGTGCCACCAGCCGCCCGGCAGCGATATCGGCCGCGACATGCCAGCGCGCCAGCCGGGAGATCCCGGCTCCGGCCAGCGTCATCAGCCGCATCGCCTCGCCGTCGCTGACCAGCGTGTTGCCGGTGATCGGGACCATGACCGCGCGGCCTTCAGCGTCGACAAACGGCCAGCCATCGATATGCCTGACGAAGCCGAAGCCCATGAGATTATGCCCATCGAGGTCGGCCGGCGTCAGAGGCTTGCCGTGCGCTTCGAGATAGGACGGGGCCGCAACCACCACCACCGGGCTCTGTCCGAGCTTGCGCGCCACCAGCCGCGATTCGCCGAGCGGCCCGGCGCGGATTGCGACATCGGCCCGTTCGGCCATCAGGTCGATGACGCTGTCGGTCAGCACCAGATCGATCGAGATTTCGGGATAGCGTTCAAGGAAGCGCGGCAAGAGCGGGATCAGCCGGTGCACGCCGAAGGGCACGTAGGTGTTGACGCGCAGCCTCCCGCGCGGTGCGGCACCCGCCGCCGCCTCGCGCTCGGCCGCTGCCATGTCGGCCAGGATACGCAATCCGCTGTCGTAGAACGCCGTTCCCTCCGGCGTCAGCTGCAGCTTGCGTGTCGAACGGCTAACCAGCCGCGCGCCGAGCCGAGCCTCCAGACGCGCGATCAGCTTGCTGACGGCCGATGGCGTCATGCGCAACGTGCGCGCAGCCGCCGAGAAGCTGCCCGCCTCGACAACGCGCACGAAGACTTCGATCTCGCCGGAGCGGTTGATGTCGGGTCTGGCCATTTGTGAATCTATTTCACAGAAAATGTGCCCAACACAAGTCTGGTTCACAGTGCATGGCGACACGATCTTTCGGGCCGGAGCGCGGTTTGGACAAGGCGCTCGTCGTTGCCAAAGTGGGAACCGCCATGCCTCTTGCTCTCTACGCCCTCGCCGCCGGTGCCTTTGGCATTGGCGTCACCGAATTCGTCATCATGGGTCTGCTGATCGATGTCAGCAAGGACCTCGGCGTCTCGATCTCGGCTGCCGGCCAGCTCATTTCGGGCTATGCGCTGGGCGTCGTCATCGGCGCGCCGCTGCTCACCATCGCCACCGGCAACTGGCCGCGCAAGACCGTGCTGCTGGCGCTGATGGCGATCTTCACGCTGGGCAATCTCGCCTGTGCGCTGGCGCCCGACTATTGGACCCTGATGGGCGCCCGGATCATCACCGCCTTTGCCCATGGCACGTTCTTCGGCGTCGGCTCTGTCGTCGCCACCGGCCTGGTCGCGCCCAACAAGAAGGCGTCGGCGATCGCGCTGATGTTCACCGGGCTCACCATCGCCAACATCCTCGGCGTGCCCTTCGGCACCTGGCTCGGCCAGGCCTTCGGCTGGCGCGCGACCTTCTGGGCGGTGACCGCGGTCGGCCTCGCGGCCTTCGCCGTCATCCTGGCCCTGGTGCCGCGCAGCCAGGTCGCGCCCGAGAAGAGCGACCTGCGCGCCGATCTCGCCGTGCTGCGTCGCACGCCGGTCCTGCTCGGCCTTGCTACCACCGTGCTTGGCTATGCCGGCGTCTTCGCCGTCTTCACCTACATCGCTCCGCTGTTGACCGAGATCAGCGGCTTCAAGGAAGCCGCCGTGTCGCCGATCCTGCTCGTCTTCGGCGGCGGTCTCATCGCCGGCAACCTCGCCGGCGGCAAGGTCGCCGACCGCTGGCTGGTGCCGGCGGTGCTGGGCAGTCTCGTGGTGCTGGCGGCGGTGCTCGCCACCATGAGCTTCGCCATCCACAGCCAGGTCCTGGCCGTCATCTATGTCGGTCTGCTAGGGGCCGCCGCCTTCGGCACCGTGGCGCCGTTGCAGATGTGGGTGCTGGACAAGGCGCAAGGCGCCGGCCAGAGCCTTGCCTCCTCCTTCAACATCGCCGCCTTCAATCTCGGCAATGCCGCCGGCGCCTGGCTCGGCGGCGCGGTCATCGCCCATGGCCTTGGGCTGGGTTCCCTCACCTGGGTCGCCGCCTTGCTGCCGGTCGCGGCACTCGCCGTGGCCGGGCTGGCCCTGCGCCTCGACAGACATGAAGAGCGGCTGATCCCGGCTGCTGCCGGCACCGCCTCCATGAAGTGATGGCAGCACCGATATCGACCGTCGACAGACGCCCCGAAACCAGACCCGAGAGGAGAACCCTATGACGCTTCCGATCCGCCGCACCACCGTTGCCCTGCTGGCAACGCGCCTGACGCTGGGCGCGCTCGCTTTGGCGGCTTCGTCGATGGTCAGCCCGGCAATTGCCAACGAGAAACAGGATTGGGTGGGCACCTGGACGGCCAGCCCTCAACCGACATGGGGAACCGATTTTGCCTTGCCGGTGAAAATGGTGCCAAAGCTCGAGAACCAGACCATACGCCAGACGGTCAGGACCAGCGTTGGCGGCAGGCGGTTCCGCATCGTCCTGTCGAACGAATATTCAAACGTGCCGATCCAGATCGGCGAAATACGTGCGGCGAGAGCTGGCGAGGACTCGAAAATCACCGCCGGCACCGATCGAGCCGTCACATTCGGCGGTCAGGCAAAGGCAACAGTTCCGGCAGGCGCGCCTTTGGTCAGCGATCCGGTGGAATTGCCCCTCGACGCCTTGAGCCGCCTTTCAATATCGGTCTATCTGCCGCAGCCCACACCGATCGCCACCTTCCATTGGGACGGCAAGCAGACCGCCTATATCGGCGACGGCAACCAGACGGCTTCCGAAACCATCGCGGCCGCGCAGACCACCGACGCGCGTACCTTGGTCAGCGAGATCCTGGTCGATGCGCCGGCAAATAATGGCGCCGTCATCGCCATCGGCGATTCGATCACCGACGGCAATGGCGCCACGCTGGACGCCGACAACCGGTGGCCGGACGTCCTCGCCGAGCGCCTCGTCTCGAAGCAAGTGTCGGTGCTCAACGCAGGCATATCCGGAGCGCGGCTGCTGGATGATGCGATGGGCGTGAAGGCTTCGGCGCGCTTCAACCGTGACGTGCTGGCTCAGCCCGGCGTCAAGGCAGTCATCCTGCTCATCGGCATCAACGATATCAGCTGGCCCGGCACGCCATTCGCACCTGAGAAATCCCTGCCCTCTCTGGCGGCACTCACCACTGGATACCTGCAACTCGCAGCCCAGGCCCACGCCCATAATCTGATCATCATCGGCGGCACGTTGACGCCCTTTGAGGGCGCGCTGAGCGGCACGCCGCTCGATGCCTACTACACGCCTGAAAAAGAAGCGTTGCGCCAGAAGGTCAACAACTGGATCAGAACCAGCGGTGCCTTCGATGCGGTCGTCGACTTCGACCTGCTGCTCCGCGATCCCGTGCACCCGACACGCCTGCTGCCGGAGTTCGATTCCGGCGACCACCTCCATCCGGGCGACAAGGGAAACCGGGCCATGGCCGCGGCCATCGATCTCGGCCAACTGATCAAGAATTGAGCAGCCGGCAACTGACTTCATCCAGCAATTGAAAGGACAAAATCATGGACTATCGACGTCTCGGCGCGTCGGGCCTGAAAGTGCCCGCACTCTCCTTCGGCGCGGGAACCTTTGGCGGCTCCGGCCCGCTGTTCGGCGCCTGGGGCAACAGCGACGCCAAGGAAGCGCGGCGGCTGGTCGACATCTGCCTGGACGCCGGCGTCAATCTGTTCGACACCGCCGACGTCTATTCGAACGGCGCCTCGGAAGAGGTGCTCGGCGAAGCCATCAAGGGCCGGCGCGATGCCGTGCTGATCTCGACCAAGACGTCCTTGCCGATGGGCGACGGGCCGGCCGATTACGGCTCTTCGCGTTCGCGCCTGATCAAATCCGTGGACGCCGCGCTGAAGCGCCTCGGCACCGACTACATCGACCTGTTGCAACTGCATGCCTTCGACGCCGGCACGCCGATCGAGGAGGTGCTGTCGACGCTGGACGAGCTCGTGCGCGCCGGCAAGCTGCGCTATGTCGGCGTCTCCAACTTCTCCGGCTGGCAAGTGATGAAGTCGCTGGCGGAGGCCGATAAGCACGGTTATCCGCGCTATGTCGCGCACCAGGTCTACTATTCGCTGGTCGGCCGCGACTATGAGTGGGAACTGATGCCGCTCGGCCTCGACCAGGGCGTCGGCGCGCTGGTGTGGAGCCCGCTCGGCTGGGGGCGGCTGACCGGCAAGATTCGCCGTGGCCAGCCTCTGCCGGAAAAGAGCCGGCTGAATGACACCGCAAGCTTTGGCCCGCCGGTCGAGGACGAACATCTCTACCGGGTGATGGATGCGCTGGACGCGGTGGCGCAGGAAACCGGGAGGACCGTGCCGCAGATCGCCATCAACTGGCTGTTGCAGCGCCCGACCGTTTCCTCCGTCATCATCGGCGCCCGCAACGAGGAGCAACTGCGCCAGAACCTCGGCGCCGTCGGTTGGTCGCTGACGCCGGAGCAGGTGAAGAAACTCGACGCCGCAAGCGAAGTGACTGCGCCCTACCCGTATTTCCCCTATCGCCGCCAGGAAGGTTTCGCCAGGCTGAACCCGCCGGCCGTTTGAGCGCCGGCTGAGTCAGCGCAAGCGCTGGTAGTTGGCCACGGTCTCGGAGGTTCGTCATCCTAGGGCGAAGCAGGAGCGCAGCTCCGTCGCGGAGACCCTAGGATCCATGCCGCGACTTCAAGGCGTTGCAACGGTGCAGAATTCTGCTCCGTTGCACTCCACGGCAAAGGTCACGGCATGGATCCTCGGGTCAGGCCCGAGGATGACGAAACGATGGGCGCATTTCCGCTAACCACCAACGCATGCGATACATCACGCAAGCACTCCGTCAACACTTCTGCGCCTTAATGCAGTACGAACTCGCCATCCACCTTGCGCCATTCATTCGGCGCGATCAGCTTCTGGTGGGTGTAGACAACCGAGTGCAGCGGTCCATCCAGCTTGGCCTTCCAGAATTCGATGAATTTGATCAGCACCGGAAACGTCGGAGCGATGTCGTAGTCCTGCCAGATGAAGCTCTGCAGGAGATGCGGATGATCGGGGAAATGATAAAGAATCTTGGCCGTGGTCAGGCCATAGCCTTTGAGCATCAGGTCCATTTCGGCATGGTCGCGCATTGCTGCCCCCTTGGCGGTCCCTTGGTTGAATCTCCTTTCCTCCCAACGTCAGATTGTGCGCGCCGTTGCTTAACTGTCTATTGATTTTTCCTGATCGAAACAGGCTTTTCGACGCGAAAACATACAGTTAGCAGCGAGCTAACCTGAGTGCTGACAACGCGAGCCCGTGCCCCTGCGGCATCCCGCCACGCAAACCCAACGTCTAATATTGCCGGAACGCCGGAACTGGTAATAATGCCGCCGAATTCGCGGCCGCTTCGCCGCGATCCCGCCGGCGGTTCAAGCCGGCGTATGGTTTGGGAGGAAAGTCAGGAATGTCCGAGGTTCATGTCCATCGCGTCCAGCCGGCGTGGAAGAAGAATGCGCTGATCGACAACGACACTTACCTGAAATGGTATGCCGACAGCATCAAGAGCCCGGACAAGTTCTGGGGCAAGCACGGCAAGCGCATCGACTGGTTCAAGCCGTTCAGCAAGGTCAAGAACACCTCCTTCGACGGCAAGGTCTCGATCAAATGGTTCGAGGACGGGCTGACCAATGTTTCCTACAACTGCATCGACCGCCATCTGAAGAAGCGCGGCGACCAGACCGCCATCATCTGGGAAGGCGACAACCCCTACGACGACAAGAAGATCACCTATAACGAGCTCTACGAGCATGTCTGCCGGCTCGCCAATGTGATGAAGAAGCACGGCGTCAAGAAGGGCGACCGCGTCACCATCTACATGCCGATGATCCCGGAAGCCGCCTATGCGATGCTGGCCTGCACGCGTATCGGCGCCATCCATTCGATCGTCTTCGGGGGCTTCTCGCCCGATGCGCTGGCCGGCCGCATCGTCGACTGCGAATCGACCTTCGTCATTACGTCGGATGAAGGCCTGCGCGGCGGCAAGTCGATTCCGCTAAAGGAGAACACCGACAAGGCGATCGACATCGCCGCGAAGAACTTCGTCATGGTGAAGAACGTCCTCGTCGTGCGCCGCACCGGCGGCAAGATCGGCTGGGCGCCAGGCCGCGACCTCTGGTATCACGACGAGGTCGCGACGGTGAAAGCCGAGTGCAAGCCCGAGAAGATGAAGGCGGAAGACCCGCTGTTCATCCTTTACACCTCAGGCTCGACCGGCAAGCCGAAGGGCGTGCTGCACACCACCGCCGGCTATCTCGTCTATGCGTCGATGACCCACCAATATGTCTTCGACTACCATGACGGCGATATCTACTGGTGCACCGCCGATGTCGGCTGGGTCACCGGCCACAGCTACATCGTCTATGGCCCGCTCGCCAACGGCGCCACCACGCTGATGTTCGAGGGCGTGCCGAACTACCCGTCGCAGTCGCGTTTCTGGGAAGTCATCGACAAGCACAAGGTCAACATCTTCTACACCGCCCCGACCGCGCTGCGCGCGCTGATGGGCGCCGGCAACGACCCGGTGACGAAGACCTCGCGCAAATCGCTGCGCGTGCTCGGTTCGGTCGGCGAGCCGATCAACCCGGAAGCCTGGGAGTGGTATTTCAACGTCGTCGGCAACGGCAAGGTGCCGATCGTCGACACTTGGTGGCAGACCGAGACCGGCGGCATCCTGATCACGCCGCTGCCGGGCGCCACCGACCTCAAGGCAGGCTCCGCGACGCGGCCCTTCTTCGGCGTCAAGCCGCAGCTGGTCGACGGCGAAGGCAAGGTGCTGGAAGGAGCCGCCGACGGCAATCTCTGCATCACCGATTCCTGGCCGGGCCAGATGCGCACCGTCTATGGCGATCACGACCGTTTCGTGCAGACCTATTTCTCCACCTACAAGGGCAAGTACTTCACCGGTGACGGCTGCCGCCGCGACGCCGACGGCTACTACTGGATCACCGGTCGCGTCGACGACGTCATCAACGTCTCCGGCCACCGCATGGGCACGGCCGAGGTCGAATCGGCGCTGGTCAGCCATGACAAGGTGTCGGAGGCCGCCGTCGTCGGCTATCCCCACGACATCAAGGGCCAGGGTATCTACAGCTATGTCACCTTGATGAAGGGGGTGGGGCCGACCGAGGAGTTGCGCAAGGAGCTCATCGCCCATGTCCGCAAGGAGATCGGCGCAATCGCTTCGCCCGACAAGATCCAGTTCGCCCCCGGCCTGCCCAAGACGCGTTCCGGCAAGATCATGCGCCGCATCCTGCGCAAGATCGCCGAGGACGATTTTGCCACCCTTGGCGACACCTCGACGCTCGCCGATCCGGCCGTCGTTGACGATCTCATCGCCAACCGGCAGAACAAGAAGGGCTGAAAACGACTGGTCGAAGGTCGCGGGAAGCCCGGCGAACGAGAGACCATCGCAATGAATGATATTGGCACTGTCGCGCAGCTCTGGCGCTATCCGGCAAGCTCGCTCGCCGGCGAGCGCCAGGACGCCATTCTGGTCGAACCGGCGGGCATGGCAGGCGACCGCATGTTCGGCCTCGTCGATGTCTCGGACAATGAGATCGCCAGGCCCGACCGCGAGGCGAAATGGCACAAGGTGCCGCGCATCCGCACCCGGCTGGCCAATGATCGCAACCTTGAGATCGCCGTCCCTGACGGCGACTGGCTGAGCGCCCCCGGGGTCGAATGCGACCGCGCAGTATCGGCCTATCTCGGCTTCGCCGCCTCGATCCGGCCGTTCGGCCGGGAGAATGCCCCGCCTGCCTATGCCGGTCCGGTCACCGCCGCCCGCTACAGCAAGGCGCCGATCCACCTCCTGACCACGGCGTCGCTGGCGCGGCTGAAGGCGCTGCATCCGGATGGCGCCGCCGACCCGCGCCGCTTCCGCCCCAACATCGTCGTCGATATGGCGGCGGTCGATGGCTCGTTTCCCGAAACGGAATGGATCGGCCGCAAGCTCGCCATCGGCGAATTGCTAGTGACCATCTCGGAGCCTTGCCGCCGCTGCGGTTTCACCATCATCGCCCAGGACGGCTTCGACGACGACCCGGCGATCCTGCGCAATCTGGTCCGCCACAACGCGCACAATCTCGGCGTCTACTGCACGGTGGATCGGCCGGCCGGTATCAAGGTCGGCGACGCGATGCGTTTTCTGTAGCTACCGATAAAGATCCGCTCGCGTCGGCGGCAGGCCGCTTGGCCCCCGCGCTCGCTTGGTGACGACTGTCTGGAAAATCTGCGCCGAGCCGCGATCGAAGGTGATCGAACAGCCGGTCAGATAAAGCAGCCACAGCCGTGCCTTGGGCTCGCCGACCTCGGCGATCGCCTCATCGAAACGCGCGTGCAGGCGCTCGGCCCACAGCCTGCAGGTGCGGGCATAGTGCTCGCGCAAATTCTCGACGTCGGCGACGAGGAACCCGTGCGCCTCGAGATTGCCGAGTGTCATGCCGATCGTGTCGACCTCGCCGCCGGGGAAGATGTATTTGATCAGCGCTTTGTATTCGGCGCCCTTGCGCAAGGTCTTGCGCGTGCCGCCCTTGCCGCGCCTCGTGATGGCATGGTGCAGGTAGATGCCGCCCGGCTTCAAGAGCCGGTGGACGGTCGAGAAATAGGTGGCGTGGTTGGCGAGGCCGACCGCCTCGAACATGCCGATCGACGAGATCTTGTCATAGCTGCCGTCGAGCTCGGTGTAGGATTTGATGTCGATGGTGATCCTGTCCTCCAGCCCCTCGGCACGAATGCGCTCGCGCGCCAGCCGGGTCTGTTCCTCCGACAGCGACACGCCATGGCCGATGGCGCCATAGTGCTTGGCGGCGTGGATCAGCATCGCGCCCCAGCCGCAGCCGATATCGAGCAGCCGGTCGCCCGGCTTCAGCCTGAGCTTGCGGCAGATATGGTCGAGCTTGTCCTTCTGCGCCTGGTCGATGCCGTTGGTGAAATCGGTGAAATAGGCGCAGGTGTAGACCATGCGCTCGTCGAGGAAGAGCCGGTAGAAGGCGTTCGAAATGTCGTAGTGATGCTCGATCGCCTGCTTGTTCGAGCCGCTGACGAAAGGGTTGCGCCCGGCAAGATCGGCCCGTTTCGTCATCTGCCGCCGCGAAAACAGTACGGCCGGCAGGTCGCGCAGGATCGCCAGTTTGGGCAGCGCCTTCAGCCTCAGCTTGCCCTGTGACGGCAGGGCATAGAGATCGAACAGCGAGCCGTCCTCGACATCGATCGCCTTGGAAATCCACATTTCGAGCAGCGTCGAGAAATTCGGCCGGCGGGCCAGTTGCCAGACGATGTCCTGGTCGTTGATGGCAAGCACCGGGCCGCCGGCTGGGCCGATCCGTTCCCCGGTCCACAGCCTGACGGCAAAACCCGGCTTCAGCGCCCCGATCACGGTTCGAACGATGCGCGCGGCTCTCTCGGTGGCGTCCATGGTCCCTCCCGTGACCGATAACGCCATGTTGTCTGTTTGGGCTGCGGATCGCAAGCCGAAGCACGCTGGCCCGACTGCGCCGCATTTTCCGGCGGGACGCCTTTTTCAGCCCGCCATGTCATTTGCTGCGACGCACCCCATCATGAGGATGTGTTCAACAAATCGAAAGGAGGTGATCCGATGTCGAGTGATTTCGTTTTCCAGAACGTGGCCTCAGCGGATTGCACTTTCGGGAAGCAGTCTTCCCGTTAAGGCGCGAGATGCGCGGCAGGTAACCCGAAGGGTTGTCGCCACAGGCCGCGCCATGGACGGAAACACGGAAGGCCGCCGGCTTCGAAAGAAGCGGCGGCCTTTTCCTTTTGCGGATTACTGGGTCAGTGCGACCTTTTCGGTATTGCGGATGATTTCCTGGAAGGCGGCGTCCAATTCCACTCCGGTGGACACCTCAAAATAATGCCTGTCCGCGGCGGAGGCGTCTTTCGACGAACAGCCCTTCAGCACCGCCTTTGCCTGGTCCCGCTCGGTTGGTGACATGTCCTTGTCGTTCAGATCGAAGCCGATCGCGAAAATCTCGATGCCATCATTCTTCATGTTGCCGCACAGGCCTTCGGCGTTGCCACGTGCAAGGTTGCCCTGGCCGTTGTAGTTCCCCCCGGCTCCGGCGAAGGCCGTATTGAACTGGCCGTCGGTCATCAGGATCGCGACTTTGGCAATCTTCTTCGCATTGGCATCCGAGGCGCCGTTGCCGAGACCGGCATTCTTGATCGCAGCCCGCCATTGCGGTGACAGCATATAATAGGTCCACTGGATGGCGATCGCGCCGGCCGTATAACCATCGGCCCGGAAGGCACCAATCGAATCAAGCAAAGCGCCGGAATCGGCCGTCAGCGGGATCACTTCTGCGTCTGGGCATCTGTTCATGCTCCCGCCACCCAGATGATCATCCCTGTTGACCAGGGCATAGTAGTTCTTGCCGGTCTTGTGGGTGCGAACCGTGTCCGGGCCGTCATCACTCAAATCCGCATTGCCGTTCTTGTCCTTCCTCTCCGTCGCGCAATTGTCGGTCTTTGGCATTGCCGCGCCGACAATGGATTTGTAGTCGCCGAAGGACGGCAACGTCGTCTTTCCCGTCTTTGCGACGAGAAGCGAACTGCCGGCGACCGGCGGCAGATCAGAACTCGCCTGCCCCTCGGCGTAGACGTTCTCCGCCAGATTGCCGACGTTCACGCCAGATGCGTAAGGCACAATCGCGACGCGGATGCGGGGGTTCTTCGGGTCCTGGTTCTGGAGCATCGTCTGGACCGCGTTTTTCGCCGCCGCTTTCAGATCGCCGATCTTGTCGACGTTACCTCTTTTCGCCATCGATCCCGTGATGTCGAGCATCATGGCGACCTCGACCTGCTTGTCCGAATAGAGTGCTGTGGTGGAAGCGCCGACGCGCCGCATGTCGCTGATGCCGAACAGCGGAAAATAAAGGCTGACATCGACATGGACATCCGCCTGCACGGTTCTGGCCGTCGGGTTGACGGTGAGCCTGTCCAGCACGACTTGGTCAGCCGTCAGGATGCCGGCCATGCTGTTGGCCACGAGAAAGTTCTGCACCGCCTTGTTGGCGTCGGCCTCCTTGATGACCCCGGTCGTCAGGTCGCGCGCCGTCGATGTCACCGCGGCGTCGACCACGCCTTGCAGGCTCGATCTGGCATTATAGAGCTGCGCGACGTTGACCGAGAAGCCGGCGGCTAGCACCAAGACCGAGGCAGCAAAGCTGAACAGGATTGCGAAATTTCCACCCCTGTGTCTGGCGAACCCGCCGACCGCGTGAACAAGACCCCCGTAATTTCGCATCCAACAGCCTCCGCTTGCCTCGGCCTCGTCGCCGCAATGATGGCAATGCAGGATTCCGGCCGGAAGTCGCCGGTCGAGCGCCGGAAACGCGCTGTGACCCGTCAACCTATTGTTTTTGTTGAATTTCGGCTGCTTCGAAGGTGAATGACTGGTAAACGGAAAGTCACGGCTTCATCCGCGTTTACGGACTGCTTACCATGCTGGAATCGAAGCAATCGCGGACTGCTCCGCGACGTCCTGTTGCGGCACAGGCCTTCTGTGCCGAAGAGGAGCAGTTGTCCCGAGATAGCTGAGTAAGTTGGGGCGCGAACGGAACCAAGGTGTGTTGAGATTCAGGTCAGGCCGAGCCGAAAATGGTTGATGCCGAGAACCGGAGCGGAGCGTACTATTCGTACGTGAGCACCGGAAGCGCAGGTATCAGCCATTTGCAGGCCGGCATCACCTGAATATCAACATGCCTTAGGCCAGCATCTGTGCGCTGACCGTCCTGTCGATACCGTGATGGGGCGGATTGAACAGATTGCCTTCCTGCTCATAGGTCCACACCTTGAACAGGCTGAGCCGGTGTGGACCAAAACTGTGCAGCAAGGGCACGTCGGTGGCGTCGCGGCCGCGTGCGATGACGACACGACCGGTCCTGGGCCGGTTGTGGCGTGGATCGAACGTGTACCATTTGCCGTCGAGGAACACTTCCATCCAGGCCGAGAAATCCATCGGCGCCGGATCGATCGGCACGCCGATATCGCCGAGATAGCCGTTCACATAGCGCGCTGGAATGTTCATGCAGCGGCAGAGCGTGATCGCCAGATGGGCGAAGTCGCGGCAGACGCCAACCCGCTCCTCATGCGCCTGCGCCGCCGTGCGGGTCGAACGCGCATAGCCATAGCCGAACGACAGCCGGTTGTGGACATAGTCGACGATCGCCTGCACCCGTGCCCAGCCGGAGGGAAGATGGCCGAACAGCTGCCAGGCGAGACTGCTGAGGTGATCGGTCTCGCAATAGCGGCTGCCCAGGAGATAGAAGAGCACCTCGTCGGGTAATTCGGCCACTGGCACTTCCCGGGCCAGCGTGTTGACCTCGTCCGTCTCGCCACTGTCTTCGATCACTGCGTCATAGAGGATGCGAAAGGTGCCGGCTGGTGCGGTGAAGCGGCGGCAGCCATTGCCATGCAGGTCATGGTAGAGCTTGGTCGGCACCGAAGGCGATGTCAGCACCCGGGTCTGCCGCTTGATGTCGGCTTGCCTGTCCTTGTGGATCTCGAGCAGCGAAATCACCGGGGTGGCCTCTGCGCATTCAATGGCGATTTCGTAGCCGAGCCGGATCAGCATCACAGGTCCCCTTCGATCGTCATGGAAAAGAATGCCGTTGAAACGTCGCGAGATGGCAGTGGTTCCCTGGACCGCCGCAAAATACGCCCTCATGCCTTTCCATGCCCGCGCCTTGACGTTACGGTTGCGCCCTCCCTCGACACGCTCCCCCGGACTTCAAGGAAAATCATGTTTGCTGGCAGAAAATTCGCGGCCTTCCTTTTCGACATGGACGGCACGCTCATCAATTCCATCGCCTCGGCGGAGCGGGTGTGGAGCGATTGGGCGCGTCGCCATGGCCTCGACGTCGCCGCCTTCCTGCCGACGATCCACGGCGTGCGGGCGATCGAGACCATCACCAACCTTGCTCTTCCAGGCGTCGACCCGGCGCATGAGGCCGACCTGCTGCTGAAGGCCGAGGCGGCCGATCTCGACGGCATTGTCCCGATCGCCGGCGCCGTGGCGTTTCTCAAGGCGCTGCCTGGCGAAAGCTGGGCGATCGTCACCTCGGCGCCGCGCTCCCTCGCGCTAGCGCGCATGGAGGCTGCCGGCATTCCTGTCCCCGCGGTCATCGTCGCGGCTGAAGACGTCTCCCGGGGCAAGCCGGCCCCCGACTGCTTCCGGCTTGGCGCACAACGGCTCGGCTTCGATGCGCGCGACTGCCTGGTGTTCGAGGATGCTCCGGCCGGCATCGCGGCGGCCGAGGCCGCGCAAGCCGCAGTCATGGTGATCAGCGCCACACATTCGCATCCGCTGCCGACGCCCCATGCCGCGATCGCGGGCTATGACAATGTCGGCATCACCATCGACGAGCGCGGCTGGCTGGCGCTCGAGGCCCAGCGCGACGCTGCTTGAGACCAGTCCCTAAAAATCGCTGGTCAGGCCTTTGACCTCCCAGTCGCCATAACGGCCGGGTTCCTTGCCGCCCCGGCCGCCGATTTCTTTCGGCAGGCCGGCTTCCTTCTCGCGATACGCGGTGCGCCGTGCCTCCGCCTCGGCCAGTGCGCGCCGCGCGGCGGGCGACAGGTCTCTTGCCGGCACATCGTCATCCGGGCCGGCTGGCGTTTTACTGGTTTCGTCGGTCATGCGATATTCCACGCGGATTGAAACAGCGTCAGGTGTTTCCCATCATATAGCCATGAACCCACGCATGACCCCGAAAATCGGAATCGATTTTCGGAAAGGATCATGCGCAAATAAAACCTTACAGCGTCCTTTGCGCGTCCGAAAGGACGCGCGGCGCTGTCACGATCGACCCCTTTTTGCCACCACCACGACAGGAGCAGACGATGAACACACTTCGCACCGCCATGCTTCTTGCCGCGATGACGGCGCTGTTCATGGGCGTCGGCTTCCTGATCGGCGGTTCGGGCGGCATGATGATCGCGCTGCTGATCGCCGCCGGCACCAATCTGTTCAGTTACTGGAACGCCGACAAGATGGTGCTGTCGATGAACCGCGCCGTCGAGGTCGACGAGAAGAACGCGCCCGAATATTACGCCATCGTCCAGGCGCTGGCCAAGCAGGCCGGGCTGCCTATGCCCCGGACCTATCTGATCGACAATCCGCAGCCCAATGCCTTCGCCACCGGCCGCAACCCGCAGAACGCGGCGGTCGCCGCCTCCACCGGACTGTTGCAGCGGCTGACCCATGAAGAGGTCGCGGCCGTGATGGCGCACGAGCTTGCGCACGTCCAGCACCGCGACACGCTGACCATGACCATCGTCGCCACCTTTGCCGGTGCCATCTCGATGCTCGGCAATTTCGCCTTCTTCCTCGGCGGCAACCGCGACAACAACAACCCGTTCGGTTTTGTCGGCGTGCTGGCGGCGATGATCGTGGCGCCTTTTGCCGCGATGATCGTGCAGATGGCGGTCAGCCGCACCCGCGAATACGAGGCCGACCGGCGTGGTGCCGAAATCTGTGGAGACCCGCTGTGGCTGGCATCGGCGCTTGACAAGATCGCTCGCGGCGCCGAACGCATTCCCAACCCCGATGCGGAGCGCAATCCGGCGATGGCGCATCTCTTCATCATCAATCCTCTGCACGGCGAGCGTATGGACAATCTGTTCTCCACCCACCCCAGCACTGAGAACCGCATCGCCGCGTTGCAGGAAATGGCGCGGCAGATGGCGGGCGGCACCCAGGCCGCCCCGCGCCCTACGCCTCGGCACGCCGAAGAACAGCAGCCGTCCGGCCCGTGGGGCCAGGCCCCTCAAGCGGAACAGCCGGGGGAGCCGGAAAGGCCGAAGGCCAACCCATGGGGGCGCAACCCGACCGGGCCCAAGGGCCGATGGTCGTGAGCGTGGGAGCACCTCGACGCACAGGCTCACGCGATCAGGACCATAGAGACGGCGGCGAATTCGTCGCCGGTCTCGCCGCCCGCAAGGCGGCGGCGCGGCTGCTGGCCGCCGTCATAGACGCCAGGACACCGCTCGACGGACTGACCGACCACGAGAACGGCCACCCGCAATACAAGGCGCTCGATTTGCGCGACCGTGGCTTGGTGCGGGCCATTCTGGTCACCGCGCTGCGCTTCCGCATGACCATCGTCGGGCTGCTGGCGCGACGCCTGGAAAAGCCGCTGCCGCCCAACGCTACGGCGCTGTCACACATCTTGCATGTGGCCGCGGCGCAGATCCTGTTCCTCGACATTCCCGACAGCGCCGCTGTCGACCTCGCGGTCACCCATGCCAAGTCCGATCCGCGCACCCAGCGCTTTTCCGGCCTGGTCAACGGTGTGCTGCGCACGCTGGCGCGTGCCAAGGAGACGGAACTGCCCGCCGCTCTTGCCGTCACCGACGAAGCGCCAGAATGGTTCTCCGACCGGCTGAAGGCCGCCTATGGCGCCGACAAGGCGAAGCAGATCCTCGCCGCGCACCGTTACGAGGCGCCCGTCGACTTCTCGGTCAGGGCCGACCCCGAACTCTGGGCCGAAAAGCTTGGCGGCATCGTGCTGCCGACCGGCACGGTGCGCGTGGAAAATCTTGCCGGAGCCGTCACCGACCTGCCCGGCTTCGCCGAAGGTGCCTGGTGGGTTCAGGATGCGGCTGCCAGCCTGCCGGCGCGGCTCTTCGGCGATGTCAGCGGATTGCGTGTCGCCGACCTCTGCGCCGCGCCCGGCGGCAAGACCGCCCAGCTGATCCTGGCCGGTGCCAGGGTCACGGCGGTCGACACATCGAAGAACCGGCTGGCCCGGCTGGCGCAGAATCTCGACCGTCTCGGCCTGTCAGCCGAGATCGTCCAGGCCGACTTGCTCAAATACGAGCCGGCGGAGCTGTTCGACGCGGTGCTGCTCGACGCGCCCTGCTCATCGACGGGCACGGTGCGACGGCATCCCGACGTGCCATGGACCAAGACGGCGGCCGATGTCGAAAAGCTCGCCGACCTGCAAAGGCGGTTGCTCACCCGCGCCGTCACGCTGGTCAGGCCCGGTGGCCGGATAGTCTTTTCCAATTGTTCGCTCGACCCGCTCGAAGGCGAAGATTTGCATCGTGCCTTTCTCAACGAAACAACCGCAGTCGACGATCCGCTGCGGCAAGGCGAGGTCGCCGGCATCGACCCTTTCTTGACGGCGCAAGGCACGCTGCGCACCACGCCCGCCGACCTTGATCTCGGCACGCCGGAGCGCTCGGGGCTGGACGGCTTCTTCGCTGCGCGCATGCGCCGCGCTCTTTAGAGCAATCTTTCACGACCTCGAAAACCGTTCGCCCAGCGAGTTTCGCCGCCGCCGCAAGAGGACATAAGTCGCGGCAGAGACGACTTTTTTAGGGACGATCCCGGCCATGGCCGCGTGAAGTGGGTCGGTTGGAAGAAATCCGCCTTCGCATAAGTTCTTGAATCATATAAGCTTGCGCCGGGATAGAGGACGGACCAGGAGGGCTTTTGGCACTGGCTGCCAGCAACACGACGCGTCTGTGGACGCTTGTCGCGAAGGAGTTCTGGCGCAAGACGCGCCGGCGCTTGCGCGCCGGGCCGGTCTATCGCTGGCGCTATTCCGGCCGCACGCCCGAACGCGTGCTGATTGCACCGCCGGACTTGCGGCTGGCCGACCCGCAGATCGCGCTGGAGATCTATTACGGCCGCTATCCCCTGTCGGGGCACCTGGTAGAGACCGGCGGCAAGTCGCCCTTCCAGATCAACGTGCCCAATCATGGCTGGCAGAAGACGCTGCATGGCTTTCGCTGGCTGCGCCACATGCGCGCCGCCGGCACCGAACTTGCCGCCGCCAATGCGCGTGCCCTGGTGTCCGACTGGATCGCCATGCACGGAAACAACATTGCCGGTATCGCCTGGGAGCCCGGGACGACGGCCAAGCGCATCATCGCCTGGCTGCAGCATTCCTCCGTCGTGCTGCAGGGCGCCGAATTCCCCTTCTATCGCGCCTTCCTGAAATCGCTGGCCGTCCAGATCCGCTATCTCAGGTCGATGGCGCGCGAGATGCCCGACGGCAAGGACCGGCTGCGCGCCCGCATAGCACTTGCCTTCGCCGCCCTTTCCCTGCCGGCGCCGGCTTCGGCGCTGCGCGGCGCCACCCGCAACCTCGCCGAGGAACTCAACCGCCAGATCCTCGCCGATGGCGGCCATATCTCACGCAATCCGATGTCGGTGCTGGAAATCCTCGCCGACCTTTTGCCGCTGCGCCAGACCTACGCCAACCAGGCGGAAACCCCGCCGCAGGCGCTGATCGGCGCCATCGACCGCATGCTGCCGGCGCTGCGCTTCTTCCGCCACCAGGATGGCAGCCTCGCCCGTTTCAACGGCATGGGCGCCACCATCCATGACCGCATCGCCACCATATTGCGGCATGACGACACCGCCGGCGCGCCGCTGCTGCACGCGCCGCATTCGGGCTATGAGCGGCTGTCGATGGGCGGGGTCACCGTCATCGCCGACACCGGCCTGCCGCCGCCGGTCGACGTGTCCAACGCGGCGCACGCCGGCTGCCTCGCCTTCGAACTGTCGTCCGGCCGCCAGCATTACATCGTCAATGCCGGCATCGACACCTATGGCGCCGCCGAGTTCCGGCCGCTGGCGCGCGCCACCGCCGCGCACTCGACCGCCACCATCAACGACACCTCGTCGGCGCGCTTCAGCCATTCGCTGCGCGTCAACGGCCTGCTGGGCTCGCCGCTGATCGGCGGCCCGCAGCAGGTGCAGTGCAAGCGCATCGACCAGAAGGGCATCCAGGGCTTCATCGCCCGCCATGACGGCTACGTCGCGCGCTTCGGCTTCCTGCACGAGCGCGAGCTTAAGCTGTCGTCGAACGGCAATGTCCTGGCCGGCAGGGACCGGTTCCAGCGGCCCGGCAATGCCGCGATCCGCAACAATGGCCGCGACTTCATCACCGTGCGCTTCCATGTCCATCCCGACATCAACTTGCTGCAGGACGAACATGACCGGCTGGTGCTGACCGCCGACCAGGCCGACAGCTGGGTGTTCACCTCAGGCGAAGTGGTGCCGGAGGTCGAGGAATCGATCTATTTCGCCGGTCTCGGCGGCCCGCGCCGCAGCCGGCAGATCGTGCTTGCCTTCAAGGCCTCCGACGTGTCCGAAGTCCACTGGCAGCTGACGCGCACCAGCATTGCCGGCTATCCGGAAAACAACTGAGAGTGCCGGCCACCACCAAGCTTGCCGCTTGATTTCCTGATGTCATGTGCTACGGCGCGGGCTTGCCCCTCCAGCCGTGAAAGGCCGCCAGCCCATGGCCGTCGCCGCCAAGAAAATTCCCGCCCCGGACCTCGTTCCCGTACGCCGTGCCTTGCTTTCGGTGTTCGACAAGACCGGCCTCATCGACTTCGCCACGGCATTGGCCGCGGCCGGCGTCGAACTGGTCTCGACCGGCGGTACCGCCAAGGCGATCGCCGAGGCCGGCCTGGCGGTGCGCGATGTCTCCGAACTCACCGGCTTTCCCGAGATCATGGATGGCCGCGTCAAGACCTTGCACCCTTCCGTGCATGGGGCGCTGCTTGGCGTGCGCGACGACCCCGAGCATGCGGCGGCGATGCGCAAATACGGCATCGAGCCGATCGACCTCCTCGTCTCCAATCTCTATCCGTTCGAGGAAGTCCGCCGCTCCGGCGCCGACTATGCAGCAATCGTCGAGAACATCGACATTGGCGGCCCGGCGATGATCCGCGCCTCGGCCAAGAACCACGCCTATGTCGCCATCGTCACCGATCCAGGCGACTACGCCTCGGTGCTGAACGCACTGGAAATGAACATCGGCTCGCTGTCGCTGGATTTCCGCAAGAAGCTGGCGGCCAAGGCCTTTGCGCGCACCGCCAGCTATGACGCGGCGATTTCCAGCTGGTTCGCCGAGGCGCTGGAGATCGAGCACCCGACCTGGCGCGCCTTCGGCGGCAGGCTGACCGAAGTGATGCGCTATGGCGAAAACCCGCACCAGAGCGCCGGCTTCTACGTCAATGGCGACAAGCGCCCTGGCGTCGCCACGACGCGGCAGCTGCAAGGCAAGCAGCTCTCCTACAACAACATCAACGACACCGACGCCGCCTTCGAACTGGCCGGCGAGTTCGATCCCAGCCGCTCCGCCGCGGTCGCCATCATCAAGCACGCCAACCCGTGTGGCGTCGCCGAGGGCACATCGCTGAAATCGGCCTACGCCAAGGCGCTTGCGTGCGATCCGGTCTCGGCCTTCGGCGGCATCGTCGCAATGAATCGCACCCTCGACGCCGAAGCGGCGCAGGACATCGTGAAGACCTTCACCGAGGTGATCATCGCGCCCGATGCCACGGACGAGGCCGCGGCGATCGTTGCAGCGAAGAAAAACCTGCGCCTGCTGGTCACCGGTGGCTTGCCCGACCCGCGCTCGCCCGGCACGACCGTCAAATCCGTTGCCGGCGGCCTGCTCGTCCAGAGCCGGGACAACGCCGTGGTCGACGATCTCGAACTGAAAGTGGTGACCAAGCGCGCGCCGACGCCGGCGGAGATGGCCGATCTCAAATTCGCCTTCCGCGTCGCCAAGCACGTCAAGTCGAACGCCATCGTCTATGCAAAAGACGGCGCCACGGTCGGCATCGGCGCCGGCCAGATGAGCCGCGTCGATTCCTCCCGCATCGCCGCCCGCAAGGCGCTGGACGCGGCCGAGGCCGCCGGCATGGTCGAACCGCTGACCAAGGGCTCGGTCGTCGCCTCCGATGCCTTCTTCCCCTTCGCCGACGGCCTGCTTGCCGCGGTCGCCGCCGGAGCCACCGCCGTCATCCAGCCGGGCGGCTCGATGAACGACAAGGACGTCATTGCGGCGGCCGATGAACATGGCATCGCGATGGTGTTTACGGGCGTGAGGCATTTCCGGCACTGAGCACGTTTACCCTCCCCTTGATGGGGAGGGTCGGTGCGCTCGCTTGCGAGCGCGCCGGGGTGGGGTGATGGCGCTGACCCCCACCCCGCTCCGCTTCGCGGATCCACCCTCCCCACAAGGGGAGAGTAAGGCGCTATTCCGCCGGCCGATCCGCCGGATAGGGCGTCCTGACCAGGATCGCCATGCCGATGCCGAGGAACAGGATGATCACGGCCATGCCGAGCCGCGCCGAATCGCTGAGCGCGGTGATGGTCGCCACCAGGAACGGCGCCAGGAAGCTGGTCGCCCGCCCGGCCAGCGCATAGATGCCGAAATAGCGGCCGGATTCCGCCGCCGTGACGCTGCGCGCCATGTAGGAGCGTGACGACGCCTGCACCGGGCCGAAGGCAAGGCCAATCAGCAGGCCATACATGATGTAGGCCTTTTCGGCCGCCGTGCCGAACAGCCCGCCCGAATCGGTGGTCGGCAGCTGGATCAGGCCGAGCAACGTGAAGCCTGGGCCGGTCGAGACGACGCCGATGGTGGCGACCGACAGCATGACCAGTGCGATCATCACCACGGCCTTGGAGCCGAGCGCGGTGTCGAGGCGTGCCGCGATCCAACAGCCGAAGATGGCGACGACATTGAGGATGATGCCGAACATGCCGATCTCTGTGATCGACCAATGGAACATGCCAGCCGCGAACGTGCCGCCGAGCGCCAGCAGCGCGTTGACGCCGTCCTGGTAGATCATGCGGGCGACGAGGAAGCGGAAGATGCCGCCGCGCCTGCGCACCTCGGCCAGCGTGGATTTCAGTTCCAACAGGCCCTCGCGCACCGCCGGCCCGATCGGAATGCCCTTGATGGCGTCCGGCGTGAAGAAGAACATCGGCAGGATGAACAGGAAATACCAGCCGGCCGACAGCGGCCCGGTGGCACGCGCATCCTCGCCAAGCTTCGGGTCGAGGCCGAACAGCGGGTCGATGCCGATGATCGTCTTGCCGGTCTCGGGCGAGCCGGCGAGGCAGGTGACGACGAAGATCAGCGCGATCATGCCGCCGAGATAGCCGAGCCCCCAGGCCGTGTTGGAGATGCGGCCGATCTCGCTCTTCGGCACCAGCCGCGGCATCATCGAATCGTTGAACACGGTGGAGAATTCCGCCGCCACCGAAGCCAGCGAAAACAGCGCAACGACCAGGAACAGGTTCGAGCCGGGTGCGGCAAACCAGAGCAGAGCGAGACTGGTGATCTTGATCGCGGCGAAGAAAGCGATCCACGGCTTGCGCGGCCCGGTCTGGTCGGCGATCGAACCGAGGATCGGTGACAGCACGGCGATGACCAGCCCTGCCGCGGCGATCCCGTAGCCCCAGACCGCTTGGCCGGTGTTGGGATCGCCAGCCATGCGCGAGACGAAATACGGACCGAAGATGAAGGTGGTGACGACCGTGAAGAACGGCTGCGCCGCCCAGTCGAAGAACATCCATCCCCAGATGCCGCGCCCGGACGCCCGCTGCATTGTCTCTACCGCCATGATGATTCCCTCGGCCCCACCCGCGTCGGGCGCCATGTCTGCATGTTTCTGATGCCCATGCAAATGACAAGCGTTGCGCCGCTCCTCATTGTCCTGCCGGACATTTCTCCCCGTATAGTGACGGGGAGAAAGACGCTGTCGCGAAGGCTTTCGCCAATTGTCGACGTCGCAGAATGGGCGCCGGCCTCGCGACCAGTTCCCTTCTCCCTGTCACTATACGGGAGGTGAGGAGTGGCTCGCGTAGCGGACGAAAAGCCAATTGCTTGGCTTTTCGAACAACGAACGGCGGCAGCCGGATGAGGGGCGGCGCGAACCTCCGCAAGAACCCTCACATCCCGGTCAGATCGCTCATCAGCCCAGACGCCACGGACAGCCGCGACACGGTGATCTCGCCGCCTTCGGTGAGCGCCTGCAGACGCTCGCGGATGCGCGCCACGCGCTCGCCGCCGGCTTCCAGCCAGGCCGCCACCGGATCCGCTGCCTTGGCATGGCCGGTGAGCGCCGTCACCGCAATGCCGCGACGCGCCGCGCCGATCGTGTCGGTGGCGCGCGATAGCGCCAACTGGTCGTAGTAGTCCGAAGGCGTGATCGAGCGCGCCGCGTCCTCGACACGCGGGATGCGGAAGGCATCGCTGACCGCGAAGAACGCTCGTGCCGCCGCGACGATGTCAGCACCGGCCGTGCGCGCCGTCAGCGCGATGTCGGGGATGAGTTCGGCCACCTCGCTCAGCGCCAGCTGCTCGGCCAGCTTTTCCGGCGCGCCAGCCTTGAACAGCCCGTGCCGCTTCTCCTCGATCCGCTCGCGCGAGAAAGCCGGCAGCAGCGAAACGAGCTTCGGCTCCAGCGCCTTGCGCGCGTCCTGCAGCTCGGCGATGCGCTGGCCGAGCGGCGCCGTGCCGGCATCGTTCTTCAGATACCAGCCGCTGGTCACGTAGATCAGCCGGCTGACCATCTGGTAGAGATCGAGCTGCACCTGGCCGTCGATCTGACTGTCGAGCGCATCGATCTCGCTATAGAGCGCCGGCAGCGCAAAGCCGTCTCGCACCACGGCGAAGGTGCGCACCACGTCGGCGGCGGTGCGCCCGGTGGCTTCCTGCAGCCGGTTCACGAAGGACGGGCCGCCGCGATTGACCAGGTCGTTGGCGACGACGCGGGCGATGATCTCGCGGCGCAGCCTGTGGCCGTGGATTTCGGCGGCGTATTTCTTCGCCATCCGGTCAGGGAAATAGCCCATCAGGTCACGGTCGAAATGCGCATCGTCAGGCACATCGCTGGCGACGATGTCGGAAAACAGCACGATCTTGGCATAGGCGAGCAGCACGCCGAGTTCGGCCCTGGTCAGCGGCTCGCCGCGCGCCTCGCGCTCGGCAAGGGCAGCCGGCGACGGCAGCGTCTCCACGGCGCGGTCGAGCAGGCCGCGCGCTTCGAGCGCTGACATGAAGCGGGCCTGGTGCGCGATGTCGGCAAGGCCGCGCTTGCGGGCGATCGAAAGCGCCAGCGTCTGCTGGTAGTTGTTGGAGAGCACCAGCCCGCCGACCTCGCCGGTCATCTCGGCCAGCAGCTTGTTGCGGGCCGGGCGCGTCAGCGATCCCTTGCGCATGGCCGACGCCAGCGCGATCTTGATGTTGACCTCGACGTCGGAGCAGTTGACGCCGCCCGAATTGTCGATGGCGTCGGAATTGCAGCGACCGCCATTCATGCCGAACTCGATGCGGGCGCGCTGCGTGACGCCGAGATTGGCGCCCTCCCCGATCACCTTGGCGCGCACGTCGAGCGCGGTGATGCGGATGGCGTCATTGGCGCGGTCGCCGACCTCGGCATTGCTTTCGGTGGAGGCCCTCAAGTAAGTGCCGATGCCGCCGAACCACAGGAGGTCGACCGGCGCCTTGAGGATGGCGGTCATGATCTCGGCCGGCGTGGCGGTGGTCTTGCTGAGGCCGATCGCCGCCGCGGCGGCCGCCGGCAAGGTGATCGACTTCTGGCTGCGCGAGACGATGACGCCGCCTTCCGACAGCTTGGTCTTGTCATAGTCCTGCCAGCTCGAACGCGGCAGCGCGAACATGCGCTCGCGCTCGGCCATCGAGGCCGTCATGTCGGGATCGGGATCGATGAAGATGTCGCGATGATCGAAGGCGGCGATCAGCCTTGTCTGCGGCGACAACAGCATGCCATTGCCGAAAACGTCGCCCGACATGTCGCCGACGCCGACGACGGTGAAGGGCGAGGTCTGGATGTCGCGGTTGATCTCGCGGAAATGCCGCTTGACCGCTTCCCAGGCGCCCTTGGCGGTAATGCCCATCTTCTTGTGGTCATAGCCGGCCGAGCCGCCGCTGGCGAAGGCATCGTCGAGCCAGAAGCCATGTTTCTCGGAGATGGCGTTGGCGGTGTCGGAGAAGGTCGCCGTGCCCTTGTCGGCGGCGACGACGAAATAGGGATCGTCCTGGTCGCGGCGCACGACCCCGGCCGGCGGAATGACACCGTCCAGCCCGATATTGTCGGTGATCGACAAAAGGCTTGAGACGAAATTCTTGTAGGCCGAGGTACCAGCCTCGAAGATCGCGTCGCGGCTGCCGCCCACCGGCAGGCGCTTGGGGAAGAAGCCGCCCTTGGCGCCGACCGGCACGATGACGGCGTTCTTGACCTGCTGCGCCTTGACCAGGCCGAGCACTTCGGTGCGGTAGTCCTGGGCGCGGTCCGACCAGCGCAGGCCGCCACGCGCCACCGGGCCGAAGCGCAGATGCAGGCCTTCGACCTCGGAACCGTAGACGAAGATCTCGCGCCACGGTCGTGGCGCCGGAAGACCCTCGACCGCCTGCGACTCGAGCTTGATCGCCAGCGACTGGCTCTTCTGCTTCGTATCGGCAACGAAATGATTGGTGCGCAGCGAGGCTTCGATCAGATTGAGGTAGCGCCGGATGATGGTGTCGTCATCGATGTTGGGCACATCTTCCAGCGCGTCCTTGATCTTGGCCTTGAGGTGCTTTGCCGCCACCACGCCCTCGGTTTCCGCCGTCGGGCCGAGCCGGGCAATGAACAGCGCGTGCAGGCCGCGCGCGATATCGGGATAGCGGTTGAGCGCCGCGGCGATGAAATCCTGGCTTTGCGGAATGCCGACCTGCTGCAGATAGCGGCCATAGGCGCGCAGAATGGTGATTTCACCGGACCACAGGCCGGCGGTCTGGGCGAGGCCATTGTAGCCGTCATTGTCGACATCGCCGCGCCACACCGACAGGAAGGCGTCCTCGAACAGCGCGCCGCCATCGGTAAGGTCGATCGGCTTGCCGTAGCTGTTCTCCAGTTCCATGTCGTGGATGAAGACCATGTCGGTCGCATCGTCGCCGACCTCGAAGGTGCGCTCGCTGATGACGCGGAAGCCGATGTTTTCCAGCACCGGCACGCGCCGCGACAGCGCCACCGGGCTGCCATGGTGATAGATCTTCAGCGCCGCCTGGTGCGGCTTCTGCTCGGCATGGCGATAGTAGTCGATGGCGATGGGATTATCGGCGCTAATCCTGGCGATGCGCCCGGCATCGGCCAGCGCCACCGCGGCGCTGAAGGAATCGCGGTAGCTTTCAGGCAGCCTTGCGGCGATGGCCTTCAACGCCTGGTCGCCGCCACCCGCATCCGCCGCGTCGGAAAGGGCATCCTCCCATGTCCGCACGATGTCGCGGATCGCCGCCTCGATCGTCGCCTGCTCGACCTTCGGCGTCTTGCCGCCGGAGCGGCCGATGATGAAATGCACGCGCGCCAGCCCGCCTTCGGGGAAGGCCGGGTAGTAGGCCGACAGCCGGCCTTCGAACACGTTTTTCAGATAGGCGCCGATCTTCTCGCGCACGACGCTGTCGTAGCGGTCGCGCGGCACGAAGACGAGGATCGAGACGAAGCGGTCGAACTGGTCGGCGCGCACCAGCGCCCGGACGCGCGGCCGCTCTATCAGGCCGAGAATGGCCGCGGCATGCTTGCGCAGGATCGGCACCGGCACCTGGAACAGTTCGTCGCGCGGATAGCTTTCCAGCACGTTGATCAGCGCCTTGCCGGAGTGGTCGTGCCGGTCGAAGCCGGACTTGGCGATGATGGTTTCGGCCTTGGACCTGAGATACGGGATCTTCATCACCGAGCGCGTGTAGGCGGTCGAGGTGAACAGGCCGACGATACGCAGTTCGCCGGCAAGCGTGCCCTTCGGGGTATAGGTCTTGACGCCGATGTAGTCGAGATAGATGCGCCGGTGCACGGAAGACTTGGCATTGGCCTTGGTGACGATCAGCGGCTCCGGCCCATGCAGGAAGGCTCGAATCTCAGGGGTCGTCGTCACCGCTTCGGTGCCGCGCCTGAGCACCAGCACATCGGGATCGGACAAAATGCCGAGGCCGGGCTTGTCGGCCCGCTCGAGATTGCCGCTTTCCTCGCCGCCGGAGTATTTGAACTCGCGCATGCCGAGGAAGGTGAAATTGTCGTCGCGCAGCCATTCCAGGAAGGCGATCGCCTCGGCGACGCTGTTCTTGTCGAGCGGTACCGCCGAATAGCGGAATTCCGAGATCGCCTGGTCGAGACGGGCGAGCATCGGCTTCCAGTCCTTGACGGCGGCATGGACCTGGCCAAGCATCTTGCGCAGCCGCTCGGTCAGGGCGTTTGCCGCTTCCACCGTCAGCCGCGGTATGTGGACATGGATGACGCTCAGCCGGTCGTGGCTGCCATCGTCCTTGGCGAAATTGCCGTCGCCGAGGATTTCCTCGACACCGCGTTTGCCATGGCGAACGGTGATGACCGGGTGGGTGACCAGGGTCGGCTCGCCGGATGTCTCGGTGATCTCGCCGAGGATGGAATCGAACAGGAACGGCATGTTGTCGTTGACGACGGTGATGACCGTGACCGGGCGGCCTTCGCGGACGACGCCCGAATCGGTCTCGACGGCAACCACGCACGCGCCCTTCTTGTGGCCGGCGACCGCTTGGCCCGCGAGGTCGGCGGCGCGTTCGAGATCGGCCGCCTCATAGGCGGCGATGTCTTCCGCCGGTGCCCGGGCGAGCAGGTAATCGGCAAGCCTGGCTGGCCTTTCCTCGGTCTTTGTCGCCGATGTGGCTTTTTTCTTCGGCTTCGCTGCGGATTTCACGCTGGCCATGACGCTATTCCCTCCCGTCGAATGCTTTTACGACTATCGTAGCAGATGACCGCTGTTTGGCGACAAAGGTTTGACGGCTTGCCATGAATTATCGGAATTCGATCACAAGACAGCGCCCGACGAGGAGAAGTGACCCATGACCGGCAAAATTTCAGCACTGGATCTGGCCTCGGGAGAGCTGAGCGAGCCGACAAAGGCCTATTTCGCCAAATGCCAGGAGAAGCTCGGCCTGGTTCCCAACGTGCTCAAGGCCTATGCCTTCGACGACAAGAAACTGCGCGCCTTCACCGACATGTACAACGACCTGATGCTGGGCGAGTCCGGCCTGTCGAAGCTGGAGCGCGAGATGATCGCCGTTGCCGTGTCCTCCATCAATCATTGCTACTACTGCCTGACCGCGCATGGCGCCGCGGTGCGACAGCTGTCGGGCGACCCGGCGCTCGGCGAGATGATGGTGATGAACTTCCGTGCCGCCGCGCTTTCCCCCAGGCAGACAGCGATGCTCGAATTCGCCGTCAAGCTGACCGAGGAGCCGGCCAAGATCGTCGAGGCCGACCGGGCAGCGCTGCGAAAGGTCGGCTTCGGCGACCGCGACATCTGGGACATCGCCTCGACCGCGGCCTTCTTCAATATGTCGAACCGGGTGGCGGCGGCAATCGACATGCGGCCGAACGACGAGTACCACGCCATGGCGCGTTGAGGCGGGCCCTAGCCGCGCCTTATATTAGCCACCCCTCATTTCCGTTGCGTGTTTGTCGGTTTGGTCCGATGATCGGCAGGCGGCATGACCGCATGCCGGTTCAATGCCGCTCATCAAGGGAGGAGAACATGGCGAAGTTTCTCTACGTCTATCACGGCTCCGGGAAGATGCCGACGAGCGAAGCCGAGCGAAAGGCGATGACCGACGCCTGGACAGGCTGGTTCGGAAAGCTTGGCTCGGCCGTTGTCGATCCAGGCAATCCAGTCGGCATGTCGAAGACCGTCCTGCCTGGCGGCAAGATAGAAAACAACGGCGGCAGCAACCCGACCGGCGGCTACTCGATCATCGAGGCCAAAGACATCGACGATGCCGCCGAAAAGGCCAAAGGCTGCCCGATGCTGGCCATGCCGAACTGCAACGTCGAGATCGCACCGATCATCAATATGATGGCCTGACGCCTCGCCTCAGGATCATGCTCAAGACCGCGCCGCGATCGCGGCAGCGGCGCCGGCCATCGTGGTGGCGCTGACGCGGTTGGCGATCTTCATGGCGCGCTTGCTCTTCAAGAGCTTGCGCGCCTGCGCCGCGGCGAGCACCCAGGCGAGATCGATGGCGATCAGCACCACCGCCATGGTCACCGTCAGCTCGACCCAGCCGACGATGCTGACCGAAGCGAGGTCGATGATGGTCGGCAGCAGCGCCAGGTAGAACATCATGATCTTGGGGTTGCCGAGCGTCACGGCCATGCCGGCGAAGAACAGCTTCACGGCTAAATCCTCGCGCGGCATCTCGCCTTCTTTCGCGTCGACGGGCGCCGTCCACATCTTCCAGGCAAGGTAAGCGAGATAGGCGACGCCTGCCCATTTCACGACAACAAAGGCAAAGTGAAAGGTCTGCGCCACGACGGCAAGTCCGAACACCGCCAGCGACAGCCAGATGCCCTCGCCGATCCACATGGCGAGAAGGAACGGGAACACGTCGCGAAAGCCCTTCGCGATGACGCGTGCGACCAGTGCCGCGATCGACGGACCGGGCGAGCCGGCGGCAACGAACAAGGCGGCGGCGAAGATCAGGAGCGAGGTGAGATGCATGGCACTGCCTTCCAAGCGGTTGAAGGGCGGACGATATCCGATCGACATCGCCGCTTGCAACGTCGGTGGCTTGCAGTCAGGTTGATCTTGCCGAGCAGGCGGGAGGAGGAGTTCTCGTGGCTGTGCAAAGTTGGCGCGCTGTCCTTCGACGGTTCTCCATGCCGGCTGTCCTGGTAGCCGTCATGACGCTGACCGGAGCGCCGCAGGCTGTAACATCGTCAAGGAAGCCGCCGAAATATGATCACGTCGTTGTCGTGATCATGGAAAACCACACCTTTGAGCAGATTTCTCTGGCGGGGCGAGGTGCTCCCTATTTGAACAGGCTGGCAAAAGGCGGCGCTCTGTTCGATCGGTCCTACGGGGTTGCTCACCCCAGCCAACCCGATTACTTCGCCCTGTTCAGCGGCTTGACACAAGGCGTCCATGACGATGGCATGCATAGCTTTGCAGCACCGAACCTGGCCGCTCGTCTTCGAGCTCACGGCAAGACGTTCACGGGCTACGTCGAAGCCAAATCGCCGCGAAAACACAATCCTTGGGAATCGTTTGCGGATTCAAAGGGATTTGAGAAGCCTTTGGCCCAGTTCCCTCGCGACTATGCGAAGCTACCATCCGTTAGCTTCGTAATCCCCAATCTCGAAAATGACATGCATGATGGCACAATAGAGGCGGCGGATGCCTGGTTAAAAACTTACCTTGGGGGCTACGCGGCTTGGTCGAAGAAAAATAACAGCCTTTTTATCGTGACATTCGATGAAGACGACTACCATACAGAGAATCATATATTTACTTTATTCTACGGATTTCGAGTTGAACCAGGGCGATACTCCGAAAGGATCGATCACTATTCCGTCTTGCGAACCATTGAAGACATAGAAAGCGTACCTCCCCTGGGCACCAGCGCCATCAGATCGGTGATCGCCAGTGCATGGAACCGACGGTAGTTTCCCGCCGGACGTCTCCGAATGCCCCGAATAAAGTCGGAAGCCATCATTCGTTGGTCTGCCTTGCCGTCCTCGTTGGCTACGGCTAGAAGACCTGCCACGAAACAATTTTGAGCTTCACTTTGCCTCAGTAACCGCCGGTCTCGTCAACTCCCCCAACACACTCGCATGGCGCCGCATCCGCGGTGCCTGGCTTATATTCATGTGTTCTTCTGGGCGGCGGTTCGAGACCGGTTTGGCACTGCTGAACCGCTGTCGCGCGCTTTCCGCCGGCGACACCTGACCATCCCCACAGCCTACCGCCACGCCGCGCCCGCATGGGCATCTCGATCGTGCCGACCTGATGAACTTCCCGACGGGAAGGGCTTACCGGCATGTCCGGCACTTTACGCATCCACTGGGCGATCGCGCCCCAAATCGCACCTCAACCGCTGATCAACTGCAATCGCTGCGGCGGCATGAAGGCCTATCGCTGCAGCGGAAAATTCCGCGTCAACGCCAACGGCAAGCGCATCGACGTGTGGCTGATCTACCGCTGCGTCGACTGCGACAATTCCTGGAATTTCGGCATTTTCGAACGCTGCAACCGCCGCGACATCGAACCGGCCCTGCTGCAGGCGTTCGAAAGCAACGACCCGGGACTGGCGCGGCGCCATGCCTTCGACATGGTCGCCTTGCGCAACCAGGTCGGGCGCGTCGAGGAGTTTCCCGATGTCGCCGTGCATAAGCGGTTGCTAGGCGGCGCCAGGGACCGCGCGGCGGCGCTGGAACTCCGGCTTGGGCTGGAAATGCCGACATCGCTGCGGCTTGATCGTCTGCTCGCCAGCGAACTTGGCATCTCGCGCTCGCGGCTTCAGGCGCTGGAGGAACGACGCCTGCTGATCGTCGATCCGGACGGCGACAAAGCCCTACGCAAGCCGGCCCGCCAGGGGATGACGGTCCGGATCGACCTGGCCGGCGAGCCGGACCACGAAGCGATCATCTCCGCAGCCGGCGGGTAAAACGAGAAAGGGGCGGAGCACCTAGTGCCCCGCCCCTCTCGGAAATCGTCGGAAGAAGAAATTACGCCGCGCCGACCGCCTTGGACGACTTCTCGAAACGCTTGCGCTCGTTCGGGTCGAGATAGAGTTTGCGCAGCCGGATGGTCTTCGGCGTCACTTCGACCAGTTCGTCGTCCTGGATCCAGGCCAGCGCGCGTTCCAGGGTCATGCGGATCGGCGGGGTGAGCTTGACCGCCTCGTCCTTGCCGGCGGCGCGGATGTTGGTCAGCTTCTTGCCCTTCAGCACGTTCACTTCGAGGTCGTTGTCGCGGGAGTGGATGCCGATGATCATGCCCTGATAGACCTTGACGCCCGGATCGATGACCATCGGGCCGCGGTCTTCCAGGTTCCACATGGCGTAGGCGACCGATTCGCCCTGCTCGTTGGAGATCAGCACGCCGTTGGTGCGGCCGGGCAGTTCGCCCTTGTAGGGCTCGTAGGCATGGAACAGCCGGTTCATCACGGCGGTGCCGCGCGTGTCGGTCAGAAGCTCCGACTGGTAGCCGATCAGGCCGCGCGTCGGCGCGTGGAAGACGATGCGCTGGCGGTTGCCGCCGGAGGGGCGCAGTTCGACCATCTCGGCCTTGCGCTCCGACATCTTCTGCACGACCACGCCGGCATGCTCTTCGTCGACGTCGATGACGACTTCCTCGACCGGCTCCAGCAATTCGCCGCTCTCGCCCTTCTGCATGACCACGCGCGGGCGCGACACGGCGATTTCAAAGCCTTCGCGGCGCATCGTCTCGATCAGCACGGCGAGCTGCAATTCGCCACGACCGGAGACGAAGAACGAATCCTTGTCGGGCGATTCCTCGATCTTCAGCGCGACATTGCCTTCGGCCTCGCGCAGCAGGCGGTCGCGGATGACGCGGCTGGTCACCTTGTCGCCTTCGGTACCGGCGAGCGGGCTGTCATTGACCAGGAAGGACATGGTCACGGTCGGCGGATCGATCGGCTGCGCATGCAGCGCCTCGGTCACCGCTAGGTCGCAGAACGTGTCGGCGACGGTACCCTTGGACAGGCCGGCGATGGCGACGATATCGCCCGCCTGGGCTTCCTCGATCGGCTGGCGCTCGAGGCCGCGGAAAGCCAGGATCTTCGAGATGCGGCCGGTTTCGATCTGGGTGCCGTCATGGTGCAGCACCTTGACCGCCTGGTTGGCCTTCAGCGTGCCGGATTCGATACGGCCGGTAATGATGCGGCCGAGGAAGGGGTTGGCTTCCAGGATGGTGCCGATCATCCGGAACGGACCGGGATGGACGGTCGGTGCCGGCACATGCTTGATGATGAGATCAAACAGCGGCCCAAGCTGCTGGTCCTTCGGGCCTTCCGGATTTTCCGAAACCCAGCCATCGCGGCCAGAACCGTAGAGAATCGGGAAGTCGAGCTGCTCGTCGGTGGCGTCGAGCGCGGCGAACAGGTCGAACACCTCGTTGACCACCTCGACATGGCGGGCGTCCGGGCGGTCGATCTTGTTGATGACGACGATCGGCTTCAGGCCGACCTTGAGCGCCTTGCCGACGACGAACTTGGTCTGCGGCATCGGGCCCTCGGCGGCGTCGACCAGCACGATGGCCGAATCCACCATCGACAGGATGCGCTCGACCTCGCCGCCGAAATCGGCGTGGCCGGGTGTGTCGACGATGTTGATGCGGGTGTCCTTCCAGTCGACCGAGGTCGCCTTGGCCAGGATGGTGATGCCGCGCTCCTTTTCCAGGTCGTTGGAATCCATGGCGCGCTCGGCGACGCGCTGATTGTCGCGGAAGGAGCCGGACTGCTTCAAAAGCTGGTCGACAAGGGTGGTCTTTCCATGGTCGACGTGCGCGATGATCGCGATATTACGGAGTTTCATGTTCTGGGTCTCGGAAGCGTTGCAGGCAGCAGGCCAAAGGCGCTGCCTCTTTCGGTTGCGCGGCTCATACAGGGTTTTTCGCAGTTGCGAAAGGGGAAGCGCGACACCAAATACTCATCAAATCTTAAGCATCTGCGTGTGAGATGATTTTGTTAACCAAGGCGGGAACCTTTCAGGGCCCGGGCAGTTCGACCGTCATGACCGATAAACTCAACAGATTTTGGCCGCTCATCGCTTCGGTGGCCTTTGCCTTGCTGCTGGCGGCCAACGCCGCGCAGTCGGCTGCCGCGACCCAGAAAGGCGCGCGCGCCGTTGCGCAGTCAGACACCCAGACCGCCGAACAGGCCTTTGCCGATGCGCCTGATGGCGTTGACCCGATGGTGACGGGACCGGTCAGCACCGCCTTCAAACAGAGGCAAGTCAGCGCCAACTGCGACAGCGCGGTGTGGCCGAACATTCCGATGGTCTGCTACCCGGATTGACCGCCCATAATTGCCGTCCCTGACAGCGGCAACCATTGACACGCCCTGGAACAGTCAAGGCGATCTGACGGCCGTCAGATCGCCTTGACTGAATTTAGCCTTATCCCGCCTTAGGCGGCTTGCGGTTCCGAGTCGAACGCCGGCCGGCTGGTGTTGATCAGCAGCGAGATACAGGCCGCCGCGATGGCCGTCATGCCGGCGATGAGGAAAGCGAGCTCGTAATTGCCCTGCAGCTCGCGCATCGTGCCGCCGAAGGCGGCCGCAGTGGCCGCACCCACCTGATGGCCGGCGACGATCCAGCCGAACACGATCGGGCCGCTGCGGTCGCCGAACGCCTCGTTGGCGAGCCGCAGCGTCGGCGGCACGGTGGCGATCCAGTCGAGGCCGTAGAGCACGGCAAAGATGATCAGGCTGGTCGCCGAAAAGCCCGAATAGGGCAGGTAGATCAGCGACAGGCCGCGGATGGCATAATAGACGCCGAGCAGCTTGCGCGGATCGAAACGGTCGGTGAGCCAGCCCGACAGCGTTGTGCCGATCAGGTCGAAAATGCCCATCATCGACAAAAGGCCGGCGGCCTGCACCTCGCCGATGCCCATGTCACCGCAGAAGGCGATGAGATGCGTGCCGACCAGCCCGTTGGTGGTGAAGCCGCAGACGAAGAAGGTGGCGAACAGGTACCAGAACACCCGCGTGCCGGCGGCGCGGCGCAGCGTATTGAGCGTATGCGCCAGGAAATTGCCTTGCGATGCCGGTGGCACCGGCGGCACGTCGTCGGCCTCGGCGCCATAGCGCACCATGCCGATCGAAGCCGGACGCTCCGGCACCAGCAGCCAGACCAGCGGCAGCAGGCAGGCCGTGGCGACCGCGACGGCGATGGCGACCGGCTTCCAGCCGCCCGATTGCGCCAGCGAGGCGAGCAGCGGCAGGAACACCAGCAGGCCGGTGGCGCTGGAGGCCGACATCAATCCCATGACCAGGCCGCGATTGGTCTTGAACCACCGGTTGACGATGGTGGCGCCAAGCACGCTGGCAACAGCGCCGGAGCCGATGCCCGAGAAGACGCCCCAAGTGATGAAGAGATGCCAGGGCTTGGTCATCAGCAGGCTGAGAGCGGTCGAGCCCGACATCACCAGCAGCGATGCGATCAGCGTGCGCCGCAGCCCGATCCGCTCCATCAACGCGGCGGCGAACGGGCCCGTCAGACCATAGAGCAGGATGCCGACGCCTGCGGCCAGCGAGATGACATCGCGCCGCCAGCCGAAGCTGTTTTCCAGCGGCAGCATCATGACGGCGGGCGCCGAGCGCAACCCGGCGGCGATCAGCAGGCAAAGGAAGATGACACCGACCACCACGAAGGCGTAACGCTGGCCAAACGGACGGGATTGAGCTATCATGTTACTGACCGGTACGTTGCAAGATGGGAGCACGTATACGTACCGATCGGTAACATTGTCAATCGAGTTCCATGATGCCAACTGACAAAAATATTGAACTGTCCATCAGCGACGATCATGCATCGGCGCCGCCGAAGGCGGCCAAGAAGATCCTCGACGTGGCGTATGACCTTTTCTACCGGCGCGGCATCAGGGCAATCGGCGTCGATGAGATCGTCAAACGCGCCGGCGTCACCAAACCCAGCCTCTACCGAAGTTTCCCGTCGAAGGACGAGCTGGCGGCGTCCTATCTGCGTCAGTATGACCACGAATTCTGGGAGCGTTTCGACGAGGCGGTCGACGCCCATCCCGGCGACCCGCGCGCGCAGATCGGCGCCTTCCTGACCCGCGTCGGCAAGCGCACGCAAAAGCCCGACTACCGCGGTTGCGGCATGACCAACGCGGCCGTGGAATATCCCGAGCGCGGCCATCCGGCGCGTGTCGTTAGCGAGGCCAACAAGCAGGAGCTGCGCCGCCGCTTGCGCGCCATGGCCGCCGCGATGGGCGCGCAGGACCCCGACACTCTGGGTGATGGGCTGCTGCTTTTGATCGAAGGCGCCTATATCAGCGGCCAGCTGTTTGGTCTCGGCGGCCCCGCTCAGTCGGTGGCGACGAACGCCGATCTGCTGATAGAAGCGAGCTTGAAGAAATAGCGTTTGGCGATACGTTGCTCCGGCCTAACTGGAGATTGTCGTCATGCGTGCCATTCTGATCCTGCTTGCGCTTGCCGGCCTGTGTCAGGTGGCTCGTGCCGGCGACATATCCAGCACCTATACCGACCTCGATTCGAAGAAGGATTGCGTGACCTATGCGCAGGCCGCAGAAGGCGATGGCGACTGGGCCGATCTCGCCTGTTCGGGCTATCGCGGCTATCCCGTGCTCATCGCCTATGACGACGCCCGTGAATCGCTGTTCTACGGTTTTCCGCCCGGCGGCGACATGACGTCCGTCTGGGAGAGTTTTTCAGGCTTCAATTCGTCCGCGGCCAAAGTTGAATGGCGCATCGAAACCAATGGCGACAAGGCCGTGCCCTTCGCGGTCATCCACCGCCGCACGATCAGCAATGCCGAGGATCAGAACAAATCGACAGACGTGCTGCTTGTCGCCAAGGTCGGCCAGATGGATGCGCGGGAAAGCTGCACGGTCGGCCTTGTGCTGGCCACCGGCAACCCGCAAGCCAACGACCAGGCGCGAAAACTCGCCGACGAGAAGGCGCGAACCTTCGCCTGCGGCAAGGACCGGCACACCGTCATCGGCAATGTGCCGGCTTTCGGCCGGGTGGATAACTGACCGTTCGGACTCGGACTACTTGCTCTTCTTCGCCCGTTCGATCGCGTCGACGATCATCTTCTTGGCATATTTGGAATCGTGCCAGCCTTCGATCTTGACCCATTTGCCGGGCTCGAGATCCTTGTAGTGCTCGAAGAAGTGCTGCACCTGCTGCAGGGTGATGTCGGGCAGCTGCGTATACTCGGTAACGTTCTCGTAGCGCAGCGTCAGTTTGGGTGACGGCACGGCAATGACCTTCTCGTCCTGGCCGGCATTGTCTTCCATGATCAAGACGCCGATTGGCCGCACATTGATGACGCAGCCCGGCACCAGCGCGCGCGTGTTGCAGACCAGCACGTCGATCGGATCGCCGTCGCCCGACAGCGTGTGCGGCACGAAGCCGTAATTGCCGGGATAGCGCATCGAGGTGTGCAGGAAGCGGTCGACGAACAGCGTGCCGGCCTCCTTGTCCATCTCATACTTGATCGGTTCGCCGCCGATCGGCACTTCGATGATGACGTTGACGTCTTCGGGCGGATTCTTTCCGGTGGCTATGGCTTCAATGCGCATGGATTTGTCCCTCTCTCGGTTGGGAGGAGATAGCGGGCGGCGCACAAGGGCGCAATGCGGCGAATGGTGCTGGTGAACGTCAAGCGGGACGCGATGGCGTCACATGCGTTCAATCATCGCCACAAGATGTTTCAGCGTCGTGATTTCACGGGGATACGCACCACGTACGGCCTTGCTTTGCGCGATCGGCGGTCATTCCCAGACGAAGGCGACCTTCTTCAGCGCTTTCTGCTCGAAGATCTCGACGCCCTCGGCGACATCGCGGCCGCCGGCGCCGGCATAGAAGGCCAGCGCGTTCTGGTTGTCTTCCAGCGCCCACACCACCATGCCCTTCAGGCCATGGTCGGCAAGACGCGCCCTGGCCGCCGAAAACAGCCGCCGGCCAAGACCGATGCCCTGATATTCCGGGCGCAGGTACAATTCGTAGATCTCGCCCTGCTGCTTGAGTTCCCGGGCGCGGTTTTTGCCGATCGTCGCATAGCCGGCGATGGTGCCGCCGATTTCGACGACCAGAACGGTGGCGGCGCGGCGAATCGCATTGGCCCACCAGTCGGCGCCGCGGCGGTTGATCATCGACGTCAGCGTGCGGTGTGGAATGATGCCGGAATAGGCGCCGCGCCATGCTTCCAGATGCACTTCGGCAATGGCGCCTGCATCGCGCGGGTCGGCTTTCCGGATGTCGATCGTCAGCGTATTCATGATTTGTTAACCATAAACCCGCATCGGCCGATTGCAAGAGTCCGGGTGACCCGCCGGCCGCTTTCTCACAGCCGATCCTGACATTGCTGACATTGCGCAAAGCCTGTCCGCAAACAGGCCGGATCGGTAAAGTGGTGTCTACCAGCAGGCTCTCAAATTTCGACCAGATGGTCGTCCAGCTCGTTGGTATCGCCATACGTGACCGGGAAATGCTCGGCCAGCACCGACCCCACCTGCTCGATAGCCTTGACGAAGCCGTCGGCAAGCCGGTCGTCGGCGGCATGCGCCGTCAGGTCACGCACCACGCCGTCCCAGACATGCTGGCCGACCTTGGCGTCGATGCCCGAATCGGCGACCACCTCGGCATAGCGCTCGGCGATCGAGACGAAGACCAGCACGCCGGTGCGCGCCGTGGTGCGGTGGACGTTGCGGGCGAGGAACTGCTTGATCGCATTGGCGTGCGCCGCCTGATAGCGCAGCCGCCTTGGCACCATATGGATGCGCAGCCCGGGAACAGCCCACAACAGGGCAAGCACGCAGGCCAGCGCCAGCAATTGCGCGACGACGAAATGCGGCAGGCGGATGGTGAGCCACCACGCCTCCAGCCCATAGGCGACGGCGAGGCTGACGACCAGCATGCCGAGCGTCGCCATCATGGCGGCCGGAGCGAAATAGCCGTCGCTGGCATGCGCGACGACGCAGTAGATCTCGCCGTCGGTTTTGGTTTCCGCGGCGCGGATCGCATCGGCGATGCGCTCGTGATCTTCGGGACTGATCGGTCGTGTTGCCATTGTCTCACCAGCTTCCTGAAGAACCGCCACCACCGGACGAGCCGCCGCCCCCCGAGAACCCGCCGCCGCTGCTGCTCGATCCTGACGACCAGCTGCTGCCGGAACTCCCCGACGACCAGCCGCCACCCGACGAACCCGTCGTCCAGCCGCTGCGGCCCGAGGATCCGCTCGGCCCCCTGCCGTAACGAAACGTCATGCCCAGCCATCTATACACGCCCGGCGACAGCTTGGTGCCGAACATCGGCGGCAGGAACGCCATCGCCAGGCCGCCGAAGAACATCGTCGCCCATAGGATCAGGAACACCGCGACGATCGGATCGATGGGGGTGCTTCTGTCGGCCGGATTGCGCTTGCCGCGCGCTTCCAGTTCCTCGGGATGACCTTCGAGCACCATGACCATGTCGTCGACGGCCTTGGAGATGCCGCCTGGGAAATCGCCGGCGCGGAACGCCGGCACCATGTCGTTCTCGATGATCAGCTTGGTGTGCAGGTCGGTCAGCGTGCCTTCCAGCCCATAGCCGACCTCGATGCGCATCTTGTGGTCGTTCTTGGCGACCAGCAGAAGCACGCCGTTGTTCTCGCCGGCCTGGCCGAGTTTCCAGAAGCGGAACAGCCGGTTGGCATAGGGCTCGATCTCCTCGCCGTCGAGGCTGGGAATCGTCGCCACGACGATCTGGTCGGAGCCCTTGGTCTCGAAGTCGGCGAGTTTTTGTGTCAGCGCCGCCTTGGTGCCGGCATCGATGATACCGGCATTGTCGACGACGCGGCCGGTGAGCGCTGGCAATTCGGCGGCAAAACCCGCGAAACAGGACAACAGCAGCGCCAGAACACCCAGGACAACGTGGATCGTCGGGTTGAAATAGCCGGGCCTCGGCAGGCGGCGTGTCGTCATGCCGTCACCAGCTTCCCGAGGAGCCGCCGCCGCCGGACGAACCGCCGCCGCCGGAAAAGCCACCGCCGCCCGAAGACCAGCCGCCGCCGGAACTGCCGGAGGACCAGCCGCCGCTTGAGGAGCGCCGGCCGGGCTCGAACGTCATGCCGAGCCAGCGATAGCGGCCGGGTCCAAGCTTCTTGCCGAAGATCGGCGGCAGGATGGAGGCGGCGATGCTGCCGAAGAAGATGATCGCCCAGATGCTGATGAAAATGGCGAAGAACAGGTCGTCGGAATTGAACGGCGCCTGCTGGTTGCGCTTGCCGCGCGCTTCCAGCTCCTCCGGATGACCTTCCAGCACCATGACCATGTCGTCGACAGCCTTGGAGATGCCGCCTGGGAAATCGCCGGCGCGGAACGCCGGCACCATGTCGTTCTCGATGATCAGCTTGGTGTGCAGGTCGGTCAGCGTGCCTTCCAGCCCATAGCCGACCTCGATGCGCATCTTGTGGTCGTTCTTGGCGACCAGCAGAAGCACGCCGTTGTTCTCGCCGGCCTGGCCGAGTTTCCAGAAGCGGAACAGCCGGTTGGCATAGGGCTCGATCTCCTCGCCGTCGAGGCTGGGAATCGTCGCCACGACGATCTGGTCGGAGCCCTTGGTCTCGAAGTCGGCGAGTTTTTGTGTCAGCGCCGCCTTGGTGCCGGCATCGATGATGCCGGCATTGTCGACGACGCGGCCGGTAAGCGCCGGGAGATCGGCGGCGAGGGCAGTTAGGGGGAGGAAGAAGACAAGGAGGAAAAGCGGGCCAAGAAAATTGAGGGCGGCGTTCCTTCGCACCCCCCTCTGGCCTGCCGGCCATCTCCCCCGCAAGGGGGGAGATTGGCAGCTTTGCCGTCGGCCCAAACCTTCAAACGCCGAAAATTGGCGAAAGCCGAAACGACAGCTGATCTCCCCCCTTGCGGGGGAGATGTCCGGCAGGACAGAGGGGGGTGTGACGGAACTCAAGGTCAACAAGGACCAGACCCGCTAATTTGATCGTTCACCCGCCCTGCTTCGTGCCGAAATCGACCTTCGGCGGCTGCATCTTGTCTTCGTCGACGGTGAAGTTGGCGAAGGGCTCGTTGCCGCGGAACCAGAAGGTAGCCCACAGCACCGACGGGAAGGTCTTGAGCGTCAGATTATAGTCCCTGACCGCCTGGATGTAGTCGCGCCGCGACACCGCGATGCGGTTCTCGGTGCCCTCGAGCTGCGCCTGCAGCGCCAGGAAATTCTGATTGGCCTTAAGGTCGGGATAGGCCTCCGACACCGCGATCAGCCGCGACAGCGCGCTGGTCAGCCCGGCCTGGGCATCCTGGAACTTCTTGAGGGCTTCGGGATCCTTCAGCGTTTCCGGCGTCACCGTGATCTGCGTCGCCTTGGCGCGCGCCTCGACCACCGCGTCCAGCGTGTCCTTTTCATGCGAGGCATAGCCTTTGACCGTCTCGACCAGATTGGGGATGAGGTCGGCGCGGCGCTGATACTGGTTCAGCACCTCGCTCCAGGCCGCCTTGGCGTTTTCCTCCGCCGTCGGGATCGTGTTGTAGCCGCAGCCGGCAAGCAGCGGCAGGACGATTGCCATCATCAGGAAGGCGGGCAGCGTGCGGAATGGCGATGGGCGAGCAAGGCGCTGGGCAAGCATGATGGGGTCCCTCGATAGAAGTTGCATGCGAAGCATTACCACAATCGGCGCGCAAGAAAACGGCCTCGGCCTCTGGACCAGCGACGGCATCCATCGCCTTGCCGCAAGGCCCTGTGATTGGCCGCGCGAACGCGATAAGGTCCGGTCAAAACGGGACATCATCATGGCGCAACGCCACGACAGCGACAGGGAATCGCGCCGCATCCTCGAGCGCGTCGCGCAGGAGACCGATCCGGCGGGCGCCTCCTTCGTGGCGCGGACGACGAAAGGCGTGCGCGACCATGTCGCCGCCGCCGACGCCGACCGCACCGACCCGATCGAGGTCTGGGGCACGCGCATTGGCAGGATACTCGGCCTGCTTCTGGCGCTGGGCCTGATGGTCTGGCTCGTGCTTTTCCTCACCCGGGGCAGCTAGGAATCAAAAGACAATGAGCGCCGAAAAACCCGACGCGCCGCGTGCGGTCATCGTCATTTCCAGCCATGTCGCCCGTGGTTCGGTCGGCAACCGCGCTGCCGTCTTTGCGCTCGAAACACTTGGCTTTCCAGTCTGGGCGGTTCCGACGATCATCCTGCCCTGGCATCCCGGTCATGGGCGCGCGACGCGCATCGTGCCGCCGCTCGACCAGTTCAAGGCGCTGATGGCCGACCTCGAGCGCGCGCCATGGCTGGGCGAGGTCGGCGCGGTTCTGTCGGGCTATCTCGGCGAGGCCGGCCAGGCCGAGGCCGTCGCCTCGCTGGTCGCCGCGGTCAAGGCCAGGACGCCTGATGCCGTCTATATCTGCGATCCGGTGATGGGCGATTCCGGCGGGCTCTACGTGCCTGAGCCCACCGCCGCCGCCATGCGAGACCGGCTGATGCCGATCGCCGACATCGCCACGCCCAACCGCTATGAGTTGGAATGGATGGCCGGCGCGCCGCTGCCAGACCTCAAATCGGTGATCGCGGCAGCACTCCACGCCGGGCCGTCGACAATGCTGGTCACCTCGGCACAATCGATGATGATTGGCGGCACCGGCAATCTGCTTCTCGACGGCACCCAGGCGCTGCTGGCCGAACATCGCCTGATCGACAAGCCGCCGAACGGCCTGGGCGATCTGACGGCGGCCGTCTACCTCGCCCGCATCCTTTCCGGCCAACCACCGATCAAGGCGCTGCAATCGACCACCGCGGCGGTCTACGAGATCCTGGCGCGCACGGCAAAACGCGGCGGCGACGAGCTGCAGCTCGAAACCGATGCGCAGAGCCTGTCGCACCCGATGGCCATGGTGCAGCTGCGCCATCTCACGCATCCGGGGCGGGATCGCCGGGCGTGACTTCGGCCGGGGCCGTACTCGTCGGCGCCGACGGCTGCAAGGCCGGCTGGATCGCCGTGCGGCGCGAACTCGGTTCGATACGTCGTAACCCCGGTTCGACACCTCGTAACCCCGGTTCGACACCTCGTAACCCTGGTTCAGCGCCATCGGTTGAAATCTTCGCCAGTTTCGCGGCGCTGCTCGCGGCAACTCCCGACAATGCGGTTGTCGCCGTCGACATGCCGATCGGCCTGCCCGAATTGTCCAGCAAAGGCGGCCGCGGACCGGAAGCGCTGGTCAGGCCGCTGCTCGGCGCGCGCCAGTCCAGCGTGTTTTCGATCCCGTCCCGCGCCGCGCTCTATGCCGACACCAGCGATTTCACCACAATCGAAGCTTGGTATGCCGCGCATCGCAGGGCAAGCGCGGTGGCAAGGGCCACATCCGACCCGCCGCGCGGCGTTTCGATCCAGGCCTTCGGCATCTTTTCGAAGATCCGCGAGATCGACGCCCTGCTGATCGCGCGGCCCGATCTGCGCGGCCGCGTCTTCGAATCGCATCCCGAAGTCGCTTTCTGCCGCCTGAATGGCGACCAGGCCATGCAGCTGCCCAAGAAGATCAAGGGCAGCGTCAATCCGGCCGGCATGGCGGAGCGCAAGGCGCTGCTGTGCCGGCATGGCTATGCCATGGACTTCCTCGACCAGCCACCGCCGCGTGGCGCGGCCGCCGACGATTTCCTCGATGCGGCGGTCATGATGCTGATCGCCGGCCGCATCGCCAGCGGCAGCGCGAAGCCATTTCCCAACCCGCCACTCGCTGACGGTTTTGGCATACCGGTCGCCATCTGGGCATGACAATGTCGGCGGACGTCCCGCCTATGTGCATGGCGTTTATGGCCAGACCCCACAATTCTGCATTGCTCGTGACAGGCTTTTGCCGCTAGAGGCTTTCTCGACCGCAACGAGCTGCCGCCTCCAACCCCGGAAAGGCCTTAGCCGCCCATGCCTCATCTTCCCGAACACCTCCTCGCCGGCTATCGCAATTTCATGAATGGCCGTTACCTCACCGAGAGCGGCCGCTATCGCGAGCTCGCCCGCGAGGGGCAGGCCCCGGAAACGATGATCGTCGCCTGTTGCGACTCCCGCGCGGCCCCCGAAGCGATCTTCGACGCCGGGCCGGGCGAACTCTTCGTGCTGCGCAATGTCGGCAATCTGGTGCCGCCCTACGAGCCGGACGGCGAGTTCCATTCGACCTCGGCGGCGCTCGAATTCGCGGTGCAGAGCCTCAAGGTCAAGAACATCGTCGTCATGGGCCATGGCCGCTGCGGCGGCATCCGCGCCGCGCTCGACCCCAATGCCGCGCCGCTGTCTCCCGGCGATTTCATCGGCAAATGGATGAGCCTGATCGCGCCCGCCGCCGAAACGGTCTCTTCCAGCACCTTCATGACGGCGGCCGAGCGCCAGACAGCGCTTGAACGCATCTCGATCCGCTATTCCATCGCCAACCTCCGGACCTTTCCCTGTGTCTCGATCCTCGAGGGCAAGGGGCGGCTGTCGCTGCACGGGGCCTGGTTCGACATTTCGACCGGTGAGCTCTGGGTGATGAACAAGGAGACCGGCGATTTCGAGCGGCCGGTGCTGGAATGAACGGTAAGGCGCGCCCGGTGAGGAACGTCCGGCCGGTCGTCTTCACCGCCGCCGCCCTGCTGATAGCGATCGTTGCCGCGCGCGCCGATGACGGCGCCATCATCAGCCGCTGGTATTCGGCGCTGCTGGTCGCCGACCGCACCGAACTCGCCGACCTGCTTGCCGACGACGTCCGCATCAAGCTCGAAGACCTCGGCGTCGTCCAGAGCAAGCAGGAATTCATCGCCGCGCTCGACGAATGGAAAGGCGCGGTTGCCGGTGCCGCGATCCGCCACCGCATCGAGAAGAGCGAGGACGGCATCACCACGGTGATCGCCTGCTACGACTTCCCCGACAATGACATGCTGATGCAGGAAACCTTCGCGGTGACCGACAACCGCATCACCGCCAGCTCGCAGGCGGCCATCGCCGAAAACTGCGAAGCCTATTGAGGCGGGTCGGCCAACTGCCATATTGCGGGCACGCGGACCGCGTCCTACATCGGTGACACCCTCCTCCTTGACGCCAGCGAAGGACCCTTCATGCCCTCCACGAAAACCGTCGACCTCGCCGCCCATCCGCTGACCGCGTGGCAGGGGCCGCTCGGCCTGCCCGATTTTGCCCATATCGGTGACGGCGATTTTTCCCCGGTCTTCGACGCGGCGTTGAAGGCGCATGAGGCGGAGATCGATGCGATGGCCGGCAACAAGGACGCGCCGACCATCGAGAACACGCTTGCCGCGCTGGAACTTGGCGGCGAGGCACTCGATCATGTCTCGTCGATCTTCTGGTGCCGCGCCGGCGCCTACACCAACGAGACCATCCAGGCGCTGGAGCGCGACATCTCGCCGAAGATGTCCAGGCATTTTTCGGCGATCTCGATGAACGAGAAGCTGTTTGCCCGCATCGACGACCTCTACCAGCGCCGCGAGCACCTCGGCCTCGACGCCGAGACCCTGCGGGTGCTGGAGAAGACCTGGAAGGGTTTCGTCCGCTCCGGCGCCCAGCTCGATGCCGAAGGCAAGAAGCGGCTTGCCAGGATCAATGAGGAGCTGTCTTCGCTCGGTACGGCTTTCGGCCAGAACGTGCTGGCCGACGAGCGCGACTGGGCGCTGTTTCTTGACGAGGCTGACCTTGCCGGTCTGCCGGATTTCCTGAAAAGTTCGATGGCCGAGGCGGCCGAGATGCGCGGCCAGAAGGGGCGTTACGCCGTCACTTTGTCGCGCTCGATCTACGAGCCGTTCACGACCTTCTCGGAACGCCGCGACCTGCGCGAGATCGCCTTCAAAGCCTTCACCATGCGCGGCCAGAATGGCGGCGCCAGCGACAACACCGAAGTGGTGCGCGACATGCTGAAGCTGCGCGCCGAAAAGGCCAGGCTGCTCGGCTACGCCTCCTTTGCCGCGCTGAAGCTCGACGACACCATGGCCAAGACGCCGAAGGCGGTGCACGACCTGCTCGATCCGGTCTGGGAAAAGGCGCTGGAAAAGGCCGCCGCCGACCAGAAGGAATTGGAGCGGCTGGCGGCGCAAGCCGGCAGCAACGAGAAATTCGCCGCCTGGGACTGGCGCTTCTACCAGGAGAAGCTGCGCGCGGAAAAATTCGCTTTCGATGAGGCGGAACTGAAACCCTATTTGCAGCTCGACCGGGTGATCGACGCCTGCTTCGACGTCGCGACCAAACTGTTCGGCATCACCTTTGAGGAGAGAAAGGACATCGCCGCCTGGCACCCGGATGCGCGCGTCTTCGTTGTGAAAAACGCCGATGGCAGCGAGCGCGCACTGTTCCTCGCCGATTATTTCGCGCGGCCCTCGAAGCGTTCCGGCGCCTGGATGAGCGCGCTGAAGTCCGGCTATAAACTCGGCCACGGCTCGAAGCCGGTGATCTACAACATCATGAACTTCGCCAAGCCGCCGGCCGGCGAGCCGGCCCTGCTGTCGGTCGACGAGGCCAAGACGCTGTTCCACGAATTCGGCCACGCGCTGCACGGCATGCTGACCGACGTCACCTGGCCGTCGGTTGCGGGCACTTCGGTCAGCCGCGATTTCGTCGAACTGCCCTCGCAGCTCTACGAGCATTGGCTGACGGTGCCGGCGGTGCTTGAAAAGCACGCGCTGCACGTCAAGACCGGCAAGCCGATGCCGAAGGCGCTGCTCGACAAGATGCTGGCCACGCGGACCTTCGGCGCCGGCTTCGCCACGGTGGAATTCACGTCTTCCGCCCTGATGGACATGGCCTATCACGCCCGGCCCGATGCTCCGCTCGAGCCGCTTCGTTTCGAAGCCGAAACGTTGGAAAAACTCGACATGCCCGACACCATCGCGATGCGCCACCGCACCCCGCATTTCGGCCATGTCTTCTCGGGCGACGGCTATTCGGCCGGCTACTATTCCTACATGTGGTCGGAAGTGCTGGATGCCGATGCCTTCGCCGCCTTCGAGGAAACCGGCGATCCCTTCAACCCGGCACTGGCCGAAAGGCTGCGCAAGAACATCTACGCCGCCGGCGGCTCGAAGGATCCGGAAGAGCTGTACACGGCGTTTCGCGGCAAGATGCCTTCGCCGGAAGCGATGATGGTGAAGCGCGGGCTGGTGTAGCGCCGGCTTTTTCCTTCTCCCCCTGTGGGAGAAGGTGGATGGCGCGCGGGTGTTCCAGGGAACGCTAACGCCTCACTCCGCTGGAGTACCCCTTGTATCTGCACGGAGGAGACTTTGTGCGATGGAAGCGACTGAGCCTCGAACCGGACGGCCATCCGATTCGAGGCTTGGCGAAGTCGCCCGACACCCCTGCGGCTACAACCGTGGATGAGCCTGGGATCTTCGTCTTCGTCACGCACGACCGAATAGTCGCTTGGCTCCAATCGCACGCACAAGGCAGGTTACCGTGAACACGACCCTCTGTGGAATAGATATTTCGAAGGACTGGCTCGACGCCCATATCGAGCCGATGGGAGCGGCAAACCGCTTCGCCAACGATGCGGCAGGCATCGCCGATCTGGCCGCCTGGTGTCAGAACCATGATGTCGAACTCGTCATCATGGAGGCCAGTGGCGGCTACGAACGGCTGGCCTTCCTGCTCTTGTGGGAGATGGGCCAACCCTGCGGCATGGCCAACGCGAGGAGCGTTCGCTACTTCGCCGAGGCAATGGGTTTCCTGGAGAAGACCGACAGAATCGATGCCGCCGTGATTGCCCGTTATGGTGCCGTCAAGCGGCTCAAGCCGACGCCGCCGCCGAGCGCGGCCCAGCAGCGGCTCAAGGCGCTGGTTGCGCGGCTTTCCCAGGTGGGAGGAGATCTCACCATTCAAAAGCAGCGCAAGAGCACCGCCGACGCCGAAACTATCGCCAGCCTCGATGAAGTGATCGCGCTGCTTGCGCGCCAGAGCCGCAGGCTCGAAGGTGAGATCGCCACGCTCATCGATGACGATCCGCTGTGGGCATGCCTCGACCGAGCCTTCCGCTCGCTCAAGGGTGTTGCCTCTCGCACCGTGGCGCGGCTGATGGCGCAGTTGCCGGAGATCGGCATCCTCTCCAACAAGGCCATCGCCAAGTTGGCCGGCCTGGCGCCGATCGCCAATGACAGTGGCAAGCGCAGCGGTCGAAGACCAGTGCGCGGCGGTCGGGCAGGGCCGCGCGGCGTCCTCTTTCTCGTTGCCAGCATCGTTGCCAAATATGATCCGCATCTGGCAGCTTTCAAGCAACGGTTGCAGACTGCCGGAAAGGAGAAAATGGTCATCCGCATTGCGCTCGCCCGCAAGCTGCTCGTCATTCTCAATGCAAAAGCACGCGACGCGCGTAACGAATTCGCAAATGCAACTTGACACCTCAGATAGTCGCTCATCCGTCGCCTTCGGCGACACCTTCTCCCACAAAGGGAGAAGGGTGAGCCTCATCCCTCCACGGATCCGCCACCCTAGGCCACACCGGCCGCCTCAGCTTCTTGTAATCCGTCACCGCCGGATTGCTGGGATATGAACTCGGCGCCGTGACGTAGATGATCTCCGCCGCGATCGGCTCGAAGCCGGCATAGAAATGGTTGGTCGACTTGATCAGCAGCATATCCTTGGCCAGCGGATCGACGCCGATATTGGAAAAAATGTCCGGCTCGAAAGTTTGCGTGCGGTTGGTGTTGAGGATGATATCGACCTCGGTGCCTTCGATGCGGATCAGCGCGGTCGGCCCGAGCGTCACCCGGCTCGGCCCGAAACTCTGCCAGCCCTCGGCAACAGCCTTCAGCACCTTGACGCGGGCGTCGATCGGCTCACCCGCCTGCGGCCCGGCCTTGCCGCCGAAACGCAGGTCGATGACCGCGCCCTCGCCGGCCGCCAGGCAGAAGGTCACCGCGATCGGGTCCCAGATCGTCGCCACGCCGACATTGTCGAGGCCGCGCGCCAGCATCTGGCGCAGCACGAAGGTGCCGTCGCCGGGAACGCCGCCGCCGGGATTGTCCCAGATGTCGGCGATGACCACCGGCTTGCCGGGGTTCTCTGCACGCACCGCCAGCGCCCGGTCGATACCGTCGGCGGTATCGAGCATCGTCATCGCCGTCTTTTCGCGCAGTTCGTAGAGCTCGCGTCCCAGCCTCTCCGCCAGCGCGTCGCCCCTGGCCTTGTCATTGTCCGTGACGACAAGGATGCGCGTGCCCATTTCCGGCACGTCGGCGGCCATGAAGCCGTGGATGACGGAAACCGACAGCACGCCGTCCTTGCCGTGCAACGCCTTGATGCGGTCGACGAAGGAGCGCATCGGTTCGCGGCTGGTCGGCAGCACCTGGATCATCCGGCAGTCGAACGTCGAAATGACCGGCTTGATCTCGCCGCGCGCGGCCGCCAGCCCAAGCTCGACGACATGTTCGCCGCGCTCGTAGAAATCGGTGTGCGGGAATTCGAGGAAATAGGCCATGATATCGGACGCCGCCACGCGCTTGGGCGTCAGATGGCTGTGCGGATCGAATTCCGAGGCGATCACCACGTCAGGCCCGACAATCGCCCGCACACGTTCCAGCAGATCGCCTTCGCAATCGTCATAGCCTTGCGCCACCATGGCGCCGTGCAGCCCGAGAATGACCGCATCGACCGGCAGTGCCGCCTTCAACTGGTCGAGGATCTCGTCGCGCAGCGCCTCGAAGGTCTGCCGCTGCACCAGGCCGCCGGGCTCGGCCCAGGTCGCGGTGCCTTCGATCACGGTCAGCCCTTCCTTGGCCGCACGCCGGCGCAAGGCGACGATCGGCGACGAGCACAGCGTCGGTGTCTCCGGATGCTTGCCCGGTCCTGCATAGAAGGCCATCTCGAACGAGGCCCGGTCCGTCGGCACCGGCGAAAAGGTGTTGGTTTCCGTCGCCAGCGAGGCGGTGAAGATGCGCATGAAAACTCCACGATATCAGGCTATTTGACGGCCCCGAGCGCCAGGCCCCGGACGAGGTAGCGCTGCAGCCAGATGAACAGGATCGCTACCGGCAATGTCGCCAGCAGTGTCGCCGCCATGACGTGATGCCACTCGATCGTGTAGCGACCGGCGACGAGAGAAAAGACCTGGATCGGCAGCGTATAGCTTTCCTGGCTGCGCAGCATGGTCAGCGCCACGACGAACTCGTTCCAGGCATTGATGAAGGTGAAGATGGCGGTGACCGCGATGGCCGGCAGGCAGAGCGGCAGGAACACTTTGCGCAAGGTCAGCCAGCGGCCGGCGCCTTCCATCCAGGCGGCCTCTTCGAGGTCGCGCGGAATGGTGTCGAAATAGCTCTGCAGCATCCACACGGTGAAGGCGACGTTGAAGGCCATGTAGATGAAGCCGAGCGCCGTCGTCGATTCCACCAGCCCCCATGCGGCCATCAGCCGGAACAGGCCGAGCACCAGCACGATCGGCGAGATCATCTGCGAGATCAGCAGGAACTGGCGGAAGGCGCCGTAGCCGGCAAAGCGAAAGCGCGACATCGCGTAGGCCGCGGGAACGGAGATAAGGATGGCGCCGACGGTGGCGATGACCGAGACATAGAGCGAATTGGCCAGTGCCTGGCCGAAGCCGGTCGCCACCCACATGTCGGCAAAATTCGACCAGCGGAACTCGCTCGGCCACCATGTCGGCGACAGCACCTCCTGGCGCGGCTTGACCGCGGTGAGGAACATCACCGCGAAGGGAAAGATCGTCACCACGATCAGCGGCGCCAAAAGCAGCCAGGCGATGACGGTGCGTTTGAGCTTGCCCGTCATGAGCTTATTTGTCATGCGCGCTGCTCCCGCATCGCCAACCGCACATAGATCATGGTGAAGACCAGCAATATGGCGAACATCACCAGCGACACCGCCGAGGCCTCGCCCAGTTTGCCGATGCGGAAGGCGAGCTTGTAGAGGTGGGTGACCAGGATGTCGGTCGAGTTGGCCGGCCCGCCCTGCGTCATCACCCAGATGATCGGGAAGGAGTTGAAGACGTAGATGGTGTTCAGCACGATGGCGATGTTGATGAACGGCTTCAGCAGCGGAAAGGTGATCTCGCGGAACTGCTGCAGCGGCGTGGCGCCCTCGAGCGCCGCCGCCTCGTAGAGATCGTCCGGGATCGACGACAGGCCGCCGAGGAAGATCGTCGTGGTGAACGGCACCGTCACCAATATGCCGATCAGCACCTGCATCGGGAACGCCGTCTCGGCGCTGGCCAGCCACTGGATGTTGTGGTCGATCAGGCCAAGGCCAAGCAGCGCCGAATTCAGCATGCCGCTTTCGCCGCTGAGCGCCCAGCGCCAGACCACCGCCGTCATGGTCAGCGACACCGCCCAGGGCAGCATGATGATGACGCGGGCAAGGCCGCGGCCATAGAAATCGGTGTTGAGGATCATCGCCACCGGCACCGACAAAAGCAGCGCACCGCCGACCACCAGCACGGTCCACACACCGGTGCGCCAGAGTGCCGCGACGAAATCGGGATCGGCGGCAAGCGACGCGAAATTGGCAAGGCCGCTGAACTCGCGCAACTGGCCGAAGCGATTGACGCCATGCGTCGATATCTGGATCAGGTCCCAGACCGGCCAGAAGATGACGACCGCCGCCAGGAACAGGCTGGGCAAGGTCAGGAGATAGGGCAGGAAACGATTTTGCATCGGCTGGCCTGGCTGGCGAATCCAAAATTCGCATCTGCAAGATGTGGCGCGCCCCGCCTGAGTCTGGGGCGCGCCACGGGGCGCAGGGAGATACGCCCTATTTCTTCAGCACCGCGTTGGCCTTCGCCGCCGCGTCCTTCAAGCCTGCCTCCGGGTCGCCGCCGAGATAGATCTTCTGCATGGCATCCGAAGTGATCTGGGCCACCTCTTCCCAGCCCGGGATGACCGGCGCGAAGCGGGCGTCGGGCAGCAGCGCGGTGAAGGCGGCCAGATCGGCGTTGTTGACGTAATAATCCATCTTGGCCTCTTCCTTGTTCACCGGCAGGAAGCCTTCGCCTTGCGTGAACTTGGCGCGCTGTTCCGTGGTGAACAGGAAGTCCATCAGCTTCCAGGCCTCATCCTTGTTCTTGGAGTTCTTGAACATGATCATGGAATCGGTGACGCCATAGGTACCGCGCGCCCCGGTCGGGCCGGCCGGAATGGCGGCGACGCCGTATTTGAGCTTCGGCGCCTCGTCCTTGATCTGGTTGGACAGGAAGGGCGCGGTGATCATCATGCCGACCTTGCCCTGCTTGAACAGGTTCTGCACGTCCTCCCGGTTGTTGGAGGTCACACCTGGTTCGGTCAGCCCCTCGTCGATCATCGACTTGTAGAGCTTGGCGGCTTCGAGCGCGCCCGGCGTGCCGAGGCCCGACGTGCCGTCCTTGTTGAGGATTTCCGAGCCTTGCGACCACATCGCATAGTAGTAATAGACGTCGGTCTCGATCTCCTTGCCCTGCAGGCCGAACCCGAAGGCGCCGGATCCAAGCGCCTTGATCTTGCGGGCATCGTCCTGCAGCTCGGTCCAGGTCGCCGGCGGCTTGGCGATGCCGGCTTTCTCGAACAGTTCCTTGTTGTAATACATCGCGCGCGCCGAAGCGGCGATCGGCAAGCCGTAGGTCTTGCCGTCCATGATCGAGGGCGACAGGAAGGTGTCGATGAAGCGGCCCTTGAAGTCTGGCGTGATGTAGCTGTCTAGCGGTTCGGCGACGCCCTGCTGGACGAAGTCGATCAGCCAGCGCGTGCCGATGATCGACAGATCCGCATTGGTGCCGGCGGTGATGTCCGTGGTCAGCTTCTGCAGCAGCACATCCCACGGCACGACCTCGAACTTTATGGTGATGCCGGGGTTCTTGGCCTCGAACTCCTTCTTGACCTCTTCGAAATACGGACCGGTCTTGGCGCTGTATTCGGCGACGGTTACGCGCACTTCACCGGCATTCGCCTGCGCCGCGAAGGCCAGCATGCTCATTCCGGCCATCAGGCCGACAGTCCATTTGGCAAGGCTCATCTGATCTCTCCCATTGTTCCGCGCATTTGCGCTCCTTGTGCCGATACCAGGCACAAGATTTATGTGACTTTCCTACATTATCGAGGATTTCGCGGCATGCAAGCGGATTATCATGTTGCTTAATTACATTCCTTTCGGTAGCCTGCCGACATCTGCCTGACCTGCGGGAGGAGCAAGCGCCGTGGTTTCGAAAGCCGAATTCGAAGGCCGCACTGTCGTCGTCACCGGTGCCGGCGGCGGCCTTGGCTCGGCGATCGCCGCATTGCTGGCCGGAAGGGGCGCCCGGGTGGTTGGCTGCGACCAGTCGCAGGAAGCGCTGGCAAGCCCGCACCTTGCCTCGCGCCATGTCTTCAACCTTCTCGACCGGGCTTCGATCGAGGCGGGGATCGCCGCCGTGCTGGATACTGACGGCGTGCCCGACATCCTGATCAACAATGCCGGCTGGACGCGCGCCGAGACGATTTCCGCGCTCGATGCCGACAGGATCGAGCACGAGCTCGACCTCAATCTGACCGGGGTGATGACTTTCGCCGACCCTATCGTCAAGGCAATGGCGGCGCGCGGGTCAGGCAGCGTCGTCTTCATCTCCTCCGTCAACGCCATCGCGCATTTCGGCAATCCGGCCTACGCCGCGGCCAAGGCCGGCATCAACGCCTATGCCAAATCGATCGCCGTCGAACTCGGCCGCAGCGGCGTGCGCGCCAATGTCGTCTGTCCCGGATCGATCCGCACCGCCGCCTGGGACCATCGGCTGGCCAAGGACCCGGAAATCCTGGGCAAGCTCAAGCGCCTCTACCCGCTCGGCCGCATCGTCAACGCCGCGGAAGTGGCTGAAGCCGTGGCTTTCCTTGCCTCGGACCGCGCATCGGGCGTAACAGGCGTGGTGATGCCCGTGGATGCCGGACTGACCGCCGGCTGCCTGCCATTCATCGACGACATATTGGGAGCGTGACCATGACCGACGTCCTGTTTCGCAACCTGTCGAAATCCTTTGGCCAGCACAAGATCCTTGAGGACATCAACCTCGACATCAGGAGCGGCGAGTTCGTGGTGCTGGTCGGCCCGTCCGGCTGCGGCAAGTCGACCTTGCTGCGCATGCTGGCCGGCCTGGAGACGATCAGTTCCGGCGACCTCATGATCGGCGGCACGCGCGCCAACGATCTGCCGCCGCAGCAGCGCAACATCGCCATGGTGTTCCAGTCCTATGCGCTGTTCCCGCATTTGAAGGCCTCCGACAATATCGGCTTCGGCCCGAAGATCCGTGGCGAGAGCCGCGCCGCCATCGACGACAAGGTCAAGAAGGCCTCCGGGGTGCTCAACCTCTTCTCCTATCTCGACCGCTACCCCCGCCAGCTCTCGGGCGGCCAGCGTCAGCGTGTCGCCATGGGCCGCGCCATCGTGCGCGAACCCTCGGTGTTCCTGTTCGACGAGCCGCTCAGCAATCTCGACGCGCAGTTGCGCGTCCAGATGCGCACCGAGATCAAGGCGCTGCACCAGCGGCTGAAATCGACCATCGTTTATGTCACCCACGACCAGATCGAAGCCATGACCATGGCCGACCGCATCGTCGTGATGGACCGCGGCCGGATCCAGCAGGTCGGCGCCCCGCTCGAACTCTATGACCGGCCGGCCAACAAGTTCGTCGCCGGCTTTCTTGGCTCGCCGTCGATGAGCTTTGTCTCCGGCGCCCTCAAGGCGACGCCCGAGAAAAGCTGGTTCGAATCGGCCGGCGGCGGACGGCTTGCGCTTGCCGGCAAGGCGGCACCGGCTGGCAATGCGGTGGAGGCCGGCATCCGGCCCGAGCACTTCATCATCGGTGAGGCCGCCGATGCCATGGCGCTCAAGGTGGATGTCGTCGAGCCGACGGGCTCCGAGACCCATGTCTATGGCGCCATCGGCACCGATACGGTGCGCGCCGTGTTCCGCGACAGGGTGCCGGTCAAGCCGGGTGACCTGCTGCCGGTCTCGGTCGATCCCGGCAACATCCATCTGTTCGACAAGGCGACGGGCCTGCCGCTATAAGGCCTGCCCCGAGGGCAACGGCATGAAGACGAAACAACAGACATGAAGACGCCGGCCGACATCATCACGCGGCTGCAGCTGATGTCGCAGGACGGCACCAAGTCGGATCGCCGGCTGGCCGGCCTTGTGCTGTCCGATCTCGATTTCGCTTCCAAGGCGGCCATCTCCGAGATTGCCGCGCGCGTTGGCGTCAGCGAACCGACGGTGACGCGCTTTTGCCGCAATCTTGGCTGCGAGGGCCTGCGCGACTTCAAATTCTACCTGGCGCAGGCCATCGCCATTGGCGGCCAGTATCTGTCGCCCGAACCGTTGAGCCGCGACGCGCGTGAGCAGCGCATCGCCTCGGCCATCACCGAAGCGGCGATCTCGGCCATCCAGCGCGCCAGCGAGAACCTGGACATGACGACGCTGGTCGCCGTCGCCGAGCGGCTTGCGACGTCAGGCAATGTGCTGTGCATCGGCTCTGGCGGCATCTCCTCGATGATGGCGACCGAGATGCAGAATCGGCTGTTCCGGCTTGGCCTGCCGGTGCTGGCGCAGATCGATGGGCAGTTGCAGCGCATGTACGCCGCCGTAGCCACGCCGGAAACCACGCTGGTCGCTTTTTCGGTGTCCGGCTATGCGCGCTCGGTCATCGAGGCGGTGCAGGTCGCCCAGCAATATGGCGCCACCACGGTCGCCATCACCGCGCCCAATTCGGCGCTGGCCAAGGCCGCCGACACGGTCATCCATTTGCAGCCGCTCGAGGACGGCAACATCTACAAGCCGACATCGTCACGCTATGCGCTGCTGGCGATCGTCGACATGATCGTGACATCGGTTGCCGAGACGCGCGGTCCGAAAGTGCTGGAGAATTTGCGCCGCATCAAGCAGAGCGTGAACACGCTGAAGGTCGACGATCCAAGGCTGCCATTGGGGGATTGAAGGCGTCCCCGGGGTGATCGCGCCGGGCGAAGCCCCTCACCCGGATTGCCAACCAAATTGCAAAAGACAATTCGGGCCAATCCGACCTCTCCCCAAGCGGAGAGGAGGTAGCCACCGCCGGCGCTTTCCTCGTCTCCCCTGGGGGAGAAGGTGGCCGCGAAGCGGCCGGATGAGGGGGCACCGCCTAGCAGAACTAGGCTCTATAGGCCGAGCGCCTCAACGCGCTGCGCCAGCGCCTCTGGATCGCCCACGATGCGCACAGTCTTCAGCCGGCTCGTGCCGCCAGCGACAACCGAAACGGCCGATGCCGGCACGCCCAGCGTCTTTGGCGACCAGTCTCTCCAGCGCGTGATTGGCGGCGCCGTTTTCCGGCACGGCGCGGACCCGCGCCTTCAAATGGCTTCGCCCGTCCGCCGCCGTTTCGACGCCTTCCAACCTGTCCATGGAAGATTTTGGTGTCAGCCGCACGAACAGGTCGATGCCGTTCTCACGGATGCGGAACGGCGCGCTCATGCGATCGTCGGGCTCAAAGCACCAGCGGTGCTACCGTGGTGAGAATGAACTGCCTGACGAAGAACAGGATCAAGAGCAGGATGATCGGCGAGATGTCGATGCCGCCAAGGTCCGGCATGAAGCGGCGGATCGGCCGCAGCGCCGGCTCGGTCAGCCGGTAGAGCATGTTGCCGATGCTGCCGACGAACTGGTTGCGCGAATTGACGACGTTGAAGGCATAGAGCCAGGAAAAGATCGCCGAGGCGATGATGATCCACCAGTAGAGGTCAAGCGCCATGACGATGGTTTGAATGAGGGCGAGCATGCCGGTCTCCAATTGTTGCCGACATGTAGCCATTGCACGCCAAACCGGCAAGGGCCGGCAACCGAAGCATCAGGCAACAGGGATTTTCGGCAAAACCCCGCCTTGACAGAAATCCGCCGTGCCAGATAAATGCGCCATCCGTTGGACGGGGCTGTAGCTCAGCTGGGAGAGCGCGTCGTTCGCAATGACGAGGTCAGGAGTTCGATCCTCCTCAGCTCCACCAGCGGAATAATTGGTTTTCTGCTTTTTCCGCCGCGCCGCCAGGGCGAATGGTCGTCCCATGCCTCGTCATGCGGCGCTGCGTGCCAATTCCACTCCAAAGAAAGCCGCACGCAATTTCGCGACCTCCGGGGCTAGGCAATTGTCAATTGGACTTATGGCGATGGCCGTTGCCGGATCGCCGCTATTTTTTTTGGAAGCCGCCCCATTAGAGTGGCGTTCTCAAATCGGTTTTTCTGTGTGTTGTGACAAGGCGTTTCGGCGGGGGCGACCGAAGGCGCTACAGGGATTCCGAGTTTGAAATGAAGAATTCGCCTGCGAAAGCAAAGACGTGTCCATTCGCGAGAACCTCGCTGCAAATCTCCGACGACTCTGCAAGGACCATGCCTCCGTTAGCGCGGTATGCCGTGAGTTGGGCATCAACCGCACGCAGTTTGAGCGATACCTGCAAGGGCAGACCGTTCCAAACAAAGCCACCGCCAAGCTGATCTGCGACTACTTCCGCATCGACGAGGCCGAACTCTACCAGGACCCTGGTACCCCCGAGCACAGGGCTCCCGGTCTGCCGCCGATTTCCGAAAGTCTGTTCAACCAGATGATCCGCCCGCCCGCCCCGTCGATCGCGGGCGGTACCTATTTCACCTACTTTTCCATCCCCGCCCGTCCCGACCTCCTGATGCGGTCGGTGACCTTCGTGCGTCGCGAGGCCGAACTGGTCACATTCCGCAGGGTCACCGGGTGGTCGGAGCGCCGTGGCTCGACATGGGCGCGGGCGCGCGGCAACCACTATGGCGTGGCCATCTCGCGCCTGAACTGGATCTATTTCAGCGGCGTCAACCGTCGCCAGACCGGCGAACCGTCGCTGATTTCCGTGCAGTGGGCTCCCATCTCCGAACCGGTGCTGACGGGCAAGGCCATGCTTCTGACAGAGGCCGGGCCGGCATTCGTATCGGTCATCATGCGGCAGGATATGTCCGGCATCCGGCCACGGCATGCGATCCGCATGGCGCATGTCGTCAGGCTCGACGATCCCGGCATCGATCAACTCGTCGCCAGCCTCGCCCGGGACGGACTGGCTTAGTCGCCAGGTTACGCTAAATAAGAATAAGGATATCCCGAAAAAGCGTATGGTGACGATTGCCTACTCCATATCTGAGCAAAATCGATATTTTAGACTTTATCGCCAAGAAAGATATTTTAGATAACACTGCCTTTACTACAATTTTAACAAACCATTAACTCTTTCGACCTTACCTTTCTTCACGCGGATCCCGCTGCCGGGGTCTTTCAACAGATCCCATTGGGGGTCGGGAAAGGGACAAAAATGGCCAAGAAAGTGAACAATGCCCCGAAGCTGACGGTCGCCGCGGGCACGCAGACCGTCTTCTTCTCGCAGGGCATGCACTACAACAAGCGCTGAAGCCGTTCGGCGCCGATGGGCGGTTCGCCTGTCGGCGCCTCGCATTCACAAAACGGCATTCAGCATCATGAAAATGCGCTCTTCAAAAACGCTCGTCCTCTATCCTGGGACCAACAAGGTCACGGCCTGCAATTTCCTGACCCGAAGCGTCTTCGAATGCAGCCCCGAGGTGATCGGTCTCCTCGCATCCTGGGACGAATGGGCCTCTCCCGCGGAAATCTCGCGCGCTCACGGATGGTCGACGTCCGACCTGAGCGCCGTCGTCCCGCAATTGCTCGATTTTTCCGCCCTGGTCACCGCCAACTCACCGCTGGCCGAACAGGAAACAAGATTCTCCGGACAATGGAACTGGGGCATCCCGACCGCGCTGATGCACTTCTGCGTCCAGGACTCGGAGTTCATGACCATTGAGCATGCCGAGGCCCGCCAGATCGAACGCGCCGGCCATGTCGCGCAGCCCGACCTCATGCTCAAGAATGCCGCCGGCGCCATTCGGCTGCCGAACGCGCTCGACGACAACGAACTGCTGACCCTTATGGCGCGGCGCCGCACCAACCGCACCGCGGCCGCCCCCACCATCACCGCGCGGCAGCTTTCCGACTGCCTGTTCGCGGGCATGGGCATTACCGGCGAGACCAGCAACTGCGTCGGCGCCCTGCCGCTGGGCATGACCCCTTCGGGCGGCGCACGCAACCCTTATGAGGCCTATCTGGTTGCGCTTGGCGTCGAGGGCCTGGAGCCCGGCGTCTACCACTATTCCGCCGCCGATCACGACCTCGGCAGGATCTCGGCCAACCATCTGCCGAAGATTTCCGAACTGGTCGGCGGTCAGGAATGGGCTGATGCCATGCCTTGCCTGATCCTGCTTTGCGCCAGGCTCGACCGCACCATGTGGAAATATGAGGATGCCAACGCCTACCGCGTCGTGCTGATCGAGGCGGGCCATATCGGCCAGAACATGATGCTGGCGGCGACCAGGCATGGTCTGTCGGCCTGCCCCACGGCAGCGCTCAGCCATTCGGCGATCAAGCGTCTTCTCGGCCTCGACCGTCTCACCGATGCACCCATCTATGCGTTGACCCTTTCGACCCCGGAACCAAACCCGCATTCGGTGGGTCAGTCCGTTAATTAGCCGTCTTAGTATGTCCGTGTAGCCAATACGCGTTCCCTGAGTTCCATCCGATGACAGGAGAAGCACGTGGCCAATCAGTCCCTACGTCAGTCAGAGATCGATAGCCTTCAATATATCGCGACGATGAGCAATGAGCTCGTGCAGATGGCCGAAGCAAGCCGTTTTCCCATGATCTCCTACCTGCTCGGCATGGCCTATGCCGAGGCCTTCGACGTCCTGCGCGGCGCGCAGCCGGCAAGGCATGCGCAGCTCAGCGGCAACCCGACGCATACCAAGCCGAAGGACAACCACGCTCAGCAAAGGAGAGCGTAGCGGATGCAACACGCAGCCGTGTGCGCGGCGGCGCTGCGATCCCCGCCTTGATCGCCCGCGGCCCGCAAATGGACTTCATGCATAGAGATTCGAGGGGGACCCGCCAATGAACATGATCGCACCCATCAGGAGCGCCGACGCCAGGAACAGCATCTTCGGCCGGCTCCAGACCCTGATCGCCAGTCGGCCGGCATCGCCGGATGCCGCACGCGCCGAGGCCCGGCAACTGATTTCCCTGGCGATGGCCGACACCTGGCAGGCAGACGGCCTGTGGGGCGCGGCTGACGCCTTCCACGCCCATTTCGACTTCATGATGCAGACCATCGAGATCAACGGCCCCGACGATCCGAACCTCAGGACACTGCGCACGAAATGCCGCTTCTACCTGGATCAGGTCGAAGCGCTGTGCCAGTCGATGAGCCATTGACTGCGGTCCTCACAAAGATCGGACAGCACGGGTCGGCCCTCTGCTCTAATCCCGCAAATTGAACACGAACGGCGCCGTGCGGCTGACGCGGGAACCGAGCTCCGGCGGCGGTGCCGGCACCGTTGCGCCCTGCAGCACGGCGAGCGCGGCGCGGTCGAGGTCGGGATCGCCCGAAGAACGCGCCACGCGCGCCGACACCACCCTGCCGGATGCGTCCACCGCGAAGGCCACGTTCACATTGCCCTGCGCTCCCCTGGATTTCGCAGCACTTGGATAACGCTTGTGCCGATTGATCCATGCCGCCAGCCGGGATTCCCACTTGGCCGGGCTTATGCCCGAGAACGCTGCCGCCGCTTTCGGCGCGGCCGCCCTTGCCGCCGGCCTTGTCTGCGCGCTTGCGGTGGCAACCTTCCTTGCCGGCTCGGCCTTTTCCTTCCTTGGCCGCGGCTTGGGTTTCTCAGCCGGGTTTTTCGCCTTGGCCTGGACCAGCTTCTTTTCCTTGGCTTCTTCGACCGGCTTCGGCTGCGGCAACGGAACGACGACCTCGGGCGTGACGGCCTCGACGACATCGGGAATGACCTCGTCCGACGGCGGCTGATCGGCCGGTTCGGGCTCGGCTGTCGTGGTCAGCTCGGTCTCGTCGGGCGGCACCATTTCCGGTTGCTCGGCTGTCGGCTCGGTCTGTTCGATCATCTTCTCGGGCTCGGCTTCGGCGACCCTCTCGGCCTCCTCGACTGGTTCGGCCTGGTCGGGCATCGCTGCTTCAAGCATCGCCGCCTGTTCGGGCACGGCTGGCATCACCGTCATCGGCACCATTTCGATCATCGGAGCCCGCAGCGGCCCGCCATCCGTCTCGATCGGACTGAAGCTCTGCACCGCATAGGCGACTGCGACATGGGCGCCAAGCACCAGCACCGCCGCACCCGTCCACAAGCCAAGATCGCGCCAGCCGAAGCGCGACAGGTAAGTCGTGGGCGGGGCCGCCGCCTGCGTCATGGCGCGGCCGTTCCCGCGGGAGCGGGTGCCGGCGCATTGGTCGCGGGCGCCGTCTCCAGGCCGACCAGCGCGATCTTCAGATAGCCGGCGCCGCGCAGCAGGTTCATGGTCTCCATCAGGTCGCCATAGGCGACCGCCTTGTCGGCGCGCAGGAAGATGCGCGTCTGCTTGTCGCCCCTGGTCCTGCTGTCCAACGTGGCCGCGAAGGCCGGGCGCGGCACGCTGTCGTTGTCGATAGCCAGCGTAAGATCATCCTTCAAGGTCAGGAACAACGGCGTTTCGGGTCGCGGCGCGGGCGTCGCCGTCGAGCCCGGCAGGTCGACATTGACGTCCACCGTCGCCAACGGGGCGGCGACCATGAAGATGATCAGCAGCACCAGGATGACGTCGATGAAGGGCGTGACGTTGATCTCGTGGCTCTCCTCGAGATCGTCGTCCAGGGTCTGGCGGATTCTGCTTCCCATGGCGTCGCTACTCCGCCGTCGGCGCCGTCGCCGGCGCGACCGTGCGGAAGTCCAGGTCGCGGCTGACCAGCCTCTCGACGCCCGCCGAGGCGTCGGCGAGGATCTGCCGGTAGCCGGCTATCGAGCGGGCGAAGACATTGTAGATCACCACTGCCGGAATTGCCGCGACGAGGCCCATCACCGTGGCTAGCAGCGCTTCGGCGATGCCCGGCGCGACCACTGCCAGATTGGTGGTCTGCGCCTGCGAAATGCCGATGAAGGCGTTCATGATGCCCCAGACGGTGCCGAACAGGCCGACGAAGGGCGCCGTTGACCCGATCGTCGCCAGCACGCCTGTGCCGCGCGACATGCGCCGCGACGCCGCCGCCTCGATGCGCGACAGGCGCGAGGCGACCCTTTCCTTCAGCCCGTCGCCGCCGGCATGGTCGAGCGCGCCGGCCGAGAGCGCGGTCTCATCTTCCGCTGCCTTGACCAGAAGCGTGCCGGGGCCGCCACTGCGGTCGAGCGCGCCGATCGCCTGCTTCAGCGTCGCGGCACCGCCGATCGCGCGGACGGCGCGGCGGATACGCAGTTTGCCGCCAAAAATTTCCAGCGATTTGGCCAGCCATATCGTCCAGGTGACTAAAGAAGCGAAGGCCAATCCGATCATCACCGCCTTCACGATGATGTCGGCGGCCATGAACATGCCCCATGGCGACAGATCGTGCGGCAGGTTCAGCTCCATTGGCTTTCTCCAATGCGGTCGCCGATTTCCCATTTCTGGCCTCGGCAGTCCGATGTCTGGGTTGATTATTAAACATGACTATGCAAGTCAACATTGAAGATGACTGCAACAGTCAACAATTCGCCGGGACAGCCGATGACGTTCGCCTGCGGCAGCGCGATGCCCGCAACATCCTGCTTCTTCGCGTCAGACCCGCGGCCTGGGTGGACGACTTGAGCTTCGCCAGTCAGGATGGCTCTCGCGATAGGCAAGGAGACACCCTCGGATGATCAAGGCAACGCCCTTCGACTTCCCGTATGACGGCAGGCTGGTGGCCGAAAACACGGCACTTGTCGTCATCGACCTGCAGCAGGATTTCCTGTCGACCACGGGCTATTTCGCCAGAAAAGGATATGACCCTTCGCCGCTGCGGGCGATCCTGCCCACGGTGAACCGGCTGATATCAGCCGCGCGCAAAGCCGGCGTCACGGTCATCCACACCAGGCAGGGCTATCGCGCCGACATGGCCGACATGACGCCCTATGAGAAATGGCGCCGCAAGCGCTCCGGTCTCGACGGCACCGACGTCTTGCTGCGCTCGGGCACGGGGTTCCAGATCGTTCCGGAAATCGACGTCGCGCCGCAGGACATCATCGTCGACAAGACCTGCAACAGCGCCTTCACCTATACGGATTTCGAGCTTGTGCTGCGCGCGCAAGGCATCTCGCACCTGATGTTTTCCGGCTGCACGACCGACGTCTGCGTGCACACCACGCTGCGCGAGGCCTGCGACCGCAACTTTCAGTGCCTGACGATCTCGGATGCCTGCGCCAGTGGCGACCAGAGAGCTCACGAGGCGGCGCTTCACATGGTGACGGTCGAGGACGGTGTGTTCGGCGTCCTGGCCAATTCAGCCGCCGTCATCGATGGCCTGTCGCGGCTTGGCGACAGGCATCACGCAGACGATTGACGTCACCCTGCTGCAAGCGTCTCCAGCCCCGTGCGAGGCGCGTAGGCCCCCGGCTGGAAAACATCATGTTCGCGGCGCGCCAGCGAGTTGCGCAGCAGCGCGATCGTTTCCCGGCCGGCCGTCGCGATCTCGCGCGGCGTGTCGACGCCGACGATCATGAACTCATCGATCCCGAGCCCGGCATAGGCCAGCAGCGACAACGCGACCTGGGCGGGCGGCCCGGACAGGTCGACCGCCTTGTGGCCGGTAGCGGAAGCGCCCTGGTGGATCCGCACCGGAAGCGCGAAGCGCAGCTTGCCGGCCCGGCCATGTTCGGCGGCAGCGCCACGCACCCGCTCCATCAACTGCCTGACATCGTCGATCGAGCCCGGCGCCAGTTCGAAGACATCGGCATGCCGGCCGGCCACTTTCAGCGCCGTTCCCGATTGCCCGCCCATGCGGATGGTCAGGTCGGCGCCGTGCGGCCCTTTGCGCGGCACGTAGCCGCCCTTGATGCTGTAGAAGGCGCCTTCATGATCGAAGGGCCGGTCGTTCGACCACAGCCGTTTCAAAAGCACGAGATATTCGTCGATGCGCTGCCAGATGACGCCATGCCCGGCCGGCCGCGACTCGGCATCGTCATCGTTCAACGGCTCGCTGATCATCCGGAGCGCCAGCCGACCGCCGCTTTTTCGATCCATCGATGCCAATTGGCGCGCCGCCACGGTCGGCTCGACGACACCTGCCCAGTGGGTCAGCACGACCTCGAGCGAGGCGGTGCGGTCGAGGACCTGAGCGGCAAGATCCATATTGGTCAGCAGCCCGGCCGAATCGTCGACGACGATCTTCTGAAAGCCGCCATCCTCGATCAGTCCGAGCTTGGTTGCCGTCTCGGCAAAATCATAGAAAAACGGAATGGCGGCGTCGGCGGTCTTGCCGGGGACATGGGTGAATTCGATCGGCATTGTCATCTCCTCCATCGCTGGAATCATGGATGCGCTGAAATTCGAATCGCGGCCGCGCGCAAACGCACCGGGATCCGGTTCATTCAACTCCGATTGCCTGATACAGCGGGGCGGCTGGCCCCTGTCGATCCGGTGCCCTAGGGAATAAGGCCCAGAACGACGGCCCCGGTGAACACAAACGCAAGGGCAAAGACGAGATAGGCGAAAGCTCCGGCATAGGCCGGGCGAAAGGTCTGGGCATTGGCCAGCCTCTGGCCGGTGCTGTCAGTCTGAGCGTTCTGGATATAGGACATATCGACCTCCGTCTCGCCGGTTAATCTATAAAACTTGTAGACTTTGTCGATTGCTATTTTTGGGCTGTAGGCAGAATATTTTTCTCTCCCCAGGGGTTAAGTTGGTTGTGAGTTGCTGGGATCGCTTGCCGGCGCGATTTGATCGGCAGGCATGAGCCTTGCTCTGGACGCGTCCGAATGGACCTATGGCCTTGTTCGCGCTGCACCCAATTCGTCCATTGGCCGCCTTGTGCGGGCGCGGTAGCATCGCGCGACAAACAAATGCGAACTGGGTCGAACAGGGGAACAAAAATGGGCGAAAGACTAACCGGCAAGGTTGCCATCATTTCGGGCGGCGCGACGGGAATGGGCGGCGCGGCTTCTGAGTTGTTCGCGGCCGAAGGCGCCAAGGTCGCGATCATCGATCGCAACGGCGAGGCAGCGGCCGCAACGGCAGCGGCGATCCGTGCGCGCGGCCATGTCGCCGAGCATTTTGTCGCCGACGTGTCCGACGAGGCGCAGGTTCAGGCGGCGGTGAAGGGCGCGACCGAAAAACTCGGGCCGGTCACGGTGCTGTTCAATCACGCCGGCACCATCGTGATAAAGCCGTTCCTGGAGACGACCGTGCAGGAATGGGACTGGCTGCATGCCGTCAATGTGCGTTCGATGTTCCTGATGACGCGTGCCGTGCTGCCCGGCATGATCGCGGCGGGCGGCGGCTCGATCGTCTGCACCTCGTCGATCTCGGCGGTAGCGGCCACACCGATGGAGGTGCTCTACGACACCACCAAGGGCGCCTGCCACATGTTCGCGCGCGCCATCGCGGTGGAGTTCCGCGACCGCAACATCCGCTGCAATGCCGTCTGCCCCGGCTTTATCAGGACGCCGCACGGCCTGCGCGAGGTCGCCGACCTCGGCAAGCTCGGCGTCGATGTTTCGGATGCGGCGCTGGCGGCGCAGCAGGGGCGCATCGGTGAGCCGGAGGAGGTGGCGAAGGCCGCACTGTATTTGGCCAGCGACGAGTCGAGCTTCGTCAACGGCGCGCATCTGTTCGTGGACAATGGTTTTACGGCGATGTGAGGCTTTCAGAATCTAGGTTCCTCGCCCCCACGCGAGTGGGCGAGAGGTGGCTCGGCGAAGCCGAGACGGAGAGGGGGAATGGCTCGACTTTCCTTGGACTCGTAAACAATTCACCAGCGTCGCAGGCCCCCTCTCCGACCGCTTCGCGGCCACCTCTCCCCGCTTTTGCGGGGGCGAGGAACCCAAGCCTTGCTAACGCTCTTCCCTGCGAAACGGCTTCAACAACGCCGAGGGCGCCACCGCATTGCGCGACATCACAGCCATGGCGACGATGGTGAAGATGAACGGCAGCATCAGGAACGCTTCGTAGGGGATATGCCCCAAGCCGCTGGCCTGCATGCGCAGTTGCAACGCATCGACGAAGGCAAACAGCAGTGCCGCGCCCGCCGAACGCCACGGGTCCCAGCGGCCGAACACCACCAGCGCGATCGCCACCCAGCCGCGCCCCGACACGACGCCGAAGGTGAAGGCGTTGAACTGCGCCATCGACAGGAAGGCGCCGGCCAGCCCCATCAGCGCGCCGCCGAGGATGACGGCCTGGAAGCGCGTGGCAATGACGCTGACGCCAGCGGAGTCCGCTGCGCGCGGGTTCTCGCCGACCATGCGGACCGACAGGCCCCAGGGTGTGCGGTAAAGCACGAAGGCGGCGAGCGGTATGGCAACGATCGCCATGTAGACCAGTGCGAACTGGTTGAACACCGCCGGTCCGAGCACCGGAATGTCCGACAGAACCGGGATCGGCAGCGTCTGAAAACCCTTGATGGCGGGCGGCACCGATTGCTGGCCGAAGATCAGCCGGTAGAGGAAATAGGCAAGGCCCGACGAGAACAAAGTCACGCCAATGCCGCAGACATGCTGGCTGAGGCCCAGCATCACGGTGAACAGCGCATGCAGCGCGCCCATCAGCATGCCGGTCAGCACTGCCACCAGGACGCCGAGCCACAGGCTGCCGCTGAGGCTGGTGGCGGTGAAGCCGGTCATGGCGCAGAGCAGCATGATGCCTTCGATGCCGAGATTGAGCACGCCGGCCCGCTCGGAGAACATTTCGCCGAGCGTGGCGAAAGCCAAAGGCGTTGCGATGCGGATGATGGCGGCCAGGAAGCCGACCTGGAAGATCTGTTCCAGCACCACGCTCATGTGGCGACTCCAACGCGGCGGATGCGATAGGCGGTAAACAGCAGCGCCACCAGCATGGCCAGCAAGGCAGTGCCCTGGATGACGTCGCTCAGGAAGGCCGGCACGCCTGTCGCGCGCGACATCGCCTCGGCGCCGGTCATCACGGCGGCGAGGAAGATCGCCGCTGGCACGACGCCCAGCGGATTGAGCCGCGCCAACATGGCAACGACGATGCCGGAATAGCCGTAGCCCGGCGAGATGTCGCTCATCACCTGGAAATGCACGCCGCCGACTTCGCCGACGCCGGCGAGCCCCGCCAGCGCGCCGGACAGCAACGCGGTCGAGAGCAGCACCCGCTCGACATGGATGCCGCCATAGCGGGCGGCTTCCGGGTTCTCGCCGGTGACCCTGATGCGGAAACCAAGCGTCGTGCGCGCGATGAGGAACCAGATCAGCGGTGCTGCGATCAGCGCCACGATGACGCCCAGATGCAGCCGCGTGCCTTCGATCAGCACTGGGAAATTGGCCGAATCCTCGATCGGCGGCGAGATCGGATAGCCGCTGAAACTGTCCTTCCACGGTCCTTCGATCAGCGCCATCAGCGCGTAGTAGATGACCGAGTTGAGCAACAGCGAGCTGACGACATCGTCGACCTTGAATTTGACCCGCAGCGTCGCGGGCACCAGCGCGACGGCCGCACCGGCGGCGGCGCCGGCGATTGCCATCAACAGCATGGCGAGCGCTCCCGGCATCGGGATGGCGCCGACAAAGCAGCTGGCCACGGCACCGGCCAGCAACTGCCCCTCGGCGCCGATGTTCCAGAATTTGGCGCGGAAGGCGACGGCGACCGCCAGCCCGGTGAAGATCATCGGTGCGGCGCGCACCAGCGTTTCGGTGATGGCGTAGCTGTCGCCGAGCGAGGCGGTGAACATCACTCCGTAGGATTCCAGAATGCCGGCGCCGGCCAGCGCGATCAGGCCGCTGCACAGGACAAGCGTTGCCGCGATCGCCAGCAACGGCAGCGCGAGATTGAACCAGGTCGGCGTCGAGGTGCGAACTTCCAGGCGAAACATCAGCTGTGGCCCTCCGCACTCGGCGCAGCAGCCCAACCGACGGATCCGGCGTTGGCGCTGCCCCTCATCCGCCTGCCGGCACCTTCTCCCCGTATAGGGACGGGGAGAAGGGAACTGCCCGCGACCTCGGCACTTTTCTTGCAACGTCGGTGGTTGGCGAAAGCAGCGATGAGAGCGCCCCTCTCCCCGTCTCTATACGGGGAGAGGATGCCGGCAGGCAGGTGAGGGGCGGCGCCGACATTCAAAGTCAGCCAAAAGCGGGCGATATCCTTTGAGGTCCGTGCGAAGAGCCGCGGCGGAAAATCCATGCTATGCCCTCCCCTCCGCTCCGGTCATCAGCAGGCCGAGCCGCGCGATCGTCGCATCAGCACTGTCGAGCGTACCGACGATGCGGCCCTCATACATCACCGCGATGCGGTCGCAGAGCACCAGGAGTTCTTCCAGATCCTCGCCGATGACGATGATGCCGCAGCCCTTGGCCCGCATGTCGAGGAATTTTTCATGGATGAAGCGGGCCGCCCCAATGTCGAGGCCGCGCGTCGGCTGCGAGACGATCAGAACCTTCGGATCGAAAGCGAGTTCGCGCGCCAACAACGCCTTCTGCAGATTGCCGCCCGACAGCGCCCCGGCACGTGTCATCGGCCCGGGGCACCTGATATCGTAGGCCTTGATCTGTTCTTCGGCGAAGGTGCGGATCGCATCCGGCTTGAGCAGGCCTTTGCTGCTGAACGCGGCGGTACCGATGCGTGGCAGCACCATCGAATCGGCAAGCGGCAGATTGGTGACCAGACCCGTGGTCATGCGGTCCTCCGGGATGCGGCCGAGGCCGAGCGCCTGCACCTCGCGCGGCGAGAACCGCGAGACCGTCTGGCCGGCGATCGTCATCCGGCCGGCATCGGGCGCGCGCACGCCCGAAATCACCTCCGCCAGCGCCCGCTGGCCATTGCCGGACACGCCGGCAATGCCGAGGATTTCGCCGGAGCGGACGGCAAGCGACACACCGCGCAGCACCGTGCCTGCATGGTTCGAGGTGGAAATGCCATCGAGCGTCAGCACCGCTTCGCCCGGCGTTGATGGCCCCCTGGCCGGTGGCACGATCTCGTGGCCACACATCAGCTGCGCCATGGCGGCGGATGTCGTGTTGGCCGGATCGTCGACGCGACCGGCGACGCGGCCATGCCGCAGCACCGTGCAGCGATGGGTGAGCGCCCGCACCTCATTGAGCTTGTGCGAGATGAAGATGATGCCGAGGCCTTGCGCCGCCATCGAGCGCAGCGCCGAAAACAGCCCGTCGACCTCGCTCGGCGCCAGCACCGCCGTCGGCTCGTCGAGGATCAGAAGCCTCGCGCCGCGAAACAATGCCTTGACGATCTCGAGCCGCTGCTGTTCGCCGACCGACAGCGCCGAGACCGGCAGGTCGGGATCGAGCGTCAGTCCATGCTGGCGGCCGATTTCGGCCAGCCGCGCCAGCCCGCCGGCGCGGTCGATCCGCCCGCCTTTGCCCGGAATGCCGATCAAGAGGTTCTCCAGCACCGTCAACCGTGGCGCGAGGTGAAAATGCTGATGCACCATGCCGATGCCGGCGGCCAGCGCATCGGCTGAACTGGTGATCCTCACTGGCTCACCCTGGATGAGAATCTCGCCGGCGTCCGGCGCGTAGGCGCCGAACAGCACATTCATCAGCGTCGTCTTGCCGGCGCCGTTCTCGCCCAGCAGGCCGAGGATTTCACCGGGCGCGACGCTGAGGTCGACAGCCTCGTTCGCCTTGACGGCGCCGAAGCTCTTGGTGATGCCGCGCATTTCGATGAGTGGGGCGGACAAGGGTCAGAATGCTCCGATGAGATGGCGCGGCTCCTCACCCTCCCCCTTGTGGGGAGGGTCGGCTTACGATCGCAGCGAAGCGGAGATCGTGAGCCGGGGTGGGGGTGCGGCGCTGAAGACCCCCACCCCGCTCCGCTTCGCGGATCGACCCTCCCCACAAGGGGAGGGTGAGCAAGGCTCAATCCGAAACCGGCGTATTTTCATCCACGTCGACGCGGAAATTGCCCTCAAGAATCTCGGCCTTCTTCTTCTCGACCAGATCCTTGACCTCGGCCGGCAGCGTCTTGTCGAACTTGTGGTAGGGGGCGAGATAGGAACCGCCCTTGGCCATGCGCGAGAAGTCGCCATAGTCCTGCGCGGTGTAGACGCCGGCCTTGACCAGTTTGATCGCCTGTTCGACCGTCGGATACATGTCCCACACCGGGCCGGTGATGACCGTGTCGGGGCCGAGGCTCGACTGGTCCGACATGTTGGAGATGGCGAGGATCTTCTTCTCGACCGCCGCCTCGATGACGCCGAAGCGCTCGGCATAGATGACGTCGACGCCGGCATCGATCTGCGCGACCGCGGCTTCCTTGGCCTTGGGCGGATCGAAGAAGGAACCGATGAAGGCGACCTTCTTCTTGACGTTCGGGTTGACCTCCTTGGCGCCGGCGAAGAAGGCGTTGACCAGCCGGTTCACTTCCGGAATGCCCATCGCCGCGACGGCGCCGACCGTGCCCGACTTCGACATCTTGCCGGCGATCATGCCCGAGAGATAGGCGGGCTCGTGGATCCAGTTGTCGAAGACGCCGAAATTGGGTTCGGCCGGGCCGGCACCAGAGCCGAACAGCCAGGCGGTCTTCGGGAACTGTTTTGCGGTGCGGCGCGATTCACGTTCGGCGGCGAAGGCGTCGCCCAGCACCAGCTGGTAGCCGCCTTGCGCATATTCGCGCATGACTCGGCTGAAGTCGGCTGTCTGCACCTTTTCCGACCATTTGTATTCGATGCCGAGTTCCTTCTCCGCCTTCTGCAAGGCGACATGGATCTGGTTGTCCCAGGGCTCCTCGATCGGCGTCGCGAAGATCGCCGCGACCTTCAGTTTCTTCTCCTTGGCGAAGGCCGCACCCGGCAGCATGGCCGCTGCCAGGCCAAGCGCGCCGAGCTCCAGCACATTGCGTCGCGAGAGACCTTCGCGTGTCGACGAAAATTTGTTCTTCCGGTTTTCCATTGCAGTCCCCTCTGTTTGACAGCCGTGTCGAGCCGGCCGTTCTAAAAATCAGACGGGGAACTATGGAACGGGTCCGGACTTTTGTCCACATGGTCAAATTTGGCGACACGCCGAATCCAACCCTGATTCTCGCTGGCCAAAGGGAAGGCGGCGGTCAGGCCCGTTCGAGCGCGATGGCGATGCCCTGGCCGACGCCGATGCACATCGTCGCGAGAGCATAGCGGCCGCCGCGTTCGCGCAGTTCCAGCGCCGCCGTGCCGGAGATGCGCGCGCCCGACATGCCCAAGGGATGGCCGAGCGCGATGGCACCGCCATTCGGGTTGACGTGCTCGGCATCCTCGGCGATTCCGAGCTGGCGCAGCACGGCGATGCCTTGCGAGGCAAAGGCCTCGTTGAGCTCGATGACATCGAATTGCTTTGGCGTCAGGCCAAGCCGCGCGCACAGCTTCTGCGTCGCCGGCGCCGGGCCAATGCCCATGATGCGCGGCGCAACGCCGGCGGCAGCCCCACCGAGAATGCGGGCGATCGGCGTCAGGCCGTATTTTTTGACAGCCGCTTCCGAGGCAACGATCAGCGCCGCCGCGCCGTCATTGACGCCGGAGGCATTGCCGGCGGTCACCGTGCCGCCCTGGCGGAACGGCGCCGGCAGCTTGGCCAGTGACTCGACCGTCGTGCCGGCCCGGGGATGCTCGTCGTTCGACACCACGACCGGATCGCCCTTGCGCTGCGGGATCCTCACTGCGGTGATCTCCTTGGCCAGCCTTCCATTGGCCTGCGCCGCGACCGCCTTGTCCTGGCTGCGCACGGCAAAGGCGTCCTGGGCCGCGCGCGAGACGCCAAAATCCTCGGCGACGTTCTCGCCGGTCTCCGGCATCGAATCGACGCCATATTGCTTCTTCATCAGCGGGTTGACGAAGCGCCAGCCGATCGTGGTGTCGTAGATCTCGGCATTGCGCGAAAACGCCGTATAGGCCTTGGGCATGACGAAGGGCGCCCGGCTCATCGATTCCACACCGCCTGATATCATCAGTTCCGCCTCGCCGGCCTTGATGGCCCGCGCGGCGATGGTCAGCGCATCCATGCCGGACCCGCACAGGCGATTGACGGTCGAACCCGGGATTTCCTTGGGCAGGCCGGCCAGCAGCAGCGCCATGCGCGCCACGTTGCGGTTGTCCTCGCCGGCCTGGTTGGCGCAGCCATAGACGACGTCGTCCACCGCCTGCCAGTCGATGCCGGCATTGCGCTCGGCCAAAGCCTTCAGCGGAATGGCGCCGAGGTCGTCTGATCGCACCGAGGACAGCGACCCGCCAAAGCGGCCGATCGGCGTGCGGATGTAGTCGCAGATATAGGCCTCGGCCATGTCATGCAGCCTTTGCTTTTCCGGTTCCCTCATGCGCCGCCTTGGTGCGGGCCTGCAGGTCACGCAATGTATTGAGTTCGAGTTCGCTTGGCGCCCGTGTTTCGTCAAGCGCCTCGGCGAACTTTACGATCCAGCCACAGCTCTCCTGCACCTGCTGGCGGGTGACGCCGGGATGCAGTGACACGACCGTGAATTCCTTGGTCAGCGGATCCGGCTTCCAGATGGCGAGATCGGTGATCAGCAGCGTCGGCCCGGCGGTGTCGATCCCAAGCCGCTTGCGGTGATCGCCGCCCTCGCCATGGCCGAAGGAGGTGAAGAAGTCGATCTTCTCGACCATGCCGCGCTTGCTCTGCGCCATGGTGATGTAGATCTCCTTCGACGAGGTCGCGATCTCCGGCGCGCCGCCGCCGCCGGGCAGCCTGGTCTTGGGATGGACATAGTCGCCGATGACGGTGGTGTTGATGTTGCCGAACTTGTCGAGCTGTGCGGCACCGAGGAAGCCGATCGAAATGCGGCCGCCCTGCAGCCAGTAGCGGAACATTTCGGGCACCGCGACGGTGGTGACGGCGGTCTCACACAATTCGCCGTCGCCGATCGACAGCGGCAGCACATCAGGCGCGGTGCCAATCGTGCCGCTCTCGTAGATCAAGGTGATGTCGGGCGCGTGCGTCAACCGCGCCACATTGCAGGCGGCGGACGGCGCACCGATGCCGACGAAACAGACATCGTCATTCCGCAGCGCGCGGCTGGCGGCAATCGTCATCATCTCGTTGGGGGTGAAGCCCGGATTGTCGCTCATGCCGCTTTCCTCAGATGGTCGACGCGGCCGGCGAAATCGTCGGCGCTCTTCTCGATGACGTTCGCTTGCATCCAGGCCTGGAATTTCTCGCGGTCGGCGGCGATCTCGTCCCATTCGAGATAGGCGGCGTTGTCGCGCGCATAATAGCCATGCGCGTAGGACGGGTGCGAGCCGCCAGGCACGACGGATATCGCCGCGATCGTCCACCGGGGTAGCACGGTCAGGTTGGGGTGCAGATCGTCGAAATTGTCGACCACCTCCTCCACCGTCACCACAGCGCGCTTGGCCGCCAGGACGGCCTCCTTCTGGATGCCGATGATGCCCTCGACCAGCACATTGCCTTTTTTGTCGGCCTTCTGCGCATGGATGAAGGTCACGTCAGGCCGGATCGAGGGAACGGCCGCCAGCACCTCGCCGGTGAACGGACAAGTGACCGACTTGATGTTCGGGTTGACCGCAGCAAGGCCTGCGCCGCGATAGCCGCGGAACACCGCGCAGGGCAGGCCGGCCGCGCCCGCCTCATAGGCGTTGGCCATGCCGGCATGGCTGTGCTCCTCGACCTCGATCGTCCGGGGAAAACCGTTCTCGATGGAATCGCGGGCGCGCCGCAGCAGGCCGACGCCGGGATTGCCGACATAGGAGAAGATTAGTCTTTTCGCCATGCCCATGCCGATCATCTGGTCGTAGATCAGGTCCGGCGTCATGCGGATCAGGGTCAAATCTCGAAATCCCTGACGGATCGCCTCATGCGCTGCGGCTGTCGGGATCAGATGGGTGAAGCCCTCGAAGGCGACGGAATCGCCATCGTTCAAATTCTCGGCCACGGCCTGTTTGAGCGGCAGGAACTTGACCATCGATCGGCTCCGGATTCAAAAAGTTCGTATTGCGAACTTTTGTTTTGTATGCGAAACTTTCTACGCCGAGTGAGGTCGTGGAGTCAATCCTGGCGGCGATGCCGTTTGGCGGAGGTGAGATGGACGAAGAGGCCGCTTCCCGTGATCATGTCGGCTCGCTCGAGCGCGGCCTTGCCGTCATGGAGATCCTCGCCCGCCACCCCTCTGGCATGACGCTGACCGAGATGGCCGAGGAAGCCGGCCTGACCCGTGCTGGCGCCCGCCGTTTCCTGCTGACGCTTGTCGCCACGGGCTATGCCACCCAGGACGGCCGTGTGTTCTCGCTGTCGCCGCGCCTGCTGGCCGTTGCCCGCACATGGCTGGGCGGCGGCTCGCTGTGGAGCTTCGCCGCGCCGATCATGCGCGCGGTCGCCGCGCAACTGAACGAGGCCTGCTCGGCCGCGATCCTGTCGGGCCAGGATGTCGTCTATGTCGCCCGCATTCCCGGCCGACGCATCCTCAGCGTGTCGCTCGATGTCGGCACCAGGCTGCCCGCCTATTGCACCTCGATGGGGCGCATTCTGCTCGCCGGACTGGCGCCTGAGGAACTCGACGAGTTTCTGCACCAGGCGACCATCGAGAGACGGACGCCGAAGACGATCACCGACATCAGGCTGCTGGCCGAGGCCATCGGCAAGGCGAAAGCCGACGGCTTTGCCATCGTCGACGAGGAGCTGGAGCTCGGCCTGCGCTCCATCGCCGTGCCGATCCGCGACCGCGCTGGCGGCACGGTCGCGGCGATCAATGTCTCGACGCAGTCGGCGCGATTTTCGGTCGCCGAGATGGAGCGGGAAATCCTGCCGGCGCTGCTTGAGGCCAGGGAGCGGATCGAAGATTTCTTCGTCGTCTAATCAAATCGCCAAAGCTTTCAAAGCAAGCGCCGCCCTCATTGCCCTGCCGGGCATTTCTCCCGTATAGAGACGGGGAGAAAGTGGCTGGCCTCAACGCCATCTTGGCGAAATCGCCGATGGTAGCGCCCCTCTCCCCGTCACTATACGGGGAGAGGATGCCGGCAGGCAGGTGAGGGGCAGCGCAAACTTCGATGCGTAACTGCGCCTTCAATGCTTGATGCGGTCCCGCATCGCATACCACAGCATGCCCAGCACATAGAGCGGGCCGCGCAGCGCCGTGCCACCGGGGAACGGCAGCGGGGTCAGCGTCGAGAACAGGTCGAGTCGCGAGGCATCCCCCGTGATCGCTTCGGCCAGCAGCTTGCCCGACAGCGTCGACAGGATGACGCCCTTGCCGGAATAGCCATGCGCGAAATAGACCTCGCCATAGTGCCCGACATGCGGCAGCCGCGATGTCGTCACCGACACCAGCCCGCCCCAGGCATGATCGATGCGGCAGCCCTTGAGCTGCGGGAAGGTGCCTTCCATGTGCGGCCGCACGAAGCCGGCAATGTCGGCCGGCGGCGATGGCGTGTAGCGCTCGCCGCCGCCGAACAGCAGCCGGCCGTCCGCCGACATGCGGTAGTAATTGACGACAAAGCGCGTGTCGGACACCGCGACATTGGCCGGGATGACGTTGCGCTTGCCCTCCAGCGGCTCGGTGGCGACGATGTAATTGCCGACCGGCATGATGCGGCTGTTGACGCGCGGCTCCAGCCCATTGAGCAGCGCGTCGCCCGCCAGCACGACATGTTTCGCGCGCACCGAACCCTTTGCTGTCGAGACCCGGATCGAAGGCTCGCGCTCCAGTTTCACCGCCACCGAATTCTCGTGGATGACGACGCCGGCGGCCACTGCCGCGCGGGCAAGGCCAAGCGTGTAGTTCAGCGGATGCATGTGGCCGCCAAGCGGCTCATACATCGCGCCGTGATAAGGCGTGTCGACCTTGGCGCGGGCGTCCGCCGCCGAGAGGATCTCGACATCGCGGAACTTCATCACGCTTTCGAGGCACTTGGCCTCTTCCTCCAAATCCTTGAGATCGGAGCCGTTGACCGCGCCGACCATATGGCCGGTGAGCCTCAGATCGCAGTCGATGGCGTGGCGCTCGATGATATCGAGCACCAGGCCGCGTGCTTCGAAGGCAAGGTCGAATAGCACCTTCGCCCGCTCCGGCCCGTAAAGCTTGACCAGGCCCTTGGCGCCCTTGCGCAGGCCGGGGATCATCTGGCCGCCATTGCGCCCCGATGCGCCCCAGCCGATCTTGCCGCCTTCGAGCAGCACCACCTTCAGGCCGCGCTCGGCGGCGTGAAGGGCAGCCGACAGGCCGGTGCAGCCGCCTCCGACAACGACCAGATCGGCTTCGACATCGCCGGCAAGCGCCGGATGGTCCGGCGCCGGATTGGCGGTGGCGACATAGTAGGATTTGCCGATATCGAGACCGGAATTGAAACCTGTTGAAGATGCCATGATCACACCTTCAGCAGCAGGTGATCGCGTTCCCAGCTCGTCACCACGCTCTGGAACAGGTCAAGCTCGATGCTCTTGACGCGCAGATAGGTCTGGAAGAAATCCTCGCCGAGGAGTTTGCGCACCGGCTCGCAGGCGGTGAAGCGGTCGAGCGCCTCCTCCATGGTCTTCGGCAGCGTGCTCTTGATCTTGTAGGCATTGCCCGTGGCTTCCGCCGAGCGCGCCAGCTTCTGCTCGACGCCGAGATAGCCGGCGAGCAGCGAGCCGGCGATGGCCAGATAGGGATTACAATCGGCGCCCGGCAAACGGTTCTCCACCCGCCGCGCCGAGCGGCCACCGGCCGGTACGCGCAGGCCGCAGGAGCGGTTGTCGTGCGACCATTCGATGTTGGCCGGAGCGCTGTGGTTCGGCCTTATGCGGCGGAACGAATTCACGTTCGGCGCGAACAGCGGCATGATTTCCGGCACGTATTTCTGCAGGCCGCCGATGAAATGGCCGAACATCTCGGTGTCGGCATCATCGTCGCTGGCAAACAGTGCAGTGCCCGTCTTCTCGTCGATGACGGACATGTGCAGATGCATCGAGCTGCCCGCCTGGGCCGCGATCGGCTTGGCCATGAAGGTGGCGTGCATGCCGCATTGCTGCGCGGCCTGGCGCGTCAGCCGCTTGAACAAAAGCACCTGGTCGGCGAGCGGCAGCGCGTCGCCATGCAGGAGATTGATCTCCAGTTGCGCCGTGCCCGATTCATGGATCAGCGTATCGAGCGACAGGCCGGCCGCCGCGGCATAATCATAGACGCGCCGGATCACCGGCTCGAATTCTTCCAGTGCCACCATGTCGTAGGGATGCTGCACAGTTTCCGCGCGGCCATTGCTGCCGACCGGCGCGGTCAGCGGCCTGTCCGGATCGGGGTTGGGCGCGGTCAGATAGAATTCGACCTCCGGCGCCACCACCGCGCGCCAGCCGCGCTGGCGGTAGAGATCGAGCACGGCGCGCAGCACATGGCGCGGCGAGGCCATCCATGGCCGGCCGTCCATGTGGAAGGCGTCGGCGAAGACATAGGCTTTGCCGGCCCCGGCACCCGGCGCCAGGCACAGCGTCGAAACGTCAGGCACCATGCGCATATCCGGATCCGAATAGGCAAAGCCCTCGTCGATCGAGCCGGAATAGCGGCCGTCGATGCTGACCAGGAAGGCGCTGCTCGGCAGATAGAGCGCGAGGTCTTCCAGCGCCTTGAGGAATTTCACCGTCGGCAGCGCCTTGCCGCGCAGCACGCCGTTCATGTCGGGCACCAGGCATTCGACCTCGGTGATGCCGTGCTGGGCCAGCCAGGCCTTGGGATCGTTGCCGCTGGAGAGAGAGGTCTTGGTGTTTTTATCAAGCATGTCGTTCAAGTCCGTATCAGAGAGAGTATGGCTTGCGCGGCCACGTCCGTTCCGGGTTTCAGCGCCATCTGGGCTGCATTGTCCCTCAGGCGGGCGCGCATGGCGTCGTCGGCCAGCAGGCCGAGAATGGCTCTCTCCAATACTCCTTCGGTCCAGCCGTCACGGCCGATATGGTCGCCGGTGCCGGTCTCTTCGGCGCGGCGTGCATTGTCGTGTCCGTCCCAGCAATAGGGCATGATCAGCGACGGCACGCCGAAGCGCAGCGCCTCGCAAAAGCTGTTGTTGCCGCCGTGATGGATGAACAGGTCCGACTTCGCCACCACCGAAGGCTGCGGAAACCAGGCGTCGAGATAGACATTGTCCGGCACCGCGCGATAGGCGTCGCGCAGGCCGCCGACATTGACGATGAAGCGCGCCGGCAGCCTGTCGAAGACTGCGAGCATGCGCTCGATCAGCCCGACATCCATGGCGCCGAGACTGCCGAAGCTGACATAGACCAGCGGCCCGCCATTGCGCGGAAACACCGGCACCTCGAACGGCCCTTCCGAGCGCACGCAGCCTTCGAGATAGACGAAGCGGGCCGGATCGAGCGGTTCGGCCCGCTCGCGCCGCACGATCGCTGGCGTCAGCAGCAGATTGAGATCGGGCGAGCTTTCCAGGAACAGGCCCTTCGGCAACGGTCCCAGGCCAGCATCGGCACGAAAGCGGTTGAAGCGGTCATGTGCCGGCGCCGAAGCCGAGAGATAGCGCGCCTCGAACGCCGCGCGTTGCGGGTCATCGGCAGCCATCCCGGAAAGGTAGGGCGGCACCTCGGCGTCCGGCAGCTCGGTCTCGGCGCAGGAGACGACGCGCACCCAGGGGCAGCCGGCGTCGGCGATCGCCGGAAACATGATGACATTGTCGAGCACCACCGCGTCCGGCTTCAGCCGCGCCAGCAATTGCCGCAGCGGCGCCTCGGCATTGACCGCAGTGTCGACGATCGCTTGCCAGGTCGGTGCGACATAGGTTTCGAGCTGGTCGATCGGGCTCAGCCGGAAATGCGGCAGGTGCCGGCGCACGAAGGCCTGCCAGTAGCTCTGGCGCTCGCTGTCGCTCAGCGGCTCGTCGGTGGGCAGTTGATATTCCTGGAAACCATAGTCGGCAAAGACACCGGAGAAACCAGCATGGCAGATGAAGACGGGCCGGGCGCCCCGCGCTCGCAAGGCCTGCGCGATGCCGACGCAATTCAACGCGGCGCCGAAGCTGGCTTCGGGAAACAGCGCGATGGTCGGGCTGGCTTTGCGCGTCAATTAATCCTCTTCATTCCGGCCGGCTGATCATGCCGAACAGGGCGGGCGCCCCGCGGCTGGCCGCTTGTGGTCGCTGGTTGCGGGAGAGCCTCAGGTGGATGCGAAGCAGATCGGCAGCCACCTCATACTGCCGGCTTTCGAGATGGTCGAGTATGTTCAGGTGTTCCAGCAAGGATTGCCGCAGCCGGAAGACGTTGACCCCGGCATAGATGCCCGGCAGCCGGCGCAGGCGGAGATGATCGGCCAGCGCGTCGGCGATGAAGCGGTTGGCGCAGCCCTCGGCGATCATGCCGTGGAAATCCATGTCCAGACGCTGGAACTCGCGCGTGTCGAACGCGGCATCCGGCAGCGCCGACAAGGCGTCCATGCCCTGGCGCAACGCCGCCGCGCGCGCGCCGTCCAGCCGGAAGCCCGGTGTCAGGATCGCCGCCGGCTCGAACAGCAGCCGGAACTCGTAGCTTTCGCCTTGCGCCTCCGGATCGTCGGGCGTGCGCCGGAAAAGCCAGGACTGGCCGGGCGCGCGGTCCAGCAGATTCTCTTCCGTCAGTTTATTAAGCGCTTTTAGTACCGTCTTTCGATCAGCGCTGTAGCGTCGCATCAGCGCCGCGGCGGTCACCGTCTGGTCCAGCCGCCGCGCCGAGCGGTCGCGCAGGATCGCCTCGGCCAGCTCGTCTTCCTCCGCGCTGGGAAGCTCGGCTGATATGGCCGGCTGCGCGGCGAGGTCGACCGCCAGGTGATAACCGGTATCGGCTTCCCAGCGCACGACGCCCCGCTCAGCCAAAAGGCTGAGTGCCGCTCGCACCGGCGTGCGCGAGACATTACACAAAGAGGCGATCTGCTGTTCGGGCAGGCGCGCGCCGGGCTCGAAGCCGCGCTGGCGCGCCACATCGAGGATGCGCTGCGCCAGGTCGAGATGGTTGGTTCGAGGTCGTCGGGCTGCGGCTTGCATGACTTGTCTCGGCGGACGGATGTGACCGCATTGGTTTGGCTGATCGCCGGAGCAAGCGCAATCGGCCAGATTCCTCGGTCGGTTGGCAAATTATGGATTGACGTACTTTTTTCTGCAATAGTACTGTCCTGGCAATCGGCGACAAAAAAGACCGAGGGAACAGGATCGAAGGCAGCGGCATGGGTCGCGTCCGGTCCAGCACAGAATTCGACGATCAACCGGAATGGGAGTCTGCCATGACCGCTACCAGCCCGGAGCGCCGTGCGCTCAAGGTCTCTTCAATCGCTCTCGGCCTTGCCCTGGCGCTGTCGGCGCCGGCAATGGCCGCCGACCTCGTCATCTCCAACTGGGACGGCTACATGGCGCCCGACGCCATGACCGCCTTCAAGACCGCCACCGGCGTCTCCGGCGAAGTGGTGGTGCACGCCACCAATGAAGAGATCATGGGCAAGCTGATCGCCGCCGGCGGCAAGGGCTATGACGTGGTCTTCGTCTCTTCGCCCTTTGCCGAAGTGCTGAACAAGCTCGGTCTGACCGAGCCGATGGACCACGCCAAGATCCCCAATCTCGCCAACCTCTATCCGGAAGCGACCAAGCTGCCGCACGATGTCGGCAACGCGTTCTCCGTGCCCTACACCTGGGGCACGACCGGCCTCTGCTACCGCTCGGACCTGGTCAAGACGGCGCCGACGAGCTGGAGCGATCTGCTCGCGCCTTCAGATGCGCTGAAGGGCAAGACCACCATGCTGGCGACCGACCGCTGGCTGCTGGCCGCGGGCCAGCTCGACAAGGGTTTTTCCGTCAACGAGACCGATCCGGCCAAGATGGCCGAGGTCAAGGACCTCTTGATCTCGGCCAAGAGGACCCTGCTCGCCTATGACGACACCACCTTCTATTCCAAACTGGTTTCCGGCGAGGCGCTGATGGTGCAGGCCTGGGACGGCTGGTGCAATTACGGCATCGCCGAAAAGCCGGAGATCAAATACGTCATTCCGAAGGAAGGCTCGGACCTCTGGGTCGACACGATGGTGGTGATGAAGGCCTCCGAGCACAAGGACGACGCCTTCAAGTTCATCAACTTCATGCTCGACGCCAAGAACCACGCCTGGGCGGCGCAGAACATCGACTACAAGGTGCCGAACAAGCCGGCGATGGAAAGCCTGCCCGCCGATTTCCTGGCGAAATTCCCCAACATGGCGATGCCGGTGGCCGATCTCGTCAAGTTCGAGCAGCTGCGCGATGTCGGCGACGCCCAGCGCGACTATTCCAAGATCGTCAGCGAGATCAAGGCCGCGCAGTAAGCGGCACGGATATCACGGCCGGCAGTGCTTTGGCTGCCGGCCCTGAGCGGTACCTTAAATTGTCCCAGACCCGACTTCGCTCCTCTCTGCTGATGGCCCCGGCGCTGGTCTGGCTGACCGCGCTGATGGTGGTGCCGTGCGCGCTGGTGCTGGCGCTCGCCTTCTTCCGGCGCGGCATCTATGGCGGCATCGACTACACCTTCACTCTGGAGAATTTCGGGCTGGTCTTCGACCCGCTCTATGCCGGCATTTTCTTGAAGTCAGCGCGCATCGCCGGCACTGCCACGCTGATCGCCGTGGTGATCGGCTATGCCGCTGCCTACGCCATCTCCGCTGCCCCGCGCCGCTGGCAGCCTGTGTTCCTGTTCTTCGCCGTGCTGCCGTTCTGGTCCAACTATTTGATCCGCACCTATGCCTGGATCGTGCTGCTCAACCGCGAAGGCCTGATCACCCAGCTCCTGCGCTGGTTGGGCTATACCGGCGAACCGCCATCGATGCTCTATACCGAAGGCGCGGTCATCGCCGGCCTCGTCTACAATTATCTGCCCTTCGTCATCCTCGCCTGCTATGCACCGCTGTCGCGGCTCAACCCCGAACTCGCCGAGGCCTCGCGCGACCTCGGCGCTTCGGCCGCCACCACATTCCGCCGTGTCATCCTGCCGCTGACCGTGCCCGGCATCGCCGCCGGCGCGGTCTTCGTCTTCGTGCTGTCTATCGGCAATTTCGTCACCCCGGCCCTGCTCGGCGGCGGCCGTTTCCAGATGATCGGCAATCTCGTCTACGACCAGTTCCTCACCGCCAATGACTGGCCCTTCGGCGCTGCCCTCGCCATGGCGCTGATCGCCATCATGCTTTTGGTGCTGATGGTCCAGGCGCTCGCCGCCGACCGCGCCTCGGGGCGGGCAGCGCAGACCAAAGGTGACGCCGATGGCTGAGCGTTCCCCTGTGACGCGGCGTACGCTGTGGCTTGTGCTGAGCCTCGTCTTCGCCTTCCTCTACATCCCGATCGCCGTACTGGTGCCGCTCTCCTTCAACGAAGGCGGGTTGCCGACCGCATGGTCCGGCTTCTCGCTGAAATGGTATGCCTCGCTAGCCAACAATTCCGCGATCCTGTCCGCCGCGCTCAACACGCTGATCGTGGCGCTGGTCTCCACAGCCATAGCCACCTTGCTCGGCACGCTGCTGGCGATCGGCGTCGAGATGCGCCGGCAATATGGCAAGGGGCTGGAAGCCCTGATCTTTGCGCCGATGATCATCCCCGACATCGTGCTGGCGATTGCACTGCTGTCGTTCTTTTCCATGCTCAATTTGACCATGGGCCTGCACACCATCATCCTCGCCCATGTCGTCTTCAACCTTGCCTTCGTCTGCTCGGTGGTGCGCGCCCGGCTGAAGAGCTTCGACTGGTCGATCGTCGAGGCCTCCGCCGACCTCGGCGCCTCCGCCATCACCACTTTCCGGCGCGTGACCTTGCCGGTCATCGCGCCGGCGGTGATCGCCGGTGCGCTGCTCGCCTTCACGCTGTCGGTCGACGAGTTCATCATCGCCTTCTTCACCGCAGGCGCCGGCCGCGCTTCGACCACGCTGCCGATGCAGATCTACGCCATGATCCGCTTCGGCATCACACCGGAGATCAACGCGCTGGCGACCATCGTCATGGCCGTAAGCATCACCGCGCTGACCCTGTCGCAGCGGCTCAACCGGGGAATGATCGGCCAATGAGCGAACCGCGCACGCTGCTGGCCATCGACCATGTGTCGAAGAATTTCGGCCGGGTCACCGCCGTCGACGGCATCTCGCTCGACATCCGCGAGAACGAGTTCTTCGCGCTGCTCGGCCCATCGGGCTGCGGCAAGACCACGCTCTTGCGCATGCTGGCCGGTTTCGAGATGCCGAGCGACGGCCGCATCCTGCTCGACGGCAAGGACATCGCCAGGACCCCGCCCAACAAGCGGCCGGTCAACCTGATGTTCCAGTCTTACGCGTTGTTCCCGCATATGAGCGTGCGCGCCAACGTCTCCTATGGGCTGGAGATGGAGCGCTTGCCGGCGAGAGAGATCCGGTCCCGCGTCGACGCCATCCTGGCGACCACCGAGCTCGTCCCCTTCGCCGACCGCAAGCCGGAGCAATTGTCGGGCGGCCAGAAGCAGCGCGTCGCGCTCGCCCGCGCCCTGGTCAAGCGGCCCCGGCTGCTGCTGCTCGACGAGCCGCTCGGCGCGCTCGACAAGAAGCTGCGCGGCGCCATGCAACTGGAATTGAAGCGCCTGCAGCACGAGGTCGGCATCACCTTCGTCATCGTCACCCATGACCAGGAAGAATCGCTTGTCATGGCCGATCGCATGGCGGTGCTGAAAGACGGCAGGCTGCTGCAATGTGACACGCCGCACGCGATCTACGAGCATCCCGCCGACCGCTTCGTCGCCGACTTCATCGGCGTGATGAATTTTATCCCGGGCAAGGCGTCAGCCGATGGCGTGGTCGCCGAAAACGGTGCGCGCATCGGCGGCAAGGTCCCTGCAGCGCTCACGCCGGGCGCATCGGCGGTTGCCTCGGTGCGGCCCGAGCGCATCCGATTGTTCCCGTCAGCCGAGACCGCCAACCGCACGACCGGCACGGTCGAGGCGCTGGCCTATCACGGCCTCGACCTGCAGCTGCACGTTCGAACGCCGCTGTCGCCCAAACCGTTCCTGGTGCGCGTCACCGCGGATGCAGCCGACCGCCGGCCGGTGTCGTCGGGCGACCAGGTCGAACTCGGCTGGGATGCCGCCGATGTCAGAATTTTCGCAGAATAGGAGAAGCTTGATGGCGCAGAAGACGATCGCCTTTTTCCCGGAAGCCGCCTACGGCCCGGCGCTCAATTCCGTCGGCATCGCCCAAGCAGTCGAGGCGCGTGGCCACAAGGCCGTGTTCCTGTCCGACCCCGGCTTTGTCGAGGTTTATAGGGGTTACGGTTTCGAGGCACATCCGGTGAACCTCTCCGAACCGATGCCGCCCGAGCAGATGGCGAAATTCTGGGAGGATTTCATCAACGGTCACATCCCGAATTTCCGCAAATCGCCCTACGACCAGGTCGACAATTATGTGAAGGATTGCTGGACGGCGATCGTCGACAGCGCCAAATGGGCGCAGAAGGATCTGCCGCGCGTGCTGGCCGCCATCAAGCCGGACGTCATCTGCGTCGACAACGTCATCCTGTTCCCGGCGATCAAACAGTTCGGCAAGCCTTGGGTGCGCGTCATCTCCTGCTCGGAAAACGAGATCGAGGACGAGGACATCCCGCCGCATCTCTCCGGTTGCGGCGAGAACGACCATGCCGGCCACCAGCGCTACCGCGACCATTTCAACGCGGTGATCAAGCCGATCCATGACGACTTCAATGCCTTCCTCACCGCCAACAACGAGGCGCCTTACCCGGTCGGCCAGTTCTTCGAGGCCTCGCCCTATCTGAACCTGCTGCTCTACCCCGAGGCGGCGAAATTCAAGCGCCGTCATCCGCTCGACCCCCGACAATTCCAGTATCTCGAAGGCTGCGTGCGGCAGGAGAAACCTTACGCCGTGCCGACCTTCGCTGAGAATAATGACGGGCCGCTGCTCTATGTCTCCTTCGGCAGCCTTGGCGCCGGCGATGTCGAACTCTTGAAGCGCATCATCGCCACGCTGGGCAAGACGCGCTACCGGGCGCTGGTCAATGTCGGCGGCTACAAGGACCAGTATAAGGACGTGCCCAGCAACGTCATCGTCGAGAGCTGGTTCCCGCAGCCCTCGGTGATCCCGCAGGTCGATGCGGTGATCCACCATGGCGGCAACAACTCTTTCACCGAGTGCCTTTATTTCGGCAAGCCGGCCATCATCATGCCCTATGTCTGGGACGGCCACGACAACGCCACCCGCGTCGAGGAAACCGGCCACGGCTTCGGCATGCCGCGCTACGACTGGAGCGATGCCGAGCTGATCGCGAAGATCGAGACCTGCCTGACCGATCCGAAGATGAAGGCCAAGCTGGCGAAGACATCCGCACAGATGCACGCACAGAATGGGCCTGAGAAGGCTGCCGGCTTGCTGGAGGCGCTGCTGTGAGCACGATGTTTGAGATGCATCTGATCTCCCCCCTTGCGGGGGAGATGGCCGGCAGGCCAGAGGGCGGTGCCTGGGCGCAACATGTCGACATTAGGCATCCCGCCATCGGAGCACGTCCATGACCTCCTCCGCTCCGCACCTCTATCAAGCCTCCACCCGCACCGATCTCGTCGACTGGGGCGCCCAGTCCGACGCATTGGACGGCGCCTCGCACTCCACCGGCAGGCTGGTGCACAAGGGTCCGAACAACCAGCCGGAATCCGGCATCTGGGTGTGCACGCCGGGCCGCTGGCGGCTCTCGATCCCGCGCGACGAATTGTGCCATTTCGTCGCCGGCCGCGCGACCTACCGCTCGGATGTCGGCGAAGTGATAGAAGTCTCGGCCGGGACCGTGGTCATGTTCCCCGCCGGCTGGACGGGCGAGTGCACGGTGCACGAGACCATGCGCAACGTCTACATGCTGGCCTGAGAGCATGATCCCGAAAAGTGGAACCCGGTTTTCGGAAAAGATCATGCTCAGGCAAGAATCCACTTCATAGGAGCAAGACATGTCGACACCGCACTGGCCGCAGGCCTCGGCCGTGGAACTGGAAGATTGGGGCGCGGGGAGCAACACACTTGCCGGCGCGCCGCGCGCCTCCGGCAAAATCCTGTCGCAGAACCCGGACGGGTCGAGCGAATGCGGCCTGTGGTCCTGCACGCCGGGCACCCGCAAGGTCACCTTCGCCGCCGACGAGTTCTGCCATTTCCTGTCGGGTCACGGCAGCTATGTCCATGAGAATGGCGAGGAGATTCCGATCGCGGCTGGCACGCTGGTGTTCTTTCCCGCCGGCTGGACCGGCATTTCCATCATCACGCAAACGCTGACCAAGGCCTTCATGTGCCGGTGAGCATCATTTCAAGGAATTCGATATGACCACGCCAATCATGCAATCGCCGCTCGCCGTCACCGACCTCATCGACTGGGGCGTCATCCCGACGATGATCGAGGGGCAGTCCCACACCTCGGGCAAGCTGCTCCACAAGGGACCGGAAGGCCGTTCCGAATGCGGCCTATGGGTCTGCACGCCGGGCAAATGGCACTGCCACGTCACCCGCGACGAGTTCTGCCACTTCCTCGAAGGCCGCTGCACCTATGTGCACGAATCGGGTGAAGTGATCGAAATCGAGCCGGACACGGCGGCTTTCTTTCCGCAGGACTGGAAAGGCGTCTGCACCGTCCACGAGACCATCAAGAAGGTCTACATGATCCGCTGAGCGGATTCGAGAGGATGTCCATGCCCTTCTCCCCCGACCGGCCGACCTACTTCGTCAATCCGGACTACCGGCCGATGGCCGGTGCAAACAAGGCAGTGATCGACCCGGCCACGCTGCAGACGGTCGGCGCCATCTCCACGGCCAGCGAGGGCGAGATCGACGCCGCGCTCACCGCCGCGACCAGGGCGCAAGTTGCCTGGAAAAGGCTCGACGCCAAGAGCCGGGCAAAACATCTGCACGCCGTCGCCAACGCCATCGAGGCCACCGATTTCACCCGCTGCGCCGAGCTCATGGTGCGCGAGATGGGCAAGCCCTACCCGGAAGCCATCGGTGAGATCGCCAATTGCGCGCCGATCTTCCGCTACTATGCCGAGATGGCGCGCGACGATGCCGGCAAGGTGGCCGGCACGACGCAGGCCGGTTCGTTCCAATATGCGCGCTACGAGCCCTATGGCGTCTCCGTCCACATCATGCCTTACAATTTTCCGATCCTGTTGATGTGCTGGACCGTCGCGGCATCGCTTGCCGCGGGCAATGCCTGCATCATCAAGCCTGCCGAGGCGACGACGCTGTCGACCCTGGACTACATGGCGGTGTTCCGCTCGCTACCGGAAGGCCTGGTCTCTTGCCTGCCCGGCGGCGCGGCAACGGCGCAGGCGCTGATCACTTCGGACCGCACCCATGCCGTCGCCTTCACCGGCTCGGTCGCCGCCGGCAAGGCGGTGGCGGTTGCCTGCGCCGAACGCATGAAGCCTTGCGTCATCGAGGCCGGCGGCAGCGATCCGCTGATCATTAGCAAACACGCGCCGCTGGAGGTCGCCGCGGCCGGCAGCGTCACCGCCGCCTTCCACCTCACCGGCCAGGTCTGCACCTCGGCCGAGCGCTTCTTCGTCGTCGATGCCGTGCATGACCACTTCGTCGACCTGTTCGCCGACAGGACACGCGCGCTGCGCATCGGCAACGGCATGGACAAGACCGAGATTGGTCCGCTGGTCAGCGAAGCGGCTCGGGCCAAGGTCATGCGTCTTGTCGATGACGCCATTCGCAGCGGCGCCAAAGCAATTACCGGCGGGCGCATCCCGCCGGCGCACAACACCGGCTGGTTCTACGAACCGACGATCCTGACCGGCGTCACCCCCGACATGGCGATCGTGCGCGAAGAGTGTTTTGGCCCGGTCGCCGCCATCTGCCGCGTGAAGGATTTCGACGAGGCGATCCGGCTTGCCAATGACAGCCCGTTCGGGCTCGGTGCCTCGGTGTTCACCACCGATCTCGCCGAAGCGCATGAGGCGGCCGAACGGCTCGAGGCCGGCATGGTCTGGGTCAACAATCCGCTTATCGACAATGACGCCTTGCCCTTCGGTGGCTGGAAGGCGTCAGGTCTCGGCCGCGAACTGGGACGGCAGGGGCTCGATGCCTTCCGCCGTTCCAAGATGGTCATCATCGACCACAGACCGGCGATCCAGGACTGGTGGTATCCCTATCCCGACAGCTGGTTCCGCGAGACCGGCGGACGCAAGCACGTGTGAGGGCATGGCGGCGACACCGCGCGGCTCAATGATCGCCGCCGCCTTCAGCGGTCATCTGGTCAGGCTGTCGCGTCGGTCTCCCAGGAACCGGTCTCGGCCATTTGCCTGAGGAGCGGAGCCACCTCGAAAACCTGCTTGCCGGTCCGCTGATGCCAGTGGTCAAGCCGTTCGACGATCCTGGACGCCCCTTCGAGACCGGCCCAGAACATCGGGCCACCCTTGCCGATGGGAAAACCGTAGCCATTGGCCCAGACGACATCGATGTCGGAGGCACGGGCCGCGATCTTCTCCTCGAGGATCTTCGCCCCCTCATTGACCAGGGGGTAGAGCGTGCGCTCGATGATCTCTTCCGCACTGATCGCACGCGGCGCGATGCCACGCTCGGCGGCCTTTTCGCGGATCAGCGCCTCAACCTCTGGATCTGGAACGCCTGCCCGGGCGCCTGCCTCGTAGAGATAGAAGCCCCGGCCGGTCTTCTGCCCGAAACGCCCCTGTTCGCACAGCGTATCGGCGATCACGGCCGTCAGGCCGCGCGCCTTGCGGTTGCGCCAGCCAATGTCGAGCCCGGCGAGATCGCCCATCTGGAACGGCCCCATCGGCCAGCCGAAATCGGTGAAGGCCTTGTCGATCTGGCTGGGTATCGCGCCCTCGAGCAGCAGCGCTTCCGATTCCGAACCGCGCGCGGCCAGCATGCGGTTGCCGACAAAGCCGTGGCAGACACCGACGACGACCGCCACCTTGCCGATCCGCCGCGCGAGGTCGACCACCGTCGCCAGCGCATCCGGCGCGGTCTTGTCTGCCCGCACGATCTCCAGCAGCTTCATGACATTGGCCGGCGAGAAGAAATGCAGGCCGAGCACATCCTGTGGCCGCGAGATCGAGCCGGCGATTTCATTGATGTCGAGATAGGAAGTGTTAGTGGCAAGGATGGCGCCCGGCTTGGCGATGGCATCCAGCTTGCCGAAGACCTCCTTCTTCACCGCCATGTCCTCGAACACCGCCTCGATGATGAGGTCACACTCGGCGAGATCGGCATAGTCGGTCGAGCCCTTGAACTGGGCGAGCCGTTGACGCTTGGCGTCTTCGGCCAGGGAACCGCGCGAAACGGAAACGGCGTAGTTCTTCTCGATCATGCCCAGCCCGCGCTGCAGCGCTTCCACGCTGGTTTCCAGCAAGGTGACCGGAAAGCCGCCATTAGCGAAGGCCATGGCGATGCCGCCGCCCATCGTGCCGGCGCCGATGACGCCGACGCGGGTGATCCTGCGCTTGGGCGTGTCCTTGCCGGGAAGCTTTGCCGCCTCACGTTCGGCGAAGAACAGATGGCGCTGCGCCCGCGACTGGTCACTGGCGACCAGTTTCACGAACAGCGCGCGCTCCGCCGCCAGCGCCTCGTCGAAGGGTAGTGTAACGGCGTTGCGCACCGCTTGCGCGCAGGCAACCGGCGCTTCCAGCCCGCGCGCCTTTTTGGCGAGCTCCGCCGCCTCGGCATCGAAAGCCGCGAGGTCGGTTTCCCCAAGCCCGTCATTGCGATCGCGCACAGGCGTGAACGGACCACCCTTGCGGGCGATTTCCCCTGCGAAGTTCGTGGCATGCGTGACCAGATCGCCCTCGAAAACGGCATCGACGAGACCGGCTTCATGCGCCTCGTCGGCACCGACCGGCGAACCCGAGACAATCATCTTCAGCGCCTTCACCGCGCCGACCAGGCGCGGCAGCCGCACCGTGCCGCCGCCGCCCGGCAGCAGGCCAAGTTTCACTTCCGGCAGGCCGAGCTTGGCGTCGATATCGGCAACGCGAAAATGACAGCCGAGCGCCAGTTCCAGCCCGCCGCCGAGCGCGGTGCCTTGGATGGCGGCGACCGTCGGTTTGGCGATGGTTTCCAGCATCGCGACGATGGCGCGCAGATCGGGCTGCTGCACCGGCTTGCCGAATTCGGTGATGTCGGCGCCGGCGACAAAGGTCCGTCCGGCGCAGGCGATGACTATTGCCGTGACCGAAGCATCGTCGCGCAAGTCGACCAGCGCCTGCATCAGCGGCTCGCGGACATGGAAACTCAGCGCGTTGACCGGCGGGTTGTCGATGGTGACGATGGCGACGCCATTGTCGTTCACGACGCTGACAGAATTGGACAAGCAGAGCCCTCCCGGGACCGACTGGGATCGCGGAAGGGTTTACTAGGCCGCGCCGCGAATGGGAACCCGCTGTTGGGCTGGCCCAACATTTGGCGGCACGACGGGCTGCCCCGGGAGATTGCGGTCGATGGTCGCCAGACGCTTCGGAACGGCGATCACCGCACCGCCTTCTCCCCACCCGCCGCCGTGATCACCCCGACGATGATCAGCCCGGTCAGCAGCAGCCGCACGCCGGCGCTGACGCCGAACGTGTTGAGCATGGTCAAGAGCAGCACCAGAAACAGCGCCGCGCCCCAGACCCCGGGCACATTGGCCTTGCCGCCGGCGACCGACGTGCCGCCGATGACGACGACGGCGATCGAGGCGAGCAGATATTCATTGCCGATATCGACATTGGCGCCCCTGAAATAGCCGGCGAGCAGGGCGCCGTCGATGCCGCCAAGCGCGCCCGACAGCGTGTAGGTGAGGAAGCGGATGCGGCCGACATTGACGCCGGCGAGCCAGGCGGCGCGGATGTTCTGACCGATCGCCAGCACTGAGCGGCCATAGATCATGCGCTGCAAGGCGATGGCCGCGCCGATGGTGAACAGCACGGTCAGCACCGCCAGCACGGGAATACCCAGCACCTGCCAGTTGGTGAAATCGGCAAAGCCGGGCGGTGGCTTGATCTGCAGCCCACGCCCGTAGCTGATGTCGATCGACTGGATGATGAAGCTCGCCGACAAGGTGGCGATGATCGGCGGAATGCGCAGCGCCCAGATCAGCAGATAGTTGATCGCGCCGATCGCCGCGCCGCAGGCGAGCGCCGCCAGCAGCCCGACGACGATCATGGAATCGCTGCCGGCCATCACCTTCATGGCGACCGCGCTCGCCAAGCCGATGTTGGCCGGCAGCGACAGGTCGACATTGCCGGGGCCGAGCGTGATGACGAACATCTGGCCGACGCCGACGATCACCGTGAAGACGGCAAGTGACAACGCCGCCGTGACCATGCCGCCGGCGCCATAGCCGCCGGTGAAGGCGATCGTCGCCAGCCACACGACAAGCGCGCCGAGGAACGACCATACCCAGGGTTTGCCGGCCAGCGATCTAACCAAAATCATCGCTCACCTCTCCCTGCGGCTGATCAGCACCCGCGCCGCCAGCACGATGATCAGGATGGCGCCGTTGGCGGCCACCTGCCAGTCCGGCGGAATGTGCATGAAGGTGAGCAGCGGCGAAGCGGCCAGCGCCAGCGTCAGCGCGCCGATCACCGCGCCGATCGGCGACACCCGGCCACCGACGAATTCGCCGCCGCCGAGGATGACACCGGCGATCGAAAGCAGCGTGTAGCCATTGCCGATATTGGCGTCGGCCGAGGTGGTGATGCCGATCAGCGCCATGCCGGACAGCACGCCGAACAGGCCGGCCAGCGCAAACAGCACGATCTTGGTTCTAAGCAGCGACCAGCCTGCGCGCTTGAGCGCGGCCGGATTGCCGCCGGAGCCGCGCAGGATCACGCCATAGGAGGTGCGCATCAGGCCGAAATGGACGACGAGGCCGATTAGCAGCGCCGCGATGATCGGGAAGGGGATAAGAGGCGGCTTGAACGACATGATCGCCAGCAGCCAGTCCGGCGCCTTGCCGCCGGGCTTGGGCAGGACGAGGATGGCCAGCCCCTGCCAGACGAAACTCATGCCGAGCGTCACCACGATCGACGGCAGATTGCGCAGATGGATCAGCGCGCCGAGCAGCGCATAGACGCCGATCGAGCCAAGCAGGATGGCAACGCCGATAAGCGGCGCGTCCTTCAGCCAGGTCGCGGTGACGCAGCCGACGAAACCGACGAAGGTGCCGATCGACAGGTCGAGCTCATTGCCTGAAATGACGAACATCTGCGCGATCGTCGCCAGCGCGATCGGGATCGCCAGGTTCAGCATCAGGCTGAAGCCGAAATAGCTGATGGCGCGCGGGTTGAGCCAGGCGATGGCGGCGAGCACCAATGCCAGCGACAGCGCTGGCAGCAGCCCGCGCAGCAGGCGGGCACGGGCCAGCGCACCACGCTCGGCGGAGCTCCTGGCGGTGGCGTCGAGGCTGGCGGCGGTCATCTCAGGCCGCGTCGCCGAAGGAGGACTGGATGATCTTCTCTTCGGTCAATTCGTCGCGACCCAGATTGGCGACGATGCGGCCGTTCTTGAAGACATAGACATGGTCGCAATTGTCGAGTTCCTCGGTTTCCGTGGTGTACCAGAGGAAGGTGCGGCCGCGGCCCGCCTCCTCGCGCACCAGGTCGTAGACTTCCAGCTTGGTGCCGATATCGACGCCGCGCATCGGATCGTCCATCAGCACGATCTGGGCATCCGAGCCGAGCGCGCGGGCAAACAGCGCCTTCTGCTGGTTGCCGCCCGACAGCGAAAAAATGTTGTTGTTCATGTCGGGCGTGCGGATGCCGATCTTCTTCTGCCAGAACTGGGCCAACTCGGCCTCGCGCCGCGGCGAGATCAGCAGCCCGTTGCGCAATCGCGCCAGCGAGCGGATGCCGATGTTCTCGGCGATCGACCATTGCGGGAAAATGCCGTCCGACTGGCGGTCGCCGGCGACCAGCGCCACCGGCGCGGTCACTTCGATGCCGGTCCTGGCGCGGGAAGCAGCAGCGAAGATCGCCAGCAGCAGGTCGGTCTGGCCGTGTCCCGCCAGCCCGGCAAGGCCGATGATCTCGCCGGCGCGGGCGACAAGGTCGGCGCCGTCCTTCTGCGCGGCGGGACGCGCACGCACCCGCAACGGACCGTCAGCCGGCTTGGCAGCGGCAATTTCAGCGGCGATCTTCTGGCGCGCCTCGGCCCCGCCCATCGCCGTCACCAGCCGGTCGCGGTCGAAGGCATTCGCCGCATCGGCGACCACCACCTTGCCGTCGCGCATCACCACGATGCGGTCGGCGTTCCTGAGCACCTCGCCCAGCACATGCGAGATCAGGATGCAGCTTTTGCCGCTGGCGATGAAACGGCGCACGAAGGCCAGCAATTGGCCAGCCGTGTGCGCGTCCAGCGACGATGTCGGCTCGTCGAGGATGACGAGGTCGAGCCGGTCCTGCGTCACTGTGAAGGCGCGCGCCACCTCGACCATCTGGCGCCGGCCGATCGACAGGTCGCCGACGATGTCCCAGGCCGAAATGCCATGATCCGGAAAGATCTCGTCAAGCTTGGCGGTGATCAGCGCGGCCGCCTTGCGCCGCCAGCCGAGGCCCGAAAGCGAGGCGTGGTTGATGCGCGTGTTCTCGGCGACGCTGAGATTGGGGCACAGCGACAGTTCCTGGAAAACGCAGCGTATGCCGAGCTTTTGCGCCCGCGACACCGAGTAGTTGTCCTCGACGCCGCCATGCACGCCGATCTTGCCGCTGTCGGGTGTGAGCGTGCCCGCCACCATGTGCATCAGCGTCGATTTGCCGGCGCCATTGTGGCCGACCAGGCCGACGCATTCGCCGGGCCGGACATGGAAGTCCACGCCGCCCAGCGCACGAACGGCGCCGAAATGTTTTTCGGCGCCGTTCAGTCTGATGATGTCAGCGTTCCCTTCAGGCATGCTCAACACTATCCGCGCGATGGTACGAAGGGCAACGCAAGCGCGACATTCACTTGATGTTGGCCTTGATCGCCGCGAGGGCGTCTTCCTGCGTGTATTCGTGGGTGGCGACGCCGCCTTCCTTGATCTTCGGCAGGGCTGCCTCGAAGTCGTCCTGGGTGAAGGCCAGATACGGCACCAGCAGGTCGTGCGGAATATCCTTGCGGCCATCGAGCACCTGCTGCGCCACCCAGAAGGCGAGCGACGACACGCCAGGCGCGATCGAAGCCGACCAGGTCTTGTAGCCGTCCTTGTCCTTCTGTTCCTTCCACCACTTCAACTCGTCCTGCCGGTTGCCCATGATGATGGTCGGGCGCGGCTTGCCGGCGGCGGCGAAAGCCTGTGCGGCGCCATAGCCGTCACCACCCTGGTCGACGATGCCGACGACGTCAGGCAGCGACGGCAGGATGGTCGCGACGGCTTTCTGCGCCGTGGTCTGGTCCCAGTCGCCGGTCACCGAACCGACAATCTTGAACTCGGGATGGGCGGCAACGCCTTCGAGGATGCCGGCATGGATGGCATCGTCGATCGAGGTGCCAGCCAGGCCACGGATTTCCAACAGGTTCCCGCCCTTGGGCTGGAACTTGGCCATCTGCTCGACTTCCTGCTTGCCCATGTCCTTGAAGTCGACGACGACGCGATAGGCGCAGGGCTCCGTGACGGTGCCGTCAAAGGAGACGACGGTGATACCGGCATCGCAGGCCTGCTTGATGGCGCCGTTGAGCGCGTCCGGCGAGGCGGCGTTGATGACGATGGCGTCATAGCCCTGCAGGATCAGGTTCTGCACCTGGGCCGCCTGCGTCGGCACTTCCTTGTCGGCGGTGGTGAAGATGTCGGCCGCGCCGACGATCTTGTCGGCGACCGCCTTCTTGGTGACGATGCCGTAGCTGTCGAGCATCGCCTGCCGCCACGAATTGCCGGCATAATTGTTGGAGAATGCGATCTTTTTGCCGCTGGTATCGGCAAGCGCCGTCCCCGATGCGAGCATCGCGGCAAGAGCGCTCAAGGCTAACAGTTTCTTCATGTCATACTCCTCCCAAGAGTTGCTGGTCGTGCGGATTCTAGATGGAAAATCGAGCCTGTGTTCCTGTTTTTTATCGATTGTCAGACAAATGCAGATGGCGCGGCAGCCTGTCAACTGCAATCCGCAAAGCCCGCCGATCAACTTGCGGTGCGCCAATTGAAATGGTCTGGCTGGATGGGTAAGCCATGCGCACAGGAGGCCTAACAGAGATGGCAGTGACGCCGACCGTTCCCCCGGGCGCACCGGGCATTCCGGCGCGCTGGACGTCGAGCGCCAAGAGCGGCGTCGGCACCGCGTTTTCAGCCAAGAGCCCGCTCTGGTTCACCATCAGCCACGGCATCTTGAACGAGATCTACTATCCGCGTCTCGACAGCGCCTGCACGCGCGACATGGAGCTGATCGTCACCGGCCCCGGTGGCTATTTCTCGGAAGAGAAGCGCGACGCCGCGCACGCAGTAGCGCCTTTCGAGGACGGCGTACCCGGCTACAGGCTGACCAACACCGCGGCAGACGGCGCCTACCGTATCGAAAAGCGCATCATTACGGATCCGAAACGGCCTGTCCTGCTGCAGGAGATTGCATTCGTACCGCTGAAAAATTCGGCGGCCGACTACAAGATCTACGCGCTGCTTGCGCCGCACCTCGTCAACGCCGGCATGGGCAACACTGCCTGGGTCGGCGAACACAAGGGCCAGCGCATGCTCTTCGCCACGGGGCGGGGCGTATCCCTTGCGCTGGTCTCCTCACTGCCCTGGAATACCTGTTCGGCCGGCTATGTCGGTTTCTCCGACGGATGGCAGCAATTGCAGAACGGCGGTGCGCTCGATCCCTCCTGCCAGCGGGCGGAAGACGGCAATGTCGCTCTGACCGGCGAGATCGGCTTTTGCGCCGGCAAGACCACGGCCTTGCTGGCGCTTGGCTTCGGCGCGACGCCGGAAGCCGCCGCCGACATGGCGCTGGCCAGTCTCAAGCAGGGTTTCGACGCCGCCGCCGAAACCTATGTCGAAAACTGGCGGACATTTCAGACCAGGCTTGAGAAGCTCGACCGCCACACTGCCTCCGGGCTGAACACCTATCGTGTGAGCACAGCGGTTCTGGCCTCGCATCTCTCGGTCGCGAGACCCGGCGCCGCTGTTGCCAGCCTGTCGATCCCATGGGGCTTCAACAAGGGCGACGACGATCTCGGCGGCTACCATCTGGTCTGGCCGCGCGACCTGGTCGAGACCGCTGGCGGTTTCCTCGCCGCCGGCGACGGCAAGCAGGCGCTGCAGATCCTGACCTATCTGCACTCGATTCAGCAGCCGGACGGTCACTGGCCGCAGAATGTCTGGTCGGACGGCACCGCCTATTGGCCCGGCATCCAGATGGATGAATGCGCCTTTCCGCTGCTGCTGGCCGACGCATTGCGCCGGGCGGGCCACCTGCCGCGTGCCAGGCTCGCCGATTTCCTGGCCATGATCGAAGCCGCCGCCTCCTATGTCGTGCGCAACGGCCCCGTCACCGGCGAGGACCGCTGGGAGGAAGACGCCGGGTACAGCCCGTTCACGCTGGCCGTCGAGATCGCCGCGCTGCTTGCCGCCGCCGATATGCTGGATATCCTGGGAAAGAGTGAGCCGGCAAACTACCTGCGCGAAACCGCTGATTGCTGGAACGATCAGGTCGAACGCTGGACCTACGTCACGGGCACCCAGCTCTGCATCGAGGCCGGCATCACAGGCTACTATGTCCGCATCGCGCCGCCGGACGATGCGGGCGCCGCATCGCCGAAGGACGGCTTCGTACCGATCAAGAACCGTCCGCCGGCCGACACTGACAAACCGGCAGAAGCCATAATCAGCCCCGACGCCCTGGCCCTGGTTCGCTTTGGCCTCAGGGCAGCCGACGATCCGCGCATCGTCGGTACCGTCAAGGCCGTCGACACCCTTTTGCGATGCGATCTGCCGCAAGGCCCGGTCTGGTACCGCTACACCGATGACGGCTATGGCGAGCACGAGGATGGCACGCCTTTCGACGGCACAGGCCGGGGACGCGCCTGGCCCCTGCTCACCGGCGAGCGGGCGCATTACGAGCTTGCCGCCGGCCGCAAGGAGAAAGCCGCGCAGCTTCTGGAGACCTTCGAGCGTTCGGCTGGCATGGGCGGGCTGCTGCCGGAACAGGTCTGGGACAGCCCGGATGTGCCGGGGCGCGAGCTGTGGGAGGGCAAACCGTCCGGCAGCGCCATGCCACTGGTCTGGGCGCATGCCGAGCACATAAAGCTGTTGCGTTCGTTGCGCGACGGCGTGGTCTTCGACACGCCGCCGCAAGGCGTCGAGCGCTACATCAAGGGCAAGACAAGCTCGCCGCTCAGGATATGGCGCTTCAACAACAAAATCCGCTCCATCCCGGCCGGCAAGGCTTTACGCGTAGAGCTTTCAGCGCCCGGCGTCGTCCATTGGAGCAGCGACAACTGGCTGACGATCCAGGACCACAAGACCAGGGAAACCGCTTTTGGCGTCCATCTGGCCGACCTGCCGGTCGCCGGATTGACGTCGGGAAGCACCATCGTCTTCACTTTTTTCTGGCCCGATGCGATGCGTTGGGAGAATGTCGACTTCAGCGTCGGCATCGACGCATCGTGGTAAAAGCGGCCGGGCCGATAGATTTTCTCTCTCCTCAAGCAATCGGGACGAAACCATGCAGATCGGAATGATGGGACTGGGCCGGATGGGCGCCAACATGGTGCGGCGCCTGATGCGCGACGGCCATGAATGCGTCGTCTACGACATCAACCCGGCAAGCGTCGCCGCCCTGGTCAGCGACGGCGCGCTGGGCGCGGCATCCCTGACGGAATTCGTCGGCAAGCTCGCTAAGCCGCGCTGTGTCTGGCTGATGCTGCCGGCGGCGATCACCGGCAAGATCATCGATCAGGTCTCAGCCCTGATGGAGCCCGGCGACATCGTCATCGACGGCGGCAATTCCTACTATCACGACGCCGTCGACCAGGCCGCGAAACTGACCACCAAGGGTATCCATCTTGTCGATGTCGGCACCAGCGGCGGTGTCTGGGGCCTCGAGCGCGGCTACTGCCTGATGATCGGCGGCCCCGACGTGGCGGTGCAGCACCTCGATTCGGTCTTCGCCACGCTGGCGCCCGGCGCCGATGCCGGCGCGCCGGCTCCCGACAAGGCTGCCGGCACCGCGCCCTTCGGCTATCTGCATTGCGGGCCGAGCGGCGCCGGCCACTTCGTCAAGATGGTGCACAACGGCATCGAATATGGCGTCATGGCCGCCTATGCCGAAGGCATGAACATCCTGAAGTCGGCCAATGCCGGCAAGCGGCAACGCACGGCCGACGCCGAGACCAGCCCACTGGAAAACCCGCAATATTATCAGTTCGACATCGACCTCCCGCAGGTGGCCGAGGTCTGGCGGCATGGCAGCGTCATCGGCTCCTGGCTGCTCGATCTCACCGCCGGCGCGCTGAAGGGCGATCCGGGCCTGGCGCAGTTCGGCGGCCGCGTCTCGGATTCGGGCGAAGGACGCTGGACGCTGAAGGCGGCGATCGACACCGGCGTGCCGGCGCCGGTGCTGTCCTCGGCGCTGTTCGACCGCTTCTCCTCGCAAGGCGAATCCGAATTTGCCGACAAGCTGTTGTCCGCCATGCGCTATGCCTTCGGCGGCCATGTCGAAAAGCCGAAGGCCGGCAAGTGACGCCACAGCAGGAGACGCACGCATGAGCCAGGAACGGTCCGACACGCTGGTGCTCTTCGGCGCCACCGGCGACCTCGCCCACAAGAAGATATTTCCGGCCCTTTACCAGATGGTCGCCAAGGGCACGCTCACCGAACCGGTGATCGGCGTCGCCTTCGACGCCTGGGACATCAAGCAGTTGCAGGCCCGCGCTCGCGACGGCATCGTCAATGCGCTGGGCAAGATCGACGAGAAGGTGTTCGCCAAATTCGCCTCGCTGCTGCGCTATGTCAGCGGCGACTACCGCGATCCGGCCACCTTCGAGAAGCTGAAGACCGCACTCGGCACCGCCCAGCGGCCGCTGCACTACATGGCGGTGCCGCCGACCATGTTCGAGACTGTCGTGCAGGGGTTGGAGCAGTCGGGCACCGCGCGTGGCGCGCGGCTGATGGTGGAAAAGCCGTTCGGCCATGATCTGCAGTCGGCGCGCTGGCTGAACCGCGTGCTGCATCTGGTGTTCGACGAGCAGTCGATCTTCCGCATTGACCACTATCTCGGCAAGGAAGCGATCCAGAACCTGCTCTATTTCCGCTTCGCCAATTCCTTCCTCGAGCCTATCTGGAATCGCAATTTCGTCGAGAGCGTGCAGATCACCATGGCCGAGGATTTCGGCGTCGAGGGGCGCGGCCGCTTCTATGACGATGTCGGCTGCATAAGGGATGTCATCGAGAACCATCTGCTCAACATCCTCCTGCTGCTGGCCATGGAGCCGCCGGTCGGCCGCTCCGCCGACGATTTGATCGACGAGAAGGTCCAGGTGCTCAGGGCGATTCGGACGCTGGCGAAAGACGATGTCGTGCGCGGCCAGTTCACCGGCTACCTCGCCGAGCCCGGCGTGGCGCCGAACTCGCCGGTCGAGACCTTCGCGGCGGTGCGCTTCTTCGTCGACACCTGGCGCTGGCAGGACGTGCCTTTCTTCATCCGCGCCGGCAAGAACATGCCGGTGCATGTCACCGAGGTGGTGGTGCGGCTGAAGCGGCCGCCGCTCGACGTCTTCGACCCGATCAAGCCCGCCGACCAGAACTACGTGCGCTTCCGCATCGACCCGCAAGTGGTGATCGCCATCGGCGCCCAGCGCAAGGCGCCAGGCGACGACATGGTCGGCGAGCAGGTGGAACTGACGGCGCTCGACGACAGCAAGGCCGACATGCCGCCCTATGAAAGGCTGATCGGCGACGCCATGAACGGCAACGGCCAGCTCTTCACCCGCCAGGACGCGGCCGAGCTTGCCTGGCGCATCGTCGGGCCGGTGCTCGGCGACACCACGCCGCCGCATCTCTACGAGCCGAAGACATGGGGACCGACGGGCGCCATGGCCGGCTTCGGACCGCCCAATGGCTGGATCGACCCGGTGGCATGATCGGAGAAGACACGATGGCCAAGGCGATGAAGCAACCGGCACCCGACACCGAGAAGATCGTTCTGGCGATCGACATTGGCGGCTCGCACGTCAAGATCCTGACCAGCGCCGGCGGCGCCGAGCGCCGGGACGATTCTGGCCCGGGCCTGACGCCGCAGCAGATGATCGACAAGGTGAAGAAGCTCGCCGAGGGCCTGTCCTACGACGTCATCTCGATGGGCTATCCCGGCCCGGTGCGTCACAACAAGCCGGTGCTCGATCCGAAGAATCTTGGCAAGGGCTGGGCTGGCTTCGATTTCGCCGCTCAATTCGGCAAGCCGGTCAAGGTGGTCAATGATGCGCTGATGCAGGCCATCGGCAGCTACGAAGGCGGGCGCATGCTGTTCCTCGGGCTGGGAACCGGCCTCGGCGCGGCGATGGTCTTCGACAATGTCGGCCAGCCGATGGAACTCGCCCATCTTCCCTACAGGAAAGGCCGGAGTTTCGAGGACTATGTCGGCGAGCGCGGCCTGGAAAAGCACGGCAAGAAGAAGTGGCGCAAATACGTCTTCGACGTCGTCACTCGCCTGCGCGCCGCCCTGCAGCCAGACTATGTCGTCATTGGCGGCGGCAATGTCGACAAGCTCGACGCGTTACCGGCCGAGACCAGGCGCGGTGACAACACACGCGCCTTCGAAGGCGGATTTCGTCTGTGGCGAGACAAGGCTCTGATCGTCTGATATTATTACAGTTTAGTATAGTTGTTCAAAATAACGTGTGGCGCCGCGCTTAATCATTGCGTTGTGCAGATTTGCCGACTAGGAATTTTGCGCGCTGCCCCCGCGCGGTCCACTGGATACGCCAGAAACGCTTCAGCATTTTTGATTTTGTGCCTCGTCCTTTCGAAAACGAACCCCATTTTCGAGGCCGTGCACCATAGACGGAGGAAACATTGACCGACGATAGCAACGACGCTCGCATCGACCTTCTCGAGCTGACCGCCCACATCGTATCCGCCTACGTTGAGAAGAACCGCCTGCCCGCCTCCGGCCTGGCCGACCTCATCGCCAGCGTCGCCACCTCGATCGGCGGGCTCGGCAAGCCGGCGGTGCCGGTGGCCGCACCGCTGGTCCCCGCGGTCAACCCGAAAAACTCGGTGACGCCGGATTTCATCATCTGCCTCGAAGACGGCAAGAAGTTCAAATCGCTGAAGCGCCATCTCGGCGTGCATTTCGGCCTGACGCCGGACGCCTACCGTGCCAAATGGGGCCTGCCATCTGACTATCCGATGGTTGCCCCCAACTATGCGGCCTCGCGCTCGCAACTGGCGAAGTCCATCGGACTCGGCCGCAAGGCCGTTGAGGTGGCGCCCGTCAAGGCCAAGGGCCGCAAGGCCAAGGTTTCGGCCTGAGCAATTCAGTCCTGAGCCAATATTTAGGACGACTGGAACAGAAGCCTGCCGGCGAAACCGCCTTGGCAGGCTTCCTGTTTTTGTGGCTTGGATAAACCAGACAAGGGGATCTGGGGGAAGCCATGAACTACACCAGGATGGTGATCGAGAAGGAAGCGCCGGAGGAGTACGGCTACGACCGCATCCGCTTCAACCTCTCCGAGAGCTCGATCGCCGACCAGAAGCTCTCCGACATCGGCCTGTCGCTGCCAGACCTCACGCTGTTCTATGGCGAGCATCGCGGCGACAAGGACTTGCGCGCCCTGATCGCGGCACAGGACGCCGGCGTCTCGCCTGACGATGTGCTGGTCACCGCCGGTGCCGCCGGCGCGCTGTTCATCATCTCGACATCGCTTCTGTCGGCGAGCGACCATCTCGTCGTCATCCGGCCCAATTACGCCACCAACATCGAAACCCCAAGGGCGATCGGCTGCGCCATCAGCTTCGTCGACCTCGCCTTCGAGGACGGCTTTGCCATCGATGTCGAGGCCGTCAGGGCGGCGATGCGACCGAACACGAAACTGATCAGCGTTACGTGCCCGCACAACCCGACCGGCACGATGATGGGCCAGACCGATCTCGACGCGCTGGTGGCGCTCGCGGAGACCAGCGGCTGCCATTTGCTGGTCGACGAGACCTATCGCGACCTTTCCTATGGCCGGCGCCTGCCGTCGGCGGCCTCGCTGAGCACGAAGGCGATCAGCGTCGCGTCGCTGTCGAAGGCCTTCGGCATTCCAGGCATCCGCATTGGCTGGCTGATCACCAGGGATCCAGCACTACAGGAGACGTTCCTTGCCGCCAAGGAACAGATCGGCATCTGCGGCAGCGTCATCGACGAAGGCATTGCGCGCGGCATGCTCGAACGCCGGGACGCCTTCCTGGGAGCGCTGCTGCCCGAAATGGCCAAGCGCCGCGACATCGTCCAGGCCTGGATCGACCGCGAACCGCTGGTCGACTGGGTGCGGCCCGAAGGCGGTGTCGTCGGCTTCCCGCGCCTCAATGTCGAACCCGGCTTCGATCTCGACCGCTTCTATGTGAACCTGCTGGAAAACCATGGCAAATATGTCGGGCCCGGCCACTGGTTCGAGATGGAAAAGCGCTTCTTCCGCGTCGGCTTCGGCTGGCCGACGGAGGCCGAGTTGCGAGGCGGGCTCGACGCCATTTCGGCAGCACTTCGGCAGTAATTTCCTTGTGCGATGGGCGCAACAGGCTGAAAATCCCTTGATCCAGTGCTGATTTTCGCACGCATCGCGCATCGAACTTTGCTAGACGTTCCATTGGTCGGACCAGCGCCCAACCTTGGGAAGTGCCCCGCCGGCATCGCATCGGCCCGAAAGTCCACTCCGATTTTCGGAAAGCACGATGCGAAACTAAACAGTGTTGGAGCGCACTTTGTGCGTCCAATTGGACGCACGTCGCTCCAATGCCATCGCAACGGGGCCTTTATTCATGACATCCCTACAAACTTCACCTGAGCAGCGTTACGCTGCCTTCCGGCACAAAGCCTTCCTCAGCTACTGGACGGCGCGCTTCCTCACCACCTTCGCGACCATGATCGTCTCCGTCGCCGTCGGCTGGCAGATCTATGATCTGACGCGCGATCCTTTCGACCTCGGCATTGTCGGCATCGTCCAGTTCCTGCCTTCGCTGCTTTTGGTGCTGGTCACCGGCGTCGTCGCCGACCGCTTCGGACGCCGGCTGATCATGGCGCTGTCGACGGTGATCGAGGGCATATGCGCCCTCACTCTGCTGGTCCTGACGCTGCGCGGTCTTGTAAGCCCGCTGCCGATCTTCGCCGTGCTCGCGATGTTCGGCACGGCGCGGGCCTTTTACGGCCCGGCTTCGTCCTCGCTGTTCGCCAATCTGGTGCCGCCGGAGGATTTCAGCAATGCGATTGCCTGGAACTCGTCCGCCTGGCAGACGGCGACCATCGTTGGACCGGTTGCCGGCGGCCTGCTCTACGGCGTTTCTCCGGAAGTCGCATACGCCATCGCCGCCATGCTGATGCTGGCCGCCGCCCTTTTGATTTTCACCATTCCCAGGCCCGCCCAGCGGACCGCCACCGACAAGCCGACCATGGAGACGCTGTTTGCCGGCTTCCGCTACATCTGGAGCGAGAAGATCGTGCTTGGCGCCATCTCGCTCGACCTGTTCGCGGTGCTTCTCTCCGGCGCCTCGGCATTGCTGCCGGTCTATGCGCGCGACATCCTGCAGCTCGGCCCGTGGGGCCTCGGCCTGCTGCGCTCGGCGCCCGGCATCGGCGCCATCTGCGTGGCGGTGTGGCTCGCCGGGCACCCGATCCGCAACCATGCCGGTGTGATCATGCTCGGTTTCGTCGCGGCATTCGGCGCCTCCACCGTGCTGTTTGGACTGTCGACCCTCACCTGGCTGTCGATCGTCGCATTGGCCCTCCTCGGCGCCACCGACATGTTCAGCGTCTACATCAGGGAGACGCTGATCCAGCTGTGGACGCCGGACGAGGTGCGCGGCCGCGTCAACGCCGTCAACCAGGTTTTCGTCGGCGCCTCCAACGAAGTCGGCGAATTCCGTGCCGGCACCATGGCGGCGCTGATCGGCACCGTGCCGGCGGTGGTGATTGGCGGCGTCGGCGCCATCGCGGTAGCAGGCCTGTGGGCCTGGCTGTTTCCGCAATTGCGCAGGGTTCGCCACCTCAACGGGCGCAACTGACGCTCGCCGATGGTCGGCAAGATACATCACCCCCGTCACAGGAAATGCCATGATCACCTGCTGCCTGAAATATGTCATCGACCCCTACAAGCTTGCCGAGTTTGAAGAATATGGCCGTCGCTGGATCGGTCTGGTCAATCGCCTCGGCGGAAACCATCATGGCTATTTCCTGCCGAGCGAAGGAGCGAACAATATCGCCTATGCCATGTTCAGCTTTCCGAGCCTTGCCGACTATGAGGACTATCGCAAGCGGATGGCAGCCGACCCGGAATGCCAGGATGTGTTTGAAGCGGAAAAGCGCAATCGCAGCATTCTAAGCTATGAGCGCAGCTTCATGCGGCCGGTGCTCGAACCCTAGCTAAAGAATTGCTCCAAGAGATGGAGCTACCGCACCGCCGGCGTCCCAAACACCATGCGCAAAAACTCGTCCAGCCAGCGCTTCAGATGCATGTCCCAGATCAGCCTGCCGCCGAGGTGATCGCGGCCGGGCTGGGCGCCAGGCAATTCGAAGCGATGCGCGCCGCGCACCACCCAGCGCTGCATCATCACCCGGGTCAGTTCGCCATGGAACTGTATGCCCCAGGCATTGTCGCCATAGCGGAAGGCCTGATTGGGATAGGTCTCCGCCGTCGCCAGCAGCGTCGCGTCGCGGGGCAAGGAAAAGCCCTCGCGGTGGAACTGGTAGACCATGTCGGGCCAGTGCATCAGCTTCCTGCCGGCCTCGGTCGCCTTGAGCGGATACCAGCCGATCTCGACCAGCCCTTCGCCGTGCCCCTCGACCTTGCCGCCGAGATGGTTGACCAGCATCTGCGCGCCGAGGCAAATGCCAAGGCACGGCCGGTTCTCCCGGAGCGGGATTTCCAGCCAGTTGGTCTCGCGCCGAACGAACTCGTCCTCGTCATTGGCGCTCATCGGTCCGCCGAACACCACCGTGCCGGCATGGCCGTCCAGCGTCTCCGGCAAGGCGTCGCCGAGCGGCGGCCGGCGGATGTCGAGCTCGAAACCCTCTTCGATGAGCATGTGGCCGACGCGTCCGGGGCTCGAATTCTCCTGATGCAGCACGATCAGGATTTTTGGCTTCGAGCTCGTTGCGCGCGGCATCGTCAGGCGAGATCCCGTCTATTCGTCGCTGGATGTTCCGCGGGCACCCGGCGCCTGCGCCGCCGCCTTGCGGCGCGCCTCGACCCGGTCGTGGCGCTCGACGCCGATCAGTTCGGCGACCCGCCACACCGTATTGTCCTCTAGCTCATGCAGCTCGCCATCGGCATAGACGATCTCCCACATCAGGCCGATGAAGGCCTTGCGCCCGTCCGCGTCGAGATGGCGCTTGAGCACGCTGGTGAAGGCGTAGAGGTCGATCGCCTCATTGTCGGCGCGCTCGCCGGCGGCGGCCAGCGCTTCGAGTTCGGCGCCGCTGATCGAGTAGCTCTCGGAGAGCACAGCCTTGAACCGCTCCCATTCGACGTCCTGGCGCACGCCGTCGGCGTTCATCACATGGTAGAGCAGCGCCGAGGCGGCGACGCGCGGGTCGTCCGTGCTGGTTTGCGCGCCGGCGCCGGCCGGCAAATCCCTGAGAAACGACAGAACGCGTTCGAACATCAATCCATTCCCAAACGGCCCAAGGGCCAAGTCAATCACCCGAAGGCCAAAAATTAAAACAGCCGGAAGCGGCGCGGCGATTTTTCCGCTTCCTCGTCCGGATCGACGCCCGGATCGTCCGGCAGCCGCGCCAGTTCTTCCGCCGGCTCGACGGCCTCGGCATCGGCTGGTACCGCCGCGAACGCAGCCGCCGTGACCGGCGTGACGTGGTCTTCGCTTCTATCGATTCCCTTGCTTGTTGTCTTGCTGCTCGCCGTGGCAGGCTCGATCGCGTCGATCGGCTTCTCGCTGGCCGGCTTCGCCAACGCCTCGATCACCGGCACCGTGGTCTCGGGCGCATCGTCACGGCTGTCGATCAACTGGCCAAGCCGCTCCATCGGCGCGCGCCATTCGAAGGCATCGAGCCGACCGGTGACAGGCGATACCGGCGCCCAGCGTTCCGAAACCACGCCATCGGCGACCCAGGCCGGATCGCGCGGCGCCCGCACCGCCTTGGACAGCAGCTGCCGCACCTTGCCCTGGTCGCCGGTCTCGGCCTCCTCGATGTCGGCCAGCAGCAGATAGGCGCCCTCGCGGCGGTCCATCCGGATCGCGGCCTCGGCCTCGGTGCGAGCGGTGGCGAAATCCTGTGCATCGAGCGCGGCACGCGCCACCGTCATCGACGATTCGGCGTGGTTCTTCTTCATCTCCTGCAGCTTCTTCGCCCGGTTGAGACGGTCGAGCACGGCGTCACCCGGCCTGGCATGGGTGTAGAGCTCGGCAATCTCCGGATGCGGCTCGGCCCTCCAGGCGGTCTCCAGGATTTTCGAGCCCTTGCGCACATCGTTCTGCTTGAACAGCGCCGCGGCGGCGGCAACGGCGGCGGGGGCGAAATCCGGCTGCAGCTTGTTGGCCTCGAGTGCGGCCGTCCTGGCGGTGGTGGGATCGCTGTCGGCGAGCGATTGCGCCTTGGCGGTCAACAGCACGGCGCGACGGCGATTGGCGGCATCGCGCTCGATCTGCCGCGTCGCCTTCTGCGCGTCGACCAGTTTCAAGGCGCCGTCCCAATCACCGCGCGCGGTCAACTCCTCCAGTGTCGATTCGGCCGCCCAGGCCAGTTGCGGCGCAACGGCGGCGGCGCGGCCGGCATAGTGGCGGGCGGCATTGCGGTCACCCAGCCGTTCGGCTTCGAGATAAAGCCCGCGCAGGCCGAGCAGCCGCATTTCGGGATCGTCGAGCATGCTCTCGAACTTTTGCCGCGCCCCTTCATGGTCGCCTTCGAGCAGCGAAGCCTGCGCCTCGAGCAGATGGATCAGCGGTTCCTGGTCGGAACGGATCAGCTTGGCCGCTTCCTTGGTCTTCTTGCGGGCCAGCGCACCGTCGCCGGCGCCGGCGGCGATCATGCCGGTCGACAGCGCCTGGTAGCCGCGGTCGCGGCGGCGCACGCGGAAATAGCGCGAGATGGTATAGGGGCTGTTCCACAGCGACCTGATCAGCCACCACAGGATCATTACCGCGGCGACGACAGCGACGATGGCCACCGCCGCCACCATCAGGCTGACCTGATACTGGTAGCCGCTGAAGGTAACGACCATGTCGCCCGGCCGGTCGGCCAGCCAAGCAAAGCCGAGACCGAGCGCGAAGACGACGATGAGGAAGGCGAGCAGGCGGATCATCGTTTTGCCCTCATGCCTTCATCGCGCCGGAGATCAGCGCGTCGACCTGGGTTTCGACCTCGATGCGCGCCTTCAGTTTGCCGGCAAAGTCGGCACCGGCGGCCTTCACGGCCTCAGGCAGCGAATTGTATTCGCCGAGCGCCTTGGCATAGTCGCCCTGTGTGACGGCCACCTCCATGCGCGCAACGGTTTCCGGCGCGCCAGGCCCCTCGACGGCGCCGATCGGCCGGACCTTGACCAGCGATTCGGCACTCGACATCAGGTTCTGCAGGAAGCCGGCATTCTGGTCGACCGGCGTGGCGGCGGCGACCATGGCATTGGCTGCGGCATCCATTTGCGAGGCGATCTCGGTGCGCGTGGGCACGCCCTTTTCGGCATAGGGCCGTAGGGTCGCGAGCTCAGGCGCGTTGGGCGAAATCGCCGCCAGCGTATCGAGTTCAGCCGAGAACGGCGCACCGCGTTCGAGCGCCGACTTCAAAGCCGACGCGGCAATGGCGAGCGCGATCTTCGGCTGTCCTGCCGCCGCCTCGACCTTGCCGGAAAGCTGCGACACCGACTGTTCCAGCGCGGCGAGGCGGCTGTCCTGGGCCTTCGCAGCTTCGCCCGTCGATTTCACCAGCGCGTCGAGGCTCGCCAGTTTTTCGTTGAGCGGGCCGAGATCGACCGGCGCCGCGCTGCCGGACTTGCCGAGGGCGGCGACCGCGGTTTCGATCTGCTTGACCTTGTCGCCGAGCGCCGCAAGCCCGGCATTGTCGCCAGCACCGCCCTGTTCGACCGCCGATTTTAGCGCCGCGACATCAGCCTTTACCTGCTCCAGTCCCGAGGAAAGTCCGACCACCTTGGCCGCTGCATCGTTATTGCCGCCGCCGTCCTTCAGCCCGGCAATTTCGGTTTTCAGCGAAGCGATCTCGCCATTGACGCCGTCGAGCGAGACGCCGGCGCCGGAACCCGGCCCGCCAAGCAGGCCGGCAAATTGCAAGACGCCGGCGCCGGCGAGCGCGATGACGCCACCGATAATGCCGGCAGCGATGCTGTTGAGGCCGCCACGCCTTGCCGCGGCCGGTATCGGCGCCATCTTTTCGTCCCGCGTCTGGGTTTTTGCCTTGCTGTCATCGCTACGCTTGGCCGACGCATCCTCGAAATTATAGTCGGAGGCGGCAGTGCGATCGGCTGGCGCATCCGAGCCGGGATAGGGCGTCTCCGGCTCAGCGGCCTTGGCCTCCGTGGGCGGCTCGATCCCGGCCTGTCCCACGCCATCGGCATGCTCCCAGGGTTCGAGATCGGTCTGGTCGGCATGCACCGGCTCTTCGGGAGCCTCCGGCTGCGAGGCATCAGCGGCTTCCTCGGCCTTTGCCTCGTCGGTCTGGGCCGTTGCCTTGGCGGCATCCTCGTCGACGAGGCGGGAAACGGCACCGGGCTCGAGATCGATGGTCACCGGCTCGCGGCGGCTTTTCGAGTGTCGCATCTTCGGCGTCTTGACCATGCCTGGGCTCCGCAAAATTCGCTTCGTCTCAACGCCTGGCGGCGCGTGATGGTTCAGAAAGGGTCTAGCACATCACCAAGCGGTGAAAAGGGGCGGTGTGATGACGCGGCTCAGGGCAGCACCCGCAAAAGCGCCAGCAGCGCCTCCTCGTCGGGTCGCGCGGCGATGTGGATTGTTTTGCCGGCGCCGTCGCCGAAGGCAGCGGCTATGCGGGCGGAAAGAGCGAAAACCTGTATCTTTTCAAAGGCCTCTTGCAAGGCAGGCCGTTTGCTCAAAGCCTGCATCGCGACGGCCGCCTTGGCCGAGTAGAGCAGCACCGCATCGACCGACTGGCCGGAAAGCAGCGCGAGGATGGTCTCGTCGGAATATGGCACCGGGAGCGTGTCATACGTCTCCACGGCGCGAACCCGGACTCCAGCCGCTTCCAGCCGTTGTTCGAACATCGGAAACCGCACGCGCCCGCAGAGATAGGTGATTGCCTTGCCGGGCAACGCCGCCGCGATGGCGTCGGCCAGCGCCTCGGCATCGCCCGAGCCTTCAATGACGGATGAGAACCCCATCGTGCGCGCCGCTTCGGCGGTCCTGGCGCCCACCGCATGGCAAGGAAGAGCAGCAAGCGACGCGATGACCTCTCTTGAGGCATGGCGCACGGCGTTGGCGCTGGTAACGGCAACGGCATCACCAGTGACGAACCCCGTATCGGCAGGCAAAGCCACCGTTTCGGTCAAGGGCAGAACGACCGGTTGAAAGCCCGTCTCCTGAAGCCGCCGCGCCGTGCGCGAGGCGCCCGGTTCCGGTCTGGTCACCAGGACGCGAAGCATCTTCAGAGCCAGCCGTCGAAGAACTTTTCGCCGGCCTTGGCCCGCACCGTCCGTCCGGCCTCATTGCCGATACGGGCGGCATCCTGTGCCGGTCCCTGCAATTCGACCGTGTGCGACTGCGTGCCGTCGGGTGAGATGATCAGGCCGGCGAAAGAGAGATTTCCGGCCTCGATTGTCGCATGGCCGGCGATCGGCGTGCGGCAGGAGCCATCGAGCGCCGCCAGGAAGGCGCGTTCGCAGGCCAGCGCCTGCCCCGTCCGAACATCATGGATCCCCGTCAGCATCTTTTCGACGTCGCGGTCGCCGATACGGCTCTCTATGCCGATCGCACCCTGTCCGGGTGCGGGCGGAAAAATGTCGAGCGGCATCAAATCGGTGGCGACATGCTCAAGACCGAGCCGCTTCAGCCCGGCATAGGCGAGGATGGTGCCGGCGGCGACGCCTTCGTCGAGCTTGCGCAGCCGCGTCTGCACATTGCCGCGGAACATCACCACGTCGAGATCCGGCCGCATGCGGCGGATCAGCGCCTGCCGCCTGAGCGACGACGAGCCGACCTTGGCGCCGCGCGGCAGCTCGGCGATGGCCTTTGCCGCCTTGCCGACAAAGGCATCGCGCGCATCCTCGCGCGGCAGGAATGCGCTGAGTTCCAGACCGTCCGGCAATCGCGTCGGCATGTCCTTCGACGAATGAACGGCGATGTCGATCGCGCCGGCAAGCAGCGCTTCCTCGATTTCCTTGGTAAACAGGCCCTTGCCGCCGGCCTCCGACAGCGGCCGGTCCTGGATGCGGTCGCCGCTGGTCGAGATGACGGCGACCTCGAAGGCTTCCGCCGGCAGGCCATGCGCGGCGATCAGCCGCGCCTGTGTTTCATGCGCCTGTGCCAGCGCCAGCGGGCTGCCGCGTGTTCCGATTTTCAAGATTGTTTGCATGGCGCGCGGTCCGTGATAACCCCCCGGCTGGCTTTGCGTTTCCGGCATTCTCCCTAAAGGGGAACGCCTGGCTACACAATCTCTTGGGATAGCGACGAATTGATCCGCGTTCTGGGCATTGAGACGAGTTGTGACGAGACCGCCGCCAGCGTCGTGGCGCTGGAAGGCGATGCCGCGCCGCAAATCCTGTCCAACGTCGTGCTTTCGCAGATCGAGGAACATGCTGCCTTCGGCGGTGTCGTGCCCGAGATCGCCGCCCGCGCCCATGTCGAGGCGCTGGACGGCATCATCGAGGCGGCGCTGGCCGATTCGGGCACAACCCTTGCCGATATCGATGCCATCGCCGCCACCGCCGGCCCCGGCCTAGTCGGCGGCCTGATCGTCGGGCTGATGACGGCCAAGGCGATCGCCGCCGCCGCAGGCAAGCCGCTGATCGCCGTCAACCACCTCGAAGGACACGCGTTGACGGCGCGGCTGACCGATGGGCTCGAATTTCCCTATTTGCTGCTGCTGGTCTCCGGCGGTCACACGCAGATCCTGGCGGTGCGCGGTGTCGGCGACTATCAGCGCTGGGCCACCACCATCGACGACGCGCTCGGCGAAGCCTTCGACAAGACCGCCAAGATGCTCGGCCTGCCCTATCCAGGCGGACCGAACGTCGAGACGGCGGCTCTATCAGGTGACGCCTCGCGCTTTGCCTTCCCTCGGCCGATGAAGGGTTCGGCGCAGCCCGACTTCTCCTTCTCCGGCCTGAAGACCGCCGTGCGCCAGGCGGCGACCGCGATCGAGCCGCTGAGCGACCAGGACGTCGCCGACATCTGCGCCTCGTTCCAGGCAGCGGTCGCCGATGCGCTGGCCGACCGCGTTTCGCGCGCGCTGGCGCAATTCAGCCAGACATTTCCCGACACGAAAAACCCTGCGCTGGTGGTTGCCGGCGGCGTCGCCGCCAACCGCACCATCAAGGCAACGCTGGAACGGTTGTGCGCCGAGGCCGGTTTCACCTTCGTCGCGCCACCGCTCAAGCTTTGCACCGACAATGCCGCGATGATCGCCTGGGCCGGCATCGAACGGCTGCGGGAAGGCATGGCGCAGGAGAACGGCTTCGATTTCGTGCCGCGCTCGCGCTGGCCGCTGGACAGCATCTCGGCGCCGATGGTCGGTTCCGGCCGGCGCGGAGCCAAGGCATGACTGGTCCAAGCGAGAACAGTCAGGGCATGGCCCGTCCCGGTAAAGGCGGCTGGCAGGTCGCCGTGCTGGGCGGCGGCGCCTGGGGCACGGCGCTGGCGCTGGCCATGCTGCGCGCCGGCCATAAGGTGCGGCTGTTCGCGCGCGATCCGGAAACCGTGGCGGCGATCGGCCAAGGCCAGAATCCGCGCTATCTGCCCGGCATCGCCATTGCGCCCGGCATCGAGGCGACATCGGACATTGCAGCAGCGCTCTCGGGCGCCGATTGCGTGCTGGCGGTGACGCCGGCGCAATCGCTGCGGGCGACGCTGACGGCCGCGAAGGACCATATACCGGGTGGCATCCCGCTTGTTCTCTGCGCCAAGGGCATCGAGCGCGACACCGGCGCCTTGCTGTCGGCAATTGTCGAGGAAATCCTGCCGCGAAATCCGGTTGCCGCACTGTCGGGCCCGAGCTTCGCCACCGATGTCGCCCGCGGCCTGCCGACGGCGGTGGTGGTCGCCGCCCGTGACGAGGCGCTGGCGGTTGACCTTGCCGCCCGCTTTTCCGCCGAAAACCTGCGTTGCTATTCGAGCGACGACCTGATCGGCGTCGAGATCGGCGGCGCCTTGAAGAATGTCTTTGCCATTGCCGCGGGCGCCGTCACCGGCGCCGGGCTCGGCGCCAGCGCCCAGGCCGCCATGGTGACGCGCGGCTTCGTCGAACTGCGCCGCATCGGTGCCGCCTTCGGCGCCAGGCCCGAGACCTTGATGGGGCTTTCCGGCCTTGGCGACCTGTTGCTGACCTGTTCGTCCGCCCAATCGCGCAACTTCGCCTACGGGCTGGCGCTCGGGCAAGGCAAGGCGCTTGCCGGACTGGCGCTGGCCGAGGGCGTGCCGACGGCGGCGATCGCCGCCCGCATCGCCGCCGAGCGCGGCATCGACGCGCCGATCATCGCTGCCGTGGCAGCCATACTGGACGGCACCATCACCATCCGCCAGGCCGTGACGGCCTTGATGACCCGGCCGCTGAAGACCGAAACCAACGATTGATCCCCCAACTTCAACCCCCCAATTTCAATCTCAACGACCAGGAGAAAGACCATGCTGTTTGCTTTTGTTTGCAAGGATAAGCCCGGAAGCCTGCAGGTGCGCCTCGACACGCGGCCCGATCATGTCGCCTTTCTCGAAGGGCTGAATGCGGACAAGAAACTGGCCTTCGCCGGTCCGTTCCTCGATGCCGACGGCAAGCCCAACGGCAGTCTCGTGGTCGTCGAGGCGCCGGATCTGGCCGCGGCGCAGGCCTTGTCGGCCGCCGACCCCTATGCCAAGGCGGGCCTGTTCGAAAGCGTCGAAATTCGCCAGTGGAACTGGACGTTCAACAAGCCGGCGGCTAGTTAATTCCGGTTGCCGGCACCTGGATCGCACGGAGGAGAAACATGAACTACTGGCTGTTCAAATCCGAACCCTCGGTTTTCTCCTTCGAGGCGTTGAAGGCCAAGGGCAAGGCAGGCACGCAATGGGACGGCGTGCGCAACTACGCCGCCCGCAACAACATGAAGGCCATGCAGATCGGCGATCTCGGCTTCTTCTACCATTCCAATGAGGGGCTCAACATCGTCGGCATCGCCGAAGTCTGCGCGCTGGCCCACCCCGACACCACTTCGGATGATCCGCGCTGGGAATGCGTGGACATCCGCGCGGTTCGCGATGTGCCGAACCCGCCGACCCTGGAACAGGTAAAAGCCAATCCGAAGCTTGCCGAAATGGCGCTGGTGCGGCTCGGCCGGCTTTCCGTGCAGCCGGTGACCCCGGCCGAATGGAAGGAAGTCTGCCGCATGGGCGGCCTGACGCCCGCTCCGTGACGGCACTCACCCCGCACGGCGCGAAGCAATTCATCCTCGACAACACGGCGCTGATGGCGCCGCCGCACGTGCCGGAGATTCTGCTGCGCCTCGCCGATGAAGCGCACGATCTGTGGCAGCGGACCGAGGACGAACTGGTCGAGATCGGCCTGCCGCCGCCCTTCTGGGCCTTTGCCTGGGCAGGCGGCCAGGGCCTTGCCCGCTATGTCCTCGACAATCCCGACACGGTGCGGGGCAAGCGCGTGCTCGACTTCGCCTCGGGCTCCGGCCTTGTCGCCATCGCCGCCGCCAAGGCGGGCGCCGCCGAAGTGATCGCCGCCGACATCGACCCGTTCTGCGCCACCGCGATCCGCCTCAACGGCGAGGCCAATGGCGTCGGGATCGGCTTCCTCGGCACGGATTGCATCGGCACCGATGCGGGCTGGGACGTGGTGCTGGCCGGTGACGTTTTCTACGACAAATCCTTCGCCGACCGCCTGATGCCATGGTTTGCGACACTCAAGGCGCGCGGAGCCGAGATCTTCGTCGGCGATCCCGGCCGGTCGTATCTGCCGAAATCGGGGTTGGAGCCGCTTGCAGTCTATGAGGTGGAAGTCACGCGGGCGCTGGAGGATTCCCTGGTCAAGCGCACCACCGTCTGGCGCTTTGCTTGACGCCATCGCCGAAGCGCCTGATACAGAATGCATGCATGTCGCATGGCCTGCATCTGGAGGGGGAAGCTCATGGATTTTTCAGCAGTGAACTGGCTGGCGGTCATTGCCGCCGCCGTCTTGGCCTGGCTGTTCGGCGCCGCCTGGTACATGGTGTTGAGCAAGCCGTGGCTGAAGGCCGCCAAGCTCGATCCGGCGACGATGAAGAAATCGCCGCTGCCTTTCGTCATCAGCTTCGTCGCCGAACTGGTCATGGCCTACATCATGGCGCTGGTGGTCGGGGCGATGACCGGCGGTGAACCGACATTGCTCGCCGGGCTTGTCTTCGGTTTCGTGCTCTGGCTGGGTTTCGTCGCCACGACGCTGTCGGTCAACCATCGCTACGAGAATTTCGGCTGGGACCTGACCCTCATCGACGCTGGCCACTGGCTGGGCGTCTTGTTGATCGTCGGCGCGGTGATCGGCTGGTTCGGCGCCGCGGCAAGCTAAGCCGGCGCATTGTCGATGGCGGACGAGTCCGGATTTCCACGCGACCAGGTGTTCACCCGGATCTGCCACGTCAAGCAAGGCTATGACGACCGGCGCCGCCACATCGTCCGCGAATTCGAGCGGCGCGGCGTGCCGGTCTATTTTTACACGGACTGGGACCAGGCAGACATCACGCCGGAAATCCGAAACGAGCTGGTCGCGCCCGCCCTTACCCACCTGGCGACCGTCTCGCTGGCGCTGAAACATGTCGGCATCTGGCGCGATTTCCTCGAGACCGACCAGCCCTACTGCCTGGTTTTCGAGGACGACGTCTTCCTCGCCCGCGACTTCGTCGCCAAGTTCCGGCAGGGGCTGGCTGAACTCGGCGGCTCAACGCGCAAGGCCGTCATCTATCTCGGCAATGGCAGCAACTACTACACGCCGAGTTGGAAATTGCGGAAGGGCCAGAAGCTTTATCCGGCTCTCCATGCAAGATGCGCCAATTCCTACCTTATCACCCGCCCGGTTGCCGAGGCCCGCTGCGCCTGGATCGCGCAAAACAAGATATCGACGGCGATCGACCACCAGATTGAGCAGATGGACGAGAGGCTCGGGGTTGAGATGCTTTGGTTCGAGCGGCCGATTGCCGAGCAGGGCAGCGAGAACGGCTCATTTCACACCTCCGTCGCCAGCAAAAAGCAGCCGCTTTTCTACAAAAAGCTCAAATGGACCCTGAAGAAGTTCCGACGCATGATCTTCGGCTACAACGCCCGGTCGTGACCGAAAGACAGGCCCGGCAGCCGCCTACACCTTCTCCGTGCCGTGCGTCTTTGCCGCTTCCTCCAGCAGCCACTCACGAAACGCTGCGATGCGGGCGTCGTCCTTCACGGTTTCCGGATAGACCAGGAAATAGGCGAATTCCGGCGCGACCTTGATGCCGAGCTCGAAGGGGCGCACGAGACGCCCCTGCGACAAATCATTGGCGACCATGGCGAAGTCGGCCAGCGCCACGGCATTGCCGTCGAGTGCCGCCTGCGTGGCATCGGTCGAGGAACCGAAGACGAGCGTGCGGCTGTCGTCGAAATCGTCGACGCCGGCCGCCTGCATCCACATGCTCCAGTTCGGCCAGGTGACGCCTTGCCGCGACCAATCGATATGCGCGAGCGTATGCCGGAAGAGATCGCGCGGTTCGTTGAGCGGCGGCCCGGAAGCCAGCAGCGCCGGGCTGCACACCGGGATGATGATGTTGTCGAACAGCCGGTGCGCGCAAAGCCCGGCATATCTGCCGGTGCCGAACCGGATGCCGATATCGACGTCGTCGCGCTCGAAGTCCCTGACATCGTAGGTGATGTCGAAACGCAACTCGATGCCCGGCCTCTGACCGCGGAAATCGTCGATGCGCCGCATCAGCCATTTCGTCGCGAACTGCGCGTCGAGCGTCACCTTCAAGAGCGCCGTGCCGCGCGTCATCTTGTGGGCGCGCGACACCGCCCGGTTGAGCAGGTCGAGCGCATCGATCGACGCCTCGTGAAGCACGTTTCCCGCTTCCGTCAACCGCATGGTGCGGCTGGTGCGGGTGAACAGCACCAGATCAAGCTGATCCTCGATTTCCTTGACCTGATGGCTGACCGCGGCCGGCGTCAGCCCAAGCTCGTCGGCGGCGCGGGTGAAATTGAGGTGACGCGCCGCCGCCTCGAAGGTCCTCAGCGCGCGCGTTCCGGGCAGGAGGCGAGACATCTGATCTCCAAATAAAACTTGATGATCTGAAAAGAACTACTCGTTTCCCGTTTGTTTTTCAATCCGGTATGATCTCGACATCGAGATACCTTCAAACCGGATTTGATATCCGGAGAAACCGGATAAAGCCATGACCGACATCGCTCTGAAGTCCCATACCGCCCTGAAATCATCTCTCCCGCAGTGGCTGCGCGCCACGTTCGACTGGCTGCGCCAGGCCAACGTCGCCGCCAGGCTTCCCTTGGAATCGGTCGACGACCTTTCCGACCGTGAACTGCGCGATATCGGCGGCGAACGCCGCGACATCGCCAGGGCGATGGACCGGGAACTCCGTGAAATCGGACTGCTGGGCACGGGTTGGCAGAAGCGATAGAAAAGGAAGTGGGCAGTAGGGGATAGACGTAGAAAGAGATCCCTACTGCCTACTGCCTACTGCCTACTGCCTACTGCCTACTGCCTACTGCCCATTCCCTACCGCACCACCTTCACCACTGTCCTACCCGACAGCAGCGGCAGCAGCCGGGCCATCGTGCGCGCGGTCACCGCCACGCAACCTTGCGTCGGCGTGAAATCCGGTCGCGCCAGGTGGAAGAAGATGGCGCTGCCGCGCCCGCGGCGGCGCGGCGCGATGTTCCAGTCGAGCACCAGGCAGGCGTCGTAGAGCCGGTCGTCGCGCCGCATGCGCTCATGGCTGGCGCCATAGGGGATCTTGACAGGCCTGTTGTAGTTGCGGTCGTCTGATACCTCGCACCAACCGAGGTCGGGCCCGATCGGCGTCATCGCAAGCCGCGTCCGGCGGCCACCGGCAAACTGATCTCCCCGGAAATAACCCGACAGGATCCGCATCGAGCCGAGCGGCGTGGCGCCATCGCCCTCGCGCTTGTCGGCCGAGATGCCGCCACGCCCGAGCGCGCAGGCAAACACGGTTTTTCCGGCCTGCAGCAGGCCCTGGCTGGGGTGGCCGGGCCTTGCCCGCACGGTCAGCACACGCAGCCGTTTCGGCAAAATTGCGCCGGCTGCATTGCGATCGCGTTTTTTCTTGTATGATCGTGCCACGGAACAAATCACTGTGATCGGCTATTGTGTCGGCCAGCTTCCGCATAAATACGCAGCGGTCAACTGAATTTCATTTTCAAAACAACGGATTGATCCATGACTTCACGCACCATCCTAATCGTCGACGACGACGACGACCTGCGCGGCACACTGGTCGAGCAACTCGCCCTCTACGAGGAATTCGACGTGCTGCAGGAAGCGACTGCGGCAAAAGGCGTCACGGCGGCACGCGGCGGCCTCATCGACCTGCTCATCATGGATGTCGGCCTGCCCGACATGGACGGCCGCGAGGCCGTCAAGATCCTGCGCAAGGGCGGCTACAAGGCGCCCATCATCATGCTGACCGGCCACGACACCGATTCGGACACGATTCTGGGTCTCGAGGCCGGCGCCAACGATTATGTGACCAAGCCGTTCCGCTTCGCGGTGCTGCTGGCGCGCATCCGTGCCCAGCTGCGCCAGCACGAGCAGAGTGAGGACGCCACCTTCTCGGTCGGCCCCTACACCTTCAAACCCAGCCAGAAGCTGCTCATCGACCCGCGTGGCGGCAAGGTGCGGCTGACGGAGAAGGAAGCCTCGATCATCAAATATCTCTACCGCGCCGACCAGAAGGTGGTGACGCGCGACGTGCTGTTGGAGGAAGTCTGGGGCTACAATTCCGGCGTCACCACGCACACGCTGGAAACCCATGTCTACCGGCTGCGCCAGAAGATCGAGCGCGATCCTTCCAATGCGGAAATTCTTGTGACAGAAAGCGGTGGCTACAAGCTGGTTCCTTAAACATTTCATTATCCAATAAGCGGTCTGGGCGGGACCGCTTTCGGGTGCGATCCTGTTGGAGGGGATTAAGGATCAACTCGTGAAGGAGGGATTGGACTGACCGTTCGGGGACGCAGCTAGAGATGGCGTTGGATGACGACATCCGCATTCTGTCCGCCGTGAGGCTCTTCCAGGGTTTCACGCAGGAACAGCTGCGCCTGCTCGCCTTCGGCGCCGAGACCACCCTGCTGCAGGCCAACCACAAGCTCTACCGCGAGGACGACGAGGCCGATTCGGCCTATATCGTGGTCAGCGGACGCATCGTGCTCTATCGCGAGCAGAGTGGCGAGCGTATCCCGATCGGCACCGCCGGCCCCGGCACCATGCTCAGCGAACTGGCATTGATCGCCGACACCAATCGGCTGACCAGCGCGTCGGCCGAAATCGATTCGGAAGTGATCCGGCTCAGCCGCAAGATGTTCCGCCGCATCCTCGAGGAATATCCGGAACTGGCGGTGAAGCTGCACCAGCGCATCTCCGAGGAATTCCAGGACATGATCCGCCGCATCGAGGAACTGGCGCCACGGTTTTCGGGTAGGTGAGAGTCGCGAATGGACTTCCGGCTTGTTCGAGCCACCGAAAATGACCTGCCCTTCATCATGGCCACCGAACGGCGCGCAGGCTACGATGCCTTTGTCGGACGCTGGGATGAGCCATGTCATCGCCAAGCCTTTGCCGACGGCACCCACGCCTATTTCGTAGGGATCGAAGGCTCGGCGCCGATCGGCTTCGTGATCTTGCGCGGTTGGGCTTCTGCCGAACGTGTGACACTGGTCAAGCGCATTGCCGTTGTCGCGCCGGGCCAAGGCCAGGGCCGAATGCTGCTGGCGGCAGCGATTGACCGGGCCTTTGTCGAAACCGACGCCTATCGGCTATGCATCAGCCTCTTTCCGGACAACCATCGCGCGCGGCGCGCCTACGAGGCTGTTGGATTCACAGCCGAAGGTATTGCGCGAGGAAGCGCGTTTTTCAATGGCGTGCACCGCGACGAACTGGTCATGGCGCAGCTGCGGCCGGAATGGGAACGTCGAGCAGGGACGCCGGCCTAAGGTGTGTTGAGATTCAGGTCAGGCCGAGCCGAAAATGGTGGCTTTCGAGAACCGGAGCGGAGCGTACTTTTGGGTACGTGAGCACCGGAAGCGCAGGAAGCCGCTATTTGCAGGCCGGCCTCACCTGAATATCGACATACCTAATCCAGGTCGAAGCGCGCGATGACAGGAACATGGTCCGACGGCCGCTCCCAGCCGCGCGCCGCGCGCAGTATTTCGTAGCCGGCGAAATCAGGCACCAGATTGGGCGACGACCAGACATGGTCGAGCCGCCGGCCCCGGTTCGATGCTTCCCAGTCCTGCGCGCGATAACTCCACCAGGTGTAGAGCTTCTGGTCTAGTGGCACGTTGTGCCGCATCAGGTCGACCCAATTGCCGGCGAGCCGCATCGCCTCGAAGTTTTCGGTCTCGACCGGCGTGTGGCTGACCACATTGAGCAATTGCTTGTGCGACCAGACGTCGTGCTCGAGCGGCGCGATGTTGAGATCGCCGACCAGCACCGAGGCGGACACCTCTGTGTGCTCGGCGCGAATAGCGTTCATCTCGGCGACGAAATCGAGCTTGTGCTTGAATTTCTTGTTGATTTCGGGATCGGGCTCGTCGCCGCCCGCCGGAACGTAGAAATTGTGCAGCAGGATCGTCTTGCCGCCGGCGCGCACCGTCACCGACAGATGCCGGCTGTCCTCGATCTCGCAGAAGCGGCGCTTTTCGACCACCTCGATCGGCCGCCGCGCCACCGTGGCGACGCCGTGATAGCCCTTCTGGCCATGGAAGGCGATGTGCTGGTAGCCGAGCCTGCGGAATGCCTTTTCCGGGAACAGCTCGTCGGGAACCTTGGTTTCCTGCAGGCAAAGCACGTCGGGCGCGTACTCGTCGAGCAGTCGCTCCACGATCGGCATGCGCAGACGAACCGAATTGATGTTCCAAGTGGCGACGGAAAAGGGCATTTGGCAATCCGGACAGCGTGCAGCCAGCCAGGATCGATAGGCCCTGACGGAGAAGACGCCTTTTGAGGGAGTCAGTCCGGAAACTGCCAGCCGCGGGCAGCAAAGACAAGCCGGGCGCCAGTTATTGATCTCGGCGCCCCTCATTGGCCTGCCGGGCATTTCTCCCCGCAAACGGGGAGAAAGAAACTGGTTTCAGCGCCGCCGCCGCAAACTTGCCGTAGCGACGGGAGCTATCTTGTCTTGGTGTTCAGCTCGCGGTTCGCCGTATAGTCGATGGCGAAGGTGTCGGGCGCGAAGCTGACGCCTTCCTTGGTGTTGAAGATCATCACCGTGGTGTCCTTGCCTTGCGCGTCGGTGATCGTCCACTGGCGCAGATCATAGGTTTTCGGATCGAACATCATGGTGATGCGCGCATTGCCGAACACCGACTTGTCGGAAAGCTGGATGGTGGTGAGGTCGTCTTCTTCCTTGACGCTCTTGACGCGGTCGCCGGAGAGGTCGATCCGGTCATCGAGCAGCAGCTTCAGCGGCGTCTTCGACAGCGGATAAAGGTCCGATGTGTTCATTTTCTTGTTGAGTATGACCACCGACTTGCCGTCGGAGATCACCTTGAAATTCGACGCTCCATCATAGTTGAAGCGGATCTTGCCCGGCCGCTCGAGGAAGAATTTGCCGCCGGTCTGCTCGCCCTTGGGGCCAAACTGCACGAATTCGCCGCTCATCGATTTGACCGAGGAAAAATGGTCGGCGATCTTCTGCGCGGCGGCGGGCACGGCCGCCTGCGCCGAAGCCAGCAGCTCGAACCCGGGCACCACGTTGAAGGCGGCTGCACCCGTAGCGACAAGGCCGAAGCCGAGGAGCTGGCGGCGGGTCGGGGCAAAATCGCTGAGCTTGGAAAGATCGTTTTTCATGTCGGTCACTCTCGTGGTGATTCCTGTATCTGTCGCTGTCCTGAACCCCCAGTTGGGCTGAAGTTTGGCGGGGCGAACGCTGCTTGGTTGCTGAACGCGCCAGAGGGTTCAAAGTTGCCGTGAGCTCCCCGCCATCAGAACTTGTCGTCCTCGGTCGGCACCAGGATTTCGCGTTTTCCGGCATGGTTGGCCGGGCCGACGATGCCTTCCTTTTCCATCTTCTCGATGATCGAGGCGGCGCGGTTATAGCCAATGCCGAGCCGGCGCTGGATGTAGCTGGTCGACGCCTTGCCGTCGCGCAGCACCACCGCCACCGCCTGGTCGTAGGGGTCGTCGGAATCCTCGAAATTGCCGCCGCCACCGCCGCCGGAGCCACCGCCCTTGCCGGACGGCTCGTCCTCATCCTCGTCATCATCCTCGGTGATGGCGTCGAGATATTCGGGCACGCCCTGCAGCTTCAGGTGCCCGACGATCTTCTCGACCTCGTCGTCGGAGACGAAGGGGCCATGCACGCGCTGGATGCGGCCGCCGCCGGCCATGTAGAGCATGTCGCCCATGCCGAGCAGCTGCTCGGCGCCCTGCTCGCCCAGAATGGTGCGGCTGTCGATCTTCGATGTCACCTGGAAGGAGATGCGGGTTGGGAAGTTGGCCTTGATGGTGCCGGTGATGACGTCGACCGACGGACGCTGCGTCGCCATGATGACATGGATGCCGGCGGCGCGCGCCATTTGCGCCAGGCGCTGCACCGCGCCCTCGATGTCCTTGCCGGCGACCATCATCAGGTCGGCCATCTCGTCGATGATGACGACGATGTAGGGCATCGGCTCGAGATCGAGGTCCTCCGTCTCGTAGATCGCCTCGCCGGTCTGGCGGTCGAAGCCGGTCTGCACGGTGCGCGAGATTTTTTCGCCCTTTTTCTCAGCCAGCTGGACCCGTGCGTTGAACCCGTCGATGTTGCGCACGCCGACCTTGGACATCTTGCGGTAGCGGTCCTCCATCTCGCGCACGGTCCATTTCAACGCCACCACCGCCTTCTTCGGATCGGTGACGACCGGCGTGAGCAGATGCGGGATGCCGTCATAGACGGAGAGTTCCAGCATCTTCGGATCGATCATGATCAGCCGGCATTCCTGCGGTGTCAGCCGGTAGAGCAGCGACAGGATCATGGTGTTGATGGCGACCGACTTGCCGGAGCCGGTGGTGCCGGCGACCAGCACGTGCGGCATCTTGGCGATGTCGACGATGACGGCCTCGCCATTGATGGTTTTGCCCAGCGCCAGCGCGAGCTTTGCCTTGGTCGTCTCGAAATCGCGGCTCGCCATGATCTCGCGCAGATACACCGTCTCGCGCTTGGCGTTCGGCAATTCGATGCCGATGGCGTTGCGGCCGGGCACCACGGCGACGCGGCAGGCGATCGCGCTCATCGAGCGGGCGATGTCGTCGGAGAGGCCGATGACCCGCGACGATTTGATGCCGGGCGCGGGTTCCAGCTCATAGAGGGTGACGACGGGACCCGGGCGCACGGCGATGATCTCGCCCTTGACGCCGAAATCCTCCAGCACGCCTTCAAGCAGACGCGCATTCTGTTCCAGCGCATCCTTCGACAGGCTCGGGTCACGTGCGACGTTCTTCGGTTCGGACAGGAAATGCAGCGACGGCATTTCGAACTTGTCGGAGCCGATCAGCGAGGTCTGCGCCTCGCGTTGGACGCGTGCGCCAGGCGCCGGGCGCGGCGCCGGCGCCTCGACGCGGGTGGCGGCATCCGAACGGAACTGCTGCACCTTGGCCGTTGGCGCCGCACGGCGCTGGGTGACGGGCTCCTCGTCGAAATCCATGTCCTCGTCGTCGCGGTCGAAGATGTCGTCATCGTCCGGATCGACGGATACGCTGCGGTCATTGACCATGGCGGCGAAGAATTCCGGCTCGACGCGGGCGCGGCCATCCGGGCTCATCCGTTGCTCGGCGAATTCGGCCAATTCGACGCGCTCGGCGGCACGCCGCCAGGCGCTGGGGCGCGGCTCCATCTCCGGCTCGTACTCGTCGCGTTCCTGCCTGCGGCGCACCGCGCGGCGATGCATCCACGCGCGCAACGACAGCCACCAATGGGTGATGGCGCCGAGCGCCAATATGCCCTCGTCGCCCTCATCCTCTTCATTGTCGAACAGAAGATCGTCCTCGCGCGGGTCCGCGGCCGCCGGCTTTTCCATCACGGCGAAGCCGTTCTTGCGCCCGATCAGCGCCGAGCCATAGGCGAACAGCCAGAGCGCCGGCACGGCCAGCAGCACGGCGAGCACGCTGGCGATCAGCCCGGTCGGATAGCCGCCGATCAGCACGCCGGGAATCTTGAGCACCATGTCGCCAAACACGCCGCCGAGGCCGGTGGGCAGCGGCCAGGTCTTGGGCGGAACGATGCAGCCGGCGATGGCGGCGGCGAGCAGCGCGAAGCCGAACCAGAACAGCCCGCGCTTGGGCAGCCTGTCGACGCCGCGCGCCGAAAACAAGAGATACCCCCAGATGACAGCCGGAACCAGCGCCGCAACCGCGGCAAGGCCAAAGAACTGCATGGCGAGGTCGGAGAAAACCGCGCCGGCATAGCCCATGGCGTTGGTGACGGTGTTGTTGGTGGCGTGCGAGAAGCTTGGATCGGCAACGTTCCAGGTGGCGAGGCTGGCAACCCCGAAGGCCACAGCCAGAAACATGCCGGCGCCGACCAGCCGGCCGACCTGGCGCCGCGCGAAAGCCTGGATGCCGTGCCCCGTATCGGTCATCGCGAGCGGTGCTGAAGCCCCTGAACGCATGCTCTTCCCCGTCAGTGATTGCCTGGCCCTAGCGCATGACGCACTCCGGCAGATTCGGATGCCAGACTATCGGTGGGAAGGTTAAGGGGGCATTAACTATAAGAGGTTGAGATCATCAAACTCGTCACTTCAGGTTGCAGCGGAAGCGGGCGGGATGTGCAATGTCGCCGTGCGGCCACCGGGGTGGATAGAGGCATGCGGTCTATCTTCCTTCGCGGGGCGGCCCTGGCCTGGGCAGGGCTTAGTCTCCTGCTTGCTGCGCACTGGTTTGTCGAACTCGGGATGGTGGGCTTTCCGGATGGTCACGTGACGCCCTTTGCCAGGGCGACCGGCCCGCTCCTGCACCTGCTCGCCTCCGCCTGCCTGATACAGGGCCTGTATTTTCTGTACAGGGCTCTCTTCGGCAAGGCATTTGGGGTGCCGGGTCTAGGCCTGCAAATTCTGATTGCGGCCGTACTGACGGTGGCGCCGACGTTGATTGTCCGCAATTGCCCCCGTTCCCAGATGTGCAGCAGTGCCTATGAGGCGCTGACAAACACCATGATGGACGACGGCACCGGCGGATAGACTCCGCCATCGGACGGGCATCGGGAACGCCTGCGGTCTCCGCCAAGGCGTACCGGCAAACGAAACAATGGCGGGCACCTGGACCCGCCATCGTTTCGCTCGACAACAAAAGGATCGGGCCTTCTGCCCGATCCCGCGCGATCACTTGTGACCGGCGTACATCATCAGGTTGGCGCAGAATTCGGCGTGAGGCTTGCTCATCGCTGCGTCCTGGCACTCCTTCATCATCTGGTCCTGCTTGTCCTTGGCCGTCGAGGCCCAGGCTGCCTTGAAATCCGCCTCGGACTTCATGGTCTTCATGCCGGCATCGGTGAAGAACGGCGCCATATTGTCAGGCTCGTCGAGCGCGCCAGCAAGCGCAACGCCGCCGACCATCGACAGAGCCAGTGCTCCCAGGAAGATGTTCTTGATGTTCATCAGTTGGTTCCTTCCCTGTTGGTAGCGAGCACCAGAACGGCGCTCGCACCTCCAGTACGGAGCCGGGAGGCTCTATGTTTCTTCTCGTTGGCTGATCACGCGAACGTGATCGCATCGAAAAACGATTCCTCCTTCTTCTTTTCGAAGCGTTCGATTTTCCAAAAAAAGAGGCCCGAATTGCTTCGGGCCTCAATGCGTGAGCCTCTTTCGAGAACGTCACGACGGGATCTCTGGAGTAGCTCCGGGAAAGCCGAATTGCAGGTTTTCCCGGGATTGCGTGAGAATATGGGGCCGGCGGGAGGAGGATCCGCCGGCCCCATGGCGAAGCTTGCCTTACGGCACCACTTCGCCATGCTGGGAGATGTCGAGGCCTTCGACCTCTTCCTGGGTCGTCGGACGCAGGCCGACCAGCGCCTTGACGATGTAGAGGATCACGAAGGTGGCGATCGCCGTCCACAGGATGGTGAAGACGATGCCGTAGAGCTGCTTGCCGATGGAAGCGTCTTTGCCGAGTGCATTGATCGCCGGATCGGCGAGCACGCCGGTCAGCAACGCACCGACCACGCCGCCGACGCCATGGACGCCGAAGGCATCGAGCGAGTCGTCATAGCCGAACATGTGCTTCACCTTGACCGCCGAGATGTAGCAGACCACGCCGGCGACGATGCCGACGATGAAGGCGCCGGTCGGGTTGACGAAGCCGGAAGCCGGCGTCACCGCGACGAGACCGGCGACGGCGCCCGAGATGATGCCGAGCACCGAGGGCTTCTTGGCGACGATCCATTCGGCGAACATCCAGGCGAGAGCCGCCGCGGCGGTGGCGACCTGGGTGTTGAGCATGGCGGCACCGGCAAGGCCGTCGGCTGCCAGTTCCGAACCGGCGTTGAAGCCGAACCAGCCGACCCACAGCAGCGAAGCGCCGATCACCGAATAGACCAGGTTGTGCGGCGCCATGTTGGTGGTGCCGTAGCCTTCGCGCTTGCCCAGGACCAGCGCGCAGACCAGGCCCGCGACACCGGCGTTGATATGGACGACCGTGCCGCCGGCGAAGTCGAGCACGCCGGCCGCGCCAAGGAAGCCGCCACCCCAGACCCAATGCGCGATCGGCGCATAGACGACCAGCAGCCACAGGGCCATGAAGATCAGCAGCGCCGAGAACTTCATGCGCTCGGCGAAGGCACCGGCGATGAGGGCAGGCGTGATGATGGCGAAGGTCATCTGGAACATCGAGAAGACGAACTCAGGAATGTTCGCGACCCCTGGCAGCCACAGCGTCGAGACGGTGATGCCGTGATGGAAGAATCTCGAGAAGCCGCCGATGTAGCTGTTCATGCTGGCGGATTCATTGGTGGTGAAGGCCAGCGAATAGCCGAACATGAACCACAGCACCGTTACCAGGCAGGTGATGGCGAAGCTCTGCATGATGGTGGCGAGCACGTTCTTCTTGCGCACCATGCCGCCGTAGAACAGCGCCAGGCCCGGAATGGTCATCATCAACACCAGGGCCGTCGAGGTCAGCATCCAGGCGGTGTTGCCGGTGTCGAGCACCGGGGTGGGCGCGGCAGCCGGTGCGGCGGCGGCAGCGGCCGGAGCGGCTTCCTGCGCAAAGGCGGCGACGCTGCCCAATGCTGCCAGAGCAAGCGAGCCCAGAAGGGCCGCCCGTCCCGTCGTCTTCAAGGTGGAAGAAATATTCATTGAACTCTCCATTGGAATACGTGTTCGCCGCTCAGAGCGCGTCGGTGTCTGTTTCGCCGGTGCGGATGCGCACCGCCTGATCGATGCCGAAAACGAAGATCTTGCCGTCGCCGATCTGGCCGGTCTTGGCCGCGGCGGTGATGGCTTCGACGGCCTTGTCGACCATGTCGGCACTGACAGCGACCTCGATCTTGATCTTCGGCAGGAAACTGACCGCGTATTCCGCTCCGCGATAGATTTCCGTATGTCCCTTCTGACGCCCGTAGCCTTTGACTTCGGTGACGGTCAGGCCCTGGATGCCGACGGCGGTAAGCGCTTCGCGTACCTCGTCCAGCTTGAACGGCTTGATGATTGCCATCACGATTTTCATAAGGTTTCACCCTTTGCTGTTGCGGTCCCCCGCGTTTGCACGACTTCACCGATCCCAAAGAGCCGGAGAGTGCACACAAGGATTCAAGCTCCGTGCCAAGTGCCGAAGCAGCATGTTAACCTGTTGTAAACACAGGGAATGAGGCGATGGGAGGCAGCGGGTGCCAATGCCTGCGGCACGCCACATGCTCAAAAAATATGCAATTTTTCGAATTTGCCTAATTTGCCAGCTTTGAGCATGATCCCGAAAAGTCGAGCCCGGTTTTCCCGGACAAACGGTTTTCGTTTGCCCAGTGATCCTGCTCAAACAAGACTCGCAATGCTCAACGCTTGAGCCGGATCAACCCTTCCTGGGCCATCGAGGCGATCAGCGTGCCGTCGCGCGCATAGAGCGTGCCGCGGCTGAAGCCGCGCGACCCCGAACTCGACGGGCTGTCCTGCGCATAGAGCAGCCAGCCGTCGAGCGAATGCGGCCGATGGAACCACATCGAATGGTCGAGGCTCGCCGCCTGGATATCGGGATCGAACAGGCCGCGCCCATGCGCGAAGGTCGAGGTGTCCAATAGCGTCATGTCGGAGAGATAGGCCAGCAGCACCGATTGCAGCGCGCGGTCATCGGGAACCGGGCCGCCAAGGCGGATCCAGACGTTCTGCCGGGGCGGCAGCTTGTCGCGGCTTTCATAGTGCTGGAGATTGACCGGCCTGAGTTCCAGCGGCCGTTCGCGCGCCCAGAAGCGGCGCACCGCCTCCGGCACACGCTCGGCTCTTTCGAGCAGCTGGCGCTGCGTCAGCAGCCCTTCCGGCGGCGGCACGTCGTCGGGCAGCGCGAACTGGTGCTCCAGCCCCTTCTCGTCGACCTGGAACGAGGCTTCCAGCGAAAAGATCGCCTGTCCGTGCTGGATCGCCAGCACGCGTCGAGTGGTGAAGGAGCCGCCGTCGCGGATGCGGTCGACCTCGTAGACGATCGGCACCCTGATGTCGCCCGGCCGCATGAAATAGCCGTGCAGCGAATGCACGAAGCGGTCCGGCTCCACCGTCCGCTGCGCCGCTACCAGCGCCTGGGCGATGGTCTGGCCGCCGAACACGCGCTGCCACTCCACCTGGGGGCTGCGACCACGATACAGATTGTGTTCCAGCCTCTCGAGGTCGAGAATGCTCAGAAGCTCGTCGATCGCCGCCGTCATGTTTTGTGACCTCGCCGCAAAATTGCTATGGCGGTTTCCGACAGGAAGAACGAGCCGTCAAGGGCGCGAGCCCGGGCCGACGCGCAAGGAGCCAAGGCATGGAACGCAAGGCGGACGCCAAGACCAGATCCGGGCTCGATGTCCTCGTCGCCGGAGCAGGCTATGTCGGCCTGGCCACCGCCGTCTCGCTGAAACAGGCGCGACCGCATCTGGCCGTGGCGCTGGTCGATGCCGCGCCCGCCGGCGCCTGGCAACGCGACGGCCGCGCCTCGGCCATTGCCGCTGCCGCCTGCCGCATGCTCGACCAGCTCGGCGTCTGGGCCGAGATCGCGCCGCAGGCGCAGGCGATCACCGAGATGATCATTACCGATTCGCGCAGCGCCGATCCTGTGCGCCCGGTCTTCCTGACCTTTGGCGGCGAAGTGGCGCCGGGCGAGCCCTTCGCCCATATGGTCGCCAACAAGTCGCTCAACGGCGCCTTGCGCGCCAGGGCCGAAAAGCTCGGCATCGACATCATCGAAGGCGTCGCGGTGCAGGGTTTCGAGACCAATGGCGCCGGTATCACCGTGCATCTGGCCGACGGCGCCGCGCTGACGGCACGGCTGCTGGTCGCCGCCGACGGCGTCAATTCGAAGCTGCGCGACATGGCCGGCATCAAGACGGTGAAGTGGGACTATGGCCAGTCCGGCATCGTCTGCACCGTGGCGCATGAACGCCCGCATAATGGCCGCGCCGAAGAGCACTTCTTGCCCGCCGGCCCCTTCGCCACGCTGCCGCTGAAACCCGACGAAGACGGCACCAACCGCTCGTCGATCGTCTGGGTCGAACGCACGGAGGATGCCAAAACGCTGGTGGAAGGCGACGACCTCGTCTTCGAGCATGAACTGGAACAGCGTTTCAGCCTGAAGCTCGGCGAGATCCGCGTTGCCGACAAGCCGCGCGCCTGGCCGCTCGGCCTCACCATCGCGCGCGCCTTCGTCGCCCCGCGCGTGGCCCTTGCCGGCGACGCCGCCCACGGCATCCATCCGATCGCCGGCCAGGGCCTCAATCTCGGCTTCAAGGATGTGGCCGCACTTGCCGAAGTGATCGTCGAGGCCGACCGGCTCGGCCAGGACATCGGCGCGCTCGACGTGCTCGAACGCTACCAGCAATGGCGCCGTTTCGACACGGTGCAGATGGGCGTCACGACGGATGTGCTTAACCGGCTGTTTTCCAACGACATCACCCCGCTGCGCACCGTGCGCGACATCGGCCTCGGCCTCGTCGAGCGCATGCCGCGCCTGAAGGAGTTTTTCATCCGGCAGGCGTCGGGATTGTCCGCGGACACGCCGCGGCTGCTGAAAGGCGAGGCGATCTAGCCTTTCGTATAGTCAGGCCCAAAACGTGTCGGCAGGCCGTCGGCGAGTTTCAGCCAGGGGAGCTTCTCCTCAAAAGCGACATGCAGCGTTGGTGCAAATTTTTCCGGGTCCTCCATCGCCGCGGCAAAAAAATGCATGACACCGGACATGCTCTTTGAGCGGAAAGACAGTGGCGAGCCACAGTGATCGCAAAATGTTCTTTCCACACCGGGAGAAGAGTTGAAGACCTTCGGAGGCTTGCTCAGCCATCGCCATTGGTCGTCCAAGACGCCAATATAGGTGGTCATCGGCGCAGAACATTGCCGCCGACAACTTTCACAATGACAGCTCACGCATGCTTGTGCCGGACCATCGACCTCAAAAGCAATGGCGCCACATAAACAATGACCGCGCATGCGAATTCTCCTTGAGCCAATCGACTGACCGATAATTTATACCGGTCGTAGTGGGGGAGCCGCCATGAAATGCGCTGAGCGCGAGCCCAATTCCGACATTCGAAGCAAGCGATTGTGCATGATCTTGGCGGCCATCAGACTGTCGCTGCGCCTTTGTGAGTCCGCAGCCGAGAGCGCCTCGCCAATACGCCGGCGAATATGGCCACAGCCTAGTTCACTTCAAAACCAAGCTTCTGCCGCAGCCGCAGCATGCGTTGGTCGGCGATCTCGAGGCGCTTCTCGCCACCCTGGGCGGCGCGGTTGACCATCTGCAGCAGATCGTTGCGCTCGGCGACGTCGAGACGTTCGCGCAGGAACGGCGCCAGCTTGTCGATGACGATCGTGGTGTCGTCGATCTGCGCCGCCGCCCATTTGGCGTAGATCACCGCCTCGTCGGTTTTCTTCTTGTCGGCGATCTCGGAGATTACAGCGCGGATGACGGCCTCGCGCTGCGGCAGCACGGGGCCGTTCTCGGAAACGATCGCGGTAATCAGCGTCGCGGCGGCCACCACCGGATCGTCGATCGCCGTGAGCGGCGACAGGGCCGCCTGCTTGCGCAGTTTCTTGCGCCTGATGTTGCCTTGCACGCGCCCGACGACATCGGCGACCTCGCGCGCGGCATCGTTCATGGCCTTCATCCGGTACCACCAGAACGCCGCCGCACCCAGCACGCCAAGGACAGCAATCAGGAAAGGCATGTCGAAATCCCTCGGAAATCCGAGGGACGATAAGAGAACTGTCGCGCCGCTTCAACACGCGAGAGTTGCTTGCGGCGAAGAAACTTCAATTGCGGCTGGTGAAACTTAGGCGATTAAACAGCCGGTTTGTAGCCTCAGCCGCCAAGGCCAGGCACCACCTAAGACCCCGGTATAGTGTAGATCGCCCGGACCTCGACCGTGCCGAGTTCGGCCAGCGGAATACCGGCGGCGATGTCCAGCGCTTCGTCGAGAGTGTCGGCCTCGACCATGACGAAGCCGAGCAGTTGCTCCTTGGTTTCGGCGAAAGGGCCGTCGGTGACGAGGCGCTTGCCCTCGCGCCGGCGCACCGACTTCGACGTTCTCACCGATTGCAGCGCCTGCGCGATGATCAGCTTGCCCTCCTGGTCCAGGGACCTGTCATAGGCCAGTGAATCCGCGTCGAGCTTGGCCCCGCGCTCCACGGTCAATGCGTAGAGGTCCTTTTCCTCACCATAAACCAGGCAGACATATTTCATCGCGAGCTCTCCTGCTGAGACGAACCATAGGATGCGACGACGAGCGTGTCAGCCTTGCCGTCGATGGCCGCCGCATGGTCGAGAAGGCATGTCGCGACCCCGATGATGGCGACCGCCGCCAGCAGCCTGGCGAAGACGGGCGCCGGCGGATCCAGCCAGAAGTCTTCCTGTCGCTCAGGCCCATGGCCCGGGCTCTTCCACAGTGCGAAAAAAAGATTGTCCATGTGAACCTCCATCAGGCCACAAATCCCATGGCCGCCCACAGGACGGACGGGCTGGATCGAAGTCGACATTTTTGCGCGACTATTTTTTTCCTGGCTGCCCGGATTTTTCCGAAGGCAAATGCGCCGTCATCGTGCCGTGGTCCAAACAGTGCAGTGGTCTTCGCGCCGACCCGCGCTATAGTTGACCGGACGCCGGGCTTCACCCGGACCAAGTTCACGACAACCCCAAGTTCACGGCAACCAAGGAGGACTTCATGGACCGCACCGCAACCGCCGTCTGGAAAGGCAATCTGAAAGAAGGCAAAGGCACGCTCGACAGCCAGAGCGGGACGCTCAAGGGCACGCCCTATTCGTTCAAGGCGCGCTTCGAGGATGAAAGCGGCAAATCCGGCACCAACCCGGAAGAGCTGATCGCGGCGGCACATGCCGGCTGCTACGCCATGCAGCTTTCGCACTTCCTGGCCGAGAACGGCACGCCCGCCGCCGAACTCGACGCCAAGGCCGTGGTGACGCTGGTTCCGGGCACCGGCATCACAGGCAGCGCGATCACGCTGGTCGGCAAGGTGCCCGGCATCGATGCGGCTAAATTCAAGGAATTGGCCGAGAAGGCCAAGGCCGAATGCCCGGTCTCCAAGGCGCTCGGCGCCATCAAGGTGTCGCTCGACGCCAAGCTCGGCTGAGCGGGGTAACCAGAAGCGACAAACGCCGGCCTGAGAGCCGGCGTTTTAATGTGAACAACTCCAGGTGGCCTCAGCCGCCCAGCGCGTCAAGCCGGGCGCGAAGGGCCGCGACTTCCTGCTCCAGCGCTTCCACCCTCGCTTCGAGGTCGGAGTGAGGCATGGCCGGCGCGCTACGCTGGGCCGACAGGGCTGCAACGTCCACCGGGCCGGCGAGAAGATGCACGTAGCGATCCTCGCGCTGGCCTGGTCCGCGCGGGATTTCCTGGACAAGCGGCGGCCGCCGGCCGATCAGCATGTCGAGTTCAGCGCGCAGATCCTCGATCGATGAAAATCGCGCCATGCGCTCGGCTCGAGCCAACAGTTCATGCGCCGTCTGCGGTCCGCGCAGCAGGAGCAGGCCGATCAAGGCGGTCTGTGGCGTGGTCAGCGAGAAGCGCTGCGCCATCTGATGCTCGTAGCGCTCGACGCGCGAACCGAACATCTGCCGCACCAGCCCCTTCTGCTCGAGCAGCTTCAGCGCCCGGTGCACCTCCGTCTGCTCCAGCGCCATGACCGGGTCACGCGCCGTCTTCTGGTTGGCGGCGGCAAGGGCTGCGTTGAGCGTCAGCGGATAGACGTCAGGCGTCAGCTCCTTCTTCTCGATCAGGCAGCCGAGCACGCGCGCTTCGATGGGGGAGAGGATGGGAAGGTCTTCGCTCATGGATTTCTATACCCAAAGCTTCCGATACCATGACCGTCCGCGAAACGTCTCCCATTTTCGATCGACGAATGCGCTACGAAGCGTCACACTTTTCAGCCTTTTCTCGCATCAGGGCGCTATCTGGCATCGGACATTTGCACCGGCGCGCTTCGGCACTAGAGGGCATTAGTCCTAGGCGCCTCGGCCTTCCGCTCAGGTTTCGGCTGCCAGAATGATCTGACGAGGATATCCTCGGCATAGACCGCGTCATCGAGCAGGTCCTGTCCAAGTTCCTGGGCCAGCGTCGGCCGATCCCCGAGCAGCGAGACGCCAAAGGCGGCCTGGCCATTGGGGGGCGGCACGCCCAGCGCGTCGAGGATGGTGGGGAATATGTCGATCGTGCCCGAAAGTCCGGTATATGTCTTGGACGGAATGCCATCCCCCGAGAGGGAGAAAAAGTTGCGTCGTTCATACTTGTCCAGGCGGTCCGTCACCGCGCTAGGTGCACTGAGATGGTCGCTTTGCAGCACCAGAACGGTGTTCGCCATCAGACCGTCGGCTTCGGCTTTGTGAATGAAGTCGGCAACGAGCATGTTGGTGCATTTCACGGCGTGGAGAATATTGGGGGCTTGCGGGGAAAGTCCCGTCTTGCCGATACATTTGTCGGTCAGGTAGCCATCCATCGCGTGCCCACCGCTGACGGCGATCGTCAAAGAGAACGGTTTGCCGCCGCGCTGCGCACGCCGCAAAATGTCGAAGCTCAAATCCAGGACTTCAGCGTCGTCGGCGCCGAAACTGTTGCCGCGCCCGGCGACCGCGGCCACCACTTCGGGGCCCCCGAAAAGCGATGAGTAGCCATGGGTAGAATAGAATGTCCCCTGACCGGTGAAGCTGAGTGGCCAACCGGTAACAAAGTTCTGCTGATAACCCCGTGCCTTCAGAACATCGCCCAGGCAGGTCAGGCCAGGCAGGAATTGCGAATGCTCCTCCAGGTATTGGCGCGATGTGAAGAACGTTATCAGCAGCGGCGTTCCACAATTCGCAGCGACCATCCCTGAGATGGAGTTGTTGGTGTAGGCAAGCTGCACCATGTTGCTCGCCGAAACCCCACGCCTATCGAATTCGAGCAGCGGACCCATGACGTCACCGAACTCCGCCTCGTTCATGTAGGAGCGCTCGGCGCTTTCGATGAAAATATGAACGAGGTTGCTGGGCGCGACGGCCACGGATGCTGCCGCAACCTCCGGCTCTGCCAAAGCGGCAATATCGACGAACCGCTTGGACAGGAAATCATGCAGGGGATTGGGATGAATTGCTGCCGCGATCGGACGTGTCAGCATCGGGTTTGCCGCCAGGAAGAACGCCATCAGGGCGACATCCAATCCTCTCGTCAGCGTACCGCGCGCCTTCAGTGCGCCGAGACCGAGAAGAACGACCAGAATAACCAGCATCGTGCTTCCGGTATTCCACAAATACTCAAAGACGACACCGGGCGTCAGCATCCCGGCGCCGGCATGCATGAACATCGCACCCCAGTCAAAATAGCCGAAGACGCTTTCCAGATAGACATAGACAAGGAATAGAAGGCAGGGGAAGAGCGAGAAATAGGGCCTGAACCACCGGCTTCCCTGCCGATCCGCCTTCTTGTCCCGGAACCCGTCAAGCCAGAGAAGCGCGATCAAAACCCCCAAACCGAGAGCCGCAAGCAGCCCCTTCTCCTGAAAATAGATCAGCGACACAAGCCAGGTGAGCGAGCCGACTGTTGTGGCGCTGATCAATGGCCCAGATACTGAACACCCATTCACGATGAAGCCGCGCACCGCTTTACACTCGAACCGCGATCTCGAAAGTGAATATCGGTGACTGCTTAAAACTACACTAAGACAATACAAGTAATCGCGCGCAACTAGCAATCAATTACTTAAGCTGTCGCTAATATTAGTCACCAAGACTCCCTCGGCGCCCCAGACTAGCAAGCGACATGTTTGAAACAAGACCGGGCGCGGCCGGCGGCCCGCCGAACAGGAGCAAATCAAGGATGGCGGCAGCGAAGTGAGCGAGAACTGCCGAGCCGAAACTCATAGCGCTCGATGCGCGAGCCAAACATCTGCCGCACCGCAGGTTCTACCTACGATCAGCGAGGTATCTACGAAGCGTCACACCCACCAGTCCCTGCTCTCGCATTTCCTCGAAATATTTGGCCGAACCCTCTTTTACATTCAGCGCAGCGCGCGATTTTTTCACCGGAACCACGCGAGCGTCATAGACCTCAAGGGTCGAATCCAAAACATTCACAACCTTACTCTCGGATTTTCCGTCTGGGCCGTTGAAGAAGAACGTCTCGAATTCTCGGATCCCCAATTCTCGCGTGAGGTCACCTTGGTCGGCATTCCCATTGGGCCTGGAACGAACAATGCCAGCAATAACTTTTAGGCCCATATCCAAGACATCTTGGAGATCGGTATCGACTGCCTTTCCGTGTTTAGATCTCAATTCCCTGACAGCATTTGGGGTAGAGTATGTGCCTTTCGCCACCAGTTCTTTCGTAATTTCATACAAAGCGGTTTTTACGTTGCCTGCTCGAATCCTGCGCACCATTGATCTCTCCAATTGTCAGAATTTCATCGACTCAATTGGCTGAACTAGGATGTAGCTTGCCTGATTCTTGGGGGAAGGCGAGTCGATTGATGCGCGACCGCAGAGTTCGTTACCTGTATCCAAAGGTATTCATTGCTTCGGAACAAGTGACTTGAAACCGCACAGCGGCTATCCCACATGACCTGCCAGTCGTGCGAACACGATCAACCCGTAAGGGTTGCGTAGTGGTAGCGTCAGTTGGATAGAGCGCTCGCCTGCTAAGCGAGGGGACGCGGGTTCGAGCCCCGCCCACTCTCTGCCTCTCTAACAGTCGCATTCCAGTAAATTGCTGACTGCCAAAAACAGAGAGTGCCGCTCCCGGCCGCCTCGACGGCTTCCGGTGCGATAGTCATCGCACGGCATCCGGCAACTAAACCCGCCGCTCCACCATCATCTTCTTGATCTCGGCGATCGCCTTGGCCGGGTTGAGGCCCTTGGGGCAGGTCTGCGCGCAGTTCATGATGGTGTGGCAGCGATAGAGCCGGAACGGGTCCTCGAGATTGTCGAGCCGCTCGCCCTTGGCCTCGTCGCGGCTGTCGATCAGCCAGCGATAGGCCTGCAAGAGGGTTGCCGGGCCGAGATAGCGATCGCCGTTCCACCAATAGCTCGGGCACGAGGTCGAGCAACAGGCGCACAATATGCATTCGTAGAGCCCGTCGAGCTTCTCGCGGTCCTCATGGCTCTGCAGCCATTCCTTGGCCGGCTGCGGCGACACCGTCTTCAGCCACGGCTCGATCGAGGCGTGCTGGGCGTAGAAATTGGTGAGGTCGGGCACCAGATCCTTCACCACCTGCATATGCGGCAGCGGATAGACTTTGACGGCGCCGGAAATGTCGTCGCAGCCCTTGGTACAGGCCAGCGTGTTGGAGCCGTCGATGTTCATGGCGCAGGAGCCGCAAATGCCTTCGCGGCAGGAGCGGCGCAAGGTCAGCGTCGGGTCGATCTTGTTCTTGATCCAGAGCAGCGCGTCGAGCACCATCGGCCCGCAATCGTCCATGTCGACGAAATAGGTGTCGATGCGCGGGTTCTCGTCATCGTCCGGCGACCAGCGGTAGATGCGGTATTCCCGCAGATTGGTGGCACCCTCCGGCTTCGGCCAGGTCTTGCCCTGCTGGATCTTCGAATTCTTGGGGAGCGTCAGTTCGACCATTACCTCAGGTCCTTTCGGATGACGAGCTTCAGCCCGGACCAGACTTCATTCACGGCGGCGACCTTGACGTCGACAAGGTCGCGCTTCAGCGCTTCGGTGCGGACGACACCCTCGGTGACGTCGGTCGGCACTTTCGATGCCTTCTTCGGCCACGACACCCAGACCATGCCGTCACGCTTGATCGCCGCCTCGACATCGCCGAGGCGATCCTCGATCTCGGCGCGTTGTTTGGTGAAGGCGTGCACGGCGTCGTATCTTTGATGGCTGCCCGAAATGTCGGACCATTCGGCCAGCCGGTAGACCTCGGCGAAATCGACGGCGCCGGCCAGTTCGTCGAGCTCCGGCGGCAGCGCGATGAAGGCGGCAATCATGCCGTCCTTCAGGCCGAGCTTGGCCGGAAGGGGCTTGCTGGAATATCCCGTGCCCGCCAGCGCCATCGTCAGTACACCCTGGCCTTGGGCGCGATCTTGGCGAGGCTGATGCCGCCGTCCTTTTCGGCCAGCAGCGGCTCGGTGTGCACAGGCCGGTAGCTGAGCGTCACCTTGCCGTCTTCGCTCACCCTGGCCAGCGTGTGCTTGCGCCAGGTGGCGTCGTCGCGCGCCGAAAAGTCTTCACGGGCATGCGCGCCGCGGCTCTCCTTGCGCGCCTCGGCGCTGTAGACGGTGGTGATGGCGTTGGCCATCAGGTTTTCCAGCTCCAGCGTCTCGACCAGGTCGGAATTCCAGATCATCGAGCGGTCGAACACTTTGATGTCCTTGAGCTCGCCCCAGATCTGCGAAATGCGCTTGCAGCCTTTCTCCAGCGATTCCTGCGTGCGGAACACGGCGGCGTCTTCCTGCATCGCCTTCTGCATCTTCTCGCGCAGCACGGCCGTCGGCGTCGAGCCATTGGCGTGGCGCAGCCCGTCGAAGCGGTCCATGATCTTCTCGACCGAGGCTTCGTTGGGTGACGGGATCGCCGACTTGCGGTCGATGACCTGGCCGGCGCGGATCGCCGCGGCGCGGCCGAACACCACCAGGTCGATCAGCGAGTTCGAGCCCAGCCGGTTGGCGCCGTGCACCGAGGCGCAGCCGGCCTCGCCGACCGCCATCAGTCCGGGCGACACCTTGTCGGGGCTGCGCGTCGTCGGGTTCAGCACCTCGCCCCAGTAGTTGGTCGGCACGCCGCCCATATTGTAGTGCACCGTCGGCAGCACCGGGATCGGCTCCTTGGTCAGGTCGACGCCGGCGAAGATCTTGGCCGATTCCGAAATACCGGGCAGCCGCTCATGCAGCACGGCCGGATCGAGGTGGTCGAGATGCAGGAAGATGTGGTCCTTGTTCTTGCCGACGCCACGGCCCTCGCGGATCTCCAGCGTCATGCAGCGTGAGACGACGTCGCGCGAGGCAAGGTCCTTGGCGGACGGCGCGTAGCGCTCCATGAAGCGCTCGCCCTCGGAATTGACGAGATAGCCGCCCTCGCCGCGCGCGCCTTCGGTGATCAGGCAGCCGGCGCCGTAGATGCCGGTCGGGTGGAACTGCACGAATTCCATGTCCTGCAGCGGGAAGCCGGCCCGCGACGCCATGCCGCCGCCGTCGCCGGTGCAGGTGTGGGCCGAGGTGGCCGAGAAATAGGCGCGGCCATAGCCGCCGGTCGCCAGCACCACCATCTTGGCCGAGAAGCGGTGGATGGTGCCGTCATCGAGGTTCCAGGCAACGACGCCGGTGCAGGTGCCGTCCGGCTCCATGATCAGGTCGAGCGCGAAATACTCGATGAAGAACTGCGCGTTGTTCTTCAGCGACTGGCCGTAGAGCGTGTGCAGGATGGCGTGGCCGGTGCGGTCGGCGGCGGCGCAGGTGCGCTGCACCGGCGGGCCTTCGCCGTAATTCATCATGTGGCCGCCGAACGGCCGCTGGTAGATCTTGCCCTCTTCGGTGCGCGAGAATGGTACGCCATAGTGTTCGAGCTCGTAGACCGCGGCCGGCGCTTCGCGCACCAGATATTCCATGGCGTCGACATCGCCGAGCCAGTCCGACCCCTTGACGGTGTCGTACATGTGCCACTGCCAGGAATCGGGGCCCATATTGGACAGCGAAGCGGCAATGCCGCCTTGCGCCGCCACCGTGTGCGAGCGCGTCGGGAACACTTTGGTGATGCAGGCGGTGCGCAGGCCCTGTTCGGCCATGCCAAGCGTGGCGCGCAGGCCCGCGCCCCCGGCGCCGACCACCACCACGTCGAATTTGTGGTCGACAAAATTATAGCCTGCCATTTTGGCTGATTTCGCGTCCTTGGCCAACTCAGCCTCCGAATGCCAGCTTGAGCAGGGCGAAGATCGAGGCGACGCCGACCGCTACGGTGAAAAATGTGTTGAGCGCGATCGTCGCCAGCTTCAGGCTTTCGCTGGTGATGTAATCCTCGATGATCACCTGCATGCCGAGCCGCATATGGATGAGCCCGGAGATCAGCACCAGGGCCAGCATCAGCGCCACGAACGGATTGGCGAGCGCCGCGCGCACTTCCGCATAGCCGGCGCCGTTGAGCGCGATCAGGAACCCGACGAAGAACAGCGTCAGCGGGATGTTGGCGATTGCGGTCAGGCGCTGGCGCCAGAAATGACCGGTGCCCTCGCGGGCGGAGCCGAGACCGCGGACTTTCGCCAGCGGCGTGCGCATATCGGTATTGTTCTTGCCGCTCATGATCAGGCTCCTCGCGCCATGTAGCCGGCGGTCCAGATCAGCAAGGTGAGCAGGACCGAGCCGACAAGCGTCGCCCAGGCGATCTTCGAGGCCGTATGCTTTTCCAGCCCGGCGCCCGTATCCCAGACCAGGTGGCGCACGCCGCCCAGCATGTGGTGCATCAGCGCCCAGGTGTAGCCGAACAGGATCAGCCGGCCGAGCCAGGTGCCGAAGGCCCAGTTGACCCAGTCGAAGGTCGCCTGCGAGCTTGCCGCCGCCATCAGCCAGACCGCGACCAGCAGCGTGCCGAAGTAAAGCGCCCCGCCGGTGATGCGATGGATGATCGACATCGTCATGGTGATCGGCGGCCGGTAGATCGTCAGGTGCGGCGAAAGCGGCCGTTCTCGTCTGGCGAATTCGCGGGTGGCTGGTGATTTGCTCATGGCTCCCCCAGGTTCGGCGTCTTCGTGCATGTCGCCCAAAAGTGACCTCGGTTTTGGGAGGACGGCATGCACTAAACAAGAATCCGAGGCGCGTCGCATGAATCCGTTTCGGCGCGACGCGCTTTTAGCCTCAGGTGGAAATACGGCATTGCCGCTTCCGGTTGCGACTTCGGACAGCCGGTTTCTAATGCTCTTTTTGCACCGCGTCAAAGCCAGAAAATCGTTTTGGAAACGTCATTTAGTCTGACAAAAAGGCAGGCTCGGGCTTCAATCGATTAGGGGCGGAGGACCCAAAGCCGGCTCGATATCGCTGCAGTGCAGCATAAGCGACTTCCTGGCCGTGCGGCCTAGCGCCTGCAGGTCTGCGGCGTCGAGCCCCTCTTCATCACCAGCGCCTCACGCCCGTCGATCACGATTGCGTTATGCGTGGCGGCTTCCTGGTAGCGGCTGGACTGGTTGGCGGGCGACGCCGCAAACTCTTCGGTCGTGCCATTCGGCTCGATCACACGCAACAACGAGCCGAGATTCTGAATGGTGATCGTGCTGCCATTGCCGCATCCATAGGTTGCCGTACCCACTGTGGATCGCGGCGCCGTGAGATCGGTGGTGATCTTGGTTGCCGGTGCCGGAGGCGCGGATGCCGGGCGAGCCGCGGCTGCGATGGACTGCTGTGCCGGCGCGGGCGAGACGACATTGGCCGCTTTTGGCGCGCCATCCTGCGGCACACAGGCCGCAACGACGGCAAGCAACGGGAAAACGGACACCCAAACCGTCTGGCGTAGCGCCATATGCTGTCCTCCCGCGCGGCAGACTAGCCACGATGTTGCACCAAGATCAAGGTTGCCCCGAGGCTGCCTTTGGGTCCATTCGATGCCGGCCGCGATGGTGCCGCCAAGCATGGCCGAATGATGGCTATCGGGTTTTCCCTCCAGTCGGAAATTAACCATGTTTGACGAGACATCGCCGCGCAACGCGCCGGCCTCTTAACAAAGGTTAAGAAAAGGTTAATTTCTGATTCGAGGAGCCATGCATGTCGCCCAAAAGTGCGTCAGCGGTTTTGGGGCAACGACATGCATCCAGACAAGAAATCAAAAAGCGCGTCTCGACGCGCTTTGGCCTCTAACCATCAGGAAGACGCCATGCGTTCGAACTCAAGCAGATCACGCCTCTCGGCGCTTATGGTAGCGGTTTCGCTCGCCAGCCTGGCGACGCCCACGCTGGCCAATGGGCGCCACCAGGATCGCGTCTACGCCGATTCCTTCGGCAATCTCGTCATCGACAGCGCCGCCGGCTACAAGCGCATCATCGTCGGCGAAGGCAAGCTGGCCAAGAAGCTGGCCGACTACACCAGCGCCGGCCAGCCCAAGGTGATCTACCAGAATGAATCCGACGAGATTTCAGGCTATAGCGATTGCTACCGGCCGCCGGTCTTCGTCAAAGGCCGCAGCTACATGTACGGGCTTTCCGACGGCGAGATGCCGGAACTCAGCCCCTGCCGCTAGAGCGTTTCACCGTTTCACGGAAACGGCGAAGAGGTGGATCAGGATGACGATTCGACCAACGTCATGCTGATCTGGAATTGATGACGATTGCGCTGGACGACCACTCGCCTCCCGGCCCGGCCGAGACACGGACGCAGTCGCGCCCCGCATTCTTCGCCAGGTAGAGCGCCTCGTCGGCGCGCCGCATGAGATCGGCGGTGGTTTCACCGGGATGAAGTTCGGCAACCCCGAAACTCGCCGTGCAGCTGATGTCCGCGGGCAGCCCGTCGATGCGCAGCGCGCCGAACGCGCTGCGCGTGCCCTCGGCGAACAGCCGGGCGGCGGCCAGATTGGTTCCCGGCAGGATGATGGCGAATTCCTCCCCGCCGATGCGGCCCGCGACATGGTGCCCGGCGGCGGCTTCGCGCAGGGAACCGGCAAAGGTCTCGATCACCCGGTCGCCGGAGGCATGGCCGAAATTGTCGTTGATGCTCTTGAAATGATCGAGATCGGCGATGACCAGCGCGACCGGCACGCCTTGCCGCATGGCGCCAAGCACGGCCTGCTCGGCCTGGCGCGTGAAGGCACCGCGATTGAGCAGTCGCGAAAGCGTATCGGTCTCCGATCTCGACGTCACTTCGGCCAACACATCGCGGACCAGGATGGCCAGCGTCAGCAGCGCCATGGCCAGGGCAAAGACGGTGCCGAGCGATTGCGACACCAGCGCGTAGCTGCTTTGCAGATAGGCCTGCGGATTGGCGCCCCAGCCGCCAAAGGCATGCGCGATGAACGGCTTTGAGGCGAACTGCACAGCGCTGGCGGCGAGCACCGCCATCAGGATGCGATCGAGCCGGCCGCGCCTTTGCCTGGACGACCAGACGATGGCCAATCCGACGAATTGCATGACGGCATAGGGGAGCTGGTAGGCCATCATGCGGACCAGCGACTGGCGCGGCAGGTCTTGTACGAAATAGACGACGATGGTGGCGGCGACCAGGAAGAACAGCATCGGCGACCATGGCGGCGCGACGCCGTATTTGCGGGCCAGTCCGACGTTGAAGGCTATTGTTGCGCCCAGGAAAACCGCGAAGGCAGTGACCACCGGCAGCCGGGCATCGGTGAAGGCGGGAATGCTGAATTCGATCGCCGAGTAGACCATGCCCAGCACATAGCCAGAAGCAAACCAGCGCGCCGGAGCGCGGCCGACATCATGAAACGCGACCGCCATGAAGGATGCTGCCAGCAGGCCCGCAACCGACAGATTGATCAACAGGATGAAGTTCGCGCCGCTCATCTCTTTCGCACCCCGTGTGTCACCTAACACCGACGGGCGAAAAAGACGTTAACGTGTGCTGGGACGTACGGCTTCAGCCGGCCTTGGACGGCTCCGGCACGAACAGCGTTTCGGGCCGTTCGTACGACAGGCGCACGCTGTCGCGGCCGTTTTTCTTGGCCTTGTAGAGCGCCTCGTCGGCACGCCGCATCAACGGCTCCAGCGCTTCCTCGCCGCTGCGGGCCGCCACGCCGAAACTGGCGGTGACCTTGGTGCCGGCGGGAAGCCCGTCGACGCCGCCTGCCGAGTAGAGCGTGCGCACAGCCTCGGCGAACAGCCGCGCGGCGGCGAGATCGCTGAGCGGCAGAAGCACGGCGAATTCCTCGCCGCCGATGCGCCCGGCAGCGCCGCGCGCGCCGGTGGCCGACCGGAGCTTGGCGGCGAAATCGGCGATCACCCGATCGCCGGCGGCATGCCCGTGCACATCGTTGAGCGCCTTGAAATGATCGAGGTCGGCCAGCACCAGCGCCACCGGGAACCTGGCCATTGCGCAGTGTCGCAGAAGCTGGGCCGCGCGCTCCTCGAAGCCGCGCCGGTTGAGCAGGCCCGAAAGCGGATCGGTATGCGTCTCGGCCTTCAGCGCCTTCATCACGTCGAGGGCCGCGGCGGTGAACAGGCAAAGCGCGATCAGCAGCGACAGCAGCGCATGCGACAGCAGCGCCGTCGTCCAGTAGGACGAGTTGTAGAATCCGTCATAGCTGGTGAACGGCCCGTGCGCGATGACGACGACGAGGGTTCGCACGAAGAAGTTGAGGCCCGACAGCAGCGACAGCACGAACAGGATCTTCTCGGTCGGGCCATTGTTGCGCACCGGCCTGAGTTCGGCGGCGACCAGAAGGCTGAGGCCGCCGAAGGCGAAATTCATCGCCAGGATACGCCAGGTGAGATCAGGCGCGACGAAGAGGAACCAGCAGAACGAGGCCAGCCCACCACCGGCCAGCACGCCGATCGCCACATAGGGCACCTTGCGGCCATAACGGGCGACGATGGCGCTCGACAGGCAGCAGCCGGCGATGGCGAAGCAGATGTTGGACACCAGCTTGGTCAGCACCATGCCGATGGGCAAGGTGAAATACTGGAACAGAAAGCCGGGCGCCGAAACACAATAGCTGAGCGCCAGCACGGCCAGATAGGGCCGGTGACGCTGATAGGCCCATAGCACGAGGAAGGCCGCGCCGAGGGCCAGCGCGATCGTCGGATTGAGCAGCGCTATCAACAGGCCGGTGTCCAAAGGACGGTGACTTCCCCTCGCGTGACGTGAGGGAAGACCATAGGGCGCAAGCCCAAACAAGCGGTTAAGCCCGGACGAATATGCGGACCGCGCGAATGAAAAAAGACCCCGGAACCGCATTGCGGTTCCGGGGTCCGGCAATCATCGGAATGTGTGGACCGGAGGTTATTTCCAGTCGCGGATGTCGACGAAGTGGCCGGCGATCGCCGCCGCCGCCGCCATGGCCGGCGACACCAGATGGGTGCGGCCCTTGAAGCCTTGCCTTCCCTCGAAATTGCGGTTCGAGGTCGAGGCGCAGCGTTCATGCGGCTTCAGCCGGTCGTCGTTCATGGCAAGGCACATCGAGCAACCCGGCTCGCGCCAGTCGAAACCGGCGGCGCGGAAGATCTTGTCCAGACCCTCGGCTTCCGCCTGTTCCTTGACCAGGCCGGAGCCCGGCACGATCATGGCGTTGACGCGCGGATTCACGGTCTTGCCCTCGATCACCTTGGCGGCGGCGCGCAGATCCTCGATGCGGCCATTGGTGCAGGAACCGATGAAGACGCGGTCGAGCGCGATGTCGGTGATCTTGGTGCCCGGCGTGAGGCCCATATAGTCGAGCGCCCGCTGCTTGGAGGTGCGCTTGTTCTCGTCGGCGATATCGTCCGGGTTCGGCACGATGCCTTGCACGGAAACGACATCCTCGGGCGAGGAGCCCCAGGAGACGATCGGCGGCAGCTTGGCCGCGTCGAGCACGATCACCTTGTCGAAATGCGCGCCTTCGTCGGACTGCAGCGTCTTCCAGTAGGCGAGCGCGGCGTCCCAGGCCGCGCCCTTCGGCGCACGCGGCTTGTCCTTGACATAGGCGAAGGTCGTCTCGTCGGCAGCGATCAGGCCGGCGCGCGCGCCGCCCTCGATCGACATGTTGCAGATCGTCATGCGGCCTTCCATCGACAGCGAGCGGATCGCCTCGCCGGCATATTCGATGACATAGCCGGTGCCGCCGGCGGTGCCGATCTCGCCGATGATGGCGAGGATGATGTCCTTGGCGGTAACGCCTTCCGGCAGCTGGCCGTCGACGCGCACCAGCATGTTCTTGGCCTTGCGCTGGATCAGCGTCTGCGTCGCCAGCACATGCTCGACTTCCGACGTGCCGATGCCGTGCGCCAGAGCGCCGAACGCGCCATGCGTCGAGGTATGGCTGTCGCCGCAGACGATGGTCATGCCGGGCAAGGTAAAGCCCTGCTCCGGGCCGATGATGTGGACGATGCCCTGGCGGATATCGTTCTCGGAATAATATTCGACGCCAAAGTCCTTGGCGTTCTTGGCCAGCGCCTCGACCTGGATGCGGCTTTCCTCGTTCTTGATGCCGAACTTGCGCTCGGGCGAGGTCGAGACATTGTGATCGACCACGGCCAGCGTCTTTTCCGGATGCCGGACTTTTCTGCCGCTCAGGCGCAGGCCTTCGAAGGCCTGCGGGCTGGTCACTTCATGGACGAGGTGCCGGTCGATATAGAGCAGGCAGGTGCCGTCGTCCTGGCGGTCGACGACGTGGTCGTCGAAAATCTTGTCGTAGAGGGTGCGCGGTGCGCTCATGTGCGTAAATCCGTCGATATGAGAATGGGAAGAGTGTAACGCCGCAAGCCTTGGCCCGGCGAAAGCAGTCTAGCTAAGTCGGCTGGTCAGGGCGCCGCAGACGCGCGCGGAGAAGCGCGACGGCAGGCGTTTTCTGTCCTGCAGCACGAACCCCTTGTAGGCCGGATCGCCAAAAAGCTCTTCCATGGCGTGGCTCATACCAATGTTTTGGCTCTTCGGCAATTGCGGCGTGGCGGTGCGACTTTCCCTACCCCCTCTGGGGGAGGTGGCACCACTCACATCACCTCGAAGACAAACGTCTTCACCAGCGCATCGGGCTCGGCGATGGCATAGCAACGGAACCATGGGCTTTGCTCGACCAGCCGCCATTTCTTCGCCTGCGTGAGTTCATCGAACACCGCCTGAAAACCGCCGCTCTCGAACACCTGGTCGCGCACGGTGAAGATGGCGTGGCCGCCCTTCTTGGTGATGCGCACCAATTCGTGCAGGCCCGATGCCGGCGCGTGGCTGATGGTGAACACGCCGGTGGAGAAGAAGGCGCGGAAATGCCCGTCCGGCCAGGGCAGCGGTCCGCCCAGCATCGCCTGTTTCAGCTCGCCATAGGCGTTGCGGCTGCCGGCGATCTTGAGCATGTCGTCCGAGAGATCCAGCCCGGCAATGTCGCCATAGCCCAGCGCCTTCAGCGACGGCCCCGACAGGCCGGTGCCGCAGCCGGCGTCGAGCAGCGGCCCTTCGCCAGCCGGAACATGGCGTGCCACCCAGGCGGTGATGAGGAACGGCAGGAGATAGCCGAGCGAGGCGGTCTCGCTGTCATAGGTCGCGGCCCAGGCGGCATAGGCCTGCGCCAGCGTTTCAGGCGTGTCGGCGCCATAGACGGAATCCAGCGCCGCATTGGCCTTGTCGGCAATCATGAGACCTCCCTCGATGTCGACAGGATCGTAACCCTGTCTCGGCCCAAAGACTATTCCTCGTGCTGGCGGTGCAGGCGCCGCTCCAGCGCCCTGAGCGCCAGCGACAGGCCAACGGTGAGGATGAGATAGATATAGGCCACGATCGAATAGGTCTCGAAGAAGCGGAACGAGCCGGCGGCATAGATCTTGCCCATCTGGGTGATGTCGGCGACGCCGAGCACCGATACCAGCGAGGAATCCTTGACCAAAGCGACGAAATCATTGCCGAGCGGCGGCAAGATGGTGCGGATCGCCTGCGGAAAGACGATCAGCCGGAAGCGTTGCGCACGGCTCAGCCCAAGCGCCTTGGCCGCCTCGATCTGGCCCTTCTCGACTGCCTGGATGCCGGCGCGGAAGACCTCCGAGATGAAGGCGGAGTAGCCGATGGTCAGCGCCATGATGGCGCGCCACAACAGCGACACGTCGCGCACCAGGAGCTCACCGAGATAGCCGGCACTTTGCAGCGGCGCGGTCAACGCGTTCCAGGCCGCGACGAAGGCCGGCGCGCCGGCAAAGGCGATCCAGAACAACAGCACCAGGATCGGCACGCCGCGGATGATCTCGACATAGAAGCGCGCGATCTGGCGAAGCCAGGACGAGCCCGACAAGCCCATCAGGGCAACCCCGAGACCGATGATCGACGCCATGGCGAAGGCGATGACGGTCACAAAGACGGTGATAGCGATACCCTTGGCGACCGTGGCGAAGACCTGGGCATAGAGATCGCTGGCTGCGATGAACAGGGCCGCCGCCAGTGCAAGCACGGCGGCGGCGGCAAGCCACCAGGGGAATTCGGACTTGGCGGAAGAGGACGGTACCATTCAGGCGAGCGTGGCAGCGCAAGGATTGTCGGAGGATCGCGGCAAGCCACCCCCCTCTGCCCTGCCGGGCATCTCCCCCTCAGGGGGGAGATTGGATTTGGATATTGTCTCGACTTTCGCCAATCCCCGACGTCGTAAAACTGCTGCCGGCGCTGAAGCTGCTGATCTCCCCCCTTTGAGGGGGAGATGTCCGGCAGGACAGAGAGGGGTGCCATGGCGCAGGGTCAGCGCGATTTGCGGCGCACCATCGTCAGCAAGCACGCGCGCCAACGACTACTGCCCCATCTTGTAGTCGAGAAACCACTTCTTGTTCAGCGCATCGAGCGTGCCGTCCGCCTTCAACGCCGCGATCGCGGCGTTGACCGGCTTCACCAGGTCCGATCCCTTCGGGAAGATGAAGCCAAAGTCCTCGGTGCCGAGCGGGCCGCCGATCAGCTTGAGCTTGCCTTCGGAAGCATCGACATAGCCCTTGCCGGCGGTGCCGTCGGTCAGCACGACATCGACGTCGCCCGATTTCAGCGCCTGCACCGTGGCGCCAAAAGTCTCGAACAGTTTGATGCGCGGGTTCTGCTCATTGCCGTCGAGCACACTGTAGACGGCGGTGTAGAAGGGCGTGGTGCCGGGTTGCGCACCGATCAGCCCGTCCTTGAAAGCGCCGAAGGTCTTGGCGTCGGTGAAGCGGCTTTCATCGCCGCGCACCAGCATGAACTGCTCCGAGCGCATATAGGGATCGGAGAAGTCGACCTTCTCCTTGCGGTCATCCTTGATGGTGATGCCGGTCATGCCGATGTTGTACTGCTTGTCGGAAACCGCCTGGATCATCGCGTCCCAGGAGGTGTTCTGGTACTCGACCTTGAAATTGAGCCGCTTGGCGATTTCGTTCATCGCGTCATATTCCCAGCCGATCTGCTTGCCCGTCTTGGGATCGATGAACTGCAGCGGCGGATAGGCGTTTTCGGTCACCACCACCACTTGTCTGCCGCCGAGATCGGGCAGCGCCTGCGCGAAGGCGGCAACAGGCGCCAGCACGAGGGCCAGCAGGCCGGACAGCAGCAGTTTCGATTTGGTCATGACACACTCCCGGAAAATTGAAGGCGCCCGGATGGGCTTACAGGAAATCCGGGCCGACTTTAGCTTTCCGCTTGCGTCATGCAAGACGGACCGCTGCTTCAGCGCGCGCGAAAAGGGATTCGGATGCCCTCAATTCAGGGATTTCGGGATAATCTGGCTATCTCGAACCGGAAACCAGCGCCTCCGCATCCGCCGAGCCGTCTTCCGCTACGGCGTTGCGCAAGTCGGCAACGAGATGGGTGAGCGTCGCATGCAGCGCTTTCGCTTCACCAGGTTGGAGCGGCACGCTGCAGGCAAGCGCCGCGGACACATCCTGCGCTCGCGCACTCAGAGCCTGGCCCTTGGCCGTCGGCTCGACCAGCACGCGGCGCTCATCGGCGGCATCGCGCCGGCGGGTGACGAGCCCGCCCGCCTCCATCCGCTTGAGCAGCGGCGTCAGCGTCGCGGAATCGAGGCCCAGCGCCTCGCCAAGCGCGCCCACAGTGCTCGGCGCGTGCTCCCATAGCGCCAGCATGACCAGATATTGCGGATAAGTCAGGCCGAGCGGATCGAGCAACGGTCGATAGAGCTTGGTCATCAGCCCGCTCGCCGAATAGAGCGCGAAGCAGAGTTGCTGATCGAGTCGCGGAACCCCCACTGTCCCGGCGGCCGCCGCCGGGACGTCTCTGGGGCTATTTATGGTCTTTCCCGTCATGCCGCCTTTACCGAAAGCGCCACCTCGACATTGCCCCGGATGGCGTTCGAATAGGGGCAGATATTGTGCGCTTCCGATACAAGCGCTTCCGCGGCCGCCTGATCAAGGCCTTTCGTCTGCGCCGCGAGCGCGACACCGAGCTTGAAGCCCTCGCCATTGGGAAGCAGGCTGACGGTGGAGGTTACCCCGGCATCCGTGAGCGGCAGCTTCTGTTTGCGCGCGATGAAGCGGATGGCGCTTTCGAAGCAGGCGGCGTAGCCGACTGCGAAAAGCTGCTCGGGATTGGTCGCGCCACCCGGCCCGCCGAGTTCCTTGGGCATCGCCAGATCGACCTTGAGCAGGCCGTCGCTGGTCTCGCCATGGCCGGCGCGGCCGCCGGTGACGTGAGCCTGTGTGGTGTAGAGTGCCATATCAAATCTCCAATTATCTTGTGCACGATTATTTAGTACACAAGATAATATGCGGTCAACAGCCTGATCCTGTTTCGGGGGCGGAAGCGTTCACAGTCTGGTGAAACGAAAAAGGCGGCCGAAGCCGCCTTTTTTTGAATGGGATTTCCGAAAGCCTTATTCGGCCGGGGTCGCCTCGGCGGCCTTGGCTGCCTCAGCCTCGGCAGCGGCCTTCTTCTCGGCGGCTTCCTTGGCGGCCGTCTCGGCGGCCAGCGCCTGGGCGGCGGCGACCTTCTCGGCCTCGATGCGGGCCTTTTCGGCGTTCAGCGCGTCGCGCTCCTCATCGTTGAGCTTGCGGGCGCGCACGCCGGTGTTTTCCGAGATACGGGCCGACTTGCCGCGACGGTCGCGCAGGTAATAGAGCTTGGCGCGACGCACCTTGCCGCGGCGAACGATCTCGACGCCCTCGACCATCGGCGAGAACACCGGGAAAACGCGCTCGACGCCTTCGCCATAGGAGATCTTGCGGACGGTGAAATTTTCCTGGAAGCCGGAACCGGCGCGGGCGATGACGACGCCTTCGTAGGCCTGGACGCGGGTGCGGGTGCCTTCGGTCACGCGGACCTGGACGCGCACGGTGTCGCCGGGCTGGAATTCGGGGAGCTTGCGCTTGGCTTCGATCTTGGCGGCCTGCTCGGCCTCGAGCTGACGGATGAGATCCATCTCAATAATCCACTTCTTGTTCTTCCGACAGTCAGAGCGTCCGACACTCGCCTTGCAGTTCCATTGACCGCTCGGCTATGTCCTTTGCCTCCGAGACATTCGTCTGCAAGACATCGGACAGGGGCGACTACACCGTCATTGTTGACGGGTCCGGCAGATTCTTCTTCCGGTTCGGCGGCGACATACAGCTATTTCGGCGCTTTGTCACGCCCGCGCACGAGTCTTTTTTGCCGGCATGGCACCATCGTAATCGCTTCGTGCCGGGTTGCGCCGGCCCTCAGGCCTTTCTAAGCCTGACATAACAGAGTTTTCCGCGGCGGCATTCCATGTCTGTCTTCGACGCCATCCTGCTGTTCCTGGCGGGCTTCCTGTCCGGCACCGCCAATGCGGTCGCCGGCGGCGGCACCTTCATCACCTTCGGCGCCATGACACTGGTCGGCGTGCCGCCGATCGTCGCCAACGCCACCTCCTCGGTCACGCAGTTCCCGGGCTACATCACCTCGACGCTCGCCTACTGGACCGATATCAGGCACTTCTGGCGCGGTGCCCTGGTGCTTTGCCTGATCTCGGCGGCCGGTGCGCTGGCCGGCGCCTTCATCCTTCTGGCACTGTCCAACCCTTCCTTCCGCGTCATGGTGCCGTGGTTGCTCTTGGGCGCAACCGCCCTGTTTGCCGCCGGGCCGTGGCTGAAGCCAACACCAAAACCCGGCCATGAGGCGGCGGTCGGCTCGCTCGCCGGTTCGCTGGCGCAGTTCGTCACCGCCATCTATGGCGGCTTCTTCGGCGCCGGCATGGGCGTGATGATGCTGGCGACGCTCGGCCTGACGCAGGCCGGCGACTACCACCGGCTGAACGCGCTGAAGAACATGCTGGCCGTGGTCGTTGCCGCGGTGGCGATCATCGTCTTCGTCTCGGGTGGCGTCGTTGCCTGGCCGCAGGCGATCGTCATGATCCCGGGCGGCGCGCTCGGCGGTTATGCCGGCGTGTGGATCGCCAAGCGCGTGCCGCAGAACGTGGTGCGCGGCTTCGTCGTCGCCGTCGGCCTGTTTCTGGCGTTTTATTATTTTACCAAGGGGTGAGCGCCGAGAAGGTCCGGCCGCCTCTCGCTGGTCAGCCGCTCGGACTCCGCCCGCCGCCATGCAGCGATCTTCTTGTGATTGCCGGAGATCAGCACCTCGGGAATCGCGCGCCCCTCGAACTCCTGCGGCCTTGTGTAGTGCGGATGTTCGAGCAGGCCGTTTTCAAAACTCTCTTCCTCGCCCGACACCGCATTGCCCATCACGCCGGGCAGCAGCCGCACCACCGCGTCGAGCAGCACGAGCGCCGCCGGCTCGCCGCCGGAGAGGATGAAATCGCCGATCGACACCTCTTCCAGGCCGCGCGCGTCGATCAGCCGCTGGTCGACGCCCTCGAAGCGGCCGCACAGGATGACGGCGCCCGGCCCGGCGGCAAGCTCGCGCGCCCGCGCCTGGGTCAGCGGTTTGCCGCGTGGGCTCATCAAAAGGCGCGGACGCGCATCGCCCGGCGGCGAGGCATGGTCGATCGCCTTGGCCAAGACATCGGCGCGCATCACCATGCCGGCGCCACCCCCGGCCGGCGTGTCGTCGACGGTGCGGTGCTTGTCGGTGGCGAAGTCGCGGATCTGGATCGCCTCCAGCGACCAGGTGCCGGCCTCGAGCGCGCGGCCCGCCAGCGACAGGCCAAGCGCGCCCGGGAACATCTCGGGGTAGAGCGTCAGCACCGAGGCCTTGAATGTCACCGGTTGCCCCCGGCGTCGCGCGGTCCGCGCGGCCTGCCCTTCGGGTCGAAGTCTTCCTCGCGCGGCGCATCGTCATCCTCGTCCTCGACCAGCCCGGCCGCCACCGGGTCGACGCGGACAAAGCCCTCGGCGATCGACACATCAGGCACGGCGGCCTGGGTGAATGGGATCAGCACGCCCTTGCGGCCGGCGAGCGTCACGTCGAGAATGTCGCCGCCGCCGAAATTATGCACGGCAACCACCTTGCCAAGCGCAGCGCCGGTTTCGTCGCGAACCTCCAGTCCAACCAGGTCGGCATGGTAGAATTCATCCTCCTCGCCATCGTCCGGCAGCACAGAGCGGTCGACGAAAAGCTCCGTACCGGCGAGCGCTTCGGCGGCATTGCGGTCGCTGATGCCCTTGAAACGCACCACGACGACGGTGTTGGCCGGCCTTATGTCTGTGATCTGGAAGGCGCGGCCGTCCCTGGCATAGAGCGGCCCATAATCGGCCAGCGCCATCGGATCGCCGGTGAAGGTCTTCACCCTGAGTTCGCCCTTGATGCCATGGGCGGCGCCGATCACGGCCATCTGGACAGGGTTTTGCGGCTTGCTCATCGCGAATATCCTTTGGCCTGCTCTAACCCCACGCGGCTGTCATTTCAATGACGGGCTCTTCACCGCTTCCTAACCCGGATGCAGGAAGATGCCGCCATGCAGGAATTCCTCATCCCGGCGAAACCCGATCTCCAGGCGGCGCGTGAAAGCTGGCTGAAGATGCTCGCGCGTGAACGTCGGCTGTCGCCCGAGACAGTGGAAGCCTATGAGCGCGACACGCGCCAGTTCCTGCACTTCCTGACCGGCCATTGTGGTGGCTCGCCCGGCATCTCGGACATCGCCAATCTGCGCCCGGCCGACCTGCGCGGCTTTCTCGCCGCCCGCCGCAACGCCGGCGCCGGCGCCCGCACGCTGGGCCGAGGCCTGGCCGGCATCCGCTCGCTGCTGCGTTTCCTCGAACGCCGTGGCCTGGTCAACGCCGCCGGCGCCGCCGCGCTGCGCGCGCCGCGCCAGCCCAAATCGCTGCCAAAACCGCTGACGGCGAGCGACGCCAAACAGGTCGTGTCGGTCGAAGGCCAGCTGGCCGAAGAGCCCTGGATCGCCGCCCGCAACGCCGCCGTGCTGACGCTGCTCTACGGCTCGGGGCTGCGCATTTCCGAAGCGCTCGGCCTCGCCGGCGCCGATCTGGCGTCCGAGGCCGACACAGTGCTGCGCGTCACCGGCAAGGGCGGCAAGACGCGGCTGGTACCGGTGCTGCCGGTGGCGCTCAGGGCAATCGCCGAATACCGCCGGCTCTGCCCCTATCATCTCGATCCGAAAGGCCTGTTGTTTCGCGGCGCGCGCGGCGGCCCGCTCAATCCGGCCATCATCCAGCGCGACATGGCCAAACTGCGCTCGGCGCTCAACCTGCCCGACACCGCGACGCCGCACGCGCTGCGCCACTCCTTCGCCACCCATCTGCTTGGCCGCGGCGGCGATCTGCGCACCATCCAGGAGCTGCTTGGCCATGCGAGCCTGTCGACGACGCAGATCTACACCGGCGTCGACACCGCAAGGCTGCTTGAAATCTACGAATCGGCCCATCCAAGGGCGTGAACCCTTCAATTTCGACCTGCCAATTAACCGTTTTGCCGCTTTTCCCCCTTAGAAAGGGGCCATGAAACGCGTCATTGCCATCGCCGACCGTGCAGCTTCCATCTCGCTGAAGCTGCTTGTCGCACTCAACGTGCTGTTTTTCCTGTCCTTCCTTGCCGTGCTGCTGTTCGCGGCCGGCAGGGCGCATGCGGACGTCCCGACCTGCAGCGGTGCCGACATGCTGTCGGCCCTGCAGAAGAGCAGCCCTGCCACCTACAGCAAGATCGAGGCGGAAGCCGCCGCCACGCTGAATGGCAAGGGCCTGCTGTGGAAGCTTGAGAGATCGGGAGAACAGCCATCCTATCTGTTCGGCACCATGCACATGACCGACCCGCGCGTCACAACGTTGCCGCCGGAAGCACAGAAGGCCTTTGACGCCGCCGGCACCCTCATCATCGAAACCACCGATGTGCTCGACAAGCAGAAGATGATGACGGCGATGCTGAAGGAGCCGGACCTGATGATGTTCACCGACTCCACGACGCTGTCATCCTTGCTGAAGCCGGACGAAGCGGCGGCGATGAACGCAGCACTCGACGCGCGCGGCATCCCGCCGGCAACCGTCGCCAAGATGAAGCCGTGGATGCTGTCGGCGATGATGGCGCTGCCGGCCTGCGAACTCGCCCGCCAGTCCGGCGGAGCACCGGTGCTCGACGTCAAGCTGGCCGAGAGCGCCAAGGCGGCCGGCAAGCCGGTGGAAGGTCTGGAAACGGCCGAGAGCCAGCTACGCGCCATGGCCTCGCTGCCGCTTGCCTTCCACATGAAGGGCCTGGTCGACACGCTGAAGCTCGGCGACAAGGTCAATGACATCAACGAGACCATGATCGTGCTCTACCAGCGAGGCGACACCGGCATGTTCTGGCCATTGTTCCGCGCCGCCATGCCGGACGAGCAGAACGACCCCTCGGGCTATGCCGCCTTCGAGGAAACCATGATCACCAGCCGCAACAAGGTGATGGTCGATCATGCCGGACCGATCCTGGCCAGGGGCAATGCCTTCATGGCGGTCGGCGCGCTCCACCTGCCCGGTCCCGAGGGACTGGTCGAGGATTTCCGCAAAGCCGGCTATACTGTTACCGCCGTCAATTGAGTCGGATGGCAGTGGGAGGCCAAACGCCGCGTTTTCGGCGCTTTCCGTCCCTAGCGTGAAACCCATTCAACGGTTGCACGTTGATGGCTGTTGATTGATCATTTTCATCCACGGAGGACACTTTTATGGCGAATCCATCCAACGACAGGCCAAGCGGCGGTGGCGGCGGCAGCCCCTGGCTGATTGCTCTGGTCGTCGTTATCCTGGCGATTGTCGCGTATTACGTTTTCGGCAGAAGCGGCGAGCATCCGGCACCCGCCGAAGCGCCAGCGGCCAGCACACCGGCTCCTGCGCCAGCTCCTGCCCCAGCACCGGCTCCCGCGCCAGCTCCGGCGCCAGCACCGGCTCCTGCGCCCGCTCCGGCACCCGCGCCTGCGCCAGCACCCGCTCCGGCACCGGCCAACTGATCGGCTAGACATCAAGATACGAACGGCCCGTCGAAAGGCGGGCCGTTTTGTTTGTTTCGCGCGGTCGAAGGGTTGGGCGCCCTTAGATATGGATCGGCTTGAAGAAGGTGGCCAGCGCCGCCTCCTTCACCGCTTCCGACATTGTCGGATGCGCGTGGCAAGTGCGGGCGAGATCCTCCGACGAGCCGCCGAACTCCATCAGCACCGCCGCTTCGTGGATCATCTCGCCGGCGCCGAAGCCGACAATGTGCACGCCGAGCACGCGGTCGCTGGCCTTGTCGGCGAGGATCTTCACGAAGCCGTCCGTGTGCAGCATGGCGCGTGCGCGGCCATTGGCGCTGAACGGGAATTTGCCGACCTTGTAGTCGATGCCGGCCTTCTTCAGCTCTTCCTCGGTCTTGCCGACCGAGGCGATTTCCGGGCTGGTGTAGACGACGCTCGGAATGACCTCGTAGTTCACATGGCCGGCCTGGCCGGCGATGGTTTCGGCCACCGCGACACCCTCGTCCTCGGCCTTGTGCGCCAGCATCGGCCCGGCGATGACGTCGCCGATGGCATAGATGCCCGGCACGTTGGTCCGCAGGTGCCCGTCGGTCTTGACGCGGCCGCGCTCGTCGACCTCGACCCCCGCCTCTTTCAGCCCAAGACTGTCGGCATAGGCGCGGCGCCCGGTGGCGATCAGCACGACATCGGCCGCGACGGTCTCGGCGGCGCCGCCCTTCGCCGGCTCGAAGGTGACGGTTGCGCCTTTCTTGGCCTTGGCGACGCCGGTGACCTTGGCGCCGAGCTTGAATTCGAAGCCTTGCTTGGACAGCAGTCGCTGGAACTGCTTGGAAATCTCGCCGTCCATGCCGCCGAGGATCGTGTCGAGGAATTCGACGACGGTGACCTTGGCGCCGAGCCGCGCCCACACCGAGCCGAGCTCGAGGCCGATGACGCCGCCGCCGACCACCACGAGGTGGCCCGGAACCTTGTCCAGCGACAGCGCGCCGGTCGACGACACGATGATTTTCTCGTCGAAATCGACCTTGACGCCGGGAATGCCGGCGACATCGGAACCGGTGGCGATGACGATGTTCTTGGTCTCGACCTCCTCGACCTTGCCGTCCTCGCCCGTCACCGACACCTTGCCTGCCGCGACCACCTTGCCGGTGCCGCGGAAACTGTCGATCTTGTTCTTCTTGAACAGGAAGGCGACGCCGTTGACGTTGGACGACACCGTCGCATCCTTGTGCGCCATCATCTTCTTCAGGTTGAGCTTCGGCGGTGGTATCTCGACACCCAGCGTGTCGAAGGAATGGCCGGCCTCGGCGAACATTTCGGAGGCATGAAGCAGCGCCTTGGACGGGATGCAGCCGATGTTGAGGCAGGTGCCGCCGAAGGTGGCGTTCTTCTCGACCACCGCCACCTTCAGACCGAGCTGCGCCGCCTTGATGGCGCAGACATAGCCGCCGGGTCCCGATCCGATGATAACGACGTCATAAGCCATGTTTGTTTCCCTTTGCTTGGCGCTCAGCGGCCGCCACTAACGTTCAGGATCGCGCCTGTCGTATAGGACGCGGCGTCGGATAGAAGATAGAGAACCGCACCCGCGACTTCATCGGCGGTGCCGGCTCTTTTCATCGGCAGCGTGTCCTGGATCAGCGCCACCCGGTCCGGCTGTCCGCCGGAAGCATGGATGTCGGTGTCGATGATGCCCGGCCGCACCGCGTTGACGCGGATGCCTTCCAGCGCCACCTCGCGGGCGAGCCCGATGGTGAACGTGTCGATGGCGCCCTTGGAGGCGGCATAGTCGACATAATTGTCCGGCGCGCCCAGCACCGCCGCCGCCGATGAGATGTTGACGATCGCCCCGCCCTTGCCGCCATGGCGCGTCGACATGCGCTTGACCGCCTCACGGGCGCACAGGATCGAACCGACGACATTGATGCGCATCATGCGCTCGAGCCGTGCCGCGCTCATTTCGTCGACGCGCGCCTTGGCGTCGACGATGCCGGCATTGTTGACGAAGGCGTCGAGCCGGCCATGGGTGCGGTCGACGGCCTCGAAGATCGAGAGGATATCGGCCTCGCTGCCGACATCGCCCTTGACCGCGAAAGCATCACCGCCGGCAGCCTTGATGTCGCTGACCAGCGCGTCGGCGGCAGCCTTGTTGGAGGCATAGTTGACCGCGACGCGATAGCCGGCCTTCGCGCCAAGCCGGCAGATGGCGGCGCCGATGCCACGGCTGCCGCCGGTGACCAGCAGGACCTTCTGCGCTTCGCTCATTCCTGGCATCCCTTCAACGTAAAAACGTCCGACGGCACTTTCGAGAAGCCGTTGCCGCCATAGGCCGACGACTGACGCAGCATCGGACCGAGATCCGGCAGGATCAGCGTCTTCGGCGCCTCGCCGCCTTCTGCCGGCAAGAGCCCGATGCTGCCCTTGTCGTCAGACGTGTAGATGACGCCGTGCCAGGGGGTACAGGCGGCGAGCTCGGCGCCGGTGGTGTCGCCCTCCGGGCATTTGAACATCAGCGCGCCGTTCGGCCGTGCCACGCCCTCGGTCCACATGACGATGCCGTTCAGCACCACATTGTTGTCGAGGATCATGCGGAACGTGTTGGTGACGGTGGCGGAGGTGCCGGTCGGGGTAAAATCGATCTCGCTGCCGCTTTGCGCATCGCCATAGACGGCGAGTTCGATCGGGCAGGCGGCATGGGCGGTTGCGGGAGCCAGCGCCATGCCGGCCATAAGCACAGCCAGTTTGGCAGACCCAAGCAAACGGGCCATCATTGGCCGCCTCTGCCGCGAGCTGCCATCCGACCGCCTCAGAGATCGAGCACCAGCCGTTCCGGATCCTCCAGGCTTTCCTTGACGCGCACCAGGAAGGTGACCGCTTCCTTGCCGTCGACGATGCGGTGATCGTAGCTCAGCGCCAGATACATCATCGGCCGGATTACGATCTGGCCGCCGACCACGACAGGCCGGTCCTGGATCTTGTGCATGCCCAGAATGCCCGACTGCGGCGCGTTGAGGATCGGCGTCGACATCAGCGAACCATAGACGCCGCCATTGGAGATGGTGAACGTGCCGCCCTGCATGTCGGCGACCGACAGCTTGCCATCGCGCGCGGCGATGCCGAGCCGGCCGATTTCCTTCTCGATCTCGGCGATCGACATCTGGTCGGCGTCGCGCACGACCGGCACTACGAGGCCCTTCTCGGTGCCGACGGCGACGCCGACATGGGCAAAGTTCTTGTAGATGATGTCGGTGCCGTCGATCTCGGCATTGACCGCCGGGATTTCCTTCAGCGCGTGCGTGACGGCCTTGGTGAAGAAGCCCATGAAGCCCAGCTTCACGCCGTGCTTCTTCTCGAACACGTCCTTGTACTTGGTCCGCAGCGCCATCACCGCCGACATGTCGACCTCGTTGAAGGTGGTCAGCATCGCCGCGGTCGACTGCGCTTCCTTGAGCCGGCGCGCGATGGTCTGGCGCAATTTGGTCATGCGCACGCGCTCTTCGCGCGAGGCATCGTCACCGGAAGATGGCGCACGCACGGCAATCGATGCCGGCGCCGCCCTGGGCGTCTCGGCCGGCTGCGACGGCGCGCCCTTGGCGATGGCGTCGAGCACGTCGCCCTTCAGCACCTGACCGCGCTTGCCCGAACCGGACAGCTGGTCGACCGACAGATTGTTCTCGGCGATCAGTTTTGCGGCTGCCGGCGCCGGCGGCATGCTGCGCGGCTCGACCGCGCCGCCATCGCCGGCGATCTTGGCGGTCTCGGCCGCGGCCTGCTTGCTGGTCGACGCCGCATCCGGCGACGAGGCCTGCGAAACCGCCTGCGGCTTGGTCGCCGGCGCGGCGGCGCCGCCTGCCGAGATCGAACCCAACAAAGCGCCGACACCCACCGTCTCGCCTTCCTTGGCGACGATTTCGCCCAGCGTGCCGGCGGCGGCCGCCGGAACTTCCACCGTCACCTTGTCGGTTTCAAGCTCGACCAGCGGCTCGTCGACGGCAATGGCATCGCCGACCTTCTTGAACCATTTGCCGATGGTCGCCTCGGTGACGGATTCGCCGAGAGTGGGAACGCGGATTTCGGTAGCCATTGTGCCTGTCCGTTCTTGTCGGTTCTGTTCTATTCGCCTGCTTTATTCGCCGAGCGCGTCTTCGAGCAAGGCGGCGAGCTGGGCAAGGTGCTTGGACATCAATCCCGTCGCCGGCGACGCGGCCGCCGGCCGGCCGGTGTAGCGCACCCGCTGATGCTTGGCGTCGATATGCGCCAGCACCCATTCCAGATACGGGTCGATGAACGACCAGGCGCCCATGTTCTTGGGCTCCTCCTGGCACCACACCATCTCGGCGTTGCGGAAACGCGACAGTTCGGTGATCAGCGCCTTGGCCGGGAACGGATAGAGCTGTTCGACGCGCAGCAGGTAGATGTCGTTGATGCCGCGCTTCTCGCGCTCCTCGTAGAGGTCGTAGTAGACCTTGCCCGAGCACAGCACGACGCGGCGGATCTTGCTGTCCTTGGTGAGCTTGATCGCCTGGTTGGGCAACAACTGCGCGTCGTCCCACAACAGCCGGTGGAACGAGCTTTCGCCCGAGATTTCCGGCAGCGTCGACACCGCCCGCTTGTGGCGCAGCAGCGACTTCGGCGTCATCAGGATCAGCGGCTTGCGGAAGTCGCGCTTCAGCTGCCGGCGCAGGATGTGGAAGTAGTTGGCCGGCGTGGTGCAGTTGGCGACTTGCATATTGTCTTCGGCGCAAAGCTGCAGGAAGCGCTCCAGCCTGGCCGAGGAATGCTCCGGACCCTGGCCTTCATAGCCGTGCGGCAACAGGCAGACGAGGCCCGACATTCTGAGCCACTTGCGCTCACCGCTAGAGATGAACTGGTCGAACACCACCTGGGCGCCGTTGGCGAAGTCGCCGAACTGCGCTTCCCACAAGGTCAGCGCCTTCGGCTCGGCCAGGCTGTAGCCATATTCGAAGCCCAGCACCGCCTCTTCCGACAGCATCGAGTTGATGACTTCGTAGCCGGCCTGCGCCGCCGACAGATTGTTGAGCGGGATGTAGCGGGTCTCGTCGCGCTGGTCGTAGAGCACGGAATGGCGCTGCGAGAAGGTGCCGCGCTCGGAATCCTGCCCCGACAGGCGGATCGGATTGCCGTCGAGCAGGATGGCGCCGAAAGCCAGCGCCTCCGCCGTCGACCAGTCGATGCCTTCGCCGGATTCGATCGCCTCGCGGCGGTTTTCGAGGAAGCGGATGATGGTCTTGTGCGCCTCGAAACCCTTCGGCACCTCGGTCAGCTTCTTGCCGATTTCCTTCAGCGTCTTGACCGGCACCGCGGTCTTGCCGCGCCTTTGTTCGTCCTGATTGTCGGCCGTGCGCAGGCCAGACCAGGCGCCATCCAGCCAGTCGGCCTTGTTGGGCTTGTAATGCTGGCCGACTTCCCACTCGGATTCCAGATGCGCGCGCCAGTCGGCCTTCATCTGGTCAAGCTCGGCCTGGGTGATGTGGCCCTCGGCGATCAGCCGGTCGCCATAGATCTGCACCGTCGTCTTGTGGGTGCGGATGTTGCGGTACATGATCGGCTGAGTGAAGGCCGGTTCGTCGCCCTCATTGTGGCCGAAGCGGCGGTAGCAGAACATGTCCACGACCACCGGCTTGTGGAACTTCATGCGGAATTCGATCGCCACCTTGGTGGCGTGCACCACGGCTTCCGGATCGTCGCCATTGACGTGGAAGATTGGCGCCTCGATCATCTTGGCGACGTCGGACGGATAGGGCGACGAGCGCGAGAAGCGCGGATTGGTGGTGAAGCCAATCTGGTTGTTGATAATGAAGTGCAGCGTGCCGGCGACGCGGTGGCCGCGCAGGCCCGACAGGCCGAGGATTTCGGCGATCACGCCCTGGCCGGCGAAAGCGGCATCGCCATGCAGGAGCAGCGGCAGCACCTTGGCGCGCTCTTCCAGCGGCACGATCTCCTCGCGGCCGCGGCCGAACAGATAGTCCTGCTTGGCGCGCGCCTTGCCCATCACCACGGGATCGACGATTTCCAAATGCGAGGGATTGGCGGTCAGCGACAAATGCACCTTGTTGCCGTCGAACTCGCGGTCCGACGAGGCGCCGAGATGGTACTTCACGTCGCCCGAGCCCTCGACCTCGTCGGGGGCTGCCGAGCCGCCCTTGAATTCGTGGAAGATAGCCCGGTGCGGCTTGGCCATCACCTGGCTGAGCACATTCAGGCGGCCGCGATGCGCCATGCCGAGCACGATCTCCTTCATGCCGAGCTGGCCGCCGCGCTTGACGATCTGCTCCAGCGCCGGGATCAGCGCCTCGCCGCCGTCGAGGCCGAAGCGCTTGGTGCCCTTGTACTTGACGTCGATGAACTGTTCGAATCCTTCGGCCTCGACCAGCTTTTGCAGGATCGCCTTCTTGCCGGTCGTGGTGAAGGAGATTTCCTTGTCGGCGCCTTCGATGCGCGCCTGGATCCAGGCCTTCTCCTCAGGGTCCGAGATATGCATGAACTCGACGCCCAGCGTCGAGCAGTAGGTGCGGGTCAGGATCTCCAGCATCTGCCGGATGGTGCCGAATTCGAGCCCCAGCACATTGTCGAGGAAGATCGGCCGGTCGTAATCGGCTGCGGTGAAGCCGTAATTCTCCGGCGACAATTCGTTGTAATCCTCGAGCGGCTTGGCGATGCCGAGCGGGTCGAGATTGGCGTGCAGATGGCCGCGCATGCGGTAGGCGCGGATCATCATGATGGCGCGCACCGAATCGCGCGTCGCCTGGTGCACGTCGGCGTCTGAGAGCACGATGCCGTTGGTGACCGCCTTGTCCTTGACCTTCTTTTCCAGATGCTTCTCGACGATGCCCCAATTGCCGTCGAGCGCCGACACCAATTCGCCATTGGCCTGCAGCGGCCAGGACGGCTTGGCCCAAGAGGCGCCCTTGGCGTTCCTGCGCACATCGCCGGCATCGTCCTTCAGCCCGGCGAAGAACTCCTGCCATTCGGGATTGACCGAGGCGGGATCGTCTTCATAGGCGGCATAGAGCGCGTCGATGTAATCGGCGTTGCCGCCGTAGAGGAACGAGGTGAGCGAGAATTGGTCGTTGGCCTGATCTTGTCTTGCCATGTCGTTTCAGCGGAGCCTGGCTCCGTCTCCTTACGTTTGCGGCAGCGCCGCGATAGTGGGCGATTCACCCGCCCTTCTTGTCCCCTCAAAGCCAACGAACCGCCGTCGGCTCTCATTCCACTGCCGGCGCCGACGCTCAGCCCTTGATGGCTTCAACCAACGTCGTGCCAAGCCGCGCCGGCGATGGCGAGACCTTGATGCCGGCCGATTCCATCGCCGCGATCTTGTCCTCGGCGCCGCCCTTGCCGCCGGAGATGACCGCGCCGGCATGGCCCATGGTGCGGCCGGCCGGCGCCGTGCGTCCGGCGATGAAGCCGGCCATCGGCTTCTTGCGGCCACGCTTGGCTTCGTCCTTGAGGAACTGCGCGGCGTCTTCCTCGGCCGAACCGCCGATCTCGCCGATCATGATGATCGACTTGGTCTCGTCGTCGGCGAGGAACATCTCGAGCACGTCGATGAACTCGGTGCCCTTGACCGGGTCGCCACCGATGCCGACGGCCGTGGTCTGGCCGAGGCCGACATTGGTGGTCTGGAACACGGCCTCATAGGTAAGTGTTCCCGAGCGCGAAACAACGCCGACCGAGCCTTTGCGGAAGATGTTTCCAGGCATGATGCCGATCTTGCATTCGTCAGGCGTGAGAACGCCCGGGCAGTTCGGCCCGATCAGCCGCGAGGTCGAGCGGTCGAGCCGCGCCTTGACCTTGACCATGTCCATCACCGGAATGCCTTCGGTGATGCAGATGATCAGCGGGATTTCCGCCTCGATCGCTTCCAGGATCGCTTCGGCGGCACCCGCTGGCGGTACGTAGACGACGGAGGCATTGGCCCCGGTCTTTGCCTTGCCTTCGGCGACGGTGGCGAAGATCGGCAGGCTCTCGCCCTTCGATCCGGTCCAGGTCTCGCCGCCCTTCTTGGGATGGATGCCGCCCACCATCTTGGTGCCGTGATAGGCCAGCGCCTGTTCGGTGTGGAACGTACCGGTCTTGCCGGTCAGGCCCTGCACCAGCACCTTGGTGTTCTTGTCGACGAGAATGGACATTGGAGCCCTTTTCTAAAGACTGTTGATCGAGGAAGGCGAGACGCGTCGGTACACGCCGCTCACCATGTCATGCCAGCCATCGCTGCCGGCGGGTTTGAAATGCAGTCGCATGCGGTAGGTGTCGGCATCGTCGAAAATATACGTCACCCGCGCGGTGCCGCGCGGCGACGACCGCTCCAGATTGAGCTCGCTGCCATTCCACGAGCCCGTCGCCGGCGAGGCCGGGACAAAGCCCATCGAATCGAACTGGTGCATGGTGACGAGGCGGTTCGGTTGGTCGAAGCCGAACACATTGTGCGAACCGAAGGAAATCGTGCCGTCGCGGCGCTGGCGATAGCGCTGCACCACGAACAGGCCGCCGAACTGCGCCTCCGCCAGCACTTCGGACGTCGCCGTGCCGGCATCGGTCCATTGCGTGGCCGCGACCTCTTCCTCGCCGCGCCACGCGCCGACCAGCGCCTGCAGGCGCTGGTGATCGGCGGAAAGCGAGGAGAAGGAGGCAGCGTTCATCGGTCAGAGCCGCTTCAGATCGGTGACGGTGAGGTCGCTCTTGGCGTTGCCGGTGTTGAGCGTCGTCGCCGGCTCGAACATCAGCACCACGGGCTCGGCGGTGAGCGAACGCGGCCGGTGCTCGACACCGCGCGGCACGACGATGAAATCACCCTCGCCGAGCTCGACCGGTCCGTCGCGAAAATCGATGGCGATCCTGCCCCGCAGCACGAGGAAGGCTTCGTCCTCATTGTCATGCGCGTGCCAGTCGAAGGTTGCGCCGAATTTGGCGACCTTGGCCTGACTGTCATTGACGTCGCCGGCGATATGCGGATCGAAGACCTTGCTGATCTTTTGATCCGCCGCCTCGACCAGGTTTATCTTGCGTGGAGGCACAGGCTCAGCCCTTCACCGCCGCCACGATCTTCTTGGCTGCGTCGTCCAGATCATCGGCCGACACGACGTTGAGGCCGCTGTCGTTGATGATCTTCTTGCCGAGTTCGGCATTGGTGCCTTCCAGGCGCACCACCAGCGGCACTTCCAGCCCGACTTCCTTGACCGCGGCGATCACGCCCTCGGCGATGATGTCGCACTTCATGATGCCGCCGAAGATGTTGATCAGTATGCCTTTGACCGCCGGATCCTTGGTGATGATCTTGAACGCCGCCGTCACCTTCTCCTTGGACGCGCCGCCGCCGACATCGAGGAAGTTGGCGGGTTCGGCGCCATAAAGCTTGATGATGTCCATCGTCGCCATGGCAAGCCCTGCGCCGTTGACCATGCAGCCGATATTGCCGTCGAGCGCGACATAGGCGAGGTCGTATTTCGACGCCTCGATCTCCTTCTCGTCCTCTTCGGTGGTGTCGCGCAGTTCAAGCACGTCCGGATGGCGGAACAGCGCGTTGTTGTCGAACGACACCTTTGCGTCGAGCACGCGTAGCCGGCCGTTCTTCATGACGATTAGCGGATTGACCTCGAGCAGGCTCATGTCCTTCTCGACGAAGGCCTTGTAGAGGATCGGGAACAGCGTGCCGCCATCCTTGGCCGCGTCGCCGTCGAGCTTGAGGGCTGCGTTGAGCGCCCTCACATCATCCGCCGTCACGCCCTTTTCCGGGTCGATGGCGACGGTGATGATCTTTTCCGGCGTGTCGTGGGCGACCGCCTCGATGTCCATGCCGCCTTCGGTCGAGACGACGAAGGCGATGCGGCCGACCGAACGGTCGACCAGGATCGACAGATAAAGCTCGCGCTCGATGTCGGCGCCGTCCTCGATATAGAGGCGGTTGACCTGCTTGCCGGCCGGGCCGGTCTGCTTTGTCACCAGCGTGTGGCCGAGCATCTCATTGGCGTTGGCGACGACGTCGGCAACCGACTTCGCCAGCCGCACGCCGCCCTTGGCGTCGGTCGACAGTTCCTTGAACTTGCCCTTGCCGCGGCCACCGGCGTGGATCTGGCTCTTCACCACATAGAGCGGGCCGGGCAGCGCGCGTGCCGCGGCTTCCGCCTCGCTTGCCTTGAACACCGGCACGCCTTCGGCCACCGGCGCGCCAAAGCTCTTCAGCAGCGCCTTGCCTTGATATTCATGGATGTTCATCGGGAACTATCTCCAGGTCGTTTTGCCGGGGTCGACGTTTTGGTGGGGTTCACTTCGAGGCGAGCTGCGGCGCGATCTTGACGCAGGCCTCGGTCAGGCTCTGCACCGTCGCCACCGAACTGTCGAACATCTTCTGTTCGCTCTTGTTGAGGTCGATCTCGATGATGCGCTCGACGCCGCCGGCGCCGATCACCACGGGAACGCCGACATAGGTGCCCTTGACGCCATACTGGCCGGAGAGGTGGGCCGCACAGGGCAGCACGCGCTTCTTGTCCTTGAGATAGGCTTCGGCCATGGAAATCGCCGAGGCCGCCGGCGCGTAATAGGCCGAGCCGGTCTTGAGCAGGCCGACGATCTCGGCGCCGCCGTCACGGGTGCGCTGCACGATCTGGTCGAGCTTCTCCTTCGAGGTCCAGCCCATCTTGACGAGGTCGGGCAGCGGAATGCCCGACACCGTCGAGTAGCGGATCATCGGCACCATGGAATCGCCGTGGCCGCCGAGCACGAAGGCGGTGACGTCCTCGACCGAAACCTTGAATTCCTCGGCCAGGAAATAGCGGAAGCGCGCGCTGTCGAGGACGCCGGCCATGCCGACGACATGGGTCTTGGGCAGGCCGGAAAACTTCTGCAGCGCCCATACCATGGCGTCGAGCGGGTTGGTGATGCAGATGACGAAGGCCTTGGGCGCGTACTTCTTCAGACCGGCGCCGACCTGTTCCATGACCTTTAGGTTGATGCCCAGCAGATCGTCGCGGCTCATGCCCGGCTTGCGCGGCACGCCGGCGGTGACGATGCAGACATCGGCGCCCTCGATGCCGGCATAGTCGTTGACGCCGGTCAGCCGGGAGTCGAAACCATCGACCGGCGACGATTGCGCGATATCGAGCCCCTTGCCTTGCGGAATACCCTCGGCAATATCGAACAGCACCACGTCGCCGAGGTCCTTGAGGCCGATCATGTGGGCCAGCGTGCCGCCGATCATGCCCGAGCCGATAAGCGCTATCTTGTTGCGTGCCATGTGAGGATGTTTTCCCTTTGTCTGTGACTGCGCCCAAATCTTTGACGACTTGATGACGGCGTCGAGGAAGAGGCCGGAATGCTGAGGAAACCCGCGAGATTTCGCCGCACCCAATAGCCCCGGTGCAAGATAAATTCAAACGATTATTTTGGAGTGAACATTTTCAATCGGTTAGATGGATTGGGATTTACGTAAACGTCAAAGTTTGTAAGCCGACTTGGGAGAAGTTACACAATGAAGATGGAGATCGTAAGGCTTGAAGCCGGCGATGACGCCCTTGTGATGCGGATCGCCGAGGATGTGTTCGACGAACCGGTCAGGCCGGATCGATTGGCAGCCTATCTCAGCCAACCCGGCCATTTCATGGTCGTAGCCCTGGCTGACGGCGCGGTTGTCGGTCAATGTGCGGCGGTGATCCACCGCCATCCTGACAAGGTTGCGGAACTCTACATCGACGAGGTCGGCGTATCGCCCGCCTTCCAGCGCCAGGGTATCGCGCGCAAAATGCTCGACGCGATGTTCGCGATCGGCAGGGAGAATGGCTGCGAGGAGGCCTGGGTTGGCACCGAACCCGGCAACCTCCCGGCCCGGGCACTTTATGAGTTCGCGCAAGGAGCCGCATGGGGAAGCGGAGAGTTTCGTCATGTATGCGTACAGGCTTTAGTGACCAGGGTCTTCGCTCTGCTTTGGGTCCATCTGCTTAGGACGACGAAGGCAGGGCTTGAGCCCGCGGTGCCGCAGCCGGCGGCGCCCTTTCTTTTCGCCGCTCAGCCCAGTCCTCCAGCCAGTCGCGGCTCTGCATCTCGATCAGGCGAGAGGCCGTGCGCTCGAACTCGAACACCTCGACGCCGCGTTTTGCCACGTAAAGCTCTTGTGGCGGCGCCTCGGCGCTCACCACCAGCCGCACATGATGATCGTAAAGCGTGTCGATCAACAGGATGAAGCGCTTGGCCTCGTTGCGCTTGCCTTCGCCCAGCACCGGGACATGGTCGATGAAGATGGTCGAGAACCGTCCGGCAATGGCCAGGAAATCACGCGCGCCAAGCGGTTTTTCGCAGAGATCGGCAAAGGAGAACCGCGCCGCGTCGCCGGCGGCGGCCGGCACCAGAACCTGCCGGCCCTTCAGCGTCAGCGAGGTCGCGGCTGTCGGCGCGCCGCGCGTCATCGTCCGCCAGGCCTCGTCCAGCGTCCGGTCGGCCGTGTCGTCGGCTGGCGTGACATAGACCGGCGTGCGGGCGAGCTTTTCCAGCCGGTAATCCTTGTCGCTGTCGAGCGACAGCACCTGCGCGTGTCGTTCCAATATGCCGATGAACGGCAGGAACAGCTGGCGGTTGAGCCCATCACGGTAGAGATCTTGCGGCGCCACGTTCGAAGTAGCGATCAACACGACGCCATTGGCGAACAGCGCCGAAAACAGCCTGGACAGGATCATCGCGTCAGCGATGTCGGTGACCGAGAATTCGTCGAAGCACAGCACCCAGGCCTGATCAGCCAGCGCCTTGGCCACGGGCGGGATAGGATCGTCTTCTTTGACGTCGCCGTTCTTGCGCGCCTGCCGGTGCTTCTGGATGCGGTCCTGCACATCGGCCATGAAGTCGTTGAAATGCACGCGGCGCTTGCGCCGGACCGGCAGCAGCTCGAAGAACATGTCCATCAGCATGGTCTTGCCACGGCCGACGCCGCCATGGATGTAGAGGCCTTTGACGGCCTCATGCGTCTCGCGCTTGCGGGCAAACAGCCAGCCCAGCGCGCTGGACTTGTGCGCCAGCCGCTTGGCCGAGATCTCGTCGGTCAGCCGGTCGAGCGCCGCGGCGATCCGCTCCTGCGCCGGATCGCGTCCGATCGCGCCGGTTTCCACCAGGTGGTCGTAGCGCTGCCTGACGGTCGCATGGGTCTGGAGGCCGTCACGCAGATGCATCGGTCACGTCGTTTTTCTCATGCACGTCGTTGCCCCAAAACCGGAGCCCCAGTTTGGGCGACATGCACTGGGGAGATCGGGCTACCTAGTAAGCGAAATCGGCTGACCGTTGGAAGTCTGGCCGTCGAATTTCGAGCCGCCCGAGGAATAGAGCCGCGCCAGCGAGCCGCCATTCTCATCGTAAAGTGTCAACTGCTTGCCGGCGACGTTCCACGACTTGATGCCGTCGATCGGAGCCGGGCAATGCAGCGGCCCGGCGCGGAAGCCGGCGCCGAACTTGGTCTGCGGTGTCGCGATCTTGCAGCTCTGCCCGGAAACGCTGGCATTCCAGACGCCGGCGACGGCTGCCGCGCTGAGATCCGAGGCCCCGGCGGGCGCCTGGCCGTCCGGCGGCAAGGACGCAACCTGCGTGTTCGCCGGAGCGGTCGGGAACTTCGACGGGTCGGTGGTGCCGGGCGAGGCCGGCGGCGGCAGCTGGTTGGAAGTCACCTGGCCGGCCGGCGCCGGCTGCAGCGGCGCCGGTTGCTGGTCGTCCATGGACGAGAAGCGCGAGGTCGAGCAACCGCTCGCAACGAGCGCCGCCAGCGATACGGCCACAAGACCGCTTTTCGAAAAATTCATTACAACCTCCGTCGGATCCGGCTGGGGGGAAGCCGTCCGCGCAATATCACCCTCCACCAAGATGGAGAAGGTGGCGAAATTTCAACCCGATATGGTTAAAATAGGGTTTGCGGCAAGATTGTTGCAAATTTATCGCAATCTCGACCTGCCATGTTCGCCCCGTCGCTCAAATCCGTGGAGTTCGGCCGCGACCGCGCATTCGCCCTGCAAATGCTTGCGCCAACCGGCGCAGAACCTATGTCAAGAAACCGAAACCCGCTGGAGCATACCTTGGCCGCAAGAAAGAAAGCCGCCAACCGCTATTACAGCGGTCCGCCCAGCGACCATTTCGATGGCACCTTGTTCTTCAATCCCGGTGGCCGGATGCCCGGCCGCTTCACCGATCTGCTGAAATGGCAGCTCAACGGCCAACGCGCGAAATGGCCGGCGACCAGCCCGAGTCCCTTTCCGCAGGCGAGGCCGTCCGCGAGGGTCGAAGGCACCGACCTGACCGTCACCATGGTCGGCCATTCGACCTTGCTGATCCAGACGGCCGGCCTGAACATCCTCACCGATCCGGTCTGGTCGCAACGCACCTCGCCGTTTTCCTTCGCCGGGCCGAAACGCGTCAATGCACCGGGCATCGCCTTCGACGACCTGCCGCCGATCGACCTCGTGCTGGTCAGCCACAACCATTATGACCATCTCGACCTCGTCACGCTGAGGCGACTGAAGGAAAGCGACGATCCGCTGGTGGTGACGCCGCTCGGCAACGATGTGCTGATCGGCGAGGCGGTTCCCGGCATGCGGCTGGCGGCGCATGACTGGGGCGACAGGATCGACATCGGTGACCGCGCCGCCATCCACATCGAGCCGGCGCATCACTGGTCGGCGCGCGGTGCCCGCGACCGGCGCATGGCACTGTGGGCCGGCTTCGTCATCGAGACGCCGGGCGGCAAACTCTATTTCGCCGGCGATACCGGCTTCCACGACGGCATCAACTACCGGCTGATGGCGGACAAACATGGCGGCTTCCGCTTCGCCATCCTGCCGATCGGCGCGTATGAGCCACGCTGGTTCATGGCGCCGCAGCACCAGAACCCGGAGGAAGCGGTGCAAGGCATGAAGCTGTGCAAGGCCGCCTTCGCCGCCGGCTGCCACTGGGGCACATTCCAGCTCACCGACGAACCGATGGACGAACCGGTCCGCAAACTGGCCGAGGCGCGTGAGGCGGAGGGCGTGCCGCCGGAGCGCTTTCGCGCCTTGCAACCCGGCGAGGTCTGGGACGTGCCGGAGATCGGGCGCGGCTGAAGTCTGCATTGGCCATTTACGGCACCGTCATTTTCGCCGATGGTCCGCCCAGCAGAAAAGGGGGATGCGGATGAAATCTATGCTTGCAGCGCTGATGGTGCTGGCAATCTCGGTGCCGGCGGCTTTCGCGGGCGAAATCACTGATCGCGCCGCCGAGGCCGAAAAGGCGCTGCAGGCCGGTGACGGAGCCGGCGCGCTGGAGAAATTCCGCGGCGCCGAGGAGGCCTTGTGGCAAGCGATGCCGCTCGCCGTGCAGAATGTCAAACAGGTCGATTCGGCCGGCGGCTTCGGCATCTACAGCGAGCGTGCCAATCACATCTACAAGCCAGGCGAGAAGGTCGTGCTCTATATGGAGCCGGTCGGCTACGGCTATGGGTCGGACGGCCTCGGCAACAGCCAGATCGCGCTTTCCGTCGACCTCACCGTGCTTTCCGACTCGGGCGAAGCTCTGGGTACCTTCGAGAAGATCGGCAGCGTGCAGGTCGCTTCCCGCTCGCACAACCGCGAACTCTTCTTCAAACTCGACCTGTCCCTCGATGGATTGCCGGCCGGGAAATACAAGTGCAACTTCCTCATGCATGACCAGAACTCGACCAAGACGGCGCCGTTCAGCACCGATATCGAGATCGCCGGCTGATGCATGTCGCCCAAAAGTGATCTCGGTTTTTCGGAGAACGATATGCATAAAAGCAGAGACCTAAAGCGCGTCGCATGAATCCGTTTCAACGCGACGCGCTTTAGTTTTTCCACTGACATCGCCTCGCAGCCGGCGGGAACCCAAGCGCGACAGAAGCGTTTTCATGCGGTTTTGAAATCTATCGGCTTGCGAGGCATTCCCATGATCAAATGGATCATCATCCTGCTCATCGTCGCCGCGGCGGCGAGCCTGCTCGGCATGCCGGCGCTGGCCGGAGCCGCGGCCACCGGCGCGCGCATCCTCATCGGCATCGTTCTCGTCATCTTCCTGCTGGTGGTGCTGGGCATCTTCGCGGTGACCTAAGTCCGGCGTCTTCGCCGTGACTAAGTCCGGCGCCTTCGCCGTGACCAGTCCGGCGTCTTCGCCGTGACGGAACACGCCTGCGCACTGGTAATTCCCGCCCGTTTCCGCCATATAGCGCCAAACGGACACGGAATTTCGCGGAGCAATGGCAAGCACTGCCCCTTTCGCCAAGATGAACGGCATCGGCAACGAGATCATCGTCGCCGATATGCGCGGCCGTGCCGATCAGGTGACGGCGGCGGCGGCCCTTGCGCTGAACGCCGATGCCGCGACCCGCTTCGACCAGATCATGGCGATCCATGATGCGAAGACGCCGGGCACCGCCTACTATGTCGACATCCTGAATTCCGATGGCACCAGTGCGCAGGCCTGCGGCAACGGCATGCGCTGCGTCGTCCAGGCGCTCGCCGCCGAGACCGGCCAGAAGACCTTCACCTTCGAGACCCGCGCCGGCATTCTCAACGCCAGGGAACATGCCGACGGCACGATCTCGGTCGACATGGGCATGCCGCATTTCGGCTGGCAGGAAATTCCGCTCGCCGAGGAGTTCCGCGACACCCGCATGATCGAATTGCAGATCGGCCCGATCGACGCTCCGGTGCTGCATTCGCCCTCCGCCGTCTCGATGGGCAACCCGCACGCCATCTTCTGGGTCGACCGCGATGTCTGGTCCTATGAGCTCGAGCGTTTCGGCCCGCTGCTCGAAAACCACCCGATCTTTCCCGAGCGCGCCAACATCACCATTGCCCAGGTGACCTCACCGGAGAGCATGATCATCCGTACCTGGGAACGCGGCGCCGGCCTGACCAAGGCCTGCGGCTCCGCCGCCTGCGCATCGGTGGTGGCCGCGGCCCGCACGAGGCGCACCGGCCGCAGCGTCAGCCTTTTGACCCCCGGCGGTGGCACGCTGCATGTCGAATGGCGCGAGGACGACCACGTCATCCTGACCGGTGCCGCCGAGTGGGAATTTTCCGGCAGCTTCGATCCCTCGACCGGCACCTGGGCCCGCGACACCGAAAGCGCGGCCTGATGTCGGTTGCTCTGTCCAGGAGTCCGGATTTCGACGGCTCCCTTTCCGAGGCCCCCAGCCGCATTGACGTGGTGACCTTCGGCTGCCGGCTGAACACCTATGAATCCGAAGTGATGCGGCGCGAGGCCGAAAGCGCCGGTCTCGGCACGCTGCAAGGCGGCGCGGTGATCTTTAACACCTGCGCCGTCACCGGCGAGGCGGTCCGCCAAGCCAAACAGGCGATCCGCAAGGCGCGCCGCGACAATCCGCTGGCGCGTATCATCGTCACCGGCTGCGCCGCGCAGACCGAGCCTGAAAAATTCGCCGCCATGGACGAGGTCGATCTCGTGCTTGGCAATGAAGAGAAGCTGAAGGCAAACTCGTACCGCGCGCTGCCGGATTTCGGCGTCAACGACACCGAGAAGGCCCGCGTCAACGACATCTTCTCGGTGCGCGAGACCGCCGGCCACATGGTCGATGCCATAGAAGGCCGCGCCCGCGCTTTCGTCCAGGTGCAGAATGGCTGCGACCATCGCTGCACCTTCTGCATCATTCCCTATGGCCGCGGCAATTCCCGCTCGGTGCCGATGGGCGCCGTGGTCGAGCAGGTCAAGCGTCTCGCCGGCAATGGTTATGCCGAGATCGTGCTGACCGGCGTCGACATGACCAGTTTCGGCGCCGATCTGCCGGGGGCGCCCAAGCTCGGCAAACTGGTGAAGACCATTTTGAAGCAGGTGCCCGACGTGAAGCGCCTGCGGCTATCCTCGATCGATTCCATCGAGGCCGACGACGATTTGCTCGATGCCATCGCCACCGAACCCAGGCTGATGCCGCATCTGCATCTGTCGCTGCAGTCCGGCGACGACATGATCCTGAAGCGCATGAAGCGAAGGCATCTGCGCGACCAGTCGATCCGTTTCTGCGAGGATGTGCGCAAATTGCGCCCTGCGATCGTCTTCGGCGCCGACATCATCGCCGGCTTCCCGACCGAGACCGACGCCATGTTCGAGAACTCGATAAAAATCGTCAAGGAATGTGGCCTGACCCATCTCCATGTCTTCCCGTTTTCACCGCGCGAGGGCACGCCCGCCGCGCGCATGCCGCAGGTCCGCCGCGAACTGGTCAAGCAGCGTGCCGCCCGTTTGCGCGCCGCCGGCGAAGCCGCCTATCGGCGCCATCTGTCCTCGCTGGCTGGAACCCGTCAGTCGATCCTGATCGAGCGCGATGGCCTCGGCCGCACCGAAGGATTTACCCTCGCCGCACTCGGCACCGGCGCGCCGGGCGAGATCGTCGAAGCGACAATTACTGGCCACGATGGCGCCCGGCTCAACGCAGTGCCGCTTGCCGCACGCGCCGCCTGAGAAACGCAAAGCATGGCTGGTTTTTTCAAGAAGATATTTTCGTTCGGCAAGAAAGAGGTTGTCGAGGAGCGCGTCGACGAGACCGCCCCGCTGCCCCCGATCAAATGGGACCAGCTCGATGCGCTGAAGCCGGCTGCCGAACAGGTCGTTCCGGAGTTTCTGAAGCGCGAGGAGCTGGAACCAGCGCGCCACCCTCCCCTCGATGGGGAGGGTCGCCACGAAGTGGCGGGGAGGGGTGACAGCGCCGACGCCAGCGCCGATCACCCCCACCCCCAAGCTGCGCTTGGGACCTCCCCCATCGAGGGGGAGGTAAAGGACGCGCCTCAGCCGTCGCCTGTCGAGGAACCGGCACCCGAGCCCGCTCCGACCATCCCGCCCATGCCGGTGCCGGCGATTCCCGCCGAGCCGGAACCCCTGCCGCAGCCCGCGCCGCAAGAGGAACCCGCACCCGCGCCTGAGCCGCCGGAGCCGCCGGCGCCCGAGGAAATTCCGCTTCCTCCCGCCGCTCCGGAGCCCGCTCCCGAGCCGCAGCCGCAAGAAGTCCCCGCTCCGGCACCTGCCGAGCCGGAGATTGTGCCGCCGCGCCCGGAAAGGCAGCCCGAACCGGCACCGATCGAAGTGCCAGCGCCGCCTGCGGAGATCCCGGTCGAGACACCAGCACCGATCGAGGTACCTCCACCGGCGGCCCCGTCCGCACAGCCGACTTTAGAAGCTGGCGCCGCCCCTCATCCGCCTGCCGGCACCTTCTCCCCGGATAGAGACGGGGAGAAGGAAGCTGCCAGTGACGCCACGCCTTCTCTCGCAAACATTGAAGAAGAAGCCCCGACGCCGACGCCCCCCTCTCCCCGTACTTCACGGGGAGAGGGTAAGGGTGAGGGGCAGCGCGAGCGCACGCAAGATTTGGCACCTGCTGCCGAACTCACGCCAGCGACTGCCGCGCCTCAGGCCCCGGCGGCGGAAATCGCGCCTCCCATTCGTCAGCCGGCACCGATCGAGACGCAGCCCGTCATTGCCGAGATCGCGCCCGAGCCGCAGCCCGTCCCACAGCCGATGCCGGAACCGAAACCCGCTCCCGGCAAGGTGACCGTCGCCAAGAAGGTCGAGCAGAAGGCCGAGCCGGTGAAGGCGCCGGAGCCGGCGCCGCGGCGCTCCTGGTTCCAGCGCATGCGGGACGGGCTTGCCCGTTCCTCGCGCGAGCTCACCGGCAACATTGCCGGCGTCTTCACCAGGCGCAAGCTGGACGAGGACACGCTGCAGGATCTGGAAGACGTGCTGATCCGCGCCGATCTCGGCATGGAGACGGCGCTGCGCGTTACCGATGCGCTGGCTTCCAGCCGCTACGGCAAGGATGTCTCCGACACCGAAGTGCGCGCCATCATGGCGGCCGAGGTGGAGAAGGTGCTGACCCCTGTCGCCATGCCGCTGGAACTCGACCTCTCGCACAAGCCGCATGTCATCCTGGTGGTCGGCGTCAACGGCACCGGCAAGACCACCACCATCGGCAAGCTGGCGGCAAAACTGACCGATGGCGGCCTATCGGTGATGCTCGCCGCCGGCGACACCTTCCGCGCCGCCGCGATCGAACAGCTGAAGATCTGGGGTGAACGGACGAAATCGCCCGTCATCGCCTCCAAGCTCGGCGCCGATGCCGCCGGCCTCGCCTATGACGCCTTCGAGAGGGCCAAGGAAGCCGGCTCCGACGTGCTGATCATCGACACCGCCGGACGCCTGCAGAACAAGACTGAACTGATGGCCGAGCTCGAGAAGATCGTGCGCGTGCTCGGCAAGCTCGACCCGGAAGCGCCACACACCGTGCTGCAGACGGTCGACGCCACCACCGGCCAGAACGCGCTCAACCAGGTCGAGATCTTCCGCAACATCGCCGGCGTCAACGGCCTGGTGATGACCAAGCTGGACGGCACGGCGCGCGGCGGTATTCTGGTGGCGATCGCGGCAAAGCACAAATTGCCGGTCTATTTCATCGGCGTCGGCGAACAGGTCGACGACCTCGAACCTTTCTCCGCGAGCGAATTCGCCAGGGCGATCGCTGGAGTGGCGTAACGGCATGATCCCTTTTCAACGGGATCGTGCGTAAGAAGGAAGATCATGAACCCACCCATTCTCGAACGCGATCCGTCCGACCCGCAGAAAGAGAAGAAGGAAGGCGTCAATCCCGTGCTCAAGCTGGTGCTGGAGCTTGGGCCGCTGCTGGTGTTCTTCTTCGCCAATGCGCGCGGCGAGTGGCTGGTGCAGAAATTCCCTGTTCTGGGCGAATTCGGCGGCCCGATCTTCGTCGCCACCGGCCTGTTCATGGCCGCAACGGCAATCGCGCTGATCGCCTCGTGGCTGCTGACGCGCACGCTGCCGATCATGCCGATGGTGTCGGGCGTCGTCGTCTTCATCTTCGGCGCGCTGACGCTCTATCTGCAGGATGACATCTTCATCAAGATGAAGCCGACCATCGTCAACACGCTGTTCGGCGGCGTGCTGCTCGGCGGCCTGTTCTTCGGCAGGTCGCTGCTCGGCTATGTCTTCGATTCTGCCTTCAAGCTCGATGCCGAAGGCTGGCGCAAGCTCACCTTCCGCTGGGGCCTGTTCTTCCTGTTCCTGGCCATCGTCAATGAAGTGGTGTGGCGCAATTTTTCCACCGATGCCTGGGTTACCTTCAAGGTCTGGGGCATCATGCCGATCACGCTTCTGTTCACCTTCAGCCAGATGCCGCTGATCCTGCGCCATTCGCTGGACGACAAGGCAAGCGGGGAAGAAAAGGCCGGCAAGTAGAGCAATTCCAGGACGAGTGTGAAGCGGTTTTCCGTCCGGAATTGCGTCCAAACAACTGAGGAGAGGGCCATGGAATTCGTCACCACGCACGAAGAATTGCGGACGGTCTACAAGACGCCACGGCCGACCGACGGTTCCATTCGCAAGGAGCTCAAGGCGCTCGACGGCCATTGCCGCTCCTTCATCGGCAAGAGCCCCTTCGTGCTGATCGGCTCGTCCGATGGTGCCGGCAATGCCGACGTGACGCCGAAGGGCGACAAGCCCGGCTTCGCCGCCATTCTCGACGACAGGACCATCGCCATCCCCGACCGGCCCGGCAACAACCGGCTGGACACGCTGGAGAATATACTGCGCAATCCCTCGGTCGGGCTGCTCTTCCTCATCCCCGGCATGAACGAGACGCTGCGCGTCAATGGCGATGCCCGCATCACCGTCGACGCCGGTTTGCGCAAGCGCCTCGCCGTCGACGGCAAGGAGCCGCAAAGCGTCATCGTGGTCACGGTCAAGGCGGCCTACATGCATTGCGCCAAGGCCTTCATGCGCTCTGATCTGTGGAAGCCCGACACCTGGTACGACCGCGCGACGCTGCCGACGCTCGGCCAGATCCTGCGCGACCAGCTGGTGGTCGCCGATTCGGCCGAGGCGACGGACCGCTGGCTCGACGAAGAATACAAGCAGACGATGTGGTAGGCGCCGGACCGATCCCACGCTGTGCTGAACCTTCTCGCCATCTCCGGCAGCTTGCGGGCTGCCTCCACCAATTCCGCCCTGGTCGCGGCACTGGCGCGCAACGCGCCGGCGGGCTGCCGCGTTACCATCTATGGCGGGCTCGGCCGTCTGCCGATCTTCAATCCCGATGACGAGGGCGAGCGCACGCCGCGCGAAGCGGCCGAGCTGATCGACGCCGTCACCGGCGCCGACGGCATCATCGTCTCCTGTCCCGAATATGCCCATGGCGTGCCTGGCGGGCTGAAGAACGCGCTCGACTGGCTGGTCTCGCGCGACGCCGCCATCGCCAAGCCCGCCATGCTGGCCCACGCCTCGCAGCGCTCGCTGTTCGCCCGCGCCGCTTTGGCCGAGGTCATGCGGACGATGTCCTTCGCGCTTTGTGAGGGCGGGATCGAGGTTGCATTGCTGGGGAAGAAGCCGCCGGAGGTGGATGGCATCCTGGCGGAGCCGGTGAGCGTGCTGGCAATGCGCAATGGGCTCACGGCCTTCGCGGAGTTTATCCGCTCGCGCTGATCTGTTGGCGGCCAACTATACGACTTCGTCATTCTAGGGCGGAGCAAGGAGCGCAGCGACGCGGCGCAGACCCCTGGAGCTGCTCAGCAGCCCAAGGAATCCATGCCGTTACACTAAGGCGCTGCAATCCTTACAGAATTCTGCACCGCAGCACTCCGAGTCGGAAGTCACGGCATGGATCCTCGGGTCAAGCCCGAGGATGACGAAGGAAAGGTGCACCCGCAGTCGAGCGTCGCCACCCTACCCCTTCCGCAGCGTCTCGACGTCGGTCCTGCCGACATACCAGTCGCGGGCATTGACCTCCTCGAAAACCACCCAGACATCGTCATTGCCAAGTCCGGTGGCGTCCATGATGGCCGCCGTGACTTTCTTGGCGATGTCAGCCTTCTTGCCTGCCGGATCGGCGGCGATCACTTCCTTGACGATGCGGATGTTGACGAATGGCATGACGCTCTCCCCTTGAATTGTGTCTGATACCGGCAAGAGACTGCTTCGAGATCCTTTCCGGAGAACTGAATGGCGGCAGCTCCGGTAGCCGAGGCGCAACTGGCGCCACGGGTATGCGCAGCAACGCCATCAAAACCCGCCAGAGAAGCGTGTCGAGCAGCCTCAAAAAGTCTTGGCCCCGTTCACCATCAGCCGCACCGAATAGAGCGAGGTGGTGCCGGCGATGTAGAGGCAGTTCAGCTTGGCGCCGCCGAACACGCAATTGGCGGTCACCTCCGGCACCTTGACCTTGCCGATCAGCGTGCCGTCCGGATCGTAGCAGTGGATGCCGTCGGCAGCGCTGGTCCAGATGCGTCCGTCGGCGTCGAGCCGGAAGCCGTCGAACAGGCCGGCGGTGCAGTCGGCGAAGACCTTGCCACCCGACACCTTCTTGCCGTGCTTGCCGACGTTGAACACCCGCATATGCGCCGGGTTCTCAGCGCCGTGCGTACGGCCGGTGTCGACGACATAGAGCAGGCTTTCGTCGAGCGAGAAGGCGAGCCCGTTGGGCCGCACCATGTCGGTGATGACGGCCTCGATCTCGCCGCTGTCGGGATCGACCCGGTAGACGTAGCAGGCGCCGATCTCGCTCTCGGCCTTGTCGCCCTCATAGTCGGTGTCGATGCCGTAGGTCGGGTCGGTGAACCAGATCGAGCCGTCGGACTTCACCACCACGTCGTTGGGCGAGTTCAGCCGCTTGCCCTTCCATTTGGCGGCAATGGTGGTGACCGAGCCGTCATGCTCGGTGCGGCTGACGCGGCGGCCCGAATGCTCGCAGGTCACCAGCCGGCCCTGCCGGTCGACGGTGTTGCCGTTGGAATTGCCCGAGGGCTGGCGGAAGACGCTGACGCTGCCATCCGTCTCGTCATAGCGCAGCATGCGGTTGTTCGGGATATCGGACCAGACGACATAGCGCCCGGCGGCGAACCAGGCCGGCCCTTCCGCCCAGCGGCATCCGGTGAACAGCTTCTCCACCTGCGCATTGCCGTTGAACAGGCGCGCGAAGCGCGGATCGAGAATTTCGTAATAGTCTGCGGCCGCCATGCATTTCCTCCCGGCATCACGTGATACCGGATCAAGCCAGCCCGCGATCGATCTGGCAAGACGCGGCCTTCGCAATTTGTATGACAAAACAGAGAGGAAGCCGCCGCCCAGGCAGTTCTGGCCCCGATCGTCCAACCAGGACGCCTTAGGACTCGATTAACCGGCTATGCGCTGCGTGCAATGGTGCATTGCAACATATTCTTTTTGCAATGCACTAATCCTATGTCATGTTTCGTATTGACCAAGGGAGGAAGAAACCGCCGCCAGAATGCGGCACAGAAGGACCCTTGCTATGATCTTCAACGATCTCATGACCCGCGCTCGCAACAACATCGCCAAGCGCAAGCACTACAACCGCCTCGTCGCCGAAATCGACAGCTTCTCCAGCCGCGATCTGGCCGACATGCGCGCCGACCGCTCGGAAATGCTCTACCAGATCCACAAACAGATCTACGGCTGAGTATTCGGTCGACCTATCACGTTCGTCATCCTTGGGCGTAGCGACGCGAAGCGGAGCGAAGACCCCTGGAGCTGCTCAGCAGCCCGAGGGATCCATGCCGTGATCTTCGAGCGCCGCGGCGGTGCTCTTCGAGCGCCGCGGCGGTGCAGAATTTCTGTCTACCGCTGTACGCAACGCCTATTCTGATCCGAAGTATCCTTGACCAACATGGATTCCTTGGGCTGCTGAGCAGCTCCAGGGTCTGCGCCGCGTCGCTTCGCTCCTTGCTTCGCCCTAGAATGACGAAGCGCGAGAACGCCATCAGTTCGGTGCTGCTAATGCCTTGTCGATCTGCGGCAGCAAGAGATCCCGCGCCGCTTCCGCCGTCAGCGGGCCGACATGCTTGTAGGCAATTCTGCCGTCCTTGCCGATGACGAAGGTTTCCGGCACGCCGTAGACGCCCCAGTCGATCGCCGTGCGGCCGGCTTCGTCGACGCCGATGGCCTGGAACGGATTGCCGAGATCGCCGAGGAACCGGCGGGCGTTTTCCGGCCGGTCCTTGTAATTCAGCGCCGCCATGGTGAACCGCTTGTCCTGCGACAGCGCCAGCAGCACCGGATGCTCTTCGCGGCACGGCGCGCACCATGACGCAAACACATTGACCAGCGTGACCTTGCCGGCGAACGCCCTGGAATCAAGCCCCGGCAGGTTTGACCCCTCCAGTGCCGGCAGATTGGTCTGCGGCGCCGGCAGCCCGATCAGCGCCGATGGCACTTCCGAGACATCGCGTCCTGACAACAGCTGCCACAGGAACAGGCCCGCCAGGCCGAGAAAGATCAGCAGCGGCAACAGCACGAACAGGCGGCGACCACGCGTCGGCGTTTCGGTTTCGCTGCTCACGACTTTTCTGCCTCCGCCTTGTCGGAACGCCGCCGCACGCCGGCTGCTTCCAGTTCGGCAAGATCGCGCTTGCGGCCCTTTTGGTCGAGCAGGATCCAGCCGATCAGCCCGGCCAGAACAACCGCCGTGATGCCGTAGGCGGCCGTGACATAGAGTGCGTGCGCACTCATGCCTGCCGCTCCATCGGCGCGCCTCTTTCCAGCCGTCTGCCTCGTTCGATCATGCTTTCCCTTAGCGACATGCCCATGGCTGCGCAACGCGCCGTGGTTTCAAACCTACATGGCCGCCGCGCCGCCGCCCTTGATGTCGCGCAAACCATGCCAAACCTCGCTCAATCGGTTCCGTGGCGCAGCGCCAGCGCTGCCGAGGCCGGCCCCAGCACGCCAAGAAACAGCGTCAGCGCGGCAAGAATGAGGAAGGGTTGCAGGAAAGGATCGGGATCGGCCGTCGCGCCGTAGCTCGCCGAAACGCCGAAGATCAGCACCGGAATGGTCAGCGGCAGCACCAGCACCGAGATCAGCAGCCCGCCGCGCGGCAGCGCCACCGCCACCGCGGCACCAGCGGCGCCAATGAAGGTGATGGCCGGCGTGCCGACCAGCAGCGTCAGCGCGGTCGCGCCGATGCCGAGCGGCTCCATGTTCATGAACAGGCCGAGCAAGGGGGCGGCGACGACCAGCGGCAGCACGCTGCCCGCCCAATGCGCCAGGCATTTGACCAGCACGGTCAGCGCCAGCATGTGCCGGTCGTTGCCCAGCACCAGCAGATCGAGCGAGCCATCCTCGCGGTCGGCCTGGAACAGCCGGTCGAGCCCGAGCAGGCAGGCGAGCAGCGCGCCGATCCACAGGATCGCCGGGCCGATGCGGGAAAGCAGCTTCAGGTCCGGCCCGACGCCGAACGGGATGGTGGCGATGACGGCGAGGAAGAAAATGACGCCGGTCAACGCGCCGCCGCCGGCGCGGATGTTGAGGCGGATGTCACGGGCGAAGAGGGACCACATTACGATATGATCCCTTGTTGAGGCAGGCGCTCTGTGGCTTCCCCCATCCTCAACTCCGTCGCCTCGATCCCCAGCGGCAGATGCGTCGCCGCGACAATCATCCCGCCAGCCACGCAATGCTTCATCATCAGTGCCGCGAACCGCGCCTCCGAAGCCTTGTCCAAACCCGCCGTCGGCTCGTCGAGCAGCCACAGCGGCCGATGGCTGACCAAGAGCTTGGCGATCGCCGCGCGCCGCCTTTGCCCGGTCGAGAGATAGCCGAACGGCAGATGGCCGATGCCGCCGAGCCCGACGGTCTCCAGCGCCTCGTCGACACTCGAATCGCCACTTCCATTGAAATCACGCCAAAAGCGCAGGTTTTCCACGACACTCAGCGCCGTCTTCATCGCGTTCTGATGCCCGAGATAATGACAGGCCGAGGCGATCGACGGAAAGTCATCGCCGCCACCTTCGATCAGCAGCCGGCCTTCGGCCTTCGGCAGCAGTCCGGCGATGATCCGGAGCAAGGTCGATTTGCCCGATCCGTTCGGCCCGGTGACGACCAGCGCCTGGCCCTGATCGAGCGCAAAGCCGACGCCGGAAAAAACCCCCTCGCCGCCGCGTTCGCCGCCCAGATTTTCGGCGATAAGCCGCATCCCTCGCCTGCCCCGAAAACAATGTTCCGCGGTCGCTGCCGCATCGCACAAATTTGCTTTTTGACTGTCTAGAACTATTCCAGAAAATTCTCTATATGCGGTGCATCCGTGCCAGCGGTCGGCTCGGGAACAGAATTAGCGCCGAACCAGCGCACGCGCCGCCTTGAACGGCTCGGGTTGCTTGGGAACGGACAGCGGAAATGGCCGTACCCGCACCTTTGCGCGTGATTGCATGCCATCGGCGTCCGTTCCCTTTCAGGCTGAACAGACAAGGACGGATCGCACGTGTCAAAATCCCTCGATAGTTTCAATTGCCGTCGCACGCTGACCGCGGGCGGCACCGAATATGCCTATTTCGACCTCGTCGAGGCCGAGAAGAACGGCCTCACCGGCATCGCCCAGCTGCCCTATTCGATGAAGGTGCTGCTGGAGAACCTGCTGCGCAATGAGGACGGCCGCTCCGTCACCAAGGAATCGATCCAGGCGGTGGCCGGCTGGCTGACCGACAAGGGCACCGCCGGCGTCGAGATCGCCTATCGCCCGGCCCGCGTGCTGATGCAGGATTTCACCGGCGTTCCGGCCGTGGTCGACCTGGCCGCCATGCGCGACGCCATGGCTTCGCTCGGCGGCGACCCGCAGAAGATCAATCCGCTGGTGCCGGTCGACCTCGTCATCGACCATTCCGTCATCGTCGACGAATTCGGCACGCCGATGGCCTTCGCCCGCAATGTCGAGCTCGAATACGAGCGCAACGAGGAACGCTACAAGTTCCTGAAATGGGGCCAGCAGGCGTTCCGCAACTTCCGCGTCGTGCCGCCCGGCACCGGCATCTGCCACCAGGTCAACCTCGAGTATCTCGGCCAGGTGGTGTGGACCAACACCGAGGACGGCGAAACCACGGCCTATCCCGACACCTGCGTCGGCACCGATTCGCACACCACGATGATCAACGGCCTTGGCGTTCTCGGCTGGGGCGTCGGCGGCATCGAGGCCGAGGCGGCCATGCTCGGCCAGCCGGTCTCCATGCTTCTGCCCGAGGTGATCGGCTTCCGCCTCACCGGCAAGCTCAAGGAAGGCGTCACCGCCACCGACCTGGTGCTCACCGTCACCCAGATGCTGCGCAAGAAGGGCGTCGTCGGCAAGTTCGTCGAGTTCTTCGGCCCGGGCCTGTCCAACATGACGCTCGCCGACCGCGCCACCATCGGCAACATGGCGCCGGAATATGGCGCCACCTGCGGCTTCTTCCCGGTCGATTCGGAAACCATCCGCTACCTGACGATGTCCGGCCGCGAGGAAAGCCGCATCGCGCTGGTCGAAGCCTATTCCAAGGCGCAAGGCATGTGGCGCGAGGCCGGCTCCGCCGACCCGGTCTTCACCGACCTGCTCGAGCTCGAGCTCAGCAGCGTCGTGCCGTCGATGGCCGGCCCCAAGCGCCCCGAGGGCCGCGTCGCGCTGGAAGGCATTCCGGCCGGCTTCGCCAAGGCGATGGAGACCGAATACAAGAAGGCGGCGGAGATTTCCAAGCGCTACGCCGTCGAAGGCACCGACCATGATCTCGGCCATGGCGACGTCGTCATCGCCGCCATCACGTCCTGCACCAACACCTCGAACCCGAGCGTGCTGATCGGCGCCGGCCTTCTGGCCCGCAACGCCAACCGCCTCGGCCTCAAGCAGAAGCCGTGGGTGAAGACCTCGCTCGCCCCCGGCAGCCAGGTGGTCGCCGAATATCTCGAAAAGTCCGGCCTGCAGAAGGAGCTCGACCAGATCGGCTTCAACCTGGTCGGCTTCGGCTGCACCACCTGCATCGGCAATTCCGGCCCGCTGCCGGCGCCGATCTCCAAGACCATCAACGACAAAGGTCTGATTGCCGCCGCGGTCTTGTCCGGCAACCGCAACTTCGAAGGCCGCGTCTCGCCCGACGTGCAGGCCAACTACCTGGCGTCACCGCCGCTGGTCGTGGCGCACGCGCTGGCCGGCACCGTCACCAAGGACCTGACGACCGAGCCGCTCGGCGAAGACAAGAACGGCAATCCGGTCTACCTCAAGGATATCTGGCCGAGCTCGGCCGAGATCCAGGAGTTCATCGAGAAGAACGTCACCCGCGAGCTGTTCGCCCGCAAATATGCCGACGTCTTCAAGGGCGACGAGCACTGGCAGAAGGTTCAGGCACCGGAAGGTCAGACCTATGCCTGGGACGACAATTCGACCTATGTGCAGAACCCGCCCTATTTCGCCGGCATGACATCAGGTTTCGGCAAGATCGGCGACATCAAGGGCGCGCGCGTGCTCGGCCTGTTCGGCGACAAGATCACCACCGACCACATCTCGCCGGCGGGGTCGATCAAGGCCGCCTCGCCGGCCGGCAAATACCTCACCGACCATGGCGTCGGCGTCGCCGACTTCAACCAGTACGGCACGCGGCGCGGCAATCATGAGGTGATGATGCGCGGCACCTTCGCCAACATCCGCATCCGCAACCACATGCTGGGCGAGAACGGCCGCGAGGGCGGCTACACCATCCACTACCCGTCGAAGGAAGAGGAATCGATCTACGACGCGGCGATGGAGTACAAGAAGGAAGGCGTGCCGCTGGTGATATTCGCCGGTGTCGAATACGGCAACGGCTCTTCGCGCGACTGGGCCGCCAAAGGAACGAATCTCCTTGGTGTCCGCGCGGTCATCGCCCAGTCCTTCGAGCGCATCCATCGCTCGAACCTGGTCGGCATGGGCGTCATCCCCTTCGTCTTCGAGGAAGGCACGTCCTGGGCTTCGCTCAACCTCAAGGGCGACGAACTGGTCGAGATCGACGGATTGAGCTCGATCAAGCCGCGCCAGACGATGACCGCCAAGATCACCTATGGCGACGGCACGGTGAAGAACGTGCCGATCATCTGCCGCATCGATACGCTGGACGAGCTCGACTACTTCAAGAACGGCGGCATCTTGCAGTACGTGCTGCGCGATTTGGCTGCGTAGCCGCAGCCAGGGAATAGGGCTTGGGCAGTAGGGAATAAGACCCCTACTGCCTACTGCCTACTGCCTACTGCCTACTCCTTCGGCGCTCCAAACCGCGCCACCGCCGCCAACAGCACCCCCAGCATCAGCCCGTTGAGGAGGTGCCACAGGAAGTGCGTGCCAAGCGGAAAGCCGGCGCAGACGATCGGGTCGATCATCCGGCAGATGGCGGACACCACGAAGATCGCCGACCCCGCCAGATTGTACCAGCCGGCCCGGTTGCCGCTTGCCGTCACCCAGATGCCGAAGAAGGCAAGCGCCAGGAACGGCGGCAGGTAGCTCGTCGTGCCGTTCGATGCCTGGCGCAGCCAATCCGGCACGGCGAAACTTATCGCGCCGGCCACCGCATAGAAAACGACGAAGACCGCGATCGCCTTGCCCCATTCCATGCCGAGGAAGCGGCGCAGGTTAAACAGCGTATACGCGAGCGTGAAGCTGGCAATCGGCAGGATATCGGCCCAGATCGTGCCCTTGGTGGCAAAGGTATGGAAGATGGTCGAGCCGATGCCGATCGCCACCACCCACCAAGCCAGCACCTCGGCGAAAGTGCCGGCCTTGCATCGGCGTACTTCCCGCACACCCCATAGTCCCGCTGCAATGAAAGCAAGGTTGGTCAAAGCATTGGCGGGTTCGGCCCAAAGTCCAGGCCCGGTCCGCTCGCAATAGAGATCGACAGGGGTCAGGAGAGTTTGCCGCATGATGGTGATGCCACTCCCTAATCGAACCACGTCGTGAAATGCAGTGTCGGTCCTGTTGCGGCCTTACCTGCGGCGGCAACGGCAAAAATTTCACCGCAACGTGACTTCCCGTTGACTTCCGCTTCTGCCACATATTTCAGACAATCAGAACAAAGCCGGCGCCACCGGCGGGAATTGGAATGATCATGGCCTGGCGAAGATCACTTTGGCTGGCAGCCTTCGCGCTGGCCTTCTCGGCGGTTGCCGGTGCCGGCCATGCCGGCGAGACCGAAAGAATCCAGGCCGAAAAACCCTCGCCCGACAAGCCGCTCGGCGTGGTCGAACTGTTCACCAGCCAAGGCTGCAGCTCCTGCCCGCCGGCCGATGCCTTCTTCGCCGAACTTGCCACCAAGGATGACATTGTCGCGCTCTCCTATCACGTCGACTATTGGGACTATCTCGGCTGGAAGGACACGCTGAGCCGCAAGGAAAACACCGAGCGGCAATATGACTACATGCGCGCCTTCGGCAGTCGCTCCGTCTATACGCCGCAGGCGGTGCTCAATGGCCGCGCGCATGTCAACGGCGCCAATCGCGGCGAGGTCGACGGCGCGCTCGCCCGCATGGCGAGATCCGGCGAAGGCATGCGTGTGCCCGTCAAGGTCAGCCGCACCAGCGACCGCGTGATCATCGATGCCGGCGATGCCGGCGCCGGTCCGAGCGACGCCCATGTCGTCATCGTGTATTTCGAGCCGCCGCAGACGGTCAAGATCGCCCAGGGCGAGAACTCCGGCCGCAAGATGACTTATTGGAACGCCGTCACCAGCATCCAGACCGCCGGCATGTGGCACGGCAAGGCGCAGCGCTATGAGTTGCCGATGAGCGAGATCACCAAGAAGGGCGGCTGCGCCGTACTTTTGCAGTCGGTCGGCAAGGACGGCATGCCGGGGCCTATTCTCGGCGCTGCCTTCATCCACAAGCCCCTGAACAAGGCCCAGGACTTATAACCATCTCCGGCGGGCCGGATAACCTCACCATGTCCCGGCGAATGCCGTGCAAGCCAGCAGCACGCCGGTCAAAATGTTGGACAGGAAAAGCCTGAAATTCAGCTCCGGGCGCTGAAGGTCAATACGCCGGGCCTGCCAGGCCAGATGAGCGGCGATCACCGCCATTCCGGCGGCGTATGGCAGGGACATGCATGATAGCCAGCCGCCCAGCGACCACAATGCGACCGTGAGAGCGTAGAACAGGCCGAACAGGATTGCTGTCGGCTTCAAACCGAGGCGAGTGTCGTCTTTGACATCCACGTTGACGGTATCGGATCGCGCCGACCTACATGACACCAGCAGGTACCTGCCCGGTCACCTCGCAAGCGCCGGCAAGGTCTACGCCGATCTGGACCTTCAGGCATGAAAAAACCGACGTCAGCTTGCTTCTGACGCCGGTCATTTAGGTTTTGGGATCGTCGCACCCGATTTTTCCAAGGAAAAACCGAGGTTGGTTCGATCCGACGCAGACCCGTGGGCGGGGGGCTTGGGGTTTACGAGCCGGTGCCGGACCGAACCGTCTCAGGCAACGCCGGTAAATTCGTCGGAGATTGGGGCATGAGCGCGGATAAAAAAAAGGCAGAAATGTGGCGAAGCATCACCAATTCCAACATGCGGTTTGCAAACGTGACTGGACGTGACCGAAAAGGCGCATCGCCACGACCGCTTCGCCGGCTCTTGCAATTGCCGCGCGAAGGGGCCAATTTTGGTTGGCAAAGATTCATTTTGAAGGATCGAGGCATGACTGACGACAGCGGCGGGACGGGGGATGGTGACGCATCCGCAATATTGATCCCGCTGCACGAGGTGCGCAGCGCACGCCTCGACCAGCCGGTACGCTTCGACCGGCGTGAACTGGACCAGATCCTCAGGCTGTACGGACGCATGGTCGCCGCCAATGAATGGCGCGACTACGCCATCGATCATCTCACCGACAGGGCGGTGTTTTCCGTCTTCCGCCGCGCCAGCGAAGTGCCGCTGTTCCAGATCGTCAAGGATCCGAAGCTGGCCCGCAAGCAGGGCGCCTTCGCCGTCATCGCCGCCGGCGGCCGCATCCTCAAACGCGGCCAGGAGCTCGGCCGCGTGCTTGGCGTCTTCGACAGCAAGCTGAGAGTGGTCGAGGCGTGAGCCGGGAATAGGAATTGAGGAATTGAGGAATTGAGGAATTGAGGAATTGAGGAATTGATGAAAAGGCACTTACCTGACGTAAGCGCCATCTTCTTTGTTCTTCAATTCTCCAATTCTTCAGTTTTCAGTTCTTCAATTCTTCTTTGTCCCCCCGAAACTTCCGCTCCGGCAAGGAGTCCGCATCCGGCGGCAGCGACGCGCCGCCATTCAACGACAGCTGCATGAACACCGTGTCCAGCCAGCGTCCGTGCTTGTAGCCGGAGCCTTCGAGGCGGCCTGAATGGCGAAAGCCGAGCTTTTCGTGCAGCCTGACCGAGGCGCTGTCGGCATGGCCGTCGCCGATCACCGCGATGATCTGGCGAAAACCCGCCGCCTCGGCCGCCGCGATCAGGCTCCGCATCAGCTTGAGACCGATGCCCTGCCCCTTGGCGTCAGGCGCGACATAGACCGAATCCTCGACGATGAAGCGATAGGCCGGGCGCGGCCGGAAGGCGCCGGCATAGGCGTAGCCGAGCACGGCGCCGTCCTTCTCCGCCACCAGATAAGGAAAGCCGCCGGCGGTGAGCGTGGCGAATTGCGTGCCCATCTCGGCGCGGCTGGGCGGCTCCAGCTCGTAGCTCGCCGTGCCGTGAGTCACCGCGTCGGCGTAGATTTCAGTGATGGTGTCGAGGTCGGCGGCGCTGGCCGCTCGAATCACGATATTGCTCATTCTTTATGCAAGCCTTTTGTCTGCCTCTGATAACAGCAAACGCCGGCGCAAAAGAAAAGGGCGGCCGTTGGGCCGCCCTTTCCAAACTCGATGGTCCAGTCAGACCATGATGCGAAGCCTTAGAGCAATTCCAGGAAAAGTGTGAAACGGTTTTCCCGGGAAAAGCGTGTAGCGCTTTCCCTTGGGAATTGCGCCAAACAAAAATTTCGAGCGGTTCGCCGATTCCTCGAAACGGCGAGCTGCTCTAGCGGCGGTCGCCCATGAACTGCAGCAGGAACATGAACAGGTTGATGAAGTCGAGATAGAGCCTCAGCGCGCCCATGATGGCCTTGCGGCCGGCGATATCGGAAGCGTCGCCTTCGAAATACATCTCCTTGATCTTCTGCGTGTCGTAAGCGGTGAGGCCGGCGAAGACCAGCACGCCAATCGCCGAAACGGCGAAGGACAGCGCCGACGACTGCAGGAAGATGTTGATCACCATCGCGATGATGATGCCGAACACGCCCATGATCAGGAACGAGCCCATCGCGGTCAGGTCGCGCTTGGTCGTGTAGCCGTAGAGCGACAGCGCGCCGAAGGCGGCGGCGGTGGCGAAGAAGGTCTGCGAGATGCTGGCCGTGGTGTAGACCAGGAAGATCGACGACAGCGACAGGCCAACGAGGCCGGCATAGACCCAGAACGTTGTCTGCGCGGCAGCGACGCTCATCGACTGAATCCTGAACGACAGGAAGAACACGGCGGCCAGCGGCGCCAGCATCACCACCCAGCGCAGCGGCGACCCGAAGATCGCATAGCCGAAGGACGTCAGCATCTCGCCGCTCGGCAGCGTTGCGACAGCCGAGGCCGGATCGGTGGTGGTGGCCAGCATGATCGTGCCTACCGCGGCAAGACCGGTGATGAGGAGGCCAAGCCCCATCAGATTGTAAACCTTGATCATATAGGCGCGCAGACCCTGATCGATGTCGGCGCGGACGCCGGGCACCGCCGACGTCTGATAGTTGCGAATGGGATCAGCCATTGGAATCCTCTATTGCTTCTGCCCCGTCCGGTGTCGGGCCTCTTACGGACCCAGGCGCCGCTGGCAGGGCTCCAGCATGCCTATGGCGAAATATGATGGTTATTCGCGTCAAGAACAAGACCGTAACCGGATGTAACGGTTCGTGAGAGGCCGAAAGGCCGATTCCCGGGCTTTCCGACCGGCATCCTTACCAAGATTTAATCCGGGATGGTCGCTCCGGCCGCGAAATTACAGCTCGCGCAGTACTGGTGCTGCCTTGTGGCCGAGCACCCGCCAGGTGCCGGCGAGGCCGATTCCGACGGTGATCACCAGCGCAAAGACGATGGTCGCCACCGCCACCTCCGGCATGAAATGCGACGGCAGGGTCATGATGCGGGCGACAATATACCAGGCCGCGATGCCGCCGGCGGCCAGCGCGAAAATGGCGGTGGCCAAACCGATCAGCATGTATTCGAGGGAAAACGCCGTGATCAGCGTTCGCCTGGTGGCGCCGAGCGTCTTCAGCACCACCGCGTCATGGATGCGCGCCCGATTTCCCGCGGCGAGCGCGCCGGCCAGCACCAGCACCGATGCGATCAGCGCCACGCCGGCCGCCGCGCGGATCGCCGTGCCGAGCTGCCCAACCAACCGGTTGACGACATCGAGCGCATCCTTGACCCGCACCGTCGTCACCGCGGGAAAGGCGCGGGTGACGGCGTTGAGGACGCGCGCGTCGTCGGCCGTGGTGGCACTCTTTTCGGTCAGTGTCGCCATCCAGCCATGCGGGGCGCCAGCGAATGTGTTGGGCGAGAACACCATGACGAAGTTGATGCCCATCGTTTCCCATTGGACCTGGCGGAAATTGGCGATCCTCGCCGTCACATTGCGGCCGAGCACATTGACGGTGACGGTGTCGCCGAGCTTCAGTCCGATCTCCTTGCCTTCCACAGCCGAGAATGAAACCAGCGGCTCGCCGGCGTAATTGTCCGGCCACCATTTGCCCTCGGTCAGCGTCGCGTTTTCCGGTTGCCTGGCGTCGTAGGTCAGGCCGCGATCGCCTTTCAGCACCCAAGCGCCTTCGGCCGGCACCTTGACCTTGTCGACATCGACGCCGTTGAGCGCCATCACCCGGCCGCGCAGCATCGGCACCTTCGCCAGCGTCCCCTTTGGCGCCTCCTTGCCGATCAGCGCGGAGAATGCATCGACATCGCTGCCCTGGATGTCGACGAAGAAGAAGTTCGGCGCCCGCTCCGGCAGGCTGCCGGAGATCTGCTGCCGCAGATTGCCGTCGATCAGCGCCAGCGTCACCAGAAGCGTCAGCCCGAGCCCCAGCGACAACACCACCGATGGCGTCAGGGCGCCCGGCCGGTGGATGTTGCCGATGGCGAGCCTGAGCGCCACGAAGCGCACGCGCGGGCTTTTTCTCGCCGCCCATTGCACCAGTGCGCCGACCAGGCGCAGCACCAGGAAGGCGAAGATGGTGGCGCCGACGAAGATCGAGGCGATGCGCTGATCGCCGGAGAACAGGATCGCCAGCGCCGCCAGCAGCAGCGCGATGCCGAGCGCCGAAGCGACATAGACGGGACGAGGCTGGCCGCGGCCTTCGAGCCCCATCTCGCGGAACAATGCTGTCGCCGGCACGTCGCGGGCGCGGCCGAGCGGCAGCAGCGCGAAGGCCAGCGTCACCAGCAGGCCAAACAGCGCCGCCATGGCGAGCGCGCCGGGATAGAAGCCGCCTTGCGCCGGCACCGGAATGACCGATTGGAGGGCGGCACTCGCCACGAACGGCATCAACGCGCCGAGAACGAGGCCGAGCACGATGCCAAGGGCGGCGATGATCAGGATCTGCACGAGATAGACGGCAAAGACGAAGCCGCCGGAAGCGCCGAGGCTCTTGAAGGTGGCGATGACGCCGCGCTTGCCGTCGAGATAGGCACGCACCGCATTGGCGACGCCGACGCCGCCGACCACCAGCGCCGTCAGCCCGACCAGCGTCAGGAATTGCGAGAAGCGTTCGATGTTGGACGACAGCGCCGGCGCCGCATTGTCGCGCGTGCGGATCGACCAGCCGGCCTCGGGAAAGTCTTTCGCCGCCTTATCCTGAATGGCCTTGAGCCGCGCCGCGCCGGCGTTGGCGGGCAGCCGGATCTTGTATGCGTTTTCGACCAGGCTGCCTGGCTGCACCAGCCCGGTGGCGGCCAGGCCTTCCATCGAGATCATCAGCCTCGGTGCGAAGCCGAAACCGTCGGACACGGCATCCGGCTCGGTGACCAGTCTGGCGCGCAATTCGAAAGTGGCGGTGCCGAGCTTCAGCCGGTCGCCGGGCTTGAGGTGCAGCCGTTCGAACAGCAGATCAGGGGCGGCCGCGCCAAAGACGCCGAATTCTTCGCCGAACAGCTCCTGCCTCGACAGCTTCGGTTCCGTTTCCAGCGCGCCATAGAGCGGATAGGCGTCGTCGACCGCCTTGGCCTCGACCAGCGCCTGGTCCGAGCCGTCGGCCAGCCGCGCCATCGAGCGCATGCTGGCGGTGCGCGAAACGGTGCCAAGCCCGTCGAGGAAGCCGCGCTCGGCCTGGCTGGCGTCGCGTTGGTTGATCTGGAAGCGGACATCGCCGCCGAGCAGCGTCTGGCCCTGATCGGCGACGCCGGCGCTGATCGAGCGCGCAACCGAATTGACGCCGCCGATCGCCGCGACGCCGAGCGCGATGCAGGCAAGGAAGATCAGGAAGCCGGACAGGCCGCCGCGCATTTCGCGCAGCGAGAAGCGGACCGCGAGCTTCAGCGTCTGTGCCAGCGGCATCAGGCTGTGACCTTCAGGGGCGCCGGTGTTTCAATCCGGCCCGAACGCATCGAAACCTGGCGCGAGCAGCGCGCCGCAAGCGCCGGATCGTGAGTGACCAGCACCAGCGTCATGCCGCGCTCGGCCGCCTTGGCGAACAGAAGGTCGGCGACCTGCCGCCCCGTCGCCTGGTCGAGATTGCCGGTCGGCTCGTCGGCGATGAGGATGCGCGGCGACGGCGCCAGGGCGCGGGCGATCGCCACGCGCTGCTGTTCGCCGCCGGAGAGTTCGCCGGGATAATGGGTGACGCGGTCGCTCAGGCCCACCGCCGCCAGTTCGCGCGCCGCCACCGAAAACGGATCGGCATGGCCGGCCAGTTCCAGCGGCACCGCGACATTCTCGAGCGCCGTCATATTGGGGATGAGGTGGAAGGACTGGAAGACGATGCCAATGTTTCGGCCACGAAACGAAGCAATCTGGTCCTCGCTTTTGCCGTTGAGCAGCTCGCCGGCGATTCGTACCGTACCCGAATCGACCCTTTCCAGGCCTGCCAGCACCATCAGCAGTGTCGACTTGCCGGACCCCGAAGGGCCGACGATGCCGGTCGCCTCGCCGCGCGCCACCTCGAGGCTGACGCCCTTGAGCACATGGACCGACGAAGCGCCCTCGCCGAGCGTCAGGGATACGTCTTTCAGCGCGATGACGGCTTCTGTCAAAATGAAAGTGTCCTATATGGAGCGTGAAGGCTGTGTTTGCCGGAAGCCGTCGCCCGGAAGAATCCTTTGGTCATATGGGGCCTGCCTTATGTCTTTCAAACGCCAGATAGCCGCAGGCTTGATCCTTTTCCTCGCTCTTTGCGGCGCCATTTCGTCGGCGCGGGCGGAGCCCTTCAAGATCGTCGGCTTCGGTGACAGCCTGATGGCGGGTTACGGTCTCGGGCCCGGCGAGGGTTTTACCGACAAGCTCCAGGCCGCCCTGCGCGCCAAGGGCCGTGACGTGGCCGTCGCCAATGCCGGTGTTTCCGGCGACACCACCAGCGGTGGCCTGGCGCGGCTCGACTGGTCGGTGCCGGACGGAACCCAGCTGGTCATCCTCGAACTCGGCGCCAACGACATGCTGCGCGGCGTTTTGCCCGATATTCCCAGGAAGAACCTCGACGAGATGCTGGCCAAGCTCAAGCAGCGCAAGATCGCCGTGCTTCTGGCCGGCATGCGCGCCGCGCCCAATCTCGGCGCCGACTATCAGACCGCCTTCGACGCCATCTTTCCGGAGCTGGCGAAAAAATACGATGTCCCGCTCTACCCGTTCTTCCTCGACGGCGTCGCCGGGCAGCCCGGCATGCAGCTCGAGGATGGCCTGCATCCGAGCGCCAAGGGGGTCGACCTGATGGTCGAGCGCATCCTCCCGACGGTCGAGAAAGCCATTGCCGCGGTGCCCGGAGGCGCGTGAGGCCGGCCGGAACCGCTTTCCGTTAGGGAAATTTTTAGCAAAGACTGTGACCAATAAACCTCTTGCTCCGTTCGACTATCGATGATTCGCTATGGGTGACAGTTCGATTCGAGGAAGGGAGGCTCTTCATGCCGCGTCTTTTCACCGCCCTCGAAATTCCGCGTGATGCTGCCCTGTCGCTGTCCCTGCTCCGGGGCGGCCTGCCCGGGGCCCGCTGGATCGATGTCGAAAACTACCATTTGACGCTGCGCTTCATCGGCGATGTCGAAGGCCATGTCGCCGACGAGATCGCCAACGCGCTGGACCGCGTCCACCGCCCCTCCTTCTCGCTGACCCTGTCCGGTGTCGGCGCCTTCGGCCAGAAAAAGCCGCATGCGGTATGGGCCGGGGCGTCCGCCTCGCCCGATCTGGCCGCGCTTCAGGGCGAGATCGAGCGCATCTGCCAGCGGCTCGGCATCCCCGCCGATCCGCGCAAGTTCATGCCGCACGTCACACTGGCGCGGCTGCGCAATTCGAGCCCGCTGGATGTCGCGCAATACCTGTCGGCACGCGGCAATTTCTCGACGCTACCCTTCCGCATCGGCCGCTTCGTCCTGATGTCGTCGCGCGATTCGGTCGGCGGCGGCCCCTATATCGTCGAGGAAGCCTGGCCGCTGTCCGGCAACGATGCCCGCGCCGCCAGCCGCGTCGCCAGCGCCTCCGACGCGTCGCGGATCATGCGGTAGACTTCGGCAAAGGCCTCCGGCCCGTCATAATAGGGATCGGGCACGTCACGCGCCTGTCCGTGCGCGAACTCCAAAAACAGGTGCACCCGGTCCCGCGCGGGCGCCAGCGCCTTGAGATCGGCGACATTCGAGCGGTCCATGCCGAGGATCAGGTCGAAACGGGAGAAATCCTCACGCCGGACCTTGCGTGCCCGCTGTCCGGAAATGTCGATGCCGTGACGCATCGCGACCGCGATCGAGCGTGGATCGGGGGCCGAGCCGACCTCCCAGCCGCTGGTGGCGGCCGAATCGAGCAGCATGTCGCGGCCCCGGCCACGCTCGGCCCAGACGGCGCGAAAGACGCCCTCGGCCAGTGGCGAACGGCAGATGTTGCCGAGGCAGACGAACAGAATGGAATTTATCGGCTTTAAGCTCATTCGATATGCGCCGTTTGTGCATTTGGAACCCCAAAACCGCGAAGCACTCCGGGGCAACTTGCACTATGGTGAGGGTCAAATTCGAAATAGCACGGGAAAACATCATGACGAGAGAAAAACTCAGCAAGGACGCTATCACCGCTGCCCTTGCCGAACTCGGCGACTGGTCGCTGGCCCCGGACGGCGGCTCGATCAAGCGCAGCTTCGTTTTCAGGAATTTTTCCGAAGCCTTCGCCTTCATGACCCGCGTCGCGCTGGCTGCCGAGAAGATGGACCATCACCCCGACTGGTCGAATGTCTACAAGACCGTCGACGTGACGCTGAACACCCATGACGCCGGCGGCGTCACGGCGCTCGACATCGCGCTGGCCAAGAAGATGAACCACTATTTCGGCGGCTGAATGCACGCTTGGCCGTGAGCGGCGAGCCCAAATCGGCGCCGGCATCTTGCAGCCGGGTCCGGCTTTCACCACATTTTCCCCCGCGAGGCATGCGCCAGGACGCGCATGAGCCCGCAAGGAGTGATTGATGGCGCGAGAATCCGGTTTTGATTTCTTCGGCTTTGGCGACAGGCTGGGCGGCGAGGGCGAAGTGCGCGAGAAATTCTGGCGCACGGCCAAGAAGGCCGCGCGGCAGATCCCGTTCATGGAAGAGGTCGTTGCCGCCTACTACTGCGCCATGGACAAGAACACACCGCTGCGCGCCAAGGGCATATTGGTGGCCGCGCTCGGTTACTTCGTCCTGCCGGTGGACCTCATCCCCGACTTCGTCGTCGGCCTCGGTTTCACCGACGACATCGCCGTGCTGACCGCCGCGATCACCGCCGTCAGCGCCCACATCACGCCGGCACATCGCCAGGCCGCCAAGGACGCCATCGCCGACAGGAGCTGAGCACCTTCACGTGGCGCGCGCCCTGTGGACAGAGGCGTTTGGAGCCCTGCTGAAAAGTCAAACTCTTGCCGCTTTCGTGGCCTCCAAGTCGCCGAAGGGACGTCGCGCCGGCCGCTGACAAGGCGGCGGCGCGGGAATGGCGGCGGTTTCCTGGGGTGAGCGTCCTTTTCTTGAGGGAAATTCACCGTTTGGTAACCCAGATTAAATCAAAATGAAGCGACGGCAGGACGCCATGCGGCCCGCCCCCGCACCATTTGGAATACGGGAAAGACGATGCGCGGATTGATAGCACTAGTTTCGAGTCTGGTCCTGGTGGCCTCGGCAGCGCCCGTTCTGGCGCAGCAGGCGACCAAGATCGGCCAGCACAATGCCTGGGGCACCTACAGCTACCAGGCATCGGGCGGCAAGGTCTGCTACGTGCTCACCGTGCCGACCGACAAGCAGCCGCCGACGCTAGACCATGGCGACATGTTCTTCTTCGTCAGCCAGCGTCCCGGCCAGCAGGTGTCCTACGAGCCGCAATTCATCGCCGGCTACAATTTCCAGGAAGGCTCCAAGGCCACCGTCACCATCGACAAGAAGTCCTTCTCGATGTTCACGCGCGGCAAGTCGGCCTGGGTCGAGAACGCCGCCGAGGAGCCGGTGCTGATCGCCGCCATGAAGACCGGCACCGACATGAAGGTGACGGCGAAGTCCGGCCGCGGCAACCCCACCTCCTATGTCTTCTCGCTGAAGGGCATTTCGGCGGCGCTGTCGTCGATCGCCAAGTGCAAATAGGCTGCTGCCAACCCCGCTGACAAATCGCGACATCGACGCCACGATTATGCAAATGGTCGTGGAGCGGTGGCAGAAGACCGCCATGATCATAGCGAAGTCAGAAGAAGCACTTCGCAAAGCCGGCGTGGAAGCGTCCTGGGAAGAAATCGCCGAGCGAATAGCCGTTCTTGCCTCCCAGGGCGACATCGAAAATCAGGGCGATCTTTCCCTGTGGCGCAACAGTGAAGTTCGCCTCCCGCAGGCACCTGAGGGCCCGCCATAGGGGTTCTCGTTCAGCCCTGACCTGGTTCCGGCACGGTCTCCGCCCGCCGCCGCCGGATCGCTTCGGCGATGAAGACGCGCGACAGCGCATGATAGAGCGGCTCGTGCGAGATCATGCGCGCCGTGCCGTAGCCCAACATCGAGGCCAGCATCAGCGCGATGACATTGTCGTGATTGCCGGTCATCTCCAGGATGATGACGAAGGCCGTCATCGGCGCCTGCACGACGCCGGCGAAATAGCCGGCCATGCCGAGCAGCGCGGCAGCCCCCGCGCTGGCGCCGAACAGCAGCCCAAGCGAACTGCCGATGCCGGCGCCGACCGCCAGAGACGGCGCGAAGATGCCGCCGGGAATGCCCGAGACCATCGACAGCAGCCCGGCCAGGAATTTTTCGGCAAAGAAGAACCATGGCAGCGGCGCGCCTTCGACAGCGCCGCGCGCCTGCGCGTAGCCGGTGCCGAAGGTCAGCCCGCCCGAGGCGATGCCGATCACCGCCACGCCGAGCCCGCAGACAGCCGCCACCAGCAAGGCGCGCCGCAAAGGCTGCTGCGTGTGCCAGCGGCGGATCCGCCGCGTGATCTTCAGCGCCAGCAGCGAGAACAGCGCGCCGAAGCCGCCGCCGATGATGCCGCAACCAAGCACCAGCGGCCAGTCGGCGGCAAACGCGATCGTCTCCTTCGAGACGCCGAAATAGGTGTAATTGCCGAGCAGGCCGAGCGAGGCGAGGCCGGCCAGGATCACCGCCGTCAGCACCAGCCCGTTGGTGCGCGCCTCATAGGTGCGGCCCATCTCCTCGATGGCGAAGACGATGCCGCCCAGCGGCGTGTTGAAGGCGGCGGCAATGCCTGCGGCCGAGCCGGCCAGGATCAGGCCGCGCGCCTGCGCCATGCCGCCCCAGCGCGCCGCCTGCAGCATCAGCGACGCGCCGACCTGCACGGTCGGGCCCTCGCGGCCGATGGAAGCACCGCAGAACAGGCCGACGACGGTGAGCGCGATCTTGCCCGCCGCCAGCCGCAGCGACAGAAAGTGGTTGCGATCGTCGTCTTCACGCAAATGGCGCGCGGCGATCGCCTGTGGAATGCCGCTGCCTTGCGAACCCGGGAAGAAGGCGTGGGCGAGCCAGGCGCACAGGACAAAGCCGAGCGGCGTGATCGCAAGCGGCAGATAGAAGCGCCGGCCGCCACCATCGCCGATCATCATATGGAACAGCGTCTGCGCCTTGTCGGCCAACACCGCGAACAGCACGCTGATGACGCCGATCGAGACCGCGCCGGCCCAGAACACCAGCCGCGGCTGCCACACACGCCGCGAGCCCCACATCGCCCGCGAGCGCCGCAGCATGGGATGTTTTCGCGATGTTCCGGCCATGTCTGTCCTCGCGGTGAATGCCCAGCCCTAGCACAGGCATGAGGTCGATCAAGCCTGCGAGGTCAGGCCGCCGTCACACGCGAGGTAAATGACGGGGAGCGGGAAACGAAGTCCGGCGAAGTTGGGACTCGTATCAAAATGACCCGCCGGCGTGTGCGCCGGCGAGTCTCGATCGTGACAGGTCCAGTCTTACATGGCCATTTTTTCACATTCGGCCTGAGCCTTCTTAGTCGACGTATCGATCATGAAGGCTTTGCCCTTGGCGTCGGTCATCATCATCATGCAGTGCTTGATCGGCTTTGCCATCTTCATCATCTCGGCACCCATCTTTGCATCCGGCATCATGGTGCCCATGTGCCCATCCGGCATGATCGCCATCACTTCTCCGCCCTTCATCATGGTCATCGTGCCCATTGCGTCTTCAGCAAATGCCTGCGAGGCGGAAAGGCCGACGAGGCCGGCAATGACGGCGAACTTGATAGAGTTCATTCTGCATACTCCCATTTTATAGAGGCATGGTTGCCCCATTCAGACTTCGAAGGCGCGATGGGAATCGTTACGCGAACACGACCATGTGATCTCTCCTTTGCAGCGGGAAGATAGGGCAAAGCTGTCAGATAGCCGGAGCGGGCTGTCAGCCGAAGTGCGTATGGTTGCGTTCGCTCCGCATGACTCTGCCCGCAACCTGTGCTATGCGCCGCGCTTCAGTTCCCGGCACGATGGATGAAATCGGCCGCAAACCGCTTATATCAGTGCGACCATGACCCTTTCCTTCGACCTCACCACTGAAGGTGCCCGTGACGCGTTGCGCGCCCGCGCCGCGCCCGAGAAGCCGTCGCTGATCGGCCTGACGCGCGCCGAGCTTGGCGAGGCGCTGGTCGCGTCCGGCATCGTGCCGGAGCGCCAGGCCAAGATGCGCGCCCAGCAGCTCTGGCACTGGATGTATGTGCGCGGCGTTTCCGACTTCGCCGGCATGTTCAACATCTCCAAGGACTTGCGCGCCGAGCTCGACAAGCATTTCACCGTCGCGCGTCCCGAGATTGTCGAGGAGCAGATTTCTTCCGACGGCACCCGCAAATGGCTGTTCCGTTTTCCGCCGCGCGGCGCCGGCCGGCCGGTCGAGATCGAGACCGTCTATATTCCCGAGGAAGGCCGTGGCACGCTCTGCATCTCCTCGCAGGTCGGTTGCACGCTGACCTGCTCCTTCTGCCACACCGGCACGCAGAAGCTGGTGCGCAATTTGACGGCGGAAGAGATTCTCGCCCAGTTGCTCACCGCGCGCGACCGGCTCGGCGACTTCCCCGACCGCGACACGCCGGACGGCGCCATCGTGCCGGCCGAGGGCCGCAAGGTGTCCAACATCGTCATGATGGGCATGGGCGAGCCGCTCTACAATTTCGAGGCGGTGAAGAAGGCGCTGCTGATCGCTTCCGACGGCGACGGGCTTTCCCTGTCGAAGCGCCGCATCACGCTGTCGACCTCCGGCGTCGTGCCCGAGATTTTCCGCACCGGCGAGGAGATCGGCGTCATGCTGGCGATCTCGCTGCATGCCACCAATGACGATCTGCGCGACCTCTTGGTGCCGATCAACAAGAAATATCCGCTGAAGGAACTGATCGCCGCCTGCCGCGCCTATCCCGGCCTGTCGAACGCCAAGCGCATCACCTTCGAATATGTGATGCTGAAGGACGTCAACGATTCCATCGAGGACGCCAAGGGCCTGATCAAGCTGCTCAAGGGCATTCCGGCCAAGATCAACCTGATCCCGTTCAACCCGTGGCCGGGCACCAACTACCAGTGCTCGGACTGGGAGACGATCGAGAAATTCGCCGACTACATCAACAATGCCGGCTATGCCTCGCCGATCCGCACGCCGCGCGGCCGCGACATCCTCGCCGCCTGCGGCCAGCTGAAATCGGAATCCGAGCGCATGCGAAAAGTGGACCGGCTGGCGCTGGAAGCCATGATGATCGCGGGGCATGGGGAGGCGTGAGCCGTCTCGTCGCCGGGCTCAAACGCATCGCCATCATAGCCGTCGGTTACATCGCCGGTGTGCTGACCTCGATCCTGGTGCCGGTGCTGCTGATCACGCTGCTGGAAGGCATCGAATATGGCAACTGGTCGCTGGTTTTCACCTTCGACTGGCTCGGGTCCTTCCCGCTCGCCGTGCTGACCGTGGCGGTCTGCGCTCTGCTGATCGTTGGCCCCGCGATCCTGGTCGCCGAATGGCTGTCGCTGCGGGGATGGTTCTATTTCGCGGTCACGGGCGCGATCACCTCCATCGCCTTTGGCGTTCTTGTCCCTGGCTCGGCCGGAGGCTTTGTCTTCAATCCGGGCTTTCTCGGCTTCCTGGCCACGGCCGGCACCGTCGCCGGTTCGGTCTACTGGCTCCTGGCCGGGCGCAGGTCCGGCCGTCTGATGCCGCGAGATCCCGGATGACCCGTCTCGTCGCCTATCTCGTTCGCTTTGCCATGATCCTGTTCGGCTATGCCGTCGCCTCGCTGGCGGCGAGCGCCTTCCTCAACGTTCTGTTCCTGGCCTCGCTCGGCTACACGCCTGACCACACGCACCCGACGGCGACGGCTTCGCTGTATTTCTCGATCCCCTTCGTCGCTCTGTTCGTCGCCTATTTCGCCTTCCTGCCGGCGGTGATCGTCATCCTGCTTGCCGAAATCCTCGGCCGGCGCGACTGGCTGTACTATGCGCTGGCGGGTGCGGTGGTGGCGGCCGTCTTCCTCGGCCTGGTCGACCACTCCCAAGAGTCCACCTTCGCGATCACCGACACCAGCGCCATCATGGCGGTGATCGGCGGCGGCATGGTCGGCGGCATCTTCTACTGGCTGAGCGCCGGGCGCTGGGCCGGAAGCTGGTGGAAGGACGACAACGTCTCTACTTCGCCTGGGCCGTCAGGATCTTGAGCGCGAAGGCCGAGAACACGCCAGCGAAAAGATAATCGACCACCCGCGTGACGCGCGGGCTGGCCTTCATCGCCGCGGAAAATTTCTCCGCCGCCAGCACCATCGGCGCTGTCACCGGGATCGACAGCACGATGAACATCGAGCCCAGGAAGAACAGCTTGCCCGGCGCGTTCGGATCATGCGCGGAGACGAACTGCGGCAGGAAGGTCATGAAGAACAGGATGATCTTCGGGTTGAGCAAATTGACGCCGAGCCCGGCCGCCCAGCTGCGCAACAGCGAGATTTGCGGGCCTGTCTTCTTCTCCGGCGAAAAGGCCGAGCCCTTGGCGATGGCCTGCCAGGCCAGGAAGACGAGATAGCCGGCGCCAAAGATCTTCAGCACGAAAAAGGCCATCGGCGAGGCGACGATCAGCGCCGAGACGCCCACCACCACCAGCGTGGTGTGGATCAGCGTGCCGCACAGCGCGCCGGCCATCGAGGCAAAGCCGGTGGCGCGCCCCTGGCTCAGCGTGCGCGAGACGAACAGGGTCATGTCAGGCCCGGGCGTGATCGCCAGGATCACGGTGGCGATGGCGAACTGGATCAGTGTGGTGGTGTCGGGAATGAAGGACATGGCAGGCCCCAGGGAACGTGTAGGCCTATACAGGATGCGTCACGCCGGCGCCAGATAAAGCGTTGATCCAGCATGGCAATCGCTTCGGTAACTGCAGTTTCCAGCCTATGGCGGCGAGCGCCAGCCGGCGGCAGCCCGCATCCTGGCAGGCGCCTCGAAGGCGGGCGGGCCGTCCTGGCCATCAGGCCCGCCGATGAGCACGATCTGATCGATCGGCTTGGGGCGGCCGAGGAAATAGCCCTGCGCCTCGTTGCAGCCCTCGACCTGCAGGATGGTGAGCTGGACATGGGTCTCGACGCCTTCGGCAAGCACGGGAATGTCGAGGCTGCGCCCCAGCGTCAGCACGGCGCGGATGATCGCCTTTGCCTGCGGGCTGCGCTCGACATCGGCCATGAAGGAGCGGTCGAGCTTGATCTTGTCGAACGGGAACGAGCGCAGCGTGTCGAGCGAGGAATAGCCGGTGCCGAAATCGTCGATCGCGATCGTCACGCCAAGCGCCTTGATCTGGCGCAGCACGTGCAGCGTGCGCACCTTGTCGGCGACGATCGTCGATTCGGTCAGCTCGAGCTCGAGACGCTTCGGCGACAGGCCAGTCTCGACCAGGATCTGATGGACGAGCGTTGCGAGATTGGCATGGGCGAACTGCACCGGCGACAGATTGACCGCGATCTTGTGGCCATTGTCCCAGGAGGCTGCCTGGCGGCAAGCGGTGCGCAGCACCCATTCGCCGATCGACAGAATGGAACCGTTCTCCTCGGCGATCGGAATGAATTCGGCGGGCGGGACCATGCCGTGCACGGGGTGCGTCCAGCGCAGCAACGCCTCGTAGCCGCACGTGGCGCCGGTTTGCACCGAAGTCTGCACCTGATAGTGCAGCGAGAGCTCGCCCCGGTCGATTGCCTGGCGAAGATCGGTGGCCAGCGCCCGGCGCGCCCGCGCCGTCTCGTCCATCGCCGATTCGTAGAAGCAGACGGCCCGCGTCACGTCGTTCTTGGCCCGGTACATGGCCAGATCCGCATTGCTGACCAGCCTCTCCCGGTCGGCCCCGTCGCGCGGATAGACGGCAACGCCGATGCTGGCGCCGGTGACGCTCTCGAAATCGTCGATCCGCAACGGCTCGAACAGTGACTTCTCCAGCCGCGACACCAGGCCGAGCAGGTCGTTCTGGTCCTTGAAGCGCTTGATGGCGGCAAATTCGTCGCCGCCCAGCCGGGCGACGAACTCGCCGTCGCCGGCCAGCTTTGCCAGCCTGCGGGCAATGATCTTGAGCGCCTGGTCGCCGGCGGCGTGTCCCCGCAGGTCGTTGATTTCCTTGAACCGGTCGAGGTCGATGACGATGACGGCGGTCATCGTGCCCTGATCCTCGCGCGCCCGCTCGATCTCATGGTCGAGGCGGTCGTTGAAGGAGACCCGGTTGGCAAGGCCGGTGAGCGCATCGTTGAGGGCAAGATGCTGCAGCCGCTCGAAGCTTTCGAGCCGACCGCGTTCGTCGATCAGATAGCTGGCGAAGCCGGTGGCGGCGACGATCAGACCGACCACGGCGACCGCGACGGCCATCGCTTCCAGGATATCGGGATTGGTGCCCGTGGTGATGAAGGAAAGCGGCGTCACCGCCACCGCCGCCATCGCCGTGAAATGCAGGCCGACGATCGCCAGCACCAGAAGGCCGATGCCGACATAGTGCGACCAGCGGTACGGCCGGCGCATCGCATGGCCGACCGCCACGGAGGAGAATGCCATCGCGATCAGCACGGAAGCGATGACGTAGAAGGCGTCCCATTCGACGATGCCGGCCACGTGATAGGCCATCATGCCGGTATAGTGCATGGCCGAGATCGCCAGGCCGACGGCACACCCGCCCCATTCCGGCGCCAGGCCGCGGCCTTTGCCGAGCGCAAGACCGAAGCCCGCCCCGGTTCCGACCATGGCGATGACCAGGGAGATCATGGTGAGCGCCGGATCGAAGGTGATCGGCGCGCCGGGCTGATAGGCGAGCATAGCGATGAAATGCGTGCACCAGACCGAGGAACCGGCCGCGACCGCGGTCAGGAAGAGCCATCCCCGCATCTGCACGCCGACGGTTTTCCTGGCGCGGTCCAGGAGGCCGATCGTCACCCAGCAGCCGGTGACGCACATCAGCGCCGCCAGCAGGACGAGCCACAGATTATGCTCCGTGAAGATGCATGATATGACGCGCATCAGGAATGGTCCAAGCCCGAGACACCCGCAATGAGCAGGCAAAAGCCGCTTCGCCACCCTTGCGTGGCCAGGGCAATTCTGTGTCGCTGGTTTAGCGGCAGGACGTGAAAACTTGCTTAAATCCCGGGCATAAATGCAGCCCATGATTGCAGCAGGTTGTTTTCCCAGGCGCTTTATCGCAAACCGGGGACCGCGCCAGCGAAAAGCCTGATGCCGTTCTATGCCCTCGCCGCGCGCTGGATCAGCAGTCTGGCGCCGCGCCTGCTTGCTCGCTTTGCCGTTCCTGCTAAAAGGCGCTCCGACAATGCGTGACGCCCTTGCCCAGGCGTCCGCCACCGACGGAGCAGAAATGTCCAAGACCAAAGACGTCAAGAAAGTCGTGCTCGCCTATTCCGGCGGCCTCGACACATCCATCATCCTGAAATGGCTGCAGACCGAACTCGGCGCCGAGGTCGTCACCTTCACCGCCGATCTCGGCCAAGGCGGCGAGCTGGAGCCGGCACGCAAGAAGGCCGAGATGATGGGCATCAAGGACATCCGCATCGTCGATGTGCGCGAGGAATTCGTCGCCGACTTCGTCTTCCCGATGTTCCGCGCCAACACCGTCTATGAAGGCACCTATCTGCTCGGCACCTCGATCGCGCGGCCGCTGATCTCCAAGCACCTTGTCGAGATCGCCAGGGAGACCGGCGCCGATGCGATCGCGCATGGCGCCACCGGCAAGGGCAATGACCAGGTTCGCTTCGAGCTGTCGGCCTACGCGCTGAACCCCGACATCAAGGTCATCGCGCCGTGGCGCGACTGGTCGTTCAAGTCGCGCACCGACCTGATCAACTTCGCCGAGCAGCACCAGATCCCGGTGGCCAAGGACAAAAGGGGCGAGGCGCCTTTCTCGGTCGACGCCAACCTGCTGCACTCCTCTTCCGAGGGCAAGGTGCTGGAAGATCCCTGGAGCGAGCCGCCGGAATTCGTCCACCAGCGCACCGTCTCGCCGATGGACGCGCCGGACAAGGTCACCGAGATCGAGATCGAATTCCTGAAGGGCGATCCCGTAGCGCTCAACGGCAAGAAGCTGTCGCCGGCGACCATGCTGGCCGCCCTCAACGATCTTGGCCGCGACAATGGCATCGGCCGGCTCGACCTGGTCGAGAACCGCTTCGTCGGCATGAAGTCGCGCGGCGTTTACGAGACGCCCGGCGGCGCCATCCTGATCGTGGCCCACCGCGCCATCGAATTGATCACGCTCGACCGTGGCGCCGCGCACCTCAAGGACGAGTTCATGCCGCGCTACGCCGAGCTCATCTACAACGGCTTCTGGTTCTCGCCCGAGCGCCTGATGCTGCAGGCGATGATCGACAAGAGCCAGGAAGACGTCGAAGGGACGGTGCGGCTGAAGCTCTACAAGGGCAATGTCATGGTCACCGGCCGCAAATCGAAGAAGACGCTCTATTCCGACGCGCTGGTCACCTTCGAGGACGATCGCGGCGCCTACGACCAGAAGGACGCCGCCGGCTTCATCCGCCTCAATGCGCTCAGGCTGCGCACGCTTGCCGCACGCAACCGCAAGGGCTGATACCCAAACAACGGCCTGGCGCTATCAATCATGTCCAAGAAACCCGGCGGAGACGCCGGGTTTTTATTTTGTACCGCTAATATAAGGAAAATGAAGCCACCTGCAGTCGGTTCTTGTTTGACCTTTTGACAGCTTCATCTAAGTTCATTTACGGGTTTTGGGGGTTTTGACCGTAAAAAAGCATTCCTCTTCTGCTTGGCGCGGTCGTCGTCTTGGCAGTATGCCAGCCCTCGCAGGCAAGCGCCAAGCGCGACCCGAAGGCGGGGGCGGCCGGGTGCATCGACGTCGTCCATTCATGGAACACCACCGCCAAACACGATATGGCTTCGTTCATGGGTGTGTCGCTCGAGCGCTTGCCGGCTTTGTTCTGCCAGCGTCTTTACGATGGTATCCACAGCGGCCGGATCAGCTATTCCGACATAAACCGCCTGCAGCTCGACCAGCCGACCGAAATCTGGATGGTCCTCAAGGGCAAGCCAAAGCCGGCTGCGCCCACGCGATCCCAAGCGCCGCGGTCATCCAACTTCCGCAACTGCAGCGGTGTCGACGGCGCCTTTCAGGTTCCCATTTCCCAGAAATGCCCGCTGAGCGGCTGGGCGCATTATTGAAAGTGATGCGCTCAGGCGCTCGGATCTTACTTTTTCTTACGGGGCTAGGGGAGGTTTTACAGTGAAAAACGGAATTTTTCTGCTTGCAGTGGTCGCCGTCTTTGCCGGATGCCAATCAACGCAGGCGGCGCAGACATCCAAGTTCCGTACCTGCAAAAGTTTTGATGGTCCGTTTCAGATTCCCGCCTCCCAGCAATGCCCACTGAGCGGTTATGCGCAGGGTTCCGGAGTCCCGACGGTCATCGAGGGCAAGCCAAAGGCGGCGGCTCCGGCGCGGCGAAACCCCAATTTCCGTACCTGCAAAAGTTTCGACGGCCCCTTCCAGATTCCCGTTTCGCAGCCATGCCCGCTGAGCGGTTACGCGCAGGGTTCCGGCGTCCCGACGGTCATCGAGGGCAAGCGAAAGGCGGCTACCCCGGCCCGGCAGAACCGCTACTTCCGCAACTGCAACGGTATTGACGGCACTTTCCAGGTCCCCATCTCCCAGAAATGCCCGCTGAGCGGTTACGCGAACCATTGAGAGTGATGTGATCACGCGCCTTGCCACGCCTGGAACCGGTTTCCTGCCGGCGTTGGCTGTCCTGGCGAGTTTGGCTGTTGCCAAAGCCGACGACTATGACCCCGCCTCTCTCGACCTCGCCGCGCTGATCGAATGCCGCGCCGACGTGTCCGCTTATACTGGCTACGCCCTTTGGCTGGCCGGTGACCCCGGCGCGGCGAGCACGCTCGGCTGGAAAGAGGTGCCGTCAGGCAATGCCTTCCTGCGGCAGTATCGACTGCCCGCCCCGACCCGTGTCTTCGGGCGCGAGACGGCGACAATCGTGTTTACCGCATCAGGGCCGATGGCTGTGCTTGACGGCATTGCAGCAGCGGATCTCGCTCGGCAGCTCGACGTCCCGGCAATGGTCTCGTCGCCGGACAAGTTCCTTGGCGAGAAGGTCGTTGCCGAAAGCACAGACAACACCGGCGGCGTCAGCCTTTCCACGCGCATCACGCTCAACGTCTCGACCGTCACTTCCCATCCCGGCAAGACACTGGCCGGCTGCTCCTACGTGCTTGATGTGGAATAGAAAATCCGGCGTTGCACGGAGTTCGATTGAGCCAAGTGAAATACGCCCCCGGCTCAGGGATTTGACCGGCGCATCGGCGACGACCCCGCTGCCGGGAACGCCATCGCTTCGTTATCCACGGGTGGAGCAAGGAGCGCAGCGACGCAGCGCAGACCCGAGGATGACGAAGTTGGATGCTTCGGCCATTCCCGGATCTCCGTGATCGTCCACGCAACAAAAAAGCCCGGCGCATGGCCGGGCTCTTGTCGGATAGGGACTTCAATCAGTCGCCGTCGATCGCCGTGGCGATGCGCACGATGGCCTGCTGGTAGACGTTGGCGTCATTCCAGCCGGCAATGGCGCCGATATTGTCCGCCGCGCTCGCGCCCCGCCGCCAGCCATGGGCTTTCAGGAAGTTGGCGGTGGAAGCCAGTGCGGTGGCCTTGTCGCGCAAATTGCCGCTGCCCACGCCATATTTCAGGACATTCCCGGGCAGGAACTGCGTATGGCCGATCTCGCCGTGCGCGGCGCCGACCGACGAGGCGCTCAGGGCGCCGCGATCGACCAGCTTGAGCGCCGCAATGGCATGCGGGTGAAAGAATTCCGGACGGCGGCAATCATAGGCAAGCGTCAAAATGGCCGAGACCGTGTTCTGGTTGCCCATGGATGAACCGAAGCCGGTCTCCATGCCCCAGATGGCCAGCAGCACGCCGGGCGACACGCCGTAATTGCTTTCGATCTGGCTGAACAGCGCCGCGTTCGACTTTTTCAGCGAACGGCCCTTGGAAATAATCGCCGCGCCGCCACGGCGCTTCATGAAGGCATCCACCGAGCCGCTGAACGCCTTGTGAATGCCCCGGTCGACAGAAATTGTCTTTGTCGCGTAAGTGGCGCCGGCCAACGCGGCCAGACCCTTGGCGCCGACCCCTTCGGACTTGGCCTCTGCGGCGAACCCCGGCTTCCAGGCATCGAAACCCGCACCGTTGCTGCCACAGCTGGCCGCCGCCTGTGCGCCCGTCGCCAGCCCAAGTACGGCCACCACCGCGGCCGCTAAAATCCTACCCTTGGCAAGAAATGCCATATTGTTCTCCTGGTTGCCTGATTCACGTCCCATCTGCGAATTTGCCAGCGAAACGAGCATTTGTCACCGTCCGCCGCACGATGCTGGCGAATGCCGGGGAATTTGCCTACGATCAAGTGATTATTGTGGCGGGGTCGAAATAGCCATGGAAGACGTTGATATCACGTCGGCGGCCGCGCCTGGACCAGCGCCCGGCATGTCGGTGTGCCTTTCGACATAGGCGGCGTGATCATCGGCGGCGCGGCGGGGCTTGCCGCGGCTGGCACCCTGCAGGCGATGGGCCGCATGCGGCGAAATAGCGTCGACACATGCGGAACGGCGGCCGGCGCTCGGCGTTGGGCACCTGCCGCCCGCTGGGCTCTGAGGTTTTGAGGCCGACATGAAACTGTTCGACTGCCCGCATTGCGGCCATCGTCTCTACTTCGAGAACGCGCAGTGCCTGAACTGTTCGAGCCTCGTGCTCTACGATCCCGAGCACGCCCGCTTCGCCTTGTCGGGCGCCGACGGCATCTTCCAGTGCACCAATGCCGATGAATGCGCCTGCAACTGGATGGCCGAACCGGGACATGGGTTTTGCCGCGCCTGCGCGCTGAACCAGCTGATCCCCGATCTCTCCGTCGACGGCAACCGCCGCCGCTGGATCCGGGTCGAGGCGGCGAAGAAGCGCGCCATCTATTCGCTGCTCGCTTTCGGCCTGCCGGTGGCGCCCAAACCGGCGCCGGCCGACGAGGTGGGCCTCGCCTTCGACTTCCTCGCCGATCCGATCGGCGGCGGGCCGGGCGGCGAACGCATCCTGACCGGCCATGACAATGGCCTCATCACGCTCAATGTCGCCGAGGCCGATTCAGCCGAGCGCGAGAAGCGCCGCGTCGAGATGGGCGAGAATTACCGGACGCTGCTCGGCCATTTCCGCCATGAACTCGGCCACTATTACTGGGACCGCCTGATCCGCGACGATGCGCAAAGGCTGGACGCTTTCCGCGCTTTGTTCGGCGACGATCGCGCCGATTACGAACAGGCGCTGAAAGCCTACTACGCCAATGGTGCCGCGCCCGACTGGCAGCAAAACCACATCTCGGCTTACGCCACCTCGCATCCCTGGGAGGACTGGGCCGAGACCTGGGCCCACCATCTGCACATCACCGACACGCTGGAGATGGTCCACGCGCTGAACTTCCCGCTCGGCCGGCTGGAGACGGTGGAGGCCAATGATCTGCCGCGCGGCGACACCGGCGGCGAACTGCAGGCGGCCCCTTCGGAACCTTCCAACGCGCCCGAGCCCTTCAAAAAGATCCTTGCCCGCTGGCTGGTGCTGTCGGAAGCCTCCAATTCGATCAACCGCTGCATGGGTCTGCCCGACCTCTATCCCTTCGTCATTTCGGACGTGACGGCGCGAAAACTGGCCTTCGTTCACGAGCTTTTGACCGGCCTGCCGAAAGACGCGGGAACAAATCGTGAGTTGGCGCGGGCGTTTTAGCCGGAACGCATGCGCCGCTGCCCCGTTTTCACCGCCGAGGGACCATGAAAACGGAGTGAGACCATGAAATCCGTCTTGTTGCCGCAATTGCCGGGATGATGACCGTGATGTCGGGCGCCGCCTTTGCCGACACCGCCGTCTCGGCCGTCACCGATCTCAACGTGCGCGCCGGCCCCGGTCCGCAATATCCGGTCATCGGCGTTCTCGCGTCCGGCCAGTCGGCGACGCTCAATGGCTGCATCGAAAACAGCAAATGGTGCACCATCGCCGAAGCCGGCGGCCAGGGCTGGGTCTATTCCGACTATGTGACGGCCGATTTCAGCGGCAGCCGGGTGATCCTGACGCAGCGTCCGCACGGCTCCAGTGTGGCAATCGTCTCGCCGCCGGAAGACATCGGCAATTATTCGACCGACTATACCGGTGCCATCGTCGCCGGCCAGCCGGCCGAGGACGCCTTTCCCCCGCCTCCCGCCGAGGTCCGCACCTATGTCGATACGCATCGTCTCGACCCCGTCTATCTCGACGGCGAGGTGGTGACCGGCGCGACCCTGCCCGACACGGTCGAACTGCGCGAAATTCCCGACTACAACTACCGCTATGTCTATGTGAACGGTCAGCCGGCGCTGATCGACCCGCAGACACGGCGCATCATGTACGTGGTTCGTTGACAGAAACCGGCGGTCGCCAAGACGGCAACAGGTTGCCTGTATTGGGAAGCGCCACCCTTTGCGAAGGCGTCCTTCTCCCCGTCACTATACGGGGAGAAGATGCCGGCAGGCAGATGAGGGGCGGCGTCGAGCTTCCTGATGCCACGATCATGGCCCGGTCAGGACTTGGAGACTGTCGCCGCCCGGCCCTTGTCTTGACTCTTCGGCCGATTTCCTGTCTACACGCCTCGAATTCCGCGACGAGTATCCCTCCGAGCAAGCCGACCAGGACGCCGAAGCCTCTATGAGGCCGTGCTGTAAATAGATCCTGGAGGCCAACACCCGGCAGCGCAATGCGCCCCCGGGTGCTTTTTGGTTTTGGGCTTTGCTTTTGCTTGGACAGTTGGCGCGAACGCATTACCTCTCGGTTCGAATGAACCGAGATCGAAGGACGCAAGATGTTTGAATCGCTGCAGGAGCGTCTTGGCTCCATCCTGAACGGCCTCACCGGCCGCGGCGCGCTTTCCGAGGCTGATGTCTCGGCGGCGCTGCGCGAGGTGCGCCGTGCGCTGCTCGAGGCCGACGTGGCGCTCGAAGTGGTGCGGTCCTTCACCGACAAGGTGCGCGAGAAGGCCGTCGGCGCCGCGGTGCTGAAGTCGATCAAGCCCGGACAGATGGTCGTCAAGATCGTCCATGACGAGCTGGTCGATATGCTGGGCGCCGAGGGCGTCGCCATCGACCTCAATGCGCCGGCCCCGGTCGTTATCATGATGGTCGGCCTGCAGGGCTCCGGCAAGACGACCACGTCGGCCAAGATCGCCAAGCGGCTGACCGAGCGCCAGAACAAGAAGGTTCTGATGGCCTCGCTCGACACGCGGCGGCCCGCCGCGCAGGAGCAGTTGCGCCAGCTCGGCGAGCAGACCAAGGTCGCGACGCTGCCGATCATTGCTGGCCAGAACCCGGTCGACATCGCCAAGCGCGCCGTGCAGGCGGCCAAGCTCGGCGGCCATGACGTCGTCATCCTCGACACCGCCGGCCGCACCCATATCGACGAGCCGCTGATGGTCGAGATGGCCGACATCAAGAAGGTGTCGAGCCCGCACGAGATCCTGCTGGTCGCGGATTCGCTGACCGGCCAGGACGCCGTCAACCTGGCCAAAAGCTTCGACGAGCGCGTCGGCATCACCGGCCTGGTGCTGACCCGCATGGACGGCGATGGCCGCGGCGGTGCCGCCCTTTCCATGCGCGCCGTCACCGGCAAGCCGATCAAGCTGATCGGCACCGGCGAAAAGATGGATGGGCTGGAGGAATTCCACCCCAAGCGCATCGCCGACCGCATCCTCGGCATGGGCGATATCGTCTCGCTGGTCGAGAAGGCCGCCGAGAACATCGACGCCGAGCAGGCGGCGGCGATGGCCAAGAAGATGCAGTCGGGCAAGTTCGACCTGAACGATCTCGCCCAGCAGCTTCAGCAGATGTCGAAAATGGGTGGCATGGGCGGCATCATGGGCATGATGCCCGGCATGGGCAAGATGAAGGACCAGATGGCCGCCGCCGGCCTCGACGACAAGATGTTCGGCCGCCAGCTCGCCATCATCTCCTCGATGACCAAGGCCGAGCGCGCCAATCCCGATATTCTGAAACACTCGCGCAAGAAGCGCATCGCCGCCGGTTCCGGCACCGATGCCGCCGAGATCAACAAGCTGTTGAAGATGCATCGCGGCATGGCCGACATGATGAAGGCGATGGGCGGCAAGGGCAAAGGCGGCGGCCTGATGCGCGGCATGATGGGCGGCCTTGCCTCCAAGATGGGTCTCGGCGGCATGATGCCCGGCAGCATGGGCGGCATGGGCGGCATGCCCGATTTGTCGAAGATGGACCCAAAGCAGCTCGAAGCCTTGCAGAAGCAGGCGCAGGCCGCCGGTCTCGGCGGCATGAAGGGCCTGCCCGCCCCCGGCGGCGGGCTGCCTGGCCTGCCCGGCGGCATGAAACTTCCGGGGCTTCCCGGCCTCGGCGGAGGCGGACTGCCGGGCCTTGGCAAGAAGAAGTGAGAATACGGATGAACGAAGAAAAGGACATGGCCGACGCCCGCACCATCCTGGCAGGCTATCGCGCTTCGATCGACAACATCGACGCCGCCCTCATCCACATGCTGGCCGAGCGCTTCCGCTGCACCAAGGCGGTCGGCGTGCTCAAGGCCGAGCATGGCCTGCCGCCGGCCGACCCGGCGCGCGAGCAGCAGCAGATCGCCCGTCTGCGCCAGCTGGCCAAGGACGCGCATCTCGACCCCGATTTTGCGGAGAAATTCCTCAACTTCGTCGTCCGCGAAGTGATCCGCCACCACGAACAGATCGCCGCTGCCAACGGCGTGACGAAAACCGGCTGAAACCAAAGATTTAGCCGAAACCATATCAACGAAATCAGAGCTTTTAGGAGATAAGAAATGGCACTGAAGATCAGACTGGCCCGTGCGGGCTCGAAGAAGCGTCCTTACTACCACGTCGTCGTCGCCGACGCCCGTTCACCGCGTGACGGCCGGTTCATCGAGTCGCTCGGCTCGTGGAACCCGCTGCTGCCGAAGGACGGCGAGCGCGTCAAGGTCGACGCCGACCGCGTCAAGCATTGGCTGTCGCACGGCGCCCAGCCGACCGACCGCGTGCTGCGCTTCCTCGACGAGGCCGGCCTTGCCAAGCGCGACGCCCGCTCCAACCCGAAGAAGGCCGAGCCTGGCAAGAAGGCGCAGGAACGCGCTGCCCTTTTGAAGAAGGCGCAGGAAGACGCTGCCGCTGCTGTCGCGGCCGCGTCCGCGGCACCGGCCGAGGCGGAAGCCGCCACCGCCGAATAAATATCGCTTCATCGCATCGACAAAACGGCGGGCCTGTGCCCGCCGTTTTGCTGTTTGGTCCTATCTCGCCCCGGCACCGCTGCGTCCCACTTGACGAAGCACCGCGACGTTGATTTTCTTCCGGCTTCAGAGAGGTGTGAGTCTTGAAATCAGTTCTGGTTCTGGCCATCGCGGCCCTGGCGGCGCTAACCCTTGACACGCCAGCCCAAGCGGCCGGTTTCGACAACATCGTCGTTTCAGCGACGAAGGGAGGCGAGGCCCAGAGCGAGTTCCCGGCGGACACACCGGTCGTCTATTTATCGGCTGACCTGGTGGACATCCCGGCCACGTCGACGATCACATTCTCCTGGATTTCGATCGATTCTCATGGCGTTGCGCCGGCCAACTACACGATCGACAAGGTTGACCTCAATGTCGGAGAGAACACCGAGGCGGATTCGCAACTCAGCAAGCCGACGGCGGGGTGGCCAGTTGGCACCTATCGCGTTGATCTGTCTATCGACGGTACGGTTGCGGACTCGGCACCCTTCAGCATTCGATGATTTGGCTGGCCGTAGCACGGTTCTGTGCGAATAGGTCCCGGCCGACCACGCCTCGCTGAGGCGCCGACGGATCGGATGGACGAACGGCCAGTCACGGAAGAAATCATGTCCGGCGGCGTTGCCGGAACGCTGCTGCGATGCGCTGACGCCACGACGGGTGTCGTGGTGCTGGGCGGATCCAGCGGCCGTGTCGACGTCGCCCGCGCACGGCTGTTTGCCGGCGAGGGCGCGTCCGCCCTGGCGCTCCGGTGGTTCGGCGGCGAAGGCCAGATTCCCGGCATCTGCGAAATCCCGCTCGAGACTTTTTTCGCCGCGACCGACCATCTTGTCGGACAGGGCTGCCGGCGCATCGTCTATGTCGGCACGTCCAAGGGCGCCGAGGCGGCCTTGCTCGCGGCGGTTCACGACCCACGCATCGATGCCGTGGCCGCGATCAGCCCGACATCGGTGGTCTGGGGCAATATCGGGCCCGGCGACGACGGCATCAGTTGGCCCGAGCGATCGTCATGGACGCTGAAGGGGATCCCGCTCCCGTTCGTTCCGACCGAGCCGAACTGGCGCACGAGCCACGTCGATGGCCTTGTGTCCTACAGGGGGCTGTTCGAGCATTGCCTGGCAAGCTTCGAGCAGGAGGCCGACAAGGCCGCAATTCGCGTCGAGACTATCTCGGCGAGGCTTGTGCTCGTCGCGGGCGGCGACGACGCGCTGTGGCCATCCCTCGACTTTGCCCGGTCGATTGTTCGGCGTCGGGAAGATGCCGGAAAGACCACGCGCCTCGTTTCGAGCCTTGGAGCCGGCCACCGCATTCTCTTGCCGGGTGAAACCACGCCACGCTCCGCATTGCACGCCCATGGCGGCAATGACCAAGCCGATGCGCGTCTCGGTCAAGAAGCCTGGGAATTCATCCGGGACTTGTTGTAGGGCGGTTTCAGACGAAAACGGCAGGCCAGTGCCCGCCGTTTTGCTGTCTTCAGTGCTGGTCGCTGCTCAATAGCCACTTGGGCAGCGGTCGACATAGACACGACCATGACGGTCGCGGTAGCGGCACTGGCCACTTTCGCTGGCGTGCCCGATCAGGGCGCCCGCAACGGCGCCGACAGCGCCTCCGACGACGGCGCCCTGGACCGGATCACCGGCCACGGCCGCGCCGACCGCGGCACCACCAAGGCCGCCTATTGCAGCGCCTTTTTCCGTCTGCGAGCACGCGCCCAACGCCATCGTCAGTACCAGAATGGTCATGATTTTCTTCATTTTAGTTCCTCTCACAGGGGGATCGCCATCGCTCCGCCAAGTGCTTAACTCGCAGACGGCTAATTTGATCCAAGAGAGAATGAAGATCGTGGTGCCGCTCGCCCGGGCGACTTCCCGCGAACGGCCGTGCCCGTTCGCATCATGCCTCGGCGTTGCGCTTCAGATTGGCGAGGCCGACCTCGAAATCCCGGCCGATCAGCGTGTCGAAATTCATGAACAGGCCCATCAACTTGGCGATGAAGGGCCGGCTGCCCCGCATCGCCCAGGAGACGGCGGTGGTTTCGCCCGATGGCGTCAAGGTGAAGTCGACGCTGTTGTTGGCGCGGAACGGCTTCTCGAAATCGAGCTTGAGCGCGACCTGCGACGACGGCACCGAATTGACGATCTCCATGCGTCCCTTGCCGGCCTTGCCATTGCCTTCCCAGGCATAGACGGCGCCCTTGCCGCTTGGCGCGCCGGAGAGCGTGCGCTTCATGTTCGGGTCGAGCTTCTCGTAGGGCGACCATGTCGGCCAGCGGCCGAAATCGTTGATCAGAGGGAAGATCGCCTCTGGCGGCGCCTTGATGCTGGCCGTGCGGGTGACGACGAAATCGTTCGGCCGTGTCGCGGCATAGATGAGGACCGCGGCGATGATGACGACCAGGATGATGAGGATGGTGCTGAACATTTTTCTCTCCCGGAAAAATACCTGAAAAACTATCGGCTGAACGGGATCAGTGCGCGCACCTTGGGGTCGCGCAGATAGAGGCCGCCCCACAGGATGACACCGAGGTAGACGCCGAACAGCGTGTGCGAGAATAGCGGATTGCTGATCCGCGCATTGGTGGCGATGGCGCCGCCCATATAGGCGGTGAGCAGGATGGCGCCGAGCACCGATGTGCGCGGCAGCGCGTAGAGCGCGGTCGCGATGAGGCCGATGACGCCGAGCAGGCGCGCGACGTTGGCGTCGGCCGGCCAGCCGAGCGGCACCATCGTCTGGGTGACGACATCGAGCGGCGGCAGCTTGATGGCGCCGTCGAAGATCATGAACAGGATGATGATGCCGCTGAGCACACGGCCGGTCCACAAGGCGCCGGACGAGACAGGCGCGGTTTCGGAAATGCTCATCGGTGTTCCCTCCTGATGGTTCGAACCCCTTTCGCCGGGGTCGAACCAAGGACGCGGCATGAGGCGGCGATCCTACAGGGGGCTGGGTTTTTTCGATCCGTCCTTTGGCCGGCAAGCAGGCCAGTCCAGATTCTACGAAAGATAGAACTTCTCGGCCGGCAGCAACTTCGGCGGCGCCTCCCCCAGCGCCTCGAAGACCGAGATCTCGCAAACGCGGCACAGGCCGTCGAGCGCGAGGTCGTTGGCTTCGGTGCCGAACGGGTCTTCGAGCTCCTCCGAAAGCGCATCGAGGCCGAAGAAGGTGTAGGCGATCAGCGCCGTGAACAGCGGCGTCGCCCAGCCGGTGGTCGAGATCAGCCCGATGGGCAGCAGCAGGCAGACGATATAGGCCGTGCGGTGCACGAGCAGTGTATAGGCGAAAGGCAAGGGCGTGCCGGCGATCCGCTCGCAGCCGGCCTGGATGGCCGTGATCGACGCCAGCCTCTCATCGAGAATGCGAAAGCCGATCGGATCGACGTCGCCCGCCCGGCGCTGCCCATTGGCGCGCCGTCCCATGCGCCGGACCATCTCGTCCGCCGGATTGGCGAAAGTCGCGACCGTATCCGCCTCGGCGTCGATGAAGGCGCGGGCATCCTTGATGCTGTCGATCTTGCGCAACTGGCCGCGCAGGAAATGGCAGAAGGCCAGCGCCTCCATCAGCAAGGCGCGCTGTTCGGCCGGATCGGGAATGAGGCTGGTCGTGGCCCGCGCCAGGTTGCGGATCTCGAAGACCAGCGTGCCCCACAGCTTGCGCGCTTCCCACCAGCGGTCATAGGCGGCGTTGTTGCGGAACGACAGATAGATGGACAGCGTCACGCCCACCAGCCCGAACGGCGTGATGTTGAAGACGCCGAGATCGAGCTCGAACCATCGCGCCAGGGCCAGGATGACCGCCGAATAGACGGCGAACCCAAAGATCTGCGGCAGGATGCGCGGCACCACGGAGCCGCGCATGATGAAGAACAGCTGCAGGAAGTTGGGGCGCGGGCGAACGATCATGGACGGCCTTTCACGGACCGGCATCGGCCCTCAGCTGCTCTATTGTGCGATGCGACAGATCCGCAAGCCCGGCCGCCAGCGACATCGCCATGTCGTGCGCGCGGACTATCGGCGTGTGCCGGTTGCCGATATTGAGAAGCCTGTGCCCGTTCCTTTTCAGGCGAGAGAAATGACCGGCGAGACCGACCTGAAGACATTGTTGGCATCGATGACACCGGAACTGCTCGACGGCATCCATGTCTTCGCCATGCTGGCGCCTGGGGTTCCCCAGCCGGAGGACCTCGACCCGGTGATGGTGTTTCGCGAGCGCGAGGGCACGACGCTGATCGTGACCGAGGACGCGGCGAAGGCCGCCGGACTGAGCGCCTCGTTCCGCTGCCGGACGATCACGCTGAACATCCACTCATCGCTGGAAGCCGTCGGCTTCCTTGCCGCCATCACCACGCGGCTGGCTAGCGCCGGCATGGGCGTCAATCCGGTCTCGGCTTTCTATCACGACCATCTGTTCGTGCCGGCGGAACGGGCCGACGAGGCGATGATCTTGCTGCGTGGACTGGCGATAGAGAACGGACGGGTGGAGTAAGGCGTCAGCGCCTGCGGACATACAGAATATCCGGCAGGCCTTCCTCATTGGTCATGCCGTCGCCAAACGACTCGGCGCGGAACCCGTGGCGCTCGTAAAAACGCCGGGCGCCGGTGTTGGCCTGGAAGCAATGGAGTTTGGTGACCGGCAGGGCAGCGGTGGCGTCCGTCAGCAACCGGCTGCCGATGCCTTGCCCCGTCCAGGCCGGGTCGAGGTAGAGCTGCTCCACCCAATCGCCGCTGACGGCAATGAACCGGCAATCACCTTGCCGGCCTCAGCGACCGTCACCTGCTGCCGTGGCAGCACGATATCGCGGATGAAGAAAAGGTCTTCCTCCGGCGTATGCAGCACCGGCATCCAGTCGAAGGAGCTGAGCGCCGCCCGCATCATGGTCGCGATGGCGGCAGCGTCCGAGCCGATGGCCGGACGCAGGATGGTATCTACGGGCTGAGCGCTAGTCATGAAGGGAACCCCAACGTCTCACTCCGCTGGAGCCCCCCATCCGGCGCTTCGCGCCGATCCACCTTCTCCCACAGGGGGAGAAGGGAGAAGCGCCCCGGCCGAAGGCCGAGCCCGCGACCGCGGGCCGCCGGTCGTCCGGCGCCCTCGCGGAGGGCCCGCCGCGGCCGCGGCGATAAGGCCCCTGAGCGGTAAACTACGCCGCCTTCTTCTTCGGCTGGATCAGGCCGCGCTCGACCAGAAGCTCGGCGATCTGCACCGCGTTGAGCGCGGCGCCCTTGCGCAGATTGTCGGAGACGATCCACATCGACAGGCCGTTGTCGACGGTCGAATCCTCGCGGATGCGCGAGATGAAGGTGGCGTCCTCGCCGGCCGATTCCAGCGGCGTGATGTAGCCGCCGTCCTCGCGCTTGTCCAAGACCTGGCAGCCGGGAGCATCACGCAGGATGTCGCGCGCCTCGTCGGCGGTGATCGGCTTCTCGAACTCGATGTTGACCGCTTCCGAATGGCCGATGAACACCGGCACGCGCACGCAGGTCGCCGTCAGCTTGATCTTGGGATCGAGCATCTTCTTGGTCTCGGCGACCATCTTCCACTCTTCCTTGGTGAAGCCGTCGTCGAGGAAGACGTCGATATGCGGAATGACGTTGAAGGCGATGCGCTTGGTGAACTTCTTGACGTCGACCTGGTCGGCGACGAACACCGCGCGGGTCTGCGTGAACAGCTCGTCCATGCCTTCCTTGCCGGCGCCCGACACCGACTGGTAGGTGGCAACCACGACGCGCTTGATGGTGGCAAAATCGTGCAGCGGCTTCAGCGCCACGACCAGCTGCGCAGTCGAGCAATTCGGGTTGGCAATGATGTTCTTGCGCGTGAACAGCGAGATCGCGTCCGGGTTCACCTCCGGCACGATCAGCGGCACGTCCTGGTCATAGCGGAAGGCCGACGAATTATCGATGACGACGCAACCCTGCTTGCCGATCTTCGGCGACCATTCCTTGGAGACATTGCCGCCGGCCGACATGACGCAGATGTCGGTGTCGGAAAAATCATACTGGTCGAGCGCCTTGACCTTCAGCGTGCGGTCGCCGAACGACACTTCCGTGCCCTGGCTGCGCCGCGACGCCAGCGCCACCACTTCGCTTACCGGAAAGCCGCGCTCTTCCAGTATGTTGAGCATTTCCCGGCCCACATTGCCCGTGGCGCCGACGACTGCAACCTTGAAACTCATAAAGATCTCCTTGTCCCTCTCCGCTTGGTTTTTGGAGAAAACCCGCCGGCCAATGCGGGTTCCGTCCCCCGGGCCGAACCCGGGAGAGGGTGGTTAGGCCAAGGGAATCACACCGTTTTGGTGGTGGTTTTGGCCGTGGTTTTGCTGGAACGAGGAGACGAGCCGAGGCGCCCGGCCCAATGGTTCGCATTGAGGCTGGGGGCATCGAATGCAAGAAGAGCCATCGAGAGGCCGCGCATCGAAAAACGATCCCGTTCGAAGCGGGCTTTTACGCGGTTTGCGGCAGGAGTCAATGCGCGGCGCGTCGCATGGCCTTCATGGCGCGCCCTGTACAAGAGCGGCGGCAGGAAGTACGAACGGCCAAGATTGTTTGGCTGGCGCGGCGCCGGCCCCGGCTCGTGCTCCATGATGAGCGCAGACCCCTGAATTCCGAAAGAGCGAGATGTCCAACTTTGAAGGTATCGTCCCGGCGCTGGCACAGGCGCTGGAAAAACGCGGCTATTCCGCACTGACACCGGTGCAGAAGGCGGTGCTGGAACTTGGGTCCGCCGATGCTCTGGTATCGGCGCAGACCGGCTCCGGCAAGACCGTGGCCTTCGGCCTTGCCATGGCGCCGACGCTTCTCGACGGCGCCGAGCGCTTTGGCCATGCGACAGCGCCGCTGGCGCTGGCGGTGGCGCCGACGCGCGAACTGGCGCTGCAGGTGACGCGTGAACTCGAATGGCTTTACGAGCCGACCGGCGCCACGGTGGCGTCCTGCGTCGGCGGCATGGACATGCGCACCGAGCGGCGCGCGCTGGAGCGCGGCGCCCATATCGTCGTCGGCACGCCCGGGCGGCTGCGCGACCACATCACACGGCAATCGCTCGACATGTCGGCGCTGAAAGCGGTAGTGCTCGACGAGGCCGACGAGATGCTCGATCTCGGTTTTCGCGAGGATCTCGAGTTCATACTCGACGCCGCGCCGGCCGAACGCCGCACGCTGATGTTCTCGGCCACCGTGCCGCGCTCGATCGCCACGCTGGCGCAAGGCTACCAGCGCGATGCCGTGCGCATCTCCGCCGCCGGCGAGGAAAAGCAGCATCTCGACATCGAATACCGCGCGCTCAACGTCGCCCAGGCCGACCGCGAGAACGCCATCATCAACGTGCTGCGTTTCTATGAGGCGAAGAACGCGCTGGTGTTCTGCAACACACGCGCCGCCGTCAATCATTTGACCGCGCGCTTCAACAACCGCAATTTTTCCGTCGTGGCACTTTCGGGCGAACTCAGCCAGAACGAGCGCAGCCATGCGCTGCAGGCGATGCGCGACGGCCGTGCGAAAGTCTGCATCGCCACCGATGTCGCGGCGCGCGGCATCGACCTGCCCAACCTCGAACTGGTCATCCACGCCGATCTGCCGACCAATCCCGAGACGCTGCTGCACCGCAGCGGCCGCACCGGCCGCGCCGGGCGCAAGGGCGTCAGCGCACTGATCGTGCCGGGCAGCGCCCGCAGGCGCACCGAGCGGCTGTTGCAGAACGCCGGCCTCAAGGCGACATGGGCGAGCCCGCCCTCCGCCGACGACGTGATCCGCCGCGACGACGAGCGCATCCTCGCCGATCCGGCCTTCGACGAGCCGGTGAAGGACGATGAGCGCGCTTTCATCGACGCGCTTCTCAGCCGGCATGGCGCCGAACAGGTGGCGGCCGCCTTCGTGCGCCAGTGCCGCGCCAGCCGCTCGGCGCCCGAGGATCTCTTGGACGTAGCACCCTTCACGCCTTCACGCGAAAGACCGGCCGGCGAAAAATTCGCGCAGCGCGACGAGGCGCCGAGCCGCCGCGACGATTTCGGCGCCAGCGTCTGGTTCTCGCTGTCGGTCGGCCGCCGGCAGAATGCCGAGCCGCGTTGGCTGATCCCGATGCTGTGCCGCACCGGCAGCATCTCCAAGCGCGAGATCGGCGCCATCAAGATGCAGCCGGAAGAAACCTTCGTGCAGATCGCCGCGGACTGGGCCGACCGTTTTCTCGCCGCCATCGGTCCCGACCGCAAATTGCAGGGCAACATCGTGGTCAAGCGGCTGGACGGCACGCCGGACCTGTCGCGGGCCGGCTATCAGCCACCCAGCCCCGACAAGAAGCCGCATCGCGGCAAGGCGCCATTCGACCCGAACGCGCCGAAGCGCAAATTCGAGAAGCGCGCGCCGGCTTCAGTCGATCAGCGCCCGGCAGCCGCGCATGAGGCAAAGCCATGGGCAAAAAAGCCGGGCAAGCCGAAATTCGACAATGCCAGCCCGCCAAAGCACAAGAAGCCGAAGAAGCGGCCTTCATAACCCTATAAACGCCGGGACGCGCTCTCCTGCAGCCCGGCCTTGATGGCCGACCAGCTAGCGGCCGCCTGCGTCGGCCGATGGTTTTGGGCGATGCGCTCCGCCAAAGAGGAGCGCCAGGCGTGATCCTCAGCCATCTTGCGGATGGCGGCGTACCAGCCGGCCTGGTCTTCGGAATCGATCGCCGGCATCAGCCCGCCGCTCGCCTCGATCAGCGACGGCGCCGTCGACACGATGACCGGAACGCCGAAATCGAGGCATTCCGAGGCGCCATAGCCCCAGCCCTCTATATGCGAGGGAAAAACGCCGAACGTGGCGCTGCGATAATAGCCGATGAGCTGCTCGTCGCTGACCAACCCGGTGAAAGTGACCGACTGGAGCAGTTCGGGATGCGCCTTGAGAAAAGCGCGCAGCGGTTCGATCATCCAGCCCCAGCGCCCGGCGCAGACAAGCCTTGGCAGCTTGACGCCCTCTTCGCGCGCCTGCTGCCAGATCCGCGCCAGCAATATGTGGTTTTTGCGCACTTCGATGGTCGAGCAATAGAACACGAACGGCTCGCCGGCCTCGATGCGCGAGGTGCTGCCCATGCGCGATGCCGTGTCGTGCAGGATGGAGGGCATCGGAAACCGGTACACCACCGGCGCGCCGATGCCGGCCTTGCGCATATATTCGGTCAGCGTCGCGCCGACCTCGTCGGAAGCGCAGAATGCCGGCGCACCGGCGCGCACGAGCTGCTCGAGATCGGAGCCGAAACGGCGCTCGCCGGCGCTCGAGCCGATCAGGTCGGGGCGCAATGCCGGGATGATATCGTGGCACAGGAAGGCAGGCTTGCCGGCGCCGCCCGAAACGGCGGACCGGTCTTCCTGGGTCAGGATGTGATGGCTGATCAGCACAAGGCCGGGCTCCGTCTCGGCCGGCCGGGCTGGGGCATCTTCTCGCAAGCCAAAGCGGATCCGCGCCCGCTGGTACAGGCGATAAGCGCGGATCAACAGCCGCGTCACCTGCCAGGCGATCCCCATACCGCCATTGGTCACCGTCCTGGCCAGATGGCGGTCCGCGTCACGCTTGTCCCAGGGCTGTTGCCGCACCGCCTCGAAAGCCTGCGACAGCGCCATGCGTCTGCCCGGCCACCGCTTGACACGATGCGGTGAAATCTCGCCCGCCGCGACATGGTCCTGTTCGAAAGGCGCGAGCGGCCGGAACCGGCCTTCGCCTGGCCTGAACGCCACCACCTCCACGTCTGGGTCGGGATCCGCCAATGCAGCGTTGACGAGAAAGCTCTCCACCCGTGGAATGCCCGCCAGGCCCTTGCCCGGCGGCCAGAACATCAGGCCGGTGGCATCGATGGCCAGTGCAGGGGCATACCTCGGCGGCCTTGCGACCTGCCTCCCCTCGGTCCCGGCGCTGGCATCGGAATGCTCGACTGTCATGATCTGCTTTGTCGAAGACGGCTGCACGTGAAGCCTTATGCTTGATTTGCCGCTAATATGGTAGCCATGCCGCACGGTGTTGCCCATGGGATCGGCCCTGTGCCACACCTTGGCGGGGACGCGGCGACAAGGGGGTGGGCGATGCGTGGCGAAGTGCTTCACTATGACGAAGACCAGGGTTTCGGCTTCATCACCGGAGCCGACGGCAACCGCTACACATTCACCCGCGAGAACCTTCGCCGGCAAACCGCGATGGCCAAGGGCACAGCGGTGGAATTCCAGCCGGGCGGCGGCCAGGCGCGTGACGTTTTCTCGATCGCCGCACAGGCGGCAAGCCCGGCCGCCGGCACCATTCCCGCACCGGCTCAAGCCGGTCCCGCACCTACTGCCGTCGCATCGCCGGCGCAGCATTTCGGCCGGACGTCCGAGCCCTCAGAGCCCACCGACCTCTGGTCCTATTTCTGGGGCGGCGTTACCCGGAACTACTTCAATTTCGCCGGCCGCGCCCGCCGCAAGGAATATTGGGGCTATTGCCTGTTCTGGACGATCGCGTTGCTGGTGATCGTCGGCATCGGCGTTTTCACCGATGCCGAGATCGGCAATTTCGACAACGCCGAGGTGCCGGCGATGACGGTGGGGCTTTTCGGCCTTTTCCTGCTGGCCACCTTCCTGCCCAGCCTCGGCATGATCGTGCGCCGCCTGCACGACCTCGGCCTGACCGGCTGGCTCTGCCTGCTCCTCCTGATCCCGACCTTCGGCAGCCTGATCATCCTGGTCTTCGCGCTCATCCCGACACAAGGGCGCGAAAACCAGTGGGGGCCTGTGCCGGCGGGGGTCAGGATCTAACCTAAACGTGCATCTTGCAACTACTTGCAACTTTAGGTAGAGTCCCCGCTCGGCATGACGGGGGCAAAGTATGCGTGGCACGGTCTATCACTTCGACCAGGATCAGGATTTCGGTTACATCAATGGGGTTGACGGCAAACGCTACATGTTTGCCCGTAGTGATCTAAGCCATGAGGTGGCTCTCGCCAGGGGTACGCTCGTCGAATTCCAGCCAGACGACGGTACGGCTCACAATATAGCCGCTGTGGCCTCAACCTCGCCGTCGTCAAGCACCGGCCGGCCATCGCAACCTAGCCAGCTTGCCGAAAAGCGGCTTGCCGCTTCCACAGGACTGTGGGCGTACTTCCTGTGCACGGTGAGCGTGAACTATTTCAATTTCCACGGACGCGGCCGCCGCAAGGAATTCTGGGCCTTTTGGCTATGCTTTATCCTTGTGCAGTTAGCACTTGTTGGCCTCGGGATACTCGTCAATCTGGCCATCAACGGTTTCGGCATCAACGCGGGCAAAAGCTCGATAGGGTTCCTACCCGCTGGTATCTTTACACTGGCATTCGGCTGGTCGTGGATCGCGCTTGTCGTGCGGCGTCTTCACGACATCGGCCTGAGTGGCTGGCTTGTGTTGATCTGCTTCATCCCGGCTATCGGCGGGGTGGCCGTGCTGGTCTTGGGGCTTGTGCCGTCTCAGGGGCGCGAAAACCAGTGGGGACCGGTGCCGGCGGGGGTCAGGGTTTAGCGACTTCGGCTGCATGCCGCTCGAAACTGCATAAAAGCAAGGAGTTGGCACCATCCAGGCGGAGCAGCAAGATTCCTCTTGCTATTTAATCTGTGCACAGATAGTCTGTGCACAGATCGAATGATCGATCAGCCAGGATGAATGGAGCCGAGACAATGTGGAGCAATGAATACACCGCCATTTCCTCCCTTCCCGCAGCAGCCATCTGGAACGCGCTGAAGGCTTTGCACGAGGGCCGCCTGACCTATGAAGGGTCCGACACTTTCGTGCTGCACGGCCCGTTCGCCAAGGGCACCCGTGTCTCGGTGACGCCGGTCGGGCAGGACACGTTTGAATCGACCATCGTCGATCTCGTCGATAATTTCACCTATGCCGACGAGACGTCGTTCGGTGACACCAACATGCTGTTCAGGCATACGCTGGTGCCGGTCGAAGGCGGCACGCAGGTGACGCACCGGCTCGAAATTTCCGGCCCTTCGGCCGCCGAGGTCGGACCCGAACTCGGTCCGCAGATCAGCGGCGATTTCGACGCCTCGATGGCTAAATTGTTCGAGCAGGCAAAGGAGTTTGCGACGGGTGGCTGATGGACAGGATTTGAAAACGCGCTTCAGCGGACCTTCGGAGAGCCCGGGCTTGTTGTTGTGGCGAACCACCATGCGCTGGCAGCGCGTCATGACGGCGGCGCTGGCGCCGCTCGACCTGACTCATGTCCAGTTCGTGCTCTTGGCCTCGGCCATGTGGCTCGGCCGCAATGGCGAGCCGCCCAACCAGGTGCAGCTTGCCGCCCAGGCCGGCACCGAGGTGAAGATGACCTCGGACGTCGTTGCCCGGCTCGAGGCCAAGGGTTTGATCGCGCGGGAAGCCGACCCCAGGGATTCGCGTGCCAAGGTGATCCGTGTCACCCCGGCCGGGGCGGCCGCCGCACAGCGCGCCATCGTTGCCGTGGAGACCGCCGACGCGGCCTTCTTCGAACCGGTGGACGAAGCGCAGCTCGTCGGCCTGCTGCAGCAGCTGGCCGGCGAAATACGCTAAGCCGGGAGGTCCTGCGCCAAGGTGTGTCGAGATTCAGGTCAGGCCGAGCCGAGAATGGCGGCTGCCGAGAACCGGAGCGGAGCGTACTTGAAGTACGCGAGCACCGGAAGCGCAGGCAGCCGTCATTCGCAGGCCGGCCTCACCAGAATACCGACACGCCTTAGCCCAGGAACTTGGCGATGATCGCATCGCCCATCTCGACCGTGCCGACTTCGGTCATGCCCGGCGAGAAAATGTCCTTCGTCCGCAGGCCCTGATCGAGCACGGCGGCGATCGCGCCCTCCAGCCTGTCGGCTTCATCGACCATGCCGAAGGAATAGCGCAGGCACATGGCGAAGGAAGCGATCATGGCGATCGGGTTGGCGATGCCCTTGCCGGCGATGTCGGGTGCCGAGCCGTGCACGGGCTCGTAGAGCGCCTTGCGCTTCTTGGTCTTGACGTCGGGCGCGCCGAGCGAAGCCGACGGCAGCATGCCGATCGAGCCGGTCAGCATGGCGGCGATATCGGACAGCATGTCGCCGAACAGATTGTCGGTGACGATGACGTCGAACTGTTTCGGCCAGCGCACCAGCTGCATGCCGCCGGCATCGGCCAGCATGTGGTCGAGCTTGACGTCGGAATAGCGCGCCTTGTGCGTCTGGGTGACGACCTCGTTCCACAGCACGCCCGACTTCATGACGTTGCGCTTTTCCATCGAGGTGACGTGGTTCTTGCGGGTCCGAGCCAGTTCGAAGGCGACGCCCGAAATGCGCTCGATCTCGAACGTGTCGTAGACCTGCGTGTCGATGCCGCGCTTCTGGCCGTTGCCGAGATCGATGATCTGCTTGGGCTCGCCGAAATAGACGCCGCCGGTCAGCTCGCGCACGATGAGGATGTCGAGGCCTTCGACCACCTCCTGCTTGAGCGAGGAGGACGCCGCGAGCGCCGGATAGCAAATGGCGGGACGCAGATTGGCGAACAGCTCCATGTCCTTGCGCAGCCGCAGCAGGCCGGCCTCGGGGCGCACCTCGTAAGGCACGGCATCCCATTTCGGTCCGCCGACGGCGCCGAACAGCACCGCGTCCGCCGCCATCGCCTTGGCCATGTCGGCATCGGAGATCGCCGCGCCGTGCGCGTCGTAGGCGCAGCCGCCGACCAGGCCCTCATCGGTGACGAAGCCGCTGCCGAGCTTTTCGTTCATGGCCGATATCAGCTTCTTGACCTCGGCCATGGCCTCGGGGCCGATGCCGTCGCCGGGGAGCAGGAAAAGATGCTTCGTTGCCATGGAGAAACCGTCCCAGAAAGAATTTGAACCGCGGCCTTGCTAAACGCCAAGCGCTTGCGGCGCAAGCCTGCGGTTCAGAACCACGATCACCGATGTGAGAGAATGTTGACCAGCCGGCCCAGGGGATCGCGCACATAGAAGCGCCGCACACCCCACGGTTCGTCGGCCGGACCGTATTCGATGGCGAAGCCGGCGGCCTTCATGCCTTGAAGTGCAGCCTCGAGATCGTCGACCTCGATCGACAGGTCCGGCACCGGCGTGCCGGAGCCGCCTTGCACCATGAAGGAGACCTGCACCTGCATCTTTTCCGCGGAGCCGTAGGTGACGATCCAGCCCTGATCCATCAGCATGTCGAGGCCAAGCACATTCTGGTAGAAGCGTTTCGCCGCCGCTGCATCCTGCGTCTCGATATTGGCCACGATGCGCCGGACCTTCATGGTCTCAGCGCCTCGGAGCCGAGCGCCGCAGCGCCGTGACTTCGATCTCGATCTTCATTTCCGGCTTGTTGAGCTGGCACACGATCATTGTCGCCGCCGGCCTGATGTCGCCGAATGTCTCGCCCAGGATCGGGAAGACCACATCCACGAAGGCCTGGTCGGTGATGTAGTAATGCGCCCGCACCACGTCTGATATCTCGAAGCCGCCGTCGGCCAGCGCCTTGCCGATCGTCGCTAGGCAGTTGCGCGTCTGCGCCTCGACCGTTTCCGGCATCGTCATCGTCGCGTAATCATAGCCGGTCGTGCCGGAGACGAAGCACCAGTCGCCCTGCACCACCGCGCGCGAATAGCCGGCGGTCTTCTCGAAGGGCGAACCGGTGGAGATCAGTTTGCGCATGGAAGGCATCCTTGGATTGTGGCCTGCGTCTAGCAGGCGGCGCGGAGCGGGTCGTGGGCCAAGCAGGGCGGACCATTGTCACGACGCGGCGAAGTGCTGCCTCGGAGATTAGTCGGGGTATCCCTCCCGTCGTCATCCTGGGGCGTAGCAAGGAGCGAAGCGACGCGGCGCAGACCCGAGGATGACGAAGCTCTGTTGGCCGTCGCGCAACGCTAGTGCCCTAGTTCCCCGACGCCTGCGCGTCGTCGAGCGCCTTCTTGATATCGTCCGGCCAGTCCTTGAGCGGCGGCCAGGCCGCTGGCGCGCCATCGTCACCACGCCGCGAGAAATAGACCGTGTGCTTGGCCGGATCGACCGCCATGAAGCCGTCATTGCCGCCGCAATCATGCGGCACGCAGCCGGTGGCGTAAAAGGCGCCGGAGGCCGTCTTTTCCGTGCCGCCGCCGACCAGCAGGCTGGTCGCCATGTCGGGCATGGTGTCGCCGAGCAGCGCCTTGGCCGCCTTGTAGACAGCCTCGTTGTGGAAGGCATCGATGATGTTGTCGTATTTCGACGGATCGATATCCTTCCAGTCGGTGCCGGGTTCGGGCGTGTAAGCGAGGTTGCCGGAAGTCGTCAGGCCTTCGGTCGGCGACCATTGCAGGGCCGGCTTCTCGTCGCCCGGCAGCAGATAGGGCACGAAATAGATGGCGCTGTCGGAGATCGCCGCCGGCGGCGCGCCGCATTCGTCCTGCTCGACCGTCGTGGTCTTGATCTCGCCGTCCTTCGGCTTCCAGACGATGACCTTGGCCGGGCCGCATTGATTGCCGCCGTCGCCGACATCGACCAGCGCCACGTTGACGTCGCCGATCTTCACGATCTTGTCGAAGAAGACATCGTAGTTGCTGGCCAGCTGCTTGCCGTCATAGGCGAGCACCTTCTCGCCGTCCTGCTCCGGCTGCGTGATGGTCAGCTGGCCGCCCTCGAACGCTATCGGCGCCTGCTTGTCGTCGTCGGCGGGCGCCGCGTCGCTCGACGATCCCTGGTCGGTCGCCGGCTGGTCGGCTGGCTTCTGGGCTGCCGCGGGCGTCTGTGTCTGCGCAAAGGCGCTCGCGCTGGGCACCAGCAACAAGGCCAAGCCGCAAACGCCGGCAAGAAGCGAACGTGCCATGACTGTCCCTCCCTTCAGTCGCCACCAAACCCGGCCGGAACGCGGCCGGACCTATCGTCGGACGGTGCCGCTCAGGCCCAGGGACGCTGTTCGGCGTTCTTCTTCTCGAACGAGGCGATGGCGCCGGCCTTCTCCATGGTCAGGCCGATATCGTCGAGGCCGTTGAGCATGCAGTGCCGCTTGAAGTCGTCGAGGTCGAACTTGACGACGCCGCCATCGGGGCCGCGGATTTCCTTGGCTTCGAGATCGATCGACAAAGTGGCGTTGGAGCCGCGCGAGGCGTCGTCCATCAGCTTCTCCAGATCTTCGGGGCTGACGGTGATCGGCAGCACGCCGTTCTTGAAGCAGTTGTTGTAGAAAATGTCGGCGAACGAGGTCGAGATGACGCAGCGAATGCCGAAGTCGAGCAGCGCCCACGGCGCGTGCTCGCGGCTCGAGCCGCAGCCGAAATTGTCGCCGGCGACCAGGATCTGCGCCTTGCGGTAGGCCGGTTTGTTGAGCACGAAATCCGGATTTTCCGAACCATCGTCATTGTAGCGCATTTCGGCGAACAGGCCGGTGCCGAGGCCGGTGCGCTTGATCGTCTTGAGATAATCCTTCGGGATGATCATGTCGGTGTCGACATTGACGATCGGCATAGGAGCGGCGACGCCGGTGAGCTTGGTGAATTTTTCCATGGCTTTGGCCCGTGTTTTCGTTGCGGGGGATTTGCTGACGCCCCGTTTACACAAAGCCGAGGGCAAATAAAAGGCAACTGTTCGTGCGCGCTGGCACAAGGGGCGTACTACAAAGCGACTTCGAATTCGCGAGGCGATGATGCAGTCTGACCGGCATGGCTGAAAACTCCCATGTCCTCTACGCAAGCGAGTCCGCGCTCGACATCGCCGAATTCCGCCGCGTGCTGGTGGAATCCGGCCTCGGCGAGACGCGGCCTGTCGATGATCCCGCCAGGCTGCGGGCGATGCTGTCCGGCGCCAATCTCGTGCTGACCGCGCGTCTCGATATCGAAGGCAAACCGCTGATCGGCGTGGCCCGTGCAGTCACCGACTTCTCCTGGGTCTGCTACATCTCCGAGCTCGCCGTCTCCCGATCGGCGCAGGGGCTCGGCATCGGCAAGGGCCTGATGGACGAGGCGCGACGGCAGCTTGGGCCGTCGGTCGCCATCAGCCTGATCTCCATGCCCGACGCCGTCGGCTTCTACGAACGCATCGGCATGAAGCGCATGGCCGACGCTTTCTGGTTCTCCCGCAAAGGCTGACTTTTTTCTCCCGTGGCCGCGCCCAGCCGCCGGCGGCGTGCGATCTTGTCGCTTGACATGCAACTAAATGGTTGCATATTAAAGCCATGAGCATGGATGCAGTCTTTCGCGCCTTGGCCGACCCGACACGCCGGCAATTGCTGGACAACCTCCATGCCCGGAACGGGCAGACGCTGAACGCGCTGTGCGCGGAGATGGACATGACGCGCCAGGCGGTGACCAAGCATTTGGCGATCCTGGAGGAAGCCAACCTCGTCACCACGCTCCGCAAGGGACGCGAGAAGCAGCATTACCTCAATCCGGTCCCGATCAACGAGATCGCCGAGCGCTGGATCGGCAAGTTCGAGCGCCATCGGCTGGATGCATTGAGTGATTTGAAGAAACGCCTCGAAAGGGAAGACTGATGAGCAACAGCTTCGTTTACGTGACCTACATCCGCACCACGGCCGAAAAACTCTGGGAGGCGCTGACCGACCCGGAGTTCAACCGGCAGTTCTTCCTCTGCTCCTATCAGGAGAGCGAGTGGAAGGTCGGCTCCAGCTGGAAACTGATCTTCCCCGACGGCCGCGTCGCCGACTCGGGCGAGATCCTCGAGATCGACCCGCCGCGACGCCTGGTCATCAAATGGCGCAATGAATGGATGCCGGAGGTCAAGGAAGACGGCTACACGCGCTGCACCTTCACAATCGAACAGGACGGCGAGCTGATGAAGCTGGCCGTCACCCACGAGGCCGACGGCCCGCACCGGCTGATCCCGAATGTCAGCAAGGGCTGGCCGCTGGTGCTGGCGAGCCTCAAGAGCCTGCTCGAGACCGGCAAGGGTTTCGAGCGCCCGCCAACGAAAGGGTGAAAGGCTCGTTTCGATACCGAAACAAACTGGATGTGGAGGCAGAAATGATGCACGTCCTCGGGGTACAGAGCATGACCAATGGCGAGACGATCATGGCGTCAGCCGAGATCGAGGCGCCTGTGGAACGCATCTTTCGCGCGCTGGTCACGAGAGAAATCGAGCAATGGTGGGGGACCGCCGACACCTACCGGATGGCCGACTGGTCGGCCGACCTTCGCGTCGGCGGTCGCTGGACGGTCGTCGTCCGCACTGCCGACGGCAGGGAGCTGCCGGCCGGCGGCGAATTCCTCGAGATCGAAGCGCCGCGCCGGATCGTGCAGACGCGGGCCTATGCCTGGGACCATCCGACGCTTGGCCGGCGGCAAACCACGGTCGCCTGGCTGCTTGAACCGACTGCCAAGGGCACGCGCCTCACCATCTGCCATGGCGGTTTTGCCGGCCTGAGCGATGATGCGGCGGCCGAGCATGCCGAGGGCTGGGGCCGGGTGCTGGCCTGGCTGCAGGCCTATGTCGGGGATGGAAGACTAGCGGCGGCCTGAGCAGCGGGACGGTGGCAACGGCTCGTCGTTCATCTCGTCTTGACCCACACTTCATCTGGTCCACATCCCATGCATGGAAAAGCAGGGATGTTTCATCGGCACGGCCGGCTGGGGAATTCCAACCCGATATAAGGAGGACTTGCCGCAACCCGGTTCGCATCTCGAACGCTACGCCCGCCGATTTCCGATCGTCGAAATCGACACGTCCTTCCACAAGCCACACCGTCGCGAGACCTACGAGCGCTGGGCACGCTCCGTACCGGAGCACTTCCGCTTTGCCGTCAAGACGCCCAAGACAATGACCCATGAGCATCGTCTCGCGGATGGCGATGCGCTTGCCGAAATGTTCCTCCAGCAGGTCGAAGGTCTCGGCGAAAAACTGAGCGTGCTTTTGGTGCAGCTGCCGCCGAGCTTGCCGTTCGAGCCGGACATCGCCTGCGGTTTCTTTGACATGCTGGGCAGGCGGACAAAGGCAAGGCTGGCATGCGAACCACGCCACCCGAGCTGGTTCGAAGCGCAGGCGGAAGCGCTCCTTGCCGACCGGCGGATCGCGCGCGTTGCCGCCGATCCCGCTCCTGTACCGGCTGCTGCGATGCCGGGCGGTTGGGCCGGCCTTGCCTATTTCCGCTGGCACGGCGTGCCGCGTGTCTACTACTCGGACTATGACGCCGAAAGCCTCGACCGGATCGGCCGGCAGCTGCAGGCAGCGGCCGCCTCGTGCGCGGAGGTCTGGGGCATCTTCGACAACACGGCCGCCGGCCACGCGCTCGGCAATGCTCTCGCTATCGATGCGACGGTTGACTAGGCGCTTCTCAAATCACATTCAATTCCCGGAACGCCCGCCCCTCGGCCACCCGCTCATAACCAAACGCCGAGCAATCGATCGTCCGATACCCGCCATGCACGATCAACTCAGCCAGCGCCTTGCCGACCGCCGGCGCCTGCTGCAGGCCGTGGCCGGAAAAACCGTTGGCGAAGAGGAAATTGCCGACCTCTGGATGCGGCCCGATCACCGCGTTCTGGTCGAGCGTGTTGTAGTCATAGTGCCCGGCCCAGGCGCGGGTCGCCTTGATCGCCTCGAAGGCGGGAATGCGGGTCGCCAGCACCGGCCAGATCACCTCTTCGAACAGCGGCCAGTCGACCTCGAAATCGGCGGGATCGGCCGGGCCGTCGCCTTCTTCCGGCTCGGCGCCGCCTGTGAGGTAGACCGAGCCTTCCGGCCGCACATAAATGCCGGAGGGATCGACCAGCAGCGGCATGTCGGCATATTTCTCGCGCGCCTCGAACACGAAGACGTTGCGCTTGCGCGGCTCGACCGGCAGCGCCAGCCCGGCGAGAGCCGCGACCTTGCCGGCATTCGGTCCGGCGGCGTTGACGACGATGCCGGCCTCCAAGGTCTGGCCATTTTCGAGGGAGACGCCGGTGACGCGGTTGCCGTTGCGCGTAATGCCGGTGGCCGAAGCGGCGATGAAGTCGATCTTCTTGTCGCGCAGCGCCTTGCGGAACAGCGTCAGCATCGCATGCGCGTCGAACCAGCCTTCGCCGGTCCGGCCATAGGCGCCGGCGGAAATGCCGTCAGCCGACAGCCAGGCGAAGCGCCGCGTCAGCTGTTCGGCGTCCTCGAGCACGATGTCGGCGCCCTCGGCGACCTGCGCATCATGGTTTGCCCTGAGCACCGGCAGGCCGTTCTCGCCGGCCAGGATGAGATAGCCGCCTTCGCGGAAACCAATGTCGGCATCGGCGCCGAACGTCTCCTTCAGCCGCCGGAACAGCTTCAGCGTGAATTGCGACAGCCGGATGTTTTCGGGAATGGAGAATTGCTGGCGGATCGAGGCCATGGACAGCGTCGTTGCCGCATGGGCGAATAGCGGATCGCGCTCGATGAGCGCGATAGAGCCGGAAAAGCCTTCCTCGCGCAGATAGTAGGCAATGGAGGACCCGACGATGGCCCCGCCGATGATGACGATGTCGTAGCGCACGCTTAATGTCTCTCCAAGCCTAGAGCATGATCCCGAAAAGTGGCCGCCGGTTTTCGGAAGAGATCATGCTCCCTCTCATACTACCGGCAATGTGATCTCGAAGCGCGTGCCGCGCTCGGAGTCAACCAGCCGGATCATACCATCATGCGCTTTCAGGAGGGCCAGCACGATGCCGAGGCCCATGCCGGTGCCGCCGGTGGAGCGCCGCGTGGTGAAGAACGGCTCGAAGATGCGCGCCCGGTTGCTCGGCGAAATGCCGGCGCCGTCGTCGCCGACCAGCACCGTCGCCTTGCCGCCGGCGCTTGCCGCCGTGATCGAAACGAGCGTCGCGGCGTGCCTAGCGGAATTGTCGATGAGATTGGCCAGCACGATTGCCGCGTTCTCGGCCGAGATGCGCAAGGCGAGATCGCCGCCCGCCTCGATGCGGACCGCCAGCCTGGTGTCGGCGGGCAGCAGGGCCAGCGCGGCACCGATCGAGGTGCTTTCGCCGCTCGGTGCAAGATTTTCGGCCTTGGCCAGATCGAGCAGCCGCCGCACTAGCAGATTGAGCCGCCCGGCATCGGTGACGATGTTGTTAGAGAAGCGCCGCCGCTCCTCATCATCCATCGTGCTGCCGGAATCGCGCAGCAATTCGGCCGCGCCCTGGATCGCCGTCAGCGGCGATTTGAGCTCGTGCGAGACATGGGTGGCGAAGGTCTGGATGCTATCCGAGCGCGCCTGCAGCTTTTCGGCCATGTCGAGGAAGGCGGCGGACAGCTCGGCCATTTCGTAGGTGCCATGATGGTCGAGCGGCCGAATTGCGTCACGCTCACCGGCGGCGATGCGCTGCGTGCGGTCGATCAGCGCATAGATCGGCCGGCTGACCGTGCGCAGGAACACCAGGCCGATGAGCAGCGTGCCGCCGAGGATGGCGATCGCCGCCAGGGTCACCTTGCCGCGTTCGCCATAGAGATGCTTGATGATGTTGTTGGGTGTCCGCGAGACATAGACCACGCCGGCGACCCGGCCATCAACGGCCACCGGCAGGGCGACGAAGACCCGCACCTTGGTACCGCGGCTGACCGAATAGAGCGGTGGCGTCGGCTGGTCGGGGATGCGCAGCCTGAGCGCGCTGGCATAGTGGCCGCCAAGTGCCGTGCGCACCTCGTCGACCTCGCCAAGCGACTGCCCGACCTCGCCACGTCCGGCAATGACGACACCTGTGGGATCAAGCAGCCGGAAACCGGCCAGCGTGGTTTTCTGCGTGGCGTCGAGAATGCCGGACAGGCGCGTGCCGATCGCGGCGAAGGCCGGATCGGTGGTGGCGGGCATGGCGGCGGGCCGGGTCGGCCGCACGGCGTCTGAGGCGAGATCGAGCTGCGGCTCGATCGGCCGGTACGGGCCGTCGGGATTGGCTGCTCGGCTGGCACCGCCATTGGCCTGCGGCATCGGCGCGCCGAGTTTGTCCGGGGGAATGCCGGCGTCGCGCACTTCCTGCGCATAGATGGCGGCGATGGCCGCCCCTTGGGCGATCAGTTCCGCCTCGGTCTGGCGGATCAGCTGGTTTTCGTAGAGGCGAAAGAAGAACAGGCCGACCAGCGGCAGCGCCATCACCATGATCAGGATGGCGACGACGACCGTGGCAAGCCTTGGTCGCCATTTGCGGCCGATCCATTTGCTGGACGTCGTCAGCCGCATCGGCCGAGCCGGAAGCCGACGCCATGCACGGTCTCGATGGCGTCCAGGCAGCCCACCGCCGCCAGCTTGGCGCGGATGTTGCGGATATGGCTGTCGACGGTGCGGTCGGCGACATGGATCTTGCCGGCATAGGCGTTCGCCATCACCGCGTCACGGTCGAGCACATGCGCCGGCCGCGCCAAAAACCCTTTCAGGATCGAGAATTCGATCCCCGTCAGGGCAAGCGGCTTGCCGTCGAAGCTTGCGGCGTGGCTGGCCGGCGCCAGAGTGAGCTTGCCATGCGAAAACTGCCGGTCGTCGGCCGCCTCGGCCGCCGCCGGGCGGGCGCGGCGCAGGATGACGTTGACGCGGGCGACCAGCTCGCGCGGGCTGAACGGTTTCGTCACATAGTCGTCGCCGCCCATTTCGAGCCCGAGGATGCGGTCGATCTCCTCGTCGCGCGCGGACAGGAACAGCACCGGCACGTCCGATGTGTGGCGCAGCCGCCGGCAGACCTCCAGCCCGTCCATCTCCGGCATGCCGATGTCGAGCACGACGAGATCCGGCGCCCGGCGTCCGATCTCCTGCAAGGCGGCGGCGCCATCGGCCACGCCAAGCGTCTTCATGCCGGCCTTTTCCAGCGCGAAGCAGATCACCTCGCGGATGTGCGGGTCATCGTCGGCGACGAGGATGTGATGCGGCATCGGTCAGCGGCCCGGCAAGGAAGGTTGCGAAGGCTGAGGAAGCACGAGCGACCCCTTGCTGTCGAGATAGGCAAGCAGGCGCCAGTCGCGAAAGCTCCAGGCCCGCCAGTTTTCCTGGACGGTTCGGTACCAACCCTCGTCGATGCCACGCAGTCTCGCAAGTTCGCGTGTGGCGCCGGCGTCGGGGGTCTTGCCCTGATGATCGAAGAAGCGGTCGAGCGCCGGAAACGCGCCCGGGCCGAGCGAGCGCAGGTACCAAGCGTCGAGGGGAATACCCTGGCCGGTCATTTCGAGGGAATGGTCGACATTGTAATTGGCGATCGTCGCGGCGAAATTGATGAAACAGCAGGCATAAAGCGTCAGGGATAACGTCAGAAGATTGGCGGAGGAGAGCCATTCATTGGATTTTCCAAGCGCGATGCGGGCGATGATCAGCGCAAGCCCTGCCGCCACCAGCCCCATCCAGACGAAAGCCGCGATGCGCCAATAGGTCAGCGCATAGATGCCGACATAGAGGTCGAGCCGCAGGATCGACGAGATGACCAGCATGATGTTCTGCGCCACCCAGGCATAGACCAGCCGGCGGATGACGGGATCTCCTGAGGTCTCGCTGCCCGGCCTGAGCGCCGCCAGCACGAACCCGGCGGCAAGCAGTGCGGTAACGATCAGGGGATAGGCGCCGCGATGCGCATAGGCGGCATAGCTCAAGCCGTCGGGAAGGGCGACACCGCCCCACAGATAGGTGGCGTCGAGCCCGGTCTGCAGCGCAAACAGCGCGTTGAAGACAATCAGCGCGCGCAGGATGGCGGGTTTGCCGAAGACGGTCTCCTCGATGACGTGTCGTTGCGGATTGGTCGCCGGTTGAGCAACGGCAAGTGGTGGCCGGGAGATGCGCCGCGAAAAACGCGGCAGGCGTGGCCGCAGAAAGGCCCAGACGCCGGCAAGCACGAACAGCCAGAAGGCGATCCGCGCCAGCTGGATGAGATCGAGCAGCTTCATCAGGTCGATCAGCGACAGCCAGTAGTCGATGACCGGATTGGCGGCGCCGAACAGCGCCAGGAAGACGGCGCCCAGCGTCAGCGGCATCACCCAGACGGCGACCGCCGCAAGCCTGACGCGGCGCCCGCCAAGCCGGCGCGCCGTCTTGCGCCAACGGATGAAATCACGGACGAAGCGGAACGGCGCCGCGAGCCCGAACAACGCAATCTGGCCGACAATACGGGCCATGCCGTGCCGCAGGCGACCGCTCAGCGAAAGCGCGAAGACGACCAGCGCCGCAAGCGCCATCGAGACGGACAGGGGGCTGACATTTTCGGCGAGCGGCAGCAGCGCGACAAGCAAGGCGGCGGGCTTGAGCCAGACCCTGATGTCGCTGAAGGCCGTGGGATGCACGGCCACGACCGCAGCGGCAATCAGGATGGCGAACAGGAAAGCCGTGATGCCGGCGGGTTGGCCGTAGAACAGGAAATCCGCCAGCACGACCAGCAGCACGGCAACACCGAAGCGGCTGCAATAACTTGGCGCGGCAGAGAAAAACGCTGTCACGACCTGATCCTCCCGATGGTGTCCAGCCGGAAGGTCGGCGGACACTTGCGGGCGAAAGGGATGAGAATCGCCATGGGATTCGCGCGTGGCGGATCGACCAGCCACCAGCCTTCGCTGCGCAGGCGCTGTGGCACGGACCAATGGGGTTTTGCTCGCTTGTGCATGCCGCCTGTTTCGCAGGCCGGCAGGGAAACGGCAGGGCGGATCCGAGGAGCTTTTCCGCAGGCCTGTGCAGTTTTCATGCAGGGCCGCGCATCACGGCTGGTGCGCTGCCCCACCATCCTACGGACGTTGGCGCTGCTCCAGGCAGGCTCCTTTCCTCTCCCTCCGGAGGGGGGAGAGGTGGCTCGGCGAAGCCGAGACGGAGTGGGGGAACCAGCTGGCAACCCCCGCGAACGCACATAGGAAGGCACCAGGCGCAAGCATCGCCCCGCCTTGCACGCAAGGGTCGACCCTCCACTCCGTCGAGCTTCGCTCGACACCTCTCCCCCGATCGACGGGGGAGAGGAAGGCTCTCTTCCGCAACTGCTGAGGAAGGGCGCCGAGCTTCTACCTCCCCCTTGTGGGGAGGTCGGACCGAAGGTCCGGGTGGGGTGCTGGCGCCGACCCCGCAGCTTCGCAGCGACCCTGCGCACAGCACCAACGCTTGCCTCGACCACCCACAGACGGCATAGATCGGATATGACCGAACCCTACCGCCCGCGCCGCTCCGTCCTCTATGTCCCGGCCTCCAACGACAAGGCGCTTGCCAAGATCGCGCTTCTGTCCTGCGACGCAATCATCATCGACCTCGAGGACGCCGTCGCCCCGGCCGACAAGATCGCCGCCCGCGAAAAACTGCCCGCGATCTTCGCCAACCGCCCGGTCGCCAACAATCTCGGCCGCCGCTGCGAGATGGTGGTGCGCGTCAATGCGCTGGCCAGCGAATGGGGCGCCGACGACCTCTTGGCCGTGGCGAAAGTCGAGCCTGACGGCATCCTTTTGTCCAAGGTCGCCACGCCGCGCGACATCCTCGAAGTCGGCGACGTGCTCGACGACAATTTTGCCCCCGACAGCGTGAAACTCTGGGCGATGATCGAGACGCCCAAGGCGCTGCTCAACATCGGCGCCATTGCCGAACTGGGCCGCGATCCGGCCTCACGGCTCAATTGTTTCGTGGCCGGAACGAATGATCTCGCCAAGGAAACCGGTGTGCTGGTGACGGCGGACCGGCGCTACCTCGTGCCATGGCTGATGCAGATGGTGCTGGCCGCGCGCGCCGGCGGTCTCGACATGCTCGACGGCGTTGCCAATGATTTTCGCGACCTCGACGCCTTTGCCCGTGAGTGTGCGGAGGCGGCGGCCATGGGCTTCGACGGCAAGACGCTGATCCATCCGGCCCAGATCGACGCCGCGAACCGCGCCTTCGCGCCCTCGCCGCAGGCGGTCGCCGAGGCACGCGCGGTGAAGGATGCCTTTTCACGTGCCGAGAATACTGGCAAAGGCGTGATCGCGCTGAACGGCAAGATGGTCGAGCGGCTGCATCTGGCACAGGCCGAAAAACTGCTGGCGAAGGCGGCCGCCATCGGCGCATGATATAGCCCCATGCTCGCGGGCTATGGGCACTTACGACAGGACTTGAGACATGAAACTCTACCGCTTTCTCACCGGCCCGGACGACGCCAGCTTCTGCCACAAGGTGACGGCGGCGCTGAACAAGGGCTGGCACCTGTTCGGCTCGCCGACCTACGCCTACGACAAGAAGGCCAAGACCATGCGCTGCGGCCAGGCCGTGGTGAAGGACGTCGACGGCCAGGAATATGGGCCGGACACCAAGCTCAGCGACTGGTAGATTTTGCAAAGCGCCGACGCAGGCTGTGTCGAGATTCAGGTCAGGCCGAGGCGAAAATGGTGGTGCCCGAGAACCGGAGCGGAGCGTACTTTTGGTACGTGAGCACCGGAAGCGCAAGGGACCGCAATTTGCAGGCCGGCATCACCTGAATATCGACACAGCCTACTCGGCTGCCTCTTCGATCTTCTCCATATCATCGTCCGACAGGCCGAAATGGTGGCCGATCTCGTGGATCAGCACATGGGTGACGATGTCGCCCAGCGTCTCCTCGTTCTCGGCCCAATAGTCGAGCATGGCGCGGCGGTAGAGCGTGATGCGGTTCGGGCCTTCGCCGGTCTGCGGGTTCCAGCGCTCGGCGATGCCGCGGCCCTCGAACAGGCCGAGCAGGTCGAACGGCGTCTCCAGCGACAGGTCGTCCATGATCTCGTCGGTCGGGAACTCGGCGATCTGGATGACGATCTCGCCGGTCAGCTTGCGAAAATCCTCCGGCAGATGGGCGTACGCCTCCAGCGCCAGGAACTCTATCTCCTCCATCGAGGGCGCGAGTTCGCCATGCCAGGTGCGGGTCTTATAGATGCGGGCCATGCTTTGTCCTTTGATCCGGCATATAGGCTTTCGCACCGGGCGAGGCAAATGAAGCGGCCGCTACGCCCTGTCGTGCAGGGTCTGCAGGAATAAATTCCTTGTGACTCTGCTTGACTCTTCGGGTCGGCTCTGGAATCCTAGAGAACATAACAGGAACAATTGTGAGTGGACACTGACCGTCATGGCGATATCAGCCGTGGCGCGGGAGACTGTTTTTGCCCTGCGCCGCCAGATCGCGAAAATCGAGGGAATGCTGCCCGAGCGCCTGCAGGCGCCGGCTGGCGCGCCGCTTGATGCCGACGCCAGCCCCGATCTCACGATCGTCCGGCGCGGTCTTGCCGCTGCCTTGCCGGATGCCTTCCTGCCTGTCGGCGTCGACCCCCTCGATGCCGCCCTGAGCGGCGGGCTGCCGAAAGCGGCGCTCAGCGAAATCCATGGCCTGGAAACCCGCGATGCTGGAGCCGTCGCCGGCTTTGCCCTGTCGCTCGCCAGCCTGATCCTCAAGCAGGCGCAAGGCCTGCCGGTGTTGTGGATCGGCACCGCGGAAATCTTCCGCGAGGCGGGCTTTCCCTATGCCAGGGGACTGCAGGCCTCCTTCGGCATCGAACCGGAACAATTGCTGTTTTCCGAGGCGCCGAAACTCGTCGATGCGCTGTGGGTCGCCGAGGAAGCGGCGCGGATGACGGCGCTCGCCGCGGTCATCCTCGAAATCCGCGGCAATCCGCAACGGCTCGACCTGACCGCGACGCGGCGGCTGCATGCGCGGGCGCAAAGTGCCGGCCGCCCCGTATTCCTGCTGCGGCAGGCGGCCGAGCCCGAACCGACGGCGGCGCCCGTCCGCCTCATCGTCTCGCCGGCGCCGGCCGTGCCGCGCGAAACCGTCGCCGGGCTGCTCGCCGGATCGATCGGCCGCCCGGCCTTCACCATCAGCATCGGCAAGAGCCGCACGGCCCTGCCTGGACAATTCACACTGGAGTGGAACCCCGATGAACGCGTATTCGACGAAAGAAGGGGCGAAGAAGGCCGGGCAAAGAATCCTGTCCCTGTGGTTTCCCTATCTGGCGGCCGAAAGGATCCTGCGGCAGCGTCTGGGGCGGTCCTGGCGTTCCCGGCCCCAAGATCATCCGACGCCATCTCATCCGCCACTGGTGATCAGCCACCGCCAGGGCAACGCGCAGCGCATCTCAGCCCTCGACGAGCGGGCTGAGGCGCTGCACCTGAAGCGCGACATGGGCATTGCCGACGCTCGTGCCATGCATCCCTCGATCGACATCGTCGAGGCCGATCCGGAGGCAGACCGGCGCCTACTCGAAGGCCTTGCCGACTGGTGCGACCGCTACACCCCGCTGGTGGCGCTGGACGGGGCGGACGGCCTGTTTCTCGACGTCACCGGCTGCACCCATCTGTTCGGCGGCGAACGCGCCATGCTGGACGACATCCTGTCGCGCTTCCTGCATCAGGGGTTCGATGTCCGCGCCGGCCTTGCCCCGACGCCGGGCGCGGCCTGGGCGGCGGCCCGCTTTTGCGGCGACCGCATCGTCGATGGCGGCGAGGAGGAAGCGCTGCTGGCGCCCTTGCCGCTCGCCGCACTGCGCATCGCGCCGGAAACCCGCGCCAGCCTGGAAAGTGTCGGCCTGCGCACGGCGGGCGCGGTCATGGCCGCCCCGCGCGCGCCGCTTGCCCGCCGCTTCGGCGCCACCTTGCTGCTGCGCCTCGACCAGGCGCTTGGCCGGCTCGACGAAGCGGTGTCGCCGCGCCTTCCCGTGGCGCCGCTTTCGGTCGAGCGGCATCTCGCCGAACCCGTCACCCTCACCGAGGACATCGAACGCCTGGTCGGCCTGCTGGCGACGACCTTGAAGACCGATCTCGAACGCCGCGGCGAGGGCGCCCGGACGCTGGCGCTGCTGCTCTTCCGCGTCGACGGCGCCGTCAGCCGCATCGCCTTGGGCACCTCGCGGCCGATGCGCGATCCCCGGCTGATCCAGAAGCTGTTCCATGAAAGGCTGGCCGCCCTCGAGCAGGACATCGACGCCGGCTACGGCTTCGATCTGGTGCGGCTTTCGGTGCTGGCGGCCGCCGCCTTCGACATGGCACAGGCCGATCTGACCGGCGAGGTGACCGATGACGGCGCCGACATCGCGCTGTTCGCCGACCGCATCCGCGCCAGGCTCGGCGAGGGCGCCGTGCTGCAGCCGGTCGCGGTTGAAAGCCATCTGCCGGAGCGTGCCGTCGCCATCGTCCCCTTCAGCGAAGCGCCGCGCCGGACCACGCCGCCGAAGAGACAGGACAGGGTGCAGGCGCCCAAAACCATCTTTCCGCCGGAACGGCCGATCCGACTGTTCCGCGCGCCCGAGCCCATCGAGGTGCCGGCCACCGAAATGCCGGAGGGTCCGCCGCTGCATTTCCGCTGGCGGCGCGCGCTCTATCGCGTCACCCGCGCCGAGGGTCCCGAACGCATCGCCGCCGAATGGTGGCGCCAGGCGCCAGGCGACGCGGCGGCATCGACACGCGACTATTTCCGCATCGAGGATGCCGAAGGCCGCCGCTACTGGCTCTACCGGCAAGGGCTTTACGGCGGCTCGCAATCCGCGCCGCGCTGGTTCATGCACGGGGTCTTCGCATGAACGCGCTGACCGTCATTCCCTATGCCGAGTTCGGCATCCAGTCGAATTTCTCCTTCCTGCGCGGCGCCTCCAAGCCGGAGGAGCTGGTGGTCGCGGCCAAGCTCATGGGTTTTTCGGCGATCGGCCTTGCCGACCGCAACACGGTGGCCGGCGTGGTGCGCGCCTGGCAGCAGGCCAAGGTCGAAAAGCTTGCCTATCACCCCGGCTGCCGGCTGGTTTTTGGCGACGGCACGCCGGACATTCTCGCCTATCCCAGGAACCGGGCAGGCTGGGGGCATCTGTGCCGCATGCTCACCCAGGCCAATCTGCGCGACGAGACCGAAAAGGGCGCCACCCTTCTCCAGCGCGGCGACCTGCTCGAATGGGGAGATCTGATGTCGCTGGCGGTCCTGCCCGATCTGGCGGCGGGCGCTGAAGACGGTCTTGCCTTGCTTGGCCAGCTCAAGGACCGCTTCGGCAAGGCCCTGCGGCTTGGCGTCTCGCCCTGTTATGCGGGCAATGACCGTTTCCGGATCGAGCAGGCAGCGGCGTTTGCCCAGAGCACCGGCATCCCGCTGATGGCGACCAACGATGTCCTCTACCACACCGCCGAACGCCGCCCGCTGCAGGACGTGCTGACCGCCATCCGCCTCAACACGCCCGTCGCCGAGGTCGGGCTGGAACTCAGCGCCAATGCCGAACGCCATCTGAAGCCGCCGCTGGAAATGGCCCGCCTGTTCCGCAGGCATCCGCAGGCGCTGGCCGAGACGCTGCTGTTCGCGGAAGAATTGACCTTCTCGCTCAGTGATCTCCAGTACAATTACCCCGACGAGCCGACGGAATCCGGCCTCGGGCCGCAGGCCGAGCTGGAAAGGCTGGCGCGGGAGGGGGCAGCCAGGCGCTATCCCTCAGGCGTGCCTCACTCGGTGATCAAGCGCATCGAGGAAGAGCTCGCTTTGATCGAGCGCCTCAACTACGCCCGCTATTTCCTGACGGTTTACGACATCGTCAAATACGCCCGCAGCCAGGACATTCTCTGCCAGGGGCGCGGCTCGGCCGCCAATTCGATCGTCTGCTTCTGCATCGGCATCACCGAAGTCGGGCCGGACCGGATCGACACGCTGTTCGAGCGCTTCATTTCCGAGGAGAGGAACGAGCCGCCCGACATCGATGTCGACTTCGAGCATGAGAAGCGCGAGACCGTCATCCAGTACATCTACGAGAAATACAGCTCCAAGCGCACCGCGCTCGCCGCCGCCGTCATCAGCTATCGCGGCCGTTCGGCGCTGCGCGAAGTGTCGAAGGCTATGGGCCTGTCGGAGGATGTCCGGGCGTCCCTGTCCGGCTCGATCTGGGGCTGGTCGACCTCCGAGGTCGGCGAGAAGGAAGCCCGCGCCGGCGGCCTCGACCAGAGCGACCCGACATCGCGTCATGTGATGGAACGGGCCAACGAGATCATGGGGTTCCCCCGCCACCTCTCCCAGCATGTCGGCGGCTTCGTCATCACCAGGGACCGGCTCGACGAGATCGTGCCCATCGTCAAGACGGCGATGGACGAGCGCAAGATGGTCGAATGGGACAAGGACGATCTCGACGCGGTGAAGATCCTGAAAGTGGATGTGCTGGCGCTCGGCATGCTGACCTGCCTGCAGCGCGCCTTCACCCTGCTTACGGATCACTATCCAAAAGCCCGGGATCCCTATGGCCAACCCTATGTGCTCGCCACCTTGCCGCCGGAAGACAGGCGCGTCTACGACATGATCGGCCGCGCCGACACGCTCGGCGTCTTCCAGATCGAATCGCGCGCCCAGATGTCGATGCTGCCGAGGCTCAAGCCAAAGGATTTCTATGATCTTGTCATCGAGGTGGCGATCGTGCGGCCCGGCCCGATCCAGGGCGACATGGTGCACCCCTATCTGCGCCGCCGGCAAGGCAAGGAAAAACCCGAATATCAGAAGCCGGAGCTCGAGGCGATTCTCAGCAAGACGCTCGGCGTGCCGCTGTTCCAGGAACAGGCGATGAAGATCGCCATCGTCGCCGGCGGCTTCAGGCCGGGCGAGGCCGACGAACTGCGCCGCGCCATGGCCACCTTCAAGCGCACCGGCACCATCGGCAATTACCGCCAGCGCATGATCGACGGCATGGTCGGCAAGGGCTACACCAAGGACTTCGCCGAGCGCTGCTTCAAGCAGATCGAGGGTTTTGGCGAATATGGCTTTCCCGAAAGCCACGCCGCCTCCTTCGCCTTGCTCGTCTATGCCTCCTGCTGGTTCAAGACCTTCTATCCCGACGTGTTCTGCGCCGCGATCCTGAATTCGCAGCCGATGGGGTTCTACCAGCCGGCGCAGCTGGTGCGCGACGCGCGCGACCATGGCGTCGACATCCGCGAGGTCGACGTCAATTATTCCGTCTGGGACTGCACCCTGGAAAAAGCGCCGTTCGATCCGGCCCGCATCCTGCCGCGCCATGCCGATATGCGTGGTGTCATCGAGACGAACCATGCGGTGCGGCTCGGCTTCCGGCAGATCAAGGGTCTTTCCAAGGAACGCATGGAGGATTTCGTAAAGCGGCGGGGTTCAGCTTATGAAACCGTCCGTGACGTCTGGCTGCGCTCCGGCCTCGATGTCGACGAGATCGAGAGGCTGGCGCAGGCCGATGCCTTCCGCTCGATCGGCCTCGACCGCCGTGCCGCACTGTGGGAAGTGCGCGCGCTTGGCGCCAAGAGCGCGGCCGAAAAGCTGCCGCTGTTCGACCAGCCGGCACTGCGTCTGCGCGAACTGGAGCCGGAGACGAAGCTGCCGAAAATGCCGCTCGGCGAGCATGTCATCCACGACTACCGCTCGCTCGGCCTGTCGCTGAAGGCGCATCCCGTCGCCTTCCTGCGCGAGCGGCTCGACCGCGCCGGCGTCACGCCCAATGCCAACCTGCCTTCGGTACGTGACGGCAGACGGGTTTCCGTCGCCGGCCTCGTGCTGGTGCGCCAGCGCCCCGGCAAGGGCAATGCCATCTTCCTGACGCTGGAGGACGACAAGGCGGTCGCCAACGTCATCTTCTGGGAGCGGACCTTTACCCGCTTTCGGCCCATCGTCATGGGCGCGCGCTTCGTCAAGGTGACCGGGAAATTGCAGTCGGAATCCGGTGTCATCCATATCGTCGCCGAAAAGATCGAGGATCTGACGCCCTGGCTGACCGTGCTGCTGGAGAAGGTCAGCGGAGCCGGAGCGCCGGGGGCCCAACCGATGGGGTATGCCAAAGAGGTAGGCTCTGATCGCCGCAGCCGGCCCGAGACTGGGAACGCGCCGGCAAGGCAGGACCTCGCAACGCTGTCGGAAGAGGCGGAACAGGTCATGCCCAAGGGGCGCAATTTTCAGTAGGCGCGGCCCTTGTCTTCGTCATCTGAAGAGACGCCGTGATCCTTGGCGCTCCCCTCTGTCCTGCCGGACATCTCCCCCACGAGGGGGGAGATTGGCAGCTTCGATCTCGCCGCCTCTCTTAACTCGCAATGCTGAAAATTCGCGAAGGCCGAGGTGACAGCCGATCTCCCCCCTTGTGGGGGAGATGCCCGGTAGGGCAGAGGGGGGCGCTGTCCCGCCGGCCTCTCAAACTTCTACGCCCAGCTGCTTCGCGGCTGCTCTCCTTGGGAGAACAAACGATGGACGGCTATGCAGTTCAGGCCGGCCCACCCAGCCTCGGCGGTGCCAGCACATCCTCCGCCGACAGCGTCCGCGCCTCGGAAGGCAGCATGATCGGGATGCCGTCGCGCACCGGATAGGCGAGCTTGGCGACCCGCGAGATCAGTTCGCCGCGCTCTGGATCCCAGGCTAGCGGCCCCTTGGTCAGCGGGCAGGCCAAAAGCTCCAGCAGCTTGGGATCGACATCGATCTTCTTCCCGTCACGCCCATCCGCCGCCATCGGTTCCTCTTCTCAGCTTCTAGCCTAGATGTACCAAGACCCAGGTCAGGCCGAACCGGAGTCGAAGACGGGCGCACAGCGACCAAAATGGTGGCTTCCGAGAACCGGAGCGGAGCGTACTTTTCGTACGTGAGCTCAGTTCTACTGCGACGCAGTAGAACTGAGAAGCGCAGGAAGCCTCCATCTGCAGGCCGGCATCACCTGAATATCGGCACATCTTACTGTAGGCTCGAGCCAAAGTCCTCATTCTCGCGCGCCAGCGCCATTTCGGTGATGGCGATCAGCGTTTCGGCGCGCGTCTTCAGGTCGGCGGCTTCGAGCAGCGCCTGTTTCTCGGCCGGGCCGTAGGGCGCCATCATCGACAGCGCATTGACCAGCATGGCATTTTCGGCGCGGCTGACGCTTTCCCAGTCGGCCTCGAGATCATTGGCCTGAAGATAGGCGCGAAACGCCTTGAGCAGTGCCGGCCGGTCGATCTCGTTCGCCGCCGGATCGTCATCGAGATCGGCGAGGAAGGGCGCGGGCTTCGCCTGGCGAAACGGCGTCTTGACCGTCAGTTCATGGGCGATGCGGAAGCGGAACACGCCCTGCAGAGAAATCAGGTAACGGCCGTCGCCGGTTTCGGAGAAGGCGATGATACGGCCGGCGCAGCCGACATTGCACAGCTCAGGCTCGCCATCCTCGCGCAGCGCGCCGTCCAGACGCGGCTGGATGACGCCGATCAGCCGCGAGCCGGCGACCGCTTCGTCCACCATCTGCAGATAGCGCGGCTCGAAGATGTTGAGCGGCATGCGGCCGCCCGGCAGCAAGAGCGCGCCCTCGAGCGGAAAGATCGGGATCGTCGACGGCAGATCCTTGGCCAGCCGGTAATGCGCGTTTCCCGCTTGCACCACATTCCTCCGATCGACTTCTTTCGCCCGCCGCCGGGATCGTCGGCTTGGCCGAAGTCAGCTTCCTAATCTGGCGCGGCCGCCGCCGACCACAAGCCCGTGCGACGAAACAGCCGCCGGCTCAGGAAAACAGCAGCGCCGACAATTTGCGCCGCGCCGCCAGCGTCGCCTCGTCGGTCATGCCCCAGGCTTCGAAAAACTGCAGCAATTGCGTCCTGGCGCCATCCTCGTTCCAGCCGCGGTCGGCCTTGATGATGGCCAGCAGATTGTCGGCAGCCGCCGTGCGTTCGCCCCTGGCGTTCTGGATCATGGCCAGGTCGAAACGCGCCTGATGGTCTTTGGGGTTTTCGGCGAGGCGGCGCTCGAACTCGGCCGGATTGCCAAGTTCCGCCGCTTGCGCGGCCAGCGCCATCTTGGCACGCAAGGCGGCGAGAACAGGCGCGTCCTTCTTGGCCTCGGGTGCCGTTGCCAGCAAGGCCTCGGCGCCTTGCGTGTCGCCGGCCTCGAACAGCAGCTCGCCCAGTCCGGCGATCGCCTCGACCGTCTCCGGCGCCTGCGCCAGGACGGCGTCAAAAATGTCGGCGGCGGTCTGCATGTCGCCGGCCTCGCGCGCTTCGGTCGCAGCCGCCAGCGCCTCGGCCATGGCCGGGGCGCCATTGCCCTTGCCGCCGACCTTGGTGATGAACTCGGCGATCTGGCTCTCCGGAATGGCGCCCATGAAGCCGTCGACCGGCTGGCCGTCCTTGAAGGCGATGACGGCCGGAATGGACTGGATGCCGAGCTGGCCGGCGATGGAGGGGTGATCGTCGATGTTCATCTTGACCAGCTTGACCTTGCCGCCGGCGGCCCGGACTGCCTTTTCCAGCTGCGGTGTCAGCTGCTTGCAGGGGCCGCACCACGGCGCCCAGAAATCGACGAGCACCGGCTGGCGGCGCGATTCCTGGATGACGTCGGCGGCGAAGGCGGCGGTCGTGGTGTCCTTGATGACATCGCCCGCGGGGGCGGCGGCTGGCGCATCGCCAAGCGAGACCTTCGCCGGCGCGGCTGCGGTTCCGCCATACTGAACGGTGGTGGCATACTGGCCGCCACTGCTGCCGAATGACCCGCCAAACGGCTTGTTGTCGCTCATCTCGTCACCCTTTCGGTCGCGCCGCCGGCCCGCGGGTCGGCGCCATGTCATTGGAAGTCGGTTTCGCCATGCATGTGGCGATCATGCCGAGACTTTCAAGATAGCAGCATCGTGCCCGGTTGCCTCGACGAATCTGATGAGATCGGCCGACGCGATCGATGTCGTCGCCTCATTGGTCAGCGGATGGGCGTTGATGACGGCATGTGCCATCAAATCCTCGTCGAGCACCAGCTTGACCCGGTTGGCCGTGTCGTTGATGACGCCGAAGACGGTGACGGCGCCCGGCGAGACGCCCAGAAGCTCCATCAGCATCTCCGGCTTGCCGAAGGAAACACGGCTGGCGGCGCCGATCAGCTGGTGGATCTGCTTGAGATCGACGACCGCGTCCTCGCCGACGGTGACCAGGAAGAAATTGTCCTTCTTGTCCTTCAGGAACAGGTTTTTCGTGTGCCCGCCGGCGATCTCGCCGCGCAGCGCCTGCGAATCGGCGACCGTGTAGAGCGGCGGATGGCGTTTCGTCGAAACGGCGACGCCGAGTTCGGCGAGAAAGGCAAAAAGTTCGGCTTCGGTCTTCGGCATCGGTCTTCTTCTTCGTCGTTTTCCCGCCTTGCCGTTTACGGCCAATGCGGTGGCCGGCACAAGGCCATCGCATGACAGGCCGATCAAATCCCCGCGCCGCAGGCGGTTTGCCGGCATCGTTTGGCGTGTTGAAAAAAGCCTGCGATTTCCCTGTTGCAATCGCCGCGCTCTTCAGCCATATAGGCCCGGCTTGCGGCCAAGACGCCGTGTGAGCGGGTGTAGCTCAGGGGTAGAGCACAACCTTGCCAAGGTTGGGGTCGAGCGTTCGAATCGCTTCACCCGCTCCAGTTTTCCTTAGGGGAGATCAAGCATCGAAAAGCCGCGGTCCGCCGCGGCTTTTTCGTTTTTCTGAAGTGTGGCGGCGCCGTCGAAGCAACGACCGAGAGTGCATGGTTTTACAGCTGGTTTTACAACTGACGTTCATTCTTTGGTCCCGTCAATCTTACGGATAATCGCTTGTGTGGCCGCTGAACGCCCGACGTAACGACGAATGATCTTTCCACTCGTTCCTCCTCCCAAGCTAGGATTTCGCGATGACCCTGAACGAGAGCCCCGCCAGATAAAACTTAGCTGCCATTTCTCTGAAATCGTGGAAGCGGTGCAAATCATCATGCAGCCCTGCGTCTGCGGTAAGGATTCAAACTGACCTCATTCACCTCTGGCAAGGATCTGCTTGCGTCGGGTGCTGACCTTCGGAACGTGCCCCTGTAAGCGACCGCTATGGGCCGAAAACTGCCCGTCGGCTGTCGGGGTGAATCTGCCGTAAGCAGGCTCTTTGCTCATAGTCTCTTGTTGAATGGCCAGGAAGGACATCGTTGGTCTGCCCCAGGGGCTTTTGCCGTCATCAGGACGGCGAAACGTGACCGTGCAACTGATCGGGACACTCGGGTCGGGTGCACCCTCGATTATCCGAACCGAAATAGCACTCGACGCTCTTCAATCCTTCGCACGATGCTATACTCGATGGCCGCCCTCTCGCCTGAGAGTTTTCCGGCGAGATATCGACAAAAAGGGCCGGAGTGGCCGCGGTTGTTGGCTAATGAGGATTGGCGCATGAGTGCGAAAATGCGGGCCACAGCTGTGTGCAATAGCTGGATTTTCGAGGCGGCGGATGGCTGAGTTCAATCAAGTCCCTTGAGGTTTGCATCAGGTGTGGGGAAGTTGATCCAACCAACCACCCTCGAAACCTGCCCGTTGCAGGCCGTCACGAATGTACGGACACAAGCGCATCAACCGCCATAATAGTCCGGTGCGCACATTCTCAATCATCAATACGATGGGGCCTTCGTCGAGGCCGAAATGCCAAGGTGAGACCCACCAGCCGAACGCCCCTTTGGCTTTGCCCTGCGGGTGGGTCGGATTAAAGGACGACGCGAAACCGTACGTTCTGCTGGACTTGAGTTTGGCCTTATGGATCCAGAAGGCGATTGTCGGCAACACGATCTCCGGAGCAAACGGCAACGAGGTGACGGCTGCCCAGGGCGCGAGCGTTCCATCGTCGGGGCCAAACGGAACGCCACGCGCGGCATAGTCAAGGAACCGGCGTTCGATGCCTTTCAGTTTGATCGTGGAGGGCCCGGGGCCATCACTAGCGGTAATGCCCCAGCAGTGTTCTCCGTAGCCGTCGAAGCCGCGTGGATTTTCCAAGGCGTAGCGGTGCTGGACAAGAGTGGCGCGTCGGCTGTTTTCGAAATAGTCGCTTCCCTTGCCGCGCATGTAAGTGTCCTGCAGACCGCGAAGATCAATCCACACATGCGAAAGTTGATGGATGAACAACGGTCCCGCATAGACATAGTCGTGACCGTAGACATTCAGCCATCGGAATGTAGCGGTCCATGCCGTATAACTGCTGGAAGGCAGAGGGTGGGTCGGCGAGCCGAGGCCCAAGACATACAGCAGAAGCGCCTCATCGTAACCTTCCCAGCGATACTTCAGGAAACCAGCCTCGGGAGTCCAACCGTGGGTGACGGTCTTTCCTTTGTTTAGCGCCCAGCGCCAGTCGACCCGACGGTAAAGCGCATCAGCCAAGGTCCGGATTTCTGTTTCGGCCTTTGTGTCCCGGTCGAAGAAAGTGGCAGCCGCCAATGCACCCGCCAGCAGCAGGGTGCTATCGATGGTCGACAGCTCGCAGCGCCAAGCCCGCCGGCCGGTTTGCATGTCGAGAAAATGATAATAGAAGCCGCGATAGCCGGTGGCGTCCGGCTCAGGACCGTGAGGGCTGTTCCAGAAGAAGCTTAGCGTGGCTAGCGTCCGCTCCACCGCGGCCTTCCGGCTCATGAAGCCACGCTTGACCCCGACTGGATAGCATCCCAGCGCAAGGCCGGTGGCGGCGATGCTTGCGGGCCAGTCGGCTTCGGTCTTGTCACGAACGAGACCGTTGGCTGGGTTTGCCTCATGGGCGAAGTAGTCGAATGTCTCCCGCTGCAGAGTCTCGAGGTCGTCGTTCATGGCAATCGCCTCGCCCTCATCTAACTCAGCATCATCGGAAACCTACTACAGCGTCTCCCACGGCGCGATGCCTCCAAGTTGATCACCGCCTTGCTGCTACAGTCTATCCGGCAGGAGCCGATGCTATCTGCTTCACCCCGAAGCAGGAACAGGGCATCAATCCCCAGTCGTCGGGCAATATCACCGCCCTTGTCCGGGCCCAGTACCATGAGCGCGGTCGCCCAAGCATCGGCCTCGGCGCAGGTGGGCGCAAGGACTGTGACCGACGCCGGAGGTTTGGTAAGTGGTGCGCCGCGTGTCGGATCCATGGTGTGTGAGAGACGTCGGCCTTGTACCTCGACCCAGTGGCGGTAGTCGCCGGACGTGGCTACCGCGCAATCCTGCAAGGCGAGGATTGAATGCGGCGCGCGGCGTTGCGGGTTCGGTTTCTCCAATGCGACCGTCCAGGCCTCACCGTCGGGCCTGAGGCCCATGGCCCGCAACTCGCCATCGATGCCCACGAGCCCGTCGCGGACTCCGAAGCTGCCGAGGATCTCGGCAAGACGGTCCACGCCGTAACCCTTAGCAATGCCGTTCAGGTCGAGCGCAATTGGTACGCGCTTTCTCACCCTGGCTCCATCGATCTCCAGCGCGTCGGGGGCAGGCAAACGCCTTGCCTGCATCGCGCTACGGATTCGATCCGAACTGGCTTCAAACGGGCCGAAGCCCCACGCGGTCACCGCGTCGCCCATGCCGATGTCGAAGGCACCACCCGTTTCCCGGCCGATCCTCAGTCCCAGCCGGATCACGTCCATAAGGCGTCCCGGAACCGTCTCCCACTCTTCCGCGGGCGCCCGGTTGAGGCGCATCAGATCGCTGTCGGGTTTCCACGTCGACATCTGCGCATCGACCTCATCGACCCCGGCCTGCAGGGCCGCACGGAGAGCTTTCACGTCGAAGCCGGAGGGAGCGTGGAATAGCGCAGACCAGCGCGTGCCCATCGTCGGCCCGTTGAGGGCGTGGCGCTCAAGATCAGTAGACATCTTCGACATAGCGCCCCTGTGCCTTCAAGACTGCGGGGGACAGGCCAAGCGGTTCAAGTATCCGCGCCATCGCCTCTGCCACTCCGGCCGCCATCTGCCGCCCGCCGCACACCATGACGCGTGCCCCCTTGCGTATTGCGCGGACGACTTCGAGCTGCTCAGCGGCCAGTGCGTCCTGAACGTATCGTGGCCGCGCGCCGCGGGAGACCGCCGTGGACAGGCTGGATAGCCTGCCAGCAGCCGCCCAGGCTTCGAGTTCCTCGCGATAGAGGAAATCGCTTTCGGGAAGTCGCATCCCGAAGAACAGATGAATCGGTCGCCGCGCGGTATTGGCGCGGATGAAGCCGGCGAGCGGTCCTATTCCGGTGCCCGCTCCGATCAGGATCAGGGGAGCGCTGTCGCTTCTGAGACGGAACGTTGGATTGCGACGAATGAAGCCGGCGGCAGCCCCGCCCGGTTCGAGCGCCATGAGTTCGCCCGAGCAGATGCCTCCCACATGCTTGCGCACCACGATCTCGACGAACCCGTCCCGGCTGCCTGATGACAGCGAATAGAAGCGCGGCACGGGCGATCCCTCTGGCACGATGCCGAGCAGATCTCCAGGTTCGAAGCGTGCGAACCCGTATCTCGTCAGGCGTTGCCAAACGGCCAAGGGCGGCAGGGCAAAGCGTAGGATCGCGGTCGGAGCCTGGACTTCATGGCCATAGTCGCGTCGCGAAACCAGCGTCAGCGTCTTGGTCTCGGGCAGGATCGGCTGGTGATTCAGTTCAAGGTCGACGCCGAGCGCAGCACCGAGCGCACGGCCCCAGCGGGTGAATCCCTGCGGCGACTGGCGGTCCACCGTTTCGAAAGGCAGCAGAAGCGGCCAGCTCTTGCCTTCCGCCGCAGCGGCAACCGCCCTGGCGTAGGCGCAGAAGCCCGGGAAGCTCCGATCGCCGAAGCCCAGCACCGCCAGTCTTGCCTGTGGCGCGGCGGAAAGTCCGGCCACTCGATCGAGGAACCCCTTCGCCGACGCCGGCGGATCGCCATTGCCATAGGTCGCGGCAAGTATGAGGTACTGTTGCGCGCTGGAAAAGCGGACCGGGTCGAACGCCGACATCGGCGCGGTGTGGACGCGCTGCCCGGCGCTGGTCAGCGCCGCGTGAAGTGTCCCCGCAAAACCCCAGGTGCTGCCACCCTCGCTTCCGACCAGGATGACCGTCTCAGCGCGGGCCGGTGCGGCATTGTCGCGGATTGTGGGGCGACCCTTGAGGTTCGCCAACCAGATGAGGAGCCCGGTGGCGCCCATGACAGGCACGGCAAGCGCCGAAAGCCCTAGAAGCAGGCCGAGAAGAGCGGCACCCTGTCCGGTGTGGATCATGTAGATGGTTTCGGAGACACGCGTCCAGCCACTCAGGCCGGACCAGCCTAGCGTTGCTCCGGTTCCCTGGTCGAGGTAGCCGGTGCCGGTGTCGGTCTTGAGCGTAAAGACGTCGGTGGCGTCTCCCTGATAGGGGAAGTTCAGCTCGCGCAGGCTCGAGACTGGCGTCGCCGCGAGCAGCGGCATCGATGTCAGCTGCGCGCCAATTGTGCCGCTTGCCGCAGGCAATTCCGCTAGGGCCGCCTTGTCGGGAAGGAGCCCGAAGGTCGAGGCCGTCATCCAAAGCGCAGTTGCTGCCGACAGCAGGAGGCCGGGTACTGCGAGCCGCGCAAGCTCGACATGGACGCGTCCTGCCACAGGTCCCCGAAGCGGGCCAAACCAGCGTCTCCACCCGCCGGCGCGTCGCGCGACGAGCATGGAACCGGAGACAGCGAGGGCGAGCATAGCCGCCGCTCCCGCCGCCATGGCGATGCGGCCGGCGTCGTCAAGGAACAGCGAGCGGTGCAGGTTGGTGAGCCAGCGCTGCATCGGATTCGGATCGGCCGATGCTGTAGCGGTTCCGGTCGCCGGATCGATGACGGCGGACGCCGGCGTGCCGCCATCGAACCAGTAGGCGGTGAAGCGACCGGAGGGCGAACGCCGGATCTGCTCGACTCCCGGGAAGGCGGCCTGGATGCGCGCGGCAAGGTCTGCAACGCTCATCGACTGTTTCGCCTGAGGTGCGGAAATCCGCTCGGCCGCCGGGAAGATGGACAGCACCGCACCGCTGACAGCGAGCAGCGTCAGAAGAACCAGGGCCGGCAAGCCCAGCCAGCGGTGAAGGGCACGGATCATCGTTGCGACCCCTTACAAGCCGTAGCTGAAGTTCGCGATGTAGCGGCGGCCGGGGACGGATTGTCCCGCTCCTTGCGCGGTCAGCGGCACGGCGATCTCGTTGGGGCTGTCGCGCATGTCCTCGGCGGCCGCGTCGATGTGAACGGTATAGCCCGCGTCAAAGAGCGCGTCGGCAAGGTCGAGCGTGATCTCCAGCCGGCGGCCGGCGCCCACGCTCGCTCCGGTGATGCCATTGATCTCGGCCGTGTTGCCGCCCGTCGCGCGATACCAGTCGGACAGGTGCTCGTAGTACTTGGACTTGGTTCCGGCCATCCACAGGCTGCCGGCGTAGGTGCCCTTGGGGTCTGTGACGTAGATAGCGAGGAAGGCCCCGTTGCCGCCATAGTCCTTCAGCGTGGTTGTGATGGTTACCGGCCGCGCCATGGCGATGCCGGGGAGTGTCAGCGCCGTGGTCAGAGCCAGGGTGGTGAATATGGTCTTCATTGGACTGTTTCCTTGATCTGCCGTGATGCGGGCCGTTGGCTCAGTTCACCTGGACCTTGGGCGTCGCGCCGGTGCCAAAGAGGCCGTTGCTCGGGGGAGCCACGCTCCCGGCCGGAGCCGGGCCGGAGGCGTTGCCGCCATCGGAGTCGTCGTCATCCTCTTCGTCGCTTGCGCCATGTTCGTCATCATCGCCTCCGCGTTGCAGGCTGCGACTGTGTTTAAGGTCAGCGCTGTCATCATCGCTGACCAGCATTGGGGAAGCACTTGCGTTGCGGAAGGCAGTCAGGGCCACATCGCGCGGTCCTTCGAACAGGCCAGCGCCGTGCATCGCGCTCCACGCGGGAAGGCCGATCCCGGCGATCAACGCCGTCGACGCGAGCAAGATGACAAGGGTCTTTTTCATGGCAGGATCTCCTTTTTCTGCTGCCACTGTTCTGACGGCCAGACCTGATCCTCTCCTGAAGGGAATGGGTTTTCTGCTTCAGCTTGCCGTCAGGAATTGAAAGGCCCCGCCGAAACGGCGGGGCCGGGTTGGCAACCTATTGCGAAATGTCCCTATTCAGGCGACGTCGTCGGGAGCGGGAGGCCTCTTGCGGCCCGTGAGCATCGCCAGAATCAGGTTCTCGCGATGGCGGAACGACGCCAAAACCACTCCGCCGACATGCAGCGCGACCAGCAGTAGCATCAGGTTGGCAAGGGCCTCGTGGACTTCCTTGAGCGGACCCACGGCCCGCCCTTCCACGGCGGCTCCAATCCCGCCCTCAGTGTCGTTGCCATCATTGTCTGCGAATGCGGGGGCGACGATCCGCATCTGTGCGACAGCCGCAGCGGCGCGGTCCGGCGCTTCCATAAGCCATCCGGTGAAGGCGGTCCCGGACAGGGTCACCAGGATCGCCACGACCATCGCCGCACCAGCCGGGTTGTGGCCAAGGTAGCGCCGTTCCCGGCTTCCTGCCATGTCAGCGATGTAGGAGATCGTCCGGGCCGGTCCACGGACGAATTGTGTGAAGCGGGCGTAGCGGCTGCCGACGACACCCCATACGATCCTGAAGCCGACCAGACCGGCGATCGCGTATCCAGCAAGCTGATGAACGGGCTGGAGATCTTCCGCCATAAGCCAAGCCGTGGCGAACACGACGACGAGGCTCCAGTGGAAGAGACGGACCATCGGGTCCCAGACAGGAACCGGCCGCGCAGCCGCGTTGCGGGACTCGGACTCGGTCGGGGCAATGTCATCAATTGTCATGGCGGTCTTCTTCGTCCTGGTGCCGATTGGCGTCACCCCTGAGTTCAATCTGGATGATTTCGAGGGTGGATGGCTGGACTGTCACCTCGATCCGACGGCCTTGGGCGTCGATGCCGTCGATTTCATAGCAACCGTCGTGGATTTTGATCCGACGCACGGTCCAGCCATGCTGGGCCGCCAGAGTGGCAACGGCCTCCCTCGGCTTCCAGTCCGCCATCGGCACGAAGCATTCGTCATCGGCGCGCACCGGCCCTGCGGAGAGGGACGCGACACACGCAAGAATTATCAGGGCAAGCCGCATGGGCCAGGACTCCGTTCGAACCGATTTGCGCCAGCGCAAAGTGCACGGCCAAGCTGACGCTATCCTGAAGTTTACGCGCAATCCGCTTCAGCCGGGCGTCAGGAACGTCCGGCAAGGAAGGCTGTGACCGCGAAGGGCGAACGAAAATGCGAATCCTGCTCATAGAGGACGATAGCGTGCTGGGCGCGGCCGTACGCGACCAGATCGTCGGTGACGGCCATTCGGTGGACTGGGTCTCGCGGATCGACGCGGCCAGGGACGCGATGGCGGGTGCGGCCTACGACCTGATCCTGCTTGACCTGATGCTGCCCGACGGAAGGGGCATCGTGTTCCTTCGTGCATTGCGGGCCGCCGGAGATGTCACGCCCGTCATCGTGCTCACAGCGCTCGACCAGGTGTCGGACAGGATCGAAGGGCTGACCGCGGGGGCGGACGACTACATGGTCAAGCCGTTCGATCTCGACGAGCTGTCGGCGCGCATCGGCTCGGTCGCGCGCCGATATTCAGGCAATCCCAACCCCATCATTCGGCTTCGTTCGCTCGACATCGACATCGCCCGCCGAAATGTGCGTCGGGACGGCAAGGCCGTTCAGCTGACAGCCCGCGAATGGGCACTGCTGGAGGCGTTCCTGACGCGGCCCGGCCAGTTGCTCTCCAAGGCGCAGCTCGAGGAAAAGCTTTATGATTTCGATGCCGAGGTGGAAAGCAACACGATCGAGGTTCATGTCAGCAGGCTGCGCAAGAAGCTCGGCACCGACCTCATCGAGACCGAGCGGGGCCTCGGCTACAGGTTGGCTCAGGCGTGAGGCGCCCCCGAAGCCTACAGGGCAGGCTCCTCCTGACGCTTGGAGGGGTTCTGCTCATGATCTGGGCCGGCGCGGCGTGGGCGACCGCTGTCCTGCTGCGGCACGGCATCGAGGATGTCTTCGATTCCTCCCTCCAGGAGACCGCGCAGCGCCTGCTTCCCTTGGCGGTCCTGGACATCGTGGGCCGCGAGGACGAAGACGTCGCCAGCCAGCGCCTTGGCGCGATCCGCGCCCATGACGAACTTCTCACCTACGTGATCCGCGACGACAAGGGCAAGATTTTGCTTCAGTCCCATGCGGCCGACCTCGCCGTGTTCCCGCCTTATGAAGCGCCCGGCTTCGGTCGGACTGCGACGCATCGCCTATACAGCGAGGAGGCCCTGCAGGGGACGGTGCGTATCACCATGGCCGAACCGCTCGCCCACCGGGCTCAGGTGGTGAGGGATGTCCAGATTGGCCTCGGATTGCCGATCCTCCTGGTGATTCCGGCCGCGCTTGCCGCCGTGCTGCTGGCGGTCCGGAGAAGCACAAAACCGCTGCGGGCGTTCCGCGAACAGCTCGAAACCCGAAGCGAGAAGGACCTTGGGCCTCTCGTGTCCGATGAACTGCCCAGCGAGCTCGACCCGTTGGCCGACACCTTGAACGCGCTGCTCAGGCGGCTCAGGGCCGCCTTCGAGGCCGAACGCAGCCTCGCCGCCAACACCGCGCATGAACTCAGGACCCCGCTCGCCGGCGCGATTGCCCAGGCGCAGCGCATCCGGAAGGAAACCAGCGAACCGCAAATCGAACAGCGGGCAGCGGACATCGAGGCGACCCTCAAGCGATTGACGGTGCGGGCCGAGCGGCTCATGCAGTTCGCCCGGGCGGAGGGCAGCCGGCTCCGATTAGAACGTACATCCGACCTGCGCGCTGCCCTGCGTGTCGTGGTCGATGACTTGCGCAGAGGCATGCCACGGGAGGATAGGGTCGTCCTTCGCCTGCCGGAAACCTCCGTAATGTCCGACATCGATCCCGATGCCGTTGGAATCGTGTGCCGCAACCTCGTCGAGAATGCCTTGCGCTATGGCAGCGACTCCTGCCCAGTCGAAGTGACGCTCGAGCCAGATGGGTTGCTCACGGTTTCAAACGATGGACCCGTCGTGGCGCCCGAGGCACTGGCGAAACTGGCTGACCGTTTCGAGCGAGGCGGAGCTTCGGCCCGCGGCAGCGGAATAGGGTTATCAATCGTTTCGACGATTGCCGACCGCATAGGCAGCTCTGTCGCCCTCAGATCGCCGAGACCCGGGACGCGGTCCGGTTTCGAAGCAAGTGTTAAGCTCCCAATCGCAAGCGAGCCCAAGCAGACAGCTTCATCCTGATCCGGTCGCTCAGTTCGGAAAGGACCGAAGATCCTTCGTTGGCGCGACCACGACGCTAGGTGGCCCAGAAGACGTGGCTTTCAGGAATTGCAGAAGCTGACCCCCTATGGCAAAGATGAGGCCCGAAGCAGTCGTCCGTGTCTGGGTTCACCCGTGCGGATTATGGATGCGCGTGATGCCGATCCAATAGCTGCACTGTCATGAGCATGCGGTGCACCCGGGCTGGGCCCTTCCTACTGGACCCCGGTTTGCTTACCAACGTTCCGACTTGACGAGAGTCAAGGTGATCGAGCCGTCCAGACTGTAGCACCTTTCCGGCGTGGGCTGGAACCGGAGTCCGCATGCCAGTCCAAGGACAAGACATGGAGAGTTCAGCAAAGCAACCCTTCGCCCCGGTATTCGTGGCCCGGGGATTGACCAAGGTCTATGGCGCGGGCGATTCACGTGTCGTGGCGCTGAAGGACGTCGACCTCGATATCCGACAAGGCGAATTCATCATTCTTCTTGGCCCCTCGGGTTCGGGAAAATCGACCCTGCTCAACATCCTCGGCGGATTGGACGCTCCGACGTCAGGCACTGCGACCTGGCGAGATCACGAACTGACCGGAGCCAGCGACGAGCAGCTCACGACATACAGGCGCGAGCATGTCGGCTTCGTGTTTCAATTCTACAACCTGATACCGAGCCTCACTGTCGAGGAGAACGTGCGGCTGGTCGCGCAGATCGCCAGCAATCCGATGACACCGGCCGAGGCGCTCGAACTCGTTGGACTGTCGCATCGCGCCGGTCACTTTCCTTCACAACTGTCCGGTGGAGAACAGCAGCGCGTCGCGGTGGCACGCGCAATCGTGAAGCGGCCGGATATCCTGCTCTGCGACGAGCCGACCGGCGCGCTCGACGTCGACACCGGCAGGCTGGTTCTGGCGGCAATCGCCAAGGTCAATGCGGAGCTGAACACGACGACCGCCGTGATCACTCACAACTCGGCAATCGCGGGGATGGCTCATCGCGTGTTGCGGCTGAGCGGCGGGCGCATCGTCAAGGAAGAACCGAATCCGCGGCGCATCCGGGCCGAGGATGTGACATGGTGAACGTCCTGGACATCAAGGTGGCGCGCGACCTTTGGTCGATGCGGCTTCAGGTCCTCAGCATCGCGCTGCTCGTCGCGGCCGGCGTGGCCGTCTTCGTGATGTCGGTGTCGAACTACCAGGCGCTGATCGGCGCCATGGAGGCGCACTACCGCAACGAACGTTTCGCCGACATCTTCGTGGGCATGACGCGCGCGCCGCTCTCGATCGTCGATCGGCTGCGCGAAATCAACGGCATTGGCATTGTGGAGCCGCGCGTCGCCGAGCCGGTACGCGTGATCCGCGAGGACACCAACCTTCCGATCTCGGGGCGCGTCATCTCGCTCCCGGCCGCGGGCCAGCCGTTGCTCAACCGCCTGCATCTCGTGCAGGGACGCTGGCCCGATCCGCTGCATCCGGAAGAAGTCATCATCAACGCGGCGTATGCCGAGGCGCGCGCCGTGCGGAGCGGAGAAACCATGGAGGTGGTGCTCAATGGCCGGCTGCAAGGCTTCCGCGTCGTGGGCACCGCCCTGTCACCCGAATTCATCTTTGCCACCCGCGCCGCGGTGCCGCTTCCGGACGATCGGAATTTCGTGGTGGTGTGGGCAAGCGAGGATGCGGTGGCAAGCGCCTTCGACATGAAAGGCGCCTTCAACGACGCGCTGATGACTCTGGCGCCCGGCGCAGGGCCGCAGCATGTCTTGGAAGAGGTCGATCGGTTGCTGGCGCCATACGGCGGCACCGGAGCCTATGGCCGGAGCGATCAGCCGTCGCACCGCTTTCTCAAGGACGAACTGGCGGAGCAGGAGACGCTGAGCATCGTCATGCCGTCGGTCTTCTTCGGCATCGCGGCGTTCCTGCTCAACGTCGTCATCGGCAGGATGGTGGAAGCACAACGGGGGCAGATCGCTTCGCTGAAGGCGCTGGGGTTTGCGAACCGCACCATCGCCTTCCACTACTTCAAGCTGGTCACCGCCATCGCGTTGCTGGGATCGGCGATAGGTCTGGTCGTGGGGCGCTGGTTCGCGATCGGGGTTGTCGGGAGCTATGGCGCTTTCTTCCGGTTTCCATCGCTGGGGGCGCAACTGGAGCCATGGCTGCTCGTCGCGGCGACCCTTGTCAGCGTCGGCGCGGCGAACCTTGCCGCGGCATCGGCGGTATACCGGATTGCCATGCTTGCTCCCGCCGAAGCCATGCGCCCCGAGACGCCGCCCGCGTTGCACACATTCAGCTGGCTGCAGGCGATTGGAAGCCAGCGAATTCCGCTTCAGTACGTGATAGCGGCGCGCACGATCCTCGGACGGCCCGTGCGGACGCTGTTGACGACCGTCGGAATCGCGCTGGCCATTCCGCTCATTCTGTTCGGGCTCTACTGGTTCGACGCCATCGACTACATGATCGATGTGAGTTTTGGACGCATCGAGCGCGGTGACGCGTTTGTCACCTTCACGGAACCGGTCTCGGCGGATGCACTCTACGAGCTGCGGGCGATACCTGGCGTGCTTGAGGCTGAAGTGCAGCGAGTCGTGCCGGTCACATTGCGAGCTGGCCATCGCTCCTATCGCACCTCGGCTACTGGTCTGGATTCGGGTTCCGAGCTCAAGGTGCTGAGAGACAGCGCGCTACGGCCGATTGCCGTACCCTCCGATGGCATCATGCTCAGCCGGACGATCGCGAGGCAGCTAGACCTCAACGTCGGCGACAGTGTCACGATCGAGGTGCTCGAAGGCAGCCGGGCCGTCAGGGAAGTCACCGTCCGCAGGATTTCGGACGATATTCTGGGGGCGTCCGTGACGATGGAGCGCACCGCACTCAATCGCCTGATGCGGGAGGGTTCCGTTGCGAATGTCGCGGCACTCAGGATCGATCCGGGTCAATCTGATCGGCTCTGGTCCAGGATAAGGTCAATGCCGAAGATCGAGGCAAGCTCGGTCATGGCCCTGTGGTTTGCGCTGTTCAACGAAACGATCGGCGGAATGGTGGTTATCGGCGCGCTGGTCCTCTTGGGGTTTGGAATGCTGATCGCCATAGGCGTGGTCTACAACAGTGCCCGCATCGCCCTGCAGGAGCGCGCCTGGGAATTGGCCAGCCTGCGCATAGTCGGACTGACGCGGCGCGAGGTATGTGCCGTCATTGTCAGCGAGCTTGCCTTGGAGCTGATTGTGGCCATCCCCGCCGGGCTCCTGATCGGACGGTACCTGATCGAATTGATCGCGTCGGCGCGCGCGAGCGAGTCGTTTCAGATCCCCGCCGTGATCGATCGCAGCAGTTATGCCATCGCCGCGCTCCTGGTCATCGGCGCGGCCATTGCCAGTTTCATCACAATCCGCCGCAGGATCGACAAGCTCGATCTCGTGGCTGTCCTGAAGACGAGGGACTGAACATGAAGCGTCGAACAACTTCGATCGCCGGTGCACTGGTGCTGGCGCTTGCGGCACTGGGCTTCTACTGGCTCCTGATGCCGCAGCCGACCCTTGTCGAAACCGCCGAGGTGGTGACCTCGCGCTTCCAGGACACGGTTGAAGAGGACGGCCGCACGCGCGTGCGGGATCGCTATCTGGTGTCGGCGCCCTTGTCCGGGCGTATCCAGAGGTTGACACTCAAGGCCGGCGATACCGTGCGGACGGGAGAGAAGCTGGCGACCATTACGCCGCCAGTTTCGCCGCTTCTCGACCCCCGCGTGCGGCTAGAGCTCGAGGCCCAGGTCGGTGCCGCTGAGGCGGCGGTCGAGGAGACGGCATCGCTTCACGAGCAGGCCAAGGTGCTGCTGGCTCAGGCCAGTGCGGATTTCGAACGCACCAGGGAGCTCGTCAAGCGCAACGTGGCGGCCGCGGCTCAACTGGAGCGTGAGGAATTCCTGTTCCGCTCAACGCAGCGACAAACCGATGCCGCCGAGCGGCGCTGGCACGCCGCCACGCATCTTCTGGAACAGGCGCGCGCGGCACTGAACTCCGCCAACAATTCCGAAACCAGCGAGAGTTTCCCGGTATCCTCGCCCGTAGACGGCCGCGTTCTCAGGGTCATGCAGGAGAGCGAGACCGTTGTCGCGCAGGCAGCGCCGTTGCTCGAACTGGGTGATCCTGGCGATCTCGAAATCGCCGTCGACGTTTTGACGACCGATGCCGCCCGGATAAGGGAGGGCGACAAGGTGATCATCGAGCGTTGGGGCGGCCCCACCGATTTGCTTGGGGCCGTGCGGCGCGTCGAGCCCTCCGGCTTCACCAAGATCTCCGCGCTCGGCGTCGAGGAGCAGCGCGTCTGGGTCGTTGTCGACATAACCTCGCCACGGGAGACGTGGACCAGCCTGGGGGATGGCTATCGCGTCGAGGTCAAGATCGTGGTTGACGAGAACGACCAGGCAATCGTCGTGCCGATCGGAGCCCTGTTCCGGCGCGGCGATGCCTGGAGCGTCTTCGTTGTCGAGGCGGGCCGCGTTCACCTGCGAGAGATCCAGGTGGCGCGCCTATCGGCTCGCACTGCCGCCGTGGCGCAGGGCGTTCGACCTGGCGAGATTGTGGTCATCTATCCACCTGCCAACCTTGCCGAAGGCGGCAAGGTCACGCTCCAGTAAACTTGCTATTTGACGGTGCAATCGATGTTGATGCTATGTTCTATGTAAGTCGAAACTTCCGTTCGTATTTCGGCGATAGTCGATGCCGTCGACGATGTGTGAATGGTCCGCTTGCGGCTCGCGCGATACGCAGTCAGGGCGTGCTCCTGGCGAGCTTTTGTCTGTTTGGAGGCGTAAATCAATGACGTATTACATAGGTCGGATGTTGCCGACGGCCTTCGACGAGGCCGTCGCGCGAACGAAAGCAGCTCTAAAGGCCGAAGGTTTTGGCGTGCTGACTGAGATCAATGTGCAGGAAACGCTGAAGACCAAGATCGGTGTAGAGTTCCCGAAATACATTATCCTCGGTGCATGTAACCCCGCGCTGGCCCACGAAGCTCTCCTGCTGGAAAACAAGGTGGGGACGATGCTGCCGTGCAACGTCGTCGTGCGGGATTCGGGAAACGGACAAACTGAGGTCGCTGCGATCGATCCGGTCGCCTCGATGCAAGCGATCGATAATCCGGCGCTCAAACAAGCTGCACAAGTTGTGCGTTCGAAGCTTGAGCGCGTGGTAGCTCAACTTTAGGCATCGTATGACAATTCTGGAGCCCAAAGCGCTTGTGACTTGGCCCGCGCATCTGAGGATTCTCCAAGCGATTTGATCCAACGCAATGCGACGCGCGCCGTCCGATTGTTTGGTGTCACGAGGATGGAGTACTCGCTATGATGTCGTGGGGGTGGAGCAATTGCTGCGGCGGAGCTTGGGGCATGCCATTCTTCGGCTTTGGCCCGTTGCTGCTGATCCTGATCGCGGCTGGTGTTGTCTACTATTTTTGGCATCAACCCACGCGCGACCGTTCACGTGAAGCGGCCTCGCTAGATATTCTGGATCGCCGCTACGCCTCCGGCGAGATCACGAGAGAGCAGTATGAGCAGATGAAAGGTGACCTGAAAAGGCACTGAATTTTCGCAGTTCAGACGCAATCGCTCGCTCAGGTACGAATGCGATTTACACGCACTTCCTTATTTCAACGGATGGTTCTGACTTCGCTTGGAGTGGCGTTACGCATGGACTGTCCCTCGCCAATCGCCTCAAGGCCAAGGTTATCTTTTTGCATGTCACCGAGCCATTCCCAATGTTTGATTGGGGAAGTCCAATGTCGGGCTATTCAGCCGGCGCAAAATTCGTCTCATACGAGGAAGAGGGGCGCCGTTTCGCGGGGCAAATACTAGATCAATGCAATGCAGCGGCTGACCGGCTCGGTGTGCAAGCCGAGGCCGTCCATCTTGAAAATAGGAAGCCGGCGGAGGCAATCCTTGAGCTGTCCTAGACCCGGGGCTGCGATCTGGTAGTTTTGGCCGCGCACGGACGCCGGGGCCTCGCCAGACTGCTACTGGGCAGTCAGGCGACAGAGGTGCTTTCCTTCAGCACGGTCCCTGTGTTGATCGTCCGATAGGAACGGTGACAGAAGCAATCGACATTCCAAGTTGTCCGCGATTTCTGACCTGGATCAACCTCCAACTCCCCAACACCGGCTAGAAGCGCCAATAGCATGCCTCCCAGGCGGGCGGCGAAGCAGGTGCACCATGTTCGAATACAGCATTGAAGCCAGACGGACCGATGCACGAGGCAGCGTGGCCACGACCAAGAACGCCGCGCTTGTTCTCGACACCAGCCTCGAGGGCCGGACCGATGCCTTCAATCCAGCCGAACTGCTTCTGGCGGCGATTGCAGCCTGCATGATCAAGGGCATCGAGCGCGTCACGCCGATGCTCGATTTCAAGCTGCGCGGCGTCAAGGTTGTGTTGCATGCCGTTCGGCGCGACGGGATTTGACCCCTACGCAGGTTTGCATCACGTTGTGAGATCATTCCTGTTGCTGGCGGTTGCTGATTTTGTCGCGCGCAGCCCATACCTCGATGAGCAGCAAAGTCACCGTGACTGCCAAGGGACCCAGTATGAATCCTGGAGCCCCGAACAGGGCGAGCCCACCTATCATCGATATGAACGCTGGGATCGTGTGGAGCCTCAGCTGGTTGCCGACCAACATCGGGCGAAGGACGTTGTCGATTCCGCCTACAACAATACCGCCCCAGCCCGAGAGAATCAGGGCCTTGCCCCAATCACCGTCAAGCAAGAGGAGGATTGCTGCCGGTATCCACACGAGGAACGAACCCAACACAGGCACGACGGAAAGCAAACTCATCACCACGCCCCAAAGAAGGGGCGTCGGCAACCCGAGGATCCAGAACATCAACCCGCCCAAAGAACCCTGGACTGCTGCGACCGCCAGCGTCCCATATACCGTGGCGTGAACGGTATCGAAAACCCGCTGGAACAGCCGCTCGGTATCGGCGCTCTCCAACGGCATCCAATCATGGAGCAGGCGCGCGACTGCGTTCCGATCACGCAGGAAATAGAACAGCATGTAGAAGGTCAGGAGGACTTCGGCCACTTGCAGCACGGAACCCTTGACGAACGTTGCACCGGCGTTGCTCAGCCATGTTGCGAGGCTCGCCATCATCGACGGCAGATCGATCTGTTGCTCTATCCACTTTCCAATAGGTGCTATGCCGGGGTGGGCGTCCAGGAGAAGTTGGAGCTCTCCATCAGCGACCCGGGTTCGGATCGAGGCTGCCCCAGAAGCAGCTTCCTCGACCAAGCGCTCTAACAGGAAAGCTGCGGGGACAACGACGAGCAGTACGATCGTCAAGACCGAAACCATCGCCGCAAGGTTGGGGAGTTTCAACTTCGTCTCGATCCAGGAATGGAAAGGGATAAAGAGGATTGCCAGTGCCAACGCCCATGTGATCGCGCCCAAAAATGGCTCGGTCAGAAGCACGCAGACGACAATCCCGACGATCGCGGCGGCCGCTAGGACAAGTGTGCCAACCTGGCTTCGACGAACTCGTGGATTGTCTGCGCTCATTTTGCCGACACCGAAACGGTTCGTCCGGGAGTTTTCTTCACGTCCAACTCTTTCCCAACAGAAGACTGGTCATTGATCGTTTCATTGAACGGCTAGGCCTTCAGTCGCTCCCGCCAGAATAGTTTCAGCAACTCCAGGCATGCCAGCACGGCAAATCCCGCGGCAATCGTCACCGCCAGATCGTCGAGATGCAGGGGTCCGAAGCGGAACAGACTGGCGGCAAAGGGCCACAGGAGCGTCCCGCCTAGCATCGAAGCGACAGCCACGACGACGATCATCAGCGACCGGTTCGGCCTGATGAGCGCGGTCAGAAGCGATGCGCTGAAGGAACGGTTGACGAAGATCAGTCCAACGATTGTCAGCACCAGCGAGAAAAACGTCAGGGCCCGGATTTCGTTCTCGGCCATGCCCTGGCCGAGGGCGACAAGGTAAATGCCCGCCAGAAGCACGAAGGCGAGCGTCCCCTGGAGCAGACCCCATCCGATCAACGCCCAGGAGAAGAGTGGCGAGTCCGGATTGCGAGGCGGACGGCGCATGACATCGTCTTCTTCGCTTTCAGCCTCGAAGACAAGCGAGCACACGGGATCGATCACCATCTCCAGAAAGGCGATATGGATCGGCCCGAACAGGATCGGCAGGCCAAACAGCAGCGGCAGCAGCGAGAGGCCCGCGATCGGCACGTGGACCGCGAAGATGAAGCCCATGGCCTTGCGCAGATTGTCGAAGATGCGGCGGCCAAGCCGAATTGCTTTGACGATTGAACCGAAATCGTCGTCGAGCAGCACGATGGACGATGCCTCGCGCGCAACGTCGGTACCGCGGCCACCCATGGCGATCCCGATATTGGCGGCCTTGAGCGACGGCGCGTCATTGACCCCGTCGCCGGTCATGGCGACGATTTCACCACTCGCCTTCAGCGCGTTGACGATGCGAAGCTTCTGCTCGGGCATGATGCGCGCGAACACGGTTGCGGTTTTCACACCCAGCGCCAGCTCGTCGTCACCGAGCGCTTGCATCTCACTGCCGGTCACGACACTTTCGACATCGAGGCCAGCCTGGCGCGCGATCATTTTGGCGGTTGCCGGGTAGTCGCCGGTGATCATCATCACCCTGATGCCGGCGGAACGGCAGTCGCTCACGGCTTCGGGAACACCCACGCGCAGCGGATCCATCAGGCCGACCAGCCCGAGAAATTCGAATTTGAAATCGTGTTGCGTCTGCGGCAAGTCGGTGCCGCGATGAGACCCGTGTGCCACGCCGAGCACACGCAGCCCCTCGGCCGCCATGGCCTCGACCGAGTTCTTCAGGGCCTTGAAGTCCCTTGCGTTCAGATGGCACAACGCCCCGATCGCCTCTGGCGCGCCTTTTGCCGCAACCAGCGAATTGCCATCGCCAAGTGTCGATTGCCAGACATTCGACATCGCCAGCAGTCCGGGTCGAAGCGGATATGCGTGGACCAGCTCCCAATCTGGGTTGCCCAGAATGTCGTACCTGGATAGCCGTTCCTTGCCGAGCTTGTGAAATGCGATCTCCATGGGGTCGAAAGGAATCTGGGCGCTGGCAAGCACGCCAGTCTCGACCAGATCGGCGAATGCCGCCGGCAGGTCGGTGCCGGACTTGTCCGCAATCCGAAACGACTTTCCATCTGCCGTCCGAAGTTCGGCGACCGTCATCCGGTTCTCGGTGAGCGTGCCTGTCTTGTCGGTGCAAAGGATCGTCGCCGAGCCAAGCGTCTCGATCGCGGCGGCCCTACGGGTCAGGACGCGCGCCTGTGATATGCGCCACGCACCCATGGCCATGAAGATCGTGAGCACGACGGGAAACTCTTCCGGCAGCATGGACATGCCGAGCGCGATGCCTGCGAGCACAGCGTCAACCCAGCCGCCTCGCAGAAGCCCGTAAAGCAGGACCGCGACGACGCTGACCGCACCCCCCACCATAGCGAAAATGCGTACGACGCGCCGCATTTGCGCCTGCAATCGCGGCGGTTCTGTCTCCATTGAACTCAGGGAGTGCCCTATCTTGCCGATTTCACTACGTCGCCCCGTCGCCAGGACTTCGCCCATGCCTGACCCGCGAACGATCAGCGAACCAGAGAATATGAAAGGCAGGTCGTCGCCGCCTGGCCGGCGTTCGCTCACCGGCGAGATGCCGCCGACAGCAACCTTTCGAACCGGCACGGATTCGCCGGTTAAGAGCGATTCGTCGCTCTGAAGGTCCTGGCTCTGGAGAAGCCTGGCATCGGCCGGCACGCGGTCACCCTCGCCCAGCACGACGAGATCCCCCCGAACAACCTCGCGACCGGCAATGCGCTTGCGTTCACCACCGCGAATGACCAGGGCGCGAGGGCTGGTGAGATCACGCAGCGCTTCCAGAACACGCTCGGTGCGTGTCTCCTGTATGATCGTTATGCCGATCGACATCGTGGCGAATGCCAGCAAGATCAGCGCTTCTTCCAGATTGCCCAGAATGAGATAGACAACGCCGCCGCCAAGCAGGAGCGCCAGCATCGGCTCACGAATGACCTCGAAGGCAATCCGCAGCGGCGTGCGCTGGTTTGACCTCGGCAGTTCGTTGTACCCTTCGGCGACAAGCCTGGCTTGCGCCTCGGCCTCTGAAAGGCCGGAAAACATATCGGCCGTCGGGGTTGGTTGGAACATCTCAACTGTCTCTGTCGGACTATAAGCCAATGTCATGGCCGCTTCTCACGAGACGCTATTTCAGTGCGACAGGAGGACGGGGAGCCGCAGATCCGCGAGAACACCCTCCGTTGCGCCCCCGAGTACAAAGTCCCTGACCCGCGAATGACCGTATCCACCCATGACCAGCAGCTTTCCGCCAATCTTGACGGCATGCTCCTGGAGAGCGGCACCGATCGAACGATCGCCAGCTCGGATCGAACTGCTCTCAACGGTCAGGTCACGCACACGCAGGCCCTCGGCAAGGCGTTCGCCAATGTCTTTTCCCGGAAGCGGCTTTTCGTCGGTCACACTGATGACGGTGATCCTGGCGGCGCGCTCCAGGAACGGCCGCGCGTCAGCGACCGCCCGTGCCGCCACGCGGCTTCCGTCCCACGCGATGACGACATGGTCGAGCACACCAACATCCGTAGCTTCGGGAAAAAGCAGCGTCGGCCGGCCTGCGCCGAAGAGTATAGCCTCGGCAGTCATGCGCGCTGTCGGATTGTCCGCGGCCAGGCCAACCAGTGACAGATCGAAATAGCGGCACTGTTCTGCGGCGACATCGCCCATCAGAGCCGGAGGCGCCGCTATCACATGGGTCGTGAGCGGCACCTTGTCTTGTGCCGCCTCCTTGGCAACCACCTCCAGCAAGATTTTGCCTCGCTTGCGGCTGGCCGCCTCGGCTTCTCTAATCTTGCTTGGAAGATCGAGTAGATAGCTCGAAAGCGCGTTCGAAACGTCCGGAATGTCGACATCGACAGCGATTGCATGAAGCACTGCCCCCACCTGCCTAGCAAGTGTCACGGCATTCGAACCGACCTTCACCGTATTCGCCTCGGGATATGTGACTAGCGGGAGACATGTCATGAGTTTCATAGGATTGCGCCTCCGTCCCGTCCGCGGCGAGATAGCCGCAAGCGTTTTTAGCCCAATGGATGGTCCGAGCTTTGATCCACCGCAAATGGTCGGATTGAGGTCCGATCATTGCCTTTCTGACCGCGCGTTCGACGAGTTTAGCCAAAGCGTCAAGCCGCGTTGCTGGCGATCGCAAACCTTAAAGCAACTGAATTTCAGATATCGCGCCGGCTTCCGATCAGATTTTCTCTTGTTTTGCCGGAGGGACCGGCTCTCTTGATAACGCCCGAGAATGGCTCGGTGTGGGAGCGACCGAACTTAGCAACGTTAACGAATGACTGCTTCCAGGAAGCCTCAATCCTCTCAGCAACGTCTGATATTGGGCGCGTTTCGGTCCGGCAGCTTTGGGCCGTGTATGGACGGCCCTCCGTTGGCAAGGGTTCTATTTGAGCGCTCTGCAGTTGCTGGTTGGTGCGGCCAGGTATCCGACCTGTAGGTGCGGCTCTTCATATGCCGCTGGCCACAGTGCCATTCGCGCGGCTCAGTCCCAATCGAAAGCTCGCACCCGAAGGTGCACGGCCCAATTGGGTGTTGGCGCATCGAATCCTGGAACGCGTGCCGGGCTTCGTCCTCGTCCATCTGGCTCCGGAGCCGGAAATATGTTTCCAAAAAGCGGCAATAAATTGCCGGATGGGGAGTACGAAGCGGCCTACGCTCGCGCGATTGGCGAGGGATTCCGCCTAATGCCAAAAGGAATGCTGTGGAAGATCCTCCAGCGTAGTGCACGTCGACCGAGGACTCGTTTTTGGCGCGGCGGGCAGGCCGAGTCCTGGTCTTAGATGTGCTGGTTAGTTTTACACCTGCACGGTATTCATTGAGTTATTTCGCGCGGGAATGAAGCGGTTTTGGAGCTAACCGCTTGATTTCATCGGAAAAGAGCGACCTTGCCAAGGTTGGGGTCGAGCGTTCGAATCGCTTCACCCGCTCCAGTTTCCTACCAGGGAATCAAGCATCGAAAAGCCGCAGTCCGCCGCGGCTTTTTCGTTTTTGGCGGTGGAATCTCGCCCGCCAAAGGGCCGGGCGTCACTTATGGGACTGCTGGAAGCCGGCAACGTCGTACTGAGATACGCTCTTCGGGTTCTTGGAGTTCTGCGGCTGGGTGCTGGAATCGATCAAGTAGGGATTGCGCCCGCCCGCTGTCTTGCGACGGCCGTAGGGCACGCCCCAATAATCCTAACGCGTGGCAGAGGCGGCCCATTGCCGAAGCTCGCGCCGCCCCTCATTGCCCTGCCGGGCATTTCTCCCCGCATAGTGACGGGGAGAAAGTAGCTGGCGGCGACCTCGCCGTCTTTCTTTCGACGCTTGTGGTTGGCGAAACCGTTGATGACAGCTCCCCTCTCCCCGTCACTATACGGGGAGAGGATGCCGGCAGGCCGGTGAGGGGCGGCGCCAAAGCCTGGAAAGAGATGGGTGGGTATCAAGTCCCACGGGTCTCCCTTGCAGTCGCCTGCAGCATCTGCCGGCCAACGCGCGATCTGTCGGCAGCCGGATCTCCCATCCGGCCCTTGATTGTCCGCGCCCGCAATGCTCCGTTGCCGCCAGGCTATCCGGAGAAACCCATGACAGGCTTTGTCGACCGCCAGCGCGCCGCGCAGTTGATGGAAGGCGCCGGCATCGGGGCGCTGGTGCTGTGCGCACCCGAGGCCTACCACTATGCGACCGGTGCGTGGATCGGCCCGGCGGGGCTGTTCCGCCGCGCCGGTGGCGGGTTCGTGATCATCCCGGCCGAACAAGATTTGCCGATCGGTGTTGTCGTCGCCGACTTCAACGCCCCGCAGCTGCGTCTCGCCGCTCCGGAAGCAATCGTGCGGTCGCACCCGATCTGGATCGAATCCGCGCCGGTCGAGACAGCGCACGAGTTGCCCCTGGCCGAGCGCATCGAGGCCGGGCTGACCTCGCTTGGCCGGGCGCCGGATTTCTCCCGTCCCGCCACTTTCGATCTCGCCGGCTCGGTGCGCCAGCTGCAGGCCTTGCTCAAGGAATTCGGACTAGAGCGCGCAATGCTCGGCATCGACCTCGACTTCGTCCCGGCCGCCGATTTCGCGGCCATCCAGGCGCTGCTGCCGCATTCCCCGATGGTCGACGGCTCGCCGGTGCTGGACAGGCTACGGGCCGTCAAATCACAGCGCGAGATCGATCTCCTTCAGCAAGGCATCTTTCTCTCGGAAGCCGGGCTGGAGCGCTTGCAGGTGGACGCGATGGCCGGCATGCGACAGGCCGATCTCGTCGCGCTCTACCGCAAGGGCGTCGCCGACGCGGCCGCCGGGCTGTCGCATCCGGTCGTAACGGCGGAATATGTGACGCTGGGCGTCCGCGCCAAGGGCGCCGACGCCAGGGCCGTGGCCGGCGATCCCCTGAAATGCGACATGGTCTGCACGGTCGGTGGCTACGCCTCCGACATGTCGCGCAATTTCACCTTCGGGCCGCCTTCCGCCGACCAGGCCGAGCTGCATGCCATCGCCGAGCGCGCCTTCGAGGACGGGCTGGCGGCGCTTGTCCCCGGAAACACGCTCGCTCATGTGCACCGCGTCGCCACCGAGAGCCTGGCGCGGCAAGGCCTGCGCAGCTTCCGCCGCGGCCATTTCGGCCACAGCGTCGGCCAATCGGTGTTTTCCGAGCAATGGCCGTTCATCGCGGCCGACAGCGATGTGGTGATCGAGGCCGGCATGGTGCTAGCCTTCGAAATCCCGCTCTACATAGACGGCCTCGCCAGCTTCAATCTCGAGGACCAGTTCCTGATCACGGCGGATGGGCCGAGGCCGATGAACCGGCTGCCGAGGCGGCTGGAGATGGTTGGGTAGGGTTGGTCGTTGTCGCCGTAGGGCGCGACCGCCGATGTTTGGTTGTTCGTCGCGCTCCGCCCCTGCCGTGCCGGCTAACTAACACTCACAGCTGGCCGCCGATCCCTCCACGGCATCCCCTGCTCCAGCTGCGCCGATGCCGCCAGCACGGTCGCCTCGTCGCCATAGCGGCCGACCAGCTGCACGCCGATCGGCACGCCGCCTTTCGACCAGCCGAGCGGCAGCGAGATCGCCGGCTGGCCTGAAATGTTGAAGGGGAAGGCAAACACCGCGTCCGTCCATTTGGCGTTGTAGCGGTCGATGTCCGTCTCCGACATGTCGTAATAGCCGAGTGGGCGGGGCAGCTGCGTCAGCGTCGGCGTGACGACGAGGTCGTAGGCGTCGAGATCGCCGACAATGTCGCGGCCGATCTGCCTGAGCTGCTCGACATCGGAGATGTGCCTGACACCGCTGGTCGCGCGGCCGCGCGCGATGATCGCCCAGGTCACCGCTTCGACGTCGGCTGGCGTCACCGGCCGCCCGATCACCGTTTCAAGATAGTTGAAGGTCGCCGCCGTCTGCACGCAGGTCATGTTGGTGTAGGTCGCCCAGGCGCCGTTGGCGTCGAGCGGCATGTCGTGCTGCTCGACGTGATGCCCCAGCCGTTCGAGCGCCGCCACGGTCGCCAGCACCGCTGCCTTCACCTCCGGATCGATGGCCGTGCCGTTGGGCGGCGTGACGGTGAAGCCGATGCGCAACCTTTTTGGCGCCCGCGCCGACAGGCTGAGCCAGGAGGCATCGGGAACCGGCGGCGTGTAGGGATCGCCCGGCAGCGCGCCGGCCACCGCATCGAGATAGGCCGCCGTGTCGCGCACGCTGCGCGAGCAGCAGAGAAAATAGGCGCCGCCATACCAATAGTCGCCGAACGGCGCGAGGCTGACGCGGCCGCGCGACGGTTTCAGGCCGACGATGCCGCAGCATGAGGCCGGAATGCGGATGGAACCGGCGCCGTCGCTGGCTTCGGCGATCGGCACCATGCGCGAAGCGACGGCCGCCGCCGCCCCGCCGCTCGAGCCGCCGGGCGTGATGCCTTCCTTCCACGGGTTCTTCGTGACGCCGTAGAGTTTCGGCTCGGTGGTGATCGACCAGCCGTTCTCCGGCGCGTTCGACTTGCCGACCAGCACCAGTCCCGCCGCTTTCATGCGGCGGACGACTTCTGTGTCGGAATCGGCGACGACATCCCTGAGGTAGAAGCAGGAATTGGTGTTCGGCGCGCCGGTCCAGGACGAAGCCAGCTCCTTGAGCAGGAACGGCACGCCGGCGAAGGGTGCCGATCTGTCGACCGTCTGCGCCTGCGCCCGCGCCATGTCGTAGAGGCGATGGATCACCGCGTTCAGCGCCGGATTGAGCCGCTCGACCAGCGTGATCGCCGCCTCGACCAGTTCGGCCGGCGAAACCTGGCCGCCGCGCACCAGCCCGACCAGATCGAGCGCATCGGAGTCCGCATAGGTTTTCAAAAGACTGTCGGTGACCATGCCTCTCTCCCAAATTTGCATGCCTCGACACCGCGCTTAAGAATGCGCGAGCTGTCGCTATCGGCTAATTGCAAATGTAAGCGCTGCCCCTCATCCGCCTGCCGGCATCTTCTCCCCGTATGGTGACGGGGAGAAGGATGAAACTGCTGCGCTGCCGGTGCCGCCTCCAGCGCCAGCAACCGGTTGCGTCAGGCCAGCTCGACCGTCCGTCCCAGCGCAATGCTCTGTTCGGCGGCGAGCACGATGCGCAGGCTGTTGACCGCCGCGTCCATCTGCTCGGTCAGATCGAGGTCCTCGCGGATGGCGCGCAGGAAGAAGGCCTGCTCGCGGTCGCACAGCTCCTGGTGGCCGGGCTCGTCCTCCATGCTGACGATCTCGTCGGGCTTGGAAAAGTTCTTGTCGCCGTCGACCTGGGCATAGTGGATCTTCAGCGCATCGGTCTTGGTGTGACGGTCGATATCGGCCGAGTTCGACACTTCGGCGTCCGAGGCAGTGCTGGCGGCCTGGCCGGCGACGATCGACACCGCGCCCTTCGGACCGACCACGTCCTTCACGAAATAGGCCGTCTCGCTTATCATCGGCCCCCAACCGGCCTCGTACCAGCCGACCGAGCCGTCATCGAAGGTGACGTGCAGATGGCCGTAATTCTGCTTGTCGGCCTCCGCCCACAATTTGGCGCCGATGCCGTGCACACGCACCGGCTTGGCGCCGGTCAGCTGGCACATGACGTCGACATAGTGCACGCCGCAATCGACGATCGGGATTAGCGAATCGATCAGGTTCTTGTGCCAGTGCCAGGCGCTGCCGCTGCTCTGCTGGTTGAGGTTGAGGCGCATCACCAGCGGCTTGCCCAGCGTCTTGCCGACCTCGATGAACTTGATCCAGGAGGGGTGGACGCGCAGGATGTAGCCGAGCACCAGCTTGCGGTTCTTGGCGCGCGCCGCCGCCACGACCTTCTCGGCGTCCTCGATGTTGGTGGCGAGCGGCTTTTCCATGAACACATGGCAATTGGCCGCGATCGCCTTCAGCGCATATTCGGCATGGGTGTTCGGCCAGCTGTTGATCGAGACGGCGTCCGGCTTCGTCTCCTTCAGCGCCAGGTCGAAATCCTCGTAGAGCGGATAGCCGGCTAATTCGGCCGGTATCTTGGTGTTGCTCTTGATCGAGCGGCTCATGATGCCGACGATCTGAAAACCCTCGGAGCGGTGATAGGCGCTGGCGTGCGACGCACCCATATTGCCGAGACCCACCACCAGCACTTTTACTCTGTCGGCCAAGTCAGCCTCCCGGTTCTTGATTGAATCGCACACGGCGATCGATCGCCGTTCGCATGTCCATTGGGACAATCACCTCAGGTCTGCGCCGCCGCTCGTTGCCCGGCCCCTTCCTCTCCCCCGTCGATCGAGGGAGAGGAAACGAGCCAAGACAGGGCAAGGAACGGCATGACCTCTTTTTTGCACCCTATTTAACCGCCGAATCGAACAGATGCGCCTTGATCTTCTCGACATCGAGCGCGGCAAAGCCTTCCGACAATTTGACGCCGTCGGCATCGGCCTTGACCTTGGCCTTGTCGAAATCGTTGGCGGCCGGGATGAGGTCGTTGGTGCAGACATCCTCGGCCTTCACCGGATTGGTGATCTGGCCGATCTTGTGGATCTCGTCGAAGAAGCCCTGCCAGCTCGCCATGTCGTGCGAGCCCCAGCCGCCGCGCTTGTCCATGTCGCCGCGGAAGACGTTGATCTGCTGCAGGATCGAGGTGGTGCCGAGCTCCGGTCCGAGATTCTTGGCCAGCGTCGGGAACTGCTCGAACACCGCTTCGACCGCCGCGCGCGGATTCTGGTAGCCGAATTCGAGGCCCATCGCCCAGCCGCGCAGGTACTTTTCCAGGAACGCCTTCTTGTCGGGGTCCTCGAGGTCGGCGCTGCGCACGACAAAGGTGTTGGCCGGCAGCTTGGAGTTCTTCACGCCGAGCCAGTATTCGAAGTCGAGGCCCTTGGCGATCCATTCGGCGCGCAGCCCTTCCCACGACAGGGCTGCATCGCCCTGGCCGCCGGCCAGCGCGGTACCCCAGGTCGGCCAGCCGGCCTCGACATACTTTACTTTCTTGATGTCGACGCCTTGCGCGGCGAGCAGCGGATCGGTGATCGACTGCCAGGCGGCGGAGCCGAGCAGGATGGTCTTGCCTTCGAGCTTCTTCAGGTCGTTCGATCCCTCGCCCTTGCGGAAGGCGATGCTGAACGTATCGCGCGCGCCCATGTGGAACACCGATTTCAGCTTCATGCCGTTCTGGATGGCGAAGGAGAACACGCCGGGCGAGGGGAAGCCCATATCGGCCTGGCCGACATCGACGAATTTCACCGTCGCCGTGCCGTCCGAGGGCCCCGGCTGCATGTCGGTGTCGAGCCCGTCGAAATAGCCGGCTTTCTTGGCTGCCCAGTAGGGATAGTCGTCGAGCACTTCGAGCGTGCCGCGCGGCGAGATCCAGGTGAACTTGCCATACGCCTCGGCCCTTGCCTTGAAACCGGTGGCGCCGAGTGCGGTTGCCGTCACCAGGCCGGCGCCGGTGACCTGCAGGAAATAGCGGCGGCTGATGCCTGGCTGGTTCATCGAATTGTCTTTGGTCATGGCATTCCCCTTTTTGTTTGACGTCGGTCTGCCGCCCGCCTCCCGGGCGTCTTGCTTCAAATCCTTGTCTTCAAGCCTCCCAGCTCGCCCATTTCTTGCCGATGAGGAAGAACAGCACGTAGATCAGGATGCCGAGCGTCGACAGGATCAGCACCACGGCGAAGAACTGCGGCATCTGGATCATCGACGAATAGGTGGTCAGCCGGTTGCCGAGTCCGAAGCCGCCGCCGACCATCTCGGCGCCGACGGCGGTGAGCAGGCCGAAAATGGCGCCGATCATCAGCCCGACCAGGATCATCGGCAGCGCCATCGGCGCGCGGATCTTCCAGAAGATCTGCAAGGTGCTGGCGCCGTAGGAGCGGGCGAGCGCGATCTTGGCGCTGTCGACGCGGCGAAAGCCGGTGGCGGCGTTGATCATCACCATCGGCCCGGCGGCCAGCGCCACCGCGATGATGCGCGGCGTGTAGCCGAAGCCGAAGCGCAGGATGAGCAGCGGCACCAGCGCCAGCATCGGCGTGGTGACCAGCAGCAATATGTAGGGCGCGACGATCTTTTCGGCGAAGGGGAACTGGGTGATGACGGCGGCCAGCACCAGCCCGACGACGGCGCCGATGGCAAAGCCGGAGACCAGCTCGACCAGCGTGTAGCCGAGATGCGGCGCGATCAGCGGGAACTCGTCGAACAGCGCATAGGCGATCGAGCTCGGCGGCGGCATGATGTAGAGCGGCACATGGAACAGCCGCAGCGCGAGTTCGATGCCGCCGATGATGACCACGGCAACGGCGATGATGGCCGCCACCTCCTTGCCCGACTTGATGCCGGGGCCGCTGGCGAAGGCCGACAGATTGGTCAGGCTGACCTCCTGGCCATCGCCTGATTTGGATTTGGAGAATTCCGGGATGGCGTCGCTCACGGCCTGATCCTCACGATCTCGGCGCTGGCGCGCTCCTGTTCCGGCGCCTTCGGCCTGGCGCGCTCGCCGACAATGTCCATCTTGATCCGGTTGGTGAGGTCGAAGACTTCCTTGGTCGCCATGATCTCCAGCGAGCGCGGCCGAGCGAACGGCACGCGATACTCCTTGGCGACCTTGCCCGGCCGGGCGCTCAGCACCACCACGCGGTCCGACAGAAAGATCGCTTCCTCGATGCTGTGGGTGATGAAGACGATGGTCGTCTTGGTGTCGAGCCAGATTTCCTCGACCAGCCGGTTCATCTCTTCGCGGGTGAAACTGTCGAGTGCGCCGAACGGCTCGTCCATCAACAGCACCGAGGGCTTCAGCGCCAGCGCCCGCACGATCGCCGCGCGCTGCTGCATGCCGCCCGAAAGCTCGCGCGGGAACTTGCCGCCGAAACCGTCGAGGCCGACGCGGTTGAGCAGATGCGCGATCCAGGCGCGGTCCGGTTTTTCGCCCTTGATCTCGAAGGGAAAGCGGATGTTGGCATCGAGATTGCGCCAGGGCAGGAGGTTGGCTTCTTGGAAGACGATGCCGATATCGGGATGCGGGCCGGCGATCTTGACGCCGTCGAGCCGGATCTCGCCGCTGGTCAGGCCGTGCAGGCCCGACATCGACCACAAGAGCGTGGTCTTGCCGCAGCCGGACGGGCCGACGATCGAGACGATTTCATTGGCCCTGACATCGAGGCTGCAGCGGTCCAGCGCCAGGAGGTCGCCTGACGCCGTGTGATAGATCTTGGTCGCTGCCTGCACGCCAAGCTTCGGCGTTGTTGTCTCGCCCGCGTTCATCCGCCCCTCGGAGATTGCGTGATGATCCAGTAGGTCATCGCCTGCTAAAATCAGTCTGTAACTATCCTACTTTGCTGTCAAGCGCTCGCGGTGGTAACCGTATCATGAAAATTCCGGATTTCGCTTAATACACTGTTTCTACTTAATTTTCCCAGCCTTGAAATACGTGTTGCTTTCCTACATACTCTGAAAAGGAAACGCGAGCCTATCGCCAGGCACGCAACGGTTGCAGCGCGGCCGGGCGCATGGAACGACGATGTGCAAACATGGTAAGAGGTCAGGTCGAAAAGACAGGGAAGATCGACTTCATGACCGAAGCTGACAGCCAGCAAGAGCCCGTTGCAAGCCACGAGCCGGAGGGACGCGACATCAGGCGCATCCCCGACATCATCTCGCTGGTCAAGGATTCCTACGCAGAGTTGAGCCCGGCGGAGCGCCGCGTCGCCGATGTCGTGCTCGACAATGTCAAATACGCCGTCGACGCCTCCAATGCGGCGATTGCCGAACGCGCCGGGGTCAGCGAACCGACCGTCACCCGCTTCTGCCGCGCCATCGGCTGCGAGGGCGTGCGCGATTTCAAGCTGAAGCTGGCGCAGAGCCTCGTCGTCGGCGCGCTCTATCTGGCCAAGCCGCCGGCCATCAGCAACGACAATGGCATGCCGTTCTGGAACGCCGTCTTCGGCGAGGCGCGCCGGGCGCTGCAGGAGGCTGAACGCCAGCTTGACCCAGGCGAGTTGCAGAAGGCGGCGGAACTCATCGCCAAGGCTCGCCAGGTCACCGTTTTCGGCCTCGGCGGCAGTTCCTCGGCGCTGGCGCAGGAGACGCAATACCGGCTGTTTCGCTACGGCATCACCGTCAGCGCCCAGTGCGATCCCTATCTGATGCGCATGACCGCCTCGACGCTGAAGCCGGGCGACCTGGTGATCGCCATTTCGGCGACCGGACGCACGCGCGAGGTGATCGAGGCCGTCGAACTCGCCAAGCACTACCGCGCCAACGCCATCGCCGTGACCGCGCCCGACACCGATCTCGCCCGCGCCTGCGATGTCCGGCTGACGGTGGCGGTGCCTGAATATCCCGACACGCTGAAGCCGACAGCTTCGCGCTTCGCCTTCCTGGCGGCGATCGACCTGTTGGCCGTGGCCTCCGCCTACAAGCTCGACGGCTCGGCGCGCGAGACGGTCCGCCGCATCAAATACAACGCCCAGATCCACCGCACCGGCAAGGAGATGGAGCCGCTCGGGGACTAAGGCACAGCTTTTTTCCTTCTCCCCTTGTGGGAGAAGGTGGATCGGCGCGCAGCGCCGAGACGGTTGAGGGGTGGGTGACGGAGTGCCGTCCTTGCCAAGCTTGAACACCCCTCGTCCGACCTCGCTTCGCGAGGCCACCTTCTCCCACAAGGGGAGAAGGAAAGCCGTCAACCTGAGAGGGAAAAGAATGCTCGAAATGGCACCGACGAAACAGGCAGCCGCATGGCTGGAATCCCTGGCGCAGGCGCTCGCGGCCGGTGATGCGACCGCGGCAAGCAATTTGTTCGTCGACGACTGCTACTGGCGCGATCTTCTGAGCTTCACCTGGAACGTCACGACCATGGAAGGCCGCGAGGCCATCGTCGACATGCTCGAGGCAACGTTGGCGACGACCAAGCCCACCGCATGGCAGCTCGCCGGCGAGGCGACCTCGGACGAGGGCACCATCGAAGCCTGGTTCACCTTCGAGACCGCGGTGGCGTCAGGGCAAGGCATTGTGCGCCTGCGCGACGGCCGCTGCCGCACCTTGTTCACGGCGATGACCGACCTCAAGGGGTTCGAGGAGCGCAAGGGTTTGGCGCGGCCGCTCGGCGTGCGTCACAAGGCCGACCCCGAACGCGAGACCTGGTCGGAGGCGCGGGCGCGCGAGACGCGCGAGCTCGGCGCCACCGAGCAGCCCTATTGCCTGGTCATCGGCGGCGGGCAGGGCGGCATCATGCTGGGTGCACGGCTGCGGCAGCTCGGCGTGCCGACCATCGTCATCGAGAAGAATGCACGCCCGGGTGATTCCTGGCGCAACCGCTACCGCACGCTCGTGCTGCACGATCCGGTCTGGTACGACCATCTGCCCTACATTCCGTTCCCGGAAAACTGGCCGGTCTTCACGCCCAAGGACAAGATGGGCGACTGGCTGGAAATGTACACGCGCGTCATGGAGCTCAACTACTGGGTCGCCACAAAGTGCCTCAGCGCCTCCTATGACGAGGCGCGGAAGGAGTGGACCGTGGTGGTCGACCGTGTCGGCCGGCGGATCACGCTGAAGCCGAAACATGTCGTCTTCGCCACCGGCGCCTACGGCCCGCCGCGAAAGATCGACCTGGCCGGCGCGAGCGAATTCAAGGGCGAATTGCTGCATTCCAGCCAGTATGCCAGCGGCGACAAATTCCGCGGCAAAAAGGTCGCGGTCATCGGCGCGGCCAGCTCCGGCCATGACGTCTGCGTCGATCTCTGGGAAAGCGGCGCCGACGTCACCATGATCCAGCGCTCGCCGACCACCGTGGTCAAGTCGGACACGCTGATGGAGGTCGGCTTCGAGATCTTCTCGGAGAGCGCGCTGGCGCGCGGCATCACCACCGAAAAGGCCGACATGATCGTCGCCTCGACCCCCTTCGCGCTGGTGCCCAAGGGCCAGCGCGCGCTCTACGAGGTGATCAAGGCGCGCGACGCCGCCTTCTACGACCGCTTGCGCGCCTCCGGCTTCGCCATCGATTTCGGCGACGACGAGACCGGCCTCTTGATGAAGGCCTATCGCACCGGCTCCGGCTACTACATCGATGTCGGCGCCTCGGACCTGATCATCGACGGCAAGATCGGCATCCGCAGCGGCGTCGCCATCAAGGCGCTGACGCCGACAGGCATCCTGTTCGAGGATGGCAGCGAGCTCGAGGCCGACGCCATCATCGCCTGCACCGGCTACCAGTCGATGAACGAGAATGTCGCCGCACTCGTCTCGCGCGAAGTCGCCGACAAGGTCGGCCCCTGCTGGGGCCTCGGTTCCGGTGTCAAGGGCGACCCCGGACCCTGGCAAGGCGAGCTACGGAATATGTGGAAGCCGACGGCGCAGGAAGCGCTGTGGTTCCACGGCGGCAATCTGGCGCTGTCGCGTTTTTACTCGAAATACGTGGCGCTGCAGATCAAGGCGCGCATGGAAGGGATTGCCACGCCGGTTTACGGCAAGCCGAGTAATTCGAGACGATAGCATCCCGTGAGTTCGTCATCCTAGGGCGAAGCAAGGAGCGAAGCGACGCGGCGCAGACCCTAGGATGACGAGGGTCGCACAGCACTTATAGAGGAACTCGACACTCCGAGCCCTCACGGGCATCCCCCTCACTCATGCCGGTGCCCGAAATGCCGCGTCGCCACCTCGACATGCGTATGCGCAGCATGCGCCTCGAAACGCTCGGTCTCGCTGACATCGTTCACCGCCTCGTTCGGCCACCATGTACCGCCGATGACGATGCCTTCCGACACCAGCCGCTGGTCGGCGACCAGCGCGGCCCCGACCGCGTCGACGAAGGTGAACCGGCCCGATCGCTGGCGAAGCACGGCGACATCGCCGACGGTGCCGACGGCCAGCGTGCCGAGATCCGGCCTGGCGATCGCCCGCGCCGGCGCTTGCGTCGCCGCGCGCAGCACCTCGACCAGCGGCATGCCGAGCGCCATCAGCTTCGACATGCAGACCAGAATGTCGAAGGCCGGCCCGTCGACGCAGTAGAGATGCACGTCGCTCGAGATGACATCCGGCGCCAGCCCCTCGGCCAGCATGGCGCGCGCCACGTCGAAATCGAACGAACCCATGCCATGGCCGAGATCGAAGATGACGCCGCGCTCGCGCGCCAGCCGCATGTCGGGCCGCACCGCGCCGGAGGCGAAGACCGGCGCGTTGGGGAACGGCCGGAAGCAATGGGTGAGGATATCGCCGCGGCGCAGGCGCGGCAGCACTTCCGAGCGGCCGGGCGGCGGCTCGTCAATATGCGCCATCAGCGGCAGTCCGGCTCTGTCGGCCGCCTCCAGCGCCAGATCGACCGGCGCGATGCCGCTGGTGCCGCCGGCATGCTTGCCGGAGCGGACTTTCACGCCGACGACGACATCGGCGTGCTCGCGCGCCGCGGCGACCACCTCGCGCGGCTCGCAGAGCCGCAGATCGCTGCACTCGCCGACCGACACCGACTGCGAGAAGCCGAAGATGCCGGCAAAGGAAATGTTGACATACGCCAGGATGCGCGCCCTGGAGCGCTCCATGACATGGCGGCGGAAGCCGAGGAAATTGCCGGCGCCCGCGCTGCCGGCATCGATGAAGGTGGTGGTGCCGCTTTTGGCGGCGAGCCGGTCGGCATCGACGCCGAGCGAGGTGCCGCCCCAATAGACGTGGCTGTGCAGGTCGACCAGCCCGGGCGCGACGATGCAGCCCGTCACGTCGACGACCTGCGCGGCGCGATCCGCCGGGATATCGGCATCGACCGCCGCGACCCGCCCATTGGCGATGGCGACATCGCGCAGCGCATCGATGCCGGACGCCGGATCGATCAGCCGTCCGCCCTTCAGCAGGAGGTCGAATTGCATGAGGGGAACCTCCGGTTCTTTGCTTTGTCGTCTCAAACTGGTCGATAGGCGACCGCTTCGACCTCGATCTTGATATCGATCATCAGCCGCGATTCGACCGTGGTGCGGGCCGGCGGGTTCTTCGGGAAGTGCCTGGCGTAGACCGCGTTGAAGGCGCCGAAATCGCGCGCGTCTTCCAGCCAGACGGTGGTCTTCACCACATCGTCCAGTGTGCAGCCGGCCAAGGCCAGCGCCGCCTTCACATTGGCGAGCACCTGCTCGGTCTGTTCGGTGATACCGCCCTTGACCACGATGCCGTCGCTGCCGACCGGAACCTGGCCCGAGACATAGACGAAGTCGCCGGCCCGCACGGCGGGCGACAGCGGCACATGGGATGTTCCAAAAGTCTGCTTGGGCAAGGGATCGCCTCCTCTGATGACGCGGCAGGGCACCAGGGCGGCGCCCCCTTCCGCGCAGATTTACCGCGATCGCGGCGGTCCCGATAGGGCCCTTGTTGGAAAGCAACATTCTTCGAAATCCGTGTTGCTTTATTACAGAAGCGCTTGCATCGTGCGCACCGGCCGGGCGGCCTGCGCGCCGCGACGGACAAATGCCTGTGCGAGACCGGAGAAACCGAGAATGACCTTCGACAAGAACCCGTTTCCTTCAGGCGATGCCGACCGCCATGCGCTGTGGGAGATGCTGGTGCGGCGCGACATCGACGCCTTCATCGGCCAGGACTGGTCCATGGTCGAGCACGATTTTATCGCCGAAAGCTTCTTCGGCATGCATGCGCATTTCCTCGCCAATGCCGATGCCTGGCGGCTGCAGTTCCCAAGGCTGGAGGTCTACCGCGACGAGTGGCTGCGCCAGGCCAAGGAGACGGCGGCGACCAAATTCGCCGAGCCGTTGCGCGAGGCGCTGTTTCGCGTCACCAATCTGCGCGACATCGATGTCGAGGGCGACCGTGCCGTGCTGCACAAGAAGTTCGACGGCTCCGTCGCCAAGGCGGATGGCAGCGTCGACCGGCTGAAATGGCAGACCCTGTATTTCTGCCGGAAGGTCGAAGGCAGCTGGAAGATCGCCGGTTTCGTCGGCTACATGCCGTATCCGCTGGGGGCCTGAGAACGCCGTAGCGGGGCGGGTAAAAGGCTGTGGTAACAGGGTACCCTCGTTCGTTCGGCTTATCATAGGCGTTCGGGATCAGCCGGGCCTTCCGACTTCGTCATCCACGGGCGAAGCAGCCGCGTAGCGGCGTCGCGAAGAACCGAGGATGACGAAGCAATGGAGGCCTCCGCTAATCCCCCAGCCGTTATCGCCCGACCAGCACCGCGGCGCGGTAGGCCGGATTGCCGTACCAGGCCATCCGGTCGAGTTCCGCCGCCCTAACCGGGAGGTCGACGACGTCCATCTTCTGTTCGAGCCGGTCTGGCTCGATCCAGGGATCGTTGAGGAAATAGACGCCGTCGCCATGGTCATGGACGAGCACCCAGTGCGGGCAGGTGTGGCCCATCATCGGCGCCTGGTCGATCAGCACCAGCGCCGACAGGCCGCGATCGAGCGCCTGGCCGATTTCTTCGACGGCAAAGGCGCGCCTCTCGATCGGCAATGACGCGGCTTCGGCCTCGCGCTTGAAGCCGGCCTGAACGAAGCTCATCAGCCCGCGCCTTTCCTCCGAGCTGGCCCGGTCGAGGAAAATCGGTTCGGCGCTGCTCACGAATATTTCGGCCCGCAGGCCGCGCCGGCGCGCCGCCAGCGCCAGGCCGTAGGGGTCGCAGCCGCCCGGACCGCTCGGGCCGATGATGGTGGTGGCCTCGCGCCAGAGTTCGACCTCCAGCGCCCGGTTCGGCCGCAAGGCCGGATCGATCCCGGCCATCGCCATGGCCAGCGCCGACGGCCCGCAGGTAAAACCCGCCGTCTGCGGCCAGGATGGCGGAACCTGCCGGCGGTTCGGTTCGCTGCCGGTCCAGCGTTGCAGGAACCCGTCGCGGCGCTGCCACTGGCCGCCGATGCGCTGCGCCGTATCCTCGTCGGCGCGCAGGCAGAGCACGTCTTGCGCAAGCGCCTCCTTCTCCAGCGCCTCCAGCAGGCGCAGGCCGTCACCCGCGATGAAATTCGGAGCAGACCAGAACAAGGCGATGCGCAGCATCGCTGCCGCCGGCCGGCGCTGCCCGACCACGATTGCCTCCGGGCGGTCCTCGCTGTAGCACGCCACACCGGTGACCCCGGCGATCTCCCGCAGCGCCGCCAGCCGATCGCCGGCCTCGGCCGGCACCGCCGCGATCAGGTCGGCCCAGACGGCCGGGTGTTCGGCCGTGAAGACCGTCACATTGGCCCCTTCGCCTCCAGCCGATACCACAGGCTCCTCGAAGTGCTGCATGACCCGCAAATTAGCCGGACAATGGCCGATCAGTACAGGGTGAAGAAGGCCGGGAACAGCAGGCCCGTCTGCCGCAAGTACTCGATCAGTTCGATGGCCGGGAAGATGGCGAGGAAATAGAGCCCGTCAAAGAAGGTGCGCTTGAGTGCGCGGGTCGAGAACTGCAGCTGGTCGTCGTCGCGGTAGAGCAGCGGGTTCGGCCAGAAGCGCGGCGTCGTCTTGATATAGGCGGAATAGGCCGGGCCGAACTTGCCCAGCAGATATTCGGCTTCCTTGCGCGCCGTGACGCGGAAGATGAGGAAGCTGGCGACGCCAAGCACGGCCGCCGCCACCAGCGAGCCGTAGAGCAGACCGATGCCGACCGCGCCCACCGTCGAGAAGAAATAGAGCGGGTTCTGGCTCATCGAGAACGGCCCCGTCGAAACCAGCTCCTCGTTCTTCTTGCCGCCGACATAGAGGATGCTCCACAGCCGGCCGGCAACGCAGGCGAGCACCAGGCAGAAGCCCAGGAATTCGAGCGTTTCGTGACCGTTCGAGCCCTCGCTGAGCGCCGGCTTGGTGAGAAACAGCAGCAGCACCGCCAGCACCGCCGCCACCCGAACGAAGATCAGCCGCTTTCGCTGCACGAAGGCCTGTGAAACAGGCTTGAGGGACGCGTAGGTCATTCGTGTCTTCCTGGGGCACGGATTACGGGTTCGGCCACTGGGGCGCGCCATTGATGGCGGATACAAGGCCGCCGCTTTCTATCAGCGCAGCACGCGGCGTTCGTAAAGGCCTTTTGCGCCAATCACGGCCATCCTTACGAATTTGTATGCCACGGGACAGGCTGGAGTGAAGTCGCTTCCTTATCGTTCAGATGCCGGTCCGCCAATTAGGGCTCGGCTGCAATTGCCGCGGCCGGGATCACCGGCATCAGATAGGGAATTTTTCCATGAAGAGATACGCACTTGCCGTCGCAGGTGGCGCGCTCGCCATCGCCGCCTCGATGTCCTCCGTTTTCGCAGGCCCCGCGCCTTGCGAGGAGACGCTGAAGACCCTTCGCGCAGCGGAGGCCACGGCCACGCTCAGCGCTGCCGACAAGGCCAAGGTCTCGGAGCTGGAGACCAAGGGCATCGAACGCTGCAATGCCGACGACGACAAGCGCGCCGACGACTTCTTCGCCCAGGCCATGAAGGTCATGGGCAAGTAGATCCGGCAACCATAAGGACGGCCGCCATGCTCTCTCCCAACAAAACCACTGGACCGAACCGTAACAGGGTTCCGGAGGTCACGCTCGACTTCTGGCTGATCAAGCTGATGGCGGTCACCATGGGCGAGACGGCGGCCGATTATCTCGCCGTCAATCTCGGGCTCGGGCTGACCGTCACCTCGCTGATCATGACCGGGGTGCTGATCGTCGCCCTTGGCCTGCAGTTCGCGCAGAAGCGCTACGTGCCCTGGGCCTACTGGCTGGCGGTGGTGCTGATCAGCGTCGTCGGCACGCTGATCACCGACAACCTCGTCGATACTTTCGGCGTGCGTCTGCAGACGACGACGATTGCCTTTTCGGTGGCGCTCGTGGCTACCTTCGCGGTCTGGTACGCGAGCGAAAGAACACTGTCGATCCACACCATCTTCACGACGAGGCGCGAGATCTTCTACTGGCTGGCGATCCTGTTCACCTTCTCGCTCGGCACCGCCGCCGGCGATCTCGTCGCCGAGAGTTTCGACATGGGTTATCTCACGTCGGGCCTCATGTTCGGCGGCGTCATCGCGCTGATCGCGCTGGCCTATTATCTCATTCACCTCGACGCCATCCTCGCCTTCTGGCTGGCCTATATCCTGACGCGCCCGCTCGGCGCCTCCTTCGGCGATCTTCTGTCGCAGCCGGCCGAATATGGCGGCCTCGGCTTCGGCACCACCTTCACCAGCCTGATCTTCCTGGGCTGCATCGCGGCACTCGTTCTCTACATGACGCTGAAGAGAACGGCCGACGATGCCGACGAGATCCTGCTGGAGCAGGATTAAGGACTGTGAGGATGCGCTAGCGCTGACAATTGGCAGAGAACCCCACCACTTCGTCATCCACGGGCGGAGCAAGGAGCGCAGCGACGCAGCGCAGACCCGAGGATTCATGCCGCGACTTCAAAGCGACGCAGCGGTGCAGAATTCAGCTCCATTGCACTCTATGACCAAGGTCACGGAATGGATCCCAGGGTCTTCGCGACGGAGTTTCGCTCCTGCTTTGCCCTAGGATGACGAACGTGGGGAAGGCCTCGGCCAATCTCGAAGGTTTATGGCGAAAGCCCCCGCCAAAGCCATCCTGCCATCCTAGGAACGGGGCCGTGCCGGTGATAGCCTGTGCCCGATATCGGCGATCAACCGGAACAGCGATGCGACTTCTTCTTGTCGAGGACGACCACAAGACGGCGGACTATATCGTCAGGGGACTGACCGAGGCCGGCCATGTCTGCGACCTCCTGCGCAACGGCCATGACGCGCTTTTTGCTGCCACCAGCGGCAGCTATGACGTGATCGTCGCCGACCGAATGATCCCCGGTCTGGACGGCCTGTCGATGATCAAGGCGGTGCGCGCGGCCGGCGTGCGCACGCCGGCGATCTTCCTCACCTCCATCGGCGGCATCGACGACCGCGTCGAGGGCCTGGAGGCCGGCGGCGACGACTATCTGGTCAAGCCCTTCGCCTTTTCCGAGCTGCTTGCCCGCATCAATGCGCTCGGACGCAGGCCGGCGGCGCAGGAGCAAAAGACGATGCTGCGGGTCGCCGACCTCGAAATGGACCTCATCATGCGGCGCGTCACGCGCCAGGGCCAGCCGATCGACCTGCAGCCGCGCGAATTCAGCCTGCTGGAGGTGCTGATGCGCGGCGAGGGCCGCGTGATCACCCGCACCATGCTTCTGGAGCGCGTCTGGGACTTTCATTTCGATCCCAAGACCAGTGTTGTCGAGACCCATATCAGCCGGCTGCGGGCCAAGGTCGACAAGCCGTTCGAGGCCCAGCTCATCCATACCATCCGCAACACCGGCTACAGCCTGCACGCACCGCTTGCGCCATGACCGGAAGCTGGTCTCGCCTGCTGCGCAGCACGCCGTTCCGGCTCGCCCTCACTTTCGCCTTCCTGTTCATGCTGGCCTTCATCCTGTCGGGTGCCATCGTCTACCAGATGATGAGCGCCGATCTGGCCGGGCAACTCGACGACACCATCAAGGAAACCTACGCCGTCATCGCCGCGAGCTATGCCGACAATGATCCCAAGGAACTGGTCGAGACCGTCGAGAGCCACGCCACGCGCAGCCCGAAGAAGGAGCAGCTGTTTTCGCTGACCGACGCGGCCGGCAACCGGCTGGCCGGCAACTTCACCGCCGCGGGGCTTCCCGACGGCTTTTCGATGTTCGGCGCCGAAATGCCCGACCTGCCCCAAGGTACCGAGTACCGCGCCTATTCGGGCGCGGTCGGCAGCAACACCCTGACGGTCGCCATCAGCCTGTCCGAGACGGAGGAACTGGAGACGATCATGCTGATGAGCTTCGGCTGGGCGACCCTGATCATCACCGGGCTGGCGGTCGCCGGCGGCGCCCTGCTTGCCTCGCGTGTCCAGCTCCGTCTCGACGGCATCGCCGCCACCATGGTCGATGTCTCGCATGGCCGGCTCGATGCCCGCATTCCGCTGACCGGCACGGGCGACGACATCGACGTCGTCTCCAGCCAGGTCAACGCGGCGCTCGATCGCCTGTCGGGCCTGGTGGACGGCATGAAGCAGGTCAGCGCCAACATCGCGCACGACCTGAAAACGCCGCTCAACCGGCTGCAGATGATCCTCGACAGCGCGTCGGAAAAGAACCTGTCGGGCCAGAAAGTCGGCAGTGAACTGGCCGAGGCGCATGCCGAGAGCCTGCAGATCAACGAGACGTTCGACGCGCTGCTGCGCATTGCGCAGATCGAGGCCGGCGCGCGCAAGGCGCGGTTCACCGATGTCGACCTCGGCGAAATCCTGCAAACCATCGCCGAGATCTACACCGACGTGGCCGAGGATGACGGCAAGTCGCTGTCGTCGGTCGAGCTGCATCAGACCGCCGGCCGCATCCACGGCGACCCGGAACTGCTGACGCAGATGTTCGCCAATCTGGTCGAGAACGCGCTGCGCCATTGCCCGCCCGGCACGACGATCAAGCTGTCGGTGGCGCGCGACGGCGATCATGTCCTTGCCGGCGTCGCCGACAATGGACCCGGCATCCCCGCCGACGAACGCGAAAAGGTCTTCCAGCGGCTCTACCGGCTGGACCACAGCCGCTCGACGCCGGGCAGCGGCCTCGGGCTGAGCCTCGTCAGGGCCATCGCCGATCTGCACGGCGCCACCATCGCCCTCGAGGATTGCCGGCCCGGCCTTGCCGTAATGGTGAGTTTCCCTCTGGTCGCCGCTTCCTAGTCTACTGCCGGCGCCAGGTTATGGCGGAATTGGTGATGTAGTTCCACGCGGAGCCGACGACGGCGCCGGCAAGGCCGGCGACCCACCAGCGTGAGTGGCCGCTATAGAGAAGCGTCGACACGCCGACACCTGCCACGACGCCAAAGCTGCACAGCGCCGCGAACATGAGCAAGCCGGTCAGGAACCGCCAGCCCCGCCGGCGCTGGTCGCGATAGGTGAAGGCGTTGTTCAGCGTGTAGTTGAAGGCCATCGCCGTGAACATGGCGGTTGTCTGGGCGACGGCAAACGACAGCCCGTGCGGCAGCAATGCATGCAGAACCGCGAGATGGACGACGACACCGGCGGATCCGACCAGGCCGAAGGCAAGGAAGCGCGTCGAGATCAGGTCTCCCGACATTTTCGCGACCAGCAGGCCGGCATATTCAAGCGCGACAAGGGAATCGAGCTTGCTCTCTCCGTGCAGGCGCGGGCCGAACACGTAGGGGATTTCCTTGATCCTGATGGCGCTCGGCGAAGACGCGACAATGTCGAGCAGGACCTTGAAGCCTTGCCGCGACAGCCGGGGCGCCACCGCGTCGACGATTTCCCTGCGCAGCATGAAGAACCCGCTCATCGGATCATTGATCGGTGTTTTCAGAAGCAGGCGCGCAAGGTGCGTCGCTAGCCGGCTGGCGCCGGACCGCAGCCTGGTGAACCCGCCGCTGGCGCTGCCGTCCCTCTGGTAGCGGCTGGCAATCACCAGTTCGGCCTCGCCGCCTTGCAGGATCGCCAACATGGCGGGCAGGCATTTTTCGTCGTGCTGCAGGTCACCGTCCATGACGGCCACGATCGGCGCCGAGCTCGACAGGATGCCCTCGAGGCAGGCGCCGGCAAGACCGCGCCTGGCAATGCGCCTGATGCCGCGAACACGGTGATCGCCGGCGGCGATGTCGCGGACCGCCCGGATCGTGCCATCCTTCGAGTCGTCATCGACAAACACCACTTCCCAGTCGATGCGTGCCAGCGATTGCCGCAGCCGGGCCACCAGCAGGCCGATATTGGCGCGCTCGTTCAGGGTCGGAACCACGATCGTTAATTCCGGGCCGCCATGCCGGGCCGCGACGGGGAATACGCTGTCGGTCGCCAATGCAAGGGCGCCGTGCTGGGGGGCCGCCTGGTTCATGGCTGTCCCCGAGGCGGCTGGACATTGGCTTCCGGGAGCGGCGGCGCCGGGCGCGTCACGGGCAGGATCAGCATGTCGAAGACCGGAAAGCCGGAAAGCCGTTGCGTCATGTGCCGGGCGTCGCCGTCGACGACGAACAGCCCGCCGACACTGTCGCGATAGGCTTTCTCCTGAGCGGCCTCGTCGTCGCGGAAATTCATGGCGCCGATGAAAAAGCCCTTGGTTTGGCCGGCGAGGCGCCTGTCGTCCATGAACTGGAAGTGGCGCGGATCTCCGGGAAGCACCACGATCGGAATGTCCGGACCAAGTTCGTAGGCCAGCTTGGCGGCTTGCATCCAGTTGGTGGCAACGACATATCCGTTGGCGCGCCTGATCTCGTCGGCAACCTTGCTGTCCGACAGCGCGGACCAATCGACGAGCTGCCAGTTGACGTCGAACTTCGACGCCCTTTGGAAGAAGGGCCTGGTCAATGCCGCGGTCGTCGCCTGCACCGCGAACCCGGTGGCCAGAAGCGGAACCACGACGGCGGCGACGACGATGGACACCACGAGCAGTCTTGGCCTGCGCAACGAGAATACGGCGCACCATTGACCGACGAGCGGAAAGGCAAACAGGAAGCCGCTCATCGACCAGTGCGGCAGCGAGTGCGCGCTGACCAGGGCGATCAGGTCGAAGAACACGACAGGCAGCGCCGAGAGCAGCACGAAGAGGCGATCGGCCGCCGTGCCGCTCCACGCGCCTCGCCACAGGCACGCCATGGCGACCGCCCAGATCGGCGGCCAGACATACAGCGCCTGGCCGAGCAACGTGACGGCGAGGTTGCCGGGATGCAGCAGATGGCCGTCATTGGCGGTGCCCCGCCCGGACTGGAATGCCAGGGAAATCCAGCCATGATCCATGTTCCAGATTACGACCGGCAGCAGGCCAAGTGCCGCGATGGCTCCGGCCACCCATGGCCCTGCGGTTGCAAGCTGGGCGCGGCCGGGTTTCGTCAGCGGCAGGACCAGCAGCGCCGAGATGCAGAACAGGCCGGCCTGATATTTCGACGCCAGCGCCAACCCGAGCGCCACGCCGGCCGCGCACCAGCGCAGCAACGCAAAACGTGAGTCTGCGCCCAGGAGCATCGGCGCGGCCAGGCACGCGGCGGCAAGCAAGAAGAAATCAAGCGGCCCGTCGGGAACGACGAAATGGCCGGCGGAGATGAGAAAGAACGGGGCGACCGTATACCAGGCCACGGCCCAGAAAGCGGCGATGGCGCCGTAGGCATACCGGGTCAGTGCAAACAGCAACAGCGCCGACAGCGAGCCGAGCACGACATAGGGGAGCCTCACCACAAGCCGGCATTCGCAGCCGGAGACATCTGCCATGAACCGGGCAAGCGCGAAGCCGATCGGAGGATGATCGAAATAGGAAAGCGAATGGCTGCGCGACACCACGACCGCGTAGGCCTCGTCGATCGACAACGGAATGACCGATGCAAGCGCGATCCTGAAGGCCAGGAACACGGCGACGAGAAGTGCCATCTGGGAAGCCGGGTGTAACGGAAAAGCGCGCGCCGCGCTGGAAGCGGGCCACGTGGCTACGCCGGCGCCTTGCCAGGTCTCCTCGATCTGCATCTGGTGTCCTACCAGAACCAGAACATGTGGGACTCCGGCGCCGGGCCATTTCCCGCCATGACGACGGTCAGGCAGGCGGCAGCCAGCAGGATGATGCCGATCGTGATCCAGATCCGCTGGCCAGCCTGGGCGGGAATATTGCGCGGTACGGTCAAAGCCACCTCTCGGAACACGACAGGCTTTCGGCTCGGGATGATCTTAGCCGCAGCGGTCCAGGCGTCACACTGCCTCACCAGCCATACGGCCGCTTTGCCGGGTTCTTACAAATCAGTAAGAGGTTGAAATTGTTCACGGGTGATCCGGCGGCACAGCCGGAGCCGGCCTTCACCGATCGATGCGCGTCGACAGGATGATCGACGACGAGGTTCGCTCGACCCCGTCCATGGCGCCGATCTGGTCGAGCAGCGCGTCGAGGTCGCGGATCGACGGCGCGTCGACGATGACGATCATGTCGAAATTGCCGCTCACCGAATGCAGCGTCCTGACCGGCGGCAGCGCCTGCAGGGCGCGCACCACCTTGTCGGCGAGCTTGGGCGTGACAGTGAGCAGCACATGCGCCTTGACCAGACCCTGCTCATAGTCCGGCGAAAGCTTGACGCCGTAGCCGGATATGATGCCGCGCTGCTCCAGCCGCTCAATCCGGCTCTGCACCGTCGTGCGCGACACGCCGAGCCGTCGCGCCAGTTCGGCCGTCGAGGCGCGGGCGTTGGAACGCAGCAGGGAAAGCAGCGCCTGTTCGGCTTCACTGAGCATTTCGACGATCTCCTTCGGCGGATCGATGAAAGATAGGGTTCACTCTGCCAGATTTCACACTTCCTTTCGACAGGCATGCTGCGATGATTCCGCCAATTCGCGAGCAATTCCAGGAAGTGTGAAGCGGTTTCCGTCCGGACTTGCGTAAAGCAAATCGAAATTGGCAGGGGTATTTGACCATGAACAACATCGTTATCGTCGGCGCCGGCAAGATCGGCTCGACCATCGCCGGAATGCTCGCCGCGACCGGCGACTACCGCGTCACCCTCGTCGACCGCTCGGCGGCGCAGCTTGCCGCGGCCGAAGTGCCCGCCGGCGTCGAGACGCTCGAACTCGACATCGCGGCGGCCGGGGCGCTGGAAGCAGCGCTCGCCGGCAAGTTCGCGGTGCTGAGCGCCGCCCCCTTCCATCTCACCACGCGCATCGCCGAAGCGGCGGCCAGTGCCGGCGTGCATTACCTCGACCTCACCGAGGACGTCGTCTCGACCCGCCGCGTCAAGGAACTGGCGCGTTCGGGCAAGAGCGCCTTCATCCCGCAATGCGGCCTGGCGCCGGGCTTCATCTCGATCGTCGCCAATGATCTCGCCAGCCGCTTCGACACGCTGGAAAGCGTGCGCATGCGCGTCGGCGCGCTGCCGCAATACCCGTCCAATGCGCTGAACTACAATCTGACCTGGAGCACCGACGGCGTCATCAACGAATATTGCGAGCCCTGCGAGGCGATCGTCGAGGGCGAGCTGATCGAAGTGCCGCCGCTGGAGGAGCGCGAGGAATTCTCGCTCGACGGTGTCACCTATGAGGCGTTCAACACTTCGGGCGGGCTCGGCACCCTGGCCGAGACGCTGAAGGGCAAGGTGCGCACGCTGAATTACCGCACCATCCGCTATCCCGGCCACGCCGCCATCATGAAGGCGCTGCTCAACGACCTTGGCCTGCGCCACCGCCGCGACGTGCTGAAGGACATTTTTGAAAGCGCGCTGCCGGCGACGCTGCAGGACGTGGTCATCGTCTTCGTCACCGTCTCCGGCCGCCGCAACGGTCGCCTGCTGCAGGAAACCTACGCCAACAAGATCTACTCGCAGCGCGTCGGCAACCAGGTACGCAGCGCCATCCAGATCACCACGGCCTCAGGCATCTGCGCCGTTCTCGACATGCTGGCCGACGGCAGCCTGCCGGCGACCGGCTTCGTCAAGCAGGAAGACATCGCGCTGGGTCCCTTTCTGGCCAATCGTTTCGGGCGGGCCTATGCGCAACATGAGATGGTGAGCCGGCTCGCGAGCTGAGGAGCCGCTCCTCTTCCTTCTCCCCTTGTGGGAGAAGGTGGATCGGCGCGCAGCGCCGAGACGGATGAGGGGTGCTCCAGGGCACTCCAACGCCTCGCTCCGCTGGAACACCCCTCCTGCGTCGCCTTCGGCGACACCGCCCCGGGCGAGCCACTTGTCTCGCCCCGTCCTTCGGACCCCACAAGGGGAGAAGGAAGAACCGCTCCCTCTAAATATGCAGCGCGTGCCCGAGCGCCTTCAGCGCCGCTTCCTGGAACCCCTCGCCTTGCGTCGGATGCGCGTGGACGGTCCCGGCGATATCCTCCAGCCGCGCCCCCATCTCCAGCGCCAGGCCGAACGCCGCAGCCAGTTCCGACACGCCCTGCCCGACCGCCTGGATACCGAGCACCAGATGGTTGTCGGCCCGCGCCACGACGCGGACGAAACCATCCTCGCCGAGCTTCGTCATCGCCCGTCCATTGGCGGCAAACGGGAACAACCCGATCTTGATCTCGCCCTGAGCCTTGGCCTCCTCCGGCGACAGCCCAACCGTCACCAGCTCCGGATCGGTGAAGCAGACGGCGGGGATTGCGCGCTTGTCCCAGTTGCGCTTGTGACCGGCGACGATCTCGGCGACCATTTCGCCTTGCGCCATCGCCCGATGCGCCAGCATCGGCTCGCCGGTGACGTCGCCGATGGCGAAGATGCCGCGCATCGAGCTGCGGCACTGGTCGTCGATCCTGATGAACTTGCCTGTCCTATCGAGGTCGATCTGGTCCAGGCCCCAGCCTTCGGTCACCGGCTTGCGCCCAACCGTCACCAGGATCTTGTCGGCGGAAACCTTGGCATTCTTGCCGTCCGCCGTCTCGACCAGCAGCGCGTCGCCCTTGCCCGCCTGTCCCTGGGTCGACAGCCCCTTGGCCTTGGCCCCGGTCATGACTTCGATGCCAAGCGCCGCAAGCCGCTTCACGACAGGCCGCGTCAGCTCGGCGTCATATTGCGCAAGCACGCGCGGCATGGCTTCGACCACGGTCACTTCGGCGCCCATCTTGGCGAAGGCCATGCCGAGCTCCAGCCCGATATAGCCGCCACCGACCACCGCAAGCTTCTTGGGCACCGCACTCAAAGCCAGCGCTTCCGTGGACGATATCACTGGCCCGCCAAAGGGAAGGAACGGCAGTTCCACCGGCGCCGAGCCGGTGGCGATGACGATCGTCTCGGCCCGGATCACCTGGCTTCCCGTCTCGGTCTCGACCTCGACGGTCTTGCCGTCGCGGAACGTCGCCCAGCCATGCACGGTCTTGACGCCGGCCTTCTTTAGCAGGCCGGCGACGCCGCTGTTGAGCCGGCTGACGATGCCGTCCTTCCAGGCGACGGTTTTGCCAAGGTCGAGCACGGGCGCCGATACCGAGATGCCGAGCGGGCTCTTGCCGCCGGCCATGTGGGCGACCTTCTCGAACTCCTCCGCCGCATGGATCAGCGCCTTGGACGGAATGCAGCCGACATTGAGGCAGGTGCCGCCGGGCTTACCGGCCTCGACGATGACCGTGTCGACGCCGAGCTGGCCGGCACGGATGGCGCAGACATAACCGCCCGGACCGGCGCCGATGACGAGCAGCTTGCAGGAGATTTCTTTCATGACGACTGCATCCCTCAATCCACAAAGATCAGCGCCGGCGTTTCCAGCAGCGCCTTGATGCGCTGCACGAACACCGCCGCGACCCAGCCGTCGATTACCCGGTGGTCGAAGCTGGACGACAGGTTCATCATCTTGCGCGGGATGAACTGCGTGCCGTCCCACACCGGCCGCACCATCATCTTGTTGACGCCGATGATCGCCACTTCCGGATGGTTGATGACCGGCGTCGTCGCAATGCCGCCCATGGCGCCGAGCGAGGTGATGGTGATGGTCGAGCCGGACAGCTCGTCACGGGTCGCCGTGCCTGACTTGGCCGCCTCGGCCAGCCTGTTGACCTCGGCGCCGCAATCCCAGATGTCGCGCGCCTCGGCGTGTTTGACGACAGGCACCACCAGCCCGGACGGCGTCTGCGCGGCGATGCCGATATGGATGCCGCCATGCTGGTGGATGATGCCGGCCTCGTCGTCGAACAGCGAATTGAGCTGGGGCTGGTCGGCGATCGCCTTGACCATCGCCCGCATCAGGAACGGCAGCAATGTCAGCTTCGGCCTGTCCGCCCGCTTCTCCTTGTTGAGCGCGGCGCGCAAGTCCTCGAGTGCAGTGACGTCGATCTCCTCGACATAGGTGATGTGTGGGATGCGCGATTTGGACAGCGTCATCTTCTCGGCGATCTTGCGCCGCAAGCCCACCACCTTGATGTCCTCGACGGCATCGTTGCGCGCCAGGCCCGATGCCTTGGCGACCTGCGGCCCGCGCGCCAGGAACGCCTCGATATCCTCATGGCCGATGCGCCCAGCCGGGCCGCTTCCCGTGACTTGCCTGAGATCGATGCCAGCCTCCTTCGCGCGCAGCCGCACGGCGGGCGACGCCAACGGCTTTTCACCCTCCGGGCGCGGCCCGCCGGGGACGGACCTCTGCTCGGAGCTTTTCGCAACGGCCGGAGCGGGTTTCGCCTCCAGGGCGCCGGCCTTTGGCGGGGTCTTCGCGACCGGCGCGGCGGTCTCCGGCTTCGGCGTCGGCAGCTTGGCCGGCGGCTCGGCGGCCACCGCCTCGGCCTTGGCATCGCCCTGCGGCTTTACATTGCCCTCGCCCGCCACTTTCAGCCGCACGATGGGCGAGCCGATCGCCACCGTGTCGCCGATCTCGGCGCCCAGCCACAGGATCTCGCCATCGACGGGGGAAGGGATCTCGACCGTCGCCTTGTCGGTCATGACGGCGGCAAGCACGGTGTCCTCGCGCACCATGTCGCCGACCTTGACGTGCCATTCGACGAGCTCGGCCTCGGCAACGCCTTCGCCGACGTCGGGAAGCTTGATGATGTGTTCGCCCATGTCAGGCCTCCCCCACTCTAGGCTTCCAATGTTTCGATCAGCGCGCGGCCGACCCGGGCGGGACCGGGGAAATAATCCCATTCCTGCGCGTGCGGATAGGGCGTGTCCCAGCCGGCGACCCGCGCCACCGGCGCCTCCAGATGGTAGAAGCAGTTTTCCTGCACCAGCGCCGACAGCTCGGCGCCGAAGCCGGAGGTCAGCGTCGCCTCATGCACGATGACGCAGCGCCCGGTCTTCTTGACCGAGGCGACGATGGCATCGAGGTCGAGCGGCAAAAGCGTTCTCAGATCGATGATCTCGGCGTCGATGCCGGTCTCCTCGGCCGCGGCCTGCGCGACATAGACCATGGTGCCGTAGGCGAGCACGGTGACATCAGAGCCGGCCCGGCGGATCGCCGCCTTGCCGAGCGGCACGGTGTAGTGACCGTCGGCGACCTCGCCGAGCTCATGCTTCGACCACGGCGTCACCGGCCGGTCGTGATGGCCGTCGAAGGGGCCGTTGTAGAGCCGCTTCGGCTCGAGGAAAATCACCGGATCGGGATCCTCGATTGCCGCGATCAGCAGCCCCTTGGCGTCATGCGGGTTGGACGGCACGACAGTCTTCAGCCCGGACACATGGGTGAACAAGGCTTCCGGGGACTGGCTGTGCGTCTGGCCGCCAAAAATGCCGCCGCCGGTCGGCATGCGAACCACGATCGGGCAGGTGAAATCGCCGTTTGAACGGTAGCGCAGCCGTGCCGCTTCCTGGGTTAGCTGGTCGTAGGCCGGATACATGTAGTCGGCAAACTGAATTTCCACGCAGGGCTTCAGCCCGTAGGCGGCCATGCCGATGGCCGAGCCGACAATGCCGGATTCGTTGATCGGCGCGTCGAAGCAGCGGCTCTTGCCGTATTTGGCCTGCAGGCCCTGCGTGCAGCGGAAGACGCCGCCGAAGAAGCCGACATCCTCGCCGAACACGACGACCTTGTCGTCGCGCCCCATCGACACATCCATGGCGTCGCGAATGGCCTCGATCATGGTCCGTCTCGGCATGGCTCAGACTCCCGCCTGCTGGCGCTGGCGCCGCAGATGCGGCGGCATCTCGGCATAGAGGCCCTCGAACATGTCGCGCGTCGACGGCTTGCCGCCGGCATGCAGCGTGCCGTGGCTTTCCGCCTCCTTCTGCGCCGCGATCACCGTGTCGAGGATTTCGGCCTCGGCCTGCGCGTGGCGTTCGTCCGACCAGGCGCCGAGCCCGATCAGATGGTTCTTCAGCCGCACGATCGGATCGCCGAGCGGCCAGGCGTCGGATTCGGTCTTCGGCCGGTAGGCCGACGGATCGTCCGAACTGGAATGGGCGCCGGCGCGGTAGGTGACATATTCGACCAGCGTCGGCCCGAGATTCTTCCGCGCCCGCTCGGCCGCCCATTTGGCCACCGCATGGACGGCGAGATAGTCGTTGCCGTCGACACGCAGCGACGGGATGCCGAAACCGAGGCCCCGGGCCGCGAAGGTGCCGGAGCCGCCGCGCGCTATGCCCTGGAAGGTCGAGATCGCCCACTGGTTGTTGACGACATTGAGCACCACCGGCGCCTTGTAGGTGGAGGCGAACACCAGCGCGGAGTGGAAATCGGATTCCGCCGTCGAGCCGTCGCCGATCCAGGCCGCCGCGATCTTGGAATCGTTCGAGATCGCCGAGGCCATCGCCCAGCCGACCGCCTGGATGTACTGCGTCGCCAGATTGCCGGAGATGGAGAAGAAGCCGTGCTCCTTCGACGAATACATGATCGGCAGCTGCCGGCCCTTCAGCGGGTCGGCCTCGTTGGAATAGATCTGGTTCATCATCGTGACCATCGGATAGCCGTCGGCGATGAGCAGGCCGGCCTGCCGATAGGTCGGAAAATTCATGTCGCCTGGACTAAGCGCCTTGCGGAAGGCGCAGCTCACCGCCTCTTCGCCGAGATGCTGCATGTAGAAGGAGGTCTTGCCCTGGCGCTGCGCCATCTGCATGCGGGCGTCGAAGGTCCGGAGCGTCATCATATGGCGCAGGCCTTCCAGCAGTTCTTCATTGGACAGCAGCCCGGCCCACGGGCCGACGGCTTCGCCATCGCGGTTCAGCACGCGGATGATCGAAAAGGCCATGTCGCGGATGGTGCGCGGATCGACATCGATGTCGGGGCGCGGCACCGAGCCGGCCGCGGCGATGGTCACGTTGGAGAAATCAGGCGTGCCGCCCGGCCGCACTTCCGGCTCCGGCACGTGGAAATGCAACATCCCAGCATCGGCCATGACCTTCGTCCTCCAATGTTGCCTGGCGCCGATATTTGCACATCCGCGCGTCCAGTGCGAATTCGCCGAAGGTCGTCGGACCGGCCGCGCCGGCCGATCCAGCCTCCCCTACGCCAAGATGAAGATATGTCCGCGAAATTTCTTGTCGATGTTTCACGGCGGCGCGCAATTTGGCGCAAGCTTGGGCAGGGGTTGTCGGAAGATAAGGCGATTGAGCGGCGGACCATCGCGCGGTCTTCCTTCTCCCCTTGTGGGAGAAGGTGGATCGGCGCGCAGCGCCGAGACGGATGAGGGTGTTCCATCGGAGTGCGGCGTTAGCGTTCCCTGGAACACCCCTTGTATCTGCACGGAGGAGACTTTGTGCGATGGAAGCGACTGAGCCTCGAACCGGACGGCCATCCGATTCGAGGCTTGGCGAAGTCGCCCGACACCCCTGCGGCTACAACCGTGGATGAGCCTGGGATCTTCGTCTTCGTCACGCACGACCGAATAGTCGCTTGGCTCCAATCGCACGCACAAGGCAGGTTACCGTGAACACGACCCTCTGTGGAATAGATATTTCGAAAGACTGGCTCGACGCCCATATCGAGCCGATGGGAGCGGCAAACCGCTTCGCCAACGATGCGGCAGGCATCGCCGATCTGGCCGCCTGGTGTCAGAACCATGATGTCGAACTCGTCATCATGGAGGCCAGTGGCGGCTACGAACGGCTGGCCTTCCTGCTCTTGTGGGAGATGGGCCAACCCTGCGGCATGGCCAACGCGAGGAGCGTTCGCTACTTCGCCGAGGCAATGGGTTTCCTGGAGAAGACCGACAGAATCGATGCCGCCGTGATTGCCCGTTATGGTGCCGTCAAGCGGCTCAAGCCGACGCCGCCGCCGAGCGCGGCCCAGCAGCGGCTCAAGGCGCTGGTTGCGCGGCTTTCCCAGGTGGGAGGAGATCTCACCATTCAAAAGCAGCGCAAGAGCACCGCCGACGCCGAAACTATCGCCAGCCTCGATGAAGTGATCGCGCTGCTTGCGCGCCAGAGCCGCAGGCTCGAAGGTGAGATCGCCACGCTCATCGATGACGATCCGCTGTGAGCATGCCTCGACCGAGCCTTCCGCTCGCTCAAGGGTGTTGCCTCTCGCACCGTGGCGCGGCTGATGGCGCAGTTGCCGGAGATCGGCATCCTCTCCAACAAGGCCATCGCCAAGTTGGCCGGCCTGGCGCCGATCGCCAATGACAGTGGCAAGCGCAGCGGTCGAAGACCAGTGCGCGGCGGTCGGGCAGGGCCGCGCGGCGTCCTCTTTCTCGTTGCCAGCATCGTTGCCAAATATGATCCGCATCTGGCAGCTTTCAAGCAACGGTTGCAGACTGCCGGAAAGGAGAAAATGGTCATCCGCATTGCGCTCGCCCGCAAGCTGCTCGTCATTCTCAATGCAAAAGCACGCGACGCGCGTAACGAATTCGCAAATGCAACTTGACACCTCAGATAGTCGCTCATCCGTCGCCTTCGGCGACACCTTCTCCCACAAGGGGAGAAGGAAAAGAGCGTCGGTGCCGATCGCCATTCACCCCAACCCCACATCATGCTAACCACCCACCATGGCACAGAAGAAAGCTTTCGAGGTCGATTCCTGGCTCGCGCGGCCTGACGCGCGCATCTCCATCGTCCTGCTCTACGGCCCCGATCGCGGCCTCGTCTCCGAGCGTGCTAAAGCCTTTGCCGAAAAGACCGGCCTGCCGCTCGACGATCCCTTTTCCGTGGTCCGGCTCGAGGGCTCGGAGGTCGATCGCGACGAGGGCCGGCTGCTGGACGAGGCCCGCACCGTGCCGATGTTTTCCGACCGCCGGCTGCTCTGGGTGCGCAATGCCACCGGCCAGAAGGCGCTGGCCGAGGACGTCAAGGCGCTGACGGCGGAGCCCGCGCGCGATGCCATCATCCTGATCGAGGCCGGCGACCTCAAGAAGGGCGTCGGCTTGCGCGCCGTGGTCGAGAGCGCCGACAACGCCATGGCGTTGCCTTGCTACGCCGACGAGGCCCGCGACATCGACACCGTCATCGACGACGAATTGCGCAAGGCCGGCATGTCGATGACGCTGGAAGCCAGACAAGCGCTGCGCCGCAATCTCGGCGGCGACAGGCTCGCTTCGCGCGGCGAGATCGAAAAGCTCATCCTCTACGCCCATGGCCAGAAGGAGATCGGCCTGGACGATGTCAGGGCGATGTCGGGCGACGTGTCCGGCGCCTCGTTCGACGATGCCGTCGACGCGCTGCTCGAAGGCAAGATCGGCGACTTCGACACCGCCTTCACCCGCCACTGCCAGTCCGGCGGCCCGCCCTTCCTGGTGTTGTCCTCGGCGATGCGCCAGCTGCAGCAGATTCAAATCATGCGCGGCCAGATGGACTCGGCCGGGCGCAATGCCGCATCGGTCGTCGCCGGCGCCCGCCCGCCGGTTTTCTTTTCGCGGCGCAAGCTGGTGGAGAAAGCGCTGGAGCGCTGGAGCAGCGATGCGCTGAGCCGCGCACTGACCCGGCTGCAGACTGCCGTGCTGCAGACCCGCAAACGGCCCGATCTGTCGGAAGCGCTGGCGCGCCAAGCGCTGCTCGGCATTGCGGTGGAAAGCGCCAGGCTGGGGCAGCGTTAGGCGAGCGATCCTCCCGTACTATGCGGCCAACAGCTACTCGCCGGACCAGTTGATTGGGGCGTAATGTCCGTTTTGCCCGGAATTGTCCCAGCTCATGCCATGGTCGCTGAACGTACTGCTTTGCGCCCCCATCGCCATGCCGAGCCAGTCGGGATTGACAGGATGGCCGGTGGCCGCCCACATCTGCCCGTCCTCGCGCATTGTCGGCAGCGGCTCGACCGCCAGCTGCATGACGCCGGCAATCGCCACCGACCGCTTCTTGCCGTCTATGCGGTAGTCTATCGGCACCTTCTTGGCGCCGAGGTTCGTGCCGATCATGGGTGCCAACACCGCCATGGGGCCGCCCGCGGCGCCAGTGAAGATGGCACCCAGCGCCTCTGTCTGCCTGTCATCGGCCCGTTCGTCGATATAGGCCGCGGCCGTCCAATTGCCGTCTGCCATCGGACCCGGCGTGTGAGCAACCAGTGCCACACTGAGCCCATCCAATCGAACGTCGCCGTAATTGCCCGTATCGACATGAAAGACCAGGCCGACGTCGCAAACGCCTTTCGTCGGCCTCGATGTCAGCTGCGCCTTGGTGGACAGCAGGCAAGGACACACGACATCGCAGCTGCAATTTTCGAAGTAACTTCCGGACAATTGCCAACGGACTGCCATTTGCACCTCCCATGCGTCAGGCGCGTCGGCATATTCTTTTGGCGAGGCGGTGCCATTTCACAACGACTGCAGGAATGGCAAATGGCCCTCGCCGCGACCGGCACGCCAGGGCAATTAATTTAAGCCATGTCTAATATAAATTACGCCGTTGCCGGGCACTGTCAAGCAGAGTGCTAGACTGGAGCTGCGGTCGGCGATTGGCCGATCTCCCCCCGCGTGGGGGAGATGGCTGGCCAGAGGGGGGCGCTGGCCCGCCGACCTCTCGATCGATCGTGATGCGAGTTCTCGGCCAGCCGCAGATGACAGAGGCAGCGCCCAACGGCGCCCCCTCTGCCCTACCGGGCATCTCCCCCACGAGGGGGGATCGGCGGTTTCGCCGATTTCGACAATCACCAGCGCCGCAAAAAGAAAGGGCTGACCCAACGGCCAGCCCTCCTTTTCTCTACGTCAAATCAAGCTTCCGCTTAATACAATTCGCCGGCTAACTACCGTTCCTGCTTCAATCTCCGGCACAGCTCATCCAGCTGCTCCAGCGAGCGATAGGACACCCGCAGCTCGCCGCCCTTGCCCTTGTGATCGATGGCCACGATCATGCCGAGCGTGTCGGTCATCAGCTTTTCCAGTGCCAGCGTGTCGGTATCCTTTTCCGGCGCGGCTTGCGGCTGCTTCGGTTTGGCCGGCGTGGGGCCGGCCGGCATCTGCGCCAGCGCTTCGGCTTGGCGCACGGAAAGCCCTTCCTCGACGATGCGCTTGGCAAGGCCGGCCGGATCCTCCGCCGTCACCAGCGTACGGGCATGGCCGGCCGACAGCGCGCCGTCGACCAGCATGTCGCGGATCACATCCGGCAGCTTCAGCAGCCTGAGCGTGTTGGCGACATGGCTGCGGCTCTTGCCGATGACATTGCCGAGATCGGCCTGGGTGTAGCCGTGCTCGTCGATCAGCTGCTGGTAGCCCAGCGCTTCCTCGACGGCGTTGAGGTCGGTGCGCTGAACGTTCTCGATGATCGCCAGCTCGAGCGCGGTGCGGTCGTTGACCTCGCGGATGATGACCGGGATCTCGGTCAGCCCGGCGCGCTGCGCCGCCCGCCAGCGCCGCTCGCCGGCGATGATCTCGTAGCGGCCCGCCTGCGTCGGCGACGGCCGCGCCACCACCGGCTGCACCACGCCATGTTCGCGGATCGACTGGGCGAGATCGGTCAGTTCGGCGTCGCCAAAATGCCGGCGCGGGTTCTTCGGGTTGGGGCTCACGAACTCGATCGGCACCTTGCCGTCGGCGCTCATGCCGGGCTTTTCCGGCGCCGCCGGGCGATCGATCTCGCCGATCAGTGCCGCCAGGCCACGGCCCAGTCTTTTCCTCGAAAGGTCTTCGCTCATGTCAATTCCAGGTCTATCTTGGATAATCGTCTTTGGATCGTTTCGGTATCGAATCGGCTGTTAATTCTGCATCCGATCCAATCAAGCGGCGCGCAATTTACGCTCGCGGCGGATCACTTCCGAGGCCAGTTGCAGATAGGCCTGGCTGCCAGAGCACTTCAAATCGTAAAGGATTGCCGGCTTGCCGTAGGACGGCGCCTCCGACACCCGCACATTGCGCGGAATGATGGTCTCGTAGACCTTGTCGCCCATATGCTGGCGCACATCCTGCACCACCTGGTTGGCGAGATTGTTGCGGCCGTCATACATGGTCAGCACGATGCCCTGGATGGTGAGGTCCGGATTGATCGACCGGCGCACCTGCTCGACGGTTTCCAGCAATTGGCTGAGACCTTCGAGCGCGAAGAACTCGCATTGCAACGGCACCAGCACCGAATCGGCCGCCGCCATCGAATTCAACGTCAGAAGGTTGAGCGACGGCGGGCAGTCGATCAGCACATAGCCGAAGCCGGCCGAACGCGCCGAGGCGGCACGCAAGGCGTTGCGCAGCCGCAGCACCCGGTCGGGCGCCGAGGCGATCTCCATTTCGATGCCGAGCAGGTCGAGCGTCGACGGCACGATCGACAGGCCGGGCACGGCTGTCGGAATGGCCGCGGCTTCCAGTTCCAGCTCGCCGGTCAGCACGTCGTAGGACGAGACCGTGCGGTCCTTGCGGTCGATGCCGAGGCCGGTGCTGGCATTGCCTTGCGGGTCGAGGTCGACGATCAGCACCTTTTCGCCGATCGCGGCCAGAGCGGTGGCCAGATTGATGGCGGTGGTGGTCTTGCCGACACCGCCCTTCTGGTTGGCTACGGTGATGATTCGGGGGCCGTTCTTCATGGGTTTATGCCAGAAATTCATTTTTGGGTCGCCAAATAGCCCGACAAGTCGAAGATCAGACGGGTCGCAGGTTTGACAGTTCCAGGATCACGCCTTGGGGGTCCGTCACACTGGCATGTTCTACCAGATCGAAGGCCCATCGGTTAACGCTTTCTTGCACTTCGGCGCGATAATCCCGGCCTTTGTGGAACAGCCCGCGTGCGCCCGACATCAGCCACGGCGCCGACAGGTCGAGCAGGACCGAAAGCGAGGCCAGAGCCCGCGCCGTGACGATTTGCGGTTGCGAAACAAGCGCATGGCTGTCCTCAATCCGGCGCGCGACAACCCGCGCCGGCAGGTTGAACTGGCCGATCACGGTCTGCAGGAACGAAGCCTTTTTGCGGTTGCTCTCCACCAGATCGATGCTGGCCCCATCGCGCTCGGCGAGCAGGAAAGCCATGACCAGGCCCGGAAATCCACCGCCCGAACCGATATCGACCCAGCGCGCGGCAGTGGGCTCTATGCGCGCCAGCTGCGCGCTGTCGAGGATGTGGCGCTGCCAGACATCGCCCGCGGTCGACTGCGCCACCAGATTGATGCTGCGATTCCATTTCTGGAACATCGCTTCGAACGCCACCAGGCGATCGAATGTTTCACGTGAAACCGGGCCCGCCGCGTCCTGCAGGCTCTTCCAAGAGAAAGAGCTCACGCAACAATCCTTTGATCGCCCTGGGGCCTCTGCACACTCTCATGGTGCCGAACATGTGCGACAATGATCGCCAGCGCCGCCGGCGTCATGCCCTCCATGCGTTGCGCGTCGGCGATGGACCGCGGCCGCCGCGCCTGCATCTTCTGCTTCAATTCGTTGGACAGGCCGGGCACGCCGGCGAAATCCACCGTCTCGGGGATCAGCCGGCTCTCCTCGTGGCGGATCTGCGCGACATCGCTCCTCTGCCGGTCGAGATAGACAGAATATTTCGCTTCCGTTTCGAGACGCTCGGCGGTCTTGGCGTCGATCGCCGCAAATTTCGGCTCGACCCTGGCCAGCCAGGCAACATCCACGTCGGGATAGGCCAGCAGCTCATAACCCGACCGGCGCACGCCGTCCCGGTTGATCTCCAGCCCATGCCGCGCCGCCTCATTCGGAGTCATCGCCACCGACCTGGCCAATTCGCGCGCCGCGTCGAGCCGCTGCATGACATCACCGTAGCGCTGCATGCGTTGCGCCGAGGCGATCCCCAGCTTTTCGGCGAGCGGCGTCAGCCGCTCATCGGCATTGTCGGCGCGCAGCGACAGCCGGAATTCGGCCCGCGATGTGAACATGCGGTAGGGTTCGCTGATGCCGCGGCTGGTCAGATCGTCGACCATCACGCCGATATAGGCCTCGGTGCGGCTGAGCACGATCTGTTCGCCGCCCGACGCCCGTCGTGCCGCGTTGAGGCCAGCAAGCAGGCCTTGCCCGGCCGCCTCTTCATAACCGGTCGTGCCGTTGATCTGCCCAGCGAGAAAGAGGCCGGCAACGCGCTTGGTCTCCAGCGTCTGCTGCAGCTCGCGCGGATCGACGTGATCATATTCAATGGCATAGCCAGGCTGCAGCATGACTGCACGCTCCAGCCCCGGAATGGTCTTGAGGATCTCGAGCTGCACATCCTGCGGCAGCGAGGTCGAAATCCCATTGGGATAGACGGTGTCGTCGTCGAGCCCTTCCGGCTCCAGAAAGATCTGGTGGCCGTCCCGGTCGCCGAACTTGACGATCTTGTCCTCGATCGACGGGCAATAGCGCGGGCCTACGCCTTCAATCGAGCCGGAATACATGGCGGAGCGGCCAAGATTGGCACGGATCAGCTCATGCGTGGCTGATGTCGTGCGGGTGATGCCGCACTCGATCTGCGGTGTCTCGATTCGATCGGTCATCAGCGAGAACGGCACAGGATCGTCATCCGCCGCCTGGCTTTCCAGCGACACCCAGTCGATGGTCCTTCCGTCCAGCCGTGGCGGTGTGCCGGTCTTCAGGCGGCCGAGCTTGAAGCCGGCGCGGTCCATCGTCGCCGACAGCCCAAGGCTCGCCTGCTCATTCATGCGGCCGGCGACGATCTTCTTCTCGCCAATATGAATAAGGCCGCGCAGGAAGGTGCCTGTCGTCAGCACCACGGCGCCGCAGGCAAGCCTGCGGCCGTCGGCGAGCAGAACAGCGGCGATCCGTCCGTCGTTGATCTCGAAATCCAGCACCTCGCCCTCGACCACGTCGAGATCGTTCTGCTGCCGAATCGCTTCCTGCATGGCAAGGCGATAGAGCTTTCTGTCCGCCTGTGTGCGCGGGCCGCGCACCGCCGGACCCTTGCGCCGGTTGAGCAGGCGGAACTGGATGCCGGCGGCATCCGCCACCCGGCCCATCAGCCCGTCCATCGCGTCGATCTCGCGGACCAGATGGCCCTTGCCGAGCCCGCCGATCGCGGGATTGCAAGACATCACGCCGATTGTGTCGAAGCGCAGCGTCACCAGCGCGGTTTTCGCGCCGGCGCGCGCGGCTGCACTGGCCGCCTCGCACCCCGCATGGCCGCCACCCACCACAACCACATCATAGTGACCGGTCATTTCAAATCCTGGACTCAAGAAGATTGAGGGACACATGTCCCCGCGGGGCCAAGCTGTCAAGAAAACTTCGCGACAAGTTTCACGTGAAACAGGGGCGATGCAGCGCGGCGACGGTACTGCGCCAATCGGTACGGCTAATCAGTCCTGGAAGGCGCCCGCCCCTCATTGTCCTGCCGGACATTTCTCCCCGCATAGTAACGGGGAGAAAGTAGCTGGCCGCAACACCGGCACCCTTCTTGGGACGTCGGCGATTGGCAAAACCATTTCTGCGAGCGCCCTGTCCCCGTCACTATACGGGGAGAGGATGCCGGCAGGCAGGTGAGGTGGCAGCGCCACCATCCGCCACTATCTCGCAAATTGCCCCCGCACCTGCTTCATAGGACACGGCATATTCTGGATCGCTGTGTTTCACGTGAGTCACGGAAAGCAATACGCCGCATAGTTTCACGTGAATCATTTCCCGATGCAGAACTGCGAAAAGATCACATCCAACAGATCTTCGACATCGATCGCGCCGACAATTCGGCCCAACCTATCCGCCGCCAGCCGCAGCTCCTCGGCCCGCAGTTCCTGGCCGCTGGTGTGCTCATCGATCGCGCGAAGCAAATGGCGATTCGCCTCACCGAGCAGTTCAACATGGCGCAGGCGGGACGGCAGGATATCGCCGACGTCGCCAGCCGCGTCCGCCGCGCAACGGCCGATTTCGGCGAGCAGCGCCTCCACACCAGTGCCATTCATAACTGAAATGACGAAGTCGTATCTGCCAGCCGCATCACCCGCCGCCTGCCCATCCAGCAGGTCCAGCTTGGTGCCGACGCGCAACAGAGGTGCCGTAGACTCGACCGCGCCGATGGCCCTGGGAGCCAAAATGTCCTCCAGCAGCAGCAAGAGATCGGCACGATCGGCCTTGGCCCGCGCCTTCTCGATGCCGATCGCCTCGACCTTGCCCGGTGCGTCGCGCAAGCCGGCCGTATCCGTCAGCCTGACGCGAAGGCCGCCGAGATCCAGCGTCACCTCGAGCAGGTCGCGGGTCGTGCCGGGCTCATCCGTTACAATAGCTGCATCGCGCCGCGCCAAGGCGTTGAACAGACTCGACTTGCCGGCATTAGGCGCGCCCAGAATCACCACCTCAAAACCGTCGCGAATGATTTCGGCAGCGTGAAATCCGGCGATGTGGCGATCGATTTCGCCGATCATGGCCCGGACCTCCGACCAGACCGTATCCGAAACGGATCCCGGCACATCATCCTCATCGGCAAAGTCGATCTCCGCCTCGATCATCGCCCGCGCATGGACCAGCCGGCGGCGCCAGCTTAGATAGAGCTCGCTCTGGACACCCTCGGCATTCTGGACCGCGAAACGTCGCTGCGCCTCGGTCTCGGCATTGACCAGGTCCGCGAGCGCCTCCGCCTCGACGAGGTCGACCTTGCCGTTAAGAAAGGCGCGACGCGTGAATTCGCCGGGTTCGGCGAGCCTGACGCCGTCAAAGCTGGCGATGATCTCCAACATCCGCGTCACGACGGCGCGACCGCCATGGACATGAAATTCCGCGACGTCCTCCCCGGTAAAGCTCGCCGGACCGGGAAAGAAGATGACCAACCCGCTGTCGAGCACGGTTCCATCCGGCGCTCTGAACCTGCGCAGAACCGCCGCCCGGTCCTTAACCATGCCACCGGCAATCGTTTCGACTACGAATCGAGTCTGCGGACCGGAGATACGCAGCACGGCGACACCGGCCGGAAGCCGACCGCTCGACAGCGCAACGATCGAATCGCCTGAAATCATTTGCCCGCTCTGTTGAACCGCCCTAGCCTCGCGCCTTCAAACAACCCGAGTGCCCATGTGACATTGCCCGCGCAAAACCTGCTTGCCGAAGAGGCCAGCCCCTATCTGCAGCAGCACAGCGCCAATCCCGTCCATTGGCGGGCCTGGTCGCCGGCATCGCTCGAAGAAGCAAGGACGCTCGATCGCCCGATCCTGCTCTCCGTCGGCTATGCCGCCTGCCACTGGTGCCATGTCATGGCGCATGAAAGCTTCGAGAATGACGGCGTCGCCGCCGTCATGAACCGTCTGTTCGTCAATATCAAGGTCGACCGCGAGGAGCGTCCCGACATCGACCAGATCTACATGGCCGCGCTGTCCTCGATGGGCGAGCAAGGCGGCTGGCCGCTGACCATGTTCCTGACGCCGGAAGGCAAGCCATTCTGGGGCGGCACCTATTTTCCGCGCGAGGCGCGCTATGGCCGCCCGGGCTTCATCCAGGTCATGGAAGCGGTCGACAAGGCCTGGCGCGAGAAGCGCGACAGCCTGCACCAGAGCGCCGACGGGCTGACCTCCCATGTCGAGGCGCGGCTTTCCGGCACGCATGGCAAGCAGAGCCTCGACCGCGGCACGCTCACCGACTTCGCCGGCCGCATCGACGGCATGATCGACCGCGAGCTTGGCGGCCTGCGCGGCGCGCCGAAATTCCCCAACGCGCCATTCATGCTCACCCTGTGGCTGTCCTGGCTGCGCGATGGCAACGCCGCGCATCGCGATGACGTGCTGGTCAGCCTGGAACGGATTCTGGCCGGCGGCATCTATGACCATATTGGTGGCGGGCTCAGCCGCTACTCCACCGATGCGGAATGGCTGGTGCCGCATTTCGAAAAGATGCTGTACGACAATGCGGAGCTGATCCGCTTCTGCAACTGGGCGTTTTCGGCAAGCGGCAATCATTTGTTCCGGATACGAATCGAAGAGACCGTCGACTGGCTGCTGCGTGAAATGCGCGTCGAAGGCGGCGCCTTCGCCGCCAGTCTCGATGCGGACAGCGATGGCGAGGAAGGGCTGTTCTACACCTGGAGCCGGGAAGAGATAGAAGCCGTCCTTGGTGACGATTCAGCCTTATTTTTCAAGTACTTCACGATTTCCAGCCCGCATGGCTGGGAAGGCAAGCCTATCGTCCACCATTCCAGCGCCCAGCAAGCCCAAAGCGTCGCCGATCGCGAAAAACTCATTCCGCTCAAAGCCAGGCTTCTCGCCGTGCGGGAGGAACGCGTCCGGCCAGGCCTAGATGCCAAGACCCTCACGGACTGGAACGGCCTGATGATTGCGGCACTCGCCGAGGCCGGTCGCTCGCTGGGCCGGCCCGACTGGATCGAGGCCGCGGCCAAGGCCTTTGCCCATATCTCCGGCGCCAGCCGCTACGGCCGCTTGCCGCATTCCATGCTTGGCGCCAGGAAACTGTTTCCCGCTCTGTCGAGCGACTATGCCGCCATGGCCAATGCGGGGATTTCGCTGTTCGAGGCGTCTGGCCATTGGAGCTACGTCGACCGGGCGAAACAGTTCATCGAGCAGCTCGACCATTGGCATGCCGACGAAGCCGGCACAGGTTATTATCTGACCGCCTGGGACAGCACCGACGTGCCGATCCGCATCAGGGGCGATGTCGACGAGGCGATTTCGTCAGCCACCAGTCAAATCATCGCGGCACTTGTGCGGCTCGCCTCCGTGACCGGCGATCTCGATCTCGGGGGCAAAGCCTGGAAGATCGCAGAGCACGCCGCCGGCCGCGCAACGCAACAGGCCTATGGCCAGGCCGGCATCGTCAATGCCTGCGCGCTTGCCATCGAGCCTTTGAAACTGGTCATCGTCGACAATCCAGAAGATCCAAAGCTTGTTCCGGTCGCGAATCGATGCCCCGACCCGCGCCGCGTCGACATCATTGCCGCGATTGGTTCGGAAACGAATCGACCCTCGCTGCCGGGCGGGATTCTGCCGCCGACCGACAGGCCGGGTGCCTGGCTTTGTACAGGGCAGGTTTGTTTGCCGGTGGTGACAAGTGCTGAGGAGTTGGAGCGGTTGTTGAGCCGTCGATAGGCGGAGCCGGAGACCTAGCTGACTGCTCCGTGCCCCCAAATTTCAACGTCAGCGCTGCCCCTCACCTGCCTGCCGGCATCCTCTCCCCGTAAACGGGGCGAGGGACGCTGTTGTCGCTGCTTTCGCCAATTGTCAGCGCTCCGGAGGAAGGCGCCGGCGCTGGTTCCAGCCTCTTTCTCCCCGTTTACGGGGAGAAATGCCCGGCAGGGCAATGAGGGGCGGCGCCGACTTATGCGATTTGCCGCGAGGCCCGCCGACCTAACCCAGCAAAGAAAAACCCCATCCCAGTTTCCTGGAATGGGGCTCGATACAGGTCCGGAAGCTTCGGACCGGCCCTTACGTATTCATCGAATCGAAGAAATCCGCATTGGTCTTGGTCTGCTTCAGCTTGTCGATGAGGAACTCGATCGCGTCGGTGGTTCCCATCGGCGCCAGGATGCGGCGCAGCACGAAGATCTTCTGCAGGTCCTGACGCGGCACCAGCAGGTCTTCCTTGCGGGTACCGGACTTCAGGATGTCCATGGCCGGATAGATGCGCTTGTCGGCGACCTTGCGGTCGAGCACGATTTCCGAATTGCCGGTGCCCTTGAACTCTTCGAAGATGACTTCGTCCATGCGGCTGCCGGTATCGATCAGCGCGGTGGCGATGATGGTCAGCGAACCGCCTTCCTCGATGTTACGGGCGGCGCCGAAGAAGCGCTTCGGGCGCTGCAGCGCGTTGGCGTCGACACCGCCGGTCAGCACCTTGCCGGATGACGGCACGACGGTGTTGTAGGCGCGACCGAGGCGGGTGATGGAATCGAGCAGGATGACGACGTCGCGGCCATGTTCGACCAGGCGCTTGGCCTTTTCGATCACCATTTCGGCGACCTGGACGTGGCGCACCGCCGGTTCGTCGAAGGTCGAGGAGACGACCTCGCCCTTCACCGAGCGCTGCATGTCGGTCACTTCTTCCGGCCGCTCGTCGATCAGAAGCACGATCAGATAGCATTCCGGGTGATTGGTGGTGATGGAATGGGCGATGTTCTGCAGCAGCACCGTCTTGCCGGTGCGCGGCTGCGCGACGATCAAAGCGCGCTGGCCCTTGCCGAGCGGCGCCACCAGGTCGATGACGCGCGGCGAGATGTCCTTGGAGGTCGGAACCTCCATTTCCATCTTCAGCCGCGAGGTCGGATAGAGCGGCGTCAGATTGTCGAAGTGGATCTTGTGGCGGATCTTTTCGGGATCGTCGAAATTGATGGTGTTGACCTTGAGCAGCGCGAAATAGCGCTCGCCCTCTTTCGGGCTGCGGATCGGTCCTTCGACCGTGTCGCCGGTCTTCAGCGAAAAGCGCCGGATCTGCGACGGCGAGATGTAGATGTCGTCGGGACCTGGCAGATAGTTGGCGTTGGCCGAGCGCAGGAAGCCGAACCCGTCCTGAAGCACTTCGACCACGCCGTCGCCGATGATCTCGACGTCCTGGGCGGCCAGCTTCTTCAGGATCGCGAACATCAGCTCCTGTTTGCGCATGACGCTGGCGTTCTCGACCTCGAGCGATTCGGCATAAGCGATCAGCTCTGGCGGCTTCTTGTTCTTGAATTCGGTAAGTTTCATTTCTTGCATAGACGGACTCTGGGTGAGCTTTGGGAGAAAAATATCGGCGGGATGCGACAAATGCCGGGCGCGGCCGAAAACAATGAGGGGCGGCGCATGACGGGAAGGAAGACCCGTCTTTTATCGTCGGTCGGATGAAAGAGCAAGCCGCGTTTTAAACGGCCTGATCGGCCTCAGAACGGCTTGACGACAACCAGGATCACGATGGCGATCATCAGCAATGTGGGGATCTCATTGACGATCCGCCAGTGCCTCGCCGGTTTTTCGTTGCGATCCTCGGCGAATTTGCGCACCGCGCCGGCCAGATAGCCGTGAACGGCGGACATCAACAACACCAAACCGATCTTGGCGTGCAGCCAGCCGCCCTGGAATCCGAAGACTTTCCAGGCGAGCCACAGGCCGAACACCCAGGTGACGATCATCGCCGGATTGATGATGCCGCGCAGCAGGCGCCGCTCCATCACCTTGAAGGTCTCCGACTGCACCGAGCCCTTCTCGGCATCGACGTGGTAGACGAACAGCCGCGGCAGATAGAGCATGCCGGCCATCCACGAAATGACGGCAAGGATATGGATCGCCTTTGCCCAGGGATAGAAACTTTCGGGCGCGACGAAAAACAGAAGCGCCGTCAGCACGATCAGCACAGCGATGCTGACGACCATGCGCATCATCGCCTGTCCGGTGCTGTTGGTGTTGTTCATCTCAGCCATCAGCGTGTCGCGCTCCTCACCTGCTTCACCATCGCCTCGACATGTGCGATCGGCGTTTCCGGCGTGATGCCGTGGCCGAGATTGAAGATCAGCGGCCCGTCTCCCAGCGCCTTCAGGATCGCCTCAACGCCATCCGACAGCGCCTTGCCGCCGGCCACGAGCCTCAAGGGATCGAGATTGCCCTGGACCGCACCCGAACGCTGCAGATCCTTCGCCGCCGCCAGCGGCACCGTCCAGTCGATCCCCAGCCCCGTCACGCCGGTCTTCTGGCGATAGGTCCGGTAGCGCGCGCCGGCGCCCTTGGGAAAACCGATGATCGGCACATCGGGATGAACGGCGCGAACCTGGCGAACCATCTCGGCCACCGGCCAAACGCAAAACTGGTCGAACGTCGCATCGTCGAGCACGCCGGACCAGGAATCGAAAATCTGCACCACATCCGCGCCGGCTTCGATCTGCCGGATCAGATAGGCCGCCGACTGGTCGGCAAGCACCTTCAGGAGATGTTGAAACGCCGCCGGCTCGCGATAGGCAAACAGCCGTGCCGGCGCCTGATCGGGCGTTCCATGGCCGGCGATCATATAGGTCGCCACCGTCCAGGGCGCGCCGCAGAAGCCGATCAGCGTGGTCTCGTCAGGCAGTTTTGCCCGCAACCGGCGAACCGTCTCGTAGACCGGTTCGAGATTCACGTGAAACACATCGCTTTCCAGAGCCATGATCTCGGCCACGGAGATCGGCGTCAAAAGCGGGCCTCTTCCCTCTTCGAAGCGAACGTCGCGGCCGAGCGCATGCGGAACGACAAGGATGTCGGAGAACAGGATCGAGGCGTCGAAGCCGAAGCGCTCTATCGGCTGCAAGGTCACTTCCACCGCAAGGTCGGGATCGTAGCAGAGATCGAGGAACGAACCTGCGCGCCTGCGTGTTTCACGATATTCCGGCAGATAGCGTCCGGCCTGACGCATCATCCAGAGCGGAGGCGGAAAGTGCGCCTCACCCTTCAGGACGTCCAGCATGATCCGGCTTTTGGGCATTGAGCGCTTACCCTCTCCCAGCCTTCCTATAATCAAAGATTCTTATATCTAAGATTCTTCTGATTCTAAGAGTCTGTTGGTTGTGGTGGTTGTCACCTGTCCCGCTTCGCCAGCCAAAAAGCCAGCAAGCATATTGTCGCGCGCTTCCCTCTCCCGGCTGCAGGGTTCTGGGGATAGTCAGGAATCCGTCATCGGAGTCAAAGCTTTAGCAAACCGAGGAAGAATCCCGCCCTGTGGACGGCTGAAAGGCAAAGGCGGCCGTCCCCAGACTTGTCCCCAGCCGCCCGACCAAGCTGACAGCACAGCGAATTGTGGACAAACTGCCATCTGATACAGTCGCCTCCGAACGGCGCCTCTTTCTGTCCCGCTTTATCCACATCCGCCCACAGCCCCAGGTGATCCCTGTGAACAAACCCCAGAGCTTCTTTCACCTGCACCTGATTTCCGACGCGACCGGCGAAACGCTGCTCGCCGCCGGGCGGGCGGCTTCGGCGCAATACAAGGATGCACGGGCGATCGAGCACATCTACCCGCTCATCCGTACCGAAAAGCAGGTGGCCAAGGTGTTCGAGGACATAGAGGAGGAGCCGGGCATCATCCTCTATACGGTCGTCGACCAGAAGCTGGCGCGCGGCATTGACGAACGCTGCGCCACAATGGGCCTGCCCTGCGTGTCGGTGCTGGAGCCGGTGCTCACCGTCTTCCAGTCCTATCTCGGCACGCCGGCCGGCCGCCGTGTCGGCGCCCAGCACGTTCTCGACGCCGAATATTTCCGCCGCATCGATGCGCTGAACTTCACCATGGACCATGATGACGGCCAGCTGCCGGCGAATATGGACGATGCCGATGTCGTGCTGATCGGCATTTCGCGGACGTCGAAGACGCCGACCAGCATCTATCTCGCCAATCGCGGCATCAAGACCGCCAACATCCCGATCGTGCTCGGCGTGCCGGTGCCCGAAAGCCTGGTCAGCGCCTCCAAGCCGCTGATCGTCGGGCTGATCGCCACCGCCGAGCGCATCTCGCATGTCCGCCAGAACCGCATCCTCGGCAACAGCAGTTCCTATGTGCCGACCGACTATGTCGACCGCGCCGCCATCAACGAGGAGCTCGCCTATGCCCGCCAGATCTGCACGCGCCATGGCTGGCCGATGATCGACGTCAGCCGCCGCTCGATCGAGGAAACGGCGGCGGCGATCGTTGCCCTGCGGGGGAAGAACAGATAATTGAACGAGGAGTGCGTTTTCCGAGACCTCTTAGCGGAAACTCGGCGCCGCCCCTCACCTGCCTGCCGGCATCCTCTCCCCGGTATAGTGACGGGGACAGGGGCGCTGTCGTAGAAGGTTTCGCCAATCACCAGCGTAGCCGAAGAAGAGCGCCTGCGCTGAAGCTGCCCCTTTCTTTCTCCCCGTCTCTATATGTCCGGCAGGGCAGGTGAGGGGGGCGCCAACGTTGCAGATTGAAGCTCATATCCCAACCGCGCCTGTACCTGCGCCTGAGTGAAAAATGACCGAAAAAATCATCCTCGCCTCCGGCAGTCCGTTCCGCAAGGCGATGCTTCTCAATGCCGGGCTCGATGTCGAGGCCGTGCCGGCCGATGTCGATGAGCGCGCGCTCGAGGCGCCGCTGCAGGATAGCGGCGTTTCGCCCGAGGATGTCGCCCTGGTTCTGGCCGAGGCCAAGGCCACCGAGGTCAGCGAACGCCGGCCCGGCGCGCTGGTGCTCGGCTGCGACCAGACTTTGTCTTTGGGTGACGAAGTGTTCCACAAGCCGGCCGACATGGAAGGCGCGCGCCGCCATCTCCTGGCGTTGTCGGGCAAGACCCACCAGCTCAACAGCGCCGCCGTTCTGGTGCGCGACGGCAAGGTGCTATGGCGCCATGTCGGCATCGCCGGCATGACCATGCGCAAGCTCGACCCCGGCTTCATCGGCCGCCATCTCGCCCGTGTCGGCCCCAGGGCGCTGGCCAGCGTCGGCGCCTACCAGGTCGAGGGCGAAGGCATCCAGCTCTTCGAGAAGATCGAGGGCGATCATTTTACGATTGTCGGCCTGCCGCTTTTGCCGCTGCTGGCCGAACTGCGCACGCTGGGGGCCATCGATGGCTGAGGCAACGAAGAAGGCTTTTGTCACCGGCCATCCGATCAAGCACTCGCGCTCGCCGAAGATCCATGGCCACTGGCTGGCCCAGCACGGCATCGACGGCAGTTATGAGGCGATCGACGTGGCGCCGCAGGATTTTGCCGAATTCATCGCGGCTTTGCGGGCAAACGGGTTTCGCGGCGGCAATGTCACCATTCCGCACAAGGAAGCCGCTTTCGCTCTTGTCCACCGCCGCGACCAGGCGGCCGAGGAGATCGGCGCCGTCAACACGCTGTGGTTCGAGGACGGTCTCCTGTGGGGCGGCAACACCGACGGCCACGGCTTTGCCGCCAACCTCGATGATTACGCGCCGGGCTGGGCGAACACCGGCCCCGCGGTCGTGCTCGGCGCCGGCGGCGCGTCCCGCGCCGTCATCCAGGCACTGAAGCAGCGTGGCGTCGGCGATATCAGAATCGTCAACCGCACGCTCGCCCGGGCGCAGGAATTGCGGGATCGTTTCGGCGCCGGCGTTTCGGCGCATGGCACGGCGGAGACCCACGAATTGCTGGCCGACGCCGGCCTGCTGGTCAACACCACGGCACTCGGCATGGTCGGCAATGAAGGCCTCGCCGCCGATCCGGCCTTGCTGCCGGACCACGCCATCGTCACCGACCTTGTCTATGTGCCGCTCGAAACCCCCCTGCTCGCCGCCGCGCGCGCCAGGGGGCTGAAGACGGTCGACGGCCTCGGCATGCTGCTCAACCAGGCCGTGCCCGGCTTCGAACATTGGTTCGGCATCAGGCCGCAGGTCACGGCGGAGCTTCGCGCACTCATCGTTGCCGATCTGGTGCCGAAACCATGATCGTGCTCGGCCTCACCGGCTCGATCGGCATGGGCAAGTCGACGACGGCGAAAATGTTCGCCGAGGCGGGCGTGCCGGTCCATGATTCCGACGAGGCGGTGCATCGCCTCTATTCCGGTGCGGCGGCGCCTTTGGTCGAGGCCGCTTTTCCCGGAACGGTTGTCGATGGTGTGGTCGATCGCGCAAAACTTAGCGCGCGCGTGCTTGGCGATGCCGCCGCGCTGAAGCGGCTGGAAGCGATCATCCATCCGCTGGTGCGCGCCGATGCCGACGCCTTCTTGGCCATGCATCGTAACGCCGGCGAATCGATCGCCGTGCTCGATATTCCGCTGCTCTTCGAAACCGGCGGCCGTGGCCGCGTCGACAAGGTCGTCGTCGTCACGGCGCCCACCGAAATCCAGCGCCAGCGCGTGCTGGCCCGGCCGGGCATGACGGAAGAAAAACTGGCGGCGATCCTGGCCAAGCAGGTGCCGGATGCGGAGAAGCGCAGGCTGGCGGATTTCGTCATCGACACCGGCCAAGGATTGGAGGCGGCGCGTGCCGCCGTTGCCGCCATTATCGCCGAGCTCTCCGGGGGGTCTGGTCGCTGACGCTTTCCTTCTCCCACAAGGGGAGAAGAGAAAACAGGCATTGCCATTGCCATTTTGTTCCGCTGTATGATTCTGCTTGCTTAGAACGGACTGATTCGATGCGCGAGATCATCTTCGATACGGAAACCACCGGCCTTGATTCGCGCGACGACCGCGTGATCGAGCTGGGCGGCGTCGAGCTGGTCAATCGTTTCCCGACCGGCAGGACGTTCCACCACTATATCAACCCGCAGGGCCGGGCGATCCATGAGGAGGCGCAGGCCGTGCACGGCATCAGCGCGGCGGATCTCGCGGGCAAGCCGACCTTTGCCGACATCGCCGAGGAATGGTTGACCTTCACCGACGGCGCCAAGCTGGTCGCGCACAACGCCACGTTCGACATCGGCTTCCTCAATGTCGAATTCGGCCGGCTCGGCCATCCCGTCGTCGATCCCGGCCGTGTCGTCGACACGCTGGCGCTGGCGCGCCGCAAGCACCCGATGGGCCCCAATTCGCTCGATGCGCTCTGCCGGCGCTACGGCATCGACAACACGAAACGCACCAAGCACGGCGCGCTGCTCGATTCCGAATTGCTGGCCGAGGTCTATATCGAACTGATCGGCGGCAAGCAGGCGGCGCTCATCCTCGACAGCGCCACCGCGCCGGCGCAGGGCGAGAATGTCCGCCACATCGAGATCATCGTCGCCGAGCGCCCGAGGCCGCTGCTGCCGCGCTTGACCGAAGCCGAGCGCGCAGCGCATGCCGCCATGGTCACGACACTCGGCGAAAAGGCGCTCTGGCTGAAAGCCAATTCCTCCGAAAAGAGCGTTGCGGCGTCGTAGGACAAACACTCAATACGGCCACTCGCCCCGCCCCAGTGATGCAATCGCCGCGATGATGCGCGCGAACGCCTCCGCCGCGGCCGGCACCGTGGTGCGGGCGCGCAGGAAACTGTGACCAGGCGCTTCTCCTCATGCCACCATGCCTTGCCGCCGGCCGCAACGATGCGGTCGCGGTAGGTTTCGCCATCGGACGATAGCGGGTCGCACTCGGTCGTGATGATCACCGTTGGCGGCAGGCCCGAAAAATCGTTGTCGCGCAGCGGTGACAAGGTCGGGTCGTCGGGCGATTGTTGCTTGGCCGAACGGACGTCGCGGTAGAAGGCGATATCGCTGACGGACAGCAGCGGTGCTTCGGCATGTTCGACATAGGAGCCGGCTGCCTCATCGCCGCCGAGGCCGGGATAGATCAGCACCTGGCCGATCGCGGCCCTGATATGCTGGCGCGTCGCCTGCGCCACGGCCGCTGCGAGATTGCCGCCGGCGCTCTCGCCGCACAGCACCAGCGGCAGGCCCGACGTCGCCGCCCATGCGAAGGCGGCCATCGCATCGTCGAAGGCGGCGGGGTGCACGTGCTCGGGCGCCAGCCGGTAGTCGACCGACACCACGTCGAAGCCGGTGCCGGCGCAGATCTCGGCACAGATGTCGTCATGGCTGTCGAGCCCGCCGAGGATGAAGCCGCCGCCATGGAAATAGAGCACCATGGCCCGCGCTGCCTTGCCGGCGGGCTGGTAGTGGCGGATCGGGATGCCGTGGCCCGAAGCGGCGACCAGGCCATCGCTGGCCTTAACCCCCGGCGGACGGCCCTGATGGAAAGCCCGGCACATCCTGTCATAGACCGCGCGCTGCTTGTCGATCGGCAGGCCGATCACCTCGGGCGGGTACCAGGCGTTGACGCTGTCGATATAGGCCCACAGCGCCGGGTCGAGCCGTGTTTCATATTTGCCGCGGTGTCGGTCTGCCGTCATAGATCGGCGTAGAGCGCCGCCGCATTGTCGAAGGTGAAGCGCAGCGGCACCGACCCCTCGACCTGCCAGGCGGTGACGGTCTCGCCGGCCAGCAGCCGGCAGGCGCCGTCCGTGTCGGTGACCGCGCCGCCATAGAGCCGGTTGGCGAGGTTGAGGATGCCGGTCTGGTGCATGGCCGCGCTGCCGCTGCCGCAGGCATCCTTGACCAGCAGCACGCGAAATCCCTTCGCCACGGCGTCCTTTACGGTGGCGTCGATGCAGGCTTCGGTCCAGACGCCGGCGACCACAAGCCATTCGATGCCGGAGGCCTTGAGCCGATCGGCCGCCGGACCGCTGCGCAACGCGCTGGCCTCGGCCTTGATCAGCAGCACCTCGTCCCTGGCCGGCGCTACCTCACGGCAGATCTCGGTCAGCGGATCGCTCTTGTCTGAGAAGGCCGACTTGCCGTCGGCACCGAGCGGATGAAAGGGCCGGTCCTGCTTGTCGAGATCGACGATATAGGCCCAGTGCTGGAGCGGCACGTGATTGGCGCGCGCCGCTTCTTGCAGCCGCTGGACATTGGCGAGGATGCCGGCAAAGCCCTCGACGAGGTAGCGCTTGTCCTGCCGGTGCTCTTCCTGCAGGTCTATGAACACGGCGGCCACCGTGCCGCGCTTGATGGAGATGGGAGCCTTCACGCCAAAAACTCGTCCTCATAGGGAAAGCGCGACAGAAGCTCCGTGCCCGTCTCGGTGATCAGGATCTCGTCCTCCAGCTTGACGCCCTCGCGGCCGCCCTTTTCGCCAATATAGCTTTCCACGCTCACCACCATGCCTGGCACGATATGGCCGTCGCGGCCATAGGTCTCGTAATCCATGGCATGCGCGATGAACGGTGTCTCGCCATGCATGCCGACGCCATGCATCACCGAAGTATACCGTTGGTCGACGAAGCGGTCCGGGATCTTCCACGCCTTCTCGGCGATTTCGCGAAACGCCATGCCGGGTTTGACGATCGAGATGTTGTGCTGAACCTGGTCGTGCGCCATGCGGTAGAGCGACTTCTGGTAATCGGTCGGCTTGCCCGGCCCGCAGCGGAAGGTGCGCGAGAAATCCGAATAATAGCCGTAGCAGCCGATCGTGTCGGTATCGAGCGCGAGCAGCTCGCCCGGCCGGATCTTGCGGCCGCTCGCCTCGTTGAACCAGGGATTGGTGCGCTGGCCTGAGGTCAACAGCCGCGTCTCGATGAACTCGCCGCCCTGGCGGATGACCTCGCCATACATGATGGCGAACAAATCGTTTTCGGAAACGCCGGGCTTGATCGCCTCACGCACCGCATAGACGGCGGCCTCGGCGCCGGCCATCGACACTTGCAGGCATTTGACCTCCTCCGGGGTCTTCACCGCGCGCACTGCCAGGATCTCGCCCTGGCAATCCTTGACCTCGCAGCCGCGCTTTTCCAGGGCGAGCGCCTGCAGATGACTGCAGCGGTCGAGCCCGAGCTTCATCGAACCCCCGCCATGCTTCTTCAGGAGTTCGGCGATCTCGTCGGCGAAGGGGCCGGCGGTTTCGTCGTCGCGGCCCGAAACCGACGACCACACCAGCTTGGACGGACGCGCCTCGTCGATCGTGTCGAGCACCATCGAGACATGGTAGCTCTGCGGGTACTCGAACAGCACGATCGGCCCTTCGGTCGGGATAAAGAAATAGCGGGTCGAGTTGCGCAGGAAGTAGCCGAACATGTTGCGCGAGCCGGTGGCGTAGCGCTGGTTGTACGGGTCGAACAGCACCACCCCGCCATAGCCGGCGTCGCGCATCCAGCCCCTCAATTTGGCCAGCCGGCCTTTGCGCAAGGCATCGGCGTCGATGAAGGATGGCTCGGTGTCGGACAGCCACATGCCGCCGGCCGGATCAGCCGCCGCCGGGTGGCGCATGCGGTCCTTGAAGTCGACGTCCTCGGTGCTGTCGGGGTCGAATACGACGATGCTCATGGGGTGTCTGGCCTTGGGTCGGTTGCGAGCTCAGACCATGGCGCAGGAGTGGCGGAGGCATTGTGCGGAAAACCGTATATGTTGTGCGGGATGCCGCTACACCCTAGACCCAGTGCCCATCAACCGAGCGATCGACTTCGATCTTTTGCTGACGGCCATCACCGAGTGATAGAAATGCTCTAGAGGCCGCAGTGGCTCCCCCAAGGGCTAGCGGACTGAACTACTGCCAATCGCCCATTGCGGGCCATGCGTCATTCGCGGATATTGTTTGCATGTGAATTGGCCGGACGGAGCTATGAAGCCACGATTGGCACCGATGGGAAGAGTGCTGTGGAAACCTTCAGCGAAAGAATGATCGGCAAATCGATCCGCTCCGTTGAGAGGAGCGAGCCGGGGTTCGGGATCAGCGTTCTTTTCTCCGACGGCACTGGGCTTACCGTCTATACAGAAGTGTCGCTGCACATGCGTGACAATGCAGGCGGTTCGTATATCGAACGCGTTACATCCACCGATGAAAGGATTACGCTCCACTTGGGTGGGGATGACTTCGTCGCGATTTCGATCGACCGCCAAAAACACGACGCCGTCGAGTTGTTCGTCTACCAAGACACAGACGGTACCTTTATCGTCGAGAACTAAGCGCATCCCTCTCCGCCCCGTTGGCTACAAGCAGAGGGTTGAGTTCTGACCCTAGTGCCGTCGCGCCAGCTTCGGCGGATGGCCATGCTCCTCGCGAAAAGCCCGGGCAAAGCTCGACATCGAGGCAAAGCCGCAGGCGAGCGCCACGTCGCGCACGGCGAGCGTCGAATGCGCCAAGAGGTCGGCGGCGCGCTTGAGCCTGAGCCGCCGGTAGTAGCCATTGGGCGAGATGGCGAGCTCGGAGCGAAAGCTGCGTTCGAGCTTGTCGGAGGAGACGCCGAGCCGCGCCGTCAGCTCCGCCATGCCGAGCCGCTCCTCGACCGCGTCCTCCATGATGGCGATGGCCGACAGCACCAGCTCGTTCTGCACGCCGGTGCGCAGCCTCAGCGGCATCAGCTTGCGGTCGACGCTGGAGCGCAGCTGGCTGTGCACGAACCATTCGGCGACGCCGGCGGCAAGCTCGGCGCCATAGTCGCGGGTGATGATCTCCAGCATCATGTCGAGACTACCGACGCCGCCGGCCGAGGTGAAGCGCTTGCGGTCGATGACATAGAGATCGCGGCGCAGCTCGATGTTGGGGAACGCCTCGGTGAAGGCGGCCTGGCTGGTCCAGTGCAAGGTGCAGGCATGGCCGTCGAGCAGGCCGGCGCGCGCCAGGAAGAACGCCGCATCCGCCACCGCGCCGATATGCGCGCCATTGCGCAGGCTGCGGCGGATCCAGCTTGCCGCGTCCTCGGCGACGAGATGGTCGGCATCGCCGCCCGAGCAGACGACGATGCGGTCGACCTTCGGCGCATCCTCGGCATAGAACCCCGGCTGGATGACGACGCCGTTCGAGGCCTCGACCGCCCCTTTCGTGCCGCCGACGATGATCCAGCGATAGCATTGCCGCTTCGCCAGAACATTGGCGGCGCGCAGCGGCTCGATGACGGAACTGAACGCCATCATCGGAAAGCCGGGGAACACCAGCACCGCGAAGGTCAGGGGATCGGTGGGTTTTTCGGGTTCGCGCGTTGCCATGGCCGCTACATCTCGGGCGAATGGCGCTTGGCGTCAACCGCTGGCGCTATCCCCCCAGCGCCTGCTCCAGATCGGCGATCAGGTCATCGCCATCCTCGATCCCCGCCGACAGCCTCACCAGCGAATCCGAAATGCCGATCTCGTCGCGCTTCTCGGCGGGAATGGACCCATGCGTCATCAGCGCCGGATGCTCGATCAGGCTCTCCACGCCGCCGAGGCTTTCGGCCAGCGTGAACAATTGCGTGCGTTCGAGGAAGCGTTTGGTTCCGGCGAGATCGCGGTCGAGCACAGCTGATATCATGCCGCCGAAAGCATGCATCTGCTGGACGGCGATGGAATGCTGCGGGTGGCTGGCGAGGCCTGGATAGATCACGCGGCGCACATCTTTTCGCGCTTCCAGCCACTGCGCGATCTTTAGCCCGTTGTCGGAATGGCGCTCCATCCGGAGCGCCAGCGTCTTCAGGCCGCGCAGCGCGAGGAAACTGTCGAACGGGCCCGATATGGCGCCGATGGCGTTCTGCAGGAATTTCAGCTGGGCCGCCAAATCCTTGTTGTCGCCGACGACCGCCACCCCGCCGACCATGTCGGAATGGCCGTTGAGATACTTTGTCGTCGAGTGCACGACGATGTCGATGCCGAGTTCCAGCGGCCGCTGGATATAGGGGCTGCAGAAGGTGTTGTCGGCGACGGTGAGGACGCTCTTGCGCTTGGCCAGCGCGGCGACGCCTTCGAGGTCGACGATGCGCAGCAGCGGGTTGGTCGGCGTCTCGACCCACAGCAGCTTCGTCTCCGGGCGGATCGCGGCTTCGACCGCGGCAAGGTCGGTGAAGTCGACGAAAGAGACCTGCAGACCCGCCGAGCGCTTGCGCACCCGCTCCATCAGCCGGAAGGACCCGCCATAGATGTCGTCGGTGGCGACGATATGGGCGCCGCTGTCGAGCAGCTCCAGCACCGTCGAGATCGCCGCCAGGCCGGAGGCGAAAGCAAACGCTGCCGTTCCGCTTTCGAGATCGGCCACCGCGCGCTCGAAGGCAAAGCGCGTCGGGTTCTGGCTGCGGGCGTACTCGAACCCCTTGTGCACGCCGGGCGACTGCTGGCCGTAGGTCGAGGTGGCATAGATCGGCACCATCACCGCGCCGGTCAGCGGATCATGGCTCTGGCCGCCATGGATGGTGCGCGTGGAGAAGGCCAGGCGGTTCTTGCCCGATGGTGGTGGTGTGTGGCTGGTCATCGTGCGCGCCTCAAATGGTTGATCAGGTCGATGCGGGTGATCAGGCCGACGAACTCGTCGCCGTCGAAGATGATGGCGACCTCGTTGCGGTCGAACACCGGCAGCAGTGCATCCAGCGTCTGGCTGGCCTGCAGCGTGTGCAGATTGGAGGTCATCGCCGTGCGCACGGGCCCGTTGAAGCGCTCCCAGCGGCCGTCATAGGGGCCGTCGACTTTCGCCAGAATATCGCTCTCGTCGACGATGCCGATCAGCTTGCCATCTTCCAGAACCGGCAGCTGCGAGACATCGGAGCGGCGCATGCGGCCATAGGCGTTGAGCAGGCTTTCGTCCGGGCCGACATAGACCGTGTCGCCGGTGCGGTGCGAGCGCATCACGAGGTCGCGCAGATCGCCATGCTGCTCATGCTCGGCCAGCCCTTGCTCGGCCAGCCAGAAATCGTCGAAGACCTTCGATAGGTATTTGTTGCCGCTGTCGCAGACGAAGGTGACGACGCGTTTCGGCACCGTCTGCTCGCGGCAATAGCGCAAGGCGGCCGACAACAGCGTGCCCGAGGACGATCCGGCCAAAATGCCTTCGCGCGACAACAGATCGCGCACCGCCAGCATGCTTTGCTTGTCTGATATCGAATAGGCCTTCTTCACCAGCGACAGGTCGGCATTGGGCGGCACGAAATCCTCGCCTATGCCCTCCACCGTCCAGCTGCCGGCCTCTTCCATCTTGCCGGTCTTGATCAAGGGCGCCAGCACCGAGCCGACCGGATCGGCCAGCACCATCTCGGTCTTCGGCGACACCTTGGCAAAGTAGCGGCCTAGCCCGGTCAGCGTACCGCCCGAGCCGACGCCGACGACCACCGCGTCGACATCACTGTTAAGCTGCGAGAAGATCTCCGGGCCGGTGGTCGTCTCATGCGCCAGCGGGTTGGCCGGATTGGCGAACTGGTTGGCATAGAAGGCGCCGGGCACCTCCGCCGCGATCTTCTCGGCCATGTCCTGATAATATTCCGGGTGACCCTTGCCGACATCCGAGCGCGTCATGCGCACCTCGGCGCCCAGCGCGCGCAGATGCTGGATCTTTTCACGCGACATCTTGTCGGGCACGACCAGCACGATGCGGTAGCCCTTGGGGATGCCGACCTGGGCAAGGCCGAGGCCGGTATTGCCGGCGGTCGCCTCGACGATGGTACCGCCCCGCTTGAGCCTGCCCTCTCTCTCGGCCGCCGCGATCATCGACAGCGCGATGCGGTCCTTGATCGAGCCGCCGGGATTCTGGCTTTCGAGTTTGATGAACAGCCGGCATTTGCCGGTGTCGAACTTGGTCAGCTCGACCACCGGCGTCTGGCCGATCAGATCGAGAACCGACTTGTAAGGCGGCCGCAGGCGCGAGGATTGGCCATCCGGGCTGCCTGGCGCAGCTTTTCCGTGCTCGCTCATATCGAAGCTCCCTGATCAAGCAACCGGCTCGGGGGCAGAGCGGCAGCGTAGCCTCTTTTCCAGCCGTTTGTCGCGGGAAAGAAGATAGAACGTGCCAATCAGCCGGCCAGACGAGGAATGAAATTCCAAGCGGCAGCTGCTCATCCCCCATGGCACCAAAGCAGGGCTTCTAGCCGATCGCCGCCTGCCCCTCGATCTCGATCAGGAAATCCGGATTGGCGAGGCCGAGCACGCGTATGCCTGTCACCACCGGCGGCGGCCCGCGATCGCCCCAAAATGCCATCCAGGCGCCGAAGGCCGGCCTGATGTCGGCGTCGCCGACAATGTAGATCGACAGGCGGACGAGGTCTTCCGGCCTGGCGCCGCCGGCATCGAGCACCATCGCCAGATTGGCCAGCGCCTGCGCGGTCTGCGCCGCGATGTCGCCCTTGCCGACGATCTGGCCATTGGCGTCGATGCCGTTCTGGCCGCCGATCAGTACGATGCGGGCCGAGGCCGGCAGCGCCACGCCCTGCGAATAGGCCGGGTTGCTGTGCATGCCCTTCGGGTTCAGCCGCTCGATGGCCATTCTCGTCTCCTCTCCGCTGAATGCCGCGCGCCACGAAAGGGCAACCGGCCGGCTCGTTCAACGAACCATCTCGTTCGTTGAAGCCGCCATTTTCGACATGCTAGCCGAACGGGATGCCGGCCGAAACAAGCAGGCCGCGCGATCCTGACATGCCAAGAGGAGACAGCCGATGAAGATCATCGCCTATGACAACTTCAAGCCCGGCGTCACACTCGATGATTTGAAACCCTATCTGCGCGACGAGGTGTCGAATGTCTGGCGGCTGTGGAAGGCCGGCATCGTGCGCGAAAACTATGCCCGCGCCGATATCGGCGGCGTCATCATCGTCTTCGAGCTCGACAGCGTCGATGAAGCCAGGCGCTATACGGACGACTTCCCGCTGTCGAAGGCCGGGCTGCTCGAGTGGCATTTTCTCGCCTTCGATCCGGCACCGCTGCCGCTCGAATATCTGTTCGACCCAGGCGTCGACATCGCCCAACCCTGGGACCGGACCGCGGCATGATCCGGTCGAGCGAAGGCATAGAGGTTCCAACCAACCTGGCCGAATGGTGTGATCCCAGCCGCGTGGCGCTGGTGGTCTACGACATGCAGGTCGGCATCTGCCGCCAGGTCGCCGGCGCGGCCGATATCGTCGAGCGCACAGGTATTGTGCTCGAAGCCGCCCGCTCGGCCGGCATGCGGGTGGCGTTCACGCGCCATCTCTCCTTGCCGCGCAAATGGATGGGCGCCACCCAATTGCGCACCGCCATGGCCTGGCAGCGGCGCGACAGTCCCGACGCGGTAGAGCCGTGGTTCCTGCGCGACGCCGTAGCGACGAGAATTGTCCCCGAACTGGCGCCTCGCGCCGACGAAGCCGTGTTCGACAAGCTGACCATGTCGGCCTTCGATTCCACCGCCCTGGGCTTCGCCTTGCGCGATTGCGGCGTGCGCGCCGTCGCCCTTGCCGGCATCGCCATGGAGATCGGCATAGAGCCGAGCGTGCGCCAGGCGACCGACAATGGTTTTACGGCTGTGGTGATCGAAGACGCCTGCGGCTTCGGCAACCAGGAAGCGCGCGACCGCTCGATGGCGACGCTGCGTTTCCTCGGCGAGGCCGTCATCACCGATGTCGCCGGCTTTTGCGGCGCGCTTGCCGATGCGGCGTGAGGGACAAAAGTTGCTAGGCCGCCGCCTCGATATCACCGCGGAAGCGCACGCCCTCGGCGCGGCCATGCACGCTGCCCCAGTCGTAGAGCGCCTGGAGCGCTGCGGCCAGATCTTGGCCGCGCTCGGTCAAGGCGTAGCGCGCCTTGCCGTCGGGCGACGTCTCGAGCACCGCGAAGCCGATCTCGACGAGATCGGCCAGGCGCTGCGTCAGCATCTTGTCGGACAGCGACGGGATCAGCCGGCGCAGTTCGGAATAGCGCAGCGGCCCTTGCTTGATGCGCGCGATGATCACCGTTTTCCATTTGCCGCCGAGCGCGTCGAGCGCGAACTCGACCGGGCAGCCATAGAGTCTACCGCGTTGTGTCATGGCACCATCGTAGGCAAGGCGCCGCCGCGACGGAAGCGGATTTTGCCCGGCCATGTGGCCAGATTGCCGGGCCCGGCTTTGTCGGCGACAGTTTCATGAGGGAGAGCGAAGATGAGCGTCAGGGATGCCAATGCGGTCAATGCACGCAAGCCGAAACGTGTGGCCATCGTCATCGCCAATCCGGCCATATCGACCACGACAGGATGGCCGGTCGGCTTCTGGTGGAGCGAGTTGACGCATCCCTGGTTCGCCTTCACCGAGCGCGGCTATGCGGTGGAAATCTTCTCGCCCGAGGGCGGCAGATGCGAGGCCGACGCGCTGAGCGATCCGCGTGATCCCTCGGGTTATTCCGAAACCGATCTCATCTCGCTCGGCTTCCTGTCGAGCCCGAAACTCGCGGCCCTGGTCGAGACCACGCGGCCAGCGGCGGAGATCGATGTCGGCAGCTTTGACGCGATTGTGGTTGCCGGCGGCCAGGCGCCGATGTTCTCTTACGAGAGCGCGACCGACCTGCAACGGACCTTCGTCGCCTTCCATGAGGCCGGCAAGGTGGCCGCCGCACTCTGCCACGGCACCGCCATCCTGCGTTACGCCAGGCGCGCCGATGGGGCGCTGCTCGCCGCCGGCAAGACCGTGACCGGTTTCGCCAATGCCGAGGAGGATTTCGCCGACAAGGCGACGTGGGAGATGGGCGCGCTCGAGCGCGGCAAGCATCTGATGCCCTGGCGCATCGAGGACGAGTTGAGGGCGATCGGCGCCAACTATGTCCAGGCCGGGCTGTGGCGCGGCTTCGCCGTGCGCGACGGTAACCTGATCACCGGCCAGCAGAATTTCTCCGGCGCCGAGACCGCGCGCCTGGTGTGCGAGGCGCTAGGCGGCTGAGCGCCAGCCGGCATTTATCCCAGCAACTGCTTGCTCAGCCGCGCGCACTGGACGCGGATGTCGGGAATGGCGTCGATCTCGAAGAAGGTGCCGCGCGTCAGCGGGCCGACGGCGAGGATCTTGCGCGAGACCGTGCCGTCGCTGGCGATGATCTCGCAATTGGCCGAGACGTCGAGGCCGATGCGCATCGGATCCGGTCGCGCGAGCCCGCGGTCGACCAGGGAGCGCACCACGCTGTTCGACGAGGTCGAAATGTCCCGCACGATGCCCGAGCAATCATAGATACGGGCGACGTCTAAAGTCTCGACAAGCTGGCTGTGGCGCGACTGGATGTCGACGCTGAAAGCCTCGCTTGGCACGATGCCGACGACGCGCCCGGCGACAAGCCGGATGCGGCCGGCCTGCACGGCTTGTGTCACCTTGGCGTAGACTTCCGGCGCCATGCGATGGCGGTGGATGTCCCACCAGGCCTTGGTGTGCTCGACGAAGCGGCGCTTGGCGGAAGCCGGCCAGTTCTGCCAGATCTTCTGGTTGAACGGCCTGAGACCATCGACCACGTCGCGCCAGTCGATGCCGGCCTTCTGGTTCTCGCGGATCAGGTCGCGGAACCAGCCGACGAAATAGGAAAGCTGGGTGCCGAGCGGGATGTCGGCGACGTCGAGCTTGATCGGATTGCCCTTGCGGTGCGGCGACGGCAGCAGGCCGCGCCGCGACACCGCGACGATCTCGCCCGTGTGGCCGCGCTGTTCCAGCGCCAGGAACGCATCGACCATGCTGAGGCCGGTGCCCAGCACCATGACGCGGCTTTCCGGGTCGAGCGCGGTGTCGGCCTCCGAGCCCATGCGGATCGCATGGCCTTGCGCCGGCTGTTCGTCATGGCCGGTGGCGAGTATGGCCAGATGGGCGACGACGCTGGTGCCGTTGGCAAGCGCCACCTCGACGCCCGACGCGGTCGGCGTGATCGACAGGCTCTCTTCGTGGATCAGGCGCAGCCGTCCGGTCGGCTGCTCGCGCGCTTCGAGCTCGTCGAGCAGCTCGCCGAGATAGCGGGCATAAATACTGCGCGGCGCGTAGAAGGGTGTCTGCGGCGTCTGCTCCGGGTCGACCAGGCCCCGCCCCTGCAGCCAGCGCCAGAAATTGCCGGGATCGTCGGCATAGGCGCTCATGCCGGCGGCGCTGACGTTCAAGACATGGGCCGACAGCAGCGTCGAATAGGCGATGCCTTGACCGAAATGCGGGCGCTTTTCGATCAGTGTGACGCGCAGATCCGGATTGGGTGATTTCAGGAGATGCGCGGCCATCACGACGCCCGAGGCGCCGCCGCCGACGATGATGATCGAGTTCGCGCGGCCACTCATGCGCGCCTCCGCAGGACGGGAGGCGTCAGGCCTGGACCTTCACTGGTAGCTCGTCGATAGCCCTCGCGACCGTAAGGTCGTCGAGGACGATGTCGCGCATTTCGGCGAGGCTGCGCTGGTCGAGCACCTCGGCGATCGCCTGCCGGACCTCGAGCATCAGATGTCGGACTTGGCATGTCGCCTCGTTGCAGTCTTCACAGCGCTGATATTGCGTGCGGCTGGCGCAGGGAATTGGCGCCAGCGGCCCGTCGAGGACGCGCACGACATGGCCGACCTTGATCTCGTCGGCCGGCCGCGCCAGGCGGTAGCCGCCATCCTTGCCCTTGCGGCTCTGGACGAAACCGGCATTGCGCAGCTCGCCCAGTATGGCGTCGAGAAATTTCTTCGGAATGTTGTTGCCGGTCGCGATGTCGTTGACGAAGGCCAGTTGCCCGGCCGGCATATGCGCGAGGTGGACCAGCGCCTTGAGGCCGTACTTGCCTTTTTTGGTGAGCATTGACCGAACGTTTCTCTGTCATGCGATGGCACGAGGCCATCCGTTGCGAAACGCCTGGCGAGCCTCCCCGCCGCGTCCAAGCATCCATGACACATAAATTCTAGTGACATGATGTACAAGCCGAGAAACGTTGAATTTGCTTCGTTTTCAAGCCGCAATAGCCATTTTGTCAGGCCTTTGTGCCAATAAGAGCACAGAAATGCATCTCGATGGCGAAGAGGCGGCAAATGGTTTCCCGCAGGTCCGCCGTGTCGCGCGCCGACTGATGTGGTGCCTTCAGCCGACGCATGCCGTGAACGATCATGGTGGTGGGGTGCTCGCTCATCGTCGCCTCCAATCCCTCATGTCGATAAGGATACTATACTTACCCTCGAACACGCGGAATGGCTTGTCAATTCCGTGGCTGTTTGAGGCATGGATTTTTCGTGGCAATCGCAAAAGCGAAAATTGTCATTTCGTGGATGATGGGTGCCGACGGTTGTCGACCTGCCCCGAGCCTTCCCGACTTCGTCATCCACGGGCGGAGCAGGAGCGAAGCTCCCGTCGCGGAGACCCGGGAACTGCTCCGCAGCCCAATGGATCCATGCCGCGACCTTGGTCTAAGGGTGCAGCGGACCAGAACCTGAACCGCAGCAGCGCTCCGGAGTCCCGGCATGGTTCTAGGGTCTGCGCCGCGTCGCTTCGCTCCTTGCTTCGCCCGGGATGACGAAGTCTGGCGTTCGTGGAGCGTCATTCCCCTTCATATGGACCATCGTGGCGGTGACCGCCGCTGCAGCCGCCCTTTCCGCCTTGGCGCCGTCTCGTCGGCAGATTTTTTCCAACAAACCCGCCTTCGTTGGAAGGATTTAACTCTACAAGGCCGATAGAATTAGCGGACTATCATAGGGCAATCCGGTTTTCTCTGGTTTCATGGAGCCCTTTGATGTCCACCATTTCGCGACGCATTCTCCTTCTGTCGTCGGCTGCCCTCGCCGGCGCCGCCTTTCTCAGCCCGGCTTTGGCCGATGACCTGAAGATCACCATCGGTTACCAGACGGTGGTCGAACCCTCCAAGGTGCCGCAGGCCGATGGCGCCTATGAAAAGGTTATCAAGGCCGCGATCGACTGGCGCAAATTCGATTCCGGCGCCGATGTCATCACCGCGGTCGCTTCCGGCTCGGTCGATATCGGCTATGTCGGTTCGAGCCCGCTGGCGGCCGCGGCCAGCCGCGAATTGCCGATCCAGACCATCTTCGTCGTCGGCCTGATCGGACCGTCCGAGGCGCTGGTCGCGCGCAACGGCGCCGGCATCGAGAAGGTCGCCGACCTCGCCGGCAAGAAGGTCGCCGTGCCCTTCGTCTCGACCACGCATTACAGCCTGCTTGCCGCGCTCAAGCACGAGAATGTCGATCCGAAGTCGGTCCAGATCCTCAATCTGCGGCCGCCGGAAATCGCCGCCGCCTTCGCCCGCGGCGACATCGATGCGGCCTATGTCTGGGATCCGGCGCTCGGCCAGATCAAGACGACGGGCAAGGTGGTGGTGGATTCCTCGCAGGTCGCCGCCTGGGGAGCGCCGACCTTCGACGCCTGGATCGTGCGCACCGATTTTGCGCAGAAGAACCCGGAAGCCGTGCGCGACTTCGTCAAGGTGACGGGTGCGGCCTATGCCGAGTACCTCGCCAAGCCCGACGCCTGGTCGGTGTCCTCGCCGCAGGCCGGCAAGATCGCCAAGCTCACCGGCGCCAAGCTGGAAGAGGTGCCGGAACTGTTGAAGGGCTATGTCTTCCCGACCTTGGAAGAGCAGGCCTCCGACAAATTCCTCGGCGGCGGCACGGTCAAGGCGGTCGCGGCGGCCTCCGCCTTCCTCAAGGAGCAGGGTAAGGTCGATGCCGTGCTGCCGGACTATTCGAAATATGTGACATCGAAATACGTCACCGAGGCGCTGGCCTCGAACTGACCGCCTGGCGCCACCTGAACGCGCGCGGATCTCCTTCCCTGACGCCGCGTGCCTGCCCCGGAATCGCTGACGAGGCGCGTTTTCGGGGCAGGCGAGTTTCAATGAACGTCCTGAGAGGCTCCATGCCGCATCTCGTGCTCGACAAGATCTCGATCCACTATGACGGCCAGCCGGCACCTGCCGTCGAGCGTGTGTCGATCGATGTGGCCGGGGATGATTTCGTCGTACTTGTCGGCCGTTCCGGCTGCGGCAAGACCTCGCTGCTCAATGTCGGCGCCGGCCTGGTCACGCCGGCGCGCGGCAATGCCACGATCAACGGCCGGCCGATCACGGCGCCAGGTTCGGATCGCGCCGTGGTGTTCCAGAACGATGCCTTGTTTCCCTGGCTGACCGCGCGCGAAAATGTTGCCTTCGCGCTGCGTCTGCGCGGTGTCCGGCCGGCCGAGCGTGCGCGGCGCGCCGACGAGCTTCTGGCGCTGGTCAAGCTCGGTGACGCCGGCGACAAGCGCATCTGGGAGCTGTCCGGCGGCATGCGCCAGCGTGTCGGCCTTGCCCGCGCGCTCGCCGCCGAACCGCAATTCCTGTTGCTCGACGAGCCGCTCGGCGCGCTCGACGCGCTGACGCGCGAGCGCATGCAGACGACGCTGCTCGATCTCTGGACGGCCAGCCATGCCGGCGTGCTGATGGTCACGCACGGCATCGAGGAGGCGCTGGTGCTCGCCACCCGCATCGTCGTGCTGGCGCCAGGCCCTGGCCGCGTCGTGCGCAGCTTCGAGCCAGGCTTCTCCAGGCGCTACGCCGCGGGCGAGGGCATCCGCGCGATCAAGGCCGACCCGGCCTTCGCCGCGGCGCGCGGCGAACTGACCGATGCCATCTTCGAGGGAGAAGCGGCATGACCATCTCCTCCTACACCGAGCGCGCCGGCCACAGGACCGAAGAGGCCGACGGCCTATCGGTGCCGTGGTCGCGGCCCAGCCCGAAACGCAAAGGGGTTTCGGCCCGCATGATCAGCGCGGTCACCATCCTGGTGGTGCTGGCGGCGTGGGCGCTGTCGGCCCGCCTGCAGCTGGTGTCGCCGGTGTTCCTGCCCTCGCCCGTGGCGGTGTGGAACAAATTCATCGTCGTGGCGCGCGACGGCTTCGTCGACGCGACGCTGCTGCAGCACACTGTCGCCAGCCTCGGCCGCGTGTTCGCCGCATTGGTCGCCGCCATCCTCGTCGGCGTGCCGGTCGGTCTTGCCATCGGCATCAGCACGGTCGGGCGCGGCATTTTCGATCCGCTGCTGGAATTCCTGCGGCCGATCCCGCCGCTGGCCTATCTGCCGCTGGTCATCATCTGGTTCGGCATCGGCGAGCCATCGAAGATCCTGGTGATCGCCATCGCCATGCTGGCGCCGGTGGCGCTGTCGACCGCATCGGGTGTTCGCGGCGTCTCGCAGGAGCGCATCGACGCGGCGCGCTCGCTCGGCGCGACCAGGCGCCAGGTGGTCCGCCACGTCATCCTGCCGAGCGCCCTGCCCTCGATCCTGACCGGGCTGCGCATCGCGCTCGGCGCCGGCTGGTCGACACTGGTGGCGGCCGAGCTGGTGGCGGCGACGCGCGGGCTTGGCTTCATGATCCAGTCGGCGGCGCAGTTCCTGGTCACCGAAGTGGTGATCATGGGCATTCTGGTGATCGCGGCCATCGCCTTCGTGCTCGAATTCACCATCCGCCGGATCGAGCGCGCGCTCGTCCCGTGGGCGGGACGGGAATGATCAACCGCAAGCGCAGGAGAGTGACGATGACCCATTCCACCGCCGTGCTGTTCGCCCATTTCGGCGCCTGGCTGCTCGGCCTTGCCTCCGACGACAAAGCGGCGAGCCAGGAGCGCTCGCCGGCGCCGGTCCAATTCCCGACCGGCTGCGACCGCCTGCCGCCGCGCGACGAAAGTTTTTACTGGGCCTGGCAGTATTGGTCGCAGTGAGAGCTACAGGGAGCTTCGCTCCCTGTATCGTCCCAACTCTTTGTTTTGAAGCAATTCCGGACGGAAAACCGCTCACACTTTTCCTGGAATTGCCCCAGGACGACGACTTTAGCACTGCGTCAGTTCCGCAGCCTGTAGCCGGTCTTGAAGATCCAGGCGACGATGGCGATGCAGACGGCCAGGAAGACCAGCGTCATGCCGAGGCTGACGCCGACCGAGACGTCGGCCTTGCCGTAAAAGCTCCAGCGGAAACCGCTGATCAGGTACACGACCGGGTTGAACAGCGTGATCGTCTTCCAGATGCCGGGCAGCATGTGGATCGAATAGAAGCTGCCGCCGAGGAAGGTGAGCGGCGTGACGATCAGCAGCGGCACAAGCTGCAGCTGCTCGAAACTTTTCGCCCAGATGCCGATGATGAAGCCGAACAGGCTGAAGGTCACCGCCGTCAGCACCAGGAAGGCGATCATCCAGAAGGGATGTTCGATCTGCAGCGGCACGAACAGCGAGGCGGTGGCCAGGATGATCAGGCCGAGGATGATCGACTTGGTCGCCGCGCCGCCGACATAGGCGATGACGATCTCCAGATAGGAGACCGGCGCCGACAGAAGCTCGTAGATCGAGCCGACGAATTTCGGGAAATAGATGGCGAAGGAGGCGTTGGAGATCGACTGCGTCAAGAGCGACAGCATGATCAGCCCGGGCACGATGAAGGCGCCGTAGCTGATGCCGTCGATCTCGGTGATGCGCGAGCCGATGGCCGAGCCGAAGACGACGAAGTACAGCGATGTCGAGATGACCGGCGAGATGATGCTCTGCAGTACGGTGCGGAAGGCACGCGCCATCTCGACCCGGTAGATCGCCCAAACTGCGCGCAGGTTCATGGCTCTCTCCTCACCAGATTGACGAAGATCTCCTCGAGCGAGCTGTTTTGCGTGTCGATGTCGCGGAACTGGATGCCTGATGCCTCGAGGTCGCGGATCAGCGAGGCGACGCCCGGCCGCTCGGCTTGGTTGTCATAGGTGTAGGTCAATTGCCCGCCATCCGGCGACAGCTCCAGCGCATAGCGCGAGAAGGTTTCCGGGATCGCCGTCAGCGGATTGCGCAGCTCCAGCACCAGCCGCTTGCGGCCGAGCTTGTGCATCAGTTCGGCCTTGTTCTCGACCAGGATGATTTCGCCGCGGTTGATGACGCCGACGCGGTCGGCCATCGCTTCGGCTTCCTCGATATAGTGGGTGGTGAGGATGATGGTGACGCCATCCTCGCGCAGCCGGCGCACCATCTCCCACATGTCCTGGCGCAGCTCGACATCGACGCCGGCGGTCGGCTCGTCGAGGAACAGGATGCGCGGCTCATGCGACAGCGCCTTGGCGATCATCAGCCTGCGCTTCATGCCGCCCGACAGCGTGATCGCCTTGGCGTCCTTCTTGTCCCAGAGCGACAGGTCGCGCAGCACCTTCTCGACGAAGCCTGGATTGGCCGGCTTGCCGAACAGGCCGCGGCTGTAGTTGACCGTCGCCCAGACGCTCTCGAAAGCGTCGATGGTCAGTTCCTGCGGCACCAGGCCGATCAGGCTGCGCGCGGCGCGGTAATCCTTGCTGATGTCGTGACCGTCCACCGTAACAGTGCCGGTTGAGCGGTTGACGATGCCGCAGACGATCGAGATCAGGGTCGTCTTGCCGGCGCCGTTTGGCCCGAGCAAAGCGAAGATCTCGCCGCGCTGGATGTCGAGATTGACTTCCTTGAGCGCGGTGAAACCGGTGGCATAGGTCTTGGAGACCCCGGAAATGGACAGAATGGAGGGCATGGGCTGAAAACGGCTGCCTGAAAGAGGTCCCCTGATATAGGCCGAATGTCGTCGCGTGCAACCGCAAGTCAATGGCGCTGCTGACAGTTCTGGACAGCCAGTGCCGGGAGCGGCTGGAGATGTACCGCATGAACCGGTAAAATTGTCCTGTGGCGTTCAGCCTCGCGGCAGGACGCCGCTTTGACCAACTCGCATAACGGGCATACGCTGACGCCAGCAAATAGCAGCCGGAGCCCGCCATGGACCCGCTCATACTGTCGCGCATCCAGTTCGGCGCGAATATTTCGTTTCATATTCTGTTTCCGACAATCACCATTGCACTTGGCTGGGTGCTGCTGTTCTTCAAGCTGCGCTACAACGCGACCAACGATTCCGCCTGGATGCGCGCCTATTTCACCTGGGTGAAGGTGTTCGCGCTGTCCTTCGCCATGGGCGTGGTGTCCGGCGTCACCATGAGCTTCCAGTTCGGCACCAACTGGCCGGGCTATATGGAACATGTCGGCAACATCGCCGGACCGCTGCTGGCCTATGAGATCCTCACCGCCTTCTTCCTAGAGGCGGCCTTCCTCGGCATCATGCTGTTCGGTTTCCGCCGCGTTTCCAACCGCGTCCACACGCTGGCCACGGTGCTGGTCGCCGGCGGCACCACCCTGTCGGCCTTCTGGATCATCGCGCTGAATTCCTGGATGCAGACGCCGGCCGGCTTCGAGATGATTGACGGCAAGGCGCATGCCGTCGACTGGTGGGCCATCGTCTTCAACCCGTCCATGCCCTACCGCCTCGTTCACATGCTGCTGGCATCGGGTCTGACGGTTTCGTTCCTGGTATCGGGCCTGTCGGCGCTGCGTTATCTCAATGGCGACCGCTCGGAATCGATGTGGAAGGCGTTGCGCACCGGCGTCTTCACCGCCGCGATCCTGATCCCGATCCAGATCTTTGCCGGCGACCAGCATGGGCTGAACACGCTGGAGCACCAGCCGCAGAAGATCGCCGCCATGGAGGCCAACTGGAACACCGGCCCCAACGTGCCGCTGGTGCTGTTCGCGCTGCCCGACGAGGCGGCGAAGGAAAACCGGTTCGAGATCGCCATTCCGGACGGCGCCAGCCTGGTGCTGCGGCACTCGACCGACGGCGTGGTGCCGGGGCTGAACGATTATCCCGGCAACCATCCGCCGGTCTTCCCGGTGTTCTGGGGTTTTCGCATCATGGTCGGCACCGGCCTTTTGATGCTCGCCGTTTCCTGGTCGGGCGCCTTCTTCCTCAAGCGCCGGCATAGCCTGCCGAAGCCGCTCGCCATGCTGATGGTGCCGATGGCGCTGTCGGGCTGGCTGGCGACGCTGGCCGGCTGGTACACGACCGAGATCGGCCGCCAGCCCTGGCTGGTCACCGGCGTGCTCAAGACCGCCGATGCCGTCGGCCCGGTGGCGGGCAGCCATGTCGCGCTGACGCTCGCCGTCTATCTCATCCTCTACGTGCTGCTGCTGCTCGCCTATCTCGGCGTGCTGGTGCATCTGGCGCTGAAGGCGGCGAAGGATGGCGATTCATCACCACTGCCGGGCGTCATGAAAGCAGCCATGTCGCAGCCGGCGGCTGGGGAGTAAGAAAAATGACCTTCGACTGGCCCACCGCTCTCCCCCTCATCTTCGCCGGCCTGATGGGCCTCGCCATCCTGATCTATGTCATTCTCGACGGTTTCGACCTCGGCATCGGCATTCTGTTCGCCGTGGCCGAGGACGGCGAACAGGACACGATGATCGCGGCGATCGGTCCGTTCTGGGACGCCAACGAGACCTGGCTGGTGCTGGCCGTCGGCCTGCTGCTGGTGGCGTTCCCGATGGCGCATGGCGTCATCCTCAGCGCGCTCTACATTCCCGTCTTCGTGCTCTTGGTCGGGCTGATCCTGCGCGGCGTCGCCTTCGATTTTCGCGCCAAGGTGCCGAGCGGCAAGAAGCATCGCTGGAACCGCATTTTCTTCCTCGGCTCCGTCATCGCCTCGCTGGCGCAGGGCTATATGCTGGGCGTCTATGTGCTCGGCCTCGATGTCGGCCTGGGCGGCATGGCCTTCGGCGTGCTGGTGGCGTTCTGCCTGGCCGCCGCCTACGCGGCGATGGGTGCCGCCTGGGTGATCTACAAGACCGAAGGCGAGCTGCAGAAGAAGGCGGTGCGCTGGCTGCGCACCGCGCTGGTGCTGACGGCGCTCGGCATGGCGGCGGTGTCGCTGGCGACACCCTTCGCCAGCCCGCGCATCTTCGATAAATGGTTCGTCTGGCCGCAGATTCTCTATCTGTCGCCGCTGCCGATCCTGTCGGCGCTGTTGTTCCTGTGGCTGTGGCGGCAGACCTTCCATCTGCCGAAGCCCGACGACCGTCATGCGCTGACGCCGTTCCTGACGCTGGCCGCCATCTTCGCGCTCGGCTTTGCCGGCCTCGCCTGGTCGTTCTACCCGTTCGTGGTGCCCGATAGATTGACGATATGGCAGGCGGCGTCGGCGACCGAAAGCCTGGCCATCATCCTTGTCGGCACGGTGGTGGTGCTGCCGATCATCATCTTCTATTCCTTCTATGCCTACCGGGTGTTCGGCGGCAAGGCGACGGATCTGACCTACGATTGAGGGGCCGGCCGTTCAAACTGGCCTGCCGCCTTCAGATCAGCCCGCTGGCGCGCGCGCACGCGGACGCCTGGCCGCGTGAGACGGCATCCAGCTTGCCCAGCACCGCCGAGACGTGGTGATCGACCGTCTTGGGCGAAATGGCGAGATGCTCGGCTATGCGCTTGTTGGAGAGACCCCGCTCGATCAGCTGCAGCACTTCCATCTGGCGCTGGGTCAGGCCGGCGCTGTTGGCGCGCGTGGTGCGGCGCGGTCCGCGCGCGATGCCGATGACGCCGTTTCGCCGCATGATGTCGCGCACATGGCTCGCGACCGGCCGGGCGCCGAGCGCCTCAAGGATCTCCAGCGCCGCCCGCTGTGCCGCCTCATCGCCCTGCGCCAGCGCCAGGGCGCGTTCGTAAGGCGCGTCGAGTTCGGCCCACGCCGCGGCCGCTCCCCGCCAGTCGCCGGCCAGCAGCATCCGGTAGGGCGCGGCCATGCCTAATGTGTCGCCCGCATCTGCATCGGGCGCCAGCATCTGCCGCCAGCTTGCCAGTTCGGCGAACACCGCCCGGGTCGGCGACATGCCCTCGGCAAGGTCGATCAGCCGCAGCGCCTCGTCCTTGTCCGCCTCCCCCAGCCAGGCCAGTTCGGCCATCACAGCCGCGTAGGGCAACAGCCGCTGCAGTTCGGCGCCCTTCTCCAGAAACCGCTTCATCTCCGCCAGGAGCGGCTCTGCCGAGGGGTCGCCGCGGCGAACCCTCAGCCGCGACAGCGCTACGAGCGCGGGATAGCGCACCAGCGCCGTCGCCCGGTCGTTGGCAATCACATCCAGCGCCTCGGCAGCCGCGTCATCCCAGCGTCCGTTGCGCACCAACAACTGGGCCCGCACCCCACGCATGTAATCGCGCCAGGTCGCCAGATCGTTCTCGACGCAATAGTCGATGCCGCGATCGAGGAAGGATTGGGCCTGGCTGTAGCCCAACTGGTTCATCTCGCCACAAGCGCAGTTGGTGAAGGCGCGCGCGGCATGTTCCTGAAAATTCTGCTCCAGCGCGATCTCGAGGCTGCGGGCAAGATGCAGCCTGCTGCTGCTCAGGTCCAGCCACTGCTCGGCGGCGCCGACATTGTTGAGAGCATGGCAAACGACTTCCGGCCTGTTCAACCGTTCGGCGAGTTCGATCGCCCTGGCGCCGAGCGACAAGGTCTCGTCCAGCCTTTCGGCCAGCATCGCAAGCTGCGAAAGGTTCGAATAGGCCATGGCGAGTTCGGCGCTGGCCGGAACGGTTTCCAGCAATGCGACCGCCTGGGCGCCGAACATGTCGGCTGCCTGTCGGTCCCCCAGAAGATAGGCGAAGCGCGACAGCCATCTGAGGCTGTCGCCTTCCTTCAGCCTGTTGCCAAGCGCCTGTTGCAGCACACGTGCCTGTTCCTGCGCCTTGATGGCCTCGTCTATGCGAGCGATCAAATGGCACTCGAACGCATATTGCTCGTAAAGGCCGGCGCGCTCGTCTTGAGGCAAGCTATCGGCCTGCCGCAGGGCAACCTCGTAGTAGCCGGCGGCGTCGCGATGGGCGCCGACACGCGAGGCCTCCCGCGCCGCAATCGGTGCGAACTCACGCACCGCCTGCAGATTGTGCGCCTCGACCGCATGGTGGACGAGGCGCGCTGTGGCGACACCACCATTCTCGAGCAGCGCCGACAGCGCACGCTGATTGAACAATCTCCTGGAACTGGTCGTCAGCATCATCTCGATGGCGCGGCGCGCGATCTCATGACGGAAGGCGTAGCCGTCGCCGAGATCGTCGAGCAGGCCGTTCGACACGCATTCCGCGAGCTGGCCGGCAGCCGCGACGCCGCACAGGCCCTGCAAGGCCCACGCGTCGGCGCGTCTGGGAAACACCGAAACTGCATCGAGCATCGAGCGGGCGCCGGCCGACAGCCGTTCGGCCCGTGCGACGACGGCGTCGCGTACGCTGGCGGGTGGCGTCATCTCATTGTCCGCGCACAAAAGCTCGGTGACGAAGAAGGCATTGCCCGCCGTCGCGCGGTAGATGGCATCGCCATCACGGCCGGCGGCATTGGCAAGCAACAGCACCGCCGCCTCGCTCAGCAGCGGCACATCGATGCGCACGACGTTGCCGGCGGGGATTTCGCCGAGCGCGCGGCGCACGCGCATCTGCCCCTCACTGCGGTCGGTGCGCGCCGTCAGGGCGAGCAGGATGTGGGTGTTGGCGATGCGGCGCCCGAGGAAGCGAACGAAATCCAGTGTCGCGTCGTCGGCCCAGTGCAGGTCCTCGATGACCAGGAGCGTCGGCTGGCTCTTTGCCTCGAAGACTCCCAGCGCGTCGGAAAACAGGGGCAACCTCTGCCCCTGCCGCGCGTCGATCGCCTGCGGCATCGCCCATTGCGCCTCGCGGGCAAGATCGTAGAGCGGGCCGAGCGGATCGGGGATCGACAGATCCTCGCAGGCGCTGCGGAAGATGCGCGTGCCATCGGCAACTCCGCCAACGAAGGCCTCGACAAGCGCCGACTTGCCGGCGCCTGCCTCGCCCGACAGCGCCACCACGCGGCCGCGACCATTCGCGGCCTCTGCGAGAAGTTCATCCAGCTGCGCCAGCTGTGTCTGCCGTTCCAGAAGCATCATCATACGCCCAGAAAGGATTGTGTTTCGGCGGTTCCCTGGACGTCCGCCAGAAGCGTCCGGGACCATCACCGACAATGTGACCCTCCACACATTTCGGTGCAATCTCACACATAACGTCGCCATTATAGGGAATCTTCCCACAAAACATAGGGAAAGGCTCCGATGCGCGTCCATGGCGAGCGTGGTCAATGTCCTGGCGCGCTCAAATCGAGCGTGAAACCATGGAAAAAGGAAAACCAATATGCCTCGCTATGTGGTTGAACGCACATTTCCCGATGGCCTCAGCGTGCCGATGAACGATGTCGGCGCTGAGGCGCTTGGCGGCGTGATCATGCGCAACGCCGAGAAGGGCGTGACCTGGGTGCAGTCCTTCGTCTCGCCGGACAAGAAGCAGAGCTTCTGCATTTATGATGCGCCCTCGCCCGAAGCGATCCGCAGCACTGCCCAGAAAAACGCGCTTCCGGTCGACAAGATCACGGAGGTGCGGGTTCTTGACCCTTACTTTTACCGTTGATCGCGGCAATGCGCATCCAACTGCCCTTCGCGGCGATGGCGGCTTGCCTGACAACGCGTCCAGCGAGGTGTCGGCGGCTTCGAGACCGGTCGGACGAGACCCGTTACTGGGCCGGCTTTTCCGGCAGCTTGCCGCCTTGCTGTTCGCACCCTTGCGCCCGAGCCGGCGCGGATTGCCACCGCAGGACGATTATCTGAGACGCGACATCGGCTTGCCGGAGCTCGTGGAGCTGCCGCAATACTGGGACTTCACCCGGTCGGACAGATGATGCGCCCAGCCCAGGCCCGACTTCGCGGCGGGGCGGCTGTCCCCGCGCGCAATCAACAAACCAGGAGAGAAAATGAACATTCATGTGTGGACCAGGCACCTCATCAACCTGTCGATCCTGTCGATCGCGGCAACGGCGGCGAATGCCAATGACACGGGCAGGCTGGATGAGAAGGTGCGGGCAGCCGACAGCCGTTTCGAGGATGTGGCGAAGGCCACCGCGGAAGGCTATGCGCCGATCCCTTGCGCCAGCGGCATCACCGGCGGCGCCATGGGCATTCACTACGTCAATGCGGCCTACCTGAAGGACGATGCCGTCGACCTCGCTAAGCCGGAGGCCGTGATGTACGAGCCGATGGCAGACGGCAAGCTCAAGCTGGTGGCCGTCGAATACATCACCTCGAAAGGTCCGGCCTCCCTGGAAGGACAGCTGTTCAACTTCAACAGCGCGCCCAACCGGTATGGCCTGGGGCCTTTCTACGAGCTGCATGTCTGGGCCTGGAAGAAGAACCCGACAGGCACCTTCGCCGACATGAACCCTGATGTGTCATGCGACGCGATGAAGGCCATGTAACCGGCTGGATAGAAGGGGCGCGTATCCACCCTTGGAGGTAAGATGCGCGCCCCTTTTTGAATTCAATTGCTGGCCGACAGCACCAGCACCGGCTTGTCGCTGTACAGCGCCGGGAACAGCTGCTTCAGGTTCGCCACCTTGGGCAGGTCGTTGTAGACGATGTAGGGATAGGTCGGGTTCAGCGTCAGGAAATCCTGGTGGTAGTTCTCGGCCGGATAGAAGGTCTTGCCGGTCTCGATCGTGGTGACGATTCGTGCCGGATAGAGCTTGGCCTTGTCGAGCTGCTCGATATAGCTCTGCGCGATCTTCTTTTGCGTGTCGTTCTCGGCGAAGATCGTCGAGCGGTACTGGGTGCCGGAATCCGGTCCCTGGAAGTTCAGCTGCGTCGGATTGTGGGCGACCGAGAAATAGACCTGCAGCAGCTGGCCGTAGGTCACCTTGGACGGGTCGTAGGTGATCTCGACGGATTCGGCATGGCCGGTGCGGCCGGTGCCGACGGTCTCGTAGACGGCGTCATCCTTGGCACCGCCGGTGTAGCCGGAGACGGCCTTGCTGACGCCCTTGACGTGCTGGAACACGCCCTGCACGCCCCAGAAGCAGCCGCCGGCGAAGATCGCCGTCTCGCTGCCCGGGGCGGCCTTCTCGTCCATTGCCGGCGGCGGGATCACCACCGCGTCCTCGGCGGAGCGCGCCGGGGTCTGCCAGAAGGCGGCCGCCGCCACCGCGGCAAAACCGAGCACGGCCAGCGCGCCGCGGGTAAAGAACGGCCGTGTCTTTTCGATACCGGTCATGTTCTGATCTCCTGTTGTTGTTCCAATATATACGACGTGAGCCGCCAAGAGGTCTCAATTTGCCGTGCGGCGGCTCCCGCCGCAGGCACTCCCCCTCATCCGGCCCTTCGGGCCACCTTCTCCCCGAGGGGGAGAAGAAAAGTTGGCGCCGTTCGCCCCGGAACGGTCAGGCGAGCGAAGCGGAGGCTGGGTGAGGGGCAGCCGACCTGCTTACTGCGCTGGCTTCATCGCGTCCGCCGCCGGTTTCATGGCGTCGGCGGCAGGTTTCATCGCGTCCGCTGCGGGCTTCATCGCATTGGTGGCCATCGGGTCGGCCGGCTTCATCGCGTCGGTTGCGGGCTTCATGGCATCCGCCGGCTTCATCGCATCCGTCGCCGGCTTCATGGCGTCGGTGGCCATCGCATTGGCGGGCTTCATGGCGTTGGTCGCTTCGTCGGCACGGGCGCCGGCGACGAAAACGGCGGCCGAAAGCGCGAAGGCGAGCGCCGGCAGGGTCAGGTACTTGGTCATGGATGTTTCCTTGGGTTTTGGCGCGCAAGCGGGCCGGGTGATGCGTTGCCGCTGCATGCGGCCCCGCGCGAAGAGAAAGAAAATCAGTTGGTGGCGGCGGCCAGGATCGGTCCGCCGCCCGGCGATTGCACCAGCACGGCGGTGCTCAAGCCACCGGGCGCGGCCGGCAGCGCATAGGCGGTGGCGCCGCCGGTCCAGCTGCCGAGCTTTTCCAGCGCATGCACGACATTGGCATGCGGCAGCGTGCGCCCGGTGTTTTCGCCGCGCGCCACCGGCACCTGCACGACGCCCTTGGCATAGCGTACCAGCCACACATCGGCCTTGCCGCCCGGTGCGGCACCGGCGCCGATCGTCACCTTGCCGCCCCCGAGCGACAGCGAGGGGCCGCCGGTCTTGCCGGTCGCGGAAATCAGATGCTCGATCTCGCCCGGTGCGGCGCCGACCACATCGGCATGGCCGTTGACCACCACTTGCGGCGTGAACGGCCCGTCATGGCCGAGCGGCGGCTCGTAGGAAACCTGGCGCTGGGTAAACTCCTGCTTTCCAAAAGTGTCCTTCCAGCCGAGATAATCCCAGTAGGTGACGTTGAAGGACAGCGCCAGCACGCCTGGCTGGTCCTTGACCTTGATCAGATTGGCATTGGCCGGCGGGCAGGACGAGCAGCCCTGGCTGGTGAACAGCTCGACGACGCTGAGCGGCTGCGCGGCGGCGGCACCGAGCGAGGCTGCGAGCGCCAACGCCCCCAGGCTGGACAGGGCAATGAACTTTGAGGATCTCGGCATAGGGCGGGCTCCGTGGGGGACGGCGCTGAGACGCGCCGGTCATTCCCCCATTTCGCTGCCATCTGCCGCTTCGTTACAGCGCTCACCGGTTTGTGATTGGAGCGCCTCGCCAGGCCTACGCGAGCGGCCCGAAACGCCAGAGCGAGGTGTAGTGCATGATCGGCCGCTCGAACCTTGCGCCTTCGGCGACAAAACGCTTTCCCGCATCCAGCATGGGCTGGAACGTATCGAGTTGCCTGGCGTGCTCCAGCGTGTCCCACACACTGGTATTGATCAGCGACGATGTCGCCTCGTCGGCGCCGGCGTAGAAGACGAGCAGCCCCGGCAGGGCCTCGATGCCGGGCCGAAGCTCTGCTTCGGCGTCCACCATCATCTCTCGCAACGACGCGAACTTCGCTGCATCGCAGCGCAGGATGGACACACGCAGCACGGAATCAGGCATCGGGTTCTTCTCCGGGAGTTGACGTGCCCCAGGCTAGGCCCCGCCGACCCTGTCCGCCAATACCGTGCCAATCAAGATTGAGTGCGGATTTTTTCAGCGCCGGAGATTGGCTGCCTTACTGCGTCAGCGCCGTCAGCGACGGGCGCTGGTTGAAGTCGCACTTGCCGGAGATGTTGTAGACGAAGTCGGCATTGGTATAATCCGCGGGAAGGGTGGTGCCGCCGTCTTCCCAGGCCTGGTAGCTGGTCTGCGAGCAAGGCACGACGCTGAAGATGTCGATGAGCTTGCCCGCGGCGACCTCGGTCAAGGGCGTGGGTGTGGTGCCCAGATAGAGGTGGTCGGAGGTGGTGGCGTCGTTCGATTTGAACGTTGCCTTGTTGCCGGTCGTGACATCCATCTGCAGGTAAAGCTGGCCCATCTGGCTGACGTCGACGGCGGCGCCGGCACCGGTGGCCGGCACGTTGGTGGTGACGCATGTGGTCTGGAAATAGACCGTCTTGCCGCTGTTGCTGTCGTACTGCCCGGCGCTCAGGATCGCGCCCGACGGCGGGCTGGTGAAAGCGGCCGTCGCACCGATGGTCGAGCATGTCTGCGTCTGGACTATCGTCGATGTCGAACCATTGACAAGCGAGATCGTCGTCGTGCCGTAACCCTTCGGTTCCGTCATGGAATAGGACTTGCCGTTCACCTTGTATGAATAGGTGTAGGGCGAGTAGACATAGCTGGCGGTCATCAGCTTTTGCGACGTCGTCGCGCTGAAGGCCGTGCCGTAAAGCGTCATGATCTTGTTCCAGTAGCCCGACACCTTGTCGATCTTGAACGTCGCCTGCACCAGGCCGGGCGCCTTGTTGACACCCGAGGCGACGGCGACCGGCACGGTGTTGATCCGGGCGATGGTCATGAAATTGGTCGGCATGGCAAAGCTGGCCGAGGTCTGCGCGGTGACGGTGCCGTCGGCGGCAACGTTGAAGCTCACCAGCGTCGTGGTGCCCTGGCCATTGTTGGCGGTGAAGTTGTCCTGCAGCGCTTGCTGGCGGACCGGCTGCGTCGTGGTCGGCGGCAGCGTGGTGATGGCCAGCGTCGCGGCATCCAGCGCTTCCTGCATGTTGGAGCGGGTCTCGACGGCATTGGTGTAGTCGACGGAGAAGCCGACGGCGGTGATCAAGGGCACCAGGCTCAGGAAAAACAGCGGCATCATCGAGCCGCTGCGCGAACGGGCGAACCCGCCTGCAATTTTCAGCATTTTCTTACCCCGCGGATATTAGTGATGCCGCATATACCACGCGGCAGCAAACCAAGGTCTAACGCGATCGATCAAAGTTTAAGCATCCGCGACCGCCGCGGCCGGCATTTGGCGCGGCTCACCGCTTTGTGATCGAAGGCGCCGCCCTTGCGCCGCAAGCCTTGCCGCCGCAAGCCACCCCTGCTAAAGCGCGCGACATGAGCACGCCCCTCGACCACATCCGCAATTTCTCCATCGTCGCCCATATCGACCATGGCAAATCCACGCTTGCCGACCGCCTGATCCAGTCCACCGGCGGTCTGGAGCTGCGCGACATGAAGGAGCAGGTGCTGGACTCGATGGACATTGAGCGCGAGCGCGGCATCACCATCAAGGCGCAGACGGTGCGGCTGAAATACCGCGCCAACAATGGCGAGGACTATATCCTCAACCTCATCGACACGCCCGGACATGTCGACTTCGCCTATGAAGTGTCGCGTTCGCTGGCCGCCTGCGAAGGCTCGCTGCTGGTGGTCGACGCCAGCCAGGGCGTCGAGGCGCAGACGCTCGCCAATGTCTACCAGGCCATCGACAACAACCACGAGATCGTCGTGGTGCTGAACAAGGTCGACCTGCCGGCCGCCGAGCCCGAGCGCATCCGCGAGCAGGTCGAGGAGGTGATCGGCATCGACGCTTCCGGCGCCGTGCTGATCTCGGCCAAGACCGGCCTTGGCATTCCCGACGTGCTGGAGGCCATCGTCCACCAATTGCCGCCGCCGCGCGAGGGCGATGCGACAGCACCCTTGAAGGCCATGCTGGTCGACAGCTGGTACGACGCCTATCTCGGCGTCATCGTGCTGGTGCGCATCATCGACGGCGTGCTGAAGAAGGGCCAGACCATCCGCATGATGGGCACCGGCGCCAAATATCTGGTCGAGCGCACCGGCGTGTTCACGCCTGCCCGCATCAATGTCGAAGAGCTTGGCCCCGGCGAGTTCGGTTTCTTCACCGGCTCGATCAAGGAAGTGGCCGACACCCGCGTCGGCGACACCATCACCGAGGACAAGCGCCCCACCGCGCAGGCCCTGCCCGGCTTCAAGCCGGCGCAGCCGGTGGTGTTCTGCGGCCTGTTCCCGGTCGACGCCGCCGATTTCGAGGACCTGCGCGCCGCCGTCGGCAAACTGCGCCTCAACGACGCGTCCTTCTCCTATGAAATGGAAACCAGTGCGGCGCTCGGCTTCGGCTATCGCTGCGGCTTCCTTGGCCTGCTTCATCTGGAAATCATTCAGGAGCGGCTGGAGCGCGAGTTCAACCTCGACCTGATCGCCACGGCTCCATCCGTCGTCTACCGGCTGCTGCTCAATGACGGTTCGGTGAAGGAGCTGCACAACCCGGCCGACATGCCCGACGTGGTGAAGATCTCGGCGATCGAGGAGCCGTGGATCCGCGCCACCATCCTCACCCCCGACGACTATCTCGGCGGCATCCTGAAGCTTTGCCAGGACCGGCGCGGCATCCAGGCCGACCTGTCCTATGTCGGCAAGCGCGCCATGCTGACCTACGATCTGCCGCTCAACGAAGTCGTCTTCGATTTCTATGACCGGCTGAAGTCGATCTCCAAGGGCTACGCCTCGTTCGACTATCACCTCACCGACTACCGCGAGGGCGATCTGGTGAAGATGTCGATCCTGGTCAATGAGGAGCCGGTCGACGCGCTCTCCATGCTGGTGCACCGCACGGCGGCGGAAAAGCGCGGAAGGCAGATGTGCGAGAAGCTGAAGGAGCTGATCCCGCACCATCTCTTCAAGATCCCGATCCAGGCCGCGATCGGCGGCAAGGTCATCGCGCGCGAAACCATCTCCGCCCTTCGCAAGGACGTGACCGCCAAATGCTACGGCGGCGACGTCTCGCGCAAACGCAAGCTGCTGGACAAGCAGAAAGAAGGCAAGAAGCGGATGAGGCAGTTTGGGAAGGTCGATATTCCCCAGGAGGCGTTTATCCAGGCGCTGAAGATGGGCGATTGAGCGATCCGGCCTCCGGCCGCTCGCATCGACCCGGTGGGTCGATGCGAGCGCAAGTCCGGGTGGGAGCTGCCGCAGGCAGCGGGTCCCACCCCGGGGGTTGCGGCCATGCGCTCGGATGACTTCACGCCCATGGGCGGCGGTGGCGAGTTCGTTGAGGTCGACGAAAGCTACATTGGCCGCTTGTAGGGCGTTCCGAAGCAGAAGGCTTCCGCCACCCACACGATCGTCCCCATCGTGAATGCGAACATTGGCCGCGAAACGATCTTCAGACGAGGCCCGCCAGCATCGGCGCGTCGGCGCAGAGTTGCCGCCCACGGCACGGTCGAGCATAGCGCCGGCGAGTCGTTCGCGGCACAAGGGTCCATACCAACACCCTGGCCACGGGCGGTGAAGACAACGCTCGTTCGCTGATTGCATTGAAGAGTGCCAGGGCAAGCGACTTACCTATCGACCAGTTGCTTGACGCGAACAAGGATCACTATCGAAAGGCGGTGCAACTCCAACTGCCTTTGTGGAAAGGTTCATTTCGGAAGTGGAATAAGCTTTGATTCTCAAGGAAGATTCGTATATATTACGTGCGCCGGGAGTGCGTCACATTGCACGGTGGGGTTACGGCCCCACCCGGCGTCCCTCAAGCCACGATTGGACCTCCCCATCCTCTTTTGGGGAATCTGGCCAGTCCAAACCCGTCGATTGCTCCCGAAGGGCTGGTTCGTAAGAGCGGCCTAATTTGATCAAAAAAGGTAGCATCGTCGTGTTCAAACCGACGCCATATCGCCCCGGCGACCATATCAGCAAACTGGATTCCGGCGCTTGTATGGGAAGGAGAGAGGAAGCAGCCCTCAATCAGATTCGGATAGTTTGAAGAGTAAGATCCCGTTTCGTCCAGCAGGCGTTGGTGTTGCTCGCGTAGCCTCTTATCGTCACCGGTACCACGGTGATCTGCGACAATGATGCCATGGAAGGTTTTGCCGCTCTCTCTCGAAATATCTTGCAGGGCATATTGAAACCGCTCCGTAACCACCTTGTAGGTTCGGAAATAGATATCGGCCTGTTCGTTTACATTGCCGAGGCCGTAGGCCAACGGAGCGTCACAAACTCCGGCGACGACCTTGATGGATCGGTCGCTGGTCAGAATTCGGAACATTAGTGATCTAAATGTGTTGCGGGCGGCTTGATCCCACTCCCGCATTGGGTTGGCCGGCTCGGCATTGTTAGGAGCAAAGTATCGCCATTTAAGCTCGCCATGATACCCACGATTGGCCTTTTGCCCTTGCAAGTGACCGGAGATGCGATGCCACTTGTCTTCGGGTATGATCAGACCCGCGATCACGAAATAGCGCGACCCTGCCGCGCCAAGTTTAGCAGGGGTGCCGCTTTCGTCCACGAAACACAGGTGCATGACTATGACCACCAAGGTTGAAAAGAAACAGGTAGATAAGTTTCGCGCCGCTACCCGCGATCTGGTAACGGATCAGTCAGAGGAAGCCTTCGATCGTGTGCCTTAACTATTTATTAACCAGTCATGCCTGCAAACACTAAATATAGTATTAACTGACAATTTATCCCAGTCCTACAATCATCATTTAAAGTTCAAGATGTGTGTTCGCAGCCTTGCGACAGGTCGTAGATGCGGGCAAAAGCGCACATAATCCGGAAAAAGACCGGGCTCAGAACGTTCCGGTCGTACTCTCAACAGGAGTACATAGCCTATAGAAGGCGACTCGTTTTGCGCCGTCAAGGATTCGTTTGCGTAGCTTTTGTGACCTCGTGTGTGTCAAACGTCTACGCAGCTGAGATTGAAGTCCGTCCCACGTTTCCGATATCACCATAAGGTAACGCACCCGCCGATGGCGGCCTCGCGGTCTGGGCAATTGTGAGTGACCTAAAAAATGAGATGCGTCTCCCTCAAATAATTGTATCAATGAGTTGGGAAGTTGGGGGGCAACATGGAATTCACTCTGCAATTTGAAGGTAATGAAGCCGACCGTAATCTGTTGGACTTCTATGATGCCGCGCAGGCGTTCGCAGCTTTTCAACGTACATTGGCATTGACTACCCATCTAGTTGTAAATGGAGAAATAATAACTCAAGCTCCGTCGCTAAAAAATGCGGTAATATTGTCACTTCCTCCAGAGCCAGGTAGCTGGCGTGCAGTGGCAATCGTTACTGGCACCGTATTATTGAGCGCTGGCGTTGCTTCGAAAGATTCTGTTCTTGGACACTTGCTGACATCGGCTTATGACTATGTCATTTCGGAAAGCCTCGGCTTTCACGTTGACTATGAGAAATCTCTAGGGCAGCAGATCGAAGAACATCGATCGACCTCAGACGAAATCCCTCGCGAAATTGATCAGGGCAAGTTTGAATCGTTGATTGAGAAGGTGGAACCCGCTGTTCGCGATTTACACCGACCGATAAGCCACTCAAGGACCGCTGAAACTGCTATTTTGGGTGCAAGTCAGGCAGGACAGATCGTTCGACAGACGGGCCCTGTCCTTGACAAGGATACCTTCGAGTACATCAATGTTACTAATCTGACAGACGATCAGGAGAAATTCGTCGGAAAAGTTTCAAGCTACAACTCAAATACATTTAAAGGGCGCATATATATTGAGAACGAGGGCCGACCCGTTCCATTCACCTTAGCTGATGTGAGCCGGAACCCAGGAACAGTCTTGAAAGTCGTACGCAGCCTATCCGCAAACGCACTCGATAGGTTTGATGAGAATGCGGAAATCCGGTTTTCGGCACTTCGATATGAGAGCAAGAATGGACGGCTAAAGGGATTTCTGATTCTACAAATATTTTAGATCGCTACCGTTCTCTGGTATTCAAGACGTGGTCCGCTTAGTGCCGTCTGAAGCGCTGTTCTCCGACGGCAACCGCCATTGAACCCGCCAAATATTGGCTTATCCTCTCCCCTGCCCGGGGAACCCCACATGCGCACCACCTCAGACACCATCGCCGCCATCGGCCTCGCCATAGGCGGCGCCTTTGGCCTGGCCGGCACTTTCGTCGCCAGCGCTCCGTTACGCGAAACGCTCTGGACGGTCGACGGCGTGGCGATCGTCGTCGCCACCGCGCTGCTCACCATGAAATACCAGCGGCTGGGCCATGATTGCGTCGCCGCGGGCTTCCTGACCTTCCTGGCCGGCGAGAGCCTGCTGCTGGCCGGCAATGCAGCGGGGCTGGAGGCCAGCGTGCCTTCCTATGCCGGCGGCATTTCGCTCTGGGCGGCGGGGCTGGTCCTAGTCAGCGCGCCAAGCACGTTCGCGCTGTGGATGCGGCTCACCGCGCTCGTCGCCGCCCTGCTGTTTGTCGTCTCGGCCGGCATGATCCTGTGGGGCGCGCCCTTGCTGCCGACCTCGTCGCCGCTGCCGGCGGCAGGCTATCCGTTCCTGGTGCTGACTTTTATCGGGTGGATCTGGACGCTGGTGAGGGAGGGGCGATAAGGGGAGCGCGCCTTCCTTCTCCCCGTGTGGGAGAAGGTGGATCGGCGCGCCAGCGCCGAGACGGATGAGGGGTGTTTCAGCTTGGCGATACCGTCGAAAGTTACGGACTCAAAGCCTTAAATAGCAAAGCCTCACTCCGTCACGCACCCCTCATCTGTCTTGCCGCTTCGCGGCAATCCACCTTCTCCCGCAAGGGGAGAAGGGAAGACCAGCGCCCGCGCCCCCGGCCCTTCGCAGGCTCAGGGCGTTCGAGGCTCGGAAAGCCAAGCAATTGGCTTTCCGTCCGCTGACGCGGACCGCCCCTCACCCCACAAGGGGAGAAGGGAAGAAGCGCCGCGCCTCACCCCTCCAACCAAACCTTCTCAAAATGCTGCTCCAGCGCCTGGTGCTGCTCGCAGCCCTCCACCCCCTTGCGATAGGTCCGGTACACCGAGCGCCAGTAGGGCTGGATGATGATGCCGGAATCGCGCAGGTTCTTCTCGATGCCGGCCATGATCTCCTTGCGCGCCTTGGCGTCGGGGGTGGCGAGCGCCTTGTCGAGCAAATCGTCGAACTCCTTGCTGGCATAGGCGCTTTCGTTCCAGGCGGCGCCGGATTTATACGCCAGCGCCAGCACCTGGACGCCGAGGGGGCGACCCAGCCATTCGGTGCAGGAGAAGGGGTATTTGCTCCAGTCGTTCCAGAAGGTGGCGGCGGGCAGCACGGTGCGCTTGATCTTGAGGCCGGCCTCGCGCATCTGCGCGGATATCGCGTCGCCGGTGCTCTTCTGCCATTCGACGTCGACCGAGATCAGCTCATATTCATGGTCGGGCTTGGCGGAGGCGGCGAGCAGCTTCTTGGCCTCCGCCACATCGTGTTTGGCCGGGCCGATATCGGCATATTCGGGGTGCATGGGGCCGACATGGTGGTTGTCGGCGGGTTTGCCGCGGCCGCCGAGGCCGAGCGCCAGCACGGCCGAATTGTCGACGGCGAGCTGGGCGGCGCGGCGGACCTTGATGTCGTCATAGGGCGCGTTGCCGATATTGAAGCGGGCGACGATGGTCGAGCCGGTGGCGATCTCGGAATTCTTGAGCCCCATCTTGTCGGTCTGCGCGACGGCGTCGGAGGCGGTCTCGTGGTCGGTGTCGATCTCGCCGGATTCGAAGGCCGACAGCATGGCGTTGGGGTCGGAGCCGTAGTCGATCCACTGGATGCCATCGAGATAGAACTCGCCCTTCCACCAAGGCTTGTCCTTGCGCTTGACCTCCGCGCCCGTCTCGGCGTCCCATTTCACCAGTTCGCAAGGGCCGGTGGTGATGGCGAGCGCCTTCATCGGATCGCCGTCGCCCTCATAGGAGCGGTGCATGATCAGCGCGGGATAGTCGGCCATGCCGGCGATCAGCGAAATGTCGGGCTTGGGCAGGTTGAGCTTGATCGTGTGGTCGTCGACCTTCTCGATGCCGCCATCGACCACCTTCTTGGTGTCGGCATTGACCAGCGCGCCCATGCGCGCGGCGACCGAATTGCCGGCCACGCCCGCCTCGCACCAGCGGGTGAGGTTGTGGACGACATCGTCGGCGTCGAAGGCGTCGCCGTTCGACCACGAAATGCCCTTGCGCACATGCAGCGTCAGCGTCTTGGCGTCGTCGCTCATCTCCCATTTTTCGAGCAGCCAGGGCTCGAACGAGAAATCGGTGTTCCAGCGCACCAGATATTCGTTGCAGTGGCGGGCGACGTTGGACATTTCGACGCCGTCGAAGGTGCGCGGGTCCTTGAAACCCTTGACGTTCATGGCGACGCGCAAGGTGCCGCCCTTCTTCGGCTCGGCGGCGCGGGCCGGCGTCGCGGCGAGGCCGCCCAGTGCAAACGCGCCGGCGGCGCTGACGCCGAGGCCGGCCATCAGCGCCAGATATTCGCGGCGGCTGATGCCGCCGGTTTTGAAATCCTCGGCGACGGGCTTGGCCTGCGGGTGCAATTTGCGGTCGGTCAGCATGAATCTCATCGTCGTTCCCTTTGTCGTTGGTGCAGGCCGCCCAAAAGCGCTGGGGTTTTGGGGCTTGCACGGAAGCAGGCTCGTCCCGGCGGATCGCCGACGCGGGGCGGCTACGACCGCCGGGACGCCTTTGCCTGAGGCGGCGATGATAGGGCGGGGTGACGTTGCGGAGTGTTCTGGAATCCGCAGGAGTTGTGCGCTGCTCCGCAGGGTGAGTGCCGGTTCACGAAGTGAATTCGTCGTGCCTGGGGCACGATGAAAGGCAGCAAACGCCGGGACGCCGCGAAGCAGCGGGGACCCGGCCGGCCGTGGCCAACAAAAAAGCCCGGCGCGAGGCCGGGCTTTTCAGAAACGAGGAGGATAAACCTCAGCTCACCTGGACCTTCGACGCGGCCTGGTCCTCGGCGATCTTCTGCTGGAACATCTGCGCGAAGTCGATCGGGTCGAGCATCAGCGGCGGGAAGCCGCCATTGCGGGTGGCCTCGGCGATGATCTGGCGGGCGAAGGGGAACAGCAAGCGCGGGCATTCGATGAACAGGATCGGCAGCATGTGCTCCTGCGGGAAGCCGGAGATGGCGAAAACGCCGCCATAGACCAGCTCGACATTGAACAGCACTTCCTGGTCGAAGGAGGCCTTGGCGTTCAGCGTCAGATTGACGTCGAACTGCTTGTCGGAAAGCGGGTTGGCGTTGACATTGACGTTGATGGCGATGCCGGGCGCCTTGTCGCGGCCGCGCAGCGAGTTCGGCGCGCCGGGGCTTTCGAAGGACAGGTCCTTCACATACTGGGCAAGCACGTTGAGCGACGGCTGCGCCGCATTGCCGTTGCCGTTTGCTGCGCCGGTCGGCGCGTCATCATTGCTGGCCATGAGCCTTATATCCTTTTCCCCTGGGCAGCCTTGCTGACCGAATTGAAATCGGGCGTTCGCTACCATGGTCGGCATGACAAGACAAGGTTTGCCGCCTTGTGACCGGAGCGGACCCAGACTGCATCGAGATTCAGGTCAGGCCGAGGCGAAAAGGGTGGTTTCCGAGAACCGGAGCGGAGCGTACTTGAAGTACGTGAGCACCGGAAGCGCAGGAAGCCGCCCTTTGCAGACCGGCATCACCTGAATATCGGTGCAGTCTCAGTCGTCCTTCAGCCGCCGCCACGGCGAATTGTGATCCGGGCCGCGCTTGAAATCGTCCTCGCGCGAATAGTCGCCGTCGTCGAGGTCGATGACCTTGTCGCGCGACCGGCGAAAACCGCCGGCCGAGAAATCGGTGGCGACGACGATGCGGCCCTTGAACCGGCGCCAGGCAAGGTCGCGCACCGGCGGCAGGAACAGGAGCAGGCCGATGATGTCGGTGATGAAGCCGGGGATGATCAGGAGGATCGCCGCGACCACGATCATGGCGCCGTGGGCGAGATGGCGGCTGGGATCATGGCCGGCGTCCATCTCGGCGCGTACCCGCGCCATGACGCCGAAACCCTGGTGCCTCAGCAAAAGCACGCCGGCGATGCTCGAGGCCAGCACCAGGCCGACCGTCGCCAGCGCGCCGACCTCACGGCCGACGATGACGAAACCGGCGATTTCCATGAGCGGAAGGGCGAGAAGAAAAAGGGGAAGCAGCGAAATGCGCAAGTCTTGCCAACCTTGTTGGTCGTTTCGATTGTTTTGGCCCCTGGCGGCCAATCGCCGCTGGCACTGAGGCTGTTAGATAGGTATGCCTGCCTTTAATTTGAATGATTGCACCTTGCGTTCTATATGCTTTGAATGTTGAACGCTATGCGACCGCGGCCTGTTGGCCGGATGGTCCGGCCTCGAGGCAGGGATTGATTGGCGGAAGATATGGGTTTCTTCGACTTCGGCACGATTTTCTTCCTGATCGCGGCGGTGGTGATCTTCTTCCAGCTGCGCAACGTGCTGGGCCGTCGGACCGGTAGCGAGCGGCCGCCCTTCGACCCCTACTCGGCGGCGCGCACCGACAAGGACGCCACGCAGAAGCCCGAAAATGTCGTTTCGCTGCCGCGCAAGCGCCTGCCCGGCGAGCCGGCGCCGGCCGACGCCTATACGGCGATCGACGCCTTCGCCAAGCCCGACACCGACCTCAACAAGGGCCTGCGCGCGATCAAGGACAATGACCCGTCCTTCGACCCGAAGGGGTTCATCGACGGCGCCAAGATGGCCTATGAGATGATCGTCATGGCCTATGCCGATGGCGACCGCAAAACGCTGAAGAACCTGTTGTCGCGCGAGGTGTTCGACGGCTTCGTCGCCGCAATCGGCGAGCGCGAGGCCAAGTCGGAGAAGATCCAGTCCTCCTTCGTCGGCATCGACAAGGCCGATATCGTCTCGGCCGAGATGAAGGGCGGCGAGGCGCATGTGACGCTGCGCATCATCAGCGAGCTGATTTCGGCGACGCGCGACAAGGCCGGCACGGTGATCGACGGCGATCCGGAAACCGTGGCCGAGGTCAAGGATGTCTGGACCTTCGCGCGCGACACGCGCTCGCGCGATCCGAACTGGAAGCTCGTCGCCACCGAAGAAGAAGACTGAGCCCCGATGCATGTCGCCCAAAGGTGCGAAGCGGTTTTGGGACAACGACTTGCAGCAAAATCAAGACTCCAAGCGCGTTGCATGACCCTCTTCAAACACGACGCGCTTTAAAGCGACGGGGCTCCGGTGTCGCTATCGCCTCTCTTCATCGAAAAATCCTTCGACGATCTGCCTGGCTGGGGCGATGACGACGCTGTGCCGGCCTTCGCCGCGTTTCGCCGTTCCGCCTTCCATGCGCCGGTAAAACCCTATCGCAGCGGCGCGCTCGGCGTCGATTTTGGCGCCTTCACGGCGGCTTATGCGGAGGCGCGCGGCGCTTCGCCTGCGACCCGAGCGGAAGCCCGCGCCTTCTTCGAGCGCCATTTTGTCCCCATGCTGGTCCGCCCCGAGAGCGGCGCCGGCCTCGTCACCGGCTTCTACGAGCCGCAGGTCGAGGCCTCGCCGGTGCGCACGGAGCGCTTCGTCGTGCCGCTGCTGTCGCGGCCGGCCGATCTCGTCGATGTCGACGACGCCAACCGGCCCGCCGGGATGGATCCCTACCTCGCCTTCGCGCGCCGGACGACGGATGGACTGGCCGAGTATTTCGACCGTGGCGCTATCGAGCGCGGGGCGCTTGCCGGCCAAGGGCTGGAGATCGCCTGGCTGGCCGACAAGGTCGACGCCTTCTTCATCCATGTGCAAGGCGCGGCACGGCTCGCCATGACCGACGGCCGGCTGCGCCGCGTCACCTACGCCGCCAAGTCGGGCCAGCGTTTTACCGGACCCGGCAAGGTGCTGAGCGAGCTCGGCGAAATCCCGCTGGCGCAGGTGACGATGCAGTCGATCCGCGCCTGGTTCAAGGCACATCCGCAGCGCATCGACGAGATCCTGTGGCAGAACCGCTCCTACATCTTCTTCCGCGAGGCTGAGGTGGAGGATGCCGCGCTCGGCCCGATCGCCGCCGCCAAGGTGCCGCTGACGCCGGGCCGCTCCGTCGCGGTCGACCGGCTGCTGCACACATTCGGCACGCCCTTCTACATCGACGCGCCGACGCTGACCGCCTTCGACGCAAAACCGTTCCGCCGCCTGATGATCGCGCAGGACACCGGCTCGGCCATCACCGGCCCGGCGCGGGGCGACCTCTTCGCCGGCTCGGGCGATGCCGCCGGCGAGATCGCCGGCGTGGTGCGCAACGCCGCCGATTTCTATGCGCTGGTGCCCCGCGCGCTGGCCGGGGGCGCCAAATGAGCGAGCGCCCGGACAGGCTGAGCGAAGACGACCGGGTGCTGTGGAACCTGGTGGCGCGCACGGCCAAGCCGCTCAAGGGCAGGGCCTCGGTCGACATTCCCGACATGGCCATCGAGGCCAAGCCGGCGGCGCCGCAGGCGGCCCAGCCCGCCGCCAATGCGGCGGGCGCGGCAAAGCCGAAGGTGCAGCATATCACCCATCGCCTCGACGAGCCGACGCTGGACAAATTGTCGAAAGGCAGGCTGCCGATCGAAGGCCGCGTCGACCTGCACGGCATGACGCAGGACGAGGCCTATTCGCTGCTGTTCTCGTTCCTGCACCGGGCGCATGCCGGCGGCATCCGCTATGTCCTGGTCATTACCGGCAAGGGGTCGTCCTCCGGCGGCGACGGCGTGCTGCGGCGCGCGGTGCCCGCCTGGCTGTCGACGCCGGCCTTCCGGCCGCTGGTCTCCAGCCACGACCATGCCGCACGCAACCATGGCGGCGCGGGCGCGCTCTATATCAGGCTGCGGCGGGCACGCTCATGAGGGCTGGAGGGCAGGCCGCATGACGCCGTTCGGCGAGAGGCTGCGGGCGCTGCGGCGCGAGCGCGGCGTCAGCCAGAAGGACATGGCCGCGGCAATCGGCGTCAGCGCCGCCTACCTCTCGGCGCTCGAGCATGGCAGGCGCGGCGCGCCGACCTGGACGCTGATCCAGAAGATCATCGGCTATTTCAACATCATCTGGGACGATGCCGAGGAGCTGGCGCGGCTGGCCGAAGCCTCGCACCCGCGTGTTCGGCTAGACACGTCGGGTCTCAATCCCGCCGCCACCGAGCTCGCCAATCTCCTGGCCGAGAACATCGAGAAGCTCGACGAAGCGGAGCTGCGCCGCATCACCGCCTCGATCCGCGCCGCGCTTGGCCGGCTGAAGTAGCAGGTTTTACCCGGATTTCGCGACGGCCTGCCGGAGCGCAAAAACAGGGCCCGCCGGCGGCAGCCGGCGGGCCACTGTGGCGGGATCAGGGCTTGCCGGCCGTGCTGCCATTGGGGTTGCCGCCCTTGGTGCCGGGGTCGCCATGGTCGTGGCCATTGTTGCCGCCGCCCAGGCAGTCCGACGCGCCGGCAGTGCCGCAACAACGGCCGGCCCAGAGATCATTGAGGTTGGTGTGGACGCAGCTGACCGTCTGGTCGGCCATTGCGGATCCGCCCAGGGCCGACACGGCAGCGAAGGCGAGAAGGGTGTTGCGCAGGAAAGCAGTCATTTGAAGTCTCCATGGTTGGGTTTTCGTCGTTCACGGCTGTGTGTCGCCGGGCGGACGGAAATGGTTCATGGAGAGGTGTGGAAATTTTTCGGGAGGGATGCGTGAGGTGGGTGGCTGTCTATGTTGGCGCCGCCCCTCATCCGCCTGCCGGCACCTTCTTCCCGTATAGTTACTGGGAGAAGGGAACAGCCGCGCGGTTGACGCTTGTCTTGCGGCGTTGGTGATTGGCGAAAGCGGCGATGACAGCATCTTCTCCCCTATACGGGGAGAAATGCCCGGCAGGGCAATGAGGGGCGGCGCCGACCTCTGCTATTTGACTACAATGGCCGACAGCGCCCATGGGACTCGCAAGAACGGCCGCGCCTCAAAACCGCAGCCGCAGCCCCTACTCCACCGACCCGACCAGCACCTGCTGGCCGCCGCGGATGGAGACCCAGCGGCCGGTGTTGTCGATCGCCTGGCGCTTGAGGAAGCGGTAGCCGGTCTGGTCCCAGGCCTTGACCTTGTCGGTCAGATTGTCGAGCACGTAGTCGCCCTTGTCGGTGCGCACCGTCAGCACGGAATGGCCTTCGCCATCGGGCTTGCGCACCACGGTGATGAGCAGGTCGGCCAGCGAGATGCCCATGTGGGACAGCCGGCGGCGCTTTTCCAGAACATAGTCCTCGCAGTCGCCGACGCCCTTGTCGGGATAGGCCCAGACCTCGTCCTTGCCGTAAATGTCCATGTCGCTCATCGGCTTGACGGCGGCATTGACCCTGGCGGTGACGCTAGCGAGCTTGCTCATCAGCCCATTGGTCATCCTGGCCGGCGCCAGGTTGCTCGGACGGATCGAGCATTCGCCCGGGTGCTGCTTGCAGAAATCATAGTGGCCGATCGGCTGCGAGGTGATGCCCCCGGTCGCCATCGCTCCGGCAGCCATTGCCGGCCAGCTTCCCGTGGCTGCCAGACCGGCCGCAGCCACGCACAAACGCAGCCTTCTCGCCATTGTTGAGGAATTCATTGTCCCCGCTCACCCTGTTATTAACGAAACGTTAAGGGCGATTGACAGTCCGTGTCAATTACGACGACGGACTGATTTGCGGCATGGTTACCCGCGGGCAGGGACAGCGTCTATTGTGCAACAGAATCGGCCCTGCAGCCGATCTGTCCCGGAATGGCCTACCGCTTGGCGGTGCGGACCAGTTTCGGCTTCACCGCGACGCGGTTCTGGCGGCCATAGCTGGTGATGAAGTCGACGATGCGCGGCACGATTTCGGAGCGGAAGCGCGAGCCGTTGAAGACGCCGTAATGGCCGACCGCCGGCTGCATGTAATGCGCCTTCTTGTCGGCCGGAATGTTGACGCACAGATCCTGCGCCGCCTTGGTCTGGCCGAGGCCCGATATGTCGTCGTTCTCGCCCTCGACCGTGAACAAGGCGACGTTGCGGATATCAGACGGATCGATCCTGGTGCCGCGATGCATCATCTCACCTTTCGGCAGGGCATGGCGCACGAACACGGTGTCGACGGTCTGCAGGTAGAATTCCGCCGTCAGGTCCATGACGGCCAGGTACTCGTCATAGAAGTCGCGGTGCTTCTCGGCATTGTCGCCGTCATGCTTCACAAGGTGCATGAAGAAGTCCTTGTGGGCGATGATGTGTCGGTCGAGATTCATGCTCATGAAGCCCGACAACTGCAGGAAGCCCGGATAGACCTCGCGGCCGAAGCCCGGTACCGGCCAGGGCGCGCGCATGATGACATTGTCGCGGAACCAGTCGATGCCCTTTTCCCCGGCCAGGAGATTGACCGCGGTCGGGTTGCGGCGCGTGTCGATCGGGCCGCCCATCAGGGTCATGGTCGAGGGCACGAAGGGATCGCCCTTCGCCTCCATCAGCGCCACCGCCGCCAGGACCGGCACGGAAGGCTGGCACACCGCCATCACATGGGTGTCGGGACCCAGCGTGTGAAACATGTCGACGATATAGTCGATATAGTCGTCGAGATCGAAGCTGCCGTCGGCCAGCGGCACCATGCGGGCGTCGACCCAGTCGGTGATGTGGACATCGGCATGGGGCAGCATGGCTTCCACCGTGCCGCGCAGCAGCGTCGCATAGTGGCCCGACATCGGAGCCACGATCAGCAGCTTCGGATCCGGCTTGCGGCCGGCCGGCACGGCGCGTTCGAAGCGGACGAGATTGCAGAAGGGCTTCGACCAGACGGTCTTTTCGGTGACCTCGACGCTCTTCCAGTCGACGACGGTCTTGTCGAGGCCGAAGGTGGGCTTGCCGTAGCGGCGCGTGGTGCGCTCGAACAGTTCGGCGCCCGCCGCGATCGAACGGCCCCAGGGCGTGTGCGAGACCGGGTTCAGCGGGTTGGAATAGAACATCCGCACCGCATCGGCATAGAGCCGGGCCGGCTGCAGCGCCGCATGGTTCAATTCGTAGAGCTGGTAGAACATCGACAACCCCGCTGCTGCTGCGACCGAAGGGACGACGAGCAGCGCCGAGCCTCAAATGTCTCGTGGCGAAGTTAACAACTAATTGCTGCGATGCAATACGTCACGTGGCGTGACCAATGGTTCTTTCGTCCAAAGCGTTGCAAATCCGCCTGGAACGGCCGAGCCGGCTCAATGTGCAGTGCCGAAATGTGTAGGAAATGTGTCCGGCCCTGCTGCCGGACACCAGACCATGATCCCGAAAAGTGGTTCCGGTTTTCGGAAGAAGATCATGGTCCAGGGAAAATCATGTCAAACGCGCGCCATGCAGACCGAGGTATGGCCGGAACCGATGAAGCCGAGCTGGCCGGCGGCGCCCTTCGACAGGTCGAGCACGCGACCCCGGATGAACGGGCCGCGATCGTTGATGCGCACGACGACGCTGCGGCCATTGTTCTGGTTGGTGACCCGCAATTTGGTGCCGAACGGCAGCGTGCGGTGGGCGGCGGTCAACGCCGACGGGTTCATGCGCTCGCCCGATGCGGTGCGCGAGTGCAGCGCGTACCAGGAAGCACGGCCACACTGGCCGGCGGCGGTTGCCGAAGTGGCCGAAGCGCCGACCATCAGGCCAGCAGCGATCGTTACCGCGACAAGCGCGGTCTGGTTTAGGGTCTTCATATTTGAGGGGTGGCTCCGTTTTTGACAGACCCCAGCCGTTAGGTGCCGAATAAGGCAGGAAATGCGGCAAGCATCTGTCCGTTCCGTGGCGAGATCACACGTTTGGAGTCAGAAGGTAACAGTCTGTCAGGGATTTTCCGGCGCGATTTGATTCATTTCCGATGATCTTCGGGCCGATATGCGAGATGTCTTTGACAAGATATCGGATAAATATCCAAGTAGAATCCGACGTGATTGGGTGCCTTCCTTTGGCTCTTTCATCACGCTCACTGCGCGGCAAACGATCGACTTGAAAAGCGAGATCCGTCAATGAGACTGACCAAAAATCTGCTGGCCTTGATTGTGCTGGCTGTCGGCGCGGTGTGGGCGCTGCAAGGCATCGGCGTGATCGGCGGCAGCTTCATGACCGGCCAGTCGCAATGGCTTTATATCGGTCTCGTCGCCATGCTGCTCGGCCTGGCCGGGCTGGTGTGGGCGAACCGGTAGGGGTGATGAGTGGCGCTAGACTGCGTTGCAGAACGAGCGTGGGCGCTGTCGCGCCGCCGTCTCGAGGTTCGCGCCGCCCCCGACACCCCTAACCGAACAGCCGGTCCAGGATCGTGCCTTCGAGGCGGGCGAGCTCGGCGGAGCCGCGCCGGCGCGGCCGGGCCACCGGCACCTCCAGGTCGAGCGCGATCCTGCCGGCGCTGATCACCACCACCCGGTCGGCGAGGGCGACCGCCTCGGCGACATCGTGCGTGACCAGAACGGCGGTGAATTTCTGGGCGAGCCAGATGCGTTCCTAGTAGAGGAATGATTTTGCGAATTGGCGCAAAGGTGCGGAAGTATCTTCCACGACAACCCGGCATTCGTCATTCGAGGGCAAGGCAAGGGGCGGAGCGACGGCGCAGGGATGACGAATGATAAGGCTTTGGCCAGGACCGCGCCGGGCCCCTAGAGCAATTCCAGGAAAAGTGTGACCGGTTTTCCGTCCGGAATTGCGTCAAAACAAAGAGTTAGAGTGGTTCGCCGTTTCCATGAAACGGTGAAACGCTCTAGATTGCTTTCACCAGCCGCAGCAGGCCCAGCATCTCGATATAGGTCCCCTTGCGGAAAGCGATGTAGACCGGCTCTTCCATGCCATGGAAGCGGCGCTTGAATGCCGCCTGGCCCTGCAGGTTGAACCTGCGGCGGTTGACCCATGGCGAAGAGTAGGCGCGCTGAAAAGTGTTGCGCCAGAAATCGCTTTCGGCAAATCCGCTGGGGGTGACGTCGAGAAGCGGCGACAGGCCGAGCGTGACCGCCGAAATGCCCTCTTCGCGAAACCGGTCGACGGCGAATTTGGTCAGGCCGATCTCGGCGTGCGGCGAGGCATCGATGTGCTTGCGCTTGAAGGCGGTGGTGTAGCCGATGACCTTGCCGTCGCGAAACAACGGATCGAAATCGAGCAGCGCGATGAGTTCGCCATCGGGGCCATGCAGGACGAAGCGGCGCATGTCGGTGCCGAGCTGATCGTAAAATGGGCGGTTGAGAAAACCCATCTCCCAGCGCTTGACTATGCGGTCGCCGCGCCAGTTCTCGGACAGCCGGGCGATTTCGTCGAGGAATACCGTCCGCTTGTCTTCCTCGAACGAAAAGCCCTTCTTCAAGAGCCAGCGCTCGGAATAGCGCACGGTCTCGTTGCGCTTGCCGGAAAAGTCATGCTCGGGCAGGGCGAGGCGGGTGTCGATGCCCAGCCGGTTGACCTTGTAGCCGAGCCCGGCCAGCACGCGCGCGGTCTCCTCGCCAACCTGCACGAACCACGGGTCGCCGGCGGTCTCGACGAAGCGCCTGATATAGTCGGGCCGCCGGGCCGGCGCCGCCACCGGGTCGCCAAGCGCGAAATGATGCTTCATCTTGGTGCCGAAGGCGATGTAGCCGTCGGCGTCGCCAAAATAGGAAAGCTTGCGCTGTACGGCAGTCGAATAGGCGAGCGAGAAGTCGCCATGGCGACGGACCATCGCCAGGCGTTCGACATGCGTCAATGCCTGGCGCTCGACCCTGGGCGAGGCACCCTCGAGGATTTTGTCGAAATAGATCCGCAAGGAGGGCATGGTCCGGATTCCGCGTGCCGTATGTGGCGCGACATGCCTTTCGGCACGCCAGACGCACCACGGCGCCTTGATTTTTCACGGGAAGCCGAAATCGCCTCGGTTTCGAATTCCTGCGTCGGTAACGAGATCCGCCAGCCCCTCGGAACTCGAATCAATCACATTGCCGCGACCTGATTATCGCCGATGCCGCTGATATGCCATATAGGGCTGCATGGTTTCGGACGGAAGCGGGGCATTCCGTTCCATGTCGTTGGTTTAGCCGCATTTGCGCGACGGGAGTTGTTTGCGCCCTGGCGGCGCAAGGCACTTGAGCGCACCGATCCGCTGTTGGGTTTGCGCGCGATCAAACGGTTACAGCGTCCTGCGAGCTTGTAGAGCGGGCGGTTGAATGGATTTTGAAAGCGAATGGCAGATACGACAACCAGATCGAAGGTGGAGCAGGTGGCGGCGATCGAGCCGGCGATTGTCATTGGCGCCGGCGCCGCCGGACTGGCTGTCGCGCAGGCCCTGATCAAGGCCGGCGTGCCGGTGGCGATCCTGGAACAGGAGAGCCGGCTGGCCGAACCCTGGCATCGGCGGCACCAGCAGCTGCATCTCAACACCCATCGCGATCTCTCGGCGCTGCCCGGCCTTTCCTTTCCCGGGGGTACGCCAGCCTTTCCACCCAAGAGCGTCGTCATCCGCCATATGAACGATTTCCGCGAGGCGAACCAGTTGCCTGTGGAGTTCGGCGTTGCCGTCGAGACCCTCGTGTTCAAGGGCGACCATTGGCTGGTGCGCACCAGCGCCGGCTCGCGTCTGGCGCGTCATGTCATCGTCGCCACCGGTCGTGACAAGGAGCCCTTCACGCCGCAGTGGGTGGGCATGCAGGCCTTCGCGGGCCGGATCATCCATTCGGCGGATTTTGGCGACGCCAAGTCCTATGCCGGCAAGAAGGTGCTGGTCGTCGGCGCCGGCAATTCGGGCTTCGATGCCCTCAATCATCTGGCCGGCGTGGATACGGCTTCTCTCTGGCTGTCGGCCCGCAATGGCCCCGCCCTTCTGCCCAAGCGGATCGGCAAGATCGCCGTGCACCGGCTTTCGCCGCTCATGGCGCGCTTGCCGCTGCGCGTTGCCGATGCGGTGATGGCCGCGACGCAGCGGCTGGTTTTCGGCGATCTCACCAAATTCGGCATGCCGCCCGCGCCGTCGGGCGGCGCCAGCCGCCTGGCCTCGGACTACACCGCGATTGCCGCGGATGACGGTGCCGTCGACGCCATAAAGTCTGGCAAGATTACCGTGGTGCGGGCGATACGAGAATTCACCCGCGATGGCGTGATCCTGGCCAATGGTCGCCTGATCGATCCCGATATCGTCATTGCCGCCACGGGCTACCGCACCGGGCTGGAGCGCATGGTCGGCGATCTCGGCGTGCTCGACGGCAAGGGTGTCCCGCTCTTCAACGGCGGTGAAGCCGACCCGAAACTGCCCGGCCTGTGGTTCACCGGTATGCGGCCGAGCATTCGTGGCTGCTTCGCCAATGCCGCCATTTTGGGCAAGGCGATCGCCAGGCGGATCGCCGGCGCGGGCCGCTAGCGCAATTCCGGGAAGTGTGAGCGCTTTCCCTTGGGAATTGCGTCGAAACAAAGAGCTCTAGCGACCTGACGCCTCACGCCGATTTCGGCTCGAGCCGGCGGAAGCCGACGGCTTGCATCAGCATCTCCCCGTCGACCATGCCGGCATTGTGCAGCGCGAGCAGGGTGAGCGCGATCTCGCGTGCTTCCGGCGAATCGGGCTGAGCTGTGCGCCGCAGGCAGACTTCGTCAAAGACGCGCTGCAGCCTGGCGATGTCGCCGGGCTTGAGCAGGCCCCGGTCATAGACTGACTTCGACATGGTGGCGGGCTCCGGGAAACGACCCAATTCATCTCGCCCAAAAGCGGGTCCGGTTTTGGGCGTACGACATGCACAAGACAAAGACCTAACGCGCGTCGCACGAATCCGTTTCGACGCGCGTTAGGGCGCCACCAGTAAATTGCCGATCTTTCCCGAGGCTTGAACCTTGGCGATTGGCGGAAACATCCATCGACGTTGGGGAGGCGGTCCGGCACGCAGGGCTCGGTCAAATCCGCTGCGTGCTCCAGCCGCCTGATATCACACCGCGATCTTGCCGCCGCCTTGCCTGGTGATGGCGACGACCGACGGCCGCACCGGCATTTCGGACTTGAAGTCCGGCCAGCGCGTCGACGGATCCTCATAGTAGGACGGCCGGCCGAAGCCTTCCCAATCCTCGCCGCCATCGCCCGGATGCTGGACGGCAACGAAGGCGGTCCGGTCGTCGGGCGCAAACAGCGGGCCGCACATTTCCGCGCCGATCGGCACGCGGAAGAACAGTTTCGAAGTTGCCCGCGCAGCCCCCTCGGTGTCGACCGCCCACAAGCCATCGGTGCGGCCGGTGGCCTTCGGGCCTTGGCCGTCGGTAGCGACCCACAGGCGCCCGGCCGAATCGACCGCGCAATTGTCGGGCATGCCGAACCAGCCATGGGCCGTCGTCGCCGTCGAGAAGGTGGCGCCGACATCGGCAACCGACGGATCGCCGCATTTCAAAAGCACTTCCCATTTGCCCTTGGCGGCCGTGAAATCGCCGTCGGTCTCGGTGATCTCGATAATGTGGCCGAAGGCATTCTCGGCGCGCGGATTGGCGGCGTCGACCTGGTCTGCCTTGCGCTTCGAATTGTTGGTCAGCATGACATAGACCTTGCCGTTGACACCATTGGGCTGGATGTCCTCGGGCCGGTCCATCTTGGTGGCACCGAGCAGATCGGCGGCGCGCCGCGTCTCGATCAGCACGTCGGCCTGGCTGCCAAAGCCGTTTTCCGCCGTCAGCGGCCCCTGGCCGAAGACGATCGGCAGCCAGTCGACCGTGCCGTCCTCGGCGAATTTGGCGACATGCAGCGTGCCCTCGTCGAGCAGGTCCTTGTTGGCGGCATGGTCGTTGGCGTTGAACGTGCCCTTGGTGACGAATTTGTAGACATAGTCGAAGCGCTCGTCGTCGCCGAGATAGAAGACGACGCGGCCGTCCTTGGCGACGATGGATTCGGCGCCCTCATGCTTGAAGCGGCCCATGGCGGTGCGCTTCCTCGGTGTCGATGTCGGATCGTTGACGTCGACCTCGACGATCCAGCCGAAGCGATTGGGTTCGTGCGGCTCCTTGGCGAGGTTGAAGCGGTCGTAATGCGCGCCCCATTCATAGGCACCTTCCGGAATGCCGAGCCGCTTGTAGTTGGCGGCTTCCTTGTGGCCCTCGGGCAATTCGCCGGAGAAATAGCCGTGGATGTTCTCCTCGGCCATCACATAGGTGCCCCAAGGGGTGACGCCGCCGGCGCAATTGTTGAAAGTGCCGAACACTTTCGTGCCGGACGGGTCGGCATTGGTCTTGACGCGGTCGTGGCCGGCGACCGGGCCCGACAGCGCCATTTCGGTGGTGGCGGTGATGCGGCGGTTGAGCTTGCCGTCCCGCACCACTTGCCATTTGTCTGACACCTTGCGGATTTCGACGATGGTGCCGCCATGCGCCGCCATCTCGACATCGACCTGCTCCTTCGAGAGCGGCGCGACCTCGGCCTTCTTCTTCCCGTCCTTCTCGACGATCGAAACGATGCCCGGAAACATCAGATGCGGGTTGGTGTATTCGTGGTTGACGACGAGCAGGCCGTGCTCGGCCGAGCCGTCGATCGCGATGTAGCCGACATAGTCGTTGTTGTAGCCAAACTGTCTGGCCTGCGCCTCGGCCGACTGTTTCGTCGGGTCGAACTGCGGCGAATCGGCAAACAGCGGATCGCCCCAGCGCAACAGCACGTCGGCGTCGTAGCCCGGCGCGACATGATGCTTGTCGTCGATCCCGGCCTCGAGCTCGTCGAATTTGAAGGCGGAGCCTTCCGCGGCGCGGGCATCGTCGGCGGCGATCATGGCCAGCGGGCCGACGGTCGCGGCGATCGCCGAGACGGCGAGCGATCCCTTCAGGAATCCCCGGCGCGGGAACCGCGCGGCGATGATCTCGCCCATGGTGCGGTTGTCGGTGGGGTTGGTGGCCGGTCCTTCGTTTTCCTCGAGCAGGCTGGTGCGGAATCGGGCGTCGGGAGAGCGATGTTCGGTCACGAAGGGCCTCTGGCTTTGGAGTGGCTGGAGCTTTTTTGTCGTCTTTCGACCCCTACAGACAACTGATCACATTTTCGTGACATCATACCTGCTCCGCCGCTCCACGCGAGATGATTGTCACCGTGACATCGGACTTTAGTCCAACCTTGCGCTTGCAAAAGTCCTGGAGGACAAACGCAACGGTCGGAGGTCGCTTCCGGCCAATACATCTTTCGGCGATGTTGCTGTTTGCAACGTTGGGGTGGGCGCGCCGGCTCAATCGACGGAGATCAGGATGCACGGATCGATCACGGCCCGGTGCCGCCGGCTGACGGTCGTTTCGGCGGCTGCTCTGGCGCTGACCATCATTCCCTATCGAATTGCCCTGCACGGCTCCGCCCCCGGAATCGACGCCGCATCAGCACAGGCCGCCAATGGCGGCAATGGCGGCGGCAACGGTGGCGGTGGCAATGGCGGCAACGGCGGCGGCGGCAGCGGTGGCAACGGCGGTAATGGCGGCAACAGCGGCGGCGGTAACGGCGGTAACAGCAGCGGCGGTAACGGCGGTAACAGCGGCGGCGGTAACGGTGGCAACAGCGGCGGCGGTAACGGCGGTAACAGCAGCGGCGGTAACAGCGGCAACGGAAATGGAAACGGCGGCAATTCCGGAACGGATGGCAGTGGTGACAACTCGGCATCCGGCAAGGGACAGAGCGACAAAGGCGTCAGCCATGTCAACGCCGCGACCGGTGACAAGGTCTCGGTGAGCGGCAACAAGATCACGGTCACACATCCCGACGGCATCACCGAAAAGATCGAAAACGGCCGTTTCAAAATGAAGGATGCGCTGGGTCGCACGATCATCGACCGCCGGGCCACGCCGGCCGATGTCAGCCGTCTAAAGGCCTTGTGAAACTGGCTAGCAGGCAACGGCCGGTTTCACACGTCACCTCCGCCGCCCCCGGCAGAGGTGATCTTCCCTTGTCCGGCCCTTGCGCGGGTCCGCAATGGCCTGACTGTTTGTTTTGCCGCGATTCCCAAGGGAAAAGCGCCATGCGCTTTGCCCGGGAAACCCGTTTCACACTTTTCCTGGAATTGCTCTAAGAGCGGTTTCTGTCCCGGTCGCGGAACTCGCGCACCATGAGAGCCGCTTCCGTGCGGTTTCGCACATTGAGTTTGGACAGCACCCCGGTCATGTGGTGCTTGACCGTCTTTTCCTGCAGCTCCAGGCGCAAGGCAACCTCCTTGTTGCTGAGCCCCTCCGCCACCAGCCGCAGGATTTCCGTCTGCCGTTCAGTCAGTTGCCGCAACCGGTCCGCCACGCCGTTGGCAGATTGCGGGGACTGGAGATCGGAAAGCAGCCGTGCCGACAGCGTCGGCGTAAGGTAGCCCTCGCCGGCAGCCACATTGCGCAGGATGTCGGCGAGCGCGCGCGATCCGACGCCCTTGAGGATATAGCCCTGCACGCCTGCGTTCAGCGCCGTGGTTACATCGGCATTGGTCTCCGAAACCGTCAGCATGACGATCTTCTGGGCAGGATGGTCGGCGAGGATGCTGACAACCGCGGACAGGCCGCCGCCCGGCATGGAGATGTCGAGCAGCAATATGTCAGGCTGCACCGTCGAGGCGATGCGTTCGGCATCCTGCGCTGTCGCGCCTTCGCCGACGATCTCGAAACCTCCGATCTCCGACAGGCTGCGCGTCACGCCTTCGCGAAACAGCGGATGATCGTCGACAATAGCGATGCGGATAGCGCCAATCATGCTTGCTCCTCGATCGAAAGACTGATCACCAATCGCGTGCCTTGCGCTCCGGTCAAGGTCTCGAACTGGCCGCCAATGCTTTCGACCCGCTCCCTGAGGCCGGCGAGCCCCAACCCGTCGACCCGCGCCGGATCAAAACCCGGCCCGCCGTCCGACACTTCGACAAAAAGCCTGCCATTCTTCATCCCGGCCCGCACCGTCTGATCCTTGGCCCGCCCGTGGCGATAGGCATTGTTCAGCCCTTCCTGCACGAAACGATAGATGCTGATCTTTTCGGAAGTGCCGAGCTCAGGCAAATGCCTGGGCAGCGTGAGCAGCACGGACGTTCCCGTCCGGTGCTGATGTTCGTCGACCGCCATCCGCAATATGTCCGTTGCCGCGGCCGTTTCGATCTGCGGCAAGACGAGACCGGTGCAGATACCGCGAATTTCGCGCATCGCATCCTCCAGCGTCTTGCGGATCATCGCGACCTCGGTCGCGCGGTTTTCGCCCCAATGGCCGTCGCCGGAGAATACCGGGCTGTCCATGCGCAGCGCCGCCAGGGCCACGAGTTGCGCCGGTCCGTCATGCAGGTCGGCACCGATCCGGCGCAAATATCGTTCGTTGAGCGCGGTGGCGCGGCGGGACGCCCTCTGCACACGCTGCCGCAAGGCGCTGTTTTGCGTCACCAGGCCTTGCAACTCCGACACCTGGCGGCGCAGCGCCCCGCGCTGATCGTCGATGGTGCGGCTGGCGCGCAGCACGATGCTCGACAGGAGCAGAAAAGCCGTCAGGGTGGTGCCGGCCACGATCAGCCAGCTCGACAGCAGGGCAGAGGCCAGCGTGGCCTTGAAATCAGTGGCGACCTCGAAGAATTCGGTGACGGCCACCACCTCGCCCGACCAGGGTTCGCGCACGGGATTGTAGATCTCCAGCAATGGCACGCCCGCGGCCTGCTCCTTGCTTTCGGTTTCGTCGAACGTATCGAATTGGGCGGTGACGTTGCCCTGAAAGGCGGACCGCAGATCGTCGGTCAGATCAAAGCGGCGGCCGATCAAAGTTGCATCTTTCGCGTAGAGCACGGTGCCGTCCCGGCGCCAGAGCCTGAACGAGACCAGGCGCTTGCCGAGCGCGCCCTGGCCGAGCGTCTCGTCGAGCGCCTGCTTGACGGACTCGCTGAGCTCCTCGCTCTTGCGCAGGTCCGGCAGCAGCGGCGCGATCACGCTGTCGACATAGAGCGCCGTCGTGGCTGCCGAATTGCGGGTGACGCCGTCCCGGATCTGCGACGTCACCCAGGCACCCACCACCAGCATGACGGCCAGCAGGCCAAAGCCGCCGGCAACGAGGAATTGCAGGGCAAGCGAAAGCTCGCTCCAGCGCCGCGCCAAATTCTGCAGAATGCGAATCATGATCCCCTGACCGCCCTTCCATCGAACAGCTGGGCGACATCGCACATTGAGCCTCAGTCTTGCCGTTGCCAAGACCCTGTCGTTAGAACGAGGTCGCTTGACGTCTCGAGGCGCTTCGGAAACAAGGTCCGCGGCACATGCGGCGGCAGCCGCTTCGAGGGGGATGGGACGTTGAGTTTTTCGGGACTGCTGCAGCTTGGCTTTTCGACGGTGATCTTCCTTTTGGCGGCGACCGCCGCCAAGCAATGGGGACTGGCGCCGAGCCTCGGCAAGATCCTGTTGACGCTCGCGCTCTATTCGCTGGGCAATCTGATCATGCTGCGGCTGATCCGCGAATTCGGCATGTCGGTGTCGTTCAGCCTCTCGGCGGTCATCCAGCTGGTCTCGGTCAACGTCGTGGCGCTGGTGTTCTTCGGCGAGCGCGTCAACGCGCTGCAGGCCACCGGCATCGTGCTGGCGATCGCCGCAGTGGCGCTGATCACGCTTGGGCCCTATCTGCAGGGGCGTTGATCGAGATGAAGATTGCGACACCGGCCCGATGAAAGACACCGCAAGCACCCTGCTCAACCGCATCGAATTCCCGGTGCTGCTGGCCGGCCTGGTCATCGCCGGCGGCCTGTGGGGCTTCGTGGAGCTCATGGAGGTGGCGCGGGCAACCGCGTCGCACGCCTTCGACACCGAAATCCTGCTTGCCTTCCGCCAGGTTGGCCAACCGGCAATCCCGATCGGCCCATCGTGGCTGGAAGGCGCGATGCGCGACATCACCAGCCTCGGCAGCGCCAGCGTGCTGGTGCTGATCACGACGGCAACGATCCTCTATTTGCTGTTGATCCGCCGGCCGGGGACGGCACTTCTCATCTTCGTCGCCGTGGCCGGCGGCCAGGTGCTGTCGAGCCTGCTGAAGGTCGGCGTCGACCGGCCGCGGCCCGAGCTCGTTTCGCATCTGGTCAGCGAGACGTCGCTTTCCTTCCCAAGCGGCCACGCCATGCTGTCGGCGGTGACCTATCTCACGCTTGGTTCGCTCGCGGCGCGCTTCCTGCATGGCAGGGCGACGAAGATCTACGTCTTGTCGCTGGCCGTGCTGACGACGGTGCTGGTCGGCGTCAGCCGCATCTATCTCGGCGTCCACTGGCCGTCGGATGTGCTGGCCGGCTGGTGCGCGGGCTTCGCCTGGGCGATGCTGTGCTGGCTGGTGGCGCGTGTGTTGCAGCGCCGCAAGGTGGTGAGCGACGATGCCGATGGCGCCTGACCGCACCCTCGGGCTTGCGCTCAGATCAAGCGGTTGATGAGGTGTCCACCACAGCCTGCCAGAGCCAGAACCATCGAAAGCAGGCATGCGGATGTCATCAAGGTCTTGAAAATATTCACCGCGTTACCCCCTGCCCAGATGGGCAGCACCCTAGCCTGCAATCCTCGGGAAGTATCGGAAAAAATGGACAATCAGGCGAAGGCGCTTACGCCTCAGACATTCATATTGATGCTTGAAACATCATGACAATGGTATTATACCTTATTCCTGCAGACTCAGACATGGGGTCCGGCCGATGATCACTGCCGCGCAGATGCGTGCCGCAAGGGCCTTGGCCGGCATCGACCAGAAGACGCTCGCCGAACGCGCAGGCGTTTCGCTTCCGACCATCCAGCGCATGGAAGCGAGCGATGGCGTGGTCCGGGGCGTGGTCGATACGCTGATGAAGGTCATCCAGGCGCTCGACGAGGCCGGGGTGGAGTTGATCGGCGAGAACCAGGCCAGCGAGCGCGGCGGCAGGGGCGTGCGCCTCAAACCCGCCGTGCCGCCAGATCCCAGGGCTGAGCCGGCATAAGTCGCGACGGCGACCGCCGACATTCCTGCCGACGATCCCGCCGCCTTCATGTGCGGAAGGCAGTCCATGGATCAGACACGGCAGGCAGTGCATCAATCGACCCAAAGGTCGGCCCACAAATCAACTCGTGGGTCGGCCCAAGGGTCGGCCCAAGGGTCGGCAAGCCCGACATTTGCCGAATTGTTCACGCCCAAACTGGTGACGGTCTGGCGCGAAGGTTACCACCTGCCGCAGTTCAAGGCCGACTTCATGGCCGGGCTGACCGTCGCCATCGTGGCGCTGCCGCTGTCGATGGCGATTGCGATCGCCTCCGGCGTGACGCCGGAGCGCGGCCTGTTCACAGCCATCGTCGGCGGCTTCATCATCTCGGCATTCGGCGGCAGCCGCTTCCAGATCGGCGGGCCGGCCGGCGCCTTCATCGTGCTGGTGGCGGCGACCGTCCAGCGCGAAGGTGTCGATGGATTGCTTCTGGCAACGATGATGGCCGGCGTGTTCCTGCTCGCCATCGGCTATCTCAGGCTTGGCACCTACATCAAATTCATCCCCTATCCGGTGACGGTCGGCTTCACCGCCGGCATTGCGATCATCATCTTCTCCGGCCAGATCGTCGAATTGTTCGGGCTTAAGCTTGCGGGGCCGGAGCCGGGGCCGCTGCTGCCGAAATTGATGGCGATCGGGCAGGCGGCTGGCACGGTAAACATCTCGGCGACGCTGGTGGCGGTGCTGACCATCGTCACCATTGTCGCGGTGAAGCGCTGGCGGCCGGGCTGGCCGGGCATGCTGATCGCCGTCGGACTTGCCTCGCTGGTGGTGGCGCTGCTGGCGTTGCCGGCTGAAACCATCGGCACGCGCTATGGCGGCATTCCCCGCAGCCTGCCGTTTCCGACGCTGCCGACGCTCAGCATGGGCAAGATCGTCGCGGTGCTGCCGGACGCCATTGCCTTTGCCCTGCTCGGCGCCATCGAATCGTTGCTGTCGGCCGTGGTTGCCGACGGCATGACCGGCCGGCGGCACCGTTCCAACTGCGAGCTGGTGGCGCAGGGTTTCGCCAACATCGCATCCGCATTGTTCGGCGGCATCTGCGTCACCGGCACCATCGCCCGCACCGCCACCAATGTGCGGGCCGGCGCGCATGGGCCGGTCTCGGGCATGCTGCATTCACTGTTCCTGCTGGTCTTCATGCTGGTGGCCGCGCCGCTGGCCAGCTACATCCCGCTTGCCGCGCTTGCCGGCGTGCTGGCGGTGGTCTGCTGGAACATGTTCGAGAAACAGGCCTTCGCGACGCTGTTGCGCGCCTCGCGCGGCGACGCGCTGGTGCTGATGGCGACCTTCCTGATCGTCGTCTTCCGCGACCTGACCGAAGGCATCGTCGTCGGTTTCGCGCTGGGCTCGATCCTGTTCATCGACCGCATGGCCAAGTCGATCGCTGTCGAGGCGGATCTGGTGCAGGACGATGTCGCCGACAGCAGCGGTCGCGCCTATGATGCCAGCGAGGCGAGCGACGTCGACACCGTCGTCTACCGCATCTCGGGCGCCTTCTTCTTCGGCGCCGCTTCCACCGTCGGCGGCGTGCTCGACCGCATTGCCGACCAGCGTAAGAATTTCATCCTCGACTGCTCGGCGGTGCCTTTCTTCGATTCGACGGCCGCCAATGTCATCGAAAGCGCGGCCCACAAGGCCAGGCGCGCCGGTGTGCGCTTCATCATATCGGGTGCCTCTCCGCAGATACGGCGCACCCTGATCAACCACGGCGTCAAGCGGCCGCTGGTGACCTATGCCGCTTCGATCAGCGATGCGCGGGCGCAACTGACGGTTCCGCCGGCGGTTGATGCCACGCAATAGGCAGCCTGGCGGCTCAGAGGCCAGCGCCCCGTATTTCTTCAGCGTGCGCCTTCACGAGGTCGGCCATGCTGTCGAAGCGAAAATCCACCGTCGGTGCATCGCCGGGGTTCATCGTGGCGCCGAAGCCCTGATCCGCATGCCGGCGATAGATCCAGCACGATGTCAGGCTGAAGCGATTTGCGGGAGCGTGATCGTGAAACATGCTTTCCGCGGTGTGTAGGACCTCTCGCTTTTCTACCCCGATTGTACCGAGCTTTTCGAGCATATAGTCGAAGTTCCGGTCGGAGGGCTTGTAGGAGCCGATATCTTCCGCCGTATAGATCGCGTCGAAATCAACGCCGAGCTTCTTGTTGCTGAACGAGAAACTTTCGTTGTCGACGTTGGAGAGGATGATCAGCTTGTAGTGCTTTTGAGGTACTGCAAGGCTTCCGCGGAGTCGGCGAAAGCCGGCCAGTCCCTCACGCTTTCCCCATACGCCACGCATTCCTCTCGAGTGGCGACGACACCCCACTCCTCCGCAAGTCGCTTGTAAACGATCGGCAGGAGGTCGCGGTAGCGTTTCCCCGGCGTCCATTTCTGTTGACTGGATTCGTGCCGGGCGTGCGCCTCGAGGATCTCGTTCCGGCTCAAGCTGCGGGCAGCCCTTTCTGTCAGCGGCTTCAGGCCGGCGATCATGCCGGACTCCCAATCGATCAGGGTGCCGTAGCAGTCGAAGGTCAGGGCTTTGAATTCTGTGAGTTTCATGAAACTACCTCCTTTGAAGTCCCTGGGTGAAGCGACACTGACGTGGATCGCCATCAATCATCAGGTCGATTTCGCCTCGGCGACTAGCCGACATGATGCTGACTGAGCTGAAAGTCCTTCGACGCTGCGCTGCCCGACGAGATGAACCAGACGCCGGACAGCGTCACCGCAAGGCCAGCCAGCATCGCCTTCGAAAGCGGCTCGCCGAACATCGACCAGCCCCAGAGCATCGTCACGGGTGGGCTGAGATAGATCACGCTGCTGACCTGTGAGGCCGTGTAGAGGCGCAGGCTTGCGTAGTACGTGCCGTAGCAGAAGAAGGTCGAAAACAGCACCAGCCAGGCGATGCCGAATCCGAACCTGGCATCGAGGGGCGGCATCAGCCCGCCATTCCATCCGGCGCAAGCGGCGAAAAGGACTGCTGCCGTCAGGCATTGAATGCACAGGCTCTGATGAATGGGCATATTGATCGTCCCCATCCGCTTCTGCACCACCGTTGCCAGCGCCAGAACCATCATGGAAGCGACTGTCAACAAATATGCCCAGGCCGGGGCCGTCCCGAGGCTCAGGCTGTCCAGCGAAACGATGAGAACGCCGGTCACTCCGAGAGCCGTTCCGATCCACTGTCTCCCGGTCAATCGGTGTCCCAGAACCGGCTGCGACAAGGCCGCGATGGCGAGCGGGACAAGATCGGAAATCAGCGCGACAAGGCCGGTCGGCACGCGCTGGCCGATGGCAAGCGCGAATCCGCCGAGATAGAGGAACATCGTCGCCACGCCGAAGACCATCTGCTGGACAAGGGCACGGGCGTTGACGCGCGGTCCGATCAGGAGAGCAAATGGCACGAGGATCAGCCCGGACATCAAGGTCCGCCAGAACAGCACCAGCATGACATCGGCATTCTCGCTGGCGTAGCGGATGCCGACGAAGCCGGAACTCCAGCTTACGACCAGCGCCGTCGCCATTGTTGGCCACACGAGGCGATGGATCCTGGTTTGCGGGAGCGTCATGAAATCTCTCTGTTCAAGCCGGCCCGTGACCCCGAAGCGGAGCATGGCCGACGTGGCTCAGACCATTGAAGGCTCCAGCGCGTGTTTGCACATGACAAATTTCGATACGATCATGAAGCAGTCAGAAAAATCGCCATACTGGCTTGCCTGAAACGCATCGGAGGATCAGAAATTGGCGCGTCTCTTTGGTTTCGAGCGAGGATTGTCATGACCGGACTGATGAGCCGCCGCTTGGATGTCGACGCCTTGCGCGCACTAGTCGCGATCGAGAAGCACGGCGGCGTCACGCGCGCGGCCGAGATTCTCGGCCTGTCACAGTCGGCCGTCAGCCACAAGATCAAGAGACTCGAAACGAGTCTCGACTGCGAAATCCTCACCCGGAAAGCAAACGCGCCGATGTTCACCACGGCCGGACGGGACCTGCTTGGCTATGCGCGGCGCATTCTGGGCATCCATGACGAGGCGGTCCTGAGCCTGTCGAAAAGCTCTTTGCAAGGCAAGATCGCGCTGGGAATGACCGAGGATACCACCTGCACGGACCTTTCGCGCATTCTTGGCCGGTTTCGCCGGCTCTACCCGGAGGTGAGCGTCCGCACGCAGGTGCGCATGAGCCTCGTCTTGCAGGAGCAGCTCAGCCAGGGAGCCCTTGACGCCGCCATCATCCAGGTATTCCAGCACGAGGTCCGCCCCGCCGACATCCTCCTGTTCCGCGAGACGCTGCATTGGGTGAAATCTCGCGACCTGGTTCTGTCGAACGGGAAGCCGGTCCCATTTCTTTCCTTCGATGAGAATTGCTTTTACCGGCGCTGGGGCATCGACGTCGGGCAGGACGAGGATACGGTGTTGGAGACCGTGTTCGAATGCTCCAGCGCGGCCGGGATCATTGCAGGCGTGACCGCGGGGCTCGGCGTGGCACTCCTGAGTCAGCGGTACCTGCAGCCCGACATGGAGATTGTCGACAACACATTCCCCAAGCCGCCAGACCTGGCCTATGTCATCAGGCGCGCGCGCACCCCCAGGAACCCCGCGCTCGAGACTCTGGTCAGGGAGATCGAGGCTGAGGTAAAGCGTTACGGGACGCTGCAAATTGCCGTCTAGAGCTTAAGCGCGGCGCGCTGCGAAAGCTGGCTGGTCTGTTATTTCTGAAGCGATCTCGGACCGCTGACGAACGGGCTTCCCCTGACATAGAACCGCAGCAGCCGGTCCGCATCCTTGGTAATGCCGATCCTGATGCCTTGCCCGATCTCGCCGGCCTTTTGGCCGTCCTTCGCCAGCCATAGCGGCCCTTTCCGGCAGAGGTCGAGCCCGTCGAGCGACCGATCGATCCGCAGCGCCGCGGCCAGCCTGCCCGGTCCGCGCGCCAGGTCGCGCAAGCGCTCGACGCCGCGATTCTGACGCATGATGGCGATGCCCTCGAGTGGCTCGAGCGCCCGGATCAGCACGCCCGTTCCGATTCCTTCCGCCTCGCTCGAGACATTCAGCATCATGGAGACGCCATAGGCGAGATAGACATAGGCGTGGCCGCGCTCGAGAAACAGCGAACGGTTGCGCGAGGTCATCCCCCTGAAGCCATGCCCGGCGGCGTCGCCGACGACATAGGCCTCCGTCTCGACGATGCGGCCGCTGACCATGCCCTCCGGCAAATCGCGCACCACCAGCTTGCCGATGAGGAAGCGGGCTAACGCAGCCGTATCATCAGGCAGCTCCGAACGAGCGATCGGCGGATGATCTTCCCCATGGCTCACGGCATGCGCTCGACCCATTGAGCACGCGACGGCCCCGGCTCGAACGGGTCGCTGAAATACTGGGTCTCGCGCGCCACCTTGCCGTCGAGGAACTCCATGATGCTGACTGTATAGGAGGGCCGCCCGTCATAGGTCAGGACATATTCGGTGACCCAGAGACCATCCGTGCCGGTGATCCGCCGCACGGCAAAACGCTTGCGGTTGGGCTGCGCGGCGCGGGAGGCCTGGATGTTGCGCCGCCCGTGGATGCGCTCGCCGGATTGCGGATAGTCAAGCACCGCATCCTCCCGATAGATCTCATGCTCTGCCTCGAAATCACCGGCATCCGAGGCGGCCCAGTGACGATCCAGAGCCACGGGGATGTCCCGGTCTTCCATGGCAATGTCTTCCATCGCAATCCTCCTTGACCGTCACCGTGGGATGGACTGTCGTAGCACGGTCCATCCCACGGCTGTTAGCCAGAGGTCGCGCGGATCGACCCTGAGGCGCCGGCTCTCAGTCCAGCTTCAGCGCCGCGATTTCGCCCTCGTTCATGAGCGGCACATAGAGGATCGACTTGCCGTCGGTGCCGATGTCGGCGCTGCCCGGCTTGAAATGCGCCACCGCTTCCGGTGCGCCACCGGCCTTGTATCGGTAAAGCGTGCCGGTCATGTAGGCGGTGGCGTAGATGGTGTCGCCAATGGCGACGACGCCATCGAGGTCGGCGAATTTCTGCGCGCCGGGCAGCGGCGAAATCGCCTTGCTTGCGAGGTCGATGGCGAGCAGCCCGCCTGGCTCCGCCGTGCTGAAGTCGGGCTTGATGCCCTTGCCCCAGGAGGCGACGATCAGCCTGTCGCCATCGGCGAAGACGCCGTTGGGCGAAGCCAGCAGCGCATCCCTGACGAACAGCTCCGGCCGGTCGCCGTCGATGCGGTAGATCGTGTCGGCCAGCATGTCGCTGACATAGACCTTGCCTGTCTGGTCCGAGGTCATGTCGTTAAGGAAGACGGCATTCGGCACCACAATGCTGGCGATCAGCTTGCCGCTGGCGAGATCGACGACGCGGACCTTGGTGATGTCGGCGACATAGAGTTTGCCGCCGGATATCGCCATGCCCTTGGGCGCATCCATGCCGTCGGTCCAGTGCTGGGTGATCGTCTTGCCGTCGAGGGAAAGCACCGAGAGATAGCCGTTGCCGTCCGCAGCGCCGGGATTGCCGACGATGTTGGAGACGATGATGCGGTTGTTGGCGGCGTCGAACAGCGCCAATTCCGGCTGTTCGAGGCCCGTGGCGCGCCAGAGCTCGCCGGCCCGGGCGACGGGTGCGGCCGTAATTCCGATGGCGGCGGCAAAGGCTGAGAGGATGAGGCGGTTCATGGCTGTTCTCCTGTGATGACAGGCAAGAGCTAGGATTTTCGATACTTTTCCGGAAGCCAGATTACCGCTAGTATCAAATATCGATACGAAACTGCCGGCAAGAGGTGCATGCCATGAACAGTCTGATCTTCGAGGCGCTGAAGCGGACGCTGAAGGCCAAGGGCGTCACCTATCGCGAGCTTGCCGAACGCATGGGCGTTTCCGAGCCGACGGTGAAGCGCATCTTCCACGAGCGCAACTGCAAGCTCGACCGGCTGGTGGAGATCTGCACGGCCGCCGGCGTCGAGCTGGAGAACGTACTCGGCTCGATGAACCGCGGGCCGGGTCCGGTCAACCACATCGCGCCCGAGATCGAACAGAGGCTGGCCGGCCGGCCGGCGCTGCTGTTCATCTTCGTCATGCTGTCGGAAAAGTTCACGCCCGAAGGCATCATGCGCTCGCAAGGCCTGAGCGAGGCCTCGATGTTCCTCTATCTGCGCGACCTCGAGGAGCTCGGCCTGATCGCCCTCGGCCGGGGTCTTTCGGCAAGATTGCTGGTCGAGACGCCGATCCAGTGGAATTTCGAAGGGCCGCTGAGGCCGCTGTTCGAGATGACCAACAAGAATTTCATCGGCTGGGCCATCACCCATATCGACAAGGAGGCGACCTTCGCCAGCTTCTCCAGGCGGATGCGGCCGGAGACGGCGGAGATGGTACGGCGCGAGGCCGAGGAGTTGGCCGAGCGCGCCAAGCTGCTCGCCCATCACGACCAGCATACGACACCCGAGGACGGGCTCACCGGCTACAAATTCACGTTTGCCTTCGGCGCGACGCCGTTCCCCGCGATCATGCCGATCGGCCCGCACCCGCGCGATGCCGGGGCAAGGCCCGACGATCGGGTCGCCAAGACACGTCGCCCCATGCCGGCCTAGCATCTGCTATTCGGCGGCCTTCGTCTCCGCGCCCGCAGGCTTGTCGTCCCAGACCATCTGCCGGTAGTCGAAACCATATTCCAGCGTCGGCTTGACGATGCGGAAAAACGGCGACAGGTCGAAGTCGCGCGGCGTGTAGAGCGAGTGGTGGCGAATGTGCAGGATTTCCTTGCGCATGTAGGTCGACTGCGCCGAAGCGCGGCCCGGCGCACGGGTGATCTCGGGCAGGATCGGGTAGTGGATCTGGCCATAGGCCTCGGCGATGAGCGAGGAGCAGATGGCCCGCGTCGGATCGCCGGAGCCGAAGGCCAGCATGCGGCGGCGCCAGCGCACCGGCACCGGCGGTGTCGGGAAGAAGTAGCGCAACATGTCGAAAATGTTCTTGAGGTCGTATCTCAGGCCAAGCTTGCCGATCATGAAGGCGACGACATGATCGCGGTCCTCCGGTGTCAGCCCGCTCGCCCGGCAGATGCGGGTGTTGTAGGTGCGATAGCGCGACAGGGGTACCGCCACGCAGCCTTCGCCGAGCGTCACCTCGATCAGCCGACGCCGCTCGGTTCCGTCCTCCGGTTCGGCCAGCGCGTCGCCGACATAGAATGCCGCATGCGACCAGGTCGACTGGGTGAGGTATTTGATAGCCGCCGAAATCTTCTGGTTGCCCTCGACCAGCAGGATGTCGCCTGGCTCCAGCGTGCGGCGCAGCGTTTCGGCGTCGGATGGGGTATAGGGCTCATAGCCGGAGGATTCTTGCTGCAGCCGGCGAGCCAGCCAGCGGCCAAGTCGATCCAGAAGCGTGTCGCCGGGCTCGGTCATGGTAGAGCGTGACTAGCACGGGCCGGCGCGGGAGTGCCAGCGCGCCGGCGTTTGGTCAGCCGGCGGAAGCGTTCGTCTCGTCATGCGGCGCCGGGCTGGCCAGGTCGTCGCGCGCCTTGCGGGCCAGCTTGCGTGTCGAGCGCTTGGGGCTGTCGCCGAACAGCTCGGCCGCCTCGGCAAGGCAGGATTTCCTCAGGCTCTTCTCCGAGCGCTTCAACAGCTTGCCGAGAAGCTTTGTGTCCTCGTGCGGACCCAGCGGCTCGTCGTCCGCCTCGAGCAGCGCGCGCATGACGAACAGGTCATGCAGTTCGCCGAGCCGCTCGCCCAGTTCATCCACCGCCTTGCGCCGCGCCTTGATCGGCGTCGGCCACAGCCTGCCCAGCAGGGACAGGTGCATGCCATGCGTCTTGGCGGCCTTGCGCAAATCATGGAAATCATTGGCTTCGCCGCGCGCGCTGGCCTTGTCGAGCGCCTTTTTGGCGCGGCGCAGAGTGACGCGTGCGCCCTCGGCCAGCACGTCGGCTGCCTGTTCCGGCTGGTCGGGCAAGGCGAGGCTTTCGATCCGCTTCATGCCGTCTTCGCAGGCAGCGGTCGCCGCGCCGATCGCGGCTTCGAGGCCGGCGCCTTCATGCAAATCGTGCTGACGGGCGACCAGCCTGTCGCGCACGGCGTCGAGCCCGCCATCGGCGCTCTCCTTGGGAAAAGCTGCGGCCAGCCGGTCGAGCGTCTCGATCAGCGCCGTCGCCTCGCGGGGGGCGGCAAGCAGCGCCGCCACGTTGCGATAGCATTGATTCTCTGTCGTGCAGAATGTTTCGTTACCGGAATGAACCAGCCGCAGCAAGGCACGCGCGCTCTTCAGCCGCTTGCGGCATTTATGCAGCCCCTGTTCCGGCCGGCTGCGCGCCGCATCCAGATGCTGGAGCGCCTTGCCGATTTCCGCGGCAAGGATGCGCCTGACCTCGCCGGTCAGCGGCAGGCGCGGGTCGATGCGAAAGCTCATGCGGCGATCTCCGGTATCCCCCCGAGGGCGAGCGACGCGTTGTAGAATTTCTGCTCGCCGGTCACTTCACGGCCGAGCCAGTCAGGCAGCATTTCGTCCGGCACATCTTCCGGAGTTTCGAGTTCGGCCACCACAAGTCCCGCCAGTGCACCGCCAAAGACATCGACTTCATAGAGATAGCCGCGATGCCTAACATGGTGACGTGTCTTCTCGATGACACGTCCGATGGCGAAGTCCAGCATCTCCAGGGCATCGGCAAGCGGGATCGGATATTCGAACTCGTCGCGCTCGCGAGCGCCGCTGCCGAATTTGAGCGTCAGCTTGGCGGAAGCGCCGTCGCTGATGCGGATGCGGACGGTTCGCCCGGGCGCCGTGGCGAGATAGAACTGTCGGATGCGGATGTCCGCCTCGGCCAGCTCCCGCCATGCGGTGCTGGAGACCAGGAACTTGCGCTCGACTTCCTTGCCCATGGCCGCGCACTAAAGCGTTTGGCGCGGGCGATGGCAAGACAGCTCCGAACACAAGTTGACTTTAATCAATCGATTGATTAAAGCCCTGTCATGATCAAATTGCCCGACGCCAAAAATTCCCGCCGCGAGACATCACCGGAGCCGACCCGTGCAGCACTCGTGCAGGCGGCGCTGAAACTGTTCGGCCGGCAGGGTTTCGACGGCACCTCGACCCGTGAGATCGCGGGCGAGGCGCAGGCCAATATCGGCTCGATCGCCTATCATTTCGGCGGCAAGGAGGGCCTCCGCGCCGCCGTCGCCGACTATATCGTCGAAACCGTCCAGGCTGTTGCCGGCCGGGCACTGGCCGCCGGCCAGGCGCCAGCCAGTGGCCAGGCCGCGCCGGCGGGCGATCCCGAGGCGGCGCGCGCGCAGCTTTTCGCCGCAATAGAGGGGATCGTCGGTTTCGTCGTGGCGCAGCCGCACGCCGGCGAGATCGTGCAATTCTTGCTGCGCGAACTGCAGCATCCCACCGCTGCGCTCGACCGCATCTATGACGGCGTGTTCGAGCCCACGCATCGCCGGCTATGTTATCTCTGGGAGCAGGCGACCGGCGAGCCGGCCGAAAGCGAGCGGACCCGGCTCACCGTGTTCACGCTGATCGGCCAGGTCGTCTATTTCCGCATCGGCCGCGAGGCGGTGAAGCGCCGCATGGGCTGGCACGACATCGGCGCCGCCGAGGCCGCCAAGGTCGTGGCGGTCACGACGGACAATCTCAGCGCCATACTGGCCGCCCGAATGGGATCAAAACCTAAAATGGGATCAAAACCCCCAATTGGATCAAAACAATGAGTTTCCTTTGCTCCTTGCCGCTTGCCGCCAAGCTCCTCAGTGCCTGTGCGCCCGCCGCTCCACTCGCCGTCGGCTATGTCGAGGGCGATTATGTGCTGCTGGCGCCGATCGAGGTGGCGCAGGTCGAGACCGTCGCCGTCAAGCGCGGCGATCGCGTCACGCCCGGTGCGACGGTGGTGACGCTGGAAAGCGCCGACGCCAGGATCGCGGTGGCGCAGGCCGAGGCAAGCCTCGCCCAGGCGCAGGCGCAGCTCGCCGATCTGCAGGTCGGCAAGCGGCCGGAAGAGATCGCTGCACTCAAGGCGCAGGTCGACATGGCCAAGGCGCAGGCCGACGATGCAAAGCGCAAATACGACCGCGCCGCCGATCTGTTCAAGCGCGGCACCGGCACCCAGGCCGATTACGACACCGCCTCGGCGACGCTGGAGACCGCCAACGCCCAGGTCGGCCAGGCGCAGGCCAATCTCGCCGTCGGCGGCCTGCCGGCGCGGCCCGAGACGATCAAGGCCGCCGACAACCAGGTCAAGCAGGCGCAGGCAGCCCTGCAGCAGGCTCAGTGGCGGCTGTCCAAGCGCACGCTCGCCGCACCTTCGCCCGGCCGCGTCAACGACGTCATCCGCAATCCCGGCGACACCGCCGGCCCGACCGCGCCGGTCATCTCGATGCTGCCTGACGGTGCGGTCAAGCTCAGCGTCTACATACCGGAAGCCGCCTTCGCCTCGGTCAGGATCGGCAGCCTGCTCAGCGTCCATTGCGACGGCTGCGGCCCCGATGTGAAGGCGCGCGTCAGCTATGTCTCGCCCGATCCCGAATTCACCCCGCCGGTGATCTATTCGCTCGAGAACCGGCAAAAGCTGGTCTATCTGGTCGAGGCGCGGCCGGAGGGCGACGCCGGCCCGCTGCAGCCCGGCCAGATCGTCGACGTCGATCTTGCGGGAACGGCAAAATGAATGCCATCGACGTTCACGGGCTGGTCAAGCGGTTCGGCGACAAGACCGTCGTCGACCATGTGACGATGTCGGTCGCCGAAGGCGAGATCGTCGGCTTCCTCGGCCCCAACGGTTCAGGCAAGACCACCACCATCCGCATCATGTGCGGCCTGCTGACGCCCGACGAAGGCGAAGGCACGGTGCTCGGTTTCAACATCCGCACGGAGTCGCTCAGTATCAAGCGCGAAGTCGGCTACATGACGCAGAAATTCTCCTTCTACGAAGATCTGACGATCGGCGAGAACCTCGAATTCGTGGCGCGGCTCTACCGGCTGAAACCGGTCGAGGAGTATGTAGCCAGGACATTGGAGGAACTCGGGCTGACCACGCGCCGCAGCCAGCTGGCCGGCACGCTCTCCGGCGGTTGGAAGCAGCGGCTGGCGCTCGCCGCCTGCATCATGCACAAGCCGAAATTGCTGCTGCTCGACGAGCCGACGGCAGGCGTCGACCCGAAGGCGCGGCGCGAATTCTGGGACGAGATCCATCGCCTCGCCAGCGGCGGGCTCACCGTGCTGGTCTCGACCCATTACATGGACGAAGCCGAGCGCTGCCACCGCATCAGCTACATCTCCTATGGCAAGATGCTGGCCACCGGCACCGTTGAGGAGGTGGTGAAAAACGCCGGCCTGACGACGTTCGTGGTGCAGGGTCCACGGCTCGCCAAGGTGGCCGAAGAGCTGCATGGCCGCCCCGGCGTCGACCAGGTGGCGCCTTTCGGTGCCACGCTGCATGTCGTCGGTTCCGACAGGAAGAAGCTCGAGGCAGCCCTTGCCGATGTCGAGAAGGAGCATGAGGGCGTGACGGTCGCGCCGGGCGAAACCAGCCTGGAGGATGTCTTCATCCAGTTCATGTCGGGGTCGAAGGACAATATGGCATGAACAGCGTCTTCTCTTTCGCCCGGCTCGGTGCCCTGCTGATCAAGGAATTCATCCAGATGCGGCGCGACCGCATCACCTTCGCCATGATGCTCGGCGTGCCGCTGCTGCAGCTCATTCTGTTCGGCTTTGCCATCAACAACGATCCGAAGGGCCTGCCGACGGCGCTGGTGGCGATGAGCAACGACCAGTATACGCGCGCCATGGTCTCGGCGCTGCAGGTGACGGGCTACTACCATTTCGACCATGTCACCGAAAGCGCCGAAGAGGCGGAGTTCCTGATGGCGCGCGGCGACGTTTCCTTCGTCGTCACCATCCCGGCCGACTTCGCCAGCCGAGTCGAGCGCGGCGACAATCCGCAGATCCTGATCGAGGCCGACGCGACCGATCCCTCGGCCGCGAGCGGCGCCATTTCCACGCTGAGCACGGTGGCGAGCCAGGCGCTGCTGCGCGCGCAAGGCATGCAGGCGGCGGCCGCCGAGAATGCCAGACAGCAGCTGCAGGTGGTGGTGCACCATCGCTACAATCCTGAAGGCATTTCGCAATACAACATCGTGCCCGGTCTGCTCGGCGTCATCCTGCAGATGACCATGGTGATGATGACGGCCATGGCGCTGACCCGCGAAACCGAGCGCGGCACGATGGAAAACCTGCTCGCCATGCCGTCCAGTCCGGCCGAGATCATGCTGGGCAAGGTGCTGCCCTTCCTTGTCGTCGGCGCGGTGCAGGTGGCGGTGGTGCTGGTGGCGGCGAAGCTTCTGTTCGATATCCCCTTCGTCGGCAGCCTGACGCTGCTGTTGTCGTCGGTGCTTGTCTTCGTGCTGTCGCTGGTGCTGCTCGGCTACACCATCTCGACCATGGCCCGCTCGCAGATGCAGGCGATGCAGCTCACCTTCTTTTTCTTCCTGCCGTCGCTGCTCCTGTCCGGCTTCATGTTCCCCTATCGGGGCATGCCGGGCTGGGCCCAGGCGCTGGGCGAAATCTTCCCGCTGACGCATTTCCTGCGCATCACCCGATCGGTGATGCTGAAGGGCGCCGACTTCCATGCCATCGCCACCGAGGTCGGCTGGCTGGCCGTGTTCGTGCTGGTCTTCGCGGGCACCGCGCTGCTGCGGTTCAGGCGCACGCTGGACTGACCGCAAAAGGGCGCCCGGCCGCTGTGAGCCGCCGATGCCGGACCACGCCGATAGCGACATGGCGCAGAGGACAAAGCGATCAGGCGGCGGCCATGATTTCGGCATAGGTGCCGAAATCGACATTGCCGCCGGACAGCACCACGGCAACGCATTTGCCGGACAGTTCGATCTCGCCCGACGACAGCGCCGCGAGCGCCACGCAGCCGCCCGGCTCGACCACCAGCTTGAGATAGCCCATGGCATCGCGCATCGCCTGTGCGGTCGCTTTGTCGGAGACGGCGATGGCGCCGGCGAGGTTCTTGCGATTGATTTCGAAGGTGATGGCGCCCGGCTCGGCGGTCAGGATCGCGTCGCAGATCGAGCTGTAACCCGGTTCGTTCGAAACCCGGGCGCCGGCGGCGAGCGAGCGGCGCGTGTCGTCGAAATGCTCGGGCTCCACCGCCCAGACCGCGGTGCCCGGCGAGGCGTCCTTGACCGCGACTGAAATGCCGCTCGACAGCCCGCCGCCACCGCAGGGAATGACGACGGCGTCGAGGCTGACGCCGAGCGCTTTGGCCTGCCGCATGAGTTCAAGGCCGATCGTACCTTGCCCGGCAATGATGGCCGGATCGTCGAAGGGCGGCACCAGCACCATGCCCTTGTCGATATAGGGGCGAACCACGGTCATGCGGTCATCGCGGAAGCGGTCGAACGGCACCACTTCCGCCCCCATCCTGCGGACATTGCCGATCTTCATCGCCGGCGCGTCGGCCGGCATGGCGATGACCGCCTTGACGCCGAAGATGGCCGCCGAAGCGGCTACCCCTTGCGCATGATTGCCGGAGGAGAAGGCGACGACGCCACGGCTGCGCTCTTCCTCGCTCAGCGACGACAGCTTGTTGTAGGCGCCGCGGAACTTGAACGAGCCGGTGCGCTGCAACGTCTCCGGCTTGAACAGGATGCGCCCGCCGAAGCGCTTGTTCAGTTCGGCCGATTCGATCAATGGCGTTTCGACGATCAGGCCGGAGAGGCGGGCGGCGGCAGCATGGATGTCGGCGATGCCGGGAGAGGTGGTCATGGCGGATCCTGTGGCGATGTGATCCGGCCATGGTGCACGCAAACGGCCGCGCCATGCCAACGAAAAGATGTGACCGATACAAAGTTGGCGATGTGAGCTAGGTGCCAAGTGTGGCTAGCGTTACGGCCGGCCACCCCCCCTCTGTCCTGCCGGACAGACGGGGGTGCTGTCCCGCCACGTCTGCGATGTTCTGTTTCCTGCAGTCGGAGCGCTTAGCCGGGGGCCCGCTGCCTGCGGCAGCTCCCCGGTTCGAACCCTTGAAAGGTCCACCGGACCTTTCAATTCGCCTGCGGCGAACCGGGTTCTCACCCCAGCAACGTCCGCTGCCTCTTCGTCCCGCCCAGCTTGCGCCAATTGTTGAAGCGATGCGTGGCGGCGGCAAATGAGATCTTCATCTGCTGGGCGACCGAATAGCGCGACTTGCCTTCGTCGAACATGCGGTAGCAGCACTCGACCCCTTCCTCGGTCAGCTTGCCGTCGGGGGCCTTGTTGTGCGGGTTGGCGGGGTCGAATTTCTCGATCTGCTGCTCGACCAGGCCCTTCAGCCGCTGCAGATCGGCCTCGATGCTGGCGATGAGATCGAGAACGGGTTTCGGGTCGAAATGCTGGGGGTGCGGCTTCGTCATACGCTCAAAATCCTCATTCTTGTCTTAGGTTCAGCTATATAGGTGAAGCTTTGCCAATAGATAAGGGTCGACGCCGCTCAAGCGCTTCAACAATTCTTGAACCCCGAGACTTCAGCGCGATTGACCCGGAGCACCGCAGACCCTAGTTTAGAACAATTCTAAACTAGGATCCTTTCCTCATGCTTTCCCGTGTTTTCGGTTTCGGCCGCCGCCCCTTCGAATCGCTCTCCGAACAGGAAATCCTGGCGCTGGCCATTTCATCCGAGGAAGATGACGGGCGCATCTACCGCGCCTATGCCGACGGGCTGGCGGACAACTTCCCGCAATCGGCGAAAGTGTTCGAGGAGATGGCCGAGGAAGAGGACGGCCATCGCGACTCGCTGATCGAGCTCTTCCGCAAGCGTTTCGGCGAGCGCATCCCGCTGATCCGGCGCGAACATGTGAAGGGCTACTATGAGCGCAAGCCCGACTGGCTGGTGAGGCCGCTCGGCATCGAGCATGTGCGCAGCCAGGCCGAGGCCATGGAGCGGCAGGCCTATCTGTTCTACGTCGAGGCGGCAAAGCGCACGACCGATGCCTCGACGCGAAAACTTCTCGGCGACCTGGCAATAGCCGAACAGGGCCACGAGACGCTCGCCCAGCGGCTGGAGCAGAAGCATGTGCCTGGCGAAGTGAAGGATGAAGAGGCCGCCGCCGAGCAGCGCCAGTTCATCCTGACTTATGTGCAGCCGGGCCTGGCAGGCCTGATGGACGGTTCGGTGTCGACGCTGGCGCCGATCTTCGCCGCTGCCTTTGCCACGCACGACACCTGGCAGACCTTCCTGGTCGGGCTTGCCGCGTCGATCGGCGCCGGTATCTCCATGGGCTTTACGGAAGTCGCTTCCGACGACGGCAAGCTCTCGGGTCGCGGCTCGCCGATAAAGCGCGGCATCACCACTGGCGTCATGACATCGGCCGGTGGTCTCGGCCACGCATTGCCCTATCTCATCCCGCATTTCTGGACGGCGACGGCGGTTGCCGCCGTCGTGGTGTTCTTCGAACTGTGGGCCATCGCCTTCGTCCAGAACCGCTACATGCAGACCCCGTTCCTGCGCGCCGCCTTCCAGGTGGTGCTGGGCGGCGCGCTGGTGTTCGCGGCCGGCGTGCTGATCGGGAATGCATAGTTCTTCCTTCCCCCCTTGTGGGGGAAGGTGGATCGGCGCGTAGCGCCGAGACGGATGAGCGACTATCTGAGGTGTCAAGTTGCATTTGCGAATTCGTTGCGCGCGTCGCGTGCTTTTGCATTGAGAATGACGAGCAGCTTGCGGGCGAGCGCAATGCGGATGACCATTTTCTCCTTTCCGGCAGTCTGCAACCGTTGCTTGAAAGCTGCCAGATGCGGATCATATTTGGCAACGATGCTGGCAACGAGAAAGAGGACGCCGCGCGGCCCTGCCCGACCGCCGCGCACTGGTCTTCGACCGCTGCGCTTGCCACTGTCATTGGCGATCGGCGCCAGGCCGGCCAACTTGGCGATGGCCTTGTTGGAGAGGATGCCGATCTCCGGCAACTGCGCCATCAGCCGCGCCACGGTGCGAGAGGCAACACCCTTGAGCGAGCGGAAGGCTCGGTCGAGGCATGCCCACAGCGGATCGTCATCGATGAGCGTGGCGATCTCACCTTCGAGCCTGCGGCTCTGGCGCGCAAGCAGCGCGATCACTTCATCGAGGCTGGCGATAGTTTCGGCGTCGGCGGTGCTTTTGCGCTGCTTTTGAATGGTGAGATCTCCTCCCACCTGGGAAAGCCGCGCAACCAGCGCCTTGAGCCGCTGCTGGGCCGCGCTCGGCGGCGGCGTCGGCTTGAGCCGCTTGACGGCACCATAACGGGCAATCACGGCGGCATCGATTCTGTCGGTCTTCTCCAGGAAACCCATTGCCTCGGCGAAGTAGCGAACGCTCCTCGCGTTGGCCATGCCGCAGGGTTGGCCCATCTCCCACAAGAGCAGGAAGGCCAGCCGTTCGTAGCCGCCACTGGCCTCCATGATGACGAGTTCGACATCATGGTTCTGACACCAGGCGGCCAGATCGGCGATGCCTGCCGCATCGTTGGCGAAGCGGTTTGCCGCTCCCATCGGCTCGATATGAGCGTCGAGCCAGTCTTTCGAAATATCTATTCCACAGAGGGTCGTGTTCACGGTAACCTGCCTTGTGCGTGCGATTGGAGCCAAGCGACTATTCGGTCGTGCGTGACGAAGACGAAGATCCCAGGCTCATCCACGGTTGTAGCCACAGGGGTGTCGGGCGACTTCGCCAAGCCTCGAATCGGATGGCCGTCCGGTTCGAGGCTCAGTCGCTTCCATCGCACAAAGTCTCCTCCGTGCAGATACAAGGGGTGCTCCAGCGGAGTGAGGCGCTGGCGTTCCCTGGAACACCCCTCATCCGACCTCGCTTCGCTCGGCCACCTTCTCCCGCAAGGGGAGAAGGAAGAAACGCGCCTCTCCACTACCCATTCACGGCCCGGCTGTCCGCCGGCGCCTCGTCCCTTTCGGTCAGCCCATAATCCCTGACCACATGCGCTATGCGCAATCGGTAGCCGGCAAAGATGCCGCCGCGGCCGGCCTGCTGCGCCTGCCTGTGCTCTTCGGTGTTGCGCCAGGCCTTCACCGCGTCCTCGTCGCGCCAGAACGACAGCGACAGGATGCGGTTCGGGTCGGCGAGGCTCTGAAAACGTTCGATCGAGATGAAGCCGTCAATGCCGTCGAGCAAGGGACGCAGATTGGCGGCGATGCCGAGATAGGCATCGCGTTTGCCCTCCGCGGGCTGCACCTCGAAGATGACGGCGATCACGGCAGCACCAGCTTGGCGTGCGGCCCGGAGACGTGTTTCAGGAACATGCGGTCCTCCTTGAGGATGAATCGTTCGCGCTTGGCGAACTCATAGTTTGCCTTGCCGGCGGGATCGGCGGCAAGCCGGGCGCGATAGGCTTCATAGGCCGCCAGGTTCTCGATGTTGTAGGCGGCGTAGGCCGTCGTCGCCGAGCCTTCATGCGGGGCATAGTAGCCGATCAGATCGGCCCCACAGCGCGGAATGGCCTGGCCCCAGTTGCGGGCGTATTCCTCGAAGGCGGCCTTGCCGAACGGGTCGATCTCATAGCGGATAAAGCAGGTGATGGTCACGGTCGTCTCCTTGGGTTCTGCATCGACGCTTCGAGCGCGGTCGAAACGTCATACGCATTGGTGTGCTAGGCAGTTCGTGTCAGGAGCCATCGTCGCTTGCGTCGCCGGCTCGTTGATCTGGCCGGAGAATAATGGCTATCTGACAAGAATGCTTCGATGAGGAACGAACTATGCGTGAAGGACCTGACATCGCCCGCATCGCCAGCCTGGTCGGCGACCCGGCCCGCGCCAACATGCTGAACGCGCTGATGGGCGGCACGGCGCTGACAGCGAGCGAATTGGCGCTGGAAGCCGGCGTGTCGCTGCCGACCGCCTCTTCGCATCTGTCGAAACTGATGGAGGGCGGGCTGCTGACCTTGGCCAGCCAGGGCAGGCACCGCTATTACGGCCTTGCCGGGCCGCAAGTGGCGGGCATGATCGAGGCCATCACCGGTGTCGCCGAGGCTGTCGGCCCCAAGCGCGTGCGGCCCGGCCCGCGCGACGGTGCCATGCGCGTCGCCCGCGTCTGCTACGACCATCTCGCCGGCGAGCAGGCGGTGGCGATGCTCGACCGTCTGGTCGAGAAAGACATATTGCTGCGCGACGGCAGGGAGATCAGGCTTGGGCCATCCGCGTCGTCGCATTTTGCCGCGATCGGCATCGATGTCGACGCCAAACCGCGCCGCCCGGTCTGCCGCGCCTGCCTCGACTGGAGCGTGCGCCGCTCGCACCTCGCCGGCACGCTGGGCGCCGCCATCCTCGACAAGATCCTTCTGGAAAAATGGGCGCGCCGCGAAAAGGACAGCCGCGCGGTGATTTTCTCGCCACCGGGCAAGCAGGCCTTCGAGAAAGTGTTTTTGAGCTGAGCGCCGAGAACTACCCCCGCTTCAACACCTTGCCCTGCTTGAAGAAATCCACCCAAGGATCGGCTTCCGCCAACTGCTTCAGCGTCGTCTTGTCGCCTATGGGGAAAGCGTTCGGCGCCAGGCCGGCCTCGATCTCGGCCCAGGTCACCGGCATCGATACGGTGGCGCCCTTCTTGGCGCGCGAGGAATAGGGCGCGACCGTCGTCGAGCCCCTGCCATTGCGCAGATAGTCGACGAAGATTTTCCCGGTGCGCGCCTTCTTCGAGAGTGTGGCCGTGTAGCGGTCGGGGGCACCCTGTTCGAGCGCCTTGGCGAAATCATGGGCGAAGGTCTTCACCGCCTCCCAGTCCGCCGATGGCTTCAGCGGCACCAGCACATGATAGCCCTTGCCGCCCGATGTCTTGACGAAGTTCGGCAGCGACAGCTCGTCGAGCCTGCCCCGGATATCGAGCGCCGCCTCGCGCACCGCTTTGACGTCGACACCTTCATCGGGGTCGAGATCGAAGATGATCTGGTCCGGCTGTTCAAGCTTGTCGATCGTGCAGCCCCAGATGTGGATCTCGACCACGCCGTATTGGACGAGCGCCGCCACCCCGTCGAAATCTCGCACGAACAGGATTTCCTCGCCATCCGTCGGGTCTTTCATCCGGGCTATTCTGTCGCTCATGCCGGCCGAGGCATGTTTTTGGAAGAAGCGCGGGCCGCCGATGCCGTCCGGCGCCCGCACCAGGCTGAGCGGCCGGTTGACGACGAACTGCTCCATGCGCGGCCAAACCTCGGCGTAATGGTCGAGCAGGCCCTGCTTGGAGATCTTCTCGTCGGGCCATAGCAGCTTGTCGGGATGCGAGAGTTTTACGCTGGTCGTCATCGTCCCGCCGCCGCTCGAGGCCGGCTTGCCCTTGCCTGTCGCTGCCTTGGGCTTTTCCTGCACAACGTCCTCCGCCGGCTTGTCCTCGCGCAGCCCCTGGAACGAGGCATGACGTATTATACGGTCCGACGTCCAGCTGCGAAACTCCACTTCGCCGACCAATTCCGGCTTGACCCAGACCAGCCCCTTGCCTTTCGGCACGGCCTTGTCGAAGGGCGAAGCCTTCGCCTTCAGCGCATCGAGCTTGTTCTTCAGCGCGATAGCGCCCTTGGCCGAGAAGCCGGTGCCGACACGACCGGCATACTGCAGTTTGCCGCCCTCGTAATAGCCGACCAGCAGCGAGCGCAGCCCGCGCCCGGTCTTGTCCGACGGCAGATAGCCGCCGATGACGAATTCCTGCCGTGCCGTGCATTTCGACTTCACCCAGGTCGGGCCGCGCCCGCTGCGATAGGGCGCATCGGCGCGTTTTGAGACGACGCCTTCCAGCCCCATGCGGCAGGCATGCTCCAGCATGATCTTGCCAGGTTCAAAAAAATGGTCGGAGAAACGCACCGCCGCATTTTCCGACTGCTTGCCGACCAGTTCCTGCAAGGCCTGCTTGCGCTCGACCAGCGGCTCGGCGCGCAAATCCTTGCCGTCGAGACGCATCAGGTCGAACACGTAATAGAGGAAGCGGTTCTTCCGCTTCGCCGACAGATCCTGCTGCAGCAGCGCGAAGGACGAGACGCCGCTGTCGGCCAGCACGACGATCTCGCCGTCGAGGATGGCGTCGCTGCATTTCAGCGCGGCCAGTTCCGCGATGATCTCGCTCCCAAACTTGTCGGTCCAGTCGAGGCCGGTGCGGGTCAAGAGCCGCACTTCCGTGCCGGCGATCTGCGCCTGCATGCGATAGCCGTCGAATTTGACTTCATGCAGCCAGTCCTTGCCCGGCGGTGCGTTCCGCTCCAGCGTCGCCAGTTGCGGCTCGATGAAATCGAGTTTGCGGCTTGCGGCCTTCGCCTTGCCGGCGGCCGGCTTGTTGGAGTGCCAGACTTCAGGCTTCTTACCCTTGGCGGTCTTGCCTTCACCGACCTCTTCGATCGTCAGGCCCGACTTCACCGATTCCGGCTTCTCCTTCAAAATGTCCTCGCCCGGCCGCGCCGCGGCGTCGTCCGACTTGATCAGCAGCCAGTTGTCGCGCTTTTCGCCCGCGCGGGGTTTCAGCCGCACCAGATGCCACAACCCATGCAATTTGTGGCCGTTGAGTTCGAAGCTGATATGGCCCTTCTTCATCGCCTGGGCCGGGTCGGTCTCGGGTACCCATGTTCCCTCGTCCCAGACGATGACCGAGCCGCCGCCATATTGGCCCTTCGGGATCGTGCCTTCGAACGGCGCATAGTCGATCGGGTGGTCCTCGACATGGACGGCGAGCCGCTTTTCGTGCGGATCAAGGCTCGGCCCTCGCGTCACGGCCCAGCTCCACAGCACGCCGCCATGCTCGAGGCGAAGATCGTAATGCAGCCTGGTCGCAGCGTGCTTGTGGATGACGAAGATTCCGCCCGCTTCGCTCTTTTTCGTGCGTGCGACCTTGCCCGCCGGCTCCGACGTTTTCTTGAAATCGCGCTTGGCGTGATATTGTTCGAGGCCGGCCATATGATGTCCTCAGGCGGATTTGCGCTTCGGCCCGGTGGCTTTCGGCCTGGCGCGTTTGGCCGCCGGCGATGAAGCCTTCGTTGACCCCGAATCCGACGACAGGCTCTTCTTCAGCGCGTCGAACAGATTGACGACGTTGGAGGGTTTGGGGGCCGCCTTGGCCTTGGGCGCCTTGTGCCCCGCCTTCTTGGCCCGGATCAGTTCGAGCAGCGCGTCCTCATATTTGTCGTCGAATTTCGAGGGGTCGAATTTTGCTTTCTTCTTGTCGATGATCAGCTCGGCCAAATCGGTCATTTCCTGGTCGGTCTTCACCGCCTTGATCTCGCCGAACACGCTGTCCGGCTGGCGCACCGTGTTGTCGTAGCGCAGCGTCGTCAGCACCATGCCCTTGCCGAGCGGCTCGATGACCACGGGGCGCTCGCGTTGGTAGAGCACGATGCGCGCCAGCCCGGCCATCTTCTTGCCCGCCATGGCATCGCGGATGACGGCGAACGCCTCTTCCGACACCTTGTCGGCCGGCGCGACATAGTAGGGCGTGTCGAGATAGATCTGCTGGATCGAGGCCTTGTCGACGAAACCGTCGAGGCTCATCGTGTGCGAGGATTCGATCTGCACGGCCTCGATCTCGTCTTCCTCGATATGGACGAAATCGCCGCCGTCCAATTCATAGCCCTTGATCTCGTCGCCATCGTCCAAGGGCTTGCCGGTTTCGGCATCGACATAGATTCGCTTCACCGTGTTGCCCGTCTTGCGGTTGAGAATGCGGAACGACACCCTTTCGGTATGCGTGACGACATTGGTCAGTTCGACGGCACAGGTGACCAGCGAGAGCTTCAGATAACCCTTCCAGGCTGGACGCGGCGCCATGACAAACTCCTTGCAATGGGTTCAATCCAGAACGGGGCAAAGCCCATTCCGGTTCCGACCGCGCGACAAGGCAAGTCGGCGCCGTTGCCGCGCCGATCTTGCCTGCCATCTCACCTATTCGGCAGCCTGGAGATTGATCTTGCTTTCCGCCATCTCGGTGAGCTTGCGATCGGTCGCCTGCTCTTCCTTGAGATTCTTCGCGAGTACATTGGCGCAATCGCTGCGGCCGAGTTGCTTGGCCCATGCAATCAGCGTGCCGTAGCGGGTCATTTCGTAATGCTCGACTGCTTGCGCAGACGCGATCAGGGCGGCGTCCAGGACCTCCTTGTCTGCGATGTCGCCGCTCACCTCGTCGGCTTCCTCGAGGATGCCGTCAATGGCCGGGCAGTCGATGGCCTTGGCCTTGACGCCATGCAGCTCGAACACCTCTTCGACGCGTTCGATATGGCCCCTGGTCTGTTCTAGATGTTTTTCGAAGCCTGCTTTGAGCTGCGCGTTGGTGGCCTTGTCGATCATCTTCGGCAATGCCTTCTCGATCTGCTTTTCCGCGTAATAGATGTCGCGCAACGTGTGCACGAACAGGTCGTCCAGCGTTTTGATGTCCTTCGAAAAGAAGCCCATGGTTCTAGCCTTTCCATTTGCTCTTGCGGTGTTGGTGTACGTGCCTGCGGCTTGCAGGCAATCGCGGGCCGGCCACGCCAGTCCCGACGGTCAACGTCCGCCCTATATGCCGGTTCCTTCCTTTCCTGCCTGAGCAAGGAAATTCCATCAGCCAGCCGGAAATTGAAACAGAACCGCGCCCAGGCGACATTCAAACGAAACATATGTGATGCAAAAGTCACACTGGCCGGAATGGCGACAAAAGGCGCGGAAACACCCCGAAACAGCCGCATTCCGGCCACGAAGCAACGGGTTTTCGACCAGATATTAACATCGTGTTCACCGACTATTCACGCCTCGATGCTATCCTTCGCGCAATTCGGAAGGGACATCCGAAAATCGGGACAGGGACAGGGTAAATGAACTTCCTCACGCACCTCATCGGCTACGCCGCCGCCATCCGCGAATTCGTCGCGCCGACCTATCGGCCGGAGCGCTACTACATGCGCGGCCCCGGTCCGGCTTGCGCCCGTCGCGGCACGTCGCTGGGCGCGCACTGACCATGACGTTCGAGAGCCGCCACAACAGCCGTATCTGCAGGCCGGGTGCCACGACCCGCGCCACCACCTATCGTTCCGAGCGCCCGGCTCTGAGCGACAGGCGTCGTGCGACATCGCCACGTCTTTGATCCCGCCCCCGGCTGGCCTGGTGTCCCAGGACACGAGCAGCCGAGGACCGCGTGACCGACCTTCCTCGGTCCAGTCCGCCCCAATCACGTCTGGCCAAGCCCAGTCCTCCCGCTGAACCATCTTTCGATACCAGCCAATCCGCTGATCGTCTTCGATGGCGTCTGCGTACTGCGCTCCGGCCTCGTGCGCATGGGGGTGAGGGAGGCACGCCAAGGCCCGGCTCAATCCGGCAGGGCCGCGATCGCGACAATTTCAATGACGATGTCGGCTTGAGCGAGCGCGGCAACGCCAATCACCTCCGAGGGCGGCGGGTTGTTGTAACTGCAGTGCTTCGGGCAATGCTCGGCAAAGAACGCGTCCAGAACGTCCAGGCGAAAATTGGGAGAGCTGAGAACGCCGCCGTCGGGAAACGGTCCTCGGACAAAGAAGGTCAGTTTGACAAGGTGTTCAAGCGCGGTGCCCAGCTCCTCCAGATCTGATTTGATGTTGCCCAGAACCTCGAGCCACTGCGCCGCCGCATCGCCGGCGAAACGACCGCCCTGCTTGCCGGCCGGATCGTAGTCGGCGGCGGTCGCCGTGTTTCCGCAAAGGTAGACGAATCCCTTCGCGCCGGTGACGACGGTCCCCTTGCCCCACGGCATCAACCGGCCGCTTTTGAATTTCTTGCGGGTCACGAGTTCCATTGCTCATCTCCCATCTCTGGCGTGACGTGCCTGGATCACAAAGGGTAGCGCGGCGAGGCATCATGGCCAGCGCCGCCGGCCGCTTGGCGAAACCTGGTCCTTGCGAAACCGCGTGACGAAGCCGAAAGTTTTTTCCTGGCGCCTGTCGAAATCGGTCGACGCCGCGCGACATACGTCTGGCCCCGCAAGGACGCGGCCTTCGAAACCACGGGAGAAGACCCATGCGATACATGCTGATGATCAACAATAACGAAGCCGCAATGGCGGCCATGCCGATCGAGAAGACCCAGCAGATGAGCGCGGCCTATGGCGCCTATACCGAAGCGTTGAAGAAATCCGGCGCGTGGCTGGCCGGCGAACGCCTGCGCCCGACCCAGGCGACCACCTCGGTCCGGATCGCCGACGGCAAGACCAATGTGATCGACGGCCCCTATGCCGACACCAAGGAGCAGCTTGCCGGCTTCTACATGATCGAGGCGGCCGATATCGACACCGCCATCGAATGGGCCGCGCGCTGTCCGGCGGCCAGCACCGGCACGGTCGAGTTGCGGCCGATCTGGGAAATGGCCGACTACATGCCCAAGCAATGACGACGTGCCAGGAAATGACCATGTGATGGACAGTCGCCCGGAGATCGCCCGGGCGGCCGCCGAGGCCGCCGCCCGGCAGAGCTACGGCAAGCTGGTCGCCTGGCTCGCGGCGCGCACGCGCGACGTGACCGCGGCCGAGGATGCGCTGGCGGACGCCTTTGCCGCCGCGCTCGAGCGCTGGCCGAAGTCAGGCGTGCCTGAAAAGCCGGAAGCCTGGCTGCTGGCCGTGGCGCGGCGGCGGCGGGTCGATGCGGTTCGCCGGCGGCTCACCCGGGAGGCGGCCCGCGATCATCTCAAGCTGATCGCCGAGGAGATGGAGGCGCGCATGACCGACGAAGAGCTGCCCGACGAACGGCTGCGGCTGATGTTTGCTTGCGCGCATCCTGCGATCGAGCCGGGCGTGCGGGCGCCGCTGATCCTGCAGACCGTGCTGGGCTTCGATGCCGCGACGATCGCTTCCGCCTTCCTGGTCTCGCCGGCAACGATGGGCCAGCGCCTGGTGCGCGCCAAGACGCGCATCCGCGAAACCGGCATTCCGTTCCGTGTGCCGGAGCGGGCCGAACTCGGCGAAAGGCTGGGCGCGGTGCTGGAAGCGATCTACGCCGCCTTCGCCGAAGGCTGGTCCGATCCGGTCGGCACCGAGACGCAGCGCCGCAACCTCGCCACCGAAGGCATCTGGCTCGGCCGCCTGGTGGTGACGCTGATGCCGCAAGAGCCGGAAGCGCTTGGCCTGCTGGCGCTCATGCTGTTTGCCGAGGCGCGCCGCACTGCCCGGCGCAGTGCCGAAGGCGACTTCGTGCCGCTGGCCGAACAGGACTGCGACCTGTGGGACCGCGCCCTCATCGACGAGGCGGAGGCGCTTCTGTCCCATGCCGCGATGAGCGGCGTCGTCGGCCGCTACCAGCTCGAGGCGGCCGTCCAGTCCGCCCACGCGGCGCGGCGGCTGACCGGCCGCACCGATTGGCCGGCGATCCGCGCGCTTTACGACGCGCTGTTTTCGATCGTCGGATCGCCGGTGGTGGCGATCAACCGCGCGGTGGCGCTTGCCGAGACGGAGGGCGCCGTGGCGGGGCTGGCGGCGCTTTACGTGCTGGGCGACGACAAGCGGCTCAATGAGTATCAGCCCTATTGGGCGGCGCGGGCCGGTCTCCTGGCCAGGCTCGGCCAGGCGCCGCAGGCAACCGAGGCCTATGACAGGGCAATCGGTCTCGAACGCGACCCGGCGGTGCGCCGGTTCCTGCAAGGCAAAAGGGCGGCGCTGCGAAACTGATCTTCAGCCCGGCCACATCTCATGTGAGGTGTTGAGCGTCTTCAACAGCGGATGGCCGCGCAGCCTGGCCCAGAGACGTTCAATATCAGGCCATGCCGCTCGCGCTGTGTCGATGTCGGGATGCCAGGCCACCAGCATGACGAGATAGATGTCGGCCAGCGACATCTGGTCACCAACCAGCCAGTCACGACCCTTCAGAGCGGCATCGAGGACGGCGAAGCCACGGTTCATCTCGGCGACTGCCGCCTGCTTGACGGCTTTCGTGCCGTCGGCGTCGGTCGTGTAGCGATGGGCGTAGTAGAACCGCAGCACCGCCGGGTAGAGCACCGACGACATGAAGGCCATCCAGCGCAGGAAATCGGCGCGGGCAGGCGCATCGACCGCCGGTGCCAGGCCGGCCTCGGGATGGCGCTCGGCGAGCAGGATGCAAATCGCTGCCGATTCGGTCATCGAGCTGCCGTCCGGCAAGGTCAGCACCGGCACCTGGTTCAGCGGGCTGATGTCGAGGAAGGCCGGATCGGGGCGGTCGGATTTAGGTACATCGACCTGTTCGAACGGTGCGTTGGCCAGCGCCAGCGCCGCCTCGACGACGAAGCCGCCGCTGCCGGGACGGGTATAGAGCTTGTACATGAAATTCTCCCCTGGTCCGCGCAAAGCGGACCGGGGCGATATGCACCTGAAGCAGGGTCCTGCTCAAGCCGGGTCACAGGCGCCACGGGAGGATTTTTCAACGGGCCAGCGTCCGGAACCTTTTTATGCCGGCGGGACAGCGCCCCCCTCTGTCCTACCGGACATCTTCCCCACGAGGGGGAGATTGGCAGTTTTCGCGCTCCGCTCCATCCTGCATCGTTGACGATTAGCGAAAGTCCGGATGACAGCCGATCTCCCCCCTTGTGGGGGAGATGCCCGGCAGGGCAGAGGGGGGCGCGAAGGATCTCGACGTTTGTGTAGTGGCCTAAGCCCCCAATCCCTCGAACAAGATCGTCGACAGGTAGCGCTCGGCGAAGTCGGGAATGACCACGACCAGGGTCTTGCCCCTGTTCTCCGGCCGCGAGCCGACGACGATTGCCGCCTGCAGCGCCGCACCCGACGAAATGCCGACCGGCACGCCTTCGAGGCGGGCGACGAGGCGGGCATTGGCGACCGAATCCTCGTTGGAAACCTTGACGATCTCGTCATAGATCGTGGTGTCGAGAATTTTTGGCGCGAAGCCGGCGCCGATACCCTGGATCTTGTGCGGGCCGGGCTGGCCGCCCGACAGCACCGGCGAGGCTTCCGGCTCGACGGCGACGACATGCAGCGAAGGCTTGAGCTTCTTCAGCACCTGGCCGACGCCGGTGATGGTGCCGCCGGTGCCGATGCCGGCGACGAAGATGTCGACCTCGCCCTGCGTGTCGTTCCAGATCTCCTGCGCCGTCGTCTTGCGGTGGATTTCCGGGTTGGCCGGGTTCTCGAACTGCTGCGGGATGACGGCATTGGGGATCGTCGCGGCCAGTTCGTCCGCTTTGGCGATCGCGCCCTTCATGCCTTTCGGCCCTTCGGTCAGCACCAGTTCGGCGCCGAGCAGCGCCAGCATCTTGCGGCGCTCGACCGACATCGTCTCGGGCATGGTCAGGATGAGCTTGTAGCCCTTGGCGGCGGCGGCGAAGGCAAGCGCGATGCCGGTATTGCCCGAGGTCGGTTCGATCAGCGTCGTCTTGCCGGCCGCAATCTTGCCGGCAGCCTCGAGCGCCTCGATCATCGCCACACCGATGCGGTCCTTGACCGAGGCGATCGGGTTGAAGAATTCGAGCTTGGCGACCAGATTGGCGACGACGCCCTTCTCCTTAGCGAACTTGTCGAGCCGGACCAGGGGCGTGTCGCCGATCGTGTCGGTGATGGAACTGTAGATGCGGCCGCGGCCGGGGACGCGGGCGGAGGTGACGGGCTTGTTCATTGGTTTCGCTCCCAGGATTTCAGGCAAGTGGCATTGCAGCCGGCAAGATAGGGCTTTCAGCCGCGCAACATAAGCTGTCGGCCGGAAATATCCGAGTGGGGCCTGTGTCTAAAACGCCCAAGTCCCGGAAAAGCATTTCGCGGGGAAGCCTGGCCCCGGAATGTTTTGGCTGAAAGGCTGCTACTGGCGGGCCGCGATCGCTGCCGCGGCGCCGACCATGAAGCCGGCGGCGGTGCGGTTCAGCAGCTTTAGCGCGCGCGGCGATTTCAGGAACCAGCGCGCCTTGGCGGCGAGCGCCAGGTAGGGAACCAGCACGACGAACAGCACGACCACCGTCAGCGCGGCGAGAATGCCGTAATCGGCCAGCGTGATCGTCTTCAGGTCGACGATGGTCGGCGTGATCGCCAGGTAGAAGATCATCGTCTTCGGATTGCCGAGCGTGACGGTGAGGCCGGCGACAAAGCTCGACACCAGTCCGCTCTTGCCCTTTTTCGCCTCGACCGTCTCGGGCGTGATGCCGGCGGTCCAGAAGCGCCAGCCCAGAAACGCCAGATAGGCGACGCCGGCCCATTTGATGGCGAGGAACACCATGCCGAAGGTCTGCGCGACGAAGGCGAGGCCGAGCACCACGGCGGTCAGGTAAATGAGGTCACCGAGCATCAGGCCAAAAGACATGGCCAGCGACGAGCGAAAACCCGAGCCGAGCGCCCGTGCGACAAGCGCGGTGACGCCGGGGCCGGGAATGGCGGCGGCGATGCCGAGGGCGGCACTGTAGGCGAGGAAGCCGGTGAGGGTCATGGCGAGTGGTCCTGGATCAGGCGGCCTTTTCGCACGGAACGGACCAGGATTGAATTCCCTGGCGGTCGGATTCTATTGCACCAGATACCGCGCCATCCGAGTAAAATCCCTCAGGAACGGCCGCCGTCATAGGTCACGCGCCAGATCGTGCCATTGCCGTCGTCGGTGACGATCAGCGCGCCGTCATGGGCCACCGCCACGCCCACGGGCCGGCCCCACACCTCGCCGCTGGAAACGACGAAGCCGGTCATGAAATCCTCATACTCGCCGGTCGGCTTGCCATCCTTGAACAGCAGTCGGACGACCTTGTAGCCGGTCCGGTTGCCGCGATTCCACGAACCGTGCAGGGCAACGAAGGCATCGCCCCTGTATTCCTTGGGAAAACCGCTGTCGGCGGGCAGGTCCTTGCGGTCGTAGAAGGCGATGTTGAGCGGCGCCGAATGCGCCTGCATCAATACGTCGGGAGTGGTTGCCTTGCCGGCGAGGTCGGGCCGCGCGCCCTTGTGGCGCGGGTCCTCGTGGTTGCCGATATAGTACCAGGGCCAGCCATAGTACGCGCCGTCCTTGACCGAGGTGGCGTATTCGAACGGCACATTGTCGCCCAGCGCGTCGCGCTCGTTGACGACGCACCACAGCGCGCCGGTCGCCGGCTGGATGGTCATGCCAGAACAGTTGCGCAGGCCGGTGGCGACGATGCGGCCGTTCTTGCCGTCCGGATCGAAGGCCTGCACGTCGGCGCGCCCCTCTTCGGAGCCCCAGGCCGCGCCCAGCGGCTGCGATTTCACCCATGCTTCAAGGCCGCCATCGGGCGCCTTGCCCATGTCCTCGGCGACGTTCGAGCCGGAGCCGACCGACAGATAGAGCGTCTTGCCGTCAGGCGAAAAGACGATGTCGCGGGTCCAGTGATGGTTCGCGGGAATGTTGGCGACGATGATTTCGGGTTCGCCGGATGCCTTCAGCTCGCCACCGCGGTAGGCGAAGCGCACGATGCTGTCGCTGTTGGCGACATAGACCCATTGCGGGTCGTCCCCCGGCGGATAGAAGGCAATGCCATAGGGCTGGTTGAGATTGCCGGCGAAAATGCCGTCCTCGGCGGGCTTGGCGCTGTCCTTGGCCAGGCGATAGACGCGGACCTGGTTGGCTTCGCTGTCGGCGACGAACAGGTCGCCATTGGGTGCGACGCGCACGGCGCGCGGATTGTCGATGCCGGATGCGATCAGCTCGGCCGAAAAACCCGGCGGCAATTGCGGCTTCGCGCCCGCCGGCATGTCGGCAAGGCCGGCGCTGTTCGACACCGACTTGGTGACATAGGGCTTCGGCAGGTCTTCCGGCTTGATCAGTCGGCGCACGCCCGGTTTGTCGGCACGCCAGTCGCCGAAGGCCGCCGCGCCCTTCAGCACCGGCTGGTCCGCCTGCTGTGCGAACGCCGCGCTTGTGAGGAACAGGGCGGGGATCACCAGTCCGGCTAATCGGATCATCTTGTCCTCCATCTGGTCGCGAAGGAAACCAACGGCCGGCTTGTCTCCGGGTTCCGCTCGCTCGACCTGACGAGGAAGCGAAAATCCGGTCTTATGTGCCGGCAGCGTAAAAATCGTCGTCGAGGCGTTTTTCCAGCGCGACCAGATCGGCCGGCAGCGGCAGGCCCATGGCGCGCATTTCCCGCAATTTCTCGCGCAATTGTTCCTGGATTTCGTGCTGGTCTTCCGGCTGGTTGACCATCTCCTCGAGCAGCAGGCTGATCCGGGCCTTGAGTTCTTCGAGCGCCATTCTTTTCTCCTTGCTGCCCGTCTCTTCCCGTTCGGGGCCCTACCTTAGCATGCGTGAAATCAGCTGCGCCGTATAATCGACCATCGGCACGATGCGGGCGTAGTTCAACCGGGTCGGCCCGATGACGCCGAGCGCGCCGACGACGCGGGCATCCTTGTCGCGATAGGGCGCGACCACCAGCGACGAGCCCGACAGCGAAAACAACTTGTTTTCCGAACCGATGAAGATGCGCACGCCCGATCCCTGCTCGGCGAGGTCAAGCAGCTGGATCAGCCCGTCCTGCGTCTCCATGTCCTCGAACAGATGCCGCAGCAATTCGATGTCGGCCTGGGCGGTGACGTTTTCGAGCAGGTTGGCGCGGCCGCGCACGATGAGCCGTGCCGGCAGGCCGCTTTCCGCGCCCGCCCACACCGCCAGCCCCTTCTCGACGAGGTCCTGCGACAGCGTGTCGAGGGCGGCTCTCGTCTCTTCCTTGATGCGGGCGATCTCGGTGCGCGCCTCGGCCAGCGTGCGGCCGCGAATATGGGCGTTGAGGAAATTCGAGGCTTCGTGCAGCTGCGGGACGGTGATGCCCGCCGGCAGCTCGACAACGCGGTTCTCGACGTCGCCATTTTGCGACACCAGCACGGCGAGCGCCTTGGTCGGCTCCAGCTGGATGAATTCGATATGCTTCAGCGCCACCTCGTTCTTGGCGGCCAGCACCAGGCCGGCGCCGCGCGACATGCCCGACAGCATCTGGCTGGCCTCGGTCAGCATGTGCTCCAGCGTCGCGCCCGAGCCGGAGGCCCGCACCTGCGCCTCGATGGTGCGGCGCTCCTCGTCGGAGAGGTCGCCAAGTTCCATGAAGGCATCGACGAAGAAGCGCAGGCCCGCCTGCGTCGGCAGCCGGCCGGCCGAGATATGCGGCGCGTAGATCAGCCCGAGATGCTCGAGGTCGCTCATCACATTGCGAATGGTGGCCGGCGACAGCGAGGAGGGCAGGATGCGCGACAGGCTGCGCGAGCCCACGGGCTCGCCGTCCCTGAGATAGGAATCGACGATGCGCCGGAAGATGTCGCGAGAGCGCATGTCGAGTGATTGAAGTGCAAGCGACTGCGAACCCGGATCGATTGCCTTGGTCATTCGGCCAAAAACCTCCTTGTTCAGGATATAGACTTCGGCACGGTGGGCGCAACCCGGTCTCTGTATCGGATCGCCCGGTCCGTTTTCCTTTGCGCGCTGCCCCCCATCCGTCTAAAAGCCGGCCACGATTCCGAAAAATGACTGGGAAAGAAGCCTGAATGCGCCCCTCCAAACGCCAATTCGACGAAATGCGCGCCATCTCCTTCGAGCGTGGCGTCTCCAAGCACGCCGAAGGCTCGTGCCTGGTGAAGTTCGGCGACACCCATGTCCTGTGCACGGCGAGCCTCGAGGAGAAGGTGCCGGGCTGGATGCGCAATTCCGGCAAGGGTTGGGTGACGGCCGAATATGGCATGCTGCCGCGCTCGACCGGCGAGCGCATGCGCCGCGAGGCCTCCGCCGGCAAGCAGGGCGGCCGCACGCTGGAAATCCAGCGCCTGATCGGCCGGTCCTTGCGCGCCGTCGTCGATCTGCAGGCGCTAGGCGAACAGCAGATCACCGTCGATTGCGACGTCATCCAGGCCGATGGCGGCACCCGCACCGCCTCGATCACCGGCGGTTGGGTGGCGCTGTATGACTGCCTGCGCTGGATGGAAGCCCGGCAGATGGCGAGCGTCGCCAAGGTGCTGAAGGACCATGTCGCGGCGATTTCCTGCGGCATCCATGACGGCCAGCCGGTCATCGACCTCGATTATCTCGAGGATTCCGCGGCCGGCACCGACGCCAATTTCGTCATGACCGGCAAGGGCGGCATCGTCGAGATCCAGGGCACAGCCGAGGGCGAGCCCTTCTCGGAGGACCAGTTCGGCGAGTTGATGGGCCTGGCCAAGAAAGGCATCCAGCGCCTGGTCAGCCTGCAGCAGATGGCGGTGGCGTAAGCCATCGATTTTCTGGTGACCCCCTCCGCCATCCTTGAATCAGCCCTCTACGTCACCGATCTGGCGGCGGCGGAAGAATTCTATGTCGGCGTGCTCGGCCTTGATCTGCTCGGCAAGGTCGACGGCCGCCACCTCTTCTTTCGTTGCGGGCCGGGCGTGCTGCTCATCTTCAACGCCGAGGCGACCAGAATACCGCCGGCGCCGGATGCCCGGCTGCCCGTGCCGCCGCACGGCGCGGTCGGAGAAGGTCATCTCTGCTTTGCGGCCAGCGCGGATGAAATCGTGGCTTGGAAAGCGCATTTAGGGGCAAAAAGAATCGCCATCGAAAGCGAATTCGAATGGCCGCAAGGCGGCCGTTCGCTCTATATACGCGACCCCTCGGGCAATTCGATCGAGTTCGCCGAGCCGAGAATCTGGGGCCTTTGATGCATACACTTGATGGCAAGAAGATCGTCGTCGCCAGCCACAATGCCGGCAAGCTGCGCGAATTCGCCGATTTGATGGGGCCGTTCGGCTTCGAGGCGAAGTCGGCCAAGGACTACGGCCTGCCTGAGCCCGACGAGACCGGCACCACTTTCGAGGAAAATGCCTACATCAAGGCGCTGGCCGCCGCGAAGGCGACCGGCCTGCCGGCGCTGTCGGACGATTCCGGCCTGTGCGTCGACGCGCTCGACGGCGCGCCCGGCGTCTACACCGCCAACTGGGCCGAAACCCCTGACGGCAGCAGAGATTTCGCCATGGCCATGCAGCGCACCGAAGTGGCGCTGCAGGAAGTCGGCGCAGCCTCGGCCGAACAGCGCAAGGGCCGCTTCGTCGCCGTCATTTGTCTGGCCTTTCCCGACGGGGCGGCCGAATATTATCGCGGCGAGGCCGAAGGCACGCTGGTCTGGCCGCCGCGTGGCGAGCTCGGCTTCGGTTATGATCCGGTGTTCTTGCCCGATGGTTTCGACAAGACGTTTGGCGAGATGAGCGCTGAGGAAAAGCATGGCTGGAAACCCGGCCAGGCTGCGGCGCTCTCACATCGCGCCCGTGCTTTCCAGAAATTCGCCCAAGCACGGTTGGATCTGCCGAGATTGGGCTCGGCATGACTGGACCCGGCATGACCATGCCGCTCGACCGCAGCCCCGGCTTCGGCGTCTACATCCATTGGCCGTTCTGCGCGGCCAAATGCCCCTATTGCGACTTCAACAGCCATGTCCGCCACCAGCCGGTGGACCAGGAGCGCTTTGCCGCCGCCTTCGAGGCGGAACTGGCGACGATGCGTGAGCGCACCGGGCCGCGCGAGGTGACCAGCATCTTTCTCGGCGGCGGCACCCCCTCGCTGATGAAGCCGGAAACCGTGGCCAGGGTTCTGGACGCCGTGGCCAAGAACTGGACGGTGCCGGACGGCATCGAAGTGACGCTGGAGGCCAACCCGTCCTCGGTCGAGGCCGAACGCTTTCGCGGCTATCGCGCGGCCGGCGTCAACCGCGTCTCGCTCGGCGTACAGGCGCTGAACGACAAGGATTTGCGTTTCCTCGGCCGGCTGCACAATGTCGACGAGGCGCTGCACGCCATCGGCCTCGCGCGGGAAATCTTTCCGCGCCTGTCTTTCGACCTGATCTACGCCCGGCCCGGCCAGACGCCGGAAGCCTGGGCAGCCGAGCTCGAACAGGCGATCGGCCACGCCGCCGACCATCTCTCGCTCTACCAGCTGACCATCGAGGAAGGTACGCCCTTCCACGCTTTGCACGCGGCAAAGAAATTTGCCATTCCCGACAATGACCACGCCGCCGACCTCTATGCGCTGACGCAGGAGATTACGTCCGCGCATGGCCTGCCGGCCTATGAGATTTCCAACCACGCCAGGCCGGGCGCTGAAAGCCGGCACAATCTGACCTATTGGCGCTATGGCGAATATGTCGGCGTCGGCCCCGGCGCGCATGGCCGCTTCGTCGAGAACGGCCGCCGCACGGTGACGATCGCCGAGCGGATGCCGGAAACCTGGGCCAACCTCGTCGAGGCCAAGGGCCATGGCGTCACCGGCGGCGAGATCCTGACACGCTCGGAGGAGGCCGACGAGTTCCTGCTGATGGGGCTGAGACTGGCCGAGGGCATCGACCTCTCGCGCTACGAGGCGTTTTCCGGCCGCGGCCTGTCGAGCGCACGGCTGTCGGTACTGCAGGGCGAGGGGCTGGTAGCGCCGATCGGCAATGCCCGTCTGCGCGCCACGCCGGCCGGGATGATCGTTCTCGACGCCGTGGTCGCGGATCTGGCGCGCTAAGCATGATCCCGAAAAGTGGAAGCCGGTTTTCGGTCAAGATCATGCTTGAGCAAAAGTCTTGAAAAACGTCCTCTTCGTCTGCAGTCAGAACCGCTTGCGCAGCCCGACCGCCGAACAGGTGTTTTCAACGCGCCGGGATATCGAAGTTGCGTCGGCCGGCACCAATCATGATGCCGACACGCCGCTGACTCATGAGCTCGTCGCCTGGGCCGACATCATCTTCGTCATGGAAAAGGTGCACCGCACCAAACTGCAGAAGAAATTCAAGACCAGCCTGAAGAAGGCCCGGGTCATCTGCCTCGATATACCGGACAACTATGAATTCATGGATCTGGAGCTGATTGACCTTCTGAAGGCGCGCGTTTCACGCTATCTGGGGTGACCCAGACGAAGGCAGAACGGTCTCGGCCAGTCGCGCTTGTCAGGCGTCGTGCTTGAAACGGCGCTTGCCGCGATCCTTCTCGGCATGCGCCTCGCCGTTCCGGGCCGGTTTGGCGTCGGCCTTTTCGCGGCGAACGCTGTGCTGGTCGTTCATCGGGTGCGGGGGCACGCCTTCCCTGGCGCTTTTCGTTTCAAGACGGGTGATGAAGATATCGAAGCGATTGGGCATCGTCCGGTCAGTGCTCCGTCGTGCTATCGGGTTGGTTGTCGGAAAGCCTGACATTCGTCGGCAGGGCGGTTGTCGCCCGCTCGATCAGGCTGGTGTCGGTCTTGGCAGGCAGGCGCTTGTCCCTGGCGGCGGCAACGCGCTTGCGGCCGGCATAGTAAGGCTCGAAAGCGTCCTGTATCTTCAGGCTGTCCATCCTGTCCTCCCTTTAGGAATCAGGGGCTAAATCTGCCAATGCCGGTTTGGTTCCCTACTGTGGCGAAGGCATGGCGATCACCTTACATCGGCATGACCTTTTGCAAGGCCGCGCCAGCCATGCCAAACAAGATTTGGCAGGCCAAACAGGGCGGAACGGAGACGGCATCAGTGACCGAAGAGACGGGAAGACGCAGCTATGTGGTCGGGCAGACCGAAATCCCCGCCCGTCCGCTCGAGCCGGCGCTCTACCTTGTGGCGACGCCGATCGGCAATCTCGCCGACATCACGCTGCGCGCGCTGGAGACGCTGGCCGCCGCCGACGTCGTCGCCTGCGAGGATACCAGGGTGTCGCGCGTGCTGCTCGACCGCTACGGCATCCGCCGCCGCACCACGGCCTATCATGAGCACAATGCCGGCGAGGCCGGGCCGAAGCTGATCGCGGCGCTTCAAGGCGGCCAGAGCGTGGCGCTGATTTCCGACGCCGGCACGCCGCTGGTCTCCGATCCCGGCTACCGGCTGGTCGGGGAAGCGATCGAGCACGGCATTCGCGTCGTGCCGATTCCCGGTCCGTCGGCCCCGCTTGCGGCTTTGACCGCGTCCGGCCTGCCGTCCGACGCCTTCCTGTTCGCCGGATTTTTGCCGGTCAAATCAGGGCAGCGGCTGACGCGGCTGGAGGCGCTGAAGGCGGTACCGGCGACGCTGATCTTCTTTGAATCGCCGCGCCGGCTGGCCGAATCGCTCGGCGCCATGGTCGAGGCGCTCGGCGGCGAGCGCAAAGCCGCCATCGGTCGCGAACTGACCAAGACCTTCGAGGAAATGCGCACCGGCACGCTACGGGCGCTGGCCGACCATTATGCGGCGGCCGACACGCCGAAGGGCGAGATCGTCGTCTGCGTCGGCCCGGCCGAGGCCAAGGCGGACGAGCCCGCAGACATTGACCGGTTGCTTTTGTCGCTCGCTGCCGAAATGCCGGCCTCCAAGGCAGCGGCCGAGGCCGCGAAGATGACCGGTGGCCAGAAGCAGGCGCTGTATCGCCGACTGTTGGAACTCAGGGACGCCTCAGGAGAAAGCGACGGTGGCTGAGCGCCCGAGCGCCAGCCGCCAGAAAGCCTATCGGCGCGGCCATCGCGGCGAGTGGCTGGCAGCCGCCGCACTGATGCTGAAGGGCTACCGGATTCTGGCGCGCCGCCATCGCACCCGCTTCGGCGAGATCGACCTGATCGCGCGGCGTGGCGACCTGGTGCTGTTCGTCGAGGTCAAGGCGCGGCGCACGCTGATGGAAGCCATGGAAGCGATCGGCCGTGAATCGGAGCGCCGCATCGAAGCGGCGGCCGACATCTGGCTGTCGCGGCAGGCGGATTATGGCAGGCTGTCGATGCGCTTCGACATGGTCGCCGTGCTGCCCTGGCGCTGGCCGGTGCATGTCGAAAATGCGTTTTATGGACGGAATTAGGGGGGACCTCAGAGAGGCATTGCTCGCCCTTCGCCGGCTCAGGGCGTTCGTCGTTCGGAAAGCCAAGCAATTGGCTTTCCGTCCGCTTCGCGGATCACTCCTCACCCCCAGATCATCAACGCCACCAGGCCGACGATGCCCACCACCAGCCGCCACCAGCCGAACAGCGAGTAGCCGTTGCGCGAGACGTAATCGAGCAGGAAGCGGACGACGATGAGCGCCGCGACGAAGGCGGCGACGAAGCCGATGGCGATGATCGGCAGGTCGGCCGAGGTCAGCACATTACGGTTCTTGAACAGGTCGAAGGCGAAGGCGCCGACCATGGTCGGGATCGCCAGGAAGAAGGAAAATTCCGCCGCCGCCCGCTTGTCGACGCCCAGAAGCAGCGCGCCGACGATGGTCGAGCCCGAGCGCGACGTGCCGGGGATCAGCGACAGGCACTGGAACAGGCCGATCTGCAGGTAAAGCCTGGTCGGGAAGCGCTCGACGTCGCGGTAGACCGGCTTCAGGTTCATGCGGTCGACCGCCAGCAGCACGACACCGCCGATGATCAGCATGATGCAGATCAGCCTCGGCGATTCGAACAGCACCGTCTTGATGAAATCATGCGCCAGCGCGCCGATGATGGCCGCCGGCAGGAAGGCGATCAGGATGCCGATGACGAAATGCCGCGTCAGCCGGTCGTGCGGCAGGTCGAGCAGCATCTGCCACAGGCGGCGGAAATAGACGCTCAGGATCGCCAGGATGGCGCCGAGCTGGATCAGGATCTCGAAGGCCTTGCCGGTCGAGTTGAAGCCGAGGAAATGGCCGGCAAGCAGGATATGGCCAGTCGAGGACACCGGTATGAACTCCGTCAACCCCTCCAGCAGGCCGAGCAGCAGGGCTTCGACGATGGTCTGGCTTTCCATGGCTACCTCGGCTTTGCGCGACGGCTAACAGAACGGCTTGCTTGTCATGGCGTTGAACTCCCCCTATAGGTCGCAACACCTGACGGCCCGCTAACCGGGCGGCCAAGACTTACCGGTGCGACCGGCGATTCGCCAGTGCGCTTTATCATCGCGGAACCATGCTGACGCTTTTCCATCATCCCATGTTCGCCACCTGCCGCTTCGTCCGCCTTGCTTTCGGCGAGTATGGCGAGGAGCTGGCGCTGATCGAGGAAAAGCCGTGGACGCGGCGCAAGGAGTTTCTGGCGCTGAACCCGGCCGGCACGCTGCCGATCCTGCTCGCCGAAGGCGACGTGCCGATCGTCGGCGCGACGGTGATCTCGGAATATCTCGACGAGACCCGCGGTGTGCTCAAGCGCGACAAGCGGCTGTTCGCCGAGGACCCGATGCAGCGCGCCGAAATCCGCCGGCTGATCGACTGGTATCTCAACAAGGCCGAAAGCGAAGTCACCCGCCATCTGGTGCGCGAACGCGTGCTGAAGCCGATCATGCCGGAAACGGCGGGCGGCGGCTCACCCGATTCGGGTGCCATCCGTGCGGCGCGCGCCAACATCCGCCAGCATATGAAATACACCAACTGGCTGGCCGGCACCCGCCATTGGCTGGCCGGCGGCAGGGTCACCTATGCCGATCTGGCCGCCGCCGCGACGCTGTCGGTGCTCGACTATCTCGGCGAGATCGACTGGCGCGAACACGCCGCGGCGCGCGAATGGTATACGCGGGTGAAGTCGCGGCCCTCCTTCCGGCCGCTCTTGACCGACCGCGTGCGCGGTCTGTCGCCGGTGTCGCATTATGCGGACCTCGACTTCTGACGTCGCAAAACTGCGCGCGCTGATCGACGCGGAGGCGCAGCGCGCCGGCTTCGATGCCATTGCCGTCGCCACCCCTGATGCGATCCCGCTGGCGCCGGCGCGGCTCGCCGAATTCGTCGCCGACGGCTTTCACGGCTCGATGGACTGGATCGCCGAGACGATTGCAAGGCGGAGCGAACCTTCCACGCTTTGGCCTGAAGTGCGCTCGATCGTCGTGCTGGCGATGAATTACGGCCCCGACCACGACCCGCGTGCGCTGCAGGCCAGGCGCGACCGGGGCGCCATCTCGGTCTATGCGCAAAACCGCGACTATCACGATGTGATAAAAGGCCGGCTGAAGGAAATCGCCGGCAAGATCGTCGCGCGCGCCGGCGGCGACGTGAAGGTGTTCGTCGACACCGCGCCGGTGATGGAAAAGCCGTTGGCCGAAGCCGCCGGGCTTGGCTGGCAGGGAAAACACACCAATCTGGTCAGCCGCGAACATGGTTCGTGGCTGTTCCTCGGCACTATCTTCACCACGGTTGAGCTCGCGCCCGACCGGGCCGAGATCGATCATTGCGGCTCATGCCGCGCCTGTCTCGATGCCTGCCCGACCGATGCCTTTCCCGCGCCCTACCGGCTCGATGCGCGGCGCTGCATTTCCTACCTCACCATCGAGAACAAGGGTCCGATCCCGCACGAATTCCGCGAAAAGATCGGCAACCGCATCTATGGCTGCGACGATTGCCTGGCCGCCTGCCCCTGGAACAAGTTCGCCCGCGCGGCATCGGAAGCAAAACTCGCCGCGCGCGACGATCTGCGCAAGCCGCCGCTCGCCGACCTGCTCGAACTGGACGACGCGGCCTTCCGCGCCTTCTTCTCAAGTTCGCCGATCAAGCGCATCGGCCGCGATCGTTTCATCCGCAACGTGCTGATCGCTGCCGGCAATTCGGGCGATGCCGCCTTGGCCGTCCCGGTGCGTGCGCTGCTCGGCGATCCCTCGCCGCTGGTGCGGGGCGCGGCAATATGGGCGCTGGCGCGGCTGGTGCCTGACGCCGAATATGCCAAATGGGCCGCGACCGGTCTGAAAACCGAGAACGATGCGGCGGTGCGCGAGGAATGGCGCCTGGCGCGGCCAGACGGGGCGCATGCATGAGCGGAAAGCAGATCTTCATCTTGGGCGCCGGTTATTCCGGCAAGGCCTTTGCCCGCGCCAACAGGGATGCCGCCGTGATCCTTGGCACGACGCGGTCCGAGGAAAAATTCGAGGCGTTGCGCCGGGCTGGCATCGCGCCGCTGCTGTTCGATGGCGCGTTGACCGGCGAAATCGGCGAGGCGCTGGCGAAAACGACGCATCTGGTGATTTCGGTCGCCCCGGAAGAGACCGGCGACCCAGTCTTGAATGCCGCCCGGGAGGCAATCGCGGGGATGCCGGCGGTCGAATGGATCGGCTATCTCTCGACCGTCGGCGTCTATGGCGACTATGGCGGCGCCTGGGTCGATGAAACGGCCGCATGCCGGCCGGTGTCGAAGCGCTCCGTCATGCGGGTTGAGGCTGAGCAGGCATGGCTGAAGCTCGGCGCGGAAATCGGCAAGCCGGTGGCGATCCTGCGCCTGTCCGGCATCTATGGTCCTGGCCGCAATGCGCTGGTCAATCTGGAAAACGGCACCGCGCGGCGGCTGGTCAAGCCGGACCAGGTGTTCAACCGCATCCATTGCGACGATATTGCCGGGGCGTTGTGGCGGCTTGTCGAAGGCAACACTGGGGGCATCTTCAACGTCACCGATGATGAGCCGGCGCCGCCGCAGGATGTCGTTGCCTATGCCGCGTCGCTGATGGGCGTCGAGCCGCCGCCCGAAATTCCTTTCGACACCGCCCAACTTTCGCCCATGGCGCGGTCCTTCTATGGCGAGAACAAGCGTGTCGCCAATGCGGCGATCAAGGCGGCGGGCTATTCCCTGCGCTTTCCGGACTACCGCGCCGCCTTCGACCATATGTGGGCAAGCGGCGACTGGCGCGACGGCGAAGCGCGCAGCCCGATGAAACGCTGACGATCGAAGCATACTGCGCGGCGTGCTATGATTCGGCTTGGGATTGCGGTGGGGATCCGGTTTCATGAAGACAGCGATGCGGCTTGGCAAGAAATCACTGCTGGCAGCGGTGCTCGGTTTGCTTGGCCTCGCCATCCAGCCGGCGGCGGCCGAGGAACGGGCCAAGGACCTGTTCGGCGCCGAAAAACTGCCGGCCGCGACCGCCGCGCAATCCTTCGGCTTCTATTCCAAGGGCTGCTTCGCCGGCGGTGTCGCCATCCCCATGGACGGCCCGACCTGGCAGGTCATGCGGCCCTCGCGCAACCGTCGCTGGGGCCACCCGGCGATGATCGCGCTGATCGAGAAACTGTCGCGCGACGCCGCCGCCGACGGCTGGCCGGGCCTTCTGATCGGCGACATTTCGCAGCCGCGCGGCGGCCCGATGATGACAGGCCATGCCTCGCACCAGATCGGGCTCGATGCCGACATCTGGCTGACGCCGATGCCTGACCGCGCCATGACCAGGGCGCAGCGCGAATCGATGAGCGCCACCTTGATGGTCGACGAGAAGACCCATCTGGTGAAGGACGCGCTGTGGACGCCCCAGCACACGGCGCTCTTGAAGCGGGCGGCGAGCTACCCCGAGGTGGAACGCATCCTGGTCAATCCCGGCATCAAGAAAAAGCTCTGCGACACCGTCAAGGGCGACCGTAGCTGGCTGCGCAAGATCCGGCCGTTCTGGGGCCACGACTATCATTTCCACATGCGCATCGGCTGCCAGCCGGGCTCGCCCGACTGCAAGGCGCAGGAGGCGACGCCGGATGATGACGGCTGCGGCAAGCCGCTGGCCTGGTGGTTCACCGAAGAACCGTGGCGGCCCAACAAGAACCCGGATGCGCCGAAGGCCCGCGACGTGATGACGATGGCCAACCTGCCCAAGGAATGCCGCGCCGTGCTCGACGCGCCGGGGCCGGTGTCAGCCGAGGCGGCGACCTATCACGGCGGCGCCGTGCCGGTCGCGGCCGCGGCACCCGAACCGGCAGCGCCGTCCGGGCCCGCCACCCCGGCCAGCGATAGCGGCGATTTGCCGAGCGCGGCAAATGCATTCGCCGCGACCCCCAGAATGGGCGCGCCGGTGCCAAGGCCTCGACCGCCCGCGAACTGATTGCCTCCGCGCCACCGGTCGGCTCAATCGGTTTAGCCAGCCGTTTTCGGGAAATAGTGGCCGTTTGGCCGCAGAACCCCTCTCTGCGCACCGACGGGTTCGAAAACCGTTTCCCTTTTCAAACTCATGCGCTAGTCAACGGAGGAACGGCGACACGCCGTCAGGGGGCGCCGGGGACGGACGAGAGCATGCCAAGCGTAAGCGATACCGACACGTCGTTGCGGTTTCCGATCCTGATCGGCGACATTGGCGGCACCAATGCGCGCTTTTCGATCGTGCTTGACGCCAATTCCGAACCGACCGAGCCGCAGATCGTCCAGACCGCAAGTTTCAACACGATCGACGAGGCGATTCAGGCGGCGGTGCTCGACCGCTCGTCGGTCCGCCCCAATTCGGCGGTGCTGGCGGTGGCCGGTCCGGTCGACGGCGACGAGATCGAACTCACCAATTGCCCGTGGGTCGTCAAGCCGAAGCAGATGTTCGCCAATGTCGGCTTGAGCGACATCGTCGTGCTCAACGATTTCGAGGCGCAGGCGCTGGCCGTCGTGGCGCTCGGCGAAGAGCATATGGAAAAGATCGGCGGCGGCACGCCGGAGCCCAATGCCGGCCGCGTCGTGCTCGGGCCCGGAACCGGGCTCGGTGTCGCCGGGCTGGTCCATGCGCTGCACCACTGGATCCCGGTGCCCGGCGAGGGCGGCCATATGGACATCGGTCCGCGCACGCCGCGCGATTTCGAGGTTTTCCCGCATATCGAGAAGCTCGAGGGCCGCATTTCCGGCGAACAGATCCTGTGCGGGCGCGGCCTCGTCAACGTCTACCGGGCTGTCGCCAAGGCGGACGGCAAGCCGGCGCCTTTCACCACGCCGGCCGAGATCACCGGCGCGGCGCTGGCCAAGACCGATCCGGTGGCGCAGGAAGCGCTGGAGACCTTCGTCACCTGCCTTGGGCGCACCGCCGGCGATCTTGCCCTGGTGTTCATGAGCCGTGGCGGCGTGTTCTTGACCGGCGGCATCGCCCAAAAAATCGTGCCGGCGCTGAAGGAGGGCAATTTCCGCGCCGCCTTCGAGGACAAGGCACCGCACAGCGCGCTGATGCGCACCATGCCCGTCTATGTCATCACCCATCCGCTGGCGGCCCTTCTCGGCCTTGCCGCCTATGCCAGGAACCCGTCGCTGTTCGGCGTCCAGACGGCCGGCCGGCGCTGGCAGGCCTGAACCCTCGGCGCGAAGCGTCGGGGCGCCCGCGACGAAGTTAATCAGCCGCGGGCATAGGCAAGCCGGCCGCATGGCGCTAAGAGGAGTGCCGAATTGCAGCCCGGCCCCAGGCGAAAAACCCACGAAGCTCCCGATTTGACACTTCAAGCTCCAAACAAGCAGAAAGCCAGCGTTGGCGAAGTCAACGCCGTGCTGCGCCGCATCCTCTCCGAAAACGGCCGCGATCATCGCTGGTCCTATGTCGTCGCCATCACCTGCATGCTGCTGGTGTCGGGCACGACGGCCTTCACGGCCTGGATCATGAGCCCGATCGTCAACCAGATCTTCTACGAACGGCGCGGCGACCTGGTGGTGTGGATTTGCGCCGGGATCATGGCGGCCTTCCTGGTGCGCGGTTTCGCCGGCTACGGCCAGGCGGTGGCGCTGGCCACGATCGGCAACAATCTGGTTGCGCGTTACCAGAAACGCATCTTCGACCATCTGATGAAGCTCGGCGTCGGCTTCTTCAACGATACGCGCTCCGGCCGGCTGGCGGCGCAGGTCAACGAGAATGTCGGCGGCATCCGCGACCTCTTGTCGATCACGCTGACATCCATCACCCGCGACGCGGTGACCCTGGTCGGCCTTGTCGGCATCATGATCTACCAGGATCCGGTTCTATCGCTGAGTTCGCTGCTGATCGGACCGCCGCTGATCTGGGCGGTCGTCTACCTGACGCGTCGCGTGCGGCGTATCACGCGGGAATCCGTGCTGATCAATTCCCGGCTCATCGGCGCCGTCCAGGAAGCCACGCAAGGCATCGCCATCGTCAAGGCCTTCACCATGGAGGACCAGCTGGCGAGCCGCATCGGCGCCTTGGCCGACACGGCCGAACAGCGCTCGAACAAGATCGCCCGCGTTTCGGAGCGGTTGGCGCCGATTTCCGACATGCTGGCCGGCCTCGCCGTCACCTCCGTCATCGCCTATTCCGGCTACCGGGCACTCGTTCTCGGCCAGCCGCCGGGCGCGGTGTTCTCCTTCATCACCGCGCTGATCCTGGCCTACGATCCGGCCCGGCGCCTGGCGCGCATGCAGGTCGGCATGGAGCGCGCGCTGGTCAATGCCCGCATGATCTACGAACTGCTCGACCTCAAGCCGCAGCAGGGCGACGCGCCGGATGCCGTCGAGGCACACTTCACGTCGGGTGAAGTGCGCTTCAACAACGTGTCCTTCCGCTATGTCGAGGAGACGCCGGTGCTGCAGGAGCTGAGCTTCGTCGCAGCCGCCGGCAAGATGACCGCCATCGTCGGGGCCTCGGGCGCCGGCAAGACGACGCTGGTGGCGCTGCTGCAGCGTTTCTACGACGTCGAGTCCGGCACCATCGAGGTCGATGGCCAGGACATTTCCAAGGTCACCAAACAGTCGCTGCGCGGCTCGATCGCCTATGTCTCGCAGTCGCCCTATCTGTTCGAAGGCACGATTCGCGACAACATCCGCTACGGCCGTATCTCGGCCACCGACGCCGAGATCGAGCGCGCGGCAAGCCAGGCGGCGGCCGACGAGTTCATCCGCCAGCAGCCGCAAGGCTACGACACGCCGGTCGGCGAGAACGGCGCGACGCTGTCCGGCGGCCAGCGCCAGCGCGTCTCGATCGCCCGCGCCATCGTGCGCCAGGCGCCGATCCTGCTGCTCGACGAGGCGACCTCGGCGCTCGACAACGAGGCGGAGGCGCGTGTCCAGGAAGCGCTGACCCATGTCATGGAAGGACGCACCACCATCGTCATCGCCCACCGCCTGTCGACGGTGGTCAATGCCGACCACATCGTCGTCATGGAACAGGGCCGGGTGGTCGAGGAAGGCACGCATGCCGAGCTGATGGCCGACCAGCACAGTGTCTATGCACGGTTCCACCGGGTGCAGGGCAAGAAGGGTCTGGGGCTTGTCGATGACAGCAAGCCGATCCAAACTCCGGTCCGGGCCACGCGTGCGAAAAAGACGGCGGTGAGGAGCACATGAGCGAAGCAGGCGATATGGGCCTTGTGGTGGTGGGGGCAGCCGGCCGCATGGGCCAGACGCTGATCCGCGCCATCCACACCATTCCGGGCGCCCGCGTCATCGGCGCGGTCGAGCGCGCGGATTCGCCCCATCTCGGCAAGGATGCCGGTGAGCTCGCGGGCATAGGCATCATCAACGTGCCGATATCAGACGATCCGCTGCCGGTCTTCGCCAAGGCCGACGGCGTGCTGGACTTCACCACGCCGGCCTCGTCCGTCGAATTCGCCGGCTACGCGGCGCAGGCGCGCATCGTCCATGTCATCGGCACCACCGGCTGCTCAGCCGACGACAATGCCAGGATCGCGGCCGCGGCGCGCCACGCGACGATCGTCAAGTCGGGCAATATGAGCCTCGGCGTCAATCTGCTGGCGGTGCTGGTCGAACAGGCGGCACGCGCGCTCGACGCCGACGATTTCGACATCGAGATTTTGGAGATGCACCACAAGCACAAGGTCGACGCGCCGTCGGGCACGGCACTGCTGCTCGGCGAAGCCGCCGCCGCCGGGCGCGGCATTGCGCTCGCCGGCAACGATGTGCGTTCACGCGACGGCCATACGGGTGTGCGAAAAACCGGGTCGATCGGCTTCGCCACGCTGCGCGGCGGCTCGGTGGTCGGCGACCACAGCGTCATCCTGGCCGGCACCGGCGAGCGCATCACGCTGTCCCATCATGCCGAGGACCGCGCCATCTTCGCGCGCGGCGCCGTCAAGGCGGCGCTGTGGGCCCGTGGCAAGAAGCCTGGACTGTATTCGATGCGGGACGTGCTCGGCCTGAGCTGAAGCGGCCAATCTGCCAATTTTGCCAATCTGAAGGAGCAAACATGTCGAGAACCCTCGTGCTCGTGCGCCATGGCCAGAGCGAATGGAATTTGAAGAACCTGTTCACCGGCTGGCGTGACGTCGACCTGACCGAGCAGGGCCATGCCGAGGCCAAGGCCGCCGGGCGGAAACTCAAGGCGCGCGGCCTGAAGTTCGACATCGCCTTCACCTCGGCGCTGAGCCGGGCGCAAAAGACCTGCCAGCATATTCTCGACGCGGTCGGCCAGAGCGATCTCAAGACCATCCGCGACCAGGCGCTCAACGAGCGCGACTATGGCGATCTTTCCGGCCTCAACAAGGACGATGCCCGCAAGAAATGGGGCGAGGAGCAGGTGCATGTCTGGCGCCGCTCCTATGACGTGCCGCCGCCCGGCGGCGAGAGCCTGAAGGACACCGGCGCCCGCGTCTGGCCTTACTACCTGCACGACCTGCAGCCGCACGTGCTGCGCGGCGGCACCGTGCTGGTCGCCGCGCACGGCAATTCGCTGCGCGCGCTGATCATGGCGCTGGACGGCAAGTCGGGCGAGGAGATCGTCGAGCTGGAACTGGGCACCGGCGTGCCGGTCATCTACCAACTGAACGCCGATTCGACCGTGGCGTCGAAGGAAGTGCTGGAGAGCTGACGCTTGCTGAGCCGGCAAGTGGAAGTCCAAGCCCTGGCTGGAACGTGGCGCTTTTGCCAAAGCTGTGTTTCCAGCTTTCGGCGACATGGTCCAAAAAGCGCGTTGACAGCAATCGCTTGCCCGCTTACATGAGCCCGCACCAGCCCAGATGGCGGAATTGGTAGACGCGCACGGTTCAGGTCCGTGTTCCGCAAGGAGTGGAGGTTCGAGTCCTCTTCTGGGCACCAAATTCCCGTTTCGAACCGTTCGATGGTTCAGAGACCCAAAGAAAAAGCCCGGTTCGTCCGGGCTTTTTCTTTGTCCGGCATATCGGCGTTGTCCGGTGTCCGACTGTCAGCGAATTGACAGGTTCCTCCAGCCAATGTCCCACTAGGTCACGATCGCCAAAGCCCGGTTCCAGGACCGCTCTCGTCGGGGGAACCGTCACGGCCCCCTCGATTGCCGTCGAAGGGACCTGACAAAGCTTTGACATGATCGCGGCTAGTTTAGAAACATTCGAAATTGGACAGCCCTGCATGAATCCTACCTACACAAGCGCACAGAAGGCCATTCATTGGGCCGTGTTTCTGCTGGTTATCGGCCTTTACGGCCTGACTTATGTCGCGGATATCTTTCCACGCAACGACCCCGGCCGGGCACTCGTCTGGTGGTTCCATATCTCGTTCGGGATGCTGCTGTTTGCGCTAGTCGTGATCCGCATTGGCCTGCGCCTGATCTTGGGAACCCCGGGGCTGCCGCGGGAAATGTCGGAGCTGGAACGATGGGTGGCCAAGGTCGCGCATCTCGTGCTTTACGGGCTGCTTGTGGCCATTCCGGTTCTTGGCATCCTGGTGACCTGGTACAGGGGCGACGCCTTGAGTTTCTTCGGCCTCTTCACCATCCCGGCTCCGGTCTCCGCGGACAGCGCCACGGCCCGAACCATAAGAGAACTGCACAGCCTCTGCGCCAATCTGATCCTCATCCTTGCCGGCCTGCATGCGGCGGCTGCGCTCTGGCATCACTATGTCCGCCGGGACGAGGTGCTCAAGCGTATGCTGCCGGGGACAAGTGGCCCCTGATCGCGAGTCAAACGTCGGCGGGCGATGCCCTTTGTCGTGTTTGTGGGCCAGGAGACTGGCCAGGTGACGAGCCGGATTGAAACACAAGGTCTGCTGCATGGCCCTTGGATGAAACCGATACTGAAACATCTGGCGACGGCGAGCCTGGTCGGGCTTGTCCTGCTTCGACCGTTCCACGCCCGCGCGGACGAGGATGACGACGGCGATCACGACCGGGCGCGGGACCTTTACGAGCGTGGCGAAATAAAGGGCTTGGCCAATATACTGGGCGTGGTTCACGCCGATGCTCCCGGCGACATCGTGGCCGTCGATTTCATCCGGATTGGCGACCGCTGGGTCTATCGCTTCCAGGTCGTCGCCCCTGACGGACGCCGCAGGATCGTTGACGTCGACGCCGGCGCCGGCGTGCTGATGCGCGACAGGGGTGGTGATTGATGAAAATACTCCTTGCCGAAGACGAGCCGCGCATCGCGGGCGACATCGCGGCAGTGCTCAAGGCCGCGGGGATGGCCGTCGATACCGTGCGTGACGGAGAGGCCGCGTGGTTCGCGGGCGACGTCGAGAATTACGACGCGGCGATCCTCGATCTCGGATTGCCGAAACTCGATGGCCTGACGGTGCTGAAGCGCTGGCGGGCCAACACGCGCCGCTTTCCCGTCCTGATCCTGACGGCACGGGGCCTTTGGACCGAGCGCGTCGAAGGCATCAACGCGGGCGCCGACGACTACCTGCCCAAGCCGTTCGAAATGGACGAGCTGCTGGCGCGGCTGCGCGCGATCCTTCGCCGTTCGACAGGCCAGGCGGCACCGGTGCTGAAATCTGGACCGCTGGTCCTCGACACCCGCCAGATGCGCATTTCGCTGCGCGGCGTTCCCGTCGCACTGTCGCCGCTGGAATACCGGCTGATGGCGTTCCTGATGCATCATGCCGGGCGCGTGGTGGCGCCGACCGAACTCGCCGAGCATCTCTACGATTCCGGCAATGATCGCGATCCGAACACAATCGAGGTCATTGTCGCGCGCCTGCGCCGCAAGCTCGGCAACGACGTCATCGAGACTCGGCGCGGCTTCGGATATTTCGTACCCGACGAGCCGTCCTGATGGGCAATTCGATCCGCTTCAGGCTTTGGTCGGCGGCCACCATTTCGATCCTCGTCGCCCTTGCCATCGCCGGGGTCGGGCTACGCTATCTGTTCGAGCTGAATGTCGAGAGGCGTATCGTCGGCGAACTGACCGCCGATCTCAATGAACTGATCGGCGCGACCAGCTTCGCGGCCAACGGCCAGCTTTCGGTCGCCCCGGGCCTGACCGACCCGCGCTTCACCAATCCGCTGTCGGGTCATTACTGGCAGGTGGAAGACCTGGCCAGCCATGGCCTGGTGCGCTCGCGTTCGTTGTGGGACGCAAAGCTTGCATTGCCCGGCCAAGGCGCGAGCGGCGAACTGAGAACGATCGAGGAGCTCAAGGGGCCTGGCGACGAACTCACCGTAGCCGTCGTGCGCACCATAACCGATGCAGACGGCCGGTCGTTTCGCGCCATCGTGGCGGAAGATCATAGCAGCGTCACAGTGTCGGTGCGCGAATATGTACGCGATCTCATCCCGGCGCTCATCCTGCTCGCCGCCGCCCTCATGGCGGCCTTCTTCGTCCAGATCACCGTTGGCCTCGCGCCGCTGGAAAGCCTGCGGGTCGCCGTTCGAAACGTGATCGCGCAGCGGACGGCGCGACTGGACGTGGCGGCGCCGAGCGAGGTGCAGCCGCTCGCCGACGAAATCAACCGCCTCCTCGATGCGCAGGAGAAGGCCCTTGCACGCGCCCGGTCGCGCGCCACCGACCTGGCGCATGGCCTCAAGACGCCACTGCAGGTGCTGTCGGCCGACATCCGGGCCCTGCGCGGGAAGGGCGAAACCGAGTTGGCCGACGAGATCGAGAAGAGCGCTGGAGCGATCCGACGTCACGTTGAACGCGAACTCGCGCGCGCCCGTCTGGCGCCCGGCGTTTCCGGCAAGGCATCGTGCCGCGTCAGGGAAGCCGCGGCCGGCGTCATCGCCGTCATCAAGCGCACGCCGGGCGGCAAGCAGCTCTCGTTCCTGGTCGACGTCGCGGACGATTTCATGGCGCCGGTCGACGAGGGCGACCTTTCGGAAATCCTCGGCAATCTGGTGGAGAACGCCGCGCGCTTCGCGAGATCCTCGGTCAAGGTCAGTGCGTGGGCAACCGGCGGCGAGGTGTCCATAGCCGTCGCCGACGACGGCCCGGGCATCCCCGATGCCGACCGGGAATCCGCCCTGTCGCGCGGGGTGCAGTTGGACAGCAAGGGCGGCAGCAGCGGGCTGGGCCTGGCCATCGTCTCGGACATTGTCGAAGCCTATGGCGGGCGGCTGACCATGGCCAACGCCGATCCCGGCCTGGTCGTGACCATCACCCTCCCCCGCCAGGGTTGATCGACACTCAGGCAAAGCCGGGGAAATAGTCGACCTTTATCTTCGAGCGGCGAACACCCATGGCCAGCAGCGTGTCGCGCAGCGCCTTGACCATGGCCTGGGGGCCGGAAATGTAGAAGGTCCGCTCCAGATAGTCGGGAATGGCCAGGCGCACCAGGCGCGCGTCGATATAGCCGGGATACTGGCCCCGCTCGGCCCCCCGGGCCACGGCAAGCACCGTCCTTATACCCAGTTCCCGTCTCGCCGCGCCGAGCACGTCGCGATAGGCGATGTCCTGCTGGGTCTCGGCTCCGTAGAGGACGACGATGGGCCGCCTTTCATGGCTGTCGATGAGGTATTGCAGCATCGAGCGGAATGGCGTGATGCCGATGCCGCCGGCCAGGAAGGCAATCTTGGTTTGGGGATTGGCCGGCAAGGTGAAGTCGCCGGCCAGCTGGGAGGCGTGGATCGTGCTGCCCGGCTTCATCGCGCCCAGCATTCGCTTGAAGGCGCTCGATTGCGGGTAGAACTTGACGCCGAGCCGTATGGATTGCTCCGTGGGCGCCGACGCCACCGTGAAATAGCGGCGGTTGCCGCGACTGTCCGATCGGTCGAGCCCAAGTGTCCATTCCAGATATTGTCCAGCCTGGAAGGCAAGCTTTCGCGGTGACCTGAAGATGAAATCATAGCTGTCGACCGCCGATTGCTCGATGCGCTCGAGCGTCAACACGAGGCGTCCTCTCGGGCTCACGGCGTAGGCAAACAGATTGCCGGTCAGAAGCGCCAGTTCCGGCGTGAAATAGAACGAGCCGACATGGATGTTGGGCGCGAACAGGAAGCCGACGATGGCGGCGAAGGCGATGCGCGGCCACCGTGTGGTCGGCGCCGTCAGCGGCTCGGTCAGCATCACGAAGGCGAAGAACAGCAGCGGCGACGAGCCCAGTGTCTCCGTCAGCGCGGCAGCGTATTGCGACGGCTCGGTGGTTGCCAGGATTGTCGCCAGCGCGACGACACCAAAGGTGGCGACCAGATCGAGCCGGCGCAGCTTGCGCACCATGAGAAGGCCGCCAAGAAGCACGACGGGAAGCAATGGCAAATTGCCGCCGACCCACCAGGTGGCCGGCTGGTCGAGCAGCAGCGCGGTCAGCGCCACGCCCAGCGCCGCGGGATTGAACAGGTGTTTCCCGCCGATGGCGAGGATGAACTTGGATGAAATCGCCCAGACGCAGGCGAATACCACCGCGCATATCCCCTTGAGGTCCGTGGCGGCCACCGGATCGAGGATGAGCGCCAGGATGAGGGCGGTGATGTAGACCGACTCGTTGTTGGCCGGAACCTTGAAGACGGCGGCAAAAACCCTGTTGGTGATCCAGCAGGCTGCCAGCATCAGCCCCGTCGTGAAGGCGAGCATGACCGGGTCATGCGGCACCAGTTTGAGGAAACCGAGCACGAAGGCCGTGCCCAGCAGGGCGATCAGGTAATAGAGGACCAGCCGGTACATGGTCTGATGGTCGAGAAGCCGGTCGATGGTCTTGATCATGGCTGGCAAAAAGCTCCGAAGCCGCTCGTCGGCGTGGCCCGACGGTTGCTGTCGACGACGTAGCCTTCGAGGCCAGGCGCCTGTTCGAGAAAGAGAATGCCCTGCCGGCCCATGGCGAAGGCGGCGGTGGCGAAACGGTCGGCCTCCAACACATCCGAGCCGATGACGGTCAGGCTGACGATTTCGGTGATCGGATCGGCTCCGAGCGGATTGTAGATGTGCTGCCCGCGCACATAGGTGCCGGAGGTGGCGACGCCGTGTCCTCGCGGGTAGACGATCTTGATGATCTCTTCGGCATTGAAGGGATTGCGGATGCCGACGCTCCAGTCGAGACCCGAAGCATTTCGGCCGCAGGACTGGATGTCGCCGCCCGCCTCGATGAAGAAATCGCCGACGCCGGCCCGGCGAACGATCCCGGCGGCATTGCGGATGGCCCAGCCCTTGACGATGCCGGACGGGTCCAGCGATCCGTCGGGCTTGCGGATGTCGAAATATCCGTCCGTCTGGTTTTTCGTCTGTGCGGCAAGCGCCATCACTTCCATCATTTCGGCGCTCCAGTCGCGGATCGGAAGATCACCCCGGTTGATGGCCGAAATCTCGCTGTCGGTCCTGTAGGTGCTGAAGCGGCGGTCGATGTGCTCGAAATAATCGAAGACCGCTTCTACAAGGGTCGCACCCGAGGCACCGGCGATGTCGACGGTGATGGGCATGCCCATCAAGATCCTCGTGTCGCGCATCGATCAGGACGATGCCTTCTTCAATGCGCCGCCAAGCGACTGGATGAAGGCCTTGCTGGTCAGCGTGGCGCCCGAAATGATGTCGACATTGGCGCTCTGCGCACTGATCGCCTCGTCACGCAGCATCGGCAGCGCCTGCCTGTTGATGCTGACCGAGGTGCGGCGGTCATTCGGGTATTTCAGCACCTTGAGCGCCGTGAGACGGCCGCCTTGGATGGAGGCCTGAATCTGGATGAGGCCGTAATAGGCATCGGCGGCAGGACCGGTGTAGGTACCGTCGGCAAAGCCGTGCCCCGCCGGCTTGGGGCTCACAGCCAGCTTCATGGCGGCCTTGAAGACGCGGGCGGGTGCTTGCGGATAGTCCGGCCTCGGCTGGGGAATGGGGATATAGACGGCCGGGGTTATGGTGAAGGATGCCGTCCGTGGCGCGGCATCGGCGCCAGTTTGAACTGGCGCCTGTTCGGGCTGGGCTGCGGGCGCTTGAGAAAGCTGCGGAGGGCTGGATGAGAGCGGCGGCTTTATCGCCTGCTGCTTCGGGGTGGGCGCCGAGATCGCGGCGGTGGTTTCGTCGCCGACCGATGTTGGCTTGGGTGCAGGAGGATCGAACCGCACACTCTGCTGGCGGATCCCAGGCGATGGCGGCGCAGGCGCTGGAGTGGGATCGGTCCGAACGGGGCTGGCCGGAGCTGGGGGCTGCACCACACTGTCCTCGGCCGCATTGGCGGAACCCGCTGTGTCGATCATGTCGCCGGCAGGACCCTTGCCTGCCTGGTCCCATACATAGGCGCCCGAAGACGCGATCACGAAAAGTGACAGGGCAATCTGTTTCATGGGCTCGTTTCACCTTGAATCCCGTGCCGGCGAATCGGCTTCGCGGCTATTCGGAAACAATGTCTCACGATCCACCTGACAATTGGCTGTCAGGCCCCGGCACCGTCGACAGCACCGATCCTTGAGCCTCCAGTCGTCACCTCGAAACGAACGGGACGACGGCGGCCGTCAACCAAACCTGCCCTCGCGGCTAGGCGCTGAACAAACCACTTCAAACCGGGCCGCGGCTTCGCTACGCTTGCGGCCATGTCTCAATCCAGCACCGCGATCTTCGGCGCCCGTCGCGACCAGGCGTTTCCCACGCTGAGCGAGGCCGACATCGACCACATGCGCCGTTTCGGCGAGGCCAGCGCCTATGCGGCCGGCGAGCACATCATCAGGGCCGGCGATGTCGCGCCGGGTCTGATCGTCGTGCTGTCGGGCAAGGTCGATATCACCCAGGATGGTCTTGGCCGGCGCGAGACGATCGTCACCCACGGCCCCGGCAGCTTCGTCGGCGAGCTGGCGCAGCTTTCGGCCCGGCCCTCGCTGGTCAATGCCGAGGCCGCCGAGCCGGTCGAGGCCTTCGTCATTCCCTCGCGGCGGGTGCGCGACCTGATGGTGCAGGAGGCCAATCTCGGCGAGCGCATCATGCGGGCGCTGATCCTGCGCCGCGTCGGGCTCCTGGAAAGCGCCACAAGCGGGCCGATCATCATCGGACCATCAGGCAATGCCGACGTGCTGCGGCTGCAGGGCTTCCTGGCTCGCAGCGGCCAGCCGCACCGCGTGCTCGATTCCGGCAGCGACCCTTGCGCCAAAACGCTGGTCGAGCGTTTCGATGTCGACCCGCACCATCTGCCGGTCGTGCTGTGCCCGAACGGCAGGCTGCTGATGAATCCCGGTGAGAAGGACCTCGCCCGCTGCATCGGCCTGCTGCGGCCGATCGATGCCGATACGCTGTATGATGTCGCCATTGTCGGCGCCGGGCCTGCGGGCTTGGCGGCGGCGGTCTATGCCGCCTCCGAAGGGCTGTCGACCATCGTGCTCGATTGCCGGGCCTTCGGCGGCCAGGCCGGCGCTTCCTCGCGCATCGAGAACTATCTCGGCTTCCCCACCGGCATCACCGGCATGGCGCTGATGGCGCGCGCCTACAACCAGGCGCAGAAATTCGGCGTCGAAATGGTGATCCCGGACGAGGCGAAGCTTTTGAGTGCCGCGACCGACAATTCGGGCGCCCGTTACCTGCTCGATGTCGGCGACGGCGAGACGGTGCGCACCCGCAGCGTGGTGATCGCCAGCGGCGCGCGCTATCGCCGCCTCGATGTCGCTAATTTGTCGCAGTTCGAGGGAACGTCCGTCCACTATTGGGCCTCGCCGATCGAAGGCCGGCTTTGCGCCGGGCAGGAGGTGGCGCTGGTCGGCGCCGGCAATTCGGCCGGGCAGGCGGCCGTCTATCTCGCCAGCCATGCGCGCAAGGTGGCGCTGCTGGCGCGCGGCGGCAGCCTCGATGCCTCGATGTCGCGCTACCTCGTCGAGCGCATCAAGGCGCAGCCGAACATCGAGGTGCTGACCGAGACCGAAATCGAGGCGCTGGAGGGCGAGGAAGGCAATCTTGCCACTGTCCGCTGGCGCAACCGTGTCAGCGGGCAGGAGACGACACGACCAATCGGCCACCTCTTCCTGTTCATCGGCGCCGATCCCAACACCGACTGGCTGGCGCAATGCAATGTGGCGCTCGACGCCAAGGGCTTCGTCCGCACCGGATCGGAGCTCGGACCGGAGCATGGCCTGATGGAGACCAGCCGCAGCGGCGTGTTTGCCATCGGCGACGTGCGCTGCGGCTCGGTCAAGCGCGTCGCGGCCGCCGTCGGCGAAGGTGCCCAGGTGGTCGCGGCCTTGCATGCCTATCTCGCGCGGGACGGCAGCCCCGCCGTCACGCCTCAAAGCATGATCCCGAAAAGTGGCAACCGGTTGTCGGAAGAAGATCACGCTTCAACGAAGAGATATTTCAGGAGAGAGTGATGGCGGACGAATGCAAGCATGCGGCCGGGATCAAGGATGTGACGCCGAGCGCGCTCGGCTGTGAGGAATGCCTGAAGAGCGGCTCGTGGTGGGTGCATCTGCGGCTCTGCCGCACCTGCGGACACGTCGGCTGCTGCGACGACTCGCCCAACCGCCACGCGACAAAGCATTTCCACGCCACCAGCCATCCCGTCATCGAGGGCTACGATCCGCCGGAAGGCTGGGGCTGGTGCTATGTCGACGAGGTCTTTCTCGACCTCGGCGACCGCACGACGCCGCAGAACGGGCCGATCCCAAGGTTTTATTGAGGCGCCGCGCACGCGGCCAAGTTTTCGCCCGATACTGCCGATCTCGCGATCAGTCCCGCTTTGGCGTCACGGGCGCGCGTGCCGGATTGTCGACGCTGTTCTCATTCACCTGTAAGGCCTTTCCTTCGACCTTCTTTTTCCTGAGATCGTCGCCGGTCTGCGGTTGCGGCGGACGCTCGGGATTTTGCTCGGTGTTTTCGTTGACGTCGAGGGCTCGGGTCATGATGTCCTCCAGGGTTGTCCTGGAAGACAATGTTCGACGCGGCACGCGGTTCCGCCGGCAAAGCAGGCGCGCCTTGCAATCAGGCGTTTGTAGCCGGACAGCAGCAGCGTTTACCGTCGGTCCACCTTGTGCCGGCACCGTCATGCCGGCTTGTGCTGTCGCACGATCCTCCACTCATGCCAGATCAACACCATCACGACCGCATCGAAGACGGTCAGGACCACCAGGCCGGGTGAATGGGTGTATGAGTAGCGGTAGACTTGATAGATCATGAACAGGCCCAAGGCCGCGAGCGAGGCCGGGTAAGACCAGAGCTTGCCTCTCAAAAGCCCGACAACCAGGGCAAGCTTTATCAGGCCGTGGCTGAGCAGGTAGAAGGCGTAGAACTGTTTGCTGGCGATCGAAAAATGGCTTGCCATCTGCGACAGATGCCCAGCTATGAAATCGTTCGGATCTTCGATCAATTCTTCCGCGGTGAGGGCATTGACCCAGGAGGCGATGGTATCGGTGGTGACGACATAGAGCAGAAGCCCGCCGATGCATTCGATCAGGGCATGCGCGCCCTTCAGCCATACGCTGACTTCGAAGATCTGATGGATGCGGTGTTCATCGACGGGTTTCAACAATCCACCTCACAACCAGCCACGTGGTACGACTGGCTTACCGCGAGAACTCCCGGCTGGACAATCTGGTGACCAAAGTTCTTTAGGCCGCCAACGGACGCGTCCAGAACGTGATCGACGGGACGGCTCTTCAGGATCAGCCCGCGAAGTACCGATACCCCAGCCATCCCGCCAGCGCCACCGAAGCGACCCAGATACAGGCGATGATCAGCGCCGCGCCGCGGCTCACCGGCCTGTCGACAGCGAGGGCGGCGGCCGCCCTGTGTTCTGCCATGACCTCGGGCGGTATCATCTTGACCACGGCAAGGATGCCCAAGGGGACCAGGACCGCATCGTCGAGGTAGCCAACCACGGGGATGAAATCGGGAATCAAATCGATTGGCGACAAGGCGTAGCCCGCGACACACATAGCAAGCGCCTTGGCGTACCACGGCGTTCGGGGATCGCGCGCGGCGAGGTAGAGCGCATGCACGTCGCGCTTGATCGTTCGCGCCCATTCATTCAGTCTCGGAGCCATTGGCGACCTTAACGCCGACGATGATGCCCCGATAGCGCACGCCAGCCGCCCGGCACCCCTACATGGCATCCGCCTAGAAGAGCTGACGGACCTCTTGTTAAGACATGGCACCGGTTCGGGGCTTCCCGCAAGCGGCTCGGAGCCGCTCCGTTTATCGCACGGATCCGGTAACGGTCCGGTCTACATCCGGAACGGACTTGCGGTCGTTGCCGGCAAGCGCGGCTATGAGCAGCAGGCTGGCCACCACCGGAACGAACAGGACGGCGACACGGGCCTGTACATGAAGAATGGCGCGCCATTCGTTGCTGCGCTTGTCGGGGCTGTCGCTCATCATACTCACTTTGCCATGGACCCCCCGAGGGGTCACATAGAGGTGAACCGTTAAGCAACTCCTTCCGACTTCGTTAACGGGGCCGCAAGCGCGAAATCAGCTGAGCCCGATGCGCCTCGCGCCTTGCCGGAACAGCGCCTCGGCATCGGGGTCGAAGCGGAAGGTGCCGATGAAATCGTCGGCACGGTAATCAGGCAATGTCCTGCGGATCGCGGCGGCGAAGCCGCGCGCCTCCTCGAGCCGGCCGGCAAGCGCCAGGCAGTGCGCGGCGATCGCCAGGATGATGGTATGCGCGTTGGGCCGCGCCGCCGCCTTGAGCGCCCATTCGGCCGCCTCCTCGAACTGGCCGAGCCGGACATGCGACATGGCGCGCGACCCCAGCATGCCGAACAGCAGCGGGTCGAAGGGGCTGAGATGCCGCGAATGGTCGGACGAGCTTATCGCCGCCTGCGGGTCGCCCGACTGCGAGTGGACGAAGGACAGCGCGTAATGGCCAAGCGCGAAATTCGGGCTGAGATCCACGGCCCGCTCCAGTTCGGAGAGCGACCCGTCCTGCTCGCCGCGCAGCCACAGCGCCCGGCCCATCGCCCAGTGCGCGGCCGGATTGTGATCGTCGACCAGCAGGCTGTGGCCGGCGCTCTCATAGGCCAGCGCGCTTTCCCGGTCGCGGTCGCCCCAGCGCTGGAAGGCATTTTGCCAGTGGGTGAAGGACAGGCCGGCATAGGCGCGGGCAAAGGTCGGGTCGAGCTGCAAGGCCTTGTCGAAGAAATGCCGCGCCTGCTCGTTCTCGGCCTGGGTGAAGCGGTACATGTGCCAGAGGCCGCGATGATAGGCTTCCCAGGCACTGAGCGAGTTGGGCGCCTTCAGCATGGCGCGGTTGCGCTCGACCGTTTCGATCTCGGCCGAGATCGACGACACGATGCTGTCGCCGATATCGTCGAGCACGGCGAAGAGGTCGTCGGGCCGACGCTCGAAGGTTTCGGCCCAGACAATCCTGGCCGTGCGCACCTCGACCAGCTCGACGCTGACGATCAGGCGGCCGGTCAGGCTGCGCACCGTGCCGGTGGCGACATAGTCGACGTCAAGCTTTCTGCCGGCCTCCTCGGGTGCGATGGCTTTCTCGGCCAGCGCGAACACCGATCCGCGCGCGATGACGAAGAAATCCCGAAGCTTGGCAAGCCGGGTGATGATGTCGTGGGTGAAGCCGTCGGCGAGCCCGCCACGCCCGCCGCTTTCCTCGACAAACGGCATCACCGCCAGCGACGCCTGGCTTGGCTCGACCGTGGCCACGTCATCCGCTGTGACCACCAATTGCGGCAGTGTGGACAGGCCGGCCGGCTGTGACTTGAGCGGGCTGCTTGACTGTTGATGGCGGATTGCCTGCCAGGCCGCGCGAAGCGGGGCGAAATCCAGCTCTTCCGACTGGAATAGGCGAGCAGCCGACGCCAGATGCTCCTCGGCCGCGCCGATAGCGCCGCGCTCGGCCAGATTGGATAGCAAGGCCAGATGAGCGCGCGTGTCGAAAGGCGCCAGCTCGACCCATTTATCGAGATGCGTGGACATTTCGGGCGAGCCCGCGGGATGGTTTGCGGCAAGCTGTTCCAGCACGGCGGCGTGGTATGCGTGAAAACGCCGGCGCTGGGCGACCAGCCAGCCGTCGAAAAGCGGGCTCCGCTCCAGCTCCAGCCCGTCGAGCAGATCGCCGGCGAAGAATCCTGCCAGCGCCTGCAGCCGCTTCACATCAAGCGTAGCGATCCCTTGCGCGGCGGCATGGCTGATCTCCGGCGCATCGACATGGCAGCCTTCGAGATCGAGCGCGACCGTATCGCCCTGGGTGATGACCCGACGCCGGTCCGGCGTGTCTAGAGCGGCGCGCAGCTTGCTCAGGCACCAGCGCAATTCGCCGCGGGGGTCGTTGGGCACATCCCACAACAACTCGCACAGGCGGCCACGGCCCACGGCGTGCGGCGCCAGCACCAGATAGGCCAGGAGCGCGCGCAACTTGCGCGACGCCGGCAGCGCCACTGGCACGCCGTCGCGCAGGATTTCCAGCGGTCCGAGCAGGCGCAAGGACAGGATCGGCCTGTCAGCCTCCAGCCTCGATGGTGCGGATTCCACGTGCGTTTCCACGCCTGCTCCCACGCTGGCCCGTCGACCCTTGCTGTATCACCAAACGTGACACGGCGCATCCGGGGCGAATCTCGCGCCGGATACCGTCATTGCCGCATCGTCGGCATGTCAGTCCTAGCGCGGCCATGTCTCGAAACCTCGCCGCCCAAGCCGCCGGTTTGTAACCGGCCTGTGAAGACGAACACGATCGAGGAGATCAAAACATGTTGAATCGACAGAAAATCAGAACCACCGCCGGACGCGGCCGCCTGTTCGACAGCATTCTTGACACCGTCGGCGACACGCCGGTGATCCGCATCAACAATCTGGCACCGGCCCATGCGACGATCTACGTCAAGGCCGAGTTCTTCAACCCCGCCGCCTCGGTGAAGGACCGGCTGGCGCTCAACATCATCGAGCAGGGCGAGCGTAGCGGAGCATTGAAGCCCGGCCAGACGGTGGTCGAGGCAACCAGCGGCAACACCGGCATTGGGCTGGCCATGGTCTGCGCGCAGAAGGGTTATCCGCTGGTCGTCACCATGGCCGACAGCTTTTCGGTCGAGCGCCGCAAGCTGATGCGCATGCTCGGCGCCAAGGTGGTGCTGACGCCACGCGCCGAAAAGGGTTTTGGCATGTACAAGAAGGCGGTGGAACTGGCCGAGGCCAATGGCTGGTTCCTCGCCCGGCAGTTCGAGACGGCGGCGAACGCCGCCATCCACGAGGCCACCACGGCGCGCGAGATCATCAATGATTTCGCCGGCTCGCGGCTCGACTGCTTCGTCACCGGTTACGGCACCGGCGGCACGGTCGTCGGCGTGGCGCGCGTGCTGCGCCGCGAGCGGCCGGAGACCCGCATCGTGCTCTCCGAACCGGCCAACGCGCAGCTGGTCGGCAGCGGCAAGGCGCAGCAGCGCGGTGCCCATGGCGCCCCTGCCGCCAGCCACCCGGCCTTCGAGCCGCATCCGATCCAGGGCTGGACGCCGGACTTCATCCCCAACGTGCTGCAGGAAGCCATCGACGCTAGCCTCTATGACGAGGTGATGCCGATCGCCGGACCCGAAGGGATGAAGTGGGCCAAGGCCTTGGCGCAGAAGGAGGGCATCTTCACCGGCATTTCCGGCGGCGCCACCTTCGCCGTGGCGCGGCAGGTCGCGGAAAAGGCGCCGGCCGGATCGGTGATCCTGTGCATGCTGCCCGACACCGGCGAGCGCTACATGTCGACACCGCTGTTCGACGGCATCGAGGCCGAGATGGATGCCGAGGAGATGGCACTGTCGCGCTCGACGCCCGGCTGCCAGTTCCCGGCGGCTTGACGGAGACCGGTCATGGACATCGCGCAGGAAACCCTCGGCGTGGCCGCCGAGGAAACGCTCGACCCCGCCGACTGGGCCGCCGTGCAAGCCCTGTCGCACCAGGTCATCGACGACGCCGTCGATTACCTCAGCGATGTCAGGGACCGCCCGGCCTGGCGCGAGATGCCGGCGGAGGTGCGAGAAGCCTTCGCGGCACCCTTGCCGCGATCGCCCGCGCCGCTGGCCGCCGTCTACGGCGAGGTCTCGCGCACGGTGATGTCCTATCCGATGGGCAACATCCATCCGCGCTTCTGGGCCTGGTACATGGGGTCGAGCAACTTCACCGGCGCGCTCGGCGATTTCCTGGCGGCGATCCAGGGTTCCAATCTCGGCGGCGGCAACCACGCCGCCGGGCTGATGGACAGTCAGGTGGTAAACTGGTGCAAGCAGATGCTGGGCTTTCCCGCTTCCGCCTCCGGCACGCTGGTCAGCGGTGGCTCGATGGCCAACATCATCGGCCTGACCGTGGCGCGCAACACCAAGGCCGGCTTCGACGTGCGCGAGCACGGCGTCGCCGCAATCGAAAAGCCGCTGCGCTTCTATGGCTCGGACCAGATCCATTCCTGCCACCGCAAGGCGATGGAAGCACTCGGCCTCGGCAACCGGGCGCTGCGCCGCATCCCGACCGATGCCGGCCTGTGCATCGACATACCGGCCTTGCGCGCAGCGATATCGGAGGATCGCGAAGCCGGTTTCAATCCGGCCTGCGTCATTGGCAACGCCGGCACGGTGAACACCGGGGCGATCGACGATCTGCGGGCGCTCGCCAAGCTGGCGCATGAGGAAGGCCTATGGTTCCATGTCGATGGCTGCATCGGCGCGCTGATCGCGATCGCGCCCGACAATGCGCATCGCGTCGCCGGCATCGAATGGGCGGATTCCGTCGCGCTCGATCCGCACAAATGGCTGCACGCGCCGTTCGAGGTCGGCTGCGCCCTGGTCAGGGACGCCGTCGCGCATCGCCGGACCTTCGCGGTGACGCCGGAATATCTGGAATCGACGCCGCGCGGCCTCGCCTCCGGCGAATGGCTGCACGATTACGGCCTGCAGACCTCGCGCGGTTTTCGCGCGCTGAAAGTCTGGATGGCGCTGAAGGAACATGGCGCCGATAAATTCGGCCGCCTCATCGACCAGAACATCGCGCAGGCCTCCTATCTCGCCGGGCTGATCGAGGCCGAGCCGCTGCTGGAGCTGGCGATGGCGCCGACCATCAACATCGTCTGCTTCCGCTACCAGCCCGGCGTCACCGGCGAGGCGCTGAAGGCGCTCAACACCGAGATCATGCTGCGGCTGCAGGAAAAGGGCATCGCCGTCCTTTCCGACACCACGGTGCATGGCGAGCACTGGCTGCGCGTGGCGATCGCCAACCACCGCACAAGGCGCGACGATCTCGATCTTCTGGTCGGCGAAATGGTGCGGCTGGGGCGGCAGATGATGGCAGAAGGTTCTTCCGTGAAATAGTTCCAAAAGCGAAGCGACAGGCATGGGCGGTCATGCGATTCTGCGGTGGTGATTCGGGAGGTCCGACCGTGACGCTGTTTCGTATGGCCGTGCTCGCGGCGCTCGTCTGCACGACCTCGGCCAAGGCCGCCGACATGGCCTTCTTCGTCAAGAACCTGCGCAAGGAAGCGGTAGCGGTCGAGCTGTTCAGCCGCGACCGCGAGACCGTCTGGCCGGGCAACGGCAAGGTGTTCCTGATCGACCCGAATTCCCAGAAATCGGTGCCGCTTTCCTGCAATCAGGGTGAGCGCATCTGCTATGGCGCCTGGGTCGACGGCAATGACCGGATCTCGGCCGGCGTCGGGCCTGATAACGACCAGCCTTGCGACACCTGCTGCTTCATCTGCGTGGAACACACGACCGAGACGATCGATCTGGTGCCGTGATTGGCCGGGCGTCACCAGAGCAATTCCGGGAAATTGTGAAATGGTTTCGGTCCGGAATTGCTCTACGGAAGACCCGCCTTGCGAAAACCGTCGACGAAATGATCGCGCATCGCGGTGTCGCGGAATGGCTCCGTCCAGACCCAGTAGCTGGTCGTGAAGTGCGGGTTGCCGATGAGGAACATTTCGACCTCGGCCCGCGCCTCGTCGAGCCGGCCGAGTTGCGCCAGGCTCGCCGCCAGGAAACGGCGTGAGCTCGTCCGGTAAGTCTCCTCCCGGCGCAAGGTCTCGACGGCGGCTTCGTAGTCGCGCGCCGCATATTGCGCTTCGCCGAGCGTCAGATAGTACCAGCTTGCCGGATAGGGATTGAGCCGGAACGCCTTGCGGATGTGCTCGAGGCCTTCCTCGACTCGTCCGGCCAGCACCGCGATGTCGGACAAGGTCGCCCAGGCGTCGGCCTCGTTCGGGTCGAGTTCGAACGCCTTGGCGAATTCGGCTTCCGACTCTTCGAAACTGTGCTCATAGGCGAGCAGATTGCCGAGCACCCAACGGCAGCCGGCATCGTTGGGATCGATCGCCACGGCCTTGCGCGCCAGTTCCAGCGCGATGCGACGGTTGGGGTCGACCGGCTCGCCCCAATGCACCCATCCCATCCAATAGTTCATGGCAAGCCAGCGATGAGCCTCGGCGTAGTCCGGGTCGAGAGACACCGCGCGCGTCAGCAACAGATGCGCTTCCCTTGCCGTCTGTGGTGATTCGTCGATCAGCTTGCGCGCCCGCACGCACAGATCGTAGGCCTCGAGATTTGTCGGCCGGTTGCGTGGCGGCGGCGCCCGCAGCCGTCCGAGCAGCGCCTCGACGATCTTGGCCGTGGCCTCGTCCTGAACGGCAAATATGTCGTCCAGGCCGCGATCGAAGCGTTCGGCCCACAGATGCTCGCCGCTTATCGCGTCGACCAGCTGGGCGTTGATGCGCACGCGCCCCGCGGCGCGTCTGGCGCTGCCCTCCAGCAGATAGCGCACGCCAAGCTCCTCGGCGATCGCGCGCACGTCCATCGCCTTGCCCTTGTAGGCAAAGGTCGAGTTGCGGGCGATGACGAACAGGCCCGGGGCCCTGGACAAGTCGGTGATCAGATCCTCGGTTAACCCGTCGGCGAAGGCCTCCTGCTCGGGGTCGTTGCTGAGATTGACGAAAGGCAGCACCGCTATCGATGGCTTGTCGGGCAGCGGCAAGGGTTTACGCTTTGCCCGGTCGAGCTTTTCGATGGCGCCCGTGAAGCGGTAGCCGACGCGCGGAACCGTCGATATCCATTCTCCGCCATCGGCGGGCGGACCAAGCAGCTTGCGCAGCTGCGCGATCTGGACGGTGAGGTTGCCTTCCTCGACCGCCGTTCCCGGCCACGCCGCATCCATCAGCTCGGCTTTCTCTAGGATTTCGCCGGGCCGTCCGACGAGCGCGGCAAGCAGCTTCAGCCCACGATAGCCGACAGCAACAGGATCGTCGTTCCGAAGCAGCGTTCCCGCACCCGGATCAAGTACGAACGGACCAAAGGCAAAGCGCGATCCCTGCATAGGGCGCATCTATAGAGCAATTCCGCGAAAAGTGTGAGGCGGTTTCATCGGGGAAAGCGCGCGGCGCCTCCCTAGGGAATGGCGTCAAAACAACGCGTTAGCGCCTGTTTGGAACTTTTGAGAACTATTTGGCAGGGCTTAATTACGGCGCCCTCAATATCCTGCAGAATTCAACCTCGTTCAGATCAAAGGCCGCCCATTCTCAAGCCTGTGGGCGCCAAAACATATGGAGGTTGTCATGACCAATATCTTTGCTTCGGCCCCGCATCAGGCAGTGCGGTGTGGAGCGCGCGTGGGGCAGACATCGCGCCGGCGCTACAGCCTTGCCACCTTGCGGAACACTATCGCGGCCTGGCGTCAAAAGACACGCTATCGCTGGGACCTCAAGCGGATCTCGGAAGTCAATCCGCATCTGATCGACGATATCGGCCTGACCAGGCGGGAGGTCGATGAAGAGATCGCCAAGCTGCCGTTCTGGCAACGATAGGGCGAAGCCTGCAATGACGCCGGTTCGTCGTTTAGCTCCCGCGATTCTATCAGGGATTGTCGTCATCCCCCTTTAGCACCGGCCCCCGTCATGGCATGATGACCCCATCGGCCGTGGGGGCCGATTCTTCATCGGGGGTTTCCATGTCTTTCATACCAGCGCGCCGGCTTGCCGCCGCGTTCTCGCTTGCCATCCTTTTTGCACCAGCCGCCCATGCCGGCGACGTCACCTTTGCCATCAAGAACAGCCATCCCAACGCCATGCGCCTTGAGCTCTACAGCCAGGATCGCGATTATGTCTGGCCGGGCAACGGCAAGGACTTCTATCTCGATGACGGCGAGACCAAGTCGTTGCCGATCTCCTGCAACGAAGGCGAATCCATCTGCTACGGCGCCTGGGTCGATGGCGACGAGGGCACCTATTGGGGCGTCGGCCCCGGCAACAAGGAAAAATGCGAGGATTGCTGCTACACCTGCAGCGGCGGCGAGACCGAGGAGATCAATCTCGTCCCCTGATCGGTTTGCCAGCTTGACGGTCTCCCCCATGGGAGCGATAGCCTGTGCCGATACCCAAAGCGCGCCGCGTCGGTTCAGCCGCGACGCGCCCCAGGCGAGAGGAGCACGGCAATGGCAGGCACGGTCGAGGGTGAGAAGATCGACGTCGGCTTTTCCGGCAAGCGCTGCATCCATTCGCGCAATTGCGTGCTCGGCGACCCGCATGTCTTCGTGCCCAACGCGCCGGGGCAATGGATCCATCCCGACGCGGCCAGTGTCGAAAAGATTGTCGCCATCGCCGAAAGCTGTCCGTCGGGTGCCATCACCTATGTCAGGAAGGATGGCGGGCCGCAGGAACAGCCGCCGGTGGTCAACACCGTGCGGCTGCGTGAAAACGGCCCGCTTGCCGTGCATGCCGAGATCGTGCTCGACGGCGAAACCTTCTTTCGCGCCACGCTGTGCCGCTGCGGCGCGTCGGAAAACAAGCCGTTCTGCGACGGCAGCCACAGCAAGGCCGGCTTCACCGCCACCGGCGAACCGCCGCTGAAGGACACGCCGGCGCTCGAAGCGCGCAACGGCCCGCTGAAAGTGACGCCGACCACCAACGGCCCCCTCAAGCTGGAAGGCAATGTCGAGATCGTCACCGGCACCGGCCACACGATCGACCGCACGCAGCGCACCTTCCTCTGCCGCTGCGGCCACTCGGCCAACAAGCCGTTTTGTGACAATACGCATAAGAAGATCGGCTTCGTGGCATAAAAGGCCGTTCGCCAGCGTTAGTGTAGGATGAGGGTTCGCGCTCAGGAGGAAATCCATCATGCGCACCATGCTCGTTCTTGCTTTGCTTGCCTTTGCCGTGCCCGCCTACGCCGCCAATCATGCGGTCCAGATCAAGGGCATGAAATTTAACCCACCGAAAATCGCGGTCGCCGTTGGCGATACCATCACTTTCACCAATGCCGACTCGATGACGCACACCGCCACCGCGCTCGATGGCTCCTTCGACACCGGCCATCTCGCCACCGGCAAGAGCGCCAAGGTCAAGGTATCGGCGGCCGGCGCACATCCATTCCATTGTGCGATCCACAGCTCGATGAAGGGCATTGTCACAGCCAAATAGCGGCATCCTCGCCAGAGGGCCCCTGGCGTTGCGGTCAAAGCCGCCGATCCCCTCCCAAGGGGAGATCGGGGCTCCTATTGCGGTCATCGCGTGTTGGCCCAGCGCTCGTGGCTTTATCGGCCGGCCGCGATAGGCTAAGGGCGGGAAGCAAAATTCCCCACCGCCCGGACTGCCAATGACCGCCAAGACCAAGTCAAAACCTCTGTTCCTCGGCATCGACACCGGCGGCACCTACACCGATGCCGTGCTGTGGTCCGAGACGGAGGGCCCGCAGCAGGGGCCGAACAAGGGCAAGGTGCTGGCCAAGGCCAAGGCGCTGACCACCAGGCATGATCTCGCTGTCGGCATTTCCGGCGCGGTCGACGCGGTGCTCGAAAAGGCCGGTACCGATCCGGCCGCGATCAAACTGGTCTCGATGTCGACGACGCTGGCCACCAATGCGCTGGTCGAGGGCCAGGGGGGCCGCGTCGCGCTCGTCATGATCGGCTTTTCCGAAGCCGACCTCGCCCGCGATGGGCTGAAGACCGCGCTCGGCACCGATCCGGTGGTGTTTTGCCCGGGCGGCCATGATGTCCACGGCAATGCCGCCAAGCTCGATCTGTCAGGGCTGGAAGAGGCCCTGCCGGAACTCGGTGCCTCGGTGTCCGGCTTTGCCGTGTGCGCCTATTTCGCCACCCGCAACCCGGCGCATGAGATCGCCGCCCGCGAACTGATCCGCGACAAGACCGGCCTGCCGGTCACCGCGAGCCACGAACTCTCGGCCAAGCTCGGCGGCCCGCGTCGGGCGCTGACCACGCTGCTCAACGCCAGGCTGATCTCGATGATCGACCGGCTGGTGGCGGCGACCGAAGGGTTTTTGCAAGCCCGCAACATCGCCGCTCCCCTGATGGTGGTGCGCGGCGACGGTGCGCTGGTCTCGGCGGTGTTCGCCCGCCAGCGGCCGATCGAGACCATCCTCTCCGGTCCGGCGGCCAGCCTGGTCGGTGCCCGCCACATGACCGGGCTCGACAATGCCGTGGTCTCCGACATTGGCGGCACCACCACCGATGTCGCCGTGCTCGACAAGGGCCGGCCGCGCCTGGATCCCGAAGGCGCCACCGTCGGAGGCTTCCGCACCATGGTCGAGGCGGTCGCCATGCGCACCTTCGGCCTTGGCGGCGATTCCGAAGTGGCGCTGGAGGACGGCGCGCTCAATCCAAAAATCCTGCTCGGGCCGCGCCGCCTGGTGCCGCTGGCGCTGGCCGGCATGGCGCATGGCGACGCCGTCAAATCGGAGCTCGAACGCCAGCTGCGTTCGCCCAATCCCGGCCGCATGGACGGCCGCTTCGCGGTGCGCACCGGCGTGCCGGACAGGCTTGCGGCGGGTCTCACCGCTCCGGAAGCGCGGCTTTACGAGGCGATCGGCGCGACGCCGCTTGCCCTCGACAGGTTGCTGACGTCCAATGCCCAGAACGCCACCTTGAACCGGCTAGTCTCGCGTGGGCTGGTGCATATCTCAGGCTTCACCCCGTCGGACGCAGCACACGTGCTGGGCAAGCAAGCCAATTGGGATGCCGCCACCGCCCGCCTCGGCGCCGAGCTGTTCGCCCGCAAGCGCGATGGCCGTGGCCAGCCTATCGCCGCGTCGCCGGAAGTGATCTCGGAGCGCGTGCTGGTGACGTTGACGCGCTGGTCGGCCGAATACATCCTCGAAACCGCCTTCGCCGAGGACGGGCTCGATGGCGCCGCGACCGTGGCGCACGCGCTGGTGCAGCGCGCCGTCGATGCCCATCCCGGCATCGCCCGGTTGAGCGTCGCGCTCGACCGCCCGGTCATCGGCCTCGGCGCTTCCGCGCCGCTGCACTACGCCGGCCTGGCGCCCCTGGTCGGCAATGACTGCGTGGTGCCCGAGGACACCGATGTCGCCAACGCGCTCGGCGCCGTCGTCGGCCAGGTCAGGGTCTCGGCCGAAGCGCGGGTCAGCCAGCCCAGGGAAGGGCTGTTCCGTCTGGCCTCCGGAGAAACGGTGCGCGATTTCCTCGACGAGGCTGCGGCGATCGCCGCTGCCGAGGCCGATGTGCGAGCGATCGTGGCCGAGCGCGCCCGGGACGCCGGTACCGACAATGCCGAGATCGACGTCGCGACCGAGTTCAAGGTTTCCACCGTCGAAGCCCAGCGCATGTTCATCGAGGCGCATGTGGTGGCGGTCGCCTCGGGACGGCCACGGATCGCGATGTGAGCGCCTTCCTTCTCCCCGTTCACGGGGAGAAGGTGCCCGAAGGGCGGATGAGGGGCAGAGCCAAGGGAATGCAGTTTCACTGTGCCGCCCGTTCGGCCAACGCCGCGCCGCCCCCTCATCTGGCTGCCGCCATCTTCTCCCCATAGAACGGGGAGAAGGACGCAGCTTCGCCAACCTTGCCTAAATGTCCCCTTCACCTTAAGCCGAATTGACCCTGTAGACCTGACATGCCAAAGGCCCGCCCGAGCCTTTCGTCTGGAGACAAGCTGATGACCGATCGCATCGAGATCGCTGGATTGCGGATTGCCCGCGCGCTGCATGATTTTGTGGCTGGCGAGGCCGTGCCCGGCACCGGCATCGCCGCAGATGCGTTCTGGAACGGTTTTTCGGCCATCGTCCACGACCTCGCGCCGAAGAACCGGGCGCTGCTCAAAAAACGCGACGCCATGCAGGAAAAGCTCGACGGCTGGTATCGCGACAATGGCGCGCCGGTCGACATGGAGGCTTACAGGGGCTTCCTGAAAGAGATCGGTTATCTCGTTCCCGAAGGGCCGGCCTTCAGCGTGTCGACGGGAAATGTCGATCCCGAAATCGCCATTGTTGCCGGGCCGCAGCTGGTCGTGCCGGTGATGAATGCGCGCTATGCGCTCAACGCCGCCAATGCGCGCTGGGGTTCGCTCTACGATGCGCTCTATGGCACCGATGCCATTCCCGAGACCGGCGGCGCCGAAAAGGGTAAAGGCTTCAACCCGGCGCGCGGCGCCAAGGTCATCGCCTGGGCCAAGGATTTCCTCGACCAGTCGGTGCCGCTCACCTCGGGCAAATGGGCGGGGGTCAACGGCCTGTCGGTGGCGCATGGCGCGCTGAAGCTTGGCGCCGGCGCCGGCGGCACCACGCTGGCCGACCCCACGCAATTCGTCGGTTATCGCGGCGATGCCGCCAACCCCGATGCCGTGCTGCTGGTGAAGAACGGACTGCACATCGAGATCGTCATCGACCGCAACAACCAGATCGGCCGCACCGATCCGGCGGGCATTGCCGACGTCATCCTGGAATCGGCGCTGACCACCATCCAGGACTGCGAGGATTCGGTCGCGGCGGTGGATGCGGAGGACAAGGTCGTGGTCTACCGCAACTGGCTCGGCCTGATGAAGGGCGACCTCGCCGAAGAGATCAGCAAGGGCGGCAAGACGTTTGTCCGCAAGCTCAACCCCGACCGCGCCTACACGGCGCCCGGCGGCGGCACGCTGACGTTGCCCGGCCGCTCGCTGATGCTGGTCAGGAACGTCGGCCACCTGATGACCAATCCGGCGATCCTGGACCGCGACGGCAACGAGGTGCCGGAAGGCATCATGGACGCCGCGCTGACGGCGCTGATCGCGTTGCACGATGTCGGGTCGAAAGGCCGCCGCGCCAATTCCCGCGCCGGCTCGATGTATGTGGTGAAGCCCAAGATGCACGGGCCGGAGGAAGTCGCTTTCGCCGTCGAGATCTTCGACAGTGTCGAGGCGCTGCTCGGCATGGCGAAGAACACCATCAAGATGGGCATCATGGACGAGGAGCGGCGCACCACTATCAACCTCAAGGAAGCGATCCGCGCTGCGAAGGAACGCGTGGTGTTCATCAACACCGGCTTCCTCGACCGCACCGGCGACGAGATCCACACCTCGATGGAAGCCGGCCCGATGATCCGCAAGGGCGACATGAAGCAGGCCGCCTGGATCTCCGCCTACGAGGCCTGGAATGTCGACACCGGGCTCGAATGCGGGCTCGCCGGCCATGCCCAGATCGGCAAGGGCATGTGGGCGATGCCGGATCTGATGGCGGCGATGCTGGAACAGAAGATCGCGCATCCCAAGGCCGGCGCCAACACCGCCTGGGTGCCGTCGCCGACGGCCGCGACCTTGCATGCCACGCACTATCACAAGGTCGACGTCCATGCCGTGCAGGCGGCGTTGAAGAGCCGGCCGAAGGCGAAACTCGACGATATCTTGTCCGTTCCGGTGGCCGTGCGGCCGAACTGGACACCCGACGAGATCCAGCGCGAACTCGACAACAACGCTCAAGGCATTCTGGGCTATGTCGTGCGCTGGATCGACCAGGGCGTCGGCTGCTCGAAAGTGCCCGACATCAACGATGTCGGCCTGATGGAAGACCGCGCCACGCTGCGCATCTCCTCGCAGCACATCGCCAACTGGCTGCGCCACAAGGTGTGTTCGGAGATCCAGGTACGCGATTCCCTGCAGCGCATGGCGGCCATCGTCGACCGCCAGAATGTCGGCGATCCGCTCTACCGGCCGATGGCGCCGGATTTCGACACCTCCATCGCCTTCCAGGCCGCCTGTGACCTGGTGTTCAAGGGAACCAGCCAGCCCAACGGCTATACGGAGCCGGTGCTGCACGCGCGGCGGCTGGAGCTGAAGGCGCGCGATAGGACCTGAAAAGCAGGGCCGGCCCCAAGCGCCTCGCCGCCTGCGCCACGCGCTCTGATGCGGTAGGAAATCGCCTCGACGCTGTGGATGCGCCCGACCGCTGGCGCCGGCCAGTGCGCGCGCTAGCGAAGGCTGCCACTCAAGTCAAAAACATGCATAAAGCAGCCACTGTCGTTCCTTGGCGCCAGCGCAGGCGCAGGCGAATGCTGATCACATAAATGCGATGTCGAGGTGACCGGCAATCAGTTCCAGGCGCCTTGACGACCATTAATCTACCTACTAGTTGGTAGGTAGATTAAACGAGAGAACCCCATCATGCCTGGACAAATGAACGATCAGAGCCCGTCATCAAACGGCTGGCTCAAAAGCTATTACTATCTGCGGTTTGCCGTATCGGCAGCCTGGGTTGTGGCGGCTTTCACCGTCGCGAAAAGCAGCCCGCCGCTCGCTGCCGCCATGCTGGTTGCCTATCCTGCATGGGATGCGCTTGCGAATTACATCGACGCCCGGCGCACCGGCGGGCTCGGTCGCAACAAGTCGCAATTGCTGAACTTCGCGGTCAGCATCGTCGCCACGATTGCGGTCGCCATCGCGCTCGGTCACAGCATGAATGCGGTGCTCTCGGTCTACGGCGTCTGGGCCGTTGTCTCCGGCGTGTTTCAGCTCCTGACCGCGGCGCGGCGCTGGAAAACCAACGGTGCGCAATGGCCGATGATCCTGAGCGGCGCCCAATCGGCGCTGGCGGGTCTGTTCTTCGTCAAGATGGCCGGCGGCACGGAGATCATCGGCATCGCCAATGTTGCACCTTATGCCGCGTTCGGCGCCTTCTACTTCTTCGTGTCCGCTCTGTGGCTGTCGGTCAGCGACGTCCTTCGCAAGTCGCCGCGGGTCGCAAGTTAGGGCAATGCCAGCAAAAGTGTGAGCGCTTTCCCTTGGGAATCGCGTCAAAACAAACGGGTTAGAGCGGTTCGCCGGTTTCCATGAAACGGCGAACCGCTCTAAGTGCAGAGGAGCCCTCCGCCGGAGCAAGTCATGAGCAAGCCTTCGAACACCGCCGACGAGATCCTGGCCGCCGCGCGAGCCTTCATCGTCGCGGGCGGCTACAATGGATTCAGCTACGCCGATATCGCCGAGGTGGTTGGCATCCGCAAAGCCAGCATCCATCACCATTTCCCCAGCAAGGTCGACCTCGTGCAGACCCTGCTCAAGCGTTACCTCGAGGATGCCGTCATCGGCATGGGAGGGCTCGAGCGCGATGTCCCCGAACCGCCCGAGTTGCTTCGAACCTATGCCGGCATCTGGGCCCGATGCATCGAGGATGCGAGCGTGCCGTTCTGCGTCTGCGCGCTGCTTGCCAGCGAGCTGCCCGCCCTTCCGCCGGAGGTTGCCGTGGAAGTCCGGGCGTATTTCCAGTTTCTCTCGGGATGGCTGACTGGCGTCATCGAGCGCGGCGCAGAACAGAGGACACTGGCAATATCGAATGCGCCGCGTGTGGAAGCGGAAGCCTTCATGGCGACCGTCCACGGGGCAATGCTTTCCGCGCGAGCCTATGGCGATGTCTTGACCTTCGGCATGATCCTGACGCCGACGCTGCAGAAGTTGATCCCCGCGACCGATTGATCCGGGCAAAGGCGGATCGGCCCGACGCGCGGTTTAATTGACCACAATGTTAGCATAGGTAGCTCCCCCGAAGCCGCACCTGTAGCTCCCAGCGACGGGCTGGTCGCGCGCGTGAAAATCGGCAAAACCGTGCTTTACGAGGCCCTCTACGCCCAAAATCAGCCGCATCCACCGTCAGGCCGAATGAGTTCTTCATACGTTCTCAAATGTCGGACAGATTCACCGCCTTTCCTGTCGTGATGCCTACCTCTTTTTGAAGGAGGGGAGCTACAGTGCCGCTCGGGGATTTACGGTCACCCCAGAGGGAGGAGATTATGAAATACCTCGTAAATTGGAACGAGCGGCCACAGGGATCGGCGATCGAATACGAGAACGTCCAAAAGCGCATCCTGAAAATCTTCCGGCACTGGGAGATACCCAGCGAAGTCAAGGTACATGCCTTCGTGGCGCGGGTGGGTGAATGGGGTGGCAGCATGCTGATCGAGGCAGATGACCCGCTGGTAGTCCACAAAATGTGTTCGACCTTCCCGGCGTTCCAATTCGACGTCCATCAGGTCATCGACGTTCAGGACGCGGTCCGCGTCGAGATGGAAGCTATCAAATGGCGGGATGAACTTCCTTCATGAGCGGCAGCCGACGAGGCTGCGCATCTCGCAAAAGCCGGACGAGGCGACGCATTCGGAGCGCACTCGCTTCACCGGCTTCGTGGGATCCAGCCGGTGCGCTCACGAAGCAGGTCGCGCACCGAGGCATGGATGCCGGCTTTGGGGCGAGACAGTACCTGGGTGCTGCGGAAGTGATTGGCGACGGCGGAAGGCGCTCTACGCCGCCTGCGCCACGCGTTCCGAACTCATGCGATAGGAAATCGCCTCGGCAAGATGGATGCGGCCGACGGTTTCGCTGGCGTCGAGGTCGGCCAGCGTGCGCGCCACTTTCAGCACGCGGTGATAGGCCCGCGCCGAGAAAGCGAGTTTCTCGCTGGCGTCCTTGAGCAGCGACAGGCCGGCTGCGTCGGGCATCGCGATGTCCTCGATGACAGAAGGTGCGCAATGGGCGTTGGTGGTGGCGCTGGTCACGCCGAGCCGTTCGAAACGCTCGCGCTGCAGGGTGCGGGCGCGTGCGACGCGCAACGCCACATCAGCACTCTTCTCCGCCCGGTCCGGCCTTATCAGGTCGCTGGCCGAGACCGCCGGCACTTCGATCCGCAGGTCGATGCGGTCGAGCAGCGGACCGGAAATGCGTGCCTGATAATCGGTGCGGCAGCGTTCGCCGCGCAGGCAGCGATAGCCCGGTTCGCCGGCCATGCCGCAGCGGCACGGGTTCATCGCCGCCACCAGCTGGATGCGCGCCGGATAGGTGACGCGGTGGTTGGCGCGCGCGATCATGCAGTCGCCCGTCTCCAGCGGCTGGCGCAGCGCGTCGAGCGTCTGCGGCGTGAACTCGGGGAACTCGTCGAGGAACAGCACGCCGTGATGGGCGAGCGAGACTTCGCCCGGCCGTGCGCGCAACCCGCCGCCGACCATTGCCGCCATCGAGGCCGAATGGTGCGGGGCGCGGAACGGCCGCCGGTCGGTCAGCTTGCCTTCGCCGAGCTCGCCCGCCACCGAGGCGATCATCGAGACTTCGAGCAATTCCTTCGGCGCCAGCGGCGGCAGGATCGACGGCAGCCGCTGCGCCAGCATCGATTTTCCCGAGCCTGGCGGGCCGACCATCAGCAGATTGTGGCCGCCGGCCGCCGCCACTTCCAGCGCGCGCTTGGCCGTCTCCTGGCCCTTGATGTCGGCAAGGTCGGGCAGGTCGCGCGCCGCGGCGTGGATACCGGCCTCCGGCCGCGACAGCACCTGCGTGCCACGGAAATGGTTGGCGATGGCGATCAGGCTGCGCGGCGCCAGAATATCGAAGTCCTTGCCGGCCCAGGCGGCTTCCGGCTCGCAGGCGAACGGACAGATCAGCCCCTTGCCCTCGGCATTGGCGCCGATCGCCGCCGGCAGGGCACCGGCGACGGCGGCAATGGTGCCGTCGAGCGACAATTCGCCAAGCACGACATAACCGGCCAGCATGTCGCCCGGAATGGCGCCAAGCGCGGCCATCAGGCCAAGCGCGATCGGCAGATCGTAATGGCTGCCTTCCTTGGGCAGGTCGGCCGGCGCCAGATTGACCGTCACCTTCTTCGACGGCATCGACAGGCCCGACGCATGCAGCGCCGCCTGCACCCGCTCACGGCTTTCGGCCACCGCCTTGTCGGGCAGGCCGACGATCTGCATGCCGACCTTGCCGGGCGCGATCATCACCTGCACGTCGACCGGCACGGCCTCGATGCCCTGGAAAGCGACCGTGCGAACCCGCGCCACCATTTTCCCACCCCGGATATGGGCCGCAACCCATGCGATAGGCCTGGAACGTGGCCCCGGCAGAAGACAATCACAGATTGCCGGTCAAATCAAGAACATTACGAGAACAAAGCAATCGCTATGGTTGCAGCCGGATTGAGCCCGGTTGAAAAGGCGGAACATGGTTAATACGAACTGAAAACGGAAAATATCGCTGTGTGCCTATGACCGCAGTGAGGCGCGACATCGTCACAGAATTGTCAGCCCCAGTCTCGCGGCAGGTCTCATTTCGATCCACCCAGGGAGTGAATATGAGCAGCCATGAAAATGACTGCCAGGATAACCAGTATCGAAGCAAGTCCGTAAAGGCTTCGGTCCTTCTCGTCGAGAGGACGAAAGAATTTACCTCGCATGCTGTCAACCCAAATAAATTCACCAGTGATGCCGCAATACCGAAACAAACGGCGAGTATTAAAAAGACATTTTCATATAGGATGCTTGCCACATTTCTCCTCCCGGATCGCTTAGGCAGCAGGGTTTCGGAGGTTACTTCCGCTTCCCCTCGACCGCATCCCAGAACAGGCTGGCAATGTCGGCGCCGCCAAAGCGCTGCACCTCGCGCACGCCGGTCGGCGAGGTCACGTTGATCTCGGTCATGTAATCGCCGATGACGTCGATGCCGACCAGGATGAAGCCGCGTTCCCTGAGCGACGGCCCGATGCGGGCGCAGATCTCGCGCTCGCGCTCGGTCAGTTCGGTCTTCTCGGCGCGGCCGCCGACATGCATGTTGGAGCGGGAATCATGCTCGGCCGGCACGCGGTTGATGGCGCCGACCGGCTCGCCGTCGATCAGGATGATGCGCTTGTCGCCCTTGCGCACATCCTTGAGGTAGCGCTGCACGATATAGGGCTCGCGGAACAGCTGGCCGAACATTTCGAGCAGCGAGGCGAGGTTGCGGTCGGCCTCGTGCAGATGGAAGATGCCGGCGCCGCCATTGCCGTAGAGCGGCTTGACGATGATGTCGCCGAATTCCTTGCGGAAGGCGGCGACTTCTTGGCTGTCCTTGGTGATCAGCGTGTCCGGCATCAGGTCGGCAAACTCGGTGACGAAGATCTTTTCCGGGCTGTTGCGCACCCAGGCCGGGTCGTTGACGACCAGCGTCTTCGGGTGGATGCGCTCGAGGATATGCGTGGTGGTGATGTAGTTCATGTCGAAGGGAGGATCCTGGCGCAGCAGGACGACGTCCATCTCCGACAGGTCGGTGCGCACCTTGTCGCCCAGCGAGTAATGGCTGCCCTTCTCGTCGCGCACCTGCATCTCCTCGATGCGCGCAAACACCTTGCCGTCGCGTAGCGACAGCCGGTCGGGCGTGTAATGGAACAATTGGTGGCCGCGCCGCTGCGCTTCCAGCGACAGCGCGAACGACGTGTCGCCGGCGATCGACACGGTGGAGATATGGTCCATCTGGACGGCGATTTTCAGCTTCATGGCGGGTCCCCAGCGCAGTCGACGAGAGCGATATAAGGGTCGCCGCGCCTTCTGCCAATCGCGACATCTGAAGATCGGCAACAGCAGGGCACAATCCCCGCCAGCCCAATCGCGACAAGACAAGCGGCCGCGTCATCGTTTTCTTAAGCCTTGCTGTACAAGAATAGGCCTCGAATACCCCAACGGCAGGCGCCGGATGGGGGCCCTCGATGGAACAACGACCATGAACGCGCTCACCGCCATCCGCGCCGCCGCGACCAAACAGCTTGAACTCACCATCCTGATGCCGTGCCTCAACGAGGCCGAGACGCTGGCCGTTTGCATCGGCAAGGCCAGGGCCTTCCTCGACAAGGCCGGAATCCTGGGTGAGGTGCTGATCGCGGACAATGGCAGCACCGACGGTTCGCAGGAGATCGCGGCCCAGGGCGGCGCCCGTGTCGTACCGGTGGCGCAGAAGGGCTATGGCGCGGCACTTCTCGGCGGCATCGCCGCCGCCAGGGGGCGCTTCATCATCATGGGCGATGCCGACGACAGCTACGATTTCGGCGCGCTGGATGCCTTCATGACGCGCCTGCGCGACGGCGCCGACCTGGTCATGGGCAATCGCTTCCAGGGCGGCATCGAAACCGGAGCCATGCCGCCGCTGCATCGCTATCTCGGCAATCCGGTGCTGAGCTTCGTCGGCCGCCTGTTTTTCCGCATCAAGACCGGGGACTTCCATTGCGGCCTGCGCGGCTTCAACGCCGAGAGCATCCGCAAGCTCGACCTGCAGACGACCGGCATGGAATTCGCCAGCGAAATGGTGGTGCGCAGCGCGCTTGCCGGGCTGCGCATCGAGGAAGTGCCGACCACGCTCAAGCCCGACGGCCGCAGCCGGCCGCCGCATCTCAGGACCTGGCGTGACGGCTGGCGGCATCTCAAATTCCTGCTCGTCTACAATCCGCGCTGGATGTTCTTCATCCCGGGCGCGGCGTTGTGCGGCCTGGGCATGCTGTTCGCGGCCCTGCTGGTGTTTGGACCGCTGCGGGTGATCGACAATCTGTCGCTCGACCTCAACACTTTCGTCGCCGCCTGCTTCATGATCATCACCGGCATCCAGCTCATCACCTTCGGCGCCATATCGCGATACTATGCCGAGATCACCGGCATCCTGCCGCGCAGCCGCGGGTCCGACTGGCTGAGAAGGACCATCAGCACCGACCGTCTTGCCGCCAATGCCGGCATCTGCTTTGCCGGCGGCGTCCTGTTCTTCGGCTATGCGGTGCTGCGCTGGGCGCATCTTGGCTTCGGCCCGCTGAACGATTCCGAAATCCCGCGCATCGTCGTGCTGGGCCTGAGCCTGATCGTCATTTCGTTCCAGGCCTTCTTTTCGGCATTCCTGCTCGGTGTCCTCGAGATTCCGGTCAAGCGGCTGAAAGCCGGCCAGCCCGGCGGATCCGGCGAAGCCGCCGCGACTGCCGAAAAATGAGCCGGCTTCTACGAAGATTCGCCGCGGTACGGCTTGTCCGGTTTGTCATCGTCGGCGTTGGCGCGGCGCTGCTGTTGTTCATGCTGTCATGGGCCTTGGTGTCGGCCGGTTTGCCGCCATTCGTCGGAAGCGTCATCGCCTATATGCTGGCCTTCGTCGTGGCATATTCGGCACAACGTGGCTGGACGTTCGAGGGACGCCACGACCACGCCCATGCGTTTCCACGCTATCTCGTCACCCAGCTGGTCTGCGCAGCGTTTGCAGGCCTGTCCGCCCATGTCGCGGTGTCGATATTCTCCGCCTCGCCGCTGATCATGTCAGCCATTATCACCGTCGCCGCAAGCGCCGCGAGCTATGTGCTCTCGTCGGTCTGGGTGTTTCGCGACGATCAAAGAGCCGCGTGAAGGCATTCGACGGCGGCCCGCCGACGCGATGCGACGACGTGCAAGGCTGGTTTAAGATTTGCGCAGTGAGTTCGCGATAACTTCCGTCGCGAAAAGAGCGCCCAGAGGTCGTCCCGTGACTCCTGCCGATACCATGATCTCCGTCGAGGCCAAGCCACTTCCGTCACGGCGCAACGACCTCGCGCTCGTGCTCGTCGCCACGCTGGTGATGGTTGCCGTCAGCGCCCTCAGCGGATTCCGCGACTTGACCGACGCCGGCGGCGACAATGACAATCTGTTGCGTCTGGTCGAGGTTCGCGACATGCTGGCCGGCCAGGGCTGGTTCGACCTACATCAGTACCGGATGGGTCTTGAAGGCGGCTTCGTCATGCACTGGTCGCGGCTGGTCGACGCGCCGCTCGCCGCCATCGTTCTCGTAGCCTCGGCGCTGACCGGCAGCATGGCCAGGGCCGAGACCACCGCCGAGGTGCTCTGGCCGGCACTGCTCTTCTACCTCGCTTTGCTCTTTACCGCCCGCGCGGCGCGCAGTTTCGCCGGTGCCGCGGCCGTGCTGCCGGCTGTCGTCATCGGCGCCGCGGCGCTGCATTTCATCGGCATCTTTTCGCCCGGCTCGCTCGATCATCACAATGTCCAGCTGACGCTGACCATGGCCTGCCTGAGCCTGCTGCTCGATGCACCCGTGCAGCGCTGGGCGGCGCTGCTCGCGGGCCTGTGCGCGGCGCTGATGCTGGCCGTCGGCATGGAAACGGCGCCCTACGTCGCCACCATCGGCGCGTGCATTGCCCTGCTGTTTGTCGCCGACCCCAGCGGCGAGGGGCGGATCGCCAGGGATTTCGGCCTTGGCTTTGCCGGCGTTTCGGGGCTGGTCTTCCTCACCACCATCGCCCCATCGGCGTGGGGCCAGCCGCAATGCGATGCCTTTTCGACAGTGCAGTTCGTGGTCGCCGCGCTCGCCGGATGCGGCCTCGCCGCCGTGGCATCGCTCGACATGGCTAACGCCACGGTCGGCCGTCGCCTGTTTGCGCTCGGCCTGCTTGTGCTCGTGCTGGGCGCTGTCGTGGTGTCGCTTTTCCCGCAATGCCTGGCAGCCCCCTATGCGAACCTCGATCCGCGCCTCAGGGAATTATGGCTCGACAACATCGAAGAGGCGCAGTCGCTGTACAAGCTTGTTATCTACAACCAGGTCGCGGTGGTGGAGCGTTTCGCCACGCCACTGGTGGCGATCCTGCTGATGGCGCTTGGCCTCGGCCGTGGCGGCTCGCGGCGGCAGGACAGCCTCGTTGGCGCGCTGCTGGTGGTGGCGTTCCTGGTCAGTGCCTGGCAAGTGCGTGGCTCGACTTTCTCCATTGCCTTGGCGGTGATCCCGCTTTGCGCCTGGATCGCCAAATGGCGGCAGCGGGCCGAAGCCAGCCCGTCGCGCGGCGCCGCGCTCAGGGTGGCCGCGGCCTGGCTGGTCTCGGTCAACGCACTCTGGGCGTGCGCGGCCGTGGCTGCATCAAGCGCCTTCGAAACCGCCGCGGCCGTCAAGGCCGCCAGTGTCGATGGGAACTGCCAAGGCAAGACCTCGTTCGCAGCGCTCAGCCAGCTGCCGGACACCACCGTGCTCGCCATTTCCAATCTTGGCTCGCCCATCCTGGCCTATTCCGGACATCGCGTGTTCGCCGGGCCGTATCATCGCAACGTCGCGGGAAACCTGCTTGCACTCGATACCTTCCTCGGATCGGCCGCCGATGCCAGGTCGGTGGTCGAAAGCCACCATGTCGGGCTTGTCGCGCTCTGCCGCGGCAACCCGGAAACCCGCCTGCTCGTCGGCAGGGCGCCGGACGGCTTTCTGGCCGGGCTGACGCGCGGCAATTTGCCGGACTGGCTGGAGCCGGTGGCGGAGACACGGGGTGCCCAGCTCGAGCTCTATCGCGTCAAGCTCGGCGGCTGAAAATCAGCGCGAAAACAAAGGCTTGATGCTTGGTTTAGCCGGCTCCCCGGGGGATCCGGCTTTCTGCCCCGGCAAGATCGCCGGTGAAACCCGGATTCCGTTTTTCCGGATTCCGTTCCGGCCGCGAAAAATCGATTTTCGAGATACGTTTCCTAAAGGGTTTGCTGGCAGTCTCCGACACAAATTCCGACGTTAAAACAGGGACACCGATGCAAACTCCGTTTGGCACCGGTCAGGCAAACAGGGAGAGCACGGATCTGGCCTTCACCGATCCGTTGACCGGGCTTGGCAACCATCGCCGCTTTTTCGACAAGGTCGATCGTCTGATCAGCGACCGCGCCGATGATCCCGCGCCCTTCACAGTCGGCATTCTCGACCTCGACGGCTTCAAGCCTATCAACGATCTGTTCGGTCACAAGGCCGGCGACGACATCCTGATCCAGGTCGCCATGCGGCTGCGCGCCTCGATGGACGGCCATTCGACGGTCTGCCGGATCGGCGCCGACGAATTCGCCTTCCTCTATCCGCTGGTGTTCTCCGAGGACGCGGCGGCGGAAAAAGCCCGCATGCTGATCGAGATCCTGTCGGCGCCGTACGATGTCGGCGAACGCACCGCCAGGCTGTCGGCCTCGGTCGGCTGCTCGCTGTTCTATTCCGGCGACGAGACCACCGAGATCCTCGTTAACAAGGCCGAGACGGCGCTCTACCACGCCAAGCGTTCCGGCCGTGGCCGCGTCGTCGTCTACACCCGCGAGATGGAAGAGGCGGCCAAGCGCGTCACCCGCATCGAGCAGGCGCTGCGCCGCGCCGTCTCGGCCGGCGAGGTGGAACCGCATTTCCAGCCGATCGTCGACCTCACCACGCGCCGCACCATCGGCTTCGAGACGCTGGCGCGCTGGACCGATCGCGATCTCGGTGCCGTGCCGCCGACGGTCTTCATCCCCATCGCCGAGGAACGCGGCATCATCGGCCCGCTGTCGCAGCTGGTGCTGCGCAAGGCGACCGAGGCGGCGAGGAGCTGGCCGAGCGACCTGTTCCTGTCCTTCAACCTGTCGCCCTCGCAGCTCGTCGACCAGAACACCGGCCTGCACATATTGGCGATCCTCGACCGCACCGGCTTCGATCCGCGCCGTCTCGAGATCGAGATCACCGAGACCGGCCTGATGAACGACCCGGCCTCCGCCGCGCAGATCGTCGAGGATCTGCGGCGCGTCGGCATCCGCGTCTCGCTCGACGATTTCGGCACCGGCCAGTCTTCGCTCGGCCGCCTGCGCGAATTCCATTTCGACAAGCTCAAGATCGACCGCGCCTTCGTCGCCTCCATTCTCGACGACCGCCCGTCCGAACACATCATCCGCGCCATTCTCGCCATGTGCGAAGGGTTGGGCATGGATGTGGTCGCCGAAGGCATAGAAGAGGAAGCGCAGGCCGATCGCCTGGTCCAGTTCGGCTGCGCCGGCGGGCAGGGTTATCTGTTCGGCAAGCCGGTCGATGCCGACGCCACGCTCGGCTACCTCCGCGATTCCTTCCGTGGCGCCCTGCGCGCCAAGGCGATCTGACCGGCGCTTTCGGCCTAATCGACATTCCGCCGATATCGCGGCGCGCTTCCGGTGCGGCGCATTGTCGTTTTGTCCGACATAAGCCTGCAAATCCGGCGTTTCGCCCTTGCCCGCGCGACTTGCGTGGCTAGGATGCGCGCCGTTCATGCCTACAGCACCGCGCGTCCTTGGGACGCGCAAAGGACGCTGTAGCAACTTATATTTGCGCATGATCCCTATCCGAAAATCGATCCGATTTTCGGGGTCATGCGCCGGGAGAGAAGAATATGATGCCATCGGCGGATTTTGCCGACCTCAAGGGAGCCTCGGTGCTGATCACCGGCGGCGGTTCCGGGATCGGCGCGGCGCTGACCGAGGGTTTCGTGCGCCAGGGTGCCAATGTCGCCTTCATCGACATCGCCGAGGGGCCGAGCACGCTGCTTGCCGACCGCATCGAGAAGGAATTCGGCCGCCGGCCGCTCTACCTCAAGACCGACCTGCGCGACATCGAGGCGCTGCGCGCCTCGGCTGCCAGGGCGGCACAGGCGCATGGCGATGTCACCGTGCTGGTCAACAATGCCGCCTGGGACGAGCGCCACGCCGTCGAGGACGTGACGGTGGAGTTCTGGGACAACAACCAGGCGATCAACCTCAGACCACATTTCTTCACCGCGCAGGCGGTGGCACCGGGCATGAAGCGGGCCGGCGGCGGCTCGATCATCAACTTCACCTCGACATCCTACCTCATCAACCACCCTGACATGCCGGCCTATACCGCCGCCAAGGCGGGCATCCTCGGCCTCACCAAGGGGCTGGCAGGCAAGCTCGGGCCTGACCGCATCCGCGTCAACGCCGTCGCGCCAGGCTGGGTGATCACCGAACGGCAGCAGGAACGCTGGGTGACCGAAGGGGCGCTTGCCGCCCATGTTGCCAAGCAGTGCATCAAGGAGGTCATGCGCCCGGACGACATGGTCGGGACGGTGCTGTTCCTCGCCTCGGACGCCTCGCGCATGCTGACCGCGCAGATGCTGATCGTCGACGGAGGTTTTCTGTGAGCCCGGAATTTGCCGGCAACGCTCCGGCGGTCGCCGCGCTCGATTGGGGCACGACCCGGCTGCGCGCATGGCTGATCGACGGCAGCGGCAAGGTGCTGGCCGAGCGCCGCGGCGATGACGGCCTGATCACCGCGCGCGAAAAAGGTTTTTCGAACGTTCTGGAAGGCCATCTGGCCGCCATGGGCGCGCCGGAAACACTGCCCGTCATCATCTGCGGCATGGCCGGCTCTCGTCAGGGCTGGATCGAGGCGCCCTATGTGACCGTACCGGCGCCGATCGGCGCCATCCTTGGCGGTGCCGCTCGCGTGGCTGATCAGAAACGCGACATCCGCATCGTGCCGGGTCTCGCTCAGCGCCTGGCCGATGCGCCCGATGTCATGCGCGGTGAGGAAACACAATTGGCCGGCGCCGGTTTGCCGGCAAAGGGGCGGCATCTCGCCTGCATGCCCGGCACCCATTCGAAATGGGTGCTGGTCGAGGATGGCGCGGTTGCCGGCTTCGGCACATGGCCGACCGGCGAGTTGTTTTCGGTGCTGGCCGCGCACTCCATCCTCAAGCATTCGCTGGGCGAGCATCCGGCTCCCGTCACCGGGGACAATACATTCTTCCGGCAATGGTGCGAACGCGCGCTCGGCGAGGGTGGCGATGTCACCTCGAAGCTGTTTGCCATCCGTGCCGCCGGGCTCTTGCAGGACCTGAAGTCGGAAGATGCGGCGGCCTGCCTGTCCGGGCTTTTGATCGGCGGCGAGATCGCCTCGGCGAAGCGCCGCTATGGCGCCGGCGATGCGCCGGTCGTGCTGATTGCCTCGGGTACGCTCGCTGTGCTCTACCAGGCTGCACTCGACCTCGCAGGGCTTGCCGTCCGCGCCGTCGACGCCGACGAAGCGGTGCGCGCCGGACTCACCGAAGCCGCGCGCGAAAACGGCATGATCGCCAGAACCGGAGCCTTGGCATGACCGAGACCGCAGCCTTTCCAAAACTCAAGCGCGGGCTGGTCGCCATACTGCGTGGCCTGAAACCCGCCGAGGCGATTGCCATGGGGCAGGCGCTGTTCGATGCCGGCATCGAGGCGATCGAAGTGCCGCTCAACTCGCCCCAGCCCTTCTCGTCGATCGCCAGGATTGTCCAAGTGCTGCCGAAGTCGGCCTTGATCGGCGCCGGCACGGTGCTGACGGCGGCCGATGTCGACGGCCTGCACCAAGCCGGCGGGCGGCTGCTGGTCAGCCCCAACATCGATGCCGAGGTGATGGCGCGCGCTATGCACTACGGCATGGTGACCATGCCCGGCGTGTTCACGCCGACGGAGGCCTTTCAGGCGATCCGGCTGGGCGCCTCGGCCTTGAAATTCTTTCCGGCAAGCGCGCTCGGCGCATCCGGCATTTCCGCCATCCGGGCGGTGCTGCCGGCACAGACGCTGGTCGGTGCCGTTGGCGGCGTTTCGGAGAAGGATTTTGCCGGCTACAAGGCGGTGGGCGTCACGGTGTTCGGCCTGGGCTCAAGCCTGTTCAAGCCCGGCATGAGCGTCGACGACGTCGCGGCGCGTGCGCACGCCGCCGTCGCGGCCTGGGACGCGGTGTTCGGAGAAGCATGATGAGCGAAGTTTCGGTTTTTTCCGATCACATCTGCCAGCTCGGCGAAGGCCCGAGCTACGATCCGGCCAGCGATGCGCTGTTCTGGTTCGATATCGTCAATGGCAAGCTTCTGGAAAAGCCGCTCACGGGCGCGCTGAAAATCCACGAGCTTGGCCAGATGGCCAGCGCCATCGCCATCATCGACGACCAGCGCCAGCTGATCGCCACCGAGACCGGGCTTTTTGTCCGCGACGTCGCGACCGGCACGATGACGCTGCATACGCCCATCGAGGCCGATAACCCGCTCACCCGCTCCAACGATTCCCGCGTCCATCCCTGCGGTGCCTTTTGGGTCGGCACGATGGCCAAGGACGAGAGCAAGGGTGCGGGCGCGATCTACTGGTTTTTCAGGGGCGAGTTGCGCCGCCTGTTTTCGGACATCACCGTGTCGAACTCGATCTGCTTTTCGCAGGACGGGACGATCGCCTATTACACCGACACCGCGACCGGCCTGTTGATGCGCGTCGCCTGCGATCCGGCGACTGGCCTGCCGGTTGGCGTACCGAAAGTGTTCGTCGACCATCGCTCCTCGAAGGGCTATGTCGACGGTTCCGTCGTCGACCGCGATGGCGTGCTGTGGAATGCCGTCTGGGGCGGCGCGGCGGTGAAGGCCTATTCGCCCGATGGCGCATTGCTGCGCGAAATTCCCATGCCGGTGACGCAGGCCTCCTGTCCGGCCTTTGTCGGCGCCAAGGCCGACCGTCTGGCGGTGACCTCGGCCTGGAAGGGCAAGGACGACAAGCAGCGCAAGCTCGATCCGCAGGCGGGCATGACCTTCCTCATCGACATCCCCGTCAACGGCCGGTTCGAACCGCGCGTGCTGATCGCCTGAACAGAGAGCGCCCGAACATACTGGGCGATCGGCGCCGCCCCTCTTCATAGCGGTGTTGTCACGCAGGCGTCCGGCTTGGGTCGGTTTCGCGAAAGCTGTTTGCGTCGGCCGTGCGATGGTAGGCGATCGCATCGCCGGGAATCGTCCATCTCATGTCGAGCCGCAAGCCGAAGCTGATCCTTGTCTACGAGCCGGAGAAGGCCTGCTTCGACCGGCTGGTCGCCGACGGCTTCCCGCCGCAGCGCGCCACCGAAATCTCGTCCTACCTGGCGCAGTCGACGGACATCGCTCCCGAATTCGCGGCACTCGCCGTCGCCTGCGAGGCGCGCGGTCTCGCCTTTGCGCCGGTGGCGCTCGACGATGCCGCCGAGGCGCTGGAGGGTGAGGATGTTGAGGACACGCTGGTCTGGACGTTGTCTGATGGCATCGCCTATTTCCGTGGCGGCGCGGCTCCTGCGCTGGCCCGGCTCAAGGGGTTGCGGACGATCGGAGCCGACGATTCGCTGTTCGCGCTCTGCCAGGACAAGTTCCGCTCCGGCGCCGTCCTTGGCGCGCTCGGCCTGCCGGCGCCGCAGGCCGGCCTTGCCCGCGATGGCAAATGGCTGGTCGAGCCGCCGGCCTCCACCGCCGGCTGGTTCGTCAAGCCCAATCGGCTTGGCGCCAAGATAGGCATCTGGCCGGATTCCCGGTGCTATGAGCTGGCCCATGCGCTGGAGCTTAGCCGGCGCGTCTTCGCCGCCTATCGCGACGATGTCGTCGTCCAGCCCTATGTCGCCGGCCGCAATGTGCGCGCCAGCTTCCTCGGACTGACGCCGCAAACCGGTGTCGAGGCGCTCGGCATCGCCTTTGTCGATTCCGGCGCGGATTTCCAGACCATGGCCGACAGCATGGCGCTCTACGGCGAAACCGGCGAGGCGGCGAAGGCGGCAGGACTTTATGCCGAACCGGAGCTCGTCGCCGTCGCCGATGCCCAGCCGGTCGCCGACGCCAGGGTCAGGGCGATCGCCGGGCGGCTGATCGGCGGGCTCGGCCTGCGCGACGTGTTTTCCATCGACCTGCGCGTCGAGGCCGACGACACGGTTCACCTGATCGAGTTCGAGGTCTGCCCCGGCCTTCCCTGCTTCGATTTCCGCGCCTACTGCCGCCAGCAATGGGGCCTGAGCCTCGCCGATGCCATGGCGGCGACGGCGGCAAGCCGATTTATCGGTCAGCGCCGCAGCGGCTAGGCTTGGCCTATATCGGTCGCGCGCCGGCTATATACCTGGCGTTGTTGAAGGGTTCCGGCCGGTTGTCGGCCAGGCTCCACAATTGGCGGTCGGTGCCCGGCAGATCGCCGAGATAGACATGCAGGGCGCCGGAGCGGGCGCTGCCGGTATTGGCGACTGAGTGGACGGTGCTGGAAGACATGTGCATCAGCGAGGGCGCCGAAAAATCCTGCCGCTCCGGCTCGGCGACCTTTTCGCCGGCGAGCGGGTAGATGAAATTGGTCTCGCCGCCCCAATAGATGCCGACCAGGGCGTCCATCAGATGGTTATGCGGCGGATACTGCACCCCGGGCGAAAGCGTGATGTGGTAGATCGTCAGCTGCGGGCTGGCATGCAGCAAAAGCTCGTCGTCCTCCTCCTCGTGAACCAGTCCGCCGAGCGCATGGAAGCGGTTGGTATAGTCGCTCAAGACAGCCTTGACGTCCTCGAAGGGATTGGCGCCAGCCGCCGCGTTGACGATATCCCTGATCGCGCGGTAGAGAGGGGAGTCGGCCGATAGAGGCATGCCACAGCTCCTGACTGAGATGCTCAGTTAGCATAGCTAAGAGGGCCAATGTCAAGACCGATGCAAGGCGAGACAAGCATGAAGCCGACAAAAGCCACGCCATCGAAATCGGCCGCGTCCCCGGATGGTACGCCGGCGCTGTCGACGGCGGATGTGCTGCGCAGCGAACAGGCCTACGAACAGCTGAAGAGCGATATCGTCGCTTGCGTTCTGTCGCCCGGTGAAGCGCTGACCGAAAAGCAGATCGAGGCACGCTACGGCATCAAGAAGGCTACGATCCGCTCCGCACTTGCCCGGCTCATGCAGGAGGGTCTGGTCAGGAGCGAGCCGCGTCGCGGCTATGTCATCACCACGCTGACCCTACGCGACGTCAACGAGATCTTCGACGTGCGCAGCCTGGTCGAGCCGGAAGTGTTCCGGGTTGCCACCACCGGCATCACCGAGCGCGGGCTGGAAGAGATCAGGCTGGCGGCCAGAAAGGTGCTGAAGCCGGAGACGCTGCGCAGCCCTGTTGCGTTCCTCGCGGCCGATCGTGCCTTCCGCCTGGCGATCGCCGAGCTTTCCGAGAATTTGCGGCTGGCACAGCTGCTCAGCCAGATCCTCGACCAGTCGGAACGGGCGCTCCATCTCGGCTTCAAGTCGCGCGATTTCATGCCGCTGATCATCGAACAGCAGAAGCAATTGCTGCAGGCCTGCGAAAAGAGCGACGTTCCTGGCATCGTGAAACTCGCCCGCTCGCAGTGCCTTGCCCTCAAGCATCAACTGGTCGGGGCGCTGCTTGGCGGGGCCAAGCTGCGGGATGTGAACCTTCAGGACTTCGTCTGAAGGAGCAGTTCCGGGGAAAAGCGCGGCGCGCTTCAGGCCCCTTCGACCAGCACGATCTCGCCGTCGGCGACCTTCTGGCGGATGGCGACCGCGCGCTGATATTCCGGCGAGTGGTAGCAGTCGTGCGCGATCGCAAGCGATTCGAATTCGATGATCACGTTGCGGGCGCGGCCAGGCCCTTCGGCCAGCTCATGGGCTCCGCCGCGTGCCAGGAATTTCGCGCCAAAACGGTCGAAGGCGAGCTTCGAAGCGGCGATATACTCCTTGTAGCCTTCGGCATCGCGCACATCGACGCGGGCGATCCAGTATCCCTTGGGCATTGTTCTCTCCCTTATTCTATGCAGAGCGCATTTCGTCGAGGATCGCCTGCGCCGCCGCGCGGCGGTCGCTTGCCGCGACGATCGGGCGGCCGACGACGAGATGGCTGGCGCCGTTGCGGATCGCTTGCGCCGGCGTCACCACGCGCTTCTGGTCGCCATGGTCGCTGCCCACCGGCCGGATGCCGGGCGTCACCACCGCCATGTCGGGTCCGACGATGCGGCGCACCGCTTCGGCTTCCGCGGCCGAGCAGACGATGCCGCCCATGCCGGCATGCAGCGCCTGTTCCGAGCGCCGCAGCACCAGCGTGTGCGGGTCATATTCATAGCCGACATCGATCATGTCCTGCTCGTCCATCGAGGTCAGCACGCTGACGGCGAGCAGGCAAAGGTCGCTGCCCCTGGCCGCGTCCACCGCCGCACGCATCGCCTTGGGATAGGCGTGGATGGTCAGCATCGTCATGCCCATCTTGACGATGTTCTCGACGCCCTTGGCCACCGTGTGGTCGATGTCGAGCAGCTTCATGTCGAGGAAGATTTTTGTCCCGCCGCTGGCCAGCTCCCTGGCGAAGTCGAGCCCGCCGGCGAAGGCCAGCTGATAGCCGATCTTGTAGAAGGAGACGACGCCGTCGAGTTCGCGCACCGCCTGCTCGGCTTCCCGCACGGTCGGCACGTCGAGGCCGACGATCAGTCTTTCCTGGATGGACTGGGCCCGGATGGATTTGGCCTGCATGGTCGTGGCGGTCACGCCTCGATCCGGGTCGACAGCATGCGCGAGGTTTCGATCAGCGTGCGGCATAAATGCTCCATCGATTTGTACAGTCTTTCGTCACGGAAATTGCCGCCTTCGTCGAAGGCGTCGCCGCCGTCCGGCACCGAGCATTCCGGTGTCACCACCTCCATCTGGCAGCGTACCAGCACCGCGCGCAGATGGTTGATGCAGCGTATGCCGGCAAAATGGCCATTGGAGGACGAACACAGCCCGACGACCTTGCCGGCAAGCGGCCTGACCGATCGGCCGCCATCGCGGCGCACCCGGCTCACCCAGTCGATCGTGTTCTTGAGCAGCGGCGGGATCGAGCCGTTATATTCGGGCGTGGCGATCAGCAATCCGTCATGGGCTGAAATCAGACGGCCGAGTTTGACGGCGTTTTCGGGGACACCCTCCTCCTTCTCCAGATCCTCGTCGAGGATCGGCAAGGGATAATCGGCGAGCGAAATGCGGGTCACCTCGGCGCCCTGCACCGCAAGTTCCTTCTGCGCCACATCGGCGGTCCTGCCGCTATAGGCGCCGCTGCGCACCGAGCCGGCGAAGACGAGGATTTTCGGGATCACTGCCATTGCTTCGCAAAGAGAGTAGGCAGTGGGGAATAGGCAGTAGGAGATAAGCGGTTCCTGACTATTCCCTACTGCCTACTGCCTTATCCCTCTCTTCGATAGATCCACAGCTGCGTCGGCGGGATGTTGCGGAAGATGAAATCGAAATGCTTGACAGTGTAGTCGCCGCGGCCGGCCGGGATCGGCGACATCGGGCCATAGGTCAGCTGCACGATCGGGCGGCCCGCCGGGATGCGGTCGAGCAGGCTCTCTATATAGGCAATGCGCTGGGCGACCGGGAAATTGAGCAGCGGCACGCCGGACACCACGGAATCGAAGATCATCCCGCTCCTCTCGCCAAGCGTCGCGTTGAGGTTGAAGGCGTCGCCCTCGATGACGTTGACGCCGGGATAGAGCTGGCGCAGATGGCGCACGAAATCGGTGTTGTATTCGACGGCATAGAGGTTTTCGGGCCGTACGCCCTGAGCGAGGATGGCGCGGGTGATGACACCGGTGCCCGGACCGACTTCAAGCACCGGCAGGCCGGACCTGGGATTGACGATCGAGGCCATCTTGCGCGCGGTGATCGAACTGGTCGGCACGATCGAACCGACCGTCTTCGGCTTGTCGATCCAGCCCTTGAAGAATTTGAGTTCGTCGTCGAACTTCTCGGCAAGCGCCTTCCGCAGTCCGTGACCACGTGTCATGCAAGCTCTCCTCAAGGCTCCCCGCAAAGCTACTTAACATCTGGTTGACGCAAGGCAAGGCGTTGCGAGACGCATGTCGTGGATAAGATAGATTTCGTCGCGTCTCAAAACACGGCGCGTTTCATGCATTCCCGCGCCGTTCTTGCACTATCAGCGCTCGCCGAAAGACTCGAAAAAATCCTTCATGCGGGCGAAAAACCCGCTCGATTGGGGCGAATTGTCCTGCGAGGACAGCTGTTCGAACTCCTCCAGCAACTCGCGCTGGCGGCGCGACAGGTTCTGCGGGGTCTCGACAGCGGTCTGGATGTAGAGGTCGCCGACATTGGGCTGGCGCAGCACCGGCATGCCCTTGCCCTTGAGGCGGAACTGGCGGCCGTTCTGCGTGCCTTCGGGTACTTTCACCTTGGTCTGGCTGCCATCCAGCGTCGTCACCTCGAAGGAGCCGCCAAGGGCGGCCGTCGTCATCGAGATCGGCACCTTGCAATAGAGGTCGGCACCGTCGCGCTGGAAGAATTCATGCGGCTTCACCGCCAGGAAAATATAGAGGTCGCCCGAAGGCCCGCCGCGCAGGCCGGCCTCACCCTCATTGGCAAGGCGGATGCGGGTGCCGTCCTCGATGCCGGCCGGAATGTTGACCGACAGCGAACGCTCCTCGGTGACGCGGCCCTGGCCGGCGCATTTCGGGCACGGATCCTTGATCGTCTGGCCGCGGCCCTGGCATTGCGGGCAGGTACGCTCGATCGAGAAGAAGCCTTGCGTGGCGCGCACCTTGCCGTGGCCATGGCACATCGAGCAGGTCACCGGCTGGGTGCCGGGCTTGGCGCCGCTGCCGGAGCATTCCGTGCAGGAGATCGAGGCCGGCACCCGGATCTGCGCGGTCTTTCCTGCGAAAGCCTCTTCCAGCGAGATTTCCATGTTGTAGCGCAGGTCGGCGCCGCGCTCGCGGCCGCCTGACGATCGGCGCTGGCGCCCACCCATCATGTCGCCGAAAATATCCTCGAAGATGTCGGCGAAGCCGCCGGCGCCAAAGCCTTGCGCGCCGCCATTCATGCCGCCCTGTTCGAAGGCGGCGTGGCCGAAACGGTCATAGGCCGCGCGTTTCTGCGGGTCCTTCAGCGTCTCGTAGGCTTCGTTGATTTCCTTGAACTTGTGCTCGCAGGAATGATCGCCGGGGTTGCGGTCAGGATGGAACTGCATGGCGAGCTTGCGAAAAGCGCTCTTGAGCTCCTTCTCGTCGGCGCCCTTTTGCACGCCCAGCGTTTCGTAGAAATCAGCTTTCATTTTTTCCCGCTGTCCGGATGCTCAACGTCTTGATGCATTGTTGCGTCTTTTGCCGGCACGCTGTCTCGATTTAAGATCGGTGCCGCCCGGATGCCAGTGCTGGCGTGCCTCTGTCCGGGTTTTTCTGTCGTTTTTTCGGGGAGGTCCCGCACTTTTCCGGCAAGGGTTGCAAAAAAGCCCGGCTTTATGCCGGGCTTTCCGCTTTATCTTGCCGTCAGGCGGCTCAGGCCGACTTCTTCTTGTCGTCGTCCTCGTCGATTTCCTCGAAATCGGCATCGACCACGTCGGAGTCCTTGGCGGCGTCCGCCTTGGCATCGGCTTCCGCCGCTTCCTTCTGCGAAGCCTCGTACATGGCCTGGCCAAGCTTCATCGAAGCTTCGGCAAGCGCCTGGCTCTTGGCCTCGATGTCGGCCGCGTCGTCGCCCTCGGCGGCGGTCTTCAACGCCGCGATGGCATCGGAAATCGCCGTGCGCTCGGCTTCCGAGACCTTGTCGCCATACTCCTTCAGCGACTTCTCGGACGAATGCACCAGCGCCTCGGCCTGGTTGCGGGCCTCGACCACGGCGCGCCGCTTCTTGTCGGTCTCGGCATTGGCTTCGGCGTCCTTCACCATCTTCTCGATGTCGGCGTCCGAAAGACCACCCGAGGCCTGTATGCGGATCTGGTGCTCCTTGCCGGTGCCCTTGTCCTTGGCCGAAACGTTGACGATGCCGTTGGCGTCGATGTCGAAGGTGACCTCGATCTGCGGCACGCCGCGCGGCGCCGGCGGGATGCCGACCAGGTCGAACTGGCCGAGCGCCTTGTTGTCGGCGGCCATTTCACGCTCGCCCTGGAAGACGCGGATGGTCACGGCCGACTGCGAATCTTCAGCGGTCGAGAACACCTGGCTCTTCTTGGTCGGGATCGTCGTGTTGCGCTCGATCAGCCGGGTGAACACGCCGCCCAGCGTCTCGATGCCGAGCGACAGCGGCGTCACGTCGAGCAACAGCACGTCCTTGACGTCGCCCTGCAGCACGCCGGCCTGGATGGCGGCGCCGAGAGCAACGACCTCATCCGGGTTGACGCCCTTGTGCGGCTCCTTGCCGAAGAACTGCTTCACGATCTCCTGGATCTTGGGCATGCGGGTCATGCCGCCGACCAGGACCACTTCGTCGATCTCGCCGGCCTTCAGGCCGGCATCCTTGAGCGCCGCCTTGCACGGGTCGATGGTGCGCTGGACGAGATCCTCGACCAGGCTTTCGAACTTGGCGCGCGTCAGCTTCAGCGTCAGGTGCTTCGGGCCGGTCGCGTCGGCGGTGATGAAGGGCAGGTTGATCTCGGTCTGCGTGGTGGACGACAGCTCGATCTTGGCCTTTTCAGCCGCCTCCTTGAGGCGCTGCAAGGCGAGCTTGTCGTTCTTCAGGTCGATGCCCTGTTCTTTCTTGAACTCGGCCGCCAGGTACTCGACCAGGCGCATGTCGAAATCCTCGCCGCCGAGGAAGGTGTCGCCATTGGTCGACTTCACCTCGAACACGCCGTCGCCGATTTCGAGCACCGAAATGTCGAACGTGCCGCCGCCAAGGTCATAGACGGCAATGGTCTTGCCATCCTTCTTGTCGAGGCCGTAGGCGAGCGCGGCAGCCGTCGGCTCGTTGATGATGCGCAGCACTTCGAGGCCGGCGATCTTGCCGGCGTCCTTGGTGGCCTGGCGCTGGGCGTCGTTGAAATAGGCCGGAACGGTGATGACCGCCTTCTCGACCTTCTCGCCGAGATAGGCTTCCGCCGTTTCCTTCATCTTCTGCAGGATCATGGCCGAGATCTGGCTGGGCGACTGCTTCTTGCCGCCGGCCTCGACCCAGGCATCGCCATTGTCGCCCTTGACGATCTTGTAGGGGACAAGCTTCTTGTCCTTTTCCGTCACCGGATCGTCATAGCGGCGGCCGATCAGGCGCTTGACCGCGAAGATGGTGTTTTCAGGATTGGTGACCGCCTGGCGCTTGGCCGGCTGGCCGACCAGACGTTCGCCGTCGCCCGAGATGGCGACGATGGAAGGCGTCGTGCGCGCGCCTTCCGCATTCTCGATCACCTTGGGCTCCTTGCCATCCATGATGGCGATGCAGGAATTGGTGGTGCCGAGATCGATACCGATTACTTTTGCCATTTTTCTAGTCTCTCCTCTAAGCAGGCTTTCAGGACCCATGAAGGCGTTCCGACGAAAGCCCCTGTTCATAAGAAATCCCGTCCGGCCACCGGTGTCCCGGCGTCGCACGGCTTGGCGCGTATATAAGAACAGGCAGCATCGGGCGCAAGCATTCTGCGCAAGGCTTCCATGAACCTTTCCACCTCCGTCCGCGACAGAGGTCAAGGTGCCGCATGGTGCGGCCCGGAAAGGAAGCCCCCATGACCAGCAACCCAGAGGCTCTGAGGTCTCCGGGAACAACAGGAGCTCGGCGCGACCACCGCCTTCGGGACGGGGTCGATGCGCTGGGCTTCCCGCTGATTCCGTTGACCCTGCGTAAGAGCAGGCGTATCGTAACAATGAGGAAAGCAGACAATTCGAGCAGGGAAGAACGAGCCGGACCGCCGCGCCTTGCCCTGGTTCGCGCGGCACAGCCGGAGGCTCCTCCCGCAGACTTCGGGGGGAGTTCCATGTCTTGCGATCACGGCCCGTTCGTGTCTTCTCGCATCAGCCGGTTGCACCGCCTGATCAAGGCAACCGGCGGACTTCTTGCGTTTGCCCTGACCGCCGGCCTTTGGCTTGGCGGCGTCGCCCGGGCGCAGGACACCCAGATCATCTATCCCGGCTCGATGGCGGTCACCGGATTTTCCGGCACCATCATCCCGAATTTCGACGAAGGCCTGCCGCCCGGTGTCGATCCGGTCGACGAAACCTTCATCGACACCACGCGCGCCACTTTGCGCGTTTTCGACGTTTCGCATCTCGGCGGGCCGGCCTCGGGCCAGCTCGTCTTCACGCCGCCGCCCTTCGAGGTCACGGCCGGCCAGATCGGCCAGGTTTTCGGCCTCACCTATGATGACGGCGTGCGCGATGGCGTTCCGTCTGGCGTTCCCAATCTTTACGCCGCCGCCACCTCGCTGCACGGCATCCGCATCGTCACGCCTGATACCGACAATGACGGCAGGCCGGAGCGGCAGCGCCGCGGCACGGCGGGCGCCGCCTTCATGGATGGCCAGTTCGGCACCGAAAACGGCGGCGGACCCGGCACCATCTGGAAGATCGACGGCATCACCGGCCAGGTCGCCAAATTCGCCGACATCGACACCAACAGCGGCCCCGGCATCGGCAATCTCACCTTCGATCCCAACCACCGCCAGTTTTTCGCCTCGGATCTCGACACCGGCCTGATCCATCGCATCGACGCCACCGGCAGATTGATCGACACGTTCGATCATGGCGTCGCCGGGCGCCCGGCGCATGGCCTGGCTCCCGTCGCCGACGACGGCGCGGTGATGGACATTCAGGGTGCCGCCTTCGACACCGAAGACCCCGAGACCTGGGGCTACACCCAGGACGAGCGCCGCGTCTGGGCCGTCTCCTACCATGGCGGCCGGCTCTACTATTCGGTCGGCGAAAAGTCGGAAATCTGGTCGGTGGGCATTGCCCGCGACGGCAGCTTTGCCGGCGACCCGCGCTGGGAACTGACGGTCAAGGCCGACAAGGACTACGCCGTCACCGACATCGCCTTCGACAACAGCGGCTTCATGTATCTCGCCCAGCGCGGCCCGGTCGAAAACCGTTATGATTACAGCCAGTTCGCGGATTCCGGCAAAGGCGAGGTCATCCGTTATTGGCGTGAGAATCCGGACGATCCGGCAACGGAATCGGTCTGGGTGGAAGTGCCGCAGGAATACGCGGTCGGTTTCCCGCAAGGCAACCGGCAGTCGGCCGGCGGCCTCGACCTGCAATATGGCTATGACGCCGACGGCAATCTCGACACCTCGGTATGCACGCAGACGCTGGTCAACACCGGCGACAAACTGCGCGACAATCCGACGCTTGCCGAGCAACTCGCCGCCGGCGGGCCGCTCGCCGTGCACGGCGTGCAGATCACGCCCAAGGACCTGGTCAAGCCGGCCAACGTGCCGCCCTTCGGTTCCTGGTTCGTCGATTTCGACGGCTATTTCGAGGATCCCGAGGTGGAAGGCCATGTCGGCGACGTCGCCGTCTGGCACCCCTGCGAGGGCCGCGCCGGCTACTATGAAGAAATCCCGGGCGGCTATCTGCCACCCTTCTACCCGCCGGACTTCCCACCGCCCGGCAATCTGCCTCCCTGTCTCGATGTCGACGACGTGCAATATTACTGCACGCCTTCGGGCCTCGAGGCCGATCTCTATCTCCATGACCATGCCGGCTTCGGCGGCGATTCGATCAAGGCCCAGTCCAGGACGCCAGGCGTCGCGGTGACGTCACCCATGTCGCATGCGCCCGGCAAGCCTTACACGATCGGCATCACCGGCCATTATCCGGGCGACAGAGTGGATGTTGGACTTTGCTTCTACAGGAAGTCCGACAAGGACAAGGGTGGCTACTACCCTTGCTGCAAGATGACCTTGCCGCTCCGCACCCCAGCCGTCAGCTGCGAACGTTGAGGAGGGGACGATGAACAATCTCGCACTCTCCCCGCTCGCGCAAAACCACGCAACCGTCATGGAGACGATCATGAAACCCCTGTCATACGCCAGGCGCGGCGCGCGCTGGCTGATGGCGGCCGGTATCGCGGTCGCCATGCTAACCCCGTTCGCGAGCCACGCGGAAGACGCCGCTCCGATCACCCCGGAACTGAGGCTCGATCTCGACAATTCGCGCGTCGTCAATCCGAGGCCGGAGCGGGTCGTCCCGTTCTTCACCAAGCAAGGCACCCAGAGAGGCTGCGACTATGTCGTCTACTCCCTGAGCTTCGGCCTGCGCGGTGACCCGCAGGGTTTTGCTGATCCGGGCCTGGTGGGCTTGCTGAAGAAACTCAAGATCGAGTTCAAGGACCAGCTTCCGCACGGCCTTGCCATCGTCAACGTCAATGTATCCGGCGACGGCACGGATGCCTCCGGCGGACCCCTGCCGAGCGCGACGATCAGCAATACGGCGGGACCCAATGATACCGCCACGGTGTCCGATTTCCGGCTCTCCGCCGCCGATCTCGACGGCGCCGGTGCCGCCAATGAACGTGTCATCAATTTCCAGATCACCGCCAAGATCGACCATGCGGCGTTTCCCGCGCCGACGATCGTCGACAATCAGGGCTTGATCAAGGTGAGCAACGAAGCCGGCACCGGGACCATCATCCCGTCGCAGGATCCGAGCAAGCCTGACGATGGTGACTACAAGACCGGTGTGAAGACCTCGATCAAGATCGATGTCACCAAATGCAACCCGCCGCCACCACCTCCCGGCAAGGAATGCTTCAAGGTGGAACGCGGCACGGTCGATTGCGTGCCCGGCGGCGGCGCCTTCATCTACCACATGCCGGTCGGTCCGGAGATGGGCGGCAAGTGGGTGCAGGTGTCGACCACCACGCCTGGCATCACCATCATCCCCGACACCCAGCTGGTGCCGGTGGGCGGCGGTGTGCTCAACTGGAAGATCGTCGGCGCATCGCCTGGCGACGTCATCCACCTCATCGTCACCGGGATCGAGACCTATGCCGGGCCGAAGGAGGGCTGGGGCCTGTGCTGCACGCAGACCATCGACATCGTCATCCCGCGTGACCAGCGGTGCCCGCCCAAGGACAAGGAGCCGGATCTCAAGGTCGAGAAACGCGCCGATGTCCCACGCTGCACCATGGCCGGCGGCTGCGACTTCACCATCAGGGTCACCAATGTCGGCACCGCGCCCTACAACGGCAAGATCGTGCTCGACGAGGTGACGCTGCCGGCCGGCTCGACGCTGAGTTCAGGGCCCAATCCGCCCTGGGTCTGCGTGCCCGGCACCACGCCGATGACATGCACCTATCCGGTGACCACGCTCAATCCGGGGGCCTTTGTCGACCTCAAGCTCGGCTTCAAGCCGGCCGGGGGCTGGCAAGGCAGTGCGCTGCGCAACTGCGCGACCTACAACTATGCCGCCAGCGGCAAGCCGCTGTTCGGCAGCCGGTCGAATGATCGTGGCTGCGCCTCGGTCCCGATCTGCCGCCGTGGCGATCGTGACCGCGACTGCCAGCCGCCGGTCGAGAAGAAGGTCGACCTGATCCTGAAGAAGCGCGCGCGCATCCCGGTCTGCACGCCGGACGGCGTCTGCTACTTCGTGATCGACATCATCAACAACGGCACATCCACCTATAACGGGCCGCTGACGGTGATCGACAACTATCCTGGCGGCGCACCGAGCTCCTCGACCTTCGGGCCGAGCCCGCCCTGGACATGCGGTCCGAACGGCCCCGGCCAGTTCCGCTGCGACAATGCCGGCATCTCGCTGCCCGCGGGCGCCTCGACGCCGATCTTCGTCAAGGCGGTCATGCCGGCCGACTATCAGTCGGATACGGTCGAGAACTGCGCCGCGGTGAAGGCCATTCCCGGTGAGGTCGATCTCACCAACAACAAGGCCTGCGCCAAGGAACGCATCCGTCGTCCCAATGGCGGCAAGCCTGGCCTGCGCATCACCAAGGTGTGCAACGGCTCGCTGGCCGGTGCCGCGGTCGTCTCTTGCCGCATCACCGTCTCCAACGCCGGCACGGCCGCCCCCACCGGGCCGGTGCGGGTCAACGATGCCGCCACGCTGGTGTCGGGCGGCGCGCCCGTCCAGATCCAGACCGTCACCCCTGACGGCGCGGAATGGGCGTGCGGACCGGTTCCGGCCAACACGCTGTCGTGCCAGATTCCCGGCGCCGTCATGACGCCCGGAACCAGCAGGCACTTCGACGTCACGGTCTCGGCCAATGGCGAGTTCGAAAACTGCGCGCGCGGCTCCTATGGTCCGGCGCCTGGCGACGACATCGTCTATCCGATCGGCCAGGCCTGCGCCAAGGGCGGCGGCGCTTCGACCATCCGTGTCGAAAAGACCGGCGATCGCGAATGCCGGCTCGGCCAGCCCTGCTCGTTCGACATCACGATCACCAATGACGGGACGAGCCCCTTCTCCGGCCCGGTTCGCATCGGCGATGCGATCGGCGTCGAAGGTCTCGGCCGGCTGGATGGCGTTGCGATCACCTCGATCGACCCGCCCTTCGGCTGCTCGCCCGAACCGGCAACCTTGCCTCTGTCCTGCATCGCCAACCTGACGCTCGGCGCCGGCGAAAGCCAGTCGCATCATGTCACCGTGGTCATTCCCGACGACGGGCGTCTGGCCAACCTGCAGGGCAACGTCAATGGCCAGAACTGCGTTGGCGTCCTGTCTCCCGACACGCGGGTGCAGGACGGCGGCGACGTGCTGTCCAAGGATGCGGCCAATGTGCAGGGCGATCGCGGCAAGGCCTATGCGTGCCATCCCTTCATCATCACCCATGAGGTGAAGAAGGAATGCTCGCCGGGCTTCGTCATGAGCGATGCCGGCCGCTGCGTCTGCCCGGAAGGCACCACCTTCCGCAACGGCCAGTGCACCGGCGGCGGCACCAACATTCTGCCGACGCCACCGCCGCCGCCGAAGCGCTGCGTGCTGCTCGAAGGCCAGATCCGCACCGAGGACGGGCGCTGCATCTGCCCGCGCGGCACGGCGCTGGAGAACGGCAAGTGCGTCAGCACCAACAGGCCCGAGCAGTGCACCATCCGCGGCCAGATCCACGACGCCGACGGCTACTGCGTCTGCCCGCAAGGGACCGAAGTGCGCAACGGCGCCTGCCGTCCGATCCGGCCGAAGCCCCAGGAGTGCCGCATCCCCGGCCAGATCCGCAATGCCGATGGCGATTGCGTCTGCCCGCAGGGGACCGAGGTGCGCAACGGCGCTTGCCGTCCGGTGCGGCCGAAGCCTCAGCAGTGCCGCATCCCCGGCCAGATCCGCAATGGCGATGGCGATTGCGTCTGTCCGCAGGGCACCGAGGTGCGCAACGGCGCCTGCCGTCCGGTCCGGCCGAAGCCTGAGCAGTGCGCTGTCCGCGGCCAGGTGCACGATGCCAATGGCGATTGCGTCTGCCCGCGTGGGACTGAGGTGATCGACGGCGCATGTCGGCGCAAGCAGCCGCAACTGGAGCAATGCGACATACGCGGCCAGGTCCACAACAAGCGCGGCGAGTGTGTCTGTCCGCGCGGGACCGAGGTGATCGACGGCGCATGCCGCAGGCCCAGGCAGCAGACGGAGTGCGCGCCGGGCACCCAGATGATCAATGGCCAGTGCCAGCCGATCTTCAAGCGGCGCTGCCCGGAAGGCACGATCGGACGGTATCCAAACTGCCGTCCGATCCGGGGACAACCATCGCTGGAGATCAACCCGGGACTGCTGCTGCAGCAGGTGCTGCCACGGCGTCAGCCGCAGGTCGACCAGCAGCAGGATCCAGCACCAAACAGAATCCTGAAGCTCCAGCAGCAGTAACCAGCTGCTCGACGCCAGACCAGAAACCCGCCGGGGCAATCCGGCGGGTTTTTCTTCATGGCACCGGCAATGGGGGATCGCAGACGCGGCAACGCCACCCAAGCCTGTGGAGCCGCCACGTCTGCACCCTCGACAAGTCACCCGCCGGGCATTAGGCAGTCGGTCCAGAGTGACCGGTATGAAAAGGGCGCCCGGAAAGGCCGCAGGATGAGCAGAAAGACCTTGATCGCACCATCGGTGCTGGCTTCGGACTTTTCGAGGCTCGGCGACGAGGTCGAAGCCGTCGCGGCGGCAGGCGCCGACTGGATCCATCTCGATGTCATGGATGGCCATTTCGTCCCCAACATCACCTTCGGCCCGCCCGTCATCAAGGCGATCCGCAACCGCACCAAGGCCTTCTTCGACTGCCATCTGATGATTGCGCCGGCCGATCCCTACCTCGCCGCTTTCGCCGAGGCCGGCTGTGACGGCATGACCGTGCATGCCGAGGCCGGGCCGCATCTCGACCGTTCGCTGCAGACCATCAGGAATCTCGGCAAGATGGCCGGTGTGTCGCTCAATCCGGCGACGCCGGAAACGATGATCGAATATGTGCTCGACCGGCTCGACCTGATCCTGATCATGACTGTCAATCCGGGTTTTGGCGGCCAGGCTTTCATCCCGGGGATCGTCGACAAGGTGAGAAGGGTCAAGGCGCTGATCGGCGACCGGCCGATCCGCATCGAGATCGACGGCGGTGTGTCGCCGGAGACAGCCCCCCTGGTCACGGCAGCCGGTGCCGATGTGCTGGTGGCGGGTGCGGCCATCTTCAAGGGCGGCAGCGTCGAAGCCTACCGCGCCAACATCGAGGCGATCAGGACAGCGGCCGACAAGGCCGCCGGCTAGAGCGTTCCACCGTTTCACGGAAACGGCGGATCGCTCTAACGCTTTGTTTTGACGCAATTCCCAAGGGAAAGCGCTACGCGCTTTTCCGGGGAAAACCGCTCACACTTTTCCTGGAATTGCTCTAACGCGCCGCCACGAATCGGATTCGCTGAAAGGCCTGATAGGGGCAAGCCGCCCGCAGTCTTTGCGCGCGACAGAAAAGATGCTCGCACAGGCACACAAGAAACGGATAAACCTGCGTGTATACAAAACACGTTAAGTTTCTGCTGGTTGTAGAGACGCGCAAGTTTCCACGATCAGATGCAGAGCGGGGTATATTTCTTTGTGCTTAAGTACAATAGCGCCATCTTCTGCTTGAGCCCCTTGATGCAGACATTGTATGGTACACGTACGGAAGATTCTTCTAGGACTCGCATTGCCCGGAAAATTGGGGACAAGGAGTCAACCTTGACATACGGAGCTGCCAATCTGAACGACGACGGCACAGGATCCAAGAGCACACTTGCCAGTACGGTCTACCAACGATTGCGGGAGGATCTTCTCAGCGGCGCTCTTGAAACCGAAAGCAAGCTGCGGGTCGAGTGGGTTGTTTCCAAATATGGCGCCGGCGCTTCCCCGGTTCGCGAAGCTCTCAATCGCCTTGCCTCCGAAGGACTTCTTGGTCGCCACGACCAGCGTGGCTTTTTCATCATGCCGGTCAGTGCGGCGGAGCTCGAGGAGCTGACGCGCACCCGCTGCTGGCTCGAGGAGCGGGCGCTTCGCGAATCCATCGCCCACCGCACCGCGGAATGGGAAGAACAACTGGTGCTGGCGCTGCATCGCCTGGGCCGCGCCTCACGTCTTTCGCCGCAAGATCCCTCGTCGCTCGATCCGGATTGGGAGAAATTGCATCGCACCTTCCATCGCGTGCTCATCTCCGCCTGCCGGTCGCACTGGCTCGTGGGTTTCTGCGATCAGCTTTCCGATCACGCCTATCGCTACCGGCAAATGGCCAATGGCGGCGAAAGCGTCCCGCGCGACGGTTCCGCCGAACACCGGCTGATCGCCGAATACGCGCTGGACGGCAATGCCGATGGCGCGGTCCAGGCCTTGATCGAGCACTACCAGCTGACCGCTTCCATATGCATGGAGCGTTTCAAGCAAGGTGAAGTCTCAAAGGTCGCCGCCTCGGTCGCACGCGCCCGGCGGTAACGATCTTTCCCTTGGCGCCTTGTCGCGACCTTCGGCGGGAGTGACGTGCTGGACCGCCGTTTGCGGCCTTGACGGCATGGCTTGGAAACGCGAACTCTTCGCCGCCGACTCATGTAGCCCTCAAGGCGTTGCCGGCGTCGCCATTGCCGTCACTGCGGGAAGACTTCATGAGCAATCATCTGTTCGATGCGTTCAAGTCCCGGATGCCGGCGCCCGGGCATCTGTTGATGGAAACCGATGACGGGCGCTCGCTCAGCTATGGCGACATGCTGGCGCGGTCGGCACAGTTCGCGCATGCGCTGCTGCAATTGGATGTCGAGCCCGGCGACCGGGTCGCCGTGCAGGTCGACAAGAGCCCGGAGGCGCTGCTGCTCTATCTCGCCTGCGTGCGCGCCGGCGCTGTCTTCCTGCCGCTCAACACCGCCTACACGCTGACCGAGCTTGCCTATTTCTTCGGGGATGCGGCGCCGCGCGTCATCGTCTGCGATCCGGCAAGGGCGGCCGATATCGGGCGCATGGTCGAGCCATCCGGCGCCGTCGTCGTCACGCTCGACCGCAACGGCCAGGGATCGCTGGCGGACCAGGCTTCGCGTCTGCCGTCGGATTTTCACGATGTGGCGCGCGGGCCCGATGATCTCGCGGCAATCCTCTACACGTCGGGAACGACAGGCCGCTCGAAAGGCGCCATGCTCAGCCACGAAAACCTGGCCTCGAATGCGCGGGTGCTGGTGGAGCAATGGCGCTTCACATCGGGCGACGTGCTGATCCATGCGCTGCCGATCTTCCACACCCATGGCCTGTTCGTCGCCACCAATGTCGTCCTGATGGCGGGCGCCTCGATGCTGTTCGAGCAGAAATTCGACCCGGCCCGGATCGTCGCGCTGCTGCCGCGCGCCACCGCGCTGATGGGCGTGCCGACCTTCTATGTGCGGCTGCTGCAGCAGGATGGACTGGACCGACAGGCGACGAAGACCATCCGCCTGTTCGTGTCCGGCTCGGCGCCGCTGCTGGCCGATACGCACAAGGCCTGGCGCGAGCGCACCGGCCACGCCATCCTCGAACGCTACGGCATGACCGAGACCAACATGAACACTTCGAACCCCTATGAGGGCGAACGGCGCGCCGGCACGGTCGGCTTCCCCTTGCCGGGTGTCGCGCTGCGCATCGTCGACCCCGACAGCGGCAAGCCGCTGGCCCAAGGGCAGGTCGGCATGATCGAGGTCAAGGGTCCGAACGTTTTTGGCGGCTACTGGCGCATGCCGGAAAAGACCAAGGCGGAATTCCGCGCCGACGGTTTCTTCATCACCGGCGATCTCGGCATGGTCGACGCCGACTTCTATGTCCATATCGTCGGCCGCGGCAAGGACCTGATTATATCGGGCGGCTACAACATCTATCCGAAGGAGCTCGAAAGCGAGATCGACGCGCTTGATGGAGTGAGCGAAAGCGCCGTCATCGGCGTCGCCCATCCGGATTTCGGCGAAGGCGTCACCGCGGTCGTCGTGCGGGCGCCGGGGGCAGCGATCACCGCAGCCGAAATCCTCGGCGCCATCGCCGGGCGCCTGGCCAGGTACAAGCACCCGAAGCAAGTGATCTTCGTCGACGAATTGCCGCGCAACACGATGGGCAAGGTCCAGAAGAATCTTCTGCGCGACGCCTATAAGGATATTTACGCGTCCTAACTGCCGTTCGCCGTCTTGCGCGGCTTGTTGATCCTGGTGCCGGAACCCCACAAGGCGCGCTGAAATAGCCCGCGTTTGCGGTTGCGCGGCACGAGATCGATATCCCCGACCAGTTTCGCGCCGCCCTTGCGCCGCTCCAGCGTGATCTTGCGGGTGTGGAACGCTTCCAGCTCGGCGCGATGCGCCACGCTGACGATGGTAACCTCAGGCAGTTCGCGGATCACCGTTTCCATCATCTGGTCCTGGCTCTTTTCGTCCAGCGCCGACGTTGCCTCGTCCAGCACGACGATGTCGGGGCGATGCAGCAAGAGGCGCGCGAAGGCGACACGTTGCTTTTCGCCGCCCGACAGCATCTGGTCCCAGGGCGCTTCCTCCTTGATCCGGCCGGCGAGGTGGCCGAGACCGACCTTGTCGAGGGCTGCCTTGATTTGCTCGAGCTTCCAATTGTCGGCGGCCGCGGGGTAGGCGACCACCCGGCGCAGCGTGCCCGAAGGGATATAGGGCCGCTGCGGCAGCATGAACAACCGCTTGTCGGGATGTAAATTGACGCTGCCGCTTCCCCACGGCCACAGGCCGGCGATCGCCCGCACAAGCGTTGATTTGCCCGAGCCGGATTCGCCTGAGACCAGCACCCTCTCGCCCGCTTCGACCGCGACTTCCGTTTCCTTCACCATGGACGTGCCGTCGTCGAGCGTCACGGAGAGATTGTCGAGGGAGAGCATGGTGTCGCCCTTGGTCTCGCCGTGCTGGATGCGCCCGAGTTCGTCGCTCTGCTCGGCGCGCTCCAACCCGTCGAGCGACATCATCAGCGAAGCAATGCGGCGTGCGGAGGCGTTCCAGTCGGCGAGGCGCGGATAATTGTCGACCAGCCAGCCGAAAGAGCCCTGCACGATGGCGAAGGCGGACGCCGCCTGCATGACCTGGCCGAGCGACATCGAGCCTTCGAGGAATTTTGGCGCGCACAGCAGCACCGGCACGACCGGTGCGAACAGGCTCGAACCCTGCGACACCAATGCCGTGCGCATGTGCTGGCCGGTCAGTTGTGCCCAGCGTGTCAGCACGCCGGCAAAGGTCTTGTCGATGCCGCTGCGTTCCTCCTCCTCGCCGCCGAGCAAGGCGATGCTCTCGCCGTTTTCGCGCACGCGCGTCAGCACGTAGCGGAATTCGGCTTCCGCCTGGTTCTTCTCTTCGGACAGCCGCACGAAATCGCGGCCGATGACGAACATCGACGTGGAGGTGATCGCGGCATAGATCACCGCCGTGACGACGAGGAAGCCGGGCACGGTGAAAGTCGAGCCTCCCAGGGTGAAGCTCAAGGCCCCGCCGATCGTCCACAGCACCACGATGAAGGTCGAGGCCGACAGGGTGGCGACAATCACGCCGGCGACGAAGTCGACGGGCGCCTCGGTGGCGACCCGCAGATCTTCCGAGAGGCGGGCCTCGGGGTTCTGGTGGTCGCCCTGCACGAGGTTCAGCTGGTAGTAGCGGCCATTGGCGAGCCAACGCGCTATCACCGAGGTGGTCAGCCAGGCGCGCCAGCGGCGCTGCATCGTCATGCGCAGATAGACCTGCGTGACGACAAGACTGATGCTGCCGATGACGAGCGGCACGAACACCGCGCTCAGGAAATAGACGGTGTGGGCGTCTCGCTTCTCGATGGCGTCGAAAATCGAGCGGTTCCAAACATTGATCCCGTACTGGAAGCCGACATTGATGCCGATCAGGATCAGCAGCCCGATCGTCAATGGCCAGCCGAGCCTGTCGCCGTGCCGCCCCCAATAGCCGCGCCCGCTGATCCAGAACCGTTTCAGCAAATATTTCTTGCGCGCCTGTTCTACCTGCTCGGGCGTCAGGTCGGGATCGGGTTCGGCGGCCTCCGGCGGTGGGGCTTCGCCGACAATCTCGGACGCCGCCGCTTCCACGGTCGATGCCTTCTTGTCGCGCGGCTTCTTTTCGCCCGGTTCCTCCCCGCGCGGTCTCTCGTCACGCGGCTTTTGCCGTCGCGGCTTCGGGGTGCCGCGCGGTTTGATGCCGTCGGCCGGTTTCGATCTGGGTTTCGCCTCGGACATACGCCCCGACAACGAGCTTGAAATCAAAAGGTTTCATGTCGCCCGCTTGATATGGCAAAATTCCCGGCTGCGACCGCTATCGCGGGTACAGCAGTTCGACGACATGGTCGGCGATGGCCAGGCTTGCCGTCAGGCCGGGGCTCTCGATGCCGAACAGGTTGACGATCCGTCCGGCTCCGTGGTCGGCCGGACCCTGGATGATGAAATCGGCGGCAGGCTGGCCGGGACCTGACAGTTTCGGCCTGACCCCGGCATAAGCCGCCTGCAGAGCGCCGTCGGCAAGACCGGGCCAATAGCGCCGGATCGCTTCGTAGAAGGCAGCACTTCGGCCGGGATCGACCGTGTAATCCACACGGTCGATCCATTCGACATCAGGCCCGAAGCGTGCGCCGCCGCCAAGGTCGAGCGTCAGATGGACGCCGAGGCCACCTTCGACCGGAACCGGATAGATCAGCCGCGAAAACGGCGACCGGCCGGGAAGCGCGAAGTAATTCCCGCGCGCCAGCCACTGCCGGGGGATGAAATTCCCGGGGAAACCGTCGATCCGGCCGGCCAGGGCTTGCGCATCGAGGCCCGTAGCGTTGATGAAAGCGCCGGCATCCAGGGCGAAGGCCTCGCCATTGGCATCGCGCGTTTCGATCCGGATCCCGCCAGCCTCCACCGTCGCCCTTGCAACGGTGGTCAGGAAAGCAAAGGACGCACCGGCGGCTTCGGCCTCGCCGCGCAGCGACAGCATCAGCGCATGGCTGTCGACAATGCCCGTCGATGGCGACAGCAGTGCGCCGGCGCAGGTCAGTGCCGGCTCCAGGCTTTCGGCCTCGCTTTGCGTCAAAAACTCGAGATCATCAACCCCGCTGCGTCGCGCATTGGCCTCGATCTTCCGCAACCCGTCGGTCTGGCCGGGCTCGCTGGCGACAATCAGCTTGCCGGTGCGCTTATGGGCGATGTCGTGCTCGGCGCAGTAGGCGTAGAGACGCCGGCGCCCCTCGACGCAGAGCCGGGCCTTCAGGCTTCCCGGCGCATAATAGAGCCCGGCATGGATGACTTCGGAATTGCGCGAACTGGTGGCGGTGCCGATCGCATCGGCCTGCTCGACCACCACCACCTCGCGGCCCGACACGGCCAGCGCCCTGGCGACGGCAAGCCCGACGACGCCCGCTCCGGCGACGACACAATCGATTGTCTGCATGGCCCCGCCTTCAGCGTGAAGCGCCGGCCTCGAACACCTTGTCGCCGCCGATCCAGACGCTTCCTATGCCAAGATCGTCCGACAGCGCAACGATGTCGGCCGCCGTGCCGTTGGCCAGACGGCCAAGCCGGTGCGACTGGCCGATCGCCTGCGCCGGATAGAGCGAGGCCATGCGCAAGGCCTCGGACAGATCGACACCGACGACATCGTGCATGAACCGCACAGCCGAGATCATGTCGAGATCGGCGCCGGCCAGCGTGCCGTCGGCAAGCCGCAGGCTCCCGTCCTTGCGGTAGATGGTGCGGCCGTTGAGCGTGAACGAGGTCATGTCGGTGCCGATCGTTGCCATCGCATCGGTGACCAGCACGATCTTGCCCGGCCCCTGCTTGGCGTCGAGCGCGATCCGGATGCTGGCTGGATGGACGTGGATGCCGTCGGCGATCAGTCCGGCTGACAATGTGCCGATGTTGACGGCCGCGCCGACGAGGCCAGGCTCGCGGTTGCCGATCTGGCTCATCGCATTGAACAGATGGGTGACCACGCCGGCACCCGCATCGGCAAAGGCTTTTGCCGTGGCATAACCCGTGTCGGAATGGCCGAGGCTGACGATGATGCCGGCCTTGGCCAAGGCCGCAACGCGCGCCGGATCGACGGATTCCGGTGCGATCGTGGTGAGCAGCACCGGTAGTTTCGGCCGCGCCGCGATCAGCATTGCCTGGTCGGCATCCGTCATCGGCCGGATCAGCGCCGGATCATGCGCGCCCTTGCGCGCGATCGACAGATGCGGGCCTTCGAGATGCAGGCCGAGGAAGCCCGGCACCTTTTGCAGCGCGGCGGCCTCGCCGGCGGCGATGGCGGCAGCGGTGATCGCGGGCGTGTCGGTGATGAGCGTCGGCAGCAGCGCCGTCGTGCCGAACGGCGCATGCGCCCGGCAGATGGTTTCGATCGAGGCGACATCGGGGTGGTCGTTGAGCATGACGCCGCCGCCGCCATTGACCTGGATGTCGACGAAGCCCGGCACCAGCATGCCGCCGCCTGTGTCGGCGGCGCGGATATCCGAGGGAATGGCGCCGGTGGGTAAAATCGCCTCGACCAGGCCGTCGCGCACGACTAGGGCGTGGCCTTCATGCCAGTCGTCACCGTCGAAAATGCGGGCGCCAGTCAGGGCAAAACGGTCGCTCATACGGTCTCCGTCACCTTGCGAAGATTGCGCGGCGTGTCCGGATCGAGGCCGCGATGGCGCGCGAAGGCCTCGACGAACACGTAGAACGAAACGATCAGCGTCAGCGGATCGGTCAGCGGGTGACCGGTGGCGACATGCGGCAGGCGGGTGGCGCGGTTGGCAAGCGCTGAGGTGACGAACACCGGCGCCCCCTTGGCCGCCAGCCCGTCGGCCGCCTCAGTGATGGACGGTTCTGACGCATCGCGCGCGGCCAGCGCCAGCACCGGAAAATCGGGACCGATCAGCGCCAGCGGGCCATGCATGACTTCGGCCGCGCTATAGGCCTCGGCATGCATGCCGCAGGTTTCCTTGAACTTCAGCGCCGCCTCGTTGGCCATCGCCGCCGACGGGCCGCGGCCAAGGATGAACAGCGATTTCTGCTTCTCGATGGTTTCGGCCAGCACGCTCATCCAGTCGCAGGCGATCGCCTTGCCGAAATGCTCTGGCAAACGGGCCAGTGCTGCCAGAAGAGCTTCGTCGCCGGTGGAATGCGCCATCAACGCAAGACCGGCGACGGCGGAATTGACGAAGGTCTTGGTCGCCGCGACGCTGCGCTCCGGGCCGGCAAGGATGTCGATCGCATAGTCCGAGGCGCGCGCCAGCGGCGAGTCGGCGGTGTTGGTGATGGCGATGGTCAGCGCGCCGCCGGCGCGGGCGGTTTCGGCCATGGCGACGATGTCGGGGCTCTTGCCCGACTGCGAGATCGCGAGACACGCCGAGCCGTCGAGCCTCAGCTTGCGGCCATAGATCGAGGCAATGGACGGACCGACCGAAGCGACGGCAAGGCCCGCGGTCAGCTCCACGGCATATTTCATGAAGGTGGCCGCATGGTCGGACGACCCGCGCGCCACGGTGACGACGAAATGCGGGTCGCGCTCCTTGATACCGCGCCCGGCCTCGGCGAGCACGGCGCCGGAGCCGTCGAGCAGCCGGGCGACGGCCTCAGGGATCTCCTCGATCTCGCGCTGCATATGGGTGGTGTTGGAGATCATGGTCGGCCCTCTTCGCTCGGCCCTGTCAGCCGCAGTTCGGCAACGAAATCATAGGCGTCGCCCCGGTAGATGGAGCGGGTGAATTCGATCACCTTGCCGCTCGCCAGATAGGAAATGCGTTCGATATGCAGGCCGGCGATACCGGGCGGCACTTCGAGCAGACGCGCATCGCTGTCGCCGAGATTGGCGGCCGAGATGCGCTGCACCGCCCGTACCGGGCGGTTGCCGGTCAATTCCAGCGCCGTATAGAGCGAGGAGCCGATACCAGCTGGGTCGGGCAGCACGCTCGCTGACAGCGAGGCGCGTTCGATCGCCAGCGGCGTGTCGTTGGCGATGCGCAGGCGCGCCACGCGCGCCACCAGTTCGCTCGATGACAGGCCAAGCACCATCATCTCGTCGGGCGAGGGCGCGTAGAGGCCGCGGTCCAGCCATGCCGAACGCACCGCCATGCCGCGCCGCGCCATGTCTTCGGTAAACGAGGTCAGCCGCGACAGCGATTGCTCGACGCGCTCCATGCGCGGCGCCACGAAAGTGCCGGAGCCGTGGCGCTGCACGAGGATGCCGCCCTTGACCAGATCCTGCACCGCCTTGCGCACGGTGACGCGCGAAATGTCGGCCTTGGTGGCGATGTCGCGTTCGGAAGGCAGCGCGTCGCCCGGGCCGATCAGGCCGCGATTGACGGCGTCCTCGATGCTTTTGCGCAGCTGCAGATAGAGCGGCGCGCCGCTTTGCGCGGACTGCTTCAGCGTGGCAAAGATCTGGTCGGCGGCGTCATTCATCGCGCCGCCTCCACCGGTCTGGCGAAAAGCCGGACCGCCATCTGCACCGCGCCGCCCAGCGCATCGTCGAGCGGCGGCTTGAGCAGTGCCCGGTAGCGCGCCGACAGGCGCGGCGCGTAGAGCGGCGCCAGCCCGCCGAGCAGGCAAAGCGGCGCATCGTCCGAAAGGCCGAACGCGCCGAGTGACGCCTCGACATCGCCGACCGCCTTGTCGACGATCCAGTTGGCGACGGCATCGCCCTTTTGCGCATGCTCGAACACTTTCGGCGCGAAGCCGCCGAAATCGCCGGGCTTGGCATTGGTGGTGAATTCGACCACGTCCTCGGGATTGTTGCGGAAGATGGCCATCATGGTGTCGGTCAGCGGCGAAGCCGCGCGCACGCCGTCATGGGCAAGCAGCGTCTGTTCTAGGAGGTCGCGGCCGATGCGGGCGCCGCTGCCCTGGTCGCCGACCTGGAAGCCCCAGCCGCCGATGGCGCGCGACGTGCCATCCTTGCGCGCCATATAGGCGGTGCCGGTGCCGAGGATGGCCATGGCGCCGTCACCGGAGCCGACGGCCCCTTCGAGCGCGATCTCGGCATCGGTCTCGACACGGCTTGTGCTGAACGGCAGGATGGCTTCGAGCTGCTGCCGGTAGGTGCCGACATTGGCACCGGCAAGGCCGAGAATGGCCGGTGTTTGCGGGATGAGTTCGGGATCCTTCCCGGCGGCGATGAAGGCTTGCCGCGCGGCGTCGACAATGTTCGAGCGCGCGCCGGTGAGGTCGGTGCGGATGTTGGCGGCGCCGCTTTTGGCACGGCCGATGACCGAACCTTCAACCGTTGCCAGGGCGGCCCTGCAGCTGGTGCCGCCGCCATCGATACCGAGCACGAATTTCACGCGATTTCTCCTCCGGGCGGATAATACCAATAAAATACCAATAGCCAAGAGTTAATTTCCGTTTCAAAAAGACTAAGCCGTATTTTATTGAAAATCCTGAACATTTCGTCGGCTGAGCGATTTCCTCTCCGCGATTTCGTTAATGCGTGTGGACAAGTGGTATTTTTTTGGTATTGTTCTGGTATTGGAGGAACACGGATGGCTGAAACGCGCACCGAAGCGCTTCACAGGAATGCCGAGGGGCTGGATATCCAGGCTCCGGAAGCCATCCTTGTTTCGCTGGCCGATGCGCAGATCGAAGCCGCCAAGGCCGTCCACAACGCCATCCCCGCCATCGCTCGGGCAGCCGAGATCATCGCCAGCCGGTTGAACGGCGGCGGCAAGCTTGCCTATGCCGCGGCCGGCAGTTCCGGCCTGATGGCTTTGGCCGACGCCCTGGAGCTTCCCGGCACTTTCGGCATCCAGCGCGACCGCATCGCCATCCTGATCGCCGGCGGCGACGAGGCCTTCAAGACGCTGGCCGGCGGCCCCGAGGACGATACGGAGGAAGCCGCGGCGGCGGTCGCCAAGGCCGGCATCGGCGCCGGCGATTGCCTGATCGCCCTTTCCGCCAGCGGCACCACGCCCTATGCGGTGCGCGCCATCGAGGACGCCCGGCGCCGTGGCGCGGCCACCATCGGCATCGCCAACAACCGGGACTCAGCGCTGCTGCGTCAGGCGGAAACCGCCATCCTCTTGGAAACGCCGCCGGAAGTGATCGCCGGCTCGACGCGCATGGGGGCCGGTACCGCCCAGAAGATCGCGCTCAACATGCTGTCGACGCTGACCGCCGTCCATCTCGGCCATGTCCATGACGGCTACATGGTCAATCTCATGGCCGACAACATCAAGCTGCGCGACCGCGCCGCGCGCATCGTCGCCGCCATCAGCGGGCGCGACAGGAACGAAGCCGCCCGGCTGCTCGAAAAGAGCGGCGGCGCGGTCAAGACCGCCATTCTGCTCGCCGCCGGCGCCGACAGCGCCGATGCGGCGGAGAAACTGCTGGAAGGAACCGGCCAGAAGCTGCGACCGGCGCTTTCCGCGATCGAGGGGAGCAAGGGGCCTAAAACCTCTGTTCTCATCAAAACCGAACCTGAAAAAGGTCAACAGGGAGACTGAGCATGACAACGAAATTACTGACGGCACTGCTTCTGGGCACCAGCATTCTCGGCTCGGCCGGGTTGGCTCATGCCGAGGACGTAACGCTCAACATCGAAAGCTGGCGCGGCGACGACCTTGCCATCTGGAAGGACAAGCTGATCCCGGCCTTCGAAGCCAAGAATCCCGGCATCAAGGTGGTGTTCGCGCCATCGGCTCCGACCGAATATGACGCAGCCCTCGGCGCCAAGCTCGCCGCCGGCTCGGCGGGCGACCTGATCACCTGCCGCCCCTTCGACAAGTCGCTCGAGCTCTACAAGAAGGGCAACCTCGCCGATCTCTCGGCGCTGCCCGGCATGGAGAACTTCTCGCCGGTCGCCAAGTCCGCCTGGCAGACCGATGACGGCAAGGCGAGCTTCTGCGTGCCGATGGCGTCGGTCATCCACGGCTTCATCTACAACAAGGACGCCTTCGACAAGCTCGGCATCAAGGTGCCGACGACCCGCGACGAGTTCTTCGCCGCGCTCGACAAGATCAAGGCCGACGGCACCTACATCCCGATGGCGATGGGCACCAAGGATCTCTGGGAAGCCGCGACCATGGGCTACCAGAACATCGGCCCCAATTACTGGAAGGGCGAGGACGGCCGTCAGGCGCTGATCAAGGGCACGCAGAAGCTGACCGACAAGGACTGGGTCGCGCCCTATGAGGAACTGGCCAAGTGGAAGCCGTATCTCGGCGATGGCTTCGAAGCGCAGACCTATCCGGACAGCCAGAACCTGTTCACGCTCGGCCGCGCCGCCATCTACCCGGCCGGCTCGTGGGAAATCGGCCTGTTCAACACCCAGGCCCAGTTCAAGATGGGCGCCTTCCCGCCGCCGGTCGAGAAAGCCGGCGACACCTGCTACATCTCCGACCATACCGATATCGGCATGGGCCTGAATGCAGCCTCCAAGCATGCCGACGCGGCCAAGACCTTCCTGTCATGGGTGGCCTCGCCGGATTTCGCCACCATCTACGCCAACGCTCTGCCGGGCTTCTTCAGCCTGAACTCCTCGCCGGTGAAGATGGCGGACCCGCTGGCGCAGGAATTCGTCTCCTGGCGCGGCAAGTGCAAGTCGACGATCCGCTCGACCTACCAGATCCTGTCGCGCGGCACGCCGAACCTCGAGAACGAGACCTGGGTTAAATCGGCCAACGTCATCAACGGCACCGACACGCCGGAAGCCGCGGCCAAGAAGCTGCAGACCGGTCTCGACAGCTGGTATAAGCCGGCGAAGTAAGAGCTCAGGCAACGGAGCCGGCCGGGCGCATGCCTGGCCGGTTCCGGATACCCTGGCTTTCAGAATAAGTCCGTTCAGATAGCGATTGTCGGCACCGCCTCGCGGCCTTACCCTTGCTCGTCTTGGGGAAGGCTGGCTGATCAGTCGCAGGCCTTTGTTCTTGCCGCACCGGGCAAGGATGTCGGGGCCGTGCATCGAGGCATCATCTAGCAACAACATCGTCTGGAACCGAGAGACGGCGGGAACCGAACTCATGGCCGCAGATATCAGACCGAAAAGACCGTTTCGCTGGCACATCGCCATCTTCCTGGCGCCGGCCGTGCTCGTCTATACGGCGATCATGATCCTGCCGCTTGCCGGCACGCTGCAGCTCTCGCTGTTCCGCAACATCGAGCAGCACCAGGTCTTTGTCGGTCTGGACAATTTCCGCACCTTGTTCGGCGATCCCAACTGGTCGGTGAATTTCTGGAATGCGCTGCGCAACAATGTCTGGTTCTTCATCATCCACATGCTGGTGCAGAACCCGATCGGCGTCATGCTGGCCGCCCTCTTGTCCAGCCCGAGGCTTAGAATTCGCGGCCGTCTACCGCACGGCGATCTTCGTGCCGACCATCCTGTCCTTCGTCATCGTCGGCTTCGCCTGGAAGCTGATCCTGTCGCCGCTGTGGGGCGTGGCGCCGCATATGATGGACCTCGTCGGCCTGAAAAGCCTGTTCACGCCCTGGCTCGGCAAGGAGCAGTACGCGCTGACCGCGCTCAGCCTGATCTCGGTGTGGCAGTTCGTCGGCATCCCGATGATGCTGATCTACGCCGCCCTGCTGTCGATTCCCGAAGAGGTGATCGAGGCCGCCGAATGCGACGGCATCACGGGACTGTCGCAGTTCTGGAAGATCAAGCTGCCGCTGATCCTGCCGTCGATCGGCATCATCTCGATCCTCACCTTCGTCGGCAATTTCAACGCTTTCGACCTGATCTACACCGCGCAAGGCGCGCTCGCCGGGCCGAACTATTCGACCGACATTCTCGGCACCTTCCTCTACCGCGCCTTCTTCGGCTTCCAGCTGCAGGTCGGCGATCCCAATATGGGCGCGGCGATCGCCACGATGATGTTCCTGATCATCCTCGGCGGCGTCTGCGTCTACCTGTTCCTCGTCCAGACGCGCCTGCGTCGCTACCAGTTCTGAGGGGTGGATATGTTACGGCTGAACACCCCCCTTAGGCCTGCCGGCCATCTCCCCCGCAAGGGGGGAGATCGGATGTCATTTCGGCCTTCGCCAATCTCCAGCGTTGCAAGACGTGCGGCAACGCAAAAGCTGCCAATCTCCCCCGTTGCGGGGGAGATGCCCGGCAGGGCAGAGGGGGGTGCCTGGGCGCCGACCTCACGGATCGCGATTGTCCAGGAGACCTTCCAATGAGCACCGCCACCCGTTCGCTGCCCCGCACCATCGGCGCTCACGCGATCCTTTTGACCTACACGGCGATCGCGCTGTTCCCGGTGATCCTGGTCATCATGAATTCGTTCAAATCCCGCGCCGGCATCTTCGGCGCGCCGTTGACGCCGCCGACGCCGAAGACCTTCGACCTGATCGGCTACACCACGGTGATCGGCCAGGGCGACTTCATCCATTATTTCCAGAACAGCCTCGTCGTCACCGTCGCCTCGCTGTTCTTCGTGCTCCTGTTCGGCGCGATGGCGGCCTTCGCGCTGTCGGAATACCGCTTCCGCGGCAATTCGCTGATGGGGCTCTACCTCGCGCTCGGCATCATGATCCCGATCCGGCTGGGCACCGTTGCCATCCTGCAATTGATGGTGGCGAGCGGGCTGGTCAACACGCTGACGGCACTGATCCTGGTCTACACCGCGCAAGGCCTGCCGCTCGCCGTCTTCATCCTGTCGGAATTCATGAAGCAGGTGTCCGACGATTTGAAGAATGCCGGCCGCATCGACGGCCTGTCGGAATACACCATCTTCTTCCGGCTGGTGCTGCCGCTGGTCAGGCCGTCGATGGCGACTGTCGCCGTCTTCACCATGATCCCGATCTGGAACGATCTGTGGTTCCCGCTGATCCTGGCGCCGTCGGAAGAGACCAAGACGGTGACGCTCGGCGCGCAGCTCTTCCTCGGCCAGTTCGTCACCAACTGGAACGCCATTCTGGCCGCCCTCTCGCTGGCGATCATGCCTGTGCTGATCCTCTACGTCATCTTCTCGCGGCAGCTGATCCGCGGCATTACTTCCGGAGCCGTCAAGTGAGTTCGCAAAAGCCTCTTCGCGTCGTCGTCGCCGGGCTCGGCAATATGGGCCGCAGCCATGCGCTGGCCTATCACACCAATCCGGGCTTCGAGATCGCAGCCCTCATCAACCGCTCCGACGTGCCGCTGCCGGACGGGCTGTCGGCCTATGGCATCAGGCGGTCTTTCGACGAGGCGCTGCGCGACGAAAAGCCCGATGTCGCCTGCATCGCCACCTATTCCGACAGCCATGCCGACTATGCGGTCAGGGCGTTCGAGGCCGGTTGCCACGTCTTCGTCGAAAAACCGCTGGCAACCACGGTGGCCGCCGCAAAACGCGTCGTCGCGGCCGCCAAGGCCAACGGCAAGAAACTGGTGATCGGCTATATCTTGCGCCACCACCCGTCCTGGATCCGGCTGATCGCCGAGGCGCGCAAGCTCGGCGGCCCCTACGTCTTCCGCATGAACCTCAACCAGCAATCCGCAGGCCCTACCTGGGAGACGCACAAGCAGCTGATGCAGACGACCTCGCCGATCGTCGACTGCGGCGTCCACTATCTCGACGTCATGCTGCAGATCACCGACGCCAGGCCGGTCGAGGTGCGTGGCATGGGCGTGCGGCTGACGCAGGAGGTCGCGCCGACCATGTACAACTACGGCCACCTGCAGGTGCTGTTCGATGACGGCTCGGTCGGCTGGTATGAGGCCGGCTGGGGTCCGATGATTTCCGAAACCGCCTTCTTCGTGAAGGACGTCATCTCGCCGAATGGCTGCGTGTCGATCGTCATGAAGGAAGGTGTGAAGTCCGATGACATCGACACCCACACCAAGACCTCGACCATCCGCCTGCACAGTGCGGCGACCGGCCCGGACGGCAAGTTCGTCAAGGCGGACGAGATGCTTTCCATGGCAGGCGAACCCGGACACCAGGACCTCTGCGACCTCGAACAGGCCTTCGTGCTGAAGGCGATCCGCGAGGATGTGGATCTCACCCGCCACATGGACGACGCGGTGAGGTCACTCGCCGTCTGCCTTGCCGCCGACGAGAGCGTGCGCAGCGGCGCAGCCGTCAAACTCTAAAGCTAGGAACAATATTGTGGGCTCGCTGAAGATCGAGAATGTGAAGAAGGCCTTCGGGCCGGTCGAGGTGCTGAAGGGCATCAACCTCGAAGTGACCGATGGCGAATTCGTCGTCTTCGTCGGCCCGTCGGGCTGCGGTAAGTCGACCTTGCTAAGGGTCATCGCCGGGCTGGAGGATTCGACCTCGGGCCGCGTGGTCATCGACGGTCAGGACGTCTCCGTCACGCCGCCGGCCAAGCGCGGCATCGCCATGGTCTTCCAGACCTACGCGCTCTACCCGCATCTGACGGTGAAGAACAATATGGGCCTCGGCCTGAAACAGGCCGGCACGCCCGCCCCGGAGATCGACCGCCGCATCGGCATCGCCTCGTCCATGTTGTCGCTGGAGCCCTATCTCGAACGGCGCCCGGCCGAACTCTCCGGCGGCCAGCGCCAGCGCGTCGCCATCGGCCGCGCCGTGGTGCGCGAGCCAAAACTGTTCCTCTTCGACGAGCCGCTGTCGAACCTTGATGCGGCACTGCGCGTCAACACCCGGCTTGAGATCGCGCAGTTGCACCGCCGGCTGAAGGCGACGATGATCTATGTCACCCACGACCAGGTAGAGGCGATGACCTTGGCCGACAAGATCGTCGTGCTGAACGCCGGCAGGATCGAGCAGATCGGCGGCCCGATGGAGCTCTACAATTCACCGGCGAACGAATTCGTCGCCGGCTTCATCGGCTCGCCGAAGATGAACTTCATCGACGGCGCGCGCCTCGGCGAGACGGCCAAGACCATCGGCGTGCGGCCGGAACATCTGACCGTCGATCCGAAGTCAGGCAGCTGGAAGGGCACGGTGGTGCATGCCGAGCATCTCGGCGCCGACACCAATCTTTATCTCGACTGCGAAAAGGCTGGGCTGATTACGGTGCGGATTTTCGGCGTCTATGACGCCGAGCCGGGCGCGACGCTCTATGCGACGCCGGATCCGGCGAAGACGTATAGATTTGGCGCGGATGGGAAGACGATCAAGTAGCGCGGGACCGCGCCTTTCCTTCCCCCTTGTGGGGGAAGGTGGATCGGCGCGCAGCGCCGAGACGGATGAGCGACTATCTGAGGTGTCAAGTTGCATTTGCGAATTCGTTACGCGCGTCGCGTGCTTTTGCATTGAGAATGACGAGCAGCTTGCGGGCGAGCGCAATGCGGATGACCATTTTCTCCTTTCCGGCAGTCTGCAACCGTTGCTTGAAAGCTGCCAGATGCGGATCATATTTGGCAACGATGCTGGCAACGAGAAAGAGGACGCCGCGCGGCCCTGCCCGACCGCCGCGCACTGGTCTTCGACCGCTGCGCTTGCCACTGTCATTGGCGATCGGCGCCAGGCCGGCCAACTTGGCGATGGCCTTGTTGGAGAGGATGCCGATCTCCGGCAACTGCGCCATCAGCCGCGCCACGGTGCGAGAGGCAACACCCTTGAGCGAGCGGAAGGCTCGGTCGAGGCATGCCCACAGCGGATCGTCATCGATGAGCGTGGCGATCTCACCTTCGAGCCTGCGGCTCTGGCGCGCAAGCAGCGCGATCACTTCATCGAGGCTGGCGATAGTTTCGGCGTCGGCGGTGCTCTTGCGCTGCTTTTGAATGGTGAGATCTCCTCCCACCTGGGAAAGCCGCGCAACCAGCGCCTTGAGCCGCTGCTGGGCCGCGCTCGGCGGCGGCGTCGGCTTGAGCCGCTTGACGGCACCATAACGGGCAATCACGGCGGCATCGATTCTGTCGGTCTTCTCCAGGAAACCCATTGCCTCGGCGAAGTAGCGAACGCTCCTCGCGTTGGCCATGCCGCAGGGTTGGCCCATCTCCCACAAGAGCAGGAAGGCCAGCCGTTCGTAGCCGCCACTGGCCTCCATGATGACGAGTTCGACATCATGGTTCTGACACCAGGCGGCCAGATCGGCGATGCCTGCCGCATCGTTGGCGAAGCGGTTTGCCGCTCCCATCGGCTCGATATGGGCGTCGAGCCAGTCTTTCGAAATATCTATTCCACAGAGGGTCGTGTTCACGGTAACCTGCCTTGTGCGTGCGATTGGAGCCAAGCGACTATTCGGTCGTGCGTGACGAAGACGAAGATCCCAGGCTCATCCACGGTTGTAGCCGCAGGGGTGTCGGGCGACTTCGCCAAGCCTCGAATCGGATGGCCGTCCGGTTCGAGGCTCAGTCGCTTCCATCGCACAAAGTCTCCTCCGTGCAGATACAAGGGGTGCTCCAGCGAAGTGAGGCGTCGGCGTTCCCTGGAGCACCCCTCATCCGACTCGCTTCGCGAGGCCACCTTCTCCCGCAAGGGGAGAAGGTCAGGAGCCGCCGCCTACAAATCAGCCTTGAACGTCTGCTTCTGCTGGCCCAGGCCCTCGATGCCCAGTTCCACCACATCGCCAGCCCTGAGGAACACCGGCGGTTTCATGCCCAGCCCAACGCCGGGCGGCGTACCTGTCGAAATGATGTCGCCGGGATGCAGCGACATGAACTGGCTAAGATAGGACACCAGATATTTGACGCCATAGACCATGGTCTTGGTCGAGCCGTTCTGCATGGTCTTGCCGTTGACGGTCAGCCACATCTTCAGGTTCTGCGGATCGGCGACTTCGTCCTTGGTCACCAGCCAGGGGCCGGTCGGGCCGAACGTGTCGCAGCTCTTGCCCTTGGTCCACTGGCCCTGACGCTCGGCCTGGAAGGCGCGCTCGGAGACGTCATGCGCAACGGCATAGCCGGCGACATAGTCGAGCGCATCGGCTTCGCTGACATATTTGGCGGTCTTGCCGATAACCACGGCGAGCTCGACTTCCCAGTCGGTCTTTTCAGAGCCGCGCGGGATCAGCACGTCGTCATCCGGGCCGACAATGGCCGAGCTTGCCTTCATGAAGATGATCGGTTCCGGCGGCACGGTGGCGCCGGTTTCGGCGGCGTGGTCGGAATAGTTGAGGCCGATGCAGATGAATTTTCCGGTGCCGGCGACGCAGGGGCCGAGGCGAGGCTTGCCGGAAACCACCGGCAGCGACTTCGGATCAAGCTTGCCCAGCATCTCCAACGAGGCCGGATGAAGCGTGGTGCCGGCAATGTCGGCGACATGGGCGGAGAGATCGCGGATCGTTCCATCCGCATCGAGCAGGCCGGGACGTTCGCTCCCCACCTCGCCATAGCGCAGCAGTTTCATCTAAATCCTTCTCCTGGTTGCGGCCTCGCGGCCTTTTGCAAACTCTCCGCCCGAGGCGATGGCTCCCCAGGGAGCCGGGCGGACCGTACCCATCGACCTCTTCCCGGGCAAGCTCGGACAGCTGTTGGGCGGGCCGGCGCGCTGGATTTTCAGACTTCCCGATCCACGGCAGACGTTGGAGCGGAAGCCGATCTCAGATCGACCAGCCGCCGTCGATATTATAGGCCTGTCCGGACGTGTAGGTTGCGCCGGCCAGGTAGACGGCGAGATCGGCGATTTCCTCCGGCGTGCCGAGCCTGCCCATCGGCTGGCGGGCGATGAAGGCGGCGCGGGCGGCTTCGTAGTCGCCTTGCGCATGCATGCGGTCCTGCAGCGACGGGCTCTCGACCGTGCCGGGGCAGATGGCGTTGCAGCGTATGCCCTTGCCGACATAGTCGGCGGCAATCGCCTTGGTCAGGCCGATGACAGCGGCCTTGGTAACGCCATAGGCAAAGCGGTTCGGCACGCCTTTGCCGGCGCCGGCGACCGAAGACATGTTGACGATCGATCCGTCGCCGCGCTCCAGCATACCGGGCAGCACGGCCCTGATGGTGCGGATCATGGCGCGGACATTGAGGTTGAAGGCGAAATCGAGATCGCCATCCTTCATCTCCAGGATCGAGCCGGAATGGACAAAGCCGGCGCAGTTGAACAGCACGTCGACGCGGCCGATCTCGGCGAAGGCGGCGTTGACCGCCTCGTCGTTGAGCACATCGAGCTTGCGGGTCTTGATCCCTGGCGTCTTGGCGAGTTCGGCGAGAAGCGTCTCGTTGATGTCGGTGGCGTGGACGGTGGCTCCAGTCTTGGCGAAGGCCAGCGCGCTCGCCTTGCCGATGCCTTGCGCCGCCGCCGTGATGACAACGACCTTGCCTGCCAGATCCGCCATGCTTCTTTCCTCGCCTGCTTGGGTCAACTGCCTTTATCGGCGGCCGGCCAAGGCGTCATGTGCCAGTCAGGCTCGATTGTGCGGCCTGTGTCGCAGCCAGTTCACTGACAAAGATGTTTTTTCTCGTTAAAGAACATGTGTCCGGGCGTCAAGCCCGAACACGATCACCATTGCGACAGTCTGGAAATGTCAGTCGCCGTAAGGCACCCAGACATTCTTCACCTCGACGGCGCGGCGCAGGAAAGCATCGCCGGCCGCCTCGTCGGATGCCCAGTCGAGGCTGCGGCCATTGCCGCTCCAGACGCGCTTGAGGTTGCCGATGGATTCGGCCTCCGCCTTGGCGCAGGTCTCGGCGTCGGCGAACACCCAGAGCCCGTCGACATCGTCATGCTTGGCCAGCACGCCGGCAAGTTCCGCCGTGCGGCCGGTGACAATGTTGATCGCGCCGGCCGGAAGGTCGGAATATTCGATGACCTGATAGAGATCGGTGGCGAGCAGCGGATAGCGTTCCGAAGGCACCGCGACCACCGTATTGCCCATGGCCAGCGCCGGCGCGATCAGCGAGATCAGGCCGAGCAGCGGCGAGGCATCCGGCGCGACGATGCCGACGACGCCGACCGCCTCATGCAGCGCCAGCGTCACGGCGCGGGCCGGCGGTTGGTGCACGCGCCCCTCGAACTTGTCGGCGAGGCCGGCATAGAGAAACAGCCTTTCGATGGATTGCTCTACCTCTTCCCGCGCGGCCTTGGCGTTGGCGCCGGTCAGCTCACTGAGACGGGCGGCGAATTCGCCGGCGCGGCCGGAAAGATTCTCCGCCAGGTAATACAGCACCTGGGAGCGGTTATAGGCGGTGGCTTCCGGCCAGCCCTTGCAGGCGCGTGCGGCGGCGACGGCGTCACGGATGTCCTTGCGGTTGCCAAAGCCGACTTCGCCGGCCAGCTTGCCCTTGGCGGTGGCGACAGCCAGCGAATAATTGCTATCGGGCCGAATTTGCTTGCCGCCGATGAACAGTTTTGCGGTGCGGTCGATGGCCGCGCCGTCAGCCTGCTCGACGGGCTGCGCGGAGACCACCGCCGGCTTGATGACCGGTCCGAGCGGCAGCTTTGCCGCGAGATATTCGAACATGCCTTCGCGCCCGCCCTCGCGGCCGAAGCCGCTCTCGCGGTAGCCGCCGAAGCCGCAAGCGGCGTCGAACATGTTGGTGCCGTTGACCCAGACCACGCCGGCCTTCAATTGCGGCGCCACGTGCAAGGCGAGGTTGACGTTCTCGCTCCACACGCTCGCCGCGAGCCCATAGCGCGTGTTGTTGGCAAGCTCGATCGCTTCCTCGGTGTTGCGGAAGGTCATGGTCGCCAGAACCGGTCCAAACACCTCTTCCTGCGCCAGGATATTAGCCGGCGAAACGCCGGTGGCGAGTGTCGGCAGATGGTAGTAGCCGGAAGACGGCAGTGCTGCGTCCGGCTGCCAGCAGACGGCGCCCTGCCTGGCGCCTTCGGCGACCAGGCCTTTGACGCGGTCAAGCTGGGTCAAGTCGACCAGCGGGCCGATATCGGTGTTCTTGTCGAGCGGGCTGCCGACGCGCAGCCGGCTCATCCGCGTCTTGACCTTGGCGATCAAGGCCTCGGCGATGCCTTCCTGTACCAGGAGCCGCGACCCGGCGCAGCAGACCTGGCCCTGGTTGAACCAGATGCCGTCGACCAGGCCTTCCACGGCGCTGTCGAGATCGGCATCCTCGAAGACGATGAAGGCCGACTTGCCGCCGAGCTCCAGCGACAGTTTTTTGCCCGACCCGGCGGTGGCTTTCCTGATGATCTTGCCGACTTCCGACGAGCCGGTGAAGGCGATCTTCTGGATGCCGGGATGGTTGACGATGGCCGCGCCCGCTTCTGGGCCGCCCTGCACGATGTTGACGACGCCCTTCGGCACGCCGGCACGCTCGCAGATTTCGGCGAACAGGATGGCGGTGAGCGGCGTGAATTCGGCAGGCTTCAGCACCACCGTGCAGCCGGCGGCCAGTGCCGGTGCGATCTTCCAGGCCAGCATCAGCAGCGGGAAATTCCACGGTATGATCTGACCGACGACACCGACGCCCTTGTGGCCGGGAAAATCATTGTCCAGCGCTTGCGCCCAGCCGGCATGATGGATGAAATGGCGGATCGCCAGGGGCACGTCGATGTCGCGGCTTTCGCGGATCGGCTTGCCGTTGTCGATCGATTCCAGCACCGCGAACAGGCGCTGATGCCGCTGCATGGCGCGGCCGATGGCGTAGAGCACCTTTGCCCTGGCGTAGCCTGAACTGGCGCTCCATTTCGGCAACGCCTTGGTGGCGGCCGCAACCGCCGCGTCGATATCGGCGGCACTGGCGTCGGAGACCTTGGCCAGCAGCTTGCCGGAAGACGGCTCGCTGGTGTCGAAGGTCTTGCCGCCGGAAGCGGCTTTCCAGCCGCCGTCGATGAACAGCGCCTTGCCGAAATCGCGCGCGGCAAGCCACGCATCGGCCTCGTTGCGGGCTTCCGGCGCCGGGCCGTATTCCATGGCATGATAGCGGTCGAGAATATTCATGGGGGTGCCTCCTTCACCCTCCCCCTTGCGGGGAGGGTCGACCGGCGAAGCCGATCGGGGTGGGTGCTCAAGCCATTGCGTGGCGGTGATTGGCCGAATAGTGACCGGTCAGATGATGCTCGAGCTGCCGCTCGATGTCGGTCAAAAGGCTCGACGCGCCGAAGCGGAACAGTTCCGGTTCCAGCCATGGCCGGCCGAGTTCTTCCTTCATCAGCACCAGCCAGTCGAGCGAGGCCTTGGCGGTGGAAATGCCGCCGGCCGGCTTGAAGCCGATGAGATAGCCGGTTTCCTCGAAATAGGCCCTGATGGCGCGCACCATGGCAAGGCCAACGGGCAGCGTCGCGTTGACGCTTTCCTTGCCGGTCGAGGTCTTGATGAAATCGGCGCCCGCCATCATCGCCACCATCGAGGCCAGCATGACGTTGCGCAAAGTGGCGAGGTCGCCGGTGCCCAGAATGACCTTCAGATGCGCGTCGCCGCAGGCGGCGCGCATCGAGACGATCTCGTTGTAGAGCTCCCGCCACTTGGCGCCGAACACCAGCCCGCGCGGAATGACGACATCGATCTCGTCGGCGCCGTCGCGCACCGAAGCCTCGATTTCCTGCAGCCGGGTCGACAGGGGCGCCAGGCCATGCGGAAAGGCGGTGGAGACGGCCGCGACATGAATGCCGGTGCCGCGCACGGCATCGACGGCCGTGGCGACGAAGGGATGGTAGACGCAGACGGCAGCCGGCCGGATGGTTTCACCCGCAATGCCGAGGCCTTCGACGATGTCGCGGCGGAACGGGTTGATCGCCTTGGCGCAGAGCCGGCGCACGCGCTCCTCAGTGTCGTTGGAGTTCAGCGTCGTCAGATCCATGCAGGCGACGGCGCGCAGCAGCCAGGCCGCCTGGTTGTCGGCCTTGATCGAACGCCGTTTGGTCAGGCTGGCGACGCGCCGTTCCAGCGCCGAACGGTTGACGCTGCGCACCGATTCCATGAAGCCGAGGTCGAGTTTCATGCCGGGATTGCGCGCGATGCGATGGTCCAGCGGTACGGGGGTGTTGGCGGCGGCGCGGGCCGGCAGCGGCGTCACCTTGGACGCGCTGGTGCCAGGCTCGGCTTCGCGGATCGTGTTGCTCATTTCCTGCCCTTTCTCGTTTAGGGCGATACTTACACGATCGTTTGGACCGAGGCCACAAGCCTGTCGGTCCGATGCCGACCTTAGGCGTTGACGTAAGGCCTACTCGGCCGCCAGCTTACGCCGAGCCGGGCCGATTTCAGCCTCCACGCCTTCGGGTTCGCCGTCATCCTGCTCATGCCTGCGCAATGAGGTGAGCCAATGGGAAAGGTCGTCGAGGTAGAGATAGATCACCGGCGTGGTGAAGAGCGTCAGCGCCTGGCTGACAAGCAGCCCGCCGAACATCGTGTAGCCGAGCGGCTGGCGGATTTCCGCCCCCGTACCGTTCTCCAGCATCAGCGGCAGCGCGCCCAGCATGGAGACCATGGTGGTCATCATGATCGGCCGGAAGCGCAGCAGGCAGGCCTGGCGGATCGATTCCAGCGAGCTGAGGTTCTGGTCCCTCTCGGCCGCGATGGCAAAGTCGACCATCATGATGCCGTTCTTCTTGACGATGCCGATGAGCAGGATGACGCCGATCAGGCCGATCAGGTTGAACTCCATATGGAAGACGAGCAGCGTACCCAGCGCGCCAAGCCCGGCGGAGGGCAGCGTGGAGAGAATGGTCAGCGGGTGGATGTAGCTTTCGTAGAGGATGCCGAGGATCAGGTAGACCACGACCAGGGCGCCGAGGATAAGCACTGGCACCGAAGACAGCGACTGCTGGAAGGCCTGCGCCGTCCCCGTGTAATTGGTCTGGATGGTCGCCGGCAGCCGCATCTCGGCGGCGGTTCTGTCGATCGCGGCGGTGGCCTGGCCGAGCGCGACATTGGGCGCCAGGTTGAAGCTGATCGTCACCGACGGGAACTGGCCTTCATGGTTGATCACCAGCGGCTGTACGGGCTTCGTGGTCCATCTGGCAATCGCCGAGAGCGGCACCTGCGAACCGCTCGGCGTCGTCAGGTAGATCTGGTTGAGCGCCTTGATGTCGCCGCGCAGTGACGGCAGCACCTCCAGGATCACGTCATAGGTCGAAAGCTGCGTGAAATACTGGGCGATCTGGCGTTGCCCGAAAGCATCGTTGAGCGTGTTGTCGACATCGTTCGCCGTTAGCCCATAGCGGGCAGCCTGATCGCGATCGACCTGCAGCGTCAGCGTCGTGCCGGAACTCATCTGGTCGGTCGAGACGTCCCGCAATTCGGGTAGGCGCTGTAAGGCCGTCAACAGCTTGGGCGCCCAGCTATCCAGCGTGTCGAGGTCGCTGCTTTCCAGCACATATTGATATTGCGACGCGGACAGTTTGCCGCCGACGCGCACGTCCTGAGAGGCCTGCATGAACAAGCGCGCGCCTTGGACGGCCGAAAGCTTCGGCTGCAGCCGCCGGATGATCTGGTCGGCGGAAACGTCCCGCTCGTCGCGTGGCTTCAGCTGGATGAACATGCGGCCGGTGTTCTGCGTGTTGCCATTGCCGCCCGTCGATGCCGCAAAATGCGCCACCGCCGGATCCTTGGAGACGATCCCGGCAAATCGCGCCATGTAGGACTGCATCTGGCCGGTGGAGACATCCTGCCCGGCGATCACCTGGCCGAAGATCAGGCCGGTATCCTGCTGTGGGAAGAAGCCGCTCGGCACCAGCGTGAAGAAATAGCCGGTAAGGCCCACACAGGTCAGGAACACCAGCAGCGTGATGAAACGATGCCCGAGCGCATGGTCGAGGCCGCGCTCATAGGCGCGCAGCATCCCGTCGAAAACGCTTTCGCTCCACCGATAGAGCCTGCCGTGATGCTCCTCGTTCGCCGGCTTGATGAAACGCGAGGCCAGCATCGGCGTCAGCGTCAGCGAAACGCAGGCCGAAACCAGGATGGTCATCGCCAGCGTCACCGCGAACTCCTTGAACAGGCGGCCGATAATGCCGCTCATCAGGAGCAGCGGGATCAGCACGGCCACCAGCGAAATCGAGATCGACATGATGGTGAAGCCGATCTCGCTGGCCCCGCGGATCGCGGCATCCATCGGTTTTTCGCCGTGCTCGATGTAGCGGACGATGTTCTCCAGCATGACGATGGCATCGTCGACGACAAAGCCGATCGAGATCGTCAACGCCATCAGCGACAGATTGTCGATGCTGTAGCCGGCGGACCACATCAAGGCGCATGCGCCAAGCAGCGCCAGCGGCACGGTGAAAGCCGGGATGGCGGTTGCCCAGACATTTCGCAGGAACAGGAAGATCACCATCACCACCATCCCGATGGTGAGCATCAGCGTGAACTGCACGTCCGCCACCGAGGCGCGGATGGTCTGGGTGCGGTCGGAAAGCACCTGCAGCTTCAGTGAAGCCGGCATCGAGGCGGTCAGCATCGGCAGCTCCGCCTTGATCCTGTCGACCGTGTCGATGATGTTGGCGCCGGGCTCCTTGAATATGACGAGCACGACGCCGCGTGTCGTGTCGGTCCAACCGGCCTGGGTGTAGTCCTGCGCGTCGAGCACGGCCCGGCCGACATCCTTGACCCGCACCGGCGCGCCGTCGCGATAGGCGATGATGGCGTTGTTCCAGTCATCGGCCGCCGTCATCTGGTCGTTTGAGAAGATGGTGAAGGAGCGTACTTCGCCCTGGATGTTGCCCTTGGGCAGGTCCACCGTGCCGATCGACAGCGGGGTACGCACCGCTTCCAGTGACAGGCCCCTTGCCGCGAGCTTGGCCGGATCGAGCTGGACGCGGATCGACGGTGTCTGCTGGCCGCCGACCAGCACCTGGCCGACGCCGTCGACATGGCTGATCACCTGCGCGAGCTTGGTGTAGACGTCGTCGCTCAACGTTGTCAGCGGCAAGTCGGTCGAACTGGCCCCGATCAGCATGATCGGCGAATCCGTCGGGTTGACCTCCCGGTAGGTGGGCGGATTGGGAAGGTTCTTCGGCAGCTGTCCGCCGGCGGCATTGATGGCCGATTGCACCAGCCCGGCCGTCGATGCGATGTCGACGTCGAGCGCGAATTGCAAGGTGACCTGGCTGGAACCGGACAGGCTGCTCGATGTCATTTCAGCAATGCCCGGGATCTGCGCGAACTGCGTCTCGAGTGGCTGGGTCACCGACGACGCGATGGTGATCGGATCGGCGCCCGGCAGGCTGGTGGACACCTGGATCGTCGGAAAGTCGACGTTCGGCATCGCCGCGACCGGCAGGTTGAGATAGGCGACCACGCCGACGAACAGCACGCCGATCATCAGAAGCGACGTGGCGACGGGATAGCGGATGAAAGGCGTGGAAACACCGATCTGTGCCATCAGCTTGCACCTCCGGCAGCGCCGCTCTGCGCCTGTCCGGCGCCGGGAGCCGTGGCGGCGTCGACGCTTGCGCCGTCAACCACCCGGTATTGGCCGGCAACCACGACACGTTGCCCCGCGGCGATACCGTCGGTGACGACCGTCTCGCCGCCGTCGGAAGGGCCTGTCTTGACGGTCTGGCGACGGACCTTGCCGTCGTCGCCGACGACATAGGCGAAGAGCCCGTCAGGGCCATGCTGGACAGCTTCGTCGGGCACCACGATCGCGCCTGCCATCGTGCCGATGCGTATGCGTGTGTTGACGGACAGGCCCGGCCATAGCGCATTGTCCTGGTTCGTAAACGTTGCCTTGAGCGAAATCGTGCCGGAAGCCTGGTCGACCGCGTTCTGGATCGCTTCCAGCCTGCCGCTCGCCAGCACGGTCTTCATATCCGCGCCAAGTGTATCGATCGCAACCGGACCGGCCGCGAAAACCTTGTTGATGGTCGAAACCTCGTCCTGCGGTTGCGTGAATGACACATAGATCGGCTGAAGCTGCACGACCGTGAAAAGCCCGGGGCTCTGGCCGGCCTGCACGATGTTGCCCGGATCGATGGTGCGGAAGCTTGTCTTGCCGGTCAGCGGCGCCGTGATCCTGGTGAAATCGAGGTTGAGTTGCGCCGCCTCGACCGCGGCCTTGTCACCCTCGATCGTGGCGGCTGCCGTCGTGACCACTGCTTGCTGGTTATCGACATCCTGCTGCGTTTCGAACGTCTTTTTCAGGAGCGTGGAAAGGCGATTGAGAACGACCTGCGCGTTCTTGAGCGTCGCTTCGTCCTGCGCCTCCTTGGCCTTCGCCTGGTCGAGCGCCGCCTGATACGGGCGAGGGTCGATCTCGGCGAGCAGATCGCCCTGCTTGACCATCTGTCCCTGATCGACCGGAACCTGGTTGACGACACCGGCGACCCGGCTCGAGATGCTGACGCTGTTCAGCGGCGTAACCGTGCCGAGTCCATAGAGGTAAAGCGGGAAATCGGTCTTTTGCACGGTGGCCACGGTAACCGGCACCTTGGGTGCGGGCGGCGTCGATTGAGTGGCTGCCCTTGCCTCGGCGTGGTTGCGCCATATGCCGTAACCGCCGCCGAGCAGGAGGAGTGTAGTCAACAGGACGATGCACCGAGAGCGCATGGGTCGTTTTCGCCTGGCTTGCTGTGTCGTGGAATTAGTCATGGTGCCGTCCACCTGGCTGGCAAGGATATCAAGCCTTTTTCGGGATGGTTGGGGGTTAGGACCGACCGCGTCGATCACCGGGACAGTAGTCCCGACGACCCAGCCCTGTCAGGTTACAAGTCGGTCATGTTGCGCCGCAGCATTCAAGGATGCGTGAGGCCGCGCTGAATGCACCATCGCGATAAAGTTACTCCCGGGGTCAGGGCTGAGCCTCGATCGACCGGGGGGATGCGAGGCGCTTGTTAACTGCCCACGGATACATCGGTCCGGTCGACGCAGGAGACGTCGCCATTGCCATTCCGGGGCACTTCGCGTGGCCTGAAATCAGATATGGCTGGGACGACGCGACAGGCGCGCGCTTGCCGTATTCGCTATTGGGAAGGAGTGGCCGGAGCTGTTACGGCAGCCTATCCGGGCTTCGGTATTCGCCTGGAAAGGCAGCCTGTCCTCAGGCTGGGCAGAGGCCCTCAGCCGACGAAAGCGCGCTCGACGACGAAAGTCGCGGGATGGCTGAGCGAGCCTTCCTGGAAGCCGAGGCTTTCGGCGAGTTCCTTGACGTCCTTCAGCATATGCATCGAGCCGCAGATCATGATGCGGTCCGTTTCCGGATTGAGCTTCTCGATCCCGAGATCGGCGTAGAATTTGCCAGAGCCGATCAGCGCGGTGATGCGGCCCATGCGAGCTGATTCTTCGCGGGTCGTCGAATTGTAGAGCGTGACGCGCCCGGTGGTCAGTTCGCCGATCAGCGGGTCGCTTTCCAGCGCCGCCACCAATTCCTGGCCGTAGGTCAGCTCGGCATTGTCGCGGCAGGTGTGGGTCAGGATCAGCTGGTCGAATTTCTCATAGGTGTCGGGGTCGCGCAGCAGGCTGGCGAACGGCGCGATGCCGGTGCCGGTCGAGATCATGAACAGCCGCTTGGCCGGGGTCAGCGCGTCGACCACCAGCGTGCCAGTCGACTTCTGGCGCATGATGACGGTGTCGCCGACCTGGATCTTCTGCAGTTCCGAGGTCAGCGGGCCGTCTGGCACCTTGATCGAGAAGAATTCCAGCTCTTCGTCCCAAGCCGGGCTTGCCACCGAATAGGCGCGGAACACCGGCTTCTCGGCATTGGGCAGGCCGATCATGACGAACTCGCCGGAGCGGAAGCGCAGCGACTGCGGACGGGTGATGCGGAACGAAAAGAGCCGGTCGGTGTAGTGCTTCACCGAGACGACCGTTTCGGCATAGACATTGGCCGGTATAGGAAACTGCAGCGGGCGGGCGCCGGCGGTGTTGAAGGCGGATGTGGTGTTCATCAAATCCAACTTTCTGGCCCAACCGGGGACGCGGGCGCCAAACTTTTACCTGCGCGCCCGGACCGTTCAGATCCCGGCGTGCTGCTCGCACACTCCAAAGCGGTAAGCTCTTGTGTCCGGAATTTATTAGTATACAAACGATATTTGCGTCAAGATACCGCCGCGAAACACCTTTCCAAACTGTGCCATATCCGTAGTCCCAGCATTTCGGGTTTCGACAATGAAAGAGAATTTTTCGGTGCAGCCGCCGGATTCCCTGGGCAGCGTCGTGGCCGGCATCGATGTCGGCGGGACCTTCACCGACCTGCTTCTGATCGACGGCAAGCACGGCGCCAAGGTGCATATCGCCAAGACCCCGACGACTGTCGACAACCAGGCTTTCGGTGTGGTTTCGGCACTTGGCGCCACCGGATTTGCGATCGACGGCATCGACCTCATCGTGCACGGCACGACCACCACCACCAATGCCGTGCTGGAGCGCCGGCTGGCCAAGACCGGCATGATCACCACGCGCGGCTTTCGCGACGTGATCGAGCTTGGCCGGCGCACGCGGCCGCAACCCTATGGCATGACCGGCACTTTCGTCCCCGTCATCCCGCGCAACCTCAGGCTCGAAGTGTCTGAGCGCGTCGAGGCTTCCGGCGCGGTGCGCACGCCGCTCGACGAGGCCGGGATGCGCGAGGCGGTGAAGGCGCTGATCGGGGCCGGCTGCGAATCCCTCGTCATCCACTTCCTGCATTCCTACGCCAACCCGTCGCATGAGCGGCGCGCCGCCGAGATCGCCGCCGAGCTCTGGCCGAACGGCTACATCACCACGGGCCATGCGCTGCTGTCGGAAGCGCGCGAATTCGAGCGCGGCGTCACCGCCTCCGTGAATGCCTCGGTGCAGCCGATTCTCGAGCGCTATGTCGAGCGGCTGCGCAAGGAATTGGCGGCCAAAGGCTATGCCCGCGACTTCCTGATCATGAACGGCAATGGCGGCATGATCTCGGCCCGCTTCGTCACACGTGAATCGGCCAAGACCGTTATGTCCGGCCCGGCCTCCGGCGTCATCGCCGCCGCCTATACGGGCAAGCGTGCCGGCTTCGAAAACCTCGTCACCTACGACATGGGCGGCACCTCGACCGACGTGGCGCTGATCCGCAACGCCGAGCCGGCGGTGTCGAACGAGATCGAGATCGAATATGCCATGCCCATCCATGTGCCGATGGTGGCGGTGCACACGGTCGGCGCCGGCGGCGGTTCCATCGCCCGCGTCGACGCGGCCGGCCTGATCCAGATCGGTCCCGAAAGCGCCGGCGCCAATCCCGGCCCGATTTGCTATGGCCGCGGCGGTCTCGAGCCGACCATCACCGACGCCAATCTGGTGCTCGGCCGGCTGGCGCCGAAGAAGCTGCTGGCCGTCGAAAACCCGGTCACCGTGGAGCGCGTCACCGGCATTTTCGAGGACAAGATCGGCAAGGCAACCGGCCTGTCGGGCGTCGAAGCGGCGGGCGCGGTGCTGAGGCTGGGCAACATGAAGATGGCGGGCGCCATCCGCATGGTTTCTGTTTCGCGCGGCCATGACCCGCGCGATTTCGCCCTGTTTGCCTTCGGCGGCGCCGGGCCGCTGCATGCGACCGCGCTGGCGCGCGAACTCGGCCTGCCACGGGTGCTGGTGCCGGCGCGTCCCGGCATCACCAATGCGCTCGGCTGCGTCGTCGCCGACCTGCGCCATGACTTCGTCAACACCATCAACCAGCCGGTTGCCGTGCTCGACGAAACTCAGATGCGCCAAGTATTGGAACGGCACCGAAACGAAGGTGAGGAGCTGATCGGCAAGGAAGCGGTGAAGCCGGAGACGATCCGCGTCACCCACTCCGCCGACATGCAGTTCGTCGGCCAGACCCACATCATCAACGTGCCGCTGCCGTCCTCGACCGTGAGCCGGCAGGAGCTGCAAGCCCTGTTCGAAAAGGCCTATTTCGCCCGCTTCAAGGTCGAGCTGCCGGAAATCCGCGCCAACCTGGTCAACCTCAACACCTCGGTTACCGGCGTGCGCCCGGCGATCGACCTGTCGCGCCTGATCGACCCGGCCGGGCGCGCCGAGACGCTGGACGAGGCGCGGCGCGAGATCCGGCCGGTCTGGTATGCGGGCCAGTGGCACGACACGCCGGTATACGCACGCGAAAAGCTACCGATCGATGCAGTCATCGAAGGGCCGGCGATCCTCGAACAGATGGATGCGACCACGGTGCTCGAACCCGGCGACCGCGCAAGGTCGGACGCCGACGGCAATATCATCATCGACATTGGCGAGGCCTGAGATGTCTGACGTTGATATGCCAAAGCTCGACGCCATCACGCTTTCGGTCCTCCAGGCGGCCTTGCAGCAGGTCTGCGACGAGATGGACCTGACATTCTCCCGCGCTGCCTTCTCGCCGGTCATCGCCGAAGCCAACGACCGTTCCGACGGAATCTATTCAGCTGTCGACGGCTCACTGATCGCGCAGGGAAGCCAAGGCCTGCCGGTGTTCGTCGGCGTCATGCAATATTCGACGAAAACGGTGATCGAGATGATCGCCGACGGCCGTTGCCTGGCCCCTGAGCCGGGCGACATCTACATCGTCAACGACCCCTATCTCGGCGGCACGCATCTGATGGATGTGCGCTTTGCCATGCCGGTCTACCGCGACGGCAAGATCTTCTGCTGGCTGTCCAACACCGGCCACTGGCCCGACATTGGCGGCTCGGTGCCGGGCGGTTTCTCGGCTTCCGCGACGGCGGTCGAGCAGGAAGGCTTGCGGCTGCCGCCGGTGAAACTGTTCAAGAAGGGCGTGCTCGACGCGGAGATCTACGCCATCATCTGCTCCAACATCCGCGTCGCCGACCAGCGCATCGGCGACATCAGGGCGCAGGCGGCCGCGCTGCTGATTGGTCAGGATCGGCTCAATGGAATCCTGGATCGTTACGGAGACGAAACTGTTGTCGAGGCGATCGCCGAACTGCGCCGCCGCGCCGCCGAGCAGATGCGCGCCAACATCACGGCCATTCCCGACGGCACCTATCATTCGAAGGCCTTTGTCGATTCCGACGGCGTGGTCAACGAGCCGCTGACCATCGCGCTTGCGGTGGAGAAACAGGGCGACACGCTGACCTTCGATTTCGCCGGCTCGTCCAGGCCCTGCGCCGGGCCGATGAACAGCGTGCTGGCGACGACCCTGTCCTCGGTCTATCTCGCCATGCGCCACATTTTCCCGGACGTGCCGATCAGCGCCGGCGCCTTCGAGCCGTTGATCGTCAAGCGGCCGGAAGGCACCTTCCTCGATGCCAAATATCCGCGTCCAGTGTCGGGCTGCGCGGCGGAAGTCTCGCAGCGCATCGCCGAAGCGGTGTTCGCGGCCATGGTGCAGGCTCTGCCGGACAAGGTGACGGCCGCACCCGCCGGCTCCAGCGGCAATTTCGCGCTGGGCGGCAACGACCCGGCGCGCGGCCGCGATTACGTCATGTACCAGATCTCCGGCGGCGGCTATGGCGGCAATTCGGGCCATGACGGGCTGACCAATGGCTGCTCGACCATCGGCATTTCCAAATCGCCGCCGGTCGAGATCATGGAGCAGGCCTTCCCGGTGCTCTACCGCCACTACGCCCTGCGCGAAGGCTCGGGCGGCGCCGGCAAGCATCGCGGCGGTTTTGGCCTCGCCTATGAGGTGGAGATCCTGCGCGGCGATGCGCGGGCCTCCTTCGTCATGGATCACGGCCGTTTCGGCCCGCAAGGCGCGCTCGGCGGCAAGGATGGCGAACCCAACAGCGTGACCGTCTTCCGTGGCGGCGTCGAACATGTGCCGCCGCATCTGTCCAAGGAGCAGGACATCCCGCTCAAGGCCGGCGACCGCGTGCGCGTCGGCACGCCAGGCGGTGGCGGCTATGGCGATCCGTTAGAGCGTGACGCCAATCTCGTGCTTCGCGACGTAGCGCTGGGGTACTACACCTCAGAGGAAGCCAGCGAGAAGTTCGGCGTGGTTCTGTCGGCGGGCGGTCTCACAATTGACCGCAAGGCGACGGACAGGCAGCGCGCCGGCTAACGCACTGCTATCCGCCACGGCGTGGATCGCTCACGGCGCCGTGATCGCCGCAGCACATGTCGCTTCCGTCTCCGCCGAAAGCACCAAAGCCCGTAGACTTCCCCAGTCAACGGAGATCTGGAACATGCGTCTTTTCGGTCGTTTCGTGCTTGCCGCTTCCGTCGCCCTTACCCTTGCCAGCGGTGCCGCCAGCGCCCAGGACAAGCTCAGGATCGGCACCGAGGGCGCCTATCCGCCCTTCAACTACGCCAGTGCCGACGGCACGCTGGGCGGCTTCGACATCGATCTCGGCAAGGCGTTGTGTGCCGAGATGAAGGCCGAATGCGAATTCACCGTTCAGGATTTCGACGGCTCTATTCCGGCGCTGCAAGCCGGCAAGTTCGATGCCATCATCAACATCACCATTACGCCCGAGCGGGCCGAGAAGGTCGAGTTCACCCACAAATATTACCAGACGCCGCCGGCCATCGCCGTGCCGAAGGATTCGACCATCGCGGGCACCTCACCCGACGATTTGAAGGGCAAGGCGCTCGGCGTGCAGACCGCCACCATCCACCAGAAATTCGCCGAGCAGAAATATGCGGGCTCGACCGTCAAGGCCTACCCGACCGGCGACGATGCCCGCACCGACATGGCCAATGGCCGCCTCGACGCCATGATGGACGGCTCGATCATCCTGACCGAATGGCTGAAGAAGCCCGATGGCGCCTGCTGCAAGCTGCTCGGCACGCTGACGGCCGATCCGGCCATTCACGGACCCGGCGTCGGCATCGCCCTGCAGAAGGGCAACAAGGAACTTGCCGGTAAGTTCAATGCGGCGATCGACGCCTTGCGCGCCAACGGCAAATACAAGGAAATCAACGACAAGTATTTTGCCTTCGACGTCTACGGCAACTGAGACCGGCAACCAATGCCTTCCGGCAGCGCCGCTTGGCGCTGCTGCTTTTCATGAATGATGGAGACCTTCTTGGCTGAGCGGCGTTCCCCCTTCTACAGCAGCATCGTCGGGCTCGGCGCGACCATGGGTCGGGTCGGCGGCGATTTCATCTCGGCCAAATATTATTCCGGCATCGCCGACGAGCACCTGAACACGCGCGCCAATGTCGGCGTGCAGGATCTCAGCACCATGGGCAAGATGGACATCAAGGGGCCGGAGGCCGAGGCGCTGGTCAACCATGTCATCGTCAACGACGCGGCGGCGATGAAGCCGGGCCAGGTCCGCTACTCCACGGTCTGCCGCGAGGATGGCGGCATCATGGACGACCTCACCGTGTTCCGGTTGGCGACTGAGCATTTCATGCTGGTCACCGGCTCGGTCAACCGGCTGAAGATGCTGCCCTGGCTGCAGCACCATGCCCAGGGCCGCAAGGCCTATGTCACCGACATCACCGCCGCCGTCGCCTTCCCGACCATCCAGGGTCCGCGCTCGCGCGTACTGTTGAAGGCGATGATCTCGGATGCCGATCTGGACGGTCTCAAGCGTTGGGCGTTCACGTCGGGCCATGTCAATGGCACTCGTGTCCTGATCTCGCGCACCGGCGTCACCGGCGAGCTCGGCTTCGAACTCTTCGTGCCGGCCGACGAGGCGGCCTCCGTCTGGGATACGCTGATGCGGGCCGGCAAGGACTTCGGCCTGAAACCCTATGGCGTGCTGGCGATGTTCACGCTCGGCCTGGAAAAGGCCTATCCGGCGCATGGCATCGACATGGACGAGAGCCGCACGCCTTTCCATGTCGGCCTCGACCGCTGGATCAAGTTCGACAAGGGCGATTTCATCGGCCGCGAAGCGCTGCTCAAAATCCGCGACAAGGGCCTCGACGAGCGCTGGACGGGACTGATCCTCGACGGCGACAAACCGGCGGCGACGGACGCCAGGATCCTGGCCGATGGCGAGGATGCCGGCATCGTCACCTACAGCGACCACGGCTACTCTCTCGGCAGGGTGCTGGCCACCGCGCATCTGCGCTTGCCGTTCACGGCGGTCGGTACCGAACTCAGCATCGACATTAATGGCGTGCCGACCCGCGCGGTCGTGGCGCCGATGCCGTTTTTCGATCCGGAGGGTATGAGGTTGAGGGGGTAGCCCGGCTTGCCTGGAATCGTTGACAGAGTCAGCTTTGCGAAGCATCTGGCGCACATCATCGCGGAGATCAATGCCATCACCCATTTCGTGAAGGCAATGGCCGTACCCAGCTTACATTCCTTGCCATGCTCGCCGAGCACGCAGGCTTCACGTTCAACGCCGATATCCTCGACCGTGACTGGGTGATTCAGGCCCTGATTGACAGTTTCAGTGGGTCCGAGGCACCGGCTCACCCCCGCCGATCCAGCCGCGCCACCAATCGATCCCCCGCCCACTGGATTCCACACACCAGGATGATCAGCACGATCACCACCGCCACCATCACCGAGGTCTCGAAGCGCTGGTAGCCATAGCGGATGGCGAGGTCGCCGAGGCCGCCAGCGCCGATGGCGCCGGCCATGGCCGAGGCGCCGATCAGCGTCACCAGCGTTACCGTGAAGCCGGCGACGATGCCGGGCAGCGCCTCGGGCACCAGCACCTCGCGGATGATCGTCCAGCGGTTGCCGCCCATGGCGCGCGCCGCTTCGATCAGGCCGTGGTCGACCTCGCGCAGCGAAACCTCGGCGATGCGGGCGTAATAGGGCGTGGCGGCGATCGACAGCGGCACGATGGCGGCCCAGGTGCCGATCGAGGTGCCGACGATCAGCCGCGTCAGCGGGATCAGCGCCACCAGAAGGATGATGAACGGCACCGAGCGGAAGCCGTTGATGACGGCGCCGAGCACGCGGTTGACCCACAGGCTCTCGGCGATGCCGCCGCGTTCGGTTGATATCAAGGCCAGCCCGAGCGGCAGGCCGAAGACCAGCGAGATCAGGCCGGAGGCGGCCGTCATCAGCACCGTCTCCCAGATCGAACGCAGCAGAAGCTCAAACAGGATTGGCGACATGGCCAAGCACCTCCACCCGCGCCTGGCGGGCCTTCAGGAATGTGATGACGGCAGCGAGATGGCTCGCATCGCTGCCGGGAACGGAGAGAAACAGCGTCCCGATCGGCTGCTGCTGGATATGGTCGATGCCGCCATGGACGAGGCGGAAGGCGCCCGGGACAGAAGTGGCAAGGTCGGACAGCAATGGTCCACGCGCGACCTCGCCAGCCACATCGATACGCAGGATCGTCTCCGCGCCGGAAGCCGGCAGCAGCCGCGCCGCCAGTTCGGCCGGCAGTTGCGGCCGGATGGCGCCGAGCAGGCTTTTGGTGATGTCCGATTGCGGGTCGGCGAACACCGACCAGACCGGCCCCTCCTCGACGATGCGCCCGGCATCGATCACCGCCACACGGTCGGCGATCGAGCGGATCACCTCCATCTCATGGGTGATCAGCAGAATGGTCAGGCCAAGCTGCCGGTTGATGTCTTTCAGCAGCGCCAGGATCGAGCGCGTCGTCTCCGGGTCGAGCGCCGAAGTTGCTTCGTCCGACAACAGCAGCGCCGGGCGCGCGGCGAGCGCCCGGGCGATGCCGACGCGCTGCTTCTGGCCGCCTGACAGCGATGCCGGATAGGCCCGGGCTTTCTCCGACAGGGCAACAAGTTCAAGCAGCTCCGCCGCCCGCGCCAGCCGCTCGGCCTTCGGACGGCCCTCGATCTTCAGCGGCAGCGCCACATTGTCCTCGACCGTCTTGGCCGACAAAAGGTTAAAGTGCTGGAAGATCATGCCGATGCGTCGGCGCAGCGGCTGCAGGTCACGCTCGCCGAGCTGGCTGATCTCGCGACCCTCGATGAACACCTCGCCGGAATCGGGCCGCTCCAGCCCGTTCAGGCAGCGGATAAGCGTCGATTTGCCGGCGCCGCTGCGGCCGATAATGCCAAGGATCTCGCCCTTGCGCACCGTCAGCGAGATGCCGTCGATCGCCGGCGTGGCGCCGAAGCGGCGCTTCAGGTCGACAAGGCGCACCACGTCTTGCGACGCGTCGGGTCTCGCGTGGTTCGGATCGGCGATCGCCTGGGATGCCGTGATATGCTGGTTCATGCGTGTTCCTGCTCTCGCCATCCGAAAATGCAAGTGCGGCCCGCGCTCAGGCGCGGACCGCATTTGCTCTCGAACCGGGCGTCCGGTCGCGGATCAATAGGCGCTGAGGCCGGTGCCCTTGTAGACCTTGTCGAACTCGGCCTTGACCGCGTCGTTCTGGTACGAGGCCACCAGCGTCTTCACCCAGGCGTCGTTTTCATTGCCGACCTTGACCGCGATGAAGTTGCGGTACGGATTGTCGGCAATGGGTTCCTGCGCGATGCGGTTTTCCGGCGTCAGGCCGCTCTTCAGCGCCCAGTCGGTATTGACCACGGCGGCGTCGAGATCCTCGACCGAGCGGCCGACGATGCCGGCATCAAGTTCCTTGATCTCGACCTTCTTGGGGTTCTCCGCAATGTCGGCGGTGGTGGCCAGAATGCCGGTACCGTCCTTCAGCTTGATCACGCCCTCGTTCTGCAGCACGCGCAGCGCCCGGCCTTCATTGGACGGGTCGTTCGGCACGCCGATGACAGCGCCTCCCGGCAGGTCGGCGACCGCCTTGTACTTCTTGGAGTAAAGGCCGATCGGCCAGACCCCGGTATAGCCGACGCGCACGATGTGATAACCTTGAGTCTTTATCTGGTTGTCGAGATAGGGCTGGTGCTGGAAGGCGTTGGCGTCGATCTCGCCGCGCTCGAGCGCTTCGTTGGGCTGCGTGTAATCGTTGAACACCACGGTCTCGATGGTCAGGCCCTTCTCGGCGGCCTGGGCGACCACGACGCGCCAGACATCCTCGTCCTCGCCGCTGATGATGCCGACCTTGATTGCCTTCTTGTCCTCGGCGAAGGACGCATGCGGCGCCATCAGGCTGCCGACCGCGACGGCCGATGCGAACAGCAGAGCAAGGCCGCCGCGCCGGTTGAGGGTTGACCAAAGGGAAGAGGGCAAAGTGTTGTTGACGTCGGACATGATTGATCTCTGCGGTTGTGAAGTCATGACAGCAAGGCGGATTGCCCAAGCTTGGTCACATCGTCAGAAATTCTATCGATTTTATCAAAGAACGTGTTTCGCCGTTCTCGGCAAAGCCGGGAATATTCTCTCAAAAATTTGAAGGGCCGGAGCACAAGACGGCACCGGACCGACCATGGCGCCAGCGCGCCGCGATCCGGGGACATCGGAAGTCAAGCCTTGCATCAGGCCTGAGGCGACGATACGGGATGAAGGTGACCGGCTTTAGGGCTAGCGCTCGGCAAAGCCTGCCGATTGCAAGCCTGCGCTGGAGAGAATTTCACTTGCTGCCCGAGAACACCCGCCGCTCCTTACCAATGGCGCTGCTTCATGCCCGCGAAGTGGTGATGGCGCGGTTTCGCCCGATGCTCGCCGCGCATGACGTCACCGAGCAGCAATGGCGTGTGCTGCGCGTGCTGAGTGAGGCCGGCCCGGTCGAGGCGACCGAGCTCGCCGATCGTGCATCGGTGCTGCCGCCCAGCCTGACGCGCATCATCAAGGCGCTCGAGGGCCGAAGGTTCATCACCCGCAACAAGGCGGAAGGCGACGGCCGCCGCGTCGTGCTGACCATCGCCCCGGCCGGTTCCGCCCTGATCGACGCCCTGTCGCCCGAGCGCCGCGTCATCTACGACGACATCGAGCGGCGGCTTGGGCATGAGAAGCTGGAGCAGCTGCTCGATCTCCTGGAGGGTCTGATCGAGGGTGAGAGCTGAGGCGTTCGGTTCGTCGCGGCAGAACTTTCCACGGTCATGCGCATTTTCCGCGATAACTGGCCGGTCGACCGCTACGTCGAGACGCTGGCCACGACGCCGCATCTTCTCGACAAGGCCGCGCGGATGTTGCTGGGCAGCGGCGTCAAGCGCGTCGTCAGCGAGCGGCGGTTGCTGGAAGCCAAGCGGCTCTTGCTGTTCACCGTGCGCACGGTCGAAGACATCGCCTACGAGATCGGCTTCGACGACCCCGCCTATTTCTCAAGGTTCTTCCGCGGACGCGTCGGCGAAGCGCCTGCCGCCTGGCGGCGGAAGCAGTTGCACGGCGCTGATCGTACATAGGCGGGCATAATTTAGTTAGGCACGATGATCGGAACCGCGGGCGTCTGGCCTGCAACCTTCCGCATGGTCGACAGCAGGCGCGGAAAGACCTGGTCGGTGGAAAAATGCCGCCGCGCCTTGGCGCCCGCCTGCCTGCCGAGCTGCATCCGCAACGGCTGGTTCCGGATCAGTTTCAGCGTGGCATCGGCCATGGCGGCCGGATCGACCCGTTCGACGATGATGCCGGCATCGTCCTCGACGAAATCCGGCGCCCCGCCGCTGCCTGCGAAGCAGATCACCGGCAACTCGGCGAATGCCGCCTCCAGCATGACGCGGCCGAACGGCTCTTCGCGGGATGTCAGAAGAAACAGATCGGCAGCCCGAAGATAGCCGCTCACATCGTCGACATCGCCCAGAAATGTAACTTTTTCGTCCAACCCGTCCGCCCGCATCCGGTCGAGGTGCTGCGACCAGGTGCCGAGAACCTCATCCCGTTCCCGCTCCGGAAACGAGCCGAGCCAGTAGAAATGATAGTCCTCAATCCCCCGCGCCCGAAGAATTCGGGCCACCTCGATAAACAGGTCGGCACCCTTGCGGAATGGCATTGCGAGGCCGGATCCCAGGACGATGGTCTTGTCCACGGGCCAGCCGGCCAGCCGGCGACGTTCAAGACGCTGGATTTCCATCTGACCGGGATCGGCGCCGGGCTGCGGAACCGCGCTTGGAATGACGTCGATGGCGTTCGTTTCGACCTTGTGCTGGGCCACCAGGTAGTCCCGGACGCTTGGCGAACACGCAACGAATCTCCGCGTGTGGGAAACGACATCCTCCATATCGTCCTTGGCATATCGGGCGACGCTCGCTGCCAATTCCCTGGCATGCGTCAGGATAGGAATGTCCAGTTCACCAAGCAGCGCATGCACACGGCCGGTGGCCAGGCTATTGCAATAGATCAGGTCCGGTCTGCCACCGTACCAATCGGCGATGCGGGCCAGCTTCGTGGCGGTCGTCTCGGTCGGCGAAACCAGATCGTCCAGAAGGGCGGTATCGACGATGCGTCGAAACTGTTCGAGCCGTTCACCGCCTGCCAGGCACAGCACCTTGACCTCCAACTCCGTGTGCGATTGCAGCCATTGGACGATGTCGATCAACGAAGCCTGCGCCCCACCGAGAGCCGCATCGTGCGAAACGAACAAAACGCGCCAGGACGCATCCCCGGGGAATTTACCGGCCGCTGACGGAGCCGACAGGACGTTCCGCGTCTCTTGCAGATAGGCATAGCCATAGCGGGCGTCGGGCTCGAGATAGGCTCCCTCCGCCCACTCGTTCCAGGCATTGACGAAGATCAGGCGGCTGTCGAAATCGGCGAAACGATCGCACGTATCGGCGACCGCGTTGGCGAGCCATTCTGCGTAGCGCGACGGTGATGCGTTCATCAGAATGTGGGCTGCCTCCATTCTCCGTGCGGTGTTGTCCCAGGAAGGGCAAAGTCCGCGAAACAGCGTGTAGGGAACCTGTGGGTAGGCGCGGCTGCGATTGAGGAGCTCCGTCCAGTCGAAGATCTTTCCCCTGAAGCCGCTCTTGAGCGTTGGAATTCTGTCGCTGATCTCGCGAAATTTCCCAAGATTCGGTGGAAATTCGACGGCGGCGTCGAATCCGAATTTGGCGGGATCGTCCTTGTCGAACGACTGCGGATAGGCAAGAAAAATCTCGCCGATGCCGGCTTCCCGGCAATAGGCTCTCCAGCGTTGTGCTGTTTCAGCGGCTGACGGAAACAATCCGGGCCGGTAAATCATCAGGAGTGGCTTGCCGCCGATGCGGATGTATCGCCGGTCGCGAAAATAGCGGGATACATATTCGATGAAGGCCAGGTCGTCTTCGGGTGAATGCGATTGCGCAATCAGCACCTCCTGCTCGCGCCCATCCCAACGGCGGCTCCAGGGTTCATTTGCCCAATTGATGCAGAAGCCCAGTTCGTGCGCGTCATTTTCGACAAATTGTGTGATCGGCATCTCGAGGACGCGCTTGCCGTTGAACCAGTAGAAGTGAAAGCAGAACCCCGAGACGCCGTACTGAAGGGCAATCTCGATCTGTTCCTTCTGGATGTCCTTCACCCTCAGATCGTAGAAGCCGAGGTCCGCCGGCCGCCTGGGCTGATAATGATCGTCGAACTGCGGCGTCGCGCGTGTCACATTCGTCCATTCCGTGAAGCCCTTTCCCCAAAAGGCGTCATTTTCAGGAATCGGATGAAACTGTGGTAGGTAGAAGGCAATGAGGCGCGCCTTTAATGCGGCGGGTCGCCTCTCGTTGGATCGCGGCACGTAGGTGTCGGGTCTCTGAATGGCGCCGGCATTTGTGCCCGGAGCACGTCGGGGGCTGCGCCCCTCGCTCTTGCCGAAACGAATGTAGTGATCCAACGGATTCATCGACGCGGCGGCCACGTCGGGATTTTTCGCCAGATAGTATTCGTTGTCGAAGTCCGGACTCGGGTTTCGGGACTCCGCGGCACCGTACCTGATGTAATGCAAGATCGGATCTTTCCCGCTCCGGGCTAAATCCGGATTTTGAACCATATACCACGACACATCGAACAGGCCGCTGGCCCGAATTCGTTGCCGCAGGCGAAATCTCTTCCATCGGCTTCTGCTGGTGAGCGATCTTACAAAGATCAAAAATTCGGATCTATCCAATCGGGTCTGCCTCGCGGGAATCCGTCGTCATGTCACCATCCGAGGCAACGCCGATCTTTGCGCAGATCATTCCAAGAACACGCTCGAGGGCATGCTGCAATGTGCCGTCTTGTTGGCCTGCCTCTTCGGGAAAGGCTGCCAAAGGCAGATCGAGCCATCGCAGTGGTTCCAGCGCGCTGCGACGGACCCAGAACATCGTCCCGGCAAAGAAATCGAGGCGAGAACTGGAAGGCATCCCCATAGCCTCCAGCAGATTGAGGGCCATCGCCCTGTTCTCGCCCCATGCAGCCTTCTCCCCCTTCCATTCATTGGGCAGCCGAAAGCGTCTGGATCCAATCATCTGGGTGTCGGGAGAACGCTCGAAGTTGGCGATGATGCGGTCGACCACGCCGCGGGATCCGATCAGGTCGAACGCGCTCACCTGGCGCCAGATCTCGCCGAGAACCATGCGCGGCCCGCTCTGCCCCGACTTCTTGCCATGCAGCTTGCAGATAAGATCGAAGGGATCGAACTTTCCTTCGCGAAGCAATTGGATGAAAGGGCCGACGTCGCGGCCACGATTTTCGTAGACCGTGATCTCGGCACCCGGAAATCTTGCCTGAACGCGTTGCGCAAGTGCCGCGTCAGGCTGGGTCAGCGTGAGAAAGAGCTGGAATTGACGACCGGTTGCTTCCAGCAACGCCTCGAACTCGGGCCAGAGATCGGGGTAATGCAGGTGAAGCGCTACGGCAATCTTCAGCTCGACGGTGGGCCGGCGCTCGGGGGCCTCGGCTGGCGGACCATCAAAGTGCCGCGACAGGGTCTTCTGCAGATTGTCGCTTGCAGTGCCAAAGCCCCAACCGGCAAGACTGCCGAGCGCCCGGGCCAATTCACGCCCTTGCGATCCCGAGACGTGGAAAAGAGGCTGCAAGACCAGGCCTTCGCCAAGCGGCAGCTGAAATCGCTTGTGGCGACGGCGCCGACGCAGCAGCGCGCCAATATCCCCGATGGTTAAGGGCCGAACACGCGCCGCAACGACGTCGTCTCTATCAAATTGCAGCACCAGGCCGCCTTCGCTGCTTGTGAGCAGATAGGACGTCCGCGTGGTGACCGGCACATAGACGGTCCTGTCCGCATGTCCCGGGCGGCGCACATCGAGCCGGAGAAACGGCATCCACCTCTCTGTCGGCCGAAACTCGACGATATAGCGTCCCGGCGCGTGGATCTGGATTTCGCTCACGGCACTGCTTGGGTCGGCGTCGCTTTTTCGCGGCTCGCTGGACAGGACATCAGGCAAGGCGACCCTCGTGTCGGCAGCGTCAGGCGACATAGCCGCCGTTCCGATTCGCGCGCGATCGGTCAAGGATGCTGTCGAATATGCCAATCAGTCGGCCCAGGGAATTGATCAATCTGTTTCGATTAAGCGTCAGGCAATAGAAGCCAATTTTCGTCGAGTAACGGAGTATGTCCACAAACGGGCTATAGGCGATGCCGTATTTCTTGCGCAAGTGGATCTCCGATCGCATCTTCGAGCGATACCGGAAAATGCGCGACCGGGTTGATTGCGCAACCGACGTGCCAATGTCGTGGACAGCATGCGCGCCGCTGACAAGGATCATGGGTTCGTCACGCTGCAGCAGACGATATGAAAGGTCGTCATCTTCGAAATACAGGAAAATATCCTCGTCAAACCCGCCCGTATCGAGGAAGAGCGTTCGTTTGATCATAAACACGCCGCCATTGACGAAGCGGACGCAACAATCTCCCCAGACCTGCCGGATGCGTGTGGGCAGCGACACGCCGGAAAGGCGATCGATCTCGCTCTCCTCGCGAAACCAGAGCCGGCCATCCACCGTATTGGTGCGCGGCACGAAGACGCCGCAATTTGGATAGCGTTCAGCCGCCTGCATGAGCGCATCGACGGCGTCCGTCCCAAGACGCACGTCGGGGTTGACGAACAGCAGAAACTCCCCCGTCGCCGCCGCCGCCCCGATGTTGCAGGCGCGCCCGAAGCCGAGGTTTACAGGATTGTCGATACGATGAACGGCAAGGCCGGACAGCGCGGTGGAAAGATCGTCAGTACTTGCATTGTCGACGCATACGATCTCCACCCCTGGAGGCAGGCGAGCGAGCGCGCCCCGCACGGTATGCGCGCTGTTGTGCGTCACAGTAATGGCAGTTATCGACCTGTTCATTGCCAAAGCCACCCTGATACCTCAGTTGGCTTCCCCCGTGGAAAGGCTAGTGATCCGTACGCAATCTAAGCGTTGCGACTCCGGCGGTCGAGTCAATACTCCCGACTAAGTTCGTGGGCATGGACGCGCGGTCTCGCCAAGCCGCCGGTCACGGTTCACATGGTCTTGCTGCTTCCGAGGTTTCCGGCTGGCGTGATCGCCAATCGGCTTGGCTGCCCTCGGGGCGGTAAACTCCCGGCGAGGAAGGGCTGCTTCGAACCAGAAATCCGCAACGGCCCCTTGCCGTTCATCCCCATCTTGCTCATGTTCAATAACCGCTTGCTGGTGATCGTCCGGGGGGAACGGTCGGATTCATCATGGGAGGAAGTCGATAATGAAGGTATGCTATTTCGTTTCCGCCGCGCTTCTTGCCGCGGCCGCTATCCCCGCCTCGGCCGCCGAAATTTCCGACGGAAAAGTCAAGATCGGCATCCTCAATGATCAATCCGGCGTCTATGCCGATTTCGGCGGCAAATGGTCGGTCGAGGCGGCCAAGATGGCGGTCGAGGATTTCGGCGGCAAGGTACAGGGCGCGCCGATCGAGATCATCAGCGCCGACCATCAGAACAAGCCTGACATCGCCTCCAACATCGCGCGGCAATGGTACGACACCGAACAGGTCGATGCCATCATGGAGCTGACAACCTCATCGGTCGCGCTCGCCGTCCAGGGGATTTCCAAGGAAAAGAAGAAGATCGACATCGTTACCGGCGCGGCAACCACCGATCTCACCGGCAAGCAATGCTCGCCCTACGGCTTCCACTGGGCCTATGACACCCATTCGCAGGCGGTGGGAACTGGCGGCTCCCTCGTGCAGCAGGGCGGCGACAGCTGGTTCTTCGTCACCGTCGACTATGCGTTCGGCTATTCGCTCAAGGAGCAGACCGCCAAATTCGTCGAGAGCCACGGCGGCAAGGTGCTGGGCGAAGTGCGTTATCCCCTGGGGTCGACCGATTATTCATCCTTCCTCCTGCAGGCGCAGTCGTCGGGCGCCAAGGTCATCGGGCTGGCCAACGCCGGCCTCGACACGTCCAATTCCATCAAGCAGGCGGCTGAATTCGGCATTGTCCAGGGCGGCCAGCGCCTTGCGGCACTTCTGTTCACGCTGGCCGAGGTGCATGGGTTGGGCCTTCAGGCCGCGCAGGGCGTCGTGCTGACGGAGGGCTACTACTGGGATCGCGACGACAAGAGCCGCGAATTCGGACAGCGCTTTTTCAAACGCACCAACCGCATGCCGAACATGATCCAGGCCGCGACCTATTCGGCGGTGACGCAGTATCTGAAGGCGATCGACAAGGCCGGCACCGACGAGACCGAGGCCGTCGCCAAGCAATTGCATTCGATGCCGGTTGACGACGCCGTGACGACCAACGGCAAGGTGCAGGCGGACGGCAACATGGTCCACGACATGTATCTCTACCAGGTCAAGGCGCCCAACGAGAGCACCAAGGACTGGGACTATTACAAATATCTCGCAACCATCCCCGGCAACGAGGCCTTCCTGAGCGACAAGGAAAGCGGCTGTCCAACCGCGGCACAGTGATCGGCGCGGCCCGTGGCGCCGTCTGATCTCAACGCCGACGAGCCGCCGGTGGTGCTCTCCGCCCGCGGGCTGCGGCGCGATTTTGCCGGTTTCGTCGCCGTCAGGAATGTCGATCTCGACGTCCGCCATCGCAACATCCACGCGCTGATCGGGCCTAACGGCGCCGGCAAGACGACCGTTTTCAACCTGCTCACCAAGTTCCTGGCGCCGACCAGCGGCAGGATCGAACTGCTCGGCCACGACATCACCCGCACGCCACCGGCAAAGGTGGCGCGCATGGGGCTGGTGCGCTCGTTCCAGATATCGGCGATCTTTCCGCACCTTAGCGTGCTCGACAATGTGCGCGTCGCATTGCAGCGGCCGGGTGGGCTCGGCGTCCAGTTCTGGCGTTCCCTGGCGGCGCTCGATCGGCTGACGCCGCGAGCCGTCGAACTGTTGCGCTCCGTTGGTCTCGACGACGCCAGGAACAGGCTGGCCGGCGATCTTTCCTATGGAAGGAAGCGCGCGCTGGAGATCGCCACGACCCTGGCTCTCGACCCGAAGGTGCTGCTGTTGGACGAGCCGATGGCCGGCATGGGGCATGAGGACGTCGCCATGGTTTCCGACCTCATCCGTTCGGTGGCGAGCGAGCGCGCGGTGCTGATGGTCGAGCACAATCTGACTGTTGTCGCCGATCTCTGCGACTGGATAACCGTCATGCAGCGCGGCGAGGTGCTCGCCGCCGGCGACTACGCGACGGTCAGCCGCGACGAGCGGGTGAAGGTCGCTTACATGGGCACCGCCGATGACTAGTGCCGCCCCCCTGCTTGCGGTCCGCGGCCTCAATGCCTGGTATGGCGAGGGCCATGCGCTGCACGGCGTCGATCTGGAGGTGTTTGCCGGCGAGACGGTCACGCTGCTCGGCCGCAACGGCGTCGGCAAGACGACGACGTTGCGCGCCATCATGGGGCTGATCCGCACGCGGACCGGCGAGGTCGTTTTCGACGGCGCGGATCTGATGCGCCTGCCGCTGCACCGCACCGCGCATCAAGGCATCGGCTTCGTGCCGGAGGAGCGCGGCATTTTCGCGACGCTGACGGTCGACGAGAATCTGGTGCTGCCGCCGGTCGTCGCCGAGGGCGGCATGAGCGTCGCGGAGATATTCGACCTCTTCCCCAATCTGAAGGAGCGCCGCAACAGTCCCGGCACGAGGCTGTCGGGCGGCGAACAGCAGATGCTGGCGATCGCCCGCATGCTGCGAACCGGCGTCAAGATGCTGCTTCTCGATGAGCCGACCGAGGGCCTGGCTCCCGTCATCGTGCAGCGCATCGGCGAGTTGCTGGTGACGTTGAAGAAGCGCGGCATGACGATCCTGCTGGTCGAGCAGAATTTCCGCTTCGCCAGCCGTGTCGCCGATCGCTTCTACCTGATGGAGCACGGCAAGGTCGTCGCCGGGTTCCCGGTCGGCGAACTGACGGACCGCATGGGGCAGCTCCACGACGTTCTGGGTGTATGAGGACGCCATGACGATGATCTTCGGAATCCCCGTCCAGGCACTGCTTGGCCAATTGCTGGTGGGGCTGATCAACGGCTCCTTCTACGCCATGCTGAGCCTGGGTCTGGCCGTCATATTCGGCTTGCTGCGCGTCATCAATTTCGCCCATGGCGCCCAGTATATGCTCGGCGCCTTCGTCGGCTACCTGCTGCTGACCCATCTCGGCATCGGCTATTGGCCCGCGCTGATCCTCGCGCCGCTGATCGTCGGCCTCTTCGGCATCGTGGTCGAGCGCCTGGCGCTGTCGCGGCTTTACGACACCGATCCACTCTATGGCCTGCTTTTCACCTTCGGTCTCGCGCTCGTGCTCGAAGGCATATTCCGCTATTACTACGGCGTGTCGGGAAACCCCTACGCCGTGCCGCCGCTGCTTGCGGGCGGCACCAATCTCGGCTTCATGTTCCTGCCCAACTATCGCGGCTGGGTCGTGGTCGCCTCGCTGATCGTCTGCTTCGGAACCTGGGCGCTGATCGAGAAGACCAGGCTCGGCTCCTATCTGCGCGCGGCAACCGAGAATCCCCGTCTCGTCCAGGCCTTCGGCGTCAACGTACCGTTGCTGCTGACACTGACCTACGGTCTCGGTTCCGCCCTTGCCGGGCTTGCCGGCATTCTGGCCGCCCCCGTCTATCAGGTGAGCCCGCTGATGGGTTCGGATCTCATCATCGTCGTCTTCGCGGTCGTCGTCATCGGTGGCATGGGGTCGATTCTTGGCGCGATCGTCACCGGCTACATGCTCGGCCTCGCCGAGGGCCTGACCAAGGTCTTCTATCCCGAGGCCTCCAACCTCGTGGTCTTCGTCATCATGGCGATCGTGCTTCTGGTCCGGCCGGCCGGCCTGTTCGGAAGGGATGCCTGACATGTCGGAAGGGACATCTGACATGGCCGGGCTGTCGCGTCGCCAGACATCAGCAGGAACCCCGGCATGGCTCGAATGGACGCTGGTCGGGCTCGGCATAGCGGCGCTGCTGGTAGCACCCTTCCTGGTTTACCCGATCTTCCTGATGAAGATGCTGTGTTTCGCGCTGCTTGCCTGCGCGTTCAATCTCCTGCTCGGCTACACCGGCCTGCTGTCGTTCGGCCACGCCACCTTCTTTGGCGGCGCCGCCTATTTCACCGCGCATGCCGTCAAGGTGTGGGGCTGGCCGCCGGAAGCCGGCATCCTGCTCGGCATGGCGGGCGCAGCGCTGCTCGGCCTGGTCATGGGCTTCTTCGCCATTCGCCGGCAAGGCATCTATTTCGCCATGATCACCCTGGCGCTGTCGCAGATGTTCTTCTTTTTCTGCGTGCAGGCGCCTTTCACCGAGGGCGAGGACGGCATTCAGGGCGTACCGCGCGGCATGCTGTTCGGTGTCCTCGACCTGAACGTCTCGCTGAATATGTACTACTTCGTGCTCGCGGTATTCCTGATCGGCGTTTTCGCCATCTGGCGCATCGTCAATTCACCCTTCGGCATGATCCTGCGCTCGATCCGGGAAAACGAGAGCCGCGCCATTTCGCTGGGCTATTCCGTCGCCAACTACAAGCTCGGCGCCTTCGTCATGTCGGCGGCGCTGGCCGGGCTGGCAGGCTCCCTCAAGGCGATCGTCTTCCAGTTCGCCACGCTCACCGACGTCACCTGGCAGATGTCGGGCGAGGTGATCCTGATGACGCTTCTGGGCGGCATCGGCACCATGGTCGGGCCGATTGTCGGCGCCAGCCTCGTCGTCGGACTGGAGAACACGCTTGCCACCTCCGGTTTCCCGGTGACCATCGCCACCGGGCTGATCTTCATGGTGTGCGTGCTGGCCTTCCGGCGCGGCATTGTCGGCGAACTTTATGCGCGGCTTCTCAAGCGACAGGGCAAGCACTGATCAGTTCCAGATCGACCGGCGCGATTGATCGGGCCACGCCAGGGTGCCGGCGAACGATGACCCCCGGTTGAGCGACTACGGGTTTTGCTGGACACGTTTTTCGAGTTCGGCCGTGCGCGCGCTCAAATCGTCCAATTCAAAGCTTTGAGATGTAAGGAAGGCGGCCGATCCGTTGTTCGGATCGGCGGCAAGACGATGCGCTTCCCGCAGATGATGTTTCAGCCAGGCGCGCTGCTCGCGCTGCAACCGGGCACGTTGAGGGCCAAGTTCGCGATGCATCAGCGTATTGTAAGCCGCGTTCAACCTGGCATCGAACTTGTCGATCTCGGTCTTCCCGCAATCCAGCATTTCCGACGTGGCGCCGCCGGACCGGTCGACGCACGCTTTCATTTCATCATCGCTCTGTGCCATCGCGGGATGAGCCGTTGTCATGGCCAGAATTCCGAGGAGGCAGGCATATCGGAGCATGGTGGCGGTTCCTTGAAACCAAAGGCTGGATGCGGGTCAGGGCATATCTGTTTCGGCCCGCCCATCTCGGACCGGCAACAAGGGCGGCCCACGATATGTTGGGCAGGGCGTGAGCACTTCAAGGTTCGGTCCGCCGTGCCCCCATCACCCGTAACACCCCCGCTCCACCGCCAGCCGGCGCACCAGTGCCGACACTGCATCTATGGTCGGCGTCGGCTTGTCCGTCAGCCGGCCAAGCTCCTGCACCGCGCTCACCAGCGCGTCGATTTCCATCGGTCGGCCCCGTTCCAGGTCCTGCAGCATCGAGGTCTTGTGCTCGCCGACATCGCCGGCGCCCTTGATGCGGCGGTCGACCCCGATCGGAAAGCGCACGCCGAGGCTTTCGCCGATCGCTTGGGCTTCCAGCATCATCGTGCGGGCAAGCGCGCGGGTGCCTTCGTCGGCGACGATTGCGGCAAGCGTGGAGCCGGTCAGCGCCGAGATCGGGTTGAAGGAGAGGTTGCCCCACAGCTTCACCCATATTTCGCTGCGGATATCCTCGCGCACCGGCGCCTGCAGGCCGGCCTTGACCATTTCCTCCGCCAGTCGTGTCACCCGTTCGCTGCGCTCGCCCGAGGGTTCGCCGAGCGAGAAGCGCTTGCCCTCGACATGGCGGATGAGGCCGGGCGCGTCGACCTCGGCGGCGGGATAGACGACCGAGCCGACGACGCGCTCCGGCCCGATCCGCTGCCAGATCGCGCCGCCGGGATCGACCGTGCTCAGCCTGGTGCCTTCGAGCGGCCCGCCCACGCCATGGAAATACCACCATGGCACGCCGTTCTGCATGGTGACGACGGCTGTGTGCTCCCCGAGCAGCGGCGCGATCTGGTCAAGCGCCGGGGTCAGCGAATGGGCTTTCAGCGCCAGCACGACGATGTCCTGCACGCCGAGTTCCTCGGCCTTGGCGGCGGCTCTCACCGGCGCAACCGATTCCTCGCCGTCCTCGATCAGGCGCAGGCCGTTCGCCTGGATCGCTTCCAGATGCGCGCCGCGCGCGACGATCGACAGGTCGGTACGGCCGGCGAGCGCCAGCTTGGCGGCGAGATAGCCGCCGATGGCGCCGGCGCCGAAAATGGTGATCTTCATCGTCAAAGCCCGAGTTTGGCGGCGAGCCCGATGCGCTGCAGCTTGCCGGTCGCGCCCTTGGGGATCTCGTCCAGGATCAGGATCTTGCGCGGCACCTTGAAGTCGGCGAGCCGCGTGGCGGCATGGCTGCGGATGTCGCTTTCGGTGGCGATCATGCCTTCGCGCAGCACCACGGCCGCCGCCACCTCCTCGCCGAGCTTGTCATGCGGCATCGCGAAGGTGACGACCTGCGCCACCGCCGGATGGTCCATCAGCACGTCGTCGACCTCGAGCGGCGAGATCTTTTCGCCGCCGCGGTTGATGATCTCCTTGAGCCGGCCGGTGACGCGCAGATAGCCGTCCTGGTCGAGCACGCCCTGGTCGCCGGTGTGGAACCAGCCATGCGCGAAGGCCGTGGCATTGGCCTCCGGGTTCTTCTCATAGCCTGCGGTGACATTGGGTCCGCGAATGACGATCTCGCCGGTCTCGCCGGCTTCCATCAGCCGCCCGTCCGGCGCCATCACCGCGACCTCCGGTCCGGCGCCGGCACCGACGCTGCCCGGCTTGCGCAGGCCCGGCGGCAGCCGGTTCGACGCCATCTGGTGGGCGGCCTCGGTCATCCCATAGGATTCGATCACCGGGCAGCCGAAGGTCGCTTCCAGTTCCCCCATCACTTGCGCCGGCAGCGATGCCGAGGACGAGCGGATGAAACGCAGGCGTGCCGCCGCCAGCACTTCCGCATTGCGCGCCGCACGCGGCAGGATCGCCTGGTGCATGGTCGGCACCGCCGTGTACCAGCTTGGCTTGGCATCGCCCAGCCACTGGAAGAAGCGCAAAGCGTTGAAGCCCGGCGTGCAGTAGATGCTGCCGCCCGCCGCCAGCGACGACAGCACCGCCGCGATCAACCCATGGATGTGGAACAGCGGCATGATGTTGAGGCAGCGGTCGTCGGCGCTTAGGCCGAGCGTCGCGCCGATATGGGCTGCCGAGGCGGCGATATTGGCATGGCTGAGCGGCACCAGTTTTGGGCGCGATGTCGTGCCCGACGTGTGCAGCAGCAGCGCGATGTCGCCATCTCCTGCCATGTCGGGCGCCGCCTGCGGACCGATCGCCGCGCCCTCGATGGTGAAGGAGCCGGCAGGCGCGTCGGCTTGCACGACAAGCCTGAACACGCCGATGCCGAGCCGTTCGGCGACCGCCACGGCCGGGCCGGTCTCGGTCTCCGAAACCAGGATTGCCTTGGCACCGATATCGGTGAGGTAGAAATCCAGCTCGTCGGCGCGGTACGCAGGATTGAGCGGCGCCGTCGAGGCTGTCGCCGCCACAGCGACGAAGGCGGTGGCCATCTCCGGCCCGTTCGGCAACACGATCGCCACCCGGTCGCGCCGGCCGATGCCGAGCGCGTGCAGCCGCTCGGCCGTGGCTGCGATCAGGCGGCGCAGCCCGCCATGGGTCAGCGTCGCCTTGTCGGGCGCCAGTATCGCCGGCGCGTCGTCGGCGCCGGCGGCGAGACGATGGGAAAGGTCTTTTGAATTCGTGCTCATGGTCACCGACTATGTTTCAAACGACTGCTTCTAGAAAGCCCTGGGAATGGTTCCGACCCCGGACAATTGTCCACGACCGGAAGCCGGTTCTCCAATCCCCGAACCACCTCAATACCCCAGCGCCATCCCATCCTTGCGCGGATCGGAGGCGCCGGTGAGCGTGCCTTTCTCCCAGTCGATCAGCACCGCCTGTCCGCCGCCAAGCGGATGCTGCGGCTCGACGACGCGGTGGCCGCGCTTGCGCAAACCTTCGATCGCCTCGGCGGGAACGTTGCGCTCTGCCTCCACGGTATCGTCATTGTAGAACACGCGCGGCGCATCCAGCGCCTGCTGCGGATCCATGCCGAAGTCGATCATGTTGGTCAGGAGATGGACATGGCCGAAAGGCTGGTAGCCGCCGCCCATGACGCCGAACGGCATCACCACGCGGCCGTTTTTCGTCGCCATGCCAGGCATGATCGTGTGCATCGGCCGCTTGCCGGGCGCGATCGCGTTCGGGTGCGCCGGGTCGAGGCGGAAGCTCGATCCGCGGTTCTGCAGCACGACACCGCTCTTCGGCCCAACGACGCCGCTGCCGAAGGAGTAATAGGTCGAGTTGATGAAGGAGACCGCGTTGCGGTCGCGGTCGACGATCGAGATGTAGACCGTGTCGCTGCCGGGCAGCTCCAGGCGCGGCAGATGTGTCATGGCGCGGTCGCGGTGGATTTCGGCGCGCAGCCGGTCTGCATAGGCGCCGGACATAAGCTGCCGCACCGGCACGTGAACCTGGTCCTGGTCGCCGACGAAGCGGTCGCGGTCCTGATAGGCCAGCCGTCCGGCTTCGATCTCCAGATGCAGCCGCTCGGCACCGTTCGGGTCGAGCCCGCCAAGCCTGAAGCCCGACAGCACGTTCAGCATCAGCAGCGCCGTCAGCCCCTGATTGTTCGGCGGCATCTGGTGGATATCGTAGCCGCCATAGACGGTGCTGACCGGCGCCACATAGTCGCCCTTGGTCGCGGCGAAATCCTCTTGGCTATGCAGCCCGCCCAGTTCATTGAGCCGGCGCACCATGTCGTCGGCAACGGCGCCTTCGTAGAAGCCGGCGCGGCCCTGCTTTGCGATCACCCGTAAGGTGGCGGCGAGTTCCGGCTGGCGGTGGACATCGCCGGCCTTCGGCGCCGTGCCGCCCGGCAGGAAGATGCGCGCGGCATGTTCGTCGGCCGACAGGTCGGTTTCCGGATCGGCCCAGTCGAAGGCGACGCGGTCATGCACGACATAGCCGTTCTCGGCATAGTGGATGGCCGGCGCCAGAACTTCGGCCAGGCTCTTGCGGCCATGGTCTTCCAGGAGCCGGCTCCAGGCATCGACGGCGCCCGGCACGGTCACCGCGTGAGGTCCCTGCTTGGGAAGCTCGTTGAAACCCTTGTCGAGGTACCAGTCGACAGTGGCCTTGGCGGGCGCGCGGCCCGAACCGTTGAAGGCCAGCACATCGCCTTGTCCCTTCGGGCAGTAGAGGACAAAGCAATCGCCGCCAATGCCGGTCGATTGCGGCTCGACGACGCCCTGCACGGCGGCGGCGCAAACGGCGGCGTCCATGGCATTGCCGCCGGCGCGCAGCATGTCGATCGCGGCAAGGGTCGCAAGCGGGTGCGAGGTCGCGGCAATCGCTTGCGTGGCACGAACCGGGGAGCGGCCGGGAAACTGGAAATCACGCATTCTGTCTGGATATCCCATGGTCTGATGAAATCAATGCCGCCGCCCGAAGATCTGCGCCACCGACAGGAGCAGGACGGAAAGCACGATCAGGCAGGTCGATATGGCGGCGATGGTCGGGTCGATCTGGTCGCGCAGCGCGTTGAACATGCGCCGCGTCAGCGTGGTGGTCTCGCCGCCCGAGATGAACAGTGAAACCACCACTTCGTCGAAGGAGGTGATGAAGGCGAACAGCCCGCCCGAGACGATCGAGAAACGGATCTGCGGCATCGTTACCTGCCAGAAGGCGGCGATGCGCCCGGCGCCCAGGCTGCGCGCCACGCGCTCCTGGTTCATGTCGTAGGAGCGCAGGCCGGACAGCACGGTCAGCACCACCAGCGGCAAGGCCTGCACCGTATGCGCGATGACCAGCCCGGTCAGCGTGTTGTTGCGGCCGATGCGGGCGTAGAGGAAGAAGGTGCCGATGCCGATCAGGATCACCGGGATGATCAGCGATGCGGTGAGCAGCGCGTTGATGGTGCCGTTGAAGCGCAGCGTGCCCCGGTTGATCGCATAGGCGGCGGCGGTGCCGAGCGGCGTCGCCACCAGCACGGTCATGACAGCCACCTTGACCGAGACGATGGTCGCATCGCGCCATTCCACCGACTGGAAATAGGTTTCGTACCAGCGCAGCGACCATTGCTGCGGCGGGAACTGCAGCAGCGTCGAATCCGAAAAAGACATGATGACGATGATGACCGACGGCGCGATCAGGAACAGCAACACCAGGCCGCCCAGAGCGTAAAGCCACAGGCGTTGCCGATGCGAGATTGGCAGGCCGATATCTGCGCTCATCGGGAACTCCACACGCCGGTGGCGCGCGCGCCAAGCAGCCATTGGAAAAGGCCGAGAAGCGCCAGCGTGACCACCAGCAGCACCACGCCGAGCGCGGCACCCGCGCCCCAGTTGGAATAGAGGCTGGTGGTCTGCTCCATGCGCATCGCCCACATGATCACCTTGCCGCCGCCCATCAGCGCCGGGGTGACGAAGAAGCCGAGACACAGCACGAAGACGATGACCACGCCCGAAGCAAGGCCGGGCAGCGACAGCGGGAAGAAGATCTGCCGGAAGGTTGCGACCGGACCGGCGCCGAGATTCATGCCGGCGCGCAGGCAGTCGGTGTCGATGGTCTTCATCGAGGCGTAGAGCGGCAGCACCAGGAACGGCAGCAGGATATGCGTCATGCCGATGACCACGCCGGACAGATTGTTGGCGAGCGACAGCGGCTGGCTGATCACGCCGAGGTCGATCAGCCAGCTGTTGATCAGGCCCTTGCGCTGCAGGATCACCAGCCAGGCATAGGTACGCACCAGCACCGACGTCCAGAACGGCAGGATCACGAAGATCAGGCAGATCGATGCCGCCCGGCGCGGCAGCTGCGACAGCATGTAGGCGAGGGGATAACCCAGCAGCACGCAGGCGCCGGTGACGATGAAGGCGACCTTGAAGGTGGTGACGAAGGTCTTGATGTAGGAGGCCTGCTCGAAGAAGCGCGCATAGTTGGATGTGCTGAAGGCGCCGGCCTCGTCGAACAGCGATAGCCAGAACAGCCAGCCGATCGGCACGATGATGATGGCGAAGACGAGGAACAGGCTGGGCGACAAAAGTGCCAGCAGCCGCAGCGACTCGCGCCGCGCGTCGGCGCGCAGCGCCTGCGCGTTGAGGTCCCGGCCCGCGCCGGCTGGTTCTCTCAGGAGGGCGGATGGCGCGCTCATCTTTCGGCCGCCACCAGGATGGTGTCCTGCGCATCGAGGCCGAGGCGGATCGGCTGGCCGGGCGCCGGCAGCCTGGCCAGCACATCGCTGCGGCAGTAGTCGCGCAGAGTCAGCTGGCGGCCGTCGCGCAGGACCGCGTAGCAGACGAAACTGTCGCCCTGGTAGATGATGTCGCCGACCGTGGCATCGAGCACATTGATGCCGCTCGACGGTTCGGCCGCCGTGACCAGCCGCAGCTTTTCCGGCCGCACCACCATCAGATGTTGGCCGGGGGCCGGTGCCGCCCCCGCCGTTTGGATGCGCCTGTCCTCATACCAGACCGAACCGTTGCGGCATTCGACCGGAATGAAATTCGATTCGCCGATGAAGCCGGCGACGAATTGCGTCTTCGGCGCGGCGTAGAGCGTCTCGGGCTTGTCGAGCTGCTCGATGCGTCCGGCATTCATCACCGCGATGCGGTCCGACATGGTGATGGCTTCGCGCTGGTCGTGCGTGACATAGACCGTCGTCATGCCAAGCCGCCGGTGCAGGGCGCGCAGCTCGATCTGCATATGCTCGCGCAAGCCTTTGTCCAACGCCGACAGGGGCTCGTCCATCAGCACGATGCGCGGTTCGAAGACAATGGCGCGCGCCAGCGCCACGCGCTGGCGCTGGCCGCCGGAAAGCTGGTCGACACGCCGTTCGCCTAGGCCCTTGAGCTTCACCAGTTCCAGTGCTTTTTCGACACGCTCGGCGGTCTCGGTGGCCGCCACGCCGCGCTGCTTCAGCGGAAAGGCGATGTTGTGAAAAACGTTCATATGCGGAAACAGCGCGTAGTTCTGGAACACCATGCCGATGTTGCGCCTATGCGGCGGCGTGGTGATGATCTCGTCGTCGCCGACCCGGATCGACCCTCCATCGGCCCGCACGAAACCTGCCAGGATCATCAGCAGCGTCGTCTTTCCGGAGCCGGAAGGCCCGAGCAGCGTCAGGAACTCGCCGGCCTCGACATCGAGGTTCAGGTCGCGCAGCACCGATACGCTGCCAAATCGTTTCTCGATCCGGCGCATGCTGATCGGCAGCGCGGATGGCGCAATGGACAAGATTCTTTTCTCCTTAGGGCAATTCCAGGAAAAGTGAGGAGCGGTTTTCCCTCAGGAATTGCGTAAAAACAAAGAGATAGAGTGGTTCGACGTTTCGGAGAAACGGTGAACTGCTCTGGGCGGCGAAGAGGAGGGCGGGGCGAAGCAGCCTTTGCGGCTTGCGCCGCCCTGCCGTGAAGTGTCTTCCGGGCAGCTATTGCTGGATCAGATTGTTGAACTTCTCGGTCGCCTCGACCAGCGTGTCGCGCCAGAACTCGGCATCCTGCAGCACCTGCTTCTTGACGTTTTCGGGCGCCGAGTTGATGTCCTTGATCCGCTCGGGCGGGATCTTGCCGGTCTCGAAGGCCTTTTCGTTCACCGGCCCATTGTCGACATAGAGCGGCAGGTTGGCCTGCAATTGCGGGCTCACGAACATCGCCAGCGCCTTCATCGCCGCTTCCTTGTTCTTGGCGCCCTTGGGGATGACCATGCAGTCGGCGGTCAGCACGCCCTGGTCGAACGAGAAGCTGACCGGTGCGCCTTCCTTCTTCAGCGTGCCGGCGCGGCCGTTCCAGATGCTCGCCATGTCGACCTCGCCGTCCTTGACCAGCTGCATGGCCTGTGCGCCTGATGTCCACCAGGCGTCGACATGGCCGCGGATCTTGTCGACCGATTTCAAGGCGCCGTCGATGTCGACTGGATAGACCTTGTCGATCGGCAGGCCGGAGGCGAGAGCGGCGACGCTCAGCGTCTCGGTCGCCTGGCTGCTGGAGAGCGCGCGCCGCCCCGGGAATTTTTCCACGTTCCAGAAATCGGCCCAGGTCTTGGGGCCTTTGTCGCCGAACACATCGGTCCGGTAGATCAGCACGACGGAGGTGTAGGAAATGCCGACCCAGTCGTCATGGACCAGCTTCGGGTTGATGCCGCTCTTGTCGATCAAGCCGTAATCGAGCTTCTCGAACAGCCCTTCCTTCGAGCCGCGCGCGCATTCGTCGGCGCCGAGTTCGGTGATGTCCCACTTCACCGCGTTGCCGGTCACCTGCAGCCGCACGTCGTCGAGGCCGTTGGTGGTGTCCTGCTTGATGGTGATGCCGAGCGCTTTGGCGGTCGGATCGAAGAACGCCTTGGTCTGCGCCTCCTGATAGGTGCCGCCCCACGAGGCGACAGTGATCGTATCGGCGGCAAAGGCGGGCGCCGCTGCCGATGCCATGAGGCCCGCGACCGCGGCAATCCCAAGGCTATTGATGGTTTTCATGTCGGTTCTCCAGCCGGTGTTCCCATTTGTTTTGATTTAGCATGCGATTTTGTATACAATCTTGAGTGTAGCCTAGGGATCGACGATGTCAACACCGTCCGAATCTGGCTGACAGGCACGATGCAGGCGGGCGTGAGCAGCGCCGTCAAGGCGTGGCAAATCGCGCCGACTGCGAATAGAGATAGGCAAATATCGATTGCCGGTGGGGACGGATCTTTGAGCAAGCAACCCAAAAACACACTGCGCGACTCGGTCTACACGTCGCTGAAGGCGATGATCGTGACCGGCCAGATTCCGCCCGGCTCGCGCGTCACCGAGAGCGACATAGCCGCAAAACTTAATGTCAGCCGCACGCCGGTGCGCGAAGCCTTCAACCGCCTCGAGCGCGACGGCCTGGTCACCGGCCGGCCGCGCCAGGGCTATGTCGTCACAGAGTTCGACATCAACATGTTCCGCGAGGCCTTCGCCATCCGCGAACTGCTCGACGGCCATGCGACCGAACTGGCCGCGGCCGCCGCGACCGACAAGGACAAAGCGCGGCTGCGCGCCATGCTGGCCGAATGCGAGCGGTTGGCCGCCATTCCGGACCGCACCACAAAGGAAAAATTCCAGGAGCTGGAGGTCGGCATCGACCTGCACCGCGTCATCGCCGAGATCAGCGGCAATGCCATGCTGCACGGCATGCTGTGCGGCATCCTCGACAAGTGCCAGCACTATGTCTGGACCGAACTCTTGTGGCTCGACGAATGGAAGATCGCCCGCGACGAGCATGCGGAGATCGTCGAAGCGATCTGCGCCGGCGATGCCACCCGGGCCGGCGCCCTGGCCCGCGCCCATGTGCGCGGCTCACGCGAAAACGTGCTGCGCCTGCTGCAGGCAAAGTCGGACTACCAGAGCTTTCTGGCCAAGGCGTCCTGAGGAGACCAAAGCGCGAAGCATGAATCCGTTCAGGCGCGGCGCGCTTTAGAGGACGCCTCGACCCACGCGCGTGACCTGACAGCTTTCCATCGCCCGCCAGAAGGCGTCGCGTTCGCTGAGCCGGGCCATGTAGGTTTGCTCGACCTCGCCGAGCGCGACCCCGCCAAAAACCAATTGCGATCCAAAATCGGTCGATCTAGCCTATAACCGATTGCATAACACAATCGGAACCGCGCGGACGTGCCGGTGAGGAAGGAAGGGGTATGGCCAAGCTCGTGTTCGGAATGAACCAGTCCCTGGACGGCTATGTCGACCATATGGGATTTGCGCCAGGCCCCACGCTCTTCCGCCACTTCATCGAGGAGGCTCAGGCGCAGGCGGGCAGTGTCTATGGCCGCCGGATGTATGAAATCATGCGGTACTGGGACGACGATCATCCCGAATGGAATGCGGACGAACGCGCTTTCGCGGCGGCGTGGCGGAACCAGCCGAAATGGGTCGTCTCGCGCTCGTTGAAGTCGGTTGGTCCCAACGCCAGGCTCGTCGGGGATGATCTCGAGGGCGCGATGCGGGAGTTGAAGGCCGACCGCGATGGGGAGATCGAAGTTGCCGGCCCGAACTTGGCGCAGACCCTCACCGAACTTGGCCTGATCGATGAGTATCGGATCTACTTGCATCCCGTCGTGCTTGGGCACGGCAAGCCCTATTTTGCCGGACCCCGGCCACCGCTGCGCCTTATGACCCACGATCGGATCGGCGAGGATGTGATCAGGTTGACCTACGTTCCTGTATAAGCTCGCGGCCCGTCGAATGAAATCGCCGCTGAAGTCCGGTCTTGGGTTGGGCCCACCGGGCTAAGATGATCACTTGTCTACGCTATCGCCTCCAGGTCCTCCTTCTTGCAGATGGCCCAGGCTTCGAGCCGCCGGCTATGCGCTATGGCGCGTCGCTTCCGGCCTCCTCGAGACATTCACCGCCGCTTCCAGCGTTCCCAGAAATTGCCTTTAGGGCCGTGCGATAGACATGTTTACGATCAGGTCTCGCGCTTGCAATTTCCCTGACTTGGGATATTTTCCCACATATGGACACAGCGTCTCGCCACGTTAAAGCCTTGGCCGACCATCTTCGCCTGCTTCGAGCAGATCGTGGGCTTACCCTTCAGGAACTCGCGGCAAACAGCGGGGTCAGTCGGGCGACGCTGTCGCGGATCGAGAATGGCGAAGTCAGCCCCACAGCGGAAACGCTTGGTCGTCTGGCGTCGGCTTTCGCATTGCCGCTTTCCCAGCTTCTGGCGCCGCTCGAGCCGGACTTTCCCCCGCTTGTCCACCACGCTGACCAAAGCATATGGTCGGATCAGGAGAAGGGCTTCACTCGTCGTGCTCTTTCGCCGCCCAGCGGGCAGCTGAAGCTCGAAATGATCGAGTGCGAGATCGCGCCCAACCAGCGCATCGTCTACGATCGGCCCGCTCTTCCGGGGCACGAACACCACCTCGTGCTTTTGGCAGGTGCGCTTGTTTTGATCGTCGATGGCGTTCGGCACGACCTGCGTCCCGGTGACTGCCTGCGCTATCGGCTGCGTGGCGCCTCTTCCTTTGAGACCGGCGAACAATCGGCCCGCTACATTATCGCCATGGCTTAAGGAACCGCCATACATGGAAATGCAGATCATTGAACTCGACGGTCTCGCCATCGAAAAAAGGCTGGGCGAGCTTTCCACGGTTCTCGCGGACAGCGTAGCCGATGGCGCGGCTATCAGCTTCATGGCGCCCATGCCCTACGAGGACGCGGCTCGGTTCTGGTCGGGCGATGTTCGACGTGAGGTCGCTGCAGGACGCAGAGTGCTTTTCGGCGCGGAGCGGGACGGCGAGATCGTCGGAACCGTCCAGCTTCTCACCGCCATGCCGCCCAACCAGCCGCATCGCTGCGAGATCGCAAAGATGATCGTCCATCCGCAGGCACGCAGGCTCGGCATCGGGCGAGCCCTGATGAATGAAGCGCTGGATCGCGCGCGTGAACTGGGGAAAACCCTCGTAACCCTCGACACGCGAACCGGGGACGCCGCGGAGCCGTTATACGCTTCCGTCGGCTTCGAGGTGGCTGGTGTGATCCCCGACTTCGCTTGGGACCCGGACGGCAAGGCGCTGCACGCGACGACCTACATGTTCAGGCGGATATAGCCGGGTGCCAGCGGGTCTGATTCTCGCTGGCATGAGCGCGGTGATCGGCGGAATGCTGGTTGCCGCGCAAGGTCCGATTTGCGCGCGTCTGTCCGAGGAACTGAACCGCGATTCGCTTGCCGCGGTCTTTTTGGCCTTCTTGATAGCCACCGTCGCGGCCCGTCTGCTGGTGGTCAGGCTCGGCAGTTGGCGCTCGATCCGTACCCGCCCTGACCTCGATGCCTCACGGTCTACGATCACTTTGGGGCGTTCGGACTAACCGAAAGGCCTTTCGGCATGGGGCGTCTGATCGGATTGATGCTCGTTGTGATCGGAGTGCTCGTCAGGGCAAGGGCATAACGAACGACGGCTTCTCGACACGCCCGTGACGTCCCTCGCGCGCTCCTCATGCCGCCGGCAGAGAGGGCTTGAAACCTCGTTTCCGGATCGTCGCCACGATTTGTCATCCGCCTCGGTGTGACACCTGTGCGACAGATCAACTCTCGCGTGGCTTCCGACGGGGGCCACTCGATCCGAATACCCAACGACATGGATGAGTTTTTGGCGCGCCCGAAGAGATTCGAACTCCTGACCCCCAGATTCGTAGTCTGGTGCTCTATCCAGCTGAGCTACGGGCGCGCATCAGGCCATGTTTTCAACGGCCCTGCGATCCGATCCCAAGGACCGGCCGCGAATGTGTGCAGTTCCCTAACGACTGAATTTGGGAAAAGCAAGCCGATCCGGCAAAAGTTTTGTCGTGGGTGTGTCATCCGGTGACGACGGCCCCGATCTCAGGGCTTTGAAGCTGCCGCGAAGCCAGTCTGATTCAGGCCGAGTGGGGAAAAGTCGCGGCGAAGATCATCGAAAGCGTCAGACTTGAAGGGCAGAAGCCTCGGGAAAACAGCGCCGAGCCCGTCACGCCGGGCGGCGCAGGCTGCCGCGGGCCTGGTCGAGCCGCACCGGCTGGTCGGGGATGGTGACGGCGAAAGTGGTGCGCCCGCCAATCGATTCGACCAGTTCCACCGTGCCGCCATGCGCCCTGATCAGTTCGTGGGCGATCGCCAGGCCAAGGCCGGTGCCGCCGCTGCGCGCCGAGCCGCGGAACGCCGCGAACAGGTTTTCGCGCGCCTTCGGCGGCAGGCCGGGGCCGGTATCGGTGACGGCGATGCGGCTGACGCTGCCCATGCGCTCCGCCGATACGGCGAGCCGCCGCACCACGGCGCTCTCGGTGTCGGCCGCCATCGCCTGCACCGAGTTGCGGCAAAGATTGGTGAGCACCCTAAACAGCTGGTCGGAATCGGCGTCCACCTCGAAAGCCGCCTCGACGGCGTTGATGAACTCGATGCCTTCCTCGATGTCGAGCAGGCCGTGCACGTCCTCGACCAGCTGGCGCAGCCGCACCCGGCGGCGCGAAGGCGGCGGCTCCTGCGTGCGGCCATAGTGAAGCACGCCTTCGGAATAGGAGACGGCCCGGTCGAGCGCGCGCAAAAGCTTCGGCGCGAAGGCCTGCACGGTCGGGTCCTTGACCAGGCGCAGGCGGTCCGAAATCAGCTGCGCCGAGGCCAGGATGTTGCGCATGTCGTGGTTGATCTTCGAGACAGCCAGGCCGAGATCGGCAAGGTGTTTCTGCTCCGAAAGCATCTTTTGCAGCCGCTCCTGCATCTGCGACAGTTCGCGTTCGGCAACGCCGATCTCATCGGAGCGGGCGGCGGGATGGATGATGCGGCCAGGGTCGTCGGGCGCTTCGGAGAAGGACAGCATCGAGCGCGTCATGGTGCGGATCGGCCCGATCATGATCAGGTCGATCGCGGCATAGACCAGCATGGCGGTGAACAGCGAGATCAGCAGCGAGACGAAGGCGACGTTGCGTGAATAGATGAGCATGGCCTTGCGCAGCGAGTAATCCGGCATGATCAGCTCGAATTCCTTGTCGCTGTCGCCGACCGGTCCGAAGACGCGCAGCATCCGGTCGCCGCCGAAGAACAGCGTGTCGAGCGCGCCGGTCATGCCTTTGATCATGCCGACGCTGGCGAGGTCGATATGCTCGTCGACCTGCGGCGGCATGTCTGCCACCACCAGAAGCCGCGAGACGCCGCCGTCGCGCACCGCGATCGCCTTGGCGCCGATCGCCATCAGCACGTCATTCTGTGCCGTGCGCGACAGCGAGGTCGACTCGCCCTGCACCAGCACGATCGACACGGCCGCCGCCGTGCTCAGCCGTTCCTTGAGCCAGCTCAGCCGGTAGCTGGCGATCCAGGGCAGGAAGATGAGCACTTCGGCCAGAAGCACGAAAACGATGGTCAGCAGCAGCAGTTTCGTCGACAGGCCGCGTGACAGGGGTACCGTGCGGACGGCGGCGGGCGCCGTTCCGTTCCCTTCCCCCGCTTGGCTGGTTTCGCTCATGCGACTCTGTCTTCACGATCACTTGATCGGCCAAGATTAGGCGATTACGGCATTTTTGCCAATTTCATCCTTTGGCCGGAACATTAAATTACCGTCATGAAGCCGGCGTCCGCGCCGCGCCGACGCCGGATTGACTTCCAAAACCCTTCTTTCTATAAGCCCGCTCACGCTCGGGCCACTCGTCCCGGCGCGGTTTCGATCGCGCCAAAGCCGGCCCGGCAAAGCTCCTGTTACAGAGTGACAGAATCAAGAAGGGCCGCACCCCGCGGTATTAAAACAAATGAAGCGTACCTACCAACCGTCCAAACTCGTCCGCAAACGCCGGCACGGTTTCCGTGCCCGCATGGCCACCAAGGGTGGTCGTGGAGTCGTCGCAGCTCGCCGCAACCGCGGCCGCAAGCGGCTCAGCGCCTAAGCGAGACGATATCGTTGCCCGCAACCGGCAAGCCAGTGGGGCAAAATCCCAAGCGGCTTCTGAAACGCGCGGAATTCCTGGCCGTCCGTCGTGGTGAAAAGCGACGCGGACGGTTTTTCCTCGTCGAGGTCCTCGACCGCGGCGATGGCGGGGTGCCGCGCGTCGGCTACACCGTCACCAAGAAGGTCGGCAACGCTGTTGTGCGCAACCGCGTCAGGCGGCGGCTTAAAGAGGCTGTCCGCGTCCATGCCGCAGATGACATGGTGCCCGGCAATGATTATGTCATCGTCGGGCGCGACGATGCGCTGCGCGCCCCTTTCGGCCAGTTGAAGGCTGAACTCTCCCGCCGACTTCGCGGAACACGATAGGCCAAAGGCTCTCGATGGAAAACAACCGGAACTTCTTCATCACCATCGCGCTGTCGGTGCTGATCCTGACTTTGTGGCAGGTTTTCTACATGAACCCGCGCGTGGAGCAGCAGCGCGAGGCCGCCAAGATCGAGCAGCAGCGGGTGGAAGAGCAGAAGAAGGCGGCCGAGGCCGCCAATCCGGGTGCTGGAACGCCGGCTCCGGCGCCGGGCACCATTCCCAACGCGCCCGGCGGTGACACCGTCACCGCTGCTGGCCGCGATCAGGCGCTGGCCGCTTCCAAGCGCGTCAAGATCGACACGCCGAGCCTCGAGGGCTCGATCAACCTGACTGGCGCGCGCCTCGACGACCTCAAGCTCAAGCACTACACCGAGACCGTCGACAAGAATTCGCCCGAGATCGAACTGCTCAACCCGCAGGCGCTGCCCACCGGCTATTTCGCCGAGATCGGCTTCGTCGGGAACGACAAGACGGGTACGGTACCGGGTGCCGAAACGGTGTGGAATGTCGAGGGCAACCCGACGCTGACCCCATCGACGCCGGTGACGCTCACCTACACCAACGACAAGGGCCTGACCTTCAAGCGCATCTTCTCCGTCGACGCCAATTACATGTTCACGGTGTCGGACACGGTGCAGAATTCCGGCTCGAGCGCGGTTTCGCTGTTCAATTACGGCCGCGTCACGCGCTACGACAAGCCCGCCGTTGCCAGCACCTATGTGCTGCACGAAGGTCTGATCGGCGTTACCGGCACCGAGGGCCTGGCCGAGTACAAATACGCCAAGATCGAATCCGACAAGCAGATTACGCCCGGCAAGTCGACCGATGGCTGGCTCGGCATCACCGACAAATACTGGGCCGTCACGCTGGTGCCGACCGAAAAGCAGCCTTTCCAGCCGCGCTACGCCTTTTTCGAGGACGGCCGGCACCGCTACCAGTCCGACTTCCTGACCGATGCCATCAATGTCGAGGCCGGCCAGTCCGCGACGGTGGAGACTGAGATCTTCGCCGGCGCCAAGGAAGTCGCCAAGATCAACGCCTACGAGGCGGACCGTCATATTCGTCAGTTCAATCTGCTGATCGACTGGGGCTGGTTCTATTTCATCACCAAGCCGATGTTCTGGCTGATCGACACGCTCTACAAATTCTTCGGCAATTTCGGTCTGGCGATCCTCGCCACCACCGTTATCGTCAAGGCCATCTTCTTCCCGCTCGCCAACAAGTCCTACGCGTCGATGGCGAACATGAAGAAGGTGCAGCCCAAGATGCTGGAGATCCGCGAGAAATACGCGGACGACAAGATGAAGCAGCAGCAGGCGATGATGGAGCTGTACAAGACCGAGAAGATCAATCCGCTTGCCGGCTGCTGGCCGGTGGCGCTGCAGATCCCGGTCTTCTTCTCGCTCTACAAGGTGCTCTACATCACCATCGAGATGCGGCACGCGCCGTTCTTCGGCTGGATCCAGGATCTGGCCGCGCCCGATCCGACGTCGCTGTTCAACCTGTTCGGTCTGATCCCGGTGACGTTGCCGCACATGCTGATGATCGGCGTGTGGCCGCTGATCATGGGCGTCACCATGTTCCTGCAGATGCGCATGAACCCGACGCCGCCGGATCCGACGCAGGCCGCGATCTTCACCTGGATGCCTGTTATCTTCACCTTCATGATGGCGGGCTTCCCGGCCGGCCTGGTCATCTACTGGGCCTGGAACAACACGCTGTCGATCCTGCAGCAGGGTGTGATCATGAAGCGCCAGGGCGCCAAGATCGAGCTATGGGACAATCTGATGGCCCTGTTCAAAAAGAAACCGTCACCGGCGGAATAGAAGCTCTCTCTTCGCGAAAGCCCGGTTCGTCCGGGCTTTTTCTTTGGGTGGATATCCGTTCACGTTCCCGTGATCGGCGAAACTGCGAGCGGTCGCGGAGCGTGACTGCGTGTGCATTTCCAAAGGCTATCAATTCCGATCAGCCCTCACCCGGAGGAAGACCACATGCACTTGCCGTCATTCAGGATCATCGCCATTTCCGCTCTCGTCGCCGGCGTGGCGATTGCCGCCCCCGCCTACGCCAAGAACCCCAATGTCGGTGGGGCGCCGATGTACACCACCAAGAAGATCGTCGAGAACGCCGTGAATTCGAAGGACCACACCACGCTCGTCGCCGCCGTCAAGGCCGCCGGACTGGTGGACACGCTGCAGGGCGCCGGCCCGTTCACCGTCTTCGCACCGACCAACGAGGCCTTCGCGGCACTGCCGGCCGGCACGGTCGACACGCTGCTCAAGCCCGAGAACAAGGACAAGCTCACCAAGGTCCTGACCGCGCATGTCGTGGCTGGCAAGATCTCGGGCGCCGAGATGATGAAGCAGGCCAAGGCGATGGGCGGCAAATACGAGATGAAGACCGTCTCGGGCGACACGCTCACCGCCGAGGTCAAGAAGGGCAAGCTCTTCATCATGGATGAGTCCGGCGGCGAGGCGAAGGTGACCATCGCCGACGTCAACCAGTCGAACGGCGTCATCCATGTCGTCAATAAGGTGCTGTTGCCGAAGTAACGGCTTCCGGTGAAAGGGGCAGTGGCAGGTCGTTGGGGCTTTCTTGGCCTGCCATCCCCGCCTCGTGACGAGGTGCCAAGTTTCTTGGGGAAGTCGTTCTCGGCGAGGCCGGGGTCCTGTAGTCCCTCACAGGGCCCCGGTTTCCTTATACGTACCGTGAAGACGCTTGGCTTCAGCGATCGAACTTCGACCGCTTCCAGCCCATCATTCCATCACGGCACTATGGTCGACCTTTGCCGGCGTGCCTGGCTTGCGCAGCAAGAGTACCAGCGGGATGGCGGCCAGCGACAGGATCATCATCAGCTTGAAGTCGTCTATATAGCTGATAACGGTCGCCTGCAGCGTTACCACGCCGTCCAGTGCTGCGCGACCGGCGGCGGTGTAGGGGTTCATCGCCTGCGCGATCGCCGGATTGCCGAATGCCTGGTTGAAGGGCGTCACATATGTGGCGATGTTGGCATGGTTGATCTGCACGTTCTGCGTCAGGAGCGCGGTGACCACCGAGATGCCGACGCTGGAGCCGATATTTCGCGACAAATTGTAAAGCCCGGTGCCTTCCGCCCGCCGTTCCGGCGCCAGCGTGGCGAAGGTGATGGTGGTCAGCGGCACGAACAGGAAGCCGAGCCCCGCACCCTGGATGAAGCCGGTGCTGATGATCGTCCATTGCGAGACATCGGGCGTCCAGCCGGTCATGTCGTACATCGCCCAGGCGGTGATCGCGAGGCCGATGAACAGCAGCCAGCGTGTGTCCACCTTGCCGACCAGCCTGCCGACCAGGAACATGCACGCCATCGTGCCGAGGCCGCGCGGACCCATGACGATGCCGGCCGTCACCACCGGATAGCCCATCAGCGTCTGTAGATAGGGTGTCATCAGCGCCAGCGAGGCGAGATAGGTGATGCCGACGATGAAGATGAAGATCATGCCGACGGCGAAATTCCGGTCCAGGAACAGCCGCGGGTTCACGAAGGTGTTCTTGGCGGTGAAGGTGTGGACGAGGAAGATGTAGAAGGCCGACGCGCAGATCAGCGCCTCGACGATGATCTCGGATGAGGAGAACCAGTTGAGCTGCTCGCCGCGGTCGAGAAACATTTGCAGCGCCGCGATGGTGATGCTGAGCATGCCGAAACCCAGCCAGTCGAGCTTTGCCTTGATGTCCAGCTTGGTTTCGAGCACGAACAGCGATACGCCGGCGAAAGCCAGCGCTCCGATCGGCACGTTGATGTAGAACACCCAGCGCCAGGAGACGTTCTCGGTCAGCCAGCCGCCGATGACCGGGCCCAACACCGGCCCGACCATCACCGACACGCCGAACAGCGCCATCGCCGAGCCCCGCTCCTCCACGCTGTAGATGTCGAGCAGGATGCTCTGCGACAGCGGCACCAGTGCGGCGCCGAACAGGCCCTGCAGCAGGCGGAAGCCGACGATCTGCGGCAGCGACTGCGCGAAGCCGCACAGCACCGAGGCGACCACGAAGCCGGTGATCGAGGTCAACAGGATGCGCTTGCGGCCGAAGCGGTTGGCAAGGTAGCCCGAAGGCGGCGTCATGACGGCGGCCGCGACGATATAGGAGGTCAGCACCCAATTGATCTGATCGGCGCTGGCCGAAACGCTGCCCTGTATGTAGGGCAGCGCCACATTGGCGATGGTCGTGTCCAGCGCCTGCATGATGACCGCCAGGATCACGCAAGCCGTGATGGCGCCGCGATTGGCGACCACCGGTGTGGCACCTGCCGCGGTCGCGCTGGTCATGATTTTTGTCCGAACCGGTCGATGAGGTTGGTGACGAAGTCCGGCAGGCCGCGCGCATGGCCGGTCTCGACGTCGACCACCACGCTCATGCCGCCGCGCAGCGGCGGCTTGCCCTTGGTGTCATCGACCGTCACGCGCATCGGGATGCGCTGCACGACCTTGACCCAGTTGCCGGTGGTGTTCTGCGCCGGCAGCAGCGAGAAGCTCGACGACGAGGCCGGGCTGATCGAGGCAACCGTGCCGTGCCAGACGGCGCCTGGATAGGTGTCGACACTGATCGTCGCCGTCTGTCCCGGCCGCACATAGGTCAGTTCGGTTTCCTTCGGCTCCGCCTCGATCCACAGATCCGTCGACGAAACCAGGCTGAAGGCCGGTTGCGAGGCCGGCAGATATTTGCCGACCTGAAGCGCATCGACATTGGTGACGACACCGTCGAACGGCGCCTTGACCACGAAATCGGCGAGGTTGCGCTGCGCATCGTCGACGCCCGACTGGGCCTGCAGGTAGAACGGGTTCTTTTCCACCGGCTGGTTGGCGTCGCCGCCCAGCTGGGCAAGCGTGGCCTGCGCCTGCGCCTTGGCGACGGCCACTTTCTGGCGCGCCGCGACGAGGTCGTGCTGGGCGCTATCGAAAGACGCCTTGGAGGCGGTGGAGGTCTTGAGAAGGTCCTGCTGCCGCTGGAAGGCGGCCTCGTAATAGGGAATGTCGGCTTGCGCCTGTTCGATCTGCGACAGCGACTGCTGGTAGCTCGCCTGCAGGGTCAGCACCTGGTTGCGCACCGTCCCGAGCTGGGCCTGGGCGGCGGCAAGAGCGGTTTCGAAGGAGGCCGGCCGCAGGCGGAACAGCACGTCGCCCTTCTTCACCACCTGGTTCTCGTGTACGTCGATCTCCTGCACGGTGCCGGAGACGTCGGTGGACACACCGAGCGACTGGGCCTGGATGTAGGCATTGTCGGTCGTCATCACCTGGCCGCCGGTCACGTAGTGATAGCCGCCTACGGCGAGCGCGATGGGAAGCAAGGCAAACAGCACCGGCCGCTTCAGACTGCGCTTCGGCTTGGCTGGGGCAGCAGGGGGAGGGGCAACGGCGATAGGAGCCGGCTGCGGCTGCGGCTCCTTGGTCGGCGCCTCGAGTGCCGCCGGCTGCAGCGCAACCGGCGCTTCCAGCTCGTCATTGTCGATGACGACATTGGCACGCCTCTGTTCGCGCTCGCTGTCCAGCCGGATGATCTGGTCGCCGGGGCGACCCGTGGCGGGGTCGTTTTCGGCAGGCTTCTTGGGGGATGTTGATTCAGCCATGGACTTTCTCCCGGTCGCCGGCTGGCTGGGCGCGAGCCGCGAGCAGATTGGATTTGATAAAGTTTGGGGTTTGCAGCCGATGCTGCCGTGTTTCTTCAGGAGAAGGGCCGGCGAAGGCCTCGTCTCGCGTTCTCCGGCCGTTGCCGCGCATGATCTCGAGCAGCCGGCGGACCAGCGGGGCCAGGTAAGGCAGCCAGGCCAGCACCTGCGATTGGGGACGGCTCAGCGCCGACGCCCGCAAACGCTGCTCGAACCGCGTTCGAAGCAGGCGCGCGACGTTGTGCAGCACGAAGCTGATATGGGGCGAGGAGGACATGGGAAGAGATCGGGATCTACGGACAAGTTTTCGTGAGCATGCTTATTATCATCATGCACATAATCCCGCTGGACGGCGCGTGCAAGACGGACTAAGCCGCGTTGGCCAAAAATCGCATGGGCCACGACACGGAAGAGGCGCCCCTGCGGCGCGAATTTTTCCGGCAAGGATTTCGACGATGAACTGGATTAGGATCGCAGCCGTGACGGCTCTCGTCGGGTGTCCCGGCATCGCGGTTGCAAAGGAGGCGGTGAGCTGCGGCGGCGCCGCCATGCTGGGTGGCGCGCAGCTGAACTGCAGCCACGTCGAACCCGCGGCACCGCCGCAATTCTGCACGTTTAGCTGGGCTCTCCACACCATGGCGGGCGACCAGAAGGTCGTCGAAGGCACGTTCCTGCTGCCGCCAGGTGCGGCCAACGTCACCGTCTACCAGGGCAGCGGTTTCGACAGCGCGCTGTCCAATCCGATCGTGATCTGCCGCGGCGACAAATGAGCCTGGCACGCACGGAAGACTCGCACCCCGGCCGATTGGTGCTATAGGGCGGATCACGTTATTTTGACCAGGCGCCTCCGGTTCGGATGCGCCTGTCTGCCAATTCCCGGAAGACCCGACATGGACGGACCCAACCCCGACATCAAGCACCCGATCCCGATGCACACGCGCGTCGGCTTCCTGAAGCCGCTGGTGACGGAGCCGAACATCGAGATCGGCGACTTCACCTATTATGACGACCCGGACGGACCGGACAAATTCGCGCAGAAATGCGTGCTGCACCACTATCCCTTCATCGGCGACAAGCTCATCATCGGCAAGTTCTGCGCCATCGCCGAAGGCGCGCGCTTCATCATGAACGGCGCCAACCACGCAATGTCCGGCTTTTCCACCTATCCGTTCAACATTTTCGGCCATGGCTGGGAAAAAGGCTTTGACCCGGCGACATGGTCGAAGGAGGTGCGCGGCGACACGGTAGTCGGCAGCGATGTCTGGATCGGCATGGAGGCGGTTATCCTGCCCGGCGTGGAAATCGGCCATGGCGCCATCATCGCCGCCAAATCCGTGGTGACGCATGATGTGCCGCCCTATGCCATTGTCACCGGCAACGCCGCCAAGGTGGTGAAGATGCGTTTCGACGACAGGACGATCAGGCGGTTGCTGGCACTGGCATGGTGGCATTGGCCCGTGGACAAGATCGGCCGCAACCTCGATGCCATCAGGGGCGCCGATATCTCTCTTCTGGAGGCAGCAGCTTGAACGCTCTGAACAGCACTGTGATCACCACCGACCTGTTCACGCGCGGGTGGATCTTCATCCGCGGCGTGCCGGCCATGAAGTTCCTGCCGCCGGAAGGGCCGCCGGAAATCGCCTTTGCCGGCCGCTCCAATGTCGGCAAATCGTCGCTGATCAACGCCCTGGTCAACCAGAAGGGGCTGGCGCGCACCTCCAACACGCCGGGGCGCACGCAGGAATTGAATTATTTCGTGCCGGACGGATTTTCCGGCGAGGGCGCTGACCTGCCGCCGATGGCGCTGGTCGACATGCCGGGCTACGGCTACGCCACCGCGCCCAAGGAGAAAGTCGACGAGTGGACCAAGCTGGTCTTCGACTATCTCAAGGGCCGGGTCACGCTGAAGCGGGTCTATGTGCTGATCGACGCCCGCCATGGCATCAAGGCCAAGGACGACGAGGTGCTGTCGCTGCTCGACAAGGCGGCGGTGTCCTACCAGATCGTGCTGACCAAGACCGACAAGATCAAGGTCGCCGGCGTGCCGCGGCTGATCGAGGAGACGCTGCAAAAGATCAAGAAACGGCCGGCGGCGTTTCCGTTCGTCCTGGCGACGTCATCGGAAAAGGGCGAGGGGCTGGAGGAATTGCAGGCCGCCATCGTGCTTGCCGCCAATGGCGGCTAGAGCAATTCCAGGAAAAGTGTGAGCGGTTTTCCCTTGGGAATTGCGTCAAACTAAGAGTCAGAGTGGTTCGCCGTTTCCATGAAACGGTGAAACGCTCTAGGCCTTTGCCTCCAGCGCAATCATATGGTGGCTTTCTTCCTCCGCGAGCCGTTCGGTGCCATAGTTCTTCAGGAACATGCCGACGCCCGACCTGACGATGTGGTCGATCTCTTCGTCGCTCGGAGCCTTGGTGCGGTAGGCGAAGATGCACTGCCGGAAGAGGCCGGCCAGGCACAGTTCGGTAAACTGGTAGGCGGCAAGATCGACATCGTCGATCTTGAGCAGGCCGCGTTCGATGGCGGCATTGAGAAACTCCACCACCTTGTCATGGCCGCGTTTGGGGCCGCGTTCGTAAAACCGCGCGCCCATGTCGGGGATCCTGTCGGAGGCGCCGATCACCGTGCGTTGCGCCTGGATGACCCTGGCCGAGGTGATCTTCATCGACAGCACCTTGCCGAACTTCACCAGGGTCTGGCGCAGATCGTCGGCGCGGTCGAGCATGTCGTACATATTCTTGAAGATGGTGCCGCGCTCTTCCTCGATCAGCGCTTCGAACAGCTCTTCCTTGTTGGCGAAGTAGACATAGATGGTGCCCTTCGAAACGCCGGCCTCGCGCGTGATGTCGTTCATCGAGGCGGCCTCGAAGCCCTTGTCTATGAAGACTCGGCGGGCGCCGTCGATGATCTGGCTGCGCTTGGCCGGATCCTGTCCGGCCGCCGGGCGGCCGCGGCGCAGGCTTTCCAGCAGGTCGTTGCAGTTGTCGGTTTCGACGTCAGGCGTTGTCTCGGCCATAAAAGTCACACCTCGAAAATAATTCGAACCAACCGGTTCGATTGCCCCTTGATATGGTCCTCTTTTCACGCTATGTCAACGGCCGGATCGAACCGAACGGTTCAGTATTATTACTTTAGAGAGATGTCATGTCCTCGAACGCGCCCAACACAGCCGAAGTCCGCCCCTTCCCCAACGCCAAGGTCGCTCCGGCGACGGAAGCACCGGAGATTCCCGTCCTGCCCGTGGCACCGCCGCCGGCGGCCGAAGCTCAAGCCAAGAAGAAGCGCTCGGTGCGTTCCTTCCTGTTGCCGATCATCGGCCTTGCCCTCCTGAGCGGTGGCGCCTGGTACGGTTATGACTACTGGACCACGGGCCGTTTCATGATCTCGACCGACGATGCCTATGTCCAGGCCGACATGGCGTTCGTTTCGCCCAAGATCTCCGGCTATGTCGATCAGGTCAAGGTCAGCGAGAACCAGCTGGTCAAGGCCGGCGACCCGCTGCTGACGATCGACGATGGCGACTACAAGATCGCCGTTGCCCAGGCCGAAGCGCAGATCGCCACATTGTCCAAGACGCTCGACCGCATCGACGCGCAGACCAAGGCGGCGCAGGCCTCCCTGCAGCAGGCCCAGGCGCAGAAGGTTGCAGACCAGGCCGCGGCCGACAACGCCGCCCGTGCCCAGCAGCGCGCCGCGCAACTGGTCAAGACGCATGTCGGCACGCAGGCGCAACTGGACGATGCCCAGACTGCGCTCGACCAGGCCAATGCCGCGTTGGTTGGCGCCGATGCGCAGATCGCCGCTGCACAGGCCAATATCGGCGTGTTCGAGGCGCAGCGCGCCGAGTTGGCGAGCACGCTCGCTTCGCTGCAGCTCAGCCGCGACAAGGCCGCGCGCGACCTGTCCTTCACCGTGCTCAAGGCGCCTTATGACGGCGTCGTCGGCAACCGCTCGGTCGAGCAGGGCGATCTTGTCAGCCCCGGCCAGAAGCTCGCCGTCGTCGTGCCGTTGGACAAGCTCTACATCGTCGCCAACTTCAAGGAGACGCAGCTTGCCCGGCTGGTTCCGGGCGAAAAGGTCAACATCTCGGTCGACGCCATCGACGGCCATCCCATCCAGGGAACCGTCTCGTCGCTCGCTCCGGCTTCAGGCGCGGTCTTCTCGCTCCTGCCGCCGGAAAACGCCACCGGCAACTTCACCAAGGTTGTGCAGCGCGTCCCGGTCCGCATCGACGTGCCGGCCGATGCCCTGAAGACCGGCAAGCTGCGTGCTGGCCTCAGCGTTGTCGTCAACGTTGACAGCCGCACCGCACCTGCCGCGACGACCAACTAAGCGCTTTCGGAGGGTGGCTCGGCGGCTGATGAAGCGCTGGGCCGCCCGGCCGGCCTCAAGGAGGCCCATGAAATGGCAACCGCTACCATCACCGCAGGATCGCCGCCGGCAAGACCGGCGGTCCCTGACACCATCTCCACACGCCGCGTCATCGCCTTCCTGGCGATGGTGTTCGGCATGTTCATGGCGATCCTGGACATCCAGATCGTCTCGGCTTCGCTGGCCGAGATCCAGGCGGGCCTCAGCGCCAGCTCCGATGAAATTCCGTGGGTGCAGACGGCCTATCTGATTGCCGAGGTGGTCATGATCCCGCTGTCGGGCTTCCTCAGCCGCATGCTGTCGACGCGCGTGCTGTTCACCATCGCCGCCGCCGGCTTCACCGCGGCCAGCGCGCTTGCCGCGACCGCCACCAACATCGACCAGATGATCGTCTACCGCGCCGTGCAGGGCTTCATCGGCGGCGGCATGATCCCGAGCGTCTTTGCCGCGGCCTTCACCATCTTCCCGCCTTCCAAGCGCGCCGTCGTCTCGCCGATGATCGGCCTGGTGGCGACGCTGGCGCCGACCATCGGCCCGACCGTCGGCGGCTATATCAGCCACGCCTTTTCATGGCACTGGCTGTTCCTGGTCAATGTCGTGCCCGGCATCCTGGTGGCGAGCGCCGCCTGGGCGCTGATCGATTTCGACAAGCCCAATCTCAAGCTGTTCAACAAGTTCGACTGGTGGGGCCTCGCCGGAATGGCGGCCTTCCTCGGCTGTATGGAATATGTGCTGGAAGAGGGTCCGAACAATGACTGGCTGCAGGACCAGGGCGTGTTCATCTGCGCCATTGTCATGAGCGTCGGCGCGGTGATCTTCTTCTGGCGTGTCTTCACCGCCGAGGAGCCGATCGTCGACCTCCGGGCCTTCAGCAACGTCAACTTTGCCTTCGGCTCGCTGTTTTCCTTCGTCATCGGCATCGGCCTCTACGGCCTGACCTATCTCTATCCGGTCTTCCTCGGCCGTATCCGCGGCTATGATTCGATGATGATCGGCGAGGCGCTGTTCGTCAGCGGCCTGGCGATGTTCGTCACCGCGCCGATCTCCGGCATCCTGTCGAGCAAGATGGACTTGCGGCTGATGATGATGATCGGCTTCTTCGGCTTCGCCACCGGCACCTGGTGGATGACGCATCTGACCGCCGACTGGGATTTCTACGAACTGCTCATCCCGCAGATCCTGCGCGGTTGTTCGATGATGCTGTGCATGGTGCCGATCAACAACATCGCGCTCGGCACCTTGCCGCCCGACCGGCTGAAGAACGCGTCCGGCCTGTTCAACCTCACCCGCAACCTCGGCGGCGCCGTCGGCCTTGCCCTCATCAACACCGTGCTGATCGACCGCAACGCCTTCCACTATGCGAGGCTCGCAGAGCATGTGCAGTGGGGCAGTGCCGCCGCGCAGACCAAGCTGCAGAACATGACGCTGAACTTCGAACAGACCACTGGCCTGGATGCGGCCAGCGCGGCGATCTCCAAGCTGTCGGGCATGGTCCAGCAGCAGGCGGCGCTGCTGTCCTTCATGGACGTGTTCTACATGCTGACGGTGCTGTTCGCGACGCTCGGCCTGTTCACGATGCTGATCAACAAGCCGGCCGCGCCCGGTGGTGGCGGAGGTGGCGGGCACTAAGCAATTCCAGGAAAAGTGTGAAGCGGTTTTCCCACAGGAATTGCGTCAAGACAGAAACACAGACGTGGGCAGCGGTTTCGGGAAGCTCCTCCAGTCCACGCCCGAAAAGCTCTGACCGCGCAAAAAACTCCGGGCCGCAAGACCCGGAGTTTTTCGTTTCCGGTCGAATTTCGTCAGGCCGTGGCCGGCTTGAAGGTCAGCGCCACGCCGTTGATGCAGTGGCGCAGGCCGGTCGGCGCCGGACCGTCGTCGAAGACGTGGCCGAGATGGCCGCCGCAGCGGCGGCAATGCACCTCGGTGCGGGTCATGCCGAGCGACCTGTCCTCGGTCTTGCCGATGCCGTTGGCGATCTCCTGCCAGAAGCTCGGCCAGCCGGTGCCGGAATCGAATTTCGTCTCAGAGGGGTAGACCGGCAGGTCGCAGCCGGCACAGGCGAAGATACCCTTGCGGTGCTCGTTGAGCAGCGGGCTGGTGCCCGGATATTCCGTGCCTTGCTTGCGCAGCACGTCGAAGGCGGCAGGCGACAGGATGGCTTTCCACTCGTCATCCGTCTTGGTGATCTCGAATTTTTCGGCCGCCAGCGCGGGCTGCGGAGCGCCCATGCGCAGCATGGTTGCGGCGGCCCCGACGACGCCAAGGGCGGCGGCACCGCTCAAAAGAAAGTCGCGACGGTTCATGACCATTCCTCCGGTTGTTCCTTTTGCCAAACTATACCGCCACGCCAAAATCAAAAGCCGGTGACGGTTGCCCCCAAACGACACTCCGCGCCGTTCCACAGTTGGCTGTGGGCGGCGCGGAGCGTGCGTGTCGATTGCGGATCAGGGGAGCGGGACGACGCAATCGGCGGAGAGCTCTTGCCGCAGGTTCGTCCGCGGCTGGCCCCTTGTTACATCTTCGGCAAAAGAACCTTGTCGATGACGTGGATGACACCGTTGGACTGCTCGACATCGGCGATCGTCACATTGGCGACATTGCCGTTCTCGTCGGTAACGGTGACCTTGCCGCCCTCGGCCTTCAGGGAAAGCTCGCAGCCGCCGACCGTCTTGACCTTGTGCGTGCCGCCGTCGGCCTTGGCCATCGAGGCCACATCCGCCGCCATCGCCTTGGCGCCGATGACATGGCAGGTCAGGACCTTCGTCAGCTTGTCCTTGTTCTCGGGCTTGAGCAGTGTGTCGACCGTGCCGGCCGGCAGTGCCGCGAAGGCCTCGTTGGTCGGCGCGAAGACGGTGAACGGACCGGCGCCCTGCAGCGTGTCGACCAGGCCGGCCGCCTTGACGGCGGCGACCAGCGTGGTGTGGTCCTTCGAATTGACGGCGTTCTCGACGATGTTCTTCTGGGCATACATGGCGGCGCCGCCGACCATTGGGTTTTCGGCATAGGCGGCGGTGGCAAGCGCGGAAACAGCGATCGCACCGGCAAGCAAAAGGGTGGCGTATCTACGCATGATGTTCAAACTCCTCGGTTTTCTCTTCCCATTTTTGGGGACGCGAGGAGATACGCAACACAAACGCGCGAGTTTCAGAATATTTTTGGATTTTTGAATTTTTCGCTCGGGCAAAGAGATTTTATGGCGCACCTTCTTACCGGCACGCACACCTATTTTAGGCAGGTGTTACATAAGATATATTTGGGAAATTGCGGAAACGGATTCGCTGCGAGATGCAGCAGGTCAGATGCCCTTCAGGTCGCCAGCGGCAACCACCGGTCCGGTCGGTTGTCCCGTCGGCGAGCCGCCGGCCGGTTCCAGGCTGACGGCCAGCACCGCGCCCTGCGCCAGCTTCTGCTGCGTGGCGGGCGAGACCCCGATATGCGCGGTCGCGCCGGCCGGGATGACGCCCATCGAGACCGGTGCGTTCTTGCCTTCGATCATCCAAAGTTCGAAGTCCTTGCCGGAAGCAAGCGTGCCGGAAACGTGCGAAAGGCTGACGTCATGCCGCTCGGAATCATAGACGGCGAGATATTTTACATCGCTGCCGTCGGCCGCCAGCGAGGCGACAAGCCGCGCCTGCGGCTGTTCGGCCGGCCGATTGACATAGGGCACGGCGATATAGAGAGCCAGCGCTGCAACAGCAGCGACGGCAAGGCCGCGCCAGAAGGCGAGGCTGGACCACAGGCCGGCACGGGCCTCGGCCGGAGTGGCGGCGGTCGATGCAAACAGCCGGCGGTCGACAGCCGCCTTCACCGAAGCCGGCGGCTCGACCTCGGCATAGGCTGATGCCAGCGGCGACAGGCGAACCTCCCAGCCATCGACGAGCCGCGCGAAATCGGTGTCGGTGTCGACGCGCCTGGACGCGATCTGCCGCTCTTCTGCCGGCAGAACGCCGAGAACGTATTCGGCGGCGAACAGCTCGTCGCCTCCACGTTCCGGTCCGTTGTCCTCTGCCAGTGTCATCTTTCCAGACATTCTCTCAGTTTCATCAGGCTGCGGCGCAGCCAGGTACGCATCGTGTTCAGCGGCACGCCGTGGCGCTCCGCCAGTTCGGCATAGCTTTCGCCCTTGAGATAAGCGCCCCGGACGGCCGCCGCCCGGTCCTTCTCCAGCTCCTCGAGACAATGATGGATGCGTACGGATTCGTCGCCCGCCACCACCATCGCTTCAGGTCCCGGTGCCGGATCGGCCACCTCGAGCGCGGCATCGATATCGGCGGCAGGCTTGCGCCGTGCCCTGACGCGATCGATCGCGTGGTTGCGGGCGATTGCCACCAGCCAGGAGATCGGGCTCAGATCGGAGACGGCAAAACGATCCGCCTTCGTCCATATCTTCACGAAGACTTCCTGCAGCGCTTCTTCAGCATCTCCTCGGTCGTTCAATACACGAAGGCACACGCCGAAAAGTTTCGCGCTGGTCTGCCGGTAGAGCAGATCGAACGCTGCCCGATCCTTCATCGAAGTCCGGACGATCAGCTTGGTGATGTCCTGCGGCGTCATGTGCGCCAAGTTAGGCGATTGCGTTGTATTTGCAACGCTGGAAATATTCCGTGCACCTAAAGTCCGGCGTTCTGGCGCAGGCTTCGATTGCCAAGGGATCAGCCGCTGGCTAGCTTGGCGGGAACGGGGAGGCGCCGATGTCGGTCGAACGCATTCTGTGGCAAGAAGACGCCACCGGCCTCGCCGGTCTGGTGCGCAAGGGCGAACTGTCGGCGATCGAGTTGACCGAAGCGGCGATCGCGCGCGCCGAGGCCTCAAGGCCTGAAATCAATGCCACGGCCGAGCCGCTCTACGAGGCCGCGCGGGCGCGGGCGAAAACCATGGACCGCTCGCTGCCGCTGGCCGGCGTGCCCTTTGCCATCAAGGACCTCGGCATCGCCATCAAGGGTGTGCCCTCGCATGGCGGCAGCCGCATTCCGGCCTCGGTGCCCGACGTCAATTCGCTGATGACCGACCGCTACCTTGCCGCCGGGCTGATCCCGATCGTCACTTCGACTTCGCCGGAGCACGGGTTGCGGCTGATGACCGAATCCAAGGCCTTCGGCATCACCCGCAATCCCTGGAACACCGGCCACACCAGCGGCGGCTCATCGGGTGGCGCGGCGGCCCTCGTCGCTGCCGGCGTGGTGCCGGTGGCGCATGCCTCCGATGGCGGCGGCTCGATCCGCGTGCCTTCCGCCTGCACGGGCCTGGTCGGCCTCAAGACCTCGCGGGGTCGAATCCCGCTGACGCCGCTGGTCAGCGAAAGCTGGTACGGCATGGTGGTCGATCATGCCGTCACCCGCTCGGTGCGCGATAGCGCGCTGCTGCTCGACCTCACCCACGGTCCCGACTCCCTGTCGCCCTATGCGGCACTTCAGCCGAAGGGCACGTTCGCCGCCGCCGCCGCGCGAGATCCCGGCAAGCTCAGCCTGGCCGTCTACCGCAAGTCGCCGCTTGGCCTGCCGATCTCGGCCGAGACGATGAAAGCGCTCGACACGGCTGTGGCGCTTGCGCGCGAGGGCGGCCACACCACCGTGGAAATCGACCTGCCCTTCATCGGCCGCGATTTCATGGCCGACTTCTGCAGGACGGTTGCTTCCGCCGTCGCCGGCACGCTGCGGGCCGAAGCGCTGCGCGTCGGCCGTCCCGTCACCGGCGACGTCGAGCGCGCCACGCGGGTGCTCGGCCGGTTGGGCGAAATGGTCTCGGCCGGCGAAATCTATGCCGGCCTGCAGCGGCTACATGCCGCCTCGCGCCGGATGATCGAGGAAACCGCGCAATATGACGCTGTGCTGATGCCTGTTATCGCGCACCCGCCGCTCGCCTGCGGCGCCATGGACCCGAAAGGCACCGATGAGCTGGTCGAAAACCTTCTCGACAAGCTTCACCTGACGTCTTTGCTCAAGCTGAAACCCTTGTTCGGCCAGCTGATGGACAAGAGCCTTTTGTTCACGCACTGGCCGGCAATCCACAATGTCAGCGGCCAGCCGTCGATCGCGCTGCCCGTCCATGTCACCGAGGCCGGCCTGCCGCTCGGCATCCAGGCCGCCGGGCGCCCGGGCGACGAGGAGACGCTTTTGTCCTTCGCCGCGCAGATGGAGAAGCTTTCGGGTTGGCTGAAACGGCGGGCGCCGCTGATGGTGCCGTCATGATGACGAGGCCGTGAACGCGGCGAATATGACAGCAATGCCATTTGCCCCCCGGGCCAAATCCCGCTAAGACGCCGCCGTCTTTACCTGATGCATGTCGCCCAAAAGTGCCCGGCGGTTTTGGAGCAACGACATGCATAAACCAAAAAGCCAGGGAACCGCCCGATGACGGACATCGCCGCCACCGCCGAAATGCAGGCCGCCCTGCTGTCGCGCGCTTTGCCCTACATGCAGCGCTACGAACACAAGACCGTCGTGGTGAAATATGGCGGCCACGCCATGGGCGATATCGAGCTCGGCAAGGCCTTCGCCCGCGACATCGCGTTGCTGAAGCAGTCCGGCGTCAACCCGATCGTCGTTCACGGCGGCGGGCCGCAGATCGGCGCCATGCTGACCAAGATGGGCATCGAATCCAAGTTTGAGGGCGGCCTGCGCGTCACCGACCAGAAGACGGTCGAGATCGTCGAGATGGTGCTGGCCGGCTCGATCAACAAGGAGATCGTTGCGCTCATCAACGCCGAAGGCGAATGGGCGATCGGCCTCTGCGGCAAGGACGGCAACATGGTGTTCGCCGAAAAGGCGCGCAAGACCATGATCGACCCCGATTCCAACATCGAGCGCGTGCTCGATCTCGGCTTCGTCGGCGAGCCGGTCGAGGTCGACCGCACGCTGCTCGACCTCCTGGCCCGCTCCGAAATGATCCCGGTGCTGGCGCCGGTGGCGCCGGGCCGCGACGGCCACACCTACAACATCAACGCCGACACTTTCGCCGGCGCCATTGCCGGCGCCTGCAAGGCCTCGCGCCTTTTGTTCCTTACCGACGTGCCGGGCGTACTCGACAAGAACAAGAAGCTGATCGACGAATTGACCGTCGCCGAGGCCAGGGCGCTGATCAAGGACGGCACGGTCTCGGGCGGTATGATCCCCAAGGTCGAGACCTGCATCGAGGCGATCGAGCGCGGCGTCGAAGGCGTGGTCATCCTCAACGGCAAGACGCCGCATGCGGTGCTGCTCGAACTCTTCACCGAACACGGCGCCGGCACGCTGATCGTGCCTTAGTCGGCCTCAGCCGGCTAATCTTCTGGCCGGCAGCCCGCTATTTGTGGAGGCGGAAAGCTCCGGCTTGCGCGGCTGTCGCGCGACGATCATCGATTCCTCCTCCGCGTCCTGCGGCGCGCCCCAGAATTCGGCAAGCGTCGGACCGTCCTTCACCCTGCCATCACGGGCCAGGAAACCCCAGACCTCGCGAAACCAGACCCGGCGGCCCATCTTGGTGTACCAGCGCATCGAATGCCGTTGCTCGGGATCGGGGTGGAACAGGATGCGCGCCAGCGCCTTCGGCCGCGATTGCACGGCGAGCTCGATGAGCTTGACGCTGAAGAACAGCATCCACGGCTTCAGCCGCGTCATCTGCAGCACCTGGTGCTTGTAGTCCCACAGCCGGGCATCCTTCTGGATCACCTTGCGGTCGCGCGCGATGCGGAAGAACGGCGTCCAGCGATGCGGCGTTACATAGAGCGCCTGGATCTGGTCGGGGTCATAGGCGATGAGCTGGCGAAAGCCGCGCCACAGGTCGCGAAACCCCTCATCCTCGAAGCCGGCCACCCAGGTCGCCATCGACAATATGCCGTGCTTTCGCAGCAGCCTTATCGCCTCGCGGTCGGATGAGGTGCTGCCGCCCTTGCGGATCAATTGCAGCGTCTGCTCGTCGGTGTTCTCCATGCCGAGCAGCCAGCGGATGACACCGGCCTTGCGGTAGAGATGCAGGATGTCGGCGTCGCGCACGATGTCGTCGGCGCGGGTCGAGCCGACTATCAGCACCGGCACGTTCTCGGCGATCAGCGCGTCGAGAAAGGCGCGCCACGCCTTCTTCGAAACGGTCGGGTTCTCGTCGGCGAGGTTGATCAGTTTGACGCCGTGCTCGCGGTGCAGCCAGGCGATCTCCTTGGCGAATTTTACGGGATCGCGGTGCCGCCATCGGGTCCAGAAACCGCGCTGGCCGCAATAGTTGCACAGATGCGGACAGCCGCGCGAAAACTGCATCACCACGGCGCGCTTGCCGCCCCAGTAACTATATCGGCCGTGGTCGATCAGCTCCCAGCCGACGCGGTAAGCGTCGAGATCGGCGATGGTCATGGCGCCCTGCGTGGCAAAGGGACGGCGCAGATCGTCACGGAAGGCGATGCCGGCGACGCTCGCCGGCGGCTGGTGCATTTCCAGCGCCTCGACCAGCGCCACGACGGTCGCTTCGCCCTCGCCGCGCACGATGAAGTCGAAGACGTCGGTCGCCGCCAATATGTCGCGCCAGTGGTAGGTCGGGAAGACGCCGCCATAGATGACGATCGTCGCCGGCTCGCGCTGCTTGATCATTTTGGCGATCAGCAAGGCGGTCGGGTGCGCCGAGGTCGAGCCGGAATGGCCGATCAGGACGAAGTCCGGAAAGCAGTCCAGGGCGTCGCGCACCACCTTTTCGAGCGGCATCGGCCCGAGTTCGGCATCGACGAGCCGCAAATCATGGCCGGCATCGATCAGCGGGCCGCCGATCGCCAGCAGGCCAAGCGGCGGCAAATGATCGTCCGGCACCCGGCTGCCGATGGCTGTGTGCGGTGGATTGATCAGGACGATTTTCATGGCGGACCTCTTAGGCAGTTGGTCCGCATATGCTGGCCGGCGATCTAGCCGCCCAATTGGCCCGTTTCAGCAGTTTGCGTGCAGCTTTTCCGCAGGAGCGCTGGAGATGGCGCTACTTCCTGAGATGCGCGAGCGGCACGTGGCCGGGTCCCTTGATGTTTTGCAGCACCAGCTGTGTGTGGACGTCGCGCACGCCGTCGAGCCGCATCAGCCGGTGCATGACGAAGGCGTTCAGCTCGTCGACCGAAGGCACCATCACATGCAGCAGGAAGTCGTGGTCGCCGGTCATCGTCCAGCACGAAGACACCTCGTCCATGCGCTGCACCGCGGCAATGAACTTTTCCGGCGAGCCGTCGCTGTGGCTGACTAGGCGCACCTGAATGAACACCTCGACTGTCAGGCCGACCGCGCGGCGGCTGATCACCGCGGCAAAACCCTTGATGACGCCTGCATCCTGCAGCGCCTCGAAGCGCCGCGCGCATGGCGTCGTCGACAGGCCGATCTCTTGCGCCAGTTCAGAGACGGGCTTGCGCCCGTCGCGTTGCAGCACATCGAGCATCTTGATCTCGAAATCATCGAATTGAGGCATTTTCACTCCTCTGATGCGCATTGTGAGTGAATGTTATCCCGAACATCGCTGATGAGCCATCATCAAAACCGAATTGCCTCACCAAATCCGGTTACGCTACGGACACGTCTGCAATTGCCGATTTGCGAGGAGAAAAACCATGACGACGATGAGTGTTGCCGAATATGCCCGCGATTGCGCGGCGCAGGGGTTGCGCGGCGACTATTCGGTCTGCCGTGCCGATTTCACCGTGGCCCAGGGTTATGACTACAGCGACGAGGAACAGGCGGTGTGGCGCACTCTGTGCGATCGCCAGACGAAGCTGACGCGCAAGCTCGCCCATCATTCCTATCTCGACGGTGTTGAAAAACTTGGCCTGCTCAACCGCATTCCCGATTTCGAGGACGTCAGCGCCAAGCTGCGCAAGCTGACCGGCTGGGAGATCGTCGCCGTGCCGGGTCTTATTCCCGCCGCCCCCTTCTTCGACCATCTCGCCAACCGCCGCTTCCCGGTCACCAACTGGCTGCGCACCAGGCAGGAACTCGACTACATCGTCGAGCCGGACATGTTCCATGATTTCTTCGGCCACGTGCCGGTGCTGTCGCAGCCGGTCTTCGCCGACTTCATGCAGATGTACGGCAAGAAGGCCGGCGACATCATCGCGCTCGGCGGCGACGAGATGATCACCCGGCTCTACTGGTACACGGCCGAATACGGCCTGATGCAGGAGGCCGGCCAGCCGCTGAAGGCTTTTGGCGCCGGCCTGATGTCGTCCTTTACCGAACTGCAATTCGCCGTCGAGGGCAAGGACGCCCACCATGTGCCTTTCGACTTGGAAATGGTGATGCGCACCGGCTACGAGATCGACAAGTTCCAGCGCGCCTATTTCGTGCTGCCGTCCTTCGACGCCTTGCGCGATGCCTTCCAGACCGCCGATTTCGAGGCGATTGTCGCGCGCCACAAGGACCAGAAGGCGCTCGACCCGGCGACGGTCTAAAACACAAAGCGCGTCGCATGAATCCGTTTCAACGCGACGCGCTTTGGACGCTTTGATCCCGCTGGGCTATTGCATGGCGGCGGGGTTCATCCACAGGAATTCCCAGACGTTGCCGTCGGGGTCTTCGATGTGGCGGTTGAACATGAAGCCGAGGTCCTGCGCGGGGTTGGGATCGGCGCGGCCACCGGCCGCCACGCCCTTCTCGATCGTGGCATTGACCTCGTCCTTGCTGCCGGCGGTGAGCGCGATCAGCATCTGGCTGTCGCGCCTGGCGTCGCCGATCTGGCGCGTCGTGAACTGGCCGTAGTGCTGGTGCGTCAGCAGCATCACCCCGATCGAGTCGGAGAACATGATCGAGCTGGCCTGGTCGTTCGAGAACTGCGGATTGAGCGTGCCGCCGATCGCGAGATAGAAGTTGGTCGCCGCCTGCAGATCGCGCACCGGCAGATTTATGAATATCATCTTGGTCATCGGTCTAAGCCTTGCCTTCGTTGACAGGTACTAGTCAGTCCAGTACCGTTTCATGGCTACCATGCGGGAACGGTACCGTCTAGTACTGGTCAGGAGAGCGCCTTGAAAATCGACGGTGAGACCAGATCGGAACGCAAGGATCGCGAGATCATCCAGGCGGCCACGGCGGCGTTCATCAGCAAGGGTTATGACGGGACCAGCATGGAGGAAATCGCTACCAAAGCGGGGGCCTCCAAGCAGACCGTCTACAAGCATTTCACCGACAAGGAGACGCTGTTCGGCGAAGTCGTTCTGTCAACCGCTGGCCAGGTCAACGATATTATCGAGTCCGTGACGACGCTGCTTTCCGAGGCGAAATTCATGGAAGGCGGCCTGCAGCAGCTTGCCCGACGTCTGATAGCGGTTCTCATGGACGAAGAGTTGTTGAAGCTGCGGCGCTTGATCATCGCCAACGCGGATCGAATGCCGCAGCTTGGCCGCGCTTGGTACGAAAAAGGTTTTGAGCGCATGCTTGCCTCGACGGCGTCCTGCTTTCAAAAGCTCACCGATCGAGGACTGATACAGACCAGCGATCCCTATCTGGCAGCCAGCCATCTTTTTGGAATGCTTCTTTGGATCCCCATGAATGAAGCCATGTTCACGGGAAGCAACCGGCGCTCCAAAGCCGAACTGGAACGGCACGCGGATGCCTCGGTGGAGGCATTTCTGGCCGTCTATGGGGTCCAGCCGAAATAGTCGCGTTCCCCGCCGACACTGCGGTAACGCCGCGAACAAAAAATGCGCCCCTATCGCCCTGAGGTGTCCGACCCCTCGGCTTTCAGCCGCGCAAGCTGGGCGCGCTGCAGGTCGAGCGCGGCGTTGACGAACCGTGATATGGTCGCGAGTTCGGCGTCGCTGAAGGTGGCGATCACCTTCTCTCCCTCCTTGGCGATGGCGCCGTAATAGCGCGCCGACAGGTCCCGCGTCGCCTCGGTCGCTTCGATCACCACCTTGCGCCTGTCCTCAAGGCTGCGCGTGCGCGTCAGCAGCCCGCGTGCCTCGAGCCGGTCGATCAGCGCCGTCACGGCGGCCGGCGTCAGCCCGGTCGCGGTCGCGATCGCGCCGGCCGATTGCGGGCCGCCATGGAGCAGTCCGATGCAATGGCGCTCGGCCATGTTCAGCCCGAGCCTCGCCCCCACCGCCTCGTCATAGGCCTGCGTCGCGTCCTGCCATTGCATCACGGCAAGGCCGATCGCGGCCGCGATTTCGTCGCGAAACCTGCTTGACGAATTTATTTCGACCATCTAACTATCAATCCGTCTAACATTTAGACTATCGCAGCAATATGCGGCCGTAGCACCGGCAAGGCAAGAGCCGGCCGCCGACAAGGAGTGAAAAAATGAGCTTGATTCAACAACGTACCCCTCTCTCCCACGAGGATGAATTCAAATACGCCAAGCTGGCGATGGAATGGTATGGCTGGGGTTCCCCCATCGGCCTCGGCATCCTGCTCGTGGCGCTGGCCGCCGCGGCGGTGCTGGTGCGCATCGCCATCCACGGCCTATGACCATGGCCGTCACCACCCCCTCGGCATTGCCGGTTGCCATCATTGGCGCCGGTGTTGCCGGGCTGGCCCTTGCCGTCATGCTTCGGCGGCAGGGGCTTGCCGTCCGCCTGTTCGAGGCGCGGTCGCGCGAAGCGTTGAGCGAAGGCGCCTTCCTCACTCTGGCCCCCAACGGCATCAACGCGCTGCGTGCGCTTGGGCTCGCCGAGCGGGTAAGCGCGCTGGGCATTCGCACCCTTGGCTTCGAGATCATGAACGCCGCCGGGCGCCGGCTCATCCATCTTGACGAGCAGCTATCGATGCGCGAGGCCGGCGCCGAAAGCGTCACGTTGCGGCGCTCGGACCTGCTCGGCGCGCTGCTGGATGAGGCGCTGGCGCTTGGCGCCGACATCCGTTTTGGCCATGCGCTCGCCGAAATCGAAGACCAGCCTGATTGTGTGCGCCTTGCCTTCGGCAATGGCGTCACCGTCGATGCCGCCTGGCTCGCGGGCTGCGATGGCGTCTGGTCGCGCGTCCGTCGCGTCTGTTTTCCGGCCTCCCCGGATCCGGTCTATACTGGACTGACCGGCGTCGGCGGCGTGGCGGAACTGCCCTTTGTCGAGTCCACCGACGGCCTGATGCATATGGTGTTCGGCAGGAAAGCCTTCTTCGGCTACATGAAACCGCATGACGGACCGGTGTTGTGGTTCTCGTCCTTCCCGCTGGACGAGGATGCTGCCCTGGCGAGACCCGATCCCTTGCATCTGGCGGCAACCGTTCGCCAGTTGCATGCCGGCGATCCCCGGACGATCCGCCAGATCGTCGACACCGTCACGCAAATCCCGCGCGCCTACCCCGTGTTCGACATGCTGCATCTACCAAAACGGCACACCGGCCGGGTGGTCGTGCTGGGCGATGCCGCGCATGCCGTCGCGCCGCATTCCGGGCAGGGCGCGTCGATGGCCATCGAGGACGCCGTGGTGCTGGCCGCGTGCCTGGATGCGACACCATTGCCGGCGCAGGCCTTCGCCGCCTTTCAGGCGCTGCGTCAGGACCGCGTCGAGCACATCGTCAAGGTCAGCCGGCGGATCGGCGCGCAAAAACAGGTGAAAGGCCGCGTCGCTCTGTTCCTGCGTGACCTCATGTTGCCGTTCTTCGTCCGCTTGGGCGCACGCACGAACCGCGCCATGACGCGTTACCGTGCCGACCTGACGCCGCTCGAAAAACCGTCGGTCTGACTGGATTTCCGCGCCGGTCGCGGGCGCGGAAGACCCCAGCCGTTTAGACAGCGACCACCTTGCTCAGATGATCGCCCAGCCGGCAGGCCAGCGCGGTGATCGTCGTCGTCGGGTTGGCTTGACCGGATGTGCAGAACACCGAGGAGCCGCCGACATAGAGGTTCTCCATGCCGTGCACCTTGCAGTTGGCGTCCACAACACTTCTGGTGATGTCGGTGCCCATGCGCGTGCCGCCCATATGATGGTGGCCAGCGGTCTCCTCGTCGGTCGGATAATCCTCGCCATTGGCAATCCAGTCCATGAGACGGACGCGCCCGAGATCCTTTTCGATGAGCGTCGTGCCGAACAGCTTCAGGCCTTCGACAAGCGTGCGGCGCTCGAGCTCCGATTTCTTCCAGTTCAGCGCGATGCGCGGCACGCCGGCATGGTCGACATCGGTCTTGGACAGCTCGATCTGGTTGGAGGCCAGCGGCGCCTGTTCCCAGGCGACGTAGAGCTGGGCCGCGCAGCGCAGGTTCTGGCTGAGCTGATAGGCAACCCATTCGGCCATGTCGGGCGCCGTGCAGGCGAGATCCGCAATCACATGCTTGACGCCGGCATAGGGCGTCTCGATCAGCCTGATGCCGAAATTCATGATCCGCAGGCGCTCCATCGCGGCAAGCGTCGGCGAGAAGAAGGCCTCGTTGACGGCATCGACCTCGAACTCGCCATAGTCGGCCAGGATGGCATTGCCGCCCTCGAAGGTCGGGTGCTCCATCCAGTAGCGGCCAAGTGCCGTGGCGTTCGGGACGACGCCGCCGTTGGAGCGCTGGTTCGACCACAGAAGCAGCCGCGAATTCTCCAGCCCGCCGGTGCAAACGATGAAATAGTCGGCGCTGAAGGCGCCGGCCTCCTGGCCGTTGGACCATAGCTTGGCGCTGGTCACGCGTTTGCCGTCGCCGGCAAGCTCGGTGGCATAGGTGCTGAGCACCACGGCGATGTTGCGGCTCTTGTCCAGTTCGTCGGCGAATTTCTCGGCGAAGCGCACCGCCGGGCTCTTGATCAGCTGCACCCAGCGAATGTCGTCCGAGATCGGCACATCGGGCCGGAAATCGGGAAGTTCGAGGATATCGTGCACCTCGGGCAGATAGGGCTCGATATCGGCGCGGCGGATCGGCCAGCCTGTGTCGGGTGCCCAGGCCTTCGGCTCGAAATCCTGCTTGTCGAGCACGCGGCACCAGCCGGCCCAATGGTTGGAGCTGCCGCCCATATATCGCAGCCGGGTGATGTCGAGGTCGAAATAGAAATCGCCGACCGTGGTGCCGCGGTAGAAATCCTGCGACTCGTCGCTGAACTCCCGCGAGCCGGCCTCCAGCACCACGACCGGGATGCCGGCGGCGCCCAGCTTGCGGGCAATGGTGGTGCCGGCCGGACCCGAACCGAGGATGCAGACCTTGGGTTTGAAGTTGGCGGCGCGATACGCCTCATAGCTGTCGAAGATCATGCCAGGTCGCTCCGCTTCAGGATCCAGCCATTGACCTCGACGATCTCATTCGGGTCGTCCGGTGATGGATCGGACCTTGAAGGACCGGCACGGGCCGCGTCGGCTTCAGGCAGCTTGCGGAACAAGGACAGGGCAGGCAGGGCGATCAGCGCCTGCACGAGCGTGCGGCGCGACATTTTTTTGAAGAAACTCATGCCAGGTCTCTCGGATAGGGCCTCGATGCGCGCATGACAATCCCCGAACGGCACACGCATCGTCACAGAGGCCAGTATCGTGCCAAGCCCGGCCCCAAGGCGTGAAAAGGCGGGCAAGCGGTACAACCGAATGCAAACAGGGTTAGAAATTCCTTAACGGGCGAGGTGTGCCGGACCGGCCGGCTCACGCGGCCGCGGAAATGTCCGTATCGAGAATCGTCAGGTTGCGGCCGCCATGCTTGGCCTGGTAGAGGCGCCGGTCCGCGGCGCGCATCAGCTCCGATACGTTGACGTCCTCGCCGCACACGGTGCCGCCGATGCTGACGGTCAGTGGAATGGTGCGTTCGTCCACCGGCCGGAAGCGGATCAGCTCGACCTCGCGGCGAATGCGCTCGGCGACACGCTTGGCTTCCTGCTCGGTGGCGCCGACCAGAAAGGCGCCGAATTCCTCGCCGCCGATGCGGCCAAGCACGTCGCCGCTGCGCACGCCGCGCTCGATGGCGCTGGCGATCAGCAGCAGCGCGTCGTCCCCGGTCAGGTGGCCGAAACTGTCATTGATCTTCTTGAAATGATCGGCGTCGATGATCAGCAGCGCGCCGCGGTCGGACTTGCGCCGCGAACCGTCGAGCGCGGCGAAGAAACTTTCCCGGTTGAGCATGCCGGTCATGTCGTCGCGGCTAGCCTTCTCCGACAGGCGGCGGTGCGCGGCTGCAAGCTGGGCGTGCGCCCGGGCCAGTTCGCGGTGCGCGTTTTTCAGCCGGTCGCTCTGCCAGAAGGTGCTGGCGCAGGCCACCCATGCAAGCACCAGCGGACAGAGCGTCGAACTCAGCCAGATCGTTCGGTTGACCGGGAATCCCAGGGCCGGAACGATGATCAGCGTCAGAAGAAGCGAGGCGGCGACGGAGGCGAAAGCGATAGCGGCGGATTTCAGAATGATGCTGTTCATCGCGGGCTCCCCACAGGACTGTCTCTGTGCCAGCAAGCCCTGAAGGCCACCTTTCCCGGTTGCATAAAATTTGAATCGTGCGGCCATTTCTGCCACTAAAAGCGCGTGGAAGTTGTGGATAAAGTCTCTTTCAGTATCCGCGTTTCATGCCATAAGGAGCGCATGACCACGCAGCCTGATCCCGCCCGCTTCGCCCATGTCACCGACTGGGTGTTCGACCTCGACAACACGCTCTATCCGCATCATTCGAATCTGTTCTCGCAGATCGACGTCAAGATGACCGCCTATGTCGGGGAACTGCTGTCGCTGCCGCGCGAGGAGGCGCGCAAGCTGCAGAAGGAGCTTTATCGCGAATATGGCACGACGCTGAACGGGCTGATGACACGCCATGGCATCGATCCCGATGATTTCCTCGAGAAGGTGCATGACATCGACTATTCTTGGCTGGTGCCCGACCCTGTCCTGGGCACCGCCATCCGCCAGCTCCCCGGCCGTAAGTTCATCTTCACCAATGGCGACCGCCGGCACGCCGAGCGCACCGCGCGCCAGCTCGGCATCCTCGACCATTTCGACGACATTTTCGATATCGTCGCCGCCGGCCTCAATCCCAAGCCCGCGCGCCAGACCTACGAGAAGTTCGCCGAGCTACATGCCGTTACCGGCCACAATGCGGTGATGTTCGAGGACCTCGCCCGCAACCTGGAGGTGCCGAAGGCACTGGGCATGACCACCGTGCTCGTCGTGCCGCGCAATTTCGAGCCGACCTTCGCCGAGATCTGGGAACGCGACCCCGCGCAGGAAGACGACGTCGATTTCGTCACCGACGATCTGGCGGGGTTTCTGACCGCGATAGTTGCGGGAGAACAGGCAGTAGGCAGTAGGGAAAATTGATCTGGATGCAGCGACTGCAAACGCCTTATTCTCCTACTGCCTACTGCCTTACTCCCCCAACTTGTAGAACCGGCTGACAATCCCCCAGGCTTCGTCGGCGGTGTCGACGAAATCGATGATGTCTTGGTCGCCGGGGCTGATCGTGCCTTGCTCGGCGAGGAAGTCGAGATTGATCGCGCGTTTCCAGAACGATTTACCGAACAGGATCACCGGCACGCGCTCCATGCGTCCGGTCTGGATCAGCGTCAGCGTCTCGAAGAACTCGTCCATCGTGCCGAAGCCGCCGGGAAACACGGCCACCGCCTTGGCGCGCATGACGAAATGCATCTTGCGGATAGCGAAATAGTGGAAGTTGAAACACAGCTCCGGCGTCACATAGGCGTTCGGCGCCTGTTCATGCGGCAGCACGATGTTGAGCCCGATCGACGGTGCGCCGACATCGTCGGCGCCGCGGTTTCCCGCTTCCATCACGCCGGGGCCGCCGCCGGTCACCACGACATATTCGCGGTAATACGAGGCGGCCGATTGCTGCGAGCACAGGCGAGCGAATTTGCGCGCCTCCTCGTAATATTTGCTGTTTTCCTCGAGATTCTTCTTCTGCGTCTCGTTCTTGGCCGCCCAGGCCTCGCCGCCGGGTTCCGGCAGGCGCGCGCCGCCAAACAGGATCACCGTCGATCGGATGCCGCGCTCGGCCAGGATCATTTCCGGCTTCAAGAGTTCGAGCTGCAGACGCACCGCGCGCAATTCGCGCCGCGTCATGAAGTCGGGATCGTTCCAGGCAAGCCGGTAGGTCTCGGCCCGCGTCTGCGGCGTGTCCGGCACGCTTTTCGACCGCTCCAGATCCTCGTCCGAATGCGGCAGCGGCGTCCACCCCGCCTTTTCCATAGGTGTCATCAAATTACCCGTCCAAATTTCCTTGACTGCGCCGTCCCATGACGCAGGTGCGATTGACCCTCACTGAGCCTTAACATAAGCAGGTCGCGCAAACGTGTCCGGCGGTTTTGCGACAAGAACCTGCTACATGCAAAGACCCAGGCAGGCGAAGCATGCCTGCGGTCCACGCGACTTCAAAACAGGTTAAGGCGCAGCCCCTTAACAGCTTGGTAATGGAGCGAATTCATGTCGAAGCCCGATCTGGCGAGCCTCGAAAAGACCATCGAGAAGGCCTTCGACGAACGCGATACGATTTCGACCGCGACCCGCGGCGAGACGCGCGACGCCATCCAGTCGGCCCTCGACCTGCTCGACCGCGGCACGGCGCGCGTCGCCGAGCGCCAGGCCGACGGCAAGTGGCACGTCAACCAGTGGCTGAAGAAGGCCGTGCTGCTCTCCTTCCGGCTCAACCCGATGGAGATCATCAAGGGTGGCCCGGGCCAGGCCGTCTGGTGGGACAAGGTGCCGTCCAAGTTCGATGGCTGGAGCGCCGTCGATTTCGAGAAGGCAGGCTTCCGCGCCGTCCCGTCGTCGATCGTGCGCCGTTCCGCCTATGTCGCTCCGGGCGCCGTGCTGATGCCATCCTTCGTCAATGTCGGCGCCTATGTCGATACGGGGACCATGGTCGACACCTGGGCCTCCGTCGGCTCCTGCGCCCAGATCGGCAAGAACGTACATTTGTCGGGTGGCGTCGGCATCGGCGGCGTGCTGGAGCCGATGCAGGCCGGCCCCACCATCATCGAGGACAATTGCTTCATCGGCGCGCGTTCAGAAGTCGTCGAGGGCTGCATCGTGCGCGAAGGCTCGGTGCTCGGCATGGGCGTCTTCATCGGCCAGTCGACCAAGATCGTCGACCGCGCCACCGGTGAAATCTTCTACGGCGAAGTGCCGCCCAATTCGGTGGTCGTCGCCGGCTCGCTGCCGGGCAAGCCTTTTCCGAACAACGAGCCCGGCCCCGGCCTCTACTGCGCCGTCATCGTCAAGCGCGTCGACGCCAAGACCCGGTCCAAGACCTCGATCAACGAATTGCTGCGCGATTGATCTTTCCGCAAAGCGGGCGCACCTTCCGCCGGCGCGACAATCCGTCGCGCTGGTTCGACATGGAGGGGTGACATGGACTGGAAATATCTGCTCACAAGTTTCGACGGCCGCATCAACCGCGCCAAGTTCTGGGCCTGCGTTGGCATCATTTTCGTTGGCGCGGTCATCGCGATGATCCTCGACAACATTCTGGGCACGACATTCAACCAAATGCCCTACGGCTTTATCTATTTGCTCTATGGGCTGGCCATGCTCTATTCGGTCTTCGCCGTCTACGCCAAGCGCTGGCATGATCGGGGCAAGTCCGGCTGGTGGAGCCTGATCATCCTGGTACCCTTTATCGGCGCGATCTGGTTTCTGGTGGAATGCGGCATTCTCGAAGGCGCCAGGGGTGCCAATCAATACGGACCGGACCCGCTTGCCTGACAGTTCAAATCTCACCTGGCTTTTCTTCAAGATATCGGGCCGCGTCAGCCGCGCGGCCTATTTTCTTGGTGGCCTGCTCGTCGCCATCATCCAGGCCTTCCCGCTCTACCGCTTCACGCTGGTTCCGGAAGGCTCGGCCGAGAGCAATATGTGGTCGTTCATCTTCTTCATCGCCTTCATTGCCTCGCTATGGTCGAACATCGCGCTGGCGGTGAAGCGGCTGCACGACCTCGACAAGCCGGGCATTGCCGCGCTGATTCTGTTCGTACCGGTCGTCTCGATCGTCGCCTTTCTTGTGTTGTGTCTGTTTCCAGGGCAGCCTGGACCCAACCGCTATGGCCGGCGCACCAACGAGCCGGCACAACCCTAGAGCCGGATGATTTCAGGTCGAATCGACCTGAAATCTGAATCCGTCTCTAAATCAAAGAGATAGACCATGATGCCGTCCGAAAACCGCTTCACATTTTTCGGCATCATGCTCTGAGGGCCGATCGGACATGCGCTACCGCACGCTTGATCCGAAACTGATCATCGAGACCGCCGAACGGCTTGAAGAGCGCGTTGCGGAACGGTTTCCCCAGGCCGGGCTGCGCGGCGTCGCCGCCGAACTGGTGTCGCTGTCTCGCGATCTGGCCAAGGCGGCCCAGGCGCTCGAAGCGCCGATCTGGTGGCTGCGCGGGCTCATCATCGCCGCCGTCCTCGCCGGCGCGTTGATCTTCCTGTTCGTCGGCACCATCCTGCCGCTCATCCACATCTCCCAGGCTGACGATGCGGTGCAGTCGGTGCAAGGCATCGAAGCCACGATCAACATGATCATCCTTGCCGTGCTCGGCCTGCTGGCGTTGATTCGCACCGAGGAGCGCATAAAGCGCAAGCGGGTGTTTCGCCAGCTGCACGGTCTGCGCTCGCTGATCCACGTCATCGACATGCATCAACTGACCAAGGATCCGGCGGCTCTTTCGGCCGATTTCAGGCCAACGGCGCATTCCCCGGCCCGCATCACCAATGCCGCTGATCTCGCGCGTTACCTCGACTATTGCTCCGAAATGCTGTCGATCACCGGCAAGATCGCCGCTCTGTTCGCGCAGTCGGTCAATGACGATGTCGTCATCGACGGCGTCAATGACATCGAGAACCTGGCGTCCAACCTGTCGCGCAAGATCTGGCAGAAGATCACGCTGATCGAGAGGCACCCGGCGGCACAACCTGTTCCGGCGCCAGGCCGGGCGAGCCAAGCCGTGCCGCTTCCGCCGCGCGCACCAAAGCGGTAACGCTTTTCAGGAGCGGCGCCGGCGTCCCCGTTCTCTGGGCGAGGCCGAGCACCGCGCCTTGCAGTTCGTCGATCTCCGTCGGCCGGCCGCGCTGCAGATCGTCCCACATCGACGAGCGCGCCTGAGGGTCGATCGCCAGCATGCGCCGCGCCAGCAGTTTGAACAGCCAGTCCGGCAGCCGCAGCACTTTCGGCAGCAGCGCCGGCCGCAGTCCGGCGATACGCGCCGGCGCGATGCCGGAGGCGTTCATCGCCCGCAGCGCCTCGTCGATCTGGCCGGCCAGGATCAGCCGCCAGCGCCGATCGGCGAGTTCGCGCGCCAGCGGCAGGTCGGACAACGCCACCAGCGCGTTGTTGAGGTTCATCAAAAGCTTGCCCCACAGCACAGCCTTCATGTCGCCATGCGTCTCGACCGCCAGCCCTTCAACATCGAGAAGACCGGCGACATCGAGAAGGCCGGCAAGGCCGCCATCCTCTATCATCACCTTGCCCTCGCTGGCGCGGTGGAGGCGCAGCGGCAGCTCGCCGTCAGGCGATTGCACCACATTGAACGGCACCATGCCGGCCAGCACGGTTCGCTGGCCAGACCTGGCGCGCAGCCTGTCGGCGTTGTCGACGCCGTTCTGCAGGCTGATCACCACCGCATCGGGTCGGGCATGGGCCTTGATCAGCGCCGCCATCTCCTGTGTCGCGCCGCTCTTGACGGTCACCAGGATCACATCCGCCTGCGGCAGAGCGACGGCGGGATCGGCGGTGACCCCGAGCGCGTCCGGCTTGACCAGGCGATCGCGGCCTTCAAGGTCGCTGACGCGCAATCCGCCCTGTCGCAGCGCTGCCTCGATGCGCGGCCGGGCCAGCAGGACAACCTGCCGCCCGGCGAGCGCCAGGCAACCGCCGACATAGCAGCCGATGCTGCCGGCGCCTGCGATGACGATCCGTTTTTCCCCGTCTGCCATCTCTTGCTCCGCACCGGCCCGACTATACGACATGAAAACCATAATGTCGGCGGCATCGTCTGCCATTGCGCTGGCCCCTATGTCTGCCCGTGACAGGCCCTCAGCTTTCGACTATCGCTTTTGCCATGACGCTGCCGACCGACCCCGCCGCAAACCTCGCCGCCCTTATCCGTTGTGCCTCGGTGACACCAGCCGAAGGCGGCGCGCTGAGCGCGCTGGAAACGATGCTGAAGCCGCTCGGCTTCCTGGTCGACCGGCCGGTCTTTTCGGAAGACGGCACGCCAGACATCGAGAACCTCTATGCAAGGCGGTCCGGCAACGGTCCGCATCTGATGTTCGCCGGCCATACAGATGTCGTGCCGGTCGGCGACGAAGCCGCCTGGACGCATCCGCCTTTCGCCGCCGAGATCGCCAATGGCGAGATGTATGGCCGTGGCGCCGTCGACATGAAGGGCGGCATTGCCTGCTTCGTCGCGGCGATAGCGCGCCATGTCGAGAACAATGGCGGCCCCAAGGGTTCGGTCTCGCTGCTGATCACCGGCGACGAGGAAGGCCCGGCCATCAACGGCACGGTCAAGCTGCTCGAATGGGCCGCTTCCAGGGGCGAGAAATGGGATGCCTCGATCGTCGGCGAACCGACCAATCCGGATGCGCTCGGCGACATGATCAAGATCGGCCGGCGCGGCTCGCTGTCCGGGTCGATCATGGTCAATGGCCGCCAGGGCCATGCCGCCTATCCGCAGCTTGCCGACAATCCGGTGCGCGGCTTGATGGGCCTGGTCGACGCCTTGCTGCATCCCGTCTTCGACAAGGGAACCAGGGATTTCCAGCCGACCAATCTGGAGGTCACCTCCATCGATGTTGGCAACCCGGCCACCAATGTCATCCCCGCCAAGGCCACCGCGACCTTCAACATCCGCTTCAACGACACCTGGACGGCCGAGACCGTCCAGGCCGAAATCCACAACCGGCTCGACCAGGCGGCGAAGCGCAAGAAGTACCGGCCGGGCAAGAAGACGCCGGTCGACTACGACCTTGTCTGGCGCGACCGGCCAAGCCATGTTTTCCTGACCCGCGACGACAAGTTGGTCGACACGCTTGCCGGTTCGATCAAGGCGGCGGTCGGCAAGAAGCCGGCGCTGTCCACTTCGGGCGGCACATCGGATGCGCGCTTCATCAAGGATTACTGCCCGGTGGTCGAGTTCGGTCTGGTCGGCAAGACCATGCATATGGTCGACGAGCGCGTCGCCCTTGCCGATCTCGAAACGCTGACGCGGATCTACCAGCGCTTCATCGAAGACTGGTTCGGGCAGGGCTGAGCAGCATGCTTTCGGCGGATGAAACCCAAGCTTCGCTGACCGGTGCCTGGCGGCTGATGCTCGGCAAGGCCGACGGCCTGCGCCTGCTCGACCTGTCGGCCGACGGCTTCTGGAATTCCTTCTTCGCCATCGTCGTTGCCGCGCCGGCGCTGATCGTGGGCTGGGTCGGCATCGCCAACCAGATCGGCGATCCCGACGCCTTCGTGGGCCGTTTCGGCATGCTGTTGCGCCTGGCGACGGTCGACATCGGTTCCTGGGTGCTGCCGCTGGTCGCGCTCGCCTTGGTCGCGCCGCGCGCCGGCATTGGTGGGCGCTTCGTGCACTATGTCGTCGCCAGCAACTGGGCCTCCGCCATCACCGCCTGGCTCATGCTGCCCTCGGCGCTGATCAGGCTTTTCCTGTCGTCGGCAAGCCAGGTCGCGAGCCTTGTGTCGCTGTTGCTGTTTGCCTTGTCGATGGCGCTGACCTGGCGCATGACCAATGCCACGATCGGCAAGGGCGCGGCGGTCGGCACCGCCGTTTTCGTCGGCATGTTCATTGCTTCGCTGCTGGTGCTGTTCGGGCTGCAGATACTGCTTGGCATCACCGTGCCGGACGATATCGGGGCTCAGAGCCTTTCCGGACCGTTCCCGGGGTAGAGCCTGCCTGGCTCTACCGGGGTAGAGCCTGCCTGGCTCTGAATAGCGGCTACGGACTCTGTTCTGAACAGCTTCTGGGCACTGTTCAGAATAGAGCCTGCCGGCTCATCCGGGATAATCGACGCCAATGAGGAAAAGCCCGTCGGGCGGCGCCACCTGGCCGCAGGCGGCGCGGTCGCGCGCTTCGAGCGCCGCCTTGAGGTTGGCCTCGGTCCAGCCGCCATCGCCGACGCGCTTGAGCGAGCCGACCATGGAGCGCACCTGGTTGTGCAGGAAGGAACGGGCCGAAGCTCTCACCTCGATCATGTCGCCCGCCCGGCTCACATCTAGCCGTTCCAGTGTCCGGACCGGGCTGTTGGCCTGGCACTGGGTCGAACGGAAGGTGGTGAAGTCATGCCGGCCGAGCAGGAGTTTCGCGGCCTCGTGCATGGCGCCGGCATCGAGCCGCTTCGGCACCCACCACACCTTGCCCTTTTCCAGCGCCGCGGGCGCGCGGCGGTTGAGGATGCGATAGAGATAGTGGCGGCCGGTGGCAGAGAAGCGGGCGTCGAAATCGTCCGGGACGATCGCCGCCTTCAGGATGGCGACATGCGCGCCGGCTGCCTGCAGATGGGCATTGACGGCATCGCGCACCTTGTCGCCGGGCCATGGCTTGGCGAGGTCGACATGCGCCACCTGAGCGGTCGCATGCACGCCGGCATCGGTGCGGCCGGCGGCGCGCAACCGCACCGCCTCGCCGCAGAATTTCTCGATCGCCTGCTCGATCGCCTGCTGCACCGAAGGCTGGTCGGCTTGGTGCTGCCAGCCGGCAAACAGGCCGCCGTCATATTCGATGTCGAGGCGAAAACGCGGCATTTGCGGCTAGAGCTCTCGCCTTGAGCAATTCCAGGAAAAGTGTGAAACGGTTTTCCGTCCGGAATTGCGTTAAAACAAAGAGGTAGAGCAGGTCACCGTTTCCATGAAACGGTCAACTGCTCTACGCGGCGAGAGCGGTGAAGGCGGAAGCGTAGACCAGCCTGCCGGCCTCCGGAGCGTCGCCCCAGGCCAGCGCCTGCAGCGCCTCGCCTTGGTACTCACTCTCGAATTTTTCGGCCCGCGCATGGCTGTAGCCGAAACGGCCGTAATAGGCGGGGTCGCCCAGCACCACGGCCAGCGTCTCGCCGGCATCCTTCAGGCGAATATGCGCCTCGCGGATCAGCGCGCCGCCAATGCCGCTGCCATGGAACGAAGGTTCCACCGCCAGCGGCGCCAGCGCCACGGCCGCGAAGCTCTTGCCGCCATTCTGGACGAACAGCCGGGAAAACAGTATGTGGCCTACCGCCTGGCCGTCTTCTTCCGCCACCAGTTCGACGACGGCGTCGCCGCCGGTGACCAGCGCGTCGACCAACCCGGCCTCCGCCTGCTGGCCGAATGCATGTTCCTCGACGAGGCGAATGGCCTCGCGATCCCGCGGCGTCGCCGCGCGTATCGACATCATGCTCATGAGAACTTCATTCCTTTTACGATCTTGGCTCCGCGCAGGAATTCCGACGCGGCGGCGGGCTTTCCGCCCGCACGTTGAACTTCGACCAGCCTGATCGCGCCTGCCCCGCAGGCGACCGTCAGCCGGTCATCGAGAATTCCTCCCGACTCGCCCGAACCTTCCGAAAGCGACAGGCCTTCGGATAGTGTCGAGCGAAGCAGTTTCAGCCGTTCCACGCGGCCGCCAATGTCAATTTCGGACCAAGCGCCGGGAAAGGGCGACAGGCCACGAAGATGGTTGTGGACCTCGGCCGCGGGCCGCGTCCAATCCACCCGCGTCTCGGATTTATCGATTTTTCTGGCGTAAGTCACCCCTTCCGCCGCTTGCGCGGCAAATGTCAGGGCGTTCCCTTCCAGCCGCGCCAGCGCTTCCACCATCAGGGCAGCACCGACGCTCATCAACCGATCATGCAGATCGCCGGCTGTCATATCGGGGTCGATGGCGCATTTTTCAAGCAATCCCACCGGACCGGTGTCGAGACCCTCTTCCATGCGCATCACCATCATGCCGCTTTCCAGGTCACCCGCCATGATGGCGCGCTGGATGGGGGCGGCGCCGCGCCAGCGCGGCAAAAGCGATGCATGGCCGTTGATGCAGCCAAGCCGGGGCGCGTCGAGAATTGCCTTTGGCAGCAGCAAACCATAGGCCACGACCACGGCGATATCGGCCCGCAGGGCGCTGAAAGCGGCCTGCTCGGCCTCGCCCTTGAGGGAGGTCGGCGTCCGCACCGCGATGCCGAGCCGCTCGGCCTCGCGCTGCACCGGCGACGGCGTCAGCTCCAGCCCGCGCCGGCCGGCCGCGCGTGGCGGCTGGGTGTAGACGGCCGATACCTCATGTCCGGCCTCGGCGATCGCGCGCAACGTCGGCACCGAAAACTCCGGCGTGCCCATGAAGATGACGCGAAGGGGCATTTTTTCCCCTATCCCACCAGCTTGCCCGGCGCCTTGTCCTTGGCGAGCTTCTTGAATTTCTTCACCACCATGTCGCGCTTCAGCTTCGAGATGTGGTCGATGAACAGCACGCCGTTGAGATGGTCGATCTCGTGCTGCAGGCAGGTCGCCATCAGCCCCTCGGCCTCCATCTCCTGCAGCTTGCCGTCGCGGTCGAGATATTTCACCCGCACCGAAGCCGGGCGTTCGACCTCGGCATAATAGTCCGGGATCGACAGGCAGCCTTCCTCGTAGACCGAGCGCGCCTCAGCGCTTTCCAGGATCTCCGGGTTGATGAAGACGTGCGGCGCCGGCGTTTCGTCTTCCTTGGCGAGGTCGATCACCAGCATGCGCAGCGGCTCGCCGATTTGGATTGCCGCCAGGCCGATACCGGGCGCGTCATACATGGTCGCCAGCATGTCGTCGGCCAATTTGCGCAAAGGCGCGTCGATGCGCTCCACCGGCTTGGAAACCTGGCGCAGGATGGGATCGGGAAGGATGATGAGCTGCTTGATCGGCATGGCGTCCCACGTAAGACGTCCAGCGAAAAGCGTCAACCGGTGGACCTGAGCCTCGTTCACGTTTTGATCTGTGCCGGCCCCACGAATCGGCTATGCTGTCCACATGAATGATCTGAGCACCATCCTTTCCGAGCCTGTCGCACGGCTTGGCGCGTCGACAATCACGCTGGGCCACGCCTTGGCCTTCGGCGCCTTGTTGTTTCTCGGCCTGTTCGTGGCGCTGGTCATCGCGCTGTGGCGGTCGGCCAAGGCGCGCGCCGTCGCTGCCGCGGAAGCCGCCGACCATGCCCGCGACGCCGAGGCGCGGATGGCCGGCATCTTGCAAAGCCAGGCCGAGATGCAGGGCCGCATGGGCGCCATTGCCGAAGTGTTCGGCGCGCGCCAGGCGGAGCTGACGCAGTCGATCGGCCAGCGCCTCGACGCCATGACCGGCCGCATCGGCCAGACCATGACCGAGCAGACCAAATCCACGCATGAGAGCCTGGCGAAACTGCAGGAGCGGCTGGCGATCATCGACACCGCGCAAGGCAACATCCAGTCGCTCGCCGGCCAGGTCGTGCAGCTGCAGGCCATCCTCTCCAACAAGCAGACGCGCGGTGCCTTCGGCCAGTCGCGCATGGAGGCGATCGTCGCCGACGGCCTGCCGCATGGCGCCTATGAATTCCAAGCGACGCTGTCGAATGGCAGCCGGCCCGATTGCCTGGTGAAGATGCCGAACGGCGCGCCGTCACTTGCCATCGACGCCAAATTTCCGCTTGAAGCCTGGAACGCCATCCGCGCCGCCGACGGTGCGGACCTGCAGAAGGTCGCGTCGCAGGCTTTCCGCCGCGACATCGAAATCCATGTCCGCGACATCTCGGAAAAATACCTGATCCAGGGCGAGACGCAGGACACCGCCTTCATGTTCGTGCCGTCGGAATCGGTCTTCGCCGAGATCCACGAGAATTTCGAGGCGATCGTCCACAAGGCGCACCGCGCCCGCGTTGTCATCGTCTCGCCGTCGCTGCTGATGCTGTCGATCCAGGTCATTCAGGCCATCCTCAAGGACGCCCGCATGCGCGAACAGGCGCATCTGATCCAGGGCGAGGTCATCCGGCTGATGGAGGATGTCGCGCGCGTCGACGAGCGTGTGCGCAAGCTGCAGGTGCATTTCGGCCAGTCGGCCAAGGACATCGACGACATCCTCGTCTCGACGTCGAAGGTGACCAAGCGCGGCCAGAAGATCGAGGCGCTGGAGTTCGGCGCGCAGGCCGATGGCGATGCCGGCCCGGAGACGCCGTCACGGGTGCCGGCGGCGAAACTCGAACCCGGCCCGCGCGTTGCCGATTCAAAAACCGGGCAGCTCAGGCTGCGGGTCGTCGAAGGCGACGACTGAACGGCTAATCTAGGCCACCGCCACGATGACATGTGCCTGAATTTTGGCGGCGACTGCGCCGCTACCATGCCTGGCCGCAATCGCGGATGCGGCGTAGTCCGTTGCAGCGTCCAGTTTCCCGGGATCCCTGGCCTCGATTTCGGTGCGAAGCACCGTTCCCTGGCAATAGGCAACGGCCGGAATGCGCGGTGAGGGCGCACGGCTCTGTTCGGCTCTCGTCTCGATCGCCACATCGGAGAAGCCGGCCTCCTCAAGGTCTCCGCGGATCAGCGCCGTATCGTGGTAGCCATGCGGCGTGCGGGGCAGAAAGCGCGGCGGATCGTTCGGAAAAAGCCTAGCCAGCGCATTGGTCACATCATCGGCAAAGACATTCTCCTCGATGCGGTCCCATACGTTGAACAGGAAATGTCCGCCGGGCTTCAGCACCCGCCTGGCCTCGCGGTAGGCGGATGGACGGCTGGGAAAGAACATCGCGCCGAACTGACAACAAACCAGATCGAAGGCCGCGTCTTCAAACGGCAGCGCCATGGCATCGGCCTGGCGCCATTTGATGCGACTGTCGGGAGCCTGTAGCGAAGCGGCGTAGTCGAGCATCGGCTGGTTCAGGTCGGTCACGACATAGCTTGCGTCAGGGGACAGTTTCGGCGCCAAGGCACGGGTGACGACCCCGGTGCCCGCGGCGACTTCCAGCACGGCTTTGGGCGAGAAGGACGCTGCCCGCCGTGCAAGGTCCGCGGCGAACGGCTCGAAAATCAACGGCACCATATAGCGGTCGTAGTTTTCCGGGATCGAGCCGGCAAACAGCTTGTCCGTTTCCAACATCGCTATTATCCGCCCGTCTGAGGTGAGCGAAGCTAGCACAGAATTGCCTGTCTTGGGCGGCTTTCGGCCGGGAGGCAGGTGCTACTGCTCCTCCACGATGCTCATGCCTTCGAATTCGGGAAGCCAGTGCAGGGCCGACCGGTGCCATTTCTGTTGTGTCGGCACCAGATCCTCGCGTTGCCGCGCGGTGCCCGTCCTGATTCCATAGATCTTCGGGCCGTCGCCAACCGACGTCGCGTAAAGATGCGCCCCGCAGTCGCCGCAAAAGGCCTGGGCGCGCTTGGCGCCGCTCGATCCGGTCTTGATATAGATTTTTGGCGTGCCTCTGGTGATCTGGTAGTGATCCTCGGGCGCGGGAACGGTGACGCGAAAGGCCGTGCCGGTCAATTGCTGGCAATCCGTGCAATGGCAGATCGAGGTCTTTGTCGGGTCGACCTCCGCCTCGTAGGTGATGGCGCCGCAATGGCACCCGCCGTCGATCTTCATGGTCAATCCTCCGAAATCCATCGCCTGATCTTAGCAAGGCAATGCGACGGGGCAACGGTGCAACGCTGGTCCAGGACTAATTGGAAGCGGCTTCGATCAGCTTGCGCCGCTGCTCCCAGGTGCCCGTGGTCTGCGGCTTGACGAACAGCCGCGTGATCTCCGGCATCTCCTTCTTCAGCCGTGCCTCGATGCGCTCGACACAGGCTTCGATCTCCGGCGCCGACAGATGGTCCTCGAATTCGATGCTGAGCCCTGCAACGATCTCTTGCGGTCCCATATGGACGGTCAGGACACCGTTCGCGCGCTGCACCGCCGGATCCTGCTGCGCGATCGCCAGCACCTTTTTCTGCACCTCGGGCGAAGCCGGCTCACCGATGAGCAGCCCCTTGCTTTCGCGGACGAGGAAAATCGCCGTGGCGCCGAGAATGAGCGCGATGCCGATCGAGGCGGCGCCGTCGAGCTCCGGCATCTCCAGCTGCTCCGCCGCCAATATGCCGGCAAAGGCGACGATCAGGCCGAGAAGCGCCGCGCTGTCCTCGAACAGCACGGTATAGACGCTCGGGTCCTTGCTCGATTGCACGGCCTGCAGCCAGCCTTGCTTGCCTTTCTCTCGGCGGAATTCCTTCAGCGCCACCAGCCAGGAGCTGCCCTCGAACAGGAAGGACAAGCCGAGAACGACATAGTTCACCTTGACGTTGGCGACAGGCTCCGGCGCCATGATGTGGACGATGCCCTCGTAGAACGACACGCCGGCGCCCAGGGCGAAGACCAGGAGGGCAACGATGAAGCTCCAGAAATAGAGTTCGCGGGCATAGCCGAGCGGATGCGTGCGGTCGGCCGGGCGCGCGGCACGGTGCATGCCGTAGAGCAGCAGGCCGCCATTGCCGGTATCGACCAGCGAATGCACGCCTTCCGACAGCATCGCCGAGCTGCCGGTGAAGAAGGCGGCGGCGAATTTGGTCAGTGCGATCGCCAGATTGCCGGCGAGCGCCGCATAGATGACCATCTTGGAGCCGCCGTGCCCGGCCATGCGGTCTGGTCCCCGTTTCAACGTGCCCAGTCTAACGGCCGGACGGCCGCAGTTCCACCATAACGCACCAACGGCCGGGTCGTTCAAGACGCGATTTGTTTGGGATCGGCCGCGGAGACGGCGACTATTCGACGATCTCGTCGGTCCACACCTTGAAGCCGGCCAGTGTCCCCGGTCCGAAAATATGGGTCAGCGGCACATCCGCCGCATCGCGGCCGGAAGCGATCAGGATGCGGCCGATGCGCGGCGCATTGTTGCGCGGGTCGAAGACATGCCACCGTCCGCCGAGATAGACTTCCATCCAGGCGGCGAAATCCATGCTCGACCACGGCTTCGGCATGCCGATATCGCTGATGTAGCCGGTGCAATAGCGTGTCGGGATGTTGAGCGCCCGGCAGAAGGTGACGGCAAGATGCGCGAAGTCGCGGCACACGCCGCTCTGTTCCCGATAGGCTTCCGCCGCGGTGCGCGTCGGCCGCGCATTGCCGTAGTTGAAGGCGATATGGTTGTGAACGAAATCGCACACCGCCTGCACGCGCGGGATGCCGAGCGGCGTGTGGCCGAACAGCCGCCACGCTTCGCTGGCCAAAAGGTCGCTCTCGCAAAACCGGCTGGGCAGCAGGAACAGCAGCGTTTCGGCCGGCAGGTCGCGCACCTCGTGCTGCCAGGCCATCAGCTCGGCCATCTCGAATGTGCCGGGCGCGCGGATCACCGCATCCGTGCCGAAGGTGAACCGTCCGGGCGGCGCGACGAAGCGGTTGCACCAATTGCCGAAACTGTCGCGGTAGCTCTCGATCGGTACCGGCGGGCTGGAAGTTAGGAAATCCGGCCGCTCGAGGTCGGAGGCGCGCGAATAGTGGACATTGAGCATCGCTATGAGCGGCGTTTCCTGCGGGAAGTCGAAGCTCATCTCGCAGCCGATGTGGATCCGCATTTTCGTCCTGACCGGCCTGCCCGACGATCACCCGGCGAAAGCGCGGGTCGATGTTGCAGTGCGAAGAAGAGAATGGCACGGACGGCCATGGTTTACGAGCAAATTAGAAATTGGTTGAAAGCAGTCAGCCTGAGGCTTCCCGCCAGCGCTGCCCTCTTGCAGCAAAGCGTTTCTCTTGTTTCACTTCGCTCCCCGCAACAGGAGGAACGAATCATGGCTAAAGGCGCGATGAAGGCAGGCAAGGAAGCCCGCAAGCCGAAGAAGGATGCCAAGAAGCCGGCGCCCGCTCCCGTCCTGAAGGCGCCGCCGGTCAAGGCGATGCGCATCAAGGAAAAGTAGGCCTCGGCAGGTCAGGCGCGGCAAATCCCACCGGCGGCGTCAGACAATGCCGCCGGGTTTGATCGGGTATTTGGATAACCTATATCGATAGTGCGGGGACGACCCCGCGCCTCCCCAACAATTCGGTCGGGACGACCCGCCATAATGATCGGCATCTGAGGATCGGATCCTGTCTCCGGCCCGATGCTGGATGGAGCGTTCCGATGTCTTGGACTTTTCTGTTTTTCGCCGGCCTCTTCGAAATCGGCTGGGCGATCGGCCTCAAATACACTGACGGATTTACCAGGCTTGTTCCGACCGTGCTCACGGTCGCCTCGATGATCGTCAGTCTTACCTTGCTGGGCCTGGCGCTGAAGGCGCTTCCCGTCGGCACCGCCTATGCGGTGTGGACCGGCATTGGTACGGTCGGCACGGCCCTGCTCGGCATCTGGCTGCTCGGCGAGCCCGCCACCGCGATCCGGCTTGCCTGCATCGCGCTGATCGTCTGCGGCATTATGGGGCTGAAATTCGCGGCCTGAGCGGAAGTCGCCCAAAAAAGCGCACCTTCCGCACAAACACCTTCAGGGCCGCTGCGAGGCGACCCTGATTCAATGTTCGAACTTGGCTGCGCCGAAGCTGCTAGCGGGCCGAGAAGCCCGGAGGAGCTCGGCCGGTCCGTGCCTTGCGCGCCGCATAGCGTGCGTCACGCTTGGCCTTGCGCTCGGCCTCGTCGGCGAGCAGGCGGGCAATGCGCTCGGTCTCTTCGGCTTCCCGAATTTTGGCCTCGGCTTGGGCTGCCTCTTCGGCGGCGATCCGTGCCGCTTCGGCTGCTGCCTCGCGCTCGGCCTTCTCTGCGGCTTCGCGTGCCAGCTTTTCCTGCTTCAGCCTGGCCTTCTCGGCTTCGCGGATCTCACGAGCCTGGAGGATTGCCTTGCGTTCAGCCTGTCGCGCCAGCACCGCAGGATCATCTGCCGCCGGCTTTGACTTGAAGCGCTCCAGAAGCGCCTTCTTTGCCTCGTTCGCGGCATTGCGCCGCTCGAAAATGTCTTTTTCCCTGTAGATAGCCAAGTCCACTTCCCTGAAGTCAATTCGCGAGGCTTACATACGCGCGAATGCCGAGAGTTCAAGCGCCAAATCGGTATGCCAGCCATGAAATTCCGCGATGTTGCAGCCGGGAGACGCCTTTTGCCGCCCAAACCGACATGCACTGTTCACCAATAGCCCCTCTGGCGGCGAGGCGAGCCGGTGGCTACTTCTAGCGGCAAAACCCAACACCAGGATGACATCACATGGAACTCGGTCTCTACACTTTCGCCGACGTCAGCCCCCAGCCCGGCCCGGGCGCCATCGGGCCGCATGAGCGCTTGCGCAACCTGATCGAGGAGGTCGAACTCGCCGACCAGGTCGGTCTCGACGTCTTCGGTCTGGGCGAACATCACCGGCCCGACTATGCCGCCTCCGCGCCGGTCGTGGCGCTCGCCGCTGCCGCCGAGCGCTCGAAGCGCATCAAGCTGACCAGCGCGGTCACGGTATTGTCCTCCGACGATCCGGTACGCGTCTTCCAGCAGTTCGCCACGCTCGATCTTCTCTCGGGCGGCCGTGCCGAGATCATGGCCGGGCGCGGTTCGTTCATCGAATCCTTCCCGCTGTTCGGCTACAATCTGGAAGACTATGACGAGCTCTTCGCCGAAAAGCTCGATCTGCTGCTCGCCATCCGCGACAGCGTCAAGGTCACCTGGTCTGGCAATCTGCGCGCGCCGATCAACGATCGCGGTGTCTATCCCCGGCCCTTCCAGGACAGGCTTCCGGTCTGGATCGCGATTGGTGGGACGCCACAGTCCGCGGCCCGCGCGGGTGCGCTCGGCCTGCCGCTGGCACTTGCCATCATCGGCGGCGAGCCGGCGCGCTTCGCGCCGCTGTTCGACCTCTACCGCGAGGCCGCCAGGCGCGCCGGCAGTGACCCGGCGGGTCTCGCGACCAGCATCAACGTGCATGGCTTCATCGCCGAGACGACCGAACAAGCGGCCGACGATTTCTACGGCCCGCAGGCCGAGGTGATGAACCGCATCGGCCGCGAGCGGGGCTGGGGCCCGACGTCGCGGGCGCATTTCGACCAGTTGCGTGGTCCGAACGGCGCCCTGTTCGTCGGCAGTCCAGAGCAGGTGGCCGAGAAGATCGTCGCCCAGCACAGGATCTTCAACAATGACCGCTTCCTGCTGCAGATGGCGATCGGCGCCATGCCGCATGCCAAGATCATGAAGGCGATCGAACTCTACGGCACCAAAGTGGCGCCGATCGTGCGCAAGGAAACGGCGAAGTCCGCGCCGGCGGTGGCAGCGCCCGTCGCATGAGCCAACGGCAAAGCTCCGTACCCGCGGCCTTGCCGGCTAAAGGAACCTTGAAGCGACGCGGGCGTTTCCATCAACGGACTGCACCAGTTGCGGTGCACCGCTGAGGGTCCATGATGAAAGCCGAACCCGCCGCTACGGGCGCAGGCGTTGCCGAAAGCCCGGATCCGCGCGTCGAGGCCCGCGCGGACACGCATTTGATGCGTTCGCTGCTGGTCGGCATATTCATATTCATGAGCGTCTATGCGCTCTATTTCGGCCGCGCCTTCTTCATGCCGGTCATGCTGGCTTTCCTGCTGGCGCTGACATTGACGCCGATCGTGCGGCTGCTGCGCAAGCGCGGTATTCCCGAAGCGGTTTCGGCGACGCTCCTGGTGCTTTTGTCGATCTGCGTCTTCGCCATCGCCGGCTATTTGCTCTCAGGTCCTGTCATCGATCTCCTCAACAACACCTCGTCGATCGGCCAGCAGCTCACCGAGCGGCTGGCGCAGTTGCGGCGTCCGCTTGAAAAGATCATGCAGGTCTCGCATCAGGTCGAGCAGATGACCGAGACCTCGCAGGAGCCTGGCGTCCAGAAGGTGGCGGTCGCCCAGTCCGGCATCCTGTCGTCGGCCGCCGGCAACATCCTGGCGGCGGGAACAAGCCTGACCATCATCTTCGTGCTGTCGCTGTTCCTGCTCGCCTCGGGCACGATGTTCTACGAGAAGATCATCCAGTCCTTCGCCAGCCTCAGCGAGAAGAAGCGGGCGCTGCGCGTCGTCTATGACGTCGAGCGCGAAATCTCGCACTATCTGCTCACCGTCACCATCATCAATGTCGGCCTCGGTTTGGTCATCGGCCTAGGCCTGTGGGCGCTCGGCATGCCGAACCCTCTGGTCTGGGGTGTCGCCGCGGCATTGTTCAACTTCCTGCCCTATGTCGGCGCGCTGCTGACCATCGTGCTGGTCGCGGTGATGGCGCTGATCAGCTTCGACACCATCTCCTACGCGCTTCTGGCGCCGGCCTTCGTGCTTTTGTGCGATGTCGTCGAAGGCCAGTTCGTGACACCGATGGTGGTCGGCAGGCGTCTCGAGATCAACGCGGTGGCGATCTTCATCGCCATTGCCTTCTGGTCGTGGCTCTGGGGTTTCGTCGGCGCGCTGATGGCGGTGCCGCTGCTGGTCGTCATCAAGGTGTTCTGCGACCATTTCGAGGGACTTGGCCATGTCGGCAACTTCCTCGCCGCGCAGCAAACCGCCGTGGTCGAGGACGAACCCGTCGAGGAGAACGGCAAGGCCACGGCATAGAAGGCGGACGCCGTTTGCGGCGGCTGGATCGAATGCCTATATCCGGCCGATCAACGCCCGGTGCCTTCCTTATGAGCGATGCTCCCGCCTTCGACCTCGACGCCTATCTCGCGCGCATCGGTTACGCCGGTCCGCGTGACGCGTCGCTGAATACGCTGAGGGCGCTGCATTTCGCGCATCCGCAGTCGATCCCCTTCGAGAACATCGATCCGTTTCTTGGCCGCCCGGTCCGGCTCGACCTCGCCGCGCTTCAGGACAAGATCGTCCTTGGTGGGCGTGGTGGTTATTGCTTCGAGCATAACCTGCTCTTCATGCATGCGCTGCGGGCGCTCGGCTTCGAGGTCGTCGGCCTGGCCGCGCGCGTGCTCTGGGGCCAGAGCGAGGACGCCATCACCGCGCGCAGCCACATGCTTTTGCGCGTCGAGCTCGATGGCCGGACCTGTATCGCCGATGTCGGCTTCGGCGGCCTGACCCTGACCGCGCCATTGCAGCTGGAACCGGGCCGCGAACAGAAAACCCCGCATGAGCCGTTCCGCATCGTCGAGGCCGGCGATCATTTCCGCCTGCAGGCCGCCATCGGCGGCGACTGGCGCTCGCTCTACCGCTTCGATCTGCAGCCGCAATACGAGGTCGATTACTCCGTCACCAATTACTTCCTGTCGACCAGCCCGACATCGCATTTCCTCTCCTCCGTCATAGCGGCCCGCGCCGCGGCGGACCGGCGTTACGCGCTGCGCGGAAACCGCCTGTCGATCTATCACCTTGGCGGCCGCACCGAGCAGACAGAGATAGCCACCGCCGCCGAACTCGCCGACACGCTGCAAGGCCTGCTCGGCATCATCATTCCCGACCGCACGGCTTTCGAGGCCAAAGTGCGTGAGACGAAGATCGTGGAGACCACCGCATGACCGAACTGTCCGTTCTCGACCTGTCGCCGATCATCCAAGGCAGCGATGCCTCGCAGTCCCTGGCCAACTCGCTCGATCTCGCCCGCCATGCCGAGCGGCTGGGCTACAAGCGCTACTGGCTGGCCGAGCACCACAACATGCCGGGCATTGCGAGCGCCGCCACATCCGTGGTCATCGCCCATGTTGCCGGCGGCACCAAAACCATCCGCGTCGGCGCCGGCGGCATCATGCTGCCCAACCATGCGCCGCTGGTCATCGCCGAGCAGTTCGGCACGCTGGCCGCCCTGTTTCCGGGCCGCATCGATCTCGGCCTCGGCCGGGCGCCAGGCACCGACATGAACACCGCGCGGGCCTTGCGCCGCAACCTCGAGGCCGGCGCCGACAGTTTCCCGCAGGATGTCGTCGAACTGATGGGCTATTTCCTGCCCGCGGAGGAAGGCCAGCGCTTGCGCGCCGTGCCCGGCGAGGGCCAGACCGTGCCGATCTGGATTCTCGGCTCCAGCCTCTACGGTGCGCAGCTCGCCGCCATGCTTGGCCTTCCCTACGCCTTCGCCTCGCATTTCGCGCCGGCCGAGCTCGATCATGCGCTGCACATCTACCGCTCGCGCTTCCAGCCGTCGGAACAGCTCGACAGACCGCATGTGATGCTCGGCCTCAACGTCTTTGCCGCGCCCACCGATGCCGAGGCACGGCTGCTGTTCACGTCGCTGCAGCAGGCCTTCGTCAATCTGCGCACCGGCCGTCCCGGACGTTTGCCGCCGCCGGTCGAGAATTATGACCGCGATCTCGACCCGATGGCCAAGACCATGCTCGGCCAGGCGCTGTCCTGCGCCGTCGTCGGCTCTCCCGAAACGGTCCGCCAGGGCATCGATGCCTTCGTGCGCCGCACCGGCGCCGACGAGCTGATGGTCACCGCGCAGATCTTCGATCACGCGGCGCGGGTGCGGTCGTTCGAGATCCTGGCTGACGCTCACAAATCGCTGTCGCAAGCGGCCTGACATTTATCCGCTAGATGCTCTTGCCGGCAGCGATGCTCTAACTCTTTGTTTTGACGCAATTCCAGACGGAAAACCGCTTACACTTTTCCTGGAATTGCTCTAAGTGCGGCGCATCCTTCCGCAGAGCGAGCCTTGCCGTGACCCATGACCTTGACGCCCGCACGCAGTTTGCCATCGATCTGGCGCGGCGGGCCGGCGAACGCGGACTCGAATATTTCCGCGATCTGGAAAGCCTGACCATCGAGAGCAAGGGTCATCAGGACCTGGTCTCGCAAGCCGACCGCGAGGTCGAGCTGTTCATCCGCGCGGCGATCGCCAAGGACTATCCGCAGGACGGCATCGTCGGCGAGGAACACGCCTCGGTTTCCGGCTCGAGCGGCTATGCCTGGGTCATCGATCCCATCGACGGCACCGCCAATTTCGTGCGCGGCATTCCGGCCTGGTGCGTGGTGATCGCTTGCGCAAAGGACGGGGAGACGGTCGTCGGCGTCATCCACGAACCGTCGACCGGCGAGACGTTTCACGGCAGGCTCGGTGGCGGCGCCTTCATCAACGGCAGGCCGATCAAGGCAAGTGCCGCGGCCAGCCTGGAAGAAGGCTCGGTGGGGACCGGATTCTCGAACCGGGCCGAGGCCGAGAACATCGCCGTGCTGATCAAGAAGCTCCTCGCCGAAGGCGGTGTCTTCTTCCGCAATGCGTCCGGCGCCCTGATGCTGGCCTATGTGGCCTCGGGCCGGCTGCTTGGCTATGTCGAGGAACACATGAACGCCTGGGACTGCCTGGCCGGCATGCTGCTGATCGAAGAGGCCGGCGGCACCGTCCTGAAGGCGGATCCCAAGACGGTGCTGCAGAGCGGCACGCAGGTCATTACCGGCGGCAAGGGCGTCTTTTCGAAGCTGCAGGACCTGTGCAGGGAAGCGTTCCCGCTCTGATCGCCATTTGACGCGATGGATCGTGGCGGCACCTACGCCAGCTTGGCCAGCAGCTTCATGAAGGTGGCGATCTCCTTGGCCGAGAGCGGCGCCAGCGTTTCCCTGGTGATCTCGCGCGCCAACGGGATCAGGCGTTCGATGGCGTCGCGGCCTTCGGCGGTCAGATTGACCAGCAGCCGCCTTTTGTCGACCTCATGCTTGGAGAGCTCGACCAGGCCGCGTGCCTTTAAGCGATCGATCACGCCCTTCACCGTCGCCGCATCCATGGCGATCAGCGTGCCGAGCTGGTTCTGCGAGGTCTCGCCGACATCGCGCAGCTTGGCCAGTGCGGCGAATTGCGGCGGCGTCAGGTCGCCTATATGCGCGGCGAAGATCGAGACATGGCGCTGGTGCGCCTTGCGCAGGATGAAGCCGACCTGCTCCTGCAGGAGGTAATCCTGGTCCTCGGGCTCTTCGACCTCGACCAGCTTGAGCAGATTGTCCTCGCCGCTCACCGCAGCCCGTCCCAGGCCTTGATGTCGGCTGCCGCCAACCCGCCCATGCGGTTGTGAACCCGCGGCCCGCAGGTCATGGCCAGACAAAAAAGAATCTCGTCGGGACGCGGCCCGTCGCTGATGCCGACTTCCATGGCATCGAAATGGCTGCGCACATAGGCGGCGTTGATGTGGCCGAGCGGCACGTCGAGCTTTGAGCCGAACGCGCCGACCTTCTTGGCCGACGGCACGATCGCCTTGGCGTCGCCGAGCCGCTCGCGCATGGCGTAGCCGCCCGGCACATGCCAGAGCGCGCCATGCTCCAGTTCGCCCGCCGTGCCGACAATGGCGCCCTTGCCGTAGCCATCGATCTGTTTGACGTCGCCGCCCAACGCGGCGACCAGCCTGTCGGAAAGCAGCAGGCCAAGCGGCTTCAGATCGTCCATGGCGCTCTGCAGATCCTCGACATAGCGCCCGGCGAATGGGTTCTTGACCACGGCCATGGCCGCCGCACGCCGGCGCGGCACGTCCGCGACCGGACCGCCATCATGAAAGATCTCTTCGCTCAGCACCGCGATCTTGCGGATCGGAAACTCAGGCATGGGCAACTTCCTCCCTCGGATTTTTGTTGGGCGCGGCAAGCGCCACGGAACCACTGATGCGGGCCTCACCGCCAAGAAACAGCGCCGATCCGGCAATCAGGCCGCGCCGACGAAAAGCTTCGGCGACGGCAAGGCCATTGTCCAGCGCCCGCGCCACCTCGCCAGGCGCAAGCATGCCGACGCCTTGCGTCACCAGCCGCGCGCCGAGGTCGCTGTCGGGCGACAGTTCGCGTGCGGGAATGCGCTTGATGGCGGGATTGCCGGGAAGGTCCACCGCATTGGCAATGAGTGTCGCCGCCGCATCGGCCTCAGCGCCGGTCCGCGCCAGCACGGTGACGGCGTCGGCAATGCCAAGCGAGAAGGAACGGCCGCGCCAGCCGCTGGTGGCGACGCCGCGAACGCCATCCTCCGCGCGGATCGTGATCCGGTCGGCCATGCCGTTGCCGGTGCCGGCGACCGCCAGGCCGATCGACCGGCCCTTGCCGAGGTGGAGGGCGCTGTCGCCGCCATTGTTGACATAGGCGCGCTCGAGTTTGCGGCCGGCAAGCAATGCGGCGAGAATTTCGTCGGCTACCGATCCTGCAACGGCGGCCATCGGTGTTATGAAACATTCCGCGAGCGGCATGACGGCCGCTTCCATGCGGCGCGCCGTCGGGCCGTCAAAGGCGCGCGGCGCCAGGAAAAATGCCGGGAGCCGCAATTCGGGAAGCTCCCTGACCAGCTCGATCAGGATCGTCTGGAAGCGCGCCACGGCTTGCTCATAGGCCAGACGGCATTCCTGCGCCTCGCCAAAGGCCTCGATGATCAGGTCGATCGGCCCATGGTTGAGATGCAGCCGCTTGCCGTCCTGCAGCCAATGCGCTTGCGGGCCGTCCATCATCCGGCTCCGTTCGACGCGGCGCGCCGCAATTGCGCCAGCGGCGGCCATGGATTGTCGGACGGCGCACCGGTGCCGTGGCGCGGGTTGAGGTATTCGCCGCCCTTCGCGACGATGTCCTCGACGCTGCGGATCTCGGCCTCGTAGCCGCCGAGCCTGACATAGTCGTCGCGGCGCAAGGTGAACTCGATCGGCGCCACCAGCGCCGGCGTCGGCACATAGCCGAAGGCGCCTTCCGGCACGCGCGTCACGTCGACCATCAGCGTGATGCCGCCGCCCGGCCAGACATAGACCGGCGCGCCGCCGACCGTCACATAGGTCGTCAGGCCTTGCACCGAGCGGGTGAGATTGACCGGGTTTTCGGTGACGCCGGCGCGCAGCGAGCCGCCGGCGCCGCCGATGAACAGCACGGTGCATAGCGCCGGCTCGCAATTGTCCTCGATCAGGTTCACGGACTTCTGCAGCCGTTCTGGAAACGGCTTTTCGACCGGCTTCAGTTCGTCGTCGAGTTCGTAATAGGCGTACTGCTCGCCGGTGGTCGAAACCATCAGCATCGACAGGCCCGGCCGCGCGCCCTTCTTGGCGTTCCACTCACCAAGGATCGACAGCGGGTCGGAAATCGAGGTGCCGCCCCAGCCGAGGCCGGGCTCGGAGACCTTGAAATAGCGACCCGGCGTCGAGCGGCGTCCGATGATCTTGATGCCGGTGTCCTGCCAGCCCAGCACCTTGCCGGCCTGGTGTTCGGAGACGACGCCGGTGATATGGTCGTCGACCACCACCACCTCGTCGACCAGCCCGCGCCATTGCGTGGCGAACATGCCGATCGTGGCCGAGCCGCAGCCGACGCGCATGCGGTGCTCCTGCTTGCCGTCGATGACAGGTGGTTTGCCGGCTTCGACGATGATGGTGGCGCCGCCATCGATGGTCAGTTCCACCGGCTTGCGGTTGCACAGATTGAGCAGCGCGTCGCAGGTTGCCCGGCCTTCCGCCTTGGAGCCGCCGGTCAGATGATGCACGCCGCCCAGCGACAGCATCTGCGAGCCGTATTCGCCCGTGGTGACATGGCCGATCGCCTCGCCTTGCGAGCGCACGATTTGCGTTTCGGGTCCGATATGACGGTCGGTGTCGATCTTCACCTTGACGCCGCAATACGAAAAAATGCCTTCGGTGACGACGGTGACGAGATCGACGCCTTCGACCTGCTGGCTGACGATGAACGGCGCCGGCTTGTAGTCGGGATAGGTGGTGCCGGCGCCGATTGCCGTGACGAAGCGGCGCCCGGTGTTGACCAGTTCGCCGTCCCATGCCTCGCCTTCGGCGACGAAGGGCACGATTGTCCCGCCGGACTCGGCCGCGTGGTCGAGAATGGTCAGCGGATCCATGCGCACGATCCGGCCGCCGGCATTGCCGTAGCGGTCGCAGGCGCCTGTGCGGCCATCGGCTATGTAGCACATGACCGGGCAGGCATCGCAGCGGATCTTCTCCGCCACCTGCTTCTCGCCGGGGTCATGGGTCTCAAAACGCTCGGCAAGCTCGCTCATGCGCGTGCCTCCTTTTCGCGGATGCCATCTTTTTCAAGGATGCCGGCGCGGATGCGCGTCGGCGTCGCCGGAACCTTGGTGACCAGCACGCCGGTGGCGTGGCGGATGGCGTTGAGGATCGCGGGTGCGGTCGGGATCAGCACATGTTCGCCCAGCCCCTTGGCGCCGAACGGCCCCTCGGGATCGGGAACCTCGACCAGGATGGTCTCGATCGGCGGCACGTCGCCGATGGTCGGGATGAGATAGTCGTGCAGATTCTCGGTGCGGCCGGGAATGTATTCTTCCATCAGCGCCATGCCGATGCCTTGCGCGATGCCGCCTTCTATCTGGCCCTCGACCAGCAGCGGGTTGATCGCCTTGCCGACATCATGCGCGGCGGTGATCTTGATCAGCTTCACTGTGCCGAGCTTGAGATCGACCTCGAGTTCGGCGATCTGCGCGCCATAGCCATAGACGGCGTAGGGCTTGCCCTGGCCCTTGGCATCGAGCGGCAGCGTCGGCGGGTCGTAGGTCTCCTCGGCGCGGAAGACGAAGCCGTCGGCATCCATGTCGAGCGAGGCGAGATCGATGCGGCGCGTGGCTTCGCCCTCGCGGATGACGATCGCCGCGCCGTCCAGTTGCAAAGTTGCCTTTTCGGAGACATTGGCGAAGCGCAGGATCTTTTCCCACAAGGCCCGCCCGGCTTTTTCGGCCGCCTTCCCGGTCACGAAGGTCTGGCGCGAGGCCGAGGTCTTGCCGGCGTCGGGGCTGATTGCCGTATCGGCGCTCTTCAGCCGGAATTTTTCCAGCGGCAGGCCAAGCGCGTCGGCGCAGATCTGCGTGATGACGGTGTTCGAGCCCTGGCCGATATCGACGGCGCCCTGATGCAGGATGACGGTGCCGTCAGCCGCGATGCCGACCCGGATGGTCGACGGATTGGGCAGCGAGGTGTTGCCGCAGCCATACCAGCACGAAGCCACGCCGACGCCGCGCTTTTTTTCTTCATGGTTGCTGTTGAAAGTATCCGCATCAGCCTGCGCCCGCGCCCAATGCGGCAGCAGGGCCTCAAGACATTCGGCAATGCCGACGCCGGATTCCAGCGTCTGGCCGGTAACCGTTTCGGAGCCGTTCCGAAGGCAGTTTCTCAGGCGAAAGTCGAGCCGGTCGATGCCGAGCTTGCCGGCCAGCTCATCATAGAGCGTCTCCTGCATGATCGTCGCCTGCGGCACACCGAAGCCACGGAAGGCGCCGGAGATCGGGCCATGCGTATGGATGGCGCGGCCCTCGGCGCGGTAGTTCGGCGTCGCATAGGGGCCGGAAGCATGCACCGGCACGCGGTTGGCGACGGTCGGCCCCCAGCTGGCGTAGGCTCCGGTGTTGAAATCGCCTGAAAAGATCATGCCGGTGACATGGCCGTCGGCATCGGCGCCGATGGTCGCCTTCATTTCGGCCGGATGGCGCTTGGTGGTCGACATCATCGATTCGTTGCGGGTGTAGGCCAAGGCGGCCGGCCGGCCGGTCTTAAGCGCCACAAGGCCGATCAGCGGCTGCAGCGAAACGTCGAGTTTCGAGCCGAAGCCACCGCCGGTCGCGGTCGGCACGATGCGCACCTTGTCGACGGGCAGGCCAAGCACCTTCGCCGTGTCGTCGCGGTCCATATAGGGTGCCTGGGTGCAGGCGACGACGACCAGCGTATCGCCGTCCATATAGGCATGGCCGGCTTCCGGCTCGATATAGGCGTGCTCGACATAGGAGGTTTCGATTGCGCCCGTCACGGCAACGGCCGCATTGGCAAGCGCCGTCTCGGGGTCGCCGCGCTCGACGAAGCCGGAGGTCAGCAGGTTCGAAGGGCGGTTCCCATGGATCAGCGCAGCATCCTTGGCCTGCGCTTCGCTGGGCTGCAGGATATGCGGCAACTCGGTCCAGCGGATCGGGAAATCCGACATATCGAGATCGAACATCGCCTCGCGCTCGCCGGCGACCAGCGCCACCGCCTCGCCGCGCAGCCGCGCAAATCCTTCGGCGAGCGCCGGCTGGTCGGCAAACGGACCGATGACGCCGAAACAGTTTTTGCCCGGAATGTCGGCGGCCGTGAAGACACCAACCATGCCGGGGTGCTTGTTTGCCCAGCCGTCGAGATCGCCGAAGGCGAAGCCGGCGTGATAATGCGGCGAGCGGACCACCAGCACGGCAAGCGCATCGGCCGGGAAGGAATCGCCGCCGAATTTCTCAGCCCCGGTCACCTTTGGCACACCGTCGAGCCTGACGGGCGACGCGCCTACGGCATTGCCCGAAATTGGCATTCTACGGTCAAGGCCGAGATCGAACGAATGACGTTCGCGCTGCTCCTCACCCTCTCCCCGTGAAGAACGGGGAGAGGGGGTCGCCAGCGCTGGAGCTTCTCCCTTCTCCCCGTCACTATACGGGGAGAAGGTGCCGGCAGGCGGATGAGGGGCCGCGCTGTCGGTTGACGGTTCGAATCGTCCTGCCTCCATCACCGCCGCGATGATCTTCCGGTAGCCGGTGCAGCGGCACAGAATCCCGCCCAGCGCATCCTGCACCTCGGTCTCGGTCGGTCTGGGAGTCGTGTCCAGCAGCGCTGTCGCTGCCACCAGCAGCGCCGGCGTGCAGATGCCGCATTGCGCCGCGCCATGGGCGAGGAAAGAGGCCTGCAGCGCCGAAAGCCGGCCGTTGGCCAGCCCCTCGACCGTCGTCACCGATGCGCCGGCGGCCGAAGCCGCCGGCATCAGGCAGGCGCAGACCGGATCGCCGTCGACCAGCACCGTGCAGGCGCCGCAATCGCCGGCATCGCAGCCGACCTTGGTGCCGGTGAGCCGCAATTCTTCACGCAGCACCTGGGACAGCCGGCGCAGCGGCGGCACATTGACCGAGACGGCGGCGCCATTGACCGCGAAGGCGATGTCGGCGCGGCCGAGACCGGGCTGGACTACGCCCAATTCGGGCCGAGCTTCACTGACTTCAGGCAGAACCTGGTTCATGTCAGGCTGAGCTTGTCTCATGCCGCCGCCACCATATGATCGTTCATCGGTCCGGCGGCCGTCAGCACGGCCCGCGCGACGATCTCGCGCACCGCGTCGAGCCGGTATTCGGCGCTGCCACGCACATCGGCGATCGGCGACAGTTCGGTCATCGGCGCGGATTGGATGGCGCCGGCGAGCCCGCCATCCCTAGGCAATCCGAGCAGCGCCGTCTCGACGCCGGCAAGCCGCCTGGCGACAGCCGAGCAGGAGCCGACGGCGATGGCCGCCTCAGTAACCCTGCCGTTGTCGACGACCAGGCGCGCCGCCACCATGGCGATGGAAATGACGAGATAGCGCCGTGCGCCGAGCTTGACGAAAGCCGATGTACCGGCGGCTGGCTTCGGCACGCGGATGGCGGTCACCATTTCGCCAGGCTGCAAGGCCGTGCGCCGATTGCCGAGAATGAAATCGGGCAAGGGCAGATGCCGTGTCGCTATCGCCGAACGCAGTTCGACCTCGGCATCGAGCACGAGCAGGCCCGGCACGCCATCGGCGGCCGGCGAGGCGTTGCAGAGATTGCCGGCGACGGAAGCGACGTTCTGGATCTGCGGCGAGCCGACCTCGCGCGCGGCCTGTTTCAGCGCATCGAATGCTGGCGGCAAGGGGTGGTGGATGAGGTCTGTCCAGGTCGTGCGCGCGCCGATGACAAAGTGGTCGTCCGTCTCGGCGATGCCGCGCAGCGCAGCGAGGCCGTTGATGTCGAGGACATTGTCGCGGAACGGCTTCGCGCCCTGTGCCGGATAGAAATCAGTGCCGCCGGCAAGAATGCGCCAGGCGCCCTCGCCAAGCAAAGCGAGCGCCTCGTCGACAGTGGTGGGTTTCGCGTAACGGATCACGCTTTGCCTTCCCAGAGAGTGGGCCTTCCCCGAAATGGCCCTCCCAGGGCGTTTACCCCAGGCATGATCTTGCCGGTCCGCAAACCGGAAATTCATTCGTATGCAAATGATATCAAGCCGGTGGAAATTGTCAAAGCCAGAGTTTGGGCCGCCGTGCTTGCCACGGTGCATGCAACGAGATTGTTACGCCTTCGGAGGTTGACGCGGCAGGCCATCTGGTCAAGTTTCTGCCTCCGGTCGCGTCAGCGGCATCTTTCTACTGGAGCCTGAGCCCAACGCAGAGAAGAAGGAGGCCCAATGGCCGACCAAGCGCTTGTTGTGATCGACCTGCAGAACGACTTTTGCCCGGGCGGCGCGTTGGCCGTGACCGGCGGCGACGAGATCGTGCCGCTGGTCAATGACATGATCCGGCACGCCGACCATGTCGTGCTGACGCAGGACTGGCATCCCGCCGGGCATTCGAGCTTCGCCTCCAGCCATCCCGGCGCGCAACCCTTCTCCGTGATCGAGATGCCTTACGGCCAGCAGACGCTGTGGCCGGACCATTGCATCCAGGGCAGCCTCGGTTCGGATTTCCATTCCGGCCTTGCCTGGACCAAGGCCGAACTCGTCATCCGCAAGGGCTTTCGCCCCGCCATCGACAGCTATTCGGCCTTCTTCGAAAACGACCACGCGACGCCGACCGGCCTCGGGGGCTACCTCAGGGAGCGCGGTATCGACACCATCACCCTGGTTGGCCTTGCGACCGATTTCTGCGTCGGCTTTTCGGCGCTGGACGCCGTCAGCCAGGGTTTCAAGACCACCGTGCGGCTCGACGCCTGTCGCGGCATCGATCTCAACGGCTCGCTCGACGCGATGTTGCAACGCATGCGCGATGCCGGCGTGACGCTCGAAGACCAACTGTCGGACTGAACGGTGGGGCATCGAGGGGGCTTTTCGCGGATCAGTGCAGGCGTGATGGTGGGCGCTGGCATCGCCGTCCCCATGCTGTTCCCGGACGTAGCCGTAGCGGCCGAGGAACATGCTCTGCCCGGTGCCGCGATGTCGCTGTGGTGGGCACTGCCCTTTGCCGGCCTGCTGCTGTCCATCGCCACCGGCCCGCTGCTGTTCCACCCTGTCTGGGAGCATCACTACGGCAAGATCGCGGCCCTGTGGGCGGCGCTGGTCGTCGTGCCGCTGGCGCTCGCCTTCGGGATCCCCCAGGCGGCCGAGGCGGTGCTGCATGCGCTGCTCACCGAATACATGTCCTTCATCATCCTGCTGTTTGCGCTGTTCACCATTTCGGGCGGCATCCTGGTCGCTGGCAACATCCACGGCACGCCGCTGGTCAATGCCGGGCTGCTGCTGGTCGGCGCGCTGCTCGCCTCGGTCATCGGTACGACGGGCGCCTCGATGATCCTGATACGGCCGATCATCCGCGCCAATGATAACAGGCCGTTCAACGCCCATGTCGTCGTCTTCTTCATCTTCCTTGTGTCCAACATTGGCGGCTCGCTGACGCCGCTCGGTGATCCCCCGCTGTTCGTCGGCTTCCTGCGTGGCGTCGACTTCTTCTGGACAACCGCCAACCTTTGGCGCGAGACGCTGTTCGTCGGCGGCCTGGTGCTGGCCGTGTTCCTGGCGATCGACATCATCCTGCACCGGCGCGAGGCCGGCGCGCCGAAGATCAAGGACCCGACGCCGGATTCGAAGGTTCGCATCCGCGGCCTGCCCAACATTCCGCTGCTGGCCGGCGTTATCGGCGCCATCCTGCTGTCGGCGACGTGGAAGCCTGATGTCGCCTTCTCCATTCAAGGCGTGGCGCTGGAACTGCAGAACCTGGTGCGCGACGCCGTCATCCTGGCGCTCGCCTTCGTGTCGCTGGCGGTTTCGCGCAAGGAATACCGCGCGGCGAACGGCTTCAACTGGGGTCCGATCGCGGAAGTGGCAAAATTGTTTGCCGGCATCTTCATCTGCATCGTGCCGGTCATCGCCATCCTGAGGGCCGGTCACGAGGGTGCGCTGGCGCCGCTGGTCGCGCTCGTCACCTCGGCGCAAGGCACGCCTAACGATCTCGCCTATTTCTGGTTGACCGGAGCGCTGTCGTCCTTCCTAGACAATGCGCCGACCTATCTCGTGTTCTTCGAGCTTGCCGGCGGCGATCCACATCACCTGATGACCGAATTCGCCTCGACGCTTGCCGCGATCTCGGCGGGTGCGGTGTTCATGGGGGCCAACACCTATATCGGCAACGCGCCCAACTTCATGGTCTATGCCATCGCCAGGCAGCGTGGCGTGAAGATGCCCGGCTTCTTCGGCTACATGCTGTGGTCCGGGCTGGTGCTGATCCCGACTTTTTTGATCGCGGGCTTTGTGTTCTTCGGCTGATCAGCCGACGCCGACATAGCGCCTGACCGCCGACGGATCGGCGCGCAACTCCTCGACATTCACCGTCTCGCGGTTGCGGCCGTTCTCGATGAACGAGACGCGGTCGGCGACCGAAAGCACCGCATCGACGCGCTGTTCCACCAGGATGGTCGAGACGTCCATCTCGCGCAGCTTAGCCACTGTCTCGCGGATCTTGGCGATCATCGACGGCATCAGCCCTTCCGTCGGCTCGTCGAGCAACAGCACTTGCGGTTCGAGGCACAGCGCACGCGCCATCGCCAGCATCTGCTGCTCGCCGCCCGACAAGGTGCCCGAGCGCTGCCGCAGCCGCTGGCGCAGCAGCGGAAAGAGGTCGAGGACGTTTTCCCGCACGGCCTTGCCCTTGCCGCGCGCCATCAGCCCGATCTCGATGTTCTCCGCCACCGTCATCTCGGCAAACAGCCGCCTGCCCTGCGGCACATAGGCGACGCCGGCCTTCGGCACTTCGTGCGCCGGCAGGCCGGTCAATTCCTGGCCGTCGAGTTTGATCGAGCCCGCGCTCGAAGGAAGCAGGCCCATGATCGCCTTCAGCGTCGTCGTCTTGCCGGCGCCGTTGCGGCCGAACAGGCACAGCACCTCGCTTTTGTTGAGCACGAGGTCGAGACCGTAGAGCACCTGGACCTCGCCGTAGAAGCAGTTCAGTCCGGCGATCCGCAATGCCTCGGCCTTGCTCGTCTCATTCATGGGGCGGTCCCCAGGTAGGCTTGCTGTACCGCCGCGTTCTCGCGGATCGCTTCCGGGGTGCCTTCCGCCAGGATCCTGCCGGCGTTGAAGACGGTAATGCGGTCGGCGAGTTGCATGACGACGGGCATATTGTGTTCGATCAGCAGCACCGTGGCGCTGCTGGCGATGTCGCGCACCAGCACGATGAAATTGTCGATCTCGCTGTCGGCGAGCCCCTGCGTCGGCTCGTCGAGGATCAGCAGGCGCGGCTTGAGCGCCAGGCCCATCGCCACTTCGAGCAGGCGCTGGTGGCCATAGGACAATTGCCCGGCCGGCATATGGGCGCGGTCCGCGAGCCCGGTGCGTTCCAGCGCCGTCATGACAGCGGCCTGTATCGCGCTCTTGGAAGGCCCGTGCCTCAGTGTCAGTTGCACGGGCAGCGCGACGTTGGCGTAAACGGACAGGTTGGCATAGATGCTGGTAATCTGGAACGTGTAGGCGATGCCTTGGCGCACCCTGACATAGGCCGGCATGCCGGTGATGTCGGCGCCATCGAACACGATCGCTCCTGAAGACGGCTGGATGCGGCCGCTGACCATGCTGACGAAGGTCGTCTTCCCCGCCCCGTTGGGGCCGATGACGGCACGGATTTCACCGGGCATCAAGGTGAAGTCGACGTTGTCGACGGCGCGCAGGCCGCCGAAATGGCGCGACAGGCCCTTGGTGGCCAAAAGCGGCGTCATGGCAGCCATCCGAGCCAGCGCTGGCGGATGGTGCCGAGAATGCCTTTCGGGAAAAACAGCACCAGAAGGATCAGCGCAATGCCGACGATCAGCAGATAGGCCGAGGTGTAGCCGCTGGAGACGTCGATGACATAGTACATGAAGACGGTGCCGATCAGCGGCCCGAGCGTCGTGGCGGCCCCGCCAAGCAGCACCCACAGCAGCGGCAGGATAGAATATTGCACCGACGCGAAGCTCGAGCCGACATAGCCGAACAGCAGCGCGTAGGCGGCGCCCGACGCCGCGCAGATCGTGCCGGAGACGACGACGGCCATGAGCTTGTTGGAGAAGGTGTCGTAGCCCAGCATCTTCGTGCGGTCCTCGTTTTCGCGGATGGCGACCAGAACGCGGCCATACCGGGAGCGGACGATGGCCAGCGTAACCAAAAGCACGAGCGAGAACAGCAGCAGTGCGCTCATGTAACGCACGGTCGGGTCGGTGAGGTCCAGCGACGTCGCACCGAGATTGAGGACACGCGCCGACTGCGGCACGACCTGGCCCTGATCGCCGCCGGTCCACGTCGCGAAGTAGAGGATCAACAGCGAAAACACCTGCGCGAACATCATGGTGACGATCATGAAGGCGACGCCCGTGGTGCGCAACGCCAGCAGGCCGATCACCAGCGCCAGCACGGTGCCGCAGGCAATCCCGACAAGGAAGGCCAACGGCACGCCCCAACCGAGCTGGATGATGGCAAGGCCGGCGCCGTAAAGTCCGGCGCCGAAGAACATGGCGTGGCCGAGGCTGAGCAGGCCGACATAGCCGAACAGCATGTTGTAGCCCATCGCGAACACCGCCAGCACCATGATGCGGGCGAGCAGGCCGTGGTAGTACTCCGGCAGAACGAAGCTCAGCGCGAAGAGCAGGGCGATCACGCCGAGATGCAGCGCATAGGCCTTTGCCGGCGAAGCTTCGCTCATCGCGATGCCGTCCCGAACAAGCCTTGCGGCCGGAACACCAGCACCATGGCGACCAGCAGCGTGGCGATTATTTTGGCCAAGGTCGGCGAGAAGAACATCGAAATGATGCCGTCGGAAAGGCCGATCAGCACGGCGGCAACGACGGTGCCGCGCAGCGAGCCGAGGCCGCCGATGATGACGACGATGAAGGACAAGAGCAGCGGATCCTGCCCCATCAGGTAATGCGCCTGACTGATCGGCACGATCAGCACCGCGGCGATCGCCGCCAGCATGGCGCCGAGCGCGAATACGCCGCCATAGACGCGGTCGACCGGAATGCCGAAGGCTTGCGCGGTCTCGCTGTCATACTGGGTGGCGCGCATGATGAGGCCGATCCTGGTGCGCGTCAGCACCAGCCACGTCGCGAGCAAGAGAAGCGCGGAGGCGGCAATGACGGACAGTTTGTAACCGGAGTAGCCGAACCACGGCAAAAGGATGCGGTAGCTGAAGGGCGGCTCCACCGGCCGCGCCTCCGGGCCATAGAAGGTCAGCGCCAGCTGCTGGATGATGTAGAGCATGCCGATCGTGGCGACGATGGTGGCTTCCGGATTGTAGTTGAGCCGGCGCAGCACCAGCCGTTCGGCCACCAGCGCAATGGCGCCGACGATCAGCGGCGCGATCACCAGTGCTGCCAGGAAGCCGAGCGCGGGGTGACCCGATATCGCCGTCGAGATCGCCCAGGCGAGCACTGCGCCCAGCATGAAGAACTCGCCATGCGCAACATTGACGACGCGCATGACGCCAAACACCAGCGACAGCCCAAGCGCGGTCAACGCCAGCACGGCTGATGTGACGAGGCCTTCGAGGGCGGCGAGGAGAAGGTGGGGACCGAAGTGCATCGGCTAGGCACCGAGGGATGCGCGAGGCACCCCCCTCTGCCCTGCCGGGCATCTGCCCCGCAAGGGGGGAGATTGGATGTCGTCTCTGGTTTCGCCAATCATCAACGCTGGCGGATGGGCGCTGCCACACAAACTGCCGATCTCCCCCCTTGCGGGGGAGATGTCCGGCAGGACAGAGGGGGGTGCCTTGGCGCTCACGCTCGCTAGATGGCTAAGCCTAAAGCGCCTGCTTCGTATAGTCCCCCTCGGCCTCGTAAAGCCCGTCCTCGATCTTGGTCTTGTGCACCACCTTCAGCTTGCCGCCTTCGACCTTGGAGATATTCTGGATGCCGAAGCACTGGTGGATCTTGCCGTTGAAGGTCTTTGGCCCCTGCGGATGCTCCGGACCTTCGGCGAAGGCGGTCAGCGCCTCGGTCGCCTCGACGAGCTTGGCACGGTCCTCCGGACCCTTGTAGCCGGCATCTTCCATCGCCTTCTTGACGACATAGAGCGTTTCCCAGCAGCCGAACATGTGCGCCGCGGTGGAAACGTCCTTGGGATCGCCGACCGCCGCTCCATTGTCGTCGATGCCGACGGCGGCGCGGTAGGCCTTCTGCGCAGCGCTATCATCGGGCTGGGCGTAGCGTGGCGAGCCTTCCCAGAAATGGCTGCCGTCCAGGAATTCCAGGCCGGGGCTGTTGATGTCGGTGGCTTCGAGCGAATCGATGAAGCCGAACAGCTGCGGCCGGTTGGAGCCGTAGAATTCGCCGAGCTCCTTGACGAAGGTGAGCACGGCCGGGCCGACCATGACGTGGTAGATCACCTCGGTCTCGGGCGGGATCTGCGGAAAATATTTGGTGAAGGAGGATTCCGTCGGCGGGATGGCGATCTGCGCGATGACCTCGGCGCCTTGCGCCTTCAGCGCCGGCGGCAGGTAGTCGCGATGGTCGTAGCCGAAGGCGAAATCCGGGAAGATCTGCGTCACCTTCTTGCCGGCATTGGCCGCGATCCACGGCGCCATCGACTGGATCTGGCTCTTCACGTCGGTGATGCCGGGCTGGAAGACATAGCGGTTGAGCTTGGTCGAGGCGACGTGGTGGCCTTCGCTGACGACGAAGTAGGGGATTTTGGCCTCGCCGGCGGCGGGCGCCGAACCGATGACGACATGCGAGAACAGCGTGCCGAAGACGATATCGGTCTTGTGCTGGGTGGCGAATTTGCCGACGACTTCCGCACCACGGCCGGGATCGGTGCCGTCATCCTCGATGATCACCTCGACCTGACGGCCATTGATGCCGCCGGCGGCGTTGATCGCCTTGACCGCGGCAGCGGTGGTCTTCTCGTACCAGCGGCCATAGGCGGCGCCGATGCCGGTGCGGTGCGACTGGAAGCCGATCTTGATCGGCGCCGAACTCTGCGCCTGGGAATAGCGGACGAAACCGGGCGCCACGGCAAGGCCGGCGCCCGCGGCCAGGCCCTTCAGTGCGGTGCGGCGGGTGAGGCCAGTCTTGGAGATGAGGCCAGTCTTGGAGAGGTCGAAAAATCCGTTCTTGTCAGCCATGTTCGTTCCCCTGTTTTTTCAGTCTTGACCAACGATAGTGCGGGTTCGGCATCCTCGCTCGGAGGTTGCGGAAAATTGCATGTGTACAAACTAAATCACCAAAGCCCTGATGTGGCAAGCGAGCTTTCCCCAACGACATCGGGGCCGCCCTTTTGTCATCCGACGGTCGGCGTGGCAAGCAGCCAGAGGCCGAAGACCGTGTAGGCGATCATCAGCAGGGTGAGCGGAAACTGGCTGAGCGCGGCGCGGGCGGGCTGCGGATGCAGGCGCCAGGCAAAGCCGTGCGCGACGAGGACGGCGAGCACATGGCCCAGGATGATGGCGCCGGCCTGCATGTTCCACAGCCACCAGGCCGACTCCGCGCCGGCGACGATGCCGGCCTCGACCTGTATGTCGGCGGAGCCGAACAGGTTCCAGCCCAGTGCGAACGGGTCGGACAACGAGGCTAGTGCATACTGGCCGTCGACCAGCAGCGCCGTTAGATAGTGTGCGACATGGTAGGCGAGGGCGATCGGCACGATCGACCACACCAGCAGTCCGGCCGCCTGGCCAAGTGGCGGACCGCTGCCGGCCAGGCGCTGGCCGAGCCAGACCGCGAAAAGGAACACCGCTGCCAGCAGCACGAATGTCAGAACGAGCCCAAAAGTGCCGCTACCGATCACCGCCGTGCGGCCCGGGAATTCAAGCGGATTGACGCCGAACAGGCCGAGCCAGAAGAAGGTTTTCGACAGGCCGTCGAAGGAGACCGAGGACAGGGCCAGCAGCAGGAAGGCGATGCCGCTGGGCGGCAATGGCTCCGCCGCCAGCAGCTTGGCGGCCGGCCAGCACAGTACTAGCCGGCCTGCCTCGTCGCGCTCGACCGGTGCAAAGCGCGCCACCATGGCGAAGAACGCGGTCAGGAACTCGCCGCTCCGGCTCCAGTCGCGATAGCCGAAGGCCAGCATGGCGAGGAATGTGAACAGCCAGTAGAGGCCGGCGGCAAAGGCGAGCCGTGCCGGGTCGTCGGGCGCCGCATCGATCAGCTCGAACCAGGCAAAGGCGAAGAACAGCATGACGGCAGGCCAGCAGCCGACCCATCGTGGAAGGCGCCAAGGTCCCTCATCGTCTGTGCTGAGCAGGCGCGAGACGAGGCGCCGCGGCCCATACCAAGGGTTCAGCCATGACCAGAGATCGCCGAAAACCCCTTGCAACAGCGTCAGGCCGGCCCAAAGCAGCGTCCAGATCACCAGCGGCAGCGGGTTGGAGAGCGGGTCGCGGCTGCCGAAAAGGCCGGCGGCGACGAGAATTGCAAAGCCGGCAAAGCATATCAGGCTGATGGCGCTGCGGGCGCTGTCGCCGAGGGTGAACAGCGGCAGGCGCCTACGCCAGAAACGGTCGAGGGAGGCCGCGGGCAGCAGTGCCAGCACGAGAAAGCTGACGGCCACGGCGAATGCGCCGCCGATCAGGTAGTAGCCGGTTGGGAGGAGCAGGACGTGGCCACGGTCGGAGGCGTGGGCGAAGGCGGGTGTGGGGGCGATAAGCAGCGCGACAAACAACAAGGCCAACGACAGGCAACGGCACTCTACGGCGCCCCCCTCTGTCCTGCCGGACATCTCCCCCACAAGGGGGGAGATCGGCAGTTGACACGATCGGCGCCCTTCTTGCGACGTTGAAAATTGGCGAAAGCGGAGATCACAGCCGATCTCCTCCCTCGGAGGGGAGATGTCCGGCAGGACAGAGGGGGGCGCCAAGGAACTCGACCTATCCAAGAGCCCGCCTGTTCTTCACACCTTGACCAGTTGCTCCACCCGGTCCTTCTCCCCAAAAATCCTGAGATACCGCTGAATTTCCTTCTCATCCCCCGTCGCCTTGGCCGGGTTGTCGGACAGCTTCACCGCCGGTCTGCCATTCGCTTCCGTCACCTTGCAGACCAGCGATATGGCATCGAGGCTGTTGGTTTCGGTCGGCGCGCAGCCTTCGAAATCATTGGTGAGGTTGGTGCCCCAGCCGAAGGACATGCGCACCTTGCCCTTGAAGTGGCGGTAGGTCTCCTCGATGGTTTCGACCTCGAGGCCGTCGGAGAAGATCAGCAGCTTCTGCTTCGGGTCCTTGCCCTTCTCGCGCCACCAGGACAGGATCTTTTCGCCGCCCTCGATGGGCGGCGCGCTGTCGGGGCGGAAGCCTGTCCAGTCGGCCACCCAGTCCGGCGCGTCGCGCAGGAAGGAGGCGGTGCCGAAAGCGTCGGGCAGCACGATCAAAAGATTGCCGCCATAATAGCGCTGCCAGTCCTGCAGCACCTTGTAGGGGGTCTGTTTCAGCTCCTTCTCCGAATTGGCAAGGGCGGCAAACACCATCGGCAATTCATGCGCATTGGTGCCGAGCGCTTCGAGGTCGTTGTCCATGGCCAAAAGCACGTTGGAGGTGCCGGTGAAGGCTTCGCCAATGCCTTCCTTCAGCGCCTCGACGCACCAGCGCTGCCACAGGAAGGAATGCCGCCGGCGCGTGCCGAAATCGGAAATGCGGATACCGGGCAGCGCCTTCAGCCGCTCGGTCTTAGCCCACATCTTGGCCTTGGCGCGGGCGTAGAGCACATCGAGCGCGAACGGCCCGAAGGCCCGCATGGCGGCGCGGGAGCGCAGCTCGTTGATGATCGCGAGCGCCGGGATTTCCCACAGCGTGGTGTACATCCACGGGCCGCTGAAGGAGAGCTCGTACTGGCCGTCGCGCTTCGACAGCTCGTAGTCGGGCAGCCGGAAGCCTTCCAGCCAGGCGAGGAATTCCGGTTCGAAGATCTGCTTGCGGCCATAGAAATTGTTGCCGCCGAGCCAGATCATTTCCTTCTTGGAGAAGCGCAAGGTGCGGGCATGGTCGAGCTGTTCGCGCAGTTCACCTTCGTCGATCTCGTCGGCAAGACGCACCGAGGTGGTGCGGTTGATCAGCGAGAAGGTGGCGTCGACCTTGGGGTACATGCCCCAGATCATCTGCAGCATCAAAAGCTTGTAGAAGTCCGTGTCGAGCAGGCTGCGCACGATCGGGTCGAGCTTCCAGGTGTGGTTGTAGACACGCCGCGCAATATCGGTCTTAGCCATGTTTCAACACCGCCTTCGCTGCCTGCCATCCATAACCGCGACAGGCCTCATAGCATCGAATTGGCCAAAGCGCTGCCCGCTTTCAGGCTGGCCCGACAAAAAGAACGGCCTGCGCATGGCCATGAGCAGCCGGTCTCAGCCGACCGCCTTCGCGCCGATGACCTTGAGTTGCGGACGCTTGCGGCGGCTGATGATGCGGCCGGCGACCGGAGCGTCGGCACGGCCGTCATCTCCGGCCTTCTCGGCAAACAGCCAGTCGATAAACACCTGCACGATCGGCGTCGCGCGCATCTCGTTGCGGCAGACGACATAGAAATCGTCGACCGCCGGCACCGAAAGGCTGAACGGCGCGATCAGCATGCCCCTGGCCAGCAGCGCGCTTGCCGTCACGGAATCGCCAAGCGCCACGCCATGGCCATGCACCGCCGCCTCGGCCGCCATGCGCGCGTCGCCCAGATGATGGCGGCGGCCCTTTTCGAGGTCCAGCGCATCGGCGGCCGCCAGCCAGGTGTGCCATTCGCGGCCGTCGTCGCCATGCAGGAAGACATGGTCGGCCAAGTCCCTGACGCTGCGGATCGGCCGGTTGTTGATCAAAGTCGGGCTGACCACGGGAAACAGCTCCAGCCCCGACCATTTGCGCATCCAGCAATCGGCCCAGCTGCCATCGCCATAGTGCACGCAGACATCGATATGCGGCGCACGGATATCCCTGGGGTCGTTTGAGGGGATCAGCGTCAGCTGGATGTCGGGATATTGCGCGGTGAAGCTGCCCAGCCTCGGCGTCATCCACAAAAGCAGCAAGGCCGGCACGCAGGATACCGACAGCGCGCCGCTGCTGGCCGGCCGCGTAAGCCGCTGCGTGGCGGCGGCGATGCCGTCGAAGGCGGTCGATACCGCCGGCAACAGCTCCGCGCCATGCGGCGTCAGCCTGACCCGCTGGCCAATACGCTCGAACAGCTTGACGCCAAGCGACTGCTCCAGCGCCTTGATCTGGTGGCTGACGGCGCCATGCGTGACATTCAGTTCACTCGCCGCCTTGGTCAGTGAGCCATGGCGCGCCGTTGCCTCGAAGGCGCGCAGCGGGTTCAGGGGTGGCAGGCGCTTGACCATGGACGCTCGGCTTCTTTGTGAGATTTTCTCACAGGAAACACCCTAACAATATCAATTGCTTTTTCAATTGGGCTGCCGGACACTTCGGCTCGAAATAACACCAAGACGTGAAATCTGCAGGCAGCCAGCGGGACAGCGACCCGGCCGGATGACGGCCGGTTCGTTTGAGATCGCCGACGGCGGCACTGCATCAGCCCAGGAGGAGCGGATATGGGTTACGATCGCGGCAAGCTCGACGCGTTGCGCCGCAAGTATGGCGAGAGCCATGGCGGCGAGATGTTCGACCCGAAATTCCGCAAGGTCGCCGACAAGATCTTCTCCAAGTCGGGCACAAGGCTGGCGCCCTATTCCGGCATCCCGACCTTTCTCGCCGCGCCCTACCGCGAAATCGCTGCCGAGAACCCGGATTTTGGCGAGTTGCAGGTGGCCATCATCGGCGTGCCGATGGATCTGGGCGTCACCAACCGGCCCGGTTCGCGCTTCGGGCCGAGGGCGCTGCGCGCCATCGAACGCATCGGCCCCTACAACCACGTGCTGGAATGCGCGCCGACGCATGAGCTTCGCGTTGCCGACATCGGCGACACGCCATTCCGCAGCCGCTACCGGCTGGAGACCAGCCATGAGGACATCGAGCGCCGCACCAACCAGATCGTCGATGCCGGCGTCATCCCGCTGTCGGTCGGCGGCGACCATTCGATCAGCCATCCGATCCTGAAGGCCGTCGGCAAGAAGGCGCCGGTCGGCCTCATCCATATCGACGCCCATTGCGACACCAGCGGCCTGTTCGACATGACCAAGTTCCACCACGGCGGCCCGTTCCGCAACGCGGTGCTCGACGGCGTGCTCGACCCGACGCGGACCATCCAGATCGGCATCCGCGGCTCGGCCGAATATCTCTGGGAGTTCACTTACGAGTCGGGGATGACCGTGGTGCACGCCGAAGAGGTGACCGGGATGGGCATCCCCGCCATCATCGAGAAGGCGCGCAAGATCGTCGGCGACGGCCCGACCTACGTCTCCTTCGACATAGACAGCGTCGATCCCGCCTTCGCGCCCGGCACCGGCACGCCGGAAGTCGGCGGCCTGACGACGCGCGAAGTGCTCGAGCTGCTGCGAGGCCTCAAGGGCCTCAACATCGTCGGCGGCGATGTCGTCGAGGTGGCGCCGCAATATGACGCCACCACCAACACCGCGCATGCCGGCGCCCAGGTGCTGTTCGAGATATTGAGCCTGATGGTATTCAGCCCGGCCATCACGGGCAAGCGCGCCTGACACCTGAACCAGTAAAGGCGGCCGCCGCGCTGGAGCCGGCAGCCGCCTCAAACAATCAAGAGCTTCCAGAAGGGGAATAAGAATGACAATCCACTCGACACTGAAATCATCCATAGCCGCCATCCTAGTGCTCGGTGCCGCCGGCCTCGGTCTCGCCACCCAGGCGGCCAATGCCGACGCGCTGGCTGACATCACCAAGGCCGGCACCATCAATGTCGGCGTCTTCGCCGACTTCCCGCCCTTCTCCTCGGCCAGCGCCGATATGAGCCTCAAGGGCTACGACATGGATGTCGCGCAATACATCGCCGACACGCTCAAGGTGAAGCTCAATCCGGTCGCCGTCACCGGCCAGAACCGCATCCCCTATCTCAACGACCATCGCGTCGACATACTGATGAGCGTCGGCTACTCCAAGGAGCGCGAGCAGGTCATCGACTTTGCCGCCGCCTACGCGCCCTACTACATCGCGGTGATCGGTCCGGCGGCGATGTCGGTCAAAGGCAAGGAAGACCTTGCCGACAAGTCGATCGCCGTCAATCGCGGCACGCTCGAGGACACCTCGCTGACCGAGGCCGCGCCCGCCTCGGCCGACATCAAGCGCTTCGACAACTACAATTCGGTCATCCAGGCCTTCATCTCGGGCCAGACCCAGCTGATGGTCGTCGGCAACGATGTCGGCGCCCAGGTGCTGGCCAAGCAGGATGCGCTGAAGCCGGAGCAGAAGTTCCAGCTGCTGACCTCGCCCTCGCATATCGGCCTCAACAAGAACGAAGACGGGCTGAAGAAGGCGGTCAACGACGCCATCGCCAAGATGCTGGCCGACGGCAAGCTGGACGAAAGCTCGAAAGCCTGGCTGAAGACGCCGCTCAACCCCGACAACCTCAAGGATTGAGTCGCCGTGGCCTTTGCCTGGCTCCCGGGTGCCTTGGGCGACATCGCGCATGGCGCGGCCACGACGATCCTGCTGATCGCCGTGACCACGCTGGCCGGCACGCTGCTAAGCATCCTGGGCGCCGCCGGACGGCGGAACGGTCCCGTGCTGCTGCGCCGGGCCATCGGCTGGTATGTCGAGGTGACGCGCAACACGCCGTTCCTGGTGCAGCTGTTCTTCATCTTCTTCGGCCTGCCGAGCCTCGGCATCCGGCTCGACCCGATCCTGGCCGCCATGCTGGCGATGACGCTCAACATGGCGGCCTATACGATCGAGATCGTCGGCGCCGGGCTCGATGCCGTGCCGGGTGGGCAGACGGAAGCAGCCCTGGCTCTGGGGCTCAGGCCCCGCCAGGTGTTCATCAAGATCGTGCTGCCGCAGGCGCTCAAGATCATCTATCCGGCGCTGACCAGCCAGATCGTCATCATGATGCTGGAATCGGCCGTCGTGTCGCAGATCGCGGTGCGCGAGCTGACCTATGAGGCCGATATGCTGCAGGCGCGCACCTTCCGGTCCTTCGAGACCTATTTCGTCGTGACGCTGGTCTATCTCGCAATGTCGATGGCCTTGCGCCGGCTTCTGGTCACCGGCGGGCGCCGTGCGCTCGGAGCGGGCGTGTCATGATCGAGTTCACTTTCTGGGACATCGTGCGCAACCTTCTGCTGGCCACACGCTGGACGGTGCTGCTGTCGCTGGCCGCCTTCGTCGGCGGCGCGCTGGTTGGCATGGCGGTGCTGTTCTTCCGGATCTCCAAGCATAAATGGAGCCGCCGCCTTGCCTCGGGCTACATCGCCCTCTTCCAGGGTACGCCGCTGTTGATGCAGCTCTTCCTGATGTTCTTCGGCCTGCCCATGCTCGGCCTGCGCATCGAGCCCTGGACCGCGGCGGTGCTCGGCCTCACCTTCTTCGCCAGCGCCTATCTCGCCGAGATCTGGCGCTCCGGCGTCGATGCCTTGCCGCGCGGCCAGTGGGACGCTGGCGCCAGCCTCGGCCTGCACTATCTGCAGGAGCTCAGGCTGATCATCCTGCCACAGGCATTCTCGATCACCCGCGCGCCGACGGTCGGCTTCCTGGTGCAGCTGATCAAGTCGACGGCGTTGACCTCGATCATCGGTTTCGAGGAGCTGGTGCGGACCTCCAACGCTATCAACAACGCCACCTTCGAACCGTTCAAGGTCTACGGGCTGGTGGCGCTGATCTTCTTCCTCATGTGCTTCCCGCTGACGCAATATGCCCGTTCGCTCGAAAAGCGCGCGGCTGCCCGCTAGATCCAGGCGGAATAACCGAGGTGGAGTGGACGGCTTGTCCGCGTCTTGCGATCAGAAGGGACAAGCCGCCCCAAGGGCTATTTCAGAGGCAGGAAGAGCTCAACGACCACTTCGTGCAGTGGCCCTTCCGCGAGTCGCGACAGCCGGCGCTGGCAATAGACTGGAAAGTCGCGCACGTCCTCGCCGCTGGCCGGAAGCCATTCCCGATAGAGGTAGAGTGCCGCGGGTTCGAGATTGTTGGTGTTGCCGGGGTAGCGCAGCACCGCGCAGCGTCCGCCGGGGATCACGCCGGCCTTCATCTGCCCGTCATTCTCATCGATCGGCTGATCGGTCCCAACACAAATGTCCATGCTGTAGTCAGCCGCGATTGCGGGCTCCCTTTCGGAACGGAAGATGTTGAAGGTCGGGCTTGTCTCGGGCGACAAGCCCGCCGCCTTGCGCCAGGCGATGAACCGCTGGATGGTGTCCTGGAGTGTCGCCCGGTCTCCGCGATGCTCCATGATCGCCACCGGTGTGGGCGGCACATCGCGGATCGTCACGTCGTCGGGTTCGAAGATTATCTGCATGAGCGTGTTCCTTGCTTTGTCGAAAGGCCCGAAGGCCATGAGCCACGCCCCCCAGTCGGGAGATTTCCGAAACGACGAAGGCGACTGTCCGAACCGTTGCCGAAAGGCGCGGGCGAAGGCATCCGGTGCGTCGTAACCGGCATCCATCGCTATATCGGTGACGCTTTGGGCGTCGCTCGCGGCAAGCCTGTGCGAAGCGCGCTTCATGCGGGCGAGTTGGACATAGCGATGCACGGACAGCCCGAAGGTGGCCATGAACTGCCGGTGGAAATGGAATTTCGAGAACGCCGCGACGCCGCTCAACGCTTCCAGGCCCAGATCGCCGTCCAGATGCTGGTCTATGTGGTCCAGCACCCGCTGCATCCGGGCATGATAGTTTTCAAGCGCCGCCTTCACCGTCTCTTCCTCCGTGGCAGCACCAGATAGACGCTCCCAGATATGTCGCGCTCGACCGATCTTGCCATTTTGGCCTCGTCGGTTTCCCTATCTTCACCACGCAACCGTGATTTGCGGTAAGCCGCGCCGCGCCTCACTGTGAGCGCAACGGCTTCCGGGAGGGAGGGGCGTTGGCCATGCAGGCGAAATATCGTGTCGCTCTCGCGGGCCTGTTTGCCTTTTGGATGATACAGCCGGCCGCGGCCGCCGACCAGGCACCCGATCGCATAAGCATACCGGCCGACGGTAAGAACGAGCCGGCGACGCTGGACGCAATGCTGTTCAAGCCGCAAGGGCAAGGGCCATTTCCGGCGGTCGTGGCCATGCATGGCTGCAGTGGCCTATGGAGCAGTAAGAACGGGGCGGAGCTCAGCCCGCGCCATGCCGATTGGGGCCGGCGCCTGGCCGCTCTCGGCTATGTCGTGATCTTTCCGGACAGTTTCGGCTCGCGCGACCTTGGACCGCAATGCAAGAACGGCGACCGCGAGGTCGAACCCTACCGCGAGCGCGTGGAGGATGCCAATGCCGCCCGCCGCTATCTGCAGACGCTGCCCTATGTGAAGCCTGCCGCCATCGCCTTGCTTGGCTGGTCGAATGGCGGCTCGACCGTTCTTTACACGGTCCGGCCGAAGGATAGGCCGAAGCCGGATTCGCCCGACTTTCGCGCGGCGGTTGCCTTCTACCCCGGCTGCAGGGCTCCGGCCGAAAATGGCGATTGGGCGACCCGTGTGCCGCTGCTGATTGTGATGGGCGAGGCGGACGACTGGACACCGGCCGCGCCGTGCAAGGCGCTGGCCGACGCCAATCCCGACAGCGTCAAGCTTATCCTCTATCCCGGCGCCTATCATGATTTCGACAATGAGGCGCAAAAGCTCCACGAACTGCATGGGCTGGCCTATACCGCCAATGGCGACGGCGTGGCCCATGCCGGACTGAATCCGGCAGCCCGTGCAGCAGCGCTCAAGGACGTGCCCGACTTCCTCGCCGGGCTGAAGCAATAGGCGACATCGGATCAACCTGACTGTCACCGGGCTACGGGGCTACGCGGCCCGAATTATGTGCAAGACAGGAATATTATTCACGGCTAATCTTCCAGCGCTGACCACCGATCCTGTGGGAAACCGCCTGCGGGTGCTGCTCGCAAGCGATTGATCTGCAGCAGCAGACCTGAATCGGGGAACTGTGTTGATAAGGGTGATCGGAACGGGCTTTGGCCGGACAGGAACGGACTCGATGCGCGAGGCGCTGACGATCCTTGGCTTCGGCCCGTGTCACCACATGTACGAAGTCATGGCCAATGAAGACCAGAAGCGGCTTTGGCGCGCTCTGGCCCAGGGCGCGGCGCCAGAATGGAATCAGCTGTTGGCCGGCTACGCATCCTGCGTCGACTGGCCCTCGGCGCACTATTGGCGTGAGCTGATCGACTTCTATCCGGACGCACGGGTCATTCTGACATATCGCTCGCCGGAAAGCTGGTGGGCAAGCTTCGAGGAGACGATCCTGGCGGGCATCAACCAGAGTACGGATCAGGAATTGCTCGGTCTTGCCTTGATCTCCAGGCAGGTCTTCGGCGGCCGGGCGCATGATCGCGCCCATGCCATCGCCGTTTACGAAGCCAATGTAGGGGCAGTCATTGCGACAGTGCCACCGGGTAGGCTTCTGGTCCACAATCTGGGAGACGGATGGGAGCCGCTTTGCCTCCATCTCGGTGTGCCGGTGCCGGACCGGTTGTACCCCAATCGCAACAACACCAAGGACTTCCGGTCGGCTCTCGGACAGAACTAGCTTGCCCCACGTCTGCAAGTGTTGATGACCGCTGGCGGCCACCGGCCGTCTGGTTCAATGCCCGAACGCCAGCGGCGGTGCCAACCGATCCCGCCGCAGCCAGCGCGCCAGGAGCAGCGCCGCCACCACGGCCAGCCCCGACGACAGGCCGATCCAGATGCCGACGCCGTGGAAGCCGAAATGGAAGGCGAGCAGCACGCCGAGCGGCAGGCCGACGCCCCAATAGCCGATCGCGGCATAGATCATCGGCACCTTGGTGTCGTGCAGGCCGCGCAGCATGCCGGCGGCCACCGCCTGCGCGCCGTCGAAGACCTGGAACAGTGCGGCAAACACCAGGAACGACACGGCAAGCGCGATCACCCGGGCGTTGGCCGGGTTGGCGAGATCGATGAAGGCGCTGATCAAGAGATGCGGCCACAGCACCATCACCAGCCCCATCAGTGCCATGAACGAGACGCTGATGACGAACGCGGTCCAGCCGGCGCGCGACACGCCCTCCGGATTGCGGGCGCCATGCGCAAGCCCGACGCGCACCGTCACCGCCTGGTTGAGACCGAGCGGCACCATGAAGGAGATCGAAGCGATCTGGATGGCGATGGCATGCGCGGCCAGCGAATCCGCGTCGATCAGGCCCATCAGCAGGGCCGCCGCGTTGAAGATCGTCACCTCGAAGGCAAGGATGCCGGCGATCGGCAGGCCAAGCCGCAGCAGGCCCTTGAAGCGCGGCCAGTCGGACCGCCAGAAGCGGCCGAACAGGCGGTAGCACCGAAACCTCTTCTCCAGCATCACCACGAGAGCCATGCCGATGAACATCAGCATGCTTGACAGCGAGGTGGCGAGGCCTGAGCCGGCAATGCCCATCGCCGGAAAGCCGAGATTGCCGAACATGAACACCCAGTTGAACAGCGCGTTGCAGGCGACGGCGACGAAGACGATGATCAGCGCCCAGCCCGGCCGCTCCAGCGCCGAGATGAACGAGCGCAGCACGATATAGCCGTAGAAAGGCAGCACCGCCCATTCCAGCCAGCGCAGGTAGATGCCGGCCTGGTGCGCCAGCGCGGGTTCCTGGCCCATGGCCAGCAGGATCGCCTCACCGTGCCAGAGCACGATCCAGATCGGGATCGAGATCAGGATCGCCAGCCACAGGCCCTGGCGCACGGTGCGGCGCAAATCGCGCACCGAATAGCGGCGGCGGCCGAGCTCGGTGGCGATCATCGGGGAGGTCGCCAGCATCAGGCCGAGGCCGAAGATCAGCGGCATGAAATAGAGGTTGGCGCCAAGCGCGCCGCTGGCCAGCGTGTCCGGCCCGAGCCTGCCCATCATCATCACGTCGGTGGCCGTCATCGCGGTCTGGCCGAGATTGGTCAGCACCATCGGCCAGGCCAGCGCCAGCGTCGCCTTGATTTCCTGACGCCAAAGATTTTCCGGCGCGCGAGCGCCGGCTTCGATCGCAGACATTGTTCCGCTCTTTCAAGGTTGCGGCGCATCGGCATAGGCCGGAAGCCGCATTGCAAACGGCAAAACCTTCGGTTTCGCGGCGTTTGCGCCGTCTATTGAACGAAATGCGACATGATGGCAAGGGAGGAGGAGCGGGCACCGATTGAGCCAGCGCCATTCCAGGGGCTACCGTCGCCTCGTTCCCTTGCCGGCCGCTGGCTGCTACGGATTGCCGTGGAGACCGGCAGCCAGCGAACCCGCCGGGAGGAACGGATGGCGTTCAGGCAGCGAAAAAACACGGCCGCGATCCCGCGCACGGCGCCCGCTTTCGAGCACATCGTGACCGAAGCGAGCGACAGTTTCCTGTGGCGGCTCGATGACTATCCCTGGGAGCGCAATGTCTGGAACTTCCATCCGGAATACGAAATCCATCTGCTGCGGAAATCCTCCGGCGTGGTCCTGGTCGGCGATCACATCGGCGAGTTCGGGCCGGGCTACCTGACCATTGTCGGCGGCGGCCTGCCGCATGACTGGGTGACGGCGGTGCGGCCGGGCGAGTTGATCGAAGGCCGCGACATCGTCCTGCAGTTCGATGCGCAGAGGCTGCGCGGCTCGGTGGGCCTGCTGCCGGAACTGCGCGAACTGGAGCCGTTCCTGGAGCGGTCGCTGCGCGGCATGGTCTTCCACGGCCGCACGGCGCTGGAAGGCGCCGAGCTGATGGAGCGGATGGGAACCGTGCATGGGCTCGCGCGCCTCTGCCTGTTCCTCGAACTGGTCGACCTCCTGGCCAGGACCGACGAATACGAGCTCTTGTCGTCGCCTGACTTTTCGCCGGTTCTCGACGCCGCCTCGCTCGACATCATCCAGCGCACCCTGACCTATCTGTTCCAGCATTTCGCCGAGGATCTGAAGCTGCCGGACGTTGCCGAACGCGCCGGGATGAGCGAGAGCACATTCTCGCGCTTCTTCCAGAAGAACACCGGCAACTCCTTCAGCGACCACCTCGCCAAGCTCCGGCTCTGGCAGGCCTGCAAGCTGTTGGCCGACACCGACGTCGCGATCACCGACATCTGTTTCCAGGTCGGCTACATGAACATCTCCAACTTCAACCGCGCCTTCCTGCGCAAGCACAAGATGACGCCGTCCTCCTATCGCAAGCTGTCGCGGCAGCGGCTGACGATGCGCGCATAAGCACGGCCTAAATCAGCGGCTTTCACGCGATCGATACTCATGTGACGGACTTCGTTGAAGGGTGCCGTATTTTGCGCTGCACAATGCATAAAAGTACAGGTTTGCTGCAACGGGGCTTCTAGCTTGGCCCGGTTGAACTCCGCATTTTGGCGATGGGTGGCTTGTCGTTCGGGCGATGGTGAGGATCGCGAAGCCCGAGGACTTGCGCTTCCTGCGAATGTTCCTGGAGGAGAAAATCAATGAAACCAATTCGGCTCGCTGCGGGCTTGGGCGCAGCTTTCATGCTTTCCGCTACCGTATCAACCATCGCGCTGGCACAGGCGCCGGTCTGCTCGGCGCCGGTCAAGGTGCTGGCGCAGCCGCGCGACGGCCTGACGCTTCTGGAGGACTCCAAGGCCGAGTTCGAGAAGCTTGCCGGCGCCGGCTTCCAGATCGACTATCTGAACGAAAACGACCGCCGGGCGAAATCGCGCGCCGATGCGTCCACCGTCGGCAATTACAACGTCTACTATGTCGACGAAGCCAATGTCGCATTGTTTGCCTCGTCGAAATGGATCGTGCCGCTGACCGATTATTACCCGGCTGACTATGACTATGCCGACTTCGATCCCGGCCGCCAGAAGGTCGCCACCTTTGACGGCAAGGTCTGGTTCGCGCCGCTGACAGGCGGCGGCGACCTGATGGTCTACCGCAAGGACGTGCTCGAGGCCGCCGGCATCCAGCCACCCAAGACGCTGGACGAGCTGATCGCCGACGTGCCGAAGCTCACCAACCCAGACAAGGGAATGTATGGCATCGCGCTGCGCGGCGCGCGCGGCTCGGGCGCCAATGTCTGGCGCTGGATGCCGTTCTTCAAGGCCTATGGCGGCCAGTGGTTCGATGGCGACAAGCCGGTCTTCAATTCGGACGCCGCCGTCAAGGCGACCGAAACCTATCTGAAGCTGTTCAAGGATTCGGCGCCCGGCACGCAGACCGGCAGCTGGGACGAATCGACCGGCGCCTTCCTGTCGGGCCAGGTCGCCATCCTCGTCGAATCGACGCCGCTGTCGGGCATGGCGGTGGACCCGAAGACCTCGCAGGTGGTCGGCAAGATCGGCTTCCTGCCGCCGCCCTCGCCGCTGCCCGGCGGCGGTTACGGCCATGGCCTCGCCATCGCGGCGAAGGCCAATGCCGACGACGCTTCGAAGAAATGCGCCGGCCTGTTCATCGCCTGGGCGACATCGAAGGAAAACGAGAAGCGCCGGCTCGACGCCCACCAGTTCGGCGAGTTGAACCGCACCAGCATCCTGTCCAGCAAGGAGTTCGCCGACATCTACGGCGCCGATCTCGGCCAGGCGCTGGCCGAAACCGGCAAGGTCACCGCGGTCAACTTCTGGCAGGATCCGCGCTGGCCCGATCTCGGCGACCGCTGGGGCATCATCCTCGAGGAACTGGTGACCGGCACCCGCACCGACATCAAGGGCGGCCTCAACGAACTCGAGGCCTATGCCAACGAGCTGGCGAAGAAGAAGTAGGGCCCGCCCGTGGCGCGCGGTCCGCGGCATTATCCGCAATGCCGGGACCTGCGCGCCACGGGGAATTTGCCCAACGAGGAAATCATGCCGACACGATCGAGACGCAAGCGAGGATAGATGCCAATGGCCCGACGCACGTCGCTCCCTGTCACCTTCGTCGTTCCGACCATTGCCATCCTTCTGGTGCTGTCGATGGTGCCGACGCTCTACGCCATCGTCATCGCCTTGCAGAATCGCGAGTTGAGCACACCCGATTATTCCTGGGTCTGGCTGTCTAACTTCGTCGACCTCTTCCTCGACCGCCGCTTCCTCAACGCGGTCTGGGTGTCGGTGAAGTGGGAGATCGTCACTGTTGTCGCGACCATGGTGGTGGCGATCGGCCTCGGCGTGCTGATGTTCGAGGTCGCCAGCCCACGCCTACGCAATATCTACTGCCTGCTCTTCATCATCCCGGTGCTGTTGCCGCGCGTCTCGGCGGCCTTCGTCTGGAAGTTCGCCTATCACCCTCTCTACGGCATTGCCACCTATCCCTATAGGCAACTGACCGGTGGGCTAATCTTCGACCCGCTGTCCAAGCCGGCGACGGCCTTGTTCGCCGTCGCTTCGGTCGATGTCTGGCAATGGGGGCTGTTCTTCGCCGTCATCGTGCTGAAACTGCTCGAAACCTTGCCGCCGCAGCCGATCGAGGCGGCGCGGCTCGACCATGCCAAACGCTGGCAGATCCACGCCTATGTCACCTTGCCGATGCTGAAGGCGCCGTTGATCAGCCTGATGTTCGTCAAGATGATCGAATCGCTGCGCTCCTTCGACCTGATCTATGTGATGACCCGCGGCGGACCGGGCGTGGCCACCGAGACGCTCGACATGTACGCCTTCTCGCAAGGCTTCATCGAGTCCGGCAAGGTCTCATACGCCTCGGCCATGGCCGTGCTGATGATGATCGCCACCGTCATCACCTTCACCATGCTGTGGAAGCGGGTGCAGGCATGAGACCGGGTCGCCTGATCGGCAAGGCCATATTGGCGCTGGCTGGATTCCTGGCCGTGTTTCCGCTGCTGTGGACGGCGCTCAATGCGCTGAAGAACAATGTCGACATCATTACCCGCGTGCCGCGCCTGGTGTTCACGCCGACATGGGCCAACATCGGCTACATCCTCGGCCGCGACAGCGTGCTCACCGGGCTCTACAACTCGGTCGTCGCCTGCGGCTCGGCCGTGCTGATCGGCATCGTGCTCGGCCTGCCGGCGGCTTACGCGGTGGCGCGCTATCCCAACCGCTGGGCCGGCGACATCCAGTTCTTCGTGCTGTCGCTGCGCTTCCTGCCGCCGGTGGCGGTCGCCATCCCGCTGATGGTGATCTGGCTGCAGGTCGGCCTCTACGATACTTTGCCGGCGCTGATCATCACCTATTCGTTGCTCACCATCTCGGTGATCATGTGGCTCGCCATCCCCGCCTTCCAGAGCGTGCCGAAAGACATCGAGGAAGCCGCCTTCGTCGACGGCTACGGCGCCTATTCGGTGTTCTGGCGCATCGCGCTGCCCGTGGCCGCCCGCTCCCTGGCAGGGGCGGTCGCCTTCAGCTTCGTGCTGGTCTGGAACGAATTCCTGATCGCGCTGATGCTGTCCAGCTCCAATGCCAAGACCTTGCCGATCGTCGCCTCGGAACTCTCCCAGCAAGGCATGAACGTGCCATGGGGCATTCTCAACGCCTCGGTCGTGCTCCTGTCGCTGCCGCCGCTGCTGTTCCTCGGCGTGCTCAGCGGCTTCCTGAATTCCGTTTTCCGGCAAAAAAAGACTTGATGTGAGGATTTCCCGATGCGGGCACTGGTGCTTGAGAAAAAAGGCGAACTGTCGTTGCGCGAGATCGCGCTGCCGCTCGATGTCGGGCCGGACGACGTCAAGATCGCCATCCACACCGTAGGCGTCTGCGGCAGCGACGTGCACTATTACACCCATGGCGCCATCGGCAGCTATGTCGTGCGCGCGCCGATGGTGCTCGGCCACGAAGCCGCGGGAACGGTCGTCGAGACCGGCGCCAATGTCGAGACGTTCAAGGTCGGCGACCGCGTCTGCATGGAGCCGGGCGTGCCGAACTTGTCGTCGCGCGCGACAAAGCTCGGCATCTACAATGTCGATCCCGACGTCAGTTTCTGGGCGACGCCGCCGGTGCATGGCGTGCTCGCGCCCTATGCGGTGCATCCCGCCGCCTTCACCTACAAACTGCCGGACAACGTCTCTTTCGCCGAGGGCGCGATGGTCGAGCCCTTCGCCATCGGCATGCAGGCGGCAAGCCGTGCCCGCATCGTTCCGGGCGATGTCGCCGTCGTCGTCGGCTGCGGCCCGATCGGCATCATGATCGCGCTTGCCGCCCTGGCCGGCGGCTGTTCAAAGGTGCTGATCTCCGATTTTTCCGCGCCCAAGCTGAAGATCGCCGCGCAATATGCCGGCATCGTGCCGGTCAATATCGGCGAGCGCTCGCTGGCCGACGCGGTAGCCGCCGCGACCGACAATTGGGGTGCCGACATCGTCTTCGAAGCCAGCGGCAGCCCGAAGGCCTTCGCCGATCTGTTCGATGTCGTGCGGCCGGGCGGCGCGGTGGTGCTGGTCGGCCTGCCGGTGGAGCCGGTTGCCCTCAACGTGCCGGCGGCGATCTCGAAGGAGGTCCGCATCGAGACGGTGTTCCGCTACGCCAACATTTTCGACCGCGCCTTGCAACTGATCGCCTCCGGCAAGGTCGACCTCAAGCCGCTGATCACCGGCACCTATGATTTCTCAGACAGCATCGAGGCGTTCGAGCGCGCTGCCCAAGGCAATCCGGAAGACGTCAAGCTGCAGATCCTGCTCACCGGCGAGAAGGGCTGACCATGTCCGCGATCGTTTGCTCCCATGTCGACAAGGCCTATGGCGCCACCACTGTCATCCGCGACCTCAACCTCTCGATCGAGGAACACGAATTCGTCGTGTTCCTCGGCCCGTCCGGCTGCGGCAAGTCGACCTTGCTGCGCATGCTGGCGGGGCTGGAGGACATCAGCGGCGGCGAGGTCTCGATCGGCGGCAAGGTGGTCAACGATCTCGATCCGGGCGACCGCGGCATCGCCATGGTGTTCCAGAACTACGCGCTCTATCCGCATATGACGATCTTCGACAACATCGCCTTCGGGCTGCGGCGCCAGAAGGTGCCGGTGGCCGAGATCCGCAAGCGGGTCGACGCGGTGTCGAGGACGCTCGGGCTGGAGCCCTATCTCGGCCGCAAGCCGGCCGAGCTTTCCGGCGGCCAGCAGCAGCGCGTCGCCATTGCCCGTGCGATGATCAAGACGCCGAAAGTCTTCCTGTTCGACGAGCCGCTTTCCAATCTCGACGCCAAATTGCGCAACCATATGCGTGTCGAGATCGCGCGCCTGCACCAGTCGCTGAAGACCACCACCGTCTACGTCACCCATGACCAGCTGGAGGCGATGACGCTGGCCGATCGCATCGTGCTGCTGAAAGACGGTGTCATCGAGCAGATCGGCGCGCCGGCGGAAATCTATCTGCGGCCCGCCAACATGTTCGTGGCCGGCTTCATCGGCACGCCGAACATGAACTTCGTCGAGGTGACGGTCGGCCGCACAGGCAATGGCTGGACGTTGACCGGCGCGGGAACGGTGCTTTCGATCGAGGGCCGGGGTTTTCATCTGCAGCATGGCGACCGCGCCGTGCTGGGCATCCGGCCGCCGGACCTGAAGACGGCGAATGCCGGCGGCGCCGGCATATTGCAAGGCACGGCCGATCTCATCGAATTCCACGGCAATGACGCGCTGGTGACATTCGGCTCCGGCGGCAAGGAGATTAGCGCGCTGGTTCCGGCACGCGAATGCCCGGCGCTGAATGCCCCTGTCCGCTACACATTCGAGGAAGAGGCCATCCATTTGTTCGACGCGACATCAGGCGCGTCGCTGCGCAAGCAGTAGGCAAAAGCCTATCGGATGGCGTCGAGCGCCTGGCGCTGGCGGTGCATCTCCAGGAAAATCCGGTAGTCGCGGTCGAAGCGGGCGCCGGCTGCCGGGTTGGCGGCCCGCCTCTTGCCGCCTTGCTGCATGGCAAGGCAGGCGGCGTTGAGGTCGGGAAAAAGCCCGGCGGCGGTGGCGGCAACCATGCCGGTGCCGAGCAGCACCGCCTCGTCGGCCAGCGGCTCGACCACCGTGCAGCCGGTGGCGTCGGCGTAGAGCTCCATCAGCAGCGGGTTCTTGGTGTGGCCGCCGGTGACATGCAGCGTGTCGATCAGATAGCCATTCTCGTTCAGCGCCTCCAGCACATGGCGCACGCCGAGCGCGATGCCGACGGCGGTGCGCCAGTAGAGCTTGCAAAGACTGTCGAAAGAGGAATCCAGCGTCAGCCCGCTGACGACGCCGACGGCATGCGGGTCGGCGAGCGGCGAGCGGTTGCCGTGAAAATCCGGCAGCACATGCAGGCGCGCGGCGAGGTTGTCGCCCTCGGCGGCGCGCAGTTCGGCGACCCGCCTGGCGATCTTGGCGTGCATGGCGGCGTCCGGCTCGCCGCCGGCGCCGTGCCAGCGGATAATGTGGTCGAGCAGCGCGCCGGTGGCCGACTGGCCGCCTTCCGACAGCCACAGCTTCGGCAGCGCAGCACCATAGTAAGGGCCCCAGACCCCGGCGAAAGGCTGCGGATCGGGCGACATCGCCATGACGCAGCTCGACGTGCCGGCGATCAGCGCCAGATGCCGGCCGATATCCTGATCGTCGCCGGCAAAGCCGCCGAGCACGCCAAGCGCGCCGGCATAGGCGTCGATGACACCGGCGCCGACCCGGCAGTTTTCGCTCAGGCCGAGCTCCGCCGCCGCTTGCGCCGTCAGCGGACCAATGTCGGCGCCGACCGGACTGGCCCGCTCCGGCAGATTGCCGTGCTCGAAAAGGTCGTCAAGGCCGACAATCTCGAAGAAATCGCGCTGCCAGGCGCTTTCCTCATGCGCGAGATAGGTCCACTTCGCCGTCAGCGTACATTGCGAACGAGCCAGCGAGCCGCTCGCCTGCCAGGTCAGGAAATCGGCCAGGTCGAATAGATAGCCGGCTTCATTCCATGTCTTGGGCAGGTTGCGCTTCAGCCACATCAGCTTCGGCGTCGCCATCTCCGGCGACATGACGCCGCCAATATAGTTGAGCACCTCGTGGCTGCTCGCCGTGCATTCGTCGGCTTCGGCAATGGCGCGGTGGTCGAGCCAGACGATGGTATCCCAGCGCTTCTCGCCGGTGGTCGAAACGCTGAGCTGGTCGCCTTGCCGGTCGCGCACCACCAGCGAACAGGTCGCGTCGAACGAGATGCCGACAATGTCTTGCGCCGCGACGCCGGCTCTTTCGCGGGCGGCACGCACGGCGGCGCAGACCGCCGACCAGATGTCGCGCGAATCATGCTCGGCATGATCGGGCTTCGGCTGGTTCATGGCGATCGGCCGATCGGCACGGCCGAGCAAGATACCACGGGCGTCGAGAATGCCCGCGCGAGCGCTCCCGGTGCCGACATCGACCGCGCAAACAAACTGTTTCGTCAAGATGCTCTAACTCTCGCTCCCAGGCCTGCAATCAGATCGGGCAATTGCAGCATGTCAGCGAATATAAAGTCCGGTTCACTCGACGCAAGCCGCGCTTTCAGTGCGGGGTTGCCGGCATGAGCACCGCCGGTGAAGGCAAGGACGCGCATGCCGGCCGCGCGCGCCGCCGCGACGCCGGCCGGACTGTCCTCGATGACCAGGCATTTGCGCGGATGCGCCCGCATGCTGGCGGCGGCGTGCAGGAAAAGGTCGGGCGCCGGCTTTCCCTTGGCGACCATGGCTGCGCTGAACAGATGTGGCTCCATCAACCCGAGCAGACCGGTAACGTCGAGCGCATAGCGGATGCGCTCCAGCGTGCCCGAAGAGGCGACGCAGAACGGCAGGCCGAGCTTCGGCAACATCTCCCTGACCCCGGGGATGGGCTTGAGCTCCTCACGGAATTTTCGCATCAGGTCGACGCGCATGGCGGTCAGATGCTGATCGCTGATCTCCAGGCCGAAGTCGCGGGCAAGGATCTCGCGCACGCTTTTCATGCTCTTGCCGAGGAAATGCTCGTAGGCGGCGTCCTCACTGACAGTGCCGCCGGCACGTCCGATCATGCCGAGCAGTGCCGAGACGGAGAGCGCCTCGCTGTCGACCAGCACGCCATCGCAGTCGAAGATGACCAGTTCAGGCGTCATGATGGCTGGTAGCTCTCAGAGCTTGCCGGCGATGTAGCGTGTCAGCGTGGCGCGGGCGCCGTTGGCCCACAGCACGTTGAGGGCGTGGCCGAAGGCCCCGACGAACGCCGTGGCGCGGCCGACATCGCCATAGATGTCCTCCATGGCGAGCCAGGCGGCCGGCGCCTCCTTTGCCGCTTTTGCCGTCGCCTGCAGCCGGTCCCAGCTCGGGTCGTTGGGTTCGATGACGGCGCCGCTGTCTGATGTGCCGAAGCAATAGCGGCACCACAGCGCCGATTCCAGCGCCAGCCCGACAACACTCTTCCCGGCCTTCAGGCGGTCGGCGATGGTCGGGATGATGAATTTCGGCTGGCGGTTGGAGCCGTCGAGGCAGAGCCGGCGGATGGTGTCGCCGATCTTGGGATTGGAAAAGCGCTTCTCGATGAGCTGGTAATAGTCCTCCAGCACCGTGTCCGGCACCGGCGGCACCGTCGGGATGATCTCGTCGTGCTCGAGCTTGTCGAGAAAGCCGCGCACCAGCGGCTCCTGCATCGCCTCATGGACGAAATGAATGTCCATCAGCCCGGCCGGATAGGCGATCGTGGCGTGGCCGCCATTGAGAATGCGGATCTTCATCAATTCGTAGGGCGCGACGTCTTTGACGAATTGCACGCCGACCTTTTCCAGCGGCGGCCGGCCATCGGTAAAGCGGTCTTCCAGCACCCATTGCCGGAACGGTTCGCAGAACACTGGCCAAGCGTCCTCGACGCCGAAATCCTTGGCCAGGATGCCGCGCTCGCGGTCGGTGGTGGCCGGCGTGATGCGGTCCACCATGCCGTTTGGAAAGGCGACGTTGCTGCTGACCCAGTTGGCGAGATCCTCGTCGATCAGCCGCGCCAGACCAATGACGCCGTCCGAGGTGACGTGGCCATTGTGAGGGATGTTGTCGCAGGACATCACGGTAAACGGCACGGTGCCTTCGTCACGCCGGCGCAGCAGTCCTGCCAGGATGATGCCGAACACGGTTTTCGGTGTCGCGCCCGGCTGCGCGTCGGCGACGATATCCGGATGGGCCGGGTTGAAGACGCCCGACGCCGGGTCGATGAAATAGCCGCCTTCGGTGATGGTCAGCGAAACGATCTTGATCGCCGGATCGGCCAGCCGCTCGATGATGCCCGCCGCATCGCCGGGCATCAGGAAATCGATCATGGCGCCGGTGACGCGGGCGCTCATATGGCCCTCATCCTGCTCGACCACCGTGGTCAGCCAGTCCTGCTCTTCGAGCTTGCCGCGACCGATCTTCTCGCCCTCGAAGACGCCGGCGCCGACCAGCGCCCAGTCATGGCCGACACCTGAATTGAACAGATCGTCGAGATAGACCGCCTGGTGCGAGCGGTGGAAATTGCCGACGCCGAAATGCACGATGCCGGCCTTGAGCTTCGAGCGATCATATTTAGGAACGGCAACATTGCCGGGCAGGCTGGAGAGGTTTGAAGACGAGAGTTTCACGGTCATCTGTTTTACCCTTTGGCCGGGCTTCGGCCTCGTTACTCCGCCTCTCTCCGTCCTGTCGGGAAAGGGACGACACATGCCTTGCGAGGCCGATGCGGCCTGTAATGTGAGCCTGCGCTCCTCGCGGAGGGACGAGAAGCAGAGGCCGCCCCCCTCAACTCATCCACTGGCCGCCATCAACATTGTAGGTCTGGGCGACGATGTACTCGGCTTCATCGCTGGCCAGGAAGACGGCCATGCCGGCGAGGTCCTCCGGTTTGCCCATGCGGCCATAAGGCACCCCTTCGCCGACAAGCCGCTTCTTCTCGCCCTTCGGCCGGTTTTCGTATTTGGCGAACAGGGCATCGACCTGATCCCACATGTCGCTGTCCACGACCCCGGGCGCGATGCCGTTGACGTTGATGCGGTGCTTGATCAGGTCGAGCCCGGCCGACTGGGTCAGCGAAATGACGGCGGCCTTGGTCGCGCAATAGACGCCGACCAGCGGCTCGCCGCGCCGTCCGGCCTGGCTCGCCATATTGATGATCCTGCCGCCCTTGCCCCGCGCGATCATCGAGCGGGCCGCCGCCTGCAGCATGAACAGCGTGCCGGCGACATTGACGGAGAACAGTTTTTCATAGCTCGCCCGCGAAATCTCGACGATCGGCGCCAGATCGAACAGAGCGGCGTTGTTGATCAATATGTCGAGGCCGCCGGTCCTCGTTTCCACTGCCTTCACCGCGGCGTCGATGGAGGCCTGATCCGTGACATCGAGTTTGACCGCATAGGCCTTGTCGCCGATCTCTGCCGCCGTCTTTTGCGCGGCCTCGAGATTGATGTCGGCAATGGCAACGATAGCGCCCTCGCGCGCATAGGCTTCGGCGAAGGCCTTGCCGATGCCACGCGCCGATCCCGTGATCAGCGCCGATTTGCCTTTCAGCCTCACGTCGCCATCGCCTTGCCGTCGGGGCCGAAGCGATGGAGCTTGGCCTTGTCGGGCGTGAGATAGATGGTATCGCCATGATGCACGGCCAGTTCGCCGTCGGCACGCACCGTCAGCGGGCCGACGCCGTCGGCCTGGACATGCAGGAAGGTGTCGGAGCCCAGATGCTCGGCAACGCCGACCGTGGCCTTCCATTCGCCCGCCGTGGTCGAAATCTGCATATGCTCGGGGCGGATGCCGATGGTCTTGGCGCCATATTTGGCCGCCGGCGCGCCTTCCACCAAGTTCATCTTCGGCGAGCCGATGAAGCCGGCGACGAACAGATTGCGCGGCGTCTTGTAGAGCTCCATCGGCGAGCCGACCTGCTCGATATTGCCGGCGTTCAGCACCACAATCTTGTCGGCCATGGTCATGGCCTCGACCTGGTCATGGGTGACGTAGATCATGGTCGTCTTGAGCTGGTGGTGCAGCTCGCTGATCTCCAGCCGCATCGTGCCGCGAAGGGCTGCGTCGAGATTGGACAGCGGCTCGTCGAACAGGAAGGCCGAGGGCTGGCGCACGATGGCGCGGCCGATGGCGACGCGCTGGCGCTGGCCGCCGGAGAGCTGGCCTGGCCGCCGTTCGAGATAGTTGGTGAGGTTCAGGACGCGCGCCGCATCCTTCACCTTCCTGTCGATGGTCGCCTGGTCCTCGCCCGCCATCTTCAGCGGGAAGGCAATGTTCTTGGCCACCGTCATATGCGGGTAGAGCGCGTAGGACTGGAACACCATGGCGAGCTTGCGCTTGGCCGGTGCCTCGCCGGTGACGTCGCGGCCGTCGATGTTGATGGTGCCGCCGCTGGTGTCCTCCAGCCCGGCGATCAGCCGCAGCAGCGTGGACTTGCCGCAACCCGACGGGCCGACGAAGACGACGAACTCGCCATTCTCGATCACCAGGTCAATGCCTGGAATGATGACCGTCGACCCGAACGATTTGGAGACGTTCTTGAGCGTGATGTTTCCCATGGTTTCCTCCCCGAGGGGTTATTGTCCGACGTTCTTGAGCGTCACGTTAGGTCACGGCTTACTTACTTCACGGCGCCGAAGGTCAGGCCGCGCACCAGCTGCTTCTGGCTGAACCAGCCCATGATCAGTATCGGCGCGATCGCCAGCGTCGAGGCCGCCGAAAGCTTGGCCCAGAACAGGCCTTGCGGGCTGGAGAACGAACTGATGAAGGCGGTCAGCGGCGCTGCTTCCGTGGTGGTGAGCCGGATCGTCCAGAACGCCTCGTTCCAGGCCAGGATGATGTTCAAGAGCATGGTCGAGGCGATGCCGGGCACCGCCATCGGGGTCAGCACATAGATGATCTCGTTCCACAGCGAGGCGCCGTCCATGCGCGCCGCTTCCAGGATCTCGCCCGGGATCTCGCGGAAATAGGTGTAGAGCATCCACACCACGATCGGCAGGTTGATCAGCATCAGCATGACCATCAGGCCGATGCGGCTGTCGAGCAGGCCGGTGTCGCGGAAGATCAGGTAGATCGGGAACAGCACCGCGACCGCCGGCATCATCTTGGTGGATAGCATCCACATCAGAATGTCCTTGGTCCGCTTGGTCGGCGAGAACGCCATCGACCATGCCGCCGGAATGGCGACCAACAGGGCCAGGACGGTCGATCCGACCGAGAGCAGGACCGAATTGAAGAAGAACTTGAAATAGCCGCTCTGCGCCTGAACCTCGGTATAGCTCTCGAAAGTTCCCGACGGGATCAGCGCGAAGCCCTGGATCGCCTCCTGTTCCGACTTGAACGAGGTGATGATCGTGTAGAGGATCGGGAAGAAGATCAGCAGGGCGACGATCCAGGCCGCAACCGTCGCGATCGTCTTGTGCTGGGTGGTGACTGCACGGGCCATCTTGTCCTCCCTTACTTGTCGAGGTTCTTGCCGACCGCGCGCATGGCGAAGAAGGCGACGATGTTGGCGAGAATGACGGCGATCACACCGCCCGCGGATGCCTGGCCGATTTTGAACTCCAGCAGCGCCTTCTGGTAGACGAGGAAGGGCAGGTTGGTGGAGGCGTAGCCGGGGCCGCCATTGGTGGTGACGAGGATCTCGGCATAGACCGAGAGCAGGAAGATCGTCTGGATGAGGATGACGACGGTGATGGCGCGCGACATGTGCGGCAGCGTCAGATAGATGAAGCGGCTGATGAAGCCGGCGCCGTCCATTTCGGCGGCTTCCTTCTGCTCGCCGTCAAGCGACTGCAGCGCGGTCAACAGGATCAGCGTCGCGAAAGGCAGCCACTGCCAGGCGACGATGATGATGATCGCCGTCATCGGATGTTGCCCGAACCAGTCGATCGGTTGCGCCCCGAAGAAGCGCGCTATGTCGGCGAATACCCCGTATTGCGGGTGCATGATCATGTTCTTCCAGACAAGCGCGGCCACCGGCGGCATGACGAAGAACGGCGAGATGACGAGGATGCGCACGATGCCTTGTCCCCACATCGGCTGGTCGATCAACAGCGCCAGCAGGATGCCGCCGATCACCGTGATCAGCAGCACGCTGATCACCAGGATCAAGGTGTTGAGGATCGACTGCAGGAAGGCCGGATTGGAATAGAACAGCGCGTAATTGGAGAAGCCGACGAACCCGTCGCGGATCGGGTTGAGCGGATTGTACTGCTGGAAGGAGAACCAGATGGTGATGACCAGCGGCACGATCATCCAGACGAACAGCAGCACGACGGATGGTGCCATCATGAAACGGGCAAGCGAACGGGTCTGCTGAGTAGCCATGACGGTCACCCTTCAATGGTCAGACTGAATTTTCAGAGGCGTTGAAGGCGGCCGCCCGAGCTGGGAACTCGGGCGGCCGTTGCCGGTCGAGGAGGCAACCGGCATTCGGCACCGGGAGGAGCCTTACTTGATATACCCGCCTTCGGTCATCGCCGCGGTGGCGGCGTCCTGGGCCTGCTTCAGCGCATCGTCGACGCTCGACTGGCCGGCAAGAGCCGCCGAGAAGAGCTGGCCGACCGTGGTGCCAAGCCCCTGGAATTCAGGGATGGCGACGAACTGGACGCCGACATAGGGCACCGGCTTGACGGTCGGATGCGTCGGGTCGGCGGCGTTGATGGAGTCCAGCGTCATCTTGGCGAACGGAGCCGCCTTCTGGTACTCGGCATTGGCGTAGAGCGAGGAGCGCGTGCCCGGAGGGACGTTGGCCCAGCCTTCCTTGGAAGCGACGAGTTCGGCGTAGTGCTTGCTGGTCGCCCATGAGACGAATTTCTCGGCCGCGTCAGCCTTCTTGGTGCCGGCCGGAATGGCCAATGACCACGCCCACAGCCAGTTGCCGCGCTTGCCGAGGCCATTGTCGGGCGCCAGCGCATAACCGACCTTGTCGGCGACCTGGGATGCCTTGGGATCGGAGACGAAGGACGCCGCGACGGTGGCGTCGATCCACATGCCGCACTTGCCCTGCTGGAACAGCGCCAGGTTCTCGTTGAAGCCGTTGGAAGAGGCGCCTTCGGGGCCATCGGCCTTCATCAGGTCGACATAGAACTGCAAGGTCTTCTTCCACTCGGGCTGGTCGAATTGCGGCTTCCAGTTCTCGTCGAACCAGCGGGCGCCGAAGGAGTTCGACATGGCGGTCAGGAAGGCCATGTTCTCGCCCCAGCCGGCCTTGCCGCGCAGGCACACGCCGTTCACGCCATTGGCGCGGTCGGTCATCTTGTCGGCGGCCTGCTTGATGAAATCCCAGGTCGGCGCGTCGGGCATCTTCAGTCCGGCTTTCTCCATCAGGTCCTTGCGGTACATGACGAAGGAGCTTTCGCCGTAGAAGGGCGCGGCATAGAGCTTGCCGTCGACCGAAAGACCGCCGGCGATGGCCGGGATGATGTCCTTGGCGTCATAGTCGTCGCCGAGCTTGTCGAGCGGCAGCAGCCAGCTCTGCTTGGCCCAGATCGGAACCTCGTAGGTGCCGATGGTCATCACGTCATACTGGCCGCCCTTGGTGGCGATGTCGGTGGTGACGCGCTCGCGCAGCACGTTCTCTTCAAGCGTGACCCAGTTGAGCTGGATGTCGGGGTTGGCCTTGGTGAAGTCGTCGGTCAGCTTCTGCATGCGGACCATATCGCCATTGTTGACCGTGGCGATGGTGATGGATTCGGCATGTGCGGCAAAGGCGAGAGCGCTGGCCGACAACAAGCCCAGGGTGAGCGTACGCAGTTTCATCAAATTCCTCCCATGAACCAAGATGAGCATTTGCCTTGGCTGTGAGCAATTACTCACTTGCCGTGAATTATGTCAAGCCGGATTCGATGCTGCAGCGCAGCACCGGACCTGCCGATGGACGGACAAAGAGAGGCTTGTCCGCCCCTGATATCAGGCGGCGGGACTGGAAGGGCCGGAGGATTGAATCGGGAGAAAAGCGGCTGTCAGCAGGCGATCTCGGCCAGCAGCCAGTCGCGGAAGGCGCGGATCTTCGGCACGTTGCGGCGTGCTTCGGGATAGACCAGCCAATAGGCGTGGCCGTCATCGCCGACCAGGTCGAAAGGCTGGATCAGGCGGCCGTCGGCAAGTTCCGCCTTGAACAGCGCCCGGGTCAGGATCGCCACGCCATGGCCCGCGATAGCCGCATTGGCCTCATAGGCCTGCGCGCCCATGCTGCTGCCGGGCCGCTTGGCAAGATCATGCGCATGCACGCCGGCCGTCTCGAACCATTGCGTCCACCAGACATCGCCCGGATCGAGGATCGGCAGCCGCAAGAGGTCGGCCGGCTCCTTGACGCCGCCAATGCTGGCCGCGAGCTTCGGGCTCAGCATCGGCGTGAAATCGGCGTCGAGCAGCTTGTGGGCCTCCAGACCCGGCCATTTGCCGCTGCCCGAGCGGATGGCGAGATCGACATCCTCGCGGGCGAAATCCGTCAGACGGCTCGATGTTTCGAGCCGCACGGCAAGTGCTGGATGAGCCATCTGGAACGAACCCAGATGATGAGCCAGCCAGTTCGAGGCGAAGGTCAGCACGGTGGTGACGCACAGCAGCCCGTCCGCGCCACCGCGCGCGGCGGCATAGGCCTGGCTAAGAATGGCAAAGGCCTCGCTGACCGCCGGCGCCAGCCTTTGGCCGGCTTCGGTCAGCTCGATTTGCCGCGGCCGCCGCAGGAACAGCGGTGCGCCGACGCGCTCTTCCAGCACCTTGATCTGATAGCTGACGGCGGCCTGTGTCATCGCGAGTTCCACGGCGGCCTTGGTGAAGGAAAGATGCCGCGCCACCGCTTCGAACACCCGGATCGCCTGCAGCGGTGGCAGTTGCGAAACCTGCGGTGAGCTCAGATCCGGCATAAAGGCTCCTTATGGGTCCTTATTGACGTTCGATTGGCAAAGCTGGCCAGCAAGACCGACATTCACTGTCAACCCGTCATCCGGGTCCAGAATAGCGAAGGTTGACGATCATGACCATGGCGCAACAAAAATGCACTCCCGCTCCCGATCACCGCTGGATTTCGTGGCTTGCGGACGGATTCGGCTGGTTCGCGAGCAAAAGAAAGGCCCGTCTCGACATCAGGGACCTGTCGCCCCATCTGCAGCGCGACCTCGGTTTCCTCGATGGCAACGACCCTTTCGGCCGGCACAAATAGACTTGCTGGTTTTATCGCCAGGCAGCCGCCGCGACCGTATCCGGCAGGCGCTGCCGCGTCCCGGTCAGATGCTGGCCAGCAAAGCGGTCGCCGTCCGTTCGTCGGTGATGAGACCATTGACCAGCCGGCGGTTCACGGCCGCCAGGATGCCCGGCAGCTTGCGCTCGCCCATGGCCAGCGCAATGACCAGCGACTTCTCGCGCGACGGCAGCGATGCCGACGACACCCGGTCGTTGGTGATGCCCTCGATCATGCGGCCTTCCCGGTCGAACACCCAGCCGACGATCTCGGCGATGCCGCCAGCCTTCTGCAGGGCCTTCAACTCGCTTTCGGAAATGAAGCCGTCCTCGTAGAGCGGCGCCTTCGGACCGAGATCGCCAATGCCGATGAAGGTGACGTCGGCTTCCGCCGCAAGCGCCAGCGTTGGCTGGATCATCGGCTGGTTGAGCAGCATCTCGCGCTCCTGCGGCGAGGAGGCGATGACCGGCAGCGGCATCGGGAAGGAGCGCGCCTTGACCCGGTCGGCCATGGTGAAGATGACGTTGTAGAAGGCGGCCGAGCCGTCCGGCGAAATGTTGCCGGTCAAGGACACCACCTTGTGCTGCGGGCATTCCATCGGCGGCAGTTGCTCGATCGCCGCCTTCAGCGTGCGTCCGGTGCCGATGCCCATGACGATCGGCGTCGGCGACCGCAGCCGCCGCTCGATCTCGGCGGCCGCCGCTTCGGCGATGCCGATGGTGGTGGAGGATGAATTCGGATCACTTGGCACCACTTCGACCAGGTCGAGTGCGAAACGCGATTTCAGCCGGGCGGCGAGGTCAAGGCAGTTGGCGATCGGATGATCGACACGGACCTTGATCAGGCCTTCCGACACCGCCAGCGACACCAGCCGCTGCGCCGTCTGCCGCGAAATGCCGAGCGTGGCGGCGATCTGGTCCTGTGTGTTACCGGCGACATAATAGAGCCATCCGGCGCGCGCCGCGTCGTCCAGCCTGTTGCTGCCGCCATCCTGCCGGGTATTCACGTCCTGCCTCCGCAAACCGCTGCTCACAGGAGCGGTCCGCTCCCAGTTTCGCAGGGAACGGCCTCCTGCGCAATTGTCAATCTCAAGGGCAATTGTTTGGCCACGCACGGCAGGGATTTTCCCGCTGACACGATCGCGACGCGCAAAGCAGGGCGGCTTCGCTTCCGGCGGCAGTCACCTTCTGTGATCGCGATGGTTTATCTCCCGGCGCAAACCCTTTAAGGGGATCGCAAAAGGAGCGCTGCATGACACCGAAGGCGGTTTTCTGGGACATGGACGGCACGCTGGTCGATAGCGAGCCGCTGCACGAGGCAGCCCTTGTGGCGGCAATGCGCAATGCAGGCCTCAAGCCGCCCGCCGACCTTCATGAGCGCGTGCTCGGTGTCGCCGCCTGGCCGGTCTACGAAATGATGCGCGACGAGTTCGGCCTCGATCTTCCCTTCGACGACTGGATCATGCGCAAATACGAGCACTATCTGCCGCTGGTGGAGGGGCTGAAACCGCGTCCTGGCGCTATAGAAGTCTTCAATGAATTGCGCGCGCTTGGCGTGCAGCAAGCGGTGGTATCGAATTCGGACCGGATGATCGTCGACGCCAATCTGCGCATGGTCGGTCTGTTTTATCCAGGCATGAAAACGATCAGCCGCAACGATGTGCGTGATGGCAAGCCGCACGCCGAACCTTTCCTGCGCGCCGCGTACCTGGCCGAAGTCGATCCCGCGCACGCGGTCGCGGTCGACGACAGCTGGCCGGGCGCCATGGCGGGTCTGGCGGCGGGGATGAAGACGATCTTCTGGCCGGAAAAGCCGATGGAAGGACCGCCCGGCGCCATCGTCATCAACAGCGCCGAGGAATTACGGGCTCAGCTCGGGCTCTAATTCCTGTAGACCGGCTCTTCCTCGTCGAGGATCGCCTTCAACTCGGCGAGATGGCGCTCGGCCTGGCCGGGATAGTCGTCCATTTCGCTGGCCGCCTTCTCGGCGATCGCATCGGACAGCGTGCGCAGAGGCCGGCCGGTCCACAGCGCCTTGATATAGGTCTCGGCGGCGCGCTCGAAATAGAACATGCGGTTGAAGGCATCGGCGACCGTATCGCCGATCACCAGCACGCCGTGATTGCCCATCACCATGACCTTGACCTTGGGGTCGGTGAGAAGCTGCGAGCAGCGCTCGCCCTCTTCCTCGAAGGCCAGCCCGCCATAATGCGCGTCGACGACATGGCGGTTGAAGAACATCGCCGAATTCTGGTCGATCGGCGGTAATGTCGAATCGGCGAGCGACGCCAGCACCGTGGCATGGATGGAATGCACATGCATGACGCAGCGCGCATGGGGCACGTTGCGGTGGATGGCGCCGTGCAGGCCCCAGGCCGTCGGGTCGGGCGCGTTGGGGCCGGAGAGCGTGTTGGGATCGTTGGCGTCGATCATCAACATGTCGCTGGCCTTGATGCGCGAGAAATGCACCTGGTTGGGGTTCATCAGGAACTGCGTGCCGTCATCATTGACCGCCAGCGAGAAATGGTTGGCCACCGCCTCGTGCATGTTGAGCCGCGCCGTCCAGCGAAAGGCACAGGCGAGATCGACGCGCTCTTCGTAGAAGGGCAGGTTGGTCAGCGGTTCCTTCTGCAGGCGGGCGATGCTCATGGAAAAATCCTCCGGTTTTGGCCAGAATGCCGCGAGCCACCGCTGCCCGCAACGGGTTTCGGTTGGTGCAGAGGGGCCGGATGCCTGTCAGGCCGCCGTGCTGGTGGCGGTGCCAATCCTCAGCCCGCCATGCTCGACGATGAAATCGATGACATCTTGCAGCCCCTTGCCGCGCGACAGATCGGTGAAGCCGAACGGCCGCTTGCCGCGCATGCGGCCGGCGTCGCTCTCCATCACGTCGAGATTGACGTTCACATAGGGCGCCAGATCGCTCTTGTTGATGATCAGGAAATCGGAGCGGGTGATCGCCGGCCCGCCCTTGCGCGGGATCTCCTCGCCCTGGCAGACCGAAATGACATAGAGCGTCAGATCCGCGAGGTCCGGCGAGAAGGTGGCGGCAAGGTTGTCGCCGCCGGATTCGATGAAGATGATGTCGAGGTCGGGAAACTTCCGGTTGAGTTCGGCGATCGCCTGCAGATTGATCGACGCGTCCTCGCGAATGGCGGTGTGCGGGCAGCCGCCGGTCTCGACGCCGACAATGCGATCCTCCGGCAGCGCCTGCAGCCGGGCCAGCATCATGGCGTCTTCCCTTGTGTAGATGTCGTTGGTGACGACGGCGATGGAGAACTCGTCGCGCAGCGCCTTGCAGAGTTTTTCGGTGAGCGTCGTCTTGCCGGAGCCGACAGGGCCGCCAATACCGATGCGAAGAGGACCGTTGGCTTGAGTCATGTCGGGAACTCCATGATGGCAAGGACTGCGAAGCCGAGCCCGATCAACAGGCACAGCGGCGAATAGTAACGCACATCGAGCCGCGCGAAAGGCTGTTCGGGCGCCAGGCGCCGCCACCACGGCGTGAAGCCGGCAATGCCGCGCCCCAGGAACACCAGCCCGATGAGCAGCGAGGTGGCGGCAAGGCCCTCCCTCGGGAAAGGCGAGGCAAAGAAGCCGATGAGCGCCAGCGGCCAGAGCGTTGCCAGGCCAAGACAGGCGGCAACGGCGAAACTGGCGAAGGGCGTCGGCATTTCGTCGACACCGCGAAAGCCGACGACCGCGCGGGCGCAGGACGCCGCATCCCTGCCCGGCCAGATGCCGCCAATGCCCCAATAGACATGCAGCGCCGTGATCAGCAGCAGGACGAAGGAGAGGACAAAGGCGAGGGCGATCATGAACGGAACAGCCGCGAATACTGGGTTTCGTGCTTCATCGCCATGATGTCGGAGACGAAGGCGCAGCCGCCGAGATCGTCCAATGTCGATCGGGACGCGCGGTCGGCGGTTGAGAGCGCCAACGGCTCGAAGCCGGCCAGCAGCGTGGTGGCCTCGCTCTGGCCGACGACACCGAGCCTGATCGCCGCCTGGACGAGGTTGGAGAAGAAGGCTTGCAGGAAGGCGGACAGCGCATCCTGCAGCGCAATGCCGTTGCCGCCGGCAATGGCGCCGACGGTGACGCAGTAAGCGCATTCGGCAGGCAGGCGCGCCAGCACCGGATTGGGCCAGGCCGCAGCTGCTCTGAGGAAGGCGGCACCTTGCAGCATGGTCTCGGTATGGCGTTCCCGCGAGCCGGCCAGCGCCTCGGCCAGTGCGGCGACTTCGTCGAGATCGCCGGCGGTGCGGGCGCGGCGCCAGCTCTCGGAAAACAGCACGGCATCGTTCCAGCCCGAGCCCATCTCGACCAGCGTTTCCAGCCAGTGGGCCAGGCTCGCGGCATCGGCAACCTGCCCGTCATGCACCGCCCGTTCGAGACCGTGGCTATAGGCAAAGCCGCCGACCGGGAAGGCCGGCGACAGCCACGCCATCAGCCGCAGCAGGGCGATGTTCGAAGGCTGGTCAGTCATGATCGTGGTGGTGGCCGGTATGGCTGTGCGAGTGCGAATGCGATTCGCTATGCGAGTGGGAGTGTGCCTCACCGTGGCTATGTGCATGCGCCTCGGCATGGCTGTGATCGTGGCCATGGTCATGACCATGCCCACCCTCATGGCCGGAATAAGCGCCGCGCACCGGCTTGAACGGTTCGGAGACCTCGCGCACCGTGGCGCCAAGCCCCTCCAGCATCGCCTTGATGACATGGTCGCGCAGGATGACGATGCGATCCGCCTCGATGCCTGCGGCGAGATGGCGGTTGCCGATATGCCAGGCCAGTTCGGTCAGATGCACGCCGTCGCGGGCGCGGATGTCATAGACCTCTTCCGGCGCCGCGATGATCTCGACATGGCGGCCATCCTCCAGCACCAGCCGGTCGCCATCGTTCAGGGCGACGGGTTCGGGCAGGTCGACCAGCACCTTGCTGCCGTCGGACAGTTCGATGGCGCGGCGGCGCAGATGCCGTTCGTCATGGACAAGAACGGCCTTGGCAAACGGAGCCGCCGTGCCCGCCTTGCCGGCGAGCAGCACCGTAACGGCACGCGGGAATTTGGTGAAGTCGGTGTTGAGGTTGAGCTTCATTTCATGGAGCCTCCGTTGGCCTGCGCCCGTGCGCGGGCTGGGCGCGAAAGCACCCGGTCGAAATAGGCGTTGACGCGGGCGGACTCGATCGGGAATTTTCCGGCGCGCGCCCAGTTGCCCATGTCGCCGAGCAGCACGTCGACCGCGGAAAACCGGTCACCCAGCGCAAACGGCTTGTCGCCGAGCCGGCGGTCCAGTGCCTTGGCTTCCGAGGCGAAATCGTAGGCCGCCGCCGGGCCGACATCGACGCGTACTTCCTTCGGCAGCAGGAAGCGGTGGCGCAATTTGTTCCACAGCGGCGCCTCGAACTCGCTCTGGGCAAAATGCATCCAGGAATCCATCTCGGCGCGGCCGGCAACACCGGGATTGGCGCCCATGCCCTTGTCGGCGTGCTTGTCGGCCAGGTAGACGCAGATCGCCGCCGAATCCGTCACCGTCAGTTCATCGTCGATGAGGACCGGCACCTTGCCCGACGGGTTGAGCGCATAGGCTTCCGGCGAGCGCAGCTTGACCTCGACGAATTCATAGGGCTGCCCGAGCTCCTCGAGCATCCAGAGAACGCGGCTGACCCGGGATCCCCGTGATCCAACGGCCTTGTACATGCTAAGATCCTGTCTTTTCCTGGACTCTAGACCATCCGCAACAGTCATACGATCGTGTCGAAGAGCCGCAGGATGAACGATATCTGGTAGATCAGTGCTGCCGCGACGAAGGCGATGTGGAAGCGGCGGTCGCGCACCAGGATCGCGGCGATGCACAGTGCCACGAAGACCGGCGTGCGGAACAGATATTCGTTGCCGAAGCGGGCAAAATGCTCGGGCCCTTTCAGCAGCGTATCGATGACATCGAGCAGATAGGTCGCCGCCAGCAGGCCGAAGAACCAGCCGCGGCGCGAATAGAAGAAATCCTCGTAGCTGGTGTAGTCCAGCATCGAATCCGGAAACAGCAGCGCGCACAGCAGGAACAGCGTGATCGCGTAGAAAATGATGAACAGGTACTTGCCGAAGGTCCAGGTCTCGATGGCGTAGAGCCCGAACTCCCACCACCAGAAATGCACCAGCATCAACAGCACCGAGGCGACCCAGGCCAGATGCACGGGATACAGCCGGTACTGGCCGGGATGCTGGACGATGCGCGCCACCCCCGACAGCAGGCGGGCGACACCAAGCCCGATCACCATGCCCATGACGATCCGGATATGCGGGAAAATGTCGTGGGGAGAGGCGATTTCGGTGGCCATGCCTGATCACGGTGGGTTTCTGCTCGACCGCATATTGCGGCCTATGCATACCAGCCGCAACGGAATTTGGCCGACCGACCTCAGAACAGGAAATACCTTTGCGCCATCGGCAGCACGGTCGCCGGCTGGCAGGTCAGCAATTCGCCGTCGGCGCGGACCTCGTAGGTTTCCGGATCGACCTCGACATGCGGCGTGGCGTCGTTGAGCACCATGGAACGCTTGCCGATGCCGCCACGGGTGTTTTCCACGGCGACGAACTGTTTTTCGACGCCAAGCCGGCCATGCAGGCCAGACTCGAGTGCCGCCTTGGAAACGAAGGTCACAGACGAGTTGGTCCTGGCCTTGCCATAGGCGCCGAACATCGGCCGGTAGTGCATCGGCTGCGGGGTCGGGATCGAGGCGTTGGGGTCGCCCATCGGGGCGGCGGCAATCATGCCGCCGATCAGCACCATGTCCGGCTTCACACCGAAGAAGGCCGGGTTCCACAGCACCAGGTCGGCGCGTTTGTCGACGGCGATCGAGCCGATGTCTTTCGACAGCCCATGCGCGATGGCCGGGTTGATCGTGTATTTGGCGATGTAGCGGCGGACGCGGAAATTGTCGTTGTCGCCGGTTTCCTGTGGCAGCGAGCCGCGCTGGCGCTTCATCTTGTCGGCGGTCTGCCAGGTGCGGATCGCCACTTCACCGACGCGGCCCATCGCCTGGCTGTCCGACGAGATGATCGAGAAGGCGCCAATGTCATGCAGGATATCCTCGGCCGCGATCGTCTCCTTGCGGATGCGGCTCTCGGCAAAGGCGATATCCTCGGGGATCGACGGCGACAGATGGTGGCAGACCATCAGCATGTCGAGATGTTCGGCCAGCGTGTTGACCGTGTAGGGCCGCGTCGGATTGGTCGAGGACGGGATGACATTGGGCAGGCCGCAGACCTTGATGATGTCGGGCGCATGGCCGCCGCCGGCGCCCTCAGTGTGGAAGGCGTGGATGGTGCGGCCCTTGATCGCCGCCACCGTGTTTTCGACGAAGCCGGATTCGTTCAGAGTGTCGGTGTGGATCATCACCTGAACGTCGTAATCGTCGGCCACCGACAGGCAGCAATCGATCGCCGCAGGCGTCGTGCCCCAATCCTCATGCAGCTTCAGCGAGCAGGCGCCGCCCAGCACCATTTCCTCCAGCGCCGCCGGCAGCGAGGCGTTGCCCTTGCCCGACAGGCCGATATTCATCGGAAAGGCGTCGAAGGACTGGATCATGCGCGCCATGTGCCACGGCCCCGGCGTACAGGTGGTGGCCAGCGTGCCATGCGCCGGCCCGGTGCCGCCGCCCAGCATTGTGGTGATGCCGCTCATCAGCGCTTCCTCGATCTGCTGCGGGCAGATGAAGTGGATATGCGCGTCGAAGCCGCCAGCGGTGAGAATCTTGCCTTCGCCGGCGATGATTTCGGTGCCCGGGCCGATGATAATGGTGACGCCGTCTTGCGTGTCCGGATTGCCGGCCTTGCCGATCGCTGCGATGCGGCCGTCCTTGAGGCCGATATCGGCCTTGAAGATGCCGGCGCTGGCGTCGATCACCAAGGCGTTGGTGATGACGGTGTCGACCGCGCCCTGGGCGCGGGAAACCTGGCTCTGGCCCATGCCGTCGCGGATCACCTTGCCGCCGCCGAATTTTACTTCCTCACCGTGAATTGTGAGGTCCTTTTCGACCTCGATGAAGAGTTCGGTGTCGGCCAGCCTGACCTTGTCGCCGACAGTCGGCCCATACATCTGGGCGTAGGCGGCACGCGAGATTCTGGCCATCAGCGATTGCTCCCGAAATGCGGTGTGGTTGAGGCTGGCCTGCACATTGCCGCCATCCAATGGTCACGCAATGACCCGCTGGGCGACACCTTCTGATCCCATTTGGCGGTTGAGGTTGGCAGGTCACCCCAAAACGACCGTTTGCCAAATCGATGGAAGGAAAATCCATGCGCAAAACGATAATTCTTGCAGCCGCCGCCAGCCTGATGCTGGCCGGTGCCGCCAGTGCCCAGGAGCAGCCCGCTCCGGCCACGCCTGCCCCCAAGGCGACGACTCCCGCCCCCGGCGGTCAGCAGGCCGCGCCGGCGATCCAGAGCGTCAACATTGTCGACATCACCGAGCTGCCGAAGGACACCCAGACGCAGGTCAATCAGGTGATCGCCCAGCGCGGTGACGCCGGCCTGCAGAAACTGCGCAGCTCGATCGACGCCACCCCCAAGGTGAAGTCCGCCCTCCAGGCCAAGGGAATGACCTCGGCCCAGGTCGTCGCGGCCAGCATGGAGCCCAATGGCGCGCTGACCTTGATCACCAAGAAGGCCAGCTGACGGGTCGGCGCGGCGGGCCGGTATCCGGTCCGCCGGCCGTATTGCGAAGGGAACCGTGGCAGGGCTGGAGTCGTTTCGCTTGCTGATTGTTGAAACAAGCTGCGAAAGCGAACGATGACCTCCACCACCTTGCCCGATGCCCGATGGCTGCATGCCATTGCGGCGGCCGCGTTTCTGGCAGCGAGCCTTCCCCAGGCCGCGCTGAATGCGCAAGGCCTTGAAAGCCCGGAGACCGTTGACCGCATCGTCGGCTCGCAAATCAGCGAGGAACAGGCCAAGACGACAGCTGAAATCGGAAAAGTCAGTTCGGCGATCGACCGCACGCGCGACAACATCGGCACGGTGCGCAAGACATCCAAGCTCGACAAGGTCGATATCGTGTTCCTGACCGACGCGGCACGCAGCGAAGGCGGCCCGCCGCCGGTCATCGAGAACAAGGTCCGGCAGCATCAGGACGACGTCGCGGAACTGCGCAAGGAGATTGAGGCGAACGCCCTGCTCTTTAACGCCATCGATTCGCGGCGCGTGGCCGCGCAGGACGTCCTTGCCGTCGCGTTCGACGATCCCGGAAAGATCATCATCTATGCGGCCGCCAAACCGTCGGACTGAGCCGAAAGCACCATTTGCTTTCACGCTTGCCCAAACGCCGTTCGCGGCCTTTGAAGGCCAAGCGCGAGACGCCACAGAATTCACAGCTTGCCCATCACCTTCTGCTGGAATCCATAGACCTCGCGCTTGCCGCCGAGCGGCACCAGCGTGACATCGCGTTCCTGTCCCGGCTCGAAGCGCATGGCGGTGCCGGCGGCGATGTCGAGGCGCATGCCGCGGGTCTGTTCGCGGTCGAATTTCAGCCCTTCATTGGTTTCGAAGAAATGGTAGTGGCTGCCGACCTGTATCGGCCGGTCGCCGCTGTTGGCGACTTTCAGGGTGACGGTCGGCAGACCCTTGTTGAGCTCGATGTCGCCTGGGACGGGAATGATTTCGCCGGGGATCATCTGATGTCACACGACGCCGAAGGCGAGGCCGACGCCGATCGCCGCGCAGGCAGCACCGGCGACACGAGCCAGAACACGGAACCTCATGCCAAGGCTCATTCCGGCGGCGATGCCGACGGCATGGAGCAGCACGGTGGCGACGGCAAAGCCGGCCACGTATTCGAGCCCGCCGGCGTTTTCCGGCACTTCGGTGCCATGAGCGTGGCCGTGGAAAAGCGCGAAAAGGCCGAGGATGGCGACGCCGGCCGAAACCGGCAGGTCGACCGCCAGCGCCACGAGCAGGCCAAGCGCCACCACGGAGGCCAGTATGCCTGGCTCGACGAAGGGCACCGGCACATGCGCCATGCCAAGGGCCGAGCCGGCAAGCATCACGCCGACAAAGGCCGCCGGCCATGCCCAGATCGCCCTGCCGCCCTTGAGCGCCGCCCACAGGCCGACGGCGATCATCACAATCATATGATCAAGGCCGGATAAGGGATGCATGAAGCCGGCCGTGAAGAACGAGGTCGTGCCGATGCCGACATGGGCATAGGCCGGCATGGCGGCAGCGATGAGCAGGATCGCCGCGAGGCACAGGCGTTTGGCAGGGATCATTCTACATGCCTTTCGTTTGCGATGGTGTAGTCACGCGGCCTTGCGCGGGCCGCAGCCCTCGGCCTTAAGGACGCGTTTGGTCGACGCCGGGTATTTTTCCAGCTTCGCTGCCGGGCGGATCGGCCGGGTCGAAAAATTGCCGCCGCAATTGGGGCAGACGCCGTTCAGCACGTTTTCCACGCAATCGGCGCAGAAGGTGCATTCGAAGGTGCAGATCAATGCATCCGTCGCCTCAGGCGGCAGGTCCTTGTCGCAGCACTCGCAGTTTGGGCGCAGTTCGAGCATGTCGATCTCCTCACCTGATGGGCTCGTGCACGGTCACCAGCTTGGTGCCGTCGGGGAAGGTCGCTTCCACCTGCACGTCATGGATCATCTCGGCGATCCCTTCCATCACCTGCGTGCGGGTGACGACATGGGCGCCGGCCTCCATCAGTTCGGCGACCGGGCGGCCGTCGCGGGCGCCCTCGACGACGAAATCGGTGATCAGCGCGATCGCTTCCGGATGGTTGAGCTTGACGCCACGCTCCAGCCGCTTGCGTGCCACGATCGCCGCCATGGCGATCAGCAGCTTGTCTTTTTCCCTCGGCGTCAGGTTCATGCGGTTTCCAGAATCACAGTGACCATAATTTGGGCAGCCCCGCCCTTCCGTTGAGCAGTCCGACGAGCGGAACCAGCCGCTGACGCAGTTGGTAGCCGTCCCCGGCGTAAAGCCTCGCAAGAAGCTTGCCAGATGCCTTCACGCTCCAGACGCTGGCGCCGCCCTGGTCGCCGATGATTTCCCGGACCGGGTCGAGCAGGGTCTCGGCCCGCTGCGACACCAGCAGCAGCGTCGCCACGGCGATCGCGCCGCCGGCGGCCGCCGGGCGTGCCAGGGCACCAGTGATATCGGGTCCAATACGGAAATCCTCGGCATGGAGGAGGAAACCGTCCTGGCGAACCCGCCAGCGGTCACGGAAAATGCCTTGCGCGGCGCGTTCGCCCATCGCCAGGCGGCCGAAGACGGTGGCCTCCAGCACCAGCGCCTCGGCCCCCACGGCAAGCTCGACATCCAATGTGCGGGCAAAGGCCGCCCGGTCGAAGACGATGGTCTCCTGCGGCAGCCAGGCGATGCGGCCGTTCTCGCCGACCGTCAGCTTGACCCGCACCTCGGCATGGTCGGATGCGGCGCGATAGACCTTCTCGCAGGCCTGGGTCGTTATCGACGCCGAGGCTTCTGTGCCGACATCCACATCCCAGCCGATGCGGTCGCCGCCGGTCAATCCGCCGGCGGTGTTGATCAGCACTGCCTCCAGCGGGTCGGCCAAAACGGCCGGCAGCCTTATCTTGGCGGAACCGTCCTGATAAAGGCGTCGCAGCCGCGTGCGCCCGTCCGCGCTGGCGCAGCCCAGCTGGGCCAGACCCGCGGCGCGCTGGGCCAAAGGGGCCGAAAACTTGGTATGTTCGATCGTATCCACGCCGTCAGGTTAAGCACTGCGGCGGTTTTGTCGATATATAGCTTGTTGCTTGATGGCGTTTCCGTTTCTATAGAGGGAGCCACCTCGATACGGTCAGGCGATGCTTGACGGGGGTAGAAGGCGACGATCGCGGCCTGATATCGAGGATAAGAAGGCGCTGTTCAGTTGGCGTCGGGAAACGATAAAGTGGGGAAGAAACCGAATGGCTGACCAGCTGGCAACGGACATCATCGAAAAGATCAAGGCCCATGCCGAGCCGGGCGGTGAAGAAATCACCACCAGCACCGAATTGACGTCGCTCGGCATCCATTCGCTGGAGCTGACGGAGATCATCTTCGACCTCGAGGAGCAGTATGACATCGAGATCGAGATGAACACGGTCGATGCCTGGAGCAATCTGAAGAATGTTGGCGACATGGTCGAGGCCGTTCGCGCGCTGATCGCGAAAAAAGCCTGACCGAATGCTGAAACGCGTCGTCATTACCGGCATTGGCGGGCTGTGCGGACTAGGCGTCGATGCGCAGTCGATCTGGGCTGAAATGCGGGCCGGCCGTTCGGCCATCGGCCCCATCGACAATCCCTTCCTGCATGACCTGAAGGTCAAGACCGGCTGCGAGATCAAGGCGCTGCCCGATCACGGCATCGAGCGCAAGCAGCTTGTGTCGATGGACCGTTTCAGCCTGCTGGCGGTTATCGCTGCGAAGGAGGCGATGCAGCAGTCCGGCCTGGCCCCACATGCCGACAACACCTATCGCATGGGAACCATTGTCGGCGTCGGCGTCTGCGGCTTCGAGACCGTCGAGGAGAACTATCGCGCTATTCTGATTGAGGGCAAGAATCGCGCCGGCATCTTCACCGTGCCCCGGGTCATGCCAGGTGCCGCCTCCGGCCAGGTCAGCATGCATCTTGGCCTGCGTGGACCGGTTTTCGGCGTCACGTCGGCCTGCTCGTCGGCCAACCACGCCATCGCCTCCGCGGTCGACCAGATCAGGCTCGGCCGTGCCGACGTGATGGTCGCCGGCGGCACCGATGCGCCGCTGGTCTGGGGCGTGCTCAAGGGCTGGGAGGCATTGCGCGTGCTGTCGCCCGACACCTGCCGGCCGTTCTCGGCCGACCGCCAGGGTCTGGTGCTCGGCGAAGGAGCCGGCATGGCGGTTCTGGAAAGCTACGATCACGCCATGGCGCGTGGCGCCACCATCCTCGCCGAAATCGCCGGCGCCGGCCTTTCGGCCGATGCCTCCGACATCGTCGCCCCGACCATCGAGGGACCGGAAGCGGCGATGCGCTTCTGTCTCGCCGATGCCGGGCTCAATCCCGAGGACATCGATTATCTCAACGCGCACGGCACCGGCACCAAGGCCAACGACCAGATCGAGACCAACGCGATCAAGCGCGTGTTCGGCGAGCACGCGCGCTCGCTGTCGGTCTCCTCGACCAAGTCGATGCATGCCCATTGCCTCGGCGCTTCGGGCGGGCTGGAGATGATCGCCTGCGTCATGGCGATCCGCGAAGGCGTCGTGCCGCCGACCGCGAATTACCGTGAACCCGATCCCGATTGCGATCTCGACGTGACGCCCAATGTCGCGCGCGAGCGCAAGGTGCGCGCCGCGCTCAGCAACGGTTTTGCTTTCGGCGGCACCAACGCGGTGCTGGCATTCAAGGCCATCTGATCTCGGCGGTCACCACCGCCCCAGGGCGGGGACACCATCCACCGCGTTCGATTCGGTGTCCAAGGATAAGGATGGCGAAACTGCCGCCGCCATATTGATCCTAGCGGGTCGCAGGCCTAGTTCTTGGGCCTACCCGCCAACACCGCGCACCTTGGCGCGCCAAATCCCCCGCTCAGGAGTTTCCCGATGGCCGACCTGTCCGCCTTTCCGATCACCATCCGTTGGCCGGCCAAACATCCCGACCAGATCCAGCTCTATTCGGCAACGACGCCGAACGGCGTGAAGATATCGATCGCGCTGGAAGAGCTCGGCCTGCCCTATGAGCCGCATCTGATCAACATCAGCAAGGACGAAAGCTGGACGCCGGAATTCCTGTCGCTCAACCCCAATGGCAAGATCCCGGCGATCATCGATCCCAACGGCCCGGACGGCAAGCCGATCGGCCTTTTCGAATCCGGCGCCATCCTGCTCTATCTCGCCGACAAGACCGGCCTGCTCGTCCCGGCGGACGCAGCGCGGCGCTACGAAACGATCCAGTGGGTCTTCTTCCAGATGGCTTCCATCGGGCCGATCTTCGGCCAGGTCGGCTTCTTCCACAAATTCGCCGGCCGCGAGATCGCCGACAAGCGTCCGCTGGAACGTTATCGCGACGAATCGCGGCGGTTGCTTGGCGTGCTCGATGGCAGGCTGAAGGGCCGCAGATGGATCATGGGCAATGACTACACCATCGCCGACATCTCGCTGCTCGGCTGGGTGCGCAATTTGATCGGCTTCTATGAAGCGCGCGACCTCGTCGGTTTCGATGATTTCGCCAATGTGGCGGCATGGCTGGAGCGCGGCCTGGCCCGGCCGGCGGTCCAGAAGGGCCTGACCATACCGGCAAAGGACTAGTGCGGCCTGTCGCTGCAAGGCGACGGCCTTGGCCCAATACACACGGTCGGGCGGAGCAGCCTGCTACTTCGCCTTGGCCTTCGAGCCGCCCCTGCCGATAACCGAGGCCGCCAGCGAGACGGCGCCGCGCGCGGTAGCGACCACCGCGCCGGCGGCAACATTAGCCGCCGTCCTGACGGCACCGGCCTTTGCCGGCGCCGGTTTGCGCGGGCTGGCGGTCTTGGCGACCGGTACGACTTTTCGCGGTGCGGCCTTGCCGAAAGCGGCCTTGGCGTCTTTCGAGCGTTCTGCAATCGCGGGGCCAGCACCGGCTTTCGCTTGAGTTGCCTTCGCAGGCCTCGTCTTGGCTGGTTTTTTTGCCTTGGTGGCCATTGGAAAATCCCTTACGCCGGACAAATGGGTTGTCAGGCATAACGGCGCGAAACTCTTAAGGTTCCCGCCAAGAAATACCGAAAATTAAGCGTGTTAACCAATGATCAGGTCGGCGGCCCGGCGCCGGGCCAGCACGCGCTCGATGTTGGGCATGTCGTTGGAGGCGATCCAGGCGCGCGCCTCCTCGTCGGAACGGCCATGGCCGTGCCAGCGTTCCATCAGGCGTCGCTCGAGTTCATTGCGCGGCACGTCGACGAAGATCGAGAAATCGAACAGCGGCGCCAGCCGCGCCCACGGTTCCTCGTCGAGCAGCAGGTAATTGCCTTCGACCAGGATGAACTTGGTCTCGGTGCCGACGATAGCCGCGGCGGCGCGCGACAATTCCATGCTGCGGTCGAAGACGGGAATGGCGATGTCGGGTTCGCCGGCCCGGATGCGCTTCATCAGGGTCTCGAAGCCGGCAAAGTCGAAGGTTTCCGGCGCGCCCTTGCGCGCCCGCATGCCGCGCGCGTTGAGCACGATGTCGTCATAGTGGAAGCCGTCCATCGGCACGACTTCCACCGCCCCTTCCGGCAAAAGGTCATGCAGGCCGGCCGACAGCGTGGACTTGCCGGAGCCTGGCGGTCCGGCGATGGCGACGATGAAGCGTTTTGCCTTGCCGGCACGTTTGAAGATGGTGGCGGCTAGGTGGGCGATTTCGGACATGGGAGCCTCACTTGCCTGGATGATCGGCGAAACATTACGCCGCATTTTGGCGGCAGTCGGCGGAAATTTCAAACCCTGCGCTCAGTGCATACCTCGCCTCAGGCGGCCGCAGGCTGGCCGATGCGCAGGAACGCGCTGTCGAACGGCACGTCGGCCGTCGAGCCGCTGGCCGCAAGCCGCATCCGGCCGTCGGCCGTGGTGATCTCTCGCGGCGGGGTGCCGCCGGACAGGGCGCCGATGACATGGCGGAACGAAAAGCTCCGGCCTTCGCCGAGCGCAAAGGCGGTCGCCACGCCTTCGCGTTTCAGCCAGTTGTCGCCGATGGAAGCGGCATGGCCTATCGCCGTGCGGCCGTCCTCTATGCCGAGCACGCCGAGATGGCGGCCGCTCCACGGCGCATAGTCGCGCCCGCCATTGCTCAGCCACAGCATGGTAACAGGCAGCTCCGCGGGGTTCTTCAGCACCAGCACCAGGTCCTCCTCGGCCTGGCGTGCCAGTGCCGTCCAGCCCGGCCCGGCATGGTCGGCTTCGACCAGGGTGATGAAATCCTCGCGCCTGTCCTCCATGCGGTATTGCGTCAGGTCGAGCGTGCCGCCGCCGGCGGCGGGAAACTGGCCGAGCTCGGCCGAACGCGCCGGATAGGCCAGCATGAAGCGGCCGTGCGCGGGATCCGGCTCCAGCGGATCGGCCAGCGTCGCGGCAAAGCGCTTCGGCGAAAAGGCTAGCCGTCCGCCGCCTTTCATCACCGTCATCGGGTGGTGGGCGACGGAAATCGCGCCGGAGCCGCCGGAAAACACATGTTCCTGGTAGAGGAAGGGATGGCCGTCGATGAGCGTAAAAATCTTGTCGACGCTGGCGCCCATGACCTCGTGCCGCAGCCGGAAGACAGCGCGCCAGCCGTCGTCCGTGGCACTGCTTTCGGTGACATCCCAGGCACTGTTGGCCGTCCAGCCATGCAGCGGCGCCTCCTCGACATCGCTGCGCGAAAACGGCGCGCAGAGGAAATCGCCGGACAGCCGGACCGTGCCTTGCGGCAGGTCCTTCGGTAGCGTCTCGTTTGCGTCGACCCAGGGCGCGCGGTGCAGCGGCTTCAGCTGGCGTGCGTCGCTTTCGACGGTCATGTCGGCGATGTGGCCGACGGTGAGGTCGAGCGAAACCGAAATACCTTTGGCCTTGATCGTGATCGTATCCATAGCGCTCTCACCCGAATCTGACGGGCGCAAACAGAACCTGTAGGCGCTGATTGCGCAAGCACTGCGTAAGGCATTTTGCATCAGGCACAATGGAAGCCGTCGGCGCTGCCCCTCATCCGCCTGCCGGCACCTTCTCCCCGTATAGTGACGGGGAGAAGGGAACTGGCCGCTCGCTGGAGCTTTCTCTGCAACGCTGATGATTGGCGAAACCGTTGACGACAGCGCCCTCTCCCCGTCTCTACACGGGGAGAGGATGCCGGCAGGCAGGTGAGGGGCGGCGCAAACGAGGGAAGACGAGGGCCAAACTGAAGCCATCGCCATGACCAGCGCTCTCAGGCCTACTGCCGCTTGTATTCCCTGACCGGCGATTTCGTCCCGTCGGTGTAGGTCACCTGCACCGACATCGATTTCACGCTGTCGGCGACCTTGAAATAGCCCTTGGCGTCGTAGGGGATGGCGTAGGGGTCCTTCTTGTCGCAAGGCGGGATCTCGAGCGACCTGTCGAGCGCGGCGCCGTTCAGGCTGTAATGCACCTCCTTGATGGCGCAGCGGTAGGACAGCATCTGGGTGAAATAGACCAGGCCGTGATTGCCGCCGGAATCGAAGGCGATCCACGACGTCCAGAACTGGTCGAGGATCTGTTTGTCGCCTTGCTGCAGCGCGGCGTCCGGATCGAAGCTTATGTCGAACGGGCCGGTCTCGCGGCCCCTTATGTCGAGATATTTTATCGCGATCGTGGTCGCCGCCGTGCTGTCGGGCAACTCGAAGCTCGGATTGGCCATCGGCTTGCCGGTGGTCTGGTCCTTCATCGCCAGGAAGCCGGTGTCGGTGAACGGGCCGCTGTCGCCGAGACGCCAGGAGATCGCGGTCGCCGGCTCGGGCAGCGAAATGGTCATCGACCAGCCCTGGTTGGAGCGCATCGGCGTCAACGAAGGCGCAAAGCGCGCCGGGTCGAGCACGTCGCCAAGGGCTGCCAGCCGGCTGCGGCTGCGGTCCAGCCAGTCGGCCAACTGCGTCTGGTCGACGAAATATTTGAGCAGCCCGCCATCCTTCTCGTTGGACACGAACTTGGTCAGCGCCTGGGCTTCGCTGCGCTTGTCGGCCAGCGTCTGGCTGCCGAGGCGGTCTTCCGAAAACTCCTGCGCCTTGAGGAAATAGGCCGGCGCGTAGTCGGGATTGGCCGTGATGAAGGCGTCGAGCTTGTCCAGCCGCTGCGCGTCCTCGAACTGCAATATATGCACCAGCTTGATCGACAGCGCCTTGCCCTTGTCGGCCAGCTGCCCGAACACTTCGCGCGCGCCCGCCTTGCCGTCCTGCACCCGAAGCAGCGTGGCAAAACGCGTATAAGGGTCGATGGCGTCGACATCGAAACCGGCAAAGGCGAGGTAGGAGCGCCTTGCGTTGAGCATGTCGCCCGACAATTCGTAGACGCGGGCATTGTGGTAGAACTCGTCCGGCCGCTTCGGCTCGGCGATCGCCCCGCCTTGCGCCGAAAGCTGCGCAAACCCCTTGGCGATGGTGTCGATCGAGGCGGCGATCTGCTCGGTCGTCGCCTGCAGCTTTTCGGCCTGGGCCTGCTGCTGTTGCTGGCCGGCGGCGAGCGTGTCGGTGGTCTGCTTGACCGCCTCGACGGTCTTTTGCGTCTGCGCGCCCTGCTGCGTCTGCTGCTGCTGCGCGGACGCGATCTGGTCGGTCTTCTGCGCCACCGTGTCGGTCGATTTCTTGACCTCTTCGACGGTCTTTTGCGTCTGCGTCACCGTCTGCTCGATCTTGGCCACCTTTTCGGAGACGATGCCCATCGACTGCTGCAGCTGCGCGATCGCCGGCACCAGGCCGGCGATGACGCCGTTCTGCGAATTGGTTTCCTTTTGCACGGCAAAGACGCCGCCGGCGACCGCCGCCGCGCTGGTGGCGAACAACAGCGCCGGCAGCGCCTTGGCCGCCAGTACGAGCCTGAGCACAATGGCAATGGCGATGATGGCCGCGGCAATCGACGCGACCAGCGCGATATAGGCGGCGAACGGCGCCAGCGGATTGAGCACGTCGCCAACGGCGCCGCTGATGAAAGCCACGCTGCCGGCCCATTTGCCGGTGCGGCTGAGCGATGCCTTGATAAGCGAGGGCGCTGCGCCCCCGGCCCCGATATTCGTCATGCCACCCCCCAAGCCAGCCAATGCCACGCCCCTTCCCACAGGAAACGCGGCTCTTGCAAGGAAAGACACAGAAACAGGCGTTTTCGGGGCGGATAAATCCTCAAGTTCCTCGCCCTCACTACCGTGCAACGGCATGCACACATTTCCAAGAGGCTGGTCTTTGGCGATAGCCTGCATGGCAGCGCTGGTCGACCCCCACTCCGTCTCGGCTTCGCCGAGCCACCTCTCCCCCGATCGACGGGGTACAGGAAAGGCGCCAGGCTTTTTCGCCGGCAAAGCTCGTGCAGCAATGCTCCCCACCTTTCCCTCCGGAGGGGGGAAAGGTGGCGCTGGGAAGCAGCGACGGATTGGGGGAGCCACGTGGCAATCAAGCCTTGCGTCGATCAGTCACGCCAGGCACAGAAGATGTGTGCATAGCGTAGCGCAAAGCGGGGAAGAGGAACCAGGTCGAGCTCGACAATCCTGGGGCTAACCGCCATTAACCAAATGGACGCATCCAGCGCGTTACGTTAGCTTCGCCTTATCTCAGCAACAGCATCGCCAGAACAGTCCGCCCTTGTCCAAATTGCGTCCTTTCCCGCTTCTCCAGAGAGTTCTCGTCGCCCTTGGCCTGTTGCTGATGGTGGCCGGCTGCTCGACCACGACCCCGCCGGACCAGGTGCTGTCCGTGCCCGCGCCGCCGCAGAAATATGCGGCCATCGTCGTCGACGTCAGGACCGGCAAGCAGATATTCGAGGTCAACTCTACGGCGCAGCGCTATCCGGCCTCGCTGACCAAGATGATGACGCTCTATCTCCTGTTCGAGGCGATGGAGTCCGGCCGCGTGACCAAGGAAACGCAGATCCCCGTCTCCGACCACGCCGCCTCGCAGCCACCGACCAAGATGCGTTTCCGGCGCGGCGAAACCATCGACGTCGATTCGGCCATCCGCGCCATCGTCGTCAAATCCGCCAATGACGTGGCGGTGGCGGTCGGAGAATATCTCGGCGGCTCGGAGGACCAGTTCGCCGCCATGATGACATCCAAGGCGCGCTCGCTCGGCATGACCAGCACCACCTTCCGCAACGCCTCAGGCCTGCCCGACGACGGCCAGATGACCACCGCGCGTGACATGGCGGTGCTCGGCATGGCGCTGCGCCAGCGCTTCCCCCAGCATTTCCACTATTTCTCCGAAAGCGATTTCATGTTCCGCGGCAGGCTGGTGCGCGGCCACAACGACATGCTCGGCCGCGTGCGCGGCGTCGACGGCATCAAGACCGGCTACATCAGGGCCTCCGGCTTCAACATCGTCACCTCCTACAATGCCGACGGCCGCCAGCTGATCGTGGTGGTGATGGGCGCCGACTCGGCCCGCCAGCGCAACGACCATGTCGAGGCGCTGATCCAGCGCAGCCTGTCGCCGACCACGGCCGACGCCAACACCAGGCTGATGTTCGCCGAACAGCAATAGCAAGGGCGGAACCGCTTCACTTCGTCATCCAGGGGTCTGCGCCGCGTCGCTGCGCTCCTTGCTCCGCCCGTGGATGACGAAGTCGGGGTGGCCTCGGCTAATCTCCAGGGTCTCAGATGGCGCGCCGCTATGAACCCGCGAACCGCCCCCAAAAACCCGCAGCCGGCTATTGTTATCCTGTTGTCATGCAATCGTCGGGAAGCCATGGCATAGGCAGCGCAAACCGACAGTGGATATGCCCCGTCACCTCGGCGTATCCTCAAACCAGCAGCGCCACAGCAGGAGCCCGCACCATGAGCACTGTCCCCAAGGCATCCGAGCAGCAGGCGGCGGACACTGAGAACGACAGCGGCGGCGAATATTTCGAGGCGCCGATCACGCCGGAAGACCTGCACGAGGTTTCGGACGAGCATTTCGACACGCCCGAAGTGCCGGACTCAGAACCCACCGGCCTAGGAACGTCGCGCATAAAGCCGAAGAAGAAGCCTTCGGCGATCTCGGGCCGCAAATTCCACAAGCGCGACCTGGTGCGCATCGACACGCTACGCCCGAGCCTGGCCGACCGCATCCGCTCCGACCATCCGGACCTGCCCCGGGGCGCCCGCATCAGCCGCGAGGAGCTCGGCCGCTACCGCATGCGCTATATGGAAGAGCTGCTGCAGCAGGAGCACGGCGAATTCTCCGAGCTCGACCGCCAGGTGGTGGAATCGATCGCCAGACAGGACACGATTTCCGAGAACTCGGAAGAAGAATTCGAGGAGCACCGCACCTTCCCCGACCGCGTCTCGGACAATATGGCCGCCTTTGGCGGCAGCTGGTGGTTCCTGATCTCGTTTGCCGCCGTGCTCTTGGTCTGGATCGGCGTCAATTTGTTCGAGGGATTGAACGGCGCCTTCGACCCCTATCCCTTCATCCTGCTCAACCTCTTGCTTTCCTGCATCGCCGCCATCCAGGCGCCCATCATCATGATGAGCCAGAAGCGCCAGGAGGTGAAAGATCGCCTGCGCTCCTTCAACGAATACCGCGTCAACCTCAAGGCCGAGCTCGAAGTTCGCCATCTGCACGAAAAGCTCGACTACCTCATCTCCCGCCAATGGACGCGCCTGGCCGAGATGCAGCAGATGCAGCTCGACGCGATGAACGAGCTTGCGGGTACCAAGAAGGTGAAGCGGGCCGTGCGCGGGCGGCGGGTGGTGAAGAGTGAGGCGGGGGAGTGACGCTTGGGTTCCTCGCCCCCACGAATGTGGGGGGTCCGAAGGACGGGCGAGACCCGTGGCTCGCCCCGGCAGGGTGGCTCGGCGAAGCCGAGACGGAGAGGGGGAGCGCCATATCCAACAAGCGCACCCGTTAGAGCACTAACCCACCCCACCCCCTTCACAGGACGCCGCTCAATCGCCAATTGCCCGTTGAAGCCCGCGCCGGCTTCCGCTAAGAAGCCGTGACTTGCCGGTTCGCCGGCTGGTTCGTTTTCCGGATTGTCGATCCTGAAAGCACCCGTAGCTCAGCTGGATAGAGCGCTGCCCTCCGAAGGCAGAGGTCACAGGTTCGAATCCTGTCGGGTGCGCCAGACCTTGCACCAGCGCTACAGTCCGCAGACTCCCTTACGACGAAGGCACCCTCGGCTCCTCCACCAGGTAAAACCGATCCTTCGGCGAAAAGTCCGTCACCAGGAACGAGAACGACGCACTCTCCTGCGGGTCGACCTTGCCCTTGCTGAACAGCAGCCGGTCATAGGGTTCGAAGTCGCGTTTGAATTCGGCGAAGCTGTCGGACTTGATCATGTTGTCCACGCGCTGCGCCTGGTCGAAGGACAGCCCGTCGCCATAATCGCTCGGCGCGTTCAGGATCGCCTGCAGCTCGAATCCGAATTCGATCCAGGCCTCGCCGCTGTTGTTGCGGGTGACGATCTTTAGCGGCAAGAAGCCGGTCGCGTAGTTGCCCGTCGATCCGAAGGGCTGGATCGGCCGCGCGGCGCGGATGGTCAGCGTCACCGGGTCGGCGGTGTCCAGTTCCTCGGTGACCACGATCGGGTCGTCGCGGGTCCCGGCGCCCGTGGCCGAAAGGATCCGGAAGCCGCCGCGTTCGTCGGAGAAGGAGTAGGCGCCGGCTTCGAAGATCCCGTCGGCCAAGGCGCGCGGGCAGCTCGCGGCCAGCAAAGCCGCGAATACCTGCACACAGCGCAAGCCCGGACTCGTCATGGCCCGAGTATGATCGACAATTGCCCGGCCGCATACTGCCCGGCCACATGCTGGAGTGACGATTGCCCCTGGTAGGCTATCAAAAGAATGCCGGCCGCTCCGCGCAACGGCATGGCTAGGCCGCCTTGCCTCAGCCTCCCGCCACCGCCCGCACACTCTCCCGCTCCACCAGCGGGCACTCCAGCTTGGTGATCGGATAGCGCCCCTGTCCGGGCGCCGTCGGTGATTCCAGCTGTTCGATCGCCCATTGGCCCATCGCCATGTGCGGCAGGATCGAAGTGGTCAGCGGCGGGAACAGATGCCGGGCGATTTCCTCGTCGTCGTAACCGACCACGGAGATGTCCTGCGGAATATGCAGGCCGGCTTCTTTCAGCGCCTCGTAGCAGCCGATCGCGGTGCGGTCGTTCTGGCAGAAGATGGCGGTCGGGCGGTCTTTGAGCGCGAGCAGCTTGACGGTCGCGGCGTAGCCCGCACTTGCCGACCAGTCGCCCTCGACCACCAGCTCCGGGTCGAAGGGAATGTCGGCGGTGGCGAGCGCGCGGCGGTAGCCTTTCAGCCGGTCCTGCGCCGCCTGCATCCAGGGCTCGCCGGTGATGGTGGCGATGCGGCGGTGGCCGTGGCTGATCAGGTGCCTTGTCGAGTTCTGGCCGCCGGCGATCTCGGAGGGCACCACGGCGGGGAAGGCATAGTCGGCCGTATAGCAATTGAGCAGGATCACCGGAATGTCGAGGCTGTAGAGGAAGTCGGGCGCGGTGATCTCGCGGGTGAAGATGGTCATGTAGATCAGCGCCGAAATGCCCCGCCTTGTCAGCGCCTGGATGGCGCGCGGCTCCATCACGGCGTCGCCCATGGTCTGCGCCACCAGAAGCACGTTGCCGGCATTCCACGAAGCCTGGCGCGCGCCTTCGATCGCCACCACCGCCTCCGGGCTGGTCGCCAGCTGGTCGACGGCAAAGCCGATCACCCCGTCCAGCCCGTCGAAGGCGGCAACAGGCTTGCGCAGCGCCGAGAAGGCGGGTGCGCTGTAGCCAAGCGCCCTCGCGGCCTCGATTACCCGCTCGCGGGTCTGCTGCGACAGCTTGATCCCCGGCGAATTGTTGAGCACGAAGGAAACGGTCGCCTGCGAGCAGCCGGCGGCTCGGGCGATATCGGTCATGGTGACCCGCCCCTTGGGCTTGGCCGGCGCCTTGCGGCGCTTGACCGTCTCGATGGCCGAATCCCTGGTCTCGCTCATGGCGTTCGTGTCCCCAATCACGGTCTGTCTAGCGGCCGCCTGCCGGTCCGACAAGATGGCTCGGCGGTGCCGGTTTATAGAAACCGCCGCTTCGTTTATATCTATTAGCGGCCGTGTGGTCCATCGATCATCAGGCTCCTTATGCGCAGGGACAGTAATGGCTGCACGGCTTCTTGCGTCGTGCGGCCAGGGCATGGGTTCGTCGGTGCACCGTTCGCGGTGGCGCCATGCTGTACCCGAATATCGGCTGAAAACTAATAGTGTTTACTAATACAAAAATGCGCTGTAACGTCAATCCGTCGCGCCCGGCCTTGTTGGGTCCGGAGCGGCGGGAAAGCGAACGTCAATGGTCCGATGGCTTGCGGAGATTGCCTCCGCGAGCCTTGTCTCGGATATGTGATATGTCAGACAAATCGGACTATTTACGAACGAAGGATGAGTCTCTAAAGTCTGCAACCGTGGCTGGAACGAGGCCATTCTTGTGAGTGCCGGGAAACCCTGAGGAGGAGGGGGTATCCAAGCCGCAAACGGCAAATTCAGGTGAGCACGCAATTCTAGTGAGCAAGACGGTCCAGCCCGACGGCTGAACCAAAAAGGGAGGTTGAACATGAAGTCCTTGATACGCAATGCATCCGTGGCCGCCGCGGCCCTGGTTGTCGGCCTGACGGCGACGGCCATCGCGCGCGCCGACGACAAGCCGACACTGGCTTTCGTCGTCAACGGCGCTTCCGATTTCTGGAAAGCGGCCGAAGCCGGCGTCAAGAAGGCGCAGGGCGAACTGCCCGACTACAATCTCGAACTCAAATATCCCGAACAATCCTCGGTCGCCATCCAGCAGCGGCTGATGGACGATCTGGTGACGGCCGGCGTCAAGGGCATCATGGTCTCGGCCGTCGATCCCAAGACCTCGACCGACGGCCTGAACAAGATCGCGTCTGAAACCGCGCTGTTCACCACCGACAGCGACGCGCCGCAGACCAAGCGCGTCGCCTATATCGGCTCGTCCAACGTCGATGCCGGCAAGCAGGCCGCCGAAATCGCCAAGAAGGCGATGCCCAATGGCGGCAAGTGCCTCGGCTTCGTCGGCCTGCTCGGCGCCGACAATGCCAAGGAGCGTATCCAGGGCATGAAGGATGGCCTGGCCGGCACCAAGATCGAACTCGTCGACGTGCGTGGCGACGATATCGACCAGGCGCGCGCCAAGAAGAATGTCGAGGACGCGCTGGTCGCCAGCCCCGACGTCACCTGCATGGTCGGCTTCTATTCCTACAACACGCCGCGCATCTATGAAGCGCTGCGCGATGCCGGCAAGCTCGGCCAGATCACCGTCGTCGGCTTCGATGACGATCCGATCACGCTGGGCGGCGTCAAGGAAGGCACCGTTGCCGCCACTGTCGTGCAGCAGCCCTTCGAATGGGCCTATCAGGGCATGAAGCTGATGGCTGCCTATCTCAAGGGCGACAAGTCGGGCATCCCGGCCGGCAACCTCATCATCATCCCCACCAAGATCATCGGCAAGGATGATGTCGACGCCTACGCCGCCAATTTGAAGGCGATGGCCGGAAAGTAAGACCACAGGCAGTTCAGCCGGCTCAACTTCGCTTGAGCCGGCTGCGCGCATTGACGAACCCTTCGAGGATCGTCAGTCTGCCGGAAGGCCGGCCCGCTAACTGCTGTCAGGCATGATGAACTATTCCGATACATCCATCGCAGCGACGACGCCGTTCCTCAGCCTCGAGAGCGTGCGCAAGACCTATCCGGGCGTCGTCGCGCTGGATGGCTTCTCCATGGAGGTCAGGCCGGGCGAGGTCATCGGCCTCGTCGGCGAGAATGGCGCCGGCAAGTCGACCCTGATGAAGATCCTCGGCGGCGTCACCACGCCGGACACCGGGACGATCACGGTCGACGGCACCGCCCATAAGGGGCTGAGCGTCGAAGGCAGCCTGGGCTCGGGCATCGCCTTCGTCCACCAGGAACTCAATCTGTTCGAAAATCTCGACGTCGCCGCCAACATCTTCTTCGGCCGCGAGCCGCTGCGCGCCGGGCCGCTGAAACTCGTCGACCGCTCGAAGCTGCGCGAGATGGTGGCGCCGCTCTTGAAGCGCGTAGGCGCCAATTTCTCCGCCGATGCGCAGGTCGCCGACCTGTCGCTGGCGCAGCAGCAGATGGTCGAGATCGCCAAGGCGCTGTCGATCAAGGCAAGGCTGGTCATCCTCGACGAGCCGACATCCAGCCTGCCGCTCGCCGAGACCGACAAATTGCTCGACGTCATCAAGGCGCTGAAGGCCGACGGCATCAGCGTCATCTTCATTTCGCACCGCCTGCACGAGGTCGAGCGGGTCGCCGACCGCGTTGTCGTGCTGCGCGACGGCATGCTGGCCGGCACGCTGGGCAAGCGCGACATCAATCACGACCAGATGGTCAAGCTGATGATAGGCCGCATGCTGAAGGAGCGCGAAAAGGCCTCCGAGGCTGCGCGCGCGCCCGGCGCCGTGGCACTTGCGGCCAAGGCCGTCCGCACCCCCACCTATCCCAGCCGGCCCGTCGACCTCGATGTCAGGCGCGGCGAAATCCTCGGCCTTGCCGGCCTTGTCGGCTCCGGCCGCACCGAACTGGCCCGCGTGTTCTTCGGCATCGACGGCAGCCTTGGCGGCACGCTCGAGCTCGACGGCAAGACGCTCGTGCTGGGTTCGGCGGCCGATGCCGTCGCGCAAGGCATTTTCCTGGTGCCGGAAGACCGCAAGCTGACCGGGATCCTGCTCGATCTGTCGATCGCACAGAACATTTCGCTGCCCAATCTGCCGGCGCATGCCAGGCGCTCGCTTGTGTCGGCAAGCGCTGAAACGGCAACCGCCGAGAAGCAGAAGAGAAATCTCGGCATCAAGGCGCCTTCGGTGCAGACGCGCACCGGCACGCTGTCGGGCGGCAACCAGCAGAAGGTCGTGCTTGGCAAGTGGCTGGCCATGAACCCGAAGGTGATGATCCTCGACGAGCCGACGCGCGGCATCGACATCGGCGCCAAGGCGGAAATCTACGGGCTGATGCGCGCGCTGGCCGATGCAGGCGTCGCCGTGCTGATGATCTCCAGCGACATGGAAGAGGTGATCGGCGTGTCCGACCGCATCGCCGTCATGCATGAGGGCCAGATTTCGGGCATTCTCGACAAGGACCAGTTCAGCCAGGAAAACGTGCTGCTGCTGGCTGTGGGCAAGCAGCCTAAATAGTTTTTGCGCTGCGAGACCGCGCAACCTGCTCAGGCAGGCATTGGGGAGACGACGATGAGCAAGAAAGATCTCGGCCTGCTGATCCTGATCCTGGTGGTCGGAGCGATCGTGGCCATCATCAATCCGCGCTTCCTCTTGCCGATCAACCTTGCCAACACCTCGAACCTGATCGGCCTGTTCGGCATCCTGTCGATCGGCCAGGCCTTCGTCATCATCACCGGCGGCATCGAACTGTCGGTCGGATCGGTGGTGGCGCTGCTGGGAACGCTGTTCATCGATTTCATCGCCGTGCGCGAGCTGGACTGGCCGCTGGCCTTCGTGCTGATCATCGCGCTTGGCGCCATCATCGGCCTGGTGCATGGCTGGCTTATCACCAGGCTGAAGCTGCAGCCCTTCGTCGTCACCTTATGCGGCCTCTTGATCTATCGCGGCGTCGCCCGCTTCTACACCGCCGACGGCACCGCCGGCTTCGCCTTCGGCCAGAATTTTCCCGAGCTCGAATTCCTGACAGCCGGACGTTCCTATGGCGTGCCCAACAGCTTCATCGCGCTGATCGTCATCGCCATCGTCATGTGGGTGGTGCTGCACCGTTCGGTGTTCGGCCGCTATCTCTATGCCATCGGCAAGAATGAGGAGGCGGCGAAATATTCCGGCATCCGCACCGGCCGCATCGTCATGGCGGCTTACGTCATCTGCGGCGTGCTGACGGCGCTGTCGGCGATCTATTTCGCCATGTACACGCGCTCGATCTCGCCGGCCAGCCATGGCCAGTTCTATGAACTCTACGCCATCGCCGCCGCCGTGCTCGGCGGCTTCTCGCTGCGTGGCGGCGAGGGCTCGCTGATCGGCGTCATCCTCGGCACCGTGCTGCTGCAGGAGCTGCAGAATCTCGTCAATCTGCTCGGCATCCCGTCCTCGCTCAACTTCGCGGTGATGGGCGGCGTCATCCTCATCGGCGTGCTCGTCGACCAGCAATGGGGTGTGTTCCGCGCACGGCGGCTGATGGTCGATGCCGCCCGCAAGAACGTTGCCGGCGCGCCGGCGGAATAATCGCGGGGCGACGCTGCCGCTTGCCCGACTCCTGTAGATATTATAATAGCATACCCGGTATTGCTCGGGGGGTGTGCGGGACATGCGCTGCGATTTGCGAGGCAAGGTGGCGCTGGTCACGGGAGCGGCTGGCGCCATCGGCAGTTCCATCGCCAGGCGCCTGTCCGACAATGGTGCCGCGGTCGTCGTCGCCGACATCAACGGCGAGGGCGCAAGCCAGGTCGCGGCCGGCTTGACCGATGCCATGGCCTGCGCCACCGACATCCGTGATGCCGCATCGGTCGGCAGCGCGATAGCCGCGATCATGCAGCGTTACGGCCGCCTCGACATCCTCATCAACAATGCCGGCGTCAACACGCTGGCGCATCGTGTCACAATAGACGAATTCCCGGCCGAGGAATGGGACCGCATCACCGGCATCGATCTCGACGGCCTCTACATTATGAGCCGGGCGGCACTCGGTCCCATGCTCGCCGCCGGCAGGGGCGGGCGCATCGTCAACATCGCCTCGGTCGTCGGCCTTGCCGCGATGCGCCTGCAGAGCCCGTTCGTCGCCGCCAAGGCCGGCATCATCCATCTGACGCGGTCTATGGCGATCGAACTCGGCGCCAAAGGCATCCTGACCAACGCGGTCGCCCCGGGTTCGGTGATGACGGCGCTGACCGCCAAGCTGTTCTACGGCGATGACGGCAAGTTCGCCGGCCGCACGCAGGAATTCCTGGCCCATGTGCCGCTCGGCCGCCCGGCCGAGCCACGGGAGATCGCCGAGGCGGTGCTGTTCCTGGCCTCGCCGGCCGCCAGCTACGTCAACGGCCAGGTGCTGGCCGTCGATGGCGGCTGGACGGCGGGATACATGATGTGAGTGGCCCGATGGAAATCGATCTCAACGGCGCCGCGGTGGCCCTCGATGGCGAGACCAACCCGATCGTCGACGCTGTGCTTGCCGCACTGCGTGCCAATGGCGGCACGGTCCTCGAAGCAGGGGATGCCGCCGACATCCTGCTGATGTCCAACCCGCTGCGCCCGGGAACGACGATGCAGGATCCACGCTGCCAGCATGCCGATGCGCGCAGGGCGGCCGTGGCCATGGCCGAGCGCGGTGGCGGGCGCATCGTCTTCCTGATCTCGGCCACCGCCGGCATGCCGATGCGCCGTCATCCGCGCTTTTCCATGGAGAACGCGGCGATTCTAGCCGGCATGCGTGCCTTGGCCATGGAGTTCGGGCCGAAGGTGTTGGTGAATGCCGTCGGCTTCGGCGCGGTCGAGGACGAAACCATGGTCTCGGGCGACAAGGCGATGCTCAGCCACACGCCGGTCGGCCGCGCCGGCTGCATCGAGGAAGCGGTCGCGGCCGTGCTGTTCTTCTGCGATCCGCTCAACACGTACACGACGGGCCAGATGCTGGGCGTCGACGGTGGCTGGACGGCAGGCTATGGCCGCAATTTCTGAATTGCTGAGCATCGGATCGGGAGCGCTCGAAGTCGCGCTGGTGCCGCAAATCGGCGGCTCCGTGAGTTCGCTGCGCTGGCGCGGCATCGATCTTATGCGCCGGCTCTCGGAAGATGATCGCAGATCCGGCAACGTGCTTGGCGTCGCCATGTTTCCGATGACGCCCTATGCCAACCGCATCGCCGGAAACGCCTTCGACTTCGGCGCAAAACGCCAGCAGGTCCTGCCCAACAATCCGCCCGAGAAATTCAACGTCCATGGCAGCGGTTGGCAGCACGCCTGGGATGTCACCGGGGCAGGTGCCGCCAACGCCACCCTGTCGCTGGACATCGCCGCCGGAGCCGAGCCCTATTCCTATCGCGCGACCCAGGCTTTCGCGGTTTCGGATGAGGGGCTGAGCGTGACCATGACCCTGACCAACACCGGTCCGGTCGCCACGCCGTTCGGTTTTGGACTGCATCCCTGGTTCGATCGCGATCCGGACGTGACGGTGCAGTTCAACGCCAGGCGTTTCTATCTCGAAGAGCCCGACGGCATTTCAGGCGATCCCGTCACCTTGCCGCCCGAACTCGACTTTGCCGAAGGCAGACCCCTCCCGGGTGGTTGGCGCAACAATGACTATGGCGGCTGGGGCGGTGAAGCGACGCTGCGCTTTCCGGCTCGCGGCGCGGGACTGCGTATGAAGGCCGACCCGATCTTCAAGCATCTGATGTTTTACGCCGATCCGGCCAAGCCATATTTCTGCGTCGAGCCGCAGACCAACGCCTCCGGCGCCTTCAACCGTGGCCGATGGGATGATGCGGACGAGGGCATCATCGTCCTCGCCCAGGGCGAAAGTGCTGCCGGCACCGTCTGTTTCACGCCCTTTTCGCTTGAGGCCGGGGCATGAGACGGGTGCGCCTAACGGCGATGATCGTCTAAATAAGCCCATTCCTGAGTTTGAAGCGGCGCATGCCACGCACATTGACGGCCCGCCCACGGTTCAACAACTCGCGCATGATCGGCTCCCGCCGTGGCGGCGTCAGATGTTCGAGGATCCGAGCACAGTCATGTTCAAGCAAAATCCCGCGAATAAGTAGGTCGCGCTTCACCAAAGGACTATCCATCACCCGATGAAAGAGCCCGAAGCCGAAGTGTATTTGGCTGCCATTGATGATGGTCCCAATCATATGATTGACCAGCGTCTCTTGTTTAATCTGAATGGCCACGGATGCATTTTTCTCGGCTTCCGCAAGTCGGGCCTTTGTTTCGGCCGAAAACCTGCCAAACTCCGATATTGTAGGCGTTCGCGATTCCTGTTCGAGAATGGTGGAGTCCTTTCCGCGTTTTTCTCCACGCCTTTTTGATTTGGGATTGCCCGCCAGCATTTGTCCGGTTCTTTGAGCGCCTTTCAGAAGCGGGCCAAGATCGTAACCGCGAAGCGCGCCATAAGGGACGTAACGAAGTGTTGCTACCAGCTCGGAGATCGACATCTTGTCGAGCCGAAGCGCGAGCTTGTCGGCGGAATAGATAACATCAACCCGGTAGCCACAACGCTCCAGGCATTGCGAAAAGCCGAGTTCTCCCTTCCGTATCGCGTGGGGGCGAATGTCGTAGGGCCTGTACCCTCGCCAAAATCGCCGAATCTGTGCATCGGCGAATACTTTGCCGGCGACACTAAATGCGTAGCTGCCCATATGATGGGCAAACTCATGGTTCTCGTAGGTGCCAACGGCGTCATAGTCGCTCTGAAGCAGAGCTTTGATCATTGAGTCCAAGCCAGGTCCGGCAATGTAAATGACACTATCGTTCAGATAAATCATACGTTCGGGTCGGAGTTCCTCCGACGCCAGATGCAAGGTCGCGGCACGGTAGGCTCCGAAGTCACGGCCAATGTTGTTACGCACAAGGATGCGGTGCGCAAATGCCCTTAAGGTCACGAGTTCATCCGGACGAAGATCGCCATTGCAGACAACAATGGCGTTGACATGTTGGCGACGAAGCGTCGCCAGGAGGTCGAGAAAGTCGCTCGTAATCCCAATGAGGTGATATTTGACGACGATCGCATAACAATTGCCAATTGCCGGCGTCACGGTCTCATCGGAAACAAATCGCGGCTCGCGTTCGGCCAGAATGCCTGGGAACTGAATTATCTTGGCGGCCAGAACATACGCTCCTGCGGCCGCCCAGTTCGCAATTTGCCCGATCTTTTTCATGGCCGCGCGCCCCCCGGCCCCGACAGATAACACTTCAGTCGACGCTGTGAAATGGTCTACTCATGACGTGCAACGCTCGGTGCGGGGGATGCGAACTTGGACTTCCGAAAGACTATCCGAACGGCAATCGGCAAGAATGGACGCGGCATCGAGATTGGCGCTTCATACTCGCCCATATTGCCCAAGGCCGAAGGTTACAAAACGCTCGTTGTCGATCATACCGATGCCGACGGATTGCGCTCGAAATACGCTGCGATCGGCGTCGACGTTTCACGGCTTGAAACGGTAGATGCCATCGACGATGGAGGCGAATTCAGACAACTCGACCTGACTGGCGAGGGCTTCGACTTCATAGTGGCCAGTCACGTCTTTGAGCATCTCACGGACCCTGTTCATTTCCTCCAACGCTGCGAACGGGCACTCAAGCCGGGTGGGCGGGTGTATCTCTTGATTCCGGATCGTCGATACACCTTCGATTATCTGCGGCCCAGTTGTACCGCGGGCCATCTGTTGGCCGCCTATGTGGCAGGGCAAAAAAGGCATGGCACGGCGGCCATGTTCGATCATCATGCATCGCATGGAACGCGCGGAGGTGTGCAGGTCTGGCTGGAAGGGTTCAAGGGAGAGTATGCTTTCGCCGGAACGCCTCAAGCAGGCTACGCGATGGCAACCAGGCAAGGAGACGACTATGTCGACTGTCACGCCTGGGTCTTCACGCCGTCCAGTTTCCGCCTGGCCATGGCCGATTTGCACGCAGCAGGAGTCCTGGGACTTCGTGAAGAGCAATTTTACCCGACTGTAGGGTGCGAGTTCTTTGCGGTGATGTCCGCCAATCCGGCGACGCATAGTCCCGACAGACTGGCCCTGGCGCTCGACGCGATCAACGAAGCCGGGCCTGAACACATCGCTGCGGCCGTTGTCGATCCTCCCGTGTACATCGGATCAGCGCCGTCAGCCCAAAATGCGATTGATGCATTCAAGGGCCAATGGGTCACCGCGTTCCCGGCAGCGCAAGGCTTGCAGGCGGGCACATCCCATCTGCACGAGGACCCACGCATACTTTGGCTCGCGGAGAAACTGGGTGGCTGGCTCAACGGGAAGCAAGTCCTCGAACTAGGTCCCTTGGAGGCGGCGCATACCGCAACTTTGTTGTCCCAAGGTGCAGGGTCGGTTCTGGCCATCGAGGCCAATCGCGATGCCTTTCTTCGCTGTCTGGTCGCGAAGGAAATCCTTGGCTTGCGCGACGCGAGCTTTCGGCTCGGCAATTTTGTGCCCTTCCTGGAGAGTGAAACAAAGCATTGGCCGCTGATCGTAGCCAGCGGTGTTCTCTATCATATGACGGACCCGCTGCACGTGCTGGACTTGTTGGCGGACCGAACCGATCGCCTGTTTTTGTGGACTCACGTCGTCGACGACAATGCGATGCCGGTCGGTGACCGGCGGCGCGCGGCGCTTGGAGCGCCAGAGCAACGCGACTGGCACGGCCGAACGGTGACGCTTTATCCGCGCCCCTACGGACCGCTTGGCGCATCGACATTTTGCGGAGGCATGGACCCGGTACCGCGCTGGATACATCGCGACGATCTGCTGTGGGGTCTGGCTAAACTGGGGTTCGACGATCTGGCGGTCGCACACGAGACAGCGGACAACGAGCATGGTCCGTCGCTGTCGATCCTGGCGAGGCGCAGCCCCAAGGCTACGCGTAAAGAACCACGGCCCTTACCAACCGCTAAAAAGGTTCTAAAAAGGGTATAGATCTTCGGCAACGTCGGAAAGCGAGACCGGCCAATCCAATTTTGTTTCACCTGTCTTGCGAAACAGGACGGCCGACATCAACGCTCCGGTGTGCATCTCGCCAAAATGCGTCGATATGTTGTGCACTCGGGCCACGATGTATGCCCGCACACCATCGATGGCTTCGATGATTTCAAACCCGGTCGATCTGTTGAGCAAGGCCTTCCAGGAGTGACTCGAAAACCGAAAATAGTCGCACGGCTCTTCGTGCAGAGCCCATGTCTGCGGCGCCAGGATAATCCCCAGAGCGCCTGTCTTGAGAACCCGGTTCATTTCGATCGCGGCCTTCCAGGGCATCAGGAGGTGCTCGAACACCGCAAATGACATGACGGCGTCATAGGTTTTGCGAGGCAGAAAGCGGCTGGCCTCATGGGCGTCTCCAACGATGTCGACGTTCTCGCCGTCCAGAATATCGAAACCGGTGTAGACCCAGCCCGGCGGTAGGCTGTTGCGCCACATTGCACCGGTCCGGTTGCGCGAACCGATCTCCAGCAAATGTCCGCCGGAACGTGACCGCAACTCGGCAAAGAATCTGTTTACCAGGGGCAGTATCGGATCGTTCGGATCTGCCGCCGCAAGCGGGCGCACTTCCTTCGACCCGTCCGCCAATCTTATTTCGAGTTTCACATCCAGCATCTGAGCGTTGTCCAGCCCCGTAAAGACCCGCTCGTCAAATCGGCACGACGCCGCAAGTCGCCCATAGAGACGACTCAAATCCGCACTGGGAAGGCCAGTTTGCGACAGGACGACTGTGCGGCCATCCGGCAGAAGCAAGGCGACCCCAATGACAGGGGATTTTGCGGAAAACGTGAATCCTGAAACGTGAATCGCGCCATGGAAACACGAACTGCGATCGACGATGCAAACAAGCTCGCTACCGATGGCCGGGGCGGTCAAATGTGGTGTCGGACCAGCAATGGTCGAGTCCATGTTCATGGTGGCTTGCCCCCCGCTACAGCCATGGCTGCGGAATTCCGTGCCCTGGCAGGGTAGCGCCTGTGCGCGGCAAACTGAAGGGGCAGGATAATCGGATCTTCAGTCAACCAGCCGATTGCGTTTAGGCTTAGAGAAGCCGCGCCAGCAGGCCGCCATCCACCTGCATGGCGCTGCCGGTGACGAAGGACGCGGCGTCCGAGATCAGGAAGCCTATTGCCGTGGCGACCTCGGAAGGGTTGGCGATGCGGGCAATCCTGTTGGGCTCGAAGGACAGGCCCAGCGCTTCGGCGCCGCCGGCCGCTTCCAGCCCGTCCAGCGTCATGCGGGTGGCGACCGAGCCGACCAGCACGGCGTTGACGCGGATGCGGTCGACGGCATAGTCGAGCGCCATCTGCCGCGACAGGCCGGCGACCGCCGCCTTCGTCGCGGCATAGGCGGGCACGCCGGGAACCGTGGCATCGGCGTGGACGGACGCGATGTTGACGATCGAGCCGCCGCCGGCCGCGCGCAGCAGCGGCAAGGTCGCGCGGCAGACCCGGAAAATGGCTGTGAGGTTGACGGCGATGGTTTTTTCCCACTCCGCGTCGGAAACGTCTTCAAGCCGCTTGCCGGTGGGGTAGATGCCGGCGCAGTTGACGACGGCGTCGAGCCCGCCAAGCCGTTTGGTGGCTGCCGTCGCTGCCGACTGAACCTCCGCTTCGCGGGTGAGATCACACTCGCGGAAGATCAACTGGCTTTTGCCATAGCGGCCGGCAAGGGCCTTGCCCTCCGCGCCGTCCAGTCCGGCGCCGAAAACCCTGGCACCCTCGTCGGCGAGGTACTCCGCGGTCGCCCGGCCAATGCCGGTCGCAGCCCCCGTGACGAAAACACGTTTGCCGGCGAACATCATGCTGAAACCTGTGCAGCCACAGCGTGGCGTTCCGCTTGCGCCGCAGTCACCGAGCGCAGCACGCGGTCCTCGCCGCCTTCGCCACGGCCAAATTCGTCGACGATGCGCCCGTCGGCGACCACGAGGCAGCGATCGCAAAGGCCAATCAGCTCTTCCAGTTCGGAAGCGACGATCAGCAAAGCCACGCCCTTCTCGGCGAGTTCAACCACCAGCCGGTAGATTTCGTGCCGGGTCGCCGCGTCGACGCCCTTGGTCGGCTCGTCGAGCAGCAGCACTTTCGGTGCCCGCATCAGCACACGGGCGAACAACAGCTTCTGCTGGTTGCCGCCCGACAGATGGGTGACCACGGCCTGCGGCGACGACGCCTTGACGTTGAGCGCGCGCATGGCGGTGAGGATGGAGCTCCGCTCCAGTCCGCCGCGCACCATGCCGTGACGCGACAGAGGCGCGAGATTGCCGATGGTGATGTTGGCGCCGACCGGCAGGTTGAACAGCAGGCCGTCGCGTTTGCGATCTTCCGTCAGCAGCGCAATGCCGGCCGCGCGGGCATCCCTGGGCGATTTGATCGACACGGTCTGGCCGGTGACCCGGACTTCGCCCTCTACGGGAACGCGGCCATAGATGCCGTGCAGGATCTCGCTGCGGCCCGAGCCCAGCAGCCCGGCCAGCCCGACGATTTCGCCCGCCGCCACGGACAGGTTGATATCCCTGGCGCCATGGACCGCGCCGCTGTGGCCGGCGACTGTGAGATGGCGCACCTCCAGCGCCGTCGGCGCGCCGACGGGTGCTGCATGTTCAGGAAACAGCCGCTGCAGCCTTTGACCCGACATCGAGAAGATGAAGGTCTCGGCATCGAAGTCCTCGCGCGCGATCCGTACCGCCACCTGCCCGTCGCGCAGCACCGTGGCGCGGTCGCAGATGGCGAGCACCTCGGGCAGGCGGTGGGTGATGTAGATCATCGCCACGCCTTGTGCCTTCAGGCGGCGCAGCACGGCGAACAGCGCATCGACCTCGGTGCCGGAGAGCGAGGCCGTCGGCTCGTCCAGCATCAGCACGCGTGGCTTCGTGACGATGGCACGCGCAATCATCACCAGATGACGCTGCGCCGAGGTCAGCGACGCGACATAGGCCCTGGGGTTGATGTCGATGCCGAGGTCGGCAAAGATTTCGCCGGCCCGCTGCTCGAGCTTGCGCTGATAAACCAGCATGCCGGTGCCCAGCCCGGTGCGGCCGGCAAAGACATTCTCGGCGACCGACAGCTGTTCGAGCACCTCGATTTCCTGCGGCACGTAACCTACGCCGTTCGATCGCGCATCGGCCGGCGAAGCGAAGCTGATGGGCCGGCCGTCGAGCTGGATCGTGCCGGTGTAGGAACCGGCCGGATGCACGCCGTTGAGGATCTTGACCAACGTCGACTTGCCGGCGCCGTTCTGGCCGAGCAAGGCGTGGATCTCGCCGGCCACGACATCGAAATCGACGCCGCGCAGCGCCTGCACGCCGCCGAAATTCTTGGCGATGGCGGTGGCCGAAAACAGCGGCGCTTGGGTGGTGATTGACAAGGCGCATCCCTTCGGAAAGCGCCGGGCCTGCAAGGCGCGGGCCCGGCGGCAGGTGTTACTGGCCGGCGCTGTCCAGCATCTTGTAATAGGGATCGAGATCAGCTGCGGTGATCACCTTTGCCGGCAGCGGATTGCTGTAAGGCACGGTCTTGCCCTGGGCGAGATCGCCGAGCAGTTCGGCGACCTTGGCGCTCTCTTCATAGAGCGGCTGCGCGACGATGCCGTAGGCGGCGCCGGATTTCACCAGATCGAGATTCTGCCTGATATAGTCCATGCCGACGATGACGACGTCGCGTCCGGCCTTGCGGGCGGCGCCCGACCAGGTCTGGATGCTGTTGCCGGTGGTGCCGAAGGCGGCGGTCACATCGGGATTGCCCTGCAGGATCGCCACCGCCTTTGCCTCGGCCGCCGACGGCTCAAAGCCTTCCATCTGCGTGTCGAGCACCTTGATGCCTGGATATTTCGCCGCGATGGTCTTGCGGAAGGCATCCGACATGGCGTTTTCGGTGTCGTTGGAAGCGCCCTGCGTCAACGCTACGGTGCCCTTGCCGCCGAGCTTGTCGCCGATCGCGATCGCGGCATTGGTTCCCGCTTCGGCGATGTTCTCTCCCGTTGCCGCTTTCAGGCCGTTGACGGTCCCTTCGGGCGGCAGGACGTGCCAGGTGACGATCGGGAAACCTTCCTTGGCCAGTTTCGAGATGTAGGAATAGATGGCCGGATCGGGACCGTAGACGCCGATCGCGTCGTATTTGGTGCGGGCAAGGGCGGCCTCGGCAAGCGGCAAGGTCGCCGGAATATCCCAGTTGGTGGCGCTCGGGTCGCCGACCACCTCGCAGGTGTAGCCAAGTTCCTTGCACTTGCTGAGGAAGCCCGCCTGCATCAGCCGGTGCACCGGGTGATCCTTCATCGCCTGCACCCAGAGCAGGTGGATGTCCGCCGCCCGGGCCAGGCTCGCCGAGCCGAGCGAGGTGGCGAGTGCCGCCGCCAACAATGCGGTTCGGATCAGCCGCTTTTTCAAATGGATTTTCATGCCTTACCTCCCTTGGTTCGCCGGCATTTTTGCCGGCGCAATATCCGCGGCCTCTCAGGCGCCGGCAATGAAGTAGCGGCGCCGCACTATGTCGAGGCCGACAGCCATGACCATGATCACGCCGACCGCGATCTGCTGCCAGTTGGAGTTGACGCCAATGACGACGAGGCCGCTCTGCACCACTTTCAGCATCAGGATGCCGACGACGCCGCCGGCCACCGTGCCGGCGCCGCCGAACAGGCTGACGCCGCCGACCACGACACCAGCGATGACGGTCAGTTCCCAGCCGCTGCCGATCGAAGTGCCGCCACTGCCGAGATCGGCCATGACGAACATGCCGGCGATCGCCGACAGCGCGCCGACAGTGATGAAGGCGCCGATCTTGTAGGCGCTGGTGTTGATGCCGACGAGATGCGCCACTTCCTTGTTGCCGCCGGTGGCATACATGTTGCGCCCGAGCACGGTGCGCCGCAGCACGAAGTCGGCAACGAGGGCGGCGACGATGAAGAAGGCAAAGCTCCAGCCGAGACCGAAGGCGAGATCGGTGCCGCCAATGGTGTTGATCGCCTCGGGCAGCGGATAGACCGGATAGCCGCCCGTCACCACCTGGATCAGGCCCTGGCCGATGAACAGCATGCCGAGCGTCTGGATGAAGGCAGGGATGCCCAGCCTGACGACGATCAAGCCGTTGAGGAGGCCGATCAGCGCGCCGACGCCGATGCCGCCGAGAATGCCGACGCTCACTGGCAGGGCGGCCGCGGTCATCAGCTTGGCGGCGACTACGGCCGACAGTCCGGCCACCGAGCCGACCGACAGGTCGAACTCGCCGGCGACCAGCAGAATGGTCTGGCCGATGGCGATGATGCCGACAAAGGAGACGACGTTGAGAATGGCGCGGACGTTGCGCTCCGACAGGAAGGCCGGCTCGAGCAGCCAGAAGAAGGCGATCAGCAAAGCCATGGCCGCCAGCACGCCGACCTCACCGACGGCAATCAAGCCGATCAGTCGCCGCCGGAACGATCGCGCGTCCCTGGGCGGCGCGCTCACCTCAGCCGCGCTGTTCATCCCGACCTCCCTGGCAGCGACCGTTGCCGCTCTTGCGGCCGGCCCCATGCGCCCGCGCCGATCCTGGCGCGCTCCTCTCGGCCATTAAGATTATAATATTATAACTTGTCAACGCTGAAATTTTCTGGCGGTGCATAGCTGGGTCCATCGCTGGAAAGCACTCTCGGCAACCGCTATGAATGGACGTTTCGGCGTGATCCGCAGGACATTGCCTTGGTGGATAGCGCTTTCTTGGAGCAGGGTGATGGTCGACAAGCCGCCGGCGGGCGAAAAGAAGCCGCAACGCCTCGGCGTCCGCGAGATCGCCAAGCGTGTCGGTGTGGCGCCGATGACGGTGTCGCGCGCGCTGTCCAATCCCGACATGGTCTCGCCGGAAACGCGCGCCAAAGTGCTGGAAGCCATCGAACAGGCCGGCTTCGTACCCAACCGGCTTGCGTCCAGCATGCGCGGCAACGGCCGCATGATCGGCACTGTCGTGCCGCCGCTGATCAATTCGGGCATTGCCGAACAGGTGCAAGGCATGTCCGACGAATGCCATGAGAGCGGCTACTCGATGCTCCTGGTGCAAGGCGAGTTCACGCAGGAGGCCGAGGAGAAGTCGATCCGCAACCTGCTCGGCTGGCGCCCGGTCGGCATGATCCTGCAGAGCTTCGTGCAAAGCGAGACCGCGCGCGCATTGCTGAAGAGCAGCGGCGCCCCGGTGGTCGAAATTTCCGAAATCAAGGGCCGCAAGCCGATCGACATGGTGGTCGGCGTCTCCAACTTCGAGACCGCCTATGCCATGACCATGCATCTGGCGGCCAAGGGCTACAAGCGCATCGGCTTCGTCTCGACGCCGATCCACGGCAATGACCGCCTGCGGCAGCGCCGCACCGGTTACCACGCCGCCCTGACGGAACTCGGGATCAAGAACCATGCCGACATGGAGGTCGAAGTGCCGATCACCGCGCAGGGCGGTGCCGAGGCGCTGGTGACGCTGACTTCCCGCCACCGGGATATCGATGCCATCTTCTTTTCCAGCGACACGCTCGCGGTCGGCGCCGTGCAGGAATGCCACCGCCGGCGCTGGGCGGTGCCGGGCAGGATCGCCATCGCCGGCTATGGCGACATGGATCTCGCCGCGCAGCTCTATCCGCCGCTGACCACGGTGAAGGTCAACCGCTACGAGATGGGCCGCCGTGCGGTGCGGCAATTGCTGGCACGGCTCGGCGGCGACACCAAGGTGCCGACCATCACCAGCCTCGGCTTCGAGATCGTCGATCGCGAAAGCGCGTGACGGATTAGAGGCCACGCTGCCCCGCTTCTTCCCGCCGCCCGAGCCGTTTTTCCCATCCTTCCGCATGGACGTTGAGATAGGCGTTGGGATCGTAAGGGTGGTTCTTGATCGCCTCGATGTTGAGATCGATGCCGAGGCCTGGCGCGTCGGGCAGTGACAGATGGCCATTGTCCGGATCGACGGTCGGGTGCCAGGTCACGAGATCGCGCGTCCACGGGTCGTTGAAAGCGTCGAAGTGCTCCTGGATGAGGAAGTTCGGCACCGCGGCCGCCAGCTGCAGGCACACCGCCGTCGCTACCGGTCCGCCGCTCTGGTGCGGGGCGATGTGGCTGCCATGAGCAAGCGCGAGGTTGGCCACCTGCATGGACGGCGCGATACCGCCGAGCGACATCGGTTCGGGCTGGAAGATGTTGACGCCCCCACCTGCGGCCAGCGTGTAGAATTGCCCGACCGTGTCGTACATTTCGCCGGTCGCCACGGGGATCGGTGAGCGATGCGCCACTTCGTGCACCGTCTCTTGCCGGTCGCGCGAGGTCGGCTCCTCCCACCAGAAGATGTCGAGATCGGCAAATTTCTGCGCTGCCTGCAGGGCGGCGATCTCGGTGAAGCGCGCATGCACGTCGATCAGGATCAGCGTGTCCCGAGGCAGTTCATCACGCAATTTTCGGCAGATCGCGTAGGAAAGCTCCAATTCCTCGCGCGAGATAAAACCTTGCGCTGTGCCGAACGGATCGAGCTTGAACGCCTTGAACCCCTTGGTTAGAACCGCCTTGGCGGCCTCGAGGAAGGCCTCCGGCGTGCGCTCGGTGCGGTACCAGCCATTGGCGTAGCCGAGCACGCTGTCGCGCACCTGGCCGCCGAGCAACTGGTGGATCGGCACGCCGAGGCTTTTGCCCAGAATGTCCCAGCAGGCAACCTCGATCGCCGCGATCACCGTGCGATGGATGTGGCCGCCGTCGAGCGAGACACTATCCAGCATGCGCTTGGCCAGCGCATTGATGCGGCGCGGATCCTGGCCGATGGCGAGATGCTTGAGCTCGTGCACGCCGGCTTCGGTGGTCTTGATGAAGCCGTTCAGCGTGCCTTCGCCGATCCCATGGATGCCCTTGTCGGTATGGACCTTGACGAACAGCCAGTTCTTCCAGCCGGCGCCGACGGCAAAGGTCTCGATTTCGGTGATTTTCATGCGCGGTGGTGTCCTAACCCAGGGCTATGATCGCGGCGACGACAGCCTCTGATGTCAGGCCGTATTTCGCTTGCAGGGTCGGCACCGCGCCGCATTCGATGTAGCGGTCGGGCAAGCCGATGCGGGTGACTTTCTTCGCTATGCCGGCGTCGAACAAGGTCTCGACAACGAGGCTGGCCAGGCCGCCGACGACAACATGGTTTTCCGCTGTGACGATGTGGCTGACGCCGGCTGCGAACGCGGCCACCGCCTCGGCATCGAACGGTTTGATGGTCGGCACATGCAGCAGGCCGGCGGAGATGCCCTGTTTTCGCAACGCGTCCGCCGCATCCAGCGCCCGCTCGGTCATGAAGCCGGTCGAGATGATGCCGACATCGGAGCCCTTACGAAGCTGCCGCGCCTTGCCGATTTCGAAACGATAGCCGGCTTCAAATACCACAGGCACGTTGCCACGCAGCAGCCGCATATAAACCGGCCCGTGACGCTCGGCGATCGCCTCGGTCGCCGCTTCGATCTCGGTCGCGTCGCAGGGGTCGATGATGGTCAGGCCGGGGATCATGCGCATCAGGGCCAGATCCTCGATCGCCTGATGCGTGCCGCCATAGCCGGTCGTCAGTCCCGGCAGGCCGGCGACGATCTTGACGTTAAGGTTGGAGTGGGCGAGCGCGATGGCGACGAAATCATAGGCACGCCTTGTCGCGAACACGCCATAGGTGGTGGCGAACGGCACCTTGCCGGTACGCGCCAGCCCGGCGGCGACAGCGACCAGGTTCTGCTCGGCCATGCCGACATTGAAGAAGCGGTCGGGGAACGCGTCGCGGAACGGCAGGATGTCGGTGTATTTGCCGAGGTCGGCGGTCAGCCCGACAATGTCGGGACGGTTCTGGCCGAGCCGTGCCAGCGCCTTGCCAAACGGCGCCTCCACGCTTTGCCGGCCACCGCCAACAGCTTCGTCCTGACCCATGGCCAGCGTGCGGCCGGCCTCCGTCGCCGCGCCGCTCATTGGGCTGCTCCCGCGGTTTTTTCGAACTCGGCGATGATGCCGTCCCATTGCGCCACGTCGATGCGGAAGAAATGCGATTTCTCGGAGGTTTCGATGCGCGGCACGCCCTTGCCAGGCAGCGTGCGCAGCACGATCGCCTTCGGCTTGCCGTTTCGCTCGCGCGCATCGGCCAGTGCGCCGACCGCCGCCTTCATGTCGTTGCCGTCGATCTCCGATGTCTGCCAGCCGAAGGCGCGCCATTTGTCGGCCACCGGCTCCATATCGAGCACGACAGGCCCGTCGGCCTGGATGCCGTTGCAGTCGACCAGCGCCACCAGCCCGTCGAGCTTGAAATGGCTGGCCGACATCGCCGCTTCCCAGGTTGAGCCTTCCTGCATTTCGCCATCGGACAGTTCGACGAAGACGCGCGCCTCGGATTTGTCGATGCGCAGGCCCAGTGCCTGGCCGACGCCTTGTCCCAGCCCATGGCCGAGCGAGCCGCCGATGACCTCGACACCGGGCGTCGTGTCGAGCGTCGACATCTCCAGCCGGCTGTTGTCGGCGCCATAGGTGGCAAGTTCCTCGACCGGGATGATGCCGGCCTCGGCCAGCGCTGCCCACAGCGCGATCGAATAATGCCCGGTCGACAACAGGAAGCGGTCGCGGTCGGCCCACGCCAGATTGTGCGGGTCGTAGCGCAGTTCGTGGAAGTAGAGCGCGGCCAGCACATCGGCGATGCCGAGGCCCTGGCCGATGTAGCCCTGGCCCTGGCCGCGCGCCATGGTCAGCATGTGATGGCGCAATTGTATCGCCTTGCGTTCGAGCGCGCCGATATCGGCGCTGCCGGGTGGGGAGTTTCGCAGCATCTGATCAGTCCTTGTCGAGCCCGCCCGACATGTTGAGCCGCTCGGCGGTCATGTATTTGGGCGCATCGAGGCACAGCCAGACGACGGCTTCCGCGACTTCCGCAATCTCGGCGCGGCGGCCGAGCGGGATGCGGCGGGTGCGCTCGTCGAGGAAGGCCTGCAGGTCGCTGCGGCCATTGGCGCGGGCGAGGTCGACCTCGGTCGAGCGCTGCATGTCGGTGTCCATCATGCCCGGTGCCAGGCTGTTGACCAGCACACCATAGGGCGCCAGCGCTACCGCCGCGGCGCGGGTGATGGAATCGACCCCGGCCTTGCTCGCCGTATACGCGGTATAGTCGGGCAGCGCCATGCGCGAACCCGGCGAGGTGATGTTGATGATGCGCCCCGAACGCTGCTCGCGCATCACCCGCCCGGCGGCCTTGCAGGCCATGGCAAGGGCGGTGACATTGAGCGCCAGCGTGCGCGTCCAGGCCTTGAAGGTGGCGTCGAGGAAGGGCTCGATCACGCCATAGCCGGCATTGTTGACGAGGATGTCGATGCCGCCCCAGCGCGCCACCACTTTCTCCACCGCCGCCTCCGGCGCTCCTTCCCCGGTGAAGTCGCTGACGATGCTCTCGCTTTCCGCGCGGGCTTCGCCGATCTGCCTGGCGGTCTCGGCCAGGCCGTCGCCATTGATGTCGGTGACCGCGACGACACAGCCGCGCCGCGCCAGCTGGATCGCCACCTCGCGACCGAGGCCGCTGGCGGCACCGGTGACGAGTGTTCTTCGTGGCGGCGTATTGTGATGTTCGGCTGGCAAGAAAACACCCTCCCGGTGGCCATCTTGACGGAATTGATACCGGTACCATAAATGGCTGTCAACGGCGATGTGCTATTGTCCCATCGACCGTATGGTCCGCTGCAATGGGGAGAAGAAGATGAAAGTCGTCGCGCTCGAAACGCTGCAGCTGGCGGAGTTTCCCTTCCTGTTCTGGCTGCGCGTCCACACCGATGCCGCCCTGATCGGCACCGGCGAGACGTTCTGGGCGCCGGGGCCGGTCGCCGCCTACATCCACGACAATGTCGCGTCCTATCTGCTGGGCAAGGATCCGCGCGACATCGAGCTGCATGATCGCACGCTGGGCAGCGTCTATGTCGGCGCGCGCGATTCCGGCGCCGAGGTACGCGGCAACTCCGCCGTCAACATCGCGCTGTGGGATATCTATGGCCAGGCGCTTGGTGAGCCGGTCTGGCGGCTGCTTGGCGGGCGCACCCACAAGACCGTGCCGATCTACAACACCTGCGCCGGCTACAAGCATGTCCGCGCCACGAAGAAGAACGCCCTGTTCGAGCGGGGCGAGGACTGGTCGCTCAAGCCTGGCGATTCCCACGAAGGCCCCTACGAGGACCTACTCGCCTGGCGCTACAATGCCGGCGATCTCGCCAGGAGCCTGAAATCCGAAGGCATCGGCGCGATGAAGATATGGCCGTTCGACATCGCCGCCGAAGCGTCGAACGGCACCCGCATTTCGCTGGCCGATCTGGACAAGGCATTGGAGCCTTTCCAGAAAATCCGCGACGCCGTCGGCCGCGAAATGGAAATCATGGTCGAGCTGCACGGCCTGTGGACCTTGCCGCCGGTGCTGCGCATTGCCGAGGCGCTGAAAGCCCATGACGTCGCCTGGCTGGAAGAGCCGATCCGCTACAATGAGCTCGACGCCATGGCCGAGCTTGCCCGCCATACCTCGATCCCGATCGCCGCCAGCGAGCGGCTGGCCTCGCGGCAGATGTTCAAGCAGCTGATCGACAAGCGCGCGGCCAGCGTGATCATGATCGATCTCGCCTGGTGCGGCGGCCTCTCCGAGGCGCGCAAGATCGCCAACATGGCCGAGGCCAGCGAACTGCCGGTGACCTTGCACGATTGCACCGGGCCGATCGTCTATGCCGCCAGCTGCGCGCTGTCGGCGACCTTGCCGAACGTCAACTACCAGGAGGCGGTGCGCGCCTATTTCACCGGCTGGTATACCGAGATCGTCGCCGACATTCCGCCGGTCAAGGACGGTCACGTCGCGCCGCTCGAAGGGCCGGGGCTGGGTCTCAGCCTGCGGCCGGAGCTGTTTCAGCGGCCCGACGCGACCGTTCGGATCACCAAACTCTAGCCGTCGCACGGCTTTGTCCGAAGCCAGTAGACATTATGCTATTATAATCTATGATGCGCCAAAGCGAGCGGCCGACAAGCTCGCCGCCGGCGCTCTGCCGCCCGGCGTCGGACGCATTTCAGGGAGGCTTTGGTGGCAATGTCTGCGGCGCGCGCACGCGACGATTTCAAGGGCGCTCCAAACCTGCCCGATCCAAAAATCCTGCTCGACCTGTTCGAACGCATGGTGCTGTTGCGCCGCTTCGAAAGCATCGCCCAGATCGCCTGCCGCAAGGGTGAAACGCCAGGCTTCCTGCATCTCTATATCGGCGAGGAGGCGACAGGCGTCGGCGTCTGCGCGCATCTCAGGCCAACCGACTGGGTCACATCGACCCATCGCGGCCACGGCCACGCACTTGCCAAGGGCGCCAATCCCGGCCGGGTGATGGCCGAGCTGTTCGGCAAGGTTGACGGGATTTGCGGCGGCCGTGGCGGCACCATGCATCTCTACGACCGTTCGGTCGGCCTGTTCGGCACCAACGGCATCGTCGCCGCCGGCATCGGCCATGCCGTCGGCATCGGCATGAGCGCCCGCCAGCAGGGCCGCGACGACATCGGCGTCGCCTTCTTCGGCGACGGCGCCGCCAACCATGGCGGCTTCCACGAGGCGCTCAACTTCGCTGCCGTGCAGCGGGCGCCGGCGGTCTTCATCTGCGAGAACAACCTCTACGCCACCGCGACGCCGTTGAAGTCGGTCACGCTGAACCCAGAGATCGCCACCAAGGCCGCCTCCTACGGCATGCCTGGGGTCGCGGTCGACGGCAACGACGTCTTCGCCGTCTGGCTGGCGATGAAGGAGGCCACCGAGCGCGCCCGTTCAGGCAAGGGCCCGACGCTCATCGAGGCCAAAACCTACCGCACCGTCGGTCACCATGAGGGCGATCCGGTCATCGGCACCTATCGCACGCAGGAGGAACTCGACGCCTGGGTCAAGCGCGATCCCATCGACATGTTCCGCAAGCGGTTGATCGAGGACTATGGCATCGCCGATGCCGAGGCGCTCGCGGCAATAGAGGCGCGGATCGAAAAGGTGGTCGAGGAGGCGCTGACCTTCGCCCGCAAGTCGCCCGAGCCCGATCCGGCGACGGTGCGCCTGCATGTCTTCGCCGATCCGATCAATCCGCCGGCCGCATTACAGCCGCGCGCCGTCGGCGAGACGCGCACGCAAGGTTGGCTCGAAGCGGTGCGCGACGGCATCGCCGAGGAAATGCGCGCCAATCCGGCGATCCTCTATTTCGGCGAGGGCACCGGCGAGCGTGGCGGCAGTTTCGCACACACCAAAAACCTCTGGCAGGAATTCGGCGCCGAGCGCATGGTCGACACGCCGATCTCCGAACAGGGTTTCACCGCCGCCGCCGTCGGCGCTTCGGCCACCGGTGCGCGCACCGTATCGGACCTGATGTTCGCCGACTTCGCCTTTGAGACCGCCGGCCAGATCTTCCTGCAGGCAGCCAAGCTGCGCTACATGACCAGCGGCCTGATGAGCGCGCCGATGGTGGTGCGCGTCGGCGCCGGCGCGCTGCGCAGCTCCGGCCCGCATCACAGCGGCATCTATCATCCGGTCTTTGCCCATATGCCGGGCCTTATCGTCTGCGTGCCGTCGACCCCTGCCGACGCCAAGGGCCTGATGAAGACAGCGCTCAGGGCCGGCGATCCCGTCATCATGCTGGAACCCAAGGCGCTGTTCGCCTCCAAGGGCGAGGTGCCGGTCGGCGAGCATTTCGTGCCTTTCGGCGTCGCGCGCATCGCGCGGGCCGGCACCGACATCACCATCGTTGCCGCCGGCCAGATGGTGCAGCGCGCGCTGGAGGCTGCCGAGGCGCTGGCTGGTGAAGGCATCGAGGCGGAGGTGATCGATCCCCGCACCATCATGCCGCTCGACATCGACACCATCGTCGCCAGCGTGCGAAAGACCCATCGCCTGCTCATCGTCGACGAAGCCTGGGCGATGTGCGGCCTTGGCGGCGAGATCGCCCAGGCCATCAACGAACTCGCCTTCGACGAACTCGACGCCCCGCCCGGAAGGCTGCACACCGCGCCGACCTCGCATCCCTTCGCGCCGGTACTGGAGCGCGCCATGCTGGTCGACACTGCGCGCATCGCCCAGGGCGTGCGCGATGTCATGTCAGGCCAACCGCCGGTGCCTGACCATTGGTACACGGTCGGCCTGAAAAGCGCTGCGCCGGCTAAACCAACGCCTGCTCCAGCCAAACCTTTGCCCGCCGCTTCAGCGGCTGCCGCTCCCAGCGACGACGAGCCGATCACAATGCCGTTCGGTGATCTCACCGTCAGCGAAGGCACTGTCGTCAAATGGCTGAAGGCGGTCGGTGATCCGGTCAAGGAAGGCGAACTGATCGCCGAGATCGAGACCGACAAGGCCGTGGTCGAGATCGAGGCACCGGTCAGCGGGACGCTCAACACCATCGATCAGCCGGTCGGCGCCGTGGTGCCGATGGGCGGCCGCATCGGCGGCATCAAGAAATAATCATCGTACCGAGGAAATCCGAAGGGCAAGCATGAAGATCCTTTGCGCCAACTGGCAAGCCGCCGACGAGGCCGAACTCGAGCGGCAGCATTATCCCGATGAGGAGTTCATCCTCGCCTGCTCGACCAACGACAAGGCAGCCGCACTCGATCCTGCCGTCTGCGAGGTGGTCGACGCCGTCATCAACTATTCGCCCACCCACAATGTAGCTGCCGCGCCATCGGCCTTTCCCAAGGCGCGGATCGCCGTGCGTTCCGGCGTCGGCTTCGACAACATCGATACGGCGGGCTGGGGTGCGCGCAAGATTCCGGCCTGCAACGTGCCGGACTATGGCACCACCGAGGTCGCCGACCACGCCATCGGCCTCATGCTGGCGCTGACGCGCGGCACATCGGCCTATGGCGCGGAGCTTTCCAGCCATGGCACCGGAGGCTGGCATTTTTCCAAGGCGCCGCTGGTGCGCCGGCACAAGGGCGCCACCTTCGGCATTGTCGGTCTCGGCCGCATCGGACTTGCGACGGCGCGCCGCGCCGCCGCCTTCGATATGAAGGTGGTGTTCTATGACCCGCATCTTCTCTCCGGTGTCGACCTGTCGACCGGCTACGAACGCGTCCATTCGCTCAGTGAATTGATGGAGAGGGCGGATGTGGTGAGCGTCCACACGCCGCTCAGCGAGGAGACCCGCAAGCTGCTTGGCGCAGCCGCCTTCGCCGCCGCCAAGCCTGGTCTTGTGCTCATCAACACCGCGCGCGGTCCGATCGTCGATCTCGACGCGCTGGAAGCGGCGATGCGCGAGGGCATCGTCGCCGGCGCCGGCCTCGACGTTTTGCCGAACGAGCCCGGCGATCTCGATCATCCGCTGCTCGCCGCATGGCGCGCCCGAGAACCTTGGATCGCCAATCGGCTGATTGTCACCCCGCACGCCGCCTTCTACAGCCCGGCGTCGATGCGCGACCTCCGGCTGAAATCGATCGAGGTGGTGCACGCCTATCTCGCCGAGGGGCGGCTGACCAACTGCGTGAATTCAGAGTATCTGAAATGAACATCGCGACGGCGCAGACCCGGCTGGCGGTTTCGCCCTATGCCCGCCGCCTGGCGCGCGAGCGTTCCCTGCCGCTCGAAACACTTCGCGGCAGCGGCCCGGGCGGCCGCATCCTGGCCGCCGACGTGCAGGCCTTCGTTCCGGTTGCCGCGCCGGTCGTCTCGCCAAAAGTCGCCCCCGCGGCAGCGCCCCTGTCCCCGACCGCGCCCCGGATCGCCGCCTTTGCCACCTCCGTTGCCCTTGGCGCGCTGCAAGACCTGCTGGCGGCGCTTGAGAGCTCGGGGCATGTGTTCGCCATCGACGACGTGCTGCTGCGTGCCGCCGGTCGCGCATTTGTCGAGATGCCGGAGGCAGCTACGTTAGGTGGCGCTTGCGTGGCGCTGGAACTGGCGGGTCGGCAAACCGTATTCGCAGTGATTCCCGAGATGCCGCTGACATCGCTGCGCGCCATGCGGCTTGCGGCATTGGCCGACAGCCGGGATGGGACGGAAACGCCAGCGACCCTATCTCTGCGGCTGCTGCCGGCGAGCGACATCAGGCCGGTGATGACGCCGCTTCTGCCGGGCCGTGCCATGCGCCTGACCGTTTCGCCCGACACGCCGGGCGGCCATGCTGAATGCCTGCTGACGATAGATGCGGCAAGTGTTGACGAGGCTACCGCTGCCGCATGGCTCGCGACCCTGAAATCGGTGATCGAACAGCCGCTTCGGCTCTTTGTCTGAGACGGTTGATCGTCAACAGCCTTGCCTAGCCTCGGGCCCAGGAAGCTATTATAAAAGCTTCGACACAGACGCGACGAGGCACATGGACCACCCCACCATAGACAGTCTTCCCAGGCGCACGCTCGGCCGCGCCAACGGACCGCTTTACCGCCAGCTCGCCGACATTCTGCGCGAACCGATCGGCAACGGCACCTTCCCCGTCGGCGGCGAACTGCCGAAGGAAGCGACCATTGCCGAGCATTTCGGCGTCAGCCTGATCACGGTTCGCCAGGCGCTGCGCGATCTCGAAGCCGACGGGCTGATCCGCAAGCGCTCGGCCAAGCCTGCCGTGGTTGCGGCGCGCAGCCCCTCGGTCAATCTGAGCTGGAAGTTCAAGAATTTCGCCGACATGGCGGCCTTCACCAAGGATGCCGAGCTGACGGTGAAATCCTACCGCAAGGAGGTTTCGCCCGTGCTCCAGCGGCATTTCGGCATGGGCAAGGACGAGGCCGGCTATTGCCTGCGCAGCGTGCTGTCGATCGGCGAACAGCGCAAGGCGCAGATCACCACCTATTTCCCGCCCGACATCGGCGCGCGCCTGAAGCGGGAGGATTTTTCGGACGTGCTGATTTTCCGTTCGGTGCAGCAACATCTCGGCCTGCGGCTCGACGTGGCGCATGTCACGGTGCGCGCCGAGATCGCCGACGAGGCGGTTGCCGCCGACCTTGGCATAACGCTCGGCAGTCCGGTGCTGACGGTAGAGATGCTCTACCAGTCGGCGGACCAGCGCAGCATCGAATTCTCCGTCGCCCGCCACCCCGCCGATATCTTCAGCATCACTTACGACGCGCCGAACGACCTGTCCTGAAGCGCGCCGGAGGCGGGATTTTCTGCTGACGTCGCATAGACAGGCCCATAAAATTATAATAGCATGATAGCTAGGCTGAAGTGCCGGCCACGGGAGACGTCGCAAGAGAAGAACTCCTGCGAATTCGGCTCGCGGACGCAGCCTTTGGGAAGTCTGGGCAAATTGACAACAGCGATTGGTACCGGTATCAATTTGTCGTCTTCATCCGACTAAGATGGCGCAGTCCATCACCGGCTGGGCAGGAAATACAGGGAGGAAGACCATGAAACTAAGGAGCTTGAGCGCCTGCTTCGTGGCGCTTGCCGGGTTCGCAGCGTCGATGGCTGCGATGCCGGGCCATACCGCGACCCAGAAACCGTACACCATCTATCTCTCGAACAATTTCGTCGGCAATGACTGGCGCCAGCAGATGGAACGCGTCGCCAATGTCGCCGTCAACAAGGGGCCGCTGAAGGGTCGCGTCGACCTCAAGATCGAAAATGCCGAGAACACCGTTCAGGCGCAGATCAATTCGCTGAACAACATCATCCGCCAGAAACCGGCCGCCATCCTCATCGATGCGTCGTCGGCCGAGGCGCTCAATCCCACCATCAAGAAGGCCTGCGACGCCGGTATCATCGTCGTCAGCTTCGACCAGACCGTGTCTGCCGAATGCGCCTACAAGATGCATTCCGATTTCGACATCATGGCCAACAACCAGGCCGAATGGATGGCCTCCATCCTTGGCGGCAAGGGCAAGGTCTTCATGGATCGCGGCCTCGCCGGCGCGCCGATCTCGGAACAGTTCGAGAAGAACTTTGGCGCCGTGCTGAAGAAATATCCCGGCATCGAGATCGTCGGCTATTTCAACGGCAACTATGCCGCCGGCCCCGAACAGGAAGGCGTCGCCAGCCTGCTCGCCGCGCATCCGGAAGTCGACGGCATCTTCTCGCAGGGCTACGGCACCGGCGCCATCAAGGCGCTGCAGAATGCCGACCGGCCGATGGTGCCTATCGTCGCCGCCGCCTTCAACGGCACCGGCGTGACTTGCGCGCAGACCAAGGGCGCCAAATGCTGGCTCGGCGCCAATCCGCCGTCGCTGTCGGCCGAAGCGATCAAGCTCGCGGTCGACATACTGGACACTGGCAAGAAGCCGGCCGACACCACCGTGCTGTTCAATTCGCCCGGCCTGACCACGGATATGGTCGATGCCAAATATGCGCCGAATTCCTCGGCGGTGAAGATCGAGCTCGGCAAGACCGTATTTCCCGATCTCGCGCCGGGACTTTCCTTGCCGGTGTCGCCGAGCTGGGTGGAGATCACCCCCAAGGAGGCCTCGGGAACCTGATTTGGTGAATTGCAATGCGCCGCATTGGGCGCGAAACGAAAAACGGGAGGAGAAAATCATGAAATCATTGAGCCGTAACATCGGCTTCGCAGCTTTTGCCGCCACCATGATGGCTGCCGGCATGCAGACTGGCCACGCCGAGGACAAGAAGCCCTACACCATCTATCTTTCGAACAATTTCGTCGGCAATGACTGGCGCCAACAGATGGAGCGCGTCGCCACCGTCTCGGTCAACAAAGGGCCGCTGAAGGGCCGCGTCGACCTCAAGATCGAGAATGTCGAGAACACCGTCCAGGCGCAGATCAACTCGCTGAACAACATCATCCGCCAGAAGCCGGACGCCATCCTCGTCGATGCCGGTTCGGATTCGGCGCTCAACCCTACCATCAAGAAGGCCTGCGACGCCGGCATCGTCGTCATCTCATTCGACCAGGTGGTGACCGAACCCTGCGCCTATGCCGTCGCCTCCGACTGGGACCGCATCCCCTCCGTCATGGCCGAGTGGATGGCCACGCAGCTCGGCGGCAAGGGCAACATCATCCTCGACCGCGGCCTCGCCGGCGCGCCGATCTCGGCGCAGCTGCAGGGGGGCTATGAGAAGGTGCTGGCCAAATATCCCGACATCAAGGTCGTCGGCTACTACAACGGCAACTATGCGCTCGGACCGGAACAGTCGGGTGTCGCGGCGCTGCTCGCCGCCAATCCGAAGATCGACGGCATCATGACGCAAGGCTATGGCTCGGGCGCCATCCAGGCGCTGAAGGATGCCGGCCGGCCGATCGTCCCGGTCGTCGGCTTCTCCTACAATGTCGCCGCCGTCACCTGCGCGCAGACGCAAGGCGCCAAGTGCATCCTGGGCTCCAACCCGGCCTATCTCTCCTCCGAAGCGATCAAGCTGGCCGTCGACATTCTCGACACCGGCAAGAAGCCGGCCGAGCGTTCCGTCTCGGTCAAGGGCGATTTCGTCACCACCGATCCCTTCGAGTCCAAGCTCTATCCGGGCACCAAGATGATCAAGATCGCCATTGGCGAAAATGCCTTCCCGGACCAGGCGCCTGGCCTGACGCTGCCGATCACGCCCGACTGGGTAGAGATCACCGCTGCGGAAGCCGCCGGGGCGAAGTAACATCCAGTGACCATGACCCTGTCTCCCGGCATCGCAAGATGTCGGGAGAGCTTTTCGAAGGCGCATGCATGGACCTTGTCACCGTCAACGGCCTGTCCAAACGCTATGGCGGCATTGTCGCGCTGAGCGAGGCGACATTCAGCGCCCGTGCCGGCGAGGTGCATGCCCTGCTTGGCGAGAATGGCGCGGGCAAGAGCACCTTCATCCAGATCCTGTCGGGCGCCGTGCAGCATGATGGCGGCTCGATCCTGGTTGATGGCCAGGATTATCGCCCGGCCAATCCGGATGCGGCGCAGGCACGCGGCATCGCCGCAGTCTTCCAGGAGTTGTCGCTGATCCCTGATCTCAGCGTCGAACAGAACATCTGGTTTCGCCATGAGCCGCGCACGTGGCTTGGCACCGTCAACCGCACGGAGATGCGCCGCAAGACGCTGGCGCTGCTGGAAAAATACATCTTCCCGGCGCTGCGCCCCGATCAGGAGCTGCGGCGGCTGACCCTGGCCGAACGGCAGATCGTCGAGATCGCCAAGGGCCTGGCCAAGGACCCGCGCATCCTGATCCTCGACGAGGCGACCTCGGCGCTGCCGGCGCGGGAAGCCGAATGGCTGCTGAACCTTACCCGGCAGCTTGCCGCCGAGGGCAGGTTGGTCATCTTCATCTCGCACCGCATGGCCGAAGTGCGCGCCATCGCCGATCGGCTGACCATCTTCCGCAATGGAAGCACCGTCGCCGCGCATGAGGCCGATGCGGTGTCCGACAATGAGATCGTAACCCAGATGATCGGCCGCCATCTCGACCGGCTCTATCCCGAGCGTGTGTCCACCGCGACCGATCGCATCGCTCTCGGAGTAAAGGGGTTTTCGAGCGGCAGCCGGCTTTCCGGCGTCGACTTCGCGCTGCGCGAAGGCGAGGTGCTCGGCGTCGGCGGTTTGCAAGGCCATGGCCAGCGCGAACTGTTTCAGGCGCTGTTCGGCGCCACCAAGGCAAGCGGCTCGATCGAACTGTGGGGCAAGCCGGTCTCGATCGGCAATCCGCGCCAGGCGCTGACCGGCAAGGATGGCATCGCGCTGGTACCGGAGGACCGGCGCGGCCAGGGCCTGCTTTTGACCAAGAGCGTGCGCGAGAATTTGACGCTGTCGGTCATCAAGCGCTTCACTGAAAACGGCTTGCTCAGCCGGCAAAAGGAAGCGGCGCTCGTCAAGGAGATGGTCGATTTCCTGCGTATCAAGGCCGGCACGTCGGAACAGCTTGCCGGCACCTTGTCAGGCGGCAACCAGCAGAAGGTGATCTTCGGCAAGATGCTTTTGACGCAGGCGCGCGTGCTGTTGCTCTACGATCCGACGCGCGGCGTCGATGTCGGCACCAAGGGCGAGATTTTCCAGCTGATGCGCGACCTCGCCGCCAAGGGCTATGCGATCCTGTTCCATTCCAGCGACATGCCGGAACTCGTCCATGTCGCCGACCGCGTGCTGGTGATGCGCAACGGCCGCATTGCCGCGACGCTGGAGGGGGATCACATTTCGGAGGAGGAAATCCTGCGCGCCGCTATGCTTGAAACCAGGGCGGCCTGAATCATGGTGATGTCCGTGGAGCAGACTGTGGAGATGGCGCCGAGGCCGGCCGAGACGAAGTCCACCAAGCCGGCCATCGACTGGCGCGGCCGCCTGCTCGACCGCGCGCCGTTCCTGGTCGCGTGCCTGATGCTGGCCTTGATTGTCGGCATCTATGGCAGCCTACAATCCGGCGTCTTCTCGCTGGACGAACTGAATCTCGACACGGCGGCGGCGATGACGCTGATGCTGGCGGCGACCGGGCAGACCATCGTGCTGCTGCGCGGCGGCATCGACCTGTCGATCGGCGGCATGATCAGCCTCGGCACGGTGATCGCGGCGACGCGCTTTACCGACGATCCGTCGATCACGGCACTTTGGGCGCTGATCATCCTGGCGCTCGGTTTCCTGATCGGCGCACTCAACGGCCTGCTGATCTCGCTGCTCAAGCTGCAGCCCTTCCTGGTCACGCTCGCCACCTGGTCGATCCTCAACGGCGTCGCCATGATCATCCTGCCGACCGATGGCGGCAGCATTCCCTCATGGTGGGTTGGCTTCGCTTCCGCACAGCCCCTCGGCCTGACCAGCCCGGTCTGGATGCTGCTGGTGCTGCTGTTGTTCTGGTGGTGGTTTCGCGCGACGCGGGTCGGCATCGCCATCCAGGCGACCGGCTCCAACGAAAAGTCGGCCTTCCTTTCCGGCGTCTCGATCGCAAGGGTCAACCTCGTCACCTATGGCCTGTCCGGCCTGTTCGCGGCTGGTGCGGCGCTGTTCCTGGTGACACAGACCGGCGCCGGCTCGCCCACCATCGGCAAGGATTATATCCTGCCTTCGGTGGCGGCGGCGGTCATCGGCGGCGTCAGCCTGTTCGGCGGACGCGGCCATCTCGCCGGCACGCTGATCGGCGCCTTCGTGCTCACCCTGATAGGCAATCTGGTCTTCGTCCTGCATGTGTCGAGCTATTGGCAGCCGGTCGCCTCCGGCGTCATCCTGTTGCTCTCGGTGCTGGCCAGTTCCGTCGCCGAGAAAGCCGCAAGGAACCGTGTCCAATGAACGCTTTCCTTGCCCGCAACCGCCTCATCGTGCTCGCCTATGCCGGCATGGTGGTGCTGCTTCTGGTCACGGCGCTGTTCTCGCCGGGTTTCCTGTCGGTCTCCAATATGCGCTCCACCGTCGTGCTGGCCGCCTTCGTCGGCATCGTCGCGCTCGGCCAGACCTTCGTCATCATCGGCGGCGGCATCGACCTGTCGGTGCCCTGGGTGCTGAATTCGGCCGCCATCATCATGGCGCTGCTGTGCGGCGGGCAGGATCTGCCGCTGGTCTGGGTCATGCCGCTGCTGCTTGCCGGCGGCGCTTTCATCGGCCTCATCAACGGCATCGGCGTTGCCCAGTTCGGCGTGCCGCCGATCATCATGACGCTGGCCACAAACGTCATCCTGCAAGGGCTGATCCTGGTGCTGACCGGCGGCTCGCCGACGCCTTCGGCCCCGGCCCTGATCCAGTTCCTGTCGGTCGGGCGGCTCGGTGGTTTTCCGGTCATCGCGCTGATCTGGCTGGCGCTGACCCTGGTGGCGACGCTGCTGCTCTCCAAGGCGGCGTTCGGCCGCCATCTCTACGCGCTAGGCACCAGCGCCACGGTCGCCGAATTCTCCGGCGTGCCGACCGCACGCACCACCATCCTCACCTATGTCATCTCAGGCCTCACCGCCGCTTTCGCCGGCATGCTTTTGACCGGCTATTCCGGCCAGGCCTATCTCGGCATGGGCGACGCCTATCTGTTCACCTCGATCGCGGCGGTGGCCATCGGCGGCGCCTCCATCCTCGGGGGCAGCGGCCATTATCTCGGCACCGTCGCCGGCGCCATGGTGCTCACCATCCTCACCGGCCTTTTGCCGGCGCTGAACCTGTCGAGCGGAGCACTGCTCATCGTTTACGGCGCTGTCATCCTGCTCACCGTGTCGATCGGCAGCGAGACCTTCGCCGGCCTCGGCGGCAGGCTGCGGAGAAAAGAGGGCTGACCATGGTCGAAATCACTTGCGTCGTCGATGCCAGGGCCGAACTCGGCGAAGGCACGCTCTGGGACCCCAAGGCCGGCGTGCTGTGGTGGATCGACATCTGGAAGAAGCTGATCCACCGCTATGATCCAGCGACCGGCAAGGACGAGACCTTCGAGACACCGGAATATCTCGGCTGCCTCGGCCTGCGCGAGAAGGGCGGCCTTGTGCTGACCATGGCCAACGGCTTTCACTTCTTCGACCCGGCGACCGGCATGTTCCAGGCGATCGTCGACCCGGAATCTCATATGCCCAACACCCGTTTCAATGACGGCAAGCCGGATCGCCAGGGCCGCTTCTGGTCGGGCTCGATGTTCGAGGTGCCGGGTCAGCCGATCGAATTCATCGGCGCGCTTTATAGGCTCGATCCCGACCTTTCCGTGCACAAGATGATCGATGGCATCGGTTGCTCCAATGGGCTGGCCTGGAGCCCGGATTCCAAGACCATGTATTTCTCCGACAGCCATGCCGGCGCGGTGTGGGCCTATGATTTCGAGGCCGCCACCGGCGATATCGAAAACCGCCGCACCTTCATCGACATGACGGCGACCGGCGGCGTCGCCGACGGCGCCACCGTAGATGCCGAGGGATGCTATTGGGTGACCATCCCGGTGACCAGCAAGGTCTGCCGATATGATCCTGATGGCGAATTGATGCAGACCGTGGTTCTGCCGACCGACCTGCCGACCTGCTGCGAATTCGGTGGCAAGGACCTCGACATCCTCTATGTCACGTCAGCCGTCCTCAAGCGCCCGGCCAGCCACTTCGTCCGCCAGAAGAATCCGGGTGGACTGTTCGCGCTCGATGTCGGCGTCAAGGGCCTGACCCTGCCGGCGTTCAAGGGATAGCCAGCATCGCTGGGGCATCGTTTTGCTATCGAAACGATGCCCGAGGTAGCGGCCATGCGGGCCGCCTTTATCGTTTGACCGCACGTGCCGCGCGGCGAACGCTTTGCAGCAGGATGGCGAGGCAGCCGACCAGCAGCAGCACGCCGCCGAGCAGCGGCGGCAGGGCCAGCAGCTTCACCGCCGCCGCGACGGCGGCCACCAGCACCAGCGCCAACAGCGCCAGATTGCCGTCATCGACGAACATGCCGAGGAATTCCCTGGCAACAAGACGGATGACGCTCATCGGGCGAACCCTCCGGCTGATACGGGATAGGTGCTGCGCAGCCAGCGCACCATGCCAAAGGACGCCAGCGTGACGATGGAGAAGATGGCGAGCAGAGCGAGATCGGCGCCCGGCCAGTCGGCGCCTATGCCTTCGCCGGTCCAGAAGATGCCGAAGCTGGTCAGCATCAGCCCGACCACGAATTTCAGCGCATTCTCCGGCACGCGTGCCAGCGGCCGGTGCACCGCCAGGCCGATAAGCATCACCAGGACGAAGGCTGCCAGCGCGCCCAGGCTGGCGCAGAGCGTCTGCCCATGGGCGGCGCCGACGGCAATGACGATGAACACAACCTCGACACCCTCGAGCAGCACCGCCTTGAACGAGGCCAGGCCGGCGAGGTAGTCGGCGCGGCGGTCATTGGCCTGCTGGCTGAGGGCGGCGGTCTCCTTGGAGAAGGCCGCCTCCTCGTCATGCAGTGCTATGACGCCGACGCTGCGCAGGATGGCCTTTCGCAGCCAGCGCATGCCAAACAGGACCAGCAGCACCCCGACGATGAACTGCAGCGTGGTGATCGGCACCAGCGCCAGCAGCGGCCCGAACGCCAGCACCAGCGCCGCCAGCAACGCCAGCGCCAAGGCGGCGCCAGTCAGCGCCGGGCGCCAGCTGCGCGTCACGCCGACCGCAAGCACGATGGTGAAGGCTTCGACGACCTCGACGAAGGAGGCGAGAAATGCCGCCGTGACCGTCGGGAGGATGGGCGTCAGCGTCTGCATGAAAGCTCCCTGTGCTCGTTCGCCCCGGATTCTCTGATCGGGTGTTCCAGGACGCGTGGCCTGGAATCACTTCTGTGGACAGCACCACATAGCGCTCCGGAAGCCGCGGGAAAGCAAGTGAGCGCCAATGGGCGGCGCTTGGGGCCAATTGAGCCGCGCACGCTGCCGCTGCAGGATGCACGCCTAAATCAGATCATGCCCGACATGTCGGAGAAGGCCATTGCCTTGCGCAGCAGCTCGGCGAAGCGCTCGCCGGCCACTTCGCGCGGGCCGCTATTGTCGATCGTGGTCACGCCGGGGCCGGTCAGGGTCACATTGGCGCTGCGCGCCAGGCGCGCCAGCACTTCGCCGCGCGACTCGCGGCCGCGCATCGCCAGCCGCTCGGCCAACACGTCAGGCGAAGCGGTGATCTCGACAATGGCCAGATTGGCATAGCGCTCGCGCAAGGTGGGAATGATCGCACGCGACACGTTCGCCACCGCCACATGGCCATTGGCGACCGACCAGTCGACATCGGCAGGCAGGCCGTAGCGCAAGCCATGCGCTTCCCAGGAGATGGCGAAGGCGCCGTCGGCCTCGGCCTCGACGAAGGCGGCGTCGGCCAGTGTGTCGTGATCCTCGCTCGCCGCATCGCTCGGCCGGGTGATGACGCGGCGGACGAATTCCAGCCGGGTCTCATCGGCGAAGAGGGTACGGGCGTAACCGATCACCGTGTCCTTGCCGGCGCCGCTCGGCCCCACGACGGCGACAAAGACGCCATGACGCACAGGGAACGTTTCAGCGGACAACTCGCGCTCGATCAAGGCCGACACCATCATGCGACCCGGCGCCCTTGCCGCCAGACGGTGCGCACCACCGGAACATGGTCGTCGACACGCACGCGCACCAGATCGGCGCGGCGGCCCTGCTCGATGACGCCGCGGTCGGTCAGGCCAACGGCCTCGGCCGGGTTCTTCGACACCATGGCGACCGCCTGCGGCAGCGAAATGCCTTCGACCATGTCGCCGAGGAAGAAGGCCGACTGGATCAGGCTGAAGGGAATATAGTCTGATGACAAGATGTCGAGCAGGCCGTCGCCGGCCAGCGCGCGCGCCGAGACATTGCCCGAATGCGAGGCGCCGCGCATGACATTCGGCGCACCCATCAGAACACCCAGGCCCGCGGCCTTCGAAGCGCGCGCCGCTTCCTCGGTGGTCGGGAACTCGGCAACGCGCACGCCCTGCTCGATCGCCTCGTCGACATGGCCCGATGTGGCGTCGTCATGGCTGGCAAGCACAATGCCGCGCTCACGGCAGGCAGCCGCGATCACCGCGCGGTTCGGCGCCGAATAGCGCGCCGATTCCGCCATCCGCTTCTCGCAGAACAGTTTGAAGTCGCGGTCGGTCAGCTTCAGCTTGCGCTGGTAGTAATAGGCATAGGTTTCGAGATTGACGAACTGACGCTGGCCGGGCGCATGATCCATCAGCGAGGCCAGCTTGACCCGGTCGTCTTGGTCGAAATCGGCGAAGGCCTGCAGGCAGTCCGGCGCCGAAACCTCGCAGCGCAGATGCAGGAAGTGATCGGCGCGCAGGCGATCCTGCGCGACGCTGTCCTCGATAGCGTCGGCCAGCTTGCGGATATCGGCCAAAGTGAGGTCGGCGTCCTCGTCCATGCCGACGCGCAAGGCGTCGAGCACGGTGGTGATGCCGGCGGTCGCCACCTGCGCGTCATGGGCAAGCACCGCTGCGATCGGGTTCCAGCGCACCTTCGGCCGTGGCGCGTAGTGTCCCTCGAGATGGTCGGTGTGCAACTCGACCAGCCCTGGAATGACATAGTCGCCGCCCATGTCCTCGCCCGACCGGCTGCCGCCGGCATCGATGTCGGCGATAAAGCCGTCACGCAGCACCAGCGACCCCTCGACGATCTCGTTGGCAAGCACGATGCGGGCGTTGGAAAGAACGGTTTCGGCGGTCATTTCGAGCAGTCCTTTGGTTCTTCGAGCAGGTTAGTTCAGCCAGTTTTCCTTGCCGGGCGGCGTCCCAGCGCGTGCTGCGAAAGCACCATGAACGGCGCGCCCGGTTCGGGCTCGATAAACAGCGTCAACGCGTCGACCAGCACCGGCTGCCGCAACACATCCGCGAACAGGCTGTCGATTGCTGCGCGCAAACGAGGGCTTTCCTGTGGCCCGGCGCGGCCCGACAGAGTCATGTGGAAGCGGAAGGTCTCGAAGACATAGGGGTAACCCCACTGGCAGAGATTGCGGAACTCGGCCGGCTTCAGCGAATCCGGGCTGCGCCGTTCGATCTCGGCCTCGGTCAGTGGCGCGCGGAAGCGGTCGAAATCGCGCACCACCTCGTCGGCGAAACGGTTGAGCGGCGGCAGCGGTCCTTCCGGCACCAGCGCGAAGAAGCTGTCGATCTGGCTGACGAAGAGACGCGGGATCGTCACAACCGGCGTCGCTTCGGCAAAATGGTCGATTGCGGCGCGCAGCGACGTCTCGGTCTCGCTGGCAGCCAGGCGAAAGGGTGCTTTCAGCGTCGCGTGGAAGCCATAGCGGCGTGCCGAGGCGGTGTGGAAGGCAACTTCCTCCGCCGCCAGATCGGCCACGGCCTCGACCGGTTTCGTCGCCGCGCCGAACGGGTCACGGCCGAGCCAGTTGGCGGCGATCCGCGCCAGCGGTTCGTCCTGCCGGGGGGTGAAATAGATGGCATAACGCATCGAGAATCCTCGTCAGACCGCTGCCATAGGTGATTTCCATGACGGATTGACGAAGCTTTGAAGGGTTTTCGAAGGCAAATCGACCCAATAGGTCCTTAGCCGACGATTTTTCCGAGCTGGACCAATAAGTTCAGCCGGAAACGCAAAACGGTCAGGCCTTCATCAACCATTCGTGCTCGGGCGCATTGTGGAATTTCCACGTCCGCTTCGGCCCGGCCATGACGTTGAGATAGTAGAGATCGTAGCCATGGCAGGCGGCGCAGGGGTGATAACCCCTGGGCACCAGCACGACATCGCCATCCTCAATCGCCATGGCTTCGTCCAGCGCGCGATGGCCATTCGTGTCGGCATCGGTGTAGACGCGCTGGAAGGCAAAGCCCTGCGGCGGGTTGAGGCGGTGGTAATAGGTCTCCTCGAGATAGGATTCTGCCGGCAGATTGTCCTGGTCATGCTTGTGCGGCGGATAGCTCGACGTGTGGCCGCCCGGCGTGATGACCTCGACCACCAGCAAAGAATCGGCCGGCTTGCCTTCCGGCAGGATGTTGGTGACGTAGCGCGTGTTGGTGCCCTTGCCGCGCACCTCTTGGCCGAGATCGTCCGGCCCGATCACCCGAACCGGCAAGCCGCCGCCGAGGCCGGGGGCCGAGCAGACTGCGAGTTCCAATTCGGTGTCCGCTGTCACCGACCAGTCCGATCCCTCGGGCACATAGACCGACCACGGCTTGCCGTCGAAAGGCGACATACGCGCGCCGAGCAGGCCGAGATCCTTGCCTCCGGCTTTCGCCGCGCCCTTGCCGGTGACGAACACCAGGCAGACTTCGCGGTCTTGCGTCTTTCCCGAGGCGCTTTCGCCGGGTTGCAGCCGATGCAGGTCGAAACCGACATAGGTCCAGCCGGCACTTTTCGGCGTCACATGGGCAACGCGGCCATGGCCCTTGTCGGCCTTCACCAGCAGCTTCGACATCGGGTTACTCCTTCGGTTCGGACTCGGCCGGCGCCTTGTTCTCATCAACCGGCTTGTACAGATAAAAAAACTGCCAGGCGGCATAGCCGGCGAAGCCGAGCGCGATGGTGCCCCAGAATGGCGTGCCGGTGGTGAACTCGATGATCGACCAGATGATACAGACCGCGACGACGGCGACACGCCGCCACAACGGGCGGAAGAAGGGGTGCTCGGAATCTTTCATCGGGCCAATCTACAGCAACCTGCCTCGCCGTGAACCCGTCGCGTCAGGCATTCGGAAAACCCTGGGTTTCGACCGTGTAGCCGGCTGCCGTCATCACCCGCATCAGCTCCTTGTGGCCGACCTGCGCCATCTTGAGCGGCGGGTTCTTCTTCGGGTCCTGCTCTGCCTCGACCACGAACCAGCCTTCATAGCCATGGTCGGCGAAGCGCTGCACGATGGCGCCGAAGTCGAGCGAGCCGTCGCCCGGCACGGTGAAGGCGCCGAGCGCCACGGCGTCGAGGAAGGACTGTTTCGTGCGGTCGAGCCTGTCGATCACATCCATGCGCACATCCTTCACATGCACATGGCTGATGCGCTTGTGGTGGTTGTCGATGGCGCGCAGTACGTCGCCGCCGGCAAAGGCCAGGTGGCCGGCATCGAGCAGCAGCGGAATGCCTTCGCCGGAATGGCGCATGAAGGCATCGAGTTCCGGCTCGGTCTCGACCACTGCCGCCATGTGATGGTGGTAGGAGAGCGGCATGCCTTGTTCGGCGCACCATTCGCCGAATTCGGTCAGGCGCCTTGCATAGGCGTTCATCTCGTCGCCGGTGAGTTTCGGCTTGGTTGCCAGCGGCTTCGAGCGGTCGCCCTGGATCGAGCGGCCGACCTCGCCATAGACGATGCAAGGCGCGTTGACCGCCTTGAACAGCTCGATCATCGGCTGGATGCGATCCTTGTTCTTGCTCATCTCCTCATCGACCAGCGTGCCGGAAAACCAGCCGCCGCACAGCGTCACGTCGGCGGCCTTGAGGATCGGCAGCATGACGGCAGGGTCGTTGGGAAAACGCCGCCCCATCTCCATGCCGGTGAAACCGGCCGAGCGCGACTGGCGCAGGCACTCCTCCAGCGACACGTCATCGCTCAGTTCCGCAAGATCGTCGTTCCACCACGCGATGGGGGACATGCCCAGTTTGGCTTTCAAGTCGTCACTCCAGATTTTAGTTCGTTTCTCACCCTCCCCCTTGTGGGGAGGGTCGCTGCGAAGCAGCGGGGTGGGGGTGCGACGCCGACCCCCACCCGGACCCTCGGTCCGACCTCCCCACAAGGGGGAGGTAGGGAGCAGCGCCGACTTAGCATCAATCGCCAACGCTCTGCATCTGGCGCTTTTCGTCATAGGCCTTGCGCGCCGCGTTCACCTGCGGCCGCGAGGAGACTTCCGGCACCGCCACATCCCACCAATGGCCGCCGGCCTCGGTGGAGACCAGCGGGTCGGTGTCGATGACCAGCACGGTGGTGCGGTCGTTCGTCTTCGCCTTCTGCAGGGCGTTTTCCAGGCCGGCAATCGACGGCACTTTCTCGGCAATTGCGCCCATGCTCGCCGCGTGCGCGGCGAAGTCGATGTCGGGCAGGATTTCGTGGCGCGAATCCTTCAGGAGATTGTTGAAGTTGGCGCCGCCGGTCGCCATCTGCAGCCGGTTGATGCAGCCATACCCACGGTTGTCGAGCAGCACGATGGTGAGCTTCAAACCCAGCATCACCGAGGTGGCGATCTCCGAATTCAGCATCAGATAGGAGCCGTCGCCGATCATGACGACCACCTCTTCGCCGGGCTTGGCCATCTTGGTGCCGAGTCCGCCGGCAATCTCGTAGCCCATGGTCGAGAAGCCGTATTCGGCGTGGTAGGAACCCGGCGCGCCGGCCTGCCAAAGCTTGTGCAATTCGCCGGGCAGACCGCCGGCTGCATGCAGCAGCGTCACGCCGGAGCCCATGGCCCGCTGCACGGCGCCGATCACCTGCGCGTCGGACGGGAAAGCGGCGTTGGTCGAGGCCGTCACCTTGGCCGCGTCGGCCTGCCAGGCCTTCTTGCCGGTGGCCGCATCGTCGGTCCAGGCGGCAGGCGCCTTCCAGCCCTTCAGCACGGCACCGAGTTCGGCCAGTCCCTCGGCCGCGTCGGCGACCAGCGGGAGTGCCCGGTGCTTGCCGGCATCGAAAGGTTGGACGTTCAGCCCGATGATGGTCTTGCTGGAAGTCTTGAAAAGCGCCCATGAGCCGGTGGTGAAATCCTGCAGGCGCGTGCCGATGGCGAGCACCACATCGGCTTCTTCCGCCAGCCGGTTGGCGGCCGAGGTGCCGGTGACGCCGACCGCCGCCATGTTGAGCGGATGATCGTCCGGCAGCGAGGATTTGCCGCCTTGTGTCTCGCAGACCGGAATACCGGCGCCCTGGGCGAATTCGGCCAGCGCATCGGAGGCCTGCGAATAGAGAACGCCGCCGCCGGCGATGATCAGCGGCTTCTTCGCGCCCTTGAGTGCCGCCACAGCGGCGGCGAGTTCGTGGCGGTCCGGGCGCGGCCGGCGCTGGTGCCAGACCCGTTCGGCGAAAAAGCTTTCGGGATAGTCATAGGCCTCGGCCTGCACATCCTGGCAGAGCGACAGCGTCACCGGGCCGCAATCGGCCGGATCGGTCAGCACCTGCATGGCGCGGCTCAGCGCCGGGATGATCTGCTCAGGCCGCGTGATGCGGTCGAAATAGCGCGACACCGGACGGAAGCAGTCATTGACCGTCGCCGTGCCGTCGGAAAAATCCTCGGCCTGCTGCAGCACCGGGTCGGGGATGCGGTTGGCGAAGACGTCGCCGGGCAAAAACAGGACAGGCAACCTGTTTACATGGGCAAGCGCCGCCGCCGTCACCATGTTGAGCGCGCCGGGGCCGATCGAAGAGGTCGCGGCCATGAAGCGGCTGCGGAAATTGGCCTTGGCATAGGCGATAGCCGCATGCGCCATCGCCTGTTCATTGTGGGCGCGGAAGGTCGGCAGTTCGTCGCGCACCTGGTAGAGCGCCTCGCCCATGCCAGCGACATTGCCGTGGCCGAAGATCGCCCAGACGCCGCCGAAGATAGGCACTTTTTTGCCGCCGATCTCGGTCATCTGGCGGCTGAGGAAGCGGGTCAGCGCCTGCGCCATCGTCAGGCGGATTGTCTTGCTCATGATAGGTTTCCTCCGCAGTTCTTCTGCCGCGCCTTCTTATGCCGCCTTGCGGCCGCGCGCGGCAAGCCACGCCTCGGTCAACTGTTCGAAGCGCGACGCCATGTCGGCGACAGCCTCGTCATCCGACATCCTGCCGGCCAGCCACTCTTCGGCCGCATGGACGAAGATGGTGCGGCCGACGGCGAAACCCTTGACGATCGGCGCCTTGGCGGTGGCCGCAAAGGCGGCTTCCAGCTCGTCCTGCGGCGCTTCCAGCCCAAGCAGCACGATGCCACGGCACCACGGATCATGCTTCAGGATGACCGCTTCGATCCTGGCCCATGCACCGGCCGACGCCTGCGGCTCGAGCTTCCACCAGTCCGGCTTGATGCCGAGCGCATAGAGTTCCTCCAGCGCGCGCGGAATGGTCGTGTCGTCGAGCTTGCCGTGCTTGCCCGCGATGATCTCGACGAGCAGTTCCCGGCCGACTTTCCGCGCCGCCTCGAACAGCGCGCGCAATTTCTGCTGCTGTTCCTCCTTCAAGGCCGCCGGATCGTCGGGGTGGTAGAAGCACAGGCACTTGATGCAATGGTCGACCGGCCATTCCACCAGTTGCGAGCCGATGTCCTGCGAGAACTCAAAACGCAGCGGCCGCGAGCCTGGCAGTTCCACGGGGCGTCCGAGCCAGGCGAAGGAATGCCTGGCGAATTCGAACATCGCCTCGCGGCCATGTTTCTCGTCGATCAGCATGCCGTAGCCGTCACGGCCGGCAGCGACCTTGGCTGCCGCCTTGACCGCCAGCACCTTGAAATCGCGGATGCGCGCCGCATCGGCGCCGGCTTTCGCCGCCACGTCTTCTAGCTGCACACGGTGATCGCAGGCGAGTGCCATCAGCGACGGGATGTCGCGCCGCCGGGTCGTTGCCCAATGGATATGGTTGATCGCCTCGTCCTTGCGCAGCGCCCTGTATTTGCTGCCGTTCTTGAGGAAGAACTGCAGCTCCTCGAAGGTCGGATATTCCGGCGCGCACAGCAGCCGCGACACGGCGAAGGCGCCGCAGGCATTGGCCCAGGTCGCCGCCGTCGCATGGTCTTGCCCGCCCAGCCAGCCGCGCAGGAAGCCGGACATGAAGGCGTCGCCGGCCCCCAGCACATTGTAGATCTCGATCGGAAAACCCTTGCCGACGACACCGTCTTCCAGGTCGTCGCTGATCGGTCCGTCATAGACGATGCAGCCCATGGCGCCGCGTTTCAGCACGATGGTGGCCGCCGACAGCGCGCGGATCGTCTTCAGCGCGCTCAGGCAGTCATCGGCGCCCGAGGCGATCATAATCTCTTCCTCGGTGCCGACGATGAGATCGCAATCGGGCAGCACGGTCTTCAGCTGGGCCGAGACCCGGTCCGATTTGACATAGCGCTCGAAGCCTTCGGCATGGCCGGCAAGACCCCACAGATTGGGCCGATAGTCGATGTCGAAGATAACCTTGCCGCCCTTGGCTTTCATGATGCGGATCGCCTTGCGTTGGGCGGCGTCGCTGTTGGGGCGGGAAAAATGCGTGCCGGTGACGACGATCGAACGCGCCGAGGCGATGAACGCCTCGTCAATGTCTTCCGGCGCCAGTGCCATGTCGGCGCAGTCCGAGCGGTAGAAGATCATCGGCGAAACGCCTTCGCTCTCGACCGAAAGCAGCACCAGGGCGGTCAACCGCTCCTTGTCGGTCTTCAGCCCATCGGTGTTGACGCCTTCGCGCTTCAGCTGTTCGCGGATGAAGCGGCCCATCTGCTCGTCGCCGACGCGCGTCAGCAGCGCCGAACGCAGGCCAAGCCTCGCCGTGCCGACCGAAATGTTGGCCGGGCAGCCACCGACCGACTTGGCGAAAGAGGTGATGTCCTCCAGCCGCGAGCCGATCTGCTGGCCGTAGAGGTCGACGGAAGCGCGACCGATGGTGATGACGTCGAGCGGCGCCTGTCTGGCGTCCACGGCTTCGCTCATTGGAACCTCCCGTCAGACTTGTTGTCAGGAACAACATTGTTTGGGTAACACGCGCGAGCGGCGGCGTGGTGCCGGGAATATGAAATAATAATTCCAATCCATAGTCAATATGGAATGAGCATTCCCGGATCTAAAATTGGCTTTTAGGTGCCCGATCAGGCTTTGCGCCTGCGGGCGGTATCGCGCCGCTTCTCGCCGACGCCAACGGTCAACGCCATGGCCAGGGCCATCGTCGCCGACAGCGAACGGAAGCCGGCGAAATCCGCCTCGGCAACCTCGAACCAGACCCTGGCGAACTGGGCGAGCGGCGAAAACGAGCTGTCGGTGATGGCGACGATCGGCACGCCCTGTTCTGAAATGGTGCGTGCTTCCTCGATGGTGGCCGGCGCATAGGGCGAGAAGGAGATGGCGATGACGGCGTCCGCCGGCGTGGCGAAGGCGATCATCTCGGCGTTCAGGCCGGCGGCCAATTCGATCAGCTGGTTGCGGATCTTCAGCTTGCCCAGCGCATAGGCGATATAGCTCGCCACCGGATAGGAGCGCCGCTTGGCTAAGACATAAATGGTCTGCGCCTTTGCCAGCAGCGAAATCGCCTCTTCCAGATGCGCATCGTCCAGCGTGCGCGAAATGTCGTTGAGCGAGGTGCTGGCGGCGGCGACGAAGCCGTCGAAGATCGCGCGGTGACCGGCGCCGCCCTCGGCCTTGGCGCGCAGCGCCTGCAGCCGCTCGTCATAGGATGAGTTGCGCTCGCGCAGCCGCTCGCGGAACACCTGCTGCAGGCTGGTGAAGCCGTCGAAGCCGAGCTGCTGGGCAAAGCGGATCAGGGTGGAGGGCTGCACGCCGGCCGAGGCGGCGATGCTGGCGGCGGTACCGAAGGCGATGTCGTCGGGATTGTCGAGCGCGTAGGCGGCGATCTGGGCGATGCGCTTGGGCAGGCTTTCGCGCCGGTCCAGGATGGTGGCGCGCAGCGTCTCGAAGTCGCGAGGTACCCGTTCGTCCATCGTCGGCCCGTCCAAGCTCATCCGTGAAACGTCCTCTCTGCCCCATCATAGCGAGCCTGCGCAAGAACGCCATAAAAAATGAGGCAGACATTCCATTTGGAGAGAAAATGGACTAATTCATCCACGCAGTGCTTCAGGCAGCGGAGGAAACGGAAAATGGTCGGCGTCGGTCTTATCGGCACGGGTTTCATGGGCAAGTGCCACGCCATTGCGTGGAGTGCCGTCGGCGCCGTCTTTCCCGACGTGGCCAAGCCCAGGCTCGTCCATCTCGGCGAGGTCAATGAGGAGCTTGCCCGGCGCAAGGCCGGGGAGTTTGGCTTTGCCAAGGCCTCAGGCGACTGGCGCGCCGTCGTCAACGATCCGGAAGTCGATATCGTCTCGCTGACCACGCCCAACCAGTTCCATCCGGAAATGGCCATCGCCATCCTCCAGGCCGGCAAGCATCTGTGGTGCGAAAAGCCGATGGCGCCGAGCTTTGCCGAAGCCGAGGCGATGGCGGCAGCAGCGAAGAAATCCGGCAAGGTCGCTGCCCTTGGCTACAATTACATCCAGAGCCCGGCCATCCGTCACATCGGCGCGCTGCTCGACGAGAAGATCATCGGCGAGGTCAATCATCTGCGCATCGAGATGGACGAAGATTTCATGGCCGATCCCGAGGCGCTGTTCTTCTGGAAGCACGAAGCCGCCTCCGGCTACGGCGCGCTCGACGACTTCGCCGTGCATCCGCTGTCGCTGGTCTCGGTCCTGTTCGGCCGCGTCGCCAGCGTCATCTGCGATATGGCCAAGCCCTATGCCGACCGCAAGCTGGCGGCGGGCGGCCGCCGCGCGGTCGAGACCTACGACATCGCCAGCATCTTGATGCATCTGGAAAACGGCATTGCCGGCACGCTCCAGGTCAACCGCTCGGCCTGGGGCCGCAAAGGCCGCATCGCCATCCAGATCTTCGGCTCCAAGGGCTCGATCCTGTTCGATCAGGAGCGGATGAACGAATTGCAGCTCTATCTCACCGCTGATCGCCCGACCGAGCAGGGCTACCGCACCATCCTGGTGGCGCCGCACCACAAGCCCTACGACGCCTTCCTGCCGGCGCCCGGCCATGGCCTGGGCTTCAACGACCTCAAGATCATCGAGTGCCACGAATTGCTGACGCGGCTCGCCGGCAGACCGGCGCGCCTCATCGAATTCGCGCAAGGTCTGGAGATCGAGCGCACCGTGCACGCCATGGCTCGCTCCTTCGAGGAAAAGCGCTGGGTGGATGTGCGGTAATACCTGCTCGTCTAGCCGCCGGGGGCCGGGGTTTCCCAGCCGTCGACCCAGATTTGGCGCAGGCGGTCGCCTTCGCCCTTGAAGTGCAGCCCGGTCGGCTGGCAGTCCTCGATGCGGTCGCTGCGGAAATTGCGGATCGCGTGCCGCAGTTCGCACCAGGCGACGATGTTGGCGGACTCGGCGTAGTAGATCAGCGCGATCGGCCGGATGATGCGTTGCGTGGTCCGGCCTGCTTCGTCGCGATAGGAGAGGTCGAGCTTCTCCTCGTCGCGGACGGCGCGGCGCACCAGCGCCAGGTCGATCGTGCCGGCCGAGGGGGCGGCAAAGCCCCAGGCATGCAGGGCATTGGCGTCGAATGTCTGGCGCAGCGGCGGCGGCACCGCGCCGGCGATCTTGCTGCTGACGCGCTTGGCCGCCTGCTTGAGTTCGTCGTCGCCCGTGCGCTCCAGCAGCGCCAGCGACAGCACGATCGCCTCCATCTCCTCGATCGAAAACATCAGCGGCGGCAGGTCGAAACCGGGGCGCAAGATATAACCGATGCCGCGCCCACCCTCGATCGGCACGCGCATCGCCTGAAGTGCGGCGATGTCGCGATAGATCGAACGGATCGTCACTTCCAGCCGTTCGGCGATCATGGCGGCCGTCACCGGCTGCCGCGCCAGCCGCAGGATCTGGATGATCTCGAACAGGCGTGACGCCTTGCGCATATTCCTCACCCGGCTCCGACCGCAACTGACACACCCTTGTCAGTTGGGTCGACCTATAGGACTGCCTATCGAATTGAAAATCAACAGGTTCCGCTGCGGCTTGGTGGAACGAGGCGACAGGCAACTGACATGGGCTACGCGGAAAATCTCTGGCTTTTCTTTATCCTGCTGTTCGGCATCATCGCCGTTCCGGGCATGGACATGCTGTTCGTGCTGGCCAATGCGCTGACCGGCGGCCGCGACAGGGGTCTGGCCGCGACCGGCGGCATCATGGTCGGCGGCATGGTGCACACGCTGAACGGGGCGATCGGCGTCGGCCTGCTGATGCATTTCGTGCCGATCCTGTTCAAGCCCCTGCTGATCGCCGGCGCCGCCTACATGGCCTTCATCGGCATCACGCTGATGCGCAGCTCCATCACCGTCGGTCAGGACGGGCCTGTCGGCAGCCGCTCCGCATGGAAGGCGTTTCGCCAGGGGCTGGTGACCTGCCTGATCAATCCGAAGGCCTATCTGTTCGTGCTTGCCGTCTATCCGCAGTTCCTGAAGCCGGACTACGGCCCGATCTGGGTGCAGGCGACTGTCATGGGTCTGATGACGGTGATCACCCAGGCCGCGATCTATGGCGGGCTTGCAATCACCGCCGGCCGCAGCCGCAAGCTTCTGATCGCCAATCCGCGGGCGACCATCCTTGCCGGCCGCGCGGCCGGGCTGTTGCTCTTTGCGGTCTCGGTGTTCACCGCCTGGGAAGGGCTGAGGACGGCGTAATCCAGCGCCGCCCTTCCCACATTGCCGTCCTGTCAGGCAGCGCCTTGCCGGCTTTCCAGCATGGCGCGGCGTGCCGACCGGCGCCATTCGACGGCGCCGGCAAGGCCGTGCAGCACGGTCTCGGTGGTCGCCCAGTCGATACAGCCATCCGTGATGCTCTGGCCATATACGAGCGGCTTGCCGGGCACCACGTCCTGCCGGCCGGCGACGAGATTGCTCTCGATCATCAGGCCGATGATGCGCTCGTCGCCCGCCGCCACCTGGCCGGCCACATCGGCCGCCACCTTGGGCTGGTTCTCCGGCTTCTTGGTCGAGTTGGCGTGGCTGGCATCGATCATCAGCCGCGGCGCGACACCGAGGCGGGCGAGTTCGAGCGAGGCCGCCTCGACGCTTGCCGCGTCATAGTTCGGCTGGACGCCGCCGCGCAGGATGACGTGGCAGTCTTCATTGCCCGTGGTGGTGGCAATGCCGCTGCGTCCCCCCTTGGTCACCGCCATGAAATGATGCGGCTGGGTGGCCGATTTCACCGCCTCGCCGGCGATCCTGAGATTGCCGTCGGTGCCGTTCTTGAAGCCGACCGGGCAGGACAGGCCCGAGGCCAGCTCGCGGTGGATCTGGCTCTCGGTGGTGCGCGCGCCGATGGCGCCCCAGGCGACGAGGTCGGCAATGTATTGTGGCGTGGTCATGTCGAGGAATTCGGTCGCCGCCGGCAGGCCGAGATTGTTGACCGCCGACAGCACATTGCGCGCCATCCTGAGCCCCTTGTCGATGTTGAAGCTGCCGTCGAGGTCGGGGTCGTTGATCAGGCCCTTCCAGCCGACCGTGGTGCGCGGCTTCTCGAAATACACCCGCATCACGATCTCGAGCCGGTCGGACAGGGTCTCGCGCAGCGCCGCCAGACGGCTGGCATAGTCAACGGCCGCGACCGGATCATGGATCGAACAAGGTCCGACGACGACAAGCAGCCGGTCGTCGGTGCCGTTCAATATGGCGTGGATGGCATTGCGTGAGGCGCTCACGGTGCGCGTCGCCGTCAGCGTGCGCGGGATCTCCCGCATCACCTGGTCCGGCGTGCTCAGTTCTCGGATTTCCTTGACCCGAAGGTCGTCTGTGGTGGTCAACACGGCTTTCTGCTCCTGTTAGGAGACCTGCCGGCTGAAACAAAAAAGCCGCCAGGTCTGGCGGCTGTTCGGATCTTGTTGCTGCAATCTTCAGATCGAGCGCAATCCTCCCGCCGCCAGCGAGCTGCTAAAGTACCAATAGGTGGCGGACAGGTGGATCATGCGGCTCATATAGTCGAAGCCGAGGCGTTTGTCACGTCCCCTCGACGACAGTCAATCAGGGATGAGCCGTACCCTCGCGATTTCGTCATCCTCAGGCTGCGCGGCGTCGCTTCGCTCCTTGCTCCGCCCGTGGATGACGAAGTGAGGAGCGTTTGCGCAGGGCTCGCTGCTACTCCGGCGACGACCCGGCAACGCTCTGGTCGTAGTCAACCAGCGACCCCGTCATCACCCCCGATTGCGGGCTGACCATGTAGCTGATCAGCCGGGCCAGCTGGTCCGGCTTGACCAATTGGCCCATCGGCTGCGCGGCTTCGGCTTTCGCCAGCCAGTCGTCCGGGGCGTCGTGCCATTTCTTCTGCACGATGTCCTCGCCCTCGGTATCCATCCATCCAGGCAGCACCGCGTTGCAGCGGATGCGGTTGAAGCGATAGGCGTTGGCGACGTTCTTGGTCAGCGTCATCAGCGCGCCCTTGCTGGTCGAATAGGGCGTCAGGAACGACTGGCCGCAATGCGCCGACATCGACAGCACGTTGACGATCGAGCCCGGCGCCTTGCGCTCCAGGAGATGGGCGACCAGCCCCTGCATCAAGAAGAAGGGTCCGCGCACATTGGTGGCGAAGATCTGGTCGAAAAGCTCTTCCGAGGTTTCGACCAGCGAGCCGCGCGCCGAGGTGGCGGCGGCGTTGACCAGCGCGTTCAGCGTGCCGAAATGCGCGAGCGCGGCCGCCACCGCGCGCTTGCAATCCGCCACCTTCGAGACGTCGGCGCTGATGAAGATCGCGTCGACGCCGGCCTTTTTGAAATGGGCGACCGCCTTGTCGCCCTTCTCCTGCGAGCGGCCGATGAGTGCCAATGCCCGGCAGCCCTCGTCGGCCAGCGCCTCGGCGACCGCAAAGCCGATGCCTTGCGCGCCGCCGGTGACGATGGCGCGTGTCTGTGAATTACGATCGGCGGATGCGCTCATCGCCCTACTCCTTTGTTAGGTTCCAAACAACTCAAGGTGTGTTTAGATTCGGGTCAGGCCGGCCTCACCCGAATATCAACGCACCGTGTCGAGACGGACGGTCTTGCCCGTCGTCGCCGACTTCAGCGCCGCATCGGCCAGCTTCAGCGCCACGAGGCCGTCGGCGCCGCTCGGCGCCGCCTTCTTGCCTGATGTCGCGGCGGCGATGAACGAGGCGATCTCGATGGCGTAGGCGTCGAGATAGCGGGTCATGAAGAAATCGTGCAGCGGTGGGCGCGTATAGCCCTTCTCGTTGGCCAGTTCGATCGACACCGGCCGCTGGTTCTCGGCCGCGATCATGCCTTTCGAACCATGCACCTCGATGCGCTGGTCGTAGCCATAGGTGGCGCGGCGCGAATTGGAGATGACGGCCTGCTTGCCGGAAGCCGTCTCAAGGATGACGCTGACGCTGTCGAAATCGCCGGCCTCGCCGATCTTCTTGTCGACCAGCACCGAGGCGTGGGCGCTCACGGCAACGGGCTCTTCGCCGAGCAGGAAGCGCGCCATGTCGAAATCATGGATGGTCATGTCGCGGAAAATGCCACCCGAGCGCTTGATGTAGTCGATCGGCGGCGCGCCGGGATCGCGCGAGGTGATGGTGACCATCTCGACCGTGCCGATGGCGCCGTCGTCGATTGCCTTGCGCACGGCCGCGAAATGCGGGTCGAAGCGGCGGTTGAAGCCGACCATCAGCGTCGCCTTGGCCTTCTCGACCACGGCCAGGCATTTTTCGACGCGCTTGACGTTCAGGTCGATCGGCTTCTCGCAGAAGATCGCCTTGCCGGCCTTGGCAAAACGCTCGATCAGATCGGCATGGGTGTCGGTCGGCGTGCAGATGACGACGGCGTCAATGTCCTTGGACTTTTCGATGGCGTCGATGGTGCGCACTTCGGCGCCATAGGCCGTTGCCAGTTCGGTCGCCGCCTTCTCGAAGGCGTCGGCCACCGCCACCAGTTTGGCCTGCGGGTTGGAGCCGACAGCGCGGGCGTGGACCTTGCCGATGCGGCCGGCACCGAGGAGGGCGAAACGAACAGTCATGGATGTTTCCTTTGAGGGATGGGTTCGAGAGCGTTGTGTCCGCACCTTCCTGTTAGGGAAAGGTGCCTGGGGTATTTTGTTGGCGCGGCAGATCGTCCCGGAAGCGGGCGATCGCCTAGCCTCAAGCCGCGAGTTCCGCCTCCCCGGTCTTGGCGCCGGTGATGTAGGAGACGATGTCCTGGCCGTCGGTATTCTCCTTGCGCAGATTGGCGACGATGCGGCCGCGCCGGAACACCACGATGCGGTCACACAGGTCGAATACCTGGCGCATATTGTGGCTGATCAGGATCAGCGGCTCGCCATTGTCCTTCAGCGTGCGGATGATGTTTTCGACCTGCGCCGTCTCCTGCACGCCGAGTGCGGCTGTCGGCTCGTCCATGATGATCAGCTTGGAGGCGAAGGTCGCGGTCCGTGCGATCGCCACGCACTGCCGCTGGCCGCCCGACATGTGGCGGATGGTGTTGGAGAGATTGGGGATCTTCACCGCCGTGCGCACCAGCGCCGCCTCGGTTGCCTTGCGCATGTATTTGCGGTCGAGGATTGAGAAGGGCCCCAGATTGAACAGCACCTTTTCGCGGCCGAGGAACAGGTTCGACGGCACGTCGAGATCGTCTGCCAGCGCCAGGTTCTGGAACACTGTCTCGATGCCCGCGGTGCGGGCCTCGATCGGCCCTGCAAAATTCACTTCCTTGCCGTCGAACCAGATCTGGCCGCTGGTGCGCTGCTCGACAGCGGTGATCTGGCGCACGAAGGTCGATTTGCCGGCGCCATTGTCGCCCATGATGGCGACATGCTCGCCCTTGCGCAGCTCGAAATTGGCGCCTTCCAGCGCGTGCACGCCGCCATAGCGCTTGGTCAGGTTTTCGGTCTTCAGGACGATGTCTGACATGGTCAAGCCCTCAATGCCCGCAGGCGTTGGCGCCACTGGTCGAGAACGACCGCGCCGACGATGATCACGCCCTTCACCATCTCCTGGTAGTAGGCGTCGAGGCGCAGGAAGGTGAAGCCGGAGATGATGACGCCGAAGATCAGCGAGCCGATCACCGTGCCGATGATCGAGCCGCGGCCGCCCGACAGCGAGACGCCGCCGATGACCGCCATGGCGATGGCGTCGAGTTCGTACATCACCCCCATGCCGGCCTGGGCGGTGAGGTTCTTGGAGGAGAGCACCACCGCGGCGAGCGAGGCGAGGATGCCGGCGATGACGTAGACCAGGATCTTGTGGTTGGCGATCTTGATGCCGGACATGCGCGCGGCGTCCTCATTGGAGCCGATCGCGTAACAGTGCTTGCCGTAGCGTGTGTAGCTCATGATGAGCTGGAACAGCACGGCCAGCGACAGGAAGATGATGACGGGCATCAGGCCCTTGCCGATCGCCGCGAAACTGTCGGTGGGAAACGAGATGGGCTGGCCCTTCGACCACCATTTGGCGATGCCGCGCGCGGTCACCATCATGCCGAGCGTGGCGATGAAGGGAGGAATGCGCGTGTAGGCGATCAAGGAGCCGTTGACGAGGCCGGCGAGCAGCCCGCAGCCGATCGCCACCAGCAGCGGCACGATGACGGGCAGGTCGGTCCAGCCTTGCGCCAGGAACATTGCCTTCGGGTTCGGGTTGCCGTTTACGGTCGCCACCTGGGCGAAACTCATCGCGATCATGGCGGTGGCCCCGACGATCGAACCCGAAGACAGGTCGATGCCGCCGCAAATGATCACCTGCGTCACGCCGATGGCGATGATGCCGACGATCGACACCTGCAGGATGATGATCTGCAGGCGGGCCTCATTGAAGATCCCCGAGACGTCGCTGCGGGTGTTGAACAGGAAACTGTCGCCGAGAAAGATGCGGCCGATCAGTTCGAAGATGACGACGAGAATGACAAGCGCCAGGAAAACGTTGAATTCGGCCGGCCAGGCGCGCTTCTTCGCATCGTAGGTAAGCCCTCCGACGCCATGAGATGTCTGTGCCAATCTTCTATCCTCCGTCAGCCGCGGTCGCGCCTCGAGCGCCGTCAGGCGCCGAGGGAAAGGGGAGCGGCGCTGCCTTCTGCACGCGCGCCGCTCCTATGTCCGCGGCTCAGTTCTTCTTCAGGAACTTGTCGATGTTTGCCGGGGTGACAAGCTGGAACGGCACGTAGACCTTGTGCTCGACCTTCTCGCCCTTGGACAGTTTCAGCGCCGCATCCAGCGCGCCTGCGCCCTGGCCGGCGGCGTCCTGGAACACGGTTGCATCGAGGTCGCCGGCCTGCATGGCGGCAAGCGCGTCCTGCGTGGCGTCGACGCCGCCGACGACAACCGACTTCATGTCGATGTTGGCGGCCTTCATCGCCTGGATGGCGCCGATGGCGCTTTCGTCATTGTTGGCGATGACGCCGTCGAACTTCTTGCCGGTCGACAGCCAGTTGGTCATCAGGTTCTGCGCCTCGTCGCGGTTCCAGTTCGAGGTCTGCTTGTCGATGATCTTGATGAAGCTGCAGTCCGGCGTGGCGATCACCTCTTCAATGTCCTTGGTGCGCTGCACGGCGGCCTGGTTGGAAAGCTCGCCCATGATCACATAGACATTGGCTTCCTTCTTGCCGGCTTCCTTGAACAGGCGGCAGACTTCCTTGGTCTCGAGCGTGCCGGAATCGGCTTCGTTCGAGGCGACGAAGGCCTGATTGTCGGGCAGCGAGTTCACGTTGACCGGCTCGCGGTTGACATAGACCAGCGGGATCTTGGCGGCGGCGGCAGCGTCGGACATCGCCTGCGTGGCCGAGGTGTCGACCGGGTTGACGATGATGGCGTCGACGCCCGAAGCGGCGAAGTTCTTGATCTGGTCGAGCTGTTTGGCAACGTCGTTCTGTGCGTCTTCGACCTGCAGTTCGACGCCGCTCATGCCCTTGGCCTGGGCGATCATGCCGTTGCGCAGCACGGTGAGGAAGTTGTCATCGAACTTGGCCATCGATACGCCGATCTTGGCGGCAAAAGCCGATGAACTTATCAGCGCCGCGAAGGCGACGCCCAAAAGCAGTTTCTTCATTGTATCTCTCCTCCACTTTTGGTGTCCGGTTGCACCGATCTATCCGGAATCCCCGATCTCCCCGGGGAATCTCTCCCTGATATCGCTTCGCTCCGTGTGGCATCCCCTACTTGGGCTGGCCCCTGCTTGAGCTGGAATGCCAAACCCTCTGTTTGAAACAGACGTTCCGGAACGAAAGAACCAAAATGTACAGTGGGTGAAATATTTATTCCATTCCAGCGGAACGTCAAGGGCGATTCCGCGGCCTGCCGCCGGATTTTCGGATCGTCCTGATGGATTCTATCATTTCCGGCGGCTGCTCCCGCCCGGCAAAGGTCAGATATTTTCCGGCAGATAGATGTCGAAGGGCAGGAAGGTCTGGCCAGGCGCATTGGCCGCGCCGGTTTCGATGGCATGCACCATGCGATCGACCAGTTCGCGGCAGAGCGCGGCGAGCGGCGTGGAGATCACCATGGTGAGGATGTTGTCGGCGAGTGCCGCGCGCGACTCGGCGTTGATCTCGTTGCAGACGACCACCGGCATATGCACCGGCCTTGCTGCCCGCAGCGCCGATACCGCGCCTTCCATGCCGCCGCCCGCGACGTAGCAGCCGGCAAGATCCGGATAGCGCGCCAGAAGATCGATCATCGCATCGTGGGTCACCTGGTTTGCTTCCAAATTGACCACCGTTTCCAGCACGCTGAAGTCGGGTGCATGCTCGCGAAAGAAAGAGCGGAAGCCGATCTCGCGCAACTCGTGGCCATGGAAGCGATGGCTGCCGACGAAGAGGGCGACCTTGCCGGGCTGCCGCGCCGCCCTGGCGATCATCCAGGCCGCGGTACGACCGACCTTGCGGTTATCGAGGCCGACATAGCCCTCGCGGATACCGGCGGCAAAATCGGACAGCAGCGAGAAGACCGGTTGCCCTCTCGCCTTCAACACCTCGACCGCCGCCGTCAGGGTCGGATGGTCCGGGCCGACAACGGCGATGGCCCTCGATTTTGCCGCCAGCTTGCGCATCTGGGCGGCGATCTCGTCGGGGACCAGGGAACTGGCGAAGTCGATGGTTGCGGCGCCACGGAACCGCTGCGATTGCGACACCGCCAGTTCGAGCTCCGCCGCGAAATCGCCGTAGAAGACATCGTTGCCTCGCAAAAGCAGGAAGCCGAGCCGGTACTCCGGCAGTTCATGGCGCATCCGTTGCTTGATCAGGCCGGCCGCGTGATAGCCGATCTCGGTCGCGGTCTCATAGACGCGCCGCGCGGTCTCCTCGCGCACCGGCAGGCGATTGTTGAGCACGCGGTCCACCGTGGCAACGCTTACGCCGGAGATGCGTGCCAGATCGGATATGGTCGGCCGTTTCGCCATGGTCGCCCTCGGTTGCGTTGCCGGGCACGATACATCATTCTGATAGGAAATGATAGAAACTATCTTTGTGATATTGAGTCTATCATGGGCAAGCGGTACTTTCACGCTAGAAGCCATATGGGCAACCGGCATTCGCCTGGGCGAGTGCCTGCCGAGGAGGCAATCATGATCACTGCGCCGTCCCGGCGGGACTACAGCCTGATCGGCCGCGACGCCAAACTTGCCGTGGAAACCGGCCTGTCGGCGGCCGAGTGGTATCACACCGACGTGTCCCGCAAGCAGATGAAGGAGCTGATGCAGCGCTCCGACGGGCCGGCGATCCGCGACACCGCGATCTGGCTGGCCGCGCTCATCGCCAGCGGCGCCGGTGGCGCCTGGTTCTGGGGCAGCTGGTGGTGCGTGCCGTTCTTCTTCGTCTACGGCGTCCTCTACGGCTCATCGACGGATTCACGCTGGCATGAATGCGGGCACGGTACGGCGTTCCGGACGCAGTGGATGAACGATGCGGTCTATCAGATCGCCTGCTTCATGATCATGCGCAATCCGGTGACCTGGCGCTGGAGCCACACGCGCCATCACACCGACACCATCATGGTCGGCCGTGACCCGGAAATCTCGGTCATGCGGCCGCCGGACCTGGTGCGCGCGCTGCTCGGCTTTGTCGGCGTGCTTGACGCCTGGCATGCGATGTCGGACATGCTGCGCAACGCTGCCGGCAACATCAGCGCCGCCGAAAAGACCTTCGTTCCCGAGCAGGAGCAGGGCAAGGCGATCCGCATTGCCCGCATCTGGACGGCGATCTATGCCGCAACCATCGCGCTGGCGCTCTATTCCGGCTCGTTCCTGCCCTTGATGCTGGTCGGCCTGCCCAGGCTCTATGGCGCCTGGCATCACGTCATGGTCGGCCTGCTGCAGCATGGCGGCCTCGCCGACAATGTCATCGACCATCGGCTGAACAGCCGCACCGTCTACATGAACCCGATCAGCCGCTTCATCTACTGGAACATGAACTACCATGTGGAGCATCACATGTTCCCGATGGTGCCCTATCATGCGCTGCCTAGGCTGCATGAACTGATCAAGCATGATCTGCCGGCGCCGACGCCGTCGATCCTGGCCGGCTATCGCGAGATGGTCCCGGTCTTCCTGCGTCAGCTGCGCAACGAGGATTATTTCCTCAAGCGCGAACTGCCGCCGACCGCCAGGCCATACCGCGAGGAATTCCACAACGATGTCGTCGCCGCCGCTGCGGAATGATCGCGCGCTGGCTATCCGATCTTCCAGGGGAGGACTGAATGAGCGACTGGGTCGAGGCGTGTGCCGCCGGTGACATCGATGAAGAGGACGTGATGCGCTTCGATCATGGCGGCCGCACCTTCGCCATCTATCGCAGTCCCGACGATGACTATTTCGCCACCGATGGGCTTTGCACGCATGAAAAGGTGCATCTCGCCGACGGTCTGGTGATGGACGACATCATCGAATGCCCCAAGCACAATGGCCGCTTCAACTACAAGACGGGCGCGGCCCGTGGCGCCCCGGTCTGCGTCAATCTGAAAACCTATCCGGTCAAGGTCGACGCCGGCAAAGTCCTCGTTCAGATCGGGTGACGGAGATGGCGCGGGGCATGGTCATCATCGGCGCCGGCGAATGCGGCGGGCGGGCAGCACTTGCGCTGCGCGATCTCGGCTATGATGGGCCGGTGACGCTGGTCGGCGACGAGCCGCATCTTCCCTACGAACGGCCGCCGCTCTCCAAGGAGGCGATGGCCAGCGACGCGCCGGAAATCAAGGCGATCGCCAGCGACGCGGTGCTGGCCGAGAAGTCGATCCGCCATATCCATTCCGTCCAGGCCGTGGCGATCGATCGCGCCGCACATAGGGTGCGCCTGTCGGATGGTTCGGTCCTGCCTTACGACAAGCTCCTGCTGACCACCGGCTCGACCCCACGCAAGCTGCCGATGCCCGGCCTTGGCGCGCGCTGCGTGTATCTCAGGACCTTCGCCGATGCGCTGGCCATTCGCGGCCATCTCCGTGCCGGCAACCGCATTGCCGTCATCGGCGGTGGCTTCATCGGCCTCGAACTCGCCGCCGCGGCCCGCAAGCTCGGTGCTGCGGTCACGGTCATCGAGGCGCAGCCGCGCATCCTGATGCGCGGCGTGCCGGCCGAGATCGCCGAAATCATCCATCAGGCCCATGTCGCCGAAGGCGTCGACATCGTGTGTGGTCAAGGTATTGCCTCCATCGCCGACGACGGCAGGCAAGTGTACCTGACACTCGCCGGCGGGCGCGAGATATCAGCCGACCTCGCCATTATCGGCATCGGCGCCGTGCCGGTGACCGGGCTCGCAGCCGAGGCCGGCCTGACGATAGACAATGGCATCGCTGTCGATGCCGAGCTGCGCAGCAGCGATCCCGACATCTTTGCCGCCGGCGACTGCTGTTCGTTCCCGCTTGCCGTCTATGGCGGCCGCCGCGTGCGGCTGGAGGCCTGGCGCAACGCCCAGGAACAAGGCGCACTGGCGGCAAAGAACATGCTCGGTGCCGGCGAGGCGCATGCGGCGGTGCCGTGGTTCTGGTCGGATCAGTATGGCCTGTCACTGCAGATAGCCGGACTTTCGGACGAAGGCCGAAACACGGTGCGCCGCGATCTCGGTGACGGCGCCTTCATACTTTTCCATCTCGCCGAAGACGGCAGACTGGTGGCGGCCAGCGGCATCGGCCCCGGCAATGCGGTCGCCCGCGACATCCGGCTGGCCGAAATGCTGATCGGCAAGCGGGCCAAGCCGGCACCGGAGGCGCTGGGATCGCAGGCCGTCAAGCTGAAGTCGTTGCTGGCGGCGTGAACCGGTCTAAAAAAGCGCCTTCAGCTCCGGCAGCTTGTCGTTGACCAGCCAGCCGTAATAATTCTCCTCCGGCAGTTTTTCCGGCTCGCCTGCGGCGCGACGCCTGTCGTTTTCCGCCTTCAGCGCATCGGCGCGCTGCTCCGGATTGCCGACATTGTAGAGAGTCGCGGTCAGCCCGGGATTGCCCGAAATGTCGAAGCCGGCAATGCTCTTGTAGGCATCGACCGATTTCCTGATCGTCGCGGCGACATAAGGCAGTGTCAGATCGGGATCCATGATGGTCTTGTAGACCGAATTGGGGTCACCGACATCGAGCTTCGGCAGGCCCGACACCTTGTGCACGAGATCGCTCATCTGCAGCGCGGTCAGCGGGTTGAGCTGACCGAGCCCAAAAGTCTGGCCGGCATAATAGGGCTGGAAGAAGGTGGCGCCGAAGCGGTCATCGGGAAAGTCCTCGCCGCCGACGTTCTTGCCGCGAAACGTATGGTTCCAGACCTGTTCACGACATTCCCAGAGGTCGTAGCTGTCCGACATCCCGGCGCATTTCTTGAATTCCGGCCGCTGCACGAAATCGGTGATGTCCTCGCCATCATAGGCGAAGGAGAGCTTGCTGGAGAGGTAGGAGATCGCCTTGACGTAATAGGTCTGCAGCCGGTCATAGGCGTCGACATTGTAGGTGTGCTCGCCGACGATGGCGCCGACGATATGCATCGGATCGATGCCATAGGCGGCAGCGGCCTTCTTGATCTTGCCGCGCAGGTCGGGGTCGTTCTGCAGCAAGGCATAGACCTTGCGGTATTTCGCCTGGAAGGTGGTGTTGGTCGCCTGCGTGCGCCGGCTCGACGCGCCGGGGATATCGGGCTGCTCGGCATTGCGGTTTCCCGCCGGCACCAATGTCGCCGCCTCAGCCGCGAACAGCGTCGCCGCCAGCGTCAAGCCGAGAATGACTGGCCTGAGAATGATTGGGATGAGTTTTTTCATGCGTCCGCCGCCTGCAATCTTGCGGGCAAACTAGGGTAGTGCTCCCGTTCGAGTCGAGAGCGCCCCTTCACCCGGCAAGACGAAAGGTGACCAGATGGTACCATCTGGCCACACATGATTGTTCTGCCGGGTTGCCTGAACCGGCGCCGGACCAGCCGGCGCCGTGCTTTAAAGGATGAATCGCGACAAATCTGTGTTTCGCGACAGGTCGCCCACATGCTTTTCCACATAGGCGGCGTCGATGGTGACCGATGTGCCGTTGCGGTCGGGCGCGTCGTAGGAGATTTCGTCCAGCACCCGCTCCATCACCGTCTGCAGCCGCCTGGCGCCGATATTCTCGACGCTGTCATTGAGGTCGACGGCAATGCCGGCCAGCGAATCGATGGCGTCGTCGGTGAAGGTCAGGTCGACACCCTCGGTCTTCATCAGCGCGATATATTGCTTGATCAGGCTCGCTTCCGTCTCGGTCAGGATGCGGACGAAATCTTGCTTCTCCAAGGCCCGCAGTTCGACGCGAATCGGCAGGCGGCCCTGCAATTCGGGCAACAGATCGGACGGCTTCGACACGTGGAACGCGCCCGAGGCGATGAACAGGATGTGATCCGTCTTCAACGGCCCGTATTTGGTCGCCACCGTGGTGCCTTCGACCAGCGGCAGCAGGTCGCGCTGCACGCCTTCGCGCGAAGGGCCGCCGGAAATGTCGGATCTGGCGGCGATCTTGTCGATCTCGTCGAGGAAGACGATGCCGTCATTTTCCGCGGCATCGAGCGCCCGGCGCACCACCTCGTCCTGGTCGAGCAGCTTGTCGGACTCGTCGCTGACCAGCAGATCGTAGGACTCCTTCACCGTCGTCTTGCGCAGCTTGGTCTTCTTGCCGCCCATCGCCTTCGACAGCATGTCGTTGATGTTGAGCACGCCGATATTGGCGCCCGGCATTCCGGGGATCTCGAAGCCCGGCATGCCGCCATTGCCGGTGTCGGCCACTTCGATCTCGATTTCCTTGTCGTCGAGCTCGCCGTCGCGCAGCTTCTTGCGGAAAGAGTCGCGCGTCGCCGGGCTGGCGGTCTTGCCGACCAGCGCTTCCAGGACACGTTCCTCGGCATTGATGTGGGCGCGCGCCTTGACGTCCTCGCGCATCTTTTCGCGGACGAGCCCGATGGCGATCTCGACGAGATCGCGGATGATCTGCTCGACGTCACGGCCGACATAGCCGACCTCGGTGAATTTGGTGGCCTCGACCTTGACGAAAGGCGCGCCGGCCAGCCGCGCCAGGCGGCGCGAGATTTCGGTCTTGCCGACGCCGGTCGGGCCGATCATCAGGATGTTCTTCGGCATCACCTCTTCGCGCATCTGGCCTTCCAGCTGCTGGCGGCGCCAGCGGTTGCGCAGGGCGATGGCTACGGCGCGTTTGGCGTCCTTCTGGCCGATGATGAAGCGGTCGAGTTCCGAAACGATTTCGCGGGGAGAAAATGTCGTCATAGCTAAATTCCACTTTGCCACTGCTTGATGGCCTCGAACGGATGCAGCAGCATGATCACGTTGAGTGTCAGATTGTCCCGGATGAGATAGCCGGTACCGAGTTCGAAGAGGATGGCGAGGCTGACGATCACCCATATAGGTAGCCTTCGCGCCATCACAAATCCCAGCACCATGGCCAGTGTGTCGGACACCGAATTGATGATGCTGTCGCCATAATAATCGAGCGAGATGGTGCCGGCGCGGTAGCGGTCGATGATGAACGGGCTGTTCTCCAGCAATTCCCAGCCGCCCTCGATGAGGACGGCGAAGGCCAGCCGCAAGCCGATCGGCGAACGCGGAAACAGGAACCTCGCCAAGGCATAGAACAGGAAGCCGTGGATGATGTGCGAGAAGGTGTACCAGTCGGAAATGTGCTGGGAATTCTCCGAACTGTTCACCACGCCATGCCAGAGTTTCACGTAGCCGCAGGTGCAGATCGGCGTCCGGCCCATGCCATAGAGAGCCCCGGCCTGGAAGATGAGCAGGCCAAGGACGAGCAGAAGACCCATTCGCCAGCTGTCTTCATAGGCCGAATAGCCATCATCCGCGGCCGGCTTGCTCATCTGGTTATTCCCCCATTTGTTCATCGTCGGCATCGATCGCCATCAGCACGACGTCGCCATAGACCGATTGCCTGCGGTCTATGGCCCGGAATCCGGCTTTTTCATAGGCGCGGATGGCCCGGATGTTGGCGGGGTTGGGATCAATGATGACGCGGGGCACACCTTCCTCGAACAGATCTTCGACGAACTGGCGTACGATCGCCGAGCCATGGCCGATGCCGACCAGCTCCGGCGGCCCGATCGACAAATCGATGCCGAGCGTGCCGAACGGCTGGTCGGCATAGGGATGGTCGTCTTCCAGATGCGGGTCGTAGCTCTGCAGATAGGCGATCGGCTTGCCGTCGAGTTCCACGATCAGCGGCTCGACCGAAATCGAGTCGATATGATCGCGAATCTCGGCGATCTCCGTCTCCGGATCGTTCCACCACTGGGCAACATGCGGCTCGGCGAGCCAGCCGGCGATCATCGGCAGGTCCTTTTCGGTAACCGGCCGAAAATCGTAGAGCACACCCTTCTCAGGCGGCATCGAGCGTTTCGACGACGAAATTGTTGTTGGTGTAGACGCAGATGTCGGAGGCGATCTGCATCGCCTTGCGGGCGATCTCCTCGGCATCCTTGTCGGTGTCCATCAGCGCCCGCGCCGCGGCCAGCGCATAGTTGCCGCCTGAACCGATGGCCATGACGCCATGTTCGGGTTCGAGCACGTCGCCGGTGCCGGTCAGCGCCAGCGAGACCGACTTGTCGGCCACCAGCATCATCGCCTCCAGCCGGCGCAGATAGCGATCGGTGCGCCAGTCCTTGGCGAGCTCGACGCAGGCGCGCGTCAGCTGGTCGGGATATTGTTCGAGCTTGGCTTCCAGCCGTTCCAGCAGTGTGAAGGCGTCCGCGGTGGCGCCGGCGAAACCGGCGATCACATTGCCGCCCTTGCCGATGCGGCGGACCTTGCGGGCATTGCCCTTCATGATGGTCTGGCCAAGGCTGACCTGGCCGTCGCCGGCGATCACCACCTTGTTGCCCTTGCGCACCGTCACGATGGTCGTGGCGTGCATGGTCAGATTATCAGACATTTATTGGCTCCGATTCGCGCGATCCCAAAAGGCGATTGGCGCGGTACGAGTGATTTTATCGGCCATATGTATGCACGGGACCCATGATTGCAAATCGCCACTCCGGCAAGGCCGATACCTCTGTCCGAGGCAACTGGCAATCGCCGGATCATGCTGATAGAAGGCTTTCGTTTTCAAGCCGGTGAATGTTCGAAGCTCGTCTGCGGAGCTTTGAAACCCTGAGACAAGGACAAGGTCATGGCGCCCCGTTCCGCCGAAGCCAGCCGCAAGACCAAGGAAACCGACATCTCGGTGTCGGTCCATGTCGACGGCTCAGGCAAATCCGATATCGCCACGGGCGTCGGCTTCTTCGACCATATGCTCGACCAGCTGTCGCGCCATTCGCTGATCGACATGACGGTGAGGGCCAAGGGAGACCTGCACATAGACGACCACCACACGGTCGAGGACACCGGCATCGCGCTCGGCCAGGCGCTGACCAAGGCGCTGGGCGAACGGCGCGGCATCATGCGCTATGCCTCGATCGACCTTGCCATGGACGAGACGCTGACGCGCGCGGCGATCGACGTGTCGGGCCGGCCGTTCCTGGTCTGGAACGTGTCTTTCTCGTCGCCCAAGATCGGCACCTTCGACACCGAGCTGGTGCGCGAATTCTTCCAGGCGCTGGCGCAAAATGCCGGCATCACGCTGCATGTCACCAACCATTATGGCGCCAACAACCACCACATCGCCGAGACCTGTTTCAAGGCGGTGGCGCGCGCGCTGCGTGCCGCACTCGAGCCCGACCCGCGCCAGCCGGACGCGGTTCCCTCCACCAAGGGATCGTTGAAGGGATAGGCCATGGCCACCTATGTCGTGATGGAACCGCCCGGCCGCAGCGAGAAGGTCGACGCAACGGCCTTTATCCGCGACGGCTTCACCTGGCTCGGCCTGCTGGTGCCGCCGCTTTGGCTCGCCTGGCACCGGCTGTGGATCGAGGCCGGACTTGCCTTCGTCGTCATGGGCCTGCTTTCGATGACTGGGGAAAACCTTGGCCTCGGATTGGCAAGTTCACTGCTGTCGCTCCTGGTTTCGTTCTATATCGGCCTGGAAGGGCAGGGGTTGCGCATCGCGGCCCTGCGCCGGCGCGGCTGGCATGAATGGGGCGTGGTTCAGGCCGGCCGGCTCGACGATGCCGACATTCGCTATGCGCTGGAGGTCGAGGCGCATGGGGACAACACCACTCCCGCGCCGCGCATCGTTCCGGATGCCGCCCTGGCGCGCCCGGCACAGCCGGGCATGGCGCTGGGCCTGACCCACATACCGGGACGGCCCTGACATGCGGGTAGCAATCATCGACTACGGCTCGGGCAATCTGCGCTCGGCCACCAAGGCTTTCGAGCGCGCCGCGCGCGAAGCCGGCATATCGGCCGAAATCGACCTGACGGCCGATGCCGACCGGGTGCGCAGCGCCGACCGCATCGTCCTGCCTGGCGTCGGCGCCTATGCCGACTGCGCGGCCGGTCTGCGCGCGGTCGACGGCATGTGGGACGCGGTCGAAGACGTCGCCATCGCCAAGGGCCGGCCCTTCCTCGGCATCTGCGTCGGCATGCAGCTGATGTCTGAGCGCGGCCTGGAAAAGACCGTCACCCATGGCTTTGGCTGGATCTCGGGCGACGTCAAGGAGATCACGCCCGCCGATCCGGCTCTGAAAATCCCGCAGATCGGCTGGAACACGATCGAGCTCAGACGCCAACACCCGCTGTTTGTCGGCATTCCGACCGGACCGGGGGGGCTGCACGCCTATTTCGTCCATTCCTACCATCTCGACGCGAAAAAGCCGGCCGAGGTTCTGGCCGTCGCCGACTATGGTGGTCCGGTGACGGCGGCCGTCGCCCGCGACAATCTCGTCGGCACGCAGTTCCATCCCGAAAAGAGCCAGGCGCTGGGGCTGGCGCTGATCACCAATTTCCTGCGCTGGAGGCCCTAGTGCATGAGCAAGAAGGGCGCCTGAATCGTGATCCTGTTTCCCGCCATCGACCTCAAGGACGGCCAGTGCGTGCGCCTGAAGCACGGCGACATGGCGACCGCGACCATCTACAATGATGATCCGGCCGCGCAGGCAAAAGCCTTTGAGGACCAGGGCTTCGAATGGCTGCACGTCGTCGACCTCAACGGCGCCTTCAAGGGCCAGAGCGTCAACAGCGCGGCGGTCGGCGCCATCCTCAAGGCGACGAGGAACCCGGTGCAGCTCGGCGGCGGCATCCGCACGCTTGCGCAGATCGAGGACTGGCTCGACCGGGGGCTGGCCCGCGTCATCCTCGGCACGGTGGCGGTGCGCGATCCCGACCTGGTCAGGCAGGCCTGCAAGGCTTTCCCGGGCAAGGTGGCCGTCGGCATCGACGCCAAGGGCGGCAAGGTCGCGGTCGAGGGTTGGGCCGAGGCGTCGAGCCTCGGCGTCATTGAACTGGCGAGGAAATTCGAGGGTGCCGGCGTCGCCGCCATCATCTACACCGACATCGATCGCGACGGCGTGCTGACCGGCATCAACTGGGACGCCACCATCGACCTCGCCGAGGCCGTATCGATCCCGGTCATCGCTTCTGGCGGCCTCGCCTCGATCGCCGACATCGTGCGCATGACGATGCCCGATGCAAAGAAGCTTGAAGGTGCCATCTCCGGTCGCGCGCTCTATGACGGCCGCATCGATCCCGCCGAGGCGCTGGCGATCCTGCAGGGCCGGCCGGCGGCGGAGGCGAAATCGTGAAGATCACCATCATCCTCGCCTCCTATGACAGCGGCCACTATCACGGCGGCATGGGACAGGGCCCGGATGCGCTGATTGCAGGCGGTCTGGTCGACGCCCTGACCATTGCCGGCCACGAGGTCGCGGTCGCGGATATCGGCAGGGTCGGTGACGACCAGGAACGCGAGATCGCCACCGGTTTCGCCGTCTGCAATGCCGTCTCGGGCGAGGTCCGCATTGCCATCGACAGGGGGCGGTTCCCCATCGTGCTGGCCGGAAACTGCCTGACATCGGCCGGCGCGGTCGCCGGCGAGGGTGCCGATGCGATCATCTGGGCCGACCAGCATGGCGATCTCAACACGCCCGAGACCTCGGTATACGGCTTTCTCGACGGCATGGCGCTGGCGACCGTGCTTGGCCTGTGCTGGCGTCCGATGGCAGCGGCCATTCCAGGTTTCAAGCCGATCGATCCGTCACGCTGTGTGCTTGTCAACGCCCGCGATCTCGATCCGGCCGAGGAAGAACTGCTCAAGACCTTGCCGGTCATCCGCACCGAATGTCCAGGCATTGGACCAGCAACTGCGAAGCTGAAGGCCGCAGGCGCCAAAAGCGTGCACATGCATCTCGATCTCGACGTGCACGACCCCAAGGAACTGCAGGCCAATCGATACGTCACGTCAGGCGGGCCCAGCCCGGAACAGTTGCGCGACGCGGCCTGCGCCATGGCGCTGGGGGTGCCGGTCGTCGGCATCACCGTTTCCGCCTACGATCCGGCCTTCGACGCGCAGGGCGACGTCCCGCCGCTGGTCGGCGAGCTGCTAAACGATCTCATCGCCACGATAGAGGGCCGCTGATGCTGAAAGCCCGTGTCATCCCGTGCCTCGACGTCAAGGACGGCCGTGTCGTCAAGGGCGTCAACTTCGTCGACCTCATCGACGCCGGCGACCCGGTCGAGGCGGCCAAGGCTTATGATGCCGCTGGTGCCGACGAGCTCTGCTTTCTCGACATTACCGCCTCGTCCGACAACCGTGAAACCATTTTCGATGTCATCGCCCGCACCGCCGAACAGTGCTTCATGCCGCTGACCGTCGGCGGCGGCGTGCGCCAGGTCGCCGATATCAGGAAGCTGCTTCTGGCCGGCGCCGACAAGGTGTCGATCAACACGGCGGCGGTGAAGAACCCGGATTTCGTCGCCGAAGCCGCCGACAAGTTCGGTAACCAGTGCATCGTCGTCGCCATCGACGCCAAGAAGGTCTCCGGCGCCGGCGAGGCCGACCGCTGGGAGATCTTCACCCATGGTGGGCGCGAGAAGACCGGCATCGACGCGGTCGAATTCGCGCGTCAAATGGTCGATCGCGGCGCCGGCGAGATCCTGCTGACCTCGATGGACCGCGACGGCACCAAGGCCGGCTACGACATCGCGCTGACGCGTGCGATCGCTGATGCGGTGCGCGCGCCGGTCATCGCTTCGGGCGGCGTCGGCACGCTGGATCACCTAGTCGAAGGCATTCGCGACGGCCATGCCGGCGCGGTGCTTGCGGCGTCCATCTTCCATTTCGGCACCTATACAATCGCCCAGGCCAAGGCGCATATGGCCGCCGCGGGCCTGCCGATGCGGCTGGACTCCTCGGGTGATCGGCCCTAGAGGCTGTTCCGGCTAAGAAAAGGGCCCCAGGCGCCATGGCTGAATTTTCGTTCTCCGATCTGGAGACAATCATCAGGGACCGCGCCCATTCCGGCGACCCGGACTCCTGGACGGCGAAACTGTTCGCGCGCGGCATCGACAAGGCGGCCCAGAAACTCGGCGAGGAGGCGGTCGAGACGGTGATTGCCGCCGTCAAGGGCGACAGACAGGGCCTCGTTTCCGAAAGTGCCGATCTTATATATCATTGGCTCGTCGTTCTCGGCCTCTCGGGTGTTCCGCTGAGCGACGTGCTCAAGGAGCTCGAAAGCCGCACCGGGCGTTCGGGCATCGCCGAGAAGGCGTCACGGCCCCAGGGCTGACCGCGAGGGAGGGCAGGTATCTCGATGGATCAGCTCGCGCCAACCGAGAAATATTCCCCCTTTCGTTTCTTCTCGGCCGAGCAATGGTCGCAATTCCGCGCCGACACACCACTGACGCTGAGCGAGGACGAGTTCCGCCGCCTGCGTTCGCTCAACGATCCGGTCGACCTCGAGGAGGTCAAGCGCATCTATCTGTCGCTGTCGCGGCTTTTGTCCGCCCATGTCGAGGCGAGCCAGCTCTTGTTCCGGCAGCGCCAGGCTTTCTTCAACGCCGTCGATATCGTCAAGACGCCGTTCATCATCGGCATCGCCGGCTCCGTCGCCGTCGGCAAATCGACCACCGCACGCGTGCTGAAGGAGCTTCTGGCGCGCTGGCCGTCGAGCCCCAAGGTCGATCTCATCACCACCGACGGTTTCCTGCTGCCCAATGAGGTGTTGCGCCGCGAGAACCTGATGGAACGCAAGGGCTTTCCCGACAGTTACGATGTCGGCGCGCTGCTACGTTTCCTCTCGGGCATCAAGTCGGGGCTGCCCGATATCCGCGCGCCGGTCTATTCGCACCTCACCTACGACGTTATTCCCGGCGAGTTCGTCACCATCGACCGGCCCGACATCCTGATCTTCGAAGGCATCAATGTCCTGCAGCCGGGCAAGTTGCCGCAGGACGGCAAGATCGTGCCCTTCCTGTCCGACTTTTTCGACTTCGCCATCTATATCGATGCCGACGAGAAGCTGATCCACGAATGGTACATCGCGCGCTTCATGCGGCTGCGCGAGACCGCCTTCCGCAATCCGGACTCGTTCTTCCACCGCTACTCGCAGCTTTCGGAGGAAGCGGCGCGCGCCATCGCCGAAGGCCTGTGGTCCAACATCAATCTGAAGAATTTGCGCGAGAACATCCTGCCGACACGCGCCCGCGCCGACCTCATCCTGCGCAAGGGCGCCGACCATCTGGTCGAGGAAGTGGCGCTGCGCAAACTTTAGACCCGAGTGTTTCACCGTTTCATGGAAACGGCGAAATGCTCTAACTCTTTGTTTTGGCGCAATTCCCAAGGGAAAGCGCTACGCGCTTTTCCCGGGATAACCGCACACTTTTTCTGGAATTGCTCCAGCCAGATACCGAGGTGGCGGCCCCGCCTCCGGCAGGCCCGCCACTTCGACGTTCATGTCATCGGCATCGCGGCTCAGCCATTGGCGAACGGCACGGCGACATAGATCTGGCTGCCATCGCGTTCGATCAAAAGCAGCACCGACTTGCGGCCCGACTTGCTCGCCTGCGCGATCGCCTGCGTGACCTGCCTGGCGCTCTTCACCGGGGCCTGGTTGACGGCGACGATGACATCGCCGGGCTGAATGCCGGCAGCAGCGGCCGCCTTGTCGGGATTGACGCGCGCAACCACCGCGCCATGCTCATTGTCGGCGAGGTTCATTTCCTGGCGAATGTCGGGCGTGATGTCCATCAGGCCGAGGCCGATCGCCGGTGCGCGCGAGCCCTGCTCGGTGCTCGGTGCGCCGGAATCGTCCGTCGATGCCGTCTTAACATCGTCGCTGTTTTGCCCGACGTTGACGGAAATCTGTATCGCCTTGCCCTTGCGCCAGACATCAAGCGTTTCCTTGGCGCCGGGCGCGACATCGGCCACGGCCCGCGACAGATCCTTGGGATCCTTCACGTCCTGTCCGGCGAAGCCGGTGATGACGTCGCCGGCCTCGACTCCGGCGCTGGCGGCGGGCGAGCTGTCATTGACCTTGGAAACCAGCGCGCCGCCGGGGTGATCGAGCCCGATGGCGCTTGCCACGTCCGGCGTCACCGACTGGATCTCGACGCCGAGATAGCCGTACTGGATGGAACCGTCCTTCATCAGCTTGGCGACGACCTTTTGCGCCTGGTCCGACGGGATGGCGAAGCCGACGCCGACACTGCCGCCATTGGGCGAATAGATCGCCGTGTTGATGCCGACGACATTGCCGTTCACATCCACAAGCGGGCCACCGGAATTGCCATGGTTGATCGGCGCGTCGATCTGGATGAAATCGTCGAACGGCCCGCTATGCAGGTCGCGGCCGCGTGCCGAAACGATGCCGGCGGTGACCGTGGTGCCGATGCCGAACGGATTGCCGATCGCCAGCACCTGGTCGCCGGTCATCAGCCTGTCGGAATCGCCCCATTTGACCGTCGGCAAGGGCTTGTCGGATTTGATCTTGAGCACGGCAAGGTCGTTCTTGGCATCGCGGCCGACGAGCTTGGCGGGAAGTTCCGTACCGTCATCGAGCGTCACCTTGATCGAAGAGGCGCCGTCGACGACGTGGTTGTTGGTGACGATGGTGCCGTCGGCACTGACGATGAAGCCGGAACCGAGCGCTTCGGCCCGTTGTGCCTGCTGAGGCGGCGTCTGCGGAGCGGGCATGCCCTGGTCACCGAAGAACTGGCGGAAATACTGGTCGAACGGCGAATTGCCGAGAGGCATGCCGTCATCGGCGCCTGCCGGCTGGGCCTTCATGATGGTGGTGACCGTGACCACTGCCGGCTTGTCGGCCGCCACGATCGGCGCAAAGGAGCCGTTCGGGGCCGTTATTCCGGCGACCGGGGTCTGGGTCGTCGCGACAATTTTACTGACGCCGGTGCTGTTGTTCGCGCTCTGGGCGAACGAGACGACGAGGGGGGAGATGATCAGCGCAGCGCCCAGCAGGGCGGCGACGCGATGCCTACGAAGAATACCAAGAGGTGACATGGTCGTTCTGTCCGGGCGAGAGTTGATCGGGCGCCGCGGGCATCTTGGGAGAAGCGCCCGCCGGCGTGTCGACGACCGGATTGCCTGTCTCGCCGTACATGGCGGCCGGCCGGATCGACACCGAGGTATCTAGGGTGCCGATCGGCCCGAATTAGGGTTTTCGGCCGACCTTACGAAGATTTAATTCAGGGAGCGCTTACGGATCGTCATGCCGGCGCAGATAGTCGGCCGCAATCTCGCGCATACGCTTGCCGTCGAAGCTCTGCCCGTGGCCGCCATGGCCGATGCGGATCGGCAGGTCGAGCAGGCGCTGCATGGTGCTGGCATAGGCAGCCCGATCGGAATCCGGCAGCGTGTCGATCAGCGTGTCGTCGTAGATGGCATCGCCGCTGAAAAAAAGCCCGTCGGCCTCGTCGAAAAGCGCGATCGAATCCGGCGAATGCCCGGGCAGGTGCAGCACGCGCAATTGCCGGTCGCCGAGATCGACCACGTCGCCCTCGTCAAGCGTCCGCGTCAGCGGCGCCGAGGGGATCTTGTAGTCGGCGGCCTTCCAGCCCGGCGCCGGCAATATCGACACGGCGCCTTCGAGATCGTGGAACATGTAGGCGTAGGTCGCCGCCTCATCCATGCTTTCGAATTGCGCCGCACTCATCTTCGGCCCGGCCCGCCACGCAAATTCGTGCAGCGAGCCGACATGGTCGAGATGGATGTGGGTGGCGACGACCAGCAGCGGTTTGCCTTGCGGCGTCTCTATCTGCGGCGCCAGCGGGCAGATGCCCATCCCGGTGTCGACCAAAAGGTCGGCGTCGCGGCCGCGCAGATGCCAGATGTTGGCGCGCACATAGTCATGCACGAACGGCTCGGTCAGCATCGTCGTCCTGTCGTCGACGATGCTCTTGCTGAACCACTCCGGCATCACTTGTGAGCCCGGTATCAGGTGGAAGCCTGACATCAAACGAAAGGCTTCCCGACCTTGTACTTTTCCGGCACCAGCCGCTTGAGATAGGCCATGCCGGCCTCCGACAGCTGGTTGACGTCGGGCTTCATGAAATTGTCAGGCATGTGGCGGGTCTTGCCGGCGACGTTCTTCAGCGGCACCTTCTTCAGAACGGTCTTTGCGCCGTCATATTGCAGCGCCACGGAGCCCCCGCCCTGTTCGGCGACGGACACGGCGAAGGCGCCGGCATCGAACGCCTCTTGTGCGTCGACGGCGCTGATGGCGCCGACATAGCCGCGCGGCATGTAGCCGAGCGCGTCGACGCGGGCCCGCTTGCCCGGCAGGCCCTCGGCCAATGCGCGCTCGAGAGCTGCCGGCAGGTCGCTGCCCGACAATTTGACGTTGCCATGCGCGTCGCGCTCGAGCTTCTCCGGCGCTACCAGGCTTTCGACCAGCGCCTTGCCGTCGGCGGTGCTCACCCCTTCCGACACGGCAACGATGCAGCGCTTGTGGCGGTCGAGCGTGGCACGCACATCGTCGATGAAGCCCCCGGCCGAGAATGGCCGTTCCGGCACGTAGACCAAATGCGGGCCGCTGTCGGGATCGAGCTGCCAGGCAGCCGCCGCTGCCGTGAGAAAGCCGGCATGCCGGCCCATCACGATGCCGACATAGATGCCGGGCAAAGCGCGGAAATCGAGATCGACCGAGAGGAAGGCGCCGGCGACGAACTCGGCCGCCGAGATGAATCCCGGCGTATGGTCGTTCTCCTCCAGATCATTGTCGATGGTTTTGGGCGCATGGACGAAAGCGATCGAGCCGCCGGCGGCATCGGTCAGGATCTGCTGCGTGCCCGACGTGTCGTTGCCGCCGATATAGATGAAGGCGTCGGCGCCGGCCTTCTTCAGGCCGTTGAGGATGACATCGCAATAGGCGGCATCCGGCTTGTCGCGTGTCGAGCCGAGGGCCGCGCTTGGCGTTCCGGCGATCAGCCGCAGCCGATCCTCGGGAATGGCCGAAAGGTCGACATAATTGCCGTCACGGATGCCGCGCACGCCATGGATGGAACCCAGCACCTTGGCGCCGGGATGCCGCTTGCGGATCTCCAGCGTGGCGCCGAGCACCGTCTGGTTGATGACGGCGGTCGGGCCGCCGCCTTGTGCGATGACAAAAGTTCCGGCCATTCCTGACGTCTCCCGAGCGATGGTTTTCAAGGCACCTTGGCCTGTCTTGCCGCGTCACGCAACGGGAGAGTCTTGAGCATGATCCCGAAAAGTGGAAACGGGTTTTCGGGAAAAGTTCATGCGCGAACAGGAAGATGGAAGCGGCCGCCTGAGCCGCCCAAAACGATCACATGACGACGACCGGGTTTTTCTTCGAAACGCGGCTGTAGAGGTCGATGATGTCCTGGTTGATCAGGCGCACGCAGCCAGACGACATCGCCTGGCCGATGCTCCACCATTCGGGCGAGCCATGGATGCGGTAGCCGGTATCCTTGCCGTCCTGGTAGATGTAGAGCGCGCGCGCGCCGAGCGGGTTGGTGAGGCCGCCTGGCTGGCCGCCCTGCCACTTCACCAGTTCGGGCTTGCGCTGGATCATCTCCGGCGGCGGCGTCCAGGTAGGCCATTCCCTGCCATACTGGATGTTGGCGCGGCCGGACCAGCGGAAGCCGTCCTTGCCGATACCGACGCCATAGCGGATGGCGTCGCCGCCCGGCTGGACGAGATAGAGCATGCGCTCCTTGAGATGGACGACGATGGTGCCGGGCGCCTCGCCGGTCGTGTCGACGACGATCTGGCGGCGGAATTCCGGCTTGACCTTCAGATACGGCACTTCAGGCACGTTGAAACCATTGTCCGTCAAGGCGGCGTACATCAGGTCGGGGCTGGTGATATTCCTGTCGACGCTGATCGCCGGCCGCATCGGCGGCACGGAACCGGTGACCGTATTGTCGAGTTCGAGCGCCGGCATGCCGCCGCCGGACGTCGAGCAGCCCGCCGCGCTGAGCAGCGCCAGCGCGCCTGCCCCGGACAGGATAGCGCGGCGGGAAAGATGATGATCGGTATCGATTGCGTCGCCGTATCGTGGCGGCGTCAGACCTTGCGGCAACTCACGCATATACCCAAACCCTACGCTGTCGGCGGGAAGCACGGTCCGGCCGGATAGCGGGCATTTTCATCATTCATGGTTGATAAAGCGTGAATGCCTTGCGCTGCCTGGATTTGCGCCTGGCCTGGCGGCACCTGACCGTGCCGAATGAACTGGCAACCGGGCGTTCCTGCACAAAAAGACCCAGGCCGGGTCATAATCCCGGCACCGGTCTTTCCTACCCATCGGGCGATCAGCGAGGGGCCTCCATGTGCAAGACGTTAAAAACCGACATCACGCTTTTTGCCGCTGCCATTGTCGCGGCCGCATTGGTTCTCGGTGCCGATGTCAGCCTGGCCGATATCGTGAGCACGCTGAGCGGCGCGAACTGACGCCGACCTGCCTTTGGCGCAATTGATGGCGCGGCAATTCCAAGGAAAGTGCGTGGCGGTCTTCCGCCCGGATTTTCGTAAAAACAAAAATCAGGCCTCTTTACATTGCCCCTGGGCTGAGGATTTATCCTTCTCCTTAACCCAAGGGAGACAGACATGTCCTTCGAGAACTGGGCCGCCTTCGCCGCCGCGTCTACCATCCTGCTCATCATTCCGGGGCCAACGATTCTGCTGGTCGTGTCCTATGCGCTGGGCCAGGGCTGGCGCACCGCTTTGCCGATGGCGGTTGGCGTGGCACTCGGCGATTTCACCGCCATGACCTTGTCGATGCTCGGCATTGGCGCGCTGCTCGCCGCTTCGGCGACGGTCTTCACCATCTTGAAGCTGATCGGCGCCGGCTATCTGATCTATCTCGGCGTAAAGCTGTTCCTCGCCGGCGGCGCGCTGAAGGCTGAGCCGCGCACCGACGTGGTGTCTTCGGCCAAGATGATGGCGCATGCCTGGCTGGTCACCGCGCTCAACCCGAAAAGCATCACCTTCTTCGTCGCCTTCCTGCCACAGTTCCTTGACCGGCACGCCGATTTCTGGACGCAGATGCTGATTTTCGAGACGACTTTCCTGGCGCTCGCCTTCGCCAATGCCTTCGGCTATGCGCTGGTCGCGGCCCGCGCCCGAAACGTCGTCCGCAATCCCAAGGCGATCCGCATCTTCAACCGCACCGGCGGCACGCTGCTGGTCGGCGCCGGCATCGCCACGGTGGCGATGCGTTCGGGGAACTAGGCGACCCTTTATTCCACCATCCGAACCGGAACCGGTTTCGGATGGTGGTTCACCACTTCACGCTGATGCCCACATTGCCCTTGAGGATGCGGCGCTTGTCGCCGCCCAGATTGGTCGTGTAGTCGCCGGTGGCGAAGAGGCTGACCTTCTCGGTCACTTTGGCGACCACGCCGCCGCCGAACTCGAAGGAGGTCGACCGGCCCTCGGTCGAGATGTCGGTGGTGTCGAAATTGACATGGCTGGTGCCGCCGAAATCGTGCCAGATGTTGGCTTTGAGGTAGGGTTGCAGCGCCATGCCGTTGATGGTGGTCTCGCCCTGCAGCCGCGCACCCAGCCGGCCGCTGACGCTGTCGTTGGTGTCGAAGGAAACCGACGAGAAGCGGTCGTTGGTGTCGTCGAGCGACAGATGCCGCCAGACCAGTTGCGCCTGCGGTTCGAGCGTCCAGCCCTGCGCCAGCGCGATGGGATAGCCGCCTTCCAGCGAAGCGGTGACGCCTGTTCCGCCGACATCGATGCCGATGTCGCGCGACGATGTCGCGTGGCCGCCGAAGAACGTGGCCATGAGGACGCCGTCAAGGTACCAGCCGCTTTGGCCGATCCGGGTCCAGTAACCGCCGACGCTGGTGCCGGTGACGTTGAGGCTGCCGACGGACAGATCGTTCCATCCCAGCGCCTGGCCGCGCAAATCGCCCTTCATGCTGGCATAGGCGACGAACAGGCCGGCGCGATCGATTCCGCCCGAGGTGGTGTCGCGGCCGAACACGTCGAAACCCGCCTGGAGGCCGAACAGCGTGCCGTCGAAGGAGGGCGACACCGTTCCCGACCAGCCCATCTTGGCGTCCTGGCCATAGATGCGGCCCCAGACCGGCGATAGCTCGGGGTTCGACAGCAGGCTTTGCTCACCCCGCCGTTCGTGGAAGGTGCCGAGCGTCGTCATCGCCAGGTGTTCGGCCACCGGCGGCAAGGCCGAATAGACCGGGACCTCGATGCGGTAGAGCGGGATCACGGCTGCCTGCACCGCGGTCGCTCCGGGTGTCGGCGGCGCCGGCTGGACAGGCGGCGGGCCGGGCAGTGTCGGCACCGGAAGCGCCGGCGCTTCGGTCGGCACCACCGGTGGCGGCGGTGGCGGATCCGCCGGAGGCGCCGGTGGCGGCGGCGGCGGCGGTTCGGGTTGTGGGTCGCTGGCCTGCACGGGCGGTGTCGGGTCGACCGGCGGATTGTTGATGTCGCCCTCGCTCGGCGGTGGCGTCGGCGGCAGTTCGGATGGCGGCGGGGGTGGCGGCTCGGCCGTCGGCGGCACCGGTTCCACCGGCGGGGAGGGCTCGACCGTCGGCGGCGCCGCGGCCGGCGTCGTCGGTGTTATCAGCGTCGAGCGCAGATACCAGTTCTCCTCGCTGCCGGCGCTGACGCCGCCCTTGAACAAATAGTATTCAAAGGCGCCGGCGGCGACTGGCCCGTCGAGCGCGAAGGTCGAGGCGCCCGAAGTGGCGCCGTTGACTGCCTGGACGAGCATGATGCCGTCCTGAGCGGTCGCGGCACCCGCGCCGCCGGCGTTGACCACGGAAATGCCGGTCGAGCCGGAAGCCGTGCCGCCCGAAAGCACCAGCCTGTCGGACGCGGAAGAATCGTCGCCGAGTTCGGTCTGGACAAGCAGCACGCCGCCGGCGCCGACATAATTGCCCGAAATCGTCAGCCGATCGGTTGCGCCTGTGGTGCCGTTGGTCAGGTCGATGCGCCCGGCATTGGTCACTTCCGCCAACTGGCCTGCCGTGAAGGCCTGGATCGTCGCGTTGAAGCCGCCGCCATAGAGCGTGCTCGAAGCATCGACGCTGAGCGAGCCCGTGCCGGTGCCGCTGTCGCCGAGCTTGAGATTGCCGTCGAGCATCAGCTGTGTGTCGTTGGTGGCGCTGATGCTTTCCCAGTTCTGGACTCTGGCGATCCCCTCCAGCTTGACGTTGTCGAAGGTCAGCGCATCGGTACCGAGGCCGCCATTCAGGGCATCCGTGTCGCCGAGATTGGCGTTGGTGAGGTTGCTGAGCTTGGCGGTATCGTTGTCGGCGCCGAGATCGACGGCGCCATAGATGATGCCGCCGCCATTCCAGACGAAACTGTCGGAGCCAAAGCTCATCAGCACATCGCCGCCGACCGTGCCGCCCGATATCGTCACGCTGTCATTGCCGCCGCTGACGCTGATGTTGCCGCCGATCGTGCCGCCCGAGAGGATGATGGTGTCCTGGTCGAAGCCGGTGACGAGGTTGCGGTCGATGGTGCCGCCGGACATGTTGAAATAGTTCTTGTCGAGCTTCATGTTGACCCGGCCGATGCGGCCGCCGGTCATCACCGCGTTGTCGCCATCGTCGAAGAAATCGACGATGCGTCCGCCCGTCATGGTGAATGTGTCCAGTCCGTCGCCCTGGTTGAGCGATCCGATCTGGCCGCCGCTCATGTTGAAATCGTCGATGCCGGCGCCCTGCTGGACATTGCCGGAGACGGTGCCGCCGCCGATCGTGAAGAAATCCGTGCCGTCGCCCTGGTTGACCGTACCGGTAATGGTGCCGGACTGCATGTCGATGCGATCCGTACCGGCGCCGAAGGTGACGTTGCCGCTCACCTGCCCGGTGCCGCCGGCGGGAAAGGTCAGCGTGTTGTCGCCGCTTGTATCGGTAAGGCCGCCGCCCGAATCGCCGCTATCGCAGGTGAAGGTGGTATTTCCAGCCGACGGAACCAGCACGCAGGCCGCCAGGGCCGCGGAATTCGGCAGCAACACAAGCGTGGTAGTTGCAAGTAAGCTAATAAACCATGGATGGATTTGCCGTGGTTTTCGCCACAACAAAGAAATCGACTCATCAACGTTTTCCGAACGGCTGTTCGGACGCTGTATTTCAAAATGCCGCATCGCGTCCCCTCTCAGATCGCGATTACAAGCCCTTCGCCGCGCCGCAATGAAGCCACAATTCGTTCGATTTTACAAAGCCTAATCTGCATTCCATCGTTGATGAACTGCAAAGGCTGCTGGCATAGACCTTATGCAGTGCACGATTGGCACGTCCGTGGCCCATGATTTAAGATCGCCTTGGCCCGAAGGGTCCGGGGCTTGTTCCAGGTCGATCAGAGGGATGTTGCATGGCAATCAGGGACACATTCGGCCTGACATTTTCGGGCGCCACCGAAGCGGGGTTCACGCCCTACAGCCAGGCCGTGCGTGAACTGCTGTGCTTCATCGGCGATCCCGTCGCTTCCGTCGACAGTGCCATATCGGCGGATCCCGGTTTCGTCATGGCGCATGTCTTCAAGGGCTATCTCTTCGGCCTTGCCACCGAGCGCGACGCGACGGCGGTGGCCAGGGCTTGCCACGAGGCGGCGCTGCCGCTTGCCGCGACGGCGCGCGAAGCGGCGCATGTTCTGGCCCTCGGCCACCTCGCCAACGGGCGCTGGCATGACGCCGCCAGGATCCTCGAGGATATCGCCATCCAGACCCCGCTCGACGCGCTGGCGCTGCAGGTCGGGCACCAGATCGATTTCTTCACCGGCAATGCCCGCATGCTGCGTGATCGCATCGCCCGCGCCTTGCCGTCATGGCAGAGCGGCATGCCGGGCTACCACGCCATCCTCGGCATGCAGGCCTTCGGGCTGGAGGAAATGGGGGACTATACCAGGGCCGAAAAGCTTGGTCGCGCGGCGGTCGAGATCGAGCCGCGCGACGGCTGGGCGCAACATGCGGTCGCCCATGTCATGGAAATGCAAAGCCGGCAAAAGGACGGTATCGCCTGGATGCGCGCCAATCCCGAAGCCTGGACAAAGGAGAGCTTCCTGCAGGTGCACAATTGGTGGCACCTGGCGCTGTTCCACTACGATCTCGGCGAGATCGACCAGGTGCTGGCGCTCTATGACGGACCGATCTATGGCACGCCATCGGCGATGGCGTTGAACATGGTCGATGCGTCGGCAATCCTGTGGCGGCTGCATCTCGGCGGCATCGATGTCGGTGACCGCTGGACGGCGCTCGCCGCCAATTGGCCCAAGGCCGGCGCCGGCGATTATGCCTTCAACGATGCGCATGCGATGATGGCCTTCGTTGGCGCCGGGCTCGACGGACCCGCCCTTGCCTTGCTCGAGGCGCAACGCGAGGCGATGCATGGCGGCGGCGACAACGTCGCTTTCACGCGGGATGTCGGCCATCCACTGACGCTGGCAATCAAGGCGTTCGGCGAGGGCAACTACAGCGAGGCCGTGCACCTGATCCGGCCGATCCGGGCGATCGCCAACCGCTTCGGCGGCAGCCACGCACAGCGCGACGTCATCGACCTGACGCTGATCGAAGCGGCCTTGCGGGCCGGTGACCGCGCGCTCGCCGGGGCGCTCACGGCGGAGCGTTCGATGGCGCGGCCGGATAGCCCGCTGTCTGTGCTGCTTGCGCGACGCGCGGCCGATTTGTCAGAGAATTGACCGCAAGCCGATCTTGCCTTAAAAACTGCTCAGCCAGATTTTTTCGAGATCCGAAAAAAATAATTGGCATGGGAGGATGATATGTATCTCGGCCTCGACCTGGGCACGTCGGGCGTCAAGGCGCTGCTGATCGATGCCGGACAGACCGTCGTCGGCTCCGGCCATGGTTCGCTTGACGTTTCGCGGCCGCATCCCGGCTGGTCCGAACAGGACCCGTCCCACTGGATACGCGCCTGCGAAGACGCGATTGCCGAACTCAAGGCTTCGCACCCCGGGCAGTTCGCGGCGGTGAAAGGCATCGGCCTGTCCGGCCAGATGCACGGCGCGGCCTTGCTCGATGCGGCTGATCATGTGCTGCGCCCCTGCATCCTGTGGAACGACACGCGCAGCCATGTCGAGGCAGCAGCGCTCGACGCCGATCCGCGCTTCCGCAAGCTCACCGGCAACATCGTTTTCCCCGGCTTCACCGCGCCCAAGCTCGCCTGGGTGAAGAACAACGAACCCGCCGTCTTCGCCAAAGTGGCCAAGGTGCTGCTGCCGAAGGATTTCCTGCGGCTTTGGCTGACTGGCGAGCACATTTCCGAAATGTCGGACTCAGCGGGCACGTCCTGGCTCGATGTCGGCAAGCGCCGCTGGTCGGCCGAATTGCTGGCGGCAACGTCGCTCGACGAGAAGCAGATGCCGTCCCTGGTCGAAGGCACCGAGAAGGCCGGCGGTTTGCGCAGCGAATTGGCATCGAAATGGGGCGTCGAGGCCGGCATCCCGATTGCCGGTGGCGCCGGCGACAATGCAGCCTCGGCCTGCGGCATGGGCACGGTCGGCGCTGGCCATGCCTTTGTCTCTCTCGGCACGTCGGGCGTGCTGTTTGCCGCCAACGCGTCCTATCTGCCCAACCCGGCAAGTGCCGTCCACACCTTCTGCCATGCGCTGCCCGACACCTGGCACCAGATGGGCGTCATCCTGTCGGCGACCGATTCGCTCAACTGGCTGTCGGAGATCACTGGAAAGGGCGCGGGTGAACTGACCGCTGAACTCGGCGACGCGCTGAAGGCGCCGACCGGTGTATCCTTCCTGCCCTACCTCTCGGGCGAGCGCACGCCACACAATGATTCCGCCATTCGCGGTTCCTTCACCGGGCTGGCGCATGAATTGAGCCGGGCAGTCCTGACGCAGGCGGTGCTCGAAGGCGTCGCCTTCGCCTTCCGCGACAGTCTCGAAGCCCTGAAGACAGCCGGCACCACATTGACGCGGGTGACGGCGATCGGCGGCGGCTCACGCTCGCGCTACTGGCTGAAATCGATCGCCACCGCGCTGCAGGTGCCGGTGGATATTCCCGCCGACGGCGATTTCGGCGCCGCCTTCGGTGCCGCCAGGCTCGGCCTGATCGCGGCGACGGGTGCCGATCCGCTGGCCGTCTGCTCCGCCCCAAGGACGGATGCCACGATCGAACCGGATGCCAAGCTCGGCGGCGCCTACGCCGATGCCTATCATCGCTACCGGGCGCTCTATCCGGCAATCAGGGGTGCCACGGCGTGAACGATTTCTCGCCCACGCCGCGACTTCCGGCCTCACTGCGCCGGGACCTTGTCGAGGAAGCCGGTGATGCTCTTCAGGCGGCCGTTTTCGATGACGCCGATATCGGTGCCTTCGATGACCGAAGGAACGCCTTCAGGCCCGAGGTTCCAGGAGAAGCGGATCTTGTCGGCGAAGCCGTTCGGCGTGCCCTTCAGCGAGAAGCGGAAGCCGGCAAAGCGTTGCTGCACGCCGTCGATCAGCGCCGCGACACCGTCATGGCCGTCGCCCTGCATCAGCGGATCGCGATAGCTGACGTCTTCGGTGAACGTGGCCTTCAGCAATTCGGCGCGACGGCTGGCATCGCTTTCGTTCCAGGCGGTGATGTAGCCCTCGGCGATTTTGTTGAGGTCGGTCATGGTCTGTCTCCTTCGTTGAGTGGCTTTGACGCAACCCTTTTCACCCCACGGCAGTGCGAAACCAATTACGCCTGAGGTAATCAAGGCGAATTACCTGAGGTAATCAGGGCGAACTATTCGAGAGAGGACAGAAATCATGAGCAGCGGATTTTTCGGCGACATTCAGAAGATCAAATATGAGGGGCCGGATTCGACCAATCCGCTGGCCTACCGCTTCTACAATCCTGACGAGGTCGTCGCCGGCAAACGGCTGGAAGACCATCTTCGCTTCGCCGTCGCCTATTGGCACTCCTTTGCCTGGCCGGGTGGCGACCCGTTCGGCGGCCAGACCTTCGATCGCCCCTGGTTCCCCAAGGCCGGCGGCATCGACACGATGGAACTGGCGAAGCTCAAGGCCGATGTTGCGTTCGAGATGTTCTCGCTGCTCGGCGCGCCCTATTTCTGCTTCCACGACGCCGATGTCCGGCCCGAGGGCAAGGACTTTTCAGAAAGTGCCGCCCGCCTCGACGAGATCGCGGACTATTTCGCCGGCAAGATGAAGCAGACCGGGGTCAAGCTGCTCTGGGGCACGGCAAACCTTTTTTCGCATCGCCGCTTCATGTCGGGCGCCGCCACCAACCCCGATCCGGATGTCTTTGCCTATGCGGCGGCGACGGTGAAGAGCTGCATCGACGTCACCAAGCGGCTGAAGGGTGAGAACTATGTGCTGTGGGGCGGGCGCGAAGGCTATGAGACGCTGCTCAACACCGACCTTGCCCGCGAGCAGGAACAGGCCGGCCGCTTCCTCAGCCTCGTCGTCGACTACAAGCACAAGATCGGCTTCAAGGGCACCATCCTGATCGAGCCAAAGCCGCAGGAGCCGACAAAGCATCAGTACGACTATGACGTCGCCACGGTCTATGGCTTCCTCAAGCGCTTCGGCCTGGAGAAGGAAGTAAAACTCAACATCGAGCAGGGCCACGCCATCCTCGCCGGCCATTCCTTCGAGCACGAGCTGGCGCTCGCCAATGCGCTTGGCGTCTTCGGTTCGATCGACATGAACCGCAACGACTACCAGTCGGGCTGGGACACCGACCAGTTCCCCAACAACGTGCCGGAAATGGCGCTGGCCTACTACCAGGTCCTGCAGGCCGGTGGTTTCAAGACCGGCGGCACCAATTTCGACGCCAAGTTGCGTCGCCAGTCGCTCGACCCGCAGGACCTGCTGATCGGCCATATCGGCGGCATGGATTCTTGTGCGCGCGGCCTCAAGGCCGCGGCCCGCATGGTCGAGGACAAGGCGCTGTCGGCGCCGCTGGCCGAGCGCTATGCCGGCTGGAACACGGCAGAGGGCAAGGCAATGCTGTCGGGCAAGCGCACGCTCGAGGACATCGCCGAGCGCGTGGTCAAGAAGAAGATCGAACCGCAGCCGCGCTCCGGCCGTCAGGAATTGCTGGAAAACATCGTCAACCGCTACGTCTGACGGCGGACGCTGGACAGACAGCTGCCCGATGTGGCCGAAAGCCGCCGTGATCGCCTTTTGCTAATCCGCTCTTCCTAAGGGAGATGATGATGGCAAACGGGCGGATCACGGTGCGCAAGGCGCAGGCGGGCGACGTCGCAGCCTTGAAACAGGCGCTGCGGGAAACCTTTGAAGGCACCTGGCTGCCGCACGTCACCCAGGCATCGGCGCGGCGCTATGTCGAGACCGACACGTTCAACGAGCGCACCCGCAATGTCTACAAGGCGGTCGGCTACATCCGAAAAAGACCGCTATCCCGATGATGAATGGGACAGCGGCTTCGCCACCGTGCTGTTCGTGAAACGGCCCGGCTGATCTTCCTGACTCGGGTTTTGGCGCGCGGAACGGCTTTGCGCCGAAGCGCTCATCCGGCGACAAGGTTTTGCCCTTGGCTGCCCCTCAATGACCTCGCTCTTGCCTTCAAACTGCCGTCACGTATCTCGTATAAGAGGGGCCTGTGGCGGGTGAAAGGAAGGAGGCGAACCGATATGCAGCACGAACGCGAAATCGACGCCCTGCTCTCATCTGGGGAGACCGGATCGATCATCGACCGGCTGATGGCGCTGCCGCGGCCGACCGACGACGTGAAAAACCAATGGGATCGCGCCGTCAGCAACCGTTTTGAAGTCCGGCTGGTGAGACAGATGCGCTCGCAGATCGACGCCGGCAGCGATCGCCAGAACGCTGCTCGATTCCCTGAACTGACTTAGCCCCGGCGCAACCTGACCGGGGCTTCGCCAAAAGCTCTTGAAAACGCTCTGGAAAATGCCGCGGCGGACGAGAATCCCGTCCGCCCGGCAATATCCGCCATGGCCACGCGCGTGTCGACCACCAGCCGGCGCGCGGCCCCTAGCCGCAGCCTCAGATAATAGGCGCCCGGCGTCTCGCCAATCGACTTGCGGAAGATGCTTTCCAGGGTGCGCGCCGTCACGCCGGCACGCTTGGCTATTGCTTCGATGGTCAGCGGCTGATCGACATGCGCTTCCATCAGCCGGATGGCCTGCGCCAGGCGTGGATCGTAGCCATCGAGCCGACCAAGCGAGACCAGCGGTTGCGCATCCGTCGCCACGCGCGCCTGATCGTAGATGAATGCGCTTGCCACATCGAGCGCAACGGCCATGCCGAGCCGGGTGCGAATCAGGTGCAGCATCAGGTCCAGGGTCGGTGATGCGCCGCCCGTGGTGAACACCGGCCCATCGATGATGTATCGATCGGGGCGCACGTCTACGCCGGGAAAGGCCGACGAAAAATCTTCCATGTCTTCCCAATGGGTGGTGGCGCTGCGCCCTTCCAGCAAGCCGGCGCGCGCCACCAGCCAGGTGCCCGCCTCGACGCCGCCGCAGGCGCGGGCCGACCGCGCCGCGCGGCGCAGCCCGGCGAGCAAGGCAGACGTGGCATAGTTCTGCGTGCCGAAGCCCGCGACCACGACCAGGACATCGGTTGGTTCCGTCGCATCGAATCGGCCGCTGACCGCCACGGGCAGGCCGCATGTCGTGACCGGCGCCTCCCCGGTTACCGAAACCAGCTTGAAGTCGAACAGGGTTTCGCCGGCGATGCGGTTGGCGGCGCGCAGCGGATCGACGGCGCACGCCACGCACATGATGGATGCCCCGGAAAACACCAGCAACGTCACCTTGAGCGGCGACTGCTCGGCGCGAAAGATTGTCGCTTTTTCGTTTTTTGGCATGCAGCCTTCGTAAAGCGCAAAACAGTCGCCTGCAAGTCGCGCAATGCTGTGCTTCTGTTTCGATTGGGAGGAGAATTCCATGCCGCTTGCGATGAACCGTGAGGTCTTCATTACCTGTGCCGTGACCGGATCCGGCGGTTCGCAGGATCGCTCTCCGCATGTGCCGCGTTCGCCAAAGCAGATCGCCGATTCGGCCATCGACGCGGCCAAGGCCGGTGCGGCAATCGTCCACTGCCATGTCCGCGACCCTGAGACCGGCAAACCCAGGCGCGATGTGCATCTCTACCGCGAAGTGACCGAGCGCATCCGCGACGCGAATGTCGACGTGGTGCTCAACCTCACCGCCGGCATGGGCGGCGACATGGTGTTCGGCTCGCCGGAAGCGCCGCTTCCGCTCAACGAAAAGGGCACCGACATGGGCGGCGCCACCAACCGCATGGAACATGTGCGCCAGTGCCTGCCGGAAATCTGCACGCTCGACTGCGGTACCATGAACTTCGCCGAAGCCGACTATGTCATGACCAATACGCCCGGCATGCTGCGCGCCATGGGCGGCATGATGACGGCGCTCGGCGTCAAGCCGGAGATCGAGGCTTTCGACACCGGCCACCTCTGGTTCGCCAAGCAACTGGTCGAGGAAAAGGTGCTTAACCCCGATGCGTTGGTGCAGCTCTGCATGGGCGTGCCGTGGGGCGCGCCCGACGATCTCAACACCTTCATGGCAATGGTCAACAATGTGCCGTCGACCTGGAATTGGTCGGCCTTCGCCATCGGCCGTAACCAGATGGCCTATGCCGCCGCGGCCGTGCTCGCCGGCGGCAACGTCCGCGTCGGTCTGGAAGACAATCTCTGGCTCGACAAGGGCGTGCTGGCCACCAACGCGCAGCTGGTCGAGCGCGCCGCCAGCATCGTCACCAATCTCGGCGCCCGGATCTTGGGGCCGGAGGAAGTGCGCAAGAAGCTCAACCTGACCAAGCGGGCGCCGATCGCAGCCGCGGCGTAAAACGGGGTCTGATCATGGCTACCGTCAAGTTCACCGCGATGAAGGATGGCGACAGGGACGATTACGAGTTCCTGACCGCCCATGAAATCGACTATGCCGCCAAAACCGGCGAGCGGCTGCTCGACGCGCTGGTCCAGCTCGACGAGGGGCTGTCCGGCTACAAGATCACCCGGCTCGGCCATTCGCTGCAGGCGGCGACGCGCGCCTGGCGCGACGGCGCCGACACCGACTGGATCGCCTGCGCGCTGCTGCATGATATCGGCGACATCTACGCGCCCTACAATCACGACGAATACGCCGCTTCGATCCTGAAGCCCTTCGTGCGCGAGCAATGCACCTGGGTGGTGGAAAAGCACGGTGACTTCCAGCGGCTCTACTACGCCCATCATCTCGGCGGCAACCGCCATGCGCGCGATCGCTTTGCCGGCCACGCCTATTTCGACGATTGCGACCAGTTTTGCGAGCGCTGGGACCAGTCGAGCTTCGATCCCGATTACGAGACGCTGCCGATCGACTTCTTCCGACCCTTCGTGCTCGAGGTCTTTGCCCGCAAGGCTTACGACCCCGCCGTGATCCGCGCCGGCGAGCGCGTGCCTCTCGTCGATCCCGAAACAGCCAGGACAAGAACCGGAGCTTCCGCATGAGCATCATCAACAAGGCGGCCGCCATTGGCGGCGGTGTCATCGGCGCCGGCTGGGTGGCGCGGTTGCTGCTCAACGGTATCGACGTGTCGATCTTCGATCCCGATCCCGAAGCCTCGCGCAAGGTCTCGGAAGTGATGAAGGGCGCGCGCCGCGCCTACAAGCAGATGGTGCCCGGCGGCTTGCCGAAAGAGGGCAAGCTCACCTTCGCCAAGACCATTGCCGAGGCGGTCGCCGATGCCGATTTCATCCAGGAAAGCGTGCCGGAGCGTCTCGATCTCAAGCACAAGGTGCTGGCCGAGATCGACGCCCATGCGCCGGCCAACGCGATTGTCGGCTCCTCGACCTCCGGCATCAAGCCGACCGACATGCAGGTGGCGATGAAGAAGCACCCGGAGCGGCTGGTCGTCGGCCATCCGTTCAACCCGGTCTATCTCCTGCCGTTGGTCGAAATCGTCGGCGGCGAGCAGACCTTTCCCGAGGCCATCGAGGTCGCCAAGGAGATCTATGCCTCGATCGGCATGAAGCCTGTCGTCATCCGCAAGGAGATCGAGGCCTTCGTCGGCGACCGCCTGCTGGAAGCAGCCTGGCGCGAGGCGCTGTGGCTGATCAAGGACGGCATCTGCACGGTCGAGGAACTCGACGACATCATGCGCTACGGTTTCGGCCTGCGCTGGGCGCAGATGGGCATGTTCCAGGTCTACCGCGTCGCCGGCGGCGAGGCCGGCATGCGCCACTTCATGGCGCAGTTCGGGCCGTGCCTGAAATGGCCGTGGACCAAGCTGATGGACGTGCCGGAATTCAACGACGAGCTGGTCGACCTGATCGCCACCCAGTCGGACGACCAGGCGCATGGCCTGTCGATCCGCGAGCTGGAAAAGATCCGCGACGACAATCTTGTCGCGATCATGGATGCGCTGTCGAAGCAGAACAAGGGCAAGGGCTGGGGCGCCGGCGCGCTGCATAAGGATTATACGAAGCAGCTGGCCAAGCTGGCGGCGAAGAAGCCGACGGCTTCCACGGCCGCCGAGAAGGCCAAGGCCTCCAAGCCGGTGAAGAAGGCGGAGAAGCCGAAGAAAAAGAAGAAGGGCTGAGGCCATGGATTTCGGTCTTTCGGAGGAACAAAAACTCATCGTCGAGACGACGCGCGCCTTCGTCGAGAACGAGCTTTATCCGCATGAGCGCGAGGTCGAGCGCACCGGCGTGCTGCGCCGCGAGCTGATCGAGGAGATCAAGGCCAAGGCGATCGAGGCCGGGCTCTATGCCGCCAACATGCCGGCGGACGTCGGCGGCGCGGGTCTCGATACGGTGACCTGGCTGCTCTACGAAAAGGAACTCGGCCGCGCCAATTATGCGCTGCACTGGACCTGCGTCGCGCGGCCTTCCAACATCCTCCTGGCCGGCACCCCCGAGCAGCGCGAAAAATATCTGTTTCCTTGCATCCGTGGCGAGAAATGGGACTGCCTGGCGATGACCGAGCCTGGCGCCGGCTCCGATTTGCGCGGCATGAAGGCGTCAGCCGTGCAGGACGGCGATGACTGGGTGCTCAACGGCACCAAGCATTTTATCTCTCACGCCGATCTCGCTGATTTCGCCATCGTCTTCATGGCGTCCGGCGAAGAGGATTCGCCGCGTGGCAAGCGCAAGAAGATCACCGCCTTCTTTGTCGACAAGGGCACCAAGGGTTTCACGGTGCGCGATGGCTACCGCAACGTCTCCCACCGCGGCTACACCAACGCCATCCTCGAATTCGACGATTGCCGGCTGCCGGCAAGCCAGGTTCTCGGCGAAGTGCACAAGGGCTTCGATGTTGCCAATTCCTGGCTGGGCGCCACGCGCCTGCAGGTTGGCGCCACCTGTCTCGGCCGCGCCGAGCGGGCGCTCGGCCATGCGGTGGAGTATGCCGCGCAGCGCCAGCAATTCGGCCAGCAGATCGGCAAGTTCCAAGGCGTGTCGTTCAAGCTCGCCGACATGGCGACCGAATTGAAGGCCGCCGACCTCATGGTCTTCGAAGCCGGCTGGAAGTACGATCAAGGCACCGTCACCGACCAGGACATGGCCATGGCCAAGCTGAAGGCCACCGAAATGCTCGCATACGTTGCCGACGAGGCGATCCAGATCCATGGCGGCATGGGGCTGATGGACGACCTGCCGCTGGAACGCATCTGGCGCGACGCTCGCGTCGAACGCATCTGGGAGGGCACGTCGGAGATTCAGCGACATATTATTTCGCGGGCGCTGCTGCGTCCGTTCGGTGCTTAGAGCATGATCGTCCAAAGCCGAGATTCGGTTTTGTCGGGCAAACGAGATCGTTTGTCCTGAGATGCTCAAACGAAAAGATGACCATGCATAAACTCGAACGTCTCCTGCGCCCGAAATCGATCGCCGTCTTCGGTGGCGTGCAGGCCGCCGCCGTCGTCGCGCAATCGATCAAGATGGGTTTTGCCGGCGAGATCTGGCCGGTGCACCCGACCAAGGACGAGGTTGCCGGACGTAAGGCCTACCGGTCCGTCGCCGATCTGCCCGGCGCGCCGGATGCCGCCTTTGTCGGAGTCAACCGGCATCTGACCATCGAGGTCGTCAAGGCGCTGGCCGAACGCGGCGCCGGCGGCGCCGTCTGCTTTGCCGCCGGCTTCCTCGAGACCGAAGCCTATGACGATGACGGCGAGCGGCTGCAGGCCGAATTGGTCGCGGCCGCTGGCGAGATGCCGATCATCGGGCCGAATTGCTACGGCCTGATCAACTATGCCGACGGCGCGCTTTTGTGGCCTGACCAGCATGGCGGCATCCGGCTGGAGGAGGGCGGCAAGGGTGTCGCCATCATCACCCAGTCCTCCAACATCGCCATCAACATGACGATGCAGAAGCGCGGCCTGCCGATCGCCTTCCTGATGACCGCCGGCAACCAGGCGCAGACCGGCCTCTCCGAAATGGCGCTCGGCCTGATCGAGGATGAGCGGGTGACATCGCTCGGCCTGCACATCGAGGCCTTCGATTCGGTAGCCGGCTTCGAGCGGCTGGCGGCGCGCGCACGCGAACTGAAAAAGCCTATCATCGCCATGAAGGTCGGCCGCTCCGAACAGGCGCGGCAGGCGACCGTTTCGCACACCGCCTCACTGGCCGGCTCGGACGCGGCCTCGGGTGCCTTCCTGAGGCGGCTCGGCATTGCGCGCGTCGATTCCATCCCCGCCTTCATCGAGGCGCTGAAGCTGCTGCACATCACCGGGCCGCTGCCCGGCTACAGGCTGTCGTCGATGAGCTGTTCGGGCGGCGAGGCCTCCGTCATGGCCGACAGCGCCGAAGGCCGCTGGGTCAATTTCCCGGTTCTGACCGAGAGCCATCGCGCCCATGTCAAGTCGACGCTCGGGCCGCTGGTCGCGGTCGCCAATCCGTTGGACTATCACACCTTCATCTGGAACAACGAGCCGGCGATGACCGCCACCTTCACCGCCATGGTGTCGGGCGGTTTCGACCTCAACATGCTGGTGCTCGACTTTCCGCGCCCCGACCGCTGTTCGGTCACCGACTGGTGGGCGACGCTGCGCGCCTTCGAATCGGCGCTGAAGACCAACAGGGCGCATGGCGCGATCGTCTCCTCGCTGCCGGAGAACCTGCCCGAGGAATACACCGCCGAACTGATGGCGCGCGGCATGGTGCCCTTGTTCGGCATTTCCGAGGCCATGGATGCCGCAGGTGCAGCGGCCTTCATCGGCTGGGCATGGGCTGAACCGCAGGCGCAGCCGGTCGACACATCCGCTGCAGGTGCTGCCGGCGGTGAGCATGTCACGCCAGACGAAGCCGAAGCCAAGGCGCGGCTGATCAAGGCCGGGCTTCCGGTGCCCAAGGGCGAGCGCGCCGGCAATGCGGTCGAGGCGGTGATCTCCTCGATGGCGCTCGGCTTTCCCGTGGCGCTGAAGGCGCTGGGCGTCACCCATAAATCCGAGGTCGGCGCCGTCCGGCTCAATCTCAAGGACGCCGAATCCGTCAGCACGGCGGCGCATGATCTGCTGCCGCTCGGCACCGGCCTCTATGTCGAGCGCATGGTGCGCGACGGCGTCGCCGAACTGATCGTCGGCTTCACCAGGGATCCGATGTTCGGCGCTGTCATGACACTGGGCACTGGCGGCGTGCTGGTCGAATTGCTGCGCGACAGCGTCACGCTGATGCTGCCGGCGACCCGCGACGACATCGAGGCGGCTTTGCGCGGCCTGAAGCTGTTCCCGCTGCTCGAAGGCTATCGCGGCCGGCCGAAGGCCGATGTCGCGGCCGCCATCGACGCCATCGCGGGCATTGCCGGCTTCGTGCAGAAGAATGCCGGCGAGATCGAGGAACTCGACATCAACCCGCTGATCGTCTGCGTCGAGGGCAAGGGTGCCTGGATCGCCGACGCGCTGCTGGTGCTGGGAGAGAACAAGAATGTCTGACGTCATTTCGACGCGCCGCGAAGGCTCTATCCTCGAGGTCACGCTCGACCGGCCCAAGGCCAACGCCATCGACCTGAAGACTTCGCGGCTGATGGGGCAAACCTTCAAGGCGTTCCGCGACGATCCGGAACTGCGCGTCGCCATCGTCAAGACAGCCGGCGACAAGTTCTTCTGCGCCGGCTGGGACCTGAAGGCCGCCGCCGGCGGCGACGCGGTCGACGGCGACTATGGCGTCGGCGGCTTTGCCGGCCTGCAGGAATTGCGCGACTTGAACAAGCCGGTCATCGCTTGCGTCAACGGCATGGCGGTGGGTGGCGGCTTCGAACTGGCGCTGTCCTGTGACCTCATCTACGCCTCTGACCACTCCTCTTTCGCGCTGCCCGAAATCCGTGCCGGCACGCTGGCCGACGCGGCGACAATCAAGCTGCCGAAGCGCATTCCCTATCATGTCGCCATGGACCTTCTGCTCACCGGCCGCTGGATGGATGTCACTGAGGCGCATCGCTGGGGCCTGGTCAACGAAGTGCTGCCCAAGGAAAAGCTCGAGGACCGCGTCTGGGAGATCGCCCGCCTGCTCGCCAGCGGCCCGCCGCTGGTCTTCGCCGCGATCAAGGAGACCGCGCGCGTGGCCGAAGCGCTGACCTTCCAGGACGCCATGAACAAGGTAACGCGCCGCCAGTTGGCGACGGTCGATGCGCTGTATGGGTCGGAAGACAATATGGAAGGTTTCCGCGCCTTCGCCGAAAAGCGCGATCCGGTGTGGAAGGGGAAGTGACTCCGCGGAGATGACAGCGCGAAGCACCCCCCTCTGCCCTGCCGGGCATCTCCCCCGCAAGGGGGGAGATCGGATGTTATCTCTGCTTTCTCCAATGACCAGCGCCGCAAGAAAAGCGCCGCGATCAAAGTTGCTAATCTCCCCCCTTGCGGGGGAGATGTCCGGCAGGACAGAGGGGGGTGACTGGGCTCGACCTTTGCAGTCGGCGTGTCCAGCATGACCGATTACACAAAACTCATCGACGCAGAGACCTGGGCCTTCATCGAGCGGACCAATTCCTACTATCCGCCCGATACGATCGACTACACGATCGCGCAGCAGCGCGAGATCTATGACCGTATGTGCCGGGAATTCTTTGCTGGCTATCCCCAGGGCGTGACGGTCGAAACCTCGGCCATTGCAACACCAACGCACAATATCCCGATCCGCACCTACCGAAGCGCCCCGCAACCGGCGGCGACAGTGCTCTACATCCATGGCGGCGGCTTCATCCTTGGCGGGCTGGACAGCCATGACGACGTCTGCGCCGAGCTCTGCGCCCGCACTGGCTACGAAATTGTCTCCGTCGATTACCGGCTGGCGCCGGAGCATCTGCATCCGGCCGCCTTTGACGACTCCATGAGCGCTTTCGCATGGGCTGCCTCCACCCACGACCGACCCATCCTGCTTTGCGGCGACAGCGCCGGCGGCAATCTCTGCGCCGCCACTGCGCACGCAACGCGCGGCCATGCGAAACGGCCGGCAGGCCAGGTGCTGATCTATCCCGGCCTCGGCGGCGACCGCTCGAAGGGTTCGTATGTGACACATGCCGAAGCGCCGATGCTGACCATGCGCGATCTCGAATTCTACAAGCATATCCGCACCGGCGGGCAGGATCGCAGCGGCGATGCCACACTGGCGCCGCTTGCCGACACCGACTTCGCCAAGCTGCCGCCGACCGTGCTGGTCACCGCGCAGTGCGATCCGCTGTCTTCGGACGGCGAGGCCTATCGTGACCGCATCGTCGCGGCAGGCGGGCGGGCCACCTGGTTCGAGGAACCGGGTCTGGTGCACGGCTATCTCAGGGCCCGGCACACGGTCGGGCGCGCCCGCGAAAGTTTCACGCGGATCGTCGACGCGGTCGCCGCCCTTGGACGAGCCGCCTGGCTCTGGTAAGCGGTTTCCCGTCTCACCACGGGCCATGGTAACGTCGTTTCACGCCACCGAGCGTCCCGCCGCTCGGCCGGCGCTGCGGCCGGAGAAGATGCAGCCGCCAAGGAACGTGCCTTCCAGTGCGGCATAGCCGTGCACGCCGCCGCCGCCGAAGCCGGCCGCTTCGCCCACCGCATAGAGCCCGGGTACTGGTTGGCCATCGGCGCCCAGCACGCGGCTGTCGAGATCGGTCTGCAGGCCGCCCAGCGTCTTGCGGGTCAGGATGTTGAGACGCACCGCGATCATCGGGCCGTTTGCCGGATCGAGCATCTTGTGCGGCTTGGCTGTACGGATGAGCTTGTCGCCGAGATAGGCGCGGGCGCCGCGCAGCGCGGTGATCTGCATGTCCTTGGAGAACGGATTGTCGAGTTGGCGATCGCGGGCTCGGATCTCGCGTTCCACCTGGGCGACGTCGAGCAGCGGCTCGCCGCCGGCCAGCGCGTTCATGCGCGTCACCAGCTTCGAAACGTCGGCCTCGACGATGAAATCCTCGCCCTTCTCCATGAACGCTTTCACCGGACCCGGAATGCCCGACGTCGCGCGGCCGAGCACCTGGCGCCAGCTCTTGCCGGTGAGGTCGGGATTTTGCTCGGAGCCCGACAGCGCGAACTCCTTCTGGATGATCTTCCTGGTCAGGATAAACCAGGAATAGTCGAAGCCGGTGCTCATGATGTGGCTGAGCGTGCCCAGCGTGTCGAAACCGGGATAGAGCGGCACCGGCAGGCGCTTGCCGCGCGCGTCGAGCCAGAGCGAGGACGGGCCGGGCAGGATGCGGATCGCATGGTCGGTCCAGATCGGCGCCCAGTTTCTTATGCCCTCGACATAGTGCCACATGCGGTCGCGGTTGATGATCATGCCGCCGGCCGCTTCGGTGATCGCCAGCATGCGGCCGTCGACATGGTCAGGCACGCCGGTGATCATGCGCTTGGGCGCCGTTCCCAGCCGCTTCGGCCAGTTTTCCCGCACCAGCTGGTGGTTGGCGCCGATGCCGCCGGAGGCGACGACCACCGCTTGCGCGTGAAGCTCGAAATCGCCCGATATGTCGCGCGAGCTCTTGTGGCCGCGCTCGACGGTGCTGGGTTCCAGGATGTCGCCGCGCACACCGGTCACGACAGCGCCAGTGCGCGTCAGTTCGTTGACCCGGTGGCGGAACTTGAAGCTGACCAATCCGCGCTTCTGCGCCTCGCGCACGCGCTGGACAAAGGGCTCGAGAACACCGGGGCCGGTGCCCCAGGTGATGTGGAAGCGCGGCACTGAATTGCCGTGGCCGATGGCATTGCCGCCGCCGCGCTCGGCCCAGCCGACGACGGGAAAGAATTTCAGGCCGCGCTGCAGCAGCCAGGAGCGTTTCTCGCCGGCGGCGAAACCGACATAGGCTTCCGCCCATTTGCGCGGCCAGAAATCCTCCGGCCGGTCGAAAGCGGCGGTGCCCATCCAGTCCTCGAGCGCCAGATCATGCGAATCGCGGATGCGCATGCGCCGCTGCTCGGGCGAATCGACGAGGAAGAGCCCGCCGAACGACCAGAACGCCTGTCCGCCCAGCGACTGCTCCGGCTCCTGGTCGACGATGATGATCTTCTTGCCGGCCTCGGCGAGTTCGGCGGCGGCAACCAGCCCGGCAAGGCCGCCGCCGACAATGATAACGTCCGCATCGTCAGCCATCTTTCCTCCCAGAATTAGCCGGCTAGCGCAATTCCAGGAAAAGTGTGAGGCGGTTTTCCATCCAGAATTGCGTCAAAGTAAATGTCAGACGGCCTCCCAGCCATCCTTGCCGCCGGCGCGGAAGATAGCGTCGATGACCTTCTGGTTGAGCACGGATTCCTCCAGCGTGAAGACACGCTCCTTGCCGCCCTGTGCGGCACGCGCGAAAGTCTCGACCTCCAGCCGGTACTGCTGCGTGCCGGGAAAGCGGAACACTTGCGCTTCGGTATGGTTCTGGTTGTGCAACTCGACGCGGTGATGGTCGTAGAGCCCGGCATTGAAGGGCGAGAAGACCTCGATGAAGCCCTTCTCGCCGTGGAACACCATCACCTGGCGCGCCGCCATCTGCGTCGACAGATAGAAGGACAGTTCGAAATCGCCGAAATCGGCGCGGATCGAGGAGTAGATGTCGGTGCCGAATTTCTTGTCGCGCTCGATCGTTGCCTGCACACGGCTAGGCTCCTTGCCGGTCGAAAACCGCGTCGACACGGTCGGGTAGACGCCGATGTCGGGCAATGCGCCGCCGCCGAGGTCGAGCTGGTTGCGCATATTGCTGGGGTCGACATTGTAATAGGAGAACGCGCCCTGCACATGGCGCAGCCGGCCGATGGCGCCGCTGGCGATGAGGTCGCGCACCTTGATCCATTGCGGGTGGTAAATGACCATGAAGGCTTCGCAGACCAGCACCTTCTTGGCATCGCGCAGCTTGATCAGCGGCGGGATATCCTTGGCGTCCAGCGCCAGAGGCTTCTCGACCAGCACATGTTTTCCCGCCTCGATGGCCTTGGCCGTCCATTCGACATGCTGCGAGGTCGGCAGCGGGATATAGACGCCGTCAATATCCTTGGAGGCCAGCAGTTCCTCGTACGATCCGAACGCATGGCGCGCGCCGAACCGCTCGGCCAGGGCCTTGGCTTTCGACAGGTCGCGGCTGGCGATCGCCGCCAGCACGCCGTTCTCCGCCTCGACGATTGCCGGCAACAACTGCTCGCGGCCAATCTTGGCCGTCGACAACACACCCCATCGGAACATCACGCTTCTCCATGTCGGTTACATCAGGCGAGGTTTGCCCGAAATCGACGGAAAAGCCAATGACCGAGGCTGACCCCTGGCTCAGCCCCGCTTCCCCGTCAGCGTCATGTCGAAGTCGACGACGTTGGAATAGAGCGGCGTGCCGACATCCATGCCGTAGCGCGACCGCAGCACCTTGCCGGTGACATGGAATTTGATCGTGCCGCCCTTCAACCCATTGAGCTCGGCGGTGAATTTTTCCGCAAACGTCTTGCCGCGCGCCGTCAGCCTGCCGGTGACAAGGGCTGACGTGTCGCCGGTGCGGGTCACGCTGGTCGAGCGGAACTGGATTTCCGGGCTGTTGGCCGCATCGAACACCGCGTCGGAGCGCAGGAAGGCATCGATGCGGCTCTGGCCGGTGCCGACGCTTTCCGGATAGATGGTAAGGTCGACCTTCGAGCGCCCGACATCGCCATTGTCGATGCGGATCGTGCCCTTGAAGCGGGCGAAGGCGCCGTCGAAGCCGCCGCCGCCGGCCTTGCCTATGGTGAAACGGATGTTGGAGCCTGCCGGGCTGATCGTGTAGCTGCCGGCGGCGTCGCTCAATGCCACCGCCGCGGCTGCGGGCACGGCAAGGCATGCGGCAAAAGCCGCGAATCCAAGGATGCGCGCATGCATGGGATTGTTCCTTTCTTGGAGGCAACGCTTGTTTGCGTCCTCACCTCACAAACGCGCGTGCCGCCCGCTCTATTCCCCACCTGACGAAGGTGTGATCATACGCGTGAGCACGCTGTCGCGCAGCAGGAAGTGATGGCGCAGGGCGGCTGCGACATGCAGCGCGACGAGCGCGATGCCCAGATAGGCGAGATACCAGTGCGCGGCTGCCCAGAAGCTTTCGGCGGCATCGGATTCGGCGAGCGGCAGATTGGGCATAACGAACAGGTTGAACGGCATGGTCGGGATTTCCAGCGTCGACACCGAAACCAGCGCCCAGCCGGACAAGGGCAAGGCGATCTGGAAGGCATAGAGCGCCAGATGCGCGAGCGGCGCCGTACGCCGTTCGAGCGCGCCGACCGAAGCCGGCAGAGGCGGCGTCGCATTGCCAAGCCGCCACGCGATGCGCAGGATGATGAGGCCAAGCAGCAGAAAGCCCAGCGATTTGTGCAGCTGGATCAGCTCGAAAGCGGTACGCTGGCTGGTCAGCCGCACCATGATGAAGCCGAGGGCGAACTGGCCGATGAAAATGATGCCGATCAGCCAGTGAAGAAGGATCGTCGCCCAGCCGTAGCGGGTCGCGGTGTTGGTGATCGACTGCATTGTGTGTGAACGACGCTGGACAGAACTTTCTTCCAACGCCCCTCACCCTCCCTACAAGGTGGAAGGGTAAGCTAACCGCTCACCTTGAAGAAATCCACAAATGCCCTGAGCGCCGGGCGCATCTGCCGGCGGCTGGGGTAATAGACAAAGAACCCGTCGAAGGGTGGGCACCAGTCCTCCAGCACGCGGATCAGCCTTCCGTCGGCGAGCGGGGCATGCACATAAGTCTCAAAGACGAAGGCGAGCCCGGCGCCGTCGATCGCGGCTTGCGCGATCAGATGGTCCTCGTCGAGGATCAGCGGCCCCTGCGCGGCGATCTCCATCTCCTCGCCGTCCTTTTCGAATTCCCAGCGGTAGAGAATGCCGCTGGAGAAGCGGAAGCGGATGCAGCGATGAACGGCAAGGTCGCGCGGATGATGCGGCCTCGGCATGGCCGCGAAATAGGATGGCGCGCCGACCACCGCGCCGCGCATGTCCGGCCCGATGCGCACCGCGATCATGTCGCGCTGCAGGCTCTCGCCGAGCCGCACGCCGGCGTCGAAACCACCTTCCACCACATCGGTGAAACGATCCTCGATGAGTATCTCCAGCACGATATCGGGATAGGCCGCGGCAAAGGCGCCGAGCCGTGGCGTCAGCACCAGATGCGCCGCCGTGCGCGGCACGCTGAGCCGCAGATTCCCGGCCGGCCGGTCGCGCGCCTCGAGTGCCGTCTCCAGCGCCAGGTCGATTTCGGAAAGGGCAGGACGTAACCGCTCCAGCAATTGCGCACCCTCTTCCGTCGGCGCGACGCTGCGGGTGCTGCGCGCCAGGAGCCGCACGCCGAGCCGTGCCTCCAGACTGGACACGGCATGGCTGACCGCTGACGGTGCGATGGCCAATTCCCTGGCCGCGCCGCGAAAGCTGCCACATTGGGCGACGGTCGCAAGCACGGCCAGTTGGGAGAGATGCGCTCGGTTCATTGATCTATTTCTTGGAACAGCCCGTGCAAATGAGAGACGATTATCGAACACAAAGCAAGGCGCTATCTCCTCACGCATGTCGCCCAAAAGTGCGCAGCGGTTTTGGGACAACGACATGCACAAAACAAAACTTAAAGCGCGTTGTCGACGCGCTTTAAGCATCACAACAAGGAGACGCGTGATGCAAACCCGCAAGCTGGGAACTGAATTGAACGTTTATCCCGTCGGCCTCGGCTGCATGGGCATGAGCTTTGCCTATGGCGGTCAGCCGGAGGGCGAGGCGATCGCCACGCTGCACCGCGCCGTCGAGATCGGCGTCAACTTCTTCGACACGGCGGAAGTCTATGGCCCCTACGAGAACGAGATCCTGCTCGGCAAGGCACTGAAGTCGGTTCGCGACAAGGTGACTATCGCCACCAAGTTCGGCTTCAAGATTCTGGAGGAAGGCACCGGCCTCGACCGCATGGCCGGCGTCGACGGCCGCCCCGAGCACGTCAAGGCGGTGGCCGAGGCCTCGCTGAAGCGGTTGGGTACCGATGTCATCGACCTCTATTACCAGCACCGTGTCGACCCCAACGTGCCGATCGAGGATACCGTCGGTGCCATGGCCGAACTGGTGCGCGAGGGCAAGGTGCGCGCGCTCGGCCTGTCGGAGGCAAGTGCGGCGACCATCCGCCGTGCGCATGCCGTGCACCCGATAGCGGCCGTGCAGAGCGAATATTCGCTGTGGACCCGTGACCCGGAAGAGGATGTGTTCGCCGTCTGCCGCGAACTCGGCATCGGCTTCGTTCCCTACAGCCCGCTCGGCCGTGGCCTTTTGACCGGCACCATCGCCAGGCCGGAAACGCTAGACGATGGCGACTGGCGCCGGACCTTGCCGCGCTTCCAGGCCGAGGCCATGGAAGCCAATGCCAAGGTTATCGCCACGCTGGAAAAAATGGCGGCGGAAAAGGGCGTAACCTCGGCGCAGCTGGCGCTCGCCTGGGTGCTGCACCAGGGCGATTTCATCGTGCCGATCCCGGGTGCACGGAAAATCCGCCATCTGGAGCAGAACACTGCGGCGGCGGAGATCGAACTGAGTGCAGCCGAGGTCGCGGCGATCGGCGATGCGCTGTCGCCGGACAAGGTGGTCGGCAAGCGCTACACGGAGGAGTTGCTGGCGCTTGTGAATGGGTGAGCAGCGGTCAGCGGAAGAAGGGGCGCTTCGGCGCCTCTTTTTGCAGCGTTGAGAATGGGAGCCGTCGGCGGGACAGCGCCCCCCTCTGTCCTGCCTCCGCGTCCTACCACGGCACCACCTCAATCTCCGGCCAGCACTCCCGCGCCCGCTTGCCCTTCGCCTCATGCGTGCGCCGGTTATCCATCACTCGGTTTGGCGTGATGCGGAACGAAAAGACATCGTCGAGCCCGAATGGCGCCACCAGATCGAGCTGCCCGTGGGCATCGAACCGCACCCCGACCGCATGCGTCTTCGAGGCGAAATGGCTGATGGGTTCGCGGGAACTCGTATAGCGCGGGCAGGGCTGCCCGAATTTCTGCGGATACCAAAGATGCACCCGCGCCTGGTTGCGCACCTCGACCGGCAGCGCCAGCTCTTCGAAATGCCGCGCTGCCTGGCGGATGACATCGTCCTCGGCCTCATAGGACAGGTCGCTGTCGTCGAAATAGAACAGGTCGACATCCTTGATGCCGTAACCTGATGGCTTGCCCGTCAAATGATTCCAGACGCTGTTGTAAAGTGCGCCGGAGACGACCAGCCAGTCCGGCAGCTCAAGCGTGCGGGCACGTACCAGTGCTTCACGGACGAGCGAGTCCCCCGACACGATCTCGAGAAACGCCCCTCGCTGTGCTTCGAACGGCAGCCCGGAATAGCGCAGATGGTCCATCGCCCTTTGGAGGACGATTCGCCATCTGCCTGCAAGGCGTAGTTCCGGCGCAATTCCTGTAGGAAAACCGCTACGCACTTTTCCCGAAATTGCTTCAGCCGCGCAGCACGCCGCCCGTCTGTTTGCCGACATTCTCGACGATGCGCTTGGCCAGCGCCTCGAAATCCTCGTCGGTCAGCGTCTTCTCGACCGGCTGGATCGACACTTCGATGGCGATCGATTTCTTGTCAGCGCCGAGCGACGCGCCTTCGAAAATGTCGAAGACCGAGACGGCTGTGATCAGCTTCTTGTCGGCGGCAAGTGCGGCGCGCATCAGCGTACCGGCCTCGATCGCTTTGTCGACGACGAAGGCGAAGTCGCGCTTCACCGCCTGGAAGGCCGAGAGCTCCAGCTTCGGCTTGGTCTTCGTCGGCTTGGCCTTCGGCTCCGGCACGGCGTCGACGAACACTTCGAAGCCGCAGAGTGGGCCGGAAACATCGAGCCCTTCCATCGTCTTGGGATGGAATTCGCCGAACGTGCCGAGCACGGTCTTCGGCCCGAGCTTGATCGTGCCGGACCGGCCGGGATGGTACCAGGCCGGACCGCCCGCCTCGATCTGCAGCCGTTCGACGGGCGCGCCGCAGGCCTCGAGCGCCGCAATCGCATCGGCCTTGGCATCGAACACGCCGACCGGACCGGAATTGCCGGCCCAGCTGCGGCCGGAGCCGTCGAGTTTGGCCGTGCCGCGGCGCACGCCGGCGGCCACGCGCCGCTGCTGGTCGGCGCCGTCGCCCTCATAGGTGCCCGAGACCTCGAACAGCGCGACGTCGCCAATGCCCTTGTCGGCATTGCGCTGCGCGGCGGCGATCAGCCCCGGCAGCAGCGACGGCCGCATGTCGGACATGTCGGCGGCGATCGGGTTCGCAAGCTTCAGCGCCGTCTGGCCGCCGCCGAACAACTCGGCATGCTTGGCCGGAATGAACGACCATGTGACGGCTTCCATCATGCCGCGCACGGCAAGCGCGCGCTTGGCTGTGCGGGTGCGGATCTGCAGCGTGGTCAGGATCTTCGAATTGACTGCGTCATGAGCGCCGAGCGGCTGCGGGGCGATGTTGTCGACGCCGTGGATGCGCATCACTTCCTCGACCAGATCGGCCTTGCCATCGACATCGGGACGCCAGGACGGCACCGCCACATCGACGACATCGCCCGAACCCTGCGGCTTGAAGCCGAGTCGTGACAGGATGTCGAGGCTTTCCGCCTTGGGCACCTCGATGCCGGTCAGCCGCGTCACTTCCGACAGCGGAAGGGAGACGATCTTGGGCTTGTGGCCGGCATAGCCGACGACCTCGGTCTCGGCCGGCTCACCGCCGCAGAGATCGAGCACCAGCCTCGTCGCCAGCTCGACGCCGGGGACCATGAATTCAGGGTCGACGCCGCGCTCGAAACGGTAGCGCGCATCGGTGATGATGCCGAGCGTGCGGCCGGTGCGGGCGGTGGTGATCGGATCCCAAAGCGCGGATTCGATGAGCACGTCGGTCGTGTACTCGTCGCAGCCGGAATGCTCGCCGCCCATCACGCCGGCGATCGATTCGACGCCGTTGTTGTCCGCGATGGCGCACATGTCTGATGTCAGCGTGTATTCGCGACCGTCGAGCGCCATCACCTTCTCGCCGTCCCTGGCGCGGCGCACGACAAGGTTGCCGGCGACCTTCATGGCGTCGAACACATGCAGCGGCCGGCCGCGATCGAAGGTGACATAGTTGGTGATGTCGACCAGTGCACTGATTGGCCTGAGGCCAATGGCGATCAGCCTCTGCTGCAGCCATTTCGGTGACGGGCCGTTCTTGACGCCCTTCACCAACCGTAAGGCGAAGCCCGGGCAAAGCTCCGGCGCTTCGATCACCACCTTGACCGGCGTCTCGCCCTTCCCGGCAATCTTTTCGACTGCACCACTTTTCAGTGTGCCGAGCCCGCTTGCCGCCAGATCCCTGGCAATGCCGTAGACACTGGTGGCATCCGGCCGGTTCGGCGTCAGATTAATCTCGATGACCGGATCGTCGAGATGGGCGTAGGACGCAAAGCTGGTGCCGACCGGCGCGTCGGCCGGCAGGTCGATGATGCCATTGTGCTCGTCGGACAGTTCCAGCTCGCGCTCCGAACACATCATGCCGTGGCTTTCGACGCCCCGGATCTTTCCGACTGTCAGCGTCACGTCGATGCCGGGCACATAGGTGCCGGGCGCTGCGAAAGCGCCGATCAGGCCGGCGCGAGCATTCGGCGCGCCGCAGACAACCTGGACGGGGGGCTTGCCGTCGCCGGTGTCTACGGTCAGCACGCGCAGCCGGTCGGCATCGGGGTGCTGCACCGCCGTCAGCACCTTGGCGATGACGAAGGGTTTCAGGCTCGACTTGTCGTCGACATGCTCGACTTCGAGGCCGATCGACGTCAGCCGCTCGACGATCTCGTCGAGCGAGGCATCGGTCTCGAGGTGATCCTTGAGCCAGGAGAGGGTGAATTTCATGGGGCTGTTCCGTCTGGTCTTTTGACGCTTGATTTCAGATGTCTCGGCAGATCGTCGGACATATGCAGGAAAGGAAGCTGCTCGCTGACATAGGCATGCAGCGTCGGCTTGAGGTCGGCCGGCGCGTCCATGGCGCCGAGCATGAAGTAGATGTCGTCTTCCAGCCGCTCGTCGACATAGGCGATGGGCGAGCCGCAGACGCCGCAAAACGAGCGCGTCACCGGGCCGTTCTCGTACATCTTCAGCGCCTTGCCGGTGAACGCCACCTTGCCGGCCAAAAAGCCGACAAAGGCCGAGACCGGCGCGCCGCTGGCCCGCCGGCAATCGCCGCAATGGCAATAGCTGACGTGATGCGGCTCGGCCGAAGCCTCGAACCGCACGGCGCCGCAGCGGCAGCCGCCGATGTGGAGCGCTGTCATGCGCTCAAGCCGCCGAACAGCGTCGGCATATCGAGCGGCCGGAAACCGTAATGCGACAGCCAGCGGACATCCGCGTCGAAGAAGGCGCGCAGATCCGGCATGCCGTATTTGAGCATGGCGATACGATCGATGCCCATGCCCCAGGCAAAACCCTGATATTCGTCCGGATCGAGCCCGCCGGCGCGCAGCACATTGGGATGCACCATGCCGCAGCCGAGAATCTCCATCCAGTCGGAGCCTTCGCCGAAACGCACTTCGCCGGGCCGCGAGCGGTCGCACTGGATGTCGACCTCGAGGCTTGGCTCGGTGAACGGGAAGAAGGACGGCCGGAAGCGCATCTTGACCGAGGGCACCTCGAAGAACGCCTTGCAGAACTCTTCCAGCACCCACTTCATGTTGGCGACGTTGGCCGTCTTGTCGATCACCAGTCCCTCGACCTGATGGAACATCGGCGAGTGCGTGGCGTCGGAATCCTGCCGGTACGTCTTGCCCGGAATGACGATGCGGATCGGCGGCTTCTGCTTCTCCATGGTGCGGATCTGCACGGGCGAGGTGTGCGTGCGCAACAGCTTGCGCTCGCCCTTTTCGTCCGGCTGGAAGAAGAAGGTGTCGTGCATCTCGCGCGCCGGATGTCCCTCAGGGAAGTTCAGCGCGGTGAAATTGTAATAGTCGGTCTCGATGTCTGGACCTTCTGCGATGGCGAAGCCGAGATCGCCGAAGATCGCCGCGATCTCGTCGATGACCTGGCTGATCGGATGGATGCGGCCGCGCTCGGCCGGCGACTGCCGCACCGGCAGCGTCACGTCGACCTTCTCGGCGGCCAGACGCGCTGCGATCGCCACGTCTTTCAATTCGGCCTTGCGGGCCGTCAGCGCCTCGGTGACGCGGTTCTTGAGGCCGTTGATGACGGGCCCCTTGAGCTGGCGCTCCTCGGCGGTCATGGCGCCAAGCGTTTTCAGCATCTCGGACACGGTGCCCTTCTTGCCGAAGGCGGCGATGCGCACGGCCTCGATGGCCGGCTCGTCAGCGGCCGATGCGATATCGGCCAGCAGTGAATCTTCCAGGGCTTCAAGATTTCCAGCGGTGGCGTTCACAGTGAAGCTCTCTCGATAGGGCGACCGACACCACTTTGGTTCGTCGTCACCATTTTGGTTGCATCAGGGTCAAAAAAGAACCCGCGCCAGCCGTGCCAGCGCGGGTTCCCCAAATCAGAATTGCGAATGCTTGGGAAGCGCTGGTCTTAGGCGACAGCGCTTTCAAAAGCGTTCGGCGTGGTGTTCTTCAGATATTCGAGCGCGACCTTGGCCTTGGCCACGAGCGCGGCGAAAGCCTGCGGCTCATGGATGGCCATGTCGGACAGGATCTTGCGATCGATCTCGATTCCGGCCTTGTTCAAGCCATCGATGAAGCGGCCATAGGTCAGGCCATGCTCGTGGGTCGCGGCATTGATGCGCTGGATCCACAGCGCGCGGAACGAGCGCTTGCGGTTCTTGCGGTCGCGGTAGGCGTACTGCAGCGACTTTTCCACCGCCTGCTTGGCGATGCGGATGGTGTTCTTGCGACGGCCGTAGAAGCCCTTGGCGGCTTTCAGGACCTTCTTGTGCTTGGCGTGCGAGGTGACGCCTCTCTTTACGCGTGCCATGTCATGATCTCCTTAAAAGCAATTCCAGGTGCCTGCGGCTTTCCGTTCGGAATTGCGTAAAACTACTGCGTGTCCGGACCGAATGCCTTAGAGGCCGTTCGGCAGAAAATTCTTGATGACCTTCTTGCCATCCGGTTCAGCCAGAACCATCGTGCCGCGGGCATTTCGAATGAACTTGTTGGAACGCTTGATCATGCCGTGACGCTTGCCGGCCGCAGCCGACAGGACTTTACCCGTACCTGTGATCTTGAACCGCTTCTTGGCGGCCGACTTGGTCTTCATCTTGGGCATTTTGCTACTCCGTATTGTTGGCGCACTATCGCGCTTCTTGTTCGCTCCGGGCCGACCAAAGCCCGAAAAGCAAATGAAACCGCCACGGCATGCCCTGCCGGGCGGTTTTCTTGAACGGCGGTCCTATACGTCAAAGACGGCCTGTGCGCAACACCTGAAGCCGTGCGACGCTGTGTCCCCGCTCAGGGCAGCGTGAACCACACAGGCAGCATGCCCGACTGCTGCGCGCCGTCGATCAGTTCGAAGGCCGGCAGGGCGATCAGGAACACCAGGCCGTCGAGCAGCGTGGTCAACAGCAGGCGTGGCTTGAAGCTGCCGGTGTCGCCCTCCTGGTAGAGGGAAAGCTTCGGGAAGAAACGCGGCACCTTGTCCAGATAGGCCTGATAGGGCGCACCGAGCGCTTCCCTAAGGAATTTCTCCTCGCGCAGGATGACGATGTGGAAGGCGCCGGCGCACAGCAGTGCGAACAGGATGATGCCCGAGAACGAGCCGATTTGTGCGCCGACCCCGGCCGCGGCCACCGTCGAGAACACGTAGAGCGGGTTGCGGGTGATCGAGTAGGGCCCGCCCGTCACCACCTCGGAGGATTTGCGCCCGCCTATATAGAGCGTCGCCCAAAGGCGGCCGACGATGCCGAGGAAAATCAGGAGCACGCCGAACATCTCGATTGTTTCATGCACCGGCGTGTCGGGCGGGAAGGTCGATTGACCGAACAGCAGCGCCAGAAACAGCACCACCACGAGCACGGCAAGCACCAGCCGACGCATCTGCTGGTAATTGCCCAGCCCGTATTTGAGTTCGTTGTCCAAGGGGATATCCGATCGTCGAGGAGCTATTGCATGTCGCCCAAAAGTGGCCCCGGTTTTGGGAGGACGACATGCATAAATACAAAGCCGGCGATCGCAGCTTTAGCCGAGAAACAGGCGTCCCGCCGATCGCCGGGACGCTCTGCAAGACAATTCAGGCGGATTTGGAGCGCTGGTCACGCCTGACTTTATCGTGATCTCAGGTGTTGATATTCAGCACACCTTAGCGTGGCGCCAGAACCATCATCATCTGACGGCCTTCGAGCTTCGGCTCCGCCTCGACCTTGGCGATGGTCGCCACTTCCTCGCGCACCTTGTTCAGAAGCTGCATGCCGAGCTCCATATGCGCCATCTCGCGGCCGCGGAAGCGCAGCGTCAGCTTGACCTTGTCGCCCTCCTCGAAGAAGCGGCGAACCGCCTTCATCTTGGTCTCGTAGTCATGGCTGTCGATGTTCGGGCGCATCTTGATCTCCTTGATCTCGATGACCTTCTGATTCTTGCGCGCCTCGGCCGCCTTCTTCTGGTTGGCGTATTTCAACTTGCCGAGATCGAGGATCTTTACGACGGGCGGCACCGCATTGGGCGATATCTCAACGAGATCGAGCCCCGCCTCTTCGGCGAGCAGCAATGCGTCGTTGATGGAAACATCGCCGCGGTTCTGGCCTTCGGCGTCGATAAGCTGGACCCGGGGAACCCGGATGTCACGGTTGGAGCGCGGCCCATCCTTGGTCGGCGCCGCTGCTTTGAAAGGTCTGCGAATGGTCGTGGTCTCCTTGGCCGTTTCGTTCAGGATTTGTCAGTCTTGATGCGTGGACGCGCCAATGTGGTGAGCGCGCGGGCGGAGTCAATAGCACAGCATTGATAGAAAATCACCCTGATCACCGCCTGCACCAAACAAAGAAACGGCGCGAGCACTTTTCGCCACGCCCGTGGCTGTGCCACAAGAACCCCGAGCCAGAAGAGGGGCCTGAGGAAAAAGCCATGACCGTCACGCCCCCGAGCTTTCTCGATGTCGATGGATCGCGCATCGCGGTGCGCCATAATGCGGGTTCGACGCCCGGTATCGTCTGGCTCGGCGGCTACAAGTCGGACATGCTGGGCACGAAGGCGCAGACCCTGTCGGACTGGGCGGCGAAAGAGGGTCGCGCCTTCCTGCGCCATGACTATTCCGGCCACGGCGAATCCGGCGGCGCCTTTGCCGACGGCACGATTTCGACATGGCTTTCGCAGAGCCTTGCCGTGTTCCGGAAGTTTGCCAGGGGCAATCAGATCCTGGTCGGCTCGTCGATGGGCGCCTGGATCGCGCTGCGCATGGTGCAGGAATTGCGTAAGGCGGGCGACGCAAGCGTCGTCGGCCTGGTGCTGCTGGCACCGGCGCCGGATTTTACCTCCGAGCTGGTCGAGCCCGTGCTGACCAAAGCGCAGAAGCGCGCCCTCGCTGAGAAGGGATTCTTCGCCGAGCCGTCGGACTATTCCACGGAGCCTTACATCTATACCCGCGCTTTGATCGAGGACGGGCGCGCCAACCGGGTGATGACTGGGCCGATCGACACGCATTGCCCGGTCCACATCCTGCAGGGGCTGGCCGATCCGGACGTACCGTCGAGCCACGCTCTGAAGCTGGTCAGCCTGCTGCCGGCCGATGATGTCACGCTGTCGCTGATTCCCGACGGCGATCACCGCCTGTCGCGGCCGCAGGACCTCGACATGCTGGTGCGCGCGGTCGGCGACATGGCCGGGCGGGGCAAGTGACGATGCGCCTTTCCATTCCGATCTCGGCCTTCGTCGCGGCAATCGTCGGCTTTGGCGGTACGCTGGCCATCGTCATTGCCGCCGCCCACGCGGTCGGCGCCACGCAAATTCAGACGGCGAGTTGGGTGACGGCCATTTGCCTGGCCATGGCGATCGAGAGCCTGTGGCTGTCCTGGCGCACGAAAATGCCTGTCATTACCGCTTGGTCGACGCCAGGCCTGGCGCTGATGGCGGCGTCGACGGGCTTTTCGATCGGCGAGGCCGTCGCCGCCTTCATCGCCACCGCCATCCTGTTGATCGCCACCGGCCTGTTCCGGCCGTTGACGCAATTGATCTCCAGGATACCGCCCTCCGTCGCTTCAGGCATGCTCGCCGGCATCGTCGTCACCTTCGCCCTCAATGCGGTCAAGACCGTTCCCGTCGACCCCTGGCTGATCCTGCCGCTGATCGCGGCCTTCTTCTTGATCCGCGTGTTCCACCCGGCGCTGTCGGTGCTGTCGGTGCTGGTCGGCGGCGGTCTCGCCGCATTTCTCACCGGCCGTGTCGGCGGCCTGCCGACACCCGAACTGTCGACGCTGACGCTGATTTCACCTGATTTCACCGCCAAGGCGATGATCGGCCTGGCGCTGCCGCTCTATCTCGTCACCATGGCCTCGCAGAACCTGTCGGGGCTGGCCGTGCTGCGCGCCGCCGGCTACCACCCGGAGCCCGGCCCGTTGATCGGCGTCACCGGCCTGTTTTCGCTGTTGTCGGCGCCATTCGGTGGCTCGACGACGAATCTGGCTGCGATTTCGGCGGCGATCTGCACCGGGCCGGACGTACATCCCGACCCCGCCGAGCGCTGGAAGACCGGCCCGTTTTATGCGGTCGCCTATCTCATCTTCGCGATTTTCGGCGCCTCGCTGGTGGCGATCTTCGCCGTCCTGCCGCAGAGCCTGATCGTGCTGGTGGCGGGCCTGGCGCTGATGGCCTCGCTGGCCAACGCGCTGGCGATCGCGCTGAAGGACGAAGGCGATCGCATGGCCGCCACCGTCACCTTTGTCGTCACCGCTTCGGGGCTGACCCTGTTCGGTGTTGGCGCGGCATTCTGGGGGCTGATCGCCGGGCTGGTCGTGCTTTTCCTCGACAGGCTCAAAAAGCGATAATCATTTCAGACCCTTGTCCGGTTTTGGCGGACATTGTCTTGAATCGCCGTTTTTGCCTTCCCATTTCGATTCCACGCAGCCGGTCTTGGCTGTCTCCAACCGAAGGAATGGGAGAAAATGAACACATCTGCATTGATCCGCCCGGCCTGGACGCCGGCAACCATCGCGTTGATGGTGATCGGCTTCATGGTGTTCTGGCCGCTCGGCTTCGCCATGCTCGCCTACATCATCTGGGGCGACCGGCTCGACGGCTTCAAGCGTGACGTCAACCGTGCGACGGACGGCATCTTCGCCGGCTGCCGCCGCGGTTCCGACAAGGCCGCGCGCTGGGGCAATGGCTCCGCCCGCACCGGCAACGTCGCTTTCGACGACTGGCGCGAAAAGGAGCTTGAGCGCCTCGCCGAGGAGCGGCGCAAGCTCGACGACATGCTGACCGAGTTCGACGACTATGCCCGCGAACTGCGTCGCGCCAAGGATCAGGACGAGTTCGATCGCTTCATGGCGAAGCGCAACAAGTCGACCGCGCCGGCGAAGACCGATCCGAGCACCGGCACGACCCCGACCAAGCGCGGCAAGGGCTCGAACCTGCTTGACGACTGAGGCTTTGCGACGAGCCAAGGTACGATGACGGCGTCGCGCGAGCGGCGCCGTTTCTTTTTTGTTCTAGTCGTTTTTCTCGAATCGCGTATCGTCTCGCCATGACCATCGGATTCTTCCGCAATCTGACGAAGCCCAAGGCCACGCCAGTCGTGGAGCGCGAATATTGCGTCGCCGGCCGCACGCTGCCGCTCAAGATCGTCGAGAGCGCCCGGGCTCGGCGCCTGACGCTGCGCATCGATTCCGGCGGCCAGGGCCTACGCATCACCGTGCCGCCCGGCCTGCGGCGTGGCGAGGTGGACAGGTTCCTCGACCGCCATCAGGACTGGCTGGAGCAGCGGCTAGCAAAAGTGCCGACGCGGCCACAGGTGCGGCCGGGCATCAAGATCCCGATCCGGGGCGTGGCGCACCGCATCGTCCACGAACCGTCAAAGCGCGGCACCGTGACGGTATCGCGTGACGAGCGCGGCCCGCTGCTGATCGTGCATGGTGACCGTGTGCACCTGCCGCGCCGCATCGCCGACTTCCTGAAGCGCGAGGCCAAGAAGGAGATCGAGAAGCTGGTGGTCAAACACACCGAGGCGCTCGGCAAGCGCGCCAAGGCGATCCGCTACAAGGACACCTCCAGCCGCTGGGGTTCCTGCACCTCGGAAGGCAATCTCTCCTTCTCCTGGCGCATCATGATGGCGCCGCAGCCTGTGATAAACTACCTCGTGGCGCACGAGGTCGCGCATCTCAAGGAGATGAACCACGGCCCGAAATTCTGGAAATTGTGCGAAAAACTCTGCCCCGACACCGACCGCTGCAAGGACTGGCTGAAGCGCAACGGCGGTGCGCTGCAGGCGATCGTGTTCGAGTAGTCAGTCGTCATTCGCGGCGTTGAGTTCCTCCGGCCGCAGCCCCTCATCGCCATGATGCGGCCACGGTAGGAAATTCCGGTCGAATTCATCGCTGCCGAAATAGTCGAGCGCGCGATGCGCCTCGGCGCCGTTGAAGGCGGCCTTGTCCATCAGATGGGCGATGACTTCGCGCGCCTGCGCGATCTTCTGCTTCAGTTCGGCAACCGTTCTGTCGGCCATGATCGTTCTCCCGCCCGGCATGCTGATAATCCCGTCCATCAATAGGTAGCGCCTTTGGCCTTGCCGGCAAACAGTATGCTTTTTCTCGACTCTGGCTCGATTTCATGCCAATTCCCGCGCCATGGCGCTCGACATCAAAATCTGCGGCTTGAAGACCGACCAGGCAATGGCCGCGGCGCTCGCCGGCGGTGCCAGCCATGTCGGCTTTATTTTCTTCGCGAAAAGCCCTCGCTATGTCGAGCCGGCTGAAGCCGGCCGCCTGCGCGAAGCCGCGCGCGGCAAGGCCTTGGCGGTTGCTGTCGCGGTCGACGCCAGCGACGCCTTCCTGGACGCAATCGTCACGGCCATGCAGCCCGACATGTTGCAGTTGCACGGCTCCGAACACCCCGAACGGGTGGCTGAACTGAAAGCTCGCTATGGCTTGCCGGTGATGAAGGCGTTGCCACTCAGCGAGGCGGCCGATCTCGACCGGATCAAGCCATTCATCGGCGTCGCCGACCGCTTCCTGTTCGACGCCAAGCCGCCAAAGGGCTCCGAGTTGCCGGGCGGCAATGGCGTGGCCTTCGACTGGCGCATCCTCGCCGGCCTTGACGCCGGCGTCGATTACATGCTTTCCGGTGGGCTCAACGCCGCCAACATCGGCGATGCCCTTCGGCTTGCGAACCCGCCCGGAATAGACATTTCCTCAGGCGTCGAAAGCGCGCCGGGCGTCAAGGACCCGGCGTTGATCGAACAGTTTTTCCGGGCCGTCAGGGCAGCGCGCGACAACCGCGCCGCCTGACCGGCTCAAACCTGAGCATGCCCCGGAAAAGTGGTAACCGGTTTTCCGACAAGGACATGCTCCCACATCGAGACCAGGAGATCGGCGATGGACCAGCCGGCGACACCCAATTCCTTCCGCACCGGACCTGACGAGCAGGGCATGTTCGGCATTTTCGGCGGCCGCTTCGTCGCCGAAACGCTGATGCCGCTGATCCTCGACCTGGAGAGGCACTGGAACGAGGTCAAGAACGATCCGGATTTCAGGGCTGAGCTCACCGATCTTTCGACCCACTATGCCGGGCGCCCGTCGAAGCTCTATTTCGCCGAGGGTCTTACGAAGCATCTCGGCGGCGCAAAAGTCTATTTCAAGCGCGAGGACCTGAACCACACCGGGTCGCACAAGATCAACAACTGCCTCGGCCAGATCCTGCTGGCCAAGCGCATGGGCAAGAAGCGCATCATCGCCGAGACCGGTGCCGGCCAGCATGGCGTGGCGTCCGCCACCGTCGCCGCCCGCTTCGGCTATCCCTGCGTCGTCTATATGGGCGCCACCGACGTCGCCCGGCAGAGCCCGAACGTGTTCCGCATGAAGCTGCTCGGCGCCGAAGTGCGGCCGGTCACCGCCGGCCACGGCACGCTGAAGGATGCCATGAACGAAGCCCTTCGTGATTGGGTCACCAATGTCGACGACACCTATTACCTGATCGGCACCGCCGCCGGCCCGCATCCCTATCCGGAACTGGTGCGCGACTTCCAGTCGGTAATCGGCACCGAGGCGCGCGCGCAGATCCTCGAACGGGAAGGCCGGCTGCCCGACACCATCATCGCCGCCGTCGGCGGCGGCTCGAATGCCATCGGCCTGTTCCATCCCTTCCTCGACGACAAGGATGTGCGCATCATCGGCATCGAAGCAGGCGGACGTGGTCTCGACGGCATCGAGCATTGCGCCTCGATGAATGCCGGCTCGCCCGGCGTGCTGCATGGCAACCGCACCTATCTCCTGCAGAACGCCGACGGCCAGATCATGGACGGCCATTCGATCTCGGCCGGTCTCGACTATCCCGGCGTCGGCCCGGAACATTCCTGGCTGCGCGATACCGGCCGCGTCGAATATGTGCCGATCCTCGATGACGAGGCGCTGGAAGCCTTCAAGCTGACGACGCGCGTCGAAGGCATCATCCCGGCGCTGGAATCGGCGCACGCGATCGCGCACGCGGTGAAGATCGTGCCTGCCATGGACAAGGACCAGATCGTCATCGTCAACCTGTCCGGCCGTGGCGACAAGGACGTGCACACGGTGGCCTCGATGCTGGGCATGGAGATCTAGGCCCTTTGAACAGTTTCGACTTGGGAGTTGATTATGAGCAAAATTCGTCCAAAGGGCCACACATGACGACCCGCATCGACCGCCGCATGGCGAAGCTCAAGACCGAAGGCCGCCCGGCACTCGTCACCTATTTCATGGGCGGCGACCCCGACTACGACACCTCGCTGTCGATTATGAAGGCGCTGCCCGGCGCCGGCTCCGACATCATCGAGCTCGGCATGCCGTTTTCCGACCCGATGGCCGACGGTCCGGCGATCCAGGCGGCGGGCCTGCGGGCGCTGAAAGGCGGCCAGACGCTGGTCAAGACGCTGAAGATGGCGTCCGAGTTCCGCGCCGGCGACAATGAAACGCCGATCGTGCTGATGGGCTACTACAACCCGATCTACATCTATGGCGTCGATCGCTTCCTGAAAGACGCGCTGGCCAGCGGCATCGACGGGCTGATCGTCGTCGACCTGCCGCCGGAAATGGACGAGGAACTCTGCATTCCGGCGCTGAAGGCCGGCATCAACTTCATCCGCCTGGCGACGCCAACCACCGACGACAAGCGCCTGCCGAAAGTGCTGCAGAACACCTCCGGCTTCGTCTACTACGTCTCGATGACCGGCATCACCGGTTCGGCGCTGGCCGACACCGGCAAGGTGGCCGCCGCCGTCACGCGCATCAAGGGCCACACAGACCTGCCGGTCTGCGTCGGCTTCGGCGTCAAGACCGCCGAACAGGCGCGTGTCATCGGCGCCAATGCCGATGGCGTCGTCGTTGGCACGGCGATCGTCAATGCGGTCGCCAATGTGCTGGGGCCGAAGGGCGAAAAGACCGCCGACCCGGCCGAGGCCGTCGCCACGCTGGTCAGCGGCCTGGCGCAAGGCGTGCGCTCGGCCCGCCTTGCTGCCGCCGAATAGTTTTCCTACGTCTTTAGCCAACTCTTCGTCAGGACAGGAGCCGAAGCGATGAACTGGATCACCAATTACGTTCGCCCGAAGATCAATTCGATGCTCGGCCGGCGCACCGACATGCCCGAGAATCTCTGGATCAAGGATCCCGAGACCGGCGAAATGGTGTTCCACAAGGATCTGGAATCCAATCAGTTCGTCATCCCGTCTTCCGGCCATCACATGAAGATCTCGGCCAAGGAGCGGCTGAAATACTTCCTCGACGACGGCAAGTACGAGCAGCTCGAAAACCCCAAGGTCATGCTGGATCCGCTGAAGTTCCGCGACGAGAAGCGCTACACCGACCGGCTGAAGGACGCCAAGGCCAAGACCGGGCTGGAAGACGCCATCGTCAACGCGCTGGGCACCATCGAGGGCCTGCCGGTGGTGGTGACGGTGCAGGATTTCGCCTTCATGGGCGGCTCGCTCGGCATGGCGGCGGGCGACGCCATCGTGCACGCTTTCGAAGTTGCGCTGCAGCGCAAGCGGCCGCTGGTCCTGTTCGCCGCTTCTGGCGGTGCCCGCATGCAGGAAGGTATTTTGTCCCTTATGCAATTGCCGCGCACCACGGTCGGCGTCGACAGGCTGAAGGAAGCCGGCCTTCCCTATATCGTCGTGCTGACCAACCCGACCACCGGCGGCGTCACCGCCTCCTATGCCATGCTGGGCGACGTGCATATCGCCGAACCGGGCGCGCTGATTGGCTTTGCCGGGCCGCGCGTCATTGAACAGACCATCCGGGAGAAACTGCCGGACGGCTTCCAGCGCTCCGAATATCTGATGGAGCACGGCATGGTCGACATGGTGGTATCGCGGCTGGAGATGCGCCAAACGATAGCGCGGCTGTTGAAGATGCTGCTCAAGATGCCAGGCGAGCAGAAGCCGCTGGAGCCGGAAATCCTGCCGCCCGCGGTGGTTGCCGCCGAAGCCAGGCCGCAGGCCTGACACGACACTGTGCACGTCGCCCAAAAGTGACCTCGGTTTTGGGAAACGACATGCATAACGCGGCTTTGGCCGCCGCGAACAGCGATTGCGCCATGTCCATGGCGCGCTGTAGCCTTTTGATTGCCATGGCCATTCCGGGATTGATTCTGGTGCTTGGGCCATGCGCCGGGATTTTGTCATGACAACGCTTGCCGCCGACCGCGAAATCGAAGCCCTGATGGCGCTTCACCCGAAAGGCTTCGACCTTTCGCTCGACCGCATCACGCGGCTCTTGGAGCGGCTTGGCAGTCCGCAGGATCTGCTGCCGCCGGTCATCCACATCGCCGGCACCAACGGCAAGGGTTCCTGCGCCGCCTTTTCTCGCGCGCTGCTTGAAGCCGCCGGCCACCTTGTCCATGTCCACACTTCGCCGCATCTGGTGAACTGGGCCGAGCGCTACCGGCTGGCCGCCGAAGGCGGCGGCAAACTCGTCGACGATGAGACCTTCGCCGAGGCCATTGCCCGCGTCGCCAAGGCCAATGACGGCCAGAAGATCACCGTCTTCGAGATCCTCACCGCCGTCACCTTCATCCTGTTTTCCGAACATCCGGCCGAAGCCGCCATCATCGAGGTCGGCCTCGGTGGCCGGTTCGACGCCACCAATGTTGTTGCCCGGCCCGCCGTGACGGTGATCATGCCGGTGTCGATGGACCATGAAGCCTATCTCGGCGACCGGGTCGAACTGATCGCTGCCGAAAAGGCCGGCATCATGAAGCGCGGCTGCCCAGTGGTGATCGGCGCGCAGGAAAGCGAGACGGCGCTGCAGGTGCTGATCGAGACCGCCGAGCGGCTGGAGTGCCCGACCTTCGTCTATGGCCAGGATTTCCTCGCCTTCGAGGAAAACGGCCGCATGGTCTACCAGGACGAGGACGGCCTGATGGACCTTCCGCCGCCGCGCCTGCCCGGGCGCCATCAGTTCGCCAATGCGGCCGCCGCGATCGCCGCGGTCAAGGCGGCGGGCTTCGAGATCAGCCACCGCGCCGCCGAGAAGGCGATGACCCATGTCGTCTGGCCCGGCCGGATGCAGAAGCTGATGCAAGGCCGGCTGACGGAGCTGGCGCCGAAGGGCACCGACATCTGGCTCGACGGCGGCCACAATCCGGGCGCCGGCGTGGTCGTCGCCGAGGCGCTGGCCGAACAGGAAGAGAAGAACCCGCGGCCGCTGTTCCTCATTTCGGGCATGATCAACACCAAGGACCAGAGCGGCTATTTCCGCGCCTTCAAGGGCCTCGTCCGGCATGTCTACACCGTGCCGGTGAGCCTGAGCGATGCCGGCGTGCCGAACGATGAGCTGGCGATCCGGGCCACGGAAGCCGGGCTGACGGCCGAGCCGGTGAGTTCCGTCGCCAACGCGCTGATGCTGCTGCGCGACACCTGGGACGGCCCGGCGCCGCGCATCCTGATCGGCGGATCACTCTATCTGGCCGGCTCGGTGCTCGCCGAGAATGGCACGCCGCCAACCTGAGAGCCTGGCTTGCACAAGGAGCCCGTGATGATCAAGGTGAAGCAGCTCGCCCATGTCTGCATTTTCGCGCATGATCTGGAAGCGACGCGCAGTTTCTACCGCGACGTGCTCGGCATGGACACAAGGTTCAATTTCCTGCGCGACGGCAAGATTTTCGGCTTCTACCTCGATTGCGGCGGCCGCAGCCACGTCGAGGTGTTCCAGAAGGATGCCACCACTTACAGCGAACTCAACCAGATCAACCATTTCTGCCTTGAGGTCGAAAACATCGACGCGGCGATCGCCCACATCAAGTCGAAGGGCGTCGACGTCACGGCCAAGAAGCATGCCTGCGACGACACCTTTCAGGCCTGGATACGCGATCCCAACGGCGTGAAGATCGAGCTGTTCGAATACACCGCCAAAAGCGCGCAGTTCATCGGCGGCGACCGTATCGCCGACTGGTGACTAGCCATGCTTCAGAAATTCCATGGTGAGATCAGGTCCAGGCTGGTGGTGCCGAAGTCGTTGAGATTTCTGGTTGCCAGCCGGCCTCCATTCACGCGCGCTATCGCCGCGATCATGCCATCGGGAGCCGACATGCCGCGACCTTGGTGTGTCGCGGCCCCCATGATCTCGCCGTAAGCCAAGGCAGCCTCTTCCGTCAGTCCAAAAATCCGGTCGGCAAATCGATGCCGCCATCGGGAAAGTCCCTGTTCCAGCCGATCCGCACGCTCGTCAGGTCGTATCTTTTGAATACCGAAGGCGACTTCAGCAATCGTCACCGTGGGAAGCGCCAGTTCGGCGTCATTGCGCACAAGCCACGCCAGCACGGCTGGATCCGGCGTCTTCTTCAGAGACTCCGAAATCACGTTGGTATCGACGAAAATCAAAGCTCAATTCCTGAATGAACCTCGCGACCCTCGCGAATAACGTTCTCCAGATCGATGTCGACGCCACTGTTTGCGGTCAGGCTGGCATAGAAAATGGAAGCAGGTTCGCGGCCAGCCTCTCGAATCTCGTAGGATTCAAGCGCGCGTTCGACCACGTCGGCTATCGAGCGGTTCTCGCGACGAGCAAGCCTATGAGCCAGGTCACGTGCCTTCGCGCTGCGGACCGAGAGCTGTGGTTCGGCCATTTCAAACTCCCTTTGGAAAAGGGAATATAAGCCTACGCGTCTCTGCCATCAAGATGGCACTTGATGGCGTGCCATCTCATGCGCGATGAGCCAGCTTACTTCAACTCGATCTCGATAAAAGCATATTCGCCGTCATTGGCGCTGATGACGTCGTGTTCCACACCCTCCTTGCGGAAATAGGGCGCGCCTTTCTTCATCTCGGCGAAGGTCTCGCCGTCTTTGGTCACCAACTTCAGCTTGCCGTCCATCAGCGGCACCACAACATAGTCGTGGCCATGGCGATGCCAGCCGGTGTTGTCGCCGGGCTGGAAGCGGTACTCGGTGACGATGACGCGCTCATTGTCGATGAAGACGGTGGCCTTGGCGGATCCGGTCATGTCGCTCTCCCTGTTTCTGGTTCCCAGCAGAAGACATGGCGTGCCCTGATGTGAGGGCCAGAGCCGCCCAGCGCATGACCCAGAGGATCATGAGCCATCCAACTGCTACAGCGTCCTCTGCGCATCCAAGGATGCGCGGCGCTGTAGGTGACGCCAACAAAAAGCCCGGCGCGATGGCCGGGCTCTTGATATCGGGAATTTCAAAGCAATTCCAAGAAAAGTGTGAAGCGGTTTTCTGTCCGGAATTGCGTCTAAACAGAGAGGATCAGAGGCTGCCATTGATCCAGTGCGACAGCGCGGTCTTGGGCGCTGCACCAACCTTCATGTCGGCCACTTCACCGCCCTTGAAGATCATCAGCGTCGGGATCGAGCGCACGCCAAATTGGGCGGCAAGCTCGGGATTCTCGTCGATGTTGAGCTTGGCGATCTTGATCTTGGCTCCGAGTTCAGTGGCGATGTCTTCGAGCGACGGCGCGATCTGCTTGCAGGGGCCGCACCATTCCGCCCAGAAATCGACCACAACCGGTACGTTGGCGTTGAGCACGTCAGCCTGGAAATTGTTCTTGTCGACCTTGACGGTGGCACCCATGCGGAAAATTCCTTTCGAGAGTTCTTTGTCGCACCAAATGTGGTGGTTATCTGGCCCTTCTTCAAGCAGGTCTTGTGTCACGCTCCTGTGAGTCGGGCAAGGGCGTCATCCATGGTCCGGGCCGGCAGCTCGATCAGCCTTGGCGCTTCGGTGAACAGAAGGGCCGCCTTGACCTCGCGCCCAGGATAAAGCGGCTGCAGCAGGGCGCGATAAAGCGCCAACTGCAAAAGATAGGCCGGCGGGACTTCGGCCAGCGAAGCGGGCGCCGGCCGGTTGGTCTTGTAGTCGACGATCGACACCGTGTCCGCGGTCACCGCCAGCCGGTCGATCTTGCCGGAAATCGAGCGTGTTTTGCCCCTCACTTGCAGGCTGCCCATGACCGCCACCTCGGCGCGCGAGGAGGGCGCGAAAAGTTGGCCGAGGCGTGGATCGTCGAGGATGGCGATGACCGATGCCATGGCCTTTTCCCTCTCCGACGGCGGCCACACGGCACCCGTTCGCGCGAGATAACGCTCGGCCGCGCCCTGGCGTTCACCCTCGGCAATGCCGGGCAGCATCTGCAGCAGCTTGTGCAAGGCGAGACCGCGCAGCACGGCAAAGCCGGGCTCGGCATCGGCGTCCAGCACCGGTGAAGCCTTGTCGACGACCGCTTCCTTGCCTTCGTCGATCAGCGCTGAGGCGCCGGATGGCGACAGCGGCCGCGGCAGGTCCTCGAAGGGCGGCAAGGGCCGGAACAGGGTCCCCGGCAGCGGACCGAAAGCATCGGCCTGCCGCGCCTGTTCATCGGCGCTCGCCGCGACGGGCGGCAGCTTGGTGACGTGGAAACGATGCACCGGCTCGCCGCCGGCGGGATGCGCGCGCTGTTCGCTTTCCGGCGCGCCGGTTAGCGCGCGGCTGACGATCGAATGCCAGGTGCCGGTGTTCGGCGCCCGCTTGCCGTGATAGCCGCAGACGATCAGCCGGTCCTCGGCGCGGGTCATGCCGACATAGAGCAGCCGGCGGTACTCGTCGTCGGCGAGTTCCCTTGCCCTGGCGGCTGCCGCCTTCGAGAAGCCGTTGGCGACGTCGCTGGCCGAGCGCCAGAGATAGCCCTTGCCGTACCAGAAAGTGCCTGAGCCGTCGAAGGGCATCAGCCGCGGCAGATGCTGGTCGCTGAACGGAGCGGAACCGCCATCGACCAGGAACACCACTGGCGCCTCCAGGCCCTTGGCGGCGTGCACGGTCATGACGCGAACCTCGTCGCGCGTCTGGTCCATCTCGCGCTTGATCTCGGGCCCGGCATTTTCCAGCGTCGACAGGAAGGCTTCCAGCCCGGGCAGGCCGGTCCGTTCCTCGGCAAGACAGAAGCTCAGGAATTCGTCGAGAATATCCCCGGCTTCCGGCCCAAGCCTCGCAATCATCCTTTTACGCACGCCATCACGCGCCAGCAGGCCGGCATAGAGTTCGAACACCGGTTTGAAGGCGGCCTCGTCAGCCCAGGCGTCGAGTTGCGCGACAATCTTCGCCAGGCGCTCGTTTTCTTCGGCATGCTGGCGCAGCGACGCGGCCAGCGACAGGCCGGGCGGCCTTTGCGCGGCGAGCGTGAACAGTGCCTCCTCCGGCAGATCGAAGATCGGGCTGCGCAGCACGGCCGCGAGCGACAGGTCGTCCTGCGGTTGGATCAGCAGATGACCGAGCGCGATCAGGTCCTTGACCGCGATGTGGCCGGGTAGGCTCAGCCGGTCGGCGCCGGCAACCGGGATGTCGCGGCGCTTCAAGGCGCGGGTCAGCGCATGGACAAAACTGTCGCGTTTGCGCACCAGCACCAGCACGTCGCCCGGCCGCAGCCGCTTGCCGCGGCCTTCGATGATCTCGCTTTTGCCGATCCAGCCGGCAATGGTCGCCGCGACATTCTCGGCAACGCGCACCGCCGGCGCATGGGCGTGGTCGATGGCTTGCGTCCAGTCGTCGGGCTCGTCGACGACATCGGCGCCGATCGACGGCCAGACCTCGACATAGCCCGGCGCATCGGTGCGGATGGCCTTGTGGCTCAACGGATCGGGATCATGGCTGATGCCGCGCCGCACGACGGGATCGGCAAAGACGCGGTCGACGGCGGCCAGAACGTCGTCGGTCGAACGGAACGACCAGGTCAGCTTGAGGTCGGCGAAGGATGCCTCGGCATCGCGCACCCGGCCGGCGAACAACAGCCGGCTGTCGGCGAACGAGTCGGGCGCGGCTCCCTGGAAGGAATAGATCGACTGCTTCTCGTCACCGACGGCGAAGACCGTGCGGTGGACCCGGTCGCGCGCGCCGAGCCCGGCGAAAAATTCCTCCGCCAGCCGCTTCACCACCTCCCATTGATCCGGGCTGGTGTCCTGCGCCTCGTCGAGCAGAATGTGGTCGATGCCCTGGTCGAGCTTGTATTGCACCCAGGGGCCGGCATCGGGCCGCGCCAGAAGGTTGACCGTGCGGGTGATCAGATCGTTGAAGTCGAGAAAGCCGCGGCTGCGCTTCAGCACTTCGTAGCGGGCGATCAGCCAGTCGGCGATGGTCATTGCCGCTCGTGTGCCTTCCAGCATGCGGAACAGCGCCAGCCGGTCGACGGTTTCTATAATGGCGCTTGCCGCCGAGACATAGCGCTCGGCAAGGTCCGGCAGCCGGTCGGTCAGGGCTTTCTTGAAGGCCTTCGCCGGATCGTACGGATCGCCATCGGTCTTGAGAAAGGCTCTGGCGAGCGATTGCAGGCGGCGAACGGGATCGCTCTCGGCAAAAGCCTGGCGCGCATAGGGCAGGATGTTGTTCAGCACCGACCTGGCGTCGGTGGATTCGGCGGCTTGGGCGAAGCCGGTGAAATAGTCGGGCAGGAAGCCGGGCAGCGGCCAGACCGATGCCGCAATCCCTTCGGCGGTCTGGCCAGGGCGGAAATGGAATTCATCGAACAAAGGCTGGAAGCCGTCACGCCCGACCGCATCGAGGAACTGCCGCAACCCGTCGCGCTTGCGCACGATCTCGCCGAGCAAGGCATCGAGACCGGCCTCGCCGCCGCGTTCCAGCACGGTGGCGAAGGCGTCGGCCAGATCCGGGTTGCCGGCAGCCGTGCCGGTGATCATCTCGCGGCGCGCGGCAGCGAACAGCGATGCCTCCATCTGGCCGTCGAGCATCTCGAAATGGGCCGGAATGTTGGCTTCAAGCGGGAACTGGTGGAGCACCGATTCACAGAAGGCGTGGATGGTCTGGATCTTCAGTCCGCCTGGCGTCTCCAGTGCCTCGGCGAACAGGCGCCGCGCCCGGCGCATCGTGTCGCGGTCTGGGCGGCGCCCTTCCAGCGCCTCGATCTTCGCGGCCAGCTCGGTGTCACCGAGCACCGTCCAGTCCGACAGCGTGGAAAAGACCCGGTTCGACATATTGGCGGCGGCGGCGCGCGTATAGGTCAGGCACAGGATCTTCGACGGGTCGGTGCCGTTGAGCAGCAGCCGGATGACGCGCTGGGCCAGCACATGGGTCTTGCCGGAGCCGGCATTGGCCGACACCCAGGCCGAATTCTGCGGATCTGCGGCGCGGGCCTGGCTGTTGGCGGTATCGCTCGGGATGGGATAGGCCTTCTTCATGCCTCCCCTCCCTCGTCGCCGGCATCGCCGCCGGCCGACCATTCGAGCACGCGGGCGAGATGGTCGTAGTCGCCATCGGTCTCGCCCTCGCGAAACGGCAGCGCGCGCGACAGATAGCCGGTCTGCGGGTCGGCATAATGGATCAGCAGCTTTTCCAGCCGCGCCCAGGCCTCTTCCGCAAGGTCGGCGGCGGTCCGTGGCTGGCGGTTGTGCTCGAGGATGGACTCCTCGAACACCTCGCCATTCGGCTTCAACCTGATGAAGGCCAGTTGCGACGGCTCGCGCGCGCCCAGATCCTTGAACGCGCCACGCCGCAGCAGAGCGCCCTCCAGCGCCAGTTGCGGCGCCAGCAGCGTGTGCGCCTGCGCCTTGGAGGGCGAAGAACCCGTCTTGTAGTCCAGAATATCGGCCATGCCGCCGGCCAGCAGATCGACGCGGTCGGCATAGCCGGACAGCGTCACGCCGGATTGCCCGACCGGGGTCTTGCCGGCCCGCTCCTCGGCATGGCGCCGGGTCACGGCATCGGCGCGCGTGCGCTCCCATTCGACGATGTTGGCGGCGAGCTTTTCGAAGCGCGGCCACCACACCGCCTCGACATCGGCCGGAAGGGCGGCTTCGGCAAAGCAGGCGCGGCCGGCGGCAATGAGACCGGCCAGCGCGTCGGGTGCGCGCGGATCGGCAACCTCAGACGAGAACAGATGCAGGATGGCGTGGAACAGCGTGCCGCGTTCGGCGGCACCGGGATCACGGATGAGCGCATCGAGCGGCATCAGGCCGAGGATGCGTCTGGCATAGACGGCGTAGGGATCCCGGCGCAAGGTCTCGATCTCGGTGACCGAGAAATGCGTTGGGCGCACCGCCAATGGCGGCTTCGGTTGCGGCCGCGGCGCGAAATCCTGTTTTGGGCCGGTGTCGAGCGCGCGTGCCCAGGCGAGCAGCTCGTCGCCACGCCGGCGCAGGGTTGCCGCCTGGTCGTTGCCGATGAAGGTAAGCAGCCGCTGCAGCCAACGCGACGGCACGGCGGGGGCGTCGCCGGAACGCGCCGAGCGGGCCAGAACGACGCGTCTCGCGCCCATCGCCATCTGGAAATCATGCGCGGCAAGGCCGATGCGCCGCTCCGGCGGTTCGAGATCGATGCCGGTCTTCATCAGCCGCGACATGAAGCGGTCGCTCTCCGGCTTGCGCGGCCAGACACCTTCGTTGAGCCCGCCGATGACCAGCGTGTCGACGTCCTGCAGCCGCGCTTCCAGCGCACCCCAGATGGCGATGTTCCTGTCGGTGCCTTGCGCCGGCTTGACCGTCTCGGGCGCGATCAGCGCGTCCATCACATCGGGCCATTCGCTCGCCGCGAATGACAGCGAGGCCGAAGCAGCGACCAGCCCGCGCAGCAATTCGGCAAGCTTTTCACCGGCATCGCCGGCATAGAGGTCGCCCAGGCCGCCATCAGCGGAACGGCCGAGACTTTCCAAAGCCACGACGCTGGCCTGGACCAGCGCGGCAAGATCGGCATTCGCCTGGCCGCGAAAGGCCGAAAGCGGCGCCAGCGCTTCCGTCAGTCGCGCGAGCAAACTCCGCGCATCCTCGATGGAGCGCACGGTGAGACGGGAAAACCAGAAAGGCGGCCGGCTGTCATCGCCGAGGCCGGTAAGACGGTTTTCGAACAATTTCGGCAGCGAAACGATGTCGGGGCGGCCGGTACCGCCGCGCAGCGCCACCAGTTCGAGCAGTTCTGCCGCATGGCGCACGGCAGCACGCTCGAGGCCGAGGCCAAGCAGTGGGTGCTTGAGCAGGGACAAGAGGCCGACGGGATCGCCCGGCCGGAACACCGCTTCCAGCGCCAGGCGGAGCAGGCTGGCCGCCGGGCTGTTGGCGAGCGGCGTGCCGCCGGAATCGTCGGCGACGACACCGAAGCGCTTGAGTTCGACCGAGACGCGTCGCGCCAGCGCGCGGTCACCGGTGACGAGCGCGGCCCTTTGGCCGGGGGCTTCCACGGCCTGCTTCAGCGCAACGGCGATGGCGACGGCTTCGTCACGCTCGCTGGCGGCTTCCAGCAGCGTCACCTCGGCAAAGGCGCCGGCAATATCGGATGCCGAAAACCCGCTGCGTGTTTCGGCCCACAATTCGGTGGTCTCGGCCGGCCGCAGCGCTTCGCCGACAAGCGCGGCGCGAAGCGCAAGGTGCGGTTCGGCCGTGCCGAGTTCTTCGACGTCGGAGCGCAGCACGCCGATCTTGCCGATCAGCCTGGCCAGGCCATATTGCGGGTGGCCAAGTACGGCTGGGCGCGCGCCGGGGGCGACAAGCGCCTGGAAGGACGCTTCGTCCAGCGTCCGGTCGAGACCGGGCAGCACGATGGCGCCGCCGGGCAGGCGGGAGATCGCGGCAAGCAGTTCGGCCGTGGCGGGTATCGAGCCGGTCGAGCCGGCGGCGATGACCGGTCCGGCCGGCGGATTGCGCCGCAGCCGGGCCGCTTCGGAGCGGATCAGCGCGCTGCGATGCGCGGCCGGATTGGAGCGGTCGCTCTCGCTCAGGAATTTCGGCCAGGCGTCAGTGACGATGCCGAGGAATTCGAGCGTCACCTGCCACCAGCCGGCAAGGTTGCCGGTCACCAGATCGGCGAGCTTGGTCCAGTCGGTGCCTTCCGTCTCGATCTCGTCCATCAGCCCCGCAAGATCGCGCGCCAGCCAGATCGCGTCGGCGGTGGACGCGGGGATGACGATTTCCTCGGCGAAAAGCTTCGCCACATGTTCCGGCAGCCGGCGCTTCCAGGCCCGCACCAGCGGCGTCAGCAGCAACAGGCGTTCGGTCGCCGAGATCGGCGGCGCGAGATCGATCGCCGCCGAAGGCTCGGCCTCGAACAGGGCTTCGTCCTCGTCGAATTCGCCGAGCGGGCGGATGACCGGCAGGATCGCCGAACCGCCGCCGCCGCGTGCCCTCAAACTGTCGACGAACACACCGCGCAAGGCGCGCGCGGCACGACGCGTCGGCACATAGATGGTGACATCGGCGAGCGCGAGCGGATCGCCGTCGAAACGAAATCCCGGAACCAGGCGGCCGGCAAGCAGCGCCTCGGCCAGCGTCGGCAGGAACGGCGCTCCGGGGGGGATCGAGAAAACGCGGCTCGAGCCGCTCATTGCGACTCGGTTAGCGCGCCGGCGACGGCTTCTTCCGCCAGCGGAATGGCATCGGGCGTGCCGACGGTGATCCAGTGGCCGTGCATCGGCATGCCGAACAGCCGGCCGGCGGCGATGGCGGTATCGAAATAGGCGTTGAGCGAATGCGGTTCGGCCGATGCATCCTTGAACAGGCGCGGATGGACGATCGCCGCGCCGGCATAGATCAAGCCCGCCGGATCGCCTTTTGAACGCCGCAGGGCACCGTCCGGCGCCACCAGGAAATCGGTGCTGCCACAATGTCCTGTCGCCTGATGGAGATCCGCCAGCATCAGCAGAATATCCATTTTCGCGGCGTCCCACGCAAGGGCAAGCCGCCCGAGATTTAGCGGACCGTGGTCGATCCAGAACGTGTCGGCATTGAGGATATAGAAGGGTTGTTGGCCGAGTTCCGGCAGCGCCTTGACGATGCCCCCGGCCGAATCGAGCAGCCGGTCGCTCTCATCGGAAATGATGATCCGCGGAGCGCTGCGCGCCGCGACATGGGCGACGATCTGCTCGGGAAGATAGTGGACGTTGACCACCGCCTTGGCGACGCCGGCGGCGGCGAGGCTGTCGAGCCCCCAGTCGAGCAAGGTCTTGCCGGCGATCCTGACCAGCGGCTTGGGGATCGTATCGGTGATCGGCCGCATGCGCTTGCCGAGCCCGGCGGCAAGGACGATGGCAGTGTCCGGTCTTGTCACAGTGTTCGTTCCTCGAGCAGCCCGTGCGTATTGTAGAATTCCCGCAGGCTGGCAAGCGCCGGATGGGACAGCGCCCGGCGCAGATAGTCGCGGATGCGCGGCAGGTGCTTCAGATAATAAGGTTTGCCGTCGCGCTTTTCGAGACGCACGAAAATGCCGAGGATCTTGGAATTGCGCTGCGCGGCCATGATTGCATAGGCTTCGAGGAAGCTCGCTTCGTCGAAAGCCCCCGCCGCGTGACGCGCCGCGACATAGGCATCGAGCGTCTTCTTCTCGATTTCGGGCGATAGGGTGACACGGGCATCCATGGCCAGCGAGGCGACGTCATAGGCTGAAGGCCCGATCAGCGCATCCTGGAAGTCGACGATGCCCAGCCGGTCATGGCCGGCGCGGTCGTCGCGCCAGATGATGTTGGGCGAATGAAAGTCGCGCAGCATCAGCGTGTATTCGCTGCCCTGCAGCCGGTCGAAAAGCGCGTTCCATTCCCTGGCGTAGCCCGAGCGCAGATCGTCGCTTGGCGGGCCGCCCGATATCGCCGGCACATACCAGTCGACCAAAAGATCGGCTTCGATCATCATCGCGTCGCGGTCGAAGGGCGGCACCTCGTGGAAGCTGCCGGGTCCGGCTTGCAGGCGCTGCGGCCAGGTCTTGCCATGCATCATGGCCAACAACTCGGCTGCCGCCGCATAGCGCTCGGCCACCGGCTCGCCGTCCTTGCCGAGAAACCCCTCGGAACCGAGATGTTCGAGCAGCAAGAAACCCTGGTCCTGGTCCTCGGCATGGATTTGCGGAACGCTGACGCCGCCGGCCTTCAAGGCGCGGTCGATGGCGACGAAAGCGGAGATCGACTGGGCGGTGTGGGCGATCACCGCATAGGGTTTGCCGTCGCGCACGGCGGGGCCGAGCACCAGCCGCGGCGAGTTCATCAGCACGCGCGGCTCCTGGCCGGCGAGCGTCACGATCTCGTAGGAACGGGCCGAGGCGTCGCCGATGAAATGGCGCCGCCGCGCGTCGCCCCAGCCGGCCCTCTCCAGAAAATCGCGCATGGCCAGCGATCGCGCCGCGCGGTCGAAGGCGGCGCCTTGCCCCGACAGCCGCGCCAGCCGGCCCTCGCCATGCTGGACGAGTTCGATCGAGAGGGTCGTCTTCGGCAGATAGCCTTCCGCCCGCTCGGGCCATTCGACCAGGGCAGCCCCTTGCGTCAGCGCTTCGTCGAAGCCGAGTTCGTCGAGCTCGGCTGCCGAGGCCAGGCGATAGAGGTCGAAATGGTGCACCGGAATGCGCGTGTCGTAGCTCTGCACCAAGGTGAAGGTCGGGCTCGGCACATCCAGGCTGGCATCATCGGCCAGCGCCCGGATCAACGCCCGCGCAAGTGTCGATTTGCCGGCGCCGAGATCGCCTTTGAGCGCCAGCACGTCGCCGGCGCGCAGGGACAGGGCCAGATCTTCGCCCAGCCGCGCTGTCTGTGTCTCATCGGCGAGCAAACGCTCCAGCACAGGTCCCGTCATCGAGCGCGCTACTCGGCTGCGGCGCGGATGCCCGGCATGTCGGGGAAGGTGCAGATGACGGTGGTGCCCTTGTCCTTGCCGGTTTCGATGCGAACATTGCCGCCATGCAGTTCGACAAAGCTCTTGACGATCGACAGGCCGAGGCCGGCGCCTCGCCGGCGGCCGCCATTGGTGCGGGGTTCGAAGCGGCGGAACACCGAGTCCAAAACGTCAGGCGGCATGCCGGGCCCATCGTCGTGAACGGAGAATTCCACCCCATCCGCCAGATGGCGACAGGCGAGCCGGATGGTGCTGGCTTCCGGCGCGTAATTGGCGGCGTTGCTTAGCAGATTGTAGAGGATCTGGCGGATGCGGGTCTCGTCGCCGTGGAACGTCTTCGGCGCGGCAGCGGCATCGACCTCGAGCCGGATCGAATGCTCCTGCAGCCGGTCGGCAACCAGTTCCGCGGCGGCCGCGATGGTGCGGTCGACATGCACCTCGGAAATGTCGAGCTGCATGATGCCGGCATCGACGGTCGCAAGGTCGAGTATGTCGTTGACGATGGTCAGCAGCACCGAGGAGGACGAACTGACGTGCTCGACATATTCGCGCTGCTTTTGATTCAGCGGTCCGGTGGTGGGCAGTGAAAGCAGTTCGGTGAAGCCGATGATGTTGGTCAGCGGCGAACGCAGTTCGTAGGACACGTGCTGGACGAAGTCGTTCTTGAGCTGATCGGACTTCTCCAATGCCTCGTTCTTGTCCTTCAGCGCACGTTCGACATGCACGCTGTCGGTGACGTCGACGAAGGTCATCATCACTTGCCCATTGGGCAGCGGGATCACGGCGTAGCGCAGCACGGTGCCGTTGTTGAGCTCGCTCTGGCCGTGCCGGTCGCGGCGTTCGTCGTCGAAACCGGTGATGGCGGCGACGAAACCGGGCCAGGGGCTGTCGACCGCCTGGCGGTCGCAAAGGTCGCGTATCGTGGAGACGTGAACATTGGGCTTGGCGGCTTCGCCGCTCAATCCCCAGAGCGTCGCAAAGGCCGGGTTCGACAGGCGCAGCCGGCCATCGGGTCCGAACACCGCGACGCCTTCGGCGAGATTGTCGAGCGTTTCGCCCTGGACGCGCACCGCGGTGCGGTAGCGGCTTTCCAGGTCCATCTTCTCGGTCAGGTTCTCGAATACCCAGGTGACGCCGCCCTTGGGCTGCGGATTGGCGACGACGCGGATGGTCTTGCCGTCGGGCAGATGCCACCAATGTTCCTGCGATTCCACTGCGCGATAGGCGCCGAGCAGGCCTTCCTTCCAGCGGCGCCATTCGGGCTGCTCGGCGATCTTGCCTTCGCTGCGTAACCGGTCGAGCAAAAGCGCATTGTCGGGCGCGCTGTGCAGGAAGCCGCTGTCCAGGCCCCAAAGTTTCTGGAACGCCTGGTTGAAGAAGCGTAGCTTCTCGTCTGTGTCGAAGATGGCGACGGCGGTGTTGAGCTGGTCGAGCGTGTCGGCGTGGCTGCGCACCGTCCGCTCATATTCGCCGCGAATGGTCTCGATGGCGCTGGTGTCGGCGGCAAGGCCGGCCGAACCGTCGGCGCCGGCGAAGTCGGTCACCGCGAAGACGCGGCGGTCGCCTTCGATCACGGTGGAGAGCGACTGCTCGAAGACCGGATGCGTCTTGTGCTGGGCGTCGATTGCCTCGCGTGCCTGGCCGCCGAGGAATTCCTTGGCGTCACGGACGGCGGCTTCCGCGCTTTCGGCTTCGACCGCGTCGGCATAGGCCCGGTTGACCCATTTCAGGCGTCCGTGCTCGTCGCGCAACCATGCCGGCATCTTCAGCGCTTCGAGCAGGCCGATCATCGTGTCATGGTCGGCGGCCAGCCGCTGGTTGTCGATCTTCAGCCGGGCTTGGCTGCGCTGTGTCTCGGAAAGCGAGACAAACCGCACGAGGATATGCGCGGCGCTCTTGCGGCCATGCACTTCAAGCGGGGCGCCGGCTTGCGATTCGATGACGAGGTCGAAGGGCCTGGCCTTTTCGCGCAAGCCCGCGATGGCGTGCTCGAGCGCCGCCGCCGAGCGCGGCATCAGCCAGCGGCCAAAAGCGAGGAAAGCCGCCCGTTCCTCTGGCGCGCCGCTTTCGACAGGCAACGTGCCGATGAGTTCGGGCTTCTTGTTCTCCGAGGCCCAGACCACCACGCGCTGGTCGCGCAGATTGAGCAGCGCTTCCGAACGGCGCAGTGCCGCATTGATGTCGGCGACGCGGCTTCTCAGTTCGACATTCTCCGCCGAAGTGCGGGCCCGTTCGCGGATGAGAACGATGGCCGACAGGAATGCCGCGCCCGTCACGCCGACGAACACGGCAAGCTGCATGACTTCGACCGTGTTGATCGACAGGCCGGCGGTGGCCGCGGCGGCGTTCTCGGCATGCGCCACGGCACTGGCCAAGGGTCCGGCCAGCGCGGAACTGGTCAGGAACAGACCGATGCGGGCACGCCATGAAAGGCGCCCGCCCTGAATGGTCGAGCCTATGGTCCCCGAATCGTCATGGCCGCCGGAAACGGCCGATCCCGCTCCGTGCGGGTTTTGCCCCGGCATGTCTTGGTCCTCTCCGCCGCCTGAATGCAAGACCGCCCTGATACGCGCCTCTCTGATCCCCTCTCGGGCCGGAAGCGTCGCGAATCACCTGACAATAAACCCTCGCCGAATCGCCGTGAAGGCTGATCGCGCGCAAAAATAAGGCCGGGCGAAAAGTCAATCGCCCGGCCTCAATATATGGTAGTAAACTTAGCTTTGGTTAATAGCGGTAGTGTTCCGGCTTGAACGGACCCTGCGGCGTGACGCCGATATAGGCGGCCTGCTCACCCGACAGTTCGGTCAGGCGCGCGCCGAGCTTGTCGAGGTGCAGGCGCGCGACCTTCTCGTCGAGATGCTTGGGCAGGACATAGACCTGGTTCTGGTACTGCTCGCCCTTGGTGAACAGCTCGATCTGGGCCAGCACCTGGTTGGTGAAGGACGCCGACATGACGAAGCTCGGATGGCCGGTGGCGTTGCCGAGATTGAGCAGGCGGCCTTCCGACAAGAGGATCATCCGCTTGCCGTCCGGGAAGGTGATCATGTCGACCTGCGGCTTGACGTTGGTCCATTTCAGATTGCGCAGCGAGGCGACCTGGATCTCGTTGTCGAAGTGACCGATATTGCCGACGATCACCATGTCCTTCATCGACCGCATATGGTCGAGGGTGACGACATCCTTGTTGCCGGTGGTGGTGATAACGATGTCGGCGGTCGGCGCCGCGTCTTCCAGCGTCACCACTTCAAAGCCGTCCATCGCCGCCTGCAGGGCGCAGATCGGATCGACCTCGGTGACCTTGACGCGGGCGCCGGCGCCCTTGAGCGAAGCCGACGAGCCCTTGCCGACGTCGCCATAGCCGCAGACGACCGCGACCTTGCCGGCCATCATCGTGTCGGTGCCGCGGCGGATGCCGTCGACCAGCGATTCCTTGCAGCCATACTTGTTGTCGAACTTCGACTTGGTGACGGAATCGTTGACGTTGATGGCGGGGAAGGGCAGCAGGCCCTTCTTCTGCAGCTGGTAGAGCCGGTTGACGCCGGTGGTCGTCTCTTCAGTCACGCCGCGGATCGCAGCCTTCTGCTTGGTGAAGAAGCCGGGCGAAGCCTTCAGGCGCTTCTTGACCTGGGCGTAGAAATATTCCTCTTCCTCGCTCTGCGGGTTGGACAGCACGTCCTCGCCGGCTTCGGCGCGGGCGCCGATCAGGATGTACATGGTGGCGTCGCCGCCATCGTCGAGGATCATGTTGGAGAGGCCGCCGTCGGTCCACTGGAAGATCCGGTCGGTGTAGTCCCAATACTGTTCGAGGCTCTCGCCCTTGACGGCGAAGACCGGGATGCCGGCCTCGGCGATGGCCGCGGCGGCATGGTCCTGGGTCGAGAAGATGTTGCAGGAGGCCCAGCGGATGTCGGCGCCGAGCACCTTCAGCGTCTCGATCAGCACCGCGGTCTGGATGGTCATGTGCAGCGAGCCGGTGATGCGCGCGCCCTTCAGCGGCTTCTTGGCGCCGAATTCCTCGCGGCAGGCCATCAGGCCCGGCATTTCGGTTTCGGCGATATCGAGTTCCTTGCGGCCCCAGCCGGCAAGCGAGATGTCGGCGACCACATAATCCTTGCTACCCGTCATGGCAGTACTCCGATGCGAATTGTTATGCTGCGAATTGGTTGCGGATGCGCCCGCGCCGGTCGGCGCGTCGAAGGGCGCGAATTGCCGGCCTGACTAGCAGATCAGGCTCAAGACGACAATGGGATATAAAGAAATCTTTATCCCTGCATGTCTCGCGAGCATGCCTAGAACGGGATCAGCATTCCTCGCCGAAGCGGGAGGCTACAAGCTGCTCGAGCGCGTCCATGACCTCGAGCGCCTCTGGCCCGCTGGCGGTGACACGGATCGAGTAGCCCGGGCTGGCGGCCAGCATCATCAGGCCCATGATCGACGTGCCGCCGACCTTGACGCCGTCCTTCTCGACATGGACCGCGGCGTCGAAGCCGCTGGCGAGCTGGACGAATTTCGCCGAGGCGCGTGCATGCAGGCCGCGCTGGTTGACGATCGGGAACTCCCGGACGATGTGGTCTTTCTCCGGGGATAGCGCGTTCATTTGCTGCTCAGAAGCTGGCTGGCGACATTGATGTATTTGCGCCCGGCGGCCTGCGCCTCGTCGAGCGCGGCGGCCATGTTGTCGCCCTTGCGGATCGAGGACAGCTTGATCAGCATCGGCAGATTCATGCCGGCGATCACCTCGGTGCGGCCGGACTCCATCACCGAAATGGCGAGATTCGACGGCGTGCCGCCGAACATGTCGGTCAGCACGATGACGCCCGCCCCGGTATCGACACGGGCGACGGCGTCGACGATGTCGCGGCGACGCTGTTCCATATCGTCGTCGGCACCGATCGCCACGGTTTCGAAATTGTCTTGTGGCCCGACGACATGTTCGACGGCATGTCGGAACTCGGTGGCCAGTTGACCGTGCGTTACAAGCACGAGTCCGATCATTCTTTGGTGGCTCCCGTCATCGCCGCTTCACAGGCGCATTTTATGCTCGCCAGCCATTCCAGGCGGCGGGAGCGCTATCTTGTCGACGCGCGGCCCGTTGACAAGCCCAAAATTGCGCCGGCCCATGCCATTTTGACGCATTGCAGCAAAAAATCGGGAGCGGATCATAGAAAAGGCGCGATCGACAGCCGCGCGATCACGGCCGGCAGGGCCGTGGCGGCGTTACGCTCGGCAAGGTCGATACGCGGCACCGGGCAGCCTGCGACCGGCCCGCTGATTTCCTCCTGGAAACGGGCCATCTCTGCCTTTGGCACCAGCCTCACATGCAGGTCGATCACCCCGCCCTGCTCGAACGGCAGCCGGCGCGGCATGAATCCAGGCACTTCGGCGAGACCGGCGATAGGCGCCGGCACGCGACAGACCAGCCGCCCGGCGCGGGCCGCGGCGAGCAGCCTGTCGTCGCCGATCAGCCGCGAGAACAGCCCGCGCGCGCGGCAATGGTCCAGGAGTGTCAGCGCCAGCGTCGTCTTGCCGGCGCCAGACGCCCCGGTGATAAGGACGCCGCGCTCGCCGATCAGGATCGCGGTTCCGTGAATGTTTTCTGGCTGCGCAACTGGATCAGGCACGATGCTGCCCGATCATGCCTTTTGCGTGAAGCATGATCTCTGGACGAACGGAACCGTTCGTCCGAGAAAACCGGTTCCCACTTTTCGGGATCATGCTTCGGCCGGCAACGTCACGACGAAGCGCGCGCCCTTGATCTCGCCGGGCTTGGTGCCGGGGATGTTCTCGGCGGTCAGCGTGCCGCCATGGGCTTCGACGATCTGCCTCGAAATCGACAGGCCAAGGCCCGAATTCTGGCCGAACGCTTCGCCGGCCGGCCGGTCGGTGTAGAAGCGTTCGAAGATGCGGTCGATATTGTCGGCGCGGATGCCGGGACCATTGTCGTCGACGGTCAGGATGTTGAACTTGCCGGCGCGGGCCAGCGACAGGCTGATGTGGCCATGGTCCTCGGGAACGAAGGAGCGTGCATTCTCGATCAGGTTGGTGACCACCTGGCCGATGCGCAGATCGTGGCCGGCGACGAAATAGCCTTTGACGCCCTGTGGCAGCTTGGCGACCTTGAGCTCGATCTCGACCGCCTTCTTGTTGCGCGTGGTCTCGCGCGACACGGCGACGAGGTCGGTGATGAATTTCTTCAGGTCCACCGTCCCGGCATCCTCACGCGCCAGCTCGGCGTCGAGACGGGAAGCGTCGGAAATATCGGTGATCAGCCGGTCCAGCCGGCGCACGTCATGCTGGATGATGTCCATTAGCCGGCTGCGCGAATTGTCGTTCTTGGCCAGCGGCAGGGTTTCCACGGCGCTGCGCAGCGAGGTCAGCGGGTTCTTCAATTCATGCGACACGTCGGCGGCGAAGCTTTCGATCGCCTCGATGCGCGCATAGAGCGCGTTGGTCATGTCGCGCACCGCGACCGACAGGTTGCCGATCTCGTCCTGCCGGTCGGAAAAGTCGGGGATTTCCTCGCGGCTCTTGACGCCGCGCCGGACCCTGACCGCCGCCGCCGACAGCCGGCGCAGCGGATTGGCGATGGTCGAGGCCAGAAGCATCGACAGGATGGCGGTGACCAGTGCCGCGATGCCGAAGACGCGCAGGATCGCCTTGCGCTCGGCGGCGACGATCTTGTCGATGTCGCCGCCTTCGGTCGACAGCATCAGCACGCCGAGAACGGCACGGAAGCGCTGGATCGGCACCGCCACCGACACGATCTGCTCGCCCTGCTCGGAGACGCGCACGATGGTCGAGGGGCTGCCGGTCAGCGCCTTGACCACTTCCGGGAAGGCGGCGCCATTGCCGCCGGGCTGCTCGCGATAGACCGGCAGGTCGGTGTTGCGGAAGAAGTCGAAGATGAACTTCTGGACGCGCTCGACAAGGTCGGGCTGTTCCTCCTCGACCGGCGGCAGATCGTAGCGCAGGATCTGGCCGCGCGAATAGAGATGGCGCGAATCGAGCAGTAGATTGGCGTCGCGGTCATAGATGCGGGCCCGTGTACGGGTCGGCGAAATCAGCCGCCGCAGCACCGGCGCGACACGCTCGGGATTGATTGGGAAATCGAGATTGTCGAGCTGGTCGGAGCCCGGCCCCAGGCTTTCGCCGGCCTGCAGCTCAAGCAGCTTCTCCGGGTCGATGCTGATCGAATCGGTCTCGACCGTCGCCGATGCCGCGATCGCGCCGGCGATGATCTCGCCCTGCGTCATCAGGCTTTCGACGCGGGCATCGATCAGCCCGTCGCGGAAGGTGTTGAGGTAGAGGATGCCGGTGACCAGGACAGCCAGGCCGGCAAGGTTGAGGAACAGGATGCGCCGCGTCAGGCTGGAAAAGATGTGGTGGCCGAGGAAGCGGCGCATCGGCACCGTGATCTTCGAGACGAAGGACGGCATGATGCGCGACGGCCGCCTGGCGGCGCCCGTCGGTCTTGTTCGCTGTGCTTCCACTGCCATCGAATAGCAGGCCCTGTTTAGTGAGTAGGCAGTAGGCAGTAGGGAATAGAGAAATGGCTGAGATTCCCTACTGCCTAACCCCTACTGCCTATTCCCTATTCACGCTTCTCGGAACCGATATCCCACGCCGTAAAGGGTTTCGATCATTTCGAAGTCGTCGTCGACAGCCTTGAACTTCTTGCGCAGCCGCTTGATGTGGCTGTCGATCGTGCGGTCATCGACATAGACCTGCTCATCATAGGCCGAATCCATCAGCGCATCACGGCTTTTTACCACACCGGGACGCTGCGCCAGCGAATGCAGGATCAGGAATTCGGTGACGGTGAGCGTCACCGGTTCGCCCTTCCAGGTGCAGGTGTGGCGCTCCTGGTCCATGACGAGCTGGCCGCGCTCGAGCGAGCGGGCCTGCTGGCTGGGCGCCTTTGCCGCAGCTTCGCGGGCGCTGGCACGGCGTAGCACTGCGCGCACCCGCTCGACCAGCAGGCGCTGCGAGAACGGTTTGCGGATGAAATCGTCGGCGCCCATCTTGAGGCCGAACAATTCATCGATCTCGTCGTCCTTGGAAGTCAGGAAGATCACCGGCAGGTCGGACTTCTGGCGCATCCGGCGCAAGAGCTCCATGCCGTCCATGCGCGGCATCTTGATGTCGAGGATGGCAAGATTCGGCGGACGTGCCGCCAGGCCTTCCAGCGCGGACGCACCATCCGTGTAGGTCTCGACGCGATATCCCTCGGATTCGAGGGCGATCGACACCGACGTCAGAATGTTGCGGTCGTCATCGACAAGCGCGATTGTTGCCATTTCAAGCGGCTCCCTCATGAGCTGTCCCTTCTTTCGTAGAGAAGGGGCTTTTGCAGGACAAATTAGGTACAAAATGTGGCATAGGCCTTGTCCGCTGTCACGCGCGGGGTGCCGCAGGCCACAATCCTACCTCGACATGGATTGGACGAACGTACATCGCCAATCCTTTGGGCAACCGTGAAACTTTTCGCATATATAAACGATTTAAACAACTTTCAAAATTTTTAAATCGATTAATGATTTGATATCATTTGGCTTTTCTGGTTTTGACCATCTCAGCCTGCACAACGGGCGTGCCGGAAATGTGCCGGCAAAGATGCGGCAAATCGTAGAAGGGACACCAATGTCGGAAGTCGGCAAACGCAATCCTGCTTGCCCGATCGATCGTATCGGCCTGAAAACCACCGGTATGGTGCGCTATAATTTTGGCGCGGCCGCCCTTTATGAGGAGGCGATCCGGCGCGGCGAGGCCCGGCTGACCGCGCATGGCGCGCTGGTCGCCGAGACCGGCCAGCACACGGGCCGTTCGCCCAAGGACAAGTTCGTCGTCCGCGACGCCGCCACCGAGGCGCATGTCTGGTGGGACAACAACAAGGCAATCTCGCCGGCCCAGTTCGAAACGCTGTTCGCCGATTTCCTTGCCCACGCCGCGGACAAGGATCTCTATGTTCAGGACCTCGTCGGCGGCGCCGATGCCGAGCTGAAACTGCCGACGCGCGTAGTCACCGAGTTTGCCTGGCACTCGCTGTTCATCCGCAATCTTCTCATCCGTCCGGACAAGGCCGAGCTCGAACAATTCGTGCCCGAGATGACGATCATCGACCTGCCGTCCTTCCGCGCCGACCCCGCCCGCCACGGCAGCCGCACGGAAACGATGATCGTCGTCGACCTCACCCGCAAGATCGTGCTGATCGGTGGCACCTCCTATGCCGGCGAGATGAAGAAGTCGGTGTTCACCATGCTCAACTATCTGCTGCCGCAGAAGGGCGTGATGCCGATGCACTGCTCGGCCAATGAGGGGCCGGCGGGCGACGCGGCCGTCTTCTTCGGGCTTTCCGGCACCGGCAAGACGACACTGTCGGCCGATCCGTCGCGCACGCTGATCGGCGACGACGAGCATGGCTGGGGTCCGCACGGTATCTTCAATTTCGAAGGTGGCTGCTACGCCAAGACGATCAAGCTGTCGGCCGAAGCCGAGCCGGAGATCTTCGCCACCACGCAGCGCTTCGGCACGGTGCTGGAAAATGTCGTGCTCGACGCCGACGGCGTGCCGGACTTCAACGATGGTCGCCTTACCGAAAACACCCGTTGCGCCTACCCGCTCGACTTCATCCCCAATGCCTCGAAGACCGGGCGCGCCAGTCATCCCAAAAACATCATCATGCTGACCGCCGACGCTTTCGGCGTGATGCCGCCGATCGCGCGGCTGACCCCGGCGCAGGCGATGTACCATTTCCTCTCCGGCTATACGGCCAAGGTGGCCGGAACCGAAAAGGGCGTCACCGAACCCGAAGCGACGTTTTCGACCTGCTTCGGCGCCCCGTTCATGCCGCGCCACCCCTCGGAATATGGCAATCTGCTGCGCGAGCTCATTGCCAGCCACGGCGCCGATTGCTGGCTGGTCAACACCGGCTGGACCGGTGGCGCCTACGGCACCGGCAAGCGCATGCCGATCAAGGCGACGCGCGCTCTGCTGACCGCCGCGCTCGACGGCTCGCTGAAGACAGCCAAATTCCGCACTGACGCCAATTTCGGCTTCGAGGTGCCGGTAGCGGTGCCTGGCGTCGATGGCGCCATTCTCGATCCGCGCTCGACCTGGGTCGACAAGCCTGCCTATGACCGCCAGGCGGCAAGACTGGTCGGCATGTTCGCCGTCAACTTCGAGAAATTCGAGCCGCATGTCGATGCAACCGTGATGGGGGCGGCGCCTCGCATGCAGGAAGCGGCGGAGTAAGAGCCCGGATCGCTTGGCATCGTAGCCGCGCAGTACCATCGAAGGCCCGGTTTCGATCGGGCCTTTTCTTTTGTCCGCCGCCGCGCCATGACTGCGGCATGCCGATCGATGACAACATCATCATATCAGACGAAGCCGTGATCCATCCCGGTGACCTGCACGAGGATTTCATCCGCTCGTCGGGGCCGGGTGGCCAGAACGTCAACAAGGTGGCAACCGCCGTGCAACTGCGCTTCGACGCGGCCAGCGCGGCCGGCCTGTCGGAACGCGTGCGTGCCCGCACGATCAAGCTTGCCGGCCAGCGCGCCACCAAGGACGGCGTCATCGTCATCGAGGCCGGGCGCTTCCGCACCCAGGAGCAGAACCGCGCGGATGCCAGAGCGAGGCTCACGGCGCTTGTCGCCAAGGCCGCCGAACCGCCGCCGCCACCCCGCAAGAAGACGCGCCCCTCGAAAGGCGCGGTGGAGCGGCGGCTGAAGAGCAAGGCTGGACGCGGCACGATCAAGAAGCTGCGCGGCCGGGTGGAAAACGACTAAGCACCACACCAGCCGCGTGCATAAAACGGCTTTCCATTTCGCACCGCAGATGCGAGGTTTCGCCATTGCCACAGCAAGGGAGACCAGAGATGGGCATGTTCGATTTCGTCAAGAGCGTCGGCAAGAAACTGGGCATCGGCGGCGACGAGGAAGCCGCACCCACGGCCGACACGCTCAAGAAGGAGCTCGATTCACACAAGCTCGGCACCGATGGCGTGCAGGTCGTCGTGCAGGGCGACACGGCGGTGCTGAAGGGCGCGGTCAAGGACCAGTCGATCTTTGAAAAGGCGGTCATCGCCGTCGGCAACACGCTGGGCGTCTCCAAGGTGCAGGCCGACGAATTGCAGGTCGCGCCGGACGCCGGCAAGGCAGCTGCCCCGGCCAAGGAACCGACCTTCTACACCGTCCAGAAGGGCGATAACCTCTGGAAGATCGCCGAGAAAAGCTACGGCAAGGGCCAGGGCGCCAAGAACACCGCCATCTTCGAGGCCAACAGGCCGATGCTGACCCACCCGGACAAAATCTATCCGGGCCAGGTGCTGCGCATCCCCTGATTCTGCTGCCAGGCAGTCTCGAAACGGCTTAATCAAGCGCCGCGCATCCGAAAGGACGCGCGGCGTTTTCGATTTTTGCCAGTTGCGTTTCAGCGAGGCCGTGATGTTGCGGCCCTGATCCAGATAGCAATAGCCGCAGCAGTGCAATCGGCGACGGCTTTCGGGTCGCTGTTTTCCGTTGATGGTGGCATCTTGCGGGCTCGAACCATCTCAAGGTGCGCTATTCCATGCTCGTTCTGCCCAACGGCGTCCGCCACATGCCGGCCTATCTCTCCCGCGCTGTTCAGGAGGCGCTGGTCGAAGAGGTGAGAGGCATCATCCAGCAGGCGCCGCTGTTCGTCCCTGCCATGCCGCGCACCGGCAAGGAGATGAGCGTGCGCATGACCAATTGCGGCTCGCTCGGCTGGGTCACCGACAAGGAGCGCGGCTATCGCTACCAGCCGACGCATCCGCTGACAGGAGAGCCATGGCCGCCGATCCCGGATGGCCTGCTCGAGCTGTGGCGGCAGGTGTCGGGCTATCCGAATCCGCCGGAGGCCTGTCTTATCAATTTCTACACGGCCGACGCGAGGATGGGCCCGCACCAAGACCGCGACGAGGCCGATTTCTCGGCGCCAGTCGTCTCCGTCTCGCTGGGCGACGATTGCCTGTTCCGGGTCGGCCAGACGACGCGCGACGGCGCCACCAAATCGTTCAGGCTGAAGAGCGGCGACGTCGTCGTGCTTGGCGGCGAGGGCCGTCTCGCGTTCCACGGCGTCGACCGCATCTATCCCTCGACCTCGGCGCTGCTCAAGAACGGCGGCAGGATCAATCTGACGCTGCGGCGGGTAACGAAGCCGCACGAGAACGCCTTATAAGCCGCTCCCGAGGCACGTCCCTATCAAGGTCGCAAGGGTCCTGGAAACAACAGCCGCAACTGCCTGGCAAGGCTGCGGTGCCGGGGCCGCCCGACGCTGTCACGCCTCGATTTCGAGAGCCGAAAGCGGCTTCGAGCAGCAGGCAAGGATGAAGCCGTCATCGATCTCGTGATCGAGGATGCCGCCATTGTGGCTCATCTCGACGGCGCCGGAGACTTTCTTCACCTTGCAGGTTCCGCACAGGCCGAATTCGCAGGCCGCTGGGATCCGCACGCCCGAGGAGCGCGCCGTCTGCAGCACGGTCTGGCCGGCGACGCACTCGGCATCGACATCCGAAAGCGCGAAGCGGATCGGTGTGGCCTCGACGGGAACGGCAATGCCGTCTTCCCCGGGCGACGCGAACGGCGCCGGGACTTCCTCCACCGCGGGGGCGGCAAAGCTCTCCTGGTGGTATTTCGTCATGTCGAAGCCGGCGGCTTCAAGCATGCCGCGCACGGCGCGCATGAAAGGATCCGGACCGCAGCAGAAGATCTCGCGTTCGCGGAAATCGGGCGCCAGCAGCGGCAGCCGGATCGCGTCGATGCGGCCCATATGGCCGTACCAGCCCTCGCGGCTCGACCGCTCCTCGATCATGAAGCCGAGCGACAGGCCCGGCATATGGCCGCCGAGCAGTTCGAGCTCCTTGCGGAAGATGATCTCTTCCGGGCGACGCGCGCAGTTGACGAAGCCGACATCGGTCCATGGCGCGCAATCGTTCAGCCAGCGCAGCATCGACATCATCGGCGTCACGCCGGAGCCGGCCGAGATCAACAGATATTTGGCCGCCGGATGGCTGTGCAGCGAAAAATCGCCGCTCGGCCCATAGGCCTTGACGTGCGAACCGGGCACCAGGTGATCGAACATCCAGCGTGTGCCGATGCTGCCGGCCTGTGCCTTCACCGTCACCGCGATCGAGAACGGCCGCGACGGCGACGACGACAGCGTATAGGTGCGCATCAGCGGTCCGTCCGGCGTCGGCAGTTCCAGCGTCACGAACTGGCCCGGCTTGTAGCGGAACCAGGTCTGGTTGTCGGAGCGGAAGGTGAAGGTCTTGACGTCAGGCGCCTCGTCGCTGACGCCGATCACTTCCAGCACCTGCAGCCTGTCGTTCCAGGGCGCCATCTGGTCGAGATGGCGATAGAGGCCAAGATCCGTCATCGCGTTCATCCCCAAACCCCTCAGGCGACACTGCGCAGGGCCGGCCGGCCATCGTCGGCAAGGCGCGGACCGATGAAGCGGGCGTACCAGTCGACAAACTGGATCACGCCGCCCTCATGCAGCTCCGAATAGGGGCCGGGTTCATAGGCCGGCGACTGGATGCCGAAGGCGTTTTCCTCGACGATGCGGCGATCCTGGTCGTTGGTCTCGGTCCAGACATGGGTGAGTTCGGCAAGATCGTAGTCGACACCCTCGACCGCATCCTTGTGAACCAGCCATTTGGTCGTCACCGCGGTTTCCGTGGCGCTGATCGGCAGCACGCGGAAGGTGACGGCGTGGTCGCCCAGAATGTGGTTCCACGTCGTCGGATAGTGATAGAGCAGCAAGGAACCGATGCGGTCGGCGGAGACGCTGTCGGACAGGTTCTTCTTCACCGCCCGCTTGCCGGTCATCGTGTAGCTGACCGCATCGCGCAGCAGCGGCGCGCGGGTGGCGCGGTATTGCCCGGCCGGATCGATGCGGAACTTGCTCGGCAGGCCGGCCGCTTCGCATTTGGCCCAGTGTGCCAGCATCTCCGGATCGCTGTCGGCGCCTTGCACGCCGGTCACCGTCGGGGCTTCCGGGAAGGTTTTGCACAGCTCCGGGTGATTGCCGGCGCAGTGGTAGCACTCGCGGTTGTTTTCCCAGACGAGCTTCCAGTTGCCCTTCTCGACGATCGTGCTCTCGAAGGCGATCTTGGCTTCGCTGAGCCGGTGCGGCTTGAGATAGGGTTCGATCATCGCCCGCATCGGCGAGAAGTCGGCGGGTTCCTTGGCCAGGCAGATGAAGATATAGCCGGCCACGCTTTCGCAGGCGACCGGCTTCAGGCCGAACTGGCTCTTGTCGAAACCGTCGGCCATCTGGCGGGCAAACAGCAGCCTTCCGTCCAGCTCATAGGTCCATTGGTGATAGGGGCAGACCAGCTTGGCGGCCATGCCCTTGTCGGTGTTGCAGACGCGGCTACCGCGGTGGCGGCAGGAATTGTGGAAAGCGTTGATCTTGCCCTGCTGATCGCGCACCAGCACGACCGGATAGTCGCCGATCTGCACGGTGATGAAGCTGCCGGGCTTGGGCAGTTCGCAATCATGGCCGACGAACAGCCAGTCGCGATACCAGATCAGCTCCATGTCGAGCTTGAAGAAATCGGGATCGGTATAGAAGGGCTGCTCGAGCGAGAAGCCCTCTCTGCGGCTGTTCAAGAGCCTCAGCATATCGTTGCGCGCATCCATGTCCTGTCCTCATACTTCAAGGACTGAACTGGTGGTGATTGAGGAAGGATGAGACGCAGGCCGGCGAAAGCCGGGCGCGCGCCATCCGCCTCTTGACCGCCCACCGCGATCAGTCGAGTTCAAAAATCTCGGGCTGGTTTCCGGGCTCTGGAGTGTCCTTGCGGACGGTCGCGACACCTTCCCAGGCTTTCGCCCAGTGGTCTCCCGTTGCGACTTGAACTCCACCACCGTTGCGGGGGCAGCGCCGGATTTTGACCGGCTTCCCAATTCTCCGCCCCGTCGTCACGAAGCGGCACCTGAGATGACATGATCTAATCACGACGGCGTTTGCGACATCGGCATGAAAGCGACATCGCATCCATGCGGCGCGACACGCATGCGCAACGATCTGGGCGCGGACAGCGGTCACGAAAATCGTCTTCGCCGTTAGCTGTACTGGCTGTCAAAATCGACCCGGAACAGGGGCAAAAAAGGTTAACGGTTTCGAAAAGTGACTATTAGCGGATTCTAAAATCGAACCGAACGGTTCGTTTCTGTTGACGGTGCGTGCAGGACGGTGTGAACACTGGACCTCCGATACAGTCTGTGATCTTGCGGCTGGCTTTAATTAAGTGATTGATATTAAGAAGAAAAATTTATGGCGTGGAAACCTCTGGCACAATTTCAAGTGGTGGATTCTTGGTCCACACGGAACAACTTCGTGATTGGAAACGGCGATCTGGCTTTCCCACATCGGGGCTGTCCGAACGACGCGATTTCAATCCCAAGACACGCCGCTAGACGGACGGAAAAAATACTGGAGTACTAAAAATGAAAAAGATTGTTCTCACTGCCGCCGCCCTTCTGGCCATTTCCGGCAGCGCCTTCGCTGGTAGCGACCACTACGGTTCGAATGCCGCCGCAGCCACGACTGTCGACAGCTCGTACACCGCTTCGACCAAGAAGTCGGAACCGGCTGCTCAGACGCCTGCCCAGGGCGCAGATCACAACCTCTTCGGTAATAACTAACAACGGGTCCCGGCTAATGGCGGGCTTTTCGCCCGCCGCTCTGGCCGATCTTGAGAAACTCAGGAGACTAACATGAACAAGCTCATCCTTGCTGCCGCCGCCGTCCTGGCCATTTCCGGCAGTGCCTTCGCTGGCAGCGATAACTACGGTTCCAACGGTGCCAACCAGCCGGCCGCTGCGGTCGACCATTCCTACACGGCTTCGGTCGACAAGTCGGCTCCGGCCACCCAGGTGCCTGCTCAGCAGGGCGCTGACCGCAACCTCTTCGGCAAGTAATGCCGGTTCACGGAAATGGCGGCGATGCCGGCCATTCCCGTGAAATCCAGAAATTCAGGAGACTAACATGAACAAGCTCATCCTTGCTGCCGCCGCCGTTCTGGCCATCTCCGGTAGCGCTTTCGCGGGCAGCGACAACTATGGCTCCAATGGCGCCAACCAGCCCGCCGCAACTTCGGTCGACAACTCGCGTACGGCTTCGATCCGCGAGAGCGGCTCGCCCGTCTACAAGCTGCTCAATTCGTCGGGCGACGTGCAGAAGTCCGCTCCTCAGGGCAGCGACCGGAACCTCTTCGGCCGTTAACAGCCGAAGCTGATCTCCAAAAAAGAGCGGCGGGCCTGGCCCGCCGCTCTTTTTTGTTGCCTTGACCCAGCAGGACCGGCGGCCTCAAGCCGCTTTTGCTTCCGGCTTTTGCAGCGCGAAGGAATGTCCGTCCGCATCGAAGATATGCAGGTCCTCGGCATTGGCGCTCAGCCGCAATGTCGAACCGCGCTTGACCTCGACATTGCCCGGCAGTTTGGTCACCAGCGGCAGGTCGGCGCGGCCGATATCGATATAGACCAGCTGGACCTCGCCGAGCTGCTCGACATAGTCGACCGTTCCCTCGAACAGATAGTCCGCGCCGCTGGCAATCATCAGGTCTTCCGGCCGCACGCCGAAACTGACCGCCGCGCCCTTGGCCGAGGCCGGCGTCGTGATCGGCACCGTCGCCTTGCGGCCGCCGACATGGTTGACGACGGTCGGGTTGCCGGTCTTGTCGATGGTTGCCGGCAGGATGTTCATGGCCGGCGAGCCGATGAACTGGGCGACGAACAGGTTGCCGGGCTTCTTGTAAAGGTCCATCGGCGTGCCGACCTGTTCGACATGGCCGTCCTTCAGCACCACGATGCGGTCGGCCAGCGTCATCGCTTCGACCTGGTCGTGGGTGACGTAGATCATCGTCGTGTTGGGCATCGATTCCTTGAGCTTGGCGATCTCGATGCGCGTGGCGACGCGTAGCGCCGCGTCAAGGTTCGACAGCGGCTCGTCGAACAGGAACACTTTCGGATTGCGCACGATGGCGCGGCCGATGGCGACACGCTGGCGCTGGCCGCCCGACATCGCCTTGGGCAGCCGGTCGAGATATTTGGTCAATTGCAGGATTTCCGCCGCCTGCCGCACGCGGCGGTCGATCTCGGCCTTGTTCTCCTTGCCGATCTTCATCGAGAACGCCATGTTGTCGTAGACCGTCATATGCGGATAGAGCGCGTAGGACTGGAACACCATGGCGATGCCGCGCTTGGACGGCGGCACGTCGTTGACCACGTCGCCATCGATCTTGAGTTCGCCCGACGTGATTTCCTCGAGCCCGGCGATCGAGCGCAGCAAGGTCGACTTGCCGCAGCCCGACGGGCCGACGAAGACGATGAACTCGCCCGATTTGATATCGAGGTCGATGCCGTGGAGAATGTTGAGATTGCCGTAGGACTTCTTCACTTGTCTCAAATTGACATCGGCCATTGGTGTCCTCCCAGTGATTTCCTCAAAGATTTCAGTCTATGCGCCCGAACCAGGCGGCGTAGCCGCCAAGCTCGACCGAACCGGTGCTCGCCTGCCCGGAAAACCCATGTCCCGGCAAAGGTTGCAGTGATCGGCCGCCAAGGTCAACCTTGGCCGGCATGGCGCCGAGGTTAAAGACGCAGACAACCTGCTCATTGCCGGCGCGGCGCGTGAAGGCGACGGTGTCGCCCTCGCTTTCGATGAAGGTGATGTCGCCCTTGGCCAGCGCCGGATGGGCGCGGCGGAAGGTCAGGAAGCGCCGGTAGTGCTCGAGCAGCGAAGCCTGGTCGCCTTGCTGGACATTGACCGCCTGCGCCAGATGCTTGGCCGGCACCGGCAGCCAGGGCTTGGCCAGGGAGAAGCCGCCATTCTTGGCGCCGCCATCCCACACCATGGGCGTGCGGCAGCCGTCGCGGCCCTTGAATTCCGGCCAGAAGCGGATGCCATAGGGGTCCTGCAGATCCTCGAAGCGCAGTTCGGCCTCGCCCAGCCCGAGTTCTTCGCCCTGGTAGATGCAGACCGAGCCGCGCAGCGACATCAGCAAGGCCGAGATGACCTTGAGATAGGCGACAGGGTCGGCTTCGCCGGCGGCCCAGCGCGAGGCCGGGCGCATCACGTCATGGTTGGAAAACGCCCAGCACGACCAGCCGTCGCTGGCGACCTTGCCGAAAGCCTCCAGCACCGAACGCACCTTGGCGGCGCTGATCTTTTCCGGCGCCAGGAAGTCGAAGGAATAGCACATGTGCACGCGCTTGCCGCCGGCCGTATAGGCGGCAACGACTTCCAGCCCGCGCTGCGAATCGCCGACCTCGCCGACGGCCGCCGTCGCCGGATATTCGTCGAGCAAAGCGCGAAAGCGTTCCAGGAAGCCGAGGTTTTCCGGACGGCTCTTGTCGTAGAGATGGTCCTGGTAATTGTAGGGATTGACCGCCGGCGCGGTCTGGTCGTTGCGTTCTTCCGGCGGCAGCGGCGGATTGTTTTCCAGGCCCTGGCTGTGGAAGTAGAAATTGATCGTGTCGAGGCGGAAGCCGTCGACGCCGCGTTCCAGCCAGAAGCGGGTGACGTCGAGCAGCGCATCCTGGACTTCGCGGTTGTGGAAGTTGAGGTCGGGCTGCTCGGCCAGGAAATTGTGCAGGTAATATTGCTGGCGGCTGGTGTCCCACTGCCAGGCCGACCCGCCGAAGATCGACAGCCAGTTGTTGGGCGGCGTGCCGTCTGGCCTGGCGTCCGCCCAGACATACCAGTCGGCCTTGGGATTGGTGCGGCTCGACCGGCTTTCCTTGAACCAGGGATGGATGTCGGCCGTGTGCGACAGCACTTCGTCGATCATCACCTTGAGACCCAGCCGGTGCGCCTCCGCCGTCAGTGCGTCGAAATCGGCCAGCGTGCCGAACATCGGGTCGACGTCGCAATAGTCCGAGACGTCGTAGCCGAAATCCTTCATCGGCGATTTGAAGAAGGGCGAGATCCAGATGGCGTCCGCGCCGAGCGCGGCGATGTAGGGCAGCCGTCCGATGATGCCCTTGAGGTCGCCGATGCCGTCGCCGTTCGAATCCTGGTAGCTGCGCGGATAGATCTGGTAGATCACCGCGCCTCGCCACCAGTCGCGATCGACGGCGAGGTCGGGGTTCGAACTGGCTTTCAAAGCGGATTGCATGGTTTCAGCCTCCTTTCACCGAGCCGGCGAGCAGCCCGCGGACGAAATAGCGCTGCAGCGAGAAGAAGACGATCAGCGGCACGATGATGGTGATGAAGGCCGATGTCGTCAGAATCTCCCAGTTGCCGCCGCGAGAGCCGAGCAGCGCGTTGAGCTTGGCCGTCAACACGATCTGGTCGGGTGCCGTACCAAGGAAAACCATCGCCACCAGGAGATCGTTCCATACCCACAGGAATTGGAAGATGGCGAAGGAGGCCAGCACCGGGAAGGACAGCGGCAGCACGATCTTGACGAAGATCTCGAAATCGCTGGCGCCGTCGATGCGGGCCGATTCCATGATCTCGCGCGGCAGGCCGGCGATATAGCTCCTCAGCAGGTAGATGGCGAAAGGCAGGCCGAAGCCGGTATGCGCCAGCCATATGCCGAGATAGGTCTTCGACGGCACGCCGAAGAAAGTACCGACGCCGTTATAGAGCTTGAGCAGCGGGATCAGCGACATCTGCAGCGGCACCACCAGCAGGCCGATGATGACCGCGATCAGCAGCGCCCGACCGGGAAACCGCATCCAGGCCAGCGCATAGGCGGCAAAGGCGGCGATCAGGATCGGGATGACGGTCGCCGGTATGGTGACGGTCAGCGAATTCATGAACGAGCGGCCGATGCCTTCCGAGAACAGCACGGTCTGATAGTTGTCGGTGGTGAATTTCGGCGGCGCCGACGAGGCATAGTAGAGGCGCTGGCCGCGGTCGCCTTCGAACGCCTTGGGCGAGGTCATGACGAAGCTACCGTCGGCATTGACCTGCAGGGTTACGCCGTCACCCAGGTCGGCCGATGAGCCGGCCGGATATTGCGTCGGTGCCGCGGCCTTGACACCGAAGGCACCGATGTTGCGCTTGGCGCCATCGCCGAAGATGTTGCCCTCGAGGACGAACTTGCCGTCCTTTTGGGTCTGCGCCGTGGCGGGCGGCAGCCGCCCGGCCTCGGTCTGGCTGGAACTGGCGAACGAATTCCACCAGCCCGAGGCGACGATCTGGTCCTTGTCGCGCAGCGACGAGACCAGGATGCCGAGTGTGGGAATGGTCCAGATGGCAACGAAGACCAGCACCGCTATGTGGACGCCGAAACGGCTGACGAAGGATTTTCCAGTCGCGACGGCCATCTCAGTGTCCTCCCGTCTCTTTGTTCGCCTGGCGGATGTTCCAGACCATGATCGGGATGACCGCGATCATGATGATGATGGCAATCGTCGCGCCACGGCCGAAATCGCCGCCGCCGCGGAACATCCAGTCGAACATCAGATTGGCCAGCACCTGGCTGTTCCACTGGCCGTTGGTCATGGTCAGCACGATGTCGAACACTTTGAGCACGAGGATGGTGATGGTGGTCCACACGACGGCGATGGTGCCCCAGATCTGCGGCACCATGATCTTCCAGAAGATCTGGAACGGATTGGCGCCGTCGATGACGGCGGCTTCCAGAGTTTCTTCCGGAATGCCGCGCAGCGCCGAGGACAGGATGACCATGGCGAAGCCGGTCTGGATCCAGATCAGGATGATCATCAGGAAGAAATTGTTCCAGAACGGCAGCGATATCCACACCTGCGGCTGGCCGCCGAAATGCTGGATGATGGCGTTGAGCAGGCCGATCTGCACCTGGCCCTCGCCGCGATACTCGTAAATGAACTTCCAGATCACGCTGGCGCCGACAAAGGAGATGGCCAGCGGCAGGAAGATCAGGCTCTTGGCGATCGTGCCCCACCAGATCTTGTCGGTGAGCACGGCAATGATCAGGCCCAGGAAGGTGCAGGCCGCCGGCACCACCGCCAGCCACAGCAGGTTGTTCAGGATCGAGTGTCGGAGGTCGGGATCGCGAAGCGCCCACTCATAGTTGGCCAGCCCCACGAAACTGGTGCCGCCGCGGTCGAGGAAGGAAAGCCACAGTGTCGCGATCACCGGGTAGATCAGGTAGATGGTGAGAATGATCAGCGCCGGGCCGACAAACAGCCATGGCCGCACAAGGCCCTGCCGGCGTAGATTGTTGACGGCAGCCGCGCCGGTCACCCCACGCGAGGGGAAGGTCAGGTCCAGCAGTTTGTTGGCGCCCCAGAAGTAGGCGACACAGCCGCCGACGCCGATGATGATGACGAAAATGGCCGAGAAGATCTGAGCCGCCATGGGTCCCTCTCCCTGCGCATGACCAGCCAGGCAAGCTGGCGGTCGGATGCACCGACTTTGTGAGTCATTCGGAACAATCGAAACGCGAAGGCTTCCGGCGTATGCCGCCGGTCGGACCCGGGCCGTGGCCCGGATCCTGCAGGAGGATCAGTAAGGTTTTAGCTAGCCTGTAGCGACCTACTTGATTGCGTCCCAGCTCTTCTGGATGTCGGCGGCCACGTCCTGGGCAGATTTGCCGCCGACCAGATCGATCATGCCCGTCCAGAACGAGCCCGCGCCGACCTTGCCGGGCATCAGGTCGGAGCCGTCGAAGCGGACAGTCGTCGCTCCGACCAGGATCTCGCCCTGCTTCTTCAGCGCATCGCTGCCATAGGCATCCTTATTGGCGCCCTTGAAGGGGGTGACGAAGCTCTTCTGCGCCATCCACAATTCATGTGCGAGCGGCATTTCGAGGAACTTGATGAACTCGCGCGATGCCTTGGAATCCTTGGTGATCATCACCAGCGTTCCGGCGACCTCCAGGGGTGTGCCGAGTTCCGGCTTGGAGGCGTAGGGCGGGTAGGGGAAGAAGTCCGCGTCCTGGCCGAGCTTCACGCCCTCCGGGAAGAAGGAGGGGATGAACGATGCCTGATGGTGCATGTAGCACTTCGGCGGCACGGTAAAGAGGCCCTTCGGGCTGTCGCGGAAGTCGGTCGCGGCCACCGCCTTGGCGCCGCCATCGACCATCTTGTCGTCGGTGGCGATCTTGCCGAAGATGTCGATGGCGTTGACCACCGCCGGATCGGTGAACGGGATCTCGTTCTTGACCCACTTGTCATAGACTTCCGGCGGCTGCGTCCTGAGCATGATGTCCTCGACCCAGTCGGTCGCCGGCCATCCGGTCGCGCCGCCAGAACCAAGCCCGATGCACCAGGGCTTACCGCCATCGGCGATGATCTTCTTTTCGAGCTCGGCCAGTTCCTCCTGGGTCTTCGGCACCTTGTAGCCGGCTTCCTGGAAATTGTCGGGCGAGTACCAGACCAGCCCCTTCACGTCGATCTTGTAGGGAAAGGCATAGAAAGCCGACTTGCCGTCCTTGCCGGTATAGGTGCCTAGTTTGGCCCAGGAGTCGCCGGCGGCGTAGTTCTCCTTGATCCAGGCGGCGACGTCGTCGCCCAGCGGGGTCAGCACACCTTTGGAAGCAAGATCCTGGATAAGGCCCGGCTGCGGCAGGACGGCGATGTTCGGCGGGCTGCCGGCCTGGGTGTCGATGACGATCTGCTGCTCGTAGTTTTCGGACGAGGAGTATTTCACCTCCGCCCCGGTCGCCTCGGAGAAATAGTCAAGCACCGAACGGACAAGCGTCTCATCCTCGCCGCGCCACGGCCCGAAGATGGTCAGGGTCTCGCCCTTGAGGTCGACTTTCTTGAGGTCTTCAAAGTTTGCCCAGTTGAAGCGCTTGTCCTCGCCCGGCTTGAACTTCAGTTCGGCATGCGCAGGCGCATTCAGGGCGAACGTGGCAAACGCAACACCCAGCAAAAGCATTTTCTTCATCGGTATTCCTCCCAGTGGGTCACACACACCGGACGGAACCTCCATTCCGCCCGCCGACGCCGCAGGACTGTGACTCAGTCGCAAGGGAACCGCAACCTTTCGAAGAGTCTTCCAAAGCGCTTTGGCTTTTCCGATCACGCCATTGAATCATCCGAAAGTCAAGAGGCTCGGTAGCTAATCGATTTAATCTAGCGAATTTTGTCGCCGAAAAGTGCAGCGCAGCATGCTTTTTTGGCAGCGCAACAGCAATTTTCGTTTCAAACTGGCCCCAACCCCGACTATGGTCATCTCGATATCGTCGCGCCCTTGTGGTGATTGGGTCGATTCAATTTAAAAGCGCTTTGAGGGAATGGAGACCGTTGTGAACCTCAAGCAGCTCGCGCATATGCTGGCGCTTTCGCAGACCACGGTAAGCCGGGCATTGAACGGCTACCCGGAGGTCAACGAGGAAACGCGCAGGCGCGTCATGGACGCCGCCAAGCGCCATGGCTATCGCCCTAATCCCAGCGCGCGGCGGCTGGCGACTGGCAAATCCGGCATGATCGGTTATGTCCTGCCGACCGGCGCGGCCGTCGACATCGATCCGCATTTTGTCGAGTTCCTGTCGGGCCTCGGCGACTATGCCCGCTCGCACGAGCTTGACCTCGTGCTGTCGCCGGCCGATGCCGACGACCAGGAGACGACCTATCGGCGCATCGTCGCCAACCGGCAGGTCGATGCCGTCTATATCTCCTCGCCGCGGCCGCAGGACAGTCGGGTGGCGCTGGTCAGCACGCTCGGCATTCCCTTCCTCGTCCATGGCCGCAGCGAAGGCTTCGATTTCGACTATCCCTATCTCGACATCGACAATGAGGGCGCATTCCACGAAGCGGCGCGGCTGCTGGTCCAGCTCGGCCACCGGCGGCTGGCGCTGATCAATGGCGACGACCGCGAGACCTTCGCCACCCATCGCGAGCGCGGCGTGCGCCGGGCGCTCGCGGCAAGTGGGCTGAGCCTGGGCGAACGCCATGTTTGTTCTGTGGTCATGACCGAAGAGAACGGCTATCGCGCCACCAGGCGTCTGCTCGAGGAGGGCGATGCGCCGACGGCAATCGCCTGCTCCAGCCTGATCATGGCGCTGGGCGTCGTGCGCGCGGTGCGCGACCTAGGCCTCACCATTCCCGGCGATGTCTCGCTGATCGCCCATGACGACGTCTTCCCCTGGTTGAAGCCGGAAAATTTTTCCGTGCCGCTGTCGACGACGCGCTCGTCCATCCGCCTTGCCGGCGCCCGCGTCGCAGAGCGGCTGGCGGCGCGGATTTCAGGGCTGGAAGAAGGCGCCCGCGGCGAAGTCTGGCCGGTCGATCTGGTGATCAGGGGATCGGTTGCGGGAGCGCCGGCCTAGTCTAGGACCTGACCTCGATCAGGGGTCGGGTGCGCCCTGTTTGCGCCCTGCGTATCCCTTAGTCCGGACCGGGATCACCTCACATGGATCCTATTAACGCCGCATTAGCCCGCCTGCTCCAACATGGGCGGATGAACACCGATCAGCCCAGCGCGGTTTTCGGCCGGCGCGGGCGCGAGAGTCGCGTCCCGGCGGCCCCGATTGGGCGCACCGCAAGACCGACGCGCCCTGTCGGCCATATCGTGTTTCTGCTTGGCTTAACGGGCCTTTTGCTGACGGTCGGCGCTGGGATCTTCTGGACGTTGCCAGGGATCGGGAAGGCAAATGCGGAAGCCGCGCGGACCGAACAGAAAGTGGTCGAAATCGTCAACCAACCGATTACCCATCTGCCTCGGTCCGGGTCATTCACGGTGTTTTCGCCAGGCTGGTTTCATGCGGGTGCGACCAAGCCGGACTTCAACAATGTCGACATCCGGACCACACAGGAACGCCTCTATGAGGGTCATGTCACGTCAGACCTGAACCCCACCGAAATGTTCATCGGCAGCGAACTCGAATTCAACGCGATGACCAAACATTTCTACACCGACCAAACACTGCCCAAGAAGCGGCTCTCCGACACGGAAATGGTCGAGATCAACGGTCTCTACCGCGTCATCGGCCATGACGAGCAGGCGGCATTGATGCGATGGCTTGTTATATCAGGGCTGGCGGTCGTTGGGCTTTGTCTCGCATCCGCGTTGCTTCTGCAGATCGGCCGAACCCGGCAGCTCCCGGCGGCATAGACCGGAAGCTCAGAGGAAAATTCACTCATTCGCCGCCTCGGCCGCCTTGATGTCCAGCAGCCCGTAGCCAAAATCATTGTCGCGCCCCTTTGGGCCGAGATCCTTGGCGGTGGCTGCCAGCGCTTTCTCGATGTCGTCGGCCGAGCGGCCAGGCGAAGCATGGAGGAGATTGGCGATGGCGCCGCTGAGGATCGCCGCGGCGAAAGAGGTGCCGGTAACGACATCCGAGCCGGCGCCGCTTGGCGCCACCATCTCGACGCCGGGCGCCGAGATGAAGACATAGGCGCCGCGATTGGCCTGCGGCATCAGAGCGTCCTTGGCGTCGGTCGCGGTCACCGCGATGACGCCGTCGAAGGCGGCCGGGTAGCCATAGGGTGCTTTCGGTCCGTTGTTGCCGGCGGCGGCGACCAGCACCATGCCGAGCGCGCGGGCATTGCGGCAGGCGGCGCCGAGCAGGTCGTTCTTCGGTCCGACGAAGCTCATATTGATGATGCTGACATTCTGTTCCGCCGCCCAGTCGAGCGCCGACAGGATGACATCCATGGTCGACTTGCCGCCTTCGAAGGCGCGGGCGTGGTAGATCCTGGCGCCCGGCGCCATGCCTTCCAGGGCGCCGACGCCGGCGATCAGCCCGTCGATCGAGGTGCCATGATCACGCTTTTCGACCGGCACGTCGGGCATGGCGTCGAACTGCGCGGCGATGACACCGGCCAGCGCCGGATTGCTGTCGTCGATGCCGGTATCGATGACGGCAACGCGGACGTTTTGGCCGCTCGCCTGTTTGGCATCGAGCGCGATGCGGTCAAAGGCATAGTTGACGATGCCGGCGGCCTGCTGCAGCGAATAGATGTGGTTGGGCTCGCGCCGCTGCGTGCGGCCGTCGGCGGCAAGTTGGGCCAGCACGACGCCGACGGGACGACCGTCGGGAATGCCGAAGCGTACCAAAGTGGTGCCGAGCAGGCGTGACTGGCGCTGCGAGCGCACTTCGAGGCCGAAGGAGGCGGCGATCTGCTGCACGGCGCCGGCATCGCCGTCAACCGTCACCAGCACCTCGTCGGGCACAAACTCGCCGGCCACGGCGCGCGGCGGCTGGACGGCGACGAGATCGGTCGGCGAGACGATCGGCCCGCCGGCCGGCGGGCCGGCCTGATTGTTACCGGGCGGCGTGACCGGCTCCGGCTGCGGCGTCGGCACCGGTGCCGGAGGCGCGACCGGATTGGGAAACAGGTCGACGATCAGGGCGGGAAGAAAGACGGCGGCCGCCTGGTCAGGACCCGCACCGCCGGCATTGTCGCTGGCGCTGCCGTCCTTGGCGCAGTCGGCGCCGGCCGCGTTGCTGCCGTTTCGGCAGTCGGTTTTCGTCTGGTCGCCCTTGGCGGCATTGGTCTGTGCCGACGCAGGCACGGCGGCGATTGTCATCGCCGCCGCCAGGATCGCCGCAAATCGAAGGGCCGCCTCAGCCGCCATTAACCGGTTTCCTTCCCTCGATCACAGTGTCGGCGAATGGCTGGGCGGCAATAAGGCTGAGCTGCTTGGCATAGTCGGCTGCGTTGGCGGCGGGAATGCCGATCCGGAACACGCTGTCCGCGGTCGGTCCACCGATGACCTTCAGCCCGTTGCTGCCGAGGAATGCCGAAATGTCCGACATCTTCGCATCCGGTTTGAACTTGACCAGGGCGAACGGCATTTTCGCCAGGTCGTCTTGCGCGCCGGCGATTTCGAAATCCTTGCCCTTGCCGCCGGGCTGCACCAGGGACTGCACCGCGATCAGCAAAAGCAGGACCGCGGCCGCCGCCCAGGCGACGCCGACGGGCACCGCCATGAAGCGGGCCCAGGCATGCGCCAGCCAGGACGAACCTGCTGGCTTGCGCGCGGGTCCGGCCTCGGCGTCGAGTGCCTTGGCGAAGCGGCTGAGCGCGTCGGCGGGCGGGCGGATGGCTTCATTGGCCGCCGATGTGCCGGAGAATTCGGCTTCGGCCTCGCCAAGGGCTGCCATCGCCGCCGGATCGGTCGCCAGCCACTCCTCGACGGCTTCGAGGTCGGAACCTTCCAGCGAGCCGTTCAGGTAGAACGGCAGCAGCGTTTCCATTTCGTCGCGGCGCGACATTTTTTCAGCGGCGCTCATGGCCACCCCCTGTCGTAACCGGCGGCCTTGAGGGCCTCGCCGAGTTTCTTGCGGGCGTAGAACATCCGGGTCTTGACCGTCGCGACCGGGATGGCGAGCACCTCGCCGATCTCGGTTACCGACTGTCCGTGATAATAGGCAAGGTCGATCACCGTGCGGTGTTCTTCGGGCAAGGCGTCGATAAAGCGGCGCAAGGCGGCGGCCTTGTCCTCTTTCATGGTGACGACCTCCGGCGTGTCGGCGCTGTCCGGCACCGCGGCGGCCGCCTCGTCGTCGATCCAGTCTTCCTTCTTCTTGCGCAGCAGCGACAGCGCCTTGAACCGGGCGATGCCGAGCAGCCATGTCGAGACTTCGGAACGCCCCTCGAAGCCTGGCGCCTGGCGCCACAGCTCAAGGAACACCTCGTTCGCGATATCGTCAGCCATCATTTCCGATCCCGTCTGGCGCGCCACGAAGCGGTAGACCCGCGCGTGGTGACGCATGAACAGGAGCCGCACGGCGGCACGGTCGCCCTTCGCGACCCGGTCGACGAGCGCGCGATCTGTCTCCGTCGCTGCCGTCATGGCCGGTCGAGCCGCCTGGCTCCTGTCTGCTCTGTCGCCGGTCGGTCCAAAAAGGTTCATCCTCCGCCAAGGAATTTGCGGAGGCTAACTGAAGAACGGGGCGGTTGCCAGTAGGGACGCCTTTCCTTCCCCCCCTTGTGGGGGAAGGTGGATCGGCGCGCAGCGCCGAGACGGATGAGGGGTGCTCCAGCGGAGTGAGACGTTGGCTTTTCCCGGAACACCCCTCATCCGACCTCGCTTCGCGAGGCCACCTTCTCCCGCAAGGGGAGAAGGAAAGGCGACCCGCTCAACCCAAGAAAGGCTTCGCCTTCATCGTCGCCGGTACCGGCACGCCGAGCCGGCTCAGCACCGTCGGCGCCAGCTGCAGCTGGTCGAGCAGCGTATCGGCTTCAGGCCCTTGGCCTTGTCCGAAATAATACAGCGCGAAATCCTGCATCTCGTCATCATGGCCGCCATGGTGGCCGCGGTCGGTCTGGCCATGGTCGGCGGTGACCATCACCTCGTAGCCGGCCGCGATCCAGCCCGGCAGGAAGGCGGCCAGCATGCCGTCCATCGCGTAGACGGCATGGTCCATCTCGTGGCAGTCATGGCCGAAGCGATGGCCCATGGAGTCCAGCGTGCAGGTGTGCAGGATGCCGTAGTCGATGCCGTGGCGTTTGGTCAGCATGGTCAGCGTCGCGAACAAATCGACGTCGCTCGGCGTCATCTGGTTGCGGGCGTTGTAGCCGGTCATGGTGTGGAAGCGGCCATGCGTGATCGGCCCACCCGGCTCGTCATACTCCATGTCCTCGACCAGGTCGAACGGGTGGGAGCGGAAGAATTCCGACCAGTAGGAGTGGGTGACCGCCCCGGTCCTGCCGCCGGCCTTGCTGACTTCGGAGAAGATGTCGGGCTGCCCGACGCGGAACCGATTCTCATTGGAAAGGATGCCATGCACCTGCGGCGACACGCCGGTGTGGATCGAGGCATAGCAGCAGGCCGAGGTCGACGGCAGCACCGAGCGCATCTTCCAGACCCGCGCTTCACCCGATTGCACCCAGCCTTCGAGATTGCCCATCAGCCGGCGCCAGTTGCGATAGGGAACGCCGTCGAGGATGATCAGCAGAAGCTTGGATTTGAGCGCCATGGGCTGCTCCATGATGTCTGGCTGTTGAAACGGGAACGCCGCGTGCCGTTTCTGGCACACGGCGTTCTTGTATGTAAATCAGACGGGGCACGTGAATCAGACAGGCAGGGTCCGGCTAAGCGTTGAGCCAGCACTCACCAAGCGCGTAGCCATCCATCATCTCGCCGATCGGGCTCTTGGCAAAACCGCCGATCTTGTTGGTAGTCGCGGCATCGATGAACTGGTTGAAGAACGGCACGATCAGGCCGCCCTCGTCGCGCATCAGGACCGCCATGTCGTGGTAGATCGCCTTGCGCTTGGCGTGGTCGAGCTCGCCGCGCGCCGCAAGCAGCATCTTGTCGAATTCCGGCCGCTTGAAGCGCGTGTCGTTCCAGTCGGCGGTCGAGACGTAGCCGGTGGAATACATCTGGTCCTGCGTGGCGCGCCCGCCCCAGTAGGAGAGCGAGAAGGGCTGCTTGTTCCAGACTTCCGACCAGTAGCCGTCGCCGGGCTCGCGCTTGATCTCGATCTTGATGCCGGCCTTGGCGCAGGACTGCTGATAGAGCTGGGCGGCGTCGACGGCGCCGGGGAAGGCGACATCGGAAGTGCGCAGCAGGATCGAGCCGCTGTGGCCCGACTTCTTGTAGAGAGCGGCCGCCTTCTCCGGATCGAACTTGCGCTGTTCGATGTCGGTCGAAAACAGCGGGTAGGCTTCGTTGATCGGGAAGTCGTTGCCGACCGAGCCATAGCCGCGCAGGATCTTCGTCAGCATTTCCTCGCGGTCCATGGCGAGTTTCAGCGCCATGCGCAGGTCGTTGTTGTCGAAGGGCGCGGTGTCGCAGAACATGTTGAACGGGTAGTAGCCCTTGCCCGACACGTTCTCGATGCTGACGCCGGGGATGCGCTTGACCAGGTCGACGACCTTGGGCTCGACGCGGTTGATCATGTGCACCTGGCCGCCCTGCAGCGCCGCAAGCCGCGCGGTGGCGTCATTGATGACGACGATCTCGATCTGGTCGGCATGGCCCATCTTGTCGCCTTGCCAGTAATTGGCGAAGCGCTCGCCGCCATGGCGCACGCCGGGCTGGTTGACGGTGACCTTGTAGGGACCGGCGCTGATGCCGGCATTGGGATTGTCCTTGCCGCCATTCGGCTGGATGACGAGGTGGTAGTCGGCCATCAGATAGGGGAAATCGGCGTCGGCATCGCCGAGCGTGACGATGACTTCCTTGCCGCTTGCCTTGACGCCCTTGATGTTCTTGAGGATGCCGAGCGCACCGGATTTGGACTTCTCGTCGGCATGGCGCTCGATGGTGGCGGCGATGTCTTCGGCGGTGACGGTCTTGCCGTTGTGGAACTCGATGCCGTCGCGCACCTTGATCGTCCAGGTCTTGGCATCCTTGGATGCGCCGATCTCCTGCGCGATCATATTGGTCAGGCTGTTGTCGGGCATCAGCCGGACCAGATATTCGCCCCACTGCTTGCCGAAGCTGAAGGTGACCTGGCTGAGGTTCAGCGCGGGGTCGAGGCTGTTGGTCGACTCGCCGCCCTGCAGGCCGGCCTTGAGGATGCCGCCCTTGACCGGCGTCTGTGCGAAGGCTTTCCCGGCCAGCGTCGTTGCCAGCGCCGCCGACACACCCAGTGCCGCCGTGCGGCCAAGGAAGTCGCGCCGCGATATCCGGCCCTGGCCGGCGAGATCGGCGAGATGGTCGAGTTCCGTCTTCATGTTCCTACCCCCTGTTGAAAACAACGTCACGGGCAGCGCCCGTCCGCAAGGACGTGTGGCGCTTTCGTGTTGCATCTGGATGACGACAGCCGCCCGACCAGCAGGTCGCTAGTTCCCCGCGCTGGCCATGCGCCGCCCCTTGATCGCCTTTTCCAGCCAGCCGATCTCCATCTCCGGAACCGACGACAGGAGAAGGTCGGTATAGGCATCGAAGGGCGGCGTCAGAACCTTGCTCTTCGAGCCGTAGCGAACCACTTCGCCGCGATACATCACCGCGATCGAATCGGCGATCGACTTCACCGTCGCCAGATCGTGGGTGATGAAGAGATAGGCGACCTTTTCATGCTGCTGCAGGTTGAGCAGCAGCTTGAGGATGCCGTTGGCCACCAGCGGATCGAGCGCCGAGGTCACCTCGTCGCAGATGATCAGCTTCGGCTTGGCGGCGAGCGAACGGGCGATGCAGACGCGCTGCTTCTGGCCGCCGGACAGCTCGGCCGGATAGCGGTCGACGAAGCCCTTGCCCATCTCGATCTCGTCAAGCAGCTCGGCGACGCGCTTGTCGCGTTCCCTGCCGCGCATGCCGAAATAGAATTCGAGCGGCCGGCCGATGATAGTGCCGACGGTCTGGCGCGGGTTCATCGCCACGTCGGCCATCTGGTAGATCATCTGCAACTGGCGCAGATCTTCCTTCGGCCGGTCGGCAAGCCGGTTGGCGAGCGGGCGCCCATCGAAGGTGACGGTGCCTTGTTCGGGCGGCAAAAGTCCGGTGATGGCGCGCGCCAGCGTCGACTTGCCGGAGCCGGATTCGCCGACCACGGCCAGCGTCTGGCCGGGGTAGATGTCGACCGAGACGTTCTTCAGCACCTTGACGTGGCCGCCGCCATAGGCGGCGGTGACGTTCTTCACCGACAGGAACGGCGTGGCGCCGGGGTTCTGCTCCTGGTGCTCGATCTCATGCACCGAGACCAGCGCGTTGGTGTATTCCTGGCGCGGCTCCTTGATGATCTGCCTTGTACCGCCCCATTCGACCAGCCTGCCATGGCGCAGCACCATGATCTCGTCGGAGACCTGGGCGACGACGGCAAGGTCGTGGGTGATGTAGAGCGCCGCCACATGGGTGTCGCGGATGGCATCCTTGATCGCCGACAGCACGTCGATCTGCGTCGTCACGTCGAGCGCCGTTGTCGGCTCGTCGAAGACGATCAGGTCGGGTTCCGAGCACAGCGCCATTGCCGTCATGACGCGCTGAAGCTGGCCGCCCGAGACCTGGTGCGGAAAGCGTTCGCCGATGGTTTCAGGGTTCGGCAGGCTGAGCTTCTTGAACAGCGCGACGGCGCGCTTCTCGGCTTCGGCGCGTGTCGCCGTGCCATGCAGCAGCGTGGCTTCCACCACCTGGTCCATCAGCCGGTGCGCCGGGTTGAAGGCGGCCGCCGCCGACTGCGCGACATAGCAGACCTCGCGGCCGCGCAGTTTGCGGAAACCTTCCTTGCCGCCCTTCAGGATGTCGCGGCCGTTGAGGATCACCTCGCCGCCGGTGATGCGCACGCCGCCGCGGCCATAGCCCATCGACGACAGGCCGATGGTCGACTTGCCGGCGCCAGATTCGCCGATCAGGCCCAGCACCTTGCCCTTTTCCAGCGTCAGCGAGACATCGTGCACCAGCACGATGTTCTTTGGCGCCTCGCCGGGCGGGTAGACCGTGGCCTCGATGCGCAGATTCCTGATATCGAGCAGCACGCCGGGCTTCGCTTTGCTGTCGGCCATCACCCGCGTCCTCCCTTCAGGCTTGTCGTGCGGTTGAGAATCCAGTCGGCGACAAGGTTGACCGAGATGGCGAGCGCGGCGATCGCCCCCGCCGGAATGAGTGCTGCGGCGATGCCGAAGACGATGCCGTCCTTGTTTTCCTTGACCATGCCGCCCCAGTCGGCGTCCGGCGGTTGCACGCCAAGGCCGAGGAAGGACAGCGTCGACAGGAACAGGACAGCATAGATGAAGCGCAGGCCGAGTTCCGAAACCAGCGGCGACAGCGCATTGGGCAGGATTTCGCGGAAGATGATCCAGGCGCTGCCTTCGCCGCGCAGTTTTGCCGCCTCGACATAATCCATGACGTTGATGTCGACGGCGACCGCGCGCGACAGGCGGTAGACGCGGGTCGAGTCGAGAATGCCCATGACCAGGATCAGCGTTACCAGGTTTGTCGGCAGCACGGAGAGCACGACCAGGCCCATGATCAGGGTCGGGATCGACATCAGCAGGTCGACGAGGCGCGACAGGATCGTGTCGAACCAGCCGCCGAACACCGCCGCCGAGAAACCGAGTATGGCGCCGAGCGAGAAGGACAGCGCGGTGGCCAGCACGGCGATGAACAGGGTGATGCGGGCGCCGTAGATCATGCGCGACAAGAGATCGCGGCCGAGATTGTCGGTGCCGAGCCAATGCGCGGCCGACATTGGTTCCCAGACGTCGCCGACGATCTCGGCATTGTCGTGCGGCGAGATCCACGGTGCCAAGATCGCCGCCAGTACGAACAGGGCGGTCAGCACCAGGCCGATCAGGGCGGGGATGGGAATGCGTCTTATATCGAGCATGCCCGCCCCCTCACTTTGGATGTCGCAGACGCGGATTGGCGACGATCGCCGCAATGTCCGCGATGATGTTGAGGCTGATGTAGACGGCGGCAAAGATCAGGCCGACCGCCTGCACGACCGGCACGTCGCGCTTGGTGACGTGGTCCACCAGATATTGCCCCATGCCGGGATAGACGAAGATCACCTCGACCACGACGACGCCGACGATGAGATAGGCGAGGTTGAGCATGACGACGTTGATGATCGGCGCGATGGCGTTCGGGAAGGCATGCTTGCGGATGACGGCAAAGGCCGAGAGCCCCTTGAGCTCCGCCGTCTCGACATAGGCCGACTGCATGACGTTGAGGATCGCGGCTCGGGTCATGCGCATCATGTGGGCCAGCACCACCAGCGTCAGGGCCGTCGCCGGCAGCGCGATGGCCTGCATGCGCTCGCCAAAGGGCATGCCGTCATAGACGGTCGAGATGGCGGGAAAGATCTGCCATTTCACCGCGAAGAAATAGACCAGGAGATAGCCGATGAAGAATTCCGGGAAGGAGGTCGAGGCGAGCGCCAGCCCGGAGATCAGCTTGTCGACCCAGCCATTGCGGTAGCGCACGGCGATCAGGCCGAGGATGATCGCCAGCGGTACGGCCACGACCGCCGCCCAGAAGGCCAGGAACAGCGTGTTCCACAGCCGGCCCTTGATCGAGGTGGCGATATCCTGGCCGCTCGACATGGCAGTGCCGAGGTCGCCGGTCAGCACGCCGCCGAGCCAGTGGAAATACCTGACATAGGCCGGGTCGTTGAGGCCGAGCTGTTCGCGCAGATTGGCGAGCGACTCCGGCGTCGCCGATTGTCCCAGAATGGCTTGCGCGACGTCGCCGGGCAGGATTTGCGTGCCGGCGAAGATCAGGACCGAAATGGCCAGCAGAAGGAGGATGCCCAGCGCGACGCGCTGGGCAATTAGCTTCAGGATGGGTGAGGACATCTCCGCAAAGCCGGACTCAGGCCTGCAGCCAGCACTTCGCCAGGGCGTAGCCGTTCATCAGTTCCTGGTGCGGATCGTCCACCCAGCCATCGACCTTGGCGCCGGTGGCGTCGATGAACTGGTTGAACATCGGCAGGATCAAGCCGCCTTCGTCGCGCACCATGACGGCCATGTCGTGGTACATCTGCTTGCGCTTGGCCTCGTCGAGCTCGGCGCGCGCCGCCAGCACCATCTTGTCGAAGTCCGGGCGCTTGAAACGCGTGTCGTTCCAGTCGGCGGTCGACAGATAGGCGGTCGAGTACATCTGGTCCTGCGTCGAGCGTCCGCCCCAGTAGGAGGCGCAGAAGGGCTGCTTGTTCCAGACCTCATTCCAGTAGCCGTCGCCGGGCTCGCGCTTGAGCTCGATCTTGATGCCGGCCTTGGCCGCGCTCTGCTGGAAGAGCTGCGAGGCATCGACCGCGCCGGGGAAGGCGACGTCCGAAGTCCTCAGCAGAACAGTGCCATCATGGCCGGACTTCTTATAGTGGAACTTGGCCTTGTCGGGATCGTACTTGCGCTGCTCGATTTCGGTGAACAGCGGATAGGACGCGTTGATCGGGAAGTCGTTGCCGAGCGAGCCATAGCCGCGCAGCACCTTGGTCAGCATCTCTTCGCGGTCAATGGCGAGCTTCAGCGCCATGCGCAGGTCGTTGTTGTCGAAGGGCGCCGTGTTGCAATGCATGATGAAGACATAGTGGCCCGGACCCGCATGGTTGCGGATGGTCACGCCGGGCACGCGCTTGATCAGGTCGACGATCTTCGGCTCGACGCGGTTGATCATGTTGACCTGGCCGCCCTGCAGGGCCGCCGTGCGCGCCGTCGCATCGTTGATGACGATGACTTCGATCTGGTCGGCATGGCCCATCTTGTCGCCCTGCCAGTAATTGGCGAAACGCTCGCCGCCATGGCGCACGCCGGGCTCGTTGGTCTTGACCACATACGGGCCGGCCGAAATGCCGGCATCGGGCTTGTCCTTGCCGCCATTCGGCTGGACGATCAGGTGATAGTCGCTGAGCAGGTAGGGAAGGTCGGCATTGGCCTCCTTCAGCGTCAGCACCACTTCCTTGCCGCTGGCCTTGATGGTCGCGATACCCTTCATGTAGCCGAGCGCGCCGGATTTCGACTTCTCGTCCGAGTGGCGCTCCAGCGTGGCGGCCACGTCCTCGGCGGTCACGGTCTTGCCGTTGTGGAATTCGACGCCGTCGCGGATTTTCAGGGTCCAGGTCTTCGCGTCGTCGGACGAGCCGATCTCTTCGGCAATGCGGTTCTCGAGCTTGCCGTCCGGCGACAGTTCGACGATCATTTCGCCCCAGCACTTGCCGAAGGCGAACGGCACCTGCGTCATCATCAGCGCCGGATCGAGGCTGTTGGTGGATTCACCGCCGACCAGGCCGGCCTTCAGCGTGCCGCCCTTGACCGGGCCTGCCGCGCGCGCAGCACTTGAAAGCAGCGAATTGGCGAAGGGTGCGGCAATGCCGAGCGCTGCCGCGCGACCGAGAAAATCACGACGGCTCAGCTTGCCCGCTGCGACACGCCGGCTAAGGAATTCCAGTTCGTTCGACATTTTGAGTTCCTCACTCTGTTGGTTCGACTCTACGGTCGATTTTTGTTGTTAATTCTCCCTGAATAATGAGGGTAAGCCAATGCCGTAAGCAAGACCGAATGCGACATGCCGTGGCGTAAATCGTACGTCGCATTTGGACCAAGGGTGTCGGCGCTCAAACAAGCGCGCGCGGGATTTTCTCCTCGAAATTGCGCTTGAAGACGATTTTTTCACCCTCATAGGCCTCGATTCTGGCGCTGACGATGAAGTTTTGTGCGTCCGATCGCATCTCGGCCCATGTCTCGGTACGCACCGACCATCCATTTCGCGACAGTGTCTGCGTCCAGTGTGTTTTCCCCGAGGCCGACAATGGATTGTCAGGATGGATAGCCCAGGTCTCGCGGGCGATGCTGCCATTGACCAGGCCGTGGTCGAGATCACGCACCGCGCCGAAATCATCCGCGATGGAAAGCGTGACGATTCCGGTCTTTTCGTCGCGATCGACATGGCGCTCGGAGTTGGCGGCACGGATCGTCTCGGTCGCCCAGGGCGTGGCACCTTCCGGCTCGGCGAACGTCGCTTCGTCGCCTTTTGCCAGCGGGCGTAGCGGCAAGGCAAGTGTCGCCGCCGACAAGCTCAGCTGCACCGGCTCCGGCGACGGCCAGATCATGGGCCAATAGGCGTTCGACACGGCGATGCGCAGGCGGTGGCCGGCCGGTACGCGGTAGGCGCATTGATCGAGCACGACGCGCGCCGACACGGTCTCGCCCGGCACCAGGGCCTGCGGGAATTGGTGCGAGTCGCGATGCGTCAAATTGAGCACGCCATAGGAGATCAGTTCGGAAGCGCCGTCGGGATGCACGTCGCACAGCCGCACCGCGATGTTGGCCTGCGGGCGATCGGAGGAGAGAGTGACTTGGACTTCCGGCGCGCCGACAATATCGATGGCCTCGGTGAGCTCCGGCTGGTCGAAACAGACAGACAAGGCATCGTCGGGACGCTGGTCGCCCGGCAATTCCGGGCCGAAGGTGAACGGGAAATATTCGCCGCCGGCCAGCCCGCAATTCTGCGGCGAGGCGACGATGGCCGGTTTGCTCCCCTTGGGCAGCAGTTCGATGGCCTGGGTCTTGATCGCGGGTGACGGCCATTGTTGCTCGGCCACCCAACGGCCGGGCCGCTCGGGATGCCAGCGCGCCGGGCGCACGCTGTCCATCACATAGGCGCGGTAGGCGGGATCGTCCTCGACGCCGGTCTCGGCGCCCTTCAGCCAGTGGTCCCACCAGCGCAGCGCTTCCTGCAGGAAGCCGATGGCCGGCTGGGGTCCGGCATAGTGCGGGTATTTGTGGATCCAGGGGCCGACAATGCCCTTGACCGGCGCTTCGATGTTGGTGACGAGGTGCGAGATCGTGTTGCGGTAGCCGTCATGCCAGCCGCCGATCGACAGCACGGCGGCCTTGACGGCCGAAAAATCCTCGCAGATCGAGCCGCGCTTCCAATAGGCGTCGCGGTGCTGGTGGCTGAGCCACAGCGGCAAAAGGAAGGGCTGGTTCTCCAGCCGGGTCAGCCACAGATCGCGCCATCTGTTGTCGCCGGCGATCAGCGGGTCCGGCGGCCGCGACGAGTAGGAGAGCATAGTCGAGGCCCAGCCGAAATTCTCGATCAGCAGGCAGCCGCCCTTGTAGTGGATGTCGTCGGCGTAGCGGTCGACGGTCGAGCACAGGCTGATCACCGCCTTCAGCGCCGGCGGCTGCTTGGCCGCAACCTGCAGGCAGTTGAAGCCACCCCAGGAGATGCCCATCATGCCGACATTGCCGTTGCACCAGGGCTGGGCCGCCGCCCAGGCGATGACGTGGCAGGCATCCTGCAACTCCTGTTCGGAATATTCGTCGTCCATCAGCCCTTCGGAATCGCCATTGCCGCGCATGTCGACGCGGATCGAGGCGTAGCCGTGGCCGGCGAAATAGGGATGCGTCAGCTGATCGCGAAAGATGGTGCCATCGCGCTTGCGGTAGGGCAAATGCTCGAGAATGACAGGCACTGGTTCGTCGCCGGCATCCTCCGGCATCCACACCCGCGCCGATAGCCGGCAGCCATCCGGCATGACGATGCCCATATCGGGGAATTCGACGACCTTGCGGGGAAATTCGGTGATGGTTTTCATGGGTGCGCATAACGCCCCGCGGCGCGGCAAGTTTCAATCGCCATTCGCGACTGGAGCAGCGAATTATGCGACCTGTGCCGTTACCTGCGGCACAACCTCAGTTCAGCGGAATGTCGTTTTCGCTCTTGCTCGCCTGGTAGGCGTCGGACAGTTCGTCGTAGCGTGCCGAGATCTTGCCGATGCGCGTTTCCAGCCGCTGACGCTGCGCCTCGGGCAACGCCCGTACCATCCTGCGGATCGAAAAACTCTTCCAATAGGCATTCTCGGCATTGTAGCCGCCGGGGTCGAGGGTGAAGACCTCTTTCAGGATCTTCAGATCGTGCGGGATCGCAAAACTGTCGCGCGAATCCTCGTGGCTGAACAGGTAGTAGAAATTGTCGAAGCCCGTCCAGGTGATCGCCGACAGGCAGAGCGAGCAGGGTTCGTGCGTGGCGACGAACAGCGCATCCTTGGTGTCGACGCGCTCGGCCCTCGGCATCTCGTAGAACCGCTTCAGGCAATGCACCTCGCCGTGCCAGAGCGGGTTTTCCATCTCGTTGTTGGTTTCGGCCAGCACCAGCGAACGGTCGTCCTTGCGCAGGATCGCCGCGCCGAACAGCTTGTTTCCGTGGGCGACGCCTTCCGCCGTCTTCGGCACGATGTCGTGCTCGATCACGTCGAGCAGGCGGTCGATCAGCGATATATCGGTCATGGGGAAAGCTTTCAGGGGAGATGGATCTCGTAGGCGTGCGAAAAATGGAACTCTTCGAGGTTGGAGCCGTCGCCGCCACGGTCGACGATAAGGAAGTCCTGGGGCTCGCCGAGCGGCGTCAACACGCCGTGCCAGAGATTGCGGGAATAGTTGATGCCCTGTCCGGGCGCGGTGATGAAGGCGTGCGGCTCGCCCGGCCCCTCCTTGCCGTCATGGCAGACGACAACCAGGAACGGACGCGGCGACAGCGGAATGAAGGCCTGGCTGCCGAAGGGGTGGCGCTCGACCATGGTCAGTTTCAGCGGCAGTTCGTAAGGCGTGCCGCGCACCATCGAGATCAGCACGCGCGCGTTCGGCCCTGTGGCCTCGGCGGTCGCCAGATCGTGGTAGCGCTCAGCCTTGCCGCCATTGATCGGGTAGTGGTTGTCGCCACCCATGTCGATGACATCGCCGAAGGGGGCAAAGGCCTCACGGGTCAGCTTCTGTGCTGTGATGCGGGTCACCGCGCGCGACCGCCGATACCGGCCCCGCCGAGCTTGGCGTGCCGGTTGACGTCCTTGTAGAGCAGATAGCGGAACTTTCCCGGGCCGCCGGCATAGCAGGCCTGCGGGCAGAAGGCGCGCAGCCACATATAGTCGCCGGCCTCGACCTCGACCCAGTCCTGGTTGAGGCGGTAGACCGCCTTGCCTTCCAGCACATAGAGGCCGTGTTCCATCACATGCGTTTCGGCGAACGGAATGACCGCGCCCGGCTCGAGCGTGACGATGGTCATGTGCATGTCGTGGCGCAAATCGGCCGGGTCGACGAAGCGTGTCGTCGCCCAGCGGCCTTCGGTGCCCGGCATCGGCGTCGGTGCGATATCCTGCTCGTTGGTGAAGAAGGCTTCCGGCATATCGAGACCGTCGACCACTTCGTAGGCCTTGCGAATCCAGTGGAAGCGGACCGCCGCCTTGGCCTCGTTGCGAACCGTCCAGCCGCTCGCCGGCGGCAGGAAGGCAAAGCCACCTGGCCGCAACACATGCTTCTTGCCGGAAAGCAGAACGGTCAGTTCGCCCTCGACCACGAACAGGGCGCCTTCTGCGCCGGCATCGGGTTCCGGCCGGTCGCTGCCGCCGCCGGGCTCCACCTCGACGATGTATTGCGAGAATGTCTCGGCAAAACCGGACAGTGGCCGCGACAGGATCCAGACGCGGGTCTTGTCCCAGAACGGCAAGGCGCTGGTGACGATGTCCTGCATCACGCCCTTGGGGATGACGGCATAGGCCTCGGTGAAGACGGCGCGGCCTGTCAGCAATTCAGATTGGCCGGGATGGCCGCCATGTGGTGCGTAGTAGGTGCGCTCTGGCATCCTGATCGTATCCATGGGTTCAAACCTATTGCGGTAGCATGTCTCTGAGGCGGAGCAGCGCGATGCGCTCGACCTGTTTGCAGGCGGTCTCGAATTCGACGCCGCGGCTGTTTCCGATGCGCGCCTCGAACTCGGCGAGGATTTCCTCCTTGGTCTTGCCCTTGACCGCGATGATGAAGGGGAAACCGAAAGTGGTGACGTAGGCGGCGTTGAGCTTGGAGAACAGTTCGCGTTCCTTGTCGGTCAGCGCGTCGAGGCCGGCGGAGGCTTGTTCCCTGGTCGATTCCGCCGTCAGCCGCCTGGCCTTGGCCAGCTTGCCGGCAAGATCGGGATGGGCGTTGAGCACACCCAGCCGCTCGGTCTCGCTGGCAGCGCGGAAGATGCGGCAGAGCGCATTGTGCAGGCCGCCGGCCGTGTCGTGCGCCGGGCCCAGCTCCAACTCGTAGGCTCGCTCGGCAATCCAGGGCGAATGCTCGAACACGCCGCCGAACGTGTGGACGAATGTTTCGAATTCCATCTTGGAGGGGCGCAGCGCCGCTGGCTTGTAGGGATGGTTCTCCTGCCAGTGCTTGGCGATGTCGATGCGCCGCGCCAGCCAGACCTTGTCATGCGATTTGACATAGTCGACGAAGCGCTTCAGCGCCGCGACCCGGCCCGGCCGCCCGACGAGGCGGCAATGCAGGCCGATACTCATCATGCGCGGCCGCCCGGCCTTGCCCTCGGCATAGAGCGTGTCGAAACTGTCCTTGAGATAGGCGAAGAACTGGTCGCCCGAATTGAAGCCCTGCGGCGTGGCGAAGCGCATGTCGTTGGCGTCGAGCGTATAGGGAATGATGAGCTGCGTGCCGCAGGCATGCTCGAACCAATAAGGCAGTTCGTCGTCATAGGTATCGGAGACGTAGTCGAAGCCGCCTTCTTCGGCCACCAGCCGCACGGTGTTGACCGAAGTGCGGCCCGTATACCAGCCGGTCGGGCGCTGGCCGGTCACTTCGTAATGCAGCTTGATTGCCGCATCGAGGTCGCGGCGCTCATCCTCGGCGCTATGATCGCGGTAGTCGATCCACCGCAGCCCATGCGAGGCGATTTCCCAGCCGGCGTCCTGCATGGCCGCGACCTGGTCGGGCGAGCGTGCCAACGCTGTGGCGACGCCGTAGCAGGTCACAGGGACTTGGCGTTCGCTGAACAGACGCAGCAGCCGCCAGAAGCCGGCCCGCGCGCCATATTCGTAGATCGATTCCATGTTCCAATGGCGCTGTCCCACCCATGGTGCGGCACCGACGATCTCCGACAGGAAGGCTTCCGACGCCTTGTCGCCATGCAGCACGCAATTCTCGCCGCCCTCTTCGTAATTGACGACGAACTGCACGGCGACATGCGCCCCGCCGGGCCATTTCGGATCCGGTGGATTGGCTCCGTAGCCGTGCATGTCTCTTTCGTAACGCATTGCCCCTCCTGCCGGACACTGCCGGAAGTTGTGATCAGGATAGTCGAAAGGGTTGCCTCAGCATTCCCTTGAAATTTTTGAAAGTGTTTTTGTGCCGCTCCGCTCGACCGGGACTTATGCATCGCCTTTAATTGGCGCACAATTCATTGCTTTGTTCGACTGTACCGGGCCAGTTCGTTCATATTGGAAATGGGAGGCGCCAGTGGCAGAAACGTCGAAAGCCGATGGCGGACGTCTGACGACGCATGTCCTCGACACCGCGACCGGCAAGCCGGCGGCCGGGTTGTCGATCGCACTCTATCGTCTCGACGGTTCGGCGAGGACACATCTGAAGACGGTCGCAACCAATACCGACGGCCGCTGTGACGCGCCGCTGTTGGTCGGCGCCGAGTTCCGCGCTGGCGAATACGAACTGGTGTTCGCGGCCGGCGACTATCTGCGCGGCCAGGGCACAAAGCTGCCCGAGCCGGCCTTCCTTGACAGCGTGCCGATCCGTTTCGGCATGGCGGAGGCGGTGCACTATCACGTGCCATTGCTCATCTCGCCCTATGGCTATTCGACCTACAGGGGGAGCTGAGGCATGGCCAAGGTCAATATCCGCAACGAAATCCGCTTCATCCTCAATGGCAGGGATGTCGTGCTGTCCTCGGTGGCGCCGGACGCGACCCTGCTCGACTGGCTGCGGCTCGACCGTTCGCTGCGCGGCACCAAGGAAGGTTGCGCCGAGGGCGATTGTGGCGCCTGCACCGTTCTGGTCGGCAGGCTTTCGGCCGGCCGGCTGGTCTATGAAAGCGTCAATGCCTGCATCCGCTTCCTCGGTTCGCTCGACGGCACCCATGTCGTGACGGTGGAACATTTGCGTGGTCAGCCCGGCCAGTTGCATCCCGTCCAGCAGGCGATGGTCGATTTTCATGGCTCGCAATGCGGCTTTTGCACGCCGGGCTTCGTCATGTCCCTCTATGGCCTGTGGATGAAGTCGCCGGATCCATCGAACGCGGCGATCGAAAAGGCGCTGCAGGGCAATCTCTGCCGCTGCACCGGCTATGAAGCGATCATGCGCGCCGCGCACGCCATCTCCAGCTACGGCAAAGCGGGGAAGGATCCGCTGGCTGTCGAGCGCAAGGCGATCACGGCGAGGCTGGAAGCCTTGCGGGACGGCGCGCGGGTCGAGATCGGTTCGGCTAGGGCGCGGCTCATCGTGCCGGCCAATGTCGACGATTTCGCCACTGTGCTCGACCAGGAACCCGGCGCCACCATCGTTGCCGGCTCGACCGATGTCGGCCTGTGGGTGACCAAGCATATGCGCGACATCTCTCCGGCGGTCTTCATCGGCAATCTCGACGGGCTGTGCACCATCGCCGAAGACAAGGGAGTCATTTCGATCGGCGCCGGCGTCACCTACACCGAAGCCTTTTCGACGCTGTCGAAACGCATCCCGGCGCTGGGGCCGCTGTTTGACCGCATCGGTGGTGAACAGGTGCGCAACATGGGCACCATCGGCGGCAACATTGCCAACGGCTCGCCGATCGGTGACACGCCGCCGCCCCTGATCGCGCTCGGCGCGCGCCTGACCCTGCGCAAGGGCAAGAAGCGGCGCACGATCCCGCTGGAAACCTTCTTCATCGCCTATGGCAAGCAGGACCGGCAGCCGGGCGAATTCGTCGAGGCCGTGCACGTGCCCGTGCCGGCCAAGGGAGAGAAGTTTGCCGTCTACAAGATCACCAAGCGGCGCGACGAGGATATCACCGCTGCGCTTGGCGCCTTCTTCCTGACGCTGGCCAAGGACGGCACGGTCGCCGATGTGCGCATCGCCTATGGCGGCATGGCAGCGACGCCGAAGCGGGCGTCCTTTGTCGAAAAGGCGCTGCTCGGCAAGCCATGGACCGAAGAGACGGTCGAGGCGGCGATGGCACAATACGGTAGGGATTTCACCCCGCTCACCGACATGCGGGCCTCAGCCGAATACCGGGCGCTTGCGGCGCGCAACTTGTTGTTGCGTTTCTTCGCCGAGACCAGCGGCACCAGGGCACCCTTCCAGGTGTCCCGCAACGAGGCGGCATGATGAACAAGCACGCCACATCGAACCTCAAGGCCGAGAAGATCGTCGGCGGCGTCGCCACCGATCAGCGGCATGATTCCGCTCACAAGCATGTCAGCGGCACAGCCGTCTATATCGACGACATGCCGGAACCATCCGGCACGCTGCATGGCTGCCTCGGCCTCTCGGCCGCCGCGCATGCCACCATCACCCGCATGGACCTTTCGGCGGTGCGCGCTGCCTCCGGAGTCGTCGATGTGCTCACGGCAAAGGATGTGCCGGGCGAGAATGATATTTCGCCGACCGGTCGGCACGATGAGCCGGTGCTCGCCGACGGCAAGGTCGAGTTCTTCGGCCAGCCGATCTTCTGCGTTATCGCCGAAACCCGCGAGCAGGCACGCCGCGCCACCAGGCTGGCCAAGGTCGAATACAAGGAATTGCCTTTCGTCACCGACATTGGCGAACTCGATCCGAGGAAGGACAAGCTCGTCACGCCGCCGCTTACCTTGAAGCGCGGCGATGCCGCCGCTGCGATCAAGGCGGCGCCGCGCCGGCTGAAGGGAAAGATGCGCGTCGGCGGCCAGGAGCATTTCTATCTTGAAGGCCATATCGCCATGGCCGTTCCCGGCGAGGATCAGGACGTCACCATCTATTCCTCGACCCAGCATCCGAGCGAAGTCCAGCACATGGTGAGCCATGCGCTCGGCGTACCGAGCAATGCCATCACGGTGGAGATTCGACGCATGGGCGGCGGTTTCGGCGGCAAGGAAACGCAAGGCAATCAGTTTGCCGCGCTCGCGGCCATCGCTGCCAAGAAACACCATCGCGCCGTCAAGATCCGGCCCGACCGCGACGACGACATGATCGCCACCGGCAAGCGTCATGATTTCCTCGTCGACTACGAAGTCGGCTTCGACGACGAGGGCAACATTCTCGGTGTCGATTTCATGTTCGCCGCGCGTTGCGGCTTCTCGTCGGATCTGTCGGGCCCGGTGACGGATCGCGCGCTGTTCCATTGCGACAACACCTATTTCTGGCCGACCGTGCACGCGCAATCGGCGCCGCTCTACACCAACACCGTGTCGAACACCGCCTTTCGGGGCTTCGGCGGCCCGCAAGGCATGGTCGGCGCCGAACGCGTCATCGACGAGGTGGCGTTCGCGGTCGGCAAGGATCCGCTCGAGATCCGCAAGACGAATTTCTATGGCACCAGCGACCGCAACATCACGCCCTACCACCAGACGGTCGAGGACAACATCATCCAGCGCATCGTCGCCGAACTCGAGGAGAGCGCCAGCTATGCGCGGCGGCGGCGCGAAATATCGGCCTTCAACGCCAACAGCCGTTTCATCAAGCGCGGCCTGGCGCTCACGCCGGTCAAGTTCGGCATTTCCTTCACCGCCACCCACTACAACCAGGCCGGCGCGCTGGTGCATGTCTACACCGATGGTTCGGTGCATCTGAACCATGGCGGCACCGAGATGGGGCAGGGGCTCTACCTCAAGGTCGCGCAGGTGGTGGCGGAAGAATTCCAGATCGATCTCGACCAGGTGAAGATCACCGCGACCACCACCGGCAAGGTGCCCAACACCTCGGCCACCGCGGCATCGTCCGGCTCCGACCTCAATGGCATGGCGGCACAGAATGGCGCCCGCCAGATCAAGGACCGGCTGACCGATTTCGCCGCCGAGAAATACCAGGTGCCGCGCGATCAGGTGCTGTTCCTGCCCAACCGGGTGCGCATCGGCAACCAGGAGATCGCCTTCGCCGATCTCGTCAAGCAGGCCTACATGGCGCGCATCCAGCTCTCGGCGGCGGGTTTCTACAAGACGCCGAAAATCCACTGGAACCGCGACAAGGGCGAGGGCCGCCCCTTCTACTATTTCGCCTACGGCGCCTCCTGCTCGGAAGTCTCGGTCGACACGCTGACTGGCGAATATGTGGTCGAGCGCACCGATATCCTGCACGAGACCGGCCGTTCGCTGAACCGCGCCATCGACCTTGGCCAGATCGAGGGCGGCTTCATCCAGGGCATGGGATGGCTGACGACGGAGGAGCTGTGGTGGGACGGCAAGGGCCGGCTGCGCACCCACGCACCGTCGACCTACAAGATCCCGCTCGCCTCCGATCGGCCGAAGATCTTCAACGTCACTTTGGCCGACTGGCCGGAAGCCGGAGAGCCGACGATCCATCGCTCCAAGGCGGTCGGCGAGCCGCCCTTCCCGCTCGGCATGTCGGTGCTGCACGCGCTGTCGGATGCGGTGGCCAGCGTCGCCGATCACAGGATCTGTCCGCGCCTTGATGCTCCAGCGACGCCGGAGCGTGTGCTGATGACGATCGAGCGGCTGAAAGGTGAGGCGAAGGACTGAATCCGGCAAAACGTGCAATTCAGGCCGAAAAACCCTATGTTTCCCGCACGGGAATGCGAATGATGAATTCGAAAGTGCAAAGCCTGAAAGACTTCCTGGCTGGCCAAGGTCGCATCGCCTTGGTCGAAGTGGCCGGCACCAAGGGCTCGACGCCGCGCGAGAAGGGCGCCTTCATGCTCGTCTCGCGGGAGGCGACTTTCGGCACGATCGGCGGCGGCCAGCTCGAATATATGGCGATCGACAAGGCGCGGCAGACGGTGGCGTCTTCATTTCACCGCAAGCTAGAGGGCAAAGAGGCCCGCATCGAGGTCGATGAAGTCTGCGCCACGCTCGACGTGCCTCTCGGGCCCGAGATTGGCCAATGCTGTGGCGGGCGCGTCGAAGTCTTGATCCGGCTTGTCGACAGCGCGCTCGCTGCTGAGTTGGTTTCGGCGGCCGAAGTCGAAGAAGCCCACCTGCCGCACGTCTATATCTTCGGTGGCGGCCATGTCGGCCAGGCGCTGGCGTCGACGATTGCGCTCCTTCCCGTACACGGAGTCGTCATCGAGACGCGGGCCGAGGCGCTGCAAGGCATGCCGGAAACCGTCGAGACGCGGCTGACGCCGATGCCTGAGGCCGAGGTGCGCAACGCGCCCGCCGGCACTGCTTTCGCCATCCTCACCCATGACCACGCGCTTGATTTCCTGATCGTCGCCGAAGCGCTGAAACGCGACGATGCGGCCTATGTCGGCATGATCGGCTCGAAGACCAAGAAAGCCACGTTCAGGAACTGGTTCCTGAAATCGGCGGATGGCAGCGATGCGGAATTTGCCCGCCTCGTCACGCCGATCGGCGGCGACGCCGTCAAGGACAAGCGCCCCCAAGTCATTGCCGCACTTGCAGCCGCCGAAATCATGACGGCGCTGGTCAGTCACAACACCGCACCAAATGCCGACCGTCCGCATGACAGGGAGATGGCCGGCTAAGTTTTTTGCTGGTGCTCAGGCCGGCCGTCTCAAGCCCAGATGGTCGCGCAACGTGCGACCCTCATACTCCCGGCGAAACAGGCCGCGCCGCTGCAGTTCCGGCACGACGAGCGTGGCAAAGGCATCAAGCTCGCCCGGGAAATAGGACGGCATGACATTGAAGCCGTCGGCCGCCCCGCCTTCGAACCGCGCCTGCAACTCGTCTGCCACTTGCGCCGCCGTACCGACAATGCGCCAATGGCCGCGCGCACCGGCGAAGTGGCGAGCCAGCTGGCGGATGGAAAGGCCGTCGCGGCGCGATTGCTCGACGACCAGCGCCTGCCGGCTTTTCATGCCCTCGCTCTCCGGCAGTTCGGGCAGCGGCCCGTCGATCGGATAGCGCCAGAGATCGGAGATGCTGAGGTAGCTGGAGAGCAGCGCCACGCCGACATCGTCGGGGATCAGTTCCTGCAATTCCTCGTGCTTCTCGCGGGCCTCGGCCTCGGTTTCCGCCACCACGGGCGACACGCCGGGCATGATCTTGATGTCGTCGGGCTCACGCCCATAGGCGGCCATGCGCTCCTTGAGATCATCGTAGAAGGCTTTGGCTTCCTCAAAAGTCTGCGCTGCCGTGAACACCACGTCGGCGGTGCGGGCAGCAAGGTCGCGGCCGACATCCGAGGCGCCGGCCTGGACCATGACCGGCGCGCCCTGCGGCGAACGGGGCAGGTCGAGCGGGTCGCGCACCGAAAAGCTCTGGCCGTGATGGCCGGGAGCCTTGCCGTGCCACAATCCGGTGACCACCTCGGCGAACTCGCGCGCACGCTCGTAGCGGTCGGCATGGGGCTTGAGGCCCGTCGAGCCGAAATTGGCTGCTTCGATCGGGCTGGCCGAGGTGACCAGGTTCCAGCCGGCCCGGCCGCCGCTCAGATGGTCGAGCGACAGAAAGGTCCGCGACAGCCCGTAAGGCTCGTTGTAGCTTGTCGACGCCGTCGAAACGAGGCCGATGTGGCTGGTCCGCACGGCCAGTGCCGACAGCAGGCTGATAGGCTCGAAGCCGATCGAGCGCGACGTCTGGCTGGCGATGCCGACATTGGCTTCGCGCAGGCCCGCGGCGTCCTCGCAGAAGATCATGTCGAATTTCGCCGCTTCCGCCGTGCGCGCCAGCTGGATGTAGTGGTCGATGTCGATGCCGGCCATGACATGCGCTTTCGGGTGCCGCCAGGCAGCGATGTGGTGACCAGTCGCCCAGAGGAAGGCGCCGAGCTTCATCTGCGCGGTCATTGGTCACCTCCGCCGGCAAGTCCAAGATGCGAGCGCAGCGTCGCCCCGCGATAGCCCTCTCGAACAAGGCCGCGTTGCCGCAACGCCGGCAGAACACGATCGGCGAAATCGTCGAGCGCTGAGTGCTGCGCGGGCAACTGGATGTTGAAGCCATCGCAGCTTTTCGCCCGCAATTGGGTTTCCAGCCTGTCCATGCTGGCGGCCGGCTCATCGTCGGGGGCGAACGAGATATTCGTCAGCACCTTCACGGCGTCCGGATCGCGCCCAGCGGCCGTGGCACGACGCCTCAGATCATCAAAGCGTGTTTTCGCGCTCTCGGCCGATCCGCTCTCCAACAAAATGACATCGGCAGTGCGGGCGGCAATGTCGAAATCGGCTTCTGTTAGGCCCGACAGCACCAGCACCGGCGCATCCTGCGGCGAACGCGCGACGTTCAGCGGCCCGCGCACGGAGAAGAACTCGCCCTTGTGATCGAGCAGGTGCATTTTCTCGGGATCATGGAATCTGCCGCCGGTCTTGTCGAACAGCAACGCGTCGGCATCCCAGCCCTGCCACAGGCCTTGAACGATGCCGATATATTCCTCGCTGCGGCGACGAAAGTCCGTGTCGGAAAATCCTTCCGGCCGGCTGAAATTGGCGGCTTCGCGTGGGCCTTGCGCCATCGTCGCATGCCAGCCTGCGCGGCCATGGCTGATGATGTCGAGCGAGGCAAAACGGCGCGCCAGATTGTAGGGCTGATGGGCAACCGTCGAGGCCGAGGCAACCAGTCCAATCTTATCGGTGACGGTCGCCAGGGAGGCCAGCAGCGTTGTCGCTTCGAATGGGCTGCTTGATAACCCTTCCGCGGAATCGGAAATCACGACCATGTCGATGCCGGCCGCCTCTGCCGCTCGCACGAAGGTCTTGATCTCTCCGAAATCCAGAACGGCCTGTCCTTTGGCGGCAGCGATGTTGAGCGAAATGGCGAGATGCATTGCGTCAACCTAGGTTCGCCGGTGCGCAAGGCAAGTCCGGCGGATAGACCAGTGGACCCTCACTTGTCGGCCAGCCGATTACTTGCCGGCCAGGATATCCTTGATCAACCGCTGGCAGCGCTCCGCCATGAAGTCCAGCAGCAGCCGTACCTTGGGGTCCTGCAGCTTCTTGTGCGGATAGACGGCGGCGAACTGCACCGGCGTCGGCGGCGTGTTGGCCAGGATCACCTGAAGCCGCCGGTCGCGGATGAACGGTTCGACCTCGAAGCGCGGCTTGTTGATGATGCCGCGTCCCGACAGTGCCCAGCCGGTCAGCACGTCGCCATCGTCCGTGTCGTAAGGCCCATGCACCTCGAATTTCTGCGGCCCTGTGGGGGTCTGCAGCGTCCAGACATATTCGCGCGCACCGGAATAGCGCAGCATCAGGCAGTCGTGTTTCTTGCCGATCAGCTCCTGCGGCTCGGCCGGCTCGCCGCGCGCCTCCAGATATTTCGGCGCCGCCACCAGCACCCGCTCGCATTCCATGATGCCGCGCATCCTGAGGCTGGAATCCTCGATGATGCCGAGCCGGAAAGCGACGTCGATGCCTTCCTTCATGATGTCGACATTGTGGTCCGAGAGCCTCAGCCGCACCTCGATGTCAGGATATTTGTCGTGGAAATCGGGAATGCCCGAGGCCACCAGCCGGCGCCCGAGGCCGAGTGGCGCTGTCACGCGAATGGTGCCGCGCGGCTGGCCGGACAAGGCGGACACCGCGGCTTCCGCCTCGGTGATCGCCTCCAGCACCTGCTTGGCGCCCGAGTAGAAAACCGTGCCATGCTCGGTCGGCATCAATTGCCGCGTCGTACGGTTGAACAGCCGCACGCCCAGATGCTTCTCCAGTTCCTTGATGCGGTTGGAGGCGACCGCCGGAGAAATGCGCATGTCGCGGCCAGCCGCCGACAGATTGCCGAGTTCGACGACGCGGACGAAGACGGCGATGTTGTCGAGATAGGCCATTCGGAGCACCTTCGCCGGTTTGCAGCGATTAGCCTAGTATTTTCCATTTTTTTTTGAAAGTCATCGTACACCTCGCCTCTTTCCGTTTGCGTGCGACACCGTAAAGTCGCGTCATCGGCAGGGACGACTTCAATGATGGATTTCGCGATTTTCTGGGACTGGCTGAGCTTCGCCGTGCGGTGGCTGCATGTCATCACCGGCATCGCCTGGATCGGCTCGTCCTTCTATTTCGTAGCGCTCGATCTCGGCCTGCGCCAGCGTCCGGGCATGCCGGCCGGCGCCTTCGGCGAGGAATGGCAGGTGCATGGCGGCGGCTTCTACCACATCCAGAAATATTTGGTGGCGCCGGCCGAGATGCCGGAGCACCTGACCTGGTTCAAATGGGAATCCTACGCCACCTGGCTGTCCGGCTTCGCCATGCTGTGCGTGGTCTATTATGCCGGCGCCGATCTGTTCCTGATCGATCCCAATGTGCTGCCCATGTCGGTGCCGGCCGGCATCCTTTTGTCCATGGCCACGATCGGCGTCGGCTGGGTGGTCTATGATCTTCTGTGCCGTTCGCCGCTCGGCAAAAGCGACACAGGCCTGATGCTGGTGCTTTACTGCGTGCTGGTGTTCATCGCCTGGGGGCTGACGCATCTGTTCACCGGCCGCGCCGCCTTCCTGCATCTGGGCGCCATCACCGCCACGATCATGTCGGCCAACGTCTTCATGGTCATCATCCCCAACCAGAAGATCGTCGTCGCCGACCTGATCGCCGGCCGCAAGCCTGACCCGAAATACGGCAAGATCGCCAAGCAGCGCTCGCTCCACAACAACTATCTGACGCTGCCCGTTCTGTTCCTGATGCTGTCGAACCACTATCCCCTGGCGTTCGGCACGCAGTTCAACTGGGTCATCGCCTCGCTGGTGTTCATCATCGGCGTCTTGATCCGGCACTATTTCAACACCGTGCACAAGCGGGCCGGCAACCCGCACTGGACCTGGCTCGGCGCGCTTGTCCTGTTCATCATCATCATCTGGCTGTCGACCGTGCCGAAGGTGCTGACCGGTGAGCCCAAGGCCTCCGCCTCGGCGGATATCTACATCGCTTCCGCGCATTTCCCGGCGGTGCGCGACACCGTGCTCGGCCGCTGCTCGATGTGCCATGCGCAAGAGCCGGTCTATGAAGGCATCTATCACGCGCCCAAGGGGGTGATGCTCGACACCGATGCTGATATCGCCAACCACGCCCGCGAGATCTATCTGCAGGCCGGCCGCAGCCACGCCATGCCCCCCGCCAATGTCAGCCAGATCACCGACAAGGAGCGGGCGCTGCTGGTGGCCTGGTTCGAAGGCGCGGGGAAATAAGCATGAATTCGACACTTCTGCGCGGCCGCATGCTGTCCTTCGTGCGCTGGCCCGAGACCATCGACGACCATTCGGCCTGGCGCTACGAGGAAGATGGCGGCCTGCTGATCAGCGACGGAAAGATCGTTGCATCAGGCGCCTATGCGGACGTCGAGAAGCAGGCCGGTGAGGGGGCCAAGAAAATCGATCACCGGCCGCACCTCTTGCTGCCGGGCTTCATCGACACCCATGTGCATTTCCCGCAGATGCAGGTCATCGCCTCCTACGGCGCCGAACTGCTCGACTGGCTGAACACCTACACTTTTCCGGAAGAAACGAAATTCGCCAACGCCCAGCATGGCCGCCGCATCGCGCGGCTGTTCCTCGATGAGATGGTGCGGCACGGCACCACGTCGGTGGCTGCCTACTGCTCGGTGCACAAGGCTTCCGCCGAAGCCTTTTTCGCCGAGTCGCATGACCGCAACATGCTCAACATCGCCGGCAAGGTGATGATGGACCGCAATGCGCCCGAAGGCGTGCTCGACACGCCGCAATCCGGCTATGACGACACCAAGGCGCTGATCAGGGAGTGGCACGGCAAGGGGCGCCAACACTATGCCATTACGCCGCGCTTCGCCATCACCTCCTCGCCGGAGCAGATGGAGATGGCCGGCGCGCTGTGCCGCGAGCATCCCGACCTGCACATGCAGACGCATCTGTCCGAAAACCACGCCGAAATCGCCTTCACGCAGCAGCTTTACCCGTGGTCGCGCGACTACACCGATGTCTACGAACATTACGGCTTGCTGGGCAAAAACAGCCTGTTTGGCCACTGCATCCATCTGTCGGAGCGCGAGGCCGATACGCTTTCAGAGAGCGGCTCGGTGGCGGTGTTCTGCCCGACCTCGAACCTGTTCCTCGGCTCCGGCCTGTTCGACTACCAGCGCTTTCGCCGCCGGGAAAAGTCGCTGCGCATAGCCGCCGCCACCGATGTCGGCGGCGGCACCAATTACTCCATGCTGCGCACCATGGACGAGGGCTACAAGGTGATCGCGCTGAATGGCGAGAAGCTCAACCCGTTCCAGTCCTTCTGGCAGATCACGCGCGGCAATGCGGAGGCGCTGTCCGTGGCCGGCAAGATCGGCACGCTGGATCAAGGCACCGACGCCGATATCGTCGTGCTCGACGCTAGGGCGACGCCGGCGATGCGGCTGAGGATGGAAACGGCGCAGACGCTGGCGCAGGAATTGTTCCTGCTGCAGACCCTGGGCGACGACCGCGCCGTGCGCGAGGTCTATGTCGCGGGGCGGGCGGCCAAGAGCGATATGGCGAATTAGAGCGCCGGGGTGCGTTCATTGCTTGACCCGGCGGCAGCCATCGGTCAAAGCGTGCGGCGAAGTTGACAGGGGAACGACATGGCCGTTGCTGACGACATCGCTCTGATCCGGAAACAGGAAGAAGTTCTTGTCTTCCCAGCCTTCGATGAGGCCGTCGCCTTCAAGATCGGCTCCGCCATCCGCCACCGCGCAATCACCGAAAACCTGCCCATCATCGTCGACATCAGGCTGTGGGACCGGCCGCTGTTCTATGCGGCCATGCCGGGGTCGAATGCTTCCAATCCCGATTGGGCGCGCCGCAAGATCAATGTGGTGAAACGGTTCCTGAGGAGCACTTACCGCATGGTGCTGGAGCAGCAACGCCCCGACCGCGCCTTCAAGATCGGCGAGGGCCTCGACATCTCCGACTATGTGCTCGCCGGCGGCGGTTTTCCGGTGACGGTCAAGGGCGCCGGCGTTATCGGCGTGATCGCGGTTTCCGGGCTGCCGGAGCGCGAGGATCACGGCGTGGTCGTCGATGCGCTGTCCGACCACTTGGGTGTCGACAAGCGTGGGCTGGCACTGGCTACGGACGCCGAATGACCGTGCTCGATCCCAAGGCCTTTCTCACCTCCATCTTCAACGCCGCCGTTGCCGCCGCCGATCCGGAGCGAACGATCAGGGATCATCTGCCGGCCAGGCCGAAGGGTCGCACCATCGTCATCGGCGCCGGCAAAGGCTCGGCGCAGATGGCGGCTGCCTTCGAGAAGGTCTGGGACGGGCCGATCGAAGGGCTGGTCGTCACGCGCTACGGCTATGGCGCGAAATGCGAACGCATCGAGATCATCGAGGCGGCGCATCCAGTGCCGGACGCTGCCGGATTGGAAGCCTCACGGCGACTGCTGGAAAAGGTCCAGGGCCTGACGGCGGACGATCTGGTCGTGGCGCTGATTTCCGGCGGCGGTTCGGCGCTGCTGCCGTCGCCGGCGGCCAACCTGACGCTGGCCGACGAGATTGCCGTCAACGAGGCGCTGCTTGCCTCCGGCGCGCCGATCGCGGCCATGAACACCATCCGCAAGCATGTCTCGACCATCAAGGGCGGCCGGCTGGCCGCCGCTGCCTGGCCGGCCAAGGTGGTGTCGCTGGTTGTCTCCGACATTCCCGGTGACAACCCGGCTCTTGTCGCCTCCGGTCCGACGATCCCCGATACCGGCAGCCGGGAAGACGCGTTGGCGTCTATATCTGCCTATGGCATGAAGCTGCCGGCTTCGGTGATGGCGCATATCAGTTCGCCGGCGGCCGATGCGCCAAACCCTGGAGATGAGCGTTTTTCGCGCAACGAAGTGCATCTGATCGCCTCGGCCGGCGTGTCGCTGGAAGCGGCAGCGGCGGAAGCCAAGCGGCAAGGGATAGAGGCCGTCATACTCTCCGATGCCATCGAGGGCGAAGCGCGTGAGGTCGGCGGCGTCCATGCCGCCATTGCCCGCGAAGTGGCGACGCGCGACCGGCCATTTTCGAAACCGGTGCTCATTCTCTCGGGCGGCGAAACAACCGTGACCTTGCGGGCAAAAGGCAAGGGCGGCCGCAATTCGGAATTCCTGCTCGCCTTCGCCCTTGGCATCAACGGCGTGCAAGGCATTCACGCCCTGGCCGCCGACACCGACGGCATCGACGGTTCGGAAAACAATGCCGGGGCCTTCGCCGACGGTTCGACCGTCTCGCGCATGCGCGCTGCAAGAGTCGATGCCAAGGCAATGCTGGCCGGCAACGATGCCTGGACGGCGTTCAATGCAGTTGGCGATCTTTTCGTGCCGGGGCCGACCGGCACGAATGTCAATGATCTCAGGGCGATCCTGATCCGATAGGCGACCGGTTCAGGCAACCATCAACCGCTTCACCTCTCTCATATCCCGCAGGAAACGCTCGCGCTCGGCCTCCTTGTCGGCCGGCTCATGGATGCGCAGGATGAAGGAGGGATGGATGGTGATGAACACGCGCAGGCCATCCTCTCGTTCGATCACTTGGCCGCGCATCTTTGTCACCGGTATGGCCTTGCCCAGCAAAGACAAGGCAGCCGTAGCGCCGAGCGCCACGGCAAGATCCGGTTTGATCAGTGCGAATTCCCTGTCGATCCACCAGCGGCAGGCCTGCACCTCACCGGCATTCGGCTTGGAATGGATACGGCGCTTGCCGCGCGGCTCGAATTTGAAGTGCTTGACCGCGTTGGTAACGTAGACTTTTTGGCGATCCACCTCCGCCTCGTCGAGGATCGCGTCGAACACCTTGCCGGCCGGACCGACGAAAGGTTTGCCGGCGAGGTCCTCCTGATCGCCGGGCTGTTCGCCGACGAAGATGACCTTGGCATTGTCAGGCCCTTCGCCGAACACGGTCTGCGTCGCATCGCGCCATAACGGGCAGCGGCGGCAGCCTTTCGCGGCCTCGCGCAGCTCGGAAATGCTGCTGGCGGCATCACCTCCCGGCGTCTGTGTCGGCTCACGCTTTGGCCAATGCTTTGCCTGCACCTTGGCGTGGTGCGGTGCGGGCGTTGTCGGCATTCTGGCAATCATCTCCTTGGCGGCCTTGTCCGCTCCTGCGATCAGCTCTGGAATGAGCGAGGCCTCGGGAAGGTTCCGCCAATATTTCTTCGGCATCTCCTTCTGCATGGCCTTCACCTTCAGCCGCGCTGGATTGAAGATGTTCTCGAAATAGGTGCGCCACAGCGCCTCGGTATCATCCTCAGTCGGAGCATCGCCTTTGGCCGCACCCGGCCCGATCGCCAGCCTTTCACCATCCCAATCGGCGGAGGTGTGCGGCGTCAGGATCGTCCAGCGCATGCCCGTGAAGCGCCTGACGAAGAAATCCGCATTGCGCTCAACGATGAAATGATCAGGCTCGAACCAGGCAACATAACGCTCCTCGGCGCCATCGCCTATCTTCCGGAAGCGCACGAAGGCATGCATCTTGTGGCTGTCGCGCCGCACCGCTTTCTCCATGGCCTCAAGCCGCCTGGTGTCGGGATTCGAGGCGATCGACAGCAGCTTAGGCTCGCTGCGCAGCCGCCACAGCATCCGGTAGAGAAAGGCGAACCGGGTGGGATCGGAATGGCAGAAGGCGGTTTCCGCCTGCCCGATGAAGTCGCGCGGCACCACGAGTTGTGCGCCTTGCGGCGCGGCCGGCAAATCGTTCCGCGTCCGGTCCGAACCGGCCGCGACATGCCAGCTGATATCCTCGGGCCTGACCTCGTTCAGCGCCAGGCGACGGGCCGCGTCGCGCCAACCGGCAAAATCGGTCTCGCTTTCGAGCAAGACACTGTATCGGGCAAGGTTGAGCTCGGCCGACGGCATGGTCAAAACAACGACAGCTGTTCGCAGGAACGCACGATGGTGTCGCGCAGGCCGGTTTTGTCGGTGACAGCGCCTGGCGACCAGCCTTCGGCGATGATGAATGGCCGAAGCTTGGCGATCGACTGACAGATCCGCCCGACATCTTCGAGCCGCATTCGCCGGTGGCGCCGCGTCTCCAGGATTTTTGCCACCACCTTGGTGCCGAGGCCAGGCACGCGCAGCAGCGCCTCGCGATCCGCGCGATTGATGTCGACTGGAAACTGGCCTCGATTGCGCAGCGCCCAGGCGAGCTTCGGGTCGATGGCGAGATCAAGCATGCCATCGCTGCTGCCGGCCAGGATTTCCGGCTGCGAGAACCCGTAAAAACGCATCAGCCAGTCGGCCTGGTAGAGCCGGTGTTCGCGCATCAGCGGTGGCTTCTGCAGCGGCAGCGACGATGACGAGTCCGGGATCGGACTGAAGGCCGAGTAATAAACCCGCCGCAGATGATAGCTGCCATAGAGCCGCGCGCTGGTGTGCAATATGCCGTCGTCCGAGGTCTTGTCGGCGCCGACGATCATCTGCGTCGACTGGCCACCCGGCGCAAAGCGTTCGCGCTTCTTGGTCCTCAGCGTCGGCTCGGCCTTTTCCTCCATCTTCTGGCGCAGCCTGGCCATGGAAAGACGGATCGTTTCCGGCTTCTTTTCCGGCGCCAGTTTCTTGACGCCCTCATCGGTGGGCAGCTCGACATTGATCGACAGCCGGTCGGCATAGAGCCCCGCCTTCTCGACCAGTTCGGCAGAGCTTTCCGGAATGGTTTTGAGATGGATATAGCCGGAAAACTTCTCTTCCAGCCGCAGCCGTCGCGCCACCTCGACCATCTCGCCCATGGTTTCATCCGGCGAGCGGATGACGCCAGAGGACAGGAACAGTCCCTCGATGTAGTTGCGCCGGTAAAAATCCATGGTCAGCTTCACCACCTCGTCGATGCTGAAGCGGGCGCGCCGTACATTCGAGGACGAGCGGTTGATGCAATAGCTGCAATCGTAGATGCAAAAGTTGGTGAGCAGGATTTTCAGGAGCGAGATGCAGCGGCCGTCCGGTGCATAGGAATGGCAGATGCCCATGCCTTCGGTGGAACCGATGCCGCCGGATTGCTGCGAATCCTTCTTCGCCGAGCCCGATGAGGCACAGGAAGCATCATACTTGGCGGCGTCGGAAAGGATCGCCAGCTTTTCACGGACGGTGAGAGCGCTCATTCGTTCATGATATGTTCTGGGCAACTGCCGCGCTACCTCATTTGACATAGGCGGCGAAAAAGTGATCGCCGCCATCTCAAGGTCCTCACACCTCGTGCAAATAGAGATGGTAATCCAGTTCGCTGACCGTGCGTGCCACGCGCAGATATTCGGACTGTTTGATCGCCACGAAGGTGCGGTGCAAATCCTCGCCGAGCGCGCCTTTCAGGAAGCTGGAGGCCTTGGCCGCTTCGATCGCGGCGCGCCAGTCCGCCGGCATCGTCGTGCGGGTAACGGCTGCTTCATAGCCGTTGCCGGTCGTTTCAGGGCCGGGATCGAGCCCTTCGTCGAGGCCTTTGATGATGCCGGCCAGCACCGTCGCGGCGATCAGATAGGGATTGGCGTCGACGCCGGACGGCCGGTGCTCTATGCGCCGGTTCTTGGCGTCGCCAGCCGGCACGCGCAGTGCCACCGAGCGGTTGTTGACGCCCCAGGTCGGCGCCACCGGCGCATAGGATTGCGAGACGAAACGCCGCCAGGAATTGGCGTGCGGCGCAAACACCAGCATCGATTCCGCCATCGTCTGGATCAGCCCGCCGAGACCCTGCAACAGGGGTAGCGACCAGCTCTCGCCGCCGGCTTCGGTAAACACGTTGCGGCCAGCCTTGTCCTGCAGAGAGACGTGGAAATGCATGCCCGAGCCGGCATATTTCTCGATCGGCTTGGCCATGAAACAGGCGGTCACGCCATGGCGGCGCGCCTGCGCCCGCACCAGCCGCTTCAGCATGACGAGGTCGTCGGCCGCCCGCATCACATCCTTGCGGTAGTTCAGCGTCAGCTCGTACTGGCCCGGCGCATATTCCGATATCACCGTCTCGGCCGGAATGCCTTGCGCCTTGGCGGCGGCGTAGATGTCGGAGAACAGCGGCTCCATGCCGTGCAGATGGTCGACGGAATAGACCTCCGTCTTGCCCGAAACGCGGCCGTCGAGCACGGCGCGCGCCGGCTGCACCTTGCCGTCGGCGTCGCGCTCATTGGCCAGCAGGAAGAACTCCAGCTCGAAGGCGCCCGCCGGGTAAAGGCCCTTGGCCGCGAGGATCTCGACCTGCCGGGCCAGCGCCAGGCGCGGGTCCGACGACATCGGCAGGCCGTCGAGGTGATACATCGCCATCAGCACCTGGCCGCGCGGCGGATTGGTGCCGTAGAGCGGCACCAGCGTGCCGGGGATCGGCCAGGCCCTGAGGTCGCCGTCGCCGGTCGTCCAGATCAGTCCGGTCTCGTGCACGTCCTCGCCGGTGATGTCGAGGCCGAGGATCGAGATCGGCATGTGCCGACCGCCCTCGAAGATGCTCTTCAGCTCATGCCGGCGCACGATCTTGCCGCGGCCCACGCCATTGGCGTCGGTCAGCACGATATCGAAGGCTTCGATCTCGGGATGGGCGTCGAGAAAGGCTTGCGCCTCGGTGGGCGAAGACCCCGACGGGGAGGTCACAAAGGCATTGTCCATGGCCGCTTGTCTCATGCCGCAAGCTTTGCCGCAACAGCGCCGAAGGCGCTGATCAGCCGGTTGACCTGTGCGCCTGACGTCGCCGGCGAGATCAGCATCATGTTGTGGAAGGGCGCGATCAGCACGCCACGATTGACCAGCGCGACATGGATGGCGGCCTCCAGTTCCGGCGCATGCGCGGTCTCGGCTTCGGCGCCGTTGCGCAACGGTCCGGGTGCGCAGATGAACTCGACGCGGGCGCCGACGCGGGCAACATGCCAGGGCAGGCGATAGCGGTCGATCACCCCGGTCAGCCCGGCATCCAAACGCCGCGCCAGATGGTCCATGCGGTCGTAATTCTCCGCTGTCATCACCTCTTCGAGCGTGGCGCGCATGGTGGCGAACTGCAGCGGGTTGGCCGACAGCGTCGTGCCCATGCCGGAATAGCCGGGCTCCTTGGTTCTGTTGTAGGCGGCATAGCGCGAGGCGACCTCATCGCTCATGCCCCACACGCTTGCCGGCACGCCGCCGGCGATCGGCTTACCCAGCACGAAGAAGTCGGGGTCGAGCCCGTACTTCCTGGTGTAGCCGCCGGGGCCGGTCGAGATCGTGTGTGTCTCGTCGATCAGGAGCAGCGTGCCGGTCTCGCGGGTCAGTCTGCGCAGCGCGTCGTGGAAGCCGGGGTCGGCCAGCACCATGCAGGAATTGGTCAGCACCGGCTCGGCGATGACGCAGGCCACATCCCTGTCCTTGAGGGCTGCTTCAAGGGCTGCAACATCGTTGAACTCGATGACTTTCGCCGTACGGGTCAGGTCACGGAACTCGCCCGCCAGTCCTGGCCGGTTGACCGGCTTGCCGTCGATAAGCCGCACCATCGTCTCGTCGACCGAGCCGTGGTAGCAGCCGTTGAAGACCAGGATCTTTTCGCGCCCGGTGACGGCGCGGGCGACGCGCAGCGAGAAGCGGTTGGCGTCGGTCGCCGTCGTCGCGATCTGCCAGAATGGCAGGCCGAAACGCTGCTGCAGCAGCGGCCCGATGGCAAGCGCGTCTTCCGAGGGCAGCATATAGGTGAGGCCGCGCCCGGCCTGGCGGCGGATGGCCCGCGCCACCGGTGGCGGCGAATGGCCGAACATCGAGCCGGTGTCGCCAAGGCAGAAATCGTCGAGCCTGTTACCGTCAATGTCGGTGATCGCAGCGCCCTTGGCGCTGTCGACAAGGATCGGAAATGGCGTCGGCCAGTCGTTCATCCAGTGCATCGGCACGCCGCCGAAGAAGCCGGGCAGGCCGTTGCTGACCTTGGCCTGCGATTTCGGCCGCGCCTTGCGGAAGGCCGCGCCTTCGGTCTCGCGCAATTCTACGATGCGGTCACGGCTGATGCCGCCGATGGACGTCTTTGAACCGTCGCTGCTGTGCATGAAAACCCCTCTCGTCCGTCCCTCTTAGCCAATCCATGTCCGCAACCGCAATTGGCCGCGCGCCTGCCCTGCATTGGCTCAGCCTGCTCCGGCGGCGCTTGACCGTGCTGGCGAAGTCAGCGCCAATATGAACGGGAATGAGGTGGGGGAACAAAAATGCGGACGATCCTCTGTGTGGCAATGCTACTGGCGTCGGCCGGCACTGCCTTCGCCTCGGGCGGCATCTGGTGCAATGTCGACGACAGGGCGGTGACATTCGACGTCGGCGCCGGTGTCACCCGAGGCATGGGCGGCCCGACCTTCAATTTTCGCGGCGATCTCGAAATCAAGGCGAGGCTGGCTGGCGATGGATTGCGCAAGACGGTGTTCGAGGATTCCAACCTGACCCAGTACTGGCTGGACGACAAGGAACTGCGGCTGAATATCTACCACGAGCACGAGGTGGCCAACGCCTTCAATTCGGTCGAGCTGACGATCCTGACCAAGGCCAGCGACGAAGGCGTCTATGACGGGCAGTACACGCTTGCCGTCTATGACAACGCCGCCGACACGGACAAGGACGGCAAACCGGTGGAATTGACGGGCAAGGTGTCGTGCGGGGCTGAGTAGGCTCGCCGATCGGTTGTGTCAGCCCGCCTGCATCGAGGCGATGGCGCGCCGCATCAGGTCGAGGAACACCAGCCGCTCGTCCTCGCTGAAACCGGTCAGGGCCACCTCGTTTTGTGAACGCGCGGCCTGTGTCGCCGGCTCGCGCAGGCCAACGGCCTTCGCGGTGAGATGGATCGACTGCGAGCGCCCGTCTTCGGGGTGCAGGCGTCGTTCGATCAGGCCGTCACGTTCCATGCGGATCAGCGTGTTGGCCATCGTCGCCTGTTCGACATTGAGACGCTGCACGAGTTCGCGTTGCGTCAGGCCGTCTTCATCCCACAGCGCCAGCAGCGTCATGAACTGGGCGGGCGCCAGGCCAAGCGGCCGGATGCGCTGCTGCAGGCCGTTGGCAAACAACCGCGCCATGTGGTTGGCCAGGAATCCGGCGGATCGTTCTTTCTGAAATGTCATGCCTGCCAGATAATAATTGAATAGCATGCTATGCAATGATATATAGCTTGCTATGGAGATACTAATGAAAACCAAAATTCATGCGGCAGCGGGCGCCGTCGCGCTCATCACGGTTTCGGCTTTTTGGCTGTCGACGGCTACGGCCGAACTGCTCGGCGACGCGGCCGCGATCACAACGGTCAAGAACTGCGTGCTGGCCGGCATGGTGGTGCTCATCCCGGCGATGATCATTGCCGGCGCGTCTGGCTTCTCACTTGGCAAGGGCTGGAAGAGCCCGGTCGTGGCACGCAAGAAGTGGCGCATGCGCATCATTGCCGCCAACGGATTGCTGGTCCTCGTGCCCTCGGCCTTCCTGCTCAGCAGCTTTGCCACGGCCGGTCGCTTCGACAAGTTTTTCGCAGTCGTCCAGGCGATCGAGCTGGTAGCCGGCGCAACGAACATCGCACTGATGTCGCTGAACATGCGCGACGGGCTGTCGCTGCGGCGCAAGCCTCTTCGGCTGACCGCGCGAGCGCGGTGAGATCAGGCCGTGATGTCGATGACGCCGCAGTCGCCGGCCGCGCTGCCGAAGGCGATACGGCGCTCTTCCCTGTCCCACATCATCGAGGTGACGGCGCCCTTGCCTTGCCGGCGCAGCAGCACTTCCTTGGCGTCGGCGAAGCGCGCGGCGATTACCATGCCGTCCTCGTAGCCGATCGCCACGACATCCTGGCTTGGATGGCAGGCCACGCAAGTCACCATCGTGTTGCCGCGCGTGCCGAGTTCCAGCGGCGCCTTGCCCATCGGTCCGTCCTTGCCCGAAAACGGCCAGACGATCGCCGCCGGCGCGCCGGAACTCGCCAGCCATTTGCCTTTGACGCTCCATGACAGGCTTTTGACCTTGCCGGGATACCCGCTCATGCGCATGTGCTTGCCGTCGACCAGCTTCCAGCCATGCAGGGCGTTTTCCTGCATCGTGGTGACGAGGAAGGCGCCATCCGGCGAGAAGGTGATGCCGGTATGGGCGCCGGCCCATTCGAGTTCCACTGGCTTGCCCTCGGCGGCCGGGAAATGCAGCGTCGCGCCATTGTAGCGGGCAACGCCGAAGCGCATGCCCTTGGGCGAAAACGCCAGCCCCTCGACCGAGCGCGGATGGGCAAATTCCCTGGTCTTGCCGTCGGCGAAGCGCACGAAGGCGGTCTTGCCCGTGGCATAGGCGACGGCGCCCTGCGGCCCGGCGGCGACGCTGGTGATCCATTTTTTCCCGGCGCTGGCCACTTCGGTGGCTTCGCCGCCTGTCTTCACGGCAAACACCTTGCCGTCCTCGCCGCCAGTGATCAGCCGGTCGTTGGCCGCATCGTGGAAAGCCGCCAGCAGTCCGTCATTGGCCTGGATGGTCTTGTGGCCATTGTCGAGCCGATGGATAGCGCCATCGGCCAACGCGAAATGCGGCACGTCGCCAAGGAAGACGGCGGCAACGCAATGGCCTTCGAGGTCGAGGGGGGCAACTGTGGGCATGGATATCTTTGTTCAGTTGAATTGCAGCGGTTGCAGGGGCTTACTCGACGTTTACGGTTCCGGCAACCTTGGAGGATCGGCGAGACGGCAAGAGGCTGTAATCTAGTCAAGGCAGCCCCTTGGCTCGCAGTTCAGTTGCAACGTCGCCAATGGCATCACCAGGGTCAAAGCCGATCCCTGGAGGCGCTCTGCACCACAGCTGGCATACCACCTTGCGGACCCGGTCGCTCTTGGCATCGATGATGAGCAGGATGCCGCCGCCTTCGCGGGCAAGCCGCAGGCAGCGCAACGTGGCGGCGGCGAGCAGTTGGCCTCCAAGCCCTGCCCGATGGCGACCTCCCCAACGGAATGGGATAACATCACCGATTGTGATCTCCAGGCGGGAACGGAACTTCCGCACCCTGCGATTGTATGATGACCCAAACCATGTTCTTGGCGATGCTCGCGCCGCTCGCTCCGGTCGTTTGAGAAAGGAACAATGTGCTGGGCTTCTTGGAGCGCAGGGGCCTTCGGCTGTTCGTGACATTGTTGGTCGCTTTGTCAGCCGCTGCCGGCTACGCTTTCCTCAAACGCAGAATATTGTGGGAGATGGTGCAGACCTGCGCACTTGCAAGTACGCGGCTTGGCGTCGCCTTCCCCTGCGACCAGGTGATACTGACCGAGCAGGGGGATTATGGGTCAGTCCTCATCAAATCACCTCTACACCGGACCGAGTTTCTGGTGGCCCCAATCACAGCGATTGCGGGCTTGGAAAGCCCATCCGCCCGTTCCACTGATAGCGCCCAACTATGGAACCGGGCATGGGAAGCCCGACAGAAAGTTGAAGCAAGACTCGGACACGGCCTGCCACGATCAGCCGTTGGCCTGGCGGTTAATTCCCGCTTTGAGCGGTCCCAGGATCAGTTGCACATCCACGTCGATTGCTTGCTGGAGTCGGTGGAAAGGACGCTTGCCTTAGATGGGCCGAAGCAAGACGCGACTTGGCAACCGTTTCCATTGATATTGAAGGGGCGACCCTATTGGATAATGGCAGTGGCTGAGCCGGATCTGCGAACCACTAACGTGGTCGGCCTGGTTGTTGCCGGTTTGCCTCAGGCACGACACACCATGGATGATCTAAATGTACTCGTCGCCGGTGCAACGCTGGCTGACGCGAGGCCGGGATTCTATATTCTGGTAAATTGGGGAAGGGCAGCTGAGCACCTCCTCGATCACAGATGTACGTCGCGCTAGCTATCGCCTGTTGGTCAAAGCCGATCATTCGACCATTTCAAGGATGCACTGGCTAGACACGCCCGCCCGTCTTCCTTTCCTCATAGACAAGCTCCCGCTTAGGCGGCGGGTTTTGTGCTAGAATGGTGGCCGCCTGGCGGTCTGCCGCCATTATCTGGGAAGGAGGCAGGCAGGCGACTTTGACCTCAACCCTGACGGGCGGCGGCAGCCGCTCGCTTGGTCTGATACCAATCAAATCGAGCAAGCGGCGCTGAGCGAAGGGACCGCCGACCTACCGTCGCAGTGGCGGCGTTCGTGGAAACGCCACGATCGTCAACGGCGGCTTCTGAAATTCCACGGCCGCAATTCCTTCGATCATTACATCCAGCCTGGAACCGCACGGCAAAGCCTGACTAGGCCTGGCAGGCCTCGAAACTCCTCTTCAGCCGCTCGGCGTCCAGTTCGCGGCCGATGAACACCAGCCGGCTCTCATGTTTCTCGCCGTCTTTCCAGGCGCGCTGATGGTCGCCCTCGATGATCATGTGCACGCCCTGGATGACGTAGCGTTCATCATCGCCTTTCAGGGCAATGATGCCTTTCAGCCGCAGGATGTTGGGGCCTTCCATCTGGGTGATCTTCTCGATCCACGGGAAGAATTTCTTCGGGTCCATCTCGCCGCCGCGCAACGACACCGACTGCACCGTCACATCATGGATGTCTGAGGGATGCGCGTGGTCGTGGTGATGATGGTCATGCCCGTCATGATCATGGTGGTGGTGTTCGTGGCCATCATGGTCGTGATCGTGGTCATGATGGTGATCGTCATGCGCCTCAAGGAAATGCGGATCGTTCTCCAGCGCCCGGGAGAGGTCGAAGGCCCCGCGGTCGAGCACCTCCGATAGGGCGACGCCGGCGCGCGTCGTGCGATGGATCCTGGCCGCCGGATTGATGGCGCGGATCGTCGCCTCTACCTTGGCGAGCTCTTCCGGGGTGACGAGATCGGTCTTGTTGAGCACGACGACATCGGCGAAAGCGATCTGGTCTTCGGCTTCCTTGGAATCCTTGAGCCTGAGCGGCAGATGCTTGGCATCGACCAGCGCCACCACCGCATCGAGCTTGGTCTTGGAGCGCACGTCGTCGTCCATGAAGAAGGTCTGCGCCACCGGTACCGGATCGGCGAGGCCGGTGGTCTCGACTACAATGGCGTCGAAGCGCCCCGGTCGGCGCATCAGGCCCTCGACGACGCGGATCAGGTCGCCGCGCACCGTGCAGCAGACGCAGCCATTGTTCATCTCGTAGATTTCCTCGTCGGATTCCACGATCAGGTCGTTGTCGATGCCGATTTCGCCGAATTCGTTGACGATGACCGCGTAGCGCCTGCCATGGTTCTCCGACAGGATGCGGTTGAGCAGCGTCGTCTTGCCGGCGCCGAGATAGCCGGTGAGAACGGTTACGGGGATCTGCGTCTGTGCGTCGCTCATGGCTTGCCTCGAGATGACCGGGCCTTGAAATCCAGGCCGCGAAAAAGGGATTGTTGGCTCCATATAGGATGTGTGCGGGGCTTTTGCACGGGGCAAACCGATGGGCCAAAGCTCTTGGCCCGGCCACTGTGATATCGGCGTGCCGGATGACTGCGAAAGTGCGCCTTTGTCGCGAGCAAGGCGCGTCTCACGCCACGCGGGCCTCACCTTTGCGGCGATTCCCGTGCGGCGAAAAGTCGTTTGTCATCTAACTGAAATAAACATCTGGCATTAGCCACGGCGGGCACCGCAATGCTTGCCGGCAAAGCTGTTTCACGCGCCGGATTCTTTTTATCGTCGATTGCCAACCGGCCGGCTGCGTCTATGCTGTCGCTACCGGTATGGCCGAAGAGGGGATGACCATGGCCAAGGCGGACAAAACTGCAACAATGAGCCGGCTGCATTCGGCGGCAAGGTTGGCAAGAACCGCGCTGGCGGCCCGGCTCCTGGCGCACGGCTTCTATGCCGGCCAGGACCAGATCATGCTGGCGCTCGACCGCGAGGACGGCCAGACGCCTGGCAATCTCGCCGGCCGCCTCGGCGTGCGCCCGCCCACCATCACCAAGACCATCAACCGGCTGCAGGCGCAGGGCTTTCTCGAAAAGCGCGCCTCGTCGGCCGACGCCCGTCAGGCTCATATTTTCCTCACCGACACTGGCCGCGATATCATCCACGCCATCGAGAAATCGGTGAAGAAGACCGAAAAGCAGGCGCTGAAGGGCCTCGACAAGAAAGACCAGAAGGCGCTGTTCAAGCTGCTGGCCCGCATCGAGGCCAATCTCTCCAACGAGGAGCTTGTGCTGATCGACGACGACGCTGAGTCGGACGAGTGATCAGGCCGCTGCTGGAGCCGCGTCCCGGATCAGCGAGGACCAACGCCCCGGCGTCATGCCGAATGCCTTCTTGAATTGCCTGTTGAAATGGCTCTGGTCGGTGAAGCCGGCCTCGACCGCGATCTGCGCCAGGGGCTCGCCGGCGGTAATCATCCGCCGCGCGCGCTGAAGCCGGCGCATCACCAGGAAACGATGCGGGCTGGTCGAGAAGGCGGCGCGGAAATGCCTCGATAAGGCGTAGCGGTCCAGTCCGGTGACGGCTTCCAATTCGCCGGAACGCACCGGGCGCATTGCGTTCTCCGTAAGATAGTCCCGCGCCAGCGTCGCCGCCCGCCATGCCGTCCGGGCCATCGGCTTTGCCGGCTGGCCGGCATGCCGTGCCAGGCCATGCATCAGTTGGGCGAGAAAATCATCGACGAACAGCTCGTCGAGTTCCTGTTGCAGCGGCCCCAGCGCCGAAAGCAGCGTGGCGCAGAAGGCTTCGTCCCGCACCACGGCTTCCCTGACGAAGGGCAACGACGCGCCGCCAAGGCAGTCCAGCATCAGCGACGGTTCGAGGTAGAGCATCCTGTAGCGCAACCCGTCCTCGGTGCCGGCGCCGCCGTCATGCAACTCATCGGGATGCAGCACGATGATCTGGCCGGGCAGGCTTAGCCGCGTCGCGCCGCGATAGCGGAAGGTCTGCACGCCATGCAGCGTCACCCCGATCGCATAGGTGTCATGACGATGCAGATCGAAGGCGCTGCCATGAAAGCGCGCCTCGATCCGCTCCATGCCGGCGGGGTCAGGTGCGGAGATGATGCAATTCTCCGCCGCGTCCGCGCACAAACGTCCAAGACCCCTAGAGGCCTGGCGGTCTAGTTCGAGCGACATCGTCTCATTCAGCCTCGCAATCGGGGCCTAACCTCGAATGGTCCATTTTGTCATGTTCGATACGAAATTTGCAATCGTGCTGCGCGAAGACTTGCCCGTCTGGCAGAAACTCAACGTCACCGCCTTCCTGACCAGCGGCATCGTCGCGCAGTTTCCCGACATCATCGGCGAGCCCTATCGCGACCGCTCAGGCAATCTCTACAATCCGCTGTCGATCCAGCCGGTCATCGTGCTGTCGGCAGACCAGGCGACGCTGGCCGCGCTCCACCGGCGCGCGCTGGAGCGCGGCGTGACGACCTCGCTCTATGTCGAGGAGATGTTTTCCACCGGCTTCGACGCCGCCAACCGCGCCGTCTTTGCGCAATTCGCGCCGGAAGATGCCAAGGTGGTCGGCATCGCGCTGCGCGCCGAGAAGAAGGTGGTCGACAAGATCACCAAGGGCGCCCGCATGCAGGCATAGCGTGGGAGGCTTGGACTAAGCCTGCCGGCTTCTATTGTTGTGCCAGCGAGCTCATGTGCGCGGCAGTGGCCGACAATTGGCTTGCCGGCAAGCGACAATTCCCGCAAAGGTGCGCTCCAGCCCAGCTTTTCCCCGGCCTGCAAGTGAACGCTTCCCAAAGACATGTCGAAAGCGCGACGCCGCCGGTGGCGATCCTGTGCATGCTGACCACCTATGTCTTCTTCACCTTCCTCGACACCTCAAGCAAATATCTCGTCCTTGTCGGCGTTTCGGCGCTGATCGTCGCCTGGGTGCGCTTTGCCGTGCATGTCGTGCTGGTCGGCACCCTCCTGCGCGGCTGGCGCGATCCGCTGCGGTTTCGCCCGGTCAACCTGCCGGCGCATGTGCTGCGTGGTGTGTTCCTGTTCGGCTCGACCATGTGCAACATCCTGGCCCTGCGCTCCCTGCAGCTGGCCGAGACGACGTCGATCTATTTTTTCGGGCCGATGGTGATCACCGCGCTTGCCGGCCCGCTGCTCGGTGAATGGGCCGGCTGGCGGCGCTGGCTGGCCATTCTGGCCGCCTTCGCCGGGGTCCTCATCATCACAAGGCCCGGTGTCGGCGTCTTCGGCATCGGCCATCTCTTCGCACTCGGCTCGATGCTGTCGAACTGCTTCTATGTCATCATGACGCGCCGCATGTCGTCGACCGAGACGTCGGAAAGCCTGATCCTGTTTTCGGCGCTGGCGCCGACGGTGCTGCTTTTGCCCATGCTGCCGTTTTCCTTCTCGCTGCCGCATGATGGCTGGCACTGGTTCATCCTGCTCATGCTTGGCGTGTTCGGCGGTGTCGGGCACTGGCTGCTGGTCCAGGCCTATCGGCTGGCAACGACCACGGCGCTCGCCCCCTATCCCTATTCGCAGATGGTGTGGATGATCATTTCCGGCTGGATCGTCTTCAAGCAGTTCCCGGATCGCTGGACGCTGGTCGGCGCCGCCATCATCGTTGCCAGCGGCCTCTACATCGTCCACCGCGAGCACCGGCTGCGGCTGCGGAGCCGCGCGGCCTCCGATGTCGAGGCCGAGGCGCTGGCAAAAAAACTTTGATTTGCCCCCGATCGGTGGCATAACGCCGCCTTTAAACTGTTTAGGTCGCAATTCAGCTCGTTCGGGGAGCGCAAGGCGCTGGCACAAAAAATCAAGCTTTCGACGATCGCCGATGCACTCGGCGTGTCCACGGCCACCGTGTCGCTGGCGTTGCGCGACAGCCCGCTGGTGGCCGGCGCGACGCGCGACCGTATCAAGGAACATGCGCGCGCCATCGGCTATATCTACAACCGCCGCGCCGCCAGCCTGCGCACCTCGCGCTCGGGCATTGTCGGCGTCGTCGTCCACGACATCATGAACCCGTTCTTCGCCGAGATCCTGCGCTCGATCGAAAGCGAACTCGACCGCAGCCGGCAGACCTTCATCCTGTCCAATCACTACGACCAGCTCGAAAAGCAGCGCACCTTCATCGACACGCTGCTGCAACTCGGCGCCGACGGCGTGATCATGTCGCCGGCCATCGGCACCCCGGCTGCCGACATACTGATGGCCGAGGAAAACGGCCTGCCGGCGGTGCTGATCGCCCGCACCGTCGAGGGCGCCGACGTGCCGGTGTTTCGCGGCGACGACGCTTACGGCACCGGGCTTGCCACCAACCATCTGATCTCGCTCGGCCACAAGCGCATAGCCATGATCGGCGGCACCGACCAGACCTCGACCGGCCGCGACCGCTATCAGGGCTATGTCAACGCCATGGAGGCGGCAGGGCTCGAAGTCAGGCCGTCCTGGCGCATCGCCGGCCCGCGCACCAAGCAGGCCGGCTTCGAGGCCGCCGGGCAGTTCCTGGCGCTGAAAGACAGACCGACCGCCGCCTGCTGCTGGAACGACCTCGTCGCCATCGGCCTGATGAACGGCATTGCGCGCGCCGGCCTGGTGCCGGGCATCGACATTTCCGTCACCGGCTATGACGATCTCGAGGAGGCGGCGATCGCCACACCGGCGCTCACCACCGTCTGGAACGGCCAGCGCGAGGTCGGCCGCCGCGCCGCCAGCGCGCTGCTCGACAAGCTCAACGGGCAGACGGTGCGGCCCTCGCAGGAATTGATCAAGCCGGAGCTGCATGTGCGCCAGTCGACCGGCAAGCCGGTGGAGCGGGCATGACCAAGGCCGAACAGCTGCAAGCCGTCGCCATTCTGGTGCCGGCGGACTTCAGCGACCACGCCGTCCGGCGCATCGACCGTACTTTCAAACAGATCAGGGTCGAACGCACCGACCCGGCGCTGGTCACCGACGAGATGCGCCGCACGGTGCGTGGCATTGCGTCGTTTGCCGGGATCAGCGCGGCGATGATGGATGCGCTGCCCAATCTCGAACTCATCGCCTCCTTCGGCGTCGGCTATGATTCGGTCGATGTCGGCCATGCGGCGGCGAACAACATCATGGTCACCAACACGCCCGACGTGCTGACCGAGGAGGTCGCCGACACCGCGATCGGGCTGCTGATCAACACGATCCGTGACCTGCCGCGCGCGGAAAACTGGCTGCGTGACGGCAGCTGGGTACGCAAGGGCAACTATCCGCTGAGCCGGCTGACCTTGCGCGCCCGCCGCGTCGGGATTTTCGGCATGGGCCGCATCGGGCAGGCCATTGCCCGGCGCCTTGAGGCGTTCGGCCTGCCGGTCGCCTATCACAACCGGCGCAGGGTCGAGGGTCTTTCCTACGAGTATCATCCGACGCTGAAAGGTCTGGCGGAAGCGGTCGATACGCTGATTTCGGTGGCGCCTGGTGGCGCTTCGACGCAGAAGGCGGTCAATGCCGAGATCCTGTCGGCGCTTGGCGCCAACGGCGTCTTCGTCAATATCGGCCGCGGCAGCACGGTCGACGAGGCGGCGCTCGCGGCGGCGCTCGCCGACGGCACCATCGCCGCCGCCGGGCTCGATGTCTTCGCCGACGAGCCGAATGTGCCCAAGGCGTTGCTCGACGCCCCCAACGCCTCGCTTTTGCCGCATGTCGGCTCTGCCTCGGAACACACGCGCCGCGCCATGGCCGATCTGTGCGTCGACAATCTGGTGTCCTGGTTCACCGAGCGCCGGCCGCTGACGCCGGTGCCGGAGACGGCGCATGTCAAGGCTCGCGGCTAGCGAAAGGCAAACCGATGACGGTGAAGCCGCCTGACAATTCCACGATTTTGGTCGCCACCAATGGCCGAGATCAGATCATTTCGATTCCGTATCCAAAGCGGCCCTTCGCCAACTACCTGATCGGAATATTCGTTCTTTGCTGGCTAGGAGGCTGGGCCTTTGGCGAGATTACAGCCGCATATCAGCTCGTGACCAGGCCGTTCGGCGGGCCTACGGCGTTTGTTGCCTTCTGGCTCTGCGCTTGGACAGTCGGTGGCATCTTCGCAATGCTCATGGTTCGCCGCATTTTCCGGCGCTCCGTGCCCGAAGTGATAAGGCTCGATGCGGCCGGGGTCAGCCATGACCCTGGGTTGCCGCCGTTCAAAATGCCGTCCTACGGCGCCTCCGTCTGGACGCAGCTGTTTTCGAAGCGGACTGAGCGCAGGTTCGACCGGATGCAGCTCAAATCGCTGAGGCTTCGCGACGGCGATACTCACAATCGCCTGACAGTCGACGCTGGGGCCCAGAGGGTCGAGATCGGTTCGGCAGCCACCGATGTCGAGCGCGAGTGGCTCTTTAAACTCCTTTCAGATCGCTATCCGACGACCGTCCCTCAATAGTTCGACGGTTTCGTCTTCCGCGTTCGTTGATGCCGGCAGTGGCTCCGTCACATTTATTAACGCCAGCTTAACCCTTTGAAATCATTTTGCATCCTGCCCGTGTGCATGGATGAGACAGAATGAAATCGCTTTCCGCATTGATCGCAATCGCCGCCTTGTTTGGCGGCGTTCAGCTGTTTCATAACGGCAATGGGCAAAGCGTCGCCGAAGAGGTCACGCGGTCCAGCACCTACAGGCTGGTCGCCAATGGCGATGAGGGAGCCTGCGCGGTGAGCCGCGGGGCCGAAATTTCGGATGGCCTGTCCCTGCTTACTGTTGCTCCGACATGCCGTCGTCTGATCCCTGGCATAGAACGGGCAAAGTTCTGGCGCGAACAGAATGACGGCACGGTCGCCTTCAGCGCCAACGGCGTCGATCCGATCGTCACCTTCGCCGTGGCCGACGGCGACGGTTACGAATCCTATGCGCCAGCCACGCCCTTGCTGTCGCTGGCGGGCGGCCGCAGGACCGGCGACTGACTACTCCGCCGCTGCCCGTGCCCCGGCCTTCGCGGCGGCGTGCAGGCGCACCGCATCGCCGAACGCGCGAAAAATCTTGGCCGAGTTGCTGTCCGAGTTGACCCAGTACTCCGGATGCCACTGGACGCCGACGGCAAAGGCTCGGGCGCCCTTGACCGAAACCGCTTCGACCGTGCCGTCGGTGGCGACAGCCTCGATCTCGAGCTTCGACCCGAGCCGGTCGATCGCCTGGCGGTGCAGTGAATTGACCTTGATCTCACCGGCGCCGAACACACCGGCCAGGCAACTGCCTGGTTTGATCGAAATGGCCTGGTGAATGGCGAAGCGCTCGTCCTGGTGGTCGCTCACCGGCGCGCGGTGGTCGAGCGAACCCTCGCGCTCCTGGATCTCGGTGCCCAGCGTGCCGCCGAGCGCCACGTTCAACTCCTGGATACCGCGGCAAATGGCGAGCAGCGGCACGCCGCGCTCGATCGCCCGGCGGATCAGCGGCAGCGTGGTGGCGTCACGCGCCGGATCATAGGGACCGTTGGCTTCGCTGGCATCGCCACCATAGAGCGAGGGGTGCACGTTGGATTTCGAACCGGTGACCATGACGCCGTCGACCGAGGATAGGAGTTCATCGAAGTCGAGCCTGTCGCCGAACGACGGCACCAGCAGCGGAAACACGCCGGCGCCGGCAACCGCCGCTTCCAGATATTGCTGCGGGGCGGCATGCCAGGTGTAGTTGTCGAACTGACGGACGTCGGTCGATATGGCGACGAGCGGCTGGTGCATTTTGGGTCTGTTTTCCATCTTGCAAGGGATATCCTGCCTGCAAAATAGGCGATCCCTGGGCATTTTTCCATGCCAAGTTTTGGCGTGTCGCATGGACCACGAAGTCGTCTGTTAGACTATAGTTGCAGGGTCGCACGGCTTGGTCACCAAATCCGGTCGCCGTGCTGGACTAGCCTTCTCGCCTGTGTATTGTTTCGGCCAACCGATACGGGAGCCCGAGGATTTCCCGGATGTCGGTCTGTTGATCCAAAAGGGAGGAACTGCATGGATCGTCGTTCATTCATTCGCAAGGCCGGTGTGACCGGCGTCGGCGCCGCGGCGGCGGCGGCAACGCTTGCGGCCCCGGCAATCGCCCAGTCCAATCCCAAGGTGACATGGCGGCTGGCATCGTCCTTCCCGAAATCGCTCGACACCATCTATGGCGGCGCCGAGGTGTTCTCCAAGATGCTGTCGGAAGCCACCGACGGCAATTTCCAGATCCAGGTCTTTGCCGCCGGCGAACTCGTGCCCGGCCTGCAGGCCGCCGATGCCACCACGGCCGGCACGGTCGAAGCCTGCCACACGGTGGCATATTATTACTGGGGCAAGGACCCGACATGGGCGCTCGGCGCGGCGGTCCCCTTTTCGCTCAACGCGCGCGGCATGAATGCCTGGCACTACCATGGCGGCGGCATCGACCTGTTCAATGAGTTCCTCGCCACGCAAGGTCTCTTCGGCCTGCCGGGCGGCAACACCGGCGTGCAGATGGGTGGCTGGTTCCGCAAGGAAATCAACACGGTCGCCGACCTCTCCGGCCTCAAGATGCGCATTGGCGGATTCGCCGGCAAGGTGGTGCAGAAGCTCGGCGTCGTGCCTCAGCAGATCGCCGGCGGCGACATCTATCCGGCGCTGGAAAAAGGCACGATCGACGCCGCCGAATGGGTCGGCCCCTATGACGACGAGAAGCTCGGCTTCTACAAGGTCGCGCCCTACTACTACTATCCCGGCTGGTGGGAAGGCGGCCCGACCGTGCATTTGATGTTCAACAAGGCGAAATACGAAGAGCTTTCGCCGGCCTACAAGTCGCTGCTGCGCACCGCCGCGCAAGCCGCCGATGCCGACATGCTGCAGAAATACGATTATGTGAACCCCGCGGCGGTGAAGCGGCTGGTCGCCGGCGGCGCCAAACTGCGTCCGTTCAGCCAGGAGATCATGGCCGCCTGCTTCGAAAAGGCCAACGAGGTCTACGCCGAAATGGAAGCCTCGAACGCGCCGTTCAAGAAGATCTGGGAATCGATCAAGGGCTTCCGCAAGGAGCACTATCTCTGGGCGCAGGTGGCCGAGTACAATTACGACACCTTCATGATGGTCCAGCAGCGCAACGGCAAGCTGTAAAAACGGTCCCATCGCGTTTGTTGAAGAGACCCCGGGCGACATGCCCGGGGTCTTTCTTTTTCAGGTCCGTGAGGAGCCGACCTCGACCAGTATTCCGCCCGGCGCCATGCAGTAGAACGTCGTCGATTTGAAGCCGCCGCGTGCCAGGTCCTCGACCTCGCCCGGCGCGAAGCCTGCTTCGGTCAATTCGGCCTGCTTGGCGTGTACAAGCTCTGGGCTGCCAACGAATAAGCCGACATGAAAATTGTCGGGATAGGTAGCAGGCTCTCCCTTGCCCGGCGCCATCAGGTTGAGGGCAAAGCCATCGGCTCCACGCAGGATCGCGAAGGCATCCTTGCCGCGCATGGCGACAAGTTCGAAGCCGAAATGGCTGGTGAAGAAGCCGGCAAGAGCCGCGACCTCCGATGTGATGAGGTTGAGATGGTTCAGTTTCATGGTCTTTGTCCTGTCACGGTTGAAGCGCGGACAGGCTTGGCTGCGGACCGAGAACCGGCGGGACCGTGACATCAGGAAATCCGGACATGACCCAACCGGCCCGCGGGCTTTCGCCTCGCTTGCCGGCTGCGGGTTCTCCCGCACGTTCATGCGGCGAACAGGCCTCCGCCCAGGAACGGAAGAGACCGGACTACCGAACCGGTCATGTCTTTTTCGGCGCTGGCTGGATAGCCGATCGGCGGCGTGACGGCAAGCGGGTCCGGCGCGACTGGTCCTCGGCTCAACCCCGTCGCGGCACCACCAGAACCTTGACCTCGCCGGGCGCCGGCGGGTTGGCGATCACATCGGCCGCCTCGTCGAGCGGCACCAGCCTGGAGATCAGCCGGTCGATCTCGATCGCGCCCGACGCGATGAGCTCGGCGGCGCGGCGATGCGTGTAGGGATTGAGGAATGAGCCGACCACCTTCAACTCCCGAAACAGCAAGTCAAAAGGTTCGAATTCCGCCTTCATGCCTTGCGGCGTCAGGCCGACAATGACGACCGTGCCGCCGGCCCTTGCCAGTCGCATCGATTGCTCGACGGTGTCGCGCACGCCAGCGCATTCGAACACCACGTCGGCGCCGCCCGGCATCAGGCCCGCGGGGCCTGCGATGGCATCGATGACGTCGCCGGCGGTGGGATCGACCGTCGCCGTCGCGCCGAGCGCCTCGGCAAGCGCGCGCCGAGAAGCCTGCCTGGTCGACAGGATGATGGTCGTGGCGCCGGCCAGTTTTGCCAATTGCACGGTCAGCAGGCCGATCACGCCGCCGCCCAGCACGATCACCGAGCTGCCCGGCCTGATCTGCGCAAGGTCGACGCCATGCAGGCAGCAGCCGAGCGGCTCGCAGAAGGCGCCATGCGTCGGCGGCAGATCGGCGGGCAGGATGAAAGCCTGTTTCTGCGGCAGCACGACATACTCGGCAAAGCCGCCATCGCGATGGATGCCGATGGCGTTGAGATTGCGGCAGAGATTGACCCGGCCGGCATGGCATTGCGGGCATCGTCCGCAGGCGATGTTGGGGTCGCCGGTGACGCGGTCGCCGACGGCAAAGCCGGAGACGGTGTCGCCGATCGCCTCGATGATGCCCGAAAATTCATGTCCGGGCGTCACCGGCGGCCGGCAGGGGAATTCGCCATGGAAAAGATGCCGGTCGGTGCCGCAGACGCCGCAAGCCTCGATCCGCACCAGAAGCTCGTCCGGGCCGGCGACAGGTTTGCCGACTTCGCGCAGCGCAATGCTGCCAACCGCCTCCAGCCGCACCGCTTTCATGGCGCCGTCCCCATCAATTGAAGCTCGGCGGCTGCGAGAGGTCAGGCGCGGGCGTTGCCGGCTTGGCCGGCGGCGCATCGCCGAAACTCGGCGGTTGCGACAGGTCCGGCGTACCGGGCGCGGCCGGTGCGCTGCCGCCATTGGCGGGGGCCGTGCCACCAGCCGGCGGTGTACCGAGCGGCGACAGGCCGGGCACTTCCGGCACCTTGTAGTCGATCGTGCCCGGATCGGTCACCGTGGCCTTGTAGCGCATCACCATTTGCGGGAAGGCGATGGTCAGCCCGATCATCACCACCTGGATCAGCACGAAGGGCACCGCGCCCCAATAGATCTGGCCGGTCGTCACCGGCGCGATCTGCTTGCCGGTAAGGCGGTCGAGATAGGGCACGCGCGCGGCGACCGAGCGCAGGTAGAACAGCGCGAAGCCGAAGGGCGGATGCATGAAGCTGGTCTGCATGTTGACGCCCAGCAGCACGCCGAACCAGATCAGGTCGATGCCGAGCTTGTCGGCCGCCGGCGCCAGCAGCGGCACGATGATGAAGGCCAGTTCGAAGAAATCGAGGAAGAAGGCCAGGAAGAAGACGAGGATGTTGACGCCGATCAGGAAGCCGACTTCGCCGCCCGGCAGCGAGGTCAAAAGGTGTTCGACCCAGATGTGGCCGTTGACGCCGTAGAAGGTGAGCGAGAAGACGCGCGCGCCGATCAGGATGAACAGCACGAAGGACGACAGCCGCGTCGTCGAGGTCAGTGCCTGCTTGATCACGTCCAGCGACAGCCGGCCTTTTGCCGCCGCCATGATCAATGCGCCGACAGAGCCCATGGCGCCGCCCTCGGTCGGGGTGGCGATGCCGAGGAAGATGGTGCCAAGCACCAGGAAGATCAGTGCCAGCGGCGGGATCAGCACGATGACCACCTGCTGTGCCAGCCTGGACATCATGTTGAAGTTCAGACGTTTGTCGGCAATTGCCACGATGTAGATGAAGAGCACCCCTACGGTGGCGCCGAGAATGTCGGCATTGTCGCCATGGGCTGGCGCGAGATAGCGATACGCGGCATAGGAGATGGCCACCGCCACCACCAGCGCCACCAGCAGCGACAGAACACCGTGGCCGAGCGTGCGTGCTTCGAGCGGCAGCGCCGGCGCCATTTTCGGCCGGAAGATCGATACGATGAGGATGTAAAGCGCGTAGAGGCCGGTCAGCACCAGACCCGGGATCAGTGCGCCGGCGTACATGTCGCCGACCGAGCGGCCGAGTTGGTCGGCAAGCACGATCAGCACCAGCGATGGCGGGATGATCTGGGCCAGCGTGCCGGATGCCGCGATCACACCGGCAGCCAGCCGGCGGTCGTAGCCGTAGCGCAACATGATCGGCAGCGAGATCAGACCCATGGCGATGACGGATGCCGCCACCACGCCGGTGGTCGCCGCCAGCAGCGCGCCGACGAAGATCACCGCATAGGCGAGGCCGCCGCGGATCGGACCGAACAACTGGCCGATCGTGTCGAGCAGATCCTCGGCCATCCCGGATCGCTCGAGCACGATGCCCATGAAGGTGAAGAACGGAATGGCCAGCAGCGTGTCGTTAGACATCACCCTCGAGCCGTAGAAATTATCCGGCAGTGCGTGCAGAAGCGGCCAGGCGAGATTGATCGATCTACCAGAATAGGGCGAGAGGAGCACGCCGATGAAGAAAAACATCAAGCCGTTGGCGGCCAGCGAGAAGGCCACGGGGTAGCCGATCAGCAGGAAGATGATCAGCGAGGCGAACATGATCGGCGCCATGTTCTGGGCGATGAATTCCATCACGAGCGCACCTCGTCGGCCAGTGCCTTGGCTTCGAGTTCGGCTTGCTCATGTGCCGATATGAACGGATTGGGGTCGTCCATGTCGCCGCGCATGATGGCGATCTTCTTGATGATTTCGGAGATGCCCTGCAGCGCAAGCAGGAAAAAGCCGACCAGCAGGATGGCCTTGGCCGGCCAGATGATGAGACCGCCGGAATTGTTGGACATCTCGCCGCTGCGAAACGACAGCGAGACGTAGGGAACGAAATAGATGACCATCTGCGTCACGAACGGCATCAGGAAGAGGAGATGGCCGAGAAGGTCTATCCAGTGCTGTACGCGGCGTGAAAACAGGCCGTAGACAATGTCGATGCGGATATGCTCGTTCTGCTTCAGCGTATAGGCGGCGGCCAGCATGAAGGCGGCGCCGAACAAATACCATTGCAGCTCCAGCCACGCATTCGACGAAATGTCGAAGATCTTGCGGATGACGGCGTTGGCCGCGCTCACCAGGATCGCCAGCAGGATCAGCCAGGATACCGATTTGCCGATGAATTCGTTGAGGCGGTCGATGCCTCGTGACAGAGCGAGCGGCCCTTGCATGCAGTCCTCCCTTGTAGCGGAGGCGTGCCGGTTCCCCCTGCCGTCACGCCTCGTGGCCCAACGGTATGCCGCGCGTGGCCGGACGGGTCAACACGCATGGAGGCAGCAAAACGGTATCGGATGGAGAGCGGGGCACGGACAAGGGCGCTCTGCCCCGCGTCATGCAACCAAAGTCTGATGGTTCAGACGACTTTGCTCGTGTCGCGGCCGGCGCCGATGAGGATCAGCATGGCCACCAGGAACAGATACATCCACGCATCGCGCCATTCGATTGGGAAATAACCGGCCCACAGTGATTCGGCCATGCCGAAGGCGGCCGCGCCAAGCGCTGCCCGTGGCGGCGAGAGATAGCCGCCGACTGCCGTCACGAACAGGATCTTCAGGCCGTAGACGAGGCCGGAACCGAAGCTGACATTGCCGTAGTAGAGGCTGGCCATGACGCCGGCCAGCGCGGCGCAGAAGCCGCCGAGCAGCACGGCATGGCGGAACACGCCGCGCACATCAACGCCGCACAGGGCGGCAGCGCGCGGGTCGTCGGAGACGGCGCGCCAGCGCCGGCCGAAGCTGGAGCGGGCAAACGCTGAGGTGGCGAGTGCGACCGCCGCCAGCACCACCGCGCAGTCGAGCACCTGGATCAGCGTCAGCGTCGCCTTGAAGCCGGCGCCTTCGGCGAAAACGATGGGCTGTGCCAGCATTGGCGGCAGCCACAGATCATGCGTGTCGGCGGCGATGCGGCTTGCTTCCGACAGGACGATCAGGATGCCCAGCGTCGTCACCACAATCGCATTGGGCGAGCGGTCGGCCAACGGTTCGAAGACGCTGCGCGATAGGACGTGGCTGATCAGCGCGGCATAGAGGAATGCCGCGACGACGCCGAACAGCACCGACGCCAACAGCGTCAGCCACAGCACCTGGTAGCCGAAGGCGACGCTCAGGATCATTGCCTGGCCGCTGAAGGCGAACAGCGCGCCATAGGCGAGGTTGGTGCGGTGCAGGATGCCGTTGATCAGCACGTAGCCGAAGGCGAGCAGCGCATAGAGCGCGCCGGAGTGCAGCCCGTTCAGCACCTGCTGGAAGAAATAGAGCATGCTCAACAACACCAAAAGCATCTCGCCGACAGCGGTCGGGACGACGGAATGCTCGAGACAAAGGCGACGATACCGTGCGCAACGGAGGTTTGCATCGCCGAATCTAACTTGTCAAATGCGATTTATCGGTTAGATTTTGCATCATGACAGTTGCTTGGACCCCGCACCGCTTCACCGGCGGCCTGCTTGCGCTCGATACGGCGAACACCGTCGTGCTGCGCGGCGATCCGGAGCGCACGTTCGATCGTTTTGACGATCCGGCCGAAATCGCCCGCTTCGCCGACGCGGCCAGCGGCTTTCGCGCCGCCGAGCTTGGGGACCGGCGGCTGACCGTGTCCTCGCCGAGGGCAATCGCGCCTGTCGTGCTGTCGATCCGCGAGACGACAGACCGGCTGTTTCGCGGCGCGGTGTCGAATGGGTCAGTCGCCACCGCCGACCTGCCAGACTTCCTGCGTGCCTGCGCCGAGGGCCTGGCCGGCAGCCGGACCGAGATCGGCGCGCCGGGAAGGCCGTTCGGCGATCCGGCGGCGCCTATCGCCTTCGAGGCGGCGCTGGCGGTCTCGGCCCTTTCGCTGCTGCGCGACGACACGGTCGCGCGGCTCAGGATCTGCCCCAACTGCACCTGGCTGTTCGTCGACAGAAGCCGCAATTCCAGCCGGCTTTGGTGCGACATGGCGGTGTGCGGCAACCGGCAGAAGGCAAGTCGTCACTATCGCCGCCGCCGCATGGCGGCCCATGAGGTCAAGGATGCCTAGAGGATTTTCACGCGCGCTCGTTGCCGGCGCCATGTTGATTGCCGCAGCGACCCTCGGCGCCTGCCGCGACACCGGCGGCGAGGGCAAGCTGTTCGAGGTTTCCGGCAAGATATTTGTCTTCAACTACCGTCTCGCCAGGGCGACCTATGTCGTGACGCTACGGCCCCTGCAGCCGATGGGCGAGGGTCAGGTGGCGGTTGCCAGCTTCCAGAATCCCGCCGGCGGTGCGCCCTTGGTGGTCGAGCAGAAGGTCTGGCCGAAGCTCGACAAGGTCAGCCTGGAGAGCCCGGCGCTGACCTGCATCGTCAAGAACAAGCCCTACGCCATCGCCATCAGCATCAAGGGCGCCGACGGCGCGGTCCTGCAGAAGATCGACACCACGCTGATGTCGACGGAAGACCAGTCGATCCTGCCCGACCGGCCGCTGGTCATGGACCAGCTCTATACGCCCAATCCCGATCTCGCCGGCCATCCCGACGGCAAGCTGCCGGGCGAGCCGAAGCCGGACTGCTCGAAAGCCGGCTGACACCTTCAGACGGTATCGATTCCGGCCGGAGTTTTCGTGCGCCGAGGCACTCTCGACGTGCGGTTTCGTGCGCGCTCCAGCACCCGCCGGACTGTTTGTTGCGCGTTGCCTGGCTCCTGCGATTTTGTTTGACCTCACTTGCAAGGGGAGAAAGGATGCGTCATCCGACCCCGACGTTGGCTGCCTGCTCCCGCGCGGCCTTCGCAGAGGAAATGCCTGATGACGCTGCATGATGTCGCGCTCGACGACAAGTTCGACCTCGGGAAGGAGCGCATCTTCCTGTCCGGCGCGCAGGCGGTCATCCGCATGCTCCTGATGCAGCGCGAGCGCGACCGCCGCGCTGGCCTGAACACCGCCGGTTTCGTCTCCGGCTATCGCGGCTCACCGCTCGGCGGCCTCGACATGCAGCTGTGGAAGGCCAAGAAGCAGCTCGCCGGGGCCGACATCGTCTTCCAGCCCGGCCTCAACGAGGAGCTTGCCGCCACCGCCTGCTGGGGATCGCAGCAGACGGAACTCCTGGGTGAGGGCACCCATGATGGTGTCTTTTCCGTCTGGTACGGCAAGGGTCCGGGCGTCGATCGTTCGGGAGACGTGTTCCGCCACGCCAATCTCGCCGGCTCATCCAAGCATGGCGGCGTGCTTGCGCTGATGGGCGACGACCATATGGCCGAATCCTCGACCAACGCGCACGCAACAGAATTCCTCTTCGTCGACACCATGGTGCCCATCCTCAACCCGGCCGGTGTCCAGGAGATCATCGACTACGGTCTGTACGGCTTTGCGATGTCGCGTTTTGCCGGCACCTGGGCGGCGATCAAATGCGTCAAGGACAACATCGAATCGACGGCCTCGGTCGATGCCTCGCTCGAGCGCTTGAACATCGTCGTGCCGGAATTCGACATGCCGCCGGGCGGCCTCAACATTCGCCACGAGATCGATATGCTCGGCCAGGAGGAGCGGCTGCACGAATACAAGCGTGCCGCAGCCTCCGCCTTCATCCATGCCAACGGGCTGAACCGCATCGTCTATTCGGGCGGCCGCAACCCCAAGCTCGGCATCATCACGCTGGGCAAGAGCTATCTCGATGTCCGCCAGGCGCTGGAGGACATCGGCATCGACGAGGCGGCCGCCAACCGCATCGGCATCAGGCTGTTCAAGGTCGGCTGCCCCTGGCCGCTCGACCTGCAGCACATCGCTGACTTTGCCCGCGGCCTCGACACCATCGTCGTCGTCGAGGAGAAGCGTTCGCTGATCGAGGTGCAGCTGCGCGAAAGCCTCTATGGCACCGCCTCGCAGCCGGTCATCGTCGGCAAGAAGGACGAGCGCGGCGATTGGCTGTTTCCGGCCAAGGGCGCACTTGATCCCAACGAGATCGCCATTGCCCTTGGCGAGAGGATCGTCAAGACCATCGGCCCGTCGGAGGATATCTCGGCGCGGGTCGGCAAGCTGCGCCAGTTCCAGGCGATGCTGGCCGATGCCACCGACATCGGTTCGCGCACGCCCTTCTTCTGTTCCGGCTGTCCGCACAATTCCTCGACCAAGGTGCCGGACGGTTCGATCGCCGCCGCCGGCATCGGCTGCCATTTCATGGCGCTTTGGATGGATCGCAACACGCTGGGCTTCACGGCCATGGGCGGCGAGGGCGCGCAATGGGTCGGCCAGGCGCCGTTCTCGAAGCGCGGGCACATCTTCCAGAATCTCGGCGACGGCACCTACAATCATTCCGGCACGCTGGCGATCCGCTTCGCTTTGTCGAGCGAGGCCAACATCACCTACAAGATCCTCTACAACGACGCCGTGGCCATGACCGGCGGCCAGCCGCATGAGGGCGGCCTGACGGTCGACATGATCGCCAGGCAGGTGCGGGCCGAAGGCGTCGACCGCATCGCCATCGTCACCGACGAGCCGGACAAATACGCCGGCAAGGCCGAATTTCCGGCCGGCGCCACCATCCATCACCGCGACGACCTCGATCTCGTCCAGCGCGAGCTGCGCGACGTCAAGGGCGTCTCGATCCTGCTCTACGACCAGACCTGTGCCGCCGAAAAACGCCGGCGGCGCAAGCGCGGCACCTTTCCCGATCCCGACAAGCGCGTCTTCATCAACGAACTGGTCTGCGAAGGCTGTGGCGATTGCGGCGTGCAGTCGAACTGCGTCTCGATCCAGCCGGCAGAGACCGAATTCGGGCGCAAGCGCAAGATCGACCAGTCGAGCTGCAACAAGGACTTCTCTTGCGTCAACGGCTTCTGCCCGTCCTTCGTCACCGTGCACGGCGCCAAGATCCGCAAGGCCGAGGGCCTTGCCGGCAAGACCGATCCGCTTGACGGCGTCCCGACACCGGCCGAATTCCCGCTGGGCGCCGAGGGCTGGGCGGCGATCATCGACGGCGTCGGCGGCACCGGCGTCGTCACCGTTGGTGCCGTGCTCGGCATGGCGGCCCATCTCGAGGACAAGGGCTGCGGCATGATCGACATGGCTGGCCTCGCCCAGAAGGGCGGCTCGGTATTCACCCATGTCCGCATCGCCCGCACGCCGGACGAGATCCATGCCATCCGCGTCTCGGCTGGCAAGGCCGACCTCGTGCTTGGCTGCGACCTCGTCGTGTCGGGTGCCAAGAAGGTGCTGACCGCAGTGCGCGAGGGCCATACGATCTTCCTTGCCAACACCGCCGAGATCATGCCCGGCGAGTTTGCCCGCTCGGCGGATTTCTCCTTGCCGATCGAGCGCCTGAAGAAGGCGATCCGCACCGCCGCCGGCGACGACAAGGCGCATTTCTTCGATGCCACCCGCACCGCCACGGCGCTGTTCGGCAATTCGCTCGGCGCCAACATGTTCATGCTCGGCTTTGCCTTCCAGCATGGCGGCCTGCCGCTGTCGGCGGAGGCTGTCGAGAGGGCGATCGAGCTCAACGGCGAAGCGGTGGCGATGAACATCGCCGCCTTCCGCTGGGGCCGCCGCGCGGCGCACCAGCCGGATTTCGTGCGTGGCCTCGTCGCCCAGCCAGGCAAGGCAGGAGAGACGGCCCCGGTCGCGCAGACGCTGGACGAGATCATTGCCCGCCGTGTCGCCTTCCTGACCGCCTACCAGAACACCGCCTATGGCAAGCGCTATGCCGACAGGCTGGCGCTGCTGCGCGCCGCCGAGGCCAGGGCCGTGCCAGGCTCGACCGCCGTGACCGAGGCAGCGGCCAGGAACCTGTTCAAGCTGATGGCGATCAAGGACGAGTACGAGGTGGCGCGGCTCTACACCGACGGCTCCTTCGCCGCCGAGCTAGGCAAGCAGTTCCAGAGCTATGAAAAACTCGAATTCCATCTCGCCCCGCCGATCATGGGCCGTCGCGGCAATGACGGCAGACCGAGGAAGTCGAGCTTTGGCCCCTGGATGATGAAGGGTTTCCGGCTGCTGGCGGTGCTGAAGGGCCTGCGCGGCACCGCTTTCGACCTGTTCGGCTATACCGCCGAAAGGCGCATGGAACGGCAGCTTCTGGCGCAATATGAGGGCGATCTTGAGCTCGTCGCCAGGTCGCTGGCGCCTGATAAGGCCGAGGCGGCGGTCGCTCTGGTTTCGGTTCCCGCGCTCATCCGTGGTTATGGCCATGTCCGGCAGGCCAGCGCGGAAAAGGCCGCGGGCGAGCGTCGAAGACTGGTCGAGCGCCTGTCTAGCCCGCCGACGCGGGCGGAACTCCAGGCCGCCGAGTGATCCAAAAAGCCTCTGAAATCAGGCATTTCAAGCCAAGCTAAAGGTTTTTTAATGGGACTATGCCAAGGCTGGGGCTCATTGGGCGCCAGTAATGGGCAAAACAAAAGCCGATAACATCCCCGTGGATGTTTATATCCAGTTTGTGCGCTCGTTGTTCGACAACGCGCACATGCTGATAATCGGCGCGCTTTGTCACGCTGTCATCAGCCTCATGGTTTACTGGCGCAATGGCCAGCCGGTTTTTCTGGCTCTGGCGGGCGCGCTGCTTGGCATCGGCGTCTGGCGTTACTTCAGCCTGCGGCGGTTCCACCGCTCGGGCGGCGAAATGCACGACGCCGCCGATGCAAAGAAGTGGGAGCGCGAATACATCCTGAAGGGCAGCCTTCAAGGGTTGTTGCTGGGGTTCTTTTGCTTCATCTCCATCTATGTCTACTCCGATTCCTATGCAGAGATCGGAGCGCTGTCGGTAACGATGGCTTCGTTGGTGACCGTCGTCGGCCGAAATTACGGGTCGCCGCGCATGGTGATGATCTTCGCGGTTACCTTTGTCGGGCCGATCGCCGCGGCGCTCATCCTCAGGTTCGACATCCCCTATGTCGTGCTGGGCCTGCTGATCATTCCCTTCATGTTTATCATCAAGGGCAGTGCCGACCACGTCCGCAACGTGTTGTTTTCGGCAGTCGTTGGACACAAGCAGGCGCGACAGATCGCGCAGCGGTTCAACCGCGCCCTCAACACCATGTCGCATGGTCTGGTGATGCTTGGCCCCGACGGCAAGGTGGTCGTCGGCAACGCTGAAGCCGCCCGTCTGATGTCACTAAGGTCGCCGGACCAACTGCTCGGACGGTCGATCCATTCGCTGTTGCTGCGCGGCGTCGCCGGCGGCATGCTGGCACCGAAGGATTGCCGCTACGTCGAGGCGCAACTGACGCGCGCGCTGCGCGAGGGACGTGACCGCAAGGTGCTTGTCTCCTTCTCCAACGGGCAGCACTACGAATTCTCCGCTCGCGAAGGCAACCAGGAATTGGGTGTCATCACCTTTGAAGACGTCACGGCTCGTGTCGAGGCGGAGGAAAAGATCCGTTTCATGGCGCGCTACGACAACCTCACCGGTCTGCCGAACCGCGCTTATTTCCATGAACTGGTCGGCGAGCTGATGGCTTCCGGAGAGCGCGACCGGCTGTGCGGCCTGGCCGTGCTCGACCTCGACGATTTCAAGAGCGTCAATGACACGCTCGGCCATCCGATCGGCGACGGGTTGATCTACGCGGTCGCCGAGCGTCTCGCCGCCGTTGCCGGGCAAGGCATCACCGTCAGCCGTTTCGGCGGCGACGAATTCATGGTCTTCTTCGACCGCATCGAGGATGAGAGCCATCTGACCATGCAGATCGACGAGATCTTCGCGGCATTGCAGGGCGAGGTGGACGTCGCCGGGCATGGATTGCGGATCCAGGCCAGCGCCGGCGCGGTTCTGTCCAAGGTCGCGGAAACCGATGTCGACGCCATGATCGTCAAGGCAGACCTCGCGCTCTACAAGGCCAAGGAGCTTGGTAAGAACGGCTGGCGGCTGTTCGAGGCGGCAATGGACGCCGCGTTCCGCAACCGGCAGCTGATGAAGGCGGATCTTCGCAGCGCGGTGGAAAGCAGGAGCCTGCGGGTCGTCTACCAGCCGATCGTGGCGATGGACACCATGCGCATCGCCAGCTGCGAGGCGCTGTGCCGCTGGGACCATCCCGATCTCGGACCGATTTCACCCGGCGTCTTCATCCCGCTGGCCGAGGAGATGGGCATCATTTCAGAGATCAGCGCCTTTGTGCTTCAGGCCGCCTGCCTCGAATGCGCCAAATGGCCCGACCAGACCAGCGTCTCGGTCAATCTGTCCGCCAGGGACTTTCGCAATGGCGACGTCATCCGGAAGGTTCGCGAAGCGCTGGAGGTTTCCGGGCTGGCGGCCAACCGCCTTGAGATCGAAGTCACCGAAACCGCACTGCTGGATGACAAGTCGCAGACCCGCCAATACATCGAGGAACTGAAGCAGCTTGGCGTGCGCATTGCCCTTGATGATTTCGGCACCGGCTATTCGAGCCTGAGCTATCTCCACAAGCTGCCCCTCGACAAGATCAAGATCGACCGCTCCTTCGTGATGGACGTCACCCAGAATCCGCGCTCGCTGGAGCTGCTGAAGGGCGTCGTCGACCTGGCCCGTATCCTGGGACTCATAGTCACTATCGAAGGCGTCGAAACATTCGAGCAGCTCAAGGTCCTGCTGCATTCGGTGAAGCCGGATCTTGTCCAGGGCTTCCTGTTCGGCGCAGCGCTCAGCGCGTCGGGCATCGAAACCATGTCCAACGTGACCTGGCCTTTCGCGGCGGAATTGCAGCCGGTTGCGAGGCGCGTCGCCACCTGAAATCAGCCATCGATTGCCCAAAGCGCCGCTGCGCCCGCAATTTACCATTTGTTAACGTTAATTTAGGGTAAACGCAAAAGCTGGCAATTTTGCTTCTTGTTCCTCCGGCGCTTCGCTATTGTCGTTGTGTGGCGGTGCGAGGACAAAATGGAAAACAAGGTATTGGGTACGCCGCTGGCGGCTGCGACCAGCGATAAGCATCGCCCGTCAGTGTTCTCGGATCACGTCATGGATGTTCTGGAGCACGTGGAATATCGGCTCTGCGATGGCGCCGAGGACCTCGAGGCGATCTACAGGCTCCGCTACAACTCCTACCTTCACGCCGGCATGGTGAAGCCGATGGCTTCCCGCATGGTGAAGGACAGTTTCGACGATCTGCCCAATTCCTATCGCTTTGGCGTGTTCTTCGACGGTGTGCTCGTCAGCACCATCAGGCTCCATTATGCCAGCGCGAGATACCCTGTTTCACCCAGTACCGATGTTTTCGGCGACGTGCTGGCGCGGCGTCTGGCGGCCGGTGAGACTTTCGTCGATCCAAGCCGGTTCGCGGCCGATCTCGAATGGTCGAGCAGCCTGCGGGTGCTGCCATACATTACGCTCAGGCTGGCGGTGGTTGCCTGCAGTCACTTCAAGCCGACTTATTGCCTGACGGCGATCAAGGAAGAACATTCCGCTTTCTATCACCGCATCTTCAGGTCGGAGCAGGCGGTGCCCCCGCGAAACTATCCCGGGCTTACCGTTCCCGTGCATCTGTACCAGTCGAAATGCTCCGAAAACATGCAGGCGACGCTGGATCGCTTCCCGTTCTTCAACTCGACGACGTTCGAGCAACGCATGCTTTTCCAACGCCCCAACAGGGGTGAACTGGCGCCGTTGACCATCCTGCCCACCGCCAAATATTTCGAAGCGGCCTAAGCGCACGCGGCCCAAGGGCCTCATGTCTCGTCATTGGGTAACGATGCATCCCGATGGAGCTTTCCAGGCCTGACGGCGTTATCAGTGGCAGCATCAGCCGATGCCATCGCCTCTGGAAAGGACCCCCGACATGCATATTTCCCAGCTTGCGCTCACGCCGCTTATCTCGCTGATCGCCGGTGTGCTGATCCTGATCATGCCACGGCTGCTGAACTACATCGTCGCGCTCTATCTGATCGTCGTCGGGCTGCTCGGGCTTTTCCCGCACCTCGCTGGCTGAGCGCCGCCGAGCTGGCCTGCCGCAACAGCCACCCTTCGCCGAACCGGTCGGCGGTTTCAATTTTCCCTTGAGGCAGTTGTCGGCTCCAATGCGGCAATAGCGCCATTGCTCTCGGGCCGGCTTTTCGCTATGTGCCTGAAAGATGTCTTCGAAGGGGTATTCCTATGGCTGATCACTCGCCGACCGGTCCTGTCGAACTGGGCGCGAAGATGGACTATGCCGAGCATGACCGCACCTATGCGGGCTTTCTCGCTCTGGCCAAATATGGATCGCTTTTCTGCGGCGCGCTGCTTATCGCGATGGCCTTCGGTTTCTTCGCGGGCGGTTTCTTCTCGGCACTTATCCTGTTCGCCTTGATCATGGCCGCCGGCGCCTTCATTCTGCGATAGACCTTCCAAAACCCAGTTGCCATTGACCTCGCCGGATATTCCGGCCGACTTTGCGCAAACAGGTTCCAGCCGAAAGGATCATGCGGTGGGACAGACGGTTTTCATCCCTCGTGAGCTTGATGCGAACGAGCCGCGCGTCGCGGCCTCGCCCGATACGGTCAAGCGGCTGGCGGGGCTGGGCTTCGCCGTGATTGTCGAAACCGGCGCCGGCACAAGGTCGCGCATCCCCGACGAAGAGTTTGCCAAGGCGGGTGCCGCCATCGGCAAGGCCGCGGACGTTGCCAAGGCCGATGTCGTGCTGAAGGTCCGCCGGCCTGATGAAACCGAGCTGAAGAGCTACAAATCGGGTGCGGCCGTGATCGCCATCATGGATCCCTACGGCAACGATGCCGTCGTCGCGGCGCTGGCAAAGGCCGGTGTCACTGCCTTCTCGATGGAATTCATGCCGCGCATCACCCGGGCGCAATCGATGGACGTGCTATCCAGCCAGGCCAATCTCGCCGGCTATCAGGCGGTCATCGACGGCGCCTCGGAATATGACCGGGCCTTGCCGATGATGATGACGGCGGCAGGCACGGTGCCGGCGGCGAAGGTCTTCATCATGGGTGTCGGCGTCGCCGGCCTGCAGGCGATCGCCACGGCGCGCCGCCTCGGCGCGGTCGTCACCGCCACCGACGTGCGCCCCGCCGCCAAGGAACAGGTCGCCTCGCTCGGCGCGAAATTCCTGGCTGTCGAGGACGACGAATTCAAGGCCGCCGAGACCGCTGGCGGCTACGCCAAGGAAATGTCCAAGGAATACCAGGCCAAGCAGGCGGCACTCACCGCCGAGCACATCGCCAAGCAGGACATCGTCATCACCACGGCGCTGATTCCAGGCCGGCCGGCGCCGAAGCTGGTGTCGGCGGCGATGGTCGCCTCGATGAAGCCGGGCTCGGTGCTCGTCGACCTCGCCGTCGAGCGTGGCGGCAATGTCGAAGGTGCTCGGCCGGGTCAGGTGGTGACCACGGCCAATGGCGTAAAAATCGTCGGCCACCTCAACGTGCCAGGCCGCGTCGCCGCGTCCGCCTCGCTTCTCTATGCCAAGAATCTGTTCGCTTTCCTCGAGACGCTGGTCGACAAGGCCACCAAGACGCTCGCCATCAACCGCGACGACGATCTGGTCAAGGCGACGATGCTGACCGACGGCGGCAAGGTGGTTCATCCGGCCTTCGCCAAGGCCGACCAGCAGCCGCGTGTCGAACCCGCGGCGATCCCGGCCAAGACCATGGTCGCCGACGCGTCCACGCCGAAAAAGACCGCGGCCAAGAAACCTGCCGCATCCAAGTCGTCCTCGCCCAAGTCGAAAGGCACAGCGTGATGGATCAGACCCTGCAGAAAGCCCTGGACCAGCTGGACCAGGCAAGTGCCGCCGTCCGGCTGGCGGTGCAGAACCTGGCCAATGCTCCAGGCGGCGCCGAGGCGGCGGGTGATGCCGCGCACGCCCTGTCCGGCGGCGCCATCGATCCCTTTGTCTTCCGCTTCGCCATCTTCGTGCTGGCGATCTTCGTCGGCTACTATGTCGTCTGGTCGGTGACCCCTGCGCTGCACACGCCGCTGATGGCCGTCACCAACGCCATCTCGTCCGTCATCGTCGTCGGCGCGCTGCTCGCCGTCGGCATCGCCGCCTCCGGCATTGCCGCCGGCTTCGGCTTCGTCGCGCTGATGCTGGTCTCGGTCAACATCTTCGGCGGCTTCCTCGTCACCCAGCGCATGCTGGCCATGTACAAGAAGAAGGACAAGTAGAGCGCCATGAACGCCAACTTCGCGTCCTTCCTCTATCTCGTCTCCGGCGTCCTGTTCATCATGGCGTTGCGCGGCCTGTCGCACCCGACCACCAGCCGCCAGGGCAATCTCTACGGCATGATCGGCATGGGCATAGCCATTGCCACCACGCTGGCGCTGGCGACCCCGTCCGCGGGCCGCTTCGGCCTCATCGTGCTCGGCCTCGCCATCGGCGGCGGCGTCGGCGCCGTCACCGCGCGCCGCATCGCCATGACCTCGATGCCGCAGCTGGTCGCCGCCTTCCACTCGCTGGTCGGCCTCGCCGCCGTCATGGTCGCGGCGGCGGCCATCTATGCGCCGGAAAGTTTTGGCATCGGCACGGCGGGCGACATCCATGCACAAGCGCTGATCGAAATGAGCCTCGGCGTCGCCATCGGCGCCATCACCTTCACCGGCTCGGTCATCGCCTTCCTGAAGCTCGATGGCCGCATGTCGGGCAAGCCGATCATGATCGGCGGTCGCCACTTCATCAACGCGGCTCTCGGCGCCGCGCTCATAGTGCTGATCGTGCTTTTGGTCAGCACGGAATCGAAGCTGGTCTTCTGGCTGATCGTCGCCGCTTCGCTGGTGCTCGGCATACTTTTGATCATCCCGATCGGCGGCGCCGACATGCCGGTCGTCGTCTCGATGCTCAACTCCTATTCGGGCTGGGCGGCGGCCGCGCTCGGCTTCACGCTCGGCAATCTGGCGCTGATCATCACCGGCGCGCTGGTCGGCTCGTCCGGCGCGATCCTGTCCTACATCATGTGCAAGGGCATGAACCGAAGCTTCATCTCGGTCATCCTCGGCGGCTTCGGCGGCGAGACGGCGGCTGCGGCCGACGACGGCATCGAGCGCACGGTCAAGCAGGGCTCGGCCGACGACGCCGCCTACCTGATGATGAACGCGCAGAAGGTCATCATCGTGCCCGGCTACGGCATGGCGGTCGCCCAGGCGCAGCACGCGCTGCGCGAAATGGCCGATAAGCTCAAGGCCAACGGCGTCGACGTGAAGTACGCCATTCATCCTGTGGCCGGCCGCATGCCCGGACACATGAACGTGCTCTTGGCCGAAGCCAACGTGCCCTATGACGAAGTGTTCGAGCTCGAGGACATCAATTCGGAGTTCGCCCAGGCCGACGTCGCCTATGTCATCGGCGCCAACGACGTCACCAACCCGTCTGCCCGCGACGACAAGTCCTCGCCGATCTACGGCATGCCGATCCTCGACGTCGACAAGGCGCGCACCTGCCTGTTCGTCAAGCGCTCGCTCGGCTCCGGCTATGCCGGTATCGACAACACGCTGTTCTATAAGGACGGCACCATGATGCTGCTCGGCGACGCCAAGAAGATGACCGAGGAAATCGTCAAGGCCATGGATCACTGATACGGCCGATAGGCAGAAATAGCAAAGAGCCCGGCTCTGGTGCCGGGCTCTTTCATTTCTGGCGCAAGCCTAGGCTCAGCGGCTGGTCAGGAAAACCGCTTCCTCTTCGTCGCGCTGCCTGCCGCCGAGGGCCGCGGCCGCACTGGCGATGAAGGCGCCGATGACCAGCGACAAGGCACCGAGCAGGGCGAAGGTCGCACTGGCCTTCCTGGCGCTGTCGGCCGCCTGCTTGGCCTTGACCTTGGCGTCCTCGACCTTGGCAACCATTGCATCGACGCGCGCCTTGGCGTCGGCCTCGGAAAGGCCGGTGCGGGCGGCAACCAGTTGCGCCAGGTAGGTCTTGTCGTCGCCCGAAATCTCACCCGCGGCGGCGCTGGCGACGAGGATACGCGAGGCCTGGCCTACAGCGGCGGCATCCCCATCCGGAGTGGCAGCAGCCAGCTTGCTCGGATCGGCGGGACGAAACAGCGAATCCACCAAATAGGAGGTCGCGTTGTTGGCCGACGCATTGCCGGCATTGGCTGAGGCACCGGCAGATGCTCCCAGGGCTGCACCCGACGCCACCGTGGACACGGCCTGCACGCCCGAGCCAAGCACTGCGGAAAGCGCAGAGCCGAGGACACCGACGACAAGCAACGTGGCCAACGCCCAGGCAAGAAAGCCGTGCGCCGTGTCGCGGAAATAGACCTCATCCGTGTGGATGCCGACCCATTTGGTACGCAGGCGCCCCGCTAGGTAGCCGCCGACTCCGGAAGACAGCCATTGCACGATAACCAGCCAGATCGCGGTCGACGCCGCGAAGGTGGTGATCGACGCACCAGAGCCCGACCATGGTGAGACCATGGTGAGCCCAAGACCGGAGCCGAGCAGCATCAGGATGAAAGTCAGCGTCGAAGCCGCGAAGGCGCCGGCAATGATCGGTCCCCAACTGACTGCTGTCGCGGAGGATTCTTCGGAAGCGGATAGGTCGATAGCCGATACGGTGGGCTGCATCAACGCCCCCTACCGTACGAACAGCATGATGAGGATGATGATCGGGATCGGAATACCGAGCAACCAGAGCAAAATACCACGTCCCATGAAGGCCTCCTGTGAGAAATTGTGATCGATGTTGGCACAATGTCCCGAGAGGGCTTCCGTTCCGGCGGGCTATAAAATGATTTTGTTTGCCGGCGATGGAACAATTCGGAGCGTCGCTCCGCACCAATGTCTCAAGTGATCATGTTGTTGTGATTTGACCCATAGGCCGTGTCGGGCAAAAGCGGAAATCTGGACGAATTTTCTTCGAAGTGCCTTGCCGAACAGGAAGCCAAATGGCTCTGAAGAGATTCCAGAAGAAGCAAAGAGCAAAAGCCCGGCGGATTTCTGCTCCTGTCCGCGGGCTGCGCCCGGCAATTTTCGTCGGCCTGGTCTTGCTCTCTGGTCTGTTCACCTGGGGCGCGGCCCTTGCCGCTGCAGCTGGTGCGCCGATCGGCGCGCCATCGGCCAGTTCGGCTGCCGAAGACACCGCGCATCTTTCTCCCGTGGGCTTCGAAGCGGTTCAAATACCCAATGGCGGAGAGGCGCCGCTGGCTGCCGGTATCTGGTACCCGACTTCAGCCGAGCCGCGCGATGTACCGCTGGAAGGCTTCCACCAGCGCGTTGCGCCTTCCGGTCCGGTAAAAGGCCATGCGCTGCCGCTTATCGTGATCTCGCATGGCGGCGGCGGATCCTATGCCGGCCACTATGATACGGCGATCGCGCTGGCGAGAGCGGGGTTCATCGTCGCCGCGGTCAGCCACGCCGGCGATACTTTCGACGACCAGAGCAAGGTGCTGATGTTATGGCGCCGGCCAGCCCAGCTAAGCCGGCTGATCGATTTCATGCTGAAGGACTGGCAGGAGCACGCCGACATCGATCCGCAGCGCATCGGCGCCTTCGGATTCTCGAATGGCGGCTTCACCGTACTGATCGAAGCGGGCGGAATACCCGATCTCGGCAGGATCGACCCATACTGTGCGGCAAACCCGCAGCACGATCTTTGCACGGCGTTGGCGAAAGCGGGGGTCCATTCCGTTGCAAAAGCGGTCCAGCCGCCACCGGATGCGTGGCAGCCTGATCGGCGAATTCGCGCCATCGCGGCTGCCGCGCCGGCGTTCGGCTTCACCTTTGACCGCGCCGGCCTCGCCGCGGTTCAGATCCCGGTGCTTCTATGGCGCGCGGCCGACGACCGGCATCAACCCGACCCCTGGTATGAGGAACAGATCCGTTCGGCGCTGCCGCGACCGCCGGAGTATCGTGTCGAACCCCTGGCGGGTCACTATGCGTTCCTGCCGCCATGCGGTGCCGGACGGCGCGCCGCTGCTCCCGAAATTTGCATCGACGCACCCGGCTTTGACCGGGCCGCGTTCCATCAGCGCCTGAACGCCGCCCTGGCAGACTTCTTCAGCGCATCGTTACAGTCTCAAAGCCCGTCGCATTGAAGCGGATTCAGCGGACGCGCGCAGAGCAATTCCAGGAAAAGTGTGAGCGGTTTTCCGTCCGGAATTGCGTTAAAACAAAGAGATGGAGCGGTTCGCCGTTTCCGTGAAACGGTGAACCGCTCCAGACTCTTGTGCATATCGTTTGCCCAAAACCGCTGCACGGTTTTGGGCGACATGCATCAAATATCCAGATTGGCGACCGACAGCGCGTTGTCCTGTATGAATTCGCGCCGTGGCTCGACCTCGTCGCCCATCAGCCGTGAGAACAGGCTGTCGGCATCGGTCGCGTCGTTGACTTTGACCTGCAGCAGCGAGCGCACATTCGGGTCGAGCGTGGTTTCCCACAATTGCTCGGCATTCATTTCGCCGAGACCCTTGTAGCGCTGCATGGTCAGCCCCTTGCGGCCGGTCGCAAAGACGGCGTTGAGCAGCGCCAGTGGCCCCGAGACGACTTCGGAGACATCCTTGCGGCGCAGCACGGGCGGCGTCCCGTAGACCTCGCTGAGGCGCTGTGCGTAGCGGTCGAGCTGGCGGGCGTCGGCCGAATTGATCAGCCCCATGTCGAGATGGGCGTATTCCTTGACGCTGCGCACGGTGCGCTCGAAGACATAGCCGCCGCTGCCGTCATTCGAGGTCGACATGCGGCCGGTCCAGCCGCGCTCGGTGTCCTCGGCGATGATGTCGAGCCGTTGCGCGATCCGCTCCGCCATGGCGTTGGCGCGGCCAAGATCGCTGAAGACGTCGGGGTTGAGACCGCCGGCGATCGACGCTTGTTCGACCACGCCTCTGTTGTAGCGCGTGTGCAGGCCGTTGATGAGCTGGCGCACAGCCAGCGCGTCGTCGACCGCACCGCGCAGATCCTGCCCGGTACGCACTTCGCCCGAGCCCAGCGTGAGCGACGCTTCCTCCAGCCCGGACTCGATCAGGAACTCCTCGAAGGCGCTTTCATTCTTGATGTATTGCGAGCTCTTGCCGCGCGTCACTTTGTAGAGCGGCGGCTGGGCAATGTAGAGATGGCCGCGCTCGATCAGCTCCGGCATCTGCCGGAAGAAGAAGGTGAGCAACAAGGTCCTGATATGGGCGCCGTCGACGTCGGCGTCGGTCATCAGGATGATCTTGTGGTAGCGCAGCTTGTCGGCGTTGAACTCGTCCTTGCCGATCGAGGTGCCCAGCGCCGTGATCAGCGTGCCGATCATGTCGGAGCCGAGCATGCGGTCGAAACGCGCCCGCTCGACGTTGAGGATTTTGCCGCGCAGGGGAAGGATAGCCTGGTTCTGGCGCGAACGGCCACCCTTGGCCGAGCCGCCGGCCGAGTCACCCTCGACAATGAAGATTTCGGATTTCGCCGGATCGCGCTCCTGGCAGTCGGCCAGTTTGCCGGGCAAGGACGTGACGCCGAGCGAGCTCTTGCGGGTGATGTCGCGCGCCTTGCGCGCGGCTTCGCGCGCCGCCGCGGCCTGAATCACCTTGTCGATGACCACCTTGCCTTCGGTCGGATGCTCTTCCAGCCAGGTACCGAGCGCCTCGTTGACCAGCCCCTCGACCACCGGGCGGACCTCGGAGGAAACCAGCTTGTCCTTGGTCTGCGAGGAGAATTTCGGATCGGGAACCTTGACCGACAGTACCGCCGTCAGCCCTTCGCGGCAATCGTCGCCGATCAGCGAGACCTTTTCCTTCTTGGTCAGGCCCGAGGATTCGCCATAGCCGGTGATCTGGCGCGTCAGCGCGCCACGGAAACCGGCCAGATGGGTACCGCCATCGCGCTGCGGGATGTTGTTGGTGAAGGCCAGCACGTTCTCGTGATAACTGTCGTTCCACCACATCGCCACTTCGACCGTAATGCCGTCGCGCTCGGCCTTGATGGCGATCGGCTTCTCGATCAGCGGCTTCTTGACCCGGTCGAGATACTTGACGAACTCTTCGAGGCCGCCATCATAGTGCAGTTCATGCCGCACGACGTCGGCGTGGCGGGCGTCGGTCAGTATGATGCGCACGCCGGAATTGAGGAAGGCGAGCTCGCGCAGCCGGTGCTCCAGCGTGCCGAAGTCGAACTCGACCATGGTGAAGGTTTCGGCCGACGGGAAGAAGGTGATCGAGCTGCCGCTGCGGCCCTCATAGGTGCCTGGCTGCTTGTCCTGCTCGTAGCTACCCGTGGCCTTCAACGGCGCATCGGCATTGCCGTGCGTGAAGCTCATTTCGAAGATCTGGCCGTTGCGGCGGATCTTGAGCTTCAGCCATGCCGAAAGGGCGTTGACCACCGAGACGCCGACGCCATGCAGGCCGCCCGACACCTTGTAGGAATTCTGGTCGAATTTGCCGCCGGCATGCAGCTGCGTCATGATCACTTCGGCCGCGGAAATGCCTTCGCCGGTGTGGATATCGGTCGGAATGCCACGGCCATTGTCGATCACCGTCACCGAACCATCGGGGTTGAGCGTCACGGTGACGAGGTCGGCGTGCCCTGCCAGGGCCTCGTCGATGGCGTTGTCGACCACCTCGTAGACCATGTGATGCAGGCCCGAACCGTCGTCAGTGTCGCCGATATACATGCCGGGGCGTTTGCGGACAGCGTCCAAGCCCTTCAAAACCTTGATGGAATCGGCGCCGTATTCGGCTTCGGCGCCGTTGGTGTTCTCGGTCTGGTCGCTCATGAAAACCTATTGTCTAGATGCCGCTTGTACAGCGCGAAAAATCGGCCCCGAATCGCGCGTCTGATATAGCGTAGATATAGGCGCTAAAGGCGGTTTTTCCAAGGTTTGCGGGCATTTCCGGGCCGAATCCCGGGCTGGCAGCCGGCTATTTTTTCCGGGCGTTCAATTTGGCGAGAACGCCGCGCAAATATTTGATCGTGGGTTTGTCTCTTGGAGCCAGCCGGCCTGTGCGGTCGAGCTCCAGCGTCAGGTTCAGCGCCTTGGTCAGCACGGCCTTCGGATCCTTCGCCACATACGCGTAGTTGATGTAGGCCTGTACCAGATCAAATTGCCAGATCGCATTGTTCGGATCGGACTGAGCCAGTTTCTGGCGGATGCCGAGGCTGGCCTCGAAGGCCTTCTTGGAGCCCTCGAAGTGGCGCTGCTTGGTCTCCAGCATGCCGATTTCCGACAAAGTGATCGACAGGTCGCGTTGCCAGTCGGAATTGCCTGGATCGAGCTTGGCCAGCCGGTCGACAATGGCAAGACTATCCTGGTAGTTTTGCAATGCGCCGCCGACATTGCCCTGGGCATCAAGCACACCGGCAACTTTTTCCAGGCAGACCGACAGGTCGCGCTGCCAGTCGGTGTTGCCGGGGTCATCAGCGGCAAGTTCGCGCGCTACGGCCAGCGCTTGCTGATAGGAAGCCAGTGCCGCTGGCCAGTTCTCCTGGTCGTTGAGCGCGTTGCCGATCTTGGCGTAACTGATCGACAGATCGCGCTTCAAGTCGGTGTCGTTAGGGTCACGGCGTACCAGTTCCTCGGCGATCGCCTGGCTCTTGCTGTAGGCCGCGAGCGCACCGGCGGCGTCGCCGCGCTCGCGCAGTACATCCCCAATCCTCTCGTGGCTGACAGAAACCGCGCGCTGGCGCTCAGGGTCATCGGGTTTGTTCTTGGCCAGCACAAGCCGAATTCTCAGGCTCTCTTCAAAGTCCGTTTGGGCGTCGTCCAACTGTCCCGCGGTCCGGGCAAGGTCGCCGATTTCATCATAGGTTATGGTCAGGTCGCGCTGCAGGTAGGCGCTGTTCGGCTCGGCATCGGCCAATTTCTGCTTGATCGACAGGCTTTGCTGGTAGGCCTTGGCCGCCGCACCCACATCGCCCTGCGTTGCCAGCACGTTGCCGATCTTGTCATTGGCCATGGCAAGATCCCCGAGCCAGCCTTTCTCGTCCGGCACGCTTGCGGTCAGGTCCCGCAGCATGTCCCGGGCCGCCTCATAGTGCTCCAGGGAGGTTGGCAGGTCGCCTTGCACCATCTTTATGTTGGCGAGCTTGATGTGGCTGATGGCGAGATCGCGCTTGACGCTGGGGTCGGTTTCCTGACGTGACCGCTGCTCGAGATTGGTCAACAGCGCGGTAAAGGCGCGGCCGGCCGCCTCGACATTGCCCACCGTCGTATAGAGAATACCGAGTTCCTCCAGCGTGCGGCTCTGGCGATCGGCCTGTTCCAGGTTGAGCGAGGTCTGCCCGGCCTCGCCATAGAGCGCCAGCACCGATTCATAGTCACTAATGGCCGTGGCGTAGTCGAGGTCGGCGCGCGCCGCACCACCGGATAGGAAGCGCGTAGCGGCCTCGGACAGGGTGCGGCTGACGAAATTGCCCTTCAGCGCCTGGCGCGAAACATTGTCGATGGCGGCGGCCTTGGCGAGAAGAGCGCGGGCACCATCGAAGGCGCCGAGCGAAAGCTGTTCCTCGGCCTGCCGGCGCAATTCCGCCACCTGCGGATCGTCGGAGGCGAGCGTCTTCATTTCGCCGCGCACCTTGACGAAGGCGTCGGCGGCCTCGCGCAGCCGGGCATTCAGGCTGTCGGCGGAGAGATGGTTGGCGTCGGAACTGATCAGCGCGCCATAAAGCGGCGCCAGCGGCATATCGGCGTCGCTGGCGATCTGTTCGACCTCGCCGCGCATTTCCGGGGTCACGTCGGCCATGGCGAGCAGCAGCCGTTCGCGTTCCGGCAGCTGTTCCTTGGCGGCAGCGGCAAAGAACAGTTTCGGCAGGCCGCTTTCGACATAAGGCAGTTGCTTGCCGCGCGAGAGGTCATAGACCTCCTGCTGCACCAAGGTCAGCACCGAGCGGATCTCCAATCCATCCGTGCCGAGATATTTGGTCAGCGCGGTCGTGAAGGGCGAGTTCTGGCCGGTGCCGTCGGCGGCGGTCTCGCCCGGGGCGGCCGAGAAGGCGAACAGGATGTTTTCCGCACGCCCGACGCGGCCGAGGCCCGGCTTGACCTTGTCGGCGACATCCTTCGCCAGCGAAGTCGCGCCACGCCCTTCGCCGCTGCTTGCCGAGAACGGATCGCTGCGGCACGCATCGAGCACGATCAGCCCGACCTTGGCGGTCGCGGCGACGGCATCGCGCACCTCCTCCAGCGGCAGACTGGTCTTGTCCAGTTGATCGAGCGAAGACGCGTCGGCATCGACCGGCAGCAGCCGGTTGTCGCCTGAGATTTCGACGCCATGGCCGGAGAAATAGACCAGCGCGACATCGGCGCCCTTGGCATCCTCGCGAAAGTCGTCGAGCGCGCGCCGCATGCGCCGAAGGTCCCGGTTGGTTTCTAGGGTGACCTCGAAGCCGAGCTTCTTAAGCGCGGCTTCCATCGCCTCGCCGTCATGGATGGGATTGGCGAGCGGCCGCACCAGCCGGTAGTCGTCCTCTGCCATGACCAGCGCCACGCGCCGTTCCGCCACCGCGGTGGCGGTGGTCGCAATCGTCAGCAGCAAGGCAAACAGCAAGCGCAAGTCGAACCGCCCCCGGGCTCCGTCACCTGCCGACCATTCCACCTCTTTCCGGCGCGGGCAAGCCGGCGCGTTTGGCCAACACCGGCCCGTTCAGGCAGCGCGCAGCGGCTTCAGCGCTTCGCTCCAGCGCAACAGCTCGTCCAGCATGGTCCTGGCCCCGCCGGTCACCTGTTCGCTGGCGCTGAAGGCGCCGTTCTCGTCGAGCAGCTTCTGATACATCGGCAGCGCGACGCCTTCCGGGATCGGCATGATCCCCACCGACGTCAAAAGCGGCTTCAGCGCCTGCGCCGCGCGCAGGCCGCCGGATACGCCGCCATAGCTGAAAATGGCGGCCGGCTTGTACTTCCATTCGCGCAGCAGGTAGTCGATCGCGTTGACGATCGCTGGCGCTGCGAAATAATTATACTCCGGCGCCACGAACACGAAGGCGTCCGCGGCGTCGATCGCCTTCGACCAGGCCTTGGTGTGGTCGTTCTGATAATTGCCAAGCCTTGGATGGTGCGGCTCGTCCAGCACCGGCAGGTGGAACGCGGCGATGTCGGTTAGCACCGGCTCGAATTTCCCGTGCTGGCGCGCGAATGTGTCCAGCCATTCGGCAAAAACCGGGCCGGCGCGGCCGGGCCGCGTGCTGCCGATGATAATGCTCAACTGGTGCTTCAAGGCGGGGCTCCTTTCTCAAGCGGTATCTGTTGGTGACTGTCAGTACGGCAGAGCGTCCCGGCGGACAAGGCGAGATGCCGGAGCAGGCGGTCACGATCGGATGAATGGAGCGTCTGCTTCGCGTGGCGAATTGCCTGCCGTCCGGTCACATGGACGCGGGGATCGCCAGCCACTACATTGATGCGAGCAGCGGAGCACTTCATGGACATTCAGCCCGCCCCCTTTGTTCCCCCCGCGCCGAAGCCGCGCACAACGCCGCCTTCGACGCTGGAGATGATCCGCATTGTCTATCGCAATCCGCTCGAATTGTGGGGAGAGCATACCTATAACGAGCCGTGGATTTCCGCGAATGGCGTTGGTGGCCATCTGATCGTCGCCAACGATCCCGGCCTCATCCGACATGTGCTGGTCGACAACGCCAAGAACTACAAGATGGCGACGGTGCGCCAGAAGATCCTGCGGCCTATCCTGCGCGATGGCCTGCTGACCGCCGAGGGCGAGGTGTGGAAGCGCTCGCGAAAGGCGATGGCGCCGGTGTTCACGCCGCGCCATATCTTCGGCTTTGCCCAGCCGATGCTGAAACGCACCAAGGAGTTCGTCACCCGGTACGAAGCGGGCGGCACATCCGACATCGCCCACGACATGACATTGCTCACCTATGATATCCTCGCCGAGACGCTGTTTTCCGGCCAGATCGCGGGCGAGCCGGGCAGTTTCGCCAACGAGATCGACCGCCTGTTCGAGACCATGGGCCGCGTCGATCCGCTCGATCTGTTGCGCGCGCCCGACTGGCTGCCGCGGCTCACCCGCATCCGCGGCCGCAAGACCATGGCCTATTTCCGCAAGATCGTGACCGATACGGTCAAGATGCGCGAAGAGAAATTCAAGCGCGATCCCGATGCGGTGCCGCAGGATTTCCTGACGCTGCTGCTGAAGGCCGAAGGTCCCGACGGGCTGACGCGCTCGGAAGTCGAGGACAACATCATCACCTTCATCGGCGCCGGCCATGAGACCACCGCGCGGGCGCTGGGCTGGACGCTTTACTGCCTCGCCGAATCGCCATGGGAGCGCAATCGGGTCGAGCAGGAGATCGATGAGGTGCTGGCGCGCGAATCCGATCCGACGAAGTGGCTCGACGCCATGCCGTTGACCCGCGCCGCCTTCGACGAGGCGCTCCGGCTCTATCCGCCGGCGCCCTCGATCAACCGCGAGCCGATCGAGCCGGAGATGTGGAAGGATCTTTATATCCCCAAGCACGCGGCCGTGCTGGTCATGCCCTGGGTCGTCCACCGCCACAGGAAGCTGTGGGACAGACCCGACGCCTTCCTGCCCGAGCGCTTCCACCCAGGCAACCGTGAGAAGATCGATCGCTTCCAGTATCTGCCGTTCGGTGCGGGGCCGCGCGTCTGCATCGGCGCCAGTTTCGCCATGCAGGAAGCGATCATCGCCCTCGCCATCCTTTTGTCGCGCTTCCGCTTCGACACGACGCCCGAGACCAAGCCTTGGCCGGTGCAGAAGCTAACGACCCAACCGCAAGGCGGGCTGCCCATGCAGGTCACGCCGCGCTAGGCGTGGCTTTCAGGCGGTTGCGGTGAATCAAGCCGCGGGCTTGCGCTGCTGGAACTGGCCGGCGGCGCGGAAGCGCCAGAGGTAGCTCGGCAGGATCGTCGCGATCGATTGCGGCTGGATGCCGAGCCCGGCGAGCGTCCGGTTGGCCTTGGCGGCGGCTTCCGAGACGATGTTGTGCTCGCGCAGCTGCATCACTTGGTCCTTGGTTAGCAGCGGATTGGGCAACAGGCCGAGGATCGAGGCCTGGATGTTGGCCACCCACCACGGCACGGGAACTAGCAAGCGCTTGCGCTCGATCACGGCGAGCAGCTCTTCCATGCACTCCTTGAAGGTGAGCACATTGGGGCCGCCAAGCTCGTAGATCTGGCCGCGATTGATCTTGCCGTCGACCGAGCGCGCCACCGCTTCGGCGACGTCGCCGACATAGACCGGCTGGAACTTGGTCCTGCCGCCGCCGATCAGCGGCAGCACCGGCGAATAGCGCGCCATGTTGGCGAAACGGTTGAAGAAGCTGTCTTCCGGTCCGAAATTGATCGACGGCCGGAAGATCACGGCGTCGTTGATCGTCTCGAGCACGGCCTTCTCGCCAAGCGCTTTGGTGCGCGCGTAATCCGATTCGGAGTCCGCGTCTGCGCCAAGCGCTGAAATATGGGTCAGCCCGGCACCGACCGAGCGCGCCGCCTCGGCGATGGCGCGGGAGCCGAATTCGTGCACGGCGGAGAATTTCTGCCGGCCGGTCTCATGCAGGATGGCGACGAGGTTGACGACATGGTCGGCGCCCTGCACGGCGCGGTCGACCGACCAGCGCACGCGCACATTGGCCTGCACCGGCTGGATCTGGCCGACATTGCCGAGCGGCTGCAGATGGCCGGCAAGGTCGGGCCGCCGGCAAGCAACCCGGATGCGGTAGCCGCGCTTGGCCAGCGCGCGCACCACATGGCGGCCGACAAAGCCAGACCCGCCAAAGACGACGACGAGCTTTGGGGTCTGCAGGATTTCGGTCATGGCTGGCTCCGGCGCACTTTCCAGATGGCTTGGCTGAAGCCGTTTCATAGTCGGTTTTGCGCCAAAGGCAAAGGGTGACGCGTCGTCACGTCACCCCTCTTGAAAGCTTGTTAGAACACCTTGCCGATGCGGGCGTCGACCGAGTGACGGTTGCCGCCGCGAATGACGAAGAAGAGCAGGATCGCGGCCCACAAAAGCGACTTTTCAGCACCCGAAAAACCCTGGCCCATGGTCACCCAGTGGAACCAGACTGTGACCAGCAGTACGAACAGGCCGGCAAAAGCGGCAGGACGCGTCAAGAACCCGATGGCGATGAAAATGCCGCCGAAGAATTCGGTGCAGGCCAGAAGCAGCGACCAGAAGGCGCCGGGATAGAAGCCGAGGCCTTCGACCATCTCGGCGGCGCCGAAAGGATTGGTGATCTTTTGCGAGCCGTGGATGGCGAGGAACGCACCGGCGACGGCGCGCAGCGCGGTTTCGCCAGCGTCATGCAGCGACGAATACAGGCGGCCGAGCGCCGGAATGATCAGTCTGCCGCGGGAAGCGTCGGTGGTTGCGGACATCGTAGCTCCTGTCTGTGTGAACACCTCTGCAGACGCCCGATGGATCCCATCAAGTCAAGTTAACTAAAGTTAACTTTTACGATCATGTTTATCGGACGCGTGGGACGAAACGCAGAAAACCCCGCCGAGGCGGGGTTTTCCGGGTGAACTCGCGTCGAAACCAGGGTCCAACGAGGCGGCCTGACCTGAGACGGTATCAGCATGGCGTAAGACGCCCGCCCCAGCCCTGGACGCATTCGACAAAAGACACCGACCGGGCAAACCCAACCCGGACAGTCATTGGTCGCCGCGACACGCAGGAAGGTTCATAAGGCGGATAAAAATCGTACCGCCGGGGCGACATGAATGCGTCGAAGGACGTCACCGGCCGCCATTGCGGGAAACCGCCGCTGCCCGCCTGAGCGCCTGCGGTGGCTGGCCAAAGCTTCTGAGGAAAGCGCGGCGCATTCGCCCGGCATCGCCGAAGCCGCTCTCTTCTGCGATGCGATCGAGCGACATGGGGCCTGTTTCAACAGCGATCCGCGCGCTCTCCAGGCGAATTCGTTCCACGGCCTTGGCCGGAGTGGTGCCGGTTTCCGCCTTGAAGGCGCGCGCAAAATGCCGCGGGCTCATGGCGGCACGATCGGCAAGGCACTCCACGGTCAGCGGTTGGGCGAGCGCGGTGCGCATCCACCCGATCAGCTCGATAAAGCGGCCCGTTCGTCCGCCGAGTTCGACAAGGGCGGAGAATTGCGACTGGCCGCCGGGGCGGCGTTGATGCACTACAAGCTGCTGCGCAACGCGTCGCGCCATGGCCGGGCCAAGATCATCCTCGATGAGCGCCAAGGCCAGGTCGATGCCGGCCGAAATGCCGGCTGAGGTCCACACGCTGCCATCCCTGACGAAGATCCGCTCCGCATCGAGTTTCACCGCGGGATAGCGGCGTGCGAAGTCGTGCGTGCTCCACCAGTGGGTGGTGGCGCGCCTGCCGTCGAGAAGTCCAGCTTCGGCCAGCAGATAGGCGCCTGTGCACACGCTCGCCGTTCGCCTCACACCCGTGCCCCGGAGCCAGGTGACGATCTCCTGTGCGGCAGCCATGGAGCGAATGATTTCGCCACCGGAGATGATGGCGGTGTCGAGCGGCTCTTCCATCGACAAAGGTCGGGCCGTGAGCCGCATGCCGAATGAGCTTTCGATCTCCCCGCCGCCGGGCGCCAGTATATCGAGCGTATAGCTGCCGACACAAAACTCTTCCGCCAGCTCAAAGGCCGCCGCCGGGCCGGCCGCATCCAGCAATTGGAAGCCGGGGTGAATGATGATGCCAACCTTGCGGATCATGGCAGTTTTTGCGCGATATATGTCATTTCGGACAAGTCCTACCGCAGTTAGGGTGATGGTCAAGTGTTTCGATCGGAAGGACTGGACCATGAGTTTGCGTATCGTGTTGGGGAGTGGTCTCGGCGTCGTGGTGGCCCTCCTCGCATTGGGTGCCGCATGGCTGCTGTCGCTGCCGGCGGCGTCCCAGGCTGCCGTTCAGCCGGCAATCGATGCCAAGGAGGCCGCCGCGACGCTTGCGGCATTGAAGCCGCCGAAGCGCCAGCGTCCCCTGATCGCCATCGTAGGCATCAACGACGGCACCGAAACCACCGACTATCTCATGCCCTACGGCATCCTGCGGCGCGCCGATGTCGCCGATGTCGTGGCGCTGGCGACGCAGCCCGGACCGATGAGATTCCACCCAGCCTTGCAGATCGAGCCCGATGCGACGACGGCGGCATTCGACGCCGAGCATCCGGACGGCGCCGACTACGTCATCGTCCCGGCCATGATGCGCGACGACGACGCCGAGGTGCTGAAATGGATCAGGAGCCAGGCGGCCAAGGGCGCCATGGTGATCGGCATCTGCGCCGGCGCCAAGGTGGTCGGCGCCAGCGGGTTGCTCGACGGCAAGCGGGCGACGACCCATTGGTATTCCGTCGGCGAGCTCCGCGAGAAACATCCTGCGATTCACTATGTCGCCGACCGGCGCTTCGTCGTCGATCAGGGTGTCGCGACGACAACGGGGATCACCGCATCGATGCCGATGATGCTGACCCTGATCGAGGCCATCGCCGGCCGGGACAAGGCCGAAGCCGTCGGCCGTGATCTGGGCCTGGCGCACTGGGATGCGCGGCACGACAGCGGCGTCTTCAAGTTCACCCGCCCCTTCGCGCTGACGGCGATCGGCAACGCGCTTGCCGTCCTGGATCATGAGCAACTCGGCATCCCGCTGACATCAGGCGTGGATGAGGTGTCGCTGGCGCTGGTCGCCGATGCCTGGTCGCGAACCTTTCGCTCCGACGCGGTCACATTCGCCGGCAAGGACGGCGCGATCGTCAGCCGCGACGGCTTGCGTATCTTGCCTGACCAGATCGCGACCGGCTGGCCGGTCGACCGGTTGGTTCCGGCAATGGCCGATCCGCGGCCGGCGAGGGCGCTTGACCAGGCGCTGCACGACATCTCGGCGCGCCACGGTGCACGCACGGCCGACTTCGTCGCCATGCAGCTCGAATATCCCCGGTGAAAGGCACTGTCTAAGGCCCGGCACCGGCCGGCGTTCGTCCGCCGCAATTCAGGCCGAATAGCGCTCGGCGAATTCGGAAATGCGCTGCACCACCGCCTTGGGCGCGGTGATGCCGCGCGCCTGCGCCTTCTCGGCGGCTTCCGCCCGGGCGCGGCCCGGCACATGCACGCCGAAGCGGCGGCGCAGGCGGTCGAGCTGGTCCTTCATGCGCTGTTCGAAATCCGGATCGAGCAGCTTGGGTTCGATAGCCAGCACGAACAGGCCGGTGCCGGGGCTGTCGGGCCCGCCGGTGAACCAGGGCGCATCGAGCGACCAGTTGGCCCCGGAAATGCCCGCAGCCAACACTTCGACCATCAGCGCGATGTTGGCGCCGCGCTGGCCGCCAAAGGCAAGCATGGCGCCCTTCATGGCCGCCGCCGGGTCGGTGGTCGGATTGCCGCTGGCGTCCAGCGCCCAGCCTTCCGGGATTTTCTTGCCGTCTTCGGCCGCCTTGCGGATGTTGACGAAGGCAGTGGCGCTCGATGACTGGTCGATGACCAGAGGCGCGCCGTCGGCGGCGGGCGCGGCAAACGACATCGGATTGGTGCAATAGACCGGCTTGACCGAGCCCGAGCCGGCAAGCACCGCCGGGCCGTTGGTCGCGGCGAAGGACACCAGCCCCTGTGCCGCCAGCCTGCCGGTGAAATAGCCGAGCGCGCCGCACGTATAGGCGTTCTTCTGCGAGAAGATGGCGACGCCGAACAATTTTGCCGCCTTGGCAAGATCGTCGATCGTCCGGTCGAAGCCGGTATGCGCCAGCCCGCCCCGTGCATCGCAGAGATAGACGGCCAGCGCCGGCCTTGTGATCACCGGATCGGCATTGCCGTCGATGCGCCCGGCTTCCAGCGCTTCGAGATAGTCGATGAAATGCGACAGGCCGACGGTCGAAAGCCCTTCCGCCTCGGCGGCGATGATCGAGGCGGTGAGCGACTGCGCCGCTTCCTCATTGGCGCCGGCGCCGAGTGCCGCCATCCGGCACAGTCCTCTTGCCTGGTCGAGACTGAGTTGCATTATGGCTGTCCTGGGGTTGCGGGAATCTGGTTGCGTTGTCTGGTCTGTGCCTAGCAGCAGATGAGCCGGCGTTTGTGTTGAAAATCGTCCGCACCTGCAAGAAAAGCGGCGGATATCTCCATCGTTGCCGTCTGCGCGATCGGTGCGCCTCTAGCCGACCTTGACCGGAATCCGCGCCTCGATCCGGCTGAGAGCCAGGACCAGAATGCCGGTGATCGCCATATAGATCAACGCCAGCAGCAGCAAGGGCTCGTAGGTGAGGTAGGTGTCCTGCCGCACCTTACCGGCGACGGCGAAGATATCGATCACGCTGATCGTCGCCACCAGCGGCGTCGACTTCAACTGCAGCACGGTCTCGCCGGTCAACGTCGGCAGCGCCCGGTAGAAGGCCTGCGGCAGCCAGATGCGCCGGAGGATCTTCCAGCGGCTCATGCCGAAGGCGCGGGCGGCTTCCAACTGTCCCTTGGGCACGCCGGCAAAGGCGCCGCGCATCACTTCGCCCTCGTAACCGGCGAAGGACAGGGTGAGAGCCAGAACGCCGTACGGCCATGCCTGCCTCAGATAGGGCCACATCCAGGAGTCGCGGATCCATGGATATTGCGGGAACAGCGAGCCCAGCCCGTAATAGAGCAGCCACAGTTGCAGAAGCAGCGGCGTGCCGCGGATGATGGTGCAGAAGACTTTCGCCGGCGCCGCGACCCAGATCGAACCGGCGGCCTGCGCCAGCCCGACCGGCACGGCGATCAGGAAGCCGAGCGCGCAGGTGACGGCCAGGATCCACAGGGCCCGCCAGATGCCCATCAGGCCCATTTCCCAATATTGCGGCAGCCAGTCCCAGCGCATGAAAAAGGCGGCCGACAGCACCAGCCCCAGCGCGATCAGGATGAGGACGATGCGGTGCGGCTGCAGCCAGAGCGAGGCGCGCGCCGCCGTGTTGATGATGGCCGCTTCGCCCGCCATCAGCGTGCCTCCTTGACCGAAGGCATGCCCCGCCGCGCCCATTTCTCGGCGCGGCCAAGCAGGAAGTTCGAAAACAGCGTCACCGCCAGATAGAGAACGCCGGCGGCGAGATAGAATATCAGATAGGCCTTGGTGACGCCTGCTGCCTGCCGAGTCGCCAGCGTCAGCTCGAAGAAGCCGACGACGGCCAGCAGCGCGGTGTCCTTCGTCGCGATCAGCCACAGATTGGCGAGACCCGGAATGGCAAAGGGCAGCATCGCCGGCAACGTGATGCGCCGCAAGAGAAGGCCGGGAGACATGCCGAAGGCGCGGGCGGCTTCGATCTGGCCCTGCGGGATGGCCAGGATCGCGCCGCGCATGACCTCCGTCGAATAGGCGCCCTGGCAGAAGCCGAGCACGGCTATGCCGGCCACCAGCCCGCTAATATCGACACGCTGGTAACCGATCGCGGTCAGCACCTGGTTGATCAGGTCGGTGCCGGCATAGTAGAGCAGCAGGATCAGCACCAGTTCCGGCACGGCGCGCACCACGGTGGTGTAGACCGCGAGCAGGTCGCGCACCACAGGCCCGCCATAGAGCTTGCCATAGGCGCCGCAGATCCCGATGAGCAGGCCGACGATCGTGGCGCCGACGGCAATCTCGAGCGAATGCAACAACCCGAGCATAAGTGTGCCGCCCCAGCCGACGGGCGCGGGCGAGAGGAGTTCGATGATACCGGCCGCCGAGGCCGGAAGAAGCGCGTCGATCAGCTTTGCCCCCGGATTGCTGGCTCTCTCTGCCGACGCCAGCGGCCGGCGGCAGGCATGCGTGGGAAGGATAGGCCGGAGGGCACGACTTTGGCGTCATGCCCTCCGGCTCATGCGGAGGGGCGTCAGTTCGACTGCGTCGAGCCGCCGTAAATGTCGAAATCGAAGTATTTCTTCGAGATCTCGTCATACTTGCCGTTGGAGCGGATCGCCTTGATGCCGGCGTTGATCTTTTCCTTCAGGTCGGTGTCTTCCTTGCGCACGCCGGCGCCGACGCCCGGTCCGAGCACCTCGTCGTCCGGAGCCACCATGCCCTTCAGGTCGCAGCAGGCCTTGCCCTGGTCGGACTTGAGGAATTCGCCAAGCGCGATGGAATCGGCCTGCACTGCGTCAAGGCGGCCGGCGGCGAGATCCTGGTTGGCTTCGTCCTGGGTCTGGTATTCCTTGATTTCGGAAGCCGTGGAGCCGAAGTGCTTCTTGGCGTAGACGGCGTGCACGGTCGACACCTGGACGCCGACCACCTTGCCCTTCAGGTCGTCAGGCGTGGCGCCGAACTTCTGGTCCTTCGGTCCGATGATCGCCGTCGGCGTGTTGTAGTACTTGTCCGAGAAGTCGATCGTCTTCTTGCGCTCGTCGGTGATCGACATCGACGAGACGATGAGGTCGATCTTCTTGGTGGTCAGCGCCGGGATGATGCCGTCCCAGGCGACAGGCGTGATGACGCAGTCGAGTTTCTCCTCGGCGCACACGGCGTCGATGAAGTCGATCTCCCAGCCGACCCATTTGCCCGAGGCATCCGGCGAGGTGAAGGGCGGATAGGGCTCGGCGGCGACGCCGATCTTGACCGGATCGGCCTTGGCCACGCCCATGGCAGCGACGCCGAGCAGCAGTGCCGCGGCGAATGTCTTCAGAACAGTCTTCATTTCAAACTCCCAGTTTGTTGTTGGTTCCCGGTTTTCTTCCGTCTCGGCCTGTCCTAGCCGATGTTGCGGATGAACTGCTTGAGCCTTTCGGATTTCGGCGCGCCGAAGATCTGCTCCGGCGGCCCTTCTTCCTCGACGAGCCCGTTGTAGAGATAGACGACATGGGTCGCGACCTCGCGGGCGAACTTCATCTCATGGGTGACCAGCACCATGGTGCGGCCTTCGCGCGCCAGATCGCCGATAACCTTCAGCACCTCGCCGACCAGTTCGGGGTCGAGCGCCGAGGTCGGCTCGTCGAACAGCATGACGCGCGGATTGATGGCGAGCGCGCGGGCAATTGCGGCGCGCTGCTGCTGGCCGCCTGAAAGATAGGCCGGATAGACGTCGCGCTTTTCGGCAAGCCCGACGCGCGCCAGCAGTTTTTCGGCCTGGGCGATCGCCTCGTCGCGCTTGACGCCGAGCACATGCACGGGAACCTCGATGACGTTTTCGATCAGCGTCATGTGGCTCCACAGGTTGAAGTTCTGGAACACCATGCCGAGCTTGGAGCGGATGCGCTCGATCTGCCTGCGGTCGGCCGGAACGGTGTGGCCATGGCTGTCCGCCTTGAGCTTGATCTCCTCGCCATTGACACGGATGATGCCGCTGGTCGGATTTTCCAGGCAGTTGATGCAGCGCAGCAGCGTCGATTTGCCCGAGCCCGAGCCGCCGATGATGGCGATCACCTCGCCATCGCGCGCCGACAGCGACACGCCCTTCAGTACATGCAGCTGGCCGAATTTCTTGTGCAGGTTTTCGACATGGATTGCTTCGGCAGCGCCACTCTGCGCCTTGCCGGATGAGACTGCGGCAGCTTCCACCGCGCTCACCGGCTGGCCTCTGCATCGTCGGCGGCAGTTCGTCGAACGTCTATCCGGCCAATCAACATATACGCTGTACTGCCCCGCTCCAGATTTCAGCATGGACCCAACGGCGCGAGCCCGTCAATCCCGCCCATTACGGCACTTGCGAGCTTGTTGCGCAAGTGTATAAATAGCCCTCCATGAAATTTTCTCGTTTTTTTTCAGCAAAAAAAGGGCTTCGATGAGCGCTTTCGGATCACAATCCATGGCAGCGCCGCTGCGACGCGTGCTGATGCGGTCGGCGGCCAACGCGATGCGCGACGCCGACAGAGCCGCCTGGCACTATGGCCCGGGATTCAATCCAGCGAAAGCGGCATCGCAGCACGCGGCCCTTGCTGAACTGGTGGCGGCCTCCGGCGCCGAAATCGAATGGATCGAGGACAAGGCCGACGGACTTTCGGACTCGGTGTTCACGCACGACCCATCGCTGATGACCAACCGCGGCGCACTGATTCTGTCCATGGGCAAGCCGTTGCGCGCCCGGGAGCCTTCGCTGCATGAGGAGACCTACAGGAGACTGGGCATTCCGATCCTCGGCCGCGTCGAGGCCCCAGGCCAGGTCGAAGGCGGTGACTGTGTCTGGCTGGATGCGCGCACGCTAGTGATCGGGCGCGGTGTCCGTTCCAACCAGGAAGGCATCCAGCAGATCTCCAACCTGCTGACGCCGCTGGGCGTATCGGTCTACGGCTTTGACCTTCCGTTGTGGCAAGGCGAAGAGGCCTGCCTGCATCTGATGTCGGTGATCAGCCCGCTGGCCGATGACCTTGCTTTGGTCTATTCACCGCTTTTGCCGGCCCCGTTCTATCAGATGCTGAAGGCGCGCGGCATCCGTCTGGTCGAAGGCGATGCCGAAGAGTTCGCGGCTTCCAACGGCCTCAGCCTGAACGTGCTGCCGACCAATCCGCTCCAGGTCATTGCCGTCGCAGGCTTTCCAAAGACCAAGGCCGCGATGGAAGCCGCCGGCTGCACGGTCGAAATCTTCGAGGCCGATGCGCTCTGCATCGCCTGTGAAGGCGGGCCGACATGCCTGACGCGGCCGATTCTGCGCCAATGAATGCGCCATCCCGCCGCAGGTTCCGTCGCGAGGGCGAGGAGCGGCGGCGGCAGGATTTGATCGAGGCAACTCTGGACAGCGTGGCGGAACGTGGTCTGCAGGGCGCCACCTTGCGCACCATCGCATTGCGCGCCGGCGTCACCGCCGGGCTGATCCGGCACTATTTCCCCGGCAAGGAAGAATTGCTGCAGGAAGCCTATGCTGCCCTCATGGGCCGCATGACCGAGCAGGCGAAAGCGGCGTTGGCCATGGAAGATGCCTCGCCGCGCCAGCGCCTTGCGGCTTTCGTTACCGCCAACCTCAACGTGCCGATCATCGACGCGCGAGTGTTTTCGCTCTGGGCAACCTTCATCGGCCGTGCCGGTGCGGATCCAAGCCTGGCTCGCGCCCACCGCGAAGGCTACCTTGGCTTTCGCAACGAGGTGGAAGCCGTTGTGGCCGAGGTGCTCGCCGCCGAACGGCGCGAGCCGGACGCAAGCCAGTTGCGCCACCATGCCATCGCGATCAATGCAATCATTGACGGGCTCTGGATAGAAGGCTGCCTGGCCGGCGAGATGTTCTCGCCCGGCGAATTGGCGGCGATCGGCATCAAGACTGTCGAGGCCGAACTGGGCCTCGCGCCGCTAAAGCAATTCCAGGAAAAGTGAGATGCGGTTTTCCGTCCGGAATTGCGTTGAAAACAAAGGACCGAGCCGATCACTGTTTCCGAACAGTGATCGGCTCTAAGGGAAGACAATCAATGACAACACTCGGCGAAGCCCTGATCACGCTGCTCGAAGCGCACGGCGTCGATACCGTCTTCGGCATTCCCGGCGTCCACACGGTCGAGCTCTACCGTGGCCTGGCGCGCTCGAAGATCCGCCATGTCACGCCGCGCCATGAACAGGGCGCCGGCTTCATGGCCGACGGCTATGCCCGAGCCAGCGGCAGGCCAGGGGTCGCCTTCGTCATCACCGGACCGGGGCTGACCAACACCATCACCGCCATGGGCCAGGCGCGCGCCGATTCGGTGCCGATGTTGGTCATATCAGGCGTCAACGCAATGCCGACGTTGGGCAAGGGGCTGGGCTTCCTGCATGAGCTCCCGGACCAGCGCGGCATGATGGAAAAGGTGGCGCTGTTGTCGCGGCGCGTCACCGAGGCAAGCGAATTGCCTGACGCGCTGGCACAGGCCTTCGCGCTGTTTTCATCCTCGCGGCCAGGTCCGGTGCACATCGAGATCCCGACCGATGTCATGGTCGAACCGGGCGACGGCATCGCGGCATTGTTGAGCAACGCGGCGCCGCCGGCGCCGGATGGCGCGGCCATTGCCAGTGCTGCCAAACTCATCGCCGCCGCGCGCCGCCCGCTGATCCTGGCCGGAGGCGGCGCCAAGCGGGCCGAGATGGCGCTGCGGCGCCTGGCCGAGACACTGGGCGCGCCGGTCGTCGAGACCACCAATGCGCGCGGCCTGCTGCACCGCCACCCGCTCTGCGTGCCGGCAAGCCCAAGCCTGAGGGCGGTTCGGGCGCTGATGGCCGAGGCCGATCTGGTGATTGCCGCCGGCACCGAATTCGGCCCGACCGACTATGACGGCTATGGCGACGGCGGCTTTGTGCTGCCATCCAACCTGATTCGCATCGACATCGGCGCCGACCAGCTCGCACGCCGCCCGGTGACGGTCGGCATCCAGGCCGACTGCGCCGAGGCGATTGAAGCCTTGCTCGCCGCGATCGGCCCAACTCATCCTGCCGCGTCCGGCGGCGAGGCGCGCGCCGCCGCCGCACGCAAGGCGGCATCCGCCGAGCTGAGCCCGGCCTATCTGGCGCAGGTGCATGCCGTGGAGATGATCCGCGACGCCTTGCCGGGCGCCATCGTCGTCGGCGATTCGACGCAGCCGGTCTACGCCGCCAACCTCTACTACGATCACGACCGGCCAGGCGGCTGGTTCAACGCCGCCACCGGCTTCGGCGCGCTTGGTTACGGCCCGCCGGCGGCAATCGGCGCCGCACTTGCCGTGCCCGATGCGCCGGTTGTCTGCCTGACCGGCGATGGCGGCTTCCAGTTCACCTTACCCGAACTTGGCGCGGCGCTCGATGCAAAGGCGCCGGTCATCTTCGTGGTCTGGAACAACAGGGGCTATCGCGAGATCGAGACCTCGATGCTCGATGTCGGCGTCGAGCCCGTCGGGGTCTCGCCGGCGCCGCCGGATTTCTGCAAGCTGGCCGAAGCCTATGGCATATCAGCAGAACGGCTCGCCGATATCGGCGCCTTGCCGCAGGCCCTGAAGCGCGCCCGGGCAACCGGATTGCCTTGCGTCATCGAAATCACCGTCGATTGAAGGCTTCAGCCCAGCGTTGATCTCTCGTCTGCATCGGACCATTCGTCGGCTCGCCTGTTGTACCGCAACGGCCGCATGGCTGACGCTATTGCCAGAATATGCGTTGTGACGCATGCAAAGACGCGACGGCTGCCATGTCGAGATATCAATTGAGTGATCGCCCGAAAGGCGCGACGCTTCGCGTCGGGGCGGCACAACAAGCGACACAATTATAAAAACACGACAGGAGCGGTCCAGGATGACGGAAACACTTCAAGGCAGGCATATCGTTGTGACCGGTGGGACCGGCGCTCTCGGCGGTGCGGTGGTTGGCCGGCTGCTGGAACAGGGCGCCATCTGCCACGTGCCGAACGCACACGCCGCGGCACCCCAGCAATTTCCTTTCACCGCCCACGACAACGTCAAGCTGGCGCACAATGTCGACCTGTCGGACTCCGCCAAGGTCGAAGCCTTCTATGCCCAGGTTCCTGCCTTGTGGGGATCGATCCATCTCGCCGGCGGCTTCACCATGGCCCCGGTGGAAAAGATCGAATCGGCATCCTTTGCCGAGATGATGGACACCAACGCCCGCACCACCTTCCTGTGCAGCCGCGCGGCGATCCGCTCGATGCTGGCGTCGGGCACATCAGGCCGCATCGTCAATGTCACCGCGCGCGCCGGGCTCGACGCCAGGCGCGGCGCCGGCATGGTCGCCTACACCGCCAGCAAGGCGGCGGTCGCGGCCATGACGGTGGCGATGGCCGAAGAACTCAAGGCCAAGGGCATCCTGGTCAATGCCGTGGCCCCGTCGACGCTCGACACGCCGGCAAACCGCGCCGACATGCCGGATGCCGATTTCAGCAAATGGGTCAGCCTGGAAGCGGCGGCCGAAGCCATCGCCTATCTCGCCTCGCCGGCCAACCAGGCGATGAGCGGAACGCTGGTGCCGCTCTACGGCCGGGCCTGAGCGGCGAGCGTCGAAGTCGGGCACGCGGCATCCGATCCATCGGCATTGCGATAGCTGTAGATGCGCAGCGGCGATGAAGCTTTCGTGGGGCACTCCCGCAACCATGCCGGCGGCCGGCCTTCAATCAGGCCCGCCGCGAATGGATAGGCGGCTTCCAGTCCCGGCAATGGCGGGCCTCGCCAGGCGCAAATCGCGACATGCGTTGCCTTGGACGCATCGAGTATCGCGCGGGGGTCGGCGGTCGCCGGATCGAGGAAACGATAGCTGCGCTCGATGCCCTTGGCCGATGGATGGTTGGGGATCGTCACCACCTTCGGACCTTCGGCGAGGGCGACGAAACGTGAGCCGATCAGCGGGGGAGAAAGAACGACGGCGCCAGAGGGCCAACCCTGTTCCGGTTCAAAAGGGCTGTAATAGCAGCCGTCGGCGAGTTCGGCGGCGGGAACCGCCGCTTGCGCCGGTTTTACCGACAGGTGGTACAGCGCCATTGCTCCGGACAAAACCAGACCGGGCAGGATCAATGCGTATCTGTGCGATGCCGCCGGCGCCGGAGATTTCAAATAGCGACCCAGCCCCGCACTCGGCAGGAGGCTCGCCAGGGCGAAGATGAGGCCGATGCCGGAGAAGATCGGCAGGTAGCGGTAGTAGCGGATGTAACCGATCGCAAGCGCCAGCGAGAGCAGCGAGAACAGCGCCAATATGACGACAGGCCGGCTTCGACCTTCCTGCCTGGCGCAGATCACGGCTGGCGCGAGCGCGCCGATAAACAGCAGCGCCATGCTGAGAAAACCCGTCGAAAGGACGACATCAGGGCGCCGAAACAGGCTCAATTCCTGGAGAATTCTGTTGATCATGTTGTCGCGGACATAGGCGTCGATCGAGGCATAGGGGCTGGCCAGGCATTGCGGGAACAACCTCACCAGCACCGCCGCGTTGGCCGCCGCGAACACCAGTAGGATTGCTGTTCGCATCGGCCACCCTCCACGCAGGCCGGCAAGCAAGGGCACGATGGCGAACGAGAGCCCGGCCGCGGCCAATGCCGTGACATGCGGCGTCGAATAGGTGTCGCATCTGACCGCGGCATAGGCAGAAGGCGGCACGATCGCCGCGAACAGGCCGATTGCACCGGCGGTCAAGGCCAGCCCGAAACCGATGATCCTGTTTTGGCCGCCCTCGCGCTCGAAGATCCAGTCGAAGGCATAGACCGCCATCACCAGGGCGTAGAACGGCGCGAATTCGGCGCTGACGGCGATTGCCAGGGCCGTCAGCAGCCCGTTGACGAAGGCCGAAAGGCGGTTCTGCGACATCATCAAAACCAGCGCCGCCAGCAGAAGCAGGATTTGCAGATTGTGATAGTCGATCCGTCCCGGGGCGAATTCGAAAAAGCTGCGCGCGGCAAAGATCAAAGCCAACGGCAATGCAACGGCCGGGTAGGCAAAGCCGATGGCTGTCACCAGCCGATTGTAGAAATAGAGCGCGGGCGCCAACAGCAGCAGCGGGACGGCAAAGCTTGCCAGTGTCAGAGCCGGCTCGAAGCCGGCAAACGGCGCCAACAGGCGCGCGAAGGCGGCGTAGGGCAAGTCCACGATCCACGGCCAGTGTGAGACATAGGGCTCTGGCTGGACGATGCCGGGCAGCGTGCGGTCGAAGATATTGCCCGTTTCAAGCAAAGTACGGATTTCGTGCAGCTTGAGGAGATCGTCCGCGTCATTGTTGAGCTGGAAGCCCAGAGACCACAGAGCGGTCGTCAGGATCGCCATCGCGCAAAAGCAGAACAGGACAGGCGAGCTGGTGTAAAGGCGCAGCAACCCCGAAGGCTGCGCAGCGGCACGATTGGCGCCAGTGCTCATGGAAGTATTCCGTTGGACCACCGGCAAATACGCGATGAAGTTTATGTTCTCGTAAAGAAAAAGACCCGCCGGATCGCTCCGGCGGGTCTTTTTTGTAAGGCCGCACGCGAGGCGTGCTGTCGATGGCTGACGCCTTAGTTGCCCTGCTTCTTCAGCGCGGCACCCAGGATATCGCCCAGCGAAGCGCCGGAGTCGGTCGAGCCGTACTGGGCGACCGCCTCCTTCTCTTCGGCGATTTCCAGCGCCTTGATCGAGACCTGCAGCTTGCGGGTCTTCTTGTCGAAGGCGATGACGCGGGCATCGACCTTCTGGCCGACGGTGAAGCGCTCTGGGCGCTGCTCGTCGCGGTCACGGCTCAGATCGGAGCGCTTGATGAAGGTCTCGATGCCGCTGTCGACCAGCCGCACTTCCAGACCGCCATCCTTGACGCCGATGACTTCACAGGTGACCACGGCGTTCTTGCGCAGTTCGCCCGAGGTCGCCGCTTCGCCGACCGTGTCGCGGGCCAGCTGCTTGATGCCGAGCGAGATGCGCTCCTTCTCGATGTCGACGTCGAGCACCTGCGCCTTGACCATGTCGCCGCGATTGTACTCTTCGATGACCTGCTCGCCCGGACGGGTCCAGTCGAGGTCGGAGAGGTGCACCATGCCGTCCACGTCGCCTTCCAGGCCGATGAACAGGCCGAACTCGGTCTTGTTCTTGACCTCGCCCTCGACCTGGCTGCCGACCGGATGGTTGCGCGCGAAGGCTTCCCACGGATTCTCGAGCGTCTGCTTGAGGCCGAGCGAGATGCGGCGCTTGGCCGGATCGACCTCGAGCACCACCACGTCGACTTCCTGGGTCGTCGACAGGATCTTGCCGGGATGCACGTTCTTCTTGGTCCACGACATTTCCGAAACGTGGATGAGGCCTTCGATGCCCGGCTCCAGCTCGACGAACGCGCCGTAGTCGGTGATGTTGGTGACGGTGCCCTTGATCTTCTTGCCGATCGGGAACTTGGTGCCGATCTCGGACCACGGATCGCTCTCGAGCTGCTTCATGCCGAGCGAGATACGGTGGGTTTCCTGGTTGATGCGGATGATCTGCACCTTGACCGTCTGACCGATGTTGAGGATTTCGGTCGGATGATTGACGCGGCGCCAGGCCATGTCGGTGACATGCAGCAGGCCGTCGATGCCGCCGAGGTCGACGAACGCACCGTAGTCGGTGATGTTCTTGACGACGCCTTCGACAACCTGGCCTTCTTCGAGGTTCTGCACGATTTCCGAACGCTGTTCGGCGCGGCTCTCCTCGAGCACGGTGCGGCGCGACACCACGATGTTGCCGCGGCGGCGATCCATCTTGAGGATCTCGAAGGGCTGCGGGTTGTGCATCAGCGGGGAGACGTCGCGGATCGGGCGGATATCGACCTGGCTGCGCGGCAGGAAGGCCACGGCGCCGTCGAGGTCGACGGTGAAGCCGCCCTTGACCTGGTTGAAGATGACGCCTTCGACGCGCTCACCCTTGGTGAACTTCTCTTCGAGACGGACCCAGCTCTCTTCGCGGCGGGCCTTCTCGCGGGAAAGCATCGCTTCGCCAAGCGCGTTCTCGATGCGCTCGACATAGACTTCGACGGTGTCACCGACCTTGAGGGTGGTGTCCTTGCCCTTGACGCCGAATTCCTTCAGCGGCACGCGGCCTTCGACCTTGAGGCCGACGTCGATGATGGCCATGTCCTTTTCGATCGCGGTGATCGTGCCCTTGACGACCTGACCTTCGCCGGAATGGCCGGTAGTGAATGATTCTTCGAGCAGGCTCGCGAAATCGTCGCGAGTGGGATTTGCAGCTGACATTGTTTCTCCTGGAGTGCCCCGCATCTCTGAGCGGGACGGGCGCCGTGGGTTAGCGTTGCGTTGGCCTGCCGGCGTTCCGGACTTAAAAAAGCCCTGGGCCGCATTTTAAGCGGCAATTCCGGCGCATGAAGAATGCTGGCAGGCTGGTTCGTGCCCGATATGGGTATTTTCTGCGCTTCCGGCAACGGAAACGCGGGAGAAAACCCGGATCAGGCGTTGTTTCTCCTGGCCAGCACGTCGTCAACGATCGCCATGGCCGCGAGAAACGCGGCTTCTATAGCCATTTCGCTGGTATCTAGCAAGTGCGCGTCGGCGGCCGGCTTCAAGGGCGAGTCGGCACGGCCCATGTCGCGCTCGTCGCGGCGCATGATATCGGCGAGGATTTCGGCGAAATTGGCGGTGCCGCCGATGCTTTCGATCTCTGCCAGCCGGCGCTTGGCGCGTACCTCCGCGCTCGCCGTCACATAGAGTTTGATGTCGGCATCAGGGCACACGACCGTGCCGATGTCGCGCCCGTCCAGCACCGCGCCCGGCGGCGTCCTGGCGAAGGCGCGCTGCTTTTCCACGAGAATGCGCCGCACCGTCGGATACACCGCAACTTTCGAGGCGGCCTCGCCGATGGCATGCGCCGACAGCACCGCCCGGTCGAGCTTTGCCATATCGACCTGGCGCGCCGCGGTCTCGGCCGCCGAGACATTGTCGAGCGGCAGCGCATGCTGAAGCAATGCATAGGCGACCGCCCGATAGGTGAGGCCGGTGTCGAGCAGGTTCAGCCGGTAGTGGTCGGCGAGACGCCGGGCGAGTGTGCCTTTGCCTGCACCGGCAGGGCCGTCTATGGCAATGGTGAAGACGTGAGTCATTGGCTGGCCAACGAAAGGGTTGGGCGCCGAGATCCTTCGCCGCCTGCCAAAGTGCCGCGGCTGTTGGTTGCCATGACCGTCACCCGATCTCCGCCCCGAGCCCCGTCATCAGTCCCATGAACTCCGGAAAGCTCGTCGCGATCATCGCCTGGTCGTCGATGGTGACAGGCTTTTCCGTCGCCAGCCCCATGACCAGAAAGCTCATGGCGATGCGGTGGTCGAGATGTGTCTGCACCGTCGTATCCAGGCCGTTGGGATGGCCGCCGAGGCCCTTGCCGCCCGGCCTGCCGCGCACGGCAAGCGACGCCTCGCCCTCGTTGCAGTCGACGCCGTTGAGCTTCAGCCCGTTGGCGACGGCCGACAGCCGGTCGGATTCCTTCACGCGCAATTCTTCCAGCCCCTGCATCAGCGTCTCGCCCTCGGCGAAGCTGGCGGCGACAGCCAGCACCGGGTACTCGTCGATCATCGACGGTGCCCGCTCCGGCGGCACGGTGACGCCCTTGAGTTCGGAATAACGCACGCGCAGATCGGCGACGTCCTCGCCGCCGGCATTGCGTGGGTTCAAGATGTCGATCTGGCCGCCCATTTCCTGCAGCGTCAGCAGCAGACCGGTGCGGGTCGGGTTCATCAGCACGTTTTCGATCACGATGTCCGAGCCCGGCACGATCAGCGCGGCGACCAGCGGGAAGCCGGCAGAGGACGGGTCGCCGGGCACGGCGATCGTCTGGCCGGTCAGCTTGCCCTGGCCCTCGATGAAGATATGGCGCACGCCGCGCTCGTCGGTCTCGACCGACAGATTGGCGCCGAAGCCTTTGAGCATCTTTTCGGTGTGGTCACGCGTCATCACCGGTTCGATGACGGTGGTGATGCCAGGCGTGTTGAGGCCGGCGAGCAATACCGCCGACTTCACCTGCGCAGAGGCCATCGGCACCCGGTAGGTGATCGGGGCGGCGTGCTTGGGGCCATGCAGCGTGATCGGCATGCGGTCGCCGGGCGTCGCCTTCAGCACCTGCACGCCCATCTGGCGCAGCGGTTCCAGCACGCGGCCCATCGGCCGGCCCGACAGCGAGGCGTCGCCGATGAAGGTGGTTTCCATGTCATAGGTGCCGACGAGACCCATGGTGAGCCGCGAGCCGGTGCCGGCATTGCCGAAGTCGAGCGGGCCTTCCGGCTGCAGCAGCGCGCCGTTGCCGGTGCCGCGGATCACCCATTCGGCGCCGCGCTTTTCGATATGCGCGCCCATCGCCTTCATGGCCGCGCCTGTGCGCATCACGTCCTCGCCCTCGAGCAGGCCGGTGATGCGGGTTTCGCCGGAGGCGAGGCCGCCGAACATGAAGGAGCGGTGCGAGATCGACTTGTCGCCCGGCACGCGCGCGGTGCCGGAAAGGGCTTGAGATTTGCGGGCGGTGGCCGGCTTGGCAGCGGCGGCGTGAGACATGGAATTTCCCTGGACGGAATGCCGGCGGGCCGGCGCTTTTCATTTGTTGCGGCGGTCTCGTATCACGGCGAGGCGAAATGGTCATCCCCATGGTCGTCACTTGCCGCGAGGCCTTTCAGGACTTGGTTTTGTGACGCCGGCTTTTGGCTTTGACAGCGCCGCAAACAGTGGTTAAGGGGACCACTCTTTTATTGACGAGGCTTGCCGTGGCAAAAACCGAACTTGGCACAAAGCGTATCGACCCCGAGACGGGTCGAAAATTCTACGACCTGAACAAGGACCCGATTGTCTCGCCCTACACCGGCAAGACCTATCCGCGTTCCTATTTCGAGGAAGGCAAGATCGCCGCCCTCGAGGAGGAAGAGGAAGTGGCCGAGAAGGAAGTGGACGCCGAGGACGAAGAGGGCGTTGAAGTCGTCTCGCTCGAAGAGGCCGACGACGACGTCAAGGGCGACGACCTGCCCGATCTCGGCGATGACGAGGACGTCGACCTCGGCGACGATGAGGATGACACTTTCCTTGCCGACGAAGAGGAAGAAGACGACGACGTTGCCGACATGATCGGCGTCGGCGACGACGACGACGAGGTCTGATAGGCCTGAAACGTAAGCGTTTGCAGGCTTTCTCGGCCTGTGAACAAAAAGCCGCTCATCAAGGCTTGATATCTGAGAAAGGCGGGGTTAGAAGCCGCCTGCACTAACGGCGCGGTGTTCCAACCCGCGCTGATCTCTTCGCCGGAAACGGCGCCGGCTGACTGCCGGGAGTGGGGCCATAGCTCAGTTGGGAGAGCGCTTGAATGGCATTCAAGAGGTCGTCGGTTCGATTCCGATTGGCTCCACCAAACAGTCTCCCAATGTTTTCAAGTTATTTGCCGTTTGCGTGTCCAGGGCTGCCATTCGGAAACCTGCCGGGGCACGGCCAGGAGCGTTTTTCGACCCGGAGACCAAGTTTGCGCGGCGGACTGACAGGAAAAAGCGGGAAAGCCGCGACCGAGCCTCAAGTTTCACCAGCACCGCAAGCCTTTAGGACTGCTCTTGGTACGGAAGCTTCACTTCGTCGTGCAAATGCGCGGCAACCAAGCGCGGTGTATGGTCGGGATCGTTCGACAGACCTTGGGATGGCGCAAGCAGATGACGGCCAAATAGCTTTGGCTTGACGGGGCGCTGGCCACTCCATCACTTCGCCCGTAGGCGGCGTCATGCTCACAGTAGGTTGCGGCCCGGCTTGTCGGTCATCATCGGCCCGATGAGACGCTACCGTCTCGACGGACGGGCTGATGAGCAGTGTCCGGTTCTGTATCGGTGCTTTCCGTCGAGCGCTTATAGAAAAGCCCAAATGCCAGCAGGAAATATCCAACCTGCAGCATCATCAGCGTGAGGACGGTCCAAACGAGCGCTTTGCCGACAGATCCGGTTTCCATTTCGGCCCAGATCGCCACTACGGCCGACGTGGTGAACATCCCCACCAAAAATTGCGGAAAATACATGATTGCCGCCCCCCGTTGTCGATAGCCCGCCGCTCCATTTGCGAAGCGGCGGGGCCCCCCATCTGCCCCCCGATTGCTGGGTGAGAGATGTCGCCGGCATTGCCGACAGTGCAATGACGGTGCCAGACACGGTGACCCATTAAGGGACACCTATGCCGACGATTGCAAGACCGGATAGCTGATTAACATTACCTGTGGCTAATATGCACCTAGGGGTCGGAAGGGACGGAGCGAACCTCGCCAGCGCGAGTTTCGGCCGCCGCCCCCTCCGACTGTCGGGACGCCCGATCACGTGTCCGGAGGGCAATCGATAGCGCCTTCACCTCGATCGAACGTCGGCTTCCAGCAGTTCTCGGTTGCTCCTAGCCCGCATGCCTTCGAAGTCCGGAATGCATGTGACTTTCCCAGTCATCATTTCTCGGCTTGAGCCACCTCCAGGCGCCCGATGCGCTGCAACGGAAAGCCGCCAAGCAGGGTTCTCCAATCCGCCAGGGCCTGACGCCAGCGAGCCCGCCGAGGATCAGGCGCGGGTTCGATCGATCGAAGGGAATTTCCAATTTTAACCGCGGATTTGGAATAAACTAACTCTACAGAGTTTATAGAATAAGCAAAGTGCGGACGATCTGTTTCCCGGACAGGATTCCGCCATGCCCGCCTCTTTGCGCTCGCTCTCAACCCCGCCAGGAAGAGTCCGCCATCGCCACCGGCTCGCGGGAGGCAGGCCATGACCGGCGACGTTCCGGACCGCATCAAGGTCCTCTGGTTTCTACCGACACATGGCGACAGCCGCTATCTCGGCACCGCTGAGGGCGGCCGATCGGTCGATCTGCCCTACCTGACGCAAGTGGCGAAGGCCGCCGACACGCTGGGCTATTACGGCGCGCTGCTGCCGACCGGCCGGTCGTGCGAGGATTCCTGGGTGGTCGCCTCGGCGCTGGTGCCGCTGACCGAGCGGCTGCGTTTCCTGGTCGCCGTGCGGCCCGGCTTGCAGTCGCCGACGCTCGCCGCGCGTATGACGGCGACGCTCGACCGCATCTCCAATGGCCGCCTGCTGATCAATGTCGTCACCGGCGGCGATCCGCTTGAGAACAAGGGTGATGGCATTTTCCTGTCGCATGCCGAGCGCTACGAGGTGACGCAGGAATTCCTGCGGATCTACAAGCGCGTGCTGAGCGGTGAGACGGTCGAGCACAAGGGCAAGCATTTCCACATCGAGGATGGCAGGCTGCTGTTCCCGCCCGTGCAGACGCCCTATCCGCCGCTCTATTTTGGCGGCTCGTCCGATGCCGGGTCGACAGTGGCGGCGCAGGAGATCGACAAATATCTGACCTGGGGCGAACCGCCCGCCGATGTCGAGCGCAAGCTGGACGCCGTGCGTGACCTGGCCGAAAAGGCAGGCCGAAAACTCTCCTTCGGCATTCGCCTGCATGTCATCGCACGCGAAACCACCGAGGAGGCCTGGGCCGCCGCCGACCGGCTGATCAGCCGCCTCGATGACGCGACCATTGCTTCGGCCCAGAAGGTCTTTGCCCGCATGGATTCGGTCGGCCAGGCGCGGATGAGCGCGCTGCATGGCGGCGATCGCGCCAAGCTCGAGATCGCCCCCAATCTGTGGGCCGGTGTCGGCCTGGTGCGCGGCGGCGCGGGGACAGCCCTGGTCGGCGACCCCGACACCATCGCCGAGCGCATCGATGAGTACCGGCGCCTCGGCATCGACACCTTCATTCTGTCCGGCTACCCGCATCTGGAAGAAGCCTATCGTTTTGGCGAACTGGTGCTGCCGAAATTGCCAACCGATCATCCGGTCAAAGCCGCCGGCGCATCCGTCAACACCGGCCCGTTCGGCGAGACCATCGCCGGCGACCATCGGCCGAAGTCGCTCGCCAGCGCCTCGTGAACGCGCTGCCTCCGGTCAGCCGACTGCGCGTCGCCATCATCGGCGGCGGCTTTTCCGGCGCGGCGTTGGCCTGGCATCTGGCGCGGGCGCATCGGCCGGAGCGCCTGTCGATCTCGGTGATCGAGCCACGCCCCACGCTCGGCGGCGGCCTGGCCTATTCCAGCGAAGAGCCGTCGCACCGGGTCAATGTGCCGGCCGTCAGAATGAGCATCGCTCCCGACGACCCGCAGCATTTTGCCCGCTGGCTGGCCGGCTCCGGCGAACTCGAGCGTGATGCGGACGCGATCTGGAAGAATGGCGACGCCTATCCGCGCCGGCGTGTGTTCGGCCGCTATGTCGCCGAGCACCTCGCGCCCTATCTGGCTTCAGGCGCGGTCCGTCATGTCGGCGGTCTCGCCACAGGCGTGACACGCGAAGCCAATGGCGCGGGCTGGGCTGTGCAGACGTCCGCCGGACCTGTCATCGCCGACATCGTCGTCCTCGCCGCCACGCATCCTGCTCCCGCAATCCCGGCAGCGCTTGCTTCCCTGGCCGAAGCGCCGGGTTTTGTCGCCGATCCCTACGCAGCGTCGGCACTTGCCAGGATCGAGCCGGACGCTTCCGTGTTGATCGTCGGCTCCGGGCTGACCTCGGCCGACATGATCGCGGAGCTCGACCGCCGCGGCCATCGCGGCCGCGCCCTGGCGCTGTCGCGCCGCGGACTTCGCTCGCGCGGCCATCCTGATGTCAGGGGCGAACCCTTCGGCGATTTCGCATCGGCGCCGGCCACATCGGCGCTCGGTCTGCTTGGCAAAATCCGCGTGACGCTGGCGGCGGCGCGCGAGGCCAATGTCAACTGGCAGTCCGTCTTCGACCAGTTGCGCCTGCAGGGGCCGGTTCTGTGGGCCGCGCTTGCTCCATCAGAACGTGCAAGGCTCGTCCGCCGGCTGCGCGTGTTCTGGGACGTGCATCGCTTCAGGATCGCCCCGCAAATTGCTTCCGTGCTCGACCGCCGCAAGGCCGCCGGCACGTTCGACACCATCGCCGCCAGGCTTGTCGCGTCGAACGACGAGGGCGAGAACCTCGCGGTCAGCTTTCAGCGGCGCGGCCAGACTCGGATCGAGACCGCACGCTTCGATGCCGTCATCAACACGACGGGGCCTGCCCATGGGCGGGCGCTTCAGCTCAATCCGGCGCTGCGCTCCCTGGCCGAGGCCGGGTTGATCAGGGTCGACGCCTACGGACTCGGCATTGAGACAAATCTCGACAGCCGCGCCATCGGCCGGGATGGCGAGGCGGTCGCCGGGCTCTTTGTCGCCGGTCCGCTGGCGCGGGGCACCTTCGGCGAACTCATGGGCCTGCCGGAGGTCGCCCGCCATGCCCAGATGGTCGCGACCGAGATCGCAAGGCTGGTCGACGGGTTTCCGTCCGTCGAGGCGGTTGGCGCCAATGCCAGCGACGTTGCGACCGTGCGCTGACAAGCTGAAGCCGGCCTGGCCGGGCAAAATTGGTATTTCCGTCCCAAGCGGCCGCCAAAAACGGAAAATCCTACTTTGTATATATAATCAGTAGACATAATAAATATCGGTGAGATCCGGCCACGCCGGACCGATCAACGACACGGCCTGAAGGGGAGACAGTTCATGGCACACGCAGCAACCGACGCGGTCAAGTTCGCCTACTGGGTGCCGAATGTTTCGGGCGGCCTGGTGATTTCCAACATCGAGCAGCGCACCAACCATTCGGCCGAATATAACCGCAAGCTGGCGCAGATCGCGGAGAAGGCCGGCTTCGACTATGCGCTGAGCCAGATCCGTTTCACCGCCGGCTACGGCGCCGACGAACAGCATGAATCGGTTGCCTTCAGCCATGATCTGCTGGCGGCCACCACGACGCTGAAGGTCATCGCGGCGATCCTGCCCGGGCCGTGGAATCCGGCGCTGGCCGCAAAGCAGCTCGCCACCATCAGCTACCTGACCAATGGCCGCGTCGCCATCAACCTCGTCTCCGGCTGGTTCCGCGGCGAGTTCCACGCCATCGGCGAGCACTGGCTCGACCATGACGAGCGCTACCGCCGCTCCGAGGAATTCATCCGCGCCTTGCGTGGAATATGGACGCAGGACAGCTTCACCTTCCGCGGCGATTTCTACCGCTTCAACGAATATTCACTGAAGCCGAAGCCGCCACAGCCTTTGCCGGAAATCTTCCAGGGTGGCTCGTCGCGTGCCGCGCGCGACATGGCCTCGCGTGTCTCGGACTGGTACTTCACCAACGGCAACACGCCGGCCGAAATCTCCAAGCAGGTGGATGACATCAGGGCCAAGGCGAAGGCCAACAACCATTCGGTCAAGGTTGGCGTCAACGCCTTCGCCATCGTCCGCGAGACGGAGGACGAGGCCAAGGCGGTGCTCGCCGAAATCATCGCCAAGGCCAACCCCGAAGCGGTCAACGCCTTCGGCCACGAGGTCAAGAATGCCGGCAAGGCCTCGCCGGAAGGCGAGGGCAACTGGGCAAAATCCTCCTTCGACGATCTGGTCCAGTACAATGACGGCTTCCGTTCGAACCTGATCGGCACGCCAAGGCAGGTCGCCGAGCGCATCGTCGATCTCAAGCGCGCCGGCGCCGATCTCATCCTGCTCGGCTTCCTGCACTTCCAGGAAGAGGTCGAGTATTTCGGCAAGCATGTCATCCCGCTCGTTCGCGAGCTGGAAAATGCCGAGCAGGCTGCATCGCTGGCAGCGGAATAGCCCTTTTCAAAACGCAGGCCGATCAGTCCGGCCTGCACACCAATGAAGGTTCCCAAGCGCGCTCGATCGATCGGGTGGCGATGAGGATTCGTGCGTCTGCCGAAGCAATCGAGGACGATTGGAATGCCCTTGGCCAACTATGCCGTTGGAATGATGGACGCCTCGGTCTATGCGCCGGAAGTCTTTGCGCGCGGCCTGCCGTCAACGCCCCAGCCGTCCGCCGTTGGCATCGTGCCGGCAGGGTCGATCGCGGATGCCGCCGCTCCGTTGCTTTCACTGCAGGGCATCGGCCTGTCGTTCGGCGGCGTCGTCGCGCTGGCCGATATCGACCTGTCGGTGCGCCCCGGAGAGATCCGCGCCATCATCGGCCCGAACGGTGCCGGCAAGAGTTCGCTGATCAATGTCATCAGCGGCGTCTACCGGCCGGATCGCGGCCATGTCCTGCTCGATGGCATCCGCTATGGTCAGGTGCCGACGCAGCGTCTGGCGCATCTCGGGGTCGCCAGGACGTTTCAGAACCTTGCCCTGTTCAAGGGCCTCAGCGTCCTCGACAATGTCGCCTCCGGCCTCGCCTACAAGGTCCGCTCCAATTTCGCCGGGCAGGTGCTCGGCATCGGCCGCTCGCGTGGCGAGCAGCGCGACTCCTTGAGCCGCGCCGGCCAGATCCTCGAATTCCTCGATCTCACCGCAGTCCGCGATCGTCTCGCCGGCACGCTGCCTTACGGTCTGCAGAAGCGGGTCGAACTGGCCCGCGCGCTGGTCGCTGAACCGCGCCTGCTTCTGCTCGACGAACCGATGGCCGGCATGACCGCCGGCGAGAAAAGCGAGATGGCAAGTTTCGTGCGCGCCGCGCGCGACCGCTTCGCCACCACTGTCGTGCTGATCGAGCATGATGTCGGCGTCGTCATGGGCTTGTCCGACCGCATCGCCGTTCTCGACTACGGCCGCAAGATCGCCGACGCCACGCCTGACGAGGTCAGGAACGACCAGCGCGTCATCGATGCCTATCTCGGCGTCGCCTCCGACAATGAGGACGGGGCAGGCATATGATCGCCGATTTCGACTACCAGTTTTTCATCGAAGTGCTCGTCGGCGGCCTGCTCTCCGGCGTCATGTACTCGCTGGTCGCGATCGGCTTCGTGCTGATCTACAAGACATCGGGCGTGCTCAATTTCGCGCAAGGCGCTCTGCTCCTGTTCGCGGCACTCACTTTCGTCAGCCTGGTCGAGCGCGGTGTTCCCTTCGCCTTGGCGCTGGTGGCCACCTTCGCCATCATGGTGGCGATCGGCATCGCCATCGAGCGCACGGTGCTCAGGCCACTCACCAACAAGCCGCCGATCACGCTGTTCATGGCGACGCTCGGCCTGTCCTACATCATCGAGGGCGCTGCCCAGCTGATCTGGGGCACGCAGGTCCACGGCCTCGACCTCGGCATCGAGGATGTGCCGCTGGAAGTCGGCGGCGTGCTGATCAGCCAGTTCGACATCTTCGCGGCGGTGGTCGCCGCCGGCATGGTTCTGCTGCTGTCGCTGTTCTTCCGCTACACCCGCATCGGGCTCTCCTTCCGCGCCGTTGCCGACGACCAGTTCGCCGCCCTGGCTGTCGGCCTCAGGCTGCCGCTGATCTGGGCGACCGTCTGGGCCGCCGCCGGCCTGGTCGCGCTGGTCGCGGGTCTGCTCTGGGGCGCCCGCCTCGGCGTGCAATTCTCCCTGTCGCTGGTGGTGCTCAAGGCGCTGCCGGTGCTGGTGCTTGGCGGCTTCGATTCCATTCTCGGCGCCATCGTCGGCGGCCTCTTGATCGGCGCCAGCGAGAAACTCGCCGAGGTCTATATCGGCGACTATTTCGGCGGCGGCATCGAGAGCTGGTTCGCCTATGTCGTGGCGCTGGTCTTCCTGCTCATTCGCCCCTCCGGCCTGTTCGGCCAGAAGCTCGTGGAAAGGGTCTGAGCATGGCCGCGATCACAAGCGATCTCACCTCCGCACCGGTGCTGCTGAAATGGATCGCGCCCGTGCTGCTGCTTGCCTTTGCCTATGGCGTCGTGCCGTTGATCGGTTCGAGCTATCTGTTCGAGGCCATCCTGCTGCCGTTCCTGGCGCTCGGTCTTGCCGGCGTCGGGCTGAACATCCTCACCGGCTATGCCGGCCAGGTCTCGCTGGGCAGCGCCGCCTTCATGGCGGCGGGCGCCTTCGCCGCCTACAATTTCAACCTGCGTGTTGAAGGCCTGCCGCTGATCGGCAGCATCGTGCTCGCCGGCATCGTCGCCGCCGCGATCGGCATCGTCTTCGGCCTGCCGAGCCTACGGCTGAAAGGGTTCTATCTCGCCGTCTCGACGCTCGCCGCTCAGTTCTTCGTGCAATGGGCGCTGACCAAGTTCAGCTGGTTCTCCAACAACTCGGCGTCCGGTGTCATCGACGCGCCGAGGCTGTCTATCGGCGGTCTTGCGCTGGATGGCGCCGTCGGCCGCTATCTCTTTGCGCTGACCATCGTCAGCATCCTCACCTTCCTCGCCTATCGGCTCGTGTCGTCGCAGACCGGTCGCAACTTCATTGCCATCCGCGACAACGAGACCGCCGCCCGCATCATCGGCATTCCGGTGCTGAAGACCAAGCTGCTGGCCTTCGCCATCTCCTCCTTCATTATCGGCGTTGCCGGCGTCATCTGGGCCTTCGCCTATCTCAGGACCGTCGAGCCGGACGGCTTCGATCTCGACCGCTCGTTCCAGATCCTGTTCATCATCATCATCGGCGGCCTCGCTTCGATCCGTGGCGCTTTCTTCGGCGCCGCCCTGATCGTCGTCTTCCCGCTTGGCCTGTCGCGCCTCGGCGGCTTCCTGCTCGGCGATGTCTTCGACTCGGGCGTCCTCGACATGAGCCAGCGCATCGTGCTCGGCGCCCTCATCATCCTGTTTCTGATCCTGGAACCCGACGGGCTGGTGGCCCTGTGGGACAGGATCCGAAGACGGCTCCTGTTCGCCTGGCAGTCGACATGAGCCCTGCGGGGCAACCGCATCGAACTGAATCGGAAAATGAACCAGAGGCCGAACCAAGACGGCCCATACCGGGAGTATCTCGACCATGACCTTCCTCAGCACAATCAAGGCGGCGGCGCTGTCCGCGGCGATGATCGTGTCGGTGGCCTTGCCGGCCGCCCACGCCGACGAACAATACTTTCCGCTGCAGAGCTATCGCGTCGGTCCCTACGCGGCCGGCGGCACCGGCTTTTTCGGCGGCTTCATCGACTATCTCAATCTCATCAACATCCGCGACGGCGGCGTCAACGGCGTCAAGCTGACCTGGGACGAATGCGAGACCCAGTACGAGGTCGAGCGTGGCGTCGAATGCTATGAGCGGCAGAAGAGCCATGCGGGTGCGGCCGCATGGAATCCGCTTTCGGTCGGCATCGCCTATGCCATGATCGACCGTATCACCGCCGACAAGGTGCCGTTGATCACCGTCAACCATGGCCGCACCGACTCCACCGACGGCCGCGTTTTCCCTTACGTCTTCCCGCTGCTGCTCAATCCCTACAGCGAGACATCAGGCATCGTGAACTACATCGCCGCCAAGGAAGGCGGCATCGACAAGCTCAAGGGCAAGAAGATCGTCGTGCTCTATCACGGCTCGCCCTACGGCAAGGAGACCATCCCGATCTATGAATTGCTGGCGCAGAAATACGGCTTCACCGTGCAGCAGATCGAGGTGCCGCATCCCGGCAATGAGCAGCAGTCGCAATGGCTGACCATCCGCCGCGCCAAGCCGGACTTCGTCGTCCTGCGCGGCTGGGGCGTGATGAACCCGGTGGCGCTGAAGACGGCGGTCAAGGTCGGCTTCCCCGTCGACCATATTGTCGGCAATGTCTGGTCGAATTCGGAAGAGGACGTCATCCCGGCCGGCGACGCCGCCAAGGGCTACACCGCCATCACCACCCAGGCCTCCGGCAACACCTATCCGGTGGTGCAGGAGATCGTGAAGACTGTCTACGGCGCCAGCAAGGGCAACCTTGAAGACAAGTCGCGCATCGGCTCGGTCTACCACAATCTCGGCATCGTCAACGGCATCCTCAATGTCGAGGCGATCCGTGTCGCGCAAGAGAAATTCGGCCACCGCACGCTGACCGGCGATGAAGTCCGCTGGGGCTTCGAACATCTCAAGCTCGATCCGGCCAAGGTCGAGGCGCTCGGCGCCAAGGACCTGTTCCACTCCATCAATGTCAGCTGGGACAATCACGAGGGCGAAGGCTACGTGACCTTCCAGCAGTGGGACGGCAAGAAGTGGAACGTCGTCTCCGACTGGATCGCGCCGGACTGGGCGCTGCTGCGGCCAATCATCGAGAAATCCGCCGAAGCCTATGCCGCCGAGAAGGGCATCAAGCTGCGCACCGCCGATGATGCCAACGCCGTGACCACCAACTGATCAGCCAATGCCGGGCGCCACGGACAGCTTTCCGTGGCGCACCGCTCCTTACGGTTCTCGAACCGCGGAAGAAGAGCCCATGCCGGACAATGACGTCATCCTTGCGGTGGACACGATCCATGCCACCTATAACCAGGCCATCACGGCGCTGCACGGCGTCAGCTTCGAGATCCGGCGCGGCGAAATCCTGGCGCTGCTCGGCGCCAACGGCGCCGGCAAGACCACGACGCTGAAGACCGTCTCCAACCTGCTGCCGGCGGAACGCGGCCAGGTCAATGCCGGTAGCATCCGCTATGACGGCGCCGATGTCTCTCGCCGCAAGCCCGGCGATCTGGTGCGCGCCGGGCTGGTGTCGGTGCTGGAAGGCCGCCACTGCTTCAAGAGCCTCACCGTCGAGGAAAACCTGGTCGCCGGCGGCATCGGCCGCAGCGGCCGCCGTGCCGAGATCAACGCGGATCTCGAGCGGATCTACGGCTATTTTCCCCGTCTCAAGGAGAAGCGTCGGACCCTGTCCGGCCTGACCTCCGGCGGCGAGCAGCAGATGGCGGCGATCGGCCGGGCGCTGATGTCGCGGCCGCGTCTGCTGGTTCTCGACGAGCCGTCGATGGGGCTGGCCCCGCTCATCGTCCAGGACATCTTCCAGACACTCAGAAAACTCAACCGCGAAACCGGCCTGTCGATCCTGGTCGCCGAGCAGAATTCCGCTGTCGCGCTGCGCTATGCCGACCACGCCACGGTGCTCGAAAACGGCGTCTCCGTTCTCACCGGCGCGGCTGCCAATCTTCGCCAGCGCGAGGACGTGCGCGCCTTCTATCTCGGTCAATCGACCACCGGCCAACAGCCCCCGCCGGCTGCCAAACCAGCCCATCTCCATGCCGTCGCTTGAACAAAATCTCAAGGAGCAGTGAAATGACCGTCTCGACCGTCAAAACAGATCACGCCTCCGCCGCCGTGCCGCCCGTTGCAAGGCCGTCGGCGCCGGCCCACATCATCCGGGATGACGCCGAAGCGATTGCGGTGGCCCACGCGCTTGCCGCCGAATTCGTCAAGGGCTCCTCGAAGCGCGACCGCGAGCGGATCTGGCCGGTCGCCGAACTCGACGCCTTCTCGCAGAGCGGCCTGTGGTCGATCAACGTACCCAAGGCGTTCGGCGGGCCGGAGGTGTCCTACACGACGTTGGCCAAGGTGATCGAGATCATCTCGGCTGCGGATTCCTCGATCGGCCAGATCGCGCAGAACCATCTCGGCGTCGTCGCCGCCATCCGCACCGTTTCCGACGCGGACCAGCAGAAGCTGCTGTTTGCCGAGGCGCTGAAAGGCACGCGGTTCGGCAACGCCTTTTCCGAGTTCGGCTCCAAGCGCGCCGCCGATTTCGAGACCCGTTTCACCGATGCCGGCGACCATGTCGTCGTCAACGGCCGCAAATTCTATTCCTCCGGCGCTTTGCTTGCCCATCTGGTGCCGATCGTGGCGCTCGATGACGAGGGCCGCGCCTGGTATGCCATTGCCGACCGCGGAGCGCCGGGCCTGACGGTCATCGACGACTGGTCGAGCTTCGGCCAGCGCACGACCTTGTCGGGCACCGTCATCATCGACAATGTCAAGGTGCCGAAGACTTTTCTGGTGCCCGGCTACAAGGGCTACGACAAACCGACCGCCGACGGCGCCATCTTCCAGATCATCCAGGTGGCGGTCGACACCGGCATTGCCCAGGCGGCGATCGACGAGACGGTTCACTTCGTCAGGACGAAGAGCCGCGCCTGGATCGACAGCGGCGTCGACAATGCCTGGGACGATCCCTACACCATCCAGGCGGTCGGCGACCTGACGCTGCGCCTGCACGCCGCGCAGGCGCTGCTCGAAAAGGCCGGCCTGGCGATCGACCGCGCGGTGGCCGAGCCGACCGCTGATACGGTGGCGCATGCGCAGATCGTCACTGCCGAGGCGAAGATACTGTCGACCGAAATCGCCATCGCCGCCACCAACAAGCTGTTCGAACTGGCCGGCACGCGTTCGACGCTGGCCGAGCACAATCTCGACAGGCATTGGCGCAATGCCCGCACCCACACGCTGCACGATCCGGTACGCTGGAAGTACTCGATCCTCGGCAAATATTTCCTAAACGGCGAAAATCCGCCGCTGCACGCCTGGAGCTGATTTCCCCTCGGCGGGCCGGGTGGCCCGCCACTTCAAACTTCGACATCCAAGAGGCCCACTGCCATGTCAAACCCCACAGTCGTCGGTTTTTCCGGCAACATCACCCGGCCGTCAAAGACGCGCGCCTTCGTCGAACTGGTCACCAGGGACATCGCCGCGCGCCATGGCCTGTCGGCTGTCACCTACGACATCGAGGATGTCGGCCCTTCGCTCGGCACGGCACGGTGGGCGCGCGACCTCGACAGCCAGGCGCAGCCGATCCTGGCGCAGATCCTCGCGGCCGATGTGCTGGTGGTCGGTTCGCCGACCTACAAGGGCAGCTATACCGGCTTGTTCAAGCACTTCTTCGACCTGATCGATCCGGCCGCGTTGCGGGGCAAGCCCATCGTGCTGACCGCGACCGGCGGCGGCGAGCGCCATGCGTTGATCGTCGAGCATCAACTGCGGCCGCTGTTCGGCTTCTTCGAGGCCTTTGCCTTGCCGACTGCCGTCTATGCCACCGACAAGGATTTCACCGACGGAGTGCTGCGCTCCGAGGCGATCCTGAAGCGCGCGGCGCAAGCGGTGGACGAGGTCGGCTTCGTACTCGCCAACCGCTCGGCAGGCAGGATCGCCGCCGAATAGCAGCCGACAGTGGCTTTCACCGATTGAAATCCGCACGAGCGGCTTCCTCACTTACGTGCAATTTACGACCGCCCGCTACAAAGTTCCTGTCTGATTCGTCCGGGACAGGAACACCATGAGCAAAGCCCTTACGACCTTCGCACTCGTCGCCGTGCTGACCGCCTTGCTCATGGCGCTGAGCCTTGCGGTGGCCAGGCATGGCTATCCCTATGGCGCAATCGGCGTCAGACGCCTCGACGGCATCGCTGATGCCGGAACCTTCATTCCGCTCGCCGCCGTCTTTTTCTTCAGCGCGCTGTTGATGATGATCCTGCCGATCAGGGCGGCCAGCATCGTCCTCACCCATTGCGCCGACGCGATCTTCTGGGCGGTGATCGTGCTGTTCGCCACAATCGTCGGCGGCCTTCTCGCCCGATGGGCTTTCGGTCAGGGCAGCGCAATGCTCGCATTGCTGAACTGGCGGTTCCTGTTTGCCGTGGCTGTCGTCGGTTGCCACTTCGTCATGAACGAACTGCGCCGCAACGTGCTGTTGCGCAGCCTGTTCTTCGTGGTCTTCGCCGCCGCGACGCTCGCCTGCTTGTTCTGGTCGTTCACCCTCTAGAAGGCGGAAATAGTCGTTCCCTGTGCCGAGGTGGCGGGACGCTGCATCGCTTGTCGTCGTGCATCCCGCACGCCGCAATTTGCGCAAATTTACAATCCGCGCGGCCGCCGTTCCTCGTGCCGTCCATTCCGGGGACTGCCTTCTCCGGCAGAACGGCTCTCTGCGCACCTCTCCGACCTGGGGTGGCAGTCAGCCAGGGATGTACGGCATTGTCGTGGCCGGCTAGTTCTGGGATCCGGCGGCGATTTTGGCGGCGGCTGTTTCCATCCATGTCCAGAGATAGGCGGCGAGGCCACGATCGATATGGATGCGCAGGCCGCGCTGATGGCGGTACACGATGGCGCTGATGCCGGCGAAGGAAAGCGTTGCACTGGCGCTTGGCTGCCCAGCGGGGTCAAGCGTCGTCCCGCGTGCGATGAAGGCATCAAGCGCCGGGCCTTCGACCTCGAACACCTGCAATCCGGCGCTGATCTCCGTCACAGCGAACCCCTCGGAGAACCACCCGGTGGCAATGCCGATGGGTGTGGTGGACACGGCAAGCAGGCGGTCCCGCGCCAAGCGCACCGAATAGCGTATGCCTTCCGCCAGGCCGAATGCCCTGACGGCCGGCCAATCGAAGCCGGAAGCCTCGGCCCATGCCGCGAGGTCGCCGCTGACCAGGCGTTGGTGCAGCCCGGTAACGGCGCCTATTTTGACCCCCGGCACTTCGATCGTGGCGTTCCGCCAGTCCGGTGGGACGGACCATTTTTCCGCGAGATCACGCATGGAGCCGGTCTCCTGCCGGGTCGAAGGCGCAAGGCGCGGCAATCGTCGCCGTCCTGACCTTGCCGAGATACTGGATTTCGATCGTCTCGCCATGGCGCGCCGCGCCGCGCTCGATCAGCCCGAGCGCGATGGGCCGGCCAAGTGTCGGGCTCTGGTAACTCGAGGTGACGAAGCCCTGGCTGCGCAGCCTGCCGCTCTCCCGCTTGATACCATGCGAGCCGGTTGGCAGCGGCGCTTCACCGAACGGTACCGTCAGCCCGACAAGCTGCAGGCGATCGCCCCGCGAGGCGTCGTCGATGAACAGCGAGCGGCGGCCGACATATTCGGTCTGGCGTTTGGCGCGAGGTCCTTCGCTGCCGAGATCATGTGGCAGCGTGGTGCCGTCCGTGTCCTTGCCGATGACGATGAAGCCTTTCTCAGCGCGCAGGATCATCAGCGCTTCGAGACCGATGACGACGGCATCGAGTGCCTGCCCTGCTTGGCGCAGATGCGCCCAGAGCGGCTCGGCGCGATCGGCGCGGATCGAAATTTCATAGCTCCTGTCGCCGGTGAAGCTGACCCGCGCGATGCGCACCGCGTCGCCGCCATAGCTGCCCTGACCGATCGCCATATGCGGCAGATCGGCATCATCGAGGGAGAGGCCGAGATCGACCGTTTCGAGCAGCTTGCGGGCGCTCGGTCCGGAGACGGTCAGCGTCGCCATGTCCGATGTGGCGTTGTGGATGTAGACGGCCTCGCGGCCAAAACGGTCCTGGCGCCATTCCTCCAGCCGGGCATGCACCGCCGCGACATGCGAGGACGAGCACGACACGACGAAGCGATGCTCGTCCAGCCGCACCAGCACGCCGTCGTCGAAGACCACGCCAGTCTCCGACAGCATGAAGCCATAGCGGCAGCGGCCAGGCTTCAGCGTCGACATGGTGTTGTAGTAGAGGAAATCGACGAATTCGGCGGCCTTCGGACCGATCACCTCGATCTTGCCCAGCGTCGAACCGTCGAACAGCGCGACCGACCGGCGGGCGCGCAACGCTTCGTCCTGGATGGCGCGATCCGCATCGGCGTCGCGGCCGCCATAGTGGGCCGGACGCAGCCAGCCGCCATATTCCTGGAAGACCGCGCCGCTGGCGCGATGCACGCTCTCCAGCGGCAGCCGACGCACCGGCGCCATCAATTCACCGGCGCGCGCGCCGGCAAAGCTTGCCAGCGGCACCGGCGTGAAGGGCGGACGGTAGGTTGTGGTTCCGACTTCCGGCACGGTGCGTCCGGTAATCCCGGCCATCAGCGCCAGCCCGGGCAGGTTGGAGGTCTTGCCCTGGTCGGTTGCCATGCCGAGCGTGGTATAGCGCTTCAGGTGCTCGACCGAGACGAAGTTCTCGCGCGCCGCCAGCTCGACGTCCTTCACCGTCACGTCGTTCTGGTAGTCGATCCAGATGCGTCCTTTCGAGCCGGGCACCGGCCAGGCCGCCGCTATGCCGCCAGTCGCTTCCGGCCCCGTGCTGCCTGGCACTGCTGCTTTCGTTTTGCTGAGCGAGGCAACGGTCTTCTCCGAACTGGCGAACACCGCCGACAACGAGACCGAACCTGCTGCCGCACCGGCGACTGAAATGCCATCGACGGGATCACCCGGCAGGAACGCGGCGCGGGCGTCGCTCCAGGCGAGCTTGCCTTTGGCCTGGCCGAACAGATGGATTGTCGGCGTCCAGCCGCCCGAGACCAGCACGCAGTCGGCGTCGAGCCTGGTGCCGTCATCCAGCGTCACGCCCTCGACGCGCAGCCTGCCCTTGGCGGCGGCAAGCGCCCGCCCTTTGACCAGCCGCGCCTTGGCCGGGGTTTCGGGGAAGCCGTCACGTCTGATGTCGACAAGCGTGACGTCGGCGCCAGCCTCGGCCAACGCTGCCGCGACCTCATAAGCACTGTCATTGTTGGTGGCGACGACAACGCGCCGGCCGACGAGAACCGCATGGCGTCTGAGATAGGCGAGCGCCGCATCCGCCGACAGGACGCCCGGCAGGTCGTTGTTGGCGAAGGGCAGTGGCCGCTCGATGGCGCCGGTCGCCAGCACGATATGACGCGGCCGGACCCGCCACAGCGTGTCGCGCCGGCCATCGAAATGACGCTGGTTCAGCCCGACCAGATCGTGGTCGTAGATGCCGAAGGCGGTGGTCGATGGCAGGATCAGGTGACCGCCGGCGGTAAGTTCCGCAACCGTCTCCTCGATCCACATGGCCACGGGCTTGCCGTCGATCTCGCCGGCGCGATGGCCGAGCGATCCGCCCGGTTTGCGCTGGTCGTCGACCAGCGTGGCGGAGAGGCCCGCGCCGGCGGCCATCCTGGCTGTCGCCAGTCCGGCCGGTCCAGCGCCGACCACCAGCACGTCGCAATGATGGTTGACCTGATCCGCCGTGCCCGGCGAGGTCCAGTCGGTGTCGACCTTGCCCAGTCCGGCCATGGCGCGGATGCGCGGCTCGAACATGTGCCAGTCCGGCCACATGAAGGTCTTGTAGTAGAACGCCGCCGGAATGAAGCGCGAGAAGCGATCGAGGAAGGCGTTGCGGTCGGCCAGCGCATTGGGCGTCGCGTTGACGCTTTTCGCCACCAGCCCGTCGCGTGCCGGCTCGGTCGTGGCCCGCGTGTTCGGCGACGCCTGTGGGCCGCCAATATCGACCAGCGCGTTCGGCTCCTCGACGCCGGCGCCCCAGATGCCGCGCGGCCGGTGGTATTTGAAGCTACGGCCGACGACCGCGATATCATTGGCGAGCAGTGCCGAAGCGATGGTGTCGCCGGCAAAACCGTCCACGCTTGCGCCGTCGAAGCTGAAGCGGATCGGCCGCGAGCGGTCGATGGCGCTGCCGCCGGTGGCGAGACGCGAGGCGCTCACGCCGCGTGCTCCCCGCCAAGCGCGGTCGACGACAGCACCTTGTGCGTGACGGTGTCACGCTCCATGACGAAGAACTCGCCGCAGCTCATGTGAACCCAGATTTCGCGCGCCGTGCCCTTCGGGTTGCTGCGCAGATAGAGATATCCGGCCCAGCGCTCGATGGGCACCTCGGCGCCATCCGGCCTGGCGTTGCCGGCATCGCCGCCATAGTGGAATTCGGTCTCGTCGCGCGGGCCGCAGAACGGGCAAGGAAAGAGCTGCATCAAGAAACCTCTAATGCGCGATGCCGGAGCCGGCCGCTTCGTCGATCAGCCGTCCGCTGGCGAAGCGATCGAGATCAAAGGGACGGCTGATGTCGTTGTGCTTGCCGATCGCCAGCAGGTTCGCCAGCAGCGTCCCGCCGGCGGGAATGGCCTTGAAGCCACCCGTTCCCCAGCCGCAATTGAGGAACAGGTTGGGTAATGGTGATTCACCGATGATCGGCGAGGAGTCCGGCACCACGTCGACGATGCCGGCCCACTGCCGCATCAGCTTCAACTGGCCGAAGATCGGGAACATCTCCAGCAGGCCGGCGATGACGGTTTCCAGCGTCGGCAGATTGCCGCGCTGCGCATAGGAGGGGACGCGGTCGAGCCCGCCGCCGATGACGATCTCGCCCTTGTCCGACTGGCTGACATAGACGCCGCAGCCGGGCGACAGCACCACCGTGTCGAGGATCGGCTTCACCGGCTCGGAGACGCAGGCCTGCAGCGCATAGGAATTGATCGGCAGCCTGAAGCCGGCCTTGGTCGCCAGCACCGAGGAATGGCCGGCCACCGCCATGCCGATGCGCTCGGCGCGGATCGCGCCGCGCGTCGTCTGGACGCCGCGGCATCGGCCGCCTTCGACGATGAAATCGGTGATCTCGCAATTCTGGATGATGTCGACGCCGAGCCGGCTCGCCGCCCGCGCATAGCCCCAGGCGACCGCGTCGTGGCGCGCGGTGCCGGCCCTGCCTTGCCAGATACCGCCGAACACGGGGAAACGCGCATCCGGGGAGAAATTGTAGATCGGCGCCACGCGCCGCACATCTTCTGATGAAAACAGCTCCGCATCGATGCCGTTGAGCTGCATGGCGTTGACGGTGCGTGCGCCGATCTCCATCTCGGCCGTCGAGTGGCAGAGATTGACCATGCCGCGCTGCGACAGCATGACGTTGTAGTTCAAATCCTTCGACAGGCCTTCATAGAGCCGGTGCGCCAGCCCGTAGAGTTCGACGCTTTCGGGATAATAGTAGTTGGAGCGCACCACGGTGGTGTTGCGGCCGGTATTGCCGCCGCCGATCCAGCCCTTTTCCAGCACTGCGACCTGGGTGATGCCGTGATTCTTGGCCAGGTAGTAGGCTGTCGCCAGCCCGTGGCCGCCGCCGCCGATGATGATCGCGTCATAGGTCGGCTTCGGCTCGGGCGAGCGCCAGGCCTGCTTCCAGCCGGTCTGGCCGGCAAGGCCCTCCTTGAACAGCGACAAAGCGGAATAGCGTCTGGTCATGGCATGTCTTCCGCAGGGATGGCAGCGGTTCGTCCGGTCATGCCCGCATCGCTTTGCCCTGTGGATCGTAGGGCGACGAAGCGATGACGCGCGCACCTGTTTCGACGCCGACGATATGGGTTGTCAACTCCGTATCGATACCGGCCGCATCGTGATCGACAAGCGCCATGGCAAGGCTCTTGCCGACCGTATGGCCATAGCCGCCCGATGTAACGAAACCGGCAAGCTTGCCTCTGCTCCAGACCGGTTCGTAGCCGCTGGCGTCGGCATCCGCAGCGTCGATTTCGAGCGTCACCAGCGTGCGCCTGGATCCGGTCTTCCGCTCTTTCAGCGCTGCTTCACGGCCGATGAAGTCACCCTTGTCGAAGGCGATCCAGCGGTCCATGCCGGTTTCATCAGGCGTATAATCCTGGGTGAACTCGCGCGACCAGATGCCAAAACTCTTTTCGAGCCGCAGCGAGTTGACGGCGCCGAAGCCGTATTCCGTGACGCCAAGGTCGCTGCCTGCCGCCAGCAGCGCGCGGCGCAGCCCGGCGTGCTCGTTGGCCTGGCAATGGATCTCGTAGCCGAGCTCGCCGATGACCGAGAGCCGCCCGACCTTGGCCCGCACCAGGCCAACATCGAGCGTCTTGCAGGCGAGGAAGCCGAAGGCTTCATGCGAGACATCCTGGTGCGTCAGCCGCTCGAGCAGACGCCGCGCATTGGGGCCGGCCAATGAGAAGCCGACGACCGCGTCCGAAATGTCGCGCACGGTGACGCCGTCAGCGAGATGCTGTTCGAACCAGCGCATGTGCCATTGGCGAAGATAATAGGACCCCATGATCCACCAGGAGCCGTCGCCCCAGTTGAAGGCCGTGAGATCGCCCTTGAGCTTGCCGTTTTCGCCCAGCATCGGCGCGAGCTTCGCGCGGCCGGGCTTGGGCAGCGCGCAGGCAAGCAGCCGGTCGAGCCACACCTCCGCTTGCGGTCCGGAGACTTCGTAGCGCGAGAAGGCGGTGATATCGAGCAGGCCGACGCCTTCGCGCACCTTGCGGCATTCCTGGCCGACGATGTCGAAAGCGTTGGAGCGCCTCAGCGTCGGTGCCTCGACGAAGCCTTGCGGGGCAAAATACAGCGGCACTTCCATGCCCCAGGAATTGCCCCAGCGCGCACCCGCGGCGTCCATGGCGTCATGCGCACCCGCCGTCTTCAACGGCCGTCCCGCCGGCAATTGCTCGTTGGGATAGCTCATGACGAAGCGGCGTGAATAGAACTGCCCGGTCGTCTGCTTGATGTATGAGCGGTTGGAGGCGAAATCGCCGTAGCGGGCGATGTCCATGCCGTAGACGTCGGCTTCCGGCTCGCCATGGATCATCCATTCGGCGAGCGACTTGCCGACGCCGCCGCCTTGCAGGAACCCGGCCATGACGCCGCAGGCCACCCAGTAGTTGGGGACGCCGCGCACCGGGCCGACCAACGGATTGCCGTCCGGCGAGAAGGTGAAGGCGCCGTTCACCCAGCGCTTGATGCCGGCGGTCTCAAGGCAGGGGTAGCGGCTGAAGCCGAGCGCCAGCTCGTTGGCGATGCGATCGGTGTCCTCCTGGATCAGCTCGATGCCGTAGTCCCACGGCGCGCCGTCCATGTTCCAGTGCTTGTGCTTGATTTCGTAGATGCCGAGCAGCAGGCCCTTCTGCTCCTGGCGCATATAGGTGAAGCCTTCGAGGTCGACGATCAGCGGCAATTCCCGGTCGAGCGCCTGGATCTCAGGCAGCGCCTCGGTGACGAAGTAGTGATGCTCCATCGGCGACACCGGCAGGTCGATGCCGGCCATCCGACCGACCTGCTTGGCCCACAATCCGCCGGCATTGACGACGTGCTCGGCAATGACAGTGCCTTTCTCGGTGACCACATCCCAGCTGCCGTCGGCGCGGCGGTTCAGCGCCAGCACGCGGTTGTGCTCGATGATCTCGGCGCCGCGCTTCCTTGCCGCCTTGGCATAGGCATGGACGACGCCCGAGGGGTCGATATGGCCCTCGCGCGCCGCGTAAAGGCCGCCCAGCATGCCGTCGGTGTTGAGGATCGGGCAGCGCTGCCTGATCTCGTCGACGCCGACCAGATGGACATCGTCAATGCCCATGGTCTGGAAGATGCGGTAGGAGGCCTTCAGCCATTCCCAACGTTCCGGCGCCGACGCGACCGAGATGCCGCCGGTCATGTGCATGCCGATGTTCTGGCCCGATTCCGTCTCGACCTCCGACAACAGGTCGATCGTATAGGCCTGCAGCGCGGCGATGTTGGGGTCGGCGTTCAGCGCGTGGAAGCCGCCGGCCGCGTGCCAGCTGGACCCGGCGGTCAGCACCTCGCGTTCGATTAGCGCGACATCGCTCCAGCCGAACTTCGCCAGATGGTAGAGCACCGAAGCCCCAACCACGCCGCCGCCGACTACGATCGCCCTGTATTGGGATTTCATCTTGCCGCACTCCACCGGTTATGGCGGCGCAGCCTACCGGCATTGTACACATGTGTCTAGTACGTTGCCAAGTTGGCTCGCAGCAGGCAAGCGTGCTGGCTGGCTATGGGGGTGGCCTACGGACCGCGTCTAGAAAACTGTCGGGTCAGGGCGGCCGGCGAATGTGTCTATCGTTTGCCGGAAAGCGTCTTTTCGACGTAGCGCGCAAAATCCTCGACATCTTCTGCCGGAGGCTCCTGGCCGGTGAAGCTGCGCAGATAGGAGGCGACGTGCGTGAGACGGGTGCTCATCGGTTCGTTGAGCTCAAGCGAGTAATAGCCGATCTGCATGAAATAGAGGACGCGAGCGCGCACGAATGCGTCCTCTTCCTCATAGCCGTGACGTTTGAACATGTCGCGTATGGCATTGACGCGTTCCTCGTCGGCCTCGTCGAGGGCGCGCCTGATGGCGGGTGAACGCCGGGCCCAGGCCCTGATCGCGAAGTCCAGCCGGGGATCGAACAGCCTCTCATCCACCCAGCATTCGAAAATGCTCATCACGCCGCGGATGACGGTCGCGGAAGGCCGCGAGGCGCGTTCGACGATGAACCTTGTGTTGGTCTGCCGCCAATAGTCCAGCAACTGGTCGAGCAGATCCTGCCGGCTCTTGAAATACCAGTAGAAGCTGGAGCGCGAGACATCGAGCTGCTGGCCAAGCGTCAGCACGCGGACGCGTTCGACGCCGTCCGAGATCAGCGTTTCAAGCGCCAGTTTCAGCCAGTCTTCGCGCGTGGCCTTGATGTTGCCGGTGGCGCCGGCGCGCTGGATCGTCGTTTCGAGTGCTGCCATCTCTACGACGCATGACACGCCGCATCAGCCAAATCAAGGCTATGGACATAGGTGTACAGGGCAATTCGCCTGGTCGGGAATAACGCTCCGCGGATACCAGCCGGGCTGGCTGCGACGGCTGGCCCGGGGATTTTTGTCGCGGCTGTTCGACCAGTGCGTGCTTTCCCGCAAGGCATTTGTCTGGCAAATACCAATTCACCAGATGCCGCCGTGCGGCCAACCAGCAGGAAAGACCAGATATGGCACAGTTTCGAAAGAACCTCATCGATGGCGAATGGGTCGGCGATGCCGGCTCCCGCAACATCAACCCTTCGGACACCGGAGATGTCGTCGGCGAATATGCCTCGGCTGGGGTCGAACAGGCCAAGCAGGCCATCGCGGCGGCCAAGGCGGCGTTTCCTTCATGGTCCCGCTCCGGTCCATTGGCACGCCATGCGGTGCTGAAAAAGGCGTCCGACGAGATCATGGCGCGCAAGGACGAGATCGGCCGCAATCTGGCGCGTGAGGAAGGCAAGACGCTGGCCGAAGGCATTGGCGAGACCATCCGCGCCGCCCAGATATTCGATTTCTTTGCCGGCGAAACATTGCGCCTGACCGGCGAGATGGTGCCGAGCGTGCGGCCGGGCGTGGGCGTCGAGATCACCCGCGAGGCTGTCGGCGTGGTCGGCATCATCACGCCGTGGAATTTCCCCATCGCCATCCCGGCCTGGAAGATCGCGCCGGCGCTGGCGCATGGCAACACCATCGTCTTCAAGCCGGCCGAGCTGGTTCCGGAGAGCGCCTGGTCCATCGTCGATATCCTGCATCGCGCCGGCCTGCCCAAGGGCGTGCTCAACCTCGTGATGGGCAAGGGCTCGGTGGTCGGCCAGGCGATGCTCGACAGCCCCGATGTCAACGCCATCACCTTCACCGGTTCGGTTGGCACGGGAAAACGCGTCGCCGCGGCAAGTGTCGAGCATATGCGCAAGTTCCAGCTCGAAATGGGCGGTAAGAACCCGCTGGTCGTGCTTGACGACGCCGATCTTGCGGTCGCGGTCGATTGCGCGCTCAACGGCGCCTTCTTCTCGACCGGCCAGCGCTGCACCGCCTCGTCCAGGCTGATCGTGACCGAAGGGATCCATGACCGTTTCGTCGATGCGCTGAAGGAGCGGATGGGCAGACTGGTGATCGGCGATGCGCTCGATGCGCAGACCCAGATCGGCCCGGTCGTCGACGCGACCCAGCTGAAACAGGACGAGGATTATATCGCCATCGGAGTCAGGGAAGGCGCTACGCTCGCCTTCGGCGGCGAACGGCTCGACCGCAAGACACCCGGCTTCTATCTCAGCCCGGCCCTGCTGACCGAAGCCACCAATGCCATGCGCTCTTCGCGCGAGGAGATTTTTGGCCCAGTCGCCAGCGTCATCCGCGTCAAGGATTATGACGAGGCGCTTTCCGTCGCCAACGACACGCCTTTCGGGCTCACCTCGGGCATCTGCACCACGAGCCTGAAGCATGCCACGCACTTCAAGCGCAATTCGGAGGCCGGCATGGTGATGGTCAACCTGCCGACGGCGGGCGTCGATTTCCATGTTCCCTTCGGTGGCCGCAAGGGCTCGAGCTACGGCCCGCGCGAACAGGGCCGCTATGCCATGGAGTTCTACACCACGGTGAAGACCGCCTATACATTCGCAGGCTGATCGGGCGCCGGCCTGTCGGGCCGGCGACCTTCACCGGGGAATCGGCATGAGGCAATGACGTTGCAGGACCTGACCTGGCTCAACCCGCCGCCGCATCACGCCGTCGACGGCGATGCGGTGCGCGTGCACACCGGCAAGAAGACCGATTTCTGGCGCGAGACCTTCTACGGTTTCTGGCGTGACAACGGCCATTTCCTGCATCGGCCGGTCGAGGGCGATTTCACCGCCGAAGTCACCGTCAAGGGCGACTACAAGGTGCTCTATGACCAGGCCGGACTGATGGTCCGGCTCAGCGAAACGCATTGGATCAAGGCCGGCATCGAATACACCGACGGCCTTGCCTATTTCTCCGTCGTCGTCACCAACGACACATCGGACTGGTCGCTGGTTGCCATTCACGCAGGCCCGAACGGCGTCAGCATCCGCCTGACCCGCCACGGCGAGGCGATCCGCGTCCAGTATCTCGACGCTTCGGACGGTCACTGGAAGCCGGTGCGGCTCGCCTATTTTCCGATCTCGAAAACGGTCGATGTCGGCATGATGTGCTGTTCGCCGCAGCGCGAGGGTTTCGAGGTCACATTCTCGGGATTTTCGGTCGGCCCGCCGATTTCACGGGAACTCCACGGCTGACGTCCGGCCGGGACCGGGACATTGCAGCCGCGACGGTGTCTGGGCTAAGCCTTGCCGATGGGCATGTCACGTTGGCGGGCAAAACTCAAAAAGGCGCTGCGTTCCTGGGCGCTGAGATTTCTCGGCGTTCCTTCCGTGCTGTGGTCGCAAGGCATCGCTTACTTCTGCGACTTCGCCGGACCCGATTGGTATCGCAACGCGCCGACCGAATCGACGCAGGACGAGGCCTTTTTCCGCGATCACTACACTGGCGCGCACGGCATCGTCTGGGTGCGGCTGAGCACATTGGCCAGGGAGCGGCGAAACTGCGACCTCGATACGTTCACCCGGGTCGTCTTGCCGACCGTCAAGGCTCCCTTCATCCTGCTGACAACCGACGGCGATGCCTCGGTGCCGTCGGACCTGGCGAAGGACACCGTCGAGCGGCTTCTCGCCAACCCCCATCTGGTGTGCTGGTACAGCCAGAACTGCGATGGCGTTCACCCCCGGATCAAGCCGTTCCCGATCGGACTGGACCTCCACACGCCACGCTCCCTTGCGACGCCTGCCGGACTGGTGCGGCAACTGCAAACCTTGCGCGGCCGGCAAGGCAGTGCGGATCGTCGCCAGCCCAGGATATTCTGTGATTTCAGCGTCAGCAGCGGCTCGAGCGAGCGTCGGGAATTGCTTGATGTGCTGGACGGATGCCCGCATATCGACTTCCTGAAAAGACGCGTTTCGCAGCGCGGCATCTGGCAGCTGTATTCGCAGTATCCGCTCGTGCTTTCGACCACGGGAAACGGCCTCGACTGTCACCGCACATGGGAGCTGCTTTATCTCGGCTGCATCGTCGTGACCAAGACCTCGCCGCTCGACCCTCTCTACGAAGGCTTGCCGGTCATCATTGTCGAGGAGTGGCACGAGGTCAGGGATCCGGAAGCGCCACAGCGCTGGATCGGCAAAGTCGCGCATCTGACGGACCGGGAATATTTGTGGCGACGCCTGCGGCCGCAGGCCTATCTGGAGCCCCTCAGGCAGGAACTTCGGCAGGCTGCCGCCTCACCAGGGGACGTGTAGGATCTCCAGCTTCGGCAGGCCGACCGGCCGGATGCCGAGATCGTTGGCGAGCACCCCAAAGGCTTCGGTCTCGATCAGGTCGCGGTAGGGAATTTCGGGGAAGCGAAGGCCGCCGCGATGCAGAGCGGCATCGACCAGAAGCATGGTTCCGCCGACCGCATCGAGGCCGATGATGTCGAGATGCCTGACATCGCTCAGATGATAGCGATATGGGGTCTGCTTGGGAGGCTGGTGCAGACCGCCGCGGATCTCGCGGTAGTAGCGATAATCCCTGGTCCGCCGTCGGATAACGAAACTTTTGAGGTCGAAGCTGTCGCCGCCGGCGATCTTCACGCAGTTGGGCACAGCGATGCGATGCCGCGTGGCGATCAGCCGGCCCAGCACATCGCCGGGAAAGCGCCAGATGTCGATATCGATCCACAGCGCCCAGTCGTCGTCTTCCTTCAGCCCGTGATCGATGAGGTAATTTCGCACCTTGGCAATCGCGCCGCGCCGCACGCGTTGCATGCTCGGCCTGGCCCGTTTTGCCCTGTCGAGCCTGGTGCCGACCTGTCGCTGCAGCAGCACAATATCACGATATTTGCCGGCCAGTCCCGTCGTCGCGGCCTGCAGCCGTTCCCAGCTGCCATCCAGGCTGTCGCCTTCGCAGAAGACCAGCTTGATCCTGTCCTTGGGGTAGTCGAGCCCGTCCAGCGCATCGAGAAAGGGTTGGATGAGGTCGGCGGCGTCGCGAAGCGGCACCAGAACAGCGATGTTCTGGCCCGAAGGCGGCGGCGCCGCCAGAACCGCCTTGTCGACGCCGGCTTTGGCCTCGGCCTCATCCAGATACGCTCCGCGCGTCAGCTGGTACCGAAGCCGATAGGCTTGGTTGCGCAGCCTGGTCGTCCATTTCGGTGGCGGCTCCGGGATCCACCATGTGCCGGCCCAGTGATGGATCGAAAGTGCTGCAGTATCGTCGCCGGCCTCACGCTCCATGCTCCCGGCAGACGTCACCGGCGAGAACAGGCCGGAAGGGTGAATGGCAAAGGCTTCCTGATCGCTGTAACCGCGCTGGGCGGAGGTCAAAAGGCAAGGACCGGTCGCGTCGAGCACGTCCTCGGCGTCTGCGAGCCCGGGCATCATGGACAGGACATGCATCCAGAACGGATGCCGGCGCGGGCTAGCGATTGTTCCGTTGAACAGAAGATAGGGCAGGCCCCGGAAGTCCGCCTGGACGGCCGCATGCGACGCCGGCTCCTTGCACAGCACGACACGGGTCTCGCCCATGATCGGATCGAAGGCTGCGACGCATTCGCAGTCGATGTCGGCATAGACCCCGCCAAAATGATGCAGCAGCATGTAGCGGGCCGCATCCGAGCGCTGCACGCCCCTCGTGTAGCCGCAGAACGTCGACAGGAAATCAGGGTAGTGCTCGGCCACGAATTCGAGCAGCATCCGGTCGCTCCAGAACATCACCGTCCAGTGCGGATTGTGCCGCTTCCAGCTGTCTGCATAGGCCTGGAAGCGCGCTGGAATGGCGTCGCTCTTCCAGGTCTGGTGCAGGATTGCCGGAATCATCCGGTGGCGCCGTTTGATCCAAGCCCGTCACGAACGGCATCGCGGATCGCTTGCGGGCCGAACCTTGCCCATACCGCCTGATGCGCCCGAAGGCGTTGCCGCGCCCTGCGTTCGGGGTCGAGACAGAGTCCGATGGCCATCTCGGCAAGCGTTTCGTCGGATTGAGACAGCAGCACCTCGTCATTTTCGACCAGGTCCAGGCCTTCGGCCGCGATCGGCGTGGCGATCACCGGCACGCCCGCGGCCATTGCCTCCAGGATCTTGATGCGTGTGCCGCCGCCCGCCGTCAGTGGGACGATGGTGAGATGCGCGCTGGACAACAGCGGCGCGACATCCGCGGGATCTTCGATGAGCTCCACACCAGGCAATCCAGCCAATGCCTGCACTTCCGGTCGCGGGGTGCGTCCCGCCAGGACGAGCTTGGCATCCGGCAGGGCGTGTCGCATACGGGGCAATATGACACTGGCCAACCGCTGGGCGGCATCGATGTTTGGCGGGTAGGCGAGATGGCCGATGAACACGATCACCGGAAAGCCGTTGTCGGTCGACGGCTCGGCGGGCAGGCGCGCGAGACCATCCCCGGCCTGCGGAATTCCGTTCGGAACAACGTCGATCGGGATCCTGTGCCGGGAAAGCGTCATCAGCTTCTGGCGATCGAGGTTCGAGCAGACCCATACCCTGTCGACAAGGGACAGTGCTTTTCTCTCGAGGAGCCGGACGTTGAATGCTGCCGCGCTTCGCTTGGCACTGAGACGCCTGATCTGTCCGGCCAGGTCGGACTCGACATTGTGCATGTCGAGAATGAGTTGCTCCGCCAGCGGCCGCAGGGGCCGCAGCAGCTTGAACAGGCCAACGCCCTCGACAATGATGGTGTCAGGGCGGAATTCACGGACGAGTGCCTCAAGCCGCGTCAGCGCGGAACGCGATATGCGATTCTCCGCCCTTGAGCGCCACCAACCGATCGAGGCTGTACGAGGTTCGCCTTCGATCGACAGGGCCTCGACCCGGATCAATGGATCAGGTGCATTCCTTACCTTGTTCGGCTTCACTGAAACCAGGCAGACCGGTCCGAACCTGGCGGCCGCTTCGGCGTTGCGATAGTTTCTCAGATCCGCACCTGAAGCTGGCGGAAAGCCCGGGTCGTGCGACACGACCACCGTACGTTTCTGGGTCGCCCGCTCGGGCTGGCCGACAGCTGGTTGCGCGCCTGTGCCGTTCAATGCTGACGCCTGGGGCTTTGTGCCAGGCAAGGGGTCCAATTCGGATGGCATTCAGAACAATTCCGTGATTACAGGCATCAGCGCCACCTTGTTTAGCTGAACAAGGCTTTCGTCAAGCACTGTATATTTTGAATACTGCCGCGCCCCGAGTCCTCTGCGCGGGGCCGGGTTCATCGCCTCGACCAGGCCAGCCAGCGCGCCGCCAGACGCCTGCGCAAGGAGGTGAACCGGGTTCGCCTGTAGGCATCGCCCGCCATCTTGATGCCTTGTGCCTGCGTCGGGAACGGATGGATGACGTCGGCCAGGGCGTGCAATCCCATGCCCGACCTTATGGCAAGCGTCACCGCATTGATCATCTCGCCGGCATGGGCGGCGACGACCGTCGCCCCCAGGATGCGGTCGGATCCCTCCCTGACATGGATCTTGACGAACCCTTCTTCCTCGCCGTCCATCACGGCGCGGGCGACGTCATGCATCAGCACCGTATAGGTCTTGACCGGAATGCCTTTCTGCCGCGCCTCGATCGGATAGAGCCCGACATGGGCGATCTCCGGATCGGTATAGGTGCACCAGGGAACGACGAGGTCACTGAGCCTTTCGCGCCCGCGAAACAGGGCATTGCGCACGACAATGCGTGCCGTTGCCTCTGCGGTATGGGTGAACTTGTATTCCAGGCAAACGTCGCCTGCCGCGTAGATGTGCGGATTGGTGGTCCTCAGGTGATCGTCCACCTTGATGCCGTTGGCGTCATACACGACGCCGGCCTCTTCCAGGCCGAGACCCCTGACATTGGGCGAACGGCCGACGCCGGTGATGATCTCGTCAACGGAGATCGTTGTCGTGTCGCCGTCCCGCAAAAGGTCGGCGAGCTTCTTGCCGCCTTCCTTGCGCACCGCCACCACCTCGGTGTTCAGGCGCACCTCCACCCCCTCCCGTGCCAGCGCGTCCGAAAGGATCTGCGCGGCGTCGCGTTCCTCGCCGGGCAGGAACATCGGATCGTTCTGCGCCAGGATGACTTTCGCACCGAGCAGACAGAAGGCCTGCGCCGTCTCGCAGCCAAGCGGACCGCCGCCGATGACCAGGAGCCGCTCAGGACGTTGCGTGAGGTTGAACATGCTCTCATTGTCGAGATAGCCGGCCTCGGCAAGTCCGGGGATCGCCGGCCCGCTCGGATGCGCGCCCGTCGCGACCAGGGCCTTCTTGAAATGCAGCGTCTTGCCGGCGACTTCAACCGTGTCCGGTCCGCCAAACTGCGCTTCGCCGAAATAGAGCTCGATGCCTTCGGCTGTGATGGCCGCGGCTAAATCGGCGCGGCTGAGCCGCTGCCGGATCTGCCGCATCCGCATCATGACCCGCTCGAAGTCGACGGGAAGACGCGCAGGCGTGTCACCGCCGAAATTCTCGGCGTCGCGCATGTCGGCATAGAGCCTGGCCGTGCGGATGATCGACTTCGACGGGATGCCGCCGACATTGACGCAGGCGCCGCCGATCAGCCCGCGCTCAATCAGCGCGACCTTTGCGCCAAGGCTTGCGGCGTCACGCGCGGCGGTCAGCCCGGCTGGTCCGGCGCCGATGACGACGAGATTGTAGGGGCCGTCGGGCGTAGGGTTCTTCCAGTGCGGCGGATGCGCGTCTCGGACCAGTTCGACGTCGTTGCGGTCGACCGGGAAGGTGGCCGCCTTTGTCTGCTCACGCGCCATCGTAGGCTCCCGATGCGGAGCCTGCCGGCTGTGTCAGCCAGCCGCCGGTGAAACCTGCTTTGTCCAGGCCGCGGCGGATGTGCGGATTGGAGCGCATCAGCTCCCAGATCAGGCGCGAGCGGTGGTTCTCGATCATCATCACCACGATGCCCTGGTCCAGCCCGTAATGGCCTTCCGACACCCAGCCGTCGCGGCCGAATTTTCGCCGGTTGGCCAAGGTCGGATTGAAGCCGCTCGGCAGGCGGAAATTGTCGATCACTTGCGGATAGCGCTCGCCGAGATGACGCATGGCTGCCAGGCAGATGTCAGGCGCGAAAGGCAGCGACGCCGGATAGGACCATGGCGCGATCGTCCCGTCATCCGGCCCGAACGGTGCGCCGCGCGCGGCATAGCCCGAAAACCGGTGCCTCCGTCGCTCCACGCTGGCGCGGAAGCCGCCCGGCCCGTCTCCCGCCGAGAGGCCCCAAAGGTTCTCGCCATAGCCGTCGAAGCCATAGGGGTTGTGACGGGCATAATCGCGGTGGAGATAGGTCGAGCGGCGGCTGTTTTCGAAATAGTCCGAATTCTTCTCGCGCATGAAGGCGTCGCGGATGCCGGCGAAATCGATCCAGGCATGCGAGAATTGGTGCATGAACAGCGGGCCGCCATAGAGCACGTCATGGCCGTAGATGTTTTCCCATTGGTAGGTCGCCGTCCAGGCTTCGTAACTGTCGTCGGAAGTCGGGCTGTTCGGCGAGGCCATCGACAGCACATAGAGGATGGTCGCCTCGTTATAGCCTTCCCAGCCATAGTGGAGAAAACCGCTCTTCGGCTTCCAGCCTTGCCGCAAGGTCGGGCTGCTGCCTTGCGCCCAGCGCCAGTCGACGCGCCGGTAGAGCGCTTCGGCAAGCCGCCGGATTTCGGCCTCCTTCGCGTCCCCGCCGGAGAAATATGCGCCGGCCACCAATATGCCGGCCATCAGCAAGGCGGTGTCCACCATCGACAGCTCGCAGCGCCAGACGCGCAAGCCTGTGCGCATGTCGAGGAAGTGGTAGTAGAAACCCTTATGGCCGGTGACGTTGTCACCACCGTTTTGGGGACTGGCCGAGAAGAAACGCAGCGCCGCAAGCGTCAGCTCCACCGCCGCCGCACGTGTCATCCAGCCGCGCTCGACACCGATCGGATAGCAGGAGAGGGCGAAACCGACGACGGCGATGCTGGCCGGCGAGTTCGGCCGCGATGTATCGGCGACCAGCCCGTTGTCGGGGTTCACATTCTCCAGGAAATAGCCGAAGGCCGCGCGCTGATAGCGGTCCAGGAGGTCGTCATCGGACAGTGCTGCAGGATCTGCTTCAGGCAAGCGATGCAATCTCCAGCCTTATGGCCGCGACCCCTGTCGATAGCACGGCGCCGGCACGGCGGCCGTGGGTCATCGCCAAACTGTCTCGTCGTGTCATGGCCTCCCCGCAAACCCTGTTCTGTCGCCGCCCGTCGCCGACTATATACGCCTGTCCAGTTCCGATCGTTGCCTCGTCACGCGGAATTGTAGTCGCACCGGCCAATGTTGGGATGTTACGGCCCGGGTCAATAAGTGGCGCGGCCGCCGGAGACGTCGAAGACGGCGGCGGTCGTGAACGAGCATTCTTCCGAGGCGATCCAGCAGATCAGCGCCGCCACTTCCTCGACCTCGCCAAAGCGCCTCATCGGAATCTTGGACAGCATGAAGTCGATGTGCTCCTGGCTCATCTGCTTGAAGATCGCTGTTCGAACGGCCGCCGGCGTCACGCAATTCACCGTTACCTTGGTCTTGGCCAGTTCCTTGCCGAGCGACTTGGTCAGTCCGATCACGGCGGCTTTGGACGTGCTGTAGGCGGAAGCGTTGGGATTGCCTTCCTTGCCGGCGATCGAGGCGATGTTGACGATGCGGCCATAATTGCGCTCGAGCATATGCGGCACCAGCGCCCTGTTGCAGTAGAAGACGCCGTTGATGTTGATGTCGATGACCTTCTGCCAGTCCTCGGTCGAATAGGCCCAGGTCGTCATGTTCGGTCCGGTGATGGCCGCGCTGGTCACCAGGATGTCGACGCCGCCAAGCGCTTCGATCGTCCGTGCGGCGGCGCCTTCGACGCCGGCGGCATCGGCGACGTCAATGGCAACACCATGCAGGCCAGGGATGAGAGTTTTCGCCTGTTCGATCTGGGCCGGATCACGGTCCCAGACGCAGACGCGTCCACCTTCCTCGACGATCCTTTGCGCGACTGCCAGGCCGATGCCCGAGGCTCCGCCGGTGATGACGGCTGACCGGCCAGCGAAGCGTCCCGCGAAGTTCGGCATATGGTCTTCCTCCCAATCGATGGCGAATGTGAAGTCAACCGCAACCAAGTTCAAGGCGGGATCGGGCTTGCCGGACGGGATATTGGTGGGCCAGCAGGAGCGCTATCGGTGCTGAAAGAACTGCAAAAACAGCTCCCGCTCAGTGGTGATGTCGAGCTTCTCGTAGATGCGCCGGCGATGGTTCTTGACGGTGCCGACGGTGATGCCGAGACGCTCGGCGATGTTGGCTGTCGGATGGCCGGCGAGGACCAGTTGCACCAGCTCCCGCTCGCGCAGCGACAGTTCCGGCCACAGGCTTGTCGGGATGGTCGGCTTCTGTTGCGGCGAAGCGCCGGGGCCGGTCGGGGCCGAGGTGCGCGAAAAGTTGCTGCCCCGCGCCTTGATGTCGAGCGCATGCAGCGCCTCGAACACCGGCAGCCGCTCGTCCAAGAGGGCGATCTCGCTATCCTTGAACGAACTGGTCGAGCGGTCGAGGAAGATGCCCAGGCACCAGTCGCCGCCATCGGCCAGCATGATGCCGACCTCGTCGCAGATTTCTGACTGCGCCAGGAAGCCGGCTATGTACTGGCCGCGCCTGGCTTCTTCGTCGGCCAATCCCTTGAGTGGCAGGATGCCGAGACGACGCTCGCGTCGCCACGAGGCATAGAACGGGTCGAAGACGTAGTAATTGTCGAGATAGCGCCGCACCATCTCGTCCGAGAAGCGCCGGTGCTTGACGAATTCGGGTGTCCTTGTCGCCGAGTAACGGGTGACCGTCACCAGGTCGTGCGCAATGTCGGCGCCGATCAGGTCGATCAGGCAGTCGACATGCCGGTCGGTGCCGGTGGCGGCGATCGCCTTGGCCAGCGGCGCCCAGATGTTGCCCATGCGCATGCCCTTTTCTCGGCGAACCGCGCCGCGCAGTCATTGTGTCTTTAGGCATATGGCGCGATCCGCACGATCGAATCTAGCCTGCGGTCATTCTCGAAGAGGGAAGGCGACCCGTGGACCAGATCACCACCAACCCCATCGTCATCGGCATCGACGCCGGCGGCACCATGACCGACACGATCCTTGTCGATCAGGACGGCCACTTCAAGATCGGCAAGTCGGCGACCACGCCGAAGAACGAGGCCGAGGGTTTCCTCGCCTCGGCCGAGGACGCGGCCGATGCCTGGGGCATCTCGCTGGAGCAGCTGTTCTCCGGCGTCAACGTCGTGCTCTATTCCGGCACCGGCATGCTCAACACGCTGTTGTCGCGCACGGGGCGCCGGCTGGGCCTCATCACCACCAAAGGCCTGGAGGACATGATCCTGATGGGCCGCGGCCTGCAGGCCTGGGCGGACTATTCCTATGCCGACCGGCTGCATGCGGTGACACACCAGCATCCCGATCCGCTGGTGCCGCGCCGCCGCACCCATGGCGTCACCGAGCGCATCGACCAGTTCGGTGACATCATCCTGCCGCTCTACGAACATGAGGTCACGACCGCCGCCAGGAAGCTGATCGCCGACAAGGTCGAGGCGATCTGCATCATGACCATCTTCTCGCATGTCAATCCCGTGCACGAGAAGCGCATTGCCGAGATCTGCCGCCAGGAGATCGCCAAGGCCGGGGCCGACATCCTCGTCTACACCAGCCACGAGGTGCGCCCGGTCATCCGTGAGCAGTCGCGGCTGAACTCGGTGCTGATCGAGGCCTATGCCACCTCGCGCGGCCGCAAGCAGCTCAAGGGCATCGAGGACGTCTCCAAGAAATACGGCTTCAAATATGGCGTGCAGACGCTGCTCTCCTTCGGCGGCCTGACATCGATCAACCATCCGCGCCTGCATGAGACGATGATCTCCGGCCCGATCGGCGGGATTCTGGGCGCGGCCTATGTCGGCAAGCTGATCGGCAACGACTCGCTGATCTGCTCGGACATGGGCGGCACCTCCTTCGACATGGGCGTCATCACCCGCGGCCAGACGCGGATCGAGAACGAGCCATTGATGGACCGCTTCAAGCTCAACGTGCCGACGCTGCATCTCGACACGATCGGCGCCGGCGCCGGCATGATCCTAAAAGTCGATCCGCTGACCAAGAAAGTCTCGCTCGGGCCGGAAAGTGCCGGCTCCGATCCCGGTCCCATCTGCTTCGACAAGGGCGGTACCGAACCGACCATCGCCGATTGCGACGCCATCCTCGGCCGTCTCAATCCGCACTATTTCCTTGGCGGCAAGGTCGTGCTGCAGGTCGAGAAGGCGAGGATAGCCTTCGAGGAAAAATGCTCGCGCCTGCTTGGCGTCGGTGTCGAGGAAGCCGCCGAAGGCATGATCGACATGCTGGAGGCCGACGCCAACAACGCGCTGCGCCGCGTCATCTCCGGCCAGGGCATCCACCCCTCCGAGTTCACGCTGCTCTCTTATGGCGGCTCGGGTCCGCTGCATCTCGCCGGCTGCTCCAGGGGCATCGGCTTCAAGGACATCATCACCTTCCAGTTCGCCGCCGCCTTCTCGGCCTTCGGCTGCACCACCGCCGATTTCATGCGCCGCCACTCCGTGTCGACGCAGCATGACATCGGTGCACGGGCCAGCGACGACGAACTGCTCGCCTTCGGCAAGAAGGTCACCGCCGTCTGGGACGACCTGACCAAGGCGGCGGTCGATGAGATGATCGTGGACGGCCATGCGCGCGAAAAGATCAAGACCGTGCCGTTCCTGATGATGCGCTACACCGGCCAGCTCGAGGACGTGGAGGTGATGGCGCCGCTGCCGGCCCTCCAATCGGCCGACGACATGCGCAGGGTCATCGACGAGTTCGAGGCGGTCTACGCCAAGGTCAACCATCGCGTCTCGCGCTATGGCGAAGCCGGCTTCTCCATCACCGAACTTGGGCTGATAGCCACCGCCGACAAGGTCAAGCCGGTGCTGCTCAAGCGTCCGCTTGGCAAGTCTGATCCGTCGTCCGCCCGTAAGGGCGTGCGCGAGGCCTATATTGGCGGCCGCTGGCACAAGGCCAATCTCTACGAGATGGACTTTCTGCAGCCCGGTCATGAGCTGATCGGCCCGGCCATCATCGAACATCCCGCCACCACGCTCGTCGTTCATCCGCAGGACCGTGTCCATGTCGATGAGTGGACGCTGCTGCACTACACCCACGCTTGAGAAGGGCGAACGCCATGCTGGACAAACCCGCCTCCGCCCTGCGCATCCGCGAACGGCTGATCGAATCCGAACGGCTCATGGAAGAGACCGGCTGCTATGACGGCATCACCGAATTGCAGCTGCGCAACCAGGATCCGCTGAAATTCGAGACGCTGCACACCAAGCTGCGCGCCTATTGCGTCTCGGCACGCGAAATGGCCCGCCGCATCTCGGCTTCGCCGGGCGTGCGCGAAGTCGGCGAGATGGTCGTCGCCATCTACACGCCGGAAGGCGATGCGATCGCGCTCTCCAACGGAATCATGGTGCATGTGCACACGATGAGCCGCTTCATCAAATGGATGATCCGCAACGGCTACGAGGAAAACCCTTGCATCCGCGACGGCGACATCTTCGCCAACAACGACGCCTTCATCGGCACCGTTCAGGTGCCCGATGTGATGGACGTGGTGCCGATCTTCCACTCCGGCAAGCTGGTCGGCTGGGCGGGCGCGGTCTGCCACGAACTCGAGGCCGGCGGCATCACCCCCGGCGGCGATGTGGCGCTGGCGCAGGAACGCTTCACCGAGGGCCTTTTCGTCTGCGCCGAAAAGGTCGGCGAGAACGACGAGATCCGTCGCGACTATGTCATCCGCTGCGAGCGCAATTTGCGCATGCCGATCTATTGGGTGCTCGACGAGAAGGCCAAGGTCGCCTCCTGCATCGACATGCGCGAAAGCGTCAAGGCGCTGATCGACGAGATCGGCCTGGATTATTGGATGCAGGTGTCGAAGGAATTCATCGAGGAAGGCCGCCGTGCCCAGCTCGCCCGCACGCGCCAGCTCACGGTTCCCGGCATCTATCGCGGTCATACATTCTACGGCCATGTCACCGCGGGCAAGCCTGGCTATCAGCCGCTCGGCGATCCCGACTGGCTCTACAACATGCCGATCGAAATGGAGATCACCACCGACGGCAAGATCATCATGGACTTCGAGGGCACGCAGCCCTGGGGCTACCATTCGATGAACTGCACGCCGGCCGGCATGGATGGCGGCATGTTCGTGACGCTCACCCAGCACATGAATTTCGAGGGCCTGGTCAATGACGGCGCCTGGATGGCGACCGAGCTGAAGCTGCCGCACGGCACCTGGACCAACCCGGACAATGAGATGGTGGCGACCGCCACCTCATGGGCCTTGCTGCTACCGGCCTACGGCGTGTTCCAGCGACTGTTGTCGCGCTCCTTCATCGGGCGCGGCTTTGTCGAGGAAGCTTTCGTCGGCCAGGTCAACAGCCCGATGATCGAGATGGGCGGCACCAGCCAGTACGGCAAGCTGTTCGGCATGGCGCATTTCGAATGCGCCGCCGCCGGTTCCGGCGCGCTGGCCATCAAGGATGGGCTGGACACCGCCTATGTCGGCTGGAACCCCGAATCCGACATGGGCAATATCGAGATCTGGGAACAGAACATGCCGATGGTCTATATCGGCCGCTCGATCGTTCCCAATTCCGGCGGCGCCGGCAAATATCGCGGCGGCTGCTCCTTCATCTCTACCTGGCTGGTCAGCAAGACCGACCATCTCAGGCTGGTTACATCTGAACATTCCTCCCGCGTGTTCGACAATGGCGGCATGTGCGGCGGCTACCCGGCGCCAACCTGCCAGAAGCACCGCGCGGTGCGCGATAGCAACATCTTCGAACTCGCCGAAAAGCGGGCGCCGCTGGCGCATCACACCGGCACCAACCCGCATCGCTCGGAACTCGAACTGCGGCTGCAGGGCAAGCACGTGACGATGGAAGGCCCTTACATCACCGCCCCGCACAAGACCGGCGACGTCTTCACCCATTCCTATAATGGCGGCGGTGGTTATGGCGACGTGCTGGAGCGCGACCCGCTCAAGACGGCGACGGATGTCGAGAACGGCTATCTCACCAAGGAAGCGGCTACAGGCATCTTCGGCATCATGCTCGACGAGGACGAGGACGGCTATCCCGTCGCCAACCTCGAGGCCACCAAGCGCCACCGCGCCGAAATGCGCGCCAGGCGGCTTGCGCAGGCAAAGCCGGTCTCGGAGTGGATCGCTACCGAACGCTGCCGTGTCGAGAAGGCCGACTTCGCGCCCGAGGTGAAGAAGATGTACGCCAGCGCGATCAAGCTATCGTCGCGCTTCACCAGGGAATTCAGCGATTTCTGGAACGTCGACGCCAAATCGATCTTCATGCCGGGAGCAAAGCCATGACCTCGTACAGCAAGGAAGTCATCGCCGATCTGGTCGCGGGCACGCTGCCCTGGCCGCAGACGCGCCGCGTCATGAGCGCCTACAAGGATGACGACCGCTTCTTCAAATACGTCGCGGTGCTGCAGGACCGTGTCGGCTGGAAGGAGCCGATCCTGCTGCCGGTCTCGGATCACCTCTTCATCTGCCAGAGCGGCGACGAGCGTGTGACACGCTGCGAATGCGGTCACTCCTTCGGCGACTATCGCAAGAACTGGAAGCTCAAGGCTTCGATCATCGTGCGCAACACCGAGGAGACGCTGCGCGAAATCTATCCCAACAGCGATATCCCCGATCCGCAATGGATGGAGATCCGCGAATTCATCTGCCCGGAATGCGGCACCATGCACGAGGTGGAAGCGGCTGCCCCCGGCTATCCCATCGTGCACGATTTTCAGCCCGATCTCGAAGGCTTCTATCGCGAATGGCTGGGCAAGCCGCTCTAGAGAAAGGCGGACCGCGTCGACAAATACTCCGGAACCTGATTGCCTGCCGCAACCATTGGAGAAGCACGCGATGACAAACCTTGCTGGGCGCGGTGCAATCGTCACCGGCGGCTTTTCCGGGATGGGCTTCGCCATTGCCACGGCCTTGGTTGAAGCCGGTGCCAATGTCGCCGTCGGCTCCTACATCGCGTCTGCGGGCGCCGACAGATCCGACGCCGCCTACTATCCCGGCGTCGACGAAATCGAGCGCGTGCGCTCGGCCCTGTCGGCCCATGGCACCAGGGTGCATGCTGCTCACCTCGATGTCCGCGACAGCGAGGTCACCAACCGTTTCGTGGCGCAAGCCGAGGCCGCCATCGGTCCTGCCGACATCCTGGTCAACGCGGCCGGCACGACCGCCGAGCAACCGGTCTGCGGACATTCCGACGCGCTGTGGGACAAGATCGTCGACACCAACCTGACCGGCGCCTTCCGCGCCACCCGTGCCGTGCTTCCCGGCATGATCGAGCGCGGCTGGGGCCGCATCGTCAACATCGGCTCGACCGCGGCTTCCGTCGGCTGGAAGGACAATCCCGCCTACTGCGCCTCCAAGGCCGGCCTGCTTGGCTTGACCCGTTGCGTGGCGCTGGAGGGGGCGGCGCATGGCGTCACCTGCGTCATGATCAGCCCGACCTGGGTCGAGACCGAACTGATGCGCCGCAACGTGGCCCAGGTCGTCGAGCGCGAGGGCAAGGGGCGCACGGCGGAAGAAGCGATGGCCGAGATCGCCAGGGGCAACCCGCAGCAGCGCATGCTGCAGCCGCAGGAAATCGCCGCACTGGCCGTGTTCCTGTGCTCGGACTTGGCCAAGGGCATCACCATGGAAAACATCCAGGTCACCGGTGGAGCACTCTGGTAGCGTCCTCGTCGCTGATCCAGGCGGCTGTCGCGGGGCGGGCCACCGGCTGCTCTCTCTGCGTTCGCTGGAGCAATTCCAGGAAAAGTGTGAACGGTCTTCCCACAGGAATTGCGTCAAAACAAAGAGTTAGAGTGGTTCGCCGTTTCCGCGAAACGGTGAACGGCTCTGATGTAAGACAAGGTGACCGGATTTGCCATTGAGCATGCGGTGCGATAGGTTATATTGCACTGCACAATGGAGATGCCGTTTATTGCACGCCCCTCTTTGCGGATATGCCGGCCGGCTTGCGGCCTGCCGGGTTTGCTGGTCTTGGGCCGCGCCGACGGGACTCTGAGATGAAAATTCCAAAGTCCCTGCTGGTCGATCCCGAGAAGAACTCGGTCTATGGCGCTCTTGCCGTTGCCGTCTCGATCTGGGCGTTCTCCTATTCCGTCATTTTCGGCCAGGTGCTGATCCTGGCCTACTATGCCGTCTGGCTTCCGCTCATCCTGGTCGACTATCGGCGCTTCCTGCGGCAGTTCTCCAGCGCCTGGCTGCCGCTGCTGTTCGCGGCCTATATATGTTTTTCCATCTTCTGGTCGCAGGCGCCCGGCGTCACCGCCAGAACGGCGGTCCAGTACCTGTCCCACATCGCCTGTGCCTATGTCGCGGCGCGCACCGTCAGCGTGCGGACCCTGACGCTCGGCGCCCTGATCGGGATCTTCTTCGTCATGCTCTATTCGCTCAAGGTCGGGGCCTATTCCGAGGACGTCCTTGACGGCACCTACAATTTCGTTGGCGCATTTGCGTCCAAGAACCAGATCGGCTTCGTCGGCTCGCTCGGCATCTATTTCTCCGTGGTGTTCCTTGCTTTCCTGCGGCGTGGCCGGCTGAGTTTCATGCTGACCGTGCCTGTCGTGCTGCTGTCGGCCTACCTGCTGGTCATTTCGCATTCCGCCACGTCGATGGCCTCGATACCGGCGGTTCTGGCGCTGATCGCGCTTCTTGCCATGACCAAGCTTTTGTCACGGCGCTATCGCCGGGTGATCTTCGTGGTCGGCGCTGGCCTGATCGTCGTGGTGGCCTTTGTCGCCCTCAATCTCGGGCTCATGGACTTCGTGCTTGGCCTCTTCGGCAAGGATTCGACGCTCACCGGGCGGACCTATCTGTGGGAGCAGGGCTGGAACGCCGCGCAGCGCTCGCCGATCCTCGGCGTCGGCTATGCCGCCTATTGGGTGCAGGGCTTTGCCGAGGCCGAGCGGCTGTGGAACGAATTCTACATCACCACCCGCACCGGCTTCCATTTCCACAACACCTATGTCGAGGCGCTTGTCGAACTCGGCTTCACCGGAGCGGTGATGATCTCGCTGATCATGCTGCGCACGCTCTACGGCCATGTCTCGACGGTGATTTTCAAGGCATGGCAGGCCGAATCGGTGGTGCTGTTCGGCGTGATGGTGTTGCTGCTCATCCGCTCCTTCGTCGAGGTCGAGGTCCTCAACCCCTACATTATGGGCTCCTTCCTGATGTATTTCAGCTACTTCAAGCTGGCGCGGCTGCCGGTCACCCGCACCCGCTGGTCGCCGGCCTTCGAGCCGGCGGATGCGGCAAGGGGCGAGCCGGCCTGGCCCCGGCATGTCGGCCGTCCGGCCGCCGCCGATCAGATGTGAACTACGGTCCCGCGACCGGGTTCGACCTCATGTCGGACGCTAGGGATGTTCGCTTGCAGGCACTTGTCCACTGCAAGCGTCGCCGTCGACCTGCCGCGCGTCAGTCGCGCGATACGGACAGTCCCGCCAGAAGCGGCGCATGCGCGGCGAGCCTGCGGGATACGAACTCGGTGAAGAGCCGCACGCGCTTCGTCTTGCGCGTCTCGCCCTGTGTGAGAAGCCAAACCGTTCCATACATATGCAGGTCGGTGCCCGGCACCCTCGCCAGCAGGGGGTCGGCATCTCCGACGAAGCACGGCAGTGTCGTCATCCCAAGCCCTTGCCGTACAGCGACGATCTGCGCCTCGCCGTCCGTGATCCTGAACGGAACCCCTGTGGTGTGAACCTCACCCTCGCTGGCCCAATCCGGGATTCCATGGCTGCTTATGACGATCCACCGGATGGGATCAGGCCCGCCCGCACGCCACGCGGCCAGTCGATCGCGGGACATATAAACGCCTCCAAACAGCTCCGGTCCCTTCAGGCCGTGAAGATTGAGCGGCAGGGTTTTGCGGTCGTAGACGACGCGGATCGCGACGTCGGCCTCTCGGTTGGTCAGATTTGCCAGCTCGCCGGATGACAAGACTTCCATCTCGATGTCGCGATGCAGACGCGCGAAATCGGCGAAGTCCGGCATGAGCAGGTGTGTCGCGAGGGGCGGTGCCAGCGTTACCCGCAGAAGCCCGCGCACGCTCTGGTCGCGCCCGAAGACGCGCGTCTCCAGCTGGTGCGACGACGCTTCCATCTGGTTTGCGAGCTCGAGGACCTCCTCGCCCGCAGCCGTCAGGCGGTAGCCCGAGGGCAGCTTTTCGAACATGTGCGCCCCGAGGCGTTCCTCGAGCTGGGCGATGCGTCGCAGCACGGTCGAGTGATTCACCCCGAGGCGCCCGGCGGCAGCCCGCACCGAGCCTCCGCGCGCGACGGCAAGAAAGTAGCGAACGTCATCCCAGTCGATCATGGTGCAATCCGGCACCGCTAGGTGCGCCTTTCAAAGCCGGTGTCTAACACATCGTACGGCAACTCGTATGTGGGTGGCGCGGGGCGGCCATCACAGCCCATGCCTACAAGCAGGCCGGTTCCGAACGGCGGACACCGATCGTCGCGGCTGGCGTCGGTTGTCCAGCCGGATCGATTTCGCACCACCGATGTGCGCGCTTCCGTACTCAACAACTGACGAGGGCGGCCCCATTTCGAGGTTCTCGGAGGCAGATGCTGTCCCGACACCACGAAAGGAAAAGTCATGGGAAAGCTAGACGGGAAGGTTGCGGTCGTCACGGGAGGATCGAGCGGCATGGCGCTGGCGAGCGCCAAGCGGTTCGTTGAAGAAGGCGCCTATGTTTTCATCACCGGCCGGAGTCAGGAGGCGCTGGACGAGGCCATCAAGCTGGTCGGACGGAACGTGACCGGCGTGCGCGGCGACGCGGCCAATCTCGACGACCTCGACCGTCTGTTCGACGCGGTCAGGCGGGAAAAGGGCAAGATCGACGTCCTGTACGCGAGCGCCGGCACGGGCGAAGCCGTCCCACTGGGCGAGATTACCGAGCAGCATTTCGATGCGGCCTTCAACCTGAATGCGCGCGGCACGCTGTTTACGGTCCAGAAAGCGTTGCCGCTGTTCAACGATGGCGGATCGATCCTCATGACCGGGTCAGTTGCTTCGGTGAAAGGTTTTCCTGGTTACGGCGTGTATGCGGCGAGCAAGGCGGCGTTGCGTTCATTCGCACGCACTTGGCTCAACGAACTGAAGGACAGGAATATCCGCGTGAACGTGCTGAGCCCGGGGCCGATCGCCACACCGATGCAGGACCAGGTTCTCACCGAGGAGGCGAAGCAGATGTTCGAATCCCTGATTCCGCGGGGAAAGATGGGGCGTCCTGAGGAAATCGCGGCTGTCGCGGTGTTTCTTGCTTCAGACGATTCGAGCTTCGTGAATGGGGTGGAGTTGTCTGTCGACGGCGGCTTCTCGGCCATCTGAATTCGCGCCGGATCGTCGGACGTGGCTGACCGTCCGGAAGCGTCGAAGTCGTTCACGGCGGGACGTCTACGCGAGCAGTCGCCACGCAGCGAAGTGGATAACCCGGCGCCGTTGAAGGCCGGGCAATCAATATCAACACGGATCGGAGAAGCACTATGAGCTACGCAATTATAGGATTCGGTAAGATAGGCCAGGCTCTCGCCCACGCCTTCGCCCGTAAGAACATCGAGGTGACCGTCGCGAGCCGCCGGCCGCCCGAGGCGTTGGCGCCGCAGGCAAGGGCGATTGGCCCCACGGTCGTCGCCAAATCGCTGCGGGATGCGCTCGAGGCCGACACGATCATCCTGGCGGTCCCGTTTGCGGAGCACCGCGACGTCGCCAAGACCCTGCCGAGCTGGGAAGGCAAGACGGTCATCGACGCGATGAACGCGTTTCCCGTCCCGGAAGAGCTGGACGGCCTCCCGTCCTCCGCCTTCGTCGCGAAGGCGTTTGCCGGCGCCAGGTTCGTGAAAGGCTTCAATCACCTGGCTGCGGCCACCCTGGCTGCCGATCCGGTCGTCGAGGGCGGCCACCGGGTGGTTTTTCTGTCGAGCGACGACGAGGACGCGACCGCTCTCGTGGCGGATTTGGCCAAACAACTCGGATTCGCAGCCGTCAAGCTGGGAAAACTCAACGAGGGTGGCGCGCTGGTGCACGCACGCGGCCGCACTTGGGGCCAGCTCATCTTCCAGGACCTGTTCAAGAAGGAGCAGTAACGGATTTACTGACCACTGTCAGAGGCGCTGCTGCCCGGACCGTCCATGACAGTCAACGCGGGCCAAGTCATAATCCGAGGTCCGGAAGCGAGGGCTTCCGGTTTCCGCTTGGCATCGCCACGCAACAAATCGCGGAGCGGCTCTGCGTTCCGTGAAACGATGAACCGCTCAGAGGGACGCGTGACCTACTGGCTGGCGAGTGGCGCCAGCTTGACCTTGATCACGTCGCCGGGCAGCACCGGTGTCTCTTCCTTCGCCGCGATTTCGCTGGTCTTGCCGTCGACATTGCGCACCAGCGAATAGAGCAGCGTAGGCTGCTGGTCGGTGGTGATGGCGGCAGTCGTTGCGGGGTCGCTGGCCTGGGCGATCAGGCCTTTCTGCATGTTCACCTTTAGCGCGGCCTCGTTCAGGTCGGCTTCGGTCTGCTGCCGGTCGGCGGCGAGGCTCGAGCTCAACGTGTTCTGGGCGTCGATGGCGTCCTGCGTCGCCTTGCTGATCGACTGCTTGGCGGTGAGGATGGCCGTCTCGTAGTCGAGGATCTTGCCCTGCAGGTCGGTGACGGACTGCTGCGAGTCCAGGAGCCTGGCATTGGCGACCAGGCCCTTCTGCGCCAACGGACCGATGCTGGTGAGCTGCTGCTGCGCCAAGTCGACCTGCTTCTGCTGGTTGACGATCTTCTTTTGCAGCGATTCGATTTCGGCCTGAAGGACACTCTTGAGATCATCGAGCGCCTCGAGCTTCAACTTCAGCGCCTTCTGGTCCGCCGTGAGAATCGTCATTTCGTCGGCGACGATGGTCGGCAGCCGCGGATCGCCCTCGACCTCTTTCGGCGCTTCGAAACTTGCCTTGCCGGCCAGATCGGCATCGATGCGGGCGCGCCTGACGAGCAGCCGGACGCGCTGGTCGTCGGAGATATCGAAATTGCCCTTGGCGGTGACCAGGTCCTTGCCGAACTGGGGGCCGTAATCGGCGCTGCGCCTGATGCCGCCGGCGACACTGATCGCTTTCAGCACCGTCAGTTCGGGTACAAAGGGAAACTGGCCGGGATTCTGCACTTCGCCCGAAATATAGAAGGGCCGGAACTGCGCCATCTCGACCGAGGCCTCGGGCTTGTCCGACAGAGCGAGCTTGTGCTGCAGCGCCTCGGCGATTGCCGCCGCGACTTCCGCCGTAGTCTTGCCGGCCGCCGGCAATTCGCCGACGAAAGGCACCGACAGCGTGCCAGCCGGGCCGACCGTGTATTCGCCGTTCACCGCCGTCCAGTCGCGGAACGTGCCTTCGACGGTCTGCCATTCAGCGATGCGGATGTTGAGCTTGTCCTGCGAGCCGAGCTGGTATTCACCTGAGATGGCGACCTGGGGAAGAGAAGCCAGCGACATCGCAAGGCAGGTGGCCATAAGCCGAGAGCGGCCGGAAAAGCGGCCGCTGCCAAAGGCTTCGAACATATCTTTTTTCAACTGAACGTTCCGATCCGTTTTAGCCCCATCGCCCGATGAGCTTGCCGCCGGATGCCTGGTGCCGGCGACCGGTCAGTAAGAGCCGCGTGACATCCAGACGGCCGGCACGGTCTTGATGATGATGCGCACGTCGCCGAACAGCGACCAGTTCTCGACATAGTGGCGGTCAAAGGCGACGCGGCTGTCGTAGGAGACGTCGTTGCGGCCGCTGACCTGCCACAAGCCGGTCAGGCCGGGCCGCGACTTCAGATAGTAGACGGCGGCGCTGCCGTAGATTTCCAACTCGTCGCGCACCACCGGGCGAGGACCGACAAGGCTCATATCGCCCTGCAGAATATTGATGATCTGCGGCAATTCGTCGAGGCTGAGCTTGCGCAGCACCGCGCCGACGCGGGTGACGCGCGGGTCGTTCTTCAGCTTGCGGGTCGCTATCCACTCCGCATTGGCCTCTGGATTGGTGGCTAGATAGGCGGCCAGCACCTTGTCGCCGTCCGGAACCATGGTGCGGAATTTCAGGCACGGAAAAATCCGTCCGCCGCGCCCGATTCGCCGATGGCCGTAGAAAATCGATCCACCGTCGGAAAATTTGACCAGCAGCGCTACCATGATGAACAGCGGGCTGAGAGCGATCAGACCAACCAGTGAACCGAAAATGTCGAAGCTGCGCTTGATGAGGCCGCCGATCGGCGGCGGAAAATCGGTGTCAGCCTGCGAAAAGTCCGCCGTGGCCGACTTGGCAATATCCCTCATGCGGAAACTCCATGCGTTGAACGAATGGTTCACCACACGATACCAAAAAAATGTTGCAGCGCAACACACAATTTCCTGGCCCATTGAAATAGTCACGTCATGAATTGACTAAATAATAAGCTAGCGATGCACATTTTTCGGGATGTTTAGCACATTTGTGACAATAAATGGGCAAGCTTAAAAAAATGCGGACCTTTTTGGGGCGAATCTGGGGCAAGGCGTTCTCGCAGGCCCTGAATGGTACATATTAGAGCTTTAGGAAGGCGCAAAGTTCCCAACTATTAACATAAAATACTACATAATATTGGGAATTGTACTGAAACGGGTCGGCTCCTGCAGGTTGAGTGAATTGCGGTGGTGTGCGTTGCAGCATGCCAGAGTCGATCCCGCGAGCTCAATCAAAAATATGTGCGGTTGCCCTTGCCGCCTCCTGCTCGCCTTAATAGAATTGCAAATTATACCTGTCAGAGTGGCGACAGGTTGAAAGGCCGGAAGCAACCGGTCGATAGCGGGCACCTTTACAAGCCCGCATGACAAAGGGACGGCGCTCGGGTGGGGCTATCGTTTGATAAAACCCGGGCCGGTTTATGGGCTGTTGGGTATGTCGCTTCCAAAATTCATCGTTGGGATGATTTTCGCTCTTGCAATCGTCGTCGCCTGGTCATGGCTTGGTGGCGCGTCGCTAGGCATGACGCTGCTACGCGTCATCATCTGCGCCGTGATCATCCAGGCCGGCTATTTCGTCCTCGTCTATGCCATGATCGCCCGGAGCGCGCCGACGCCTGCCGACAGGCTGCGTGAAGCCGAGAGAAAGCTGAGTTCGCCAGACGTGACCGAAGGCGAGAAGCTGGGCAACGCCCGGCGCAGCCTGCACTAGTTCCTGCAAAGGATATCCGCGACCTCAGGCCACATTGGCGGGTTCGGTTTCCGACTGCTCCCCCGACAGCATCCTCGACAGCCGGCTCGCCGGCTTCGCCTTCAGCCGCTGATACTGGCCGACCTCCACGACGCGGCCGTCTTCCATCGCCACCACCCAGTCGGCGAAGGCGATCATCGACGGCCGGTGCGCGATGGTCAGGATGGTCATCGCGCCGCGCAAGCCGTCGATCGACCGGGCGATCAGCGACTGGTTCTGCCAGTCGAGCGCGCTGGTCGCCTCATCGAGGATGAGCAGCGACGGCTTGCGCAGCAGCGCACGCGCCAGCGCAATGCGTTGACGCTCGCCACCGGAGAGCCGCACGCCGCGGTCGCCGACCACGGTCTCGAGCCGCTGGTCGAGCCGTTCGACGAAGTCACCGGCATGCGCGGCGCGCAGCGCGATCCACAGATCGTCGTCGCTGGCCTGCGGCGCTGCAAGGCGCAGGTTGGCCGCGATCGTGTCATGCAGCAGGAACACGTCCTGCGGCACATAGGCCACCTGATCGCGCCAGCGCCGGCGATTGCCGGCATCGATCTCGACGCCGTCGACTAGGATCTTGCCGGCGGTCGGCTCGAGCAGGCCGAGCAGCATGTCGGCGATCGTGCTTTTGCCCGATCCCGAGGGGCCGATCAGGGCCGTGACCTTGCCGGCCGGCAGGCCGAAGGTGATGTCGCTCACCACTGCCTTGCCGGAGCCGTCATCGTAGCCGAAGGAGACGCCGCGAATATTCAGCCCGGTATCGAGCGACAGCTTTTGCGCATTCTCGGATTCGGCATGGCCAGGCTCGCGCTCGGCGTCGAAACGGGCCTGCAGGCTGCGCATGGCCGTATAGGCGGGCAGGTTGATCAGCACCTGCTGGGCCTGGGTCTGCATGTCCATGAAGCGCGGCGCGATGCGCATGAAGACGAGAAGCAGCACGACAATCTCGGCCAGCGACAGGTTGAAGCGGACCAGCGCCACATAGATGAACAGGCTGAGGCCCACGACGCTCGCCACCTGGAACACCGCGGTGCCGATCGAGCTGTTGCGCACATAGTCGATGTTGTCGGCCTTCATCTTTTCCAGCGTCGACTGCAACTGCGCGAAATAGCTGGCCTCGACATTCAGGCTCTTGGCCACCTTGATACCGCCGAGGAACTCCGAGACCGTGCGGTACTGATCCTGGCGATTGCTGGTCAGGACACGCCCGAAAGCGGTGGCGCGCGCGCGAAACGGCTGCAGTGCTATGAACATCACGATGCCGATGACGATCGCAAACGCCGTCATCACCGGTGAAATGAACATCGAGATCACGAGATAGCCCACCAAAAGCACTGATATCTGCACCAGCATCAGCAGCGAGAAGGCGGCGCCCTGGACGCGATCGATATCGCCGGTCAGGGCATGATCGAGATCGGAGCTGCGCATGCGCGAGAACACGCCCCAGCGCGCCTTGCCGATGCTCTCGAACAGGTTCATGCGCAAACGGTTGATGAAATCGAAGAGAAGCCTAGCCATGTAGACCGACTTGAAGCGGTTGAACGCGGCCTGCACGGCAACGAGCCCGACCAGCGCGCACAGCACCGTCGTCAGCTGCAGCGTTCCCTCCGGCACCAGCCAGCGCACGAAATCATTGTTCGGCAGCCGCACCGCGAAATCCTGGTCGGCGCGCCCGACAAGGTGCAGCAGCGGCACAAGCAGCAGGATCGAGATACCCTCCGTCAGGCTGCCGAGGATCAGGAACAGCAGCGCCGTCCAGGTCCGCCGCCCGCCGATCTGGGCGATGACGGCGCCGAACGCGGCGACATCGCGAAACAGCGACAGGCGAAGGATCGAGGATTTGGACATGATTGCGCTCACCGCTGCCGACGGCCGGCCGCCAGATCTCCGGTCATGAGGTCTTGGGCCGCCAGATCCCCGGCCGCCAGGTCGCTTTCGATCAGCGCCACGGCCTCGCCAATCCTGTCGAGGCCGGTCGGAACTTCCAGCCGGAACACGCCGACATGGTTAGCGATTGCTGAACATTGGCGAAGGTGCAGCGCCGCGAAATCGCCGGAGAGCGCCGCGCGGCCGAAGCGCGTCACATAGGAGAACTTGATGATCGCCGGCAGGGCGGCAATCCCGGGCAAGGCCGAGACCGCGGCCTTCGCGCCGCGCTCGAGGACATAAATCCTGGTCGCCGGCGCCATGCCGCCGGAGAAGGCGCCATGCAGGCGATGCTGCATCTTCTCGATCGCCGGATGCACTTGCGGCCGCACCTCCGCCTGGCCAAGCGAGATCGCGGCCGCCGCGTCGGCGGCAAGCTTGATCTGGGGAAAGCCCGGAACGATCATCGGCGCGTCCGGTCTGGCGAGATGCAGCGCCACGACATCGTCGGTAAGCAAATGATGACCGGCCCGGATCAGCGCGCTTGCCGTGGTCGATTTGCCGGCACCCTTGTCGCCCATGAAGATGGCGCCCCTGCCGGCCACCGCGATGGCGCTGGCATGCAGGACGAGCAGGCCACGCTGGTGCAGCAGCAGCGCCATCACCGGCCCGAGCAGTGGAAAGGCAAGCAGGGCGTCATCGACGCCGGGCGCCGGCTCGATATCAATGCGGCTGGCATTGCTGATCAGGAAGGAGCCGACGGGATGCCAAGCCAGATATTGCCGGTCCGGCTCGAAGCGGAAGATCGTCGCGGCCTCGGACGAAGGCTTCGGCATGTCGATCGTGCCGATGGCGATCAGTATATCCGCCGCAGCCGGCTCGGCCGGCTCCAGCTCGGGCAGCGCCACGTCGGACGCCACGGTCAGGCCATAGGCCCGGTAGTAGCGCCGCTCCCGCATCGTCTGGCCATCGGAAGGAGGATCGTCAAGATATGTGGCGAGCGGCTGGTTGGGAGGCGTCATGCGTGTCTCCCGCTGTGCTGGACCTGCCGCAGCCACAGCGACAGCGAGGCCGAACGCCAGACATACTGGACATCCAGCGGCGCTGCCTGATCGGGCTGGCGCAGCAGCCGCGCATAGGCGGCGCTCACCTGCGGCAGGTTGACATACGGCGCGATACGGCCGGCATCCGAAACCAGCAGCTGTTCCAGGAGGTCGCGGTGGTTGCGCACCATGCCGTTGACGAGATTGGCGGTGAAATCGATCTTGTCGCGCCGCCACTGCACCGCCGCCGGCAGGATGCCCTCCATGGCCCGTCGCAACACGTAGCGGCCAAAGCCGTGGCTGAGTTTCTCCTCGCCTGGCAGCGCCAGGCAGAATTCGACCAGCGGCTTGTCCCAGAACGGATAGCGCGGCTCGACGCCGAAATTGGCCGCGGCCTTGTCGAGCACTTCGAAAGAGTGCGGCACATAGCCGTTGGACAGGATCCAGCGATGGCTGAGCGCGTCGCTGGCCTGGACGCCGGGCGGCATGTAGCCGGCCCGATGGAAGCGGTCGATGAGTTCGGTCCGCCTGGCCAGGTCCGGATTGATCAGGTCGCGCCAGCTGCGGCCGCGCTGCATTCGCGTGGGCTTGCATATCCTGTTCAGGGCACGGTTCGCCAGCTGTCTCGCCTTGGCGATGCGCCAGGCCGGTCCGTAAAGGGTCAGGAACTGGAAATAGAGGCCGAGCGTGCTGTCGCCATAGGTGTCGGAGGCGCTGCGAACCTCGCGCCAAAGGTCCAGCCACCTTCCGCCATTGGCAAGCTCGTGCAGATGGCCGTGTCCCTGTGAGACGACCTCGTCGCCGCCATGGCCGTCGAGCAGCACCTTGATGCCTTTTGCGCCCGCCGTCCGGTAAATGCCGCGGGTCAGCGTCAGGCCCGGCGCCAGGAAGGTGCCCTCCTGTTCCTCCAGCACCCGCTCGAACTCGGCGAAGGGCGCATAATTGCCGACAGGGATCAGTGTCGGATCGGTCTTCTGCTGATCGAGCACGGCATCGATGAAGACCCGTTCGTCCATCGAAGAGCCCTTCTCGAAAACCAGCGAAAAGGTCGGCAGCCTGGGTTTCCGCTCGGCGGCGTTCTGCAGGCCGGCGACACAGGCGATCGAGGAGGAATCGAGACCGCCGCTCAGCATCGCGCCGACCGACTGGCTTCCGCGCATGCGGTTGCGCACCGATTGCGAAAATAGATGTGCGAATTCCTCCGCCGCATCCGACCGCGGCGGTCGTGCCGACGGCTCGATCTGCCAGTATCGGCGCAGCACCACCTGCTGCGCGGTGACAGTTAGGCTGTGGCGCGCCGGCAGGCTGAAGATATCGCTGTAGGGGGTGGATTGCGGGTCGTCCGGAAGCCCGGCCAGAAATCCCGAAATGCGGTGCTCGCTGATGCGCGCGCCGACCCCGTCAAGCCCAAGCATAGGCCCGATCTCCGAGGCAAAGGCAAAGCGCCGGTCCGCGGCGTGATAGTAGAATGGCTTGACCCCGAAATGGTCGCGCGCGCAGAACAAAAGCTGCCGCTCGGCATCCCAGATGGCAAAGGCGAAATCGCCCTGCAGGTGCGCGGGGCTGGCTTCGCCCCAGCGCAGATAGGCCCGCATCAGCAATACGGCGTCCGCAACCGACCTGTCGCGTATGCCAAGCCTCGCCATCAGCTCGTCGCGATTGTCCAGCCGGCAATCGGCGGTGATGGCGAGCTTGCCGCCTGCCATCGTCAGCGGGCCGGGACCGGCTTCATCCGTGGTGTTGAGCCAGGCGTGGCCAAGCGCGATGCCGCTGTCCAGCCACCAGGAGTTTCCGTCGGGCCCGCGATGGCGCATGCGGGCCAGCATCCGCTGGATGTCGCTTGCCGCGTCAACCGGCGCGGGGTCCTGTCGCAGCAGGATTCCGGCGACGCCGCTCATCGGCTGCCGTGGTCGACCAGATGCGCGAAACCATCGACGGAGCCGCCAAGCACGACATGGTTGTCGCTGACCAGCCAGGCATGCGCCTTCAACTGCTCGCCCGTGCCGCGTTCGATGCCGATGCGGATGTTGGAGGCATTGCCCTGGCGAGCGAGAATGTATTGGCCCGAAAGCGCCTGGGTAAGGCAGGTAGCGCGCGGAACGAACCGTGCGGCAGCGGCAACCCCCCAGGCGACGAGCCGCAGCTCGCCCATGCTGGCGCACTGGCGCGCGTCGAGTCGGGTCACCATGCCGCGAACACGGTTGTAGGAGAACAAGGTCAGCCCCAGCCGGACGGTCGCGACCACCAGCAGGCAATGGCAGAGGAAAAGTGCTTCCGGGCCACTCAGGGACAGCACCCTGGCCAATCCCCGGCCGGGCCGGCGGTTGGCAGGCCTCGGTCTCTGGTCCGTCGCAGGTCTCCGCCGCGAGATCATGGCCTTTTGCGGAACCTGCCTAGACAAGTGCCTCATTGTGCCGCCTCGCAAGTCCGTTTTCGGCGAAGCCCCTAAGCAAGGCGTCGACGTCAGCCTTGCAGCGCTCGGCGTCGACATTGTAGCGCGCAAGCACAGCGCTGCGGATATCGGCGATCGACTTCGGCTCCTGGATTTGCTCCCAGATGAACGCGCCGACGCTGTTGAGGCTGTAATAGATATTGGATTTCAGGTTGAGAAGCGCGAGGCCATCGCCGAATTCACAGGCCACCGCATCCCCGGTGGCACTTACGCAATCGTGCTCGGATGGGTACCAGTTCATGCCAAAACCTCGTTAGCAACACACGGCCTACGCGTCGTCAGTTCAAAAGCGGAAAGTCGGGGATTTTCATCCCCGGCTCCATTTACGGTCTTCAATCCTGGAGGCCCAACGTCACTCCTCCAGAACCAAGCTGGTCTCAGGAGAACGTCAGATCGCCAATCGGGGTGTGCGCCGGAAACGACGCGTCGATTGCCGTGCTGCCGCCACCGCCCTGGGTAATGGTTTCGATCGAACCATGTACCGTCAGGCTTGGCGTTTCGTACTCATGCTTTTCAACATTCTGTTCCATTTTACTCTCCAATGAGGACTGGAAACGGCCTGTCGAGTGCCGTCAGCACTTTCATGCTGCGATGCAATAGCTGCATAGCAACATTTATGAGTCAAGCCTGATTTACTTCTGGTTAATCAATTACGGGTTGCGGGCGTCACCATGCGTGTGCGGAATGCTCAAGATTCGGCCGCTGTCGAGCTGAAGCTCGGTGCAGTCTGCCTTCAGCACGGGCTATTCTTTAAGCAATTGAATTTGCTTGCATAAAAAGTTCATGGTGGTGGCGCTTTTTTAGGCATGGCTAAAAAGATGAATTCTTGTTAGCCAGCCGGTGTCGATGATCAGCTGAAGCCGCCTCGATTGGGTCGGGATTTCAGCCGTATGTTGCGCTGCTCGAGAAACGGCGGCAAACGCTCTGGTTGCAAAATTTCGCGCTGTGAAAGGAAAGACTTTACGGCGTCGAGCTTTTTGAGGATGCTTTGTTTCGCACCTGCAGCATAAACGTCGTGCAAACCGCATTTTGGAGACTATGCGCTCAATGGCCTTGCCGGAAAGTTCCTACGAACGACTGCGCGCAGCCGACTGTGCCGACGAGATTGCCTATGTGCAGGCCTGCCTGCGGTTGTATTTCTCAGGCGCGGCGGCTGCGGCCGGCGATGTGTCGACGCCGAGCCTTTCCGCCACCGCCGTCGCCGATATCGCCAGGCTGAACAAGGTCGCCACCTTCGTTTTGAAAGCGCTGTCGCGCGCCCCGGCCAGCGAAAGGCCCGCCGAGCTTTTCCAATGGCTCGACGCCTATCGTCGGCGGACGGTTTCGATGAACGCCGCCTGTCTCATGGATTCGATGGCGATCCATAAGGCGCTGCGCGACAGGCAGATCGATTTCGTCTTTCTCAAAGGTCCCTTCCAGCAGCATCTGCTCTATGACGACCATTTCATGAAGCCTTCGGGCGATGTCGACATCCTGGTTTCCCCGGCCGGATTCTCGAAAGCACGCGATGCGCTGCGCTCGATCGGCTATGAGGTCTCAGGCAAGTCACGCTCCGTCTGGTGGGTTCGCTTCCTTGGCGAACAGCACATGATCCGTGGCAACGGGCCGTCCACGGTCGACCTTCATTATCGCCTCCAGCAGCCCGGTTCGCCCAGCCCGCGCGATGCCGACGGCTTCCTGCGGCGCAAGCGGCTGGTCGAGATCATCGGCACCGAAGTGCCATTCACGTCGGCCGCCGACACGCTGATGCTGTCCTGCATCAGCGTCGCCAAGGCCCTGTTCAACCACGAACCCTGTGCCGGCTATGTCTGCGATATCAGGGCCAGCGCCAACCGTCTTGGCGAGGCCGATCAGCAGCGTGTGCTGGATGCAGCGGTAAGCCAGGGGCTGGACGACACGTTGCTGCTCGGCCTGCGCGCCGCCGATGTACTGCTGGGCGCCACCGGCACGCTTCTGTCGGAGCGGGCCAAGCCGATCTTGTCGCGCATCGGCAATGATGACCTGCTCAACATGGTCATCGCGCCATGGCTGTCGTCCTTGCGGTGGCCGCAGCGGCGAACCGTGTTGTGGGAATTGTGCGGCAGGGCTCCCGTGCGCTACCTGGCCGAGGCCGGCTGGGCAGCGTCGGCGGATCTCAGTCGCCGCATCTTCGAGCGGCCGGCCAGCCCGTGATGGCGGTGGCGTCGCAATACGTACAGGGCGAGGGCAAATCGGAACCTGTGCAAGAGGCTAACCCATGTCGATGACGAAATCAGAGGTCTGCGTGATCATCGCGGCCAAAAATGCGGCACGCACGATCGCGGTCGCCATCGCGTCCGCATTGCGCGAACCCGAGGTGGCGGAGGTCGTCGTCGTTGACGACGGCTCCACCGACAACACGACCGAGGTCGCCCGCGCCGCCGACGACGGCAGCGGCCGGCTCAGGGTCATGCGCCTCGACGTCAATCGTGGCCCCTCCTTCGCTCGCAATGCCGCGATCGCCGGCTCGAAAGCGCCGTTCATCAGCATTCTGGATGCCGACGACTTCTTCCTCGAGGGCCGGTTCCGCAACCTGTTTGCCGCCGCCGACTGGGATTTCGCGGCCGACAACATCATGCTCATCAGGGATGATGCGACGAGCGACGCGACCAAGATCGTCGCCCCGGATTTTGCCGCCGATCCGGAATTCCTCGACTTCGAGCGCTTCGTCGAAGGCAACATCTCCAGGCGCCGCGTGCAGAGAGGCGAGCTTGGCTTCTTGAAGCCGGTGATCAGCCGCGCCTTCCTCGACCGGCACCGATTGCGCTACGATGAAAGCCTGCGGCTGGGCGAGGATTACGAGCTCTACGCCCGCGCGGTCGCCCATGGCGCGCGGTTCAAGGTCATCCGTTCCTGCGGCTACGGCGCCATCGTACGCGCTGATTCGCTCAGCGGCCGCCACAAGACGCAGGACCTGAAGCGGCTGGCCGACGCCGATCTGGCGCTGTTGACGATAGACAGCCTGCCGGAAGGCTCCAAGGCGGTGCTGCGGCGGCACGAGCGGCATGTGCGCGACAAATACCGGCTGCGCAATTTCCTCGACGTGAAGGCCGAGCGCGGGCTGGCTTCGGCCGCGGCCTACGCCTTTGCAAGTCAATCCAACCTGGTCCCCATCGTCCAGGGCGTGGCCTCCGACAAGCTGGAGGCACTGTTTCGGCGCGTTGGCCTTGTGTCCGGGCAAAAGCGCGTGCCGCCGCTGCGTTTCCTGATGGCCGGGACCAGTGCGGGCAAGGAGCGGTAAGGGGCGGGAATGCTCGCTTCATCCGTCAAACAGCATTCGCACGGTGCAAACCATTTCCAATGGATTTAAGAGTTTACGAATTGGGTGGTTGCCTCACGGCTCCGACGATGGCAGTCTATGTTGCGGTGCAGCAAATTGAATGACCAACCGAACTGGCCCCCGATCGGATTGGTCCGACGTCTCTCCCGTCAAAAGGAGCTGGACAATGCGGTACGAGCTTTTCAGCCCCGCCTGCGGGGATCGGCCAGTGGTCGGCAGGCAAGCCGGCGATAACAGGAATTTAAGCCCATGGCCTCGATATTTGGCTTCAGATCAAGGGATCCTGCCCGCGACCGGCAGGCCGACATAGCGCGCCACGACCGGCTGGCGAAACTGTTCGAGCAGATCGCCGCCGAGATAGAGGCCGAGAAAACCGGCCTGGAGAGCCGCTACCGCAAGACGGCGACCAATGCGGCCTTTCTTGTCGAAGCCATGGAAAACGGCTCCGCTTCGCAGAGGCGCTCATCCGAAGTCAGCGCGCTGACGCAATCGATCCTGAATTGCGAGCGCCGCATCGCCGCCTTGTCGCGCCAGGACGGCCTGATGAAAGAGCTGCGTCATTCGCTGAATATGGTCTTCGACGCGGCTGGGGAGTCCGATTCGGCCGACGCGGCCGATTTCGCCAGGCCCGCGGGCGCCGGCCGGGCGTGAGACTACTTCAAAGGCATGATGCAAGCTTCGAAGGTATGATGCAGACAGGAGAGGATTTCGGGAGGGCCGAAGAGGAGGCCAAGGTTGGCCCGTTTGGAAGCGGTTCAAACGTCGACTTTGGGTTGGGGACGCACAGCACAAAGGTGAGTTTGGTATGAATTTGGATCCGAAAACCACGTCCACGACAGCAATTGACGCAACCTCCGTCGCGCATCAGACCCGGCAAGCCGACCTGCGGCGGTTGGGCTTGATCGGCGGGTTGCTGCTGGCTGCTCTCGGCAGCCTCTTTGCGGCTCCCTCCCATGCGCAGGATATCCAGTCCGCTCCCTCTTTCGTCGATGATTTCAAGAGCTTCGACAAGTCGCGCTGGTATGTGTCCGATGGCTGGAGCAATGGCAGTCACCAGAATTGCACCTGGTCGAAGGGGCTGGTGGAGCTTTCAGACGGTGTGCTGTCGCTTGGCTTCGAAAAACAGAAGCTGAAGGATCGCGAGTTCGCCTGCGGCGAGATCCAGACCAAGCAGCGCTTCGGCTATGGCACCTATGAGGCACGGCTGAAGACCGACACCGGCTCCGGCCTCAACGCGGCCTTCTTCACCTATATCGGCCCGTCGGACAAGCAGCCCTGGGACGAGATCGACTTCGAGATCCTGACCAAGGACACCTCCAAGGTGCAGGTCAACGCCTATATCGACGGCAAGGGCAAGAACGAGAAGCTGGTCGAGGTGCCGGGCGGCACGGACAAGGGCTTCAACGACTACGCCTTCGTCTGGGAGAAGGACAGTTTGCGCTGGTACGTCAACGGCCAGCTGGTGAACACCATCACCGACCCGGCGAAGCTGCCCAGCCATGCGCAGAAGATCTTCTTCAGCCTTTGGGGCAGCGACACCATGAAGGGTTGGATGGGCGCCTTCGCGGATCCGGGCCGCAAGCTTTCGCTGCAGGTCGAACGCGTTGCCTTCACCGCGCTCGGCCAGCCATGCCAGTTTCCGGAATCGCTCGTATGCAGCGTAAAAGAGTTGGGAAAGACGAATTGAACCGGCCGGACCGAGAACGGGTCGCGGCCATGGATGGGAATGAAACCGAATGAACTTGACGGTGTTTGGAATTGGCTATGTCGGCCTCGTGCAGGCGGCGGTGCTTGCCGAGGTTGGCCACCAGGTGGTTTGCGTCGACATCGACGAAGGCAAGGTGGAGCGCCTCAACCAGGGCTTCGTGCCGATCTTCGAGCCAGGCCTCGAAACCATCGTCAGGGAGAATCATGCCGCCGGCCGTATCAAATTCACCACCGATGCCGCCGCCGCCGTCCGGCACGGTGAAATCCAGATGATCGCGGTCGGCACGCCGCCCGGCGAGGACGGCTCGGCCGACCTCAAATATGTTCTGGCCGTCGCCGAGACCATCGGCCGCGAGATGGATAGCGCCAAGATCGTCGTCGGCAAGTCGACCGTGCCGGTCGGCACCTGTGAAAAGGTGAAAGCCAGGATCGCCGAAACGCTGAAGAAGAGAGGGCGTGAGGATCTTGCCTTCGACGTCGCCTCCAATCCCGAGTTCCTCAAGGAAGGCTCGGCCGTCGCCGACTGCATGAAGCCCGACCGCATCATCGTCGGCACCTCGAGCGAGGGGACCGAGGCGGTGATGCGCGAGCTCTACGCGCCCTTCAACCGCAACCACGAAAAGATGATCGTGATGGATGTGCGCAGCGCCGAATTCACGAAATACGCCGCCAACTGCATGCTGGCCACCAAGATCAGCTTCATGAACGAGATGGCCAATCTGGCCGAGCAGCTCGGCGCCGACATCGAGGAGGTGCGCAAGGGCATCGGCAGCGATCCGCGCATCGGCTACCACTTCATCTATCCCGGTCTCGGCTATGGCGGCTCATGCTTTCCCAAGGACGTCCGCGCCCTGATCAAGACCGCCGAGGGCGTCAAGTTCGATGCCAAGCTGCTGCGCGCCGTCGAGGAGCGCAACAATGACCAGAAATCCGTGCTGTTCGACAAGGTGAACCGCTATTTCAAGGGCAATCTCAAGGGCAAGACCTTTGCGCTGTGGGGCCTGGCTTTCAAACCCAACACCGACGATATGCGCGAGGCGCCGGCGCGAGTCCTGATGGAAGCGCTGTGGAAGGCCGGCGCGACCGTACAGGCTTACGATCCCGAGGCGATGCAGGAATGCCAGGCCATTTACGGCCTGCGCGACGACCTGCTGCTCTGCGGCACCAAGGAAGCGGCCCTGCGCGGCGCCGATGCGCTGCTCATCGCCACTGAATGGAAGAGCTTTCGCGCCCCGTCCTTCGATGCGTTGAAGGACGCGCTGACCACGCCGGTCATCTTCGACGGCCGCAACCTCTATGACCCCAAGGTCGTGGCGCGCCACGGCATCGAATATCACTCGATCGGCAGAATGGCGGCATGAGGGCGAGCGCGGGAAGCAAGCGGAATTTGGCACACGCGCACGGCGCGGAAAGGAGTTGCGGCTGATGGTGCTGGACGTAAAGCCAGAGCAAATCACCAAGGATCATTTCGATCTCATCGCGATCGGTTCCGGTTTCGGTTCGGCCTTCTTCCTGCACGAATTCGCCAAGCGGCGTAAGGCGCGCATCCTGATCCTGGAATGGGGTCGGCACAACACGCATGAATGGCAGCTCGGCCAGAACGCCAACACCGACATCGACGACGAGACGACCTACAAGACCAACTCCGACAAGCCGTGGAATTACACGATCGGACTGGGTGGCGGGACCAACTGCTGGTTCGCCCAGACGCCGAGGTTCCATCCCAATGACTTCAGGCTGAAAAGCACCTATGGCATCGGCAATGACTGGCCGATCAGCTATGACGATGTCGAGCCGTTCTACTGCGATGCCGAAGAGATCATGTCGATCTCCGGCGATCCCGACATGGCGGCGATGCTGCCGCGATCGAAACCGTTTCCGCAACCGCCGCATCGCATGTCGACGCCGGACAAGATGATGAAGGCGGCCCAGCCCGACCAGCATTTCGTCATGCCGACCGCCCGCGCCCGAGTGCCGACCGCGCAGCGCACCTCGTGCTGCGCCAATCTGCGCTGCTGGCTGTGCCCGGTCGACGCGAAATTCACCGCCAACAATGGCCTGATGCATGTCTTCGAGCATCCTGACGTTTCGGTCTGCCTCGGCGCGGAAGTGCGGCGGCTTGATCAGGTCGGCGGCACGGTCCGTTCGGTCACCTTCGTTCATGACGGCAAGGAGTATCAGGTCAGCGGCGACCTCTTCATTCTCGGCGCCAACGCCATCCAGAGCGCGGCGATCATGCTGCGCTCGGGGCTGGGAGACGAATTCGTCGGGCGCGGCCTGCATGAATCCTATGGCTGGAATTTCGAGGTCTATCTCGACGGCGTCGACAATTTCGACGGCAGCACCATCACCACCGGACTGAATTTCGGCCTCTATGACGGTCCGCACCGGTCCGAGCACGCGGCGGCGCTGGTCTATTTCGAGAACCGCTGGCAGCACGGGATGCGCGCCGAGAAGGGACGTCTGCGGCAGGCGCTGCCGTTGGTCGTGGTCACGGAAAACCTGCTCGATCACGAGAATTTCGTCACCCTCGACGAGGACGACAATGCCTTCGTCTCCTTCAAGGCGCCGTCGGACTATGCGGTCAAGGGCATGGCCCGGGCGCTGGACAAATTACCGGCACTGCTTGCCCCGCTGCCGGTCGAACGGCTCTTCGACCGCGGCATCCGGCCAACGGAATCGCATGTCCAGGGCACACTGAGGATGGGTACCGGCCCCGCTGATTCGGTGATCGACAGCAACATGATCCATCACCGGTTGAGAAACCTGGTTGTCGTCGGCACCAGCACCTATCCGAGCTGCTCCTGCGCCAATCCAAGCCTGACCGCGGCGGCTTTGTCCCTGCGGGCGGCGAGCCGGATCGCGTGAGAGGAGCGGGCCGATGATCGAAGTCACACGGCGCTCCGCACTGGCCATCCTGGCGGGTGGCGTTGCCTCGACGGGCGTTGCCTATGCCGCCGTCTCCTCGTTTTCGGACGAGGATCTGGTTCGCGTCACGCTGGAAAAATACCTCGGCAGGCTGAATATGCGCATCGAGCATCTGCAGCAGTTCGTGCTGGAGTTCCGCAACCGCAACCCCTGGATCTTTCCGAGCGAGAAACTTAGCGACGCAGTCACTCTGGTCGAGGAGCTCAAACTGGGCGCCGCCCGCCGTCTGCTGCCCCAGGAGAAGCGGGAAGATCTGATACATTTCGACCGCTGGGTCATCGCCGAATTCCATATGCTGACGGACTACGCCTGGCGCAGTTCGCCTGACGATCCGATCCGGTTCACCGGATGGAACTCATGCACCAATCCGTTCGCGACGCTTGATCCGCCACAGAGCGCTTGAGGCGCCTTCGACGCGGCCGTTGATCGGCCGCATGACTGAAACGCGAAAGACCAGGAGCCAGGATCATGAAAGTCCTCTTTGCCAGCGGCAACGGCTATCCGCCCGAGTTCGGTGGCGGCGTCCAATCCAGCACGCATCATCTGGTGCAGCAGTTGATCGAACATGGCCATGAAGCGTCGGTGCTCTGCGCCCTGTTCGGCGACGGCATGTTCGGCTTCAAGGCGCGCGCCAAGATGAAGCTCATGCGGCAACCGGCGGTCGTCGACAGCTTTCCCGGTTACCCGGTGATAAGGACATGGTTTCCCTGGGAGGCGGCAGGGTTTGCCGTCAAGAAACTGAAGCCGGATGTGACGGTGGTCCAGTGCCACAAATCGGTTCCGCTCGGCAAAGCCCTGCAGGCCGAGGGCGTGCCGCTGGTGGTCTATCTCAGAAATGTCGAGTTCCATGAGCTGGGCGGCGATTTGCGCGAGTTGGGTTCCGCGCTCTACATCGCCAATTCGGAGTTCACCGCGCGCAGCTACAAGAGGGAATTCGGCATCGAGGCGACGGTCATTCCGCCGACCATCAACCCGACGCAGTACAGCACGCCGACCACGGGCCAGTTCGTCACCCTGATCAATCCCTATGAGGAGAAGGGCTTCGAGCTGGCGGTGCGCATTGCCGGCGCCTGCCCGGAAATCCCGTTCCTGTTCGTTGAAAGCTGGAAGCTGGAGGACGACCATCGCGCGCGCATCGAGGAGACGATCGCGCCGCTCGGCAATGTCACGCTGGAGAGCCGCACCAACGACATGAAGACGATCTATGGCCGCACCAGGATCCTGCTCGCGCCCTCGAAATGGGAGGAGGCCTGGGGCCGAGTCGCGTCCGAAGCCCATTGCAGCGGCATCCCCGTCGTCGGTTCCCGGCGCGGCGGTCTGCCCGAAGCCATCGGCCCCGGCGGCACGGTGCTCGACTATGACGCTCCGCTCATCGACTGGGTCGCGGCCGTCAGGCAGCTGTGGAACGACAACAAGGAATATGAGCGGGTTTCAAACCTCGCGCGCGGCTTCGCGGCGCGTCCGGAGCTCGATCCCGATCGGCAGTTCGTCACCTTCTTCTCGATACTGGACAGGGCGGTGCGGCAGCGCGCGCTGCAGGCCGCTTAGAGCAATTCCAGGAAAAGTGTGAGCGGTTTTCCGTCCGGAATTGCGTTAAAACAATAGGATAGAGCGGTTCGCCGTTTCTGTGAAACGGTTAAACGCTCTAGCCAGCACTCAGCAAGCCAGCCGATCAGGCCGGGCGCTTGACCCGGCTTTTCAGCGTTTCATAGCCGCGGGCGCCAAGCAGGGCGCGGGCCAGGGCCTTGGCGGCGCCCTTGCGGCCTTGCTGCGAGTTGATCTGCCGCAGCCTGGCCGGCAGGTTGCGCGCCGCCTGGCCGAGCGCCGGCAGCGACAGTGCGTCGGGAAAGCTCACCATATGGGTTTCGACACACAGCACCGGCTTGCCTGACAGCTCCGTGATCTTCAGCGCCTGCGCATGTTCGCTTTCGATGAACAGGATGGCGTTGGATTTGCGGTAGAAATCGGCCTTGAAACTGCCATGCGCGCCGAGCCGCTGACGCTCCGCCTTGCTCGGCAGGTCGAGCATGATCAGCTGGTCGTACAGGATCCCGTTCTTGGCCAGCCACGCCTCGGTCAGCGCGCGGTATTTCTCCAGCCGGCTGGTGACCAGCCAGCCGATCCTGTGGGTCGGGGCATGCAGCGGCCGCGCTTCGCTGAGGAATTTCTCATAGGCCGGACCATCGTCGTTTTCCGCCTCGGTCGGATCGAGGCACAGCACGCCGTCTATGTCGACGCAGCATTGCGCCAGGAATTTGTGATGCATGAAATTCCACTGGAACATGCGCGGATGCGGCACCACTTCGAAGACGACGTCGGTTTCCCGATGCTTCGGCTCCAGGCCGAATACCGCGGCATAGATGAAATCACCCTCGATGCCGGCAGCCTCGATACGGGCACGGGCATCGCGCATGGCGTTGCCGCCGGCGATGCTGTCGTCGATCACAAGCACCTTGCGCATGTCCGAGACCTTGCGGTCGAGTGCGGCACGCCGCTTGGTGATGCCTGACGTATAGACCCGGCCTTCCAGGAAGGAATCCAGATCGGTCATCGGAATGTTCGCCGCAAGGCTGACCAGCGTCGCCGCCAGCACGCCGCTTCTGGGCACGCCGACCACAAGGTCGATGTCGCGCGGCAGCCGGTGAAGGTTGCCGACAATCGTGTCGTTCATGTCGGAGATCGATCGGTAGTGCATGGATCAGACCTGATGTTCGTGTGGATATTGGGTAGCCGGCAAAGGCGCCGAAATTATTGCGCCTCGCGCGGCATTGCCGCCGGCCGTCTTGCCGGCAGCATTTTCAGGGCCTCGCGCAAGGCCTCGCGGCCGGATGCGAAGGCCAGCGCGACGACAACGGTGATGAGGTAGGCAAGCATGGCACCGCTGGCCAGGGCGACGACATGCTGCTGCGGCAGCATCGGCTTGATCAGCCAGACCGCCGCCAGTGCCAGATGCGCGCCGAGCACGAACGGCGTTGCCGCGCGCAGCACATGGCTGGCCCGCAGCGGTCCGCTCTTGCCGACATAGAGCCACAGGAACGGCGTGCGCAGATATTCGCTGACCGCATAGGCGATCGCCACGCCGAGCGCGCCATAGGGCAGGCCGAGCGCGAAGGCGAGCACCGAGGTCACGGCGGTGATGATGCCCCAGCGCATGAAGTCGCCGGAGCGGCCCTGGCTGACGAAAAGCCAGCCCGCCGGGTTGTTGAGCGGCTGCAGCAGCCCGGCAAAGCCGAGCGCCAGGAAGATCGAGGCGCTTGCGCGCCACTGTTCGCCGAGCACGAAGGGGATCAGCACATCCGACATGGCGGTGGCGAAGGCGACGCCGGGCAGCGCCACCAAAAGGATCAGCGGCATGACGCGCAGATAGGCGCTGCGGTAGCGGTCCGGCTCGTCCTTCAGCCTTGACAGCGCCGGCACCATGACCTTCGACAGCGGATTGGTGATCTGGCTGAGCGGGAACAGAAGCAGCTTGTAGGCGCGGTCGTAGAGGCCGAGTTGCTGCTCGCCCCAGTATTTGCCGATCAGCACATTGTCGAGGTTGCGGGCAAAGAAATTGGCGAAGTTGAAGCCGGTGATGCCGGCGCCGAAATGGATCAGCTCGCCGATGCCGGCGACCTTGCGCGGCAGGCCGGGCCGCCAGCGCGAGCTTGCCCAGTAGCACAGCGTCGGCAGCACCGCGCCGGTCAGCGTGCCGGCAAACAGCGCCCAGTAGGAGCGGTCGATGAAGGTCCAGGCAATCGACACCACCAGCCCGGCAACCGCGCTGGCGACGTCGATGATCGCCAGGCGCCCGAACTGCATGCGTCGTGTCAAAAGCGCCAGATGCTGGGCGCCGAGCCCATAAGCCATGATTTGCAGCCCGAACGCGGCGACCAGCCCGGCCACGCGCGGCTCGCCATAGAAGGCCGCGACCAACGGTGCCGCACCCGCGAGCACGCAGGCCAGGATGGCGCTGACCGCGACATTGATCCAGAAGAGGTAGTTCACCTCCTCATGGCGGATGCCCGTTTTCTGGATCGTCGCCTGGGTCAGGCCGAAATCCTGGAACAGCGCGATGAAGGCCAGCACCGGCGCGCACATCGCCACGACGCCGAAATCCTGCGGCGACAAGAGCCGCGACAGCACGATGACGGATATGATCTGTGTCGCGACCCGCACCGATTGCGACATGGCGGTCACCACCGCGCCGCGCCCGACCGATTTACGCAGCGAGCCTTCCGGCGGATCGAATGGGTTGGCTTCCAAATTCAGGATTCCTGATTTTTGCGCGGATTTCCGAACCCTGAAAATCCACGACCGCCGCCATCCCCAAACTACGGCAATAATTTTGCAGTGCAACAGAAAATGTCCATTGCCGCGCCAAAAATGTTGCGATGCAGCAAGAGCTGTACTAGCATCCCTTTGGGTGGGGTCAAACAGCGGTCGAGTTTTCATGCTGCATGTCTTGTACCTGGTGCACGATGTTTCCGATCCGGCGGTTCGCCGACGGATCACAATGCTCAGGACAGGCGGCGCCCGGGTCACTCTGGCGGGCTTTCGCCGCACCGCAACCCCGATTGCCGATATCGAAGGATTGCAGCCGGTCGACCTTGGGGCGACGCGCGACGGCCGATTCGCCCAGCGCCTGGCGGCGGTCGCGAAAGCGACGGTTTCGATAGGCGCGAAGCTGAAGGGCGCGCCGCGGCCCGATCTCATCATCGCGCGCAATCTGGAAATGCTGGCGCTGGCGCGCCGCGCCAAATCGGCCTTCGGCGCCACGGTGCCGATTGTCTATGAATGCCTCGACATCCACCGCCTGGTGCTTCGCGACGACATCTTCGGCAAGGCGCTGCGCGCCACCGAGCGCCATCTGGCGCGCGACGTGAAGTTGCTGGTGACCAGTTCGCCCGCCTTCATCGCCAATTATTTCAAGCCCTTCCGCCAGGTTGCCGCCCCCGTCGAGCTGATCGAGAACAAATATTTCGAGGCAGCGGCGATCCTGCCCGGCGAGCGTGAAACAGTCGAAGCGCCTGCCGCCCCGCCCTGGCGAATCGGCTGGTTCGGAGCACTGCGCTGCCGGCGCTCGCTCAAGCTTCTGGCTGATTTCACCCACCGCATGGACGGACGTTTCGAAATCGTGCTGCGCGGCCGTCCGGCGCTCTCCGAATTCCCGGATTTCCACGCCTTCGTCGATGCCGAGCCTTATCTGTCGTTTCGTGGACCTTACCGCAATCCGGAGGACATGGCGGCGATCTACCAGGACGTGCATTTCTCCTGGGCGATCGATTTCTTCGAGGAGGGGCAGAATTCGGAGTGGCTGCTGCCCAACCGTCTCTATGAAGGCTGCCGTTTCGGGGCGGTGCCGATCGCTATGGGCCATACGGAAACCGGACGGTTCCTCAGCCAGCAGGACATCGGCATCCTGTTGCCCAAGGCGACGCCCGAGGCGCTCGAAACTGCGCTCGGCACGATGGAGGAGCAGCGCTTCGGCAGACTGAAGGCGCGCGTGCTTGCCCGCAATCCGAGGACGTGGAGCTACGATCGCAGCGACTGCAGCGCGCTGGTCGAAAAGCTGCGCCGCCTGACCACCGTGCGCGAGCCCCTCGCGACTGAAGCCCTGGCATAGGATGAACATCGCCCGATGACGCAAGCGCTTCCCTCTAGCCTGATCGTGATCCCTTGCCTGAACGAGGCAGCCCATATCAGTGCGCTTCTCGGCCAGCTTTGCCCGGCGGCGGCAAGGCTTGGCGCCCGGATCGTCGTTGCCGATGGCGGCAGCACGGACGGCACGCTGGCCATTGTCGAGCAGATCGCCGCCAAGGACCCGCGCGTTGTCCTGCTTCACAACAAGCGGCGCATCCAGAGCGCGGCGATCAATCTCGCCGTCGGCACTTTTGGCGAAGGTGCGGAATATCTCATCCGCATCGACGCGCATGGCGGCTATCCCGACGATTATTGCGACCGGCTGCTCGAGGAAGCGCTGGCCACATCAGCCGATTCGGTCGTGGTTTCGATGCTGACCAGTGGCAGCGGCGCCGTGCAGAAATCGGTCGCGGCGGCGCAGAATTCGAAACTCGGCACCGGTGGTTCCAAGCATCGTCACCTCTCCGCTGGAGAATGGGTCGACCACGGCCATCACGCGCTGATGCGGATATCGGCCTTCGGTGCTGTCGGCGGCTATGACGAGACCTTCAGCCACAATGAGGATGCCGAGCTCGACTACCGGCTGCGGCAGGCCGGCTACAGGATCTGGATGAGCGGCAAGACGCAGATGGTCTACTATCCGCGCGCCTCGCTCAAAGGCCTCTATTTCCAGTATCTCGGCTATGGCCGCGGCCGCGCCAAGAATGTGCTGAAGCACCGCGTCATCCCGAAGGTCCGGCAGATGGTGCCGCTGGCGGTCTTCCCGGTGGTTCTTCTGGCGGCCTTCTCCTTCGTGCACTGGATCGCGGCTGTGCCGCTGCTGATCTGGGCTTCGGTCTGCCTCGGCTATGGGCTGGCGACGGCCATTCGCCAGCGCAATGCCGATATCGCGCTGACCGGCGTCTCGGCCATGGTCATGCATTTCGGCTGGTCCGTCGGCTTCTGGCTGCAGCTTCTCGGCCTCGGCGCGCGACGCGGGGTGGCGTGATGGTGGCTCAGGCCAAGAACCGCAGCATCGACATCGGCGTGTGCACGTTCCGCCGGCCGGAACTGGCCGACACGCTGCGCTCGCTCGCCGCCATGGACATGCCTGAGGGCTTCGATATCGGCGTCATTGTCGCCGACAATGACGACACGCCGAGCGCGCAGGCATTGGTGACGGCGCTGTCGCACGAATTGGCCCTGCCGGTCCGCTACCGGCATGCGCCGGCGCGCAACATCTCGGTCGCCCGCAACGCTTGCCTCGATGCCAGCGAGGCGGATTTCCTCGCCTTCATCGACGACGATGAGACTGCCTCCACCCGTTGGCTGGCCGAGTTGGTGGCGACGGCCGAGGACAGCGGTGCAACGGCGGTGCTCGGCCCGGTGCGGGCGCTCTACCGCCCTGATGCACCCGAATGGATGCGCCGCGGCGATTTCCACTCGACCTTGCCGGTCTGGGTACGCGGCGAGATCCGCACCGGCTACACCTGCAACGTCCTGCTGCGCATGCGGTCGGACAGCCTGCGCGGCCGTCGCTTCAGCCTGGCGCGCGGCCAGACCGGAGGCGAGGACACCGAACTCTTCGATCAGATGGTCAAGGCCGGCGGCCGCATCGCCTTCGCTCAAGAGGCCTGGGTGGACGAGGTGGTGCCGCGCTCAAGGGCCGCGTTCGACTGGCTCGGCCGCCGTCGCTTCCGTGTCGGTCAGACGCATGGTCACCTGTTGGGCAGCAATGCGCGCGGCATCGGGTTGATCAAGCATGTCGGCCTTGCCGCGGCAAAGGCGGCCTATTGTTTCGCCGCGGCCCTTCCCGTGGTCGCCAGCCCGGTGCGCAGGAACCGCAGCGTGCTGCGCGGCATCATGCATGTCGGCGTCGTCAGCGGCCTTGTCGGCGTCCGCGAACTCCGCCTCTACGGTCAGTCGTCACCTGGGGAAGGAGGCAAGCGTGCAGCCTGACGTTTCCCCAACCTCCGATGTTTCAGTCCCCGATGTTTCCTTTGTCATCGCCGCCTACAATGCCGAGGCGACGCTCGACCGCGCGATTGCCAGCGCCATCGCGCAGAAGGGCGTCAGCGTCGAGATCATCGTCGTCGACGACCAGTCGCGCGACGCCACGCTCGATGTGGCGCGGGCCTACCCGCAGGACATTGTGCGCGTCGTCGCGCTCGCCAGGAATCGCGGTCCCGGCGGCGCCCGGAATGCCGGGCTCGACGTCGCCCGCGGCAGATGGGTCGCGGTTCTCGATTCCGACGATGCCGTCTTCCCCGGTCGCATCGCCGCCATGATCGGCCGCGCCGAAAAAGCGGGTGCCCAGATCGCCGTCGACAATCTCCAGGTCATCCGCGAGGACGGTGTCGTCGAGGATGCGATGTTCCCAAGGCGGTATCTGGAAGGCCTGAGCGAGATTTCGCTGGCCACTTACATCGCCGGCAACGTGGTCTTCGAATCGAAGTTCAACCTCGGCTACCTCAAGCCGATCTTCCAGCGCCGGTTCCTGGACGAAAACCGGCTTCGCTATGACGAGAAACTGAGGATCGGCGAGGATTACATCCTGTTTGCCGAGGCGCTCGCCAAGGGCGGCAGATGCGTGGTCGAGCCGGAGATCGGCTACGCCTACCATATTCGCAGCGGTTCCATCTCCCGTGTGCTCGAGCTTCACCATGTAGAAGCGATGCGCAAGGCGGATGCCGTATTCGCTCAAACCCATCGGATGGACGAGGCGGTCCTGGCGGCCTTTGCCCGGCGCGGCCGCAGCCTGCGCAAGGCAGCCTCCTTCCTGGCGATGGTCCAGCACATCAAGGCGCGGTCCCCGCTCAAGGCGATCCGGACGGCGCTCAGCGACCCGGCGGCGGTCAGGCATATGGGCATGCCGATCGCCGTGCGGTTGCGACGAGTAGCGGCACAATTTGCCGTGGGGGCGGGGAGGTGAAGATGCAGGCACATGGAGGGATTTTTCGTGGCCTGTGAATGGACTGAAGTCGATCTCCTCAGAAGGAATTTGCGATGAAGAAAATCAGGAAGGCCGTGATACCGGTGGCGGGGCTTGGAACACGGTTCCTGCCGGCGACCAAGTCGATGCCGAAGGAAATGCTTCCGGTGGTCGACAGGCCTGTCGTGCAATATGCGGTGGACGAGGCCTTCGAAGCCGGCATCGAGCACATCGTGTTCGTGACCGGCCGCAACAAGGCGGTCATCGAGGACTATTTCGACCTGCATCCGGAATTGATCGGAACCCTGGAGCAGACCGGCAAGAAGACCCAACTGGAGGCGCTCGAAAGCATGCTGCCGGTGGCCGGCGCCACCTCCTTCATCCGCCAGCAATCCCCGCAGGGCCTCGGCCACGCCGTCTGGTGCGCCCGCGAGGTGATCGGCAATGAGCCCTTCGCTTTGCTTTTGCCAGACATGGTCTCCTTCGGCGGGCGCGGCTGTCTGGCCGAAACCGTCGACCTCTATGAGCGCACCGGCGGCAACGTCATCGCCGTCGAACGCTGCGATCCGAGCGAGACCAACAAATACGGCATTGTCGGCCGCGGCGCCGAAATCGGCGGCGGTTTCGAGGTCACGGCCATGGTCGAGAAGCCTGCCCCGGCCAACGCGCCGTCGAACTTCTACATCAACGGCCGCTACATCCTGCAGCCCGAGATCTTTGCGCTGCTGGGCAATCAGCAGCGTGGCGCCGGCAACGAGATCCAGCTGACGGACGCCATGGTCCGGCTGTCGAAGGATCAGCCGTTCTTTGCTCAGCCTTTCCTGGGCCGCATGTTCGACTGCGGATCCAAGGAAGGCTTCATCCAGGCCAACATCGCCTTCGCGCTGGCGCGCAACGACATGAAGGGCCCGGTTTTCGAGATGCTTCAGGAGTTCGTCCGGTCGCATGAACGCCAGGAAGAAGCCGCATAATGCCCATCTTTCGGGAGTATTGCCGGATGGCCGGCGGCGAGAGGCCGACAGGCCCCGTCGTCTGGCATGAAGCTTGCGTTGCTTTTGGCAATGCTCCCGATCGTTGAGGCGCTGCAAGCCCAAGCATGATCCCGGAAAGTGGCTCCCGGTTTCCGGAAAGGTCATGCTTAGAACTGAGACAGGTCGTGATCCCGGAAGTTTTCGGAAAAGATCATGCCCAAACAAAGAGATAGAGCCTCAACCCGATGGTCGGGAACGCAACAGGCTCTGGGATTGGACCGACGATGAATTATGCCAATTTTCCTCTCGACAAGAGGATGCCATTGCCGAATTCGGACGCAGGAAACGGCGAAGACTTCATCGATATCGAGCGGCTGCTTGGCATGGCTGCGCGGCAGGCCAAGGTGGTTGCCGTGTGCGCCGCCATCGGTCTTTTCCTGGGCATGCTCTATCTGCAGACAACGCCGCCTAAATATGTGTCGGTTTCGAGCGTCTTGATCGACGAGGGCCTGAACAAGATCGTCGACGATATTTCGGCGGCGTCGACGACCATGCAGACCGATTCCGCCATTCTGAGCCAGATCGAGATCCTGACCTCGACGCGGCTCGCGGCGGTGGTCGTCGACAAGCTCAAGCTCGCCCAGAACGATGCGTTCATGAACCCGCCGCAGTCCGCGCTTGCCCAGGGCGTCGGCCTGATCCGCGGCCTGATCCAGTATGTCCGCCCTAGCCCGCCTATCCCGGGCATGGGTGACATCAGCAAGCTCGACCCCGCCACCCGCGATGCGCTGATCGCCACGTCGAGCCGCGACTATGCGATCCTCAAGTTGCAGAACGAGATCCAGGCGGATCGTGTCGGACGAAGCTACGTCATCGCGCTTGGCTATCAGGCGACCGATCCGGGCCTGGCGAAAGCGATCACCAAGGCCTATGCCGACGCCTATCTTGCCGATCAGCTCGATGCCAGCTTCGACGCCACCGAGCGCGCGGCGGTCTGGCTGCAGGGCCGGCTGACGGAACTGCGCGAAAGCTCGCAGCAGGCATCGCTGGCTGTCGAGAAGTTCAGGGCAGAACACGGCTTGTCCGCCAACAGCGATGGTCAGCTGATGAGCGACAAGCAGCTTGCCGACCTCAACGCCCAGCTCATCGTGGCGCAGGCCGACACGGCGCGCGCCAGCGCCCGCTACCAGCAGTACAAGTCGATCGTCGACAGCGGCTCGGACAATGCCTTCAAGGATGCCGCCATTTCGAGCGATCAGCCGAGCAGCTCGGTCATTTCAGCGCTCAAGACCCGCTACCTCACCGTCGCCAAGCGCCAGCAGGATGTCGAGGCGAATTTTGGTCCCGACCATCCGCAGGCCGTGGCGCTAGCCAAGGAAAAGGCCGACATATCGAAGCAGATTTTCGGCGAGCTCAAGCAGCTCACCGAAAGCTATCGCAACGAGTATGAGGTGGCGCTGGCGCGCGAGACCGCGCTCAGGGCCAATGTTGCCGCCGCTCAAGGCAAGAGCTCCATCGACAACCAGTCGCAGGTCCAGTTGCGCGACCTCGACCAGAAGGCGACGGCGCTCACCACGCTCTATCAGACGTTCCTCGGCCGCTATGAGGAAGCCGCGCAGCAGCAATCCTTCCCGGTCGGCAAGATCCGCATCATCTCGGACGCCTCGACGCCGCTCTCGGCCTCGAGCCCGCGCACCGTCATCGTGCTCGGCCTTTCGCTCGTGCTCGGCGTGCTGATGGGCGCCGGCTTCGGCGGCCTCAACGAGTTCAACGAGCGGTTCTTCCGGACCGGCGAAGAAGTGCGCGACCGTGTCGGCCTCAAATTCCTCGGCTATCTGCCGACCATAGGCAGCAGGCCCGCCAAGGACGACAAGCAGACCGACGCTCTACCGGATGCCAAGACAGCGAGGTCGCCGGCGGCCATCGAAAGGCGGGCGCGCATGCGGGTGAGCATCGACGCGCCGGCATCGATGTTCTCCGAAACCCTGCGCAGCGCCAAGATCGCCTTCGATGTCGTGATGGAAGGACAGGGCAGCCGAGTCGTCGGCGTCATCTCGGTGCTTCCCGGTGAAGGAAAGTCGACGGTCGCGGCCAATCTCGCCGGGCTGCTCGCCGCCAACGGCGCCAGGACGCTGCTCATCGACGGTGACCTGCGCAATCCGGGCCTCAGCCGCAGCCTCGGCATGGAGGCCGAGCAGGGTCTCATGGAAGCCGTGGTCAACGGCCAGACCTGGCAATCGGTCGGCAAGATCGACCGGCAGACCAAGCTCGCCATCATCCCCGCCGTGCTGCGCGGCAACTTCTCGCACACCAGCGAGCTGTTGTCCTCGGCCGGAATGCGGCGCTTCATCGAGAACGCCAAGGAGACGTTCGAATACATCGTCGTCGACCTGCCGCCGCTCGGGCCGGTGGTCGATGCCAAGGCCTTCGCGCCGCTGGTCGACGGCTTCGTGCTGGTCACCGAATGGGGCCGCACGCCGCGCGCCATGGTCAGGTCGATGCTGGAATCCGAACCCTATGTCGCCAACAAGATCGTCGGCGCGGTGCTGAACAAGGTCGACCTGAAGAAGCTCGCCAAATACGGATCGTTCGGCGCTTCGGAAAAATTCTTCGATAAATATTCGAGCTACTATCTCGACAAGTCCGAAGTGCGCAGCAAGGCGACGGTCTGATATCGGTCCACCGTCTCTGGTGAGGCCAGCCGTGTCATCACGGCTGGTGACGGCCTTGGCTACGCGGCCTTGAGCCGGTAACGGAAGACGGTGTGGTCGAGCAGCAGCCTTATGCGCGGTTCGGCTTCCGTTGCCACAAGCCAGCTTGCCGCGATCATCGTCGCACCGACCACTGCCATCGACAGGAGATAAGGCACTCCGGCACGGACCATCGCCCCGAGCATCGCCGCGCCGACGACGTCGTGGATCAGGTAGAGCGGATAGGTCATCAGGCCGATCCGGCGCCAGCCGCTCCAGCTGAGGTCGAGCCGCAGCGACCACGCCATCAGCGCGATCGCGACGAGGAAGATCAGGATCGGCGGTGCATAGGGCATCACGGCATTGACCTTGATGCTGTGGACGTCGACTGAACTGGCGATCTGCAGCACGCCCCCGCCGAGGAACAGCAGGCAGAAGCCAAGGCGAGGCACCGTCGGCGCCTTGAACCGGATCAGCCACAGCAGCACGCCGACGGCGAAGAAGCAGCCGTGATGCACCAAAGTGAGCTGCAGCAGCCGCGTCTCGGCGAAGTCGGCCCAGCCGAGCGGATAATAGAGGCACCAGAACAGCGTGCTGACCAGGCCGATGACGATGGCGACCGGCTCCATCAGATCGAAGCGACCAAGCCGCAGCAGGATCCAGACGATGGCGTAGAAGGCGATCTCGATGCCGAGTGTCCAGTAGACGCTGTCCACCCAGGGACCATAGGGGGCGAACAGGCCGGTGCGGGCCAGCCTGACCACCGCATCGGTCGGCCAGCTCAGGCCGATGGCGAGAAGCAGCACGGCGGTGACCGGTGCGCAGATCCAGACCGCCGGCGCCAGTCGCTTCACCCTGGCCTCGAAGAACCGCAGCGGCGTCGACTTCTCGGCGCTGAAGGCGATGACGAAACCGCTGATGACGAAGAAGATCTCGACGCCGACCCATCCGGATCCGACCCAGGCGCCTATGCCAGGCTGTGCCGGCATGCCGCCCGTGGCTTGTGCCGAAATGCCATCGGGATAAGCCCACACCCAGAAGCCATAGTGGTAGACCATGACCAGAACGGCGGCGAGAAACCGCAGGATGTCGACGCCGCCAAACGTGATTTTTTGCTGAGCCATACCGCACCGTCGGATGGCCCCCCGCGAGACACTGTAGGGTGGCTTGCTACATTGCACAACAAAAGTATTGCTTTCCGATCAGGATTGACCAACCGGCAAGGACAGACTGTGCGAAACCACTCGCCGCATCAGCCTCAAATCCCGATCCCGCGCGCCTTCATCGCAGCGGTGATCTCGTCGAGGATGGTCGGGTCGTCGATGGTCGCCGGCATCGTCCATTCTTCCTTGTCGGCGATCTTCTGCATGGTGCCGCGCAGGATCTTTCCCGACCGCGTCTTGGGCAGGCGTTTGATCGTCACCACGGTCTTGAAAGCGGCGACCGGCCCGATTCGCTCGCGCACCAGCGCCACGACCTCCTTCTCGATGGTGCCGCCGTCGCGAGCGACACCGGCGTTCAGCACCACGAAGCCGAGCGGAATTTGCCCCTTCATCGCATCGGCGATGCCGACGACGGCGCATTCGGCGACATCGGGATGGGCGGCCAGCACCTCTTCCATGGCGCCGGTCGACAGCCGGTGGCCGGCAACATTGATGATGTCGTCGGTGCGGGCCATCACGTAGAGATAGCCGTCCTCGTCGATCATGCCGGCATCGGCGGTCTTGTAGTAGCCGGGAAACTCATCGAGATAGGCCTGGCGGAAGCGGGCGTCGGCGTTCCATAGCGTCGGCAGGCAGCCGGCCGGCAGCGGCAGCTTGACCACGACATTGCCGAGCGTGCCGCGCGGCACTTCATGGCCGGCATCGTCGAGCACGCAGATGTCGTAGCCCGGCATCGGCACGCCGGGCGAACCGTATTTCACCGGCAGCAGGCCGAGCCCCGCAGGGTTGATGGTCATCGGCGAACCGGTCTCGGTCTGCCACCAATGGTCGATCACCGGCACGTTGAGCTTCTGCTCCGCCCATTTGATGGTTTCGGGATCGGCGCGTTCGCCGGCGAGGAACAGCGTGCGGAATTTCGACAGATCGTATCTGGCAACGAACTCACCCCTGGGATCCTGGCCCTTGATCGCCCGGAACGCCGTCGGCGCGGTGAACAGCGCGACCACGCCATGGTCCGAGATGACCCGCCAGTAGGTGCCGGCATCAGGTGTGCCGATCGGCTTGCCTTCGAACAGGACGCTGGTGCTGCCATGCAGCAGCGGTCCGTAGACGATGTAGGAATGGCCGACGACCCAGCCGACATCGGACGCTGCCCAGAACACTTCGCCCGGCTTGACGCCGAACTCGTTTTCCATCGTCCATTTCAGCGCGACCATGTGGCCGCCATTGTCGCGCACGATGCCCTTGGGCTGGCCGGTCGTGCCTGATGTGTAGATGATGTAGAGCGGGTCGGTGGCCAGCACCGGCACGCAGTCGACATTGGCGCCGGCCGCCCGTTCGCGCGCGACGGCGTCGGCATAGTCGATGTCGAAATGCTCCTTCAGCTCGCAGCGCAGCTGGTCGCGCTGCAGGATCAGGCAGGCGTCCGGCTTGTGGCGGGACATCTCGATCGCCTTGTCGAGCAGCGGCTTGTAGGCGACGATCCGGCCCGGTTCCAGGCCGCAGGAGGCCGAGATGATTACCTTCGGCTTGGCATCGTCGATGCGCGTGGCCAGTTCATGCGAGGCAAAGCCGCCGAACACGACCGAATGCACGGCGCCGATGCGGGCGCAGGCGAGCATGGCGATGGCCGCCTCCGCCACCATCGGCATGTAGATGATGACGCGGTCGCCCCTGCCGATGCCCCGGTTCTTCAGCACCGAGGTCAGCGCCACCACCTCGCGCTTGAGTTCGGCGTAGGTGAATTTTTTCACCGTTCCGGTGATGGCGCTGTCATGGATCAGTGCGATCTGGTCGGCGCGTCCGCCGGCGACATGCCGGTCGATGGCGTTGTAGCAGGTGTTGCAGGTTGCGCCGGTGAACCAGCGGCCATAGACGCCGGCGGTGGCGTCGAACACCTTGTCCCAGGGCGAATACCAGTCGATGGCGCCGGCCGCGTCCGCCCAGAATTGTTCCGGGTCGCGTTTCCATCCGTCATAGACCTCATGATAGCGTGAAGCCATCCGTACCTCCCCAGGAAACCATTTGCCGTCTTTGCCAACAGCCTATGCTGTTTTTTCCGGCGCTGTCTTCCCTGATTTTCGTATGAACCGATCCCGGCTTGGTTGCGCGCCGTATCGTGAAGTGAAGTCTTCTCGGGAGAGGGATCTGAGCGATGCGCCATCCAGCATCGATCGTGGCAAAACCGGTGTTTGCGCTGACGATCGGCGCGGTGCTCGCGATCTCCACCGCAACTGCCCTGGCCGGAGATGCCGCGGCTAGGCGCATCATCGGCTTTTCGCCTTCCGGCAAACCGGCGGTGATCGTCGTGCTGCTGCAACGCTTCAGCCAGGGCTTCGAAGGGCGCGACCACCGCTTCATCGCCGTGACCGGGCAGCCTCGTTGAGAAGCCGGCCGATAGCCGTCTAGAGAGGTTCACCGTTTCACGGAAACGGCGACACTTTCTAACTCTTTGTTTTTTTACGCAATTCCGTGCGGAAAACCGGTTCCCACTTTTCCTGGAATTGCTCTAACAAACGGTATTCAGGGGACGAAATGCCGGCCGCACTAGATCGGCAGGGCCACAAGCATGAGGCCTACGCCGCCGAAGATCAAAATGGCTGCCGCCAGCGCTTTCCGATGACGTTCGAAAGTCGTCGGAGCCCGCTCCCAGTTGTAACGCATACGCTATCTCCCCAAAACCCCGGGGAGTCCTTACCTTACTTAGGGGAAGAAAAGCAACGGTCCGGCGAGTCGACGCAGGCTTCGTGGTGACGACTATTTCTGGGGTGATTCCCGCTGAGGGCAGGTGATGGCGTATAGATCGCCATTCCCAACGGAAGCGCTATGGCTCTTTCCCGGGAGAATCGCCGCGCATTCGAATTTCTACATGCCCCAACGCAGCGCCGCCGTGTGGACAGGCGCGTCCCACCAGCCGGTCATCTCGTCATCGAGCATGGTGAGCGTGATCGAGCAGCCGGCCATGTCGAGCGAGGTGACGTAGCTGCCGACCAGCGAACGGATTATCGTCACGCCGCGCTTCTCGAAAATTTTGCGCGCGCTGTTGTACATCAAATAGAGCTCCATCAGCGGCGTGCCGCCGAAGCCGTTGACGAACAGCAGCGCCGGTCCTTTCGCTTTGTCGCCGAGATCGCCCAGGATCGCGGTACAGATCTCCTCGGCGATCGCGTCGGCGCTCTTCAAGGTGTCGCGCCGGCGGCCGGGCTCGCCATGGATGCCGACGCCGAATTCCATCTCGCCGTCGCCGATGTCGAAGGTCGGCTTGCCCGCCGCCGGCACGGTGCCGCTGGTCAGCGCCACGCCCATCGAGCGGGTCGCGGCATTGACGCGCTCGCCCAGCGTCTTCAGCACCGGCAGTGCCAGGCCATGCTCGGCAGCCGCGCCGACGATCTTTTCCACCACCAGCGTGCCGGCGACGCCGCGCCTGCCGGTCGTGTAGGACGAATTCTCGACGGCGACATCGTCATTGGTCACCACCTGCAGGACGCCATCAGACATTTCGGCCGCCATGTCGAAATTCATCACGTCGCCCTCGTAGTTCTTGACGATGAACAGGCAGCCGGCGCCGCTGTCGACGGCCTGCGCCGCTGCCAGCATCTGGTCCGGCGTCGGCGAGGTGAACACCTGGCCGGGGCAGGCGGCATCCAGCATGCCATGGCCGACAAAGCCGCCATGCAGCGGCTCGTGGCCCGAGCCCCCGCCGGAGATCAGCGCCACCTTGCCCGGTCGCAAGGCCCTGCGGCGGACGAATTTATGGTCCTCGCCAAGCACGAGGATATCGGCGTGGGCGGCCACGAAACCGTCGAGGCTCTCGGTCAAAACCGTGTCCACCGCGTTCATAAATTTCTTCATGGCGTCCTCCCAAACAGCCCGGCAAGAAACGGTCAGCTGCCACCCTTGCCGGCGATGCTGGTGATCTTCTGGATAAATTCGTTGATCGCCCGGTCGAGCGCCGCATTCTGCTTGTCGTCGCCGAAATCCGGCACGACGAGCGACACATGCCGCGTCTTGCGCATGCCCGCGGCGATCGACATTTTTCCCGGATGCGCCTGATGGTAGGCGGCGAGAAACTGATCCCGCTCGGCCGGACTGAAATGGCAGACGGAGAAAATAGCCGGCAAATGCTTCGACGGAATCGGCACCGTATAGGCCGGGCTTGAAATCTGCGTCACGAAGCTGCGGTGCTTGCCGAGCGCGTCGGCAAGGCGCTGGCGCATGCCGGACGGGCGCTGGTCTATGACCTGCGACAGGATCGTCTTGTAGGCGCGGATCGCCTCTTCGGAACCGGGTTCGGGTTTGATGTCAACCATGCCGGCCGCGCCTAGACCGATACATCCGCGATGGCCGCCTTGGCCATGGCGAGTTGCGCCGGCGCGACGGACAGATCGCGCAGGCCGGCTTCGAGCAGCGACGGGATCGCGGCCGGATCGCCGCCGGCATCGCCGCACAGGCTGACGGGAATGCCGTTTTCCCGTCCGAAGGCCGTGACCGAGCCGATCAACCGCAGCACAGCGGGATGACGGACCGAATTGAGATGGGCCACAGCAGCGTTATCCCGCGCGGCCGCCATCACATATTGTGTCAAATCGTTGGAGCCGATCGAGAAGAAGGCGACGCCGGCGAACGCCTCCGGCGCGATGGCCACCGACGGCACCTCGACCATGATGCCCAGCGGCGGCATCTTATGGGCGACGCCACGCGCGGCAAGGACTGCCTGCTCTTCGCCGAACAGAGCGGCTGCGCGTTCATATTCATCGGCCATGGCGATCATCGGAAACATCACCCTGAGATTGCCGTGCGGCGAGGCGCGCAGCAATGCCCTGATCTGTACGCGAAAAATGTCGAGCCGTGCCAGCGACAGCCTGATGCCGCGCAAGCCAAGGAACGGATTGCCTTCCTCGACGGTGAAGCCCGGCACCGGCTTGTCGCCGCCGGCGTCGACGGTGCGGATCGTCACCGGTTTTTCGCCTGCCCATTCCAGCACCTTGCGATAGGCGCGGTATTGCGTCTCCTCATCCGGCAAATTCTTGCCGAACAGGAACTCTGTTCGCATCAGCCCGACACCGTCGCAGGTCGCGATGTCGATGCCGTCGACATCGGACGGATCGGCGATGTTGACCTGCACGCGCACCGCTGTGCCGGTCTTGGTCACCGCCGGCCGCGCCAGAAAACGCCGGACCACGCCCTGGCGGGCGACGAAGGAAGCGGACGACTGCCGGAACGCGCCGATCTCAGCCGGCGAGGGCGCCAGCACGATGCTGCCATGCTCGGCGTCGAGCAGTGCCATGCCGGCAAGATCGGCAAGCGGTTCGCGCAGCCCCACCACCATCGGCACGCCCCGCGAGCGCGCCAGCATGGCGACATGGCTGGCCGTGCTGCCCGCCTTCAGCGCGATGCCGCCGCCATGGCTCCAGTCGGTTTCGAGAAAGCGCGTCGGCGCGATGTCCTCGCCGCAGAGGATGGCACCGGTAGGCGCTGTGCTGTCGCCGTCCTCGGTCAGGGCGCGCAGCACCTGGTCCCTGATATCGCGCAAATCCGTGGCGCGGGCACGGAAATAGTCCTGGTCGGAGGCCTCGTAACCGCCGATCTCGGCATCAAGCGCCTCTCGCCATGCCACGTCGGCGGTCTGTCCGGAAGCGATCGATGCGAAGGCCGGCCCGCTCAAGGCGTCGTCTTCCAGCATGGCAATGTGGAATTCGAGTATGCCGGCGGCGTCGCTGTCGGCGGCCTCCGCCATGGCGGCAAGCCGGCTCACTACCGTGCCGATCGCGGCTTCCAGCGACGTCTTCTCTTCCGTAGCGGTGGCTTTGCCTGCGTAGACGGCGGGCGGCCGGTCCAGGTCGAACAGCGGCCCCTCGGCATAGCCGGCCGAGGCCGGAACGCCCTCAATCCGCATGGCCCGCATTCCCTGCGGGCTGGCGAAGAAGTGCGCCAGCCTCACGCCGAGCGGACATGACCGGCGTCCTCGTCGAAATCGCGCTGCACCAGGTCGATCAGCGCGCGCACCGCATCATCGGCGCCGCTGCCGCTGGCCCTGATGTGCAGCACCGTGCCCTTCGGCGCCTTGGCCGCCATCACCTTGACGATGCTCTTGGCATCGAACCACGGCCCGTTGGCGGCAAGCGCGATTTCCACGTCGGCGGCAAAAGTCTTGGCCAGCTTGGTGAACTTCACCGACGGACGCGCGTGCAGCCCCACATCGTGGGTGATCAGGACGGTCGCTTCGGCTGCTGCGGACATTTTTCAGGAATCCCGTTCACTCACGACGGCGACAATTCGTGCGCCGTCGCCACCACTTCCTTCAGCGAGGCGCCGCCGGAGGATTCGGTCGCGGCCATCACCGCGCCCTCCACGATCGGCGCGTTGCACACGATGATCTTCTGCGCACGCGGCTCGCCGATCATCTCCACCGCCATTTCCGAGTTGGTCTCGGCGCCGCCGAGATCGACGAGGATGGCGACACCGGCTTCCGACCAGGCCTTGTCGATGGCGCCCATGATCGCCTCGACGTTGGTGCCAAGCCCGCCATGGCCGTTTCCGCCGCACCATGCAAGCGGCACTTCTTCGCCCACCATCTGGCGTACCATGTCGGCCGTGCCCTCCGCGACCAGCGGCGAATGCGACACGATCACGATCCCGACATTGCTCATGCGCTTTCCCCGATCGCTTGCCCCACCGAGCGCACCAGCAGCGCGGTCGAGCGCGCGCCGGCATCCATATGGCCGATCGAGCGCTCGCCGAGGAACGAGGCGCGGCCGCGCAGCGCCTTCATCGGCACCGTCGCTTCGGCGGCGGCGTCGGCGATGTCGGCGATTTCCGCCGCCGTCTTTCCCCCGGCCAAGGCATCATGCACCGGCTGTAGCACATCGAGCATGGTTTTTTGTCCGATCTGCGACTTGCCGCGCGCGGCCACCGCGTCGACCGCCTTGCCGAAGGCGGCGGCCAGATTGTTGCGATCGGGATCCGCCGCAATCTCCTTGCCCAGCGCCATGAACAGCGTACCGAACAAGGGACCCGAAGCGCCGCCCACCGTCATCACCAGCTTGGTGCCGATCGCCTTCAGCGCGTCGGGCAAGGGTTTGGCAGCGAACGCATCAGCCTCGGCCCGCACGGCCTCGAAGCCGCGCTTCATGTTCAGCCCATGGTCGCCGTCGCCGATCGCCTGGTCGAGCGCCGTCAATTCCTCGGCGTGAGCGGCAATCGTCTCGGCGGCCACCGCGATCAGCCTGGCAAGGTTCAATGCCGCCATGTCGCCCAAAATCCCGGTTTCCACTGTGCCGGCAGTAACGAAAGAACGGTCATTCGACAACTGCTGCATGCGTCAGGCCGTGACGAGCAGCGCGGCGGCGGCCGAAAACACCTCGGCCACCGCATGGGCGCCGGGGTCGACCACGCCTTGCAATTTGGTGCCGACATAGGCGGACCGTCCGGCCTTCGCCTTCTCCATGGCGGCCGTCTCCTCGGCGCCGCGCCGGGCGGCGGCTGCCGCCTCTTCCAGCCCGTTGGCGTCGAGCGCTTTCAGCGCGGGCTCCAGCGCATCGACCATGGTGCGATCACCCGGTTTGGCGCCGCCGTAGAAAGTCATCCGCTCGAGGCCGGCAAGCAGTGCCTTGGACAAGCTGGCGCCGCCGCCGAGGGCCTGTGCCGCCGCCGTGAAGAAGATCGACAGCAGCACGCCGCTCGAGCCGCCCATCGACGCGCTCAATATGTCGCCAATCGCGCCGAGCGTCGCCGCCGGGTTCGCCAGAGGCAGCATGTCGAGCCGCTCGAGAATGCTGCGCGCGCCGGTCGCCACCGTCGAGCCGGTGTCGCCGTCGCCCGCCCTGGCGTCGAGCCCGTTCAATGACGCTTCAAGTGAAATCAGTTTTTCGCAGACCGTGACGATCAGCCGCCTGGTGCCGGCATCCTGGCTGGCCTTGTGCGCGGCACTTTGCCCGGCTGCTTTCGCCATCGGCAAGATGACAGGCGACGCGACCGGCTTGGCCGGCATCCAGGCATGCGGGCCGACCGGCGCCAGCAGGGCGGCCCCGCGCGCCGCATCGAGCCGGATCAGCGACAGCGAGAAGCCGTTCATGTTGAGCGCCGTCATCAGCGGGCCGGGGCCGATCGCCAGCTTGACGGTCTTGGCCAGCGGCGAGGCCAGAACCGCATTGGCAACCAGCGACATTTCGAGCGGCGGCACCGCGCCGAGATTGTTGATCAGCAAGGCATGGCTTGCCTTCGGGTCGAGCCCTGCCGCGAGGCGCTCCGCCATGATCGCGACCAGCCTGTCGACGCTTTGCAAGGCAATCCGCTCGACGCCCGGCTCGCCATGAATGCCCAGGCCAAGTTCGCCGTCGTCCGCGCCAAACCTGTCTTCATGCGGCTGCCCGGGGATCGAGCAGGACGACAGCGACATGCCGAGCGAAACGATATCCTTTGCTGCCGCCCGCGCCGCTGCCGCGATGTCGGCAAGATGATGGCCGGCCTCCGACAAATGGCCCGAAATCTTGTGCACGAACAAGGTGCCGGCGACGCCACGCGGCTGGTTGATGTCAGGCAAAGCGATGTCGTCGGCAACGATCACCATCTCGACGCGAAAGCCCTCGGCGCGCGCCTTCTCGGCGGCCAGGCCGAAATTGAGCCGGTCGCCGGTGTAGTTCTTGACGATCAGCAGGCAGCCGGCCGGCCCGGTGACCGCGCGGATGGCCGCCAGTACCGCTTCGACACTCGGCGAGGCGAATATCTCGCCAGAGACCGCCGCCGTCAGCATGCCCTTGCCGACAAAGCCGGCATGCGAAGGCTCATGCCCGGCGCCGCCGCCGGAGACGACGCTGACCTTCGACTTGTCCCAGTCGGCGCGCAGCACGACCTTGATCTCGGGATAGCCGTCGAGGCGCGCGAGGTCGTCCGAGCCGCTGGTGCGCAACAGGCCGTCCAGCGCCTCGGTGACGATCGTTTCCCTGCGGTTGAAAAAGTGCTTCATCGAATTCGTCCCGTATTCGCGATCGTCAATCAGAAGCGGCGTTGCCCCGGCTGGGAACACCGAAAGCCGTTCACATCAATCTTTGTCCATCGGCGCCGAAATAGAGCGGCGAGCGGTAGCGGATCACCACTTTGTCGCCTTGCGCCAGATCGGTGTCGGGGTCGGTCAGCGTCACCAGTTTCTTCGGCCCCACCGTCACATGCAGGTGGTTCTGGTCGCCGAGATGCTCGACCCAGTCGACGACGCCGTCGGCATGGCCATTCCTGGCCTTTTCGATCGTCAGATGTTCGGTGCGCGCGCCGATCGTCCTGGTGCCCACCGGCGCGCTGCCATCGGGCAGCAGGCCGGTCGGCAGGAGATTGATCGCCGGTTGGCCGAGCCTTGCCGCGACATGCAGGTTTGCCGGCTCCGAATAGATGGTTCGTGGCGAGCCGATCTGCACCAGCACACCATCGGCGAGGATGCCGATGCGGTCGGCCATGGTCATCGCCTCGATCTGGTCATGCGTGACATAGAGCATGGTGGCGCCGAGTTCGGATTGGATGCGCTTCAGCTCCAGCCGCAGATCCGCGCGCAGCTTGGCGTCGAGCGATGACAGCGGCTCGTCCATCAGATAGATGGCGGGTTTGCGCACCAAGGCGCGGCCGATGGCGACGCGTTGCATTTCGCCGCCCGACAGCTTGGTCGAGCGGTTGGCGAGCTTGTGGTGGATGCGCACCATCTTCGCCACCTCCTCGACCCGCCGGCGGATCTGGTCCTCCGGGATCTTCCGCGCCGGCGAGCGTAGCGGGAAGGCGAGATTGTCGTAGACCGACAGATGCGGATAGAGCGAGTACTGCTGGAACACGAAGGCCGTGTCGCGCTCGGCCGGCGACAGCGTCGTCGCATTATGGCCGCCGATTTCGATCGTGCCGGCATCGGGCCGTTCCAGCCCGGCGATCAGCCGCAGCGTTGTCGTCTTGCCGGCCCCGGTCGGCCCGAGCAGCACGACGAACTCTCCGTCTGCTATGTGCAGGTCGAGACCGTTGACGGCGACATGCTCGCCAAAGCTCTTGGTCACGTTCTTGATATGCACGTCAGCCATGCTGCGCTCTCCCCTGAGAGGCGGTATCGTGGACCGCGGTTCTCACCGCGCGGCCCGATCCCTTGTCGAACAGCGACAGCCGGGCGCTGTTCAGGGCCAGGCCGACATGGTCGCCGGCGTTGAGCCGGATTTCGGCCGGAACCCGCGCCTTGATGATGCCGTCGGCCGTTTCCACCGCGACGATCTGCGTGGTGCCGAGATATTCGGTGCCGTAGATGGCGCCGCGCAGCTTCGAGGCATCGTCGAAACGAATGTGTTCCGGGCGGATGCCGAGCGCCATGTCGGCCGGCGCGATATCCTCGCGCACCTCCGGCACCGCGACCTTCGCGCCCTGGACGACGATCTCCTTGGCGCCCTTGGTAAGCCCGCCGCCGAAGCCCAGAAAATTCATCGGCGGCGAGCCGATGAAGTCGGCGACGAACATGGTCGCCGGGCGGTCGTAGATTTCGCGCGGCGTGCCGAACTGTTCGATGACGCCGTGGTTCATCACAGCGATCTTGTCGGCCATCGACATCGCCTCCATCTGGTCGTGGGTGACATAGACTGTGGTGGCGTGGACGCGGTTGTGCAGCTCGCGCAGCTCGTGGACCATGAGGTCGCGGAACTCGGTGTCCAGCGTGCCGAGCGGCTCGTCCATCAGGAAGCATTTCGGCCGCCGCACGATGGCGCGGCCGAGCGCCACGCGCTGGCGATCGCCGCCGGCAAGGCCAGAGACGGATTTGTTGAGCAGATGGTCGATACGCAGGAGTTTTGCCGTCTCCTCGACGCGCGCACGGATTTCGGCCGACGGCATGCCTTGCGCCAGCAGCGGAAAGCCGATGTTCTTGCGCACATTCATGTGCGGATAGAGTGCGAACAGCTGGAAGACGAAAGCGATGTCGCGCTCGCGTGCCCGCAGCATGGTGACGTCATCGCCGCCGAGCAGGATCTGGCCGCCGGTCGGCAGTTCGAGCCCGGCGATCATGCGCAGTGTCGTCGTCTTGCCGCAGCCCGACGGGCCGAGCATGACGAAGAACTCGCCATTCTCGACGACGAAGTTGGAATCCTGCACGGCGACGAAATCGCCGAAGGCCTTTCTCAGGTGCTGAACACGGATCTCGGCCATGATTATTCCGGGAACTTCGAGACGATGATGAACATCACGGTGCCGGCAAGCATGGTGATGAAGGAATAGGTGTAGAGCGACAGCGCGAAAGGCTGGAACAGCATCAGGAAGCCGATGGCGATCAGCGCCGTTGCGATATTTTCCATCAGGCCGCGCCTGGCCCAGGCCGGCCAGCGCGATTTGCTTTTGACTGATTTGATCATGCTCATTTGCGCACCGCGCCGAAGGTGATGCCGCGCAGCAATTGCTTGCGAAGCAGGATGGTGAAAACCAGGATTGGCACCAGGAAGATCGTCGTGCCGGCCGCGACCGCCGGCCAGTCCTGGCCGCCTTCGCCGATGATGGTCGGGATGAAGGGTGGCGCGGTCTGCGCCGTGCCCGAGGTCAAAAGGGCCGCGAAGGCATATTCGTTCCAGGCGAAGATCAGGCAGAAGATCGCGGTCGCGGCGATGCCGGTGGTCGCTTGCGGCAGCACGGTGCGCCAGAATGCCTGCAGCCGCGTATAGCCGTCGATCATCGCCGCTTCTTCATATTCGCGCGGGATCTCGTCAATGAAGCCTTTCAAGAGCCACACCGCCAGCGACACGTTGACCGCCGTGTAGAGCAGGATCATGCCGAGCGCGGTGTCCGACAGGCCAAGCTCGCGGTACATCAGGTAGATCGGAATGGCGACCGCGATCGGCGGCATGAAGCGCGTCGACAGGATGAAGAACAGGAGGTCGTCGGCGAGTGGCACCTTGAAGCGCGAGAAACCGTAGGCCGACAGCGTGCCGAGGAAGACCGCGCAGAAGGTCGAACCGAAGGCGATAATCAGCGAGTTGAGGAAACGCGGCAGGAAGTTGGACGGGCCGGCGATCACCATGTTGCGCTTGCGCACGGTCTCGTCGCAGAAGCCGGTCGCCGGACCCAGCGAGTTGATGTATTCCGGCGTCTGCCGCGTCCGCGTCGTGAACAGGTTGCAATAGCCCTCGATGCTCGGCTGGAACACGATTTTCGGCGGATATGCGATCGAATCCGGCGGCGTCTTGAAGCTGGTGGCGAAGATCCACAGGAGCGGCACGATCGAGATCAGCGCGTAGGCGATGATGATCGCGCCGGCGACGCGCTTCGAATTCGCTGACGGTGCGACGACCGAATGGGCAGTGGTCAGGCTCATCTCTGCTTCACCTTGTTGAGCGCCTTGACGTAGATGTTGGCCAGCCCGAACACCGCCACGAACAGGATGATGGCGAAGGCCGAGGAATAGCCGGTGCGCCAGCTCTCGAAAGCCTGCCGCTTCAGCGTGATCGAGGCCACCTCGGTGGTCGAGCCCGGCCCGCCGCCAGTCAGCAAATTGACCATGTCGAACATCTTGAAGTTCTCGATGCCGCGAAACAGCACCGCCAGCATGATGAAGGGCAGCGCCATCGGCAGCGTGATCGACCAGAATTGCCGCCAGTTGGAGGCGCGGTCGACCTCGGCCGCCTCATAGATGTATTCCGGGATGGAGCGCAGTCCGGCGAGGCAGATCAGCATGACGTAGGGCGTCCACATCCAGGTATCGACGATGATGATCGACCATGGCGCCAGCGACACGTTGGAGAGCATCTGGATGCTTGTCGGCGGAATGCCGCTGACGAACGAGATCACATAGGAGAACAGGCCGATCTGCGGCTCGTAGAGGAAGCGCCAGAAATTGCCGACAACCGCCGGCGACAGCATCATCGGCACCAGGATCAGCGTCGTCCAGAAGGCATGGCCGCGGAATTTCCGGTCGATCAGCCAGGCCAGCGTGAAGCCGATCAGCGTTTGCAACAGGATGGTCCAGAACACGAAATGCGCCGTCGTCTGCATGGCGATCCAGATGTCCTGGTCGCCGAGGATGCGCTGGTAGTTGGCAAAGCCGAGATTCTTCACCACTTCGTTCGGCCGGTTGGCCCGGTAGTTGGTGAAGGACAGATAGATCGCCCAGAACAGCGGGAAGATGTTGATGGCGAGCAGCAACAGGATCGTCGGCGAGATGAACAGCCAGGCGAGGCCCTTGTCGCTGATGCCCCGGACCTTGCGGGCCAACGGTTCCGGGGTCGCCCGGGCAACGTTCTCCACGGTCCGATTGAGCATGGTCAGTCCTGCTTCGGTCACTTGGGTCGTCTCTGTGATGGAATTTATCTGAACTGCGTCCCGTGCCAAGGGTGGCACGGGACGCCTGGGCCTAGCTCGGGAGGAGCCGGTTACATCTTGCCATCGTCCTGGAACACCTGGGTCCAGTCCTTGACCAGGCCGTCGAGCGCGTCCTTGGCTGAGCCCTGGCCGGCCACGACATAGTCATGGAAGCGCTTCTGCGAGGCCTGCAACAGCGGTGCGTAGCTCGGCTCGGCCCAGAAGTCCTTCACGATCGCCATCGAGTCGAGGAAGGCCTGGGCGTAGGGCTGGCTGGACGGGAACTTCGGGTCCTTGACCACGGAGTTCAGGCAGGAATAGCCGCCGAGCGACCACCACTTGGCCTGCACGTCCTTGTTGGCGAACCACTTGATGTATTTCAGCGCCGATTCCTGCTTGTCGGAGTAGGAAACCACCGAAATGCCCTGGCCGCCGAGCTGCGCGAACTGGGCGCCGCCAGGACCCTTGGGATTGACGAAGTAGCCGATCTTGTCGCCACCGACATTCTCGTCCTTCTGCAGGCCGGGCCAGGTGAAGGCGAAGTTCATGTGCATCGCCACCTGACCGGATTTGAAGGCATCGACGCCTTCGCCCATGTAGCTGTTCGATGCGCCCGGAGGGGTGCAGCAATCATAGAGAGCCTTGTAGAATTCCAGTCCCTTGACCGAGTCGGCTGAATTGACGAAGCCTTCCATCTCGTAGGGCTTCTTCGGGTTCTCATACTGGAAGCCGTAGCTGTAGAGCACGTCCATGGCGCCCATGGTGATGCCTTCCGAGCCACGCTCGGTGTAGATCGAGGCGCCATAGACGGTCTTGCCGTCGATCTGCCGCTTCTGGAAGAATTCGGCGATCTGCTTCAACTGGTCGAAGGTCGCCGGCGGGCCGAGATCCCAGCCATACTTTTCCTTGAATTCCTTCTGCAGCTCCGGCTTGGAGAACCAGTCCTTGCGATAGGTCCAGCCGACGACGTCGCCCATGGCCGGCAGCGCCCAGTAGTTCGGCGTGTTCTTCGGCCATTCGGAGTAACCGACGACGGTCGCCGGCACGAAATCGTCCATGCTGATCTTCTCCTTGTCGAAGAAGTCGTTCAGCTTGACGTAATGGCCGTTCTCGGCCGCGCCGCCGATCCACTGGCTGTCGCCGATGATCAGGTCGCACAGTTTGCCGTGCGAGTTCAGTTCGTTGAGGAAACGGTCGGCATAGTTGGTCCACGGCACGAACTCGAATTTCATGCCGATGCCGGTTTCCTTGGTAAAGTCCTTGGACAATTCGACAAGTGCGTTGGCCGGGTCCCAGGCGGCCCAGCAGAGCGTCAGGTCTTCAGCGTGTGCGGCATTCGAGACGGATGTCGACGTTGCAATCGCCGAGGCCAGTCCCAACGCCAGTTTCAAGCTCGATTTCATGCCTTCCTCCCATTTACGAAACGCGCCCGGATGACGGTTTCAAGAGCCCTCAACCTCTCTCCTCAGAGGCCTAAACATGGCGGCGCCGGAGCGCGGCAGATGTTTAGTAATTTGTTTAGTGATGCAATTTTTACTAAACAACGCAAGCGAATTCGTTGCTGCGTCGCAACATGACGAAACGGATGATTGAAATCGTTAGGAAATGATCGCCGGATGTTTCTCCGGCAGCCGCTCAGCCGGCCTCGCCGATGAGGTTCGTCTGTGGCGTCACCGGCCGAACCGGCGGCGCGGGCGGCAGTAAGGCGCGTATGTCGGCGAAGGGAAATGTAGGCTCGAAGCGAAAAGCCTCGGCCAGGGAACCGGGGACAGCGTTGCATTGGCCGGCGCGAAATTCATTCTGGATGCGCGCCCTCTCGACATATTGCTCCGGCCGCTGTGACCGGTGCATGCGGATCCCATGTGACTTGATATCCCGGTAGGCCGATATATCGACATAGTGCGTCGGCGCAAATCCGGTACCGCCCATCGTGTCGGCATGCAGCACAGGAACCGCGAAGGAAGCCGCTATGCGCACGCCGTCCGACAGCGCGCGGTGGTCGGCGTGATAGTCGTTGGGCGCATGCGTGATCACCAGCTCCGGCCCGGTCTCGCGGATCAGCGTTTTCAGCACGCCGATCAGCGCGGCATCGGCCACCAGCTCGCCGTCGGGAAAGTCGAGAAAGCGTGGCGCAGCACCAAGCAGCGCTGCCGCCGCCGTGGCTTCCTCGCGACGGACGCGGGCGAGAACGGCGGGATCACTCTTGCCGCCCTTGGCCCCATCCGTGGCCACGGCAAAAGTCAATTCTGCGCCTTGCGCCGCATAGGCGGCCAGCGTACCGAACATGAAGATCTCGATGTCGTCCGGATGCGCACCGAGCGCCAATATTTTCAAGCTACTCTCTCCCGGAAATGAAAAAACGTGCCGAACGGAATCCTGCTCGCCCTGATCGCCTATGCAAGCTATTCGGGCAGCGATGCCGTTATCAAGAGCCTGGGAGGACAGTTTACCGTCTTCGAGATCGGCTTCTTCGTCACTTTGTTTGCCGGCTTTTTCCTGTTCTTCACCCGCCCGGCGGGCGAGCGCTGGCTCGATTTCTGGCGCATGAAGCGGCCATGGGCGGTGCAGGCGCGCGCCTGGGCCGGCATCGCGTCGGGCGTGCTCAGCGTCTATGCCTTCACGCACATTCCGCTTGCCGAAGTCTACGCGCTGATCTTCCTGGCGCCTTTGCTGGTCACCATCCTGTCCACCGTCATCCTGAAGGAAAAGGTCGGCCCCTGGCGATGGCTGGCCGTGGTCGCCGGCTTTGCCGGGGTGATGCTGGTGGTGCGGCCGGGTTTTCGTGAATTGAACCTCGGCCACCTTGCCGCTTTCGTGAACGCCTTCCTCGCCGCGACCAGCGTCATCCTGCTGCGCTCGCTCGCGCAGCAGGAAAAGCGCACCTCGATGCTCGGTGTACTTGTCGGCTACGGCCTGCTGTTCAACGGGGCCGGCGCCGCCGCCACCTCATTTGCCTTGCCGAATGCCGTACAACTCGTCTGGCTGGCGATGGCCGGCGCCTTCACCGCGGGCGGGCAATTCATGCAGCTGCTCGCCGCCAAATACGCCCCCGCCAACCGGATCGCGCCGACGCATTATTCGCAGATCGTCTGGGCGGTGATCCTTGGCGCGCTGTTCTTCCAGGAATACCCGGACTGGCTGACGCTGGTCGGCCTCGCGATCGTCGGCGGCTCCGGCCTGCTGACCATGGTGCGCGAGGAGGTGCGGCTCGGCACCGTGCGCTGGAACCCGTTTGCGCGCACCCGGCTTTGAGCCGGCGCCCCGGTTGCACGGTGACCGTGACCGCTGATATGCGGACGCGATGACGACAAGATCCCTGCCGGAGCTTCCGGTATCCGCCGTGCTCCCGGCGCTCAGCGAAGCGCTCGGTGCCGGCAACAGCGCCGTGCTGGTGGCGCCGCCCGGCGCCGGCAAGACGACGCTGGTGCCGCTGGCGCTGCTCGATGCGCCGTGGATGGGCACAGGCAAGATCATCCTGCTCGAACCGCGCCGGCTCGCCGCCCGCGCCGCCGCGCGCCGCATGGCGCAATTGCTTGACGAGGAGCCGGGCGCGACCGTCGGCTATGCCATGCGCATGGAAAACCGCACCTCGGCCAGGACCAGGATACTGGTCGTCACCGAGGGCGTGCTGGCGCGCATGATCCTCGACGATCCCGAACTGCCCGGCGTCTCGGCGGTGATCTTCGACGAATTCCACGAGCGTTCGCTCGACGGCGATTTTGGCCTCGCGCTGGCGCTCGACGTGCAAGGTGCGTTGCGGCCGGATCTCAGGCTGCTGGTGATGTCGGCGACACTGGATGGCGCGCGCGTGGCAAAGCTCCTGTCGGGCGCGCCAGTGATCGAAAGCGAAGGCCGCGCCTTCCCCGTCGACATAAGTTACGACGAACGGCCGGCCGGCGTCCCGATCGAGGATGCGATGGCCAAGGCGATCCGCGCCGCCCTTGCCGATGAGAGCGGCAGCGTGCTTGCCTTCCTGCCCGGCCAGCGCGAGATCGAGCGCACCGCCGAACGGCTGGCCGGCAAGGTCGGCGCCGACACCGACATCGTGCCGCTCTATGGCCAGCTCGACGGCAAGGCGCAGGACGCCGCGATCAAGCCGGCGCCGGCGGGCCGCCGCAAGGTGGTGCTGGCGACGTCGATTGCCGAGACCTCCATCACCATCGATGGCGTGCGCGTCGTCATCGATTCCGGCCTGTCGCGGCTGCCGCGCTATGAGCCGGCAAGCGGCCTGACGCGGCTGGAGACGGTGCGCGTCAGCAAGGCATCCGCCGACCAGCGCGCCGGCCGCGCCGGGCGCACGCAAGCCGGCGTCGCCATCCGGCTATGGCGCGCCGAACAGACGGCGGCACTGCCCGCCTTCACGCCGCCCGAAATCCTCGAAGCGGACCTTTCAGGCCTGCTGCTCGACTGTGCCGCCTTCGGTGTGGCCGATCCGACCGGCCTCGCTTTCCTCGATCCGCCGCCGGCGCCGGCGCTCAACGAGGCAAGGGTGCTGCTGCGCGCGCTCCATGCCATCGACGAGGCGGGGCGCCTGACGGAAGCGGGCGCTTCGATGCGCAAGCTCGCTCTGCCGGTGCGGCTTGCACATATGGTTGCCGAGGCTGCGCGAAGCGGCCATGCGGGCGAGGCGGCCATGCTGGCGGTGCTGCTCACCGAACGCGGCCTTGGTGGCGACGGCGCCGATCTGGAGCGGCGGCTGATGCGCTTTCGGGGGGAAAGATCGCCCCGCGCCACCGCCGCGCGGCAACTCGCGGAGAGGCTGGCCAGGCAGGTGGGCGCGGCGAAAGACAGTGAAGCAGCACCGGCCGGTTCTCTTCTCATCAACGCCTGGCCGGACCGCGTCGCCAAGGCGCGCGGCGAGCGCGGCCGTTTCGTGTTGGCCAATGGCTCTGGCGCCATGCTCGATGCCGCCGACCCGCTGGCGGGCGAGCCGTTTCTGGTCGTCGCCGACCTGCAGGGCAAGGCGCAGAACGCCCGCATCGCGGCCGCTGCGGCAATAAGCGAGGACGACATCCGCGCCACGCTGGCCGACCGGATCGAAACGCGTCGGCAAACCAGCTTCGACCGAGAGCGCCGCGCCGTGCGTGTGCGTGAGACGGTGCGCCTCGGCGCCATCACGCTCGCCGAACGCATGCTGCCGGCTCCTTCAGGCGCCGATGCCGACCGCGCCATAACAGATGCGTTGCGCGAGCACGGCCTGTCACTGCTGAGCTGGAGCAAGGAGGCCGAGACGCTGCGCCAGCGGCTGTCCTGGCTGCATCGTGGCCTTGGGTCCCCCTGGCCCGATATGTCGGACGAAGCGCTGATCGAGCGCCTCGACGACTGGCTGCTGCCCTTCCTGTCTGGGGCGGCTTCCCTGGCCGCCATCGATCCCGGTGTCGTCTCGGCTGGCCTCGCCTCGCTCGTGCCGCACGAACTGCAGCGCAAGGTCGATGCGCTGGCGCCGACGCATTTCGACGCCCCGTCCGGCAGCCATGTGCCGATCCGCTATGACGGCGAATGGCCTGTGCTTGCGGTGCGCGTGCAGGAACTGTTCGGCCTGGACCGCCACCCCTCGATTGCCAACGGCACCGTGCCGCTGACGCTCGAACTCTTGTCGCCGGCGCACCGGCCAATCCAGACGACGCGCGACCTGCCCGGCTTCTGGCGTGGCTCCTGGGCCGACGTGCGCGCCGACATGCGCGGGCGCTATCCCAAACATGTCTGGCCGGAGAATCCGCTGCTGGCGGCGGCTACCGCCCGCGCGAAACCGCGCGGCACCTAGCGCTTGCCCTCAAGCGGCTGTAATCCATGGCCATGATCAACATCCTGAACGCGCCCGATTTCCAGCAGAGCCAGCGGTTGCGCCTCAACACGCTGATCCGGCTGCGCTGGCTGGCCATTGTCGGCCAGAGCGTTGCGGTGCTCGTCGTCGCCTATGGGTTGAAATTTCCGCTCCCGGTCAGCCTGTGTTTTGCGCTGATCGCCTGTTCGGCCTGGATGAACCTGTTCCTGGCCTTCAGGTTTCCGGCGGCGCACAGGCTCACGCCGTTCGCCGCCTTCGGCATCCTGATCTTCGATAGCCTGCAGCTTGCCGGCCTGCTCTATATGACCGGCGGCCTGACCAATCCGTTCTCGCTGCTGATGACCGTGCCTGTCGTCATTTCGGCGACGTCGCTGCCCCTGCGCCTCACCGCCATCCTCGGCGGGTTGGTGATGCTGGCGGCGACCTTGCTGGTGTTCTTCCATCTGCCGTTGCCCTGGTATGAAGGCGCGCCGCTGGCCATGCCTTTCATCTATGTCGCCGGCATGTGGATGGCGGTGCTGTCCTCGATCGCCTTCACCGCCATGTATGCCTTCCGGGTGGCCGCCGAAGCGCGGCTTTTGGCCAATGCGCTTGCCGCCACCGAACTGGTGCTGCAGCGCGAACAGCACCTTTCGGCGCTCGACGGCCTGGCGGCGGCCGCCGCGCATGAGCTCGGCACGCCGCTCGCCACCATCACGCTCGTCGCCAAGGAGATGGAAAAGGCGCTCGGCAGCGACCCGAAATATGGGGAGGACGTGAAGCTGCTGCGCTCGCAAAGCGAACGCTGCCGCGAAATCCTCAAGCGCCTGACCAGCCTGTCGTCGGAGGGCGAGGCGCATCTGTCCCGCTTGCCGCTGACCTCGCTGGTCGAGGAGGTCACCGCGCCGCATCGCGACTTCGGCATCTCGATCAAGCTCCGCCCGGGCGAACGCAGCGGGCCGGAGCCGGTCGGGCGGCGCAATCCGGGCGTCATCTACGGCCTCGGCAATCTGGTCGAGAACGCCGTCGATTTCGCCCGCAAGAGCGTCACCGTGCGCTGGAGCTGGGACGAGGCGGCCGTCACCTTCTCGATCATCGATGACGGGCCTGGTTTCCCACCTGAAATCATCGACCGCATCGGCGAGCCCTATATGTCGACGCGTCAAGGCACCGAGGCCGGCGGAGGCCTGGGACTCGGCCTGTTCATCGCCAAGACGCTGCTCGAACGCTCGGGCGCCACGCTCGATTTCCGCAATTCGAGCGGCCTGGGCGAGGGCGCCGTGGTGCAGATTTCGTGGCCGAGATCGGTCTTCCTGAACCCGGAAACGGCCCCGGCCACCATGTTTGACACTGCGTAAATTGGACAATAGCGGCGCAAAACTATATCTGCGTAAAATTAAGGCAGCAGGAATTCTTACGACGATGACAGGCGATGAAAATATTGGCGCAATGGTTGAAGGCGAGGACACCTCGCTTCTGATCGTCGATGACGACAAGCCGTTCCTCACGCGTCTCGCCCGCGCCATGGAAACCAGGGGTTTTATGGTCGAGACCGCCGAGAGCGTCGAGGAGGCGGTGGGCAAGGCCCGCGCCAATCCGCCGGCCTACGCCGTGGTCGACATGCGGCTCGGCGACGGCAACGGCCTCGATGTCGTCGCCGCCATCCGCGAGAAGCGCGAGGATTCCCGCACCATCATCCTGACCGGCTACGGCAACATCGCCACCGCGGTGACGGCGGTGAAGCTCGGCGCCGTCGATTATCTGTCGAAGCCTGCCGACGCCGACGACATCTTCGCCGCCCTCACCCGCACCTCGGGCGAGCGCGCCGCACCGCCGGAAAACCCGATGTCGGCCGACCGCGTGCGCTGGGAGCATATCCAGCGCGTCTACGAAATGTGCGAGCGCAACGTTTCCGAAACAGCGCGCCGGCTCAACATGCACCGCCGCACGCTGCAGCGGATACTGGCCAAGCGCGCCCCGCGATGAGACTGTTTGGAAATTCTACTCTGGCGGCCATCTGATGGCGTTTTCTGCGCTTCCGGTGCTCACGGACCCGAACGTCCGCTCCGCTCCGGTTCTCGAAACCACCACCATATGACTCGCCAGAGCGAATTTCGAAACAGTCTCTGAGACGCCCAAGCACGGTCGGATACTGTCCGGAGGCCGGAGTTTGAGCATCATCGCAAGTGACGCGGTTTAACGGAGGCGACATGCAGGATTTGAAGCAGCGGCCGATTTCCGTCTTCCGCGAATTCCTCGACAGCGAGGCGGCCGGCGGCATCATCCTGATGGTGGCGGCGGCACTGGCCTTGATCGTCGCCAACTCACCGCTTGCCGAAACCTATTTCTCCGTTCTCCATGCCTATCTCGGCCCGCTCAGCGTGTCGCATTGGGTCAATGACGGGCTGATGGCGGTGTTCTTCCTGCTCGTCGGGCTGGAGATCAAGCGCGAGATGCTGGACGGCCAGCTGTCGACCTGGCCACGCCGCGTCCTGCCCGGCATCGCGGCGGCCGGCGGCATGGTGGTTCCGGCGCTGGTCTATGTCGCCATCAATCGCAACAATTCGGCGGCACTCTCCGGCTGGGCGATTCCGACCGCCACCGACATCGCCTTCGCGCTTGGCGTGCTGTCGCTGCTCGGCAGCCGCGTGCCGGCTTCGCTGAAGGTCTTCCTGACCGCGCTCGCCATCATCGACGACCTCGGCGCCGTCATCATCATCGCCATCTTCTATACGAGCGGCCTGTCGCTCATCTATCTCGGCGCCGCCTTCGCCGTCATTGCGGTGCTTGTCGTGCTCAACCGCATGCGGGTGATGACGCTGGTGCCCTATCTCGTGCTCGGCGCAATCCTGTGGGTATTGGTGCTGAAATCGGGCGTCCACGCCACGCTTGCCGGCGTTGCGCTCGCGCTGACCATTCCGCTCGAGCGTTCCGCCGGGATCGGTCACGATCTCGACCATTCGCCGCTGCACAGGCTCGAGCACGGCCTGCACAAAATCGTCCCCTTTTTCGTCATCCCGATCTTCGGCTTCGCCAATGCCGGCGTTTCGCTCGCCGGCCTGAGTTTTGGCGCGCTGATAGAGCCGCTGACGCTGGGCGTCGCCGCCGGCCTGGTGGTCGGCAAGCTGGTCGGCGTGTTCGGCTCCTCGGCACTTGCCATAAGGCTCGGCCTGGCCGACCTGCCGGCCCATGCCGGCTGGTCGCATATGATCGGCATCTCGCTGCTCTGCGGCATCGGCTTCACCATGAGCCTGTTCATCGGCCTGCTCGCCTTCGCAAGCGATGTGGCTCTGCAGGACGCGGTCAAGGTCGGCATCCTTGCCGGCTCCTTCATCGCCGCCATCATCGGCGCTGCCGTGCTGCTGATGGCGCCGGCCGCGGGTGGAGCGGAAGAAGAGACGGAGTAGGGGCGCGGTTCCGCGAACTACTCGCTCTCCCCCTCGAGTGCCGGCACCGAGACGCCGGCCAGCTCCGCCGCCAGCAGCCGCGCCGCGCCGGCGCGCGCGATCCGCAGCATCAGTGCCTTGCGTGTTGCCGCCGCCATGCGGTGCTCCGGCGCCTCGCGCAGGATTTCGGCGCCATAGCCGTCGGAGAGGATGAAGCCGCACTCCTCCGGAAAGATCTCCGCCGGCACGCCGGGGTGGGTGGCGAAGAAGAAGCGGTCGGAGTGCAGCCGGTAGTCGGGCCATTTGCGGTCGACCCGGAAATCCTCGATCGAGGATTTGATTTCGATGATCCAGATGTCGCCCTGGCGGGTCAGCGCCACGAGGTCGGCGCGACGGCCGGTGGCCAGCGACAGTTCAGGCAGCACATGCGCGCCCATCGCCATGAGCAGCCGCTGCACGCCGCGCCGCACCAGCATGGCGCGTTCCGACTGGCGACCGTCGAGGAGGGGGTTGATTGCGATGGGGGAAATGATCGGCATGGCAGGCACCATGCCAGATTTTGTTCACGGTTTGAACCCGCCTTGTGATGGCGATTATATATTTGACAAACCTGGCCGGGTCCTCGACGGGCCGGCGTATCCCCGCTGACAATTAGGCTTAGCTAATATATGCTGGCCCTCAAAAGCGAGGGGTATCATGAAACAGCCACGGGGATGGATCGCGCTGGCATGGCTTCTCTTGGCCGGCGACGCAGATGCCCACGATTGGTATACCGGCAAAAAAGACCCGGTTCTGCGCTATGATTGCTGCGGCAACAAAGATTGCCATCCGATAGACTCTCGCGCTGTGAGAGAGACCAAAGACGGCTATTACGTCCGCTTGCCCCGCCCTGCCTATCTCAGTGAGCCACAAGAGCCGGAGTGGTTTATCCCCAGGGAACGCGCCCAAGTTTCCATTGATGACCGCTACCATCTCTGTGAGCGTTTAATGACGTTCTATCGAACGATCATTCCCCATACGAAGTTCGAGGCCTACTACAGATTCAGATGGACGTGTTTCTTCGTGCCTAAGGGCACGAGTTAAATTCGATCTAGCGCTACCCAGCCGTAGGGAGATGGCTACCACTGTAGGACCGGTGCGGCTCCTGCGCCGGGAATCAGTTCGATTCGCGCTGACGAACGCGTTGTTTTTCGAGGAACCGCTTGGCGTGTTCCCCCCACTCCGCTGCCGTGGTTTTGTGCTCTTGAACGTACGTGTCGAAAGCCTTGCGCAGAGCGTCCAGGTCCAAAGCCCAAAACTGCTTGTCTTTTTCGTCGTTCAACATTGTCTCACCAAGCCCATTGGGCTGACGGTATGCCCTTCAAATCAAGCCTTCAAGAACCGATCCTGACTTCTTTTGGGTGTATCGGCCCTAAATATTCATCCCGTGAAAAGGTGCGGAACAGGTTCTGCTCTCTGGAGTTGGGCAGTCCGTGGGCGGGACTTCAGTCTTAATTGAGCTGAAGCTAATATATGTATAGCTTAGGCAGTGCGGAGACGATCCCAAAAGCCTGACCCGCAACGACCCGGCACGACCCCATGTCCCCCCGACTGCGAGCGTGCCGGGTCGTTCCTACGGGGTGCGTTGCAAGCGGCGCATGCAAGGCACGATCGCTCGTGGAACAATGGTCGATTACGCAATCGCTCTCTGCCGGCCGATTGGGTTGGCGAACCCCAGCCCTAGGGGCCTTCCGTGATCGCGCAATATCCGGCTGGGGGCAGTCTGGTATTCATCTCTCTGGAGCCCTATGTCGTGGCGATCAACTTGCGCTCTTCACTAGAGGGCGGCAAGACTAAAGTCTTGCGTGCCGGTGTACAAAGGTCTGAGGGGACCTTTTAAGTTCCTCAAATGTCCATTGGACGTTCCGTTACTTTAGTTAGCCGACATATAAGGACTGACGTAAGGAATATGCCTGGCGTAATGGCCGGCGCAGTTTGGCTTTGGGTCTAAAGGGGGCTGCACCGGCCATTGCGGGTTTGGGCTTTGGGTGTGATTGTCCCCGCGCTGATTAACTTATATGTATATTAGCGATCGCGCAAATAAGACTGAAGTCCCTGGTTCGGCCGGACCTGGCCGGACGTTCTCATAATCTTGATTTTCGCCAGCCAGCCTTTCGAGCGTCTTGTTCCGAACAGAACCAGCGTTCGCCCTTCCACAGGCTGATCCGGGTCTCGTTGTAATATTGCTGTCCGGGAACGTGATAGATGCGCTCGCCCGTATTGTAGCTGATATTTCCCTTGATATTGCACCCACGAGAGGCGGCCCGGCCTTGACGGCGATCAGGCTGGCCAGGATGGCGATCGCCGCGGCAATCAATGTCCACCAGATGGTGTTGCGCGAGGGACGCCAATGCCGGCGACCCCTGGCACGCCTTCGCCAGCGGTCGGAACGATTGTCGTAGCGAGACTTGTCCACTCCCCCTCCCGAGAGGAGAATGCCGCCGCTCTGGCGAGGAGTCTATAAGCATTGCCTAACTTAATGGCGCGCCGTCTTGGCCGGTAGAGGGCGAACAATGGCGCCCAATGCGGCGCATGACCGGAAGCCATCTCGCTGGGTGGTCTGCCCAAAATCCCTTGCTAGGGTCTGCTATGGTCTCGCTGAGACGGCCTTGTCGCCAGGCGCCGCAGCCCCTGCCATGTCATCCAGGATCGGGCAATCCGGCCGCTCGTCGCCATGGCAGGCGTGGATCAGTTTCTGCAGGGTCGAGCGCATCGACTGCAGCTCGCGCACCTTCTCCTCGATGGCCGTGACATGAGCGGCGGCGATCTCGCGCACGTCGGCGCTGGCGCGGCCGCGATCCTGGTACAGCGCCATCAGCTGGCGGCAATCGTCGATCGAAAAACCGAGGTTGCGCGCGCGGCGCAGGAAGGTCAGCCGATGGATGTCGTCACCGGAATAGTCGCGGTAGCCGTTGGCGGCGCGCGCCGGCGCGATCAGACCGATCTCCTCATAGTAGCGAATGGTCTTGGCCGGCAGGCCTGAACGATGGGCGGCATCGCCGACATTCATGGCGTGGTCCTCGATTTTGCCGGGCCTGCGAGTCAGGCCCATTGAATTTCCTTCACAATCCGGTGAAGGCTGTTGCTGAAATGCCATACTGATACGCATACCAGCACGTAAGTCCCAGCATATAGGCATCGTGCGCTTGGCAAGCAAAGCAAATGCCAGCATGAATGATCGCAAGAAAGCGGCCAACTCGTGCCGCTGACATTTGGGCAGGGCACCGGATCATCTCATGCGCATGAAGTCGCTTGCAATAATTGCCGCATTGGCGCTGTCCACGGCCATCGCCGGCTGCAGCACCATCGGCGGGCAGATCTTCTCCAACGACTACGGCGCAGTGACCGATGCTGGCTACCAACTGCCGCGCATCCCGATCGAAAAGGTGCCGAGGCAGTATCACCGGCAGGAAGTGAACTACGACACCAAGGAAAAGCCAGGCACCATCATCGTCGATACGCAGAACAAGTATCTCTACTTCGTCGAGGGTGACGGGCTCGCGATCCGCTACGGCATCGGCGTTGGTCGCGAAGGCTTCGAATGGCACGGCACCGCCCATATCGCGCTGAAGCGCGAATGGCCGACCTGGACGCCGCCCCGCGAAATGATCAGGCGCCAGCCGGAACTGGCGAAGTTCGCCAATGGCATGGAGCCGGGCCTGAAGAACCCACTTGGCGCGCGCGCCATGTATCTCTTCAACAAGGGCGGCGACATGGGCTACCGCCTGCACGGCAGCCCGGAATGGAATTCGATCGGCAAGGCGATGTCGTCCGGCTGCATCAGGCTGATGAACCAGGACATCATCGATCTCTATGACCGCGCCTCGGTCGGCGCCAAGGTCATCGTGATGTAAGGACCAGGATCCCTCGCGGGATCATGGCCAACGAGAAGGCAAGTTCGTACGCGGACCGTCTAGGCAACAACGGACGTCCCAAACAGAAAACCGGGCAATTCGGCCCGGTTTTTTGTTTTTTACGACCGAAATCGTGCTGGCAACGGGGGTGGTCAGGCGACCTGTTCGACCTGCTGCACTTCCGGCACGAAATGCCGAAGCAGGTTCTGGATGCCGTGCTTCAGCGTCGCCGTCGATGACGGGCAGCCGGCGCAGGCGCCCTTCATATGCAGGAACACCGTGCCGTTCTCGAAGCCGCGGAAGGTGATGTCGCCGCCATCCTGGGCCACCGCCGGGCGCACCCTGGTGTCGAGCAGTTCCTTGATGGTGATGACGAGTTCCTCGTCCGCCTTGTCGTAGAACTCGCCGGTCTGGCTGGTCTCTGCGGCCGGGCCGCTTTTCGCCATGACAGGCGCGCCGGACATGAAATGCTCCATGATGGCGCCGAGGATCGCCGGCTTCAGGTGCTGCCAGTCGGGGCCGTCCTTGGTCACCGTGATGAAATCGTAGCCGAAGAAGACGCCGGTGACACCGGGGATTTCGAACAGCCGGCCGGCCAGCGGCGAGGCCGTTGTCGCACTGTCGGCATCGCGGAAATCGGCGGTACCTTCCATCAGCACTTCCTTGCCGGGCAGGAATTTCAACGTCGCCGGATTGGGCGTCGATTCGGTCTGGATGAACATGGCCGTCTCCGTGCCCGTTACGGGCAGATAGTTTGGAATAGTTCTAAATAGGCCTTATCGGCTGGACATTCAAGCGAAACGCATCGCCCGAACGGCTGGCTGGCGGAATGTTTTTGCTGGCTGGGGGACAGAATCCCGGGCGGGCTTCAAGCGAGGCTGTCGATCTCCTCGTCGGACAGATTCTGCGGCACCACCGTGACCGGAATGGGGAAGGCGGCGCCCTTGCCGGCCACGGCACCGACCAGCGGCCCGGGGCCTTCCTTGCCGGCGCCGGCCGCCAGCACCAGGATGGCGATGTCCTGGTCTTCCTCGATCAGTTTGTGGATCTCTTCCGTCGGCTTGCCTTCACGCACCACCATCTCCGGCTCGATGCCGAGCTTCTGGCGTACCTTGTTGGCATAGCCATCGAGAGCCGCGCGCGCCGTGGCGTTCGCCTCCTCCCGCATGATCTTCTCGACGCCCAGCCAATGCTGGAAATCGTCCGGTACTATGACATAGAGCAGCACCAGCGTGCCGCTGGTGCTCTGCGCCCGCTTCGAGGCGTAGGCGACGGCGCGCTCGCACTCGGGCGTATCGTCGATGATCGTCAGGAATTTCCTGCGATGACCGGCTTCGCGGCTGAGGCGTTTGGAGACCATGTCTATCTACCTAGTGTCGTGATTTCGAAGTTCGCCTGCTTTCGATATCGCGCTCCGAGCGAACTTCGAAATCAAAAACGACACTAGAAATCAATCGTTTGCTCGTGTCCCTGATTTTGAAATTCGCATTGCCCTTGATATCCAACTCTGGCTGATTTCAAAATCAGTGACGCGAGTGCGTTTTCGGCCGCAATCTGCCACCGCCGCCGACCGGCGGCAAGCCGCCGACCTTAGGCCAGTATGTCTTGTGCAGGAATGGTGCGCTGCACTGACGATTCGGATCAGCTCTGAAGCAGCCCGATGATGTCGCGCACCGTCTTCATCGTCGTTTCGGCGAGCACGCCGGCGCGTTCGCCGCCGTCCCTGAGCACCGCGTCGACATAGGCGCGGTCGCCTTCGATGCGGCGCATCTCGCCGGCGATCGGCGCCAGCTTCTCCACCGCAAGGTCGGCCAGTGCCGGCTTGAACACGGAAAACTGCTGGCCGCCGAATTCCTTCAGCACGTCGGCCTTCGACATCTCGGCCAGCCCGGCATAGATGCCGACAAGGTTTTCCGCTTCCGGCCGGCTTTCCAGCCCGTCGACTTCGCTCGGCAAAGCCTCTGGATCGGTCTTGGCCTTGCGGATCTTTTTCGAGATGGTGTCGGCATCGTCGGTCAGGTTGATGCGCGACAGGTCCGACGGATCCGACTTCGACATCTTCTTCGAACCGTCGCGCAGGCTCATGATGCGCGCCGCCGGGCCGCCGATCACCGGCTCGGTGATCGGGAAGAAGCCGTTCACCGTCTCCTCGCCGACCTGCATCTCGACGCCGACGCCAAGCCTGGCGATGCGGTCGGAAAAATCATTGTTGAATTTCTGGGCGATGTCGCGGGTCAGCTCGAGATGCTGCTTCTGGTCCTCGCCCACCGGCACATGCGTGGCGCGGTAGAGCAGGATGTCGGCAGCCATCAGCGAGGGATAGGCGAGCAGGCCCAGCGAGGCATTTTCGCGGTCCTTGCCGGCCTTGTCCTTGAACTGCGTCATCTTGTTCATCCAGCCGATGCGCGCGACGCAATTGAAGATCCAGGCGAGCTCGGCATGCTGCATCACCCGCGACTGGTTGAAGACGATGTGCTTCTTCGGGTCGATGCCCGAGGCAAGGAAGGCGGCGGTGATCGAGCGCGTCTGGTCTGCGAGGTCGTCATAAACGAGCTGCGCGGTCAGCGAATGCAGGTCGACGACGCAGTAGATGCAATCGGACGTTTCTTGCAGGGCGACGAATTTTTTGATGGCGCCGAGATAGTTGCCGAGATGCAGATTGCCGGTCGGCTGGACGCCGGAGAAGACGAGTGGCTTGAAGGCGGACATAGGTTTCCTCATGGCTTGTGGAGGGCCGTAAAAGCGTGATTCCAAAAAGTTGCAGACTTTTTGGAGCCGATCATGCGGCTGGAAACCGCACGCGGCGAAAGTCTTGCGACGGCGCGCTTATGGACGAAGGGTGAAAAACCGGCAAGAGCTATCAGCGGGTTGGACGGAACTTTGCCAGCAGCCGCGCGCCTTTTGCAACAATGCTTCGCCACCCCAACGGGGTCACCTCTATGTCGCCAACGCCGATGCCGTTGCGTGCCGCGGGTCTTTGCAATCTGGTGAGATGAAGCTCCAGGATCGTATGATCGTCCCTTCGCAGCGCCGTTTCAAACGTCGCTTGTGCGTTCCAGAGGTTGCCTTCTTGGCGCACGTTGCAAAGGCTTGCCACAGCCAGCTGGCCGTTTACGGACAATTTGAGCTTGGTCAGCGCCTCGCGTAGAGGGTGCCGGATGTCCAGGCGAATCCGCGCCTTGCCGGCATATTTGAACGGCACAAGCAGCTTTGGGCGCGGATTGCAGCCGACCCACAATACCCAGTCGCCGCCCGCTTGGAGTGGAAACCAATCGAGCGCTTTGGGCGAGTTGTCCTGCTTGATGACCTCACGCTGTCTGAGCTTGCGCAGATCCGGGCGGACGACGCCCTTGGCCATCGCATTCTGACTCGAAACCTGACCATTTTCATAGCGCCCGTAATCCGGATGCACGACCACCATGTAGGCGCCGGCGGCCTTCGCCTTGGCCAGCTCGGACGCCAGAAAGCCGTTATATCCCGGCCGGGCCATTCGCCGGACCATTCGCTCCTGCTCGTCCGAAGTGTGGCTCGTATAACTCAGGTAGCGGTGGCCGGCCGCGAATTTGTGGACGGTGATCCGCTGTGTCGAGACAAAATTCATCCCGGACCCTGCCGCCCGCAAAAGGAAATCCGCGTCAACGGGCGCTGTGATCTCTTTGGGATGGCGCCATTTCCCAATTCGATCGGCGACGTCGCGTCGGTGACCGAAACTGGAAGGCGGGAAGAAGTGCCTGAGAGCGGTGTCCGATTCGTCGAAGATGCCGGTCACCCACCGGAAATTGCTTGCCCTGGGGCCATGAAATATCGCGCCGCTCACGACAAAGTCCGGCTGCGGGCTGTGCCCGAAAAGATCTGCCAGTGCCTGGAGATGGTCCGGAGCCCAGATATCGTCATGACCGAGATAGGCAATATATCGCCCGCACGACATCTCTATGCCCGCATTGTTGGGGAAGGCTTGGCTGCCGCCGTGCTCGGGCAGGTTCAACCAGCGGATTTGCGGAGACGCGAGCGCCCGAACCACATCCGCGGTATCGTCAGTGCAGCAATCGCCTACCACCAACAGCTCGAAGTCCCGACAGGTCTGGCTCAGCACCGATTGGATCGACGGAAGAATATGCCTGCCGCGATTGTAGGTGGCCATGATGACGGAAAACGTGGTCATGTTATCCGAATTTGTAGGGGATGCCCGGATGATCGAAGGGGATTCGTGATTTGTCCGGATGCTTAGGATCGTAGACGGTTGTCGGCATGTTGATGAATGTCGCGGTGCTCCTGCCCCGATTCTGAATCCCGTGAACGACATAGGGCGGAATCGTCAGCAGGATCTTGTTTGCCGCGCCGACGTCGAGGACCTTCAGTTTTTCGTAGGTCGGACTATCCTCGCGCAGATCGTAGAGCACGACCCTCAGGTCGCCATTTGTATAGGCGAGCCGGTCGAACTGTCGCTTGTGATAGACCCACGCCCTGATCGATCCCGCCTCGGCCGATACCAGATAGACATGTGGCGGGGGGCTTATGGGCTCCACCAGTGCCGACATGAGGACCGTAAGCTCGCCACGCTTGTCGCCCCTTGTAACCAGCCGCTGCATTCGCACGCCCGCTATCGGATTTTCACTGGAAATGTCTTCCAGAAGCGGAACGTCGTCTCCCCAAGGCTGGTCATCAACAAAATCTTCGAGTGACAGCCTGTCCATCGAGCCCTCCAACGTTAGCGGCAAATGCAATCTAGGCTTGTCCTGCTGTCAGTCGGCGCCAAAGGCAATACACGAGGAGGCGATGGCGCCTCAGCGCTCGCATATCCACAGGGATTCTCGCATATCAACAGGGATTAAGGCGGTCGAACGGCATCCGGTAGTATCAAGAGTCCGGGGATCGTCAGCCGACAGGCGGCGATCCCTTACGCCCGATGTTTCTTCGGATCATGCCGAAATCGGCGCCGCCGGTGGCAAAGGCGGTGACGAAGTAGAGCAACGCCCCGCCGGCCACCAGTGCCAGCAGCGTCGTCGCCTTGACGACCAGCGGCGAGCCGGGACCGAGCCTGACGGCCAGCCAGTGCTCGGCGAAATACAGCGCCACCGCCATCACCGCCGCCGACAGCACCAGCCGGGGAATGCGCTTCAGGAGGGGCACGTCGCGGCCCCAATGGCCGCGCCGGATCAAGACCGCAAGCAGCATCAGCGCGTTGACCCAGCCGGCCACGGCCGAGGCCACCGCAATGCCGGGTGCGCCCATCCTGGGAAACAGCGTCAGCGCGGTGGCGACGTTCACCGCCACCGAGATGGCGGCGAAGATCATCGGCGTGCGCGTGTCCTCGCGGGCGAAATAGCCCGGGGTGAAGGCCTTGATCAGCACGAAGGCCGGCAGGCCAAGGCCGAAGATCGCCAGGATCGCCGCCACGGTCGGGGTCGAATGGTTGGCGGCAAACGCGCCGCGCTCATAGACCAGCCGCACGATCGGCTCCGACATCACCCAGAGCGCCGCCGCCGCCGGCAAGGTCATGAACAGAGTGAACTCGACGGAGCGGTTCTGCAGATTGGCGGCCTCGATGAGATTGCCCGATTTTAGCGCCCGCGACAGTTCGGGCAACAGCACGATCGCCACCGCCACGCCGACGACACCGAGCGGCAGCTGATAGACGCGGTCGGCATAGGCGAGCGAGGACACCGCACTGTCCTGCGCCGACGCGATCGCCGTGCCGATCAACTGGTTGATCTGGGTGATGCCGCCGGTGATCGCCGCCGGCAGGGCCAGGATCAGCAGGCGCTTGACGTTCGGCGTCATCTTCGGCCGGCGGAAGCCGATCGAGATGCCGGCATTGCGCACCGCCACCCAGACGATGGCGAGCTGCACCAGCCCCGCCGCCAACACGCCCCAGGACAGGCTGAAGCCCACGGCATGCGCATCCAGCCCGTGATACCAGGCATAGCCAAGCACGCTGATCAGGATGATGTTGAGGAAAGCGGGCGCGATCGCCGCCGCGAAATAGCGGCGCAGCGAATTCAGCATGCCGGCCATCATGGCCGCGAGCGACATGCAGATGAGATACGGGAACATGATCGTCGCCAGCAGGACGGTCGTCTCGAATTTGCCCGGCGTGTCGGCAAAGCCCGGCGCCACCAGGTAGCGCACGATCAGCGGCATCGCCAGTTCCATGGCGATGGTCAGCGCCAGCAGCGCCGAGAACAGCACGCCGAACACTTCCTCGGAAAAACGCTTGGCGCCGTCGGTGCCGTGCGTTTCGATCTCCTTGGCAAACAGCGGCACGAAGGCGGCGTTGAACGCGCCTTCGGCAAACAGCCGGCGAAAGGTGTTGGGGAACTGGAAGGCGGCGTTGAAGGCGTCGGCCACCGGTCCGGTGCCGAGCGCTGCCGCCATCAGCATCTCGCGGCCGAAACCAAGCGCGCGGCTCATCAGCGTGCCGGAAGCGACCGTTGCGAATTTCTTGACGAGGCTCATGCTTTTGGGAACTGCCTGCGGAATTGGGACAAAGTGATGGAGGTTGTCACTCGGCCGCCGCCTTGGCCTTGCCGCCGCGTTCGGGCGCGATGCCTTCGAGCGCTGCCATGAGCCGGTTGCGGATGGTGGCGATGCGGGTCGGGTTGTCGATCTTCTGGCCGGTGAGGTCTGTCACATAGAAGGTGTCGATGACCTTTTCGCCGAAAGTGGTGATGTGCGCCGAGGCGATGTCGAGCGACAGGTCGGACAGCGTGCCGGTGATCTCAGACAGCAGGCCCGGGCGGTCGAGCCCCTCGACCTCGATGACCGAAAACCGGTTCGACAGCGCGTTGCGGATTTCGGCGCGTGGCGGGATCTTGAACACCTTGGCGCCGCGCTTTGGCTTGGTGCGCTTCTCGATCATCTCCGGCAGCCAGCTCTTGCCCGACAGCACGTCCTCGATCAGCCGGCCGACACGCTCGGCACGACGGCGTTCGTCCTCGTCACGGTCGAATTCCCTCGAAATCAGGATGGTGTCGAGCGCGCGGCCGTCGGCGGTGGTGAAGATCTGCGCGTCGACGATGTTGCCGCCGGCGCCGACGCATGCCCCGGCAATGACCGACAGAAGGCGGGGGTGGTCCTGCGCCAGCACGGTGATTTCGGTCACCGCCTCGAACTGGTGGGTCTTGACCATGGTGGCGAGCTTCTTGCCGGCCGCGTCGGCCTCGCGGACGAATTCGGCGTGGCGCAGCTGATCCGGCAGGTCGACCGTGAGCAGATAATTCTCGTAATGCAGCCCGACATAGCGCTTGCGGTCCTTGTCGGACCAGTCCGCGAGTGCCTCGGCCAGGCGTTCGCGCGCCGCCGCCGTGCGCTGGGCGCGCGACACTTCCGAGAAACCGCCGGTCAGGAGCAGTTCGGTCTCGTAGTAGAGCGTGCGCAGCAACTGGCCCTTCCAGCCGTTCCACACACCCGGCCCGACGCCCCTGATGTCGCAGACAGTGAGGATCAACAAGAGCTTCAGCCGCTCGACCGACTGCACGATCGAGGCGAAATCCTCGATGGTCTTACGGTCGTTGAGGTCGCGGGTCTGCGCCGTCATCGACATGACGAGATGGTTCTCGACCAGCCAGGCGACGGTTTCCGTGTCCGCCGCCGACATCCCCATATGCGGGCAGATGCGCCGTGCGATGCGGGCGCCGGCCTCGGAATGGTCCTCCGGCCTGCCCTTGGCGATGTCGTGCAGCAAGACGGCGACATAAAGCGCCTCGCGGCTCTTCTTCAGGCCGGGCATCAGCGAATGCGACAGCGGATGCACCTTTTCGCCATCGCCGCGCTCGATCTCGGCCAACACGCCGATGCAGCGGATCAGGTGCTCGTCGACCGTGTAGTGGTGGTACATCGAGAACTGCATCATGGCGACGATCTTGCCGAAATCGGGGATCAGCCTGCCCAGCAGCCCCGCCTCGTTCATGCGCCGCAGATTGAGTTCGGCATTGCGGTCGGAGGTCAATATGTCGAGGAACAGCCGGTTGGCCTCTTCGTCGCGCCGCAGCGATTTGTTGACCAGGCCGAGCGAGCGGGTGAGCAGCTTCAGCGCATCGGGGTGGAATTCCAGCCCGTGCTTGTCCGCGAACCAGAACAGCCTGAGCAGATTGACCGGATCGCGCTCGAACACCTGGTCGTCGGCGATGTTGATGCGGTGGTTGTCGACAATGAAATCGGACGTGCCGGCAAGCTTGCGCTTGCGGCGCTGGAAGGTGAGGAAGATGCGGTTGAAGCCGGGAACGTGCTTGGCCTGTTCCTCCTCGAGCGCCGCGCAAAAGATGCGGGTCAGGTCGCCGACATCCTTGGCGACAAGGAAATAGTGTTTCATGAAGCGCTCGACCGCCGACAGGCCGGGATGGGTGGTGTAGCCGAGCCGCTCGGCGATCTCGCGCTGGATGTCGAAATGCAGCCGCTCTTCGGCCTTGCCGGTGAGGAAATGCATGTGGCAGCGCACCGCCCACAGGAAGTCCTCGGCCTTCTGGAACTCGCGGTACTCGGCCTCGGTGAAGACGCCCTTTTCGACCAGTTCCTCGCCGGTGCGCACCCGGTAGAAGTATTTGCCGATCCAGAACAGCGTCTGCAGGTCGCGCAGGCCGCCCTTGCCGTCCTTGACGTTGGGTTCGACCAGGTAGCGGCTTTCGCCGGCCTTGGCATGGCGCTCGTCGCGCTCGGCGAGCTTGGCCTGGACATATTCCGGGCCGGTCGTGCGCACCACCTCGTGGTCGAAGCGCAGCATCAACTCGTCATAGAGCTTGCGTTCGCCCCACAGGAAGCGCGCTTCCAGGATCGAGGTGCGGATGGTGATGTCGGTGCGCGACAGCCGCAGGCACTCGTCGATGTTGCGGGTGGCGTGGCCGACCTTTAGGCCGAGATCCCACAGCATGTAGAGCATGTATTCGACGGTCTGCTCGCCCCACGGTGTCTGCTTGTAGGGCAAGAGGAACAGAAGATCGATGTCGGATCCCGGCGCCAGCGTGCCGCGGCCATAGCCGCCGACCGCCACGACGGCCATGCGTTCGGCCGACGAACGGTTCTTCACGCGGTACACATGCGTCGCCGCGAAATCGTAAAGCGCCCGGATCAGCTCATCCATCAGATGCGACAATCGCTCGGCGCAGGCATTGCCGCCGCCATCCTCCTTCAGCATGGCCTCGGCAATCCTCCGGCCTTCGGCGAGCCGGGCCTTGAGAAGCTGCAGCACACCGGCGCGGGCGGCGGCTCCCGAACCGTCACCCGCCGTGGCCGTCGTCAGCGCGGTCATCTCGCGGCGCAAGGCTTCGCCGTCGATCAGTTCATCGAGCTTCAGGGAGATTTTCGCCATAGGTATCAGTCGGCCTTGCCATTTGGGCGGCGTCTATAGCGTGTTTTCGCGGCGCTGGGTATGGGGCCTTCTGGTGGCCCGGCAAGCGGGCTAGTCCGTTGCCTCGATCGGATCGATGGGAACGACGATCCGTTGCCGGAATCTGCAGAAATCGGCGATCCACCGTGCGGTTCGCCTGGCCTCTCTGCTGATTCTCACGGTCATCGGCTTCCTCTGCCTTGTCATAAGCCCGCTAGCGGTCCGCGCGGCATCGCGTTCCTGGTCAAGCAGGCTTGGCAGCCTTCCGTCGACGAATTGATCCTGTGCGCAGAGCGCCGGAACAAGTTGGTAGATGGTCTTGCCGGCCGACATGACGGGGTTGAAGATGAGATCATCGGTAGCAATGCTGACCTGCGCCGTTGCCTCCAGAAAGTCGCGCGCCGTCCGCCGCGAGAGCAGATAACCGCCGGCCCCCGGATGGCCCTTGCGGAGCCGGGCCATGGAAAAACCATGTCCGGCAGAGGTCCTTCTCCTCTGGATCACGGTTGTGGAGAAGAATGTCTCGAGCTTCACGACATCGGCGTCCACCGGCACCCAACTCGTATCGCCCAGCAACGCCCCGGCCCTACTGGAGAAGACCATGTCGTCCTCGAACACGGCGCCGTATGGGGCCTCATCCTGGGCAATGATCGTCCAGCAGGCTCGATGACTGTGCAGGCAGGCGATTTCGCTGCCGGAGAGCGGCCGGGTGGCGTGTATTGCGTGCTGCGGCTGCAGAATCAGGTCGGGATGTTCCTTGCCATCGACCCCCGCGACCCGTTCGAACCCAACGCCGATGCGGGCGAATTCCCTCGACATGTGGGCAAGCCGCTCGGGAGATCGATCGAGGTTGATGACCAGACGCTTCATTTTCACGAGCTATTTTTTCAAAACCCTTGCTTCCAGCGAACCGGCGGGAACCGCCAAGCACTGCGGGAGCCTTCAAGCACAGGTGATGCTATGGTTTGTTGATCTTTCTCGGGTGGATATCATGCCGCAATGGCAGAGCCAACAGAGGACGTCGCGTGCCATTTGCTTCGACACGATGTGGCCACCTGGTACAGGGTGAGCGGCCAATGCCGGGCCAGAAACGAAAAAATCGGAACAGCCCTTGACCTTCCAGTTACTGGAAGCACTACCTCCGCGATCAGGCAGAGGCATAGAGGCATTTTGGAATGACGCACCCAGACCATGACCATCGCGGCGATCACCACGCACAAGGCGCGCACGGCAGCTGTTGCGCGCCGAAAGGCGCCGATACTGCAGCCGTTCTGCGCGATCCGGTCTGCGGCATGACCGTGGATCCAGCCGTCGGCAAGCCGACATCGGAGCATGGCGGTCGCCTCTACCATTTCTGCAGCGAGCGCTGCCGTTCGAAATTCCAGGCCGAGCCGGAACAATACCTCACGGCCACCGACCCCGTCTGTGGCATGAGCGTCGACCGTGCCACAGCCAGGCACTTCGTGCGCCATGAAGGCCAGGGCTTCTATTTCTGTTCCGCCGGCTGCAAGGCGAAATTCGAGGCGGCACCGCAGACTTATCTCGGCGACAGGCCGGCACCGCCGCCCGCGCCCAAGGGCACGCAGTACACCTGCCCGATGCATCCCGAAATCGTCCGCGACAAGCCCGGCTCCTGCCCGATCTGTGGCATGGCGCTTGAGCCGATGGGCGTGCCATCGGGCGATGAAGGGCCAAATCCCGAACTGGTCGATTTCACCAGGCGGTTCTGGGTCAGCGCAGTCCTGTCGATCCCGCTTCTGATCGTCGCGATGGCGCCAATGATTGGAGTGTCGTTCGAAAGCTGGGTCGATGATCGCACAAAAGTCTGGATAGAATTGCTCCTGGCAAGCCCGGTGGTGCTCTGGGCCGCTTTTCCCTTCTTCCACCGTGGCTGGGAGTTTGTCCTCAACCGCAGCCCCAACATGTGGACGCTGATTTCGCTAGGCGTCGGCGCGGCCTACATCTACAGCGTTGTCGCCACCCTGTTTCCGGACATCTTCCCGCATCAGTTCCGCGGCCATGGCGGCGCGGTGCCGGTCTATTTCGAGGCCGCCGCCGTTATTGTCGCGCTGGTTTTCCTCGGCCAGGTGCTGGAATTGCGTGCCCGCGAAAAGACCGGGTCGGCAATCCGCGCCTTGCTCGATCTGGCGCCGAAGACCGCGCGCCGTATGGCCGAAGACGGTTCCGATGCCGATGTGCCGCTGGACAGCGTCAAGGCTGGCGATCGCCTGCGTATCCGGCCCGGTGATGCCGTGCCGGTCGACGGCACGGTGCTCGAAGGCCGCTCCTCCATCGACGAATCGATGATCACGGGCGAGCCGCTGCCGGTCGAAAAGGCCGAGGGCGACGCTCTCACCGGTGGCACGCTCAACAAACAAGGTTCGCTGATCATGCGTGCCGAACGGATCGGCGCAGAGACCACGCTGGCGCGCATCGTCGAACTCGTCGCCAAGGCACAGCGCTCGCGCGCGCCGATCCAGGGGCTGGCAGACCGCGTTTCCTTCTACTTTGTCCCGGCCGTCGTCCTTGTCGCCGTTGTGGCCTTCATCGCCTGGGCCGTCTTCGGCCCCGAGCCCAGCCTGATCTTCGCCATCGTCTCGGCGGTCTCGGTGCTGATCATCGCCTGTCCCTGTGCGCTTGGCCTCGCCACGCCGATGTCGATCATGACCGCCACCGGACGCGGGGCGCATGCTGGCGTGCTGATCAAGGAAGCCGCCGCGCTCGAACGCTTCGCCTCCGTCGACACGCTGATCGTCGACAAGACCGGCACGCTGACCGAGGGCAGACCGAAACTGACGGATGTCGTCGTGGCAACCGGCTTTTCCGAAGACGAATTGCTGGGGCTCGCCGCGAGCCTGGAGAAGGGCTCGGAACATCCGCTGGCCGAGGCCATCGTCGAGGGCGCCGCGGCGCGCGGTGCGACCGTCACCGACGCCGGCGATTTCGAGGCGGTTACCGGCAAGGGTGTTTCCGGCACGGTGTCGGGTAAGGCCGTCGCGCTCGGCAATGCCGCGATGATGGGCGATCTCGGCGTTGACGTTTCCGCCGTTTCGGCCGGCGCAGAAGCGCTGCAGGGCGATGGCAAGACGGCGATGTTCGTCGCTGTCGGCGGCAGACTGGCCGGCATCGTCGCCGTCGCCGATCCCATCAAGGCGACCACCGCCGAGGCGATCAAGGCGCTGCATGACAGCGGACTCAGGATCATCATGGCGACCGGCGACAATGAGCGCACGGCCAACGCAATCGCCAAAAGCCTCGGCATCGACGAGGTTCGCGCCGGCCTGTTGCCGGAACAGAAGGCAGCCCTGGTCGAGGAACTGCGCGGCAGGGGCGCCGGCGTCGCCATGGCCGGCGACGGCGTCAACGATGCGCCGGCCTTGGCCAGCGCCGATGTCGGCATCGCCATGGGCACCGGCGCCGATGTCGCGGTCGAAAGCGCCGGCATCACTTTGGTCAAGGGCGACCTCAACGGCATCGTGCGCGCCCGCACGCTGGCCCAGGCGACGATCGGCAACATCCGCCAGAACCTGTTCTTCGCCTTCCTCTACAATGTCCTTGGCGTGCCCGTCGCCGCAGGCGTGCTCTATCCGCTCACCGGCATGCTTTTGTCGCCGATGCTGGCGGCAGCGGCGATGAGCCTATCTTCCGTCTCGGTCATCGCCAACGCATTGCGGCTGCGAACGTTGAAACTCTGATCCAAACCCCCAAATACGAAACTCAACCAACAGGAGACCATGAATGACCTTGGCCAAGAAACTCGTGCTTTTGCTGATGGCGGCGGGAATGCTGCTCGCCGTCTTCCTCGAAAGCGTTCCGGCGCAGAGCGAAGAGATGAAACACGACATGGCGGGCATGGCGATGGGTGCGCAAAGCCCTGCCACCGTTGGCTACAAGAAGGCGATGGACAAGATGCACAAGGACATGATGGTCAAATACACCGGCAATGCCGATGTCGATTTTATCAGGGGCATGATCCCGCACCACCAGGGCGCCATCGACATGGCCAAGGTCGAGCTTGCCAACGGTAAGGACCCGGAAATCCGCAAGCTCGCCGAAGGCGTCATCGCCGCGCAGGAAGCCGAGATCAAGCAGATGCAGGATTGGCTCGCCGCGCATCCAGTGAAGTGAGCCTTTCGCGACGGGGAGATTTGGGCGAGAACGCCTCTGGATTCTCTCGCCCGCCCTATGATGCGATTCGGCCTCAAACGGAGCCTGCCATGCCATCCACCATCAGAACCACCACGCTGCCTTCTGGCGAAGCCATTCAAGTGCTCGGCCAGGGCACGTGGAAGATGGGTGAGGATTCGCGTCGCCGTGCCGATGAGGCCAACGCTCTCAAACTCGGCCTCGATCTTGGCCTCACGCTGATCGACACCGCCGAAATGTATGCCAGCGGCGGCGCCGAGGAAGTGGTGGCGCAAGCCATTGCCGGGCGCCGCGCCGAGGTCTTCGTGGTCTCGAAAGTTTTGCCATCGAACGCGTCGCGCGCTGGCGTCCAGCGCGCCTGCGAGAACAGCCTGAAGCGCCTGCGCACCGACCGCATCGATCTCTATCTCCTGCATTGGCCGGGCAGCGTGCCTTTGGCGGAGACGGTCGAAGCCTTCGAGGCCTTGAGGAGGGCCGGCAAGATCCGCCATTGGGGCGTCAGCAATTTCGACACCGAGGACATGGAGGACCTGGCCGGTTTGCCCGACGGTGGCAACGTCCAGACCAACCAGGTGCTTTACAATCTGGTCCGACGTGGCCCCGAATTCGATCTGGCGCCCTGGAGCCGCAAGCGCGGCATCCCTCTGATGGCCTATTCGCCGGTCGAGCAGGGCGCGCTGGCACGCAATACTGGGCTTGACGCCGTCGCCGCCCGTCACAATGCGACCGCGGCACAAATCGCCCTGGCCTGGGTGATGCAGCAGGAAGGCGTCATCGCCATTCCGAAAGCCAGCAGCCAGGAGCACGTCCGCCAGAATTTTGCGGCGCTCGACATAAAGCTCACAGCTGGGGATCTCGCCGATCTCGACCGTGCGTTCCCGCCACCGACGCGCAAGCGTGGGTTGGAGATGATCTAATTACTTCCCCGCCAGTCCCTTCAGCCGGTAAAGCGCTTCCAGCGCTTCCCTCGGCGTCATCTCGTCGGGGTTGATCTCGCCCAGCGCGGCGCCGAGCGCGTCGCTCTTCACCGGCTTCGACGCCTCCCGCTTCATGGCCACGGAAAACAGCGGCAGGTCGTCGACCAGCCGGTTGGTCTTGCCGGAAACCTCGCCTTCCTCCAGCTGGTGCAGCACCTGCTTGGCCCGGTCGACCACCGCTTCCGGCAGGCCGGCGAGCCGCGCCACCTGCACGCCATAGGAGCGGTCGGCGGCACCCTTGCCGACCTCGTGCAGGAAGACGACGTCGCCTTCCCATTCCTTGACCCGCATGGTGACGTTGTGGAGCCGCGCCAGCTTGCCGGCGAGCGAGGTCATTTCGTGGAAATGGGTGGCGAAGATCGCCCGGCAGCGGTTCTTCTCATGCAGGTACTCCACCGCCGCCCAGGCGATCGACAGGCCGTCGAAGGTGGCGGTGCCGCGGCCGATCTCGTCGAGGATCACCAGCGCCCGTTCGCCGGCCTGGTTGAGGATCGCCGCCGTCTCGACCATCTCGACCATGAAGGTCGAACGGCCGCGCGCCAGATCGTCCGAGGCGCCGACTCGCGAGAACAGCCGGTCGACGACGCCGATATGGGCCGATGTTGCCGGCACGAAGGAGCCGGTCTGGGCCAGGATAGCGATCAGCGCGTTCTGCCGCAGGAACGTCGATTTACCGCCCATGTTCGGGCCGGTCAGCAGCCAGATCGCGCCGTTCTTGGCGTTCCCCTCCGGCGACAGGTCGCAATCATTGGCGACGAACGGCCCGTCGCCGGAACGGCGCAAGGCCTGCTCGACAACCGGATGCCGGCCGCCGGAGATTTCGAAGGCAAGGCTGGAATCCACCACCGGCCGGCACCAGGCTTCGCTTTCCGAAAGCAGCGCCAGTGCCGCCGAGACATCGATCGCTGCCAGCGCATCGGCGCCGGCACGGATCTTTTCCGCCTCGCCGACGGCTTGCGCCGTCAGCGCATCGAACGCCGCCAGTTCGATGCTGAGCGCCCGGTCTGCCGCGTTGGCGATCTTGGTCTCGAGTTCGGCAAGCTCCGTCGTGGTGAAGCGCATGGCATTGGCCATGGTCTGGCGGTGGATGAAGCGCGCCTTGGCGCCATCGCTGCCGGTCATGATCGCATGATGGTTGGCGGTCACCTCGATGTAGTAACCCAGCACATTGTTGTGCCGGATCTTCAGGGAACGGATGCCGGTCTCCTCGATCAGCGAGCGCTCCAGCCCGGCGATCACTTTTCGCGATTCGTCGCGCAACGCCCGCATCTCGTCGAGTTCCGGGTGGTAGCCGCCGCGCAGGAAGCCGCCGTCGCGCTTGAGCAGCGGCAGTTCCTCGCCGAGCGCCTGCGTCAGATGCTGGGCAAACGCCTGCGGCAGCGCCTGGATGGCGGCCATTGCAACCGCCAGTTCCTGGGGCAGGGCGGTTGCGGCGAAGATTTCGACGATAGCGCCGGCCGCCTCGAAACCGGCGCGTAGTGCGCCGAGGTCGCGCGGGCCGCCGCGGTTGAGCGCCAGCCGGGACAGAGCGCGCGGCATGTCGGCGACGCTTTTCAGGCTCGTCCGCACCGCCTGGCAAAGCCGGGTTTCGGAGCGGAAGAACGATACCGAATCCAGGCGTGCGCCAATCGCCGCCGGGTCGGTCAGCGGCGCCATCAACCGGTCGGCGAGCAGCCTTGCGCCGCCGCCGGTCACCGTGCGGTCGATCGCCTTGAACAGCGAGCCCTCGCGGCTGCCGGACAGCGTGCGTAAGAGTTCGAGATTGCCGCGCGTCGCCGGATCGATGAACAGGGTCGAGCCCTGCTCCTCGCGCTCCGGCCGCGACAAAGGCGGCCGCTCGGCCTTCTGCGTCTTCTCGACATAGGCGATGGCGCCCGAGATGGCCGACAGTTCGGCGCGCGAGAACGTGCCGAAACTGTCCGGCGTCGCCACGTCGAAGAAGCGGGCGATGCGCCCGGTGGCCGAGGCAGAATCGAACAGCGACGGCGGCTGTGGATTTGCGACGCGGCCGAGCACGTCGAACACCGGCTTCAGTTCGGGATCATGGAACACCGGCTCGGCGACGATCAGCTCGCGCGGATCGACACGGAAAATGTCGGCCAGCAGCCGGTCGGCGGTGGTCTCGGCAACGCGGAAGGCGCCGGTCGAGATGTCGATCCAGGCAATTGCGAAGGAATGGTCGCTGCCGCCCTTCACCCGGCCCAGCGCCATCAGGAAGCTCGATTCCGACGGCGCCAGCAATTTGTCCTCGGTGATGGTGCCCGGCGTCACCAGCCGCACCACGTCGCGGCGCACCACCGATTTGGAACCGCGTTTCTTGGCCGCAGCCGGATCCTCGATCTGCTCGCAGACGGCGACGCGGAATCCCTGGCCGATCAGCTTCTGCAGATAGTCGTCGGCCGCATGCACCGGCACGCCGCACATCGGGATATCGTGGCCCTGGTGCTTGCCGCGCTTGGTCAGGACGATGCCCAGCGCCCGGCTCGCCTTTTCGGCGTCGTCGAAGAACAGCTCGTAGAAATCGCCCATGCGGTAGAACAAGAGCGAATCCGGGTTCGCCGCCTTGATCTCGATGAACTGCTCCATCATCGGCGTGACGGCGGCCGTGCCGGGCGGCGGCGTCATCACCTCGGGGGCGTCGGGCTCATTCGCTAGGTGCATGTTCATGGCGCGGCACGCTAGCAGATGTGTTGGCCGGGTTTAATGCCGGGGCTTCGAAAAGCAGGGGAAGACCGAGGCGATCGTTTGCACGCAATTGTCCTTCGGCCTGCGATTCCCGCGCGCTGGCGGTTTACACGCGGCGGCGCGTGGTCTTAATTCGGACCGAAACAAAGCACCCGCTTCAAGGAGGTGCTGCACCGGCGAGGAAATCAAAAGCATCATGGCCAGGAAAACCGAGAACAACGGTCCGTCCGTCAGCGCGCAGGAAGCGCTCGAATTTCATGCGATGGGCCGGCCCGGCAAGCTGGAGATCGTCGCCACCAAGCCGATGACGACGCAGCGCGATCTGAGCCTCGCCTATTCGCCAGGCGTCGCCGTGCCGGTGCGCGCCATCGCCGAAGACCCCAGCCGCGCCTTCGACTATACGACGCGTGGCAACATGGTCGCCGTCATCTCCAACGGCACCGCCATCCTTGGCCTCGGCAATCTCGGCGCACTGGCCTCCAAGCCGGTGATGGAAGGCAAGGCGGTGCTGTTCAAGCGCTTCGCCGATGTCGATTCCATCGACCTCGAGGTCGATACCGAGGATGCCGACGAATTCATCAACTGCGTGCGCTTCCTCGGGCCGTCCTTCGGCGGCATCAACCTGGAAGACATCAAGGCGCCGGAGTGCTTCATCATCGAGCAGCGCCTGCGCGAACTGATGGACATCCCGGTCTTCCACGACGACCAGCACGGCACCGCCATCATCTCGGCCGCCGGGCTGATCAACGCGCTGGAGATCACCGGCCGCGACATGAAGACCACCAGGCTGGTCTGCAACGGCGCGGGTGCCGCCGGCATCGCCTGCATCGAGCTGATGAAGGCGATGGGCTTCGCACCCGAAAACATCATCCTGTGCGACACCAAGGGCGTGGTCTTCCAGGGCCGCACCGAAGGCATGAACCAGTGGAAGTCGGCGCATGCGGTGAAAACCGAGGCACGCAGCCTTGCCGAGGCGCTCGACGGCGCAGACGTCTTCCTCGGCCTCTCGGCCAAGGGCGCGCTGACCACCGCCATGGTGCAATCGATGGCCAAGAACCCGATCATCTTCGCCATGGCCAATCCCGATCCGGAAATCACGCCGGAGGAAGTGGCCGAGATCCGCACCGACGCCATCATGGCGACGGGCCGTTCGGACTATCCGAACCAGGTCAACAACGTGCTCGGCTTCCCCTACATCTTCCGCGGCGCGCTGGATGTACGGGCGACCACCATCAATGACGACATGAAGATCGCCGCGGCCCGCGCGCTGGCCGAACTGGCGCGCCAGGACGTGCCCGACGACGTCGCCGCCGCCTATCAGGGCAACCGGCCGAAATTCGGGCCCAACTACATCATCCCGGTACCGTTCGACCCGCGGCTGATCTCCGCCATTCCGCTGGCGGTTGCCAAGGCAGCTATGGAGTCGGGCGTCGCCCGCAAGCCGATCCTCGACCTCGACCGCTATGCGCAGGAACTGTCGGCTCGCCGCGACCCGATCGCCTCGACCCTGCAGCGCATCTACGACCGCGTCCGCCGCCAGCCCAAGCGCATCGTCTTCGCCGAGGGCGAGGAGGAGCAGGTGATGCGCGCCGCCGTCTCCTATGTGAACCAGCGCCTCGGCACCGCCATCCTGCTCGGCCGCGACGACGTCATCAAGGAAAACGCCAAGCACGCCGGCATCGACCTCAACAAGCAAGGCATCGAGATCATCAATGCAAGGCTGTCGCGCCGCAACGGCATCTACACCGACTATCTCTACGAGCGCATGCAGCGCAAAGGCTTCCTGTTCCGCGACTGCCAGCGCCTGATCAACAACGATCGCAACCACTTCGCCGCCTGCATGGTGGCGCTGGGCGACGCCGACGGCATCGTCACCGGCGTGACCCGTAACTATTCCACCGCGCTCGACGACATCCGCCGCGTCATCGACGCCAAGCCCGGCCACCGCGTCATCGGCGTCTCGATCGTGCTTGCGCGGGGCAAGACCGTGCTGGTCGCCGACACCGCCGTGCACGACATGCCGAATGCCGAGCAGATCGCCGATATCGCCGAGGAAGCGGCTGGCTTTGCCCGCCGCATGGGCTACGAGCCGAGGCTCGCCATGCTCGCCTATTCCACCTTCGGCCACCCCCAGGGTGAGCGCTCCGAACGCGTCCAGGAAGCCGTGCGCATCCTCGACAAGCGCCGCGTCGATTTCGAATATGACGGCGAAATGGCCGCCGACGTCGCGCTGAATGCCCGCGCCATGGCGCAATACCCATTCATCCGCCTCACCGGCCCGGCCAATGTGCTGATCATGCCGGCCTTCCACTCGGCCTCGATCTCGACCAAGATGCTGCAGGAACTCGGCGGCTCGACGGTCATCGGCCCGTTGCTGGTCGGCCTGAACAAGCCGGTGCAGATCGTCTCGCTGAACGCCAAGGACTCGGACATCGTCAACATGGCGGCGATCGCGGCGTACACGGCGGGGACTTGAGGGCCGGTCCGCGTCGAAGGCGGAAGCCAACGATCCGGCTCTTCGAACCCGGCGGCGCTCGAAACGCCGTCGGCTCCCCATAACAGATTGATAAGATTCACCTGATATACGGAAACTCTTGCCGCATGCCGTAACGGCATCCACGGCGCGCTCAGACCGCTAAATGGGGGTGCGGCCATGAAGCATGACGGAGTTTCCGTACCCACGGCCGGCCCGGGGGTCTACCACGACGAGCGGCTGGACGCCTTGCTCAGCATTACCGGCCGCATGGACGGTTATCTCTACCGCTGCCGCAACGACGCGTCCTACACCATGCTCTATATCAGCGACGGCATCTTCACCGTCAGCGGTTATCGGCCGAGCGATTTCATCCACAATGCGGTGCGCGACTATGTCTCGGCCATCCATCCGGATGACCTGCCATCGGTCTATGCCGCCGTCGACGCCGCGCTCGAGGCGCGCTGCAACTGGAACGTCGACTACCGTATCGTGCCCAGGGCCGGCGAACCCCTCTGGGTCCGCGAGATCGGCGGCGGTGTCTGGGACAAAGCCGGCGAACTCGAATTCCTGGAGGGCTTCGTCGTCGACATCAGCGACCGCAAGGTCGTCGAGGACCTCAACGCCCAGCTGGTCCTGGATCTGAAGACCGCCAACGAGGAACTCTCCGCGCAAAAGCGCGAGATCGAGGTGGCGAAGCAGCAGAGCGACCATTCGGCCAACCACGATGCCTTGACCGACCTGCCCAACCGGCGTGCGTTCCACAACGAGCTCAAATCGGTGGTCGCCCGCTGCGGCGCCACCGGCGAGGCGGCCGGGCTGCTGTTCATCGACCTCGACCGGTTCAAGGAAGTCAATGACACGCTCGGCCACGAGGCCGGCGATGCGCTGCTGCAGCGTGTGTCGAGCCAGCTTCGCTCGATCCTGCGCAGCGCAGATTTCGTCGCCCGGCTCGGCGGCGACGAGTTCGCCTTCCTGTTCTCGGCCGACACCGAGCTGGCACGGCAGAAGGCCGTGCGCGTCGCCGAACGCATCCTGGAAAGGTTGCGAATCAAGGTCCCCGCGCCCAATGGCGCCATCCAGGTCGGTTGCACTGTTGGCGTGGCGATGTATCCGGCGGAAGCCGGCGACTCCGAAGCGCTGATCGCGCTCGCCGACCGGCTGATGTACATCGGCAAAAAGAGCGGCCGAAACCGGCTCGTCACCGCGAGCGAAATGGTGCCACAACAGCCATCGCCCAGGCCTCGTCTTCGCAAGACGGCGTAGCTATCGCCGGCTTCAGCCCGGCGCGAACGCCCGTGCCGCTTCGACGACCTCCTCGATCTGGTCCTGCCGCAGCAGGTCGATCGGAACGCGGCCGTCGAGCTGTGCCGCCGGGCGCGTCAGCCACAGCCAGGCAAGTCTCGGATTGCCTATCAGCGACTGCACGTTGCTTATGCCGGCGACCGGCCTGCCGTCGACGAACTGCGCCAGCGGGAAAACGTGCTTGCGGCCGCCCTTGCGCAAGGCGATGACGTCGCCGCGCCTCTGCCAGCGGTGCAGGGTCGAGCGGGCGATGCGCAGGTTTTCCTCCAGATAGGTCGAGCCGGCGACGCGGCCGGCCCAGTCCTCGATCAGCATCGATTCGAGGTCGTCGGACCGTGGCGGCGGGGCAAGCGTTTCATCGGCCGGCAACGCCCTCGGCATATCGGTGACGCCGGCTTCGCTGCGGCGCGCGGCTTCGGCCGCCAGCGCGCGCACGAATTTCGAGGCAAGGCCGGGAAGGTCGGCATGGATGGCGTCGATGGCGCGCTGGTGCTTTGGCGACAGCAAGGTGACGGCGGATGCTATGCTGCCGGCGATCTTGCCGACCGAGACCACGGTGGACTGGTTTATCGCTTCGTCATAATGGGCAAGCGCACGTTCGACGTCCTCCGCGACCATCTCCGCGAAGTCGTCCTGTCCAAGACCGGTTGTCTGAAATCTGCTCATGCACATGTCTTCCGGCCGCGTGCGCTCCTCCCTCAGCCGCGGCCGATTGCTGAATATCTACTGCGGAAAACGGAAATCATGGCGGCAACGGATCGCGCCGCCCGACAGCTTGCTGTCTTGCATCTTTTCAACATCCCATCTGACTGCGGGCGCCCCGAAATGTCAGTCACGGGACGCTCTCGATTTCGTGTAGGAGCGATATGTGACAACTGCGCGACGGTGAGAAGCGGTCCGCTTTTCCTTCTCCCACAGGGGGAGAAGGGAAAGGAGCTCTACAGCAACCCAGCCTGTTCCGCCTCGCGGCGCAGGTTCTGCCTTGGCCTTGGGCCGATCTGCTGGATCACCAGGCCGGCGGCCAGTGAGCCAAGGTCGCCGCAGGTCTTGAGGTCGCGGCCTTGCGTATAGCCATGCAGGAAGCCGGCGGCGTAGAGATCGCCGGCGCCCGTCGTGTCGACCAGTTCCCGGATCGCCGTCGCCTGGATCACCACGGTCTCGTCGCCGCGCACGATGACCGAGCCTTTTTCCGAGCGGGTGACGGCGGCTATTCTACAATCCTTGCGGATCTTGGCCAGCGCCTCGTCGAAGGACGATGTCTGGTAGAGCGACTTGATCTCGTGGCTGTTGGCAAAGACGATGTCGACCGTGCCCGAGCGCATCAGCTCGAGGAATTCGTCGCGGTAGCGGTCGACGCAGAACGAATCCGACAGCGTCATGGAGACTTCGCGGCCTGCCGCATGCGCCAGCCTGGCCGTCTGCCGGATCGCCTCCTTGGCGCGCGGCGGGTCCCACAGATAGCCTTCGAAATAGGTGACCTTGGCGCCCGATGCCTTGTCGGCCTCGACATCCTCCGGCCCAAGCTCGACGCAGGCGCCGAGATAGGTGTTCATCGAGCGTTCGCCGTCGGGTGTGACGAAGATCATCGAGCGCGCCGTCGGCGGCTCGCCCGTGAGCGGCTTGGTGTCGAAGGCGACGCCCTGCGCGCGGATGTCGTGGGCGTAGATTTCGCCCAGCCCATCGTTGGAGACCTTGCCGAAGAAGGCGGCGCGGCCGCCGAAAGAGGCAACGCCGGCCGCCGTGTTGCCGGCGCTGCCGCCCGAGGCTTCGATCGCCGGACCCATGCGGCTGTAGAGCAGTTCGGCGCGGTGGGTGTCGATGAGGTTCATCGCGCCCTTGATGATGCCGTTGGTTTCGAGGAATGCCTCATCGCACTGGGCGATGATGTCGACAATGGCATTGCCGATGCAAAGCACGTCATAATCCGGCATCAATGTCTCCGCCAAAAACCCGAGCCGGCTTCTTGCCACGCTGGCCGGGCGCGGGTTTAGCGATTCGCGGCGGCTTTGCCTAGGGCATGTTGCTATTCAGGTGATGCCGGCCTGACCTGAATTGCAACGAACCCTGGAGCGCGACACGCCAGGCGCTACGACAATTCGACCGTGGACGAAGCATTTCTTCGCGGCGTTGCCTACAAGTCAGCCCGATCGATCACATCGGAATACGGCAGGCCCATGTCCGCAAAGAACGACACGACAACCGACCTGGCATTGCTCGGTGTGCTGGCTGTGCTGTGGGGTGCTTCCTACACTTTCATCAAGATCGGCGTCGAAACCATCCCTCCGGTGACTTTCATCGCCGCCCGCACCTTGATCGCCGGCGGCATCCTGTTCGCCGTCATCCGTTGGCGCGGACTTGCGATGCCGCACGACCTGGCCATCTGGCGCCGCTTCGCCTTCCAGGCCTGCCTCAACAGCGTCATACCGTTCACGCTGATCGCCGCGGCCGAGCGCTCGGTCGATGCCGGCCTCGCCACCATCCTCAACGCGACCTCGCCGATCTTCACCTTCCTGCTGACGGCGATCATCACCCGCCACGAGCCGGTCACGGTGCGCAAGCTGATCGGTGTCGGTGCCGGCATAGCCGGCATCTGCCTTATTGTCGGCACCGAGGCGCTGGGTGGTCTCGGCCACGAGCTATGGGCGCAGGTCGCCATCGTCGTGGCGACGATCTGCTATGCCGGCGCCGCCATTTTCGGCCGCGGCTTCAAGGGTCTCGATCCGATGCTGCCGGCGGCAGGCTCGATGCTGTGCGGCGCGGTCATGCTGGTGCCGCTCAGCCTGGTGGTCGACCAGCCCTGGGCGCTCGCGCCATCGACGGCGTCGATCCTGGCCTTGCTCGGCCTGTCGGTGTTTTCGACCGCACTTGCCTTCGTCATCTATTTCCGCCTCATCCACACGCTGGGTTCCGTCGGCACCACGTCGCAGGCCTATCTGCGCGTGCCGATCGGCGTCGGCATCGGCGCCGTCTTCCTCGGCGAAAGCCTGGGGCCGACGGCGTGGCTCGGCATGGCTTTTGTCGTGGCCGGCGTCGCGGCCATGACCATTCCGGTCCGTAAGCCGGCCTTCGCCCGTTAGACGCCCCGATTTACTTGTGCTCGCGGCCCGCGCTGCCTATCTCGGAAGCGTCCCGCCTTCCGGCGGTGTCCTGCGACCCGGGGGGTGAAACACGGTGATTTTCGACGCTGCCCGCATCGCGGTCTTCGAGCTGCTCTCGCCGCCGTTTCGTGCCGTGTTCATCAAGACGCTCGGCCTGACCGTGCTGGCGCTGGTCGCCTTGTGGTTCGGCCTGACCAGCCTTGTCGAGTGGCTGGCTTTACCATGGCTCCAGACCTTGTTGCCGGGCATACCGTCCTGGGCCGGCTGGCTTGGCGGCATCATCGCGGCCATCGCCCTTGCCTTCGGCATGGCACTGCTCGTCGCGCCGGTCACGGCGGTGATCGCCGGCTTGTTCCTCGACGATGTCGCCGAAGTGGTCGAGCGCACCGATTATCCCCGCGACCCGGTCGGGCGCGCCATGCCGGCGCTGCGGTCGCTGGTGCTGGCGATAAAGTTCTTCGGCGTCGTCATTCTCGGCAACATCGTAGCGCTCATGCTCCTGCTGGTGCCGGGTATCAACATCGCCGCCTTCTTCATCGTCAACGGCTATCTGCTCGGCCGCGAATTCTTCGAATTCGCCGCGATGCGCTTTCGCCCTGAGGATGAAGCCAGGGCCTTGCGCCGGCAGTATGCCGGCACGGTGTTTCTCGCCGGGCTGGTCATAGCGGCCTTCCTTGCCGTGCCGCTGCTCAATTTGCTGACGCCGCTCTTCGCCGCCGCCATGATGGTGCATCTGCACAAGGCGGTTTCGGCGCGGGAAAGCCGTCGCTGACCACGGTCGCCTTATGACGGCCGCCGTTTAATCCGGGGATTTGCCGAACAGCGCCTGCAATTTGCCGAACGGCATGGCGGCGCGGGTGAAGCCGAACGTGCCGTCCTGCTGGATTTCGCGCGTCGCCGTCTCCAGCATGCCATAGGCGAAATTGGTCAGCCACGGCCCGAGCGAAATGCGCTTCACTCCGGCTTTTGAGAGATCGGCGATGGTGAAGCCCGGTTTCGCCATGACGTTGACCGGCTTGCTGAGCGCCGAACACAACGTTCGTACCATCTCGACGTCGCCGATCCCAGGCGCATAGAGCACGTCGGCGCCGGCCTTCTCGAAGGCCTGCAGCCGCTTGATGGTGTCGTCGAGATCGGACTTGCCCCACAGAAAATTCTCGGCCCGCGCCGTGAAGACGAAATCGTGTCTTAAGGCCCGCGCCGCCTCCGCCGCCGCCGCGACGCGCTCGACCGCGTGGGAGAAATCATAGATCGGCCTGTCGGGATCGCCGGTGTGGTCCTCGATCGAGCAGCCGGCAAGGCCGGCGGCTTCCGCCGCGAAGATGGTTTCGGCGGCCCGCTCGGCGCTGTCGCCCTTGCCTTTCTCGAGATCGGCGGAGACCGGCAGGTCGGTGGCCGCCGTCACCTCGCGGCAGTGATGGATCATCTGCTCGAAGGTCACCGCGCCGTCCGGCAGGCCGCGCGAAAAGGCAAAGCCGGCGCTTGTCGTCGCCAGCGCCCTGAAACCGAAGGATCCGAGCAGCTTGGTCGTGCCCGGATCCCAGGGATTGGGCATGACGAAAGTCGAGGCATGCAGGTCACGAAAGATCTTGCCCTTGTCCATGAATGCTCCCCATCACAAGTGTTTGGGGGCGGATGCTATCGCGCCGTCTTCGGCCGGGCAAATAAATGCGCTTGGTTCAGAAGCGTTTCTCGTTCTCTGCTGCCAATTTCTCGAACGCGTCGGAATCCTTGACGTAGCGCGATGTCTTCTTGTCCCAATGATAGGTGACGGAAATGTCGTGCGACGACGCTTCGGGCGGCGCGTCATCGCAGCTTTCATCGCTTGGCACGGTGCTGTCGGTGACCGTCACCTTGACGGCGGCATAGGGCTGGCCGTCGGCGATGGTCTGGAAGGTCACATCCTGCTTGCGGCTGTAGGCGCAGAGCCTTTCGTCGAACGTGTAGATCATGTCGACCAGCTCGAATTTGTCGTCGCGGACCATGATCAGCGGCGTGATCACATAGCCCTGGCTCGAATTGAAATGCGTGCTCATGGTGATCAGCATGTCGTCGCCGGCGCCGATCGAGAGCTTGTTCGGCTCGCGAAAATAGGTGCTGCGGTCGACCGCGACATTGGCCGCATCGAGCAGTTTCGGCTTGGCCGTGACGTCGTAGAGCGCCAGCACAGCATAGCCCTCTGCACTGTCGGGAGAGTCGCCAAGGTCGAACAGCATCGCCAGTCGGTCCTGGCCGCCGGCCCTGATGGCAAGCACGGCGGCATTGGGGAAGCTGGATGTCTCTGGCGGCGAGCCGCCGCTATCCGGTCCCTCGACATGGCGCATCTCGATCGGCAATCCGCCCTTGTAGAAACCATTCCCGTCCGAGGCGAGGCTCGGGATGACCAATTTGGCCAGGTCGAGATAGGTGACATCGCTGCGGCCGGGCAGGGCGCTGCCGAGATCCGGGAAGCTGACGGTTTGCGCGCCGGCCGCGGTCCACAAGAGCGGCAGCAGCATCACGGCGAGGATGAAGCGGAAAAGGTTCGTTGGCATGAGCGCCCCCCAAGATCAGGCCACTCACGCTAGAGCAGTTCCAGGAAAAGTGTGAGCGGTTTTCCGCCTGGAATTGCGTCAAAACAAAGAGTTAGAGCGTTTCGCCGTTTCCATGAAACGGTGAAACGCTCTAGCACGGGTTCCAGCATCGTGCAGCCGTGCCGGAACCAGATCAGTGGATCGGCACCATCCCGGCCAGCTCGCGCATGTCGTCGAACAGGATGCCGCCGGCCTCGATCAGGCCATCTCGGTCGGAATAGGGGTCGCCATGATAGGAAAACACCCGCATGCCGGCGGCGATACCGGCCTGCGTCCCGGCGACGCTGTCCTCGATGACGATGCAGTCGACGGGCGTGAAGCCCATGGTCTTGGCCGCATGCAGGAACAGGTCGGGGAACGGCTTGCCGCGCCCGACCATGGTCGAGGAAAACATCGCATGTTCGAACAATGGCAACAGCCCGGTCTGGCCGAGCGTGATGTGCATCTTCGAAATCCTGGCCGAGGTGGCCACGCAATAGGGGATGCCGGCCGCGCGGACCGTCTCAATGAATTCCCGGACATAGGGGATCGCCTCGACGCCATGGGAAAACAGGTCCGGCAGGCCGGCATTCCAGCGCTCGACGAAATCGGCGCCAAGCCGGACCTCGGTCGCCGCCTCGATCTCTTTCTGCACCGAAGCCATGCTGCGGCCGGAGAAATTCTTGCGGCAATATTCGAAGCTTGTCGGATAGCCGGCAGCCGCCAACCATTCGGCGAGGCGGCGATTGGCGAGATTCTCCGTATCGACGAGGATGCCGTCGCAGTCGAAGATAACCAGCTTTGGTATTTGCATCAGGCGGTGCCGGTCGATCCGAACCCGCCCGCACCACGCGCCGTGCCGCCAGCCAGCGAACGCTCTTCGACGGCCACCTGCGTCACCGTGGCGAAAACGATCTGGGCGATGCGCATGCCGCGCGTCACGGCAAAATCCTCGTCGCCGAGATTGATCAAAAGCACCTTCACCTCGCCACGATAGTCGCTGTCGACCGTGCCGGGGGAGTTGAGCACGGTGAGGCCATGCTTGAAGGCAAGGCCGGAGCGCGGCCGCACCTGGCCTTCCATGCCTTCGGGGATCTCCAGGATCAGCCCGGTCGGCACCAAAGCCCGTTTTCCCGGCAGGATCAGCAGCGGCCGGTCGTCGGGTACCGCCGCGCGAAGATCCATGCCGGCCGCGCCGGCGCTTTCATAGGCGGGGAGGGGAAGTCCTTCAGCATGCGGCAATCTGACGAAGCCGACGGTCGGACCGATGACGGAGGAGTTTTGGAGGGCTGCGCGCATAAAATCGATCCTATCGGCGCGATTGCCGATTCGGTCAATTCGCCCGCGCCACTATCAACGGCTTTCTTTCAGGCATCACTATGACCTGAGCACGCTTTAGCGCACTTCCATTGGAACAATTGTCGTCTCTTTGATCTCCTCCATGACGAAGGAGGCGGACACATCGGACAGCGCCACCTTGGCGATCAGCCGCTGGTAGAGCCGGTCATAAGCCTTCACGTCGGCAACACGGGCACGCAGGACATAGTCGAGGTCGCCGGACATGCGGTAGACGCCGGTGATCTCGGGAAGGCTGGTCACCGCCGCCCGAAACTTCTGCAACCAGTCGGGATCATGGTTGGACGTACGGACCAGGATGAACACCGAAAGGCCAAGCCCGAGCTTGTCGGCATCGACCAGCGCCACGCGGCCGGTGATGACGCCATCCTCCTCCAGCCGCTTGACGCGCCGCCAACAGGCATTGCGCGACAACGCCACCCGTTCCGACAGCTGGTCGACCGACAACGTGCCGTCGCGTTGCAATTCGGCAAGCAGTTTTCGGTCTATTTCATCGATATCCAGCGCCATATTGGGATGTTTGTCCCGCGGAATGACAAAACACAAGGACATTTTGGGACCGATGAACCGACGAAGCGTGTCAGGATACTTATATCGGAACGCAAGTGCTGAAGGGGATCTCAATGTCGGTCGCAAGCATGTTCACTTCTCACCCCGCCAAGGTCGGCGAAACCTATTTCGGCCATATGGCCTTTGCCGCCTGGTTCTCCTCGCGCCTGCTGCTGGCGGCGGGCGCCGCGCTCGTTCACGCTTTCTTGCCATTTCTCTTCGAGACTACCGCCAGCCGAATCGTCCGCGAGCTCTACGAACGGACGCACAACAGAGGCACACACGCGACCAAGGAGCCGGCGGGTCTCATGGATCGCGCCTAGAGGACGACAGAAGCGATGTGCCGGTGGGCGGCCTATCTCGGTGAAGCGGTCTTTCTTGAAGACATTCTCACGGCGCCCTGCCACTCGCTGATCGCCCAGAGCCATTGCGCCCAGGAAGCCAAGTCGCCGACCAATGGCGACGGTTTCGGCCTCGCCTGGTATGGCGACCGGCCGCAGCCCGGCCTCTACCGCGACATCCTGCCGGCCTGGTCCGATCCCAATCTGAAGAGCCTGTGCCGGCAGATCAAATCCGGCCTGTTCCTCGCCCATGTGCGGGCCTCGACCGGCGGCGCCACCAGCCGCATGAACTGCCATCCCTTCATCTCCGGTCCCTGGTCGTTCATGCACAACGGCCAGATCGGCGGCTTTGAAAAGATCCGCCGCGCGCTGGAGAATTCGCTGTCCGACGCCGTCTTCGACCAGCGCGAAGGCACCACCGATTCCGAACTGTTCTTCCTGCTGATGATCGACGAGGGATTGGCTGGCGACCCGCAAGGCGCGGTCTCGCGCGCCACTGCCCGTGTGCTCGACGCCTCGCGCCGCGCCGGCCTCGAACCGGCACTGAAACTCACCGCCGCCTTCTCGGACGGGCAGGCGCTGCACGCGGTGCGCTATGCCACCGACGCCCATGCACCGACGCTCTACACCTCCTCCTTGCGCAAAGGCGGCGGCCGCTGCATCGTCTCCGAACCTTTCGATCGCGAGGGTGGAGACTGGCAGGCGATCCCGCCGTCGAGCTTCGTCACCATGACTGGGGATGGCATGGCCATCCGTCCTTTCGCGCCCGCATCGGCCAGGCTGGCTGTGGCCGTCTAGTCGCACTTGCAGCTACGCCGGGAGCCAGCGCCCCCCTCTGTCCTCCCGGACATCTTCCCCACGGGGGGAGATCGGATGTCGCGACGGCTTTCGCCAATCTCCAACATTGCAAGACTGAGCGAAGCGCCGAAGCTGCTAATCTCCCACTTGTGGGGTAGATGTCCGGCAGGACAGAGGGGGGGCGCCGTAGAGTACCGACCTCAACAGACGGCCGGCGCAATTCCGATCAAACGCAGCCAAGCTCCGAATGCTCAACTCCGCTTGAAGTCGTGCCGCTGTCCGCCATTTTCCAACCAAGCGGCCAAGCCGGAGCCTTGATCATGAATCCCGTCTTCTCCTCAACCGTCGAACTCGCCGCCGCCATCGCTCGGCGCAAAATCTCCGCCGTCGAAGCACTCGATGCCCATCTGGCGCAGATCGACCGGCACAATGAAGGCGTCAACGCAGTCATCTCGCTCGGCAGGGAGGGCGCGTGCGAACGCGCAAAGAAGGCCGACGCGGCACTCGCGCGCGGCGCCACGCCCGGGCCGCTGCATGGCGTTCCCTTCACGCTGAAGGACATGCACGAAACCGTCGGCATGAAAACCACGGTCGGCTTCCCGCCCTTCGCCGACTATGTCGCGAGCCACGACAGCCCGGTCGTTGCGAGACTGAAGGCGGCCGGCGGTGTGCTGATGGCCAAGACCAATGTCGCCACCATGCTGTCGGACTGGCAGTCGGACAATCCGCTGTTCGGGCGCACCAGCAATCCATGGAACCTTGAGCGTACGGCGGGCGGCTCCAGCGGCGGCGCCGCGGCGGCGGTGGCGGCCGGCATGACGCCGTTCGATGTCGGCACCGACATGCAGGATTCAATCCGGCTGCCGGCCGCCTTCTGCGGCGTCTACGGCCTGAAGCCGACCGAACACCGCGTCTCGCTGGCCGGCGCCTTCCCAAATCCTGGCAATGCCGCGCGCAGCGTGCGGCTGATGTCCTGCCTCGGCCCGCTGGCGCGCGGCGTGGATGACCTGTCGCTGATCTATCAAATCATCGCCGGGCCGGATGGGCGTGACGCCGATCTGGCGCCGGTGCCGGTCGAGACCACGCCGAAGCTCGACCTGAAGACATTGCGCATTGCCTTCGCGCCGTCCTTCCCCGGCTTGCCGGTGGCCGGCGCTATCGGCGTCGCGGTCGAAAAACTCGCAAGTCAGTTGCAATCGGCCGGCGCCCTCGTCGCGGAAGCGAAACTGCCCAGGCTCGACCTGCACGACGATCTCGCACAGGGCGGCGCGCTGATCGGCATGATGATGGAGGCCGCACAGCCGGAGCCGCCGGAGCGACCGACACCGATCTCGCGCTGGTTCAAAGCGCTCGCCCGCCGCGACACATCCATTCTCGCCTGGGATCGGTTTTTCGACGACTGGGACGCGCTGCTCTGCCCGGTGGCGATGACCACGGCCTTTCCACATTGCGAGCCGGGCACGCCGCTCAAGGTCGACGGCGAGGATCAGGACTACTGGATGCTGCCGGCCTATGGCGCCGTCTTCAACTACGGCGGCCATCCGGCACTTTCGATGCCATGCGGAGAAGACCGCGACGGCCTGCCGATCGGCCTGCAACTGGTCGGCAAACGCTGGTCGGAGGCGCGGCTTCTTGGTGTCGCGGCGGCCATTGAGCCGCTTACCGGGGGCTTTCGCCGCCCGCCGGCCTATTGAGCAAAGCGCGACAGCCCATAGGGCGCCAGCAGCGGGTCGCGCTCGCCGTCGAGGATTTCCCGGGCCGCAAACAGGCCGACGGCCGGCGCCAGCGTGATGCCCGAATGCATCACCGCGACATAGAGCCCGTCCATGCCCTCGGCGCGGCCGATGATCGGAAAGCCGTCGATCGGATGGGGGCGGTAGCCGATGGTGTGGAAATCGAGTTCCAGCCCCTCGGCGCCGCGCAACGCCGCCTTCGTCACCGCGAACAGGTCGCGCGCCGTCGCTTCGGGGTTCTGGCCGGGATCGCCGCCGGCGAAATCCGAGCCGGCGATGATGCGGCCCTCGGCCGTCTGGCGCACATGCAGCCTCTCGGCGTGCACCAGGCCGTTGAGCAGCTTCTTGTGGGGTCGCGAATGGACGATCAGGCCGGGCGGCGTTTCGATCGGCAGCTTGATGCCGGCCGTCGCGGCGATGTCCGGAGAGCCGACGCCAGCGGCGATCACCACCTCGTCGGCGGCAATCAGCCCGTGAGATGTGTCCACGCCGGTCGTCCTGCCGTTGGCCTGGGCCAGCGCCGAGACCGTGCTGGCAATGACCCCCGCGCCATGCCGTTCGGCATCCGCCAGCAAGGCCCTGGCCGTCGCAACCGGCTCGGCCACGCCTTCCTCCGCGACATAAACAGCGAATTCAGGAGGCTCGACGAGGTTGGGTTCGATTTGCGCCGCCCGCTCGCGGCCAACGCGTTCGATGCCGTAGCCCCATGAAGAATGTTCGGCCGCGTAGGCTTCGAGCCGGTCGGCCGGCAGGTCCCAGCATAGCCCGCCGCACCAGGCGAGCGGCAGCCCAGGCAACTCGTTCGCCAGTCGCCTCCACTCGGCCATGGCGCGGGTGCGCAGCCGGAAATAGATTTCGGGGTTACCCCAGCTGGCGTTGATCCAGGCAAACGAATTGGGCGTCGCGACACCACCCGCGCCGCTTTCGGAAATGACCGTGACCTGCGCTCCTGCCCTGGTCAGATGCCAGGCGATCGAGGCGCCGATAATGCCGGCGCCTATGACGATCACTTGTTTCACCGCAGCCATGTTCACTCCTTTACCTGTTGTCCGCCGAGGACGCTCTTGCAGTGCCACCCCATTCGTCGCTTGCCAACATCGGACACGGTAAAAATATGCGCTTGACATCAATACGTACGTACGTATTGTTTGAACATGGCTAGACAATCACTCCGCGAAAAACTTCTCGACGCCGGTTTCCGGACCATCTGGAATTCAGGTTATGCCGCCGCTGGCGTGCGCGACATCGTTGCCGCCGCCGACGCCCGGCCGGGATCCTTCACCAACCATTTCGCCTCCAAGGAGGCGTTCGTCGGCGAAGTGCTGGACCGCTACTTCACCTATGTCAGCGGGCTGGTCGAGGCTGCGCTGGCGCAGGACGGCACGCCGCCCATAGGCAGGCTGCGCCGCTACCTCGACGTCATCACCTCGAAGCTCGAGGCGCATGACTGGGCGCGCGGCTGCATGATCGGCAATCTCAGCCTTGAGACAGCCGTGCACAGCGAGCCGTTGCGTTTGCAGCTCGTCGCCATCTTCGAGCGCTGGCGCCAGCCATTCGCCGTCTGCATCGCCGAAGGCCAGGCGGCCGGCGACATCGCCAAGACCTTCGAGGCCGAGGACCTCGCCGACTTCCTGCTGTCGTCCTGGCAGGGCGCCATGCTGCGCATGAAGGTTGAGCGCAGCCCCGAACCGCTCGAGCGGTTCAAGAAAGTCATCTTCAGCACGGTGTTTGCAAAGGAGCCGACCCCATGAGTTCGAAAGCCAACCCGCCTCAGCCGGTCGCCACCGCGCCGAGACGCTTGCAGATTCCCGCACTCGATTCGACCATGTCCTATGTCGAGGCGGGAGCGTCCGGCCCGACCTTGCTGTTCCTGCACGGCAACCCGACCTCGTCCCATATCTGGCGCAACATCATCCCGCATGTCGCCCCGTTCGGCCGCTGCATCGCGCCTGACCTGATCGGCTATGGCCAGTCCGGCAAGCCCGATATCGACTATCGCTTCTTCGACCATGTCCGCTATCTCGATGCTTTCCTCGACGCGCTCGACATCAGGGATGTTGTGCTGGTCGCGCAGGATTGGGGCACGGCCCTTGCCTTCCATCTCGCGGCAAGGCGGCCGCAGCGCATCCTCGGCCTCGCCTTCATGGAATTCATCCGGCCCTTCGAGCGCTGGGAGGATTTTCACCAGCGCCCGCAAGCCCGCGAAATGTTCAAGGCGCTCCGCACGCCCGGCGTCGGCGAAAAGCTGGTCCTGGAAGACAATGTCTTCGTCGAGAAAGTGCTGCCGGCCTCGGTGCTGCGCACGATGAGTGACGACGAGATGGACGCTTACCGGGCACCGTTCCCGACGCTGCAATCGCGCAAGCCGGTGCTGCGCCTGCCCCGGGAAATGCCCATCGAAGGCCGGCCCGCCGACGTTGCCGCCATCAGCCAGCACGACCATCGCGCGCTGCGGCTGTCCACCTATCCGAAACTGCTGTTCGCGGGCGATCCGGGCGCGCTGATCGGGCCGCAGGCCGCGCGCGAATTCGCGGCCGGTTTGAAGAACTGCGGTTTCATCAATCTCGGGCCTGGTGCGCACTATCTGCAGGAGGATCATGCCGACGCGATAGGCGGCGCCATCGCCAGCTGGCTTCCGGAGGTCGTTTTGGCGAACCGGATGGGCGAGCTGGCCTGAGGCAAGCCATGGCATCCGGGGGCGTCCGCGCCGCCGGACCGGTCGACAGCCCGGCACTACGCTGCTAGAAGCCCGGCCTGTCACACGGAAATCCCAGAGAATGCCCGAAACAATACCAGAGGAAGTGGCGCGCCGCCGCACCTTCGCGATCATCGCGCACCCCGACGCCGGCAAGACGACGCTCACCGAAAAGCTGCTGCTGTTCGGCGGTGCCATTCAGCTTGCCGGCGAGGTCAAGGCCAAGAAGGACAAGATCCAGACCCGGTCCGACTGGATGAAGATCGAGCGCGAGCGCGGCATTTCGGTCGTCACCTCGGTGATGACCTTCGAGTATGAGGACAATGTCTTCAACCTGCTCGACACGCCCGGCCACGAGGATTTCGCCGACGACACCTACCGCACGCTGTCGGCGGTCGACTCGGCCGTCATGGTCATCGACGCCGCCAAGGGCATCGAGCCGCGCACGCTGAAACTGTTCGAAGTCTGCCGGCTGCGCGATATTCCGATCATCACCTTCGTCAACAAGATGGACCGCGAAAGCCGCGACCCGTTCGAGATTCTGGACGAGATCGAGCAGAAGCTGGCGCTGGACACCGCACCCATCACCTGGCCGATCGGCCGCGGCAGGACGTTTTCCGGAACCTATCACCTGGCGTTGAACGCAGTGCGCAAGGGCGACGACGAGAAGGAACGTACGCCGGTCAACGGCCCCGATTCCAACCGCGTCGCCGGGCTGCTGCCGGAAAACGAGCGCGAGGCCTTCATCGAGGAACTGGAACTCGCGCGGGAAGCGTGCCGCCCCCTCGACATCGATGCCTTCCGCGAGGGCCATCTGACGCCGGTCTATTTTGGCTCGGCGCTGCGCAATTACGGCGTGCGCGACCTGATCGAGGCGCTCGGCGCCTTCGGCCCGCCGCCGCGCGCGCAGGAGGCCGACACCCGCAAGGTCGAGGCCACCGAGGACAAGATGACCTCCTTCGTCTTCAAGATCCAGGCCAACATGGACCCCAACCACCGCGACCGTATCGCTTTCGTGCGCGTCTGCTCGGGCAAGCTCGAGCGCGGCATGAAGGCCAAGCTGGTGCGCACCGGCAAGCCGATGAGCCTGTCGGCGCCGCAATTCTTCTTCGCCCGCACCCGCGTCACGGCGGATGAAGCCTTTGCCGGCGACGTCGTCGGCATTCCCAACCACGGCACGCTGCGCATCGGCGACACGCTGACCGAGGGCGAGGAAATTCTTTTCAGGGGCGTGCCGAACTTCGCCCCGGAAATCCTGCGCCGCGTGCGCCTCGGCGACGCCATGAAGGCGAAGAAACTCAAGGAAGCGCTGCACCAGATGGCCGAGGAAGGCGTCGTGCAGTTGTTCTCGCCCGAGGACGGCTCACCGGCCATCGTCGGCGTCGTCGGCGCCCTGCAGCTCGACGTGTTGAAGGAGCGGCTGAACTTCGAATACACGCTGCCGGTCGAGTTCGAAATGTCGCGCTTTTCCGTCTGCCGCTGGATCTCGGCCGACGACAAGGCCGAGACGCTTCGCTTTATCGAGGCGCATCGCGGCGACATCGCCAGGGACCTCGATAACGACCCGGTGTTCCTGGCCCAGCACGCTTTCTCGCTGAACTACGAAGCCGAGCGCTGGAAAGCGATCCGCTTCGCCACCATCAAGGACTACCAGGTCCGCGACAAGGCGGCATGAGCTGTGTTTCTTTCCTTCTCCCCTTGTGGGAGAAGGTGTCGCCGAAGGCGAACGGATGAGGGGTGTTCCAGGGAACGCCAACGTCTCACTCCGCTGGAACACCCCTCATCCGTCTCGGCGCTGCGCGCCGATCCACCTTCTCCCTCAGGGGGAGAAGGAAAGATCGCGCGCTTCTCACCCCTTCGCCGCCTCTTCGAGTTTGGCGATGTCGATCTTGCCCATCTGCATCATCGCATTCATCGCCCGGCCGGCCTTGGCGCGGTCCGCATCCCCGAGCAGGCGCGGCAGCTGCTCCGGCACGACCTGCCAGGAAACGCCGAATTTGTCCTTCAGCCAGCCACAGGGTCCTGGTTCGCCGCCACCCTCCGTGAGCCTGGTCCAGAAATGATCGACTTCTTCCTGCGTCTTGCAGTCGATCGACAGTGAGATCGCCTCGGTGAACTTGTATTGTGGTCCGCCATTGAGCGCCAGGAACGGGACACCGTCGAGTTCGAACGAGGCCACCAGCACCTTGCCCTCATCAGCGTGACCCTTGGGCCAACGCGTCACGCTCAGCTCCTTCGAATTCTTGAAGATGGACATGTAATGGTTCATCGCCTCCTCGGCCTGTCCGTCGAACCACAGGAAGGTGGTGATCTTCTGCATGCGTTTCTCCTCGTTTTCTTTTCGGGGTACTTGGGGTGAAGGAAGCGTCAGGCGGCGCCCTTGGCCGCGTCCTGCAGGGAAGCAAGGTAGGCGTCGAGCTGGGCATAGCTCTCGCCCATGCCGCGAGTTCATGCCGGTGCCGAGCGCGCCGTCGCGGGCCGCTTGCGAGGCGTAAAGCACCGTCTGCGTCAGCAGCGTTTTTCCGGCCTGTTCGGTGAAGACCACGGTCCCTATGGTTTCGCCACCCGTCCAGTCCTCGTCGAACAGTTCGGTGGCGACGATCCTGGCTGGCCGCACGATTTCGCGATAGGCGCCGCTCATGCCCATGCTGCGGCCATCGCGGTGCTGCCAGACGTAGCGCGTGGCGCCGCCAACCCTGAGGTCGATTTCACAGATCGCCAGCCTCCAGCCATCGGGGCCGTGCAGCCAGCCCTTCAGCAACTCGGGTACCGTCCAGCAGTCGAAGACCATCGGCCGCGACGCGTCGAAGATGCGGGTGATCTGGACCTCGCGGTCGCTAGGCGTTGTCACCGTCAGCGTGGCGACGGTCGAACCCGGCAAGGTTGTGGTGCTCATGATGGTCCTCCTCCTATTTGCCAAAGGACGTGCGGCAGGCCGGTGACCCGACACAGGCCGCGATTCTTTCTGGCTATTGGTCGGTACTGTCGGGGGCTTTCTCGGCCTTCATCGCGCCGAGCAACGCGTCGAGGCGCTGGAAGTTGCCTTCCCAGATCTTGCGATACCGCTCCAGCCAGTCATTGGCCTCTGCCAACGGTTTTGCTTCCAACCGGCACGGCCGGCGCTGCGCGTCGCGGCCGCGTGAAATCAGCCCGGCGTTTTCCAGCACCTTTAGATGCTTGGAAATCGAGGGCTGGCTCATCGCGAAGGGCTCGGCGAGTTCCATCACGGATGCTTCGCCCTGGATGAGCCGGGCAAGAATGGCGCGGCGCGTCGGATCGGCGAGTGCGGCAAAAGTGGCGTCCAGCTGGTCCATCGGATGTCCATAGCCAAAAGGGTATATACCCGATTGGATATATACAGGCGAGCTCCGCTCGTCAACCGCACATTCGGATTTCGTGGCGCATTGCAAAAATGTGGCCAGACCATACTTGCGCGTCTATAAAGCCAGCGATCCGAATTCAGCTCCGCCGCGCCATTCCCGGGCCGAGGCCAGCCACCAAGGAAAAAACATGCCTGCCTATCGCTCCCGCACCACCACCCATGGCCGCAACATGGCCGGCGCACGCGGCCTTTGGCGCGCCACCGGCATGAAGGATTCCGATTTCGGCAAGCCGATTATCGCCGTGGTCAATTCCTTCACCCAGTTCGTGCCGGGCCATGTGCATTTGAAGGACCTCGGCCAACTGGTGGCACGCGAGATCGAGAAGGCCGGCGGCGTTGCCAAGGAATTCAACACCATCGCGGTCGATGACGGCATCGCCATGGGCCATGACGGCATGCTCTATTCTCTGCCGTCGCGCGAGCTGATCGCCGATTCCGTCGAATACATGGTCAATGCGCACTGCGCCGACGCCATGGTCTGCATCTCCAATTGCGACAAGATCACCCCCGGCATGCTGATGGCGTCGCTGCGCCTCAACATTCCGACCGTCTTCGTCTCCGGCGGGCCGATGGAAGCCGGCAAGGTGGTGCTGGCCGGCAAGACGCAGGCGCTCGACCTGGTCGACGCCATGGTCGCGGCCGCCGACGACAAGATCTCCGACGAGGACGTCAAGGTCATCGAGCGCTCGGCCTGTCCGACTTGCGGCTCCTGCTCGGGCATGTTCACCGCCAATTCCATGAACTGCCTGACCGAGGCGCTCGGACTGTCGCTGCCGGGCAACGGCTCGACATTGGCCACGCATGCCGACCGCAAGCGGCTGTTCGTCGAGGCTGGCCATCTCGTCGTCGATCTCGCCCAGCGCTATTACGAGCAGGATGACGAGACGGCACTGCCGCGCAGCATCGCGTCGAAGGGCGCCTTCGAAAACGCCATGACGCTCGACATCGCCATGGGCGGCTCGACCAACACCGTGCTGCACATTTTGGCGGCCGCCCATGAGGGCGAGGTCGATTTCACGATGGAGGACATCGACCGGCTGTCGCGGCGGGTTCCGGTGCTCTGCAAGGTCGCGCCGGCCAAGTCCGACGTCCACATGGAAGACGTTCATCGCGCCGGCGGCATCATGGCCATCCTCGGCCAGCTCGACAATGCCGGGCTGATCAACCGCGACCTGCCGACCGTGCACACATCAAGCCTCGGCGAGGCGCTCGACCATTGGGATATTTCCCGCACCTCCAGCCAGAATGTCCGCGACTTCTTCCTTGCCGCGCCCGGCGGCGTGCCGACACAGGTCGCCTTCAGCCAGGACCGCCGCTGGGACGATCTCGATCTCGATCGTGAAAAGGGTGTCATCCGTTCGGCGGAAACGCCGTTCTCTAGGGATGGCGGCCTTGCCGTGCTGAAAGGCAATCTGGCGCTCGACGGCTGCATCGTGAAGACGGCCGGCGTCGATGAGTCGATCCTGAAATTCACCGGCCCGGCGCGGGTGTTCGAAAGCCAGGACGCTTCGGTCAAGGCAATCCTTTCCAACGAGATCAAGGCAGGCGACGTCGTCGTCATCCGCTATGAGGGCCCGCGTGGCGGCCCCGGCATGCAGGAGATGCTCTACCCGACCAGCTATCTGAAGTCGAAGGGCCTCGGCAAGGCCTGCGCACTGGTCACCGACGGCCGTTTCTCCGGCGGCACGTCGGGCCTGTCGATCGGCCATGCGTCGCCGGAAGCCGCCGAAGGCGGCACGATCGGACTGGTGCAGGAGGGCGACACGATCGAGATCGACATCCCCAACCGCACCATCCGCCTCGCCGTCAGCGACGCCGAACTCGACAGCCGCCGGGCGGCGATGGAAGCCAAGGGCGTCCTGGCATGGAAGCCCGAGGAAAAGCGCAAGCGCAAGGTGACGACCGCATTGCGCGCCTACGCCGCCTTCGCCACCAGCGCCGACAAGGGCGCGGTGCGGCACGTGCCGGAGTAGCGCGGTTCTTCCTTCTCCCCTTGTGGGAGAAGGTGTCGCCGAAGGCGACGGATGAGGGGTGTTCCAGGGAACGCTAACGCCTCACTCCGCTGGAACACCCCTTGTATCTGCACGGAGGAGACTTTGTGCGATGGAAGCGACTGAGCCTCGAACCGGACGGCCATCCGATTCGAGGCTTGGCGAAGTCGCCCGACACCCCTGCGGCTACAACCGTGGATGAGCCTGGGATCTTCGTCTTCGTCACGCACGACCGAATAGTCGCTTGGCTCCAATCGCACGCACAAGGCAGGTTACCGTGAACACGACCCTCTGTGGAATAGATATTTCGAAAGACTGGCTCGACGCCCATATCGAGCCGATGGGAGCGGCAAACCGCTTCGCCAACGATGCGGCAGGCATCGCCGATCTGGCCGCCTGGTGTCAGAACCATGATGTCGAACTCGTCATCATGGAGGCCAGTGGCGGCTACGAACGGCTGGCCTTCCTGCTCTTGTGGGAGATGGGCCAACCCTGCGGCATGGCCAACGCGAGGAGCGTTCGCTACTTCGCCGAGGCAATGGGTTTCCTGGAGAAGACCGACAGAATCGATGCCGCCGTGATTGCCCGTTATGGTGCCGTCAAGCGGCTCAAGCCGACGCCGCCGCCGAGCGCGGCCCAGCAGCGGCTCAAGGCGCTGGTTGCGCGGCTTTCCCAGGTGGGAGGAGATCTCACCATTCAAAAGCAGCGCAAGAGCACCGCCGACGCCGAAACTATCGCCAGCCTCGATGAAGTGATCGCGCTGCTTGCGCGCCAGAGCCGCAGGCTCGAAGGTGAGATCGCCACGCTCATCGATGACGATCCGCTGTGGGCATGCCTCGACCGAGCCTTCCGCTCGCTCAAGGGTGTTGCCTCTCGCACCGTGGCGCGGCTGATGGCGCAGTTGCCGGAGATCGGCATCCTCTCCAACAAGGCCATCGCCAAGTTGGCCGGCCTGGCGCCGATCGCCAATGACAGTGGCAAGCGCAGCGGTCGAAGACCAGTGCGCGGCGGTCGGGCAGGGCCGCGCGGCGTCCTCTTTCTCGTTGCCAGCATCGTTGCCAAATATGATCCGCATCTGGCAGCTTTCAAGCAACGGTTGCAGACTGCCGGAAAGGAGAAAATGGTCATCCGCATTGCGCTCGCCCGCAAGCTGCTCGTCATTCTCAATGCAAAAGCACGCGACGCGCGTAACGAATTCGCAAATGCAACTTGACACCTCAGATAGTCGCTCATCCGTCTCGGCGCTGCGCGCCGATCCACCTTCCCCCACAAGGGGGGAAGGAAGAGGCGGCACTATGGCATCAGCTGATATTCATAAAGCTTCTGGTAAAGCCCGCCCTGCGTGAGCAGAGCACGATGCGGCCCGCTCTCCACCACCTTGCCGCCCTCCAGCACGACGATCGTGTCGGCCTGGTGCACGGTCGACAGGCGGTGGGCGATGACGATCGTCGTGCGGCCTTGGGTCAGCTGCTGCAGCGCGTCGCGGAACAGCGCTTCGGATTCGGCGTCGAGCGCGCTGGTCGCCTCGTCCAGCAGCAGTATTTCGGCATTGCGCAGCATGGCGCGCGCGATCGAGATGCGTTGGCGCTGACCGCCCGACAAGAGGCCGCCATTCTCGCCGACATCGGTCTCGTAGCCCTTCGCCTGCGCCATGATGAAGTCATGCGCGTTGGCGGCCTTGGCCGCGGCGATCACCTCATCATCAGTCGCGTCCTGCCGCCCAAGCCGGATGTTGTGCATGATGGTGCCGGCAAACAGGAACGTGTCCTGGCTGACATAGGCGATCTTTTCCCGCAGTGAAGCGAGCGTGGCATGGGAAATGTCCTGGCCGTCGAGCAAGACCTTGCCGCTGTTCGGGTCATACATGCGCATGATCAGGTTCAGGATCGTCGACTTGCCGCCGCCGGAAGGCCCGACCAGCGCCGTCATCTTGCCCGCTTCAAGGGTCAGGTCGAACCGGTCGAGCACCGGCGGACCGTTCTGATAGGCGAAGCTGACGGCATCGAACCGGATCTCGCCCGGTCCAGTCCGAAGCGGCTTTGCATCGGGCTTCTCGGCCAGTGTCAGCGGCTCGTCGGCGAGCTGGAACATCATGCGCACGCCGACAATGCCGCTTTCCAGTGAGATGCGCACGCGCGCCAGGCGCTTTGCCGGTTCATAGGCGAGCAGCAGCGCCGCGATGAACGCCATGATGTTGCCAGGCATCTGGCCGCCCTGCAGAACCAGCAAGCCGCTGACCATGACGGCGCCGGCGATCGCCAGCCCGGCCAGCGTCTCCATCACCGGGCTGGTCACCGCTTCCAGCGCGGCAATGTTGTTGGCCCGATCCTCGACGTCTGCCACCGCCTTGTACATGCGCTTGCGCATCAAGCTTTCGAGGTTGAAGGATTTGACTACGCGCACGCCGATAGCGGTTTCCTGCATCACCTGAATGATCTGGCCAACCGAGCGGAACTCCATGGCGGCGAACTTGCGCACACGCTTCAGGATGCGGTTGACGCCATAGATGGCCACAGGCCCGGCGACGAAGCAGATCAGCGACAGCACCGGCTGCTGCCAGACCATGACACCAATCAAGGCAAGCAGGGTCACCAGATCGCGCACATAGGAGGTCACGATCAGGTCGAGCACGTTGCGTGCCGCCTGGGCATTGTTGGTCATGCGGGTGATCAGATCGGATGACGAGGTCGAATGGTAGAATTCGATGCCTTGCGCCAGGATGCGGTCGTAGATCTTGCGCTGCCGGTCGGCGATGATGGCATTGCCGACGCGGCTCATGAAATAGGCCTGGACGAAATTGGCGAGGCCCTTGAGGATGAAGATCCCGGCGACCGCCGCGGCAATCATGTTGACGCGGTCGACCCGTTTGTCGATCACGAATTCATTGGTGATTTCGCGCAGGATCCAGGCGCTGGCGGCGGTCATGCCGGCCACCACCAGCATCGAAAGAATGGCCGCGCCATATCCGAACATATGCTCCCGGAACGATTCCCTGACCAGCCTTGCGACGAGGCGCTGGTTTTCCGACGAGCGGAAGAAACGAAACAAAGGCCGATCCTTGGTGGCGGAATGACGAAGGCGGCTTATAGAGGGAGTTGTCCCCGGATGGAACCATTGGAGGCTTCTGGAAAGAAACCGCTGCGTCATGCGGTCTTTTGGGACACCATGGCAAAGTGATTCTTCAGGCGAGATGACGACAGATGGATTTCGACCTTATCGTTCGTGGTGGCACGCTGCCGGATGGCAGGATTGCCGATATCGGCATTAGCGACGAGACGATCGCGGCGATCGAGCCCGAATTGCAGGGTTCCGCCCGGACCGAGGTCGATGCCAGCGGGAATCTGGTCTCGCCCCCCTTTGTCGATCCGCATTTCCACATGGATGCCACGCTGTCCTATGGTATTCCGCGCATCAACGCCTCGGGCACGCTGCTGGAAGGCATTGCGCTATGGGGTGAGCTGAAGCCGCTTTTGACGCATGAGGCGGTGCGCGACCGGGCGCTCGCCTATTGCGACTGGGCGGTGTCGATGGGCCTGCTGGCCATCCGCACTCATGTCGACGTCTGCGACGACAGGCTGCTGGCGGTCGAGGCCCTGCTCGACGTCAAGAAAACGATCGCGCCCTATATCGACCTCCAGCTCGTGGCCTTTCCGCAGGACGGTTTCTACCGCTCGCCGAAGGCGCGTGAAAACACAATCCGTGCGCTGGACATGGGCGTCGATATCGTCGGCGGCATTCCGCATTTCGAGCGTACCATGGCCGACGGCACGCGCTCGGTGACAGAACTGTGCGAGATCGCGGCCAAACGTGGCCTGATGGTCGACCTGCATTGCGACGAGACCGACGACCCGCTGTCGCGCCACATCGAGCAACTGGCCTATGAAACGCAGCGCCTTGGCCTGCAGGGCAAGGTGGCCGGCTCGCACCTCACCTCGATGCATTCGATGGACAATTACTATGTCTCGAAGCTGCTGCCGCTGATCGCCGAGGCCGGCGTTTCGGCTATCCCCAATCCGCTGATCAACATCATGCTGCAGGGCCGCCACGATACATTCCCGAAGCGCCGCGGCCTGACCCGGGTCAAGGAGATGCAGGCGATCGGCATCCGTGTCGGCTGGGGTCAGGATTGCGTGCTCGATCCCTGGTATTCGCTGGGCACCGCCGACATGCTCGACGTCGCCTTCATGGGCCTGCACGTCGCGCAGATGTCGAGCCCGGCCGACATGGCGCGCTGCTTCGACATGGTCACCAACGTCAACGCCGCCATCATGGGTCTCGACCACCTCGGCCTCGCCGTCGGCAAGCGCGCCAGCCTTGTCATCCTCGACGCCGGCAATCCGATCGAGGCCCTGCGCCTGCGCGCCGAGCGCATCTGCGTCATAGCCAGGGGCAAGGTGGTGGCGGAACGGACGCGGCAGGATACAAGGCTTTCCATTTCGGGCCGGCCGGCGCTGGTCAACCGCAGGCACAGAGCCACGTAGGCCCAGCCGATTCCCGGTCCTGGTCTCGCGATTTCCCGGATTCTTCTCGTCAAAGCCGCCGCTTCCGTCTACGACGCGACTTAGGCGAGGGAGGAATTGGGATCGGCATGACGCAACCCGTTGCGCAGAATTCCACGATCAGGAACGTGCTTCTGGCCGGCATTCTGCTGATGCTGGCCGGCGACTTCCTGTTTGCGCTGAACGATGCGATGGGCAAGTGGCTGGTCGCCAGCTTTTCCGTCGGCCAGGTGGTGCTGATCCGCTCCATAGGCGCCTTCTTCGTTCTCGGGCCGATGATTGCGCATCAGGGTGCGGCCAAGCTGTTTCGCATGGAACGCCCTGAACTGCAGATCTTGCGTGTCGTCATGACCACGCTCGACACCGCACTTTTCTATGCCGCGGTCGTCTATCTGCCGCTTGCCGACGTCATGAGTTTCTACATGGCGGGACCGATCTATGTCGCGGCGCTCTCGCACCTGTTGCTCGGCGAAAAGGTCGGCTGGCGCCGCTGGGTGGCGATCCTGCTCGGCTTCTGCGGCGTGGTGATCATGCTGAAGCCGTCCTCTGCGGCGTTCTCGCTGTCGTCGAGCTTCGCGCTCGCCGGCAGCATCGCCTTTGCCTTCGCCATCATCCTCAACCGGCGCCTGCGCGGCACCAGCGACACCAATCTGGTGACATGGCAGACCATCGGCACGCTGCTGGTCGGCGGCGTGCTGACCATCGGCGCCTGGCAAACGCCGTCGGCGCTCGATTTCGGCGCCATGCTGCTGCTCGGCATCGTTTCCTGCAGCGCCCATCTGATGATCACGCGGGCGCTCAAGCTGGCCCCGGCCTCGACGCTGGCGCCGCTGCACTACACGCTGCTCCTGTGGGCCGTGGTGTTCGGGCTGGTGTTCTTCGGCGACGTCCCCGGTCCGCGCATCCTGATCGGCTCCGGCATCATCGTTCTGGCCGGCCTGTTCATTTTCCACCGCCAGAAGGTGGTCGACACCACGGTGCCGCCCGAAAACGTACCGAAGGGCGTGAATTAAAGCGGGTTCCAGGAAAGTGTGAGAAGGCTTTCCGTCCGCGATTGCGGCCAAGCAAAGCATACGGCACATCACACGCAGCCTTTTCAAAGCTCCGCATCTAGCGGCCGAAGGCTATCATCCGGAATTGTTGGAGTTTCCGGTCAGAAAATCCGATATTTACATCGATACTTTGCCGTGTACCTTGCCTTTCGGGCGCAATACGGGATTGATTCTTGCCTGGGAGAGGCTGGATCAACATCTCAAGAAAACTGCGACAGACGGGGTGATGATGGGAAGTTTTTCCATATGGCATTGGCTGATCGTTTTGATCCTGATCGGCTTGCCGCTGGTGTTTGTTCTAAGAGCAGCGCCAGCCGGTGCGAACCGATTCGGAGAAATGCCGCCTTCGATGAATTTCGGTGAAGCAGTTTCAAGCTTCTTTCGAAATTATGTGAATTTTTCCGGCAGGGCCAGCCGCTCGGAGTTCTGGTATTCCTACCTCTTCATTTTCATTGGCGGCGTCGTTCTGTCATAGTCGATGCCATCGTGAAGAATGAAATCATCTCATCGATCTGGAATCTTGCCATCCTTCTGCCGACGCTTGCCATGACCGCTCGCCGGCTGCATGACATCAACAGAAGCGGTTGGCATCAACTCCTTGCTGGATTGTTCCCCATCGGTCCCATCGCGCTGATCATTTGGTATTGCAAAAGGTCTGACGACACGGTGACTTTGACTGAAATAGAGAGGGTTTTCAGGTAGGCTGGAGCCCTTGCCGCATGGAATTGCTTTAACCCGTACGCACAGCCGCCAGGTGCCGTGAAAACTCCGGCGTCTCCATCAACGCCTTGCAGCGGGCGAAGCGGCCGTCGGCATAGGCCCGGAAATCGTCGACGGGATTTTCGTTGGCAAGCTGGATCAGCCCCCACAGCGTCCAGAGCAGATCGCACATGGCCTTGTAGATGACGACGCGGCCGCACTCCGCCGGCCGCGCCTCGCCGCCGAAATAGGCGCGCATCAGCTCTTCGTCCTGGTCCGCATCGAACTTGCCTTCCACGCTGAGGTCGCCGAGATCCCAGAGCGGGTCGTTCATCCCCGAATATTCCCAGTCGACGATCCACATCCGCTCGCCCGTATCGAGGAAGTTTTCGCACAGCGGATCGCAGTGGCAAGCGACGAGGGGGAGCGGATGAGCGGCAAGCGCCGAGCGCACGCTGCCAGCCTCGCGCACCACGTCGTGATAGCCGGCTGGCAGGGTGACGTCCTTGGTCGACAGCACCTTGAGATAGTCGTCGATCATCGAAAACAGTTCGAAGCGGAAGGGGAACATCGCACCGGACGCGTGCAGCTTGCGGAAGGCTTCGCCGGCCCGGGCGGGGCTGCCCGCCCTCTCCCTGAATTTCTCCGGCGACATGGTCTGCGCGCCCGCGATGAAGCGCGTCACCATCACGCCGGTATCGGCGTCGGCATGCAGCACTTGCGGGCTGACGCCGGCTTTAGCCGCCTCGCGCGCGGCCACCGCTTCGTTGGCGCGGTTGATGTATTCCTCAGTACCTTTGCCTGGAATGCGCAGGCAGAGATCGCCGGCCCTGAAGACGAGATTGGTGAGGCCGCCAAGTCGCTCCAGCGGCCCGGTATAGTCGGCAAGCATGGGAATGGCGGCCAGCTTTGCCCGCGCTTCGTCTGTCACCATGCCCGCGCCCCCACGCCGTTATTTCTCTCTGCAACGGTTCCACAATTTTCGTCGTTTGGCTATCATCCGATCAAAGGCAACTCGATCAGGCGACACAGCAGCGATGACGGACGGTAAACATTTGGACGCGCTCAGCGCGGCCTACGCAGCCAAACGCCCGGAGGAGGTGGCCGCACTCTATGACCGCTGGTCGCAGACCTATGACACCGACATGTCGGCCGCCGGTTATCGTCATCCGACGATCTGTCTGGCTCTGCTGACCCGCCATCTGCCGCGCGGCGCGACGCCGTTGCTCGATGCAGGCGCGGGCACCGGGCTCATCGGCGAATGGCTCGATATATCAGGCTATCCTGAAGTCGAGGCGCTGGACATCTCGCAAGGCATGCTGGATCAGGCCGCCCGCAAGGGTGTCTATTCCGCGCTGCATTGCCTCGCGCTCGGCGGCACGCTTCCCTTTGCCGACGATGCTTATGCCGGGATCGTCTCGGCCGGTGTCTTCACTTCAGGCCATGTCGGCGTCGAAGGGCTGGATGAGCTGATCCGTATCTGCCGCCCCGGCGGGATCATCGTGCTGACGGTCAAGAACACGCTGTGGGATCAGGGTTTTGCCGCACGCATCGCCGAACTCGAAGCACAAGGCGTCGTCACCCGTGCCGAGGAAACGCGCCCTTACGTCTCGATGCCGGGCGAAGCCGACACCGTGCCCAGCCGCGGCCTCGCCTTGCGGGTGAACTAGGCTTTTACCCTCCCCGCTGTCGGGTCGAACATCGGCTCGAGATGGATTCTGGCGGGCGTCCGCTCCATTGCGACAACCAGCTCGTAGTCGCCCGCGGCGAGGAAATCGTCGCTCACCCCGTCGCCGTTGCGCACATAGCCGTAGCCGATGTTCTTGCCCAGCGTGTAGCCATAGCCGCCGCTGGTCAGATAGCCGACCGGCTCGCCATTGCGCAGGATGGTCTCCCGGCCGAGCAGCACGATCTCCGGATTGTCGACCGTGAAGCCGGCAAAGCGCTTCTTCAACGGCGCGCCGACAACCTTCTCCAGTGCGCGTCGTCCGACGAAATCGGTGTTCTTCCTGAGTTTGACCGCCCAGCCGAGCCCGGCTTCCTGCGGCGTGTCGTTGGGTGTGATGTCGGATCCCCAGGCGCGGTAGCCCTTTTCCAGCCGCAGCGATTCCAGCGCCCGGTAGCCGACCGGGCGGATGCCGTGCGTCTTGCCGGCCGCCATCAGCGCGTCGAAGACTTCGCCTGTCGCGGCGATCGGCACATGCAGTTCCCAGCCGAGTTCGCCGACATAGGTGACACGCAGCGCCCGAATCGTGTGGCCGGCGATGGCGATCTCGCGCACATGGCCGAACGGGAACGAAGCATTCGACACATCGGCATCGGTCACCGCGGCGAGCACGTCGCGCGCCCGCGGACCCATCAGCGACAGCGTGCCGAAATCCTCGGTGACATCGGTCAACTCCGCATCGTGACCCTCACCGATATGGTCGCTGATCCACGAGGCATCATGCGTGCGGAAGCCGGTGCCTGTGACGATGTAGAATTTCTCCTCGGCCAGCCGCGCCACGGTCAGGTCGGCCTCGATGCCGCCGCGCGTGTTGAGAAGCTGCGTGTAGGTCAGCCTTCCGACCGGCTTGCTGACGTCGTTGGCACAGATCCAGTCGAGCGCCTTGGCCGCGTCGGGTCCGCTCAATTCGTATTTGGCGAAGGACGACTGGTCGAAGACGCCGACCTTCTCGCGCACATGCCTGTGCTCGTCGCCGACCGCCGAAAACCAGTTCTGCCGGCCCATGGAATAGAGGTCCCGCGGCTCGACGCCTTGCGGCGCGAACCAGTTCGGCCGCTCCCAGCCGAGCTTCGAGCCGAACACGGCGCGCTGCTGCTTCAGCCTGCCGTAAAGCGGCGAGACGATGCGCGGCCGGCCGCTGGCATATTCCTCATGCGGGAAGCCGATCGTGTAATGCTTGCCATAAGCCTCCAGCGTGCGCTCGCGCACCCATTGGCGGTCGCGATGCAGGTTGGAAAAGCGCCTGATGTCGACCACCCACAGGTCGAGCGGCGCCTCGCCGTCGACCACCCATTGTGCCAGCACCCAGCCGGCGCCGCCGCCAGAGGCGATGCCGAAGGCGTTGAAGCCGGCGCCGACGAACATGTTGGCGCATTCGGGCGCCGTGCCGAGGATGAAATTGCCGTCCGGCGTGAAGCTTTCCGGCCCGTTGATCATCTGCTTGACGCCGACGGTTTCCAGCGCCGGCACACGCGCGATCGCCTGTGTCATATGCTGCTCGAAATGGTCGTAGTCGTCGTCGAACAGCCGGAACTCCCAGTCATTGGGCACGTCGCCCCCTGGGAGATCGGTCGCCCATGCCTGCGGGTTCGGCTCATAGCCACCCATCACCAGTCCGCCGACCTCCTCCTTGAAATAGGTACGCCGGTCGGGGTCGCGCAGCGTCGGCGCGTCCGTCGCCAGTCCATCGATCTTCTCGGTGATGATGTATTGGTGCTTCACCGGCTGCAGCGGCACGTTGATGCCGGCCATGGCGCCAACCTGCCGCGCCCATTGTCCCCCGCAGTTCACCACCTTGTCGCAGGCGATGTCGCCTTGATCGGTCTTCACCGCCGTGATGCGGCCGCCCTTCATCTCGAAGCCAATGACGCGGACATTCTCGAACAGCTTCGCGCCATGCATGCGCGCGCCCTTGGCCAGCGATTGGGTGATGTCGGAGGGGCTGGCCTGGCCGTCGGTCGGCAGCCAGGAAGCACCGACCAGATCGCCGGTTTCCATCAGCGGCCACATCGCCTTGACCTCGGCCGGGGACAAAAGATGCATGTCCATGCCGAAACTCTTCGCCGTCGTCGCCAGCCTTTTGTACTCGGTCCAGCGGTCGGCATTGGTGGCGAGCCGCAGGCAGCCGGTCATTTTCCAGCCGGTGGCAAGGCCGGTTTCGGCCTCCAGCCCCTTATAGAGGTCGACCGAGTATTTGAGCACCCGGGTGATCGAGGCGGACGAGCGCAATTGCCCGACCAGGCCGGCGGCGTGCCAGGTCGAGCCCGAGGTCAGCTTGCCTTGTTCGAGCAGAACGACGTCGGCCTTATGGTCGCGCGCCAGATGATAGGCCGTCGAGCAGCCGATGATGCCGCCGCCGATGACGACGATGGCGGCCTGGCTGGGCAAGGTCATGATTTCAGGATCCCGTATTTTGTCCGGTAGTTTTCCAGCGCCGCGTCGAGCCGCACCAGATTTTCCTCGGTGTAGGCGACGTAGTCGATGCCGGGCGCGTCCAGATAGAGTTCCGACACCATGCTCCACATCGCCTCGCGCAGCAGCGAGGCGCATTGCATGGCAGCGTGCGAGCGGCGGATCGCGGCGTCCGGTTCCTTCATGAAATAGGCGGTCAGGAAGGCGAAGGATTCCTCGTCGCTCATCCCGGCGTTCGAGGCGACGCCGGCAAGGTCGAACATTGCCGTGTTGAAGCCGGCATATTCGAAATCGATCAGCCACAACCTGTTGCCGTCGTCGAGAATGTTGGCCGGCAAAAGATCGTTGTGACCGAAGACGATCGGCAGCAGCTTCTGCGCCCGCTCAAGCTCGTCGGCCAGCGTCAGCAGGCGCGGCAAGTCGCTGCGCTTGCGGCTGTTGCCTTCCTCGAGTGTGCGCGCATAGTCGCGGATGACGTGGAACACCCAGAACATGAAGCCGGCTCCGGAGACATGGTTCGGCATCTCGCGATGGAAGGATCGCAGCAGAGCCGCCACACGGCCGAGATTGGCGCGCACGTCTTCGGCGAGGAAAGTCCTGGCGCCGAGAAACTGCGTCACCAGGATGCCGGGTTCGGAATAGTGCACGGCCGGCGCGAAGCCGGCGGCATGGGCCGCCCGCGCGGTCATCACCTCGCGCTCGCGGAAGACATGGTGGAAGGGATAGTCCTGGCCGAAGCGCACGACATGTTTGCCGGCAGCGTCACTGACCACATAATTGGCATTGCTCAGGCCGCCGGGCAGGGGGGCGATCTCGATGGCGCCGGTCCAGCACGGCAGGGCGCGGATGCGATCTTCGGCAATCACGGGATTATCCCTGGTTTGCTGGCCTGGTTTGCTGGGCTTCGACAAGGCGCCATGGACAGCGCGACGAGAGCGGGGAGAAACGCAAATAATCTCGTCGGTGCGGGACGCCAGGATCGGTATCCCGCACCGCACCGACGAGCCCCTTGGCCAGGATTCTGATCCCGGCATCCGCCCCCGCGGATCTGAAAATTCCTTGCGCCAGACGCGTTCAAGACCGCCTGGCCAGTGAGTTGCGGCTCTGCCATCGCCCTCCCGTTGCAGCTCCGAACCTCTGCTGATGCCCTGGATTTCACGCCAGGGTTGCTCGGTTGTCAATAAAAAGATGTGACTTTTTTTGGGTATTTTGCCCGAAACCAAGGGGCGATATCTTTAAAAGTGCTTGAATTACCTTAAAATCGGTCAAAAGGCGAAGCTTGGGAAACCCAATGGTCCATTCAAAACGCCATGGCGAGATCCTGCGTCTGCTGCAGGAAGAAGGAACCGTCACCATCGCCAGCCTGGCCGATCGGCTGGGTGTTTCATTGGAAACCGTGCGTCGCGACGTCAAGCCACTCACCAGCGACGGGTCGGTTCTGAAGATGCATGGCGCCATCGGCCTGCCATCCATGGTCGGCGAGGCGCCGTTCGAACGGCGCATGCGCGAGAATGCCGATGCCAAGCGCATCATTGCCCGCATGGTCGCCGCCACCATCCGCGACGGGGAATCGGTCATGCTGGACACCGGCACCACGACCTCGTTCCTGGCCCGGGAACTGCTCGGCCACCGGCGCCTGACGGTCGTCACCAACTCTTCCGATATCGCCCGCACGCTAGCCACCATCAACGGCAACAAGGTCTACATGGCCGGCGGCGAATTGCGCAGCGATTCAGGTGCCGCGTTCGGCACTTCGGCCATCGAGTTCGTCAGCCGCTTCTCCGTCAGCCATGCCATCATCTCCACCGGCGCCGTCGATGCGGTGACGGGGGTCATGGACTACGATCTGGAAGAGGCCGCATTCGCCCGCATGGTGCTGTCGCGTGGCCAGCGTTCGCTCGTCATCACCGACCACACCAAGTTCGGCCGCCAGGGCCTGGTCCAGGTCTGTGGCTTCGACGGCTTTTCCGAACTCGCCACCGACCGTTCGCCGCCGCACGACATAGCCGCGGCGCTGGCGCAGGCCGGCGCGCGGCTCAGCATCGCCGGCGGCGAAGCCGGATTTTAGCCGAACACCAGCGACTGGTGGGCGCATACGCCGGCAAAAGTCCCGCCCGATACAGCGAAGGCGATGTTGTGCATCGCGCGTGCTGCGTCTCCGGCGGCATAGACGCCGGGAATTGTCGTCTGCTGCCGGTCATCGACAGATATCATCGGGCCGAGCAGGCCGTCCTTGAGGCCGCAGCCGAGTTGCTCGGCCAGCGGGCTCGTCATCGTGTTGCGCGGCGCGGTGAACATCGCCCTGACGCCGGCCGTCCGGCCGCCGTCGAGGTGGACGATCAAACCGCCGGAGCTGTCTTCCCTGAGTTCGCTGACGATCGCGGGTTCGAACCTGACTTTTTTGCCATCCAAAGCGAGCATCTGCTCGGCGTCAGGCTCGATCTGGCCGTTTCCGAACAGCGTGACGTCGCCCCAATCGGCGATCAGCTGCGCCTGATGCATGGACATCGGGCCGGTCGCGAGCACGCCAAGCTGCCCGCCGGAGACCTCGTAGCCGTGGCAATAGGGGCAGTGCAACACGGTCTTGCCCCATTGCTCGGCAAGCCCGTGAACCCCCGGCAGGATGTCGCGCACGCCGGTGGCCAGCACCAGCCGCGCCGCGCCGAATATCTCGCCGTCATCGGTGGTGATCTCGAAATCGCTGCTGCTGTTGGCGACGGCTCTGTCCGCACGGGCATCGACAAGTCTGGCTGTGGGATAGGCCAGCAATTGCCGCCTTGCATCGTCGAGGATGGCGCCTGGCGTGCGCCCGTCCTGGCCGAGAAAGCCATGCGAATGCGCGGCGAAACGGTTGCGCGGCTGGCCGGCGTCGATCACCAGCACGTTGCGCCGCGCCCGCGCCGCCTGGGTGGCGGCGGACAGGCCGGCAAAGCTGCCGCCGATGACGGCGAGATCATACTGCATGGCTGGAGACTCCGATGAGGTCATAACGGCGGCGGAAATCGGCGGTCAGGTCGGCCAGCGTGATGCGGCTGAGCTTCTCCGCCAGCAGCTTTTCGGCCGCAACGCGAAAATCGTCGAGCACGGCGATCACCGCTTGTTCGACAAGGCAGCCCGGGCTTTCCGGCGCGGTGCTGAACGGCAGCAGCGTCTCGCCAAGCGCGGTGCTGATCTCGGCCAGCGAGATGTTTTCGGGCGCGCGCCCGAGCAGCCAGCCGCCACCATGCCCGCGCGACGAGGTGACGATGCCGGCGTCTCGCAAGCCGGCGATGGTGCGACGCACCACCACCGGATTGGTGTGGATGAAGGTGGCAAGCTGCTCGGAGGTAAGCGCGTGCTCTGGCTTCTCGGCCATGTGGACGAGAATATGCAAGGTGGAGGACAGTCGGCTGTTGCGTTTCATGTAACTTATTTAGTTACGATTTCAAAGATGTCAAACACGCCAACGCAATTTTGTCGTTTAGGCAGTGCTATGCCGGCAAGGCGCGAAAACTCATCCGGAAGCGGGCGCCGCTCGGCTTGCCGTCGAGAATCTCGATGCGCCCGCCATGCAACTGCATGATTTCCTGCACCAGGTTGAGCCCGAGCCCGGCGCCGTGATCCTGCGGGCGCAGCCGGTAGAAGGGCTCGAAAATGCGTTCGCGCTCGGCTGGCGGTACGCCGTCGCCTTCGTCCCGCACCTCGATGACGGCCGGAGCTGTGACACTGACGGTGATCTTGCCGGCGCGCCCGCCGTGCTCGATGGCGTTCTGGACGATGTTGGTCACGGCGCGCTCGATCGCGGTGCGGTCGCCGGTGGCGAAAACCGCTTCCGGTTCCGGCTCGAACGACATCTCGTATCCGGCCGAAAACGCCATCGGCGCGAGGTCGACGATGACGCCGCGCGCGATCGCCACGAGATCGACTTTATCGAGCGGTGATGTCTGCCGGTCGAGGCGTTGCAGGTCGAGCAACTGGTCGGTCAGCGTCGAAAGCCGCGCTGCGTCCTGCAGCAGCCGGGCTCGCTCCGGTGTCGCCGGCAGCGAGGCCAGGCGCGTGTTGAGGATGGCGACCGGCGTTCGGAGTTCATGGGCGGCGTCGGTCAGGAAGCGCTTGTGGCGCTCGTAGCCCTTGTCCAGGCGTGCAAGGGCGGCGTTCACCGCCTTGACCAGCGGCGTGACTTCCTTTGGCACATCCTCCAGCGGCAGCTGTGCGCCGCGCTGGTCGATGTCGATGCGTTCGGCCTCGGCGGCGGCATGGCCAAGGCCCGATAGCGCGCCGCGCACCACCCACGGCGTCGCGAACAGCGTGGCCAGCGCCATGAGGCCGGCGAGCGGCAATATGCCTTGCAGGAAGAATTGCGGCGCCTGTCCGAGCAGGCGCAGCAGCGAGAGCCCGCCCTTGGTGCCGGTGAAGATCTGGAGGTTGCCCGCGGCCGTTTCGGTCCAGCGGATCTTTGCATCCGGTGGCGCGCTCTCGCCGATGGAATGGTCGATACGCGCGTCGCTGATCGTGTCCAGCAGTCCGGCGAAAGGCTGGAAAATGGCCGGCACCGTGCCTTCCTGCAACCGCTGCCCCTGCTTGTCGCGGATGATGAACCAGAGGTCGGGGACTTCGGATCGCAGCGTCGTCAGATCCGAGGTCTCGTGCAGCACAAGCTTGCCGCCCGCGTCGCGCGCCACGGCATCCGCCAGCACGTCCATCGTGCCGTCCTCATAGTCGTGCGGAATGAGGCCGGTGGCGAGCAACGCGCCGAGAATACCGACGATGATCAGCGTCAGCATCGCGCATTGCAGCAAGGCGATGCGCAGCACCAGGCTCCATTTGAGCGAACGCGGCCGCTTGATACTCATCGCTTGAGGGTCACGTCGTTTCGCGCAGGAGATAGCCGACGCCGCGAATGCCGTTGATCGTCACCCCGGCATCGGCGTCGGCGAGCTTGCGGCGCAGGCGTGAGACATGGGTGTCGAGTGCATTGGACTGGATCTCGTCGTCGAGGCCGAACACCGCTTCCATCAGCGCCTCGCGCTGCACCATGCGCCCGGTGCGCCGCATCAGCGCCTCCAAGACCAGCAGTTCGCGGCGCGGCAGGCTGAGCGGCTCGCGGCGGATCGCAGCCTCGCGATGTCCGACATCGAGCACCAGATGGCCGGCGCGGATGAACTGCGACTGCAGCGGCGCCGGCCGCCTGAGCAATGCGCGCAAGCGGGCCAGCAATTCCTCGAAGGCGAACGGCTTTGCCAGATAGTCGTCCGCGCCCATGTCCAGCCCATCGACCTTGTCGGACGTGTCGCCCTTGGCCGTCAGCACCAGCACGGGCGTGGTGTTCGCCGCCGAGCGCAATCTCGGCACCAGCGACAGCCCGTCACCGTCCGGCAACTGGCGGTCGAGCAGGATGGCGTCGTAGCTGTCGACGGCAACGAAGCCTTCCGCCTCAAGCAACGTGCCGGCGTGATCGACCACCATGTCGTGGCGCTTCAGCGCGGCACGCAGTGCCGAGACCATTTCGGGCTCGTCTTCGACCAGCAAGATACGCATCCACACTCCCCGGCAACGTGCACACCGCATCGGGCGCTACCGCGCCAACATTGCGTGGACATGGCAAAGCCGAATGGCCGGCGGCCGGCAAGTTCTTTCTTTGCGTCCAAGCTATTGCGCAATGTCTATGCAATCCAGCCACGGCAAACAGCGCCGGTCGGCAGGAACCGCCCATGCCGGCGTCAAGGCGTCGGGCTCGACGATGCAACAGGTTCGGGTCCGACGCCGAAACGAAATCAAGCCGCCGCGCCAAATTGGTTGGCGTACTTTTGTCCGGGATTGAGGTTGCTTATGCCTGCACATGATGCCCTGTCTTTTCTCATGGCGTGGACCGTGGCGCCGTTCAGGATCGGCTCCGTCACACCGTCCAGTTCCAGCCTGGCGGCCTTGATGACAAGCGATATCGGTCCCGAGACCGGCCCCGTGTTGGAACTTGGCCCGGGAACCGGCCCGTTCACACGGGCGCTGCTGTCACGCGGGGTGCGGGAAGAGGATCTGACGCTGATCGAGTCCGATCCGGATTTTGTGGCACTTCTCATGCGTCGCTTTCCCGCCGCCCGGATTTTCGAGATGGATGCCGTCGGCCTGCGCCATCTGTCGCTATTTCCTAGGCCGGTGGCAGGTGCCGCCATCAGCGGCCTGCCCTTCCGCCTGATTTCGCCGCACAAGACGCTTGCCATTCTCGAAGGTGTTTTCGCAAACCTTCGCCCGGGCGGGGCGCTCTACCAGTTCACGCTCGGCCGGCGCTGCCCGTTCGATCAGTCGCTGCTCGACCGGCTAGATCTCGAAGTCACGCGGGTCGGCCATACCTTTCGCAATTTCCCGCCGGCGACGGTCTACCGCGTCGCCAGGATCAAGACGCTCGGGACCTATGACTGGCGCTTCGCATGACGGGTCCGTTGTCGGCCATTCTCGGCTTCGGCCTGTTCGGCGTCTTCTGCCTCGCCTTCACCGAGAAGATCCTCCCGATCCCGCCCTCGCATGTGCTGCTGCTGTTCCTCGGCATGACGGCGGCGCCGGACAGTTCGATGCTGGCGATCCTGCTGGCGGTGACGACGGTTGCCTCCTTCGCCGGCTGCCTTGTCTGGTATGGGGTTGGCCGCCGGATCGGATTCGACCGTGCCGACCGGCTGATCGAACGGGTCGGCAGATATGTCTTCCTGCGCCCGGCAACCTACCGCAAGCTCGGCCAGGCCTATCGCCGCAATCATGTCCGGGTGTCCCTGCTGGCGCAGTTCATCCCGACGGTGCGCAACTATCTGCCGATCGCGGCGGGCGCGCTTTGTCTGCCGGCACTGCCCTTCGCGATGGCGACGCTGCTGGGCGCCACAATCTGGAATGCTGGCTTCCTCCTGACCGGCTACCTCTTGCGCGGCAGCGGCCAGGATTCCTTCACGGTGGGCTTGCGCATCATCGTCATTGTCGTGGCGCTGGAGACGGTCTGCATGCTTGCATTGCGCTATGGCCCCGCATGGCGGCGGCGCATCAGGCTGGCGCTCGGCTGAGCACCAGTCTCCGGTCATGGGATAAGTTCCGCCATCGGCTTTCCTTCGCCCGGCCGCCGGTGTTTAGTCCGGCCATGGCCTTCACCATCCGCCAGCTGCAGTTCTTCATCGCCGTCGCCGAACAAGGCACGGTGTCGGGCGCCGCACAAAACCTCTCCATCTCGCAATCGTCGGTCACCGAAGCGATCAAGGAGCTCGAAAGCGATCTCGGCGTCGAATTGTTCGAGCGCCATTCGCGCGGCCTCAACATCACCCATAAGGGCCACCAGTTCCTGCGTCACGCGACCAAGATCCTTGCTGACGTATCCGACGCCCGCCGCTCTTTTTCCGGCGAACAGGCGGTGGCGGGAGGGCGGCTGCAGCTTGGCGTCACCTCGCTGGTCGCCGGCTATGTGCTGTCGGATCTGCTTGCCCGCTACCGCCGCGCCTATCCGGGCGTCGAGGTCTCGGCCATCGAGGACAATGGCGACTACCTCGAACATCTCTTGATCGGCGGGAAGCTGGATATCGCCGTGATGGTGACGTCCAACTTGCGCGACCGCACGGCGCTGCAGTCGGAAATCCTCGAAGTCTCGGCCTATCGGCTGTGGCTGCCGCTCGGCCACCCGCTCGCCGGCGCCGACATCATCGGCATTGGCGACATAGCCGGCGAGACGCTGATCATGCTCACCGTCGACGAGATCGAGGAAAACACGGGAAAGCTGCTGGCGGCGATCGGCGCCAAGCCGCATGTCGCCTTCCGCACCCGTTCGGTGGAAGCGGTGCGCAGCCTGGTCGCCACCGGTGCCGGCGTGGCGCTGCTGCCCGACCTTGTCTACCGGCCATGGTCGCTCGAAGGCGACCGCATCGAATCACGCGATATTTCCGGCTCCTTGCCGGTGGTGCAGGTCGGCATGGTCTGGCGGCGGGGCTCCAGCCTGCCGCAGGCGGCGCGCGATTTCATCGGACTTGCCCAGTCGCAGCGCACGGTCCGCCGCTAGCATGGCCTACTCCAGGCGAACGTCGCCAGTCTCGCGCTTGCGCCTTGTGACGGAAACCGCCTCCGCCCTGAACGGCGCGAGCGGAGCAACCTCGAAGCGGCCGGCGCCCGCAAGCCTGACGGCGCGGCGGAAAGTCGGACACTCCATCGGCCGGGCGGCCGGACATATAGCGGCGTGACGCAAAGCGTCTCGGATCGCCCTCAGGCGCTGGATGATTTGGTCCAGTTCGTTCGCCTTGGCATCGAGGCGCCCTCGATCCATTTTCGGCAGGCCGTCGGGCGTCAGCATCGAGGAAATCTCGTCCAGTGTGAATCCACCGGCGCGTCCGAGCGCGATCAAGGCGAGCCGGTCCAGGACGGCAGGGTCGAACAGGCGGCGTTGGCCGCGACGGCCGATCGAGGCGACGAGGCCCTTCTCCTCGTAGTAGCGAAGTGTGGAGGCGGGCACGCCGGTGCGGCGCGACACCTCGGCAATGTCCATGTCTTTCATGCTTGACCTCAAGTCGGCTTGAACTCGTAGAGTGCTCGCGACGATCGGTGAGAGCAACATGAAAGCGAGGTCCGTTATGCCGCAATCCGCGCCGCCAAACACACGCCAAGCCGCGCTCTGGAACGATGTCAGCGGAAAGGCCTGGGTCGAGATGCAGCCGATCCTCGACGAGATACTGGCGCCGTTCGAGCGGCTGGTGGTCGATGCCGGCTATCCCAGGGAAGGGAGCAATGTCCTGGACATCGGCTGCGGTGCCGGCGCCACGACTCTGGCGATGGCGCGCCGCGTGGGCAACGACGGAAATTGTGTGGGGCTAGACATCTCGCAGCCGCTTGTCGCCCTGGCGACGGAGCGCACGAAGCTGGGAGAGGTAGCAAACGCAAGTTTTGAAGTGGGCGATGCCCAGACATATGCGTTCGAATCCGGGCATTTCGACGCTGTAATCTCCCGCTTCGGTGTCATGTTCTTCGATGATCCCATAGCCGCGTTCACCAACATAAGAAAGGCCGTGAGGCGCCGTGGCAAACTCGCCTTTGTTGCCTGGCGCAGTCCGCTCGAGAATGATTTCATGACGACCGCCGTGCGAGCGGCTGCGCCTTTCCTGCCGCCTGCACCGGCGCCAGACCCCGATGCGCCGGGTCAGTTTGCCTTTGCCGACGGCGCCAAGGTGAAGCGGATCCTGGAAGCGAGCGGCTGGGCTTCGATCGAAGTCGAACAGGCGGACGTCCCGTGTCGGATCGCCCAACGCGATCTGATGGCGTATGCCACCCGGCTAGGGCCGCTCGGCGCCGCGCTGCGCGAGGTTGACCGGGCAACGGCCGAAAAAATCACCACGGTGTTACCGGCTGCGTTCGCGCCTTTCGTTAAGGACGGTGAGGCTCGCTTTAACGCCGCTTGCTGGCTGGTGACCGCGCATGCTTGAGGCGGTGGCTGTCTATCGGAAAAACCGATATCGTCGTTCTGATAAATGAATTTGCGAAACCGGAATTTTCCAAGCACGTTCGGTTTCAGGGGACCAAAGCCGCCAGCAGAGTGGCATCAAGTCCACAGGACGAACTGATATGTTTTTCAGTCCGCGCGTGATCTGGCGAAAACCGGAGCGGTTTCGGGGCCATGCGCCAAAATGGGAGATCGATGATGAATTCATTCCTGAAGTCGTGCACGGCGCTGACGGTCGCGCTGACCTTCTCCGGTCAGGCCATCGCCCAGGTCAAGGAACTCGGCAAGGGCGAGGGCCAGGTCAACATCGTTGCCTGGCCGGGCTATATCGAGCGCGGCGAGACCGACAAGGGCTATGACTGGGTCACCGCCTTCGAAAAGGAGAGCGGCTGCAAGGTCAACGTCAAGACCGCCAACACCTCCGACGAGATGGTCTCGCTGATGAACGAGGGTGGCTTCGACCTCGTCACGGCTTCGGGCGATGCCTCGTTGCGCCTCGTCGCCGGCAAGCGCGTACAGCCGATCAACACCGATCTCATCCCGAGCTGGAAGACGGTTGACGACCGGCTGAAGGACGCCCCCTGGTTCACCGTCGACAAGGTGCATTACGGCGTTCCTTACCAGTGGGGGCCGAACATCCTGATGTACAACACCGAGGTGTTCAAGGAAGCGCCGAAGAGCTGGAACGTCGTCTTCGAGGAGATGAAGCTGCCGGACGGCAAGTCTAACAAGGGCCGCGTCCAGGCCTATGACGGGCCGATCCACATCGCCGATGCCGCCAACTATCTGATGTTCCATAAGCCGGAACTCGGCATCAAGGATCCCTACGAACTCAACGAGGACCAGTACAAGGCAGCGCTCGAACTGCTGCGCGTCCAGCGCACGCTGGTCGGCCGCTACTGGCATGACGCCGCCATCCAGGTCGACGATTTCCAGAATGAAGGCGTCGTCGCCTCCGGGTCATGGCCGTATCAGGTCAACACGCTGGTCGCCGCCAAGAAGCCGGTTGCCTCGACCGTGCCGGAAGAAGGCGTCACCGGCTGGGCCGACACCACCATGATGGAAGCCGACGCGGCGCATCCAAACTGCGCCTATATGTGGCTCGAACATTCGCTGTCGCCGAAGGTGCAGGGCGATGTCTCGGCCTGGTTCGGATCGCTCCCTGTCGTTCCCGCCGCCTGCAAGGGCAACGAGCTCCTGACCGACGAAGGCTGCAAGACCAACGGCTACGACAATTTCGACAAGATCAAGTTCTGGAAGACGCCGGTCTCGAAATGCGTCACCCAGAACGACAAGTGCGTGCCTTACTACCGCTGGGTGTCGGACTATATCGGCGTCATCGGCGGACGGTGATTCCGCGTCGCTGAGAGCATAGCGCTGCCCCTCATCCTTTCCCTCTCCCCGTGAAGAACGGGAGAGGGGTGTCGCGCCAGCGTTTCCGCCAAGTCCCTTCTCCCCGTCACTATACGGGGAGAAGGTGCCGGTAGGCGGAAGAGGGGCAGCACCGCCGCCTGAATTTGATGAGCCTGACAGATCAGGACAGCCCATGACATCAGCCGTCTCCTTCCAGAAAGTCTCGCGCCATTTCGGCAGCGTTCGCGCCGTCGACGCGGTCGATCTCGACATCGCGCCGGGCGAGTTCTTCGCCATGCTCGGGCCTTCCGGGTCCGGCAAGACGACATGCCTGCGCCTCATCGCCGGCTTCGAGCAGCCGACTTCGGGCTCGATCTCGATCTTCGGTGAGCGCGCCGAGGGCGTGCCGCCCTATCGCCGCAACGTCAACACCGTCTTCCAGGACTACGCGCTGTTCCCGCATCTCAATGTGCTTGATAACGTCGCCTATGGGCTGATGGTCAAGGGCGTGGGCAAGGCCGAGCGGCACAAGGCGGCCGAGGAGGCCCTGTCGCTGGTGCGGCTGCCAGGCTACGGCGCCCGCCGCCCCGGCCAGCTTTCCGGCGGCCAGCGCCAGCGCGTCGCGCTCGCCCGCGCTCTGGTCAACCAGCCCAAGGTGCTGTTGCTCGACGAGCCGCTCGGCGCGCTTGACCTCAAGCTGCGCGAGAACATGCAGGAGGAACTGAAATCGCTGCAGAAGGCGCTCGGCATCACCTTCGTCTTCGTCACCCATGACCAGGGTGAGGCGCTGTCGATGGCCGACCGCGTCGCCGTCTTCAACGACGGCAGGATCATGCAGATCGGCACGCCGGAGGATATTTATCAGCGGCCGAGAACCCGCTTCGTCGCCGATTTCGTAGGCTCCTCCAACGTGCTGCCGCCGGATTTCGTCCAGCGTTATTCCGGCCAGCACCGCTGGGGCAGCCTCCGCCCCGAATCCATTCGCGTCAGCCGCGCTGCAAGCGGCGAAGGCGTCGCCGCCCGCCTGATCTCGACCAACTATCTCGGCGCCACCACCAGGCTGGCGCTCGATGCCGATGGGTTGAAGCTGCACGCCGTGGTGCCAGCCGGCACGGTGCTGCCTGCCGAGGGCGAAGCGGTGGTGCTCACCTTCAACCGCGAGCACCTGCATCTGATGGATGAGCCGGCATGAGCGTCGATGTCACCATGCCGCGCGCCACGGCTCCTGCCATCCTGCCAGGCAGCGGCGGCATGCGCGGCGCGCTGTCGGACCTGTTCTGGCGCCGGCCGCAACTGCTTCTGCTGCTCATGCTTTTGCCGCCGGTGCTGTGGCTCGGCATCGTCTATATCGGCTCGCTCTTCGCGCTGCTGGCACAGAGCTTTTTCTCCATCGACGAGTTCTCCGGCCTCATCAACCGCCAGTTCACGCTGAAGACCTATGGCGACCTGTTGCAGGCCGCCAATCTCGACATCATCCTGCGCACGGTGACGATGGCGGCTCTCGTCACCGTGGCCTCGGCCATCGTCGCCTTTCCGATCGCCTACTATGCCGCGCGCTATGCCCGTGGTCGCTGGAAGGCGCTGTTCTATCTCGGCGTCATGCTGCCGCTGTGGTCGAGCTATCTGGTCAAGATCTATGCCTGGAAGCTGATCCTGGCCAAGGAAGGCATCCTCACCTGGCTCTTCGCCAAGTTGCATGTGCTGTGGCTGCTCGAGGCCTGGCTGGCGTTGCCGGTCGTCGGCGGCAACTCGCTGTCGGTGTCGTTCACCGGCACCTTCATCGTCTTCGTCTATGTCTGGCTGCCCTTCATGATCCTCCCGGTACAGGCGGCCCTCGAGCGCGTGCCCGGCAATCTGGTCGAAGCCTCCTCCGATCTCGGCGCTTCGCCCGGCCAGACCTTCCGCAACGTGCTGTTCCCGTTGGCGCTGCCCGGCATTGTCGCCGGCTCGATCTTCACCTTCTCGCTGACATTGGGCGATTACATCATCCCACAGATCATCGGCACGTCGCGCCTGTTCATCGGCCAGGCCGTCTATTCGCAGCAAGGGACCGCCGGCAACATCCCGCTCGCCGCCGCCTTCACCGTGGTGCCCATCGTCATCATGGGTTTCTACCTCTGGGGCGCCAAGCGCATGGGGGCTTTCGATGCGCTCTGACCGTGGTCAACCGGCTCCGCTCGGCTTGAAGATCGCCGCCGCTTGCGGCCTGCTTTTCCTGCATTTGCCGATCCTGCTGATCTTCGTCTACGCCTTCACCACCGAGGAGAAGAGCTTCGTCTGGCCGCCGCCGGGGCTGACCACGCAGTGGTTCGCCGTCACATGGAACCGGCCTGACGTCTGGGAAGCGCTGTCGCTGTCGGTGCGCGTCGCCACCATCTCGACGGCGATCGCACTGGTGCTCGGCACGCTGTGCGCCGCCGCTGTGTCACGGACGAAATTCTTCGGCCGCGAGACCATCTCGCTGCTGGTCATCCTGCCGATCGCGCTGCCCGGCATCATCACCGGTATCGCGCTCCGCTCGGCCTTTTCGCTCGCCGACATTCCTTTCTCGTTCTGGACCATCGTGCTCGGCCACGCCACTTTCTGCGTGGTCGTCGTCTACAACAATGCGGTCGCCCGTTTCCGCCGCACATCCGGTTCGATGATCGAGGCGTCTATGGATCTCGGCGCCGACGGTTTTCAGACCTTCCGCCATGTCGTGCTGCCCAACATCGCCACCGCGCTGCTTGCCGGCGGCATGCTCGCCTTCGCGCTGTCCTTCGACGAGGTCATCGTCACCACCTTCACCGCCGGCCAGCAGCAGACCGTGCCGATCTGGATGCTGGAGGAGCTGATCCGCCCGCGCCAGCGCCCGGTCACCAATGTCGTGGCCATGGTCGTCGTGCTGGTGACGCTGCTGCCCATCCTGTTTGCCTATTACCTCACCCGCGACGGCGACCAGATCGCCGGTTCGGGCAAATAACGTCAGTTCGTAAGGGAGAGACGTCCATGGACACCCAGATGCTGATCGGCTCGAAATTCGAGAACGGCGCCGAGACTGAGGAGCCGATCCTCAATCCGAAGACCGGGGCGACCATTCTCAACCTGCCCGAGGCCAGCCAGGCGCAGATCGAGGCGGCGGTGGCGGCCGCCGAACAGGCGTTCGTCTTGTGGTCGCGCACAACGCCGGCGCAGCGCTCTGGTTATCTCCTCAAGATCGCCGACCGCATCGAGGCCGAGGCCAAGGACTTCGCCGCTCTCGAGGCGCTGAACTGCGGCAAGCCGATCAATTCCGTGCTCAATGACGAGATTCCGGGCATCGTCGACTGCTACCGCTTCTTCGCGGGCGCGGTCCGTTCGATGCCGGGCGTCGTCGCCGGCGAATATCTTCCCGGCCACACCTCGATGGTGCGGCGCGATCCGATCGGCATCGTCGCCTCGATCGCGCCCTGGAACTACCCGCTGATGATGATGGCCTGGAAGCTGGCGCCGGCGATCGGCGGCGGCAACACCGTCGTCTTCAAGCCGTCGGAGCAGACGCCGCTGACGGCGCTGAAGCTGGCCAGGATCCTGGCCGAAATCCTCCCCGCAGGCGTGGTCAATGTCGTGCTCGGCCGCGGCGATAGCGTCGGCAACGCGCTGATCAACCATCCCAAGGTCAACATGATCTCGATCACCGGCGATGTCGCCACCGGCAAGAAGGTGCTGCAGGCGGCCGCCAAATCGGTCAAGCGCACGCATCTCGAACTCGGCGGCAAGGCGCCCGTCGTCGTCTTCGACGACGCCGATCTAGGTTCCGTCGTCAACGGCCTGCGCGCCTTCGGTTACTACAATGCCGGCCAGGACTGCACCGCGGCCTGCCGCATCTATGCCGGCAAGAAGATCTACGACAAGCTCGTCGCCGATCTGTCCTCGGCGGTCTCGACCATCAAGTACAACCAGCCGGACGACACCGAAAACGAGATTGGCCCGCTGATCTCGCGCCGCCAGCGCGACCGCGTGTCGAGCTTCGTCGAACGCGCCTCGGAATTGAAGCACATCGAGATCACCACCGGCGGCAAGCCGGGCGAGGGCACCGGCTTCTACTATCAGCCGACCGTCGTCGCCGGCGCGCTGCAGGAGGACGAAATCGTACGCCGCGAGGTGTTCGGCCCGGTCGTCTCGATCACCCGTTTCACGGAAGTCGACGAAGCGGTTAACTGGGCCAATGACAGCGACTACGGCCTGGCGTCATCGGTGTGGACCAAGGACGTCTCGCGCGCCATGGCGACGGCGGCACGTCTGCAATATGGCTGCACGTGGATCAACACCCATTTCATGCTGACCAACGAGATGCCACAGTCCGGCTACGGCAAGGATATGTCGCTCTACGCGCTGGAAGACTATACCGCCGTGCGGCATGTCATGGTTGCGCACGCATAGCACGCCCGTCCTTCCCCCCTTGTGGGGTCCGAAGGACGGGCGAGGCCCGTGACTCGCCTCGGGCGGTGGATCGGCGCGCAGCGTCGAGTTGAGGGGTGTTCCAGCTTGGCGCCGGCTTACCCCTCACCCGGATTGCCAACCGATTTGTGAAGGACAAATGGGGGCAATCCGACCTCTCCCACAGGGGGAGGTAAGACCGTCGCGCATCGCTACTCGACGATGCGATAGATGTTCCACAGGCTGGTGCCTGACACGACATAGGGCTCCATCTCCTTGCCCCATTTGGCGTGTGCGTCGATCTTGCTGATCTTGGCGAACATCGCCTCCAGCTGGGCCAGGCTTTCCACCTGATGATGCGACTCGACCGTCGCTTCGCGTGCGCCGATCGATCCGGTCATGATCTGGAACTTCAGCTCGGCGAGGCCGACCTGCGAGCCGATCTCGCGTTCCCATTTCTTCAACAGGTCGAGCACGGTCTGTTTATGCCCGAACTTCGCGTCGATCTGCCATCTGGCGCTGAACATGTTGGTTCCTCCCAAGGTTGAGTTGGCGGCTGTTTGCCTATTCGTCCCAGGCTTGCACGACGGTCTGCCGCGCGATCCGCCCGTTCTTCAGCTCCAGCATCGCGGCGGCGAACACTTTCGTGCCGTCCGGATAGGCGCAGGCCTGGGTGAAGGCGAGGCTGTCGCCGTCGGCGATCGTGGTGTCGACCTTGTGGGTCATCGCCCGGCTGCAGATGTCGTCCCAGAAGGTGGCGATCGCCGCGCGCCCGCGGACTTCGCGCGGCTTGCTCGGCGGGTTGTTGCGGTCGATCACCCGCACCAACGCGTCGTCGGCATAGAAGCTCGACAGCATCTTACCATCGCGGCTCTCGATCGCCTTCTTGATCGCCGCGCCATCCACGACTTGAGTCTTGGTCAGCATCTTATCCTCCATGTGCCCGTCTTCACGATCGGGCGGTTGATATTCAGTAGGGACTGCCCGACGCTCGCCGCCAGGCAGGGATTTTCACTGCGACTTCGCCTTGACGGCGGCGAAGACATCGTCGGTCTGCTTCTTGAACGTGGCGAGATCGACCTGGCTGCCATTGAGCATTGTCGACCAGTGGCGCACGATCGCCGCCATCGCGATCGTCTCCTTGATCTCCTCGTCGCTCGCGCCGTTGAGCTTGGCGGCCTCGGTATGGAAATAGATGCAGTACTGGCAAGGTATCTGCGAGGCCACCGCGAGGCCCATCAGTTCCTTGGTCTTGCCGTCCAGAGCGGTTTTCGGGTTGAGCTGGACGCCCTTGATCTCGGCCCAGGCACCGGCGATGGCGACGTCAGGCAGTGTCTTGAACATGTCCGGCACGGAGCCGAGCGTCGCCTGGATGTCCTTGTAGGCGGCTGTCGCCGACGCATCCTCGGCCTTCGCGGGAGAGATCGTGAGCAGCGCGCCAATCCCTGCCGCGATCACAAGTGATCTGACATTCAGTTTTGACTTGAGCATTTCATCCTCCGTTCGCAGTGCCCTTCCGGCGATATCCGCCTGGCCTGCATGGGGGAATTGATAGCGCTTACATCCGCCTGGCCGCTTCGCCCGAAAGCGCCATGGCTCTCATGGCCCGTCCGGGCCAGTGTGCCGGACCGAGAATACCGCCGCCGCCGCTCGCGACGGCAGGTCGAGCTTGAGCAATATGTTGGCGACGTGGCGCTTGACCGTGTGTTCGCTCAGCCTGAGCTCGGCTGCGATCGCGGCATTGCTCTTGCCGTCGGCAATCAGGCTCACCACCTCGCTTTCCCTCGCCGTCAGCACGGACGGTTCGGTCGTTTTGGTCCTGGCGCGGCAGTCAGGCTCCAGATGCTGTTCCGACATTGCCCGCACCAGCGCCATGGGCTCGTCCAGATCGTCCAGCGTGACCCGGCTGGCGTCTTCGAAATGCAGGCCTGAGCCGGTTGCCAGATCAGCGACCAGCCGCGACGCCAGGATATCGCCCCGGCTGGCGCGCGCGGCGATCTGCATCGTCACGCGGGCCGTCAGCCCCACCGGCGGCCCGCGCAGTTCGATCTCCCCGACATGTGCGCCCTGCGCGCTGGCCACGCCGATCCCTTGCGCTGCCTCGCGCAGCGCCGCTGCACAGCGTATGGCGCGCGCCGGTCCATCGAAGCGCGAAATCATCATCTCGCCCTGGGTGCCCAGCGCTCGGCCGCCATGGCGCCCGACCAGCAACCGCCAGGTTTCCTGGAAGCGCTCGCTGCGTTCGCTCCACACGCGGTCGCCCATCCGCGTCGTATCGTAGATGCGCGTCACCAGAAGTGCCGCCAGCACGCGGTCGGCTCCGGCGACGGCGCGCTCGCCGGTCAGGAATTCCTCGATCAGGTCGGCGACCCGGTCGACATCGCCGGTCCAGATCGGATGGTCGCGCCCGGGAATCTCGACCAGCCGCGCATTCGGGATTTTCTTGGCCAGGAAACGGCTGGCGTCGGGATCGACCCGCGCATCGTTGCGGCGATGGATCAGCAGCGTCGGCGCGCTGATCGCCGCCAGCACACCACGTACATCGATTTCCGCATTCATTCGCGCCAGTGCCGCCGCTGCCGTCGGGCTCGCCGACAGCCGCTCGAAACGCGCCCACCACTGGGTAAAATGCGCGTCGTCGACCCGGCCCGGCGCGAAATTCGGCAAGGTGGCACCGGTGCCCCAGGCCGTCTCGGCGGTGGCGATGAAGGCGTTGAGGCGTTCGGGCGGCATCACCCATTTGTGGAAATGCGCATAGCCGCCATAGAGCGCCAGCGCGCGCGTCCGCTCGGGATAGGTGGCGGCGAACAGCATTGCCATCGGCGCGCCTTCTGAAGCGCCAAGCAGGGCAGCACGACCGCTGCCGGCGGCGTCCATCACCGCGCGCACATCGTCCATGCGCGTTTCAAGACTGGGCAGGTTGTGCGCATCGACACGGTCGGAAAGGCCGGTGCCGCGCTTGTCGAACAGGATCAGCCGCGAGAACGCCGAAAGCCGCCTCAAGAGCCTTGTATAGCCCTCGTCTTCCCAATGCAGGTCGAGATTGGAAATGAAGCCCGGGACGAAGACGAGATCAAGCGAACCCTGGCCGACCACCTGATAGGCGATCCGCGCCTCGCCGCTGAGGGCATATCGGGTCTCGATCGGCCTCACGAGTTTCTTCCGCCGGCCTGACGATTTCTGATCGTCAACCATAGCAGAGCCGCTTCGATAGCGGCAGCTCAAACTTTAGCGAAAGTGAATGTATACCGGGACCGCCCGCTGCGGCTACTTTTGTGACGCGGCGACGTCTGCCGGGGAGGGGGTGAGTCCGAGCTTCAGATCGGCCTCGGCTGGCGTGATCGGCCGCTTGATCCTGGCCGATGCAGCCACGACGAGTTCATCGAACCCTTCGCCGCTATCCAGCAGTTCGAAGAACTGTCGCCGCATCCTCGGTTCCCAGAATTTGTTGATGTGCTCGGCGACGCCGGCAACCCCTTCCTCGCGTGACTTGGAATGGAAGAAGGCCGCGATCTGGTTGGCCATGCGCACCAGCTTTTCGCTGGTGCTCGTGATGTGGTCTTCGTCATGCGACATGCTGGGCAACTCCCAAAACCACCCGGTCGGGGTGGGTGAAAACATCGAAATCCTCGCCGCGCACCAGGGCGACCAGCGTCATGCCGGCCTCATCGGCCGTGCGGATGGCAAGCGCGGTCGGCGCCGAGACAGCGATGATGAAGGCGGAGCCGATCGCCGCCGTCTTCTGCACCATCTCGACCGACACGCGCGACGTCACCACGACAGCGCCCGACGCACCGTCGATGCCGGCTTTGGCCAACGCCCCGGCCAGCTTGTCCAGCGCATTGTGGCGGCCGACATCCTCGCGCGCCATGACGACGCCCTTGCCGGGAATATAGAAGCCGGCGGCATGCACGGCTCCGGTTTCCTGATGCAGCGGCTGCACCTTCGACAACAGCTTGACGGAGCGGACGATGTCGTCGGTATCAAGCGTAAGTTTTGACGCACCAACAGCGTCGACGGAGCGCATGGCTTCCTCGATGGATTCAATGCCGCACAGCCCGCAGCCAACCGGCCCGGCAAGCCTGCGCCGCCGCGCCTCGAAGCGTGTATTGGCCTTATCCTTGAGCCGGATCTGGATATCGATGCCGGCGCCATGATCCTCGACCTCGATCGCCTCGATTTCTTGCGGGTCGGCAATGATGCCTTCCGTCAGCGAGAAGCCGAGCGCGAAATCCTCGAAGTCGGCGGGGCTCGCCATCATCACCGCATGCGTGGTTCCGGCAAAGGAAAACGCCACCGGCGTCTCCTCCGGCACCATGCGGTTGGCAACAGCCGTACCGCTGGCGCGGTGCGCGAGGCGGGAAGTCTGGCTGATCGGCTGGCGGGAGCGCATTAGTCCTGCTTCATCCACTTTGGCGTCAACTCTGGAACGTCGTGCGCGATCATCTCGAACGCCTTGTAGTGTCCAAGGCCCATTATGTTTCCGACAATGCGGCGAAGCTTGTCGAAGTCTTCCTTGGCCGCATGCTCCTGAATATCGAACAAAAACTGATTCAGGTCGGCGCCTTGCTTTTCACACAGGCGCATAAGCTTTTCGTAGGCTTCCTTTTGGGTCACCCCTGTTTCCTCCGACCGCGAGGCCGCCAGACTACTCGGCCGCCTGCAGCGAGGCGATGCGGCGGCTGTTCCTGGCCTGCTCATCGTACTCGCGCTGCCAGTCCGACGGGCCATTGGAGGCGCCGACCTGCACTGCCGTCACCTTGTACTCCGGACAGTTGGTCGCCCAGTCCGAGAAGTCGGTGGTGATGACGTTGGCTTGCGTGTCGGGATGGTGGAAGGTGGTGTAGACCACGCCGGGAGACACCCGGTCGGTGATCAGCGCCCGCAGCGTCGTCTCGCCCGAGCGGCTGGTCAGCCGCACCCAGTCGCCATCGCGCAGGCCGCGGTTTTCGGCATCGTGCGGATGGATCTCCAGCCGGTCTTCCGCGTGCCACATGACGTTGTCGGTGCGCCGCGTCTGCGCGCCGACATTGTACTGGCTGAGGATGCGGCCGGTGGTCAAAAGCAGCGGGAAGCGCGGCCCGGTCCTCTCGTCCGTCGCGACATATTCGGTGCGGATGAACTTGCCCTTGCCGCGCACGAAACCGTCAATGTGCATGATCGGCGTTCCGAGCGGGGCCTTCTCGTTGCAGGGCCATTGCACCGATCCGACGCGGTCGAGCAACTCGAAGGAGACATTGGCGAAGCTCGGCGTCGTCTGGGCGATCTCGTCCATGATCTGCGAGGGATGCGTGTAGTTCCAGTCGAGCCCGATCGCGCGGGCTAGCTCCTGCGTCGCTTGCCAATCGGCATAGCGCGCCTTCGGTTCCAGCACCTTGCGCACCATGTTGATGCGGCGCTCGGCATTGGTGAAGGTGCCGTCCTTTTCCAGGAAGGTCGAACCCGGCAGGAAGACATGCGCGTAGTTCGCGGTCTCGTTGAGGAAGAGATCGTGCACGACGACGCATTCCATGGCCGCGAGACCGCCCGCGACATGCTTGGTGTCGGGATCGGACTGCAGGATGTCCTCGCCCTGGATGTAGATGCCCTTGAAGGAGCCGTCGACGGCGGCGTCCAGCATGTTGGGAATGCGCAGGCCGGGTTCGTCGTCCAGCTTCACGCCCCACAGGCTCTCATAGATGTCGCGCACGGCTTCGCCGGAGATGTGGCGATAGCCGGGCAGTTCGTGCGGGAAGGAGCCCATGTCGCACGAGCCCTGCACATTGTTCTGGCCGCGCAGCGGGTTCACGCCGACGCCCGGCCGGCCGATATTGCCGGTAGCCATTGCGAGGTTGGCGATGGCCATCACCGTGGTCGAGCCCTGGCTGTGCTCGGTGACGCCGAGGCCGTAATAGATCGCGCCATTGCCGCCCTTGGCGTAGAGCCGCGCGGCCCCCCGGATCAGTTCCGGGTCGACGCCGGAAAGCTTGCCGACGATCTCGGGGCTGTTCTCCGGCAAGGCGACGAAGGAGGCCCAGTCCTGGAACTCCGTCCAGTCGCAGCGTTCGCGGATGAAGGCTTCGTCGAAAAGCCCTTCGGTGACGATGACATGCGCCAGTGACGTCAGCACCGCCACGTTGGTGCCGGGCTTCAGCGGCAGGTGATAGTCGGCCTCGACATGCGCCGACTTGACCATCTCGGTGCGGCGCGGATCGAGCACGATCAGCTTCGCGCCCTGGCGCAGCCGCTTCTTCAGACGCGAGGCGAACACCGGATGGGCGGAAACCGGATTGGCGCCGATGACGACGGCGACGTCGGTGAATTCGACGGAATCGAAATCCTGCGTGCCGGCCGAGGTGCCGTAGGTCTGGCCGAGCCCGTAGCCGGTCGGCGAATGGCAGACGCGGGCGCAGGTGTCGACATTATTGTTGCGGAAACCCTGCCGCACCAGCTTCTGGACGAGATAGGTCTCCTCATTCGTGCAGCGCGAGGAGGTGATGCCGCCGATCGAGGTGCGGCCGTACTGATACTGGATCCGGCGGAATTCCTTGGCCGTGTGGGCGATCGCCTCTTCCCAGCTCACTTCGCGCCACGGATCGGAGATCTTCTCGCGGATCATCGGCGACAGGATGCGGTCCTTGTGCGTGGCGTAGCCATAGGCGAAACGGCCTTTGACGCAGGAATGGCCGTGGTTCGCCTTGCCGTCCTTGTAAGGCATCATGCGGATGACTTCGTCGTCCTTCACCTCGGCCTTGAACGAGCAGCCGACGCCGCAATAGGCGCAGGTGGTGACGGCCGAGCGTTCCGGCATGCCCTTCTCGAGCACCGTCTTCTCGCGCAGCGCGTCGGTTGGGCAGGCCTGCACGCAGGCGCCGCAGGACACGCATTCGGAAGCGATGAAATCCTCATGCATGCCGGCGACCATGCGCGATTCGAAACCGCGGCCCTCGATGGTCAGCGCGAAGGTGCCCTGCACCTCCTCGCACGCCCGCACGCAGCGCGAGCAGACGATGCACTGCGCCGGATCATAGGTGAAATAAGGATTGGATTCGTCGCGGGCGATGTAGTCGACCGCCAGCGAGCCATGGCCGGGCGCCACGCCGTCTTCTTCCTGCTTGACGTGGTTGCGGCCCTCGACGCCGTAGCGGTTTTCGGTCAGGCCGACCGACTTCGCCACCGTGTCGAATTCGCTGGCGCCGGTGCCGGCCTTCTCGTTCCAGCCGGTCGGATGGTCGGAGACGTAAAGCTCCATGACTCCGCGGCGGATCGCGTCGAGCCGGTCGGACTGCGTCCGCACCACCATGCCTTCACCGACCGGCGTCGTGCAGGAGGCCGGCGTGCCGCCGCGCCCTTCGATCTCGACCAGGCAGACGCGGCACGAGCCGAACGAGTCCAGCATGTCGGTGGCGCAGAGTTTCGGGATCTCGACCCCGCCTTCCATCGCGGCGCGCATGATCGAGGTGCCTTCCGGCACCGTGATGCTGCGGCCGTCGACGCTTAGCGTGACCTGTTTTTGCGCCCGCGATTCCGGGGTTCCGTAGTCGATCTCTTCAACGAGCGATGGGAAGTCGGCCTTGATGTTCATCTGCCAGCTCCTACTCAGCAGCCACGCGCGCCGGCGCGGGCTTGAAATCTTCGGGGAAATGCGTGATCGAACTCATCACCGGATAGGGCGTGAAGCCGCCCAGTGCGCACAGCGAACCGAACTTCATCGTGTTGCAGAGGTCGGTGACCAGCGCGAGGTTCTTTTCCGGCTCGATCCCGGCGGCAAGCCTGTCGATGGTCTCGATGCCGCGCGTCGAGCCGATGCGGCAGGGCGTGCACTTGCCGCAGCTTTCGATGGCGCAGAACTCCATGGCGAAGCGCGCCTGCTTCAGCATATCGGCCGTGTCGTCGAACACGGTGATACCGGCATGGCCGATCAGCCCGTCGCGCTTGGCGAATTCCTCGTAGTCGAACGGCGTGTCGAACAGGGCGCGCGGGAAATAAGCGCCAAGCGGGCCGCCGACCTGTACTGCCTTCACCGGACGGCCGGTGGCCGTGCCGCCACCGATGTCATCGACGATCTCGCCGAGCGTCAGGCCGAAGGCGGTTTCGAACAGGCCGCCATTCCTGACGTTGCCGGCGATCTGGATCGGGATGGTGCCGCGCGAGCGGCCCATGCCGAAATCCTTGTAGAAGGCGGCGCCCTTGTCCATGATGATCGGCACCGAGGCGAGGCTGATGACGTTGTTGATCACCGTCGGCTTGCCGAACAGGCCCTGGATGGCCGGCAGCGGCGGCTTGGCGCGCACCACGCCGCGCTTGCCTTCGAGGCTGTTCAACAGCGAGGTTTCCTCGCCGCAGACATAGGCGCCGGCGCCGACGCGGATTTCCATGTCGAAGGCGTTGGGCGAACCCAGCACATTGACGCCGAGGACACCGGCCTTGCGGGCGATTTCGACGGCTTTGTTCATTGTCGCCACCGCATGCGGATATTCCGAGCGGATATAGACGAAGCCCTTGGTCGCTCCTGTGGCGATGCCGGCGATCGTCATGCCCTCGATCAGCACGAAGGGGTCGCCCTCCATGATCATGCGGTCGGCGAAAGTCGCGCTGTCGCCCTCATCGGCGTTGCAGACGATGTATTTGCGCTCCGATGTCGTATCCAGCACCGTCTTCCACTTGATGCCGGTCGGGAAGCCGGCGCCGCCGCGGCCGCGCAGGCCCGAGTCCGTAACCTGCTTGACGATGTCGGCCGCCGTCATGGCGACGGCGTTCTGCAGCCCCTTAAGCCCGCCAAGCGACTTGTAGGCGTCGAGCGACAGCGGATCGTTGATGCCGCAGCGGGCGAAGGTCAGCCGGGTCTGCTTGGCCAGGAACGGGATCTTGTCGGGCGCGCCGAGCCAGCGCTTGTGGTGGCCACCGGTGAGGAAGCCGCTGTCGAACAGGCTCTTGACGTCGGAAGGCTTGACCGGCCCGTAGGCGACGCGGCCGTTGGCGGTCGCCACTTCGACCATCGGTTCGAGGAAATAAGCGCCGCGCGATCCGTTGCGCACGATCTTGGCCTCGATGCCGCGCTCTGCGAGTTCCGTGCGAACCGCCTTGGCGACCTTTTCAGCGCCGAGCGCCAACGCGCCGGAATCGCCGGGAATGTAGATGCGGGGGATCATGAGCGCACCTCGGCAAGGATCTCGTCGATCTTCTCGTCATCGAGCCGCCCGATCACCTCGCCGTCGAGCATCGCCGACGGCGAACAGGCGCAAAGCCCGAGGCAATAGACCGGCTCGAGTGTAACCGATCCGTCGCGGGTGGTCTCGTGGAAACCGATGCCCAGCAACTGTTTGATCTTGGCGGCGACGGCATCCGAGCCCATCGACTGGCAGGCTTCCGCCTGGCACAGCTTGAGAACATGCCGCCCGGCCGGCCGGGCACGGAAATCATGGTAGAAGGTGACGACGCCGTGCACCTCGGCCCTGGAGAGGTTCAGCCCATCGGCGATGACCGGCAGTGCCGCCTGCGGCACATGGCCGAATTCTTCCTGGATCTCGTGCAGGATCGGCAGCAGCGGGCCTTCTAGGCCTTTCAGTTCTTGGATAATCGCCGCCGTGCGCGATGCGATCTCGGTACTTGCAGGCTGCATCGTCATGCAGCGCCCTCCCTGGTCGGTAGCGCTCCAGCGCTAAGTCGTTACAAAAACAGAGGAAACCAGCGAAATCAATAAAGCTGATCCGTCGCTTGATAGAAATTTTCTATCAAGCCCGCTCAGCCGCCATTCTCTACCCTAGCGATGGGCGCGGAAATCGTCTGCCAGCGCCATTGCCTCGTCCAGCAGCGCCTGCACCAGCGGCGTGTGCGGCTCACGCGGCGCGGCTACCAGGCCGACCGTGTGGCTGGCGTCGGGCTCGACGATCGGAATGGCCCGGATCGGCTCTGAAAAGCCGAATGTTTCCGCGAGGTTGAGCGGCATGATCGACGACCATTTGCCGGTGTGGATGTGCGAGAACAGCACGATCATCGAATTGGATTCGAGCGTCGGCCGCACTTGCACTCCGGCCTCGGCCAGATGCTGGTCGATGATGCGGCGGTTCTGCATGTCCGGCGTCAGCAGGCACAGCGGCAACCGGCTGATCTCGGCCCATGTCACTTTGTCGCGGTCGGAATAGGGGTTTCCGACCGCAGTGATCAGCTGATAGCGCTCGTCATAGAGCGGCACGCTGGTCACCCGCCCGAGCGGCTCGTTGTCGAGATAGGTGATACCGGCATCGATGTCGAAATTGCCGAGCAGCGACAAGACTTCGATCGAGGTGCGCGACAGCACCGAGAAGGTGACGCCGGGGTGCTTTTCGCGAAACGGCGTCGTCAGCCGCGCCACCATGGCGAGCGCGGTCGGGATGGCGGCAATGCGGATGCGTCCGGAAAGGCCGTGGCGCGCCGCGCGCATCTCCTCTCGCATGGCCCTTGAATCGCCGACGATGCGGCGCGCCCAGACCAGCACCTGCTTGCCTTCCGGCGTCAGGCCCTGGAACCGCGACCCGCGATTGACCAGCATGACGCCGAGTTGTCCCTCCAGCTGCTTGATCCCAGCCGACAAGGTCGGTTGGGTGACCCCACAGGCTTCCGCCGCCCGGCCGAAATGCTCTTCCTTGGCCAATGAGATAAAGAATTCGAGTTTGTCGATCATGCCATCCTTCCGGTCGTCATGCGCAGGCTCGGGGAAATTCGCCTTTGCCGCAAGCGCCATGCGTAATCGTTCCGCATCCACATCTTTCAGCCGGCTTACTGTTTCCCGCGGCGTCATGCGGCGCTATGTCAATGAAACGGTCGTGAACCGGGCGCGATGGGAGACTGACATGCTGGGCTGGTTCCGCAAGCTGCTGCCGCGCGAAGATCGTTTCTTCGAGCTGTTCGAGCGGCATTCCCGCACGGTGGTCGGCGGCGCGGAAGCGCTGCAGCAACTGCTTCAGGGCAAGGACATCGATCGCTGGTGCCAGACGATCGTCGATCTCGAGGACGAGGCCGATCATATCACGGCGGAGGTCCTGCTTGCCGTGCGGCGCTCTTTCATCACGCCTTTCGATCGCGGCGACATCAAGGATCTGATCCAGTCGATGGATGACGCCATCGACATGATGCACAAGACCGTCAAGACGGTGAGGCTGTTCGAGAAGAGGGAGTTCGATCCGCTGATGCAGGAAATGGGCGCCGTCATCGTCGACGCCGCCCGGCTGGTCGCGGAAGCAATCCCGCTGCTCGCCAAGGTCGGTGCCAACAGCGCACGCCTCAACGCCCTTGCCGAGGAGGTGATGCGCGCCGAAGGCCGGGCCGACGACTTGCATGAGCAGGGTTTGAAGGATCTGTTCAGGCGCCATGGCCGCGGTGATGCGATGGCCTATCTGATCGGCAGCGAGATCTATGGCCAGCTGGAAAAGGTGGTCGACCGTTTCGAGGACGTTGCCAACGAGATCAGCGGCATCGTCATCGAGAACGTCTAGACGATGGATGCCGCGATCGCCTTTCCCCTGCTGGCCGGCCTCGTCGCCGTCGCCCTGTTCTTCGATTTTCTCAATGGTTTGCACGACGCCGCCAATTCCATCGCCACCATCGTCTCGACACGCGTGCTCAGGCCGCAATATGCAGTGCTCTGGGCGGCCTTCTTCAACTTCATCGCCTTCATGTTCTTCGGCCTTCATGTCGCCGAGACCGTGGGAAAGGGCATCGTCGACGTCAGCATCGTCACGCCGGCGGTAATCTTCTCGGCCCTCGTCGGCGCCATCGTCTGGAACATCGTAACCTGGATCGCTGGCATCCCCTCGAGCAGTTCGCACGCGCTGATCGGCGGGCTGGTCGGTGCCGGTGTTGCGAAGGGCGGCATCGGTGCCATCGTCTGGTCGGGACTTGGCAAGACGGTCGCCGCGATCGTGCTCTCGCCGGCGACCGGTTTTGCGCTGGCGCTCGTCCTGATCCTGGTGGTTTCCTGGCTGTTCGTGCGTCAGACGCCGTTCGCCGTCGACAACACCTTTCGCGTCCTGCAGTTCTTTTCCGCCTCGCTCTATTCGCTCGGCCATGGCGGCAACGATGCGCAGAAGACCATGGGCATCATCGCCGTGCTGCTCTATTCGCAAGGCATGCTCGGCGAGAAATTCTACGTGCCGCTCTGGGTCGTCCTGACCTGCCAGTCGGCGCTGGCGCTTGGCACGCTGCTCGGCGGCTGGCGGATCGTCCACACAATGGGTTCGAAGATCACCCGGCTCAATCCGATGCAGGGCTTCTGCGCCGAAACCGGCGGCGCCATCACGCTGTTCGCCGCCACCTGGCTCGGCGTTCCCGTATCGACCACGCATACGATTACCGGCGCCATCATCGGCGTCGGCGCAGCCCGCCGCGTCTCGGCGGTGCGCTGGGGCATCGCCGGCAACATCGTCATCGCCTGGATCGTCACCTTGCCGGCGACGGCGGCGATTTCGGCTCTCACTTATTTCGTCACAAGCCTGGCAGGCTGACGCGGAGCGCCGAAGCCTATTTGTCGACGAGGTTCAGGATGTTGCCGTCCGGGTCCTTGAACCAGGCGACTTTCATGCCTTGGCCGACATGGATGTCGCCCTTGATCGTCAGGCCGGGCATTTCGTAATGCTCGAAGACAACGCCTTTCGATTTCAATGATTTGACGACAGTCTCGATCTGATCGCCTACCGTCCACGTCACCGCCGTCGCCTTGTTGGTACCTGCGAATTGGGAATGATAGACATTGATGAGCGTGTCGCCGCTTTTGTAGACGACAAGCTCGCCGCCCATGTCGTCGATCTGCTTGAGGCCTAGCGTGCCTTCATAGAAGGCCTTTGCCTTTGCCAGGTCCTTGACGGCGAGATTGGCCGTTGCGTTGCTTTTCTCGAGCATGACCGTCTCCTTCCCGCATTGTCGTGTCCTCGTTCAGGCAAACGAAATAGGGCACGCGGCCCGTTTGGCCATCGGCCGGAAGCGTCATCCGGCAAGAATCCGACAGCATCGGTCGTTTTCCGTGGCACGCCGGGCAAGCCTTTGCGTCACGGCTTGGTTCTCGCCGGAAACTGCACTATCTGCATTGCCAAACGCCGAGGAAAGATCATGTCCGTCACCAAGGAAATCGTCACCGAGCGCCTGAAGACGGTCAACGGACCGGACTTCACCGGCAACATCGTCGATCTCGGTATGGTTTCCGAGATTTTCATCGCCGATTCGAAAGTCTTCTTCTCGATCACCGTTCCCGCCGCCAGGGCGCAGGAAATGGAACCGCTGCGCTCCGCCGCGGAGCGCGTGGTGAAAGCAATTCCCGGCGTCGCCGGCGCCGTGGTGGCATTGACGGCGGAAAAGAAGGGCGGCGGCATGGAGGCCCCGGTGCCAACGCGCCCTGCGGCCAGACCGGCACCACCCGCCGCTGCCGCCCCGCGCCTCGCGCCGCATGCTCCAGCGTCGCAAAGTTCAGGCAAGCGCGGCGTGCCCGGTATCGAGGCGATCATCGCCGTTGCTTCCGGAAAGGGCGGTGTCGGCAAGTCGACCACCGCCGTCAATCTGGCGCTTGGCCTTGCCGCCAACGGCTTGCGGGTCGGCGTGCTCGATGCCGACATTTACGGCCCGTCCATGCCGAAGCTGCTCAACATCCATGGCCGGCCGCAGACGGTTGACGGCAAGATCCTGAAGCCGATGGAGAATTACGGCCTCAAGGTGATGTCGATGGGCTTCCTCGTCGATGAGGAGACGCCGATGATCTGGCGCGGGCCGATGGTGATGTCGGCGCTGACGCAGATGCTTCGCGAGGTCGAATGGGGCCGGCTCGACGTGCTTGTCGTCGATATGCCGCCCGGCACCGGCGACGCGCAGCTGACGATGGCGCAGCAGGTGCCGCTGGCCGGCGCCGTCATCGTCTCGACGCCGCAGGACCTGGCGCTGATCGATGCCCGCAAGGGGCTGAACATGTTCAAGAAGGTCGACGTACCGCTGCTCGGCATCGTCGAGAACATGAGCTATTTCATCGCGCCCGATACCGGCAAGCGCTACGACATTTTCGGCCATGGCGGCGCGCGCCGCGAGGCCGAACGCCTCGGCGTCACCTTCCTCGGCGAAGTGCCGCTGGAAATGGGCATCCGCGAAAGCTCGGATGCCGGGCAGCCGGTGGTTGTCTCGAAGCCCGATAGCGCGGAGGCCAAAGCCTATCGCGACATCGCCGCCAAGGTCTGGGACAGGGTCAATGAGGAACGAGGCGCGGCCGAAGCGGCAGTGCCGAGCATCGTCTTCGAGTGACCTCGCAGCGAAACGGTCAGCCGCCGACCTTCTCGCCGAAACTCGAAAAGAACTGCCCGGCCAGTTTTTTCGACGTCGACTCGATCAGCCGGCTGCCGAGCTGGGCAATCTTGCCGCCGACATCGGCCTTGGCCGCGTATTTGAGCACCGTGGCATCCGGCCCATCCTCGGTCAGCGTCACGTCGGCGCCGCCCTTGGCGAAGCCGGCAATGCCGCCCTTGCCTTCGCCCTGGATGGTGTAGGAATGCGGCGGCTTGAGATTTTTCAGCGTCACTTCGCCGTTGAAGGTGGCCTTGATAGGCCCGATCTTCAGCACCACCGTCGCGGCCATCTCGGTCGGCGACTTCATGTCGAGGCTCTGGCAACCGGGAATGGTCGCCTTCAAAACCTCGGGATCGTTCAGCGCTTCCCAGACTTTTTGCAGGGGTGCGGCAATGCGTTCCTCGCCTTCGATCACCAAAGCCATCAAGAACCTCCCGGAAACAATGGTTTGAAGCCCTAGCGCAGAGGTGCTGTTGTGTCTATCGCACCAAAGTGCGGGTTGGGAACGCGTGTGCCCCTTGCTTGCATTGACGCGTTGTCATATCGATTTGTCATACAAATACGGAGACCGTGATGGCCGGCGCCCCCACCAAGAAGAAAAAATTCCGCTCGCAGGAGTGGTTCGACAACCCTGACAACCCCGGCATGACGGCGCTCTATCTTGAGCGATACCTGAATTACGGGCTGACGCGCGCCGAACTGATGTCGGGCAAGCCGCTGATCGGCATCGCCCAGACCGGCTCGGATCTGTCGCCCTGCAACCGACACCATATCGAGCTCGCCAAGCGCGTGCGCGAAGGCATCGTCTCGATGGGCGGCATTCCCTTCGAATTCCCATGCCATCCGATCCAGGAGACCGGCAAGCGCCCGACCGCGGCCCTTGACCGCAACCTTGCCTATCTAGGCCTCGTCGAGGTGCTCTACGGCTACCCGCTCGACGGCGTCGTGCTGACCATCGGTTGCGACAAGACGACGCCGGCGCTGCTCATGGCGGCGGCCACCGTCAACATCCCGGCCATCGCCCTGTCGGTCGGCCCGATGCTCAACGGCTGGCACAAGGGCAAGCGCACCGGCTCCGGCACCATCGTCTGGGAATCGCGCCAGCGCCTGTCGGCCGGCGAGATCGACTATGACGAGTTCATGGATATCGTCGCCTCCTCGGCGCCCTCCACCGGCTACTGCAACACGATGGGCACCGCCACCACGATGAATTCGCTGGCAGAAGCGCTCGGCATGCAGCTGCCGGGCTCGGCCGCCATCCCGGCCCCTTACCGCGAGCGCGGGCAGATCGCCTACGAGACGGGCAAGCGCATCGTCGACATGGTGCATGAGGATTTGAAACCGTCGGACATCATGACGCGCAAGGCCTTCGAGAATGCCATCGTCGTCAATTCGGCGATCGGCGGCTCGACCAACGCGCCGATCCATCTCAACGCCATTGCCCGCCATCTCGGCGTGCAGCTCGACAATGATGACTGGCAGGAGATCGGCCTCAAGGTGCCGCTCCTCGTCAATCTGCAGCCGACGGGCGAGTATCTCGGCGAGGATTATCATCACGCCGGCGGCGTGCCGGCCGTAGTGGCCGAGCTGATGAAGGGCGGGCTGTTGCCGCATCCCGATGCCCTGACGGCCAATGGCAAGTCGATCGGCGACAATTGCAAGGCGGCGGTGGTCGAAAACGCCGATGTCATCCGCAGCGTCGACAAGCCGCTGAAGGTCAATGCCGGCTTCATCAACCTCAGCGGCAACCTGTTCGATTCGGCGATCATGAAAACCAGCGGCATCTCGCCGGAATTCCGCGAGCGCTACCTCTCCAATCCGAAGGACCCGGAAGCTTTCGAAGGCAACGCCATGGTCTTTGACGGGCCGGAGGATTACCACGCACGCATCGACGATCCGGCGCAAGGCATCGACGAACACACGATCCTGTTCATGCGCGGCGCCGGCCCGGTCGGCTATCCCGGTGGCGCCGAGGTCGTCAACATGCAGCCGCCGGCATACCTTATCAAGAAGGGCATCCATGCGCTGGCCTGCATCGGCGACGGCCGCCAGTCGGGCACGTCGGGCTCGCCGTCGATTCTCAACGCCTCGCCGGAAGCTGCCATTGGCGGCGGACTGGCGTTGCTCAAGACAGGTGATCGCGTCCGCATCGACCTGAACAAGGGCACCGCCAACATCCTGGTCAGCGACGAAGAGATCGCCAAGCGGCGCGCGGCGCTGCAGGGCAATGGCGGCTACCACTATCCGCAGCACCAGACGCCGTGGCAGGAAATCCAGCGCGGCATGGTCGACCAGTTCGACCAGGGCATGGTGTTGAAGCCGGCGGTGAAGTACCAGGATGTCGCGCACACCAGGGGCGTGCCCAGGGACAATCACTGATTGCTCCGGGGACAATCACTGACGCTAAATCGGCGGCGGCCTGGTCAATCGGGCCGCCGCCGCCGTTTTCAGTTCTGTGTGGTTTGTCCCGGTCGAGGCCGGTCACGATCCTTGACAAGCGCTCGCAACAAATCCACCATTGTGGCCAAGGGGTGCATCGCGACGACCCCGTGAGGCGTCAGCCCAACGTTCGCGTCCAAGCTTCTCTATCAGGAGGTGGACGCCATGCCGTCAACAACCGCTATCACCGTATCGCAACTGTCTCGTCTGGTCGGCCTGCCGGGAGCCCCGGTAATCGTCGATGTTCGCATCGATGAGGATTTCGACGCCGATCCACGCCTGCTGCCGGCCTCGATCCGGCGCGATTTCAAAACCGTTCCGACCTGGGCGCCCGATTTCGCCGGCCAGCCTGTGGCGGTCGTCTGCCAGAAGGGCCTGAAGCTCTCGCAAGGTGTCGCCGCATGGCTGCGTCATGAGGGGATTCCCGCCGAATCCCTTGAAGGGGGTTTCGAAGCCTGGCGCGAGGCAGACGGGCTTTTGGTCAGCACCGACAAATTGCCACCGCGCGACGAAAAGGGCCATACCGTATGGGTGACACGGGCACGCCCGAAGGTCGACCGCATCGCTTGCCCCTGGCTGATCCGGCGTTTCGTCGATCCTCATGCGGTCTTCCTGTTCGTCGAGGCAGCCGAAGTGCCGGCTGTCGCTGACCGCTTTCAGGCCGTGCCGTTCGACATCGACAATGTGTTCTGGAGCCATCGCGGTGAACGCTGCACCTTCGATACGATGATCGAGGAATTCGGGCTGGAATCCACCGCACTCGACCGCCTCGCCGCGATCGTGCGCGCGGCCGACACCGCAAGGCTCGATCTGGCGCCCCAGGCCGCCGGCTTTCTGGCTGCTTCGCTTGGCCTGTCGCGGATGTTTCGCGACGATCTGGAACAACTGGAAGCAGGCATGCTGCTCTACGATGCGTTCTTCCGCTGGTGCCGCGATGCCACCGAGGAAACGCACAATTGGCCCAGCGCGGGTAAACCGTCATGAGCGCCGTTGTGCCTGCACATGGGTCGGGGAACGTCGAGGCGCCGGCTGTGCCGACCTTTGCCGAAGCCGTCAAGGTCTGGGCGAAGATCGGACTGCTCAGCTTCGGCGGGCCGGCCGGGCAGATCGCCCTGATGCACAGGGAACTGGTCGAGGAACGGCGCTGGATCGGTGAACAGCGTTTCCTGCATGCGCTGAACTACTGCATGCTTTTGCCTGGCCCGGAAGCCCAGCAACTTGCCATCTATATCGGCTGGCTGCTGCACAGGACGATCGGCGGTCTTGTCGCCGGCATCCTGTTCGTCGTGCCCGGCGCGCTCGTCATGCTGATCCTGAGCAGCCTCTACGTGCTCTATGGCGACATTCCGCTCGTCGAGGCGCTTTTCCTCGGGGTGAAGGCGGCGGTGCTTGCCATCGTCATCGAGGCGGTGATCCGCATCGGACGGCGCGCCCTGAAAAACCCGGCCATGGTGTCGATCGCGGTCGCGGCCTTCATCGCAATCTACGCGTTGAATGTGCCGTTCCCGCTGATCATCCTGCTCGCCGGCCTGACAGGATGGCTGGGAGACCGCCTCGCTCCGGGTCTCTTCTCCGGTTCGGCGCACGGCAAGGATGATGGTCCCGATATCAAGGGCGCCGTCGACCTGATGTTCGAGCGCGGCGAACTGTCCCATGTCAAACCGACCAGATGGCATGCGCCGCGCACTGTCGCGATCTGGCTGCCGATTTGGCTCGGACCGGTCCTCCTGATCTGGTGGTTCACCGGCTCTGCCAGTGTGTGGACCGAGATAGGCCGGTTCTTCAGCCTGATGGCGGTCGTCACCTTCGGCGGCGCCTATGCGGTGCTGGCCTATGTCGCGCAGGCCGCCGTCCAGTCATTCGGCTGGCTGGCTCCCGGTGAAATGGTTGATGGTCTCGGACTTGCCGAGACCACGCCCGGCCCGCTCATCCTGGTGCTGCAGTTTGTCGGCTTCATCGCCGCGTTCCGTCACTCCGGGTCACTGAACCCATTGCTTGGCGGATCGCTCGGAGCGCTGCTGACCCTGTGGGTGACCTTCACGCCGTGCTTCTTCTGGATATTCCTTGGCGCGCCCTATATCGAGGCCTTGCGCGGCAACAGGGCCTTGTCGGCGGCGCTCGGCGCGATCACCGCCGCTGTTGTCGGCGTCATCATGAATCTCGCTTTGTGGTTTGCCTTGCACGTCGTCTTCCGTGAGGTGCACGCAATGAGCCTCGGCATGAATGTGCCGGTGCTTGCGTCGATCGACTGGCGCGCGGCGCTGCTGTCCTTGGCCGCGATGATCGCCATCCTGAAGCTGAAGATCGGCATGCTGCCGACGCTCGCTGGATCGGCCCTTGCCGGTGTCTTGCTGCTGGCGGTAAGTGGCTAGATGCCAGCCCGCTTTGTATTCCGCTTCCCGACCACTTAAGTGGTTGGAAACGGATTGGAACATCATGGCGCAACGACGCTCTTCCCTCGGCTTTCTCGGCATGTTCGGCCGCTCGGGTGATCTGAGGCAGCTCGATTCCGCCTTGCGCGGCGCCGACCTGCACCCCGCCCTCGTGCCGGAGGGCGTGAAGCTCACAATCGTCAATCTGATGAAGGATCGCTGGCCGGACGAGCCGCCGCCACAGGCCTATCCGGACGTGGCGCTGCTGTTCAGCTATTGCATCGCCGGTCCGGAAACCTTCGAAAGCTCGCAAGGTTTGCAGCAGCGGCAGGACGTCGAACGCCGGATCGAGGCCGCGGTGGAAGCCGGCGACAGTTTCGACGCACAGATCGTGCTGATGGCTCTGCACGCCAAGCTGATCAATGCCGAGGTCGTCGAGCGCTACGGTCTGGGCGCCGACTAGGGCATGTTGATTTTCAGGCGATGGTGCCGGTCCGCAAACCGGCTACCCGCCCATATTGGCGCGCGGCAGCTTGATCATGTCGCCGAAGCGGGCGCGCAGTTTTTCGTCGAGCAGTTTTGGCACATGGCGCGGGAAGCGTTCGGCAAGGATGCGCTTCTTCTCGATGATCGCGCGCTGCAATATGTCGGGACGGCCCTTCTCGTTCCATTCCTTCGGCGAAAATCGGTCGCCGACGGCCGGGTAGAAATACTCCGTCTGCATCAGCCGCAGCGTCTGCTCGTTGCCGAGATAGTGGCCAGGCCCATTCAGGCAGACTTCGGCGATGGTGTCGATCGACAGCGCTTCGTCTGTCACCTCGATGCCGCGCACGCAGCGCAGGCAATGGCCGAGCATGTCATTGTCGATGATCAGGCTTTCCAGGCAGAAGCCGAGCAGCGAGGCATGCATGCCGGCCAATTCATAGACGAGGTTGAGCCCGGCCAAGCCGGCCATCACGTCGGTGATGCCTTTTTCGTAGCCGGACTGGATGTCGGGCAGTTTCGAATCCGTCATGCCGGCGGCCGAGCCACCCGGCAGATCGTAGAACTGCGCCATCTGCGCGCAGGCCGCGGTCAGCACCGCCTGTTCGGCCGAGCCGCCCGACATGGCGCCGGTCCGTAGGTCCGACACGAACGGCCATGTGCCGAAGATTGCCGGATGCCCCGGCTTGATGGCGTTGACATAGACCAGACCGGCCAGCACTTCGGCCACTGCCTGCACCACGGCGCCGGCAATCGCCGCCGGCGCGGTCGCGCCGGCCTGGCCGGCCGACAAAAGCAGGATCGGGATGCCGCCTTCGACGCAGGCCTCGAGCACGCCGCAGGCATCCTCGGCGAATTTCATCGGCGGCACGACGAAGCAGTTGGAGTTCGACACGAACGGCCGGGCGCGGAAATTCTCCTCCCCGCCGGCAATGGCATAGAGCATTTCCAGCGCCGGCTGCACATTCTCGCGCACCGTGAACGAGGTGCCGACATGCTTGGACGTACCCATCACGCAGGCATAGAGCGTGTTGAAGTCCATTTCGAGCGGATCGGGAATGTCGCGCGGCACCATGGGCCGCTGGAAGAAATGGATGTTGTCGAGCCCGTCGACGATGCGGGCGGCGTCATAGATGTCCTGCAGCAGCGATTCGCGGTATTCGCGCTTCTCGACATCGACCAGATGCACGGCGGCGCCAGCCGTGCCGTAGTGCACGCGCTTGCCCTGGATCACCATATCGTGTTTCGGATCCTGGCCGTGCAAGGTGAAATTGCGTGCCGCTTTTTTGATCGTATCGAGCACCAGGGCGCGCGGGAAACTGATGCGGCCATCGTCGCCATAGGTGGCGCCGGCCTTGGTCAGCGCCTCGATGCAAGAGGGGATGGCATTGGCGAAGCCGACCGTCTCCAGCAGCGTCAGCACCGCCTCGTGGATGCGCTCCTGGTCGTTGCCGCGCAGCGGTCCGTAGCTGCCGCCCTCGAGGCCGGCGCGCACCGGCCTGATGTCGTCGGCGAGCGGCGCTGCCCGCATGGCACGGCGCGCTTCGCGTCCACCGGAGCGGCGCGAGCGCTGATCCGCCGCCGCTTCCTGCTTTTCAAGAACCACAGACATGGAGGCACTCCACCTTTTCTCGGAAACAGGGCGGCGGTTGGTCCACCATCGGCTGCTTCTTCCCCTTTGTGCCACGACTATGCCGCCGGCATTGGCCCAGACCATGAGCCAGCCGGTCTGGTTGCATATGCCAGCGCTAAAGGAAACGGGGCCGCGATCGGTCGGCCCCGGTCAAAAGGATCGGATAAGTGGATCAGGCGGCGGCGGGCCTGCGCCCGGCGGCGGTGGCCAGTTCCCGGATGCCTGGCTCGATGTGCTGCAGCGCGATCGAGGAAATGCCCAAACGCATGAAACGCGAAGGCTTTTCGGTGCGGTCGAAGAAGCGGTCTCCCGGCTCGATGATGACGCTGCGCGAGGCCGCGGCCTCGGCCAAACCGCGGGAATCGGTGCCGCGCGGGCCTTCGAGCCAGAGCGACGTGCCGCCGGCCGAGTCGGTCGAGCGCCATTCCGGCAGGAAAGCGGAAATCGCATGGACCAGACGCTTGCGCCGCTCGTCGAAGGCGCTCGACAGGCGCCGCACCAAGGCCTCGTGATGGCCGAGCGACAGGAAGAGCGCCACGGCACGCTGGTTGTTGGCCGGCGGATGGCGCAGCATGAAGCGGCGCAGCGCCCTCAGTTCCGAGATTAGTCCAGCAGAGGCCACGATGTAGCCAAGCCGCAGGCCCGGGGCCAGCGTCTTCGACATCGAGCCGACATAGACGACGCGGCCGGAACGATCGAGGCTCTTCAGCGCCTGCTGCGGCGCCTCGTCGAGAAGCTGGCTGTCATAGCCGTCCTCGATGATGATCTGGTTGTGCCGGTTGGCACGCGCCAGAAGGTCCTGCCGCCGCTCGGCCGACAACGGCACCATGGTCGGGCAATGATGGCTGGGCGTGACGAAGACGAAGCCGGAATCATTGGGGATAGAAGAGGTTACGATGCCGGACTGGTCGACCGGCACCGGCTGGATGTCGGCGCCCGCAAGCCGGAAGATCGAGCGTGCGTCGGGGTAGCCCGGGTCCTCCATCGCCACCTTCGAGCCCTTGGTCATCAGCAGCGAAGCCAGCATGTAGAGCGCGTTCTGGGCGCCAAGCGTGACGATGATCTCGTCGGGATTGGCGAAGATGCCGCGCCGGGGCAAGAGCCGCGCCTGGATCTGCTCGATCAGCAGCGGATCGTCGCGATCGACCATGTCGGACGCCCAGTTGCGGATTTCGAGCACGGCCAGCGCCATGCGGTTGCACTCGCGCCATTCGGCGGTCGGGAACAGCGCCGGGTCGAACTGGCCGTAGACGAAGGGGTAGGACGACTTGATCCAGTTCTCGTGCTTGGCCGGCGGCGGCATGTCGCTGGCGGCGATCTGCCGGCGTGCCTTCCAGTCGATCTCATTGGCCTGGTCGGGCGCCTTCTGGTGCGGCTTGGCCGGTGTTGCCAGCACGTCGGGGTTGACGAAATGGCCGCGCCGCTCGCGCGCCACCAGGAACCCCTGGTCGACGAGCTGCTGGAAGGCCAGCACCACCGTCCCGCGTGCGACGCCCAGCTTCTCGGCCAGGATCCGGCAGGAGGGAAGCGGCATCGAAGCGGCGATCTGCCGGTCGAGAATGGCGGCCACGATGGCCTGGCGGATCTGCGCCTGCAGGGTTTGGCCGGATTCGGCCGAAATCCGGAACAGGCCGGACCATATGGCCGTGTCGTTGCGCTGTGGCATGGGAAATCTTCCTCGGATGGCCAGCCATTTTCATTTGGCTGGACCAGTCGAGTGTATGGGTGGCACAAGGGGTTGCGCCAATCAATTTTTCTGATCTTTGGGATTTATGCCAGTGATCCTTCAGCCAAAATTGGGCTCTGCGGCCGGCCGAAGTGACACATAGTGTCATCGCATCGTGATGCGATGCGGCATCGCCGCGTATTGACCGCACGGAATTCGGCTCAATAGGTTTGTCGCGACGACACGCGCCGGAAACATCCGGTCTGATAAAGTATGTCGAAAAACGCCAGGAGCTCCCCGCCATTGGATAAGTCAGCCTTCCAGAAACAGCTCGCCGCCTTGCGCGATCATCGCACCGCGGCACCTGCGAGCATGCGCCAGGCCTTCGCCGCCGATCCACAGCGTTTCCAGACATTCTCCGCCACCGATGGTGACCTTTTGCTCGACTGGTCGAAATGCGCCGTCGATGCCGTCACCATGGACTTGCTGGAGAAGCTCGCCGGCGCCGCCGATCTCGAGGGTCGCCGCGCCGCCATGTTCGCCGGCAAGAAGATCAACATCACCGAGGACCGCGCCGTGCTGCACACGGCGCTGCGCAATCTCAGCGGCAAGGGCGTCACGGTCGACGGCCAGGACGTCAAGGCCGACGTCATTTCCGTGCTCGACGCGATGGGCGCCTTCGCTGATGCCATCCGTTCAGGCAAGGCTCTTGGCGCCACCGGCAAGAAGATCACCGACATCGTCAACATCGGCATTGGCGGCTCCGACCTCGGCCCGGCTATGGCGACGCTGGCGCTGGCGCCATATCATGACGGGCCACGCGCGCATTATGTCTCCAACATAGACGGCGCCCACATCCACGACACGCTGAAGGGCCTGTCGGCCGAAACCACGCTGTTCATCATCGCCTCCAAGACCTTCACCACGGTCGAGACGATGACCAACGCGCAGACGGCACGCGACTGGGTGCAGAAGGCACTCGGCAAGCAGGCGGTCGGCAAGCATTTCGCCGCTGTTTCGACGGCACTCGACCTGGTGGCCAAGTTCGGCATCGAGCAGAATCGCGTCTTCGGTTTCTGGGACTGGGTCGGCGGCCGTTATTCGGTCTGGGGCGCGATCGGCCTGCCCGTCATGATCGCCGTCGGCCCGCGAAATTTTCGCGCCTTCCTCGACGGCGCGCACGAGATGGACGAGCATTTCCGCACCACCCCGCTCGCCGGGAACCTGCCGGCGCTTCTCGGGCTGGTCGGCTGGTGGCATCGCGTGATCTGCGGCTATCCGGCCCGCGCGGTCATCCCCTATGACCAGCGCCTGTCCCGGCTGCCGGCCTATCTGCAGCAGCTCGACATGGAATCGAACGGCAAGGGCGTCACCCTTGACGGCACGCCCGTGGCGACACCGACCGGGCCGCTGGTCTGGGGCGAGCCGGGCACCAATGGCCAGCACGCCTTCTTCCAGCTTTTGCACCAGGGCACCGACTTCATCCCGGTCGAGTTCCTCGCCGCGGCTGTCGGCCATGAGCCGGAGCTCAAGCACCAGCATGATTTGCTGCTCGCCAATTGCCTGGCGCAGTCCGAAGCGCTGATGAAGGGCCGCACGCTGGACGAGGCGCGCGCGCAGATGCTGGCCAAGGGCATGAAGCCGGCCGACGTCGACAAGATTGCGCCGCATCGTGTCTTCTCCGGCAACCGGCCTTCGGTGACCATCCTCTATCGCAAGCTCGACCCGCGCACTTTCGGGCGGCTGATCGCGCTCTATGAGCACCGCGTCTTCGTCGAGGGCACGCTGTTCAACATCAATTCCTTCGACCAGTGGGGCGTCGAGCTCGGCAAGGAGCTGGCGACCGGCCTGCTGCCTGTCGTGGAAGGCAAGGAAAGCGCCGCAAACCGGGACGCCTCGACCAGGGGCCTTGTGGAACGCATCCACCAATTGCGCGGTTCGGAGTGACTGATTTGGCAGACATCAAGGGTATATTGTTCGACAAGGACGGGACACTTGTCGACTTCAACGCGACCTGGCTCGGCGTCGCCGATTTCATGGCCATGGATGCCGCTGATGGCGACCGCTGGAAGGCCGACAGGCTGCTTGCGGCCGCCGGCTTCGATTTCGCCAGCCGGCGCTTCAAGCCCGATTCGATCTTTGCCTCGGGCACCAACATGGATGTCGTCGAGCTGTGGTTCCCGCGTCTGTCCGACGAAGACCAGATGCTGGCCGTAGCCCGCTTCAACGAGATCACCTCGGTGCAGGGCTCGGCGATGGCGGTGGCGCTGCCGGGCATCGTCGATACCTTGGCGGTGCTGCACAAAAGATCCTACCGGCTTGGCGTCGCCACCAACGATTCCACCAGCGGCGCGGAAAAGACCTTGGTCACGCTGGGCGTCGCCCAGCTGTTCGACGCCGCCTATGGCTATGACGCGGTGGCCAATCCCAAACCCGCGCCCGACACCATCCAGGCCTTTTGCGACCTCACCGGCCTGAAGCCAGCGGAGATCGCCATGGTGGGCGACAACCGCCACGATCTCGAAATGGCGCGCGCCGGCGGCTGCGGCCTGGCGGTGGGCGTGCTCTCCGGCACCGGCACGCGCGAATCGCTGGCCGGCATTGCCGACGTCGTTCTCGATTCCGTCGCCGACCTGCCGGATTTCCTGTCGACGCGGGTCAAGGAGACGGTTTGATCGCTCCCGCCAGCGCGGTCTCGGCCTCGAAACGAAAGACGCCGCTCGGCTTCAGCGTGGCATCTTTCGCGTCACCGAAATCCGGCACCTGATGTTCGGCGAGCAGTCGCAGCCGGGCCAGCGGCAGGTCATGGCGACGCGGATCGCCGACCAGCACCTCGATGCCGGCTGCCAAACAGCGATCGAGGAACGGGGTAACCCGTAGAGCAACCTCGTGGCCGTAGAACACGTCGCCTGCAAGCACGAGGTCGACGGCCGGCGGCGGCCCCGTGGTGATATCCTGGTGGACGATCGTGATCTCGACGCCGTTGGCCGCCGCGTTGAGGCCGATAGCGGCAACGCCGTTGCGGTCGATCTCGGCGGCGATCACCTCGCTTGCGCCGGCCTTGGCGGCGGCAATGCCGACAATGCCCGAACCCGCCCCCAGGTCCAGCACGCGACGGCCCGCCACGGTCATCGGATTGTCGAGGATGTGGCGCGCCAGCACCGCGCCGCCGGCCCACGCATAGGCCCAGTAGGGCGGCTGCGGTTCTGGCGCATCGTCGTCCGCATCAATATCGTCTTCAGGATCGACGAGGCGTCTCAATCCGCTGCCCGGATGGGCGGTGTAGAACCGGATTTCGGGAAGCGCCGGTACAGGAACAAGGCGCATGTTCGCCTTGATGAATTCCGCCGGGTCGAGGCGCGGGCGGTTTGGCAAGTCCTTGCTTGGTCCCTCGTCGCCGAAGGGGTGGCCCCTCGCTAAAGCGCGCTGCGCTTCAGCTCTTTGTTTTGGTGCATGTCGTTCTCCCAAAACCGAGGTCACTTTTGGGCGATGTGCATCAGGCGCGCAATGCCCGCCGCAGGATCTTGCCGACCGGCGTCTTCGGCAATTCGGTCCTGAACTCGATATATTTGGGCCGCTTGTAGCCGGTCAGGTTCTCGCGGCAAAAAGCGGTGATGGCTTCCACGGTCAGGGCCGGATCCTTCTTGACGATGAACAGCTTCGGCACTTCGCCCGAATGCTCGTCCGGCACGCCGATCGCCGCGACTTCGAGCACGCCTGGATGCATGGCCACGACCTCCTCGAGTTCGTTCGGATAGACGTTGAAGCCCGAGACCAGGATCATATCCTTCTTGCGGTCGACGATCTTGGTGTAGCCGCGCTCGTCCATGAAGCCCATGTCGCCGGACTTGAAGTAGCCGTCCTTGGTCATCACCTTGGCGGTCTCGTCAGGCCGGTTCCAGTAGCCCGCCATCACCTGCGGTCCCCTGATGCAGATTTCGCCGACCTCGCCGAGCGGCAAATTGTTGCCGTCATCGTCGCGGATGGCGATTTCCGTCGAGGGCAGCGGCAGGCCGATCGTGCCGGTGAAGTCACCGGAACTGAACTTGTTGGCCGTCGCCACCGGTGACGTTTCCGAGAGGCCGTAGCCCTCAGTGACAGGGCAACCGGTCAAAGCCTTCCAGCGCTCGGCGACGCCCTTCTGCACCGCCATGCCGCCGCCAAGCGTCAGCACCAGCGGCTTGAAGTCGAGTTTGCGGAAGTCCTCATTGTTGAGCAGCGCGTTGAACAGCGTGTTGAGGCCGGGAAAGATGTGGACCGGATACTTCTGGAGTTCCTTGACGAAGCCCGGGATATCGCGCGGATTTGGAATGAGCACGTTGCGAGCGCCTTGCTGCATGCCCATCAGCGCGTTCACCGTCAGCGCGAAGATATGATAGAGCGGCAGCGCGCAGATGAAGTTCGGGTGTGCGGGCTTCGGCTTGATCGTATAGGCGTCTTCCATCCACTGCGCGTTCTGCACGACATTGGAGAGCACATTGCTGTGCAGCAGCGTGGCGCCTTTCGACACGCCCGTGGTGCCGCCCGTATATTGCAGGAAGGCGACATCGTCGGCCGCAACCTTGGCCGGCTTGAAGCCAAGGCCGGCGCCGGCCTTCATCGCCGCGTTGAACTTGACATGCCCGGGCAGCGACCATGCCGGCACCATTTTCTTCACGCGGCGCACGACGAAGTTGACGATCGTGCCCTTGAGGCCGCCAAGCATGTCGCCCATGGCCGCCACCACGACATGCTTGACCGCGGTCCTGGAGACTACCGCCTGCAAGGTGTTGGCGAAGTTTTCCAGGATGACGATGGCTTGCGCGCCGGAATCCTTGAGCTGGTGCTCCAGCTCGCGCGGCGTGTAAAGCGGATTGATGTTTACCACGACATAGCCGGCGCGCAGGATGCCCATCATCGCCACCGGATATTGCAGAACGTTAGGCATCATGATGGCGACGCGCGCACCCTTTTGCAGCCCCTTCGATTGCAGATAGGCACCGAAGGCCGCCGACAACTGCTCGACATCGGCATAGCTGATGGATTTGTCCATGCAGGTGAAGGCCGGCTGGGCGGAAAACTGCTTGCAGGCGGCGACCAGGAAATCGCCGATCGAACTGTAGGGCAACGCACCGATCTCGGCCGGAACATTTTTCGGATAGCTCTTGAGCCAAGGCTTTTCGGGCAGGCCTGCGGCAAGTTCCGTGAGCGCCTTCGGCAACCGCTTGGTGTCAGCTGCCGCCGGTTTCGATGTCGGCGCTGCCTTTGCTGGCGATGCGGCCTTCGCTGCCCCGGTCTTTGTGGGAGAAGCCTTTGCAGGGGTCTTCGCCGGAGAAGTCTTCGTCGCTGAGGTCTTTGCCGGGGCGGCTTTTGCCGCCGGCTTCGCAACGGCCTTGGCGGTGGCTGCCTGTGCCGCCTTGGCAGGTCTTGCGCCTGTGCTGGCGGTCGAGGCCTTGGCACCAGCTTTACCTTGATCGTCGGCGGCGGCTGGTTTCGAGACTGCCTTTGCCGACGCTTTTACCGGCGCCTTTGATGCTTTTGCCACCCGTTCCTCCTCGACAATTCCTGTTCGCCCGTTTCGGTCGCCTATGCCGCGCCCGCCTCCGAATTGACAGAGGCGTCCTCCGTGCCGCCAGCATATCCATCTATGTATTGCCTCTATCGGCGGCGGTGCAAGTCTTGCCCTTGCGGCAGGGCGCCGAAAGATTTGCCGTCGAAAATCTTTCCCGCCGGCGACACTTGGAACCGGCATCTTTCCGCATCGATGATCGGATGAGGGCGGACGCGGCGGCCATGTCGCCATATGCCAGATCAATAAAAAAATGCGGTCGTTAATAATCTCGTGAGTGGAAAAAACTGCTAATTTTTTCTGCCATTTAGCAAAATGGCAGATTTTTTTCCTGCTTCCCGAGGGGTAAGCAAACGGGGTGTTCCAAAGCCGGAAAAACGGTGCTTATATGCGCGCTTCGCGAGCCTGATAGAGGGGCTTGGAAGAACATCAGGGAGTGCTCAATGAAAAAGAAACTCGCTTTTGCGGCCGCTTTGCTGGCCGCAAGCGTACTGAGCGGCATGGCCAATGCAAAGACGCTCGTCTATTGCTCGGAAGCGTCGCCTGCCAATTTTGATCCGGGTACCACGACCGGCGGCAACGACTTCGATGCCTCGTCGCGTACCGTCTATTCGCGTCTGGTCGAATTCAAGCATGGCGGCACCGAAGTCGAGCCCGGCCTTGCCGACAAGTGGGAGATTTCCGACGACGGCTTGGTCTACACTTTCCACCTGCATCCGGGCGTCAAGTTCCAGACCACCGACTATTTCAAGCCGACGCGTGACCTCAACGCCGACGACGTCGTTTTCTCCTTTGATCGCCAGTTCAACAAGGCGAACCCCTGGAACGGCGACAAGTATCTGCCGAACCTGACCTGGGACTACTACACCGGCATGGACATGCCGAAATACGTCGCCAAGTGGGAAAAGGTCGATGACCTTACCGTCAAGCTGACGCTGACCGAGCCGAACGCGCCGATGCTGGCCAACCTTGGCATGGACTTCGCCTCGATCGTGTCGAAGGAATATGCCGACCAGCTGGAGAAGTCCGGCAAGATGGCCGATTTCTCGACCAAGCCGATCGGCACTGGTCCGTTCCAGTTCGTCGACTACCAGCTGGATTCGGTCATCCGCTACGCGGCTCACCCGGATTATTTCAAGGGCAAGGAAAAGATCGACGATCTCGTCTTCGCCATCACGCCTGACGCCACCGCCCGCACCCAGAAGGTGCTCGCCGGGGAATGCGACATCGCGCCCTATCCGAACCCGGCCGACATCGCCACCATCAAGGCCAACAAGGACGTGACCCTGATGGATCAGGCCGGCCTGAACATCGGCTATATGAGCTACAACACCACCATCCCGCCGCTCGATAAGCCTGAGGTGCGCCATGCGCTCAACCAGGCGATCGATCGGGAATCGCTGATCAAGTCGCTGTTCCAGGATGCAGGCGCCACGCCTGCCGAAAACCTGATCCCGCCGACCATGTGGTCGTGGAACAAGGATGTGAAGACCGACGCCTACAATCTGGAAGCGGCCAAGAAGGTGCTGGCCGACGCCGGCCTGAAGGAAATCCAGCTCTGGGCATCCGACCGCGTTCGCCCGTACAACCCGAACTTCCAGCGCGCCGCCGAACTGATCCAGGCCGACTGGGCCAAGGTCGGTGTCAAGGCGGAGATCGTCAACTACGAGTGGACCAAGTATCGCTCGGAGGGCAAGAAGAAGGACCGTCCCGGTGCGTTCCAGATCGGCTGGACCGGCGACAATGGCGATCCGGACAACTTCTTCGCCACCCTGTTCGCCTGCTCCGCCATCGGCGTCTCGAACTACTCCAGCTGGTGCGACAAGGACTTCGAGGATCTGATCCAGAAAGCCAAGAAGACCAGCGACCAGGCCGAGCGCACCAAGCTCTACGAACAGGCGCAGGTGATCTTCGCCAAGGAAGCGCCCGCCTTCCTGCTGGTCCACAGCCAAGTCTACGCGGTCGTGCGCAACAATGTCAGCGGTTTCAAGATGGATCCGCTCGGCATTCACCGCTTCGACGGCGTTGACAAGGCCGAATAAGACTATAGAGCGGGGCGGCGCAATGAAGCGCCGCCCCCCTACATCATGCTAAAATATATCCTCCACCGAATTGCACTTTTGATCCCGACGCTTGTCGGCATCACGATCTGCGCCTTTGCGTTCGTCAGGCTGCTGCCCGGCGATCCTATTCTTGCCATGGCCGGTGAACACGGTGTGGCGCCGGCGCGTTATGAAGAGCTGAAGGAGCAGTTCGGCTACAATCTGCCGATCTGGCAGCAATACACACGCTATGTCGGTGAGGTCGTGACCGGCGATTTCGGCGTCTCGATTTCGTCCAAGCGCCCGGTGCTCGAAGAGTTCAAGACGCTCTTCCCTGCGACGCTGGAACTGTCGTTCTTTGCCATGATCTTCGCCATGGTACTGGGCATTCCGGCCGGCATCTTCGCGGCGGTCAAGCGCGGCTCCTGGTTCGATCAGTCGCTGATGGGCACCGCGCTCGTCGGCTATTCCATGCCGATCTTCTGGTGGGGCCTGCTGCTGATCATCTTCTTCTCCGGTTACCTCGGCTGGACGCCGGTCAATGGCCGCATCGACCTGCAGTACTTCTTCAAGCCGATCACCGGTTTCATGACCATCGACACCTTGCTCTACGGCAAATGGGATGCATTCCGCTCGGTATTGCGCCATCTGGTGCTGCCGACAATTGTGCTCGGTACCATTCCGCTGGCGGTGATAGCGCGCCAGACGCGCTCCGCCATGCTTGAAGTGCTGGGCGAGGATTATGTACGGACTGCCCGAGCCAAAGGCCTCTCGTCGGCCCGAGTCATCGGTGTGCATGCTCTGCGCAACGCACTCATCCCGGTGGTCACCACCATCGGCCTGCAGGTTAGCACGCTGCTCGCCGGCGCCATCCTTACCGAAACGATCTTCTCGTGGCCGGGCATCGGCAGGTGGATGGTCGAATCCATATCCAAGCGCGATTATGTTGTCGTGCAGTCTGGCCTGCTGTTGATTGCGCTTATCGTCATGGCCGTGAATCTGATCGTTGACGTGCTCTATGCCGTTATCAACCCACGCATAAGGGCGGCGTGATGAGCCAGTCGACCGAAATCGCGCCGATGGCCGCCGGCAACCCGGATCGCCTCACCGGTCTCAGGACCTTCTGGTATTATTTCTCGGTGAACCGGGGCGCCGTTATAGGCCTGTTCGTCTTCGTCCTTTTGGTGCTGGCGGCGCTCTTTGCGCCGCTGCTGGCCCCCTACGCGCCAGACATCCAGGACAAGACCGCATTCTTGCGGCCGCCTGCATGGCAGGCAGGCGGCAGCTCGCAATATCTGCTCGGCACCGATCCGGTCGGGCGCGACATCCTTTCGCGCCTGCTCTATGGCGCGCGCTTCTCGCTGCTGATCGGCGCGGTCGTGGTCTCGCTGGCGCTCATCGGCGGCATCACGCTCGGCCTGCTGGCCGGCTATTTCCGCGGCTGGGTCGACGTGGCGATCATGCGCGTCATGGACCTCATCCTGGCCTTCCCGTCGCTGTTGCTGGCGCTGGTGATGGTCACCATCCTCGGTCCCGGCCTGTTCAATGCGATGCTGGCCATCGCGCTCGTGCTGCAGCCGCATTTCGCGCGCCTTGTGCGCGCCGCGGTGATGGCGGAGAAGAGCCGCGAATATGTCGTGGCGGCGAAGGTCGCCGGCGCCGGGCATCTCAGGCTGATGCTTCGCACTATCCTGCCCAATTGCCTGGGACCGCTGATCGTCCAGGGCACCTTGTCTTTCTCCAACGCCATCCTCGAAGCGGCCGCCCTCGGCTTCCTCGGCCTCGGTGCCCAGCCGCCGACGCCCGAATGGGGCACGATGCTCGCCTCGGCGCGTGAATTCATCCTGCGCGCCTGGTGGGTGGTGACCTTCCCAGGCCTGGCGATCCTGATCACCGTGCTTGCCATCAATCTGATCGGCGACGGTCTGCGCGATGCGCTCGATCCGAAATTGAGGAGGTCGTGATGGCGCTGCTGGACATCCAGAACCTCGTCGTCGAATTCCAGACCGCATCAGGTATGTTCCGGGCGGTCGATGGCGTTTCCTTGCATGTCGACGAGCGCGAAGTGCTGGCGATCGTCGGCGAATCCGGTTCCGGCAAGTCGGTCTCGATGCTGGCGGTGATGGGCCTTTTGCCATGGACCGCCAAGGTCACCGCCGACCGCATGAGCTTCAATGGCCGCGATCTGCTGAAGCTGAGCCCTGCCGAGCGGCGCAAGATCGTCGGCAAGGACATGTCTATGATCTTCCAGGAGCCGATGGCCAGCCTCAATCCCTGCTTCACCGTCGGCTTCCAGATCGAGGAGGTGCTGCGTTTCCATATGGGCATGGACGGTGCGCAGCGCCGGGAGCGCGCCATCGAACTCCTCACGCAGGTCGGCATTGCCGAGCCGGCGGAACGGCTGAACTCGTTCCCGCACCAAATGTCGGGCGGCCAATGCCAGCGCGTCATGATCGCCATTGCCATTGCCTGCAATCCAAAGCTTTTGATCGCTGACGAGCCGACCACCGCGCTCGACGTCACCATCCAGAAGCAGATCCTCGATCTCCTGGTGTCGCTGCAGGCCAAATACGGCATGGGCCTGATCATGATCACCCACAATATGGGCGTGGTGGCCGAGACCGCCGATCGCGTCATCGTCCAGTACAAGGGCCGCAAGATGGAAGAGGCCGACGTGCTGTCGCTGTTTGAATCGCCGATGAGCAATTACACCCGCGCGCTTTTGTCGGCGCTGCCGGAGAATGCCGTGGGCGACCGGCTGCCGACCGTCTCCGACATGCTGTTCGAGCCGGCGCCCTCGGGAGCCGCCGCATGAGCATTAAGGTCGTCGAAGGCAAGAATATCGTGCGCGACTACCATGTCGGCGGCGGGCTGTTTCGCGCGCAGCGCACCGTGCATGCGGTCAAGGGCGTTTCCTTCAGTGTCGACAAGGGCAAGACGCTGGCCATCGTCGGTGAAAGCGGCTGCGGCAAGTCGACGCTTGCCCGCATCATCACGCTGATCGATCCCGCGACTTCGGGCGAACTGTTCATCGACGGCAACAAGGTCGACATCGCCAGGGGCGGATTGACCAAGGAGATGCGCCGCAAGGTGCAGATCGTCTTCCAGAACCCGTACGGCTCGCTCAACCCACGCCAGAAGATCGGCGACGTGCTGGGAGAACCGCTGCTCATCAACACCAACAAGCCGGCCGAGGAACGGCGCGACCTCGCCATGAAGATGCTGAAGAAGGTCGGCCTCGGACCCGAGCACTACAACCGCTACCCGCACATGTTTTCGGGCGGCCAGCGCCAGCGTATCGCCATCGCCCGTGCGCTGATGCTGAACCCCAGCCTGCTGGTGCTGGACGAGCCGGTCTCCGCGCTTGATCTGTCTGTGCAGGCGCAGGTGCTCAACCTGCTCGCCGACCTGCAGGATGAGTTCCAGCTGACCTATGTCTTCATCAGCCACGATCTCTCCGTGGTGCGCTACATCGCCGACGACGTGATGGTGATGTATTTCGGCGAAGCGGTCGAATATGGCTCGCGTGAAGAGGTCTTTTCCGACCCCAAGCACAGCTACACCAAGACGCTGTTTGCCGCGACGCCGCGCGCCGACGTCGCCTCGATCAAGGCGAGATTGGCGAAGAAGAAGGCGGCGGCCTGAGACTGCTGGCCGCAGCCATCAGGCCACCTTCATCGATCAGGACAGCCTGGCGATAATCGCACGCAACGCCTCGCCGAATTTGTGCACTTCCTCGACCGTGTTGTAGTGCACCAGCGAGGCGCGGATGGCGCCGCTGTCCATCGACAAATTGAGGCGCTTCATCAGCCGCGGCGCATACATGTGGCCGTCGCGGATGCCGATCTGCATCTCGGCCATTTCCTCGACGATCCGCTGCGGTGACAGTCTGTCGATGTTGAAGCAGAAGGTCGGCACGCGCTCGTTGATGCGGGCTTCGTCAGCAACACCGTAGATGGTCGCGCCGCAACCTTTCAGCACGGCAAGCATCTCGCGCGCCAGAAGCAGCTCATAGTCGCGGATGGCGCCCATGCCGGCGACGATGTTTTCGCGCCGCGAGCGGTTGTTGGATGGAGCCAGATTGCGGCCGATCAGTTCCAGATACTGCACGGCGGCATCCATGCCCGAGACATTCTCGTAGATGAAGGTGCCCGCCTCGACCTTGTAGGGCGGTTCGTCGGGGATGAAATCCTCGCGGAAGGTCGGCAGCCGCTTGAGCGTTTCGAAGCGGCCCCAGAGAAAACCCATATGCGGCGAGAAATTCTTGTAGCCGGAGCAGACGAGATAGTCGCAATCCCAGGCCTGCACGTCGATCAGCCCGTGCGGACCGTAATGCACGCAGTCGAGGAACACTTCCGCGCCGGCTGCATGCGCGATCTCGGCCACCGAGGCGACATCGACGATCGAGCCGATCGAATGCGCCGTCACCGTGCAGGCGACGAGGCGGGTGCGCTCGGAAACCAGTGGGCGCAGATCATCGACATGCAGATTGCCGTCCTCGCGCATGCGCCACCATTTGAACTTGGCGCCGACGGATTCCAGCGCCAGCCAGGTGGCGATGTTGGCGTCATGGTCCATGTCGGTGATGATGATCTCGTCTCGCCCCCCATCCATGTCTTTGGCGAGCATCTGGCCGATGCCGAGGCTGACGAGCCGGATGAACGAGGTGGCGTTCATGCCGAAGCAGATTTCCGCCGGGCTATAGGCATTGATCAGCAGCGCCACGCTTGTCCGGGCGTCGGCGACGGACTGATCGACGGTGACGCTGCGGCCATAGCGGCCGCCACGCTGCACATTGTGCGAAACCAGATGGTTGGTCACCGCGTCGAGCACGCTTTGCGGGATCTGCGCGCCGGCGGCATTGTCCATGAAGATGAAATCGCCGGCCCGCTGCAGGGCGGGAAACATGGCGCGGATAGTGTCGACGGGGAACGCTGAGGCGTTCGCATTGTCGGTCTGGTGCTTGTTCACGGGTTACGCTCCTGCGAAGAATTTGGCGGGTGGAGATCGGTTGGCGAGGTCAGCGCGCCTTCTCGGTCTTGAAGCGGTCTTCAAGCAGGCTGACGAGGCGCACCATCGGCCAAAGGAAAATGAGATAGACCAGTGCGGCGCCGATCAGCGGCGAGGGGTTGGCGTAGAGCGACTGGGCGTTGGTCGCTTCCTTCAGGAGTTCCGGCAACGCCACGGTCGAGGCGAGCGAGGTGTCCTTGAACATCGAGACGCAATTGCTGGTCATCGGCGGGATGACCACGCGGATCGCCTGCGGCAGCACGACCTTGCGCAAGGTCAAGAGGAACGGCAGTCCAAGCGCCTGCGACGCCTCAAACTGGCCTTTCGGAATGCTTTCGATACCGGAGCGGAACACTTCGGCCGAATAGGCCGACATGATGAAGGCGAAGGCCGTCACGGCGGACGCCCAGGACGACAGGCGGATGCCGAGGAAGGGCAGCGCGTAATAGATCAGGATCAGCACCACCAGCACCGGCAGCGCGCGAAAAATGTCGGTGTAGCCGACCGCCAGCCAGCGCACCGGCTTCGGCGCATAGAGCCGAAGCAGGCTGATCACCAGGCCGATGGGGATGCCGATGCCGATGCTCAAAATGCCAAGCAGCAGCGTGTTCAGGAAGCCGCGCAGCAGCGCCGGCAGGCTGGACATGATGACATCGGGATTGAAGAAGGTGTCGATCAGCGACATGGGAGCGTTCCCGAACCCCAAAGCCAGGGGTGCTCAAAGTTAAGACCAATCGACCTCGCCATGGCGAGACGGTCCGCGCGGCAGCGGCGCCGGAGCAGGAAATGAGTCGTGCCGGCCTGGAAAGCCGGCACGATTTCAGTGCATCTCCGCTCAGGCCTTCGGTAGCGGCATTTCCTTGACGGTCGAGGAATCGGCCGGCGCGTCGCTGCCGAACCATTTCTTGTGGATCGCGGCCAGCGTGCCGTCCTTCTTCATCGCGGTCAGCGCGTCGTTGAGCTTGCCGAGCAGCGGATGGTCCTTGGTCATCATCAGGCCGTACTGTTCGCCGGTCTTGATGCGCTGCTTGACCTTCAGATCCTTCATCTTGGTGAAGGAGTATTCCATGCCCGGAATGTCGCTGACGGCGGCGTCGACGCGGCCGGCGCTGAGGTCGAGCAGCAGGTTCTGCTGTGTGTCATAGCCCTTCACATCGCTGAAGCCGTCGGCTTCCTGATGCGCCTTGACCCAGGTCTCGCCGGTCGAGCCGGACAGCACGCCGACGATCTTGCCCTTGAGGTCGGCTTCGGTGTTAACAGCGCTGTCGGTCTTGGTGGCAATGCCCATGTCGGAATCATAATAGGGCTGGGTGAAAGACTGCGACTTCAGCCGCTCGGCCGTGATGGTGATCGACGAGATGGCGACGTCGATGCGCTTCGACGTGGTGGCCGCGAACAGCGCCTGGAAGCCGAGATCGGCGATATCGGTGGTCATGCCGATGCGCTTGGCCGCTTCGTTGACGATGTCGACTTCAAAACCCTCGAAAGTGCCGCTCTCGTTCTTGTACTCGAAGGGCGGATTGGTCGGGTAGGCGCCGACATTGAGCACATCGGCGGCATAAGCCGTGGCGGGGCCGGCGGCAATGCCGATGGCAGCGGCGAGCAGGATGAGATTGCGACGTGTCAGGTTCATGGTGTTCCCTCTGGGGTATCCCCTCTGGTTGTTGATCGGGCGGGGCTCGCCCCGCACGGTTTCTTGCCGTCCCGCCTCCCAGCGGGGCGTCAATTCATGGCAGCGACCTGCGCGCGCGGTTGGCGATGGTCTCTGTTTGCGGATCACGGATCTGGCGGCGCCCGCCGTCTGAAGCATAGCGTGCGCTGGATGATGACTGGGGCAGCATGAACGACAAGGACTGAACCCCCCGAAGCACCACGATGGATTGGCCGGTAACCCCTGTGGCACGGCCGTCGTCATCGATCTTGAATGCTTATCCAAAGTGGGGCGCATTTCAAGGCGAAAGTTTTAAGCTTAAAAAGCTTGGCTTGCGTGTTGCTCCAGCGATACGCCTTTTGTCTGGCCGCGCCTGTCTATGCCAATTCGTCGCGCGCCGCGGCAGCGTTGGCCGCGGCGCCGGCGCCCAGAAACATCGTGTCGCTGGCCAGCACGAAGAAACTCGCGCCGATGCCTGCCCACCGGCCGATGGTCTGTGGGCTGGCGCAAAATATGCCTGATGTCTTTCCATAGGCGATCGTGGCAGCAATGATCGTCCGGATCGCTACATTGAGCTTGTCGGCGCCTTGCGGTCCGATCGCGTCGATCGACACCGAAAGGTCGCCGGGGCCGACGAAGATCACGTCGACGCCGTCGACGGCCGCGATCGCATCGATGTTGGCCAACCCCTCCGCGGTCTCGACCTGGACCGCGACGACGGTCCTGTCGTTGGCGCCGGCAAGATATTCGGGAATGCGATAGCCATAGCCGGCGGCCCGGCCAGGCCCGACGCCACGCTCGCCCAGCGGCGGATAGCGCGAGGCCTTCACGGCTGCTTCGGCCTGGGCAGTGGTCGAGACGCGAGGCACCAGAACGCCTTGCGCGCCGCTGTCCAGCGCCGCCAGGATGGCTTCCGGTGCATGGCCGGGAACGCGCACCAACACCGGCACGCGATGCACGTCGGCCGCGCGGACCATGGTCTCGATCATGTCGCGCGAGATCTGCGCATGCTCCCAGTCGATGCAAAGGAAGTCGAGACCGGACAGTGCCATCACCTCGACAGCGACCGGATGGGGAATGGCGGCAAACGAACCGACGAGGTTTGCCTTGCCGATGCATTTCTGGCGGAATTCGCTCATGCCGATCCCCTTTGTCGTCTGGCCCAAACTCATATCCGCAAACGGCGGCGAGGCGAAGCTATTTCAGGCTTGAAATATTTTGCCGCCACCGTAGCGTGTGATCTCCCGCCGCGAGTTCGAGACATGATGAAAACGCATCCGTTGCACGGCCCGAACAAACTGAAGCTTGGCGTCTTTTCGACCAATGCCGATGGCGGCCTTGCCATATCAGATGTTCCGGAACGCTGGACGGCGAACTGGCAGGACAATCTGACGGCGGCGCAGATCGCCGACCGTGCCGGCTTGGAGTTCATGCTGCCGATCGCCCGGTGGCGTGGTTTCGGCGGCCGCAACAAGGTGCGCGAGTGGTCGTTCGAGACCTTCACCTGGGCGGCGGCCCTCAGCATGGCCACCGAACAGATCGGCCTGTTCATGACCGTGCATGTGCCGCTCGTGCATCCGCTCTATGCCGCCAAAGCTCTGGCGACGGTCGACCATATCAGCCAGGGCCGCGCCGGCCTCAACATCGTCTGCGGCTGGAACCCGAAGGAATTCGGCATGTTCGGTACGCCACTGGTCGAGAAGGGCTACGACCAGGCGGCCGAATGGATCGAAATCCTCGAGAAGCTCTATGCGTCGTCCGAGCCGCTCGACTATGAAGGCACTTACTATCACCTGAAGGAAGCGGTGAGCCGGCCGGCCAGCCTGCAAGTTCCGCGACCGGTGACGATGAACGCCGCGTTCGGCGGGCCGGGCCGCGATTTCGCCGCCGCCCGGTGCGACTACCTGTTCACGACCTTTTCCGAGATGAGCGATGCCGGCAAGCATGTCGCCGACATTCGCGAACGCGCCGACAAGGTGGGCCGCGATGTCGGCGTCTACACGGTGGCGCATGTCGTCTGCCGCCCGACGATGGAAGAGGCGCAGGCCTATTACACGCGCTATGCCGTTGATATGGCCGACCACGACGCGGTCGATGCCCACATGGCCGGCAAGAAGGAATTCTCGCAATCGCACGACCCGCATGCCTATGACCGCTACCGGCAGCGTTTCGCCGGCGGCGCCGGCACCTATCCGCTGATTGGCACGCCCGAAACGATCGCCGCCGACATGGCCGCCATTGCCGGGCAGGGTTACCAGGGCATCGCGCTGTCATTCGTCAATTACACGCAGGAACTGCCCTATTTCTGCGACCACGTGTTGCCGATTTTGAGGAAGGCAGGCCTGCGGGTAACTTAGTCCAGACGAACGAGTTCGTCCGGAATCACAGCAGTGGCCTGGATCTCCACCTTGGCGCGATCCTCGACCAGCGCCATCACCTGCATGGCGGCCATCGCCGGGAAATGCCGGCCGATGACCTCGCGATAGGCTTCGCCGAGCCCCCTGAGATTGGCGAGATACTCGGCCTTGTCGGTGAAATACCAGGTCATCGAGGTGATGTGCTGTGGTTCAGCGCCGGCCTCGGCCAGCACAGCGACGATGTTTTGCAGCGTCTGCCGCACCTGGCCGACGAAGTCGTCGGTTTCGAACTGGCACTGCCCGTTCCAGCCGACCTGTCCTCCGACGAAGATGAGCCGTCCACGCGCCGCGACGCCGTTGGCGTAGCCGACCGGTTTGGCCCAGCCTTCCGGCTGCAGAATCTCATGCATTTGAAGCCTCCCGGTATTCCTGAAAACCAAGTCTCAAAATCGAATGCCCGTCAATTTCATGCCGTCAGGCCGCGCCCATCACTTGCCGCGCGATGACCACTTTCTGCACGTCGGAGGCACCCTCATAGATGCGAAGCGCGCGGATCTCGCGATACAGGCTTTCGACGATGTGGCCTTTGCGCACGCCATCGCCGCCATGCAACTGTACCGCTCTGTCGATTACCTCTTGCGCCTTGTCGGTGGCGAACAGTTTTGCCATCGCCGCCTCGCGAGTTACCCGCGCGGCGCCCATGTCCTTGGTCCAGGCGGCGCGATAGACGAGAAGTGCCGCCGCGTCGACGTCGAGCGCCATGTCGGCGATGTGGCCTTGCACCATCTGCAATTCGGCCATCGGGGCGCCGAACAGGTTGCGTTCGGCCACTCTGCTGATACTTTCGTCCAGCGCCCGGCGGGCAAAGCCGAGCGCCGCAGCGCCGACGGTCGAGCGGAACACGTCGAGCACCGACATGGCGATGCGGAAGCCATCGCCGGACTTGCCGATCAGCGCCGAGGCCGGCAGGCGGACTTTGTCGAAGGACAGCCGCGCCAGCGGATGTGGCGCGATCACTTCGAGGCGCTCAGCGATGCCAAGGCCCTTGGCGTTGCCCGGTACGATAAAGGCCGAAAGCCCCTTGGCACCCGGCGCCTCGCCGGTGCGGGCAAAGACGATGTAGAGATCGGCAATGCCGCCATTGGAGATCCAGGTCTTTTCGCCTGACAGAACATAGCTGTCGCCGTCGCGGGTCGCCGTCATCTCGGTGTTGGCGACATCCGATCCCGAGCGCGGCTCCGACAGGGCGAAGGCCGAGATTGCCTTGCCGGCCCGCGTCTTCGCCAGCCATTGCTGTTGGTCCGCCGTGCCGAACAGGCTGAGCGCGCCGGTGCCCAGCCCTTGCATGGCAAAGGCGAAATCGGCGAGCCCGTCATGGCGCGCGAGCGTCTCGCGCGTGATGCATAGTGTCCGCACGTCGAGCGGGCCGGAATTGTCGGTGTCGACAGCTGTCGGCTTCAGCCAGCCGTCACGGCCAAGCTTCGCCACCAACGCGCGACAGGCGGCATCGACGTCGTGATGATCGACGGGAAGGTTTTTCGCGCACCATGCTTCCAGGCTTTCGGCAAGTTCGCGATGGCGGTTCTCGAAGAACGGCCAGTTGAGAAAGGATCGGTCAGGCATGGAGGTAACCTTCCGCGTGTCGTTGCGAGGCACCCCTCTCTGTCCTGCCGGACATCTCCCCCGCAAGGGGGGAGATTGGCAGCTTTGCCGACGGCTTCGACCTGGCGAGGTTGGAGATTGGCGAAAACAGAACGTACAGCTGATCTCCCCCCTTGCGGGGGAGATGGCCGGCAGGCCAGAGGGGGGGGCCTGGGCGAAAACCGATCATCCTCAATTCCCCTCGAACACTGGCTTTTCCTTGGCCACGAACGCCTTGTAGGCGCGCTCGAAATCGCGCGTCTGCATGCAGATCGCTTGTGCCTGCGCTTCGGCCTCGATCGCCTGGTCGAGACCCATCGACCATTCCTGGTTGAGCTGCGTCTTGGTGATGCCGTGGGCGAAGGTCGGGCCTGAGACGATGCGCGCTGCCATGTCGAGTGCATCCGCCTCGAGGGAGGCCGCATCGACCAGCCTGTTATAAAACCCCCAGCGCTCACCCTCGGCGGCCGTCATGGTGCGGCCCGTATAGAGCAGTTCCGCGGCACGGCCCTGGCCGATGATGCGCGGCAGGATCGCGCAGGCGCCCATGTCGCAGCCGGCAAGGCCGACGCGAGTGAACAGGAACGCGGTCTTGGCCTCCGGCGTGGCGATGCGGATGTCGGAGCTCATGGCGATGATGGCGCCGGCGCCGACCGCCACGCCGTCGACGGCGGCGATGATCGGCTTGCCGCAATTCAGCATCGCCTTGACGAAATCGCCGGTCATGCGGGTGAAGGCGAGGAGCTGCTTCATATCCATCTTGACCAGCGGACCGATAATGTCGTGGACATCGCCGCCGGAGCAGAAATTGCCGCCATTGGAGAGGAACACCACGGCGTCGACATCGTCGGCATAAACGAGGTCGCGGAACGCATCGCGCAACTCGGCATAGCTGTCGAAGGTCAGCGGGTTCTTGCGCTCCGGCCGGTCGAGCCGGACCTTGGCGATCCTGCCCTCGACCTCCCAGAGGAAATGCTTCGGCTTCAGCCCGGCCATCCCGGTCATTCGCGTCCCTCCCAGTTGCTGCGGAACGAGGTCAGCATGCCGGTCAGCCGGCGGGCGTCCTCCTCGCTGACCTTGCCCAGCAATTCGCCGATCCAGCCCTCATGGGCGGCAGCGATCGTGGCAAAGGATTTGGTGCCTTCCTCGGTCAGCCGCACCATGGAGGTGCGGCGGTCGCCATTGCGGCGGGCGCGAGCGACCAGCCCTTCCGAAACCAGCCGGTCGACAATGCCGGTGACATTGCCGTTGGAGACCAGCAGGAAGCGCGACAGGTCGCTCATCAGCATGCCTTCCGGCACGCGGTACAGCGCCGCCATCACGTCGAAGCGCGGCAGCGTCGTGTCGAATTCCTTCTTCAGGCGCTCGCGCAACTCGGCCTCGATCGTGCGCGAGGCGCGCAGCAGCCTGATCCACAGACGCAGACGGTCCTTGCCGGGTCCCGACGGTGCGGGCAGGGGGCCGGCTACCATGTTTCGCCTCCTGAGATGGAAATTGCCTGTCCGGTGATCGATGACGCCGCATCGCCACACAGCCACAGCACGGCGGCGGCGACTTCCTGCGGCTGGATGAAGCGGCCTTGCGGATTGGTCGAGACAAGGCTCGCCCGCGCCTCGCCGGCAGAGCGGCCGGTCTTTTCGATGATGCGCTGGATGGACTCTTCCAGCATGTCGGTCTCGACGAAACCCGGGCAAACCGCGTTGACGGTGACGCCGGATTTCGCGGTTTCCGCCGCCAGTGCCCGCATCAGCCCAACGACGCCATGCTTGGCCGCCACGTAAGGTGCCACGTAAGCGTAGCCCTTCAACCCTGCCGTTGAGGCAATGAAGATGATCCGTCCTGTCTTGCGCGCAGCCATCCCGGCCAGCGCAGGTTTCACCGTCAGGAAGGCGCCAGTCAAATTGACGTCGAGCGTCTTCTGCCAATCGGCCAGCGTGGTCTTGTTCGCTGGTGTGCTGCCGGCCATGCCGGCATTGGCAATGACGATGTCGAACGGCCCGCGCGCGGCTTCCGCCGCGTGGTAGAGCGAGGCCATCGACGCCTCATTGGTGACATCGGCGGCAATACCGAAGATACGGCCGCTTTCGCCGGCCACCTTGGTAAGCTCCGCTTCGCGGCGGCCACAGATGGTCACATTGATGCCCGCTTCCGCCAGCGCCAGCGCTATGGCCCGGCCGACACCGGAGCCACCACCAGTGACCAGCGCATGCTTGGCGGAGATCGCTGGTGCCGCCGTCATACTTTCAGCCCCGCGGCCGCATCGCGCTCGGCCAGCCGGTAGATCTGGTCACGGCCGGGCAGGTAGGGATCCGGCCATTTGACGCCGCGGTCGCCGAGCGTCACCGCCGCATGCAGCGTCCAGTAGGGATCGGCCAGATGCGGCCTTGCCAGCGCGACCAGATCGGCGCGGCCGGCCATCAGAATCGAATTGACATGGTCCGGCTCGTAGATGTTGCCGACCGCCATCGTCGCCATGCCGACCTCGTTGCGGATTCGGTCGGAAAACGGCGTCTGGAACATGCGGCCGTAGACCGGCTTGGCCAGTGCCGATGTCTGCCCGGCCGAGACGTCGCATATGTCGACGCCGGCTTCGTGCAGCAGCCGCGCGATCTCGACCGCGTCGGCCGGCGTCACGCCTTCGATGCCGACCCAGTCATTGGCCGAAATGCGCATCGAGATCGGCTTCTCCGTCGGCCAGGCGGCGCGCACCGCGTGGAAGATTTCGAGGGGATAGCGCATGCGGTTTTCCAGTGAGCCGCCATATTCATCCGTGCGCCGGTTGGTGACAGGCGTGATGAAGGACGACAGGAGATAACCATGCGCGGCATGGATCTCCAGCATGTCGAAGCCGCAACGGTCAGCCATCTCGGCCGAAGCCACGAATTGGTTGCGCACCAGGTCCATGTCGGCGCTGTCCATCGCCTTCGGCACCTGGTTCTCAGGCGACCATGCGACAGCCGATGCCGCCATGACAGGCCAGTTGCCCGACGCCAACGGCACGTCGGTGCCTTCCCAGCCGAGTCGGGTCGAACCCTTGGCGCCGGAATGGCCGATCTGGGCGCAAATCTTGGCCTCGGTCTCGGAATGGACGAAATCGACCAGCCGCTTCCACGCCACTTCGTGTTCGGGCGCGTAGAAGCCGGGACAGCCGGGCGTGATGCGGCCTTCCGGGCTCACGCAGGTCATCTCGATATAGACGAGCCCGGCGCCGCCCTTGGCACGCTCGGCATAGTGGGTGAAATGCCAGTCGGTCGGGCAGCCGTCGACGGCCTTGTACTGCGCCATCGGCGAGACGACGACGCGGTTCTGCAGCTTCATGTCGCGCAGCTTGAACGGCGCAAACATCGGCGCGCGGCGCAGCCTGTTGCCGCCGGCACCCGCCTGGCGCTGGAACCATTCTTCCGCGCCGCCCAGCCATTCGGCATCGCGCAGCCGCAAATTCTCGTGGCTTATGCGCTGCGAGCGGGTCAGCAGCGAATAGTTGAACTGCACCGGATCGAGGCCGAGATAGCGTTCGACCTCCTCGAACCATTCGAGCGAATTACGCGCCGCCGATTGCAGCTTCAGCACTTCGGTGCGGCGCGCATCCTCATATTTGCGGAAGGCGGCATCGAGGTCCGGCTCGGTTTCCACATACTCGGCCAGCGCCACCGCGCTTTCCAAGGCGAGTTTGGTGCCGGAGCCGATCGAGAAATGCGCCGAGGCCGCCGCGTCGCCCATCAGCGCCAGGTTCTTGTACGACCAGCGTTCGCACAGCACGCGCGGGAAATTGATCCAGGCCGAGCCCCTGATGTGGTTGGCATTGGTCATCAGCGCATGGCCGCCGAGATGCTTGGCGAAGATGCGCTCGCACACCGCGATCGATTCCTGCTGCGTCATCGCGCCGAAGCCGAAGGCAGCCCAGGTCTGTTCGCTGCATTCGACGATGAAGGTCGCCGTCTCGCTGTCGAACTGGTAGGCGTGCGCCCACACCCAGCCATGCTCGGTCTTCTCGAAGATGAAGGTGAAGGCGTCGTCGAATTTCTGGTTGGTGCCGAGCCAGACGAATTTGCATTTGCGGGTGTCGATGTCGGGCTTGAAGATATCGACGAAAGTGTTGCGCGCCCTGGAATTCAGCCCGTCGGCGGCGACGACCAGGTCATGAGTCTCCATGTAAGGCTTGGGATCGGCGATATCGGTCTCGAACATCAGCTTGACGCCGAGCTCGCGGGCGCGGCGCTGCAAGAGGATCAGCAGCCGCTTGCGGCCGATGCCGCAAAAACCATGGCCTGACGAGACCGTGCGCACGCCGTCATGGATGACGGCAATGTCGTCCCAATAGGCAAAATGCTTCTTGATCCAGACGGCGCTGACCGGATCGTTTTTGGCGAGGTTCTCAAGCGTTTCGGCCGACAGCACCACGCCCCAGCCGAACGTGTCGTCGGCGCGGTTGCGCTCGAACACCGTCACATCGTGCGCGGCATCCCTGAGCTTCATCGATATGGCAAAGTAGAGGCCGGCTGGACCGCCGCCGAGAACCGCAACCTTCATCTGTGCGATCTCCTCTTCGCTTGCTGCCTTGTGAGTATCGCGCCAGCGGCAAAATATTTCAAGCTTAAAGTTTTATGTCGAAATCATTGTCCTGATACCGGGCGGCGCGCTTGCGTGTCGTCCCGCAAGCGCGCGCCGAAGGATCACTTTTCCGGGTTCTTCGGGCTCCACAGCACCGTCTCGGCACCTTTCTCATAGGCCATGCCGTCGGGGTAGCTGATCGCTTCCAGCTGCAATCCCCAGGGCGCCTGGAAATAGAGAATGGTCTGGCCGGCGGCGGGGCCTTCCTTGACCGGCAGAGGTCCCATGCGCGTCTTGACGCCCTTGCCGTCGAGATAGGCTTTGGCGGCGGCGACGTCGTCGACATAGAGGGCGATGTGGAAGCCGCCAATGTCGCTGTTCTTCGGCGTCAGATCCTTCTGGTCGGGCGCGGTGTATTTGAACAGCTCGATGTTCGAGCCATAGCCGCAACGCACCATGGTGACCCGCTCGATGACGGCCTTGGGATCGACGCCCAGAAGGTCCTGCATGAAGGTGCCCTTGTCGTCGGCGAACGGGCCGAACGACATCGCCTTCTTGCAGCCGACCACCTCGGTGAAGAAGTCGACCGCCTGCTTCATGTCGGGGACGGTGATGCCGGTGTGATCGTGGCCGCGCATGCCGGGGATCGAACCCGCCGAGGCCATGCCGGCGCCGCCAAGGACAGCGGCGGCAAGCGTTGCATTTCGAAGTATCGTCTTCATGTCAGTCCTCTCCATTGGCGGGACCTGGGTCTTTGCGGTCGCGTGTCCGAAACCCGCTTTTCGGCATGCGTATGCATTCATGTCGGGGCTTTGGCGGCGGCCGGAATGTCCAGCCAGCCGGCGTCGATCTCGGGCAGCGGAATGGCTGCGATGAGGTCGCGCGTGTAAGCCTGGCTGGGGTTGTCGAACAAAGCGTCGGTGGCGCTGGCCTCGACGATCACGCCTTCGCGCATGACGATGACTTGCCGGCACAGCCGCCGGATGACCGACAGGTCGTGGCTGATGAAGGCGACGGTCAGGCCCATCTCCGCTGCCAGCTTCTCCAGCAGGGTCAAGATCTGCGCCTGCGTCGAGACGTCGAGACCGGAGACGATCTCGTCGGCCAGCACGAATTTCGGCGACAGCGCCAGCGCACGGGCAATGCCGACACGCTGGCGCTGGCCGCCCGACAGTTCGTGGCGGTAGCGGCTGGCAAAGCTCTGCGGCAGGCCGACCCGCTGCAGCGCCTCGGCGACGCGTTCCTTGAGCCTGTCGCCAAGCCCGTTCTGCTTGAGCGGCGCGGCGATGATGCTGGCGATGGTGCGGCGCGGATTGAGCGACGACATCGGATCCTGGAAGATCATCTGCAGATCGCGGCGTAACGGCCGCAGCTCTGCCTCCGGCAGATGGGTGATGTCGCGGCCCTCGAAGCTGACGCTGCCGGCGCTCGGCTCCAGCAGCCTGACCAGCGCGCGGCCAAGCGTCGACTTGCCGGACCCGGACTCGCCGACGATGCCGGTCACCGAGCCCCTCGGCAAGTCGAAGTCGAGCCCTTTCAGGATTTCGGCCAAAGGCGCACGGCCGATCAGCGGCTTGCGCGTCATGTCGGGCAAGGCGACCTTCAGCCCGCGCACGGAAAACAGCGGCTCAACCATGCGGCCACCTCCAAGCCTGGTCCGCTGCTGCGATCTCGGCGGCAAGCCCGGCCAGCACCGCTTCGTCCACGGGTCTCAGCGAGGCGAAAGGGTCGGTGTAGCGCGGCGTCGCCGCCATCAGCGCTCGCGTATAGGGGTGCTGCGGGGCGGCGAAGAGCGCTGCCGTGTCGGCCTCTTCAACCACCTTGCCTGCATAAAGCACTGACACTTTCTGGCTGATCTTGGCGACGACGCCGAGATCATGGGTGACGAACAGGATCGCGGTGCCGTGCTCGCGCTGCAACGCGGCGATCAGGCGCAGGATCTGCTTCTGCACGGTGACGTCGAGCGCCGTGGTCGGCTCATCGGCGACGATCAGCCGGGGTTCGGCGGCGAAGGCGGCCGCGATCAGCACGCGCTGGCGCATGCCGCCGGAAAGCTCATGCGGATAGCACTTCAGCACGCGCTCGGGGTCGCGGATCTGCACCTCGTCCAGCAACTGCCGGATGCGCGTGTCGGCCTTCTCGCCGCTCCAGCCGAGGATGCGCACCAGCCGGTCAGTCATCTGCGGGCCGATGCGGCGCGACGGGTTGAGCGCGGTTAGCGGATCCTGCGGGATCAGCGCCGTGCGGGCGCCAACCAGCGTGCGCCTTGCCTTGGGCTGAAGCTTGCCGAGGTCTTCGCCTTCGAGCAGCATGTCGCCCTCGACGATGCGCACGCTCGACGGCAACACGCCGAGCACCGCCTTGCCGATCATCGTTTTGCCGGCGCCGCTCTCGCCGACCAGCGCGCGGACCTCGCCGGGCTGCACGGCGAGCGACACCGAGCGCAGCACGCGCTGGCCGTTCGGCAGCACGGCGCTGAGATTGGCGATGTCGAGACAGGCGCTCATCGCAGCACCGGGTCGAAACGCGCCTTCAGCGCTTCGCCGAACTGGCTGAACGACAGCACGGTGAGGATCAGCGTGATCAAAGGAAACACCAGCACCCACCAGGCCTGGTGGATCGATAGACGGCCTTCCGCAATGATGCCGCCCCAGGTCGGATCGTCGGTCGAGATCGACAGATTGACGAAGGACAGGATCGCCTCGACGATGACGGCGATGCCCATCTCCAAGGACAGCAGCGCCACGATCGACGGCACCACATTGGGCAGCACTTCGCGCAGCATGATGCCGATGCGGCCATAGCCGGCGATGCGGGCATTCTCGACATAATCCATGCGCGACTGGCCCATCGCCTCGGCGCGGATCACCCGGCAGAAGCGCGTCCAGTCGATGATCGCAATCGCCAGGATGACGGAGCTGAGGCCCGTGCCCAGCACCGCCACCAGCAGGATGGCGAACAGCACCGGCGGAAACGCCATCCAGATATCGACGATGCGCGAGATGATGCGGTCCGCCCAGCCGCCGAAATAGCCTGCGATCAGCCCGAGCGTCGAGCCGACGAGGCAGGCGGCGATCGCCGCGGCAAAAGCGACGATGAAGGCGATACGGCCGCCGAAGATCAACCTGGACAATAGATCGCGGCCGAGGCTGTCGGTGCCCAGCCAATAGCCGGGCTCGGCGCCATCGAGCCAGAAGGGCGGCAGCCGCTCCAGCATCAGATCCTGCGCCAGCGGGTCTTGCGGCGCGACCAGCGGCGCGAAGATCGCCGCCAGCAGCGCCAGCAGCAGCCAGCCGCCGGCGAGCCACAGCCTGGGGCTCAGTCCGCGTCTTGAGGCCCTATCCATGACGCAGCCTCGGATTGAGCAGCGCATACATCATGTCGACCACGAGATTGATCAGCACGAACAGCAGCGCGAAGACCAGCACGATGCCCTGGATCAGCGGCAGGTCGCGGTTGATGACGGCATCGATCGCCATGTTGCCGAGGCCTTCGTAGGAAAACAGCCGCTCGACGATGACGGTGCCGCCGATGAGGAAGGTGAACTGTACGCCGACAAGGGTCAGCGTCGGCAAAGCCGCGTTCTTCAGGGCCTCGCGCAGGATGACCTGCGTTTCCGAAAACCCCTTCACCCGCGCCAGCACGACATAGTCGAGGTCGAGCACTTCCTTCAGCGACTGTTTCAGCAGTTGCGAGATGATCGCCGCCAGCGGCAGCGCCAGCGCCACCGCCGGCATCAGCATGTGTTTCAAAAGGTCCCAGGTCAGGTCGAAGCGCAGCCGCAGCAGGCTTTCGAAGAAATAGAACTGGGTGGCGAAGGGCAGGTCGAGCTGCGGCGACACCCGGCCGGAAATGTCGAAGATCGGCACCAGCACGCCGAACAACAGGATCAGCACCAGGCCCCAGAGGAAATCGGGAATGGAGAGTGCCGCCCCGCTGGCGATGTCGATACCGGCTTCCACCGCCGTGCCGCGTTCGCGCGCGCCGAGAACGGCCGTCGTACCGCCGAGCGCCACTGCCATGATCAGCGCGACGATGGCCAGCTCCAGCGTGGCCGGCAGCCGGTTGAAGACGAGGCCGAGCACATCCTGCCGCAGCGAAATCGAGGTGCCGAAATCGCCGCGGATAACGCCTGACAGCCAGATGAAGAATTGCTGCACGATGGTCTTGTCGAGCCCGTAGAGTGCCCGCAGCCGGGCGATGTCGTCATCCGTCGCGCCGGGCGGCAGCATCATGGCGATCGGATCGCCGGGCGCGACGCGGATCACGACGAAGACGACGACGGCCACGCCGAACAGCGTGATCAGCATCGTCAGAAGACGAATCAGGAATCGTTGCAGGAGCATGTAAATCTTTGCAGGAGCCCGATGGCTCGTATGCCTGATAGAAAAATGCGCGCCGTCGCTATGGACGGCGCGCGGCAATTCCAGGCCGATATCAGGCCGGGGTCATCAGGGCCGGCAGCAGCGCACCGGAAATGTGCTGCACGACATTGACCTTCTTCGAGTGCACGATCGGCTGCGCGTACTGGATGAGCGGCAGCACATAGGCCTCTTCGGCAATGTACTTGTCGACCGCTTTCCAGCCGGCGATGCGCTTGGCCTCGTCCTTCTCGCCCCAGAGCGGGCCGATCTTGGCGTCGAGGTCGTCGGTCTTCCAGGACGAGTGCGGCGAGGGTCCGAACATGGCGAAACCGGTCGAGGTGGTCGGATCGCCGATGGAATTGCCCCAGTTGTAGAAGGCCGCCGGCGCAAGCTTGTGCGCGGCGCGCAGTTCATAGTGCTTGGCGATCTCGTAGACTTCGATCTCGGCCTCGATGCCCACCTTGCGCCACATGCCGACGATCGCCTGCACCATTTCGTAGTCCTTGGGCTTGAAGCCCTTGGTGGTCTGTATAGTGAACTTCGCCGGCTTCTTGGTCGAATAGCCGGAGGCGGCGAGCAATTCCTTGGCCTTTTCCGGATTGTGCTCGACCTTGATCGACGGATCGTAGGCGGCGTATTCCGGCGTCTCCAGCGTGTCGATCGGCTGGCCGTAGCCGCGCAGCAGCCGCTTGACCAGAAGCTCCTTGTCCACCGCCATGACGGCTGCCTGGCGGACATTCTTGTCGAGCATGGCGTCCTTGTTGTTGAAGAAGATCATGCCGATGTCGGAGACATTCTTGATCGAGCCGGCGAGTCCGTCCTTGGCGATCAGCCGGTCGTATTCTTCGTAAGGGATTTCGAGCGTCACCTGCGAGGAGCCGGATTCGATCTCGGCGACGCGGCTCGCCGCATCGGTGACGAACTTGATCGTCACATTCTCGAAAGCCGGCTTACCGCCCCAATAGTTCGGATTGGCCTTCAGCCGCAGGAAGGCGTTGCGCTCGAATTTTTCCACCATGTACGGGCCGGTGCCGATCGGCGCCTTCTCGAAACCTTCAGCGCCGACCTTCTCGTAATAGGCCTTCGGCAGGATGTAGCCGGTCAGGAACGACATCCATTTGAAATAGACCGGGTCGAACTGCACCACGTCGCCTGTGATCTTGTTGCCGTCGATCTTGAAATTGTTGACGTTCTTCCAGACGAACTGGATCGGGTTGCCGGTCTTTTCGTCGCCCGCGCGCTGCAGCGACCAGACGACGTCCTCGGGCGTGAAGGGCGAGCCGTCATGCCATTTCACGCCTTCGCGCACTGTCATCATCACCTTGGTGCGGTCGTCGTTCCAGCCCCACTCGGTGAGCAGGCCGGGCGCGAAGGACAGGTCGGGCTTTTGCGGGATGATCTGGTCGAACACCGACTGGTAGAGGCCCTGGATCGTCGGATTGACAGCCGAAGGTCCGGTTGTCGGATCCCAGGACGGCAGGTTGACATTGTATGCGATGGTCAGTTCGCCGGCCGCCGCCTTGGCTATTTTCGGCAGGCCAACCGCGGCCACGCCGAGTGCCGCGGCACTGTATCCCAGCAATTCGCGTCTGTTGATTTTCATGGTCGTTCCCCTTCTTGGTTATTGTCTTTGCGCGGCACTATCCGTTCATGGGTTCAGGCTTCGTGGGCAGCAGCGCCTTGCCTCTCGTCACCTCGATAAAATCGTCGGAGCCTACCTCCCGCCAAGCTGTTGCGCGAGCATGAAGCCCGAGGCCGCACCGGTGCCGGCGCCCGGCCATGTCGCGGCTCCCGTCAGATGCAGATTGCCGACCGGCGTGTTCCAGCCGGCATAGCCGCGCGCCGGGCGGAACAGAAAGTTCTGCGCCAGATGGTGGCTGCCGCAGACCTGGTCGCCACCGACAAGGTTCGGGTTCTCGCGCTCGAGATCGACGGGCGAAAAGACCGAACGGCCAAGGATTTTGCTCCGCAGGCCGGGCGCATAAGTCTCGATGATGTCGAGCACGCGCTCGGCGTAGGCGTCCTTGACCTGATCCCAATGCGCGGGCGCGATCTGCCCTCCCGCGTCGCCTGTTATCTCGGCAGGCAGCATGCGCACCTGTGCCCACAACACATGCTTGCCCTTCGGCGCGCGTGACGGATCGATCGCGGTCGGCTGGCCGACGACCAGCACCGGTTCGTCCGGCAGCATGCCGGCCATTGCCTGCTGATAGGTGCGCGACATTGCGTCGAGCGAGGGCGACAGATGCACATAGGCGAACCGCCGCAACTCGGCGCCGGCGCGCCAGTCCGGCAGCTCGTCCAGCGCCAGGTGGATCATCATCGTACCCGGCGCGTACCGAAATTTCTTCAGCGCCGTGTCGAACCCGGCATTGCCGGAACCGCCGGGCAGCAGCTTGCCGGTCAGCGCCTTGGGCGCGACGCCGGCGATAACCGCTTTGGTCGCGGTATGCGTTTCTCCTGAAGCCAGCCGCACCCCGGTCGCCTTGCCGTTGGAAACCGTGATCTCCGCCACTTCGGCGCCGGTGACGATCTTGCCGCCGGCGGACGTCACCATGCCGGCCAGCGCCCGGATGATGGTGTCGGCGCCGCCCTTGCCCAGCACCATGCCGAAGCTCTGGTTGGCCATCGATTCCAGATAGGGGAACACCGCGCCGCCGGCGATATCGGGGGCGAAGTCGAGATGCATGCCCCAGGTGGCGAGGGTTGCCCGTACATGCGGCGACTCGAACGTCTCCTCCAGCCAGGCTCGTGGCGAGGACAGCAGCAGTCGGCCGGTGTCGAGCGCGCCGGACATGCCTTTCTTCCGCCACAGGTTCCACGCCGAGCCGGCCAGCGCGCGGGCGCTCATCGGTGAGCCCAGCAGCCGGAACAGATGTTCGGCCTCGGCCGGGAAGGCGGCAACCAGTCCGCGCCATGTCGCGGCATCGGCGGCGGAGAAAGCAGCCATGCGCGTGGCTGTCTTTTCCAGGTCGTTGCTGACGCCGAACCAGCGTCCGTCTGGAAAGGCGCTGGCGAAACAGTCGGCGACCGGGGCGAATTCCAGGCCCTGCGCTTTCAATTCATTTGCATATTTCCGGTGAAAGGCGGAGCCGGCAAAGAGGCTCAGATTCATCGCGCCGAAATCATGGCGGAAGCCGGGAAGGGTGAATTCGCGGGTCTGGACGGCGCCGCCGATTGTTGCGCTGCGCTCGAAAATCCCGATTTTCCAGCCTTTGAGCGCCAGATGCGCGGCGCATGCCAGACTGTTGTGGCCCGCCCCGACAAAGATGGCGTCGAACTCGCTCACGCCCCGTTCCCATTTCCTTTATGCTTAAAGATAATTGCAGATGCATATGTTTTCGTCTAGTAGGATATTAAGGGCCGAGACGAGCCTTGATCATCATCGAAAAGAGGGAACAGAAGACCATGGACACCCAAAAACTCCTCGGCGAAGTCGCCGGCCAGTTGCTGTCAGGCGCCATCAAGGTGGTAGACCTCTCGGCGCAGCTCGGGCCTGACACGCCGCTGATCAAGCTGCCGCCGGAACTCGCCGTCGACACGCCGAAGGTCGAGATCCATTCGATCTCCCGCTATGACAAGAACGGTCCGTGGTGGGCGTGGAACTGGCTGAAGCTCGGCGAACATTCGGGCACGCATTTCGATGCGCCGCAGCACTGGATCACCGGCAAGGACTATCCTGACGGCGCCACCGACACCATTCCGGTGCAGAACTTCGTCGGCCCGGTCAATGTCATCGACTGCTCCAAGGAAGCCGCAGCCGATCACGATTTCCTGCTCACCGTCGACCACATCAAGGCGTGGGAAGCCAAGCACGGCGCCATCAACGCCGGTGAGTGGGTGGTGATGCGCACCGATTGGTACAAGCGCAACGGCTCGGAAGCCGAGTTCCTCAACGCCAACGAGACCGGCCCGCACACGCCCGGCCCGACGGCCGAGGCCATCCAGTATCTGATAGCCAAGGACATCAAGGGCTGGGGCTCGGAGACGATCGGCACCGATGCCGGCAAGGCGGGCGGCATGGAGCCGCCATTCCCTGCACACACGCTGATGCACAAGGCCAACCGCTACGGCCTGGCCAGCCTGTGCAACCTCGACCAACTGCCGCCGAAGGGCGCCATCCTGATCGCCGCACCGCTCAAGATCGAGCACGGCACCGGCAGCCCGATCCGCGCGCTGGCGCTGGTGTCGGGAAAATAGAGCGAGGTGGGGTCTTCGGGAGAAGATCATGCGCCCGACGGTCGAGAGCAACTGTCAATGAAAGCGCCCGATCACATCGTCGTCGGCAGCGGCATCAACGCGCTGGTCTGCGCGGCGATGCTTGGCGGCAAGGGTGCCAAGGTGCTCGTCCTCGAACGCAACGACCGCATCGGCGGCTGCATGCGCACCGAGGAGATCACCGCGCCCGGCTTCATCCACGACGTGATGGCGACGACCTTCGTGCTGTTCATCACCTCGCCGGCCTTTGCGGCATTGGGCGGCGACCTCGCCCGGCATGGGTTGGAGTTCTGCCACACCGGCAGGCCGACCGGCGTGCTGCGGCCGGACGGCAGCCATGCCGTGCTCAGCACCGACCGCGCCGCCAATGTCGCCGCCCTCAATGCGATCGCGGCGGGTGATGGCGACCGGCACGCGGACGATGTCGGCGGCATCGAACGCAATGCCGGCCTGCTGTTCGGCCTGCTCGGCGGCAGCCTGTGGTCCTATCCGACGGCCAAGCTTTTGGCCGGCGATGCCTGGCGGCGCGGCCCGCGCGGCCTTGCCGGCTTTCTCGGCGAGGCGCTGGCGCCGGCGCGCGGCTGGCTGGAAAGCACCTACCAGTCCGAGACCGTAAAGGCGCTGTGGGCGCCCTGGGTGCTGCATGCCGGGCTGGGACCGGAAGATGCCTTCTCCGGCCAGATCGCCAAGGTGATCGCTTTCGCGCTCGAAGCCGCGGGCGCCCCGATCGTCAAGGGCGGGGCAAAGAACCTGCTGTCGGCCTTCGAGGCATTGATCATCGAGCGCGGCGGTGTCATCTCCACCGAAGCCGACGTCGCCTCCATCATCCTGGCTGGTGGTCGCGCCACCGGTGTGCGGCTGGCCTCGGGCGAAACGGTCCATGCGAAGAAGAGCGTCATCTGCTCGGTGACGCCGACGCAGCTTTATGGCCGGCTGCTCGGCAATGAGGCTCCCAAAGCCGACGTCGAGGCAACGCGGAAATACCGCTATGGCAAAGGCAACTTCCAGATCCACTACGCCCTGGACAAGCCGCCGGCATGGCGCGGCGAAGGACTGGACAAGGTGGCGCTGCTGCATCTGACGCCGGGCCTGGATGGCGTGTCGAAAGCCTGCAACGAGGCGGTGCGCGGCTTGCTGCCGGAAGTGCCGACCATCTGCGTCGGCCAGCCGCATGCGCTCGACCCGTCGCGCTGTCCGGAGGGCAAGGCAATCCTGTGGCTGCAACTGCCAGAGGCGCCTCGCCACATCAAAGGCGATGCCGCCGGTAAGCTGCAGGCCCCGGCTGACGGGCAATGGACCGACGCGCTGCGCGAGGCCTATGCCGACCGCGCTGAAGCGATCCTCGCCAGCCATATCGACGGCTTCAAGGACAATGTCATTGTCCGCCGTGCCTATTCGCCGGCCGATCTCGAAGCGATGAACATCAATCTGGTGGGCGGCGATCCCTATGGCGGTTCCTCGACCATAGACCAGTCCTTCCTGTGGCGGCCGTTCAAGACCAGCCGCAACCACCAGACCGGCATAAAGGGGCTTTATCATATCGGCGCCTCGACCCACCCGGGCGCGGGTCTCGGCGGCGGTTCCGGCTTTCTCCTGGCGGGGAGGCTGTGATGGAGCAGAAGGTAGCGGAAAAGCGCCAGCGCATTTCGACGCTCGGCCAGATCGGCCTGCAGCAATTCGCGCCCTATCTGATGAACCGCATCATGGGCCGCTACAACGCTACCTTGCGCGACGATTTCCGCAAGCAGGGCCTGACCATTCCGCAGGTGCGCACGCTGGCCGTGCTGTCGGTCACCGATGGCGTCACCGTCAACGACCTCTCGGTCTATACGGTGATCGAGCAGTCAACCTTGAGCCGCACGCTGGACACGCTGGAGGGGCAAGGCTTCGTGCGGCGCGAGCAGGGCATCACCGACAGCCGCATCCGCCATGTGTTCCTGACCGACGATGGCCGCGCCGAGTTCGCGCGCGCTTGGCCGGCCATGCATGACGCGTTCGAGGCGATGTTCGACGATATCGACGATGCTGAATATGCGGCACTCATCGCCACGCTTTTGAAGATGCTCAAGAACATTCGCAAGCACGACATCTAGACGTACGCGCCGCCGGCTCGCTGCGGCAACGGAAGGAGGCGGAGATGGCCGAACGGTCTTTTGCCAAGGAAGTTGAAAAACTCAGGCTTGGCGCCGGCGAGGAATTTGCCGGCGAGGGCATCCTCGCCATCACCAAGGCGTTGCTGCAATGCGGCGTCGGCTATGTCGGCGGCTATCAGGGCGCGCCGATCAGCCATCTGATGGATGTGCTGGCCGACGCGCAGGACATTCTGGGCGAACTGGGCGTGCATTTCGAGGCGAGCGCCTCGGAAGCCACCGCCACCGCCATGCTGGCCGCCTCGGTGCATTACCCGATCCGTGGTGCCGCGACCTTCAAATCGACCGTCGGTACCAATGTCGCTTCCGACGCACTCGCCAATCTTGCCTCCGGCGGCGTCACCGGCGGCGCGCTGATCATCGTCGGCGAGGATTACGGCGAAGGCTCCTCGATCATGCAGGAGCGTAGCCATGCCTTCGCCATGAAGAGCCAGGTCTGGCTGCTCGACCCGCGCCCGAATCTGCCGTCGATCGTCAAGGCGGTGGAGGACGGCTTCGAACTGTCCGAAATCTCCAACACGCCGGTCATGCTGCAGGTGCGCATCCGCTGCTGCCACGTCCACGGCCATTTCATTGCCAAGGACAACAAGCGCCCGCCCATGACGGTCGCCGATGCGCTGGAAGCGCCGCGCCGCGACACCGGCCGCATCGTGCTGCCGCCGGCCTCCTTCCTGCATGAGAAGGAGAAGGTGGCGAAGCGCTGGCCGGCCGCCGTCGATTTCATCGCCAAGAACAAGATCAACGAATTCTTCGGTTCGGATCACGGCTCGGTCGGTATCGTCATGCAGGGCGGCATGTACAATTCCGTCATCCGCGCCTTGCAGCGTCTCGGCCTTGCCGACACCTATGGCGAGACGGACGTGCCGCTCTACGTGCTCAACGCCGTCTATCCCTTGATCGACGACGAGTTCCTGTCCTTCTGCGAGGGCAAGCAGGCGGTGCTGGTCGTCGAGGAGGGCCAGCCCAATTACATCGAGCAGGCCTTCGCGGCGATGCTGCACAAGGCCGGGCGTGGCTCCAGGCTGGTCGGCAAGGAATATCTGCCGATGGCCGGAGAATATACCGGCCAAGTCATGCTCGACGGCATCGGTGCCTTCCTGCGCGCCGAGGCGCCGCATCTGCTTCCGGGTGAAGTGCGCGCGCCCAACAAGGTCGGCGACGGCGTCGACACCGCGGACCTGATCAATGTCGTGCCGGGCAGGCCGCCGGGCTTCTGCATCGGCTGTCCGGAGCGGCCGATCTTCGCCGCGACAAAGCTGGTCGAGCAGGAACTCGGCAAGCACCACATCGCGTCCGACATTGGCTGCCACCTGTTCTCGATCATGCCGCCCTTCGAGCTCGGCGCGACAACCATGGGCTATGGGCTGGGGCCGGCCTCTGCCTCGGCGTTCAATTCGCCCGACGCCAAGCGCCGCTCGATCTCCTTCGTCGGCGATGGCGGCTTCTGGCACAACGGCCTGACCTCCTCGATCGGCAATGCCGTGTTCAACAAGAATGACGGCGTCATCGTCATCGTCGACAATTTCTATTCGGCCGCCACCGGCGGGCAGGACATCCTGTCGTCGCGCGCGGGCAACAAGACCAAGTCGACAAAACATCCGATCACCGAAGCGGTGAAAGGCATGGGCGTCAAATGGCTGCGCCATGTCGACCGCACCTACGATGTCGGCAAAATGCAGGACACGTTGCGCGAGGCGCTGACGACGGAGGAGAAGGGGCCGAAGGTCATCGTCGCCTCGTCCGAATGCATGCTCAACCGGCAGCGCCGCGAAAAGCCGCTGGTCGACAAGGCGATCAAGGGGGGGGCGCGTGTCGTCAAACCGAAATTCGGTGTCGACGAGGACATCTGCACCGGCGACCACGCCTGCATGCGGTTGTCGGGCTGCCCGTCGCTGTCGGTGAAATCGCTTGACGATCCGCTGCGCGACGATCCGGTGGCATCGATCGACCAGAACTGCGTCGGCTGCGGCAATTGCGGTGAGGTCGCCGATGCCGCTGTGCTCTGCCCGTCCTTCTACCGCGCCGATGTCGTGCACAATCCGAGCCGCTGGGACCGCTTCCTGGAAAGCGCGCGTCGCGCGGTGATCAGCCTGCTGCAGCGCCGCCGCGAAAGCCGGCGCCTGACCTTCGCCGATGCTTGACGCTGTCCCGCCATTCCGCGCCAAGGCCGGCGCCCAGGACGACGAGCGCGTCATCAAGCTCGCCGTGCTGGCGGTCGGCGGCCAGGGCGGCGGCGTGCTGGCCGACTGGATCACCGATGTCGCCGAGCGCAATGGCTATGTCGCGCAATCGACCTCGGTCGCCGGCGTGGCGCAACGCACCGGCGCCACCATCTACTATGTCGAAATGGCCCGCGACACCGGCCGGCTGCCGGTCTTCGCGCTGTCGCCCTCGCAAGGCGATGTCGACATACTGATCGCCGCGGAGCTGATGGAGGCCGGCCGCGCCATCATCCGCGGTTTCGTCACGCCCGAACGCACCACGCTGATCGCTTCGTCGCACCGCATCGCCGCCGTGTCGGAAAAGATCGAGCCGGGCGACGGCCGGGCCTCGTCTTCCAAGGTGCATGCGATGGCCGAAGCCGCGTCGAAGCGCTTCATCGCTTTCGACATGGAAAAGATCGCCGCCGACAATGGTTCGATGATCTCGGCCAGCCTGCTTGGCGCGCTGGCGGGCTCGGACGCACTGCCATTCACCCGCGAGAGCTATGAGCAGGCGATCGGTGCCGGTGGCCGGGGCGTCAAGGCCAGCCTCGCCGCCTTTGGCGCCGCGTATGACCGCGCGCGCGGCACGGCCGCACCTGCGTCAAAGCTGGCAGAGCCGGCGATTGTCGAATCCGCCCTGGGGCGCGTCAGCGGCCCGCAAGGCCTCCTGCAGGGCTGGCAGGCGCTCGCCACCCGCGTCGACCTGATGCCCGTCGCCATCCGCGATATGGCGCTGCGGGGCCTGAGAAAGGTCGTCGACTATCAGGACATCGCCTATGGCGGCGAGTATCTTGACCGGCTCGACCGGGCTCTCGCGCTGGATGGCGCCGACCATTCCTATGCGCTGTCCATCGCCGCCGCCAAGCATATCGCCAACGCCCTTTGCTATGACGACATGATCCGCGTCGCCGATCTGAAAACACGTTCGACGCGCGACCGGCGCGTGCGCAAGGAAGTCGGCGTCAAGGACGGTTCGATCATGCAGGTCACCGAATATTTCCATCCCCGCATCGAGGAGTTCTGCGGCACGATGCCGGCGGGGCTGGGCAGCTATATCGAGACCCGGCCGAAGCTCGCCGCCTTCCTCGACCGCCGCATCAACCATGGCCGCCGCATCCGCACGGACAGCTTCGCCGGCTTCGCCGCGCTCTGGTTCATCGGCGGCCTGCGCCGCTGGCGCCGCAGCCTGCTGCGCCACAAGGTCGAGATGACCCATCTCGATCGCTGGTACGCGCTGGCGCTCGCCCATGTGCCGGAGGACTATGCGCTCGCCGTCGAAATCCTCAACTGCCGCCGGCTGATCAAGGGCTACAGCGACACCCATGTCCGGGCGCAGTCGAAATTCGATCGCGTGCTCTCCGCGCTTGCCATGCTCAAGGGCCGCGACGATGCCGCCGACTGGATCCGCCGCCTGCGCGAGGCGGCCTTGAAGGACGAAAAGGGCGACATGCTCGACGGCGCGCTGAAGACAGTGGCGACGCTCGGGCTAGGTCCGGCAACCTTGGCGCCCTAACTTCGAGATACCAGAGACGTCACCGGTCCCGGGCTCCGTTTCCAGATACGATGAACGTCGTTCATTTTTCGCTTGAACAATGTTCAAGACGTGATAGAGTGCACTTATGAACGATGTTCATTTCTGGCAGACCGGAAGCCACGATATGGACATCGGGCACTGTAAGGAAGTTTAACCAGCTCATGACTATCACTGAGCTTGAAACAGCGCCTGCAACCCGCAGGGCCTCCGGCGAATAGCCGCAGGGTTCCGCCAAATGGAAACCGCCATGAACACGCATCTGATGTTGTCCCGGCGCTTTGCGCCTCTGTTCTGGACGCAGTTCCTGTCCGCCTTCAACGACAATTTCCTCAAGAACACGCTGGTGTTCCTGATCCTCTTTACGCTGGCCGCCGGTCAGGCGGCTTCGCTGGTCACGCTCGCCGGGGCCGTCTTCATGGCCCCCTTTCTGCTCTTGTCCGCGCTTGGCGGTGAGATCGCCGACCGCTTCGACAAGGCCCTCATCGCCCGGCGGCTGAAATTTGCCGAGATTGCCGCCGCGGGTGTGTCTGTCGCAGGCATAGCGCTGTCGTCGATCCCGGTGCTGATGACGGCGCTGCTGATGTTCGGCATCATCTCGGCGCTGTTCGGGCCGATCAAATACGGCATCCTGCCCGATCACCTCGAGCGCAAGGAACTGCCCAAGGCCAACGCCTGGATCGAGTCGGCGACCTTCGCCGCCATCCTCGGCGGCACCATCGCCGGCGGCGTCGTCTCGGCCGACGGCATAGGCGTCACGGTCTTCGGGCCGATCATGATGGCCTTGGCCGTCGGTTGCTGGTTCGTCAGCCGCTACATCCCGCCAACGGGTTCGGCGGCACCTGACCTCGTCATCGACAGGAACATCTTCCGCTCGACCTGGCGCCAGGTCAGCGAGTTGCGGACCGACACGCGGATCTGGCGCGCCGGCCTGATGACGTCGTGGTTCTGGCTGATCGGCGCCATCGTGCTTTCGATCCTGCCGACCTTGATCAAGGATTCGCTCGGCGGCGACGAGATCGCCGTCACCGTCTATCTCGCCGTGTTCGCCGTCTCGATCGCCATCGGCTCGGCGATTGCCGCATGGATGTCGCAGGGGCGCATCGTGCTTCTGCCCGCACCGGTCGGCACGGCGCTGCTGGCGCTGTTCGGCCTGCATTTGGCCTGGACCATCTGGAGCATGCAGCCTTCGCCGAAGGCGGAAAGCCTCGCCCTGTTCTTCGCCGGCCAAAACACGATCCGTGTCGCGATCGACCTCGCCGGCATGGCCATCGCCAGCGCCTTCCTCGTGGTGCCGACCTTCGCCGCCGTGCAGGCCTGGTCGCCCGAGGCGCGCCGCGCCCGCGTCGTCGCCGCGGTCAGCATCGTCAATGCCGGCTTCATGACGGTCGGCGGCATCCTTGTCGCCGCGATCCAGACGAAAGTCTCCACCGGCGGTATCCTGTTCGGCCTGGCCGCGGCCAATGCCGTCGCCGCCTGGCTGATGCTGAAATTCCTGCCGACCAACGCCTTCCGCGATTTCGTCTCCATCCTGTTCCGCGCCTTCCTGCGCCTGGAAGTCGAGGGCATGGAGAACCTCAAGGCAGCCGGCAAGGCACCGATCCTGGCGCTCAACCATGTCAGCTTCCTCGACGGCCCGCTGGCGCTGACGCTGACCGACGAGGAGCCGGTCTTCGCCATCGACTACGCCATCGCGCAGGCCTGGTGGATGAAGCCGTTCATGAAGCTCGCCCGTGCTTTGCCGCTCAATCCGGCCAAGCCGATGTCGACCCGCACGCTGATCAAGATCGTGCAGGCCGGCGATCCGCTGGTCATCTTCCCCGAAGGCCGCATCACCGTCACCGGCGGGCTGATGAAGGTCTATGACGGCGCCGCCATGGTGGCGGACAAGACCGGCTCGATGGTCGTGCCGATCCGCATCGACGGGCTGGAGAAAAGCCCGTTTTCCCGGCTGACGTCGCAGCATGTGCGCCGCCGCCTGTTCCCGAAGGTCAAGGTGACCATTCTGGAGCCGGTCAAGCTGCAAGTGCCGCCGGAACTGAAGGGCCGCAAGCGCCGCGCCGCGGCGGGTTCGGCCCTCTATCAGGTCATGTCGGATCTCGTCTTCCGCACCCAGGACATCGACAGGACGGTGCTGGAGAAGATCATCCTGACGGCGAATGAACGCGGCATGAAACGGCTCGCCGTGCAGGATCCGGTCACCGGCTCGCTGAGCTATGGCAAGCTGCTGACGGCGGCCGCCGTGCTGGGCGAGAAATTCCAGAACCTTTATGCCGATCAGCAGACGCTCGGTATCATGCTGCCCAACGCCAACGGCTCATGTGCCACGCTGCTTGGCGTGATGTCGTCCGGCAAGGTGCCGGCGATGATCAACTTCACTGCAGGTGCCGCCAACATCCTTTCCGCCTGCAAGGCCGCTGAAGTGAAGACCGTGCTCACGTCCCGCGCGTTTGTCGAACAGGCCAAGCTTGGCGCGGTGGTCGAGGAGATCGGCCGGTCGGTCGACATCGTCTGGCTCGACGATCTGCGTGCAACCATCGGTCTCAAGGACAAACTGCTTGGCCTGTTGCGCAAGTCGACGCCGCGCGCGCCGCGCAAGCCTGACGACCCGGCGGTGATCCTGTTCACCTCCGGCTCGGAAGGCACGCCGAAGGGCGTCGTGCTCACCCATCGCAACATCCTGGCCAATGCCGCGCAGGCGGCCTCGCGCATCGACTTCCACTCGGGCGACAAGGTGTTCAACGTTTTGCCGATCTTCCATTCCTTCGGCATGACGGCTGGCACGGTGCTGCCGCTGATCTCGGGCGTGCCGGTCTATTTCTACCCGTCGCCGCTGCACTACCGCATCGTGCCGGAACTGATCTACGCATCCAACGCGACGATCATCTTCGGCACCGATACGTTCCTCAGCGGCTATGCCCGCACCGCGCATCCCTACGACTTCCGTTCGATACGCTATTGCTTTGCCGGCGCCGAACCGGTCAAGGCAGCCACGCGCATGACCTACATGGAGAAGTTCGGGGTGCGTATCCTCGAGGGCTACGGCGTGACCGAAGCGGCGCCGGTGATCGCCATCAACACGCCGATGTACAACAAGTCCGGCAGCGTCGGTAAAATCATGCCCGGCATGGAATACCGCCTGGATCCGGTACCCGGCGTCGATGAAGGCGGGCGTCTCTACGTGCGCGGCCCAAATGTCATGTCGGGCTATCTGCGCGCCGAGAAGCCGGGTGTGCTGGAACCGCTGGAGGACGGCTGGCATGACACCGGCGATGTCGTCTCGGTCGACGAGGGCGGCTTCATCACCATTCGCGGCCGCGCCAAGCGTTTCGCCAAGATCGGCGGCGAGATGATTTCGCTTGCCGCCGTCGAGGCGCTGGCGGGTGAAGTGTGGAGAGGCTCGTTGTCGGCCGTCGCTTCCGTGCCGGATGCGCGCAAGGGCGAGAAGCTCATCCTCATTACCGAGGCTCCCGGCGCCACACGTGCAGAGTTCCTGGCCTTCGCCAAGGCCAATGGCGCCATGGACCTGATGGTGCCCGCCGAAGTGCGCGTCGTCCCGAAAGTACCGGTGCTCGGCTCCGGCAAGCTCGACTTCGCCGGCGTGACCAAACTGGTGCGGGGGCAGGATGCGCCGGCCGCCAAGGTCGAGGCCGCCTGATCGAGGCGATATGCACGACGACGCCGCGCTGAAAGTCGCGGCGTCGCTTGGCAAGCACTCTGCCCGCTAACGGATATGTGATCGGACCACTCACCCGGCATTCGGCCGGGTGAGTGGTATGTTGTCCTCGGGAATGTCAACCATGGAGGACACGATCATGCTCACCAGATACATTCTGCCGATTGCCGCCGCCGCAGGCGCATTGATGCTGTCGAGCGTCGGCTCGCAGGCCCTGCCCATGGCCAAGCCCAATGCCGCTCCGCTGCCGATGGAAAGCGTCGGCTGGAGATGCGGCCCTGGCTGGCACCTGAACCGATGGGGAAATTGCGTGCCCAATCATCGTCGCGTGATAATCCGGCCGATACATCATTGGCACCACCGCTGGCACCATCGCTGGTGATCACGGGGCGGATCGACATGGCGGCGGCTGCGAAGTAACGTGGGCGCTCCCCCAAAGATGGCGCCCCGTGACGCCACCGGGCTTCTTCAAGCGATGAGATTCGGCATCGGCTTCACCGCCGCCGACTCCGGAAACACCTTGTCGGCGAGCACGGCGGCGGACAGGCCGAACTGGTCGGCGAGCAGGCCCTTCAGCACCGCCCTGACATCGCTGGTCGGCGCCAGGTCGCGTTGCTCGTAGAGTTGGGCCGGCTTCAAGCCCGGCCAGTCGGCGATGACACGACCGCCCTTGATCGCGCCGCCGGCGAGCAACACCACCGTGCCGGTGCCGTGATCGGTGCCGACCGAGCCATTGATCTGCGCCGTGCGCCCGAATTCGGTGATGGCGACGATCGCCGTGTCCTTCCAGCGCTCGCCGAGACCCTTCTCGAATTCCTCGAAGGCGCCGTCGAGGCCGCCGAGCAAGGTGGCGAGCCGGCCCGTGGCGCCGCCTTCGTTGGCATGCGTGTCCCAGCCGTCGAAGGCAAGCGCGGCAACACGCGGCCCGTCATCGGCCGCGACAAGCCTGGCCGCACCTTGCGCGGCCTGCCGCATGCCGGCGGCGCTGCCGAGGCCGCCCTTCGGCTTCATCGCCCCGACGTTCGGCTTCATCACATTGCCGCCGATCTGGTCGTCGAGCGCCATGCGCTCGGCATCGAGGCCCTTCTGCAGGGCCGCCGCCAGCACTGGGTCGCGATGCTGGTAGAGGTCGAGAACCCGCGCCGCGAGGTCGCCGGCCGGCGCCGGCAGCGATTGCGGCGCCCAGCCGAGCACGGGGGCGGCACCTCGGATCACAAGCGGCGTCGATGGTCCGACGGCCAAGCCGCCAAGCGTCGCCACGCGGTCGCCCGCCGGCAGGCTCTCCAGCGCCCGGTTGAGCCATCCGGTGGCGACGTGGCCCGGCCCGGCGAAACCGCTTTCCAGCACGTCCTGGCCGTCGAAATGCGAGCGCTCGCGATAGCCGGTCGCGGCCGCGTGCACCACCGCGGCCTGCTTGTCTTTGAACAGCCGCGCGAAGACCGGCATCGCCGGATTGACCGCGAAGAAGCCATCGAGCGGCAGCGCCGCGTGCGGGCCGGCGAGCGACAAAGCGATGTCGCCATGCAGGCCGGCATAGTCGGGGTCGCTGACCGGACCGACCGCCGACAGGCCGTCGAGCGCACCGCGCAGCACGATGACGATCAGCCGCGGATCGCGATTGTCGGCGGCGCGGGCGAAGCGCGGCAGATAGGCCCAGGCAAACAGCGCGCCGCCGGTCATCAGCACGGCGCGGCGGGAAGGGTGAGGGGTTTCACACAGCAGGCTCATGACTTGGTCTCCATGTCGGCGCCGGACCTGTCGCTCGCGCTATCGTCTCTGGAATTCGGGCGCCATCAGCAGCAGCGCCAGGCCCTGCTGCTTGGACTCGGCGCGGGCGACCGCTTGCCGTGTTTCCGGCGAGGCGGAAGGACCGATGACGGCGTCGAGCATATCGTTGGGATTGCCGACGTCCTTGACCTGGCGGGCCGCCTGCCAGGCGATGTCGAGGCGGATCTTCATGCCTTCGGCCGAGGCCCAGCTGTCCGCGTGGTCGGAAAAGCCGTTCGGCCCTGGCGGCTGCCAGAGCGGCTCGCCCAGCGCATTGAGCCAGTTGAGCGACTGGCCGGGATCGTTCGCCGGACCCGGACCGGCCGCCCGGCGGATGGCGGCGATGTAGTCGAAGGGCGAGCGCATCTTGGCAAGCGGCGTCGACCATGCCTCCGGCATGTCGATGAGGGTCGCCGCCAAAGCCCTGAGATTGCCGTCGCTCTTGGCGAAAACCTTGGCCAGGCGCGCGACTGCCGCCGGCGGCGGGTCGTCGGCTATGAAATGACGAGCAAGTTCCGTGGCGATGTGCTGCGCCGTCGCCGGATGGCTGGCGATGTCGTTGAGTGCCGCCTCGGCCTGGCCCATGCCGGCGGCCGGATAGGTCTTGCCGAGCAGCACCGCATCGCCCGGCTCATGTGCATTGGCGTTGAAGACGGAACTGCCGGGCTCGCCAAGTCGACCTTCGCGCCCCGCCATCGTCCAGCCGGTCAGGATGCGCGCGAAGCTGGTGACATCGGCCTGGGTATAGCCGCTGCCGACGCCCAGCGTGTGCAGTTCCATGATCTCGCGGGCGAGGTTCTCGTTGAGGCCGCGCCGGCGGTTCTTGCCGGCGCGGGAGTCAGGGCCGATCGACTGCTGGTTGTCGAGATAGAACAGCATCGCCGGATGCCGCTCCACCGTCATCAGCATGTCGGCGAAACGGCCGAGCACGAAGGGGCGGATGGCTTCCCGCTCGAAGGCGCCGGCGCTCGCCCGCACGATGTTGTCCTTCGCCACGGAGACGCAGAAATGGTTCGACCAGAAATACACCAGGCGTTCGACAAAGCCTGCCTCGGCGCGAAAAGCCTTGTCGAGGCGCGCCTGGGCTTCGGCGCGAAACAGCGTGGCCTCGATTGGCGGCGCGGGTTTGGCCGGGGCCGTGGGCGGCGGAACAGGTTGGGCAGGCGCGACCCGTTCCGGCGTGGCCTGGGCGCTCGCCATTGCGGGCTGCGCCGTGGCTGCGGCCATGCGCTCAAGCTTGCGTTGGAAGTTTGCCGCCATGCTGGCCTGGATGGCCGGTGTGCTGCCCGGCAGGCTCGCATAGGTCGGATCGTCGAGCGAGATCAGGGCGATGTCGGGCTGCCGCAGTTCCGCCTTCAGATAGCCGCGCGGGTCGTGGGCCGCCCTGTCGCGGTCGCCGGGCCTTGCCCCGAGCCCGAAGCGGTTGAAAGCAACGAGCACTGGATCTGGCGGGGAATTTGCGGCGGGGATAGCCAAGTCAGCTCTCCATTGCTTTGGCTCCCCGCGCACGGCGCCGGAAGCCCGTTCGAGCCGTTTCGTGCCTGTTCAATTGAGGTCGTGGGGCCGGCGAAGTCGTCGGCCCCCGAGCCCCCTACCAGCGATGCCAGCGGTGCCAGTGACGGTGCGGATGCCACCCATAGAAGGCCGGGCGATGCCAATAGTAACCGGGGTAGACGACCACGCGATTGGGGACGCAGCGCCCCCAGGGATTGGGATGCCAGCCAGGTCCGCAACCCCAGGCGACGTGCTCGACCAGCGCCGGGGCGGCAAGCGGCGCCAGCGGCATCGCCGAGGATGCCGCGACAGTAGCCACCGTTCCGGTCACCGCGAGAGCGGCGGTGGCCGCGTATTTTGTCAGATAGTTCATGACCATACTCCGAAGTTGTCCGAGGTTGAAAACCTGTCGGCGCCAGATGGCCCGGCAGGTCCTGCCCTTCATTTCGTTAAACGGGCGCCATCGGCATTTTCCGTCGGTCGTCACGGCGATTTTTTTGGCGGTGTCGACGGCTGCGGCCCGGCGCGCCTTGAGAGTCCTTCTGCCAGCAGGCTGCGATCCTCGGCGGAACCTGCCGCCGCGAACGCGATGATGCGCTGCTCCAGCCGCGTGCGCACGGTGACGTCGGCATTGCGAGCCCGCTCCAGGGCGGCCGCCAGGGCCGCCGTGTCGAGGACGGGCTGCCGCAGCAGATCTGCCGCCTCGCGCCTGGCCTGCTGGCCGTCGCGAATGATTTCGCGAGACTCTTGGCGGACTTCGCGCAGCGCCTTGCGAAACAGCGTGCGCTGCTGATCGGGAAGCCGGCCGCCTGCCGCCTCCAGCGAATAGCCCTGGGCCGGCTTGCCGCGTTTTATCCAGACGGCCCCGCCGGCAAGCGCGCCCGCCAGGAAGACATTCAGCACCACCGATGCGATGAGGAGGTTGCGGCCTGTGCTCATAGGTCTTCCTCGATCATGTCGGGTCCGGCATCGCCGAACGCCGTCGCATTGGCGTCGAGCACATAATGGTCAGGCTGAACTTCGGGCGTGACGACGGTCACCAGGGACAGTCCGGCAATGGCGCCGGCCAGCCCTATTCCGGCAAGCCCCAGCCCCAGCCACCAGAAGCGCTGGCGCCGGCGCCGGACGATGTACCGGTCGGCGGTCCGCAGGATCGTGTCGTGCAACGCCTTGCCGGGGTGCCGGACGCGATAACTGTCAAGCAGGGCGTCAAGCGTGTGGGCCCGTCGCGAAATGGCCTGGCCTGTCTCGCTTGAAGCAAAGGCTGCTGCCGCGTCGCGCTCCGCTTGCGGCCAGCGCCGCAGATCGCCGCCATAGGCTTCGGCGAGCGCCGCGAAACGCCTGGCGTCCATTGCCGGGCCGTCCTCGATGTCTTCAGCCATCTGTCTTCCCCTTGCCACTTGTTGCCGCATGCCCATGCGGGTTGGAAACGAGGCCGACCGGCCCCCGCCGGACGCCCATAAAGCGCGGTAAATGTCTGCCATTCATGGTCGCGCTCTTCTCAGTCATGGACGCCATCCCTGGCCAGGATCATCTGCAAGGCCCGCCGGCCGCGCGAGAGCAGGCTCTCCAGCGCATCGACGCTGATCTCCAGGGTCGCGGCTGCCTCTATGTTGGACATCTCCTGATAGTAGACCAGGATGATCGCCTCGCGCTGGCGTGGCGCGATGGCCTGCAAGGCCTGCTCGACCCGATGCGGCTCTTCGCGGGCGTCGGGAAGCGGGGCAGGGTCGGCCATGTCCGGCAAATCGTCGGTCACCAGTTCGCGGCGCCGGCGCAGCCGGTCGTAGCAGAGGTTGAGCGTCACCCGGTGGATCCAGCTGTCGAAGCGTGCATTTCCGCGCCGCCAGCTCGAGGCGTGGCGCCAGATGCGCACGAAGGTCTCCTGTGCGACATCCTCGGCCTCCGCCGCATCGCCCAGAATGCGCACGGCGAGCGAAAGGATGCGCGGCAATTTGCGCGCGACGAGCGTCTGCACGGCCGCCGGGTCGCCGGCGCCGACCCGGCGAACCAACTCCTCGTCCGGATCGGCGCTCATCGGCTGGCGCACTCCCGATATCCATCACGCGTCATGGCCTCTTGGTCATTGCTCCGGCTTGGGAGCGGATTTGTGGCCTGGCATCTCGTCGGCCGTCAGAACGCCGTCGCCATTCTTGTCCAGCTTGGCAAAGCGCTTGGCAAAGAACGCATCGAGTTCGGCGCGGTCGATGAAGCCGTCATGGTTCGAATCGATGCGCGCGAAGGATTTGGCGGCATCGCCCTTGATGTTGCGCTTGGCCTGGAAGGCCTCCCACTCCAGCAGGCTGATCTTGCCGTCGCCATCCGTGTCTGCGGCCATGATCGCCTTCTCCCGCCGCTTCTGGAATTTGGCCAGGGTGATGTCCGACTTGGCTCTTGGTGCGGCTGGGGCTGCGGCTGGCGGCGTGGCGCCAGGAGAAGCAGGGGGCTGCGTCACCGTCTGGGCGAGGGCCGCAACGGTCAGCAGGCTCAAGGCAGCGGCAAGGATCGAACGGCTTATCATGCTTCGGCGTCTCCGGTTGGCGCGTCGGCCACGGCCCATGCCGTGGTCTCGCTTCAACCGTTAAACGCCGCGACTGGCGAAATCCGTCGGTCGCCTGCGCCGATACCTTCGATTGTCGGGGATGCCGACTCGGGTATTGGTATCGAGAACGACGCGACACCGCATCCGGCGTCATCGAAATTCACGCCGGGTTAGCCACCGCCCGTGGCGAACGGGCTACGCCGATGGGTCGGCGGCCACCAGCTGGTCCGGTTTGAAACCCGCATGTTGCGGGATCCAGACATCGCCCTCGCGGTTGAACCAGTGGCACAGATACATGCCGGAAGCGGCACCGTCGCTGACCGTCATCTTCGGCCCTCCCGACTTCAGCTTGACGACGTCTCCGGTCTTGAAAGTGTTGGCCATTTTGGACCTCCCATGCTGAGGTCCGTGAGTTTCCCACCAAAGCTGAGTCGCGACAATGGCGGATATGGGAGCCATTGCGCGATCCACCGCACAGGCAGCGGTAGAGTACCGATTTCGGCACAGGGGGGACAAGGAACTGGTGCCGCTTAGGTGACTCGAACACCTGACCCCATCATTACGAATGATGTGCTCTACCAACTGAGCTAAAGCGGCCCGGGAGGCCAAAGCCTCCAAGATGGGCTGGGTGATAAACTCAACCGGCCGCGAATTCAAGATGCCACGTGGCAAATCATGCAAGAGCGCCCGCCCGGTCGAAACCAGGGGTTCGCACCTCGCCGCGCATGAGAATCGCCGACATGTTCCGATTTTGTTTGCCGGAATATCGCCAAGATGGACTTTGGACGGCCCGTCGAGGCAGAATGCGGCCGCCCGCCCGTTGATTGATTGGTCGCCTACGGCTAACCATCAGGGAAGATTGGGGCAATTTGCAGAGGGATCCCGCTTGGACGCGATCGAAAAAGCGATCCGGAACGCCTTGGAGAAGGGCAATGCCGAGGACCGCGCGTTCCGCGAGAAGGTCTATCGGTCGGCCTTTGCCGCGCTTGACCGTGCGCTCCAGGCCAATCCCGGCGTGACCGTGGAGGTTGCCATCAAGCGCCGCAAGGCGATCCAGGCGACGATCACCGAAATCGAATCCGAGTTCCTGCCGGCGGTGCCGGATGTGGGCCTGGAGGTCGACGCCCCGGCGGCCGAGCCCGCGGCCGCCGCGGCGCCCGCCATCGAGATCGGAGACAAGGCGCCATCGCCCGCCGTCACCGTCGACAGCCCCGCGCAGCCGGCATCCGATGCGCCGCTTTCGCGCGTGCTGCCGGTCGTTCCCGACATCATGCCGGACGCGACGCTTCCCGGCGTGCCGGCCATCGACATGTCCGCTCCTAGCGCTTCGGGTACCGCGACGGAAGTGGCGCCCGATCGCGATGAACGGCGCATTCGCGGACGCCGCCTGCCGCTGACCGCCATCTTCTTCAGCGTGACCCTGCTTGCGGCGATCGGCATCGGCGTGTTCTTTGCCATGCAGACCGGCGTGTTCAAGACGGCGGCGCAGCTCGATACGGCGCCGCCCGAGGCGCCACCAACCGTCGAGGACGACGATTTCACCCCGGCCGACGGCGCCAACGCGCCGGCCAAGCCTGGCGCCGCGGACCAGTCGCGCAACTGGATCAATGTGTTCTCGCCGACCGATCCGACGCATGTCGCCGCCCCGTCGGACGCCAAGGCCTCGGTGATGAAGGACGACACCGGTCCGTTCCTGCGCATCCAGTCCGGCCCCTCAGGTTCGGCGATCGCCTTCGATGTCGGGCAGGGCGTGCTGGAGAAGCTCGCCGGCAAGCACGCCGTATTCGACATCATCGCGCGTGCCGAGGACGGCAAGGACACGCAGATCTCCGTCGACTGCAATTTCGGCGAGCTCGGCGATTGCGGCCGCAAGCGCTACGCGGTCGGCCAGCAGCGCAACGAATATCTGTTCGACGTGCAGTTCCCCAACAAGCATCCCGGCTCGGCCGGAACCATCGCCGTCAATTCCGATTTCGACAAGCAGGGCAAGGCGGTCGACATCTACGAGATCCGGGTCTCCATCGAGCCGTAGGGCTCAGCGGTCGAGCAGCGCCTGCAGCGTCTCGATGCGGTCGGCTTCGTTGGCCGGCTTGTCCCAGCGCAGCCGTGAAATGCGGGGAAAGCGCATGGCGACGCCGGATTTGTGCCGGGTGGAGCGGTTGAGCCCCTCGAAGGCGACTTCCAGCACCAGGCCGTTGTCACGGTCCGCCCGCACCGAACGCACCGGTCCGAAGCGCTCGACCGTGTTGTCCCGAACATATTTGTCGATCTGCTTCAGTTCTTCGTCGGTGAAGCCGAAATAGGCTTTGCCGACCGGCACCAGTTCCTCCTCGCCCTCGGCTCCGGACCAGACGCCGAACGTGTAGTCGGAGTAGAAACTCGAGCGCTTGCCATGGCCGCGCTGGGCATACATCAGCACCGCGTCCACCGTGTGCGGATCGCGCTTCCACTTGAACCACGGGCCTTTCGGCCGGCCGGCGACATAGGGCGAATCCCAGCGCTTCAGCATCACGCCTTCGATGATCGGGTGCGGCGGCGCGCGGCGCAGGTTCTCCAGCGCCTCCCAGTCCGTGAAGGCGACGAAGGGCGACAGGTCGAAACGGCCGGGGTCGAGCGTCTTCACGAAGGTTTCGAGGCGGCCACGCCGTTCCCGGAACGGCAATGCGCGAAGGTCTTCGTCGCCGAGCTGAAGCAGGTCGTAGCAACGCATGAAGGCCGGAAATTGCTGCTGCATCTTCGGCGTCACCGTCTTGCGGTTCAGCCGCTGCTGCAAATCCGAGAAGGTCCCCGTCGCCTCACGCGGATCGCCGACCAGCAACTCGCCGTCCAGCGTCGCGGAAAAGTGCATGGCGTCTGCGAGGTCGGGAAAGGCGCCGGAGACATCGTCGCCGGTGCGCGAATAGAGCCGGCGGATGCCGCCTTCCGCCACCGCCTGGACGCGGATGCCGTCCCATTTCCATTCGGCGGCGTAATCCGCCGGGTCGAGCTTTTCGAGATCGCCGTCGCCGACCGGGTTCGACAGCATCACCGGGCGGAACAGCGCCATCGCCGTGTTGCGGGGTTTTTCGGCCTTGCCTTCCAGCCAGGCGAACAGCGCCGTATAGGGCGGCGACAGACCGTGCCAGAGCTCCTCGATCTCGGCGACGTCGACCTTGCCGAAATCCGCCAGCGCCTGTTTGGCGAGCCGCGCCGAGACGCCGATGCGCAGGCCGCCGGTGACCAGCTTGATGATGGCGAAGCGCGCCGAAATGCCGGCGCTGTCGAGCAGGCTGGCCAGCACTTTCGGTCCGTCCGAGCGGCTTGCCGCCTGCAGTTTGGCCACGACCTCGCCGAGCGTCGGCTCGCGGTTGGGGATCTTGCCCGGCGTCCGCGTCCAGACCAGCGACACCGTCTCGGCGAGATCGCCGACATAATCGTAGGAGTAGCCGAACAGCACGGGATCCATCCGTTCTGTGACCAGCATGCGCAGCATGGCCGGCTTGACCGCGGCTATTGTGAGGTCACCGGTGATGGCCGCCAGCGCCAGCCCGCGATCCGGATCCTCGACGGTTCGGAAATAGTCGACCAGCAGCGTCAGCTTGCCGTTGCGCGACGGCGTCAGCACAAGGCGGTCGAGAAGTTCGGCGAAGCGGTTCATGGCTTCAATCGCCCTCGTCCTCATAGCCCACCAGATGCAGCGGCCGGGCGGCGATGCCTTCGAGCTCGCACCAGCGAACCAGCGCTTCCTCGCGGCCATGCGTCACCCAGATCTCCTCGGCGCCGGTCTCCTTGATGGTGGCGGTGAGTTCGTCCCAATCGGCATGGTCCGAGATGATCAGCGGCAGTTCGACGCCGCCTTGCTTGGCGCGCTGGCGGATGCGCATCCAGCCCGACGCAAAGCACGAGATCGGATCGGGAAAGCGCCGCGCCCAACGATCGGCGAAGGCCGATGGCGGGCCGACGACGATGGCGCCGGCAAAGTCATCCTTGCCGCCCTCGACCGTTGCCGGCTCGAGGACACCCAGGTCGATGCCCTGGCTCTGATAGTATTCGCTGAGCCTGGCAAGTGCGCCATGGATGTAAAGCGGCCTGTCATAGCCGGCGTCGCGCAACAGCCGCATCACCCGCTGCGCCTTGCCCAGCGCATAGGCGCCGACCAGATGCGAGCGTTCGGGAAACTGCGCCGCCGATTTCAGCAGGCGGGCGATCTCTTCCGTGTCCGGTGGATGGCGAAAGACCGGCAGGCCGAAAGTCGCCTCGGTGATGAAGATGTCGCAACGGATCGGCTCGAACGGCGCGCAGGTTGCATCCTTTTGCCGCTTGTAGTCGCCAGAGGCGACGATGCGCGTGCCCTGATGCTCGACCGATATCTGTGCCGAACCCAGCACATGGCCGGCCGGATGGAAGCTGACGCTGACATCGTTCAGAGCGATCGTCTCGCCGAGCCGTGCGGCTTGGGTCGTTCCAGCAAAGTCCTCGCCGTAGCGCAGGGCCATAATGTCGAGCGTCTGCTGCGTCGCCAGCACCGAGCGGTGGCCGGAGCGTGCGTGGTCGGAATGGCCGTGCGTGATCAGCGCCCGGTCCACCGGCCGCACCGGGTCGATAAAAAAATCGCCCGGGGGGCAGTAAAGGCCTTCGGGCCGGGGATGAAGCAGGTCGCTGGCGCGCATGGTCCCCAAGATAGGATATAATTCCGCTGCGGGAAGCCTGATGTCGGAGACTGCTGACTCTCCTGGGCAAAGGGCGCTCAATTCGGTTCAGCTTCCGCATCCTTTGCTCTAAAGAGGTGGCGGCCGGCCTCCGCCGGCGGAACCATCATCATGAAACCGCTTCAGACATCCTCCGGCGATTTGAACGCCGATCGCCGTGCCGACTATGCCGAGATGCTATTTGCCTCCGGCGATCGCACGGCGGCGGTCGAGCTGCTGCTCGGCGCATTGGAGCTGGCGCCGCAATGGGCAATGGGCTGGTTCCGCCTCGGCGAGATGCAGGAGACATCGGGCAGGCTCGACCTGGCGGCGCAGGGCTGGACGATGTCGCTGAAACTGGACCCGGCCGACCGCCAGGGCGCGGCCCTCAAACTGCAGCTGATCGGCAAGGCTCCGCTCGCCGCCGCGCCGCCCAGTGCTTTTGTCGAGGCGCTGTTCGACCACTATGCCGAGACATTCGAGGAGATGCTGGTCGGCAAGCTCGACTACCGCTTGCCCGAATTTCTCGAGCAGATGATTCGCAAGGCAAGGCCGGATCGCTTCCGCGTGGCGCTCGACCTTGGTTGCGGAACGGGACTGATGGGCGAGAGGCTGAGGCCGATCGTCGACCGGCTGGAAGGGGTCGATATATCGGCCAGGATGCTGAAGAAGGCGCGGGCGAAAGGCATCTACCACACGCTGACAAAAGCGGATCTGCAGGGATTTTCCCATTCAGGCGAAAGGCCCGATCTGGTGACATCGGCCGATGTCCTGATCTACATCGGCGCGCTCGATGGTCTGGTGGGCACCGTTGCCGGTCTGCTCGCCGAAGGCGGCCTGTTTGCCTTCTCCGTCGAGACACTGGCGGACGACGGCGATTTCGCGCTGCAGCCCTCGCGGCGCTACGCCCATTCGCAGCCCTATGTCAGGCGGACACTGGAGGCCAACGGGCTTGCGATCCTGGCGCTGGAGCCAACCACCATCCGGCAGGATCGCCGCGAGCCCGTCAAAGGGCTGGGCGTTGTGGCGTGGAAGCCTCACGCCGTTTGAAGCGTGCATGAACACCATCCCGCTGCTGCGAAAAAGTCCGATTTGCGTGCGCGACTGATATTTGCGATCTGGTCGCGTCAGGGCGGGATATCAGGAGGAGCATATCGGATGCGCTGGAACATGATGATCTTGGCATCTTGCCTGGCAACGGCCGGCTGCGTCGGCAATTCGATGTCCGAGCGGCAGGACGCCGACGTAGAATCCTCCCTGCAGTACGACACCGTGCCGTGCGATCAATTGCTGGCGCAACGCAATGGCCTGGCGCAGCAATACAACCTGCCTGTGACCGCGAAGCCGACCTTCTCCAATCCCGCGATGGGTTTCGGTCCGTTCACGCCCGACATGCGCTCCAAGGCCAAGCGCGACAGCGACAAGGCGTCAGGCGAGATCGATGCCATGAACCGGTCGATCGAGCGCCGCGACTGCGGCAAGCCGGACAATCAGAAGAAGAAGTTCGCCCTGCCGAGCTGAAAATAGCAGCAGCTGTCCGACGAGAGTGATCGCCGGCAGCATGCTCGCGTCCGCGTAGGGGACGATCGATGAAACTCTCGGACCTTGGCGACCGCATCTGCATTCTGGGGCCGTCCAACAGCGGCAAGTCGACCCTGGCCGATGCGATTGCCCGCAAGCGTGGCCCGGAGCCCGTTCACCTCGATCTGCTTCATCATCTGCCCAACACCGACTGGGAGCCGCGTCCAAAGGCCGAATTCATTGCCTTGCATGACGGCGCGATCGCCAGCGAGCGTTGGGTGATGGACGGAAATTACTCGATCTGCATGCCGCAACGTTTCCGGCGGGCGACGGGAGTGATCCTGCTGGATATCTCCACGCCGGCAAGCCTGCTGCGTTATTTCAGGCGAAGCTGGTTTGAGAAGAACAGGCGCGGTGCCCTGGAAGGCGGACGCGACAGCGTCAAATGGGACATGATCCACCATATTGCCGTGACCACGCCGAAAAACCGCCAGAGATACCAGGCGATGTTCGAGGATCTCGACCTGCCGAAGCTGCAGCTGTCCTCCGTGAGAGCAATCAAGCAGTGCTTCAGGGACTGGGATCTGGCGATGTAAGACCCTGGCTAATATCCCGCCTTGCGATCCACCAGATTCTCGAGCTTTTCGCCGCGCTCGAAGGCGTCCATCTGGCGCAGCATGGTCGGCGCCAGGTGCATCGGATCGGAGGTCGCCGCGGCGTGCGGCGTCACGAACACTTTCGGATGGTTCCACAACGGGCTGGTCTTCGGCAGCGGTTCGACCTCGAACACGTCCAGGCTTGCCTCCTTCAGCGTGCCGTCATCCAGTGCCCGCCCGATGTCGGCATCCTTTTGCAGGCGGCCGCGTCCGGCATTGATCAGGACCGAACCGCCGAGGCCGTTGCGTTTGCGCAATTCCTTGAGCACGCCGTAATTGATGATGCCTTGCGTGTCCGGCGTCAGCGGCAAAAGCACGACAAGGATATCGGTCGCGTTGAGGAAGGGGATCAACCCGGCCTCGCCGGAATAGGTCGCCACCCCTTGCATCGGCCGCTCGGTGCGCGACCAGCCATTGACCGCGAAGCCGAGCGACAGCAGCACCGAGGCCGCGGCGCGGCCGAGATTGCCGAGCCCCATAATGCCGACGGATATGTCGCCGGCCGGCCGCTGCGGCGGCTCGTGCCAGATCTTCTTTTGCTGCTGCTGCCGGTAGAGCAGGCCCTGGCGATGATGATCGAGCACCCGCCAGACGACATATTCGGTCATGTATTGCGTGAGGTTGTCGGCGACGACCTTGACGATCGGCACGTCGGGCAGGCCGGGATCGGCGAAGATGTGGTCGACGCCGGCGCCGATGGAGAAGATGGCGCGCAGATTGGGCAGCGAAGACAACAAATTGGGCTTCTGCTTCCACACCACCGCATAGGTGATCGACGGATCCTTGGCGCCGTCCGGCTCCAGCACCACCTCGCGCTCGGCCGACAGAAGCTCGCGCCAGCGCTGCGGGTGAAAGCCGGTGACGGCAAGCAGAATGCGGCCTTTTTCCATCGCGATTCGTCTAGTCCTCTTTACGCAAATTACTCGCTGACGATGCCGACCGGCGCCGTCTCTATCTTGAAGGCGGCCGAGATCAGTGCCCGAGTATAGTCGGTTTGCGGATTTTCAAAAATCTGCTGGGAAGGGCCGGCTTCGACGATCTGGCCATTGCGCATGACGATGACGTCGTTGGCAAGCGCCCGGATGACTTTGAGATCGTGGCTGATGAAGAGATAGGCGAGGTCGTGCTTGGCCTGCAGATTGCGCAGGAGGTCGACGACCTGCGCCTGCACGCTCATGTCGAGCGCCGATGTGGGCTCGTCCAGCATGACGAAGCGCGGGTTGAGCACCATGGCGCGCGCGATCGCGACACGCTGGCGCTGGCCGCCGGAAAACTCGTGCGGATAGCGGTTGCGGGTCGCCGGATCGAGCCCGACCTCCTTCAGCACGTCCGCAACCTTGTCGTCGCGTTCATCGGGCGACAGTTTCGGCTCGTGGATCTTCAGGCCCTCCTCGATGATCTCGGCGATCGACATGCGCGGGCTGAGCGAGCCGAACGGATCCTGGAACACGATCTGCAATTCGCGCCTGAGCGGCCGCATGGCGTTGAAGGTGAGCTGGTTGATGTCGCGGCCGTTGAACCGGATGGTTCCCGTCGACGAGATCATGCGTGCCAGGGCCAGGCCGAGCGTCGTCTTGCCGGAGCCGGACTCGCCGACCACGCCCAGCGTCTGGCCGGCGCGCACGGTGACATCGATGCCGTCGACAGCCTTCACATGGTCGACCGTGCGGCGGAAGAAGCCCTGCTTGATCGGAAACCAGACTTTTATGTCCTTGCCGGCCATCACCGGCTTGGCGTCGGCGTTGGCGGCCGGTGGCTTGCCCTTCGGCTCGGCTGCCAGCAGGTGGCGCGTATAGGGGTGCTGCGGGTTGGCGAAGATCTCCTTGGTCGGTCCGGTCTCGACGATCTTGCCCTTGGTCATCACGCAGACCCGGTCGGCGATCTTGCGCACGATGCCGAGATCGTGGGTGATGAACAGCATCGACATGCCTTTGCGGCTTTTGAGGCCCGCGAGCAGTTCGAGGATCTGCGCCTGCACCGTGACGTCGAGCGCCGTTGTCGGCTCGTCGGCGATCAGCAGTTCCGGTTCGTTGGCCAGTGCCATGGCGATCATGACGCGCTGGCGCTGGCCGCCGGACAGCTGATGCGGATAGGCGTCGAGCCGCTTCTGCGGATCGCGGATGCCGACCTCGTTGAGCAGTTCCAGCGTGCGCGCCTTGGCTGGGCGGTCGGCCATGCCCTGATGCAGTTTCAGGATCTCGACGATCTGATGCTCGATCGTGTGCAGCGGATTGAGCGAGGTCATCGGCTCCTGGAAGATCATGGTGATCTTGTTGCCGCGCACTTGCCGCAATTGCTTCTCGCTCATCGCCAAAAGGTCGGCGCCCTCGAACAGGATTTTCCCCGAGGGATGGCTGGCGCTGGGGTAGGGCAGCAGTTTCAGCACCGACAGCGCAGAGACCGACTTGCCGGAGCCGGACTCGCCCACCAGCGCGATCGTCTCGCCCTTGGCGATGTCGAAGGAGATATGGTCGACGGCGACAGACTGGCCGCCGCCCTGGCTGAAGGCGACGCTGAGGTCCTGTACGCTGAGCAGAGGCGCTTCGCTCATTTGAACGTCTTGCGCGGATCGAAGGCGTCGCGAGTCGCCTCGCCGACAAAGACCAGCAGCGACAGCATCAGCGAGATGACGACGAAGCCGGAAATGCCGAGCCACGGCGCATTGAGGTTGCGCTGCGCCTGCTTCAGCAACTCACCGAGCGAGGCGGACCCCGGCGGCAGGCCGAAGCCGAGATAGTCGAGCGAGGTCAGTGTCGAGATCGAGCCCGAGAGCAGGAAGGGCATGAAGGTCAATGTCGCCACCATGGCGTTGGGCAACAGATGCCGGAACATGATGGTGCGGTTGGGCACGCCGAGCGCGCGGGCGGCGTTGACGTACTCGAAGTTGCGGGCGCGCAGGAACTCGGCCCGCACGACGCCGACCAGCGCCACCCAGGAGAACAACAGCATCAGCCCGAGCAGGATGAAGAAGCCCGGCGGCAGGATGGCGGCGACGATGAGCAAGAGATAGAGCACCGGAATTGCCGACCAGATTTCGATGAAGCGCTGGAACAGCAGGTCCGTCCAGCCGCCGAAATAGCCCTGCAGGGCGCCGGCGCCGACGCCGATCAGGGCAGAGCCGGCGGTCAGGATCAGCCCGAACAGCACCGAGATACGGAAACCGTAGATGACGCGCGCCAAGACGTCGCGTGCCTGGTCGTCGGTGCCGAGCCAGTTCCAGTTGCCGACGATGCAGGCGGGGTCGGCAGCCCCTTGCGGATACTGGTTGCAGCGCTTGGCGGCGTCATACTGCCAGGACGGCTTGGCCGGTGCGGCTTCCGGAATGGCATTGTTGACGGTCTGGTAGGAATAGCGGATCGGCGGCCAGATCATCCAGCCATTGGCGTTGATCTCGTCCTGGATCACCGGATCGCGATAGTCGGTGACGGCATAGAAGCCGCCGAACTTTTCCTCCGGGTAGGCGACCAGCACCGGAAACAGGATCTCGCCCTTGTAGGAAGCGATGATCGGCTTGTCGTTGGCGATGAATTCGGCAAACAGCGACAGCACGAACAGGACAAGGAAAATCCACAACGACCAGTAGCCGCGCCTGTTCGCCTTGAAATTCTGCAGGCGGCGCTTGTTGAGCGGCGACAGGAACGGCCGTGGCATCCGCTCCGGCACCACGCCGGCGGTGACGCTCGCCTCCGACATCAGACGTCTCTCCGCTCGAAATCGATGCGCGGATCGACCCAGGTGTACATCAGGTCGGACAGCAATCCGACGAACAGGCCGAGAAGCGAGAAGATGTAGAGGTTTGCGAACACCACGGGATAGTCGCGCTCGACCACCGATCGGAAGCCGAGCAGACCGAGGCCATCGAGCGAGAAGATGTTCTCGATCAGCAGCGAACCGGTGAAGAAGGCCGAGATGAAGGCGCCGGGAAAGCCGGCAATGACGATCAGCATGGCATTGCGGAAGACATGGCCATAGAGCACCTGCCGCTCCGACAGGCCCTTGGCCCGCGCCGTCACCACATATTGCTTGCGGATTTCCTCCAGGAACGAGTTCTTGGTCAAAAGCGTCGTCGTTGCGAAGGCCGAGAGCACCAGCGCCGTCAGCGGCAGGGTCATGTGCCAGGCATAGTCGGCGATCTTGGCCGGCCAGGACAACTGGTCCCAATTGTCCGAGACGATGCCGCGCAACGGGAACCAGTCCCAGAACGAGCCGCCGGCGAACAGCACCATCAGCATGATGCCGAACAGGAAGCCGGGAATGGCATAGCCGACGATGACGACGCCGCTGGTCCAGACGTCGAAGGGCGTGCCGTCCTTGACCGCCTTGCGGATGCCGAGCGGAATGGAGATCAGATAGGACAAGAGCGTGATCCAAAGGCCGATCGAGATCGAAACCGGCATCTTCTCGAGGATCAGGTCAAGCACCGAGATATCGCGGAAATAGCTGTTGCCGAAATCGAACCGGATGTAGTTCCACAGCATCATGCCGAAGCGCTCAAGCGGCGGCTTGTCGAAGCCGAACTGCTTCTCCAGCTTCTTGATGAATTCCGGATCGAGCCCCTGCGCGCCGCGATATTTCGAGCTGACGTCGCCGGCGACGTCGAAATTGGAACCGCCCGCATCGCCGCCGCCACCGCCGAGGCGGTCGCTGCCGCCCTGATTGGTCAGCTTGGCGATGACCTGCTCGACCGGGCCGCCCGGCGCGAACTGGATGACGGCGAAGGAGATCGCCATGATGCCGAACAGGGTCGGGATCATCAAAAGGATGCGGCGCAGTATATAGGCGCCCATCAGGCTTCCTGCCCTTTTTGGACTGAGATCTCAGCCTTTGCCAATTTTTGCCGCCTTGCCCTTATCGCCCCACCACAGCGCCTCGACCGGAAAGCCGAAATCGGGTTTTTGCTCGGGAAAGCCGAACATGTCCCAATAGGCGCTTCGGTGATTCGCCAGGAACCAACTAGGAATCCAATCGCACCGCGCGCGCAAGACCCGGTCGAGCGCCCGCATTGCCACGGTCAGGCTTTCGCGGTCCTTTGCGGCCCCCACCGCGTCGATCAGCGTGTCGATAGCCGAGTTTGCGACACCCGGCAGGTTGCGCGAGCCGGAGAGATTTGCAGATCTGGAATGGAAGAAACCTTCGAGATCGTCGCGCGTCGGTGTCGCGCTGAAGGAGAAGGCGGCAGACAGCAGATCGAAATCGAATGTGGCCTGTCTGGCCTGGTATTGGGCCGAGTCCACCAGCCGGATCGTGGCGTCGATACCGATCGCCTTCATATTGGCGACCCAGGGCGAATAGACCTGAACGAAGGTATCGTCGTCGACCATGAACTCGGCCGAAAGCCGGCCGCCCTTGTCGTTGACGACGAAATCGCCGGACCGTTTCCAACCCGCCGCGGCCAGAAGTTTTGCCGCCTGGCCAAGCAGCTTGCGATCACGGCCGGTGCCGTCCGATGCGGGCTGGCTTACCGCCGTGCCGAACGCTTCTGCCGGGAGCTGGCCGCGCAGCGGCTCCAGCAGCGCCAGCTCTTGCAGGGATGGTACACCCTCGGCGCGAAAATCCGATTTCTCGAAGCAGGACTGCGAGCGCTCGTAAGAGCCATAGAAGAAGTTCCGTCGTGTCCACTCGAAATCGAAGCAAAGCGCAATTGCCTGGCGCACCCGCGCATCGCGAAACTGTTCGCGCCGCTGATTGACCGCCGTTCCCTGCATCGTCGGTCGCTTCTCGGCCGGGAATTCGTGCTTGACCACCTTGCCTGCGGTCAGTGCGGGAAAGTCGTAGGCGGTCGCCCAGACGCGTGAGGTGAATTCCTCGCGGTAGGTGATCTCGCCCTTCTTGAATGCCTCGAAGGCGGCGGTGCGGTTCTGGTAGAATTCGATGCGGATACGATCGAAATTGTTTTGTCCCCGATTGACCGGGAGTTGGCGGCCCCAATAATCCGCGACCCGATCGTATTCGATCCAGGCGCCGGCCGAGAAGCGGCCGACCTTGTAAGCGCCGGAGCCGAGCGGCGGGTTCAACTGCGAGGAGTCGAACGGATTGGCCGTGTAGAAAGCCTTCGACAGGATGGGGAATTCCACGACGTTGAGCACGGTGCGAGCCGATTGCTTGCCGGAAAAGGTAAGCCGCAATGTGTGGTCGTCAACGGCAACTGCCTCGACCATGTGTGTCAGCGACAGCGACAGGTCTGGGTGGCCCTTGTCCTTGTAGAGCGAGAAGGTGAAGGCGGCATCCTGTGCCGTCAGCGGTGACCCGTCATGGAAGCGCGCTTCGGGACGAAGCGAGAAGGTGAAGGAGTTCTGGTCGTCCGACAGCGTTACGCCGTCGGCGATCTGGCCGTATACGGCGTCGGGCTCGTCGAGCGCGCGCACCATCAGCCCGTCGAAACACATCTCCATGCGCGGCGGCGCATCGCCCTTGTCGGTGAAGGAGTTCAGCGTGTTGAAGGTCTGAGTATCCTGGTTGTAGCCCCAGTTCGGCGGCGAGAAATTGAAGATCCCCCCAGCCGGCGCGTCCGGATTGACATAGTCGAAATGCGCAAAATCCGGTCTGTATTTGAGGTCGCCGAAGGCGGAGAGCCCATGCAATTTCACGCCGGTCGCGATATCGGCGAAGGCTCTGCCCGGCAACAGGGCCCCGGCAGCGGCGGCCCCGCTCAATGCCAGGAAATCGCGGCGCGGCAGCATCGTCATCAATTGCCGCCCTTGTATTTGGCGGCCAGCGCCTTCTCCTTGTCGAGGTCGATCCACCAGGAGTCGATATCGGCACCGACATAGGCAGGCTGCTTGTCGGGGAATTTGAACTTGTTCCAATAGGCCAGCCAGACCGCCGATCGATAATATTGCGGCACGACGTAGAAGTTCCACAGCAGCACCCTGTCGAGCGCATGTGTGGCGGCGACAAGATCCTCGCGGTCCGTGGCGAAGATGATGCGGTCGACCAGGGCGTCGACGGTCGGATCCTTGATTCCCATCAGATTGCGCGAGCCTGGCGTGTCGGCGGCCTTCGAGCTCCAGAAGTCCCGCTGTTCATTCCCTGGTGAATCCGATTGGCCGAACAGACCCGTGACGACGTCGAAATCGAAATGGTTGACCCGGTTGATGTACTGCGTCTGATCGATGATGCGCAGGGAAGCGTCTACGCCGATCTTGCGCAGGTTGGCGATATAGGGACTGGCGATCACCTGGTCGGTGTCGTTCCAGCCGAGGATCTCGAACTTGAACGGAGCGCCTGTCTTGGCGTTGACCATCTTGCCGCCCTTGATCACCCAGCCTGCCTTGGCGAAGAGATCGACCGCCTGCTTCAGGTACTTCCGTTCTGCCTGCGGCGAATCGTAGACCGGCAGCTTGAATTGCTGCGTGAAGAGTTCGGGTGGCAGCTTGTCACGATATTTCTCGAGGATATCCAATTCCTTGCCTTGTGGCAGCCCGCTCGACGCCAATTCGGTACCCTGGAAATAGCTCGACATGCGGGTGTTGAAGCCGAAGAACAGTGTGCGATTCATGCTCTCGAAATCGAACGGGATGGTCAGTGCCTCGCGGACAAGCCGGTCCTGGAACAGCGGCCGTCGCTGGTTGAGGACAAAGCCCTGCATCGGCTGCGGCGATTGGGTTTGGAAGTCCTTCTTGATGACGTCACCGGCCTGGATGGCTGGGAAATTATAGGCGGTCGCCCATTTGCGGGAGCTGTACTCGCGATTGATGTCTTCCAATCCGCCCTTGGTGAAAGCCAGCCAGGCGGCATTGTCGTCGAGGATGTAGGTATATCGGCGCGTGTCGAAATTCTCGCGGCCGATCTTCACCGGCAGCTTGGCGGCCCAATAGTCCGGCACGCGCTGCCAGACGATTTCCGAGCCCGGCTTGAAGCTGGCGATCTTGTAGGCCGCCGATCCCAGCGGAATCTCCAGCGTTGGCTTGGTGACGTCGCGCTTCTTGCCATTGGCGTCGGTGCCTTCCCACCAGTGCTTCGGCAGCACGGCGAGGTCGCCGATGATCTTCGGCAGTTCTCGGTTACCCTTCTGGTTGAAATGGAACTCGACCTCGCGGTCGGAGATCGCCACCGCGTCGGTGACGTTCTCGAAATAGCGGCTGTATTGTGGGCTGTTCGCTTTCAACACCTGGAACGACCAGATCACGTCGTCGACGGTGATCGGCTGGCCGTCATGCCATTTCGCGCGCGGGTCGAGCCGGTAGGTCGCCGAGGAATAGTCAGCCGGATATTTGTAAGCGTCGGCGATCAGCGGGTGGCTGGTGCTGCCCTCGTCGGTCGCTTGCTCCATCAGCGTGTCGTAGAGCAGGCCGCCGCCGAAGCCGACGAGCCCCGCCGCCGGCGATCCCTGAACAATGTAGGGGTTGAAGCTGTCATAAGTGCCGAGCAGCACCGAATTCAACGTGCCGCCCTTGGGCGCGTTCGGGTTCACGTAGTCGTAGTGCTGAAAATTGTCACCGTACTTGGAATCGCCGATCAGCGATGAGGTGGTCCGCCACTCGTCGGCCAGGGTCGCCTGCAGTCCCGCCGCCAGAAGGGCCGCTGCCAGCAACGACCTGAGAAGCGTTCGGCCAACCGTCATGCACTATCCTCTTCGCGATGCGTTTCTCCGGACCATCCAGAAAGGGCAATCTAGATGATTTGGCGCTCGTGAAAACCGCCATGCGCGGCTTTGTCGCCGCATATGCGTTTTTCCTAACAAAAAGCCGGGCAGAACCCGGCTTTTCTATGAACGCTTTGATGACAATTCGGTTATTTGGCCGGTGCTGCCGGAGCCGCGGGAGCGGCAGGTTTGGCCGGTGCAGCGCCATCAGCCGGCTTCGCCGGAGCGGCGCCATCGGCCGGCTTGGCGGGCGCGCTGGCGTCGGCGGCGGCACCCGGTGCCGGCAGCGGCTTGGGATTGTCCGACAGCGTGCGCAGATAGGCAATGACGTTGGCGCGGTCCTCGTCCTTGGGCAGGCCGGCGAAGCCCATGGCCGTGCCCTTCACGAATTTCTTCGGCGAGGTGATGAAGTGGTTGATGTTGTCGTAGGTCCACTTCTCGGTGCCGCCCTTGGAAAATTCCTTCATGCCGGCCGAATAGGCGAAGCCTTCATGTTCGGCGACAGGACGGTCGACGAGGTCCCACAGATCGGGGCCGACCTTGTTGGGTCCGCCCTTTTCACCGGAATGGCAAGCTTGGCATTTCTTGAAGACGGCAGCACCCGCCTCGACATTGGCAGTCTGCAGCAGATCAGCGATCGGCTTGGCTGCGGCGGCCGGCGCTGCTGCGCCGCCTTCGGCGGGCTCGGCTGCCTCGATGGCGAAACCGGGCTTTTCAGGAGCCGGCGAGGCAAACAGCGCGTCAGATACCAGGCCGACCGAGAAAACGACGAAAACGGTTCCGAGCAATCCGGCGAGCAGTTTGTTGACTTCGTTGGAATCCATACGCCCCTTGCTCCCTTTTCCGGCGGACCGAACCGTCCACTCCGTCCGTCGGTATCGAGACCTGCCCTCCAGAGCCGGTCAAATCGGGCGGAAACTAGGTCTTTTGCTCCGGCGTTGCAACACCTATAAGGGCGCTGCCAGTGAGACCTTTTGCCACTTTTCCCCTCCTCTTTTCGAACGCCTTGCCACAGCGATGTCCACCTTGATCCTGATACCGGCCCGCATGGCCTCCACCCGCCTGCCGGGCAAGCCGCTGGCCGACATATCCGGCGCGCCCATGATCGTCCATGTCGCCCGCCGCGCGGCCGAAGCCGGCCTCGGCCGGGTGGTGGTGGCGACCGACACGCAAAGCGTCGCCGAAGCGGTGCGCGCGCATGGTTTCGAGGCGGTGATGACGCGCATCGACCATGAATCCGGCTCCGACCGCATCCACGAGGCGCTGGCCGCGCTCGATCCCGGACGCAAGGTCGAAACGATCGTCAATGTGCAGGGCGACCTGCCGACCATCGATCCCGGCATCATCGCCGCCTCGCTCAGGCCGTTCGAGAACGCGGCGGTGGATATTGCCACGCTTGGCGTCGAGATTGTCCGCGACGAGGAAAAGACCAACCCGAACGTCGTCAAGATCGTCGGTTCGCCGCTCTCCGGCACACGGCTGAGGGCGCTCTATTTCACCCGCGCCACAGCACCTTGGGGCGAGGGGCCGCTCTATCACCATGTCGGCCTCTACGCCTATCGGCGTGCCGCGCTCGAACGCTTCGTCGCGCTGAAACCGTCGCCGCTGGAGCGCCGCGAGCGGCTGGAGCAGTTGCGGGCGCTGGAAGCCGGCATGCGCATCGACGCCGAGATCGTCCGGTCGCTGCCGCTCGGCGTCGACACACCGCAAGACCTTGAGCGCGCCCGAACCATCCTTTCAAACTGAGAAATCCCTTCGACACCCGTGAATCGAGACCTGGCCCATGCCTGAAAAGACCAACAGAATATCCTTCCAGGGCGAGCCGGGCGCCAATTCCGACACCGCCTGCCGCAACGTCTATCCCTCGATGGAGCCGTTGCCGTGCCCGACCTTCGAGGATGCGTTCAACGCGGTCGAGACCGGCAAGGCCGACCTCGCCATGATCCCGATCGAGAACACCATCGCCGGACGCGTCGCCGACATCCACCATCTGCTGCCGGAATCGCGGATGCACATCGTCGGCGAATATTTCCTGCCGATCCATTTCCAGCTGATGGTGCTGCCCGGCGTCAAACGCGACGAGATCAAGACCGTGCACAGCCACATCCACGCGCTTGGTCAGTGCCGCAAATACATCCGCAAGAACGGCTGGAAGGCGGTCGTCGCCGGCGATACGGCCGGTGCCGCCAAGATGATCTCCGAGGTCAAGGACCGCACCATGGCCGCGCTGTCGCCGGCGCTGGCCGCGACGCTCTACGGGCTCGATATCATCGAGAAAAATGTCGAGGACACGGACTCCAACGTCACCCGTTTTGTCGTCCTGACCAAGAGCAAGCAATGGGCCGAGCGGCCGTCAGCCGACACCAAGATGATGACGACTTTCATCTTCCGCGTCCGCAACGTGCCGGCGGCCCTCTATAAGGCCATGGGCGGTTTCGCCACCAACGGCATCAACATGACCAAGCTGGAGAGCTACCAGCTCGGCGCCTTCACCGCGACGCTGTTCTACGCCGACATCGAGGGCCATCCCGACGATCCGCTGGTCAAGCTGGCGCTGGACGAGCTTCGCTTCTTCTCCCGCGAAGTGCGGATCCTGGGCGTCTACCCGGCCAGCAAGTCGCGTGAACAGTGGAAAGTGGCTGACTGATTGCCTTGAGCGTGATCGCTGGACAAACGGAAACCGTTTGTCCGAGAAAACCGGTTCCCACTTTACAAGATCATCTAAATCACAGCGCCCAGCGGCACATAGTCGATCTCGAGAAATTTCTCGACCTCAGGCACCCAGCGGTCGCGCACGAAGGCGACATGGTCGGGATGGTCGTTGTATCTGGTGTAGGCTGCCTGGTTGGCGAACTCCATCGAGAAGCCGAATCGATAGTCGTTCTTGGGGCTGATCTGCCGCAATTGCTCGAAATGCGTGACGCCCCGGATCGCCGTCAGGATTTTCTTGGCGTCGACGAGGAACCGCTTTTCCTCGAGCGAGTGCGGTGGGTGCTTCAACGTGAAGACGACGGTGTGACGGATCATTTGTCTCTCCTGCAATGACGTTCAGTATTCGCTGTCGACCCAGGCGCGGATGAGGTGATGCGCGATCGCCCCTTTCGGCGGCGTGACCAGATTGTCGGCATGCTCCCGGGCCAGCATCAGACGCACCTCGTCGCGGCCGAACCAGCGGCAGTCTTCCAACTCGTTGAGGTCGGCCTGGATGTCCTCGTTGAGCGGCTCGCCGAAGCAGCCGATCATCAGCGAATAGGGAAACGGCCAGGGCTGGCTGGCATGGTAGACGACGCGGCCGAGCCGGATGCCGGCTTCCTCCAGCGTTTCGCGGCGCACCGCGGCCTCGATCGTCTCGCCCGGTTCGATGAAGCCGGCAAGCGCCGAATACATGCCCGGCGCGAAATGCCGGCCGCGCCCGAGCAGGCATTTTTCCCGCGTCGCCGTCAGCATGATCGCCACCGGGTCGGTGCGCGGAAAATGCTCGGTGCCGCAATTCGGGCAATGGCGTTTGTAGCCGCCGGCCCGCATTTGCGATTGCGTGCCACATTTGCTGCAGAAACGATGGCTGGCATGCCAGGCGAGCAGGGCCGCCCCTTGCGCCATCGCCCCCGCCGCCGCTTCGTCGATCAGCCCTTGCATGTAGACCGACCGATAGTCGATCGCCTTGACGGTCTCGGGCAGCTGTTCGGCCTCGATTGCGACAGGCATCGCCAGCACCGGCCCCTGTTCGGAAAAGCCGAGCAGCACAGCCCCGGCGAAGGACGGCTTGAAGGGTTCGCTCCCTGCGGCGTCGAACCAGGGATCGAGACTGCCGCTATTACCAAGCTTCAGGTGGAGCCGGCCGCCATTCATCAGCAAAAGCCGCGTCGTTGGATCCGCCAGCGCCTTGTCGACCGAATCGTCGGCTCGATTCTCGGATTGCCGGTCGATCGTATTGCCGGCAAAGCCGACGAACTGGCTCGGCTCGCGCAAAGGCGCGTCAAACAGGCGGAAGCTCATGCGGTCTCTGATGCTTTGGGATGGACATGTCTGGGAATGAACGTGTCTTGGAACAAACACTGGGGAAGGCTTATAGCGCCGCCCTTATGGTTTCGGCAAACCGGCGCAGGTCGGAACGCTGATAGGGCTCGCGCAGGCCATACCCCCACACCGGGCCGGGCCAGCCGGGATCGCCTTCTGACCGAGCGACGATATGGATATGCAGTTGGCGCACTATATTGCCGAGCGCGCCGGTGTTGATCTTGGTGCAGCCGCTGACTTTCTTCAGCGCCTGCGCCACCATATTGGTCTCGAAGGTCAGCATCGCCTGGTCGAGCGGCGTCATGTCGTGGATTTCTTCCGCGCCCGGCCGCTGCGGCACCAAGACCAGCCATGGCCAGCGGCGATCGTTCATCACCCGCAATTCGCACAGCCCAAGCCACATCAACTGCTCGCTGTCCGCCTCCAGCCGGGCATCCAGCGTGAATCCGGCCTTCAGGCCCGGCAACATCGGCGTTTCCCTTGCTTTTCTTGGTTTCTTCAAACCATGAACGCTAGAGCGGCTGCATCGGGGCTGCAAGCAAATCTCTTGTGTGATCGCGCCGATTTGCCTGCGCACTTGCATTTCGTCGCGCAATTGCCGATATGGACAGCGGGAGGTTGGTGGTGGACGATCCACTCGCCAACCGGGTCAGGTCCGGAAGGAAGCAGCCCTAACGAGCCCGGAACGGGTCATTGTTCCAGCCTCCCACCTCATCGGCCCTCCTCGCGACATTGACGACGCATTGCAGCGCGGGCGAGACTATGCGCAGGAACGGCGCCTTGGGGCGCGGCCTTTTGGAGCTTAACGGGCGAATGAGCGAAGCCGGAAATTCGGGGCCAAAAAGCCCGGAGAATGGAAAGGCCGCCGCCTACCGCGTGCTGGCGCGCAAATACCGTCCTTCGAATTTTTCCGAGCTGGTCGGCCAAGAGCCGATGGTTCGCACCCTCACCAACGCCTTTGCCACGGGCCGCATAGCCCAGGCCTGGATGCTGACCGGCGTGCGCGGTGTTGGCAAGACCACCACGGCGCGTATCCTGGCACGGGCGCTGAACTACAAGACCGCGACCGTCGACCAGCCTTCCGTCGACCTCGCCGTGCTCGGCGAGCATTGCCAGGCGATCATGGAAGGCCGCCATGTCGACGTCATCGAGATGGACGCCGCCTCGCACACCGGCATCGACGACATCAGGGACATCATCGAGCGCGTGCGCTATGCGCCGGTCGCGGCCCGCTACAAGGTCTACATCATCGACGAAGTGCACATGCTGTCGACGCAGGCCTTCAACGGCCTGCTGAAAACGCTGGAAGAGCCGCCGCCGCACGTCAAATTCATTTTCGCCACCACCGAAATCCGCAAGGTTCCGATCACCGTCCTGTCGCGCTGCCAGCGCTTTGACCTCAGGCGCATCGACGCCGGCGCGCTGGTCGCGCATCTCTCCTCGATCGCCGACAAGGAAGGCATTTCGGTCGACGACGACGCGCTGGCGATGATCGCGCGCGCGGCCGAAGGCTCGGCTCGCGATTCGCTCTCCATCCTCGACCAGGCGATCGCGCACGGCGCCGGCGCCGTCAGCGCCGAAGCGGTGCGGGCCATGCTGGGCCTGGCCGACCGCGCCCGCATCGTCGACTTGTTCGAACATGTGATGAAGGGCGACGTGGCGGCGGCACTCGCCGAATTCCGCACGCAATACGACACCGGCGCCGATCCGGCTGCCGTGCTGACCGATCTTGCCGAATTCAACCATCTCGTCACCCGGTTGCGTTTCGTGCCGACCGCCATGGACGATGCGTCGCTGTCGCAGGACGAGCGCCAGCGCGGCGCCGATTTCGCCAGGGCGCTGTCGGTCCGCGTGCTGTCGCGGACCTGGCAGATGTTGCTCAAGGGCATTCCCGAGGTGCAGTCCTCCAACCGGCCGGTCAGTGCCGCCGAAATGGTGTTGATCCGGCTGGCGCACGCCGCCGACCTGCCGACTCTGGACGAGGCGTTGCGATCACTGGACGGGGCAGCAACAGCTCAGAATGGCGCACCGCGCCCGAATGGCGCCCCTGCCGGTCCTGGCAATGGCGGCGCGGCCAGCGCGGTGGCGCAGGCGCGCATGCCATCCGGTTCCGGTGGCGCGCAGACCATGCGGCTGGTCGAGGCCTCGCCGGCGCCGGCCGCCTTCGTCGCACCGCCCGCGCCGGTTTCCGAGCCACAGCAGGTGCCGGTCAGGTCGCTGGCCGACATCGTTGCGCTTGCCGACGCGCAGCGGGACATAGCCTTCAAGGTGCTGGTCAAGCGTTGCATCCGTCCCGTCCGCTTCGAGCCTGGCCGCATCGACGTCAGCCTGACCGACGATGCGCCCAAGCTGCTGCTCAACGACCTGACGACGAAACTGCGCGCCTGGACCGGCCGCAACTGGCTGGTGTCGCTGTCGAAGGAAGAGGGCGGCCAGACACTAGCCGAAATGGAATCGACCAAGCGCGAAAATGCCTTCCTCGATGCCAAGAGCGATCCGACTGTCGCCGCCATCCTGGCGCGCTTTCCCGGCGCCAAGATCATCGACGTGCGCATTCCCGATGCGCCGGAGGCAGACGCGACCGAAGCCGAAGTGCCGGTCGAGCCGCCGGCGGATGATGACGAGACCTGATAAACCAAGACAAGGATCGGACCATGAAAGATCTTCTCGGCCTGATGGGTAAGGCGAAGGAAATGCAGGCCAAGTTCCAGGCCATGCAGGATGAGATCGCTACGGTCGAATCCGTCGGCCAGGCCGGCGGTGGCCTGGTCAGCGTCACCTTGAGTGGTAAGTTCGAGATGAAGTCGCTGAAGATCGACCCGTCCCTGTTCAAGGAGGACGAGGTCGAGATCCTCGAGGATCTGATTCTGGCCGCCCACAACGACGCCAAGGCCAAGGTCGAGCAGATCATGCAGGAAAAGACCAAGGCGCTGACTGCTGGCCTGCCGATCCCGCCGGGAATGAAACTTCCGTTCTGATGCGTCTCGCCCAAGACCGTGCAGCGGTTTTGGGGCAACGGCATGCATGAAAGTTTAACTCAGCGGCGATGCGCCCATGACCGAAGAGCCGTCCGAAAGACTGATCGAGCAACGTATCCGCAACAGGATCTACGAGATTCTGGAAATTCTGGCCGATTGCGATGCCGGCGTCGATATTGTCGGCATCAAGGGCTACTTCTACCTGTTCGAGGATTTCGTGCACCGGCCGTCGATCGAGGCCGGCACGTCGGCGCTTTCGAAGGACGAGCGCGCTGTCGTGCTGGAGATCGCCGAATTCCTGGAGGCGGCCTCCGAAACAAATCCCGATTTCACCAAAGCCGAATTCATCGACAGCGACTGGCCGGGAAAGATCGCGCCGGCGGCCAGGGACGCCCGGGCGCTGTTTCTCAGGCGCGGCCTGTTTTCAGAGAAATTCGAGGAGCTCGAGCCTGGTCAGCCGGCTGCGATTGCGGCCGGGCGGTAGCGATTCCCCGGACAAACGGGACGCAGTTTGCCCTCGGCAATTGCGGCGAAACCAAGAGAGAGCGGTCATCGCTTTCGTGAAATGACGGCTCGATCTATCTGGAAAGGCTCAAAATTGTGCCTTTTCGGCAACAGTACGTTGTTAATAACGTTTTGGCCATCATTTTGCCCGAAAGTGTCTCATTCTTGCCGCGGCCTGGGGGCGGGCATCGAAGTGAGAGGGTAACCTGTTGATCGTTACGCGATGGAAGACGCCGCTGTTGCTCGGCGTCATCACGTCTCCCCTGTTTTTGGCTGCCTGCAGCCAGACCACTTCGCACGGCATGTCTGTTGCAGGCCTGACTGATGCCATCACGCCGAGCTTCCTGACGTCGCGCGCCTCCAGCCACTCGCCGAAGGACAGGGAGTGCCTGGAAAGGGCGATGTTCTTCGAATCCAACCGCTCGAGCCGCGATGGCATGATCGCTGTCGGCACCGTGGTCATGAACCGGCTGCGCTCCGGCAACCACGGCAGCACCATCTGCCAGGTGGTCGGCGAGCCGGGGCAATTCGCGCCGGGCGTCATGACCAGGCCGATGAATTCGCGCGCCATGCCCGATGTCGAGGAAGCGGCCGATGCAGTGCTCAAGGGCGAGCGCAAGGCCAAGCTGAAGAACACGATGTATTTCCACACGGCGGGTCTGCGCTTCCCCTACAAGAACATGCACTACACCATGGTTGCCGGCGGCAATGCCTTCTACGAGAAGCGCGGTCGCAACTGGCAGCCGCTGCCGGATGAACCAATGGTGGCGGTTGCCTCGGCCGGGTCCGAGATCGTGAAACCGGCCGCGCCGGTGACGATGGTTGCCTCGGCCGAGCCGGCGCGCCCCGCCAAAACGTCCCGGACCGCTCCGGCGCAGCAGGTCTTCATGACCGCCGCCGCGGAACCGGCTCGCCAGCTCAAGACCAAGACCGCCCCGGCTCAAGAGACCTTTATGACCGCGGCTGCGGCGCCCGCGGCGAAGTCGGCGCGCGTGGCCGTGAAGCCGACAATGGTCGCGATGCAGGAGCCGATGGAAGAACCGGATGCCGCCCGTTTCGGCGGAACCTTGAACACCCGCGTCATTTCCTCGGTTCAGGGTGCGCCGCAAGAGGCGGCGATGGGATTCCAGTCGACGCCTGAGAACACCGACGCCATCGGTGCGATGATCGTCAGCCAGTCTCGACCGCTCGAGGTCAACTGATTCGTACCGCCACGGCTTCGCGTGGCAGCATGGCGACCATGCGCGAACGCGGGATGTTCCAAAGCGCTCCAATATTTGTTTTTACGCAATTCCCATGGGAAAGCGCTTTGCGCTTTTCCCGGGAAAACCGCTTCGCACTTTTCCTGAAATTGCTCTAGATCAGAGCAATGTCCAAGCGAATCGCCGGTCCCGAGATCGAACGCCTGATCCAGCTCCTGGCCAAGGTGCCGGGGCTCGGGCCCCGTTCGGCCAGGCGCGCTGCCCTGCATCTGATCAAGAAGAAGGAACAGCTGCTGTCGCCGCTCGCCGCCGCCATGGGCGAGGCGGCCGACAAGGTGCGCATCTGTTCAACTTGCGGCAATGTCGACACATCGGACCCTTGCATGATCTGCACTGATCCGCGCCGCGACGCCGCCACCCTCATCGTCGTCGAGGACGTCTCGGATCTCTGGGCGTTGGAGCGGGCAGCCGCCATGAACGTGCGCTACCATGTGCTCGGCGGCACGCTGTCGCCGCTCGACGGCATCGGCCCCGACCAGCTCAACATCCGCTCGTTGATCGACCGCGTCGCCGGCGGCGAGGTCAAGGAGATCATCCTCGCCGTCAACGCAACGGTCGAGGGCCAGACCACCGCGCACTACCTCACCGACCAGCTGTCCGGCTTCGACATCAAGGTGACGAGGCTGGCGCATGGCGTACCGGTCGGCGGTGAACTCGACTATCTCGACGAGGGCACGCTCGCCGCCGCGCTGCGCTCACGGACGGCGTTTTGACGCAATTAGCGGGAAGGGTGCGGATCATGATTGTTGCGCGCCCTTCGAGGCTGGTGCCAAGCACCGATACTGAACGCGGACTTCGCCAGCTCTGTCTGGCATTTTTCCTGGCTGCGCTTGCCTTCCTCGTCTTTTCTGCCCCCGCCTCGGCCGCCAAGATCGACGACCAATTCCGCGCCTGGCTGCAGAACGACCTCTGGCCCGAGGCCAAGGCCAAAGGCATTTCCAAGCAGACATTCGATGCCGCCTTCGATGGCATAAAGCCCAATCTGAAGCTTCCCGACCTTGTCATGCCCGGCGAGAAGCCGAAGACGCCGCAGAAGCAGCATCAGGCCGAGTTCGGCTCGCCCGGCGCCTATTTCGCCGAGAAGACGGTTCGTGCGGTGACGTCAGGCGGCCGCGCGCGCGAAGCCGCCAACGCCAGGACGCTTGCCGCGATTGAAAAGCGCTATGGCGTGCCCGGCGAGATCCTCCTGGCGATCTGGGGCCGTGAGACCGGCTTCGGCGCGGCAAAGATGCCTTACGACGCCTTCGAGGTTCTCGGCACCAAGGCATTCATGTCGACGAAGCAGGATTTCTTCCGCACCGAGCTTTTGGCCGCGCTGGAAATCGTCCAACGCGGACTGGCCCCGGTCGGCGCGATGAAATCGTCCTGGGCCGGTGCGCTTGGCCAGCCGCAATTCATGCCGACCTCCTTTCTCAAGCATGCCGTGGATTTCGACGGCGATGGACGTGTCGACATCTGGAATTCGACGCCCGACGTGCTCGCCTCGATCGCCAATTATCTCGTCCATTATGGCTGGGTGAGGGGACGCGGCTGGGGTTTCGAGGTGACCGTACCCGAGAGCGTCTCCTGCTCGCTGGAAGGTCCCGATCAGGGCAAGAAGATCTCTGAGTGGGCTGGTATGGGCATCAAGCGAGTCGGCGGCAAGCCGTTTGCGGCGAGCGAGTTGAAGGCGCAGGGCTTCCTGCTCATGCCGGCCGGCCGCAGCGGGCCGGCTTTCATCGCCACCCCCAATTTCTATGTGCTGAAGGAATACAACACCAGCGACCTCTATGCGCTGTTCATCGGCCACGGCGCCGACCGCATTGCGCATGGCGACCAGAATTTTTCCGGCAGCTGGGGTCCGGTCGGCGATCTCCATCGCTCCGACATCGCCGCCCTGCAGCGGGCGCTGGAGGCCAAGGGCTATGATGTCGGCAGCGCCGACGGCCTGCCGGGCTTCAAGACCCGCCGTTCGATCGGCAAGTGGCAGGCCAAGAATGGCCAGGCCGCGACCTGCTTTCCCGATGCGGGCCTGGTCACCGCGCTGAAATAACTCAAAAATTGGCAGATCTTTCTCGTTCGGCTGCCTCGATCGGTCGGCGTATGCGTCGACGCGCCATCCGCCATTCGGCTTCAATAGGCCGTTCTGCAAATGCTCGTTGCCCGTCACAAAGTGGCCGGATATGCTGTTGACCAATTGGACAAAAACCACGACGGTAAGGGGTTAGAGGCCGTCCCTTGGCCCCGACAAGAATTCTACAATCCTGAGCCGGGAACTCAGGTCAACAACCAACAAAACAGGGAACAATCACCATGATGATGGAAAAGTTTGCTCTTCGCTCGCGTGCCTTGCTTGCGGGCGCGGCGGTGTCCGCGCTGCTCATTGGCGCAGCACCCGCCTTCGCCGTCACACCCGCCGACACGCTGGTCGAGGGCTTCGCCATCGACGACATCATCTCCATGGATCCGGGCGAAGCGTTCGAACTGTCGACCGCCGAAGTCACCGGCAACACCTATGACCTGCTGGTCCGTCTCGACCTCAGCGACACCTCCAAGGTCAAGCCGGATCTCGCAGAGAGCTGGACCGTCTCCGACGACGGCCTGACCTATACGTTCAAGCTCAAGCCAGGCCTCAAATTCGCCTCGGGCAATCCGATCACCGCGGCCGACGTCGCCTATTCGTTCGAGCGCGCCGTCAAGCTGGACAAGAGCCCGGCCTTCATCATCGACCAGTTCGGCATCAGCGGCGACAACGTCACCGAAAAGGCCAAGGCAATCGACGACACCACCTTCCAGTTCACCGTCGACAAGGCCTATGCGCCGAGCTTCGTGCTGAACTGCCTGTCGGCCACGGTCGCTTCTGTTGTCGACGCCAAGCTGGTCAAGGAGCATGTCGCCGCGGTGACGCCGAGCGCCGACTACAAATGGGACAATGACTTCGGCAATGCCTGGCTGAAGACCGGCTATGCCGGCTCCGGCGCCTACAAGCTGCGCGAATGGCGCGCCAACGAAGCCGTCGTCATGGAGCGCAACGACAATTATCACGGTGAAAAGGCCAAGCTCGCCCGCGTCATCTACCGCAACATGAAGGAAAGCTCGGCCCAGCGCCTGGCGCTCGAAGCCGGCGACATCGACGTTGCCCGCAACCTCGAGCCGAACGACCTCGACGCCATCGCCAAGAACGCCGATCTCACCACCACCAGCGCGCCGAAGGGCACGGTCTATTACATCAGCCTGAACCAGAAGAACCCGAACCTCGCCAAGCCCGAGGTTCGCCAGGCCTTCAAATACCTGGTCGACTACGATGCGCTGAGCTCGACCATCCTCAAGGGTATCGGCGAAATCCACCAGTCATTCCTGCCCAAGGGCGATCTCGGGGCCATCGACACCAATCCCTTCAAGCTCGACGTTGCCAAAGCCAAGGAATTGCTGGCCAAGGCCGGCCTGGCCGACGGCTTCAGCGTCACCATGGACGTACGCACCGGCCAGCCGACGACCGGAATGGCCGAATCGATCCAGCAGACGCTCGGCCAGGCCGGCATCAAGCTGGAGATCATTCCAGGTGACGGCAAGCAGACGCTGACCAAGTACCGCGCCCGCAACCATGACATCTATATCGGCAATTGGGGCCAGGATTATTTCGATCCGAACTCCAACGCCCAGACCTTCGCCTCCAACCCCGACAATTCGGATGCCGGCAAGTCGCACACGCTCGCCTGGCGCAATTCCTGGGACATTCCGGACCTGACCAAGGAAACCGAAGCGGCACTGCTGGAGAAGGATGCAGGCAAGCGGGCTGATATGTACAAGGATTTGCAGCAGAAGATCCTCGACACCAGCCCCTTCGTCATCATCCATCAGCAATTGGAAGTGGCCGGGCTGCGCAAGAACCTCAAGGGCTTCGCGCTTGGTCCGAGCTTCGACAGCAACTTCGTCGGCCCGGTCTCGAAAGAATAAAGCCGACGGACGCGCCGCATGAGCGCGATTGAAAACGAGAGCGGGCGCGGCAGCGCCCGCGCGGTCGCCATTGCCTCGGCGATCGGCCGTTTCCTGGTCATCGCGGTCACGACCTATCTTGGTCTTCTCGCGGTGACCTTCTTCATCGGCCGTGTCATCCCGATCGATCCGGTGCTGGCGGTGCTCGGCGATCGGGCGCCTCTCAATGTCGTGGAGCGCACGCGCCGCGAGATGGGCCTCGACCTGCCGCTGATCGAACAGTTCTACATCTATGTGAAAAATGCCCTGAACGGTGATTTCGGCACATCGGTGCTGACCACCAACCCGGTCATGACTGACATTCGCCGCGCCCTTCCAGCAACGACGGAACTGGCGACGCTGGGGACACTGATCGGTGCGCTGTTCGGCGTGCCGCTCGGCGTGCTGGCCGCGGTCAGGCGCGGCAGCATCATCGACCAGATCGTGCGCGTCATTGGCCTGATCGGCTATTCCGTGCCGATCTTCTGGCTCGGCCTGCTTGGCCTCGTCCTGTTCTACGCCAAATTGCAATGGGTGGCTTTTCCGGCTCGGCTCGATGTCGTCTACGAATACACCTTCACGCCGATCACCGGTTTCTACCTTCTCGATTCGGCGATGCAGGGTCAGTGGGATGTCTTCTGGGATGCCTTCCGCCACATCATCTTGCCGGCCTCGCTGCTCGGCTATTTCTCGCTCGCCTATATCAGCCGCATGACGCGCTCGTTCATGCTCAACGAACTTGCGCAGGAATACATCGTCGCCGCCCGCGCCAAGGGCCTGTCGGAAACCCGCATCATCTGGGGCCACGCGCTACGCAATGCCGCGGTGCCGATGGTGACGGTGATCGCGCTCTCCTATGCTGGGTTGCTCGAAGGCTCGGTGCTGACCGAGACTGTCTTCTCCTGGCCGGGCATCGGCCTCTACATTACCAACTCGCTGCAGAACGCCGATATGAATGCCGTCCTTGGCGGCACCATCGTCATCGGTTCGGTGTTCATCGCCATCAACCTTCTGTCGGATCTTCTCTACCGCGTGCTGGACCCGAGGACGAAGACAGGATGAGCGCAGACACCATCCAGAGCCGTCGCGACTGGCTGCTCAGCGAGCGGCCGGCCTCGCGCATGCAGGCTAGGCTCGGACGCGCCTATGTCGCGTGGCGGCGTTTCTCGGCCAACCGGCTGGCTTTTGTCGGCCTGCTGATCATCATCGCCTTGCTGGTCATCGCAGCCCTTGCCGGCGTGCTGGCGCCCTATTCGCCGACCTTCGGTGATCTCAAGAATTCCCGGCTGCTGGCGCCCAGCGCCGAGCACTGGTTCGGCACGGACGACCTCGGCCGCGATATCCTTTCGCGCATCCTCTACGGTTCGCGCTGGACGCTCTATGTCGTCATCCTGGTCGCCATCATCGCCGCCCCCATCGGCCTGCTGGTGGGCACCGTCGCCGGTTACGCCGGCGGCTGGACCGATGCCATCCTGATGCGCATCACCGACATCTTCCTCGCCTTCCCCAAGCTGGTTCTGGCGCTGGCCTTTGTCGCTGCCCTCGGCCCCGGCATCGAAAACGCGGTGCTGGCGATAGCCATCACCTCATGGCCGCCTTACGCTCGAATTGCTCGCGCGGAAACGCTGACGGTGCGCAATTCCGATTACATCAAGGCTGTGCAGCTGATGGGCGCGTCGCCCTTCCGCATCGTGCTGCGCCACATCATGCCGCTCTGCATCTCCTCGCTGATCGTCCGGGTGACGCTCGACATGGCCGGCATCATCCTCACCGCCGCCGGCCTCGGCTTCCTCGGCCTCGGCGCGCAGCCGCCGCTGCCTGAGTGGGGCACGATGATCGCGTCGGGCCGCCGCTTCATCCTCGATCAATGGTGGGTGGCCGGCGCGCCGGGCTTCGCCATCCTCATCGTCAGCCTCGGCTTCAACCTGCTTGGCGACGGCTTGCGCGATGCGCTCGATCCCCGGAGTGGTGACCAATGAGCGGCACGCTGCTTGAAGTCGACGATCTTCGGGTCGATTTTCCGACCCGCACCGGCCTGGTCCAGGCCGTGCGCGGCGTTTCCTTCGTGCTTGGCCGTGAGCGGCTCGGCATCGTCGGCGAAAGCGGATCCGGAAAATCGCAGACCGGCCGCGCCATTATGGGCCTGACGCCGCCACAGGCCAGGATATCGGCCAGGAAACTGGCCTTCGACGGCATTGACCTGCTCGGCATCTCGCCGCGCCAGCGCCGGGCATTGCGGGGAAACCGCATCGCCATGATCCTGCAGGATCCGAAATACTCGCTCGACCCGGTGATGAGCATCGGCCGCCAGATCGTCGAGACGCTGCGCACCCACGAAAAAGTCAGCAAGGCCGAAGCGCGCGAGCGCGCGCTGGCCATGCTGGAAGCGGTCCAGATCCGCGATCCCAAACGCGTCTTCGACCTGCATCCGCACGAAGTGTCCGGCGGCATGGGCCAGCGCGCCATGATCGCCATGATGCTGATCGCCGGGCCGGAAATGATGATTGCCGACGAGCCGACCTCGGCGCTCGACGTCACCGTGCAACTCGACGTGCTCGGCATCCTCGATAAATTGGTCAGCGATCGTGGCATGGGGCTGATCTTCATTTCGCATGATCTGCGCCTGGTTTCGTCCTTCTGCGATCGCGTCATCGTCATGTATGCCGGCAAGGTGGTCGAGCAGCTCAAGGCCTCCGAACTCGGCCAGGCCCAGCATCCCTACACGCGCGGCCTGCTCAACTGCATGCCCAGGATCGGCTTCGAGCGCCACCCGCTGCCGGTGCTCGACCGCAAGCCGGAGTGGGCGGCATGACAGCTGCGATCACCGTCGACGGGCTGGAAGTGATCTTCGACCGGTTTCGCGCGCTGAAAGGCGTCAGCCTCGAAGTCAGGTCAGGCGAATCCTTCGGCCTGGTCGGCGAGAGTGGTTCCGGCAAGTCGACGCTGCTCAGGGCGATCGCCGGCCTCGCGCCGGTCGCATCGGGCAGCATCACCGTCAACGGCAAGACGCTCGGCACGCGCCGCGACAAGGCCTTTTATCGCGAAGTGCAGATGGTCTTCCAGGATCCCTATGGCTCGCTGCACCCGCGCCAGACCGTCGACCGCCTGCTGCAGGAACCGCTTGCCATCCACGGCTTTGCCGATGGCGAGAAGCGCATCGAACGCGCGCTCGACGAGGTCGGCCTCGGCAACGGCTTTCGCTTCCGCTACGCGCATCAGTTGTCGGGCGGCCAGCGCCAGCGCGTGGCGATCGCACGTGCGCTCATCCTCGAACCCTCGATCCTGCTGCTCGACGAGCCGACCTCGGCGCTGGATGCCTCGGTGCAGGCGGAAGTGCTCAACCTTTTGGAAGAGGTCCGCCGACGGCGCAAGCTGACTTTCCTGATGGTCAGCCACGACCTCGCCATCATCACCCATATGTGCGAGCGGCTGATGGTGATGCAAAGCGGCGAGGCGGTCGAGAATCTCACGGCGGCCCAACTTGTCGCGCACCGCGTGACAGAGGATTATACGCGCAATCTGCTCAGGGCCAGCGAGGGGTTTGTGAGGGCGTAGCCAAGCTTTTTAAATCGACTTCCTTGGCGCCACGCGAGCGTCAGGCGGCTCCGCCCTCAGGCAAGGCTCCGCTGTGTCCAGCTTGGCTCGATTGCTTCGGCTCCTTGATCCGGAACCACGTCACATAAAGCGCCGGCAGGAACAGCAGCGTGATCGCCGTACCCGCGATGATGCCGCCCATCATCGCGTAGGCCATCGGTCCCCAGAACACTTCGCGCGCGATTGGGATCAGCGCCAGGCTGGCGGCGGCCGCGGTCAGCGCGATCGGCCGCATCCGGTGTTCCGTCGCCTCGATGACGGCCGCCCAGCGGTCCTTCCCTTCGGCGACGAGGTCCTCGATCTGCACGATCAGGATGACCGAGTTGCGGATCAGGATGCCAATCAGCGCCAGCACGCCCAGGATGGCGACGAAGCCGAGTGGTGCTCCGCTCGGCACCAGGGCCGCGACCACGCCGATCAGCCCGAGCGGCGCCACCGCCACCACCAGGAACAGGCGCTGGAAGCTCTGCAACTGGATCATCAGGATCGTGGCCATGACGAAAAGCATCAGCGGCACCACGGCCGCGATCGGCCCCTGGCTCTTGGCGCTTTCCTCGACCGAGCCGGCGGTCTCGACCGAATAGCCCGGCGGCAGCTTGGCGATGAAGGCATCGACCGATGCCTTCAGCTCGTTGACCACGGTGGCAGGCAGCACGTCGCCGACCAGTCCGGCGCGCACGGTGATCGTCGGAATGCGGTCGCGCCGCCACACCGTTGGCTGCTCGAGCTCGTAGCGGAAATTGGCCACCGCCGCGAGCGGGATCGCCTCGCCGGTGCTGGTCGGCAACTGCATGTTCTGCAGCGTACCGATCGAGCCGCGTTCGGCATCGCGTGAGCGCGCCACGACATTGATGAGATAGGTGGCGTCGCGCACCTGCGTGATGGTGGCGCCGCCGACCGTGCTGTTGAGCGCGCTGGCGATATCGGAAGAGGTGATGCCGAGCTGGCGCGCCTTGTCCTGCAGCACGTCGACCCTCAGCACGCGTTGCGGCTCGTTCCAGTCGAAGGTGGGGGCCGCCAGTTTCGAATTGGCCGAGATCACACCGGCGAATTGTTGCGCCAGCTCGCGCACCGCCTGGATGTCGGGACCGCCGACGCGGTATTGCACCGGACGGCCGACAGGCGGGCCGAGCTCGAGCAGCTTGACGAAGGCGTCGGTGCCGACAAATTCCTCGCGGAGCAGCTTTTCCAGCGCCGGCTTGACCCGGTTGCGGGCCTCGATGCTCTTGGTGACGATCACGGTCTGGCCGAAATAGGGGTTGGCCGGCTGCACGTCGTAGGCCAGCACGAAGCGCACCGCGCCCTGGCCGATATAGGACGAGAAATGGTCGATGTCGGGATTGCCGACCAGCGCCCGCTGCTCGAAGCGCTCCATCTGGTCGCGCGTCTCGGCGATAGAGGAATTCTGCGGCAGGTTCCAGTCGACGATCAGCTCGGGCCGGTCGGAGGGCGGGAAGAACTGCTGCTGGACGAGACCGAAGCCGGCGATCGAGGCGGCAAACAACAGCACTGTGGCGATGATGGTCAGCCAGTGGTGGCGCACCGAGCCGACAAGCACGCGCCGGAACAGCGAGGTGAAGCGTCCCGGCTGGTCGTGGTGTTTCGTCTTCATCGTCGCCGGCAGGATAGTGACGCCGAGCAGCGGCGCGAACAGCACCGCCACGATCCACGACACCAGCAGCGACACGGCGATGACGACGAACAGCGTGAAAGTGTATTCGCCGGCTGCACTCGAATTGAGCCCGATCGGGATGAAGCCGGCGACCGTCACCAGCGTGCCGGTCAGCATCGGGAAGGCGGTCGATGTGTAGACATAGGTCGCCGCCTTGCGCAGATTGTCGCCGACCTCCAGCCGCGCCACCATCATCTCGACGGCGATCATGGCGTCGTCGACCAAAAGGCCGAGCGCGATGATCAGCGCGCCGAGTGAAATGCGCTGCAGCGAAATGCCGAGATAGGCCATGACCGTGAAGGTGATGGCCAGCACCAGCGGGATCGACAGCGCCACGACGAAGCCGGCGCGCATGCCGAGGCTGATGAACGATACTGCAAGCACGATGGCCACCGCCTCGAACAGGGCGCGGGTGAAGCCCGAGACGGCCTCCTCGACGATGACCGGCTGGTCGGCGACCAGGTGCACGCCGACACCGACCGGCAGGTCGGCCAGCACCTTGTTCATCTCCTCGTGCAGCGCCTCGCCGAACTGCAGCAGATTGGCATTGGGCTTCATGCCGATGGCGAGCCCGATCGCGTCCTGGCCGTTGAAGCGGAAAAGCGCCGTTGGCGGATCGGCATAGCCGCGCGTGATCGTCGCCACGTCGCTCAGCCGGAAGAAGCGGTCGTTGACGCGTAGGTTGATGGCGCGAAGGCTGTCCTCGGAGGTGAACTGGCCGCCGACGCGTACGCTGATGCGCTCCGGTCCGGACTGGATGACGCCGGACGGCGTGATCGCGTTCTGCGCCTGCAGGCTTGCCACGATCGCCTGCTGGTTGAGGCCGAGGGCGGCGATCTGGCGGGTCGAGAATTCGAGATAGATCGCTTCGTCCTGCGCGCCGACGAGATCGACCTTGCCGGCATTGGGCACGGTCAGGATCTTGGTGCGGACATCCTCGACATAGTCGCGCAATTGGCGCGGCGTCAGCCCGTCAGAAGTGAAGGCGTAGATGTTGCCGTAGACATCGCCGAAGCGGTCGTTGAAGAACGGTCCCTGCACGCCTTGCGGAAACTGCGCCTTGATGTCGTTGACCATGTTGCGCACCTGAAGCCAGTTCGGCACGACATCGCGCGCCTTGGTGGTGTCCTTCAGGTTGACGAAGATGACGGTCTGGCCGGCGGTGGTGACGGACTTGGTATAGTCGAGGCTGTCGAGTTCCTCGAGCTTCTTCTCGATGCGATCGGTTACCTGCTGCACGGTCTCCTTGACCGATGCGCCCGGCCAGTTGGCCTGGATGATCATCGTCTTGATGGTGAAGTTGGGGTCTTCCTCACGACCGAGATTGAGGTAGGAGAAGATGCCGGCCACGACGAAGACCAGCATGAAATACCACACCATGGAGCGGTGGCTGAGCGCCCAGTCGGAGAGATTGAAGCCCTTCATCAGACGCCGCCCTCCAGCACTTTGACCTTCTGGCCTTCGCTCAGGCTGTGGACGCCCGCGGTGACGACGCGCATGCCGGCGTTGAGCCCTTCAGCCACTGTGAAGGCGCCGCCATTCTTCGACGCGACCTTGATGTCGCGCGTGCTCACGCTCGATGTCTGCGGGTCGACGATCCACACCTCGTCGGCGCCGTTCTTTTCCAGCAGCGCCGAGATGGGCAGTTCGATCGTCGGCGCCACCTTGGTCACGCGGGTCGCCGTCACCGTCGAGCCGAGCCGAAAGGCCTGTGGCGGATCGGTGAGTGTCAGCTTGACGCGCCGGGTGCGGGTCGAGCCTTCGGCCTGCGGCGCGATCTCGCGCAGCTTGGCCTGGGTCTCGATCGTCGGCAGCGATTGCAGGATCACCTGGAACGGCGTGCCGGTGGTGAGATCGCCGGTCAACTGATCGGGGATATCGACCACGGCTTCGCGCAGATCCGAGCGCGCCACGGTGACGACCGTCTGGCCGGCCGAGACGGTCTGTCCGACCTCGGCGCCGACGGCGGTGACGACGCCGTCGAAATCCGAGAACAACCTGGCGTAGCCGAGCTGCTCCTGCGATTTGGCCAGCGAAGCCTTGGCCCGCTCGACATTGGCCTCCGCGGCCTTGCGTGCCTGCTGCGCGGCATCGAAGACGGCCTGCGAGGCGTTGGCCGCGGCAAGCAGCTGGCGCTGGCGCTCCTCGCTGGCGGCAGCATTGGCGAACTGTGCCTCGGCATTGGAGAGCTCGGCCTTGGCTGCTTGCACCGCCAGCTCCAGCGCGGTCGGATCGAGCGTGGCGATCGTCGTGCCCTTGCTGACGATGTCGCCGACCTTGACGTCGCGCGAGACGACCCGGCCAAGCAGGCGGAAGGCAAGGTCGGCGCTGATCTGCGGCTCGACCGAGCCGGCAAAGCCGAAGGTCTGCGTCGTGCGCGGCTCGACCACCATCGACAGCACCGGCCGGATGACCTCCGGTGGCTTTTCCTCCGATTTCGAGCAGGCGGCGAGCGCGCCAAGCGCGAACAGGCCAAGCATGATGGACCGGTTCATTGGCCCGCCCCCGATATCTCGACCGTCTGGCCAGGACTGAGCAACTGCCCGCCTGCGGTCACGACGCTTTGGCCCTCGTTCAGTCCGCTGGCGATGACGACCGTGCCCGAATCGAAAGCCAGCACCTCGACCGGCGTCGGCGCCACCGCCTTGGTCGAGGGGTCGACGATCCAGACCGCCGGTTTGCCCGCGCTGGATGTCAGCGCCTGCCAGGGCAGCAGGATCGCCTTCGCCGGCTTGGCGCTGACCGACCCGATGACGGCCGCCCCGAGCGGCATGCCGGCGGGCGTGTCGGCAATACCGACCTTGACCCGGATCGAACCGGAAGCCTGGTCGACCGCCGGCGAGATCTCGCGCACCTTGCCTGTCGCCCGGACCTGCGGGTCGGACAACAATGTGATCGTCACCGCCGGCGAGGCCGGCGTCTTGGCGACCAGCGTCTCCTGCACGTTGAACACCGCATCGCGGTCACCGTCCTCGGCGACCGTGAAGACGGTTTGTGCCGCCTGCACCACCTGGCCGGTTTCGACCTGGCGGGCGGTGATCACACCGGCGGCACCCGCCTTGAGCTCGGTGAAGGACAGGTTCTGCTGGGCGTTGGCGAATGCGCTCTGCGCGGCATCGACGCTGCCTTGCGCCACCTTCAGCGCCTGGTCGGCGGCATCATAGTCGCGCCTTGTGGTGAAGCCCTGGGCAAGCAGCGTCTTCTGCCGCTCGAAGGCGGCGGCGGACTGGGTCAGCTGCGCTTGTGCTGCGTCAAGATCGGCCTGTGCGGAGCGCAGATCGGATTGCTGCTCCTGCGGATCGATGCGGGCAAGCACCGCGCCCTGGTCGACATGCTGGCCGACATCAACAAGCCGCTCGGCAATGCGGCCGCCGACGCGGAACGACAGATTGTTCAGCGTGCGCGCCGCTATGACCCCGGTCAGCGAGGTTCTCGGCGCATAGTCGGCCATCGCCACTGTTTCGGTGCGCACCATGATCGGCAGTTTCTTGTCCGCCGCTTCCTGCTTCTGGCAGCCGGCCAGAAGCAATGCGGCTGCGCAGACGCACATTGCCGAGGCGATTGGAAATGACAAAAGACTGGAGGTTCTGACGGATGGCGGCGAGACGAACGATGTCGCGTTCCTGCTCATGGGCTCCCCAGCCGCGGGTTGCTGATCCTCGCGGATGTCAGGAGGATAATCGATCCCCGGAAAAAGGAAACCGGCCTCGTACGGGTATCGCCCGACTGGTTAAGGCCCGGACCTTCTCGTCGCAGGCCCAATCGCCCGCCGGTGGTGCCGACTTGAGGAAAACATGAAATAAGGTCAGAAGACATCTGATCAACGAGGACGGGCGCCGGCCCGATGAGGGATATCATGAAGAATTCAGCCATTTCCGAACGCAAAAACCAGTCGATCTCGCGCGGCGTCGGCATGACCACGCAAATCTATGCCGACCGGGCCGAAAATTCGGAAATCTGGGATGTCGAAGGCCGTCGCTACATCGACTTTTCCTCGGGCATCGCCGTCGTCAACACCGGCCACCGCCACCCCAGGGTGATCGAAGCGGTCAAGGCGCAGCTCGACCGTTTCACCCACACCTGCCACCAGGTCGTGCCCTATGAGAGCTACGTCAGGCTGGCCGAACGGCTGAATGCCATGCTGCCCGGCAAGTTCGAGAAGAAGACGATCTTCGTCACCACCGGCGCCGAGGCGGTCGAGAACGCCATCAAGATCGCCCGCAATGCCACCGGACGCCCGGCCGTCATCGCCTTCGCCGGCGGCTTCCATGGCCGCACCTTCATGGGCATGGCGCTGACCGGCAAGGTCGTGCCCTACAAGGTCGGCTTCGGCGCCATGCCGGGCGACGTCTATCACGCGCCGTTCCCGGTGCCGCTGCATGGTGTGTCGGTTGCCGATTCGCTGGCCGCACTCGACCGGTTGTTCAAGGCCGATGTCGATCCGGCCCGCGTCGCCGCCATCATTGTCGAGCCGGTTCAGGGCGAGGGCGGCTTCTACGAGGCGCCGCGCGAATTCTTGACCGCGCTGCGCAAGCTCTGCGACCAGCACGGCATGCTTTTGATCGCCGACGAGGTGCAGACCGGCTTTGCCCGCACCGGCAAGATGTTCGCGATGGATCACCATGAAGTCGCGGCCGACATCACCACCATGGCCAAGAGCCTGGCCGGCGGCTTCCCGCTGTCGGCCGTCACCGGCCGCGCCGAAATCATGGATGCGCCCGGCCCCGGCGGCCTCGGCGGCACCTATGGCGGCAGCCCGATCGGGGTTGCCGCGGCACACGCGGTTCTCGACGTGATCGAGGACGAAAAGCTTTGCGACCGCGCCAACACCCTGGGCGCGCGGCTGAAGCAGCGCCTGCAGTCGATCCGCGACGACGTGCCCGAGATCGTCGATATCAGGGGCCTCGGCTTCATGAACGCGGTCGAGTTCAACGACGTCAAGAAGGGCCTGCCGTCGGCCGAGATCGCCAACGCCATCCGGCTGAAAGCGCTCGACAAGGGCCTGATCCTGCTGACCTGCGGCGTCTACGGCAACGTCATCCGCTTCCTTGCGCCAATCACCATCCAGGACGAGGTCATGAACGAGGCGCTCGACATTCTGGAAAGCTCGATCCGCGAAGTCTGCGCCGCCTGAACCGCTTTACCTCCCCCTCGTGGGGAGGTCGGACTGAGGTCCGTGTGGGGGGCTTGGCGCCCACCCCGCTGCTTCGCAGCGACCCTCCCCACAAGGGGGAGGGTAAGGCGGCTATCCCGCAGCTCTTGCCGGCTCATCCTGCTGAAAGGCAGCCAGAGCCGCCTTCAACCCCTCGGGACCCATTGCCACCGTCTCCGGCGTCGGCGAGAAGCCGGCGCCCAGCATCTTGCGGCCAAGCATGTGGTCGCCGGGGCGGTTGACGGACTCGATGCCGAGCAACCGGTCGCCGGCATAGTGGTAGATCGAGAACTTGTTGTCGGGCAGGTCGCCCAGCACGACATGGCTGTCGCCGCCGGCGGTCAGCCCGACCATCTGCAGCTTCATGTCGCCAATATCGGACCAGAACCATGGCACCGCCGAATAGGCATCCGCGTGACCGGTGATCGTGCGCGCCGCGAGGCGGGCCTGGTCGGTGGCGTTCTGTACCGATTCCAGCCGCACATCGCCGCCGGTGAACCAGTGTCGGTAGGAGGCAACGTCGCCGATGGCCAGGATTTCCGGCACCGAACTGCGCATCTGGTGATCGACACGGATGCCGTTGGCGATGGCAAGGCCGGCGTCCTGCGCCAGTTCGACATTGGCCACGGCGCCGATGCCGACGATAACCATGCGCGCCGGCAATTTTTCACCCGACGAGGTCATGGCGGCGACGACATGACCGTTTTCGCCTTCGAGCCTTGAAATCGAGGTGCCGGTGAGGATGCGCACGCCGGCCGCTTCCAGCCTTTGGCGGACATGGCTTGCCACCACCGGCGCCACGGCGCGGCCGAGTAGCCGGTCGACCGCTTCCACCACCGTCACCGTGCGGCCGGCCGCACGCAGCGTCGCGGCGATCTCCAGCCCGATAAAGCCGCCACCGAGGATGACGACATCTTCGCTCCGTGCGCTCAAGTCGCGGATCCGCCGGGCATCGGCCAGCGAACGCAGCGACAGGACGCCGGACAGATCCGAGCCAGGCAGCGGCAGGAGGCGCGGGCGCGACCCGGTCGCCAGGATCAGATGGTCGAAGGCAAGCACGCCGCCGCCTGATATCTCCAGGCTGCGGCCGCCGGCATCGATGCGTTCGATCCGCACGCCCGGTCGGTAGTCGATGGCGTTGCCGGTATAGAACGCCTCACCCCGAAGCGGTTGCGGTTTGGCCTCGGCATCCTTGATGAAGGTCTTCGACAGCGGTGGCTTATGGTAGGGCAGTTCGTTCTCGTCACTGATGAGGATCGCCGGCCCGTCATAGCCGTCCTCGCGCAAACTGGCGGCCGCTTGCACGCCCGCATGACCCGCACCGACAATGACCACGCCGTTCTTCATCGCGTTCCAAATCCTGTTTCGATCCTAGGATCTCTCGGCAGGTGGCAATTGTCTGGCGCCGCCGCAAGAGAGCGTTTGCGGGTCGCACCCGGAACGGCGGCTGTCAATCGTACAGTTCGACAGCGAAGCCGGCACAGCCGAGGTGTAAAGTTGACTTCTGTAGTTTAGAATAATTCTAAACTATTGTTTCAATTGGCTTTTCCCGTAGATTTTCGTTGACTTCCATCGGCGCCGAAGCTTTATGGGAGCCTGCGTATTGGCGCATCCCTTTGATGTCTGGGCCTTGAACCCGTTCGATTGGAGGCATTTTGGTGTCTTTTTTCCCCGAACCGCGCAATGGCGCGGCAAGTCTTGGCGCCTTTGGCAACGACGTGGCCCCGCGCCGGTCGCCGCGCGCGCCGCTTACGGAATTTCCGAGAAACTGGAGAGTGATAATGACAGCACGGTATGGCGGCAGGCTGGCGGCGATTGGTGCCACGGCGCTGCTGACGGCGGCGGTGTTCGTGCTGCCTGCCAAGGCGGAAACCGACGCGAAAGCGGTCATCAAGACTTATTCCGATATCGCGCTTGCCAAATATGAGGATTCACTGACCACGGCGCAGGCTCTCGACAAGGCCGTCGATGCGCTGCTGGCCAACCCCTCGGTGGAAACGCTCAATGCCGCCCGCGATGCCTGGAAGGCATCGCGCGTGCCCTACCAGCAGACCGAGGTCTACCGCTTCGGCAACAAGATCGTCGACGACTGGGAAGGCGAGGTGAATTCCTGGCCGCTGGACGAAGGCCTGATCGACTATGTCGCCAAGAGCTACGGCACGGAATCGGACACGAATTCGCTCTATACGGCCAATGTGATCGCCAACAAGGAAATCGAGATCAACGGCAAGAAGGTCGATGCCTCGAAGCTTTCGCCGGAATTCCTCTCCGGCACGTTGCAGCAAGCCGGCGGCGTCGAGGCCAATGTCGCCACCGGCTATCACGCCATCGAATTCCTGCTCTGGGGCCAGGATCTGCACGGCACCGGCCCGGGCGCCGGCGAGCGCCCTTACACCGACTACGACCTCAAGAACTGCACCGGCGGCAATTGCGACCGCCGTGCCGAATATCTGAAGTCCGTCACCACCCTTCTGGTTTCGGACCTGCAGAAGATGGTTAACGACTGGAAGGCAGACGGGGCCGCACGCAAGAACCTGGTCGATGGCGAACCGAACACGGCGATCTCGGTCATCTTCACCGGCATGGGCTCGCTGTCCTACGGTGAACTGGCCGGTGAACGCATGAAACTCGGCTTGATGCTGCATGATCCGGAGGAGGAGCAAGACTGCTTCTCCGACAACACCTACAATTCGCACCTCTATGATGCGATCGGTATCCGCGCCGCCTACCTGGCCAGCTACACGCGCCTCGACGGCACTGTCGTTTCCGGACCTTCGGTGCATGACATGGTCAAGGCGGCCGATCCGGCGATCGACAAGGAACTGTCCGACAAGCTCGACGTCACCGTCGCCAAGATGGAGGCGATCAAGGCGCGGGCCGAGGCCGGCGAGGCCTATGACCAGCAGATCGCCGAGGGTAACGCGGCGGGCAACGCCACCGTGCAGGCGGCGATCGACGCGCTGATCGACCAGACCAAATCGATCGAACGTGCGGTCGGCTCGCTGAAACTCAACGCCATCGCCTTCGAAGGATCCGACAGCCTCGACGCACCCGACAAGGTGTTCAAGTAAGCGCCGAAACCTGGAGCCTGGCCGGAAGCTGATAATCGGCTTCGGAATGGGCTCCGGGACCTGAACAAGCCACACGGCGCGGGAGGCGCCGTCAGCCATCCGAGCACTGTAAATGCTGATCTGCCATTGCAACATCATCACCGAGAAGGAGATCGAACAGACGATCATCGGGCTGCTGGACCTGGACCCCTGGCAACTCATCGTGCCGGCCAAGGTCTATCACGCGATGCAAAAGCGTGGCCGCTGTTGCGGCTGTTTCCCAAATGTGGTCGAAACGATCATTCGGGTTACCGAAAGTTACCACGCCCGCTCCGAGGCGAGCGGCGTCGATGTCGTTTCACACCTGGATCGCGTCAGAGGCCTGCGCGTCCAATACGGGAGCAGAACCCATGAAAGGCGAAAGTCTGATCATCGAGCGGCTTAACGAGGCTCTTTTCCTGGAGCTTGGAGCTGTCAATCAATATTGGGTGCATTTCCGTCTGCTGGAGGATTGGGGGTACACGAAGCTGGCCAAGAAGGAGCGGGCGGAATCGATTGAGGAGATGCACCACGCCGACAGGCTCATCGCCCGGATCATCTTCCTTGAAGGCCATCCGAACCTGCAGTCCGTGGCGCCGCTGCGCATCGGGCAGAACGTCAAGGAAGTGCTCGAATCCGACCTTGCCGGCGAATATGACGCGCGCACGGCCTACAAGCGTTCGCGCGAAATCTGCCATGAGGTGGGCGACTACGTGACGATGAAACTGTTTGAGGATCTGCTGGCTGACGAGGAAGGTCACATCGACTTCCTCGAGACGCAGCTCGACCTGCTCGCCTCGATCGGTGAGGAGAAATATGGCCAGCTCAACGCCGACTCGGCCAACGAGGCGGAGTAAAGGCATGCGGGAATGCGGCGCCTGCTAGAATTCCCGCGCCGCTTGCGGCGGGCCGACGGCTCGCCGTTCCGCCTGAACAGACCTGCCGGATTGGCTCGTCGACGTTGCGCCATTCTCGTGTTGGCGCTGACATCGTCCGCGCTTGCCGGTGAGCTTCAGTCGGCCGGGCTCGCCACCACGCGCAGCGACCTCAATGCCAAGGATCAGGCGCGCGTCGCCGCCGTCACCAGGCCGACCACGGATTTCTCCAAGCCCGAGCCGTTCGAACTGATGCAAGGTGGCGCCGGCACATCACGGAAGGACGTCAGCCGCGATTCCTTCTCCCAATCCTCAGCCAACATCACCTTCGAGGAAGAGGGCACTTTCAAGCTCGGCAACGCCCTCTTCCGCAAGAACTGGGTGTCGTCGCCATCTTCGACGCAGGCGTCGGACGGGCTGGGTCCGCTTTTCAACGAACGCGCCTGCCAGAACTGCCATCTGAAGGACGGCCGCGGTCGCCCGCCGCAAGGCGATACCGGCACCACCTCGATGTTCCTGCGGCTGGCGCGCGATGCCAGCAACGCCGAGGAAAAGGCAGCCCTTGCCGACCGCGAGCTGACCAATTTCCCCGACCCGGTCTATGGAACGCAATTGCAGGAGCTGGCTGTGCCCGGCTTGCGCGGCGAAGGCCGGATGCGCGTCGATTATCAGGAACGGCAGGTGACGCTGGCGGACGGCACGGCGGTTTCCCTGCGCAAGCCCAGCTATTCCGTCCCCGATCTCGCCTATGGGCCGCTTGATCCGCGCACCACGCTGTCGCCGCGTCTGACGCCGCCGATGATCGGCCTTGGCCTGATCGAGCAGATCGCACCGGCCGATATTCTTGCTCACGCCGATCCGGAAGACCGCAATAATGACGGCATCTCCGGCAAGCCGAACATTGTGCGTGACGGGCTGAGTGGCAACCTGACGCTTGGCCGTTTCGGCTGGAAAGCACAGACCGCGACGATCCGCCAGCAGGCGGCGGACGCCTTCGCCGGCGACATCGGCATCTCGACGCCGGAAGAACCAAAGCACTGGGGCGATTGCACCGCCGCTGAGGCAAAATGCCTGGCCATGCCGAATGGCGTGCAGGCCCGCCTCGGTCCGGTCGAGGCGCCGCCGCCGGTGATGGATCTCGTCACCTTCTATTCGCAGAACCTGGCCGTGCCTGCACGCCGCGACCTCGCTGCGCCTGATGTGCTCGCCGGCAAGAAGCTCTTTTACGAGATCGGCTGCGTTTCCTGCCACACGCCGAAATTCGTCACCCGCCGCGACGCGCCCAAAAAGGCGCAGGCCTTCCAGTTGATCTGGCCTTATTCTGACTTCCTGCTGCACGACATGGGGCCTGACCTGGCCGACGGCCAGGCGGTGGGCGATGCGACGGGCAGCGAATGGCGCACCCCGCCGCTGTGGGGCGTCGGCCTCACCGAAACCGTCAACGGCAATTCCTTCTTTCTGCATGATGGCCGCGCGCGCAGCCTGACCGAGGCGATCCTGTGGCATGGTGGCGAGGCGCAGAAGGCGCGCGACCGCTTTGCCTCCGCCAACGCGGCCGAGCGCGATGCGCTGGTCAAATTCCTGGAGTCACTGTGATGTTGAAGCGCTCTACACTGGTTCTCGTCCTTCCGCTGGCTCTGCTCGGTATTTTCCCCGCTTCGGCGGCGGTAAAAGCCTCCGACATCATCCAGCGGGCGATCGACGGCTTTGTCCGTCCGGCCTATGCCGGCTTGCACCAGCATGCCGAAGCGTTGACGCAAGCGATGCACAGGCTCTGCGAAGCGCCCTCGCAAGGGGAACTCGATGCGGTGCGGGCCGAATTTTCCGCCACGGTCTATGCCTGGTCGTCGGCCGAAATCATCGGCTTCGGACCGATCAAGGAGAACAACCGGCTGGAGCGCACGCTCTACTGGCCGGATCGCAAGAGCATTGGCCTCAAACAGGTGCAGGCGGCGCTGGCGGACAAGGATCCGACCGCCACCGATCCGAAACAACTGGCCGGCAAGAGCGTCGCCATGCAGGGGCTGGGCGCGCTGGAATTCGTGCTTTTCGGCGACGGTGCCGATGCGCTGGCGGGCAAGGACGATCCCTATCGCTGCGCCTATGGCGCGGCGGTTGCCGGCAATATCGAAACCATGGCCGGTGACGTCAGCGCGGCCTGGAACAAGCCGGACGGCTTTGCGGCGCTTTGGGCCAATCCGGGACCGCAGAACGCGCTCTACCGCGACGGCAACGAAGCGGTCACCGAACTGGTCGGTGTTTTCATCAACGAGCTGGAAATGATGAGGGATGTCCGCCTGAAGGGGTTCCTTGGCGGCAAGCCGGATGCCGACAAACCGAAACAGGCGATCTACTGGCGGTCGCAAAACACCGCCAATGCGCTGGCCGGGAATCTCGCCGGCGTGGACGCGCTGTTCCAGGCCTCGAAACTTGGCGATGCTCTGCCGCCCGATGCACGCTGGATGGCGGAGTCCGTCCATATCCAGCTGGTCAACGGCGTCGCCACCGCAAAATCCATTCAGGGTCCGATCGACAAGACGCTCGCCGATCCGGCGCTGCGCGAAAAACTCGAGCATTTCGCGCTGATCACCTCCAGCCTGTCGACCCTGATCGGGACCCGGCTGACCGCAGAATTCGGCCTGACGGCCGGGTTTTCCTCGCTGGATGGGGACTGAGCATGCGTACGCCGCTTATCGATCGCCGGGATTTCCTCAAGGCCGGGGGTGTCGGCTTCGTTGCCGCGATGGCGCCGTCGGCCTGGGCGAAGACGCTTGCCGCCGACGCCGTTTTCGCCACCGCTTTCGTCAAGCGCGACGGCAGTTTTGGTGCCGCCGTGCTGTCCGAGGCCGGCAAGGTGCTGCATGCGATCGACCTGCCCGATCGCGGCCATGACGTCACCTTTGATCCCGTATCGAAGCGTTCGGTGGTCTTCGCCCGCCAGCCCGGCACCTTCGCCGTCGTTTTCGATCATTCGGGCCGTGACGCGCCGCAGACCATCGCCAGCATCGCCGGCCGGCATTTCTTCGGCCATGGCGTGTTCTCGCCCGACGGCGCGCTGCTCTATGCTACCGAGAACGATTTCGACAATGCGGCCGGCGTCGTCGGCGTCTACGATGCGCGGGCGAAATTCACTCGCATCGGCGAATTCCCGACCTATGGCGTAGGCCCGCACGAACTCCTGCTCATCGGCGACGGCCGGACGATCGCGGTCGCCAATGGCGGCATCGAGACCCATCCCGATTATGGCCGTGCCGAGCTCAACATCGCCACCATGAAGCCGTCCTATGTGCTCATCGACCGCCTCACCGGTGACCTGATCGAAAAGCATGAATTGCCGGCTTCCCTGCACCAGCTGTCGATCCGCCACATGGACACCGACCCATCTGGCACCGTCTGGTTTGGCTGCCAGTACCGGGGGCCGGGTACGGATCGTCCGCTGCTGGTCGGCCGCGCCGTGCGCGGCAAGGAGTTGCGGCTTCTCGACATGCCGCGGGACGTGCTGTCCGGCTTTCGCAACTATATCGGCTCGGTTGCCGCAAATTCGGCTGCCGGCACCATTGCCGTCTCGTCGCCGGAAGGCAATTCGCTTGTCGTGATCGATGCGGCCAGCGGCCGGATCGTATCGTCCAGCGCGCTGGTCGAGGTCTGCGGCCTGGCGCCGGACGGATCGGGCTTCATGGCCACCACGGGCGCCGGCGAGATTATCGAGGGCAGCGGCGCGACACGGTCAGAGCCGGACTATGTCTGGGACAACCACGTGCTGCGCATCGAACCGGTCTGACAGCGCGCCGGCGGAACCGAAGCCGCTTAACAAATTATGCTTGCGGTGGCGCGCCCTGGCGGGCACAGGGAAGTGTTTCTCGGAACCGGTCGTTTCATGAAAGTGCTTGCCATCGACTGTGCCGCCAGCCTCTGCGCCGCCTGCGTCTACGACGCGGCGGCCGGGCGGGAGCTTGGCCGCGCGGTGCTCGATCTCGGCAAGGGCCATGCCGAGCACCTGATGGCCGTCATCGCCGAGGCGCTGAACGCCGCCGCAACCGACTATCCCGGCCTTGGCGCCATTGCCGTTTCCGTCGGCCCCGGCTCCTTCACCGGTCTGCGCGTCGGCGTGTCGACCGCGCGTGGCCTGGCACTGGCATTAAAGATTCCGGCGATCGGCGTGACGACGCTCGAAGCGCTCGCCGCCGAGGCCGCAACTGCGTTTCCCGGCCGCGTGGTGCTGGCGGCGCTCGATGCCGGCCGCGAGGAGATCCACGCAGCGTTGTATGACAAAGCGTTAGTTTTAACTTACGGTCCAGCAGTGACCACGCTGCCTGAAGCCACTGCCTTGGCGATGGACAACTCTGCTGTGCTGGCAGGTACCGCAGCGGCACAGGTCGCGGGCTTGGACGGCCGTGGTTTCGATATCGGGCCACAGACGGCGACCGCTGATATTCTCACCTACGCCCGTCTGGCCGCCGCCAAGGGCGAGGGCGAAAGGCCGAAACCACTTTACCTGCGCGGCGCGGATGCAAAGCCGCAAGCCGGATTTATTCTTTCGAGGCAACAAAATTAATGCGCATACCTTTTCTCCAACCACGCCGCCGGGACTATGCGCTCGAGCCGCTCAGGATCACCGACAGCCCCGCGGTCTCGGTGCTGCATCGTGAGGATTTTGCCCGTCCCTGGACCGATGGCGAGTTCGCCGCCCTGCTCGAACAGGACACCGTGTTCGGTTACGCCGCACGCGAGACCGGACAGGGCGGCAAGCCGCCTGTCGGCTTCGTGCTGGCCCGTCTGGCCGCTGGCGAGGGCGAGATCCTGACGGTCGCGGTGGCGCGCTCGCACCGCCGCCAGGGACTGGGCTGGCAGCTGATGGATGCGGTGCTGCGCGAACTGCACGCCCAGCGCGCCGAAGCGCTGTTCCTCGAGGTCGACGAGACCAATGTCGCCGCGATCGCCCTCTACCGTCGCTTGGGCTTCCGCGAAGTCGGCAAGCGCCCGGACTACTACAAGTCGCCCGATCGCGGACCGACCGGCGCGCTTGTCATGCGCCGCGATCTTCGCTAGCGAGACGCCGCATGGCCCCGACAATCGGTTCCGATTTTCGGAAAGGATCATGCGCCACAATTAGGGTGTTACAGCGTCCTTTGCGCATCCAAGAGGACGCGCGGCGCTGTAATGGCAGGGCCAGGACAGTATGATCGGAAAAATCAGGATTTTCCTGGCCCTGGGCCTTGTCGTCGCCGGTTCGCTGGTCCTGGTGCCTTTGCAGATCCTGTCGATGAAGACCGGCTGGTGGCCGGAAACCGTCATTCTCAAGATCTGGCACAGGCTGATCCTCAGGGCGCTCGGCATGCGCGTCCATGTCAAGGGAACGCTATCCGACAAGCGCCCCTTGCTGGTTGCCTCCAACCACATCTCCTGGACCGACATCATGGTGCTTGGGTCCTTTGCCGATGTGAAGTTCATCGCCAGGGCCGATATGGAAGGTTGGCCGCTGATCGGCATGCTGTCGAAACTGCAGCGCACTGTCTTCATCGAGCGCGAACGCAAGCGTTCTTCCGGCGACCAGGCAAGCGAGATCGCCAATCGCATGGCCAAGGGCGATGCCATGGTGCTGTTCGCGGAGGGATCGACCGGTGACGGCAATGCCGTCCTGCCGTTCAAGAGCACGCTCTTCGGCGCCGCCTCGATGGCGCTTTCGGAGGGCGCGGCCGAGCAGGTGTTCATCCAGCCCGTGGCGATCGCCTATACGCGCCTGCACGGCGTGCCGCTCGGCCGTCGCCACCGGCCGATCTCGGCCTGGATCGGCGACGAGGACCTGATGCCGCATCTCAAGGTGCTGATGGCGGAGGGCGCGCTCGACGTCGAAGTGCATTTCGGCCAGCCGGTCGCCTTTGCCAAGGGCTCGAATCGCAAGGAAACGGCCAGGCTGATGGAAAGCCAGGTGCGCGAGATGATGCAGGCGGCACTCGCCGATCCGCGCCCGAGCCGCTAGCCCGGACCCTGCGCCTGCGCATGCACACCGAGAATCGTCTGTTTTTTGTCACGGAAAGGCGTTAGAAGCCGCCGGATGGACTTGAACACGATTGAAAGCGACGACATTGGCACGGTGGCCGGACAGTCGGCAAAGCGCGCCACGGCAGCGAAAAAGGTCTTCATCAAGACCTATGGCTGCCAGATGAACGTCTATGATTCACAGCGCATGGGCGATGCGCTGGCCGCCGACGGCTACACCGCGACCGATGCCATCGACGAGGCTGATCTGGTGCTGCTCAACACCTGCCATATCAGGGAGAAGGCGGCCGAAAAGGTCTATTCCGAGCTCGGCCGCATCCGTGACATGAAGGCGGAGCGCGCCCTTGCCGGCCGCGAACTGCTAATCGGCGTCGCCGGCTGCGTGGCGCAGGCCGAGGGTGCCGAGATCATCCGGCGCTCGCCGGCCGTCGACCTGGTCATCGGACCGCAGACCTATCACCGTCTGCCCGACGTGTTGGCGCGGGTGCGCGGCGGCGAGAAGATCGTCGAGACCGACTACGCCATCGAAGACAAGTTCGACCATCTGCCGCAACCCAAGCGCGCCGAGGTCATCAAGCGCGGAGTAACCGCCTTCCTCACCGTGCAGGAAGGCTGCGACAAGTTCTGCACCTTCTGCGTCGTGCCTTATACAAGGGGCTCGGAAGTGTCGCGGCCGGTGGCGCAGATCGTCGCCGAGGCCGAGCGCCTGGCCGAGGCCGGCGTGCGCGAGGTGACGCTGCTTGGCCAGAACGTCAATGCCTGGCACGGCCAGGGCGAGAACGGCGAGGAATGGGGCCTTGGCCGCCTGCTGTTCCGGCTGGCCGAAATTCCCGGCCTGGCGCGGCTGCGCTACACCACCAGCCACCCGCGCGACATGGATGACGAACTGATATCAGCCCACCGCGACCTGCCGTCGCTGATGCCCTATCTGCATCTGCCGGTGCAATCGGGCTCCGACCGCATCCTCAAGGCGATGAACCGCAGGCATACGGCCAGGGATTATCTGGCGCTGCTCGACCGCATCCGCGCTGCCCGGCCCGATATCGCTTTGTCCGGCGATTTCATCGTCGGCTTCCCCGGCGAGACGGAGGCCGATTTCGAGGCGACGATGGAACTGGTGCGCCAGGTGAAATACGCCTCGGCCTTTTCGTTCAAATATTCGCCGCGTCCCGGCACGCCGGGCGCCGAAATGGCCGATCATGTCCCGGAAACGGTCAAGGACGAGAGACTGCAGCGCCTGCAGGCATTGCTGTTGAAGCAGCAGCAGGACTTCGGTTCGAGCCTGGTCGGCAGCACCATCGACACGCTGATCGAGAAGCCCGGCCGGCAGGCCGGCCAGAAGGTCGGCCGCTCACCTTGGCTGCAGCCGGTTATTGTTGATGAAAAGGCCGGCGAAATCGGTGACATTATCCAGGTGCGAATCACGAAGACGGGCTACAATAGCCTGTTCGCCGAATTGGCCTGATGGTCTCGGCAGATGAGGAGAGACGGTTGAGCGCAGCAGAGCTGAAGAACCTGCCCCCGGTACCGGCATCTGGGGCTTCTGACATGGCGCACATCGTTCTGACTTTCGACAACAACAAGCTTGCCAGCGCCCTTTACGGTCAGTTCGACGAGAACCTCGCCCGGCTCGAGCAGAAGCTCGGCGTCGACATCCGCTCGCGCGGCAACCAGCTGACCATCAAGGGGTCGGCTTCGGCCGCCGAACAGGCGCGCCGCGCCTTGGACAATCTCTACGGCATTCTGCAGAAGGGCGTCGATATCGGCCAGTCCGACGTTGACGGCGCCGTGCGCATGGCGGTCGCCGCCGACGATCAGCTGACGCTGCCGACGCTGGAGCGCAAGGGCAAGGTCTCCGCGGCCCAGATCGCCACCCGCAAGAAGACCATCTATGCCCGTTCGCTGAACCAGGACGCCTATATGCGGGCGCTGGAACGGTCGGAACTCGTGTTCGGCATCGGTCCGGCGGGCACCGGCAAGACCTATCTGGCGGTGGCGCACGCGGCGATGCTGCTCGAGCGCGGCATGGTCGAGCGCATCATCCTGTCGCGGCCGGCCGTCGAAGCCGGCGAACGGCTGGGCTTCCTGCCCGGCGACATGAAGGAAAAGGTCGATCCCTATCTGCGGCCGCTCTACGATGCGCTCTACGACATGATGCCGGCCGACAAGGTCGAGCGCGCTATTGCCGCCGAAGTCATTGAAATCGCGCCGCTCGCCTTCATGCGCGGCCGTACGTTGGCGCATGCCGCGGTCATCCTCGACGAGGCGCAGAACACCACGCCGATGCAGATGAAGATGTTCCTGACCCGTCTCGGCGAGAATTCGCGCATGATCGTCACCGGCGATCCGACGCAGATCGACCTTCCCCCGAGCACCAAATCGGGCCTGGTCGAAGCCTTGCGTGTCCTCGATGGCGTGGCCGGCGCGGTCACTGTGCGTTTCAACGATGTCGACGTCGTTCGCCATCCGCTGGTGGCGGAAATCGTCAGGGCCTATGACCGCGACGCCAAGCTGGCGCGCGGCCTCGGCGCCGAGAATTGATTTTTGACGATGCGGCTTCATGCCTGAGGACAATTCATCCGGCGACGGGGAGCCTCCCGTCGACATCGATATATCGGTCGAAGCGGGTGATTGGCCCGATGAGGCAAGCCTGACACGGCTAGTCGATCGGGCGGTTGGTGCTGCTTTCACCGAGACCGGTGTGATGGGCCGTTCCGAACTCAGCGTCGTTTTTTCCGACGACGCCCATATACGTATGCTCAATGCCGAATGGCGGGGTAAGGACAAACCCACCAACGTCTTGTCTTTCCCGGCTTTTCCGTTTGTGCAAGGCGGCCCACTGCCGCCGATGCTGGGCGATATCGTGCTCGCCGCCGAGACGGTTTCTCGCGAGGCGGCACTGGAAGACAAGCCAGTGCAGAACCATATCACCCATCTTGTGATCCACGGCCTGCTGCATTTGCTGGGCCATGATCACGAGACCGACGCCGAGGCCGAGGAGATGGAGGCCATCGAACGCGCAGCGCTCGCAAGGCTTGCCATTCCCGATCCCTACGCGTAACTACATCTGACAATTGACCGGACGACGATGAACGACAAACCAGAGACTGCCGCCCGCCCCGACGCCGGCAGTGCGCCCAAGGCTTCCGATACGTCGGAAGAGGGATCAAGTCCGAGTACCGTTACCACTGGTGTTGCCAACACCGGCGGCGCAGCCAGCGAGCCTTCGCCTGCCGGACCCTCCCTGTTCGATCGTGTTTTGGGCCTGTTTCGGCAGCGCAGCGGCACCAGCCTGCGCGAGGAAATCGCTGACGCTCTGGCCGAGACGGCGAGCGATGCCGAATCCTTCTCGCCTGGCGAGCGCGCCATGCTCAACAACATCCTGCGGCTGCGCGAAGTGCGCGTCGAGGATGTCATGGTGCCGCGCGCCGATATCGAGGCGGTCGAGATCACCACTACGCTCGGCGATCTCCTGGGCACCTTTGAACAATCCGGCCATTCCCGCATGCCGGTCTATTCCGAGACGCTCGACGATCCACGTGGCATGGTCCATATCCGCGACGTGCTGGCCCACATCACCAAGCTCGCGCGCGTCAAGAAGGGGCGCACGACCAGGAAGACGCCCGTCGCCACGCAGCTCGATCTCGCCCAGGTCGACCTCGCGCGCACCATCGGCGAGCTCAATCTGATCCGCCAGGTCCTGTTCGTGCCGCCCTCGATGCTTGCTTCCGACCTGATGGGCCGCATGCAGACGACGCGCACGCAGATGGCGCTGGTCATCGACGAGTATGGCGGCACGGATGGCCTTGTCTCGCTCGAGGACATTGTCGAAATGGTCGTCGGCGACATCGAGGACGAGCATGACGACGACGAGCCGATGATCACCCAGGCCGGCGACGGCGTCTTCATCGTCGACGGCAAGGCCGAGATCGACGAGGTCGCCAAGATGATCGGCGAGGATTTTGCCGCCGGCGAACATGGCGAGTACGTCGACACGATCGGCGGCATGATCTTCAACACGCTTGGCCGCGTGCCGGCGCGCGGCGAGGTGGTGCAGGCCATTCCGGGCTTCGAGTTCCATGTCCTCGATGCCGATCCGCGCCGCGTCAAGCGCGTGCGAATCGTGCAAAGCCAGAAGGGCGAGCGCCGTCGCCGCGCCACGGCCCGCACCGAACAGGCCTGAGTTTCCGCTGCCGATGACGGTTGACGACCCGTTCAAGCATTCAAGTCTGGGTTCCGGTGTCTTCTACAGGGATCCGCGTGCCGCGCTGGCGTGGCTCGAAGCGGCTTTCGGCTTCGAGCGCAGAATGGTGGTGAGCGATGCCGATGGAACCTCGTCCACGCCGAGATGCGGTTCGGCGACTGCACTATCATCGTCGATTCCGAATGGAGCGATTATGTCGCGAGCCCGGCTTCGGTCTCGGGCAAGAACACGCAGTCGGTCTATGGCAGGCTGAAGGATGGCCTGGATGCGCATTGCGAGCAGGCGCGGGCAGCCGGCGCCGACATAATCCAGGAGCCGATGGACCAATTCTACGGCGAACGCCAGTATCGGGCTCGCGATCCCGAGGGCCATGTCTGGACCTTCACCCAGCCCATCCGTTGCGTTTCCCGCGAAGAGGCCGAGCGGCTGAGCGGTCTCAGCATCGACGGCTGGCACCGGTAGAGCTGTGGCTGGGTCATTGCGGCTGATCAGCCGGCGTTTGGAGCGCGGGCCGCGGCCTGATAAATCTTGCGTCCTGATTCGCGCGACTCGGAAGTATGCATGGAGCGCCTGGCCGGCCGGATAATTCTGCTTTGGGGTTGGCGGCGTGCGCTCGTGGCCTTTCTTGCCGGGGCGCTGGCTGTGCTCGGCCAGGCGCCCTACGATTTCTTCGCCGCCTGCTTCATCTCGTTTCCGCTGCTGGTCTGGCTGCTCGACGGCGCGACCGGCGAAGCTTCAGGCAGCCTTTTCAGACGCTTGCGGCCGGCCTTCGCCGTCGGCTGGTGGTTCGGCTTCGGCTATTTCCTCGCCGGTCTCTGGTGGATCGGCTCGGCGCTGCTGGTCGAGGCCGATGAGTTTGCCTGGGCGCTTCCCTTCGCCGTGGTCGGCATTCCCTTCGCACTCGCCTTTTTCTACGGCTTCGCGACGATGGTCGCCCGGCTTCTGTGGAGCAGCGATATCGGTCGCATCGCCGCCCTTGCCTTCGGCTTCGGGCTGACGGAGTGGCTGCGCGGCTTCCTGTTCACCGGTTTTCCCTGGAATGCCATAGGCTACGCGGCAATGCCGGTGCCTCTCCTCATGCAGAGCGTGTCGGTGACCGGCATGATCGGCATGAACGTGCTTGCCGTGTTCCTCTTTTCATTACCGGCGCTGCTGGCGGCGCGCCGGCATCTGCGCCTGGGTGCGGTACTGTTCATCCTGCTTGCGTCAGCCCATGTCGGTTTCGGCTACATCAGGCTTACCGCTCCTGAAAAACCGGCGGAGCGCAGTCTCGATGTCCGCATCGTTCAGCCTTCCGTCGACCTCAGTGAAAAATGGGACGCCTCGGTGCGCGACCGCATCTTCGCCACCTTGCTCGGCCTGTCCGCCAAGGCGCCGGACCCTGGTCACGGCAAGCCGCAACTCATTCTTTGGCCGGAAACCTCGGTTCCGTTCCTCTTCACCGAGCGCCCCGACGCGTTGACGGCGCTGGGCGACATGCTGGCCGATGGCCAGATGCTGATCGCCGGCGTCGTTCGCGAGGAAGGCGGCTCGGCGGCCAGCACCGACAGCCGCTATTACAATTCCGTGGTGGCGATCAACGACAGAGGCGAGATCGTCGATGCCGTCGACAAGGTCCATCTGGTGCCGTTCGGCGAGTACCTGCCTTTTGCCGACCTGCTCAACCGTTTCGGCATCGCGCAGCTTGTCGCCGGACCGGTGACGTTCACCGCCGGCAACGAGCGCCACGCCATCACACTGCCGGGCGGCATCCGTGCCCTGCCTTTTATCTGTTACGAGGTGATCTTTCCCGATCTGGTGGCAGTTGACGCTACGTCAGCGCAGCTTATTGTGAACGTTACCAATGATGCCTGGTTCGGGGACACACCGGGACCGTATCAGCATTTCAGGCAGGCCCAGATTCGCGCGGTGGAGAACGGATTGCCCTTGCTGCGTGCTGCCAACAACGGCATCTCGGCCGTCGTCGACCCACACGGACGCATCGTCGATGCACTGGCCATCGACGCTCGCGGAGCCATCGATGTGAAGGTGCCGATTTCCGGACAGACGGTCATTTCCTCGGGCCAGCGGCGCATTAACGGAATCCTGATCATGTTGCTGTTTGCGCTCGGAGGAGCGCTATTGAGCGTAAGGCAAAGGCTACGGGTGAATTGACAGTCGACACATTAGAAACTCATACTGTATCGCCTGAAAATTTCTCGAAGTCGGTGGATCGGTCTGTTGGGGCAGTCGCCCCCGGCTTTTTTTGGGCGGGAAAAAATCACAAAGCCGAAAAAATTCGGCGAGGAAAAAATGACAGAAGAAAACAAGAAGAAACCCAATCCCATAGACATTCACGTTGGAAGCCGCATCCGGCTTCGCCGCAACATGCTCGGAATGAGCCAGGAAAAGCTGGGCGAGAATCTCGGCATCACATTTCAACAGATCCAGAAATATGAAAAGGGCACCAACCGCGTCGGCGCCAGCCGGCTACAGGCGATAGCCTCGATACTCGGCGTGCCCGTCGCCTTCTTCTTCGAGGATGCGCCGGGCCAGGAAGCGGTGGCCGGCCGCGGCTTTTCCGAGGATGCGTCGATGGCTTTCGCCGTCGAATTCTGCGGCAGTCCCGAAGGCCTTCAGCTCAACCGGGCCTTCGTCAAGATCGCCGACGTCAAGGTGCGCCGCAGGATCATCGACCTGGTGAAGTCACTCGCCGCCGACGATCTCGACTGACCCTCGATACGCCTCGAACCGGCGGCATTCGCCGCCGGTGGCACAAGATATCGACATCGACAGTCGTGCCAGAATGGCGGCAACGCTTGACGAGCGGCGCTTTGCCCCGCTAACACGTGGCGCGCCAAAATCGGCAGCCTGCCGATCGTTTTTCAAGAGGGGACACCCGTGACGCGGCAGAACTACTTCTTTACCTCGGAATCCGTTGCCGAGGGCCATCCCGACAAAGTCTGCGACCGGATCTCCGACGAGATTGTCGATCTGGTCTACCGTGAGGCCAAGAAGACCGGCATGGACCCATGGAAGGTCCGTGTCGCCTGCGAGACGCTCGCCACCACCAACCGCGTCGTCATCGCCGGCGAAGTGCGCGTCCCCGAGACGCTGCTGAAAAAGGACAAGGCTGGCAACATCCTCAAGGACGCCGCGGGCCACCCGGTGGTGAATCCGGCAAAATTCAAATCAGTCGCCCGCAAGGCGATCCGCGAGATCGGCTACGAGCAGGCCGGCTTCCACTGGAAGACGGCCAAGATCGAGGTTCTCCTGCATGGCCAGTCGCCAGACATCGGCCAGGGCGTCGACAACGCCGCCGACCGCCAGGGCGAGGAAGGTGCGGGCGATCAGGGCATCATGTTCGGCTATGCCTGCCGCGAGACGCCGGACCTGATGCCGGCGCCGATCTACTACAGCCACAAGATCCTCGAACTGCTGGCCGCCGCCCGCCACCAAAACAACGGCGAGGCCGGCAAGCTCGGCCCGGACGCCAAGAGTCAGGTCACCGTCCGCTACGTCGACGGCAAGGCCGCCGAGGCAACCCAGATCGTGCTGTCGACCCAGCATCTCGACGCGACATGGGACTCCAAGAAGGTCCGCAAGGTTGTCGAACCCTACATCCGCGAGGCGCTTGGTGATCTCAAGATCGCCGACGATTGCATGTGGTATATCAATCCGACCGGCAAGTTCGTCATCGGCGGCCCGGACGGTGACGCTGGCCTCACCGGCCGCAAGATCATCGTCGACACTTATGGCGGCGCGGCACCACATGGCGGCGGCGCCTTCTCGGGCAAGGACACCACCAAGGTCGACCGGTCGGCAGCCTATGCGGCGCGCTATCTGGCCAAGAATGTCGTGGCGGCGAAGCTTGCCGACCGTTGCACCATCCAGCTTTCCTACGCCATCGGCGTCGCCCAGCCTCTGTCGGTCTATGTCGACCTGCACGGCACCGGCAAGGTCGACGAGGCAAAGCTCGAGGACGCGCTGCGCACCGTGATGGACCTGTCGCCGTCGGGCATCCGCCGTCACCTCGACCTTAACAAGCCGATCTATGCCAAGACGTCGTCCTACGGCCATTTCGGCCGCAAGGCCGGCCGCGACGGATCTTTTTCCTGGGAAAAGACCGATCTCGCCAAGGCGCTCAAGGATGCTGTCGCGGCCTGAAGCTGCGACAGACCCAGCACCGCCAGATGAGCCCGCAAGACAGGCCAAGCCGTACGACCGAAGCCTTTTTCGGTCGTCGACGCGGCAAGCCCGTCCGTCCGCAGCAGGCGGCGGCCCTGGAAAGCGGGCTTGATGCCTATCGGCTCGATCTGACGGCTGATGCGCCGTCGGATCTGCGCACTCTGTTTGAAACTGAAGTTTCGGCCGTCCGGCTCGAGATCGGCTTTGGCGGCGGCGAGCATCTTCTGCACCGCGCCATCGAGGCGCCGACAACGGGCTTCATCGGCGTCGAGCCCTTCGTCAACGGCATGGCCAAGATGATGATGGCGGTGCGGGCAAGGCCGCTGGCCAATTTGCGGGTCCATGACGATGACGCCACCCGGCTGCTCGACTGGCTGCCGCCGGCCTCGCTCGACGGCATCGATCTTCTCTATCCCGATCCATGGCCGAAGAAGAAGCACTGGAAGCGGCGTTTCGTCAGTCCGGTCAATCTCGAGCGTTTCGCGCGCGTCTTGAAACCGGGCTCAAAATTCCGCTTCGCGTCCGATATCGATACCTATGTAAACTGGACCTTGCTGCATTGCCGGGCGCATGGCGCCTTCGCATGGCAGGCGGCCGAAGCCGCCGACTGGCATCGTCCCTATGAGGGCTGGCCTGGCACGCGTTACGAGGCGAAGGCCGTTCGCGAAGGCCGGCGGCCTGCCTATCTGACCTTTGTCAGGAAATAGGCGCGCGCCCCCTCGCCAGATTTTCAGAAACGGCCGATTCTGTTGAAGATGGCCGGATCCATGCCGAGCTTGCGCAAGTCGTCGGCGCGCGGCTTGCGGCCGGCTTCCACGGCGCGCGACGCGGCAACCGCGCCGCCAAATGCGGTGAAGAGGTCGCCCAGGGCGGAAAATAGTCTGCGATTGCTCATGATCTTGTCCTTTCGCGCGCCACCGCGCGCCGCTTCTGTTCGTGTCGTGGCTAATAAATAAGAGCGCCCCTCCGGATGTCACAGGGGGATTGGCGCATGGTGGCCATGCGCCTGGAGCAATGCTGACGCTGTCGACCCTTTTGCCGGTTCGGCACGGCGGGCTTGAAACACCGGCCATGTTCGTTTATATCAGCGTCAAATTCTTGGTCGGTATGACGAAGAGTGGGTCCACCCGGTCCCGCTCTTTTTTATTACCTGCCGATAGGTTCGAAACGACAGGTACTTGATGACTGCAACGGCAAGCGAAGGTGACGACCGCATCATCCGCGAAAGCGGCATTGATGCGCGCATTGCGCTGATCGTCCAGCCGGTGCTGCGCGGCATCGGCTTTCGCCTCGTGCGGGTGCATCTGTCCGGCCAGAACGGGCTGACGCTGCAGATCATGGCCGAACGCGAGGACGGCACCATGACCGTCGAGGATTGCGAAGAGGTCAGCCGCGCGGTGTCACCGGCGCTCGATGTCGATGATCCGATCGAAAAGGCCTATCATCTCGAAGTCTCTTCGCCCGGCATCGACCGGCCGTTGGTGCGCAAATCGGATTTCGTGACCTGGACCGGTCATCTGGTAAAGATGGAAACATCGGTCATCGTCGCGGATCGCAAGCAATTCAAGGGCAAGATCGCCGAGGCCGGTGAGAACGACGTGCTGATCGAGCGCGACAAGGCGGCCTATGGCGAGGAACCGACAGTGCGCGTGCCTTACGACGCCATTGCCGAAACCCGGCTGATCCTGACCGACGACCTCATTCGCGATGCGTTGTCGAAGGACAACAGGGCGCGCAAGGAAGCCAAGAAACGCCGCGGCGAACCGGATGACGACGTGCCCGAGGGTGCTGAGACGGACGCCACGGAAGAACACGAACAGGAAAGTTGATTGAGCTGCCGGCCCCAAAGGTCCGGCAAACAGGCTCGGGAGAAAAAACATGGTAGTAAGCGCCAACAGACTTGAACTGCTGCAGATTGCCGATGCGGTCGCGCGTGAAAAGTCGATCGACAAGTCGATCGTCATCGCCGCCATGGCCGATGCGATCCAGAAGGCGGCGCGTTCGCGTTACGGCCAGGAGACCAACATCCGCGCCGACATCAACCCGAACACCGGCGAGATGAAGCTGCAGCGGCTGATGGAAGTGGTCGAAAAGGTCGACGACTACGCCACCCAGATCGCCATTTCCTCGGCTCGCGAGCGCAATCCCGACGCGCAGCTCGGCGACTTCATCGCCGAACAGCTGCCGCCAATGGATTTCGGCCGCATCGCCGCGCAGTCGGCCAAGCAGGTCATCGTCCAGAAAGTGCGCGAGGCCGAGCGCGACCGCCAGTATGACGAATACAAGGACCGCATCGGCGAGATCGTCAACGGCACCGTCAAGCGTGTCGAATATGGCAATGTCATCGTCGATCTCGGCCGTGGCGAGGCGATCATCCGCCGCGATGAGCTGATTCCGCGCGAAAACTACAAATATGGCGACCGCGTCCGCGCCTATGTCTACGACGTGCGCCGCGAGCAGCGCGGCCCGCAGATCTTCCTGTCGCGTACGCATCCGCAGTTCATGGCCAAGCTGTTCACCATGGAAGTGCCGGAAATCTATGACGGCATCATCGAGATCAAGTCGGTCGCCCGTGACCCGGGCTCGCGCGCCAAGATCGCCGTCATCTCGCGTGACAGTTCGATCGATCCGGTCGGCGCCTGCGTCGGTATGCGCGGCAGCCGCGTCCAGGCCGTCGTCGGCGAATTGCAGGGCGAGAAGATCGACATCATTCCGTGGTCGCCCTCGGCCGCCTCCTTCATCGTCAACGCGCTGCAGCCGGCGGAAGTCGCCAAGGTCGTGCTCGACGAGGACGCCGAGCGCATCGAGGTGGTGGTTCCCGACGATCAGCTGTCGCTGGCCATCGGCCGTCGCGGCCAGAACGTGCGTCTCGCCTCGCAGCTCACCGGCTGGGATATCGACATCCTGACGGAAGCCGAGGAATCCGAGCGCCGCCAGAAGGAATTCGTCGAGCGCTCGGCGCTGTTCATGGAAGCCCTCGATGTCGACGAGATGGTCGGCCAGGTGCTGGCCTCCGAAGGCTTCACCAGCGTCGAGGAAGTCGCCTATGTCGACGCCGGCGAAATCGCCTCGATCGACGGCTTCGACGACGACACCGCTTCCGAAATCCAGACCCGTGCCCGCGAGTACCTCGAAAAGATCGAGGCCGAGCATGACGAGAAGCGCAAGGCGCTGGGCGTCAAGGACGAACTGCGCGAAATTCCCGGCATCACCACCGCCATGATGGTGACGCTCGGCGAGGATGGCGTGAAGACGATCGAGGATTTCGCCGGCTATGCCGCCGACGACCTGACCGGTTGGAAGGAACGCAAGGACGGCGAGACCAAGGTCTATCCGGGCGTGCTGGCCAATCACGGTGTTTCGCGCGCCGATGCCGAACAGATGGTGCTCAATGCCCGTCTCAAGGCCGGCTGGATTTCCGAAGACGAGCTTGCGGCCGAAGAAGCATCGGCTGACGAAGCCGTTGGTGCGTGAGGTGAAACCGCATCGCACACAACCCGCCCTTGGACGAGATGAACGATCGCACCTGCATCGTTACCCGCAAGCAGGCCGAACCGGATGAACTGATCCGGTTCGTCGTCGGTCCGGATTCGGCCGTCGTTCCCGATCTCAAGAGAAATCTGCCCGGCCGCGGTTGCTGGGTGAGCGCCGACCGCCTACATATCGAGAAGGCGGCGGCCAAGAACCTTTTTGCCCGCGCCTTCAAGGCACAGGTGGTTGTGCCGCCGGATCTTGGCGGCATGGTCGATGGGCTGCTTTCCAGATCCGCTCTGGGCATGCTGGGTCTCGCCCGCAAGGCAGGCGCGATTTCTCTTGGCGCCACCAAGGTTGAGAGTGCCGTGCGCGGCGGGCTGGCGCTTTTCGTGCTCCACGCGACCGAAGCATCGGACGATGGCGTACGCAAGATCAGCCAGGCGCGGCGGGCGACCGTCCATATTGGCGGCCCTTCCATACTTGCCTACAAACTTTTCTCCGAGGCCGAGTTGAGCTTGGCATTGGGGGGTACAAATGTGATACATGCTGCCGTTCTCGCGGGAGACGCGGGTAAGGCGGTCCAGAAGCGCATGGTTGCGCTCGACCGGTATCGGGGCGGTACCCCGGACGATCTGGCAATGCTTGCGGCCGTTGCTGACGAAGATGAGGCCGCAGAGGATATGGAATGAGCGATACGAAATCGGGCGACGACAAGACGTTGAGTGTTACACCTAAGAAGACCTTGACGCTGAAGCGCCCCGGCATGGAACAGGGCACCGTGCGCCAGAACTTCTCGCATGGCCGTACCAAGTCGGTCGTGGTCGAGACCAAGAAGCGCAAATTCTCCCTGCCCGGCGACAAGCCGGAGCCGGTTGCCGCTGCCCCTGTGCCCGTCTTCACGCCGAAGCCGCCCGTCGCCGCGGCCGCTGTCGTGCAGGAAGCGCCGAAGGCTGCGCCTCCGCCTCCCCCGCCGGCTCCGGTCGAGCGCAGCGGCATGGTGCTGAACGAACTGTCGCGCAGCGAAATGGAAGCCCGCCGCAGAGCGCTGGAAGGGTCCAAGGTCCGCGAGGTCGAAGACCGTCAGCGCGCCGCCGAGGAAGCCAAGCGCCGGGCCGAGGACGAAGAGCGCCGCAAGCGCGAGCGCGAGGAATCCGCGCGCCGCCAGGCCGAGGAAGAGGCACGGCTGCAGGCCGAGGCCGAATCGCGCCGCCGCGCCGAGGAAGAGGCCCGCCGCCGCGCGCCGCTGGCCGCGGAGCTGGCAACGGCCGACGAAGAGGAAGAGGTCAAGCCGAAGCGGGCTGGCGTCGGCGCCCCGGTGCGTCGCCTGGTCACGCCCGAAGTGGCGCGTCCGGCCAAGCCGACCAAGGGCGAGGAAGACCGTCGCCGTGGCAAGCTGACTCTGAATTCCGCGCTTTCCGATGAGGATGCGCGGGCCCGTTCGCTGTCGTCGATGCGTCGCCGCCAGGAGAAGTTCAAGCGCGCGATGCACAATGAGCCGCGCGAGAAAGTCATGCGCGAAGTGATCCTGCCCGAGACCATCACCATCCAGGAACTGGCGCAGCGCATGTCCGAACGTGCGGTCGATGTCGTCAAGTTCTTCATGAAGCAGGGCCAGATCCTGAAGCCGGGCGACGTCATCGACGCCGACACGGCCGAGTTGGTCGCCACCGAATTCGGCCACACGGTCCGCCGCGTTGCCGAATCCGACATCGAGGAAGGCCTGTTCAACATCGCCGACAACGCCGAGGATCTGGTGCCGCGTCCGCCGGTCGTGACCATCATGGGCCACGTCGACCACGGCAAGACCTCGCTGCTCGATGCCATCCGCAACGCCAATGTCGTCTCCGGCGAGGCCGGCGGCATCACCCAGCATATCGGGGCCTATCAGGTCGAGAAGAACGGTCAGAAGATCACCTTCATCGATACGCCCGGCCACGCCGCCTTCACGGCGATGCGTGCTCGCGGCGCCCAGGCCACCGACATCGCTATCCTGGTGGTGGCGGCCGACGACAGCGTGATGCCGCAGACGATCGAATCGATCAGTCATGCCAAGGCGGCCGGCGTTCCGATCATCGTGGCCATCAACAAGATCGATAAGCATGACGCCGATCCGCAGAAGGTGCGCTCCGAACTGCTGCGCCATGAGGTCTTCGTCGAATCGATGGGCGGTGAAGTGCTTGACGTCGAAGTGTCGGCGACCAAGGGCACCAATCTCGACAAGCTGCTCGAGGCGATCCTGCTGCAAGCCGAAATCCTCGACCTGAAGGCCAATCCGGACCGTACCGCCGAGGGTGTCGTCATCGAAGCGCAGCTCGACAAGGGCCGTGGCCCCGTCGCCACCGTGCTGGTGCAGACCGGCACCTTGATGCCGGGCGACATCCTCGTCGCCGGCAACGAATGGGGCCGCGTACGCGCTTTGGTCAACGATCGCGGCGAGCAGATCAAGGAAGCGCCGCCGGCGATGCCGGTCGAGGTGCTCGGCCTTCAGGGTACTCCGTTGGCCGGCGACCGCTTCGCCGTGGTCAACAATGAGGCCCGCGCCCGCGAGATCACCGAGTATCGCCAGCGCCTGGCGCGTGAGAAGGCGGTGGCCAAGCATGCCGGCCAGCGCGGCTCGCTCGAACAGATGATGTCGCAGTTGCAGACGAGCGGGTTGAAGGAATTCCCGTTGGTCATCAAGGGCGACGTGCAGGGCTCGATCGAGGCGATCAACGCCGCGTTGGACAAGCTCGGCACCGACGAGGTGCGTGCGCGCATCGTCCATGCCGGAGCCGGCGCCATCACCGAAAGCGACGTCTCGCTGGCGGAAACGTCTGGTGCGGCAATCATCGGCTTCAACGTCCGTGCCAACGTACAGGCACGTGCCGCGGCAGCCGCCGCGGGCATCGAAATCCGCTACTACTCGATCATCTACAACCTCGTGGATGATGTGAAAGCGGCTTTGTCGGGCCTGCTGTCGCCGGAGCGTCGCGAGACCTTCATCGGCAATGCCGAGATCCTCGAGATCTTCGACATCACCAAGGTCGGCAAGATCGCCGGCTGCCGTGTCACCGAAGGCAAGGTCGAGCGTGGCGCGGGCGTGCGCCTGATCCGCGACAACGTCGTCATCCACGAAGGCACGCTGAAGACGCTCAAGCGCTTCAAGGACGAGGTTTCGGAAGTCCCCGGCGGCCAGGAGTGCGGCATGGCCTTCCAGAACTACGAGGACATGCGCGTCGGCGACGTCATCGAGTGCTTCCGCGTCGAGATGGTGACCCGGACGCTCTGAGTTCGCGTGACTTGTCCATGCCGGGCGGTGGTCGAAAGACCGCCGCCCGGAGTTTATTGTGAAATTGCGCATCGTGCTTTTCGAAACCGAATTCGATTTCGGGCTGATGCGTTGACATGTGAGACATGCGGCACGGTCCCATCCCGTGCCTCACGCTTTCAGGATTGAGAAAAAATGCCCCGTCCAACCACATCCAGCCCGTCCCAGCGTATGCTGCGCGTTGCCGAACAGGTGCGCCACGCGCTCTCCGAAACGTTGCAGCGCGGCGAGATCATCGATCCGCTGATCGAAAATACCGTTGTGTCGGTCTCGGAAGTGCGCATGTCGCCTGACCTGAGGGTTGCCACCGCCTTCGTTTCGCCGCTTGGCGCCAAGGACACCGACGCTGTTGTCGAGGCGTTGAACAAGCATGCGAAATTCGTCCGTGGCCGTGTCTCCGGCGCTCTGCGGCAGATGAAGTTCATGCCGGAGTTCCGCTTCAAGCTCGACACTTCCTTCGACAATTTCGCCAGGATCAATGATCTGCTGAAGTCGCCTGAAGTGGCACGCGATCTCGATGCGGACGACGACAAGACCAAAGACGACAGGGCCAAAGACGACAGGGCTAAAGACGACAGGGACAGCGAATAATGGGGCGCCGCGGCAAGAAGAAGGGCCGGCCGGTCTCCGGCTGGGTGGTGCTGGACAAGCCGGTAGGCATGGGCTCGACCGAGGCCGTGTCGAAGATCAAATGGCTGTTCCAGGCGGAAAAGGCCGGCCATGCCGGCACGCTCGATCCGCTGGCTTCCGGCATGCTGCCGATCGCGCTCGGTGAGGCCACCAAGACCGTTCCCTACGTGCAGGACGGCGCCAAGATTTACCGCTTCACCGTCGCCTGGGGGCAGGAGCGCTCGACCGATGATCTTGAAGGGCCGGTGACGAAGAGTTCAGACCTCCGTCCGGCGGAAGTAGAGGTCAAGGCGCTGCTGCCGAAATACACCGGCGTCATCATGCAGACGCCGCCGCAATTCTCGGCCATCAAGATCGCAGGCGAACGCGCCTACGACCTCGCCCGCGAAGGCGAGACTGTCGACATCCCCGCGCGCGAGATCGAGATCGGCCGCCTCGACGTCATCGAACACCACGCGGACCACACCGTTTTCGAGGTCGAATGCGGCAAGGGCACCTATGTGCGCTCGCTGGCCCGTGACATGGGCCGCGACCTTGGCTGCTTCGGCCATATCAGCGATTTGCGCCGAGTCGAGGTCGAGCCGTTCACATCCGAGGATTTCGTCACCATCGCCGAACTGGAAGCGGCCCGTTTCGGTGCGCAAGGCGAGGACAAGCCGGAGCCTGCCGACGACGCCGATGCGATTGACGTGCCGGTAGACTTCAGCGCGATCGACGCGCTTCTGGTCGACACGTCGGCGGCTCTCGACTGCCTGCCGCAGATCGCCATCAGCGACGATGCGGCGACCAAGATCCGCCTCGGCAATCCGGTCATCATTCGCGGCCGCGATGCGCCTGTCGAGGCCGAGGAAGCCTGTGCGACGGCTCGCGGCAAGCTGGTGGCCATCGGCGCGATCGAACAAGGCATGTTCAAGCCCAAGCGGGTCTTTGCCGGGTGACGGCTCTCGTCTAACTTCACGTCGATTCTACGATCGAGGGGCAGATGGCAAAGGCCGATGCGGTGAAGAAGCGGGCGCCGGTGAAGACGCGGCGGCCGCCCGTCGGCGCTTCGCCGGGCACGCTGATCGCCGATCCGGCGGCGCGACGCTCCGAATTGCGGCTGACCCTGATCTCGCCGCAGAAGTTCAAGACTATCGACAATGCCAGCATCGACGATGTCGAGGCCAATTGCCACAAATGGCCGGTGATCTGGCTCGACTGCACCGGCCTCGCCAACATCCCGCTGATCGAGGAGATCGGCCGCATCTTCAGCCTGCATCCGCTGGCGCTGGAGGATGTCGTCAACACCGGCCAGCGGCCCAAGGTCGACTTCTTCGAGGACCATGCCTTCGTCGTCGTGCGCATGATCGACGATGTCACAGCCCATCGCTACGAACAGATCGCCCTCTTCGTCGGCGAGAACTTCGTCGTCACTTTCCAAGAGCGTGAGGGCGATCCGTTCGACCCGGTGCGCAAGCGCATCGAGAGTTCGGCGCCCAACCGCTTGCGCACACGCGGCGCCGACTATCTGGCCTACGCGCTGATCGACGCCATCGTCGACAGCTATTTCCCGCCGATCGAGGCGGCCGGCGACCTGGTCGACGGCATCGAGGATGAGATGCTGCATTCCACGCACAAGCATCAGATGCGGCAGCTGCACGAATTGCGGCGCGACGCCAATGTGCTGAAGGGCGTGCTGTGGCCGATGCGCGATGCGCTGGCGACGCTGATCCGCAACGACGTGCCCTATGTCAGAGCCGAGACCAAGGTCTTCCTCAATGACACGCTCGACCACTCACTCAGGCTGATCGAACTGGTCGAGACCCAGCGCGACATGCTGACCGGGCTGATCGAGATGCACCTGTCGCTGAGCCAGGCGCGCACCAACGACGTCATCAGCTATCTCACCATCGTCTCGGTCATCTTTATGCCGCTCACCTTCCTGGTCGGCGTCTGGGGCATGAATTTCAGTCCCGATACCTCGCCATGGAACATGCCGGAGCTGCGGTCTTACTATGGTTATCCGGCGGCACTCGTCTTCATGCTGCTTGTCGCGGTCGGCTTGATTGCCTTCTTCAAATGGAAGAAATGGCTCTGACGGCGATAAAACTTGGCATTTGGGGCTGAAAAGCCGGCTTGGTGAATTGGGCTGGTGTTTTGCCGGGAATTGCACTATACGCGCCGCAGCATAGCGCCACGACGCTTTGCCTGCACCGGCCCCTGCTGGACGACATCCCGGCTGAGGGCGACCCGTTTCCTCAAACAGATAAGGAAAAACACGATGTCGATTACTGCCGAGCGCAAGAAGGAATTGATGGGTGAATTCGCGACCGCCAAGGGCGATACCGGTTCTCCGGAAGTCCAGGTGGCCATCCTTTCCGAGCGCATCAAGAACTTGACCGACCATTTCAAGGACCACAAGAAGGATAACCATTCCCGCCGTGGTCTGCTCGCTCTCGTGTCCCAGCGCCGCAGCCTGCTTGATTACCTCAAGCGCAAGGACGACGCGCGCTATCAGACACTGATCGAGAAGCTCGGTCTGCGCCGTTGACGAATTGACCGGCGGGCTCCCTCAAGGAGTCCGCCGGTCGCGCATTCGAGCACCGGGGCCAATCCGATCTCGAATGCAGGACTGGAGCGCCGCGCACCCCATCGGGATGCCGGACGGACGCTCCGAAAAGCTGAATTGCGCATGACGTGTTCCGTAAACCGGGGTCGTGCGCGGGCCGGTCGATCGATTGGCCATATCCGGCTTCGAGCGCGCAGAGGGCCACTCGGAGCCACCCATGGACGGTCATGGGGCAGGATTGCAGGACGCTCGTATGGCCACCGTGCCGACAGACCCGAGCCTCCCGTTGTCTTGCCCGTGGCTGCCCGAGAAAGGAAGCCAGGGGAAAGGGCACCCGCGCACGCTGAAACGGCGCGGCCCTTCCTCATACAAAGGACAAGACATGTTCAATCAGCACAAAGTGGAAATCGAATGGGGCGGTCGCCCGCTCATCCTCGAAACCGGCAAGATCGCCCGTCAGGCTGACGGCGCCGTGCTCGCCACCTACGGCGAGACCAAGGTTCTGGCCACCGTCGTTTCGATGAAGGAGCCCAAGCCCGGCCTCGATTTCTTTCCGCTGACCGTCAACTACCAGGAAAAGACCTATGCCGCCGGCAAGATCCCGGGCGGCTATTTCAAGCGGGAAGGCCGTCCGAGCGAAAAGGAAACGCTGGTTTCGCGCCTCATCGACCGCCCGATCCGTCCGCTCTTCGCCGACGGCTACAAGAACGACACGCAGATCGTCGTCACCGTCGTCCAGCACGACCTCGAAAATGATCCGGACATCCTGTCGATCGTCGCCACCTCGGCCGCCCTGACCCTGTCGGGCGTTCCCTTTATGGGCCCGGTCGGCGGCGCGCGCGTCGGCTACATCAACGGCGAATACGTCCTGAACCCGCACATCGACGAAATGCAGGAATCCAAGCTCGACCTCGTCGTCGCCGGCACCGCCGACGCCGTGCTGATGGTTGAGTCGGAAGCCAAGGAACTTGGCGAAGAGCTGATGCTCGGCGCTGTCATGTTCGGCCACAAAGGCTTCCAGCCGGTCATCGACGCCATCATCAAGCTGGCCGAAGTCGCCGCCAAGGAGCCGCGCGACTTCACCGCGCCGGACTATTCCGCGCTCGAAGGCGAGATGCTGAAGATCGTCGGCGACGAGCTCAGCAATGCCTACAAGATCACCGACAAGCAGCAGCGCTATGCCGCCGTCGACGCCGTCAAGGCGAAGGTCAAGGCAGCCTTTGCTCCGGCCGAAGGCGAAGAGGCCAAGTACACCTCCGAGCAGATCGGCTCGGTGTTCAAGGAACTGCAGGCCAAGGTCGTGCGCTGGAACATCCTCGACACCGGCTCGCGCATCGATGGCCGCGACCTGAAGACGGTCCGCAAGATCGTTTCGGAAGTCGGCGTCCTGCCGCGCACCCATGGTTCGGCATTGTTTACCCGCGGCGAGACCCAGGCGCTGGTCGTTGCCACGCTCGGTACCGGCGAAGACGAGCAGTATGTCGATTCGCTGACCGGCATGTACAAGGAGAAGTTCCTCCTTCATTACAACTTCCCTCCCTATTCCGTCGGTGAGACCGGCCGCATGGGTTCGCCGGGCCGCCGCGAAATCGGCCACGGCAAGCTCGCCTGGCGCGCCATCCGGCCGATGCTGCCGAGCGCTGACCAGTTCCCCTACACGCTGCGCGTCGTCTCGGAGATCACCGAGTCCAACGGCTCGTCCTCGATGGCCACCGTCTGCGGCACCTCGCTGGCGCTGATGGATGCCGGCGTGCCGCTGGCGAAGCCGGTTGCCGGCATCGCCATGGGCCTGATCAAGGAAGGCGAGCGCTTTGCCGTGCTCTCCGACATCCTGGGCGACGAGGATCACCTCGGCGACATGGACTTCAAGGTCGCCGGCACCGCCAACGGCATCACCTCGCTGCAGATGGACATCAAGATCGAGGGCATCACCGAGGAGATCATGAAGATCGCGCTGGATCAGGCCAAGGACGGCCGCCAGCATATCCTCGGCGAAATGGCGCATGCCCTGACCGGCGCCCGCCCCGAACTCGGCGAGTTCGCGCCGCGCATCGAGGTCATGCATATCCCGACCGACAAGATCCGCGACGTCATCGGTTCGGGCGGCAAGGTCATCCGCGAGATCGTCGAGAAGACCGGCGCTAAGATCAACATCGAGGACGACGGCACGGTGAAGATCGCTTCCTCGAACGCCAAGGAGATCGAGGCGGCGAAGAAGTGGATCCACACCATCGTCGCCGAGCCGGAAGTCGGCGAGATCTACGAAGGCACGGTCGTCAAGACCGCCGACTTCGGCGCCTTCGTCAACTTCTTCGGTCCGCGTGACGGCCTCGTCCACATCTCGCAGCTCGCCAATGAGCGGGTCGCCAAGACCTCGGACGTCGTCAAGGAAGGCGACAAGGTCTGGGTCAAGCTGATGGGCTTCGACGAACGCGGCAAGGTCCGCCTGTCCATGAAGGTCGTCGACCAGGCCACAGGCAAGGAAATCGTGCGCGACAAGAAGGCCGAAGGCGAAGAAGACGCCGCCTGAGTGCTCTGACAGAAAAATCGAAGCGGGCGCGGCTTATGTCGCGCCCGTTTTCGTTTGGAGCAGTTTCAGGAAAGTATGAGGCGCTTTCCCTTGGGAATTGCGTAAGACTCTGGGAGCACTTCTATGGTCGCTGAAGCGCTGAAGACGCTTTTCCATCCGTTCGAGGCCGAGGCTCTCTCCTTGCCGCGAAAGGGCGAACGCATCCTCTTCCTCGGCGCCGAGCCCGGCCTGCGCGTGCCGTCGGGTTTCGAGGCCACGCTGCATCTCGTGCAGGGCTTCCGGCCATATTTCCGTGCATTGCAGGCGGCCGGCTTTGCCGTCACGCCGCAAACCGAGGGGGACGGGTTTAATGCCGCGCTGGTGCTCGCGGGCCGTCACCGCGGCCAGAACGAACTGCGTGTCGCCGAGGCCCTCGAGCGCGTGGCGCCAGGCGGACTTGTCGTCGTCGCCGGCGGCAAGGACGACGGCATTGCCAGCCTGCGCAAGCGCGTCGACGAGCTCGTGCCGCTCGACGGCCATATGCCGAAATATCACGGCATCGCCTTCTGGCTGCGCCGCCCGGTGGATATGCAGGCCGCAGCCACGCTACGCGCCGCCAATCGCGCTTTGCTGATCGAGGAGCGGTTCCACACCGCACCCGGTATGTTCTCTTTCGATCGCGTCGATGCGGGTTCGAAACTGCTGGTCGACAATTTGCCCGGTGACCTGCGCGGCAATGCGGCCGATTTCTGCGCCGGCTGGGGGTATGTCGCGGCTGAGATGGCTGCCCGCTCGTCAGGCCTGTCGGGCCTCGATCTCTATGAGGCCGATTTCGATGCGCTGGAGGCGGCCAAGGGCAACCTCGCCAACACAGTGGCGCAGGGCTTCTTGTGGACGGATCTGCTCGCCGAGCCTGTCGAGCGCCGGTATGACGTCATCGCCATGAACCCGCCCTTCCACCGCAGCCGTGCGGCCGAGCCGGAGATCGGTGCCGGCATGATCCGCGCGGCGGCCAAGGCGTTGAAGCCCGGTGGCAGGCTGTTCATGGTCGCCAACCGCCAGCTTCCCTACGAGCCCGTGCTGTCGGCTGCCTTTGCCAGTCACGCGGAGCTTGCCCGCGATGGCATGTTCAAGGTGTTTTCCGCCCGGCGCTGACTTGCCTAGTGCAGGTTGGCGACGCGCCGGACCTCGTCGGTGGCGTGCTCGTCGCCAAGCCTGAACTTGAGTGGCGCCGGACGGCCGAACAGGTAACCCTGCACCACCTCGCAGCCGGCGGCCCGCAACAGCGTCGCCTGGCTCTCGGTCTCGACGCCTTCGGCGATGATGCTGACGCCGAGCGCGCGCGAAAGCCCGACGATGGTCGAGACGACAGCGCCGGAGCTGGAATCGGTATCGATGCGGCTGACGAAGGAACGGTCGATCTTTAGCTTGCCGAATGAGAAGTCGATGAGGTAGCTGAGGTTGGAATAGCCGGTGCCGAAATCGTCGACGGCAACCGAGATGCCCATTTCGGCAAGCTCTTTCAGGATGGCGGCCGCGCGGTCGCGGTCCTGCATCATCGCCGTCTCGGTGACTTCCAGCTCAAGCCGCGACGGCTTGATGCCGGTGGCCCGCATGGTGTCGCGCACGATGCCGACGAAGTCCTTGGTCATGAACTGAACCGGCGAGATGTTGACGGCGACGAAACAGTCGTCCGGCAGATGGCGGGCGTCGCTGCAGGCCTTGCGCAGAACCCATTCGCCGATCGGGTTGATCATCCCGGTTTCCTCGGCGATTTGGATGAACTCCATGGGCGGGATCATGCCACGTTCGGGATGGTTCCAGCGGATCAGCGCCTCGTAGCCGATGATGCGGCCGGTCGGCAGGTCGAGCTGCGGCTGATAGTGGAGGTCGAAGTCTCCGCGCTCGAAAGCGGTGTGCAGTTCGGATTCGACCCATTGACGATGATCGGCGACACGCCCCATCTCGCTGTCGAACACCGACCAGTTGCCGACCCCGCCAGCGCGCGCATTCTGCAGCGCCAGGTTGGAGCGGCGCAGGATAAGGACCGGATCGACGCCATCCTTGGGCATGGCCACGATACCCACTGACAGGCTCACCGACTGCTGATGGGTGCTCAGCTCATAGGGCTCCATCATTTCGTCGATGAGCCTTTCGACCATGCTTTCCATCGTTCCCTGGATCTGATGATCCGCAAGCAGCACCGCGAACTCGCCGGCGCCGATACGCCCGACCAGGGCGCGTGCGGGCACGCAGGCCTGCAGCCGCTTGGTGAAGGCGCGGATCAACTCGTCGCCCTGCGTATAGCCGATCGCGTCGTTGATCTGCTTGAACCGGTCGATGTCGATGTCGATCAGGAACACCGGTTCTCCGGTCCGGCTTGTCGCGCATGCCGCCTCGGCGATCTTGCCGACCATCGCCGGGCGCGCCAGCAGTCCGGTCAGCTTGTCGAAATGGGTTTCGTTGAAGACGAAATCGGCCAATTCATCGACGCCGGCGAAGAACGACATGGCCGCCACCGACGCCGCCAGCGCGCAGAGCGCAGCCATGATCGCGACCATCATGTCCATCGATATGCCGGCAAACCCGTCGCCGAGGCCGTGCTTCAAGCCCCAGATGCCGAGGACAAAACTGCCAATGCCCGAACTCGCTATCGTGAGCAGTCGGAACACCGGTGTTCGCTTCGGGTTGCTGACGGCAGTCATTCAAAGGTCCCCAGATTGCGGGACTCTATAGCGGAAATCTACTTAAAATGAGTTTCCGCGAATGTATCCAATTTTACTGGAGAAGATTATTTTCTTTACTGGAAAAGAGCCATTTTTCCAAAACGGTTGCCCATAGCTTGGCGCCTTGATTCTTAACGGCCAGTTAGCCATCCGTCTGCTTCAACTCGTCGAGCGTCGGCATCGAGACGATGTGATAGCCGGAATCGACATAGTGGATTTCGCCGGTGACGCCCGATGCGAGGTCGGACAGCAAATAAAGCGCGGAGCCGCCGACCTCATCTATGGTCACCGTGCGGCGCAACGGCGAGTTGCGCTGCTGGTAGGAGAACATGTGACGGGCGTCCGAAATGCCGGCGCCAGCGAGCGTGCGCACCGGGCCCGCCGAGATGCCGTTCACCCGGATGCCACGCGGACCGTAGTCGTTGGCAAGGTAGCGCACGCTGGCCTCGAGGCCGGCCTTGGCGACGCCCATGACATTGTAGTTCGGCATGACGCGGACCGAACCGGCATAGGTCAGCGTGATCATCGAGCCGCCTTCGGTCATCAGTGCCGCCGCGTTGCGGGCCACTTCGGTGAAGGAGTAGCAGGAAATCACCATGGTGCGGACGAAATTGTCCCGGCTGGTGTCGGCGTAGAGCCCCTTCAACTCATTCTTGTCGGAAAAGCCGATGGCGTGGACGACGAAGTCCAGTCCGCCCCATTCCTTGCCGAGCGTTTCGAACGTGGCGGCGACCGAAGCGCTGTCCTCGACATCGCAGGGAACGACCAGTGAGGCGCCGAGCTTGTCGGCGAGCGGCTTGACCCGGCGGCCGAAGGCCTCGCCCTGGTAGGTGAAGGCGAGCTCCGCCCCATGTTCGGACAATTTCTTGGCGATGCCCCAGGCGATCGAATGATCGTTGGCAACACCCATGACAAGCCCGCGCTTGCCCTTCATCAATCCGTCCATGGCAGGCAATCCCCTTAGAAAACCGCTGGCCTTATGCGGAATAGCGCTGGAAAACGAGCGTTGCGTTGGTGCCACCGAAACCGAAGGAATTTGACAGGACGGTGTCGATCTTGGCGTTGTCGATGCGCTTGCGCACGATCGGCATGCCCTCGAATTCGGGGTCGAGGGTTTCGATATGGGCGCTTTCGCCGATGAAGCCGCCTTGCATCATCAGGATCGAATAGATGGACTCCTGAACGCCGGCCGCGCCCAGCGAATGGCCGGTCAGCGACTTCGTCGAGGTGATGAACGGCATCTTTTCGCCGAAGACTTCGCGGATCGCGCCCATTTCCTTGGAATCTCCCACCGGCGTCGAGGTGCCGTGGGTGTTGATGTAGTCGACGGGCGTGGAGACCGTCGCCAGCGCCTGGCGCATGCAGCGGACCGCGCCTTCGCCAGAGGGTGCCACCATGTCGTAGCCGTCCGAGGTCGCGCCGTAGCCGACGATCTCGGCGTAGATCTTGGCGCCGCGCGCCTTGGCATGCTCAAGCTCCTCAAGCACCAGCACGCCGGCGCCGCCGGCGATGACGAAGCCGTCGCGATTGACGTCATAGGCGCGGGACGCGGCCGAGGCCCTGTCATTGAACTTGGACGACATGGCGCCCATGGCGTCGAACAGGTCCGACATCGTCCAGTCGAGATCCTCGTGGCCGCCGGCAAAGACCATGTCCTGCTTGCCCCATTGGATTAGCTCGTAGCCATTGCCGATGCAATGCGCCGAGGTCGAGCAGGCCGACGAGATCGAATAGTTGACGCCGTGGATTTTGAACCAGGTGGCCAGCGTTGCCGACGCGGTCGACGACATCGCCTTCGGCACCGCGAAGGGGCCGATGCGCTTGGGGCTGCCGTTCTTCAGCGTGGTTTCGGCCGCCTCGACGATGGTGCGGGTGGAGGGGCCGCCCGAGCCCATGACGATGCCGGTGCGCTCATTGGTGATGTCGCTTTCGCCGAGGCCCGCATCAGCGATCGCCTGGTCCATGGCGACGTGGTTCCAGGCAGCACCTTGGCTCAGGAAGCGCATCGCGCGGCGATCGATCATGGCCGAGGGGTCGAGTGTCGGTGCGCCCCAGACCTGGCAGCGGAAGCCGTGCTCGGCAAAGGAATCGGAAAAGCTGATGCCGGATCTGGCGTCATGCAGCGAGGTCTGCACCTCGTTGGCATTGTTGCCGATCGACGACACGATGCCGAGGCCTGTGACTACGACACGTCTCATTCGCAACTCCTTCCAGGGATGCTGGCCAGTGGGTCGGCCAAGGGTGCGGTCAAGCGACCGCCGACTGCTTGGACAGACCGACCTTCAGGTCCGTCGCCGCATATATGGGCTCGCCATCCGCCTTCATCCAGCCATCGGCGATGCCCAGCACCAACCGGCCGCGCATGACACGCTTGAAATCCACGCCATACTCGACCTTCTTGACCGATGGCGTGACCATGCCCTTGAACTTGACCTCACCGGTCGACAGCGCCATTCCCTTGCCGGGTTCGCCGAGCCAGCCAAGATAGAAGCCGGTCAACTGCCACAAGGCGTCCAGGCCGAGGCATCCTGGCATGATCGGATTGCCGATGAAATGGCAGGCGAAGAACCACAGGTCCGGTTTGATGTCGAACTCCGCACGGATGAAGCCCTTGTCGAAGGCACCGCCGGTCTCGCTGATCTCGGTGATACGATCGAACATCAGCATCGGCGGGTAGGGCAGCTGGGCATTGCCCTCTCCGAACAGCTCGCCGCGGGCGCAGGCCAGCAATTCTTCGTAGTCGTAGCTGGATTTACCCGCCATCAATCTCGTCCCCATATCGTCCGGGCGGTAGCGCGCCCTTGTCGTTGGTGTCCTAACACAATCTGTTTCAGGCCGGAAACCGGCGTTTGCGCTTAACCCGCCAGTCTGCTCGGGTCAATGCGCGCTATTGATCGCATTCGGACGACAGAATATATGTCAACAGGGGTCCGGTTTCGGCAGACATTCATTTTTTTGCCATTCTGGGCGTGTCTTGAAGCGGGACTGTTGGCTTGGAAGACCAGATGGACCGGGGCTGCCGGAAGGAAAATGTCGCTGTGGACAAGCGGGTACGTGAAGCCGGCCTGAGGCCGACGCGGCAGCGCATTGCGCTGGCCGACCTGCTTTTCGCCAAGGGCGATCGCCATCTCTCGGCCGAGGAACTGCACGAGGAGGCGCTGGCCGCCGGCGTGCCGGTGTCGCTGGCCACGGTCTACAACGCGCTCCACCAGTTCACCCAGGCGGGTCTGCTGCGCATCCTCGCCGTCGAGGGCGCCAAGACCTATTTCGACACCAACACCTCCGACCACCATCATTTCTACATCGAAGGCGAAAACCGGATTTTCGACATCGCCAATGGTCCGGTGACGGTCACCAACCTGCCGGATCCGCCCGAGGGCATGGAAATCGCCAATGTCGACATCGTGGTGAGGCTGCGCCCCAAGCGCCAGGAATGACCGGTGAGGCCAGAACGATCGGCCCGGCCGGGAATGATCTGTCCGGCCAGAATAATCTGTCCGGGATGAGACCCCTCGAGCTGATAATCCGGCTCGAATGGGCTGTCGTGGCGGCCGTTGCGATCGTCTTCTACGCTTGGTCAGGCGTTTCCTGGTGGCTCTTCGGATTGCTCATCCTGGCGCCGGACCTGTCAATGTTCGGCTATCTCGGCGGGCCGCGCATCGGCGCCATCGCCTACAACGCCTTGCACATCCTCATCGTACCGGTGCTGCTGCTGCTCGTCGGGTCCCTGTCCGGTCATGCGGTCGCGAGCGCGGTCGCACTGATCTGGATCGCCCACATCGCCATCGACCGTGCACTGGGCTACGGCCTGAAACTGTCAACCGGTTTTCAGGACACCCACCTTGGCCCCATCGGGCGCAAGCGGGACGGCCTCAGTCCTTGACCCGCTCGCCGGGATAGGCGCCCCAGACCGCCGCCTGGGCGAGCCAGCCGGTGTGGCCGTCGAGCGTCATTTCGCACCACTGGCCGTCGCAGGACTTAATCGTGCCCATGACGCCCGGCTCGACGATCGCCACCACACGGGCATCCTTGTCGGGGCTTTTCATAAGGTTGATCTGGGCGCCCTTGCCGCGCTGCCAGGGCGCGATGATCGCCGTGCGCCGGCCTGACAGCAGCGACTGATTGATCCAGCCCTCCGAGCCATCCGCATCGCGCACGCGGCGCCACGTGTCGAATTCCTGGACGACCTCCATCGGCAGGCCGGCCTTCATATACATCCAGTCGACCGAGTAGTTGGCGCCGGGGCCGACGCGCGAATTGACGCGGCCGGACTTCAGGCTGACGAATCGCGGCAGCGGCAGGCCGCTCGGCCCGAGCGTGACGGCGCTCTGGGCGGGCGCGGCCGCGCTCTGCCCCGCGGCAAGTGGGGGATAGAGGAGAGCGCCGAGAAATGCTGCGCTGAGGGCCAGGCGAAGCGACGCGAAACCAGACACTTTCGTTCCTTTCGGCGCCGGCCTGGTGGCCTTGGCGCCCCTTTTTCTTTGTCTTCGGCGGCACCGCTTGTTACATGGGTAAATCGGCTACCGCGACCGGCTTTCAGTTTCGCCGGTCTTGGTTAAAGAGGTCTCAACGAGGGAAACAATGGTAGGCAAAAAGAAGCCTCTCGTGGTCATCACGCGAAAGCTGCCCGACCCGGTCGAGACCCGCATGCGCGAGCTGTTCGACGCCAGGCTGAATGTCGAGGACAGGCCGATGACGCAGCCGGAGCTGGTCGCCGCGGTCAAGGAAGCCGACGTGCTGGTGCCGACGGTGACCGACCAGATTGACGCGGCGCTGATCGCCCAGGCCGGCGACAACCTCAAGCTGATCGCCAATTTCGGCAACGGCGTCGACAAGATCGACGTGGCTGCGGCCGCCAAGAGGGGCATCACCGTCACCAACACGCCCAATGTGCTGACCGAAGATACCGCCGACATGACCATGGCGCTGATGCTGGCGGTGCCGCGCCGGCTCGCGGAGGGCGCCAATGTGCTCACCGGCGACAAGAAATGGGCCGGCTGGTCGCCGACCTGGATGCTTGGCCGGCGCATCTGGGGCAAGCGGCTGGGCATTGTCGGCATGGGCCGCATCGGCACGGCCGTCGCGCGCCGGGCCAAGGCTTTCGGCCTTTCCATCCACTATCACAACCGCCATCGCGTCTTGCCGGCGGTCGAGGACGGGCTGGAGGCGACCTATTGGGAGAGCCTCGACCAGATGCTGGCCCGCATGGACATCATCTCCGTCAATTGTCCGTCGACGCCCGCGACCTTCCATCTTTTGTCGGCACGGCGCCTGGCGCTGCTGCAGCCCACGGCCTATGTCGTCAACACCGCGCGTGGCGACATCATCGACGAGGAAGCGCTGGTCAAGCTGATTCAGGACGGCAAGATCGCCGGCGCCGGCCTCGACGTCTACGAGCATGAGCCGGCGCTCAATGCCAAGCTGCTCAAGCTCGCCGCCCGGCACAAGGTCGTGCTTTTGCCGCATATGGGTTCGGCGACGCTCGAGGGCCGCATCGACATGGGCGAGAAGGTCATCATCAACATCCGCGCCTTCGTTGACGGTCACCGCCCGCCGGACCGTGTGCTGCCGCTCAGAACCTGACGGTATCGCGGCGGCGCGCTCCTGGTTCGTTCTTCAAATGCAAGCCAAGGCTTACGAAAGAGCCTTGCGCATGGTGATAGAGGTCGGCCTGGCGTAGCCCTCATGCGCCGTCCGCCCGGTCTCGTGAAAGCCGAGGCGGGCAAAGGCGGCGTGATTGGCGGTGAGTTCGATACGCGTCTGCAACTCCAGCGCCGCCTTGCCGCGGTCGAGCGCGAGACGTTCGACCGCCTGCATCAGCCGCCGGCCAATGCCTCGCCTCTGGCAGTCCGGGGCGACGGCGAGCTTGCCGACATAAAGATCGTCAGCCCTTTCCTGGGCAAAGACGCAGCCGACGATCCTGTCGTCATCGAGAGCCACGAAACCGGTCTCGCGCAAGGCCTTGTCGCGCAGTGTATCGACGGTGAGCAGGTGAGCCGAGGACGGCGGGTCGATGACGCCGTCCATGAAGGCGAAGGCATGCATGATCAAGGCAAGCACCTCGTCCCAGCGGCCGAAATCGGCCGGAATGCGGTCGATTGTCAGGGGCATGGTCCGCTCCAAGATCAGCGTCTGCCGTAGCGGATCGTCTCAAAGCGCGCGGCGAGCGCATCGTAGAGCAGCAGCCGGCCGACCAGCGGCTCGCCAATGCCGGTGATCAGCTTGATGGCCTCCATCGCCTGCAGCGTGCCGACGACGCCGGTCAGCGCACCAAGCACCCCGGCCTCGGCGCAGGAGGGCACCAGGCCTGGCGGTGGCGCTTCGGGAAAGAGATCGCGATAGCCCGGGTTAGGCTTGCCATCCTTGCCGACCCCGAAAGGCTTCAGCACCGTCACCGAGCCGTCGAAGCGGCCAACGGCGGCATGCACCAGGGGTTTACGCGCGCTCGCACAGGCGTCGGCCACCGTATAACGGGTCTCGAAATTGTCGGAACCGTCGACCACTATGTCATATCGGGCAACGAGGGCAGGGGCGTTGTCCGCGCTCAGCCTGAACGTGTGCGTCTCGACCGCGGTGTTGGGATTGATGCGGGCGATTGCCGCCCTGGCGCTGTCGGTTTTCAGCTTGCCGACCGTATCGGTGTCGTGGATGACCTGACGCTGCAAATTGGAGAGCGACACGGTGTCGTCGTCGACAATGCCGAGCGTGCCGACGCCGGCCGCCGCAAGGTATTCGAGCACCGGCGCGCCCAGCCCGCCGGCGCCTATCACCAATACGCGCGCCTGCTTGAGCTTCTGTTGGCCCGCACCGCCGACCTCCGGCAGCACGATGTGGCGGGCATAGCGTTCGATCTCGTCGGCGGTGAGCGTGGTGGTCATGTCAGGACAATACAGCGGCCGAAAAACCTTGTCAGGCGTCTTCGGTTGGCCCAACCGTGCCATGGTCGACCGTCAGGAACTGTGCGCGCCCCTTGAGGCTGGAAAACAGCGCGGCATCGGTTCCCGTCATGAAGGCCTGGCAGTTCAACTCCTCGAGGATCGAGAACAGTGCCGCCCGCCGCCCGCCGTCGAGGTGTGCTGCGATCTCATCCAGCAGCAGAATCGGCGTCATGCCGGACATCTCGCCGGTTAGCCGTGCGTGCGAGAGCACGATGCCGACCAGCAAGGCCTTCTGCTCGCCGGTCGAACAGAGCTCGGCCGGCATCGCCTTGGGCCGGTGCCGCACCAGAAGATCGGAACGGTGCGGGCCTTCCAGCGTTCGTCCCGCGGCACGATCGCGATCACGTCCGCCGGCGAGCGCCCGGCGGAACCGCTCCTCGACATCGACCGCCGGCGCGCTGGAAACCTCGGCTTCCAGATCGCCTGAAAGGCTGATGTCGGCCTGAGGGAAAGGCCCTGTGTCGGGCAGCCTGTCGATCATGGCGGCGAGCAAGCGCACCAGTTCGGCGCGCGCCGCCGCAATAGCGACGCCCGTTTCGGCCATCTGCGTCTCGATCGCCTCGAACCAGCGATCATCCCGAGATCCGTCCGTAAGTAGGCGATTACGGCTCCGCATCGCCTTTTCGTAGTCGAGCGCACGCTGGCCGTGGCCGGGATCGATCGCCAGCACCAGCCGGTCGAGAAAGCGCCGGCGATCCGCGGCCGGGCCGGTGAACAGCGCATCCATGGCCGGCGTCAGCCACACCACGCGCAGCCATTCCAGCATGTCTTCGGCCGATCGGGCGGTCGCGCCGTTGATGCGAACCCGCCTGCCACCCTCGCCTTCGCCAACCGAAATGCCCGTGCCGATCTCGACCTGGCCGTCGGGCCCGTCGAGCCGGGCATGCAGCGCAAAGCCGCCGTCGCCGCCTTCGCGCGCGACATCGGCGTAAGGGGCACGGCGCAGGCCACGCCCGGGCGTCAGAAAGGAAATCGCTTCGAGCAGGTTGGTTTTGCCGGCACCATTGTCGCCGGAAAACACGACGGCGCCCGGGGCGAGATCGATCGCCAGCGCCGCATAGTTGCGGAAATTAGTAAGTGTAAGCTTACTTATATGCGTCTGTGCCGGCAACCGCTATCCGCCTATAGAAGTGCCGCAACCATTGCTGAGTCGGATCGATGACCCGCAGGCTACACCCGCATCGGCATCAGCACGTAAAGCGCGGTCTCGTCGGCCATGTCGTGGATCAGGGTCGGCGAACCGGCATCGGCCAGCATGAATTTGGCTTCCGTGCCGGTCAACTGCGCGGCGACATCGAGCAGATATTTGGCGTTGAAGCCGATCTCGATCGGGTCGGACGAGTAATCGGCCGCCAGTTCCTCGGTGGCGCTGCCGGAATCCGGGTTGTTGACCGCAAGCGTCACCTGGCCTTCGCTGATCGAAAGCTTCACCGCGCGGCCGCGTTCGGAGGAAATGGTCGAGACGCGATCGACCGCGGCGGCAAAGCTCTGGCGGTCGAGGATCAGCTTCTTGTCGTTGCCCGTCGGAATGACCCGCTGATAATCGGGGAAGGTGCCGTCGATCAGCTTCGAGGTCAGGACCACGCTGCCGATGGTGAAGCGGATCTTGGTATCGGACAGTTCGGTGGTCACGGCGACATCCGGATCGTCGACCAGTTTCTGCAGCTCGCTCACCGTCTTGCGCGGAATGATGATGCCCGGCATGCCTTCGGAACCCGCCGGCGCATCGATTTCGGCGCGCGCCAGGCGGTGGCCGTCGGTCGCCACCGAGCGCAGCTTCAGCTTGCCGCCGACTTCATGCGTGTGCAGGTAGATGCCGTTGAGATAATAGCGCGTCTCCTCGGTGGAAATGGCGAACTGCGTCTTCTCGATCAGCCCCTTGAGGGCAACCGAGTCGAGCCGGAAGATATGCGAGAAGGATCCGGCCGAAAGTTCGGGGAAATCGGATTGCGGCAGGCACTGCAGGCGGAAGCTCGAGCGGCCTGACGTCACCGTCATGGCGTTGCCGTCCTCGTCCGTCTTCAGCATCACCTCGGCGCCGTCCGAGAGCTTGCGCACGATGTCGTAGAGCAGATGCGCGGGAACCGTCGTCGCCCCGCCACGCTCCACCTTGGCTGGGGTTGCTTCCGTCACCTCCAGGTCGAGGTCGGTGGCCTTCATTTCCAGGCTGGCGCCTTCGGCGCTGAGCAGCACATTGGACAGGATCGGTATCGTGTTGCGCCGTTCGACCACACGGTGGACGTGGTTGAGCGACTTCAGGAGATTTGACCGTTCCAGGATAACACGCATGACGAAACAGGCTCGCTTGAAAGGATGAGCGGGTCTCCGGCTGGCGGCGCCCCGCGAAAGGTCTGAACAGGCTCAGAATCTGCGTAAACTGACAGGAAAAAGCCAGCAAACGCAAGCCCGCGACACCGGTTCGGGCCGGCTGCGCGGGCTTTCTGGGGATAAACGCCGCGAAGACCGTCAGTCGGTGTGCTGAATCCGGAATCCGGATCGTCGCCAGCCGATGCCGCGAGCCCATTCCGGGCTCACCGCCGGGCAGGTAAGCTGTTGAATTCCAGCGCAGTTCCGGCTTGCCTGTCCTGAACGGTCAGGCCTGGTCGTTGATCAGCCGTCGCAGCAGCTCGAGTTCCTGTGCCAGCGTGTTGTCGTTGCCGGAAAGGTCCTCGATCTTGCGCACGGCGTGCAGCACCGTGGTGTGGTCGCGGCCGCCGAAGCGCCGTCCGATCTCGGGCAGGGAACGCGGTGTCATCACCTTCGACAGGTACATCGCGACCTGCCGCGGCTTGACGATGGTGCGCGTGCGCCTATTGGACAGCAATTCGGTCTTCGACACATTGTAGTGGCGCGCCACGATGCGCTGGATATCCTCGATGCGAACCCGCTTCGGCTCGCCGGTGCGATAGATGTGGCCGAGGATCTCATCGATGCGGTCGATGGTGATCTGCGGCTCGAACGACTGCCGGAACAGCAGTTGATTGAACGCGCCCTCCAGTTCGCGTCCGCTGCCGGTCACGGTGCGGGCGACGTGATTGAGGATCTCTTCGGAAATGTCGAGCGATGAGTCGTCGATCCTGGCCGTGGCCAGGCGCAGTTTAAGCATGCCGAGGCGCATGGCGAAATCGGGCGCCGACATTTCAAGCGCGACGCCGCCATTCAGGCGCGAGCGGACGCGCGGCTCCAGCGATTCCAGCTCCGACGGCGGCCGGTCGGCAGCGACAACGACCTGCTTGGCGCTGTCGAGCAGCATGTTGATCAAATGGCAGAATTCATGCTGGATCGACTTGCCCTGCAGGAACTGCATGTCGTCGATGATCAGGAGGTCGATGTCGCGCAGCTGCTCCTTGAGCGTCAGCGCGTTGTTGTCGCGGATCGCCGTGGCGAAACGCCACATGAAATATTCCGCGGTGAGATAGACGACGCGGGACTTCGGGTTCTGCTTCAGCAATTCCGCCGCGATGGCCTGCAGCAGGTGGGTCTTGCCGAGCCCGACGGTCGCATGCAGGAAAAGCGGATTGAAGCGCACGGCGCTCGACTGCGATTCCGCCACGGCCTTGGCGGCGGCGAAGGCCACCCGGTTCGACGGCCCCTCGATGAAGGAGCCGAACGTGTAGCGCGGATCAAGCGGCGACCCCAGCACATTGTGGCGGAACTCGCTCTCGACCGCCGCACCCGGGCGCGGCACGGGGGGGCGTTCCACCCTGCCGGGGCTTACGGTGCCGGCGGCCAGCGCCGTCTGCGTCTGTCGTGTCATCTTGCGCGCCGGCGCCAATTCCGGTTCGACATGGCTGCGCCCCTGACGGGTGGCCGTGCGCACCACGATCTCGATCTTGAGGAGATCGGCATCCTCCTGCTTCCACAGGTCGGAGATCAGGTCGAGATAATGGCCATTGATCCACGAGCGCAGGAACGCGGTGGGGACCGAGATGCGGACAATGCCCTTGGACGCTTCCGCGACCTTCATGCGGCCGAACCAGCTCGAATAGACTTCAGCTCCCAGACGCGCCTTCAACTGGGCCTTGACCCGGTCGAACTTCTGTTCCGCGTCGCTGGAGACCGCCATCTCGTTTGCTCCGATCAAAGTTCCAGGAAATGGGAGGTCGCCCGTAAGCTCCCTTTCGATGCCGCTCTGCATGATCGAGTTCCTTGTCTTTCTAGTACCTGTTTTTTCGCCGGGGATGCGCCTCCTGCATCCTTGTTTCCAGCGACTGTGTCTTCGCTACGATGCCCGTTGCCGCCGCCGGCAATGAACGTCGCCCAGTATCGAAGGGAACCGGTGCCGGCCCATGGAAGCCAGTCCGCGTTGGGTATGTCCGGGCAATACAACATCGTCCGGCGAAAAACGCCGGCGCGCTGTCAACCTGCCATGTCTCGTTACGCCAGTCCCCTACCGTATCGAAAAGAGCAAACCAAAGCCGTCCGCGGACTTGATCCGCGTCGCAAATCCCGCCAATTTAAGCTGGCCGCGTCAGGCTGGGTTAAGGACCAGAGGCCCGTCCCCTTCGATGGATGGACATTACCGAAATCGCTGTGGATAGGGCAAGGCCACGTCTAACGGATTTTTAAGGAATCTGGTTACCTCCGGCGCCTTCGGGCGCCATACCGCAGCTGCGTATTTTGACAAAGCCATTGTGATTCAAACCCTTTTCCGGCGAATATGAAAAAGCCGGGGCGATACGAAATATTCTGAAATAATTCGCTTGACAGGCAGTTGTCCTCCCGTCCCTTTGGGGCGCTGTGGACAGGCTGTGGATGACCGTGGGTAACTATCTGAAAAATATTGCTTATTTATGATAGTCTAGGATTTCCTGGGCGACACTTTTTAAGCATATCAACCATCAGCGGGCATGTATGTGCCGGCAAAGCATTTGGAAGCTTGGAATCCGCCTTGGGCGCCGTTTCCGAGCGTACTTTTTAAGTACTTGCCGGCAAACGAAAAAAACCCGGCACAATCGGCCGGGTTTTAGACAAGCTAGTCTGTATAGGCGATGTTAGGCCGACAGCACCTTGAGTCGTGCAGCCAGACGCGAGACCTTGCGGGACGCTGTGTTCTTGTGGATGACGCCTTTGGTTGCGGCACGCATCAATTCCGGCTCGGCGGCCTTGAAGGCGGCCTGCGCGGCAGTCTTGTCACCGGAGGCGAGCGCCTCCTCGACCTGGCGGACATAGGTGCGCACGCGCGAGCGGCGGTTCTTGTTGATCGCTGCGCGGCGGGCGATCTTGCGCGTTGCCTTTTTGGCCGAGGATGTGTTGGCCATGATGCCTCTCTTCTGATCTGGTCGGCGCACGCGGTATGCCGCAGGGCGCAAAAAACAAACGGGCAGCCACAGGGCCGCCTCGGTTGGTGCGGCTTATAGTTCAGCTTTTCCGGCGCGTCAACGCTGCCTGGCGTTCTTTTTGGCCGACGCCACAGGGTTTCGATCGCGGGCGGGCAAGGCTCTACCGATTGGCGAAATTCGGCTTCCGCTTTTCGGCGAAGGCCGCCATGCCTTCCTTCTGGTCTTCGAGCGCGAAAAGCGAGTGGAACAGACGACGTTCGAACCGCAATCCCTCGGCCAGCGTCGTCTCATAGGAACGGTTGACGGCTTCCTTCGCCATCATCACCGACGGAAGCGAGAAGTCGGCGATCTTGGCCGCCGCCTTGACCGCCTCCTCGACAAGCTCGGCGGCGGGCACGACCCGCGACACCAGGCCTGAGCGCTCGGCTTCCGCCGCATCCATCATCCGTCCGGTCAGGCACATGTCCATCGCCTTCGACTTGCCGACAAACCGGGTCAGGCGTTGCGACCCGCCCATGCCGGGAATGACGCCGAGGGTGATTTCGGGCTGGCCGAATTTGGCCGTGTCGGCGGCAATGATGAAGTCGCACATCATTGCCAACTCGCATCCGCCGCCGAGCGCGTAGCCGGCCACCGCGGCGATAACGGGTTTCCGCACCCGCGTCAGCTCTTCCCAGCCGACGAACAGGTCCTGCAGATACGCATCTGCAAAGGAGATTGCCTGCATTTCCTTGATGTCGGCGCCGGCGGCAAAGGCCTTGTCGGAACCTGTAATGACCACGGCGCCGATGCCGGCGTCGGCATCGAAGTCTTTCACGGCTGCGACCAGTTCGGCGAGAAGCTGAAGGTTCAGCGCATTGAGCGCCTTTGGCCGGTTCAGAGTGACCAGTCCGACCTTGCCGCGCGTCTCGGTGATGATCGTTTCATAGGCCATGGCTGCTTCTCCTCGCTCGACCCCGGTCTAACTAGCTCTGACACGTCCGGCAATAGAAGGTCGAGCGTCCGCTCTGCACGACACGCTCGATATGGCCGCCGCAGCCGGGCTTCGGGCAGGGCTCGCCCTCACGGTCGTAGACGGCGAAGGAATGCTGGAAATAGCCCAGCGATCCATCGGTGTGCATGTAGTCGCGCAGCGAAGACCCGCCGGCGGCGATGGCGTCCGATATGACAGAGCGGATCGCCTCGGCCAGGCGTTCGCTTTGTTGTCTGGCCTTCTTGCCCGGCTTGGCGATGGTGCCGGCCTCGCGCAAGGGCGACAGGCCGGCGCGCCAAAGCGCCTCCGAGACATAAATATTGCCAAGTCCCGCGATCAGCTTCTGGTCAAGAAGTGCTGCCTTCAGCGGCGATCCGCGACCTTGCAGCAACGAGGCGAGCAGCGCGCCGTCCAGCGTATTGCCCGTTGGCTCGACGCCCAGTCCGGCCAGCATTGGGTGAGTCTCCGGCGATCCTTCCGCAAACAGCATGAAACCGAAGCGGCGCGGGTCGTTGAAGATCACGCGTGACCGGGCGCCGTCGGCACCGACCACATCGAACACGACATGGTCGTGTGCCGTGCTTTTCGAGCGCTCGTGGTGGAACACGCCGGGTGTCTCGCCGTCGTCGCCGGTCTCGATGCGAAAGGAGCCCGACATGCCGAGATGGCAGATCAGCACCGGGCCGTCCTGCACATGCATGGTCAGATATTTGGCCCGGCGGCCGAGTGCAGTGATGGTCCTGCCGGTCAGCCTTTCCGAAAACCGTTCGGGAAAGGGAAACCGCAGGTCTGGCCGACGCGCCTCGACCCTGGTCAGACGGGCACCTTCCAGGACCGGCTGCAGGCCACGCCGGACCGTTTCGACTTCGGGCAATTCAGGCATGGCCGCCAATCATCGCATGGAAAGAAGTGCCGTGGCGGCCAGGCGCCAGCCCGAGGTGTTCGGCGACGGTTTCGCCGATATCGGCGAAGGTCGTTCTCAGTCCGATGTCGCCACCTGCCAGACCCGGTCCCATGCCGATCACCGGGATGCGTTCACGCGTGTGATCGGTCCCTCGCCACGTCGGATCATTGCCGTGGTCGGCCGTCAGGATGAGCAGGTCGCCCTGCCGCAGTTTGGCGAATGCTTCCGGCAGCCGTCGGTCGAAGGCCTCGAGCGCGGCGGCATAGCCGGCGACGTCGCGGCGATGGCCGAATTCGGTGTCGAAATCGACGAAATTGGCGAAAACGAGATCGCCGTCGCCGGCATCGTCCATCGCACCGAGCGCCTTATCGAACATGGCCATGTTGCCGGCGGCCTTGCGCACTTCCGAAATCCCGCGATGGGCGAAGATGTCGCCGATCTTGCCGACGGCGATGACGCGGCTTCCCCGCGCCGTCAGCCGGTCAAGCAAGGTCGGCTCCGGCGGTGGCACGGCATAGTCATGGCGGTTGTAGGTCCGCTGGAAGGTGGCGGCGGTCTCGCCGACGAACGGCCGTGCGATCACGCGCCCGATTCTGAGCGGATCAACCAGCCGGCGCACCACCTGACAGAATTCATAAAGCCGATCCAACCCGAAATGAACTTCATGCGCGGCGACTTGCAGGACCGAGTCGACGGAGGTGTAGCAGATCGGCTTGCCGGTACGGATGTGTTCCTCGCCGAACCGTTCGATGATCTCGGTGCCCGGCGCATGGCAGTTGCCGAGAATGCCTGGCACCTCGCCCTCGCGGATCATCGCCGCGGTCAGATCTGCCGGAAAGGCGGGAACCGTATCCGGGAAGTAACCCCAGTCGAAACGCACCGGCAGCCCGGCGATCTCCCAGTGGCCGGAGGGCGTGTCCTTGCCGCTCGAAACTTCCTGTGCCGCGCCATGGAAGGCGTTGGCGACCAGATCCGTCCCGAAATGGGCAAAACCCAACCCTGTCGCCGTCTCCGCTGCCTTGCCAAGCCCGAGCGACGCCATATGCGGGACGAACAGCGGCCCTTGCCGAAGCCGCTCGCGATCCGCGCGCCCTTCGGCGCAAGCTTCGGCGATATGCGCAAGCGTGTTGGCGCCGGCGTCGCCATAGCGTTCGGCGTCGGCCGCACCGCCGATGCCGAAAGAGTCCAGGACGAAGAGGAAAGCGCGCGCCATCGGGTCATTGTTGCCAGTTTGGACGCCCAGACATAGGGTTCCAAGGCGGCATTGGCAATTCGGAAACCAAACGGCAACGGCTTGGCGCGATAGTCCTGTCCATGTCGCCCGAAAGTGCGCAGCGGTTTTGGGTCAACGACATGGACAAACCAAGAGAGCATGTCGCCCATAAGTGCGCGCAGGTTTGGGGCAACGACGGCAGGCCCAATCCGACATGTAAAGCGTCACGACGCACGGGCTTGGGCATGGATCGAAGGAAATGCAGGACGGTCTTGTCATGAACGCCGCGCTGAAGACATGTGCTGCCCTTGTGGTTATGCACGGCGCGCTCTGCTGTGGTCCGGCGTGGGCCGACTGGCGCGACGATATCGGCACATTCCGCATTGGCATCGTCGCCGAGCCCGGCGCCGGCAACACCGTTCCGGGACTGGCGCTGCTGACGCAATCCTTTACCAACGCCCTTGGCATGAAGGTGGAGTTCGTCGTTGCGCGCGATTACGCGGCACTGATCGAGGCGCAGGCCAACGCCCGGATCGAGTATGCCATCTATTCGGCGACGGCCTACGCGACGGCGCTGCAGCGTTGCGGATGTGTCGAACCGCTTGTGGCTCCGGTCGATTCCGATGGTGCGGCCGGCATCCGCTCCGTGCTGTTGACCCGGGACGGCAAGCTGTCCGGCCTGGCGGCGATGGAGACGCACCGGATCGCCATGCCGCCGCCGGACAGTGTCGGGGGCTCGCTTTTGCCGCTGACGGAGCTGGCCGCCGAACACGCTGAGATTGCCGAGGATGCCCCGTTTCTCATCCATGCCGATACGGCGTCCGCGGCGGAAACCATGCTTGTCGACGGCCGGGCCGACGCCACGTTCGGCTGGGTGAGGGCCGCGGCCGACGGCCAGCCGCTGCTATCCGGTGGCACGCAGGCCAGGCTCGAAGCGGCCGGCCTTTCGCCATCGGCCCTCCAGGTCGTGTGGATGTCGAGCCTGCTGAGATACGGTCCCCATGCCGTGCGCAGCGATCTCGACCCGGAAGCCAGGCGCCGGCTGACCGTGTTCCTCACCAACCTCAAATCGACGACGCCGGATGTCTACGATCTCCTGGAATCGAAGCACTCCGGCGGCTTTCTGACCGTGGCCCGAAAGGATTATGCGACGGCCGAGGCCATCGTGCGCCTGGTGTCGGCCGATGGTGGCCGGCAGTAAAAGGCTTCAGCAATCGCCGCAGGGGATGGTCAGGCTTCTGCGCGGACGCAGATAGTAGGTCTCGCCCATCGGAATCGTGGTGGTGAGGGATTTGGTCAGCCCAAGCTTTTGTTGGGTGTCGGTCGTCCAGCCGATGATCGGCGTATAGCTCAGATTGCTGTCGACGCGGACGAGAAAGGTGCCGGCCACCTTGAGCGTTGCCGGAACCGTTGTGGCCGTGCCCGCGGCAGCCGCGGCACTATAGACGCCAGTGTCAACCTTGCGCGACCACACGACCAGGACCTTGGGCGGTGTATCGGTGGTGACCTGTATTGCCGTGATGGTGATGTTCGGCGTCGAGCGGTTGTAGGGCTGAATGGTCGAGGTGCCGATTTTCATGATGGCGTCGAGATCCGCCTTGACGATGGTCGGCTGCTGCGTGACGAGATCGGCAACCATGCTGCCGATGCGGCTGACCTTCTTGCTGGTCTCGATGGCCTGCGAAGCCTCCATGGTCATGAAATACATGACCAGCAGAATCGGAACGATAAGAGCGAACTCGACCGCCGCGATGCCCTCGCGGTTAGACCAGAATCCGATCGCCCTGCTCCAGGACTCCGCAATTTTCAGATGTGCCCCCGCACGCATCATGGCATTTGCCTTTTTCTTGTTGGTAGTTCCGAACTCAATTGTCGAACGGCTCGTTCTGCCAGGTCACCGACGCAAAATGCAGCGTCCTGCCACCACTCAGATTGGCCATCGACTTGGCCATCAGATCGGTCATGACAGGCCATTTATAGAAGACCCGCAGCATGTTCTTCGATTCCGCCAGGCCAGGCGTGTTTGCGAAAGTCTGTGAGTTCGTGCCTTGCATCAGCACGACATCGCCGTTCTGGATCTTGAAGGTCGCGGTGGCCGCGTCCGCGAAGGTCGGATACTCGCGAAGGTCCACCAGCAGCTGTTGCGGGCAATCCGTGGAGACGATGATCTGCAGCCTGCCGCAGATCAGGGTCGTCAATTTGCTCCCGGCGACATCGGCCGGCCGCAGCTGGCCCGTGCGCAACTGACGCGCGACATCGTCGGTGATGTTGGCCATCACTTCCTGGCCGGCGAACGAGATGCAGCTTTCAAGGATGGCGAATACGAGGAGGGCGAACGGCAATGCAAGTATCGAGAATTCGATGGCCGTGCTGCCACGGCGATTGCGAACGAAGCGCGTCAGAAACCCGGCGCGCTCCGCCTTGTGCTGATCTGTCGAGCTGAATTCGTTGCCCATGTCCTGTTCCTGCCACCCCTGGACGGTTCCGACAGGTGTATTAGCGCAAACCAATTGAGGCCCGGTTTGAATGATCGTTAAAGTCGGCGCGGGCGCCTTAACCGGCCGGTAACCTGGACAGGCTGGTGGGGCGCGCAGCCTACTTGCTTGCGCTCATCTCGGCCTCGGAGGATTTTTCAGCCTCGCTCTTGTAGGAGCTTTCGCAATAGGGCGTGCAAGACATGGTCTGGACCTCGGCACGCCGGTAAATGCGAACCGACGAGGCCGCCTGCCGCACGACGGTAACCTGCGCGTCGACGATCGGGCTGCCCTCCTGGTCGAGAACGACGAGATTGGTGACACCGAAACCCTTGCCGGTGAGCACGATCGTGGAGGCGTCCTGGACGGAGGCATCGGCGATGGCCGGGTTGCCGACGACGATCGTGTCGGCGGGACGCGACAACTTCACGATCTTGGCCTGATTCATCGTCACTTCGATATCGGCGGCGGCCATGGCTGGCGTGATCAAGCTCGTGGCGGCAAGAAGCACGGCAATCAGGATTGAGGATCTCTGCACGGCCATCGATGCGCTCCCGCAAGCAAACTGTTCAACGGAACATGAACGAGATTGGTGAACCAACGGTTAAGTCCGCTTGCCGACGCCGGATGTGACGATCGGCGTGGCTGTTCACATGGCCGGATCCGTGCCGGTCGCAAGCTTTGCCAAAGCCCTTGCCTTTTGCGGCATTGGCTTGGGAAACAGTACATTAGCCAGCGCTTAGCGTCGGGTTAACCACGCGCTCCGTTCGAGCCGGGAAAGGAATCGGTAAGGCTGTTTATTAAGCCGATCGAAAGAGCTTCTCCCTAGATTGGCAGCATCCGATCAACCATCACAGAAGTTGACGGAAGTGCTGTAACACGTGGAGTAGGAGCTCTCGAATGTCTAACCTTTTTGCACGTTTCGTGAAGGACGAATCCGGCGCGACCGCTATCGAATATGGTCTGATCGCCGCCCTCATCGCGCTCGCCATCATCACCGGCGCCGGCGCCCTCGGCAATGCAATCAATGCCAAGTTCTCCAACATCGGCAACACCCTGAACTCCAGCGGCAGCTAATCCGCTTATTGCTGAACGTTCAGATTGTCTTTCTGACAGGGGCCGCCCATATGGGCGGCCCCTGTTTATTGTTGCTTGTCGAAGTCGCGGCCGACAGAGCCGCGTGTTCATCCCAGACCTCATCAATCGTTAATCGATCCATTCTAGATTGAGCCCGTGAACAATAGGCATGGCGCCGATGCTTGAAGCCCTGATCTTCGTCGTCTTTCCGTTCTGCATGCTGTTTGCAGCGATTTCCGACATGCTGTCGATGACAATTGCCAATCGCGTGTCGGTGCTGCTTGTCGTCGTGTTCGCGCTGGTCGCGCCGCTGACGGGTATGGAATGGGCAGCCTATGGCTGGCATTTCGCCGCCGGCGCCCTGGTCCTTGCCGTGACGTTCGGCCTGTTCGCGATGGGTGGCATGGGAGGCGGCGACGCCAAGCTGCTGGCCGCAACGGCCGTGTGGATGGGGTTGAACATCCAGCTCGTCCAATACCTTGTGGTCTCGACACTCATCGGCGGCCTGCTGACGATCGCCATCCTGCTGTACCGGAAGTCGCCGCTGGCGGTTATGACGGGCCGCAATCCGTTCCTGCGCCATTTCGCGGAAGAGTCGGTCGGGATTCCCTACGGGATCGCGCTCGGCCTTGGCGGGCTGCTGACCTATCCGGATTCGCCTTTGATGGTGTGGGCGCTGGCCAGGCTTGCGAGCTGAACGCGATCTGTTTTCCATTTCCCCGACCGCATTGCCAGGCCGGCTTTGAAATGAGCCTTGGCCAGGCCCCTTGAATCCGTGGCGGCACGATCCAGCTAATTTATGTAAACCTTAAATTAATCACGATCGTAAGCATTACATTAACCTTGTTTTGACGATTGCCGCTGCAAAGTCCGGCTTGGCTACGTGGTTTGCCAAGGGCGAGGTTCGGACAGATGCCAGCATCCCGACTTATTATTCTGAGCGTGGCGGTGGCCGCGGCGGGTGGCGCTGGCTATGTCGCGAAGAACATGGTCGCAGCGCCGCCGCCGCAGATCGTGGTCGATTCCGGCCCCCAAGCTCCCGCCGTGCCCCTGCAGGACGTGCTTGTGCTCTCGGGCGATGTCGCGATGGGCAACGCGCTTCAGAACAACATTTCCTGGCAATCCTGGCCGGCCGACGGCGTCAACGCGAATTTCATCACCAAGGCCAATGCTCCCGACGCCCTGGAGAAATTGAAGGGATCGATCGCCCGTGTGCCGATGTATGCCGGTGAGCCGGTGCGGCGTTCCAAGCTGATCGGCGAGGGGCAGAGCTTCATGTCGTCCATCCTGCCCTCCGGGATGCGGGCGGTCGCCACGACCATCTCGGCTGACACTTCGGCCGGCGGCTTCATCCTTCCCAACGATTTCGTCGACGTCATCATGACCCGCAGGGCGGATGCCAACAGCGGCAGCACCGGCTTCAACACCGAAACCATCCTCAAGAACATCCGCGTCCTGGCAATCGACCAGACGATCCAGGAAGACGAGGAGGGCAAGAAGACCAGGGTGGGCCAGACCGCCACGCTGGAGCTGACGCCCAAGCAGGCGGAGATCATCACCGTCGCCCAGCAGATGGCGGATCGCCTTACGCTGGCCTTGCGCGCGGTCGCGGACACCCAGGAAAAGAATGTGGGCGAGGCCGACTATCTCGTTTCCGGCAATGGCCGCAAGGGAACGGTGAGACTGATCAAGTCGGGCGAAGTCTCCGAAGTAGGGGCAAGGAAATGAGGCTAAGCGGTAAACTGCCGGCAATCGCAGCCGCGGCATTGGGCCTGCTGCTCGTCGGAACGAATGTGCAGGGCGTCGTCGAGGCGAAGAGCACGCAGGTATCGGCCACGACAGCCACGCAGCGCGTCAAGCTCGGCCTCAACAAATCGGTGGTCATCGACCTGCCGAGCGATGCCTACGACATTCTCGTCGCCAACCCGACCGTTGCCGATGCGGTGACCCGCACCGCAAGGCGTATCTATCTGTTCGGCAAATCGGTCGGCGAGACCAACATTTTCGTCTTCGGTCCGAACGGCGAACAGATCGCCAGCCTGGACCTGGCAGTCGAACGCGACGTCGCCGGCCTGGAGGACTATATCAAGCGTTTCCTTCCGACCTCGGACGTCAAGGTGGAACTGCTGAACGACAACGTCGTCTTGACCGGAATGGTCGATACACCGTTGGACGCGAAGCGGGCGGTCGACCTGGCGACGATCTTCGTCTCCGGCGGTGAAGCAACGACCGGACAGTATTCGCAGACCGCGGCCGGCGGCTCGGCCCAGGGCGGCGTCGACATCAACAACCCCGACCAGGAACGACGCGTCTCGAAGATCGTCAATCTTCTGCAGATCATCGGCGACGACCAGGTCACGCTCAAGGTGACCGTCGCTGAAGTCAGCCGCTCCGTGATGAAGCAGCTCGGCGTCAACATGATCGCCAGCGGCAACAGCAACGGTATCAGCTGGAATGCGCTGGGCTCGCAGAATTACGGCTTGGGCAAACCGCTATCGCAGTACTCAGGCTTTGGCCTCGGCAACCCAGGCTCGCCCTTTCAGGCCTACATAAATGCGATGGAACAGTCGGGAGTCATGAAAACCCTGGCTGAACCGACGCTGACGGCGGTCTCGGGTGAGAAGGCGACATTCAAGGTCGGCGGTGAGTTCAACATCATTACCCAGCGCTCACAGAACGTTTCACAGCAGAACCAGACAGGTCAGATTACGTACACCAACCAGCAGATCGAATACGGCATTGGCCTCGAGTTCCAGCCAGTCGTGCTGTCGGCCGGCCGGATCAGCCTCAAGGTCAGGACCTCGGTGTCGGAGCCAACGACGGAAGGCGCCACCACCGTCGAAGGCGCGGGCAACTTGCCTGGAACCACATTGTTGTCGATCCGCAAGCGCCTGGCTGACACAACGGTCGAGTTGCCTTCCGGCGGCTCCATGATGATTGCGGGTCTGGTCCGAGACGACGTGCGACAAGCGGTCTCCGGACTGCCAGGTCTGGCCAAGATACCGGTCCTTGGCACCTTGTTCCGCAGCCGGGACTTCGTGCGCAACGAAAGCGAGCTGGTGATTTTCATCACGCCCTATCTGGCGAAGCCGGTGGCACGCAACGATCTCGCCAAGCCAGACGACAACTTCAACCCTGCCAGCGACGGCGCCGCCAACTTCCTTGGCAAGGTCAATCGCGTCTACGGCACCATGCAGACCGATAAGCCCAACGGCCGTTACCACGGCGTTGTCGGCTACATCTACAAGTGAATGGGGAAGCCGACATGTCTCAGTCAGCGTTGAAGACAAGGACCATCGCCGCGACGATGCGCGCCAGCCATTCGCGGAGCAGCCTGCGGGTGCTGCCGGTTCTGGCGGCAGCGATGACCGCCCTGCTGGCCGGGTGCGCCCAGCGCGACAGCATCACCGTCGGCGCCATTCCGGACGACTATCGCACCAACCATCCGATCGTCATCGCGGAGAAGAACCAGAAGATCGACCTGCCTGTCGGCGCCGGCGACCGCGGCATGACCGGTTCGCAGCGCGACACGCTGCTGGGTTTCCTTGACGGCTATGACAAGAGTGCCGCTCCGTCATTGACCATCCAGATACCAAGCGGATCGGCCAACGAGGTTGCCGCGACGGCGGCCGGCCGTGATTTCGCCAGGCTCGCGGTCGCCAGCGGTATCAAACGCAACCGCATCGTCGTCACCTCCTATCAGGCCGGATCGAGCGAGGCATCGGCTCCGGTTCGCGTCTCCTATATCGCAGTGAGGGCGCAGACCGACAAATGCGGGCGCTGGCCCGATGATCTGCTCGAGACATCGGAAAACAAGCACTATGCGGACTTCGGCTGCTCCTATCAGAACAATCTCGCTGCCCAGATGGCCAACCCGGGTGATCTGCTCGGGCCGCGCAAGCAGAGCACCATCGACGCGGAAAATCGCGGCGCGGTGATCGATGTCTACCGCGCCAGGGGCATTTCGGGTGAATTCCTGGGCAATTCAGAAGTGACCTACTAAGCCACCTTCGGGAAAGAGACGCCACGGAAAGAAAAAGGCCACGGAAAAGAGCATGACCATGAGCAATCTTGCCTATGACGCCACCGTGGACGGCGGTGATACATCGCCGCAGGACATCGCCGCGATGCAGGCGTTGCGGCCGGTTCCGCGCATCTCGATCCAGGCATTCTGCGAGACCGAGGGCGTTGCCAATCCGGTCGAGCGCGCCGGCGAGGACCGCCGTATGACCAAGGCCCATCTCAAGGTCCATATGGGCGGCATTCCCACGGCGATCGAGTTCTACCAGTCGGCGCCGACCCCGAACCTGATCCTGCTGGAGTCACGCAGCGAACCCAAGCAATTGCTGGAGCAACTGGCCCAGCTCTCTGAATACTGCGATCCATCCTCGAAAGTGGTGGTGATCGGCCATTACAATGATGTCGGTCTCTATCGCGAACTCATCCGCTCCGGCATCTCCGAATATGTCATCGCGCCCGTTTCGATGGCCGACATCGTCAGTGTCGTGTCGTCGATTTTCGTCGATCCGGAGGCTGAACCGATCGGCCGTTCGATCGCCTTTGTCGGCGCCAAGGGCGGCGTCGGCTCTTCGACCATCGCCCACAATGTCGCCTGGGCAATGTCCTCCCTGTTCAAATCCGAGGTCGTCGTCGCCGACCTCGATCTCGCCTTCGGCACGGCCAACATCAATTTCGACCAGGATCCGGCCCAGGGCATCGCCGAAGCGGTGTTCTCACCCGAACGCGTCGACGAAGTCTATCTCGACCGGCTGCTGACGCAGTGCGCCGAGCATTTGTCGTTGCTCGCCGCGCCCTCGACGCTGGAACGCGTCTACGACTTCGATCCCGATGCCTTTGCGCAGCTTGTCGATACCGCGCAGCGCAGCGTGCCGCTTCTGGTCCTGGACGTCCCCCATGTCTGGACGGGCTGGGCCAAGAACACGCTGGTCAAGGCCGACGAGATCGTCATTACGGCGACCCCGGAACTGGCCAATCTGCGCAACACCAAGAACATGGTCGACATGCTCAAGCGGCTTCGCCCCAACGACCCGCCGCCGAAGCTGATCATCAACCAGGCCGGCGTTCCCAAGCGGCCGGAAATTTCGCCGTCCGATTTCGCCGAGCCGCTCGGCCTGACGCCGATGTCGGTCATCGGCTTCGATCCATTGCTGTTCGGCAATGCCGCCAACAACGGGCGGATGCTCGGCGAGATGGACGCCAAGAACCCGGTTGTCGCGATCATCAACGAGATTGCGCACGTGCTGACCGGGCGAAGCGAAATCCGCACGAAAAAGAAGGCTGGCCTGGGCAGTCTGCTCGGCAAGCTCTCGCGCAACAAGAAGTGACGTTTTTGGAACCGGTAGTCGATCATGTTCGGTAAAAGAGGCAACGACGACGGCAACCGGTTCACGCCGGAATTCCGCCAGCCGGCACCGGCGCCGGCCGCGCCGCCGCCCGCGGGTTCGACGGATACGGCGGTTCTTGCCCGGCCCGCGGCACCGCTGCAGCCAAGCGCGCCTGTGGCGCCGCCGGCTCGCCGCGCCGTCGAGGCGCCGCCGATCGCGCCGGAGGCGAAGCGGCCCCAGCGCGAAAAGAGCGAAACCTATTACGACACCAAGAGCCAGGTTTTCTCGGCGCTCATCGACACGATCGACCTGTCGCAGCTGGCCAAGCTCGACCCGGAGACAGCGCGCGAGGAAATCCGCGACATCGTCAACGACATCATCGCGATCAAGAATTTCGCAATGTCGATCGCCGAGCAGGAGGAATTGCTCGAGGACATCTGTAACGACGTGCTTGGTTACGGGCCGCTCGAGCCATTGCTCGCCCGCGACGACATCGCCGACATCATGGTCAACGGCTCCAAGAACGTCTACATCGAAGTCAATGGCAAGGTCGAGCAGACCGGCATTCGCTTTCGTGACAACCAGCAGCTTCTCAACATCTGCCAGCGCATTGTCAGTCAGGTCGGTCGCCGCGTCGATGAATCCAGCCCCATCTGCGACGCCCGCCTTCCCGACGGCTCTCGCGTCAACGTCATCGCTCCGCCGCTCGCCATCGACGGCACCGCACTCACCATCCGCAAATTCAAGAAGGACAAGCTGACGCTCGATCAGCTGGTCAAGTTCGGTGCCATCTCGCCGCAGGGCGCCGAAGTCCTCAAGATCATCGGTCGTGTTCGCTGCAACATCGTCATCTCGGGCGGCACCGGCTCCGGCAAGACGACTCTGCTCAACTGCCTCACCAACTACATCGACCGCGACGAGCGCGTCATCACCTGCGAGGACTCGGCCGAACTGCAACTGCAGCAGCCGCATGTCGTACGTCTGGAAACCCGCCCGCCCAACCTCGAAGGTGAAGGCGAGGTAACGATGCGCGACCTGGTCAAGAACTGCCTGCGTATGCGGCCCGAGCGCATCATCGTCGGCGAGGTGCGCGGACCCGAAGTGTTCGATCTTCTGCAGGCGATGAACACCGGCCATGACGGCTCGATGGGAACGATCCATTCGAACAGCCCGCGCGAATGCCTGAATCGTATCGAATCCATGATCGCCATGGGCGGTTATTCGCTGCCGCAGAAAACCGTGCGTGAAATCGTCGTCGGCTCCATCGACGTGATCATCCAGGCGGCGCGTCTGCGCGACGGATCGCGCCGCATCACTCACATCACCGAGGTGATCGGGATGGAAGGCGACGTCATCATCACGCAGGACATCGTCCTCTACAACATCAAGGGCGAGGACGCCAACGGCAGGCTGCTGGGCGAGCATGTCTCGACCGGCATCGGCCGCCCGCATTTCTGGGACAGGGCTCGCTACTACGGCGAGGAGCAGCGCCTCGCCGTTGCGCTCGAGGCAATGGAGAAACGCGCTGACTGACGCGGCGTTGAGGGTTCTGGTCGATGTTTGGAATTGACGGCACCGTATTGGCGTTTGTCGTGCTCGCCGGCTTCAGCGCCGGCGCGGTCGCCTACGCATTCCTGTTCAACCAGATCAGCAACGAGAAGCAGGCTGGCAAGCGGCTGGAGACGATCAAGGCCGCGGAGACGGACCGGTCGGTTGTCAAGGCCTCTCGCGACCGCGCGACGGATGCGGCCAAGCGTCGGAAATCCGTGCAGGATTCGCTGAAGGAACTCGACGAGAAGCAGAAGACCAAGGACAGCGCCATCAAGAAGCCGCCGCTGAAGGCGCAACTCCGGCAGGCCGGGATGAAGGTCCCAATCGAGCGTTTCTACATTTATTCGGCCATATGCGGTCTCGCGCTGACGGTGGTCGCATTCGTGGCCGGCGCGCCGATGCTTGTCTTGCCCGGCGTGCTGTTGGCCGGCGCGCTCGGCCTGCCGCGCTGGTTCGTATCGTTTCGCCGCGCGCGCCGGGTCAAGGCATTCCTCAACGAATTTCCAAACGCACTCGACATCATCGTGCGCGCGGTCAAGTCCGGCCTGCCGCTGAACGATGCCGTGCGCCTCATCGCCAACGAATCCCCCGAGCCGGTGAAGGCGGAGTTTCGCCGCATCGTTGATTCGCAGCAGATGGGCATTTCGATCCCCGATGCGACCTTGCGTATGCCCGAAACCATGCCGTGCACAGAGGCGAGTTTCTTCGGCATCGTCATCCAGATCCAGTCGCAGGCCGGCGGCAATCTGTCCGAGGCGCTGGGAAACCTTTCACGCGTGCTTCGTGATCGCAAGAAGATGAAAGCGAAGGTTCAGGCGCTGTCCATGGAGGCGAAGGCGTCCGCCGCCATCATCGGCGCGCTGCCCTTCATCGTTGCTTTTCTCGTCTATCTTTCCAGCCCCGACTATCTGATGCCGCTGTTCAACACCAGCGTTGGCAATCTGATACTGGGTTGTGCCGCTGTCTGGATGTCGATCGGCATCCTGGTCATGCGCAAGATGATGAACTTTGAAGTCTAGGGCCGCGGCATGACCGAACAAGTCATCAAATCACTGACGGACCCCAGCCTGCTGATCGCGCTGCTGGTCGCCATCGCCGTGTTCGCGACGGTCTTTACATTGCTGCCGGCATTCGGCGGAAACCAGCTCAAGTCGCGCATGAAGTCGGTCGCGCTGGAGCGCGACGAGCTTCGCGCCAAGCAGCGCGCGCGGCTTGCGAGCGAGGCCGATCGCCGCCGCAAGGGCCTGCGCGAGCAACAGTCGGTCGGTATGCGCAACATTGTCGATCGGCTCGACCTGCGGCGCGCGCTGGCCGACGAGAGCACCTTGCAGAAGCTCAAGGTCGCCGGCTTTCGCGGGCAGAACCCGCTGACGCGGTTTCTCTTCTTCCGCCTCGTTCTGCCTTTTGTCGGCTTCGCGCTGGGACTGGTCTACATATTCGTGCTCGGAGGATTGCCCGACAAACCCCTGGTCATCCGGCTGTTCGTCTGCATCCTGGTCGCCTATGGCGGCTTCTACGCGCCGGTCGTCTATGTCAACAATCGCGCCACCAAGCGCAAGCAGTCGATCCAGATGGCGTGGCCGGATGCGCTGGACCTGATGCTGATCTGCGTGGAGTCGGGCATGTCGGTGGAAGCCGCGCTCCGCAAAGTCGCCGACGAGATCGGCGCGCAGTCGGTGGCTCTGGCGGAAGAATTCATCCTGACCAACGCCGAGCTCTCCTATCTGCAGGAACGCAAGCAGGCCTATGAGAATCTTGCGAACCGTACCGGTCTGGAATCGGTCAAATCGGTGTCGCAGGCGCTCGTTCAGGCCGAACGCTACGGCACGCCGGTGGCGCACGCATTACGCGTGCTTGCCGCCGAAAGCAGGGACCAGCGCATGAACGCCGCCGAAAAGAAGGCCGCCGCCCTGCCGCCCAAGCTCACCGTGCCGATGATCCTGTTCTTCCTGCCTGTGCTTTTCGCCATCATCCTGGGCCCTGCCGGCATCCAGGTCAGCCAGCGCGGCATCTTCGGCACCGATCATCCGTCATCATCGGCCAAGTAGCCGCGGGGCACGCGGAGATAAACGAAGAAGCCGCGCTGAGCTCAGCGCGGCTTCTTCGTTCAATTGGGACCTTTGCAGATCGTCGCCCTCAGTTGGTTGCAGGCTTCGCCTTGTCCTGATCCTTGAGCTGTCTCCAGGCATTCTGTTGCGCAAGCATCTGCCTGAGATAGGCGACATTGGCCTGTGCCTGCTCGGGCGAGAGCTCCTGCGAGGCGATCTTCTCGGCTTCGTCGAAGCGGCCCTGCAGGCCGACGACCAGCGCCAGGTTCTGGCGCACGCGGCTGTCGGCGTTGGGCTGCTGGGCGGCCGAACGCATATAGGTTTCCGCGGTGCGCAGATCCCCTTCCAGCACATAGGACATGCCCAGATTGGAGAGAACCGAGGGGTCGTTCGGCTTGAGTTCGAGCGCCTTGCGGTAGAGCTGGCGTGCATCGTCCTTCTGGCCGAGCTGGTCAAGGATGGCCGCTTCCGCCGACACCAGCTTCCAGTCGGGATATTCCGGCGTCTGTGCGCGACGCACGGCGTCGATCGCTGCCTCGAACTGGCCATTGGCGGCCAGCGCCTTGCCATAGGCGGCGAGCACGTCGCGGTCCTTGGGATAGGCGATCGCCAGTTTGCGCATCACGGCCAGCGACTGGTCGGCATCGCCGTCCATCTGCAGCGCGGCCGCGAAGTTGGTTGCGATTCGCTTGTCGTTGGGATTCTTTGAGTAGGATTGGCCGAGAGCGGCCGTGGCATTGTGTACTTCTCCCGCCGACATGCTCTCCAGCGGCTTGCCGCTGGTACGTTCGATCGAGCCGGTAGTCATCCTGCTGGTTCCGCATCCGGCGACGCCCGCCGCGAGCGCCAACATGAGGGCGGTGGTGGCGAGCCGTTTTCCTCTGGCATTCACTGTGCGGTTGGTCGGCATCGACACCTAAGCCTCCATTCATGCGCGCGGCCATAGCGTGGCCATCTTCCCTCCCGCAGAAATATTCTGTTAACCCTAACGGAGAGTTAAGAAACGCCGACTCGCGAAGGGTCGGCAGGAGAGAACATCGAATGCCTGTCGAACTCGTCGAGACGAAATTGCAAGGTGCGCTGCCGGTGCATCTGGTGGCCCGTGACGGCTTGGAGGCCGCGGGCCTTGCGCCATTTGCTGTCGCCTGGGCCAAGGCCAACGGCTTTTCCGGTGAGGCAGGCAGGACGCTCGCCGTGCCCGGCGAAAACGGCGCACTTGCCGGCGCCCTGTTCGGCACAGGCGACGGGGAAGGCGCACTTGCGCTCGGTGCACTGTCGAAAACCCTGCCGGAAGGCGACTGGCATTTCGCCTCCATTCCTGCCGAGCCGGAACTCGCGGCAATCGCGCTGGCGCTCGGCGGCTATGTCTTTACCCGTTACGGCAAGAAGCCGGGCAAGGCGCTGCGTTTCGACGTGCCGGCCGGCGTCGACGCGGCGCGCGTTCGCCGCATCGCCGATGGCGTCTTCCTGGCCCGCGATCTGGTCAACACACCGACCAGCGACATGGGACCGGATGATCTGGAGAAGGCGGTGCGCACCCTGGCCGCGGCTCACAAGGCCGAAGTCTCCGTCATCAAGGGCGACGAGCTGCTGACTCAGAACTTCCCGATGATCCACGCCGTCGGCCGTGCTTCGACCGGCGCGCCGCGTCTGATCGACATGATCTGGGGGCAACCGGGCGCGCCGAAGGTTACGCTGGTCGGCAAGGGCGTCTGCTTCGACACAGGCGGTCTCGACATCAAGCCGTCATCCGGCATGCTCTTGATGAAGAAGGACATGGGCGGCGCCGCCAATGTGCTTGGCCTGGCCTCGATGATCATGGCCGCCGGGTTGAACGTGCGGCTGCGCGTGCTGATACCCGCGGTCGAGAACTCGATCGCTGGCAACGCTTTTCGACCCGGCGACGTGCTGGCGAGCCGCAAGGGCATCACTGTCGAGATCGGCAACACCGACGCCGAAGGCAGGCTCGTGCTCGGCGACGCGCTGGCGCTGGCCGATGACGAGGAACCGCAGCTGCTGGTCGACATGGCGACGCTGACCGGAGCGGCCCGTGTCGCGCTTGGGCCCGATCTGCCGCCTTTCTATACCGGCGACGAGGCGCTGGCCTCGGACCTCGCCGAGGCATCGCTGGCGGTCGAGGATCCGCTGTGGCGCTTGCCGCTGTGGCGGCCCTACGATGCGAAACTGTCGTCGAAGATCGCCGACATCAACAATGTCACCACGGACGGTTTCGCCGGTTCGATTACGGCGGCACTGTTCCTCAAGCGCTTTGTCGAGAAGACGGCGAGCTGGGCGCATTTCGACATCTTTGCCTGGAACCCCGCAGACCGTGCGCATGGGCCTGCCGGCGGCGAGGCACAAGGCATTCGCGCTTTGGAGCGGATCATCTCGACACGCTTTGGCTGAAGGCGGCAAGCAGAGCCGGCAAATCGCTGAAACTGAAACGGAACCGAAACAATTTGCCGTCATGCTGGCGCGATGTCGATTGCGATGCGCCCGAGCCAGGCCTTGCGACTGTGGCAGCAAGTCATGCTGTCGCAGGTGCGCGACGATGCGCCCGACCTGACCATGCGCCAGACGGCGATCCTGTTCACCATCTATCTCGATCCGCCGCCGCACACGGTGCGCGGGCTGGCCGCCCGCCTCAACGTCACCAAGCCGGTGATCACCCGCGCGCTCGACACCATGGGCGCGCTGAAGCTGGTGTCGCGCCATCGCGACGAACTCGACAAGCGCAACGTGCTGATCAAGCGCACGGTCGAGGGCGCGCTCTTTGTCGAGCGCTTCGGCGATGGTATCATCGCCAGGGCCCACGAACTGCCCATCTGACCGTTTTGCCCATACAGCAGGGTTACCGATTTTGACTGCTCACGATGCCCGTCTCCACGCCTTCCGTTCCGACCTTGCCGACGCAAGGCTGAAAGGCGAGGTTTCTGCCGACCGTTTTGTCGCCGGCCGGCCGGCGCGGATTTCGGCCTCGGTGGCAGACATCCGCAAGGCGCCGCGTGCGGATGCCGGCGTCAACACGCAAGCTCTGTTCGGCGACGATGTGCTGGTTTTCGAGGATGCCGAAGGCTGGGCCTGGATCCAGGCCGAACGCGACGGCTATGTCGGCTATGTCGCCAACACCATGCTGGGCGGGCGCGACCATGCGCCCACCCATATCGTCTCGGTGCCCCGCACCTTTCTCTATCCCGGTCCGGATCTGCGCTTTCCGATCGCGGGACAGCTGTCGATGGGGTCGACGGTGACGGTGACGGGCGCCTTCGAGACGCGTGGCACACATTATGCCGTCCTGCCGTCACGCGAAGCGATCATCGCGGGTCACCTCAGGCCAATCGGCGAAATTGCCGCCGACTATGTCGCGGTTGCCGAGACGTTTCTTGGCACACCCTATCTGTGGGGCGGCGCATCCGGCTTCGGCATCGATTGTTCCGGCCTGGTGCAGCTGGCGATGCGCATGGCGGGCAAAAACGTGCTGCGCGATTCCGACATGCAGGCGGCAAGCATCGGCGAGCCGCTCGAGCCGGGTCCGAACTATGCCGGGTTGCGCAGGGGCGATCTCGTCTTCTGGAAAGGCCATGTCGCTGCCATGACCGACGCTGAGACCATGATCCACGCCAACGGCCACACCATGCTGGTCTCGCGCGAAGGGTTGAAGGACGCCATCGCCCGCATCGGCTACCTCTATGGCGGCCCGACCGGGTTTCGCAGGCCGTAGCACAAGCGCCTGTCCTTCTCCACAGGGGGAGAAGGGAAGAGCTTTCACGATCCCCTTTTGTTCCGATTTTCCTTGGCGATCGCCTGTAGCCGCGCTACCTCTGGCGCGTGACAGTTGAGCCGCGCCTTGCCGAGCAGAATGCCGCCATTGCCCTGCCCGAGCCATTCCTCAGATGGTTCGGCGAGAAAGGCTGGTCGCCGCGCGCCCATCAGGTCGAATTGCTGGCGAAGGCTCAAAGCGGCCAATCGGTGCTGCTGATCGCGCCGACCGGAGCCGGCAAGACGCTGGCCGGCTTCCTGCCTTCGCTGACGGAACTGGCGGTCAGGCCGAGGCGAAAGCCGGGGCAGGGACAGCGCGGCATCCACACGCTCTACATCTCGCCGCTCAAGGCGCTGGCCGTCGACATCGAGCGCAATCTCGGCAAGCCGGTCGAGGAGATCGGTCTGCCGATCAGCATCGAGACGCGCACCGGCGACACGCCTTCCCACAAGCGCCAGCGCCAGAAGCTGGTGCCGCCGGATATATTGCTGACCACGCCCGAGCAACTTGCGCTTCTGATTGCTGCAGGCGACGCCCGACGCTTCTTCGAGGATCTGCGCTATGTCGTGCTCGACGAGTTGCATTCGCTTGTAACCTCGAAACGCGGCCATCTCTTGGCGCTCGGCCTGGCGCGGCTGCGCAACTACGTGCCCGGCCTGCAGACCATCGGCCTGTCGGCGACGGTGGCCGAGCCGGACGAGTTGCGGCGCTGGCTGGTCAGCCAGAATCCACCAGGAGACATGTCCGAACTGATTGTGGTCACAGGGGGAGCTAAACCCGAAATCTCCATTCTCGATTCCGAAGAGCGTGTACCGTGGGCGGGGCATTCGGCGCGCTATGCCACGCCGGAGATCTACCGCGAGATCAAGCGCCACAAGACGACCCTGCTGTTCGTCAACACCCGCAGCCAGGCGGAACTGCTTTTCCAGGAATTGTGGCGGGTCAACGAGGACACCTTGCCGATCGCGCTTCATCACGGCTCTCTCGATGTCGGCCAGCGGCGGCGTGTCGAGAAGGCGATGGGCGAGAACGCGCTGCGTGCCATTGTCGCGACATCGACGCTCGATCTCGGCATCGACTGGGGCGATGTCGATCTGGTCGTGCATGTCGGCGCGCCGAAGGGGGCGAGCCGGCTGGCGCAGCGCATCGGCCGTGCCAACCACCGGATGGACGAACCGTCCAAGGCGATCTTGATCCCTGCCAACCGTTTCGAGGTGCTCGAATGCCGGGCTGCCCTCGATGCCAACTATCTTGGCGCGCAGGACACGCCGCCGCTGGTCGATGGCGGCCTCGATGTGCTGGCGCAACACGTACTCGGCTGCGCCTGCGGCGCACCGTTCCGTGCCGACGATCTTTACGAGGAAGTGCGAGCGGCGGCACCCTACACCAGCCTCGATAGGATTACCTTCGACCGCGTCATCGATTTTGTCGCCACCGGCGGCTATGCGCTGAAGAATTACGAGCGCTATGCTCGTATCCGCCTGAACAAGGACGGGTTGTGGCGCGTCTCCAACCCGCGCGTGGCTCAGCAATATCGGCTGAATGTCGGCACCATCATCGAAGTGCCGGCGCTCAACGTGCGTTACGTCAAAGCAGGCAGCAAAGGCTCGGCTACACGCGGCGGGGCCGTTCTCGGCAAGATCGAGGAGGCCTTCCTCGAAACGCTGACGCATGGCGACACCTTCATGTTCGCCGGCAAGGTGCTGCGCTTCGAAGGCATTCGCGAGAATGAATGCTTCGTGTCGAACGCGCCCGGCAGCGACGCCAAGGTGCCCTACTATGGCGGCGGCAAGTTCCCGCTTTCGACCTACCTTGCCGAGCAGGTCCGCATGATGCTGGACGATCCGCAGCGCTGGAAGAAGCTGCCGGAGCAGGTGGCCGACTGGCTGCGATTCCAGGCCGACAAATCGGTTCTGCCCAAACGCGATGACCTGCTGATCGAGACCTTTCCACGCGGCAACCGCTACTATCTGGTCGCTTATCCCTTTGAGGGCAGGCTGGCCCACCAGACGCTCGGCATGTTGCTTACCCGGCGCCTCGACAGGGCAGGCGCCAGGCCGCTTGGCTTTGTCGCCACCGATTACGCCCTTGCCATATGGTCGCTGGGCGATATGGGCGCGATGTTCAAAGCCAGGAAACCGTCTCTCGGCGCATTGTTCGACGAGGACATGCTGGGCGACGACCTCGAAGCCTGGCTGGCCGACAGCTGGCTTCTCAAGCGCACCTTCCGCAATTGCGCGCTGATTTCGGGACTGATCGAGAAACGCCATCCGGGCCAGGAGAAGAGCGGCCGTCAGGTCACCGTGTCGACCGACCTGATCTACGATGTGCTGCGCAGCCATGAGCCGGACCATATCCTGCTGCAGGCGACACGCTCCGATGCGGCGGCCGGTCTGCTCGATGTCAGCAGACTTGCCGACATGCTCTCGCGCGTCCAGGGTAGAATCATGCATAAGAATCTCGAGCAGATTTCGCCACTAGCCGTGCCGATCATGCTCGAGATCGGCAAGATGCCGGTGAACGGCGAAGCCGATGAAACACTGCTGATGGATGCGGCGACTTTGGTCGAAGAGGCCATGGGGCCGGAAATGAGTGAGGGATGAATTTTTCGCTGGCGCGCACGTCGCTGATTGCCGAGGCCGACATGATAGGCATCGCCGGCGAGCGTGCGGTCTGCGATCCGCGCGGCGTGCTCTATTTTCCCGAGCTTAGGCTGATGACGGTCTCCGACCTGCATCTGGAAAAAGGCTCGTCGCTGGCAAGGCGCGGCGCGCTGATCCCGCCCTATGACACCGGAGCGACCTTGCTCAGACTGCAGGCCGTCATATCCGACTACCAGCCGTCGATCGTCATCAGCCTGGGCGATTCCTTTCACGATGGCGGCGGCGCCGAGCGCATGCATGCGAGTTTTCGCGAGCGGCTGGAAGCGCTGATGGCAGGCCGCGACTGGTTCTGGGTCGCCGGCAACCATGATCCGGAAGCGCCGGCCGATCTGCCCGGTGAAACGGTCCGGGAACTGGCCATAGGCTCGCTGCTGTTCCGGCATGAGCCGTCGAAAGTGCGCGTCGAGGGCGAGATCGCGGGCCATCTGCATCCCTGCGCGCGCATCGTCCAGCGCGGCCGTTCGGTGCGTCGGCGCTGCTTTGCCGGCGATGGCGGCCGCATGATCATGCCGGCCTTCGGCGCCTATACCGGCTCGCTTAACGTGCTCGATCGCGCTTATGCCGGGCTGTTCCGGCTGGAATCGCTGATGGCCTATATGCTTGGCGCCGACCGCATCTTCGCCATCTCCCGCTCGATGCTGCGGCCGGGCTGAGCAGCCTATCTGCCGTAATACAGAGTGACGGTGTGCTTTGCCTCGGCGAAGAACAGCCAGCGCTCGACCAGCATGCCGGCGAACTGGACGATCGCGGCGAGCACCGACGGCACCGCCGCATAGGGCCAGGGCAAGGCGAAGGTGGCGGCGATCAGCAGGACGGGCAGGGCGAAGGCCAATGCCTGTGCGAGCATGCGCAGCTTCGCACTGTGCTTGCGTGCGATGCGAAAACCCATTTCCTTGAGCAGGTAGTTTTCCTCGGTATGCGGCCATTCCAGCGAGCGCACCGTGCCGCCAGCCAAACCGGTCGCGGTGTTGGCGGTGGTCGGGATCTCGAGACGGTCATTGTGCCGCCAGGTCGCGAGCTTCCAGCCCCAGCCGGCAAGAGTGGCAAGCAGCGACAATACCAGCACGCCCGTGGAACCGATGCCGAAGCCCTGCAGCAGCGCGTTCAACAGAACGCTGCCGGTCATGGCGGCGAAGATCAGGTAGGCCGGCAAAGTATAGCGGCTGTGCCATTGGGCGATCGGTTTCAGCGACGCGTAGATCATCCCTGTTGTGCAGACGGTGATGACCGAACCGATGGCAGCCAGCAATCCGGCAATGGCCACCCAGCCCTCAGTGCGGCCAAAGAACACCCAGCCGAGGCCGAACAGTCCCGCCGGGATGAAGGTGATGACCGAGGCCACGCCTTCGCGCGACAGCCAGGAACTGCGCCATTGCGAGAACGCCCGCCATCCGCGCTCGGGTCTGCCGAGATGGCCGGTCGACGACAACAGTCCCGCCGCGATCAGGCCAAGCGCCAGCCCCAGGCCGACGAGGCCGAGCCAGAAGTCGGCGGGGATGATCTGCAACCCGCCCAGCACGCCAAGCAGCGCCAGCAGGCCGTAGCCTGCACCGGTGGCGGTGGTGAAGAAGACGACGGAAAAGGCTGGATGCATGGTCAGTTCGAAAGCATGCGGTCGACCCAGCCGAGGAAGCCGCCTTCGGCCCGCACCGGCTCCAGCGCCTTCGCGGGCACCGATGCGGCGCGCTGCGTATGGGCGCGCGGCGGCAAATATTTGTTGGTCGGGTGGTAGCCGAGTTCCGGCATCAGGTCGACGCCGCCGCGCTCCGCGACCAGTTGCGAGACAGCCGACTGAGGATCGCCGAGATCGCCGAAATGCCGGGCGCTGGTCGGGCAGGCGGCGACGCAGGCCGGCACGCGGTCTTCTTCGGCCAGATTGTCGTTGTAGATGCGGTCGATGCATAGCGTGCATTTCTTCATTACGCCGACATCGGTGTCGAATTCGCGCGCCCCATAGGGGCATGCCCAACTGCACAATTTGCAGCCTATGCACTTGTCCTCGTCGATCAGCACGATGCCGTCCGAGGCTCGCTTGTAAGAGGCGCCGGTCGGGCAGACGGTGACGCAGGCCGGCGTCTCGCAATGCAGGCAGGAGCGCGGGAAGTTGACCGTGCGCCCGCCCATCTCTGTCGTGTGTTCATAGCTGTGCACGCGGTTGAACCAGACGCCGTCGACATGGCCGCCATAGGGGTCGGTGTCGGTCAACGGCGCCATGTGGCCGCCGGTGTTCCATTCCTTGCAGGCGGTGACGCAAGCCTGGCAGCCGACGCACGTGTCGAGGTCGATGACGAGACCAAGTTTCTTGTCGCTGTGGACGGGAAGACAGGTCATTCGGCTGCCTCTCTTGCCCGGCGGAATTCGGCGCCGAAGCTCAATCTGTCGAGCGACGGCTCGAAATGCGGCGGTTGGCTGAAACGCTCGAATTGCGGCTCGGTGAAGCCGGCTTCCTCATCAGCGCATTTGACGATGCGCACGCGCAGATCGAACCACGCGGCCTGGCCGGTGACAGGATCGGAGTTCGAATAGCGTTTGCCCTGTGCGTCGGCCGAGGTCTGGTCGCCGATGATATGGTTGAGCAGGAAGCCGCGATTGCTCTCGGCGGCATCATCTTTCAGTCCCCAACTGCCGCGCCTTTTGCCGATCGCGTTCCAGGTCCAGACCGTGCTTTCGTTCACCCCGTCGACCAGCTTGATTTGCCCCTTCACTCTGCCGTTGATGCTTTCTATCCACACCCAGTCGTCGTCGACGAGGCCTAGACCGGCACCAGTGCGGTGGTGCACGAACAGCCGGTTCTGGCTGGTGATCTGCCGCAGCCACGCATTCTGCGAGCCCCAGGAATGATACATGTGCATCGGCCGCTGCGTCAGCGCGTGCAGTGGGTATTTTTCGAGGTCGACCACCGCTTCCTCGAACGGCATGTACCAGAACGGCAGCGGATCCATGTAGGTCTCGATGCGCTGGCGCTCGGCCTCCGGCGGCTGAACACGGCCATGGCCGCGTGCGGCGAGCCGAAACCGCTGCAACGGCTCGGAATAGAGCTGGAAGATGATCGGCTCCGCCTTCGGGATGAAACCCATCTGCACCGCGAAATCGAGATAGGAGCGGTTGGCCATCTTGTAGTAGCGCTGGTCCTGAGCGAAGTCGTGATGCCAGAAGCCCCCATTGTCGATGTAGCGCTGCAACTGGTCCGGATTGGCCTCGCCCTTGCCGATCGACGTTCCATCCTTGCCGCGCCAGCCGGCCAGCGGGCCGATGCCCGGTGTGCGTTCATGACTGACGATATAGTCGGCATAGTCGGCATACTTCGCCGATCCGTCCTCGTCGACGAAACCGGGCAGGCGCAGCCGGGCGCCCAGTTCGATCAGCACCGACTGGAACGGCCTGACGTCGCGGTCCGGCTCGACGACGGGATGGCGGATGGCATCGCCCGGCCCGTCGGCATGGCTGATCGGCCGGTCGAGCAGGCTGATGCAGTCATGCCGCTCGAGATAGGTCGTATCCGGCAGCACGAGGTCGGCGAACGGCACCGTCTCGGAATAATAGGCGTCGGAATAGATGATGAAGGGGATCTTGTAGTTGCCCGCCTCGTCATGGTCGGTCAGCATGGCAATCGTCTCGACGGTGTTCATCGAGGAATTCCAGGCCATGTTCGACATGTACATCATCAGCGTGTCGATCTTGTAGGGATCGCCCGCCCAGGCATTGCGGATGACGGTGTGCATCAGCCCGTGCGCAGCCAGCGGCGCGTCCCAGGAATAGGCCTTGTCGATGCGGGTCGGCGTGCCGTCTTCGTCGACCAGCAGGTCGTCCGGTCCGCAGACGAAGCCAAGCGGCATGCCGTCCAGCGGCGTCATCGGCTTGACCGTCTTGCCCGCGGGTTTCGGGCCCGGCGGCGCCGATCTGGGGTAGGGCGGCTTGAAGCGGAAGCCGCCGGGAACATCCACTGTGCCGAGCAGCACCTGCAGCAGATGGATGGCGCGGCAAGAGTGAAAACCGTTCGAATGGGCTGATATACCGCGCATGGCATGCATCGAAACCGGTCGGCCCTTGATCGTCTCGTGCCGGCGCCCGGCCCAGTCGGTCCAAGCCACCGGCAGTTCGATTGCCTGTTCGAAGGCGACATGGGCGAGTTCGGCGGCGATCCGGCGGATCCTATCGGCGGCAATGCCGCAGCGCTCGGCGACCGCATCCGGCGCGTAGCTGTCATCGAGATAGCGGTCGGCGATCAACTGGAACACCGGCGTACAGCGGCGGCCGCCGACTTCGAAGCTGCCGGTCAGCGCCGGCTTCGCTTCCGTGTCGGTTGCCTTGACGGCGGTCTTCGCCACCCTGTCCCAGGCCAGCGGATTGCCGTCGGCGTCGCGGACGAACAGCCCGTCGTCGGAGGCGCCAGGCTCCTGCACGACGAGGACATGGGCGTTGGTGTAGCGGAGCAGATAGTCGAGATCGACGCGGCCGGCCTTCAGCAATTCGTGGATGAGGGCGAAGACGAACAGGCCGTCCGTTCCGGGCCGGATGCCGATCCAGTCGTCGGCAATCGCATTGTAGCCGGTGCGGCACGGATTAATCGACACCACCTTGGCGCCGCGCGCCTTGAGCTTGCCCAGCCCGATCTTGATCGGGTTGGAATCATGGTCTTCGGCGACGCCGAACAGCATGAAATATCGTGTGTTATCCCAGTCAGGCTCGCCGAACTCCCAGAACGAGCCGCCGATCGAATAGAGCCCGCCGGCCGCCATGTTGACCGAGCAGAAGCCGCCATGGGCGGCGAAATTCGGTGTGCCGAACTGACTCGCCCACCAACCGGTCAAGGATTGCGACTGGTCGCGGCCGGTGAAGAAAGCGAGTTTTTTCGGATCGGTACGACGAACTGCCGAGAGACGCTCCGTCGCGATCGAGAACGCTTCTTCCCACTCGATCTCGCGGAACACGCCCGAGCCGCGCGGCCCGGAACGCAGCAGCGGCTTCTTCAGCCGGGCCGGGCTGTAATGCTGCATGATGCCGGAACTGCCCTTACCGCAGATCACGCCGCGATTGACCGGATGGTCCTTGTTGCCGTTGATGTAGCGGACCTTGCCGTCCTTGATATGGACGTCGATGCCGCAGCGGCAGGCGCACATGTAGCAGGTGGTCTTGGCAACGCTGTCGGAAATGCCAGGCGAGGTGTCGACGCCGTCGCCTTCATCGGGCGCGCGCGTGTCGGCAAGCGGGCGTTGCGATGGTGCCGAATTCGCGCCGCGCGGCGGTGAATGCCTCATGATCCGGATGTGCCCGCGCGGCCGGCGGATTTGGCTCGAGTCTTCGGCCCGGGGCCGCGCATGTAATGCTCTTCCGGATGGTAGCGATCGCCGGTCAGCCGTCTGCGGATGCCGCGGGTCCAATGTGCGAGAAGGGACTTGAACCGCCCGATCATTTTAGTCTCTGCCATCCGCTGGCGAATTTTTTCTAACTTCGCGTGAAAATGTAGAATGAAGCTATCGATCCGTCTAATCAGTTGTTCTTGTAAATTCGATCGATATTGGTTCTTAATGCTGACATGACCCTGGATCAGTTGCGCATTTTCGTCGCCGTCGCCGAGCGCGGCCACATGACCAAGGCGGCGGAGCTTTTGGGTATCTCCCAGTCGGCGGCGTCGGCCGCCATCCGCGCGCTTGAAGAGCAGCACGGCGTCCATCTGTTCAACCGCGTCGGCCGCAACATAGAGCTTGCCCAGACCGGCCACCGGTTCCTGCCGGAAGCCAAGGCCGTGCTGGAGCGGGCCGCCGCCGCCCGCAATGTGCTGGAACATGTCTCGCAGACGGTCGCCGGCAGCCTCTCTATCGCCGCCAGCCTGACCATCGCCAGCTACTGGCTGCCACGAAGGCTGGCCTCCTTCCACGAGGCCTACCCCGCGGTGCGGCTGAGCGTCAGCATCGGCAACACGAGACAGGTCGAGGCCAGCGTGCTGGATGGAACAGCCGATCTCGGCCTGGTCGAGGGGCGCACCGAATCCGACATATTGCGCCGCGCCAAGGTCGACACCGACCGGTTGATGCTGGTGGTTGCCGCGTCACATCCCGAAATCGTCGAAACCGCGCCGGGCCGTCCCGACATCAAGGGCCTGCGCTGGATCATCCGCGAGGGTGGGTCGGGCACGCGCGAGGTGCTGGAGGATCTGGCGAGGCGCGAGGGAATTTCGCTAGCCGATTTGCAGGTGTTCCTGGTGCTGCCAAGCAACGAGGCGGTTCGCCAGGCGGTCGAGGCGGGTGCCGGCGCCACCATCATTTCGGAGCTCGTCGTCGGACGCGCCGTTGCCGAAGGCAGCCTGCGGTCCGTGCCGCTCGAACTGCCGAAACGCGACTTCGCCATGATCACCCACCGCGACCGCCAGGCAAGCCTGGCCCAAATGGCGCTGAAGGCGCATCTCGGCGCAGACACTAAGGGGAGCGACCTTTAGTCAGCCGAACTTGCGCTGGGCATCCAAAGCCAGGCCAAGCCCGACCGAGCCGAACATGTCGCCGTCGATGACCGAAGCCTGCGGCACCAGCGACAGGATTTCCCGTCTTGCCAGCGGAATCGCGGTCGAGCCGCCGGTCAGGAACACCGCGGTGATGTCGGACGGCTTGACCGCAGCATCGCGCATGGTCTCAGCCACCGTCGCGGTGACCCGCTCGATGTCCCGGGCGATGGTGGCGTCCAGTCCATCACGCGTGATTTCGGCGGCGAACTCCACGTCGGATAGCCTCACCGCGACTTCGGCCGATGACAGGTCGGTCAACTCTATCTTGGCCTTTTCCACCAATGCCGCCAAAGCGTGCCCATAGCGGTGCTCGACGATGCGGATGAAGCGGTCGACCAGGTCGGCGCGCGCGGCCTCGTAGCGGATCTGGCGCAGATGCGTCATCGCCTTGGCGGTGTAGACCAGGTTGATGCGCTGCCATGTCGCCAGATCGATGAAGTAGCTGGCCGGCAGATTGCGCTTGCCGTCCTTGGTCGGGGTCAAATAGCCGAACTGCGGCATGACATGGGCAATGCTGAGCAGCCGGTCGAAATCCGTACCGCCGATATGGACACCCCGGCTGGCCAGGATATCGTCCTTGCGGTCCGGCAATCGGGCACGCTCCGGCGAGACGCGCACGACTGAAAAGTCAGACGTGCCGCCGCCCATGTCGATGATCAGCGCCAGCTCTTCGCGCGTCACCCTCTGCTCGTAATCGAGTGCGGCGGCGATCGGCTCGAACTGGAAGGCGATGTGCTTGAAGCCTTGCGCATGCGCGGCCTTTTCCAGGTCGCTCTGGGCGTTCGCGTCGGCCTGTGGGTCGTCATCGACGAATTGTACCGGACGGCCGAGCACCACGGTCTCGACCAGATCGCCGCCATCTTCTTCAAGCTTCTTCCTCAGATGGCCGAGGAACAGGCCGATGATCTCCATGAAGCCGATCGAGCGCGCCTTGATGCGCGTCTTCTCATGCGCTAGCGAGCTGCCCAGCACACTCTTCAGCGAGCGCATCAGCCGGCCTTCCACGCTGTCGGTGTAGTTGGCGATGGCCTGGCGGCCAAAACAGATGCGGCCGTCCTCGAAATTGAAGAACACCGCGCTGGGCAGCGTGACCTGGCCGCCTTCAAGCGCGACGAGGTGCGGTTGCCCGTTGCGGACCACGCCGACCGTGGAGTTCGAAGTGCCGAAATCGATACCGGCGAATGCTGGTCGCAAAGCAGCCTCCTGTCATTGGCGGCAGACAGCGGATCGGCGCTCGCGGGAGAAGCGTGCGCTGTGGTTCCGGGCGACCGGACCGCTCTGCCGAATTGAATTGTGCGTGCTTGCCCGTTGGGCGGGGAGGTGCGGTCTATAGCATGGCGCGGGAAAGGGAAACCCCCTTTTGGACGTCTCAGTCCTTGCGGAAGATCAGCCTGCCGAGCCAGCCCGTCAGCATGGCCAGTGATATGGCGAAGACGCCATAGAGGAAGGAGTAGTCATGGGCGACCCGGAAGATAGACTGCTCGAAGCCGGACTTGCGGATTTCGAGCTGGGCAGAGCTCTCCTTGATGAACAGGCCGCTCTTGAACAGGAACGCGCGGGCTTTGTGGGTGCCGACCGGAACATTCGGTGCCAGCCTGACGGTGGCGCGGAACAGGTTCTGCGACAGGAACTGCACGCCGCCGACATTCTCGCTGTAGAGGCCTGCCGCTCCCTTGCGCTCGCGCAACGCCGCGGTGAATTCCTCGATCGTCGCCGGGCTGTCGCCGGCGTCGGCGGGCTGCATGTAGAGATTGGAGGCGCCGAGCGACAGCTGCTTGTAGCTGTTCGGTTCTGTGATGTCCTGCAGCGGCCGCGTCGTCGCCACCGAATAGGAGACCGGCACGTTCTCGAAGGTTTCGGAGTCCAGATTGACCCAGACGCCGAGCACCCGGTCCTTGCGGCGCACCACGACCGGCTTGGGTGGCCCTTCGAGTACGACGATGACGTCGTAGCGACCCTGGCGGGCGACCAGCGGATCGGGATTTTCCAGCGAGCCGAAGATGGTCAGGTCGGCGCCGGAAAAACCGGCGGTGATCGAGACATTGTCGGTGGAGAGACCGATCTGGATGCCTTCCGTCAGCGGCGTCTGTGCCTTCGCCGGTGCGCCGGTGGCAAGCAGTGGCAGGAGGATGGCGGCTGCGAATGCTTTCGGGCCTGCCATCAGTTGAGGCCCGCGCTGGACAGCGAATAGAGATTGGGCGGGGTGACGAAAAGATCGATGGCGAGCCTGATCGCTACAGCCAGCACCAGCAAGGCCAGCAGCGCCCTGAGCTGCTCGCCACGCAGCCTCTGGCCGGCCTTGGCGCCATATTGCGCGCCGGCGACGCCGCCCGCCATCAACAGGAAGGCCAGCACGACATCGACCGTCTGGTTCGTGGTGGCGTGGACCAGCGTGGTGTAGGCGGACGTGAAGATGATCTGGAACAGCGAGGTGCCGATAACGACATTGGTCGGCACTTTGAGCAAATAGATCAGCGCTGGCACCATGATGAAGCCGCCGCCGACACCCATGATCGACGACAGGAAGCCGATGCCGGCGCCAAGGCCGAGCACCGGGATGACGCTGACGAACAGTTTCGACGCCCTGAAGCGCATCTTCAGCGGCAGCCGGTGGATCCAGTTGTGCTGGCCGGATTTCTTCAGCACCGGCGCCGCACCGCTGCGTGTGGCGCGCAGCGCATTGATGCTTTCGACCAGCATCAGCCCACCGACCGTGCCGAGCAGCACGACATAAAGCAGCGAGATGAACAGGTCGAGCTGGCCGAGCCGGCGCAGGAAGGCAAACACGTAGATACCGGCGGTGGAGCCGATGATGCCGCCGGCCAGGAGCACGCCGCCGAGCTTGAAGTCGAGCGTGCCCCGCTTCATGTGCGAAAGCACGCCGGAGACGGAAGAGGCGATGACCTGGTTGGCGCCGGTGGCGACCGCGATCGCCGGGGGGATGTTGTAGAAGATCAGGAGCGGCGTGATGAGGAACCCGCCGCCGACGCCGAACATGCCCGACAGGAAGCCCACCGCAGCGCCCATGGCCAGCAGCACGAAGACGTTGACGGAAATTTCCGCAATCGGGAGATAGATGCCCACCCGTCAGTCTCGATCAGTTTGCCTGTCGGCGAATACAGCCGTTCTGGGCAGTCTCGCACCGAAAAGCCAATTTTTCCTTGCGCCGACGCGGCGGCGGGGTCAAACCCCGTCGCCGCGCCGAAACAAAAAATATCTCAATCAGTTAACAGGCAAATGTGTGGCAAGAGCGTCGTGGAAACGACGCTTCGCTGTTATTTGCGCGCCAGCAGCGCCCGGACCAGTTTTTCATCGACGGCGCCGGTCGCCGGCAGCTTGCTATCGGTCTGGAAGGCGATGATCGCGTTCTTGGTCTTCTCGCCCATGACGCCGTCGGCGCCGCCGGCATCATAGCCGTTCTTGTTGAGGATAAGCTGGATGTTCTTGACCGCCTTCTTCATGTCGATGCCGGCGGTCGTCTGCGGCGTGCCTTCCTGCCAGGATTCGGGAATGTCGGCAGAATTGGTCGCCGCATTGAGCGGCTTGGCCTTCCACAATTCGGTCGCGGCGCGCGCCCGCTCGAGCTGCTCGGGCCGCAGCGCATTGGCGATCTCGTCGCGCTTGGCGGCAGCGTCCTTGTCGCCGGTCTTGGCGACGAGCGCGAACCATTTGTAGGATTCCTCGAGGTTCTGCTTCATGCCGACGCCCTTGGCGGCGAGGATGCCGAGATTGAACTGGCTGTCCTTGACCCCGAGATCGGCGGCCTCCTGGAACCAGTGCGCGGCCGATTCATTGTCGGTCACGCCATCGGCGGCCATGGCGAACAGCACGGCCAGATTGTGCATGGCGCTGGCATTGCCCTGCTCGGCGGCCATCTGGTACCAGGTCTTCGACTTCTTGATGTCGCGGGCGACGCCGATGCCCTTCTCATAGAAATTGCCGATGCGGTATTCGGCCGGCGCGAAACCGAGTTCCGCCGATTTCTCGTACCATTTGGCGGCCGCGGCCATGTCTTCCTTGACGCCGCGCGATTCCGCGTAGCGCGAGCCGATCTCGAACAGCGCCTTGGCGTCGCCACCCGCGGCGGCATCGCGTAGCGCGGCCGGGCCGGCATCGGCCGGAATGTCGTACTTGTTCGCGACTGCTGCACCTGCCGGCGCGACGGCGCCGGTCGTGTCCTTGGCGATGGCGTCGTTGGCCGCCGTTGGGGCTGCGACCGGCTGGGTATCGGTATCCGTCGCTTGCGCACCGCCGGTAGCAGTTGCCGGCTCTGAAGCCGTCGTATCCATCGGGGTCGTGGCAATAGGCGCAACTGGTGCTGGGGCGGCCGAAGCCGTGGGGCCGGAAGAGGCGGTGGAAGCAGCAGGCGCGGCGGGCTCTGCGACCGGCGCCGTATTCGCCATTGCGTCCGTGTCCGACGGCATCGCCATGGCGGTCTGCGCCACCATGTCGTCCTTGGTCATGGGCGCGGATTGTTCGGCCTGCCTGACGGCACGGGCCGGCGCGTTGTCCGTTGCCGCCGGCTGGGCTTGCGCCTTCGGCTGGCTCGCCGTGTCGACGGATGCCGTCTGCGCTGGCTGCGCGGCAACGATCGGTACGGCGTCGTTGTTTGCCACCTGAACCGGATCCGAGAGGAACGCCTTGCCGAGCTGCAGGCCGGCAAGCGCCAGCATGATCGCCGCCGCCGCCATCAGGATCGGCTTGCGTCGGGCCTTGAGCAGGTCGCCGATCCTGAGCGCTTTCACCGGGCCTTTCACCGTCGACTGTCGCTTCAGGGCGTCGGCCTCCGCAGCGGCGGCCTGCGCCGCGCGCCGCGCGGCCGCGATGAAATCCGATTTCGCGGCGTCGCTTTCGCCAAGCTTTGCCGGCTGGCCACGCTCGTCGCGAACCCGCTTCATGATGGCATTGAGGTCGGGCGCGCCGGAGCCTGGTTCCAGCGGGCGGTTGGCCACTTTCGGGTCGAGCGGCTCGTCAAGATCGACAGTCGGAATATCGCTGCTCGGCGGCGAACCGGCCAGCGGCGGGACGTCCGCCGCCGCCTTCTTACCCTTGAAGGCGCGGGCCAGCCCGCCGAACATAGATTTGCGGCCTGCCGGCTGGTCCTTTTCGGCGATGGTATCGGAACCGAGTGCGGCCATGGCGGCGGCTGCTGCTGCTTCCGCCGGCGTGCGCGTGCCCAGGTCGCCACGCGCACCCATGTCGCCACGCGCACCCTCGTTGCGCATTATGGCGGCGGCGCGGCCATCGAGATCGGCCATGTCGCCGGTCAGCGGCATCGGCTCGTCGATATCCATCGACGGCGCTTCGACAGCCATCTTGGTGGTCCGTGTGCGGCGTTTGCCGGCCGCCTCGTCCTGGCGCGTGGCCAGAAGCTCGCTCACCGCTTCGGACGGCTCGTCGGTTTCCAGCGAACCCAGCCGGTCGACGATCTTGAGCAGCGTGTCGTGGATGGCCTCGAACGTTCGCGAATTGCGCTCGTCGGAGCGCCGCGTCAGCGTTTCCAGCGTCTTCAGATCCTGGGCGAGTCCGGAAACCGCCGACGCATTGGCGTCCGACCCGGCCAGCGAACGCACCGCGTTCTCGGCCGCTTCGCGTGCCGCGCCTAGGATGGAATCGCGGGTTCCCGCCAGCGCCTTCTCGATTTCGTCGAGGCGCGGGCTGATGTCCTCGAATTCCGGCAGCGGCGTGCTGGGCCTGGACAGATGCGCGGACAGGCCGGCGACTTGCGCCTCCAGGCTGCGGATCAGCGCCGGATCGATGCCGGCGACCTGGGCCGCCGAGGCGTCGAGCCGGCTGGAAATGTCCTCAAGCCGGCTTTCCAGTCCACGGATCGCCGCTTCGCCGGCGGGATCGGCGGCACGTGTCTCCATGCGCGTGGCGAGTGCGGTGAAGCGGGCGTCGATGGCCTCCATGATGCCGGCACTGTCGATCTGCGGCGCGATGCGCTGGTCGAGCCGGTCGGCGACCTCATCGAGACGGCGCTCGAGATCGCGAAACAGCATGTTGCCCTGTTCGATGGCATCGCCCTGGCGGCGTTCCATCATGCCGGACAGAACATCGAAGCGCTGCTCGAGCCCGTGGAAGATGTAGTCGGCGTCGGGCATGGCCGGCGCCTGGTCGATCTTGTCGGCAATGAGGGTGATCTGCTTGGCCAGCCGCTCCATCGCCTGCTCGGGCAAATTGGCGCGGCCGGCGAGTTCGTCAACGCGGCTCGACAGCGTGCTCAGGCGATCCATGACCGCGTTGCCGGGGCGATCCTGCGCCACTTCCTCGATCTGCCGGGCGAGCGAGTCAATGCGCTTCTCGATACGATCGAAGGCTTCGTGATCGACCGAATTGGCCTGTGCCGCGACGGTCGAGGCAACGATGGCGCGGGAAATCTCGTCCAGCCGCTCGTCGATCATGGCAAGCGTGTCGCTGCCGCGATTGTCCTGCTGGCCCGCGAAGTGTTCGACGGCGCCGGCCAGCGTGCGCACCTTTTCCTCGAGCGAACGCAGCGACAGCGATTCCGGCAGATTGTTGACGGCGTTGCTGATCTGCTCCAGCCGGTCGGTCAGCGCCGCAAGGGCGGGATCGTCGGAACGTTTGCGCTGATCGGCGTCGACACGGTCCTCGAAAGCCGTCCAGCGGCGGTCGAAATCGTCCCAGCGGCGGTCGACCTTCTGCACGCTCTCCTCGCGCGCCAGCGTGTCGAGCGCAGCCTTCACCTGCTCGAGCTCCAGGCGCAGCATGTTGACGCTTCTGTCGTCGCTCTTCTCCGACAGCGACTTGATGGCGCCGGAAAGCCGTTCGAATTCGACGCCGAGTTCGGCGCTGCCCTTGCCAGCAATGCCGGGCCTGGCGCTGGCCTGGAAGGCGCGGTCGATATCCTTGCGCAGCGCATCGAATTCGCGTTGCAGACCCGCCGTCATCTGGTGGCGCAGTTCCTCTCGCATGCCGCGCAACTCACCGGCGATCTTGCCGACCATGGCGACGCTGTCTTCCTGGCCGCGCACGCGGTCGATGTCACGGGCGATGGCCTGGTAGTTCTGGTCGAAGCTGGGGGCCGGTGCCGGGGTCTGCGGGCGCGCCGCTGGCCGCGGATCCTCATACCAGCGCTGCTGAGCGGTTGGCTGGGCGGCGGGATAACGCGGGTCGACCGCGGGATAGCGCGGCTCGGTGGCTGGATAGCGCGGGTCGGCGCCGTATTGGTGCGGAGCGGGCCGGGCCGTCACCTCCTCGCGGGTCTGACCCAGCCGCTGTTCCAGCGTCTCCAGCGAGCGGTTCAGTTGCTCGAGCGTGGTCTGCGGCTTGCGCTGCCTGCCGGCGTTGAGTGTATCGAGATAGGACCGCTTGCTGTTCATCGGTGCGTCCGTCTTTCAGATTGGCCGGCTTTCGACCAGCTCCCCAAGTCCCTGCCGGAACGAAGGCGACCGCGCTTCCACGGTGGAAGACAAGCTTCCCGGGGTTTCACCCGCGCTCCGAAAAACCGTGAAAAATTCGATACAGGATAAACACGGGTAGCCGACGCGCCCACATTTCCCCCAACGTGGTAAACAACGCGTTAACCAAGCTTAAGAAGTTGGAAGGAAGTTAGCTCTCGCTTTCACGGTGCGGCATAAAGCACCTTCACAGAACGCCCCTTGCGTCATGAGGCGGCTATCGGTATAGAATTGACGTAAACGTAAAAGGCGCATTTGAGTGTGCTGTTTGCGATTTTGTTTGTCGAAACCACGGCCGGAAGCACGCCCCCGCTTCCAGTCAGGCGACGCATGGTCCAGGACCGCGACGCCACCAGACGGGGAAAGCCAGTGACCATGAAGCTTATCTCGGCCGGCGAGACCGCGGCCAATACCAATAATGTATCTGTCGAAGCCGGTGAGGACCTCGCCCGCATCGGCGAAATGGCCAAGAAATACGGCGTGACGCTGCGCACGCTGCGTTTCTACGAAGACAAGGGCCTGCTCAACCCGCAGCGCGACGGCTCCACCCGTCTCTACACGCGCCGCGACAAGGCCCGGCTGAAGCTGATCCTGCTCGGCCGCAAGGTCGGTTTCTCGCTGCGCGACGTCAAGCAGATGATGGATCTCTATGATCCGACCGGTTCCAACACCAAGCAGCTGCGGCTGGCGCTGGACAAATCGGAGAAGCAGCTCGCCCGCCTGCAGAAGCAGCGGGCGCTGATCGACGACGCCATCAACGAGCTCTCGGGCTCGATGTCGGCGGTGCGCCAAATGTTGGCCGAGCGCACGGCGCCGCAGGCGAGCGTCGCGAGCTAAAGCAATCTACCGGTTCCGACCCCGTCGGAGTCTCGACCATCAAAGCCGCGTGGCTCTGCCGCGCGGCTTTTTCGTTGCCTGCGTCTGCCCAACTGGTTCCCTCGGCGCTGGCCTGCATGGCGTCGCGCCGCCAGCTTAACCAAGCTGGGCTGGGGGGGAAATCTTGTCGCATCGAAAAAATTGACGTTTACGCAAACGTCAATTTTTGCTATCCCGGCTTCAACACGGGTCCGCATGCTGCCCTGACATGAATTCGGGGGCTTTCGGACCAGGTCCGCAGGGTGGAGAAAAAGCATGCCGACATACAGGGCTCCGGTCCAGGATACGCTGTTCGTACTCAATGATGTGCTGGGCTATCAGCGCTATTCGAACCTTCCCGGATTTGCCGACGCGACGCCGGACGTGCTGGAAGCGATTCTGGCTGAAGGCGCCAAGCTCGCCGAAAACGTCATGCATCCGCTCAACCGTGTCGGCGACATGGAAGGCTGTGTGCGTCACGACGACGGCTCGGTGACCACGCCCAAAGGCTTCAAGGAGGCCTTCGACCAGTATCGCGAAGGCGGCTGGATGGGGCTGGCGGCGCCGGTCGAGTTCGGCGGCCAGGGCCTGCCCTATGCCGTGCACACCGCCGTCGCTGAATATATGGTCTCGGCCAACATGTCGCTGATGATGTATCCGGGCCTGACCCAGGGCGCCATCGCGGCGATCATCACCCACGGCACCGACGAGCAGAAGGCCAAATGGCTGCCGAAGATGGTCGAGGGCTCTTGGACCGGCACCATGAACCTGACCGAACCGCATTGCGGCACCGATCTCGGCCTGCTGCGCACCAAGGCGGTGCCGAACGGCGACGGCACCTACAAGATCTCGGGCCAGAAGATTTTCATCTCGGCCGGCGAACACGACATGTCGGACAACATCGTCCATCTCGTGCTGGCCCGCATCGAGGGCGCGCCGGAAGGCGTCAAGGGCATTTCGCTGTTCATCGTGCCGAAGCTCAAGCTCGATGCTTCGGGCAATCCGGGCGAACGCAACACGCTCTCCTGTGGCTCGATCGAGGAGAAGATGGGCATCCACGGCAATTCGACCTGCGTCATGAACTATGACGAGGCCGAAGGCACGCTGCTCGGTGAGGAGAATGGCGGCCTCAAGGCGATGTTCACGATGATGAACGAGGCCCGCCTCGGCGTCGGCCTGCAAGGGCTTTCGCTGTCGGAGATCGCCTACCAGAACGCCGTCGCCTACGCCAAGGACCGCTTGCAGGGCCGTTCGCTGTCGGGCGCCAAGGCGCCGGACAAGAAGGCCGACCCGATCATCGTCCATCCCGACATCCGTCGCTCTTTGATGACCATGAAGGCCTTCAACGAGGCCGGTCGCGCGCTGGCGCTGTGGACGGCGATCAAGTCCGACATCGCGCATCGCTCCGCAGACGACAAGGACCGCCAAGCGGCCGACGACTACACCGGCCTGATGACGCCGGTGGTCAAGGGCGTGCTCACCGACAAGGGTTTTGACCACGCCGTCATGGCCCAGCAGGTATTCGGCGGTCACGGCTATATCGAAGAGCACGGCATGAGCCAGTTCGTGCGCGATGCCCGCATCGCCATGATCTATGAGGGCGCCAACGGCATCCAGGCGCTCGACCTCGTCGGCCGCAAGCTCGGCCTGAATGGCGGCCGCGCCATCCAGGCCTTCTTCAAGGAGGTCGGCGAATTCTGCGAGGAAAACCGCGCCGACGAGAAGATGGCGCCCTTCACCAAGGGGTTGAAGAAGGGCCTCAATGATCTGCAGGCGGCGACTATGTGGCTGGTGCAGAACGGCATGGCCAAGCCCGACAATGCCGGCGCGGCCTCGACCGACTACATGCATCTCTTCGGCCTTGTGGCGCTGGGCTACATGTGGGCGCAGATGGCCAAGGCAGCTCAGGGCAAGACCGGCGCCAACGGCACCCAGTCCTTCTATGACAACAAGGTGGTGACGGCGCGCTTCTTCATGGAGCGGATCATGCCGGAGACGTCGGCCCATCTCGCCCGTATTTCGAGTGGTGCGGACACGCTGATGGCCCTGCCCGCGGAAGCGTTCTAAAGATGGTTGCCCTCCTCCCTCGGGGGAGGGTCGGTTGAGGCGAGCGTGACGTGCGCCGGCCTTAACGCTGACGATGCGCTCTGGGAGGAGTACCATATCCAAATGACCAGCCCCGCCGAAATACTTGGCCTTCCCAAGCCCGCCTGGGCGGCGGACGAGGTCGGCATGCTCTACGACATGGCAACCCGCTTCATGTCGGAGGAGATCGCGCCGCGCTACGACGAGTTCGAGAAGAACGAGATGGTCGACCGCGAAAGCTGGCTGAAGGCCGGCGCCGCTGGGCTGCTCTGCGCCTCGATGCCGGAGGAATATGGCGGCTCCGGCGGCACCTTCGCGCATGAGAGCGCCATCATCGAGGCCATCGGCCATGTCGGTGTCGACGGTTTTGGCATCGGCCTGCACAATTCGATCGTCGCGCCTTACATCCTTCACTACGGTTCGCAAGAGCAGAAGAAGAAGTGGCTGCCGAAGCTCGCCACCGGCGAGCTCATCGGCGCCATCGCCATGACCGAACCGGGCGCCGGTTCCGACCTGCAAGGCGTCAAGACGCGGGCCGAGAAGGACGGCAACCAGTACAGGATCAATGGGTCCAAGACCTTCATCACCAACGGCCAGCTGGCCAACTTCATCATCGTCGTCACCAAGACCGATCCGGAAAAGGGCGCCAAGGGCACCTCGCTGATTATCGTCGAGACCGACGAGGTCGAAGGTTTTGAGCGCGGCCGCAACCTCGACAAGATTGGCCTGAAGGCCAACGATACGTCGGAACTGTTCTTCAACGACGTGCGCGTCCCGACCTCGAATTTGCTCGGCCACGAGGAAGGGCAGGGCTTCATCCAGCTGATGCAGCAATTGCCGCAGGAGCGGCTGCAGATCGGCACCGGCGCCATCGCCATGATCGAGCGCGCGCTGGCGCTGACCATCGACTACGTCAAGGAGCGCAAGGCTTTCGGCAAGGCGATCATCGACTTCCAGAACACCCAGTTCAAACTGGCCGAGCTCAAGACCGAGGCGACCATCGGCCGCGTCTTCTACAATGACTGCGTCACGCGCCACATCAATGGCGGCCTCGACCCGGTGACGGCCTCGATGGCGAAATACTGGCTCTCCGACCTGCAGGGAAAAGTCGTCGACGAATGCCTTCAACTGCACGGCGGCTATGGCTACATGAATGAATACCCGATCGCCCGCATGTTCCGCGACGCTCGCGTCCAGCGCATCTACGGCGGCACCAACGAGATCATGAAATTGCTGATCGGCCGCTCGCTCTGAGAGCGGCGACCGGCAAACCCAAGGAGCACGAAAATGGCTGAGGCTTACGTCTATGACGCCGTGCGCACGCCGCGCGGCAAGGGCAAGAAGGATGGATCGCTGCATGAAGTGCCGGCGGTGCGGCTTGCCGCAAAGACGCTGGAAGCGCTGCGCGACCGCAACGGGCTGGACACCGGCACCGTCGACGACATCATCTTCGGCTGCGTCGATCCGGTCGGCGAGGCGGGTTCGGTCATTCCACGCGCCGCCGCCTTCGAGGCCGGCTACGACACCAAGGCGCCCGGAATGCAGATCTCGCGCTTCTGCGCCTCGGGTCTCGACGCCATCAATTTCGGCGCCGCCAAGATCGCGCAGGGCGCCGACGAGATCGTCATCGCCGGTGGCGTCGAATCAATGTCGCGCGTCGGCATGGGTGCCTCCGGCGGTGCCTGGTTCATGGATCCTTCGGTCGGCCTGCCTGGCTGGTTCGTGCCGCAAGGCATTTCGGCCGACCTGATCGCCACCAAATACGGTTTCTCACGCGACGACGTCGACGCCTATGCGGTCGAGAGCCAGAAGCGCGCCGCCAAATCCTGGGCCGACGGCCGCTTCAAGAATTCGGTCATTCCGATCAGGGATCAGAACGGCCTGACCATACTCGACCATGACGAGCACATGCGGCCTTCGACCGACATGCAGTCGCTGGCATCGCTCAACCCATCCTTCGTCATGCCCGGCGAAATGGGCGGCTTCGACGCGGTCGCGGTGCAGAAGCACCCCGAGGTGGAAGAGGTCAACCACGTCCATCACGCCGGCAATTCGTCCGGCATCGTCGATGGCGCGGCGGCCGTGCTGCTCGGCTCGAAGAAGGCCGGCAAGGCCATGGGCCTCAAGCCCCGCGCCCGCATCCGCACCTTCGCCAATATCGGCTCCGAGCCGGTGCTGATGCTCACCGGCCCGGTCGACGTTACCGATAAGCTCCTGAAGCGCGCCAAGATGAAGCTGTCGGACATCGACCTGTTCGAGCTCAACGAGGCCTTCGCCTCGGTCGTGCTGCGCTACATGCAGGCCTTCGACATCCCGCACGACAAGATCAACGTCAATGGCGGCGCCATCGCCATGGGCCATCCGCTCGGCGCCACCGGCGCGATGATCTTCGGCACGGTGCTGGACGAACTCGAGCGCCGCGATCTGAACACCGCGCTGGTCACGCTGTGCATCGGCGCCGGCATGGGCACCGCTACGATCATCGAACGCGTCTGACGGGGAGAGAACAATGAGCTACATCAATTTCACCCTCGACACCGACGCCGACGGCATTGCGCTCGTCACCTGGAACATGCCGGATCGCTCGATGAACGTGTTCACCGAGGAGGTGATGGGCGAACTCGACAAGATCATCGACCAGGTGGTGGCCGACGCCGGCATCAAGGGTGCGGTGATCACCTCGGGCAAGGACAGCTTCTCCGGCGGCGCTGATCTCACCATGTTGCAGAAGATGCTTGCCGTGTTCGCCAGGGAAAAGACCAAGGACCCGCAGAAGGCGGCAAAGCTGCTGTTCGACAATGCCGGCCGTATGGGCGGCCTGTGGCGCAAGCTCGAAACATCAGGCAAACCCTGGGTATCGGCGATCAACGGCACCTGCATGGGTGGCGCCTTCGAATTGTCGCTGGCCTGCCACGGTCGCGTCGCCGCTGATTCAGACAAGGTCAAGATGGCCTTGCCGGAGGTCAAGGTCGGCATCTTCCCCGGCGCCGGCGGCACCCAGCGCGTGCCGCGGCTGACCGATCAGCAGCAGGCGTTGCAGATGCTGACCTCCGGCCAGAATCTGTCGCCGCAGAAGGCGAAGGCCATGGGCCTGATCCATGAGATCGCCGAGCCGGCCAAGCTGGTCGAGACGGCAAAGGCCATGATCAGGAACGGACTGAAAGCCGTCCAGCCCTGGGACGAGAAGGGTTTCAAGCTGCCTGGCGGTCAGATCTATTCGCCGGCCGGCTTCAATCTCTGGCCGCCGGCTATCGCCATCCTGCGTCGCGAGACCTATGGCAATTATCCGGCCGCCGCCGCCATCCTGAAATGCGTCTATGAGGGCCTGCTGGTGCCGTTCGACACCGCGCTCAGGATCGAACAGCGCTATTTCACCGAGATCATGCAGACCAGGGAAGCGGCGGCGATGATCCGCTCGCTGTTCGTCTCGCTGCAGGAACTGAACAAGGGCGCCCGCCGCCCGGCCGGCGTGCCGGAAACCAAATTCAAGAAGATCGGCATTCTCGGCGCCGGCTTCATGGGCGCCGGTATCGCCTATGTCACGGCCAAGGCCGGCATCCCGGTGGTGCTGCTCGACCGCGACATGGAGTCGGCCGAAAAGGGCAAGGCGCATTCAGACAGCCTGGTCTCGGATCAGGTCAAGAAGGGCCGCGCCAAGCCGGAGGAGAAGGACAAGCTCCTGTCGCTGATCACGCCGACAGCCGACTATGCCGATCTTGCCGGCTGCGACTTGGTGGTCGAGGCGGTGTTCGAGGATTCGGCCGTCAAGAAGGCAGCCACCGAACAGGCGGAAGCCGCGCTGAAGTCGTCCGCGATCTTCGCGTCGAACACCTCGACCATTCCGATCACGTCGCTGGCGAAGAATTCGGCCCGGCCGAAGAATTTCGTCGGCATCCACTTCTTCTCGCCGGTCGACAAGATGATGCTGGTCGAGATCATTTTGGGCAAGAAGACCGGCGACAAGGCGCTGGCGACCGCGATCGATTTCGTCCGCGCCATCAAGAAGACGCCGATCGTCGTCAACGACACGCGCGGCTTCTACGTCAACCGCTGCGTGCTGCGCTACATGTCGGAAGCCTACAAGATGCTGATCGAGGGCGTGCCCGCGCCGATGATCGAGAATGCGGCGAAGGCCGCCGGCATGCCCGTCGGTCCCCTGGCGCTGACCGACGAGACGGCGATCGACCTCGCCCAGAAGATCATGAAGCAGACCATCAGGGATCTCGGCGACAAGGCCGTCGATCCCAAGCAGATGGCGCTGATCAACACCATGGTCGACGACCATGGCCGCTTCGGCCGCAAGAACGGCAAGGGTTTTTATGACTATCCCGCCAAGCCCGCCAAGAAGAAGCTGTGGCCGGGACTGAAGGACCTCTATACGCAGCTTGCGCCCGAGAAGGTCGATTACGAGGAACTGCAGCAGCGGCTGCTGGTCACCATCGCGCTGGAAGCGGCGCGGGTGATGGAGGAAGGCATCGTCACCGATCCGCGCGAGGCCGATGTCGGCTCGATCCTGGCCTTCGGCTTCGCGCCCTACACTGGTGGCGCGCTGTCCTATATCGACGGCATCGGCGCCAAGGAATTCGTCAAGATCGCCAAGGGATTGCAGAAGAAATACGGCGCCGAGTTCAAGGCGCCCAAGCTGCTACTCGACATGGCCGAAAAGGGCGAAACCTTCTACCAGCGCTTCGATCCCTACGCCAAGGGCGACGTGAAACAGGCCGCCTGACGCCGGGTCATGTATGTCTGGGCGCGCATGGCGCGCATGCTGGCCACGGCGCGAAGCCGTGGCCCCTATATGATGGGCGGTGAAAGCCGCCTGGCCTTTCGCTGCCTGCCGACCGACATCGATTTCAACGTCCACCTCAACAATGCGCGCTACATGATGCTGGCCGATCTCGGCCGGATCGACCTGTTCGTCCGTGCCGGCCTGATCACGCTGGCGCGCAAGAATGGCTGGGCGCCTATGATGGGCGGGCTGCAGGCGGTCTACGCACGCGAGATCAGGCTGTGGCGCCGCTTCGAAGTGGTGTCTTCCATCGAAACCTGGGAAGGCAGACAGGTCATCGGCAAGCACCGTTTCGTCTTCGACAATGGCGAGACTGCTGCCTTGATCCTGACGACCGCAGGCGTCTACGATCGCAAGGCGCGCCGCTTTCTCGATATCGACGAGGTCGTCGCCGCGCTTGGTCGCTCGGTGAACCCGCGTCCGCCGACCGAGGCGGAGCGGCTGTTCATGGAATCTCACCAAGCCCTGCGCCGCCAGGCCAAAGGACCCGCCTGAAGCCGCGTCCGGACAGTGTGCGGCACTGTCGTTGCGGCACAGTTTTGTTCGTGCTCCGTCGCCTGCGCGGTGGACATGCCGGCGGTTGCGGGTTAGACAGGAGAGGCATTTTTTCCTGTCTGGAAGGAGAGCACGACATGCTCTCGCACGACCGCGTTTGGGCCGCCATCGATGCTCTTGCCGAGCGCTATTCGCTTTCGGCGTCAGGTCTGGCAAGGCGCGCGGGCCTCGATTCGACCGCCTTCAACAAGTCGAAACGTCTGTCCTCGGATGGCCGGCCGCGCTGGCCCTCGACCGAATCACTGGCCAAGATCATCGAGGCGACGGGTGCCTCGCTCGACGAATTCACCGGGCTGATCGAAGGCCGCATGGCCGCCGCGCCCGCCCACAGGCGTTCCGTGCCGTTGCTCGGCTTTGCCCAGGCCGGCGCCGGCGGCTTCTTCGACGATGCCGGCTTTCCGGCCGGGCAGGGCTGGGATCTGGTCGAACTGCCGGCGCAATCGACCGAGAGCTCCTATGCGCTGCAGGTGCAGGGCGATTCCATGCTGCCGCTCTATCGCAATGGCGACGTCCTCATCGTCGAGCCGGGCGCTATCACCCGCAAGGGCGATCGGGTCGTCGTCAAGACCACATCGGGCGAGGTGATGGCCAAGGTACTCGAGCGCCAGACCGTCAAGTCGATCGCGCTGGTCTCACTCAATCCCGATCATCCCGACCGCGACATTCCCATGCGCGAGGTCGAATGGGTGGCGCGGATTGTCTGGGCAAGCCAGTAGGTCGGGCTGGTGCGGTTTCCTCATCTCATTGTGGCGGTTCTGATGGTCCCGGTGATGGCGGCCCTGGTTGTCGCCGGCGGCCGCACGCTGAAAGGAAGCCAAAGCACCGTCGCGGTGGATCAGATCGATCCCGGCGTGGACACGATCTCTCAGGCCGGCACCGATGCCGGGTCTGACGAACCAGCCACCTCAGCTATTCCCGCGCCCGCCGCTCCGCCGCCGCCAAAGCCGGCGGCGCATTCGCGGGCGATCGATCCGGATGTCGTCGCGCCGCCGGAACTGCCCACCGGGGAACTCGAGCGGGTCGAGCCGCGCCAGCCTCTGAGCAAGCTGGCGCTGGCCATGCCGCCCAAGCCGAAGATGCCCGATGACTGGAATGGCACGAAGCTGTTCCAGCCGGTCGCGACCGCCGCCGGCCTGATCGAGGCGAAAGGCTATTCGGTCGCGATCTCCGGCATCGATGTCGTCGGGCAGGACGAGACCTGCACCACCGACGGCAAGTCATGGCCGTGCGGTATCCGTGCGCGCACGGCGTTCCGCTCCTTCCTGCGCGGCCGCGCCGTGGTCTGCACGGTGCCGCCCGAAGGCGGACGCGACCGCATCGCGGCGGAATGCCGGATCGGCAAGCAGGACGTCGGCCAATGGCTGGTCGACAATGGCTGGGCGCGTGCCGCCAAGGGCGGACCCTATGTCGAGGCCGGTGAAAAGGCGCAAAGCGCAAAGAAGGGCATTTTCGGATCGGCGCCGAACCTGGCCGGCATCTCGGCGGTGCCGCCGGCGCCAGCCCCGGCGCCTCAGGCGCCGGGTTCGATCCTGGAAGAGGTCGACGGCGCCCTCAAGCCAGCTGACCAGCCAGCGCCTGCTGAATGAGCGCGCGGGTCTCGGCGACGCCGTAGAGCGCGGCGAACGAGCCGAAGCGCGGGCCGCGTTCCTGGCCGATAAGCACCTGATAGATCATCTGGAAGAAGGCGCCCGAAACGCCCGGGCCACCCTCCGGGCTCTGCTTGGAATGATCCTGATAGCGCTCGATCTTGCGCGCCACGTTGAGCGAAGCGTTCTGGATCGCTTCGCCGCCGGCATCCGCCGGCAATGCACCAAGTGCCGCGTCCAGGGCCTCAAGCGCCTCGCGCTCAACCTCGTCGGCCGCACGGAAGGTCTTCGTCGGCCGCACGAAATCGTCGAAATAGCGGATCGCGTGGCCGACCAATTGGTCGAGCTCGGGATGCGTCTTTGGCGTCACGCCCTGCGTATGGCGCGAGATGAAGCCCCACAGCACGTCCTTGTTCTGCGCATTGGAGGCGCTGACCAGGTTGAGCAGCAGCGAGAACGGCACCGGCATGTCGATTGCTGGCGGGTTGCCGTCATGCATGTGCCAGACAGGATTGCCCAGCCGCTCCTTCCAGTCCTGCCTGGGGTAGGCGCCCAGGAAGGTGTAATACTCGTCCACCGCCCTCGGAATGACGTCGAAATAGAGCTTCTTGGCCTGCCGCGGCCGCTGGTACATGTAGAGCCCGAGACTTTCGGTCGGCGCATAGGTCAGCCACTCGTCGATCGTCAGGCCGTTGCCCTTCGACTTCGAGATCTTCTGGCCGTTTTCGTCGAGGAACAGCTCGTAGACGAAATGCTCCGGCGCGCGCCCGCCCAGAATGTTGCAGATGCGGTCATAGACCACCGCGTTGGTCTGGTGGTCCTTGCCGAACATCTCGAAATCGACGCCAAGCGCTGCCCAGCGCATGCCGAAATCCGGCTTCCACTGCAGCTTCACCCGGCCGCCGGTGATCGAAAGCGTGGTCTCGGTGCCTTCGTCGTCGAAGGTGATGGTGCCGGCCTTGGCGTCGACATGCTTCATCGGCACGTAAAGCACGCGGCCGCTCTTTGGGGAAATCGGCAGGAACGGGCTGTAGGTCGCCTGCCGCTCCGGCCCGAGCGTCGGCAGCATCACCGCCATGATCTTGTCGTAGCGTTCGGCGGCGCGCAGCAGCATCGCGTCGAAACGGCCTGACTTGTAGTACTGCGTCGCGCTGGCGAATTCGTAGTCGAAGCCGAACGTATCGAGGAAGCGGCAGAGCATCGCATTGTTGTGGTCGGCGAAGCTCGCATAGTCGCCGCCGAACGGATTGGGGACCGAAGACAGCGGCTTGTGCAGATGCGGCTCGAGTGCCGCGCGATCCGGCACGTTGTCGGGTATCTTGCGCATCCCATCCATATCGTCGGAGAAGCACAGCAGCTTGGTGGCGACCTTGTCCTGTGTGAGCACGCGGAACGCATGGCGCACCATCGAGGTGCGCGCCACCTCTCCGAACGTACCGATATGCGGCAGGCCAGATGGGCCATAGCCGGTCTCGAACAGGATCGTTTCGGGAAAGTCGCTGGCTTTGTAACGCTCGATGATCTTTTTGGCTTCCTCGAACGGCCATGCCTTGCTCTCGGCCGCCGCCGCCAGCAGTTCGGGGTTGAGATCGATTATGTTTGATCCCGCCATGGTCGTGTTTTCCAAATTGTTCGCCGGTATGGTCGCAGTGTCGATTTTCAACCGGTCCTCTAGGCGCGCATGGCCGGAGCGTCAACGCGTTGGGCGCTTTTTCCTTGCGACCTTCGACCCCCGTTCCTACCTTCGAAACCCGTTCAAGGAGTAAAGAATGCCGTCGCCGACCCCGCATGAAGCCCTGATCTACCTGATGGTCATCACCTCGGCCTCCGACCGCGACATGACCGATGTCGAACTGGCCCGGATCGGCGACGTTGTCCGCTCATGGCCGGTGTTCGAGGATTTCAAGCAGGACCGCCTGGTTCCCGTCGCCCAGGCTTGCCAGAAGCTGCTGCATGAAAAGGATGGCCTCGAGGGTGTCCTGGCCCAAATTGCCGAAGCCCTGCCAGAGCGCCTGCGCGACACCGCGTATGCCGCCGCCTTCGAAGTGGCCGCCGTCGATCTCGAAATGCGCATGGAGGAAGTGCGCGTGCTGCAGTTGATCCGCCGCAAGCTCGATCTCGACACGCTGACCGTCGCCGCCATCGGCCGCGCGGCTAAGGCGCGGCTGCGCACGCTGACCTGAGCATCACTAGAAAAAGCTGACCGGGACCGGATCAGAAAAAACTGACCGGAAAATAGCGCAGGTAGAATTCGGCGAAGGTGCCTTTCATCGAGATCTCCTGCAGCGCGTAATCGATCGCGGCGGCCAGCGCCGGATTGTCCGCCCTTGTGGCGATAGCCATGCCCGTGCCCAGATATTCGGGCGCCAGATAGGGACCGCCGGCAAAACGGCAGCACCCGCCTGCATCCGAGCCGCCCAGCCAGAATGCGAAACGCATGCCGTCACCGAAGGCGGCATCGATCTTGCCCGCCTTGAGATCGCCGTAGAGGGCTTCCGGTCCGTCGAAGGAGACGATTTGGATCGTGTTGAAATAGTCGCGCAGCATGCGCTCATGCGCCGAGCCGGCGAGAACGCCGACGCGCTTGCTGCGCAGCTTGTCGAAGACCGGTTCGGCAAACGCCTTGTTCTTCGGCGTGATGAAGCGCGCCGGAAACTGCAGATAGGAGCGCGAGAAGGCGTATGTCTGGCGCGATTGCGGCGTCGCGGCGATGCCGGCGATGATCGCTTCGCCTTCGCCTTTCTCGAGCGCCCCTTCAAGCTCACCCCAGGGCAATGCCTGGATCTGGCATTTGTCGGCAATGCCGAGTTCGGCGCAGATGGCGCGCGCCAGGTCGATATGGAAACCGGACAGCTTTCCCGCGCCATCGAGGAAATTGAAGGGCGGAAAATCCGTGGTCGTCAGGAATCGCAGCCGTGGCAGTGCCGAAAGGTCGGGCTTCGGCAACCGTTCCTTGGCGTCCCACAACACTGGTACCTGCGGTTCGGCCGCGCGCGCCCCAGGAGCCAGTGGCAGGGCGGCGATCAGCAGCGACGCCAGGACCAGGAACCTCCATTGGAACGCCACGATAGAACTCCGCCGCACTCGTGTTCGCACCGGTTTTGGTACGAAAATGGTACAGGCACAATGGTTTTTGATTTCAACGCGCCAATTTCAGGCTATGCTTTAGCACGTTTGCAAACAGCGGTGGCTGCCCTGGTTGGGGAATTAGGGTCGAGAACCACAACCGAGAATGTGCGTGTTGCAATCCGTGGTCGGTGGCGAAATGCAGACAACGCATGGACCATTGATCTCAATGCATGAGGCAACATGGGGTTGATGTTGCGATGGGTCAATTTGATCGTACGCTGGAATACATAGACCAACTGCAACACGCCGGAACGGCGGCGGCGGTTTGCGAGAAATTGCTGGGCATTACATCGGATTTCGGTCTGACCGCGCTGATGGCGGGAACCGTTCCGCAGCCAGGCACGCCGAGCGGGCAGCAGAAGCAACATGTCCTGCTTTGCGACTGGCCCGTCGAATGGCTGGAGCGCTACGTGGCGCGCAACTATGTCGACCACGATCCCGTGGTCAGCCACATGAAGCAGCTGCAGGCGCCGTTCCAGTGGCGCGAAGCCGCCCAGGGCATTAGCTTCGACAAGAGCAGCGATGAGGTGATGGGCGATGCCGGCGCCTTCAAGTTGCGCGACGGGCTGGCCTTCCCGCTGATCACACTCGATGGCCAGATCGTCATGGTGTCGCTGGGTGGCGAGGCCGTGCAGCTGTCGGGTGCCGAGTTCGGCCTTGTGTCGCTGGTCTCGACCTATGCCGTCGGCCGCGCCATGCAAATCCACACCATGGCGACCAGTACCATCGACCATATCGAACTGACCCCGCGCGAGCGCGAATGCCTGCAATGGGCCGCCGTCGGCAAGTCGGAATGGGAGATTTCGCAAATCCTCGGCATCTCCGAACACACGTCGGAGAAACATCTTCTTAACGCCAAAAGCAAACTCGGTGCCGTCAACCGGGTCCAGGCGGTCGCCGAAGCGATAAGGCGCGGCTACATTAGCTAGGTCGGCCGTGCCGACCTGGAATTTCTTGCCTACGTGATCACGCAATTTTCTCGTTGAAGCACGGCCGTATCTTCCTCTTAAACCCAGGAGACGACGGCATGCTTTTTTGTCTTACAACTCAAGAATTGATGGAACGTCCCGACCTTTGGGAGTCCGTCCATCGCCTGCGCTACCAGATATTTGTCGAGGAAATGGGGTGGGAGGACCTGCGGCGCCCGGACGGATTCGAGGTCGACCAGTTCGACCATGACGAGGCGGTGCATCAGATCGTCATCAGAGGCAACGAAGTCGCGGGCTATCAGCGGATGTTGCCGACCACGCGGCCCCATCTGCTGACCGAGGTCTTGACCGACCTTTCCGAAGGAACGCCGCCATCGGGCCCCGACATCTGGGAATTGACCCGCTATGCGGTGGCTCCCGGCTTTCGCGATGGCCGTCGCGGCGTCTCGACCGTTGGTACCGAATTGATCGCCGGCTTCGTCGAGTGGGGGCTGAAGCGCGGTGTCGACAAGGTGATCATCGAGTTCGAGCCGATGTGGGTGCTGCGCGCCTTGCAGCTGCATTTCCTGGCGACGCCGCTGGGCTATCAGCGCACCTACGGCAATCAGCAGGTCGTGGCGACCCTGCTCTCCTTCAATGAGCACACGCTGGACGTTGTGCGTTCGCGCCGCAACCACCACGCTCCCGTCCTGGCCCGGGGATATCCCGACATGTTCGGCCAAAGGAGGGCGTCATGAGGTCGGAGACCGCCATGAACCCGCACCCGCAACCGGAACTGCGCAACCACACGCTGATCGTCACCGTGTCGTCGAATGATGGCCGGCCGGTGCTGGACAGGAGGGCCTATGAAAGCCTTGCCAGGACGTTCCATGAAGCCGCCGACAATGACGAGGTCCGTGTTGTCGTGCTGCGTGGCCTGGCAGGCTGCTTCTGCCTCGGCGGCGACTTTTCAGAATTCCTCGACGCCACCAAGCACCAGAAGCTGATCGCCGCCGTCACCGACATGTTCCGCACGCTGGCGACATTCCCCAAGCCCATCCTCGCTTGCGTCGACGGCGATGCCGTCGGTGTCGGCTGCACCATCCTGTTCCACTGCGACATGGTGATCGCCTCGAATGAAAGCACGTTCAGGGTGCCGTTCGTCGATTTCGGCCTTGTGCCGGATGCGGCGACCAGCATCCTGGCGCCGCAGAAGCTCGGCTATGCCGGCGCCTTCCGCTTCTTCTGCCTCGGCGACACGCTCCACGCCGAGGACGCCAGGGCACTCGGCCTCGTCGCCGAGATCGTGCATGACGGCGTGGAGGAGGCGACACTCGGCCGCGCCAGGCAGCTCGCCAAGAAGCCGGTTGCCGCCCTGCTGCAGACCCGCGGCCTGCTCAAGGGCAATACCGGCGCGCTGTGCGACCGCATCGACCAGGAGATATCGCTGTTCCAGCAGGCGTTGCAGGACGACACCACGCTGCGGCGCCTGCAGCGGATCGCCCGGCTCGCGGCCTGAGCAACGACGTCAAGAACCACGCGCCGCGCTGCCTGGTGGCCGCGCGGCGCGAGAAGGCCTAGCCTTCCTTGCCTAGGAATGACGGCCCTTCGCCGATGATCTTCTTGTCTTCCTTGCCGATGATATCGAGATCACGCCCCTCATAGGGTACCGACAACAGGATGCGCCGCATCACCGCCAGCCGCGCGCGGCGCTTGTCATTGGCCCGCACGATGATCCATGGCGCGAACGCCTTGTGGGTGCGCTCGAACATGGTGTCGCGCGCCTTGGTGTAATCGTCCCATTTGGTGATGCCGGCGACATCGATCGGCGAGAACTTCCAGCTCTTCAGCGGGCTGTAGCGGCGATCGTGAAAACGCTCCAGCTGCGTTTCCCGACCGATGTTCAGCCAGAATTTGAAGAAATGGATGTCGTCGTTGACGATCATCCGTTCGAAATGTGGCGTCTCGTCGAGAAACTTCTCGTGCTGTTCGGGCGTGCAGAAGCCCATCACCGGCTCGACGCCGGCGCGGTTGTACCAGGAGCGGTCGAAGGTGACGAATTCGCCCGACGTCGGGAAATGGTCGACATAACGCTGGTAGTACCATTGTCCCAGCTCGGGCGGGGTCGGCTTGGTCAGCGCCACGTTGCGCGCCGTGCGCGGGTTGAGATACTGGTGCACCACGAAGATCGTGCCGCCCTTGCCGGCGGCGTCGCGGCCCTCGAACAGCGCCATCACCCGCTTGCCGGTCGCCTGCAGCCATGCCTGCGCCTTCACCAGCTCGATCTGCAATTTCTCGAGCGTCTCGTTATAGTCGTCGCTGTTCATCTTCTTGTCGTAGGGGTAGCCGCCCGCGGTCAGCTTGTGGTCCTCGACCCAGTCCGGGAGCTCGGGATTCTCGATGTCGAACTCCCGCTCCTTGCCCCCGATCCTGATCTTCAGCGGACCTGACGTCGGCGTTGCGGGATTTTCCTTGGCCTTTTTCATCGAGACGAACCCTTTCCAGCTTACGGACTCATGCTATTGGGAGCCTCCATGCCGGTCTAGCAGGAAGTTGCCATACGGCCGGACAGCGCCCGAGAGGGCTATAGGACGCGGGGATGGCTGAGCAAAGCGCAGAGCAGGCAAGTGTGGCGCAAGCCATGGCCATCCGGCTGTGGAACAGTCGCTGGCTGCTCGTCGCTGGCGTTATCGGTATCCTAATCGCTTTTGCCTTCGCGGGGATCTCTGCCTACGTGCTGGTGCCGGCCCTGCTTCTGCTGCTGGCTGCCGCGCTGTTGCCGGCCACCGGCCTGCGCCAGTCCGGTGAGAATGCCGCCGCGATCGAGGCGATCGGCCTGCAGCGCCTGTCGGGCGAATATCTGGCGGCCGCCGTCGCCGATCCGCTGATCATCTTCGACCGCTCGGCCACCATCGTCCATGCCAACGCTGCCGCCTTTGCCGCTTTCGGCGGCATCGCACCGGGCCTGTCGCTGCCGCTGAAATTCCGGGCGCCGGAAATGCAGACCCTGCTCGACAGCGTGCTGTCGGGCACGATCGCCTCCGATGTCGTCGACTATACCGAAAAGCTGCCGGTCGAACGGGCCTACCGGGTCAGCGCGTCGTCGGTCGGGCACGGCACCGACCTCTATGTGCTGGTGTTCAAGGACCAGAGCGAAACGCGCAGGATCGACCGCATGCGCGCCGATTTCATCGCCAATGCCAGCCACGAATTGCGCACCCCGCTCGCCTCGATCGCTGGTTTCATCGAAACATTGCGCGGACCGGCCCGCAACGACCCGGCGGCGCGCGAGCAGTTCCTGCAGATCATGCAGAACCAGACCGGCCGCATGGCACGCCTGATCGATGACCTGCTGTCGCTGTCCCGGCTGGAGATGAAGCCCTATCTGAAGCCCGGAACAGAGGTCGACCTGCGCCAGACCGTCGACAGTGTCATCAATTCGCTGGCCCCGCTTGCCCACGAAAACAGCGTCGTCATCGAGCGCGATTTCGCCAAGGGACCCCTCAATGTGCCGGGCGATCGCGACGAGTTGTTCCAGGTTTTCGAGAATCTTCTGGAAAACGCCTGCAAATACGGCCAGTCCGGCGGCCGTGTGGTGGTGTCGATCGCGCACGCTGATGACGGTTCCGAACCCGGCATCGACGTCACCATCCGGGATTTCGGTCCCGGCATTCCCGAGGAGCACATTCCGCGCATCACCGAGCGCTTCTATCGCATCGATGTCGAGACCAGCCGGACCCAGAAAGGCACCGGCCTTGGCCTGTCCATCGTCAAGCACATCCTGACGCGCCACAATGCCAGGCTGACGATCAAATCCGAGGTCGGTAAGGGCGCCGCCTTCTCGGTTCATTTGCCGACGCACGGATAGTGCCCTAGTTTCCCCTGGAACCGTTTCTTTTTTCTGTCATCCGGCTAGCGTATCAGCGGGGATTCGAGGAAACGACTCAAGAACCCGTGGGAAGGCATTTCATCCATGCAGTCCGTGCACATAATGAGCGCCTTTGACGAGGAGCTGAAATATCTGTCGAAGCGCATTGCGGCGATGGGCGGTCATGCCGAGCGCATGGTCGAACAGGCGGTCGCCGCTCTCGTCAATGCCGATCCGGGGCTGGCCCAGAAGGTCATCAACGACGATGCAGTCCTGGATGAGGGGCAGCGCGAGATCGACGACAAGGCGATCATCATCATCGCCAAGCGCCAGCCGATGGCGACGGACCTGCGCGAGATCGTCGGCGCCATCCGCATTTCGGCCGACCTCGAACGGGTCGGCGACCTCGGCAAGAACGTGGCCAAGCGGGTGGTCGCCGTCACCGACGGCCGCCAGCCGACCAGCCTGTTTCGCGGCCTGGAGGCCCTGGCCAATTTGGCGCTGACCCAGCTCAAGGAAGTTCTCGACGTCTACGCATCGCGCTCAGTCGACAAGATCAGCTTCGTGCGCGACCGTGACGATCAGATCGATGCCATGTACACGTCGCTGTTTCGCGAATTGCTGACCTACATGATGGAAGATCCGCGCAACATCACGCCCTGCACGCATCTTCTGTTCTGCGCCAAGAACATCGAGCGCATCGGCGATCATGCCACCAACATCGCCGAGACCATCTATTACATCGTCACCGGCGACCAGATGCCGGCCGAGCGGCCGAAAGGCGACAAGACCGACAAGATCAGCCTTTCGGCGCCGCTTCCGGCGAAATGAACGTTCATCCTCTCGAACGCCAGATCATATTGCGCTAAACTATCCCGGCGTTAAGCTTCTCAGGCCTTTATAAGGGGCCTGCTTCAGGAGGCCGCGATGGAATATGTCCGAGAGTTCAAGCCCGCGGCGCCGACATCAGGCATCATCGCCTCCAGTGTCTACACGGCCGGGCGGCGCATCGCCGACATTCCGATCGAGGAAGCCGGCGAATGGGCCAAGAAATCGGGACATGTCGTCTGGATCGGGCTGCTCGAACCGGATCGCGAGCTTTTGTTGCGTGTCCAGGCGCAGTTCCATCTGCACGAGCTGGCGATCGAGGATGCCGAGCATCCGCACCAGCGGCCGAAGATCGAGCAATATGGCGATGCGCTGTTCATCGTCGCCCGCACCGCGCAATTGATCGAAGGACGGGTGACTTTCGGCGAGACGCATCTGTTCGTCGGCTCGGGCTACATCGTCAGCGTCAGGCACGGCCCGTCGACCTCCTACGCCGCCGTGCGTCAGCACTGGGAAAGCTGTCCGCATTCGCTGGCCAAGGGCGAGGATTTCGTCCTCTACGCCATTCTCGATTTCATCGTCGACAACTACATGCCGGTGCTCGAGCAGATAGAGGACGAGGTCGAGGTGATCGAGGACCGGGTGCTTTTGAAGCCGATGACCGGTCCTGATATCGAGCGACTCTACATGCTGCGCCGCGATCTGCTGCGCCTGCGCAATGCGGCACTTCCGCTGGTGGAGGTCTGCCGCCGCCTGACCAGCGCCGACCTGCCGCAGATCCATTCAGCCATGCACCCGCTGTTTCGCGACGTGACCGACCACATCCGCACCGTCCAGGAAAAGATCGACAGCCTGCGCGAGGTGCTGGCCTTCGCCTTCGAGGCGAGCCTGCTGGTCGGTCAGAGCCAGGAAACCGCGATTTCCAAGAAACTCGCCTCATGGGCGGCCATACTGGCGGTGCCGACGGCATTCGCCGGCATCTATGGCATGAACTTCACCGACATGCCGGAACTGAAGATGGAGTATGGCTACCCGATCGTGCTGGCCACCATCGCGACGATCTGCGCGTTTCTTTACTGGCGGTTTCGCAAGAATGGCTGGCTGTGAGGGTAGGCAGTAGGCAGTAGGCAGTAGGCAGTAGGCTAAGAAGCGCCTCGCGAGCGCCGCCCAAGGCATACAGGCAGTATTGTCCTACTGCCCAATCCCCACTGCCTATTCCCTACCTATCGATTCCGCCGCCGCTCCGCCGCCGGCTGGAACGCCACGCGAGCATGATATTTGCAGTAGGGCCCCGTTTCGGCGGCCTCGTTGCCGCAGAAGTTGAAGTCCTCCGACAGCGGATCGCCGTTCGGCCATTTGCAGGTCCGCTCGGTCAGCTCGACGAGCTGCAGATGCCGTGAGATCGGTACCACGACATTCTCGACCGGGCGGATATAGTGCCGCGCCACCGGCTCGGCGTCGAATTGCGTCTGAAGGGCGGTCGCGCCGATCGATGTCGTGACGTGGCGAGCCGTGCTCGCGGCGCGCGCCACCGATTTCTGAACGGTCGAGCCCTGTGTCGTCTTCTTCTGGCGTGCCGGCGTCGCCGTTGCGCGGCCGCGGCCCGACAGCTTCAGACGGTGCACCTTGCCGATGACGGCATTTCGGCTCACCCCTCCAAGCTGGGCAGCAATCTGGCTTGCGCTCAGACCCTCCGACCACAATTTTCTGAGAAGTTCGACCCGCTCGTCAGTCCAGTTCATGAGACCGCGCTCCTGCTAAGCGTGCGGCAATCAGAATCCTTTCCCGACCCAGCACCACTGCTGGGGCAGACACCACATATACCTGGTGATTAGGTCCGCCGCACGAAATCTAGTTATTTCTCGACTACAATTACCTTATGCGCAAACTCGGTGACAAGAGTCCCAAGTGCAACACGAATCGGTTTTTTCGGTTTTCCCCAACTTGCCCGGTCGCTTGTGAGCCGGCGTCTCGTCAGGGGGCTTGCCGCGTGCCACTACGCGACGTTTTCGTTGACTTCATGGCCGAAAAACACGATAAGCCGCACAAGGCCGCCGCTTTGGCGGCTTTTTTGATTTTCCGGTACCGGAGACGCATATAATGAGCGGTTCGGCGCTTTACGAGACCTTTGCTCGCGCTCCCCTGGCTTTCGACCACGGGGAAGGCACCTGGCTGGTTACCGACAAGGGCGAGCGATATCTCGATTTCGCCGGCGGCATCGCGGTCAATTCGCTCGGCCACAGCCATCCGCATCTGGTCGCGGCGCTGACCGAGCAGGCGGCGAAGCTGTGGCACGTCTCCAATCTCTACGAGATTCCCGGGCAGAGCCGGCTTGGCGAGCGCCTGGCCGATGCCACATTCGCCGACAAGGTGTTCTTCACCAACTCCGGCGCCGAGGCGCTGGAATGCGCGATCAAGACGGCGCGGCGCTACCATTTCGTCAAGGGGCATCCCGAGCGCTTCCGCGTCATCACCTTCGAAGGCGCCTTCCATGGCCGCACGCTGGCGACCATCGCGGCCGGCGGCCAGTACAAATACCTTGAAGGCTTCGGCCCCAAGGTCGAAGGCTTCGACCAGGTCGGCTTCGACGACATCGATGCCGCCGAGAAGGCGATCACGCCGGAAACCGCCGCGATCCTGATCGAACCGGTGCAGGGCGAGGGCGGCATCCGCCCGGTCCCGACGCAGTCCCTGAAGCGGCTGCGGCAGCTTTGCGACCAGCACGGCCGGTTGTTGATCTATGACGAGGTCCAGTGCGGCATTGGCCGCACCGGAAAGCTGTTCGCGCATGAATGGTCAGGTGTTGCGCCCGACATCATGGCGATCGCCAAAGGCATTGGCGGCGGCTTCCCGATGGGCGCTTGCCTTGCAACCGACGAAGCAGCTGTCGGCATGACGGCTGGCGTGCACGGCACCACATTTGGCGGCAATCCGTTGGCCATGGCCGTCGGCAATGCCGTGCTCGACGTGGTGCTCGAAGACGGCTTCCTCGAAGACGTCCAGCGCAAGGCATTGCTGATGAAGCAAGGTCTGGCGGCGATCGCCGACGAGTTTCCCGATGTCATCGAAGACATCCGCGGCACCGGCCTCATGCTTGGCCTCAAATGCGCCATGCCCAACAACAAGGTGAACATGGCACTGCGCGACCAGCATTTGCTGGCGGTTCCGGCCGGCGACAACGTCATTCGCCTGCTGCCGCCGCTCACCGTCACGGACGCCGAGATCCACGAAGCGCTCAACCGCATCCGCGCCGGTGCCAAAGGCCTGGCGGATGCCATCGCCGTGGCCGCCGCGAAGTAATTCCGGAAAATTGCTGATGTCAGTTCGCCATTTCACCGATCTTTCCACCGTTTCCGAGGGCGACCTGCGCGTCATGCTCGACGACGCGGTGGTGCGAAAGGCGCGCCTCAAGGCCGGCGAGCGCACCCGGCCGCTCGAAGGCAAGGTGCTGGCGATGATCTTCGACAAGCCGTCGACGCGCACGCGCGTCTCCTTCGATGTCGGCATGCGCCAGCTCGGCGGCGAGACCATCATGCTGACCGGCACCGAAATGCAGCTTGGCCGCTCCGAGACCATCGCCGACACCGCCAAGGTGTTGTCGCGCTATGTCGACGCGATCATGATCCGCACCACCTCGCATGAGCGGCTGCTGGAGCTGACCGAGAACGCCACGGTTCCGGTGATCAACGGGCTGACGGATGACACCCATCCGTGCCAGCTGATGGCCGACATCATGACCTTCGAGGAGCATCGCGGTCCGGTGGCCGGCAAGACCATCGCCTGGACCGGCGACGGCAACAATGTGCTGCATTCGCTGCTCGAAGCCTCGGCGCGGTTCCGCTTCAACCTCAACGTCGCCGTGCCGGAAGGCAGCGAGCCGGCGCAGAAGCATATCGACTGGTCCAAGGCCCATGGCGGGAAGCTCCACTTCACCCGCTCGCCCGAGGAAGCCGTCGAGCAGGCCGACTGTGTCGTCACCGATTGCTGGGTGTCGATGGGCCAGGAGCATCGCGCCCGCGGCCATAACGTGTTCTCGCCCTACCAGGTCAATGCCAAGCTGATGGCGCATGCCAAGCCGGATGCGCTGTTCATGCACTGTCTGCCGGCGCATCGCGGTGAGGAAGTGACCGACGAGGTTATCGACGGACCCCATTCGGTGGTCTTCGACGAGGCCGAGAACCGGCTCCACGCCCAGAAGGCGGTGCTTGCCTGGTGTCTTGGGGCTTGAAGTGTCTTGGGGCTTGAGGTGGCTTGGAGTTTGAAAGGTCCGGGCGCTTGATCTGCGGGGGCGCGATGCCTATCTGCGCCGCATCACGCAAATCAAGCGCGTTTGGACGCATGCACCCCAGGGGGCGGCATGGCCGCGCCCTGGAGCTTTGTCATGTTGGAAACGCATCAAGTGACTGAACATCACCCCAAACTCGGCGAGTTCGGCTATGCCGGCGACGATCATGTCGTGCCCTTTGAGGTCGGCCCGCTCGACGTGCGCGGCCGTACCGTGCAGCTCGGGCCGATGCTCGACGCCATTCTCAGCCGCCACGATTATCCCGAGCCGGTCGCCCGCCTGCTGGCGGAAGCCTGTGTACTGACGGTGCTGCTCGGCACCTCGCTCAAATTCGAGGGCAAGTTCATCCTGCAGACCCGCACCGATGGGCCGGTCGACATGCTGGTGGCGGATTTCACCACGCCGTCGGCGCTGCGCGCCTATGCGCGCTTCGATGCCGATAGGCTCGAGGCGCTGGTCGCCGCAGGCGAAACGTCCCAGCAGACGCTGCTCGGCGGCGGCGTGCTGGCACTGACCATCGACCAGGGCGCCCATACGCAGCGCTATCAGGGCATCGTCCAGCTCGATGGCGAAACCCTGGAAGACGCGGCGCGCACCTATTTCCGCCAGTCGGAGCAGATCCCGACGGATATCAGGCTCTCGGTCGCCAAGCTGTTGACGCCAGGCGTCGGCGGGGCGCGCGAGCAGTGGCGCGCCGGCGGCATCCTGGCGCAGTTCCTGCCGCAATCGCCCGAGCGCATGCGCGTTCCGGACCTGCACGGCGGCGACGGCGATCCACGCGAGGAGATCCATGATCCCACGGACAATTCCTGGCAGGAATTGCTGGCGCTGCTCGGCACGATCGAGCCGACCGAGTTGATCGACCCGACGATCGGTGCCGAACGGCTGCTTTATCGCCTGTTCCACGAGCATGGCGTACGCGTCTTCGGCGGCGTTCCCGTGGCCGACCAGTGCTCATGCTCGCGCGACAAGATCCGCGGCATCCTCGAGGGCTTCTCCGCGCAGGAGATCGAGGACAGCACCGAGGATGGCGGCATCCACGTCGCCTGCGAATTCTGCTCGACACAGTACGACTTCGATCCGGCGGAATTTGCCGCACAGTAAAGCCATTCCTTCTCCCCGTGGAACGGGGAGAAGGACGCTAATTCACCGTCCGCCGCGTCCCCGGCAGATCCAGCGAGAACGCCGGGATGGCGATGTCGAAGGTCTCGCCGCGCTTGTTGCGCATCGTATAGTGCCCGACCATGATGCCTGAGGGCGTCGAGAGCGGGCAGCCGGACGTGTATTGATAGCTGTCGCCGGGATTGAGTTCGGGCTGGTCGCCGACGACGCCCGGGCCGCGCACTTCCTCGACTCGGCCGGCACCGTCGGTGATGTGCCAATAGCGCGACAGAAGCTGCACGAATTCGTCCGACTGGTTGTCGATCGTTATCTGATAGCCCCAGACATAGCGGTTCTCGGAAGGATCGGAGCGGTCCTCGAGATAGAACGGCCTGACCTGCACTTCGATTTTGCGCGTGACGGCGCGGTACATAAGCGGCTCCAAAACAATCTAGAGCATGATCCCGAAAAGTGGGAACCGGTTTTCGGAAAAGATCATGCTCAAACCAACAGAACCTTTCGGCGCTCCCGGCGAGCAGGTCAACGTGCGCGTCTTGTCGCGCCTCGTCTTGAAACGCAGGTGCCGGCAAAGAATGTCATTTAAGTGACACATGACAATGGTGGTGTGCACGAACCGGGCGACTCGGCGCTCTGTCGAACTGTTGAAAACGGCCACGATGCGGGCCGTCTCTTCTGGAGTGACCAGATCTCGATGGAACTCGCTCTCATAGCCGCCTCGCTTTCGACTGCTCTTATCCTTTCAAACACTGCAAGTATCCTTCTCGCCGCCTCACAGCTGAGACGGCGCACGACGATCGCACCGCCGGCCGGCAAACCGCCGGTATCGATTGTCATACCCTCGCGCGGCGTCGAGCCGTTCACGCAGGAGACGCTGGAGCGCGCCTTCTCGCTAGACTGGCCCCGCTACGAGCTGATCTTCTGCGTCGCTCATGGAGACGACCCAGTGGTCAGGCTGATCCGTGCCGCCATTGGCCGCTTTCCAAAAGTGCCGGCCCGGCTGTTGATCGGCGACGACCGCGTCAGCGCCAATCCCAAGCTCAACAATTGCGTCAAGGGCTGGGAAGCCGCGCGGCACAATTGGGTTGTCCTGGCCGACTCCAACGTGCTGATGCCGAGAGACTACGTCCAGCATCTGATGGCGGCGTGGCGGCCGGACACCGGCCTTGTCTGCTCGACACCGATCGGTTCGCGGCCGGAGGGCTTCTGGGCCGAGGTCGAATGCGCCTTCCTCAACACGCTGCAGGCGCGCTGGCAATATGCCGGCGAGGCGCTCGGCCTTGGCTTTGCCCAGGGCAAGAGCATGTTGTGGAACAAGCCGATGCTGGATGCCAATGGCGGCATCCGCGCGCTGGCCGCCGCAATCGCCGAAGACGCCGCCGCGACCAAGCTGGTCAGTGGGCTTGGCCTGCGCGTCAATCTCGTCGCGGCACCCTTCGAGCAGCCGCTTGGCCGACGCACGCTTGGCACGATCTGGTCGCGCCAGGCCCGCTGGGCGCGCTTGCGCCGCGTCACCTTCCCACGGTTCTTCGCGCCGGAAATCCTGACCGGCGCGGTGGTGCCGCTGGCGCTTGCGCTGGTTGCGGCGGCAAGCGCCGGCTTCAGCCTGCCGCTGACGGCCATCGCCGTGCTGGCGGCCTTTTATCTCCCGGAATGCGCCCTGGCCTGGTCCAAGGGCTGGCACCTTTCGCCGCGCACGGTCGCGGCGATGATTGCGCGGGACTTGCTGCTTCCAACCATGTGGGGGCGCGGCTGGCTCGGCGGCGCCGTCGACTGGCGCGGCAATGCGATGACCATCGGCACCAAGGCGGCCGAACTGGAAGAGGCGTCGTCGCGCGCCTGATCGCGGCGCGGACGACCTACCTCGACGACCCTCTATTTAGCGGCCTTGAGAGCCTGCGCGATGTCTTCCAGAAGGTCATCGGTATCCTCCAGGCCGACCGACAGCCTGAGCGTTCCTGGCCCGATGCCGAGTTCGGCGCGCGCCTCGTCGCTCAAGTTCTTGTGCGTGGTCGTCGCCGGATGGGTGATCAGGCTCTTGGCGTCGCCGAGATTGTTGGAGATCAGCACGATGTCGAGCGCGTTCTGCAGGGCGAAGGCCGCCTGCTTGCCGCCCTTGACGTCGAGGCAGATCAGCGTCGAGCCGCCCGACATCTGCTTCTTGACGATCGCGGCCTGCGGATGGTCGGCGCGGCCGGGATAGATGACGCGGGCGATCTGCGGCTGCTCGGCGAGGAAATCTGCGATCTTGCCGGCGCTCTCCGTCTGCTGGCGCACGCGCAGCGGCAGCGTCTCCAGGCCCTTCAGCAGCGTCCAGGCGTTGAAGGGCGACAGGCTGGGGCCGGTGTGGCGGAAATAATCATGCAAATTCTCGTCGATCCACTTCTTGTCCGACAGGATCACGCCGCCGAGACAGCGGCCCTGGCCGTCGATGTGCTTGGTTGCCGAATAGACGACGATATGCGCGCCGAGCTGCAACGGCTTCTGCTGCAGTGGCGTGGCAAAGACATTGTCGACGACAAGCCGCGCGCCGATCGAGTTGGCGAGCGCAGCCACAGCGGCGATGTCGACCACTTCCAGCGTCGGGTTGGTCGGGCTTTCCAGGAAGAACAGCTTGGTGTTGGGCCTGACCGCCTTTTCCCAGTTGGCGATATCGGTGCCGTCGACCAGCGTCGCCTCGATGCCGTAGCGCGGTGCCAGCGTCTCGACCACCCAGCGGCAGGAGCCGAACAGCGCGCGCGCCGCCACGATATGGTCCCCGGCCTTGACGCTGCACAGAAGCGCCGCTGTCACGGCCGCCATGCCCGATGCCGTGGCGCGTGCGTCTTCCGCGCCTTCCAGCGCGCACATGCGCTTTTCGAACATGTCGACGGTCGGATTGGCGTAGCGCGAATAGATGAAACCGGGTTCCTCGCCCTTAAAACGGGCTTCGGCGGCTTGCGCCGTTTGATAGACATAGCCCTGGGTCAGGTACATTGCCTCGGAGGTCTCGCCGAAGCCGGAACGCAGGGTTCCGCTATGCACGAGGGCTGTCTGAGGCTTCCAGTTGCGCTTCTTGTTGCTCATCGCTTTGTTCCAGACACAAAAAAACCGGCCGCGAAAGTCGCAACCGGTCCATACGGCCTCGCGGCCAACGGTCCTTTAGCGACTTGTTTAACGTGGCTGCAAGCCGACCGGCCAAATCACCACGGGATAACGACCCTTTAGACCCGTACCACGCTTGCGTCAATTGCCGGCTTCATTAAGAGGTTTGTACCAGGCAGGTTCCGCAAGAATGTTCCATGTTTTCCGGCGAGAACCTGTTGGCAGGAAATTCGTCTGGCCTAGGAGCGGAGCCTTGCGGCAGACAGGCATTCTTCCCGATCAGGACATCTCGGCGCTGTTCCAGTCCGGCGCGCTGAAGTCGCCGCGCGCGCTCGACGCCGACCAGATCCAGCCGGCGAGCCTTGATCTGCGGCTCGGCGACAAGGCCTGGCGGGTGCGGGCCTCGTTCCTGCCGGGTCCCAATCACAGGGTTTCGGAAAAGCTCGACCGGCTGCAACTGCACGAAATCAATCTTGCCGAGGGCGCGGTGCTGGAGACCGGCTGCGTCTATATCGTGCCCTTGCTTGAAAGCCTGGCATTGCCGGCGGACATTTCGGCCTCGGCCAATCCGAAGAGTTCGACCGGGCGGCTCGACATTTTCACCCGTGTCATGACCGACCGTGGCCACGAGTTCGACAAGATCGCCGCCGGCTACAACGGTCCGCTCTATCTGGAAGTCAGCCCGCGCACCTTTCCGATCGTCGTGCGCACCGGTTCGCGCCTGTCGCAAATCCGCTTCCGCACCGGCAACGCGCTGCTCTCGGAGACCGAATTGCATGAATTGCACCGCGCGCAGATGCTGGTCGCCACCGAGCCGCCGAATATTTCGGGCGGTGGCATCGCGCTGTCGATCGATCTCATGGGCAACAGTGAAGGGCTGGTCGGCTATCGCGGCAAGCATCACACCGGCCTCGTCGATGTCGACAAGCGCGCCGCCCAGGATGTCGTCGATTTCTGGGAACCGATCCACAAGAGCGGCGCCGGCGAACTGGTGCTCGATCCAGACGAATTCTACATCCTCGTCAGCCAGGAGGCGGTGCATGTGCCGCCGCTCTACGCCGCCGAGATGACGCCCTTCGACCCGCTGGTCGGCGAATTTCGCGTCCATTATGCCGGCTTCTTCGATCCGGGCTTCGGCCATTCGGCGGCCGGTGGCACCGGCAGCCGGGCCGTGCTTGAAGTGCGCAGCCACGAGGTGCCGTTCATCCTCGACCATGGCCAGATCGTCGGCCGGCTGGTCTACGAGCACATGCTGAAGCGGCCGCAGGCCCTCTACGGCACCGCTCTCGGCTCCAACTACCAGGCACAGGGCCTGAAGCTCTCCAAGCATTTCCGCGCTGCGCGCTGAACCCCGGTGTTGCCGCCAGGCAAGATACTTGCCTGCGCCGGTACATCATGCTTGGCTGGCTTGTCGGCCGTCGAGATGGCGGCGCTCAAGGGGACAAGAAAATGCAGATCTCGAAATGGATACTGTCGGCCGCAGGCGCCGCCCTGTTGGCGATGGCCGCCGGCTCTCTGTCGGCGCAAGCTGCCGAGAAATTGAAGATCGGCACCGAGGGCGCCTATCCGCCGTTCAACACCATCACCTCGGACGGCAAGGTTGTCGGTTTCGACATCGACATCGCCAATGCGCTGTGTGCTCAGATGAAGGTCGAGTGCGAGATCGTCACCCAGGACTGGGACGGCATCATCCCCGCCCTGCAGGCCAAGAAGTTCGACGCCATCATCGCCTCGATGAGCATCACCGAAGAGCGCAAGAAGCAGGTCGCCTTCACCAACAAATACTACACCACCCCGCTCGCGCTGGTGGCGCCGAAGGACAGCGATCTGACGTCGGCCGACCCGGCGGCCCTGGCCGGCAAGACGGTCGGCGCCCAGGCTTCGACCACGCAGGCCGACTATGCCCAGAACACCTATGGCAAGGCAGGTGCCGAGGCAAAGCTCTACCCAACCCAGGAAGAAGCGATCACCGACCTGACCAACGGCCGGCTTGATGCCGTGATCTCGGACAAGTTCGTGCTGGTGGACTGGCTGAAGAAGGCAAGCGACGGCTGCTGCAAGCTGGTCGGCGACGTCAAGGGCACGGAAACGCAAGCCGGCATCGCCGTGCGCCTGGACGACACCGCCTTGCGCGACAAGCTCAACACGGCCATCGACGCGATCGTCGCCGACGGCACCTACAAGAAGATCCAGGCCAAGTATTTCGACTTCGATATCTATTGAGGCTGAAGCTGCCTCTTCCTTCTCCCCTTGTGGGAGAAGGTGGCCTCGCGAAGCGAGGTCGGATGAGGGGTGTTCCAGGGAACGCCAACGCCTCACTCCGCTGGAACACCCCTCATTCGTCTCGGCGCTGCGCGCTGATCCACCTTCTCCCACAGGGGAGAAGGGGAAGCTGGCGCTACAGCGCCTTCACCGCCACCCTCACCGGCTTTTCGATCTCAAGCGGGTTGCGCAGCGGCAGGCCGAAATCACCGGCTTCGATCTCGAACACATCGCCGGCCTCGGTCTTGACGCCGTCGGCGAAGGACAGTGTCGCGGTGCCGAACATATGCACGTGCACGTCACCCGGCTGGCGGAACGCCGAATATTTGAAGTGATGGTGTTCGAGATTGGCGATGGTGTGCGACATGTTCGCCTCGCCCGACAGGAACGGCTTTTCCCAAAGCGTCTTACCATCGCGCACGATGCGCGAGGTGCCGCGGATGTCGGAAGGCAGGTCGCCGATCAGGATCTCAGGTCCGAACGAGGCATTGCGCAGCTTGGAATGGGCGAGAAAGAGATAGTTTACCCGCTCAGTCACGTGGTCGGAAAATTCGTTCGACAGCGTGAAGCCGACGCGGAAGGGCGCGCCGTCATCGCCGATGACATAGATGCCGGCGATTTCGGGTTCCTCGCCGGCGTCCTTGGCGAAGGCCGGCGACAGGAGTGCGGCTCCCGGCGCCACGGCCATCGTGCCGTTGCCCTTGTAGAACCATTCCGGCTGCACGCCGACCTGGCCCTTGGCGGGCTTGCCGCCCTCCAGACCCATGCGGAACATCTTCATGGAATCGGTGAGCTGCTCCTCGCCATCGGCGCTGCTGAGCTTCTTGTGCATGGAATCGCGCGTCGCCGCCGAGCCGAGATGCGTCAGGCCGGTGCCGGTGAGATGCAGATGCGCCGGATCGGGGTGATTGATCGGCGACAACAGCCGCCCTTTCTTGTAGGCGGCATCGAGATCGACCGTCTCGCCGAGCCCCTTGCGCTCGATCAGGGTGGCTAGGCCGACGCCGGTGCGGGCTGCCTCCATCGCCAGCGAATAGACGCTGCGGGCGCCGTTGATGATCCGGGTCTTGCCGCCATTGCGGGCAACGACGCGGATGGTCTCGGCGTCATCGAGAATCTGCGAGATCAGCATGATCAATCCTCTCTCATGTGCCTTGGCATGGCTGCCGCTGCGGCAAACCTTCCCAAGCGCGGCTGGGACGTCGCCCATGCCACGGGTGAAATTGTCCGTTCGGATTGCGCTCGCGGGGCCTGGTTCCTTGAGGGAACTTCTTCGCGCCGGCTGGTTGCCGGCAGCGCCGCGATGTGACCCGTATGCCTTCCTCGTTGCCTCGCCGGAGCGGTTCGGCCCGCTCCTGGTATTTTTGTTTCTGCGCAATTCCTGTGGGAAAACCGCGATGCGCTTTCCTGAACTGCCCCTGTCAGGCCTTGTTCTTGTTGTAGACGTCGAAGATCACGGCGCCGAGCAGCACCAGGCCTTTGACGACCTGCTGCCAGTCGACATTGACACCCATGATCGACATGCCGTTGTTCATCACGCCCATGATGAAGCCACCGACCACGGCGCCGATGACCTGGCCGACGCCGCCCATCGCTGAGGCGCCGCCGATGAAGACGGCGGCGATGACGTCGAGCTCTGAGCCCAGACCGGCCGCCGGCACTGCCTGGCCAAGGCGAGCCGCGATGATCAGGCCGCCCAGCGCCGACAGCACGCCCATATTGATGAACACCAGCAGCGTCAGCCGCTCGGTGTTGATGCCCGACAGCTGCGCCGCCTTGGGATTGCCGCCCATGGCGTAGATGCGGCGGCCGATGGTCATGCGCTTGGTGACGAAGACGAACAGCGAGATCAGCACGCCCATGACGAGCAGCACCACCGGCAGGCCCCTGTAGCTGGCGAACTCATAGACCAGGAACAGCGCCAGCGCGCTGGCGACCAGCGTCTTGACGACGAACAGGGGGAAGGGCTCGGCTTCATAGCCGTGGCGTTCGCGCTTGCGTCGTGTCCTCACCCCGAAATAGGCATAGGCCACCACGGCGATCAGGCCGAGCACGATCGTCGTCATGTGCAGTGTCAGGCCGCTGCCCACGATGGTCTTGCCGGCGGCGTTCACCGTGGGCGGGATCAGCGTCAGCGGGCCGATAACGTCCGGGATGAAGCCCGAGCTCAGCGCCTTGAAGCCGTCCGGAAGTGGGCCTACCGACGAGCCGCCGCCCAGCAGCGCCTGGCAGATGCCGCGGAAGATCAGCATGCCGGCCAGCGTCACGATGAAGCTCGGTATCCGGTGATAGGCGATCCAATAGCCTTGCGCCGCACCGATCAGGCCGCCCACGACCAGGCAGACGATTGAAACCACCAGCGGATTGCTGAGCGGTCCGAGCTGCCAGATGACCATCATGTTTGCCGCCAGCGCGCCGATGAAACCGGCGACCGAGCCGACGCTGAGGTCGATATAGCCGGAAACGATGACCAGCAGCATGCCCAGCGCCATCACGATGATGAACGAGTTCTGCTGCACCAGATTGCTGAGGTTGACCGGCTTGAACAGCGTTCCCGACGTGGTGAACTGGAAGAACAGCATGATGACGATCAGCGCGATGATGAGACCGTATTCGCGCAGGTTCGTCGTCAGCGCCGAGACGGCAATGCGTGGACGCTGGTCCTCGGCGATGTTGCCCTGCGGGGCGGGGGCGCTGTCGGTGCTCATGCTGCTTTTCCTTCTCCCCGAACGATGGCGCGCATTATTTTTTCCTGACTTGCGTCCGCCGCGGGCATTTCGCCGACGATGCGGCCTTCGTTCATGACGTAGATGCGGTCGGTGATGCCGAGCAATTCCGGCATTTCCGACGAGATGACCACGATCGCTTTACCCTCCGAGGCAAGACGCGCGATGATCGTATAGATTTCATACTTGGCGCCGACATCGATGCCGCGTGTCGGCTCGTCGAGGATCAGCAATTCCGGGTCGGCGAACAGCCATTTCGACAGCACCACCTTCTGCTGGTTGCCGCCGGAAAGATTGCCCGTCATCTGATAGACGCTCGAAGCGCGGATATTGGTCTTCTTGCGATAATCGTTGGCAACGGCGAGTTCGCGCAGATCGTCGATCACGCTGTGACGCGACACGCCGCCGAGATTGGCAAGCGTGATGTTGTGCTTGATATGGTCGATCAGGTTGAGACCGTAAGTCTTGCGGTCCTCGGTCACGTAGGCGATGCCGTGTTCGACCGCCTTGCTCACGGATGAGACATCGATCGGCTTGCCTTTGAGCAGCACCTCGCCCGTGATGCGGCGGCCATAGGAACGGCCGAACAGGCTCATGGCGAATTCGGTGCGACCGGCGCCCATCAGCCCGGCTATGCCGACCACCTCGCCCTTGCGCACATTGATGTCGATGCCCTTGATCACCTGCCGTTCGGCATGGATCGGGTGATAGACCGACCAGTTCTTCACTTCGAAGACGACCTCGCCGATCTTTGGTTCGCGCGGCGGATAGCGGTCGTCGAGCGAGCGGCCGACCATCGAGGTGATGATACGGTCTTCCGAGATATCCTTCTTGGCCAGCGTCTCGATGGTGCGCCCGTCGCGGATGACGGTAACCTTGTCGGCGACCCGGTTCACTTCGTTGAGTTTGTGCGAGATCAGGATCGAGGTCATGCCTTGCCGCTTGAACTCGAGCAAAAGGTCGAGCAGCGCCTGGCTGTCCTTCTCGCTGAGCGATGCGGTGGGCTCGTCGAGGATCAGGAGCTTGACTTCCTTGCTCAGCGCCTTGGCGATCTCGACCAGTTGCTGCTTGCCGACGCCGATATTGGTGATCAGCGTCTTGGGGTCCTCCTTGAGGCCCACCTTCTTCAACAGCGCGCTGGTGCGCGCCTCGTTGGCATCCCAGTCGATCACGCCGTATTTGGCGTGTTCGTTGCCGAGGAAAATGTTTTCGGCAATCGACAGCATCGGCACCAGCGCAAGCTCCTGGTGGATGATGACGATGCCCTTGTGTTCGCTGTCATGGATGCCTTTGAACTGGCATTCCTGGCCTTGAAAGATGATCTGGCCGTCATATGTGCCCGCGGGATAGACGCCCGACAGCACTTTCATCAGCGTCGACTTGCCGGCGCCGTTCTCGCCGACCACGGCGTGGATTTCGCCTTCCTCGACGCTGAGGTTGACATTCGACAGCGCCTTCACGCCGGGAAACGTCTTGGTGATGTCGCGCATCTCCAAAATCGTCGAGGTCATAAGGGCAAGCTCCCAGACTTTCTTGTTTTTACGCAATTCCCAGGGGATGGCGCTACGCACTTTTCCTGGAATTGCTCTAGGCCGGCAGAAACAATACCGGGGTCGCTTGTGAACGAAAAGGGGCCCTGCGTCGCGCAGGACCCCAGATTTTATAACAGAGATTACTTCAGGTCTTCGGCCTTGATGTAGCCGGAGTCGACGACCAGCTTCTGGTAGTTCGACTTGTCGACCTCATGCGGCGTCAGCAGGATCGAGGGAACGACCTTGACGTCGTTGTTGTAGGTCTTGGTGTCGAGGCCGTCAGGCTTGCCGCCCGACAGCACCTTGTCGACCAGTTCGACGGTCGACTTGGCCAGTTCGCGGGTGTCCTTGAACACGGTCGAATACTGCTCGCCCGAGATGATCAGCTTGACCGAGGCGGTCTCGGCGTCCTGACCGGTCACAACAGGCCAGGGCTGAGCGGCCGTGCCGTAGCCCACGGCGCGCAGCGAGGCGGTGATGCCGCGCGACAGGCCGTCATAGGGCGACAGAACGCCATCGACGCGGCTGCCGTCCGAGTAGTTGGCCGACAGCAGGTTGTCCATGCGCGCCTGGGCGGTGGCGGCGAGCCAGCGCAGCGTGCCGACCTTGTCCATGCCCATCTGACCGGACTTGATCTTGATCGAGCCGTCGTCGATCAGCGGCTGCAGGACGGAAATCGCACCATTGTAGAAGAAGAAGGCATTGTTGTCGTCGGGCGAGCCGCCGAACAGTTCGACGTTCCACGGCTTGGTGTTCGGGAAGCGCTCCTTGAGACCCTTGACCAGCGAATTCGCCTGGATCACGCCGACGCCGAAATTGTCGAAGGTGGTGTAATAGTCGACATTGGCGGTCTTCTTGATCAGGCGGTCATAGGCGACGACGACGACGCCCGCGTCAGCGGCCTTCTGCAGCGCGTCCGACAGGGTGGTGCCGTCGATCGAGGCGATGATCAGCGCCTTCGGGCCCTTGGTGATTTCGTTTTCCAGCTGGCTGAGCTGGTTGGGGATGTCGTCCTGCGCATACTGCAGGTCGACAGTGTAGCCGAGTGCCTCGAGCTGGGACTTGACGGCGTCGCCGTCATTGATCCAGCGCTGCGAAGTCTTGGTCGGCATCAGCACGCCGACGAGACCCTTGTCGGCCGCGTGCGCCGAATAGGTCATGGCAGCAATGCCAAGCGCCGCGACTGCGGCCAGTGTCTTGATGATTTTCACGTAACTCTCCCTGGTTGATGGACGCAGCACCCCGGGGGTCGCGGGCCGCGCAATCGTGCAGAAGCGCCAAGGCACTGCTGCCGTCATATCGATCTCCGGTATCCTCCCATGGCCCCGAGCCGCTGATTTCAATCGATACGATTTTATCGTTGGCGACCGTTGCGTCTCGGAACACGGTGACGTTGCCGCCCTTTTGCCATAACTGTCAAATGCGATCTTTGATGGTTGCTATACCGCAAGTGGTATATGTTATGACGCGTGACGGGTTGCTGGCAAATGCCGGCGGGCCGCGAGCGGAGGCAGGAAAAAACCATGGCGGCGTTACGGAATCCGGCTGCGGGTTCAAATAGCTACAACGAGACTCCGGGCGATGGCGAAACCCTGCTGCGCAGCGGCCTCAGCCTGCGTCATATGCGCATGATCGTCGCGCTCGACGATCATGGCCGGGTGAGCGCGGCTGCGCAGGTCATGAACATTTCGCAGCCGGCGGCATCGCGCATGATTGCCGAGATGGAGGCGGTGCTCGAGGTCAAGCTGTGCGAGAGGCTGCCGCGCGGCATCACGCTGACGCCCTACGGCAAGGCCTTGGCCAGGCGTGCGCGTTCGATCCTGCTGGAGATGCGCGAGGTCGACCGCGAGATTTCCGAACTCAAGGCGGGCAAGGGCGGTTCCGTGTTTCTCGGTGCCGTGACGGCGCCGGCGATCGAACTGGCGGTGCCGGCGATCCGCGAAATCCGCCGCATCTATCCACGCATCGAGATCACGATGCAGGTCGAGACCTCGAATGTGCTGGCGCGCGAACTGATCGCCTCACGCCATGATTTCATCATTGCGCGCATCCCCGACGATCTCAATCCGCGGCTGTTCGAATCGCGTGTCATCGGTGTCGAGAAAGCCTGCCTGATCGTGCGTCGGGGCCACCCGCTGACCAGGGGCAGCGTGGTGCGGCTGGAAGACACTGCCGCCTATGACTGGGTCTTCCAGTCGGGCGGCTCGCCTTTGCGTCAGGCGATGGAGAGCAATTTCCTCAACCGCAACATCGCGCTGCCGGACCGGATCCTCAACACCAGTTCGCTGCTCCTGACGCTGGTCATGGTCGCGCAGTCCGACGCCATCGCGCCGGTCTCGGTGCAGGTGGCGAAATTCATCCAGAACCCCGACGGGCTCGCCGGCGCCATCGATGTCGTCCAGACCGAATTCGACATCGAGGTCAGGCCCTACAGCCTGATCACGGTCAGGAATCGCGCGCTGTCGCCGGCCGCCAAGATGCTTCACGACTTCATCCTGCGCGAAGTGGGGTGATGGAACAAGAAGTGCAGTCGCGCGTTCAGCCAAATCGGCATGCTCGCTGGAGCCCGTTTTGGGCGAGGGAACGAGGTGCCGATGTCAACAACTCGGGAGGTTTTGATGGAACGTCGGTTGTTTCTCACTGGAATGCTGGGCGTTGCGGGGGCCGTAGCGTTTGCGGGTGTAGTCGGACCCGGCCGCGCGGTTGCCGGTATTCCTCAGGGCAACGGAATTCTCGATGAACTGGACAAGCCGGATCCGGCTGTCTTCGAAGGCGATGACGACCTCGAAGTGGAAAAGGTCTCTCACCGTCGTTGGCATCATCGCTACTACGGAGATCGCCATTACGGAGAGAGGCGGCGGCGCCGCGGCTGGAGACGGGTTTGCCGTCGTTACTGGCGCCATGGACGCCGTCATGTGCGTTGCTGGCGCGAGCGGGTGTGGCTCCGCGTCTGGCTGTGACGAACCGTTGACGAAAAGGCCGGCCACCGCGACGTGGCCGGTGTCGTCGCCACGCGGCTGTGCGGGTAAGGTGGCGCCGCGAAACATCGACAACCTCGCCCGGCTTTCTCAAGAAGCAGACGCGCATTGGCTAGGATAGTTACGCGTGACCAATTCGTGCCGGCTCAGCCATTTCGGCAGGTTCCGGCACCGATCAAATCAGCGGCAAAATCCGGGGCGGCAAACTGGAGCGGGTAGCGGGAATCGAACCCGCGCGTTCAGCTTGGGAAGCTGACAGGCTACCATTACATCATACCCGCGCGTGCTCTCGTTACCATGAGGTTCGGCCTTCGGGCAATCGCAAAGCGGTTCCTCGAACAAACGCTCTTTCGCCTCCCTCGGCGCTGGCCGCAATTCCTATTTTGCCTTGGCGACCTTGTTGCTGGCGGCAAAGCTTGGCCAGTATTTCGAGATGGCGAGCGTCGCGCCGGCGGACGAGAAATGACCGTAGTCGAAGTAGAGGAACTGCCGGGTGCCGGCGTCGGCATAGGAGCAGCCTGCTGGGTCGCACAGATAGGCCAACGGGTCGATGAAAGTTGCCCCTTTGACGAATGGCAACACCTGCTTGTTGATGTCCGGATCCATGGCCATCGGCCAGGATGTGTTCGCGGCGTGCTCCCGTTTTGCGAAGAACGCGATTTTCTGGACGTCGGCGATGAACTCCGGAGACTGGCCGATGACATAGACCTTGACGCCCATGTCGCGCAGCCGGTCCACCGTCTTCTGGAGGCCGTCAAAGCCCCTTGCCTGGTAGTCGGTCCATCTGCCGCTCAGGATCACCGCCTGGATGTTGGCATCGCGGATGATCGACAGCGCCCGTTCGTTGAAGCGCGTGCAGGCCGGCCGAGCATAGGAGAAGTAGCTCAGATTGGGCGGGCAGCCGGCATAGGTGTACTGGACGACGTTGGCCTGGATCTTCTGTGCATTGGCCTCCAGCCCCGATACGTAGTGCGCGGCGAAGGAATCGCCCCACAGCAGCACATTGGTGGCAAAGCCATGCGTCCGCGTGCAGTCGGCGAGGTTCCAGTTCTCGATCCGGCTCCCGCCCTCGTTGAAACAGACGCCGTTGCGCCAGTCACCCACCAGGACCCGTTCCGTCGAGAAATCGGGGAACCGCTGCGGAAAACCCTTGCCCAGCGCACCAGCCAAGCCGACGACGCACAACAGGGCGATCGCCGTCGCCGAGAACGCGAAGATGGGCAGGGGGGCAGTGAAGGCCCGCTTCTGGCGGAAGGGCTGCTCGACATATTTCCACGAGAACGTCGCCAGCGCGACGCTGGCCACGATCATCGCCATGATCGTCGGCACGCCGATGGCCTTGAGCGAGAGATAATGGACGAACGAATTGATCGGCCAGTGAACGAGGTAGAGCGAATAGGAGATAAGGCCGATCCACACCAGCGGTGTGAGCCGCAGCACCTGCGTGGCGACAGGGACCGGCCTGTCCGCATGGGGCTGGCCAGCATAGATGAGCAGCGCCGTTCCGATGCAGGGAAACAGGGCATTGTAGCCCGGAAACGGATCGCTTTCCGAAATCGTCAGGAAGCCGAAGGCGATCAGGCCAAAACCGGCCAGCCCGATCAGTTCAGTCAGCGGACGACTGGCAAGCGCCGGCGGCTTTCTCAGCATCAGCATGGCGCCCAGCGCCAGTTCCCAGATGCGCGTCGGCAAGAGGTAGAAGCCGGCGGTCGGCGCCAGCGTGGTTGCCATGACCGCCAGGGCAAAACTGCCTATGGCAATCGGCAGCAATATCGTCAGCCAGCGCTTCGAGGCGTATCGGTAGATCAGATATACGAGGACCGGCGCGAAGATATAATACTGCTCCTCGACCGAAAGCGACCATGTGTGCAAAAGCGGCCGCAGTTCCGCGTCGATGGAGAAATAGTTGGTCGTTTTCCAGAAATAGATGTTCGACCAGAAGGTCGAGGCCGCGATCACGCTGAGGCTGTACTCATGGAGATCCGACGGCAGGAGGATGAACCAGGCGGCGATACTGGCGAGCAGGATGACGAAGGTCAGCGCCGGCAGGATGCGCCGCGCTCGGCGCCAGTAAAAGCGGCCGATCGAGAACTGGCCGCGCTCGAGATCGTCGAGCAGGCTGCCGCTGATCAGATAGCCCGATATGACGAAGAAGATATCGACACCGGTGAAGCCGCCGGGAATGGCCGATACGCCGAAATGGAAGAGCACGGCGGGCAGCACCGCAACGGCCCGCAGGCCATCAATATCGCGCCTGTAGTTCATTCGGCGGGTCCGTACGCCGTGGTCCTTGGCAGCCGTGCGGCGGAACCTGACATGCTCCTCATGCGGCGATGTCCCCGTCGTTCGAAAAATCGTGGCTCGTGGGCTTTACGGACTGTGCTCTGCAACACAAGTTTGCTGCACTGCAACATCCATGTCAAGGCGGACGCCAGACCTTCGAACGCTGACGAAACCGGTTTCGTCCGGACGCTGTAAGTCAGGCGCCGGGGGCAGGTAGATCACGGCGTCGTCGTCCGCATAGGCTCGCTTCCAGCCCAACTCCGCGAAGAAGGGGATGCGGGTATCGTCTGATGTAAGGAGTGCCCAGCCGATGGCGTATTTCTTCAGTTGGGCCTCGAGCAGTGGTTTTCCGTCGCTGTGTCCCGTCGCGTCCTCGGCTTTCGTGAAGCCGCCGAGGAACAACTGGTCCGTCCTGCCGTCGACATAGGTCTTGATGTCGTGGAAAATCAGCGTGCCGCCGAAATTATAGGAATTCAGCACGTTGCCGGAAAGCTGGTGATCCCGTGCGTATGCGAGGGCGCCGCTGGCCGCCGTCTTCGGGCTCGGCGCAACCTGGTAGGCACTGCCGAGGATGACGACTGCACCGACCAGCAGGACAGCGATTGCGCCGCAGATCGCGTAAAACTGGCTGGCGAAGAGTTTTTCCAGTCCGTCACGCTTTTCCGCCAGCCAGGTCGTGGTCGAGACTGTGGGGTATTGCCGGGCCACCTCGACCGCGATCACCAGGGGGATCAGCAGGAAGGGCAGATATACAAACCGCAGATGGGCGAGATAGACATGCAAGGCGAAGACGATGAACACCGCCTTGGCCCAGCCGATCCGCAGCCTCGATACTAAAAGTCCGAAAAGCGCCAACAGCATCACCGCTTCCTGGAAGACCTGCTCCTGCGCGTTGAACGCCCGCCACTCCAGGATGAGTGGCACCGCCTCGTTGCCATAGGCCACCGTGAACGTCGCCAGGATGGCTTTCATCCCATAGGGATGCATCAGGCTGACCAGCGGACAGAGCAGGCCGAAAGCAACCCATTTTGCCAGGAGGGCGGGTTTCGACAAGCCCGAGCGCGCCAGGAGATCGAGCCCGGCAAAGGCAGCAATGACGAAGCTAAGGGTGAACGTGGCATGAAGGTTGGCCCACAAGACCACAAGCACGAGCAGCCACAAAGGCGGGGCTCTCTCTTCCTGCGCGGCGCGAAACAGCATTGCCGTCCAGACGACGATGATCGGCAAGGTGAAGACGTGTGGACGAGCCGTATAGATCGGGGCGATCAGCAAAGCCGCGGCGAAGGCCAGCGCTATCGCCAGTGTCGGCTTCAGCCATGCGCTGAGGAACCATCCCATCAGGAAGACCGTCAAGCTGACCGTGGCGATGATCAGTGTGACGACGCCATTCCAGCCGCCGGCACGGTAGGCGAGGGCCAGAAAGACCTGCCCCAGCCATTCCTTGGCGATCCAGGGCTGACCGGCGAACGTATAGGAATAGGGGTCGACGACGGGAAACGTCCGGTTGTCCAGAAAGTCCAGCCCGACCTTCACTTGCCACCAACTGTCGGGATCCTGAAGCATCGCGCTGGCAGAGGTGGCAAGCCAATAGGCCACCAGGCACGCGCAGAGAAGGCAAAGTATCAGCCTGCTGCGTTGCGCGTCCCCGAGCGATGGCGTCGCCGTCGCGATTGCAGCGGCCTGGTTCATGTCACGGCTCCAGGTGACGGTGTCGCCTTCGCGATTGCGATGAGGCCTGCATACATGACGGCGCCAAAGCGCAGCATCCGCGAGACGTCAAACGGAAGAGCCGACCGCATCCTGCCCATGCCGTTCCCCTTGCATCCGCTCGACCTTCGCCTCAGCCACGCGCGGCTCTTTTCGCCATCTCCTGCAGGCGATGGACGGGCAGGTCGCTGTCCTTGGCCGGTTGGTCGCGCGAAACGATTTCGTTAACGAAGTAGAGCGGCCGCCGCTTCGTCTCCATGTACATGCGGCCGAGATACTCGCCGAAAATGCCGAGCACCAGAAGCTGGACGCTGCCCAGGATCAGCATGATCGCGGCAAGGCTCGTCCAGCCGGGCACCACGTTGCCCCTGGACCATTCAAGCAGTGTATAGCCGAGCACGACCAGGCCGAGCAGGCCGAACATCATCCCCAGCATCGAGGCAAACCGCAAAGGCACGATCGAAAAGCTGGTCATCGCGTCGACCGCCAGCAGGATCATCTTCTTCAGCGGATAGTGGGTGGTGCCGGCAAAGCGGCGGTGCCTCTCATAGGGGAAGGCGACCTGCCTGAGCCCGATCCAACTCACCATGCCGCGAATGAACCTGTAGCGTTCGGGCATCGCATTCAGATGGTCGAGCGCCCGGCGGCTCATCAGCCGGAAGTCTCCGGAGTCCGGTGCGATCTCGACATCGACCATCCGGCCGAGCAGGCGGTAGAACATCGAGGCGGAGGCCAGCTTGAACCAGCCTTCACCGTCGCGCTTCACCCTCTGGCCGTAGACGACATCGAAGCCTTCATCCATCTTCGCCATCATCGCGCCGAGCAGTTCGGGCGGATCCTGGAGATCGGCGTCGAGAATGAGGATGCGCTCGCCGCGGCAGAATTCCAACCCCGCGCTCAAGGCGATCTGGTGGCCGTAATTGCGGGCAAGGTCGATGGCGACGACATGGTCGTCCTTTTCGGCCAGTTCGAAAATGGCCTCGCGGGTGCCGTCGGTCGCCCCGTCGATGACAAGCACGATCTCGTAGGAATGGCTTTGCTCAAGGCATACGGCGCTGACGCGTCGGTGAAGCTCGGCCACGCCGTCACGCTCATTGTAGCATGGCACGACGACCGAAAGCGTGACCGCGCGGCGCGCGCCGATTTTTCCCGTTCCCACCAAAGCCTGGCTCCCGCTCTTGGAATGGCAATAGCGGCAATTGGTTAGAAAACAGATAAGCCAGGGATCGACATGGGGGCTTCGGCCGGCCGAGACGATGGGTCGGCACGTCACGAACGCACCGGCAACTCCATGCGGATGCGGGCGCCGCGCCAGGAGCCCGTCAGGATGCTGATCGTCCCGTCATGCAGCAGCGCGATCTGCCGGGCGAGGTTCAGTCCCAGCCCCGCGCCGCGCGACTGCGGCTGCAAGCGATAGAAGGGCTCGAAGACGTTCTCGCGCTCTTCCGCGGGAATGCCCGGCCCTTCGTCGCGCACCTCGATGCCACCGGCCTCGTCGATGGCGATCGTGATCGTGCCGCTGCCGCCGCCATGCTCGATCGCGTTGCGCACGAGGTTGGCGAGCGCCCGGTCGATCTGCAGGACATTGATTTCTACTCGGGCCTTGTTTGGCGACGGCTCGAAGGCAAGGTCATAGCCAGCCTCGATGGCCAGCGGTGCGAAGTCGGCCGCCACCCGGCTGACGAGATCGTCGAGATCGACGATCTGGCGCTGGTCCGACGAGCGGTCGAGCAACTGATGGTCGAGCAGTTGCTGGGCAAGATGCGACAGGCGTTCGATATCTTGCAGCAGCCGGGCGCTCTGTGGCTCCTGCTTCAGCAATTCAGCGCGTGTGCGCAGGATGGCGATCGGCGTGCGCAGTTCATGCGCCGCGTCGGTGAGGAAGCGGTTGTGGCGGTCATAGCCGTGGGCGAGGCGGGCAAGCGCCTCGTTGAAGGCATGCACGAGCGGCGCGATTTCCTGCGGCACCTGCTTGACCGGCAGTTGCATGGCGCGGGTGCCGATGTCGATGCGCGCTGCCTGGCGGACCGTTTCGACAAGGCCGGCGAAGGAACGGCGCACCACGGCTGGCGTCGTCACCAGCGTCGTCGCGCCCATGACGAGGATTATGGGCAAAAGCAGGATCGCGATGACGAGCGCGAGGGCCGGCAGGGCGCGCTCCCAATTCCTGCTGCCGTCTGGATTGCGGGCGACTTCGACAGTGGCCGAAATGTTGATCTCGAGGCCGTCTGTCTGTTGGCGCGACGACTGCGTCGCGGCGACGATCTGCACCGTGCCGGCCTTGGTCGACGCGTTTTCGATAAAGGCTTCCGGCCGCATGTCCTTGTCGGAGAATCCGATCGTGGCGTGATCGGCCCCGTCAAGCAGCTCGCCGAAGCCTTTGGTGTAGATGTCGGGTATGTTGCCGGCACGGACGCTCCCGCCGCTGCCGTCGCGAACGATGTACCAGACATTGGGGAAGCTCTCGCGAAACGCGGTGAGTTCTTCCGTTTCACGCACGATCAGCCTGCCGTCCTTGTCCCGGTCGACCGCATCCTTGACGGCCGCGACGGCGGCCTCATTGTCGATCAGCAGGCGCGGGTTGGCGATCCAAAGGGCTGCCGCGCAAAGCACGATGAAGATGAGCAGCGTCGCCGCCTGCAGCAGGATCAGCCGCCGGACCAGGATCCATTGCAGCGAGCCGGTACGGACCTTCTTCACGAGACCGCCCGCAGGAGATAGCCGAGGTTGCGGATCGCCCGGATCTCGATGCCGGCGGCGACATCGTCGAGCTTGCGGCGCAGCCGCGAAATATGCGCATCGAGCGCATTGGAGCCGATCTCGTCGTCGAACGCGTAGACGGCCTCTTCTAGCGCGCTGCGCATGATGGTCCGGCCCGGCCGGCGGAGCAGCGTTTCAAGCACCAGCCTCTCGCGCCGCGGCAGATCGAGCGCCTGGTCCTCGATCAGCGCTTCGCGATGGCGGAAATCATAGGTGAGGCGGCCGACCATCGTCTGGTTGGCGCGCGAGGTGAACGAGCGGCGGTGCAAGGCATGAAGCCGCGCGACGAGTTCCACCGTGGCGAAGGGCTTGACCATGTAATCGTCGGCGCCGGCATCGAGCCCGGCGACCCGGTCGTCCAACCCGCTCATCGCCGTCAGTGCGATGACAGGCACATCCAGATGCAAGGCACGCAGGCGCGGTATGAGGCTGAGACCGTCGCCATCCGGCAGCCGGCGGTCCAGCACCACCGCGTCGTGATAGCCCAGGCGGGCCATCGCCTCGGCATCGGCCAATGTCGCGGCATGGTCGACGATGATGTCCACACGCTCGAGCGCGGCCTTCAGCACGGAGGCCATTTCCGGTTCGTCCTCGATCAACAGGACGCGCATGAATAGTCTCCTTTATCCGCGGCCGGTCCGGGTCTGCGGCCGCGGCGATTCATTCGCATTCCAGCTTTGGCTGGCGGAAATTGGTGATGAACCAGCGACCGCCGGAAGCGCGGGCATAGAATGTGTAGAAGCATTCCTGACGCTCGATATAGCCGGGCGTCTCGGTCTCTTCATAGACGGTTCCGTGCTTTGTCTCGCGAACCTCGCCGCTCGATGTTCCGGAAACCGCTGACGTCGACAACTTGCGCCACTGATAGGCGCGCTCACCCTGGCCAAGATCGACGATCGCCGTGGGCGGACCATAATCAAGGACGACCGATTCGACCGGCTGCCCGACATAGTTCTTCATGATGTCGGAGGCGCAGCCCGCGAGCGCGATTGCGATGAAGAAGACCTTCGGGGCCTGTGTCAGGAGGCTGGCGCCATGCTTGGACATATTGGAACAGATTCCCATGGTGAAAATTCACGCACGGACCTAGATCGCGAAGATTGCATCGACATTGCAAGGACGCGTGGGAAGGGCGCCATTGCGGAAAAAGCCGCTGTGCGGTGGACATCGAGACACCGGATTGCGCGATGGCCAGCGGGCATCGTGCAATCCAGGTTCGCCCGTACTAGAACCGGTAGTTGATGCCGGCCTTCAGTTCATGGCTGCCGATCGTCGTCTTCGACGCGCCAAGAGCCGATGTCGTCTCGACGCCGGGGGTGCGGACATAGTCGTACTCGACCTTGGCGGACAGCCCGCCGGCGAAGCCCTGCTCGATGCCGGCGCCCAGGAGGTAGCCGACCTTCCATCCGTCGGTGCTGCTGACGTTGTCGCCCTTGTCGAACTTGGTCAGGGCCACACCGCCGGTGCCAAACAGCAGCGTCTGGTCGAAGCTCAATCCAGCCTTGGCCTTGGCGGCACCGCGCCATTTCTCCTTGATCTTGCCGCCCCGGACGTCGTGTTCGGCGCCGCCCAGATAAGAGCCTTCGATCTCGGCGCCGAGAACGGCGGGACCCATTTGCTGGTTGTAGCCGGCCTGGACGCCGCCGCTGAAGCCATTGCGGCCTGCAAACGGGTTTGGCATCCCGGTGAACGCCGTGCCGCCATGGACGCCGACATAGGCGCCGCTCCACTGGAAGGCGGGCGGGTCGTTGTAGGTGGGTGAAAGGTCGGCGGCCATCGCCGGCCCGAGAAGGCAAAAGGCGAGGCCAGCCGCCGTCAGGACGATCTTTACTCGAGAGGACACAGCATTACTCCAACACAAACGCGCATCCAGCAATCGACACGCAGGTTAACTCCCGAGGAGCTTGGCCGAGGGCGGTCAGGCTCCGGTTTGGTGTCTTTCAGGGGTGGCTGCACGGTCCTGAGACTGGCGTTCGCCAGCTGTGGTAGGGGGGCAGAGCGCCGCGCAACCAGTCACCTGAAAGACGCCGACTGTCTCGCAAGTGAAAATTGCACGCACATTGCGCAAAATCGAAAAATGACGATTTTGTGCTTTATTTTCAACAAATTAAAATGATCTTGTTTACCTATATTTAAGAATTGCGAGCCGTCTGAGGCTCGGCGTCTCGATCACCTGTTCCAGGTTTCCCCGGGCACAACCGCGCTTGATGGATAGCCGCCAAGCACGTATCTCTGGGCCATGCCTGTGAGTCTGGGCATTTCAATCGGGAGACGACCTTGTCCGCACTGACGCGCTTCCTCGGCGACTCGCCGCTCAGGGTGATCCTGAAGCTGCTGGTGGTGTCGTTCCTCGTCGGCCTTGTCATGAATGCCTTCGGCTGGTCGCCGATGGATGTCTTCTACGGCATCCAGAAGTTCTTTATCGACCTCTGGAACCTGGGCTTCCACGCCATTGACCGCTTCCTCGGCTACATCCTGCTTGGTGCCGCGATCGTCGTGCCGGCTTTCATCCTGCTCAGGATCGCCAACTATCGGAAGTGATTTTTAGAGCAATTCCAGGAAACGCGCGTAGCGCTTTCCCTTGGGAATTGCGTCAAAACAAAGAGTTAGAGCGGTTCGCCGTTTCCGTAAAACGGTGAACTGCTCTAGGCGCAGGCCGAGGCAACCTCGAACAGGATGGCGTGCCGTGCGGCAAGGGCCGGCACATCAGTGGAATAGCCGCCGCCGATGACGCCGCAGACCGGAATGCCGAGCGCACGAAAATGGCCGATGACCATCTCGTCGCGGGCGCGCAGGCCGTCATTGGAAAGCGCCAGCCTGCCAAGCCGGTCCTCGGCGTGGACGTCGACGCCGGCGTTGTAGAAAACGATGTCCCAGCGCGCCCGGGCCGACAGCTCCGGCAGGATCGTGGCCAGCCTCCGGAGATAGCCGGCATCGCCCGTGCCGTCGGGAAGCGCGATGTCGAGATCGGAGGCGATCTTGCGCACGGGATAGTTGCGCTCGCCATGCATGGAGAAGGTGAACACGCCTGGCTCGTCTCCCAGAATGTCCGCGGTGCCATCGCCCTGATGCACGTCGAGATCGACGACCAGGATGTTTTGCGCGGCACCCTCGCCGAGCAGCACCAGCGAGGCGACGGCAACGTCGTTGAAGGTGCAGAAGCCGGCGCCTTGCGCGCGCCGCGCATGATGGCTGCCGCCCGCGGTGTTGCAGGCGATGCCATGGCGCAAGGCGAGCCGCGCCGCCAGCATCGTGCCGCCGGTGGCAAGCTGCGCGCGCAGCGAAACGCGGGGGCCGACCGGAAAGCCGATCTCGCGTTCGATTTTTTCCGGCACCGAAGAGCTGATGACCTGGTCGACATAGTCGGCGGCATGGGCAAGCTTCAACCATGATGCAGGCGCCGGCTCAGCCGTGTTGAGCGCTTCAGGCCTGGCCAGGCCGCGTGCGCGCAAAGCCTCCATCAGCAGCGGGTACTTGTTCATCGGGAAGCGATGGTTGGCGGCAAAGCCGGCGTCGTAGTCGGGGTGGTGGACGATCTGCAGGGGCATGAACGGAATCCGGCGGCTTCGCGCCAGACCGGGATTTCGGTTGGCCATCGCGGGAAGAATGATTGCGCGGTGGCCGGAAAATGGGGCACATCGGCTCTTCGATCAAGCCGCAAATCAGCAAGGCAGCAATCCCTTGGACAAGGGCGCAACTCCAGTCGACGCCAGATCTTTTGTCGTCACCAACCGGTCCGTGCTCGCCATAGCGGTGCCAATGACGCTCGCCTATTTGACCACGCCGATCCTCGGCCTGGTCGACACAGCTGTTGTCGGCCAGTTCGGCGACGCGGCTCTTCTCGGCGGCCTTGCGGCGGGCGCGCTCGTTTTCGACGTCGTCTTCACCAGCTTCAATTTCCTGCGTTCTGGCACCACCGGCCTCGTTGCCCAGGCTTTCGGGCGTGGCGACGCGCTGGAGGAACAGGCGGTGTTCTGGCGCGCCGTGCTGATCGCGGTCGTTGCCGGCATCGTGCTGGCGGCGCTTTCGCCGCTGATCGCCATCGCAGGCCAATGGTTCATGGGCGCCGAACCGCGCGTCAGCGAGGCGATGGGCGTCTACATCAGGATCAGGCTGCTTGCCGCACCGTTCTCGCTGATCAACTACGCCATTCTCGGCTATGTGTTGGGGCGTGGCGAGGGCGGGCTCGGCCTTGTGCTGCAACTGGTGCTCAACGGCATCAACATCGCGCTCTGCTTCCTGCTTGGCCTGGAGCTTGGCTGGGGCGTTGCCGGCGTCGCCTGGGCGACCGTCACGGGCGAATTCCTGGCCATGCTGCTGGGTCTCGCCATCGTGGTCCGCCGCTTCCGCGCGACCTCGCCCTTGCCGCGCCATCGGCTGCTCGACATGGCCGCCTTCCTGCGCATGCTGTCGCTCAACCGCGATATCATGATCCGCTCGTTCTCGCTGCTTGCCGCCTTCGCACTGTTCACCCGCCAGGGCGCGCAGTTCGGCACGGTGACGTTGGCCGCCAACGCGGTGTTGATGAACTTCTTCCTTGTCGCCGGCTATTTCCTCGACGGATTTGCCACCGCGGCCGAGCAGCTCGCGGGCCGCGCCGTCGGCGCGCGCGCCGAACAGCCCTTCCGGCAGGCGGTGCGGCTGACCCTGTTCTGGGGGTTAGGGCTGGCCGGCGCCGCGACCCTGGTGCTGCTGTCGGCAGGCGCCAATCTGGTCGCCATCGTCACAACCTCGCAGGAGGTGCGCTCCGTGGCCGACATCTATTTGCCCTGGGCGGCGTTCACCGCGCTGAGCGGCGTGCTGGCGTTCCAGATGGATGGCGTCTTCATCGGCGCAACCTGGTCGCGCGACATGCGCAACATGATGTTGCTGTCGTTCCTGGTCTTTGCCGTCGCGCTGCTGACGCTGGCGCCTGCCTTCGGCAATCATGGCCTGTGGGCGGCGCTGCACGTTTTCCTGCTGGCGCGCGGTTTCAGCCTGCTGACCATTTTGCGGCTGCGGGTGCGGACGGCGTTCAGCTGAGCGGCTTGGACGCCCACCGATCGAGGTGGCTGTCGCGCAATTCGCCAATGGACTTCAACCGCTCCGCCTCGCAAAAGCGTGCCATGCCGGCGACGATACGGCCCGGCAGCGCGGGTCCGGCATAGATCATGCCGGTGTAGAGCTGCACCAGATCGGCTCCGGCGCGGATTTTCTCCAGCGTGGTCTCGGCGGAATCGACGCCGCCGACCCCGATGATGGCGATGCCCGGCCCGAGCAGCTTGCGCATCTTCGCCAGCACGGTGGTCGAGCGTTCGAACAGCGGTTTTCCCGAAAGCCCGCCGGTTTCGCGTGCGACGTCGCCGCTGCGCAGCGGCGGCCGCGAAATGGTGGTGTTGGAGACGATGATGCCGTCGATCCGTTTTTCAATAACCTCGGCGGCGATATCCTCCAGCTCGGCCTCGACCAGATCCGGCGCGATCTTGAGGAAAATGGGCGGCTGGGCTGCGGCTGACGCACGCGCGGCCATGACACGCGACAAGAGTTCGCCGAGCTGCTCGCGTGCTTGCATGTTGCGCAGGCCGGGCGTGTTGGGCGAGGAGATGTTGACCGTGAGGTAGCTGGCATAGGGGGCAAAGCGGGTGACGCCGCGCTCATAGTCGCCGATGCGATCGGCGCTGTCCTTGTTGGCGCCGATGTTGACGCCGACAATGCCGGAACGTCCCTTGCGCGCGGCAAGGCGTCTTTCAGCCGCCGCATGACCTTCATTGTTGAAGCCCAGCCGGTTGATCACGGCTTCATCCGCCGTCAGCCGGAAGATGCGCGGCTTCGGATTGCCGGCTTGCGACAGCGGCGTGACGGTGCCGACCTCGGCAAAGCCGAAGCCAAGGCCAAGCAGTGCGTCGGGCACCTCGGCATTCTTGTCGTATCCGGCCGCCATGCCGAGCGGGTTGGGGAAATCGAGGTCGCAAAGGCTGACCTTCAGCCTGATGTCGCGCACCGTCCGCACGCCGGCCGGCAGGCCGCAGCGCAGCGCTGCGATCGACAGGCCGTGCGCGGTTTCAGGATCGAAGGTGAACAGCAGTTTCTGGCCGAGCTGGTCGAGCACGCTCATTGCCCCTCCAACGGCGGGAATTGATGCGTACCGTCGGCACCGAGCGGCAGCGGCCGCACCCATTTGACGGTATCCAGCTCCAGCACACCGTAAAGATGCGGAAACAGCGCGCCGCCGCGTGAAACCTCGTATTTCAGGGCGTCGCCCAGGCTGACTTCGTCGACGGCGACCAGCAGAAGGTCTGTCTGGCCGGAAAAATGCCTTGCCGCGGTTTCCCGGACCTGCGCCGCCGTGGAGAAATGTATGAAGCCGTCGGCGACGTCGATCGGCGCGCCGGTGAAGCGGCCACTGGCTTCGGCCTCGCGCCAAAGCGCTTGCGGGGTTATCTTGTAGATAAACTGAGACATGGTTGCGCTATAGTCCGAACCAGTCGTGCGGGGAAGACCACGCCAAAGGTCTTCGCCATTTCCGGCGCAAACATGCGATATTTCAAGCCTTGGCCATGGAGGACAACATGCGTCTGCAACACATCTTGATCCCCGCCGCGCTGGTTTCACTGGTCGCGGTATCTGCTTATTCGGATGAGACCGACCGCTACCGGCTGGAAAAATCCGCCAACGGCTATGTCCGCATGGACACGCAGACCGGTGCGATGTCGATCTGCGAGGAACGCTCGGGTCAGCTCGTCTGCAAGGTGGCGGCCGACGAACGCGCCGCGTTCCAGGACGAAATCGACCGCCTGCAGACCTCGATGAAGGCAATGGACGAGCGCGTCACCAAGCTCGAGAATTCGCTCTCCGCCCGTCTCGAATCGAAACTGCCGAGCGAGGAGGATTTCAACAAGACGATGAGCTATATGGAGCGCTTCCTGCGCGGCTTCATGGGCATCGTCAAGGATATGGACAAGGACAATGGCGGCGGCGCCCAGCTCAACTCGCAGAAGACCTGAGCTTCCGGCAGCGCCGCGCGTCCTTTTGGACGCGCAAAGGACGCTGTAGCACTTTGATCTTGCGAAGTAGGGAAAACGCGGCGCGCTGGTTTTGCCGCTTGAAAACAGCGCGCTGCCCCTCATAATCGTCCGACTGGTCCCGAAAAGCTTAAAAATCATCGACGGGATTCGGGGAGGAACATTTGCCGTCAGGCTATTCTTTCGTCATCGCCGACGATCACCCGCTGTTTCGCGGCGCGCTGCGCGAGGCGCTTGCCGGCATCGGCAATGTCGCCGCCATCCACGAGGCCGGCGATTTCGAAAGCGCCAAGGCATTGGTCGTGGCCAATGAGGATGTCGATCTGGTGCTGCTCGATTTGTCGATGCCGGGCGCCAGCGGCCTCTCCGGCCTGGTCTCGCTGCGCGGCATTCATCCTGTGGTACCGCTGATCGTGGTCTCGGCGCATGACGATCCGGCGACCATCAGGCGGGCGCTCGATCTCGGCGCATCCGGCTTCATCTCCAAATCGGCCAGCATGGAGGAGATCCGCAACGCCGTGCAATCGGTGCTGGCCGGCGACATCGCCGCGCCCGTCGGCGTCGATCTCGGTGTCGAGCGCGATCCCGAAATATCGGACCTGATCAAGCGGCTGCAGGCGCTGACGCCGCAGCAGACGCGTGTGCTCGGCATGCTGGCCGAAGGCTTGCTCAACAAGCAGATCGCCTATGAGCTCGGCGTTTCCGAGGCGACCATCAAGGCGCATGTCTCGGCCATCCTGCAGAAGCTCGGTGTCGACAGCCGCACCCAGGCGGTGATCCTTCTGTCCAAGATCGGCACCGACCCGTTGCAGACCAGCAGCTGAGCGTCTGCGTCGCCCGTTCAATCGGGACACTGAACCTCCGTCCGCACAGGTCGGGCGTTGAAGCTCACGAAGCTGATGGCGGCCATGATCCAGACGCCGATGCCGCCATAGAGCATCACCCAGCCAAAGCCGTTGCGCAGTGCATTGTGGACAACGGAATCGGCAAGACCGGGGTTGGGATTTCCGGCAGCGATCCCGTCGGCGAAGTGACGCAGCTGGCTGGGGTCGAGGTCGGGCAGTGCTGTGCTCAGATGCGCCAGCACGCCGCTTGCCAGGATGAAGCCCATCACCGCTATGTTCACCGCCAGCGAAACCATGCGGGCGCTCATGTCGATGCCCGAGGCCATGCCCGCCCGGTCGCTCGAAACGGAGCCCGTCGTGGTGTTGGTGACGGGCGTGTTGGTGATGCCAAGACCGGCTCCGGCGATCAGGCAGCCGGGCAACATCATCAGCCAGTCAGGCCGCGCGGCGGCGCTGCCGAACTTCATCAGGAAGAAACCGACGCCGATGAGGGCAAGCCCGGCCGGAATGATGATGCCGGGCTGGTAGCGCAGCGAAAGCCGCTCCGCCAGGGGCGGCATGACGAGCGTCGGCAGCGTGTAGGCAAGCAAGGCAAGACCGGTCGAGACGCTGTCATAGCCCAGTCCGGCATGAAACCAGATCGGCAGGTAGATCATGAACGGCCAATAGGAGAGGTTCATCGCCGCCGAACCGACGATGGCGCCCGAAAAGGGCCGGATCCGGAAGACCGAGAAGTCGAACATGGGCCGCTTGCTGATCCGCTCGGCGATGAAGAAGGCGATGAAGCTCGCGATAGAGAGGCCGAGGATCGTCAGCGCGGCCGGACTGGCGAAGCCGAGATCCGGTCCCTGCGTGATGTAGAAGACCAGGCAGAAGACCGACGGCGACAGCGTCACGATGCCCGCAAGGTCGAGCTTGCCCGCCTCCGGATCCTTCGATTCGTGGACGCCGGTCCAGGCCAGCACGAACGCCACGGCCGTTGCCGGCACGTGGATGAGGAACACCCATTCCCAGCTCGAGACCGCGACGATGCCACCGCCGATGATGGGTCCGAAGCCGAGGCCGACACCGAAGATCACGCCCCACCAGCCCCAGGCGACGGCGCGCTCACGCCCTCCCCTGAATTCGTGCGACAGCACGGCGAGCTGGCAGATCAGCATCGCGCCGCCGCTCAAACCCTGCAGGAACCTCGCGACGATCAAGGTCGATACATCGTCCGCCAGGCCGCAGATCAGCGACGTCAGGCCGAAGGCGGCGGTGGAGACCAGGAAGACGCGCTTGCGTCCGTAGCGGTCCGCGATAGTGCCGACCGCCATCAGCACGGTGGTGACCGCGATCGTGTAAGCGTTCATCACCCATTGCAATTGCCTGAAGTCGGCATGCAGCTCTTGCTCCAATGTCGGCAGGATGGTGGGAATGCTCGAAATCTCCAGCCCGAACATCAGGCACGCCAGGCATGCGGCGGACAGAACGACGATGCCTCGACGGGTCAGGGCAGTGGGCATGATCAAACCTTTCGATTTCTTGGGCAGGACGAACCGCTATGACGGCCGCCACGCCAAGCCAGACTAGGGCAGGCTTGATCATTTTAGAATTGCATGGTTGGCTATTTCAGAGACAACAAAGCGAGATAACTGATATGACGCTGGACGTAGATGCGGTGAAAGCTTTCGTCGCCGTCGCCGAGTTGCGCAGTTTTACGCGCGCGGCCGAGGCGCTTGGCAGCACGCAAGGCGCAATCAGCGTCAAGCTGAAGCGGTTGGAGGATCGGGTGGGGCAGAAGCTGATCGAGCGGACGCCGCGACTGGTGCGCCTTTCAGCGCGTGGTGCGGTGTTCCTCGAACCGGCGCGCGAGCTGCTCGCCGCGCACGACCGTGCCGTCGCCAGTCTCGCTGCTGTTCGCCGCCATTTTCGGCTGGGCATTGCCACCCATGTCGGCGGTGCCGAAGTGCCGACCTTGCTGGCACGCCTCAATGCGCATGATCCGGCCTTGACCATCGAGGTGCGGCTCGACGATACACGCGAGTTGATTGCTGCGTTCGATCGCGGCGAGCTCGATGCCGCGATCGTCCGGCGCGAGGACGACCGCCGCGACGGCGAGGTGCTGGCGCCCGAACATTTCGGCTGGTACGCCACGCCGGATTTCGTCTACCGCGCCGGCGAGCCACTGCGGCTGGCCGCCTCCGCCCCATCTTGCAGCATCCGCGACGTCATCACCGGCACGCTCGATGCGGTTGGAATACCGTGGACGCAGGTTTTCCTCGGCTGCGGATCCTTCGCCGTTGCCGAGGCCGTTTCCGCCGGCCTCGCAGCCGGGGCCTTCTCGTCTCGCCTGGTTCCGCCCGGCACCATCGAGGTCAGCCGCAAATTCGGCCTGCCGCCGTTGCCGGCGTCGGAGATCATGCTTTTGTCCACGCTCTCGGACGCTCAATCGCGTGATGCGTTGCGCACCCTTGCCATGGCGTTTCGCGAGCATCGTCCGTCCGCGGCGGCCAACGGCGCGAGGCCCCGGTTCCGCAGTTCGCAGATGGTCGACAACCCGTCTGAGGTTTCCGACCCGTGTCTGCGCGATGATGTCGAACGACTATCTCAGCGATAGTTTTCGACGGCTGAGCCCAGTTGCGGCGTGGCATCATCCTCGGTCGGCCGCGAAGGGCGCCGCGCACGGCCTATCGCGGCGCCAAGGCCGAGCGATGCGATCGCCACCAGCGGGATGCCGGCGATCCAGGGCAGGCGCGGCGCCAGCGCGTAGAGCGCCGTGCCGATCGATGGCCCAAGCGAGTCCTTGAGGTCGACCGCCACCGACGAGGCCGCCATGTAGGAGGCGCGTCGCGCGGGCGGCGCCAACGCATTGACGGCGGTCGGCACCAGCGGTCCGACCAGCATCTGCGCGATCGAGCACAGGCTGACGGCTCCAATCAGCGTCAGCATCGCCGGCGAGGCGGCGAGCAGCGCAAAGGCGAGGATCGTCGCCAGGCCGGCACCGACCGCCAGCCAGAGAGCGGATCGTGCCTCGACCAGGCGGCTGACCAGCATCTGCAGGCCGACCGTCAGCGCGGCGGCATAGGCGAACAGTGCGCCGACGCCGGATGGCGTCAGCGTCGCGGCATCCTGCGCATAGAGCGGGATCACCGCCTCGATCCAGTTGCCGGCGACCTCGAACAGCATGACCCAGAGCAGCAGCTTCGCCAGCCGGCCGTCGCGGAACGCCGGCAGCAGCGCGGACAGCCCTTCCTCTTCATCGTCCCCACCGTCGAGGCGATCGTCGCCGGCGGCGCGGCCGATGCCGCTCGTCTCGTTCAGGGCGAAGAGCATCACGATCCCGCCCAGCACAAGTATCGTGCCGCCGGCGAGGAAAACGCTGCGTAGCGATACGAGCGCAAGCAGGGCGCCGCAGGCCGGCCCGAGAATCTGCCCGGCGCTTGAACTCACGCGCGCCAGGCTGAACCAGCGCGGATGGGCGGATGGCGGGGTCACGTCGGCGATCACGGTCAAGATCGTCGGATGAAGCACCGATTCGTATATGCCGGTCGCAAGCAGAACGATCGCGGTAACGGCGACGCCGTGCACAAAGAACAGGGCCAGGAAGCCGGCGCCGACGCCGAGCGAGGATGCAATCAGCACCGGCCGCCGGCCGACGCGGTCGGCTATGCCGCCGATCAGCGGCGCCGCCAGCAGCTCGCCGCCGGCATAGCAGGCGAACAGCAGGCCGATCGCGCCGACGGGAATGCCCGCCTCGCTGCTCGCCCAGAGCGGAAAGAAAGGCATCAGCGCGCCATCGGCGAAACCGGCGCAGAAGAACAGCAGAAGCCCCAACAGGGCTGGGCGTGGGGCTGCGCGCCAGGAGGAAGGAAGCATGTTGATCATGACGTCACCTGCGCATGGTGGCCCGACTTTGGTCGACGGCCAGGGGTTTGCGCGTTGATTGACGTGAACGCCTACGGTCGCCCTGGAGCGACAGGGAGGTTTGAGCCGCGTGGTAGAATCCCAGACGGCGATGGGGTCGGCTTCAGCCGAGCCGCACCGACAGTTCGACGTCCTCGCCGAACGGCGTGGACATGTAGCCCGATGCCGGCGAGCGCACCCGTCCCAGATATTCAGGCGAGAAATCGGCATTGTCGGCGATGACCAGCGCGCCTGGCCGCAAGCGGCTCTCGACCAGGCTGAGTATCTCCGGATAGATCGCCTTGGCGCCGTCGAGCAGCAAGAGGTCGATCGTTTCGGGCAGGTCGGCGCTCAGCGTTTCAAGCGCGTCGCCTTCGCGGATCTCAACCAGGTCGATGGGGCCGCCCTCGACCAGATTGGCCTTGGCCCGCATCGCCTTGGACGGCTCGAATTCGGTGGTGATCAGGCGACCGCCGCCATTGTCGCGCAGCGCCGCGGCAAGATAGAGCGTCGAGATGCCGAACGAGGTGCCGAATTCGATGATGATGCGCGCCCCGCTGCTGCGCGCCAGCATGTAGAGCAGCGTGCCGGTCTCCGGCGAGATCGCCAGCCAGAGGTCCTTCAACCGTCCGTAGAAATCGAGATATTCGGTCTTGCTGTTGAGCAGGCGCGCCCGTTCCTCGTGCGAGAGTGCGGCCACCGCCGGACTGGTCGCGGCATTGGCTTCTTCGAACAGGCGGGCGAGCAGCGGGGCCAGCGGGACATTGGTCAGCGTCGTCATGAAAGTCTCCGGTCGAAATGGCTGCGTGCTTGTGTTGTGCCGAAAAATACGAATAATCCTTCAGGTTTCCAATTCGTAGCGCCGAGCCGCGACATGACCGGACGCCCAAGCCCTTCGATTTCCTCACGAAAACAGCCCAAACAGGCTCGTGCCACGGACCTTGTCGCGGCGATTTTGCAAGCTGCTGTTCAGGTTTTGGAGAAGGAAGGCGCGCAGCGTTTCACCACCACGCGGGTGGCGGAAAAGGCTGGGGTCAGCGTTGGCTCGCTCTATCAGTATTTCCCCAACAAGGCGGCGCTTCTGTTCCGGCTGCAGAGCGACGAATGGCAGCAAACGACCGACCTGCTGTGCCGTATTCTCCAGGAGGTCGAGAAGCCTCCCCTCGAACGGTTGCGCGTCCTGGTTCATGCCTTTGTCCGCTCGGAATGTGAAGAAGCGGCAGTGCGTGGCGCGCTCGACGACGCGGCACCGCTTTATCGGGACGCGCCCGAGGCGCAAGCGGCGAGGGCTTCGGCGCAGCGAACGGTCGAGATATTCATGCAGGAGACACTACCAGAGGCCCCGGATGCCACCCGAGCCTTGGCCGGCGACCTGGTCATAACGATGCTCAGTGCGGCGGGACAGGAATTTTCCGCAAGTCCGCGAATGCCGGCGGAGATCGAGACCTATTCCGATGCGATAGCCGATATGTTCTGCGCCTACCTCAGGAGCCTGGGGCACAGGGCTTGAGATCGCCAGCCGTGGCCGGCCGGCCCGTTGGCGTCACTCAGCGGCAGATGCCAGCGGCCTCACCCTGGCCATCATCGAGCGCAGCACCGCCGGTTTCAGCGGCTTGTTGATCACCGCAATATCGAACCCGCCTGCCGCCGCCCGCACCTCGTTGGACCGGTCGGCGGTGACCAGCACGGCGGCCAGATCGTTGCCATGGGTCGCCCGCAGTCGGGCGATGATGTCGAGGCCGGTTTCGCCGTCGAGATGGTAGTCGGCAAGCACGATATCCGGGCGATGTATTGCGGCCTTCTCCAGATCCCGGGAGCCGGACACGGTATCGACCTTGCATCCCCAGCCTTCGAGCAGCAGCCGCATGCCCTCGAGGATGCGGGCGTCGTTGTCGATACAGAGCACATGCAGCCCGGCGAGCGAAGCCGCGGCACGGGCGGGAGCCTTGGTTTCGACCTCGCGTCGCGGCTCCTGCACCGCCGCGACGGGCAGGATGACGGAAAAGCGCGTGCCCTTGCCCGGATTGGAGAAGATGCGGATTTCCAGCCGAAGCACCCGGGCGATGCGGTCGACAATGGAGAGCCCAAGGCCGAGACCTTCGGCTTCGCGCGCCCCTTCATCGAGCCGGGTGAATTCATGGAAGACCGTGTTCAGCTTCTCGCCGGCAATGCCGATGCCGGTATCGATCACCTGGATCTCCGCCAGTTCGCCGCGCCGCCGCACGCCGACCAGGATGCGGCCCCTGCGCGTGTACTTGATGGCGTTCGAGACCAGATTCTGGATCAGGCGGCGCAGCAGATTGCGATCGGTCACCACCGTTAGCGAAGACGGCATGATCGTCAGGCCGAGCTTTTTCTCGGCGGCCATTGGCCGAAAATCATTGCCGATCTGGCGCAGCAAACCGTCGAGGTTGAAGGCGGTATCGTCCGGCTTCATCGCGCCGGCATCGAGGCGCGAGATGTCGAGCACGGCGCCGAGAATCGTCTCGACCGATTCCAGCGAGGATTCGATGTTGACCGCCGCCTTGCCTGCTGTGCCCTTGCCGGCCTTCTCGATCAGCGAGGAGCAATAGAGCCGGGCGGCGTTCAGCGGCTGTAGGATATCGTGGCCGGCGGCGGCGAGGAAGCGCGTCTTGCCGAGATTGGCCTCCTCGGCCAGCATCTGCGCCTGCGCCAGTTCCTCGTTGACCCGGGTCAACTCCTCGTTGACGCTAGTCAGCTCGATCGTACGGGTTTTCACGCGCTGCTCCAGCAATTCATTGGCGCGCTTCAGCGCCAGATCCTGTTCGACGCGCCCGGAAATGTCGGCATAGGTGGCGACGATGCCGCCATCCGGCATCGGATTGGAGCGCAGTTCCAGGATGCGGCCGCTGGTCTTCAGTTCCATCTGCCAGGGGCTGACGAAACTGGTCAGCCGGTTGAGCGTCGTCACGCGCTGGTCGGCGGGGATGTCGCCGCGCTCGGCGAGATGGCGCAGGATCTGATCGAGCGAGACGCCGACCTGGCCCATCTCGTCGGGCAGGTCGAACAGCACCCGGTATTGGCGGTTCCAGCAGATCAGCCGGAAATCGCGGTCGAAGACGGTGATGCCCTGTTCCATCTGGTCGAGCGCGATCTGCAAGAGGTCGCGGTTGTGCTGCAGCGCCTCGGTGGCGTCGTCGAGCAGGCGGAAGGCATCCCTGGATTCACGGTCATGGCGCCGGAACAGCAGCGACAGGATCAACCGCGCCGAGGAGGAGCCGACGGCGCTGGCCAACAGCTGCTCGGAGAAGCGGATGACGTCCATGCTCGCCTGCTCCTTGCCGTGCAGCGAGGTGCCGTTGGTCTTCTCGAACGACTGGAAAGAGCGCTCGGTGCGCTCGACGCCGAGGTAGCGGGCGATCGTGTCCTTGAGGTCGTTGACGGTGATGGCGGTGCGGAAGCGGCGCAGGCTCGGCATCGGACCGGCGTCGCGTGGCACGAAGATCGACGCCTGGATGCGCTCCAGCGGCACCGACGCGCGCGACAGCGAGCCAAGGACAAAAAACAGCGTGTTGATCGACAGGCTCCACAACACGCCGTGGTTCAGCGGCTCGGCCACGGTACCGAACAGGGCTTGCGGGCGCAGCGCCTCGAAGCCGAAGAGCCCGTGCACGACGATGTCGGTGTCGGGCGCGACAAGCGAGGGCAGGAGCAGCGTGTAGCCCCAGACGATGATGCCGGCGACCATGCCGAGTGCGGCACCCCTGCCATTGGCGCCGCGCCAGATCAACCCGCCGATCAGCGCCGGCGCGAACTGCGCGATGGCCGCGAAGGACATCAGGCCGATCGACGACAGCCGCGCTAAGTTGGTGCTTTCGCGATAGTAGAGGAAGGCGATGAACAACAGGATGAAGATCGCCCCGCGCCGCACATTGAGGATCAGCGTCGACCAGTCCTCGTTCTCGGAGGTCGAGGTCTTGAGCAGGCGGCGCACGAACAGCGGAATGACGAGGTCGTTGGAGATCATGATCGACAGCGCCACGCTTTCGACGATCACCATGGCCGTTGCCGCCGACAGCCCGCCGATGAAGGCGGCCATGGCCAGCACGTCGTGGCCGCTGAACAGGGGCAGCGACAGCACATAGAGATCGCTGCTGGTGCCGGTGCCGACCAGCGACAGGCCGGCAAAGGCGATCGGCAGCACGAACAGGTTGATCGCCACGAGGTAGAGCGGAAACACCCAGGTCGCGGTCCGCAACTCGGCCTCGCCGCGGTTCTCGACGATGGTGACGTAGAACTGCCGCGGCAGCATGACGATGGCAAAGCCGCTCAGACAAGTCAGCACCAGCCAGGTGGCGAGCGAGGTGTTGTAGCCCATCGCCTGGCGCACCTGAGCATTCTGCGCCAGCTTGGCGAACATGTCGCCCGGGCCGCCGAAGATCAGGAAGGTGACCATCAGGCCGATCGCCAGGAAGGCGGCGAGCTTGACGACGGTTTCGACCGCCACCGCCAGCACCAGCCCGTCCTGGTGTTCGGTGGCGTCGGCATGGCGGGTGCCGAACAAGACGGCAAACAAGGCCAGCAGCATGGCGACGACCAGCGATATGTCGCTGACGAACGGATCGAAGGAGGGCGGCGACCCCGTATAGTGCTCGACCATCAGGCTGACCGAACCGGAAATCGCCTTCAGCTGCAGCGCGATATAGGGCACCGCCCCGATGGTGGCGATCAGCGTGGCGATCGCCGCGACGGTGAAGCTTTTGCCGTAGCGCGCGCCGAGGAAGTCGGCGATCGAGGTGATCTTCTCGGTCTTGGCCAGCCGCACGATGCGGTTGAGCAGCGGAAAACCGAACACGAACACCAGCACCGGGCCGGTATAGATACCGAGGAATTCGAGGCCGCGTTCGGAGGAGAGCCCGACCGAGCCGAAGAAGGTCCACGAGGTACAATAGATCGCCAGGCTGAGCGCATAGATGAACGGCCGCGCACGACCGGGTCCGGAGATGGCCGAGCGGCGGTCGCCCAGGCTGGCGATGGCGAACAGCAACGTCACATAGGCGATCGCGATGATGACGATGAACAAGCCTTGCACGCCTGGAATTTCCTCCTTTGCCGTCTTTTTATCCGGCTTATCCGAACGCAATCACAGCTTGGCGCCGGAGTCCATTGCGGCTTTGGGCGCATGAAGCGCGTGATTTCTCGAGGTTGACGCAGGGGAGGGAGAAAGCGGTTGCTTTCTCCTTTTTGCCCATGTTGCAACCGGAGGTTTTTGTTATGTTGTCGCCGGGTCGATGCCGCAAGGACGGAACGGCAGCGCGGCCGGTCATGACAAGGAGGGTCGAATGCTGAAAGAATTCCAGGAATTCATTTCCAAGGGTAACGTGATGGACTTGGCCGTCGGCGTCATCATCGGCGCGGCCTTCGGCAAGATCGTCACTTCGCTGGTCGATGATGTCATCATGCCTTTCATTGGCGCGCTCGGAGGGGTCGATTTCAACAACTACTTCATTGGCCTGTCGCACAACGTGACTGCGACAAACCTTGAAGATGCGCGCAAGCAAGGCGCTGTCTTTGCCTATGGCAGCTTCATCACCGTGGCGCTGAACTTCCTGATCATCGCCTTTGTCATCTTCCTGATGGTCAAGGGGGTGAACAATCTGCGCCGGCGGCTCGAGCGCGAGAAGCCGGCTGCCCCGGCCGCACCACCCCCCGCCGATGTCGCGCTCCTCACCGAAATCCGCGATCTGCTCGCCAAACGATAATTCAGCCGACCATTGCTGGACCAAAACCCCGGTCGTTCGCGGCTGGGGTTTTCTGTTTTCGTATCTGGTAAAGAGCGGCAAGCCTAGAGCAATTCCAGGAAAAGTGTGAAACGGGTTTCCCAGGGAAACCGCGTAGCGCTTTCCCTGGGGAATTGCGTTAAAACAAAGAGTTAGAACGGTTTGCCGTTTCCGTGAAACAGTGAACTGCTCTAAGGGAAAACGGATTTGTCCATGAGCCTGATCGATAGCTTTCGCGCCGAAGCCCGCGCCGCACCGGAAAGCGGCATTGTCGCCGTCGTCAACTACGGCCGCCTGCGCGAGGGCCTGATCCCGTTATGGGCCGGCGAGGGCGACCTGCCGACACCCGCCTTCATCACCGATGCCGCGTCAAAGGCGCTGGCCGGCGGCGAGACGTTCTACACCTGGCAGAGGGGCATCCCCGATCTCAGGCAGGCGCTGGCACGATACTACGCCAGGCATTTCGGCAAGACGTTCCCGGAGGAGCAGTTCATCGTCACCGGATCCGGCATGCATGCCATCCAGATGTCCCTTACCGCTCTCGCCGGCGCCGGCGACGAGGTGATCTATCTGTCGCCGGCCTGGCCGAATTTCGACGCCGCCGCCGCCCTGTCGGGAGCCGTTCCGGTGCCCGTCACGCTCGATCATTCCGGCAATGGCTGGTCCTGCGACGTCGAGAAGATCGCCGCGGCGATCACGCCGCGCACCAAGGCGCTGTTCATCAACACGCCGTCGAACCCGACCGGCTGGACCGCCGATCACGAGACCTTGCAGGCGATCCTCGACCTGGCGCGCGCCAAGAACGTCTGGATCATCGCCGACGAGATCTATTCGCTGTTCCACTATGGCCATGGCCGTGCGCCGTCCTTCCTCGACATCGCGACGGAGGAAGACCGCATCCTGTTCGTCAACTCCTTTTCCAAGAACTGGGCGATGACCGGCTGGCGCGTCGGCTGGATCAAGACGCATCCGAGCCTGCAGCAGGTGTTCGAGAACCTGATCCAGTATTCGAATTCCGGCGTTGCCCAGTTCATGCAGCGCGGCGCGGTCGCAGCTCTTGACGAGGGCGATGGCTTCGTCGCCGAACAGGTGGAGCGGGCGAGAAAAGCGCGCGACCTGGTCTGCGGTATTCTCGGCGCCACCGGCAGCGCTCGGTTTACCGTGCCGCAGGGCGCCTTCTATCTGTTCTTCGCCGTCGACCGCATCACCGATTCCCGCGCCGCCGCCTTCGACATCGTCGACAAGGCCAATGTCGGCCTGGCGCCCGGCACCGCCTTCGGCCCCGGCGGCGAAGCCTTCCTCAGGCTGTGCTTCCATCGCCGCCTCGACCAGGTCGAGGACGCCGCGCACCGGCTGGCGAAATGGATGAGGACTGTCTAGTCGACTTGCGTCGGCCGGCAGTCGAACAGCGTTTCAAATGGGCTTCAGCCGCCTGACTTGGGCACCAGCAGCGGAACGATCCGGTCGCTTTTGGCGACCGAGGGCCGTCCTGCCGAGCCGTAGGGAATGCCGAGCGCGTCCCATGTCTCGACCAGCGCGTCCTGCAGTCCAGCGATCAGCGCATCCGAATGGAACGGCGTCGGCGTGATGCGCAGCCGCTCGGTGCCGCGCGGCACGGTCGGGTAGTTGATCGGCTGGATGTAGATGCCGTGCACGCCGAGCAGGCGGTCGCTGGCCATTTTGCAAAGCTCGGGATCGCCGACCAGAACCGGCACGATATGGGTTGGCGAGTCCATCACCGGCAGGCCGGCGGCGGCAAGCACCTGCTTGGTCCGGGATGCCTGCTGCTGCTGGGCATCGCGCTCGGCCTGCGAGCGCTTGAGATGCCGGATCGAGGTGGTGGTGGCCGCGGCGATCGCCGGCGGCAGCGCCGTGGTGAAGATGAAGCCGGGCGCATAGGAGCGCACCGCGTCGATCACCGCGCTGGTGCCGGTAATGTAGCCGCCCAGCGTGCCGAACGCCTTGGCCAAGGTGCCCTGGATGATGTCGATGCGGTCGGCCAGGCCCTCGCGCTCGGTGATGCCGCCGCCGCGCGGTCCGTACATGCCGACAGCATGGACCTCGTCGATATAGGTCATGGCGTTGTAGCGCTCGGCGAGCTCGACGATCTCCCGGATCGGCGCGATGTCGCCGTCCATCGAATAGACGCTTTCGAAGACGATCAGCTTGGCGCGTTCGCGCCCCGCCGCCTGCAGCAGGCTTTCCAGATGCGCGACGTCATTGTGGCGGAAGATCTTCTTCTCGGCGCCCGAGCGGCGCACGCCTTCGATCATCGAGGCGTGGTTCAGCTCGTCCGAGATGATCAGGCAATTGGGCAAAAGCCGCGCGATCGTCGAGATCGAAGCTTCGTTGGAGACGAAGCCGGAGGTGAAGACCAGAGCCGCGTCCTTGCCGTGCAGGTCGGCAAGCTCATGCTCGAGCTCGACCAGCGGGTTGGAGGTGCCGGAAATGTTGCGGGTGCCGCCGGCGCCCGATCCCATCTTGCCGGCCGCATTCTGGAACGCGGCGATGACGTCCGCGTGCTGGCCCATGCCGAGATAGTCGTTGGAGCACCAGACGGTGATTTCCTCGGCGCGGCCGTTGGAGCGCCAGATGGCGCGCGGAAATTTGCCCGCGATGCGCTCGAGGTCGGCGAAGACACGATAGCGACGCTCCGCGTGGAGCTGGTCGATCGCTTCTTCGAAGAACCGCTGGTAGTTCATGTCGGCTTCCCAATTTTGCGCGGGATCATAATCATTGGCCTATTGGTCGTCCACCGGGCCATTTTGGTCAAAATGCCACGCCCCGCACATGTTCCTAACGATGGCGGATCGTGGCCTATTCGCATTCCACGACACGCACTGTGGATCACTTTTGTTTCAGCACGATGCCACATTTGGTGAACGCCGGTTACCAAGGGTTCTAATGGCCATGCGGCAGGCTTTCCAGTAAGGCGGTGTTTGAGACAGTTTCCGATAAATCTTGAGATGCGAGGATGCGGATGACGGTTTTGGTGACAGGCGGTGCCGGCTATATCGGCAGCCACATGGTCTGGGAATTGCTGGATGCGGGCGAAAGCGTGGTCGTGCTCGACCGCCTTTCCACCGGCTTCGAATGGGCGGTGGCGCCGGAGGCAAAGCTGGTCGTCGGCGATGTCGCCGACAAGGAATTGGTCGGTTCGATCATCAGGGACAATCATGTCGACGCGATCATCCATTTCGCCGGTTCCATCGTGGTCCCCGAATCGGTCGCCGAGCCGCTCGCCTACTATGAGAACAACACCTCAAAGACGCGCACGCTGATCGAAACCGCGGTGCGCGAGGGCGTGCCGCATTTCATCTTTTCCTCGACCGCCGCCGTCTATGGCGGCGCCGGGCTGGAGCCGGTGCGCGAGGATGCCCGTCTGGCGCCGGAATCGCCCTATGGCCTGTCCAAGCTGATGAGCGAATGGATGTTGCGCGATGCCGGCCTCGCGCACGACATCCGCTACACCGCGCTGCGCTATTTCAACGTCGCCGGCGCCGATCCCAAGGGCCGCACCGGCCAGTCGACGCCGGGCGCCACGCATCTGATCAAGGTCGCCTGCGAGACCGCGCTCGGCAAGCGGCCTTTCATGCAGGTGTTCGGCACCGATTACCCGACGCCCGACGGCACCTGCATGCGTGACTATATCCATGTCAGCGACCTGGCAGCCGCGCATCGCCTGGCGCTGCAGCGGCTGCGCGCCGGGGGACAGAGCCTCATCGCCAATTGCGGCTACAGCCATGGCTATTCGGTGCTCGAGGTCATTGAGAGCGTGCGCCGCGCCTTTGGCCACGATTTCGAGGTGAAGATGGGCGACCGGCGTCCCGGCGACGCCGCGGCGGTTGTCGCCAATTCGGACCTTGCCCGGGCGGAACTCGGTTGGACGCCGCAACGCGACGATCTCGACCAGATCGTTGCCGACGCGCTCGCCTGGGAGCGCATCCTGACCAGCAAGAACTCCGCCCGCGGCTGAGCCAAGCCCCGAGGGCTCGCAAGGCGCACGGCGACGCGCTATGGAAGCAGTCGCGACGCGGCGTCGAGGCGCCGCGCCGCCGAGAGCTTTTGGGGGATGGCATGAAGATAACGGTGCTCGGCGCCGGCGTTGTCGGTACGGCAGCGGCCTATTACCTGGCCGCCGACGGCCACGAGGTCACCGTGATCGAGCGCCATGCGGCGCCCGCGCGGGGCACCAGCCAATCCAATGCCGGCCTGGTTTCGCCAGGCGACGCCACCGCTTGGGCCTCGCCGGCGGCGCTGAAGACGTTTCTGCGCGGGCTCTACAATCATGATCTCGGCATCAAGGTGCGGCTGCGCTTCGATCCCTATTTCCTCGCCTGGAGCCTGCGTTTCCTGCGCCAATGCACGGTGGCCCGCCTGCGCGCCAACAGCCAGGTCAAGCTGCGCCTCGCGCTCTATTCGCGCGACTGCATCAACGCCATCTCGGCCGACACCGGCATCCACTATGACGAGCGCAAGAAAGGCATCCTCTATTTCTTCCGCTCGCAGCACAGCCTCGACACCGGCACCGACAATTACCGCTATCTGGCCGAGCACGGCCTGCCGATCGAGATCGTCGGCCGCGACCGGCTGGTCGAGCTCGAGCCGGGCCTTGCCGGCGTGAAGGAAAAGATCGCCGGCGGCGTCTATTCGCCGATCGACCAGACCGGCGATTCCCGGAAGTTCGTGGAAAAGCTCGCCGCTCATGCCGCCGAAAAGCTCGGCGTGAAATTCCTCTACGGCACGACGGTCGAGGGTCTCGACATCGAGGGCGACCGGGTGCGGGCGGTGATGACCTCGGCCGGACCGGTGACCGGTGACGCCGTCGTCATCTCGATGGGGCCGGAAAGCGGTCTGCTTGGCCGCCGCTACGGCATCGACCTGCCGGTCTATCCGGTGAAGGGCTATACCGCGACCATTCCGCTGGAAGACGAGAGCAAGGGGCCGACCATGGGCGGCGCCGACGAGGACCAGCTGATGGCCTATTCGAGGCTCGGCAACCGGTTGCGGCTGGCTTCGACCGCTGAATTCACCGGCTTCGACCGCTCCCACAAACCCAGCGACTTTGCCACCATGTTCAGGACCGCAAAGGACCTCTTTCCCGGCGCTTTCGACGAGAAGAAGGCGGAGCTCTGGGCGGGCCTCAGGCCGATGATGCCGGGCTCCGTGCCGGTCATTGGCCAGGCACGCTATCAAAACCTCTATCTCGACACCGGCCACGGCCATGTCGGCTGGACCATGGCCTGCGGCTCCGGAAAATTCCTGGCCGACCTCGTTGCCGGCCGTAAGCCCGAGATCGACCCGCAGGGGCTTGTGTACGGGGGATAAGATGTCGGGACCGCAAGTCGCCATCGACCTTGGCCGTATCGAGCGCAACGCCCGCACCATTGTCGACCGCTGCGCCCTGTCCGGCATCAAGGTGTTCGGTGTCACCAAGGGCATGTGCGGCATGCCGCAAGTGGCGCGTGCCATGCTGCGCGGCGGCGTCGCCGGCATTGCCGAATCGCGTTTCGAAAACATCCGCCGGCTGCGCGACAGCGGCATCAACGCGCCGATCATGCTGCTGCGCAGTCCACCCATGGCGCGCATCGAGGAGGTGGTGCGCACCGTCGACATCAGCCTGCAGTCGGAACTCGCCACCATCCGCGAGATCTCGCGCATCGCCGAGCGCATGGGCCGCGTCCACGACATCATGCTGATGATCGACCTCGGCGACCTCCGCGAAGGCATCTTGCCGAGCGACCTGATCCCCACGGTCGAGCGGATCCTCGAGTTCAAGGGCGTGCGCGTCGCCGGCATCGGCACCAATCTCGGCTGTTTCGGCGCCATCATGCCGACGCCGGAGAATCTCGGCCAACTCGTCGCCCATGCCTACAAGACCGAACGCCTGTCCGGCAAAAGCCTCGACTGGATCTCCGGCGGCGCCTCGTCGTCGCTGACACTGCTGCTCGAAGGCAAACTGCCCGCCGGCATCAACAATCTCCGGGTCGGCGAGGCGATCCTGCAAGGCGGCGTCGAAACCTTCCGCGATGTGCCATGGGCCGAACTCGAGACCGACGCCTGCCGCCTGACCAGCGACATCATCGAGGTCAAGCTGAAGCCGTCGCGGCCGATCGGCGAGTCCGGCTACGACGCTTTCGGCAACCAGCCGGTCTTTCCCGACGAGGGCGACAGGCTGCGCGCCATCGCCAATATCGGCCGCGAGGATGTGCTGGTCGAAGGGCTGACGCCGATCGCCAAGGGGATTCGCGTTCTCGGCGCCTCCAGCGACCATCTGCTGCTCGACGTGCAGGACGCCGACCCGCCGCCCGCCGTCGGCGACCGCGTCGCCTTCCGCATGAGCTACGGCGCCATGCTGCTGGCGATGACGTCAGAATATGTCGAAAAGGCCCCGATGCATGACGTCGCCGACTTTTCCGGCCGCAAGATGGTGTCGATCTCGGCCGAACAGGAAGCCGCCGGCGTTCTTGCCCGCGAGGGGACCGGCGCGCGGCTGGAGGCGATGAATTTCGACGTCGTGGAACTCACCGATGTCGAGCGGCCGCCCTCCGGGTTGATCCGGCTGAGTGCCGGCGCCGATCGCCGCATCGCCCACAAGGCGCTGACGGCGACGGCGCGCGCGACGCACTCCTTCGGCCTGATCTGGATCGATTCCATCGCCGCGCTGATGCCGGAAGACGAAGAGGGCATCGACCTGCCGGAAGGTTCTGTGCTGGCCCGGACCCTCGGCCTCGATCACAAGGCCGGCGCGCTGCAGCCGCAGCTGTCGCCGGAAAATGTCGTCATCGTCGGCCTGCGCCATGCCGACCCGGCCGAGGCGCGGGTGCTGAAGGATTCGCGAGTGTCGGCCTTCACCATGACCGATATCGACGCCATGGGCATGCGCGACCTGATGCATGAGGCGATCCGCATCGCCACGTCGGGCACGCAAGGCTTTCATCTCAGCTATTCGCCGACAGCGACTGAATTCGCCGGCTGGGCGGCTGGCTCCGGCGGGCTAACGGTGCGAGAGACGCATCAGGCGATGGAGGCGATCGCGCTCTCCGGCGGCCTGCTGTCGATGGATATTTCGGGCCTGACCAAGCATATGGAGCCCAGGATCGGCGCCGACACCGTGAACTTCGTCATGTCGGCCTTCGGCAAGCGGATCCTGTGATCAGCCCCGTGCTTCGACCGCCGCGCGCCACGCCCTGACATAGGCTGCCCAGGCCGGGTCGGTCGGCGGTTCCAGTCGCGCGCCCTTGCCATGCGCCGTGACCTGATCGGACGCCAGCAGTGCCGCGCCGATGCTGGTTCCCGTGGCCGCTTCAGAGGCGACGACGGCGCGGCCTGTGCTTGCGGCCAGCATGCCGACAAACAGGCGATTGCGGGCAAACGGTCCTTCGATGGTGGTCGGGCCATCGGCGCCGATCAGGTCGAGGCAGGTCGCCGTCATCAGTGCCAGGTAGAACGAGATGGAGGCAAAGCGCTGGCCATTGTTCATGCCGTCGGCATTGAGCCATGTCGCGGCCTGATGCGGGAACGGCCCTGATCCCTGTTGCGTCGACGGCAGCAGCAATGTCCTTCGCGCGAGCACGGCCCGGACATCATTGTCGCTCCAAGTCTCCGGCCGGCCCTCAGTCAGCACGGAAAATTCGCGGCCGCCCATGAAACGGGCCGAGGGGATGGGGTCGCCCAGCGCGTTGACATTGACCAAAGTATCGCGCGCCGGATCGAGATCGACCGTCCTGCCGCCCACCGCCATCGACACCACCCAGGTGCCGGTCGAGACGACCGAAAAGGGTGGCACGTCGGACAGGAGATGCGGCAGCAGCGAGGCGTTGGAATCGTGCAGGCCGCAGAACACGGGGGTTTGCGCATCAAGGGCGGTGCGCGCGGCAAGCGCTGGCAGGATCGGACCAAGGCGATCCCTGGCCGGCCGCACCGGTGCCATCAGGCCGCGCCAATCCAACCGATCGACCAGCGACGAAAAGTCGGCATGCCATGGATTCCACAGATCGGTGTGGCAACCAAGCGAGGTCACTTCGTTGGCGGCGACGCCGGTCAGGCGCAGCGCCCAGTATTGCGGGTACATCAGAATCGCGGCCGCATGCGCGAACGCGGCCGGAAAGCACTTCTGCTGCCAAAAGAGTTGCGCGCCGAGATTGAGGCCGATTGGCAGGCGCGGCGTCCCGGTCTCGACGAAGGGCGGTCGAACAGCGTCATAGTCCGCCGCCAGCCTGTCGGGGCCGTCGAACTCATAGTCCAGCACCGGCAGAACCAGTTCGCCCGAAGCGTCGACCAGCGCACCCGTCGCGCCATGCGTGGTGATCGATATGGCGTCGATGCGCCGTTCGCGGTTGAGGCCGGCAAGGCTGTCGAGGATGAATGTCCACAGCGCCTCGACATCGTGATGTGGGTAGGGCTTCTGCCGCAGCGGCGCATTTGCCATGCGGCGCAGCGCCACCTCGCTCAATGTCGCGAGGTCGACAAGCGCCACCTTGGCGTTGGTCTTGCCGATGTCGATGACGGCGATGTGGCGAAGCGCGCTCATGCCATATGGAACATAGTTTCCAGCGGCACGGCCACCGGCTCATTGTCCGGCTTCGTTTCCATGATGTCGGCCATGTGAGCCCACCAGCGCTGCATCACCGGGTGCTTCGGCAATTCGGCCATGCCATGATCGTCCCGCCGCCACAACACGCCGAACAGGATGTTGGTCTCTTCGTCGAGATGGATCGAGTAGTCGGACACGCCGGCCTCCTTCAAGAGCGCGACCAGCGACGGCCAGATCTCGTCATGGCGTCTCCTGTACTCGGCCTTCATGCCCGGTTTGAGCTTCATCTTGAACGCGTATTTCTCAGGCATCAGCTGCTACCACGCAGTCGCCGCCAGACAATCGGCAGGGCGATGACGATGATCAGCAGCACGCCGATGAAGATCGACATGACGATGCCGGGCACGTTGAGCAGGCCGAGCCCGAAGGTCACCAGCCCCATGATGAAGGCGGCGAGTACGACGCCGACAATGCTACCGGCCCCCCCCAGAATGCTGACGCCGCCGAGCACCACCATGGTGATGACTTCCAGCTCATAGCCTTGCGCGATCGACGGCCTCGTCGAGCCGAGCCGCGAGGTGATCAGCACCGAGGCGATGCCCGACATCAGTCCGGTCAGGCAGAACAGGATGAATTTGATGCGGCCGACGCGCACGCCGGAAAACTGCGCCGCGACCGGATTGTTGCCGATGGCAAAGACGCGGCGGCCGAAACTCGTGCGATGCAGCAGGAACCAGTAGACGACGGCGGCGATGAGGAAGAGCACCAACTCGAACGAGACCACCCACCAGACATAGCCCTGGCCGAAGAAGGCGAAGCTTTCGGGATAGCCCTTATAGGCCTGGTCGCCGAGGATGATGAAGGCGATGCCGCGGAACAGGCTCATTGTGCCTATTGTGACGACGATTGAGGGCAGGCCGAGCCTTGTCACCAACAGCCCGTTGAAGGCGCCGCAGCCGAGGCCTACGACGATGCCGATCAGCACCAGCACCGGCGTGTCCGCGCCGGCCTGCACCGCCATGCCCATCATGGTCGAGGCGAGCGCTATTATTGCGGCCACCGACAGATCGATCTCGCCCGAAATGATCAGCAATGCCATGGCAAAGGCGATCAGGCCCTTCTCGGTGAAATTGAAGGTGAGATCGGACAGCGAATACGGATCGAGGAAATAGGGTGAGGCAAAACTGTTGATGGCGAAGATGGCGACGGCCACCACGATCAACAGCGCCTCCCAGGAAAAGATCGCCGAGCGAAACGGCTTATCGAGCCGGTCGGGAATATGCCGCGGGGCAGGGATGTCGGTCATGCCACCTCCGCCTTTCTCAGGATGATGCGGCCTTGCTGGCGTTCACCGCGCGCGTTAAGCACAACAGCCAGGATGATGGCGCTGCCCGAAATCGCCATCTGCCAGAAGGGCGAGATGTTGATGACCGGCAGCGCGTTGGAAATGATGCCGAGGAACAGCGCGCCAAGCACCGCGCCGCCGACCGAGCCGATGCCGCCGGCGATCGAGATGCCGCCGATGACGCAGGCGGCGATGATGTTGAGTTCATAACCGTTGGCGACCTCGACCGAGGCGATGACGTAGCGCGAGATCCAGAGGTAGCCGGCAAGCCCGCCGATCATGCCGGAGATGCAGAAGACGATGAATTTCGTGCGGCCGACATCGATGCCGGTATAGACCGACGCCGTCGGGTTGACGCCGATGGCATAGATCGAGCGGCCGAGCGCGGTGCGTGTCATCAGCACGAAGAACAGCGCGATGACCAGGATGGCGATCCAGGACAGCACCGGAATGCCGAGGAAGGCCGCGCGCTGGAAACCGATGAAATCCGGGCTCATCTTGTCGGCATTGACCCAGGCGCCGCCGGACAGGACGAAGGTGGCGCCGCGATAGATGGTGAGTGTGCCCAAAGTCACCACGATCGAGGGGATGTTCAGCCGCCACACCAGAAGGCCGTTGATGGCGCCGAGCACCAGCCCGACCGCCAGCGCGATGACGATCAGTGCCGGGATCGGGATCGCCGGGTGCGCGGCGTTCAGCATCGCCACCACCATGCCGGTGAAGCAGAGGTTGGAGGCCATCGACAGGTCGATCGACCGTGTCAGGATGACCACCATCTGGCCGAGCGCCAGGATCATCAGGATCGAGGTGTCGTTGAACACCTGGCGCAGATTGCCGGGGTCGGCGAAGGCCGGGAAGCGGGTTGAGATCAGCCCGATCAAAACAACGATCGCCGCGGCCAGCCAGATCTCGCGGTATTTCAGAAAGGCCTTCATGCCGCGATCCCCGCTGCCGTCCGCACCAGCGTCTCGGCGTCCAGCCCCTTATTGTCATAGACCGCCGCGACAAGGCCCTCGCGCATGACCACCACCCGGTCGGACATGCCGAGTATCTCCGGCAGTTCCGACGACACCATGATCACCGACAGGCCCTGCGCCACCAGCTCGGCCATGAAGCCGTGCACGGCGGCTTTCGAGCCGATATCGATGCCCTTGGTCGGCTCGTCCAGGATGATCACCTTGGGCGCGGTCGCCAGCCATTTGGCGATGACGATCTTCTGCTGGTTGCCGCCCGACAGCGTGCCGACATCCTGGCTGAGCGACGAGGCCCTGAGGTCAAGCCGCTCGGTGTAGGAGCGGGCGAGCGAAAACTCTTCCGCCAGCCGCAGCAGGCCTGACTTCGAGGTACGCTTGAGCGAGGGCAGCGAGACGTTCTGGAAGATCGGCAGGCCGATCACCACGCCCTGCTTGCCGCGTTCCTCCGGCACATAGACGATGCCGGCATCGATCGAATCCGCCGCCGTTTTCGGCGCTATCGCCTTGCCTTCCAGCGTGATCGTGCCGCCTGATGTGCGCGTGATGCCTGAGATAGCCTGCATGACTTCGCTGCGCCCGGCGCCGACGAGGCCGTAGAAGCCGAGGATTTCGCCCTTGTGCAGCTCGAAGCCGATATTGTTGAACTCGGTCGGGTGCGACAGGCCCGAGACGGAGAGCACCGGCGCACCGATCTCGGCCTTGCGCTGCGGGAAGATGTGGTCGACCGAGCGGCCGACCATCATGCGCACGATCTGGCTCTGGCCAGCATCCTTGATCAGGCCTTCGCCAACCATCTCGCCGTCGCGGAACACCGTGTAGCGGTCGGCGATGCGGTAAATCTCGTCGAATTTGTGGCTGATGAACAGGATCGCCTTGCCTTCCTCCTTGAGGAATTCGATGAGCAGGAACAGCTCCTCGATCTCCTTCATCGAAAGGGCTGCTGTCGGCTCGTCCATGATGACGATCTGCGCGTCGATCGACATGGCGCGCGCCACCGCGACGAGATGCTTGTTGGCGATGCCGAGATCTTTCAGGCGCGCATCGGCGTCGATATGGCTGGCATGCATGGTGTCGAGCACTTCGCGGGCATTTTTGCGCATCGTGCGCCAGTCGATGGTGCCTAGCCGTGTGCGCGGCGCGTGGCCGAGAAAGATGTTTTCGGCGACGCTCAGATCGTCGAACAGCACGGTTTCCTGATGGATGGCGGTGACGCCATGGCCGAAGGCGGCATGCGCGCTGGGCAAGGTGACGGCCTGGCCATCGATGCTGATCGTGCCCGAATCCGGCTGATAGATGCCGGTCATGATCTTGACCAGCGTCGACTTGCCGGCGCCGTTCTCGCCGATCAGTGCCGTCACCTGGCCGGGGTAGAGCGACAGACTGACATTGTGCAGCGCGCGCACGCCGGGAAAGCTTTTCGAGATGCCGGACAGCGACAGGCTTGGCGCGGAGGCCGCTGGCCCCTCCTTCACCGTGCCGTGCTGGGCTGTCGTGTCCATGGTCGTATCAAGCCCTGAAAGTAGGTCCGTTTAAAATCGCGGCGGGATGTGAGCCCCGCCGCGACGGCTTGAAAGGCTCCAGATCAATAGATCTTGGAGAACTTCTCGATGTTGGTCTTGTCGAACTGGAAGGGCGGAGCCATTGCGGCCGAGTTCGAGTCGTCGAGCGTGACCTTGCCGACGCGGCCGATCGACAGCGTCGCACCGGGCTTGGCCTCTTCCTTCTTCACCGCCAGGTCGTGAGCGAGGTAGACGGCGGAGTAGCCGAGGTCGATCGGGTTCCACAGCGCGACCGCCTGGCTGGCGCCGTTGTCGATGAACTTCTTGAACTCGGACGGCAGCGCCAGACCGGTGACATTGACCTTGCCGATCAGCTTCTCGTCGGTGACGACCTGGGCGGCGGCAACAACGCCGACGGTGGTCGGCGCGATGATCGCCTTGAGGTTCGGATAGGACTTCAGCAGGCCCTTGGCTTCATCGGTGCTCTTGGCCGAATCATCGTCGCCATAGACGGTGGCGACGAGCTTGATCTTGGGGAACTTCTCCGGCAGCACCTTCTTGGCCGCGTCGATCCAGGCGTTCTGGTTGGTCGCGGTCGAGGAGGCCGACAGGATGGCGACATCGCCGCCTTCCGGCAGATAGTCGGCGGCAAGCTTGATGATCGTCTCGCCGATCAGGCCGGTGTCGGACGGGTTGAGGTGAAGCTGGCGGCCTTCCTTGGCAACGCCCGAATCCCAGGAGATGACGGTGATGCCGCGCTCCATGGCCTTCTTCAGCACCGGCACCAGCGCGTCCGCGTCATTGGCCGAAATGGCGATGGCGTTGACCTTCTGCGCGATCAGCGAGTTGACCACTTCGATCTGCGCTTCGGCGGTCGCCTTGGTCGGGCCGGTGTAGATGATGTCGACATCGCCGAGTTCCTTGGCCGCCTCTTCGGCGCCCTTGTTGGCGGCGTCGAAGAAGCCGTTGCCGAGCGACTTCACCACCAGTGCGATCTTGACGTTTTCGGCATAGGCGGCATTCACGAACATGGCGGCCGAGAATGCGGCCGTCACCATCAGTTTCTTCAAAAAGCTCATCGCATATCCTCCCTTGAGCGTTGCATTCCATCGCCGCTGCGGGCGTGAGGTGTCTCAGGCCTGCAGTGAAGATTCTTCCTTTGCCGTCTTGCGGGCGACGATCAGCGTCACGCCCGCGGTCTCCAACATCTTGGCTTCGCGATCCTCGATGCCGTCATCGGTGATGACGGTGGCGATGCGCGACAACCCGCACAGGATCAGGCTGGAGCGCTTGCGGAATTTCGAGGAGTTGACCAGCACCACCAGCTCGTCTGCCTGGTCGATCAGCTTCTGCTCCGCCTGGATCAGCAGCGGATCGCCTTCCATCAGGCCGAGCGGTCCCAGCCCTTGCGCGCCCATGAACATGCGGCGTGCATAGAAATTGCGCGTCACGTCATTGTCGAAGGGCGACAGGATGATGTTCTGCTCGCGATAGATAGTGCCGCCCGACAGCATCACCGTGTTCTTCGAGTGCTTGAGCAGATGCTCGGCGATCGGGAACGAATTGGTGAAGATCGGCATGCGCCGCCCGGTCAGGAAATGCACCATCTGGAAGGTGGTGGTGCCGCCATTGATGATGATCGGCTCGCCATCCCCGCACAATTCGACCGCTTCCCGGGCGATCGCCCTCTTCTGCGAAGCGTTGATCGTTTCGTTGACGGAAAAGGGCCGGCCGGCCAGGCCGATGAATTGCGGTGGCGAAATCGCTTCGGCGCCACCGCGCACCCGGCGCAGGCGCTTTTGCACATGCAGAGCCGCGATATCGCGCCGGATCGTCGCCTCCGACGACTCCGTCAGGTCGACCATTTCCTGCACCGTCACCACAGGCTTTTCCTGGACGGCGGACAGAATGATCCTGTGGCGCTCTTTTTCGTGCATGGTTCCTCCCTGCCTGGCCATCTAGGCACTCATAACGAGCAGTGTCAATCATTTCCGATCATATAATTTCATTGTGCAGTGCAATATGATCGATCTTGATCGTTTATGATTGACAAGCGAGATGCTTGCGTAGACATTCCGGGCAAAATGGACTGCGGCTTTTTGCGTCCCAGGGAGGATACCTATGCTCGATAAGCGCTCCGGCTCGCGCCTTGCCAATCTTTGGGATGATGCGAAAACCCAAGGGATGAGCGACCCCGAGCTTCTGGTGTATCGTTCGAACACGCTGGGCTCCGACAAGCGTGTCACCAACTATGGCGGCGGCAACACCTCCTCCAAGATATGGCAGAAGGACCCGCTCAGCGGCGAGACTGTCGAAGTGCTGTGGGTCAAGGGTTCGGGCGGCGACAGCGCCTCGATCAAGCTTGACGGCTTCGCCACGCTCTACATGGACAAATTGCGCGCGCTGAAAGGCCTTTATCGCGGCGTCGAGCATGAGGACGAGATGGTGGGATATCTGCCCCACTGCACGTTCAATCTGAACCCACGCGCGGCCTCGATCGACACGCCGCTGCACGCCTATGTGCCGAAGCCGTTTGTCGACCATATGCATCCCGACGCCATCATCGCCATTGCCGCGGCGAAGGATTCCAAAGCGCTGACCAAGGAGATCTTCGGCGATGCCATCGGCTGGCTGCCGTGGAAGCGGCCGGGCTTCGAGCTTGGCCTGTGGCTGGAGAGGTTCTGCCTCGAACATCCCGCCGCCAAGGGCGTCATCCTCGAAAGCCACGGCCTGTTCACCTGGGGCGACACGCCCAAGGAATGCTACGAGACGACGATCTCGGTGATCAACCAGGCGATCGAGTGGTTCGAGCGCCGCTCCGAGGGCCTCGCCATCTTCGGCGGCGAAGTGGTCAAGTCGCTCGATGCCAAGGAGCGCCGCGCCGTCGCGGCGAAACTGATGCCGAAAATCCGCGGCCTGATCTCGGAAAAGAGCCACAAGCTTGGCCATTTCGACGATTCCGCCGCCGTGCTCGAATTCGTCAACTCCAGGGATTTGCGTCCGCTGGCGGCACTCGGCACCTCTTGCCCGGACCATTTCCTGCGCACCAAGATCCGCCCGCTGGTTATCGAGTTCGATCCGGCAAAACCCGATGTCGATGCCGTCATTGCGCGCCTCGCCGACGACATCGCCGAATACCGCGTCGGCTACCAGGCCTATTACGACAGCTGCAAGCACCCGGATTCGCCCGCCATCCGCGATCCCAATGCCGTGGTCTATTTGATGCCCGGCGTCGGCATGTTCACCTTCGCCGGCGACAAGGCGACGGCGCGAATTTCCGGCGAATTCTACGTCAACGCCATCAATGTCATGCGCGGCGCCTCGACCGTTTCGTCCTATGTCGGCCTGCCCGCCCAGGAAGCCTTCGACATCGAATACTGGCTGCTCGAGGATCTCAAATTGCAGCGCATGCCGAAGCCGAAATCGCTCGCCGGCCAGATCGCGCTGGTCACTGGTGGCGCCGGCGGCATTGGCCGGGCGACCGCAAACCGGCTGATGCGCGAAGGCGCCTGCGTGGTGCTGGCCGACATCGATGAGGCTGCATTGGCCAGCGCCAATGAGGAACTGGCGAGGGCATACGGCAAGGATTTCGTCCGCCCGGTTGTGATCAACGTCACCTCGGAAGACCAGGTCGTCTCGGGCTTTGCCGAGACGGCGGTCGAGTTCGGCGGCATCGACATTCTGGTCTCCAACGCGGGTCTCGCCTCCTCGGCGCCGATCGAGGAGACGTCGCTGGCGCTGTGGAACAAGAACATGGACATCCTGTCGACAGGCTATTTCCTGGTCTCGCGGGAAGCGTTCCGGCTGTTCCGGGTGCAGAAGATCGGCGGCAATGTCGTCTTCGTCGCCTCCAAGAACGGCCTTGCCGCCTCGCCCAACGCCGCCGCCTACTGCACGGCCAAGGCCGCCGAAATCCATCTCGCCCGGTGTCTCGCGCTGGAAGGCGCGGAAGCCCAGATCAGGGTCAATGTCGTCAATCCGGACGCCGTGCTGCGCGGCTCGAAAATCTGGACCGGCGAGTGGAAGGAACAGCGCGCCGCCGCCTACAAGATGTCCACGGACGACCTCGAAGAGCATTATCGTTCGCGCTCGATGCTGAAGCGCTCGGTCTTCCCGGAAGACATCGCCGAGGCGATCTATTTCTTCGCCTCCGACATGTCGGCCAAATCGACCGGCAACATCATCAACGTCGACGCCGGCAACGCGCAGAGCTTTACGCGCTGATCTGAAGCGCTTCCCTTCGCCCCGTTCACGGGGAGAAGGTGGCCCGAAGGGCCGGATGAGGGGCAGCGCTGACGGAACGCATTTGGGAGGAACCAGTACTTGTCCGAAACCATCATTTCCGCCGAAATCGTCGAAAAAGACAACACCGCGCGCAAGCCCGACCTCAAGCGCGACTACGCCTCGCTCGGCGAACGTCTCGACCGCCGCGGCATCGCCATCGACGCCATCCGCGACAAGGTCGAGAAATTCGCCGTGGCCATCCCCTCATGGGGCGTCGGCACCGGCGGCACGCGCTTTGCCCGCTTTCCCGGCGCCGGCGAGCCGCGCGATATTTTCGACAAGATCGAGGATTGCGCCGTCATCAGCCAGTTGACGCAGGCGACGCCGACCGTCTCCCTGCACATTCCATGGGACAAGGCCGATCCGAACCGGCTGAAGCAGGCGGCCTCGCGCTTCGGCCTCGGCTTCGATGCCATGAACTCCAACACATTCTCCGATGCCAGGGACCAGAAACTCTCTTACAAGTTCGGCTCGCTGTCGCATGCCGACGCAGGCACCCGCCGGCAGGCGGTAGAGCACAATCTCGAATGCATCGAGATCGGCAAGACGCTGGGCTCCAAGGCGCTGACGGTGTGGATCGGTGACGGCTCGAACTTTCCCGGCCAGGTCAATTTCGCCAAAGCCTTCGAGCGCTACCTCGATGCCATGAAGGAGGTTTATGCCGGGCTGCCCGCCGACTGGAAACTGTTCACCGAACACAAGATGTACGAGCCGGCCTTCTATTCCACGGTCGTGCAGGACTGGGGCACCAACTACCTGATCGCCAAGGAATTGGGCGACAGGGCCTTCTGCCTGGTCGACCTCGGCCACCACGCGCCCAACGTCAACATCGAGATGATCGTGTCGCGGCTGATCCAGTTCAAGAAGCTCGGCGGCTTCCACTTCAACGATTCGAAATATGGCGACGACGATCTCGACGCCGGTTCGATCGATCCTTACCGGCTGTTCCTGGTCTTCAACGAACTGGTCGATGCCGAACTGTCCGGCGCCGAGGGTTTCGATCCGGCCCACATGCTCGACCAGAGCCACAACGTCACCGATCCGATTGAAAGCCTGATGCTCTCGGCGGTCGAGGTGCAGCGCGCCTATGCGCAGGCGTTGCTGGTCGACCGCAAGGCGCTAGAAGGTTTTCAGGACGGCAATGACGCGCTGATGGCGACGCAGACGCTGAAGGCGGCCTACCGCACCGATGTCGAGCCGATCCTGGCCATGGCGCGGCTGAAAACCGGAGGCGCCATCGATCCGGTCGCCGCCTACCGGGCAGCGGGCTACCGCGCCAAGGTCGCGGCCGAACGCCCGGCTGTCGCCGGCGGCTCGGGCGGAATTGTCTGACACGCCTGACATCGGAATTGATCCGCCTGGCCCATTGTTGAAGGTGGACTCGGCCGCAGCGACGGGCTCTTCTAGGTGTCGCCGCCAGGAGAACCCGCCATGCACGTCACCCGTCGGATACTGATCGCCGCCAGTCTTTCCATCGCCTTTGCCCTCGCACCATTGACCAGCGTCCTTGCGGCGTCGCCGGTGCCGGCCAAGGGCGAGCACGGCATGGTGGTGACGGCCCAGCATCTGGCGTCGGAAGTCGGCGTCGAGGTCCTGAAGAAGGGCGGCAATGCCATCGATGCGGCGGTCGCCGTCGGCTATGCGCTGGCCGTCGTCTACCCCAATGCCGGCAACATTGGCGGCGGTGGCTTCATGACCATCCGTTTCGCCGATGGCAAATCGACCTTCCTCGATTTCCGCGAGCGCGCGCCGTTGGCCGCGACCAAGACCATGTATCTCGACAAGGATGGCAACCCGGTGAAGGGCGCCAGCCTCGACGGCTATCTCGCCGTCGGCGTGCCGGGCTCGGTGGCCGGTTTCGAAATGGCGCGCGAAAAATATGGCACACTCTCAAGACAAGAGCTGATGGCGCCGGCTATTCGCTATGCCAAGGACGGGTTCATTCTCAATCAGGGCGACGCCGCCTCGTTCGCCGGCAACGCTGAAAGGTTGGCGAAGGATCCGGCGGCGGCCGCCGCCTTCCTGAAACCCGATGGCAAGCCCTTTGGCATTGGCGAGCGGCTCACCCAACCAGACCTTGCCGCCTCGCTCTCGGCGATATCCGAGAAAGGCCCCGACGCCTTCTACAAGGGCGCCATCGCCGACGCCATCGTCAAGGCGAGTGGCGCCAAGGGCGGCATCCTGGCCAAGCAGGATTTCGAGCAATATGCGGTGCGCGAACTGAAACCGGTCACCTGCTCCTATCGCGGCTATGAGATCACGTCCTCGCCGCCGCCAAGCTCCGGTGGCGTCATCATCTGCGAAATCCTCAACGTGCTGGAAGGCTACCCGCTGTCCTATCTCGGCGCCGGTTCGGCCGAGACCGTGCATGTCATGGTCGAGGCGATGCGCCATGCCTATGTCGACCGCAACTCCGCGCTCGGCGACCCCGATTTCGTCGACAATCCGGTCTCGAAACTGCTGGATAAAGCCTACGCCAAGGACATCCGCGACAAGATCGACCCATTCCGCGCCGGCGTGTCGCAGGACCTGATGCCGAAAGGCTTTGGCGAATCGAAGGAGACGACGCACTATTCCATCATCGACAAGGACGGCAACGCGGTCGCCGTGACCTACACGCTGAACGGCTCCTTCGGCGCCGGCGTCGTCGCCGACCGCACCGGCATCCTGCTCAACAACGAGATGGACGATTTCACCCAGAAGCCGGGCGTCCCTAACCTCTACGGCCTGGTCCAGGGCGAGGCCAATGCCATTCAGCCGAAGAAGACGCCGCTGTCATCGATGAGCCCGACCATCGTGGCCAAGGACGGCAAGCCGTTCATGGTCATCGGCAGCCCCGGCGGCTCGCGCATCATCACCATCACGCTGGAAGCGATCGTCAACGTCATCGACCACGGCATGAACATCCAGGAGGCGATCGACGCGCCGCGCATCCACCATCAATGGCTGCCCGATAAGGTCTATGTCGAGCCGTTCGGCCTGTCGCCGGACACCGAAAGGCTGCTGGCCGGCATGGGCTACCACCTTGATCTCGGCGACCAGACCTGGGGCCAGGCGGCCGGCATTTTGGTCGGCGGCAAAAGCCTCGCGGAAATCGGGAAAGGCGGCGGCGCGCGCTACAATGGCGCCATCGACAGCCGGGCGGCCTCTGGCGAGGCGCTCGGATATTGATGCCGGGGTGGACCCTCGGACAGGGTCGCGGCCCGGCAAGAACCGTCAGGTAACCAGTGTGATGGTCGATGCGATCAGCATCAGGGCGGCGATGCCGACGAACAGCGCGTAGATGCGCGGCCGGTCAAGCAGAAGCGCGTTTCCGGAGATCCAGGCCGATGTGGCGCCGCCAAGCGCGAAGAGGAACCCGTTGCGATGGCCGAAGGTCATCGACGCGGCCATCAGCCCGCCGATGATCAGGGCGCCGAACACGATGATCACGGCGACCGCGTATTTCTCGAAATCATTGTTGCCGATCCCTGGTCCGATCGCATTCAGATTGGGCAGGTCGTCCGGATCGAAAGGGTTCGCCGACCCATATTCGTCTTGACCGATCGATTCTCGCATCATTCGTTCTCCGCAGACCGGCAACAAACCATCAACACTTGCCGAGTGCAACCCGATCGCACGTCCCTCTCTGTGTCGACCGTCACCTTCAACACGTTCCGGCGGCGCTTGTCACCGGTTTTCCGGCTGCCTGGGTCGAATGCAACACGTGTCCGCGTTCGGATGGCGCGCCACCATCCTATTCTATTTGGACCGAGTTCGCGGGGAAAAGATGATGCCGAGCGTCAATTTCAGTGCCGCAACGCCCTGCGCGACTGCGGCGGGGAGTCGCAGCGCTGGGCGTGAGGCGAGTAATTTTTGACTGGGAAGGCGTTCGCGGTGCGGGAAGGAATACCGCCCCTTGCTGAACGCCTGCCTCGGTAGGATGGTGGCACTTCGCGCCCTCATTCCTGCGAAGGGGGGGCGCTCAATCGACGATAGGGCACGCCGTCGAAGCTTGCCGTCACAAAATCCGTGACGGACATCTTGCGCTTGCGTCCGTCGCTGCAGGCGTAAACCGGCCAACCGGCATCGCTGCATTCGCTGGCAGCGCAGATACGCGCTAGGCAGTTACCGATCGTCAATCGGAAGCCGCCCTTGCCGGCGAAGCCTTGCAACAAGCTGCCGTCCGCCGAGCGCCAGGTCCGCGCACGGAATTCCGCCCGCAAAAGCAATGGTTCGAGAGAGACCGCAAGATTGGTTTCGCCGGCACGTCCTGCGAACTGCAGACGGAAGCGCGCCATTGCAGTCGTGTATGCGGTCACAACATCCGATTCGCGAAGATAGGAGACCGGCAGGTTGGAGCGGTCAAGCAGATGAGACATGCGCTCGCTGGCCTCCACCGGCATCAGCAAGGCAACAAGGATAAAAAGGGCGAAGCAAGCTCGCGACATTTTCCAGCAGCCATATCGATCTCGGCCTGCCGGTTTGGCCCCGGTTGCCCCCAGTAACATCCCGCCAATCGTCGCCCCGTGCAAGCCGCTTGCTGAGGCAGTCCAAGGCGGCCGGGTGTGCAATTCGCACGGCCACCGAGTTAAAGCGCTTGGAGCCGAAGAGGTGACCCGCATCGACGAATCTGCGCGGGCAATGGCGAGGTATACTCGGCGTTTGCGGCAAGGAGGAACACATGCCGCCAGCCAGGGTTCCTTAGCTGGCGCGGGCCGGCGGCAGCTCAAACAGGTTGGCGCCGTTCTCCTGGCCGCGCTCGACATAACCGATAATGCCGAACCATCGGGCGACGTCAGGCCCCTGCAGCCAGCTGCGCGAGTGGATGGGAAGGTTGCCGGCGAGCGCCTGGATGTGCCTGATATGCCGCTTGCAGAAGCGCACGGTCGAGGCGCGGAAGAAGTCCTCCTGCGCGGCAAACAGCGTATCGGCGGCGTCGCTGTTCTCATGCCAGGCGATGATCGCCACGGCCTTCTCGCCCTCGACCAGCGCGTGCGCCCGGCCTTCCTTCAGATTCATCATCAGATTGTCGTAGGCGATCTTGCTGTCCTTGCCGGCCGCCGCGTACTCCTCCGACATCCGCTTGGAGAGGCCATGAAACACATCCTCGAGATCCCCGAGCGTTGCTGCGCGTGCTCTCATTTCACCTCCTGCAGCCCCGGCAGGGAGTTTGCCCTAAGGGTGGGGGATCACCAAGCAAATCGAATCCGCTGATTGGCCAATGAGAGCAAAGCTGTTTCGCTCGGCGAGTCGCCTGGTCGCGCAACAGGGCCAAGTCCTGAGGTTGCGGAAAACCGCTCACACTTTTCCTGGAATTGCTCTAGACGAGGGTTGTTTCAATCGTCTGCATCAGGCAATCGCCAGCCTGCGTGCCGACGATGCCCAGATCCCGTACGCTGTTCATATGGTTCCGGTCATTCAGGCGGAGGTCGCGGACACCGTGCCCCTGCGCGCGCAAGAGTGTTCCGAAGTCGGCCGCTTGCTGGTGGAAGGGTTGCGTTTCCTGGTCCCCGACGAGAATGGTCACTGCCGTCTTCGGGTCATGCCGCCGCGTCATTGGCGTGAAGGCAGCTGCCTCCTCGTCGGTGATGCCGATCAACGGCTCGAGGAAGGATCTCCGCAGAGGCTTCAGGTCGTAAAGGCCGCCCAGCAGCAGCGCCGCACGGATGCGTGATGGCATTGGCGTCTTCTCGAACAGGAATGTGGCCAGGTGCGCTCCGGCTGAATGGCCGCTGACGCTTATCCGGGCGGGATCGCCGCCATGGTCGACGATGTTGTCCAGCACCCATTGTTTGGCGCGCCGGACCTGTTCCACGATCGCCGCCATTCTGAACTCGGGCATTAGCGCATAATCGACGATGACGGCGATCGCGCCGGCTTTGGTGACTGTGTTCGCCACATAGGAATAGTCGCCCCTTGAAAACATGCGCCAGTAGCCGCCGTGGATGAAAATATGAACCGGAATATTCTTGCGCCCGACCGGGGGAAAGAACAGGTCGAGCCTCTCGGCCGCGCCGTTGCCATAGGCGACATTAGCCACCATGGGCAGCGTCGCCCGGGTAGCGGTGCTGCGCGCCACGATATCGGCCACGATGTCATCGAAGTCGGCAACGTGATCGCGGGTGCGGAAGGGGTCTTTCTGCATGGATGCCCGATCAGAAGGTAACGGCGATATACTTCGCCTCCATGAACTCGGCGATGCCGTGGTGCTGGCCGCCCTCGCGACCCAGGCCGCTCTGCTTGACGCCACCGAAGGGCGCCGCAGGGTCCGACATCAGCCCCCGATTGAGGCCGATCATGCCGGCCTCGATCCTCGATGCCACCCGCAATCCTCGGCCCACATCGCGCGTATAGATATAGGCGGCAAGGCCGTATTCCGTGTTGTTGGCGTGCATGATGACTTCGGCCTCGGTCTCGAATCGCGTGATGGGCGCTACCGGCCCGAAGATCTCCTCATGCGCCATGTCGGCATCGGGCGAAACCTGCGACAGGACCGTCGGCGGATAAAAGAAGCCTTCCTCTTCCGGGATCGAGCCGCCGCAAAGTACCTTGGCTCCCCGGGCCACGGCGTCATTGACAAGGCGGTCGATCTTGGCGACCGCCTTTCTGGTGATCATCGGCCCGCACTCGGTATCCGCACTCATGCCTGGTCCGACCTTGAGAGCTGCCATGCGCTTGCGAAGGCCGTCGGCGAACGCATCATGAATGCCCGACTGGACATAGATGCGGTTGGCGGCTGTACAGGCTTCGCCGGCATTGCGCATCTTCGCGATCATGGCGCCATCGAGCGCGGCATCGAGGTCGGCATCGTCGAAGACGACGAAGGGTGCATTGCCGCCGAGTTCCATCGAGCAGGAGACTACATGCTTGGCGGCTTCGCAAAGCAAGGTTCGTCCGACGCCCGTCGAGCCGGTGAAAGAGAGCTTCCTGACGCGCGGATCGGCCAGCATGGCCGATGTCAGCGGACCGGGACTGGTCGTGGTGAGCACGTTGACCACGCCGGCCGGAACGCCGGCCTCGCCGTAGAGCGCGGCCAGCGCATAGGCCGTCAGCGGCGTTTCGCTGGCCGGCTTCAGGATCACCGTGCAACCGGCCGCCAATGCCGGCGCGATCTTTCGTGTCGCCATCGCGGCCGGAAAATTCCAGGGCGTGATCAGCACGCAGATGCCGATCGGCTCATAGTCGACCACGATGCGGTTGGTGCCGGATGGCGCGGTGCCGAACTCGCCGGTGATCCGAACCGCTTCTTCCGCGTTCCAGCGGAAGAACTCGGCGGCGTACGCAACCTCGCCGCGCGCGTCGCGCAGAGCCTTGCCGTTTTCGAGCGAGATCAGCATGGCGAGCGTTTCCGACCGCTCGACCATGAGTTCGAAACAGCGCCTGAGGATTTCCGAGCGCTTGCGCGGCGCCGTCTCCCGCCATCCCGTCGCCGCCTTGGCTGCCGCATCGACCGCGGCCAGGGCATCCTCGAGCGTCGCGTCGGGGACCGCTGCAATAACAGACCCCGACGAAGGATCGACGACGTCAATGACCCGGCCGTCGGAAGATGGTCGCCATCTGCCGTCGATGTACAGTCCGTGCGAAAAGCCGCGAACATCATAGTCGTCCTGGTCGATCCACAGCGCATTGGGAGGAAGGTTCATGGTCTTGTTCCGTGGATTACATGGCGCAGGCTGCGAGGTCGCCGTCATGGGCGGCCTGGACCAGGCGTCGCATGGCAGTGACATCGAAGGGGCGCGGGTTGTTCTTGATCAGACGGTCGATGCCGAGCGCCTGATCGGCGGTCCAGTCGAGCTTGTCGGCGGGAAGGCCGAGATCGGCCAGGGTCGGCGTGATGCCGATCGTCGCGAATAGCCGCCGGATTTCCCCGATGGTGGCATCCGCCATCTCCTCGGCGCTCCGCCCCTTGGCTTCGAGGCCAAGCGCGGCGCCGATCTCGGCCATCTCGGCGGCGACCACGCGGCTGTTGTAGGTCATGACGTAGGGCATCATCGTCGCCACGCCCAATCCGTGCGCGGTGTGGGTGAGGGCGCCCGCAGGATATTGCACGGCATGCGCCGCCGCCGTGCCGGCGGTGCCGAATGCGCAGCCCGCCGCCAGCGCGCCCATCATCACATCGGCGCGCGCATCGGCATCGGTGCCATCGGTGCAGGCTTTCTCCAGGCTGCGGCCCAGCAGCTCTATGGCCAGCAGGGCGAAATGGTCGGTCAGCGCGGTCTTGCCGATGAAGACATGCTGTTGCGCCAGGCTGGGGTCCTCGCCGCGCCGCTTCGCGGTGAAGGCCTCGATCGCATGGGTCAAGGCATCCGCGCCGGCTATCGCGGTCAGGGCAGGGGGGCATGTCATCGTCAGTTCGGGGTCGCACAAGGCAACCGCGGCGATCAGATAGGGGCTCGATATGCCGACCTTGAGCGTCCGGTCCGGATCGGAGATCACCGCGACGGGCGTCACTTCGGAACCGGTGCCCGCTGTCGTGGGCACGGCGATCAGCGGCAGCGTCGGGCCGGGCACCTTGAACTCCCCATAATACTCCTGAAGTGTGCCGCCGTGGCTGAGCAGCAAGTCAGCGCATTTGGCGAAATCGAGGCAGCTGCCGCCGCCGATGCCGATCACCATCTCGGGCCGGAATTTCTCCGCCTCCTCGACGCAAATGCTGACGCTGTCGCGCGGCACGTCGGGAAGCACGCGGTCATGCACCAGCACCTCGATCGAGGCGGCCTGGAGCGATTTGACGATTTCCGCGAACACCGCCGTGCCGGCGAAACGCTCGTCGGTGCAGACCAGGGCGCGCCGGCCGAACCTGCCGGCGACTGTCGGCAGCGCATGGCGCTGGCGTTTCCCGAAAAGGATTTCACGCGGAAGCCGGAGGGCGGCGAAGAGGCTCATGATGATCTTTTGTCCTTTGAAGGCGGCTGAACTGGCTAGGGTTCTCGCTACGGATCCGCCATCTGTCCGCAACCGCGCCAGGACACCCTGTAGCACCCATGCAACGGCCCGACAGACATATCCGCTTTAAAATCGTATAGGATATAGGATTGCATCGGCTGGAGCATCGTGTTAGCAGTCCGCACTGTCAAGAGGCAAAAAAGATGCAGATCGCGAACTCAGCCGACACGACCGAAACGACCGCCGGCGGCGGTCGCATCCAGCGCTCCAACAGCCTGGTCGAGGATGTCTACGAAGCGATCTTCGCGCAGCTGATGGCGCTGAAGATCGCGCCGGGTTCGCGCATCACCGTCGACAGCCTGGTCAAGGAATTCAACGTCTCGCACACGCCGATCCGCGAGGCGCTCGGCCGCCTCGAAGGCGAAGGCCTGGTGCTCAAGACGCACCTGATCGGCTATCGTGCGGCACCGCAAATCACACGGCGCCGCTTCGACGAACTGTACGAGATGCGCCTTCTGCTTGAGCCGCATGCCGCAGCGAAAGCCGCCGCTGCCATGGACGAAGCCAAGCTCAGCATTTTGCTGGAAGCAGCCGGCGTGATGTCACGGCGCGAAGGCAAGGACGATCGCCTGCGTTATTCGAATTTCGCCCGGCAGGACGCGATCTTCCACGACAAGATCATGGAGTTTTCGCAAAACGAACTCATTCGGCAGACGTTGAGCCACCAGCATACCCACTTCCATATCTTCCGCCTGATGTATCATGCCCGCGTGACCGAGGAAGCGCTCGACGAACACGAGGCGATCCTCGCCGCATTCGGCGCGGCCGATCCCGACGCCGCCCACAAGGCGATGCGCCTCCATATCGAGCATTCGCGCGATCGCTTGCTTCCGGCCTTCGATTGAGGTCGGACCCGATGTCCATTTCCGCCAATATCGCCGGAGAGGGAGGAAGCACGCTGCCTACTGGTGGCGTGCCGGGCGCCGTCGAACCGGTGCTGCGCGCCGAGCGCTCATTTCCAGGCCCCGCCGTTCTGATCCGATCCGATTTCGAAGACAGGCGAGGCGCGATCCACACCTCGCCCAGCCCCAACAGGAGGAAGAGCCATGCCAGGCAAGAAAATACTGATGCTGACCGGTGAGTTCACCGAGGAATACGAAATCTTCGTCTATCAGCAGGCGATGGAGGCGGTGGGCCACACGGTTCATGTGGTATGCCCCGACAAGAACGCAGGAGACATGATCAAGACCTCGCTGCACGACTTCGAGGGCGACCAGACCTACACCGAAAAGCTTGGCCACTATGCGCTGATCAACAAGACGTTTTCGGACGCCGAAAGACAGCTCGACCAGTATCATGCGGTCTACTGCGCAGGCGGCCGAGGGCCGGAATACATTCGTACCGACAAGCGCGTGCAGGCGATCGTGCGCCATTTCCACGAGACCAAAAAGCCGATCTTCACGATTTGCCACGGCGTCCAGATTCTGATCGCGGTCGATGGCGTCGTGCGCGGCAAGAAGGTCGGGGCTCTCGCGGCTTGCGAGCCGGAGGTGACGCTTGCCGGCGGCACTTACATCGACCTGTCTCCCACCGATGCCTATGTGGACGGGACGATGGTGTCCGCCAAGGGTTGGACGGCGCTTGCCGCGTTCATCCGCGAATGCTTGAAGGTGCTGGGAACCGAAATCCGCCACGCTTGACGCCAATGGCCGGCACGCCAGCGTGCCGGCCATTCCCAAGGAAAGAGCAGAGCGCCTTCCCTTGGGAATGGCGTCAAAACGAAGAGTTAGAGCAGGTTGCCGTTTCCGTGAAACCGTGAATGGCGCCAGGATCGGCAACGGCCGCACGGGGCGTGACAAAGGGCCGGCGTGCCGAAGCGACGAAGCCGGGGGTCAAGTCCGTCCCGGCGCTCGTGATTGACGGCGCCGTCTATCACATCAACCACGGCGCTGACATCTCGATCCTGCGACTGGTGCCGGCGGGATATCGCTCCCCAGTGGCCTCAATTCCGGCGCTGTTTTTGCCGGTATCAGCATTTATAACAGCACAGACTTTTCCGCCGCCAATTTTGGCGCCACTGCGTTTAACCAGTCTCCGCCGTCGGGCTTCTCTGCATGGGGGTAGCTTCAGACCACTCCGGGGTGAAGGATCTGGCCAATGTCGACAGTTGGCGGTCGCGGCTGATCGTGCCCTGTTCCTTTGAGCAATACACTGCCGGCCACCGCGGCAAGGATGGCAAGGCTCGCCAGCACAATGCCAAGCCGATCGCTTTTTGGCGCAGCTTTCACAGCGTGAATCAAGTCTTCGAACGTGTCATCCATCAGCGGATGCTAAACGAGGATCACGCAATAGACCGTTAGCGGCTAAAGCAGAATGCCCAGCGCCGGCTGAAGAAACAGATGGCAGCCAACCGAAGCAATCTCGGCAGTCAGGAAACCGAAGCGCCAGAACAGCCATGCCCAAATGACGCCTGGGACGACGTAGCGCAAAGCCTCGTAGGTGAGCACCAGCGGCGATATCGGGCCCGGTAAGAACGCCGTCACGTTCATCCCAATGTTGAGCGCCTGGGTTGCGACCATGACGGCTAGGATGGCGATCGGTGCCATCTCCCTTGCTCCTACCCTCGTCAGCTTCGAAAGCAGGCAAAGGGCGGTCGCGAATACGAACAGGCGATAGATCACATTCTCGTTGAACGCGCGGAGCATGAAATAGGCAAAGCGCTCACCCAGCGGCATTTGCTCGAAAAATTGCGCATAGGATTCCGGGACAACGCTTCGAAATAGATAGCAGTCGATGCAGACTACATAGCCGGCAACCAGGATGGCACCAATCGCCCCGATCAATGCTGATCGAGCCGATGCGGTCAGACGTAGGCCGACTTGGCTCGCTGACCAAGCGCCGATCATCACGAGGGCGGCCATAAGCATGACGCGTAGAACTGGAGATCCGAACGTGACGGCGACGAAGCCAACGTCGAATGGCGCAATAGCCGCGATGACCAGGCTGACGGTCAAGATGATCGCGAGCGGCAGATTGAGCCGCTGCCCTGCGATCCCCCCATCGATCAGGATGGCTGACCCCTGTTGCTGGACTTGGCCCACAGTCCCACTCTCCCCGCCGGAAGAATGCTTTCATTGGCGAAAAGAGTCCAGAGAGCGTTAGTTGGGGCTAATGTGACTACAGCCGGAGATCACCACGGCCGGAACATTCTTCGCCGGGTGAAGTTTCGAATCTGCCTTGGTTTTGATCCCCGTGGGCCAAGGCCGGAGGCTGCCTCCATCAGCTTCCTCAGCCCGCCTCGGACGGGGGCAAAACTGTCTGGGGCGGGCTTCGTTGAGCCTTGCCTATAAGCGGAGACTTATGCAATTTACGCGGCGTTCTCACGGCAAGGGCGCGCGGCATGCTGGCTCGGACCGATCACCATCCCTGCGACATCTATGCCATCGCTCGCACATGCGGCGCCAGCGCGGCAATGTCCGCCGGTAGGCGCTTTCGGAACCAGTACACCCCAGTCTTACGATGTTTGACAGGACGGCCCATAGCAAGGACCATGTGTAACACCCGTGTGTAGCACTCGGGCAGGCCTAAGCATATAATTTTGCTAGTTTTTCAGCTGCGTCAACACCTTACAAAGGAAATGGTGCCCAGAGGCGGATTCCAAGTAAATGAAATCTGGTTTTGCTTTCAAATGTTTGTGGTTCGCATAGCCACGGCACCTACCAACAGGACTACCAACAAAATATTTCTGTGGATTAGTTTGGTTCCCAAACCTCGCTCTGCACGCTACGACGCCGGCATACCTGCACCTTATCTCACAAGCCGATAGCGGTTGCTACTTGGGGTGGCCCAGTTCGTCCCCCCTCAATGACATCCCATGATGCGGGGGGTCGAGTTGGGAGACCGCTACATCGCGAGACCCACTATCGAAGAAGCACTCTTCTGCTATCGCCGACGCTCTGCATAGCCCGTAACGTCGCCGAAGATCGATCGAAATTAAGTGGCAGGGCCCCCGACGGTCTCGATAAGCCAATTGCTCCTCACGGCGCACCGGAGGGCGCTGCTTGAACCACAATCGTGCGCACATCGCACATAGATGCTATCAATGAAGATGCGCAGTGAGGGCGAACAATCGAATGGAAAAATGAGGACCGCTCACGAACCACATCTGATCGGCGAATCGCCTTGCTCATCGATGCGGACAATGTATCCCACGGCAAGATCGCAGCGATACTGGCGGAACTTTCAAAATACGGCACGGCCAATATCCGCCGCGCCTATGGCGATTGGGCAAGCGCCAATCTCAGGAATTGGAAAGACAAGCTGCACCATTTTGCAATTCGGCCCATTCAACAGTTCACCTATTCGGCCGGCAAAAACGCCACCGATATTGCGCTTGTGATCGATGCAATGGAGCTTCTCTACACGCAAAAGCTTGACGCTTTCTGTTTGGCTTCCAGCGACGCCGATTTCACACCACTAGTGATGCAGTTGAAGGCCAATGGACACGAAGTCTACGGATTTGGGGAACGCAAAACGCCCACTCCGTTCATCAATGCCTGCACGACTTTCCTCTACCTCGATAGCCTGGACGATGCTGAGCAACCGACAACTCCTGAACCCCCCGGCGCGAAACCAAAGACCAAAGCGGAATCGGCGGCCAAATCTAAAACGCCCGCCGAAAAGTCCGCTGACAAGCGAACGGGCAAATCTCTGTCGCAAGATACGATCCTTGTGACGATCCTGCGTGGCGCTGTGGAAGCCACGGCGCAAGATGATGGATGGGCAGCTATGTCATCGGCAGGAAGCGCAGCGAAACGACAGGCGCCCATCGATCCACGAAACTATGGAGTGAAGAACTTTCCGGCACTCTTCGCGGCGACTGGCCTTTTCGACATAATGAAGATGGAGAATGGGCAGAGCTACGTCGCAGACAAGCGGAACAAGGACCGCTCACCACAGCCGAGCCGATAGGGGTAAGAAATTCCATCATTGCCGTTGATGGCAAAGGCGCCGGCGGGCGCTTTTCTTGCCTTCTAACGCCCGTACCAACGACAGGCCGGAGCTTACATCTCTCCTCTGGGTATCGCAGGCCGGTTGCCATCGAGAAGCGCCGCAAGCTGATGCGAGCATGGGCTGACTACCTCAACCCGGTCAAAGCCGAGAATGTGGTGCCTATTCACAAACGTGTCGCTGTATCAGATTTTCGTCGCCCGCCCCGAAGCGGCTTAGGGGTGCGTCTCCCGCGGGCGACTCGATGAGGAGGTTAGTCGCGACCCTATCTCAAGCGCGTCCCCGCAACCAATTCCATCATAAATCGATAACCGTCTCGATCTGATCGAGACGGCTGTTTGTTCGATTGGCACGCAATCGAGCAAGTTAGGACGCCTACACCACCAACGCCGCGAGCCGGACTCGAAGACGCCTTGCGGCCACTGGCCATCGGGCCTGGCATCGACCATGTAGAAGGGCCTGCTTCGATCCTCGACAAACATCGAGTGCTCACCGCGTCGAACCGGGCGCCACTCTCCACTCGGATGCAGCGCCATGTGCGCATCCCACTGTGTCAACGCCTCATGCCGAACGTCTCTGAGGCTGTTCTGCCGAATCCAGACAAGCGCCGATTCGGCGCCCAACTCTCGCGGCAGCGATGCGTGGGGTACGAGGTGCCCGCCCAGTTCACGAGCCCACCCGACCAAATTGACCAGTCCGTTGAAGTTGTGAAGGCCGACACCGAGCCCTTCAAGTCGATCGCTGGCCTCGAGGATCCGCCAAAGTGACAACGCCTTGAAATCAGGTAGCCAGGACAGTGTCAGCAGGTCGGGAGCACTGATCATCTCGGTGCGCCAGCCTTCGCGCGGGGTGTCGAGAACAAAGTCAGGTACGCCACGGCCTATGCCGCAGAGGATGACCAGGGTCAGGCCGCCGACATAATCGGGTCTTGATTTCGCCGCTTCCCAGGACTGCTGTACCCAGTGATCGACGAGTTTGTCCCAGTCTCCGTGAGAAGGAAAGAAGCCGAGAACACCATCCCCGGTGAACCCCTGCAGATCGTCGGCGACAAAGATCAAGTTGAGATAAAGGCCATGGTCGATCTCCATCATCGCCGCGGCCGCAAGCCCGCCGGGAGCACCGCGGAACTCGACTGAGACCGAACGCTCGTCGAGAATCTGCGTGCTGGAAAAGAGCGAGCCGTAGTTTCCGGCCAGGGCGGCCGCAAGCGGGCGCAGGGCATCGTCATGCTGGATGTTCTCGATGACGAACCGCGTGATGGCGGTGCCGGTCGATGTCGGCAGGATGAAATAGAGTGCGTCTTGGCCGAGGATGAGCGGGAAACGCTCCAGCAGCGAGTGTCCAATTCTTTCGGCCCGCAGCCGACCGAGCAGGCTGGACCGAAATCCAAAGGGGACCAGGTCGTCCAGGTCAATACCGAGGGCCTGGACCTCCTCCCGTGAGAGACGTACCAGTCGCCTGGCACCGCCACTCCCCGACCGCACGCCTCGCGGCAAGGCCTTGATCGGCATCTCCGGACCCAGTTGGTTTCGCTCCAATCCGGCGCGGCGACAGATCTCATCGGAAAGGCGAAGGAGTGCGAGCACCGAACTGCGAAGAGAGCCGATCAGGCCGCCGTCGCTCAGGCCCTCGAGCGTGCTGACAAGCCGCTGGAGATAGAATCCGCCAGACTCCCACGTCCCGGTCAGCATGCGAAAGTTACCGAAAGCGGTACCGATATTATGCACCGCAACCTCTTCACTGGGGTCTTCCCTCAGGCCCACAAAGGTCTCGGACATCGCGTTGAATGCAAGTTCCACGATCCGGTCGTCGGGCTTCTTTGTTCCCTCGGCTGTCAGCAGGGCGAGGTGAACCAGCACCTCGAGGCGATGGCTATTGCCCAATAGCTCCGGACGGGTCAGTAGGGCTCCGAATGTCGCGGCCAACCGCAGTCGATCATAGGGCGCAAAGGCTGCCGCGAGCGACTTATGCTCCGCGAGGAGCTTCTCGATGGACACACTGCCGATGGAGAACACGTCGTCATGGTCGACGTCGTCTGTCACGATGCGCCCTCCGTCACCCGCCACTCTTACAGTTGTGCTGGATGGATCGACAACGGCAAACTGGTTTGTTCCCACCCACTGCAATGATAGTCGGCTGCTCGAGCGCGTGACCGGACCTGCAGGAGCACCGGCTCAAGGAGCCGCCTCACGAGGCATGGAGCTTGCCCGCTCCCAAAGCCAGCTAACCGCCTCTCCATAGCAGATCGCCAGCCACTCCCACGCCATTCCAGAGATGAGACGTTCACCTGAAATAATAATGCTGCGGCGATGATAATGTAGAGTGACGCCTTGGATGCGACAAATCCCAACAAATGCTTTACTCAGAAGTGAATTTCTGAAATTCTTGGCTCCCTACTTAATATCGTAATGGGCATATTATGACCAATATCGTTCGTGTTCTCATCCCACTTGACAGCCAGCAAGAACAGACTTTCGGCCTGGCACTGGCTTACGCGGAGCAGATCGCCAAGGCTGTCGGGGTTTCGGACGTCATTCTGCTCACTCACACCAGGGGGCAGCTCGATGGCACGAGTCTGTCTCGCTTCCTGGGCCCTGCGGCGTCCAAGGCCCTGGACAAAGGAAAGGCGGTCAATTTGTCCTGGGGTGGCAAGATACACGCCGAGACAATGAAAACCTTGAGGTACCAAGCCCGGAGTTCGGTGGTCATCGCTTACTACGCAAATGAGTCGCTTCTCGATTTCGTCGATGGCCTCCACGGCGTCGCTGGCGCTGTGGCCGTGCCCTGGGTGCCTGGCGAGGCTGATGGGTGGGCAGCGCGATGGAGCGCCCATGTTCATGGACAGGAGAAGCAACCGCCTAGAGTGTTGATCGACGATCCAGTTGTGGTTCGAGCGTTGGAGACGTTGACCAAAATGATCAATCTGTCGACTGGCCTAGGACATCCCCGTGACAAGCAGATGGCCAACGAGATCTTGCGCATCCTGCGGGCCAAAGGGCACGGCGATCCCTCCGGCACCATCAAATCATGGGCTATCCGCCACAACTGGAGCCCGAGTGCGGCGTCCGATTTGGAAGCGCTCGCAAAGAAGGTCTGGTCTTTAAAGACCAAACCCAGCTTATCGGGTTTCCACGACCCGGACGGACGCTATGATCGCTGGAACGCAGGCAGCTAGAGGTATGACGCCGAGCTTGTCTCAAGACGATGTCCGCCGACATGCTGGCGCGTGAGCATGACGGAGCAGACTCCGTCAATGAAGACCCAAAGCGATGGATTCCGGGCCCTGCAGATAAACCAGCAAGCATGCGCTGCAATTCCTTGAGAGGGTGCGTCTACTCTAACGCCGATATCTGGGCTGGAAGCGCCCACAAAGGGCGTGTATCAGCCGGTCGGTCGTCAGATATCCGCTTTCGAGCTTGCCGAAACACGAGCGGCCGATCTTTACCGGCCCGGTGCTGCTCGATGGAATAGGCACGTGGCCTTCGCCGGCGAAATGGTCCTAGGTGTCGGTTGTGGCTGTTGCGTTGGGCCGGACCACCAGACTTGATCTCCAGTCTCTGCTTCTAGCAACCTGAGCAAGGCCCCATTGGCAGGATCGCGGAGAAACACGCGATAGCCTTCTGCAATGTTCCCCGGCAACTGCGTTGAGTTAGCGAGGCTGAACAAAAGGGCTGAGCAGGCGTCGATCGTGCCCGAGACGATGTGTGCTATCCAGGGCTTCAACGAGACGATGTTCTCGTTGAAATAGTGCTCTGCCTTCCATGGGAAATCAGCAAAAGGTCGCGTTGTGGGAAAGACACAAAAGCCCTTCTCCGTAACGAAGAGTCCATCCGTGCGCGAGATGCCGTGGATGATGCCGTCGCGCAACTCGCGCAGCCTCGAGAAGAACGGCTCATAGTCCAGATAGGTCTGCGCCAAGGATTGTGGCAGAGCGTAGTCAGCAACTAGATCTGCGGGCGTGCGAGCCACCTTCGCGCGATAGAGCACCTTTGCAAAACTCGTTGGCAGAGGATGCCTACGCCTTATGGCCTCGGCCTCGGGGTCGAGTGAAACCATGTGATTGTTCCAGCAGCGCGAAAGGGCCTCTTGCGTCAGGTCGAACACCGATCTCGCAACGATGAGGATGTACTCAAGCTCACTCCGCACGAAGGAACTGACCAGCGTGCCCTCGGTGTCTTTTGCGTGCGCGTGAAAGTGCTCGAGCTTGGCCGCACTGGCAGCCATTAGATGAAAATCGTCGGCGATCGCATGGATCAACGGCACAACATCTGGAAAACTCGCGCGCTGCCATAATATCTCGAAGAGGCTGAACCACAGGTCTTCGTCGCGGGCTGCGCTTTTGCCCCAATAGGCCGAATGGGCGGCGTCAACCGGATGCATCTCCATCAACGTGCCATCGGCGGTCGGGATCCAGAGGTGCCAGGATCCGTCTTCCCAAAGCGCCATCATGTTGATGGCCCGGCCGTTCAAGGCTTCGACGTTGAGATGCCGCAGCTTTTTCAGCTCGGAGAGCTTTGCTATCTCCATCAGGAAATCCCGTTTGAGAGATACAACGTGTGGTTATCATGGGCATGCTTTGGCGCAAAATGCCGCCCTTGGCCTGTCAGTGATACCGCGACGGGCGGATTGATCCCTGACGGCGCTTCCATTAATCCGGTCATTCGGGAGCCGGGTCCGCGTGGCTCGATGCGGCGGCCATCCTGGCCTCGAGGCGTGCGGCCTTCTCGGGCGTATCGATATATTGGGAGAGCGTCGGACGGGGGCCAAAAACATCGTGGCAGATGATTTGCACCTCTTTCCCAAGCCGGCGCACTCTTGTGGTGATGGTCGGCACCAACGCGCCAAGGGCGCGGATCAAATCATCGCTCGAGCGATCCTGGCCGATCGTCATGCGATAGGAAAACTGCGCAATCGTCCGATTAAGTTGCCGCACTTTGCGGCTGTCGGAGATGTCGCGGTGGCGCGAGATCGTGTTCACCGGCCTACGTTTGCTAGAGCCGCGCACGAGCATGTGAGCCGAAACCGGGAAGATCAGCTCGATCTCGCCGGAATGCTCGTAAGAGGTGCGCGCATGGAGCGGCTGACGTGGATCATAGCTGCAGACCGGATTGTCCGATGTGAGGAAAGGCGTGCTTGTCTTGTTGTGAAGCACCTCGAAGCCGAGGCGGAAACAGAGGTCGCCGAAATTTTTGAACTCGCCCTTCATCGCCAGAAGCGTCTCGTGTGGGTTGACGCCTACGGGCACGGTGTCGAACTGGCCCGAATAGCGCTCGAGCTGCGGGGGAAGGAGACCCAGTTTCTCGCCGATCTTGTGCTCGCAGCGAATCTTGGCCTCGATCATCAGCGCGTGTCGATCTCGCGTCGCCGGAACGCGCGCACGCATGATCGTTTGCATTCCAAGCACGTTGAAGGAGATGGCTGGTGACAGGCGGCGTGCCGCGAGCGCCCGCACCGTCTCCGGCCATACGGTCTCGATTGTGTTCCACAAATCCTCGAAACGGTGGTTGTCGTGGTCACCTCCGGGAAGCTTCTGGGAATAGTAGTCTCGCTCGAATCCGATGGCCCGGGGATTCATCGGCGGCAGAGGGTTACCAGGCGCCTCGCAAAGGTAGACTTGCACTCTGCCGCTATCATCCGCGAAGCCGTCCATATAGACGGCCGAAATGAAGTGATGCCGGCGGTTGGTCCGGTTGATGTCACCCCCCGACGGATTGAGCATGCTGAACGGCCGCACGTCGCCATCGGCAGGCACATTGCCCCATGCGCCGAAATATCTAGGCGATTTCGTCATCCGCACGTCCGGCCTTCTCCTGACGTCGCATTTCATCTGATTCCGAGGATCATCGCTACTGGCGCTTCCAGGCTGGCGCCTTAGTCTGCCATGCACTCCCTTGCAGGGAGCTCGAACATTCATCGACCAAGGTCACGGCGTTTTCCGACGCTAAGCAATTTCTAGAGTGCCGCTACGAGCGCGGTGGAGGAGTGCGTCGCCCACGGACTACGGTTGCGGGCTCAGCGTGTTCGCAATCGGGGAACTGATTGCATCCACGAAACATCGATCCGTCTTTGTTGCGCCGCTCAACCAATTGGCCGACGAGGCAAGCTGGGCACTGACTTAGTGCTGCTCCCTCAATCGTCTCGAAGCGGACTTCGTCACCGGCAATTTCGCAAAGCTCTTGGATATAGCGGGATGGCTGACGGCGATTGGTGATCATGTAGACGCCTCGGCTGGCGCGCGTCAGCGCCACGTAGAACAGACGTCGTTCTTCCGCATAGGCAAAGGTTTCGGGGCGGGGATTGACCAGGTTCAGCAGCTCATCGTCCTCGATGCGGCTAGGTACGCCGTAGTTACCCTCGCTGACATCAAGCAGAACCGTATAGTCGGCCTCTAGGCCCTTGGCGCGGTGAAACGACAGCCCGGCCACTTCAATATTGGCAAAGGACGGCGGTCTTCCTTCGAAAGGATCGAGGACGTTGTACCGCCACAAAACCAGAACCTTAAGCTTGTCGCGTTTTTGGTCGCGCCACCGGCTGGCAATGCCCCCCAGAGCGCCATCAAGCCGTTCGAGCAGGCGATGACATGCCACCGCAAAGTCTGGCTTGTCGCGTTTATCATCGATGGGAATGACGCGGATTGATCGCGAGACGGCTGGGCGCGTCGAGCGGACGGACTTCTTGATCTGTTCAGGATTGCGCTGGACGAACTTAGCGGCTGTCTCGGCAATAAGCTGGTTACAGCGACGTCTGCTCCAAGCGCCCCTGCCAACTAGTCCCGAAGTTCGCTTCGAACCGTGTAAAGATCGTGATGTCCGATCCGGCAAAGCGATAGATCGACTGCCAGTCGTCTCCGACCGCGAACACCTTGCTGAACGCTTTCTGCTGTTTGAGCGCCTTGATGAGGTTAGCGCGCGGCTCGGAAATGTCCTGAAACTCGTCCACGAGAATGAGGGAATAGGGGCTTCGATATCGGCCAGTCTCGACCAGCCGCACCGCATCCGCGATCATCGAATCGAAATCGATCCACCTGGTTTTCTCGAGCTTTCGGGAATACCCTTGAGTGATCAGCCAGACCGCGCGCGCGAACAGCCTCGCACGCTCCTTGTCGTGCAAGGTCTCGGCACGTTCGAGCAGCATGTCGAGCGTGAGGTGGCTGGCACGTATGTGCTTCAAGCAGGTGGATATCAGCTGGTGATAGTGCTTGATAACGACCGGATCGAGCGCCTTGGTGATTTCGGCATAGCTCTTGCGCTCGAAAGGTATTGAGCGACGCGCCAGTTCGGACTCCAGCGTGCTGAGCAGCGTCTCGTCGCTGGCCTGAGCGGAAGTGGTCTAGAAGAAATCGATCTCATTGCGGCGATATGCCTGCCGCTTGTTCTCGGCGTGCTGGGCATAGTCCGCAAAGGGTGAGGTTCCGTCGGCGTTAAGAGCGAAATGCTCGTGCATCGTATCGGTCTGTGGATAGTAGAAATCGGGATGCAGATGGCGGACCGCGCCACCATCTTCCGCTACCGCCGTTTGCCGTTCGTATTCGAAGGTGACGGAATAAGCCAAAGCCAGTTGGCGATCTTCTGTTCCTGCAACGACTTTACGATCACGCCGGACAGGGAACCGATCGTGGCGCTACCCTTTCGGAGGGTGTCCGTCACGTAGCGCTGATAGTCGGCCTGCCTGTCAAATGCCTCGATCGGAATGTCGGCCTTGGGATGCACGACGAGAAGGTCGCTCCACAACCGGGCAAATTCCGGATCACTCTCGACAAGGTTCTGGATGATCGCCTCGATGAACCTGGTTTCGCCAGCGGGATGATCCACCCAATTGGCGAGCTGGGGTGGGCGGCCCTCGACCTCCTCGATGATTCCGCGCCCGAGCGCATGAAAGGTCGTAACACGACATTTGAGGGCGTCCTCCGCGACCTGTAGCTGGGCAGCGATTCTCGTCCTGAGTTCATCGGCTGCGTTTCTGTTGAAGGCTAGGAGCAGGATCTCTTCAGGTCGATAGAGTTGCTTCTCTAAAACGTAGGCGACCTTGCCGACCATTGTCGCGGATTTGCCGGACCCAGCGGAGGCGACGAGCAGGTTGGTGTCCTCCAGCCGGATACAGGCCTCGCGCTGCTGATCGGAAAACGAACGCCTGTCGAGATCGTCAAAGAACGTTTGGAATTTTATCAGTTCCGAGCTGACGAAAGCCTCGTTGTAGGCACGGCGAACGTTCGGGTCCGTTATCAAGGCGAACGAGGCCGGGAGGGAGGCGCTGAGCCCTGCCGGCATCAGGTCTGCGTCTAGAAGCGGGTGAGAGAGGGCGGCCGCCGCAGCGCCGGGAACGTTCGCGATGGCACTGCTGAGATCTCCTTGCGCCAGATATTGTCTGTTGCCTTCGGTGATCTGCCGAAGCCTGTCGTCGACGTCGCACAGGCGTTCCCTATCGCTGGCGATCAGCCCAAAGAGATGAGTATTGATGAACGCACAAAGGTCCGCGGCCAGCTGTGTGGCCGCTTCACCCGATAAGTGCCGACAGGGTGTCTGTTCTGTCGCGAGTTCGTATCTCGACTGTGTGCCACAAGAGGGCTTTGCTGGTGGAAATAGAGACGATGTCGAGGCAGCTGATCTCAATTTCGCGATCTTGAGCCAGCCGGAAATGTACCGATTTTTTCGGGTCTAGGTTCAGCGTCCATTTTCCCGCCGGAAACAGCCGTGCAAAGAAGCCGGGACGGTAGGTCCGCGAGCGGCCAGAAAGCAATTTGGTCAAGGCCACATTCAATACGCCCGCTAAGCATGAGGTGCTTGGCGGGCGAATATCAGCAATAGATTGAAATCTTCCAAATCATCGTGGACGCCAAGACGTTTGCATGCGGACATCGAACGGGTAGCGGCGAGGTCGGCATAGGCGCCTTGAGATCGAAGCGGACACCGACCCTGAGCGGCCGGACGCTTTGACCAACTTCTACAGCGCTTCGTCGTCGCCTTCCATGTCACCGAGAGTTTCTAGATCCAGATCTTCCAAAGCCACATCGTCGATGTCGTCAAAGCCAAGATCTGTGCTGGGCGAGATCGCATCGAAGCTCGCAACCGCATCGTATTTCCGATTGAAGCGGCTTATTGGATGGTTGAAGTAATGCTCATCGAGCATTTTGGTTAGACCGGGAACCTGCAACTTGGCAACGTATGATCTCACGCCTGGGCCTGCCAAATAGCCAACCGTGTAACGACGAGTCCGCTTGGCGGCCTCGTCGAGTATCGCAACGGCCTCGGCCGAAAAACCGCCCGTAGTCCAGAATTCAAAATGGATCGCTTTGCTGGCATGCCCCTCCTGGCCACGCAGCGTGGCGTAGATGCCTGGCACCTTCTTTTCGAGCCATTCCTTCACTTCGCCCCCGCCTATCATATGATCGGGCTGGTATCCCTTGCACTCGTAGACCCAGCTTTCATGGGATTTTACCCGCAGCACGTCGATCTCGGCTTTGAACCCATCAGAACTGGCGACGCGCCGCCCAATATCGATCGAACCTCCGTCGGTTGCGTGGGTCGAATGTCCTACGAGCATCTCGAAGAGCGCGCCTCTCAGATTGCCTGCGGCACCTTCGATCTGCCCCAATCGATCAAAGAGCTCGATCATGACCTCCGGCTTTCCGACCGCCACTGCTGCTGCCTTGCTCAGCGTCCGAAGAAGCGTTGCAAGCCCAATCGCCACGTCTTTGCCAAACAACGTGTAGGGCGTAGCCATGATAATCCCGCGTGACTTTCCGAGGCGGAACGCTTCTCGCGTGAATCTGTCGGCGATCATCAACGGCATCAGCGGCGGGAGGTTTCGCATTGCGGCCGACAACCTGCATTTGCGAACAAATGCTGCGATCGCGACTTCATCAACAATCTCGCCAACTACGGCGTCACAGACAAGAAAGCCCGGCTGGCGTTTACGCGCCTTGTCGTAGCGGACCATTGGCGACAAATACGTCGGACCACAAAGATCCCAGTTGAAGGTGCCAAAACGCGGCAGCGCTCCATCATTCCGTAGCGTGATCTTGTCGTAACTGGCCATACCGAGGCGGCGTGCCCAGTCTCGCACGGCGAGCAGCAGAATTTTCTCGGTTAGCAGCCGTGCTGGCAATCTAGAGATGTCGGCGCGCCCGAGAAATCCCTTCGCCCCGAGCGCAACGCATTCGCCGACTCCCTCCACATTAACGGTGCTTATCAGCTTAACTGCTTCCAGCCGCTCAAGCACAGTGTTGCTGGCCACTTGGCCGCGCTGCAATATCGGCGAACCGCTGATAATCGAGAAATGTTCGCGCGGAACGATCCCGCCTCGCGCTCGCAGTGCGGCCAGGGCAGGACCATACGCCGGGCTGGCGACGCTGACGGCGTGTGCCAATGCAGTCCAATACCGTTCGCCGTTGTAGTCAGATTCGTGGTAGAAAAATCGCACGCCCCTTGGAAACACGAGTCCAGCAAGCCGGTGTACACCGCCAGTGCCACGAGAAATCCTTTTACGTGCGGCCTCGGGTGTCAAACCCTGGGATTCAAGCTTGCGCGCAAGCTCGGTCGACAGACAGGGTCCGTCCCGCTTTATGATGCTCTCGACTAGGTTTCCAGACATAGTGTTCTCAGCTGTCACGCAGCGCTATTTATAACAATACTTCTACCAGCCAGAACGCGGTTTTTTCGCCTTTGATAAAATTCATAAAATTCATATAGTTACGGTGCGTTTTTTTGGGCAGCAGAAGCCATTTTGTCACGATGAGGGAAAAGGAAGGTCCAACATCGCGATCGGCGCGTCTGATTTTGCTCAATCGTTAGTGCATATCAAAGAGCGTGATCCCGTGTGATTGCAACCAGTTTTCCCTCACTCGCGAGCGAACATCGTTCCGGATGACAAAAATCGCGGGCCATCAGAACGGGAACCTATCCCCGCATCCGCAAAGTTGCCGCATTGCTCGCAAATCGGGCCGGGTCCCGTGCCAGAACGCCCCGGTGCCTCCGGCTGATGCCGCCATTATGAAAAACAAAACATAGCTTCGCGGCAGACGGACAAATCAGATACGTTGCCTCTACGCAAAAAGACGAAATATCCTTGGGGGGTAAATGGTCGACATCGTAGAAGTTACGGCGGATAGTGAGAGTACGGCAAAATTTCTGCAGTCCTACATCCAGTCAGGAAGTATGAACTTCCTGATTGGTTCGGGCGCATCGTTCCCGGCCATCCCGACCGCAGGCAACATCGAGCAAGAAATCAACGCGTTGCTCACCGGCGGGAACGAGGAAGGGGCAAGCCGGAGATGCCTCGCATTTATCGAACAGATCGACAGCATCCACGCCCAGATAGCTGCCGCTGACGAAGCAAACCCAATTCATGGCGTGGCTCAAAACTACAAATCGTTTCTCGCGACAATCGATCGCATGTTGTTCGCGCGTAAGAACATCCTGCTGCCCCGGCAGGCGACGGTGTTTACGACAAACTACGACATGTTCCTGGAACACGCGTCGAGCCTCGTGCCGTCAGTTATCCTGAACGACGGGTTCGAGCGATCATCCAGCTTGAGCCCTGAATTCAGCTTCACGCCTGAACGCTATTTTGACCGAACGTACCGGTCGGGGCCGGTTTACGGACATCAGATCGAGATCCCGACGATCAATCTCGTAAAGCTCCATGGATCATTGTCATGGCGCCGCAAGGCGGATTCTATTGTCTTCGATCCAAGTCCCGTTCCCAAACTGACGGAGGACCAAAAGGCCGTCATCGATGAGGTGAACGGCTACCTGCAGAAGCACTTTCTCATTCTGCCCAACTTCCGGAAATTTCATGCAACCCTGATGGAGAGGGTCTACTACGACCTCCTTCGCTTGTTCTCGAAGGCGATGGATAAAGAGAACACCGTGCTCATCGCATTTGGATTCTCGTTCGTGGATGAGCATATCCTGGATTTAACGCGCCGTGCGTTACGCAATCCGACGACCCAGCTCATCATCGTTTCCTTCGATCACGCGTCGGCCGCCGGCTACGAGTCGAAATTTTCGAAGCAACGCAACGTCAGCATTCTCGCGCCTGCAGCGGGGGTCACCATCGACTTCAAAAGCTTCAACGGCATGCTGACGTCGATTCTGCCGGGTGTGGCCGATGGCATCTGAGCCCGACCGTCTTGCAAGAGAAGCCGCGCTGAGGGTTGGCGAGGTGTCCGCCGTAACCGGCCGCAAGGTCTTTATTTCTGTCGATACTGACAAGAATCTATCCGAGCTGTTTTTCGACGGGGACGTGCTGCGCAACATTGCGGTCGGCAGCTACGTCGAAGTCCGCAAGGGTTTTCTATCCCTCATCGGCAAAGTCGAGGGGGAGAACGCGCAGGCCGAAGATCGCAAACCCAGTGCGCTCGCCTATCTGAACGGCAAGCGCATTCTGACGGTTACACTCGTTGGCTTTCTAGATCACAAGGGCGCATTTTTCGGTGGCACCAAGGAGTTGCCGCTGGTTGGAAACGAAGCGTTCCTGCTGACAAAGGCGAAGGTGCATCAGGTTCACAACCTGGTTGTAAAGAACGGCGTCGCGCTCGACGTCGCCCGATCGGAATACGAAGGGTATGACATCGCACTCCCGGTCGACGGGCTAATGAACAGCCATATTGCGATTTTCGGCAACACGGGCAGCGGCAAGTCGAACACGCTGGCAATGATCTACCAGGAGTTCATCGCCAAGATGCGCGCTCGCAATGTGGCGGCGTTCGAAGCGAATTCGCGCATCCTTTTGTTCGATTTCAACAATGAATATGTCGGCGCGAATTGTCTGACGCCGCACAAGACAGTTTTGCAGCTGTCTACGCGCAACGACACCGGCGACAAGATACCGCTCGGTGCGGCCGGCTTCGCTGACATCGAGATCGTCAGCATCCTCGCGGATGCGACAGAGAAAACGCAAAAGCCGTTTCTGAAGCGAGCGCTGGCGCTTCAGCAAAAAGTCGCGGATAGCGAGAACCCATTGGCATATATGCGCAACATTCTGCGCATGCAGGTCACTCAGATCCTCCAGATGTCTGACAAGATCCGCGTAGACCAATTGATGGACTACCTGCGGCAAATTTTGCCTGAGGTCGATGCAGAAGGGGAGCGCGTCGAGCTCGCGGCCGATCTTGATTGGTACAACACGCAGAACGAGTTCAAACTAAGGGGCACGAATTTTTTCCTGAAATCCACACCCGACCAGATACCGAACACAGTCGTCTACGGTCACGTTGAAAACTTCGAATTTGCAAACGACACTGTGACGGATCTCGTCACGTTCACCTATGTGCAGCTCGTCTGGGACGTGCTGCACAACCGGGCACAGAACGAGCATATCGCCCCGGCCATCAACAAGCTTAAAAGCAAGCAGGCCGATATCCGCAAAATCTTCAGTGCCGATCCGGCGGCCAATCTGTTCGAGTCGAACGTGCTCGTCATCGCGCTTGGCGACGCCAATCTCGAGATGAAGAAGACGGTACCGTTGCTCGTCGCGAAAAAAGTCTACGAAGATCACAAGCGGCTCGGCCCAAACCGGTCGCTCAATTTGGTGATCGATGAGGCGCACAACATTCTCTCACGTGAGTCGTTTCGCGAGTCGGAAAGTTGGAAGGACTATCGCCTGGAGACGTTCGAGGAGATCATCAAGGAAGGACGGAAATTCGGCGTTTTCGTAACGATCTCTAGCCAGCGTCCAAATGACATTTCGTCAACGATCACTTCGCAGGCCCATAACTATTTCATCCATCGGCTCATCAACCAGAAGGATCTGCAGTCGATAGCGAGTGCGGTGTCCTATATCGACAAGCTGACCGAGGAATCGATCCCGACATTGCCCACCGGAACATGCATTTTCAGCGGGATTGCGGGGCAGATGCCTTTGAAGCTAGCTATCCGGCCGCTTGAGGAACAACTTCAGCCGAGAAGCGCGACCGTTCGTTTCCAAGACATCGTTCCCACCGCTTGAACCGCCTTGTTGCCCCCGCTGAGCAAACGCAGAGGAAGTGTCGCTCTTATGTCGGCGGCCCCAGTGTTCTGCGACCTCATATCCGCGAACATCCTGCAGATCGCGTGGCGACCGATCCGGCGATCCTCGAAGTTTCTGGGACGGCTTCGACGCGTCGGCCCGGAGCCGGCGCACTGACGCCCAAACTCCATAAGCTGAGGATGCGCGGCGTGCTGCTGCACGTGCGCGCGACGTCGGCGCAGCACAGCAAGGCCGACAAGGCCGCTACGCTCGGCATCGCCCATTTGATGCGCACGGATCCGCGAGTTGCTACCTGACACAGGTTCTGCCGACCAGCAGACGCAATTTGAAGGCGAAGTCCTCAACCCGCTGAACACCATCCAAAGTACGCTGAAGTCGTTCGGCCTGCGGTCGAGCAAGATCGGACGGGGAGCGTTCGACTAGGCGGTGCGCCAGGCTATGGCAGACGACCCGCTATCGTCCGAGCTGATGGACGCCATGCTGTCGGCGCGCACGACGCTGTGGAGGCAGTATTGCCGGCTGCAGGATCTCGTCGTCGATATGGTGGTACGCAGCGAGCTGTGCCGACGCTTCATGGCGATCCCCGGCGTCGGCCCGGTCACAGCACTTTCATGGCGATCGACGATCCGTCGCGCTTCCGCCGCTCACGCAATCTCGCGGCCTAGACCTCGCGGCGATGGCAATCGGGCACCTCGATCGACATCCAGGGTCGTACATCGAAGGCCGGCGATGCTGATGTGCGACGCTCGCTCTACGAGGCGTCGGGGCTGATGACGCGCTTCAAGGGCAGGGACAAGGTCACGAACTGCGGACAGGCGATCGCCAAACGCTCCTGCCACCGCAAAGCCTGTGTCGCCGTGGCGCGCAAGCTGGCGGTGATCATGCACGCGCTATGGAGCGACGGAACGTTCTGTGCCGGCAATTCCACGATGAACCGAAGCGATGCTGCCCGGCGCGCTCATATCAAGGATCGCAGGGTGTCGGGAGCGCATCGATGAACGGTGCAACGGAAGTTGAAACGCATGGCGTCGGCACACTGACCGGCGCCATCTGACACAAGAGATCCGCTCTGGCGGATGAGGACTGATGCCGATCAGGAACGACGGAACGCACTTTATCTTGCCTGCGGCCGCGCCGATCGCGAGACGGTCGGACCGCGCCGGATTGCCTGTGACGATGCTCCGTCAGTCCGATGGAAAAGTGCGCCACGACGGTTCCCGTGCTGCTTTCATGCAGCCGGTAGACCCCATCGCACAGCGCGGAAGACTGCACTGGGCATCGGGACTCGACGCTAGAATACGGAATCGTGGCATGGAGTATAGAAGAGTGTCCTGTCGTAGATTGGAGGAGAGACGACGATGGCAAGCGAGTCCCGGAAAGCACAATCGATTAAGACGGCAAGATAAAAGGGCGCACATTGTGCGGCGCTCGGTTGGTTGTTTTTGCTGGTGTTTTCGCCATTTCCCGCACATTGCGATCCTTTGCTGCAATGTGCGATTTTATAATAAGTTATTGATCTGGTGTGAGAATCTACAAGGTGCGAAGTGCATCCGCTGGCTATACCGGGTTCGCCTCTTGTCTTTCAAACGTCTGCACCGGGGCCGTCAGCGGAATTGCAGCTTCCGACACAAGAGTCGAGATAGCGGACACACCACCTGGCCGTCCGAGCTCGCGTGGGAGCAGCCGCTTGGACAAGCGATGTTGCCTTCCTCCGCCTTCGAGCGCTGGTTCGGGTCGCCACGGGCGTGGGAGGCCGACTGTCAGCAGGGATCGACGAGGGCGCGCCGGTGCTTAGCGTGACGCCACCGGGCCGAGGTATTGCGGTGGGTTCATCGTACATGTAACTGCCGCAGGTCGCTGGTGCTCATGTCCGGAACACCTGACCTTCGGCGCTTCGCCCACCCGGCGCGTTGATGCTAGGTGGTGACCAGTTCAGCTAGCTTGGCCGCTACATCTGTCATCGGCATTTCTGCTGTGTCCAGCCCGTTCCGCGAGGCGAGCATAGGGCTGACTTCGCGGAGAGCATCGTAGGTGGTGTTATGGATGATGGGAACAAGTTGATCGCGCTGCAGGAGCACGGAAAGCTCCTTGTCTGCGACGCCCCCAGACGGAAGGCTCTTCAGCAGAGAGGGAGTCACCAGCACGATCCCAATCCGCGACTTCGCCAGCCCCTTGTCGATGGCGCGGAGAAATGGCTCGCCAAGTCCGATGTCATTCTCACTAAACCAGACCGACACCCCTTGCCCGACGAGAAGGTCATTCAGCTCCTTGGCGGGCCCCTGCCGGTCGTCCCATGCGTGGCACAAGAAGATGTGCCGAAGATCGGGTAGCGGCGCTCGTCTTTCTACGGTTTCTCGGATCGGGGTGAGCGCCCGCACTTCTTCCGGCGTGTAGAACTGGCTCGAGCCAGCTCCTGACCAGCGTGGCTTTGCGGTACGACGAGATCCGCCACCGCTACTCCGACCGCCCCCACTGCTTCCCGACGATGAGTAAGAAGGTGTGTAGGACGGGATATAGGACGAGGTGTAAGATGACCTATAGCCGCGATAGCGGGGGCCGCACACTGGGCAATCCGCTCCGCCGCCGCGTATATGACCTCTTACTGGTGCTGTGCATCTAGCCATGCGGCTGAGCTAGCACAAAATGGGAACATCTGGAAGGGGTGAGCAGCCGACCGCTATAGGCAGCTGTCGATTCACGCTCGAACGATTCGACTTGTGTCGCGTTGCCGCCGAAGCTCGTTCACTCGGTGAAGGTTAGCTCTTTCGACTTAGCCGCCCGAAACCCGCGAGTCCGCTTGCCACCCCACGACGAACATGGCAGGCAAGGCATTGTGCGCGTCTGCTGAAATTGCCGTCGGCACTTGGGCAACTGATCGGCGATTTCTGGCATCGCGTGACTTCCCCCGCTATTGTGCCACCGACGCCTGCGTCTGCCCCATGAATTGCCGTCAAACTATGCGGATTCGGTCATGGGCAAAATGAAGGAACTGCAGATTGAGTTGATGAATCTTGGTCGCGACTGGGAAGAGTTTCTCAGGCGGGCATTGTCGCAAACCGACGTTGGTCGTGCTGGTCGGATGAAGCCGGAGGAGTCCCCGGATTCGGAAGAGGAATGGGAGATGTTCCGATGGGAGCCTGATCTCTCATTCACACCGGCAGACGAAACCAAGCCGGTCGCCGTTGAAATCAAGATACTCCGTTGGCAGCACGACTGGCACACGTGGGTGAGAGATGCGCACAGCCACTTGCGTCAGGTGGTAGTCCGCGGGCCTTACTCACGCGGAATCCTGATCCTGACAAAAGATTTGAGCGACGCGGATCGCAGTCGCGTCGACACATCAGGGTTGGATGGCGAGGTCGAGGTTTGGGGACTCAGTGACCTACGCAAGATTGTCGCTGATGATGACGACCTTGCTGAACAGCTGGAGGACCTGATCGCTGATACCGTCATTGACGCCGTCGTCGAAAGACCGGCGTCAGGTTCACCCAATCAAGGAAGCATTCTGGCGGCCAAACTCCGTTCAATCGAACCAGGGCAAAAAGGCTGGCAGGCGTTTGAAATTGCCTGCGAAGAAGCAATTCGCTTCCTGTTCAGCGCCCACCTCTCAAACCTTTCTCGTCAGCAACGAACCAACGACGATCTAAACCGTATGGACCTTGTCGGCAGGATTAAGTCGGCCGGGGCATCGTTCTGGTCCGATTTGGCGGCCGACTTCTCGACCAGATATGTGGTCTTCGAAGCCAAGAACCACGACGAGCCGATTGGGCAGCAAATCCAGATCACCGAGAAATATCTCATGGCCAATGGCCTGAGAACTGTGGCGATCGTCATCGCTCGAGAAGGCGCGTCGAAGAGCGCCACCGCTGCGGCAGAGGGGGCACTCCGGGAAAATGGAAAGTTCATCCTAACCATCTCGCGCGCTGATCTCTGCACGATGCTTGAAGGAGCAACTAAAGGCGATAATCCTGAAAATAGACTTTTCGAGCTTATGGATGCTTTTCTGATGGCTCTCGGTAGGTAATCGGATTGAGTTTGATGATGACGGATCGTTTCATCAACAGCCCCCAGTGGTAGCGGGAGAGGGACTTGAACCCCCGACCCCAGGATTATGATGCCTTGTGTCAAGGGGCTATGTCTCTGCCCGCGCAGCGCCGGGACGAGAAAATCAGTGAACACCCGGACCACCGGGCGCATGAAGCGGATTGATGGGTATGCCAGGGAGGCCTCGGAAGGCTTGACCTCGAAGCCCGGGGAGATTTCCGCGGCCAATTCCTCGGACACCAGCAGTTCGTGCACCAGCCCGACTGCATACTGCGCGGATTGGGCGATCTTGGTGTCCGCCTCGTGCGCACAACCTCTGCAATGGTGTGAGATTCTAACTGATGCGACGAGGAGGCTCTGACAAGCTATAGGCTCTGACGCGCGCCATCCATTTGAAGCGAACTGAAGGCGGAGACAACTTGCTCCACTGAGATGTTGTGCATGCTGCCGCTTCCGTCGAGGCGCACGCCCTTGTCGGAAAATCGGAAACCCCACTCCTCTGGCTTCGTGGGACCAAACAATCCGATGGCCGGAATGCTTCATAAGTCAGCGACATGAAGACCGATAGAGTCGACACCGGTTCGCTGGAACGACTGCACTACCGAGCAACTACCTTTGGAAGCAGGCCGGACGACCGCGAGGTTCGCGAGCGGATGAAGGCGATCGCGCAGGAGCGTCGCCGGTTCGGCTACCGGCGTCTTCTCGTGATGCTGAGGCGGGAGGGCCTGGTCGTGAACCACAAGAAGCTGTTCCGGCTCTATCGGGAGGAGAAGCTCGCCGTTCGCCGCCGTGGCGGCCGCAAACGGGCGATCGGGACCAGGGCGCCGATGCTGGTGCCGCTGAGGCCCGACGAGCGCTGGTCGCTCGACTTCGTATCGGACCAGCTCACCGACGGGCGACGACGCTTCCGCATCATGGCCGTCGTCGACGACTGCACGAGAGAGTGCCTGGCACTCATCGTTGATACGTCTCTCTCGGGCATGCGGGTTGCCCGCGAATTGGACCGGCTCATCACCGAGCGCGGCCGGCCGAGGATGATCGTCAGCGACAATGGCAGCGAGTTTACCTCGAACGCCATCCTCTCTTGGGCGGATCAGAACCGCGTCGAATGGCATTACATTGCGCCCGGCAAGCCGATGCAGAATGGCTTCATCGAGAGCTTCGACGGCCGACTGCGCGATGAACTGCTCAACGAGACGCTGTTTACCTCGCTGGCTCAGGCGCGCGTAGCCATCGCCCTGTGGCGCGCCGACTACAACACCGCGCGGCCGCACTCCCAAATCGCCTGGCAGACACCCGGCCGAGTTCGCCACCACCTTCACTCCGCGACGGACGCTCGCGCTGCGCTATGCCAAAGGCTCCGCGCCAGCCGCCGGTCGCTTCACCCGCCCAGTAGGGCACAACCCACGCCGGAAACGAACTCAAAACTGGATAAAAACTGGAGGCAACGACAGCGGGCTAGACGGAGTGGGCATGGCCCGCATATCCACTCCATGGATGCACTATATCCAAACAATCAAGTTTACCGATCCGTCATGATGCTGCAATGGCCCTACCGGCCCGAGATGTGTCTCGCCTGGCAGCCGCCGCCTCAAACCATCGTTGATTTGCAGATCCTTGGCGCGCTGTGCAATTTGGCGGACCATGTATCGATCAATGGAGCGGATCAGCTTGCTTCTAATGGCCGCCGTTTGCTTTTCGGGCGTCGCACCTGATTTCCTTCAAAAAGAGATGCAAGAAGCGTTCGATCCGGCACTGACCCTTAAGCGGGGGGCTGGTTTGAGTCGATGCCGGACCGAACCGTCTCAGGGCAACGCCGGCTTTCTGGTGGGAGATTGCGACCACGTCGCGGCTAAAACGTGGCGATAATGTGATACGGAATCACCGATTCCAACACGCACTTCGAAAATGTGACCTAGACGTTTGGGAAACGGCGCAGCGCAGCTGGTCGGCGGGACAGGGGGCCATCAGCCGCTCCGCGAGGTGGGCAAAGGTCAAGACCTTGTCGCGATTTTGATGAAATCACGCCGGAGTCGCGGTCGGCCCTCGTAGATGACATCGTCGCGATGGCGGTCGCCACGCCACTGCGCCAGCTTTGCCAGGAGCTGATTAGACTGATGGCCCGGGCCATCAGCACCGGCACCGCGGGGACGCCGGGGCAGACATTCTGCCGTTCGATATCATCTACCGGAGGTATATGAAACTGATGGAATTCTATCATGAGCGCAGAGTTTCCTTTCGCGGATGAAAGAAAGCTCGATTGACTCGCCCGCCCCATTCCGGTCTCGTGAATCAACGTGCGGTTGCGGCCTGGAGAAGTCAGTCGACGGTCGCGATTCATGAAAGGAAACCCATGGCCAGGCATCACACCGCTGTGCACTCGACACGTCGCGGCGCCCCGACTTACGGCCAGGGCATTTTTCGCGCTTGCCCGTGACCGGTCAAAATCCGCGGTGCGAGTATGTCAAATCGCGAGCGTGTCATCGCGGCCGTGGAGAGATGTGGCTCGGTGCAGGCAAAGGCGGCGCCTGCTTGGACTGACGCCGCGCCAGATTGGATACCCGCTGAGGAAATACGGCATCAGATCAAGCGTTCTTGAAAGGCCGACCGAGGCAAATATCAGGGACAAATCAAGTTAGTGGTTAGGCGGAGCCTTGGCCCGATGACGAGTGGATGCGGACCTGAGCGTCGGGTCAATCCGACCCGGGAGGACAGCCCGCCCGACCTCGAGGGTCAATGTGCTGACAACGGCGGTGTGAACGCACCGTCGGTCGGCCATGTGCTCTAGACCATCAGTTCATCGCGGCTTCCCTCTGCGACTGAAACGGAGAAAAACATGTCCGATGCAAAACTTCAGAGTGTGCTTTCGTCTCTTTCGCAAGTGGCGAGACAGTTAGATGCTCTGCCATCCGATAGACCAGCGCCGGATTCAGGTTGGGTAAAACTAAACACGAATGAGAACCCGTTCCCGCTTCCAGCAATCATAATGCAAAGCGCGATTGCAGCTCTCGAACGGCAGTATCTATATCCAGAAGACGATAACATCAGCTTGAGGGAAGCAGCCGCGAATGCCTACAGCGTCTCCATGGATCAGGTGATCGCCGGCAACGGATCGTCTGAACTGCTTGGACTTGTCTACAGAGCTTTCCTTGCCCCGGGGGATAGCGTGGCGATGATGTCGCCAGGGTTTTCGTTCAACCGCAAACTTGCAACGTTGCAGGGTGCTCAATTTGTCGAAATCGAATTTAGCGAAGATCATTCCTTGCCGATGGAGCAATTGCTCTGCGGTCCTGCAAAGGACGCCAAGTTCATTCTGCTAGCCAATCCGAACAATCCGACTGGAACGTTCGTTCCGGTGGCCGATATCGAACGCCTGGTGGCGAAATCGGACCGCTTGATCGTGCTGGATGAGGCCTACGTCGACTTTGCACCCGAGAATGGTCTACGCCTCATCAATCGCTATTCGAACCTTCTGGTCTTAAGGACATTTTCGAAAAGCTATGCTGCCGCCGGCGTTCGCGTCGGTTTCGGTTTCGGTCATCCTGAAATTATCGGCAGGCTACGCAACATCCAGAACGTCTTCAACATGAATGTGATCGGGCAGGCGGTCGGTATCAGCGTCCTTGCGCACCGCGCCGCCTATGCAGACAACCACAGACACATCAGGCATGAACGACGGCGAGTGACGCTCGCGCTGTCGCAACTTGGATTTTCCGTAATCCCTTCCCACGCAAACTTCTTGCTTGCCCGCGTGCCAACGGGACAGGACGGCTCATGGTGGCAATCAGCCTTCGCAAGGCAAAAAATACTTGTTGCCGTCTTTCCAGATAAAGGTTTGGAAAATTACATCCGCGTCAGCATCGGTACAAAAGAGCAAATGGATGCGTTTCTTCGTGCCGCTAGTCGTATTAGCAGAATATTGAATATGTCAACACCCCCGCATTAGGTTGCTAAGGTTCTGCTTTAGCATTTCGCAGGCAATAATCCGAGCGATTACACGAGCGAGAAATCTTTAAATGGCTTGCAATACGCAAGCAACCGGACTTGTTGCGTCAAAAATGGAGACAATATCATGGATAAGGCCTTTCCTTCAGGCCTAGCTGTCGGCATCTTCGATCATCTGGACGAGGACGGCCCCGATATCGCCCGACAGTACGAAGATCGCCTGATGTTAGCGGAGGCGTGCGATCACCTTGGGTTCTATGCATATCATCTCGCAGAGCACCATTGTACCCCACATGGGAGAGGTCCCTCACCGAATCTGTTCTTGTCGAGCGTAGCCCAGCGAACCCGGCGCCTTCGTGTCGGCCCGTTGGTAATGCTGCTTGCCCTCTATCATCCGCTACGTGCGTTCGAAGAGATCTGTATGCTGGACCAATTGAGCGGTGGCAGGCTCGAACTTGGGATAGGGCGCGGCTCGCTCCCGATCGAATTGGGTTACTTCGGGATTGGCTCGGACGCGGCGCCAAACCACTATGCGGAAGCCAGCGAAATTCTTATCAATGCGCTGAAGGGCGGCACGCTATCCTATCAAGGTCGCCATTTTGAGTTGAACAGCGTTCCGCTGACGCTAAGAACTCATCAGCGTCCACATCCGCCGACTTGGATCGCCACCAATCGACCGGAATCGGCAGTCTGGGCCGCTGCGAATGGCGTGAACATCGCGTGCGTGGGACCTTCCTCTTCCGTTCGAAGAATCACTGATGCCTTCCGCGCCGGTCGAGAGCACACCAGTGAGGCGGACGACCAAACGCCATTTCTTGGATTGCTCCGAATGGTCGTGATTGGGCGTTCTGAAACAGATGCACGTTCACTCGCCGCACCTGCTTACGAACGGTGGCTAAAGAGCTTTAAATTCCTTTATGATCTCAATGGCATGCCGACTCCACCAAACCTGCCGCTGACCTTCGATGCAGCAATCGAGAAGGAATTGTGCGTAGTAGGAACGGCAGCTTCTGCGGGACAAGCTCTTCTTGATCAGCTGGAAGCGGCAGGTGCAAACTACCTCCTTTGTCAACCGGCGTTTGGGAATCTGTCGTTAGATGCTTCCCTATATACCGCAACGGCGATTCAATCCGCAATTATGGCTCGAGTTGGCTAAACCCGGTTCGAACGTTCGCTCACCCAACAACGTGCCAAGCGGCATGCGGTCGCTAGCGACGACTAGGTGCGGGTTCGGATGACCCATCAAACTGTTGGCACAGAGGCATACGGCTCCTCCTCAAAGCGGCGTGTTGTTCATGGGCGAAAGCGACCGTGTATGCCGCATTTTCACCCCTCGGATAGGGCCTTCATGTCCTAGGAGTAGACCCACGATCGCCTGCCAGACTTGATCGGAGCGTTGGATACGTTCGGCCCGATCAGCTTATCGGCCCGATGTCCTTCGATCCGGCAAGCGCATCGAAAACATGTTGCTTGGCTTGGCGCACGCTCGCTTCCAGCGACGCTCCAAGAGCAAGCGAGGCGGCGACTGCGCTGGCCATCATGCAACCCGTTCCGCGCATCCCACGCGGCAAGCGGGGCGCCTCGAACCGAACGGCAGGTTGGTTCGGCTGCAAAAGCACGTCGACGCAACGGGTTCCTTGTGCATGGCCGCCCTTGACGAGTACGGCGGTCCTCACCGTCCTCGATAGCTCTTCAGCCTGACGACAAGCCCCTTCTTCGTCCGCGGCCGGTGACGAGCCGTTAAACGCAGCCAGCTCGACCAGGTTAGGCGTTACAAGCCGGCAGATCGGCATCAGATCGTGGCGCAGCATATTAATGGCATCGTCCGCCAGCAGATTGCGTCCCGAGGTAGAGGCCAGGACCGGGTCGAGTACCACAGGCACTTGGCGGTTGACCAAAACAGCGCCGACTGCCTCAACAGCCGCCGATGTCCCAATCATGCCTATCTTGACGGCCGCCACAGCGTTGGCAGCGAACGCGGCGCGCATCTGAGCGGCGACAAGCTCCGACGGCACAAGCTTGACGTGCTCGACAGCCGAGTGCGTCTGGACTGTCACGGCGGTGATGGCAAGACAACTGCGCAGCCCGAAGGCGGAAACCGTTTCTATATCGCGGGCAATTCCAGCTCCACCGCTGGAGTCCGACCCGCCAACGACAAGCACATGGGGTTCTCGCCTCAGCGCCATCGCTCCGTCTTTTCGATCCATTCTCGTGTGCGCCCTTCGGGATCGGCATTCAGCGTGATGTCGGTGACCACCGCCGCGCTGTCGGCGTCAGCCGCGAAAACTCCGTCGAGCCTGTCAGGGTTGAGACCGCCAATGGCGACCAATGGGATTGGCGCTACCCGATGCTTCCACTCTCTGATCCGTTCGAGCCCTTGCGGCGCCCATTTCATCTTTTTCAGGATGGTGGGATAGATCGGACCGAGTGCGATGTAGTCGGGCATGGCCGTTATGGCCGTTTCCAATTCTGCATGATCATGAGTGCTGAGCCCGAGCCTCATGCCGGCCGCCCGTATCGCCAAGAGGTCGGCGGTTTGTAGATCCTCCTGGCCGAGATGAACGAAGTCGCAGCCTTCCTCGATTGCCAGGCGCCAGTGGTCGTTGACGATGAGCTGGCTTTGGTGCTCGTCGCACAAGGCCTTTGCCTTGCGGATTTCGGCGCGCAGTCGGTCCTCGCCCATGTCCTTGATGCGAAGCTGAACCAGCTTGACGCCGAGTGGTGCCAACCGCCCAATCCAGGCGGCACTGTCGACGATCAGGTAGAAGGGATCGAGCTTCATGAGAAAACCGCCCTGCCGATCGTCGGTGTCGAGGGCACGGCGACGTCACGCGGTTCAAGCATTCCCGAACTGAAGGCTTCGCGACCGGCGGCGACCGCCTTGCCGAACGCACGGGCCATGCCGACCGGATCGGCCGCCTTGGCGACCGCCGTATTCAGGAGCACGGCGTCAAAGCCGAGTTCCATGACGGTGGCCGCGTGCGACGGCCGTCCGAGCCCCGCATCCACGATCAGCGGGACGCCAGGGAGATGGCCGCGCATCGAACGCAGTGCCATCACGTTGACCGGCCCGAGGGCGGAACCGATCGGTGCGCACCACGGCATCAAGACCTTGCAGCCCCCCTCCAGCAGCCGCTCGGCGACGACAAGGTCATCGGTGGTATAGGGGAATACATCAAAACCGTCCTCGCACAGGATGCGGGCGGCTTCGACCAGGCCGAACACGTCCGGTTGCAGAGTGTCGTGGTTGCCGATCACTTCGAGCTTGATCCAGCTCGTGCCGAAGACGTCGCGCGCCATTTTCGCAGTGGTCACCGCTTCCTTGACGGAATGACAGCCAGCAGTATTGGGCAGGATTCTGACGCCCAGCGAGCGGATCAACGACCAGAATTTCTCACCGGCCCGACCGCCTGCCATCTCACGGCGCAGCGAGACGGTCACCACCGACGTGCCCGATGCCTTGACCGCATCGGCAAGGATGGCCGGCGAAGGATATTGCGCGGTGCCGAGAAGCAGGCGGGAAGGAAGCGTCGTCCCGAGAAGCTCGAACATGCTAGCCTCCCTGCATCGGCGAAAGGATTTCGATCCGATCGCCGTCGCTCAACCGGAATTCCGCCCGGTTGGCTTTGTGCACGAGGTCGCTGTTGACTGCGGTCGCCAGCCAATCGCCCTCATAGTCGAGCGCGGCAAGCAGCTCGGCCAGGGTGTTGGCGGCAACCTCATGCGCTTCGCCGTTGACCAACAGTTTCATGAGCTAGCTCCTTGGTTCCGTCATGATTGAAAACCAGGTCGGCAGCCTGGCGCGCCATGGCGGGCGCGAGAAGAAAGCCATGGCGATAAAGCCCGTTGATCGCGACCGTGTTGCCGCTCGCTTCGACGCGCGGCAGGTTGTCGGGAAAGGCCGGACGGACGCCGGCGCCGGTCTCAATGATGCCAGCCTCGCCGAAGGCCGGATGGAGAGCATAGGCCGCGCCCAAAAGCTCCATCATCGAACGCGCCGTCACTGGTCCAGCGGACTGGCTTTCAATCATCGTCGCGCCGATCATGAAACGATGCTCGGCGCGCGGCACCGCATAGAGCGGAAAGCGCGGATGCAGCAGCCTGACCGGGCGCGACAGCGAGATATCGGGCGTGCGCAGGATCAGCATCTCGCCGCGAACGCCGCGCAGCCTGTCATCGGCTGCTGCCAATCCCGTGCAGTCGATCTGACGATCGAAACCGGAAACATGCCCGGCGTCGGCGCCAAAGTGGAATTCGACACCCATGGCCGCGAGCCTGCCTTGAAGTGCCGCCATCGCCTGGCGCGGGTCGAGATGAGCCTCATCGGGAAACAGCAATCCGCACCGGAAGCGGCCGGCGAGGCCGGGCTCCAGGATCGCAATTTCGTTCTCCTCGACACGCCGATGCCCCGACGTGCGACTGGCGAACCGGTCAAGCTCACCTGCATCACGCGGCATGGCCACGACCAGTGTTCCGGCCCGTGTCACCTGACCCGGCAGTACCGCATCCCACCAGTCGGCGGCGTCGCGTCCGAGATCCAGCACCGGCTGCTCGGCGCTTTCACGTTCGCACCATGGCGCCAGCATGCCGCCGGCGAACCACGATGCATTGCCGCCAAGGCCATGCCGGATCTCGGCGACTGTGACCGTCGCGCCGCGGGCGGCGAGTTCGAAGGCCGCGGTGAGGCCGGCGATGCCGGCCCCTTTGACAAGCACCCTCATGACGGTTCGGGCGCCTCCGGCATGAGCGGTACGCCGGTCTCGTCAGCCGGCATGTAGAGATCACCGCCCTCGCGGTATTTCGCAGCCATCGCGGCCATGCCCTCCTTCTGTGCCTCGGCGCGGATGTCGTGGGAGATGCGCATGGAGCAGAATTTCGGCCCGCACATCGAGCAGAAATGCGCCAGCTTGTGGGCCTCCTTGGGCAAGGTCTGATCGTGGAAGGATCGCGCGGTTTCGGGGTCGAGCGACAGGTTGAACTGGTCTTCCCAGCGGAACTCGAAGCGCGCGCGCGAAAGGGCATCATCCCTGGTTTTCGCTGCCGGATGGCCCTTCGCCAAGTCCGCGGCATGGGCGGCGATCTTGTAGGTGATCACGCCAATCTTGACGTCGTTGCGATCGGGAAGGCCGAGATGCTCCTTGGGCGTGACGTAGCAGAGCATGGCGGTGCCGAACCAGCCGATCATGGCGGCGCCGATGCCTGAGGTGATGTGGTCGTAGCCCGGCGCGATGTCGGTCGTCAGCGGTCCAAGCGTATAGAATGGCGCCTCGCCGCACACAGCGAGCTGCTTGTCCATGTTCTCCTTGATCTTGTGCATCGGTACGTGGCCGGGCCCCTCGATCATCACCTGGCAATCCTTTGCCCAGGCGATTCTCGTCAGTTCGCCGAGCGTTTCCAACTCGGCGAATTGCGCCGCATCATTGGCGTCGGCGATCGAGCCCGGACGAAGGCCGTCGCCGAGCGAAAAGGACACATCATAGGCGCGGCAGATGTCGCAGATTTCGGCGAAATGCTCGTAGAGGAAGCTCTCCCGGTGATGATGCAGGCACCATTTGGCCATGATCGAGCCGCCGCGCGAGACGATGCCCGTGACCCGGTCGACGGTCAGCGGGATGTAGTGCAGCCGCACGCCGGCGTGGATGGTGAAATAGTCGACGCCCTGTTCGGCCTGCTCGATCAGCGTGTCTCGATACACCTCCCAGGTCAGATCCTCGGCAATGCCGTTGACCTTTTCGAGCGCCTGATAGAGAGGCACCGTGCCGATCGGCACCGGCGCGTTGCGCACGATCCAGTCGCGGATGTTGTGGATGTTGCGGCCAGTCGACAGGTCCATCACCGTGTCGGCGCCCCAGCGAATCGCCCAGACCATCTTTTCCACTTCCTCGGCCATCGAAGAGGTGACCGCCGAGTTGCCGATATTGGCGTTGATCTTCACCAGGAAATTGCGGCCGATGATCATCGGTTCGCTTTCGGGATGATTGATGTTGGCGGGAATGATTGCGCGTCCGCGAGCCACCTCGTCGCGCACGAATTCCGGCGTGACGAAGTCGGGGATCGCCGCGCCGAAGGCTTCGCCGTCGCGTTGAAGCTTGCCGCGCAAGATCTCGCGGCCGAGGTTCTCGCGGCCAAGGTTCTCGCGGATGGCGACGAACTCCATTTCGGGCGTGATGATGCCGGCGCGCGCATAGGCAAGCTGTGTCACCGCCTTGCCGGCCTTGGCCCTGAGCGGCCGGTTGCGAATGGGAAATTCCGGCGTCAGGCGCTCGCCCACCGCGAATCCGTTGTCTTCCGGCTGGACATGGCGGCCATCATAAGCTTCGACATCGCCGCGCGCGATAATCCATTCATGGCGAAGCCGTGCAAGGCCGTTCTCAATGCTGGTTTCGACTGTCGGGTCGGTATAGGGGCCGGACGGATCGTAGACGATGACGGGCGGCTCGCCGGCCGTTGGATGGACGGAGATTTCGCGCATCGGCACCCTGATCTGCGGGTGGAGGACGCCGGATTTGTGGATTTTCCGCGAGGCGGGCAGCGGTCCCGTCGAGACGGCTGGGTTGAGGGCATTCATCTAGAGGGCTTCCTTTGCTCATGCATTGGAGACCCAGTTCTGTGCCGGAAGGATGAAAAGACGCTTTGGTCGCCCTGCTTGGAAACAGGACTTCGGGCGTGAACTCCCGCAAAGCGCTTGCACCGTCCCTACGCCAGTATGAACTGGATCAGGTTCAACGGGTCACTGCGCGCTCTAGCAGTATCTCAGCCCCTTGCCGGGACTCCCCTGGTGAATGCTTGGAATTGAACGGGCCGGCGCTATCTTGTCAAGCGCATTCGGTCCGCAGCGTTGATCGGCGGCCAAATAAACCGGGCAGAAAGCTCGCGCTCGTTCGAGAGCAACTCACGCCTATAGGAGCGGCGAAGCGCCCACGATAGCCGAGCCATCATGCGAATTCGAAACATTTTCCAGCACGGCATTTTCGGGCTTTCTTGGACCGACGTTGCTATCGCCCAATTGGATGAGATTGCTTTAGATGTCTGTCTTGCTCGTCATCGGCAATCCTTCCGCGTGGGCTAGACGCCCCGTTTGTTTCCCCAAAGCAGAACATGAAGTTGCGGCAGTACACGCGCCTCGAACCACCTGTCACGGGTCACCTTTTCGACCAGCCATTCCATGCGTTTCATCACACCGGCCATGTCGATGAAATCGTCTTCGTGACCGGGACGCGGCGGCGTGTGGTTGCCGGGCTGCAGATAGACGGGTAATTGCGGGTAGCGCGCCGCGGCGTCCTTGGCATAGGCATAGTCATCATCGTCGAAGACGACGAGCTTGAGCGCCATCCGCGGCTTATTCTGCGCCGCCTCGACGCAAGTGTCGAACGCGGCCCAATCTGTCGTCATTTCGCTTGAGGGTGGCTTGGGGCTGAGCACCAGCACGTCGAGATCGGCGAACCATTCCTTAGGCACCGAGCCTTGGGTTTCCAATGCAAAACGGTAGCCCTCACTATGCCCGCGGTCGATCAGCCCGCCAAGCGGTTGGATGGCCGGATTGCCGCCCGACAGCGACACCATCACGGGCTGACCACTGGAAAGCGCAATGACCTTTTGCCAGACCGCATCGGTTGACATCATCTCCCAATCATGGCGGAAGCGACTGTCCACCGCATGCAGGCTGTCGCACCAGGAACAGCGATAATCGCACCCGCCCGTTCTTACGAACACCGTCGGCAAGCCGATCAGCATGCCTTCGCCCTGAATGGTCGGCCCAAAAATCTCGCTCACGCGGATTCCGGGATGCGACGCGCACGTCATGGCCGGTATTCCGCCCAGGTTTTCGGCGTCTCGCTCACGCGCACGGCGGAGGTTTGTGGTAGCCGCACCTTGCACCAGTCGTAGAAGTGCCTGGCCAGACATTCCGCTGTGGCACGGTCATGCCCCAGCACGTCGTTAAGATGCCGATGGTCGAACGTCGCATCGATGTAGTGCTTGAGCGAAGCCAGGTCCTGGTAGTCGCGCACAAAGCCATGCTCGTCCAGTTCGCCACCTGACAGCTCCACTACGACGATGTAGTTGTGGCCGTGTAGACGCGCGCACTGATGATCTGGTGGCAAGGAGGTGAGCTGATGCGAGGCCGAGAAGTGGAACTCTTTGGTAATGCGAAACATCACGCGCTCCTTGTCTGGATAGCGTGGAGCCAGAAGTCCGCGTCCTCATAATCTGTCGGGTCGGCAATGCCGGCCAGATCGAATGCTTCGCGCCGTTCGACACATGTCCCGCAGCGACCGCAATGACGTGCACCGCCCTTGTAGCAGGACCACGTCGCCTCGAACGGTGTGGCGTACCTTGCCCCCTCACTGACGATGTCGGCCTTCGACATATTCACATAGGGAGCGTAAAGGCGGATATCGGCGTAGCCTGCGAGCGCATGGTTCTGCATCGTCTGAAAGGCGTCAATAAAAGCGGGCCGGCAATCGGGATAGATGAAATGATCTCCGCCGTGGACGGCAGTGGCCACCGCATCGGCCTTCTGCGCGGCGGCAACCCCGAAGGCGATAGCCAGCATGATGGCGTTCCTGTTCGGCACCACCGTGATTCTCATGGAATCTTCGGCATAGTGCCCGTCGGGCACGTCCACATTATCAGTCAGCGCCGAGCCGCTCAGGTTCCGGCCGACATCGCGGATATCGACGATCTGGTGCGGAACACCCAGCCGCTTGGCGCACATAGCGGCAAAGCCGAGTTCCTTTTTGTGCCTCTGGCCGTAATCGAACGAAAGCAGGCCAATGAGTTTCTGCTCGGTCGCCACCTTGTGAGCGAGCGAAACAGAGTCCAATCCGCCGGAGCAGATGACGAGGGCATTCATGGTTTGAATCCTTGTTTTGACCGGGTAAGGCTGCGACCGGAGATTTCTCTGCGTTCCCACTACTCCACGGAGCCGGTTTTGTGAATGGGGTGCACGCGATTGAGCCCACGTACCTTGTTGTCAGCGTCCCCAGGATGACTTTGCACGCGACTTGTCGCGTATCTTCGACCGCTGGGGTGCTGACGCCGGCACTGCGTATATAGGCGTATAGACGATGCAGAAATCACTGCCGTGGCCCAGCAGCATTCCCGACACACCTTCGGCTTGTCCGGTTTGCCCCAGAACATGACGTCCCGAGTTTCGGCGACAACGCAAGGGTCGACCGGCAGTCCAGTGAAAGGCTTCTGCCTCGTGCTTTGCCGTTTTCTGGTCTGCGCATAGATCGTCTCGAGCCGCCGCGCCTCGTCATTGGTCAGAGCTGGGAATTCCTTTCCGAGGGCGCGGCTCGATAGGGGCCACCATTCTGGTTAAGGAAACGGAAGAGCAGATCGATCAGCCGCTCGGGCATGTCGATAAAGGCATTCACCTATTGCCGGAATTGATCGTAGCGCTGCAGAAAAGCTGTTTCGCCAGGAAGGTACCGTTCGATCGTCCGCCGAGCGCAGGCATAAAGAAATTCGGCGTGCGGGGTTGCATCGAAGTATCGGTAGAAATCCCCGGTGTCATTCAGCACCCGGACGTTGAATTGCGGCGTCGGTTCCCATTCGACCAATGGCAGAAGGCGCTTCGAATTGCTCTCCAGCACGCGCCTGTACTCGTCGATCTGGTCCAGGATCGCGGCCGAGACGGGAAACACCACTCCCGGCGATTGAAGCGGTGCATGGCAAGGACGTGGTGGATCAGGTAGCGGTGAATGCGGCCGTTTCCGTCCTCGAACGGATGGATGTAGACAAAGCCGAAGGCGAAGATTGCGGCGGCGACGACTGCATCAAGGTTTTGCGCTGGGCCTTGATCGAACGCAATTCCAGAAACAACTTTCTGAAGGCGTCGCAAGGCAAGACATTGTCGGCGCTGATCGTCGCCCCAACTGATCCAAGCATCGGTTCCTGCTTGGGTCCAGCGCCCTAGGCGACGCCATGGTCGGCGAGCGCTCTGGCTGACCTTAATCCATTACCCAAGAATCACAGGGTTCCATTGCGCTGATCGAGACGGCTTTCTAGCCCTATCCATGCCATGGATGCGTTCCATCCAAACAACCAAGTTTACGGACCTGTCATGATGCTGCATAGCGAAATACCGGCAGGCACCGATCGATCACTCCACTTCCTTGATCATTAGATGAGCGCGCCAAAAGATACCATTAGAAGGAGAACTGTGGATGCCCCTGTGCCAGTGGATGCCCTGCTGTTCGGCGGAACTCTGAGGGGTCCTTACGCCACACCGTGTTGTAGAGACCGCATACCTGAACAGCAGGTGCCTGAGAACGATGGCGCTTGCAGTAGAAAGTACTAGCCCATTGCAACATTACCCCACCCTGCCTGTCCACTAGCAAAGCGAAATCATGAAATTCGGGTCAAGCGGCGTTCGAGGTTTGGCTTCGGAATTGGTCGGCAAGGCCAGCGGACTTTATACCGAAGCTTTCGCTTGGCGTTTGATTTCCAGCCGGGTTCAGCCGAATAGTTCGGTCTTCATAGGCCGCGACCTACGTGACAGCAGTCAGGCGATAGCCAACAATTGCATGGCGGCGTTGGCCGCAAATGGTTTCCAGCCGATCGATTGCGGCACCATACCCACGCCTGCCCTGGCACTATATGCATGCAAACACGGCGCGGCGGCTCTTATGGTCACCGGGTCGCACATTCCAGCCGATCGCAATGGCATCAAATTCTATGGCCCGAATGGTGAAATCAGCAAGGCGGATGAGGCCGCGATTACGCGCTTTGTAGCCGAAAGATCAATTGCGTATTGCTTACCAACGGCTTGTCTGGGAACGACGTGGCCTATGCACCGTGAAGAAGCGATCGCCTCTTATCGAGAGCGCGCCCATGACATGCTGGAGCCGGGCTCACTTTCCGGCATGAGACTTGGTGTCTATCAGCACAGTTCGGTCGCGGCGGAACTGTTGGTACAGGTTCTTCGATCGCTCGGTGCCAGCGTGGTCGCCGTCGGGAAAACCGGGACCTTCGTACCTGTCGATACCGAAGCCGTGGACGCAGCAACAATCGCAAAATTGAAGAAGTGGGTCCGCGAATTCGGTCTCGATGCCATCGTGTCGACCGATGCGGACGCTGATCGGCCACTCATCGCTGATGAAAATGGCGATCTTCTTCGCGGCGACCTGGTTGGGCTTGCAACGGCTCTTTTCCTGAAGGCAGACACGATCGTGACGCCAGTGACCTCCAATTCGGGAATTTCGAAGGCCTTTGGTTTCGCGGTCCAGAGGACGAAAGTCGGGTCCCCATTTGTCATTGAAGCAATGGAAGCATTAAACGGCGCCGGCGGCGTCATCGTCGGCTTTGAGGCCAATGGTGGTGTTCTGCTGGGCTCGGATTGTGTGGTGAATGGGAAGACATTGACTGCACTGCCGACGCGGGACTCATTCCTCCCGATTTTGGCCGTCCTCAGTACCATGGCGTCGACAAAAAAGAAGCTGTCGCGACTGCGCGGGCTTTGGAATCTTCCTGTGTGCGCCAGTGACCGGCTTCAGAACTTCCCCGCGGAAAGTTCGCGCAGATTGATGGATCATCTCGCAAGCCGGAACGCACTGCAGCACTTTCTTGCCTCGTTCGGGACCGTCGCCGAAATTGACGAAACCGATGGCCTCAGGGCGCGGATGCTTTCAGGTGAGATCATACATCTGCGGCCTTCCGGCAATGCCCCGGAACTGCGCTGCTACTCGGAAGCTTCGACCGAGAGCAGGGCCATGGCGATCGTCGCCTCGACGCTGCAAGGGGCACATGCGTTCGCGCTTACAGACGAGATAGAGGACCTTTGATGAAAGTGGTTCCGGTCATCATTAGCGGTGGAGCTGGTTCGCGGCTCTGGCCCGCCTCAAGGCAATCGCACCCCAAACCTTTCCTCAAGGTGGCGGATGGACTTTCGCTCATCCAGCACACCGTGTTGCGCGCCGCTTCGATGCAGCATGTCGTGGAGCTTGTTACCGTGACGTCCACGGGGCACCTCTTCCTTACGAAAGACGTTTTCGACGAGCTGGATTCCGTTGTTTTGCCACGCACCTTTCTGCTTGAGCCTGAGGGTCGGGATACCGCCGCCGCCGTCGCTGCGGCAACCGTCCATGCCAAGGCAACACAGGGTCCCGATGCTGTTCTGTGTGTTTTTCCCGCCGACCATATGATTGGTGATCTGCCCGCATTTCAAACCGCCATGAACCGGGCAATCGAACAGGCGCAGCAGGGGCGTATTGCAACCTTGGGCATAACCCCGGATAGGCCAGACACCGCATTCGGCTACATCGAGGCCGACGGTGAGAAAGTTGTCCGGTTCGTCGAGAAACCGAACGCCGAGACTGCCAAATCTTATGTCGCGTCCAAACGTTTCTTCTGGAACGCCGGCATCTTCTGCTTCAAGGCGCAGGTCATGCTCGACGAAATGGCTGCGCATTGCCCGCAGGTGATCGATGCCGTTCTCGATAGCTATGATAACGCTCGCGTCAGCCACGGCGAACATGTTGCCAGCGTCGAACTCTCATCTGAGCACTTCGCCATGGCGCCGCGTATTTCACTCGACCATGCGGTGATGGAAAAAACCCACAATCTCGCTGTCGTTCCCTGCGAAATGGGGTGGAACGACATTGGATCTTGGAACGCAATGGCCGAACTGGTCGCCGCTGACGGGAGCGGCAACAGGATTCGCGGCGATGTCCATGTGGTCGACACCGTGGGCAGTTACATAAGCTCGGACAAACGCGTCATCGGCACCGTCGGCATCAGCGACCTGGTGATCGTGGATTCCCCCGATGCATTGCTTGTTGCATCCCGCGATCGCGTCCAGGACGTCAAGAAACTCTTCGAGGGCCTCAAGGCTGCGGGACATGAAGCGCACTTGCTTCACAGTACCGTGCACCGGCCCTGGGGCACCTACACGGTTCTGGAGGAAAGCGAGCGCTTCAAGATCAAGCGCATCGAGGTGAAGCCGGGCGGACGCTTGAGCCTGCAGATGCACCATCACCGCTCCGAGCACTGGGTCGTGGTCAGCGGCACTGCGAAAATAGTCAACGGCGACCAGGAGCTACTCCTGACCACTAATCAATCCACCTATATCCCTTGCGGCCACAAACACCGGCTCGAAAACCCCGGCAATATCGGACTGGTGATGATCGAGGTCCAAAGCGGCGAGTATCTCGGCGAAGATGACATCGTGCGGCTTGAGGACGTATACGGTCGAACCTGACAGTCCCACGTCACATGCCCTGCGGTGGCTGGCAGACCGAACCTGCGTCGGCATGTGGGCTGTCAGGCGACCGGCGGCTAGGCAAGGCGAGGCAAACCAGAACAGGTTTTATGAGTATGGCTAGTGAGCGATGTCGCAACGACAGGCTGGCCGAATTGTTGAGACGGCAGTTTTCCGGCGAGATTGTCAGACGACACTTGCGCATCCGATGTAACGGCATGCGCTGCTACAGCCGCTCGAGTTGCGGAAGGTGATCGGCAATATCAGTCGATCAGGTGCGCGATAAGGTTCGTTGCCATGTACGGCAGGCGCGACATGAGCGGCCTGGCACTCTGACGGGGTAGGCCAGCATGCGCCGGGCCTGACTGGCGGGGGCTCGGAAGAGAAACGCGGCACCGGCTGACGAAGATAATACGCTCCTGCGCGCCGGTGACGGACCGGGGCCATTAGGCGTAGGCGCATCGCTATCGCCATGCCACGTGGACAATCCTATTCGGGCTGGGCAGATGGACGGTAATTCCAGCTTTCGACGGCGTTGACTTCGTCGATGCAGACCGGCCCCGATGCACCGCAGTCCTCGCATTTCATCACAACGCGCGCCTCGTCCGTCTCATATGGCCTAACCTCGCAGCTTGTGCAGAACGGGCAAGGGATCGCTTTCATCGTGACGAACCTTCCTGATGGCCTCGGGTGGTTTCGCCGAAATCTTTTCGTCTAAGCGCTCGACTTCGCAAGCGCTGATCGTTGTGCCGTAGTTCGGCGCCACCATCGGAGTAGGGATATTTTGTCCACATGCCCTCGTACCATCAACCGGCTAGCCGGTTCTCTCTTTCCACAGATCTGGCCTCTCGTGCGGGCCAAGGTTACATCCGTGTCGCCCAGCATGAGGCCGATCTTCCGCAGAGCGAATCGACTCCGTAGAAATAAGAATTCTGCCGCCGCGCCGCCGTAAGGGTATTGATATACCCTTGGGATTTTGATCCGACCTGGCAGGCGGCGGGTAATCTTCAGAGGCCGACGTCAGGCAGCGTTCGGGATACCCCAGATTTCATCGAAGATACTCTCAGCCAAGCCAAGCGCCCGAGCGATCCGATCGCGATAGCCCTTGTCGAAACAATGGCCAGATTCGATCAGCCCGACCTCCTCGACTGTCAGACCGCTGGTCACGGCAACGTCCTCGGTCGAATAGCCAAGATGTTCCCGACATGCCTGGATTACGGGTTTTCCGTTTGAGATTGCGGTAAGCACTGCCTCGGGCAGCGCGAAAGGCGTTGCGGTCATTTTGCCTCCAAATGCAGAGAACGGCCATTCGATAACTCGAAACAAGCGGCGGCCGATGTTGAAATAGGATGCCGAAACAGCCCGAGCCGGCGGCATCCAAAAATGCGATCACTCTCGAACGTGTGAGAGGCGCTACGCTAATATGGCGGCCGCCGCCGTTTAGATCAAGAACCTTGGCTCGCTTTACGAGGATTGCTCCAGTAGCCACAATTCGACGACAAAGTGCGCAGCGCCGTGATCGCGCTCACATCGATGATTGCGCGGCCGCTTTAACGCGCCGTCGGCTTGCGGCGCGATTGAGGAGCCGCGATCTGGCGGTCGGGCACTAGGCGCACCAGCTCGCGGACCAGCGTCAAAGTATCTGCGGGGACTGTCTAGCGATGCTTGCCGGCGGCGTTCAACTTGAGCTTTAATACCGTGTGGTCCCCTCCCGCCCATGCAGGAGGCCGGTCCCCATCGGACAAGACGCTGAGGGACCAACATCTCTCTGTTTCAGCCCGACTGTTGGCTGTCAGATCTGCGACACCGGAGTAGGGCTGCGCTTTGCTGCGAATTCCTTCAACCTATTGAATGATGACCAGAAAATCCCCGGAGGTTCCTTCTGCTCAGTTGGCACGACTTTTGATGCTTCTCGAGAGGCGACAGGAGATACCGACTGGCGTTCATCGTGGGTGATATCGCGCAATGCAACGAAGGAAGACAATATGTCAGGTCCGCGTCAGAATCGATTTTATTCAAAGAGGATTGCCGCCTTTAGCGCAAGGCGTTCACGAACCGCATATCAACAATGGCTTCCGTGCAAAACGCAGGGAGATCACTTGTGAAAATCCTATTCACTGCGGTGGCTGTCGCGTTGCCGGCCATCGCTTTTGCTGCGCAAACGATCCCCGTATACCTCAGAGAAACAGCACGGGCCACCTTCAAGCCTCTCCCATCCATCACGCCGACAGTCGCCAACAACCCGATCACACCGGAGAAGATAGCCCTGGGCAAGGCAATGTTCTTCGATCCACGCGTCTCGGCGTCAGGCGTCTTGTCGTGCAATTCGTGCCACAACTTGGCCACCGGGGGCGACGACAATCAAGAAAGCTCGATCGGCCATGGTTGGCAGAAGGGACCGCGTAACGCGCCGACGGTACTGAACGCTGTCTTCAACATAGCGCAGTTCTGGGATGGTCGTGCTGAAGACCTGAAGGTTCAGGCCAAGGCACCGATCCAAGCCGCTGTCGAAATGGCCAACACACCAGGTCAACTCATCGCCACGCTCAAGTCGATGCCGCAATATGTCGACTGGTTCAATTCAGCTTTCCCGGGCGAAGCCGATCGCGTCACCTTCGAAAACGTCGCCAAGGCAATCGAAGCCTTTGAGGCGACACTGGTCACACCGGCGCCCTTCGATGCCTTCCTCAACGGCGATGACGCCGCTATGACTTCCGAACAGAAACAGGGCCTGACGCTTTTCATGGACAAAGGCTGCTCGTCCTGCCACGGCGGTATCAACGTGGGTGGGGAGGGCTATTCCCCATTCGGCCTCGTTGAAAAGCCCAACACCGATGTCCTGCCGGAAAACGACAAAGGCCGATTTGCCGTGACCCATGAAGCCGACGATTCCTATGTTTTCCGCGTGGCGCCGTTGCGCAACGTAGCACTCACCGCGCCATACTTTCATTCGGGCAAGGTTTGGGATCTGAAACAGGCCGTCGCCATTATGGGGACCACCCAGCTCGGCCAAGAATTGACGGAAAAAGAAGTCGACCTGCTCGTTGCCTTCCTTAATTCGCTGACCGGAAAAGTACCGGAGGTCGCCTATCCCGTCTTACCCGCCGAAACGCCGACAACGCCTCGACCTGTATTGCATATCCTCCCGCAATGATTGGCCGGAGCTGGCTAGTGAAGGTCGCAATCACGAATGATTGCGACCTTCACTGGGACGAGACGATCATGACTTCCGGCGAGGCCTATCCAACTGGAAAGCTAGGGGGACTTTCATTTCCGAATTCAATTGAAACGCTAAATGAAAACCTGACCCGTCGACGCCCACTTGCGTCACGACAGCATGACCCGCCTTGCCGGCCACGTCGATCAGACGCACCGACTAGCCGACTGTGTCGTGATGTGTCGTTCCATGTACCCCCTACCCCCGCTTTAGATTCGCTGACAAGCTCGCAACCACCTGATCGAGCCATCGCGGATAATATTCCGCGAGCCGCTGGCGTGCGCCCAGCAGAAACCGGATGCCTTCAGATCCACCCCTTCAAAACGTGCTCGATGGCGTTGCGACGCGCGAGCCGCTGTTCCAGCTCTGCAAACGCATCGATATGAAAACAAAGCTGCGGTCAGCCAGCGACGTGGCCCGAGCATTTGTCAATGCACACCGCAAGTGCCGCTTGCTCTCGGACTATCTCATCCATATAGCTCGGCGCAACAGAGGAAGCGCCAGTTGTTCAGTCATCGTCAGCCGCGACCTCCTGTGCAATTCGTTCTAACAAGGAAGAAACTATGAGGCGGCAGACCCGACCGTTCACTGTGGAGGTCAAACAAAAGCGCAATTATCAAAAACGGGGCCATTCCATCTGGAGCGATGTCGATCTCTCCGCGGCTATAGCCGACACAACAAGGGAGCTCAAAGATATGGATCTGCCAAATCGTCGGCTGATTGACTCTAATGTCATAGCCCTTGATGCTGAACACGCGCACAAACCGCAAGCGGAGTATCTCATGGCAAATCCCCTAGACGCTGAATCAGTAGAAGCTGCAACCGAACACGCTCCCAAAGGAAGGACGCCTGAAACGAAGAAGAAAACCCAACCTTCGCGGAAGGCCAAGACTGAGCCTGGTCGCAAGAATGGCGCCAATACGGCGTCCCCGGCGGAAGCAACAGCAACAGCAGCGGCCGTGCGGAGCGCCCGGAAGGTCTACTCCGGAAAAGAGCGCGCCCAAATGCTCGCTCAGGTCGAGACGTCGATCAGCGGCGGCACCACTCTCAAGAGCGCCGTAAAGCAGGCGGGTATATCGGAACAGACCTATTATCACTGGAAGAAGGCCGCGGCGCCTAGATCCGATGGCGACGATCTGAAGGACCTGGTCGCCCTCGAGAGAGAAAACAAGCGATTGAAGAGCCTGCTCGCGGAACGCCTGCGCACAGAGAACGCGGAACTGAAGAGGAAGCTAGGGCTGCAATAAGGCTTCAGAAGATGCCGCCATTCGACCAGACGGAAGAACTGTGATCGAAGGCTCGCCGGCTGTCGGATGGACGGAGATTTTGCGCACCAGCACCCTGATCTGTCGCGGCCGAGACAGGAAAAACCACTCCCGGCGGATTGAAGCGGTACATGGCAAGCACGTGTCAATCAGGGATGGGTGAATGCGGCCGAAGGCAAGGATGACAGCATCAAGGTTTTACGCTGGGCCTTGATCGAAGGCCACCATTCCATCGATGGCCGCGGTGGATTGTCAGGGCGAAGTCAATGGGATGGATGCTGTGGGATTATAGCCCACCCATGCACAGGTACTTCATTTCGAGATAATCCTCGAGGCCGTGGCGCGACCCCTCACGACCGATCCCTGATTGCTTCATTCCGCCAAAGGGTGCGGCCTCGGATGACATGCGTCCCGTATTGATGCCGACCATTCCGTATTCGAGGGCTTCAGCCACGCGCCACACGCGCTTTAGATTGGAAGCGTAGAAGTAGGCTGCAAGACCGTAAATCGTGTCATTCGCCTCGCGCACCACCTGGTCGGGATCGTTGAAGCGGATTATGGGAGCCAGCGGTCCGAAGGTTTCTTCCTGAGCGACCCGCATTGTCCTTTCGACGTCGGTGATCACCGTGGGCTCGAAGAAGGTTCCCGATTCGCCGATACGGTTGCCACCGCAACGGATCTTCCCACCCTGCCGCACAGCATCGCGAATATGATCTTCAATCTTTGCAAGCGCGCACTTATCGATCAGGGGACCGATCGCAACTTCTGGCTCGAAACCGTCACCGACGCGCAATGCACTGACGCGGTTGGTGAATTTGTCGCAGAATTCATTATACACGCTGGACTGTACGTAAAGCCGATTGGCTGAAACGCAGGTCTGGCCTGCATTCCGAAACTTTGCCTGTAGCGCACCATCGACGGCAGCGTCGACGTCTGCATCATCAAAAACAATGAAAGGAGCGTTACCACCAAGTTCGAAGCTGGTTCTTTTGATCTGATCCGAACACTCCCTCATGAGCAGCCGCCCGACCTCGGTCGACCCAGTGAAGCTGATCTTGCGGACCTTCGGGTTCGAGCAAAGTTCACGCCCAACCGCATCGCCTTCCGATGCGTAGATCAAGTTTAGAACGCCATCGGGAAAACCTGCCATCCGGGCAAGCGTGAACATAGCACCCGCGACAAGCGGTGTTTGCTCCGCGGGTTTCAGAACAATCGCGCAGCCGGCGGCAAGCGCAGGCGAAATCTTGCGAGCCACCATCGAGGCGGGAAAATTCCAAGGAGTAATGGCGCCGACAACACCGATCGGCTGTTTGATTACCAGCATACGCCTGTCGTTAGAAGGCGGCGAAATCGTCTCGCCATAGATGCGATTGGCCTCCTCGGCATACCATTGGAGGTAGGCTGCGGCATGGGCGATTTCAGACTTCGCCTCTGCAAGCGGCTTACCCATTTCAGCCGTCAAAATGGCTGCAAGATCCTCGCTGTGGTCGAGGATCAGTTGGTGCCATTCCCATAAGATGTCGGAGCGCTCGCGCGCGGTGAGCGCCGCCCAATGTTCCTGCGCAGCTTCAGCCTTATCGATTGCCTTGGAAACGTCCCGGAAATCCATATCTGGAAGCTCAGCCAACAGCTCGCCTGTTGAGGGATTGAACACCGAAAAACGCCTCGTGGATTGCTCCGCCTTCCGACCAGGCACACCGGCCAGATCGTCAAATAGCTCGGGATTTTTGAGACGTCTCGTCAGCGACTGTGTCACGGTCAAACCGTCGTCCCCCTTCATGGTTAAGTTACTAGCTTCGCAACGTACTAATAAGCACACCTTGTGCCAGATGATCGGACGAGATCGTTCCGGCCCTCCGTCATTGCAAGCGCAGCTTCCCGACTGATTAGCCCATAGCAATGACAGCCTCAATCACGAGTCGCGCTAAGGCTTTCGCTCCATGACAGGAAGCGCGGATAGAGCTCGTGAAGAGCTGGCATAGGCGGAGTCGATCATCGAAATCGCCGACGTTGGCAACAGCACTGCGGTATCATTCTTTGAGCGGCTTCCACGGCCGCTCATATCAGGCATATCGAAAACCGACCGCCATGGTCGAACGTGCCATCGATGTAGTGGCTTGAGCGCTGCTAAGTCTTGATAGTCGCGCACAAAGCCATGTTTGTTCAGTTCGCCACCCGAAAGCTCCACTGCGACGATGTAGTGTGGCCGTGTAGGCGCGCGCACTACAATATCACGCGAGCCCAAACCTTTTCCGACCGGCTCCGTCCCAAAAAAAGGGGGCGGCATCGCTGCCGCCCTCTCGGTATCCGAAAGCTGATAGAGGCTAGATTAGAAATCCATGCCGCCCATGCCGCCCATGCCGCCGCCGCCCATGCCGCCAGGCATGCCGCCGCCGCCAGCCGACTCCTTCTTCGGAGCCTCCGCGATCATGGCTTCGGTGGTGACCAGCAGGCCGGCGACCGAGGCCGCGTCCTGGAGAGCCGTGCGCACGACCTTGACCGGATCGACGATACCCATGGCGATCATGTCGCCATATTCGCCGGTCTGGGCGTTGAAACCGAAGGTCGCGCCCTTGTTCTCAAGGATCTTGCCGGCAACGATCGAAGCTTCCGCACCGGCGTTGGCCGCGATCTGGCGGGCCGGAGCCTGCAGCGCACGACGCACGATGCTGATGCCAGCGGTCTGGTCGGAGTTTGCGCCGACAGCGTTGATGCTCAGCGAAGCGCGCAGCAGGGCAACGCCGCCGCCGGGAACGATGCCTTCTTCCACGGCCGCGCGTGTCGCGTTCAGCGCATCGTCAACGCGGTCCTTCTTTTCCTTGACTTCGACTTCCGTCGCACCGCCGACGCGGATCACCGCAACGCCGCCCGCGAGCTTCGCGAGACGTTCCTGCAGCTTCTCCTTGTCGTAGTCCGACGTGGTCTCTTCGATCTGCTGCTTGATCTGGGCAACGCGGCCCTGGATCCCTTCCTTCTTGCCGGCGCCGTCGACGATGGTGGTGTTCTCCTTGGAGATCGACACCTTCTTGGCGCGGCCGAGCATGTTGAGGCCGACGTTCTCGAGCTTGATGCCGAGGTCTTCGGAGATGACCTGGCCACCGGTGAGGATGGCGATGTCTTCCAGCATGGCCTTGCGGCGATCACCGAAGCCCGGCGCCTTGACGGCGGCGATCTTCAGGCCGCCACGCAGCTTGTTGACGACCAGCGTGGCCAGAGCCTCGCCTTCGACGTCTTCCGAGATGATGAGCAGCGGCTTCGAGGTCTGCACGACGGCTTCGAGAACCGGCAGCATGGCCTGCAGGTTGGAGAGCTTCTTCTCGTGCAGCAGGATGTAGACGTCCTCGAGATCGGCAACCATCTTGTCGGCGTTGGTGACGAAGTAGGGCGAGAGATAGCCGCGGTCGAACTGCATGCCTTCGACGACTTCGAGTTCCGTCTCGGCAGTCTTGGCTTCCTCGACCGTGATGACGCCTTCATTGCCGACCTTCTGCATCGCTTCCGCGATCATCTTGCCGACCGACTCGTCGCCATTGCCGGCGATCGTGCCGACCTGGGCAACCTCTTCCGAGGTCTTGATCTTCTTGGCGTTCTTGATCAGCGTCGCGACGACGTCGGTCACGGCAAGATCGATGCCGCGCTTCAGGTCCATCGGGTTCATGCCGGCGGCAACCGCCTTGTGGCCTTCCTGGACGATCGACTGCGCCAGAACGGTCGCGGTCGTGGTGCCGTCGCCGGCGATGTCGTTGGTCTTCGAAGCAACTTCGCGGACCATCTGTGCGCCCATGTTTTCGAACTTGTCTTCAAGCTCGATTTCCTTGGCGACGGTGACGCCGTCCTTGGTGATGCGCGGGGCGCCGAACGACTTGTCGATAACGACGTTGCGGCCCTTGGGGCCGAGCGTGACCTTCACCGCGTCGGCAAGGATGTTGACACCGCGCAGCATGCGCTCGCGGGCGTCACGGGAGAATTTTACGTCTTTGGCAGCCATTTTGTACTCCTGGGCATTTCGCCCGAAATTCAGATTGGATGGTACGGATGAAAGGCAGCGGCGTGTTAGCCGATGATGCCCATGATGTCGGCTTCCTTCATGATCAGAAGGTCTTCGCCATTGAGCTTGACTTCGGTGCCCGACCACTTGCCGAACAGGATACGGTCGCCAGCCTTGACGTCCAGCGGGACCAGCTTGCCGGCTTCGTCACGAGCGCCGGAGCCGACAGCAATGATCTCGCCTTCCTGCGGCTTTTCCTTTGCCGTATCCGGGATGATGATCCCGCCGGCGGTCTTGGATTCGGATTCGACCCGGCGAACGACCACGCGGTCATGAAGCGGGCGGAACTTCGACTTTGCCATTTTTTCTTCCTCGATGAGAACGGTGAGAAAAGCGTCCGGCGACGCCGGATAACTTACAAAGCTCGGCTATGCCGGCCTGCGGTTAGCACTCACCAAGGGCGAGCGCTAACAATGCGACGAGATAAGCCCTAGGCTGGGGCTAGTCAAGACAAGAGGGTGGGCGATCACGATTTTCCGGACGATGCAGCCCTGAAAGAGTCGAGCCAATCGATGGTGTTCGGAGGCTCGACCCACAGGATGAATCCACCCTGCGGATCGGTAACCATTGTGCCTTCCGCGATCTGCCAGCGCGCTTCGTCGCACCGTAGAGAGCGAGGTGAGGGGCTGAGCATTTGGTAGCGCCGAGACGTGCCGAGCTTTTGCGTGGAGTGGCCATGCCGGATGTCTCCTTTAGCATCATCTCCCGCACCAGAGGCTTGCCCGTTCATGGGACTGTATTTCTATCCACAGGGTGGATGCATCTCATCGAAACAAACGATTTTATCAATCTTCCGGAATCTCGCGTTTGACGTCAGCACCTCACACGCCCTGATCGCCCGCTCCCCTCACCAGAGCGGCAGATTTTTTGCAGAGGTACTCGGACTGAATACGCGTTCCCATTCACGTTAGTTGTGGATAACAAGGCTGAATTAACATGCAAAATCTGCGCATCTAAATCGATTTGAGCAATCACGGACGTTGCGGACCAGAATCGCCGTCACCCTGAAATCGACAAGGCATCGGCTATCCCAAAATCGGGGCTTGACGTTACGTAAGGTCCTATGTTTTCCGATGTGCGGGAACGACTTCCAGTCTCAGCCCAAGGCAACGAAAATGAGGGGCAGCAATGGTGGCTGGCGAACCTAATGACGTGCGGGTCAAGCGTTGTAGTGGGGGATGGGTTGTTCATATTGTCGAGGACGGCAAACTGACAGTTCTTCGGTTCAAGACACAGTTTCCCGCCGAAAATTACGCCGATGGCCAACGAGCCAGGCTCGGTCTTGCTGCCAAGCCACCGATCGACGAACCTGATATGTAACGCGATCAGGCGTCGGATGGCTGGCGAGCCTTGGCGCCGGCGGGAAACACTTTGCCGAAGGCCCACCTCAATGCTGCTTGCGGCCGTTCGGCTAGCCATATTCGCGATGATGGTTGGCACCGCTGCCGATGCGGAGGACGGTGGCCTGCTTGATCGACACGGCGGCAAAGATCATGAAAAGCCAGGTCGTCAAGGACCCAGCCGCGGCGCTTGAGAAAGCAGAAAGAATTTGCAAGCCGCCACCGCAAGTAACCTGAGACAAGGGTCAGACATGCAAACCGCTGTTCGCGGATCAGCAGCTGCGAGACATTGCGCCATCCCACGAAGGCCCACGGTGCCCAAGGCGCAGTGGGCATCGGCCCTTTTTCAGCAACTTCGTCGAGTCTTAGACCAGACGCTCTTCAGTGCCGAGGCTCGCACATCTGCGGAGCGCGGCTCACGCCCCGGAAACCAAGGCTGGAATTGCCAAAGCTTCATTCGCCTCATCAAGGATCGAGAAACTGTAACGGCCGTCTGTGTCAAGATCGACGGAGTAGCTCAGGCGGTCGAGTATGCAGTTATCCTGGTCGAACGTGACGATGCGCGGCTTCAGCGAGGTGATATGCGCTTCGTCCAGGTAGATGGAGTTGCAGACGATAATTGGGTCGTCGGGCTGACAGGTGCGAGCCGCCGCTCCGTTGAGGATGCAGCACCGTGAACCGCGCTCGCCGAGGATGACATAGGTCGAAATCCGCGCACCGGAATTCTTGTTCCATATCTCCACGAATTCCATCGGCAGGATCCCGGCTGCCTCGCAGTGGTCGGGGTCGAGCGTTATCGAACCATGGTAGTTGAGGTTCGCTTCGGTGACGTGGATGCCGTGCAGCTTGCCGGCGACTAGTTTTCGCATTGGTCGTTGTCCCTGTATTCATCGTTCAAGGTCAGTCTTGGCAGTTCGGTTCGCGCGGCTAAATTCCAACGACGATCGCACCGCCGCTAAGACCCGCACCCGCGGCCGCCAGAAGAACCTTCTCCCCCGGCCGGAACGGCGCCGCCCGATGGGCGAGCGACAGCGAGAGCGGGATCGTCGCGGCGGAAGAGTTGCCATACTCGGCGATCGTCTTGACGATCGCTTCATCGGCGATGCCGAGGTTTCGCCCGACCGCATCGAAAATGCGGGCATTGGCCTGGTGCGGCACAAACCGATCGATGTCCTGTGGTCGCACTCCGGCAACGGCAAGCGCGCTTGTAGAGCAATCGGTCATCATCTCAACAGCTTTGGCGAACACTTCGCGTCCGTCGGTCATCGTCATCCGAGTTTGCCCGAGATCCAGATCGTCATGGAATGGGATGCTGCTTCCGCCGGCCGGGATCTGGATCAGCCCGTAGCGCGAGCCGTCCGAATCCACCGAAGCGCCGAGAATACCTAGATCAGGGTCCTCGCACGCACCAATCACCAGGGCGCCGGCGGCATCGGCGAAAAGGACTGAGCTCGCGCGCTCGGCTGGATTGATGCGGCGGCTGAGGATGTTGGCGGCGATGACCAGCGCTGGTTTGCCGTGCAGGCGGGTGAACCCGTCCGCGAACATCAGCGCATAGATAAAGCCGGCGCAGGCGCCGGTTAGATCGACCGCGCCTGGGCGGCCAAGGCCGAGCTTGTGCGCGACCAAGGGTGCACTGGGCGGCAGAAGGTGGTCGGGCGTCGAGGTGGCAAGCAACAGCAGCCCTATGTCGCTGCGGTCAATACCGGCGTTCGCCAGCGCCATGTCGCCAGCCTGCGTGGCAAGACCAGACAGCGTGTCTTGGTCCGTTGCCCAGAAGCGCGAGCGTATCCCGGTGCGCCGCTCGATCCAGCCGGGTTCTAGCCCGAGACGGTTTTCGATTTCCGGGTTCTCGACCTTGCGCGACGGCGCATGATGACCAAACCCGAGGACGCGCGACGATCGGCTCATGGCTTTGTGCCGAAGCGTTCGCCGGCCTCCTCGATGGCGTCATGGAGCCCGTCCAATTCCTCGCCGGTGATGCAATAGGGCGGCAGAAGATAGAGGACATTGCCGAGCGGGCGCACTAGCAGGCCGCGCTCGAGGAAGAAGGCGCGGAGCTTCGGCCCGATCTCGGCCAGATAGCCGGCTGAGCCGGTGCGCAGATCGAGTGCCGCGATCGTGCCGGTCGCCCGGCTGTCGGAGAAATATGGATTGTCCCGGAAGCGTTGAAGCCCGGCGGCCTGCTTTGCGCTTAGGGCCGCGATCCGCTCAGTCACCGGCTCGTCGCGCCAGATCTCGACATTGGCAAGTGCTGCCGCGCAGGCAATCGGATTGGCGGTGTAGGAACTCGAGTGGAAGAACGTCTTCGTGCGGTCCTCGGAATAATGGGCCTGGAAGATGGCATCGGTGGCAAGTGTGGCGGCCAGCGGGATGGCACCGCCGGTCAAGCCCTTCGAGGTGCACAGGATATCAGGAGATATGGACGCCTGCTCGCAGGCGAACATGGTCCCGGTGCGCCCCCAGCCGGTCATCACTTCGTCGGCGATCAGCAGAGTGCCGGAGGTTTCTGCGATCTTCTTCAATTCGGTGAGAACCGAGGCCGGATACATCAGCATGCCGCCGGCGCCAAGCACGAGCGGCTCGACGATCAGCGCGGCCGCGCGCCGGTCACGGCTGACGACCTCGAAACGATCCAGCGTTTCCTGCTCGCGCCCGGCGGCCGGGAAGGGGATTGTGTCGACCTCGAACAGCAAGGGCTCGTAGGCGGCGTTGAACACGCCTCGGGCGCCGACGCTCATCGTGCCGATGGTGTCGCCATGATAGCTGTGCTCCATGACGACGATGCGCGAGCGCGGCGCGCCGATGTTGCGGAAATAGCCGAGCGCCATCTTCAGCGCGACTTCGACTGAGGTCGAGCCGCTGTCGGAATAAAACACCCAGTCGAGACCGGTGGGAGCGAGCCCGACAAGCGCCCTGGCCAAGCGTTCGGCTGGCTCGTGGGTGAAGCCCGCGAAGATGATCTGGTCGAGGCTCGACGCGGTCTTCTCGATGGCCCTGATGATGCGGGGATGGCGGTGGCCATGCGTGACGACCCACCAGGACGAAATGGCGTCCAGGATACGTGTGCCGTCAGCCTTGTAGAGGTAGGCGCCTTCCGTCCTGACGATTTCAGGGATAGCCGGCTCGAGCGCGTGCTGGGTGAACGGATGCCAGACTTGAGACTGCGACATCACTCGCCTCCTGCGATCGCTGCGAGGTCGAAGCCGGCAACCATCGCTTCCCTCAGCGTCTCACTCGTCAGCGGATCGAGCAGCGGCAGCCTGCCAAGCTGGCGTATGCCGCTGAATTCCACGATTGTCCTTTGCGTATCTGCCACTTCATCGCCGATGAAGGCGATGCCGACGAGCGGGATCGAGCGAGCCCGCAGGGCCTCGATCGACAACAAGGTGTGATTGATGGTGCCGAGCTTGGTACGGGCGCACAGGATGACCGGCACCCGCCACTGAGCAAATATGTCGATGAACTTGGTCCGCCGGTTGAGCGGCACCATCAGTCCCCCGGCACCTTCGATGACGATCGGACCCGGCAAGTCCGGAAGCGAGAGCCTTGCCACGTCTATCGCGACGCCATCGAGTTCGGCCGAACGATGCGGCGACAGCGGCTCCTTCAGGCGATACACTTCCGGCAGCACGCGCCCCGGCGGAAGGCCGGCAAGCCGCGCAACAACCTCGCTGTCGGTCTCGCCGTCGAGGCCCGACTGCACCGGCTTCCAGTAGAAGCCGTTGAGGAAGCCGGCCAATCCCGCCGAAAACACCGTCTTGCCGATTCCGGTATCTGTTCCGGTGATGACGATGCGCTTGGTCATGTCGAGGCCAGCACCTCGACGAGCGCCTCGAGCATGGCCGAAATGTCGGCTTCGTCGACGTTGAGCGTCAGCGAAATGCGCAGTCGCGATGTGCCCTCGGGTACGGTCGGCGGACGAATGCCGCGTATGTCGAAGCCGCGCGCCTGCAGCGCCGCCGCCACCGCCATGGTGCGCCTGTTGTCGCCGATGACAAAGGACTGGATCTGCGAGCCGCTGGGCTTCACGCCGCAGCGCTCGGCCAATTGGCGGCCCGCGAAGGCTACGCGCTCCTGCAGCTGGACACGGCGTTGGGGCTCGTCGGACAGCATGGCCAGCGCTTCGCGCACTGCCACCGCCATCAGAGGCGACGGCGCGGTGGCGTAGATGAATGGCCGGCAGCGGTTGACGAGATAGTCGCATAGCGTTCCCGGCCCGGTGACGAGTGCGCCGGACGCGCCGAGCGCCTTGCCGCATGTGTGAAGTGCGACAATGTTGTCGCGGCCCTCGAAAGCGGCGGCCAGCCCGCGGCCGTCCGGTCCCCAGATGCCGGTGGCATGCGCCTCGTCGACGACGAGGAATGCCTCGTGCCGATCGGCAAGCGCGATAAGGCGCGCCATCGGGGCGCGGTCGCCATCCATGCTGTAGAGGCTTTCGACCGCGATCCAGACGCGCCCGGTGCCGCCTTCGGCGCGCCAGCGCGTGATCGCATCCTCGAAAGCATCGGCGTCGTTGTGCGCTACCAGCTTGAACTCGGCTCGTCCTGCCCGCGCCCCCTCGTGCATGCTGGCATGGGCGAGTTCGTCGAGGATCAATAGGTCGCCCTTCTGCGGCAGCGCGGTCAGCAGAGCGAAGTTGGCGATATAGCCGCTGCCGAAGAACAGCGCGCGGTCGGCCCCGAAGAACGCGGCTGCGTCCGCCTCCAGTTGCTCGTGTTCCGGCGCGTTGCCGCGCAACAGCCGCGATCCGGTGGCGCCGACCGGTGTGCCCAGCGCGATCGCCGCCGCAACTGCGTCGCCAAGTCTCTTGGAGGCGGCAAGCCCGAGATAGTCGTTCGACGAGAAGTCGAGCCCGGCGCGCGGTGACAGCGTCCGTAGCCGGTCCCTGCGCGCCAGCCCCTGCAAGGTCGCGTCATAGCGGGCAAGCGGTGCCCCACTCATTGCGCCTCGAGTTCCATCGGCTCGATGCCGAGGCGCCGGAACAGCAGAATATCCTTGTTTTCGCCGGGATTGTCCGCGGTCAGCAGCGTGTCGCCGACGAAGATCGAGTTGGCGCCGGCAAAGAAGCACAGCGCCTGCATCTCGTCGGTCATGGCGGTGCGGCCGGCGGAGAGACGGACATGCGATTTCGGCATCATAATGCGCGCCAGCGCAATCACGCGCACGAATTCGATCGGCTCGATCGGCCTGGCGTCGCCAAGCGGGGTGCCTTCGATCGGGATCAGCATGTTGATCGGAACGCTTTCGGGATGTTCCGGCAGATTGGCCAGCGTCACCAGCATGTCGATCCGGTCCACCGGCTCTTCGCCCATGCCGACAATACCACCGCAGCAGACCTTAATGCCGCTGTCGCGGACATTGGCCAGCGTATCCAGCCGGTCGGCAAACGTGCGGGTCGAGATGATCTCTGAGTAATAGCGCTCGGAGGTGTCGATGTTGTGGTTGTAGTAGTCGAGACCGGCCTGTTTCAGACGAGCGGCCTGCTCAAGATCGAGCATGCCGAGCGTCATGCAGGTCTCCATGCCGAGTGCCTTGACACCCTCGACCATCGCCACCACCGCGTCCATGTCGCGCGCCTTCGGGTTTCGCCAGGCCGCGCCCATGCAATAGCGGGTGGCGCCGGCATCGCGTGCCTTGGTCGCCTCGGCGATGACGCGCCGGACCTCCATCAGCTTTGACGCCTTCAACCCGCTTTCGTGATGTGCCGATTGGCTGCAATAGCCGCAATCCTCCGGGCATCCGCCGGTCTTGATGCTGAGAAGCCGGCTCAGCTGGACCTTGTTGGGATCGAAGTTCTGCCGGTGAACGGTCTGCGCCTGAAACAAAAGGTCGTTGAATGGCGCGTCGTGGAGCGCTTGGGCTTCCGCTCGCGTCCAAGGGGGAAGCGCCCAACCGATTGGATCCGAGGTCAGGTCTGGGCTGAGTTCGTTCATAAGGTCTTGTTCTCCATAATCTTCCGTCCTTGACCTGGAGCGTTGCAGTGGATGCTGAAGACAAGGCGCATGCCAGCGGGAAGTCTTCTATCGAAACGCGACTGGTGGCGCTCTTGAGCGGACTCTCCAACTGCTGCCCACAGGCTCAACTCACGTCATCCGTGGGGATTACGGTTTCCGTTATTTTACTGTGAGCACAGGAATGCTCCTTTCTGATCGCGTCGCAGGATTCGGTGAAGGCGACGTCCAGCAGATAACTCAGAAGTTCCAGCCCGTGAGAGGCCGCCAACTGGCGCATCTCGTCGAGTCGGCAGATGATGACGCCAAGGACTGCGACGCGGCTTTCTGTGCCTTGCTGGTCCGTCCCTCCCGCCTCCGTTGTTGAAGCGTGTCGCCTGGCGCCGAGAAGGCTTGCGTCGGCTATTGGTGGAACCGGGGACGTGCTGACGCAGGTTAGCCTGCGACCAAAGGAGTTCCTGCGATCCCGGTTCATGTCCTCTCCATCAGTTCAGATGCCTGTTGCAATTTCGGTCGGCCGGCATGTCGAGACCAATGTCGAGAATGGGCGCGCTGTGGGTAAGCCAGCCGACCGATATGAGGTCGACGCCGGTCGCCGCAATTGCCGGGGCGCTCGCCCGCGTTACCCGGCCCGAAGCCTCGGTGATCGCGCGGCCCCCGACCATAGCCACAGCCTGCGCAAGGTCCTCGACCGACATGTTGTCGAGGAGCACGGCGTCGACGCCCGCTGTAAGCGCGATCTCCAACTGGTCCAGCCTGTCGACCTCGACCTCGATCTTAACCATGTGACCGATGGCGCTGCGCGCCCGCTCGATTGCGGTGCGGATATCGCCGGCAATGGCGATGTGGTTGTCCTTGATCAGCATGGCGTCGTCGAGCGCGAAGCGGTGATTGGCACCGCCGCCCGCTCGTACCGCATACTTTTCCAGGACACGCAGGCCGGGCGTCGTTTTGCGTGTGCACACGATTTTTGCGTTATGGCCCCTCACCGCGTTTACGAGCGTAGCCGTTGCCGTCGCGATGCCGCTGAGTTTGCATAAGAAATTGAGCGCCGTCCGCTCCGCCGTCAGCAGGCTGCGCGCCGGCCCGTTTACGATCGCGATGGTCTGGCCGGCCGAAACCTTGCCGCCCTCAGGACACCGCAGCTGGATGCTGATCCCGGGATCGACCAGCAGGAAGGCAAACATGACCAAGTCGAGCCCGGCAACAACGCCTGCCTGCCGGGCATTCAACGCCAGCGTCGCTTTGCAATCGGCGGGGATGATCGCATCGCTCGTGATGTCGCCGGCTCTGCCCAGGTCTTCAAGCAGGGCAGAACGCACGATGGGCTCCATGATGATCTGGGGAAGTGGTGCAAGTGAAGTCATGTCAACGGCTCCGTTCGGATGCTTGCCATCTGAGCGTGACGGCATTCTCAAAAGCTGTGCAGAGCGTCAATCGTGAGGGGAGGGCGGCGGCATCGCGCCCGGGGAAATCGGATCGAAAGTGGGAGCCGCGGCTCTCCTCGCGCCGAAGGGCGGCGATCGCCATCAACAATGCCACCAGGGCCGGATCGGCCGCGGCCGTCTCGCAAACAGAGATCGGCAGCAGTGTCGCGACCGTGTCGCACAATGATTTCCCATTCCGAACAATGCCAAGCGCATTGGACACAATCGTGCGAATAGGTGAAGGGTCGGGCCGGATGGGAACAGTTGCCGGAAGCCTAGGCCACTGCCAACCCGCAGAGGTACCCGCGACGCTTTCAGCCACCCAGGCGGCGGTTGCAACCGCTTCGGTCAGCGAGTTGCTGGCAAGCCGGTTGGCGCCATGCAGTCCTGTGCATGCGACTTCGCCACAGGCCCACAGGCCGCTAACGGAAGTTCGCCCCTCGGCGTCAACGGCCACGCCGCCCATGTGATAGTGAGCAGCGGGCCGTACGGGAATGGGTTCCACCGCCGGATCGATGCCGGCATGCTTGCAAATAGCGTCGATTGCCGGAAAGCGTCTTGCGAATTTCTGCCCGAGACAATGTCGGGCATCGAGATAGACGCCATGCCCGGCTGCGAGCTGATCGGAGATCGCCCGCGCGACCACATCGCGCGATGCGAGTTCTGCCCCGGGCGTGTCTGCCAGGAAGCGATGGCCGTGCTCATCGATCAGCACCGCGCCTTCGCCACGCACTGCTTCGCTGACAAGCGGCATTGGCCGGCGCGCAATGTCGAGGGCCGTCGGGTGGAATTGCACGAATTCGAGATCGGCTAGTTCCGCTCCAGCACAGGCTGCAAGCGCCAGGCCGTGCCCGAATGAGGAGAGCGGATTGGTTGTATCGCAAAACAGGCCGCCTATACCACCGGTCGCCAGCACCACGCGGCGTGTGGGCAATGCGAACACGGCGCCATGCAGGACAGTCAGCAAGCCAACAATGCTGCCCTCTGCGACAACCAAGCGAAGCGCTGTCATGCCTTCCATGATCGTGATCGAACGGGTTCGCCGCGCCACGCCGAGTAGCGCCCGAAACAACTCGCGGCCGGTTGCGTCGCCGGCGGCGTGCACGATGCGGCGACGCGAATGCGCCGCTTCCAGGCCCAGCTGCAGCCTCCCGTCTAGCGAGCGGTCGAAAGGAGTACCAAGACGAATGAGATTCTCGACGGCTTGAGGTGCGGCCTCTACCACCCGCCTGGCCATTTGTTCGTCGCAAAGCCCATCGCCGGCAGCAAGCGTATCGGCGAGGTGCAGGTCGGGGCTGTCGTCCTCCCCCAGACTCGCTGCGAGCCCGCCCTGGGCTAGAATGCTCGAGGCTTCGGTTCCGAGCGAGGTCCTTGACAGAAGGACGACTGGTTGCGGCGCCAAGTGTAGCGCCGTCATGAGCCCGGCGATACCAGCGCCGATGATGACCGGCGCTCCGCCAATGTGATGGATGTCCGCCGTCATACAAAGAGCATGCGTTCCACAGCCCAGCGGGCCCGTTCAGCGACATGAGGATCGATCGTGACGACGTGGCGGTTCTCCTCGAGCGCGGTCCGGATGTTACGAAGTGTGATGCGCTTCATATGCGGGCACAGATTGCATGGGCGCACGAAATCTACTTCCGGATGCTCGACCGCGACGTTGTCGCTCATGGAACATTCCGTCATCAGCACCACACGCGCCGGCCTATGCCGCGCGACATAGTCGGACATCGCCGCCGTCGAGCCGGCGAAGTCGGCTTCCGCGACCACTTCAGGCGGACATTCGGGATGGGCAAGTACACTGATGCCGGGATGGGCCTCACGCAGCTCGCGGATGTCGGCCGCGGTGAAGCGTTCGTGCACCTCGCAGCGCCCCTTCCAGGCAATGATCTCGACCTTGGTCTGCGCCGCGATGTTCTTCGCCAGATATTCATCGGGCAGCATGATCACACGCGGCGCGCCGAGCGATTTCACCACCGCGAGCGCATTGCCCGAGGTGCAGCAGATGTCGGATTCAGCCTTCACCGCGGCGGAGGTGTTGACGTAGGTCACCACTGGAACGCTCGGATAACGCTGCCGCATCAGGCGCACGTCTTCGGCGGTGATCGACTCGGCCAGCGAACAGCCGGCGCCGAGATCCGGGATGAGCACGGTCTTGTCCGGATTGAGGAGCTTGGCGGTCTCGGCCATAAAATGCACGCCCGCGAGCACGATGATTTCGGCATCGACCGTCATCGCCTTGCGGGCCAGCGCCAGGCTGTCCCCGACGATGTCAGCCACGCAGTGAAAAATCTCCGGCGTCTGGTAGTTATGCGCCAGAATGACCGCGTTGCGCTGTCGCTTCAGTTCCAGGATCGCGTCGATGTCCTCGACGAAGAGCGGCCACTCGATCGGTGGGATAACGCGCCGAACGCGGTCGTATAGTGAGGCGCTCGAAGGCAGGACGGCGCTCATCGAGCCTCCAGTTATAGTCAACGCGATTATAAGGCCTATATAATCGTTGTGACTATAAGTGGTGTCAAGCCCGTGCGAGCGGCAATTTTGTGCCGGCCACAGGCCTCTCGTCTAGAATGGCATGGTGGAAGCGGTAGAGCTGCGCCGGCCGGCCGCCGGTCTCGGCGGTCGTCGCCCCGGTCTTCTCAACCAGCTCCTGCTGCTCTATGAGCCGGCGAAAGTTCGGCTTGTTGATAAGCCTGCCGGAGAGCGCCTCCACGGTTCGTTGTAGCTGTAAGAGCGTGAAGAGCGGCGGCATCAGTTCGAACACAACAGGCCGGTATTTGATCTTGGAACGCAGCCGCGCAATAGCCGTTGCCAGAATGCGGCGATGATCGGCGCTCATCGATCTGCCCGGCACCGGAGCGAGGATGGCCGAATCTCCGCCGCGTTTTGCTTCCTCCACCAGGGCGGCTTCATACAGCAGCTCGTAGCGCTGCAGCGTGAGCTCTTCGTTCCATGCCCGGTCGTCCAAGCCAAAGGCGACCGCCGCTCGCCGCCGGCGATCGAAGCGCGTCGCGGCGTCATCCGCGCCGTCCGCCCATTCGATAAGGCGCGGCCACAATTCTTCCAGCATCGGGGGCCTGCCGGAGCGATGATCCTCCCAGGGGAAATAGTCGTACCAGCTGGCCCAGCTGCGCCTGCCCGAGGCGCCCGCATCTTCTTCGCGGGTGAGTGCGAGATAGCTGATCGAGATCACGCGCTCGTTGGCGCCGATCCGATCGCGATCGGCGAAGGTGTAGAGCTGCTCGATATAACCGAGAGGCTGACCGGTCTGCAGTTCCACCCATGCTCGGAGGCCCGATTGGAGCGAACGATGAGCGAGCTCAAACGGGCCCGAGGGAAGGGCGGCCCCCTCTTCGATGGTTAGAACACAAGGTCCAGCGTCGTTCACGGCAACGACGACTGCGATGAGGTCCGCGTTGACGTCGTTGGCCTTGCCTATGACTCTGCCTTTCCTTGGTCCCTTTGCCTGATCCATAGTTCCTGACCTACTTGGCAGAGCTCCGCCTGTCTAAACCGATTTAGTTCTGTTCTTTATCATACCACCCGTCGCGTCAACACCACGCGCTCTGGCGATTTTACCTCTTCGCACCTCGACAAAAATATGCCAAACGCGACACTGGCCGTGGGTGACGCTGGGTGAGGAGAGACGTGGATTGAGCGCCGCTGGTGTCGTCAAGGCGATCACGCCGCCGAACATCCGTGCGCGAAAGGGCAGCACGCCGCTGGTCTGCCTGACGGCCTACACCACGCCGGTCGCAAGGTTGGTTGACGGCCACTGCGACATCGTTCTTGTCGGCGACAGCGTCGGCATGGTTCTCCACGGCCTTCCCTCCACGCTCAGTGTCACGCTCGATATGATGATCATGCACGCCAAGGCGGTTCGGCGGGGAATGGAGCGGGCGCTGCTGGTTGTCGACATGCCGTTCGGCTCGTACGAGGAAAGCCTAGAGCAGGCCTTCCGCAATTCCGCGCGCCTTATGGCGGAGACCGGATGCGCTGCGGTCAAGCTCGAGGGCGGCGCGACGATCGCCGAGACGATCCGCTTCCTCACAGCGCGCGGAATCCCGGTCATGGCGCATGTCGGCCTGACGCCGCAGGCGGTCAACCTGTTTGGCGGATATCGCGTGCAGGGCAGAGGCGAGGATGCCGAGCGCATTTGGCGCGATGCTCTTGCGGTCAGCGAGGCTGGCGCCTTTTCCGTCGTACTGGAAAAAGTGCCCGAACCGCTCGCCCGACGCATCACCGAGGAAATCCCAATCCCGACGATCGGCATCGGCGCCTCGGCGGCCTGCGACGGGCAGATCCTGGTCGTCGACGACATGCTGGGCCTGTTCGGCGACTTCCGCCCGAAATTCGTCAAGCGCTATGTCGAACTGGGAGAGGCCGCTTCGGCAGCGATCGAGGCCTACGCGTGCGACGTGAAGGAGCGCCGGTTTCCGGCGGCCGAACATGTCTTCGGCGATGAACCGAAAGCCATCAAAGGAGGAGAAGCGACATGAGCACACCGATCGTCCGGACCGCCACCGAGTCGCGCAAATCCGTGGCGGCATGGCGAAGGCAGGGCATGAAAGTCGCGGTCGTGTCAACCATGGGCGCCCTTGCATGAAGGGCCATCTCAAACACGGTTTCCGCGTTCACTTCGTGGCGCGATTGGTGACGAAGCTCTTTTCCAGGCCGCTGCTGGTCCGGCCTTCTTGGCGAGAAGGATTTCCAGCAGTTGAAACTCGTGCGCCGTCCTGCCCGCTTTCTCGAGATCATCGCCTTTCCGAAAAGGCGCGAAGCACATGGATGGGCGATCGCAATTCTCAGCTGCCGGCCGAGCAGCGCGTGGCGGTCCCCCAAAGCGAAATACTGTTAAAGCGGCCGAGAGGCTGGCCAAGGCACTGCGACAGGCGACGCCATCCTAGCCGCCGGCTACAGAGAAGTTGAATATCTCGGACTACGGGCCGACGATGATCCCGATCTGCTTTTACGGACCAGCCGACCGAGCTGCAACTACAGCATGTCCTGTGATGATGACTCGATGGTCATGTGACAGTTGCTTTTGTGCTGATTCAAAATCCTTCAACGGAGGTGAGCAGTCGGTGCGGATCAGCCAAAGCGCCTTGAGCGTCTGCCTTCGCAGGTCCGGCGAAGCTTGTGTTGATGGACGAGACCGACCTCTCATGCGACGCAGAATGACGGCGAGCGCGCGGGCAACAGCAACAAGGGCCGGAGGCATACTGCGCAGTTGGCGACGTTCATGCCCCACGCTCTGAGGCCCGACCCTATCTTGCTGAGCACGAGCAGCGAATAAGCCACCTCGGAGAGCCGTGCTGGCCAGTTGGTCACTGCATCGGCCCAATGGCCTTTGGCTACAAGCTGGCGGTCCTGCGCGGGCATCGCCAACATCCTCGTCCAGCGGTTTCGCGCGTCGAATGTCGCCAAGTGCAGGCCGCCGCGGTCCCGCCCGTCACTGAAGGCAGCAGGGCGAAGAGCACGTGAAAAAACATCCATCCGGCAAATGCATTCATAACGGCAAACGATTACCGCAATTGCTCGGTGAGCGGTATACGAAGTGCTTGGTCGCGGGGGCATCGGGAGACTGCAAATGAGAAAGCTTGTCCTGCAGCTAAAACAGTTTCTTAGGGGTCAACCAACTCCCGAAGCAATCGAAAATGAGCGGGACGATGTGAGCGTGGGACCTGACCGCAGCGACAGAACCGACGCTTGTCGAGGCGGCTCTCAATCTTTAGCCCGCGAGGCCGATCACCGACCCTACGGCGACAAGGCATGGCACGAACTCTCCGGTGACAGAAGCCGCGACAAACCGCACGTTTTTGGGCAGGACAATAACATGCTCTGCGGATCCGGCGAACAAGGCAGCAAGGATTACCTGACCGCGGGCGTTGACTCACGTTTCCAGGATCCGACGAACGATTTCGATCCGAGATTAGGTTGGAGGCCGCACGTCATCGCTCTCGTTGATATCGAACGCAATAGCTTCATCTTTCAGACGGTGGGGTACTACAGGGACGGCTCTGGCGCGAACTCCGTCGACAACGCCGGCGCACTGCCCGGCTACCCGGCGAACTGGTTTTACACAGGCAAATCCTCATTGCACTAGTTCGCAGAGCCGATCGACAGGACCGACAGAGCGACCATAACGGCGGGCCGTTCTTGGCGCGGATAGGGGGCTGGACCGCCTCGCGGAGGTCCGTGCCGAATGAACCAACCCTTGATTTGACCCAGCTATTCGCCTCGCTCGCTCTGTCGCGCGGCCCCCACATATCGAAAGTTCGACAGCCCGTTCAGAGACACTTGATCTCGATACCGTATTTCCTCAGCGCGTAGCCAATCTGGCGCGGCGTCAATCCAAGCAGGCGCGCTGCCTTTGCCTGTACCCAGCCGGATCTTTCCATCGTCGCGATGAGACGCTCGCGATCGGTCAGCTTCCCGTCGCTCACGAGGCCTATCCGATCAGGCGCTGGCAGTGCCTGCTCGCTGTCAACAGGCGGGGTCGCAACGGCGGGCGATGCAAAGGCACCAGATGATTTCATGGCCGGGTTTAGTGGCGATGGTGCGATCGCCTCGAATTTCGGCGAAGTCTCCGTAGACGCGTGCTTCCATAACATCGCGGAAAGGCATCGGCCGTGTGAGCAGTCAAAGTCGCTTCTGACGATTGACGTTCCCGCTGCGAGGGTCGCTGTCCGCTGCACGCAATTTTCAAGCTCGCGGACATTTCCGGGAAAAGCACAGTTCATCAGCACTTCAGTCGCACTCGCATCGAAGACCATCATACGGCCGTTCTCGTTGTTGAAATTCTTGAGAAACTCAGCGGCAAGGAGCGGAATATCACCGCGCCTTTCGCGCAATGGCGGCACCAGCAAGGGAACAACGCTGATGCGATAATAAAGGTCGGCGCGAAACTCGTTCCTTGCAACAGCGTCTTCCAGGTTCCTGTTCGTAGCGGCAATCACGCGAACGTCGACCTTAATCGTCTGGTTGCTGCCGACGCGTTCGAATTCCTGCTCCTGCAGCACGCGCAGCAGCTTTGCCTGGAACGAGGCCGAAATCTCGCCGATCTCGTCCAGAAACAGGGTTCCCTTGTCAGCGAGCTCAAAGCGCCCCTTGCGCGAGTTGAATGCACTGGTAAAGGCACCCTTTTCGTGACCGAACAGTTCGGATTCCAGGACTGTCTCAGGGAGCGCTGCGCAATTGAGCTTGATGAACGGCCGCTTGGCGCGCCCCGACAGCTCGTGAACGGCCTTGGCGACCAGCTCCTTGCCGGTCCCGGATTCCCCGCGCAGCAAAACGGTGCTGTTGGACCTGGCTGCTAACGCGACCTTCTCAAGCAGCCCGCGAAGCGCCGGGCTGTCGCCAATGATCCCCTTGACATGAGCCCTTTTGCCCTCATGCCCAGGCTGCCTGAGCTCGCCGAATTGCTTTTGCATCCGGATTTTCTCGGCCATCAGGCGCTCGCGGTCGGAGGCGAACAGGCGATGCAGCTTCACTGTCTGCCCAACCAGATTGGCGATTATGGTGAGGAGGCGCAGGTCGTATTCGAGGAGGGAACCTGATTTGTTGTCGAGGATGCGGTCGATGGTCAACGTGCCCACGACGTTCGCATCGACGCGAATGGGTACGCCGATGAACGACACTTCCATGGTTTCGGACGCCCCGAGCACGTCCTTGTCGGTGGCGTTGAAGGCCGGTTCCAACGCTATGTTCTCGGCCACCAGTGCCATGCCCGTCGTCATGATCTGGTCGATCGCCCCCCGTGGCAGATGCTTCCGGCAGCGCTCATCACTGCCTTCGCTCCAGCCGGCCCCGACGGTCATGTCTGGTATGCCGGACCTGTCGCTGAGCGAGATGATGCCGTGCCGCACCTGCACCAACGATGGCAGGAGGTCGAGGACGTTGGCCAACGTGGCTTCGAGCCCAGAGGCGGCGGCGGGTGCTTTCGATGCTTCGAAGATGTCTGACGCCCTCTCGTGCAACTGCACACTAGGGGCCACGTGATTCGTCTCGGACTTTGAATTAGGACTTTTCATTTTTGGAAGCGATATGCAGCGTGACGAGATCTGCCTGGCACTTTGCTCGGAGTTGCGAGCATCGTGTTGCATGTGATCATCCATCTCGCGCCATGAAATCGATGCCCGAGGCAAGTGCGCCTATTGTCCAGCGCGTGGATGTCCTTGGCGAATCGCATTCGTAGGCCTCTTCGCTCCGCAGGCCGCTGCACAATCGACGAGTTTGCTCGCCTCGCCCTTGCACGCGGGGATTCATTGAAACACGAAAAGGCGTTGATGAAGATAGTCGTGACGATTGATCCGTTAGCAAGACGGACGTCTGCAGCCGGCTTTTCGCGCGCAATGAAATTGCCATCGAGATGATAGCTAATGTCGATGCCAGTCAGGCCCGGGCCGCGAGCAAGTGCGGCCCTGGCAAGATGGGGCGGCGTCATGCGGTCGATCGCAAAGCGGAGCGATGCTTGACGCATGGCTTTCCTCTCTCTTCATGAAGTGCGGGTCGTCGTTCTCGGCTGACTGGCTTCCGCCGCGCAGCAATCATTCGTTGTTAAACGAGACCGGAATCAGGCAGGTGAGTCAATCAAACTCCCGCTGCTTTTCTTTCATGAATGAAAGGAAATTAGGCTCTCATGATAGTATTTTATCAGTTTTTCAGATGTTTTCCGGCAGATAGATCTCAAACGGCAGAAAAGTCTGCCCAAGCGTCTCCGAAGTGCCGACCTTGATGGCCTGGGCCATCAGCGTCATCAGTTCCTGGCAAAGCAGGCGCTGGGGCGTGGCGACCGACATCGTGATCATGCCATCTGCGAGTGCAGCCCGTGACTCCGGCGTGATCTCGTTAACGATCGCGACGAGACCCCGGCTTTCGCCTTCTTCACGGAGCGCGGAGATCGCTCCCTCCATACCTCCGCCGGCCACATAGAAGCCGGTGAGTTCGGGTTCCCGTTGCATGAGATCCAGCGTGGCCTCGTAGGTGATCTGCCGTGCCTCGAGGTTCACGAGCGGATCAAGCAGCTCGAATGCCGGTGCATTCTCACGGAAATAGGAGCGAAAGCCGACCTCCCGCAGCTCCTGCCCCTGAAAACGGTGGCTGCCGACAAAAACCGCCACCTTGCCCGGCCGTCTTGCGACCTTTGAAAGCATCCACGCTGTCGTCCGCCCGACCTTGCGGTTGTCGAGGCCGATATAACCCTCACGAACACCTTCGGCGAAATCGGAAAGCAGCGAGAAAACGGGGATGCCTTTTGCCTTGAGTTCTTGGACGGCTGCCGTGATCGCCGGATGGTCCGGCGCCACCATGGCGATCGCGTGGCAGCGCGCGCCGAATTCCTTGAGCAGTGGAACAAGGTCGCACGGCATGTGCGACGGCGCGAATTCGATGAGCGAAGTGCCATGGAAGCACTTCGCCGCGTTGACCGCCGCTTCGACCTCACGCGCGAAGCCCTGGTAGAAGTGGTGAGTCGGTTTTCTCAAGATGAAGCCAAGCCGATATTGCGGCAGGTCCGGCTGCAGGCGCTGCTTGATAAGACCTGCGGCGTGATATCCGATGGCCTGTGCCGCCGCTAAGACCCGCTGCGCAGTCTCCTTCCGCACCGGATGACGGGCATTCAGAACTCGGTCAACGGTGGCAACACTTACCCCTGCTTCCCGGGCGATATCAGCAATTATAGGTCGCTTCGCCATTGTTCGAGTCTGATTAAACGACATCAAGAAGAAATCCGGCAAAGGTCGATTCAGTAAAATCTGTCATTCCTGCATTGATCCTGTTCGCTACCGAATTCTTGTCATGGCATGGTGCGAGGTAGAAGCCGAAACGTAGAGCCTGGGCGAATTGTTCAGCCGTGCCGACGGCTCCGACCCAGCTCCGCGCCCGGTTCCACGAACCGTCGCAAACTTCGGAGGCATTAAGCGCATCATCGATGGCTTGTGTGTCGTGACCGGTGCAAGACCTTCGCAAGGCGCAGATGATTTTGCACCCACTGCATTTCGGGATTCTTGATTTCATCGGCCCGCGAGAGTTTGTTTGGAACCCGCGGCCCGATCGTCCGGCGTTTGGGACCAGCCAGGCAATTCAACCGGCAGCGATGCTGCCGAGTTGCTCGGCGCGGGCGTTATCAGTGGCTGGCCGGTTGATGTCTCGGCAGGCTGGTGGCCGCAGAATGCAGCTTTCAATTGCGCCTGATCCAGTTCGCCTTCCCAGCGGGCGACGACGAGCGATGCCACCGCGTTACCGACCAAATTCGTCAGTGCCCTGCATTCCGACATGAAGCGATCGACGCCAAGGATCAGCGCCATTCCAGCAACGGGAACTGCCGGCACTACGGAGAGCGTAGCGGCCAACGTGACGAAGCCGGCACCTGTGACACCTGCTGCACCCTTGGAGGAAAGCATCGCGACGAGCAGCAGCAGGACCTGATCGCCAACTGACAAATCCGTATTCGTCGCCTGCGCGATGAAAAGGGCCGCGAGGGTCATGTAGATATTGGTGCCATCCAGATTAAAGGAATATCCGGTCGGGATAACCAGGCCCACGACCGAGCGCTTGGCGCCGGCCTTTTCCATTTTCTCCATGAGAGAGGGCAGCGCAGCCTCGGAGGAGGACGTTCCGAGGACCAGCAGCAGCTCTTCCTTTATGTAGCGGATAAGAGAAAAGATCGAGAAGCCGTTGTAGCGACAGACTGCACCGAGAACCCCGAATACGAAGAGGAAGGCCGTGAGATAGAAGGTCCCGACCAGCATCGCAAGGTTGGCTACCGAACCGATGCCATATTTGCCAATCGTGAAGGCCATTGCTCCGAAAGCACCGATCGGCGCGGCTTTCATCAGGATGCCGACCAATTTGAAAACGGGTGCAGTGAGGTCCTGAAGGAAGGAAAGAACCGATTTGCCCGATTCTCCGACCATCGCCAGCGCGATGCCGAAGAGGACGGAGAAGAACAACACCTGTAGAATGTCGCCTTCCACAAAGGCGCCGACAATCGTGGTCGGGATCATGTTCATGAGGAAGCCGGTCACGGACTGCTCATGGGCCTTTGAGGCATAGCCATTGACGGCTTGGACGTCGAGCGAGTTCAGATCGATGTTGAGGCCGGCGCCAGGCTGAATGACATTGCCGACGATGAGGCCGACGATAAGCGCGAGCGTCGAGAAGGTGAAGAAATAGACCATCGCCTTGCCGGCAACACGGCCGACCTTCTGAAGATCGCTCATGCCGGCAATTCCAGTCGACACGGTCAGAAAGATAACGGGCGCGATGATCATCTTGACGAGCTTGATGAAGGCATCGCCGAGCGGCTTCAGGTTTTCTCCGATTTGCGGATAAAAATGGCCAACCGCAACTCCGAGGAGGATTGCGACAAGCACCTGCACATAAGGCTTGGCAAAAAGGGCCTTGCGGGGTGCGCGCTTTACGCTTGGAGCCAGTGGGGTCAACATGTAAGTTTTCTCTCCCTGACCGGTTTGGGGCGGGCTGTTCCTCCCCGCGGCTTCTCCCATCGCGGCGCCCCGGTCGAACGCTGCTGCGTTGTTGACCGCAATAGCCGTGCCAAGCCAAGAGAGCGCGGAAACCGCCGGAGCCTCAGGTATCTTCAACAAATCGCGCAGCAAGATTGTGCGGTTTTCCGCACGGATCGCCTTCCCTTCTGGCGGAACCCCGCACTATGGTTCGTCAATGATCGGTTTTAAGAATACGATGGCAGAAGAAGAAGGCATGGGTAATGGCGCCTTCCAGCGCGCCCCATTGGTCTTCCCTGGTAGATCCGGCGGTCGATCTCTCTGGCTTGTGGTTTTGCTTGCAATTCTTGGTGCGGCGCTCTGTTTCGTCGTCTTTGCAACGGGACGCATCGCCGGCACCAGAGCAGAGTATGCCCTACGCGACCGTGCTCTTGCCGCGTTCCCGCTTGCGGCCGACAGTTTGAAAGGAGAGATCGAGAAGCAGCGAATGATTCCGCTGGTTCTGGCACGCGACGGTGCCGTTCAGGAGATGCTTCGCAGTCCGAGCACTGCCAACGAAGCCGCGCTTGATGAGAAGCTTCGCGCCATCGCGCGCGACGCCGGCTCTTCTATACTCTACATCATTAATCCTGAGGGCGTAGCGGTTGCTGCGAGCAACGCCGGCGAGCCGACCAGTTTCGTCGGCAGCGATTACCGCTTTCGCCACTACTTCACCGAGGCGATGGCGGATGGCCCGGCCATGCAATATGCGCTCGGCACGGTTAGCGCACGGCCGGGGCTCTATCTGTCGAGCCGGGTCGATGGGCCGGAGGGGCCGCTCGGTGTGGTTGTCGTGAAGATGGAGCTCGATCGCGTCGAGTCGCGCTGGCTGGAGAGCGGCTTCGTGGTCTTCACGACCGATGAGCGAGGCGTGGTTCTTGCCACGAGCGTGCCCCAATGGCGTTTTGGCGCTCTCTCACCGCTTTCCGAAAAGGAGAAGCAAACCGCTCGCGATCGTCTGCAGCTATCGGGCGTGACTTTCGAGCCGGTGCCGCTTTCCCGCCGCGGCGACAACCTGGTCACCGCAACTCCTGAGAGTCGATCAGCCGGTTTCGTTGCGGTTTCGCAGGATCTCGGCAAAGCAGTTCCGGGCTGGCGCATGTCGTTGCTCATCCCCGCCGACACCGAGATCTCCTCGGCGGTCATGACAGCCCGCGTGACAACGCTGCTTGCCCTCGTTCTCGTTGGATTCGTCATTTTCATCATTGTTCGACGGCGGCGGGCGGCCCGGCAGCGGCAAGAAGTGCTTGTGTTGCTGAATGCGGAACTGGAGCATCGCGTCGAACTGCGCACGGCGGAGCTCCAGAGCTCGAACGCAGCGCTCGCCGGTGAGATCGCCGAGCGAGAGAACGCTGAAGCAAGAGTGCGTCGCCTGCGCGACGAACTCGCCCAGGCGAACCGCTTGTCAATCCTGGGACAGATAACGGCCGGGGTCGCCCACGAGATCAACCAGCCGGTCGCCGCAATCCGCACCTATGCTGAAAATGCCGCGCGTTTTCTAGGGATCGGCCGGTCGCAAGAAACCGCCGAGAATCTGACCTCGATCGTCGCCATGACCGGCAGGATCGGCACGATCACTGAAACGCTAAGGTCCTTTTCCCGCCGCGCCAGCGGATCGATGGGACCGATACTGGCGGACGACGCGATCGACGGCGCTCTGTCGCTTCTTTCCGGCCGAATTCGCGATTCCGGGGTGACGATTGAACGGAAGCGGATCGATCCGTCTCCAATTGTCATGGCAAGCCGCATGCGACTGGAGCAGATACTCGTCAACCTTCTCCAGAACGCGCTTGACGCTCTGAAGTATCAACCGGAGCCCCGCGTCGAGATAGCGCTCGCCGAAAACGGGGAAATGGTCGCTATTTCCCTTCGGGACAACGGCCCCGGCCTTGCCCCCGACATTCGCAGGAGCCTCTTCATGCCGTTCGTTACCAACAAGGAAAAGGGTCTCGGTCTTGGCCTGGTCATTTCGCAAGAGATCGCGCGTGAGCTCGGCGGCTCGTTGCGGCATGATGATGCCGGCCACGGGAGAGGGACTTCTTTCACGGTCGAGCTGAGGCGAGCGGCATGAGTGCTGAATCAGGACCGGTCATTTTTATCGACGATGACGAGGATGTGCTTCGCGCAGCCACGCAGATGCTGAAGCTTGCCTCGTTCTCACCGAGCGTGTTCGGTTCGGCCGAGGCCGCACTCGCCAGAATCGACGGGAACTTCGATGGCCCTGTCGTGAGTGACATCCGTATGCCCGGGCTGAACGGACTTCAGCTCTTCGAGCGAGTGAAGGCGATCGACCCGGAAATTCCGGTTGTCCTGATCACCGGGCATGCCGACGTCGAGCTGGCCGTTGCCGCCATCAAGGATGGCGCCCACGATTTCATCTCGAAGCCATATGCGAACGACCGGCTTCTCGTGACGCTGCATCGCGCTTCGGAAAAACGGCGCCTGGTCCTGGAAAACAGACGTCTTAGGGATGCGGTTGTCCGATCTGCGGGCGATATCCCGCTGATCGGGGAGGCACCGACCATGATTCGATTGCGCGAAACTCTCCGCCAGATCGCCGATACCGATGTGGATGTCCTTGTGGAAGGCGAGACGGGCACGGGCAAGGAGGTGGTCGCGGATCTGCTTCACCGCTGGAGCAGACGACGCACGAAGCCCTTCGTTGCCCTGAATTGTGGAGCGCTGCCCGAAAGCGTCATCGATAGCGAACTTTTCGGGCACGAGGCAGGCGCCTTTACTGGCGCGCAGAGGCGCAGGACCGGGCGCATCGAGCATTCGAACGGAGGGACGCTCTTCCTCGACGAAATCGAGTCGATGCCGCCAGCACTCCAGGTGAAGCTTCTGAGGGTGCTTGAGACCCGGCAGGTCACGCCGCTTGGCACGAACGAAACCCGCAGCATCGACCTTCGTGTCGTGTCGGCTACCAAGGCCGATCTCGGCGATCCGGCCGCCCGCGGAGATTTCCGGGAAGACCTTTATTTCCGGCTGAATGTGGTGACGCTCCGCATCCCGCCGCTTCGCGAAAGGCGCGAAGACATCCCGATGCTCTTTGGGCATTTCCTGGAACGCGCCTCCAAACGCTTCAGCAGGCCAGTTCCGGACATAAGCGCTGGGGTGCGCGATCGCCTCGTGAGCCACAATTGGCCCGGCAATGTCCGTGAACTCGTGCATTTCGCCGATCGCGTTGCATTGGGACTTGAAAGGCTAGGCACGCCCATTGCATCAGGTCGAAAGGAACCAGCGATATCAAGCCTCCCCTTGTCCGAGAAGGTCAGCCTTTATGAGGCGACTGTCATCCGCGATGCCTTGCAGGAATGCGGCGGCGACGTGAGGCGCACGATCGAAGTCCTGGGAGTTCCCCGCAAGACCTTCTACGACAAGCTGAAACGACATGGGATAGACACGGCCGATTATCGAAAAACCGCCATTGGCTGAAGCCTTCTTGCTTGCATGTCGCGGAAAAGAAATTTCGCCATTCTCGTCCGACTCAAAGGATGCACTATGGGCTAGGTGAGGTCGCTTTCGGAGCGCTATGGCATCAACCCCAAGACGGTCGCGAAGTGGAGAAGCGGAATTCGACCGCCGATCTGTCCACCGGCTCCAGGAAGTCGACAGTTCTGTCTGTCGAGGAAAACCGTTGTTGTGGCCTTCCGCCGCAACAAGGCTGCTGCCGCTCGACGATTGCCTCTACGCGTTGCAGCCGATGTCCCGCATCTGACGCGCTCCCACCGCTGTCTGCAGGCAAGCATCGGCCGATTGCCAGATGTCGAAGGCGACAGGCCGGCGAGAAGAGTCGAGAGAATGAACCGGACCATCAAGACGCAACCGTCAAGCGCTTCCACTACGACGATCGCGACCAACTGCGTCGGCATCTTGCCGACTTCGTCGCGGCCTACAATTTCGGCCGCAAGCTGAAGACCCTCAAGGGCCTCACGCCCTGCGAGTTCATCTGGAAGGCATGGGCTTCCCAGCCCGAGCGTTCACTTTCAATCCGCTCCAGCAAATGCCGGGACAAAACATTTAGCAAATGGCGGATGAGGTGCACGATGCAAGTTAGCACGTCGCCTGGGGAAAGGTGCGCCGATCGCCTCCCTCTTGGCCAACCAGTTCCAGCTTGCCGTCTTACCAGGCCCCCGCCAATCTCGTTGCGTTGTTGTTTAGCGTTGCAACAGATCCTTCAAAGAAATTCATGGAATCGTTGCGAGCGCAAATCGCTGTCAATGGTACGCTCATCACAACTTTCGAGATCAGTGGCGGCAGAAATCTGGTGTCGTTTTATGTTCCGCCGCCAAACAGCATTTGCGAAGAGCGCGAAATGACAAAGCCAGCAGGACGAGGGTACCAGCCATGCGCACATCGATTACACCCAAGTCGCCCGCGATACGATACTCTATATTGGCTACGACGATGCCATCGGCTTTGAGTCGAAATTGCGCCGTCGTTCTGGCTCTCACCGGGCAGTCGCCCGACATCAGCCAGGGCGTTGATGAAGGACGATGGCAGGATCTCGAGCAAGGGCGGGATCAGGGCCTCATGTTTGGATTCGCATGTTTTCGGTCTCCGACCGAAAGGCATCATCAAGATGCTTGATCTCGTGCGCCCGATATACCGCAACACGGCGACATACGGACACTTCGGCCGTGAAGAGCCTGAGTTCACCTGGGAGAAGACGGACAGAGCCGACGACTTGCTGCGTGAGGCAGGACCGGCAGCTGCGTGAGCGCCGCTGGATCAAGCGCATGCGGCAACCCTTTTCAACTCGCTAGGCCCGCGCCCGCCGCGGCACGCGCTTCGACATCATGCTGACGGCTGTGTGATCGACACGGGCGGTTACCGGAAAGGCGACAAAAAAGTGCGTTACGACATCGTTATCATCGGAGGAGCCATCGTCGGCTCCTCGATCGCCTACTATCTGCGCGAGGAAGAGTTTTCCGGCTCGATCGCGCTGATCGAGCGCGATCCGCAGTTCGCGCACGCGGCAACGACGTTGTCCTGCGCCTCCATTCGCCAGCAATTCTCGATCCCGCAGAACATCCGCCTGTCGCAGTTCACCATGAAACTGTTCCGGCGGCTGAAGGAAGAATTCGGCGCGGACGCCGACATCGGTTTTCGCGAGGGCGGCTTTCTCATTCTCGCTAGCGAGAACGGGCTGCCGATCCTGAATGCCAATCACGAAGCGCAGGTCGCCGAGGGGGCCGACATCGTGCTCGAGGACGCGGATCAGCTGACGCGCCGCTTCCCTTGGCTGTCGACCGAAGGTATATCCGCCGGCTCCTATGGCCGCAGCGGCGAAGGCTGGTTCGACGCGCATGCAATGCTGACGCTGTTCCGCAAGGCGCTGCGCGGCAAGAACGTGGACATTATGACCGCCTCGGTCATCGGCATCGAGCGGCAGGGCCACCGTGTCACCAGCGTCAGGCTCGACAATGGCGAGACGATCGAAGCCGGCACCGTCCTCAATGCCGCCGGGCCGAATGCCGGCAAGGTCGCCGCTCTCGCCGGGCTGGCGCTGCCGGTCGAGCCGCGCAAGCGCAATGTCTTCGTCTTCGAGGCGCGCGAAAAATATGCCGACATGCCGCTGCTGGTCGATCCCTCCGGCATCTATGTCCGGCCGGAAGGCTCGGTCTATCTCACCGGCGGCGCCGAGCCGGAAGAGGGCGACGGCCCGGCCGATCCCCAGGATTTCGAGGTCGACTGGCCGCTGTTCGAAGAGGTGATTTGGCCGGTGCTGGCGACCCGCATTCCGGCATTCGAGGCCATCAAGCCTACCCGCGCCTGGGCCGGGCACTACGATTACAACACGCTCGACCAGAACGCGGTGATCGGGCCGCACCCCAAGGTGAAAAATTTCCTCTTCGCCAACGGATTTTCAGGCCACGGTCTGTAGCAGGCCCCGGCGGTCGGCAAGGCGCTGGCCGAGCTTCTCGTGCATGGCGGCTACCGCACGGTCGATTGCTCCGCGTTTGGGTACATCCGTGTCGCCGAAGGGCGGGCGTTTAGGGAATTGAATGTGATCTAGCAACACAACGGCGCCGCGACGGTCTCCTTTGGTGCCGGCGGGCCAGAGGGGCGCGAAGGTTCGCGACAGGCGGTGCGCGGTACAAAGGCCTTGATGTTTAGCTTGCCCTGTTCGGTTGGGATCTCCGCAATATCAATGTGGAAGAAGCCGATGCTTGCGCTGCAGACATCGGTGCAATGAAGAGCGCGTCAGATGCGGGATCGTCGGCTGCAAGGCCGTAGAGGCAACCGTCCAGCGGCAGCAGTGTGTTGCGGCGGAAGGCCACAACAACGGTCCTCTTCTACGGCAGACAGAACCTTCGATCTCGGCTCCCTGGGGCCGGTGGGCAGATCGGCGGTCGAACTCCGCTCCTCCACTTCGCGACCGTCTTGGGGTTGATGGCATAGCGCTTCGAAAGCGAGCTCAGGCTCGCTTACAGCTCGACGCATCGCCTCTTTCTTTGTGGCGCTCCCATGCAGAACCTGGCCCAGTCGAAGCTTCGTGGCCGCGGCCCGCGCTCATGGCCGGCTCACTTAGGTCGATGCTGCGTGCTGTCACCGTGAGGTTCCGCTGGGGTTAGCGGTGCGTCGAGCACAGCGAGAGGGTTCACAGCCAACGCTCTGGAACCCATGTCACTAGCCATCCATGGCGTGGATGCGTTTCATCGAAACAGACGATTTTACCGATGTTACGGCACGATGCATAGAAAGAATTCAAGAATGTAGCAGCCTTAAGGAAAGTGGTTGATGTTTACGTTGGCTCCGAAGAGCATTTTCTGGTCTGCGCGGAAGACCAGCCCAGGCGCGCGTCCATCGCGGCCAGGCACTTCCGCGACAGACGCGAGCTACACCGCATTGGCACAGCACGACAATCTTCCCCGAATTGCGCAGGCGCTTGCCTCAAACGCAGCAGCAAAGCTGAGGCTTGTGGTGTTCTGGAGAGAGGCAATTTAGATGCTTGTTGATCGCTCAAGGAACGATCGGTTCGTTGTTTCTCGACGGCGCACGGGTCTCGGTGATTGCCTGTGGTCTCTCGCGTCGGCTTGGGACTACGCACATCGGACGGGACGAGCTTTAGCAATAGATTGGCGCGGCTCTTGTTACCTTGACAACCCGTTTGCGAATGCCTTTCCAGCTTTCTTCAAGCCAATTGAGGATATCGGTGGTGTACGGGTCATATGCGATGACCAGATCAACCACGTCTCATTCCCTGGTCCCTTCTTCCCGTCGTGGTGGAACAAGCCATCCATCGACTGCGTGTACCGTCCGGATGAACAGATTTTCCAAGAACGTGACGAGCTTAACGATCTTTTCCAGGCCCAAGATGATTGTGAAGCCAACACGGTAGTGTGTGATGCTTGCTTGATGTGGCGCTGCGATGAAAAGGCCGAGCGAACCATATTTAGGAGCATCACACCGAGGGTCGAAATTGAGGATCGCATTGAAGCGCTCTACCAGGAACATTTTGAGGGGCACTGCATAATTGGAGTCCATGTCCGCCACGGCAACGGCGAAGATATTATGGATCACGCACCTTACTGGGCTGATCCGAAGGTTGCCTTAGAGCAGGTATGCACTGCCATTCGTATGGCCAAGGCGCAACCGCATTCAAGACCTGTAAAGGTGTTCTTGTGTACAGACAGCGCCAAGGTTGTTGATCACCTGTCGGGCGTATTTCCCGAACTTTTCACCGTCCCAAAACGCTTCCAGGCGGATCAGGCCGGCCCCTTACACAGTGCAGCACTGGGCACCGACGGGGGGTTTTCCGCGCTCGTTGAGATGTATCTCCTCGGTCGATGCGACACTGTTATTCGCTTTCCTCCGACTAGCGCCTTCACCCGCTATGCCCGCCTCTTCGTGCCACGAATTGTCGAATTCGATTTGAATGACCCGCGTCGTTTGATCTTGATCGACAACTCTTTCGAACGTTCCCCGGCTCCATGAAAGGCTGGCATCCCGCTCGAACTCTCCCTTGCCTTCGCGCAGAGGCCCCCGTTCGCCCTGCCCAATACGCCCCTTTCTCGCCACGCAATCCCGCCACAGGCGAGCGTTTTCATGGGCGCGTCAAAATCAAAAGGATTCAAGCTTGTCAAAGAGAAAAGTAGCTTTAATCACCGGGGTTACGGGACAAGACGGTTCCTACCTCGCAGAATTGCTTTTAGAAAAGGGCTATTCTGTGCATGGGATAAAGAGACGGTCGTCTCTTTTTAATACGGGCCGTATAGACCATCTCTATCATGACCCTCATGAAAGTGGCGTTGATCTTACACTTCACCACGGGGACTTGACAGACTCGTCGAGCCTTACGCGCGTCATCCAACTGGTTCAGCCGGACGAAATTTACAATTTGGCAGCTCAGAGCCACGTTGCAGTCTCCTTTGAAGAACCAGAATACACCGCGAACTCCGATGCCTTGGGTGCGCTGCGTATCCTCGAGGCAATTCGGATCCTGGGGCTCGTCAAGCATACGCGCTACTACCAAGCCTCGACGTCTGAGCTCTACGGGCTGGTGCGGGAAACGCCACAGACCGAGACGACACCGTTCTACCCCCGGTCCCCCTACGCTGTTGCCAAATTGTATGCTCACTGGATCACCGTAAATTATCGAGAATCTTACAATCTGTATGCATGTAACGGCATTTTATTTAATCATGAGTCACCTGCGCGCGGAGAAACATTTGTAACTCGCAAAATCACGCGCGCCTTGACTCGGATTAAGCTTGGAATGCAGCGCACTCTATTCCTGGGCAACCTTAATGCGCGTCGCGATTGGGGGCACGCTCGAGACTACGTCCAGATGCAGTGGTTGATGCTGCAGCAGCAGCAACCTGAAGACTTTGTGATCGCTAGCGGTGAGCAACATTCGGTGCGCGAATTCGTCACCGTCGCGGCCGCTGAACTCGGCATCGATGTTCGTTGGGTGGGGGAAGGGGTCGACGAAGAGGGGTACGATGCAAAGACGGGAGCTCTGATCGTAAAAGTAGATCCCCGTTATTTTCGTCCTGCAGAAGTCGAGACACTTCTCGGCGATGCCCGCAAGGCGAAAGAAAAACTTGGGTGGGAGCCCAAAATCTCCTTCATCGAATTGGTTAGGGAGATGGTTCGGGAAGATTTGCGCATGGCAGAGCGTGAGGCAGTGCTGATGAAGCAGGGTTATTATTCACACAGTCCACGAGAGTTATGCTGACAACGGCGGGGCCATGCTGGGTTGTTGTCAGTGCTAATGGTGGCCTTCTTAAGGAGCGCCCAGAGCGTTAACAATGGAAAACAAAAAGATGAAGAAAGTCTATGTGGCAGGCCATCGCGGCCTTGTTGGATCCGCCACAATGAGAGCCCTCGAGGCGTTAGGATCCTATGAGATAATAACACGTACTCACGACGAACTGGATCTATTTGACCGGAGCGAGACGCGCAGGTTCTTCATGTCGCAGCGGCCAGATTACGTCGTTATGTGCGCCGCAAAGGTTGGTGGTATACTGGCGAACGCTAGCTCCCCTGTCGATTTCCTTCATAACAACCTCGCGATTCAACTCAGTGTTTTTGATGCCGCTTACGCTTCCGGCGTCGAACGGATGATTTTTCTTGGCTCCTCGTGTATCTATCCACGCGACTGTCCGCAGCCGATACGGGAGGAATACCTTCTCACCGGTCCGCTTGAAGCGACGAATCGTCCCTACGCTTTGGCAAAAATCGCAGGTGTCGAATCGTGCTGGTCTTTCAACCGGCAGTACAAGGCGCGCTATCTCGCGTTGATGCCGACCAATTTATATGGTCCCGGCGATAATTATCACCCCGAAAATTGTCACGTTCTGCCTGCTCTGATACGCCGCTTTCATCAAGCTAAAATGAACGGCGACTCCTCTGTGGGGGTCTGGGGATCCGGAAATCCTCGGCGAGAGTTTATGTATTCGTCGGATGTAGGCGATGCCATTGCGTTCCTGCTTGGCCTGCCAGATTCGGATTTTGACGCCTTGACAGCCCCCGACACTGCGCCCCTGATTAATGTTGGCGTTGGTGAGGACGTCACAATTCGCGAGGTGGCGGAACTCGTCAAGGCGGCGGTCTGCTGGGAGGGCAATTTGGTGTTCGACACGACGAAGCCAGACGGTACTCCGCGCAAGCTACTGGACGTAACGCGCTTGCGTAACCTTGGCTGGAAAGCCAAAACGTCTCTTGGTGCCGGGTTGCAAGCGACGTATGAGGATTTTCTTCGCCTTCATGCGGCTTGATGTGGAAGCGCGCATCCAGGTTGGACTGCATGTCCGACCGGGTGCAAGCTCGCCCAGTCCGGCCAAACAAATGAGAGGGACGCATACATCCCGAGGCGGCCGCAATAGTGGCCTGTGCTGACGTTGCAGACCGGACCTCTCTGCGACCGGCGGTGCAGAGGATCACCCAGAAGCTTGCCCAAGCCAAATGGGAAGGGGAAGGCCGCATAACCGGCCGCACCTGGAACGGCTGTGCGTGAGCGCCGTCAACTCAAGCCGCCAGTTAGAACTGCTCGACCTCGCGGGAGCCGCTGCTTACGAAGCTGGCATCGACAGGAAAGCCAACCAGGCCCGCATCATGCCTCGAGGCAGGCCTTATCCAAGGCGGCGCATGCGGAAATGGCGGGCGTCGACGTATGCTTTTCAACTCGCGCTTAGCCGCAGGCGGGATCGTGTCCCCCTGCGTGGTGGAGCTGGCGGCATTGGTCGCCGTGCTCTCCGGCATGGGCCGGGCTGATCGGATTGGTTCAGTCTGCGTTGTTAGCGCCGAACTCACTCGCCTCAAGGTCATGGCGCCACAAGCGCGGATTCGCGGCGCCGTGGTGCGGGCGTTACAACTCATGCAGCAGCGGGTCTCGTTGATGGCGAAGCGGGCTGCCCTGAACCAATCGCTCGCGTCTGCGGCGCGCCAAGCTGTCGCGCAACGCGATCATCCTGACGCTCTGGGATGGCAGTGGCAGGTGACCGCCTATATGGCAGTGGCAGGTGACCGCCTATGCGGTGAGCACGCTTGGCCTTAGCTCGATTGGCATCGACCCCAACCGGCCCTGGTCATCGCACCGTGCCACAGCTTTTACCGCCAAGTGAAGCCGATCAGCTGCGACCGCTCACCGCGACAACCCTGGCGCCAGACTATGCTCTGCTCGGCTGGCTCGAGCCCGTCGCCGCTGTGTTCATCCGCAGCATCGAATGCCATATCCGCTGCAGCCTCGAATGAAATAACCGTCGTAGCTTTTCAGAGTGCCTCTCGGAGTTGTTGAAAAACCCGGAAGACAATTGCCCGTTTTACCTTTTCGGCAATGTTGAGGCGTCTGAGAATGGCTCAAACGATACCCCGTTTGGCTTCATGCAATGTCTCGCCCAGTCCGACGAGACGGGCTGCGGCCTGACCCGTCGGCATGTCAATGACCGTGATTGCGCTTGCCGCAAGGAAACGACGCTCGTTCTTGGTCAGCGTCGCTGTATCGATTGCCGCAAAATGTGGGCCATTGGAGCGCTTCATGATCTGCCGGGCATAGGTGCGCAGCATCTGATCGTTGAAGCGGCAGCCGATGAAGAAAAGACCACGGCTAGCTCGCCGTTCCTTCACCAGGTCAGGGATCGGCGTCTGGATGTCGATTTCGCTCAGCACTTCAACGTAGTCGGAATCTGCGACGAGGAAGTTTGCGGCCGGACTGGCACCGCCGTGAGGGGCGTAGAGAACCGTCTTCGCCGCCGGTGCGGATTCGAGTAATATCCCGGACAAATCGTAGGCTTTCGTCCAAATGTCACCGATCTCGTGCGCCCGTGTTACGCCCTGTATTTCGACGACGTCCGTTCGGCGGGTCTGTATTAGAGCCGCGCGCATGGCACCGTCGTACCAGCTGTCGACGATCACGGAGAGCGGCAGCGTTGCGAGCCAGGCATGCAAGATGGTCGGCACCACCGGGGCCGCGAATATTTCGGCCATCCAAACTTGAAGCGTCCGGCGGTGCCGGCGCTGTTCGATATACTGCGCTACCGACCACATGTTGGTGCGAATCTTCGAAGGGGCTGGCGTGCGCTTGTTGAGCTCTGCGGCAACGGCTTCGGGGGTATGCGGTACGGGCGGTCCCGCGGAGCGGATCTCAAGCAGACCCGGGCCGAGATAGGGAATGACCTGATCGGCCGCGAGCGCTTTCTTCAAAAGGTCAAGCTGCCTTTCGGCAAAACTGTCCCGAATGACGACGAGATGGCCCGAGGTCATTGTGTTCATGCTCGTATCCCTTTGCCGCTCTCTTTGTGTAAACCCGAAGGTCAGTCCTCGTCGGAAATCTTCCTTGCTTCGACGGTAATCGGCAAAGGCGTGTCCCACGGAAGGTCGGGCAGAACTAACCGCCAGCCGTTCTTCAGCGTCACAGCCCCGCCCCATAAGTGTTCGTTGTCGACCTTGATGATCGGCTCTTCGAGATCCTTTTTGGGAATATATGCCGATAAGCCAGCACCGGTCCTGCGGATCATTACCCTCATCGGGCCGTTCCTTTGTTAAAGCCGGCACCGATTTCGGCACTGGAAGGAGTCCGGGCCGTCTCAAGGCTCATGAGTTCACGCGCACGCATGCCGACGACGGTGCCGCGATCGACCCATTCGACCGCATAGATGTAGAACTGCTGGAGAAAGGTGCCGATGTCGCGCACATAGCCCTCGTCGCCTTTGCGCACCAGATTTTCACCGATCTCCTTGCCCGGATAGGTGCCGTCATTTTTTATGTGGCGTGTGGCGCGGACCCGCTCACCCGGCATGAATCGCGGGGGTGTACGGATTTCGATGTCCTGTTCGCGTCCGAGGCTCATGGCCGTTCCTTTCTCTCGGCTGCAGCTTTCCAACAGGAGGTCAATGGTCCTGCGGAGGCGCCTCGACCGTGTCGGTAGCCGAAATGGAGGTCAGGCAGGGACGCAAGTCTTCGACACCGGACATACCGAGGCGCATTGCTGCGTTTCGAAGGTCCCCTCGCATTCGGTGCACTTTTTCGGATCGATCACGTAGGTCTCGCCCTTGAACTTAATCGCGCCCGAAGGGCATTCAAACTCACAGGCACCGCACTGGCTGCATTGGGAAGCGATGATCTTAAAGGCCATTTTCAACTCCGGTTCGGTTAGAATGAGGCGGCTCAGGCCGTCGCAGCCAGTGGCTCACTCCCAAACTCGGCGGCGTAAAGCGCGCCGATCGCGGTCTCGATGTAGTCATACCCGTAAGCCTCCGTTGCTCGGATCCCACCTTCCTTGAGACGATCCTCGGGGCAATTTCCAATTCTCGCGCACAGCACGATGTCTACGCCTTCGAGCGTAGAGATGACGCCGTCGAGGCTCCTGTCCTCGGCCCGGCCGCCGAGGCAATACTGTTCGACCTTGCGATGACCGACGAAACTGATCCCTTTCGGAGAGGCCTCATAAACCTGGAATTCCTTCGCATGGCCGAAATGCTCGTTGATGCGGCCGCCACCCTTGGTCGCCACCGCTACCAGAAGCGATTTGCCGGAGCCTGCGGTCTTGACCATCCCGAGCGCCTCGCTCTTGGCCGCCAGGCGATCGCCCCGCTCGCGCGCGACCACTGCCCGATATGTCTCGCGCTTGCTGGCGTCGTACGTGACCTTGTCGGGAAGCCGGTCGAGCGTGAATTCCTGGCCACGATCCTCGCCGAGCAGGCCGACAGCATCGGCCCGGCACTGCCGGCAGTGGCGCATCAACTTGGCGCCGCCTTCGAGACGATCCTGAAGGGCCTTCAGCTCCATTGCCTTGGGGCCGCGCTGCCCACTCAGGCCGTAATGCGTACCGTGCGCCGGGTCGGAAATCAGCGGCATGACATTGTGCAGGAACGCGCCGCGCTCCTTGACCCATTTATTCACCTCGATCAGGTGCTCATCGTTTACGCCGGGGATCATTACCGAATTGATCTTGGTGAGGATGCCGCGCGCCGTCAGCATCTCCAGCCCCGACATCTGTCGTTCGTGCAGGATCGTGGCTGCCTCAACGCCGGTATAACGGCGGTTGTCATAGAAGATCCACGGATAGATCTTGGCACCGATCCGCGGGTCGACCATGTTGATGGTGATCGTCACGTGATCGACATTCATTTCGGCAAGCTCGGCGACGCGGTCTGGCAGCGCGAGCCCGTTGGTTGAGATGCACAGCTTGATGTCGGCGATTTCCTTGGCGACCCGTTGGAATGTCGCCTTTGTGTTCTTCCAGTCGTAACAGGCATCGCCCGGTCCGGCGATGCCAAGCACGGAAAGCTGCGGCACTTCGTTGGCAACCCCGATCACCTTGCGCAGCGCCTGGTCGGGCGTCAGCCTTTCCGAAACGACCCCAGGCCGGCTTTCGTTGGCGCAGTCATATTTGCGATTGCAGTAGTTACATTGAATATTGCAGGCTGGGGCGACCGCCACATGCATGCGCGCGAAATAGTGGTGCGCTTCCTCTGAAAAGCAGGGATGATCCTTGATCTTCTCCCAGACGGCCGAGTCCATCTCGTGCGGCTTCGCGGAGGAGCCGCAGGATGAAGATGCGCAGCCACCGGGTTTCGCTCTCGCCGGCGACTGATCGAAGACTGTCGTGCCGGAAAGGCCCTGTAGCGAAATCATCGGTGCGGACATGGAGCGGCTCCGTGCGTGGTGTGAACATCGCACTTCAGAGCGCAAGAGATATGCCAACCCCAAAAGCGGTCTTATCCGTCATGTTGGCTTTTACGTCGGCCTTTTGTGTCCAATTGTGTCCGTTTCCTGCGACACGGTTTTGTCAGGTCGCCGACAACGGTCAAAAGCAACGCGAAAAGTGACGTCTTGTCTCAGTTACGCCCGGTGCGGGCAGCAACCGCGCCCCCACGTTTGATGTCATCAGGGACGTTTAGAACTTCTTCACTCCGATACGATGCCGGCGCAAAGCATAGCCGACCTGCCGCGGCGTGAGACCAAGAACACGAGCCGCCTTGGCCTGAACCCAGCCGGCTTTCTCCATCGCATCAATCAGCCGGTCGCGTTCCGTCAGACGCGGGTTCATTGCAGGGCAAACGGGATGGTGGGGGTCGCAGGTCTCGCCGGGCGATGCCTCATTCTGTGAGGGGCCGACTCGCATGGCAGGCAGCGGCGATCCAACCGGCATCATATTGCCACGTGCGAACTCGTCGACGGCATAGGCGCCGTGCGAACGGCCGACTCCTTTCCACAGAAGCGAAGACAGGCACTGGCTGTTCTTGCAGGCGAAATCCGACGCAGTTATTGTCGTTGAACGCGCAAGTGTGGCCGTCCGTCTCACACAATTCTCCAACTCACGCACGTTGCCAGGGAAATAGCATTGCGACATCAGGTCAAGCGCCGACGGCGTGAAGCCAAGATCGCGATGGTTCTCCTTGTTGAATCGGTCGAGGAGAGCGTTCGCAAGGCGTGGAATATCGCCCGGTCGTTCTCTGAGGGGAGGCAGGACTATTGGCACCACATTGATGCGGTAATAAAGGTCGGCCCTGAACTCTCCATTCCGGACAGCCGTCTCGAGGTCCTTGTTGGTGGCGCATATGAGCCGCACGTCAACTTTTAGGGTCCTGGTGCCGCCCACTCGCTCCAGTTCTCCTTCCTGCAAGACGCGCAATAGCTTGGCTTGAAAGGCAGGCGAAATCTCGCCGATTTCATCAAGCAGCAGGGTTCCGCCATTTGCCAATTCGAACCGGCCGGCGCGCTGCAGGATAGCCCCGGTGAAGGCGCCCTTCTCGTGGCCAAAGAGCTCCGATTCCAAGACGCTTTCGGGCAGTGCGGCGCAGTTCAATTTGACGAAGGATTTCTCCCTCCGATGTGAAAGCTTATGGATGGCCTGTGCAAAGAACTCCTTGCCGGTACCGCTTTCGCCTCGAAGAAGCACGGTGGAATTGGTCCTGGCCACGACCGAGACGATCTCCAGCACTTGCTTGAGCGCGGGACTTTCTCCGATGATTCCGTCGATCTTGACATGCGGATGTCGGGCCGAATGGGTCCTGTCCTCGTCGAGCGGCTGCTCTGGTCTCGGTTGCTTCTCGATAAGTCGCTGACCAGCCGTGCTCAAAGTGCGATGCAGGCGGATGGTCCGGCCGACCAGATTGGCGACCATGGCCAGGAAACGTAAGTCCTCCTCGTAGCGGAACCTGGTGGTACCGTTCCTGACGCGGTCGATCGACAGCGTCCCGAAGATCTTTTCCTCAGCCTTTAGCGGGACACCGATAAACGCAGTTGCCACCGTGCCGCTGCTCGATTGAGGATCAGCCTGAAATAGCTCGGACGTGCTTGTGTCTTGTATGACGATCGGCACTCCAGTAGCGACGATTTTGTCTATTACAGCCTGGGGTATGACGCGGCCGGCGGCTGATTGAGGCACAGTGCCGCCGGTGGCTGCGCTAATCTGCGGCTCTCCTTCAGCGTCCAGGACGACGATTGCGCCATGACGCATTTGCACAAACGAGGAGAGGATATTCGCGACATTGGCAAGCGTAATCTCCAGCCGGGTCGGGGCAGTCAGAATCTTCGATATCTCGTAGATTCCCCTGAGCAAGCTGTCCGCATTGCGCGCCGCTTCGACCGCAGGTTCAGGCGGAGTGTTCCGAGATACAATTTCACCGACCTGATCTGGAAGCATGTGAGCCATGCAAACACCTCAAGGGTTGTCCAAGGTGCTCCTCCCAACCCCTTTTTTGTATTTCGAGTTCCAGAAACATAGTATTTTCAGCCTTTCGGCAATTGTGAACAATATTGGCGGTCTTGACCGCAATTGCGAGCCTCTCGTTTCCCGCTCTTTGCGGCAGTTATCCAAACTTGAAGAGAACGCCAAAGCCGCCGCGCGGGTAATTCCATACGATCTCACCGCTGGCCTCGCACAGCACGCGACAGGTGCCGCATTCCATGCAGCCGTCGGAAGTCGTCTCCACCTGTCCCTTGTCGTTCAACTCATAGCACTTGGCCGGGCAGATGTGTGTCAGCGCGAGCAGGTTCGCGCTCGGCCTCTCGTGCGGTCGCACTTTGATATGCGGGCGGCCCGGATCGACCAGATAGCGGTTCTGATAAAGCTTCTCCTCGACACGTAACTTCGTCACGGCCATCGTCATCCTGTTTCTCCTTCAGCGCCACGCGAGTGCCAGGCGGACCACATCGCTGATCAGCCCCCAGCGCGAACGCGCCTTGATGACGGCAGCAGTGGTCGCCTTTTCCTTCTCGATTTTTGGGGTTCCGTCGACCCGCATGAAGTTCTGCGCGGCCTGCGACATCAACTGCGGGTAAGTCATGAAGAAATTGCGGGAATTGGTGTGTATCAGGGCCGGCATGTCCTTATATTTCATCAGGTCTTTGACTACGAAGGACTTATCCAGCAGGGTCTTGTAGAGGGCGAGGTTCCTCCTGATCATCGGCTGGTTGCGGCCCTTGATCTCAATGATTGCCTCGCCCGCGATGCGGCCGGAAGTCATGGCGAGGTTCGAACCCTCGCGGTGGATAGCGTTGTTCAGTTGGGCGGCATCACCGACCGCCACCCAACCGTCGCCGAAGAGCTGCGGAATTGCCTTGTAGCCACCTTCGGGAATGAGATGCGCGGAATACTCCTTGACTTCCGAGCCCGCGATCAACGGCCGGATCGAAGGATGGTTTTTGAAGGCGTCGAGGAGGACGTAAGGGCTCTCCATTGTCTGGGCGAAATCGGAGACGAGGCAGCCGATGCCGAGAGAGATCGACTCCTTGTTGGTGTAGAGGAAGGCCAGTCCGGCCATGCTGCGGGAAATCGTGCCCGCCGCTTCGATCACGCAGCCTTCGTCGCCCTGGAGGCCGAACCGCTGCTCAATGACCTCATCGGGTAGGAAATGCATTTCCTTGACAGCGAGCGCCACGCTTTCTGGCTTCGGCATCTTGCGCAGGCCGGCCCGTGTACCGAGCAGTCCGTTGACACCTTCTGCGAGCACGACGACGTCCGCGTAGATCGGCCCGCCAGCCCGGTCGGTGCGCACGCCGATCACCTTGCCGCTGGCATTGCGGACAAGTTCGGTCACCGTCGTCTCGCACAGCACCGTCGCGCCGGCCTGGCGCACCTTGCGCGAAAACCACTTGTCGAATTGGGCGCGGATGATCGTGTAGCGATTGGGCTTCGCCTCGTTGAAATCGTCCGATCGATACTGCATCCCGGTGTGGGAGGTGTCGTCCATCACCCAGAATCGCTGCTCGACCAGATGCCGCTCGAGAGGCGCATCATCCCGGAAATCCGGAATGATTTGCTCCAACATGTCGGCGTACATGATGGCGCCCTGGACATTCTTGGAGCCCGGATATTCGCCGCGCTCCAACTGCAGCACCGTCAGGCCCTGGCTTGCCATGGTGTAGGCGGCCGCGTTTCCGGACATACCGGCCCCGACGACGATGGCGTCGAATTCTTCCTCGATCATGGCCCTCTCCCTTAGCTCGCAAGCTTGTCGTGGCTGTGCGGCGACAGCCGCCGGGTGAAAGCTTCCGTCAATGCCGGTAGGAAACGGATTGCATCGGTGACGATGCCGAGGTGGGCAAAGTCGAAGATCGGGGCGTTCGGGTCGGTGTTGATGGCTACGATCAAATCAGCCCCCTCCACGCCAACCCGATGCTGAATGGCGCCGGAAATCCCGGCCGCTATGTAAAGCTTTGGCCGGATGGTCTTGCCCGTTTGGCCAACCTGCCGATCGGCCGGCATCCAGCCCTTCTGGACCAGCGGGCGCGAACAGCCATATTCGGCGCCGATTGCCCGCGCTAAATTCTTCACAAGCTGCAAATTCTCCGCTGAGCCGAGACCGAGGCCTCCGGCAACCACGATGTCGGCGTAGGCGAGATTTGCCTTTGCCGATTGGCGATCGAGGTTGAAGCCAAGGACTTTGGTGATGATCTCTTCCTCGGTCATTGACAGCTTGTGCCGGATGACACGCCCGACCGGCTTGTCCGTCCGCGGTGGCATGGCCATAACCCTCGGTCGTACCGTGGCCATCTGCGGCCGGTAGTTGAGCGTATAGATCGTGCATAGCAAGGAACCGCCGAAAGTCGGACGGGTCGCGGCGAGCGAACCGTCGACATCTACATCGAGTTCGGTACAGTCGGCAGTGAGCCCTGTCAGCAAGGTGGTCGCTACTGAGCCAGCGAGATCCCTGCCGAGCGTGGTCGCACCGAGAAGCAGGATCTCCGGCTTGTGGGTATTGACCAGATCCGTCATCGCCTTGGTGAAAGGCTCGTTGCGATAGTCGGCAAGCAACGGTGCCTCGACGAGGTAGACAAGGTCGGCGCCGTAAGCGAAGGCCTCGGCAACGGCATGCTGCGTCGCGTCACCCGGCGGTCCAAGCACGATCCCCGCAAGCTGGATGCCTAGCTTGTCGGCGAGCTTGCGGCCTTCGCCAAGCAGTTCGAAGGACACGGGATGGACCTCGCTGCGTTCCAGTTCGATGAAAACCCAGACGTGCCGATAGTCCCTAAAGTGCTCAGGCAATTCCCTCTTGATGCCGGCACGGCCGGCGGAAGGAGGGGCTTCGCGGTTAGCGTTCGACATCATCTCTCCTTGCCGTCCCGTCACTGGCCGCCGTCGAAGGCGAGTTCGTGTTCCAGCGCTGGCTGGCGGGTAAAGATTGAGGCGATCAGTTCGTCAGCGAGGTCGTGCTGCGTCTTGTCGGTCATGTCGATCTGCGTCGCCTTTTCCGCCCGCGTGGTAGGGGCGAAAACGCGCTTGACGACCGTCGGCGAGCCGCGCAGGCCGCATTTGTTGAGGTCCTCAATGCCAGCTTCGGCCGCGCTCCATTTCACGATCTGGCTGCGCGCGGCGCGCATGGCGTCCTCGAGCGAGCCTCTGCGGATTTCGTTGGTGCCTTCCAGCATTGTGATGAGGCAAGGCAGCCTGCTTTTCAGCATCTGCGTACCGCCTTCCGAACGGCGCTTGACGGTGATCTCGCGAGCATCGACATCGATAGAGTCGATCTTCGCCACATAGGTGAACTGCAGGAGGCCGAGGCGCTTGGCGATGCCGGGCCCGACCTGGGCGGTATCGCCGTCAATCGTCTGCTTGCCGGCGAAGACGATGTCCGGCGCGCCGAAGGTCTCGCCAATTCTCACGATTGCCCGAGAAAGCGCGAAGGAGGTCGCCAGCGTGTCGGAGCCGGCAAAACAGCGGTCGGTCAAGAGTACCGCGCGGTCGGCGCCATAGGTGAGCGCCTTGCGCAGCGCATCTTCTGCCATCGGCGGACCCATCGTAAGCACGGTGACCTCGCCGCCATGGGCGTCGCGCAATCTCAGTGCCTCTTCGAGGGCGAACAGGTCGTAAGGGTTGATGATGGTCGGCACGCCCTGGCGCATGATCGTGTTCGTCACCGGGTGGACACGTATCTGCGCGGAGTCCGGCACCTGCTTGATACAGATTACAATGTGCATTGCGTCTTTCTCGGCTCCAATCCGCAAGCGGCCCTGGCGTTCATCTCCTTCGCAGCATCATTCGTGCCAACCGCTTTGCGTTGCTCTGTTTCCTTTTGACATGGGGTTGTTTTCTTCCGAACGGTACCGTCGTGATGACCGGGTTTGTCGGCTTTTCGACATTGTCGCGTCGCACTCGTGTCGCGTTCATTCTGTCCCGAACCGCCTCAGGATCGACTCGAACGGGACAAAGGTGTGGTCCCGAGTGGCCGGTTTGTCGGGATCGTGCTCTTTGAGCACCTTGAAGACCCGGTGGGTGAGTGGCGAGGATGTCGCGAAATCCTCATAGGCGCGTTCCAACGTCGCACGCGCCCGCGCGGCGATCACCCCGTCGGGAAGACCGGCGAAATCCTCTTCAGCGAGATATTGGCCCATGCGCTTCAGGATATGCAGCCGTGAGACATTGAGCACCTTCGGATCATAAGAGATGCCAAGGACTGCGAAGAACTCCTCCGCAGCCGACAGGCTCTTCAGCCGGGCGAGGATGTCGGTGACATCGATGGCGCGGCTTTCAGCGAAACAACTGCGCATTGCATTCTCCTGGGCCGGAAACGGTTGTCGGGTTTGCCTTGTCGCCCAGGCCTGGAGTTGATTGAAGTTCTCTCGCCTGGCTGGCAGATGGGGAAAGCTCACGCAGCTTCTTCACGATCCCGGGCATGACCTCGAGCACCCGGTCGACGTCCTCCTCGCCGTTGTTGCGCGAAAAGGAGAAACGGATTGCGCCGTGTGCCGCGTTATTGGGGATATTCATCGCCACCAAGACGTGGCTCGGCTCCAGCGAGCCGCAGGCGCAAGCAGAGCCGGAGGAGCAGGCAATGCCCTCGCGATTGAGGAAATGCAGTATGCCCTCACCTTCGATATCTCCAAAGGCGATGTTTGCGGTATTCGGCAACCGCTTTAGCAAATCGCCGGCGACGAAGGCGTCTGGGATGCTTTGAAGAAGTTCCTTCTCCAGGCGGTCGCGCAACGCCTTTACCCGTGTGTTCGCGTCGTCCATGAAGTTCAAGGCAAGATCGGCTGCCACGCCGAGGCCGACGATGCCTGGCGTATTCTCCGTGCCGGCGCGGCGGTTGCCCTCCTGGCCTCCCCCCTTGATCAGCGGACAGAAGCGCACGCCGCGCTTTATATAAAGTGCGCCGATCCCTTTCGGTCCGTGTAATTTGTGACCGGAGAGAGACAGCATATCGATTGCCGTCGATTTCAGGTCGATCGCAAGCTTGCCGACCGCTTGCACCGCGTCGGTATGGAAAAGGGCGCCGACTTCTTTGGCCAACTCAGCAAGCTCGACCACCGGGAAGATCGTTCCGGTCTCGTTGTTCGCCGACATGATCGAGACGATCGCCACGCGCGGGGTGAGGGCGGCCTTATAAGTGTCGAGGTCGAGCCGGCCGTGGCGATCCACCGGGATCCTATGCACCTTGATGGCGCGCGTCTTCTCCAGGTGGGCGCAAAGCGTCAGCACGGCCGAATGCTCGACTGCGGAAGTCACGATCTCTGTGCGCTCAGGCATCACCTCGAGCGCAGAAAGGATCGCCGCGTTGTCGCTTTCCGTCCCGCCCGAGGTGAAGGTGATCTCGTCGTCGAACTCCGCGCCGATGAGCGTTTGCACCTGCAGGCGCGTCCTTCTCACCGCCGCCCCGGCGGAAGCGCCAAAATCGTGGCTCGACGAAGGGTTGCCGAAATGGTCGGTAAAAAACGGCAGCATCGCTTGAACGACTTCCGGATCGACCCGTGTCGTTGCGTTGTTGTCCAGATAAACAGGTCTCATGGATGTGATCCTTCTCCTGAGCGCAATCACACAAGGCGCACGCCCGGTCTGTCATGATGATGATGGTTAGCCGAAGGAGTTGCCGCCGCCACATTCGGCCTGCGCGCTTCTTGGCGCCGGCGCGGCAACCCGCCTCGACCTTGGTGCGCCAGCGTTGCGCCGGCTCGGCCCCCGGCAAGCGCGGTCTTTAGGTCACGGCGTTTTCGGTGCGCTTGATCATGGACTGTCTCTCCTTCAGGCCGGACGCGTTCGCGAACAGCTACGCATGGACCGTGCCAAAGAAGGGAATCATTTCAAAACAACATGATGGCTCTAACACTGCTATGTCGCATTTCCGACATCGGCGGGAATTGTTCAACGCGGAACGCCGTTAAATCGGGCGTAGATTCCGCTTCGCGTGAGGAGCAATCCTGTCGGGCCGTTCGCCAAGGATGCCCGCGCGACCGAGGCGTCCTGTCGGGTTTGTCGAGTGCGCGACACGCCACTGTTACGCCCCCGTTGCCCTGCTGAGATCTCGTTTGTCATTGTAGAATATGCAGAAAATTCTTCTGAGCTTCTTTCTGAGCCTTTGGCGCGGCTTTTGCGGTTCTCTCCTCGTAGGGCAGCGCGTGCCCGCGGCCGATATTCATCTCGCGGGTGACATCGCGATCGATGGAACGAAGGAAAGAAACCAACATGTCAGCTCCAGATCAGCCACCCGCATTCCGAGCGATGTTTTCGTCCTCACGCAGACCTTCCATTTCGGGTTTCTTGAGACCGAGCGGCCTGCTGCGCTCTTACAAAGCCACGCGGCGTTTTCACATCGATCTACGCGGCGCCGCCTTTCGCGACGTTTTCGCCTTCACCATGCGCCACTGGAGCAGGCAACCGGTCCGGCTCGCGATCATCATGCTCGCGGTGCTTGTCGCAACGCTCCTTGACGTTCTGACGCCGCTCTATTCCGGACGGCTCGTAAACGCGGTCGCCCAAGGAGCGGCAGCCGACGCCGTCGTGTGGGATGCGGCTCTTGCGGCCTTTTCAATGCTGATTGCGCTCGCACTCGGCGCCGTCGTCATGCGCAACGTCGCCTTCATTGCCGTCAATGACTTCATTCTAAAGATGATGTCGGACATCGCCAGCGACGCGTTCCATCGCGTCCAGCGCTTTTCGACCGATTGGCATGCGAAAACCTTCGCCGGCTCTACGGTGCGCAAGATCACGCGCGGCATGTGGGCGTTCTGCCTCCTTAACGACACGATCCTTCTTGCCTTGTTCCCGTCGCTCATCATGCTCGTGGGGTCGAGCGTTCTGCTCGGCTGGTATTGGCCGATGATGGGGCTGATCATCGCTTGCGGCTCGGTTGGCTATGTGGCGCTGATCATTGTCCTGTCGCTCGGCTATGTGGCGCCAGCCGCAAACCTCGCCAACAACTGGGACACGAGGCTTGGCGGCTCGCTTGCGGACGCGATCAGCTGTAACGCGGTGGTCAAAGGCTTCGGCGCCGAGGTGCGGGAAGATCATCGCTTCGCGAAAGTCATCTCCAAGTGGCGGCACCGCACCCTCCGGACCTGGGTGCGCGGGACGGTCAGTGCTGCATTCCAGGGGATCATGCTTCTTGCGATGAGAGCGGCTTTGATCGGCTATGCCTTATTTTTGTGGTCGCGCGGCCAGACTACCCCAGGTGACATCGCCTTGGTGCTCGGGTCTTTCACCGTCCTATATGGCTACTTGCGTGATGTTTCCATACACGTGCGCAACATCCAGCGCTCTGTAAATGAGATGGAGGAACTGGTCCAAACCTACAGCCAGCCGCCCGACGTGGCCGATGTTCCGGGCGCCAAGCCGATCCGGATCACGAAGGGTCACATCGATTTTGAGAGCGTCCACTTCCACTACGGCAATCATTGGTCGCCCTTCTACAGCGACTTGTCGATTTCGATTGAGGCCGGCGCGCGGGTCGGTCTGGTCGGCCCCTCTGGCTCCGGCAAGACCACCTTCGTCAAGCTCATCCAGCGGCTTTACGACCTGGATGCTGGACGAATCTTGATCGATGGGCAGGACATTTCGCGGGTGACGCAGGGTTCGCTGCGCTCGCAGATCGCGATCGTACAGCAGGAGCCCCTCCTGTTCCACCGCTCGCTGGCCGAGAACATAGCCTATGGGCGGCCGGGTGCTTCTCGGTCCGACATTGAGCAGGCGGCGCGGCTCGCCAGCGCGCATGACTTCATTGCACGCCTGCCGAACGGCTACGGTACGCTGGTCGGCGAACGCGGCGTGAAGCTCTCAGGCGGCGAGCGCCAGCGTGTGGCGATAGCGCGCGCCTTCCTCGCCGATGCCCCGATCCTGATTCTGGACGAGGCGACATCAAGCCTCGACTCGGAATCGGAGGTGCTAATCCAGAAGGCGATGGAGCGGCTCATGGTCGGGCGCACCACGCTCGTCATTGCGCACCGGCTCTCGACGGTGCGCGAACTCGACCGGCTGCTTGTCTTCGACCGTGGTTGCATCACCGAGCAGGGCGACCATGCCGCGCTGATCCGTCGCGACGGCATCTACCGCCGCCTGTTCGAGCGGCAGGCCTTGGAGCTGACAAAGGGGTGGGATGAGACCAATGTGCAACACGGTTGAACGCGGCGTGAATTCAGCTTGCCTCCCCAGCAATCCTGTCGGGCCGTTCCTGAACGAGCGGCCCCAACCTGTCGTCGGGCTTGTCCAATCCACGACACGCCTGGTGCCGGCCTGTCTTCCTGCCGCGCTCTTGAGCAAACCAATGAATGGGATGAAGACAACTTTGTATGAGCTGCGTCCTGCGTTCCCGGCACGGCGCTTGGGGCTTCCTCCTGAGGCGGCAGCCGCCGCGCGATTATTTAGATCCTGGTTGATGCGATCAATGGAGCGAAGGAAAGCAACGCGCCGGATCCACGCGAGATCCGCCTTCTCTGGCATAGGGGCGTCGCCAAATCGACACCCTCACAATATGCGCTCACCGCCCGCGTCGACGTCGGGAACAAGATCTTGATTGTCGTCTGCGCTCAACCGCTCTTATGCCGAACTCGAAGGATACGGACCTGCGTCTCGCCGCGCGGGATTGCATAAGCTGGCTGCAGCGTCCATCGGCATCACCGGTTCGGCTTCGAGACGTTCCGGAAACCCGCCGAGGCCGGCGCGCCGGCGATGCGCTCGTGGCCTTCGAAGCGCGTCCCGACATGGCGCGGGCGTAACGACCGGCTTGCGAGGAAGGGGATCATGCCAGACCTTGCGCTGTTGCAGAAGAAGGTCCGCAAGCTGCAGTCGCGCGCGGGAGCCGCCAAGATGGAATTGCACGACCTTGCCGAGGACCTTCCGGTCAACTGGACCGAGATCAAGGCGGTCGCCTGGAAAGCCTTCGAGGTTTTTGCCGAGTTGGATGCGGCAAAGGAAGAACTCGCAGCGTTGGAGAATTCACAATGACGGGCGCTTTCGTCACCCGCGACGGCTCTCCCTGGACGCCGCACTATCTGACGGCGATCGATGGCGCGACCTGCATCGGCTGCGGCCGCTGCTTCAAGGTCTGCTCGCGCGAGGTCATGCACCTTCATGGCGTCGATGACGCAGGCGAAATTCTCGGCATCTGCGCGGGCGAGGACGACGACTTCGACGGCGAGCTCAACCGCATGGTCATGATCGTCGACCATGCCGGCCGCTGCATCGGCTGCGGCGCTTGCGGCCGCGTCTGCCCGAAGAACTGCCAGACCCACCTTGCGGCCGACAAGCTTGCTGCATGAGCTGGGGACAAGACCAGCAGAACGGCGCCACATTCGCCCATCACCGTGGCTGTTTCAGCACCAGCCAATGGCCGCCGACAGACCAGGCGGCGGCGTTCGACCGGCATGTGCTTGCCTGTGTTTTCTACCTCGCGTTCGAGGAGGTAGAGGCCGGCAAGGCGATCCCGACCGAAGCAACCGGCCTTTCGCGTGCCGACCTGCGAGATGTCATGACACGCTATTTCCCGGCTGTTCCCGTCAACGCCTTCGCGCTGGAAAAGCTGACCGATCCCGAGCCGGATATGGAGGAAGGGCTTCTGCGCGGCTTGCTTATTGGACATGCCAGGCAAGGCGATCCGGCGAGCACCCTCTTCGCCAAGATCATCGCCAGGCGCAGTTTGCGCAATGACCATCTGTGGCAGGACCTTGGCCTTTTCAATCGGGCCGAACTCAGCCGCTTAATGGCCAGGCATTTCCCGGCGCTGGCGGCCGGCAACACCAAAAACATGAAATGGAAGAAGTATTTCTATCGTAAGCTCTGCGAGGCTGAAGGCTTTTCGCTATGCACCGCGCCCAGTTGTCAGGAATGCGGCGATTTCGAAAGCTGTTTTGGCCCGGAGGAAGGCGAAAGCCACTTGGCACGGATCAAGAACGGGCTCGCTTAAGAGCCGCTTTCGTCGCCGCCGCCGTCCGGGCTTGATTGGCATCGAAGACGCACGCGCTTTTCCCGGCGACGTCGCGCGGAGGACGGGATGTTCAGCGCCTCACGATATTTCGCAACGGTGCGGCGAGCAATGTCGATCCCGGTTTCCTTGAGCCGGGTAGCGATGTCGTCGTCGGAAAGCACTTCGTCGGGCGATTCCACGGCAACCATCGCCTTGATTTGATGGCGGACAGCTTCGGCGGAGTACGCGTCGCCGCCTTCGGAGGAGCCGATCGCGACAGTGAAAAAATACTTCAGTTCGAACACGCCGCGCGGGGTCAGCATGTACTTGTTCGACGTTACCCGGCTTACCGTCGACTGGTGCACGTTGATCGCATCCGCGACAGTCCTGAGATTGAGAGGCCGCAGGTGGGCGACCCCATGTTCAAAAAAGGCGTCCTGCTGGCGGATGATTTCAGCCGCTACCTTGAGGATCGTCTTGGCGCGCTGATCAAGGCTGCGGATTAGCCAGTTCGCGTTTTGGAGGCATTCGTTGAGAAATGACTGATCTTTCGAATTTTGAGCGCTTAGGCGGGAGACCTGGGCAAAATAGTTCTGGTTCATCAGCAGCCTGGGCAGCGTGTCTGGATTGAGTTCGATTTGCCACCCACCTCCGGGAGAGGGCTGAACCAAGACGTCGGGAATGATCGATTCAGGCCCTCCGGATTGGAATCGGTTTCCAGGCTTGGGATCGAGCGCGCGGATTTCGTGCAACATGTCGAGAAGGTCTTCTTCATCGACACCGCAATGGCGCTTCAATGTTTGAAAATCGCGTCGCGCCAGCGCTTCAAGATTGGCGACCAGCGCTGCCATTGCCGGGTCGAACCTGTCCAGCTGCCGCAATTGTATCTCAAGGCATTCGCTGAGAGTTCGCGCAAAAATACCCGGTGGATCGAACTGCTGCAAGGTTCCGAGAACCCGTTCCACAACAGCCTCCCGGACATTCAGGCTGCGGGCCAGTTCCGAAAGGTTCACCGGAAGGTATCCGGTGTCTTCCAGATGGCCGGCAAGCTCGCCAGCTATTCGCCGCTCCAGCGGCGCGAATGCGCTGAGAGCGATCTGACGAGCGACATGGTCGTGCAATGTTTCGATGGATGTCCAGGAATCTTCGAACGCATGGTTTCCCCCCGGTTGGACATTGTTTTTGCCGCGGATTGATTTCCACTGCGAGGCCCGATCCGATATTCCGCCCGTGGTCGGCCCGATGCGCGGGTTCCCGGCCGAAATCGACGGAATGTCCTTCGGCGCCCGGTTTGAGGCCCGTTCCAGAAAGGGGTTCTTCTCGATTTCCTGCTCGACGAACTGATGCAGTTCGGGATGCGCCAGTTGCAACAGGCGAATGGATTCCATCATTTGCGGCGTCAAAACCAACGATTGCTTCTGACGCTGAAGCAGGCTTGCTGAGGACTCCATGGCTAGCGTGAAACTCCTACCGAGCGACCCTTCGCCTTGTGCAAGGGGATTTTCGAGACGTTGACTCGTCTAGATCATGCAGCCGTCACGGCTTTGGCGGCTCTCAGCGTTTCAAGGACGTTCTGCGGCGACGATACGCCATAGGGGTCGGCCTCGCAGTTGTCGCAGAAACCGTTCTCCTCGAAGCACTGCTCCACTACGCCATTGTTGATCACGGCAGCGTAGCGCCAGGAGCGCATGCCGAAGCCGAGATTGTCCTTGGCAACCAGCATGCCCATCTTGCGGGTGAACTCGCCCGAGCCGTCTGGGATGAGCTGGACTTTCTGCAGCCCCAGGGCCTTGCCCCAGGCATTCATGACGAAGGCATCGTTGACGGAAACGCAGTAGATCGCGTCAATTCCCACCTTCTCGAACTCGTCGTAGAGCATTTCGAAATCGGGCAACTGCAAGGTCGAGCAGGTCGGGGTGAAGGCACCGGGCAGCGAGAACAGGATGATGCGCTTGCCGCTGAAATAGTCGTCGGATGTCTTGTCTTCCCAGCGGTACGGGTTTGGCCCCTCGATGGACTCATCGCGAACACGCGTGCGAAAGGTGACGAAAGGAACCTTTTTTTTGACCGTCATCAATGTGCTCCTGGAGGAAAACTGGTGCGCTGCTTTTTCGGTTGAAACTGACACGGCATCGACCTCGGCCGGCAATTCGGCCGAGCGCCGCGCGTTTTGTGTCGGCCTTGGATCAGCCATGGCAAAACCGCTCGCAAGCACGGGCGTCTGAAGAAACGAGGTCTCGATTTGCGGCGGCAACGAGAACGGTACGCGCTTGTACGGGGCGTCGCGATATCAGCAATGGTCTTACTCCTGGCCACCTTGTGATGGGTTCTGCCGGGTACAACGCAAGCGCCATGCCATTTGATTTTCAGGCTGGGGTTCACACTGTTTTTTGCAGCGACATTCTCTGCCTTGAGCGGCCAGGACCATGCCTTCGCCGAGACCGAGCGCGCCCATAATCACTTGATCGTGGGCTCTGAGCGGAGGGGTCGCGGCTTGATACCCATAAAGGGGATCCCCTCTTTGTCCGAAGCTGGACAAAAATGTCGGAAGTCGGACCGGAGGGTCGCCAGGTCGCCGGCGCGGAGAACAGGTGGCTCGTATTCGAAGCGAAAATCTGCGGCTCAAACTCGGAACGAGGGACAGGAGTCGATCGGGGTTAACCTGACGAGGGTCCCTATGGCCTCCGTTCTCAGGATTGAGACGGCTGACAGGCCTATGTGCATCTTCCTGAACTGCGCTTGCGTGAGGCGGGCACGGTCCCGAACTGACGGAAAAAGCCGACTTGTGCTCTCGGAGCATTTTGAAGCTGCCGCGACTTTGCTGTCGGGTTTGTCATGTCCGGGACACGGCTTTGCTCCGCCAGGCTTGCGGCTGCGCATTCGTTCCAGCTGTTGAATGATGTGTAGAAAATCTCCTGCAGGGCTCTTTCCGCCCCGTTGGCACGACTTTTGAAGCTCTCACGTGAGACGGCAGGAGATACCGACTGGCGTCCATTGGTGAGTGATATCGCGCTCAATGCAATGAAGGAAGACGACATGTCAGGTCAGCGTCAGTTCAGATTCTATCCGAAACGGGCATTGCCCGCAGAATGCAATATCGACCGGCATGACTGGCGTCACCGTCACAACCGCCCGGCACCGGCCAATGGCCACCGATCGACCTGCAGATACTGTTCGACCAGAATGTGCTTGCTCCTGTCCTCTCGCCGGCGCTTGAGGAGACCGGCGAGCACTTCGGCGGCCAACCGGTCTTTCGCGTGCCGCGCTGCGGATATCCTCGAAGAGATGATCGACCCCGAACCGCTGTGGAGCAAGAGCTTCATTCCGGTTCGCCGTTCGAAGCTGAAAACGCCGCGTCTCCGACGATTTCGCTCGTCGGCTCTTTGGCGGGCAGGCAGCGGTCTGGCCAAGAGGGCAACAAGCTTGCTGGATGGCCAAGATGCCATGGCGCGCGGCCTGGTTAGTGGTTAGACGGCAGGAGAAATGCAATGGCGATCAACCCGGTTCCAGATCATGTCCCGCCCGAAATGGTGAGAGACTTCAGCCTGTTCACATCGCCAGGCATGCCACCAACGCCCAACGGGGATCCACACGCAGCCGTCGCTTGCGCCCATGACGGGCCTCCGATCTTCTATTCCCCCTACAACACGCAAGATGGCCGGGGCACCTGGGTCATCACCCGCGCCGCAGACCAGCGTAAGGTGCTGCAGGACGCTGAAACTTTTTCCAGCCATCGCAGCATCTTCTCCTCCATACTGGGCGAAACCTGGCCGACGATCCCGCTTGAGCTCGATCCACCGGCCCATGGCGCATTTCGCTCACTGCTCAGTCCGCTGCTTTCGCCCAAGCGGGTGACGGCACTGGAACCGGCTGTCCGTGAGCGAGCGATAGCCCTGATCGACCGGATCACCGCATCGGCCACGAGCTGCGACGTCATGAAGGATTTTGCCTTTCCGTTCACTGTCAGCATCTTCCTTCGCTTTCTGGGGTTGCCGGATCAGGGACTCGATACATTTGTCGGCTGGGCGAAAGATCTGCTCCACGGCGACGATGTGGAACGACCTGTGGCTGCCCGCAAGATTGTGGCTTTCATCGATGAACTTGCAACCAATCGCCGCAAGGATCCGGTCGACGATCTCATGACCTTCATCGTGCAGGCACAGATCGAGGGCCGCCGGCTAACCGACGGGGAGATCCGTGGCATCGGCGTGCTTGTGTTCGTCGCGGGACTTGACACTGTCGCAGCAGCTATTGGCTTTGACCTGGCTTATCTAGCGCGCAACCTCAAGGATCAGGAACTGCTGCGCAGCGAACCGGACCGCATCCTGCTCGCAACCGAAGAGTTGCTGCGGGCCTATCCGCCCATTCAGTTGATCCGCGTGGCTACGAAAGATATCGACTTCGAAGGCGCGCCGATCCGAAAGGGGGACTATGTTTCCTGCGCCACGATGATTGCAAATCGCGACCCGGAGGAATTCGAATCCCCCAACACGGTCGATCTGGCGCGAGAGCACAACCGCCACGCCGCGTTTGGCTATGGTCCCCACCGTTGCCTTGGCTCACACCTTGCCCGGCGCGAGATTGTCATTGGCCTGGAGGAGTGGCTGGCGCGCATACCGACCTTCCGGATCAAGGAGGGTACAGCGCCCATCACCTGTGGCGGCCATGTGTTCGGGATCGAAAATCTGATCCTGGACTGGTCATGACCATCGCCGAGCCATGCCAAGACAATGGAGGCAGCGCTATGCGCATTATCGTCCACAATGCCAAATGCCAGGGTCACGCGCGATGCTGGGCGCAAGCGCCGGACATCTTCAAGCTTGATGACGATGGCTACATCCTGCCCGGTGACATTCAGGTTGCGGAGGGGGAGCAACTGCTTGCGTCACAAGGCGCGCGATCCTGCCCCGAACGTGCGCTGGAAGTCGATCGCACGTCGGCAGCGCGGTTCGAACCAGCCGCCATGCAACCGAGAACTGGGGAAGCTTAGGTGGAATTGACGAGACGTGACCCCACACCGCAAAGCAAGATGTCCGGCCGCTTCCCTGCCTACCTCCTCTCCGGCATCGAGACCTCAATGACACGCACGCGACACGTGAAGTTCGTCTCCGTTCTGGCTTCTTCAGTTGCCGATCGGTTCGTCCTTGCACGCACCTAGAGGCACGAAACGCCTCTTCCAATCTCAAATTTGCGACAGAGCGATGGGCCAGGCGAAAATCACCGAACTGCGCGACCGCGAGGCGATCCGCGACTGCCTTTATCGGTACTGCCGCGGCATAGATCGCGCGGATGAGGCTGCGCTGCGCAGTGCATATTGGCCCGATGCGCATGACAATCACGGTGCCTATCGCGGCTCAGCCGAGGGCTTCTTTGAGTTTGCGCTTGGTCTCTTCAAAACCGGACCGCGCTTAATCCACCAGATCACGAACGTCTTGATCGAATTCATCGACCCGTCGGAGGCCGTGGTCGAAAGCTATTTCACCGCGCTGCAACGCGGACCAGACAATGACGGAGAAGCACGCCAGGTGCTTCTCTGCGGCCGTTACTGCGATCTTTTTCACAAGAGGGAAGGGGCGTGGCGCATTGCCGAACGGACCGTCGTTTACGATTGGATCGAAGAGCAGACCCCACCAGCGGTCCCCGAGGCAGAACGGTTCGGCTTGCGGCAACCGATCGGAGCAGCCCATCCCAATGACCCGGTTTACGCGCTCAGGAAGCGCCGCAGCTCGTCATCAAAATGAAAATGCGATGCATGTCACCACAATGCTTTCCAAGGCTCCCAATTGCGGAGCCGCGTCGCGGGAGCGGTCGCGGAACGCAACACGTCTACCCGGTATGGAAACTCGCCGTCACCAGGACGTCCGCGACCGGTCTTGCGGCTGACTCGCGTCGATATCTCTGACGCTGGCTGCGGAGAGGTTCATATGAAGCAGGCAGGACGGGTCGTCATCATAACGGGAGCGGCAGGCGGAATCGGCCGTGCGCTGGTCGAGATCGTTGCCGCCGATGGAGACATCGTCGTTGCGGTGGACCTTCCTGGCAGCGGCGTTCTTGAACTGGCCGGCGGTCTCGGCCATCCGCATCTGGGCCTCGAATGCGATGTCTCACGAGAAGAGGACATTGTCGCCCTATACGGCCGCATCGAAGCGCAGTTCGCGAAAATCGATGTTCTCGTCAACAACGCGGCGATAGGACCCGCCATGGCTGCGACTATCGACACCGGTTTCGAGGCCTTCCGACGCGTGCTGGCAACAAACCTGATCGGGCCTTTCATTATGGCCGGCGAAGCGGCGAGGCGCATGCAGCCCGGCGCTGCCATTGTCAACGTCGCTTCGCTGGCGGGCGTGCTCGGCAATCCCAAGCGCAACGCCTATGCCAGCTCGAAGGCAGGCTTGATCGCTCTCACGAGATCGCTTGCATGCGAATGGGCCTCGCGCGGCATCCGCGTAACGGCGGTAGCGCCAGGATACGTGCGCACGCCGATGGTGGCGGAACTGGAACGTGCGGGCAAGATGGACCTCGCGGCCGTGCGCCGCCGCGTGCCCATGGGGCGAATGGCGCGCCCCGACGAGATCGCTCGGGCCGTGCGTTTTTTGGCCAGCGCACAGACGGGCTACATCACAGGATCGGTGCTGACGGTCGACGGCGGTTGGATGTCGTTCAACCAGCCGGGCGACGCGCACCCGCCGGTCGACGAGACGCCTAGAGCCGAACTCTTCCGGCCGGCCGAACGAACTGGCGCGCGCACAGTGGTCGTGACGGGCGGCGCGAACGGTATAGGCGCCGCCGTCGTTCGCCGCTTTGCCGCGAACTCCGACACAGTCGTGATTGCTGATAAAGATGGTGCTGGGGCGGCAGAACTCGCTGGTTTGCTGGGCGGCAGGCACGTGGCGAAATCCGTCGACTTGGCGGTCGAGAGCGAGGTGGTGGCCCTGTTCGAGGAAATACGGGGGCGCTTCGGTCGCATCGAGATCCTCGTCAACTGTGCTGCTATTGCCGATACGTTTGTGCGAGGGATCGAAATCCCGCGACAGATCGAGCGGGTACTGGACGTCAATCTCACCGGCACCTTCACCTGCGCGCGCGAGGCGATCAAGTCGATGGACGCCGGCGGCGTAATCCTCAATCTTGGATCGATCAATAGTTTCCTGCCCTTCGTGCCGCGCCATGCCTATCGGGCGTCCAGGGCGGGTATGAACATTCTGACCCGGTGCATGGCGGCCGAACTCGGGTCGGTCGGCATCCGAACGGCCACCGTCGCTCTTGGCTATATCCGTACGCCTGACATTGCTCAGCTGGCCGAGTCCGGCTGCATCGATTCCGTAGCGATCAAACGGCGCATCCCGATGGGGCGGATGGGAGAGCCCGAAGACGTCGCCGAGGCAGTGTTCTTTCTGGCCTCGCCTGATGCCTCATACGTAAACGGCTCGACCCTCTACGTGGACGGCGGCTTGACCTCGTTGGCTGACGCGCGAAACGCCCAGCCAACCGATCAAGAAAATCCAACGGAATGTTCGCCGGCGACGGGTTGCGGTTCGTCGAAGCCGACGAGGTTCGAGGATTGAGACTGCGGCTGCATGGCACGTGCCAAGCGCGGCTTGCCAAGTGATCGTCTTCATCGGTGACGGAAAACTCGTCATCAGGGTCGAATCACTAGCCAGGTTTTGGCGCTTGCCTGCGGCCGCCGAACGATAAGCGGCTTTGCGCAAGATCGTCGACTACGTCGCCGCCAGGCCGGATCGATACCGCGGCCCACCCGCATTGGCCACTTTGTGTAAACGAGGGACACGCCATGGAATTCGCGACGTTCATCTTGGCGGCCCAGCGAGGCTATCATCAATCGTGCGACAGGGTCATCGGTAACTCCATAGAACAGACAATCGCTTCGGAGCAGGCTGGCTTCAACACCGCTTGGTTCGCCGAGCACCACTTCAACAATTACAGCCTGGTTCCCTCGCCCTTGATGATGGTGGCGCACTGTGCTGGCCTTACGAGCACCATTCGCCTTGGCACCGGTGTGTGTGTGCTGCCGCTATATCAACCGCAGCGCCTGCTCTCCGAGATCGGCTTTGCCGATATCGTTTCGAACGGCCGCCTTGAACTCGGCGTCGGCTCGGGATACCAGCAGTTCGAGTTCGAGCGCTTCGGCGTCGATGTCGATCAGGCGCCGGCCGTGTTTGCGGAATACCTGGATATCCTTCTCAAGGGCCTTAACCAGAAGGTCTTCGAGCACAATGGCCAGTATGAGAAGATACCTTTAACGGCGATTTCGCTGCGCACCATCCAAAGGCCAGCCCCACCGATCTGGATCGCCTGCGGGTCCGCGCGAAGCATGTGCCGGGCCTATCGTGAGGGCCACAATCTTTTCGTCACGGCGTTCCACAACGGCTTGGAAAACTTGAGAACGCTGCGTGAGACCATCGAGGCAGCAGCGGCCTCGCGGGGTAAGGATGTCACCGCCGCCAAGATAGGGCTTCTGCGCTGCTGCTATGCCAGCGACGATCAGGCGGAGATCGACAGCTATCTCGACAACGCCCGCTTCCAGCGCCGGCTATCTGAAGCACTTCATCAGCGCCGCCAGCAGAGCCGGGACGGCTATCTGCTGCAGGAAACACCGACGCAGCAGGATCTGTCGTTCGAGACCATGCGCCAGAACCTGCCGATCGGCAGCGTAAGTCGCGTCATCGATCGCCTGCTGGAAGAGATAAGTATCCTGAAGCCGGACCAGATCGCAATTCAGACCCAATTGGGAGATTTCGACCAAAAGACGATGCTACGCCAGATTGAGCTCTGGGGAGACAAGATCATTCCAGCGATCAACAAGTCGCTTGGTTAGGTTAAGGCTTGAAGCTCGGGGCGGCCCCTGGGGGTGTTGAAATCTCGCATGCCGATGCTCGACACTTCGTCCATGCGGCATGGATATATAGTCAAGCCGCCTGGTGATTGCCGGGATCGAAGACCAACGCCGTCCGTCACCTTGCCTGCACGGACCACCGGTCTTCCGCCCTCCGGGCCATCTCGCTTGCGATCGTTGATCGGCAGCCTGACGGGACGCCCGCCACGGCGCAGACGAATAGCCACTCCCACGACCCCTCTTGTGTCCGAAGTTGGACGAGGATGTCGGAAGCCCGACCAAGAGTAGAGAGGGGACCTGGCCGCCGGTATGGAGAACTGGTGCGGCGCAGGTGGTTCGCCAATTCGGCACGCGCCTTGCTTCATTGATTCTGTATGGGCACGACAGTGGCAGGTCGCCGATCGGTGGGCAGAGCGGTTCGCCTCTGAAAGTACTTCGTGCGGCAGCGATGACAGGCCTGTCGGCTGCACAGCGTCGGTGGAGGTGAGACCGCATGGTGGAGAGGCAGTCTGGTGCGCAGACGCGCGAGAGCTTGCGCCGAATGATCGCGTCCAGTGAACTCGCCTTCGCAATGGAGGCTCATGACGGCCTTTCGGCGGCGATTGCCGAGCGCGCTGGCTTCAAGGCGCTCTGGGCGTCCGGCCTCTCGATTTCATCCAGCCTCGGATATCGAGATGCTAACGAAGCTTCCTGGTCCCAAGTCGTCGACGTCGTTGAGCGAATTTCCGACACGGTGGACATTCCAGTCCTCGTCGACGGGGACAGCGGGTTCGGGAACTTCAACAATGCCCGTTTGGTCGCCCGCAAGCTGCGCCAACATGGCGCGAGCGGCATATGTCTCGAGGACACGGCGTTCCCGAAAATGAACTCGTTCATCGGTGATCGGCACCCGTTGGCCGATATTCCCGAGTTCTGCGGCCGGCTTAAGGCGGTGAAGGACCAAGTGCCGGATGCGGAGTTCGTTCTGGTCGCCCGGATCGAGGCGCTCATCGCCGGCCGCGGAGAGGATGAGGCGCTGGCGCGAGCACAAGCCTACGCTGAGGCCGGCGCCGATGCTATTCTGATTCATTCCCGCAAGTCCAACGCTGAGCAGATTTTCGCCTTCACGCGCGCCTGGCAGAACCGCCTTCCGGTCGTGATCGTGCCTACGAAATATTACCGCACACCGGTCTCCGCGTATCGGGCGGCTGGAATCTCCACGGTCATCTGGGCGAACCACAACATGCGCGCGGCGATATCGGCGATGCGCCAGGTCTGCGACCGCATCCTCCGCGAAGAAAGTATCGCCGGTATCGAGGACGAGGTGGCGACCCTCGATGAACTCTTCGATCTGCTCAATTACCAGGAACTCTCAGCGGCGGAAGAGAAATATCTGCCGCAGACGGCGACCGGCGTGCGGTAGCAGGCCCAGCCCGTCTTTTGAAAGCAAACGAAAACGGGAGCGCACATGCTTGCGCATCGGACAAACCTTTTCGGTACATCGGGTACCGCCGCGGCGCGCGCTGCCGCAAAAGCGGCGGCCGATGCTGGCAAGGAGATCATCGATCTGACCGCCGGCGAGATCTGGAGCGAGCTTGCTCCCACGATTCGCGACGGCGCGATCGACGCCATCAATAAGGGCGTCAATCGCTATACCGATACGGTTGGCATGGTGGAGCTGCGCGAGGCACTGGCGCGGAAGATCTCCCTCGATACCGGACAGATCTGGAAGGCCGAGGAAGTTGCCGTGACGTCCGGAGCGAAGCAGGCCTTGTTCAATGCCGCAATGGTGCTGCTGAACCCGGGCGACGAGGTCATCATCCCGGCGCCTTACTGGACAACGTTTCCGGCCCAGGTGCTAATCGCCGGCGGCACACCGGTCTTCGTCGACACCAGATCCAACGGTTACGTCCCGCGCCCCGAGCACATCAAGGAGGCGGTCACCGAACGAACGCGGGCGATCGTCGTCAACACGCCCAGCAATCCGGCCGGTGCGGTCTACGATGTTGAGACCCTGATGGCCATCGCTCAACTGGCGGTCAGCCACAACCTGTGGATCATTTTCGACGAGTGCTATGGCGACTTCGTGCACGGGGGTCATACCCACCATCCAATCGTCTCGGTCGCTCCCGAAATTCGAGCACGCGCGCTGATCGTCAATTCCTTCAGCAAATCACTGGCATTGACCGGCTGGCGCATCGGTTATCTGGCGGGTCCAAAAGAGGTGATCAATGCCGTCAAGGCCCTGCAATCGCACACCACCTCGAATCCAAACGTAATTGCCCAGCACGCGGTGCTCGCCCATTTGCAAAGGGGTGGCTCGGACTATGAAGGCAAGCTGCGCTCACGCCTGACAAGCGCCAGACGGGTCGGTCTCGACGTGCTTGCTTCGTTGACGCGTGTACCGGTCGCCAGGGCGCAAGGGGGCTTTTATTTCTATCTCGACCTTTCCCATCTGCTGCGACCGGGATCGGAAGACGGCGCCTCAACGACAGCCGACGATTTCGTGACGGTTCTGCTTGCCGAAGCTGGCGTCGCAGCTGTGTCGGGCACCGCGTTCGGCGACCCCGCCGGCCTGCGCCTGTCCTATGGAATTCCACCTGAAAAACTCGCGACCGGCCTGGCCCGGCTCGTCAAATTCCTCAACGCCTGGAAATGACACCGCAACACAACGAAAGAGGTGAATGAGATGCCTCCCGCTGCTCCCAGGAAAGCCGTCATTCTCGCTGCTGGCTTCGGCTCCCGCCTGCGTCCGCTGACCGATCTGTGTCCCAAGCCACTCGTCGAAGTCAACGGCACACCGATACTTCACAATGCACTGTGGAACCTTCAGGCGGTGGGAGTCGAAGAGGTGACGATTGTTGTCGGCTATCGCAAGGATGCCATTCGCCATGCCTGTGGCAAACGCTTCGGCAGACTTGAAATCAACTATGTCGAGTCCTCGGTCTTCGACAAGACAGGGAGCGCCTACTCGCTCTGGCTGGCACGCGACACGCTTCTTTCTGGCGACTGTTGTCTCCTCGAAGGTGACGTCTTCTTCGAAGAAGATGCGCTGCGCCACCTGATCAGGGTCGAGGCGCCCAATGCCGCTGCGGTCGCGCCCTTCGATCCATCCATGGAAGGATCCGCGGCCGTCCTTTCCAGCGACGGCTTCATATCCGAAGTCCGGTTGAAGCAGACGGCGGCAAATCTGGCATCAGGCACCCCGGTGCTCTTCAAGATGATGAACCTCACCCGGTTCTCTGGCGCCGAACTCCAAACGGTGATCGTCCCGGTCCTCCACGACCTGATCGGCTCGGGCGCAATCAAAGCCTATACCGAGGAGTTGTTCGCGCATCTCATCGAGCAGCGCGGACTGCAACTCGCCGCGGCGCGATGTGACGATTTGCGATGGTACGAGATCGACAGTGAACAGGACCTGCGAGTAGCGGAAAGGATTTTCGCCTTCGAGCGACCTCACAGACATAGTGCCGACGCGCCGGCCGCCGTGGCGGGGGTAGGAGGATGATCCGCTATCTGTTCGACGCTGCAAATGCCATTACGGCCCTTGGGCTGATCTTGGCCACCACGGCGATCTACTTTGCTTTGATCGGGCGCTTCGAGATTGGCATCTGTTTCGGCTTGTGGGCTCTTTTGGCGGATGATGCCGACGGCATGATCGCGAAGAGTTCCCCGAACCGGTCCGCTTTGATGGCACAGCTGGGTGGCACGTTGGACGGGCTGCTTGATTTGGTCTACGCAGCCGTCTTTCCAGCGGTTCTCATTTTGTCCTTCAACGCGTTCTCCGTTCCCGCATTGTTGGCTGCCAATTGCCTCATCCTATCAGGGGCTCTGCGCCTCAGTTATTTTTCGACGTTCGGACTGGACGCTGACGGATTCGGCAGAGGATTGCCTTTGAACAATAACCTCTTCGTGTTGGCATTGCTGTTCGTCGCCGACCATCACTTGCCGGTGCAAGGCCTGGGCAACCTATTGATCGGTGCAGGGTTTGTGCTGTCGGTCCTGCATCTTTCAAACTTCAAATTTCCGGGTACCGGCAGTGCGTTGCGCTTGGGCAACCTTACACTCGCCGCAGCCGGATCTGTCGCCTTGCTCACAATGTGAATCAGTTTGTCGCTATAGGGAAGAGAATACATGGAAAGCTCTTTCGAGATCGAAACTCGCACCGTCTTTGATCGCTACCAGCGCCAGCAGGAGAATGACGACCACATATTCGACAGGTTGGTCTCTCTAATCGAGGAGGAATATTTCGGCCTGCCAACCGGTAGCTTCCGCGGCCTTGATGTCCTGGATGCGGGCTGCGGCTCCAACGCGAATGCGTCCTATGCGTTTCTCGACAAGGGGGCACGAAACGTTGTTTCGCTTGAATTGAGCAATGATTGGATGGATTGCGCGCGCAAACGGCTCAGCCGATTTGGGCCGCGCTCGGAACTGGTCGCTGGCAATGTGCTCGATCTGCCGTTTGACGACTTCAGTTTCGATTTTGTCCATTGCGCAGGGGTTTTGCCGCACACCAGCAATCCGAAAAAAGGCTTTGAAGAGCTTGCCCGTGTAACCCGCCCCGGCGGCAGCTTCTTTTTGACGATTATGGGCACCGCCAACGGCGTCATTTACCGATGCATCAATCACTTGCGAGAACTCTACCAAAGCGACGAACAATTCCGCAGTTCCATTGACAATCTGGACGCATCCACCGCACGCGAAGCCATCAACTGGCTGTTGCGAATAAAGGACGGCGAAGAGGAAGAATATATACCCGGCGAAAACGAATTCTTTCGGAGTCTTTTTGACGATGATTTGTTCGTGACGATCCGGGATCGTTTCCAGGCGCCGACCTATCACGAGTTCGCCTTCTCAGAGGTGCAAATCCGAGGCTGGTATGGCGAGTTCGGCTTCGAGAAAATCCGCAGGATCTCAAGGTATACAAAAAATTTCCATAATCTTCGGCGCTTTCTCGCTCCGATGTACCGTCATTATGACCACCCGCTGGCCCGCTTCTGGTTCGGCGATGGCTGCATCCAGATGATCGGCGAAAAGCCGAGCACGTAGTTGGCGTTATTCGTGCCAAGAGAGCGACCCCAATGTGCGGAATCTTTGGGATAGTCCTCAAAAACGAGGGAACACCCGTTTGTGCTGAGGCCGTTGAGCGTTGCGCTGACGCTCTCGCTCATCGCGGGCCTGATGCCAGCGGCCTATACATTGATCAATCGGTCGCATTCGCGCATCGACGGCTGTCGATTGTCGACGCTCATTCTCGCGCCAATCAGCCCTATCGCGATGACAATACCGGAGTGGTGGTAACGTACAACGGCGAGATATTCAACTATCGGGAAATTAAAGCTGAATTGAGGGACATGGGTTTTTCGTTTTCGACGGCGTCCGACACCGAGGTTCTAATTCTTAGCTATATTGCTTGGGGAAAGTCATTCTTAAACCGCCTTGACGGGATGTTTGCCTTCGCGCTTTTCGATCCCCGGAACTCGCTTGCTCTCATCGCCCGAGATCGTTTGGGGGTAAAACCCCTTTACTACACGATCTGCGATGTTGGCCTTCTCTTTGCATCGCAGCCGAACGCTCTCATTCGCTGGCCGGGCGTAATGCGCGGACCCGACATGATCGGCGCGCTCAGTTTTCTATCCTATCGCGCGGTTGTCGGTGCCAGGACGCTGTTTGCCGGGATTTCCAAGTTAGAGCCCGGCCATCTCCTCGAAATAACAAACGGGCGACACACGTTGGAGCGTTGGTGGAATCTGTCAGAGCGCATTTCGCGATGTAAGCCGGACTACTCCGACATACGCAGACTACTCGGAAGTGCCGTTCAGCGTCAGCTGGTGGCTGATGTACCTGTCGCCGCATTGTTGTCCGGTGGACTTGACTCGAGCATCCTGGCCTATGAGGCATCTGCTCGCTCACAAATTCGTCCGGTCTGCTATACCGGCAAGGTCGAGACCCCCGATTATGACGAAACGGCATATGCGATGGAGGTCGCCGCTGAATTCGGGCTCACTCACCGGGTCGTCCCAATTGGAGAACCTTCCGATATCAACGCTGTAGCGGAGCTGGTGCGCTTGCGTGGACATCCGCTTGGAATGCACAACGAAACCGCCATGTTCACGCTCGCAAAGGCGATTTCGAAGGAGCACAAAGTCGTACTCACGGGCGAGGGTGCCGATGAGATTTTTGCTGGTTACAGCCGATTGTTCCGTACACCGTATGATTACAATCGAAGCAAAATCATCACCGCATTGCCACCTGCTCTTGCTCAGATCGCACGTCGACGCCTTGGACTCGGCGTCCATTGCAGTCAGCTGCAGTTCTTCCTGGAGCGCTATAGCTACTTCCCGGCTGATGAGATCCGTTCACTTGCTATCGATGGCCAGATGCGAACCGAGCACGACACGGAGCTCTTCGATCATTTCTCGACTCAATTTGCGGAGGCGGGCGGAGATTTCTTTAGCAAGATCTCATATCTTCTCGTCTCTACACATTTGCCCGCGTTGCTGGAAATGGTTGACAACACCACAATGGCAGCCGGGCTTGAAGCTCGCGTCCCTTATGCCGATTATCAGCTCGTCACCGCCGCAATGGCAATGCCCGGCTCCCAGCGGTTGAGGTGGAGGTCTCCAATCGCCTCGGCCCAGGCTCTTTGGCATCCGGTTGCTTCTTTCAGCGAACGTCTCGACGTCTCAAAATACCCCTTGCGAAGGGAATACCGGAGCGTCTTGCCCAACTCTGTTCTATCTCGCAAAAAGATGGGGTTTCCGCTTCCACTGGGTCAGTGGGTCGTGGGCGAGGGAGCAACGGAATATCGAAGGCTGTTGTTTCACAGGGACTCTCCGCTGGGAGATCTGTTCGACCCTGCTGCTTTGCGGCGTTGGTTCGAGGCCGGACGACGAAATCCTTCAGATTCGTTTGGCCGGAAGTTCTGGCTGCTGGCCAACCTTGGGATATTCTTCAAAGAGGTATTCTCATGACGAATATCCGAGCTCCCTATAAGCTCCGGATGACGCCGATATGAACGCATACGGACATTTCGATCGCCTGTTCGTCGTTTTCATTTGGGGATGGAGGGGCTTCCATTCGTGTGAGAAAGGAGCCCCGAAATGGTAGGTACAACTCGTGCCGTTTTTATCCTCGATTTCAGAACGCCAAAAATACATCTGTGGAGCGGCAGTTACGATGCACCATTGGTCCCGATCAGCGGTCAGCCGCTCTTGGACCGTCTCGTCAACGCCTGTTCCGAAAACGGCATTGAAGATGTCGCTCTCGTTGAAAATTTAAGCAGCGGCATATCCGAGAGGTTTTGCCTACAGGACAGCACAAATACCCTTTCGTGGCGCGATGCGCATCACAGCGACCTCATTGAGAGGCTACGGGATCATGAGGGTGACACTCTCCTAATATGGGGAACGCCGCTTTTCGACAGCGAGGTTCTTGACGGAATTGATACCGACAGCGGATTGCGCGGCTCTGCCTGGCGGCCCGACGCACCGACCGGGATTTATCGATTGAGTGCGGATGTTCTACGCAATTTTTTACCTGAAAGCCACGGCGCGGCATCTGACGTTCGAAGTCAGACCTTGAGCACGTTAGCCGTGGGTCTGTCCGGGCTGGAGATGGCGCTCCCTGCAGATGAGTTGAATGCTGGCTCCGAACTGCTCGATATTCGCGACGGTGTCGACGCATCCATAGCGGAATTTCGATGTGACAAGGAGAACTTGCTGCGGCGTCTGGAAACGAGCGTCGGAGGTTATTGGCGTAAGCCAATCGCCGAGCACATGCTTCTTTGCAATACCCGTTTCCCTCCGACGGCTTTTTACGACCGGCTGGCGACGAGGCTTGAACGCGTGTTAACATGTTATCCTTCTCAGCAGATCGATATCGTTTCAGTTGTTGGCGCGATGACGTCGCAGCAGCCGGACTTTATTGCAGTCGGAAACGGGGTGACCGATCTCATCCAGGCGCTCTATTCAGTGCTGAACCCCACAATCGCGATTCCCACGCCCACGTTCGCCGGCTTTCAAACGCCACTCGATGACGAACGAAAGAACAACTTCGTCCTCGCTCCGCCCTATTTCGATCTCGACGTTCGAGCTTTCTTGGAATTCGCAACGGCGACAGGCGCAGATACGGCAATCGTTGTAAATCCAAACAATCCGACCGGTCGACTTGTTGATTACGCTGACGTGGCATGGCTGGCCGAGGCTCTAGGGTCGCGTGGGCGTCGGCTGATCGTGGATGAATCGTTTATTGATTTTCCCGCCGACGGCCGATCAAACAGCGTTGAGAATCTGGTGCAGTCCTGTGGCAATCTGATCGTGGTGAAGAGCCTTGGAAAGGTCTTCGGACTCGGCGGAATCCGGCTCGCCTACCTCTTGGCTGGCGATCCCGCCCTGGTTGCGGCCGTGCGCCGGAAACTGCCGTTGTGGAACATCAACGGCATTGCGGAATACACACTGTTCCTGCTGCCCGAATTCGCAGAGGAACTGGAAGACAGTCTGAGACTGTTAAGAAAGGATAGAGAGCTGTTCATCCAGGAGCTGCAGACGGTACCGGGCCTCGACGTCGTTCCTTCGCAAACGAATTTCATCCTATGCCGGCTGCCTGAAAATTCGGTATCCGCCGCTGAGCTCAAGCGCCGCCTCGTTCTCTTTGAATCCGTCCTTGTAAGAGAATGCGGCTACCAAGCGATGGACGACGCAGATCGATATCTTCGCCTGACGGTTCGAAGTCGGGCGGAGAACGAAAGGCTGGCAAAAACCCTGCGTCGCACTTTAAGCCACTCATCTACCGTCTCTGAGACCAATGTCTGACGTGACATGTACGCTTCGAACTGACTGGTCCTTTTCAAATTCCGCGAGAGGAAAGCACGTTGTCTTATTTATAACCGTCATAAAAGGCTCGTCGAAATAATCAGGCCAATGGCGAAGTGTGCATCCGAGATTTGACGGCGCGATTCAATATTTCCGAAGGTAGGTCGTCCGCAACATTGGATACTTAGTAGACTACGTGCCCCATTAGCGGCAAAGCGTGCAGATGGAGGCCGCACAAGTAGGGTCGACGCTAGGCAAAAAGCATCTGCAAAAAGTGGCAGATACGTGGTCGCGGTTAGCGCCGAACGCATGCTCGATGTGCGAACCTCTCGGATCAATCGCCGGCTGGAGCGATACGCAAGTTTGCGTAAACCGCCTTCCCTGCCGCGGTCTTCCGATCAAAATCGCCTCGTCTCGCCACCGAGGTCCCCTGACTTCCTTCCGGCCTCCGATGCCGTCGTCTCAAACACGCCATCCGACATAGCTTGTCGCCTTTTGTCGGATTCGCAACACAGCCTTAGCCGATCTCCTGTTTTTGCTCAGGCTAAATCGATGAAAAGCAGCCACAAAGTTTCATTCCGCTCGATCGGCCAGAGTTGGCACGAGTTTTGAATTGCTGCGGCACAGGCAGCGAGAGCTGTCGACTAGCGTTCATGTCGCGGTCAGTCGTGATGGATGGAACGGAGGAAGTGAAGCAACATGTTAGGTCTGCGTCAGATCGCATTCTACGGCAGGGGGCATCGGCAGTTCACCGCCTCCCAAAAAAGCTCGCGGCCCTTGTCGACCTCGGGCAGAAGATCCGCATCGTCGGCTGTGACCCCGAAGCCGACAGCCGTCTGATAATGAACTCGAAAGCACGAAGGATACGGCCCTGCATCTCGCGGCAAAGTCATGCTCAAGCTCGGCTGTCCTCTCGCTGCCGAGCTCACCCTCTTCGAGTCAAGCTGTTGCTGGCAAGAGCTTTCGAAATGACATGCATCAAAATTGTCCGCCGAAACGCCAAGCGAAATTCTACAAAACGGACTTTCCGCGGCACTTCATCATTGTTCGAGCTGAAGCCAGATTTTTGGATGAGGAATAGCTCACGAAAGCACCCATGGCCGGCAAAGATAACGCCCGTACTCGCGAGCCCGAGGCAGTGTGACCTGTGGCGACACGAAACCAGTACGCGCAACTCTGGCGGGCGATTACCGAAGGGCCTGTATCAACATACTGGCTGGACAGGTAATTGAGGAAGACGTCATGAAAGATCATGCGCAAGTGAAGGACGCTTACACCGCCTATGGTGAAATATGGGGCGATGTCTACGATGAATATGTGGAAGCGCTCAATGAGTCCGTCGAGAACGCGCGGGCAGTCAATTTTCTCACGCCCTTCGCAAGGAACGGAACCACGCTCGAACTGGGCGTAGGAAACGGCCACATCGCCTTGCCCCTTTCGGCGACGGGAGCTTCGGTTCACGGTCTCGACAACTCGCAAAGGATGCTTGCATCGCTTCGTGCCAAAGCCGGTGGCGATTTGGTCACAACGCACCTTGGCGACATGGCAGAGTTTGACCTGGGCACTCAATATGATCTCGTCTACTGCGTTAATAGCACTTTTTCACTTATGGTGACCGTCGGTCAACAAATTGGCTGCTTTGAATCGGTCGCGAAGTCGTTAAAGCCTGACGGTCGCTTTGTGGTGCACTTGTACTATCCAGATACTGAGAATTTTTCAGGCGCAGGCTTCTATGGTGACCAGCGAACGACCGTTATTCATATCGATGAACGGCGCGCGATGGTGCGATTTACCAGGCATGACCGACCTAGACAACTTTTTGTTTCTCAAGACCTTTGGATCACACCGGCCGGAAGCCGGACGATGCCGATTAAAATGCGATATGTTTATCCAACGGAACTCGACTTGCTCGCAAAGATCAGCGGACTTGAGCTTCTCGAGCGTTACGGAGACTGGCATAGGCGCCCGTTTGACAACGCATCTTGGCAGTACATGTCGGTATTTCGCAAAACACCATGAGAATTGTGTGTCGCCATCGAAAACGCCGTGGGCTCGCCGCGCGGCTTCGTTCGCGGCTGATGTTGAGCTGGATCGACGGGTTGCTTGCCGCTGGCGTCGCCCCGGTCGGTTATTATTCCATCGACCATATGGTTGCTTGCGATGTCTGGCGAGATGGTGCCCCAAAACAAAATCATCACGACGAAATCCGCCGAGCGCATGACGACACATGTGCCTAACGCAAGTCGGAAAGGAAGTCGTGAGGTATGAAGCGCTGGGAAGTGGTTCGATCTGCTATCCTCAGTGACATCGATGCTGGTGCGTTCGAGGATGGGCGCTTGCCTGGCGACTTCGTCTTGGCAGAACGATTTGGTGTAAATCGCCACACGGTGCGCAATGCGATTAAGGCCCTGGAATCTGAAGGCGCTTTGCGGGTTCAGCACGGTGTCGGGACTTTTGTTGCGGATGATTTCGTTTCACCTAGGCTGAACAGCGATCGCAGGTTCACTTACAAAGTCCTCGGTCGGAACAAATCGGTGAAGCGAGAGATACTGTCGGTCTACGAGACTTCCGTTGAATCCGATATCGCAAAGCGTTTGAGGATCGTTCCGTTAGCGTTGGTTACTGAGGTCAGGTGGGTTTCGTTCCTCAATGACTGGCCCTTGGCCACCGGATCGAGCCACGTTCCAATCAGCCGAGCTCCGGGTCTTGCAGTTGCGTTCGAAGGAGTAAGCTCCTTCACTGTCGCCTTGAGGCGCTGCGGTATTCTGGAATACAAGCGGAAATGGACACGGATAACGGCACGAAGACCCAGCCAGCAGGAGGCACAACACTTACGGATATCGTCGTCCAGCCCGGTACTGTTTGAGACCAATGTCGATGTAACCCCCGATGGGTTGCCGATCAAATATGAATTCAGCGTCATACGAAGCGACAGATATGAATATCTTATCGAAATCAATGATTAGCACGGAGAATTCGGCACGAAGCCGTGGCTAATTCGCTGATGCCCCCGCGGATTAGCCGGCCCGCTTTACAGGGGATGGTGTCACGATGAAGTTAGCGCCTGTGGGGAATTACGACAGAGCCAAGGGCGATCGGCGCGCGGCTTTATGGCCGCATACAAGAAGAAGCTCAGAAGGGACTCGCCAGGTTTGGTCGTCACGAGCGGTGCTCCATCGATCCGATGTGCTCCATGCGGCCCGGGCTCTCGCCGCTCCCGCCACGCGCTGCCAAGTGAAAGCTGGCTCGAATGCCACCGGTAGCGTCGTGCCATCGCGCTCACCCATTGCCCGCCTCCACTCACACCGAACTGCCGGACTTTCATTAAGGTGCGCGAATTCGAAGACGCGGCAGCCGGGTGGCTGGCAGTCGGCTTTTTTGTGACCGACCCGATAGAGTCAACGTTCGATCACCCGCAAACGACCCGCCGGCTGACCAAATTCTGAGGGTTCGGTCTCATGACGCCAGCGATGGAGCAGGGCTAGCTGAAGCCGGAGGGACGCAAACAACGCTGGCTGCGTAACCGGCTTTGGCTGAGGCGGTACATCGACCATAGCCCTCCCTGTCTGCAGGAAAACCAAATTCCTTGGTCCCATTGTCATCAAAGCGTTACACGAAGGTTCCTAAGATACCTAGACATCTGTACATCACTCATAGCCGTTCAGGCTGCTGCGTGGAGCAAGACCTGTGTTCTTCATCTCTAGAGCTTTGCGCAGCGCACTTACCTTATGGGCAATTCTTACCATCGTGTTTTTTGCGACACGGTTGACGGGAGATCCAACAGGCTTCCTTATGCCGCCAGAGATGCCCGAAGCACAACGAATTGAGCTTAGGGCAAAGCTTGGACTGAATGATGACATCGCGACACAATATCTAAGGTATGGCGAAGCGCTCCTTCGGGGAGATTTTGGGCAAAGTTTCTTCTCCAAAAGACCAGTTGTCGAACTTTTTATGGAGCGGGTCCCCAACACTCTTCTTTTAACCGTTCCAGCGTTTGTGTTGTCTGTCGCCATCGGCTTGTGCGGCGGCCTATGGGCTGCGCTCCGTCACAATAGTCTCTTCGATCGTTCGCTCACGACTGCAACAGTTGTGATGCAGGCTATCCCAAATTTCGTGGTCGGCATCGCCACCATCTTAATCTTCAGCCTCTCCCTCAGGCTTCTGCCGAGTGGCGGCATGGGGACGTGGAAACATTTTATCCTGCCCGTGATCACGCTCGCTCTTGCGACGTGCGCGAACACAGCTCACCTCGTCCGAACCTGCATGCTTGAGGTCTTAGCACAGGATTACATGCGCTATGCCCGCAGCAAAGGATTGAGCCCAGCTGTCGTCGTGCTGAAGCACGGGCTGAGGAACGCAATACTCCCTGTCTTGACTATTATGGGTTTGCAATTCGGCGGCCTGGTTGCGGGCGCGGTCGTGACGGAGTCGGTCTTTGCCTGGCCTGGCGCAGGGCGTCTCGTGATCGATGCTGTCATGAAACGCGACTTCGCCCTGCTTCAATTCGGAATTCTGGTTTTCTCGGCAGCGATTATCTTCGCCAACCTTCTTGTCGATGTTGCCTACGGCCTGCTGGATCCCAGGATACGTGAGAGGTGATCATGAGCATTGATATCCGCGTGCCGGAACCAATTGTTGGCGAAACCGAAGACAAGCTTGTTCTGGCTCCGCCCCGGCGTGGCAGCCCGCCGGCAGCGAGGATCATTTCGCTCTCCATTCTGTTTCTCATGATCTTGTTGGCTTTAGCTGCTCCCGCAATCACTCCACACGATATCTCCGAGCAAAGCCTGTTGAGTCGTCTCCAGCCGCCTGTTTTCGCAGGCGGCACAGACGACCATCCGTTAGGAACTGATCATCTTGGGCGCGATGTTTTTTCTCGCCTCCTTTTCGCGACGCGCACCACGCTATTCATCGCTTTTGCCGGTGTCTTTATTGGCGTCGTCGCGGGCACGCTGGGCGGATTGATTTCCGGAACGTTAGGAGGATGGGCCGACCAATGCCTGTCGGCTGTGGTTGACGCGCAGGCCGCTGTGCCAACCACTTTGGTGGCTCTGACAGCAGTCGCATTAGCTGGTACGCATCCACTCGTTTTGGTGCTGATCATCGGCTTTTCGGACTACTATAGGTATGCCCGCATCGTCCGCGGGCAGGTCGTGGCCCTCCAAGGACGCAGTTTCATCGAAGCGGCTCGATGTTCGGGGGCGTCGCCTTGGCGTATCGCGATGCGTCACGTTCTTCCCAACACGTTCTCGCCTGTCGTCGTTCTGGCCAGCTTGAGCTTTGCCGAGATCGTCGTGCTGGAGTCTTCACTTTCTTTCCTCGGCGTAGGTGTTCAGCCGCCAAATGTTTCCCTCGGATCGCTACTCGGCGAGGCCAGAAACTACCTGATCTCCACACCTTGGCTCGCGATATTCCCGTGTGTCGTGATCGTTATGATCACCGTCGCGGCAGCCACGATCGGTGATTGGCTGCGTGCCTCCCTCGATCCCCGGAGCCGCACGTAAGAGCCGCAGCTCCAATCCCATTTCCTGCAGGAAAGACTAGCCACCATCACCTTAATCTTGGAGACCCCATATGCGAAAACTACTCTTGGCCATCGCCATGCTGGTGCCGACCTTCGCTGTCGCGCAGGAGGATACGAGGCCGCCACTCACCGTTGGCGTCAACACGGTTCGCGCCAATTACGATCCTGGGCTAGCTCTCGGGAATGTGGACATACCCATCACCTACAACATGTTTGATACGCTGGTCGCGAGGGACTTTTCCAAAAGCAAGGACCGGACGTCCTATCAACTCGTGCCCGGCTTGGCAGAGAGCTGGAAGCAGATCGATGACCGCACCACGGAGTTTTCACTCCGGCCCGATGTTCATTTCCACAATGGTCAGCCTCTCACCAGTGCTGATGTCAAGTTCACGTTCGACCGCATCCTGGATCCGGCTTCCGATTATGTCGAAGCCAGCAATCTTCTCAAGGTTATCGAGCGAATCGACGCCGTCGATGACCTAACTGTGAGGATCACGACGAAGGCACCAAGCCCGATCCTGCTTCAGCTGCTGGCCTATCACACCAGCGAAATCGTGCCGAAGGCATATTTCGAGTCGGTCGGAGAAAGCGGTTTTGGGCAAAAGCCAGTGGGCACAGGTCCATTCGATTTCGTCAAGCTCCAGCCTGATGAAAGCATCGATCTCAAAGCAAATGACTCCTACTTCCGTGGACGCCCCACGATCTCCAGATTGACGTTCAGGTCCATACCAGAGGTGTCGGGAAGAATAACTGCACTTGCAAATGGTGAAGTCGACATTATCAACAGCATACCTCCGGATCAATTAAAAGCCGTGGAAAGTCTGGGTTGCTGCGAAGTTCGCAGTGTCTTGATGAACCACCACTTCATTCAATACAACACCTATAATCCGGTGATGGCCGATGTGAAGCTCCGACAGGCCCTCAATCTGGCAATCAATCGCCAGTTGCTCGTCGATGCCCTATGGGATGGCAAGGCCACGCTTCCGCATTCGGCGCAATACGAGGCATGGGGACCCGAGCTTTATGACCCCAATCGCCCGACTCCGCCGTTCGACCCGGATCGAGCTCGTCAGCTGCTTAAGGAATCATCGTACAAAGGGCAGCCGATCTTCTACGTGACGCACCCAGTGTACTACACCAATGGCGTCGCTGTTGCGGAAGCCGTCGTGCAGATGTGGAAGGCGATTGGCGTAAATGCCAGTGTCCGCGTCGATGAAGGATGGACCCAACTCACCAAGGACAATCCGGTACTTACCGCACGAAACAGCTCTGACTGGGTCGTGCCAACGGATCCTGCGGTCACCCTCTACATGACTTGGTCGAAGGACCTTTGGAAAGACGAGGCGCGCTTCGACGAACTGGCCGAGGAGGGCGAGACGACCCTCGACAGCGGACGTCGTCACGACATCTACCAGAAGATGATCGACCTTTTTGAGGAGGAAGCTCCGGGCACGTATTTGTACCGCGCACCGGAATTCTACGGGGTCCGATCAGGTATTGAGTGGCTCCCGAACACTGAATACACAATGGACTTTCGCCGCGACAACATTCACTTCACGAAGTGAAAAGCTAGATCTCCCGGCAACTAGGTAAGTCTAGGATGAAACAGAGCGAGCTTCTCCGTGTCGAAAATCTACGCACCTATTTCTACTCCCAAGGTCGCACTGTCAGAGCAGTCGAAGATGTGTCGTTCTCGGTCCAGCAAGGGAGTACTGTGTGCCTTGTCGGAGAATCCGGATCGGGCAAATCGGCAACTGCCTTTTCTATCCTGAACCTTATCCCAAAGTCGATGGGGCGCGTAGTTGCGGGGAAGGTCCTCTATGGAGGGGAGGACCTTCTCCGGGTTTCTCAACGACGTCAACGCACGATCTTGGGCAACGAAATTGCCATGATATTTCAAGAACCCGCGGCGGCGCTTAATCCCGTCTGCACCATAGGCGAGCAGATCGCGGAGGTTCTTCGAACCCATAAACAGTGCAGTGCTCGTGAGGCGCGCCGGCAAGCAAAGGCAATGCTTGATCGCGTCGGTATTCCCGACGCTCAACGCCGCCTGGACGATTACCCGCACCAGCTGTCCGGTGGCATGCGACAAAGAGCAATGATCGCGATCGCACTCTCGTGTCGCCCTAAGTTACTCATCGCCGATGAACCGACCACAGCGCTCGACGCGACAGTTCAATCGCAAATTCTCGGCCTCCTTCACGAGTTGCAGGCGGACACTGGCATGGCACTGCTGTTCATCACGCATGACCTCAGCGTCGTCGCCGAGATCGCTGACCGGGTTCTGGTGATGTACGCCGGCCGAATTGTCGAAGAAGGCGATGTCATGCAGATATTCGACGATCCGTGGATGCCCTACACTCGCGGTCTACTAAAAGCGCGGCCGGGCCTCCACTCCGGAGACGGATCTTCCCGGCGGCTTTCTGCCGTGCCCGGCGATCCTCCGGACCTCGCAAACCTGTCAATTGGCTGCTCCTTTCGCCCACGATGCTGCCATGCAGCCGCTGATTGCGCCTACCGCCCACCGGACCTCGAAACAGTCCGCGGGCACAGTGTGCGTTGCATGCATTGGCGTCAAATCGTGGAGGCCGCTGGGGAGCCGGAGGCTGTCCTATGAATGCTCATATTGGCGATATTGAAACGCCCGAAACCGGTGCAGTCCCGATCACCAATGGTGGCAAGCCCTTGCTTGAAGTTGACAGCCTTCGCGTCCATCTGCCACTCCGCAACATCTCACCGTTCAGGTTGAAACGATCCATAAAAGCCGTCGATGGAATATCGTTTTGCATTGCTCCTGGCGAAATCGTGGGCGTGGTCGGCGAATCCGGCTCAGGCAAGACGACATTAGGTCGGAGCTTGCTGCGGCTTGTCACGCCGAGTTCCGGTCGGATCCGATTTAAAGGGACCGATCTGACAGCTCTGTCGTCCAAAGAGATGTATTCTTTTCGGCGGCAAATGCAGATGGTGTTCCAGGACCCGTATAGCAGCCTCAACCCGCGCATGACTGTGGCGGAAATTGTTGGTGACCCGCTGTCAATCTACAAAGCTCATCTGACAACGCAGGCGCGGCAGGTACGGATCGCCGAACTCTTATCTCAAGTCGGAATATCCCCGGCCCACGGCTCGCGTCACCCTCACGCTTTTAGTGGGGGGCAACGCCAAAGGATTGCCATCGCCAGGGCCCTGGCCACCGAGCCGGATTTCGTCGTCGCCGATGAGCCCGTATCGGCGCTCGATGTTTCGGTCCAGGCTCAGATCGTTAATCTACTTCTTGATCTGAAGGAAAGGCATGCTCTTACGATCCTGTTCATCTCGCATGATCTGCGAGTGGTTAGCCATATAGCAGATCGGGTAATCGTAATGTATCTCGGTAAGGTTGTGGAAATCGCACCGGCCGAAATATTTCGAAATGCGCCCGCTCATCCTTATACCGAAGCCCTGGTTTCAGCGCTTCCCGTTCCCCATCCAAGTCTTCGCCGAGCACGGGTAGTTCTGAAAGGCGAAGTTCCGAGCGCTGTTACACCTCCATCAGGCTGCGTCTTTAGAACGAGGTGCTCAATTGCCAGCGCAGAATGTGCCAAGGTCACGCCAGATCTTCGGCAAGTCGGCGCAGGCCACTGGATAGCATGTATAAAACGTTAATCTCTCTTTGAGTGAGCTAGATTGCAATGACGCATCGAAAACTTCTTCTCATAATGATCGATGGCGTGAGCGCCGACTATTTCCAAGAACATGCCAACCGTCTGCCAAACTTATCGTCACTGGCAGCCGATGGGTATCTCGTCCGCCGCATGCGCTCTGCGGTACCAGCGACCTCCATGCCGGGTCGGGCTTCCATACTCACAGGTGTCGGAGCCGAGATACATGGTATCTTTGGCAATCGCATCCTGAGTGACGGCGCCTTTGTTGCAGCTGAAGCAGAACACCTCCTCGTTCCGACGATTGCGACCCTTGCCTCGCGTGCCGGCCTCGACGTGGCTTGCATCGGGCACGCCCTCATTAAGCCGGAAGATACGTCCATCTATGTTCCACCTTGCTGGCTGCGTGGCCCGGGCTTCATCAAGATCCCCAGCGATGGGAGTACGCCGTCACTGCTGAAGATAAAGGATCCACGCGGCCGACTGGGGGCCATCCCGCTGCCCTCTTATGTACCTGAATACAGCGGACCGGACGGCGTATCCAGCATTACCAGGACGCTTATCGGTGACCAGCTTACGATCGCCGCGGCCGCCAGCCTGCTCGAGTCAGAAGAGGCACCTGATCTTCTCATTACGGAGATCAATGCCACGGACGCCTTCCAGCATGACTTCGGCTATGGGAGCGACGAAGCTCATTTCGCGATCGCTTTCGCGGATTCTCTCGTTGGTCGTTGTTTGGATAGTCTGCGCCGGGCAGGTCGGCGTGATGATTACACGATTGCGATCGTCAGCGATCATGGCCACCGTAACATCAAAACATCAATCTTGCCGGACCTGATCATTCCGGGAAAGGTGTGGCAGTCCGAAGGTGCGACGCTGCACGTTTTGGTTGAAAGCGATATGGACCGCCGAGAGGTAGCCAAGAAATTGCTCCAGTATGGCGCAGAGGCCTGGAATGGCGATCATCTACCAATTGAACTCCGCAACAGAATTGCCACTTTCACGGCGCCGCCAGAATGTGATTTCGAAGAGACTCCGGCAGACCATCCGGCAGACCAACCGGTCGGCTGTCCGAAATACAAATCTACCCATGGTTTTCGACCTGGCTCTGCTGCGGATGATCGTGTTTGCATTATTTCCGGGCCGGCTGTTCCGAATGAGGTCGCGGAAGGGGCTGAAGCGACGCGCTTAACTCCAACGCTTTCATGCGTCCTTGGACTGCCCGGCGATACATTTTCCGATTGCCCGCTTTTCCGATAATACACGGAGTTATATCGCTCCAGGAGACGATATTGATTCGAATCGAAAAGAAAATGGTGATCAATGAAGCGTTGGGAACTGGTTCGGTCCGCTCTACTCAATGATATTGATGCGGGAGCCTTCCAGGATGGCCGCCTGCCTGGCGATTTTGTCTTGGCAGACCGATTTGGCGTCAATCGGCATACCGTGCGCAATGCCATCAAGGCTTTGGAATCTGAAGGCGCCTTGCGAGTTCGGCATGGTGTCGGAACCTTTGTTGCTGATGATTTCGTTTCACACAAACTGAACAGCGATCCCAGGTTCACTTATAAGCTCCTTGGTCAGAACAAGTCCGTGAAGCGGGAGATACTGTCGATCAACGAAACTTCTGTCGAACCTGATATTGCAAGTCATTTGAACATCGCTCCCTCAGCACTGGTTACCGAGGTCAGGTCGACCTCATTCATCAATGATTGGCCTTTGGCGACCGGAACGAGCTACTATCCGGCAGCGCGCGTTCCTGGCCTCGCCACCGCATTCGAGGGAATGAACTCTCCCACTGCCGCCTTGAAGCGCTGCGGCATCGCGGAATATAAGCGGAAATGGACACGGATCACGGCCCGAAGACCTAGCCCGCAAGAAGCGCAGCTTCTGCGAATATCTTCGTCCAGCCCGGTACTTTTTGAGACCAATGTCGACGTAACGCCGGATGGCTTACCGATCAAATACGCTTTCAGCGTCATACGAAGCGACCGGTACGAATATCTTATTGAAACGAACGAATAAGCACGAAAAGTCGCGTGTGAACACGGCGGCTTATTCGCCGAGACCACCTCTGGCGGATCAGGCGGCCCTCTGCCAGTCGGGATCGCAATAATACTTGATGGGCCGATGCCCTGTCATCAAATCGTTGCAAAAAGGAACTATGTCTATCCGGGAGATACCTAGATATCTAGGCATCAATGCCCAACACCCTGATGAGCCCGGACCTGAGCCGGGCGTTTAATCGAAGCGGCGAACACCGGTGCGGATTGAAGTTGAAAAGCGGCAACGATGGATGGCGGTTCTCGCGCGAGCCCGGTGCGATGAACTTGAGCGGGCCTGGGACAACCTGGCCATCCAGCCGCAATTTGATTGGCTTCGCCGACCGGAAACCGGCCTCGTGCTTGTGCGCGCACGCGCCGGGGGTACGGGGGCCCTATTCAACCTTGGTGAAGTCACGATGACCCGATGTGCCGTTAGGTTGGCCGATGGCATGACGGGCTTCGCCTTCGTCCTCGGGCGCGACCAGCGTCATGCACAACTGGCGGCAGTTTTCGATGCGCTGTTGCAGGGAACAGATGACAGTGCGAGCGGTGTACTTCGTTTCGTTACCGAATTTGGAATCGCGCAATCCGCCCGCCGTGAGATCAAGAGCCGCAAAGCGGCTTCGACTAAGGTCCACTTTTTCGCAATGGCTCGAGGCATGAGTCCGGAATGATAAGCGTTTTGGATACTGCCGGGCTTGAGCCCGGATTCGCAAATCCTGTCTTCGATAGCCAGGACACATTCCGCCGTGTGTTAGATGCGTATGCATATGTCGGCAGGCCGCAAACGCTGGTCTCTGCCACCGCAGCAGTCGGTCCCCTTGATCCGGCGACTGCCGCCGTCTGCCTCACGCTTGCGGATTGCGAAACACCAGTCTGGCTCGATCCCCGGTCGAATCTACCTTCGGTTCGCAAGTGCCTTGGGTTTCACTGCGGGGTGCCGTTTGTGGACAGCGTTGAAAGGTCGACATTTGCCATTGTGGCCAATCCGATAACGATGCCGCGCTTGGCCGAGTTCAATCCCGGAACAGAATTGGAGCCTCAGGCCTCGACGACGATTGTTATCCAGGTGCCATCTTTAAACGGCGGTCCGCCCGTTCGGTGGCGTGGACCGGGCATCCAGCGCGAAGTTTCGGTGGACGTTGATGGGCTTGCATCCTGGTTTTGGAAGGACTGGAAGCTCAATCATGAGCTTTATCCGAGTGGAGTCGATGTTCTCTTTACGTCCGGAAATGCAATCATCGCTCTTCCTCGCAGCATCTCCGGGGAGATCTAGATGGCCTATGTTGCCGTAAAAGGTGGGGAGGAGGCTATCCTCAACTCACATGGTTTGGTTGCGGAGGATCGGCGGGGAGACCCAGCAGTTCCCGAACTCACGGTCCGGCAGATTGCCGAGCAGTTCGGTCTTGCCGTCGACCGAGTGATGTGTGAGGGCTCTGTCTACGATAGAGAGCTTGCGGCATTGGCATTGAAACAAGCCCAAGGCGACGCCGTTGAGGCGATCTTCCTTCTCCGGGCGTTTCGCACAACTCTACCGCGCTTGGCAGTGTCAAACGCGCTCGATACAGCCCGGATGGCCATTCAGCGACGTGTCTCAGCTACCTTCAAGGACATTCCCGGAGGGCAGATACTCGGTTCGACCTATGAGTACACACATAGGCTGCTTGATTTTGATCACCTCGATATTGTTGATTGCGATAAGCCGAAAGCGAAGGTCGCGGATGATCCGCTGGATCCAACTTTTCCGCGTGCCTTCGACAGCATTTCCGACGAAGACCTGATTGAAGCCGAGTTGCCGGAACCCGACCAGTCACCGGTTTTCGATCTCACCCGAGATCCTCTTGCCATGCCCGCCGGTCGCGATCAGCGCTTGCAAAATCTAGCCCGTGGCGATGAGGGATTTGTCGTGGGTTTGGCGTATTCAGCGCTGCGTGGCTATGGCGCTGCCCATCCCTACGTGGGGGAAACAAGGGTTGGGGACGTTACGATAGAAATCCTACCCGAGGAATTGGGCTTTTCTGTTTCTATTGGCGACATCATCGTCACGGAATGCCAGATGCTGGATTTCTTCGGGGGCTCGGAAGACGAGCCTGCGCGCTTCACCCGCGGATATGGTCTCTCATTTGGAAAGAGTGAGCGCAAGGCGATGGCAATGGCAATCGTTGACCGATCGTTGCGCTGTCGGGAATACGGCGAGGAAGCAAAATACCCTGTTCAGGATGAAGAGTTCGTTCTGTCCCATACTGACAATCTCGAGGCGGCCGGTTTCGTCTCGCATCTCACTTTGCCTCACTATGTCGATTTCCAGGGCGACCTGCAATTCCTAAGACAGTTGCGGGAGGAGCATAACCGCCGCCTTTCAAGCAAGGAGGCCGCGGAATGACGGGACCTCATGGCAACGCAGCCGGCCGCAGCTTCCGCCAACCCTACAATTTTGCGTATCTGGACGAACAGTCCAAAAGGATGATCCGGCGATGCATTTTGAAGTCCATGGCCGTTCCAGGCCTTCAGGTTCCATTTGGCAGCCGCGAAATGCCGCTGGCCTACGGGTGGGGGACCGGCGGCATTCAAGTCACAGCCAGTGTCATTGGACCAAACGACACGCTGAAGGTGATTGACCAGGGCGCGGACGACGCAACCAATGCTGTCTCCATCCGGCGTTTTTTCAAGCGTGTGGCCGGCATCGCTACGACCGAAATAACCGAGGCTGCCACAATCATTCAGACGCGTCATCGGGTGCCCGAAACGCCTCTCAAGGAGGGACAAATTATCGTCTACCAAGTGCCGTCGCCCGAACCGTTGCGCCGGCTGGAACCGAGGGACTCCGAAACCCGTAAGATGCATGCTTATGCAGAATATGGTCTGATGAGTGTCGAACTTTACGAAGATATCGCGCGCTTTGGTCATATTGCGACGACCAACAGCTATCCAGTTATGACAAACGGGCGATATTTGATGTCGCCTTCACCTATTCCCAAATTTGACAACCCGAAGATAGCGAACAATCCAGCCATTCAGCTTTTCGGCGCGGGCCGTGAAAAGCGGATTTACGCCGTCCCCCCCTACACACAGGTGCAGAGCCTCGATTTCGAAGACCATCCGTTTCGTGTGCAGCGATGGAGGCAATGCTGCTCCCTTTGTGGGGCGACTGACAGTTATCTCGATGAGATCGTGATGAGTGACAAGGGTCGTCGGATGTTCGTTTGCTCGGACACCGACTACTGCACTACTCGCCGGAACCATGGTCACCTTGGACCGGATCGTGGCGATCCCGCCGACATCGAATTGCTCTTACTCTCGAAAATCGCAACGGGATCGGAATCACGATGAGAGCAGCGGCTCAGTTCCAGCCCGCCCGCCGCCAGCCGCTGCTTTCCGTCCGGCAGCTCACGAAAATGTATGGAAAGACGGTAGGCTGCCGGGACCTTTCGTTCGATCTCTTTCCACGGGAAATCATCGCGATCGTCGGGGAATCCGGATCCGGAAAGTCGACGTTGCTCAGCTGCCTGTCGGGACGTTTGATGCCTGATCAGGGTTCCGTCATTTACGATCTTAATCATAAAGGACCGACGGACATTTTGACCTTATCGGAGCCGGAACGCCGGAAGCTGATGCGGACGGACTGGGGACTCGTCCACCAAAACCCGCGAGATGGCCTTAGAATGGAAGTCACCGCTGGTGGCAATATAGGGGAGCGGCCAATGGCAGTCGGTGCACGCCACTATGGTCGCATACGAGAAGAAGCTCAGGATTGGCTTGCCAAGGTTGAGATTGACCTGCTGCGCACAGATCATCGACCGAAAACGTTTTCCGGTGGCATGCAGCAACGTCTGCAAATTGCCAGAATTCTCGTTACCAAGCCGCGCCTCGTCTTTATGGACGAACCGACGGGCGGCCTCGATGTATCGGTTCAAGCCCGGCTGCTCGACCTGCTGCGGTGCCTGGTCATGAATATCGGAGTGGCTGTCGTGATAGTCACCCACGACCTGTCTGTTGCCCGACTGTTGGCGGACCGCATCATCGTGATGTGGCGAGGAAACATGGTGGAGACCGGCCTCGCCGACCAGGTTCTGGACGATCCGCATCATCCCTACACGCAGCTTCTCGTTTCCTCGGTGCTCTGAATGATCATAAGAACGGATACTTCACCGCACCGTGCAGCGGCAAAGCTCTCCCCGAACGAACTGACATTAACCGGCGCGCGACTTGTTTTGCCGGATGAAGTTTATGATGGAACAGTCCACATTATCGATGGTTACATCGACGACATCGCCGCCGGCAGAAGCACAGTGCCTGGCGCGATCGACCTCGAAGGCGGCTATGTGACGCCAGGCCTCATCGATCTCCATACCGACAATTCGGAGAAGCATGCACTGCCGCGCGCCGGCGTGGTGTGGAATCATCTTTCGGCGGTCATGGCACACGATGCGCTGGTCATAGCAGCCGGCATCACGACAGTTTTCGATTCCCTTTGCATAGGATCAACGACCCGGGATCATACCAGGCAAGCTGATCGAGCTCGCATCCTACCCGTTCTCATCGACGGGATTCGTGAAGCCAGGGCCCATGGACTGCTTCGAGCGGATCATTTTCTGCATTTGCGTTGCGAGGTGACCGACAAAGAGGTGATGTCCGTGTTCACGCCATTGGTCGGCGATCCGCTTGTGAAACTCGTATCGGTGATGGACCATGCCCCTGGTCATCGCCAATCGCCCCAACTCGACCGCTTCCGTGAAATGCAGATCAAGCAGTATGGCTGGTCGGCAGAGGACGCCGACCGTCGAATCGAAGCATGGATCGATGCCTCACGGACGATCGGACCTCAAAACCGAAGCCGAATTATTGCCCTTGCGCGCGCTCGGCAACTGCCGCTCGCCAGCCATGATGATGAAACAGCTGAACATGTTCGAGAAGCGAATGACGCTGGAGTTTTGATCTCTGAATTTCCGACAACCCGGGCTGCTGCGGAGATTGCGCGCTCCCTTGGCATTTGCATCTTAATGGGCGCACCGAACATCGTTCGCGGCAGCTCGCACTCGGGAAACATAAGCGCCCGTGAGCTGGCGACAACCGGTCACCTCGACATCCTTGCCTCGGATTACGTTCCGGCGAGCCTGTTGCATGGAGCCTTTCAACTGACAAGGAATCCGATCGGGATGAGTCTTGCGAAGGCCATTTCCACGGTTAGTTCGGTCCCTGCCTCGGTGACCGGCCTTTGCGACAGAGGGATGATTGGAATCGGCGCCCGCGCCGATCTCTGCCACTTCGTTGAAATCGCCGACATTCCCGTTGTTCGCAGAGTGTGGAGGCAAGGTCGTCAAGTATTTTGACAGAAAGCGGACCGCAAGCATACGGTCCGATAACCTCAAGGAAAATTGTTTGGTGATATCCTCAGCAACAGACCCCGCACTTCGCGCCATTGGCCTTGCCAAGACCTTCACGCTGCACGCCCAGGGCGGCATTGTCCTGCCTGTCTTCGACAATATCGAACTCACGGTCAATGCCGGTGAGTGCGTCTGCCTCGTCGGTCCTTCCGGCGCCGGCAAGTCGACGCTCCTGCGCTCGCTTTACGCCAATTACAAGCCGGATGCCGGCAAGATCCTCGTCGTACATAGGAACGAAACCGTCGATCTTCTCGCCGCCGAACCTTGGGAGGTCGTCGAAATCCGCCGCAGCGCGATCGGCTACGTTAGCCAGTTCCTGCGCGTCATCCCGCGGGTGCCCGCCCTCGACGTCGTCGCGGGCCCCGCCATCGCCAAGGGCATCTCGGCCGACCAGGCCAAAGCGCTTTCCAAAACGCTGCTCACGCGTCTCAACATTCCCGAACGGCTCTGGCCGCTCGCACCAGCAACCTTCTCCGGTGGCGAGCAGCAGCGTGTCAATATCGCCCGCGGCTTCGTCGTCGACTACCCCATCCTACTCCTCGACGAACCGACGGCTTCTCTCGACGCCGCCAACCGGGCTACCGTCGTCGACCTCATCACCGAAGCCAAGGCGCGCGGGGCAGCGATCGTCGGCATCTTCCATGATGAAGAGGTACGCCGAGCGGTTGCTGATCGGTTGTTCGCGGTCGGGAAGCTTTCGGCAGACGACGGGCTGTCGCAACTTGCTGCCGGCAAGGTTGCGGTCTGATGCGGGACCCATTCTCACCTGATACGCGATCTAATCGCGCTCCGACGGGTTCGGCAAGCAAAACCGACCCAGCCGCGCTCGCTTGCTATCGGTTCCAGCTAGTTCGGCAACTAACTTGAGATGACCGTTTCCGGCCATTTAAGTAGGGCGATCCCATCGCGGTAGAGCACGATTCTGTGTACAAGATATTTCACAACGTCAGTAAGGTGTCGCCTTCATCTTATTCGTGTTTGACGAACATTGACCATCTTCAGTTATTCCCATTAAATGCTTCTCAAGCAGGAATATTATCTGGGATGCGAAGCGCATCACTTGTCGGGGGGGGCATGACCAAGAGCCGGTCTTTTTCGATCTACCTTCTAAAGGAAGGCTATGATGCGACAAATGCCTTGCGGGAAGATCATGCCCTTGCGGACGATATCAACGCCAAGGCGCTGCCGAAGGATGCGTTGCTTTTCGTTCTCGACAGCGAACCCCGCCCGCCATGGTGGAAGGCCTATTTCGGCATCGAGAAGAATCTGCCGCAGGTGAACAAAGGCGCGCTTATTTTTCTGCCTGTGGCGAAGCGCTGCTTCGCGCTGTCCTTCGGCCATGTCGCCCACAACTTGCTGGACGTAAGCTTCGAGTATGATTTCGGGTTACGAGTTACGCTAAACAGTCTTGATCCTCACAAGCTCAAAAGCACGGACACGCTTGATCCCGGCGCTGCCAAGCGTCAGCGCACCCAACTCCCGATTGAGTCCGAACTGACGTTTTTCGATTTCGACCGCGACAGCACCATTCTCCGCAGTCTAACGGGCAAGGTGCGTGACGAATATAAGGAACTATTCAAGCATGCGACAGGCGGCAGCAACCTGCGCATCAGCTCGGACGTGGCGGCGGATGGGTTGGCGGAACTTTGCGAGAAGCTACTCGCGCTCTACCAAAGCGATGATTACAAAACGGCTTTTCCCGAAATCCAGAATATTGCCCCCGTGCGCGACCCGGCTCAGGTCGAGGCGCTCAACGGTCGGCTCTTGGAAGCCTTTCATGCCCGCAATCCCGACCTGAACGTTACCGTTCCTGAAATCATCAACTACAGCGACAACCTCTACGTCGCGTTCGGGGGTGCGGGCCGCAGCCTGGTCTATGACGACGTCTATATCGGACACTACTACCACTATCTCGACGCGAATGAGGTCAATCAGGCAACGATGGACGTCGAGACCCTGCGTCGCCACGCACTCGTCCTGACCGATGAGGAGGGCAACAGCCGGGACCGTTACAGCCTCTTCAAAAGCCTTGTGTTCGACACCTCGCTGGAAGGCGCCAAAGGCGAGACGTTTCATCTCTGCGAAGGCAACTGGTACAAGATCGACAATGACTACATCACGCGCCTCAGCAACTATCTCGACCCGCTCTGTGCGGTAAGCGATCTCCCGGCCTACGATCATGGCAGTGAAGGGGACTATAACGAAGCGGTTGCCGCCGGCGACGCCGACGTTGTTTGTCTTGACAGGAAAAACATTAGCCCGGACGGGCAGAGTCAGATTGAGCCGTGCGACCTTTTGGCCGCGCGCGAGGGCGTCGCCGCGTTCTACCATATCAAGGTTTCGACCCTGTCGGCGCAGCTGAGCCATCTGTTCAATCAGGGCATAAACGCGGTCCAACTAATGCGACTTGAAGAACAGGCTGTCGACAAGCTCGAAGCGCTGATTCGGGATGGCGATGCCGACGGCCTGCGCGATCCTCTGGTCGCTCTCATCCGCGGCCGGAAGTACCGTATCGTTTTCGGCATCGTGACACGAAAGGACCCCGCAGGTCGGTCACAGAACCTGCCGTTGTTTTCACGGATCAGTCTGATGCGGGGAATGAAAACGCTGCATCTTATGGATGTTCCGGGAAGTGTGATCTTCATCAGCGACGAGACGGCCGCCGGAGAGGGAAAGAAAAAGAAACGGAAGAAGAAAGGCCCGGTGGATGCACCCGCCCCAGATGTAGCAGAGGAGGCATAATTGGCCACTTCTCTCTAACGCAGACGAGGCAGCGTTCGCAGATCCGAAGCTAGGATGGCAACATCCTCGAAATGGTCGAGGTGCTTCGTAACAGCGGTCAAGGAAGCTACCGGTGCAGAGCGCTTCACGAGTCCAACCTTATCTCGTTGTCCAGACTTCTGTGTCGTCCGACATCGTGGACGAAGCCGGCGCGGTTCGAACCTGATGACTCGTTATATTGGTCGCACGTCGAAGTTAACGTCAGACCACCGAAATCGCCGGCCAATGCCGGCAGCGGTGTCAGAACCAACAAGCATCCAGCAATTGAGCCTTTAATCATCGCCCGCTCCCCTTCGCCAATAATCGCAGGAAAGAGTTGGCACCGCAATTGAAGCGCACGACTTCGTTGTGACCGCAATGATGGGTCCACGGCAAGCAAGAGCGCCAAGCGTACCGTATAATCGCAACTTTCGCTGTGTCGCTAAGTTCATGAAAAAGTTGGCTCGCCAAGCGGTGGCATACAATTCGTGGGCACCTCGGGTAAATGCCACGAATGACACTCTTCCGTTATCTTTAATGATGACGCTCATTTGATCTTCTCCCTCAAATTCCGGTTCCTCCACGAACCGGCGCTCCTCGATACCTATGAGCGCTTTTCTCTCGTGGTGCGTCCTTCCCCACACCCCAGGAGGTCGTCCACGCAATTTACGGTCTCATCAAGCGAACGCCAGAGCTTCTTGCCGATGGCGACGACGTCGGCGAAGGCCTGCCTGACCTAGTGTCCAAGCGTGGTCTACGCCTGAAGTTCGCAGGCGAGGCGAACAAGGCTGCGGAGACAGCGTTGCGGGTCGCGAACGTTGCCTACCAGAAACTGATTGGCTCGAAGACGAAGAATATGGGCTATCCGGAAGTGCGCGGCGAGCCCTCGTGACGCTGACGAATCTCTATGTTCACCGAGTTCACAAGTCGGATCGGCTAACCGGTTACGCCCGCGCCGCCATGGACGAGGGCGTCACGACCACAACAGCTCTTCACCGCTCTGCATGCCCGCGGGTTCTTTCCCTGGAGGCTTCCCGACGCCGGCCCGGAGCAACGTCATCTCAAGGCGATTGCCGGCCTCACTCAACGCCATCCCACATCTCCTGTCGCCTTTGTCGGGCCCGCGACACAAGTTTATTTAGCCAATTTAATATTTTTGCCAAATGTTAAATAGCTGAAAAGCAATCATAAAATTTCTTCTTCGATCCAGCCGGCCAAATTGGCACGAGTTTTGAAACGATCAGTGCGAGGCGCCGGGATCTGCCGACCGGCATTCAAGTCGCGGGTAGCCGCTACGGATGGAAAGAAGGAAGGAAAGCAACATGTCAGGTCTGCGTCAGATCGCATTCTACGGAAAGGGAGGCATCGGCAAATCCACCACCTCTCAAAATACGCTCGCAGCTCTGGTCGACCTCGGACAGAGGATCCTCATCGTCGGCTGCGACCCCAAAGCCGACTCCACCCGCCTGATTCTGAACGCAAAGGCGCAGGATACGGTTCTGCATCTCGCCGCCCAGGAAGGTTCTGTGGAAGACCTTGAACTCCAGGACGTGCTCAAGATCGGCTACAAAGACATCAAGTGCGTGGAGTCCGGCGGCCCCGAGCCGGGTGTCGGCTGCGCCGGCCGTGGCGTCATCACCTCGATCAACTTCCTCGAGGAAAACGGCGCCTATGACAATGTCGACTATGTCTCCTACGACGTGCTGGGCGACGTGGTGTGCGGCGGCTTTGCGATGCCGATCCGCGAAAACAAGGCCCAGGAAATCTACATCGTCATGTCCGGCGAGATGATGGCGCTCTATGCCGCCAACAACATCGCCAAGGGTATCCTGAAATACGCCCATTCGGGCGGCGTGCGGCTCGGCGGGCTGATCTGCAACGAGCGCCAGACCGACCGCGAGCTCGACCTCTCCGAGGCGCTGGCCGCCAGGCTCAATTCCAAGCTCATCCACTTCGTGCCGCGCGACAACATCGTCCAGCACGCCGAACTGAGGAAGATGACGGTAATCCAATATGCGCCGGACTCCAAACAGGCAGGGGAGTACCGCGCGTTGGCCGAGAAGATCCATGTCAATTCGGGCCAGGGCACCATCCCGACCCCAATCACCATGGAGGAGCTCGAGGACATGCTGCTCGACTTCGGCATCATGAAGACGGACGAGCAGATGCTTGCCGAGCTTCAGGCCAAGGAAGCGAAATTGGCCGTCGCTCAGTAACCGCCGCTACCGACAGGGGGCGCCGACCGTGACCTGGCGCCCCTTTCTTACGAAACAAGGCCTCGTTGGCGAGGCGTTACCCGAACCTTGAAAGGGGCAGGTCCCATGGGCCTCGACTATGAGAATGACGGCGCTTTGCATGCGAAGCTTATCGAAGACGTGCTGTCCCAATATCCAGACAAGGCGGCGAAGCGTCGCAAGAAGCACCTCAGTGTCGCAACGAGCAAGGACGAGGCCGAAGGGGAGGACAAGGGCCTTTCCGAATGCGACGTCAAATCGAACATCAAATCCATTCCGGGCGTGATGACAATCCGCGGCTGCGCCTATGCCGGCTCCAAGGGCGTGGTGTGGGGTCCGGTCAAGGATATGGTCCACATCTCGCACGGGCCGGTCGGTTGTGGGCAATATTCCTGGTCGCAACGCCGCAACTATTACGTCGGCACGACAGGCATCGACACATTCGTGACAATGCAGTTCACCTCCGACTTCCAGGAGAAGGACATCGTTTTCGGTGGCGACAAGAAGCTGGAAAAGATCATCGACGAGATCGAGGACCTGTTTCCGCTCAGTGGCGGCATCTCGGTGCAGTCAGAGTGCCCGATCGGCCTGATCGGGGACGATATCGAGGCAGTGTCGCGCAAGAAGGCCAAGGAGCACGAAAAGACGATTGTACCGGTGCGCTGCGAAGGTTTCCGCGGCGTTTCACAATCGCTCGGCCACCACATTGCCAATGATGCGATCCGCGATTGGGTCTTCGACAAGGACGATGTCGCGTTCGAGTCCGGCCCATACGACGTCAACGTCGTCGGCGACTACAACATTGGCGGCGATGCCTGGGCCTCGCGAATCCTGCTCGAAGAGATTGGGCTTCGGGTGGTCGGCAACTGGTCGGGCGACGCCACACTCGCCGAGATAGAGCGCGCGCCCAAGGCCAAGCTCAACCTGATCCACTGCTACCGATCGATGAACTACATCTGCCGGCACATGGAGGAAAAGTACGGCATCGCCTGGATGGAATACAATTTCTTCGGCCCCACCCAGATCGAGGCCTCCCTGCGCAACATCGCCAAGCATTTCGGCCCGGAAATCGAGGAGAAGACCGAAAAGGTCATCGCCAAGTACCGGCCCTTGGTCGATGCCGTCATCGCCAAGTACCGACCGCGCCTCGAAGGCAACACGGTGATGCTCTATGTCGGCGGGCTGCGTCCTCGTCACGTCATCACTGCTTACGAGGACCTCGCTATGGTGATCGTCGGCACCGGCTACGAGTTCGCCCACAACGACGACTACCAGCGCACCGGCCATTACGTGAAGAATGGCACGCTCCTCTATGACGACGTCACCGGTTACGAACTGGAGAAGTTCATCGAAGGCATCCGCCCTGATCTCGTTGGCTCCGGTATCAAGGAGAAATACCCGGTGCAGAAGATGGGCATCCCGTTCCGCCAGATGCACTCTTGGGACTACTCCGGCCCGTATCACGGCTATGACGGCTTCGCCATCTTCGCCCGCGACATGGATCTGGCCATCAACAACCCGGTCTGGGGTCTCTACCGCGCGCCGTGGAAGAAGATGAAGGACGCACCGCTGAGGGCGGTCGCCGCCGAATGAGGACTGGCCTCCCTGCCAGGCAGGGAGGCCGATAAATGCTCGGGGGCACTCGATCCGCGGAGGCCCTTCAAAGTTTCGATGTCCCTGTGCTGCCGCTTGCCGCGGCCAGATGGAAAAGGTGACCACCATGCCGCAATCGGCCGAAAAAGTTCTCGACCATGCTCCCCTGTTCCGCGAGCCGGAATACAGACAAATGCTTGCCGAGAAGAAACTGAATTTCGAATGTCCGCACCCTGATCAGATCGTCACCGATCAACGCGAATTGACCAAAACTTGGGAATACCGCGAAAAGAACCTCGCTCGCGAGGCGCTCGTCATAAACCCCGCCAAGGCCTGCCAGCCGCTCGGTGCGGTGTTCGCGGCCGCGGGCTTCGAGCGCACCATGTCTTTCGTCCACGGTAGCCAGGGCTGCGTTGCCTACTACCGCTCGCATTTGTCGCGACATTTCAAGGAGCCTTCGTCAGCGGTTTCCTCCTCGATGACCGAGGACGCGGCAGTGTTTGGCGGCTTGAAGAACATGGTCGACGGGCTCGCCAATACCTACAAGCTCTACGACCCCAAGATGATCGCCGTCTCGACCACCTGCATGGCCGAGGTCATTGGCGACGACCTGCGCAGCTTCATAGAGAACGCCAAGAACGAAGGCTCGGTCCCGTGCGACTTCGACGTGCCTTTCGCTCATACGCCTGCCTTCGTCGGCAGCCATGTCGATGGCTACGACGGCATGGTGAAGGGCGTGCTGGAGCATTTCTGGAAGGGCAGCGAGCGCTCGCAAGCCGCTGGGACCATCAACATCATTCCAGGCTTCGACGGATTCTGCGTCGGAAACAACCGGGAACTCAAGCGCCTCCTCGACCTGATGGGTGTCACCTATACCGTCATTCAGGACGCCTCAGACCAGTTCGACACGCCGTCGGACGGCGAATACCGCATGTATGACGGTGGCACCAAGATCGAAGACGTGAAAGGGGCACTCAACGCGGAGGCGACGCTGTCGCTGCAGCATTACAACACCCGCAAGACGATGGAATATTGCAACGAGGTCGGGCAGGCGACGGCATCCTTCCACTATCCGCTGGGTGTCCAGGCGACCGACGAATTCCTGATGAAGGTCTCGGCAATTTCCGGCCAGGAGATCCCCGAGACAATCCGGATGGAGCGCGGCCGACTGGTTGACGCCATGGCGGACAGCCAGTCATGGCTGCACGGCAAGAAGTACGCAATCTATGGGGATCCGGACTTCGTCTACGCCATGGCCCGCTTCGTCATGGAGACCGGCGGCGAGCCGACACATTGCCTCGCGACCAACGGCACATCGGCCTGGGAGGCCGAGATGAAGGAATTGCTTGCATCCTCGTCCTTCGGGCAGGATGCCCAGATCTGGGCGGGCAAGGATCTCTGGGCGATGCGTTCCCTGCTGTTTACAGAGCCGGTGGACCTGCTAATCGGCAATTCCTATGGCAAGTATCTGGAGCGCGACACCGGCACGCCGCTGATCCGGCTGATGTTTCCAATCTTCGACCGGCACCATCACCATCGCTTTCCCCTCATGGGCTACCAGGGTGGATTACGCGTGCTGACGACGATCCTCGACAAGATATTCGACAAGCTCGATCGCGAGACGAGCGAAACGGGCGTGACGGACTATTCCTATGACCTCACCCGCTAAGCCCGTACCGGCTTTTCGTCGAGGCCGTCCATTGCCCAATGGACTTCGGAGACTGACGCAATGACCTCGCTCAGTGCCAAGATCCACGACGTTTTCGACGAGCCCGCCTGCGATACCAACCGCGGCAAGGATGCCAAAGCGCGCAAGCAGGGCTGCTCGAAGCCGCTGACCCCCGGGGCGGCAGCCGGCGGCTGCGCCTTTGACGGCGCCAAGATCGTCCTGCAGCCGATCACCGACGTTGCGCACCTGGTCCACGCGCCGCTCGCCTGCGAGGGCAATTCCTGGGACAACAGAGGCGCAGCTTCGTCCGGGCCAACCCTGTGGCGGACAAGCTTCACAACCGACCTCACCGAACTCGACGTCGTGATGGGGCAGGGCGAGCGGAAGCTCTTCAGGGCGATCCGCGAGATCAAGGATACATATGCGCCGCCGGCAGTCTTCGTCTATTCGACCTGCGTGACGGCGCTGATCGGCGACGACATCGAGGCCGTGTGCAAACGCGCGGCCGAAAAATTCGGCTTGGCCGTGGTGCCGATCAATGCTCCGGGCTTGGCCGGCTCCAAGAACCTCGGCAACAAACTTGCCGCCGAAGCGTTGCTCGATCATGTCATCGGCACGGTGGAACCCGACGACGCCGGGCCCTACGACATCAACATCCTTGGCGAATTCAACCTCTCCGGCGAATTCTGGCTGGTGAAGCCGCTGCTTGATCGGCTCGGCATCCGGGTGCGCGCCTGCATTCCGGGCGATGCGCGTTACATCGACGTTGCATCCGCGCACCGCGCCCAGGCGGCTATGTTGGTGTGCTCGAGCGCAATGATCAATCTGGCCCGCAAGATGGAGGAGCGCTGGGACATCCCGTTCTTCGAGGGCTCCTTCTACGGCATAACCGATACCTCGGAGGCACTTCGCAACATTGCTGAGCTGCTGGTGAGGAAGGGCGCCGATGCGGAGATCCTCGATCGCACAGACACGCTGATCGCTGAGCAGGAGGCGATTGCGTGGAAGAAGCTCGAGGCCTACCGCCGGCGGCTTCAAGGCAAGCGCGTTCTGCTCAACACGGGCGGTGTGAAGTCCTGGTCAGTCGTCCACGCGCTGATGGAGATCGGCATGGAGATCGTCGGCACCTCGGTCAAGAAATCCACCGTCGAAGACAAGGAGCGGATCAAGCGGATCCTCAAGGACGAAAACCACATGTTCGAGCAGATGGCAGCGCGCGATCTCTACGCCATGCTCTCAAAACACAAGGCCGATATCATGCTGTCGGGCGGGCGTACGCAATTCGTCGCCCTGAAGGCCAAGACACCCTGGCTCGATATCAACCAGGAGCGCCAACATCCTTATGCCGGCTATGACGGCATGGTGGAACTTGTACGGCAGATCGACCTCGCCATTCATAACCCGATCTGGGGCCAGGTGCGGGAGCCGGCGCCATGGGATTCCCAGCCTGCCGGGGAGGACGATCTGGCGAGCACGAAGAACGGGACAGCGACTGTGAACGCCTTCAATGAATTCCCCGGCGCGACGGCTCACCGCTTCGGCAACCGTTGAGGAAATCCGATGGTCCGCATCCTTCGCAATACCAAATCAGCGGCGGTCAACCCGCTGAAGTCGTCGCAGCCGCTGGGTGCCGCCTTCGCTTTTCTTGGAGTCGAGGGTGCGATGCCCCTGTTCCATGGCAGCCAAGGCTGCACCAGCTTCGCGCTCGTGCTCTTCGTGCGGCATTTCAAGGAAGCGATCCCCTTGCAGACAACGGCGATGGATGAGGTGGCAACCATACTCGGCGGAGCGGACCATCTGGAAGAGGCGATCCTCAACCTCAAAACCCGCACTAAGCCAAAGCTGATAGGAGTGTGCACGACCGCGCTGGTGGAGACCCGTGGCGAAGACTGCGCGGGTGATATCGCCAACGTCAAGCTGAAGCATGCGGAAGAGCTCGCGGGTACGGAGGTTGTGCTGGCCAACACGCCTGATTTCGGCGGCGCTATCGAAGAAGGCTGGGCCAAGGCTGTCGCGGCGATGATCGAAGGGATTACACGGTCGGGCGCACGGACCCGGCAGCCGAAGAAGATCGCGATCCTGCCCGGATGCAACCTCACTGTCGCTGACGTCGAGCATTTGCGTGACATGGTTGAAAGTTTTGGGCTCCAGCCGGTTATCCTGCCGGACGTCTCCGGCTCGCTCGACGGCACGGTTCCTGACCGCTGGGTAACCACTACCTATGGCGGCACCAGCGTCGAGGAAATCCGCGAGCTTGGCACGGCCGCGCAATGCATCGTCATCGGCGAGCACATGCGCCACCCGGCGAAAACGCTGCACGGGTTGACCGGCGTGCCTTACGCGGTGTTCCAGTCGCTGACCGGATTAAAGGCCGTCGACCGGTTCGTCTCGCTGCTATCGGCGGTTTCGGGCGCGGCGGTGCCGGACCGGGTTCGCCGTCACCGGGCGCAATTGGAGGATGCATTGCTCGACGGACATTTCCATTTCGGAGGCAAGAAAATTGCGATCGCTGCTGAACCAGACCAACTCTATCAACTCGCAACCTTCTTCACCGGCATGGGCTGTGACATCGCGGCGGCGGTCACGACGACCGATATGTCGAAGATTCTGCAAAAAGTACCGGCGGAGTGGGTTCAGATCGGCGATCTCGGCGATTTGGAAGCTCTTGCAGCGGGCGCGGATCTTCTCGTAACACATTCCCACGGTCGCCAGGCGTCGCGACGCCTTGGCATTCCGCTCATGCGCGTCGGCTTCCCGATCTTCGACCGGCTCGGCAGCCAGCACAAGCTCACAATCCTCTATCGGGGGACCCGCGACCTGATCTTCGATGTTGCCAATATCTTTCAGGCCAACCAGCACGCGCCGACGCCTGAGGCGCTTGATCTATTCCGGAAACGAGAAATGCCAGATGAGCTCCGTTCGTCGCCTCTCACTCGTCACTGACGAGGTTCACGCACCGATGACGGACCGACGGGCAGGCGCATTGCGCGTAGCCATCGCCACGCAAGACATGACGAATCTCAATGCCCATTTCGGGTCGGCCAAGCGCTTTGCTGTCTACGACGTGACGCGCGAGGAGTGGCATCTCGTGGAAGCCGTGGCCTTCGATGACGTTTCCGATGAGAGCGGGAAGCGTCGGACCAAGGGCGATGACCGCGTCACGCCGAAGGTGGAGGCGCTGAAGGGCTGCCATCTGCTGTTTTGTCTGGCCATCGGCGGGCCTTCGGCAGCCAAGGTTATTTCGGCAAAAATCCATCCAATCAAGGTGCCGCAGCCACAAACCATCCAAGAGGTGCTGTTGCGCACGCAGATGATGCTGAGAACGTGTCCTCCGCCCTGGCTGCGCAAGGTGCTGGCCGAAGCTGGTGTCGCCGAAAAGAAACCCTCCTTCGAGGATGAGGACTGAAACAAGGAAAGAGCAAAATGTTTGAAGTCGCGATCAGCCCTGCTGTCAACGATGACGAGGCGGCCCTTGCCAGCCCGTTCGTCAAGTGCCTCGTGCGGCTGATCCTTGCTCAAGATTCCCACGGGTCGTGGGACGGCAAAGCGGACGCCGAGTTGCTGGCCGACTTCATCGTCAGTAAGGAACGGCGTCGTACGATCCCAATCATCGGCGATCCCGATCCGGACGTGCTGTGGAGGCTCGACAAGTTTTACACTGCCGTCGCCCTTGCGATCGAGGAGCGCTCCGGCCTGATGGCATCGCCGATGATCGAAATGAGCCATGAGGGGTTCGGGCGCGTGCTTTTCACCGCCGGGCGGCTGGTCGTTTTGTCCAAGACCGTGCGCGACGTCCATCGGTTCGGCTTCGAGACGTTCTGCAAACTCGCCGCCGCCGGTACGAAACTGGTCGACGATGCCATCGCAGCCATCGACGCGTATCCCGAGGTGGCACGGGCATGAAACCAATTTTCGAGCAAGAGGATCATGTCAGGCCTTGAGGAGCCGCGATGGCCAGCCCACACGGCCGACGCGGTCGAGGCCAATGTGGTTCTCGGGGTGCCGCTGATGAAGCCACTCGTCCTGATCTGTTCGCAAGATGCGGAGTTCTATCTGTTCCTCAGCCACATACTGGAGGTGGACGGCTTCGTCAGTGAGCCGGCAGGCGGCGCCAAGGAAGCGCTTGCAAAGGCCGACGAACGGGAATTCCAGGCCGTGGTGCTGGACTGCGGTCCAACGAGCCTTACCGGGTCCGCAATCTGCGCCCGGCTCAAGCGGGAACCCCGGACCGGCGGCCTGCCCATCATTGCCCTGATCGCGCCCGGCGCCGAGAACCAGCACCTTGATCTGTTGAAGGCCGGCATTGACGAGAGCTTTGTGCGGCCAATGGCGCCGGCCAAGCTGCTCGATTATCTGCGGACGAGGCTGGCGCTGCCGAAGCCGGGTTCAAACGGGATTGAAAACGACAGCTGGCTTTCCTATGGCAGCCTTGAGATGAAGCTCGATGCCCACCGGGTTTGCGGCAATGGCCATGACATCCATCTCGGACCGATCGAGTTCAACGTGCTGCGGCATTTGCTGGAGGCTCCCGGCAAGGTCTTCAGCCGGGACGAGCTGATCGGCGGGGCCTGGCCGGCCAATATCCATGTCGGTCTACGCACAGTCGATGTCCATATCAGTCGGCTCAGAAAGGCACTGGAGACGGCCTCGACCGGTATCGTCATTCGTACCGTCAGGTCGGCCGGCTACTCGCTTGAGAAGCTGGACGGCTGAATCGAGTGCCGGGTCTGGTGCCACTCCCTTTTCCTCGCGCTGTGAGCCGGTCTTGCGGCCTGAAACGCCCTCATCGAACACTCAGGAAGAAGCAGGAAAATGGGCTTTAAAACGGTACTCTGTTCGACCGGCGCTGACCATTCCGATCGGGACGTCAGAACTGCTGCCGGCTTGTGTGCGGAGATCGGCGCGCATCTTTCCGTACTGATCATACCCCCTCCGATGCTCCTTATGTCGCATCGGCGGATCGGAGATGGTGTCCCAGAGTGGCCGGTAGCACGTCGACAGGCAATTGCCAGATTGAACGATCGGTTTCGGCAAATCGATCGATTTACACAGAACGCGGTCAGACTGGAAAAACGCTCGAGAGATATTCAGAAACTGCTGGAATCTATGTCGCTCGCCTATGACGTTGACACCGACTATTACGATCCGGCCAGCCTCGGTGAAGTGGCACGACAGCGGGCGCTCTGCGCCGACCTCACGATCATCGGACCGGGGCTCCTCAACGACGAGAATCTCGGACCTCCTGTGGTCAACGGCTGCTTGTTCGATACGGGAAAGCCGGTGCTCGTTGTGCCGAAGGGGGCTGAGGCGACGCTGTGGCCACGGCGCGTCCTGGTCGGTTGGGATTCGCGAGTCGAGGCGTCCCGTGCGGTTCGAGAAGCGCTGGGCCTCCTATGCGTTGCTGAGGAAGTTCGTGTCGCCCTGGTCGATCCGAAGGCCAACTACAACGGGAACGGTGCGGAGCCTGGAGCCGACATCGCTGCCTATCTCACTCGGCACGGTGCTCGGGTGTCGGTTGACCTCCTACCAAGTGCCGGCAAATCGGCGGCCACGGTCCTTGCGCAGCACGCAATCGACATTTCTGCGGACATGATCGTCATGGGCGCCTATGGCAGCCGTCGGCTGCGTGAGCGGCTCTTTGGCGGTGTGACCAGATGGATCTTTGAAAAGCCGACATTGCCGCTGTTTTTGGCTCGATGACGGTTCCGGACCCGCACCGATGCTGTTCAAAGCTCTACTGTGACGCCTGCATTCATACGTAGATGGGCTCCATCGAAATAATCGATCTTACGAAGAGTAACGAACATGAAAAGCATTGCTCGGGAGGCGACGCCCGCCGGAAATCTCTCCAGTCATGCGCGAGGCGGAGGTGGAACGGCCAGAGCGTGACCAGTGTCAGCCTCGACAATGGCGACAGGCTGGAAGTCGGCATCGTCGTCAACTCAGCCGGGCCGAATGCCGGCACGGTGGCTGCCATGGCGGGGCTGGTGTTGCCGGTCGAGCCGCGCAAGCGCAACGTCATCGTCTTCGAGGCGCGCGACAAATATTCTGATATGCCGCTGCTGGTCGATCCCTCCGGCATCTATGTCCGTCCGGAAGGCTCGGTCTACATCACTGGCGGCGCCGAGCCGGAAGAGGGAGACGGTCCCGCCGACCCCGGCGATTTCGAGTCCGACTGGCCGCTGTTCGAAGAGGTGATCTGGCCGGTGCTGGCGATCCGCATTCCCGCCTTCGAGGATCAAGCCGACACGCGCCTGGGCCGGCCATTACGACTACAACACGCTCGACCAGAACGCGGTGATCGGCCCGCATCCGCAGGTTAAGAATTTCCTCTTCGCCAATGGTTTTTCCGGCCACGGCCTGCAGCAGGCGCCGGCGGTCGGCAAGGCGCTGGCCGAGCTGATCGTGCACGGCGGCTACCGCACGGTGGACTGCTCGGCGTTTGGGTACAGCCGTGTCGCTGAAGGGCGGGCGTTCAGGGAATTGAATGTGATCTAACGCTGGCGGGACAGCCCCCCTCTCTGGCCTGCCGGCCATCTCCCCCGCAAGGGGGGAGGCCGGCAGCTTCACTGGCGGCTCCAAACTTCTAGCCTTGGAGATTGGCGAAGGCAGCGATGACGGCCAATCTCCCCTCTTGCGGGCGCGGTCAGCGGGGTCCTTGCTTTTGGCGATGCATGTCGTGGCCGGACCGGGTGAGGTGAGTTCGGCCCAGTCTACCCAGCCTCTGCGCCCGCCCCGAAGCCGCTCGCCCGCTCAGCGCTATGAGGGCGCGCTCGCGAGCGGCTTCGCGAACGCTGCGCTACAGCACGTGTAGGGACGCGACCCCAGTGAAGGCATACTCCAGCGTGGCTTCGCCAATTCCGTTTCGTTGGCCCCCCTCAAACCGGTCTTCCAACCGAAGGCCGAACGCGCCAATTCGCCAGCCAACTCCATCAACGACTGTCTAAATCCGCAACCTGGGGCGGTTCGCTCGAGCTCGTTTGCTTGAGCACTCCACAGACGGGATCGCGAGTACGATGCCGTGGAATGGGAACGCACCCATGCTTGGGCACGAGGGCCCCGAGCCAACGCGCATCGCGCCAATCGGCGTCGTCACGTTCGAGATACATCACCGGCTGCTCGGCGCTTTTACGCTCGCATATGCGCCGGCACGCCGCTGGCGATCGATGACGCATCTGCCGACGAGACTGCTCGTTCCACGAAAAAGCGATAAGCGCGAGATCAATGGGCAACCTCGTCGGGATCGAAAAGAGCGCTAAACCGGGTTGCTAGATCAATCCAGGGTGCCGCGTCGCCGCTCTCTGAAGCTATTCGAACGACCGCCGCCAGATAATCGGTAAAAGCCTTCAGTCTTATGGCGCCTTGCTCTGAGAGGCAGTCAATGGCGTCAAGCCGCTGGTAAACGGCAGCGAGCATATGTTGCACCAAAAGCAGGGAGGATGGGCAAGGGCAATCGCTCTTACTCGCGAGGCGCCTGCACTCGCTGCAAAGCGGCGGAATGTCCTCTAAGGCTAGGTAGCTGGAAAGACGTTGTATGAGATTGTCAGTGGCGTTCCTTGTCGAGAAGCCGTCCACCAGCTCCCCATCGCGTTGGTTCAATGAGATATCACTGTAAAAGTTCATGGTTCTTCCTTTCCGATGGCGAGGCTAGGCTTCCGCGAGATAGTCGTGGACGACCTTCCCGAGCGCGAGCGTGAGATCTGCGACGAGGTGTACTGCCGAGACTACTTCCAGCACCGGCAGTTCGGCGACGGGGGCAAGCGCATGCGACCAGAGGTTCAGGGCTGCCGGGCCGGTCCAGGCGCCCCTCAAATGGACGTCCTCTAGATGATATTCCACGAGCTCACAGATGCGCGGCGTGCCGTCGACATGCGGGATAATTTTGAGGAGGAAGTTCGGTTCAGCGAGCGAGGCCCTCACGCTCGCGAGGTCGGCGGCTCGGTGCTTGTAGCCCATGGTACCCGTCGCGACGCGGACCGGCCCGTAGTCCAGCGTGCCAACAAGGGTATCCGTCTCCGTTCGGAGCGTTGGGCTAGCGAGCTTCTTGGGAAAGCCCCACAGCTCGCGTCCGCCCGCTATCGGCGGATGGTCGTCGAGAAACATGCAGTGGGTATAGCTCCCCCTGCGGCCACAGAATGAGACAGGGATGACCTGTCCGCCTTCCGTGTAGTCGCCGAAGCCCGTCGAGTCCGGCATGCGAATGAACTCGAACCTGACCATAGGCTCGCACACCTGAAGCGGCTCCGGCACAAGGTTGCGCAGTTTCTGCGGATCGGTGCGATATGTGATGATCAGATACTCCCGGTTGCGGAAGCGATATGGGCCGGCCGGGTAGGCCGGGCTGGTCAGGGGCATGGCGAAAGCTTTCCCACGGACGGTATCTTGGTGCATGTTTGAAATTCCTTTGTGCTGGATCAGGTGGGCTTAGATCGGTCTGCATGATGGCGGCGAGGCTCTCCGAGGTGCTGTCGTAGCCTCGTAAGGGATGCATGGCGTAATCGCGCGTAGCCATTTGCGCTGGGCAATTGCCTTGGGGCGCGAGGCGATGGTCGCGGACGCGGTTCCATGGCTCCGGTTGTGATCGAGAGGCAAGATTCGAGATAAAGTGATTTTGTTCCTCATTTGAAGGCGCTGCTTCCCGTCTGACCTCGTGGTAGGAGGAGGTGGAGTGGCGGCCAGCTCCGATTTGTCCTCATGACGGGGTTTGCGGATCGACGCGCATGCGCCATGCCAAATGAGAAATCGTTCGGTGCCCGAGGACAGACGGCCTCGGCGAGCCAGTCGAGAGAGAGAAGGTCTTCGCCTCATGCGGATCAGATACGAATTCCCGAGCACTGCGGTGAGGTAGCAAGAAGGCCTGCGACGCCACCAAACCTCTTCGCGAAAAAATATGGAGGTGACGCGGTATCCGCCGTCTAGCCAAACAGCATACGCAGCATCCGGCAGCACGCACTCGACGGCCTGGCCCCATCGCCGGCTCCAGGAGAAAAGATCAGCTATGAGCCGGCAGGCAGTCGCTGCACGCGGCGGTCAGGTCGTGTAGATCTTCCGCGCACACAGCCGGCGCCGAAATGATGCTAGATGATGAGCCGACGCCAACATTACCGCAGGGGAGACAGCCAAGTCTGTCCTCAAGCGTCTGAAATGCATGTCCAAAAGCTGACAGCGACAAAAAACATGTCTGGTCCAAAACCACCGGCCGCCTTGGGCGTGAGGTTTCTCGAAGCCTACTCGTGCAGTTGCTGCGGCTAAGCGCGCTGGCACGGCCTTTGCTGGAGATGCTGCAATATTGAGTGGGGGCTGACCGCATAAGAACGCGAGACGATTGATGGTCTGCTGCGCCATCTCGGCGGCGCGCCCGCTCAACGGTCACGGCTACATCTTTGGCAATGGCTGACGCGCGACTTTGCGGTTGCGCCGCCCTGCCGCGCCGATGCGCCCAAAGTTCGTTGATAGTCCGCTCGGCAGATTGAGGAAACCGGCTGTTGACTGCTGCCAAGGCGGAGATGGCTGGGCTCATTCGGACTGTCTTGACCGTCGGTGTCATGAAGCCAAAGACACCATACTGGACGTTATGCATGACCAAGACGAGTGGGAGTCACAACGAATGATTTTACCGGAACTGCGCTCTGCTATCCCAGCCGGCAGAGTTTTGGAGATAACGACGACCACCGGATGCATCGTGGGATGTTCATATTGTCAGTTCACGCGCGACCGGTGAGCAGCAGGGGTGGAAGCGTAGACCCAAAGATTGTAGAACCACGGCAGCCAGTCGTCGGAGCGCTGATACGCGTGGACGAACGGCAGTATCGGAATGTACTCCTTCCAAACGGCGAGGTACTCTCTGCTCCATGGATTTTGAGCGGCGTCACGTATTGGGCAACCTTCTATGCGACGAATATGGCGATCTCTTTAAAAGCCCAGTTTTTTGCGAAATCGTCGATCGCATGAATGGAGCGGCTGGTTTTCTGCTTTGCAGGATGTGTGAGTTTGCCGATCCAAACGATAGAACTGACTGACGCCGGCTGACCGCGGCGGGCCTGAAATGCCGACGTCCCTGAAACGGCAAGATGCACATGCCCGCGAAGTCATCGTGTTTTCACTCACGCTAACACGATCCCGTAGGCGCGGCAGTCAGCCTCGACCATTTCCGAGACGAAGTCCTCGAAAGCGGTCTTCGGTTTCCAATCGAGTTTTGTCGGCTGTCTTGGAGGCATCGCCGATCAGCCGGTCAACCTCGATTGGCCCGAAACAGCGTTTGTCGATCCGGATCAGCGCTTGATTACTCATGCGTTCACGGCCCACCTCGTCAACGCCTTCGCCCTCCCAGACGAGCTCCTTTTCGACTCGCCTGAAGGCAAGCCCCGACAAAGGTGCGGACCGTGTGTGTCTCGCCGGTTGCCAGCACGAGATCGTCAGGTTGATGCTGCAAGATGCGCCACATGCCCTCGACATAGGCGCGCGCCGAGCCCCAGTCGCGCTTTGCTTCCAGGTTTCCGAGATAGAGACAGTCCTGTTTGCCGGCCATGATCGAGCCACCGCACGCGTCACCTTGCGCGTGATGAAAGTTTCGCCGCGCGTCGGCCCTTCGTGATTGAACAGGATGCCATAGAGCCCGTATACCTCGCGGTAGTTCATGGTGATCCAGTGGGCGTAGAGCTTCGCCACCGCATAGGTCGAGCGTGGATAAAACGGAGTGCTCTCCTGCTGCGGGATGCCCTGGACCGAACCAAAGAGTTCGGAAGTTGACGCCTGGTAGAACCGCGTTTCTTTCTCGAGACGAAGAATGCGGATCGCTCAGCAGCAGCAGCGTGCCGAGCGTATCGGCATTGGCGGTGTATTCCCGGTCCCGAAGGAGACTGCACGTGGCTTTGCGCAGCCAGATTGTAGATTTCGTCCGGCTTTCTTGCCGGAGAAGGATCAGGTTTGCCGCATCCGTCGTGTCGCCGTAATGCAGGACCATGTCGGGATAGTCCTCATGAGGACCTTGATAACGGAAATTCCTTTTCAGGGATCGACACTCGGCGCCGGGGCCAGCCCTCGATGACGGCCGTGTGGAAAGTGCCAAGAGCGCCTGCAACGCTATGAAGTCGAAAAGTACGATTACGTGCAAAAATCGGCGCCGGTGCAAGGTTTCGGCCTCGATGTTGGATACTCGACAGGATCGCAAGCCTGCCTTCCGTTGCTTTTGCTGATGTTTTGCTCTGGCACGTTCGATGCAGGGGACCTCCCGAACGCAGCAGCAGATGTCTTCTATGATCAAACCCACGGAAAAATGCTGTCGCCGCACTCATGACCGTGCCCTCGCTGGTCGCCAAGCAGGCCGAAGGTCGGCTCATCACGGTCGAGGCGGGCAACCGAGCCCAATTGCAATGAGGGATAGGCTGCGAAAGCATGTCACTGACCACTCCGGGTCATCGAGGCGGGAGTATTGATGCCAGCCACGCGCAACATGTCGTCGGCATGAGTGCCGATCTCATCACGGAGCCGGCATCCGCGGGCGTCACACCCGATACTACGAACGCGCGGACAAACTGTTGCAAGTCCTGTGGTGTCGATGATGCGTGCGGGGAGGGCAAGCCCAACGGCTATGGCCGACATTCGCCGCGTACAGCGCCTGATTGGGAGGCGTCAGCAGGAGCAAGGCACCTGGATCTCTCTTGCATTGGGATCGGTGCTGGCCCGTCCAATTTGAGCCTTGCGTGTCAGATACACGAGCAAATCGGGCACGGGGCACTGTTCTTGGATCGGCAAGTTGACTTCCGCTGGCATCCAGGCAGCGCTTTCGACTCCTCAGAACTCCAGGTCAGCCACATCAAGGATCTGGTCACGCTGGTGAATCCGCGATCCGCCTACACTTTCATAAACTACCTGCACGAGAACGGGCGTCTGTACCACTTCCTGAATGCACAGTTCGATGCTGTGCTCAGGGCTGAGTTCGAGCAATACCTGAACTGGGCGTTCCGCAGGAACCCCCTTGTGCGCGGCGGCGAGACCGTCCGCGAAATACGCTATGATGGCGAGTTTCGGGTGCGGACGGACGACGCGGTGCTTAGTGCCAGAGACCTGGTGGTCGGCATCGGCAAGCAAGCGCGGATTCCACCTCAATTTCAGGGCTGGATCGGACGCAACCTGTTCCATTCATCCGATTTGCTGCACATCCATCCTGAGGTGCGGCAAAAACATGTTTGCGTCGTTGGTGGAGGCCAGTCTGGAGCCGAGGTGCTGTTGCATTTGGTCGGTGGGCCAAGAGAACGGCGGCCTGCCTCGATCACCTGGGTCTCGCAGCGCGAAAACTACCTCCCCCTCGACAACAGCCCGTTCACAAACGAGTTGTTCATGCCCTGTTTTTCGGATCGTTTCGCGGCAATGAGCGAGCCGCAGCGCAAGCTGTTCCTGCGGCGTTTCGTGCTCGCCTCGGATGGTATTTCGGATCGCACTTTGCGCGCCGTCTACCAGGCGCTGTATCGCCACGAATTTCTTGAGCCAGACCTATGTGACATCGCACTGCGGCCGGGTTGCAACGTTTCGCGCTGCATCAACGCCGGCGCGGGTCATAACTTGACGCTGCAGCGCGGCTTGGGCGACGTCGAAGAAGTCACGGCCGACATCGTCATCCTGGCCACCGGTTACGAGAACGCCGTGCCAAGTTTTTTGGAACCGATGGCGGATCGGCTGCAACAGACCGACAATGAGTTGGTCATCAACGAGGATTTTTCGGTGTGCTGGGATGGACCGCGTGACAGACGCATCTTCGTACAGAACGCCAATCCCGGGCAGCGCGGGCTGGCCGATCCGAACCTAAGCCTGCTGGCCTGGCGAGCTCGCCGCATTCTTGACAGCCTTCTACAGCGCGCGCCGTGCGCGAACCCTGAGCATCCTGGCTTTATCAGCCGTACCACCGTCGAGAGCTGGCCCGACCCGGTAGCCGAAGAAATGGGCAGCGGGATATGACTCAGCGACTACTGATCATCGGCGGTGGCATCCAAGGAATTTTATCCGCCTCCGCTGCGGCGACGGCCGCAGTCCGCTCCGAACTCATCGTGACTGAAGATGCCCTTGGACCTATGGGCGCATCGCTTTATTCTGCGGGCGTCCATTTGCCCCACGGTCGTCGAAACCGTACCAGGTCGCTCACTCGAAAGTGCGCAGTGGCCCTGGCGGCCATGGCTGCGTCGGCCGTCAGCGGAGGCTTCCGGCTCGTAGCGATGCGTGTGATGGCTAGACCGGGTGAGGTAAATGATCGGGACGAGCTTAGGGAAGCCCTGGCCCGGCTCGGCCTGGGATGGCCAGTCTAGCGCTGAACTCTCCGCGGATAGTACCCGTTCTTGGAGATCGATGGACTCATGCCGCCGACGTGCCCTCCCTGATCGGCCGACCGGAACGGGAACTTGCCGTAAACATTCGCGTGGCCCACGGCTTGCTTCGCGTCAAGCTGCACGAAAGGTCGCCTTATCGGGCAGTCGCACCATCAACAGCATTCTCGGCCGTGACTCCTATAAAGACGTACCGGATCGACAAATCTTTACGAGCCTGGACAATCGCTCCATTGAGGAGGGACAACACAGCCTTGAAATCCAGCCGGAGCGGAATGCACTTAGCGTCGCCGCCCACATGCCGTGGAGTATCGTCTCCGTGGGCCACACCCTGGCCAGCGCCCGACTGCCTCTAACCGGAATGTTCGACCAACCATTTTTTCCAACAGGAGGCCTTTCGCATGTTGACTGATGCACAAAGAGAAAAGTGGCAGAAAGACGGATACATCAGGCTCGAAAGGTTCTTCGATCCCGCGGCTGTGGAACGGATTTCAAGCTTTGTTGAAGACGTATCACGCTGGGATGTCAGCGATGATAAATGGCTCATGTGGTTCGAGAAGACGACTGATGATCGAAAGATCACCTCCAAGGCCGAGAATTTTCTCGACTTCCATGACCCATTGCGTCTTCTCCTCCTAGAAGATCAGCGCATAAACTCTGCGGTCGAGGATTTGCTTGGCGAAGATTCGCGCAGACTCAAGGAGTTGCTGATCTTCCACTATCCCGATAGCGGCGGTTATCGCCCGCATCAGGACATTTATCACATTCCACACAGGCTGCCCGACCGGATGGTCCATGCGATCGTTGCCATAGGCATTGACGATTCCGACCCGGACAATGGTGGCCTTTTCTTCAGCCCCGGCAACCATAAGAAGGGGGTATTTCCCATGGATGCCGGCGGGGTGATTGATCCTGAGGTCGCCGAAACATTCTCCTGGGAACCCGTAGTATGGAAGGCTGGCGACATCTTCATCTTCGACGATTACGCACCGCATTACTCGAAGCCGAATAAAAGCAATCGTTCGCGGCGGACGCTTTACTTGGTGTTCCAGCGTGCTTCAACCGGTGGACCGACCCGCGCTGAATATAACGTGCTTAAGCGCGCCCTTAATCCGCCAGAGGACAAAGTGGCTGATCTCGACAACCTCAAGCTCCCAAACGGCATTTTCTATCGCGACTGAGCTCACGGAACCAGGCGAGGCCATGGATACGAAACTGATCGGCCGCCAAAAAATGCGCGGAGAGCATGGTTTTGATTGCCGGCTACTGGAGCATCGCCGGCAGTCCATCACCACGCTTCGGGATGTCGATGTGGAGGTGTCGCCGGGCGCTCTTCTGTGACGCCTAAAGCCCTCCTGGCGCCCGTAGTTTCGCCCGCCTGGGGCCCAGAGCCGGACTATTCTGACGGGGGGCCAACGTGTCGGGCTGCCGCTCTCTTCGCAACTTGCAGCAGAGGCTGTTGCGTCGGCAGCCGAAGAGACAACTGTTTCGACAGCTGAGGTTCGTCATGCGGAAATCCACGTTTTCTCGAACGCAGCTGTCGCGGGCGTTCGGTATCGACATGGCTGCGCTTGGGACGGGAAGCGCGGGCACCGGGTTTTCATTTGGCAAGGTGGCACCAGGCGCCACATCCGAGCCCCATCGGCACGACGAAATCGAGGCTTTCGTGGTCCTGTCTGGAGCGGGCAAGGTCAGGACCGACCTTGGGGAAATCTCGGTCGCACCCGGCGATGTCGTTCTGTTCCATCCTTTTGAAGCGCATGTGCTGCACAACGATGGGGTCGAAGACCTAAACTTCGTCGATGTCTACTGGCGCGACGGCAAGGCCGCCCTCGAAGCTGCTGCACAGGTCGCGATTCCCCGCGGGCCGATCTTCGTCTTCTCCACGCCGCCGACGCCTAATGGCGATCTGCATCTGGGGCATCTTTCTGGCCCTTATCTTGGCGCCGATGTCTACACGCGTTTCCTGCGCATGAAAGGGGTCGAAGCCTATCACCTGACTGGAAGCGACGATTATCAGAGCTACGTGGCCACGCGTGCCGATGCCGAGCAATCGACGCCCGCAAAGATGGTGCGCCACTACGCCCGTGAGATTCGAGCCACGCTTGCGCTTCTCGACTGTGAGGTCCACAGCTTCCTCCCGACTTTGGGCGATAGCGCTTATGCAGAGTTTCAAGCAGCGTGTTTCCGTAGTCTTCTGAGCAGCACGGCGGTAGATCTGCGCCAGAGCCCTGCGCTCTTCGATGCTGTGACAGGCGACTACCTTTACGAGCCGGATGTAAGCGGCCTCTGCCCCGATTGCGGCAGCTCCGCTGGTGGCAACATCTGCGAGGAATGCGGCGCGCCGAACCTATGCCACGACCTAGATGCAGTCCGGTCGCGGCACTCGGCCGAGGCGCCGGTGGTCGGCTCGGTGCGCCGTCCCGAACTTGCGCTGGAACGGTGCTACGACAATATCGACCGGCATTTAAGGGCGTCGGGCGCCCCCGTTCGGATCATGGACCTCTTCGCGCGCCTACGCCAACGTGGCGACTTTTCCGTGCCCATCATCCACCCGTCGGACTGGGGGCTACCGGCCGAGGGGTTCCCGGGGCAGGTGACCTGGGTCTGGCCAGAGATGGCGTTTGGTTTTCTTTACAACATCCAGACGCTAGCTACATCGCTCGGTCGAGACTGGAATGCGGCCCTGCCCAGCAATGACTGGCAGATTGTCCATTTCTTCGGCTTCGATAATTCCTTCTATCACGCCCTGCTTTATCCGGCGCTTTATGCTGAGGTCTTCTCCCACTGGACCCCGCGCATCCGGTATCATGTGAACGAGTTCTACCTGCTCGACGGCCAGAAATTCTCGACCAGCCGCGGTCATGCGGTCTGGGGCAAAGAGGTTCTGGGCCCAAAGACAGTCGATGTCGTCCGTCTTCATTTGGGCCTGACACGCCCGGAAGGTGAGCGAACGAACTTCACGCTGGACGCGCTACGCCGCACCGAGAACGAGGTGTTCCAAGGGATCTGGCTGAATTGGCTTGATGCGCTGCACCGGGAAATCAAGCAGGACTTTGGCGGCTGTGTGCCCGATGCAGGCGACTGGGCTCCCGCCGATCGCGCTTTCTTTGCTCGGATAGAGATCCATCGCGCGGCGATGGAACGCGCTTATTCGGACGATGGCTTCTCGGTCCGGCGCGCGGCCGCGCAGGCCTGCGATTTCGTGAGCGATTGTGTAGTCTACCGACAGGCGCAAGACTATGAAGCGGCGCGACGTCTCTATCCCGCCCGCACCCGCACTTCGCTCGCCCTTCAGACGACGGCCGCTGCGATCCTGGCGCAGACACTCGCACCGCTGATGCCCCGATTCGCCAGCACGCTGGCGCGAGGTATCGATGGCTTCTCGACCGAAACATGGCCTACGTCCGTCCGGCGCCTTGCGCCAGGAACGACCTTTGATCTCGGACCCGTGCTAGGCTTCTACGCCAGAGCAGACATTCCTGTTCTCAATGAGGAGGAGGCATAATAGCCTATCGTGATTTCGACCAGATTTTGGCGGCAATCAAAGCCGAGGATGCCGAAGCTTTACTCGCTACCACTGGCTGCCCGAAGGCCACTCCCAGACCATAGGCACAAACACTGGCCGGCCTTAACCAACATATCGTCGAGACGCCGGCCCGCGCCTTGGAGGATCGCTCGGTTGACAGCTTTCGGGCGCTTGCCATTCGTGCGGCAAATGCCGAGCGGGCTGCACTGCGCTGACCAACTTTTTCGGAATCGCGGAATTTCCGACCTAATGCCGGCCGGTCAAGAAGGTCATGCGGTTCGGGGCGCTGGGTCGGCCTAGCTGTGCGCGCCCGCGCATCGCCGGCGGCGAATGATGCTAGATGAGCCGACGCCAACATTACCGCAGGGCAGACAGCCAAGCCGTTCTCGCCCTCAAGCGTCTGACGCATGATGCGTGTCCAAAAGCGGACAGCGGCAGAAAACATGTCGGGTTCAAAACAACCGGCCGTCTTGGGCTTGTGAGGTTTTCGAGGCAGAATCATGCATTTACTGCGGGCAAAGCGCTGGCATGACGTTTGCTGGTTGAGATCGGCAATACTGAGTGAGGCTGATCGCATGAGAACACGCAAGGCTTTGATGGTCTCCTAACCGGTGTGTCCCGTTCTGAGAGAAGAACCAGCTAGCGCATAAACGTCAGGAAAGGTGTGGGAATGGAGAACAACATGTTGCGTAGAGAGTCCCCGGCTCCTCTGATCAAAGTGGACAACTGGCTGCGTGGCTAACCTCTCACGAACTTTCAGCCCGGCAAGGTGTAGGGATGACAAGTGGAATGGACCCCTGGTCAATTCGCCCATTTTCTGCGGCGCGCCCGCAGTAACTGTGTCCATGGAGCACAGGGTCGACGGTTTGCTCCAGCTCAGGGCTCGGACCTTAGACTTCCAACCGAATAGCCGCGGCGGCGATATTCGACGCGAATTTGGCCCGCCGTTGAAGACGTCACAGTCCAGGACCTGTTCAAGGTCGGCCACAGGGGCAGCATTTACGTGGAATCGGCCTGGCGAGGCCGGACGTCGGCTGCGTAAGCGGGCCCGAAGTCGGCGTAACCGAAAGCAGAAATCCTCCGTTGAGGACGAGACCTGAAATTGAGGAAACGAAATGTCTCACGCAGCGCTTGGCCCTGCCGTCAACAAGGATGGCGAGGCCCTTGCCCGCCCGTTCGTCAAATGCCTCCTGCGGCTGACCCGTGCTCAGGATTTCCACGGCTCATGCCAACGGAAATCGGACACCGGGCTGCTGGCCGATTTCATTATCATCGAGGAACTGCGCCGGAATATCCACTCATTGGCAATCCGGATCCGGACGTGCTGTGGAGGCTCGACATGTTTTAGACCGTAGCGGAGCTGGCGATCGAGGGGCGCTCAGGCGTGATGACATTGTCAACAACAGAATCAAACGTCTGTCGAGACGTCTACCGGTTCGGCTTCGAGACTCTCCGGAAACTCGCGGACACCGGCGCGAAACTGGTCGGCGATGCGACTGCAGCTATTGCCTATCCCGACGTGGCGCGGGCGTGAAGAAATCCATTTTCGAGGAAGGATCATGTCAAACCTGGATGAGATGGCGAAGAAAGTCCGAAAGCTTCAACTGCGCGCGGCAATTGCCAAGACGAACTTGCGCGACCTTGCCGAGGGTCTCCCGGTCAAATGGATTGAGATAGAGGAAGTCGCCGAGAAAACGCATGCCGTTTATGCCGAGTTGGATGGTGCCAGGAGAGAGCTTGCCAAAATGAAGACTTTGCGATGAGGAGCAAATTCATCAGCCGCGACGGCTCCATATGGGTGCCGGAATATCTGATCGCTATCGATGGCAAGATCTGTATCGGCTGCGGCCGCTGCTTCAAAGTCTGCTCGCGGGAGGTCATGCATCTTTACGGCGTCGATGACACGGGTGAAATCCTCGGCGCCTGCGACGCCGATGACGACGATTTCGACGGTGAGCTCAATCGTATGATCATGGTTGTCGACCATGCCGGCCGCTGCATTGGCTGCGGAGCCTGCGGCCGCGTCTGCCCAAAGAACTGCCAGACCCATCTCGCGGCCGACCAGATCGCAGCATGAGCTGCATAATTTGACGAGACAAAATCAGGAGAACGGCATGCGCTTCATCATCTTTTGTCGGCTCCTCGGGCTGGTCCTGTGCGGCAACGCTGTGACGGTTTACTTCGCCTCGCATTCGTTCCGTCTAGCAGTCGTCACGACGCTGGGCTGTTCGCTACTTCTTCAGCTGGGCTATTTCGCAAGTGTGCTCTTTCTGATTTGGCGATCGAGCTGCGCTGGCAAAGTCGGGCAAGGGGCTGAGCTTTTCGATGGGTCCCAGGAAGTTCGGTACCAGTCGCGCGACGATGAGCATAGGAATGAAGCTCAAGATGTGCCACAGCGCAATCAAACGCTCGGCATATCGCTGCTCCTCCCTTGAGGCGCCGTAACAAGATCAGGGCTCAGATTCGTCACTTTGTTCAAGTTTGATTATTGAGGTCATGGCCTGGTATGGTCGGACGGCATTCTCATCGTTCTAACGCCAGGGGAATGCAGTTTCGGTTCTCCGGGCAACGGTAGTCGATCGCAGCGCGCGGCACGCGGGTTGCTTCATCTCGAAGGCGAACGAAGCGCCGGAAAACTTAACATGTGTGAAGGCGGCACATGTCCGGCTCTGCCACAGCCGTATGATGAGCTTCAAGAACCGCGCCTGACGCGCCCACCGCCCAAACAATCCGCACTCGCCGGGCTGCGCAACCCGACCAGCTCCGCCCGGCGAGCGCTCCTCGTCGCGCTTATGCAAGCGGAGGCAATAAGTGGACGCCGATCTGGAGTGCGGCCCTGAGGGTGGACAGATATCAGGCTGCTGATTTGCCAGTCTGCCGGATGTGTTGATCCTCGAACTGCTGTCCGCATCCTCGGCGACATCGCCGTATCGCCGCTCGAGCTCTTGGCATTGCCATGTCGTGCGACGGGCCTGCTGTCGCCCGCTGCCGCGCGGATATCTTGCACCCTATTTACCTCCGTGCCGAGGCGACCTGGCCCGCGATGTTTTCGAAGCACCGCCTGAGGGCGCTCGAGTGCCTCAATGAACTAAGTCTGGGCCAAAGCCGGAAAAAACGCGTCTAACCTTCGTTCTTCGTGGGCTCGACGGCTCACTTGCTGGGGCGTCACATCGCGAGGTCGCCGAAGGGCTGATTGGCCTACGGCGCGGCCATGCCGATTGTGGCGATCCTCGCGATCATCTGCCCGCCACATTCGCCGCGCCGTCTCTCGTGGCCGCGCCCTCTGCATTGAAGGTAAACATCCGCCCTGTCCGTCAGCCTGCGAACAGTTCGGAGCTAAAACCCGGTCACCACCAGTTCGCCAGGTCGAAATGGCATCGAACGGCCTGGTGAGTGCGCTCTGGTTAAGGTGTAGGTCGATGCCGAGAGGCCTCGTTCGGCATTGTCCGATAGCCGACAATGTCGGGTACGCAACGTAGAGGAAGCTGACTCTCGGGTGTTTTTTAAATGCTTTTGGCTTGGCACGGCAGATGCTCGTTATTGCGCAAAACGCACGGATTGAGTGGTCCCACCGCCACGAAAGTCGCTAGCTTACGCCGCCTCCCAAGGCGAACCCGGCCCGGCAGGGAGCTCCGTCTCTGCCGGGCATGCCTTTTCAGACGATTCGCGTACAGAACTTCAAATTGGGCGGCGCAATGTCCGACTGAAGAGGATTGCGTCGAATGGAAAATGAAAGCCGTTTCGAGGCTCTCCGACGCATGGCTGGAGCGAGAAGGGAGTGTTGCCATACGGGAGGGTTCACGCTCAGCGTGTTCGTCGATATCCGGCAATTGTGTCGGCTTTGTCGGTTCGACGACACGGCCTTGGTTGGCCGGCGTCTTGGACGTTTTGTCTAAGCCGCTGAAAACAAACATACTATTCCTTCTATGGCGCCGTCATCTAGATCGGCATGAATTTTGTTGGCTTCCGTTGAGAGGGCGGGAGCTGCTTGCCAGGGAGAGCGAAGAGATGGCTCGGGCGAAATTGAAGGACGGGAGATCACAGATTTGTTGCGAATGAACACGTTGGCCGCTGGCGGCCATGCGTCTGCGGCTGGACCCTCCGTGTGGTTTGAACATGCGGCAAGGGACTGCAGTACGCGTGTCGATCACATGATTTGCTGGCGGATCCAACGAGGGGGGTTGCAGATGTGCATACGGTCGGCGAGTTACGTCCTGTTCGTGATGGCATTCTTCGCCAGCCCGATAACTGCGAACGGACAGGAGACCAGCCTTGTCGGCATTTACCAGGGTTCGGAGCTAACCGCGGCCGCCAACCATCTGGAACAAGGCGGATACGAGCTGTCGGGCGGTACCAAAGTGTCTTTCGACAAGTGGTACCATAGCAAATGGATCGACATGCGATTCGAAATGTTGACGCAGCTGTCGGATGATTTCGGTCTCCTGTGGGGTGCGAGCACCGGCCAACATGCGGAAAAGGTCCGAATCGAGCCAGGTGTGAAACTCGGCCTTATTCTGCAAAAGCGACCGACACCGTCCACGACGCTTTCTCTCACCGTCAGTTCGATTTTGGGCGGGAACCTGACGGAACGACCTTGCACGGCTGACTATGGCGCCGTCAGCGGCTTCCAGACAGTGAATTGCCGTCTGGCCGCGTCGCAACTCCGGCCTGCGGACACGCTGAAATATATGGCAAACATCAATCCAAGCCGATTGAAACTCGATCTCCGGTTCAGGGGTGAATTCTAGAGATAGGGAAAGGCATAGCCGGTACATTTCGTTGATGAAGAACAATCCAGACAGGAAGTCTATTATGCACAAAACACAATTGTTCCCGGCAGGTTTCGTTGTCGGTCTTATAGCGTGCCTGTTGGCTGCACCCGGTTTCGCGGGTGATCTCGATGCCGGTATCAGCCGCAAAGGAACGACCGGTACTCCAGCCGCGGAAAGCAGTAGCTCGGGCTGTCCACAAAATGCCGACGGCACATTCTGCTGGATGAGCCCAGATATTGGTGAAGCATGGACATCAGGCTTTATCGGTTCCGGCGTATCGATAAATGTCATAGATGATTTCAAGGAACAGCCATTTGATGCAGACCTCGGTCGCGGTACGCAGAGGCAGCGACATGGAGATTGGGTCGCTGAAATTGCCGGCATGGTCGCCCCTGGCGCAAACATATTCAAGTATGACTATCTCGAGGGGTCTTCGATCGGGCTGCAGGACGGCCTCAATATCATCAATGCAAGCTACCGCATTATAGAGCCACTGAGCCAGCATCCGCGCGAGCAGGCGATCGTCGATGCCGCCTGGGCGGGCACTGCCATCGTCACAAAGAGTGCCGACAACCACAGCAACGAGGTAGGTAGGCCGCACGAAGGGGATTTCGATGGGCTAACCCTCGGGCTGATCGGGGCGCCATCGGCAATCTTCGTGGGTGCGCTCGACCATAATGGCACTCCCGGGAACAAGACGCGGCTGGCCCGATACTCGAATTATCCCGGCTCAAACCCCGAGGTGCGGAACCAGTTCCTGACCGTGGGTGTCGAGGGTGACAAGACTGGCCTATACGGCACGTCTTATGCGGCACCTGTGGTTGCAGGCTATGCCGCCATCCTTGGCAGCAAGTTCACGTCCGCAACTCCGACACAGATTACTAATCAGCTGCTGGATACAGCCAGGACCGATACGCTCGTCAACTACAATCCGGCGACTTACGGCCGCGGCGAAGCCAGCCTTTCGAGGGCGCTGGCACCCGTTTCGATCCACTAGACTGCCACCCTACCCTCATGCGCCCGAACGTGGGTGGATCGCGGCGCCCAGGCTGTGAATTGCCGTCTGTGGCGTCGCTGCTCCGGCTGGCGGACACGTTGAAATACCTGGCGAACGCTCATCTGAATCCGCTGAACATCGGGCTCTGGTTCAGAGGTGTTCTAGCCATGGTGAAACGCTTCGTCTTGTTGATGAAGAACAGTTCAAACAGGAGAGTTGAATGCAGATGAAGCGATTGTTGCCGGTGGCGTACCTTGCCAGTCTTGTCCTATGGACGTCGGCACCACCCGGTTTCGCCGATGACCTCCAATCCAGGCTCGCCGGCGATGGAGGAGCTGCAAGGCCAGCCATGGACGGCAGCAGCTCGCGTTGCCCACAAAATGCCGATGGCACCTTTTGCTGGATGAGCCCGGACGTCGGCGCAGCATGGGCCTCGGGCTATAATGGGTCTGGCGTGTCGGTAACTGTCATAGATGACTTCACAAGTAACATGGGACAGGAGGGGGATCTCGGCCATGGCTCCCAATGGCGGCAACATGGGCAGTGGGTCGCTCAAGCAGCCGGCATGGTCGCACCTGGCGCAAACATAACCGAGCTTGACTATTCGGAACAAGTTCCGCTCACGCTGAAGCAGGGCCTCAATGTCATTAATCTGAGCTATGGCCTTGAGGAACCAGTGAGCGGGTACCGGCTTGAGCAGTCGATTGTCGATGCGGCTCGGGCGGGTGCTGCGGTCTTCACAAAGGCAGCCGGCAACGGGTCCGTAGCGGTAGATACCCTTGCCGATGGGGATATTGATTTCCTTTCTCTCGACCTGATTGGGAAGCAATCGGCAATCTTTGTGGGTGCGCTAGAGCGCAATGGCACTCCCGAAAACAAGGCAAAGCTCGCCTCCTATTCGAATTACGCCGGTTCAGATTCGGAGGTGCAGAACCAGTTCCTGACAGTGGGGGTCGATAGTGACAAGATTGGGCTATCCGGGACGTCTGTCGCGGCACCCGTGGTTGCAGGCTATGCCGCCATTCTGGGCAGCAAATTCACGTCAGCAACACCGACACAGATAACTAATCAGTTGCTGGATACGGCTAGAACCGACACGCTCGTTAACTACAATCCGGAGACTTACGGCCGCGGCGAGGCCAGCCTTTCGAGGGCATTGGCACCCGTTTCGATCAGGTAGACGAGCACTTCGATCGAGCAGCTGAACCTTCTGTGAGGCGTTGAGCGCCACAAAAATCGCCTCGCAGAATTCGCCTCGGCAACTGTGCGGTTCATGTCGGTCCAATCGCAGACAAGAACCACTGCGTTTTTATCGAAGTCTGTTGGTTGGCGGTCTGCCTGCGCTCGCAAAGCTGGCAAAAACGCAGATGCCGATCGCGTGTCGTCGTAGGTTTGCTAGGCGATGGTCGCCTCACCGCAGCATGCCGGCATGTGGATCGCTTCGTCTCAATCGCAAGGAAAGCGGTGGAAATCCCCAGGGCTCTGATGGAAGGTCGGAAAGCGCGGCCGACCAATCCAAGCGGCGCTTATGGAACGAGTTTTGCGGGGCTATTTCAGCTTAATGATCATCGCCGGAGAGAATATGCTGGAAAAATTCGAGCGTTACCCGCTCACCTTTGGACCCACACCCATCGAGAAGCTCGACCGGCTCGGCAAGCATCTGGGCGGCAAGGTGGAGATCTACGCCAAACGCGAGGACTGCAACTCCGGTCTGGCGTTCGGCGGCAACAAGCTGCGCAAGCTCGAATACATCATCCCCGACGCGATCGCGTCGGATGCCGATACCCTCGTCACCATCGGCGGCGTGCAGTCCAACCACACGCGCATGGTCGCCGCCGTTGCCGCCAAGATCGGCATGAAATGTCTCCTGGTCCAGGAGAGCTGGGTTCCACATGAGGATGTCGTCTACGACCGGGTCGGCAACATTCTCTTGAGCCGCATCTTGGGCGCAGAGGTGCGCCTGGTCGACGAAGGCTTTGACATCGGCATCCGGCACAGTTGGGAAAGAGCGCTCTATGAGGTCAAGGCAAGGGGCGGCAGGCCCTATGCGATACCGGCCGGCGCGTCTGTTCACCCGAATGGAGGCCTCGGCTATGTGGGGTTCGCGGAGGAAGTGCGCGCCCAGGAGGAACAGCTAGGGTTTGGCTTCGACTACATGGTCGTTTGCACGGTCACCGGTTCAACGCACGCCGGCATGCTCGTCGGATTCGCCAAGGACGGTCGACAGCGCAACGTGATCGGTATTGATGCCTCTGCTATCCCGGCCAAGACCAAGGCGCAGGTGCTAAGCATTGCCCGACATACAGCGACCCTCGTCGAACTCGGATCGGAACTTGCCGAGGATGACGTGGTGTTGCTCGAGAACTACGCGCACCCGCGGTACGGCATTCCATCCGAGGAAACCAAGGATGCGATCCGTCTGTGTGCGCGGCTCGAAGGTATGATTACCGATCCCGTCTATGAAGGCAAATCGATGCAAGGGATGATTGACCTCGTCCAAAAAGGCTTTTTTCCAGAGGGCTCGAGGATACTCTACGCGCATCTCGGCGGCGCGCCGGCGCTCAACGGTTATGGCTACACCTTTCGCAACGGCTGATGCTCGACAGATCTCGACGTGCTGTGCCTGGCGTAACAGCGCTGCGCCAAGTTTGTCCGAAGGCCTTTGGGAAACCGCAGTGGGTCGTTAACTGCCGCCGCGAGGTGAGGTCGTGGCGCTAGCATGCTTGCCAGTATTTGCCTGTGCTCAATGTGTCCTCGAGCCGCATAAGAAGGCAGCAGACATGGCCGTTTAACGTTTTTTGTCGCTTTGCGGGTGCGGCGATGATCGCCGTAAATTTGATAAATTGTAAGCCACCGAAGATGTCGCGCAGGCGCGGAGGCATCTACTTGATCAGATATGGAAGCTGTGACCAAGCGTCGTTGGCGAGCACATCGTCGGACACTCCTGGGCCAGCATGGGCGAGGGAAGAGGGTCCCCGCGAACGCACGCAAGCGTGACAGCGGGCAGGTCGGTATCCGGCTTAACGAGGGATTGCTCATACTATTGCGAGCGTCGACGAGACCGTCGTCCCTTCGGCAATCTATGACCAAAAGGCGCGTCCAGCCGGCCCGCGTGGCCTTCGGGCGGGTTCGTCCACCTTGCGCTGAGCATTACATGTGGAGAGGGGTTGGGTGCTATATATCGCCGACCTGCTCTATACCGAGGGGCGCGCGAGGGGAGGCGACGATGAGGGGGTTGTCCCCCCGAATCGCCTCTATGTACCCCTTGAGTGTCGGCAGATACATATCGGCCCGCTTCTCGATCTTCGAGACCGAGGGCTGCTTGAGCTTGAGGGTCAAGGCAATCTCTGCCTAGGCCAGCCGCGCGGCGGAACTCGCCGGGGCTCTCGAACTCCGCCGCCTCCCGGCGGTTCAGATGCCCTTGATAGCGTTTGTCCTATGGCGTGCTGATTGGTGGCCCGGAACCGGAAGTCGCATCTGGCCATTGCCATCGCCCGGGCGCTTACGAGACGCGGCAAAGGTGGGAAATGTCCCACTGCACGTTTTGTAGCTCGGTCCACCGTCGAGGCTCGATGCAAAAAACCCGTTCGGCCGAACTCCACACAAAATTAGGTGTCGTTGTGGCGGCTAGCCGAAGGACTTGCCGCAGGCGCATTTGTCCCGCGCATTGGGATTGTCGAAGACAAAGCCCGAGGACTCCCGGTCCGTAACGAAGTCAACGGTCATGCCGGCGAGATGGGGCTGGGAGTTTGCGTCAACGAACACCTTGAACCCGTCCGTCTCCATGATGGCATCGCCCTCCCGCGAGACGCTTTCCAGACCCATCAGGTATTTGAGGCCGGCGCAGCCGCCCGCCTCGACCTTGATGCGAAAGCCTTCCGCCCGTTCGTCGGCGCGGGAAAGCGCGGCCTTGACGGCGGCGACGGCGTTTTCAGTGAGTGTGATCATGGGACGATTTTCTTGCTGATGCATTCGCAAGCCGCGCAGCACAGAATGTGCCAGAGAAGAAATTCGATTAAAACAACTGGTTAGAGGATTTGGCGCCCTGTCTGACATCAACAATTGTCGGATGTCGAACAGAGTGAAACCTTGCGTACAAAAAGCGGCATCGGGCAAATCGCTAGCGTCGTCGCCTGAGCCAGCGTTTTCGATCATATGAATGTTAACCATTGTAAGCGTGGAACTCTTAGTCGTGCTGCGCTCCAAAAGCCGCGGCATCGTCACCACACGGTAAGGTGGCGAACACCGGGTGGTCGATAACCGCATCGATCGCGCCCGTGCTCGGCCCGTGGCCTGCGGTGCGGCCGTCACCTCGCGAGGGCCGACTAAGGCATTGTAAATGCCGTCAAGCCAGGTGGGCCAACGCGCCGTCCAGGGAACAGCCCAATCACCGGCACGGCCGCCACGGCCGCGATTAGAGACCGCGGTCAGTTCCAGTTCTGTCGCCAGTTCGCGGTCTGGCTCGTCCGCGTTCCAAAACGAAACTCGAGCGAGCCCCGGTCTCGCCGTCATATCGAAGCAGCGGCGCGACGTCTCTATCCCGCCCGCACCCGCACTTCGCTCGCGCTTCAGGCTACCGCCGCTGGGATCCTGGCACAGACACTCGCACCGCTGATGCCCCGATTTGCCAGCACGCTGGCGCGAGGGATCGACGGCATCTCAACCGAAACATGGCCACGGTCGGTCCAGAGGCTTGCGCCCGCAACGACCTTTGATCTCGGACCCATGCTGGCGTTCTATGCCAGAGCAGACATTCCTGTTCTCAATGAGGAGGGGGCATAATAGCCTATCGTAATTTCGACCAGATTTGGGCGGCAATCAAGCCGATGATGCCGTCTGCCGAAGCGGCCAAGAACGAGCTTTGCCTCGATCATAATGAGACCAGATCCTGGCGCGGCTGGCATCGGCATGTTTCCTTCGTTATGCTGGCCTTCGCCATGATGGCAACCGTGCGCCATCAGGCCAACAACGCGACGCCCCAAAAAACGAAACGGCGGGGCACCAGCCCACCCAAGCCCGCAGGAAGTGCGCCGCATCGCAAACCGCTTGGCACAACGACGCATTGAACCCGCATCGCATGGTCTTGCTGGAGACGCTGGTTGCCGAAGAAACGGGCATCCTCGGTTCACGCGTTTCAGCTTGCTGGCGAAAATGATGGGCATGTTTCACCGTTAAGCCGCGAGCTAGGGCTGTAACTATCGGTGGACGGAGCTATTAATAGACCGTTCAATAGGCAGTACGGGAGAGATCGGCATGTTGCCGACACCGACGGAGCAACCCCCCAAGGAAACTCTCAGGTACAAGCGACCGTGCTGCCGAACAATCTGGAGAGAGACGCCGGGAGCGTCCACCGAAGGGGAAAGCCGGGCCACCCGGTCAAGCTCTCAGGTACAGTGACAGATTTGGGGAAGAGCCGCGGGCCGACTGGCCCGAACCCATTGTCTTGTCTGGAGAGCGAAATGCCCAAGATTGTTGTGATTGGTGCCGGCATTATCGGTGTGTCGACAGCCTATACCCTTTTGGACCACGGCTATGACGTCACCGTGCTAGAGCGTCAGCGCTATGCCGCAATGGAGACTTCGTTTGCAAACGGCGGCCAGCTCTCGGCGAGCAACGCGGAAGTCTGGAACCATTGGTCGACCATCTTAAAGGGCATTAAGTGGATGGCGAGGCGCGACGCGCCACTCCTGATGAATCCGGCGCCGACATGGCACAAGTACAGCTGGCTTGCGGAATTTGTATCCCATATCGCGAAGTACCGCGAGAATACTGTTGCCACGACCCGTTTGGCTATCGCTGCGCGCAGGCACATCTTCGACATCGCTAAGCGTGAAAGCATCGATTTCGACCACGTTCGTCGCGGGATTCTACATGTCTATTGGGACAAGCCGGGCTTCGATCACGGCACGAAAGTCAACCAACTCCTCCTCGAAGGAGGCCTTGACAGGCGGCCGGTCACGCCTGGCGAGATCGCGTCCATTGAGCCGGCCTTGCAAGGCGCTTTCTATGGTGGGTTCTACACGCCTTCGGACTCAACAGGTGACATCCACAAGTACACCACCGGCTTGGCCCGAGCATGCGAACGGCGCGGTGGAAGTTTCCACTACGAAGCGTCGGTGACAAGAATTGAGCGACGCGGTCGTTTCAGGGTGACGTACTCGAGCCAGGCTGCCCCGGCGCAGGTTATCGAGGCCGACGCGATCGTCGTATGCGCGGGCTCGAACAGCCGTGACTTCGCGGCGATGCTGGGCGATCGTCTCAACATCTATCCTGTCAAGGGCTACTCGATCACGATACAGCTGGGGGGCAATGCGGCACAGGAAGCCGCTCCCTGGGTGAGCATCCTCGACGATAGGGCCAAAATCGTTACCAGCCGGCTTGGCGAAGCGCGCTTCCGTGTGGCTGGGACCGCAGAGTTCAACGGCCAGAACCTGGACATAAGGGATGACCGGGTAAGACCTTTAGTAGACTGGACGCGGCAACTCTTCCCGGGCGTCAACACGAACCACATCGTGCCATGGGCGGGCCTCCGTCCTATGAGGCCGAACATGATGCCGCGTGTCGGCAAAGGGAAAGCGCCGGGCGTTTACTATAACACCGGCCACGGGCACCTTGGCTGGACACTGTCTGCCGCGACATCAGCGATGTTGGCTGAGGTCGTCGCAAAAGATCTTCCTGTCGACAATCGACTGGTGGCATAGGAGGATAAGGTGGACCACCAGCAGCTAAACACTGTCCGCATCGAGACTGCCGGGCTCAAAATCGCGCGGGAGCTGCACGACTTCATGCGTGACGAGGCGCTACCGGGCACGGGCATCCGCAATCCTGGTGAGAGGCGTGAAAAGATGGCTGCTGTCGAGCACTCATCTGAAGGAGCACCGTCCATGGAAAAGACTGACATCGAATTCAATGCTGTAGCCACTGTCGGCCTCGATCTGGCCAAGCATGTCTTCCAGGTCCCACGCTGTCGACGCTGCCGGCCGTGTCGTCATGTCTCGTGCGCTGCGGCGCAAAGATGTGCTGGCATTCTTCGAGCGTCTACCGTCGTGCCTGATCGGCATGGAAGCATGCGGCTCGGCTCATCATTGGGCTCGCGAACTGGCAAGTCTTGGCCATGACGTGCGGCTGATGCCGCCAGCGTATGTGAAGGCCTATGTGAGTCGCCAGAAGAACGACGCCGCTGATGCAGCGGCCATCTGCGAGGCGGTGACGCGGCCCTCCATGCGTTTTGTACCGGTGCGATCGGTCGCGAACCAGGCTGCGCTTATGCACCATAAGGTGCGCGAACTTTTGGTGGCACAGCGTACGCAACTGCTCAATGCACTGCGCAGCCATCTGGCCGAGATCGGGATCATCGCCGCGCAGGGACCGAACAATGCTCGTGGTCTGGCGGTTCTCATCATGGAAAGCAACGACATGACCCGGCGATCATACGCTCGGCGCTGTTGCCTGTCGTGCGTCGGCTGAACGAACTCGATCATGAGATCGGACAAAGCGATCAGGCCATTCTGGCTCTCACCAGAGCCGATGAGACCGCGCGCCGTCTGATGAGCGTTCCCGGCATCGGTCCCGTCACCGCCTCTGCGCTTGCAGCGCCCATTGACGGACTCTTGGACCATTAGCGGCGGCGAATTCCTGCGGTCCGTAGGTCAAGATTGACTTAGCTATTTCAATTTTCAGGCCAAACTGCAATGTTTGCAGCACCACTTTAGGACGATTATTCAGGTTGCAATCACAGCGGGCGTTAGTCATGGATGACCTAGATCGAAGGATCCTTAAGGCTCTACAAAAGAACAACCGGCTCTCTTTTGCCGAACTGGCGGAACTGGTCGGTTCTTCGGCAGCGTCATGTATGCGTCGAGTTAACAAGCTGCGTTTGGATGGTGTGATCCTTGCGGACATCTCACTGGTGGATCCGAAGGCTTTTGGTAAGTTGCTCACGGTTGTCGTCACGGTGGAGCTCGACCGTGAGCGTCTTGACCTTGTCGATGAGTTCAAGCGCGCGATGCGCGCGGCCAAAGAGGTTACCCAGTGCTACATGGTTACGGGCGACGCCGATTTCGTGCTGCTCGTCTCCGTTGAGGACGTCGAGGCCTTTGACGTCTTCGTCAAGACAAAGCTCTATACCAACCCTAATGTCCGAAAATTCCGGAGCATGATTTCGCTTGATCGTGTCAAGTTCGAGCCACGCGTTGCGGAGTAGCGTAGGGCGGGTTGCGCTGAAGTCATCACTCCGGGCCGCTTTTTGAAACCGCCATTGCGCGTCCAGCATTAGATTGAGTTTTTTCGCCTTTTCAACCGTGCGATTTAGGACGCAGTTGATCTTGCGTTAGGACGGTGTGGGTTGCCCGACCGTTCCACGCGGGAAAGCAACCGTCCTGGTGTATGGAAGAAGAATGGCGCCCCCGATGACACAGCTCTTACCTGCGCTTCCAACTGTCGACAAGCATTACGTTGATCGAGGGCGCTACCCGCGCGGGGTTGCGTTCATGGATGGACAATATGTGCCGATGTCCGAGGCCAAGATCTCCGTGCTCGATTGGGGTTTCCTCCACTCCGACGCGACTTACGATACGGTGCACGTCTGGAATGGCAGATTCTTCCGGTTGGACTTGCACCTTGACCGGTTCTTCCAAGGTGTGGAACGGCTGCGAATGAAGCTGCCCTATGATCGTGAAAAAATAACATCGATCCTCAACGATTGCGTTGCTTTGTCGGGCCACAAATCGGCGTACGTGGAGATGATCTGCACGCGTGGATCATCGCCGACGTTCAGTCGCGATCCTCGCCAGGCGGAGAACCGCTTCATGGCATTCGCCGTCCCATTTGGGTCGGTTGCCAACGAGGAACAGCTGGAAAGAGGCCTGCATGTTGCAATCAGCGATACCGTTCGCATCCCGCCAAAATCGATTGATCCCTCAATCAAGAACTATCATTGGCTCGATCTCGTGAAGGGCCTTTTTGAAGCCTACGACATGGGGGCGGAAACAGCACTGATCCTGGATGCAAACGGGCACGTTGCGGAGGGCCCCGGCTTCAATGTGTTCGTTGTAGAGGACGGATCCCTGAGGACGCCAGCTTTTGGGGTGCTGCCAGGCATCACGCGCCGGACTGTCTTCGACCTTTGTGCCGAGATGGGGCTCCCGGCCACGGCTACTGATGTCAGTCGCGCCAAGATCAAAGCGGCTGACGAGGTATTCATCACGTCGACTGCCGGCGGCATTATGCCCGTGACGCGTATCGACGACTCCGCAATCGCTAATGGGCGCGTCGGACCTGTCACCCGCCGGCTCATGAATCTCTACTGGCAAAAGCACGACGATCCTGCATGGTCGACTGCTGTCATCTACCGGTCGTCAGAATGAGCCATGCGACAGCAAACTTGGCGATCGGAATCGTGACGGTGGCGATGAGCTATCGTGACGCAAACTCCAGAAAGCCAAGCCGGCGCAGTGCGCCCTGGATTTGGTTGGGTCCCCAAGGGTGCGGCAACTTGCTGCCGAGCCGGCGACGCTTACCTCAACGAGGCGACCGACCGCGCGAGATAGTGATGCCGGTCTGCTCGATGTCACAAATCCTGTGGGATAAGACGGGCTCGGAGCTGGCCCCTCTTCGCTCTTGTCTCGAACCGCGCGGGCGCGGGATTGACTGAATCGGCAGCCGTTACCATTCGGTGATGAGTGTCCAGTCCCCGCCGGTCAGTTCTTGTGAGGGCTAACGTCATGCCGTTCCTGCGGAGTTGCAGATGAGGAACGCCTTCATTGCCTATTTGTCGGCGGAACTAGCCGGCTTGAAGTCGGCGGGGCTCTACAAATCCGAGCGCGTCATCACCTCGGCGCAATCGTCGGAGATCGAACTCGAGGATGGCAGCAAGGTCCTGAATTTTGGTGCCAACAATTATCTTGGCCTCGCCGACAATGAAGATCTACGGATTGCGGCGAAGGCTGTGCTCGACCGCTATGGATACGGCATGGCGTCGGTCCGCTTCATCTGCGGCACCCAGGAAGAGCACAAGCAGCTCGAGGCGCGCATCTCCTCATTTCTCAAGATGGAAGACACGGTCCTCTATTCATCCTGTTTTGACGCCAATGGCGGCCTGTTCGAGGCGTTGCTCGGCGAGGAGGACGCGATCATTTCCGATACGCTGAACCATGCCTCGATCATCGACGGTGTCAGGCTGTCGAAAGCAAAGCGCTTCCGCTACGCCAACAACGACATGGCCGGGCTGGAGGCGCGGCTGAAGGACGCGCGGGATTGCCGCTTCCGGCTGATTGCCACCGACGGCGTGTTTTCCATGGACGGCATCATAGCCAACCTCAGGGGGGTCTGCGACCTCGCCGACAAATACGACGCCATGGTCATGATCGACGACAGCCATGCCGTCGGCTTTGTGGGCAAGAATGGCCGCGGCTCGCCCGAGCATTGCGGCGTCGAGGGCAGGGTGGACATCATCACCGGCACGCTCGGCAAGGCGCTTGGAGGCGCCTCGGGCGGCTACACGTCAGGAAAGCGCGAGGTCATCGATTGGCTTCGCCAGCGCTCACGGCCGTACCTCTTCTCCAATACGCTGATGCCAGTCATAGCAGGGGCGTCGCTGAAGGCGATCGATCTGGTCGAACAAGGCGATGCGCTACGCGAAAAGCTTTATGCCAACGCCGACCGCTTCCGCTCGAAAATATCGAAGGTGGGCTTCACGATTGCTGGTGCGAACCACCCGATCATCCCTTTGATGTTAGGCGACGCGTGCCTCGCGCAGCAAATGGCCGAGAAGATGTTTCAGCGCAGCGTCTATGTAACCGCCTTCTCGTTCCCCGTGGTGCCGAGAGGTCAGGCGCGCATCCGCACGCAAATGTCTGCCGCGCATACGAGCACGGACATTGACCGCGCCGTCGAGGCCTTCACCGAGGTGGGCAGGGAAATGGGAGTCATCCCATCTCGAACATAAGCCAACGCTGAAGTCTGGAACCGCTGGCGGCGATTCTCAAGGGAAACAGGTGGATGATCGAACGCGACGCGCCACACCTGATGAGCCCGCCCCCAGTTGGCACGAGTGCAGCTGGCTGGCGGAATTTGTGGCGAACATTGCTAGGCGGAGTGGACGGATTTGAGCAAGATGAAGCTAGCGGCGAGTGCGACGATGGATGGGAAGTTTCGCTTTGTCTTTTCGCAGCCTAAGGCAATGCACTTGGAGCGCTTGATCTTGCCGACGGCCTTTTCGAGCGGGCTCGGCCCTTGTATAGTGCCTTTGCGAAGAATGCCGGCGTGTCCCTTTCGTTGACCTTGTGCGGGATGACGGGAATTGCGCCGCGATCCGTGCCTCTTGCCGGTTGGCCTTGCTGGCATAGCGCTCGTCGCCGATGACAGCACGCGGGTCGGTATCGGGGCCGAGCCCGAGCAGGATGGGAAAGTGCGGCGCATCAGCCTTCTCGCCACCGGTCAGGTCGGAGGCGATGGGATGCCCGTCGAATCCGTCTTCAGGTGGATTTTGGTCGAGAAGCCGCCTCTTGCTCAGCCGGTCGAAAGCGCTTCCACACGCTGTTCCACTTGCCGAACCGCTCCGGCAGCGCCCGCCAGGTGATGTTGTGAATCGAGAGCAGCGCTTCCAGAAATAAAATAGCCGATCATCCCGGCTGTTGGCACCGCGCTGTGGCAGCGACGGGCGGAACTCGTTCGCCCAATCCGTATCCTCCATCTTGGTGCACATGCCGACCTCCAAATCAGTGGGCAACATATGGGTCAGATAGAAATCGCTCCGGGAACACGTGAACCAATACCTGTCAATTCGTCCACATGGCCTAACTGTCGCGAAGATACTGTAAAGACGACAAAGCTCGCGATCATGGCACGAAAGCACATGTCTGTTGATCGCCGAGCGGGAAGAGATTGATTTCGATCACGTTCCCCGTCTCGCGTCTGGCGCACCGCTTGAAAAATTCCCGTCTCTAACGCTCGTGGGTCTGCAACCGACGATAAGCTTTCGCGCCAGCGGAGGCTGAGATATTTCAAACTCCGTCACTTTGTGGGGCCTGTATTTCAGCAGTGGACACATTTTGGTGCAAACTGCACTCCGCCCGGGTGCTACAATTTCCCAATTGCCACCACCCGTCAGGCGCTTGTTAGGAACGACAAAGGAATCCTGCTCTGGTGGCGTCCGCAAAACTCGAAAAAAGCGCGGATCAACCGCGCCATGAACACGAAAGGGGAACCGAATATGGAAATCTCTCGACGCAGTCTCATTAAGCTGGGCATGGCCGCGGGAACGGCTTTGTCGATCCCGTCGGTCTTGCGGGCGCAGGCGGCGCCACCGTTTGAACGGACGGTCCGTATGGCGCTAGGTGACCTCAAAGTCTTCGATCCGATCTTTACGACCGATACGTCCACCCAGATCCATGGCCTGGCAATTTACGATACGTTGTTTGCGCCCGACTCCAAGTCATTGCCGCAGCCGCAAATGGTGGGGAAGTGGGGTGTTTCCGATGACAAGAAGACTTATACATTTGAGCTCCGGGATGGCTTGGCTTGGCACGATGGTACTCCCGTTACCGCAGCCGACTGTGTCGCGTCGATCCGCCGATGGGGTCAAGTGGCTTCCGGTGGTCAATTGATCATGGCGCGAGCCAGCGATATATCAAAGAAGGACGAGAAGACTTTTACTATCACGCTCAAGGAGCCGTTAGGGCTGCTGATAGATATATTGGCGACGATTTCTGGAAGCTTGCTGTACATCATGCCCGAGAAGGACGCTGACCGGCCTGCAACCGAACAGGTTACGACGAATATCGGATCGGGGCCGTTCACCTTCAATAAGGATCTTGCGAAACCGGGTGCGACTTTTACCTATGATCGCAACGAAAAATACGTGCCGCGCAAGGAGGCTTCCGACGGATTTGCCGGAGGGAAGATCGTCAAGGTCGATCGCGTCATCTGGGACGGCATTGCCGATGACCAAACTGCTTTGGCAGCCTTGCAAGCGAGTGAGCTTGATTTCGTTCGGTTCCCACCTGCTGACCTTTACTCAACGATCGAAAGCGACTCCAGTCTTGCACTCCAGGTTCTGAATAAGTCGGGCGTCGACATGTGCCTGCGCATGAACCACCTGCAGACGCCGTTCGCTAACGTGAAAGCGCGCCAAGCGATGCTTCACCTAATCGACCAAGAGGCGTTTTTGCGCGTTACGGCGCCTGACTCCAAATATGGCCACCCTGTCACTTCGATATTTGGCAACACCACGCCTTATTCAAATGACGAAAATACCAGTTGGCACAAGAAGGGCGGCGACCCGGAAAAAGCCAAGCAGCTCTTCAATGAGGCGGGATATGCCGGTGAGAAGATTGTCATTCTTCAGCCCACGAATTGGGCGGCCGGCAACAGCGCCTCGCAGCTTTTGGCGGAGAACCTGCGAAAGATTGGGATCAATGCCGAGCTTGCACCGAGCGACTGGGGCGGCGTTGCCGCCCGGCGGGCAAACAAAGGTCCTGTTGAGAGCGGCGGCTGGAGCATCTTCATTACTGACGACCCCGAGCCGGTGCAGGCCGATCCCATCTCAGCAGTGTTCCTGAACGCAAGCGGCGAGAAGGGGTGGTTCGGCTGGCCGAAGAACGACGAGTATGAGGCTCTTCGCGCCAAATGGCCTGACGTGGAAACGCTGGATGAGCGAAAGGCGTTAGCTCGAAAGATGCAGCAGATCTGGTGGGAGTTCGTAGGGGACGTGCGGTTGGGCCAGATCGTGACGCCAATCGGGCGGCGCCAGTCGCTCACAGGACTGATCGAGGTATCGTCAGATGTCGTTCCATTGTGGAACATAGAGAAAGCGTGACGCGTGTCCGTCTACATTCTACGCAGATTGGTTTCGACCATCGCTGTCATGGCGATGGTCGGAGCCTTCGTCTTTCTGCTTCTCCGGCTCGCGCCGGGAGATCCAGCAGCCATAATCGCCGGTAAGTCGGCCACGGCGGAGATGATCGCCGCCATTCGGGAGCGGCTGGGACTGAACGAAGCTTTGCCCGTTCAATTCGTACACTGGGCATTGGGCATCCTCAGCGGTGATTTTGGGATCTCAATTTTTTCTGGCCGACCGGTTCTCGAGCTCATCTCGCAGCGGCTTGAACCGACCCTTTCCCTGTCGAGCCTGACCATGATCCTTTCGGTGACGGTCGGAGTCTCTTTCGGTATCCTCGCCGCGTGGCGAACTGGCGGGATCATCGACCAACTCCTCGCGGCCTTTTCGGCGTTTGGCTATTCCGTCCCGGTCTTTGTCATCGGTTATTTTCTCATATATTTCTTCGCCATTAGGACACACTGGCTACCGGTCCAGGGATATGCGCCGATCGATAGTGGCCTCGGGGGTTGGTTTGTGCACCTGATCCTTCCCACCGTGGCTTTGGGTCTTGGCTACATTGCGTTCATCGCCCGGGTCACGCGGGCGAGCATGCTCGAGGTCCTGTCGGAAGACTATATGCGAACGGCCGCCGCCAAGGGCGCTTCGTCCTATGCCATGCTTTTCCACCACGCTCTGAAGAATGCCGGCGTCCCGATCCTGACCGTCATCGGCATAAGCTTCGCCTATCTGATCGGCGGCGTCGTCCTCACGGAAACGGTGTTCAACATACCCGGTATCGGTCGTCTGGTCGTCGATGCGATCAACAATCGCGACTATCCCATCATCCAGAGCGTGCTCATCCTAACTTCGGGTCTGTACGTCCTCATCAACCTCACGGTCGATCTGGCTTACACGCTGATCGATCCCCGTATCCGGTACTGATATGAGCCTCCTCTCCGCACAAGTTGAAGCCGTGCCGATGGGTCGGCTGCGGCCAGCCGAGGTTCCCCGTCTGGCAAGGCGGCACCCGCTGGTCCTGGTCGGCGGCGGCCTGTTGGCGCTCCTGATCATGCTGGCGCTCGCTGCCCCGCTTTACGCCGGCGACCCAGTGAACATGGATCCGTTCAAGCGCCTCCAGCCGTCGTCCGCCGAGATGTGGTTCGGGAGCGACAATCTCGGCCGGGACGTGTTTGCGCGAACGATTTTCGGCGCCCGCATCTCCCTCATGGTCGGATTGATGTCGGCGGCGTGCGCGGCTCTTGCCGGGCTTCTGATCGGTGTCGTTGCCGGCTACAGCCGCAGTTTCGACAATGTCGTCATGCGGGTCATGGACGGCCTGATGTCGATCCCCACGATTCTGCTGGCGATTGCGCTCATTTCTCTGACAGGACCGGGAATCGGCATCCTTATCGTTGCGATCGCAATCCCTGAGACGCCGGCCGTAGCGAGGCTGGTTCGTTCGGTGGTGCTGGGTGTTCGCGAGCGTCCCTACGTGGAGGCGGCGGTCTGCGGCGGGGCGCCCCTGCCCAAGGTGCTGTGGCGACATATCCTTCCCAGCACCATTCCGGCGCTCATGGTCCAGGGCGCTACTGTCTGCGCCAGCGCGATCTTGACGGAGGCGGGGCTGAGCTTCCTCGGCGTGGGTGTGCCGCCCGAGATTCCGAGCTGGGGTAACATGATCGCCAGTTCGCGCCTATATCTCGCTATCGTCCCATTGACGATCTTCGCCCCCGGTATCTGCCTTGCCGTCACGGTCCTTGCCGTCAACCTGCTCGGGGATGGTTTGCGCGACATGTTCGATCCCCGCGCCAAGCGGAGGCGCTAACGTGCAGATGCATCAGACTGCAGGCAACGACGTACTTCTCGACGTTCGAGACCTTGAGACGCACTTTTACGGCGAGGAAAGTGTTACCCGCGCCTTGGGCGGCGTCAGCTTCCAGGTCAAAAAAGGAGAGACGCTCGGCGTCGTTGGCGAATCCGGATGCGGGAAGAGCGTCACTGCTCTCTCAATTCTTCGTCTGCTGCCGAAGCTGACTGCCAGGACTGTCGGTGGCGAGGTCCGCTTCCACGGACGCGACATCCTTGAGCTGCCGGAGCGGGAGATGCGAAAGATCCGCGGCGACCAGATCGCCATGATCTTCCAGGAGCCGATGACGAGTCTAAACCCGGTCTATACGGTCGGCCACCAGATCGCCGAGGTGGTGCAGATCCACACGAAGGCGTCCCACTCGGTGGCGATGGCAAAGGCCGAGGAGATGCTCCGTCTCGTCCGCATCGCGGATCCCGAGCGCCGGGTCAACAACTATCCCCACGAAATGTCTGGCGGGATGCGACAGCGCGCCATGATCGCCATGGCTCTCGCCTGCTCACCAGAACTGCTGATCGCTGACGAGCCGACGACCGCGCTAGACGTTACTATCCAGGCGCAAATCCTGCGGCTCATCGTCGCTCTGAAAGAGCGCACGGGAACGGCCGTTATGTTCATCACGCATGACCTGGGCGTTGTCGCCGAGACATGCCAGCGCGTGATCGTCATGTATGCTGGCCGGATCGTAGAACAAGCTAACGTGATAGATTTGTTTGCGCGCCCCGCACATCCCTACACTCAGGGTCTCATGCGCTCGGTGCCTGATCCGCGCCGCGGCCGGCAGCGGCGCCTTCCAGAAATCCCCGGCATCGTGCCAAACCTGCGCGAGCCTATTGTCGGGTGCAGCTTTGCGCCCCGCTGCCCGTTCGCTATCGATATTTGCCGCGAAAAGACACCCATCCTCCGTGATGTCGGGCTTGGCCACGCCGCAGCTTGCTGGCGCGCCGAAGAGGTGATGGGCGCATGAATGGTCCTCTGCTGAAAGTCGAGAATCTGACCAAGCACTATCCGCTTGGCTCGGGAATCTGCAAGAAAAACGTCCCGGTGATCCGGGCGGTGGAAGATGTATCCTTTTCGGTCGAGGCGGGCGAGATGCTTTGCATCGTCGGTGAATCCGGCTGTGGCAAGTCGACTGTCGCGCGGCTCCTGATGCGGCTTGTCGAGCCGACGGCAGGCCGCGTGCTGATTGACGGGACCGATATTGCGGGCCTTACGAAGGACGCGCTTCACGCTTGGCGCCGCCGGATGCAGATGGTCTTTCAGGATCCTTACTCGTCGCTGAACCCGCGCCTTACTGCCAGGCAAATCATCACCGAACCCGTCGAAAACTTTGAGCGTCTAAGCCGGAAGCAGCGCAACGCACTGGCATCGGACCTTCTTCGAAAAGTCGGAATGTCGCCTGAAATGATGCACAGGCTCCCATCCGAATTGTCGGGCGGTCAGCGCCAGCGGCTCGGAATTGCACGCGCCCTATCGCTTAACCCCTCTATCATCATCGCCGACGAGGCGGTGTCAGCCCTTGACGTTTCTGTGCAGGCACAGATCCTGAATCTCCTTCTGGATCTCCAGCAGCAGATGGACATCGCCTTCGTGTTCATCTCGCATGACCTCGGCGTCGTGCAGCATATCGCCCATCGCGTAGCCGTCATGTATCTGGGGCGGATCGTGGAACTCGCCCCGAGCGAGGCGCTCTTCGCCAAGCCGGTCCATCCCTACACTGAGGCACTGATCGCGGCAGCTCCAGTGCCGGATCCGACGCGGGTTCGGCTGGAGGTGCCCGTCGAGGGTGAGGTGCCAAGCCCGATCAACCCGCCGAGTGGGTGTGCGTTCCACCCACGTTGCCCGCTCGCGGTAGAGCGTTGCGGCATCGACGTACCGCCCTTGGTGCCGATGGTCGACGGCCGCGTCGTGGCCTGTCACGTGCGCGCTCCGGCCGAGGACAAATACAGTCGACTTGACGCCCAGGAGTTCGGGTTGCACACGCGGAAATCGGTCGTAACCGGTGGTAAGGCATTGAGGGGCTGACTAGTCACTGTTGAACGTTTGGTCATGAAAGGTGGAGCATATGGGATCTCTTGTTAATTCCAATCGGCCAGTTCAGGATGAGGAGCATGCCTTGGATACGGTTGGTTCGATTGCCACTCATGTGGAAAATGGCTTCACCATGGCTGCAGTCGGTGATCTTCTTTACGCGCGGCCCGTAACGAAGGGCTATCACCCAGGCCTTGCCGATGTTCTTAAGATCTTCCACGGAGCTGATGTGACGTTCGGCAACTTGGAGACAAACATCTTGGACGTTCAGTCCAAGGGATGCCCGCAGGCTGAGTACGGCGGTGCGTATTTGATCAGTGCCCCGGAGCTGGGAGGTGACTTGAGGTCAATGGGCTTCAACATGGTTAGTCGCGCAAACAACCATACACTTGATTGGGGCATAGAAGGCATGCGCGAGACGACCCGTGCGCTTGATGAGAACGGAATCACTCATGCCGGTGCGGGCGAGAATTTAGCACAAGCAGGGGCTGCTCGCTTTTTGGAGACCCCTCGCGGCCGCGTAGCGTTGGTGTCTTTTGCCACAACCTTCGAACCTATGGCTCGTGCTTGCGACCAGGCCGGCGAGGCGCCGGGCAGACCAGGGCTCAACCCTCTTCGCTTGGCGAAAAGCATTGTGGTCACGCCGGAGATGCTTGAAAACCTCAGGCAGGTGCGCGAGACACTTCCTTGGTATGCCCCCCCCCCGAAGGACGCCTCTCGTGTGGTAATTGGCGGCGTAGTCTTCAAAGCAGGGCAGAAAGCAGGATACAGCTTTGAACCCAATCCACGCGACGTCGACAATATTCTACGAAACGTGCGTAGAGGTAAGCAGTTCGCAGACTTCTGCATCGCCACGAACCACGGACACGAGCCCGGGGAATTCAGCCGCGATCCAGCGGACTATGAACAAACATTCGCACGCAAGACGATCGACGCCGGAGCAGATGCCTACATAAATCATGGGCCCCATCATGTTAGGGCCATCGAAATATACAAAGGCCGGCCCATCTTTTACGGACTGGGCAATTTCTTCAACGAAGACCTCAGAACGCCGGTTGGAGCCGACATGTTCGAGACATACGGGAAGGATCCGCGGGTCGATACCGACGCTGAGGTCACAGTCGATGAGGTGGCAAGAGGATATCCAACGCCAGAAGGATTTGTGTCAATCTCCGGCGCGGTCTACTATGAGAGCGTTGTCGCCGTCAGCCGCTATGAAGACAATCAGCTTGCTCAATTGCGGCTCTATCCAATCGAGCTCGGACGCTCGAAAAGACTAGCGAACCGAGGCGTGCCGCGGCTTGCCCCCGAACCGCAAGCAAAAGCTATTCTCGAGCGGTTGCAGACGCTTTCTAAGCCCTTTGGACCCCCAATCGAGATTGATAACGGTGTAGGATTGATCCGACTCCAGCCGGGCTCAGCCCAACGGAGCGTGTAGCAATTGCGCCCTGGCTGGGTGGTCTCTCGCGAAACTCGGCGTCCTCCGATCCTGCTCAGGTTCGCCCCGGTAGCTTCATTGATAAGGCCACATATGTCCCGAAACACCATTTCCCGCGTCCGCGCTCAAGGCGACGGCTTCTCCATAGGCACCGCGATCGGGCGCGCCACGCCGCCGCTGGCTTGTTGAACGCACTTTTAGCAGCGTTTTGGAGTATATCTCCGCCTATGTGCGGGAGATGGAGGCGATCGCTATGCGCCCCCGTCAGGATTTCTGAACGGTCTGCATGACGCTGCTCCTTTTTCCGCGAGTTTGTCATGTTCAAAGGCCGCTATTCTCATCGATCCGTGATACTCTGCGTTCGCTGGTATCTGCCCTACAATTGAAGTTTGCGCGATCTGGGATAGTCATCGTCGAGTGCGGCCTGAGCGTCAACCATTCGACTGTGCATCGTTGGGTCGTGCACTTCTCGCTCGCTATTAGACGGGATTCAACCGGCGCAATAGCATAGCCGGGACGTGCCATGTGACGAGACGCACATCAAGCGTCTCATCGTTTAAAGCTCGGCTTCATGTAACCAGCATCAGCCGCGATCATCCTAAACGGCGTCGATCCTTTACGCGTGGTTGGGCTCGGGTAAGACCTGCCCCTCACTCAGTCGTTGTATCAAAACATTTTCACTGCCGCTTTGCCCCGCGCACTTCGATCAAGCACTGAAGAATTATGGACCATTTGTTTCATGGGCCTTGGCAATTTGATGCCCTTATACGGGATCGCGACCTTAATGTTGCACGGGTTCTCCGAACAACCCGTCAGCGGTTAGGAACAAGTCATGAGTCGACGGATTGTTATTATCGGCGGCGGAGTCGTAGGTTGCAGCGTCGCCTGGCACCTGGCGGATGCCGGTGCGGGTGACGTCGTATTGCTTGAGCGCGAGCAACTGGGATCCGGCACAACTTGGCATTCAGCAGGCAATATTACTTGGAGCCCGGTACCGAGTCATGACTTAAGTGTGCTCTATGCCTTCGATACAATAGAGAGACTTGAGCGAGAAACTGGGCAGAGCACGGGGTGGCTGAAGACTGGGCGCTTGCATATCGCTCAAGACGCCGATGCCGTACGCAAGTATGAATCTTACAATCGTGAAGCCACAATACGAGACATTGCAGGGCGAATGCTCTCGCGCGAGGAAGTCGGTCGCGTGCATCCTCTGCTGGATCCGGCATCCGCTGCGGTCTTCTGGCTCAATCCTCTTTCCGGCCGCGTTAATCCCGCCGATCTTACCGCCGCTTACGCGCGCGGCGCTCGGCAACGCGGGGTTCGAATCGTCGAGAACTGCCGGGTAACCGGACTGGAAATCCGTAGCGGCCGCGTTGTCGGTCTTGGCACATCCACCGGCCCCATTGCCGCAGATGCCGTGGTTGTCGCGGGTGGACAGTGGTCTCGTCTACTCATGGCGACCAGCGGAATCGCCTTACCACAGTGGTCTTGCGAGCATTTCTACATCATCGCAGACGTAACACCGCGATTAGCGGCATCAACTCCATCCTTTGTGATGTCCGAGCACAGGATGTACGGTCGCGAGGAGGCGGGCGGCATGCTCGTCGGTTTCTTCGATGAGAACGCCAAGACGATTGATGCAGCAGCCCTACCCGATCCTTTTGCCTTCACCCTGCTCAATCCCGACTGGGACAAGATAGCGCCGTATTTCGAAAGCGCGATGGAGATTTTCCCGGTTTTGGCGGACGCACCCATTCGCCGCTTCATCAACGGCCCCGAATTATTCACCCCAGATGGATCACCCTTGATTGGGCCTTGGCCGGATGTCGAAGGACTGTTCCTTTGCACGGCTATGAATTCCGAAGGCGTCACTTGGTCGGCAATGGCAGGGCGCCTTACCGCCGAGCTTGTCACAGAGGCCAAGCCGAGCTTTGACACATCTCACTGCGCCCCTGCTCGCTTCGGCTGCAAGGCCGCCGACACCGCTTGGCTTCAGCGCCAGGTCTCGCAACATTCGGTAGATCCGTCCCAGCGCGTAGATTGATCCTAAGACCGTGTGTTCGCCTCCGCCGGTGAGGTGGCTCGCCCGACACTGCGCGTCCGAGGGTTGCTCGGGCGGTCCGAGCCGATCCTCATCGCAGGAGGACGAGCCGTGGCAGATTTTAGGGAAGCATTTGTCGGAATTGATCTCGCGAAGGCGAGGAACGCCATCGCGATTGCGGATGCTGGCCGGGAGGGAAAGGTTCGCTTCTTCGGCGAGGTCGACGCATCGAATACGAGCATGCGCCGAGTTATCCAGCGGATCGCCACCAAGTTCGACCGGGTGTATTTCTGTTACGAGGCCGGCCCGACCGGCTATGGTCTCTATCGGCTGATCCGTTCGCAACCATCGTTACAAGTCAGGTCCCCGTGGATCGCGAGAGGGCGGTGAACAGCCGGGGAACCCGGTGGTAGGCGACGGAGAAGTCTTCGCGGCATGCCTCGCCGGCTACCAACAAAGCCGGATCGATGCTGCTATGGCTTCCCTACTGAACCGCTCAAGGCCGTAGCCTGAACTACGTCCTGGCGATGGCTCATTGATCAACAGCGTTTTTGAAATCACCCCCTCGCCAAATTGGAACATGCTTCTGACCTAATGCCACCTTTAACGCGTAATGAGCCAGTAGGCGGGTCGAGTCCAAAATTGGCAAAGGCGATTGCTCGGCTGAGATAAGCAACGGAATCTCCGTGCAGCCGAGCACAACTGCATTGCAACCGTCCTTCTTTAATCTGCCAATAATATCAAAGTATTTTTGCCTCGTTGTTTCTTTCACTACGCCATTGCATAGCTCAGAAAATATTGTATTATGGATGTAATCACTATCTTCATAATTAGGCGAAATGGCTACGATATTTCTACGCCGAGCGGCCTCGTAGTACATGGACTTAGACATTGTCCATGTTGTGCCTAAGATACCGAGCTTCAAATAACCTTTCCGCACCGCCTCCGAGACGACCACATCGGCGATATGAAGTCCAGGTAGAGGCAATTCTCGGCCGGCCGACTCAAGGGCTAGGTGAGCGGTGTTGTCCGGGCATATGAAAAAATCACATCCTGCCGCCTTGAGACGTTTTGCCGACAACAGCAGTCTCGCACGGATCGGCTGTAGACTTTCAAGCTCCCAATCCGCCAAGCTAGCTCCCATGGGAATTACGCTCATTGTAACCTCGGGATGCATATGCTCCCCCAGTTCTGATGAGCCACGGTGGCAAATCTCTAGATAGCAGAGGGACGATCCTTCAGCGCTATGCGCGACAATCCCAATATGCTTCATTCTAACGCTCACTGTTGAGTTGGTCGAGGGGGCGAGCTGCGCCATGCCCGGCCGGCCGGTGAATGGGTCCGTTATCCAAGCTGCAAAGTAAGGTTTGAATAGTCGGCCAACCGGTCGGCGAGGAAGGGGTAGGTCCGGCGCGCCGCTTCGATCGCGGACCGGGTCACTGTCAACGTCTCGATGACTTCGCCGTCACCGAAGTGATGCGGTGACTGGGTTTGGTCGATCCAGGGTGGGCAGAGTATCGAACCCCCAAAATCCTGGCCGGCCCGGTTGACGCTCAACACATAAACCTGGTTTTCAAGTGCGCGCGTTATCACGAAATGGTGCCAGCTAACGTAAGTTAGATCCCGCGCATAGGCGCCGCAGTGGAGTAGTAGATCTACGCCATGGTCGACGCACAGCGTGCGGCTCAGCTCCGGTATTCGAATATCGTAGCAAATGATCGGCGCAACGCGAAACCCGGAAACGTCAAAGACGAAAATATGGTCGCCGCTGCTGAAGAATTCCTTTTCCATAGAGGCACCGAATTGGGCAGTGTGGAGCTTTGCATAGGCACCGCGACGTTCTCCGTCCGGGCCAACGACCACCTGTGTGATCTGGCGGAGGCCATCGGTGACGACGGGAAGGCCATAAGCAATCGTTACGCCGAAGCGCTCCGCCACGGCGCGCCAGGTCTTGAAGCTCAGGCCATCAAGCGGCTCCGCCAAAACGTCCAGGGCCTCGAAGGCTTCGCGAGAGTATTCGATGCTCGATAGTTCGGGGAGGACAACGAGATCGATGGGCTCCGGCTCGCGCGACAGCCGGTTCGAGACCATTGCGGCGGCACGTGCCAGATGCCTGTCGCGCTCAGCGGGATTGCGGGTTGGCGGGACGAAAATCTGGTAGGCGAGCAGCCGAAGTCCCGGCTTGGGGCTTTGCGCAATCATCTTCTGCATATCCGTTTGTTACGCCCCTATCCGCCGTGTTGGCGGTGTAGGAACGGCCGCCTTTCCCGAATTATCGAAATTTCTCGCGTCGAATCCGCAGGTGGGCCTGTCCTGATGATCGGAATGCTTGGCCCTCCCGCAGCATTGCGTCCAACATTTCTTTGGCATAGATTGATCGCGAATGAACAACAATATCACCCTCAGGCATTTGCGGGCGTTCGTCGCGATCGCGGATTTCGGTGGGTATACCGCAGCGGCCCGCTCCTTGAACATCGCTCAATCAGCCTTAAGCCGAACGATAATGGAGATCGAGGAGGAACTGGTCACCCGCCTTTTCGAGCGTACGACAAGGAGGGTCGTGCTTACGGCATCCGGCGAGCAGCTATTGAAGAGCGCGCGGCGTGTGCTCGAGGAATTTGAAAGCGCGTTATCACGGTTCCAGCTCTACCAAAACGGACTCGATGGAGTCGTGAGCTTAGGAGCACTTTCTTCGGTTGCGTCCATCATACTGCCCGCGGTCATTTCCGAATTCAGGAAAACCAGGCCTCACGTCAGAATGTCGGTGAAGGATGGCTTCGCGAACGAGGTGGTTCGATATGTGTCCGATGGACACGTCGATTTTGGCATCACTTCCTTTCCGAAGGTGAAAAAACAGCTGATTTGCGAACAGATCGCGGCGGATGATCTGCTGTGCATCTGCTCAAAATCTCATAGGTTTGCGGGCATGGATATGGTGTACTGGAATGACTTGGCTGGCGAAGACTTCGTCGCATTTGATCCTGGGAGCAGCATTCGCACTTCGGTGGATCGCGCACTGCAAATTGCCGAAATCCAAATTGGGACCATCACAGAGGCTCGTGACATTGGCACGGTTGCGGGCCTCGTTTCCGCCGATATAGGCGTATCCGTGGTGCCAAGCCTTGTCTTGCCCATGATGCAGTTTGGTGAATTCACCCAAAAAAAATTGGTGGGTCCTGTAGTCGAACGCGAAATCTACCTTGTGTACGATCCGCAGACAACGCGTCCTCCAGCCGCAGAGATTTTCATGGACATGTTACGACAAGGCGCGAAGCATGGGTTCCCAATTCCGAACGGGACGAGATGGGTGGATGATGGTCCGACCCAACTTCGGCGGAGCAGTTTAGGCGGCAGTTCCCCTGTTTGAAGGCTTAGGTCGGACAGGGGCTCAGGCTGCGCGTCAAGACGGAAAATCGCCGTCTTGGAGACACTGTCTCTGACGGGACACTACAACGCACCACGGCTGAAAGTGCTGTCCCTTTTGCGCACGACTTCCTGACCTGTTTCTGCGGCTTGGCGGCGCCCTGGTTAAGTGCCCATCAATAGCGGCTTAGCGGTGACGCGCCGCGATGTTACCGAACGTGGCGTGTCGTTCTGACGGGGAGCCGTCCGCGGAGCCCACAGAGCCATCCATGCGGCAACCGTAAGCTCTTAAAGGGCGACATTATTGCCCATTCGCGATTGATCCATGCCCAAAAAATACTAGACGTGTGACAATCCTCGGACGAACCTGCGAAAAATGGGAATGCCAGCGCGCTTCTCGGGGCGACCGGTCGAAAAGCATTAAAGACATCAACGAGGTGTCACAAAGGGAGGTATCAACATGTCTGTGAGGAACAAAGGAATGGGTCGTTTCCATGCTTCTCGCCGCGAATTCCTCAGCGGCGCGGCTGCCTTGGCCGGGGCCGCTGGCATCAGTTTTATCCTGCCGAAACCCGGGATTGCCAATGCGGCCGAACCCACGAAGGGAGGCTTGATGAAGTTCGGCATGTCCAATGGATCCCAGACTGACACACTCGATCCCGCGACCTGGCCAAGTAGTTTCACAGTTTCAGCGCTCGGCGGATCGATGTGCAATAATCTGACTGAGATTCTCCCCGACGGCTCCGTCGTGCCCGATTTGGTCGAGAGCTTTGAACCTTCAGGGGGTGCTACCAAATGGGTCTTCAAGCTGCGCAAGGGTGCGACTTTTCACAATGGCAAGGATGTCACCCCTGCGGACATTATTGAATCTATGCGACACCATATGGGCAAGGATAGCCAGTCCGCCGCGAAGGCCGTGCTGGAACAGGTTGGATCGATCGAGGCGGACGGCAAGGACACTGTCGTCGTCAAGTTGAACAGCGGCGTCGCCGACTTCGCTTACCTTCTCGCCGACTGGCACCTGGCAATCATGCCGGCCAAGGCTGAGGGAGGTTTGGACTGGACTGCAAAGATCGGGACTGGTCCATTCGTACTTGAGCACTTTGATCCTGGTGTGAACGCCAAGCTGAAACGAAATCCAAACTACCACAAGGACGGAAAGCCATATTTCGACGAAGTTGAGTTTATCGTCATCAGGGACGCAGTTGCCCGCACCAATGCACTTGTCACCGACGTGGTCCAGTATATGGAGCAGGTCGATACCAAGACCATCAACTTGTTAAAGCGCAACCCGGACATCGCGGTTCAGATGGTTCGCAGTGCGGTTCACAATTCGTTCGATATGAACACACAGGTAGAGCCATTTAACAATAATGATGTTCGCTTGGCTCTGAAGCACGCGATTAATCGCGAGGAGATCTTACAAAAGGTATATTTCGGCACGGCCCAAGTCGGCAACGATAACCCGCTGAGCCCGTCGATGCCGTTCGCCATCGATCCCCAGCCGCAACACAAGTACGATATAGCGAAGGCAAAGGAATATCTGAAGAAGGCTGGGTACGAGAAATTGAAAGTCGATTTGTCGGTAGCGGAGAATAGTTTCTTTGGGTCCATTGAGGCCGGTACTCTGTTCAAGGAGCAAGCTGCGAAGGCTGGCATCGAAATCAATTTGATCCGTGAGAGCGACGACGGCTACTATGATAAAGTGTGGTTGAAGAAGCCCTTCGTTTCGGTAGAGTATTTCGGTCGGGCAACTGCCGACTGGCTCTTCACTCAATTCTATGAGTCAGGTGCTGCCTGGAATGCGACAAAGTTCAGCAACAAGCGGTTCGACGAGATCCTGGCCGCAGCCCGCGCCGAAACCAACCAAGCCAAGCGCTCCTCTCAATATGCGGAAATGCAGCAGATCCTTCACGACGAAGGCGGCGCGATCGTAGTTGCGTTCCTGAACTACATCAGTGGCGTTTCCAACCGGGTTGGTTTCGATACCGTCGGCGGTGTGTTCCCGATGGACAACGGGAAGGCCTCTGAGCGTTGGTGGCTGAACGCATAGTGCAAATCGAACTGTCCTCGAGCGCCTGAGGCTTCAGGCGCTCGCCAAACAATAGGGTGGGTCGATGATACGATTGCGCCAAGCAACCATTTTGAGGCCCGCTGCTTTAGTTGTGTGCCGAGGACCCCTTCCCAACCTGGTATTTACTATATGATGTCGCCTCTTGCCCGAATGATCATTTCTCGGCTGTTCCTTGGCAGTTTGACGCTAGCAGCTGTCTCGATGATCATCTTTTCGACCGTCAGCATGCTTCCAGGCAACTTTGCCACCGCGATCTTGGGTCAGTCCGCCGCCCCGGAAACAGTTGCGGCTTTTGAGTCTCACCTCGGCTTAGATCAGCCCGCCACGACTCGTTATTTTAAATGGGTCGGCGGCTTCCTTCATGGTGATCTTGGCGAATCTTTATCGTCCAATCCAGGTGAGCCTCGGTTCGTCGCCGACATCGTTTCTTCGGGCCTCCGCAATACTTTGCTGCTGGCCGGCGTGACGGCGCTCATTGCAGTCCCACTTTCGATCGCCCTCGGCGTCCTTTCCGCACTTTATCGGGGCACCACCTTCGACCGCCTAGTGAATGGGGTTTCGCTAACCACGATCTCAGTTCCAGAATTCTTTATAGCGTATATCCTGCTCATTTTCCTGGCCGTAAGACTGCGCTGGCTGCCGACACTATCCAATGTCAGCGACGGTATGAGCTTCGTCGAGTGGGTCCGGCTTATGATCCTGCCGGTTTCCACCCTGACGCTCGGGATTGTTGCCCATATAATGCGCATGACCAGGTCGGCGATTATCGGCGTGTTGTCCAGGCCCTATATCCACATGGCAAAATGCAAGGGTGCTTCCCCAGCACGAGTCATCCTGCGCCACGCCTTGCCCAATGCTTGGGCACCCATTGCTAATGTCGTTGCCGTGAACCTGGCTTATCTAGTAGTGGGGGTCGTGGTGGTGGAGACGGTCTTTGTCTATCCCGGGATAGGCCACACAATGGTGGATGCAGTGCGCTCACGTGACATACCGGTAGTACAAGCATGCGCACTGATATTTGCGAGCGCCTATATTCTCCTAAATCTCCTTGCGGACATAATCGCAATTTCGACTAACCCCAAACTGCTTCACCCGAGGTGACGGATGGTGGAGATGCCCAACACAATCGAACGCTCTTCGCTCGCCGAGCCCACCCCCGGGCGGCGCAGCAGGTTCAGCTATGCGCTTCGAAGAGCGCCGCTCAACGTCAAGCTCTGCTTCGCCATCGTCGCGGTCTACCTTTTCGCCGTTCTTTTTACGGGCCTGATTGCTCCTTTCGGCGAATCCGAATTGGTCTCTCCCGAGCCATTCGCGCCTTGGAACAGCGTGAATCTGCTTGGAACGGATCAGCTCGGCCGGGACGTCCTCAGCCGGCTGATCTACGGCGCGCGTAATTCCATTGGTATCGCCGTGGTGACAACCACTATCGCCTTTTTATTGGGCGGCACGCTAGGCACCATTGCCGCACTATTCCGCGGATGGGTGGATCAAGTCGTCGCACGCGTGATTGATGTCTTCATGGCGATTCCGCAGCTGATCTTCGCGCTGATGCTGCTGTCCATCTTCGGAACATCGATCCAGAATCTGATTATTATCATTGCGGTTCTCGATTCAACCCGAGTTTTTCGGCTCGCCCGCGCACTGGCCATGAACGTAGCGGTGACAGACTACGTAGAGGCCGCACAGCTGCGGGGAGAAAGCCTGCTATGGCTCATCGCTCATGAGATATTGCCCAACATTCGCCCTATCTTGGTGGCGGAATTCGGGTTGCGCTTCTGTTTTGTTTTCCTGACGATCTCTTCGCTGTCATTCCTGGGCCTTGGCGTCCCGCCGCCGATGGCGGACTGGGGCTCCATGGTGCGTGAGAACGCGAGCCTTATTACCTTCGGCGACCTCACGCCGCTGGTTCCTGCGACGGCCATCGCAGTGATCACCGTAGCTATCAACTTCATCGTCGATTGGTACTTGCAGATCAGTGGTGCTTCCAATGGCTGAGTGGATTACCACAACCATGCAGATGGAATTTTCACCGGATGGAACTGAACGCGGTCCCGCGCTGCTCACCATACGCAATCTCGTCATCAATGGCCTCGTCGACGATGCCGTTGTTCCAATTCTGCGTGGCATTGACCTTGACGTTAATCGGGGCGAGGTTGTCGGGCTGATTGGTGAGTCCGGTGCCGGAAAATCGACCCTTGGATTGGCAGCACTGGGCATAGTGAACGAAGGCTGCATACTCGTCGATGGAAGCATCACTTTCGACGGTATCGACCTCCGCAACAGCCCAGAATCCGTAAAACGTGACCTACGCGGCGCACGCATCGCCTATGTCGCGCAAAGCGCCGCCGCATCCTTCAACCCCGCGCACAAGCTGATCGATCAGGTGGTCGAAAGTGCGGAGATTTACAAGACCGAATCGCGCAAGCGAGCCGTTGAAAAAGCGATAACCTTGTTCGGTGGGCTTGCCCTCCCGGACCCCACTCGTATCGGCGAACGATACCCTCACCAAGTCTCAGGTGGCCAGCTGCAGCGCCTAATGACGGCGATGGCAATGAACTGCCGGCCGGACCTCATCATCTTCGACGAGCCGACCACAGCCCTGGATGTGACAACGCAGGTGGAGGTTCTTACCGCCATTCGCAATGTCGTCCAAAAGTTCGGAACAGCGGCCATATACATTAGCCACGACTTGGCCCTTGTCTCGCAAATGGCCCACCGCATCGTGGTCCTGAAGGATGGTGTGAAGGTTGAGGAAGCCGAGACGCGACGCATGCTGGCGGCGCCCGAGCATCCCTATACGAGGACCCTCTGGGCGGTCCGCTCTCTTGAAAAACCGCCCGCCAGCGCGGCTCCCCCGATACTCGATATCCGGCATATCAACGCGGCCTACGGTCAGCTCCGGGTACTGGAGGATGTCAGCCTTACGGTACCGCGCGGCCACACTGTTGCGGTAGTCGGCGAGTCCGGTTCAGGCAAGTCAACCCTGGCTCGGGTAGTCTGCGGTTTGATGGAAGTACAGCAAGGCGAGGTAGTGTTTGATGGCGCTCGGCTGCCACCTTTGCGAGGAGCGCGTAATGCCGATGTCCTGCGTCGTATCCAGCTGGTCTACCAATCCGCCGACACCTCACTCAACCCCAGCCATACAGTTCGCAAGCTGCTCTCGCGTCCGCTGCGACTCTACTGCGGACTGAAGGGGTCGGCCGCCAATCAGCGTGCGAACGAGCTGCTCGACATGATCGAGTTGAGCGGAGCGTATATCGATCGCTACCCTTCGGAGCTCTCCGGCGGGCAGAAGCAGCGCATCTCCATCGCTCGCGCGTTGGCGGCCAATCCCGACTTGATCGTCTGCGATGAAGTGACTTCGTCCCTCGATCAAGTGGTACAAGAGGGCATCCTGAAGCTGTTGATTTCACTCCAGAAGGAGCTGTCGATCTCGTATCTCTTCATTACGCATGATCTCGCCGCCGTGAATGCGATTGCGGACGAAGTCGCTGTCATGCACCGTGGTCGAGTGGTTAGAGTCGGAGAGAAGAATACCGTTCTCTCGCCGCCGTTCGACAACTATACGCAACTGTTGATGAGTTCGGTGCCGCAGATGGATCCAGAATGGCTAGATAGCGTGATCCAGAATTGTGCCGGCGTGATCATGCCGGCACGATTTGGAAAGTAAGCGGCTTCAGACCACAGGCGTGAGGTTTGGCTTTGTACTGTGGGACCAAGCAGGAGGTCGTCAATCGGGCTGTTGCAATGGCCGTTGACCATCCTGGTCTAGCACGAATTGATGTCGCGAAGCTGAGGAGCGCGATTGCGTATGCGGGCGGGCGGGCGGAGAGAAGTCCGCTTCTTCGGCGAAGTCGACCCGTCGGCCGCAAGCATATGCCAAGTCATTCGGCCGATTACCTCAAGCGTCCATCGTCCATCGTCCATCGGGTGCATTTCTGCTATTGAATTGAGCTCCGCCAGCACTTGCCGCGCCATCCTTGATGGAACGTTCAGGGCCGAGCGCTTCCACGATAGCGGTTCGGTGGTCGCTGCCGCTATCCGCAGCCTACATTTCACACCGCGCCGCATCGTTGCATCCATGTTGCAACAGCAAAGGCAGATTGGCGCAAATCTCTCGTTCTCATGTGTCATCATCGTCAAGTTCGGACTCAAGAATTCTACAGCGATTGAACGAAGTTAAGAATTGAAGTTTGATTGTGATCCCGCGTTGAGCAGGGGTTCAATTCATCCCGCTGTCCTTTCCCACCAGATCGCCGTTGGAGAAGGACATCGAGACGGCTCAGCGGAATGAGTCTAAAAAGGGTCTAATGCAACATGAGAAGTGTTGAAGCTTTCGGCGGGGATCTGCAGCGCGAGGTAACCGAGTGGCGCCGATACCTCCATGAAAATCCAGAACTCGACTTTCAAGAACACAACACAGCGAGGTTCGTGACCGAGAAACTGGCATCCTTCGGTATCAATCACATCGAAACGGGGATAGCTGAGACCGGCATCGTCGCAGTGATTCAGGGCGAAGGCGGAGACGGGCCGACGATCGGGCTGAGAGCGGACATGGATGCCCTGCCAATCGTTGAGGCGTCAGGCAAACCCTGGTCGTCGAAAAGCCCGGGCATAATGCATGCGTGCGGCCATGACGGTCATACGGCTATGTTGCTGGGCGCAGCGAAATACCTGGCGTCTACGCGCAAGTTCAAGGGCTCGGTTGCCTTGATCTTTCAACCGGCAGAAGAACCAGAATTCCCAACAGGCGGCTTTAAGATGGTTCAGGAAGGAATCATGGACCGCTTCGGCATATCCCAGGTTTTTGGCATGCATAGTTGGCCGGGCTTGGAGGTGGGCAAATTCGCCATCTGCCATGGCTCGATCATGGGATCGCAAGACGACTTCGATATCATCGTGAAGGGCAGGGGTGGCCATGCGGCCGACCCGCATTGGACCATCGACCCCGTTGTCATTGCAGCACAGATCATTCTAGGGCTGCAAACCCTGGTCTCGCGCAAGACCGATCCTCTGGACTCGCTGGTGATCTCCGTCACCAAGTTGAGCGCGGCCCAGGCCTACAACGTTATCCCCGATCAGGTCGAAATCGCCGGAACGGTCAGGACCCTAGCATCCGGCCTGCGAGACTTCGCCGAGCAAGAGATTTTGGTATCCGCTCAGGGTATCGCGCGCGGGTTCGGCGCGGATATCGAGTTCAGGTACCTTCGATCCGTTCCAGCGACCTTCAATCACGCGGAGGGGACCGATCTGGCGATCCAGGCGGCACGCAGTCTAGTCGGGTCTGCATCCGTGGTTGACAAGATGAAACCAAGCATAGGAGCGGAGGATTTCGCCTACATGCTTGAGGCGCGGCCTGGCGCATATATTTTCCTTGGCAATGGACCGACGGCTCAGTGTCATAACCCAGCGTATGATTTTGACGACCACGCCCTGCCTTACGGCATCGGCTATTGGGTCAATCTGGTAGAGACAGTGCTGCCCATTGGGCGGTAGCCCGACCGATTTGTTGATCCATCCTGACGTTTTTGCGCGCGAAGCAGGTCTTCAGCGGAAGCTATTCCTGGGAGGCTCATGAGGCTTTGGAGACTCTATGGCACGCTGCAAAACAAAGCGCCCAGCACGCCTTTTCTTCAAGGGATTCATCCTGTTGGCGGCGGCCGGGGTGAAGATCCGCGAGGGAAAGCGGGGCGCTGCCGGGCGCCATGCGACAAGGGCTGCAGCGCTTTTTCGTCAGGTGGCGCTTCTGCCGAGCCGGCCCGTTGAGGCCGCACTCGGAATGATCGCGTCCGGTTTTTGATCAGAATGCCGTCCGGTAATCGTCGGGATCTGCAAACGCAAATGCCTGACGGGCAAAATTATTTGTCCCATTTGCGATCAATCCATGCCCACAAAATGTTGGACGCAGTCCTGTATAACGCGCCAATCGTTCCTATCGTCAGAATGAGCCTGACCTGCAGATCGGACGCGAGAATTTCGACTGCATTCGGGAAAGACTTCAGGATAAGGAGAACTGTATGAGTCTCTCTCGTCTGGGGACGCCAGATTCGATCCTCGGGTTGGCTCTCGATGGCGTTGCTGCGATGCGCTGCGAAGTCGGACCGGTGGAATCGACATACGTGACGATGCGCGACGGCGTGAAGCTCGCCTTGGATGTCTCCCGCCCATTAGGCAAGTATTCCAGCACTAGTTGTGATACTATTTTGATTATGACTCGCTACTGGCGCGGGGTCAAAGGGGAGCCGTCCAACCAATTTGCCGACCAATTTGTACCGCACGGTTATGCCGTTGTCGTTGGAGATGTTCGCGGCACCGGGGCATCTTTCGGAGTGTGGCCTTACCATCGCGCCCGCGATGAGACATTGGATTTTAGCGAAGTGCTCGACTGGATCGTCGCGCAGCCTTGGTCCACTGGCCGAGTTGTGGGCTACGGATTATCTTACACCGCCATTACAGCCGACTGGATGGCGGAGCGAAACCATGTTGCGCTCAAGGGGATTATTCCACGATTTCCAGACTACGATCCGTATGAAGACGATTACTACCCTGGAGGAGTGCCTAATGCCTTCATAGGGCAAACTTGGGGCAACCGGGTCAAAGATCTCGACCGCAATCTGTGGATGCTTGCGGACGGCGAGAAATCGCCGGGCGTGCGTCCAGTCGGCTCTAACGGTGAGGCGGAGCTTGACGCGGCTCTGCGCGATCACGAGCGGGTTCCGTCTGTTTGGGAGGGATTTCGGCAGGTGGCGTTCAAGGACGATCGTCCTCCGTCCTGGGGGGGGGCCTCCATGCTTGACTGGAGTATTCAGGAAGTAGCGGACACAGTGGATAGCTCAGCCACTCCAACCCAGACCTGGGCGGGCTGGTTCGATGGAGGCACAGCCCAAGGGGCCGTTCGTCGTTTCCTGCGGCAGTCATATCCCATGAACGTGATCATCGGTCCGTGGAACCATGGCGGCGACATTCCTTACGATCCCCTCCACGACCCCGGTGAGACGATCCTTCCAACGACGCCGACGCAGCAGGCAAACGACATCCACTTTGCGGACGCCTGCTTTAGCGGTCAGGCCGGCCACGAGCAGGTGAAGATCCTCCATTACTACACCCTCGGTGAAGGCGCTTGGAAATCGACGCGCTCATGGCCGCCCCGCGCCGTCCGCCGTCGATGGCACATGGCTAGTGGCTTCCGGCTAAGCGCATTGCCTGGCGAGACGGGCTTCGACTCGCTCCAGGTAGATCCTGCTTTGGGTGAGGTCACATCAAATCGGTGGGCCACTGGCAACGACTACGGCAGAGTGAATTATGGAGATCGACGACAGTTAGACGCCGCTCGCCTCGCCTACACGAGCGAGCCGTTGGAGCGGGACCTCGAGATAACTGGACATCCAGTGGCCCACCTGAACGTCACTTCGACCCGCGAGGACGGCGCTTTTTTTGTGTATCTTGAAGCCGTAAAGCCTGACGGAGTGTCGGTTTATCTCACGGAAGGCCAGCTTCGCGCTCTGCACCGGAAGGTGTGGGCCGACTCACCATTCCGCGCGCTTGGACCGCAGCATAGCTACCTGAGCCGCGACGCCGAACCGCTGACCCCGGACGAGGCGGCCGTGCTGACTTTCACTTTCCACCCAATCTCTGCCCGCATCCCGGCAGGCTACCGCCTGAGGGTGTGTCTCGCTGGCAGCGACAGGACCACGTTTGCTAACATCCCTGCGGAAGGCACGCCGCCGTTCCTCAAGTTTCATCGTGGCCCCGCAGGCTGTTACGTCGACCTGCCGATTATTGAGCCCTGAACAGAAGGCCGATATTACTAATGTTCACCGAACCGAGACCGCAGTGTTCCGTGCGAAAGGGCTCTGACGCATAGGCGGAACGGCCCGGTTGGCAAAGGCAATCGTTGTGCAAATCGGGTCGGACAGTGCAGTCATACGTCCGGCCTGTCGTCGCGGTCATCGACCACTGGCCATGATGATTTCCGCGTGCCAATTGCCTAATCACTTTGGCGCGCCCGAGGCCGCGCTGCGTCAGACGGTTTGATCGGCATCGAGTCGTGACTCACAGGGCCGGTTCGACCCCATCGTGCGCGAAAAATTAACGAGCCTAGCAGGCGCAAACTCGGGATCGGCTTCCTTCGCCAAAGCTTGCCGCCGCCACGTACAGATCAGGCCAAGTCGAAACCTCAAAGCGCTGCTAACCACCGCGCCTGGCGCGAAAGCCTTGACCAGAATCTTCGCGCGATTATCAACGACCATCGCCGTCGCCGCTCCGGCTCCGCCAGCAAAACGGCATGCATGGATCGCTCAATGCACTCTTTAAGTCCAGTCCTAAGAGCGCAAACTCACAAACTTGCGCGTCAATTCGCAAGGCGGTCACCGCCTGCCTATAAAGGGAGTGGGCGGCGGCGGTAATATCCGCCGCAATCCGCGATCGCGACGAATGCCCGCAAACGGTATCGTTGCCCATTCGCGATCAATCTATGCCGACAAAGTGTTGGACGCGCAATAATTTTTTAGCGAAGTGTCGAGAAGCAGCGTCTTAAAGAGATCATCCATGAGCGAAATCGTTACAAAGCAAGAAAACCAAGCTCTTCACATCATTTTCAATCGACCTGAACGGTTAAATGCTGTCAACGAAGCCCTGTATCAACAAACGCTAGACGCACTGAATCGGGCCGCCGAGGATCCCAGTGTCCGATGCGTGGTTATTTCCGGAAACGGCCGGGCGTTCTGCGCCGGTGCCGATATGAAGGCCCATAAGTCCGGTGTTCGAACGCGGGAAGATCGCGAGGCCTATATCGTGCTCGGCCAGCGCGTGTGCGAACGGATTCAAACGATGAGTAAGCCTGTCGTTGCCGTGGTGCATGGTTACGCTGTTGGCGGAGGGGCCGAAATCGCAACCTCAGCCGATTTTCTTATCATTGCCGAAGATGCCCAGCTCGGGTTTCCCGAACTCGCCATCGGCACTTACGTGGGGGGGGGCGTGACGCTCCGACTTCCCCGGTTGATTGGGTTAAGACACGCTTCGAATCTTTTGATGCTGGGCGACAGGATATCCGGCGCGAGATGCCTGGAGATAGGCTTAGCAACAGAGTCTCCACCAGCGGATCAGCTGCAGGAGCGCACATCCGCGTTGGTGGAGCGCATCGTCAAAAATGCTCCAATACCAATGGCGCGCCTTAAGGCCGCGATCAATGTTCAACCAAGCGCCGAAACTGTTTTCCAAACAGAGACCGATGGGGTCTTGGGGATGATGGAAACCAAAGATTGGGCAGAAGGCGTCGCCGCCTTCGCGGAGCGTCGCTCCCCACGTTTTGAGGGAAAATAGAAAATGAATACCCACACCAAAGCATCTGCGGTGAGCCGCATAGTCGAGCCGCGTTCCGTCGCGATCATCGGCGCGTCAGCGAACCCGGATAAGCGCGGCTATCATATGATCAACGCCCTTCAAAAGGCTGGCTACAGTCATCCCATCTTGCCGGTTAATCCGAGGGGAGGGACGATTCTCGGATTGGACGTCTGCAGTGACATCGCTTCACTTCCTAACGGCGTCGATTTGGCAGTGATTATTCGACCAGCGGAAGAAGTGCCTGACATCCTTATTCAATGCGGCAAAAAAGGCATTGCGGGCGCGGTGGTCGTCGCGCATGGATTTGGAGAGTGGGGCGACAAGGGCTCTGCGACGGAAAAAAGATTGCGTCAAGCCCTGGCGACGAGCGGTGTTCGAATCATTGGGCCGAACACATCGGGGATGCTGAATTGCACAGCGCAAGCGGATCTAATCGGCTTGCCTGAACTGCCGCCAACGGGGCCCATTAGCGTCGTCACGCAAAGTGGCGGCATGATCCTGACGCTACTGGAGGATAACCGCTCGATTAACGGCCCGGGTTTCGATGTCATCTTCGGACTCGGGAACCAGGCTGACGTCGGATACGACGAACTGATTGAAGAGCTTGGACAGCGTGAAAGCACCCGATCGATTGCTATTTACAACGAGGGCTTCACGAACGGGCGGCGCTTCGTCGAGGCGGCCGGGCGAGTCAGTCAACACTGTCCGATTGTGATGCTCCGTGGAGCGCGATCAATCGAAGGTGGAAAGGCGGCGCTTTCCCACACAGGTTCGATCGCCGGGTCGGATGAGATCGCGTCGAGGGTGTTGCCTCAACAGGGCGTTATATTAGTTGATCGATCTGATGAACTTCTACCTATTGCTGCGCTTCTTGCGACTGCCTCTCTTCCCAAGATGCAAACAGGGGTAGCGGTTTTAACTGATGGCGGTGGTCACGCTACACTTGCCGTGGATGCACTATCCCGTGCTGGGGTGCCTTTAGCGTCACTGTCGGAGGACACCAAGGCCAGATTGCGAAAGGTGATTGGCGAGGAGGCAACCGTCGGAAATCCGATTGACGTTTACAGCGCCATCGATGCCCTGCCAGACGTTTTCCCGAAGTGCATCGAAATTCTAGCAATGGATCCACACATAGGGCTTGTTTTAACAATTGGAATGTTCGGCGGTTACCATATTAGATTCAACCAGACCCTCCTAGACGGTGAAAATCTAGCCGCTGAGCGGATCGTTGCTTTCAAAAAAACCACCAGCGTTCCACTGATATTTCATAACTGCTATGCGACTCGCATGCTTAAGAGCGACGACATCTTAAGAGAAGGCGGGATCCAGGTTTTCCCGTCGCTGGATTGGGCTATCGCTGGCACCAGGGCATTGTTTGAAAGGGCGAACTGGCTTTCCAAGAAAAACTTCCTTGACCGGGGGGTAACATCCAAGGGCAAACGCGTTGCCGTTCCCAGCGGGCTGTCAGCGGAGACGACAGCCCGAGAGATATTGCAGGACCTCGGGGTCCATACCGGGAAATGGTCGGCTGCAAGCGATGCTCAGTCGGTAGAAGCGGCCATCTCCAAATTTGCCACGCCTTGTGCGGTCAAGCTGGACTCGTCTTTGGTGGTACACAAATCTGACGTCGGTGGCGTGCATCTCGGTGTAACTCGAGAATCTGCACGCTCTGCCGCAGTCGGCATCACAGAGGCCATGGCTTCCCAGGTACCTCCGGTGACTGACTTCGGTTTCATCGTCGCGCCTATGGTGAATAACGGCGTAGAATTATTCGTAGGTGCCACCAACGATCCGGTCTTCGGCCCGGTGATCGTGTTCGGTTCCGGGGGCGTGCTGGTCGAGGCGGTCAAGGACGTGAGCTTTCGCGCTGCACCGCTTTCTCCTATGGAGGCTTTGGACATGATCAACGAGACGCGTGTCGCGAAACTCCTCGACGGTTTCAGGAATTATCCGAAAGTCGACAAGCGATCCCTCGCCAACTTCATCTCGTCCGTGTCCAACGCAATAATGAGCATGGAGAACCTTGCCGAACTCGACATCAATCCAATCATCGCCACCGAAGGCGGTATCTACCCCGTAGATGTGAGGCTGGTCGGGCAATAATCTGCAGCGCTAGAGGCGAGACTAAGGGCTCAATTCTTTTCATGCGCAAAGATTAACGCCAAAAAAGAACTTCTGAACGCCCCGCCCGGAAGGGTTACTGGGAGTTCCTGATTACTGAATCAGCCTCATTGCGCGCTTCTAGTCGGAATATATGAAGCCCCAAATGCATGGCGTGTTCGCTTAGAGCATGGAGGGCAATACCTTGCCAGGTGACATTACATCAACTAGCTTTATGAAGACTTGGCCCGCCAGCTGCAAGCGCCACCGCTCCTGGTTTACGTGTCTCGAGCGGCAGGCCTGACCCGATGGGGGAATTCGTCCGCATCTTCGAGATGGGACCGCGCGACGGTCTGCAGAACGAGAAGCGCCTCGTGCCGGCCGCGGAAAAGACTCGGCTCGTCGACATGCTGTCGGACTGCGGCTTGCAAAAGATCGAGGCGACCTCCTTCGTGTCGCCGAAATGGGTGCCGCAGATGGCCGATGCGATGGAGGTCATGGCCGGCATTCGGCGTGCGCGCGGCGTCGTCTACGCTGTCCTGGTCCCCAACCTGAAGGGCTATGCGGCGGCGAGGGCGGCGAAGGCTGATGAGGTCGCCGTCTTCGCGTCGGCCTCCGAAACCTTCAGCCGCATGAATATTAACTGCTCCATTGCCGAGAGCGTCGAGCGTTTCCGTCCAGTGCTCGCTGCGGCTGCCGCCGACGGCATTCCGGTGCGAGGCTATGTCTCCTGCGTCACAGACTGCCCTTACGAAGGCCCGACACTACCGGCAACCGCCGCGAGGGTCGCGGCCGAACTGTTTAAAATGGGTTGCTATGAGATTTGCCTGGGCGACACAATCGGCCACGGGACGCCTGCAACCATCGGGGCCATGCTCGATGCCGTGCTGAAAGAGGTACCGCCCGAAAATCTTGCCGGACATTACCATGACACAAAAGGATGGGCACTCGACAACATCCTGGTGAGTCTGGAAAGAAGCCTGCGCACCTTCGACGCGGCGGTCGGTGGCCTTGGCGGTTGCCCCTTCGCGCCAGGCGCCAAAGGCAATGTCGACACGCTCGCCGTGGCCGCCATGCTCGCCGGGAGGGGTTATGAAACAGGCCTCGATATGGGGCGACTGGATGAGGCGGCACGCTTCGCGCGCGGCTTGAGAGAGGAGCGGCCATGAACTTCGAGACCATCCGCGTCACGACGGATGAGATAGGCGTCGCTACCTTGACGCTCGCACGCCCAGACAAACACAACGCCATGTCGGGACAGATGATCGCCGAACTCGCGAGCGCCGCTGAAGTGCTCACCAATGACGACAAGGTGCGGGCGGTGGTGCTGACGGGCGAGGGCGACAGCTTCTGTGCCGGCGCCGATCTCGCCTGGATGCGGACGCAGGTCTCCGCCGCGCGTGACGAGCGAATCGCAGAGGGCAATAAGCTGGCACGGGTTCTTCGCGCGCTCAACGAATTGCCCAAGCCGCTGATCGGCCGCATCAACGGTCAGGCATTCGGTGGCGGTCTCGGCCTGATGAGCGTCTGCGACGTCGCAGTCGCCGTCGACACCGCGAGGTTTGGCTTCACCGAGGTCCGGCTCGGTCTCATCCCTGCGACGATCTCTCCCTATGTTCTGGCTCGGATGGGAGAGGGCCGAGCAAGGCGGGTGTTCATGTCAGCCAGAGTATTCGACGCCAACGAAGCCTGCGAGCTTGGACTGATTTCAAGTGCCGTGCCACCGGCCGACCTGGGGGCGGCGGTCGAAGCCGAGATCCGGCCCTATCGCTCTGCCTCGCCGCAGGCGGTCGCCGCCTCAAAGGCCCTCGCACGTCGACTTGGGCCGGCAATCGACGACGCGATCATTTGCGAGACGGTCGCACTTCTGGCCGATGCGTGGGAAACCACCGATGCCGCCCAAGGTATCGCAGCCTTCTTCGATCACCGCAGGCCGCGTTGGCAGGCGTAGTGCTGGCCGGGAGCCGTTCGTGGTCAGCAGGAGCGACGAACGTCGAATTGCCAACGCCGCCGGCGTATCTTTGCGCCTGGCCGCTCAACCCCCGGCGGGGGCTAATCCGGCAACTGTTTTGAACGGCAGATCCTCGCACGTGGCACCGTCACCGTGACGAGATTATCCCCGGCCCACTGCCGCAGGCGACGGCGCCGACCTCGGCTGCACCATTGGGGGTGTCCAGAGCGCCGACGTTGTTTGGGTTGATGAAATAGACCTTGTCGCTGAAGAGGTAAACGTTGTCGGTGTCATCCCGCATGGCGCCGATCCTTGTCGTTATGGCGGCTAGCCGAAGGACTTGCCGCAGGCGCATTTGTCCCGCGCATTGGGATTGTCGAAGACAAAGCCCAGGACTCCCGGTCCGTGACGAAGTCAACGGTCATGGCGGCGAGATGGGGCTGGGAGTTTGCGTCGACGAACACCTTGAACCCGTCCGTCTCCATGACGGCATCCCTCTCGCGCGAGACGCTTTCCAGACCCATCAAGGTATTTGAGACCGGCGCAGCCGCCCGCCTCGACCATGATGCGTAGACATAGCGCCAAATCCGATAACCACTTGTGGCAAATGGATTTCCTCTCTGGGACGTTCTGTGCAGCGTGGCTTGCGAACGCATTAGCAAGAAAATAGTCCATGATCACGCTCACTGAAAACGCCGTCGCCGCCGTCAAGGCCGCGCTTTCCCGCGCCGACGAACCGGCGGAAGGCTGGCACCAAGCCGGCTTTCCCGATGGCGCGAGGGCGAACATTGCACCTGCCACGAGCGCCGTCTGTTCAGCAGGTTTGAGCACGATCGCGCAGCCCGCCGCCGGGCGGGCGAGATCTTGCGCGCCGCCATCGACGCTGGGAAATTCCAGGGCGTAATTGTGCCGACGACAGCGATTGGCTGCCTGATCACCGGCCCAGCTCCAGGCGTCGTCAACCTGGTCTATGCGTCCGAAGGCTGCTCATGCGCCAGTGCTCGGATCAGTTCGAGAAGGTCAGCCTCGAGTTCGGCGGCAATGCCCCGTTCATCCTGTTCGACGACGCCGATGTCGACGCTGCGGTTGACGGCGCGATCCAGGCGAAGTTCCGTAATGCCGCCCACACTTGCGTTTCGGCGAATCGTCTTTATGTCGTCGTGGAGAAAGTCCGGCACTTATCGGTTGGCGGCGGCTTCGCTTCCGGTGGACATCGGACCGCTCATCGACATGCATGCTTTGGCCAAGATCGAGTCCCACATCGCAGATGCCGTTGCCAAAGATGGCACAATTCGATGCGGGCCGAACATATGGGCAAGGATGGCACGTGTTTAAACCCACAGCCTCACCGAAATCTCCAGCATAATGGCGGTTGCGCAGGAGGAAACTTTCGGCCGTTGGCGTCGATCATCCGCTTCCACGATGCGGATGAGGTTGTCTATGGCAAACGACGGGATTTACGGGCTCGCCGCCTATTTCTATGCCTCGAACCTAAAGCGTGTCTGGCGCGTGGCCGAGGCATTGGAACATAGCATGGGTTGGCATCAACACGGGGCGGTATGTCTTCGGAAGCGGCGCCCTTTGGCGGCATGAAGCGGAAGCGGCGTCCTTTGGCGGTTTCGCAGATCAGGCACTCTTCGAATACAGGCCCCTCGATCGGAAGCCGACGGGCGGCTCCCCACAGGAGCGCCCCTTCGCGCTCCGGCCAGGGTGCATCGGAGAGCCGTCGAAACGGCCTCATATTCCATTGGACGCAATCCTCTTTAGCCGGACATGCCCTGCCTAATCTGAAATTCCGAACGCGAGTACGTCTCTGAAAAGGTATGCCCGGCAGGAGACTGAGCTCGCTGCCGGGCCGGGTACGCCTTGGGAGGTGGCGTAAGTTGCGACGTTCATGGCGGTGGGAACCGCTCAGTTCGCGCGTTTTTGCTGAAATACGTGCATGTACCGTGCCAGAGCAAAAGCGCTTAAAAACAACCGATGCTCTGCTTCCTTTTTGTTGCGTACATGAAATTGTCGTCTATCGGACAACACCGAACGTGCCTCTCGGCCTCGACCGATGCCTGAACAAGAGCACCCGCAAGGTCGCTACCATGTCGACTGGGCGAACTCATGGTGACCGGTTTAACTCCGAACTGTCCGCCGGCTGACGCACAGGGCGGACTGTCACTTTTCAAATGAGGAAATCTCTGTAGCCTCCATTCATGAGCGCGCGGCCACGAGAGACGGCGCGGCGAATGCGGTCGCGCAGATGATCGCGAGGATCCCTCCAGTCGGCGTTGACACGCCGTTGACCAACCAGAGCTTCGGCGAGCTCGCGATGTGATGCGCCAGCAAGTGAGCCGTCGAGCGCACGAAGAACGAAGGTCAAACGGGGACCGCGTTTTTCCCGCGAAAATGAGCGGGCAGGCGGTTGCTGACCCAGACTTAGAGCATTGAGGCACTCGAGCGCCCTCAGGCGATGCTTCGAAAGCGTCACGGGCCAGATAGCGTCGGTACGGAGGCAAACAGGGTGCAAGATATCCGCGCCAGAGACGGCGAGCTGAAGCGTATGCTCCGCATTGCGAAGAAGAACATGTTGGCCCTTGTCGGGCGATAGCAGAACCGTCGCACGACATGGCAACGCCGAGAGCTCGAACGGCGATGTCGCCGACGATGCCGACAGTTGTTCTGCAATGACCGGCAGCACATGGCGGCACCAGAGCGGACACCAGAACACAAGGGAATTGCGGCCATAAGACTCGGCGAAACAGAACGCCCCAGCGTGACAGGTCGCCGTCCGACGCGGCCACGTCGAGCAAGGGTTGGTGAGACCAGTTATTGGCCTGCTGACGCGCTGCGATCAGGTCACGCTGGAAGGCTGGATTGCGGCGTAAAAACTCCCAGGCCCATTCGCGCGGCGTCAGACCAGTGGTGTAATTATATGAGCTTTCGTCCCACCAATCAGCCTCGTCCGCGCCAGTCACGAGAACTGTAGGCACGACTGTGCCGCCCTGCCCGCCCCCAAGGAAGTCGAAACATCGTGCCACTCGGCAGGGGTCGCGCCGTTTCGCGGAAGCGTGCGCCATTGGCACTGTCGAGGGCAGAAGACGCTCGCAAACATCGAGCAGACCGTCGAACTTGCACAGCGACAGCTAGCGCGGCCTCTGCACGCAAACGGGATCGATTTTACAGGGGCGATCGGCTTTTGTATTCGGTCCAAGAGGTTGTTTGAAGGCGCAGTCGCACGGAGGTGGATTGCACGCTGGTTGTGTGCAAGTTGCCGTAGCGCCGGCGCTAAAAGCTCTGTCATCGCAGGTCTCCTCGGGGAAAATTTCGGTCCATTTGGTGCCAAGTTTCATGCGATGGCAGCCTGTGCAGTTGTACAGGTTAAGCCACCGCCGACAGCCGAGCAGGATAGGATTGGCAGCTGCGTCGAGGAATCTCGCAGAGTCGATCGTTTCTAATCGCCAAAGTTGTGACTGGACAGCTGGACGCCTCTTCCGCCCGCCGCCAAAAGGCTGGATACGCGCGATTCGCGATGTGGTCGGCATGACCGGCGTCCAGCTCGCCGCCCGGCTTGGCGTGCGCCCGGAGACGGTCGAAGCCATCGAGAAACCGAAGCAGGCGGGTCCATCCAGTTCAGCACGTTCCGACGCGCCGCCGAGGCTATGGACTGCACGCTGGTCTACGCGCTCGTTCTGAACAGTTCGCTCGAGAGCGCGGTCTATCAGCGGGCCCGGAAAATCGCCATCCGCGATCTTCAGCGCGTCGCTCATACGATGCGGTTAGAGGCGCAGGAGACCGGCTATGCCGGCATGGAGGCGCGCATCAAGGCCTATATCCGCGATGCTCTCAAGGACCGCGACCTCTGGAGCGAGCCGTGACGGACCTGTTCCAGGAGCCGTAAGACGCAACACCGCTCGAGCCGGGGGGGCGCGAAGGACTCCTGCAAAGCTGGATCACGCACAGCAGCGATCTGAATGAACCGAGCAGGAGAACATCACCAAGGGCGCGGCATGGCCCGCGGCGCACGGGCGCGCAAGCTGACTAACCTGCTGAACATCGGCTTCGCGCTGGCGCTGGACAAGAGGATGTTCGGCGAAGTGTAGAAATGGGCCGGCACCTTTTGCCGGACGATACCGAATATCGGCATCGACACCTACCCGATACCGATGGAGGCGCTCTTCGATAATGTGCACTACTGGATAGAGCATGAAACCTATCCGCCCGATGAATCGCCGTTCGGCTTCATCATCAGTTGATCTCGATCCATCCTTTTCCGAACGGCAATGGCCGCCAGTCCCGGCTGATAGCCGACCTGCTGATCAAGACGCTCGGCGGCGAGGCGTTCAGCTGGGGCGCAGCGGCAATCTTGCCGATCCGGCGAACTGCGGACGCGCTATATCGCCGCTTTGAAAGCCGCTGATAGCCAGAACACCGGGCCGCTTCTCGCATTTGCGCGCTCATACTCAGCTTGAGAGCAGCTTCCTTGGGTTCTCCGGCGTCGCGCGAGGGTATCCGAACAGATCGTGCACCTTGTTGTAAGCGTCGGTCAAAAAAACCGATCCGAGCGCGTCATCACACCAGTCGCGATGCTGGCTGAATAGCGACGCAACGATCCTTACGGGCGCGCGGTGACTCGCTTTGCCACTGACCGGGCCATGTCGCGCCGCGCACCTACCAGTCCTGCTTCGACCTTGCGCACAGGGCTTGCGCCATATCGAGCATGGCGAAGCCCTTGTTCATTACTCTCGCCCAGCCACTGACAAGCGCCTGGACGCCGAGCGTGGCTCCGTGCCTGCTTCGCGTATCACTGTACCGTGAAAATCCAGAATTCGCTCGTTTCACCGCTACGTCCGGAGGTTCAATAGAATCTCACACGGATCAGCGTCAAGCACCGCAGTTACGTCGAGAAACTCGATGATGTCGAGACGCCGCTCTCCACCCTCATACTTCGCCACGAAGGATTGCGGCCGACCAAGTTTCTCAGCTACGTGCGCCTGGGTCAGGCCTTTGGCCTTGCGTAGCGATATCAGCTGGGCCAGAAACCGCTGGTGGCGGGGAGATCGAAGCGATTTGGACATGCAGGTGAACCGGTCAGATAAAGACCGGCTCAGCGACTAATCCCGGTTCCGGATTATCCCATTTTGGGATATTCTTCCTTGAATCCAGCGATCAACATGCGAGGTTCGCGGCAGACATGAATGGATCAACGGGAACCGACGGCCATCAAAGCTCAACACTGCGCGACGAAGTCCCCTGGTCGGAGAGCCTCACGAGCTATGACAGGCAGCATTTCAAGATCTATCTGAGGATCATCGACGCCTGCGCCGACAATGCCAGCTTAGAGGAGATGGCAAATCTCATTCTCGGCATCGACCCGGCTCTTGAACCGGTGCGCGCTCGACGGGCTGTTCGCAGCCATATCGATCGGGCGAACTGGATAGTGACAACCGGCTACAAGGAACTGTTCGCTGGATGACGCGCGGCGCGGACTGTCATTTTTTCAAGCAAGGAACTCGCTATAGCCCCATTCGTGAGCGCACGCCGCGAGAGACGGTGGCGGATGCGGTCGCGGAGGTGATCGAGAGGATCCCTCCAGTCGGCGTGGACGCGGCCTTTCCCCTATCAGCACTTCAGCGATCTCGCGATGTGACGTTCCGGCGAGCGACGTCGAGAGCCCGAAGAACGAAGTTCGCTCGGGGGGCCGCGTTTTCTCGAGCGCCCACAGGGGATGCTTCCGTGCGTGGCCTTCTTATGGGAAAATTCCGACCATTGGCGAACATTCGCGCCAAGGCAGCTGGCCGTTGCACAGGCGAAGCTAACTTGACAGTGAAGCGAAAAAATCCGAACGCGCGAGGCGCCCAATTGCCTGCCTGGTGGTCGTCACCCCAAGCTTGCGGCGAACGTTGCCCAGATGAAAGGCGGTCGTGCGCTGCGTGATCCCCAGGATGCAGCCGATCTCCCAATCAGACTTGCCTTGTGCTGCCCACTGTAGGCACTCGTATTCGCGCGGCGTCAGCAAGGCACCGTCGATCATTCGATTGGCGGTCAGTTTGCGGCGAACGAACACATGAAAACAAGTCGCGATATAAGAAAGACCTTCTTCATAGCGTTCTGCCACGCGGAAAAATGCAGGATCAGGCTTTTCAGCGGCAAAGGACATCGCCGCGAAATTACCTCGACGATCAACAATCGGAAACGTGACGCCGCAGCGGATGCCAAACTCCGCCGCTTCGTCGAAAATTTGAGCCCCTGAAGCCTCCGCGCCGCGCAGATCGGATCCCCATTGAAATGTGCATCCGCCACCGCGTGCACGCACAATGACGGGGTCGACACTCTGATATCGGTTCGCAAGATAGCGTTCCATCCAGGGCGCCGGATAATTTGAGATCAGCGTGGGCTTGCCATTAGGACGGGGTGGCAAGGAGAGGTAGGCAAAAGCGAGCAGATCGAATCCAGAGGCGACATCGGCCATAGCGCTGCGGAGATCAGCCTCATCGACGCTTTCTGAAAGCCTTTCCAAAAATCTCTCGAACACAGCTTGCACGTATCTGGTCCCTACCTTGAACTCACCCCCGATCCACAGGCAGCGAAGCGCTGCTACGGCGCATCCCGCCGGGCAGACACCGGGTAGACGGGCCTAACTCGTCGGGAATGCAGCACGTCATAAAAGCAGATCCAACGCCGCGAAGTCGGCACCACGACGCGCTGACCTTGTGCCCGCTCGAGCAAAGACGCGTCGAGACGTTTGCAAGCAGCGCAATGCCGCGGAGATTTCTCCTGACCCAGGAGCTTTCTCGATCAAACCTTTTGCATAGGCGAATTCGCGGCGGGTGGGACAGCAGGAGTTTAGGGTGGTAGGCCGCAACGACACCCCCTTTCATGACAGCGTTCCGAAAAGAGAAATCATCGGTTCGACGATGTCATGGTTGATGACCGTGAGATGAGAACAGTTGTTGCGGGCAAGCTCGATCGCAACTGGAGCCCCAATAGCTCCCATTCCGAAGATGGCAATCACCTTGTCCTTCAAAATGCCCACCGACGGAACTCGGGCACCGATGTCTGAGGCGCCTGCGCGGAGCGTGGGCACGATGATCATCGAGGGGCTGCTACCCCTCTGCCCCTGCTTCACAGGCTGGAACGACTGTGCTGGTCCGTAAAACAGTGGAAATAGCCAAGTATCGCCGTCAATACCGTGGCTGAGTTCCATCGACTGGACGGTGACAGACATCGAAATGGCTGGCGATGCAGTAGTAACCGCACGCCTTCCGAAGGTAATCTGGTCCTGCACCTTTCCATCACGCCAGCCCTCGCGCGATGGCGGCGCGAAACGACTTACGCGCCTCCATTGAATTGTGCCGGTGACCTTCTTCGATTCGAGCCCGTGGGGGAGAGGATATGTCCGAGTAGCTAGAAAGGTTCCGTCCTTAGCCTTGATTTCGTCAACCGCACCCTGGAATCTGATTTTGTTGTCCATCTTCTGCAGGGTGAAAGACACCCTTAGCGTCCCCTCTGTTTGATCTCCTACGTTCCAGGCGGTGTCGATCAGCATGTAACTCCCATCGACATAGCCGGGGAATGCTAGGGCAATGATGTTCCACCAGAAATCCATCGGTTCGCCCTGCGGATCCTCCATGCCCGTGCCATTCACAGCGTTAGCGAGCTGTTTTTCAAGAAGTTTCCCCAATGTCCACTCGATGGACCACAGTCCCGCGTCATGGCCCAACAAGCAAACGTTACCGTCAGTCGGCGAGCAACGCTTGTGCGGAAACATTTCCGGGTCTCCTCGAAGGGAGACTTGCGGGCGGACGAAGGGATAGCTGTCGGGGAAAACTGCGCGAAGCTGGCAGGCTTCCCCGGATGCAAGCGGCCACTCGAACTGGACGCAGAGTACCCCGTTTTTCACTTGATCTTCGTCGATTCGCAGCGAGTCTCGAGCGAAGAATGCGAGGTCACGAAGTTCGAAATCCAATCGTCCTACGCAGGTAGGCTCCCAGTAAGGGAGCATACCTGGCTTCAGATCGGGATAGCCTACCCAGGTCATCCTACAGGACGGTCGGGTGGCCGAGGCGGATCCTTAGGACCGGGAGGAACCCCGAGGGGACGACCCGGAACGCCACCCAGCGGGCGTGGGACCCAGTCGGGCGGGGTGAGGGCGGGGTGTGGCCCGGATTGCCCAGGATTGGGGAGCGTGCCAAGTTGCTTCTCCTTTTTGGCTTGGTCGAAGATACAGATTTTCACATCTCGGCGTTCTCAGCTAAGCTGAGACTACGATTGCTTTATTTCGGTTTAGCATACCCGCGGCTCGAGATGCAGTTTGGCGGCCTGTGCGAGGGACGCGGCTTTTGATATCGCATCGCCGTCGCTATAAATTTCTGCAGTCATAACGTTTGAACGCGCTCAGTATCCAAATCTACGTCGACGGCAGCGTCGTGTAATGCGCGGTCGCGCCGACAAGCATCACTCCGCGTTCGTACGCCTGATAATGGGGTTTTCTGCCCGTGAGGAAGGGCAAGATGGAAGGATGGAGTTCGTCACGCCGCCGTAGGGGCGGATTGATAGGTCGTCGGATAAGACTTGCATTTTGAGAACTATAATAATTGGGGACGAGAGTTTGCGCCAAAATGCGTTGACTGCTGAAATGTAGGCTGCAGAAACCGGAACGCCTTGAAACTCACAGCCTCTGCTTTGCGCGCTGTGATTGGACATGGCCTTGGACCGTTGCTTCGAATCTGTGTGGCAGAGTGTTGAACATCCCAGGCGTGGCGCTCAGCGAAATCGGCCTCCGGCCGATTTTCCAGTTCAGCCAAATCAGAGCGACTGGAGCAGGGCTGCAGACGCAAACATCGATGTAGGCATTGATACGTCTGTAAATGCAGTGCAGATTTCTTCAGCGTCTTCGAACGCTACCTCGCCGCGGCGAGGAATAGGCGCGTAGCTCGGCCTTTTGCAAAGCTTCCAGCACCAATCGGAAACCCCCCATCGACTAGTTCCACAAGCGCCAGTCCGCCCTCAACGACGTCGATCACGCCAAGTTTGTAACAGGGCACGCCTGGAACACAGGTGCCGCGGTACTCTGGAACGTTGTGACGCTCCGAACTCGTCGAGGCGCTCCGTACCAAACCGCTGGCGACGACAAACATTGCAACAGCTTTTTACCGACACTTTGCGACCGTAGATCGTAAGCGATGTTCCGACGGCACCTTTCGGGGATCGGCGTGAAGGACGATGTTCGGAGCCTTTGAGGGCTTCGACATATGACGATTTCAGAGCTTACGCTTAAGTCGAACGACTTGGAGCCGGTGCGCCGGTTCGAGGTGTTCACGGGCTCCGGCCGGCGACGCGAATGGCCTCCAGAGGAGAAGGCGCGGATCGTTGCGGAGAGCTACGAGGCTGGCGAGACGGTTTGTGCTGTAGCTCGCCGATATGCGCTTTCCCCGCAGCAATTGTTTGCCTGGCGCCGATCTGCGCGTCAGCCCGGGGCGGAGACGACGGCATCAGAATCCCTGTTCGTTCCTGCGGTGGTTGCGGCGTCCTTGCCGGAACCGGTGGCGCAGCGCCCAGCACGACCACGGAAGCAGAAGGCGGTCCGCGACGCTGGCGTGATCGAGCTTGAGATCGACGGAGTCGCCATGCGCGTTGGCCGCGGCGCCGACACCAAAACGGTGGCCGCAGTGATCCGCGCGCTGAAGGCGACGTCGTGATCGGGCCGACGGGTGCGGTCAAGGTCATGGTGGCGACGAAGCCGGTCGACTTCCGCAAGGGTGCGGAAGGATTGGCGGCGCTGGTGCGAGAGACAATGGGGGCCGATCCGTTCAGCGGGGCCGTCTACGTCTTCCGGGCGAAGCGGACTGACCGGATCAAGCTGATCTTCTGGGATGGCACCGGGGTTTGCCTCTATGCCAAGCGTTTGGAGGATGGGGAGTTCCGCTGGCCGAAAGTGCATGACGGCATGATGCGGCTGACGGCCGCGCAGCTCTCGGCGCTACTCGAAGGGCTTGACTGGCGGCGAGTCCACGAAGCGCGCCGGACCCGCGTTCCAGCCCAGGCCGGCTGACCCGCGACGAAGTGAATCAGCTTGGATTCCGCTGTCGCGGGCTGTCGGCGAATATGGTCTGATCCTGTCATGGCGATGACTGCTGACCAGCTTCCCGACGATCCGGACGCGCTGAAGGCGATGGTCCTGGCGCGCGACGTCGAGAACGCCCGACTGATCCAGATCATCAAGGAATTGCAGCCGCCACCGCTTCGGCCGTCGTGCTGAGACGCTCCCCGAAGATCAATTGCTGCTGGGGCTCGAAGAGGCCGAGCAGATCGAGGCGGCCGGTGAGGAAGAGAAGGAGCAATCTGCTCCCGCCGAGCGCCAAGCAAAGGCCACGAGGCGCCGAGCGAACCGGGGCGCGCTGCCACCCCATCTGCCGCGCGTGGAGACGGTCGTCGACATCGAGGACCATGCCTGCCCATGCTGCCGCAATGGCCTGCATCGGATCGGTGAGGATGTGAGCGAGCGGCTCGATATCGTTCCCGCGCAGCTGCGTGTGATCGTCGTGCGCCGGCCCAAATATGCCTGCCGCGCCTGTGAGGATGTGGTCGTTCAGGCTCCCGCGCCGGCCCGGCTGATCGAGGGAGGTCTTCCGACCGAGGCAACGGTCGCCCAGGTGCTGGTCTCCAAATACGCCGATCACTTGCCGCTCTATCGTCAGGCGCAGATCTATGCCCGGCAAGGCATTAATCTCGATCGCTCCACGCTCGCCGACTGGGTCGGCCGCGCCGCCTGGCATCTGCGTCCGGTGCATGAGCGGCTGCTTGGCAAGCTGAAGGCTTCGCCGAAGCTCTTCGCCGACGAGACGACCGCGCCGGTGCTCGATCCGGGCCGCGGCAAAACGAAGACGGGCCAACTCTGGGCCTATGCCCGAGATGACCGACCATAGCAGGGAAGCGATCCGCCGGGCGTCGCCTATGTCTATGCGCCGGACCGAAAGGCCGAACGTCCGATCGCTCATCTCGCAGGCTTCACCGGAATCCTTCAGGTCGACGGCTATGGCGGCTATCGGGTGCTGGCCGACAAGAGCGGCGTCACGCTCGCCTTCTGCTGGGCGCATGTCCGCCGGCGATTCTATGAGCTGGCAGCAGCCGGTCCCGCGCCGATTGCCAGCGAGGCGCTCAGACGGATCGCCGAACTCTACAAGATCGAGGATGCCATCCGCGGCCGATCGGCCGACGAACGCCTTGCCGCACGCCAGGAGAAGAGTACTCCAATCGTAGCTGCACTCGACCCATGGCTGCGTGAGAAGCTCGGCCTGATCAGTCAGAAGACCAAGCTCGCAGAGGCAATCCGCTACACGCTCTCACGCTGGGAGGGCCTCTCGCGCTTCCTCGAAGACGGCCGCATCGAGATCGACAGCAACGTGGTCGAGCGCTCCATCCGTCCCATCGCGCTCAACCGCAAGAATGAGCTCTTCGCAGGCTCCGACGGCGGCGCCGGACACTGGGCCGTTGTCGCCTCGCTGATTGAAACCTGCAAGCTCAACGGCGTTGAGCCGCTGGGCTATCTCGACGATGTCCTCACCAGGATCGTCAACGGCCACCCTAACAGCCAGATCGACGATCTCCTGCCCTGGGCCTACATCAACAAGCTCGAGCTCAAAGCCGTGGCCTGAGAACAGCGCTTACCGTAGATCGCCGACTATGATAGCTTCACTGCAAAGCCGTCACGCTCGGCTGAAAAAAGCTTATGCTGATTAATCGCGCGGACCACGGCAAAGCACGAAGCGGAAGGGCACAGCAAATTACCGATGAGTTCGGCCCCGCCACCCTATTTCGTCTTTCGTGAGAACATCTTTCCAACAACGCTGACTGATCACGAGCTAAACATATCGCAGATGTTTCGCTGAGCTGTTTGCAAGCACTCGGCCTCGGCTGGGGGCCAGCGAACATTGAAATCAAGTGGACGAAGCGTGGCCCCGTCGTCATTGAAGTCAATCCGCGTCTTCCGGGTGGCATAGCTCGTCAAATGGTCGGCTGGCTTGCGGTGTCGTTCCCGTCAGCGAGCACATCAAACTTGTTATCGGCGAGGAATGGGATCTCCGCAGCAAACATTCGCACACTGCGGCCGCGCGTCTCCTTGTTCCTGATCGCGACGGCATCCTCGACTGGATCCATATCGACAGTCGCGCGGCTACTATACCAGGCATCGCCGAAATCAAATTCTATGTTGAACTCCAGACGTCGATCGTCAGGAAAGACGGTATCCGAGACCGCATCGGACATTTTATCGCCGCTTCCTTCATTCGCTTTAGGATTGGCTCCGGCCAACGGATGCGCTAGCGGCTCAGAACATTGACTTCATGCGAGCTCAGCTGGCATTCTGCCGCATTCCAAGCCAGCGACCTCGGCGATTAAGCGAGAATGGCTTTGCTTTTGGCTGCGCAGCACGCCGCCTCGATGTCGACCATGTTGAGCTAACTGGGCAACTCCTAAGAATGCGTCGTCTTTCCGGCGCAACGCGCAGCTGGCGACGATTTTCGGGCACCCCCGAACGCGACAGGCCTAGAGGTAATGAAGCTCGACGCGGTCGAAGAAGAAACCGATGCCTCCGCTGGAAGACGGCCGGCTCGTGATCTCAGCCTGCGAGATGAGGCAAAGTGGGATATTGGACCGTCCAAAAGTGAACGATATTGGGGATCCTCCTCGACCTGTGCCCTTCTCCTGCTTTGGACCACCGTTCAGCAACGATCACTTTGTCTGGAACGATTTGCGTTGGTAGCCGAACATAAGGGGCCGCTCATAGGTCCTTTTTTTCGCTAAACGTCGGAAATGGCGTGATCGACCATTTGATTATGTCGACGGCACGCTGAAGGATCGTCTCGGTCTGAGCTGGGCTGGCTGAAGCGGCGATGACATGGCCGATCGTGTCTCGGTAGTCGCCTTTCCTGACGATCGGCGTATTGTGTTCAACATAGAATTTGACCTCGGCCACACCGAGTATGGCGGCCGCCCGAGTGTCGCCGTCGATCCATTCGAGGATGCCGTCGTGATCGGGAAGTAGGAATCGCGCTGCCGCAGTCTGCAAATGCCTTCTGCGCAAATCCCATTCCTCGCCGATGACGAGTTTGATGTGCTCGGTGACGATATCAACGCCGTAGGCCGCCTGAGTGACTCGAGGAATGATCCCACCCGGAAGACGCGGATTGACCTCGATAACCACGGGGCCACGCTTCGTCCACCGGAATTCAATGTTCGCTGGCCCCCAGCCAAGGCCGAGAGCTTGCAAACAGCTCAGCGAAACATCTGCAATACGTTTATGCTCATCATCAGTCAGCGGGGCTGGAAAGATGCTCTCACGCACGACAAAATGCGGTGGGGGGCCGAATTCGGTAGCGGTAATCCCAACGATCTCACTTCCCATGATATGAGCGCTATAATGGGGGCCTTGTGCGAATTCTTCAACCACCATTCTCGGCGAAGAGTGCCAAATGGGCTTCCCGCTTAATAAATAGGTCGTATGTTCGGCCAATTCATCGACAGTGCGGCACAATCGGACACCGTTGCTACCGCTGCCGGCGGCCGGCTTAAGGACCACCGGTATGCCGATCTCCGCAGCAGCGCTTTTTACTTCCCGCGCATCGGCTGCCAAGCGATAAGCGGGCATTGGAACACTGGCCTCCGCGAGGACTTGACGTTGAACGAATTTGTCGCTGCATCGTTCGATGGATGCGGGGTTCGGTCCCGGTAGCTCAAAATGCCGGCAGAGCTTGCCAACCGCCGCATAAACCAACTCGTCGAGCCCCGTGAAGCCAGTAATGCCAGCAATCTCGGAGGCCGCACCTAGCCGCGAACACTCGCGGATCAATGCTTCGAGATCGTCCGTGTCGACACGGACTGCCTCAAGCCCTTCCGCCGCAATGTAGTCGTACTGAGCTGGATCAGCTGACAGTGTAATTGGATGAAGCCCAAGCCGCTGGGCCGCCTTCACGTATAGCAGGCCAATACTCTTGTGCCCTTCAAGCAGGATAAGTGCTCTTTTTGCCATTTGCTGTTGCCCTTCCGTTGCGTGCTGTGGCCGTGGCCCGCGATGAATCGGCATCAGCTTTTTCAGCTGAGCGGGACGTCGGGCTTTGCAGTGAAGCTATCATAGTCGGCGATCTGCGGTCGTAAGGTGTCGGTAAATTTACTTGAAGCTATTGTTGCAATGTTTTTCATCGCCAGCGGTCTTGCGGAGCGCGCCGAATTCGCAACAATTCGAAGCCATGTTTGAAGTCTGCGACGAATTCGAAAGCTACGGCTACCGTCGTCTCGGCGCCGCGTTGCGGCAACAGGGCGTTGTCGTCAATCATAAGAAGATCCGGTGCCAGATGCACGAGCACGGTCGGCGGCCGAAGATGCGGCGCCGCTTCATAGAGTCACGCGGCCGATCCATCCGAATCTGGCCCGAGATGTTCTCGCGAACGGTCCAAACCATCTCTGGGTGGGCGACATCACCTATGGTGCGCCTCGTCCCGGATGGTCCGGGGTGCATATGACTGGAATGCTTTGAGAAAGGAGGAATTGAAGAATGCCCTGTCCCCTGCTGTGAGGGGACTTGAGCCCAAGCGGCGGTGACCTGCTGTCAACTGGCAGGGTGACGTAGCCCGCAGGTAAAGGGGATTGAGGCGAAGCCGTTACGCCGAGATGGTTCCCGAGGCTGTAGCACTGGAAGGTTGAGGAACACGAACCGGTTAATCCGCATCCGAGGGCTGAAATGTCGCCTTCGCCTACACGGCTTAACAGGCGAAATGCTGATGAGGTCGCCGGAGACGTATGTCGGCGGCATCCGAATGTGGGCGTACATGTAGGTCGCCTGCAGGGAGCCATGGGAGAACACAGCCAGACCATGGCAGCGGCATCGACTTGCGGGACGCAAGGACAACGACTGCGACCGGCAACCTCCCCAGTGCGTGGAATGTCCAGCATATGAACGAGGGAAGGCATGATGGAATGCCCACGATGTTCTGCGTCGCAAGGGAGTTGACCCTGATGTCCATCATGCTGGCGGAGTTCCCGTAGTAGTCCGAGGCAGGGAAAGCCTGCCACATGGCGAAGGGGAACAGTTCAAATCTGCTTGGAGTGCAAATTACCTGACCAAACGAGGTGAAGACCTTTGATAATCAGCGAAATGCAGCACAAGCTCGCAACATGGGCTGAAAGCGATCCGAACCGGCGGTTCGATCGTCTTCTTCGGCTCATTGCCGATCGGGAATGGCTTGCCGAGGCCGCCCGGATCGTTCTGGCGTCAAGTGGCGCCCGGACGCCGGGCATTGACGGAATGGATAAGCGACGCATGCAGGCCGGACTGGATCGCCATCTGGCCGACCTGCGGGCGAACCTGCTGAAGGGCACCTATCGCCCGAAGCCGGTCAAGCGGATCTATATCCCGAAAGCCAATGGCAAGCTACGACCGCTGGGTATACCGACCCTGACAGACCGCATTGTCCAGCGCGCCATGCTGATGGCCATGGAGCCGATCTGGGAAAGCGACTTCCATCGCCTGTCCTATGGCTTCCGGCCGGAACGCAGCGTGCACCATGCCGTTCGTACCGTGAAGTTGCAGCTTCAGGATGGCACGGATACGGCGAGGGGCCGCTGGATCATCGAAGGTGATCTGGCAAGCTACTTCGACACCGTTCATCACCGGTTGCTTCTGCGATGCGTGCGACGACGGGTGCAGGACGGACGGTTTGTTGATCTACTCTGGCAAATCCTGAAGGCGGGCCACCTCGATCGTGGTCTGTTTATGGCGTCCAGCGAGGGTGTTCCGCAAGGCGGCGTGCTGTCGCCGCTCCTGTCCAACATCATGCTCCACGAGTTTGATGCTTGGCTGGAGGCGAAATACCTGAACCGGAAAGCCCGCAAGGATCGCTGGGCATGGAACTTCGGCATTCAGCAGGGACGCCCCATCACGGTTCGAGAGAACCGGCAATGGAAACCTGCGATTGCCTATTGTCGCTATGCCGATGACTTCGTCGTCATCGTCAAAGGGACGAAGGTCCATGCCGAGGAAATCCGCGAGGAGTGCCGGGTCTTTCTGGAAGACCGCCTGAAGCTGACGTTGAATATGGAAAAGACCCATATCACCCACGTCGATGACGGGTTCGTCTTTCTGGGGCATCGGATCATTCGCAAGCGAGGGTCGAACGGGCACATGTCCGTCGTCACGACGATACCCAAGGAAAAGGCCAAGGCGTTTGTTCGCAAACTGACCGAGACCCTTTCCGGCAATCATGATGTTGGCAAGGTCGACATGGTGGACCGCCTGAACCGCCAGCTGGCGGGATGGGCGGCCTTCTACAAGTTCACCGACTTCACAGCACGCACCTTCCGGCGCATCGACCACGTCGTGTTCTGGAAACTGGCGCACTGGCTGGCGCGAAAATATCGGTCACGCATCAAGCCCTTGATGCGGAGCTGGTATCGAGCGCCCGATGCGGGCAAGGCAAAAACCTGGCTCGTCTACGGACGAAGTGAACGCGGAAACCGTGTTGGCAAAGCGCTGCGCCGAATGGTGTCTAGTCCCAAGGCGCAGTTCCGATGGCGGAACCCGGAGATCAATCCATACATCTTCCGGAGCGAATCTCGCAGCACCGTCACCTCAAACTATCATGATGTTGCCATGGCCATGGGCCAAGATTGAATAGAGAGCCGTATGCGCTGAAAGGTGCACGTACGGTTCGGGGAGGAGAAGCGCAGCAGCGCTTCTTACTCCACTGGCTGCCGACGCGCTTCGTCTATGTCGCCATCATTCTTGATGCTGGTCGCGTCTCGTCGTCGGCGACGCCATTGGCCGGTCCATCGACGCGCGTTTGACAATCGCTGCCCTGCAAGCGGCAATTGCCGGAAGACAGCCGCCGCCTGGCTGCATTCATCATTCCGATCGCGGATCGCAATATGCGGCGGAAGCCTATCGAGACCTCCTGGCAATGCAGGGCTGATCGGTTCGATGGGACGCAAGGGCAATCCCTGTGACAACGCCAAGGCCGAGAGCTTCATTGAAGACGCTCAAGGTGGAGGCCGTTTACCCGATGGCGTTCGAAACGTTCGAGGAAGTCACCGAGCACCTTCCTCGCTTCATTGAGGAGGTCTACAACAAGCGAAGGCTACATTCGGCGCTGGGATTCCTCAGCCCGCAGCAATTTGAGGATCAACACATCCGGCAGACCGGTCAAAACGCCGCCTGATAGATGTCCGCCCCAAGGGGCGCACTCCACCCGGCGGGTGAACTCCCTGCCCTGATTGACCAGGTACACGCAGCACTGGACGGCCGGAGGCGTTTCGGCAGCAGAGCCGGAGGCTCTCAAGCCTGCTGCACCGATCAGGAAGTCGGTGAACCCGAACTATATCATCTGCCTGGATGACTGGAAGAAATTCAAATCGCTCAAGCGTCATCTATCGAGCCACTATGGGCTGACGCCGGATCAATATCGCGCCAAGTGGGGTCTGCCGGTGGATTATCCCATGGTCGCGCCGAATTACGCCTGGGCGCGCTCGGCCTGGGCCAAGACCATGGGTCTTGGCCGCAAACCGAAGGAGTCGGTAACGCCAGCTTCTGCCAAGACGCGGAAGAAGGCTGCAGCCTGACTTTATCTTCCGGGTTTGTTCTGGAGGCGCAGCCGCCGTCGGCATTTGCGCAGAAGCGAGAAGGCGGCAACAGCCCCGCCTTCCCTTGCAAATGTTATTGTTTCACAAGAAATTCGCGGCCGTCGAGCCACGTTCTCGCCCGCTCTGATCGAGCGGGTCAGCACATCCGGGACGTGGCGCGTGCTGCCGGCTCTTACACCGTCGAAACGCCGTTCGGCCACATGAAGGAAAGGGGATTCAGCATCCAAGGCGGCAGCGAAAGGCGGCCAATTGACTACTCCAACCCCGTTTTCGGGCGGCGCAACGATGCATTCTTGGCTCTGATCGCTGCCTCGGCGACCGGACTGGGCAGCGAGATTGTCGAGGGAGGGTGACGACCTCGCCGTGTTTTGTCGTAGGTCTCGAAGATGCGCCGGTTCTTTGGCGTGTCGACGACGAAAGGGGCGATAGGCCATGGCAGCGTATCCGGCGATAAGGTCTACCAGCCGTTGGCCCTTCGGTCAGCGACCGCGTAGGCGCGTCATCTCCGTAGTGCTTCCGATCTCGTCGATGAACACCCGCCGATGCAGTTCAAGCCGCACAGGTTCAGGTAGAAGTTAGAGACGCAACGGGCACTTCAAAAGCGGCTAGACCGATGACTTCAGCGAAATCCGCCAAAAGCTATACTGTGATCCTTGGCTCGAACTTGACAAGATCAAAATTGATCATGCTCTTAAATTTTCGCACGTTAGGGTCGTTATAGAGCGTCTTCTGGACGAAGACGTAAAATGCCTCGACGTCCTCGACAGTCACGATGAGGACGAAATCGACTTCGCCGGTAACCATATAGCATTGGGTGACCTCCTTGGCAGCGCACATCTCGCGCTTGAAGTGGTTGACAAGCTCCAGACGTTCACGGTCAAGCTCTACTGTCACAACAACGGTAAGCGATTTGCAAAAATCATTCGGATCGACGAGTGACATATCATCCACAATAACATCTTCTGCATGGAACTTGTTATCCGACGGATTCTCCGGATCGCGAGAACAGATGGTTCGACAAAGACTTCCGATTGTTCCTGCATAGCGCTTTTGGCATCCTTTTGTCTAGGTCGCCCGCCGTCCAATGCTGGCCATACCTCAAAATTTAATATTTACTTAGTAATTTTTAACAATTTTGAACGTTTCACACGCGGTATTCAGGATCCGCACATGATCAATATGCGCCTTCCGGCTCAACCAAAAATTGTCCGAAGTGCGTCTCCATGTTGGCGTGCCTTTGCACAGCGACTAGGTGTTCAGTCCCGAGGTCAAGTGGACCGGATCGATGCGGAAGCGATCTGGCTGTTTGGCCCATGCCGTGCAGATAGCTTCGTAAGGTGTAAGGCCATGAAGGGTCTTGAGCCGCCTGGCGAAGTTGTATCCATCGAGGAAGGCGGCAAGGTGATTTTCAAGTTGCCGGTGGGTCTTTTAGTGATATCGCCGGACGGTTGCCTCCTTCAGCGTCCGGTTCATCCGTTCGACTTGGCCGTTATCCGGTATGTGATCTGTGGTGCCCTTTCGTCCTGCTGTTCTTCTTTTGGACGGCCCTATGGTGAGCCCATCCGGGACGTGGGGCACCGGGAGCACGAAGGTGCAGGCAGGCCGTCAATAGACCGTGGGCTGAGAGCCCGAGCTCGTTACATGGCCGCCCCTCGCGACTTTCCCCGATGCGCTGCGAGCGCGGATCAGTAGATGTCGTGTTGCCCGCCAGCTCCCGTCTTTGACCGAGCCAAGAAGGAGGAACGGGCATGCGCATCATCGGACTGGATATCCATCGCGCCTTCGCCGAGGCGGTAGCTTGGGGGACGGCAGGCTCAGACGGCTGGGTCGTGTCGACATGCGGCGCGATCTGCTGGATGCCTTCGCCGCAAAGCTGTCGTTGGATGATGTCGTGGTGATCGAGGCGAAGGCAACGCGTCCTCGGCCGCCGCGGTTGTCGCGCCGCATGTGAAGAAAGTGGTGATCGCAAACCCGAAGCAGGTGCGCATCATCGCCTATGCCAAGATCAAGACGGACACGATCGATGCCAGCGTTCTGGCACAGCTCTATGCCAGCGGCTTCCTGCCGGAAGTCTGGATTCCGGATGAGCCGACCCAACCTATGCGTCGACAGGTGACACGGCGCAATCAAATTATCCGGCAGAGATCTCGATTGAAGAACATCATCCAGTCGATCCTTCATAGCCACCTGATCCCGTCCTGCCCGCATGCCGACCTGTGCGGAAATAAGGGCCGGTCATGGTTGAGCGAGCAGGTCGTACCGCAGGACGAGCGCCTCGCGATCGATCGGCATCTGCGCGAGTTCGACCGATTGGGCGAAGACCTCCAGGTCATCGAACGCGATCTTGCCCGCTCGGCTCACGCGGATGAAGGCGTGAAGCGGCTGATGGCCATTCCGGCGTCGACATGACCGTCGCGCTGGCGATGAAGGCGGCGATCGGCGACGTGTCGCGCTTCGACGATCCGCGGAAGCTCGTGAGCTATCTCGGGTTGAACCCAAGCGTCCGACAGTCCGGGCCAGGTCCGGCCTACCATGGCGGATCACCAAGCAGGGCCGTGGTCATGCGCGCGGCATGCTCGTCGAGGCGGCCTGGGCGGCCGCTCGTGCCCCCGGACCGTTGCGAGCCTTCTTCCTGCGCGTGCGAGCCCGGCGCGGACAGCATGTCGCGGCCGTGGCAACCGCACGCAAACTCTCTGTCGTGATCTGGCATCTGTTGATGAAGGGCGCGAGTTACGCGTGGGCTCGACCCTCCCTGCATGCCAAGAAGCTCCGCGATATGGAACTCAAGGCCGGGAGCAAGGCTGTGCGCGGCCGAACATCAAGAGCCACCGGGAAGAAGAGCGCCGCTGGGTGGAGCAGGCCGAGGGCGCCTATGCACGCTTCGTCGCCGGTTGGAACCCGCGAGGCCCGAGAAAGGCGCGCACGGATGCCGCAAACGAGGTGCGACGATAGAGGCTGCGCGGCAGGGCTCTCACCTCGGACCCTGCTCTTCGCCACGCGGTCGTCCGTGCGCGAAAAGAGAATAGCGCAGATTTATCAAAAAGGCTCTTGTCGATCACATCAGTGGTCCATGGATGCCTTGCCTTGGTCGTCCGGTGCACGATGTCGTTTGTGGCGCAAGCGTATTCGAACGCATGGGCCCAGAAGCGCTCGCCGTTTGCGATGGCCTCCTTGATCAATGACACGGCCGAACCGCCGGCGCCGGGCGTCGGGAACTGGATGCCGTTGTCGGTGAGCACGGTGTGGATCTTGTCGGGCATGGCCGCGATCAACCGCAGCAGAAAGTCTCTCGATACGGCGGTGGGGGCCTTCTCGTGCAACTCGACGAAGGCGAACTTCGAGGTGCGGTCGATGGCGACGAACATGTGCAGCTTGCCCTGCTCGGTCCGGACCTCGGCAATGTCGATGTGGAAGTAGCCGATCGGGTAGCTCTTGAAGGGCTGTTTGGCTGGCTTGCGCCAGCGACCTCGGGCAGGCGGCTGATACCGTGGCGCTGAAAGCAACGATGCAAGGACGACCGCGTCAGGTGCGGGACCGTCGCCTGCAGCGCATAGACACTCATCCAGAGGCAGCAGCGTATGCTTGCGGAAGGCGACTATCGCCGCTTCCTCCTCGGCAGTCAGAACGGTAGAGCATACGGTCTTCGGGCCCATTGGCGCATCATGGACGAAGGTCCGCTTGCGCCACCTGGCGACAGTTTTCCGATTTAGACCGTGCTGCGTGGCGAGTTCTTTGAGCGGAGCTTTCGATCGCCGTATCGCTGCTCGGATGGCGTGCGTGGTCGTGGCGCTGCCGTGGAGTATCTGTCCCATAGCTGATCCTTGAATGAAGGGTCAGCTTGACTGATTCCCCCACACTCTGGGACCAGACACTGTGCGGCTGGCGCAGGCGATCGACTGGCCTGTGCTGGAGGAGCGTTTCGGCGCGGGGCATGCCGCCGCTGCCGACCCGGCTGATGGCGGGGCTCGCGATCCTGAAGCACAGCTTCGGTCTGTCGGACGAGGAGCTCTGCGCCAGCTGGGTAGAGAACCCCTACTTCCAGCACCTGCGCGGCGAGGAGTTCTTCCGCCACGCACGGCCCTTCGACCGCTCGTCGATGACACGCTGGCCAACGCGTGAGCGAGGAGCGGATCGTCGGGAGAGCCTCGCGGTTGCGGTCAAGAGCGGGGCGATGAAGCCGGCTGACACGCGCCGGTTGATCGTCGACACGACCGTGCAGCCGAAGAACGTGATGTTCCCGACCGACGCCAAGCTCATTCGCTGGGCGCGCGAACGGCTGGAGCGCATGGGCAGACAGGTGGGTCCGGATTTGCGCCAGAGCTATGTGCGGGTCGGCAAGCTGGCGCCGATCAAGCACCAGCATTATGCGCACGCCAAGCAGTTGAAGCGGGCCAACAAGGCGCTGCGCAAGCTGAGACCTACCTCGGCCGGACTGTTCGCGACATCTCCCAGGTTGCCAGCGAAGAGCAGCTCGAGGAGATCTCCAAATGGCCGCTCTATCAGGCCTCGGCGGTTCTGGAGCAGAGGCAGCGCCAGCGCGGCCGCAAGATCTACAGCCTGCACGCTCACGAGGTCGAGTGCATCGGCAAGGGCAAGGCGCGTGCCCCTTACGAGTTCGGCGTCAAGGTCTCGCTGCTTACGTCGCTGCAGCGCTCTAAAGGCGGCCAGTTCGCCCTGCACGCGAAAGCGCTGCCGAGCAATCCTTTTGACGGCCACACCCTCGCAAGCGTCATCCCATCGAGAAGACCATCGGAAACGAGATCGGCCGCATCCTGCCGATGCAGGCCTATCGTGGCCACAATGCAGCCTACAGCCACAAGTTCAGGATCTTCACCGCCGGCCAGAAGCGCCGCGTCACACCGGCCATCAAGCGCCAGATGCGCCGCCGCTCGGCGATCGAGCCCGTCATTGGCCACATCAAGGCCGAGCACCGAATGGGACGCAACTACCTCGCTCGCGAGCAGGGTGACGCAGTCAACGCCATGTTAGCCGCCGCCGGCTACAACCTCTCGCTGCTGCTCACCTGGTTCAGGCAGCTTTTGTTGCTTCTCATCGCGGCGCTCAATTGCCTGACAAAACCTGTCCAGCCTGATCCGCTTATTAACGAACGACGAACGTCGCATCCACCGTCGTCATGCGCCCTGACGTTGCCCCCAGTTTCTATCCAGTTTTGAGTTCGTTTCCGGCGTGGGTTGTGCCGTGCTGGGCGGGTGAAGCGACGGGCGCTGGCGCGGAGCCTTTGGCATAGCGCAGCGCGAGCGACCGTCGCGGATTGAAGGTGCTGGCGAACTCGGCCGGTGTCTGCCAGGTGATTTGGGAGTGCGGCCGCGCAGTCCTCTAGTCGGCGCGCCACAGGGCGATGGCTACGCGCGCCTGAGCCAGCGAGGAAACAGCGTCTCGTTGAGCAGTTCATCGCGCAGTCGGCCGTTGAAGCTCTCGATGAAGCCATTCTGCATCGGCTTGCCGGGCGCAATGTAATGCCATTCGACGCGGTTCTGATCCGCCCAGGAGAGGATGGCGTTCGAGGTGAACTCGCTGCCATTGTCGCTGACGATCATCCTCGGCCGTCCGCGCTCGGTGATGAGCCGGTCCAATTCGCGGGCAACCCGCATGCCCGAGAGAGACGTATCAACGATGAGTTCCAGGCACTCTCTCGTGCAGTCGTCGACGACGGCCAGGATGCGGAAGCGGCGCCCGTCGGTCAGCTGGTCCGATACGAAGTCAAGCGACCAGCGCTCGTCGGGCCTCAGCGGCACCAGCATTGGCGCCCTGGTCCCGATCGCCCGCTTGCGGCCGCCACGGCGGCGAACGGCGAGCTTCTCCTCCCGATAGAGCCGAAACAGCTTCTTGTGGTTCACGACCAGGCCCTCCCGCCTCAGCATCACGAGAAGACGCCGGTAGCCGAACCGGCGACGCTCCTGCGCGATCGCCTTCATCCGCTCGCGAACCTCGCGGTCGTCCGGCCTGCTGGTCTCGTAGCGAACCGTCATGCGGCAACAGCCGATGGCTTTACACGCCCGCCGTTCGCTCATCCCGAAGCCTTCCTTCAGGCGGGCGACAGCTTTCCGCTTGGCCGCGGGCGTCACCATTAATGGGATGGTCCGCCCCGTCCTCCCGCAGCATCATCTGGGCAGTCACAACAAAGGAGGTTGCAATGTCCCCACGCAATGCGCCGCGCCCTGCGGCCGTCTATGGTGTCGATATCGGCAAGAACATCTTCCACGTCGTCGGCTTGGACAGCGACGGCGAGCCCGTCCAGCGAGTTCGCTTCCGACGCGATACGTTGATGAAGTTCTTTGAGCGGGCAGCGCCGGCAATCGTCGGGATGGAATCGTGCGCTGGATCGCAATGGATCGCCAGGAGACTTCAGGCACTGGGGCACAGGGTTCGCCTGATCCCAGCGCAGTTCGTGAAGCCATACGTCAAGTCGAACAAGAGCGACATCATCGATGCCGAAGCTATCGCCGAAGCAGCCACGCGGCCGACGATGCGATTTGCCGCGATCAAGAGCGAGGAGCAATCCGACCTCCAAGCTTTGCATCGGGTGCGCGACCAGATGATCGGCACGCGAACCCGTCTGATCAACCAGATGCGAGCATTCTGCCTGGAATACGGCATCGCATTGAGACAGGGCGCCGGACTGTTCAAGCTCGACTTGCCACTGGTTCTCGATGACCTTTCGAATGACCTCACGCCGGCAATGCGCAAACTGCTCGTGGACCTGTTCGCAGATCTGCGCCAGTTGGAGCAGCGCATCAACGACGTGACGAGGGAGATCGCAGCGATCGCAGACCGAGAAGATGTTGCCCGCCGGCTCATGACGATCCCCGGAATCGGAGCATTGGGAGCCACCGCGCTACTGGCGGCCGTCGGCACCGGATGCCAGTTCCAGAAGGCTCGCGACCTGGCCGCATGGCTGGGGCTGGTCCCTCGAGAATACTCGACCGGAGGCAAGCAGAAGCTACTCGGTATCAGCAAGCGCGGGAACCGCTACGTTCGCAAGCTGCTCGTTCATGGCGCGCGATCATGCTTCCGTCACCTGGATCGAACCCGGGATCGCCTGGGAAGCTGGCTTGACGGGTTGCAGAGCCGTATGCACCCGAACAAAGCTGTTGTCGCACTTGCCGCCAAGATGGCGCGCATTGTCTGGGTTGTCCTGACCAAGCCGGGAGCGCTCTACGAACGCAGGGACCCTGCTTTCGCCTGACGCTCCGGCTCGATTGCAAGGCTCGGGAATAGTGATGACGAAACAGTGGATCAGCATGCCGTAAGCCCTGTGCAAAAAAGCGGGCTTCGTGCCCGAACCATTTATTGGGAACGGCGTGCGCGGATCTCATCATGGCCTGGCTGCAACAGCAGCTCACTCGCGAGAGGCCGGATACATTTACGCAACTGGAATCGTCATCGGCGATGTCGCGAACCCTTGCACGGACGGGGCGGACCATACATTCTTTCCCACAAGATCCTTCAACGCGGCATTGTCGAGCATGGCGTCGGCCAGAAGCCGCTTCAGCCGCGTGTTTTCGTCCTCCAGCGCCTTCAGTCGCCGAGCCTCGGAGACATCCATCCCGCCGAAGCGGGCCTTCCAGTTGTAGATCGAGGCGTCGCTGACCCCGTGCTTGCGGCACAGATCGGCAACCGATACCCCGGCCTCGTGTTCCTTCAAAATTCCGATGATCTGCTCTGCAGAGAAGCGGCTACGTTTCATGTCCTGGTCCTCTCGATGGGCCAGAACGAACTTCAAACCGGATTAGATCATAGGGGCAAGGTCAGCCCCGTCAAAACAGTGTAACAGATCTTACATGTAACTTCACAGAATCTTTGCCCCCGCTAATCGTGACAAATGGTACGTTCACTCCAACTCGGGGTTTAGGCAGCCGGCACCCGTTACTTACTAGACTGAAACAGGATCCGTGCTCTGATGGTCCAAGCCTCGTGCCCTGGCAGCAAATCACACATCAGCGCACCTAAGGAAAGTGACATGCCGACCCAGCATTCCACCAGTTCCATCGAGCCTGCAGGAGGAATGGCGAGCAGCACAACTAGAGAGCTTATAGAAGCGGCCGCCGATGGAGTTTGGCGGCCATACATGTTTCACCAGGCGTTCGGCGGCGCAGATGCGGCAGAGATTATCGCCGAGGACGGGCCGCAGCCAGGGAATAATTGTGGCCACGGCGACGCTCTTTGTTGCGGCACATTCGGCGAGTTGCTGCAAGGCCAGTTACCGGTCGGCTCGGTTTCCCGAGACCCTCATTTCTTGGTCACGATGCCCATCGCGCTCTTTGCGCGTGCTCACTTCGTGCCGATCGCGGGCACACGATCCGTAACCGTTTATCCGTCACGTAAAGTCAAAGCAAAACGACTGGCTGAGAATCTCGTGATTGCGCTCGGCGCCTCGGGAGGAATCCTCTTTTTGGAATCTGAGCTCCCGGAAGGCAAAGGGTTGGCGAGTTCGTCTGCGGATCTCGTTGCGACCGCACGGTCAATCGCCTGCAGCTTCAAGCGTAGAGTCCGAACATCATTGATCGAGAAGCTAATGGCGGAGATCGAGCCATCCGACGGGGTAATGTACCCAGGAGTGGTCGCATATCAGCAGCGAGCATGTAGCCTTCTCTCGTTCCTGGGGCAAATGCCGCCGCTTGCAATCGTTGGTATCGACGAAGGAGGAACGGTCGAAACCGTCGACTATGATCAACGGCGAGGTGAAATCTCCGCCAGTCACAGAGCAGAATATCACCAATTATTCGACCATGCGCGAATAGCAATTCCGCTGGGTGACACCGCAACCATAGGCAGAATAGCTACGGCCAGCGCGCTCCTGCATCAGGAGCGGGTTCCAAAGGAGCATCTGACCTCGATGCTGAAAGCATCCGAGGCCACTGACGCTCTCGGGGTCATAGTCGCGCACAGCGGCACAATGATTGGAATCCTGCTTGATCGAATGGCGGCTGACTTTCCATGGAAGCTTCGGTCCGTGCTCTCCCATGTATCGGCGTTCGACAACTCGCCAAAAATATATCTGACCATGACTGGCTGAGGTAAGCAATATGGACGCTGATCGCAAATGCCTGCCATTCTCCGGCTATTCTGATGCCTATGCTCTTCCCAGCATCATTAGATGTGAGACAAACCTTTATCTTGCGCAGTTCGCGTTCATGAAGCTTCTCCCTGCAAAGTACATCATTGAGAAAGCACTGGCTCGAGGGACTTTGACGCACGGCATGAAAGTTCTCGAGACCTCGAGCGGAACGTTCGCGCTGGGTTTGGCCGTAGTTTGCCGGGAACATGGATTCCAGCTCGAAATCTTCACAGACCCAGTGATGGACAAAGGCCTCGAAAACAGGTTGATCTCCTTGGGAGCCAAAGTCTTCATAATAACTGAAAAGGCGAAGCAGGGTGGCTATCAAAGAAGCCGCCTCGACGCATTACACGCCAGGATGAGACAGTTGGGCCACTCCTGTTTTTGGCCCCGGCAATATGAAACACCCGACAACCCCGCAGCCTATGAGCTCTTCGCCGATCAGATATCGGGGATGTTGGACGCCGACGTAAATTTGGTCGGTTCTGTGGGGTCAGGCGGTTCTACTTGCGGAACGATAGAGCGCCTCCGCCAAAAAGCCCTTGGCGCGCGCCTGATTGGAGTTGACACGTTTAACAGTGTCATCTTTGGCCAACAGGATGGCGAACGGAAACTGCGGGGCCTGGGGAACAGTCTTGTCCCCAAGAACGTGAAGCATGAACTGTATGACGAGGTGCATCTCATCTCAGCTCCGCTCGCATTTGCTGCAACGCGAACCCTCCACGAGCGGCACGCCGTTTTCGCCGGTCCGACCTCCGGAGCGAGTTACATCGTGGGGCGCTGGCGAGCTCGGAAGCATCCAGAAGAAACCGTAGTCGTAATATGCCCCGATGAAGGTCACCGCTACGTCGAAGCCGTTTACGACCGCCAATGGCTGAAGCAGCACGGATGTCTACATGAAGGTGTTCTGCTGAACAGGCCGGCAACCGAAAATCACCCTTCGACCGCTCTCCCGCCATGGAACCGATATCTCTGGAAGCGGAGAAGCCGGGAAGCTGTCCTAAACGTTCTGGAGGACGCGTCATGATGAACCGAGGTAGCTTCCTTTTTGTGGAGAGCAACACAACGGGCACTGGCGAACTGTTGGTGAAGCGAGCCCGAGCCCTGGGCTTTGAGCCCTATCTCGTTACGCGCAATCCTGCGCGCTATCCGTTTCTTAAGGACTCGGTCGCTCAAGTGATCGAAGCTGAGACCCGCAGCCCGAATGAACTCATCGGGGTCGCTACCAAATTAAGTAGGCTGGCAGGTATATACTCGTCGTCGGAGTATTTTGTGGAAGCAGCGTCACGTGTCGCTACGGCGATAGGGCTGCCAGCAGCGAATCCGGAGGCTATAGCCACATGCCGCAACAAATGGAAGCAAGCGGCCGAGTTGCGGCGACAATCAATCACGATCCCTGAAACAGGGCTGGCCACTTCGGTCAGCGATGTCGAGAAGATTCTTGCCCAAGCTACTCTGCCGGTGGTCGTCAAACCGGTGTCCGGCAGTGGTAGTAGCGGCGTGAGGTTGTGCGATAGTGCCGCAGCCGCCATCAAGGCGTTTGAGAGCGCAAGGGGCGCACTGCTCGATCAAGTAGATCTGCCCAGTCCCGACATCCTCATCCAGCAATATGTCGAGGGTAAGGAATACTCTGCAGAGATAATTGCGTACGATGGGACGCTGCATTGTCTTGGAATTCTTGCCAAGCACAAAGGGCCGGCTCCCTGCTTCGTCGAGGTAGGGCATGACTTTCCGGCCCCGCTACCGGAGCCATCCCGCCAGGAATTGGCTTCTTTTGCCGCAGGTGCGGTGTCGGCTCTGGGCCTGAATTTCGGACCGGCTCATGTGGAGTTCGTGATAACGCGGTCGGGGCCTGTCATCATCGAGGTCAACCCCAGGCTGGCTGGAGGGATGATTCCGGTCATGCTCACGCACGCCTTGGGCACATCAATCCTTGACATGGTGATTGAACTTTACGCGGGAGAAGGGTTCACGCCTCCACGTGCGAGAGCAAGGGCGGGAGCCATTCGTTTCCAACTCGTTCATAGATCCGGCAAGCTCAAACGCCTGGGCTTTTCTCGAAATCCAGAGCCTACAGTGCCTGAAGCAGGTCTTCTGAAATCTGAGGGGGAGGAAGTTCAAACAAATGGCGACTTCAGAGACCGGGTAGGCTACGCCATAGGCGTCGCTGATGAACTAAATGCCGCCGTCGCGGCAGCGCAACGGATGATCAATTCCATCGTAATCGAAATCGAGACAGCTTCCGACGAAACGGCCAACACGCAAGTCACTGGGTTAAGCGAGGGCTGGTGGAACCTACATCCCGAAGCGATGAAGTTGCTCGCTCCACCTATCGAAATCTCGCGCGACGGTCGCCTTCTGCAGTATCAAGCGACTATAGACGAGGCACATCTGGTGATGCTCGCCGACCAGGGCTTGATCAGCCAGGCAGCTGCCGCTGATCTCCTCAAGTATATCTTGGACCTCCAGGACGAGGGCTTTCAGTCCTTGGAGGGTCGCGAGGCTCCGCGTGGCCTCTATCTTGCTTATGAGGCCGAACTTGCCGCCAGAGCTGGCCCGGAAAGGGCCGGCTGGCTGCACCTCTCTAGGTCCCGCAACGACTTGAACGCGACCATCTCTCTCCTGGGCCTTCGGGAGGCCGCGTGTTCCATCTCCCAGCAGATCGGAATTGCACAAGACGCCCTGCTTCAGCGAGCGGAAGAGGCATCGAGACTGGTGGCTCCGCTGTACAGTCAATACCAGATCGCACTCCCCGGATCCCCAGGGCACTACTTGCTTGGCGTCTTCTTTGCTCTCGGGCGCGAGCGCCAGCGCCTCCATTGCCTGCTGGAAGACATCAGGAACTGCCCTATGGGCGCCGGGGCCGGCGGAGGCACCAGCGTTCCTATCGATCCCTTGAAGACCGCGAATCTTTTGGGATTCGAACTGCCTTCCTTCAACTCTCTTGATGCGGTCGCGAGCCGTGACCATCACCTACAAGGGCTTTCAGTCTTCGCTGGCGTTTCAATCCTGCTCAGTCGTGTGGCCCAGGATCTGCAGGTCTGGACCACTCGTGAGTTTGCTCTTATCGACATGCCTCGAAATCTTGCCGGAGGCTCGTCCATGCTGCCGCAAAAGAAGAACCCGTTCCTACTTGAACACATCAAGGGGTCGGCAAGCACCGTAATTGGCGCATACGTTTCCGCGGCAACAGCTACCTGCAAAGCACCTTTCAGCAACTCGATTGAAGCAAGCAACTACGGCTGCTTTCCTCTCAGGCTTTCAGAGGAGGCCCTGAAGAGGGCCATCACCCTCACATCACTCATCGTGAAATACATGTCGTTCAACGTGAAGTCTATGCGCGAACATCTCGAAGACGGGTCGTCAATGACGGCCGTAGCCGCCGAACGGATGACGTCGCGAGGCATCCCTTTCAGGAAGGCCCACACACAAATTGGCGAGATCGCCCAGCGCCTGTCTCAGGATAGCGGCGTCGCGCAGCGCCGAAGCGAGCTTGCCAGCCAACTCGGTGATGTGTTGCCGGCAAGTCTTGAAGAATGCAGGGATGCTCTGCAGTTCGGAGGAGGACCCGGAAAACGATCAACCGACGACCAGCTTTCCGTAGCAAAAACGCTTTTTCGGGACATGCAGTTGAAATGCGCCGAGATATCCGAACGCTGGGCGCACGCTGAGGCGCACTGCAAAGCGAGGGTGAAAGGACTCATCGATAAACACCGATCCACTTGAAAAGTGACGTCTGTGGCCAAAATCTGACGGGTTCTCGGAACCGGACAGGGCTTGCGGAGCGGTCAGCCCCTGCCGCCAGGTTTGAAGCTCAAGGGCATGAACGCTTCGATCTCGGATACTGGCCACCCTTAATGCGGGTCAAGGTCTGTGAAATCTCAATCCGCGTAGGCATCAGTCGGGCCTCGGCCCCGCACATCATGACCGGATCAGCAAGATCGGACGCAGCCACGCTTGCGCGATGCCGGGTGAAAGCCGCTTGGACAGCCGCCAAGGCGGCGGGACCGTTGCAGCGCGCTTCGTCCCTATCCGGGCCAAGGCGCCGACCATCGGGTTGCCGACGTCGCTGTAGCGCGCACGACGGTGCGGCACAGTCGGACACCGTTGCTAGCCGATCTTCGCGGCAGCGCTTTCCACCTCCGTCGCATCCGATGCCAAACGATAAGCAGGCATTGGAACGCCAGTCTGCGTAAGGAACTGACGTTGATCGCATTTGTCGCAGCATCGTTCAGAGGATTTGCGGTTCGGTCCCCGTAGACCGAAATGTCGGCAGAGCTTGCCAACTGTCGCATAGACCGACTCGTCGAGGCCCGTAAATCCAAAATTCCAGCAATGTCATAGGTAGCACGTAGCCGGGAAACTTCGTGGCTCAGCGCATCGAGATTGTCTGTATCGACACGGACTGCCTCAAACCCTCCACCGCAAGATAGTTGTAACGAGCTGGATCAGCCGTAAGCGCTGTTGTGGGGCCACCTTTCGGGAGTGGTCGCGATCTGTGAGGTTGCCGATCCTGTATTGGGATCGGAGATCGGCTTGTGTCTGGACTTGACCTTACGCTTGACCCGGAGCGGCAGCTTCGGCGTTTCGAGGTGATGGGTGCTGGCGGCCGGCGTCACTGGTCGATGGATGACAAGGCGCGGATCGTCGCGGAGACGCTGGAGCCGAACGCAATCATTTCCGAAGTCGCCCGTCGGTATGGCCTTAGGCCGCAGCAAGTCTTCGCCTGGCGCCGCGAAGCGCGCAAACATGCTGCTTCGGCGCAGCAAGAGTCTCCTGCCTTTGTGCCGGCGGTTGTGGCGGCGGCGGAACCTGTAGCGAGCCGTTCACCGAAGCAGCGGAAACGGCAAGCCACTCGAGATGCCGGCCTGATCGAGCTTGAGATCGACGGCATCGCGATGCGCGTCGGCGGGGCGCCGATACCAAGACGGTGGCCGCAGTGATCCGCGCGCTGAAGGCGACGTCGTGATCGGGCCGACGGGTGCGGTCAAGGTCATGGTGGCGACGAAGCCCGTCGACTTCCGCAAGGGCGCGGAGGGATTGGCGGCGCTGGTGCGAGAGACGATGGGGACCGATCCGTTCTTATGCATCGGGCGAGTTTATGTGGCGGAGCCGCTCTGACCCCTTTCGAGCCGACCAAACCCAGATTGCTTCCGCCACATAATATTCAGATGGAGTTCAGCAGTTGCAGAACGGAGTCATTTGGTCGGAAACGCACGCCGTGATCGCCGGTGACGCTCCCTTCTCGAGTCCATTGCGCATCATCTCGACATCCGCTGCGGCATAGCGGTGGGTCGTGGCGACCTGGCGTGCCCGAGCCAGGCTTGGATCGTCAAAAGGTCCACGCCGGACTGGAGAAGCTTCATGGCGAGGGAGTGCCGGAAGATGTGCGGCGATATGGGCTTGTCGGCCAAGGCCGGCCTGGTAGGCACGGCCTCGGTGGCCGCACGCCGCACGAGATGGGTCGCTCCGAAACGAGTCAGGCGCTCGTTGCGGGCGCCGATAAATATCGGTCGCGGCTCGTGATGGCCGATCCCGCGCTCGCTCAACAAGGATGTCAGCGCCCGACCCAGGTCCTTAGCAATGGGGACGACGCGGTCTCTGCGCCCTTTGCCGCGCAGCAGCACTTGTGGGTGCGGCCGCTTCAACTGAAGGTCGTTTGCGTTGACGCCGGTGGCTTCGGAGACCCGGGCGCCGGTCCGTGCCAGGAAGAGCAGAAAGGCTCGGTCGCGCCGACCACGGGACGTCTTTGGATCGGGCGCCGCGATGAGGGCGTCCACTTCGGCCTTGGTGAGGTGGTGCGTCACCTCAATGTGAGCCCGTTTTATTGGAATCGTCAGGACGCGTTGGGCGACACCGAAGGACGCCGGGTCAGCGGCTGCTACGTGCTGGAAGAAGGATCGGATGGCCGCTAGTCGGGCGTTGCGCGTCGTGACGGAATTGTTCCGCTTCTCCTCGAGTTCGTCGAGGTAAGCGAGAACGAGGTCTCGATCAAGCTCTTCGAACGCCAACGCCGCCGGCTTCTTCCGCAATCGGGCGGCGGCAAAGAGGATCAGCATGCCCAAGGCGTCCTGATAGCTGGCCACGGTCGCGGGAGTCGCGTTCCGCTGCTTGGTCAGGCGCCGGCGGAAATAGGACTCCACCTTCGGTCGAGCGCGCAGGACGTAGTCGGCGAGCGCGGCGCCAGTCTCCTCGAGCAGCGGCGCCACCGTTATCAGGGATCGTTGCTCGCAAAGAGTCTGTGAATTTGAAAGCATTGTTGCAACGTCTTCGACGCCGGGGGTGTGGCACGGGGCGTCTCGACAAATTTCGGAGTGTTGGCGTGCTCAAAGGACGTCGGTTTTAGTCAAATCCTGGCTTTGCATGCGCCACTATCTGGTCCTTGCCAATGCGCGTAGGAGCGTAGGACTCTAGGGCTCTGCACAGCGATCATGACTCTTTGACGGTTGGCTTTGGAAAGGCCTAGGCTACCTTGAGGCTCACCTGCTAGGTCGAAAATATCCAATTGATCGAGGATCCCTCGATTTTGGCGAAGGTGCGGACGCTCTCACTGATCGCGACGTGCAGGGACTATCAGATCCCAGGGGCGGGTGGATAGCGGCCTTCTTTGGCAGAGTGCAGTTGTTCACGAACAAACTCGAGTGGCGAGCGCATCCGGGTGGGTGCTCGACGACCTGTCGACCCACACGCCCGCCGCGCTCCACCAAACCCTACCAAAGTCAGAAGGGCGCCGCATTTTCACAAGGCTGGAGTTTCCATTACATCACATGCACGCCAGTTGGCTCAACATGGCCGACATTGAAGTCTGCGTCACAAGTGGATATTCTCCACCGACGAAGCCGGCATGAAGTTGGCCAGATCCTATCCAAAATGAACCGTCAAAGAGTCATGATCGCTGTGGAGAGCCAAGTGGGCGCCGCGAAAGGCAAGTTAGCGACTATTACAAAAAGTTCAAAATAGAAACAAAATATTCACAATTATCTCCTTTTAAATATCTATGACCTATGCCATTAATGTCGACTGCAGTAGATAGTACTTATTGAACGCGAGAAGTAAATATGGAAAACAACGAAAATAATCCACTTTCTTCAGGAGAACTTGAGCGATACTTCAGTGAAGACTACCTCCATTTTAGCGATGCTGTAAAACCTCCAGAGGAAAGTGACCGAGAAGCAGAGGCAATTTGGAACCTTCTTTCACTAGGGCAAGGCAACCAAGTTCTTGAACTGGGATGTGGTCATGGGCGGATTACCAACCGATTGGCGGAAAAAGGGGCGCGAGTAACCGGACTTGATATCTCGCCTACCTTGCTAAAAAAAGCCGAAGCGGATGCGGCTGAACGCCGAGTGAATGTTGAGTATGTTCCTGGCGATATGCGCTCACTCCCGTGGCGAGATCGTTTTGACGCCGCTCTTCTGTGGTTCACGAGTTTTGGCTATTTCGATGACGCTGAGAACGAGAGAGTTCTTTATGAAGCCGCTTGTTCACTTCGAAAGGGCGGACGTCTGCTGATCGATCACCTCAATCGCTTCGCTTGGCTGCGCGAAAAGCCTGCCTGCTTCGTTGTGCAGCGCGAGAACGATGTAAGGATCGACATAGTGGACACCGACGCACTGACGGATCGTATAAACTGGAAGAGGATTGTCGTCCGCGATGGATGCGTTAGACGAATGCGCTTTTCTTTCAGACTTTATGGGTTTCCCGAATATGTTCGTATGTTGCGAGACGCGGGATTCGATGCTGTTGAAGCCTATGGGCAGGATGGCGGAGCGTTCACACCTTATGGCCCGCGCATCGTTGTTGTAGCGCACAAGTAAAAGGCCCGTCGATGGCGATTTGGGTACTGATGCCGACCTGATCGCCGGCTAGTCCGAATAGTGAGTTGCGAACGGACACCCGCGAAGCGGAACGAAGTTATGGCGCAAGTAAAAGGCGCAGTCGATGGTCTTCGGCCCGGTAAACGTCGATCAGGCAATCAAACAAATTGTATGTTCATTTCCCGCATTGATGAGGCTACGGCAGCATCTTCCTGCAACATTTGCGGGTGAGGCATAGGGCAGAGAAATTCGCCCGGGGACTGTCAGGAATTTCGTGTGCGGACAGGCATAGTGGTGAAAAGGAGTCCCAGTATGTCCCGACGCAAAGAGCCTGCAATCCCGGCTGAACTACTCGATCAACTTCTGGCTGGTGGCGATGCGGCCGCTGCGCTGGATCAAGGCGGCTTGCTCGACGCCTTGAAGAAGGCGCTGGCTGAACGTGCCCTTAATGCCGAAATGGATCATCACCTGGGTGACGACGCCGAGGTGGATAACAGCCGGAATGGCTATGGCCGCAAGACGGTGGTGACCGACACGGGCAAGATCGACATCGATTTGCCGCGCGACCGGCAAAGCAGGTTCGACCCGCAGCTGATCGCCAAATATCAGCGCCGCTTCCCTGGCTTTGATGACAAAATCGTGTCGATGTACGCGCGTGGCATGAGCACGCGCGAGATCACCGGCCACCTGCGAGAGCTGTACGGCATCGACGTCTCGCCGGACCTGATATCGACGGTCACCGATGCGGTGCTCGAGGAGGTTGCCGCCTGGCAGACCCGGCCGCTCGACCGGGCCTATCCGCTGGTGTTCTTCGACGCGATCCGGGTGAAGATCCGCGACGGGGGCTGGTCCGCTCCAAGGCGATCCATATCGCGCTCGGCGTGCGCGCCGATGGCGGCAAGGAGGTGCTCGGCCTGTGGGTCGAGCAGAACGAAGGCGCCAAGTTCTGGCTCCGGGTCATGAACGAACTCAGAAACCAGGGCACCGAGGATATCATGCTAGCCGTCGTTGATGGCCTCAAGGGCTTCCCTGACGCCATCACCGCGTTGTCCCCGACGCGATCGTCCAGACCTGCATCGTCCACCTGGCTGAGGAACTCGATGGACTTCGTATCATGGAAGGACCGCAAAGCCGCTCGTTGCCGCGCTCAAGGGCATTTATCGTGCCGTCGATGCCAAGGCCGCCGAGCAGGCGCTGACGGCGTTCGAAGCCAGCGAGTGGGGCCAGCGTTATCCCGCCATCGGCAGAGCTGGCGGCGCGCGTGGAACGAAGTGATCCCCTTCTTTGCCTTCCCCGAAGCGGTTCGCCGGATCATCTACACCACCAACGCCATCGAGGCGCTGAACTCGAAACTCAGAAGAGCCATCAGAGCCAGGGGACACTTCCCCAGCGACGAGGCCGCGACCAAGCTGCTCTATCTGATCTTGAACCGCTCCGAGAAAGAGTGGAAAATGCCGCCACGTGAGTGGGCCATGGCAAAGGCTCAGTTCGCCCTCATCTTCGGCGAACGCTTCATCAAGGCCATGGTGGCGCAATGTTCAACCGCCTGTCCGCACACGAAATTCCTGACAGTCCCGTTCGCCCGCCCGCTCTGCTAGGGCGAAAGCCGAATGGCTACGCTACTTGACCACGACCTTCTCTGCGAACCGTATCCGGTTGAAGACACTACTGTTCGGAACTCGACACAATGATGCGCAAGCAATCCACCGTTCGGGTGCAAAACACTACCGTTTTGCCCCTCTTGCTCGCACAACCTCCTCGGTGGCACGCCGATTGCATGGCCACGGTGGACCCGATGCGCCCATACTGGTGTCATGCTCCGACCGAGGAGGTTTACATGAAACTTGGTAGAACAATCCAAATCAATGCTACAGACGCTCCACTGAGTGCGGTCCCGCCAATTGAAGCTTTGCCGCGTCCGACACGGGTGCCACTGTCGCTTCCCCAACAGCGGCTTTGGTTCCTGTCACGTCGGAAGGGCGGCAGTCAGGCCGATCACATCTATGTGGGGCTTCGGCTTCGCAATGAATTGGACGAGGCGGCCCTGCAGTCCGCCCTGAACGGGTTGGTGGCGCGTCATGAGGTGCTGCGCACCACCTTCGGGGTGGAGGACGGCGAGCCGTTCCAAAGGATTGGACCGGCGGACATCGGCCTGCCACTGAAACGAGACGATCTGACGGCGGCTGCGGATGTCGAGGCGGCCCTCGCGGAGCTGATGCCTTTTGAAGGGCAGGCGGTGTTCGACCTAGAAGCCGGGCCGCTGATCCGCACACGACTGCTGCGCTTGGCGGAGGACGATCATATGCTGCTGATCATCATGCACCGCATGGTCTCTGACGGCCGGTCGCGGGAGATTCTGATCGGCGAGCTTAGCGAGCTCTACGCCGCGGCCCGGGAGGGCCGCGCTGATCGGCTGAGGCCATTGCCGGTGCAGTATGCGGACTACGCGATTTGGCAGCGAGGTCGGTTGGCAGGGGAACTCTTGCAGCGCCAGTCGGAATACTGGCTCCGAATGCTAGACGGCACGCCAGCGGTGCTGGAGCTGCCGACAGACCGGCCGCGTCCGGCGCAGTGGGACTACAGGGGCAGTTACGTCGAGTTCGTGTTGCACGAGCGGCTGAGTGCACAGCTCAAAGAGCTGAGCAAGCGTCATGGGACGACGCTGTTCGTAACCCTCCTGGCGGGCTGGTCGCTGGTACTGGCGCAGCTGTCCGGTCAGAACGAGCTGGTGATTGGCACACCTCGCGCAAACCGCGCCCGCTCCGAGATCAAGGGGCTGATCGGCTGCTTCGTCAGGACCTTCGCGCTGCGGATTGACCTGTCGGGAGATCCGACACTGGAGACATTGCTAGAACGGGCGAATGCCGCCTGGCCAAGGTCGCAGGATGATCAGGACCTGCCATTTGAGCAGGCGGTGGAACTCGTCGATCCGCCCCAAAAACCGAAGGTTATACTTACATGGCAAAACAATCCCGGGGAGGCGGACGAACTGCCGGGGCTCGAGCTCGAGTATGTTCGCGTTGGCGATGGTGTCGCCCAACACGATCTTGCGCTTAACCTTTCCGAGGTCGGCGAGGCGATCTGTGGCAGGCTGATCTACCCGACGTCGCTGTTTGACCGGAGCACGGTGGAGCGGTTTGTGGGGTATTTGCAGCTGGCGTTGAGCCAGATGGTTGCCGACCCCGGACAGCGAGTCTGGTCGGTACCGCTTCTATTGGCGGAGGAATGTCGATTTCCGGTCGAGTCGAACCCGAAGGAAGTGGCCTCTCCACAGGACCGCTGGGTTCACGAACTGCTAGCGGCGCGGCCGGAGCGGGATCCGGAGGCGAACGCGGTCGTGCATGAAGACCAGAGCCTTAGCGAACGTGAGCTGAAAGCGCGGGCGACCGCAGGGGCGCCTCGCGTTTGCCCTCCTCAAGCACCACCCGCCAACTCGGCCCCGCGGCCCGACACAGCGGTGATGACTTTCATCGAGGGGCCGCGCGTCGTTACCGAGGGTGAACTGCAAGCCAGTAGTATCATGCGTTATCATGTCACAAAGGCTTATCGTGAGCAGATCACCAACAGCGGTTACTACGAGCAGCTCAAGTACATCGTGGAGCCCTCAATCGAAGAGTTGGAAAGTCCTGGCAACCTGGATACGAGCGGCGAGCAAGAAAACACGATCGTTCCCGGTTTTCAGCACAAGTATGCGCAAACCGGGTTGTTGCTGGTAACGGACCGTTGTGCTTCATATTGCCGATATTGCCTTCGTAAACGCCTTGTCGGAAAGGCTTCCGATGAAATCGCAGCTGATTTCGCCCGAATTGCGCAATATATTCGGGGCCATCCCGAGATGACGAACGTGCTGATAACAGGGGGCGACCCGCTGGTACTCAGTACGGCCAAGCTCGACAAGATGCTTGATCATCTGCTGCCGATCCCACATTTGGAGTCAATTCGATTCGGTACAAAAACACTGGCCTATCAGCCTAAACGGTTCGAGGATCCCGCTTTACCGGCTTTGTTCAAACGGATCGACGAAGCGGGTAAAGCCGCAGTGATCGTCACACACTTCGACCACATCGGCGAAATCTCCGTCAAGGCGGAGCACGAGATTCGCTCCTTGCGCGCTCAGGGCGTGCAGTTCCTGAACCAAACCGTGCTTCTCGCGAAAGTCAACGATGATCCTGAGATCTTGGCTGCCACATTCGCCAAGTTTCACCAGATGGGTGTCCGCCCGTATTATCTCTTTCAGGCCAGACCGGTGAAAGGCGCTTCCCATTTTCAGGTTTCTCTGCTCCGCGGAATAGAGATTGCTCGCGGCATCAACCAACGCCTCAGCGGCATCCAAAAAACCTTCAAATACATCATGTCCCATCACACAGGAAAGATCGAGATCCTCGACCTTGGAGCCGATGGCCGCGTGTATATGCGATACCATCAAAACAAGATTCCCGAAAAGATAGGCAAGATTTTTTCCCGGCCGCACCTCGAGGCGGCCTGCTGGTTGGAAGATTTGCCGGAAGGATAAGATTCAAAGGCGTGCATGAAATACGGCGTGCCCGCAGTTGGCATTCCTGATTGACCCATATCAGAAGACAGCCGATAGGTATTTAGAAAAAGAAGAAAGTAACGCGATACTATCGCTCGGCTCGCCGGCGGTTGCTCACCAAGGAGTACTACGATGTTTCCCGACGGTATAGAGGCCCACATCGCCCGCTTAAGAGAGATAAATCCGTTGGCCCTGAAGGCCATCGAGCCCCGAATAACTAGAGAGTCATTCGACTGCCTTGCCGACCTGTCGCGCAATGAGTTCACCTCGGAAGGGCGTGGTTCGGAATACCTCGATAGCATCCAACTGTCCCTGCTTGCACGATCGGAGGGTGTGATGGATCTTCTAGGCAAGATGCACCCTAATGGTCGCGACGGACTGTGCTCATCATTGATCTTCTGCGATCTTCTCGCCGGTGACGGCTACGTGAACAAGGTAGCGCACCGGCTCTTGGGTGAGGCGCGCTGCCCAAGTTTCATCAACTCTGACGTCTCCCAGTTCATGGTAGACCGTTGCATCCGCGATGGTCTGTTTGCGATCTGGCAGGGCGCGACCGATCCGTTCTGGATAAAAGATGGGTCGGTGGATGGTGTGCTGATGGCTTACGGCACGCACCACATCCCGCGCGTTCAGCGCGCCACCGCTGTCCGGGCGGCTGCGCGAATTCTCCGGCCCGGTGGCATCTTTGTTCTTCATGACTTCGAAGAGGGCTCCCCCACTGCCCGCTGGTTCACTGACGTGGTGTCAACTCATTCCGTGACCCCACATGACTATCCTCATTTTACGGCGGGCGAGGTGCTTGATCTGTTTGCTGCTGCGGAGTTCGATGGGGTAACTGTCCAGCGAATCGCAGACCCGTTCGTCTTCCACTCAGGAGACGAAGAGAGCGCTCTCGAACTGTTAGCCGAATACGTCGTGAAGATGTACGGGCTAGAGCAGCTCCGGAGCCACACGCAGCGCGTGCTCACTCTCCTTGATGAGTATTTCGGGCTCGTCGTGACACAAACCGCTCACGGTGAGTTCGAAGCACGCATAGCGCGCAATGCTTTGGTCGGCAGCGGGCAACGAGTATGAACAGAGTGTCGCGGGCCCCTATTAATGGCCAGCTGACGCCTCCTTTCGTAAGACCGTATGTCCGCCTCTGCCGGTGAGGTGGCTCGTCCTCCTGATGATGAGGATCGGCTCGGACCGCCCGAGCAACCCTCGGACGCGCAGTGTAGGGCGAGCCACCTCACCGGCAGAGGCGGACATACGGTCTTACGTCCTTTTCACCGCAGCGGAGACTGGACTTTGGAACGCTCTGGAGGGTGAAGGTGTCGGGTTCGGCGGGGCTTTGATGCCCCGGCAATCATGATCCTGCGGGCTTCAGCGTGAGAGCGATTTGGAAACAGGCTGCCTTGGGGACGGCGGCCGCGAAGGCTGATTGTATGCACCAGACGGTTTCAAGGTAAGCGCTGTTCTCAGGCCACGGCTTTGAGCTCGAGCTTGTTGATGTAGGCCCAGGGCAGGAGATCGTCGATCTGGCTGTTAGGGTGGCCGTTGACGATCCTGGTGAGGACATCGTCGAGATAGCCCAGCGGCTCAACGCCGTTGAGCTTGCAGGTTTCAATCAGCGAGGCGACAACGGCCCAGTGTCCGGCGCCGCCGTCGGAGCCTGCGAAGAGCTCATTCTTGCGGTTGAGCGCGATGGGACGGATGGAGCGCTCGACCACGTTGCTGTCGATCTCGATGCGGCCGTCTTCGAGGAAGCGCGAGAGGCCCTCCCAGCGTGAGAGCGTGTAGCGGATTGCCTCTGCGAGCTTGGTCTTCTGACTGATCAGGCCGAGCTTCTCACGCAGCCATGGGTCGAGTGCAGCTACGATTGGAGTACTCTTCTCCTGGCGTGCGGCAAGGCGTTCGTCGGCCGATCGGCCGCGGATGGCATCCTCGATCTTGTAGAGTTCGGCGATCCGTCTGAGCGCCTCGCTGGCAATCGGCGCGGGACCGGCTGCTGCCAGCTCATAGAATCGCCGGCGGACATGCGCCCAGCAGAAGGCGAGCGTGACGCCGCTCTTGTCGGCCAGCACCCGATAGCCGCCATAGCCGTCGACCTGAAGGATTCCGGTGAAGCCTGCGAGATGAGCGATCGGACGTTCGGCCTTTCGGTCCGGCGCATAGACATAGGCGACGCCCGGCGGATCGCTTCCCTGCTATGGTCGGTCATCTCGGGCATAGGCCCAGAGTTGGCCCGTCTTCGTTTTGCCGCGGCCCGGATCGAGCACCGGCGCGGTCGTCTCGTCGGCGAAGAGCTTCGGCGAAGCCTTCAGCTTGCCAAGCAGCCGCTCATGCACCGGACGCAGATGCCAGGCGGCGCGGCCGACCCAGTCGGCGAGCGTGGAGCGATCGAGATTAATGCCTTGCCGGGCATAGATCTGCGCCTGACGATAGAGCGGCAAGTGATCGGCGTATTTGGAGACCAGCACCTGGGCGACCGTTGCCTCGGTCGGAAGACCTCCCTCGATCAGCCGGGCCGGCGCGGGAGCCTGAACGACCACATCCTCACAGGCGCGGCAGGCATATTTGGGCCGGCGCACGACGATCACACGCAGCTGCGCGGGAACGATATCGAGCCGCTCGCTCACATCCTCACCGATCCGATGCAGGCCATTGCGGCAGCATGGGCAGGCATGGTCCTCGATGTCGACGACCGTCTCCACGCGCGGCAGATGGGGTGGCAGCGCGCCCCGGTTCGCTCGGCGCCTCGTGGCCTTTGCTTGGCGCTCGGCGGGAGCAGATTGCTCCTTCTCTTCCTCACCGGCCGCCTCGATCTGCTCGGCCTCTTCGAGCCCCAGCAGCAATTGATCTTCGGGGAGCGTCTCAGCACGACGGCCGAAGCGGTGGCGGCTGCAATTCCTTGATGATCTGGATCAGTCGGGCGTTCTCGACGTCGCGCGCCAGGACCATCGCCTTCAGCGCGTCCGGATCGTCGGGAAGCTGGTCAGCAGTCATCGCCATGACAGGATCAGACCATATTCGCCGACAGCCCGCGACAGCGGAATCCAAGCTGATTCACTTCGTCGCGGGTCAGCCGGCCTGGGCTGGAACGCGGGTCCGGCGCGCTTCGTGGACTCGCCGCCAGTCAAGCCCTTCGAGTAGCGCCGAGAGCTGCGCGGCCGTCAGCCGCATCATGCCGTCATGCACTTTCGGCCAGCGGAACTCCCCATCCTCCAAACGCTTGGCATAGAGGCAAACCCCGGTGCCATCCCAGAAGATCAGCTTGATCCGGTCAGTCCGCTTCGCCCGGAAGACGTAGACGGCCCCGCTGAACGGATCGGCCCCCATTGTCTCTCGCACCAGCGCCGCCAATCCTTCCGCACCCTTGCGGAAGTCGACCGGCTTCGTCGCCACCATGACCTTGACCGCACCCGTCGGCCCGATCACGACGTCGCCTTCAGCGCGCGGATCACTGCGGCCACCGTTTTGGTGTCGGCGCCGCGGCCAACGCGCATGGCGACTCCGTCGATCTCAAGCTCGATCACGCCAGCGTCGCGGACCGCCTTCTGCTTCCGTGGTCGTGCTGGGCGCTGCGCCACCGGTTCCGGCAAGGACGCCGCAACCACCGCAGGAACGAACAGGGATTCTGATGCCGTCGTCTCCGCCCCGGGCTGACGCGCAGATCGGCGCCAGGCAAACAATTGCTGCGGGGAAAGCGCATATCGGCGAGCTACAGCACAAACCGTCTCGCCAGCCTCGTAGCTCTCCGCAACGATCCGCGCCTTCTCCTCTGGAGGCCATTCGCGTCGCCGGCCGGAGCCCGTGAACACCTCGAACCGGCGCACCGGCTCCAAGTCGTTCGACTTAAGCGTAAGCTCTGAAATCGTCATATGTCGAAGCCCTCAAAGGCTCCGAACATCGTCCTTCACGCCGATCCCCGAAAGGTGCCGTCGGAACATCGCTTACGTTTCAAGGACGCGGACGCCGAGTTGAGGAGACCTGAGCCGCAGCGCGTTGCGAACTCGACGTTGCTGAGATGATCGGTTGTGGGCACCGCCTTGAGCAGCGTGCGCATCAGCCAATATGCGGCGGAGTGCAGGACGAGGGGACGGTAAGGAATTCCGTGTGCGGGCGGGCGGTTATGCCGCCATGGCTTTGATGAAGCGCTCGCCGAAGATGACGGCAAATGGCCATGAACCACTCTACGGGCTGCTTCGGCGGTAGACTGACATGTGACGTTTGGAACGTTCGGTGAACGCACCTCTCGACCAATCCCCCCACCGCTCCGTCAGCTCCAGACCCGCGCATTCGGCCATGGTATCGAGCTCCTGGTGATAAACGTAACGAACGCGTTGCGGTAATCGTTTGACCGACGTACCAGAAAACCAGAGGAGGGTTGAAATCAAGTTCTGGTTTAGCGGATCGTGGACAGACACATTGATGATCGTATTCTCATGATCCACCAGCCGCGCCTTTGTAGTTTGGCCGGCGACGAGAGGATTCAAGCCTGGTACCCACAGTTCTATCACTAAAACCCCCTTATCATCTAGCGCCTCTGCGGCAGATCGGAGGCAAGCTATTTGCGCTTCACGCGTGAAAAGCAGCGGGAACGTGCCATAAACACAATACACCAGATCGTAGCGTTGTTCTGAGCTGAAATCGGCAATGTCCCCCTTCCAAGCCTTGATCAGGTCGGTGCGCCTGGCGAGAAGTTTCAACATGCTGTCCGAGTTGTCGATACCTTCGACCTTGACGCCACGCTCGCTCAACGGCACTGCCACACGCCCGTTGCCTATACCTAGTTCAAGGGCACTGCCTCCGCTGCAATATCGCTCAAGAAAGTCGACCGTCTCTTCTACATCAGCAACTCTACCTTGGATGGTGGTGTATTCTTCATAGATCGTGGCGTAAATTTCGCCATAAGTTAATTCATCAGACATGTTCGATTTCCCTACTACGTGGTTTAGCGATTTACCTAACTTTCCTCATCCCGTACTATTCGAAAACCTATTTGCGTTGCCGGTACCGAATACGTCTAGTCTCCCGCCGACCGCGAAACGTGTTCCGTGCAAGCAAAGCTTGAAATGATGTCGCTCGATGCGCCTGCGACTCGCCGTGCAAAAAGCAGGTCGCCATAGAACTGAGCGCACATGTTAAATGACCGCGAACTCTGGCTTCTGAAACGACAGGAGATTCCAACGCGCCCGATAATGTCTCCTGCATTGGCCCGTTCCGTCGCTAGCAACTGTTCGAGAGATAACTCTCTAGCGAAAATCGTCTATACGAACATTGAGCCGCTCCATTGCTGCGTAAAAGTCGCAGTTCAACGCGCAAGGGGTGTGCCAACTCAAAGAACGGTTTCAATCCAATTCGTTGGCTTTTCGCGTCCGTTTCTGCTTGTTCGCTTTGTCACAACTTTGTCGGGCTTCCAACCATTGGGCAAGCGATGCCGGTTGCGAAAAGTATCGCGTCTCAGATCATGGTCGAGTAGCTCGTCGGCCCTGAATAAGGGCTAAGGCGTTGATATTCCGAACCCGTGAAGACGGGCGGCATGAGCACCCGTGAGATCACCGGGCACCTGCATGATCTGTACGGCATCGATGTGTCGCCGGATCTGATCAGCACGGTGACGGACGCCATACTTGATGAAGTCGCCACTTGGCAGCAGCGCCCGCTCGATCCCGTTTATTCGCTCATTTTCTTCGACGCGATCCGGGTCAAGATTGGGGAGGAAGGGATGGTTCTCAACAAAGCCATCCCTATCGCGCCGAGCGTCCGCGCCGAGGGAGCCAAGGAGGTGCTCGGCCTGTGGCTCGAGCAGAATGAAGGCGCTAAGTTCTGGCTGCGGGTGATGAACGAGCTCATTGCCGAATGGACACGGAGCGCTTTCGTCGTTGGGCCAAGTCGATCGGGCCGCAGACCGCAGGTCCCGGCGAGAGCATGCGGAAACAGCGGCCGCCAATCGCACCCGAAAACATTGAAGCTTGACCTCAAACAAAACCCGATCCAAACATCAACCAGACCCAGGATGACTCGAAAATGGCCGCCTTCAAGTCGGAACGTCGGCCGGAATGAAATCGGATACGCAGGCTGACGGCGAAACACCGCCGCCGGCGACATCGGAACCGGCCAACCTGGCTGCGTTCGTAGCAAGCCTGTCGAGTGCCTGGCGCGCCGGCGAATCCGCCCGACACTTCTCCATCGAAGCCAAAGCGCGTTACCTGCGCAGTCTACAAAAGTTCTCGACACAAACCCTTATTGCGGCTCCCACCGCCGCTCAAGCCATCCCACCCATTCCTGCCGCGACAGCCGCGCAGATGCAGGAGAAGCCGACGCCGGTCTACGCCGAGCCTGGCCAAGCCCGCGTTCAGGCGCTCCGCATGGTGTCGCCGATCGTTTGTCGCCGATTGGAGGAATTCCCCCAACATCAACGCCACGCAACTCTTCGAGGGGCTGCGCCGTCCAGTTTCCAGGTCGATTTTCCCACAAGCAGTACAGAAAACTCGTTCGACTAGTCAATCTCTGGCGCCAACCGGCTCGCGCGCGGTGTTGTCGTTGGGACGAAGACGTATCGCCGGCTCAACGACAAACCGCGTGGTCGACCATTGGGAATAGATGGCGCGCTGCCTTGAAGAGCGCTTCCGGATCAGACCGCACTTGAACTTCTCGTCGAGTTCCAGGCGTTATCCCGGACGATACAGCTTGCTTCACACGTTGCAGAAGCGAGTAAGGGCGTGACTACAACAAGCCGGGCAGCGGCTCATCGGCGAGGTCGGCAGCCTAGCGCCATGGCGGGCGGGTAACATTCTTGGTGAGGCAGGCGGTAACAAAATTAGGTCAGGCAACACGACACTGATGGCAAAACCGATCGGCAGTCCTTCGTTGGCGCTGGGATCGCCGCTACGCAGAGACCCGAACTGCTTCTTCGGCCGAAAAACCAGATGTGACCGGGTCAAGCGCCTAGACACGGGACCGGGTCACCACGCACAGGTCGCATCACAAAATTCCGGTCTTCCGGCGGGCGGCGGACGGCGGACGGCAAATGAGCCATGAGTTAACCTGAATAAGGCGCGCGCGTACTCGACTCGTCGTCGAGGCCGGCGACATCGACGGCATTCATTCTTCTGTCGGATGGGTCCACGGATCTCAGCCGATCAACGCTTGAAGAACCGGTGGCTCAGCGCATCGTTCATCGCGCGCAGCAAACCCAAAAATACCCCTGGGATAAATTCGGCTTGGCCGTGGTGCCGATCAATGCGTCGGGCCTGGTGGGCTTCAAAACCTGGGCAACAAGCTCGCCAGGGAGGCGTTGCTCGATCACGTCATCGGCACGGTGGAACCGGACGACTCCGGGCCCTACGACGTCGGCTGGTGATGTAGCTCCTTGACCGGCTCGGGATAAGGGTGCGCGCCTGCGTTCCGGGCGACCCTGCTACCTCAACGTTGCTTCCGCTCACGGCGCCTGGGCGGCTATGTGTGTTCGACCGTCTTAGACCGTGAGGCTCACGTTGTAATCGGACAGGAAATCCTGGAGGGTCAGGATATGCTCCAACCTGAGGTTGTCGGTCGCATTAAGCAACGCTCGAGAACCGTCGACAGACAGCAGTGGTGCCACTGCCGCATTGCGGTCATTCAGCAGTGCGGTGAACCGCGTGCGCAGCATTCTGTCGTAGGCCGGATCCTGAATAGCCGGATATCCGCTCTTGAGTCGCTGCAACACCGACTGCGGCAGTAGGTCCGCAGCGGCGGCCCGCAGAAGGCTCTTCTCGCGCCTATCGAATGTCTTGTGGGCCCATGGGGTGCCGAATACGTACTCAACGAGGCGGTGATCGCAATAGGGGACCCGCACCTCAAGACCTGAAGCCATGCTCAGCCGATCCTTGCGGTCGAGCAGAGTCGGCAGGAAACGCGTGAGAACGAGGTAGCAGACTTCTCGCATGCGACGCTCGTACGGATCGACCGAGGCCGGCCCAGTCAGGGCGGGTACTTCAGCAAGCGCCCTGCGATACTGGTCGTCGAGATAGCCGGGGAGGTTGAGTTTCTCGACGAGGCCGGGGTCTAGAGACTGGAGTGCGATCTCGCTTACTTCGTACCAGGGAAACGTGTCGCGCTGAACGTACGCGGGATCGTGGAAGCACCTATAGCCGCCGAAAAGCTCGTCGGCCGCCTCGCCGGACAGGCCCACCGTCGAGTGTTGCCCGATCGCCCGAAACAGCAGGTAGAGCGAGCTATCAACGTCGCCCAAGGTCATGGGTAGGTCGCGGGCGTGGAGAATAGCCGCCCGCACGCTCGGGTCGATGAGTTCGTCCGCCGACAACGTAATATCCGTGTGGTCGGTATCAACGAACTTCGCGACCTCCTCCACGTACGGTCCGTCGGGTGTGGGGCGCTTCGGGTCGGGGGTAAAGTTTTCGGTGTAGCCGACGAAGTCGAGGGCGAAGGACCGGATCCGATCGTCGCTGAAGCGCGCGGCCAGTGCAGTCATGGCCGAAGAATCAAGCCCACCCGACAAAAGTGTACACAGCGGCACGTCGGCTATGAGCTGCCGCTGAATCGTGTCGTCGAGCAACTGGCGGACGCGTCGAACGGTGGTAGGCACGTCGTCGGTGTGCCCGCTGTCGGTGAGCTGCCAGTAGGTTATCTGCTGGATGCCGTCGCGACTCACGCGGACGATGTGGCCGGGCCGTACCTCATGCATGCCGCGAAACACGGTGTTGTACGGGTCGGCGAAGGAGTTGGAGCATAGGGCGCGACGAAGCCCCTCGGCGTCCATGGCCCGTTCCGCGAGACTATTAGCGAGGATCGCCTTTGGTTCGGAGCCGAATAGCACTCCGTGCTCGGTGGGATAGTAGTAAAGCGGCTTGATGCCGAGTCGGTCGCGTATGAGTAGCAGTTCGCGCTTGGCGGCGTCCCAGAGTGCGTAGGCGAACATTCCGTTGAGTTCGCTCACGGCGGTGCGGGGGTCGCGGTGGCCCCACTCGCGGTGGGCGTGCAGCACCACCTCGGTGTCACTACTCGTGTCGAACCGATGGCCTAGGACGGCGAGCCGTTGACGCAGTTCGCGGTAGTTGTAAGTCTCGCCGCTATAGACGAGCACCAAGGCGGGTCCGCCGTCCTCCTGGAGCGTCATCGGCTGGCGGCCGCCCTGGAGGTCGATGACCGCCAGGCGGCGGTGTCCCAGCGCCGCCGGCCCGTGAATCCAAGTCCCCTCGTCGTCCGGACCGCGGTAAGCCATGGTGGCCGTCATGTCGGCAAGCTCCCTACGCGCGTCGGGACCTCCTAGGTCACGATCGAAATCAATCCATCCACAGATGCCGCACATATTTTCGCTCCTTTAGCGGGTGAGGTCGTAAGCGATAATCCGTCACGCTGGTCTCGCGAGCGAGCCTGTCGAGGATTGCCGTCAGCATGCGCGACCCGCTTCGGCAGCCCATGAGCGCAGAGCGACGGTGATGATGCCGGTCGAAAATCGGAGACACCAGACGGACAAGCGACGCTTCGCCGCCTTGTCTGGATATTGGGACAGCACGTCTTCGATAAGCTTCGCATGCAAAGCGCCGTCATTCTCATAGTCGAGGCCCATGGGACCTGCCCCTTTCAAGGTTCGGGTAACGCCTCGCCAACGAGGCCTTGTTTCGTAAGAAAGGGGCGCCAGGTCACGGTCGGCGCCCCCTGTCGGTAGCGGCGGTTACTGAGCGACGGCCAATTTCGCTTCCTTGGCCTGAAGCTCGGCAAGCATCTGCTCGTCCGTCTTCATGATGCCGAAGTCGAGCAGCATGTCCTCGAGCTCCTCCATGGTGATTGGGGTCGGGATGGTGCCCTGGCCCGAATTGACATGGATCTTCTCGGCCAACGCGCGGTACTCCCCTGCCTGTTTGGAGTCCGGCGCATATTGGATTACCGTCATCTTCCTCAGTTCGGCGTGCTGGACGATGTTGTCGCGCGGCACGAAGTGGATGAGCTTGGAATTGAGCCTGGCGGCCAGCGCCTCGGAGAGGTCGAGCTCGCGGTCGGTCTGGCGCTCGTTGCAGATCAGCCCGCCGAGCCGCACGCCGCCCGAATGGGCGTATTTCAGGATACCCTTGGCGATGTTGTTGGCGGCATAGAGCGCCATCATCTCGCCGGACATGACGATGTAGATTCCTGGGCCTTGTTTTCGCGGATCGGCATCGCAAAGCCGCCGCACACCACATCGCCCAGCACGTCGTAGGAGACATAGTCGACATTATCATAGGCGCCGTTCTCCTCGAGGAAGTTGATCGAGGTGATGACGCCGCGGCCGTCCTGGGCGGCGAGATGCAGGACCGTATCCTGCGCCTTTGCGTTCAGGATCAGGCGGGTGGAGTCGGCTTTGGGGTCGCAGCCGACGATCAGGATTTTCTGTCCGAGGTCGACCAAGGCGGCTAGCGTATTTTGAGAGGTGGTGGACTTGCCGATGCCTCCCTTTCCGTAGAATGCGATCTGACGCAGACCTGACATGTTGCCTTCCTTCCTTCTCAATCCCTCGCTGATGCCAACGACATGAATGCCGTCGGCAGCTGTCGCCGCCTCACGTCCAAAGAGTCTCAAGACTCGTGCCAATTGGCTTGGTCACAGAAGAAGAGATTTTGTTCTTGCTTTTCAGCTGTTTGGCTCGAGGACAAAGAAGGCCCACGTCGGAACAAGCCGTGTCGCGGACCCGACAGTGGCGACACAACGCGTCGGATAGCGATCGTCGAAGCCGTTACACACTGATCGACGCGAGGAACATGTTGGGCAGCTTCCACGAGACGCTGCTGTGCCGTGCGCATCTCGCGCAGGACTCCAACTGGGTCAGCCGTGCAAATGCTTGTGAGACCCGACTTGAACATTAACGGCGGAACAAGCTGGCAACTGGCTTTGTAAGCTGTTTTTGTCGATCCGGGTTATCGGCGCGCAGGATTTGTAGTGAAAAACATTTATCGGTTACTTATTGTTTTTGAATGATCTGTGATACTCACTGCACAATACCGGCATGTTCGACGTGGAGAAAGTCGCGCGAGGCCATCGCTATCTACCGCCGAAAGTGTGCGCGAGGCGGCCTGGTGCGCCAGCGGCTGATCCGGCCGCTGGGACGGGAGGATCAGTTGAAGGCCAGCGGCGAGCTCAAATCGGCTGGTGGAGTCGCTGGGCCGGCACTGCGAACGAAGCCTGATCTTAAATGACATCGACACCGGTGTGCTGAGCGCGGTGCGCATTGGTTGGGCCGCTGTTGTTCAGCCGTCTGTGGGAGCGGCTGGGGATCGCAAAGGTTCTGGGCGATCTTCTGAAAATCCGCGGCTTTGAGTTCGCCGTCGAACGGGCGGTGTTCGTCAAAGTCCTGCACCGCCTGTTCGTGTCGGATCTTTGCGCCGCCAAAGGCTACAGCGTCGAATGGGCGATCTGCTGCGCGACTTGGACCAGCTGCAGTAGGCCATGATCGAGAAGGATGGCAAGCGCTTCAATCGTTCATTCTCGCATCGGGACCGAATGCCCTTATGCGCGATGCCCATGCGCGAGCCCTATATTAGATCCGGACCGCATTCTTATCCAGTGCTCCGAAAATGGTACCCTGCCGGTAGGGAGGAATACCGGCAGGGTGCGCCGCGAAAGTCGCGGTCGCGCGGCGACCGGACAGGGCGGCAGACTGTGCCTTGGCCTAGCAACTCGATTCCCCGTTTAGCTCCGCTCTGGAATCCTCATGTAAAGATTCCTGTCACTGGCCCTTCTTGATCTGCGGGCTGTTGCTGATAGAAGCCGCCAAGCGGAAACTGGAAAAGCCGAGACGTTGAGAGGCTCCGCCAGGCTCACAGCGCTTCGACGCACATGGCGACACCCATGCCGCCGCCGATGCAGAGCGTGGCGAGGCCTTTCTTCGCACCGCGGCGGCGCATTTCGAAAACCAGCGTGTTGAAGATGCGGGCACCCGAAGCGCCGATCGGATGGCCGATGGCGATAGCCCCGCCATTGACGTTGACGATAGACGGATCCCAGCCCATGTCCTTGTTGACGGCGCAGGCCTGCGCGGCGAAGGCCTCGTTGGCCTCGACCAGGTCGAGGTCGCCGACCGACCAGCCGGCCTTGGCCAGCGCCCTGCGCGAGGCGGGAATGGGCCCGGTGCCCATGATCTGCGGATCGACGCCGGCGGTGGCCCAGGACACGATGCGCACCAGCGGAGTGATGCCGCGCCGCGATGCTTCGGCCTCGGTCATCAGCAGCGCGCCCGCGGCGCCGTCATTGATGCCGGAAGCGTTGGCGGCGGTCACCGTACCGTCCTTGTCGAAGGCCGGCTTCAGCTTGGTCATGGCATCGATCGTGGCACCGTGGCGGATGTATTCATCCTGGTCGACAATGGTATCGCCCTTCCTGCCCTTGATGGTGACGGCGACGATCTCATCCTTGAACTTGCCGGCCTTCTGCGCGGCCTCGGCCTTGTTCTGTGAGGCCAGTGCGAACTGGTCCTGGTCGTCGCGGGTGATCTGGAACTGGCGAGCGACGTTTTCGGCGGTGTTGCCCATGTGGTAGCCATTGAAGGCGTCCCACAGCGCGTCCTTGATCATGGTGTCGATCATCTTGTAGTCGCCCATCTTGACGCCGGCGCGCAGATGCTGGGCATGCGCCGAGAGCGACATCGATTCCTGTCCACCGGCGACGATCACCTTGGCGTCGCCGGCGGCGATCTGCTGCATGCCGAGCGCGATGGCGCGCAGGCCCGAGCCGCAAACCTGATTGAGGCCCCAGGCGGTGGTCTCCTTGGGCAGGCCGGCGTTGATCGACGCCTGGCGGGCGGGGTTCTGGCCCTGGGCCGCCGTCAGCACCTGGCCGAGAATGACCTCGTCGACTTCGCCCGGCTCGACATTGGCGCGCGACAGCAGCTCCCGGATAACGACGGCGCCAAGCTCATGCGCCGGCGTGGCGGCGAAGGCGCCGTTGAAGGAGCCGACAGCGGTGCGTGTGGCGCTGGCAACGACGATTGAATTGCTCATGATGGCTTCCTCTGATTTTGGACTTGCCTTTTGCTCCGACTGGGCGCCAAGCCTCAATTGACGATCGTTGCCTCGGTGGCATTGCGGATTTCGGTGTCGGTGACGCCTTCTGCCAGTTCCAACAACCTCAACCCGCCGTCGACCACATCGAGCACACCGAGGTTGGTGATGATCCGATCGACCACGCGCTGACCGGTAAGTGGCAGGGTGCAGGCCTTCAGCACCTTGGACTCTCCGGCCTTGCTGGTGTGATCCATGACTACGACCACACGCTTCACCCCAGCAACCAGGTCCATCGCCCCACCCATACCTTTGACGAGCTTGCCCGGTATCATCCAGTTTGCCAGATCGCCGTTTTCGGCAACCTCCATCGCGCTGAGGATCGCCACGGAGATCTTACCGCCGCGGATCATTGCGAAGCTCTGCGCCGAGTCAAAGAAGGCCGAATGCGGTAGTCCGGTCACCGTCTGCTTGCCGGCATTGATAAGATCGGCATCGACCTCATCGTCAGTCGGAAACGGACCGATACCCAACAGCCCGTTCTCCGATTGCAGCGTTACCCGGACACCCTCGGGAATATGGTTGGCGACCAGGGTCGGAATGCCGATGCCGAGATTGACGTAGGTGCCGTCTTCAAGTTCGCGCGCGGCCCGTGCCGCCATCTGGTTCCTGTCCCAAGCCATTCGTCTCTCCCCGGCCTCACGCTGCCGCGCGCGTTGTGCGCTGTTCAATGCGCTTCTCGTGCACACCTTGGATCAGGCGGTGTACGTAGATGCCAGGCAGGTGAACGTGGTCAGGGTCGAGGCTGCCGACCGGTACAATTTCCTCCACCTCGGCGACGCAAATCCTGCCGCAGGTGGCGGCCGGCGGGTTGAAGTTGCGAGCAGTCTTGCGGAAGACGAGGTTGCCCGAACGATCCGCCTTCCAGGCTTTGACGATCGACAGGTCGGCGACAATCCCGGTCTCGAGCACATAGGTCTCGCCGTTGAAGGTCTTGTGCTCTTTATACTGGGCGACCACGGTACCCACGCCGGTCTTCGTATAAAAGCCTGCGATGCCGGCGCCGCAAGCGCGCATGCGCTCGGCGAGCGTCCCCTGGGGATTGAATTCGAGATCCAGTTCACCGCTCAGGTACTGGCGCATGAACTCGGCGTTCTCGCCGACATAGGACGAAATCATCTTCTTGATCTGCTTCGTCTTCAGCAGTACGCCAAGCCCGAAATCGTCCACGCCGCAATTGTTCGATGCAATCGTCAGCCCCTTGACGCCGACGTCCCGGATCGCCCCTATCAAAAGCTCCGGGATCCCGCAAAGCCCAAATCCGCCGGCTGCGATCATCATCCCGTCAAACAATAGACCTTCCAGCGCAGCACCGGCGTCTCCACAGACCTTATTCATAAAGTTCACCCCAAGTATTTACCACTACTTTGCCGTTGAAACGAAACGCCTTATACGATGATCAACAGAGACTGGATGCTTTTGGCAGCGAATTGCCTCGCGACTTACCCTCTAAGAAACGAGTTCTCTGTCCTTTCATAGTCTTAACATTGCCGTGACTGGCAGATGGTCCGCATTGCAGTTGTGTGAACTGCGCTGGTCACCGCGCACATCTCGCCGGATGTGCGGCTTGAGCCCAGCCATCCGGCGATCATCATGGCTTAGCGCTTGGTGGGCGGCCGGGGAGCCCGCGCCGCCGAACGGCTGACGGTGCCAGTGAGCATAACACGCTCTTGCTGACATCACGTTCGAGCGCACCTCGCCAACTCCAGTCCGCCCACACAATCAAGTACCCAATACCGTCTCCACCAGATTGACCCAATAGCCGATGCCGTAAGGCAGGGCGTGGTCGTCAAAGTCATATGCCGGGTTATGACACTGAGCCGTCGGTCCATTACCAAGGAAAATATATGCGCCAGGCCGCGCCTCAAGCATGTAGGCGAAATCCTCCGCTCCTATGCTTGGTTTCATCTTGTCGTTCACGGATGCAGCCCCGACGAGACTGCGTGCCGCCTGGATCGCCAGATCGGTCCCCTCCGCGTGATTGAAGGTCGCTGGAACGGATCGAAGGTACCTGAACTCGATATCCGCGCCGAACCCGCGCGCGATACCCTGAGCGGATGCCAAAATCTCTTGCTCGGCGAAGTCTCGCAGGCCGGATGCTAGGGTCCTGACCGTTCCGGCGATTTCGACCTGATCGGGGATAACGTTGTAGGCCTGTGCCGCGCTCAACTTGGTGACGGAGATCACCAGCGAGTCCAGAGGATCGGTCTTGCGCGAGACCAGGGTTTGCAGCCCTAGAATGATCTGTGCTGCAATGACAACGGGGTCGATGGTCCGATACGGGTGGGCCGCATGGCCACCCCTGCCCTTCACGACGATATCGAAGTCGTCTTGCGATCCCATGATCGAGCCATGGCAGATGGCGAATTTGCCCACCTCCAAGCCCGGCCAACTATGCATGCCAAAAACCTGGGATATGCCGAAGCGGTCCATGATTCCTTCCTGAACCATCTTAAAGCCGCCTGTTGGGAATTCTGGTTCTTCTGCCGGTTGAAAGATCAAGGCAACCGAGCCCTTGAACTTGCGCCTAGACGCCAGGTATTTCGCTGCGCCCAGCAACATAGCCGTATGACCGTCATGGCCGCACGCATGCATTATGCCCGGGCTTTTCGACGACCAGGGTTTGCCTGACGCCTCAACGATTGGCAGGGCATCCATGTCCGCTCTCAGCCCGATCGTCGGCCCGTCTCCGCCTTCGCCCTGAATCACTGCGACGATGCCGGTCTCAGCTATCCCCGTTTCGATGTGATTGATACCGAAGGATGCCAGTTTCTCGGTCACGAACCTCGCTGTGTTGTGTTCTTGAAAGTCGAGTTCTGGATTTTCATGGAGGTATCGGCGCCACTCGGTTACCTCGCGCTGCAGATCCCCGCCGAAAGCTTCAACACTTCTCATGTTGCATTAGACCCTTTTTAGACTCATTCCGCTGAGCCGTCTCGATGTCCTTCTCCAACGGCGATCTGGTGGGAAAGGACAGCGGGATGAATTGAACCCCTGCTCAACGCGGGATCACAATCAAACTTCAATTCTTAACTTCGTTCAATCGCTGTAGAATTCTTGAGTCCGAACTTGACGATGATGACACATGAGAACGAGAGATTTGCGCCAATCTGCCTTTGCTGTTGCAACATGGATGCAACGATGCGGCGCGGTGTGAAATGTAGGCTGCGGATGACATAGTCGTCCAGCAGCGAATAGACGCGCGCCAGATACTGCTGCCCGCGCCAACCGAAACAGAAGCCAGACAGAGTGTTCTCGTTGTCAGGGTCGTCGCGCTGCCAACGATAGATCGGCATGGAGCGGACGCGCCCTGTCCTGCAGCAGAGCAGCAACGATCGCGATCCGCTTGCAAGCTGAAATTGACAATGGGTTTCGACCGTAAGACGCAAATGATCACCGCCGGATGCCGGCCACTTCAGCATCCGCGGCTCGCCGCGCGGCGACGCCAAACTTGCCGACTTCGAAGCCGCGCTCGACGCCGAGATCGCCCAAGATCGCGAGGAACGGCGCGGCTGGTCCGTTCGCCGAGGGCGTCGTGCGCTGGGGCGAGGCCGGCGGGTACGACACGCCACCCCATTCTGGCGGGCCTCAATGGTGGCCACGGCCGGCCGGTGTGTCTTGCCAATGGTCGGTTCGACCAGTTCCAGATGGGGTTGAAGCGCCATGCCTTCTGGACGCTTGTGGTGGATCGCTCCACGCACGCTTTCCGCATCATGAAAGGCAGCTATCGCACGGATGCGCCAGAGCGCTGCCGGCACCTGTTACACTGGCATGGCGACGATTACCGAAGTCGCCGTGGACACCGCCTCAGGCGACGTGAAGCTCCTTTCGCATCATTCCATCCTCGAATGCGGCACTCAAATCGTGCCGGAACTCGTCTCGGGTCAGCTCCAGGGCGGCCTGGCGATGGGCGTCGGCCACTACCGTGAAGCCAGGAGGTGGGCCAACGCGGCCGCCCAGGTAACAGCGCAATCAGCGCCACGGCGGCTACGGCCACGAATAGAGGCCGCGGTCAGTTCCAGTTCTGTCGCCAATTCGAGTCCGGCTCGTCCGCGTTCCGAAAACCTCATACCGAGCACTCCTTGAATTGCCGAGACATCACGGCAAACGCTGTGAGGGGTTTTCAGAATTGACTTTCCTAGTGCTTGTCTCAGCCGTGTTTCCGGACGTCAAAATTTTCCATGGGATGACGGAAATCACGTTAGCCCGCAGCGATACGGGTTCCTGTTAGTCCAAGACTTTGCCCTGATGTCCACCGCCTCTGCAGTCGAACCGCTGCGGGCTGCCAACCTGCTCATCGAGCAGCAGCTTTACGATCTCAGCTTCATGTCGGCCAGGGGCGGGTGGATGTCAGTTCCGTCTCGGGTGTGTTCGAAGCAGAGCCTATTTCAGAAGCAGCCAGTGGATTCGATATTCTGTTCGTTGTGGCTGCCGGCAATCCGCTGACCTATCCCGACGACAGGATTCTGCTGGCTGCTCCGTCTCGCCCGGGCGGGGAGTGCCCTTGGGCGGGATCTCAGACGCAGCGCCATCTTGGCTGCCGCCGGTGTGATGGCGGCACGTCGGTTCACATCCACTGGCGACACATCGATGCGATACGGGAGATGTACCGAGGCGCTGATCGAGCGGCGGCTCTTCGTTATGGACTGTGACCGCTTGCGCGGACGGTCTGGCCCGTTGGACATAGCCCACGACCGATCATTGGAACTGGCGCACGCGGTGAGAGACTGGTTCATCACACGGGAATCCGGCAGGCCGGGCCCGCAGCAGCGAAGGTCGGGGGTGAATTCTCTTTTGGCGAGTCTTCTCGCCGTTAGCTGCCAAAAAGCCAGAAAGTCGCAGGTTTGATTGAAACAGTCGCAGGAGCTCGTCTTCGGCAACGCACTGGCCAACGCTCCCAGCGCCTTCGAATGAGAAAGCTGCAGCGAATGCCCTTCAATGCGGACCGGGTTTTTGGCATGCCGGCATTTCAAAGCGACAGCAACAGCTTTTGATGAGGCTGCCGAATTCGGCATCTGCTGCCGACTGACGATTCCACTTTGTCGACCGTGGCGGCGGTGTCGGAGTTCGCAGGTGGCAACAGCAATACTCCCACTGCGCTCGGTGCAGACGATGGGAGATCAAGGGCTAAACCACTGCTTTCCCAGACACTCAGTTCCACGCGAGGCGGCGAGCTGACTGACCAGGATTAAACGATTGGAAATGGCGCCGACGCGCCGCCGACATTCGACCGTATTTGTCGGGTAGATGATGATGCTGCGCACACTCGGATAGGCGAAGAACGGCACGACGTGCTGCCAGTCGCGCCGCTGCTCTGACTGGTCGCCGGGCAGTCGCCGTCGAAGTCCTCCAGAGCCTTTATGCCGGCTTGGCGTTCGCGCCCCGGGCAGATGGCGCTGAGCGTCGCCACGACGGCTTTGCGATCCTTCCATGACACGAAATCAAGTAAATGGCAGATCAGGTGCACCATTCAGGTTAGCTCTGTCGCCTGGGGTGTAATGGGGCCGATCGCCCTCCCTCTTGACCAAGCAGTTCGCCAGCTTGCCGTTCACCAGCATCTCGCCGATCTCGTTGCGTTTACGCGTTGCAACAGATCCTTCAAAGAAATTCATGGAATCTTTGCGACCGCCAATCGCTGTCAATGGTACGCTCACCACAACTTTCGAGTTCAGTGGCGGCAGAAATCTGGCGTCGTTTTATGTTGCCGCCGAACAGCATTTGCGGAGAGCCCGAAATGACAAAGCCAGCAGGACAAGTATGCAGTCTATCTACGGGCTGCTGAAAAATGATGACACTGGTCAGCCGCCTGCAGGCGGCAGCGCATCTTGATCGTCTTCGAATTCTGGGCCTTTGCGCACATGCGGACCTAACAATCTGCGAGCTGGCGGACGTTCTGCGTCTGCGTCGCGAGCAGGTCGTGCGACACGTGAGGGTGCTCACCAGAGCCAACTTTCTTTGCTGCAACGAACAACGTCCGCAGTCTTCGTACCATCTGCAGGCAGCAGGCAGGGATGGCGGGCTGGCTCAATTGTTGGTCGATCTCCTGCCCCACGACGATGGCCACCATAAACGAGACCTACAACGCCTCGAAGCGATACAAGACGCGCGGTTGAAGGGACCGCGTGCTTGATCGTGAAGTAGATCAGGCCAAATGGAGCGCGACTACCATGGACAACTCCGCCGTCAGCGCCATCGCGCAGCCCGACACTTACGGGCGGCCTCACTTAGCCGCCGTCGACTCCCGCGTTCACGAACTGCTTCTAAGACAGGAGCGGCAGGAGCGGACAACGCTCAAACTTATCGCATCTGAGAACTTTGCCTCATCGGCCGTGCTGGAAGCGACCGGCTCGATCTTTGCGAACAAGTATGCCGAGGGGTACCCGGGTGCGCGCTACTACGCGGGAAACGAGATCGTCGATGGGCTTGAGACCCTCGCGATCGAGCGCCTGAAAGCGCTATTTGGCAGTGAGCACGCCAACGTCCAACCTTATTCGGGCTCACCAGCCAACCAGGCTGTCTATCGTGCGCTTTTGAACCCCCGTGACAAAGTCATGGGATTACCTTTACCCGAAGGCGGCCATCTGACTCATGGTTGGTCCGTTAACTTTTCCGGCACTGATTATCAACGCGTCCCCTATGGCCTGCACGAAAAGACGCAACAAATCGACTATGACCGCTTGCGCGAGACAGCCAGGCGGGAACGACCGAAACTGATTTGGGTAGGCGGAACTGCCTATCCGCGTGTCTTTGACTACGCGGCAATGGCAGAAATCGCTCTGGAGGCCAACTCCTATCTCGTGGCCGACATTGCGCACATCAGCGGCCTGATTGTCGCTGGAGCGCATCCGAATCCTGTGGCTCATTGCGACGTCGTCACCAGCACATCTCACAAGTCGATCCGCGGCCCCCGTGGAGGCTTTATTTTGTCGAAGAATGAAGATCGCTATCAGGCGCTCTATCATCCCACGAGTAAATACAACCTCGCCAGACGGATTGATCGCGCGGTGTTTCCTCAACTGCAAGGTGGGCCGCACATGAATGTCATCGCCGCGTTAGCTGTTGCTTTGCAGGAAGCCGCGACCCCCTCTTTCCGTACCTACGGTCACCAGATCGTCAAGAATGCCAGGGCTCTGGCCGAGGCGCTTCTGGACCGTGGTTATGGCTTGGTCACCGGCGGGACTGACAATCACATGCTGATCCTTGATCTGCGGGACCGGCCGCTGTCAGGCAAAGCCTATGCCGAGCGCTTGGCCAAGGCAGGCATCATTACGAACTTTAATATGGTGCCGGGCGACCCGCGCGATCCGGCGGTCACAAGCGGAATCCGCTTGGGGTCGCCGGCAGTGACGTCCATGGGCATGCGTGAGGGAGACATGGTGCAGATCGCCGCTTTCATTGACTCCGTCTGTCGCCAGCCCGACGACCAGGAAGTTCATGCGCGCGTGCGAAGAGACGTTGCCGACTTCTGCTCTGCGTTCGACGTCCCCGGCATCCCCGACCGGTAAGCCAGCCCAATCCAGAAACTCCCCACCTAACTCCAACACTTGAAGCGAGGGCATTTTATGACCAGGCAGTTCGTGTTCTCTTCCGAATCCGTCGGCGCGGGACACCCCGATAAGATGGCAGACAACATCTCCGATGCCATCCTCGATGCCATCCTCCGCACCGACCCGAAGGCGCGCGTCGCCTGTGAAACGTTAGTGAAGTCAGGGATGGTCGTTCTGGCTGGAGAGATCACCAGCCACGCGGAGATCGATTACACTCAAGTTGCCCGCGATACGATCCTCGATATTGGCTACGACGACGATGCCATCGGCTTTGATGGTCGACGTTGCGCCGTCGTTCTGGCTCTCACCGAGCAGTCGCCCGACATAAGCCAGGGCGTTGACGAAGGACGAGGGCAGGATCTCGAGCAGGGCGCGGGGGATCAGGGCCTCATGTTTGGATTCGCATGCAACGAGACGGATACATTGATGCCCTTGCCGATCCAGCTCGCTCACCATTTGACGAAAAGACAGGCAGAGGTCCGGAGAACGGGACTACTTGGCTGGCTGCGTCCGGACGTGAAATCTCAAGTGTCCGTACGCTACGAGGGTCTCCGCCCGGTGGCGCTGGACACTATAGTCCTGTCAACGCAGCATGACGAGGCGGTCTCCCAAGATATAGTCCGCGAAGGCGTCATTGAGGAGATCATAAAACCGGTCCTGCCAACCCATCTGGATACTTCGGAGATCAGATTTCTGGTCAACCCAACAGGGCGGTTCGTGGTCGGGGGGCCCGCCGGCGACTGCGGCCTCACTGGACGCAAGATCATCGTCGATTCCTACGGTGGAACGGGGCGTCACGGCGGCGGTGCCTTTTCGGGCAAGGACCCATCCAAGGTTGACCGCTCGGCGGCCTATGCCGCCCGGTATGTCGCGAAGAATATCGTTGCCAGCGGACTTGCGGAGGTCTGCGAGGTTCAACTTGCCTACGCGATCGGCGTGGCCAGTCCGGTTTCTGTCATGGTCAACACCTTCGGAACCGCAAGGATTGACGAAAAAAGGATCGAGTGCCTTGTTCTTGAGCTGTTCGATCTCCGACCGAAAGGCATCATCAAGATGCTTGATCTCTTACGCCCGATATACCGCAAGACCGCGACATACGGACACTTCGGCCGTGAAGAGCCTGAGTTCACCTGGGAGAAGACCGACAAAGCCGACGACTTGCTGCGTGAGGCAGGACCGGCAGCTGCGTGAGCGCGGCTGGATCAAGCGCATGCGGCACCCATTTCAACTCGCTAGACCCGCGCCCGGCCGGCATGGCAAGAAGCCGGCTCGGGTTTTTGGCGGAGACATTGATGCCGGATTATGACGTGCTTTGCATCGGCAATGCCATTGTCGACATCATCGCCCAGTGCGACGAGGAATTCCTCGAGACCAACGGCATCATCAAGGGCGCGATGAACCTCATCGACACCCAGCGCGCCGAACTGCTCTACAGCCGCATGGGCCCGGCGATCGAGGCGTCCGGCGGCAGCGCCGGCAACACGGCGGCCGGTGTCGCCAGTTTCGGCGGCCGTGCCGCCTTCTTCGGCAAGGTTTCGAACGATGCGCTGGGCGAAATCTACGCCCATGACATCCACGCGCAGGGCGTCGCCTTCGACACAAAGCCGCTGGCGGGCCTGCCGCCAACGGCGCGCTCGATGATCTTCGTCACCCCCGACGGCGAACGCTCGATGAACACCTATCTCGGCGCCTGCGTCGAGCTCGGACCGGAGGATGTCGAGGCCGACAAGGCTTCCGGCGCCAAGGTCACCTATTTCGAGGGCTATCTTTGGGATCCGCCGCGCGCCAAGGAGGCGATCCGGCAGACGGCGAAGCTGGCCCACGCGGCGGGCCGCGAAGTGTCGATGACCCTCTCGGATTCGTTCTGCGTCGACCGCTACCGCGACGAGTTCCTCGACCTGATGCGCTCGGGCACCGTCGATATCGTCTTCGCCAACAGCCACGAGATCAAATCGCTCTATCAGACATCGTCCTTCGACAAGGCGCTGGCGCAGATCCGCAGGGATTGCCGGATCGCCGCCGTCACCCGCTCGGAAAAAGGCTCGGTCATCGTGCGCGGCGACGAGACCGTCACCATCAAGGCGACGACGATCCGCGAGCTGGTCGACACCACCGGCGCCGGCGACCTCTATGCCGCCGGCTTCCTCTACGGCTACACGACCGGACGCAGCCTGAAGGATTGCGGCGATCTTGGCTCACTGGCGGCCGGCCTGGTGATCCAGCAGATCGGACCCAGGCCACGCCAGAATCTGCGCCGTGAGGCCGAGCAGGCGGGGTTGATTTAGCCGGGCGATTTAATGACGAGCTGCCCGTCTGCCCTCCTGCAGACTGTGCGGAAAAAGTGCGCGTAAATCGAAATGTCGGATGCGCATCCGCGTGAGACGGCAGCCCGCGGCATGCCGTGATCGAAAGGTTGATGCCGTTGTCGCCCTCCAGTGCGAACCTTCTGCCTTGCGATGCAGGGGAGCTTTCCGTTCAGCAGCTCGATCCGTCGCATATAGTGCTCACTCGCCATCGTCGACTCGTGTGGCAACAGGTCGGCCGGGATCGTGATGCGATCGAGCGGGCGAAGAGGCCAACTGGTGAATTGACATCAACGCATCGCCCATTGAGATTATCCTGCCGGGAGCGCAGTGCGTTGTTCAAGCCAGTCGGACGATCATGGGCAAATACAAAGACCATCGTGAGCCACGCCGGCATCGTCATGACAATGACGCGGTTACTTTTTCCGAACGATCTTCCGAGCCGAGCTACTTTCAGCGTTCGTCGATCGTAACCGCGGACCCTGTCGACGCCGAAGTGGTGTGGTTCAACACCAGCAAGGGTTTTGGCTTTGTCAAATTGCCGGAGGGCATCGAGGCCTATCTGCATATCCGGGTGCTGGAGGCGGCCGGGAGCCGCGGTGTTTCCGAGGGAACACGTCTCAAGGTCACAACGGAAGAAAGTCCAAGAGGTGGTCACCAGGTCTCGCGAGTGCTGGCGGTCGGCGATCAGACCGCGAGAACTCAGCTACATACGCGTTGCGCTGGAGAGTCCACCGCCGGGACGAGTGCCGAGTTGGAGAGCGAGGGTACCGTTAAGTGGTACAATCCCCAAAAGGGCTTCGGCTTCATTGCTCCTGAAAACGGTGAGAAGGACATCTTCGTTCATGCCACCGCGCTGACCCGCTCAGGACTGAGCATGCTGATGGAGGGTCAGAAGGTGTTTGTCCAATGCGGACAGGGCAAGAAAGGCCCGGAAGTTCGGAGCATTCGCCTCCCTTAGAGCCAATGCGTCGGCCCTACCGAAATCGCGCCTCAGACAAAGAAAAAGCCCGCTACCGGGAGGAGGGGCAGCGGGCTCGATTTAGAATGAGACGCGGGAGGAGGTGCGCCCCATTCAGCGTCGGCACCACATCTGGGAGGAGTAGATGGCCGACACCATGATCATACCGATCGCCGCGGATATTGCAACGCACAAATTCTATCTCGCGACTGCGAAATGATGCCTGATCCGCTTAGCCCATCCTGAAAAAGTGCGGTCAGGCTGCCGCTTTCTTGCGGGCACGCTTGGCAGGTGCCGGCGTTTCCGGTTCCTTCGGCTTGCGGCCCAGACCCATGGTCTTGGCCAATGCCGAGCGCGCCGCAGCGTAGTTCGGCGCCACCATGGGATAGTCCGCCGGCAGCTCCCATTTCGCGCGATATTCGTCGGGTGTGAGGCCATAGTGGGTAGCCAGGTGACGCTTGAGCGACTTGAACTTCTTACCGTCCTCAAGGCTGATAATGTAATCGGGTGTAACCGATTTTCTGATCGGCACGGCAGGCTTGAGAGCTTCCGATTTTTCTGGTGCGGCCCCACCAGCAGTGGCTTTCAATGCGATGTGGATCTGGCCGATAAGCCCAGGCAGTTCACCGACGGGAACCGGATTGTTCGAAACATAGGCTGAGACGACATGGGCGGTGAGTTCGATGAGACTGTCAGCTTTGCTCTCGGTTTCTTCGGTCATAAAAACGCTCCTGCGGGCTTAGACTAGGCGGTGAGAATCACTTCGTAGCTTAATAGTGACGACGGCGTTTGATGGCAACCAAGCCATTGCATGACGTGCTGGCGGATCGCTACGCACCCGGCCGCTGTTACGGATCTTCCTCTTGAACCGTCATCGCCCTGACAACACATTGTGCCAGGGTCGGCATCGCGTCGATGCGGCGCCTTTTCACACAAATTGGCTATTTGGAAGGTTGGAGGAACGAATGAACGCTGAGGCTTTCAGCAGCCCGCTTTTCGTGAGGCGCGCAACGCACATCATCCAAGAGATTGCCGGCCTTGCGGATGCAATCGATTTTCTCAATGAATGGCCGGAAGATCGCAGAGACCTGATCCACGAAGCCGCCCTGAGGGCATGCTACGATGCATACGATGGGCGCAAGCCGGTAAGCACGGCGCGCAATGCCTTTTTCGGCTTTGCGAAGCGCGTCGCCATATTGGAAGATCCAACCTCCGCCATGCAGTGGATCGCCGCCTGCAGATCGGGCAGTGGAAAAGTGCAGGTGTAGACTTCGACGACGAGTTTGAGACTGGCGAGGCGCGTCAAACAGTGCACTATGTCCAGGTTTCACAGCTAGACCACGCGAATGAGAAGCAGTTCCTCACCACCGACTGCAAAACCGCAGATCGCACGCAAGCTGACCATGGCCAGACGCGCCTCATGGCGATCGCTTGCCCGCCAATAGCCAGGCTCAGTGGCGCAGATGCAGCCGTCGCGTTCGGCTGAGTAAAGAAATGCGACCCGGGCTGTTTGCCGCATAGTGGCTGTGGAGGAGGGGGATGACCGGGTTGATCAGATTTGAGAGGCCAGTCGTAGTTCAGGTTAGCCGCCGCAGCTCGGAGCGTGTCGTGTTCGACGTCAACGACGCGGCCGCTATCTTGCTGCGGGATCTGCATCATGAGACCGATAAACGCAGGATCGCGATGGACACCTGTCTGCAGGTGTTACGCGGTAAGACCCATCCACCAGCCGCTCGACGAGCTTTCGTCGCAGCCGCACTCGAAGCACGCATTCTGCGCAGCGATTGAGATTTGGGACGCCGCTCGTAAATTTCGGCCATCTGCGCATCGGTATTGAGCGCGGTCCAAACACCTCTGCCGGCATCCGCCAGGAGCAAGCCAACCCCGCTCTTTCCGCGGCGGCTTTCCTGGTCCGGCGCCTGATCTTCCACCATCAAAACACAAGGGTCCGCCAGCCAGCTGCGGCCGCTCGGCTTCGCCGTCGCGGTGATGGTGATTGCAGCCAGAGGCAGACGCCATCGAGCGGGAATTGGCCCGCTGCAGATGGTGGAGCGTCGATGCCGCCTCAAAAGTCTAGAAGCGCTGTTTGACCCTTCCCCCAGCTTGGCCCTGCATCCGGTTTCTCGGAACACGCTCCGCGGACCGGGGCGCGTGATCGCCGATGCTTCTCCCGATGGTCGCGGGTTTCGGCGATCAAGGTTGGGGCGACGATAGTGATTTCGACTATCCCAATACGGAATAGTCCGAAACGGGCTGGCGGAGAGCCTTCTCGTTTCTGGCCGGCTCATTTGGGACCCAAGCCTCCTTCGATCACCCGCCAACGGCGGCCTCTGGAACAGCTGACTTCGACGCGCCATGACAAGGGCCCCGGCCAGGCCAAGGTTGCCGAGGCGCTTTCGCGGGCAGCTCGATTGCCTTGGGTGCGCCGGATGGACTCACCCCAAGATTGCCCGGTGTGTGGCGTTGCCGCCCACCGCCGGCGAGGGGCACCGAGCCCTACGCGGTCTGCGCTTTTTCCCGAATTGCGCGTGCTGCAGCCACCATGTTCATCAGGGCAGGGCGGACCTCCTCCCATCTGCGCGTCTTGAGACCGCAGTCGGGATTCACCCACAGTTGGCCATCCAGCAATCGCTCGCGCGCAAGCATGATGAGGTTGGAAATCTCCCCCACTTCCGGGACCCGCGGCGAGTGAATGTCATAGACACCAGGACCGATCCCGTTCGGATACTTGAAGCTTCGGAGCGTATCGAGCAGTTCCATCTGCGAGCGCGAGGTTTCAATGGAGATCACATCGGCATCCATTGCGGCAATCGCGTCCACGATATCGCCGAACTCGGAGTAGCACATATGGGTGTGGATCTGGGTCGCATCGCCGACCGCCGTTGAAGCCAGCCGGAAGCATTCGACGGCCCAGTCGAGATAGGCCTGCCAGTCGGCCTCGCGCAGCGGCAAGCCCTCGCGCAGTGCGGCTTCGTCGATCTGGATCATCCTGGCGCCGGCCTTTTCGAGGTCGCTCACTTCATCGCGAATGGCGAGCGCGACCTGGCGGCAGACGGCTGAGCGCGGAAGGTCGTCCCGGACGAAGGACCAGTTGAGGATCGTCACCGGGCCGGTAAGCATGCCCTTCACCGGCTTTAGCGTCAGCGACTGGGCATATCGCCACCAGTGTAATGTCATGGGCTGTTGTCGCGACACATCTCCAATGATGATCGGGGGTCGCACAAAGCGCGAGCCGTAGCTCTGCACCCACCCATGTTGCGTGAAGGCGAAGCCGCAGAGCTGCTCAGCGAAATACTGCACCATATCGTTGCGCTCGAATTCGCCGTGGACCAGCACGTCGAGTCCGATCTCTTCTTGCCAGCGAACGGCGGCTTCTATCTCTTTTTTCAGGAAGGCCTCATAGTCGACGTAACTCAGCTCGCCCTTGGCATGGGCTGCCCGCGCCTTGCGAACCTCGGCTGTTTGCGGGAAGGAGCCGATCGTCGTGGTGGGGAAGGATGGCAAGCCAAACGTGTCGCCCTGAAGCTTGGAGCGCACGTCGAATGCGCTCTTCCGGCGCGTCATGGCGACCTTGATGCTGGCGACCCGACCTTCGACGAGCGGATCATGCACCTTCGCGGATGTCGCGCGAACGGCGGCAGCCTCAGCCGACGCCTCCAGTTCGGCGGCGACCGCGTCCCGGCCTTCGGCCAGCGCACGGGCGAGCACGACCAGCTCGCCGGTCTTTTGCGCCGCGAAGGCGAGCCACGACTTCACATCCGCATCGAGTGCCGTCTCCATGTCCAGGTCGATCGGCACATGCAGCATCGAGCAGGACGGGGCAATCTCCACGCGGTCCAGCGGCCAGCCGGCGACGATCGGCTTGATGCGGTCAAGTATGGCAGGCAGGTTCGCACGCCAGACGTTGCGGCCGTCGATCAGTCCGAGCGAGAGCACAAGTTCCTTCTGCGCGAGCCGGCCGAGGGTCTCCAACTGCTCTGGAGCGCGCACGAGATCGACGTGCAGTCCCGCCACGGGCAGAGAAATTGCGGTCTCGAGATTGTCTCCGAGCGATCCGAAATAGGTAGCGACCATGATCTTCAACTCAGGTGCTGCTTTTGACAGCCGGCAGTAGGCGAATTGGAGCGCATCCCGTTCGTTGGGAACCAGATCGACCACGAGCGCCGGCTCATCGATCTGCACCCAATCGGCTCCCGCGAGCTTCAGCCTCCGCAGGAGCTCCTCGTAGACGGGCAGCAGCCGTGGCAGGAGCGCGATAGGGTTGAAACCTTCCTCAGGTGACTTCGCCAACTTGAGAAAGGTAACCGGTCCAAGCAGGACCGGGCGCGTGTGGATGCCGAGCGCCTTGGCCTCGAGGAAATGATCGACCGGTTTCGCCGACGAGAGGGCAAAGCTCTGATCGTCGGTAAGTTCCGGCACAATGTAGTGATAGTTGGTGTCGAACCATTTGGTCATTTCCATCGCGGCAAGGCCATGCCCGTTGGCCGCATGCTCGTCACCGGCATGTCCGCAATCAGCGGCCTGATCTTGGTTGCCGCGCGCCATTGCGAAATAGGTATCGAGTGGGACCTCGCCGTCAGTCCAGGCGTATCGTGCCGGCACGGCGCCGACCATGGCGACGGTGTCGAGCACATGGTCATAAAGCGAGAAATCGTTGGACGGGATTTTCGACACGCCGCGATCGTGCTGCTCCCTCCAGCTGGCGGCGCGTAGCGCCTTCGCCGTCGCGAGCAGGTCGGCTGCGGGAGATTTTCCGGACCAGTAGCTTTCAAGCGCGAATTTGAGTTCCCGCCGTCGACCGATACGCGGCACGCCGAGCGTTGCCACTGGAATTTGTTGAGAGACAGTCATGCCATACCCCGATGGTTGGGGCGTGGGGACAAGGAACGCGCGAGCAGGCGGCACGAAGCCAGGCTACCGCGGCCACCGAGACACCCCGCCCGTGGACGTTGTTCGTCGTGGCAGGTCTCCTGGCTCGCGGGTCAAAGCCTCTGCCCGTCTTCCCGAGGCCGTTCGCCTCAGTGACACCAATGGGCTTGGCTCGCCGCTAACAGTTGCGGGGGCAGCGCCGGCATCGCACCGGCTTCCCTCTTAGCTCCGCTACAGCAGTGCCGCGCGGAGAACCACGACATGCGCACAATCACAGCAGCTTCGCTCCTTGTCAATACATATAACGAGATGTTTATGTGATGATGCGAATAATGCCCTTGCGCTGATCGGTCTCTTTCGCCCAAAGCCGCTTACGATGCCGCCTCTTATCAGTGCAGGCTCGGAGAGATCCTTGTCCCCATCGGCGACGCCGATCAGATCGAGGTCGCCGGGCTCAAAGGGCGTAAAGTCGGGCCAGGTCGTCACGGTCAGCCGGGAATCCCGGTACTTGTTCCCGCTCGGCTTCGCTCAGCGTGCTTGCGCACTCGCCCATCAGCACGCTGATAACCATGTCCGGAAGCGGAAAGGAGAGGTGGCGCCTCAGGTCGGCGGGCTGGGGCTGGACCGCCAGCGTCTCGAACAACTGCGCGGCGATCGCCTCGACCTGCTGCGCGAGCAGCTTCACCCTGCGGTTGCTGAAGGCCGGCGCCACGATCGTGCGTAACCGGGCATGCTCGCCCCCCTCGTGCGAGACCAGCCACCTCGGCGAACCGAGAATCGCTGTATCTGGGTGCATGCCGCACTCGCTAAGCGACGGAAGGGCGGAAGGTGACCGGCAGGCGCTGCGGGCAGCGAATGACGTAAGACGGCATGTAGACGACGTCCTCCGCGGCGATGGCCAGCGCCAGATCCTCCAGCCGCCCGAACAGCGCAGGGAAGGCGCAGCACAATTCCAGGCGCGCCAGCGCAGCGCCCAGGCAGGAATGCGGCCCCTCGCCGAATGACAAATGCGGGTTGTGCCGCCGGGTGACATCGAACCTGTTGGCGCCGGGACCGAAGGCCTTTTCGTCCCGGTTCGCCGCATGGAACGCCATCAGGACGGCATCGCCGCGGCGGACCAGGCATCCGTCGATCTCCACGTCCTGGGTGGCATAGCGGAACGGCAGATTGGCCGCTGAGCTGCCCCAGCGCAGGATCTCCTCGATCGCCTGTGACCACTGAACTTGGCCGCTGCGCACCAAGTGCAGTTGCTGCGGATGCGTCAGCAATGCCAGCACGCCATTGCCGATGACGCCGGCGGTGGTCACGAAGCCCGCAGAGAGCACCATGAACAGCATGTCGATGAGCTCGGTGTCGGAAACGAGCTCGCCTTTGTCACGCGCGACGATCAGGGCCGAAGCCAGATCATCGCCGAGCTGGCCCCGCTTGAGCGCGATCAGGCGACGGAAGAACTCCGGGATGCGCTGCCGCGTCTGTCGCACCTCTTCGCCTGTGGCGGAGGTGTTGGCCAGGCTGTAGGTGAGCGCGACGATCTCTTCGCGCTGTTCGTCCGGCAAACCGAGCAGTTCGGCGATCACGTTGGTGGGCAGCGGAGCGGCGAACTCGCTCATCAGATCGGCACTGCCGCCGCGCTGCGCCATCTCGGCCAGGAGTCGATCGACGCATTGTTCGACCCGTGGCGCCAGCAAGGCGATACGACTGGGCGCGAAGCTGCTGGACAGCAGGCCGCGCAAGCGCCGGTGATCGGCGCCGTGCGCCGTGGTCATGTTGTCCACTTTGCATATCCCGATCAGCGGATGATCCTCGGGAATCTCGCCGTCCTGCAGCGCCCGCCACTGTCGCCAGTCCTTGTTGAAACGCTGGTCGGAAAGCATCTGCCTGAGCGTCTGGTGACGGGCTGCCGCCCAGGTCACCACATCGCCTGGCAGCGACACTCGCGCCATCCCCCCCTGCCGCAGAATCGCAGAAGAAAGACGATCAAGTTGCGTGGGAGCGGCCGGCACACCGATCACGTCGCAATGATCGTTTTCTACGCGCATGCCAACAACTCCTTTAAGAACCATCGCGGGTCCACTTCTCGGCACGGAAGATCCGCGCGCGGACTTCGAAAAGTGCCCCGTGCTTCGTCCTCAGAAGCGGTAGGTGAGACCTGCGCCTATCAACCAGGGATCGAGCTTGGCCTTGCCCGTGAGCTTGGCGCCGGCGACAGTGACGTCGAAGTCGGGCTTGAGGAAAAGCTTCTTCACGTCGAAGTTGACGCCCCAGTGCTGGTCCACCATGTAGTCGAATCCGACCTGCAGCGCGGCGCCGAATGTGTTCTTGACCTTGAGATCATCGGCGCTGCCGACTTGCTGATGATAGAAGATCGTATAGTTCACGCCGGCGCCGATATAGGGCTCGAAGGCGCCGAAATCGGTAAAATGATACTGCAATGTGAGCGTGGGCGGCAGCAGCCAAACCTTGCCGACCTCGCCCAGCCCGCCGATCGCACCTTGGCCATCGATGTTGGCATAGGTGGTGCCGAGTATGAGTTCGGCGGCGATGTTGTCCGTGAAGAAATATGAGATATCGAGTTCCGGCGTCACGGTGTCCGAATACGAAAGACCGGAGCCGGGCACCGCATTGACATAGCCCGAATCCTCGGTGATCACCCCCAACGCACGCAGGCGGATCTGCCAGGGGCTTGGCGCTTCCGCGACGCAGGCTTCTGCCTGCGGGACGCTCGCGGCTTGCCCAACATCTGCCGCGCCGGCCTGTCCCGCAACGATGAGGACGACAGCCGCTGTCATTGCCCGCGCCACGCCAATTCGCGCTCTCGCCATACTTTTCTCTCCTTGATCTTCAGAAGCGACGCACTGCGCCTTGATTGAATCCTGCTCGCATCAATCGAGATTGACGGAGCGCTCATGCGGGATAGCCCCCGCATGTGTCGTGCCAAATGAGAAAATCGTTGCAGAACAATGCGGTCACTCCGATAGCGCTGTGTCTCATGTCCGACTTCGTCGAAGATCCGACAATGAGTGCAGCCGTAGCCGCCCCTGGTAGCCGTTCGTCAACATCGGCCGGCAGTTCGTTGGCATGCTCGTACTCGGCTTCGAGTTTTGGCGTATTCTGCGTTCAGCGCTTTGATCGGCGCCTGCTGCTTCGCCGTCAGGCCGGGGAACGTTCCAGCCAGTTGGCGCAGTTCGTGGGCATGTCCGTAAGGCGTCTCGACCGCGACCGATATGGGCGGGAAATCCTTTGGCAGCATGCGCCAGCCGCCATCTGATCGGGCCATGTAGCGGATCGCGTTCAAGACCTCGCGCAGGTCCGTCACCACGCGCCGCCCGGTCTTGGCCGCGCCCGGCAGGAACGGTTTATCCGCGACCATTCCTCATGCGTCAGATCGGAGGGGATAGCGCTTGGTCTTCTTCTTGATATCGGCCACACGGCCACGCGTCGCTCGGGTCCACATCCCAAGCTTGAAACACGATTAATCCCGCCAATCCGCTGCCCGCCCTGCAGCAGGCCCCTCTTCGGGCGGCAATTAATCCTGCTTCGGTTTGAAATTCGCTACGAGAGCACGATATCGTTGTGACGACCGACCTGGATTGATCATCAAGTGGCCGATACCGCCGTAGAATGCGACGAAAAGGCGCGTGGCCGTTCTGAACCCCCGGGGCGGCCGCCGCGCAATCGTGCGGTGATGAAGCACTCCGATGTCCTTGGCGGGCTCGATTACCTGGCGGCGGACTATCACCGGCAGGATTTCTCCAAGCATGTCCACAACGAGTATCTGATCGGGCTGATCGAGCGGGGCGTCCATGATGTCTGGTGCCGAGGTGAGGTTTGGCACGCCGGTAGCGGCACCGTCGCGACCTTCGCGCCCGGCGAACCGCATTTCGGGGGTGCTGGTGACGATCTTGGCTGGAGCCAGAAGATCTTCTACATGCCCGATGGCCTTGTCCGGCAAGTCCTTGAGGACAGCGGCCAAAACGAACCCGGAACGATCGACTTCAGAAGCCCGTTCCAGGAGAATGCCCCAGTTGCACACGGCCTCAGCGCGTTTTGGCGCCTGCTTGAACATGGGCATAGCTCGGCACTGGAGATCGAGGAGTATCTGATCCGTTTCCTGCCCCACGTCTTCGCAGAGGCCGGCGGGTCGCGCGTTGCTGAGCGAAAATTTGTACCGCCGAGGTTCCGCGACGTCCGTGACTTCATCCATGCCCACTCCGACGAAGTCCTGCAGCTCGCCGCCCTGGCCGCCCTCGCCGGATGCTCCAAGGCGACCTTGATCGATGGCTTCAAGGCGCATTTCGGGTTGCCCCCCACCCGCTACCTCATCCAGGTCCGCATCGACGAGGCGCGACGGCTGCTGAGGCGAGGTCAGCAGGTCGCCGAGGTCGCCGTCGCGGTAGGGTTCGCGGACCAGAGCCACCTGACCCGGCACTTCAAGGCGGTGCTGGGGGTGACGCCGGCGCGTTACCTCTCGGTTTGAATATCGTTCAATAAAGCGCGCGGCGAACCGTCTAGCTTGGACGCTCAATGGATGAAACGAGCGTCAGACCATGAACGAAAGCAAGCAGACCCGCCCCCGCGACTTCACCAGCGACAACATCGCCGGCGTCTCCCCCGAGGTGATCGCAGCCATCACCGCGTGCGCGTCGGGTCAGGCGCTTCCCTACGGCAACGATGAGCTGACGCATACCGTCGAGCGCCAGCTCGCCGAGGTGTTCGAGCATGCGGTCGACGTGTTCCTCGTTTCGACGGGGTCGGCGGCAAACGCGCTGGCGCTCGCGGCGATTACGCCGCCATGGGGCAGCATCCTCTCGCACGCCGACGCACACATCAACCGGGACGAGTGCGGCGCGCCGGAGTTCTACACCGCCGGTGCGAAGTTGGTGCAGCTTCCAGGCGAGGCTGGCAAAATCGACATCGACGCCTTGGCGGCCAATGCAACGCGCATGGTGGGCGATATCCACTCGGTCCAGCCCTCCAGCGTCAGCATCACGCAGGCGACCGAGATGGGATCGGTCTACGCGCTCGACGAAATCAGGGCGATCGGACATATCTGCCGGTCAGCGAACCTGGCGCTCCACATGGACGGTGCTCGCTTCGCCAACGCCCTCGTCACTCTGCGCTGCTCGCCAGCCGAGATGACGTGGAAGGCCGGCGTCGACCTTGTGTCATTTGGCGCCACCAAGAATGGAACGTTTGGCGTCGATGCAGTCGTCTCGTTCCGCGGAGATCTCGCGAGCACGATAGCCTTTCGCCGAAAGCGTGCCGGCCAGTTGAGTTCCAAGATGCGCTTCATGGCGGCGCAAATGGACGGTTATCTGAGGGAAGGTGTCTGGCTTCGCAACGCGACCCATGCCAATTCGATGGCATCGGCGCTCGCGCGGGGGTTGGCCCTGGTGCCAGGCGTGAAAATCCAGCAGCGTCCCGAGGCCAACATCCTGTTCTGCCGACTTCCCATGTCCCTGATCCGGGGGCTGCTCGACATGGGATTCCGCTTCTACCATGATCGCTGGCAGACCGGGATCGTGAGGTTCGTCACCTCTTTCGCGACGACCGAGGCTGACGTGTCCGACTTGATCGGCGCGGCGACCAGCCTCTGCGCACCGGTCGGCTCGGCTGTTCCGGCTGGCGCCGAATGAGTGTGGCGACCGTCGAGCGCTCTCGCCGCCCGTCACGGATGTCCTCTTTGCTCGACTGCATTGTCCGAGCGTTCTGGCCGCACGGGCATCTCAGGCTGTATCGTTTGTCCAGGCTCAGACCTGCAAATTCATCTTACCTCGGCAAGGGGGTTCACCGTGCAGTTGCGATGTGACCGGTTGATTTTCTGTAAGAAGCTCCTCTATCTGCGCAATTGAGCTAAAGTCATCCGGAACACTGCATGCCTGTAATATATATTTCGCATTCTTTTATCATATTTTTTATGAAAAATGCTGTTCACTCGTCCGAGTTACTTAAAAGAGTGAGTCGGATCTGCGCGGATAGCAGCTTGAGGGATTTTGACCACTAGCAGGAGAAAATATGCCTTCCATATCTACGCGCCGCGCCAACGCAACGGACGCAGGGACAGTCGTCCGTTTTATTCACGCGCTGCTCGATGAACTCACTGGCGGGAAAGCGCCCGCGCCCGACGACGTGAGACAAAGCGCGCAGATAATGCTTGCCGACGCTGGCGTGGTCGCAGTGATCGCAAGTGCAGATGACGAGCCGGTCGGCATCATGGTGCTGAATGAATGCACGGCGATCTATGCAGGAGGCAAGTTCGGCTATATTTCGGAGCTGTATGTTCGACCCGAAAAGCGCTCCAAAGGGATTGCCCCTCAACTGCTTGAGGTCGCCTCGCGGGAAGGCCGTGCGCGTGGTTGGAAGCGACTTGAGCTTGCAGCGCCCAGGCAACCAAAATGGAAGCGCACGCTCGATTTCTACCTGCGCAACGGGTTCGAGGAACTCGGCCCTCGGCTCTTTCGGATTATCTAGACTAGAGAGTTTGCTATGGGCTGCTCAAAGCAACCTGCACGATCTCAGCGGATTGAGGTCCGGCGTGGTCGCTGCCTGCCGCTGCAATCGTACCAGCATCGTCATCGCAAATGTGTGCCTCGGATAATGCAGGGGTTCCCGTCACGCCGGCTGCCCGGAACGCATCGGCAAAAACCGCCGTCAATCGGGTCACGCCAACGACGTTTCCTTGAGTGTTGAGGAACAGAGCCGAGGGCGGCGATTTTGCCAACCTACAGGGGCGCTGCATAGACGACCGCACGTGACGTGCACCCGGTTACGCTGCGTATAACCAAATGGCGGATCATTCCCATGAGGGTAGTCCTATGAAGTTGTACGCGAAAGTCTTTGGTGGAGCGGCAGCGTTGCTCGCTGCCTGGCCGGCGATGGCCAGCGACGCGGTGGCGAGCGAACCGGCGCCCTACAATCCCAATTTCTCTTTCGTTGGCGGCGTCGGCGTCATCGACATCGAGGCCAACGAGCTGGTCTATCAGGCTCCCGGCAGCGGCTCGAAGCTGAGCCACCTTATCTGGGAAAGCACCTCTGCGGTCATTTCAGCCGAGATGACGGCGCGCAGCGAGGCCGGCTGGACCGCCAAGCTTTCCGGCCAGATCGCCTTCAGCGGCAACAGCTACATGGAAGACTATGACTGGATCCCGCCATTCTCGACCAATGATGGCTGGAACGACTGGAGCAACCGTTCGCGCCATTCCGACACCGATCTTGATTACTTCTATTCGGCAACCGTCGCGCTCGGCCACGATTTCCAGTTCAGCGACCAGCTGCTGATCAACGTCAACGGTGGTTTCAAGTACACCTCGGTCAAGTGGACTGCCTATGGCGGCTCCTATGTCTACAGCGTTGCCGGCTTCCGGGATTCGGTTGGCGACTTCCCAGGAGACGCAAAGGCCATCAGCTACCAGCAGAAATTGCCGGTCGCCTTCGCCGGCATCGATGCGACCTATGTCCAGGATCGCTGGAACTTCGGCTTTGCGCTGAAGGGCGGCACGACCTTCTCGGCCGGCGCTACCGATCATCACTGGATGCGTGACCTGCGCTTCGAGGATGATTTCGAATCGGCGCCGGTTCTGATGGTCGGCGGCAGCGTCGGCTACCAGTACAACGAGCGGACCAGCTTCTTCGTCTCCGGTTCCTACGAAAAGGTGTTCACCGCTCGCGGCGACTACAACACCTATGACATTGCGACCGGCAAAGAGACTGGCGGCCAAGACGACTGGATCGGCGGCGATTTTGCCGCGGCGACGGTGATGGTCGGCATCAAGACCTCGTTCTGATTGAACGAGTTCGACCGAAACACCAAACCGATGTCCGCACGGCGCCGAAATCTGACGCGCCCGCGCGCCTGACGGCGCGTGCCGGGTGCTCGTGAACCGAGCCCGCTTTTTCTTCGCCAGGCTCAGGCGGTCTCGGCCATCCGGCTTCGCCCCCTGGCGCGGGCAGCCTGTCGGCTGCTGACGGTCGCCGCCCTGTCGGCCGGCGCGGTTTGTCCGTTGGCCGTTCCCGGCGGCGCGGGGTGGGCGGCACTCCCTTCTAGGCCCGCCGCGGCATCCCGCAACCCTTCGCTTCGCTTCGGGTCCTCCTCTTCGTTCCGGTCCTTCGGATGCGGGCCGCCTCCGACGGCGAGCCTTTCCGGTCGCGTCTCGCCGCCCACCCCGCTTCCGGGGAAAGGCGCGGGATTGAAGAGCGGAGGACCAGACGATGCGTGCAAAACACCAGCGTTCCGGCAGCCGAGAGGCTGGCGCGGGCAGGGGCGGGCGCTCGGGCGCCAGCCTTTATCAGGAAATCACGGACCGCATCATTGCCGAACTGGAGCGCGGCACCGTGCCATGGGTCAAGCCATGGGGCAGCGCAAAGTCCGACCTCGGCCTGCCCAGCAACGCGGCCACCGGGCGCCGCTATTCCGGCATCAACATCCTCATCCTGTGGGGCGCCGTCATCGAGCGCAGCTATCCCGGCCAGAACTGGCTGACCTTCCGGCAGGCGCTTGCCCTTGGCGGCAATGTCAGGAAGGGCGAGCGCGGCACCACAATCGTGCATGCCGACCGCTTTGTCCCAAAGGGCGAGCAGGAGCGCGCCAAGGCCGATGGCGACGAACCGCAGGCGGTCCCTTTCCTGAAGCGCTTCACCGTCTTCAACGTCGCGCAGTGCGACGGCCTGCCCAAGCACCTTTATGGCAACGCCGAACCGCTGCCCGAACGCCAGATCGTCCCGCAGGCCGAGGCACTTATTCGAGCAAGCGGCGCGGATTTCCGCATCGGCGGCGATCGCGCTTTCTACATGCCGGGCAGTGACACCATTCAGGTGCCGCCGCAGCCGGCGTTCTTTCAGCAGATCGACTATTACCGCACCTGCTTCCACGAGCTTGGCCACTGGACCGGCCACCCGGCGCGGCTGGCGCGCGACCTCTCCGGCGCCTTCGGTTCCAAGACCTATGCGCGCGAGGAACTGGTTGCCGAAATCACCGCAGCCTTTGTCTGCTCGACGCTCGGCATCGAGCCGACCGTGCGCCATGCCGACTATATCGGCACATGGCTGAAGGTGCTGCGCGAGGACAATCGCGCCATCTTCCGCGCCGCCAGCCTTGCCTCCAAGGCCGCCGATTTTCTTCTCGGCTTCAACGCCGAGGCCGAAGGCGCGCAGCAAGACGAGATCGCGGCATGAGCGCGCGCGATCGCCACACCCCCGAACCGACGCCGCAAGGCGAGCAGACGCTCATTCCCGGTGTCCGGCCGCTCACCACGCGCGACCGCCTCGCCCTTTTGGCCGACGCGACCGCGCGCGGCGCAAAAGCCGCTCGATATCGGGCTGTTCGATGACGCCCCCAGAAATCAACGCGACCTGTTTTGAGAGGAGTTTTCCCATGATCCTGATCACCGACGAGCTTTGCGCCCGGCTGCTCGCCAATGGCGCAACCGACACCGAAACCGACCATGTCCCGGTGGTCAAACTGTTCGATCCGACCGGGCCAGCAACCTGGCTTCTCACCGAACTCGACGCCGACGGCGACACCCTTTTCGGCCTTTGCGACCTCGGCATCGGCTTCCCCGAACTCGGCAGCGTCAGTCTTGCCGAGCTTGCAAGCGTCAAGGGGCGGCTTGGCCTCGGCATCGAGCGCGACCTCTGCTTCAAGCCGCGCTTTCCGCTCTCCGTCTACGCCCAGGCAGCGTGCAGCGCCGGCCACATCACCGAAGCCGTGCGGCTGCTGCGACAGGCGGCAGAGGCCCTTGGCAACGCCCATTCCAAGCTTCCGCCCGATACGGCGGAACAGACGCGCCGCTAGGCGCGAAAACCGTCCCGCCGCGCCGGCTTGCAGCCTCTGCGGCGGGGAAATCCCACCCCTGAAACGAAGGAGACAAACCATGCAACTTGCCCACATTCCGCTTGATAAGCTCAACATTTCCGCGCTCAACATGCGCCATTCCAAACGCGCGCCCGACGTGTCGGACATCCTGCCGTCGGTTCGCGCGCGCGGCGTCCTGGTGCCGCTTCTGGTGCGGCCCAACGGCACGCCGGAAAGCTTCGAGATCGTCGCCGGCCGGCGCCGCTATTTCGCCGCGAAGTCGCTCGCCGACGAGCGCGGCGAGGGCAATGCCTTGCCCTGCGCCATCATGGAAGACGGCGACGACGCCGACGCGCTCGAGGCCTCGCTGATCGAAAACTTCGCCCGGCTCGATCCCGACGAGGTGTCGCAGTGGGAGACGTTTTCGCGGCTGATAAGGGAAGGCCGCACCATTCCAGATATCGCCGCCACCTTCGGCATCACCGAGCTTCTGGTCAAACGCATTCTGGCGCTCGGCGATCTTCTGCCCAAGATCCGCGAGGCCTATCGGCGCGAGGACATCGACGCCGAGACGGCGCGCCATCTGACCATGGCCTCCAAGGCGCAGCAGAAGGATTGGCTGGCGCTTTATGCCGACCCCGAACAATACGCGCCACGCGGCCACCAGTTGAAGCAATGGCTGTTCGGCGGTCAGTCGATTTCCACCAAGGTGGCGCTGTTTGCCATCGAGGATTATCCGGGCCTGATCGTCTGCGACCTGTTCGGCGAGGACAGCTATTTCGCCGATGCCGACCTGTTCTGGCAAAAGCAGAACGAGGCCATTGCCGCCAGACGCGATGCCTATCTGGAAGCCGGCTGGCCCGAGGTGGCCGTGCTCGAACCGGGGCAGCATTTCCAGTCATGGGACTATGAGAAGACGCCGAGGAAGAAGGGCGGCAAGGTCTTCATCTCAGTCTCGCATCGCGGCGCGCTCGACGAAATCCCCGCCAGGCCGTCGCTGCCGGAACTCACCGGGCCGATGCAGAACTATGTCGATCTGCACCGCCACGGTGCCGTGCGTACCGCCATGCTCGACCATCCTTGTGTCGCGCTGCGCCTGATGGTGGCGCATGCCATCGCGGGTTCGGGCCTGTGGCAGGTTCGCCGCGAGCCGCAGCGCACCGCCAATGAAGCGGTGGCGGCAAGCATCGCAGCCTGCAAGGCCGAAGCCGCATTCGCCGAAAAACGGCGCGCGGTGCTGGCGCTGCTTGGGCAGGCCGACGAGGAGGGTGCGATAGCCGGCGGCAATGGCGACGCCTTTGCGCTTGCCGCCGTCTTCGCCCGTTTGCTCGCACTTTGCGACGATGACGTCATGCGCGTTCTCAGCCTTGTCATGGCCGAGACGCTCGAAGCCGGCAGCCGTCGTCGAGGCCCTCGGCAACCATCTCAGCATCGACATGGGCGCGTGGTGGCAAGCGGACGACGCCTTCTTCGACCTGCTGCGCGACAGGGAGATCGCCAACTCGATGCTGGCCGACCTCGCCGGCAAGCATGTCGCCGACGGCAATGTCGCCGAGAAGGTCAAGACGCAAAAGAAGATCATCCGCGATTGCCTCGCGGGCGAGAACGGCCGCGAGAAAATCGACAACTGGCTGCCCAACTGGATGAAATTCCCGGTCGAAAGCTACACGAAACGCCGCGGCTTCCGCACCGCCGATCAATGGGCGAGCGTCCAGCCGCTGTTCGTCCGCCAATAGCTGCCAAGCCGGGCGGCGGCTCTTTTTAAGTGCCGCCGCCTCGTTTGCCTGCCGCTGGATATTGGCTGATGCGCACGGCGATCCGAACAGCATTTGCCACGCGCAAGGCTATTGTGCGTTGCGCAAAAACCGACGCGCGCCTACACGTCCTTCCGTTGCGGGAATCGGGCTTGGACCAGCGGCGAGGCAGTGAAAAGAGATGCTTCGTCGATATCATATTGCATTCATAGCTGAGGACCTTCATGACCCTTTCGAGCCCTGACAAATCCGGCGCCACCAGTCTCGAGGCCATCGCGCGAAACGGCGGCGTGCTGCGCCGCATCGCCGTGCGCATTCCGACCTATCTGTCGGACATTCGCGAGAACCCGGCATGGCTGCCCATGTTCGTGCTCGCCCGCACCATGCCGGCGCGCCGGATGCACTGGCGTGGGGCAAAGCCGGTTCGCGTGTCGCAAAAAGCCCACGATACCATGTTTGCCGGCGTCGATCGCCAGGACGTTCTCGAGGCGCTGCGGTCGGACGGGCTGTTTTGCGGGCTCGTCCTGCCGACTTCCATCCATGAGGAGATCGCAGCCTTCGCCCGCTACACGCCTTGTTTCGGCAATTTCGATCGCCGTCTCGAATTCATGGCTGAGGACCATGCCGAGGCCGAGACGCGTTTCGGCCGCTCGCTGCTCAGCGGCCACTTTTTCGAACACATCCTCGGCTGCAAGGCAGCGGTCGCCATCCAGAACGACCCGCTGCTGCTCGACATCGCCGCGCATTATCTGGGCGCTCAGGCGAAACTGATCACCACACGCGTGTGGTGGAGCTTCCCGACCAGCGAGGCTTCCGACGCCGACAAGAACCGTGCCTCGCTCGGCAAGTATCATTTCGATCTCGATGACTGGCGGATGCTGAAATTCTTCTTCTATCTGACGCCCGTCGACGAAGGCACCGGCCCGCATGTCTATGTCCGTGGCAGTCATAACCGCCGCGCCATCAAGCATCAGCTGACGCTGCTTGTCGGCCATCCGGCGCAGGAGGTTCTCAAGGTCTATGGCGATGACAGCCCCGTCACGCTGACCGGCGAAGCCGGCCTCGGCTTTGTCGAGGATCCGTTCGGCTTCCATATGGGCACCGTGCCTTCGCGCACGCCACGGCTGATGATGGAAGTCGGCTTCGGCGTCTCCCCGCCCTCGCGCCGGCGCTTTCATGGCGAGCCGGTTATTCGCTGATCTCGCAAAAGTCCTTAAAACAGCCTTCCCCAGATCAGACGCCTGGTTCTTCCTTGGGCTGGCTGGTGCCATGGCGTCGTCATGGGATCAGCTGGCACATGACTGGATTGGATCGATGTCATCTGACGCCGGTTGGGCCTCGACTGACCCAGATCAAGGCCACGCCCTTGTCGGCGTGGTTTGATCGCCCAGTCCTTCACGGGAAAACGCATGGGCTGACCGACAGCCTGGTCGTCGCTCCCATCATCTTGACAATCCAGATCATACAGCAGGCAAATGACGCTTCACCAGCCAGGAACCGACGTGAGAACCGCGCTTGAGGCGATGCGGGCAATAGATCACAGCGCAATCGATGCACGACCTGCGGCTCGACTCCCCCAACATCTCACGAAGAGAACCGACGCGCTGGCGCCACGCTGATGGCCGGCTGTGACGACAGCTTCGACATTATTGTCGTGGGCGCCGGGCCGGTCGGACTTTCCTTCGCCGCATCGCTTGCCTATAGCCAGCTCAAACTGGCGGTTGTCGAAGGGCAGTCCCTGGAAAGACTGGCAAGTCCGGCTTTCGACGGTCGCGAGATCGCGCTCACCCACGCCTCGATTGGAATCCTTCGCGAGCTCGGCGCCTGGGATGTTATCTCCGCTTCGGACAAGTCACCGCTTCAAGGCGCACGCGTCCTCAACGGATCGAGCCCGTTTGCGTTGTGTTTCGATTCCCCCGGCGGATCCGCGGAACCACTGGGCGTTCTGGTCCCGAATTGCCAGATCCGCGATGCCCTGTTCAAGATCATCCGCTTGCGGGGCCATGCCCGGCTGCTGTGCGGCCACTCGGTCGTGCGTGCAACAAACAGCCGTCAAGGAGCAGTGATAACGCTCTCCAATGGCAGGCAGCTGAGCGCTCGGCTTCTCGTTGCAGCCGATTCGCGTTTTTCCGCCACCCGCAATCTGCTCGGCATTGGCGCCGATATCAATCGGCTTGGCAACTCGATGCTGATTTGCCGGGTGAGGCACGAGCGCCCCCACCGCCAGATCGCGATCGAATGGTTCGATCACCATCAGACGGTGGCGATGTTGCCCCTCGCGCCAGGCGTGTCGTCGCTGCTTTTGACTTTGCCCTCAAACGAGGCCGACGGACTGCTTGCCCTCGACGACGAGTTGTTCCTGAGGGAGTTGACAAAGCGCTGTCGAGGGCGCCTCGGCAACATGAGCCTGGCAAGCCAACGTTATATCTATCCGTTGGCCACGACCTGGGCGCACAGGTTCCGGGCGCCGAGCGCCGCATTGATCGGCGACGCTGCCATTGGCATGCACCCGGTGACCGCGCATGGCTTCAACATCGGCCTTGGCGGCCAGAAGCAGCTCGCCCGCGGTATAGAGACCGCATGGCGCGACCGTCGCGACATTGCCGACCCCGACATGCTCCACAGATATGAAAGCCGACTGCGCCTGTCGGCGGCGCCGCTCTATCACGCTACGAATATCCTCGTCGGACTCTACTCAAGCGAGCATCCGGCGGCACGGCTTGCAAGGCATGTCGGGCTGCGCCTCGGCCAACATCTTCCCTTTGTCCGTCATGGCATTGCGGCCATGCTGAGGCGGTGAACCCCAGTCACCATAGTCTCATCATCAGCGTGCTGGCGTCGTAGCAGGCTGGCGAGTGTGGTTCGATGTGAGCGGTCGCGGCTGCGCGGAATCGACGATCCCAGTGAAGAGCATGACGCCTTCCTCCCCTTGCATGGGCGAAAGCGTAATCTGCTCTTTCAAGCGTTCGTGTTCCTGGTTCGGGCGGACAACGAGGTATCTTTACACCAGGTAGCGGTTCCGCGGTTGCACGCTTGTCGTTCTCCACCATGGTCAGCCGCATCCGGCGCAGGCTGGTGATATTCTGCCTTCATCGGTCGTGCCCTGCCCAACAGCGCGACCGAGCAGACGGCATACGCGGCACAAGATGAGGTGGGCGGCCGAACGAACCTACACCTGTCCACCGCCCGAACCGGAAGCAGCGATCCACGGCATGGATCAGACTGCGGCGGCCCTCCGGCCACTCCTCCACAAACTCGATCGCGTCCGCGAGATCGACAATCTCCTGCGCAAGATAGGATCCATATTTGATGAAGATGGGGCTGCTGAATGCCGCGAGCCTCTTCCATCGCGGATCGTCAGCGTGTCAATCGCCGTGTGTGTGCGCAATTTCCGCGCGCCGCAATGCGTTTGCCGGCCAGCCACACAGGCGCGGACCCAGCCACGCCAATTCCGCCTTCGATGTTTTAGGGCGCGGATGGTTGTTATCCAAACAATCAATTTTGCCAATCCTGCCGACCCTATTAGGAGGGTGACCGAAATCAAGTGCCTCGGCCCGCAGTACGCCCGACGAAAAAGCCTGAGCACCAACCACCTGGGCCCTAAGGAGCAACAGAATGCAACGACCCGAATGCAGTGGAAATTGCTGCCGGGACGTTCTTCCTCATCGGTGTCTATGTCGCGCGTCAAACGGACTCGTGTTTTGACATCGGGTCTCACGAACGCCCCCGCTTCTCAGAATTAGCGTGCCCGGGTCCCGACCCTACCGACATCTGACGGCATTTGCAGCGCCGGTGATTGCTGCCTTAGCTAGGTGCGAATTTGACCCATAAAATCGATCATGAACTGCTGAATCGAGAAATGGCCGCAGACGATCCATGGCGGCTCGATGGCAACCCGTTCGAGCGGGAGCGCCACACCCAAATTCTCCGGTTGTCACTTGCGCAAGGTCGGGTCGCAAATGCGCTCGAAGTCGGCTGCGCTGCCGGCGCTTTTACGGAGCGGCTAGCCCCCATTTGCCAGCGGCTCACTGTGATCGATGTCGTCGAGCCAGCGATTACGCGAGCACGTTTACGCATGAAGGAGACGCCGCACATCAGCTGGATAATTTCCGATGTTCAACAGTTTTCGAGTGATGAGCTGTTCGACCTGATCGTCGTGGCGGAGGTTCTTTACTACGTCGGAGACCTCGTTCAGATCCGCGCGGCAGTCCGCAACCTGGTAGGTCTGCTTGCGCCAGGCGGGCAGCTGGTTTTCGGGTCGGCACGTGACGCCAATTGCCAACGCTGGGGGCACGCTGCTGGTGCAGAGACCACCATCGCCATGCTGAACGAATCGTTGACCGAGATCGAGTGCATCGAGTGCCGGGGCGCGTCGATCAATGAAGACTGCCTGTTGGCCCTCTTCCGAAAGCCGATTTCCGCTTCCTGATAAAACACTTGGAAACTGTGTGCGCTTCTGTGGTGTCAAGCTGACCCTCAGGTGCTCAAGCTAGGGGTTCCAGGCTGCCAAACCTCAAGCAATTCGTTCGAAGTAGCGCCATCCGGGCGCGCCCTCCTTCCCGCTCTCTAGGTGCTTTCACCGACAGTCCGGTTGACTGGCAACACTCGAAAGCATTGACCAGACGATTCCTGTTGGCGAGCGCGACCATCGCGCCATTGGCATGCCGCCTTGCCGCAACTTGTCGAGCCAGAGCTTCGCGGAACCTGTTTGCCGCCGGCGATCCAGAGCTGCGCGATCGCCATGCATCATCAGCGTGCGCCAACGGTCGCCGCGTTTGCTGACGCCTAACAGTCGGGCCATCCTCCACTTGATCGCTGCTTCGGCACGGGCGCAGCCACGCGCTGGCAGCCGCTCTTGAATCAGGTTGTGTCACCGACAGCTGCCATCGGTGCCGCCGCTTATCGGGCCAATCGAGCACGACCAGAAGGTTCAGATCAGGGCCTTTGAAAGGCATGGTTTTAACATCCATAGCGTGGATGCTCGCGATCTAAACAATCAATTTTACCAATCCGGGAGGGTCGTTCATAGACCCATGACATGCACCGCCATTGCTCTACCGCGTGAGGTGCACAAAAGAACCCGAAAAAGAGGAAGTCTTCGCATGCGCCCTGACATGCAGTGGAGGTTATGCTGGGAAAATGAGTTGCAGCTTCCCGAACACCTCGAACTCTCTGAGTTCTTCCGGAAGACCTATGAGCCGACCGGAGCCTTTAATGGGAAGCAATTCGCAGGCGGTCGAAGTTGGGCCGGTGCAAGGCCGGAGCTCCGCGTAATCGGCCGTGATGTGCACGGGGTAGCGGCTCACTTGGGCCTGCTGCGCCGATACATCAAAGTTGGCGACGATGATCTGCTTGTCGCTGAACTCGGTCTATACGGGGTGCGTCCGGATCTTGAGGGGCTGGGAATCGCCCATTCGATCAGCGTGATGTATCCGGTGCTGCAGCAGCTTGGCGTTCCATTCGCGTTCGGCTCGGTGCGGCCCGCGCTCCGGAACCATGTTTCGAGGTTCTGCCGCAAAGGCTTGGCGAACATTTTGTCGGGCGTTCGCGTGCGTTCAACCCACCCGGACGTGTACCTCGATCTGCCTCCCACGCGAGTCGACGACAACGTACTCGTCCTGGTGCTCCCAATTGGACGCTCAATGAGCGAGTGGCCGGCCGGCACTTTGATCGATCGGAACGGTCCAGAGCTATGAAGGACACCCGCTACGACGTCAGTCAGCGCGACCCGCCCCCATGGCGTTGATCGAGCTGATTCCAGCATTGGCCGCGGTTTTACTATCCGCCCGCTTCCCTCAAATTCACTGAAAAATCTGACATCTCATGAACCTATTTGCCTCAGCCAGTACTGTTGCCATCTGCTCTTACGCGCTGCTGTCGACTGTCTATAAAACCGCGCAGGTCTTTTATACCCTGCCTACAAACGTACCGCCGACCTTGGGCGACCCGCCCAGCGGTGAGCCTTGGCCGAGCGTCGATGTCATTATCCCGTGCTACAACGAGGCGCCTCGCACCCTCTCGGACTGCCTGGCTTCCATTGCAAGTCAGGACTACGCCGGCAAACTGCAGGTCTATGTTGTTGATGACGGTTCTGCAAACCGCGATGCCCTCGTGGGTGTACACGAGGAATACGCGGGCGACCCGAGGTTCAACTTCATTGCGCTCCCAAAGAATGTCGGAAAGCGCAAGGCGCAGATTGCCGCCATTCGCCGCTCGTGCGGAGATTTGGTGCTCAATGTAGATTCGGACACGATACTCGCCCCGGACGTCATCACCAGGCTTGCGCTAAAGATGCAAGATCAAGCGGTCGGCGCCGCCATGGGCCAGTTGGCGGCTAGCAATCGCAGTGAAACTTGGCTGACGCGGTTGATCGACATGGAATACTGGCTCGCCTGCAACGAAGAGCGGGCAGCGCAGGCTCGGTTCGGTGCCGTCATGTGTTGCTGCGGTCCGTGTGCCATGTACCGGCGATCCGCGCTTGTTTCGCTGCTGGATCAGTACGAGACGCAGCGCTTTCGAGGGAAGCCGAGCGACTTCGGCGAGGACCGCCACCTTACGATCCTGATGCTGAAAGCAGGCTTTCGAACAGAGTATGTCCCGGAGGCCGTCGCGGCAACAGTCGTTCCCAACAGCATGGGTCCCTATCTGCGCCAACAGCTTCGCTGGGCCCGGAGCACTTTCCGTGACACGTTGCTGGCGTTCCAACTGCTGCGCGGCCTTAATATTTATCTCACATTGGACGTGATTGGCCAGAATATTGGCCCATTATTGCTCTCTTTGTCGATTCTGGCGGGGCTCGCGCAATTCGTAACGACAGGTACTGTGCCTTGGACGGCATGCCTGATGATTGCAGCCATGACTATAGTTCGCTGCAGCGTGGCAGCGTTTCGTGCGCGCCAACTTCGATTTCTCGGATTCTCGCTCCACACACTCATCAACATCTTTCTCTTGCTCCCCTTGAAAGCATACGCGCTGTGTACATTGAGCAACAGCGATTGGTTGTCGCGAAGCTCGGCGGCCAATGTGCAAGACACCGGCGACGCCCTTCCAAAGCCAAACCTGGTGGGATCTGACGCCGCTTACAGCGAACAGCAATAGTTACTTGATCGCAGGTAGAAGAGTTTTGAGCCAGGACCAGAAACATCAAGTGTTGAAGCGTAAGTTGGGCCCAGAGGATTTGCGGCGATTCGAGACTCCTGCGATCGAACGGGAGTCTCACGGGCAAACAAGCGCGAAAAGCTCCGTGCCTGACTCTCTGTCGACCGTGGCAGTCGATTTTGCCGGCGTAACCAAGTCGTATGGGAACAAGATCGTTGTCGACGAACTGTCGTTCTCCGTTGCGTCGGGAGAGTGTTTCGGCCTCCTCGGACCAAACGGGGCGGGCAAAAGCACGATTGCGCGTATGCTCCTCGGCATGACATGCCCTGACGCGGGCACGATCACGGTGCTCGGCGTCCCGGTGCCGGCGCGCGCTCGGCTGGCACGCAGGGGCATTGGCGTGGTCCCGCAATTCGACAATCTTGACCAGGAATTCACCGTACGCGAGAACCTGCTGGTGTTCGGACGCTACTTCGGCATGAGCACACGTCAGAGCGAAGCGGTCATCCCGTCGCTTCTCGAGTTCGCTCGCCTCGAGCGCAAGGCGGATGCGCGCGTCTCGGAACTATCCGGCGGCATGAAGCGATGCCTGACAATGGCGCGGGCGTTGATCAACGACCCCCAGCTCATTGTGATGGACGAGCCGACCACCGGCCTCGATCCGCACGCGCGCCACCTGATCTGGGAGCGGCTGCGCGCCCTGTTGGCACGCGGCAAGACGATTATCCTGACGACGCATTTCATGGAAGAGGCTGAGCGATTATGCGATCGGCTGTGCGTGCTCGAAAAGGGCCGCAACATCGCCGAAGGCGGCCCGCAGGCGCTGATCGACGAGCATATCGGATGCCAGGTCATGGAGATTTATGGCGGCGATCCGCACGAGTTGCTGTCGCTGGTCAAGCCACATTCCCAGCGCATCGAGGTCAGCGGCGAAACCCTTTATTGCTATGCGCCAGACCCTGACCAGGTGCGCACGCAACTGCAGGGGCGAGCAGGTCTGCGTCTTCTTCTGCGTCCAGCCAATCTCGAGGATGTTTTCTTGCGGCTGACCGGGCGCGAGATGGAGGAGTGAACGATGATTGAAGGTTTTGCGGCGGCGCTGCCGGCCAATGCGTGGAACTGGGTTGCGGTATGGCGCCGCAACTATCTGGCATGGAAGAAAGTCGCACTCGTGTCGCTTCTCGGCAACCTTGCCGATCCTATGATCTACCTTTTCGGCCTAGGCACCGGCCTCGGCATAATGGTCGGCCGCGTCGACGGTGCGTCGTATATCGCCTTTTTGGCGGCCGGCATGGTCGCGGTAAGTGCGATGACCGCATCTACCCTGGAAACATTGTACGCGGCTTTCGCTCGCATGCATTCTCAACGCACATGGGAAGCCATGCTGTATACGCACGTTACCCTCGGCGACATCGTTCTGGGTGAACTGGCGTGGGCAGCCACCAAGGCCTTCATGGCCGGTACGGCTATTACCATCGTCACCGCAACCTTGGGCTATGCCGCCTGGCCGTCCGTACTCTATGCGCTGCCAATCATTGCTCTGACAGGGTGCGTATTTGCGAGCCTCGCGATGATCGTCACCGCACTTTCGCCCAGCTACGATTACTTCGTGTTTTACCAGACGCTTGTCCTCACACCTATGCTGTTCCTGTCGGGCGCCGTTTTCCCATTGAACCAGCTGCCTGGCGCCTTTCAGCAGATAGCGCGATGCATGCCGCTGTCACATGCGATCGACCTCATTCGTCCGGTTATGCTTGATCGCCCGATCAGCGGCATCGCCCTGCACGTCGGTGTGCTCGGCCTGTACGCGCTGTTGCCATTCTTCCTCTCGATGGCGCTGTTGCGCCGCCGACTAATGCGCTGACGAAAGAGAGTGAGATAAACAATGCGCTACGGACTTCGTGCTGCAAATAAAAACGACATCGCCAGCGGAAATCGGCATGCCACCCAGGGTCTCCGTGGCATCCACTCAAAATCTCTCAACGTTATGGAACGCCCGGGACCTCGATCACAGGATCTCATGTTGATCCAGGCGTAAGAGAATTTCTTTGAGGTTGGTGATGTCTGACTGGCGTTCGCGGCGGCGAACGACAACGCAGCCTGTGTTTTTGATCAAACGGCCTTGAGACAGGCCAATTCAGTCTTCCTGTACGATAAACGGAGAGCGAGATGCTGTGTCTAGGATTGAGCGGCGGATTAGACAAAGTCTATGAAAACCGATTCCAGATTGCGAATACATTCATGCACGATGGCGCTGCGGTGCTCGTCCGAGACGGACAGGTCATCGCGGCCGTAGAAGAGGAGCGCCTCAATCGGATCAAACACTCCAACAAGCTCCCAATCAGTTCGGTTCAATACTGTCTTTCAGCCGCTGGGGTTCAGCTCAGCGAAATCGATCATGTGGCGTACTACGCTACCGAAGCCTATTGCAACGCCATGCTCGAAAACATGCTTGCTTCCGAGCCGGACGCCTCCATTCCGTTGGATGCCAAACTTTTGGTGCAGCAGCTGTTGGCGCAGGAGTTCGGTAGCGAGCTCGACCCTTCGCGTATCTCATTCGTAAGTCATCATCAGGCGCACGCCGTGAGTGCTTTTGCAATGTCGGGCTTCGAGCAAAGTCTGATTTTCGCGATTGATGGCTCTGGTGATTTCCAGTCGGGTCTTGTGGCGGTAGGATCTGGTGCTGAAATTTCGCAACTCGCGACTTTCCCAGAGAACAATTCCCTTGGGCTATTTTATCTCGAGGTGATCCGGTATCTCGGCTACGGCTTGTTCGATGAATATAAGGTAATGGGGCTTGCCCCCTACGGCGATCCCGTTCCCTATCGCGAGCTTTTCGAGCAGTTCTATGAACTGTCTGCAAACGGCGAGTATCGCGTCCACCTGGACCGCATCGGTCCGACTTTGCTTCGCACCATTCAGGTCCGGCAAAAGGGAATGCCATTCACTCAGCAGCACAAAGATGTGAGTGCGTCGCTACAGGAAGCACTCGAACGCATCGTGTTTCACATTCTTCGGCATCATCGTGAGGCCACAGGGATGACGCGGTTGTGCCTGGCCGGCGGCGTTGCGCACAATTGCTCCATGAACGGCAAGCTGCTTTATTCAGGCCTTTTCGAAGACATCTTCGTGCAGCCCGCATCGCACGACGCTGGCTGCGCATTGGGCGCTGCACTCATCGTGTCTGGTGAGCTGGGCCGCCCCGCGCCGCGTGCGCGATTGCAGGAGGTTTATTGGGGGCCGGATCTCGCGAGCGATCATGCTGTGGAAGAGGAACTAAAGGCATGGGCGGGGCACCTGGAGTTTGAACGCACTGAGGAGGTGGCGGATAGGGCAGCCGAGTGGATGGCCGGTGGCGCCGTGATCGGATGGGTGCAAGGTCGTTCGGAGTTCGGGCCGCGCGCGCTCGGAAATCGCAGCATTCTTGCCGACCCCAGGCCCGCCACAAACAAGGACCGGATCAACGCTATGGTCAAGAAGCGGGAAGGGTATCGCCCGTTCGCCCCATCAGTGCTGGAGGAGGATGCGCGCGAATTTTTCGACCTCCCAGGCAGTGCGTGCGAATTTCCCTTCATGAATTTCGTGGTCCGTGTGCGCGACTCCAAGCGTGGTTTGCTCGGCGCCATCACGCACGTCGACGGTACGGCTCGGCTGCAAACAGTATCGCGCAAGGCCAGTCCGGCCTACTGGGACGTCATCAATGCCTTCAAGCAGCGCACTGGCATCCCAATTCTGCTCAACACGTCCTTTAACAACAATGCCGAGCCGATCGTGGATTCAGTTGCAGACTCGATTGCCACGTTCCTGACGACAGGGTTGGATGGACTTGTGGTCGGGCCGTTCCTCGTCAAAAAACGGGCCACAACGCTGGAGGATTGGACTGCGCTCGCGGTTTCATTGCCGCCTTATGTATCCCTGTATAAGGTCCGCGCTCACACGGCGCTGGATCGCCAGGAGACCATCTGCGAAATCCGAACGGATCACTCCAGCCGTGACGGTGTGCGTATTTCACATGACTTGTTCGATCTGCTGACGCGAATCGAGGGCGAAGCCGTGCTCGCGGATCTCCTCGATACAATTACGCTGGATCAGGCCCAGCGCGAGGCTCTCACAGGAGAACTGCGACGGTTGTGGGAGCAGCGCCGCGTTCGGATGCGTCCCTCGCAAGCTGCTCGCGTCCATCAAAACTGATGCCAAAAGCTGGACGACAGATAACAGTTGCCGAAACACCGGTCTGTCCAAGCATCTTCATATGACTGTGCCCAGGCTGCGAGCATGCATAACGCCTATGGCAGTCGAGGATCAGTAATGGATTTGCTTGCCGGTGGCTCAAGACAGCACCAATTCGTCGTTTCTCGACGGCGGACCCGGTTCGGTGACTGCCTATGGTCTCCGGCATCAGCCTGGTGTTACGCATAGCGGACGGGACGTGCGAGCGGGCTGCGCCGGCTCGCGGGATAAGGCGGCGGCCCTACGGCGCGCCAAGCCGGCATATTCGTCGTTGAGATGCTTTTGGCAAAATGCGTTGGTGAGGCGACGATCATGTCTTAGCGCGCCTTGACCCTTCGGCCCCCTCGTTGGCGATGCCCGACATCTCCTTTCGGGCAATCGCCTGATCGGGATGCGAGTCGAGGAAGGGGAGCTCACCTAACCCACGGCCGAATGCCCGTCGCGCACCTACGCGATCGCAAGCGCCGTGGTGCTGTGCCATTCCATGCGAAGCGTGAGAGTCCTTTTCAGCCCGCGCAGAACCAGGTAGGAGGACATGGTCGAGAGCGCCGCGCCGGTGATGTAGCGCAAGCCCGTTTCGTACAGCGTGTGGAGGCTTCCGCGTCGCCGAGGATTGCGCCGCCAAGGCGGCGGCCTCAATCGCCGCAACACTTTCGATCGTAGGTCGAGCTCAGGAAGACGCGTGGTTGACCGGCATTGGGAAAACCAGCCGGATCGTAGCCGTGATGGATCGCGCGGGTAGCGAAGCCGAATTTGGCATCGTTCGCAGATGTGCCACTTTCCGGTCTTGGGTTGCGGTCTCGGGCATCGGCTTCAGACGTGCCTTGGCTTTCGGAAGGAGTGGCTGCAAACTGGTTGATATGGAATGTCCAGTTGGCAGGAAAAGAAATGGTCCAGTCTCCAGGTCCCGGTGCTTCAACCCGCTCGCATGGCATGGGCGCGCGCCAGATCTACGAAGCGCTTCGCGAGCAGATCCTCAGAGGCGTTTACGGCACCGGAAGCCAGCTGCCGTCCTCCCGTGGTCTCGCCGAGGAACTTGGAGTCTCGCGAACGACCGTCACCGTCGCCTACGAGCAGCTGGCCGCGGAAGGTTTCATCGACATCCGTCAAGGCGCGCGCCCTCGTGTCGCATCCTCACTGCTGGGACATGAGCTGGCCGCCAATCCCCCAAAACGGTTCGGCCCGGTTCACTTGTCAAGCTATGGCGAACGGCTGCTTGGCACTCCGCGCTGGCCGGATTACCTGCCGAACACGCTGAAGGTTGATTTCCGATATGGCGTCCTGGCGCCCTCAGATTTCCCCGCATCGGTTTGGAAGCGCGCGATGAACGCGGCGATGGCGCAGCGGCCGGCACGGCTCGCCTATGACGATCCGTGCGGTTCGAGCCGGCTCCGCCAAGCGCTTCAGGGCTATCTCTGGCGCGCCCGTACTGTGCGCTGCGACCCCGAGCAGATCGTCATCGTCAATGGTTCGCAGCAGGGCCTCGATCTCTGCGCGCGCCTGCTGCTCGACCCCGGGGACAGCTTCGTCATCGAGGACCCCTGCTACAGGATGGCGCGCCAGGTCTTTGCCAGTACAGGTGCCACGCCCGTTCCCGTCGAGGTTGACGATCACGGCATGCAAACGGAGCAACTGGCGGGGGTCGCGGCCCGGCTGGCCTATGTGACGCCCTCGCATCAGTTTCCGCTCGGCGGCGTCATGCCGATCCCGCGGCGGCATCAGCTTCTGGAATGGGCGCGGGATCAGGGCGCCTATGTCATCGAGGACGACTACGACAGCGAATATCGCTACGATATCAGCCCCGTTCCCCCGCTGCATAGCCTCGAGGATCATGGGGCCGTCATCTACCTCGGCACCATCTCCAAGACGCTCTCGCCGATGCTGCGGATCGGTTATCTCGTCGTCCCAGCGGAATTCCTGCAGGTTTTCGAAACCGCCAAGCAGCTTGCCGACCGGCATTCTCCGATGGCGGGGCAGGAGTCATTGGCCTCTCTGATCGAGAGCGGTGGCTATGAAAGCCATGTGCGCCGCGTGCGCCGCATCAACGGCGAGCGCCGGGAGGCATTGCTGACCGCCCTGAAGCGGAGTTTTCAAGGTCGGATCGCCGTCCAGGGGGCAGAGGCTGGACTGCACGTCGTCATATGGTTCAACGACCTGCCGCGATCGCGTGAAACGGCGTTGGTCGAAGCTGCCCAATACGCGGGTCTGGGTCTGCCCCCGATTTCGCCGCTTTATCATCGGCAGTCGGGAGCAGGCGAAGCCGACCGCGTCGGGCTTGTCATGGGCTATTCCGCCCTGAGCATCCGGCAGATCGAAAAAGGCGTCGAGATGCTGCGGGACGTCGTCGCTCGACTCTGAGACGCTGACGGTTCCGCACGCGGGTTAGAACGCATTCGCGGCCGCTCATCGTAAACAGTTCATCCTTGAAATAGTCGCGCGGCCGGGCGACGGCCGCGCTCATGGCCGGCTGACTAAGGTTGATGCTGCTGCCGCCGCCGTGAGGTTGCACGCGATCCAAGCCTTTGTCTCATCTATCCGCAACGTGGATGCTTGTCATCGAAACAATCGATTTTGCCGATTCGACAGAACGTCCCATAGGAAGAATTCAAGGATGCAGCCCTAAGGAGATTGTCGATGCATGCGTTGGCTCCGAGGAGCATTTTCTGGTGTGTCCCTCCTGGTCTGCGCCGAACATCAAGCGAGCCGACCCCCTTTTCGACCAGGTACATCGGTGATCGGCGCAAGCTGCATCGCGTCGGCTCTTCGCGACAAGCTCCCCCCGATAGCGTAGGCCCCTACCTCAAGGATCGGGGTTATGCCGATTGCGAATGGCCGACCGGTACAACAATTGACCGCAAGGGTTCGCAGCTATGAGACGTCTCGATGACAGATGGAAGGTGCAGAGTGAATGCGCTGACGGCACCGGGCGTCGAAGCGTTTATCTGACGTTTGACGACGGTCCCAATCCATGTTTCACACCACAGATACTCGATGTGCTGGCGCAAAATCGGGTGCCAGCGACATTCTTCGTCATTGGTGCTTACGCCGCAGAGCATCCGGATCTCATCCAGCGAATGATCGCAGAAGGGCATGAGGTAGGCAACCACACGATGTCTCATCCGGACCTGTCCAAATGCGGTTTGGGCGAAGTGCAACGTGAGGTATCTGAGGCGAACCAGGCCATCATGCTGGCATGCCCGCAGGCCTCGATCCGCTACATTCGCGCGCCATACGGCGCCTGGAGCGAAGAAGTGTTCACTGCCTCAGAGATCGCGGGGCTGGCGGCCCTTCATTGGTCGATCGACCCAAGAGACTGGTCGCGCCCCGGCACCGACGCGATCGTCGATGCAGTGCTCGCCTCGGTACGCCCCGGCGCAATCGTGCTCTTGCACGACGGATGCCCTCCCGACGAGTCGACACGGAGCACTCAAGCCAGTCTGCGCAACCAGACCGTTATGGCGCTGTCCAATCTGATTCCTGCATTAGATGCCTGCGGATATGAAATTCGCTCGCTTCCAGAACATCACTGAAATGCGAGATCCCATGGACCTGCTTTCCCAGCCAGTACCTGTGTGGTCTCGCTTATGAAGGCTTACAGGCCGTTTACGCCCTGCGAACAAGCACTTCGTCGACATCGGACGAACTGGTCGGCTCCGACAGTTGGCTAGACGTCTGTTGTCACCTGCTACGATGAGGACCCGCGCACGCTCTCGGCATGACATGGCCCAGCACCGCCGGTAGGTTCACTCTTCGACGATTGTTGAATGTATGGTTCACTTCGCGTTGGATCGATTTCATTGGGCTTGTCACAGGCTCACATAGCGCGACCCTGCGGGATCGCTGGCTGCGTCCGAAAGGTTTGGCAGGCAATTCGCATACCGTGACCGGCACCGGGGATTCCGGTGCTCTGATCCGGCGCGCGATGCCATCTTTCACCAACTGGACTACCTCAATAGCTTCTGACTGGCTGTTTCCAGCAGGCCAGCTTGCCGATACCTGACTTGGTAACGCAAGGAGTTTCGCGATGTACATCCCTCCCGCTTTCCGCGACGACGACAAGGAATGCCTGCGCGCGACCATTCGCGCGGCGCTGCTGGCGAACTTCGTTACCGTCACGGCGGAAGGGCCGCTCGCAACGCCACTGCCCCTCTTCCTTGACGAGAGCGAGGGCGAGCACGGCGTGATCTACGGGCACCTGGCGAAGGCCAATCCCCAGCGCCGTGTTCCGCCGCTGGGCGACGGCTTGGCCATCTTCATGGGGCCGGACGCTTACGTGACGCCGGCATGGTATGCGACCAAGCGGGAAACCGGGAAGGTCGTCCCGACCTGGAATTACGTCGCCGTCCACGCCTATGGCCCGGTCGAGTTCTTCGAGGATGCGGGAAGATTGCTGGACGTCGTAAATCGGCTGACCGACCACCACGAGGGCGAGCGCGCCTCGCCTTGGGCGGTGTCGGACGCGCCGCCGGATTTTATACAGGCGCAACTCCGCGAAATCGTCGGCCTGCGCATGCCAATCACGAGGCTGGAGGGCAAGCGCAAAATGAGCCAGAACCGGAACGCGGCCGACCGCGCTGGCGTGGCGGCGGGCCTTGCGGCGAGCGAGCGGGCATCTGACCGCGACGTCGCCGCTCTCATCCCAAAATAATCATGAACTTCGTCGGAATCGACCATCATGCCAGAACTGACCCCACTCGCCCTGTACCTCGCCGCGGCCTCCGTGCTCGCCATCACCCCCGGTCCGGGCATCTTCTACGTTGCCGCGCGCACGCTCGCCGGTGGTCGTCGGGAAGGTATCGCTTCCAGCTTCGGCACGGGGTTGGGGGGCATGATCCACGTCCTCGCCGCAAGCTTAGGTATTTCCGCGATCGTGCTCGAGAGCTCGGAACTGTTCTCCGCATTAAAGCTGTTCGGCGCGGTCTACCTCGTCTGGCTCGGCTTTCGCACCTTTCAAGCCGCCCGCCTCAAGGGAGCGACTGGCGGCGATGACGGCGCCGCAGTGGGTCCAGTCGGACCCCGGCGGGCGTTTCGTGAAGGGGTACTGGTCGAGGCGCTCAACCCGAAGACGGCAGTCTTTTTCCTCGCCTTCATTCCGCAGTTCGTGAATCCGAGCGCAGGGCTCGTAGCTCTGCAATTCGTGGTGCTTGGCTCCGTGTCCATTGCGCTCAACACGCTCGCCGACATCGTGGTTGCCGTCGTGGCCAGCGGCATTCAAGACGGCGCGGCAGCGCGTCCCGGGTTGATCCGCCCCCTGAGGGAGGCGTCAGGTGGCGCGATGATCGCGCTGGGCGTCGGCCTCGCTCTGGCGAAACACCCTGCTGCCTGACTTTGGCGGGTACCTTGCGGAAGCAGTTGGATGGCTGCGAGCGAGTTCGGTCATTGCACCTATTTAACCATGTCTCAGGAGGCGCGGCACCGCCGTTTGGGTGAACGTCGGCTCATAAATGAGAGAAAAACATAGCGTGAGAGAAACGTGAGTACGACTGCCTCGCCTCGCTCATGCCCATCATTTCGGACCTCGCGAATCAACGCACGGTAGAAGCCAGTCAGCCGAGAATGACGCCCGTTTCATGGAAGGAAAGCCAAGCCATGCGCGAAGCATCGCCCCGCTTTGCACTCGATTATTTGGCGACGCCCGGACTTGACGTCAGGGCACTTTTCGCTTTTGCCCGCGACCAGGGCCTAACCGATGTCCAGATCCGCAGCCAACCGGGCAGCAATGCTATTGCACGCGGCATGCCGGCGGCGGACGTCCGGTCTGCGGCCGCCGACACAGGCGTTGGGATTATTTCCGTCAATGCCCTCCAGCGCTTCAATGAGTGGATCCCCGCCCGCAGGGCCGAGGCGAGCAAGCTCGCCGATTATGCAGCGGCCTGCGGAGCCAAGACGCTCATGCTAGTGCCGGTCAACGACGGCTCCTGGCCCGCCAATGTCGAGCGCCGGGGCGATCTCCGCGTCGCCTTGAAGGCGCTCAAGCCGATCCTCCAGTCGCGCGGTCTGATCGGTCTCATCGAGCCGCTGGGCTTCCGGACCTGCTCGCTTCGATCGAAGAACGAAGCGGCTAAGGCCATTGCCGCCATTGATGGCCAATCCGTCTTCCGCCTCGTGCACGACACGTTCCACCACACGCTTGCCGGGGAGACGTTCTTCTCCTCCGAGCTGACCGGTCTCGTCCACATTTCAAGCGTGAACGATCCGATCCACTGGATTTACCCGGATCGCGTCCTAGTCGGTTCCGACAATGGCAGCCAGATCCGGGCGCTGCTTGATGGCGGCTATGGTGGGCCCTTCTCATTCGCACCGTTTGTCGATGCAGCCCACCCGCTGGACGACCTCGCAGGCGCACTTGCCGCGAGCATCGCTCTCTTCCGACACGGGCTATTGACGCGAGTGCCGGCGTGAGATGCGGAGTAAATTAGGGCTGCCTGGGGCGCCTTTTGGCGTCCCCCGGAGAAGTCATTCGAGACGCCTCCTGTAGCAATATCTCTCGCAGCCAGATGCTTGCCGGATCACTGTTGTGAAGGGCGGGCCATTGAACGGCCTCGGTGAACGTGGGTAGTGGCAGCGGAAGGTCGATGATCCGCAGGGGAAAGGTTTTTTTGAAATGCTGAACCAGCCGGAAGGGCATGGTCGCTATCCGAGCTGTGCCTGAGACCATCGGCGGGATCATGCTAAAGGCCTGCACAACGATCTCAACACGTCTCTTAAGACCATGCTCAAGAAAAAACTGTTCCTCGATGGAGGGCTTCAGCGTCCGCCCGAACTTGACCGCAACGTGCCTCATCGACATGTATCTCTCGAATGTAAGCTGCCGTGGCAGCTGCTTGTTCGTGGAGCAGCCCACGCACACGAGCGTGTCGTCGAACAGCGCCGCTCTTGGATGGGCACTTGACATGAACAATTCTGGAAAAATCAGAAAATCGACGTCACCGCGCCGGAGAAGCTCATCGGGGTCGTCGTCTATAGGCAACAATTCGAAGCTGACGGCGGGTGCTTCGCGTGCAACCCGCTCCACGACCTTTTCAAAAAACACGAGTGTGGCGAAATCGGAAAGAATGATCCTGAAACGGCGATCGGATTGAGCCGGATTAAACGGATCCCAAGAGATAATCGAGCACTGGATTTTTAGCAGTGCGCTGCGAACTGCGGGGGCGAGTGTTTCCGCACGCGGGGTTAGAACGCGTTCGCGGCCGCTCGTCGTAAACAGTTCATCGTTGAAATAGTCGCGCAGCCGGGCGACGGCCGCGCTCATGGCCGGCTGACTAAGGTTGATGCTGCTTGCCGCCGCCGTGAGGGTCCGCTCGGTCAGCAGTGCGTCGAGCACGACGAGAAGGTTCAGATCAAGGCCCTTGAAGCGCATCTTTCACTTATCCATAGCGTGGATGCTCGCGATCTAAACAATCGATTTTACCAAACTTCCAGGGCGCTGCATAGATGACCGCACTTTACATGCGCCCGATCACGCCACTGCTTCTGCAGCGTGTGCTGGGAAATGACTTGTAAGTAGCCGATCATGTCGAACTCTCCGCCTTCTTCCAAAAGGCCTATGGGCGACAGGGGCTTTCAGGCGGTTGTAGCTGGGCCGGTGCAGGGCCGAAGGTTCGCGCAATCGGCTCTGATGTGCACGGCGTAGCAGCTCACTAGGACCTGCTGCGCCATTTCTTCACGGTTGGCGAGGTTGATTTCTTGGGAGGCGAACTCGGATCGTACAGGATGCATCCGGATCTTGAGAGACACGGAATAAGTCATTCTATCCGCATCATGCGGCCGGTGCTGCAGCAGCGTGGCATTCCATTCGCTTTTGGCATGGTTCGGCACCCGTTGCGAAACCATCTTGAGAGGTTCTGCAGAGACGGCCAGACGACCATAGTGCCGGGCGTTCGCATCGCCACACATGATCGCGACCACCAATGCGCTCGAGGTTTGCGATCAGGCACTGGGATTTTGTCCGCTCGGTTGCAGCCAATCGGCCCTCCATACCACGCCGCGATCCGCGTGATTTTCGATCCTTTGCACCGCGCTCGCCGTGCCCAGAAACGGCAAGTAGCAACTGCAACAGATAGGCTGGAGTCTGATGCTTGATCACATAAGAGCCGGAGCGAAGGGACGCGGCTCGTGCCCAGCAGGGACAAACAACCGAGACCTAAGCTTTGATTTCGCCAAAGGTATACTCATTACTTTGGTGATAATTGGGCACCTGTTACAATATTTAATCTACCAGGGCACCGACGCATTCTGGCTGTCGCCGTATTTCAAGTCGATCTATATGTTTCATATGCCTCTCTTTATGGCGATAAGCGGATATCTTTCTTCTGGGGCAATTTTGCGAAAATCGTTCACCCAGGGTGTCGGTGAGCGGGCAATGCAGCTAATACTGCCAATGCTTTTTTGGTGTATGTTGATCTGGACGCTAAAGTTCGTAGTGATTTTTCCTACGAAGAGTTTAACCGACACATTGCTGGACTTGCCGACGGAAGTTATTGGAACCTACTGGTTCATATGGGCGGCATTTATTTCGTTCATTCTGATTAGAGTTCTTACAACTTTCAACCGTCTATCGATATGGATCATAAGCGCATCTGCAATTGCGGTCGCATTCGCACCCATCACGTTATCAATAACCCCGTTGTTAAAATACACCTACCCATTTTATTGTTTAGGGTTCCTGTTTGCCCAGCCGATCGGATGGCAGAATGGCGTCATCTGGCGTTACAAATGGATTTTTGTTGTCTTACTTTCGATAGCGGCTTTCATATGCTTCCTCGGGTGGGGCAAGGAGACTTATGCCTACAATAATCTCGTTTTAATTCATGATGAACAGTCAGCTAAACAAGTTTTTCTGATGTTCTCTGGCTCTTTGGCGGCTTCTGCAGTAGCAATGCAGTCTATGTTCCAATGCTGGAGACTTGTCTATTCGACTAGAGTAGCTCGCTTCGTCGCGGTGCAGCTTGGTCAGAGCACGCTGCTGCTTTACCTGGTCCAGGGTGCCGTGTTTCGCCTCATGGATTTGATACAGTTTGGAGAAGTCTGGAATCTCACGACCAGAATCGCCTTCGCAACTGTGCTTGGAGTGGCGATTGTCGTCATAGCGATGGCAATTCGCAGGATTGCGCGCAACCTCGGATATGTGTCGCGGATCGTTGTCGGAGCGCCGCCACGCCCAAGTCTGCTCAAATCTCAATCTGTAATCAATTAGTCACGTGAAAAATTCGCATCTGTAATCGACATGTTTCATAGCTCCGGACCTATCCGATCGACTGTTGTACCGGTCGGCCATTCGCTCATCGGCCGCGCTATCCCCATAACTACGACGAGCACGTCCTCCACGCGCGCGGGCGGCAGGTCGGGACACAACACCTCTGAGTGGGACCGTAAACGAGCGCCCATAATGGTCACGATGACAAACAACCACGTTACGGACAGATGAGGCATGCGTTTCAAAGGCCTTGATCTGAACCTTCTCGTCGTGCTCGACGCACTGCTGACCGCGCGCAACCTCACGGCCGCGGCAAGCAGCATCAACCTTAGTCAGCCGGCCATGAGCGCGGCCGTCGCCCGGCTGCGCGACTATTTCAACGATGAACTGTTTACGATGAGCGGCCGCGAACGCGTTCTAACCCCGCGTGCGGAAACACTCGCCCCCGCAGTTCGTGGCGCACTCTTGCACATCCAATGCTCGATTATTTCTTGGGATCCGTTTAATCCGGCTCAATCCGATCGCCGCTTCAGGATCATTCTTTCCGATTTCGCCACACTCGTGTTTTTTGAAAAGGTCGTGGAGCGGGTTGCACGCGAAGCACCCGCCGTCAGCTTCGAATTGCGGCCGCTCGACAACGACCCCGATGAGCTTCTCCGGCGCGGTGACGTCGATTTTGTGATTCTTCCGGAATTTTTCATGTCGAGCGCCCATCCAAGAGCGGCGCTGTTCGACGAGACATTCGTGTGCGTGGGCTGCCCCACGAACAAGCAGTTGCCACGTCAGCTTACATTCGAGAGATACGTGTCGATGAAACACATTGCGTTCAGGGTCGGCGGTGCCCAGATGCCATCCATCGAGGAACAGTTTTTGCTTGAGCATGGTCTCAAGAGACGTGTTGAGATCGTCGTACAGGCCTTTAGCATGATCCCGCCGATGGTCTCAGGCACAGCTCGGATAGCGACCATGCCCTTCCGGCTGGTTCAGCATTTCAAAAAAACCTTCCCCTTGCGGATCATCGAACTTCCGCGGCCACTACCCACGTTCACCGAGGCCGTCCAATGGCCCACCCTCCACAACAGTGATCCGGCAAGCATCTGGATGCGGCAGATAATGTTGCAGGAGGCATCCCGCATGTGAAGTCGCGGGCACTCCTGGTCTCAGTCTAGATTTACTCAGCGCCTCATACGGGTGCGAACCGGCGTGCAAAATTGGGTCTGACGCACATTCGATGATTTTGCATGACGGCGTGCCACGTGTTTCCCCACGCTGGCAGCCGGCAACACCAAAAACATGAAGTGGAAGAAGTACTTTTACCGCAAGCTATGCGAGGCTGAAGGTTTTCGCCATGCGCCGCACCGAATTGCGGGGATACTGAGCGTGAGATAACTCGTCTCGTCCTCCTGCCGAATTCCGGTAAGCCGCCTTACCAAGGGCAGGCGGCGCTTGAGAGTCCGCCGCTGGAAATCCGCCGCGCGGGGCTGTCGACGTTCAATCGCGGCTGGATCACAGTTGGTGAATACAACTACGATATCGCCGAACGATCCTCTATTTCGGGCCGAATCAGAAGCTGCGGGGCATGTTCGGCCCCGAGCTTCATGTAAGAGATCAGGCGCGCGATCCGCCCGATGCTCGCCGCAAGACAGAGCCGCATAGACCGCACGTTCTGACCGTTAGCAGCGGCCTTTGTGGCCACGTAGCGTGTTCTCGCCTGTTGGAGGATCTTTCAGAATTCAGATGGTTATACCCACACTGCAGCGGCATTCTCGCCATGCCAGAGCGGTCGACGGCGAGGCGGTCCGGTTCGGTCCCGCACTCTTAGGTTCTCTCGTCGGCACCATCATTCGAAACGCCCCCGCCGGTCGAAATCGACCGGACAACAGCGTCCGATCACCCGGAGACGAGGCCTGCAACCGCCAAAAATCGTGCGTAGGATCGCACCGCGCGGCTGATGATTGCATCTTCCCGCGCTGCACTGATGGCCTCTCTGTCAGGTGGTCTGAGGTTCGCGCTTCGGGCCGAGCAAGAACACTGTCAGGGCGCCGAGGAACGAGGCAACGGCGCTGTAGGCAAGGGAACTGGCGACGCCGGCATTGTCCATCAGTAGTCCGCCGAAAATCGCGCCCGCTGCGATGGCCACCTGGAACGTTGCGGCCATCAGCCCACCGGCGCTTTCGGCCTGCTCGGGAGCGGCGTGCAGCACCATCCATGTCTGCAGTCCCACCGGCACCGCGCCGAAGGCAAAGCCCCATACGGTAACCGCAATCGCCGTGGCCCAAGCCGATGCTCCCAGCGTCAGCAGCGAGACAGTGGCCATCGCTATGAGCAGGGGCGGCAGGGCCGCGGCTGCCTTGAGGCTGTGCTCGGCCAGGAATCCGCCGGCCAAATTGCCGAAGAAGCCGCCGATGCCAAAGACGAGCAACACCAGCGAGATCGTCTCGATATCAAGCGCGGGAAACTTCTCAAGGAAGGCGCGGATATAGGTGAAGCCGGCGAAGTGCCCGGAAGCGACCAGCAGGACGACCAACATCGCGACTTTGATCATCGGATTCTTGGCCACATCCAGCAGACTGCGGAAGCTGGCCACTCCAATCGGAGGCAGCCTCGGAATGGTTATGAGTTGCACTACCAGCGTAACGGCGCCGACGACCGCAGCGATCATGAAGGCGGTTCGCCATCCCCAGATATCGCCGACATAGGCGCCGATTGGAGCCGCGCAAACGGTAGCGCAGGTAACGCCGGTGAGGATGATCGACATGGCGCGCCGCAGGAGGTGACTTGGAACGAGCCGCATCGCCAGCGCTGCCGAAATCGACCAGAACCCTCCGAGTGCTATGCCGAGCACGACGCGGGCGGCCAGGAGAACCGGCAGCGACCCCGCGACGGCCGATAGAACGTTCGACAGGATCAGCAGCAGCGTCATCGCCCATATGACGATCCTGCGGTCCAGGGGCCTTGTGATGACGGCCATCGTCGGCGCCGAGATCGCCCCCACGATGGCGGTCGTTGTCAGCGCCTGTCCAACTGCACCCTCGGTGATAGAGAGATCATGCGCGAGCGGCGTCAGCACGCTGGCAGGCAGAAACTCTGCCGTCACAAGCCCAAAGGTGCCTAAGGCAAGCGAAATGACTGCACCCCATGCGGGACCAGACCGTTGATCTGGCTGTTTTGGGTCATGCAGAACTCCGTCCATGAAGCCCGTAGCGGATTCGGTCATCAACAGGGTCTCCAGTTTGGATGTGCTGCAAACTCGGGTTGCTGCGTTGACCCGGATTAACGCCAGAAGCGCCATTCCCTGCGGCATTGCACGGACGAGGGGATGTTCATCGCTTCGCGATATTTTGTGACGGTGCGGCGCGCAAATCGATGGCCCTTTCCTTGGGCCGGACGACGATGTCGTCGTCGGAAAGCACGTCATCTTGCGATTCGTCGGCGATTGTCGCCTTGATCCGATGGCGGACAGCTTCGGGGGGGACCGCGCGTCGCCACCTTGGGAGGACGCGCTCGCGACGGTGAAAAAATACTTCAGTTCGAACACTTCGCGCGGGGTCTGCATGTATGTGTTCGACGTCACCCGGCTTACCGTCGCCTGATGCACGTTGATCGCGTCGACGACAGTCCTGGGCCCGAGAGGCCGCACTTGGTCGATGCCGTGTTCCAAAAAAGGCATCCTCCTGGCGGAGGCGGGTAAGCGACAATTGGGCGAGCGCCACGGCTCCGTCAGTCTCGAACCAGCCATAGCAAATCAGATACCGGAGGAGGGACGTCTGGAGGGGACGTTCGGCGCAAACGTGCACGGTCTCCTTGGGCGCTTGTATGGAACTTCGCGTTTTTGCCATGGTTCTGTTCATAGCTTTCTACGTGCTTTGGTGGGCTCTAACGGATAACAGCAAGCGCTATGCCATTTCACTTGGGGGCACCGAATCGGACTATCTTTTGCCGAAGCCCTGTCGGCTTGAGCAGGGGCGCCGTGCCTTGACCGAGACCGAGCGCGCCGCACAATCGCGTGGTCACCCGGACCGAGCAAAGGTGCTGTACTGTCGGAGTAGTCAGAACTTCCGCACCGGCAAGGGAAGGCGAAAACCGTTCCGGACGGGCCGAGCCGATGCATTGCCGCACGCCGGCATCGACCGCGTAAGGCTTTGTCTCTAGCGTGTAATTGCGTGCGCAGGCTGCGATCTGCGAAGACGCGGCCGTCGCGCCTACGATCGCGCTGTTGCTGCTCCCCCTGTCGAGGAAGGCCTTTGACACCTTCGAGCTCTTCAGCACGGCGCGCCGGTCTCCACGCCGTGAGGATCGAGTCCGGCTGGGCGTCACGGCGTTTGCATGATTGAGATTCCTTGATTTGCTCCCTCGTGCGCGCCTATCCGAAAACATTGTTGTGTCCCGAAGGCTGACAAGAATGTCGCAAGCGCGACCAAAAGATCGCCACGGCCCACAGGGGCAATTGCGACCAGTGGCCTTCTTCGGAAATCGGCGGAGCAATACCCTTTCCTCGTCGACTTCGGACGCGGGCTCAGCCGTGCCCGCCGCGCCGCTAGGAACGACCTAACCTTGGCGGATGGCGGCTGGCCGATCACCCGGGTATGTCCGCGTCGATAAAAGAAAAGCGTCTGGTCTCAGCCAGGCGGACCTCGCGAAGGCCATCGGTATCAATGTGGTCGAATTCCTCGATCACGCCGAGACGATCGGTTTCGCTCCAATGGAACCTGCTGGCGCGGATTCGACCAAGTTCCCAACCGAAAACAAACGAAACGCGGCGGCTTCCGACCGCCGATCAATGGGCCAAGGCCCGGTCGCTGTTACCCTCGAATGAGTCCGCCATGCCGAGGCGGCTCGTCGATAGCCGCGGGTTGGCGCCTCTCCGGGGCGCGTTGGCTGCACATTCCGCCCCCTTGGACCCCGCCTCCAGCAACAACCTCTGGCCGCCAAAGCTCGCCCTTGTCAGTACTCGATTACCACGCCGAGATGCCTGCTGGGGCTCCCGGTGCACGGGCACATTAATCGATCCGGCACGGTGTTGAGCGTGCGGAACCCGCCGCACGCGTTCTGATTGCTTGTTGTGCTCAACCGATCACGCGACCTGTCCCCACGCGTCTTGAGGGCCATTCCCCTGCGGCTGGCTCATTGACCTATGGGCGGTTCCAGCCCGCCCGAGACCCTCGCCACCAGCTTTTTTCCCCGCCGCATGACGCGGCTTCCTCGCGCCCGCTTCGCTTCAAAAAAGCTGCCCGCTCGGGTCCTTCGCTGCCGCTGCGGCCCTGCCGGGTTCGGGCGGTCCGGACGCGCCCATCACGGTCCGCCATCGCAGGGGAATGGTCCCCGGCGACAGCAAAAGGAGACAGGAAAATGACCGCGATCGGTTACGTCAACAAGCAGGAAAACGGCAGCTACAAAGGCCAGCTCAGGACGCTCAGCGTCCGCGCCGACATCGATATCGTGCCCAATCGGAGCAAGTCCGCCGACAACCATCCCGACTTCCGGGTGCTGACGCAGGGCGTGGAGGTCGGCGCCGGCTGGATCCGAACCGGGGAGACTTCCGGCAACGACTATGTGAGCTTGTCCATCGCCGCACCGGAGTTCGGTCCGCGTAAGCTCTACGCCAATCTCGGCCGCGCCGCCGGCCAAGACGATCAAGACACCTACGCCGTCATCTGGAACCCGGCCGACTGACCGGCCGGCTCAAGCCCTCGCGCCGCAACTCGGCGCGGGGGTTCCCGCCGACGCTCGCCCGAAGGGGCGGCGAAAACTCCCACCCGACTCTTCGCCCGTCCCCACGACGACCTCGTTCGCCGATCCTCGCGGTCGCTTGTCCGAAGCGAAACGAGGACCATCATGGACGACGAAAACGACCGCGCGGCCCGCGCCAAGAAGGGCAGTCCGTTTCTGAACACCGCGCAGGCTGCCTTCTATATCGGCCTGTCCCAGCGCACCCTGGAAAAGATGCGGCTGACCGGCGGCGGCCCGAAATACCGCAAGCATGGCCGCTATGTCCGCTACCACATCGACGAACTCGACGACTGGTCGAAAGGCCGCCCGCCAGAACCTGGCTCCGACGATGACAAGGGCGGTTCCGGCTCAGCCGACGAGGGAGACCGCTCATGAGCCGGCGGCCTTCCATCCATCTGATCGGCACCCGTTTGCGGCGCGTTCGGGCGCGCAAGGCAATCGCCATCGCCGCGATTGGCCTGAGCCTGACAGGCTTCACGGCGCTCCCAAAGCCGTCTCCCTTGCTGGTCTGGAACGCCTCGGCTAGCGCGCCGGTCGGTCTCTATCGCGTTGGGTCTGGCACGCCTGCGCGCGGCGATCTTGTGCTCGCCCGCCCGCCTGGCTTCGTTGCCTATCTCGCCGACCAACGCGGTTATCTGCCTCGCAATATACCGCTGGTGAAGCGTCTCGCCGCGCTGCCGGACGAGCATGTCTGCGCCTTTAGTAATGCCATCATCATAGGCGGCGAGATCGTCGCCCGTCGGCTCAAAATCGACACGCAAGGCCGTCCGCTGCCCTGGTGGAACGGCTGCCGAGCGCTCGCCCATGACGAGGTTTTCCTGCTCGGCAACGAAAAAAATCACTCCTTCGACAGTCGCTATTTCGGGCCGGTGCCGGCCGAAAACATCATCGGGAGGCTGGTGCCGCTATGGACCGAGTGACCCTCCTGATGCTCGGCATGATCGCCGTCGCGCCATGCGCCTGTTCCGCCTCGACCGGCGCTGAGCCAGCCGTCATCTCCCAAAGTCCGCAGCTGCAACGATGGCAGCACTTCGTATCGGAAGCAAGCGCACGCTTCCACATTCCCCAGGCCTGGATTTGCGCCGTCATCGATGCCGAAAGCCGCGGCAAGACCGTCCTCGATGGCCGTCCCATCACCTCCCGCGCCGGCGCCATGGGCCTTATGCAGGTGATGCCCGGCACCTATCAGGAGATGCGCGTCGAGCACGGTCTGGGAGCCGACCCGCACGATCCGCGCGACAACATCTTGGCCGGAACCGCCTATCTCAGCGCCATGTATAAGCGTTTCGGATTCCCCGGCCTGTTTGCCGCCTACAACGCTGGACCCGAGCGCTATGAAGGCCATTTGAAGCTTCGAACGCCGCTGCCGAAAGAGACCGTTGCCTATCTGAAACAGCTTGAGGCGACGGGGATTTCGGCGGCCGACATGAACGAATTCAAAGGCCAATCCACAACTTCAAAGGGGCGGAACGCTCCCTCCGGACGCTCTTTGTTCTTCCTTCGCGGCGGTGTTCGCGCCGGTGAAACGAATGGCGGCCTTTTCGTGCCGCTCGGCAGGGATCGCGCGCGGCCAAAGAAGCACAATGGCTAGCGATGTTGAGGGCATCCGGGAGGGGCCAGGGACGCTTAAGGCGAGGGGCGCGTAAGGCAAGATAAAGGCACCGCCTCCATGAGGCGGCGAAGCCTTTGTCTGCACATCCTTTTTGCCGGAGGCTGCCGGCGGCGCCAGGAGGGTGGGCCAGCGAGACCCAGGTTTCGCTTGAATTTGCCCGGAGGCTGGTATGCAGGACGATGAGTTCAGGCCGAAGCTCGGCAAGATCGGCTCGCGTGGCTCGAAAGCCGGCAAGCGCTATGCCGGCCAGGTCAAGGCAGCGATCAACCGAGCCGGCGGCCGCCTCCAGCGCGGCGGTCGCTTCACGGGGAGCCGGACAGGCCGCGGCGGGGCGGCGGCCGCGCTGCTCAAGTCACGCGACCGGTATGCCGCCTTCCGGCAGCGGCGGGTGATGGTCAAGGCGCGGATAGTGAAGCTGGCCGGCAAGGGTGCGGACGGAGCGCGTGCGCATCTGCGCTACATCCAGCGCGATGGCGTCACCAGGGAAGGCGAACCCGGCAAACTCTATGGCCCCGGCAGGGATCGCATCGACAGTAAGGCCTTCGTCGATCGCGCAGATAGCGACCGGCATCAATTCCGCTTTATCGTCGCACCGGAAGACGGCATTGAGTATGACGACCTCAAGCCGCTGACGCGGCGGCTCATGGCGCAGATGGAGGAGGATCTCGGTACGAAGCTCGACTGGGTTGCCGTCGACCATTTCAACACCGGCCATCCGCACACCCATATCATTGTCCGCGGCAAGGATGATCGCGGCGAAAACCTCGTCATCGCGCGGGAGTATATTTCGAGCGGCATCCGCGAGCGGGCGGCCGAACTGGTGAGCCTCGACCTCGGTCCCCGCACCGACCGCGAGATTGAACAGCGCTTGCGCCAGGAAATGGAGCAGGAACGCTTCACCAGCATCGACCGGCAGCTGCTGCGCATGCGCGATGAGGAACGACTTGTTTCTACGAACGGCCGCGACGCCTTTCGCCAGACGCTGCATCAGGGCCGTCTGCGCAAGCTCGAGCGGATGGGCTTAGCCGAGGAGGTCGACCCGGTCCGCTGGCGCCTGGATGATGAGCTGGAAGCCACCCTGCGCCGCACCGGCGAACGCGGCGACATCATCAAGACCATGCACCGCGAGCTGACTGGCAAGGGGGTCGCTCGCAGTGCCGCCGATTACCTTGTCCACGATCGACGTGAAGAGCCCTCCCCACCGGTCGTCGGCCGCCTCGTCGCGCGCGGGCTCGCCGACGAAATCAACGATCGGCATTACCTCATCGTCGACGGCGTTGACGGCAAAAGCCATTGGGTAGACATCGGCAAAGGCGAGTTGACAGAACCGACGCCCGACGGCTGCATCGTGCGTGTCACGTCGAGGGATACCAAGCCCAGGCAAGTCGACCGTACAATCGCCGACATCGCTACCGCACACGGCGGCCGTTACAGCGTCGATATGCACCTCAAGCATGATGCGTTCGCCACCGAAAGCTTTGCCGAGACGCATATCCGCCGGCTGGAGGCGATCCGGCGCTCCACCGGCGGCGTGGAGCGCGAGCCGAATGGCACTTGGATCATCGCGCCGGATCATCTCGATCGTGTCGCGGAATACGAGCGCCTGCGGGCCAGGGTCGAGCCTGTGATAGTCGAGAAGCTCTCATCAATGCCGCTGGAACGCCAAGTCAGCTTCGAAGGCGCCACCTGGCTCGACCGGAACCTGGTTGCCGAGAGACCGGAGCCGTTGCGCAACTCAGGCTTCGGGCATGAGGTGCGGGAGGCGCATGCCCGTCGGCGGCAGTGGCTGATCGCGCAAGGCCTCGCGCACGAAGAACAGGACCGGGTCGTCTATCGTGCCAACATGATTTCGATCCTGCGCCAGCGCGAGCTGAACCGTGTCGCCGGCCAGCTGTCGGATCAGCTCGGTCTCTCGTATGCCGAAGCGCAGCCTGGAGATCGAATAGAAGGCACGCTGCGCCGATCCGTCGACCTTGCTAGCGGCAAGTACGCTGTCATCGAGAAGTCGCGAGAATTCACGCTGGTGCCATGGCGACCAGTGCTTGACCGACATCTCGGCAAGGAGGTTTCCGGTGTGGTGCGCGGGGAGGCCATCTCATGGACCCTCGGACGGCAGAGGAGCGGACAGAGCGTTTCGTAGTGGCGGCGCGGCGTGAAAGGAGGTACTGCACGTCTCATCGAAACCGTGTCACCTTTGAACCGTCGTGGCAGCCTCAAAACCGAACGTTAACGGGCTTCGAATGACAATAGGATCGTCAGGAGAGGGGCAGCTTTTTGCACCCTGCCTCTGGCGCTGGTTGCCAATTGGCTTATCATTAATGGGAAACAGCGCCGCATTGGGGACGAGTCGAGCGCGGAAGGTAACGGAACAATGGCGCGAACCGGCATCGCACGGAAGGATGACGATCTTGGCTTTTCCAGCGACCGTGCCTCGCTGCCGCTTCAGGCGCTTGTCGCCGAGGCGCGGGCCCAACAACAGAACGGAATCGCTGAGCGACTAGTCGACGCGATCGACGCAGATCGTAGGAAGAGGTCCAGTGCGCCGAGAATGCGTGAATACGCCATCCCGCCAGAATTGAGTGACGCACTGGTCGAGCTCAAGCCGAGCCGTAGGCTCAAGGATCTCGTCCTTGCACCGGAGACGTCGGGGGAAATCCAGGAATTCATTGACGAGTATTCGGAAATCGGATTGTTGCGGTCCCACGGTCTCGAGCCGCGGCATAAGGTGCTGTTGGTCGGGCCGCCCGGGACGGGCAAGACCAGTCTCGCTGAAATACTCTCGCACGAGCTGCGGCTGCCATTTTATGTCGTCCGGTATGACGGACTTATCGCCAGCTATCTCGGCGAGACCGCATCCCGCCTTCGCCGGCTCACTGATTTTGTCGCCGGGCAGTCCTGCGTGGTGTTTTTCGACGAATTCGACACGGTTGGCAAGGAACGGGGCGATACCCAGGAGACCGGAGAAATCAAGCGCGTCGTGAGTTCGCTTCTGTTGCAAATGGATGCGATACCGACGAACTGCGTGATTGTGTGCGCCACCAATCACCCCGAGCTCTTGGACCGTGCCGTGTGGAGGCGCTTCGAGCTTCGAGTGGACGTGCCACTTCCACGTCCGCAGGAAATATCCCAGTGGTTTCATCGGCTCCGGAAAGACTACGGTGACTCTATTGCCTTTATTGAGGAAAAATTCGTACGCACATTGAACGGTCTGAATTTCTCAGATATCGAAGCCTTCACTTTAGACGTGAGAAGGAAGGTCGTTTTGTCTCGCGGAAAACTTGCCGCCGACCAAGCGCTGCTTGAAGGTCTGGCCAAGCTCCGGCGGAAACGGTCAATTCGGGGGGGGGCTGAAGATAGTAGACCGGCCGATCATACGCATTCGCCGAAGCGAAAACGTGCTCAAGCGCTTAAAGGGGAGCCGAAAGGCTCGCTTCCCGAGGGCTCGCTCCTCTGAGGAACAATCCAGGAGGCTAGCTCCGGGCATCGCCCTTCTAAAGGAATCACTAGAAGCTGGGGCAACCACGAATGCAGCGTTCGCTTCTCCCGAACGTGCCTTGGTGTTCGAAACCATCGGTCCGGTCGAGCGGTTCGTTGCGGCCGCCGAGCAGCTTGGATTCGAGTGGCTGACCGAGGACTATGTCGGCTCAGACCCCGACCCTGTCACCGATGACGATGCGGACCAGGACGACGCGGGAGATGCCGACTCCGCTATGTCTCGCCTCTACCTCACCATGCCGACCGAAAACGGCATGCGCCAGCTGCTTGCCATGTGGCGGCGGTTCGAGTCGAAGCTATCGCCTCGCGAAGACGAAAAGGATTGGTGGAAAATATTCGGCTACCTTTCCAAAATCCGGGTGTGGAATGCTTCTGACAGGGTTGAACCGGCCACCCAGTTCTTCATCCACCGCCGTCTCGCGAAGGATCCGCAGGCGCCGGTGCGGCTTGAACTCGATCTGTGGTTCCACGAGAACGAGGAACTCCGCAAGAATGCGAAGCAGGCGCTCGAGGGCATTCTTTCAGCGGTGGGTGGCCGGATTGTCGATTTCGTGACGATCGAGCCCATCCGGTACCAAGTGGCACTGATTGAGGTCCCGGCCCAACAGGCTAGCGCGATTAGTTCCCGCACCGGGCGCTTGGCCAATGCCGACCCGATCATGTCGATCCGTCCCCAGTCGCTATACGCCACCAGGCCCCTCTCCGAGCCGGATTCTGCGGTGACTAGCCTGCGTGAGGGCACAAATGACGGACTGCGTCCCGCGGTGGCCGCGATCCTGGATGGATACCCAATGCAGAACCACCGCCTTCTGGATGGGCGGGTGGATGTCATCGAGGTTGACGTGCCGAGCGCCTGGGTTCCCGTCGCTCGGCGATATCATGGTACTGCGATTGCTTCCCTGATCATCCACGGCGATCTAGCAAATGGAGAGGCGCCACTGACGAGAAGCCTCAAGGCGGTTCCTGTCCTGGCCGCACCCCAGCATCTTAATGACGAGCGTACCCACCAGGACCTTCTTCCTATCGGCATCATCTATCGGGCGGTCTTTGCCCTGAAGGACGAGCACCAGCAGGCTGGGCCGGCGGGGCCCGATGTCCTGATCATCAATCACTCGATCTGTGACGCAGAAGGGCCTTTCGTGCGTCGGCCAACTCCCTGGGCGCGACTGCTTGACTGGCTATCGCACAAATACGGCATCCTGTTCGTCGTCAGCGCCGGAAATATAACAGCACGGTTTCCCTCCGGATATCCGGATCAGGCATCGTTCAACGCAGCTTCGCCCCTGGAACGACAGATCGCGCTCATTCGTGCGGTCGAGGCAAGCAAGGGCATTCGCGGTCTGCTCAGCCCTGCCGAGGCCATGAATGTCCTAAGCGTGGGTGCCGTGCATGCGGACGGGGCGGGCGCCTGCCCTTCGGACACTATCGACCCGTTCGCGCCGATTGGCGTTCCAAATCTCGGATCGGCGATCGGCCCCGGGATCAACCGTTCACTCAAGCCGGATATTGTGGACATTGGAGGTCGGCAGGTCGCAAGGGCGGCCGATCACGCCGATGGGCACCTCGTCTGGCCGGACGAGATCGGACACATTGGCCTGGAGACGGCAGCACCCGACCCTTCGGCAGGATCTGTTACGCGTACCCGTCGCTCGACCGGTACGAGCAACGCAGCAGCTCTCGTAACGCGTTCGGGTATCCAGATTGTCGATGCTCTTGAGGAGGTGCTGGCCGAAGACGGGGTCAGCCTGCGGGATTTCAAACGGGCGGCTCTCGCCACGAAAGCATTGCTGGTGCACGGCTCCCAGTGGGGCGATGCCGGTACCTTGCTGGACGCCTCTTATCCACCGCCGGGCACGAAACAATGGCGGCGGCGCAGGGCAACGGTCACGAAATTCCTAGGATACGGCAAGCCGACGGTCGAGCGGGTGATATCAGGTGCGGTCAACCGTGTCACCCTGCTTGCCGATGATGAGATCAGCCACGAGCAGCTTCACGAGTACCGCATTCCAATCCCAACCAGCATGATCCGCTCAAGGGAGATCCGTAGGATCACGATGACGCTCGCATGGCTGCCCCCAATTCATCCAACCTCCATCGCCTATCGAGGTGTGATGCTGGACGTCGTCGACCAGGACGGAAAGCGTAAGTTCTGGCGAGGTGTGAAGACGATCATGCAGCCCCATCCGGATGATATAAGGCGCGGAACCGTGGCGCACTTCATCCTTGAGGGAAGCAACAGCACTGCCTTCATGGACTCCAGCGGGCTGTTCATAGGAGTCCAGGCGCGCGCCAACCACCGGAATTTCCAGCAGGCTGCGGTTCCCTATGCGCTCGCGGTGACGTTGGAAGTCGGCGCCACCGTGCGGGAGGATATTTACGCCTCCGTTCGCGAGGCCATCCGGCCAAGGCCGCGCGTACGTGCTTGAAAGGGGACCGAATGGAATTCGACAAATCAGATTGCATCGGAGCCAAGCATCCTTTGGAGATCGCCGCCTATCTGGAGGAAATCGGCGATCACGAAGCGGCTTCCCGTTTCCATCAGCTGGGGGCTCGAAGTCAGGCGATCAGCGTTCCCTTCTTCACCAACGACCAATGGGCTAACACTGGCGCGGCGATCGGGTTCATTCCCGAGAATGGATCTTCGGCGGGAGATAGACTGGACATCGTTCACGCAACGTCGATGGCGCCCGATGAAAAGCTCCAAGGCGCGAGTTTGAAAATCACCCTCGATCGGTTCTACGTTCACAACTATCCGGGCTCCGGCCGCCACGAGATACTGTGCGAATTTACGGGGAAGAACCAGGCTGGGAGCAAGTCGGAGGAGATGCGATTTGCGTTGAAGACCATCGCCACTGACGGTAGCGCAGCCCCGTTGCTAAGCTTGCCCATCTTCGTTGGAGTGAACGTTGGCAACGACGGCCTGAGCTTCGAAGGGCGCACCATCAACGTTCGCAGCGGCGGAACCGACATGCTGGTGGAAGCGCTGGATAACTCTGCTTTCAAGGAAGGGCTATCGCTTCTGACCACCGCGCAGCCCGTGCTAGTGCCCTTCGTTCAGCTCGCCAAGGGCGTTGTTCGTGCGATCGAGAAGCAAGGCAACAACCGGCCTGTCTTTTCATTCGGTCTGGGCTTGGATTTCTCGAAAACTGCCACTTCCGCCAAATTGCGGTTAGGCTCATATGTCGTTGTGCAGACAAATGAGGTCGGCTGGAATTGGAGCGATTTCGTCTTTAGCAGGCAGAGCGGAACTGTCGCTCCCAAGCTCAGCGGCGCTTCCCCCATCGCTCTCAATTACATGATCTTTGGGGTCACACGAGCCGGTCAAGCAGCGCCTTGAGCGTCCAGGGGGGAACATGATTCAATGCAGCAAAATCACAGAACCGTGTGAGAAGCTGTGCTCGATCATGTCCTATGATGACTCTATTGACGGATTTGGCAAGACGGGTTTGAGCGTCCGAGAATCCGCATCTCTCCTCGGCAGGAAACCCAATTCCATCTCCAAGAGTCGTAAGCATGAGGAGGTGCTGGACTGTCTGGGGGGCATCGCCACGTTGCCGGCTGAGCTGCCTATCCTCGATGTTCAAGTCAGCCCGGTTTTCGCACGAGTAGGCCTATCGGCTAAGAAGCCACGCGGCGCGGCAGCCTTGGCGAGTTCGGTGGCGACAAACAGATCGGCTGTAGTTAGGCGCATGGGATTTGCACCCGATCTTACACGCACACGGACGCAGCCCAGTGCTCCTTGGCAGTGCGCGAGCCTTACCAAAAAGCCGTATGCCGCTGGGGCTCCTGTTTATCACAGGCTTGTTCAGCTAAAGGTCGGTCGATCACTGCGTGATAGCCATGACGTAGGCTCCGCAAGGACTCGTCGAATCATTGTCAATCGGACCCCGGTGGCGTTAACGGCTGGTCTGCTCCTTTGTCGACTCGCTCTTGCCAAGCCATTCCACAGCATGAAAGCCGCGGATGATCCTGCAGTCAGAGGATTGGCGTGATGCAGGGCGAACTGTTCGAGCCTCCGACAATGCTTCTCCGAGAAGCTGTGCTCGGTCGCAACGGCGTCGTTCCACTCATTGTCATTGGCTGCGGCCGAAAGAAGCGCCAAGAAGCCGCCCCCGCAGATCAGCTCTATACTTCGGACCGATTCAAAAGTTGCATCAATCTTGTTCGATCGCTCGGCGCGCCGTACGCAATTTTGTCGGGCAAACACGGGATCGTCGCGGGCGAGATGGTTATCGCGCCGTATGATCTCAATCTCCCCGATCTGCCTGAAGCCAATCAACGCGATTGGGCTGAGCAGGTGCTTGATGCGCTTGCTGCTCGTGCCGAAAGCAGGCAGGTGACGCTGCTTGCTGCTAACGAATACAGTATGCCGTTGCTGGAGCTGAACAGGGCCAGGGCCTCTCCGTTGGATATCGTCGCGCCCTGGTTGGGCCTTGAATACTCTGACCACGCCATTTGGCTAGCGGAAGCAAAACGAATGGCCGCAAGGATACAGGACCTGGATCGGCTCTATAATTGGATTGGTGAAGAGCGTATAGCGGACCGTGTGTTCTCGTTCAGGGAACTTTCATCGAGATCCGTGCCAAAACGCGGGGTCTACATATTCCTGGACGGCGCCGAACGGAACTTCCGAGGCGCTGGTTTCCGAGTGGTGCGGATCGGTACCCACGCAGTTAGCGCTGGCTCGCAGGCTTCCCTGCGGGGTCGATTGCGCAATCACCTGGGACCTTCCAGTCAGATCGGCAACCATCGTGGCTCCATCTTCCGTCTGCACATTGGTAGAGCGATGCTGGAGGCCGGCCCCGGCCATGGCAGCCTTGCGACTTGGGGTGAGGGTCAGGACGCGCGCCCCGAGGTGAAGAGTTTGGAGATTGCGCATGAGCTTGCGGTCTCGCGATATCTTCAGGATTTAGAGGTGGTTCTGCTTGAAGTTGATGACGAACCTAGCAAGGAAAGCTTGCGCGCTAAGGTCGAGATGCAGTTGATTGCACTATTTAGCGAATCAATGCGCACAATTGATTGTCCCGGTCCTGACTGGCTCGGCCTCAAATCTCCTGTAGCGCAAATCCGCCAATCTGGACTATGGAACATCCGTGGGATCGGGGGGAAATATGATCCAGCCGCAGCGGGCTCAGTCGCCTCGATATTTCGAGGTCTGAATAATGGTTAGTGACCTTCATGCCGCCATCGCGCGACAGCCGCGTCTCCCGCGATTTTTGTGCCACCTCTACCAGAGGCTGAGACTGCAACGGCTGAACCTGGTGACTGGAGCCGGAATTTCAATCGACGCCAAGGTGCCCGGGTGGCAGGATCTATTGAAAAGGCTTGCGGAGATTCAGGGCGGCCTCCCTGATGATTTAGCAGCACACGTTGCGGCGGGACTCCAACCTGAATATCTCGGACAGATCATCTATCATCGCTTCAGGGGGGCATGTCCTGTCACGGAGCCGGCAGAGCTTAGGTCCGCAACGGTCGAATATGAATGGGGCGACGCTATTCACAAGGCGATCTATGAGAAGGTCCCGCAAACAATCGCCGAGGTCATACAAACGCATCCCTATCTCGCACAGCTGCGTGATCTGTCTCGCAAAGTATCACTGGTAATAAATTTCAACTTCGACGATCTTCTGGCTGATGCGATAGGGGAGCAGGTAAAGCAAAGCGCTTTTGGCAGCGAGTCCGGTAATGCCCTAAGCGTCACTTGGCAACCGCCTCTTACCGATCGAGGGAATCTGACGACAGTTTATCACGTCAATGGAATATTGCCCCGTGTCAGCCTTAAGAAGCGCAGCCCCCAACTGATATTCACGGAAGATTCTTTCGCGGATGCTCGTGCACGTTCCCCCGGTGTCAGTTCTGAGTATCTGTTCCTTCGCTTTGTTCAAAACACAATGCTGTTGATTGGTCATTCGCTTGCCGATAGCTCACTCAAAAATTACCTACGCCTCAACCGGGATAAGAGCCCAGCTAACCATCACTATATGATATACTGGATTAAGGAAGAAGGGGTCCTATCAGAGGCGCGAAGACAGGACATATTCGAGGCCAATCTCGAGCTGTATAACTTGGTAACGATATTTCTCACGTCTGCTGAGATCAGAAATTTTCTCGATATTCTTAATCTTGATGAAAGAGGGTTCAGCGAAACCGTGGAAACGCTTGGAAAGGATCGGCGCTCTCGGTATCACTATTATATAGTGGGGCCTGTCGCCTCCGGGAAATCGACATTGCTCGAGCACTTGCGATGCTTTCAAACACACGAAGAATGGACACGGCCACCTCCTCGTGAAATGTATATGGCGTCAAGTAAGATCACTGAAGATCAGCAGAAAATGGTAGATCAATTCATATATTCGGAACTGAAGGAGAAGAATCGCCGTATGCATGCGGCGACGGCGGGGCTTCATTTTATGGATCGTGCCCCTTTGGATCTTTATGCCTTCTCTAAAGGCGATGACGAGAATAAGGTAAAGTCTCATGCATTGCGCGATCTAGTAACTCGCGATCAGCCTCTTCAGAAAGGAGAGATCATTTTTATCGAGGCGGACTCCAAGACGCTAGTGAAGCGAAATATGGCGCGAGGTCGCCCTCCGGAGGAGGCGGGCAAGCAACCCTATTTTGATGCACAGACTATGACCCTCAAAATGATCTACAATCCGTCGTTTGTCCTCTCAACCGATGAGAACAGTCCAGGTGACGTTGCTCGCAAGGTGGCTCGGCACGTTCTATTCGAGGAATATGAACCGACCGAGCTCAACACGATTATCGCCCGCTATGAATGATGCTCGAACGTCCATGCGTATCTATCTGGCAGCGCCACTGTTCAATGACATTGAGCGCAGCTTCAATGAGCGGCTGACAAGCCTTCTTGAGCCTATGGCGCACGTTTTTCTTCCTCAACGCGACGGAAAGCTCATGCGCGATCTAGTCGATGGAGGGATGCCATTGGAGGCTGCCAGGCAATTGGTGTTTGAGGCGGACATCAATGCGATTAGGAGGTGCAATTATATCGTTGCTGTACTGGATGGTCGCACGATTGATGAAGGCGTGGCATTTGAAATTGGCTACGGTCGGGCGCTCAACAAGGTGTGCCTTGGTCTCAAGACCGATGATCGCACATTGCTACCCTCCGGCGACAATCCCATGATTATTGCAGGATGCAAGAAGATTTTTGCTAACACCATCGAACTCGTTGCTTGGTTACGCCGGGGATTTCTCTCGGCACGCGACGCAGGTTGAAGGGGCGGCACGCTACCCGAGTCATGATGAGGCGCATCACGCTGCGGATTCGCTGGAGCGACAGGTCAGCTTTGACGGCGCCACCTGGATTGACCAGCCGCTCGTTGCCGACCGACCGGAGGCCTTGCGCAACTCCGGCTTTGGCGGTGAGGTACGGGAAGCGCAAGTCCGCCGGCGGCAGTGGTTGATCGCGCAAGGCCTCGCGCATGAAGGGCAGAATCGGTCCGTCTACCGCGCCAACATGCTTTCGATGTTGCGCCAGCGCGAGCTGAACCGGGTTGCCGGGCAGCTGTCGGAGGAACTTGGACTGCCTTGTGTCGAAGCCCGGTCTAGAGAACGAGTAGAGGGTACGCTACGCCGGTCCGTCGAGCTCGCCAGCGGAAAATATGCCGTCGTTGAAAAGTCGCGAGTTCACGCTGGTGCCATGGCGGCCGGTGCTCGAGCGGCACATCGGCAAGAAGGTGTCCGGGATCGTGAGCGGGGAGGGGATATCATGGACGATAGGTCGGCAGAGGAGCGGGCCCAGCGTGTAGTTCGCCCTCGTCACGAGCACAAGCCGCCGGCCCTGGGATCGAGATATCCGCGTCTGCTTAGGGGGCGGAGACATCGCTTAGCTGTTCAACGCGCTTGCCGTATTTGCGCCTGTAAGCGGCGATGAAATCGTCGTCGCTACAGATGCAGCGGCCGCTGGAATCTTTGGCCTTCGGATCGTGCAAGTGGGAGCTGAGGGGGCGCAGAAGATTCACCCGAGTGCTCGTCGTCGGGCTCACGGGAAAACCCCCACTATGTTTGACCAGCTCCGCGGCAAGCATAATCCCGGCAAGCGCTGACTGAAAGGCCATTGCAACCACGGTTCGAACGCGGCGACTTCCATCACTGAGCTGGAACACCAAACCGCCGCAGATAGCCTGCTGATAAAAGGAGCGCAGGGGCTGGCCAACAAACGGGGCTAGCGGTTCAAACGGCACAGCCATCGCTGTAGCTACCCGAACTACAAAGTCGTTGGGAACTCCGGCATCGGTCTGCAGGAGAGTTTTCACCTGCTCGTGTGCATCCGGTAGTCCAAGTTCCTCGGCAATCAGCTCGTGCTCGTCCTTGGATTTCCGGGACGGCATGTACATGCAACAAAGGCAAGCTTGGCCGTCATCGAAACCGTGCCGCGAGATGCCGAGGTCGTGCTCCTGCGTCCAGGCATTCGCGATCCATCGAGGCAGAGCACCTTGGACCGCCAGACGGTCGGCGGCGGTGTCAAGCGCCACCGGTCGAAAACCCAGTCGCCGCGGCGCGCAACATATTCTGCCCACTTCAGTGGATGCGCCTCGACCTCGAGAGCGGTCGATCGAAGGGCGGTGGTTGCAAGGACCGCCTTGGACACGCCGACCTCTGCCTGGCCGGCCAATACGTAGCGCTGCAGGTTTGAGAGCTCGATCGTTTCGTGATCGACTACATGCAGCCGACCCGAAAGGCCCGGTTGCTTCGCCAGGGTCCAAAGCGTGCCATGGCCTATCGCGCCCAGTCCAACGAAGTGCATTTCACCAAGGTCGACGCTAAACTCGGTCGGGCCTGCGTCGCCTGCTTTGGTCTTGTTATAACTGTATAATGAGAGGTCGATGTTTTCGTCCAACTCGGCGCCGGTCAACTGGGCGGCGAAGATCGTTCGAAAGACGTTGGCGGCAGCGAAGCAACTGGCGGCGCCAGCTCCATAGGGCAGCAAACTCGAGCCGGAGCCCACCGGGTCCGTATGCGACAGCTTTGCTGCCCAGCCGTCCGATCCAATGAAGACGGTTGGGCACCGAAGTAATGGGCGCGTCGCCCCTGCAACGATGCCGACCGTCGCGAACTTGCCGGAGCGCCGGATGCCGATTCTTGGATTGATCGACTTTGGCAGGCGCTCTAGCGCTTGAGCTTGAGAACTCGCTGCGCTGTCCAAGGGGAGTATTGCCAGAACCGGATAGAGTCTGGCGAGCAACCTCACCGCAAGATCCAGCGTCGCCTGGCCTTCGGCGCACGAGGCCGCCTGATTGTCGAAAGCGATGGCCACGACCTGCTTTTCAAGAGCTGCTTTGAAGTCTTCCAGATGAAAATCGGCAAGGACCTGAGATGCCGCCGTGGCGGCACGGTCGATGAAGTTAGCGAATGCCATTGTTCAACTCGTTATCGTTATCATTCGCAACAGTGCCGCGGAAGAGAGCGCATTCCAGTTGGCCTTTCCGTCAAGCCGATAGGCGGCGACCCGAGCAAAATCGAAAGGCTCGCGGGCGAAATTCGGCACTACCAGCGACAGACACCCAACCGTGGTAGCAACCGCATAAGCGTCGTCGGTCGTCGAATGGTAGGCGCGGCCCGGATGGCTGTGAATCTGGGCCATGAGTTTCAGGCCGTTTTTGTAGAGCCAGACATTGAGCCGGTGCAGTTCTTCGGCCGGAACTATCACGCAAACGCCATCGCTTGTCCGAATGTGATGCTGCGCCGGGATAACGGTCTCCGTTACGGCAAAGTGCCGGTCTTGCTGAACGCCGACCCAGAGCGCCATCCCCTCATTGCCCTCGCGACCAACTCTGCGCAGATGCGCATGCGTGCTCGAGATGCAGCCGCGCGGGAGAGCCACGGTCGTTACATCCGTGAAAGCGCTCATTCCGGGATGGCGGGTAGGGGTGCCACCATGACTCCCACTGAGATTTGGAACTGATACTGAAGCTGCTCCACAGGGCCGGTCCCGTACTTGATGATCTTGTCCAGGATAAAGGCCAAACAGCCTTCGCCAGAACCCCGGTGGAGAAGCCATGAATCACCTGAATGGGCTGGATTGTCGTGGTATTCCCGGACGCCTGCCATGCACAGGAATGGCGTGTGTTCCGCACTGTTGGCCTGGATGAAGTCGGATAGCGACAGAGCGTTCTGCTGCATGAGGACCGAAATCATATCCGGTTGGGCTCCGGGTAGATGCGGTCGTCTAAGCATCCTTAGCAGTAAATCCTTCCGGGCAATCGGCCGGCGCGTAAAGGGGTCGACGAAAACCACCGACGGAGGTCGGGAGGTCGTAATTGGAAAAGTCGATCTCGACAGCTGCACCGATTATCTGTGGCTTTATCTTGGGCGGTGCGAAGATGAAGAAGGCGGTAGGGAAGCTCCGCTCGATCAGGAAACAACCCTGAGCCCGGTAAACACCTGCCTGTGTCTGGAACCAGCCGATCTGCCGATCGAACTTCGCTCGCGAAACCGCAGGGTCCACAGTTTGGATTTCAGGCACCTGCTACGCCCGCCTTCAGGCTGAGGAACAGGGTCACAATGTTCGGGAAACCGAAATCGCCAACTTTTTTGTCAACGTCGAGCAGGTTGCCGGCCTCATCCTTGAATTCCCAATTCTCGGCCGGCTGGGCGACGTTCTGCGTGTTCTCAAGGGCTTTGGCACGAACGACGTGAAGCGGCTGGTTGGGATTGGCTTCGACCTGCGTGGGCTGGCCGTTCACCACCACCGTGATCTCGATCTTGCCTGGCCCGCCGCCGTGATCGCCCTTACCCGAATCCTTCGACATTTGTCCTACTCCTGTGGCTTGCCAACCGGCCCCAGGCGCTTGTGCCCACCTGCTAGTGAGACCGGCGATCTTCAATCGTCCACTCGGCGCCACGGGCCGCGAGTACGCAAAAGACAGGGGATAACCTACCGAATTGGTGCTACCTTCTTTTATGCGTGACTTGAGCGGCAAGTAAACGGGCTGAAATTGCGCTTCACAACTATAATCGATTAGAGCAATACGAAAATATTGGCGATACACCTATTTCATGTGCTCTTTCACGCGCCTGCTCCACTGACAGCCCCCGTGCAAGTCCGCCTGCCGGTATGATTTCAGGTTCGATTGGGCGGGCGCTGTGACGGTTTGGCTGCGGCGGCTTCTAGCCGCTGCAATCTTGACGGAGGGTTTATCGAATAGGCAATCACGTGGAGCTTTAGAGTTGGTGATCCGAGCTCGGCCTATTCGAAAGGTGGCTCGGAAGCAGGTCGCCGTGACCAACTCCGGGTACCGGGATAGTCGCGACGAGAAGACGGGACTGTCCGGATTGACGTGAGTGGCTGCACCGAACCGTCGTCCGGGTGTGCCCGAAGAGTAATGTTATCCAGCTAACTTGTTGCGAGTGGAAGAGTAGAGCTAAGTGACTGATAAGGCAAGATTATCATTCGTTGTAAGTTGACGACAGGCGCGGCGTTTTCTATCCACTTCTGTTGCCAAAAGCGCCGCCATGATTCATCGTGCTGTCGATGATTCTGCGTCCCAAACCCACTCCGCGTCACCACGCCACGCTTGCCGGCGCCCCTTCAATCGCGCCGACGGCAACGGTGCCGGCCTGGCTGCGCCGGGCCATCCCGGATGCGCAAAGCCTTGCGGGCAAAGAGGTTGAAGACGTCGCGCTCGCTGCCGGCGCCGCCATCGGCGCGCTCGACGCGCTGATCCGCCGGCAGCAGCGGTGGGCCGGCGCCTGGCGGCAGCGACTGGCGCTTGCGGCGGCCGCGGTGACGGCGAAGCAGGCCGGCCGCGTCGAGGATGAAAGCGCGCTGCGTAACGCCGTGCTGCTCACACGCCCGGGCGATTTTTTGTCCGTCGGCCCGGCCGGATCGATGCTGCTCGCCTGGCGTCGGCTGGCCGGCACGCCTGCCGAGAATCTGCTGACCGACGCGGCCATCGGCGCGGTGCTGGATGACCTCGGTCTCCGCCGCGACGACGACCCAGTCAGCGACCTGGTAGACGATCTGCGACAGCTTTCCGCGGGCATCGGAATGGTCGGCATGCTGACCGGCGCGTTCACGGCCGCCGAAAGATTTGGCTTCGCACGAGCCTTCGGATGCTGGCTCGCCGACGCCCTGCTGGCGCAACGGCTGGGTTGGGCGCACGCGGTGCCGCTGCTGGGCGCCGAGGCAGCCTTGGGGACAAGCGCCCGCCCGCGTCGATAGGCAGCCAGCTCTGTGGCGACAGGCGCTGAGACAAATCCTGAGCGTGCCAAAAATCTGCTTGCCGCGCAGGCGCGCGCCGCGTTGCGCGCAATCGATCTTTCCGCCGAGCTCGAGCGCCGCGCGGACCGGCTGCTTGCCGTTACGCCGAAACTCAGGGCCAAGGCGACGGACATCGTCGTCGAAAAGCTCTTGTCCGACGACGCGATCGTTGCCTCGGAAAACATCGCAGGCATGAGTGACCGCGGTCTGCGCCGCCTGTTCGACCGGCTGGTTGAGCTCGGCGCCGTGCGCGAGCTGTCCGGCCGGCCAACCTTCCGCATCTACGGACTCTGACGACAATGGCGGAGGCCGCGCGCAGACGAGGAGGGAGCCGGTCAGATGACCGCCGATCAGGCGAACGGCGATCAGCTGACCACCTGTTTGACCGGGAGTTGGATCACCTGCCGCCGGAGGCGCGTTGGCGGGAATGGATGCAGCGCGTCGAGGCCACCATCTTCGCGGCGAGCGAGCCTGTTGGTCGCGAGACGCTTGCCCGCATCGTCGGCAAAAGCGGCAGCATCGATCTTTTGATCGACGACATTCGCGAGGAGCTACGCAGCCGCCCTTACGATCTGGTCGCCCTCGCCGGCGGTTTTCGGCACCTGACCCGGCCGGCCTACGCCGATGCGATCCGCAGGGCATTTGGCACAGCCGTCGGCGAGAGCGAGCCCGCCGTAGACCTGACGCAGTCGGACGTCCTGGTGCTAATGTGCATCGCCTATTTCCAGCCGATCACCCGCGCCGAACTGTCGTCGTTTCTCGGCAAGGAAATCAGTCGCGACCTGATCGGCCATCTGCGCGGCGCCGGCCTGATTGCGTCGGGCCCGCGCAGTCCGACGCCCGGCGCTCCCTGCACCTATGTGACGACAAAAGCGTTCCTGCTCGAGTTCGGCCTCGACACGCTGCGCGATCTCCCGGACTTCGAGGCCCTCGAGGATGCCGGATTGCTGTCGAAAGAAAAGCTGCTCGCAGGAGATATTTCAGCGGGACTAGGCCGCGGGACAGGTGATGGCGAAGAGGAAGAACCAGAGAACAATTTCACTGAGGATCAATTGTCTTGAGCACGTCGTTGCCTCATTGCGACTTCGGCAGCAGTCGGCAATTCACGATCAGGACGACTGATCGTGTGGCAGCCGATGATCGGGTCATGAACGGCGATGCTGTCGCCTTCGACAAGATTGGCTCGATAGATATTGATGCCCCGCCGGGACGACGCAGCAACGGAAATGCACGATCTGTGGTCTGGCTACAATGTATCTGCGAGCCGGTGGGCCACCACACGGTCCAGGAGTTCAGCAAAGCGATTATTATCCTGGGCCATCTTCCAGAAATTCACGAAACGGCAGACGAGCTGAACATTGCCGATCGAATAGTGACCGTAGCTGTCAATCCGGTCCGGAGAAACGAGCATATCGCTATCGCAATCGTCCTGCCCATGCAGATGCATCGTAAGGCCGGTGATAGCGCATTTCCCCTTCTGCTCCTCGTAGAGGTTGGCAAGATGAGCCTTCATCTCGGCCTCGGAACAATGGAGTTCCTTGTTCTTCAAGGTTTTGAAGACCTTCTGGCCATTCGAATTCGCAACCGCGCCCGTGATCGAGAGCATGAGGTTTGCGAGGGTGAGCTCATGCAGCGATACGCTCGATCCGAGGGCCTTCCCTTTGTGCACGCCGAGGCGTTCTTCCCACTTGGGGCGCGAATGCCACTGAGTGAGGTCACCTCCGTCGATCAGGGCCTGTACATAGGCCTTCATATCCGCATTGGCGACGCTGAACATCGCTGCCATTGAGGAGATATAGCCCTTCGCCACGGGATGGATCGTCTTCCATGACAACGGCTTCATTTTCTTGTCATGGCGGGACCACTTGGTGACAGGCTTCGCGAGCATAACGCTGTCGGGATCGGAGTGATCAAAAACCGGATCGGCACTCGTCGTCTGGGCCCAATAGAGACTATCGCTGTTCTTGTCTCTGTGGAGCCAGAAATCGCCTTCGCTGCGCGTCAGGTCGTTACCTCGATTGAACCAGAGCGTCGCCCGACCTTTGACGTCGGCCTCTGAGTCGTCTTTGGCGGCGTCAGCTTTCGTAACGTCCAGATAGCTATCGTAGTCTTCTGCGCGCCATGGATCAAAATAGGTCTTGCCAAATTCGAGGGCTACGAGGCTCTCGCTGAGGCACCGAGACCAAAGGCTGTTTTCGTTCCCCGTCATGATGACATAGATTTCGCCTGCCAAATCGCTACCCCAAATGTACCCAGTCTTCATGCCTTTTACCGACGGCGTACTGAGGCTCGGTTAAGCCGACCAATCACGGCAGCCGGTATTGAGCCTTTGCATTCGCCAGAAAAAACCGAGAGGAGGTCGGCAGATCGTCGATCGCGGCAGCAAGCCCTCAATGCGTCGACCGTCGCTAGACGTTGATGGCATGCACGGTCCCTCCGATCAGGCCGCCATCGGCTGGGCTGTCGGCCCGACACCGATCACCGCACCTGTGGTCATTAGCACGATCAGACCGCGCTCGGCTCCGGTCATGTCGAGATAGGCCCGAACCTGCGCGCGGTAGTGGTCGAGTGTCTGGGGATCGGGCGCCACATCGCTCTTCCAATCGACGACGACGGCTGGACGGCCTTCAGACGTCAGAGTTAGGGCATCCGCGATTCCGGCCGTTGCCGTTTCCATCCTATCGTCCGCAAGCGCGGCGTAGACGGGAAACTCGGCCAGGAGAGCCGGCCGCAAGGCCGCGATTTGGGGCAGGGCAAGGGTCTGGACGACACAGCCCGCCAGTTCCTCGGCAGACAGTCCCGTCGCCGGGTCGGCGACCGGAAACCGGCCGAGGGCGCGGATGAGTATAGTGGCTCGGTCTGCAAGGGCTGCCTTTGCCTCATTGGTTTCCCTGGTCAGCACCTCTTCCATGAGCTTATGCAGGATCAGTCCGCGTTCGCGGCTTCCTTGAACCAAAACAGCGGCTTGCAGTTCGGCTGGCTGGTCATAAGCCGATCCGGTCCAGACCCTGGCCTCTTCTTCCTGCAGCACGGCTCCGGCCGTGTTCTCATCCCGGCTGGGCGCAAGCCAGATCAGCCGCGCCTGCCGCTCGGTAATGGCTTCGGCTTCCGTGGCGAAGATGGGGTCGGAACAAGAGCAGTGCGAAATCGTACGCGGCCTTTATCAACCAAAGACAGCGACGGCTGATTTGATGATGATGCCGCCATCCGGGCTTCGGCGCATCTGACGACCCGTGGCGGTGCGAAAAACATTCGTCAATTGCAGCGCAGGCGGCACGCGCGACCACAAGGTTCGCACGCTCTCCTGGCCATGCCGGGTTTTGCGAATGACGTTTCCTGTGACGACGCGCTGCGACCATCGGAAGCCGATCTCGTGGAAATACAGGCCGGCATGCTGCGGGCTGATATGATGAAAGACGCCGGCGATGGTACGGCAGACGCGGGAGTTGAAACCCTCCACCGAATTGACGTGAACGGCGTCGCGAACGTACTCACCGCTGGAATGCTTCACGGTCTCATGCTTGGCAAAGCTCTCACCAATGGCCATGAATGCCTTCCACTCGTCGCTCATCAAATGAGCTCCGGATTCGATCTGCGCTTCGATGACGCGTTCGCTTGCGCGCGCCGAGAGACGGTCACGACCGCCGCACGCGTGTCGCCGGCCAGAGTGCCAGGCATGACATCAGTCGGCCGCCGCACCATTGCCATGACTGGCGTTTTGTCCGTATTCGCCTGGCCTTTCCGGCCGCGGCCCGGAGGCGGCTCGTCGGGATTCTTTCTGGGCCTTCCGCCGAGATGGAAATGGTCGATCTCCACCGTGCCGGCGAGCATGTCTTCCCGCGCCACCATGAGACGCAGTGCATGTCCCATCCGCCAGGCCGTTGGCTGGCTCACCCCGAGCGCCTCGGCCAGGCGCACCGACGACAAGCCCTTGTCGGATTGCAGTAACAGCCACATGGCCTTCAGCCAAACACGCAAGGGAAGCTTCGTGGAGTGCAGAGGCGTGTGTGTCGTCACCGTGAATTGGAACCGGCAATCGCCGCTGGAACATTGATAAAGACCCAGTCGGGCGCGCCGCTTGCCGGTATCGCGGCCGGCAAGCGCAATCGAGCGTTTGTATCCGCAGGCGGGGCAGATCCGGCCATCCGGCCACACCATGCTTTCCAGCAATCGACGGCAATGCTGCTCATCCCGGAAGGCCGCGATCATTTCTTCAACAGTCCGAATGCTGGAAAGCGCTGCAAGCATTTCAGGCATTCTCATCTCCTTCAGATCAGCCCGAAGAATCGCATGGAAAGCCATAGATCACAAGGATATTGCTGTCTTTGGTTGATGAAGGCCGCGTACGATTTCGCACTGCTCTTGTTCCGACCCATCATCAACGCCGCACGCGAGGCTTGGCACAAACTCCTCGCCGTCCCGGATGCCATCACTTCAATCGGAATGCGGGAGTGGGCCCATATCGGTCAACTCCCATGACTTGGTATTAGCGAATCATGATTGACCACAGCGCCAGCATGTGATTAATGGAATGGTGTTCTATCTGAGTTGATGTTCCAGACAGCAGTCGGGATTTGCATGGCGGAGCAGAAAGTGTGAGCGCTCCGCATGTCCATGCATCCCAAGTGAGATCGGTGACAGGATGACAAGGCTTTTTCGATTGACTGGCACGCTGCCAGATGGGGTTGTCACCTTGTTTTGGCTTCTTTTCCTTGCTGTGGTTTGGTCGGTCTCGGTGAGATTGCTAAACATTCCGGATTACATTCTCCCAAGTCCAGAGCAGGTGCTCGGTCTCGTCGGTTCCAAGTTCGGCTATTTTTTAGCTCATGCAGCATCAACCTTGACGGTAATAGCGATAGGATTCGGGTGCGGCGTGGCAGCAGCCGTTCCCACGGGACTGGCGCTAGCAAAGGTACGCTTGCTGGAAAAAGCGCTGTACCCCTTCGTCGTTTTTCTGCAGGCCATGCCGCTGATAACGTTGGTGCCAATTCTGATCATCTGGTTTGGATATGGCGTGGTGGCCCCTTCGATCCTCGTGGGGTTCAGCGTTTTTTTCCCCGTTTTAGTGAATGCTGTTGCAGGCATAAGAAGCACCCCGGATCGTCTGTATTTTGTCACGCGAACCATGGGTGCAAGTACGCTGCAGACGTTTCGGTACATCGACTGGCCAGCGATGCTCCCGTATCTCATGAGCGCCTTCCGCATCGCCCTCGCGGTAGCCACTACCACCGCGGTAGTTAGTGAGTTCCTCGCATCAAACGACGGGCTTGGGTTCGCGGCGCTGATCGGCGCTCGAAATAGAGATACTCAACAAATCGTCGCGGTCGTGCTCATCACCGCACTCATCGGCGTCGTACTTAATTCGCTAAGTTTGCTTTTGGAAACAAAGGTCATGCGAAAATATAGAGGCTAGGGGAAACATCCTAGATCGGACAATCATCAACAAGAGGAGAACGACATGCAAGAGTACATAAAGTATTGCCTACGTTCAGCAGAAGCAGGGTTGTTAGTGGCTGCGCTTGCCATCTCACCAGCAATGGGTGCAGAAAAGCTCAAGCTGACAATCAACTGGACCCCAGGCAACTCAGATATCGGTATTCAGTATGCGGATGCCCTAGGCTTTTATAAAGCGGCAGGGATCGATCTTGAGATCGAGCCTGGCAAAGGCTCTGGAACGACGTCGCAGCTCGTCGCAGCTGGCAGCACTGATGTCGGACTGGCGAGTGGTTCTTCCGCCATCGCGATTGCAGCGAAAGGCGCACCTATCAAAATCATTGCCCCGATTTACCAGGCGCCGGAGTGGGGGATCATTTCTCTTGAGGATTCCTCCATCCTAAAACCAAAGGATTTGGAAGGAAAAACTATAGCCATTCCTGCAGGCTCTGCAGATATCGCACTCTTTGAGACCATGTTGCGCGCCAATGGCGTTGACAAGTCAAAGATTAATATTCTTTCAGCCGACGCTTCTGGTTATCTCGGATTGCTTGCCGAGAAAAAGGTTGACGGGGTATCAGCTACGCCGGGCGACGTGATGATACCTCTTGGAGAAAAAGGTATTAAAACGAAAATAATGTTCTACAGAGACAACGGCGCACCTATCGTAGGCCTAAGCGTTATTGCTCGCGACGACAAGCTTAAGAAAAATCCGGAGCTCTACAAAAAATTCATCGAGGCCACTCTGAAGGGGTACGCTGCTACTATCAAGAACCCCGAGGCCGCCGTCGATGCGCTTCGCTCAAGGTACCCCGACTCTGCAACAAAGGCCGCGCTTTTGGAGGAGTTGACGAAATACGTCATGAGCGACTTCTGCGTATCTGGCGCCACAGGCCTGGGCAAGCCGCCTGCGATCTTGTGGAAGACTACCGGAGAGGTGCTGACAGCGACCTTCGGGTCGCTGGGCGAGGGGGGCATCGAGGCCAAGCACACTGACGACTATCTTCCCGCTCAGGTCCCTGCCTGTCCGTAATGATGGTTAGACGGGGCGGTGGCGGCGTTTGCGCCGCCACTAGCCTTAGAAGGTAGCTGGCAGCAATGTGCAGGACAACTCATGGCAAACGTTTACGCTGAATCCGCCACCCCAGTTAGAATACATGTTTTAAATGGCGCCGGTCGGTTACTGCCTCCGGCGCTGGTGTTGGTCGCATTTATCGTGACCTGGCAATTCAGCAGTGATTGGTTTGGCATTCCAGTATACCTCCTCCCGGCGCCGGGCGACTTCATGGGAAGGTTTGTCTCCGATCGGGGTGTGCTCGCCTACAATTTTGCGGCCACGGGGTATGTCGTAGCCATCGGGTTTGCTTTCGCCACTCTGGTTGCCATCCCCTTGGGATTGGCCATTGCTTCGTACCCCGCACTGAAACGCAGTTTGTTTCCCTTGATCGTCTTTTTTGAAATTATACCGAAGACGATCACTGCCCCCCTTCTGATAGTGTGGTTTGGCTTCGGGTTCACCCCCCGCATTGGATTGACGATTATCATGACCGTCTTTCCAATCCTAGTGAACAGTATCGCCGGCTTTTCGTCGATTAACCCGCGCTTGCATTTCATTACACAATCGATGGGAGCCAGTTCGTGGCAGACCTTTCGGTTTATCCGACTCCCGGCGGCACTACCGTATATTTTCTCCGGGATGAAAATTGGAATGGTTTATGCGGTGTCGGCATGCATAACGGTCGAGTTCATCGGTGCAAACGAAGGCCTTGAAGTATTAATACTTTCTGCATCGAGCTACATGGATATGGCGTTAATGTTCGCAGCAGTTTTTGCCACGGCGATATTAGCAATGTTGTTAACGGGCATCTTGCTTGGCCTGGAAACTGTGATGATGCCCTGGAGGAGAGGCCTGTGACCAAGATTGCGAGTTTAAAAATGGCGCGGTCCCAGTATGGATACTCAGATGAATCTAGAGGCGTTCGGGCGTCCGTTACGCCGGGGCCACGCAGGTCTATAGTGGCGTCCGATATCGAGAAACATTATGGGAAAGTTCGTGCACTTGGACCTGTCCGGATCGAGATAGCTGAAGGCGAATTCGTCAGTGTTCTTGGTCCATCCGGGTGTGGCAAAAGTACGCTTATGCTAATTATGGCAGGCTTGCTTAAGCCAACGACCGGCTCAGTCGAGGTCAATGGGAAACAGCTTACGAGCCCGATGACTGACGTTGGAATCGTCTTTCAGGATCATTTGCTTCTTGAATTTCGAACTGCCATGGACAACGTGCTCCTCCAACAGGAAATTCGGCGGCTCGATCGAGCTGCAACTCAGCAACGTGCGAATGAGCTTTTCGCGAAGTTGGGACTTTCCGGGGCGCAGTCCCGCTATCCGCGGCAACTATCTGGTGGAATGCAGCAGCGCGTTTCTATAGCACGTGCCCTGGTCCATGATCCGTCAGTCTTGCTGATGGATGAGCCATTCGGTGCCCTAGACGCAATTTCACGCACCCAGATCAGACACGACCTCGAGACTTTGTGGATGGAAACTCGCAAGAGCGTTCTATTCATCACGCATTCGATTGAGGAGGCGATAGGGCTCTCGGATCGCATCCTGGTCATGTCCAATAGTCCTGGGCGGATTGTGAAGGAAATCAAAGTCGATTTGCCGCGTCCTCGACCCGCCTATCTTGGGAGATACCCAGAATTTGATAGATACGCTGAGGAGATCCATGAGACCTTCCAGAACCTGGGTATTTACAAGTTCTAGCCGGACTTCGGTACATGGGCTGCGCGGCAACTGCCCACGGCGAGACATTTTTTATCAGCCGTCGCGTGATTGGGGATTGGAATGAACGACTGGGCTTTCGAGACGGATTTCTGCGTTGTCGGCGCGGGGTCGGCAGGCTGCGTTGTGGCTGCTCGGTTGTCAGAGGATAAAGGCACAAAGGTGCTTCTGGTGGAAGCGGGATCACGCGATTGGCATCCTCACATTCACATCCCAGCTGGTTACTTCTACCTTTTGAAAAACCCCACCTTCAACTGGATGTATGAGACGCAGCCCGAGGAATTAACGAAATCTAGGAAAATTGGCCTTTTTGCCGGGCGCGGGCTGGGTGGTAGCAGTTCGATCAATGGGATGCTCTTTGCCAGAGGGCAGGCTGCCGAATATGATAGGTGGTCAAAAGACTTGGGATGCCGGGGCTGGGGGTTTTCCGATCTTTTACCCTTTTTTCGACGTGCAGAGACGTTCTCCGGAAGCGAGTCCCAGCATCGAGGTGGGACTGGACCTGTCTCAGTAGAGCCATTTCGCACAGTTCATCCTCTCGCGGGCGATTTCGTAGAGGCCGCCGTCGAGGCTGGTTACGACCGCGTTTCAGATATGAATTCGCCACAGCGTGAAGGTGCAAGCCTCTTCCAACAAAATCGCCGGGGCCGCTTTAGAGACAATACGTCTTCCGCCTATCTCAGACCGGCCATGAGGCGAAACCCTTCTATCCGGGTCGAGACCAACGCAGTCTGCACCCGGATCATTTTCAATGGACGCAAGGTTGAAGGCATCGAGTTTACCCGAGCAGGTCAGCAAACCCGGGTGAAGGTCACCAGGGAAGTCATCATTTCTAGCGGCGCGATCCGCTCCCCCCAACTGCTGCAGGTAAGCGGCATCGGGGATCCAGATCTGCTCGCGGCGATCGGCGTGCCAGTCGTCCAATCGTCGCCCCAAGTTGGGCGGAACCTCCGCGACCAGTACATGGTGAGAATGTCTCACAGGGTCAAAGGTGTTCAGACCATCAATGAGACCAATACATTCGGCCGCATTGCGGTCGAGACCCTCAAATATGTATTCCGAAATCGTGGGCTACTCACGTTGGGTGCCAGTATGGCTGCGCTTTACTGCCGGAGCTCGCCGGATGCCCGATTCCCGGATTTGCAGCTGATGTTCGCCCCCGTCAGTTTTTCTCCTACAGCTCCAGGAAAATTGGAAAAAGCGGGTGGTATGACAATCGGGGTCTTCCTCGTTTGCCCTGATAGCCACGGCACGATCTTCGCACAAACAGGCGACATGCATGATAAGCCTTTGATCCACCCCCGTTACTTGAGCGATCCGAGAGATTGGCCTCGACTTCTCTCGGGTCTGCGCACAGCCCGCGAACTTTATTCAATGGACGCACTCCGTCGGTGGAGCGTCGAGGAGACTGTCCCAGGTCGTCAAGTTCAATCCGACGAAGAGTTGTTCGATTATGCACGCAGGGTAGGGGCGTCCGCTGCTCATTATGCAGGAACGTGCCAAATGGGCCCTGAGGATCAGTCAGTGACTGATCTGGATCTTCGTGTGCGGGGGGTCTCAGGCCTCCGGGTGGTTGACAACTCTGTGATCCCCTCTCCTGTATCGGGAGGCATGAACGCCACCGCAATTGCCATTGGCGAGAAGGCCGCAGATCTCCTGAAAGCAGCCTAGGCTATCGCTTGCCGACCGCCGCACCGGCAAGAAAGGCTTGGAGGAGGTTTCCAACGAGGCAGCTAGCCGATGTGCGGCGTTACGACGGAATAGGGTAGCCTCCTTCTAGCCCCTATCCCCTGGATGTCCACGCAGGGGCCAGAGCTCGCCCAATTGGCGTGCAGCCGTGGTTACTTCTGCAGCGATACCGGCGTGACGGTCTGCGGTAAGGCGAGAACTCGGCCCAGCTACGCTGACGGTGCCAACCACCTGGCCTTCGGCTGCAATCGGAGCGGCGATCGCAACGACACCCGATTCGGCTTCCTCAATGGATATTGCCCAACCACGCTCCCTCGTAGTGCTCAGTTCCTTCATCAACGCTTCAACGCCGCCAGCGTAAGATTTGCCATCCGGAGTGTTGAGGGCAATGCGGAGGGCTTCCTCGTCGCCGAGCGTGGATAAGTAGGCCTTGCCATTGGCAGTTGCCACCAAACGGACTGTAGCTACCAATTCCGGTTGATATTTAAGGCCGTGATGCGCGCCCTGTATCTGAGTAATCCAGGTGAGCGTTTCACCCTGAACGACTGCCATGCGCACCAGATCGGAGCTTTTAGCAGCAAGCTCTTCAAGGACCGGCTGACAAACGTCCGTCAACCGCGTCGCACTTAGAAAGCGTTGGCCAAGGATGGCTAACCGCAAAGTCAGCTTGTAGAACCCGGTGGCAGGGTCTTGTTCGACCCATCCGATCTCGCACAACACCGTTAGCATTCTGTGCGCAGCACTTTTCTGGATGTCCAGACGCTCCGCTACTTCGCCAAGCCGCATGGCGGCCGCATCTGTAGCAAGTAGTTCGACCACCGCAAAGCAGCGCTCAACAAGTGAATTCACCACGCGCAACGGAGATCTCCTGTTCCAGTAAGAATAATATTCTATTGAGAACTCCTGGTCAACTGTTATGGGATCGTCGCCGCCCCCCTCCCGGCAAGCCGCCCTGAGGTAAATGCCCAGCCCAGGTGATGTCCGTGTCCCTCGAGTATAATTCCACCCTGACCGGTTGCACCGGCTGCAAATAGCCCGGGAATGACCTTGCCTTCGGGGGTTAGGACCTGCATCGATGCGTTGATCCTCAACCCACCCTCTGTAAGCACCCAACTCCGCACTGGGCCTAGCGCGATGTAGGGGGCGCGAATAAGCCCCGGAGTGCCTCCCCTTGGGTTTTGATTGTAGGCAGCAATGGTCTTTTCAAGGGCGTGGCCTGGTACACCAATCTTCGCTGCCAGCCCTTGGATCGAGCCAGCTTGATAATAAATGTCCTTCCGGTTTCGCCGATAGTCCGGCAAATATGCATACGCCACGCCGGGCGCTGTTGAAATATAGAATGGCCACTTACTGAATGTTTCAGCGAGTGCCCCGTCTAGCAGGATAAAGGCCTCACGGCCTTGCTGTAAAGGTACGCTGAACTGAGGTTTATCGCACTCATCTGTAAACCGCTCTCCCGACCGATTCACCAATATCGCTCCGCTCTCGTAAAGTTTTTTCTGCGGTTCCAGAACAGTAGTGAGAAACATCATGATGAACGGGCGGATAAGAGCCTGGGGGAGATGTGTCATTGACCACTTCATCACCAGTGCAAGGAACCGGTTCGGCGGCAGTTTTGTCATCAAATTGTTCTGGGGCGGGATAAAGCGAAGCTGCGGACCGCTCACGAGATCCCCGTTAACAACCTCACCTCCAGCGCCTAGTCCCAAACGGATCGCATCGCCGGTACTAGTCGTCACGAGCGCATCGGCATGGGAAACCGTTTCTCCCGCATAAGCTTGCTTCATTTCTCGGTTCGCACTGAAATCGCCGCCGGCGAGCACGACTCCCCCACTGGCAAAAAACTGCCATTCGACGCCAGCGTTTTCCGCGACGACGCCAGTTATTCGCCCGTTCTCTCGGACAAGACTGGTCACCTGATGATTAAGGAGGACCGTCACGCCTAACCGCCTTGCTCTTCGATAAAGAGCATGTCCGTAAGATCGGGAATTGGGCAGAACGTTATGCATCCTGGGAACCCTGTGCGGAGGCTCAGGCATTGGTCCGAAAAATACGACACCCATGTCGAGAAGCTTTTTGAGGGTCTGCGGGACGTTGTCGACAAACGCGCGCCTCAATTCAGGATTGTCCCGGGATAAGAGCGCGCCATGGAAAAGTGCCATATCAGCGAAGTGGTCGTGGGGAACGTCGTCAATCCCTACCGCCTTCTGCATGGGAGACCCGCTTGAGGAAAGTGAGCCAATAGCCCAATTCGTCATGCCCCCAGGGCGCGGATTCTTTTCCAACACCAGAACACGACGACCCAATTCGGCCGCTTCCACGGCAGCGAAGAGACCTGACCCTCCGCCGCCAACTACGATCACGTCAAATTTAGCGCCTGTTCGAGCCACGGCTTTCATCTCCATTGAGGCGGGTGAATCGGGGGGTGATACAAAAGTGGCCACTGTCGGTTCCACTTCCCTGTTGACCCCGGCGAAAAGACCGCCTAAGCGTTATGTAGAACATCATTCCAATTAGTATATCATGTCACACAGAGCAAGCGATCACATTCATTATCTCGCCGAGGGGCTGCTATCCGCACATGGCGGAGGCTCTCCATTGGTTGTCGACGCTGCGCTCTTGCAAGAGGTGAGCAGGCCCGCCGCACTCGAAATCCAGCAGCGTGTCATAAAGGGACTGGCCGCTCCAGTTGCGGCTTGGAAAACTGCTGCGCTCCCCGACGGAGACCTGGTTTCAGCTCCCATCGTGGCCAGCCGGTTCTTCTCCAGCCCGTGCATCCTCGGAGCCAATCTCTATGGGACTGGCGGCGTCGAATGCGAGATCGCGTTCCAATTCGCCCGCGCGCCCAAGGAAGAAGTTAGCGTTACGAAAGCCGGCGTGATCGACGCCTTAGATGGGGCTTGCGCAGCGATCGAGGTCGTCACCAGCCGTTGGGGCGGGCCTCTTCCTGCTTCACGCAACGCCATGGTTGCAGACCTTTTAGCTAACGGTGCGCTTGTTTGCGGACCGTTTAACGAGAACTGGGCTTCGGCGTGCTTCGCGTCACTGGATGCAAGTCTGCGACTGAACGGTGTCGTGACCCATCGCACAACTGGCGGCCACCCTGACAGCGATCTGGTCGGGTTACTTGTCAGGTTTGTTAAAGATCTGCGCGATCGGAAGATCGAAATTCAACCTGGTACCGTCGTCACTACCGGGAGTTTCACCGGTCTAGTCACAGCCAGACCTGGTGACGTGGTCTCTGCAGAATTTGAAGGGTTTGAGCCTGTATCCGTAACATTTGGGACAGGCGCATAGCAGGAGTGAATGATGCTTAGCGGCAACGGCGTTGTGGGTATCTGGAATGGTATCGCCAATGAGGGAAGGCTCGATTTCTATCAATGGCACATTCACGAGCATATGCCCGAACGAACAGACATACCCGGCTTCCTGCGGGGACGCCGATACAGGGCAGCCGACGCGTACACCCATCCGGAATTCTTCACATTATACGAAGTCGATGAATTCGATGTCCTAATCGGCCCGGAATATGCAAAGCGTCTGAATGCACCGACGGCCTGGACGCGTCGAGCCACGTCCCACTTCCTCAACACGTCGCGCGGTCTAGCCCGAGTGCTGTATTCCGGTGGTGCAGGACCAGGCGGTGCTGTTGCGACGGTGCGATTCGAACTTCCCTCTGAGGCGCCCAAGGATGCGGTTGATGAGCTGACGGACGTTCTGAAAGCTTTGTCGAAAGCCCCACTGCTAACCGGGGCCCATCTGTGTCGATCTGATGATGATGCTACCCAGGCTAAGACGGCCGAAACCCGCAAAGAGAGTGACTACGATGCGCCTCCGGCTTGGTTCATTGTCCTCGAGGGATGCAGCATTGAAGCCCTTTGGTCCCCGACACAGTCGATCTTGCAACATCCCTATGTCAGCCGACCAAGAATAGGTCGCTACCAGTTAGAATACACACGACTGAAGACTGAAACGGCGGCAGGCTGAGAGGTTGTCATGAAACTGTTGCGACACGGCGCGGCCGGCGCCGAAAGGCCAGGAATACTAGACGCGGAAGGTACCATCCGGGATCTTAGCAGCGTTATCGATGACGTCGGCCGTGAGACACTCTCGCGACGGACTATGGATCACCTGCGCTCCCTAGATGTCGCGCTGCTGCCTGTAATTCCCGAGGACGTTCGTCTAGGCCCTCCGGTTTCGGACGTTCGTCACTTTATCGCGGTTGGCCTCAACTATGTTGACCACGCGACGGAAACCGGCACGCCTATACCCGAGGAGCCTGTCGTCTTCTCGAAAGCACCGTCCTCAATTTCGGGCCCGATGGACAACATTCCAATGCCAGCGGGTTCAGACATGCTCGACTGGGAAGCTGAAATCGCCGTCGTAATTGGCGAGCATGGCTTTCAAGTCCCCGAATCTGACGCCCTCTCCATCGTCGCCGGTTACCTGCTTTGTCACGATGTTTCTGAGCGGCACGACCAAATTCACCGAGGTGGACAGTGGATGAAAGGAAAGTCTCGCCCTGGTTTCGGCCCTTTGGGTCCGTGGCTCGTCACCCCTGATGAGGTATCCGATCCTCAAAACCTCGACATTTGGCTAACAGTCAACGGTGTCTCTCGGCAGGCCGGCACGACAGGGAAGATGATATTCTCGTTTGCCTATTTGATAACTTACATCTCCCAATTCATGGCCCTGGAGCCTGGCGACGTCATCACCACCGGCACACCGCACGGTGTTGGGCTCGGTTTAAAACCGCCGCAGTTTCTGAACGAAGGTGATGTCGTGGAATTGGGAGCGACGGGCCTTGGTAGCCAGCGTCAAGTTGTCGTCGCCGCTCCAAGGCGGCCTCGCAGCGAGGCGCGCGTTCACGGGACAATAACCGGATCTGCGCGGGACGCTTAGGCCTCAGAATTCGCCGGGACGGCCTTAACGATGACCCTCTATGCCGGTTGGGAGAAGACGATGCAGCTTGAAACCAATTTGCTCGGTGCGGCAGCCACTCTGACCTTGAACTGCGCCGATAACGTATTGATTGCTCGGAGAGCCTTGCTTCACGGTACCGACTTGGGGAGCGGGCTTGTGACCGTGAACGCAGTGCCCGCAGGACACAAGGTTGCGCGACGCCTGATACAGAAAGGTGAGCCTGTCCTGCGCTATGGGCAAGTTATCGGGTTTGCCACGAGTGACATCCAGCCAGGCAGCCACGTTCACCTTCAAAACATGGCTATGGGCGAGTTTGAGAAAGACTATGCGTTCAGCTCAGCTGTCACGCCAACCCAATACGTGGATACGCCCGCCACGTTTATGGGCATTCGACGGCCAGATGGCCGTGCCGCCACTCGTAATTACGTGGGCATATTGAGCACAGTGAACTGCAGCAGCCACGTGGCTGAACTCGTTGCGGACGTCTTTCGCAAGAACCCGTTTAAGGGGGACGATCCCCTATCAGCCTACCCGAACGTCGACGGCGTTGTAGCTCTAACGCACAAGTCCGGCTGCGGGATGACGAGCGGCGAGCCTCTTCGGCTTTTACGCCGGACCATGGGAGGGTACGCCCGTCACGTAAATTTCAGCCATGTTGTAGTCCTTGGCCTAGGATGCGAAGTCAATCAGGTAGGTGGTCTCCTTGAGGAACAGGGGCTGGCTGGTCGCGTCCGCAGCATGGATATCCAGACAATGGGCGGGGCGCGCAGGACTGTTGAGGCGGCAGTCTCATTCGTCCGCGAGGTCCTTGAAGAGTCTAATCGCGTCACGCGCGAACCAATTCCGGCGAGTGAACTGGTGGTCGGCCTCCAATGCGGAGGATCTGATGGTCTTTCAGGGGTGACAGCAAACCCGGCCCTCGGGGCGGCAAGCGATATCCTCGTGCGACACGGCGGTACCGTTATCCTGTCGGAAACGCCTGAGACCTTCGGAGCCGAGCATCTGCTGACACGCCGCGCTGTATCACGCGAGGTGGGTGAGCGTCTCTTAAAGCATATGGCGTGGTGGGAGAGTTATTTCCAACGCGAAGGAGCCGTGATGAACGACAATCGTTCGCCCGGAAACATGGCGGGGGGGATAAGCACAATCGTTGAAAAGTCTTTAGGGGCAATGGCAAAGGCGGGAACTACCAACCTCGTCGAAGTGGTGGGGTATGCCGAGCCTGTGAGGGGTCCCGGCTTCGTGTTTATGGATACTCCGGGATATGATCCGGTCTCTGCCACCGGCCAAGTGGCTGGAGGTGCAAACCTAATCTGCTTCACGACGGGCAGGGGCAGTGTTTTCGGGTGCAAGCCCTCGCCGACGATCAAGCTCGCGTCTAATACACCTATGTATACACGCATGCAGGACGACATGGACGTCAACTGCGGCGAGGTCATCACAGGGGCCGAAAGCGTTGAAGAATGCGGACAGCGCATCTTCGATCTCATGCTCGACGTGGCTTCAGGAACCCCATCAAAAAGCGAAAGCTTCGATTTCGGCGCTAACGAGTTCGCGCCTTGGGTGCTCGGCGCAACTGTGTGAGAGAACATGAAAATCGTTCATTCAGATCTCCACCAGCTTCATAGCCCGCAGACGTTCATCCAGCGTGGTCGGTTGGTGGAAAGTCCAGAACGTCCGGAGCGCGCCTACGCGCTGCTATCTGCTGCGATCGATGCCGGACACATGGGTGTGGAAGCGAAGCCGATGGCTTCAGCTGCCATTGGACTAGTTCATTCCGCAAGATATCTGGACTTCCTCGAGAACGGCATTGCCGAATGGTCCGTCCTTCCGAACGCTGGACCTGAAATCGTCCCTAATACTCATCCCAACCGCTTCGCTTCTCATTATGCCAGTCACATCTTGGCTCGCGCAGGCTTTCACCAAGGTGATACGTCATGTCCGATTAGTGCTGGGACCTGGCGCGCAGCCCGCGGTAGCGTGGATATCGCTCTGAACGTGGGCGCGCTGATCGAGGGCGGTGCGCGAAGCGCCTACGGCCTTTGCCGCCCACCCGGCCATCACGCCTTTACCGAAATGGCGTCGGGATTTTGCTATTTGAACAATGTGGCTGTACTCGCCGAGTCACTCCGGTTGTCTGGCGCCGAACGCGTTGCCGTGCTCGACATCGACATTCACCATGGAAACGGCACCCAGCAGATCTTCTATGAGCGGTCTGACGTTCTTACGGTCTCTGTGCACGCCGATCCTGATCGGTTTCCCATGTTCTTCTCCGGTTATAGCAATGAAACCGGTATCGGGGAGGGGGAGGGGCATAATCTCAATCTTCCTTTGCCTCACGGCAGTGACGATCGCGCCTTCGTGGCGGCTATAGGCAAAGGCCTGTCTCGTATTCAAACTTTCGCCCCCGACGTTCTCGTGGTCGCCCTTGGCCTTGATGCCTATCGAGGCGACCCGTTGAGCGTCTTGGACGTTACCACCGAGGGCTTCGCACAGGCCGCGACAGCAATAAACGAGTTCCGGGGACCCGTGGCTCTCATCCAGGAAGGTGGATATCCGAGCGTCGAACTCGGCCGAAACCTCGTCGCGTTCCTTGGCGGGATCCAAGACTGATCCAAGACCAAGGCCATCCACACTCACGGCAACTGCTTGCATTTTCAGGAGATTTCGATGACCGAAGGCTTTTCACATCTAACGCCAGTAAACACACGCCAGGCTTCGACTCTTATGTCCGACGGAATGATAATTAAAGGAAGTGGCATCTTTATCTCAGTGCTTATCCCCGTCGATGATCAGGGGAACATCGTCACCTCATCATTCGAAGAAGAGGTCAACGCTGTCTTTGTAGAAATTCAAAGGACCCTTGCTGCAGCGGACCTAGGGTTCGAGCACATTGCCCGGCTCACTTACTACGTTGTTGGCCTCAACGAGGATCGGGTATCCACCCTCCGGAAGGTGCGAAGTGGCTTTCTTTCTACTCAGACACCTCCAGCGTCCGCCCTGATCGGCGTTGCCAGTCTCGTGGGCGGGGTTAGCATCGAGATCGAGATCCTCGCGGTAATTCCGTGATCGAACACCGTGTCGCATCCTTGTCGCGGCAAAAACGCAGATTATAGCGCGACAGACTTGCTTCGCGGCTATGCGACTCGGGAATTCTCGCCCGTGGACGTTTTTGAAGCAGTAGTAGCCCGAGTGACCAGTGTGGACCCTGTTCTAAACGCATTGGTTCTTATGGATCCCGATAGAGGGCGTGCCGCTGCCCGGGCTTCCGAGGCGCGATGGCTCTCAGGCAATCCTGTCGGCGCAATTGATGGGGTGCCAGTAACGGTCAAAGATCAATCGCTTACCCAAGGTTGGCCGACCCGCAGGGGCTCGTTAACGGTAAAGGCGGATGGGCCTTGGAATGAAGACGCGCCTGTCGTTGGCCGTTTGAAAGAGAGTGGTGGCATTCTATTCGGTAAGACCACGACGCCGGAGTTTGGATGGAAATCCGTAACGGATAGCCCATTGTCGGGGACCAGTCGAAATCCGTGGGATCCCAATTTAACGTGTGGAGGGTCGAGCGGCGGTGCCGCGATTGCAGCTGCGGCCGGGATGGGAGCCCTTCACCAAGGAAGTGACGCAGGTGGCTCAGTTAAAATCCCCGCAGCCCTCTGCGGGGTGTATGGCCTGAAACCGACTTTTGGTCGTGTGCCGATGTATCCGCAGGGTTTGGGCTCGATGGCGCAGCTTGGCCATTATGGTCCCATCACCCGCACCGTCTCGGATGCAGCTTTGATGCTGGATGTGATTTCGAGGCCTGATGCTAGAGACTGGCTAGCCGTAGACCACGATTCGCGATCGTACGTAGATAAACTCGATAGAGGAGTTGAAGGTCTTCGTATCGCTTATAGTGAAACGTTAGGGTATGCACATGTGGACGCCGAGGTCGCTTCCACTGTTGCGCAAGCTGTCAAACGGTTCGAGCAACTGGGAGCTGTGGTGGAAGAAGTATCTCCACCGATTGATGACCCTTTGGCATGCTTTTTGACATTCTATGAAGCCTCTTTAGCGTGCAGCCTCGTTGGCATCTCCGAAGTCGACTTGGAGATGTGCGATCCAGGTCTGCGTAAGATTGCTGAGAAGGGTCGGGGCGTGACGGCAGCCCAGTTGCTCGCAGCTTGGCAAACCCGTGAGAGACTAGCTCGCACTATGAGTGAGTTTCACCAGAAGTTTGACTTATTGATCACTCCCCAACTTTCGGTCACGGCTTTTGAGGCTGGACCTCTTTACCCATCCCATCTCAAGTCCATGTGGGATTGGATTGCGTTTTGTTTTCCATTCAATCTGACGCATCAGCCTGCTGCTGCGATGCCTTGCGGCTTCTCGGATCAGGGCCTTCCCATAGCTCTCCAAATTGTGGGTCCAAAGTATGCCGATAGCCTTGTTCTTCAGGCTAGTCGGGCCTTCGAGAAACTACAGCCGATAGTGGTCCCGAATGCTATTAACTTGCCCCGGTCACAGCCGTAACAAGGGCTAAGGGACCTTAAGCCGATCAACTTTGCTAAGGGGTTATCCTATGTGTTTGCAAACGCCGCGGCTTGATTTCCGGAGGTGGTCATACGATGACGTTGAGTTGGCTAGTCAGATGCATGCCGACACGAACGTCATGCAACATCTTACACGGCTGACTGATCGAAACCAGGTGGAGGCTTGGGTTCATGACCAGGTTGAACATCACAGACAGCACGGCTATGGCGTATGGATACTTGAGGAAAAGGGAACTGGCGCCTTCGTAGGTTATTGCGGCCTTTCTACTGTCTCCTACCAGGCCCATTTTACACCGGCAGTCGAAATTTCGTGGATCCTCAAACCTGAGTTTTGGGGTAAGGGGTTGGCGACCGAGGCTGCTGAAGCGGTCATCGCTTACGGCTTCGAGCGTTTAGGTCTCGTCGAGATTGTGGCTACCGCTTCGGTAGCCAATGCCAACTCGCTGCAGGTCATGAGACGACTCGGCATGTCCCATGATGCCAGAAATAACTTCCAGCACCCTCTAAAGCCGGCCGCCAGTGGCCAGAAGTCGCAAGTCCTCTTCCGATTGAGTCGCGACGAATGGGCTAAGAGGCGTAACCCGTCTTGACATGTGGAGAACTCGCGACTATTATAACTGACTTGACGCCCCACGTTCGATCGGCGTTTAACTTAATGGCTATTATCAATACTTATTAACCAACTACTTTCATACATACTGCCGGTAACTCCATACCAGATATTATCGTCTTATTAAATATAAGCGGCGCCGCAGCGGCCGAAGATCTTACAACGGTGCCCGGGCGCGTGCGGCAACAGAGGCTGTGGAGTTGCACCGAGAAGCGCGCGTTGGTCACCCAGGTTTTCAGCCAGAGCGGACACCGCCAAGGCCTCCTCCCTTGTTCCTGACACCGCAGGATGAAGTCCTCGGCGTAACGCGCATGCGACACAAATGTAGGGTATCGTATTGCCTCACCCTGGAATGCTCCCGAACGATCTTTCCGTTGCCTCACCATAATGTTCCGCTGGGCTGGGATTCCATCAATGCGCGATCAGCTCGATTGCCGGCTCCACGTGCATTGGGCCGAACACCATCGCGTGTGCCTTTTCCTTCCGCCAGATCTTCAAGCGGCCTGAAGGATCGTGGGTACGCCGGTGGCTACACTACCGTCACGGCCTTCCTCAGAGACGTTCGTCCGACCTCAGAAGCCGGCTGAAGTTCGGTTCGAAACAGCTCCCGGCGAACAGGCACAGGTGGATTTCGCCCAATTCCATGTCGTCTTCACCGACGAGCCGGCACCCCCAGGATCGTCTGGCTGTTTTCTATGGTGCTGGGCTATAGCCGTCTCATCTGAGCGCGCTTTGCCATGCATCAGGATCTGCCGACGGTGCTGCGATGCCACGCGGCGGCGTTCGATGCGATCGGCGGCGTTCCGCGCGAGATCCTTTACGACAGAATGAAGACTGCGGTCATCGGCGAAGGCGAAACGGGCGGCATTGTTTATAACCGCGCTCTGCTCGATCTCGCCCGCCATTTCGGCTTTCATCCGAAGGCCTGCAAACCATATCGCGCCAAGACGAAGGGAAAGGTCGAGCGACCATTCCGCTATATTCGTGAAGACTTCTTCCTGGCGCGCTCGTTTCGCAACCTTGATGATCTTAACACCCAACTGCGGCAATGGCTGGATGCCGTTGCCAATCCGCGCGTGCACGCCACAACGCAGCGCGTCGTCGTCGAGGCCTTCGCGGAAGAGCGCCTTCTGCGGCGCGGCAATCAACGTGAGAGCGCAGCGTCAATCAGGATGAGAATGCCGGCGGGTTGGAACGCAGGGAGGGCGTAGCCCGACTGGAGTTTCAACCCGCCGGCGGCGCGTTCCTTTTCGGGTGTCGTCTGGTGATCACGGTCGACCGGGTATGCGGTGGTTTTTCCTGTTGGGGAGGAATCACTTTGTGCCCGGCCGCCACGTAACCGATCACCAAATGAGGCTTTTCATGAAGTTCCGGAAGACCAATACGACGGCCGTCGCAGCGGCAAAGGCGTCGATCAGCACAGCCACGGCCTATCGCATCGAGACGAGGCTGCCTTCGCAGAGGACGGTTCCGCGGGAAAGGCGCCGGCCCGATCCGCTCGCAGAGATCTTCGACGCCGAGATCGTGCCGCTGCTGCGGGCGGCTCCCGGCATCCGGCCGGTCGCCATTTTCGAGGAGATGATCAGGCGACATCCCGAACTGGGCAACGGCATTCGTCGCACGATCGAGCGCCGTATTCGATCCTGGCGCGCCGTCCATGGCGAGGAGCAGGAGGTCATTTTCCCGCAGGTCCACGAACCCGGACGCATGGGATTGTCGGATTTCACCGACATGGCCGCCACCGGCGTGACGATCGCAGGCCAACCACTCGATCACCCTGGCGGAAGGCCTGCAGAACGCGCTGTGGTCGCTCGGCGGGGCTCCCCGCGAGCATCGCAGCGACAGCCTCTCGGCGGCCTTCCGCAACCTGGACAAGGACGCCCGGGAGGACCTCACGCGCCGCTACGACGAACTGTGCGGCCACTACGGCATGACCGTTTCCCGCAACAATGCTGGCGTCGCGCATGAGAACGGCTCCATCGAAGGCCCGCACGGCCATCTCAAGCGGGCGATCAATGACGCGCTGCTGATGCGGGGGTCGAGCGATTTCGACGACCTGGCCGCCTACCGTCGCTTTGTCGACGAGATTGTCAGCCGTGTGAACGCCCGCAATTCCAAGCGCATCGACATCGAGCGGGCCGAACTCCAGGAACTGCCCGTCCGGCGCACTTGCGACTACGAGGAGGTCACTGTGCGCATCACGTCATCGGGCGGGTTCACGTTGCGCAAGGTATTCTACACCGTGCCCTCACGCCTGATAGGCCACCGCCTCAGGGTGCGGCTCTTCGATGATCGGCTGGATATCTTCATCGGCGGCACGCAGCTCATGACGCTGCCGCGCGGGCGCGCCTCTTCAACCGGCAAGCACGACCAGGTCGTCAATTATCGGCATGTTATCCATTTGCTGCGCCGCAAGCCGATGGCGCTGGTCAACCTCGTCTATCGGGACCAGCTCTTCCCCCGCGAGGCCTACCGGCGAACCTTCGACAAGCTCATGGAGCGACTGCCTGAGCGGCAGGCCTGCCGCATCATGGGCGAGCTTCTTGCCATGGCGCACGAGCGCGGCTGCGAGAGCGAACTGGCCGATCAACTGACTGCCTCGCTGCAGGCACGGCGATTGCCCGACATAGCTGCTTTGCGGGAACGGTTCGCGCCGGATCCCGCCCGACTGCCGAGGGTCGTCGTGCACCTTGCTCCGCTCAACGCCTATGAAGCCCTGCTTGGCGCCAATCTGACAGGAGATGCGGCATGAAGACGAACCCCGCTGTCGATTCAGCCAAACTGAGCTTGCTCCTCAACGAACTGCGCTTGCCGGCCATCCAGGTTATGTGGCCGCAATTTGCCGAACAGGCCGACAAGGAAGGTTGGCCGGCCGCTCGCTTCCTGGCTGCGATCACTGAACATGAACTGGCTGAGCGCGACCGGCGACGTATCGAACGCCATCTCGCCGAGGCGCGCCTCCTGCCGGGCAAGACCCTCGACACGTTCGAGTTCGAAGCCGTTCCGATGATCTCCAAGGCCCAGGTGATGGCCATCACCGCCGGCGATAGCTGGCTCGAGAAGGGAGCGAACCTGCTTCTGTTCGGCCCGCCCGGCGGCGGAAAGAGCCATCTCGCCTCGGCCATCGGACTTGCTCTTATCGAGACCGGATGGCGGGTCATGTTCACCCGCACCACTGATCTCGTCCAGAAGCTTCAGGTCGCGCGCCGCGAACTCGGCCTCGAGGCCGCCATCAACCGGCTCGATCGCTTCCACCTGCTCATCCTCGACGATCTCGCCTATGTCACCAAGGACCAGGCCGAAACGAGCGTGCTGTTCGAACTCATCAGCGCTCGCTACGAGCGGCGGTCCCTGCTGATCACCGCCAATCAGCCCTTCGGCGAATGGGGGAAGGTCTTCCCCGATCCCGCCATGACGCTCGCCGCGGGTGGATCGCCTCGTCCATCACGCCACAATCTTCGAGCTTAATGTCGAGAGCTATCGGCGGCGCGAGGCCATCGAGCGAAAGCGGGGGCCAGGCAGGCCGCCGTCATATGCGACACCCACGAACGTCGCTCCCTGATTGACGCGCCGCGACAATCAAATCGACAAGACCTCTTGCGCGCGACAATCCATGCCGCGATTATCGCCACCGCCGCGACACCAGATTCTCATCCAGATTGTCGCGCGCTTCTCTCCCAGATTGTCGCGCTATAGCCTTCATCTGCGTCCCTTGCCGATGGCTCCGTTCCGATCGGTTCTGCGGCTTGAGCGAAGGATATCCCGAGAGGGCATGGTGAGTGTCGGTGGAAACGCATACAGCGTGCCCGACGCCACCAGAAGGCGGCTCGTCGAGGTTCACACCTTGGCCAATGAGGTTCGAATCTTCGAAGACGGCGCGCTGATTGCTGTCCATCCGGTGTTGGAAGGTCGCCATCAGCGCCGCGTCGAACCAGGACACAGAACCCTTCGCTCACCGCCGCGATCGCGATCGCGCGTCAACAATGACGAGATCATTCTTCATGGATCCGGAGACCGGGTCACGCAGCGGCCGCTCGCCTTCTACGACGCCGTCGCCAGAGCCTTGGCGCAGGAGAACCGCCCATGAACGCCGCTCTCGATGCCGTGCCGTCGATGATCGACCGCATTCGCCATGACCTTGTCGGCTTGAAGATGCCACGTGCCCTTGAAGCGCTCGACCATATTGTCCGCCGCCTGGAGCATGGCGAGCTGTCGGCACTCGAAGCGATCGACATTCTCCTTTCCGAAGAGCTGACCCTGCGCGAGAACAGTCGCATAAAGACGGCGCTGCGGATGGGTCGGCTGGCAACCATCAAAACGCTCGCCGGCTTCGATTTCACTTTCCAGCCCTCGGCGGCGGCAACCTGTTCTTCCAGCTCGTCAACGCCCGCTACGAGAAAGGGGCCGCGCTTCTCGACAGGCTTTTGCATCATGCTGTCGTCGTTCAGATCGAAGGATCAAGCTACAGGCTGCGCCAACATGCCGAATTGATGCCTGAACACGTCCGTTCGAAAGCCCTGATTACTCCACCGTCCTTCGCCCCACCATCACGGCCGCGAGGGCGGCCGCCGAAAAATACCCAATTCTCCATGCCGTCCGAGACGGCATAATTGGGGAATTTTACTTCGGCACTTTTGAGGAAAGTTCACCCGGTATTGACAGTTCCACCAGCCGGTGGAAAGAGCGTCCTTCGCGGGACGATGAATGAGGTGAGTTCGCGAGGGTTGCAGTGCCGGTCGCATCACAACGATTAGGACGCGCAGTGTAGGGCGAGCCACCTCACCATCAGAGGCGGAAATACGGTCTTACAAAACTGGAGCAGAATCCCAATTGAATCAGAGCCTTGCGAGTTCTTCGCGGACGACTTGTGACCCAGTCCTTTGGAGCATGCGTTGCCCCGGGGCGGAGCTGTGAGGTCTCCCCTATTCCCGATCAATTCCGAATCCCTTCAGGGCGGACGTGCTTATGCACCAGTTCTCAGACCTGACCCGGTACAGCACTTGGCGCTGCAGTGGATCATCTCCAGCCTTGAGCGGGTGGTCGAAATCATCTTTTGGGTTGTGGGTCATCCCCAGCCGCTCCATTACGCGTCTGGAATCCAAATTCGCAACAGCTGCGTTAGCGACAATTTCGTTCAATCCGAGATGTGCGAATCCGAACGAAAGCGCAGCCGAGGCTGCTTCAGTTGCGTAACCTTGGCCCCAATCGGCCGGATCGAGCCGCCATTCAATGTCAACCGCTGGCGTGAAGTGCGCTTGATATGGCACGTTGACAAGGCCACAGAAGCCAATCAGTTTAGCCACACTAGGTAATTCCAGTGCCCAAAGGCCAAACCTGTGCTTCTTAAAATGCTCGCGTTGGTCCGCAATCCAAGCTGCCACCGCACCGCGATCCAAAAGTTCTGCGACATACCTGACCACTCTCGGATTGTCATTGATACGTGCCAATGGTTCCAGGTCGTCGTCATTCCATTCGCGCAATACGAGGCGTTTCGTTCGTAGGTTCATCATTCGCTCGCCCCGTCCCGCGGAGATGCCAAACACTGCGCCCGTGGAGAACTGCATTCATCCGACGCGAGCCAACACGCGTCCGACAAACCAAACCCACCATCAAACTCCGCCGAGTAATGCAGTTTACCGGTATCCCCGCCGTAGCTAGCTCCCTGCACCGGTCTTGGTTAAGCGTTATTAACCTGACCTTGACGCGTTATAAGCGCTTGTCTTCAAGATCACGACTCGCGACCTACCGAAGCCGCAGGGACCCGAACCGCTCCGCTGGAGATCAAGTCCTTGATGTCATCTGCGCCGACTCCCGCATCGCGGAGGACCTCGATCGAGTGCTCTCCCAACGCAGGCGCCGGACGATCGAAGATGAGAGGAGAATCGGTAAACTTCAATGGCTCAACGGCTACCCGGTATCTGCCGCCATAAGTGTGGTCGACCTCGCGGATGAGGTCGCGGACGACGCCTGGATCGGCAAGCGCCTCGCCAACGCTGCGGACTGGAGCAAGCAAGATGCCCGTCGGTGAAAGGCTTGAAAATGCCTCGTCAGTAGTTAGCTGGCGGATCCTGTTTGACAGGTGTTCCGCAATTTGATCACGGTTCGTCAAGGCACCCTTGCCTTCGAGCAATGGCACGATTTGATCTGACAGTCCCAGCGCCGCCGCTACGTCTGGCAAAGACGCCGCATGTGCTACAAGGGCTACCGCACCATCAACAGTTGCATAGATACCATAAGGCGCCCCTTGGCAGACGTGGCTGATGCCATTTCGAGCTCTTGTTGGCGGTGTCTGTGCGTTCAGAAAATAGGTGGATTCCGAAGCCAACAAGTGTAACGCGCACGACATCATGTCGACACGGACCCATTGTCCGCGGCCTGTTTGATCACGCTGCCTCAGAGCTGCCTGTATGCCAATCACGGCTTGCGATGCAGTATAGGTATCCACGACATAGGCACCCGCTGGGATGGGTGGACCGCCCGCCGGCCCGCCGAGGCTTGCAATGCCTGAAAGAGCCTGAATAATTAAGTCTTGACCTGGCTTATCCTTGCAGGGTCCAGCCGGATCATATGCAGCTATGGAGCAATAGACCATGGCAGGATGCTCGGAGATAATTTCTTTGTTACCAAGACCCATTCGCTCCAGAACGCCTGGCCGAAAATTTTCGAGTATCACATCCACCTGCGAGACCATCTTCCGGACGACAGATCGGGCATCCGGCTTCTTGAGGTTGATACATAGCGACCGCTGGTTTCGGTTCATGCCCAGGAAATACGGACTCGGCTCGTCGTCGGGAGCCGTCGGCTCCTTGATACCGCTACGCTGGAAATCACCCGTTGGCGCCTCGATCTTGATAACTTCTGCGCCGAGGGAGCCCAGATACTGCGCGGCGATCGGGCCGGCGGCATAGTGGGTAAATGCCAAGACCCGAATGCCGCTTAACGGATGTATATCGCTGTCTGTTTCCAAATTGGTGTTGGCGTCTGAATTGTTCAGCATTTTACGACCTCTGGTTCTTTCATCCGCTGCAAAGCCCAGCCGAGCACCTGCTTGTGAGACGGAACAGGCATCGCACGCAACTTGCCGCCGCGGTCAGAAGGATGGTCCCGTATATGCATGTCCGGGCGGAGCCTAAAGCCGAAGCTACTCGACCACGACCCACAGAGCACTCAAATCGCATCAGGGCAGATCGCGCGAGTGTGCTCGCCGAGCTTGGGGGCGGGAAGCTCAATTCCCGTTTCATAGCAGTCGAACCGCAGCGGTTGGTTTACATGCCATTCACCACCCTTCTCAAGGCTAAGCTGCACAAACAGCTCTCTCGTACGGAGCTGCGGATCTACTGCGACGTCTTTCAAATCATGCACGTGACCCCACGGAATTTCGATAGCGTTGAAAAGATTCGCCCATGTCTCTTGTCTTTGCTTCGCGATTGCGGCGGCAAGTTGCGCGCGATAAACAGCGACGTGTTGTACGCGTTCCTGATGGCTCGCGGAGGCGAGGTGTGTCAGACCAGTAGCTGCGCACAAAGCCTGCCAATAGTGATCCTCGGCGGCAATGCTTAGCGTAATCATCTTATTGTCCGCGCAGGCGAATGTCCCATACGCTGGTTCTTCTTCATACACCTCTGCCAATGGTCTTTCGTTTAAAGCTGCGTAGAGATACGTGGTCATCCATGAGACTAGACTATCGGTCATGGACAGATCGATGTAGCAGCCGTGACCTGTTCGCTCGCGTGCCAGCAAAGCCGAAGCCACGCCAAACGCCGCTAGGGTACCCGAGGCGAGGTCAGCGACCGGCAATTGAAATGGTTTCTCCAAACTTCCTGTTCGAGCTTGCTGAAACAGAACGCCGGACAATCCTTGACAGGAAAGGTCGTGCACGGGACGCCTGCGGTAAGGTCCATTTTGACCGAAGCCGGTCAGTGAGAGATAGACTAGGCGACGGTTTTGCCGACTGATTACTGAATAACCTAGCCCCAGGCGTTTCATTACATCAGGGCGGAAACCCTCGATCAGAACGTCTGTCGTTTTGCTCATATCTAATAGAATGTCACGGTCACGAGGTGACTTAAGGTCAAGAGCAATGCTTCTTTTATTACGATTCAGCGCCGCAAAGAGGCTTCTAAAGTTGCGAGCAGGATCGCCGCCATGAGGCCTCTCAATAAGGGTGACATTTGCACCCAGGTCTGCCAGCAGCAGGGTCGCATATGGGCCAGGATACTGTTCCGCTAGACTAAGTACTCTGACTCCCTCGAGTGGCGATCGGATCTTCATTTGCCTACCCATCTTTCGGTGAACACAAGTTCGACAAGTCGCTTATAGACTGCCGCCGAGCTTATCGTATTGCATTTGACATTGGCGATACGAGTTTGTGAAGAGTTTGTTGCGCTATACTGCTGCCTAGGTCGTCGCCATATCAGGGCTTATTGGGGATCGCGACGGCAGGAACCGAACGAGCCGCCGACGAGATCGCTTCACCGAGTTGTTCAAGTAACCAGCTAGATTTGGCGCTCCGTCTCCATCAATAATCCGATTGCCATCCCGTTAGGCTTTTATCCCTCCGACCACCACCGTCGTTTGCCTCGGAACATTACCTATTATCGCCCACGCGACGGCCGAAGGCCCTCTCGATGTCAATGATCCGTAACTTACGATCCCCGCCGAGGTTCTCCAATCGCGCTGCTTTCGACCACTTGGGCGGCTTCATGAACGGACGTCACCATTTCGTCGATATGATCCGTAGACATCGGAGTGGATAGGCACAGTTGGCAGGTCGGCGAGACAATCACACCTCTTTCCTGTAAAGCCCGAATGAGCATACCAAGTTTTTCCTGCTGCTCGGGCGCTAGCTGGGCCTCACGGTAGTCTTTAGGAGCTTCAGGCCGCAGGTGTATGCGGAACATCGATCCCATGCCAGTTACGGAGTATGGCAGGCATTCCCGACGAAACATCTCGGTTAACGAAGAGCAGGCATATTCGCCCAAATCATCGAATCGCTGAAAACTTTGCTTTGACAGCGATTCCAATGCGGCAATGCCTGCTGCCATCGACATCGGATTAGCACTGAAGGTGCCGGACTGAGGGACGAGAGGCTTGCCATTCGTCGGATCAAAGGCAAGCATGAACTTCGATGGGCCTCCGACCGCGCCAATTGGCAGACCGCCACCAATGATCTTGGCAAAGGCACATAAGTCCGCCTCAAACCCGAATCGGGTTATAGCGCCACGATACGACAGCCGGAAGCTCATCACCTCGTCAGAGATCAGAACGATGCCGTGTTGGGCCGTGAACTCGCGCAGAAAGGCAAGATAGGAGCGGTCTATGGGCACCAATCCGGCACGTTGCGGAAGAACATCTATTATGACCGCTGCGAGCGTGTCTTTGTTTCCTTCGAGAAGTTCCCGGGTTGCCACGAGCTGATTGAATGGCAAGACGACCGTGTCGGCGGTAGGCCATTCAGGGGTACCCGCACAATAGGGCACGGCGTTAGGCGCCGACCGCGGGCCCCAGTTCGCCGGAGCGGCGTCGAGGCTGACTTCAATCGGATCATACCCCCCATGAAAAGCGCCTTCGAGCTTGGCAATTTTCAACTTTCCCGTCAGGGCACGCGCTGCCTTAATAGTATACATGACCGCTTCAGTACCTGAGTTCATGAAACGGATCTGGTCAAAATAGGGGACCCTACCACAAAGCAGTTCGGCAAATTCAACTTCCAGCTTCGTGGGCCCGCTGAAGCTTATGCCAAGTTCTAATTGATGACGCAGACTGTCCAGTACCGGTCGGAAGCTATGACCGTGAATCAAAGCTGTAAAGTTATTTAGGAAATCTAAATAGGTATTCCCATCAACGTCAACAATATTAACTCCGGTTCCGTTTGCGATATATATTGGGTGGGGACGCTGGAACACAGATAGGCGAGCGTTTCCTCCGGTAATAACGCGCTGCCCGCGTCCGAACATTTGGGCCGAACCGACGATGCTTCGGACAGTTGAACCAGTATTTCGACCAATGTTGGTTGACATGACGTACCTCATTCCTAGCGTTATCGCAAAACCGCGTTTATCGGCCACCTGGGCTGACGTTGTTGGGTGCTGGTATTAGGTCCTCGCGAACCAAGTGAATTTGCTTCGGATCTCAATGATCTGGCCTGTTGCCGCTGCCCGCTCATCGACACGCGAAAGACCTCAAAACCGGAACGTCGGATCAAGAATCTTGTAGGCATGTCCGCAGATCCAACGGCCTGGCCCCACGTTAAGGGAGCCACGCTTGCTAGTCCCATGACGCCGTCGTAACTGGTCATACACTTCGATAAAGACCTGATCGAGGGTGGGCATGATGATGGTGCGGCCGGGAATGCATCCTGCGCGGTTCTCAGCTTGGGCGCGGTGCTTAAGGACGTGCTCAACGTCGTGAGTTGCGTCAGGGTCTCCGGTCGCGCGCCAGTGCTCTGGCTGCTGATCCGCCGCTCGCCGGCTATCCACCATGTAAAGCATGATGTCGCTCCGCCCGGGAGGAGACATTCGAATAAGCGTGACCATGGGACGATGGCTCCGGTCTTTGAGGCATTTGCGAATGACACCGCATGTCCCGTGCCAAAGGAGAAATTCATTTAGGAAACAAGGTGATGTCGCAAATAATGCCACATCGCATGTTCGACAGCGTCGGACATCAGACAATGATCTCAGGAGCAATCCAGACGAGGCAATGAGAGGCATCTCCCAGATTGATGAGATGGAACGGCCCACTGACCAGCGATCCTGCTCCAGCCAACCTGTTGCAATCGGGCGGGGTCCATATACGTCCACATATGGACACCTCGAACTTCCGGCGTTTCGCGGACCGGTAGGGCCGCGCCGACGTTCTGCGTGGACTGATGAACGGCGATCGCTTCGGATTTGGTTGTTTGAGATTGATCCGGTTGCCGATTTCGGCGTCGCGGCGGCGGTTTGCGCCGCCTTCGCCGTCATGCGGACGCAGTCCGCCCCTGGTGCCACACGAAGCGGGTGAGATTGTAGGCAAGGTTGGCCATGCCGATCTTCGTCCTGGCGCGGGCGATGCCGATGGTGCGCACGAACAGGCCCATGCGGGATTTCTGCTGCGCGAAGACGTGTTCGACGAAAGCGCCGGGTTTCGATCGCCGCCCATTGGCCCGCGACGTCGCCTCGCTCATGGGCCGACCCTTCGGTTTCTTCTGGTGGATGTCAGAGACGTAGCCGTTCTTCTCCAGCCACTCCTCGTTCTTTTTCGAGCGATAGGCCGTGTCGGCCCAGACAGTCGAACCGGTGTTGGCGCGGTTGAGCACATTGCGAAGCTGAGCACCGTCATAGGCCGCCGCGCTCGTGACGTTCCAGCCCCGGATGAAGCCATGCCGGCGATCGATCGCGGCATGGCTCTTGTAGCCGAAGGCGGGGATGGCGATGTCGCGTTGCTGCGCCTTTCCCTCCTCGGCGACCTTGGCTTTCGAGAACTTCACCGTCCAGCGTGCATCGCGGTCCTTGTGGCGCAGCTTGGCAGGCTTGTCTTTCCACTCGTCTGGAACCTTGCCTGCCTTGATGTCAGTCTTCTCGGCGTCGGTGTTGCGCTGTTTGGGCGCCGCCACGATGGTGGCATCGACGATCTGCCCCATCGCCAGGTAGCCGGCCTTGCTGAGGTGCTTGTCGAAACGGGCGAACAAGTTGTCCACCGCGCCGGCCTGTGTGAGATGCTCCCGGAACAGCCTGATCGTCTTGGCGTCGGGCAGCTGTCTGCGAGGCCCAACCCGAGGAAGCGCATGAAGGATAGTCGGTCCTGGATCTGGAACTCGGCCTGGTCGTCAGACAGGCCGTAGAGCGCCTGCAGAACCATGATCTTGAACATCATCACAGGATCGTAAGGCGGCCGGCCACCCTTCGCGCCATCGGAGCGCTTCAGCGCCTTGCCGAGCGGATTGCGGAAAACCTCCCACGGCACCACCGTGTTCAGCTTCTCCAGCGGATCGCCGATCTCGCTCAGCCGGACATATCGCTCCTCAATGTCCCAGAAACCAGCCTGTCCCCGCATTCGCAGCCTCCCGCAAATCACAATGACAGTAAATCACGAAACGGTCGAAATGGGGAGGTTTTTCGAGGTGTCCATATGCCAAGACGTGAGCCGACCCATTCCGCTGATGGGGTTGCACCGCTATTTCAGCAAGTGCCTCGTCCACATTGAAGGCTCGTCCGCGAAGGATCATCATGCGGCGACGAGTGTCGACCGCGAAGACAGCCATGCATCGGCTGTGTCGCTTCAACAAACTCCGCGCTTAACGCCCCACCTGGGATTAGACACACCATCAATCGAGAACGCCTTCTCAAAGTTCAGGCGCAGCTCAGAAAACGTGCCGCGCGATCCTTCAACGCTTACGCCCCCGTTCGACCGCTACTGTTCAGAGACTTTTCCAAGCTGCCGGTTATGATATTAAACGCCATACGCTTTAGGTCGCCGCAATTGGCGTAAACCAGACAGTACCCAGAATCGGATTGTTAAATTCCTGCCGCCGCGTCATGCGAGCGGGTCCCCGTTCGTCCTCTAAGCTTTTGAATTACATGCCGATAGGGTGTGATCGCGGGCCTTTCTTGTGAGGTTGGCACGATACTTGTGTATCCCTTGGCATGGGATTCCACCAGTCGGGATGTCATCGAGGCGGCGGACACAGAGCGCCGCAGGAACAAGTTAGGTTCAATATGCGGCACCGACCAACTCACCGACCGCCATCTTCGCGATCTTCTGCTCTTTCGGTTTCTTGGCGTCCCGTAAGCAATAATGAAGCAGAGTGCATAGCTGATCGGCTCTATGGAAAGAGCGGTTCAACGAAACGCTTTGAATCCGAGAAGGATGACACGTTCCTGTTGGATTGTGAAAGCAAGGTACAATTTGTGCTGAAGATCGCGCATCCGTCGGAAAGCCCGGAAGAGCTAGACTTTCAGGTAAGGCTGATACGGCATATCGAGCGTGAGGCTCCCTCTCTCCCAATACCTCGAGTGTTTCAGGACCGGCACGGTCAAATGCTACCAGTCATAACGACCAGCACGGGCGAGCCGCGCATCGTACGTCTATTTTCGTTCATCCCGGGCGCTCCGCTCGCCACAACGACTTCAAAACCCGAACAGCGTGCCCGCATCGGTGAGCTTCTCGCCCAGCTTCGCCACGCAATGGCTAACTTCTCGCACCCGTCCGACAGCCGCGTGCTAGCTTGGGACGTCACCCACTTGCTTAATTTGTCGGACCTTATTGATTACATTCCAGACTATGAACGACGCGACTGGGCCAGAATTACGCTTGAACGTTTCGCAGAAATCAGGCCGCGCCTCGACCGGTGCCGTCGGCAGGTTCTCCACAATGATTTTAATACGTCCAACTTGATAGTTAGTCACAACAATCCGCATTTCGTCAACGGCATCATCGACTTTGGCGACGCCGTCAGAACTGCAATTGCTGTGGATGTCTCCACTGCGCTGTTGAATCAGATGCCGAAGGACATCGGCGATGCTAATCGACGTGATCTATTCGACGAGGCCCGCGACGTTTTGCGCGGTTACACACGCTTCGCTGATTTAAGCGAGGAAGAGTTGCGGCTCATCCCGTTTTTGTCGATGGGCCGGCTTGCCGCTCGAGTATTGCTGACATCCTGGCGAGCGCGGCTTTTCCCGGAGAACAGCCGTTATATCCTTCGCAACACCGAAATGGGATGGATGCATCTTGCTTGGTTTAATTCTCTTTCAACCCGCAAGATCTCGGATCTGCTATTCCAATAGGGGCTAACATGACCAAGCATAGTAGAAACTTCTCCAAGGGTTTTCGCGGGGATACGGTGAACGGCTTCAATCCGAAGGACGTGTCTCATTTGAGCGAACACGACCGGAAGCACATCGAGCGACGGCAACGCGTTCTCGGTCCTGCGTATCGATTGCTCTATCAGTCCCCGGTTAAAGTTTCCCGAGGAAAGGGAGTATTTCTCTACGACAAGCAAGGCAATGAGTATCTCGATGCCTATAATAATGTCGCCTCACTGGGACACTCCCATCCGAGAGTTGTGGCAGCGATTCACAATCAGCTTGGGACGTTGTGTACGCATACCCGCTACATGCAGGATCAGTTAGTTGAGTTTGCAGAAAAGTTGGTCGGGACATTTGACGGAGAGCTTGGCAAAAACGGTTGCGCAATGTTCACTTGTACAGGATCGGAGGCAAACGATTTGGCTCTGCGCGTGGCTCGGTTCTTCACAGGAAATTCCAGCGTCATTGTCACTGCTGAAGCCTATCACGGCAACAGCGGCGCCGTCGCAGCCATTTCTCCATCCCTGGGGGAAAACTCACCACTAGATCCACTTCTGAGGCTTGTGCCTGCGCCCGACTCCTATCGAATGCCTACCGCAGAGATTGGTCGCAGGATGGCAGAGGATGTCGCGCGTCAAATCGCCGACATCGAGCGGCACGGAGGTGGTCTCGCAGCCTTTATCGTTGACTCGGTTTTCTCTTCAGATGGTCTTTATTTTGATCCGGTGAATGTTCTTGCTCCCGTAGCCGATGTTGTTCGCCAAGCTGGGGGACTTTTCATTGCCGATGAAGTCCAGTCCGGTTTTGGCCGCACCGGCACTCATCTTTGGGGCCACGTGCGACATAAAGCCGAGCCTGATATTGTGACAATGGGCAAATCTATGGGTAACGGATACCCCGTTGCGGCGGTTGTATTGCGACCTGAACTCGTCGCCGAGTTTGGGCGCTATTTCAATACCTTTGGTGGGAACAACGTCGCTATTGCCGCCGCTAGGACCGTGTTGGAGACCATCTGCGAAGAACGCCTGATGGCAAATGCTATCAAGGTTGGCGGCCAGATTCTTGACGGCCTCAGGGATTTCCAGAAGCAATATGAGTGTGTAGGTGATGTAAGGGGAACGGGTCTCTATTTTGGGGTTGAATTGGTGAAAGACCGCTGTTCCAAGGCGCCTGACATGGATTGCGCTTTGGCTATCGTCAATGGTCTGCGGGACCGGAGAATATTGATTTCCGGAACAGGTGCTCATGCCCACATATTAAAGATCAGGCCGCCCTTGGTCTTCACAAGCGAACACGCCGCGCGTTTGCTCGAGGGGATTGAACAGACGCTCCGATCCCTGTGATGGCAGTACGCGGGACGCCGCCGATCGCATCGAACGCCTGCCCGTGGCGTCGCAGCACTGTCGGCAGATCCTGATGCATAGCAAAGCGCGCCCAGATGAGACGGCTTTAGCCCAGCCACCATTGAAACAGCCCGAAATATTGCGTAGATTTTACGAAAAAAGCCGGGAGCCTGTGATGTTGACGACTGATCTGCTCGCACTATCTTCAGCGTCCAGAGCCCGATCGCTATCCGATCCGAATCCAGTCCCGGAAGGCAGTCGTTACCGGGCGCTTACGGCGAACCAGCTGTGTCCGCCTGGTGACCTGTCTTCGGAGCGCAAGGGTCCCCGGATCCGGTTCCCTCCATCGTTGGTCACAGACAGGGAGCCAGCGGGCAACACGACCAATACGGATCCGCGCTCGCAGCGTATCCGGGCGAGTTGTAGGGGCGGCCAGATAATGTGCTCGAACTCTCAGTTCATCTGCATACGACGGCCTGCCCGCACTTGCGTGCTCCCGGTGCCCCGTGGCCGGGATTCGCCAAGCCTACCCAACCTGGCGACCGAACAAACGCTGGCACCAGCAACAACATGCCGGATAATGGCCTCATCGAGAGCTTCATGTATGGACGGCCCCTGAGTTGCAAGGCTCGTAGTGAGGTTTAGGCAGCGCTCGGGTCGGGTGCGTTCATGTATACGGCCTGTTGATGCGGCCCTTGCTCATGACCGCTGGCCCTGATGGAGTTCGCGGATCGACGCCTCATCAACGGGTCGCGCTCGTGGCGCCCAAAGCTCTGCGGGCTTTGTCGATCCCCGGTCCGCCCGGTTGTGCCATCACCTCACGTTCGCCCTCGCAACCTGTGAACCTCGTCGATTAACCTGCTCCTTACAGCGCCGCCTGAGCTGGCGAGCGGAAGGGTTGCTCGCGCACCATCAGGGCCCAGGCGATCCGCGCTATCTTGTTGGCCAGCGCGATGATGACGACCTTAGGCGGACGGCGCTGCTGCAGTCCGCGGATCCAGTTCTCGCCCGCTGCGGCGCGCGCCTTCGCAAACCGGATCACGTTGCCGGCGCCCACATTAAGCAAGTGACGGATATAACGGTCGCCGCGCTTCGATATTCGCCCCAGCCTGTCCTTGCCGCCGCTCGAATGGCTCTTGGGTGTAAGGCCAAGCCAGGCGGCGAACTCACGACCCGAGCGGAACATGGTGGGATCGGGCACAGTACTCGCGATTGCCATAGCCGTGATCGGGCCGACGCCCGGGATGGAGGCGAGCCGCCGGCTGACGGCTTGGGTTCGGTGGATCGCGACAAGCTGCATCTCGATCGCGTCGATCTGCTTCCATGTGCTAGCGAGCTGCTCGACAAGCAGGTTCAGCGCGTCGCGCGCGAGAGGCGGCACGGACGGGTCATGCAGTTGCGCCGCCAGCTTCTCAACGCGATGGATACCTTGGGGTGCAATGATGCCGAACTCGGCGAGATGCGCGCGCAGCGCGGTGGCGAGCATCGTGCGCTGGCGCACGAGCAGCTCGCGAGCCCGGTGCAACATCAGCATGGCCTGTTGGTCGGCTGACTTCACGGGCACGAAGCGCATGGTTGGACGCGTGAGCGCCTCCGCTATTGCCTGTGCGTCGGCGGCATCGGTCTTGTTGCGTCTGACGTAGGGCTTCACGTAGGCCGGCGGCATGAGCCGCACAGAGTGGCCGATCGCGCTCAACTCACGTGCCCAGTAATGTGCCGTTGCGCACGCTTCAAGGCCCACAACGCAGGGCGGCAGAGCTCGGAAATAGTCGAGAACCTGCGCTCGTCGCAGCTTGATCTGAGCAACTGTGCGACCTGCCGCATCGGCGGCATGCACTTGGAAAACCTGCTTTGCGATATCGAGTCCAATGACGCTGATCTGCATCGGAAGCCTCCTGCTGACTGGTATGCACCGGCCGCCATTATGCCACGCCGATGCCGGGGTGCAGGGGCCGTCCATCCCATCAACGGCCGACTGCGCGATGAACTACTCAACGAGACGCTGTTTACCTCGCTGGCTCAGGCGCGCGTAGCCATCGCCCTGTGGCGCGCCGACTACAACACCGCGCGGCCGCACTCCCAAATCGCCTGGCAGACACCGGCCGAGTTCGCCGCCACCTTCAATCCGCGACGGTCGCTCGCGCTGCGCTATGCCAAAGGCTCCACGCCAGCGACCGTCGCTTCACCCGCCCAGCAGGGCACAACCCACGCCGGAAACGAACTCAAAACTGGATAGAAACTGGGGGCAACGTCAGCGCGGATCATGGCTGAGAGCCGCGTGCCCACGCGCGCGTGAGCGATGTCGCAAGGGGCATCGGGACTATGCGGTTCTGATGATGCTGGCCAAGCTCGGCTTGCGTGGCAGCGAGGTTGCGGCCCTCAGGCTTGACGACATCGACTGGCGGTCAGGCAAGATGCTCGTCCATGGGCAAGGCACCGGCTCCAAATCTGACATAAGCGCTGCGAACAGTGACTCTGGCACCTCTACGAACAGTATTGGTAGCAAGAGGCACTGGCTGTGGAATGCCGTCGACTAAGACGGCTATATCCTCGAGACACGGGCGGTCGCCAACGCGGCCAGGTGCTCGCTCACCCGTCTTCTCAAAGCTGTCCGCCCTGGCGCATGATTACTGACAAACTCGGCTCCCTACAACGCCGCCCGACCTCAGATTATGCCGCGATCTCACCCTGCGTCATAGTCTCTTCAGCCAAGCCGCGTTTCCGTCGAACCGCGCGCCGCGGACGCTGCGGGCCAGCGAACAGCCGGTTCGCAACAGCCTCAAGATGTCAATGCCGCGGCTGCCGACGGCACATCAAGAGCGATCCAAACGTGGGACTAGCTGCCGGGAGACAAGACGCAATGCAGGTCGAACCTATGTATTCAATTTTCGTTATTGTATCGTTGTCTCAGCGGCCAGAGCTCTCCGAGTTTGGCAGCCGTGGACATTACCGAGGACGCTATTTCCTCGTGCCGCTCTGCAGTTACGCGCGAACTCGGACCCGCGACGCTGACGGTGCCGACCGTTTGGCCACCTCTGTCTATCGCTGCAGCGATTGCAACAACACCAATCTCGACCTCCTCCCTGGAAATCGCCCAGCCTCTATTAAGAGTCAGCTTCAGCTCCTCCATAAACTCTTCCACCACGACGATAGACCGCCTCTCCCCATCACGAGCGCTGTCACTAATAGCGATGCGAATTGCGTCTGTCGGATCTAACCTCGATAGATATGCCTTGCCATTGGCTGTTGTCGCTAAGCGAACCCTGGCCACCATTTCGGGCTGGTATTTCAAACCGTTCCGAGCGCCTTGAACTTGGATAATCCAAGTCAACGTCTCACTCTGCACGACCGCCATACGAACGAGCTCCCCGCTCTCGGCGGCCAATTCCTCTATCACAGGCTGGCAAACGTCAGTCAGGTGTGTGGCACTTAAAAAGCGCTGTCCAAGAATGGCAAGTCGGAGGGTGAGCTTGTAAAAACCCGTTTCCGGCACCTGCTCAACCCAGCCCTTTTCGGACAGAGTATTGAGCATCCGGTGAGCAGCACTTTTTTGCAAATCGAGCCTTTCAGCAATTTCGCCAAGCCGCATTGCAGATGCCTCGGTTGCCAACAACTCAATCACCGCGAAACACCGCTCCACAAGCGAGTTTACGATCCGCATGAACCATCTCCGATATCGTTCAAATAAGAATTTAGACCTAGACACTATGTACGTTGGAGTTATTGAGGAACTTTTCTGACGAAATACCGGTAGATGAACGTTTAGCTGCTCTTAAATGTCGATCTGTCCCCGCTTAGATTTTACAAACTTGGAGTTTCACAAAGAGTTAGACGCTTCCGAAGAAGTCACCCACAACTGAGCTATGCGTCGCTTACTAAATTGGGCGGCGATCGAAACTGTAGAACTTGTCCTCTGCCACGGCGAAGTCCTGAAATGGCGAACGAGAGTCAGAACGAATCTGCCCGCGGCCTGGACCTGCCCGGGACCCTAGGAGGCGTCACCGGCGAGGAGGTTAAGGATACCCCCGCGCCAGTCGGTTACGCGCCGACGATCGGCTGAAAGCCTGCCGTTGTCGTAGTCGCTGCTCATCGGAGAGAAGCATGTCACGGTTAGCGATAATCACAAAAGATTTGCCATCGGCTAACCCACCGCGCATTTGTTCAGGTTGCGATGCGTGTCTTCAGCTCGTAGAATTGATACACTCTCCCTCCTTCGGGAAGGACCCCTCGAGCGATCAGCTTGATGGCATATCCATTTGCCTTTGCCAAGTCGGACAAAGTGGTGACGCGGTCGCCTTCGGCAAATTCCAGGAGTAATCGTCCGTCTTCCGCGAGATGCGCGGGGGCTTGTTCCAGAAAACTGCGGAGCATCTTATATCCGGGATCGAAGACGCCTCGCTCAAGCTCATTGGCGCATTCATAGTCTTCTGGAACGTAAACGTCTGGAAAATTCCAGTAAATCGTGTCGAATTTTTGAGAGGCCTCCACAGCAGAGAAAATGTCGCTTTGCATAACTACAATGTTGTCGGCGTGATTTCGTTCAGCGTTCTCTCGGGTATTTGCGACCGCGCGAGGATCTAGGTCGACCGCGACGACGACGGCAGCTCCGTTCTTCGCCAGGTAGATTGAGGGCAGACCGAAGCCGCAGCCGATTTCAAGGACGCGCTGTCCCCTGACGGATGGAAAGTTCTCTACAGACCACCGCCATGAGAAGAAGTGAGACGGTGGGAACACACCTTCATGAACGATGAGATCCAACCCGAATGCATCCATAAAGTATGGGTAAGTCTGGTTCTGACTATCAGCAAGACGGCATTTCAGCTGATCGATTTCGCTCACCATGCTCATGCGCGCACTCCTCGTAGCTGATGGACAATCGTGTAGCAGGCCGGTTTGGCATGCGATGGCCAAAGCTTGTGCCCAGAGGGATATTAGCAGGGTGCGGGGCAGAATTCTTGAATTGCTTGTGATGTTTTGAGTATAAATTGCGACACTAATACTACCGTTTCATAAAACTGTGTTGGTAGCGTGGGACATCGTGGCAGTCGCCGCGCCAATGCGTGGGCGAGTCTAATCCTGATGGTGGCGATTGAATTGCTTACGTGGCATTCGGGACGGAGCGGTGGCGCCGCGGGTCGATAATCTTCGGGTAGCGCAGGTGCCTTGAGGAGCGGCGCTGCGCGTGGGGCTGAGGGGAAATCAGACGCTGTTCGGAGACCAGAAATCCGTAAGCAGCGATCACGAGCGTGGCGTGGGAGATGGAAGCCGCCCCAACCTCGGCCTTCATATGGCCAAGGTCGATCTCCTGCTAGAGTTCATGATAGTCCCGTTCAATCCACCATCTCAGCTTGGCCTGATCGACGAGGTCGGCGAGCTCGGTATCTTCCGGCAAGGTCGAGAGCCAGTACTTGGTCGGCTCGACCTCGCCCTACGGCCACTCGATCAGGAACCATTCCTCAACTCGTGGTGCGGAGCGCCAGTAGTCGAGATGGGCTGGGCGGACGCGGACGGCGGCAAAGCGTTAGGCGAGCGGCGCCTTGGAGCCCTCGCGCTAGGTGATGCGGCGCCGGGCGTCTTCGGGCAAGGCGCCAATTCCTTGGCGGAAACCGGCGCGTGCCCGGGCTGGCGCCAGACGAGCGAAGACGGGCGACCGCGACCGCTCCATGGCTTGGGCGGCAGTGGTTGCGTCCCCGGCGACCACAGGGCGGATCGAGGTCTGGACACCGACGACCTATGGGAAGCCCATCTCCGTCAGCTCGGTGCGCAAGGAGGTGGCGCGTTGCGCCTTCGCTGATCCCCAAGCGCCCGGGCGAGCGCGTCAAGACGAGCCGGCGCGACGCGGTCAGTCTGGCGCGGCTGCTGCGGGCCGGAGAATTGAAGGGAATCTCGGATTCCGGACGCGGTGCATGAAGTGGTGCGCGATCTAGTGCGGGTGCGCTCCGCGGCGAGCGAGGATCTGCGCAAGAAGCGCCAGCAGCTTCTGTCGTTCCTGCTGCGCCATGGCCGGGTCTTTACCGGACGCAAGAACTGGACCCGGACCCATGCCCGCTGGCTGGCGGCGCAAAAGTTCGACCACCCGGCCCAGCAGATCGTGTTCCAGGACCAGGTCGACGTGATCACCGATGCGCAGGACCGGCTGGAGCGGCTGGATGCACAACTGGCCGAGCTGGTGCAGAGCTGGTCGATGGCGCCGGTGGTGACGGCCTTTCAGGCGCTGCGTGGTTTGTCCTTCATCGTCGCCGTCACTTTCGTCAGCGAAGTCGGCGATGTCCGCCGGTTCGACACTCCGCGGCAGCTGATGGCCTTTCTCGGCCTGGTGCCCTCGGAGCGTTCGACCGGCGAGACGGTGAAGCGCGGGGGCCTGACGTTGACCGGCAATCGGCGCGCACGCCGCGTCCTGATGGAGGGCGCCTGGAGCTACCGCTATCCGGCCCGGGTGACGGAAACTATTCGCATCCTCCTCGAGGGTCTGCCGAAGGCCGCCTGGAAGGCGCAGACGCGGCTTTGCGCGCGCTACCGGCGCCTGACGGCCTCTGGCAAGAAGAGACCGATCGTCGTGGCGGCGATCGCCCGCGAGATGGCAGCTTTCCTGTGGGCCATCGGCCACCAGGTCGAACCGGTGCGTTGAGATGCGGTGCGCTTCTTCATCGAAGATCAGGATCCCGACAAGCGCGCCCCCGGCGCGGGCGCCGCCGGATTGAAGGCTCTGCCCGCGCCGAATCTCTCGGCGGAAAAACCGGGCAGCACGGCGACGGGATGTGGCCACGGTGGGGAACTCCCGTCCCTAACTATGTGGCTGGGCATCAGCCCAACGCCCGATACTAGACAGGGATAGCCCAGGACGGATTACGGAAGTGCGGTAACCAACCCGCGGATAAGAGCTGGATCAACCGTCGTCTCAAGCCCATCCCGTCTCCGTGCTGCCCTCATCAATGACAAACAAAACCTGTGGCAAAAGGCATAGGGCGAAAAAGGTCATCCATCATTCTTGACCACGGTCATAAGAGTTAACCGACGAACGGATAATGGACGACGCCTTCTCGGCAATTGCCATTGTTACCGCATGCGTATTGACAGACGATGCTATTGGCATGACCGACGCATCGACAACCCGCAGTCCCTTCACTCCGTGAACGTGGAGTTTAGGATCGACAACGGCTCTTTCATTAACCCCCATTCGACAGGTGCTTGAGAAGTGAAGAGCAGACGTACCATATTCTCGTACATAATCCAGCAGCTCCGCGTCGCTTGTTATTGGAAGGCCTGGCAGGGTTTCGCAAACGCTAAATCGAGCGAGTTCGGGCCTCTCGAACAGTTTGCGGGCTAATCTTATGCCTGCCAAGAGGACTTCACTGTCCAAATCTGCCGAGAGATGGCCGAGCGATATTGCAGGGGGGACATTCGGGTCAGCGGAAACGATACTCACACGTCCACTGCTTTCAGGAAATGATTGCCATAAGCCTACTGTCATGCCCGGCACCGGCTCAAGTTTGCCTAAGCCAGCGTAGCTTCCTGGAGTGAAGCTCAATTGGAGGTCGGCAGCGACCCCACCCTCCAGGCTTCGAGCGAAGAGAACTGCATTGCTCGCCCCTAGGGACATGAGACCTCCTCCAAACAATACATATGCCAACGACTCGCGCAAAAGTCGCCACCCCCGTGCCCGCTCATTGAGGGTTGCGCACCCTTGAACTCGGTGCGCGACCCTAACAAGGAAGTGATCCTTTAAATTCTCGCCAACACCAGCCGCATGATGCACCAACGGAATGCCGTATTTCGATAGAAGGTTGGCGTCGCCAACGCCGGACAACTGCAATATTTGTGGTGACTTGAGAGCTCCTGCGGCGAGGATAACCTCCCGCCTTGCCTTCACGTGGAATAGATGGCCAGCCCTTAGGAATTGGACCCCTACCGCACCACGAGCTTCAAAAAGTACGCGCGTGCACAGCGCATTTGTCATCAATTGAAAGTTTGAACGCCCCATCGCCCGCTTCAGGAAGGTTCTTGAAGTGCTTGCCCTAAAACGACCTTGGCGATTCTGCTGAAACCATCCGACACCGACATCACGGGGAGCATTGATATCCGCCAGCATGGGAAAACCGAGAGACTTGGCGCTCTCGATAAACGCCGAAGATAGCGGATGACGGATTGCCAAAGCCGCCACCGGCAGAGGGCCACCAGTTCCCCGGTCTACCGAATGGCCACCATCGTAATGCTCAATCGATCGGAAGTGGGGCAATAGCTCATCGTAGCTCCAACCCGTGCATCCGAGGTGAGCCCAGCGATCATACTCCTCCGGATACCCGCGAACGAACAGCGTTCCGTTTATCGAACTGCTACCTCCCAAAACCTTTCCTTGAGGTAGATCAAGCCTCCGACCATTGAGCTCCGGACACCGTTCACTGCGGAATCTCCAGTTGATAGTTCTGTCATTTTGAAGCTTGAGAAACCCGGCTGGCACATAAATCAATGGATTCTTGTCAACTGGACCCGCTTCAAGGAGCAGGACTCTGAAGCGGCCATCTTCAGATAATCGGTCAGCAACAACGCTGCCGGCTGACCCTGCCCCAACAATGCAAAAGTCGCATTCAATGTGATGGGTTAGTTGCATGTCCCGCCTTAACCGCAATCGCTTATCCCTTTTAATGTGTCGCTGCTTATCATGTCTTGGATCGGAATTTGGGTGGACTAAGTCATTATACCTCCCGAAGGAATAGAGCTCGACCTGCGCAGCCTCCGGGCGCAACAGCTCCATCTTCACCTTACCCCCTGCAGGTTGATGTCGGAGAAGCTACGAAACTTTGGCGCAAGGAAAATGCTTGGTCACCTAACCCAACATAGGGGTAACATGCGCGTATCGCCGCTAGCGCGGAGGACGCAAGCAATCGTGATGTTGCCAGACATTCCTCCATGGTTGTGCAACCCTGCGGCAGCGGCATTTTCGGTAAGCGTGACCATGGAACGACTTCTCCTCTAGTCCGTGACACGTGTTGATAACGTCGCATATACCGTGCCAAGGGAGAAAAGCGTTTAAACACACCGACAGATCTGGCCGTCCTACGTTGCGTACGCGACATAGTCGGAGATCGGACAATACCGAAAGTGGTGAATGGCGGGTGAACCACGTACTCTCCAGAGCACCCTGTCAGCCATATGAAACCTGCGCAATTAGTACCCGGTTCAGAACGACGGAGCTCGACGGCACCACGCCGAGGTTGGCGGCGGCCTGACGGACGGTGACGATGTCGCCGTCGGCGGCCGGTGACTTGGTCTTGCAGATAGGGATCTTCCAGTCGTTGCGTAGATAGCCGACGCGGTTGGCGTCGAACCGTCGAACCGGTGGCTGTACGCCGTTCGACGGCCTCGATTGTTGAGAATGACGACGATCATGGCGTCGGGATAGTACGGTGCCAGCCGCCGCAGCAGCGCTAGCGTATCCTCGTCGGTACGAACCGTCGCCGGCCGCGAGCGCGGACAAGGCGATGGTAGGCGGTTCTTAGCGCCGCCCTTCCGGTGTAGGACGAGATGCGCCGCTGCACCGCCTCGATCAACATGGAGGGTGACCTAATCGAGGAGCATGCAACATCGGTTACCCGGCGTGGTCGTGGATGCGTGCCGTGCGCTCGCCAGTTCTGCCCCTACAGGCGCGGGGACTGGATCCACGGCAACTCGCGACATTCAACCACGTTCGGTATTGTCTGATGTCCGACGATATCGGATACGAGCCGGATCTATCGGATTGTTTTAAGGGGCTTTTCTTTGTTGGCACGGAACATGCAGAATGATCCCCAACCGCCCAGGAACGGAAGAGACAAAAGCGGCGGTGTAGGATGCGTTACAGCTGCACCTGCGGATAACATGCGGCGGTTCGAGGTACGGCGATCAAGCGTTTCTTGAGAACTGACGGGGGAATCGATTGGCCCCTGCAGCAAGACATATGCCCCGGTCAATTGTGCTCGCACAAGGCGGACGTTAAGCGTCTCGGCCACGTTCCGACCGGCGTTCCAAAGTGTCAAGAACATACGAAGATATCGACATAGCGAGGCAAAGTGAGCAATTCCTATAAAATTTCCGAAGCTCTCCTCGGGAGAGCACGTGCTGTTATCCCAGGTGGTGTTTCGAGCGGAAATCGATCGAATTGGACTCCTTTTCCGCTATACTACGCTCGAGGCAGTGGTTCTCGAGTATGGGATGTAGATGACAACGAGTACATTGATTACGTATTGGGGAGGGGACCACTTATTCTTGGGCACGGAGAACCTGAAGTCATAGATGCAGTATGTCGCCAACTCAGAACCGGGCAATTTTTTGCGGGGCAGACAGAGGCCGAGATAGAACTTGCAGAGCTAATCAGCTCGGTTGTAAGTAATGCCGAAATGGTGCGGTTTTGCAACTCCGGTTCAGAGGCAGTACATGCGTGTATCCGGTTAGCTCGATCAGCAACGGGCCGAGAGAAAATTATCAGGTTCGCCGGCCACTATCACGGATGGTACGATGGTATTGCTTGGGGATTTTCGGGGGTCGACGTCCCCCTCGACGACGGGCCATCGTTTCCAGTGCCGATGTCTCTCGGCCAACCATCCTCTGATGCATCCAATATAGTGGCGATTGAATGGAATGACTCGCAAGCAGTTGTAAACGCATTTAGAACGTATGGCGGAGAAATCGCCGCAGTAATTACCGAGCCAATTATGTTCAATGGCTTCTGGAGCAATATCCAGCCTTTTGAAAGATTTCTCGGATTTCTTCGGGAACAATGCAACGCCAACGGCGCGCTGTTGGTTTTCGACGAGGTTCAAACAGGCTTTCGGAGTTCGCTCGGAGGAGCCGCGGAGCACTTCGGCGTCGCCGCCGATCTGAGCGCCTTTGCAAAGGCACTAAGCGGAGGCGTCTGTCTGGCAGCCTTTGCTGGCCGTAAGGAGGTTATGAGGCGCCTTGTTGAAACCAATACCGTGCATACAGGAACGTATAATGCCTACCCACCGGCCGTCGTAGGGGCGTTGAAGCATCTGACCCTCCTTGCGGCGAGTTCCGGCGCAAGGCTTCAGCAGGTCCATCAACATGCAGCGATGCTCGAACAGGGCCTCAGAGACCTAGCAGGTCAAAGTCAGCTACCTCTTCTTGTTCGGGCGAGCCCTGGCGCGATCACTACTGCCTTCAGAGCCGCTGCATCGCCGGTCATCAACCATCGCTCAGCAGCTAAAGGTCTGGATTATAGCCTCCAACGCGCGTGGCACCTCGCATTGCAGGATCGAGGCATCCGGATTACGCCAGAGGGCCTCTGGTACGTCTCGGCAGCGCACTCCGCCAACGACGTAGCAATCACTCTCAATGCTGCGCAGGATGCGCTTCAAAGCCTCTCGTCGCTATAAACACAGGGGACGCATTATGCCCGTATCATCCAACCGTGTCGCTCGCCTCATTTCACCGCGTCGTTTTATCCTGACGTGCGATGCACTGAGCGAGGACCTCCCCGCTGATTTCGTACGAATCAAGATCGAATTCTGTGGGGTCTGCGGGACAGATAGATCGTTCTATCTGGGCCACCGCGACGAAGGCTATCCAATCAGTCTCGGTCACGAGCACTGCGGCAGCATTGTCGCGGTCGGAGATCGGGTCACGAGCTATCAGGTCGGAGATTTTGTCGCGATTGATCCGAATTTTCGTTGCGGTTCCTGTTTCTATTGCAGGACAGGTGCCGGTCATTTGTGCGAGAGCTCGACGGTTAATTGGTATTCAAATCGAGGCTATGCTAAATTCGTCGACATAAGAGCCTCGTATCTTCTTAAGCTTCCGGAATACAGATCTCGCTATCTAGGTGCATTGGTTGAGCCATTATCCGTTGCGATTAATGCCGCAGACATCTCCAAATGCGTGCTGCCTGACGAGGCAACGCTGGTACTAGGCATCGGCGGTATCGGCACGTTGCTGGTCTTCAATCTACTTGAGACACAGGGTGGCGAAATATGGATCCATGACAAGGATCGCCACAAGATGGCCGCCTTGAAGGATCTTTATCCGAGCCGGATCAAGATATTGGACATCGCCGATGACCGTGTGTTCAACGTAGTTTTCGAAGCTACCGGCAGTTCGGACGGCTTCCTTCACGGTTGCGGTCGGTTGGCGAAGCTTGGCAGGCTAATTGTCGTCAGTAGGTACCATTCCAACGAGCCTGCTATCCCCGACAGGCTCCCATGGAAGCAGCCTAACATCTATTTCGTCCATCTGAATGGACATGGTGATTCGTTCGCTAAAGCATCTGCTTTGATGAAAAGGAGCTGGGGGCCGGATCACGACCACTTGCTCAGCTTCCACCCTCTCGGCGATATTGATAAGGTATTCGCTAAATACGGATCTCTACCTGCAAATAAGAAGATAATCTCAATGGAATGATCAATCACTCCAATTACTCATCGGAGAGGCTTCTGGCGATGCCACCGTCGAGGTTCCGCCTAAAGCGAGAGGGACTAACCAGTTTACGAAACTGCAGCACTAATTTAATCAAAAAGTCACGCCCATTTCCTGGTTTATCGCCCATACTGCCGACCCATTCGACCTCACTGCGAGAAACGAAAATCACCGCTTAAACTGGAGGCTGTCATCATGGCGATTGTTAACCCCAAGCCCATAGACCTGCGTCCACGCGGAGATCCTGATCAGCAACATATGAAATATGACAGGAACTATAGTAATAGCAAAATGGCTATGCTTGAGCGGGCAAGGGCCATCATCCGCCAAGAGGCTGCCGCACTGGAAATCCTTTCAAACAGGATCGACGAGCATGTCTGCTCGCTCGCGGATTATATTCTTTCCTCAACTGGCATTGTGGTCGTATGTGGTATCGGAAAATCGCGGCTGGTTGGAGAAAAGATCTCAGCAATTCTCACATCGACTGGCACTCGATCCATCACGCTAGACCCGGTCGATGCCTTGCATGGAGATATCGGCCGCGTGCGCGCGGGAGATGTCATTATTGCGCTCTCCAATTCTGGCGAGACTGCTGAACTTATACACTTCATCCGCGCAGTCCGTCAGCTTCCCGTTACGGTTGCCGCGATCACGGGAGGAGCCAACTCGTCACTAGCGCAGGTCGCCGATTTTGTGGTCGACATTGGACCGATGCAGGAAGCGTGCGCGCTTGGTCTTACACCGACCACCTCGACTATCGCCATGGCGGCAGTGGGGGATGCCCTAGCCCTTATCCTGCAGGAGCGGCGGGGGTTTACGCGTCAGGATTTCGCTCGTCTTCACCCGGGTGGAAGTCTCGGATGGGAGCTGATGCGAGTGCGCGACCTAATGTGGCCGCTTGAAGCGGTTCCAGTCTTCGGGCTGGATACGCCACTGTCGCTGGCCCTCTTGTCGATGTGCCGCGCCCCCCGAAAGTTAGGCGTCGGCGCAGTGCTATCCGAGCGAAGTAAGGTCGTCGGGATTTTGATTGCGGAGTCCCTCGGCCGACTAGTCGATTGCGGCGCAACTCCCGACTTGAATGATCCGGTGAAGCGGCACATGCAGCAGCCGCTCACCGTAATTTCCGCGCACGCATTTCTCGATCAAGCCGTGCAGATCTTCCGTCAGCACGAAATCGAGCAGCTGCCAGTTCACGATGACCAAGAACGGTTTGTCGGGCTGATATCTCGCCAGGACGTCCTGAAACTACGTCCTAAATGATGACACTTTGTGCAAAACGCGATCATCCGAGGGAGGGTCTAGCTCCGCCTCTCTTATACGAAGGCTGAATCAGAATGACTTCGACGATGCGTGCCTTGGCGGATGATTGCGACATCGTGTACCGCTCCGAGCGGCCACAAGATATCTATTGCTACACACCGGGTATTGCCGTCACGGGAGGCCGCAGAGTGATAGCGACCTTTGATCTCGGCGGGGACGGGATCAAGGACCTCCTCGGACCGAAGGGATCTCGCGACCGTGGTACTCGCTTCGGTATGGGCATGGTCTATGTGTCCGACGATCGGGGGCGTTCCTGGGCCGAGCGATGCAGGTTTCCATTCTGGCATGCGCGCCCGTTCGTGGCTGGCGGGCGGCTCTACATTCTTGGTCATGCCGGCGACGTCATGATCATAGCCTCCGACGATGAAGGGGAGACGTGGAGTGCGCCGGTTGCACTAACCTCAAATATGAAATGGCACGGCTCGTCCTGCAACGTCCACTACACCAATAGGTATCTCTACCTCGCCTTGGACGAGCGGCGCGATCTTGCGATCGAAGGATGGAATACAGCAGGTTTGGCACCGCGGGTGCTCCGCGCGAAAATCGACCACGATCTCCTTGACCCCATGAGCTGGACTATCTCGGAGTCCCTTGCATTCAACGAGATAGTCTCGTCCAGCGATATCGATTTGTTTGGGGTTCCGTTCTACAATACCCCAGCGCGAGGTCCGGCCCAGCTTGGAGCGGGACGCCTGTGTTCACCGATGGGCTGGCTTGAACCCAATATCGTTCGGTTCTACGATCCTGCACATCTGTGGCACGATCCGGCCGGGCGGACATTGCACCTCTTTTTGCGCACCAACACGGGCGGAACGGGCTATGCCGCCGTGGCGAAGGTCATTGAGCAGGCTGATGGTCGCCTGACCACGGAATTAGAAACCATGCCGTCGGGGAAAAGGGCGCTTTTCGTTCCACTTCCGGGAGGCCATCTGAAATTCTTTTTAATTTATGATGACAAGACGCGGCTCTACTGGTTGCTGAGTTCACAAGCGACCGACTCTATGGTGCGCCTTACTCATATGTCGGAGGCACGCTACAATTTACCGAACAATGAGCGCCATAGACTGCAACTTCACTTCTCCAGAAACTGCCTCGACTGGTGCTTTGCCGGACTTGTCGCCGCGGGTCAGACCGAGCGTCACGCACGGAACTACGCGAGCATGGCGGTCGACGGCAATGATCTTCTCGTGGTGTGCCGCTCCGGCGATGACGAGGGGAGGGATCCTCAATACACGAACCTGATCACGTTCCATCGCGTCAAGGAATTCCGCAACCTCGTCTATTAATCTTTTGTATTTCTGAAGGTGGGAAAAATGCCCAGGGGCTCGAGCCCAATCGCTATCATCATCCCGGCCCGCTACGGGTCGAGCCGCCTCCTCGGCAAGCCGCTCGCGACGATCACTGGCCGGACCATGATCAATCGTGTCTGGTCTTTGGCCTGTGCCGCAGCAGGCGCTGATGTCGTGTGCGTTGCGACTGACGATGAGCGCATCGCCGAGCATGTCCGAAGCTTTGGTGGTGACGTGGTGATAACCCCGAAGGAATGCACAAACGGCACCGAGCGGGTGCTGGCCGCAGCAAAGATGCTCGCCACGACGCCTGCAGTTGTGGTGAATCTCCAGGGTGACGCGGTCCTTACGCCGCCCTGGGTCATCGCCGCTCTGATTGATAAGATGCGCCAAGACCCAACAGTCGAGATAGCGACTTCCGCGGTCCGGATGGACCAGCGGAGTTATGAAGCCCTACGAACGGCCAAAGGGCGCGGCGAGGTCGGTGGCACGACAGTGACCTTCGACCGGTGCGGCAACGCACTCTACTTCTCGAAATCCATCATCCCGTTCGTTCGCAATGATGGACCAGGTAATAACAAGGATCCGCTGCCTATCTTTCGTCATATCGGGCTGTACGCATACCGCTACGAAACCCTTTGCCGATATGTTAGTCTCGAACACGGTCCCCTCGAACGCTCTGAGAACCTCGAGCAATTGCGTGCGCTTGAGTATGGGATTCCTGTCCGGGTGGTAGAAGTCGACTATGGAGGCCGGACTCACTGGGCTGTCGATAGCCTGGATGACTTGAAGCGCGTTGAGGCAATCATCGCCGAAGAGGGCGATCTCGTTGAGGCGGGCCTAGAGCCCCGATCGGCGGGAGGATCGGCAACACAAAGCGGCGAACGTCCATGATGTTGATCCTCAGCCGTCATGGCAACACGTTTGGGCCCGGCGACAAGATCGCGTGGGTCGGTCGCAGAACCGATCTCGCGCTTACAGCAGAAGGGTGCCGCCAGGCCCAGCATCTCGGCAACGCCCTCTGCCAGTCGGGTGTTATGCTCGGTGGCCTTTACTGCGGACCGCTGCTGCGCACGCGTCAGTATGCCAACATCATCGTGGAGCGGATCGGTGTCGCCCCCGTACCGATTGTCGATTCGAGGCTAGCCGAGATAGATTATGGTGCATGGGAGGGTTTGAGCAGCCAGGAGATCATAGCGCAATTCGGGAAGGAGGAATTAGAGGCGTGGGAACGCAGCGGCGCGTGGCCGGAATCGCCTGGTTGGAGCCCTTCCGAGCCCACGTTGGCACATGGCGTCACGACATTTGTGGAGCACGTCACCCGAACGGGGAAGGATAGAGCGGTCCTCGCTGTAACCAGCAGCGGCGTGCTACGCTACTTCCTGTGGCTCGACGGCAATACACTCAAGGGAAAATTGGAACTTCGGAGTGGCAAGGTCGCCACCGGAAATATTTGCATTCTTGACGTACGGCAGGGGAATTGCCAGGTCCACGCTTGGAACATTGCACCAGATCCGGATTATTTGTCAGAACTAATGAGTAAGGTGCCGCGCAGGGGATCAACCGATACCGTATCCAGCCCTTAGCCTCGCGCGCGGGTTGTGTTGCAAACTTTTGGTAACTGGTCGCGTGGAGGAACCTTGCGTCAATTTTCGCGAGGTTCAAGATGTGTGACCTGATGTGGTGGACGGCCTCCGCTCCCGGCATCGAGGTGCCATAGTGTGGCTGTCGAAAGTCACATAAGGGAGAGCCGTCCATGGAAAGGATTACCACAATTGGTCTGGATATCGCGAAGCATGTATTTCAGGTCCACGGAGTCGATGGTGTCGGGGCGGTCGTCCGCCGCAAGCTTCGCCGCGATGATGTCGTTGGATACTTCAAAGCATTGCCGCCGTGCCTGATCGGCGTTGAGGCATGCGCGACTGGACACCACTGGGCTCGGGTTCTTATGGCGCTGGGTCACGAGGTTCGGCTAATGCCGGCGTCCTACGTCAAGCCATACGTGAAGAGACAGAAGAATGATGCGACCGATGCCGAGGCGATCTGCGAAGCGGTGACGCGACCGACGATGCGCTTCGTTCCGGTGAAGAGCGAGGAGCAGCAAAGTGTGCTGATGCTGCATCGGGTCCGTGAGCTGTTGATCCGCCGCCAGCGGACGATGCTGGTGAACGCCCTGCGCGGCCACCTGGCGGAGTTCGGTGTCGTGACGCGCCAAGGCATTGCGGGTGTGGGCACGCTAATCGCGCTCATCGAAGACCAGGGTGACGAACTCATTCCTCCGCTTGCGCAGGCCGCGCTCCTTCCCCTGATCGGTCAGTTGCGGGAGGTACATGAGAAGATCAGCGAGCTGGACCGCAATATTCATGAGTGGCATCGCTCGAATGAACTGCGCCGACGCCTTGAGACAATTCCTGGCATCGGCCCAATCACTGCAAGCGCGATCGCCGCGACCGTAACGGACGCGCAGATCCCCGTCGCGCGTCGCTAGCTCTGCGAGGCTCGCGAACTTGGCCGTGTCGATACCGATTGGAAAAACCCCGCAGCGAAACTCCCGCCCTTTGACCAGGCAGCTACGGTCTTTCATGAGACGCCCTAAGTTTCGGCGGCGTAGACATTCGGCGAAGTTGTCAAGATCGTCGTCGGTTTGAAAGCCGACAAGGTCATAGAACGAAAGCGCTTCCAGTAATTCTTCGCAGAGCGGCACGGTGGCGAGGATGTCCGCCGGCGGCCATGGTATGTGCAGGAAAAAGCCGATCCGGTTGCGGCAGCCGCGTTCGCGCAGTTCTTTCCCTAGAGGGATCAGGTGATAATCCTGCACCCATATGACGTCGTCCTCGCGGTGGAGCGGCATCAAAGACTCTGCGAAGAGTCGGTTGACGCGGTAGTATCCTGACTTTCTAGCGTCGTTGTATTCGGCGAGGTCGACACGGCAGTGGAAGACCGGCCAAAGAACCCCTGTTGGCGAAGCCGTAGTAATATTCGTCCAGATCCTTCTGCGAGAGATCGGCAAGGGCATAGGTGATGCCGTTGGCCTCCTGCATGGTCGGTGACACCTGGTTCTTCTCGGTTTTCACCTTCCCCGACCAGCCCATCCAAAGGCCGCCCCGTTGCTGGAGCGCTGCGTTCAGCGCAATGGCCATTCCGCCCGGCGGCAATGACCCGTGCTGGTCGGGCAGCGCAACCCTGTTTGACACGATGACCAGTCTACCATCTCCACCGTCCCCAACACTCATAATGTTCTTCATGGTCACTCCGGGACGGTCATCAGGTGGGACAATCTCATTAGGCGTATGGCAGAATAGCGCACACAAATAGGCACTAAGCGGGGCAGGAACTGAGCTCGCAAAGCTTCGGTTTTTGGATCATGTTGCTCCTAAGTTTTTTAACTGAGAGCGTGGGCCGATTCCGTACGACCACAAGTGTGGCGACCGGCGCCCCCGGGTTCGCGATGAGCGCATCAACCTCCCAACTTTCCCAGAGCTTTGTCACCACGTCCACGAATTCGCCCACGCTCAGTTAACGGTCGGCGTGGGTTGGGTGTCGGTCGAAGCCGAAATCCAACGCCGCGACCCGACCATTGGCCAGACAGGCTCTCATTGGCTCCGATCGGCGGCGGATGCGCCTCGTGAAACCTGGCGGGCTGACCGACCGGATTGCCTTCCTGCGCAAGCTGGAAATCGACTGCTTCATCTGGCGGCCATCGATCAACACCCGTGCCGTGCCTTCGACGATCTTGAAGAAGCTCTCGGCATTACCGAAGGAAAGCCAACTGGCCAAACTCTTCGGGAACTCGGCCGCATCGAGCGGTCGCTCTCCATGATCGAATGCTATTCGAGTCCCGCATTGCGCCGGCGATCTCAGGCCCGGTCGTCCTGATGGCGCTGAGAGCAACGGTTATGTGAAACGCGGTCGCAAACCCGGCAGGCCGCCTGGTTACATTCGGCTTGAGCAAGCGCCCACTGACGCGCCCGTATCGGAAGTCGGCGCGCATTCGTCGAGGTTGATCTGCGGCTGACGGAGAGTGACAAGACTCGTATCGCCGATGTTGTCACAATGCTGAGCGAGTATCGGATCCCGCTGCGGCCGACGCGGCGAACGAAGCTAGTTCTAGCGGCGGCTCTCTAGTCTAAGCCGAGGGATGCCATGTCGCGATGCGTTCGCAGATAGTGCAGTGTTCTGCAAGTCAACAGCTCCTATATCGAGATGGCAGCGCCTCGCGGTAGCGCGGGTTCTGCCGGCCGCATCGACTGCCGGCGCCTCCGCCGACCTTGGGCGTGGCAAGGGGAACGCGCGGCGCTAGCTCGGGTTCATTCCGCGGGCGCAGCAGGGCCGAAGAGTGAAGACCTTCTCCAGACAAATGCATCGCCAGACTTATGAATGCAAAAGATGTCGACAGGTCGTTGATCAGACGACACACCATGAGAATGCGTTGATCTCGTCCGCATAAATCCATGACGGTTCGTCATCGAGTCCCAAATGACATTTCAGCTTGGGAGGAACTTCAAACGCCGGCTTCCAAACCTCGGAGCTAGCGCTTCGGACCTGTTGGAGCGAACGAAAACGACAACACTGGTTCACCGAACCGCAATTTCCCACGTCCTCCGATGGCCATCCATTGTGCTTGTACTGTCTACACGACCGATCTTTGCGACCCGGTCGAGACCGCTGACAGACGATTTGCGATATGGGTCTGCGGGGCCTTGGCCGCGACTCCTCGGATGTGGATCCCATTCGCATTTTGTATGAAATCGCCGGCTTTTCCGGTTGGCACAAGCGTTGCAGAGCTTTTTTCGAGAACATTTCGCCTAATGGGTAGGACGCATGAATTGCTGCACAAGCTGCCTGACATGGGGCCGCCGTCAATTTCTAAGGGAAGGAACGTTTGCCGATGCAGGAATGGCCATACCTGTGGCCCTCCCTGCGCAAACTCAGACAAAGTCTGCACTGGGGCTGACACTCATCGAATATCCATCGAACAGGATGAAGCCGAACGAACCCTCGACGTCAGTTACCAGACGGCGCGGGCCGGGCCGCGACATTGTCGGATTCTGGACCACGTGCCTGCACAAGGGCTTCCCATGGAACTACAACGCCGATGACCACTCCTTTAGGTGTCCCGGCCACTACTCACATTGGAGAAAGGTAGCAGATCTGGGACCAGTCGACGGCCAATATTCCTCAATACGAGCTGCGCATTGACGCCGAGGGCGAAATCTACGCCGAGGGAGTCGAGGCTTCTTTACGGCCGCCTGAGCGGCGTATTTTAAGCAAGGATTGGATCATGGCTCATAAAAATTTCGACCGCCTGCCGCATCGTCAATCGGGGAATGCCCGCGCGAAATCTCTATTCGTCGGTGCCACAATGGTTTTGGCGTGCTTGCCTCCGGTCGCCCGGGCTCAGGATATCGAGGCCGGAAAGACAGTCTTCAAAAAGTGTGCCGCCTGCCACAGCGCTGATACCGACGCGAATAAGGTCGGGCCAACCTTGAAAGGCGTTGTAGGCGGACAGTTGGGACCGTCCCGGGCTATTCGTACTCAAAAGCCATGAAGGATGCGGGCGCAGCGGGCCTCGTATGGGATGAGCCGAACCTGATGGAGTATTTGGCCAATCCCAAGGCGAAAGTGCCGGCGAACAAAATGGGGTTCCCTGGCCTCAAGAATCCCGAGGACGTCAAAAACGTCATCGCCTATCTCAAGTGTGTGTCAGGTTAGAAACCTTTGGCCGTTGCGTTTACGAGAACAACGCCAGGAGGGAGCGATCGTGTTTCGTGAAACCTGTTTTGAAAGCCCACTGTTCAGCCGGACAGAGTGGCGAAGCTGTCCCGTTGAGACGGCGGTAGCCGGCGTTGTACGCGTTCTTGAGAACCTGACCCGAACTGCACTCCGGATATTCACGGGAGCACCTGTTCCGTGGACCTTCGACGCCGTGGTCATGCAAGAGCGCTGCGAGCGAATTGACGACACCGTTACGATTCACGAGCGGCCCCGTCGGGGCCATCACATCCGTTTTGCTGGCGAAGACGTCAGCGCCGGCTCGGAACTGATAAGGCGGGGCAAGGGCGTATCCGCCAGGGGATCTAACCTCGTTGGCAGCGGCGGGGATCGCCGACGTCCAAGTGCTTCGAAAAATCCGGATAGGACTGCTCTCGACCGGAACCGAATTAAAGAGCCGGGTGAACCCCTTGAGCACGGTCAGATTTACGATTCCAACCAGATAATGCTGAGCTCGTTGCTGGCGGCTTGTCCTTGGGCGGAAATCGTCGACTTCGGCATGGTCCCTGACTGCCTGGGGTTTCTCAAAGACGTTGTCGCTCGCGCCCTCACGTCCTGTGATGCCCTGGTTACCAGAGGCGGGGTCTCGGCAGGCGAGAGGGCGGCCTCATGGATCGGGTCTCGGCGATCTGGGGCCATGCATTGAGGAATCGACAGCTGTACACTGCACGTCGTACGAAAAGCGGCTGCCGAAAACCTCGGAGTTTATCGATCCTCCTGCGGTGGCTCACCAGGCGGCATATCTACATGGTCCCGACAAAAAAACGATTGGAACATCGTCCGGCTTTGACCCTCAAGAACACGGCTTCCTCTTCTCCGCCTTTGCTGCACCGGCCAAGTATGACGAGCGGCCGCCGCTGACCTGCATGGCCACGCACAGACGCATCGGCGCAGCGAATCTTCTGCGTGTCCGAGGAGCGGAGTTTGACAATGAATAGACGTCAGCGGAAGCCTGCAATCCCGCAGGGCCCGGGTGCCATGTCATTCTTGCGGCGAACGGCCGTGATCACGTCTGACAAGCAGCGTGTGTCGCCGCCCGTTCACCCTCATTTACGCGAACAACTCCTTGTAATCGGTCGTCATCATCCAGTTCGCCCGATCGAGATGGCTTCTCGCGGCTCTCCGCGCGCGTTGCGGCTCTTCCGCCGGATTGATGCCGAGGATGACCTGCGCCATCTCCTCATAGCTTCATCGTCGGCGGACGCATCCAGAAACCTCATGTAGGTCGTGAAGTCCTCCTTGTCGTACGCGGTCAGGCTGTCCGACCAAGGGACTTCATCTTTAAGACCTGATTTAACGTCTGGGTATTTCATCACGATATCGAGCTCCGTAAGCAACTGGTCGAAGACCTCGCTTCGATAGGCTACCCGAGCCCGAGGGAATATCGCCTCAACACGACGTTCCCGATCATGGTCTGCAAGTGCCTGCCGAAGCGATGAGCGCTCCTTTTGGCGATGCAACCCGAGGTTAGGGATGATTGCAAAAGACTGTTTCGGCTGGCCGTCGATTCCGCCGACTGCTCGGCCGTTAACTTCACATAATTTCACATTTTTAACACAGACGAAAGTCGGCCCAGAACTTACGGCCGAAACGCTCGCTTAGGCAGTTGGATGCACCGTAACGGGCAGGCTTCCGCGCCAATTCCACATCTTTTGCCCTTCGGTCCGTCCCCCCGCCCGTCTTGACTAAGTACGAACCTACAGCCTATCTCACCGACATCTTAGCACTCCCCAATAGCGAGTGCTAACCACCCTCCGGCAACGGAGAACCTTTCAACCTACGCACCAGGGATAATAAAAATGGCACAGTCGAAGTTGCGGCCGCTTCACGACCGCGTGGTCGTTCGCCGGGTCGAATCCGAATCCAAGACCGCCGGCGGGATCATCATCCCGGATACGGCGAAGGAAAAGCCGCAGGAAGGCGAGATCATCGCCGTCGGCTCCGGCGCCCGCGACGAAGCTGGCAAGCTCGTGCCCCTGGACGTCAAGGCTGGCGACCGTATCCTGTTCGGCAAGTGGTCGGGCACCGAAGTCAAGCTCAATGGCGAAGACCTTCTGATCATGAAGGAAGCCGACATCATGGGCATCATCGGCTAACACGCCGCTGCCTTTCATCCGTACCATCCAATCTGAATTTCGGGCGAAATGCCCAGGAGTACAAAATGGCTGCCAAAGACGTAAAATTCTCCCGTGACGCCCGCGAGCGCATGCTGCGCGGCGTCAACATCCTCGCCGACGCGGTGAAGGTGACGCTCGGCCCCAAGGGCCGCAACGTCGTTATCGACAAGTCGTTCGGTGCCCCGCGCATCACCAAGGACGGCGTCACCGTCGCCAAGGAAATCGAGCTTGAAGACAAGTTCGAAAACATGGGCGCACAGATGGTCCGCGAAGTCGCTTCGAAGACCAACGACATCGCCGGCGACGGCACCACGACTGCGACCGTTCTGGCGCAGTCGATCGTCCAGGAAGGCCACAAGGCGGTTGCCGCCGGCATGAACCCGATGGACCTGAAGCGCGGCATCGATCTTGCCGTGACCGACGTCGTCGCGACGCTGATCAAGAACGCCAAGAAGATCAAGACCTCGGAAGAGGTTGCCCAGGTCGGCACGATCGCCGGCAATGGCGACGAGTCGGTCGGCAAGATGATCGCGGAAGCGATGCAGAAGGTCGGCAATGAAGGCGTCATCACGGTCGAGGAAGCCAAGACTGCCGAGACGGAACTCGAAGTCGTCGAAGGCATGCAGTTCGACCGCGGCTATCTCTCGCCCTACTTCGTCACCAACGCCGACAAGATGGTTGCCGATCTCGAGGACGTCTACATCCTGCTGCACGAGAAGAAGCTCTCCAACCTGCAGGCCATGCTGCCGGTTCTCGAAGCCGTCGTGCAGACCTCCAAGCCGCTGCTCATCATCTCGGAAGACGTCGAAGGCGAGGCTCTGGCCACGCTGGTCGTCAACAAGCTGCGTGGCGGCCTGAAGATCGCCGCCGTCAAGGCGCCGGGCTTCGGTGATCGCCGCAAGGCCATGCTGGAAGACATCGCCATCCTCACCGGTGGCCAGGTCATCTCCGAAGACCTCGGCATCAAGCTCGAGAACGTCGGCCTCAACATGCTTGGCCGCGCCAAGAAGGTGTCGATCTCCAAGGAGAACACCACCATCGTCGACGGCGCCGGCAAGAAGGAAGAGATCCAGGGCCGCGTTGCCCAGATCAAGCAGCAGATCGAAGAGACCACGTCGGACTACGACAAGGAGAAGCTGCAGGAACGTCTCGCGAAGCTCGCGGGCGGCGTTGCGGTGATCCGCGTCGGCGGTGCGACGGAAGTCGAAGTCAAGGAAAAGAAGGACCGCGTTGACGATGCGCTGAACGCGACACGCGCGGCCGTGGAAGAAGGCATCGTTCCCGGCGGCGGCGTTGCCCTGCTGCGCGCTTCGCTGAGCATCAACGCTGTCGGCGCAAACTCCGACCAGACCGCTGGCATCAGCATCGTGCGTCGTGCGCTGCAGGCTCCGGCCCGCCAGATCGCTGCCAACGCCGGTGCGGAAGCTTCGATCGTTGCCGGCAAGATCCTTGAGAACAAGGGCGCAACCTTCGGCTACAACGCCCAGACCGGCGAATATGGCGACATGATCGCCATGGGCATCGTCGATCCGGTCAAGGTCGTGCGCACGGCTCTCCAGGACGCGGCCTCGGTCGCCGGCCTGCTGGTCACCACCGAAGCCATGATCGCGGAGGCTCCGAAGAAGGAGTCGGCTGGCGGCGGCGGCATGCCTGGCGGCATGGGCGGCGGCGGCATGGGCGGCATGGGCGGCATGGACTTCTAAGGTCCGCGCCTCTCACCAATCTCGAAGGGCGGCAGCAATGCCGCCCTTTCTTCGTGTCCATTGCGCCGGTTGTCGGCGACCCGCGAGCCGGGGTATATGCCCGCCAAGGGTTATGCTTATGTCTGGACGGATACTGCCTTTTTTCCTGGGCCTGGCCTTACTCTTGGGCGGCGGCTGCGCGCACAGCGATGATGGTACAGTGATTATTCCGAGATCGCTTGATGCTAGGCGATTCTTTGACAAAGAGCCGCCACGCCTGCAGCAGCAACAGATCGAAACCAGCGTGTTTCCGGTGGCGCCAGAGGCGCCGGAGAGGCTCGAACCGCGCCGTTCGGCAAGTCAAAAGACATCACAGAGAGTTGTTTGGCGGGCCGCAAGTCCGCCGCTCTCCTCTTCCGAGCCGCACAAAGTGCTTGTCTGCAAGAACGTCAGCGAGCCTGGCAAGCGGTACCGTATGGTTTGCGAATAGGGCACTTGGTTTGGCCAGCATTCTAGCCTCAGAGCGTCGCGGTGCCTTTCCGGATCAGATGTCCAGAGCGACGTCTCCCTTCTTTCCCCATGATCCAGTCATTCTATCATTCCTAGCTTCACGAAACGGAGCCGAGTTTTGCCGGCGGCTTCCCGCGAAGCGCTTGGATATCGATCAGAACAGTCTCTGAAAGAAAAGGCCGCGCTCTGCCGCGATCGCAACCGCATGGGCCAAGCTTTTGGCACCCAGCTTGGCCCTTGCCAGATCAAGATGAAATCGGACCATGCGAGCAGATAGCGACAGTATCTCTGCGGTCCGTTTGACCTTCTCTCCCCTCGCGTCCCATTTCAGGCATTCGATCTCTCTAGCGTCGCAGGAGCGACGCGTCAGGGTGCATTCCCGGCGCTGACCATGCTGCGGATCGCTTTCGCACTAGAAACCGCGTTTCAGGGGCACATAGGCACCATAGGGTCAGACCCCAAGCCTAGTTACGCGTCAGGACCTCGTATCTATTTCACCCACTTGCGCACGCGGCGCACGATCTCTGATGTTGAGATCCCGTAGCGGTCGTGAAGTGTCGGTAGCGCGCCGGCGTCGAGAAATTCGTCGGGCAGTGCGATCTGGCGGAAGACAGGGGTCACGCCCTCGCGCATCAGCAGGCCAGCGACACCTTCGCCCAACCCGCCGATCATCGTGTGGTTCTCCGCAACGACCACCATCCGTCCAGCCCGGCGCGCGGCGGCAAGGATTGCGTCCGTATCGAGCGGCTTGATGGTCGGCACGTGCAGCACCGCGCAGTCGATGCGGTCCGCTTCAAGCGCCTTCGCCGCCTCCAGCACGCGCATGGTCATCAGCCCGCTGGAAATGAACAGCACATCCGCACCGTCGCGCAGCAGCCACGCCTTGCCGATCTGGAATGTGTAATCATATTCGTCGAGCACGACGGGGACCTTGCCCCGCAACAGCCGCATGTAGACCGGCCCCTTGTAGTCCGCGATCGCCTCCGTGGCCTGTTCGATGTCGAGCGCGTCGCATGGATCGATGATCGTCAGGTTCGGCATGCCACGGAAAATCGCGATGTCTTCCGTCGCCTGGTGGCTGGGGCCGTAGCCGGTGGTCAATCCCGGCAGAGCGCAGACAATTTTGACGTCGAGGTTCTCCTCGGCAATCGCCATGCATATGAAATCGTAGGCACGTCGCGAGGCAAAGACAGCGTAGGTCGTGGCGAAGGGCGTGAAACCCTCCCGCGCCAGGCCAGCGGCAGCGCTCATCAGCACCTGCTCCGCCATGCCCATTTGGTAGAAGCGATCCGGATGCTCCTGCGCGAAGACATGTAGGTCGGTGTATTTCGCAAGATCAGCCGTCAAACCCACGATCCCGAGCCGCTCGTGTGCCAATCTGGCAAGTGTGTGCCCAAACGGCGCGTTGCGGGTCGCAATGCCATCGGGCGCAATCGAGGCGATCATTGCCGACGTGGTTTTGCGCTCACCCGCGTTGACGGCGTGGCGCGGCGCGAACTTTGACAGCCTCAATGCGAACGTCCCCTTTCCAAAGCTTCGAGGGCCAACGTCCATTCATGCGGCTCGACCCGAATGAAGTGTGCAATGTCGCGGGATTCAAGGAACGGCACGCCCTTGGCCATGCGAGTGTCGCAGACGATGACACGCGGGCGAGGTTCCTTAAGCCCGCGCGCCAGATCGAAGGCCATGCGGACTGCCTCAATGTCGTTGCCGTCGACACGCTGTGCGTGCCAGCCGAACGCCTCGAACTTGTCGGTCACCGGCTCGGAGGAAAGCATCGCGGTCGATGGGCCGTCGGCTTGCTGATTGTTGAAGTCGACGATGGCGATGAGATTGTCGAGCCTGTGGTGTGCGGCCGACATCGCTGCTTCCCAGGTCGAGCCCTCGCCGAGCTCACCATCGGACATCAGATTGTAGACGAAACTGCCGCTCCGCTTGCGTTTCAGCCCCAGGCACATGCCGACGGCGATGCCAAGGCCGTGGCCGAGCGACCCGCCGGTGATCTCCATGCCGGGCGTATACGCCGCCATGCCGGACATCGGCATCCGGCTGTCGTCGGTGCCATAGGTTTCGAGCTCTTCCTCCGGGAGCACGCCCGCTTCGATCAGCGCGGCGTACAGCGCGATCGCGTAGTGTCCGATCGACAGCAGGAAGCGGTCGCGTCCCTCCCAGCGCGTATCGGTAGGCCGGTAACGAAGCGCATGGAAATAGGCGACGGCGAGCACGTCGGCGACACCCAGAGCCTGTCCGACATAGCCCTGGCCCTGGACTTGACCCATGCGCACCGCATGCCGACGGATACGATAGGCTCGTTCGGCAAGGCCGACATTGCTGCCGGCCCGTGGCATGTCGATCTCCGTTGTCCCTTCAGCCATGGATCAGCATCCCGCCATTGACGTCGATGACGGCGCCGGTGATGTAGCTGGCCAGATCGGACGCGAGGAAGAGATAGGCGCCCGCCACGTCGCGGGCATCGCCCAGCCGACTGAGCGGGATACCCTTGATGATATCGGCGCGCATGGCGTCGGTCAGTTTGTCACCGGTAATGTCAGTCTGGATGAGGCCCGGCGTAACACAGTTGATGCGGATACCGTCGGGTCCGAATTCGCGCGCCATGGCCTTGGCAAGCCCGAGCACGCCCGCCTTGGCGGCTGAATAGTGCGGGCCGCCGAAGATGCCGCCGCCGCGCTGTGCGGAAACCGACGACATGCAGATGATCGATCCACCGCCATTTTCGCGCATATGCGGGATGAAGGCCTGGCTGAGATAGAGGACGCCGCGCAGATTGACATCGAGGATGCGGTCCCAATCAGCGGGGCCGATATCCAGTGTCTTTACTGGCTGAGTGATCCCGGCAATGTTGCACAGCACGTCGACCTTGCTGAAAACTTCAGTCACTTCCGCAGCAGCCTTCTTGCAGGCATCGAGATCGGCGACATTGCAGGCGAGACCAATGTGCTCGGGCCCAAGCGACGCGGCTGCGTCACGGGCTTGTCCCTCATCAAGGTCAAGAATGGCAATACGCGCGCCTTGCTCCGCCATCAGCGTTGCCGTGGAGCGGCCAATTCCTCTAGGGCTCGCGGCACCCGAAATCACCGCGGCCTTGCCCTTCAGCAACATGTCAAAGTCTCCTGCTGTTTACGCGACGAATGGTCTAAAGGCGGTAGTACCGGGCCGCGTTGTCGTGGAACAACGCAAGCCGCTGCTCATGGGGGTAAGCCTTCGTGATCTCCTTGAAGGCATTAACGATGGCGTCGAAGCTCGAGAACAGCTTGTCGACGGGGAAGTTCGTGGCGAACATGCTGCGGTCGACGCCGAAGGCCGCGATCGCTTCCTCGACATAGGGACGGATCGATGCAGTGGTCCAGGACCAGTCACCCATGCCAAGACCCGAGATCTTGCAGGCGACGTTCGGCGCCTGCGCCAACTGGCGCATGGCTTTTCTCCAGGCCCCGAAATGTTCAGGGCCATCAATTTGCATTCCTGTGTGGTTAAGAATGATCTGCACGTCGGGAAAATCGCGCGCGAGCTCGAGAAACTCGCCCATCTGGGGGTAATAGAGCTGCAAGTCGAAGCTCAGTCGACGTTTCGCCAGCTCCTGGAAGCCTCGCCGCCATTCGGGTGTCCGGCTCACTTCCGACCGGGCCTGATACGTCTTGGCGGGGTCGGGGTGGTAATTCATCGACTGCCGGACACCCCTGAAGTTCGCATACTCCATGTGCTGGTCGAGAAGGTCGCCCACATCGGGTTTGGAGAGGTCGGCATAACCGACAATGCCGTGGGGAAACCCCCGCTTGTTCGCGATCTCCTGCAGCCAACGGGTTTCCCCGACCGGATCGCCGGGATCGAACCCCACATCAAGATGCACTGATTTCACCAGGTTCTGATTCCTGGCGTCTTCCAGATAGTCGTCGAGAAGGTAGCTTTTGCGGATCGCCTCGTAGTCGCCGAAGGCCGACGGCTTAACCCCGTCGGTCAGCCACGGATAGTAATTGGTCTCCAAATCCCACAAATGATGGTGCGGATCGATGAAGGGCAGCTCGGCCACGGTCGGGATTCCTCGCTCGGGGTCTGGACCCGCCAGCAGCTAGCCGGCGGGTCCACTGGGTGGCGGTCAGTTGCTCGGGGGAAAAACGCGGGCGATGACCTTCTTGGCCTCGGGACTGTCGACCTTGTCGGCGGTCACCAGAGGCATGACCAACGCAAGGTCCTGGGTCACCGGTGCGCCCGTGAGGGCGTTGTAGACCTGTTGGGTACCGTCGATGCCCTGGCCCACCGCCTCCTGGAAGAAGATGCCCTGGATCGCTCCCTTTTTGAGAAGCGCGATCGTTGTTGGCGAGCCGTCGGCGACGGTAATGCCGATCTTGCCGGACAGGCCCCTGGTTTCGACCACCTTGGCGGCGCCGGTGCCAGCTTCGTCATACATGCCGTAAATGGCCTTGATGTCGGGATTGGCCGTCAACAGGTCGTTTGCCTGGGTTACGGCTTCGCTGATGGTGAGGCCGCGTGTCTCCAGCATCTGGACGAGGTCGCAGCCCGAGGCAGCGAACGCCTCCTTGGCGCCTTTGAGATACTTCTGCGCATTCTCCCGATCCTGTGGCAAGGACAGCATGCCGACCTTGTTGCCGCCACGCTCCTTTGCGAGCTCGCAGGTGAACTTTCCCTGCGCCTTGCCGGTCTCGTAGTTGTTCGCGGTCACCGAGGACGTGTAGTTCGTGAGGCCCGGCTGTGGCCCGATGCCGGCAAAGGCGATCGGCACCTTCTGCTTCGCCAGATAGTCGAGCAGTGGCGGCGTCGACGTTGAGCTGACAGGCCCGATCACGATGGCCGAGACACCTTTGGTGACAGCTGTCCTGGCATTGTCCATCTGCTTGGCGGGCGAATTCTCCGACGTGTACTCGACATAATCCATGCCAAGCTCCTTGGCCTTCTCCTTCACGCCGTAGCCGACCCACTGCCAATAGGAGATGTCCAGCGACGGGGCGATATAGGCGACGGTTTTCTTGTCCTCGGCGTATGATGCGCTGGACAGCGCGGTTGCCGCCAATGCTGCAAGTAGAATGGTCTTCAACTTCATCTTGGTTCCTCCCGTTGATGATCTAGATGCGGTTCTTGTTGCTGAAGCGGTCGATCAAAACCGCGAGCAGGATTGCGGCGCCTGTCACGGACCCCTGCCAGAAGCTGTTCACGCCAATGAGGTTCACGCCGTTCTGGATGCAGGTGATCATCAGCGCGCCCAGCACGGCACCAATGGCGCTGCCCGTTCCGCCAAAGAGGCTGGCCCCGCCGATGACGACGGCGGCAATCGCCTGCAGCATAAGGCTGGCACCGGCCGTGGCTTCGGCGTTGAGGATGTAGCTGACGGTCAAAAGTCCGGCGAAAGAAGCAAGCAGGCTCGATACGACATAGGCCGCGAACTTGATGCGCAGAACCGGGATGCCGAGCAGCCGAGCGGCAACCGCCGATGAGCCGACAGCATAGAACCAGCGTCCGACCACGACCTTGCGCAGGACGTATTCCAGCACGACCATCAGTATGATGCAGAACAGCAGATGGTTGGGTATTGCGGGAATAATCTCGCCCGAATTCAGGAGCCAGAAATCCGGCGCTCCGATCGGCATCGAACGACCGTTTGTGACGATGAAGGCAAGGCTGCCCGCCACCGCGTAGGTGATGAGCGTGACGACGAACGGCGCGAGCCCGACGACCGTGACCAGAAGGCCATTGATCGAACCGAACACAAGGCCGACCGCCAGGCCGGCAGCGCTCGCGGTTAGTCCATCAGCGCCACTGGCCATCGCCAGCGCGGTTACCATTCCGGTGAGGGAGAAAACGGAGCCGACCGAAAGATCGATACCGCCGGTGACAACGACCAGCAAAACACCAAGCGACATGATGATGAGAGGCGCGGCGGCTTGAATAATGTTTTGCAAATTGCCCATGCTGAGTGCGGCGGGCACGAACATTCCGACGGCCACCAGCAGAACGACGATTGCCGCGGCAATCGCGGCTTCCGTGCGGTAGGACAAAAGAACTGCTGGGACGCGCGACCTGGTGGTCCGGAGTTTGTTGGTTGTCGTGGCGCGGTTCGCTGTGTCGCTCATGCCGCCATCCCCGTCAGTTCGGCGAGCCCGCCCTCTGTGTAGCGTTCTGCTGGCAGGAATCCCTTTGGCCGCCCATCGGTGTCAAAGGCGAAAATGGCGTCGCAAAGCTCAAGCAGTTCGACGTTCTCGGTCGACCACCAGATGATGATCGCGCCAGCGTCTGCCATCTCCCGGATCAAGCCATAGATGTCATGCTTTGTGCCGATGTCGACGCCACTCGTCGGCTCTTCCAGCACTACTATTTTGAGCGGCAGCCCAAGCCAGCGTGCGACGAGAAGCTTCTGCTGGTTGCCGCCGGAAAGCGAGGCCGGCAGGTCCCAGATCGAGGAGGCCTTTAGTTTTAGCGCTGAAACGAGATCCAGACATTCCTGCCTCTCGGCCGCGGCAACGATCCGCCGCCTCTCGCGAACCCTGCGCGCTGCAAGCACGTTGTCGACGATCGGAAGCTGCGAAAGGATGCCCTTGGTTGCCCGGTCACCCGAGACAAAACCGATGCCGGCGCGCGCCGCTGCCGCTGGGGACGAGAAGCGGTCCCCAAAACCCTCGCCGGAAAGGCGCCAGCCCGCTCCGGGTCCCGCGCCCACAAGGGGAGCAATGAGACCGGTCGGACCCGCCGGTGCGCCTGCCAGACCCAGGATGGTGCCGGACAAAATCGCGATACGGACGTCGTCTGGGCCCAGGAGTTGGATTGGTGCGCCCTGCCGGAGGTGCTTTTGCGGGTTGCGATGCGTTGCCGAACTCTGCGTGGGTTGTCCCATCTGCTGGACAATCTCAGCGTCGCTGAGCGAGGCGACAGGGGTAGCATTCGCGATGGTGACGCCATCGCGCAAAATAGTGCAGACATCGCAGACCTCGCGGATTTCACGCATACGGTGAGAAACAAAGACGATGCCGATGCCTTCCTCGCGCACCAGCCGCCTCAGCACCGAGAAAAGTTTGGCTGTCTCGCCGGCGGTGAGATTGGCCGTGGGCTCGTCGAGAAGCAGCACTTCGGCTCCAGTGGAAAGCGCACGAGCGATCTCGACGATCTGGCCCTCGTGAAGCGACAATTTGCGTGCCGGCAAATCGATGATTTCTTCGCCGATCGCTGGGTCGATCAGGCGGAGCGCACCAAGCGCAATTTCGCGCATGCGGCGGCGGCTGATCAGCGACCAGCCTGACCTGGCATGCACAATGCCGAAGTTTTCCGCCACCGACAGCTCGGGCAACAGCGCTAGTTCCTGATGCACCACAGCGATGATCGGGCTGGTGCGGCCGGCCTTCGACGAGCGCAAGTCAATATCGCCGGCATCGCGCGAGGTCAGCCCCGTGATGATGCGGATGAAGGTGCTTTTGCCGGCGCCATTGCCGCCCAGGAGCGCGTGGATTTCGCCAGCCCGGACCTGAAAACTCACGCCCCGGAGGACTCGCGTCGCGCCGTAGCTCTTCTCGACGTTGGAAGCTTCGATCAGCGTCTTCCTGGCTGATGCCAGCCCAACGCCCGGCACATTGCCGCAAGTGCCCAAGCTTTGAGCTGAACCTGGTTCCATCCTCTATCTCCTCCCGAGACGGCAGGATCATGCGACCGATTGACATTCGGCTCAATTCTCGTTTCTTAACATTTTGTGTAGCTGAGCTTAACTGACGAGCACAATGTCGGATTTCAAGTTCCATTCCATGACCCATTTCGAGGCGGTCGCGCGTCTCGGAGGCGTGGCGAAGGCCGCGCAGGAATTGCGCGTGACACCTTCGGCGGTCAGCCAGCAACTGCGGCTGCTGGAACACCAGCTCGGGGTGCGGCTTTTTCAACGCGAGAAGCGTCATCTCTCGCTCACTATCGACGGCGAGCGGCTCTTTCAGACCACCACGCAGGCTTTCGAATCCATCCGCGAGGTGCGCAACGCCATCGTTCGGCAGCGTGAGAGCTTCCAGCTCAGCGTCCGTGTCAGTCCTTCTTTCGGTGAGAAGTGGCTGGCACCGCGCTTGGCCGAATTCAGCAAGGACTATCCGAGCTGGAATTTGCGGGTCGACGCGACACCCAACTTCTCCGACTTCGAAACGGAGGTCATCGATCTCGATCTTCGTTACGGCGACGGCGGCTGGGCCGGCCTCTATTCCGATTGCGTCGTCAACGACCTGATCCTGCCGATGTGCTCGCCTTCCTATCTTGCCGAACTGCACGCGATCTCGCCGGATCCGCGCGAGCAGCTTCGCCATGCGCGATTGATCGACAGTGTGAAGGCCTATTTCCGTTGGGATTACTGGCTGCCGCGCAACGCCATCCAGGGGGCCCGCATGACCTATCCCTATCGTTTTGACCGTTCATCGATGTCGGTTCAGTTGGCTAAGGATGGGGCAGGCGTGGTCCTGGAGAGCACATCGATCGCATTCGAGGACCTGGTGTCGGGCTCCCTGGTGCCGGTCTCAACCGAGTTCGACGTCATAGAGTTTCCGGGCTATTGGCTGGTCTGTCCTTCGCGGCATATGAACCGGCGCGCGGTTCGCCTGTTTTCGGAATGGGTGTCACGGATCGGAAAGCGTGATACCGATCTGGCTCGCCATTTTCTGTTGGAGAAGCAACTCCACATATCGTTCGAGCGACGGCCGCATTTCGGCGCGCAGGATGACAGAGCCACACCAATGGCGTGATACAACAATGTTGATCCCGTATTAGAGTTTTTCAGAACGGCCAAGTTGACCTTGTGCGCATGGCGACAATAACGTTCTCAGCAGGTCGAGGCGCACCATGCGGTGGTCCTGTCGCAAGGAGGCAAAGCCAATTCCACCGAAACAGGAGGTTATAATACGCACGAAGTCGACCGGATATCTTTCCGCCTCCGTGGTGGCTATCTGAAATCCCGACACGCCGACCGTGGTCTGCGGGCGGGTTCATTGGGGCAAAGGCCCTAAATCGAATGAGTATCGCAGGGCGGCCGAGCAAATTCGGGCTGTGACGAAGATGCCTAGGAACCTTCTGGAAAGACTGACAGGATTTTTTCTCTCGGCCGAGCTGCACCGCTATCGGCTCGGCCGCGTGCGCGAAAGCAGTTGAACGATGTGCTGAAGTTCGGCTTTCATGATGGGCGTAGCCGAACCGGAATGCCTCGGGCGCGTTCGCGGGGTCGAGTGCAAAGCGAATCCCGGGCGTGATGGCAAGGCCCGCGCTGGCCGCGTTCGCGGCCCAGGTTTCCCCGCTCAGCCCGTTTCGCAGGCGCAACCAGAGTGCCAGGCCACCCGCCGGGAGGTCGAACATGACATCGTCGCCGAGAGGCCGGCTGGCTTCCTCGGCCAGGAGATCACGCCGCGACGCGTAGATGCGTCGGGCCTTGCGGGTGCCGTTGCAACACTCCGTCTCCAATCAGCCTGGCCAGGGCTTGTTCGAGTGGGAAATCTCCCTGGCGGTCGATTGCCTCTCGCCGGTCGGCTATACGCGCCAGGATGTTCGGCCGCGCGGTTATATATCCGATCCGGATAGCGGGTGTGAGCAGCTTGGACAGGGAGCCGACATAGACGGTGGGCTGTTCCGGGTGCGCCCGTGCGGCTAGCGGCAGCACGGGTCGTCCTTCGAATCGGTATTCGTGATCATAGTCGTCCTCGATGACGACCAGTCCACGCTTTCGCGCGATGTCGAGCAGTTTTAGCCGGCGACCGGCACCGAGCGTCGGGTATTGATGGTGTGGCGTGACATAGATCGCTTTCGGGGCCGTTTCCTGCTGGGCGATATTTTCGAGTTGCGTGACGTCGATACCCTGGGTGTCAACTGGTACGGCGATGATTCTGGCGCCTGCTGCCCGAAACGCCGTCCACCAGAGGATAGCCTGGCACCTCCACGGCAATGGCTTGGCCAGGGTCAATAACCGCAGCCGCTGCCAGGAACAGCCCCATCTGGCTGCCCCTTGTCACCAGTATCTCATCAGGCGAGGCCGCAAGTCCACGATCGCTTGCTAGATAATCGGCAAGTGCCAGCCGCAGGACGCGCGCACCACGTGGATCGCCGTATCCAGCGTCGGACGCAAAAGTGCTGGACTGACCAGAAACTCGGGACGGCTTATTGGAGGATGCTGGGGACATATTGGCAGGCTCGCTTTAGCAACCCTATTGCAGAGTCCACCGGGCCGCCGGCGACATAATCAAGGGGCACTCGCATAGGACAAGCCGGTGTTTGGTTTCTCCCGGATCATCTGCGATTTAAATCAAATCCGTCTGTGGATATTGACGATTGCGTGACCCTCACCTCGTAGACGGCTAACGCGGGCGGCAACTGAGAGGGTCATATGACAAGCGATTTTTCTGCCGCGCGAGTGCATCTAGATCGAGCGTATCATTATCTGCGAGGCGATGACCCGATGAGCCAGAGGGGGCGCGAAGCCTTGGATCTGCTAATTGAGGCAGTTGCCGTCGAGGAGTTCAAGCAGCCGAGCCAAAACGCGCAGGTGCTAATGTTTCCGATTGGGCGCCGCTTCTGAGGCGATCTCCATGGCGGTAACCATCAACGTGATGTGCAAACATTCTCAGTGCCCGCCAATGCATGAGCCGAGTCGGCAATCGAATGGGAGTCCGAAGCCTGTCGCTCGCAATCTTCCGAATTTCGCTGCGCCAATTGTCATCGGCGGCAGCTATTCCGGAAAGGCCGCCGCCCGGCAGTTCCGCCAGGTTCTGGTGATCGACGCCGGTTTGCGGCGGAACGCTTTTTGCCAGCCATTCGCCTGCCTTCCTGTCCCAGGACGGCGTCGATCCGGCCGAGATCACGGAACGGTCGCCTGAATAGCTTTCGCGCTGCGCGACGCGCTGGTACTACGGAACGGCCGAACGGGTGAGGGGAGCCGCGACGGTTTCGGGTCCTACTCGCCGACGGCCCTCAGCGGAGGGAGTCTTTTCGCTGCCGGCGTTTCAGATGCGCCGCCAAGGGTCAATGGCTGGCGGAGAATGGGGAAACAGCGTTCCACCGACCCTGCTGTATGGCTGTGAACTTTATCCGGACGGCTCGGCGTGATTGGTGCCGATCCTGCTCGGTCCACCAGGCACTTCGTCTGTCCGAATGAGGAGGCGGCCGCTGCTTTGCCCTGCGGGGCGAATGCCCATTTTCCCATAATCATTGCATATATCAGCGCTAGGAAGGTCCAAATTGGAAACGAAAAAATGGGGCGAGGCTTATGATGTTGAGCTGTAGCCGAGGCAAATCGCCTGCACAGCTTTTCCGCTATCTATCGGCCAAGTGGCCTGCGGCGTTCAATCCGAAAGCGCCCAGGCCGCTCAAGATCGGCATCCATCGTGACATTCGAGCGCTCGACGGCGAACTGTCTGATGATGAATTGAGGAGAGCCCTGCTGGCGTATACCAAGATGGCCAGATACTTGGCAAGACTGGATGCCGGCGCCGCACGGATCGATCTCAATGGCAAGCCGGCCGGCATGGTCTCGGATGCGGACGCGGCGACCGCCAAGGCTTTACTTTGCGCCCGCAAGGACAAACAAAAGAGCAAGCAAACGCCGGAGCCAAGGGCAGAGCCTCAAGCGCTACCCAAACCAAAACCGAAGCGAACCGCCGTGTTCAAGGCGAAGAATACGGCCGACAGCCCGACCGGCGTAGTCGTTGAGACCAAGCGTCGCCGGTCATTCCGAAAGCCGATGACTTGATCGCCGCTGAGCGATGGCTCTTGTCGACCGGGACAGCCCCTCAGGGTCGGAGCACATGGCGCCCGCGCCAATCCAAATTGCCGCGATCGCAATGGAGCTGCCGCATGCGCGAAAAACGGACCGGTCGGTCATCCCTTCTTCGAGATGAACGAAGGCCGGACGCTATTCCGATGTCGTTCTGGCCGGCCCAGATTGACTGTGGCCATACTGCTGCTCGACCTCCTCCCAAGTGAGGACCTTGGAAAGAATGGGAAGCATTTGGCAATTCAGCGCGCAGGCCTGGCAGCGCCAGCTTCTGCCAGGCGATCGCCCTCAGGCGTGGCGGCAGGTTGAACCCGAGCAGGCGGCAAAAGGGACGCCGAGGGCGCTCTGGCCATGGCTGTCGACATATTGGCGCTGGATCTCCACGTTGGTGTAATGTCGCAGCAAGACCTTGGTCATCGCCGCGACCTCCGAAGACGAACAGCGCTTGAGCTGCGAGAAAATGCAGGTCGAGCCCTTTTCGACATGCCAGTAGATCATCACGGCGCGACCGCCATAGCGGACATGCCATTCCGTCATCAGGTTGCCGTCCCAAGCGCCGAACTTCTTGGGCCGTGCCGGCTTCGCCCCAGATGGCGGTGTTGCGGATCGCCTGTGTTGCATTGGCAACGAGCCCGCAAGCCACCTCGAGCGCGCCCGGAGCAAGCACGTGACCCCTGAGCCAACCAGGAGCCCTCCTATGGGTCAATACGGTCAGGTCGCCTGCCATCATTCCACGACAGGACTACTAATAAAGAAGGTGTCGCCGGTCTGGCGTCTGACGACCGTATACTATCCGACACTGTTTTGTCGCCTTTGTTGGGTCCGCGACACCGGGCTATTTCATCGAGCTCTTGTCTGCCTCAGGCTAATCCCCTGAAAAGCAATCACAATGTTTTTCTTCTGCTGGGTCGGCCAAATTGGCACGAGTTTTGAAACTCCTTCGTTGGGAGCCGGGAGCCGACGACCGATCTTCATTTCGTGGATGACACCGCGATCGATGGAACGAAGAAAGAAAAGCATAATGTCAAATCCGCATCAGATAGCATCCTATGGCAAGGGGGCCTTGGCGAAACCGCCCGTACCCAAACAGGCTGCCAACCTTGTCGACGCTTGCGCAGGAAATCTTGATGGCCGGCTGCGACTCAAGGGCCCACCACACTCGCCTTAATCCTGAACTCGAAGGCGCAGGATAAAGTTCTGCATCTCGCCGCGCGGTATGCCTAGACAGTTACACGTTGGCCGATCTTGACATCGAGTCGGGCTACTCCCCGGAGGACGTCTACGTGCCGTCGTAATCATTCGCTGCCCGCAGCGCCTTCCGCCCTTCCATCGCTTAGAGAGTGAAGTGCCACCATGTCCGAACAACCCTTGCCGACGCTGCCGATGTGGCGCGTCAATCACATCGAGCCCTCGCCTGAGATGTTGGCGCTACGCGCCAACGGTCCGATCCACCGCGTACGCTTCCCGTCCGGGCACGAAGGCTGGTGGGTGACAGGCTACGACGAGGCCAAGGCGGCGCTGTCCGACGCGGCGTTCCGGCCCGCGGGAATGCCGCCGGCGGCATTCACCCCGGATTCGGTGATTCTCGGTTCGCCGGGGTGGCTTGTCTCGCACGAGGGGGGCGAGCATGCCCGGTTACGCACGATCGTGGCGCCGGCCTTCAGCAACCGCAGGGTGAAGGTGCTCGCGCAGCAGGTCGAGGCGATCGCCGCGCAGTTGTTCGAGACGCTGGCGGCCCAGCCCCAGCCCGCCGACCTGAGGCGCCACCTCTCCTTTCCGCTGCCGGCCATGGTCATCAGCGCGCTGATGGGCGTGCTCTACGAGGATCACGCCTTTTTCGCCGGGCTGTCCGACGAAGTGATGACGCACCAGCATGAAAGCGGCCCGCGCAGCGCGTCGCGCCTGGCCTGGGAAGAACTGCGCGCCTACATTCGCGGCAAGATGTGGGACAAGCGCCAGGATCCGGGCGACAACCTGCTGACGGATCTGCTCGCGGCGATCGAGCAGGGCAATGCGACCGAGGAAGAGGCGATCGGCCTGGCGGCGGGCATGCTGGTGGCGGGGCACGAGAGCACCGTCGCGCAGATCGAATTCGGCCTGCTGGCCATGTTCCGCCATCCGCAACAGCGCGAACGCCTAGTCGGCGATCCATCCCTGGTGGACAAGGCGGTGGAGGAAATCCTGCGCATGTACCCGCCGGGCGCGGGCTGGGACGGCATCATGCGCTATCCGAGGACCGACGTGACTATCGCGGGCGTGCATATTCCCGCGGAGAGCAAGGTGCTGGTCGGCCTGCCGGCGACGTCGTTCGATCCGCGCCATTTCGACGACCCGGAAATCTTCGACATCGGACGCGACGAAAATCCGCACCTGACGTTTTCGCACGGGCCGCACTACTGCATCGGCATGGCGCTGGCCAGGCTGGAACTCAAGGTGGTGGTCGGCTCGATCTTCCAGCGCTTTCCCGCGCTGCGCCTGGCCGTGGCGCCCGAAGAACTGAAGTTGCGCAAGGAGATCATCACTGGCGGGTTCGAGGAGTTCCCGGTGCTCTGGTGACGCGCGGACGCCGCCCGGAATCGCGATCTACTCCGCAATTTGCCGGCGCGCCTAGCACGCGCCGGTCAGATCAGCCAGCCAACAGGTAACCAAGATGGACGTGCAAGAAACCACGGCAGCATGCCGGGACGCCTTCGCCGAACTTGCGTCGCCAGCGTGTATCCAAGACCCGTATACGTTCATGCGGTGGTTGCGCGAGCACGATCCGGTGCATCGTGCGGCGTCGGGCCTCTTTCTGTTGAGCCGCCACGCCGACATCTACTGGGCGCTCAAGGCCACGGGCGATGTGTTTCGGGGACCGGCGCCGGGCGAACTGGCGCGCTATTTCCCGCGTGCGGAGACCAGCCTGTCACTCAATCTCCTCGCGTCCACGCTAGCGATGAAGGAACCACCGACGCATACGCGTCTGCGCCGGCTGATCTCGCGCGATTTCACCATACGCCAGATCGACAACCTGCGGCCGAGCATCGCACGCATCGTCGCAGCGCGCCTGGACGGCATGGCGCCCGCGCTGGAGCGCGGGGAGGCGGTGGACCTGCATTGGGAATTCGCGCTGGCTGTGCCCATTCTGGTCTTCGCCGAACTGTTCGGCATGCCCCAGGATGACATGTTCGGGCTCGCCGCCGGCATCGGCGCCATTCTGGAAGGCCTGAGCCCACACGCCAGCGATCCCCAGCTCGCCGAGGCGGACGCGGCCAGCGCCAGGGTGCAGGCCTACTTCGGCGACCTCATACAGCGCAAGCGCACCGATCCCCGCAACGACATCGTGTCGATGGTGGTCGCCGCACACGACGACGATGCCGACACGCTGTCGGATGCGGAGTTGATCAGCATGCTGTGGGGCATGCTGCTGGGCGGCTTCGCCACCACTGCTGCGACCATCGACCATGCTGTCCTAGCGATGCTGGCGTATCCCGAACAGCGGCACTGGCTGCAGGGAGACGCCGTGGGGGTGAAGGCATTCGTCGAAGAAGTCCTGCGCTGCGACGCGCCTGCCATGTTCAGCTCCATTCCGCGTATCGCCCAGCGCGACATCGAACTGGGCGGCGTGGTGATCCCGAAGAACGCGGACGTGCGCGTGCTGATCGCGGCCGGCAATCGCGACCCGGACGCCTTCTCCGATCCCGACCGCTTCGATCCCGCGCGGTTCTACGGCACCACTCCTGGCATGTCGACCGACGGGAAGATCATGCTGAGCTTTGGCCACGGCATCCACTTCTGCCTCGGTGCGCAACTGGCCCGGGTGCAGTTGGCCGAGAGCCTGCCGCGGATCGAGGCGCGCTTCCCCACGCTGGCATTGGCCGAGCAGCCGACCCGGGAGCCATCCGCGTTCCTCAGGACGTTCCGCGCGCTGCCGGTGCGACTGCATGCTCAGGGGGGCTGAGATGCGCGTCGTGATCGATCAGGATCTATGCGGAACCACCGGGCAGTGTGTGCTGACGCTGCCGGGCACCTTTCGCCAGCGCGAACCGGACGGCGTGGCGGAAGTGTGCGTGGCGACGGTCCCGCAGGCGCTGCACGCCGCCGCGCGGCTCGCGGCCAGCCAGTGTCCGGTCGCCGCCATTCGGGTCATCGAAAGCGACGCTGGCGAGCGCGCCAGCGCCGACCCTGCGCCTTCTCCGGCGCAGGCTGAGCGGCATGCCGCGAAAGACCAACGCAACCCAGGAGGACGGTTTGAAGGCAAGGTGGCCGTGGTGACCGGCGCCGGCGCCGGCATCGGCAAGGCATGCGCCCTCGCCATCGCGCGCGAGGGCGGCAGAGTGGTGGTGGCCGACATTGATGGCTCGGCGGCCGTCGCCTGCACCGCGCAGATCGCGGCCGAAGCGGGCCACGCGCTGGCCCTGGCCATGGACATCGCCGATGCGCAGGCGGTGGCAGCGCTGTTCGAGACGGCGGAGCGGCACTTCGGTGGGGTCGACCTGCTGGTGAACAACGCGAGCGCCATGCATCTGACACCGCGCGACCGCACGATCCTCGACCTGGACCTGGCGGTCTGGGATCAGACCATGGCGACCAATCTGCGCGGCACGCTGCTCTGCTGCCGGCAGGCCATCCCACGAATGATCGCCCGCGGCGGTGGCGCGATCGTCAACATGTCGTCGTGCCAGGGGCTCAGCGGTGACACCGCGCAGACGTCCTACGCCGCGTCGAAGGCGGCGATGAACATGCTGTCGGCCTCGCTCGCCACCCAGTACGGTCATGCGCAGATCCGCTGCAACGCGGTTGCGCCGGGTCTCATCATGACCGAGCGTCTCCTCGCCAAGCTGGACGAGTGCATGCAACGGCATCTGAGCCGGCACCAACTCCTGCAGCGCGTCGGCCGCCCCGAGGACGTGGCCGCGCTGGTGGCGTTCCTGCTCTCCGACGATGCTGCGTTCATCACCGGCCAGGTCCTGTGCATCGACGGCGGCATGCTGGCGCATGTGCCGACGTACGCCGACGGTGGCAACAGCCGCGCCGCGCGGCCTGCCGGCGACACCGCCAAAGCGGCCGCGGGGCCGCGCTGCTGATGGACATGCTGCTCAACCCGCTGGACCGTCGGCACCGGCTGCGGGACGACATCCCGGTCGCGCCCGGCGCTTTCCCCCTGGTCGGACATCTTCCCGCCATCGTATGCGACCTGCCGCGCCTGCTGCGGCGCGCGGAACGGACGTTGGGCAGCCACTTCTGGCTGGATTTCGGCCCTGCCGGACACCTGATGACCTGCGTGGATCCGGATGCGTTTGCACTGCTCCGGCACAAGGACGTGTCCTCGGCGCTGATCGAAGAGATCGCGCCCGAATTGCTTGGCGGAACGTTGGTCGCCCAGGACGGCGGCGCGCACCGGCAGGCGCGCGACGCGATCAAGGCGGCGTTCCTGCCCAAGGGGCTGACCCAAGCCGGCATCGGCAACCTGTTCGCGCCCGTCATCCAGGCGCGGGTGCAGGCGTGGCGCGACCGCGGCGACGTAACCATCCTGCGCGAAACCGGCGACCTGATGCTCAAGCTCATCTTCAGCCTCATGGGAATCCCAGCGCAGGACCTGCCGGGATGGCATCGCAAATACCGGCAACTGCTGCAGTTGATCGTCGCGCCCCCGGTCGACCTGCCTGGACTGCCCTTGCGGCGCGGCCGCGCCGCCCGCGACTGGATCGACGCGCAGTTGCGCCAGTTCGTCCGCGACGCGCGCGCACATGCCGCGCGCACTGGGTTGATCAATGACATGGTGAGCTCCTTCGATCGCGGCGACGATGCGCTCTCCGACGACGTCCTGGTCGCCAATATCCGCCTGCTGCTGCTTGCCGGTCACGACACCACCGCCTCGACGATGGCCTGGATGGTGATCGAGCTGGCGCGGCAGCCTGGGCTATGGGACGCCCTGGTCGAGGAGGCGCAACGCGTGGGCGCGGTGCCGACCCGGCACGCGGACCTGGCGCAGTGTCCGGTCGCCGAGGCGCTGTTCCGCGAGACGCTGCGCGTGCATCCGGCGACCACGCTCCTGCCGCGTCGCGCGCTGCAGGAATTGCAACTCGGCCAACGGCGCATTCCTGCGGGCACCCCTCTGTGCATCCCGCTGCTGCATTTCTCGACCTCTGCGCTGCTGCACGAGGCGCCTGATCAGTTCCGCCTGGCACGGTGGCTGCAACGCACGGAGCCGATCCGGCCGGTGGACATGCTGCAGTTCGGTACCGGCCCACACGTCTGCATCGGTTACCACCTGGTATGGCTGGAAATGGTGCAGTTCTGCATCGCCTTGGCACTGACCATGCACAAGGCCGGGGTGCGGCCGCGGTTGCTGAGCGCCGTCGAAAAAGGTCGGCGCTATTTCCCGACCGCACATCCGTCCATGAAAATCCGCATCGGATTCTCATGAGCTGGCATCGCATGCCCCGTGTGGCGAGGCAGCTGCGCCGGCGACGCGCGGCAATGCTGCACTCGGCGCGCGCGCTCGGTGCGACCCCGCCAACACCGCGGCGGCTCGGACGCTCGCCGTGGCCGTGCCAGGTACAAGGACATGAACGACATGCAGACCGATTCCACGCTACACGACGACGCGCAGGCGCGCGGCGCATCCGGCAGGCTGCCGTCGGAGATCTGGATGCAGGACGGCGCAAGGCGGGTCGAACAGGCGCTGGCGCGTCTTCTCTGCGCCGAAGACGACGGTGAGACCGAGCTGATGGCGGCGATGCGCTACGCCACCTTGCATGGCGGAAAGCGCACCCGCGCCTTGCTCTGTCTGGCTACCGGCGCACTGGCCGACACGCCGGGGCCCATGCTCGACGATGTCGGCGCCGCCATCGAGATGATGCACGCCTGTACCCTGGTCCACGACGACCTGCCCGCAATGGACGATGACGTGCTTCGCCGCGGCCTTCCGACCGTGCACGTCAAGTTCGGCGAAGCCACTGCGATCCTGGTCGGCGATGCGCTGCAGGCGCACGCCTTCCTGACCCTGGCGAGCCTGGATGCGCCGAGCGACAATCGTATCGCGCTCGTGCGCGAACTGGCGCAGGCGGTGTCCGCCGAGGGTGCCGCAGGCGGGCAGGCCATGGATCTGTCGCTGGTAGGAAAGCACGTCGAGCTGGACAGGATCGTGGCGATGCACCGGATGAAGAGCGGAGCACTAGTGCGCGCGTCCGTTCGCATGGGCGCGCTATGCGCCATCGCGGAGGATGCCGCCCACGCTGCGCTGTACTGTGCGCTCGATCGCTACTCCGCCTGTTTCGGCCTGGCGTTGCAGGTGGTCGACGACATTCTCGACGCGACAGCGGATACCGCGACGTTGGGCAAGACCCCCGGCAAGGACGCGGCGGCGCAGAAGCCGACCTGTGCGTCGATCATGGGGCTGCAGGCAGCGCGCCAGTTGGCGCTGGATCTGTTGCGCGACGCCGGGGAGGCCATCGCCCCGCTGGGAACGCGTGCGGAACGGTTGGCGCAGATGCTGCAGCGGGCCAACGCGTATCTGTTCAAGCACGCGCCATGCGCATGAGCGCGCCCGTCCGCATGGAGTCGCCCCTGTGCCGCTGCGATCGATCGGCCGGCGTGAGCGGTGCATGCTGCACTGTGTCCAAGTCGGCGGCGGCGATCGCAGCGGTTGCCCAGCACAGCCGCGGCTCACGCGGCGCGCTGCGCGCAAGCCTATGCGGCGGACCGGCCCCAGCATGGGGCGCGTCGCCGCGCCGGAGCAGGGCGGCCGTCCGGCGCTGCCCGTGCGCCGGGCCGCGACGGGCCTGCGGCGACGTGCGCGGCGTCTGCCCGATCCAGGTTCCCGTCAACTGTCTGCAGAAGGAACATACCGCGTGAACGCGCTGTCCGAACAGATCCTTTCCGAATTGCGCCACCTGCTGATCGAGATGAGCGACGGCGGCAGCGTCGGTCCGTCCGTCTACGACACGGCGCGAGCTCTGCAGTTCCACGGCAACGTCACCGGTCGGCAGGACGCATACGCGTGGCTCATCGCGCAACAACAGGCCGATGGCGGATGGGGAAGCGCGGACTTCCCGCTGTTCCGCCATGCGCCCACCTGGGCGGCGTTGCTGACATTGCAGCGTGCCGATCCTCTTCCCGGCGCGGCCGACGCAGTCCAGGCTGCAACCCGGTTCCTCGAGCGCCAGCCCGATCCCTACGCGCATTCGGTGCCGGAGGACGCGCCGATCGGCGCGGAGCTGATCCTGCCGCAGTTGTGCGGCGAGGCCGCATCCTTGCTGGGCGGCGTGGGGTTTCCGCGCCACCCGGCGCTGTTGCCGTTGCGGCAGGCGTGCCTTGTCAAGTTGGGGGCGGTGGCGACGTTGCCGAGCGGCCATCCGTTGCTGCACTCCTGGGAAGCCTGGGGAACGTCGCCGACCACCGCATGCCCCGACGACGACGGCAGCATTGGCATCAGTCCGGCGGCCACCGCCGCGTGGCGTGCGCACGCCGTAACACATGGGAGCACGCCGCAGGTCGGGCGCACCGACGCGTATCTGCAGGCGGCATCGCGGGCGACGCGCAGCGGCATCGAAGGTGTCGTTCCCAACGTCTGGCCGATCAATGTGTTCGAGCCATGCTGGTCGCTGTACACCCTGCATCTGGCCGGGCTGTTCGCGCATCCCGCGTTCGCCGATGCCGTGCGCGTGATCGTCGCGCAGCTCGACGCCCGCATGGGCGTGCGCGGTCTGGGCCCGGCCTTGCACTTCGCAGCCGATGCCGACGACACCTCCGTTGCGTTGTGCGTCCTGCGCCTTGCAGGTCGCGACCCGCCGGTCGATGCGCTGCGCGATTTCGAAATCGGCGAGCTATTCGTCACCTTCCCCGGCGAGCGCAATGCCTCGGTGTCGACCAACATCCATGCCCTGCATGCGTTGCGACTGTTGGGAGAGCCCGCCGCCGGCACCAGCTACTACGTCGAGGCCAATCGCAACCCGCACGGTCTATGGGACAACGAAAAATGGCACGTTTCGTGGCTGTATCCCACCGCGCATGCGGTCGCTGCGCTGGCGCAAGGCAAGCCCCAGTGGCGCGACGAGCGCGCGCTGGCGGCGCTGCTGCAGGCGCAGCGCGATGACGGCGGCTGGGGCGCCGGTCGCGCGTCCTCATTTGAGGAAACCGCCTATGCGCTGTTCGCGTTGCACGTCATGGACGGGAGCGAAGAGCCGACAGGGCGCCGGCGCATCGCGCAGGCGGTGGCGCGTGCGCTGGAGTGGATGCTCGCTCGCCATGTGGCGCATGCATTGCCGCAGACGGCGCTGTGGATCGGCAAGGAACTGTATTGCCCCACCCGGGTCGTCCGCGTGGCCGAACTCGCCGGGTTGTGGCTGGCGCTTCGTTGGGGGCGGCGCGTCCTGGCCGAGGGAGCAGGAGCGGCGCCATGATCCAGACCGAACGCGCGCTGCAGCAGGTGCTGGAGTGGGGGCGTTCCCTGACAGGGTTCGCCGACGAGCATGCCGTGGAAGCGGTCAGGGGCGGCCAGTACATCCTGCAGCGCATCCACCCGAGCCTGCGCGACACCTGCGCCCGCACTGGCCGCGATCCGCAGGCCGAAACGCTGATCGTGGCGTTCTATCGCGAACTGGCGCTGCTGTTCTGGCTCGACGATTGCAACGACCTTGGCCTGATCGCGCCGGAGGAGCTCGCCGCGGTGGAGCAGGCGCTGGGGCAGGGCGTGCCGTGCGCGCTCCCCGGATTCGAGGGCTGCGCTGTGCTGCGCGCTTCGCTGGCCGCGCTCGCCTACGATCGTCGCGACTATGCTCGGCTGCTCGACGACACTCGGTGCTACTGCGCGGCGCTGCGCGCCGGACACGCGCAGGCGGTAGGGGCGGAACGCTGGTCCTACGCCGAGTACCTGCACAACGGCATCGATTCGATCGCCTACACGAACGTGTTCTGTTGCCTGTCGTTGCTGTGGGGGCTGGACATGGCGACCTTGCGCGCGCGTCCGGCGTTTCGCCAGGTCCTGCGGCTCATCTCCGCGATAGGGCGCCTGCAGAACGATCTGCATGGACGCGACAAGGACAGGTCGGCGGGCGAGGCCGACAACGCGGCGATCCTGCTGCGGCAGCGCTATCCGGCTATGCCTGTGGTGGAGTTCCTCAACGACGAGTTGGCCGGCCATACGCGCATGCTGCACCGGGTGATGGCGGAAGAACGCTTTCCCGCGCCGTGGGGAGCGTTGATCGAGGCCATGGCGGCCATCCGCGCGCAGTACTACCAGACCTCGACCAGCCGCTACCGCAGCGACGCTGCGGGGGGAGGCCAGCGTGCGCCCGCCTGAACGGCGGGATGCGGCTGCGTGCGCGCGCTGCCGTCGGTCCGATCCGATGCAACGCCGTCCCCCGATGCGACGGATGGAGCGAGCATGAGCGATAGCGACAACATCCCGAGCCGGCGCAAGGACGACCATCTGGACATCGTGCTGGATCGGCGAACGGCGCCGGCCACGGTCGCCGCCGGCTGGGAGTACATCCGTTTCGAACACTGCGCATTGCCCGAGTTGGACCTGACGCAGATCGACCTGCGCGCCTCGCTGCTGGGCAAGACCATGCGCGCGCCGCTGCTGATCAGCTCCATGACCGGCGGCGTGCCACGCGCCGAGGCCATCAACCGGCATCTGAGCGAGGCAGCACAAGCCTTGGGGATCGCCATGTGCGTCGGTTCGCAGCGCGTGAGCCTGCAATCCCGCAACTCCCAGGGGCTGACGCGCGCGCTGCGCCGCATGGCCCCAGACATTCCCTTGCTGGCTAATATCGGCGCCGCGCAACTGCGCGAGGCCGACGGCCTGGACCTGGCGCGCCGGGCGGTGGATGCGCTGGAGGCCGATGGACTCATCGTCCATCTCAATGCGCTGCAGGAAGCGGTACAGCCGGAGGGCGACCGCGACTGGCGCGGCGTCCTGGCGCAGATCGCTCGCGCCGCGCGCAGCGTGGACGTGCCGATTGTGGCCAAGGAAGTGGGGTCGGGCCTGTCCGCCTCGGTGGCCTGCGCGCTCGTCAAGGCGGGCGTGGCGGTCATCGATGTCGCCGGCGCCGGCGGCACCAGTTGGGCCGCGGTGGAGGGCGAGCGCGCCCGCGATGCCGCCGACCGTGCAGTGGCGATGGCGTTCGCCGACTGGGGGATTCCGACCCCGGCCAGCGTGCAGGCGGTACGTCGGGCGCTGCCAACTGTGAAGCTGATCGCGTCGGGCGGGATCCGCGACGGCGTCGACGTGGCCAAGGCCATCCGCCTGGGCGCGGACATCGCCGGGCAGGCGGCCGGCGTGCTGCGCGCGGCGACGGTGTCCACCGAGGCGGTTGTCGCGCATTTCGAGATCGTCATCCGCCAGTTGGCCGTTGCCTGCTTCTGCACCGGCTCGGCTGATCTGGCGGCGTTGCGTCAGGCGCGGTTGTTGCCCTCGGCGCATCTGCCCGCCGGTTGATGCCGGCGTCGCCCGCACGTGGCGGCGGGCGCCTAGCAGGCTGCTGAATACCTACGCCAAAGATGACTACTGATCCACCTTGGCGAGGCGGTTCAATGCGCGGGAGCTCGTGATCACCAGAAGGGAAGTCGATGCCCAGGACGTGGCTTGGTTGGAGACGCTAAGGAACGTCAAACTGACGATTCTTGTAACGTGGTCGGGGATCGAGAGCGACAGGATCGAACCGGTCTCGTCCCGCATAGCGGAACGATAGCTCCACCGGAAGCATTCGGTTCTGCCACAGCATCGGCCAGGCAAAAATAACTTGCGTTGCGCAGATAAAATGCCCTGATCCTGCCATTCCTCCATGGGCACGTGGGCGGGGAGAAATCTCATACAACTGGCAGCGAAGGGAGGCTCGGCCCAATGAGCGGGGTGGCGCGTGAAGAAGTTAATCCGGTGTCATCGGCAACGTTCGCGCCGCTCGAGAATTCAACTTTCCGTCCGATCTGGATTGCCACACAGGTATCCAGTCTAGGGTGGCTGATTCAAATGGTTGCCATCAGTTGGCTGATGGCGACCATTTCGACATCGGATGTGATGGTCGCCTTGGTGCAGGCTTCGACAACCTTGCCCACATTCCTCCTGTCAATTATCGCCGGCGCCCTAGCGGACAATTACAGCCGCCGCAATCTCATGTTTGCTGGCTGGTGCGTGATAGCATTGTCCTCGACGATGCTGACTGTTCTTGCAGGTCTCGGAATTTTCAATCCATGGATGGTTCTTGCATTCAGCTGTTTGGCCGGAGTAGGCGCCGCTTTCACCGACCCCGCCTGGCACGCGTCGGTTGGCGATATCCTGCGAAAGCGCGATGTTCCGGCCGCCGTCACGCTTATCTCGGTCGGATATAACGCCGTCCGAAGCATCGGTCCCGCTCTCGGTGGCGTCGTCGTTGCTTCCTTTGGCCCTTTGACGGCTTTCGCAGTGGCGACGCTTACATATCTGATGCTGCTGTGGACCATAGGGCGCTGCAAATGGCATGTTCGCCCGTCACCGCTGCCGAGTGAACCATTGACCACGGCGATCCATGACGGAGCGCGCTTCACTGCCCTGTCATCCGAAATCAAGGCAGCAATTGCCCGCGGTGCCCTCTTTGGGCTGACTAGCATCTCTATACTAGCGCTCTTGCCTCTCGTCGCCCGCGATCAGCTGGGGGGAGGGCCAGTCGTTTACGGCATCCTGATGGCCGGCTTCGGGACCGGCGCCTTGTTCGCCGGCATCTGCAACAACATTCTGAGACGGAGGCTGTCCCAGGAACGTTTGACGACACTGTCGTGCATCGCCTGTGCGGCTTGTTGTCTATCGCTTGCTTTCACCCCCTCGGTGGCGGTGGCGGCTATCGCGCTGGCGCTCGGCGGCGCGGGCTGGGTCGTGACCTGGACCGGGCTGGACGTAAGCGTCCAGTTGGCGAGTCCAAGGTGGGTCGTTGGTCGCACGCTCTCGATCTATTACGCCCTTTCATCCGGCGGCATCGCGGCTGGCAGCTGGCTGTGGGGTACGGTGGCCGAGAGCTATTCGCTGAGCTCGGCTCTGGAGCTTTCAGGTGGCGCGCTGCTGCTGGTCGCTGGCACCGGCTTCCTGCTGCCCATCCGTCAATGGAAAGATTCCGATCAGGCTCCTCTTGGCTTCGAAACGCCTCAGGTTGCCCTGGATTTGAAGCCCCGAAGCGGGCCGATCGTCGCCAAGATCGAATATTCAATACCCGAAGCAAATGTCGAAGCGTTCCTGGAGCAGATGCGGGAACGGCGGCGAGTACAAAGCGGCGTTGGTGCGCGACACTGGAATCTCCAGCGCGACCTCCAGCAGCCTTCGCGTTGGACAGAAACCTTCCGCACCCCGACCTGGATGGACTACCTTCGCCTGAACCACCGCCTTACGGCAGCCGACAAGGAGTTGGACCAGCGTCTCCTCGCATTGCACCTGGGAGAGCTTCCTCCTCGAACCACGCTTGCGATCGAGCGGCCGACTGGAGCTGGCCGCAAGCGGGACCAATCGATGCGGTTCTTTTTCCGGCGTTGACATCCGTCCAGGCGTCCGCGCTGGTGAGACAGGATGGGTTGGAAACGAGCCACCGCTCTCACCATCCGTTTTGCAGATCGGCTTCGATCCATTCGGGTGGTTGCCGAGCCGGCATACTGGGCGGCTCAGACGTATCCTTGTCGGAGAGATTCCTCGGCACTCGAGCGTCTTGCAGCGCGTTGCGCTCAAGCTCACCGGCACCTGTTCGGTGCGTTCCCAAACAGAGCAATGGCTTTTCGCGCCGCAACCCCGAGGTGGGTAATTCTGGTTTTTGCTGGGTTTAACTCTACGAAATATGAACAGGATCGGCTTCACGGCCCGTCTGGTTCGCACTGGCCACAGAGGAATACACAGATATGGCGACCGGAACAGTGAAGTGGTTCAACAGCCAAAGGTTTTGGCTTCATCCAGCCCGATGACGGCGGTCAGGACGTTTTCGTCCATATTTCAGCTGTAGAACGGGCTGGACTTTCAAACCTCGTTGATGGGCAGAAGATCAAGTACGAGATCGAGCAGGACCGCCGTAGCGGCAAGTCCTCCGCAGGTAGTCTCAGCAAGGTAGGCTGATTTTCTCGTCGGACCCGCAGAGCGCGAAGGATAAGTCAAGCCGAAGGTACCATCGTCATTCGCGGGGCGTATCGCGACGGACTCTCTTATATGAGACGATCCTGATGCGTCACGCAAACGGTGAATCACGAACGCTCTCGCCGCAAACCCTTCCGCCCGGAAATCTGCCCCGGTTACGGCTCTCGGCGTATCCCAGAGTTGGGAGAAGCTTCTGCCAGACTACAACTGTAACCTCATATCGGTTTAGCAGGTCAAGCGTCGGTGGTACCCTGATTGGGTAACTTAACGACTTTGGAGGCCGAGCAATGGATCGCGATAACAAACGGGCACGCGCAGCTGCAAGTTCATCCCAAGACGTGGGGAATCGCAGTACCCTCCGTGACCTTCCATACGGACCATTGACCGATGTTGCAGAACGGCTGGTAAGCGCTAACCCGCGCGATACAGCGCGAAATCTTGGGACCTTCAAAGAACTCGGGAGGCGAGAGCGCATAGCCGTTCGGGGCACTCGAACCGAGCCAGAAACTGACCTCGCGAAGTTTGAAACGCGGACCAATCAGCTTGGACGATCAGCCGTCGATCTGGGGGATAAATTGACTGCCGGGTTGGGACACACCCCGGATGAAGTAGCATTGGAGCAATTCAGAGCAGTCAGTAACGTGTCTCATTACCTTCGGCCAGAGACACAAGATAGTATTGTTAATCGCATTGGCAACATGGACCCACCTTCGCAAGCTATCGGAGCGCTTTACGCTGCGCAAAACTTCAGCAAGTTTAACGCTGAAAATAAAGCTCGCATTTTTGATCAGGCCGCTGAATTGGCTACCGATCCGGATGGCCACGTCAGGTCGACAGCATCCAATGCTATGTACGCGATGTATCACCAGTTAGATCCAAATCAACAGGCCCAAGCTCACTCGATTCCCGGCATGCAAGACATCTTGCCGCAGATGCCTCCTCCGCGGCATGCAGCAGAGGAACGCAGTGCGGATCTGGACGCCCACATAGCAGGTATTGGGGCTGCAGTCCGTGATACAGTTGGCCCGCAAACCTCCCACGAACAGCTGCAGCGGGGTGGTCAAGTCGGCCGGGACATAAGCCACTCCTACAATCACGCCCGAGAGGATCTAATGGAGGCTAGGAGAAGCAGAGATCGCACCGGCCGTTGAGGTCTCGGCCATGGCAGTAACGCTTCCTCTCCCGAATTCCGTTCACGGCCTTGCTGTTTCCAATTCGCTGGCCGTCGACGTAGCTGCTTAGTGAAACTTTCAAAATCCACGTCTGCCGGGTGGCGCGATGCAAGCATCGCACCACCCGCTGCGGCATCGATCTGTCGAGCGTCGGCATCGCGACCTCGGTTCGGTGTCTGAAGCAAGCGCAGCATCAGCACGGCTAATTCGGCCATGGAACAATGTCTTCTACAAAAACGACGTCCCCCAACATAGCCATTAGCATCGCGTGCTCACTCGCCTTGGGGTTCTGTGCGGCAAGTCTGTACGCAACCTTCCGCCACGGGGGTAGCGGCGAGGCTCTGATGGCGTTTGATGTCCGTGCCTTTTGGTTTGAGACGCCCTTCTATTTGGGTTTCGCAACCCCCGTTTTCTATCAGGGCGCGGCTATCGTGCTCTCGACATCCGCGGTTGTCTTGCTGATTCAGCAGTTCGTATTGCGCCGCAAGCTCGAACACCACGGGACCGCTCGTTGGGCTCGAGTGGACGAAATGCGACGCACGGGATATCTGCGACGATACCGTGGCGTGACAGGGCCGGTCTTCGGGAAGACGAGTGGTCCTTTCTGGCCTGGCTATTACCTGACCAATGGCGAGCAGCCTCACAGCCTCATCGTTGCGCCGACCCGCGCTGGCAAGGGTGTCGGCATAGTCATTCCAACGCTACTTACATTTAAAGGCTCTGTGATAGCTCTGGACGTCAAGGGGGAGCTCTTTGAGCTCACATCGAGGGCGCGTAAAGCCGCAGGCCACGAAGTGTTCAAATTCGCGCCACTGGATTCAGAGCGGCGCACAAACTGCTACAATCCACTGTTGGATCTCATAGCACTGCATCCACAGCAGCAATTCACCGAAGCCCGCCGCTTGGCCGCGAACCTGATTACGGCCAAGGGGGAGGGGGCGGAAGGTTTCGTCAGCGGCGCGCGAGATATCTTTGTCGCGGGGATCCTTGCCTGCATCGAGCGGGGCACGCCAACAATCGGCGCCGTCTATGATCTGTTCGCTCAGCCGGGGGAGAAGTTTAAGCTCTTCGCGCAGCTCGCCATGGAGACCCGGAACAAAGAGGCACAACGCATCTTCGACGACATGGCGGGGAACGATACAAAAATCCTAACCTCCTACACGTCCGTGCTCGGCGATGGCGGGCTCAACTTGTGGGCGGATCCGGCTGTCAAGGCGGCTACAAGTCGCTCGGACTTTTCGGTCTATGATCTTCGCCGTCGCAGAACGTGCATCTATCTTTGCGTTGGTCCGAACGACCTTGAGGTGATCGCGCCTTTGATACGCTTATTTTTTCAGCAAACCGTTTCAATTCTACAGCGGTCGCTGCCCCGCCAGGACGAAAAGCACGAGGTTCTCTTTCTGCTCGATGAGTTCAAGCACTTGGGGAAGCTGGAGGCGATCGAGACCGCAATTACGACTATCGCGGGCTACAAGGGGCGTTTCATGCTCATCATCCAAAGCCTTTCGGCACTAACGGGGGCTTATGGAGAGGCTGGTAAGCAGAATTTTCTCAGCAATACCGGACTGCAAGTGTTCATGGCCACGGCCGATGATGAGACTCCGAACTACATTTCCAAAGCCATCGGTGAATACACGTTTGAAGCCAAATCGATTTCCTACAGCCAGTCGCGAGCGTTCGACCGGAACATTCAGAATTCGTTTCAAGGTGCGCCGCTGCTGCGTCCCGAACAGGTTCGGCTGCTCAATGACGAGTACGAGATTGTTCTCATCAAAGGTCTGCCGCCATTGCAACTGAGGAAGGTGCGATATTTTTCGGACCGCATCCTTAAACGCATCTTTGAAAGCCAGACAGGCGCCCTCCCGGAGCCGGCACCCTTGATGGAAGCTCATCCAGATGACACTGACGGTTAAGCGCCCGTCTCGCGTATCCCGTCCCTCGGCGATCAGAAACTCCACTACAGGTGAACGGCTATGGGAATTTGCATCTCCAAATCCTCCGGATCAACTCGACATGCCACATATGACACGGAAGAGTCGCCGCGAGAATCCACGGCAGCGCTGAAGGTCTCCGTGGGCACGCCTGCCGACAGGTTGCGGCGGGGCGGAGATGCGCCTCTGGAGCCACATCAGATCCAGCAGGCCGCCTATCATATGGGAGCGTGTGTCGTCGGTGACGACGTCACCAGCCCGATAAGACTCGCGACAGCGGGGCAAACAGTTCACGACGTTCGCCTGCTGCTCAAGCATGGCCGGGGAAACGTTAAGGTGGACGACATTCCCTCTCACGGCCACAACAGCATCGGATCGTCGGTTGCAATGATGGGAGCAGACGACAACATTAAGGTTGCAGTGGCCGTAGTCATGGGAGCGGCGTGCTGCAATCAGACCGCTCCCCTTTCCGCTATCGTCCACGCCCCACACATGGCGGCCGACGAGCGGAGTATGACCTCTAGTGCTTCCGTGTCAATGAAAGAGATAACCGACAAAGGTGATGAGATCTCAGTCAAGGCGGGTCACATTTGGAACGAACTGCGGCGCGGAAGCCGCGACCCGAGGTCGACCGTGGTTATGGATGCCTGGGCCAACGGTCCCGCTGTTCGGTTGAAAGACAGCGCATGGAGCGGAGTGCCGGTCAAGGAAGGTCATTGGTCGATGGACAAAAGCACCGCCGAATTCCTGAAAAACCGTGTTGAGGGGTTGATTCCGTTCGTGCATCCGGACACAAATGAACAGACTGCCAACGATTTGCGCCGGAAGCAAAACGCACCCGTATCGTGGAAAAAATATGCAGAAGTACAAGTGATCTCACCCGAGTTCGCTGATAGTGTACGCAACGCATTGTCCCGTATTCCTGAAGACCAACAAAAGGAAATCGCATCACTGATGATTCAGGGAGCCTACGGAATGGATCCTTCCTCGCGCACGCACCAAGACGCAGTGGAATCAGTTCTGGTGGCCGCCAACCAACTGGACTCGCTGCCCCGGCCTCCTGTCGCGCCGCCGGAATTGGCGGTGTATCACCAGTTCGACGCAAATCAACAGGCCCAAGCTCACGCAGTTCCCGGCATGCAAGATATCTTGCCGCACATGCCTCCGCCGCGGCATGCAGTAGAGGAACGGAATGCGAATTTGGACGACCACATAGCAGGTATTGCGGCTTCAGTCCGTGATACAGTAGGCCCGCAAACCTCCCGTCAACAGCTGCGGCGGGGTGGTGAAATCGGGCAGTCCCTAAGTCACCCCTATGATCACGCCCGCGAGGATCTAATGGCTGCCTCCAGAAGCAGAGATCGCTCCGGCCGTTGAGGTCTCGGCCATGGTAAGTGACGGTTTCTCCTCGAATCCCGTTCACGGCCTTGCCAGCCAGGCGCGAACGTTCGATTGGAACATTCAGAATTCGCATCAAGGTGCACCGCTGCTGCGTCCCGAACAGGTTCGGCTGCTCGATGAAGACTACGAGATTGTTCTCATCAAAGGCCTGCCACCATTGCAATTGAGGAAGGTGCGATATTTTTAGGACCGCATCCTTAAACGCATCTTCGAAAGCCAGACAGGCGCCCTCCCGGAGCCGGTACCCTTGACGATAGCGGACGAGGGGCTCTCGGCAGAATCTCAACTCGATGACCCGCTGCGTGAATTGGCGCAGGATTTTTGACGATACAGTTTGATGTGAGGCTAGTGTGGACCCGCGAAATAGTAATCCATCCCGTGTAACAGCTTTGCCGCAGGTGCAGGACGCCAGCTTGGAAGAGGATCAAGCGGTCCAGGCCAGGCAAGTGGGCGTTGAGCAGCACCTTGCCGAGGCCCGGAGGCTGTTCGATCAAGCTGACGAGTCGCCAACCAATCCAGAGGAGCTTCAGCGACTGGACCAGGGGCTCCGCGAAGTGCTTCAGCAATGGCAGGATGAGCAAGCCGCCTCGCCTTCTTTCAGCGCTGAGGTTCCCGAGGCGCTCCGGCCGCTGTTCGATGATCGATCTCACCAGCCGCCAACCAATGCAGAGGAGCTTCTGCGAGTGGAACAGGGGTTCCGCGAAGTGCTTCAGCAGCGGCAGGATGATCAAGCCGCCTCGTCTTCGCTCAGCAACCCAGGGATGCGTGCTGGACCGGAGGACCCCAATAGAAGCGTGTCGGAGGCTTTCGCAACATCTGGGCACGCCGGAGTTCAGGCCGCCGCCCCGCCAGTCTTGGCTGCCAGCCAACAGCAGATCCGGCCCTCGCCGGATGCGCTCGACCAGGGCAACCACCTGCCACCCCAGGGGGGCATCATCAACAATGAACATTCCACACCGCTGTTGCGGCCAGCGGAGAGGCAGAGGGCCGTGGATAGGCCGCAAGCCGTCGCCATTCAGCAGCCGCTGAGCGAAATTGGCAATTCAGGCGGCCGCATGCCGATGCAGCCCCCCATGCAGCAATTGGGTGAATTGCCATTGCAAGGGGTACCGGTTCAAGGGACAGGGTCCGAACACATCGGAAGGCTGCATGCGGGGGCCGCGCCCTCAGCAAGGTCCGAGGCGCCCCCGGCTGCGATCGAGGACTCCATAAATGTTTCGTTCGCCGTCCCCAAAGACTTCTCCCATGGGACTCAACGCGTCCCAGACGCGATGCTCCCTTTCTTGGACCGCCCTGGCCCCTTGCCGGATGCTGGCCAAGCGCGGCAAGCGGGCTTTGAGCAGCACGTGGCCGAGCCGCGCCGAGCCGACCCCGTTGCGAGTGGCGCCCGTGCTTCCCGTTATCACCATCTGTCCGGCGAACACCGGGACCTTATTGATAGAGCGATCGCCCACTCCCAGGAAAAATATAGCGAGACCACGGCCCGAAAATACACGTTTGCACTTCGCCGGTTGGCGAATGATCTCAGCGCTCGTGGCCAAGCGATCGATCTAAGAAATCACAAATCCCTGGTCGATCACGTCGGTGCTTTCTTTCCGAAAGACGTTGATATGAAGAGCGCGTTGAAGGCCCTGCGTGCGTATCATGAGCCGGGCTATTCAGCGACTGCTGGCGGCCCTGCTGCCAGCTATCCCCATCTGTCCGCCGAACACCGGGACGTTATTGACAAGGCGATCGACCGCGCTGCGGCTCAGCAAAACCAGAGCGCGGACACGCTGCGAATATACTCGAATGCGCTTCGCCGATTGGCGAATGATCTCGGCGCTCGTGGCCAAGCGACTGATCTAAAAAATCACCAATCCCTGGTCGATCACCTCGATACTTTCTTTCCGAATGACCAGAACATTAAAACGGCGTTGAACGTCCTACGTGCGTATCATGATCCGGGCAATGCAGCGACTGGCTGGTGGCCAGCGGCGGTGCCGTCAAAGGCAGATGCGCGTATCCTGGAAAAATTAAGCAGTGACAGCGGGTTGGCCTTAAGCACCCGTGTCGTCTATGGTCGTCTTCTTCGCAGATTTTCTGAGGAGCTTGAGAGTCGGGGCCAGACGATCTCTGGGCTGGATCACAATTCGCGGACCGAACTCGCCGAGGCGTTGTTTCCAGGCAACAAGAAACTCCGCTTGGCGCTGCAGCGGGTTCACAATGCGGAGGTTCCCGAGGCCTTGCGGCCGCTGTTCGATAATCGAGCTCACAAGCCGCCAACCAATCCAGAGGAGCTTCTGCGACTGGAACAGGGGTTCCGCGAAGTGCTTCAGCAGCGGCAGGATGATCAAGGCACCTCGTCTTCTTTCAGCGCGGAGGTTCCCGAGGCGCTCCGGCCGCTGTTGGATGATCGATCTCACCAGCCGCCAACCAATCCAGAGGAGCTTCTGCGACTGGACCAGGGGCTCCACGAAGTGCTTGAGCAGCGGCAGGGTGATCAAGCCACCTCGCCTTCTTTCAGCGCTGAGGTTCCCGAGGCGCTCCGGCCGTTGTTCGATGATCGAGCTCACCAGCCGCCAACCAATGCAGAGGAGCTTCTGCGACTGGAACAGGGGTTCCGCGAAGTGCTTCAGCAGCGGCAGGGTGATCAAGCCGCCTCGCCTTCTTTCAGCGCTGAGGTTCCCGAGGCGCTCCGGCCGTTGTTCGATGATCGAGCTCACCAGCCGCCAACCAACGCAGACGAGCTTCTGCGACTGGAACAGGGGTTCCGCGAAGTGCTTCAGCAGCGGCAGGGTGATCAAGCCGCCTCATCTTTGTTCAGCAATCCAGGGATGCGTGCTGGACCGGAGGACCCCAACAGAAGCGTGTCGGACGCTTTCGCAACATCTGGGCACGCCGGAGTTCAGGCCGCCGCTCCGCCAGTCTTGGCTGCCAGCCAACAGCAGATCCGGCCCTCGCCGGATGCGCTTGACCAGGGCAACCATCTGCCACCCCAGGGCGACATCATCAACAACGAACATTCCACAGCGCTGTTCCGGCCAGCGAAGAGGCAGAGGGCCGTGGATAGGCCGCAAGCCGTCGCCATTCAGCAGCCGCTGAGCGAAATCGGCAATTCAGGCGGCCGCGTGCCGATGCAGCCCCCCACGCAGCAGTTGGGTGAATTGCCATTGGAAGGGGTACCGGTTCAAGGGACAGGGTCCGAACACATCGGAAGGCTGCATGCGGAGGCCGCGCCCTCCGCAAGGGCTGAGGCACCCCCCGCTGCCATCGAGAACTCCATAAACGTCTCATTCGCCGTCCCCAAAGGCTTCTCCCATGGGACTCAACGCGTCCCAGACGCGATGCTCTCTTTCTTGGACCGCCCTGGCCCCTTGCCGGATGCTGGCCAAGCGCGGCAAGCGGGTTTTGAGCAGCACGTGGCCGAGCCGCGCCGAGCCGAACCTGTCGCGAGTGGCGCCCGTGCCACCGGCTATCGCCATTTGTCCGACGAACACCGCGACCTTATCGATAAGGCGATCGCCCACGCTGCGGCTCAGCAAAAATATAGCGAGAGCACGGTCCTAAAATACAGGTATGCACTTCGCCGATTGGCAAATGATCTCGGCGCTCGTGGCCAAGCGACTGATCTAAAAAATCACCAATCCCTGGTCGATCACCTCGATGCTTTCTTTCCGAAAAACGATGATATGAAGAGGGCGTTGAACGTCCTGCGTGCCTATCATGAGCCGGGCTATTCAGCGACTGTTGGTGCCCCGGCTAACCGCTATCCCCACTTGTCCGACGAACACCGGGACGTGATTGATAAGGCGATCGCCCATGCTGAGGCTCAGCAACACCATAGCGCGCCGACGCTGCGAATATACTCGAATGCGCTTCGCCGATTGGCGAATGATCTCGGTGCTCGTGGCCAAGCGACTGATCTAAAAAATCACCAATCCCTGGTCGATCACCTCAATACCTTCTTTCCGAAAGACACTGACATAAGGGATATAAGGCCGGCGTTGAACGTCCTGCGTGCGTATCATGAGCCGGGCTATTCAGCGACTGGCCGGTGGCCAGTGACGGTGCCTTCAAAGGCAGATGCGCATGTCTTGGAACAAGTGACCAGTGACAGCAGCTTGGCCCCAAGCACCCGTGTTGTCTATGGTCATAGTCTTCGCAGATTTTCTGAGGCGCTTGACAGGCGGGGCCGGACGATCTCTGGGCTGGATCATGATTCGCGGATCGAATTCGCCGAGGTGTTGTTTCCAGGCAACGATTATCTCCGCTTGGCGCTTGAACGGGTTCGCGATGCGAAGCCTGCGTCAGACAGGATCGTGGCGGACGCTTTGGCAGCGGCCGGCTCTGGGCACGCCGGAGTTGAGGCCGCCGCCCCGCCAGCGTTAGCTGTCAGCCAACACCGGCCCTGGCCGGATGCGCTTGACCAGGGCAACCTCCTGCCACCCGAGCGGTTCATCATCAACAATGAACATTCGACGGCGCCGTTGCGGCCGGCGGAGAGGCAGGGGACTGATAATCCGCAAAGCATCGCCATTCAGCAGCCGCCGAGCGAAGGCGGCCGCGTGCCGATGCAGCCCCCCATGCAGCAGTTGGGTGGATTGCCATTGGCAGGGGTACCCGTTCAAGGCCCAGGGTCCGAACACATTGGAAGCCTGCATGCGGAGGCCGCGCCCTTTGCAAGGTCTGAGGCACCCCCCGCTGCCATCGAGAACTCCATAAACGTCTCATTCGCCGTGCCCAAAGGCTTCTCCCATGGGACTCAACTCGTCCCAGAGGCGATGCTCTCTTCCTTGTACCATTATGGCCTCTTGCCGGACGCGGACAAGCCGGAATGGAACTACGAGATTAAAGGCCACGGCTACACCGCCCGGAGGCCAGAGGAGGGTAATGACGTTTGGCTCCTCCATCGCGGAGCGATAAGGGAAGCTGGAGCGGCAGCAGTACCGGCAAGGGCTCCGGGACCCGCCTTGCCAGCGACCGCCAGGCTCTCAGACACCCATCTCGGTGTTCCGTTGGTCGATCTGACCACCTCCTCCGATGCACACATCGAAGCCCTTCCGTCAGGCTCGTCCAATCTCCCCCGGGGGGCGGTGCTCGGGGCCACCGAACTGCTGGGCGACGAACATATCCAGAGGGATTACGAATTCCTCGAGCAGCAACTGCAGCAGGCCGATCCAGCGCTCGCCGCCCGGACGCGGCTGGTCGATCCGTCGGTCTCCCATCTGCTGCGCCACATGGAGCAGCAAGACGCGCGAGGCACATTGCAGTCGATTTATGATCGAAACGCCGGCCCATCCGACTTCCTGTTCGTGCCAGTGAACGATGGGGTGGGTATTGACCGCGGCACCCATTGGTCGCTGCTCCTCGTAGATCGCCGCGATCCGGAAAGAGCGGTCGCCTATCACTACGACTCCATCCAGCAAAATGAACAGCGATACAACGACGCGCCTGCACGAAAGCTCGCTACAAGACTGGACGCGACCCTGGTAACACCCGACATGGCGCAGCAGAAAAACGCTGTTGACTGCGGCGTCTTCGTGGTGGACGGCACGCGCGAGCTGGTTCGTCGATTGGCGAACGAAGAGCGGCCAGACCAGCAGCTGCCGCTGCACCTCAACTACCTCGTCGCCGATCGGCAGGCGCTGCAAAACCGACTGAGAGAGGGGCGCTTGCCGCACGAGCTTGCCGCAAGCCCTGCCGAAGCTTTGGCAGCAGCCGGGTCGCAGGTGCAACACGCCGCCTTGCAAGAGCAGCAAGCCAGACAGGTCGCGCCAGCGCCGTTGGAACGGCACTTGGGCCAGACGCGCGAGGCCGAGGACAAGCTGACGAGTACACTGCACAGGAGCAACCGCGTGAACAGCGAGGGCGTCATCATCAACACTGAACGTTACACAGCGCCGTTGAGACCAGCGAAAAGGCAAAGGACTGACAATTCGCAAAGCCTCGCCATCGGGCGGCAGCCGAGCGAGGCAAACACAACGTCCATCGGCCAAGCCTCCGATCAAGCCCGAGCGGACCTCATGGCTTCCTTCAGAAGCAGAGAGCGCTCCGACGCTGGGCGTTGAGCTCGACGGCTAAGCAGAACAGCTCTTTTGGCGACGGAGAGGCTGATGCGATCTCCGGACCGGTAGCTCTCGCCGAAATTGATCAGACTGGCACTGTTGGAAGGCGATGTAGGCCTGGAACTCGCCGATCGCCAGCGAGGCGCTGAGACGATCGCCCACCTCAATAAGATCGAGGACGATATCCGCGGCCGATCGGCCGATGAAGGCCGTGCGACGCGTCGGGAAAATAGCCGCGCTATTGTCGCCATCTTGAACCTTGGCTGCGTGAAAGCTCGGCCTGATCGGTCAGAAGACCAAGGTTGCCGAGGCAATCCGCTACACGCTCTCACGCTGCGAAGGCCTCTCGCGCTTCGTTGACGACGGTCGCACCGAGATCGACAACAACACCGTCGAGCGCTCAATCCGTCCGCAAGAACGCGCTCTTCGCCGGCTCGAACCGCGGTGCCGAACACTGGGCAGTCATTGCGTCGCTGATCGAAAGCTGCAGGCTCAATGGTGTCGAGTCACTCGGTTATCTCGCCGACGTCCTCACCACCAGGATCGTCAACAGCCATCCCAGCCAGATCGACGAGATGCTGCCTTGGGTCCGACATCCAGGCGCCGAGCTAAAGGCCGCCAGAAAACACCGCCACGCTTCATCAGCCTCGTCAGCCAATCTCCAGAATAGCTCCTGTCACGCGGCCAAGGTGCCTCCGTAGCTAACGTCTACGTCAGCGTTGAAGAAATACCCTGCACCACGGCATGTCTTGACTAGCCTTGGATTGGCCGCATCAGCCTCCAGCTTTCGGCGCAAGCGCAAGATTAGGACATCGATACTTCGATCGTAGACCTCTTCTCCACGCACACGGCTCGCGAGCAAAAGCCGTTCTCTGGATAGGACATTGCGGGGGTTCTCCAGGAACGCGATCAGCAGGTTGAACTCACATGCGGTAAGCTTGACTTCGCCACGCTCCGCACAGATCAGTCGCCGCTGCTTGACGCTGAGCTTCCAGGCTCCGAACCGAAATGAGCGATGATCTTTCGTTCGCGGACTGGAAATGCGCTGGCGTAGCCCTACTCGAATGCGGGCCAAGAACTCGCGCAGCCCGAAAGGCTTGGGGATGAAATCGGTTGCGCCGAGCTCCAGCGCAACGACTTTTTCCGCCTCATCAAGCCGGTCGCCGCTGATCACTATGATGGGTAAATCCGATTTTGTCGCCAGGTTGCGGACGATGGCAAGCCCATCCTCCCGGCCTAGGTTGAGGTCAACAACCACGAGATCGACTGGCTCATGCGATAGAACGTAGTTAAACTGCTTGCTATCGTTGACTGCGGTCACCTTCAAGGCATGCATCATGAGATACTGGGAGATGAGGCGTCGCATTGCGGCATCATCGTCAATGACAAGAACATGTTTCAACGGCTCACCTTCAATCTTGAATCCCCTTGTCTAAAGCTGTTGCCGAGCAACCCTTGGGGCACCGACGCAGAACAGCTGCCCCTTGCTACCACTCGCGGGTGCGTGCGGCCAATGTGAGGCCGTTGCTCGGCCTGGTCTTTTCATCCACAGCGAATTGACCGCATCCAGGCAGCCGGTGGCCACCACACATCTGCAAGCGCCGGTGTGACCCTGCCGTGTGGTCCTTCGCTTATTCGCGAGCTCCGCCGTTGGTGCAGGCCTGCCAACACCACTTGATTACGACGGCACGGACGCTCGGTCGCTTGCCATGTCCTTGCATCTTCTTCGCGTTTCTGGCGCTTGCGGACCTGGATCACCTCGAAATCCTCCCGCTCGTGCGTGCGGCTCGGACGCGGTGGAGCAGCGCGGCGTTTGACTGATCGCAGAGGCGGTTGGCCGAAGAACGGCCGTGATTCGCTATAGTGACCTTGTGCCAACGGTATGTCTCCTGCCCAAGGCAGGTCATTGGGAGGTGGCCGGCGGCGCCAATCCTGGTCCGAGCGATCGGCAGGTCCGGTTGCGGTTACCTTGCGAGCTAACATTTCTCGGTTGAATGCAATACCTTTCCTTTTGAGCCTGTCACTGTACTTGTCGAGAGCGCTGTCGGACTGCGTCAATCCGCCTGCGGTTTCTGCCGATGGGACTGTGCGTGACCCACCAGTTCGCGGCGCGGCCGAACAGCTGAACCAGGTCTCGCACCAGGCCGGCTGCGCCGCCACGTCTTCCCAGTTGACCCTCGTCCCGCGTATTTGCGCCTCCGACGAGCTTCGCGGACGAACTCGCGGTTTCAACCAATGCCTGAGTATGCAGGGCGCATGGCTGTCTCTTGCAACAACGGCAGCATGTCGCAACATTGGGCAGCTCGGCGCCCTAGTCGGTTCTCGCGTTCGATCGACCCAAGCTTCCGCAGCCTGAGATGAACCCGCCAAGCTCCCCATTTTGTCCTTCGGCCAGGCGCTGACACAAGATTCCATCACCGCCCATGCCAAGTCGCGGTTGACGCTGCAAGAGCAACGGACAGCCGGGACGGGCAATCCCGCGCTGGAATGATCCACCGCGATGGTCGAGATGTGCCGGCTGATCGCGCCCGCGCAACCCGCGCATGCGCAAGGTGCCCATGCACCCGGACACGAACAAGCTCTTTGCTTCAGTTGAAACCGAAAAAGCTGAACTTGAACATCACGCAGTAACAAACCTGCCCGATAAGCGCGTGCCGGACAGGGCCAGAACCGGTCCGGACGCTTCGAAAGGTAGGGGATAGGAATGTTTATTGCAGCTTGGCCGCTGGCCATCGCCCTGTTGACATCCATGTCATTCCCAGCCGAGCCCGCGCCACTTTCGCCCCGTGAATTCCACGGCCTGTCGCGCAAATGCGCTCCCTGGGTTGCGCCGTCCACGCTCGCCGCGATTGCCAAAATTGAAAGTGGCTTTGAAACGCTGGTGGCTCATGACAACACCACAGGTGAGCAGCTTCGCTGGATAGACCGCCTGGAAGCGACGCGGGGCATCAAGAACCGCCTCGAAGCACAACATTCTGTCGATGTCGGATTGATGCAGATAAACAGCAAGAACTTTTCCTTCCTCAATCTCACGCCGGAAAAGGCTTTCGAGCCCTGCGCCTCGCTATCGGCCGCCGCCCACTTGCTTGAAAGCCGGTATGCCGGCGGCACGACTGCTCCGGCGCAGCAACTGGCGCTTCGCCGTGCCATCTCGGCCTACAACACGGGCGACGTCACGCGTGGCTTCACCAACGGTTATGTACGCAAGGTCGAGTCGGCCGCAAAGGACATCGCGAGTCATCTCGAGCGAACGCTGGAGCCGACCGCTCCAGATGCGCCACACCTTGAGGCATCCGGTCGGAAAGCCGTGCCGGCTCTGCTCCAACAGAGCCAACAGGCCAATGGAAAGCAGCCCAAACAAAATTCTTGGGACATCTGGGGCTCGTATGAGTCAAACCGCTCCGGGGCCGATCCCTCCGGTCCGACAGGCAGCCAGGCTGCGGAAGAGCGGGAACCCTCGAACCCGAACAAACTCGTATTCGATTGAACCATGGAGATACAATGATGAAGCCATTCAAAATACTTCGTGCGCTTAAAACGCGTGTTCCTTCGCCTTTTTCCATGCTGCGCACGACGGCTGAATATGTACCGGCGGCTGCTGCAGGCGCCGCGTGGACGGTCTTCTCCATCGGGCCAGCCTCGGCTCAGGTGACCGGAGGGACGGATCCCGCCAAGATGGTCCAGAATATCTGCACCTTCATACTTGGCCCCTTCGGACAATCACTGGCCGTGCTCGGACTCGTGGCCATCGGCATCTCTTGGATGTTCGGTCGTGCTTCACTTGGCTTGGTTGCGGGTGTCGTTGGAGGGATCGTCATCATGTTCGGCGCAAGCTTCCTGGGCAAGGCGCTCATAGGCGGTGGCTGATGAGCGACCGGTTGGAAGTGAGCACCCTCTATGTGGCGGCGACACGTCCCGCACTGTTTCTGGGGGTGCCGCTGACGCTGGCCGGATTGCTGATGATGTTGGCTGGTCTCGTCATCATTGTCCTTCAAAACCCACTTTATGAAATCGTGCTCGTGCCACTCTGGTTCGGGGCACGGCTGGTGGTTGAGCGTGACTATAACGCCGCAAGCGTCGCGCTCCTCTATTTGCAGACGGCCGGCAGAAGCGTGGACGGGCCGGTCTGGGGTGGCGCGAGCGTCAGCGTCAATCCGATCAGAGTGCCGAAACGCGGAAGAGGAATGGTGTAATGTTTGGCGCCAGTGGCCGGACCGAGAGATCTGGCGAGATCTATCTTCCGTATGTCGGTCATCTCAGCGATCAGGTTGTCCTGCTGGAAGACGGATCGATCATGGCCATGGCACACGTGAACGGCCTGCCCTTTGATTTGGAAGACGCAGAGATGCGCAATTCGCGCTGCCGCGCGTTCAACACTCTCTTGCGCAACATCGCGGATGACAATGTCACGCTATACGCTCATCTTGTGCGAAACAACGATGTGCCGGAGCCGGCATCGCGCCAGTTTCAAAGTGCATTTGCTGGCAGTCTGAGCGAGGCCTATGAGCGCCATGTGCTGTCGGGCAAGCTCTTCCGCAACGATCACTTCCTCACTATCGTCGTGTCCCCCCGCGCCGCAATCGGTAAGATCGGCTGGCGCATTGCCAAATCCCCCAGACGGAATGACAACGATCTGGCCACACAAATGCGAAGCCTGGAGGACCTCTGGCAGATCATTGCTGGCTCACTCGGCGGTTACGGTCTGCGCCGGTTGGGTATTCGCGAGAAAGGCAACGTGCTCTTCACGGAAATTGGTGAGGCGCTTCGGCTGATAATGACTTGCCGGTTTCTTCCGGTTCCGATGGTTACCGGCTCGCTTGGCGCCTCGATCTACACTGATAGGGTCATCTGCGGGAAGCGGGCGCTTGAGATTCGAAGACCCGGGGATAGCTCCGTGGGATCATTGTTTTCGTTCCGTGAATATCCGGCGACGACGCGGCCAGGCATGCTAAATCCCTTACTGTCCGCCAACTTCCCGCTTGTCCTGAGCCAGAGCTTTTCCTTCCTCACTCGGCCACAAGCTCATGCGAAGCTTAGCCTTAAATCCAGCCAGATGACGAGCGCCGGCGACAAGGCTCTCACCCAGATCAATGAACTTGCCGAGGCAGAGGACGCACTGGCAAGCAACGAGTTCGTCATGGGTTCGCATCATCTGAGCCTGTGCGTCTATGGCGACAGCCTCAATAGCCTTGCCGATCGCGCAGCAAATGCGCGCGCAAGGCTGGCCGACACAGGCGCCGTTATCGTCCAAGAGGGTATCGGCATGGAGGCCGCGTACTGGTCCCAACTCCCGGGGAACAACAGGTGGCGCACGCGCCCCGGGGCGATCACCTCGTACAATTTTGCCGGGCTTGTCTCATTTGAGAACTTCCCCAGCGGTTCCAGCTCCGGCCACTGGGGCAAAGCTGTTGCGCGCTTTCGCACAAACGGTGGAACGTCTTTCGACTACATCCCCCATGAGAATGACGTCGGCATGACGGCGATATTCGGACCCGTCGGCAAAGGCAAGACGACGCTGATGACCTTTATCCTCGCGATGCTTGAGCAAAGCGTGGTCGATCGCAATGGTGCCATCGTCTTTTTCGATAAAGACCGGGGTGGTGAACTGCTGGTGCGAGCCACGGGAGGGACATACCTTGCGTTGCGCAGAGGCGCTCCGAGCGGCTTGGCCCCTCTGCGCGGACTGGACAACACCTCCGCCTCGTTGGATTTTCTGCGCGAATGGCTGATGGCCCTCATCGAGAGTGACGGCCGTGGTCCGATCTCGCCGGAGGAAAGCCGTCGACTGGAACGTGGCATTCTTCGTCAACTTTCGTTCGAACCCGCCATGCGCTCACTTGCGGGCCTGCGCGAATTCCTGCTGCACAGCCCCTCGGAGGGCGCGGGAGCACGGCTGCAGCGGTGGTGTAGAGGGAATGCGCTTGGATGGGCCTTTGACGGCGATGAGGACGAAGTCAGGCTGGATGCCTCCATTACCGGCTTCGACATGACGCAGCTCCTGGAATTTGAGGAGGTCTGTGCGCCGGCCGCCGCATATCTTCTGCACCGCGTGGGCGCTGTTGTCGATGGCCGTCGGTTCGTCATGAGCTGCGACGAATTTCGCTTCTATCTGCTCAACCCGCAGTTCTCGGCTGTTATCGACAAGTTCCTGCTCACCGTCCGCAAGAACAACGGCATGTTGATACTCGCAACGCAGCAGCCTGAACACGTGCTTGAATCGCCCCTTGGAGCCAGTCTCGTTGCACAATGCATGACCAAGATCTTCTACCCATCACCGACGGCCGACCGGGCCGCGTATGTCGATGGCTTGAAGTGCACCACGCAGGAGTTCGAGGCAATCCGCCAGGGAATGGCAATTGGCAGCCGCAAGTTTTTGCTCAAGCGCGAGAGCGGGAGTGTTGTTTGCGAATTCGATCTTGGCCAGATGCGCGAGTATGTAGCCGTACTCTCGGGGCGGGCCAACACCGTGCGCTTTGTCGACCAGCTTCGTGACCAGCACGGAGATGCCCCAAGCGGGTGGCTCGACAAGTTCATGACTCGTTACCACGAAATTCAAGACTGACGGAGGAATATTCATGAGATTTCCCACGCTTGCAGCAACGACGCTTGCCGCTTCCTTTCTGCTTAGCGGACAGGCCCGGGCGCAATTTGTCGTCATCGACCCGGCGGTAGTAACACAAGCGGGCTTAACAGCGGTTTCCACTGCGCAGATCCTGATAAAGTCAGCCCAGACGGTCGCTACGACGATGGAAATGGTGGAGATACTAAGGTCGTCATTCGGTGTCACGGGGCTGCTAAGTTCACTGAACCAAGGAAATCACTACCCGTCGGGCAATCAGCTTGAGAGGCAGATGTTTGAGGGTCAGGCGCCAACTTCGATTAAAGCGCGTGCAATTGCGGACAACCCAAACCGGAAAGTCGACGGCACGGATTCAGAAGCGAAACTGTTACAGGGACAAATCGCTGGTGCCATCAATGCCGCAGCTCTTGCGGCCGACACTCTGGGCGTAATGGACAAGCGCCTTAAGGCCAACGACAACACGCTTGGTCAGCTTTCCCGCTCGGGAAATATTGTGCAGGCCACCGTCACCAACGGTCTGGTCCTCAAGCAGATTCATGATGCGATTATCCAAAATGTCCAGGCCACGAGTCTGCTGACGATGGCCACTGCACAAGCGAGCCTTCACGCCGCAGAGGAGGCCGCGATGCAGCGTCGCGAACGCCAGGACACCGCCAGAATGTTTGAGTAGCGACGCTTAGTTCATCCGGCTCATCTGCGCTGATCAGGGGCAAATAAGGTTCACGCAATGGTTTTCAGAATTCCTGCGCCATTCACGGCCATACACGCGATCTTTCATGGGGCCTTTACGGTGGGGCTGCACAAAGTGATTGGAAACGTCCAAGAGGCGGTCAGTGCGCCTCTGGTTGCGTGCGTCACGCTCTGGATCATAATCCAAGGCTTTCTGGTCATGCGCGGTCAAGTCGACGCGCGCGGAGGTATCTCGCGCGTAGTCACGGTATCGATTGTCGTCGCCCTCATCTTAGGGCAGGCCAACTATCAGCTGTACATTGAATCGGTCTTCGACGACACGATTCCAAAGCTTGCCCACCAGATCAGCGGAAGCACCTTGCCCTTCATCGGTATCCCCCAGAAGCTCGACGTAATGTTCGCTGCAAGTCAGAGTGCCTTTCAGCGGATTGCTTCCGAAATTGGGCCAATGAATCAGCAGGACATACTTGCCTTCCAGGGAGCGCAATGGATTTTGTACGGCTCGCTCTGGACAGCGTTCGAGATCTATGATGCCGTTGGAATTCTGACGAAGGTGCTCCTGGCGATCGGCCCCCTCGTTCTTGTAGGCTATCTTTTTGATCACACTCGAGACATGGCTACCAGATGGATCGGCCAACTGCTCTCATACGGGCTGCTGCTTGTCCTCCTCAACATCGTTGCAACGATAGTTATCGCGGCCGAATCAGTCGCGCTGGGAGTCATGCTTGCGGTGATCAAATACAAGGGTACGACAGCAGCCAAGATCATCGGGCTTTACGAGCTCGATATGCTTTTCCTAGCTGGTGACGCCCTGATCGTCGCGCTTCCGACGATCGCCAGCAGCATAGCCGGCGGTTCTTGGGCAGGTGCGAACCAATCTCTTAGCAGCCTCAATCGCCGCATTGCCAAAACGGCAGGTGGTTAATCAATCGACAAGCGCGGTACCTCAACATGAAATACTATCTACTTTTGTCAATACTGGCTTTGGCGGCCTGCAAGACAACCGATAAGCTTGCCACCTGCACGGGTTCGCCATTCCAACTGAACGTGGGACAATGGGAAACCTCCCCTGAAGATCTTGAAGTCGAATGTGCGAAAGAGCCCAAGTGAAATTTCCTGAACATGCCCTTCTGGTGGAGAGAGAAACGCTAGCCGCCCACTATAAGAAGGTGGAAGCGTTTCAAACTTCACGAGCGAAGTCTGCGCGGCGCCTGTCAAAGGCCCTCATAGCCTTTGCGGCAGCGGCGGTCCTAGGAAATGTTGCGCAGGCATTTACCATCGCTGCCATGGTCCCGTTGGCCAAGCTCGTACCTGTGTTCCTCTGGGTACGCCCGGATGGAACAGTTGACAGCGAAGTGTCAGTCTCTCGACTGCCGGCAACCCAAGAGCGAGCCGTCATAAATGCTTCGCTGTGGGAATATGTACGCCTGCGCGAGAGCTACACAGCCGATTCCGCCCAATACGGCTATGACCTCGTATCCAGTTTCAGCGCACCGGCTGTGCGGCAGCAATATCAAGAGTTCTTCAATTATCCGAATCCCACCTCGCCGCAAGTCACAGTCGGCAAGCTCGGCAAGCTCGAAGTCGGGCATATTTCCTCAAACGACATCAGTCCGGACGTTCAACAGATCCGATACAAACGCACCCTTTCCATCGATGGGCAGATGCCGTTGGTGACCACCTGGACAGCAACCATCCGCTACGAGCGCCTGACAGATCTGCCTGCCCAATCAAGGCTCACCAATCCGGGAGGTCTACTCGTCACTTCCTATCAAACCTCGGAAGATAGCGTGTCGAACCTGGGTGACGTGCAGCCATGACAAAAAGAGCGTTTCTCGCACTGGCCTGTTCACTACTCTTAACGCTGGAGGCTTCCGCGGAAGACACCCCGCTTGCCGGCAAGCATGATGCGCGGATGCGCTACTTGGCTTACCGTCCCGACGAAGTGGTGCGCCTGTCGACCGCGGTGGGGGCAACGCTGGTCGTCACATTCGCGGCCAACGAGACCGTTGCAGCCGTGGCCGTTTCCAATAGCAAAGACCTGGCTGCGCTCCCACGCGCCAACTACCTGTTCTTCAAGGCCAGCCGGATCCTGCCGCCGCAGCCGGTCGTCGTTCTGGCCGACAGTGAGTCCGGCACCCGCAGATATGTCTTCAGCATTTCAACGAGAGCGATGCCAAAATTAGATGAGCAGCAACCTGACTTATACTACAGTGTGCAGTTCACCTATCCCGGTGATGAGGCCGCTGCTTTGAGACAGGCAGCAGAAAAGCGCTCGATTCTTGGTCAGGCCCGGGCAAAGGTGCAGCAGGAACAGAGGGTTCAGGATTTGTTGAATTGGCCCGGTACAACTGCCAGTTCCGACGAAAGCAATTTTCACTACGTCGCAAAGGGCGATCGATCGCTGGCGCCGCTGCAGGTTTTCGACAATGGCTTTACCACCGTATTTGGCTTCGCAAGCAATTCCCGTATACCCTCCCTCTACATTATCAATCCCGACGGCAAGGAAGCCGCTGCCAACTTCACAGTCAAAGGCGACTTTGTTGAAGTAGCCGCAGTCGCCCGGGAATGGCGTCTGAGAGATGGCAATACGGTATTGTCGATTTTCAACAGGGCATATGATCCTGTTGGACGAGCGCCGGGCACCGGTACAGTGAGACCCGACGTGTGGCGCGTTTTGAAAGGCTCGGGCCGATGAATGAAACCGGCCCACAGTCGGGACACGATGTAAATGCATCCGCATCGTTGGTCTCGGAGCCGGCCCGCCGGCATGTTTCGGGACCACAGAAATTGGCCGTCGCCGGTCTTGTTCTCATCTCATCTCTGTCGCTCATCTGGCTCGGAAGTCGTCCCAGCACACAAGACGAACCCTCTCAGCCAAACCCGCCAATTTCCCCGAACGCCGAGCCGTTCCGCCCCGTGCCTATTGAGCTTGCTCCCGAACCTCCAGCACCTGCGAAGGCGGCGCAGGCGGCAGATCCTGCGCCATCCACGCCGCAACCCGCGGCAGCTGAACCGCCGCCCGAGGAATCACCAATTTTCGCCTACAGCAGCGGCAGTCAAAAGCCCGACGTGGCTAAGCGGAGCGAAGACGACCACAAGGATGCTCCCGCGACCGCGGATGAGATCTCGAACGGTGGCGATCTGTCAGGCCGATTGAAGCCAGATATACAGGAGCCGAGCCGGGCCACACTTTTGCCGCACCCTGATCTCGTGATTACTCAGGGAACGATCATTCCTTGCCTTTTGCAAACGGCGGTCGACACAAATTTACCCGGCTATGTGAAGTGCGTCTTACCTAAAGACGTCCGCGGAGCCACCAACAATGTCGTGCTCTTGGATCGTGGGACGACCGTGATTGGCGAGATCCAGCACGGTCTCGAACAGGGGGATGCGCGTGTCTTCGTGCTGTGGACGCGCATCGAAACACCTGACCATGCCCTCGTTTCGATAGCATCGCCGGGCGCTGACGAGCTCGGCCGCTCCGGAGTGCCTGGCACGGTGGATAATCACTTCCGGGAACGCTTTGGCGGAGCAATGCTGATGAGCGTCCTTCAAGGCGCGTTCCAGGCGGCCGGTCAATACGCGGCGAGCTCTGGCGGAGGAAGCGGCATCAACAGCTTCCAGAGCAATGGCGGACAAGCCGTCGAGACGACACTGAGAGCGACGGTCAACATTCCGCCAACCCTGAAGAAAAACCAGGGAGATGCTGTATCCATCTTTGTGGCTCGCGACCTCGATTTCTCGGATGTATACGGTCTCACGGCAACTGTCGTGGCGCCAGCCCCCCAACATCGCCAACGCCGGAGAGACAACAATGCGATCGGAGGCTGACCCTCAATTGCGTTTGCTTCTCGACCCCGTTCTGAAATGGCTTGAGGAGCCGAGGACCGAAGAGGTCGCTATCAACCGGCCTGGGGAAGCGTTTGTGCGACAAGCCGGCGTCTTCACGAAACATCCGCTACCGCTAGGTTATAACGATCTGGAGGACATCGCGATTCTCGCTGGAGCGCTGCGCAAGCAAGATGTCGGACCGCAAAGCCCCCTCTGTGCGACTGAGCTGCCGAACGGAGAGCGGCTGCAGATCTGTTTGCCGCCCGCCGTTCCCTCAGGAACAGTAAGCCTGACGATACGGCGTCCTTCAAGTCGTGTGACCGAACTGAAGGAAGTTTCTTCTCGCTACGAATACTCACGTTGGAATCAATGGCGGTCACGAAAACAGCGCCAAGAGCGGCAGGACGAAACTATTCTTCAGCAATACGACGATGGTGACTTGGAGAAGTTTTTGCAAGCGTGTGTTTCGGGACGGCTCACGATGCTGCTTTGCGGACCTACTGGAAGCGGCAAAACGACAATGAGCAAGACTTTGATCAACGCTATACCCCCGCAAGAGAGACTGATAAGTATCGAGGACACGCTGGAGCTTGTAATCCCGCACGAGAACCATGTCCGGTTACTCTATCCAAAGGACCGAGCCGGCGTAGGTGCGGTGACAGCCGAGCAACTGCTGCAAGCGAGCTTGCGCATGCGCCCTGATCGAATATTGCTCGGCGAGATGCGCGATGATGCTGCATGGGCCTACCTTAGCGAAGTCGTCTCCGGCCATGCGGGATCAATATCAACGATCCATGGGGCTGATCCGGTCCAGGGCTTCAAAAAGCTCTTTTCCCTCGTCAAGAGCAGCCCGCAAGGAGCCGCTGTGGAAGATCGAACGCTTCTTGACATGCTGTCGGCTGCCGTTGACGTCATTGTGCCGTTCCACACCCAAGGTGACCTGTACGAGGTGGGAGAGGTATGGCTTGCCGCCGATGCCCGGCGACGGGGAGAGACAGTAACCGACCTCCTTAACAAGCACTAAGGCTAGAACAACGTCTCTGCATCGATAAGTCCATTGTGACGCGACGCGTCGTTTTGTTCTGCTTCGATGTCTTTTGCCAGGCCTTCTCACATTACTTGCATAGAATGAGCGCGTCGGCGGCATCACGCCATCATCATTATACGAATCGCATGCTCTATTGTCCTGGACGAGACCGGTCTCGCTAGCCGAAGGACGAAGGCCTGATTGTCAGATGTGACCGGCATGGGGTCGATGTCACCGATGACCATGAAAGGCACCGCCATGATGGTGGGGCATACGGACTCGGCCCGTCCTCGCTCGAGGAAAGGCGTCTTCGCCAAAATCAGCAGGTCAGCTGCCTTCCCGCTCTCGATCCAGCCGCAAAGACTTTCGAAGGTCGCGAAGCCGATCGGCTCATAACCCAGCGCGGCGATATTGTCCTTGTGAATCTCCAACTCTGCTGGATCGGGCTCCACGACTGCAATGATTCCGCCGTTGGCCGGTGATCCGTTGTATGGGCCGAAAGTGACGTCAGCGCTGACTGGCTCCTCCTCGGAGGCTGGCAAGTAAATATCAAAGCGCGTACCTCGGCCAACAACCGAGCTGACGTCTAGGCATCCTGCGAGCGCGCACACCTGCCTGTCCACTGCAGCAAGACCCAGCCCGGTCCCGCCGACGCGAGAGCGTGTGGTAAAAAAAGGCTCAAAGACATGCGGAAGTACCGAACCTGCGATTCCTGGGCCATCGTCGCTGATGGAGAGCACAACGTAATCTCCAGGTCTCAAGGTGCCCTGAGCCAACCGCTTTGTTTCGCAGATGCGGGTCCGTGAAACGCCAACCTCGACACGGCCGTCGTTCAAGACAGCCTCCGATGCGTTCTTGCACAGATTCATAAGGATCTGCTGTATCTCGGTTGGGCTGCCCTCGACAACCGTTTGCCACTCGTTGATTTTGAAATGCAACTGAACATCTGCACGAACTGTAATGCGCAGCAGTGGCGCAAGGTCCATTACAATTTCGGAGATATTGAAAGGCACTGCCACGCGCTTGCGTTTTTGGCTGAGTGCCAAAATCTGGTCAACGATCAGCTTGGCTCGGTGTCCAGCTAAGAGGATTTGGTTGATGGAGTTTTGAATTCTCGAGGGCCGACGCACAAGACCTAGTGCGATCTCTGAAAATCCAATTATTGATCCTAAAATATTATTGAATTCATGTGTAGCGCCGCTTGCGATTGTGCCGACAGTCCTCAGCCTTTCCACATGCTCCCATCGATTCACCAGAAGGTCGCGTTCCGCATTTATACGCTGCATTTCAAGATGGTTGCTTAGACGCGCAATAGCACTGGCAAGAACCCGGAGGTCGTCGGCTGAAGGGAGTGAGCGATCTCCTTCAAAGACGAGGATGCAAACGGCAACCTGCTGACCGGAGGCGCTGCAACCAACAATTTGACAAACACCGGAAGAGCCTCTGGCGGTCCGAACCATTTCCGCCGCCGGGATGACGCGAAACAATGGCCGTCCGGCGCGGACAAGTGAAACGAGTTCATCAATAAGCGCGACGTTCCAGACGCGCATGCAGGTGTTCGCCACAAAGTACTCGGTATGCCTGATGAGACTCGGATCCACCAGAGTAAGCGCGCATTGGTCCGCATCGAAAACGCGTTGAATGAGTCTAAGGGCTGCTTCGGTGGAACAGCGCGCCGAGGCATTCTTTGCTATACTATCGTTGAAGCGAGCTTCGATCGCGCTCAATTCCTCTTCAAGCTCCAACCTTTTTTCTAACCGGTTGGTCCGCAGATGCTGCCTGAACGCCCTAATGATCGCTGCCAAGCAAAGGCATATGGACACAGAGCCAAAGAAAAGCCACGTACGCTGCGCCTGTGCGCCGGCCAAACTGTAGCCTTTCAGATGCTCTCGCTCCAGTTCGGCAGCCTTGGAGAACGTGTCGAGGGATGCGATCTGATCGGCAGCTTGCTCCAACCTCCATAAAGAAGACAGGACAGGGCGGAACCTGGCCACGACATCCGCGACAGCTCGGGCCTGGCCCGGAGTAAATCTTTCGAGAAGCTCCATCTGTGAGGCGAGGGTAAGCCCCGGTTCGACTGAAAACACGATCAGTTCGGAGAGTTCAAGCTTGCCGCCCTCAAGGCGGTCAATTGAACGAGCAAGATCTGCGAGAGAGCTTTGCATACGCTGATTATGCTTGACCAAGGCTGAGATGGCAGCCTGCGTGTTTTCGATCGAGTTTACGAGCTGCGCGAGCAATCTGGATTGCCCGGAGGCCTCATCGGGCGAAATCTCGAAATCGCGCTGCAAGTCTTCAAGATTCCTTTGCAATGCCTGTCCGGTAGAAGCAACCGAGTGGTCCACTTCCATGTCGGTCCGAGCACGGGCGACGTCGCGCTGGAGCAATGCATCGTTGATCTGAATCGTTCGCAGCTCGCTTATGACCGCGTCGTTGATCTTGGGGGCCTGCCTCTGCGTCCCGACCAAGAGCGCAATCGAGGCGGCTAAGGCGAGGACAAATGCTTTGTCGCCACTGAGCCATGTTTCCCAAGGGAACGGCGTTCGACCCGCAGCGCATGGGTTGCGAAAGTCTGACCTGAATTCTAGCTCCGCATCGGTTCGGTATGCGGCCGGATGCTGCTGGAACAGGAAAGCCATGTGTACCTCTCCCCTCATAAAGACGGCTTAGACACCGTCGCACTTTGCCCCCTTGGCCCCGCTGACCCTCCGTTGAATTTCGCGGCGATTAGACTTCGACCGTTCTGTTCCGAACTCTGGCCACTCGCGAGCTCGACGCGAACGTGGAAACTGAAGGCACGGCGTTACGGCACGTGAGAACGATAACTGGGCTATCGTGAATGCTGATTTGATAGTTGTTGAGAAGGGAAGGCACCAATGCCAGGCTGACACCGCGTGACGGATTCAATCGAGATTTGCCTGTTTTCGCGCGGCGAGTCGAACCACGCCGATGTTGAAGGTACCGTTGAGTCTCGTCATAATGACGGCAGGAACCGAATACTCGTGAGCCTTCGTTGCGTCAGTCCGCTCAAGCCATCACGCACGCGGCAGAGCTAACTTCCGGCATGAGTTTCATAGCTGGGCCAACAAATTGCGCCCTATGCCTGACCAGAGTAAGCAGGACGTACGTACGATCGGCATGATCCCCGAGAGCGTTCGCACTTCATCTCTTATCCGGCGAAGGATAGCCCATTGAGCAGCTCACCATCGGTTATGAGATCGAGGCGACACACAAGGCGGGCAACCGGTCGCAGTATTCGGAACTGTCTTCCGAGAGATCATGGAGGGACAGACAAGCCGCACGCTGCGGCAGCCTGGGGATGACACCGGTCGGCCAGCCATTATGCCGCTACCCGGTTGCGATCTCTGTGCATTGTATCTCCTGCGTGCAGCCCCTGCATTAAGCCAGCGTCGACGACCAGAGCCCATGTTCCACCAAACAAGGGTTAGCTTTCAAGAAGCTGATTGAACAAATTGATTGTTTGGATCGCACGCATCCGAACAATGGATGCAGCTAAATGCAGCGGCGGTTTTCGTTAGATGCGAGCGAGCGTCTCTTGGCAAGAACCACCGCGGGGCGCGGGCGAGGTGAGGGGCTGCACGCCAAGCGCGTCGGGACGGTCATCGAGGATCTGCGTGCGGGTTTGCAGCAGAAGATGTGCGCCGATCCTGCTCCACTGCATCTGCCATTTGTTGGCGACCCGCTTGGAACGGCGTTGACGGTGGCCTTGACGAGGGCCGAAGAGATGCGATCTCCGGACCGCTAACGCTCGCCGTAATTAATCAGGCTGGCACTGTTGGAGGCGATGTAGGCCTGGTGAGCTCGCCGATGGCGGTCAGGAACTTGCGCATGTTCGGCTAGCCTGTTTCGAGACCTTCCGCGTCGAATTGCAGGTCGGCGATTTCGTGACGGGCCCGATAGACGTCAACATGCCAGAGATGCCATTTGATCCTGCGCAGAGTTTCGAGCAGGTCCTGTCCGGTCTGCTCGTCCTGGTTTTCGAGCCCTTGCACGAACTGCCGAAGGACCCTGATGCGCACGGTGATATGGAACCAGTCGGCGATTCTTCCCCACCGTCGGTGATGAAGGTGATATCCTGATTGGCTTGGACGGGCTGCTTCTTGAGATGGTCGAGAATGCGCCGTTACGGCTCGCGATCATAGCCATAGACGAAACCGATGTAGCGCGGAGCACCCTCTTCAGGCAGCGAGCGGCCTACGATCAGCTCGAAATTCTACTTCCGGTCGTTTGGTCGCGGATGAAAGTTCGATGCGGCTGCAGAACGCGTTTGCGATGGCCGCCCATCTTCCCGGCGCTACCGGAGCACGATAACGTTGCGACCATTTCACCACCGAAGAGACCGCAAAGCCAAAGCGCGACCAACCCGATCCAATTCTGCGCCGCCCAACTTCCATCTCGAACGGTGCGCGGAACGCCCGCGCGCCGGGTGCCTAACTAGCAGTGGCACTGGGCATGCCCTGTGCTCGGCTATTCGAGCTTCTCCAATGCCTGCCTAATGTCATCTCCGGCGTCCTCCGGCAACGGCAAAATAGGGCGCGGTGGCTGGACGTGCGCCAGACCGAGGTAGTCGGCGATGACGAACATAACGCGGAAGCTGCCGTAGTGTTTGAACAAGGTCCAGAGCGGCCCGAAAGCGCGGTTCAACCGAGTGGACTCCACCGCGTCGCCGGACTGCGCTGCACGCGTCAGCGCAAGCGCTGGGACCGGCAGCAGACCTGCCGCAACGCTGTACCAGGTGTCACATCCGGCAAGCAGGGCATCCGCCGCGCCCCAATCGCCGCTGTATCCGATTGTGAACGTGTCAGGCGTCATCGACCGCAAACGTGCCAGTTCCCCCGCGTAATCGTCATTCGCCGCCAGAGGCATTTTCACCGCGACGATGTTGGACACCTCTGACAGCCGGGCGATCAATGCGTCGCTGAATGTGAAGCGCGTGGTGCTTGGATTGTTATATATGCACAAAGGCAATTCCCCCGCCTCGGCCACGGCGACGAAGTGCTGGAAGACTTCGTCCTCGTTCAGGGGAACGTAGGACATCGGTGCCAGGAGCAGGCCGTCAGCGCCAGCGGATTTGGCATCGCGCGCCAGAGCCTGAGCTTCATCGGTACGCAATGCACCCACACCCACGACAAGAGGCGTTTTGCCGCCGATGCATTCCACGGCAGCCTGAACGGCACGCTTGCGTTCTTCCCTGGTGAGGTAAGCATAACCGCCCGTGCTCCCCAGAAGGCCGATGGAGTCCGCTCCGGCGCGTTGAATACGCTCGAGAAAACGAGCCAGACCCTCGGTGTCGACATGCCCTTCCGCATCGGTTGGCGTAAGGGGGAACGCCGACAGGCCGCGAAACAAAGTCATCATCCATTCCTTTCGAAACTACATACGGGAAAGCAGCATACGCAGCCCGGCGAACGCGAAGAACATCGCCAACAGACTTTCGATCCAGCGGCGGCAGCGGCGATATAGAGCCACCATAGGCGGTGTGGAGAAGACAATGGCGTAGCCGCAGAATATCGTGACACTTAGGATGGCGCAGCCACCCAATATCGCCGCGATGCTTTGCCACGATGAATTCGGACCGATCCCCAGCGTGACGAGCGCGATCCATGCCAGCACGGATTTTGGGTTCGCCAAATGCATCAAGAGGCCCTTCCTATAGAGCTCACCCCGCGAAAGAGCGACTTGGTCGGTCGATGCGCGCACCGCCAGCTTCTCGTTCGACGTAAGCGCCGACCGTCCCGCCCTGAAGGCGAGGAATAGCAGGTAAAGCCCCCCGAAAACCTGCAGAACGAGCAGTGCCTGGGCGTACCTGGCCAACAGGGCGGAGATGCCGGTGGAGGCCATAAAACCCCAAAAGATCGAGCCGCTGACGACGCCGGAGGCAAGCATGAGCGCAGCACCTCTGCCGCGCGCCATCGCAACCCCCATAATGCGCATGTTGCTCGGGCCGGGGCTCCCCGCGGCAATGACATATGCAGCAAAGACGATGAGCAACTGATGGAGATCGACATTCATTCTCTCAGCCCTTGATAATCTCGATCGGATCGATCGCGCCGGATGCCCCGGGCGGCCATGGATCCACTCGCTCGACCGGAAACCTCATCCGGCGATGGCAATTTCTTGGCTCGCGATTTTGCAGCCAGGCATCAAGGCATTCAGCCCTCCGACCATGGCATCCGTCGCCTCTGCCAATGCATCGTCCGGCATGGTCTCCAACGCCTCCAGTACGAACCACATCCGGCCTGTTAGGGTCTTCATGCGGGTTCGAGTGCCCTGTCGCCAGTTCCAGCGTCGGCAGGTGACGCCGATGTCGTCGCGCCAGATGACCTCACCGGGCAAGGGAGGATCGTTGACCGCCTCTCCATTCATCATGGTGTCGAACGTCTCACTCCCGTCAGCGATCGTCAGGTGGGGTCTTCCGACATAGGCGTCAAAATTCTCTCCACCCACCGGGACTGCGTATTTCAGGCTGATGGCGTTGTAGAGATCGACGATCGGGTTGATCGTCGAAAGAGTGCCGTCTTTCAGAACCCGCTTTCTGAGGGCCTGGGCTGAGCACGGCGTACGGTTAGGCTTCGCGCCAAAGACGACGTAGGCGTCGGACCAACTCGCCAGATGAGCTTCTGCCCAAGCCGGGCCATCCGCCAACGCGCAATCGCAGGCTTCACCAAGCAATCGGGGATCGAAACGTCCTTCTCCAGCTGAAGTGGCATCGACGTAGACGCTTACGGCTCTAAATCCCGATGCAATATTCTTAATTCGACCGTCGATGATGGGACCCTCAAACATCCAGGCAACTCCATCAGTTCGAGCGCAAGCAATCCATGACCGGCGCGACCAGTCACGATCGCTTCCCTGACTGCAAGCCAATATTGCAGTTCACTGGTCCAAACTAAACTGCCACTTTTGGAGATTTTAATTGGTCCAGTATAAGGAGGGTTCTCGCAGCACGGGAGCGACGCGTCGAATTTATCAATCCCTGATGGAGCAGATCCAGGCCGGAGTGTACGGGTGTCGGTGACGCCACCCAGTTCTCCGCAAGCAAGCGGCCCACAAGTTCCCCATGATCCGGTCATGCTGTCGTGAACCCTAGGGCATTATGGTCGATGCCAGCGCCACCAGGGTGGCGTCGTACTGTTCGAAACCCCCCGATTGTTACCGCGGTTTTGCTTGACGCGCGCGATGACCTTAGCTGAGGCCTAGGATGAAGCGCCGATTGGAGGGACGGATCGACCGCGCGTTAGATGCGTAAAGCGTCGTAAACCGCTTGATGTCTGCGGTGTCGACCTCGACCGGTTCCATTGCAACCATCCACTCCACGTTTTCGGTGCAGGGCGGAGTCGTTAATGATCCCTCATAGGTCCAGTAGCCGAGCGAGGCCGGCAAAAGCCCGTTGGGATCGAACTCGTCAACTGCCATCTCCTCGCCGGGCCGGGCCGGAAAGACCTTGGCGAGACCGGCAAAGCTGTTATTTGTCGCGCCAGGCGTAAGAAGGGCGCTCAGCACACCCAGAGTATCGCTCTTTGTGTCTTTATGGACAAAATGCGCTTCCATCGGGAAGCTCATGCCCGCCACGTGATGCTCGCTCGGCGCGTGGAAATGCAACTGTGCCAGTTGGTAGACGCGATCCCCGCGGGTCAAGGTGCTGCCTTCCGGCATGTTGATTTGAATGGTGTGGCCGTTGTTCACCATCCTGCCGCCGCCCTTGAGCCAACTGATGTCGATGCGCGGTATATCCGCCTTTACCGTGCCGGCGATGTCGATGGGTGACTGCTGCCTGCCCGCCGAACAGGCGAAATTTCTCGTGTCCAGATCGGCCCAATGCTCCGGCCCGACCGAGCCGCCATATCCCCAATGGGCGCTGGCCGCACGCGCGGTCTGGGCGCAGATCGGGCACACGCCCAGCGCGATGAATGCTCTAATCAGGTTACGACGATGCATATTGCCTCGCTCCTTGATGCGAACCTTATGTCCTTGCTTCCAATTGGTGCAGTCAAGGCACAGCCGCAAGGACGGGCGTAGGTTGAGCCGCGCCACCAGCGTACACGCCAGCCAGTCCTCGTCGAACTGGTAAACTGGAAGAAGCGTCGCCGCCGGCGATCGTTGGAGGCTACGCTCGCCGGTCCGTGGAAATGGCTGGCGACGTGGCTCAGATTCACCGTGCTGCCGCTGATCAGGCCAACAACCAGCACAGCCGGCGTCGCCGGTCCGGCTGTTACTCGGCGGTATGTGGCGCGTAACGTTGAAGCGGGAGTGTCGGGCAGGCAGTGCATTGCAAAGGATCCCTCTTTGGCGAGACGAATTCCTCCATTCCAACTGATTCCCGACCTCTCGGCCACCCACTGTGTAGCCTGCCCGCCACGCTCTCCAAGACCATAAAAGGCATGGATAAAATTCGCGAATACGCCTTGGAAAGCAGGTCTCAAAGGCCAAGGGGACCTTCCATCTGGAAAATGCCAAGCAAAGCTCGCGTTCGGACGATCCATGCGGTTGCCAGGCTGGCTGCCTCCGGTCAGGCGAGATCCGGATCCTTCCGCGAGGATAGCTGTAAACGTCCACAGGCTGCATCGCTGTGCGCTTTGCCCTTCGATGGCGGGAACACAACCCGCACGGAGGCGACGAATGATTCAGCTGATCACACCTGGCCTCTACAGCGAATTCGCAGGCGAGCTCAAAGAGATGCACGGGCTCAGATATCGGGTTTTCAAGGAGAGGCTCGATTGGGAAGTTCAGACCGGAGGCGAAATGGAAACAGACACCTTTGACGACTTGAAGCCTGTCTATCTGCTGCTCAAGGGATCCGATTGGCGAATTCGTGGCTGCGTGCGCCTCTTGCCAACCACTGGGCCGACCATGTTGCGCGACACATTCCCGGCGCTGCTGGGTGAGGCTGTGGCGCCCGCGAGTCCTGACATATGGGAAAGCAGCCGTTTCGCGCTCGATTTGCCCCCATCAACGCCCAAGGCGGCAGGCGGCCTTGCCCAAGCAACCTACGAGCTCTTCGCCGGCATGATCGAATTCGGCTTGGCCAACAATCTCACCCGGATCGTGACGGTGACCGATACGCGTATGGAACGGATCCTTCGCCTCGCAACGTGGCCATTGTCGCGCATCGGAAAGCCGCAGCCCGTCGGCAAAACGGAGGCGGTGGCCGGGTTTCTCGAGATCTCTCACGCCAGCCTGTTGCGCATCCGCTGGAGGGGACGTCTGAATGGGCCGGTACTGTGGCAACCGATTCTCGGCATGCCGCACGGCCCATGCGGATAGCCAAGACGTGGTGCGTGGCCCCAGGGATCGGAAGAGGGTTTGCTTCTCGTCGCCGAAAGGAGTCATTGCGTCCGGCCTGGAGAAGCAAACCGAGGAATGATGCATGAAGCAGCGTCCGCACAATTGAACGGCGAGATCAAAGAGTGCGGGGCTACCCATTCGCACTCGGCCCAAGTATTCCCCGTCTCCTGCGGCCGGCTTGCATGCTATTAACGCAGGTGAGGGCGCCGGCCATGATATGCGCACCCGTTGAAGGCGGAAGCGTACGCCCCGGTTCACATCACCCGCATTGGACTGGGTTCAGTTCATCCATGGCGTGGATGATGGCTATCCCAACAATCAATTTTACCGAACCTACTGGATTCCATTAGAAGACTCTAACTGAGCGCATGCCGGGCGGCGTCCCTCGTCTGCGTCGGCTAAGGCTGCCGGGAAGAATTCGGAGAAGAACATGTGCGGAATTGTTGGCATCGTTGGGCAACAGCCGGTGTCGGAACGCCTGGTCGACGCATTGAAGCGTCTGGAATACCGCGGCTATGATTCGGCCGGCATTGCGACGATCACCGAGGGCACCTTGCACCGCCGGCGCGCGGAGGGCAAGCTCGTCAATCTCGAGAGGAGACTCAAGGAAGAGCCGCTGGGTGGTACCATCGGCATCGCCCACACCCGCTGGGCAACCCATGGGCCACCGACGGAACGCAATGCACACCCGCACTTCACGGATGGTGTGGCCGTCGTCCATAACGGCATCATCGAGAATTTCGCCGAACTGAAGGACGAATTGGCGGCGACGGGAGCCGAGTTCCAGACCGACACCGACACTGAGGTCCTTGCGCATCTCTTGGCAAGGCACCGCCGGGAGGGCATGAGGCGTGGTGAGGCGGTGCATGCCATGCTGAAAAGCGTCAGGGGTGCCTACGCGCTTGCCATCCTCTTTGAGGATGATCCGTCGACCATCATTGCGGCGCGCAATGGACCACCGCTGGCGATCGGTCACGGCGACGGCGAGATGTTCCTGGGCTCCGACGCGATCGCGCTTGCTCCATTCACGAATGAAATCACCTATCTCATCGACGGTGACTGGGCCGTTGTCGGCAGGACGGGCGCTGATATCTTTGATTACGACGGCCACCCCGTCGCGCGTCCGCGCCAGACCTCCGTGGCCGTGGCCACTCTGGCCAACAAGGGCAGCCATCGCCACTTCATGGAGAAGGAAATCCTCGAGCAGCCCGAGGTCATCGCCGATGCGCTCGGTCATTATATCAATTTCATCGAAAATGGTGCCGATGCGGTTTTTGGCATCGACTTCGCCAAGATCCCGAGCTTGGCGATCTCTGCCTGCGGCACCGCATATCTCGCCGGGCTGATCGGAAAATACTGGTTCGAGCGCTATGCGCGCCTGCCGGTCGAAATAGATGTTGCATCCGAATTCCGCTATCGCGAGATTCCGTTGTCGCCGCAGTCTGCGGCTCTGTTCATTTCACAGTCGGGCGAAACCGCCGATACGCTGGCATCGCTGAGGTACTGCAAGCAGCTTGGGCTGAAAATTGGCGCTGTCGTCAATGCGCGCGAATCGACCATCGCTCGGGAGGCCGATGTGGTCTTCCCGATCCTTGCCGGCCCAGAGATCGGCGTCGCCTCCACCAAGGCCTTCACCTGCCAGCTAGCCGCTCTTGCCGCACTCGCCATCCACGCAGCCAAGGCCCGCGGAACCGTGACCGAAGATGAGGTGCAGGCGCTCGTCGAGAGCCTCGCCGAAATGCCGGGCCTCATGAGGCAGGTACTGGACAGCATCCAGCCGGAGATTGAGCTTCTGTCGCGCGAACTGTCAAAGTGTCATCATGTCCTTTATCTCGGCCGTGGCACAAATTTCCCACTGGCGATGGAGGGTGCGCTGAAGCTCAAGGAGATTTCCTACATCCACGCCGAAGGCTATGCGGCGGGTGAATTGAAGCACGGTCCTATCGCATTGATAGACGAGAACATGCCAGTGATCGTCATCGCGCCACATGATCGCTTTTTCGACAAGACCCTCTCCAACATGCAGGAAGTGGCCGCCCGCGGAGGGCGCATTATCCTCATCACCGATGGAAAAGGGGCAGCCGCATCGAAACTCGATACGATGCACACGATCGTGCTGCCGGCCACCGACGAGATTATCGCGCCGATGATCTTCTCGCTGCCGATACAGCTTCTTGCGTACCACACGGCGCTCTTCATGGGCACAGATCTCGACCAGCCACGCAACCTGGCAAAATCAGTCACCGTCGAATGATGTGACGCCTTCATTAGTCGCAACGCTCGCCCATTCGGAAAAACTCCAAGCACTTCAACCGGGGCTCAAGCGCGCCGCTACCGCCTTGCCGTTATTTGCTGGAGCATGCCGTTTAGCGACGATTGGTTATCCCTTTGGCCTCCCCTCACGCTGCTTGGCTGTGCCTACGGGCAAACCCGGTCGAGAAAAGCATCGAATACGCAGCAATAGCGCTAACCACAAAGCGATCCTCCTGCCGCATGCGGATAAAACCCTTCGCTGTCCACTTCCCGTGTAACCTCGTTCTGGATCTAACGCTCACCGATAGGCCCGGCCAGTCGCAAGAGGACCGGGCGATGATCGACACTTCCAGGAACCGCTCGATGGTTCGGTCGAGCGCGAGGATCATGAAATCGTGGTCGCACGGCACGAGATTGGGCGAGATAAAGACATGGTCGATCAGCGACTTGAAGGGCGCCTTGACGCAGGTGATTTGCTTGTCCGAAGCATCCTGCGCGGCGAGCGCGGTCAGGCCGGCGGCGGTCAGCGCGGTCTCCGGAAGCCAAGGTTGCATTGAGTCGCCGCCGATTCAGTCGTTATCGAAGCTGGGATACTGGGCGAGTTCGGCGATTGCTTCGGCGATCACGCGCCCACCCATCTGCCGGCGGCCTCCACCGTGTCGCCGGACTGCGCCGCACGCGTCAGCGCAAGCGCCGGGACCGCCAGCAAACCTGCCGCAACGCTTTACCAGCTGTCACATCCCGGCAAGCGGGGCATCGGCCGCGCCCTAATCGCAGCTGTATCCGATTGCAAACGTGTCAGGGCTTATCTGCCGCAGGCGTGGCAGGTCCCCCCATAATCGTCATTCCCCGCCTGAGGCCACCGAGATGAAGCTCTTCCTCCCGTTAGAATGAACGTTCGAAACGGAGGATGCCGCCGACACTGCTCTTTTTGTTGGCATTAGCCCAGCTAATGGAAGGGTCGACCTTGCCGACGGCGAAGTCGCCGTAGCGGTCATAGTCGAGTTCGGCTGTAATTGTGAAATCTGCAAGAAACGCATAGGCAACGTTTGCAGCGACTCCATAGTTCCTGAGCTGATCACCCGAGAGCTGAAGATTCAACGAAGTTGTCTCATTGAGCTTGTAAGTGGCGCCGGCCCAGAAAGCCCAGTTACCGCCCCAACTTTTGTAGAACCCGCGACCATGAGCGTCGATTGCGTTAGTGACGTCATCGTTGAGCTTGTCGCTGGAGCCATAGCCGAACATTCCGAATAGCGAGAGTTGGTCGGTAACATCGACGTCGATGCGGACCTTGCCGGCGACCGATTCGTAGTTGCTATCATAAGCGACAACGCCGGTGATCGCGCCCCAGTGTTGTGTGTATTTCACTCCGCCGACTAGGTGCGGAACGTAGCTGTCGATGGTGCCGACCAGGCCCGAGCCTTCTTCGAGTGAAACCACAGCCGAAAAGCCGTTACCGGCGTCAAAGTAGTACTGAACCACATTAGTATCGAAGGCGCCGTACGGGATAAGCATCTGATTGAGCACGTCGCCCGCGTAGCCAATAAACATGTCGAAGGCGGACCAGTCCTTGCCAACTCGGAGGCCACCAAGCTGAACCCAGGCGAAAGTCAACGTGATGCCTTGGCTGAAGGCATAGTATCGAGGACTGTCCGAACCGGAATAGGCGGTGTGCTTGCCGTAGTTCATCCGGGTCTCGATGTAGGTCTGCAATGTACCGAGTTCGGTCTCTTGCCCGGTCCAAGTTTTGAATGTGAAACGCGTGTGGTTTTGCCATATGCCCTGGGCCTCGCCAGTCTTCACATCCGTGGTTCTAGCTTTGTCATACGATACGACATCGCCGAGGCCGATGTCGTAACGGATATAGCCGCCGATGCGCAGGCAGGTCTCGGTGCCGGGGATGTAGTAGTAACCAGCGCCGTAAACGTCGCAGATCTTGACGTATTCAACGGGCTCAGGCTCGGCCAGGACGATGGCGTCGGCGGCTCGGGCACAGGAAACGGCGATCAGGGCCGCAGCTGAGCCGAGCAGGAGGCTCCTGATGTTCATTCTTGATCTCCGTTCAAATATTGAAGAACGGGACGTCAACGAACGAGCCAGCCCTTCCTGTCCCCACAATCGAAAACGATGCACATCGCGCTGCGCCTATCGCAGTGTGACACACGGATCATAATAATTATTCAACAACAGGGGCGATGAAGCTGAATCATACTTTAACACGATAAGTTGTTGTTCTCATATCACCTGCTTGAAATGCCCGGGGAGGAATCAAACACTTCCGAGTCGATCGCCATGATTATCTCCGATAGCTGCGGGCGTACCGTCACAACGGCTTCGAAAATCACCCCGCAAATGACGTGCCAATTTCACGACCAAGCTACGATTGACACTCAAGTTTGCCGTCGGACCTTGGTTTGCGTTTCCTTTTTTGCTCTGAGGGTCAAGCTGAGCACGAAACGCAAATGTTTCGGACATGGTTCGTCTGTTCGCTTCGCGACAGTATCGTTCAATGGCGATAGCGAATTCGCTCGATTGTCAGTTGCGAGCGATGCTTGAGTTGCGCTTCACTCCGGCGCTTTGCCGGGCCACAGGAGCGCGATTTGTCGGTGATCATGCGCCTGGCGTAGCGCTACTTTCTAAATTGGTTCATCGGGCTTGCAGCCTTGGCAGGGGCGGACCTGGACGGTCTCCTCAAGCACAATTCCCCCTCTGACAGACGGTGCGCCACGGCCAAGGCCTCGTGCCGGCAATTAATACGACGAACTCATCGAGATGCCAGGTATCGCTACGTGACGCCGTCTTACGCACCAGCCGGCGAGCAAAAGTCTGGTCCCAACGCCGAATCGACTGGTCGGATGTGGCATGCTGCGTTCCATCGGACGCTGAAGGGAGGGGATAGGATAGGATAGGATAGTAAAACCAAACGGTGTGCGGGAAAGTCTTGACGGGAAACCCATGGCGCTTGTCCCTGACCAGCGCGTGCTCATACCATCGCTGTCCAGCCAAGGCTGAATGGGGCTATCGCTGCGAAATAATCGGGCCCAAAGCGGACCGGACTGATATAGCGCAAAGACACAGGAGAGCGCAGTGGTCAGGATGGAAGGCAACAACATGGGACGGTAACTGTTGCAGACCACAAAACATCGCGAAGCCCGCCTGCCTTGGTACACCATCTATCCGACTGTCGCGGAGTTCTCTGGGGCGGTCGGCGCCGACGCTTATGAGGAATGGCTCAGGAACCTACCGGCTAACGATCCGGCGTCACTCTACTTGCACGTTCCGTTCTGCCGATCAAAGTGCTGGTATTGCGGCTTCCCCACCACCATCACCCGCTATGATGCGCCGATCGTTAATTATCTGGCGGCGCTGCGTGACGAGATACGTTTGGTCTCGGAGCACGCGCCGCAGGCGCTGCCCGTGAGCGATGTGCATTTCGGCGGCGGAACGCCAACTCTCATGGGGCCAGTTGAGTTCCTCGCCCTGACGGAATTCCTGCGCCGCCACTTTGCGCTTGCGGAAACAGCTACGATCGCCGTCGAGATCGATCCACGCACGTTCACGGCCGATATGGCCGAAGCCTTGCAAGCAGCCGGCGTGAACCGCGCGAGCCTCGGCGTGCAGAGCTTCGATCCCATTGTTCAAAAAGCGATCAACCGGGTCCAGAGTGAGGCGCAGACGGCGGCTGCCGTCGAAATGCTGCGTCGGCATGGAGTGACAAGCATCAACTTCGACCTCATCTTTGGTCTCCCGCATCAAACGGTGCAGTCTTGCGTCGAGACCACGAGGGCGGCGGTCGCCATGCGCCCCAACCGGCTTGCGGTGTTCGGCTACTCGCACATTCCGTCCTTTATTAAGAATCAGCGCCTCATCGAGGAGGCATCGCTTCCGGGCAGCGCTGCCCGCGCCGAACAGGATGCGGCCATTGCCGTGACGCTGATTGCCGCCGGCTACCGAGAGATCGGGCTCGACCATTTCGCCTTGCCGGACGACGATCTCGCGCTGGCACAGAAAACCGGTCGCCTGCGGCGCAACTCGCTGGGCTACTCGGCCGACACCTGCAAAACCCTGATCGGTTTCGGCGCGTCGGCTATCGGGCGTGTCGGCGAGGGCTACGTCCAGAACGAGGTTACACGGGATTCCTACTGCCGGCACATCGCAGCTGGCCGTCTGGCGACGTCAAAGGGCTACCGTCTCACCGACGAAGACCGCGCGCGAGCCGCAATCATCGAGCGACTAATGTGCGATCTCGAGGCCGATGTGCCGGCAATCTGTGCCGCCCACGGATCTGATCCGATCCATTTTCTCGATTCAGCTGAACGCTTGGCGATGCTTGCCAAGGACGGGATTGTGGACATCGAAAAGGGTTTTGTCCGCGTACGGCGGCAGCATCGCTTTGCGATGCGCGTTGTCGCTGCCGCATTCGACGCTTTTCTCGACCGGGTTGCCCGCTGAGTCAGCCAACCAAGTGTGAGGAGGCCAAGGCGACGCCGAAGCGAAATTTGACGCCCATGCGGTTTCCTTTCTTCGAGGTCAGGATTTCACAGCCGTCGCCGGCCTAGCAGGCCTCAAGCGGCTTCCCGCCCTCGAAGAAAGCCACGGTGTCGCCATCGATCGTGATCCGCTCGAATTGGTGCGATAGCCGATCTCGTAGTAGGCGCGTACTCATCTGCGCTCTGGTCGCCGCTCTCCGCCTTATAAGCCATGACTGGATCGAGCGTTCCATCGTCAGGAAGGGATAGACCAACTGCCAATCCCGGACCCAAATTCGACAGGGCGCGCTGCTTGATCTGGTCGTCCTCAAATGTAGATCGGCTGGACCGCGGGATCGTGGCTATATGCGTGATCTTTCTCAGCTGCTTGATCGTTGATCTTGCCGCTCCCGCCGACGGCCACGATGTGGAAGGGCTTGCCCTCCACGGCGATCTCGCCGTTCCTGGTGAACGATCCCGCCGACACGATATAGGGCTTGAGGGTCGGTCACGACGATGTTGTCCCCTGCCGCGGCGATGCACAGCCGTGCCCGTCCATCGAATAGAGGTCGTGAGCTTGAGCGAGTTGGCGATCTTGCCAGCCACGAAGCTTGGCGTTCTGGTGACGCTCAACAAGGCGACCGCAGCAATGGAACGTGCTGCCAGAGAAGCCGAATCCGTTGAGGCGGGCGGCAAGCTGCGGCCGCGCGTGCAAATCTGTAGGGTCAGGGAACTATTGAAGGGCAGAAAGCCCACGCTTCCATCTGTCTATGACATTATCTCTGCCGCTGCCGCCCGGCAGGTGGCCGCCGCGGTTGCCAACGCGACAGGAAATACGGGACCCGCCGTCCTTCAAATATTCCATCGCCGGCAGCGGACAGAAAGCCACGAACGATCAGTCGCCGACACCTGTGAACAAGCCGTGTGCGACATTGCAATCATCCATTTATTGGCTCAACTGCCCACATGGCCGTGAATGAACTGGATTTGTTGGTTTTCCAGATGGCAGTGGAAAGCGTCCGCTCACTCTGCTTGAGCTTCAATGATAAAGCGGCGGAGATAGCCGCGAGGAGCCGCGGAAACCTACTTTTCGATGTGCGGATCGATGATGACGCCGAGGTCCAACGGCTCGCAGCCATCCGATATCGAGGCGGGCAGATTGGTGTGCTGGCGTTGGACAGACAAGGCCTTATTAGCCGCTACTGCGTCGTCGACGGTACCTTCTCCCGCATCATTGCACCGTTGGAGAATTGGACCAGCATGCCGGTGTCAATGCAGGCCAAAATCGATGTCACTCACTATGCCGGCCTCTTCCTAGGCGCGTTGCGAAATGCCGGTCATATGCTTGGCAACTAGCGCTGGCGGAACGCATCTGTGGATCTTTGCATCCGCCTGGGCGTTTGATCCGGCGGCTCATCGAGGTTCTGCAGCGCGCGGATGTGCCACGGCCGGGGTGATAGCCGCCTCTGCCCAACAGATCGCCGGCGAGGGCTTGTCGGACAATGAATGTCGTCAATTCACCGTCCGAGAAATGGTGTCTTGCTCACAAGAAGCACAGCGAATTGAGACTGAAACGCAGTCCAGCTGGGAAACCCAGCGCGAAGGCCGGAAGGTAACTTATCTGCGATAGAGGCAACGGGAAGGCCCCTTCCACTTATAAGGCAGCGCCCAATATGTCGGTACTCGCCTGAGGAATTCCCATGGCGGGCAGGGCTACCTCGCGATCCGATCTCGATAGGCTTGTTGTACCTCAGACCGGACTCGATGTTCAGAATTTCCTCAGCGGCTTGCCCGCACGCCACCGCCGCTCCCCGACCACGTGCTCACGATAGGCACGACCGATATGAGTCCCCTCCGACTTAGCAGTCCTCGGGAATGCGCGAATATTGATACACCTCGAAGGAGAGCGACGGCGCGCCAAACAGCCTCTCATCGCACCAAGTCGTACATAGGGCGCATTCCTGTTCCGGCCGTCCCGGGCGATGCTCGATCCATCTCTCCAGAACAGCGGAGCAAGCCAGTGACGCCCACGAAGCTTCTGATTGGGCAGATCGCCATTGTGTTCGCCATCGTTCTCCTCGGCGTGTGGGCTGCCACGCAATGGTGCGCTCATATGCTAGCCTTTCAGGAACAACTCGGCGCGCCATGGTTTGTCGCGGCTGGCTGGCCGATCTACGAGCCGTGGAAACTGTTGGAATGGTGGTTCCAATTCGATGCCTATGCGCCCGAGGTATTCGACAAGGCGGGCATGCTTGCGGGCACCAGTGGATTCATGGGCTGTGCCGCTGCGATCGCTGGTTCCCTCTGGCGCGCGCGCCAGCGCGGCTTGGTCACCACCTATGGCTCCTCTCGATGGGCGGCGACGCGGGAGATCGAGAAAGCAGGGCTGTTTCAGCCGGCAGGCGTCTTCCTCGGCAAACTGAAGGACCGGTATCTGCGTCATGACGGGCCTGAGCACGTCATGGCCTTTGCGCCGACACGTTCCGGCAAGGGCGTCGGACTGGTTGTCCCAACCCTTCTCTCCTGGTCCGGCTCGGCCGTCATTCACGACATCAAAGGCGAGAACTGGCAGCTGAGCTCCGGCTGGCGGTCGAGGTTCTCGCATTGCCTTTTATTCAATCCGACTGATCCGCGATCGGCCCGCTACAACCCGCTGCTGGAGGTACGCAAAGGTTCGGACGAGATTCGCGATGTCCAAAACATCGCCGACATTCTCGTCGATCCGGAAGGCGCGCTGGAGCGGCGGAATCATTGGGAGAAGACCAGTCATTCACTCCTGGTCGGCGCTATCTTGCACGTGCTCTACGCCGAAGAGGAAAAGACTCTTGCCCGCGTCGCCACCTTTCTGTCGGACCCGCAACGCTCGTTTGCCGCGACTTTGCGGCGAATGATGACGACCAACCATCTCGGCGCGGCCAATAAGCCTCAGGTCCATCCCGTCGTGGCCTCGGCGGCACGAGAGGTGTTGAACAAATCGGAGAACGAACGTTCAGGCGTCCTCTCGACCGCCATGTCTTTTCTCGGCCTCTACCGTGATCCGACCGTGGCGGCGGTAACATCGGACTGCGACTGGCGCATTGCCGATCTGATGGATGCGGAGTGGCCGATGTCGCTCTATCTGGTCGTGCCGCCATCGGACATCTCGCGCACCAAGCCCTTGGTGCGACTGATCCTGAACCAGATCGGCAGGCGGCTGACGGAGCGCCTCGAGGGTGACCCAAAGAAGAGCCGCAAGCATCAACTGCTCATGATGCTGGATGAGTTTCCGGCGCTCGGTCGCCTCGACTTCTTTGAGACCGCGCTCGCGTTTATGGCCGGTTACGGAATTCGTGCCTACTTGATCGCGCAATCGTTGAACCAGATCTCCAAAGCGTATGGCGACAACAACGCCATTCTGGACAACTGCCATTTGCGAATTGCCTTTTCCTCCAATGATGAGCGCACGGCCAAGCGAATCTCGGACGCGCTTGGCACGGCCACGGAACTCAGATCCATGCGCAACTATGCGGGCCACCGGCTGGCACCTTGGCTCTCGCATGTCATGGTGAGCCGCCAGGAAACCGCCCGCCCGCTGCTGACACCGGGCGAGGTGATGCAATTGCCGCCCGCGGACGAACTGGTGCTGGTTTCGGGATTGCCCCCCATCCGGGCCAAAAAGCTGCGATACTATGAGGATCACAATTTCACCGAGCGGGTGCTGCCTTCGCCGGTGTTGCGCGACGGACCCTACGCGGACTGCCCGATGTCGCGGCCGGACGATTGGACTGGGCAAGTACGCGGCGTCGACCGTCGTCTTGCGTCCGACGATGAAAGCGCTGGCGCCGCGCTTGCGGACGAGGGAGGTGTTCAGCAGCAGCGCCATCCTGGCCTACCCGAAGAACATACCGCCGTCACCCAGGAACCGGACCAGGACGATCTGTCCAGACCCGCAGACGATGATAGCGAGGCGATGGCGGACAAGCGCGTCATGGACCGGATCTCCACCGTCGCAGGTGCCTATGGCATCAACGAGGGAAGGGGCGATGATAAGGATATCGTCCCCGGCTTCTGAACGCTTTCCGCAGCTCGAGCGTATCTCAGCGTAGATAACGGCCGTAAGCAATTTTGGGCATCTCGATAATGCTTGTTCCGCCGCCGGCCCGCCAGCGCCGGCCAGTTGGAACAAGCGCATGAAGCCCCACCGCATTCGTCACCAGTTTCTGCTCGAACCGGAATTGAGCGAGAAGCTGGACAACCTCAGCCGCGATCCCTCGACCACAAAATCCGCGGTCGTCGCGAAGGCCGTAGAAGCTTTCATCGAGCGGCGTGGCGAGAATGAACTCGATCGGCGCTATGGCATGAGGCTGGACCGTCTTTCCCGCGAGCTCAGTCACGTCAGGCGCGATGTCGACATGACATTGGAAAGCTTGGCGCTCTTCATCCGCTTTTCGATCACGCTTCATGCCCACACGCCTGTTCCGGACAAGGCGACGCAGGCGATTGCCCAGGAGCGTTTCGACAAATTCGTCGAGCAGGTCGGTCGCCAGATCGCATCGGGGAAACGCTCGCTTGGCAAAGACAATGGCGGAGGAGGGGAAGGATGAGCGCTCATCCAGAGGCCGACCACCGACGCCGCGCCATGCTGCGCACCGCCATGGGTCCGACGATCACTGAGGCGCTGGCCGATCCATTGGTCATCGAGGTGATGGTCAATCCCGATGGCGCGCTGCGGCTCGACCGGCTGGGAGAAGGCCGAATCGATACGGCCGTGCATATGCATCCTTCCGAGGCGGAACGCATCATCCGCCTGGTCGCTTCCCACGTGCGTGCCGAGGCGCATGCGGACAATCCGATTGTCAGCGCCGAATTGCCGTCGGGCGAACGCTTCGAGGGACTGCTGCCGCCTGTCGTGCTGGCGCCTTGCTTTGCCATCCGCAAACCAGCCGCAAAGCTCTACACGCTGGCCAACTATGTTGCCGATCGCATCATGTTGCCGCTGCAGGCCGATGCGTTGATAAAGGCAGTCCGAGAACGGCGCAACATCCTTGTCGCCGGAGGCACGTCGTCGGGTAAGACGACGCTTGCCAATGCGCTGCTGGCCGAAGTCGCCGAATGCGACGAGCGAGTGATCCTCATCGAGGACACCCGCGAACTGCAATGCGCAGCAAAGGACTGCGTTGCCCTGAGAACCAGGCGGGGCTCGGTCACACTCGCCGATCTCGTGCGCTCGACGCTCCGGCTCCGCCCCGACCGCATCATCGTCGGTGAAGTCAGGGGCGCGGAAGCGCTGGACATGCTCAAGGCATGGAACACCGGGCACCCCGGCGGCATCGCCACGGTTCATGCCAATTCGGCGCGCTCTGCCCTCTATCGCATCGAGCAGCTTGCACAGGAAGCTGTCGTCACCGTGCCGCGCCGCCTCATCGCCGATGCCATCGATCTCATCGTCTTCATCGCGGGGCGCGGCTCGTCGCGCCGCATCGATGCAATCGCTGAGGTCACAGGTCTCGACGGCAGCGGCGACTACGCCGTCACCCCACTCACGCCTCCGCAACTCCAGCAACTCTGAAAGGCCCCCTTATGCGCAAGAAGCTCCGCTTTCTATCGTTTGCCGCGCTCGCGTTTCTTCTCACAGTTCCGGCGCACGCTGCCGGCTCCGGCATGCCTTGGGAACAGCCGCTGCAGCAGATCCTGGAATCGGTGCAGGGACCGGTCGCCAAAATCGTCGCGGTGATCATCATCATCACCACCGGCCTGACCCTTGCCTTCGGCGATACTGCAGGCGGTTTCCGCCGGCTGATTCAGATCGTCTTCGGCCTGTCGATCGCCTTCGCCGCATCGAGCTTCTTCCTCTCGTTCTTCTCCTTCGGCGGCGGGGCGCTCGTCTGATGGCCGCCGGAGTGCAACATATCGAGGGCTTCGAGGTTCCCGTTCACCGGGCATTGACTGAACCGATCCTGCTTGGCGGCGCGCCGCGGGCGGTGGCGATCCTCAACGGCACGGTGGCTGCGGCCATCGGACTAGGCTTGCAGCAATGGATTGCCGGGCTAGTGCTCTGGCTTAGCGGCCACACGCTCGCGGTCTTTGCCGCAAGGCGCGATCCCGACTTTGCCAGCGTGCTTGTCCGTCACCTTCGCCTGAGGGGATGGCTCGCATGCTGAACCTTTCGGAATATCGCGGCAAGGCCGACCGGCTTGCCGACCATCTGCCCTGGGCAGCACTGGTGGGGCCCGGCATCGTGCTCAACAAGGACGGCAGCGTTCAGCGGACTCTTCGGTTTCGCGGGCCCGATCTGGAAAGCTCGACCGAAGCCGAACTCATCGGCATCTGCGCCCGGGCCAACAATGCGCTTAGACGCCTTGGCTCCGGCTGGACATTGTTTTTCGAGGCGGAGCGCATCGAAGCGCTGGGCTATCCGTCCTCGCGTTTCCCGGACGCGGCGTCATGGCTGGTTGATGAAGAACGGCGTGCTGCCTTCGAAGGCAAGGTCGCGCATTTCGAGAGCCGCTATCACCTGACCTTGCTGTCCATGCCGCCACCGGACGCCCAGGCGCGGGCGGAAAGCGCGCTCGTCGACTCGCATCATTCAGAAGGCGAAAGAGACTGGCGCCAGGAGATGGCGCGGTTCCGTGACGAGACCGACCGTGTGCTGGATCTTCTGTCGGGCTTCATGCCCGAAGTGCGTCCGCTCGATGACGCCGAGACGCTGACATACCTGCACGACACGATCTCGACCCGCCGCCATCCGGTCGCCGTGCCGGAAACGCCAATGTATCTGGACGGCATCCTGGTCGATGTGCCGCTTACCGGCGGCTTGGAGCCGATGCTGGGTGAGCAACATCTTCGCACACTTACCATCCTCGGCTTTCCGAACCTCACCCGGCCCGGAATCCTCGATGCCCTCAATCATCAGGATTTCGCCTATCGCTGGATGACGCGCTTCATTCCGCTCGGCAAGACCGAGGCCACCAAGACGCTGACCCGCTTGCGCCGGCAGTGGTTTGCCAAGCGCAAATCGATCGTCGCAATCCTGCGCGAGGTTGTAAGCAACGAACCCGTTCCGCTCGTCGACAGCGACGCCGACAATAAGGCGCTCGACGCCGATGAAGCACTTCAGGCGTTGGGCGGCGATCATGTCGGCTTCGGGTATCTCACTGCAACGGTGACGGTATGGGACGAGGATCGCCAAGCCGCCGCTGAGAAACTTCGCGCGGTCGAGCGCATCATCAATGGGCTCGGGTTCACCACCATCCGCGAAAGCGTCAATGCGGTCGAAGCCTGGCTCGGCTCGCTGCCGGGTCATGTCTATGCCAACGTTCGTCAGCCGCTCGTTCACACGCTGAACCTTGCCCATCTCATGCCGCTTTCCTCGGTGTGGGCCGGTCCTGCGGCGAACGAGCATCTGGCTGAAGTCACTGGACGAGAGGCCCCGCCGCTCCTCATCGCCGAAACCAGCGGGTCGAGTCCGTTCCGGCTTTCTTCCCATGTCGAAGATGTCGGCCACATGCTGATCGTTGGACCGACCGGCGCCGGAAAATCGGTGCTGCTTGCCCTGATCGCCCTGCAGTTTCGTCGCTATGCCGGCGCGCAGGTCTATGTCTTCGACAAAGGCAATTCGGCGCGCGCGGCAACGCTCGCCATGGGTGGAGAGCATCATGTCTTGGGTTCGGACGGTGCGCTTGCCTTCCAGCCACTGCGCAATATCGGTAATCAGGGTAGGCGCAGCTGGGCAGCTGAATGGATCGCCGGCCTGATTGCCCATGAGAACGTCACCCTCACGCCGGAGGTGAAGGAGGCGATCTGGTCGGCGCTCAACAGCCTCGCCACCGCGCCGGCGCAGGAGCGCACGCTGACCGGTCTGTCGGTCCTGCTTCAGTCCAATGCACTGAAGTCCGCCTTAATGCCCTACACGCTCGACGGTCCCTTCGGCCGATTGCTCGATGCCGACGACGATCGGCTGGCCTTGTCGGATGTGCAGTGCTTCGAGACCGAGGAGCTGATGCATAGCCAAAGCGCTGTGCTGCCTGTGCTCACCTATCTCTTCCATCGCCTTGAGGAGCGGTTCGACGGGCGACCGACGCTGCTCATGCTCGATGAGGCCTGGGTCTATCTCGACAATCCGCTTTTTGCTGCCCGCATCCGCGAATGGCTGAAGGTGCTGCGAAAGAAGAACGTATCGGTGATCTTCGCCACGCAGTCGCTTGCCGACATCGCCGGCTCTGCAATAGCGCCGGCGATCATCGAGAGCTGCCCACAGCGCATTTTTCTTCCCAATGATCGTGCCGTGGAACCGCAGGCACGGACTGCCTATGAGCGCTTCGGTCTCAACGACCGGCAGATTGAACTGATCGCCCGGGCCACGCCGAAGCGGCACTACTATTTGCAGTCGCGCTGCGGCAACCGTCTCTTCGAGCTCGGGCTCGGCCCCATCGCGCTTGCACTTTGCGGCGCCTCGGGTCCAGCCGCGCAAAGCCTGATCGACAGGGTCCTGTCCAAGCACGGGCAGGACAGCTTTGTCTTTCGCTTCCTCGGCGCCCGCAGCCTGGATTGGGCGGCCGAGCTTCTCCAGCAATTCCCTCAACCAACCAAGGAGCAATCGTCATGATGCGGCGCCGCTTTCTCTCGGGCCTGATCACCCTTTCGTTGATCGCCAAGCCGATGGCCGACTACGTGCAGCCGGCCTACGCGCTCATCGTGTTCGATCCGTCGAACTACGCACAGAACGTGCTCACGGCGGCGCGCTCGCTGGAGCAGATCAACAACCAGATCCAGTCGCTCCAGAACCAGGCGACCGTGCTGCAGAACATGGCACGCAATCTTCAGAGTCTGGATTTTTCTTCCGTGGGTCAGCTTACCGGCTCGCTCCAACGGATCGACGGTCTGATGGACCAGGCAAGTGGCCTGAGCTTTGATCTCAACAAGCTTCAGGACCAGTGGCGTAATCAATATCCGGAAAGCTACGACGCCACGATCAAGGTCAGCGATGTGGCGAGCGCCGCACGTGACCGCTGGCAAAGCGCAATGCAGGCATTCCGTCAGACCCTGGGTGTTCAGTCGCAGATCGTCGAGAATGTTCGAGGTGATGGCGACCTGCTTGCCGATCTCGTCAACCGCAGCCAAGGCGCGGCCGGTGCGCTTCAGGCAAGTCAGGCCACTAACCAGCTCCTTGCGCTTTCGACCAAGCAGCAGATGCAGATCCAGACGCTGCTCGCAACGCAGTTCCGCGCTGAGGCCGAGGATGCGGCGCGCAAGGCGCAGTCCGAGGAGGCCGCGCGCGAGACGACAAAGCGCTTCCTCGGCACAGGCAGGGCCTATCCCGGCAACTGATCACCAATCTCTTGACGACGAGGAAGGCGGCATGAACGACCTTGGGGTCATTGATCGCTTCATGGAGACCTTCATCCGCTACATCGATAGCGGGTTCGGTCTGCTCTCGGGCGATGTCGCCTTCCTTACCACGACCCTGATCGGCATCGACGTCACACTTGCCGGCCTCGCCTGGGCATTCGGCGGCGAACCCAACATATTCGGCCGGCTCATCCGCAAAGTGCTCTATGTCGGCGTCTTTGCCTTCATCTTGAATAACTTCAAGAACCTCGCCGACATCATTTATCGGTCTTTTGCCGGTCTCGGCATCAATGCGTCATCCGGCAACCTATCTGCCGACAATCTCCTGCATCCGGGCCGCATTGCCGCAACCGGTTTCGAGGGCGCCTGGCCGCTTCTCGATCAGGCAAGCCAGCTTCTCGGCTTCCCAGAAATCTTCGGCAACGCGCTCACCATCTTCGTGCTGCTCGTGGCCTGGTTCCTGGTCATCATCGCCTTCTTCATCCTCTCCATCCAACTCTTCATCACCATCCTCGAATTCAAACTCACCACTCTGGCCGGATTCATTCTTGTGCCCTTCGCGCTTTGGAACCGGTCAGCGTTTCTCGCCGAGCGCGTGCTCGGCAATGTCATCTCGTCGGGCATCAAGGTGATGGTGTTGGCCGTCATTATCGGCATCGGCTCCACGCTCTTTGGCGAGTTCGCTTCCGCGCTGCAAGGCAAGGAGCCGGATCTGGCCGCCGCCATGTCACAGGTCCTGGGCGCCTTGGCGCTCCTTGGTCTCGGCATTTTCGGACCTGGGATAGCCTCCGGTCTTGTCTCGGGCGCGCCGCAGCTTGGCGCGGGCGCCGCACTTGGAACCACGGCAGCCGCAGCCGGTGCATCGCTCGTTGCCGCAGGCGCAGCATTTGCCGGCGCGCGCACGGCAACCGGCAGCGGTCTCGCCGCACTCCGTGCCGGCACGACCATGGGGTCGGCGGCTTTCACGGCCTGGCAGATGGGGCGCGCAACATCGCCCGAGTCCGGCCTGTCCGGTGTAGCTGCTGGAATGCATGGTGTGACCAGCGCCGCCGGCGGCGCCGCAATGCGGGCGGCACGATCTGCCGCAGGAGGCTTCGGGCGCAGCGTTGATGCCGGGCGCGAAGCTGCCTGGACCGCGACCGGTGGTGCGCCGACCGCATCCATGACCGGAAGCCCTACTGGTCCGGTCGCTGATGCCGCGCCCGGCTGGGCCAGGCGCCTGCGTTCCGAACAGACAGCCCGTGCCCACCGTCACACCGCCATGCAGGCCGTCCGTGAAGGCGACAGGCCGGGAGGCAGCGCCAATCCCTCTCTCAACGACAAGGACGACTAAATGCTATTCAAGCGACCCATTCAACGTTACGGCAAGACGCCCGAGCCGGTCACGCCGTATCAGAAGGCCGCGCAGCTCTGGGACGAGCGCATAGGCTCATCTCGAGTGCAGGCCCGCAACTGGCGGTTCATGGCTCTTGGCTGTCTGACCTTGGCGGCCGGACTTTCCGGCGGACTCGTGTGGCAGTCGATGCAGAGCCGCGTCGTGCCTTACGTCGTCGAGGTCGACGGCTTCGGCGAGGCACGCGCCGTTGCGCCGGCAATCCGGGACTACGAGCCCTCCGATGCCCAGATCGCGTGGCATCTCGGCCGCTTCATTCAGAATGTCCGTTCCGTTTCCACCGATCCGGTGCTGGTGCGGCAGAACTGGCTTTCGGCCTATGACTTCGCCACCGACCGCGCGGCGCTCTTTCTCAACGAGTACGCCAAGGCGAACGATCCTTTCGGCCAGATCGGCACACGCAGCGTGTCGGTGCAAGTGACCAGCGTGGTCAGGGCTTCCGACAGCTCGTTCCAGGTCAAATGGGCCGAGCAGGTTTTTGAGCGCGGCAGCCTTGCCAGCACGACGCGCTGGACCGCGATCCTCACCATCGTGATCCGCCCGCCAAGCAATACTGACCAACTGCGCAACAACCCGCTCGGCGTCTTCATCAATGCGATCGACTGGTCGCGCGAGCTCGACAGTGCTGCGCCGACGTCCGTTTCCCCAAAAGGAGTCCACCAATGAAGAATAGAATGTCGTCGGTCCGTGCCGTGCTGATCCTGTCGGCCTCTACAGCAGTCCTCTCCGCCTGCGCGTCGAAGCCGGTACCGCCGCCTGAGATTTCCTATGATGCTGCCGATTTCAAACCAGCCGCAATCGAGAAGCCGCCGGAGAAGCCGGTCAAGATAGTCGAAGTGCCAAAGCCGCTGCCGTTGCCAGGTCAGCTACAGCCCGATCCGGGCAGGGTGGCCGATGACAAGCGCTCTCCTGAAGAACGGGTCTCCGATGCCAATAAAGCAGCGACGCAGCAACCCACCAGGTATGGGTACGTGAATGCGGTTCAGGTCTATCCATTCGCCGATGGCGCACTCTATCAGCTCTATGCCGCGCCGGAGCGCGTTACCGATATCGCACTCCAGCCGGGCGAGAAGCTAACAGCCGTGTCGGCCGGCGACACGGTGCGTTGGGTGATCGGCGATACCGTCAGCGGCACCGGTGACAATCAGCGCACCCATGTGCTGGTAAAACCCTTCGCGCCGGGACTTAACACAAATCTGGTGATCACCACGGAACGACGCACCTACCATTTGCAGCTTCAAAGCACCGAGAAGACCTCAATGGCGGCGATCTCCTGGACCTATAGCGAGGACCAGATCATCGCGCTACGCCAGCGCAACGCCCAAGCCGAGGCTGCCATGCCGGTGGCGTCGAATGTGGCGCTCGAGAATATCCGCTTTCGGTATTCAATCACCGGCGACACACCACCCTGGAGGCCGACGCGCGCTTTCGACGATGGCAGCAAGGTCTATATCGAATTCCCCCGTCGCATTGATCAGGGTGAAGCGCCTCCTCTCTTCATCGTCGGTGCCGATGGGGACAGCCAGCTCGTCAATTATCGCATGCGCGGCAACTACTACATCGTCGATCGCCTCTTTGGCGCTGCAGAACTGCGTCTAGGCAGCAAGCAGCAGCAGGTGGTGCGCATCACCAGGACTGACGGCCGGCAACCGCCGCGGCGGATTCCGCTCTTTGCGCGGCCCAGCAGGTGAGGGAGCGCTCATGACCGATACTTCCCGATCCGATGCGCCGCCGAAACTCGATCCCGAGCAGCTGCAATTGCGAGCCTCGCCCCGCCGCGCTGTCCGATTCAGGCGCGGTGTGATCGTCGCCATCGCTGCAGTCGGATCCGGTGCCATTCTGGGCGTCACGATGATGGCGCTTCAAGGACCGGCATGGCGTATCAAGCACCAGGCAGAGGACCGCTATAACACCGAGCGCAAGCCACCCGCCGAGGGACTAGAAGCGCTTCCCAAGGACTATTCCGGGATCATGCCGAAGGCCCCTGTGCTCGGACCGCCACTGCCCGGCGACCTCGGTCGCCCCATCCTTGAACGCCAACGTCAGCTCGGCATCGCGCCAGGGCAGGATATCTCCGCCGAGGAGCAGCGCCTTGCCCAGCAAGCAATTGAGGCGCGCGAGTCGCAAGTCTTATTCCGGATCGACAATCGACCCAGACAGACAGATGTCGCCGGCGGCGGGCCGAGTGCGCAGCAGCCGTCTGAGGCGCTTCCGCAATCCGGAGCGACGCGCGCGTCAGCTTCCGTTGCCCCAGCCGAGGGTGACCAGAACAACCAACAGCGCAAGCTCGATTTTATCAGTCAGCGGAACACAAGCGGGATCTACAATCAGCACGCGCTGCAGACGCCGGCCTCACCCTACCAACTGATGGCCGGCAGCGTGATTGCGGCCAGTCTCGTCACCGGCATAAATTCCGACTTGCCTGGCCTTGTCGTCGCGCAGGTCACCGAGAATGTGCACGACACAGTCACCGGCAGCATTGTGCTCATTCCGCAAGGCTCACGCCTCATCGGCACTTATGACAGCGTCGTGGCTTTTGGGCAGAGGCGCGCATTGCTGGTCTGGCAGCGAATAATCCTGCCCGACGGTTCCTCGATCGAAATCGACAATCTGCCAGCGACGGATACTGCCGGCTATGCCGGGCTTGAGGACAAGGTCGATTTTCACACCTGGCAGCTGATCAAGGGAGTTGCTCTAGCGACACTACTGGGCGTTGGTACCGAGTTGAGCTTTGGGGAAAACGAAAGCGACCTAGTTAAGGCGATCCGGGAATCCACTCAGCAAAACATCAGTCAAGCCGGCCAGCGCATCACCGAAAAGAACCTGAATATTCAACCCACCATTATCGTCCGCCCCGGTTGGCCCCTACGCGTGATTGTACACAAGGATCTTGTGCTGCGCCCATACCCGACTTGAACAGGAGTAATCATGGCAGATCTGAAACTTGGAAAGCTTCCAGACCGGACACCTTCGAAGATGACCATCACCGTTAGCGCGGATCTGAACCAAGCACTCAAGGACTATGCGGCGCTTTACCGCCAGACCTATGGCGAGTCTGAAACGGTAGCGGAACTCATACCTTTCATGCTGGCAGGGTTTCTGGAAGGTGACAGAGCGTTTGCCAAGGCCAGAAAGGAAAGCTTGCCTGCCGCCGGCATGTCAGAGAAATCGCGACGCGTGTCAGGTTCAGATTCCGAGTAATCGTAAAGTGGCGTCATATGCGCTATCGAATTGTTAGCTGCTGGTTTCGGCGATTTTGAGGAGGTTCGCGATCGACTGAAGACGGTGACGTTCGTCTGTGGCACTCAGACTGCCACTGAGTGCCTGGCCGTTCCACTTTCGAAATATTTGTCGAACTTCGCTGCAATGCTCCTTACAAAGGGACGACTTTCCGCCGATACGACGTAACTGTCACCTTGGAGTTCAAGCGGTCGAGCAGGGTCGCCAATGGCGATGGAGCTTGCTTGGAAAAGAAGCTTTTGTCCGGCTTCCCCGAAGCGTTCCACCAGATCGGCTGCTGAAAAGCCGAAATCGCACATCAAGCGCTCGATGATCCAGCCGCGAACACGGTCATCTTCGGAAAACGCGATGCCGCGGACCGTGGCCAGATGTCCCCTCTCGACCATGCGTCCATATTCGGCTGTCGACGGCATGTTCTGCGAATAGCCCTGTCGAAACCGGCTGATCGATGACGGCCCGAGCCCGATCAGTGTTTCGCAGCGATCCTCGGTGTAGCCCTGGAAATTGCGGCGGATTGTTCCCGCGCGAGCCGAGACTGCAAGCGCATCATCCGGCTTGGCGAAATGGTCTATTCCAATCGCCTCGTATCCGGCGCCCATGATCAGACGGGCGGCAATTTGCCACTGAGCGAACCGTTCGGCCGGACCCGGCAACCATGCCTCGTCGATCATAGTCTGATGCTTCTTGAACCAGGGCACATGCGCGTAGCCGAACAGCGCCATCCGGTCCGGCTCCAGAGTCAGCGCCTGCGCCACGGTGGAACAGACGCTCTCCCTGGTCTGATGCGGCAGGCCGTAAAGCAAATCGAGGTTCACGGACCCTACGCCTCGAGAGCGAATGCCGTCGACAACCGCCTTGGTCTGCAAAAAGCTCTGCTCGCGGTTGATCGCCTTCTGCACCTTCGGATCGAAATCCTGAACGCCGAGGCTCGCCCGCGCCATGCCGATCTCGGCAAGTGTATCAAGGCGGGCTTCGTCCATGTCGTTCGGTTCGATTTCGACGCTGATCTTCGCATCGGCAAGAAAATCGAAGCTATCCCGCAGGACAGTTCCCAAGGCTATCATATCCTCGGGCTTCAGCATGGTCGGCGAGCCGCCGCCGAAATGCACGGCGCGGACATGGGCCTTGCCGCCGACAAAACCGGCGACAGTCGCGATCTCCGCGTGAAGCGAGCGGAGATACGAAGCCACCGGCTCGTAGCGGCGGGTCTGCTTTGTATGGCACGCACAGAACCAGCACAGCCGGTCGCAATAAGGGATGTGCAGGTAGAGCGAGACCTCGTCACCGCTTTCGAGCGCCTTCAACCAGCTTCGATAGACATCAGCGTCGACGCCAGGATGGAAATGCGGCGTGGTCGGGTAACTGGTATAACGCGGGACGTTCTCGCCAAGCCTGGCAGCTAATTCCGGTCTCATTTGGTGGTCCGCCGTTTTTGCCTCGCCGGAAGTCTGGACGCGTCGAAGAGCCAATGCCCTGATTTCGGTCAGCCTCCAGCACGGACAAACTGCCGCAAGGATTTCTCTGCCATCGCTTGCTATCCTGCCGAAACTTGGGATCGGTAGCGCGAGCGTAATGACAGTACGGCAAGACATTCACAGTTCCGGCATTCCCGTTCTTTGCCTGTCTTGCGCAGCACGACATCGCGGCGTCTGCGGTGCGCTCGATCCAAACCATTTGGTTGGGCTCGCCAAAACTTCGTCGCGGCACAAGCTCGAGCCGGGGGTCGAACTGATCGCCGACGCCGAGGCCGTCGACAGCTATTCAAACTTGCTTTCAGGCGTTGTGAAGCTGACGAAGTGCCTTTCGGACGGCCGCCAGCAGATTGTCGGTCTTCGGTTCGCACCGGATTTTCTGGGACGGCCCTTCAAGGTGAAAAGCACGATCAATGTGGAAGCGGCAACCTCCGTCTCGCTGTGCTCGTTTCCGAAGGCGGCCGTTGAACGGATAATGAAGGAATCATCGGGACTCGAGCATCGCCTGCTCAAGCAGACGCTGGACGAACTCGACGAGGCACTTGAATGGATGGTGACTCTCGGGCGCAAGACCGCACCCGAGAAGGTGGCGAGCTTTCTCCTCATGATCGCCCGGAATATGGATTCCAGTATCGACCCGGCGGCTGGGTCGGCATGCTTCGATCTGCCGCTGACACGTGCCGACATCTCTGATTTCCTTGGACTGACGAACGAGACCGTGAGCCGCCAGCTTACGCGATTGCGGGCTGACGGCGTGATCCGGATCGAGAACAAACGCCATGTAACGGTCGACAGCATGAGCCGGCTGGAGCAGCGCTGCGGCGGCCGAGGCGCGCGGCAACCGGCCTTTGAATGAGACCTAAGCGTCGGGGCCTTCGTCGCTTATTACGATCCGCGGCAGGACATGCTCGCGTTCGAAAGCGATGTGTCGCCGCAAGCCTTCGAAGAAGCCGCGTAGCATGAATCCGACAGCTTCCGCGCTCTCTATCGGATCACCATGACCGATCGCTAGGAGCGTTTCGGCCACCTCGCCAGCGAAGCATTGATCCTCAAGGTGCTCGATGCGCAACCGGCTGGTAGAGGCAAGTTTGGCCTCGGCCGGAGTCAAGTGCGCCTCATACGCAGGGAAAATCACCCTCTCCTCAAACCCATGAATGTCACGGAGCAGCGGAACGATCTTCTTGGCCGTTCCAAGACATTTGAGGCGGTCGACGTTCGGCAGTGCATCGGCAATGCTTTCCAGCGAGAAGCAGAGCTCCAGCTTTTCCCGATGGGCAAGCTTCATGACCTCGCCCGGAATCGCCTCTGTGCCGGCCTGGCGCGAGAAAGCCGCACTTGTCCATGAGCGGGTTGGCCCGTGCTGCGTTTCCTTGTTCAAATCGCCACCTTCTGATTGCACCGAACTCGATGCTGCCCGAAGCAAAATCGTGCGGCTCTGACATGGATCAGGGCGAGCAGGCGGCAACTACGGAATTAATGCACCGCGGATTTGGCGTCCGCGCATTGGAATCCTGGTCGGGGACATGTCATGAAATTCGGCACGGAGATCGTCGTTCTAAGCCTGTTTGCTTTTGCGGCCCTGGTGGCTGCCGGCTTCGGCGTAGAAGGACCTTTTCGCCAGCATATGGGGGTTTTGTTCTTCGCCGTGGCTGGCTTTACCGCGATCCTGCTGCGCAACACAGATTTCAAGCCGGCGGCTCCGATCGACACCTCCGCCTACAAGGATGGCCCGATCCGCTACGGAGCCATTGCAACGGTATTCTGGGGCGTCGTCGGCATGCTCGTCGGTGTGATCATTGCCCTGCAGCTGGCATACCCTCACCTCAACATCCAACCCTGGTTCAATTTCGGCCGGCTGCGGCCGCTGCACACATCCGGCGTCGTCTTCGCCTTCGGCGGCAACGCTTTGCTTTGCACGTCTCTCTATGTCGTGCAGCGCACGTGCCGCGCCCGGCTGTTTGGCGGCAAACTGGCCTGGTTTGTGTTCTGGGGTTACCAGCTGTTCATCGTCATGGCCGCGACCGGCTACCTGCTCGGCATCACCGAAGCCCGCGAATACGCCGAACCCGAATGGTATGTGGATCTCTGGCTGACCATCGTCTGGGTCGCCTATCTCATCCTGTTCCTCGGCACGATCCTGAAGCGCAAGGAACCGCATATCTACGTCGCCAACTGGTTCTACCTGTCCTTCATCGTGACAATCGCGATGCTGCATGTGGTCAACAATCTGTCGATGCCGGCGTCGTTCCTGGGCTCGAAGAGCTACTCCGCCTTCTCCGGCGTCCAGGACGCCTTGACGCAATGGTGGTATGGCCACAACGCCGTCGGTTTCTTCCTCACCGCCGGGTTCCTCGGCATGATGTATTATTTCGTGCCCAAGCAGGCGAACCGGCCGGTCTATTCCTACCGCCTGTCGATCGTCCACTTCTGGGCGATCATCTTTCTCTACATCTGGGCCGGCCCGCACCACCTGCATTACACCGCCTTACCCGACTGGGCGCAGACGCTCGGCATGGCGTTCTCGATCATGCTGTGGATGCCGTCATGGGGCGGTATGATCAATGGCCTGATGACGCTGTCTGGCGCCTGGGACAAGCTGCGCACCGATCCGATCATCCGCATGATGGTGATGGCAGTCGCCTTCTACGGCATGTCGACCTTCGAAGGTCCGATTATGTCGATCAAGACGGTCAATTCGCTGTCGCACTACACGGACTGGACCATCGGCCATGTCCATTCCGGCGCGCTCGGCTGGGTTGGCATGATCTCGTTCGGCGCAATCTACTACATGGTGCCGAAACTGTGGAACCGTGAACGTCTCTATTCACTGCGGCTCGTCACCTGGCACTTCTGGCTGGCGACGCTCGGAATCGTCGTCTACGCCGCGGTGATGTGGGTTTCCGGCATCATGCAGGGCTTGATGTGGCGCGAATACGACGAGCAGGGTTTCCTCGTCTACTCCTTCGCCGAAACCGTCGCCGCCATGCATCCCTTCTACGTCATGCGCGCCATCGGCGGTGCCATGTACCTCTCCGGCGCCCTGCTCATGGCCTGGAACGTGACCATGACCATTCTTGGCCACCAGCGCGAAGAGCAACCAATGCCAGGTTCCGAGCCCGCCCTCCGGCCTGCCGAATAGGGAGCCAGACAATGGGCTTGATGGACAAACACGCGATCATCGAGAAGAACGCCACGCTTCTTCTCGTTGGCTCTCTTCTTGTCGTGACCGTCGGCGGCATCGTCGAGATTGCGCCGCTCTTCTATCTCGACAACACGATCGAGAAGGTGGAAGGCATGCGCCCTTACTCGCCACTCGAACTCGCCGGACGCAACATCTATGTGCGCGAGGGCTGCTACCTCTGCCACAGCCAGATGATCAGGCCTTTCCGGGACGAGGTCGAGCGCTACGGCCACTACAGCCTGGCCGCCGAGTCGATGTACGATCATCCCTTCCAATGGGGATCGAAGCGCACCGGGCCCGATCTCGCCCGGGTCGGTGACCGCTATTCGAACGCATGGCACGTCGCACATCTTTCCGATCCACGTTCCGTGGTGCCGGAATCGATCATGCCGAGCTATGCGTTCCTGAAGGACGCTCCGATCGAGGTGAAGGACTTCTCGACGCATCTGGTTGCGAACGCGCGTGTTGGCGTCCCGTACTCCGATGACATGATCGCGCACGCCAATGCCGATCTGATGGCCCAGGCCGACCCGAATGCCGATGCCTCCGGCGTCGAGAAACGCTATCCGAAAGCCAAAGTCGGTGATCTGGACGGCAATCCGCAGCAGGTGACCGAGATGGATGCGCTGGTCGCCTATCTCCAGATGCTCGGCACGCTGGTCGATTTCAAGACCTATGACGATGCAGCCGGCTACCGCTGAGGGGGACGCAATGAGCTATAATTTGATGCGGGAATTCGCGGACAGCTGGGGTCTGCTTGCCATGGCGCTCTTCTTCGTCGGCTGCATTGCCTTTGCCTTGCGTCCCGGCGGCAAAATACAGGCCGATCAAGCCGCCCAGATTCCACTCAAGGACGACTGATCATGAGCAGCGAGCATATCGATGAAGTCTCGGGCATCTCAACGACCGGTCATGAATGGGACGGGATAAGGGAACTCAACAACCCATTGCCCCGATGGTGGGTGATAACCTTCTACATCACCGTCGCTTGGGCGGTGGCTTATACAATTGCGTATCCGGCTTGGCCGATGCTGTCTTCCGCGACCAAGGGTGTGCTTGGCTATTCCAGCCGCAACGCTGTCAAGATTGAGCTGGCGGCTGCCGAAGCCGCCAAGGGCAAATATGTCGCGGCCATCCAGCAGAAGACCGTATCCGAGATTGCAGCCGACGACGCGCTGCGTGAATTCGCGGTAGCGGCCGGCGGAGCTACCTTCAAGGTCAATTGCGTGCAATGCCACGGCTCGGGCGCTCAGGGTTCCAAGGGCTTTCCCAACCTCAACGACGACGATTGGCTATGGGGCGGCAAGGCCGAGCAGATCCAGCAAACGATCGCGCACGGCATCCGTTTCGCATCCGACCCGGATACTCGGCAGTCGGAAATGCCCCCCTTCGGTGACATCATCACGCCCGAACAGATCGCACAGGTCGGCGCCTATGTCGCCAGCCTCTCGGGCAAGGTCCAGGATGCAAGTCTTATCGAGCCCGGCGCCAAGGTATTCGCGGAAAACTGCGTCGCCTGTCATGGCGATAATGCGAAAGGCAACAAAGAGCTCGGCGCGCCCAATCTGACCGATGCGATCTGGCTCTACGCACCCGGCGAGACAGCCATCGCCGTCCAAGTCCGCGCGCCGAAGCACGGTGTCATGCCGGCCTGGATCGGGCGTCTCGGCGAGACCAAGGTTAAGGAACTTGCGGTTTATGTCCATTCGCTTGGCGGCGGAGAATAGGAACGGAAGCCTATTCTCGGCCCTCCCCGCCAAGCGACGGGGCCCGGCACGAGTCGGGCCCCGACACCATTCCGGCATGCGGCGATTGACCTGCAGCAAGGCGGCGCGGCCCACACGGCGAAGCGGGCTCACTGCAGACCGGACGTCTGTCGAAGCAGACAAGTCCGTCGCACAACGATGTCATAGGCCGCGCGCGAGTGGAGATGCACGTGCTGGATAAAACGCAGATGGAGCGGCTCGAGGCAAAAGCGGTCAACTCCGCCAAGACACGACAGCCGCTCTATGCTCCGCGCAAGAAAATCTTCCCTAAACGCGCCTCGGGCAGCTTTCGCCGCTTCAAATGGCTGGTGATGGCGATCACGCTGGGCATCTATTATCTGATGCCCTGGTTGCGCTGGGATCGAGGTCCGTTTGCTCCTGATCAGGCCGTGCTGATCGATCTTGCCAACCGCCGTTTCTACGTCTTCTTCATCGAGATATGGCCGCAGGAATTCTACTATGTCGCCGGCCTTCTGATGATGGCCGGCATCGGCCTCTTCCTGATCACGTCCACCGTCGGCCGCGCCTGGTGCGGCTACACATGCCCTCAGACGGTGTGGGTCGATCTGTTCCTCGTCGTCGAACGCGCGATAGAGGGCGACCGCAACGCCCGCATGAAACTCGATACAGGCCCCTGGAACGCGCGCAAGCTGCTGCTGCGCGTATCGAAGCACGCGATCTGGCTGGTCATTGGTGCGGCAACCGGCGGCGCCTGGATTTTCTACTTCGCCGATGCACCGGCACTTGTCGGTAAGCTCCTCGCTGGCACCGCGGCGCCCGTCGCCTACATTACCGTCGCGGTGCTGACGGCGACCACCTACACGTTCGGCGGGCTGATGCGCGAGCAAGTCTGCACCTACATGTGCCCGTGGCCGCGCATCCAGGCTGCCATGCTCGACGAGAATTCGCTCACTGTCACCTACAATGACTGGCGTGGCGAACCTCGTTCGCGGCACGCCAAGAAGGTCCAGGCTGCGGGGCAGCCGGTCGGTGACTGCGTCGACTGCAATGCCTGTGTCGCAGTCTGCCCGATGGGGATCGACATTCGCGACGGCCAGCAACTCGAATGCATCACTTGCGCGCTGTGCCTTGATGCCTGCGACGGCGTCATGAACAAGCTCGGCAAGGAGCGCGGGCTGATCTCCTATGCGACGCTGTCCGACTACAACGCCAACATGGCTGTGGCGACCGCAGGCGGCTCCGGTCCCGTGAACCCTTCACTCGTCAGAACGGCCGACAGCACATTCTCCGCCAGGTTGGCGCATTTCCATATTCGCAAGATCTTCCGGCCGAGGATCTTCTTCTACATGGGCGCGTGGACGGCGGTCGGGCTTGCCTTGATCTATTCGCTGCTGACGCGCGACCGACTCGAGATCAACGTCCTGCACGACCGCAATCCGCAATTCGTGACCCTGTCCGACGGCTCGATCCGCAACGGTTACACCGTCAAGCTGCTTAACATGATCCCCGAGCCAAGGACGATCGTCGTCACGATGCAGGGCTTGCAGGGAGCTGAAATGAGCGTCGTCGGCAGTGATCTGCCGGCAGCTCGCTTCTTCGCCGTCGCGGTCGAAGCCGACCGGCTGAACATGCTGAAGGTCTTCGTGCGCCAGCCAGCGGGTGAGGTTCGGCACGCTGCACAAACCTTCAAGTTGCGTGTCGAGGACAGAGCGAGCTTCGAATCGGACGAATACACCGCCACCTTCAACGCCCCGGAGATCGCCAGATGAGCACCAATACGCAAAAGACGCGTGAGTTCACCGGGAGGCACATGCTGCTCACCATTCTCGGCTTTTTCGGCGTGATCATCGCGGTCAATCTCACGATGGCGACACTCGCCAGCACGAGCTGGACCGGCCTTGTCGTCGAGAACACCTATGTGGCCAGCCAGCAATTCAACAAAAAGGCCGAGGAAGGGCGCGCGCAGGCGGCACTCGGCTGGACCGGCAAACTGACGATCGCTCGGGGTGAGGTCCGCTACAGCTTGAGCGATACCACCGGCAAGCCGGTCCCCTTGCATGGCGTCAAGGTGCTGTTTCGCCATCCCGCATACGAGAAAGAGGACAAGTCCGTTACGCTCGCCCTCGCCTCCGGCGAGGAATTCGCGGCGCGGCACATGCCGAAGGACGGCGTCTGGATCGTCGAAGTCGACGCCGATGCCGGCCTGGCGCAACCCTATCGCGACGTCCGCAGGATCATGATTTCGCAAGGAGCGCTGCAATGAGCTGCTGTGCACCCGGCGCGGAACAGGCAATGGATCTGACCGGTACCACATCGGTCCTGCCATCTGGCCAGGAGATCAGGTTGGCGAGCCGCTTGGTTGGCGATGGTCTTCGCCAGACCGACCTTTCAGTACCGACGGTTCATTGCGCAGCCTGCATCCAGGCGATCGAGACGGCGCTGGCAAAGCTCGACAATGTCGAAGACGCGCGTGTCAACTTGTCGACGAAGCGGGTCGCGATCCGGTGGCGAGGCGACGAGGTGCCGCCCTTCGTCGCTGCGCTGAGACGACTGGGCTACGAGGCGCATCTGTTCGCCGCCGAGATCGATGAAAAAGACAAGACGCTTGCCGATCTGATCCGCGCGGTCGCGGTCGCCGGGTTCGCCGCCGGCAACATCATGCTGCTTTCGGTCTCGGTCTGGTCCGGCGCCGAAGGTGCTACCCGCGACCTGTTTCACTGGGTCTCTGCATCGATCGCCATCCCGGCGCTCACCTTTGCCGGCGGCATCTTCTTCCGCTCGGCCTGGAATGCACTGCGCCACGGCCGCATGAACATGGACGTGCCGATCGCGGTTGGGGTGTCGCTCGCTTATGCCATGAGCCTCTACGAGACGATCAATCATGGCGATCACGCCTATTTCGACGCGTCCGTATCCCTGCTGTTTTTCCTGTTGATCGGCCGCACCCTGGATCACGTCATGCGCGAACGGGCACGGACCGCCGTGAAAGGCCTGTCCCAGTTGGCCGCACGTGGCGCCATGGTGCTGCGCGGCGATGGCGCGCGCGACTACCTGCCGGTTGGCGAGATCGAACCGGGCATGCACCTTCTGGTCGCCGCAGGCGAAAGGGTCCCTGTCGACGGCCGGATCATTCGGGGCGCGTCGGATCTCGACTGCTCGCTGGTTTCTGGCGAGAGCACACCAAAAACCGTGACGTCCGGGCAACAGGTTCAGGCCGGCACGCTCAACCTTACCGGCCCGCTGACCATCGAAGCGACCGCTGCGGCAAAGGACTCCTTCCTGGCGGAAATGGTCCGGCTGATGGAAGCCGCCGAAGGTGGTCGTGCGCACTATCGGCGGATCGCCGACCGTGTCTCGGCGCTCTACGCGCCGGTGGTCCATCTCACCGCCTTCGTGACGTTCCTTGGCTGGATGGCGGTAACCGGCGACTGGCACCGGGCAGTGACGATCGCGATCGCCGTTCTCATCATCACATGCCCATGCGCGCTCGGTCTGGCCGTGCCTATCGTGCAAGTGGTCGCGGCGCGCCGCTTGTTCGAAGCCGGCGTGATGGTCAAGGACGGATCGGCCATTGAGCGCTTGGCCGCGATAGACGTGGCGGTATTCGACAAGACCGGCACGCTGACGCTCGGTCAGCCCAGGCTGGTCAACGCGTCGACCATCGATCCGGCGATGCTGGCGATCGCAGCCGACATGGCGGCGCACTCCCGTCACCCGTTCTCGAAGGCCATCGCCGCATTCGCGGGTTTTGCCGGCCAGCCGAAGCTGGAAGCCGTCAGCGAGCACCCGGGTCTCGGCATCGAAGCCACGACCGCGGACAGCACCTGGCGTCTTTGCCGGCGCGGCTGGGCCGGATGGAAAGCCCGGACCGGTGGCAAAGGCAAGTATGGCGGCTATGGCGGGACGGTGCTTTCGAAGAATGGGAGGATCGTAGCCTCCTTCACGTTCGAGGACGCTACGCGCGCCGACGCCAAGGCGGCGGTCGGGCAATTGAAGGATGCCGGCGTGTCGGTCGAAATGCTGTCGGGCGATACCCCGGACGCTTGTGGCGATGTCGCAAGAATATTGGGCATCGACCGTTTTGTTTCGGCGCTGCTGCCGTCCGAGAAGGCTGAGCGGATCGAAGTGCTGACCAAGGCCGGCCACAAGGTCCTGATGGTGGGCGACGGGCTCAACGACACGCCAGCGCTGGGCGCAGCGCACGTCTCGATCGCTCCCGCGACCGCCGCCGATATTGGCCGCAACGCCGCCGATTTCGTGTTCCTGCGTGAAAGCCTTTCGGCCGTACCCCTTGCGCTGGACGTCTCGCGGAAGGCAGGGCGGCTGATCCGCCAGAACATAGCCATCGCGATCATCTACAACGCTGTTGCCGTGCCGATCGCCATCTTCGGCAACGTCACGCCGTTGATCGCCGCGGTCGCGATGTCCGCCTCATCGCTGCTGGTGATCGGAAACGGGCTGCGGCTGCAGGGCTTTAGGCTCGCCGAGCTGACGAGGGCTTCTTCGGCAACGCATTCCGGCATTCACCCATTAGCGCGGTCATCATGACGATACTCGTCTACCTCATGCCAGTCGCCCTATTTCTTGGCGCACTGGGGCTGACTGGCTTTCTGTGGGCGTTGAAGAGTGGCCAATACGAGGATCTTGACGGAGCCGCTGAGCGCATCCTCCGGGACGACAAGCCGGAACGCTGAGCCAGACCGCTGTTCCTGACGCTGTGCTGACGCCGGCCGTCAGCCGACTCGGAATAACGATTGAAGCTCCACAACCAGTTAAGCCGCTTGACGTAGATTTGTGAAAAGCCCCTGTCCCTCGAAGGACTGCGTCGCCGGTTCCGCCCCAACATAGACGCGGCCAATGTCATAACGTACGCAAAGCTGATGTTCATGTTCACGATAGGTGCGGACACGGGGTTGCAGTTACACTTGTTTGGGTTCAACTGCAGGTTTCGTGCACCCAATTTCGTCCAGATAATCGGCCCACCACTGCATCATACTGACGCGCTTTTTCCAGTGCTCTGCCCTGGCGTAAGCGCGCCGAACGTCGTTCTTTTCAATATGGGTCAGCTGTCTCTCTTGCGTCTGGATGCCACTTGCCGCATTCATTCAACAGAGTTGATGCCGTTGCTCGGAAACCGTGAGCCGTTGCTTCTTTCTTGCTGTAACCCATGCGACGCAGGGCGGCGTTAAGTGTATAGTCGGAAATCGGACGAGAACCCGATCGCGCACTTGGAAACAGCAGCGCCTCGCTGCCGGAAATGTCTCTGAGATCGGTCGGGATTTTGATGGCCTGCCTCGAAAGTGCAACGCGGTGCGGCCGCCGCATTTTCATGCCTGCTTCCGGGATGGTCCACACCGAGCCTTCGAAGTCGAACTCTTCCCATCCGGCGGCTCGCAACTCGCCGGGGCGGGGAAACAGTAGGCGCAGTTATGCGACGCTAAGTTTCCGGAAATAGCTTAGGAAACAGTTCGTCCAACGTGTCGACCGGGAAGCGTAGCGATACCGGTCCTTTCGGGGTATCGGACGCAAGCAGGCCAAGCTCGAGCACCTCGGTAAACACGCGGCGGGCCGTACGTTCCGGCAAGCCAGCGATACGTGAGGCCTCACCGCGATCGAACTCGCCGCGCAGAAGCGCCTCCTCGAGCAGCCGGAAAGCTTCCGGCTTCAGGTCGTAGCGTTGAACGAACCGCTGCAGGCGCCGGGCAAGTTGGTTCAAATCGAACAGGCTGGACATGAAACTGACCTGGTCGATGCATACGCGTAGAAACCATAAGGTAAAATCCGCCAGCGCCCGCATAGAAAGATTACCGCGGCCGTCGCGATCGCCTTGGCGTGGCATGTCGGCGTGATCCATCATGCGTTTATAGTCGCCGCGGCTTTCCAGACCCCGCGCCAGGCCTCGGGAAATCGACCACAGCCCGTGCGCGGCGATTCCTGCCTCATGGGCCATGGCGTGACTCATCAAGCGACTGACGCGTCCATTGCCGTCTGGGAAGGGATGAATATAATTGAACCGATGATGCGCGGCCGGAATCGCCAATATCCTAGCCGCTTTGCCCGTACGTTGGAAGCGGTACCGGCTAGCGAAATGCTCCATGAACGCTTCGACGCGATCGCTTGACGGCGGCTGGTGGCGGCCGACAGTGACATCATGTTCAGGCTGTGATCGCCACCGACCCGGAACCATCAAGAATTCTCTGTCTGCGCCGCGAATGCGCAACATCGCCTCATCGGCGTCACGGTAGAATTCCGCATGCAGCCAGCGCAAAAAATCAAGCGAAGCCGGTTCTGGGAGCTGACCCTCCGCTGCCAGGCGATCGATTTCCCCCTGCAGTCGAACATGGGCCGCGGCTTCCACCTGCAGGTTGCGTCGTTCCTGGTCTTTGTCGAATTCGCCGGCGAGGGCGCGTTCGATGTCGCGGGGGCGCGTGTTGTGGCCCTCGATCAGGTTGCTGTAATAGGTGTTCATGATGCGCACGAGATCCGCCAGGTTCGCGGCCGTGCGCGGATGCAGCTTGGCGCCGAGAACCGCCGAGCTTGCTGACAGCTCAGCCAGCGCGTCGGAGATAGGCTCCGCAACGTCTTCCAGGCGCGCCGGCTCGATGCGCTGTACAGTCTCTTCCATAATTGGCCGATGTTAGATCGCGCTAAGTACGTATATGTCAACAGAAATTTTAGCTGAGCGCCCATAACTGGCCGATCATTTGGCCGATGTTAGGCGCTACCTCAGCTTCACCGAGACGGTTGATCGACGACGCCAATGCCGATGCCGATGATGGCCGATATTCGCTATGCTTAGCGCATTGATAGCATGTACAAATTTGCGATCGGTAGGTCGATTTGGCCGATCGCTTGGCCGAACTTCGCCGGTCGCGCTGACTAGGGATATACGACCAGGAAAATACAGGCGACTCCAAATGATTCTCCAGAGACTGCGGAAGCACGCGACGCTGCGACCAGGCTGCGCGAGGACTCGAACGAGGCAGCCCAATATCTGCTGAGCTCTGCGAGAGCGTGTGGAAGCCCGATGCGAGGGCCAAGGTTCTCACGTTTGCGTTCGAGTGCGATCCATTCGCTCTCAAATCGCGACTGTACGTGCCGACAATACACCTGTAAGCAACGTCTGCCAGTCATAGAGCGCGCCGATGAACGGATTGTGGAATTTCGGTAGCGACTCCGCGCAGCGCTCGAACAGGCTCTGGGCAAGCGCGTTTTCGCAAATAATGTTCGGCAGATTCACGCTATACAACCTCTGTCTTCTGCTCACGTGTTGTAGCTAGGCAGCGTGGGCAGTTCAGTCAACAATTCTGCGAAGCGTCAGACATGCGGCGGCTCGCCGGCAATATCGGTCATCCAATGGGTCGCCGTGGCACACGAAGAGCGGACATTCGATTCGCCGGTACCCGCCGCCCAATTCGGTTACCCATTTAACTAAAGGTGGCCGGCGATCTACCAGTCGCGGCATTGTCCCGGCAGCCGCCTGAGGTTCGCCTGTGTCGTGTCAACTGCAAATTCGAACAAAGTCAGAACAACGACTTTGACAAATCTTAGAATCGGCGGATGATACCCACTCAACTTACCAGTGATTCACGTCTAGTTTGGGTGCTGTGGCCCCACAAACGGATTAACGACCGTTTAGGCTTTACCAGCTTCACCATTCAACAATTGATGGGATAGAAGTCATGGCCAAAGACTCTGCGCTTCTGTCTGAGCTGCACAAACTCATCGGGCAACGGATGGAGGGTGGCCAGATCGCGCAGCCGAGCGAAATCGTTGAGGAGATATTCAAAAGCAAACCTTTGACAGGCCCGCATGCCGACTTCTATAGAGCATTTGCCAAGAAAGAACTTGTGGGTGTCGTTACACGCATGTTGAAGCGCGTGGGCATGAGCGACGATCCTGCGTCCCCTCAGATGGTCCTTCCCGGCCATACTCGCTTAGTCAAATCGTATCCTGTGCTTCGGAACGGCGAACGGTCCCTGGTTCCAATAGGCCTCTGCACAACGCAAGAACTTTCTGACCACGTCTCGCTCCTTCGAAAGCAGGCAAAGGGCTGCGAAAACCACGCTGCAGAATTGGTTGAGTACCTTGCCACTAAAACCCCTCGGGCGAAAATTGAAGCGCAAATCGAGAGGTCTGAAAGAACCGTAGCCGAACCGGCATGATAGCCGATGTCGCTATTTCCACCATTTCCCATCTACTTCAGAATACGCCGAAGTAGTGCCTGACTAGATTCGCGGAATTGAACCGTTTGAGATATCGTATATGGATGCTTACGTCGAAGGAAAGGGGCCAGAGGGTGAAGCTGGGACGCCTTTCCGAACATCGCTTGAGCCGAGCTTTAGACATCGCGACGCGCTCAGGCTGCTTTTCATCTTGGTTGCGGGAAGCGAAGGTGCCGACAATGGCGAACCTGCCAGGTCACCGTGCCGGATCGACGATCTTCGGATCAGCTTGGTCGAATGCTGCCAAGGTAAACCGCGCTCGTCCGCTGACGGCTTCGGGCTAAGATCCACCGGGCCGTTCGTTACATCGTCTTTTCGATAGAAATACCCTCCGGAAGCACCTACATCCTTTCCGCGTCGCACAACGATTGCGAATCGGGGGATTTATGGCGGCGATCTTCGTCCACGTATCGGACATTCATTTTGGCCAGGAACGCGACCACGTCGTTCACATCCATGACGATGTGAAGAAGGAGCTGGTCACGGACGCGGCGGAGGTGGTCGCCGGCCTGCCGTCGGGCGCGGCGCAGGGCATTCTCGTCACGGGCGACATCGCGTTTTCGGGCAAGGCCGAACAATACGAAGCCGCAGGCAAGTGGCTTGATACTCTCGCCCAAGGGATCGGGTGCCCGATCCATCGGGTCCAGATGATCCCAGGGAATCACGACCTCGATCGCGACAAATTATCCATCGGCGGCGGGAAGCTCCTCGACTTCATCCGGGCGGGTGGCCCGGCGGAATACGAGAAGGTCATCTCGAACGAGAACGACCGCGCGACACTCTTCTCCAGATTCGAGGAATACGGCCGGTTTTGCATCGGCTACAACTGCGGGCTCGACGAGGAGGCGAAATACGCAACCAACCTCCGCATCGAGGTGGGACCGGATCGGTGGATCAGGTTCGTCCGGCTCAACTCTTCGCTACTGTGCCATGGAGAGGAGCGGGACGACCAGCCGGAGCTCGTGATGGGTGAACGTCAGTTCGTCATCCCCCGGCACGCGGGTGAGGAGAACGTTGTCCTCGCCCACCATCCGCTGAACTGGTATAAGGATGCTGCGGATGTTCTTCAGTATGTGCGCAGCCGGGCGCGCGTGTTCATCTCTGGCCATGAACACGATCCAAAGGTCAACATTGACCGGGTCGAGAAGGGCTGTGACGTGATGATGCTCGCCGCCGGCGCCGCTGTTCCGTTCCGATCTAATGACATCTATACCTTCACGTACAACATTCTTGAATTCGACTGGGACGATGGGACGGATAACCTCGTTGTCACGATACATCCGCGCGTATGGAACCCGGTCAAGACTTGCTTCGAGGCGGACGACAAGCGCCTTGGCGGCAAGGAGCCGCGCTTCACGCTGGGATCTTCGAACTTCAAGAAGGTTGGTCCAGTACCGACCGCGTCCGCGGAGGAGGCGCATGTCGGTGGGCGTGATGCAGAGGCTGAGCCAAACGTCGAACTGGTTCCCGCTGAAGGTGTGGAGACCAGCCCAGGGGAGCTAGCGCCAATGCCGCCGGATGCCGAAGGCTACGAACTCGCCCTCCTGCGGTTTTTCCGCGACCTCTATGAGAGCGAACGGCTGAAGATCCTCGTAGAGCTCGATGCCCTCCCTGTCGAATCCAACGAGCGAATGAACCAAGGTCTGGAGCGGCGGCTCTTTGACTGGCTTGTCCGGGAGGGCAGGCTCCCAGACGTGAATTCGATGATCGATAGGCTGATAAGCGAACGAGAAGAGAGAGACGTGTAATGGACAATCTTCCGGTGCATATGAGGATCACGTCGCTTGCGCCGACGAACGAGGATGTCGATGCGCGGCGAGCGGCCATACGGAAGCTTTCCGCCGCTTGGGGCAAGATTACCGATGTCGGCAAGATTCTAAATAAGGCCGAGATGATCGCCGACTCGCTAGGAGGCGATGGTCAACCCTGTGACGATTTCGGCCTTGAGGTGCAGGAAGCATTGCAGAAGCACGCCTCCGCCTTCCTCTACACTGAGAGCCCCCTTGACGTTGGTGTCTGCGCCGGCATTGCCGCCCTTTCGATCCTTGCTAGCGTTCCCGGCACTGGCGGCTGGACGATTGCTGATATCTACTCGAACGCCTTGTGGTCCGCACTGGCGTTTCAGCCAACACTGACTGAAGAAAAGCGCGAGAAACTGCGTCGCGAAGTGCTAGACCTAGCGCAGAAGCGCAGCCAGTTGGCGGCGGACAAGGCTCGCGAGCGCACTGCGGTTCCCGACGTGGGCAACTTGGCTGTGACGATCGGCGAAGGGGCCGAACCCACAACGACTTTCAAGGAGGCGACTGGGGCTACGATCGATGCGCTTCGGCGGAACGCTGCACTTGATCGGGAAGAACTCGATTTCCTTTGGTGGGTGCAACTTAACCGAAGCCGGTTGCTGAAACGTGCGTTTGGCGGCATGGCCGAGCCACTGCGCCTCGTGGCCTGTGGAATTGAGGCGGCCGGTCATCTTCGCCGCCTTCCCGCAGATTTGCATTACGATCTTGTGCTCCGCACGCTCGACGAGGATCCTGAACTTGACCTTAAGGAACTGATCGAGGTGATCGGCGAAGACCGTCAGTTGCTCGCAGCATCGTTCAATTCGACTCTTGTTGCTCGCCATTCGTCTGTTTTCCCGCTCCTACACTCCCTAGCAACCGGCGAAGTCGACACCTCCGGAGCCGACGAGAAGCGCAAAGCGTCGACCTGGGCCGGTCGCGCCCTGCTCGAGGCCGGTCTGAGCAGAATGTATGACAACGGAGTCCTGAAGCTGTGAGTGCCGCATGCAATTTCGATGGTTGCACGGTCGGGGAGACCGGGACGTGTGCACTGGAACGCGATCCGGCGACCTGCGAGCATCGTGTTGGCAACGCGGCATCGGCGACCGCTGTTGATTCGGCCAGCAAAGGCGAGCCGTCAGACCCAACTGCTCTGTCCGCCATTGGTGCGCCTGTGCTCGAACGACCGACGGGCACCTCCGCGTTTCCGTCAAGCAGGATGCTTGGCTCCGACGCGATCTCCAAAATGATGGCGTCGCGCTATGTGACCGTGATCGGTATCCTGGGCGATCCAGAGTCGGGCAAGACCGCCTGTCTCGCCAGTCTGTACCTGATGATCTCGAACGCTGAGCTGGCCGGATGGATGTTCGCCGATAGCAAGAGCCTCATGGCGTTCGAGGACATCGCGCGGGGCGCTCGTGAATGGGATGCGGGCAACCCGCCCGAGCAGATGACCGTACACACCGAACTGTCCGATGACCGGCGCCCTGGTTTCCTGCATATGCGCTTGGTCCGTGATTCGGATGGCCGGCGAGTCGATCTCGCTCTGCCCGACCTCCCTGGGGAATGGACAACCGAGTTAGTCGGCACCTCTCGGGCCGACCGCTTCGAGTTCCTCAAGGCAGCCGAGGTGATCTGGGTCGTGCTGGACGGTCGCGCGCTTGAGAACAAGGAGCGCCGGCAGGGCGTTATTTCGCGAGTAGGCCAGCTTGCTGGCCGGCTGGGAACACTGCTCGGCGGCGAGCTGCCAAAGCTGCTGCTCGTGATTACCCATCGTGATGCCGGCGAGCCGTCGGCCGCAATCACGACCCGCCTAGAGGCGGAGTTGGCGAAGCGGGGGGTGACGGCAACCGTCGTGCCAGTCGCGCCATTCTCCGATAACGACGAGCAGGTGAAGCCCGGCTTCGGCCTCGATAGTCTCATCACCGCCTCCACAACCAGCGGCCTGCCGCCCGTGAAATTTTGGGCACCCTCTGACCCTGCAGAGGGCGCGCGCTCCTACATCGGCTACAGGAGTGATCGATGAGTCGCTCGATCGTGCTTCTTGGCGGTCCTGACTCTGGAAAGACCAACTATGTTGGGCGCGTCTGGCCTGCACTCGACGCGGGAAGGGGTCTCCTGCATGCGGCCGTGCAGCCCAAGGACATCCGCTTCGTCCTTGATGTCGCTGATCACCTATATTCAGGCAACTTCGCGCCGCGATCTGAGCACGCCGACGACAGGCGCGACTTCGAGGTGGTGGTGGCGGCTGAGAAGGGCGGCGAGCAGACGACGATCGTTATCCCAGACATTTCAGGAGAGCTGTGGCTGAACGCCGCCGAGCATGGGGAAGTCGCGACCGCGCTGATGGAGGAGATGCGGTCGGCCAACGGAGCACTGCTGTTCGTACGCGTTAACTCGGAGGCCGACGTCCGCCCGTTGAACTGGGTGACTTCGAAGCAGCTACTGGCCAAGCTGGGCAACGCCGATGATGAGGGGATGCCAACCCAGGTGATGCTGTGTGAGTTGCTGCGGTTTCTGGAAACCACGCTGTCGGAACGACCGGACGGGCAGCCGCCTCGCGTCTCCATCGTGGTCAGCGCGTGGGACATAGTCGATCAACAGAAATTCGCGATGGGGCCAAAGGCTTGGCTCGAACGCGAGTACCCTCTGCTCGCGGGCCGCCTCAAAGACATCGAGGCGATTGACCTGCGGGTCTTCGGCCTCAGCGTTGTCGGCGGCGATCTGAAAGTCGACGATATCTGTAGGAACGATGTACAGGAGAACGGATTGGACGGTCGAGGCTGGGTCGCCGTGCAGGATGACGAGGGGGTCTGGCAAAAGGACACAGACCTCACCCTGCCAATTGCGTGGGCGGTCGGTAGCTGACCGTGTCCGTCATCGAACGTCAGGTCCATGGATATCGGCAAGGGCATCAGCTCTTAGCCGCGTCCGCGCAACTTCCAAAGGATGACCAGTCGGTCGTCGATCGGCTGTCGGACGTGGCGGGACCGCTGCGTCCGCGTGAACGTTTCGAATCTTATCTGACGGCCTATCCGCTCCCCGGCGCTCAGCACTTCGTTCTGGCGCGGACATGGCAGGACTTGACGGTTGCCCGGGCCGGATGCGTGCGGACCTTGAGCCTGATCATCCCGATGACAGATTGGGCCGAGGCCGAGGGCATATCTGCCTATCTTGATCTGGTGGGCATAGATCGGCTTCCCGACGACAGTGACGCGACTCAAGTCGTCGTGCGTGCGACGCCGGCAGAGCCGCTTCCACCCGCTACTGGTTTCGGTGGCAGTGAACTGCTGGAGGCGCTCTTCCTCGAAGAGGCGAGACCGGTTGTCGTTCTTGATGCCGTCGATCCCGATCTCATCGCGACGCGCCTGCTGACCGCGCTGTGGCCGTCGCTCCGTCGGCGGTTCGCGGTCTCGACGTTCGCACTGTCACCCCGCAAGGTCGCGGGCCGCGACTTCGATCTAGTGTTCGCGCCGAAGGATGCGCGGGCGAAGTTCGCGGACTGGAACGGCCGCCGAGTGGATGGTCGCTCGGCTCAGGGCGGTCGGCACCCGTGGACCCGGGCGATCGTGTCTCGGGTTTTCGACCAAGTCTATCCGCGGCTACTCTCTGCCACCGAGGTTGAACTGGTTGGCGGAGGCGATCCGGACATCGACAACACAGCCGCGTTTCGCATAGCGATGCTGTGGGACGAACTGGTCGCGAAGCTGCACACCACGCCGACGGCGGCGCTCGGGCTGCTGGACATCGCCAATTCCGGCAAGGTTCGCGACTCTCTCGCCCTTACGGCGATCGAGCCGTCGCTGGCGAGTGCGGCGCATCAGGCTTCCGCGACTTTCCCCGAGGTCGAAGCATGGAGCTTCCTGGGCGCGCTCGCCCGTAAGCTGCAGGGGCGATCGATGCCCATGGGTCGGGCTGCAGTCGCCGAGGCGGTCGAACAGCTCGCCGCGCGTGCGCCGGAAGGCGCCGTCGCGCTACTGTCGCAGGACGATCCGCGGGGTGTGGTCGCCGACCTGCTGCCGAAGATCGCGTCGGGCATCGGAGGCGCGTTCACGGACCGAGCAGCGCGCGCGCTGCTCGAAGCCAATGCCTCGGTACTGGGGCGGCTGCTGGCCCAGGATGGGCCGCTGATCGGGCGTGTTGCCGATGACCCCCCGCTTGTCGATCGCCTTGGACAGGTCCTGCCGCAGCTCGATGCTGCCACGCTCGATGTGATTGGCCGAAGTCTGCTACCGCTGCTGACTGAGGATTGGCAGATCCCCGCCGCAGAGCCGCTGCTCGGCCGGCTTGATGGTCCGCAGTTGGCGATAGAATTGCGTCGCCTTGGGGAGGTCAACAACTTCGGCGCGGCACAGCTCTCCGGTTTAGTTCTGGACAGGGCGCTCTCCGCCTCTTCCGGAGCGGAGGTGCGGTCGGCGCTCGTGTCACTTTCGCCCACTACGAGCCGCGACGCTATGATTGCCCGGACGCTGATCCCCAGCGTCGAGGATGCGCGCTGGCTCGCGGATAGCGATGCGCTTGATCAGGCGGCAGCCACCACGATGTTGCTCGATCTCCTGCGCCAAGCCGATGACCGGCAGTTCGCTGCTATGCTCGTCGACAAGGTAGTGGGGGAGCGCGCGATCGACAGGCTGACGACGCGGGCTCCCGACTTGCGACTCCGCGCCGTGTCCAGCGATGCGCTTCCGATCGCGACGTTCGTCAAGATCTTGCCACGCGTGCTTGACGGGCTGCCTGGCGACACGAAGGTGAAATTGGCCCAACATGCTCTCAGCCGTTGCCTTGGCTGCCGCTTCGGTAATGACGAGGTCGCGTTCCTGGCATCGATGCTCAGCATAGTGGGGGATCAGCTAGACGGCGCATGGGCCGCCCGAATCGGCCTGGCGAAGAACGTTGACGCGGCCATTGCCAGCCGGAACATGGTTGCCTTCAGGAAGGCGACCCAGCCGGCCAGGCTTCGGATGGTCTTGTCGGTCGCGGAGGTAGCTCAGGTCTTGCGGGATCGCCGCAGCTTCGATCTGGACGAGGAGGCGGTGAAGGCCTGCGCGGCCTTCATGTTCGACGCCGAGAAGGCCATCCCCAGCGCTCTTCTCGAGGCCGCCGGCTACCTCTTGCCGACCCTGCTGCGTTCACGCAACCGGCCCGTGTCGCTTATGGTCGCAGCGGTGTTTCCCCCGATCCATCGCGAGTTTGCCAAGGCCGACGACCTGCCCGAATTCTTCAAGTTCATCCCGTTCATGGATTGGGATCGGTGCAAGGCGGTGCGGCATGAGCTCATCGACGCCTTCATGTCGTCGTCGTGGCCGCCCCGCGACCTTGCCCTGACCGCCTGCCGCGCCAACGAGATAGCCAGGATCATCCGTCGGGTGGCCAAGCAGCACGACGGTGAGGCTTACATCAAGCTGATCGCCTCCGATGTTGGCAAGCTGCCGGAAGGCTGCCGGAAGGCCGTCGAGAACGCGATTTCGCAGGTGCGGGCCAATCCTTCGGCGAAGTACGATTGGCGCGATTGAGCACTTCGTCGGCCAACTTAACGTATTGATTTCCTGCGGAAAACGATGACCCTCGGGGCCTGCAACATTGGGCGCCCAGTCTCGGTGTTTTCGACGGGGTTCAGTGTGATTTTCGGAGGTTGGAGGTTCGTCTCGTCGTTTGGCGAACCGTCGCTGTTGGCTTCCAAACTAGACCCTCGCGAGGATGTATGGACAGCAGGCTTGCCTCGCGTCCCCCGATTGAGACCACCCGCGAGTTTTTGCTCTCGAGTTCATCCAGATAATCGGCCCACCATTGCATCATCCTGACGCGCTCTTCCCAGTGCTCTGCCCGGGCGTAGGCGCGCCGAACGTCGTTGTTCTCAATGTGGGCCAGCTGCCGCTCTACGGCGTCCGGGTGCCACTTGCCGCATTCGTTTAGCAGAGTTGATGCCGTTGCTCGAAAGCCGTGCGCGGTAGCTTCTTCTTTGCCATAGCCCATACGGCGAAGGGCGGCGTTAAGCGTGTTGTCGGAAATCGGACGCGAACCCGATCTAACACTAGGAAACAACAGCGATCCACCACCAGAGATTTCTCTAAGTGAGGTCAGGACGCTGACGGCCTGCCTGGAAAGAGGTACGCGGTGCGGCCGTCGCATCTTCATGCGTCCTTCAGGGATGCTCCACACGGAGCTCTCGAAATCGAACTCGTCCCATCCGGCCGCGCGCAGCTCGCCGGGGCGGGGGAACAGCAGGGCCATCAGCTTCAGAGCGGCTCGGGTTGTCGGCTGTCCGTCAAATGCATTAATCGCCCTCAGCAAGCCTCCCAAGGCCTTAGGATCGGTAACCGCGGCACGCGGCGTGACCGTCGGACCGACGAGTGCGCCCCTCAGGGCGATCGTCGGATCTACATCGGCGCGTGCGGTTGCGATTGCATATCGAAACACGCTGCCGATGGTGGAGCGCATTCGCCTTGCCGACTCGTATCGACCGCGAACCTCCACGCTGCGGAGAGCGGCAAGAATTGTGGCCGGATCGATCTCCCGAACGCTTTTGTCCCCAAACGTTGGATAGGCAAAGTCGAGCAGCCATTTGACCTTGGTGATGGTCCGGTCGGCACGTCCCTCCTTCTTCAGCTTGTCGACATAGTCCTCCGCGATTGAGCGAAAGGTGTCCTCCGCCGAAGCCTTTTGCGACTTACGCTCCTGTGCGGGGTCGATGCCACGTAGGAGGAGACGTTTGGCGGTATCGCGCGCCTCGCGTGCCTCAGCGAGGGAGATGAGGGGATAGCTGCCCAACGCCAGAAGCTTCTGCTTGCCGCCAAAACGATAGGCGAGGCGCCATAGGCGAGATCCGGTAGGCTGCACCCAAAGCTGGAGCCCGCCACCGTCAGACAATTTTACGAGCTTAGAAATGGGTCGGGCATTTCGGCATTTTACGTCGGAAAGGGCCATTTTCCGGACCTCCATTTGGCTGCATCGATACCATCAGGATCTCCAATACCAGCGAAAATACCAGCCCCCCGCCTCGTTGGATCAACTGCGCCGAAATTCCACAAAACCCGACCATCCGCGCTTTGCGCGCCGAAATCAGTAAGTATTTCAGCTAGTTGACGAGACAGAAGCGTAGAGGCTTCGGCGAAAGGGAATGTCGGGAGAGGAGGGGATGGTGCCCAGAGGCGGATTCGAACCACCGACACGCGGATTTTCAGTCCGCTGCTCTACCAACTGAGCTATCTGGGCCTGTTCCGGCAAACGAAAACGCGTGAACCGGATTTCATGAAGGCGCCGTGGGGCACCCCTTGAAAGCGCGTGGGTTATAGCACGGGAATTTAGCCTGTCCAGCGCCTAGGTGGCGATTTCCGGCAGGAAAAGCGAGGTTGTGGAAAGGCCGGCCTCCTCAGGCGCTTTCACAACCGCAATGGCGCGCGGGCTGGCCTCCTTCTGCCCTTTGGCCTCTGTCCTAGCGCCGCCATGCCGCGCTGCAACCGCCGGGATCCCTCGTTAGCCGACGGTGGAGATGCCGCGGGGGCAACGAGCTGTCGCCCTACCTGGCGCCGGCCACGCCTTTGCGGAAGTCGGAGGGGGTCATGCCGGCCAGCTTGCGGAAGGACTTGTTGAAGGCGCTGAGCGAGCCGAAACCGGAGTCCATGGCGACGCGCAGCACATTGGCATCCTGATGCATCAGAAGCGCCTGCGCGTAGCTCAGCCGCAAAAGGTTGACATATTCGTTGAGCGTCATGCCGGTCGATTTCTTGAACAGGCTCATGGCGTATTTGGGATGGATATCGGCCGCCGCCGCTATGTTCATGCAATCGATGTCGTAGAGGAAATTCTCGGCGATGAAATCGCACATGCGCCCGACATTGCGCGAGGATTGCTGGTCGAACGCACTGCCGGCTTCCTGCCCGGCCGCCGTCTCTGGCACCAGCCTGTAGGGTTCGAACCGCACCCGCTCCAGCCGCAGCAGAAGCTCGTTGACGGCGTGTTCGGCCTTGGCCGGATCGCCCGAGCGGGCATAGCGGTTCCAGCGGGCGAAATTGTCGTTGTCGGATTGGTCGGTGGCGCTGGTCACCAGCGTCGCGCCCGTCATCAGCCGGTGGCGCACGTCCGCCGGCAGATGCAGCCGGAAGAAATGCACCAGCGGCAGATGCGCGCCGGCATAGATGGCGTCGTCGCTGAGATCGTCCATCTGGTGCGGCAGGCCGCCCCAGAAGAAGCACATCTCGCCGGCCGAAAGTGAGATTTCGTGCTCGTTCATGCGGTAGTGCACGCTGCCGCGCACGATGAAATTCACCTCGACCTGGGCATGCCAGTGCGGCTTGAGCATCACCAGCGGAGCGGTGTGAAACATCTGCAGGAGCAGCGGCAGGCCCTCCACGCTGCTGGCGCCCGGCTGGTAAAACGGCCGTTCCGGCATCTTACTTTCCGCCAATTCCGTATTCCCTTTGTCGGCGACAAGCCTTCCGCGCCGAATAGTGTAGCCACGCTCGCAGAGAGAGCAAATGAAATGGGAGGATTTCAATGCGCATCACACTGACTTGCGCCGCGCTCGCGCTTGCCCTGGGCTCAGCCCCGGCCTTTGCGCAGTCCGGCGAAATCACCATCTGGAGCTGGAATGTCGCCGCTTCGTCGCTGAAGGCGACGGTTGCCGGCTTCAACAAGCTGCATCCCGACATCAAGGTCACGGTTCAGGATCTCGGCAACCAGCCGACCTACGACAAGTCGATCGCCGGCTGTGCGGCCGGCGGCGTCGGTCTGCCCGACATCGTCACCATCGAGAACGGCGAAGCCGAGAATTACTGGAGCCAGTTCCCCGACTGCTTCGTCGACCTGCATACGCTGGGCTACAGTGCCGAGGACCAGAAGAAATTCCCCGATTTCAAACGCACCGAACTTGAGGTCGGCGACAAGGCCTATGCCATGCCGTGGGATTCCGGGCCCGTCGCCGCCTTCTATCGCCGCGACTTCTACGAGAAGGCCGGCGTCGATCCGGCATCGATCAAGACCTGGGACGATTTCATCGCCGCCGGCAAGAAGATCCAGGCGGCCAATCCGGGCGTCTCGATGACCAATGCCGATTTCAACGGCGACAGTGAATTCTTCCGCATGATCTCCAACGAGCAGGGCTGCGCCTATTTCGCCGAGGACGGCCAGTCGATCACGGTCAGCGAACCCAAATGCGTCGACGCCATGACCAAGGTCAAGGAGATGAAGGACGCCGGCATCGTGTCGTCCGCCGACTGGGGCACCAAGATCACCAACAACACGGCGGGCACCGTCGCCACCCAAGTCTATGGCGGCTGGTATGAAGGCACAATCCGCACCGAATCGGCCGGCGAGAACGGCAAATGGGGCGTCTATCTAATGCCGAGCCTAACCGCCGACGGTCCGCGCGCCGCCAATCTCGGCGGCTCGTCGCTGGCCATCACCTCGGCCTCGAAGAACAAGGAAGCGGCCTACGAGTATCTGAAATACACGCTCGGAACCAATGAAGGCCAGATCACCATGCTGAAGGAGTTTGGTCTCGTCCCTTCGCTGGTCTCGGCGCTGAATGATCCTTATGTCAGCCAAGGCCTGCCCTATTGGGGTGGCCAGGCGGTGTGGAAGGATATTCTGGGCACCTTGCCCAAGGTCGTCCCCAGCCGCGGCACGCAGTTCCAGAGCGATGCCGAAATCATCGTCCGCGCGGTGCAGACCAAATATCTGGCCGGCGGCTATCCCGACGCCAAGGCGGCACTCGACGATGCGGCAAAACAGATCGCCGCGGCGACCGGACTGCCGGTCAAGTCATAACCTCCCAGGTATGGGGTCCGGGACGACTCTTGCCGCCCGGACCCTGTCGCCTGCGAGCTTGTCTGAAACACCGGATATGAGGGAGGAGGAGCAGGATGCGCAACCGCAACGCCACGGCCTATCGTTTTCTGGCGCCTTATCTGCTGATCTTCTCCGTCTTCTGGGTGTGGCCGATCATCTCGTCGTTCATGATCTCCTTCCAGGCGACACGCACCGTGCCCTGGCGTTTCGCGCCGGGCTTCAACTGGGGCCGTCTGATCGGCGATCCGGCCTTCTTCAACGCGCTGAAGAACACGTTGCTCATCCTCGTCATCCAGGTGCCGGTGATGATCGCGCTGGCCATGGTGATGGCCGTGCTTTTGAATTCGCCGCTCCTCAAGGCGAGGGGCCTCTATCGCTTCGCCTTCTTCGCCCCGGTGGTGGTCGGTGAGGTCGCCTATTCGGCGGTGTTCCGGCTGATGTTCAGCCTCGATTTCGGCATCATCAACAAGCTCCTGAACAGCATCGGGCTGCCCAAGATCGACTGGTTCTCCAATGTCACGCCGGCCATGGCGCTGATCATGATCGCTGTCACCTGGCGCTGGGCCGGCTACAACGCCATTATCCTTCTGGCCGGCATGCAATCCATCCCCGAGGATGTCTACGAGGCGGCGACGCTCGACCGCGTCAGCAAGCTCAAGCAGTTCTTCCACATCACCTTGCCGCTGTTGAAGCCGGTCATCGTGTTTTGCCTGGTGCTGTCGATCATCGGCACCATGCAATTGTTCACCGAGCCCTTCCTGATCACCGAGCGCGGCGGGCCGGGCGGCGGCACCGAGACGCTCGGCCTGCTGCTCTACCGCCAGGGGTTCCGGTCGCTCAATTTCGGCTATGCCTCGGCCGTCGCCTACACCATGGCGGCGCTGGCGATCGCGATCACGCTGGTGCAGCTGTGGCTGACGAGGGAAAAGCAATGAGTTCGCTCTCCTCCGCCCGCCTGAGGCGCAGCATCGCGCTGCATCTTTTCCTCACACCGCTGGCGCTGATCTGGCTGTTCCCGCTGTGGATGATGGTGGTGTTCTCGACGATGCCCGACAACGGCATCTTCAGCCCCGGCATCGAGCTCTTGCCGCACGGCAATTTCGTCGACAATTTCAACAATCTGCAGCGCGACACCAATTTCGTCGGCGCCATCGGCATCTCCGTCTCGGTGGCGGTGACCTACACCTTCCTGTCGGTGCTGTTGACGTCGATGGCCGGCTGGGCGCTGGCGCGCTACCAGTTCTTCGGCAAAGGCGTGGTCGTCGGCATCATCTTCGGCACCATCACGCTGCCCTATGCGGTGGTGCTGATCCCGCAATTCATCATGGTGGCGCGCGACTTCCAGCTCGCCAACACCTGGGTGGCGCTGATCGTGCCGCCGCTGTTCAATTCACTCGGTGTGCTGTTCATGCGGCAAAGTTTTTCGATGATGCCGGACGACCTCTTCGACGCCGCCCGCGTCGAAGGTGTGAAGGAGTGGCGCATCTTCCTCTTTGTCGCGCTGCCGCTGGCGCGGCCGATGCTGGCCGCACTCGCCATCATCCTGTTCCTCGCCTCCTGGAACAATTATCTCTGGCCGCTTTTGATCAACAGCCAGCCCGGTTCGATGACGGCGCCGGTGGCGCTCGGCACCCTGATCGGCCTCACCAAAGTGTCGTGGGGCGGCATCATGGCAGGGGCCGTGATGCTCACCGTGCCGATGCTGATCGTCTTCGTGCTTCTGCAGCGCCATTTCATCGCCGGCATCGCCGCCGGCGCAGTCAAGTAAGAGGCAGCATGGCAACCGTTACGCTGAGCAATGTGGTCAAGCGCTTCGGCGCCTTCGAAGTCGTCCATGGCGCCAACATCGACATCAAGCACGGTGAGTTCGTCGTCTTCGTCGGCCCGTCCGGCTGCGGCAAGTCGACCCTGCTCAGGATGATCGCCGGGCTCGAGGACATCAGCGGCGGCGAGATTGCCATCGGCGGCAAACTGGTCAACGATGTCGAGCCGGCCGATCGAGGCATCGCCATGGTGTTCCAGTCCTACGCGCTCTATCCGCATATGAGCGTCGAGCAAAATCTCTCCTTCGGGCTGCGCATGACCGGCAACCCCAAGGCCGACACCGACCGGCGGGTGAAGCGCGCGGCCGAGATCCTGCGCATCAGCGAATTGATGGACCGGCGCCCGAGGAAACTCTCCGGCGGCCAGCGTCAGCGCGTCGCCATCGGCCGCGCCATCGTGCGCGAGCCGCAAGTGTTCCTGTTCGACGAGCCGCTCTCCAATCTCGACGCCGAACTGCGCGTCCAGATGCGGGTCGAGATCTCGCGCCTGCACAAGGAGCTCGGCGCCACCATGATCTACGTCACGCACGACCAGACCGAAGCGATGACGCTCGCCGACCGGATCGTCGTGCTGCGCGCCGGCCATATCGAGCAGATCGGCCGACCGCTCGATCTCTATGACGATCCCGACAATCTGTTCGTGGCCGGGTTTGTCGGCTCGCCGAAGATGAACTTCATCAAGGCGCAAATCGTCGGGCAGGATGCGCGTGGCGTCGTGGTCGAGTTGGCGGGCCAGGAGAAGACCCGTATCACCCAGCCATTGGCCGGCGCCGCGCCAGAAGTGGGCAGCAAGGTCATCGTCGGCGTGCGGCCCGAACATTTCGGCAGCGCCGGGGAAGGCGACACCGACCTTGTCGTCGCCATCGACGTGGTCGAGCATCTCGGCGGCACGAGCTTCCTCTACGCCCGAACGGCCCATGGCGAAGACGTGGTGATCCAGCGCGACGCGGCGAAGGTTCCCACAACCTCCGAAGTCACCGTTTCCATCCGCAAATCCTACCTGTTCGACGAAAAAGGGCTGCGGCTGCGCTGACCGGCCGCCCCATTCCAGCCTTCAAGGAGAATGACAATGACCGCAACCACGCCCATTCGCTGGGGCATTCTCGGCCCGGGCAGCATCGCCCAGGCCTTCGCCGGCGGCGTGGCCGCTTCGCGCACCGGAAAACTGGTCGCCATCGGCGCGCGCAATCCGAGCAAGCCGAGCCTCGCCGGGAATTTTCCCGGCGCCCGCATCGTCGACGGCTACGAAGCGTTGCTAGCCGATCCCGACATCGATGCGATCTACATCGCGGTTCCACATCCCGGCCATGCGCAATGGGCGATCCGGGCCGCGGAAGCGGGCAAGCACGTGCTGTGCGAAAAGCCGCTGGCGCTGACCGCCTTCGAGGCCGACGCCATGTTCCATGCCGCGCGCAAGGCCGGCACCTTTCTCGGCGAAGCCTTCATGTACCGGCTGCACCCTCAGACGCTGAAGCTGGTGGAACTGATCAAGTCGGGCGTCATCGGCGAGGTCAGGATGATCAAGTCCAGCTTCGGCTTCGCCATGCCGGGCTTCATGCCGCGGCACCGGCTCTTTGCCAATGATTCTGCCGGCGGCGGCATACTGGACGTCGGCGGCTATACCGTCTCGATGGCGCGGCTGATTGCCGGGGCGGCAGCGGGCCTCCCCTTCGCCGAGCCAGACAAGGTGGTTGGCACCGCTCATCTTGGCCAGTCCGGCGTCGACGAATGGGCCTCGGCGCTGCTGCATTTTCCCGGCGGCATCGTCGCCGAGGTTTCCTGCAGCATCTCGCTGAACCAGGACAATGTGCTGCGTATCCTCGGCACCAAGGGCCGCATCGAAGTGCCGGACTTCTGGTTCGCCGGCGGAAATCGCGATGTCGGCCTCGGCCGGATCGACGTGATCGGCGCCGACGGTTCGCGCGAGACGATCAGCGTCGATGAAAAGCGCCATGTCTATTCCTTCGAGGTCGACGGCGCCGGCGAGGCCATCCTCGCCGGGCGGCAGGAATTCGCCTGGCCGGGCATGGATTGGGCCGACAGTCTCGGCACCTTGCGGGTGCTCGACAGGTGGCGCGCTGCCGTCGGGCTGGAGTACGAGATCGAAAAGGCCCCGCTGCGCACCAGCACCATCTCCGGCAGGCCTTTGCGGTCGGGCGGCACGGCGATCGGCAAGCGCACCATTCCGGGCCTGGTGAAGCCGGCGTCGGTGGTGGCGCTCGGCTTCGAGGATTTCCGCACTTTCTCCTCGGGCTCGATCCTGCTCGATGCCTTCTTCGAGGCCGGCGGCAATCTCTTCGACACCGGTTTTGTCTACGGCGGCGGCTACACCGAGACGCTGCTTGGCCAGTGGTTGCAGAACCGCGGCGTGCGCGAGCAGTCGGTGATCATCGCCAAGGGCGCGCATTCGCCGCTCTGCTATCCCGACGTGATCGGCAAGCAGCTTGCCCAGTCGCTCGACCGCCTGCAGACCGACCATGTCGACATCTATTTCATGCACCGCGACAATCCGGATGTGCCGGTCGGCGAGTTCGTCGATGCCATGGACCGTGAGGTGAAGGCCGGGCGCATCCGTGGCCCGTTCGGCGGCTCGAACTGGACGATGCAGCGCATGGACGAGGCGATTGCCTATGCCGAGCGCGCCGGCAAGCAGAAGCCCGGCGCGCTCTCCAACAATTTTTCGCTGGCCGAGATGCTGGAGCCGATCTGGGCGGGTTGTGTGGCTTCGTCCACCGACGACTGGAAGGCCTGGCTGACATCCAGGCAGATGCCGAATTTCGCCTGGTCGAGCCAGGGCCGTGGCTTCTTCACCGAGCGCGCCGGGCGCGACAGGCGCGACAGCGAGGAACTGGTGCGGGTCTGGTATTCGGAGCGCAATTTCGGCCGCCGCGACCGCGCCATCGAGCTCGCCGCGCGACTGCGCAAGAGCCCGATCCATGTTGCTTTGGCCTATGTGCTCAACCAGCCCTTCCCGTCGGTCCCATTGATCGGGCCGCGCACGCTGGGCGAGTTGGAAGACAGCCTGCGGGCGCTGGACATCGCGCTTTCGCCGGCCGATCTCGAGTGGCTGGACGGCGGCAGCCTGCACGCGGCCTGATAGAACAGGTCGCAAAAAGCGGCGTCAGGTCTCGTCGTCCGACACCCTGACGCCGCGCCTGGCCGGAGTCCGCAGACTGGCATACATGCCGGTGGTGCGGAACTGGCTGGGCGTGGTGCCGTAGAGGCGACGGAATACCTTCGAAAAATAATTCGCATCCTCGAAGCCGCTCAGGATGGCGACTTCCTTCACCGGCAGGAAGTCCGCCTTGGTCAACAGCTTCGCCGCCCGCTGCAGGCGCTGCTGCAGCACGAACTCGGCGGGCGGCAGGCCTTCGCTCTCGGCGAAGCAGCGCGAAAAATGGGCCCGGCTGAGACCACTGATCTGGACGAGGTCCGCCACCGGCAGCGGTTTGTCGAGATTGGCGTTGATATGATCGATGACCGGCTGCATGGCGCTCTGTTTTTCGGCAAAGGCATGCGAGCCGAAGACATCGTCATAGAGCGCCATCGCCGCCTCGTAGGCGATAGCGGACGCGGCACCCGCTGAGGCCGCCCCCTTGATGAGGCGCAGGCTGCAATCGGCAAGATGGTCGATCGTCGCCGGCTTAAGCCGGAACACCGGACCGGAGATGCTGAGGATCGACTTGTGGATGCGCAGCGCCTCCTCGCCGTTCATCGAGATCCAGAAATATTCCCAGCGCTCGTCGCTCGCCAGCCAATAGCGGTGGTTGTGCGGCACCAGCACCAGCAGCGTGTCGTTCTCTTGCAGGCGATAGTTGCGGTTCTCGTAGCGCAGCCGGCCGGTGCCGCTGATCGTGTGCTGGAGCACGGTGAACGGCGTCTGGCCGCGTTTGCGTCCGTCCCAGTCATAGATCTCGTCCTCGCGCACCTCATAGCCGGTGCTTGTCGGCATGGCATGCAGGCGCTGCCGGCCGCGCGGCAGCGAGATCGTGCGCATCGACTGTCCGTTGGCGATCAAATCTCGTAGCACAAAATTACCCTTGAAAGCATAATCCTTCTCTGGTCGCGCTCGTGAATAAGGGCATAATCCCCCTCGAAAAGCGAGAGAGATCCGCAGGCGAGGAGCGGACAGGGAGGTTGGCAGGCCGGAATCCGGCTTGTCCCGTACACCTGCCATGGCATGTGGCTGCGACCCACCCCTGTCATTCCCGGCCTGTCACTGGAACAGGATGAGGTACGGCTGATGAGTTTCAAAATCGCTATCATCGGAGCCGGCAGTGTCGGATTCACCAAGAAACTGTTCACCGACATCCTGTGCGTGCCCGAATTCAGGGATATCGAATTCGCGCTGACCGACCTCAGCGAACACAATCTCGGGATGATCAAGGCTATTCTCGACAAGGTCGTCGAGGCGAATGGGTTGCCAACCAGGGTGACCGCGACAACCGATCGCCGCAAGGCGCTCGAAGGCGCGCGCTATATCATCAGCTGTGTGCGGGTCGGCGGTCTGGAAGCCTATGCCGACGATATCCGCATTCCGTTGAAATATGGCATCGACCAGTGCGTCGGCGACACGATCTGCGCCGGTGGTATCCTCTATGGCCAGCGCAACATTCCGGTGATCCTCGACTTCTGCAAGGACATACGCGAGGTCGCCGCGACGGGCGCCAAATTCCTCAACTATGCCAACCCGATGGCCATGAACACCTGGGCGGCGATCGAGTACGGCAAGGTCGACACGGTCGGCCTCTGCCACGGCGTCCAGCATGGTGCCGAGCAGATCGCCGAGGTGCTTGGTGCGAAGTCCAGGCACGAGCTCGACTATGTCTGTTCCGGCATCAATCACCAGACCTGGTTCATCGATTTGCGGCTGAATGGCCGCAAGATCGGCAAGGATGAACTGGTTGCCGCCTTCGAGGCGCATCCGGTCTATTCGCAGCAGGAAAAGCTGCGCATCGATGTCTTGAAGCGCTTCGGCGTCTATTCGACCGAGAGCAACGGCCATCTCTCCGAATATCTGCCATGGTACCGCAAGCGCCCCGACGAGATCACGCGCTGGATCGACATGTCGGATTGGATCCATGGCGAGACCGGCGGCTATCTCCGCTACTCCACCGAAACCCGCAACTGGTTCGAGACGGAGTATCCGCAATTCCTCGAAGCGGCGTCGAAGCCGATCGATCCGGCCAAGCGCTCCAACGAACATGCCAGCCACATATTGGAGGCGCTGGAGACCAACCGCGTCTATCGTGGCCACTTCAACGTCAGGAATGACGGCGTGATCACCAATTTACCGCAGGATGCCATCATCGAGTCGCCCGGCTTCGTCGACCGTTTCGGCATCAATATGGCCGCCGGCATCACGCTGCCGGAGGCCTGTGCGGCCACCTGCATGTCCTCGATCAACGTCCAGCGCATGTCGGTCCATGCCGCGGTATCAGGCGACATCGATCTCTTGAAACTGGCCGTGCTGCATGACCCGCTGGTCGGTGCGGTATCGACGCCGGAGGAAGTCTGGCAGATGGTGGACGAAATGGTCGTCGCCCAGGCTCAATGGCTGCCGCAATATGCGCATGCCGTTCCGGCCGCCAAGGAGCGGCTGTCGAAATCCGCGGTCAAGACCCGCGAATGGGCCGGTGCTGCGCGGCGAAACGTGCGCTCGATCGAGGAATTGCGCGCCGAAAAAGCCGCGCTCAAACAGGCCGGCTGAAAAACCCGGGCGCGGCGGCGGACCTTGGGAGGCAGGTCCATCGCATTGAGCCGTCCGAGCAGAGACGAGCAGCAGAAAACGTCTGAACATGAGGGAGGAGACTATGAGAAACCTACGCAGCATTGGCATTGCCGCCGGACTGGCGCTGAGCGTCTCGGTTCCGGCACTCAACGCTTTCGCTTCAGAGCCGACAGTCCCGCCGGTGCCGGCGACCTTTCCGGCCGAGGGCAAGATCAAATACGTGGCGCGCGACTCCATCCTGGAGTTCAAGGCCCTGCCGGAATATCACGAGCCGGATTGGGTGACCGAAAAATACGTCAAGACCGGCAAACTGCCGCCGGTCAAGGACAGGTTGCCGAAGGAGCCGCTGGTCTTCAAGACGGCCAACATGCCAAACGGCATCGGCGTCTATGGCGACACCATGCGCCATGTCATCGGCGGCCGGCCCGAAGGCTGGAACTACGGCGCCGGCCAAACGCAGGGCTGGGGCGGCATCGATATCGGCCTCTCCGAATGCCTGACGCGCACGGCGCCGCTGTTCCAGGTCGAAGCCAAGGACACCGAGCCGCTGCCGAATCTGGCCAAAAGCTGGGACTGGTCGAAGGACGGCCACAAGCTGACCATGCATCTGATCGAGGGCGCGAAATGGTCCGATGGCGTGGCCTTCAACGCCGACGACGTCATGTTCTATTGGGATGACGAGGTGGTCGACCCGAACGTCTCGCCGCTCAATGGCGCGACGCCCGAAACCTTCGGCGTCGGCACGACGCTGAAGAAGATCGACGACTACACTGTCGAATGGACGTTCAAGGACGCCTTTCCGAAACAGTACCTCTACGCCATGGCTTACGGCACCTTCTGTCCCGGCCCGGCGCACATATTGAAGCCGCAGCATCCGAAATATTCGAAGAACACCTACGACCAGTTCAAGAACGCCTTCCCGCCGGAATTTATGAACATGCCGGTGATGGGCGCCTGGGTTCCGGTCGAATACCGGCCGGACGACATCATCGTCATGCGCCGCAACCCCTACTACTGGAAGGTCGATGAAAAGGGAAACCAGCTGCCCTACCTCAACGAACTGCAGTACAAGCTGTCGACCTGGGCCGACCGCGATGTCCAGGCGGTCGCCGGCTCGGGCGACTTCTCCAACCTCGAGCAGCCGGAAAACTTTGTCGCCTCGCTGAAGCGCGCCGCTGAAGCGAACGCGCCGGCACGGCTCGCCTTCGGTCCACGCCTCATCGGCTACAATCTGCGCATGAATTTTTCAGCCAACGGCTGGGGCAACCCGGACGAACGCAGCCAGGCGGTTCGCGAGCTGAACCGCAACGAGGATTTCCGCAAGGCCATCACCATGGCGCTCGACCGCAAGGCGCTGGGCGACTCCCTGGTCAAGGGGCCGTTCACCGCCATCTATCCCGGCGGCTTCTCCTCGGGCACCAGCTTCTATGACCGCAAGTCGACCGTCTACTATCCGTTCGACCTCGCTGGCGCCAAGGCCGAACTCGCAAAGGCCGGCCTCAAGGATACCGACGGCGACGGTTTCGTGAACTTCCCGGCCGGCACCGCCGGCGGCAAGAACGTCGAGATCGTGATGCTGGTCAACAACGACTACGGCACAGACAAAAGCCTCGCCGAAGGTGTTGTCGCCCAGATGGAAAAGCTGGGCTTGAGGGTCGTGCTCAACGGCCTCAACGGCACCCAGCGCGATGCCTCGCAATACTCCGGCCGCTTCGACTGGCTGATCAGGCGCAACGACCAGGAACTGACCTCGGTCGTGCAGAACACGGAGCAGCTCGCGCCTGTCGGTCCGAAGACCAGTTGGAACCACCGCGCGCCGGAAAGCGGCGAGGTCGACCTGATGCCTTTCGAAAAAGACCTGGTCGACATTGTCAACAAGTTCGTCGCGTCGGAAGACAATGACAAACGCGCCAGCCTGATGAAAGAGTTCCAGAAGATCTCGACCGAACATGTCTACAATGTCGGCCTGACGGAATATCCCGGCGCGCTGATCGTCAACAAGCGCTTCTCGAACATTCCGCAGGGCACGCCGATCTTCATGTTCAACTGGGCCGAGGATTCGATCGTCCGCGAACGCGTCTTCGTCGCGGCCGACAAGCAGGCGAAATACGAATTGTTCCCGCAGGAGCTCCCGGGCAAGCCCGGAGACAAGGGTCCGATGTAAGTTTACCTCCCCTGACCAAAAGAGACCCGGCCGCGCCGCTGGCGCGGCCGGGGCAAACCAACCCTCCGAACGACCCTCGATGGGAGCGTCCGGCGAAATGAGGAAGCCGACCGTCCATGCTGCGATTCTTGACTATGCGCATAGCGTCGGCAATACCGGTCCTCGCAATCCTGAGCCTCGTCACCTTCGCCATCATCCAGGCACCACCTGGTGACTATGCCGACTACATCCGTTCGCAGCTGATCAACCAGGGCGGTGCCTCCTTCGCCGAGGCCGATGCGCAGGCCCAGGCCTACCGCGTCGAACACGGCCTCGATAAGCCGCTGCCCGTCCAGTACCTCAACTGGATCGGCGGGATCATCACTCGCGGCGATTTCGGCTACAGCCTCTACTACAACAAGCCGGTCGCCGATGTGGTGGGCGAGCGCCTGCCGCGCACGCTGCTCCTGGCGCTGGTCTGCCATTTGCTTGCCTCGGTGCTGGGCATCACCTTCGGCATATGGGCGGCGACAAGGCAATACACCTGGATCGACTCGACGCTTTCGGCCATCGCCTTCCTCGGCATGACCGTGCCGCGCTTCCTGATGGCGCTGATCATCGTCTATCTGCTGGTCTTCCAGTTCAACGTGTCGGAGATCGGCTCATTCTTCTCGCCGCAATATGGCGGTGCGCCATGGTCGTGGGCGAAGTTCGTCGACCTGGTCAAGCATGTCTGGCCGGTGGTCGCGATCGCCACTTTCGGCGGCCTCGCCTACAATATGCGGGTCATGCGCGGCAATCTGCTCGATACCCTCAACGCGCAATATGTCGAAACCGCGAGAGCCAAGGGCCTGACCGGCAGCGCCGTCGTCATGCGCCACGCAGTGCCCAATGCGCTGCATCCGCTCGTCATGTATCAGGGTGTGGTGTTGCCCTACATGCTCACCGGCGAGATCGAGACGGCAATCATCTTCGCGCTGCCGACCGTCGGCCCGGCGGTTGTCGGTTCGATGGCGGTCGGCGATGTCTACGTCACCGCCACCTTCATGATGGTGCTGGCGGCGACGCTGATCGTCGGCAACATCATCGCCGACATGCTGCTCGTCCTGCTCGACCCGCGCATCCGCCAATACGGAGAGAGCTAGATGCTGGCCCGCGATCCATCACCGCCGCCGCTGCCCGCCGAAGGGCCTATCGTCGCCAAACCGGCGCGCGGCAATGAAAGCTATATCGCGCTGGTCTGGCGCCGGCTGAAGCGCTCCTGGACCGGCATGGCCGGGCTTTGGCTCGTGGTGCTGCTGCTGGTCATGGCCGTGTTCGCCGAGTTCCTGGCGCCGATGGACCCGAAGGCGACCGATGTCGGCTTCGCGCCGCCGCAACTGCCCTCCTTCCACGATAAGGACGGCAATTTCGTCGCGCGGCCGCGGGTCTATGCGCTGGCCGATTCGGCCGACCTCGATCCGGTCACCTTCCAGCCCGTGGTCGGCCCCGACTACGACCATCCAAGGCTGCTCGGCTTCTTTACCGAGGGCGCGCCTTACAAGCTCTTCGGACTAATACCGGCGAACCGGCATTTCTTCGCCTCGATGGACGGCCAGCCGGTGCATTTCCTCGGCACCGACAAGTTCGGCCGCGATGTGCTGTCGCGCGCCATCCATGGCTCACGGGTCTCGCTGATGATCGCGCTGACGGTCGTCTTTATCATAACCGTCATCGGCACCACCGTCGGCACTGTTTCCGGCTATTTCGGCGGCCGGTTCGATATCTGGATGCAGCGCTTCGTCGAACTGGTGCTCGCCTTCCCGCAGCTGCCGCTCTATCTGGCGCTGACGACGCTGATCCCCGTCACCGCGCCGACCAATGTCTTCCTCGCTTTCGTCATCATCGTCATGTCGGCGCTGGGCTGGGCGCAGATGTCGCGCGAGGTGCGCGGTAAGACGTTGGCGCTGGCGCGCATCGAATATGTGCGCGCCGCCATGGCGGTCGGCGCCACCGACCGGCGCATCATCCTGCAGCACATCTTGCCCAATGTGATGAGCCACGTGATCGTCGCCGTCACCTTGGCAATCCCGACGGTGGTGCTGCTCGAATGCTTCCTCGGGTTCCTCGGCTTCGCGGTCAAGCCGCCACTGATCTCCTGGGGCCTGATGCTGCAGGACACCGCGACCTATTCCGTCATCGGCACCTATCCCTGGATCCTGTCGCCAGTCGGTTTCGTGCTCGCCACCGTCTTTGCCTTCAACGCGCTGGGCGACGGCCTGCGCGACGCCGTCGATCCGTATTGAGGTGGCTGGGATGACCGTCGTACTCGCCGAATCCTTCGCCCCCACCGTCCGTCATGACCATGACGGGCGCCAGGACCAGCCCATCATCGACGCTCGCAATATCGAGGTCGCCTTCAAGGTCGAGCACGGTGTTGTCGAAGCGGTCAAGGACATCTCGTTCCAGCTCTATCGTGGCGAGACGATTGCCATCGTCGGCGAATCCGGTTCCGGCAAGTCGGTGACGGCTCGCGCCGTCATGGGGCTGCTGTCGCGCCGGGCCACCGTGTCGCCGAAATCGAGCATCTGTTACGACGGCCAGAACATCCTGAAATTTCCCGAGAGCGAGCGGCGCAAGCTGCGCGGTAACCGCATCTCGATGATCTTCCAGGAGCCGATGAGCTCGCTTAACCCGATCTATACGGTCGGCAGCCAGATCGTCGAGGCGATCCGGGTGCACCGTAAGGTGAGCCGCCGGCAAGCCTGGGCACGGGCGCTCGAGCTGCTGCGGCACGTCCAGATCCCCGAGCCGGAAGCACGGCTCAAGCAATATCCGCACCAGCTTTCGGGCGGTCAGCGGCAGCGCGTGATGATCGCCATGGCGCTGGCCAACAATCCTGACGTGTTGATCGCCGATGAGCCGACCACCGCGCTCGACGTCACCGTCCAGGCGCAAATCCTCAACCTGATCCGCAATCTGCAGAAAGAGCTGCGGATGGCGGTGATCCTGATCACCCACGATCTCACAGTGGTGCGCAAATTCTCCGACTATGTCTATGTCATGCAGCATGGCGCGATGTGCGAGCACAACGTCACCGAACGGCTGTTTGCCGACCCGCAGCATCCCTACACGCAGCGGCTGCTCGCCGCGGAGCCGCGCGGGCGTCCGCAACCGCTTCCTGAGGGCAGCGGCGCCATCCTCGAGGCGAATGATGTGCGCGTCTGCTTCATGCTGCGCCACGGCGGTTTCCTGAAGCCGGACTGGCGCGAACTGGTCGCCGTCGACGATCTCGGCCTCAAGCTTTGCCGCCATGAGACGCTGGGGCTGGTCGGTGAATCCGGTTCCGGCAAGACCACCTTCGGCCAGGCGCTGCTGAGATTGATCGACACCAGGCGCGGCGAAATCCGTTTCGACGGCCAACCGATCCAGGGCCTGTCGCGCAACGAGATGCGGCCGCTGCGCTCGCGCATGCAGATCGTTTTCCAGGATCCGTTCTCGTCGCTCAATCCGCGCATGACGATCGGCCAGATCATCGAGGAAGGGCTGGTCGTCAACAGCATCGGCGCGACGCGGGCGGAGCGGGTGGACCGGGTGCGCGAGGCGCTGGTCAGTGCCGGCATGCCGGGCGATATCCTGTCGCGGTTCCCGCACGAATTCTCCGGCGGCCAGCGCCAGCGCGTCGCGATCGCCCGCGCCATCGCGCTTGAGCCCGAATTCATCCTGCTCGACGAGCCGACATCCGCGCTCGACCTCTCCGTCCAGGCGCAGATCATCGACCTACTGCGCAAGCTGCAGGACGAGCGCGGCCTCAGCTACCTCTTCATCTCGCACGATCTCAAGGTGGTGCGCGCGCTGTGCCACCGCGTCATCGTCATGCAGCACGGCAAGATCGTCGAGCAGGGACCTGTCGACGAGGTCCTCACCAATCCCAAGACCGCCTACACCGAACGGCTCGTCCGAGCCGCTTTCGACGTGGCTTGAACATATGCCGGAGGTTAGTATGGCAAGACATCCCAGGATCACTTTCATCGGCGCCGGCTCGACCGTGTTCATGAAGAACATTGTCGGCGACGTGCTGCAGCGGCCAGCACTCTCGGGCGCAACGATCGCGCTGATGGACATCAATCCGCAGCGGCTGGAAGAGAGCGCCATCGTCGTCAACAAGCTGATCGCGACGCTCGGCGTGAAGGCGAAGGCCGAGACCTATTCCGACCAGCGCAAGGCGCTTGCCGGGGCCGATTTCGTCGTCGTCGCTTTCCAGATCGGCGGCTACGAGCCCTGCACGGTCACCGATTTCGAAGTGCCGAAGAAATACGGCCTGCGCCAGACGATCGCCGACACGCTCGGTGTCGGCGGCATCATGCGCGGCCTGAGGACCGTGCCGCATCTGTGGAAGATCTGCGAGGACATGCTCGCCGTCTGCCCCGAAGCGATCATGCTGCAATATGTCAACCCGATGGCGATCAACACCTGGGCGATTTCGGAGAAATACCCCGCCATCAAGCAGGTCGGGCTCTGTCACTCGGTGCAGGGCACGGCGATGGAACTGGCGCATGATCTCGGCCTTCCCTACGAAGACATCCGCTACCGCTCGGCCGGCATCAACCACATGGCCTTCTACCTAAAATTCGAGCACCGCCAGCCCGACGGCTCCTACCGCGACCTCTATCCGGATCTCGTGCGCGCCTATCGCGAAGGTCGCGCGCCCAAGCCGGGCTGGAATCCGCGCTGCCCCAACAAGGTGCGCTACGAGATGCTGACCAGGCTTGGCTATTTCGTCACCGAAAGCTCGGAGCATTTCGCCGAATACACGCCCTATTTCATCAAGGAAGGTCGCCCCGATCTGATCGAGAAATACGGCATTCCGCTCGACGAATACCCCAAGCGCTGCATCGAGCAGATCGAGCGCTGGAAAGACCAGGCGCAGGCCTACCGCTCGGCGCAGCGCATCGAGGTCGAGGAGTCCAGGGAGTATGCCTCCTCGATCATGAACTCGGTCTGGACCGGCGAACCATCGGTTATCTACGGCAATGTCCGCAACAATGGCTGCATCACCTCGCTGCCCCGCGACTGCGCTGCCGAAGTGCCCTGCCTGGTCGATGCTTCCGGCATCCAGCCGACCTATATAGGCGATCTCCCGCCGCAGCTGACGGCGCTGATCCGCACCAACATCAACGTCCAGGAACTGACGGTGCGGGCGCTGATGAGCGAGAATCGCGAGCACATCTATCATGCGGCGATGATGGATCCGCACACGGCGGCCGAACTCGACCTCGACCAGATCTGGTCACTGGTCGACGATCTCCTGGCCGCTCACGGCGACTGGCTGCCGGCCTGGGCGCGCGTGAGCCGCAAGACCGAGGCTGCCTGACGGGCGATCTCGGTCTTACTTGGGCTCGTCGGCGTCGGGTTCTTCCTCGTCGTCGCGGGCCTTGATGACATAGGCGCCCTTCAGCCAGCGGTTGAGGTCGATGTCCTTGCAGCGGGCCGAGCAGAACGGAAAGGTGTCGCGCGCCGACGGCTTGCCGCATTCGGGGCAGGGGCGCTTTGGCCGCAGCGGCGTGACTTTGGAGTCGGAATTCATGGCCGTGCGGTCAGCCAGTTCTGATGGATCATGAAGCCTTCGCCCGATAGCAGGGCCACCGTCTCATAGAGCGGCAGGCCGACGATGTTGGTGTAGGAGCCGACCAGCTTGACGACGAACGAGCCGGCGAGACCCTGGACGGCATAGCCGCCGGCCTTGCCGCGCCATTCGCCCGAGGCGACATAGGCTTCGATCTCCTCGCGCGGCAGCCGCTTGAAACGCACCCGCGTCTCGACCAGCCGCTGGCGCAGCTTGCCGCCCGGTGTGATCAGGCAGATGCCGGAATAGACCCGGTGAGAGCGGCCGGACAGCAGCCCGAGGCAGTTGGCGGCATCGTCCAGCGTTTCGGCCTTGGGCAGGATGCGCCGCCCGACCGCGACCACCGTGTCGGCGGCCAGAACGAAGCTTGGCGCATAGTCCGTCTCGGTCTTCAGCGAGGCGAACGCCTTCTCGGCTTTTTCCGTCGATAGCCGCTTGGCCAGCGAGCGCGGATGCTCCGCACGCAGCGGCGTTTCGTCGATATCGGCTGGCAGGATACGGTCCGGCTCGATGCCGGCCTGCTGCAACAGTTCGATGCGGCGCGGCGAACCCGAAGCAAGCACCAGCTTCTGCAAAATGCTCATCGCGGACCAGTCAGGCTTGATCTTACTTGAAGCGGTAGGTGATGCGGCCCTTGGTCAGGTCGTATGGCGTCATCTCGACCAGAACCTTGTCGCCGGTCAGCACGCGGATGCGGTTCTTGCGCATGCGGCCGGCCGTATGGGCGATGATCTCGTGTTCGTTTTCGAGCTTCACCCGGAACATCGCGTTCGGCAACAATTCCGTCACGACACCCGGAAACTCGAGGACTTCTTCCTTCGGCATTCGATACCTTTGCTTGGATGGCAGTTCCAGCGCCCCGGCTGGAATTTCGGCGGAACCTATATGATAATCGTCCGCTTGTGAACACGCTTAATCCGTCGCGTTTTTTGCCTCTGAAGCCAAGAAACGTCGGCTTATGCGCAACTTCAGCCGCTCGCGCACCTCGCGGTAGGCCGCCATGATCTGTTCGCGCGTGCCGCTGGCGCCAGTCGGGTCCTGTGTCGGCCAGTATTCGACCTCGACGGCGAGCGAGCGGGTGAGTTCCAGCGCGGCATGGTGCGCTTCCGGCGCCAGCGTCACGATCAGGTCGAAATAGTCGTCCTCGAGATCGTCCAGCGTTCTGGGATGACGCTCGCCCAGCGACAGGCCCTCCTCCGCCAGCACGGCATCGACGAATGGGTCGCGCTCGCCGGCGCGCACGCCGGCCGAAGCGACGAAGATAGTGGCGGGCAGCATCCGGCGCGCCAGTTGCTCGGCCATTGGCGAGCGCACGGCATTCATGCCGCACACGAACAGGATCGAGCGGGGCAGGGCGCCGGGTGCCAGGGCTAGCCCCGCCAGTGCAGCACGCAGACCAGCGTGAACAGCCGGCGCGCCGTGTCGAAGTCGATGTCGATCTTGCCGGACAGCCGGTCCATCAGCGTCTGCGAACCTTCATTGTGCAAGCCGCGCCGGCCCATGTCGATCGCCTCGATATGGCTCGGCGTCGAGGAGCGGATGGCGTCGTAGTAGCTTTCGCAGATCATGTAGTAATCCTTGACGATGCGCCTGAGCGGCGTCAGCGACAGGATGTGGGTGACCACCGGGGTACCGTCCTCGCGGGTAACGGCAAAGACCAGACGCTGCTCGGCCAGCGACAGTTTCAGCCGGTAGGGGCCGGCCCCGCTGTCGTTGACGGGCTGAAAACTGTTCTCCTCGATCAGGTCGAAGATCGCCACTGCCCGCTCATGCTCGACATCGGGCGTCGAACGGCCGATCGATTCATCGAGTTCGACATCGATCAGTTTTGCGCGGGTTTGATCGGAGCCCGTCATCTCGGCCTACATGTTCAGCCGGATGGCGACGGAGCGGCCATGCGCGTCGAGCCCTTCCGCCTTGGCGAGCGCGATCGCCGCAGGCGCGAGCACGCGCAATTGCTCCGGCCCGAGTTTCAAGATCGAGGTGCGCTTGACGAAATCGAGCACGGACAGGCCTGACGAGAAGCGCGCCGAGCGTGCCGTCGGCAGCACGTGGTTGGAGCCGCCGACATAGTCGCCGATGGCTTCCGGCGTGTGGCGCCCGAGAAAGACGGCGCCGGCATTGCGCATCCGCGACAGGAAACCTTCGGCATCGTCGATGGCCAGTTCGACATGTTCGGCGGCGATGCGGTCGACCAGCGGCAGCGCGGCCTCGATGGTCGCGACCTCGATCACCGCGCCGAAATCGCGCCAGCTCGCCGCTGCCGTTTCACCGCGCGGCAGGGTCTGCAATTGCCGTTCGACCGCCTGTTCGACCGCCTTGCCGAAGGCCGGATCGTCGGTGATCAGGATCGATTGCGCCGACACATCGTGTTCGGCCTGGGCGAGCAGATCGGCGGCGATCCAGTCGGGATTGTTGCTGCCGTCGGCCACCACGAGCACTTCCGAGGGGCCGGCGATCATGTCGATGCCGACCGTGCCGAACACCTGGCGTTTGGCCGCCGCGACATAGGCATTGCCCGGTCCGACGATCTTGGCAACCGGCTTTATGGTCTCTGTGCCATAGGCAAGGGCAGCGATCGCATGCGCGCCGCCGACGCGGTAGATTTCGGTCACGCCTGATATGTCGGCCGCCACCAGCACCAGCGGATTGATGATGCCACCCGGCGCCGGCACCACCATGACAACGCGCTCGACGCCGGCCACCCGGGCCGGCACGGCGTTCATCAGCACCGAGCTTGGATAGCTCGCCGTGCCGCCCGGCACATAGAGCCCAACCGCCTCGATCGCTGTCCAGCGCCAGCCGAGCTCGACGCCGGCGGCATCCGTGTAGCGATCGTCCTTCGGCCGCTGCCGCTCGTGGTGGGAGCGGATGCGATCGCGCGCGAATTCGAGCGCTTCGATCGCCTTTGGATCGGCCGTCTCGTAAGCGGCCGCAATGTCTTGCTTCGACACGGCAATGCCGAGGCTCTTCAAATCGGCCCGATCGTATCGTTGCGTATAGTCGATCAGTGCCGCGTCACCTTCGGCGCGCACACGCGCGATGATCTGGCGAACCCCTGCGTCGACGTCCTCGGACACTTCCCGCTTGGTCGTCAGGAAAGCGGCGAAGCGCTGCTCGAAATCGGCGTCGGACTGGCGAAGCGTGATGGCCATGGGCGCTCAAGCCTTGTGGATGGGGCGCGACGTGGCTTCCCACGCGCCGCCTATGTCGGCAAGGCGGGCCTCGATGCATTCGACATCGAGCATGATGGTGCCGCCGCCCGAAAAGATGAGTTCGACGATGCCGGCCGGCTTGCTGATCTCGATGAAGCTGATCGCCAGCAGGGACAGCACCTCGGCCGGCTTGTCGCGGGCAATGCCATTGGTTTTGGCGCCCAGCACCCGGTCGAAATGCAGCACGGCCTGCCGCCGCTCATTGTGCTGGCGGAACAGACCCGACTTCGCCTCCCAGACGAAACGGTTCATGGTCAGCACGAAACGCTTGGCCGCAGGCAGGAATTCGAGGTCCGACACCTTCATCACGGCGTCCTGGACATGGGCCGAGACGATGCTCAGATCCTGGTCGTCGAGCGCGATAAGCTTGAGGGCCATGCGGGATTTGTACCTAAGGTTGGTTTCAGCCCTCTGTTAGGCGGTCTTTCCGGCCGGTGCAACCGCGACACGACTTCCGCCCGAGGCAATTGCCTCGGCTTTGCGGTGCTGGCAGGGGGATGAAGGCCGCCCGGGCAGCCTCCGTCCGAAGCTGCCGCCGTTCGATCGTCAGGCGGAAATGCGCTCGATCACCGCGCCGCAATTGGACAGTTTTTCCTCCAGCCGCTCGAAGCCGCGGTCGAGGTGGTAGACGCGGTTGACCGTGGTCTCGCCTTCGGCGGCGAGGCCGGCGATGACCAGCGAGACGGAAGCGCGAAGGTCGGTGGCCATGACCGGCGCACCTTTCAGCTTCGCCACGCCGTCGACGATCGCCGTCTGGCCCGAAAGCGTGATGTGGGCGCCGAGCCGGGCCAGTTCCTGGACGTGCATGAAGCGGTTCTCGAAGATCGTCTCGGTGATGCGCGACTTGCCCTTGGCCATGGTCATCAGGCCCATGAACTGCGCCTGCAGATCGGTCGGGAAGGCCGGGAAGGGCGCCGTCGTCACGTCGACCGGCGAAATGCCGGCGCCGTTGCGCTTCACGCGGATGCCGGAATTGGTCTGGGTGATCTCGGCACCCGTCTGCGAAATCACGTCCAGCGCGGTCTGCAACAGTTCCGGCCGCGCGCCTTCGAGCACGACGTCGCCGCCCGTCATGGCGACCGCCATGGCATAGGTGCCGGTCTCGATGCGGTCGGGAATGACGCGCACGCGCGCGCCCGACAGCGATTCGACACCGTCGATGGTGATGGTCGGTGTGCCGGCGCCGGAAATCCTGGCGCCCATGGCGTTGAGGCATTCGGCGAGGTTGACGATTTCAGGCTCGCAGGCGGCGTTTTCCAGCACTGTCTCGCCCTTGGCCAGCGAAGCCGCCATCATCAGCACATGGGTGGCGCCGACCGAGACCTTGGGGAAGACATAGCGGTTGCCGACCAGGCGGCCATTCTTGGTCTTGGCGATGACATAGCCGGTGTCGACGTCGAGATCGGCGCCAAGCGCCTGCAGGCCTTCGAGGAACAGGTCGACCGGGCGCGTGCCGATGGCGCAGCCGCCGGGCAGCGACACCTTGGCCTCGCCCATGCGGGCCAGCAGCGGCCCGATCACCCAGAATGAAGCCCGCATCTTCGACACCAGTTCGTAGGGCGCCGTCGTGTCGACGATGTTGCGGGCGGAGAAGTTGATGGTGCGTGAATAGCCTTCATTCTGCTTCTCGCGGCGGCCATTGACCGAGTAATCGACGCCGTGATTGCCGAGGATGCGGATCAGCTGCTCTACATCGGCCAGATGCGGCACGTTTTCCAGCGTCAGCGTGTCGTCGGTTAGCAGCGAGGCGATCATCAGCGGCAAAGCGGCGTTTTTCGCGCCTGAGATCGGAATGCTCCCGGCAAGCTTGTTGCCGCCGACAATTCTGATGCGATCCATTGGAGAATGTCCCTCTCGGCCAAAAAGGCCGGTTCAATCGTTTGAGTATCGGCCCGTCTAGACCATTGGCCGGTGTGGTTCAAGAAATAGGATTTCCACGCATCCGGGCCAAGAGTGGCCGATTTGAGTTAATCCTTCCGTCTTTCCTGGGCCGCACCGAGCCCGTCCGGCCTCTGGTCGGCATCACCCGTGCGGCGCGAGCGCGACTGCGCCTTGCGCTTCTGCAGATTGGCGCGCAATTGCTCGGCGAGCCGGTCCTTGCGGTCCGTGCCGCCCTTTTTCGGTGATATCGTCTTGTCGCTCATCGTCCCGTCCCGGCCGACGACCCGGCCAAACCTGCCGTTCAGGGATAGCCAACATTGTGGCGCCGCCATGTCATTGAAAGCTATCCGGCAAAGGCTTTCACAGAAGCGTTGTTCTTGGCCTTGCGCTTGCCGGTTCGATATGGCAGAAGCCCCGCCATCAGCGGCTGCGGTAGCTCAGTGGTAGAGCACTCCCTTGGTAAGGGAGAGGTCGAGAGTTCAATCCTCTCTCGCAGCACCATTCCAAGCCCTTGTTTGGAAACAACTATCTGACTTTCTTGGTCTTTTCGCCGCCTGTCTGGTACACAGGGGTGGTACACATGAGCTTGCGAATGCCTGGACCTTGGAAGCATCCGAAGACTGGTATCTACTACCTTCGGCAACGCGCGCCGACTGATTTGAAGAATACGCCGATGACTGGACAGGTCGCAATTCCCGTTGGCGACATCATCAGAGCCGTTAAGGCGGGCGCCGTCGTCAAGGTCAGCCTCGATACGAAAGACCCTGCAGAAGCCAAGAAGCGCCACCGTGAGGCCGATGCTGCACTGCATGAGTTCTGGCAGCGGTTCAGGGAAGGCCCTCAGCCGCTCACCAGCAAGCAAATCCAGGCCCTTGCGGGCCTCCTCTACGCTCGCCTTGTCGACATGATGGACGGTGAGCCGGGGGAGGAAAGCATCTGGAAAGCGGTCCTGCGGCTGAACAAAGGCAAGGAGGAGGGTGGTGAGCTTGACCAATGGTTCGGCCCCACGGTCGACGAGTTGTTCGCCGAGCTGGGCGTCAACACCGACCTCTTCAGTCGGACCCGCGTCATCAATGCGGCCACCAAGGCGATCCAGCTTGCGGCTGAAACCAATCTCAGGAAGGCCGGAGGCGACTATTCGCCCGACGAAGCGCGAAAGCGTTTCCCCAATTGGGAGGCCGAGCGCGGCGAAGCCAAGCCAGCGCCACGGGCGGCGGGGGACTTGGACCTATTTGCCCTACTGGACCACAAGTTTGCGACACAGAGCCTCAAAGAAGGGACCAAGAGGGACTACGCGCGGGACCTCGCCAAATTCGTCAAGAGCTGTGGGCACCGGAATGCTCAGGACGTGACGAATGAGGACGTTCGGAAGTGGCGTGACGAATTGATAGCCGAGGGGCTCTCGCCGTCGAAGGTCAACGGCAAGGCACTTGCGGCGTTGAGCGCGGTCCTCACCCATGCGGTCAGGGAGTTCGGCTTATCGACAAACGTTGCCGGCGACATTCGAGACCGCAGGGACGGCCCCGCACCGCGCAAGAAGGGCTACGACATGGAGGAGGCCGAGGCGATCCTCAGCGCCACATTCAACGGAAGCCCTAAGGACATTTCAGCGCCCCACAAGCGCGCGCTCTTCTGGGTGCCATGGATTTGCGCTTACACAGGTCTACGGGTGACGGAGATCACTCAGCTTCGGGGCGTGGATGTCAAGGCGGATGGCGACACACCCTATTTACTCATCACGCCTGAGGCCGGTTCCACAAAGAGCGGCAGGGCGTGGATGACTGCCGTTCATCCGCACCTTGTAGAGTTGGGCTTGTTGGCCATGTTCGATGAGGTGGGGGCCGGTCCTGCCTTCTACGTCCCTTACCCCGATGGGACCGACCTCACCAAGCTGACAGGTAAGCCCCGGTCGCAAGAGGCGGGCGTTCGGGTTGGGAATTGGGTCACCGAGGAATTGGGCATCCCCGCACCAGGCGGAAAGCCCAACCACGCTTGGCGGCACCTGTTCACAACGCTTTCGCGCAAGCACGACTTGGACAAGGAACCTCGGGATTACATGCTTGGCAGTGGTGCCCAAGATGCGCGCGAAGGGTATGGCGATTGGCCGCCCAGTGCCCTTGCGAGGGAAATCAAGAAGCTGCCGCGCTTCGACATTAAGGCATCGGCATGGAGGCCATCAAACCAAACCGTAGCGGCTCAACCCCAACGCGAGCGTCAGATAGGCAAACCGGGGGCCGAGCGGAAGGCTGTGTGAGGCGGCGGGCGTAGTTGCCGTCCCTACTGCGCGGCATGTTCGTTTGAAGCTCCCAACCGCTCGAACACGAACTGATAGGTCCGCTGGACCTTCTCCTCGAACAGCTTGCGGTCGTAGACCTCGGGCAGATATGCGTCGAACTCCTCGCCGATTGTCTGACGTACGCCTGCCTTTGCGGTTTCCTTGGACCGCCAGTCGAGAACGAGCTTCTCTTTCTTGAGCTTGGCGAGCAATTCCCGCGCCAGTTTCTTGACCTCGATCTCCTGGGTCTTTGTCAGTTTCGGTTCGGGCTTGGTGAGGATGTCGAAGATCGCGAGTTCTTCCTCGCTCAGACCCTCGCGAATGTGGCGCTGCTCTTCCTCGTCGAGATCGCCGACAAAGGCCATCAATTGCTGGAACAGTTCCTGGATATCCATGCTGCCAGTGTTGTATTCGTCGATCATCTTCTGCAGCCGCTCCAGAAGGCTCACGCGGGCTGGGTTCCTTGCGGCGAGATCTTTTGCCCGCCTCTCTGCCGTGCCCCTCAGAACCTCCGTGGCGGTCTTCTTGGAGCCTTGGGCGAACAGTGCGGCGAGCTTGTCGAAATCGATCGTCGACAGGTCGAGCAACTTCTTCAGATCACCGCCCTGAAGGATCGGAGCCCGGATCGCGATCCCTGAAATCGCCTGATCGACGAGCCGTTCGATCTCTGCAAGCACAGCTTCAAGGTCCTTCGACGGCCCGGCCCTTGTGAGGCTGCGCATCGTCTCGGCTATGACCTGAAGGACCACCATAGCACCCCGATAGGGAAGCACGGCTGGGTCTGGCAGAGCTGCCTTGAAGAGCTTCCATGCCGCGCCCACCAGCCCAAGAAACTCGCGTTTGGCCTCGTCGGTGCCGAGCAAGGCTTCTGCGGCATGCCGGATCTTTGCAGCGCGCTCAAAGCCTTGCGCGGCGATGACTGCGTCCGGATCGACTCCTCGCGCGGCGGCAAAGGCCAGCGCCTTATCCAGCGCCGCCTTCATTTCTGCGAGTAGTTGCGCCTTCTCCTTGATCGGGTCTGTTTCTACGCCCGGGCGGGGCTTGGCGTAGATCGCGAGCGCCTCCTTGAGGTTCCGGAACACACCAACATAGTCGACGATGAGGCCCGCCTGCTTGCCTGGCGCGACACGGTTCGCCCGAGCGATCGTCTGCATCAGCGTATGGTTCTTCATCGGTTTGTCCAGATAGATCGTCGAGCAGGTCGGTACGTCGAAGCCGGTGATCCACATGGCGCAGACGAAGACCAGCCTCAGCGGATCGTCCGCCGCCTTGAAGCGCTCGTCGAGTTCCTCCTTGACCATCCGTTGACGGTGCGGTCGTATGTCGGCTCCGCGCTTTGCGATGACCTCGATTTCATTCTGCGACTGGCTGACGATGACGGCCATGTCGGTCGCCTCCAGCCACGCCAACTGCTCCTCCAGCGCCTTGCGCTCGACAGCATCGGAGATTGCTGCAATGCGGGTCCGCTCTTGCTTCAGATGCGCTGTCCAATGCGTCTGCACCTTGTCGTACATCCGCACGGCGGTCGCCTTGTCGATCGCCACGAACATCGCCTTGCCGCGATAACCGCGCCCGGTGAAATGACGCACCAAATCGGCCGCGATCTTGTCGAGCCGGTCATCGTTGGTGATAAGGTGGTATTGCTTGGCGAACCGCTTCGCCAATTGCTCTTCCGCTTCGGGGTCGAGCCCAGCTTCGTCGAGTACCTTGGCTATCTCCTCGTCGAGGTCGGCACTCTTCAGTTGCAGTTCCGGCAACCGGCTTTCGTAATAGAGGGGCACCGTCGCGCCATCCGCGATCGACTGGGCGAAGTCGTAGACCGAGACATAGTCGCCGAACACCTCGCGCGTACGTTCCTCTTCGCCTGCGATCAGCGGCGTTCCGGTGAAGCCGAGGAAAGCAGCGTTGGGGAGTGCCGCCCGCATGTTGGCGGCAAGCACGTCGTACTGGCTGCGATGTGCCTCGTCGGTGATGACGATGACATCGGAACGGTCCGACAGCATTGGATAGACCTCGCCGCGCTCAGTGCCGAACTTCTGAATCAGCGAGAATATGTATCGTTCGTTCCCGGTTAGGAGTTCCTGGAGATGCTTGCGCGACCCTGCCTGAACCAATTGGCGGTCCTTGGTCAGTGCACCGCAAGAGGAGAAGGTATCGGCAATCTGGTCATCGAGTTCCGTTCGATCGGTGACGATGACGAAGGTCCAATCGCCGGGACGTTTCCTCAGCACCTTGCGGCTGAAGAACATCATGGAGAAGCTCTTGCCCGAGCCTTGGGTGTGCCAGAACACCCCGAGACGGCCTTGGTTCTCCTTCAGCTTGCCTACAGCCTCGATCGCGCGGTTGACGCCAAGGTATTGATGGTTCTTGGCGAGAATTTTGATCAGGCCCTTCGCGCCCTCTTGGAAGGCAATGAAGTTCTCGACAATGTCGAGGAAGCGTTCGGGACGGCAAGTGCCTCGGATCAAGGTCTCCAACGAGACGACGCCCTCCTCCTCCTCCTCGTCGATCTTCTTCCAATCGGTAAAGAACTCGAAGGGTGCGAGCGGCGCTCCGAGCTTGGCTTCATGGCCATTTGAAAGGATGACGAAGGCGTTGGGGACAAAGACCTGCGGGATTGCGGTTCGGTAGTCTTTGAGATTGCCGTCATAGGCGTCCGCAATCGAACGATAGAGCGCCTTGAGTTCGATGAAGAGCAGCGGAATGCCGTTGACGAAGCCAACCAGATCGGCACGGCGGGTGTAGAGATCGCCTGAGAACCAGACCTGATTGGCAAGGAGGAAATCGTTCGCGCTGGTATTCGCCCAGTCGATGATGCGGACTGTTTCGTCGCGCAACGATCCGCCCGACGACCGCACCTTCACCTTCACGCCGTCGCGCAGCATTTGATGCAGGTCGGCATTGGCGCGAACTGGCTCCAGTGCCGTGCGCTCGCTTGTCAGCAGCACATAGGCCTCGTCGAGTGCTGACTGGGGGAGAACGGGGTTCAACTTCGAAAGCGCCGCCGTGAGACGATGCGGCAGGAAGGCGTCGCGACGAGATTCTCGACCCTCAGGGCTTGGCCGTGGCGTCGCGGGAGGGCCGAACTCGCCGTAAAGATTAGCAGCCTGCCAGCCGAGGACCTTGAAGAGGTCGATCGCAGGTTGCTCGACAAGCTCATCTTCCGAGAAACCGCGATAGCTCGGCGTATTCTGTTGATAGACGAGATTGCCCCCTTCGCTCATTGGTCCTCGTCGGCGGGAATCGTCGGCAGCCACCTAAGTTCCGGGACAGTCACTCCGCCGCCTCCAGAAGCTGTTCCGCCGCTGAGACATCGAACTCGCCCGAAATCAGCTTGGGCAGCAGAAAGTCGCGTTGGGCGCGAAGGTTGCCGTTTTGCAAACTGAGTAGTTGAGCCAACTCGCGCATCGGCTCAATCTTCTCGCCGAAAGCCCGCTGAAGCGAATGTGGCGGGTTCACAACCGTTTCGGCGCGGATGCGATCGCGCGACAATTCTGTCTGACCAGTTGATCCTACGCCAGCCGCCTCGAATTTGGACTGGAGGCGCATGAGTGTCAGACCAAAGAAATGCGGATCGACTTCTAACCTTGGCCTCGCGATAGTGACGTGACTGTCTACCGTACAGCCGCTGGGTGGCCGGAATGCCTGTGCAACGCGCCCAAGTGTTCCTACGCCTGTTGAATTGATTAGCACATCAAGATGTCGTGCCAGCTTCTCTGCAGGGACCGGCTTACTCTGTGGTCGAGCAGGCTCCAGAGATAAACGCCCTTCGCGTATACACTTTTGATTGATGACGACCGTTTGGGAGGTTTCGTCGTATCTGGGTGCTATGCCTCGGTTGATGTAGTCTGCGATGACACTTACTGTCGCTGCCCAACCGACGGGGATCGGTCCAAGCGGGCTGTCGACGAGCGGCAGTCCTTCGCAGCCGGGGGCGCGGAAATGAACGAACCATTCCTCGTAGATGCGCCGCGCCTTCTCCTCCAGGATCGCGATCCGACGTTTGTTGTTCTCGATTAGGTCGTCATAGGCGGAAAGGATTGCAGCGATGCGGCATTGGATGTCTAAAGCAGGAATTGCAATCGGTAGTGAACGAAGAACTTGAAGAGTAATGAGGGGGACGGACGACCCCCTGTTGGAAGCAATTATCTGTTGCCTAATCTCCGGAGAACTATACCAATAATACGCGTATATTGGATCAACCTTCTTTCGATCAACACGCAGGCGAAGTTGCTTGTTCGAGATGATGTAGAATGGAAAACGACTGTCTTCTGGGATTATCCCTACCTGCCCAAGGGTTCCTGCGGCTGTAAAAATGATGTCACCAGCGACCGCTTTCATGTTCCTAAACTGATGGGTCTTCTGATCGCCGAGAAAGACAAATCCGTTGTCGACAAAACGCGTGACGCCAAGGGTGAGATTGTTCCCTCTGATAACCGGAGTCCCGACATCCTCGAAGTATTTGCTGCTAATTGCCGAACCGAAAGGGCCAGAAACGATTGCACCCTTCTCTTGCGCGGCAATCTCCACCGTTGGAACGATTGGCCATGCGATAGAACGACCGGTCATGAGCCTGCAACCAAAAGCGCTACATTTGTTCCAATGATGTTCTCCAGTGCTCTCGCTTCTGCCGTCAGTCGCTCGAACTCCTCCTGCAATTCCTCCAGCCGCTCGGCGAAATCGAGATCGTCAGCCACGCCAGCCTTTGCTCCGACATATCGGCCCGGATTGAGGCTCCAGCCCTGCGCTTCGATCTCGGCGCGTGTGGCCGCCTTGCAAAGGCCCAGCACGTCCGAATAGCCTCCGTCTAGGCCGTTCATTGCCAGTAGGTCCTGGCTCCCCCAATTCGCCTCGATTTCCTCGCCGCGCCACATTCGCACGATATTGGCCAGGAACTCGATCTGAGCGTCAGTAAAGTCGCGGTGCGCCCGGTCGATCTGGTGGAACGTATGGCGAGCGTCGATGAACAGCACTTGGCCCGCCCTATGGCTCTTGCGCTTCGCCTTGTCGAAGAACCAAAGGGTGCAGGGCAGAGTCACCGTGTAGAAGAAGTTGGGTCCGACCGAGACGATGACATCTATGCCGCCGGTTTCGACGAGCTTTTGCCTGATCTCGGCTTCCGACCCCCGTGCGTCCGCCGCCGAATTGGCCATGACGAAACCTGCGCGGCCAGTGTCGTTCAGCGCCGACCAGAACAATTCGATCCAGAGATAGTTGCCATTGTCCGGCCTTGGTAGACCGAAGGGGAAGCGGTCAGGGCGCTTGGCGACCGCTTCTCTCTCCTTGTCGACGCCGGTAACGTTGAAGGGCGGATTGGCCATGACGAAATCGAATTTGCCAACAACGCTGCCGAGTTCGGCGAAAGGCTCGTCATAGTAGGCGTTGGCGTCCATGATCGTGCCACCCAGTCCATGCACGGCAAGGTTCATCTTCGCAAGGCGCAGCGTTTCGCTGACCTTCTCGATGCCGTAGATCGAAAGCTCTTTCTCAGGAGCATTCTGATGCGCGCGGACGAAATCCGCCGAATGTACGAACATGCCGCCCGAGCCGCAGGCAGGATCGAGGATGCGCCCGCGATAGGGCTCGATGATCTCGACGATCAGCCGGACGATGCTCGATGGCGTGTAGTACTCGCCACCCTTCTGCATTTCCTGCAAGGCGAACGAGCCCATGAAATATTCGTACACCTTGCCGAAGGCGTCGCCTGCGATCTCGACCGGGGCAAGAAGCTTTATCAGTTCGCGCAGGATGTCATCGCCGACCGCCCCATAGTTCTTCGGAAGCGCATCGGCCAGATCGGGATTGTTCTTCTCGATATCTTCCATTGCATGATTGAGGGCTCGTCCAAGGTTCGACCCATCGGGCAACTGCAGGAGATGCGAGAAGCGGGACTCGGGCGACAGATAGATGACGTTGCGGGCCTTGTAGGCATCAGGTCCGGGCGGCCCGAGGCGGCTGCCTTCGCGCGGCTGCAATTCCTTCTCGACCGCAGCGAACCTGCTTTCCGCATAACGGAGGAAGAGCAGTCCGAGGACCGGTCGGGAATATTCGGACGGCTTGAGCCCGGAATTGGCGCGAAGCTGATCCGCCACGCTCCAAAGACGCTTCTCGATCTCAGCCAGATCAATCGCCATCGGATGCACTCCCCCTCGGTTCTCGCCCAGCAATACAGCGCAATGGTAAAAAATGGCAACCTGAGCGATAAGATCGTGGCGCTTACAGCTCGATTTGGATGCCGTTGTAGATGATCGCCGAACCGGGGTTCATTCGAATACCCCAGCCAGGGTTGCTGATCATGAAGATCGCAGCCTCCTCGATCGTGGCAAACTCCCTCGCGTTCGTGACCTCATTATCGCTGCGCGGGAAACATTTGTAGTGAGTTCCGGACAGCCGGTAGGCTTCCTTCTCGACGCCGTTTGTGACCGCATAAATGCGCATGTGAACCTTTCATAAATATTTCACCAAAAAATCCGTCTGCCCGATCGAATAATCGGCTGCCTGACAGTTCCCCCCGTACCCCCGCCTTTGCCTCTAGGCCATGTCGGAGTTTAAGTTGACAACCGTTATTGGATAATTTGCCTTGCCGACCTTCGTCGTTGCTCTCGCGGCCATGGTCGCAGATGCCACGAAATAGAATCGCTCTCCCGGCATGTTTGCCAACTTGTGCAGCGTTCGCCTCATCCTCTGGTCGATGACTCCATCGGGGTTGGCCGAGGTCGTTATCTCCGCCGAAATAAGCGCGACCTCTCCTCGGCATCCAAGCAGGTCAGGCTCTATCGCCGTTCCCGTGGATGTGGGATGCCAAGTCCATTGCGTCACACGGCCATACGCGGGCCGCTCTTTCAACCAATCAAGCGCGCGGATGATGAGGAACTCATGCTGCAACTGATTGAGCAGTTCGTAGCTTTGGGAACGAAACTGCTGTAGGAGCTTCATTTGTTGGTCGAGATTGCCGATCTCACCTGAAAAGAGTTCTAGCGCACGTGCGGCAAACGTGGAGGCTCGCCGCTCCAAATCCGCTCGAAGCTGTCCTAAATCGTTGATGACCGGCATAGACCTGCCCTCCGCAGGCTCACGTACGCGTCTTGCGAGCGACTTGTCCATATGGGCAGGGTCCATCGGACGTCCGACTACGAACCTCCTTCCATGTCCAGAAGAATGGGTGTTGACTTTTGGACGCCACTGACTCACAAGCCTAGATGCTATTGGACATAGGAGGCTTGGTATGCAGTTTGGTTACGCAAGAACATCGACGGAAGAACAGGTGGCAGGGCTGGAGGCTCAGGTGCGTGATCTCCAGGCTGCCGGTTGTGAGGAGGTCTTCTCAGAACAGGTATCGGCTCTCGGTGACCGGAAGGAGCTGGAGCGCGCCCTCAAGCACCTGCGTAAGGGCGATACGCTGGTGATCACTAAGATTGATCGCCTTGCCCGCAACACGCGGACGCTTGGCGAGATTGTCGACGACCTTCATGGTCGGGGCATAGGGCTGAAGGTGCTTCAGTTCGGAAACGAGACGGTGGACACGACGGGCGCCTATGGCCGACTGATGCTCAATATGTTCGCCGCCTTCGCGGAGTTCGAGCGCGATCTAATGAAGGAGCGGCAGAAGGAAGGCATCGCTAAAGCCAAGGCGGAGCAGAAATACAAAGGCCGCAAGCCTACGGCACGAGCCAAGGCCGGTGACGCCGTGACGCTGTTCCAGCAGGGAAAGACGGTGTCGCAAGTCGCCAAGGCTGTTGGCATTGGCAGGGGTTCGGTGTATCGGGCGCTGGAGGCTGCCGGCATCAGCCCGTCTCCTCTGCCGTGAGTCATAGGCGAACGTATGGGTGCCATACAGAGTCACGAGATGCAGCCCAGTCTCTCAGCCGCCCCGTCCAGTCTTGCCCGCCTATGGCTCTCTGTGTGGCCTTGGGAGCGGGGTGGCTATTTTGATGAATTGGAAGATTGCAGTTGGACCAGATCGCGCCGCTTCTCGCAACGCCTGATGATGAGGATGAAGAACGAGATCGCCCCTTCAACGCCTATCGGTTCGCCGCATCCGACAACGCCAGGGGGATCGTCGCGGAAGCCATCGCGCTGCTGCTGAACTACGAGGAGCGCTTCGGACTGGGGAAGAACAAGCGCCGCGACGTTGACCAGCAGACGTTCGATCTGACGGTGGACGCGGTCCTGTCCGACCTGATGCACCATCATATCATCGAATATCCGCTCGACATCTATGTCACCCGGTCCAATCGGGTCTTGGGAACAAGGAGCCGGTATCGGCCACGGGCCTACAGCAAGGTATTTCCGCGCATCATCGACCTCTTGGCCAAGCCCGAACTGGGATACGTCCAGCAGGACAAGGCCGCTCCGATACCGGGTGCTTCCAAATCGACGGTAATTCGCCCGGGGCCAACCTTACTGGCTCGGATGCGCGATGCCGACATCGATGCCGATGATCTCGACGAACATTCGCATGGCGAGACAATCATCCTCAAGCGGACGAAGGACCGAGACGACTACTGGGACGAAGGCGGATTGGAGCAATACGACGACACACCCGCCACGAACCGTTATCGCCAGGAGCTTGATGAGATCAATCAATGGCTGGCGTCGGCAGACCTACGCTACGATCCGCTCCGTATTCCTGAGCCGCACACGGCTTTCGACATCCGCGACAGGCGATTGCGTCGTATCTTCGCCCGAGCCCGGTTCGACAGTGGCGGTAGAATGTTCGGAGGCTTCTGGCAGCAACTGCGGAAGCACGAGCGACGGCAAGGGCTCAGGATCGCCGGAGAGAAGGCCGTGGAGTTGGACTATGGTCAGGTGGGCGCTCGCATTCTCTACGGCATGACAGGCCATTTCCCGGCCACCGACGACCTCTATTGGATGCACGGCTACGGTCAGCAGCGGGACGGCATCAAAAAGGTGATGAGTGCCATGATATTCGCTGAGGCGCGGCTAGACCGGTTCCCCAAGGGTACTAGGCAGCTCTTTCGCAAGACCGACAGGATCGGAGAGGTGGTCGACGCCATCGAAGCGAAGCACCCGCTGATCAAGGATCAATTCCACAAGGGTCTTGGCCACGACGCTCAATTCATCGAGAGCAGCATCCTTGTCGACGTTCTCCTTGACCTCCGAGCCAAAGGCGTTGTCGCCCTGCCGATCCATGACGCGGTGATGGTACCAGCTTCAAAGATGTCGATCACTGAGGAGGTCATGCTGTGCGTGTTCAATGCTCATGCCCATGTTCAAGGCACTGTTACGGTTGAAGGCTAGAGAGGGGACTTCCTTCCTGTACGGAGTCTCAACCCTCAGATACATGCTCAGCTACCTCTACCCTGATCAGGTAGCTCCTTCACCCACTGCTTGGTACCCTTAATGGGAAACCCACGGAACACCTAAGAGGGACTCGAGATTGACGAACTGGGCCAAGAAGCGCGAGCGGAAGAACGAGGTCAAAGCCCGCGCTGCCGAGCCAAGCCATATGTTCCGGCACTGCCGAGTCGTGGGCTGCACGAAGCCTGCCCGTGCGGGCACAGACGACGGTCTGGACACTCGGTTCTGTCGAATGCACTCGGACCACCTTGCCCGTCACGGCAGCGCGTACAAACGCTCCTACACCGCCAAGGAACTCACACCATATCGCAAGACGGCGGTGGCGTGGTTGGAGTTGAACGCCGACGACCAATGGGTGCGCAACGCTATCGATCGCGTGGAGACGCTCTACCGGGCCGCAGGGCCGCACATAGAGGCGTTCAGGCTTCGCGGGCTGTCTCCTGAAGCTCGGGCCAAAGCCGCCTGGGCGAGGCTGCGCAAGGCCGCCGTGGAACCCCGACAGGTGGTTGCTGTGTGGCTAACGATCGAACTCGCGATCCAAAGCGATCCTCAGCGCGAGTCCAAGTCGGAGTTCAAGCGCGTCCAAGCTGCCAAACTCGTCCACCGCATGGCCTCTGGAACACACAAGCGGTGGGGAGATGGAGCGAGCGCGAAGGAACTGCACGTCTTCCCAAGGTCCCGAGGGCAAGTGCTTCGGCACATTGGAAAAGACTTGGAGGGCGCAGCAGAGCTGGCAGCGCAAAGGTTTGAAAGGCGCGAACTCTTTCTGTAATACCGGATTGTTACTTCTCCAGGCGGTCCAAGGATTGATTTGATGAAGCAGGAACTCGCGGCGATCGTCGAGGATCTCAAAGCTGGGCGCACCGTTGCGCCAATCACTGCCCGGACGTTTCTAGGTTGGTTTGGGGCTCAGCGTCGCGGAGGGTGGGTCGTTAGTCAAATTCGACGCGAGCTGGCTCGAGTTGGTATCAACACAGTTCCTGATTTTGAATCTTGTTGGCTTGATGCTCTGATCGAGTTTCAACTGGCGAGTGAGGCCGCCGTTGAGCATGAATCTGAGCCGCAAGCATCTAATGACGATCCAAATCATCCGGTGGAGGAGCAAGCGAATTGGGTCCGTCGTGACCCCACCTATAGAATAAGCAAGTTAGCAGCGGCGAACGGCGGGGTTGTCTCTATCAATCCAGGCGCGCCCCTTTCCGAGGCTGTCACGGTTATGCTTTCGCGCGACTTCTCACAGCTGCCAGTGATGACAAGTGAGCGCGAATTGAAGGGCATCGTAAGCTGGAAGTCTATAGGAGCGCGGTTGGCACTTGGTTACGGCGGCCAAGAAGTTCGGCATCATATGGAGATAGCCTGCGAAGTCGGGTCTACATCATCAATATTTGATGCAATCGGACTTATAGTTCAGTATGATTATGTCTTGGTCAGGGGAGACGGAAATAGAATAACTGGAATTATAACAGCTACAGATCTTAGCTTACAGTTTCTTTTGTTGACTGAGCCATTCTTGCTGCTAAGCGAAATCGAGAACATGGTTCGTAACATCATAAGCGAGAGTTTCTCGATAAAGCAGCTTCTTTCTATTCGAGAGCCAGGATCGAAGTCGAGGGAAATAAACGGCGTTTCCGATCTTACTTTCGGAGAATACATTAGACTTCTGGAGCATCCTGAGAGGTGGTCTTCGCTTGGGCTTCAGATTGACAGAGGTCTATTCTGTGGCGACCTAGATAAAGTAAGGAAGATCAGAAACGATGTCACTCATTTCGATCCGGATGGGATCACTCCGGCAGATTTGGACACCCTTCGAAAATTCACGGGCTTCCTTAAGCAGCTTCAGTCAATAAGAGGCGTATAGGCGTACCAGCGCGATCAGATGATCTTGCTTGCTGGACACAGGGGTGGTACACAGATCGCGTTGGCGAAGCGAATTTAGCAAGATAAAACAGATAGTTACTGTCGAGATGGGCGAGTTCAATCCTCTCTCGCAGCACCAGATTTCCCTGGTTCCTGAATTGACCCTCTTTGGCGCCGCCGGCTGCTGTCAGCTGTGGAGGTGCGTCAGTTCAAACCCGGCGTCATCCTGGGCGTCGGACAGGTGCTGTTCGGCGGACCGGAACATGTCCGAGAACTCCATTTCGCTCTCCAGCATCACACCGCCAACCTTGATGGTGAGGACATCCTCGGTGCCTTTTGGCGCGAAGTAGACTTGCGCGATGCGCGTGCGGATACGCTCGCCGATCTCCTTGGCCTCCGCTTCGGTGGCGCCCGAGAGGAAAACTCCGAACATCGAGGCCCCGATGCGTCCGATCAGGTCCTCCTCGCGCACCGACGACTGGATGGTCGAGACGATGAGCCGCAAGGCCTCGTCGCCCCATTCAAGGCCGAAGCGCATGTTGATGGACCGTAGATGTTCGGGATGGATGATCAGGAAGGCGCCCGAGCGCGGTCCTGGCCCCGATCGCCTGGCTGCCCGTCGCTCGACCATCGACGTAAAGACCGGCCCGTTCAGGCAGCCCGTCAGCCTGTCATACGTCCCGGATCTGTTGAGTTCCTGCCGATAGCGGTGGATTTCGACCCGATTCCAGCCGACCAGCGCGAAAAGCGGCAGGCCGATGATCACCGGCAGCAGTCCCGCGGTGATCATGCTGCGGGCGAACGGCGTCAGCGCGTCGCTGAACAGGAGCAGGTAGTTGAGGCCAAGGGAAAGGCCGAGGCTCCCGGCGGTTCCGAGCAATGTCAGCCACGCGACCTGCTTCCAGGGCCGGGCAGTGGTGGTCGCCATTGGTCTCGTCATCGGCCGATCTCCTGTCAGGTCTGCTGGTATAAGGCCTGCCTGCCGTAATTTCGGTTTCGCCGAACTGTACAATTTGATGGAAAAAGGCCGAATGGTGTTTTTCCATAACTGGGACGAAGCCGGTTTGCGAAAAACCCTGCGTTTTGACGATCAACTGCTGCCTATTGCGGCGGTCCGAAGATGCCCATCCCGGCATTCCTGGCAACTGCTTCCGCCTTGCCATAGATACCGCCCGGCAGCGCCGTCGCCCAGCCATTGGACACCAGCCAGGCGCCGACATCCTGCTTGCCCAGCCGGCATGATGCTGCGATGGCAAAGCGCTCGGTTTCCGGCGGCAGGAAACAGTTCAGCGCGCGCCCCCGCAGCCAGGCATTGAAGGCCGCGCGGGCCCGCTGGCCGCAGGGCCAGACCTCGTCGCGAAACGAACAGGTCTGGTCCACGCCGATGTCCAGAGCTCCGCTGATCGCCAGTTTCCATCCCATCGATTCGAAAGTCGCCGACGACGTTGCAATCGGACGGTAGAGCAGGGTTTCGCGCCAGTTTTGCGGCATGGGCGTTTTGGGGCGGATTGCTAGGCCGAGTTCGCCGAGCGGCGGCCGGGCTTCGACCCGCTCGATTTCCGACAGGTCGACCGGTGGCGGGGCGACAAGGCTCTCGGCAATCCGCCGCGCCGGTTCCCGCAACTGTCGGTCGGGAATGGCCGCGGCTGCCGGGGGTGCTTGCTTGCCGGCAATTTCCAGGGATGGCGCAGGGACGGGCCGGTCGAGAGAAAGCAAGGCTCCGGCCCGCATGATCAGGACAATTCCGAGCACGAGCTCGAGGCCCCCGATCGCGATCACCAGGCGGGCATGCCAACCCATCAGGCCGGCGCGGCGTTCGCGCGATGACCCGCCGGCGGCCGGTCAGAAACCCGACGTCGATTTGGCAACCAGTTTGAGCGCACCCTTTTCTATCCGATAGAATGGCATCGATCTTTGGCTGGAACCGTCAGCGCGAAAACGGAACAGACCTGTCGATCCGCGAAACCCGTTCGGGTTTTCGAGGGTCTGTTTGCTGAAGCCGTCGGGTCCGACCGCGCTGGCGATCCCTGCCGTCAGGGCAACCATATCATAGGCATAGGCCACATTGACGTCGGCAGGGTAGTTGTATGTCGTCCTGAAGCGGTCGGCGATCGGTCCGGTTTCGCCTGGATCGAGCGTGGCGATGTATGCCCCCTCGAACAGCGGATCCATCGGGCGCTCCAGCCAACGGTCGGTTCCGACGACTGAAACCGCTTTCCCCGGAATGCCCTTTGATTTGAGGGCGGCAAGGACGGGCGCGGGGCTGGCATCGCCGCTGGCAACAATGACCGCGTCGGGAGCGTCGACGAGTGAGCCCATCTGGTCGACAGCCTTGGTGCCCCCGTCGCCGGCCGCATAGGGCAAGGTGACCGCGAGCGTCGCGCCATAGATGCTGAGGCCGTTCGCCACCCGCTTCTCCACGGCGCTGGCGTTCGAGCCTTCCGCGACAAGCAACACGAACTTCTTGCGGCCTTTCGCGGCGAGCCCCGCTGCACCCGCCGCGGCGCTGTCGCCTTCGCTGAGACGCACGGCATAAACCCCGGCGCTGCCGGCGAAATTGTCGGCAAGCGCCAGAACGGGAGGGCGCGTCGAGCCGGACAGCGTGGCAATATGCTGGGCTGCCGGCAGTTCAGTCGGGCCGATGACGACCTTGGATCCCGTCGTGATGGCTTGCACGGCCAATTTGCCGGCCTGCGCGCTGTCGCCTTTCGTGTCCTCTATCGTCAGCGTCAGCAATCCATTGCCGATATCCGTCATCGCCAGCTTGGCGCCGTCGAGCATCTTCCTGCCGGTTTCCCCCGACGTCCCGGAAGCGGACAAGGGCAGCAGCATCGTGACCTTGGCCGAACCGGTACCGAGCGACTGGCTCGCCTGGGCCGGACTGGTGCTGGCGGCGCCATTCTGTCCCGCAGGCGCGGCGACCGCGGCCGGATCGAGCACTTCGGAAACGCCGCCTTTCGACTGGCAGCCCGATAACGGCACGGCGAGCGCCAGGGCTATCGCCCAGATCTGCGGACTGCGGCCCTGTCGGACAGCTTCCATGATTGGTCCACCCCGTCTGCCGCCGGATATTTCCCGGTCTGGTCCTCAACTCATGTTAGGGCGGACTTGCCGCGCCGTCTTGCTGTTATTCAACCGTCGACAGCCGGGAGTCGGTGCCTTGACGCGCCTGGCGGCGCGATAGTCGGTAGCATTTCATCTGTCGTGGCCCGGGTACGAACGCGCCGCGCACGCAATCGGCACCGGCCTGCGCGGCAGACAGATCAAGGCTGAACAGGGCGATCGTTGCGGCGATCGCCCATGGAATTGATCCGTCTGATGTCATGATGGCCAACAGGCGCGGCTCATCCGGTCAGTGCATGTACTCGACCATGCGATCGTGGAAACACTCGCATTTGTTGAGCGTGTCTTCGTCCTTGTAGTTCGTCTTCAGATAGCCATAGGCCATGCCGCAGGCGACCTTGGCTTCCGAAGCCCAGACGAAGGCAGGCCGGGATGAGTTGATCCATTCCGAGCTGTTGGCGACGGCAACCGATTCGTCCATCAGCTTCACCACCTGCTGCTTGAGGTCGACGATGTTGTCGTTCAGGACCAGGTTGGACGTCCCCACGACGCGGCAATAGTCGCCTGTTGGCCCTTCGATGATGTCGGCGGCGAAGCTCGCCGTTCCAGCCAGCAGCAGCAGCGCGGCCGAAGCCAGCAATTTTGTACAACGCTTCATTTAAGTCCCTCTCCAAACCGCCATTTTATTCTTCGCTAATATATAGCACGCCAGCTCGGCCACGCATAAGTGCTAAATCGTGGCCGTGTGCTGCACGTGGTTCGAGTCGTCGTAGAGAATGTTGATTGTTCCGGCGGCAGGCGCGTTTTGCAGAACGGCAACATCCACGAAGTTGGCCGCATTGCCGGAACCGCTGGTGTCGACGCTCACAGTACTGGTCGCGCTGTTGTAGTGCACGTAGTTGCTGATGCTATTGGCTGGCGCCGTGTCGAACAGCGCGCTCAAGTCGATCTTGTCGCCCTCGCCGCCATGGTAGTCGGCGACCAGATCCTTGATGTTCAGATTGTCGATCTTGAATGTGTCGGCGCCCGAAGTGCCGGCGATGGTCGCGGTGCTCCCGGAACTGGCGTTATCGAAATTGCCGAAGCCAATGTCAGCCACCTCACCTGTCGCGCCGTCGGCGGTAGTGAACGCGGCTTCGCCATAGGTCACGACCGAGCCGTCGACGGACACCGACTGCTGGTGGTTGCTCTCAAGACCGATCTCAACGATGCCCAAGGCCGCCAGAGACTTGAACTCGCCTGGATCCGACACGCCGTTGCCGTTGGCATCCTGCCAGACACCAAATTGCGCAAAGTCGTGATCGGCGGCAGTCAGCTTGCCATCATGGTTCGTGTCATAGAGCTGCTCGAGTGCGGCAAGATCGGTCGGAGCACCGGCGGCATGCTGTGTGAAGACGATCTCCGAACCGTTGTTCACCCTGCCGTCGCCATTGAGATCGATCGCCAGGATGCCGTCATGCGTGTCGACCCAGGCCGTCTTCGAAGCGACGCCGTCGCCGTTATAGTCGAACGAAACCGTCGAGTGCGTCAGATCGGTCGTGTGGACACCGTCGTGGTTGAGGTCGAGCACGACTGGAGTCGCGAGATTGGGCGTCAGGCCATCTTTCACGTGGACTGAGAAACTGGCGGTCGTTGTCGTGTCCCCATCGCCATCCGTGAGTTGCAGGGTAAAGGGGATCGTATGGTCGACACTGGTGGAAATCGCCCCGACGCTCGTCAGGTTGAGTTTCGTCGAGCCCGAGGACTCGTACGCATCGATCCAGGCAATCTGTAACCCGGTGGGCGATTGGATGGTCACCGACGTCGCGCCGGTCGCTGGAGTAAAGGCTTGCGATGTTCCGTCGATGTAATGCGCGACGAATTCAATCTTGTTGGTGATTGGATCAACCGCACCAAAGGTGAACGTCGCATAGGAGACGTTATCCATGGTGATACCATTTGGTGCAGCGTAGGGATTGGTGCCAGCTGGATCGGTGTAAGAGTTTGCGTAAGAGTTCGGCGTTCCGAAGTCGAAACGCATGAACTCCCCTTGATCGAAATTATTGTTGTCCAGTCCCCAACCGGATGCCGAGCCGTTCACGTTGACGTCCTGCTTCAACACCGGGTTGCCCCCCAATAGCCACGCCGCTTCCTGGCTTGAGGACATTGGGGATGAGACGTCGCCTTTGTTATCGATAGACGCGCCCCAGCCGGTTACCATGACGATATGCTCGTGGTTCGTCTTGCTCACATCCACAACGATGGATGCAGTTGGGCCTGCGCCGAAAGAACTGCCGCTCCCGATCGAAACAGGGTTTAACGTGCCATCGAGCGGTGCCCGCAAATCGAATACATATTGCCCCGACGCGCCGGCGGTGGGATTCACGGTCAGGGTGAAAACCGCAGTGTCGCCCGGAGTGAAGCTATGGCTGCCATCATTGTCGGCATAGGCTGTCAGGACGTTGCCGTTCTGAACTGTAACCAGGTTGTGGCCGCCTGAGGTCAGACCGGTCGTATCGGCTGTGATCGCCACGGTTGACCCAACGCCGTCGGCACCGGCGACAAAATGGAGCGTGCCGACCGCAGGTGTCTGCGAAGGATCGTCGTTGGTCTGCTGATTCTGCACGGGGCCTAAAGTCGGAACGTCGTCGACGATCTCAATGGTGATCGCTGCCTGGGCATTGGCGCCGGTCTTGTCGATGACCGTTAGCCCGAAGACGTCGGTTTCCGTTGCGTTGGGCAAATCGGTGGTTGGAGAGGTCAGGTGATAGACATAGGTCGCAACCCCGGTTGCGGCATTGTAACTCGTGATCGTGAGTGTGCCGTGATCACCGTTGATTACATTGTTGTTGCCCAGGTTGGCGATGAGGATGGTCGTGCCCTTGATGGTGACAGAGGCAACATCGCTCAGGCCGTCCGGATCTGAAACCTTGAATGTGCCGTCGACATCGATGGTAGTTGGACCGACCTTGGAGCCCGCGGGCAGGCCGGCTTCGTACACCATGTCGTTGGCGCCACCAGGATTGCCGGTATCAACCGTGATCGTGGGTGTGTCATTGGTGCCGTTGATGACGACGGTGACCTGCTGGTCGTCCCAGGCGCCCTTGTCGTCGGTGACGCGCACCGTATAGGTCTCGGTCACGCTCTGGCCCTGGGCCAGCGCCTGGACGGCGGCACTGGCGTTGTTGAGGGTGTAGGTCCACTGGCCGCTGCTGTTGACGCTGAAGGTGCCGTAAGCCGTGCCGGTGCCCTGCGGGCTGTTGGGGCTGATGCTCCAGGCGGCGGTGTGGCCGGTGTCGGGATCGGCCGAGGCCAGTTGGCCGCCCGTGGTCAGCGTGCCGTCTTCGGTCACGCCGCCGGCCGCATTGCCCGCCGCATAGCTGATGACCGGGCTGTCGTTGGCGCCGGTGATGGTGACGGTCACGTTCTGGGTGGAGGTCGCGCCCTTGTCGTCCGTCACCGTCACGGTGAAGGTCTCGGTCGCGCTGGCGCCTTCGGCCAGCGCGTTGGTGGCGGGCTTGCTGTTGTCCAGCGTGTAGGTCCACACGCCCGTGGTCGGGTTGACGGCGAAGCTGCCATAAGTGCCGGCGGCATTGCCGCTCCAGGTGGCCGTGGCGCCCACGTCGGGATCGTGTGCGGTCAGCGTGCCGCTCACCGTCGGCGTGCCGGCCGTCGGCGCGCCCGGATCGGTCGAGGTCGTGCCGGCAATCACAGTGCCGGGATCGGCATTGCCGGCTTCGACGACCGCACCCGTGCTGTCTCCAGTGATCGTGGGTGTGTCATTGGTGCCGTTGATGACGACGGTGACCTGCTGGTCGTCCCAGGCGCCCTTGTCGTCGGTGACGCGCACCGTATAGGTCTCGGTCACGCTCTGGCCCTGGGCCAGCGCCTGGACGGCGGCACTGGCGTTGTTGAGGGTGTAGGTCCACTGGCCGCTGCTGTTGACGCTGAAGGTGCCGTAAGCCGTGCCGGTGCCCTGCGGGCTGTTGGGGCTGATGCTCCAGGCGGCGGTGTGGCCGGTGTCGGGATCGGCCGAGGCCAGTTGGCCGCCCGTGGTCAGCGTGCCGTCTTCGGTCACGCCGCCGGCCGCATTGCCCGCCGCATAGCTGATGACCGGGCTGTCGTTGGCGCCGGTGATGGTGACGGTCACGTTCTGGGTGGAGGTCGCGCCCTTGTCGTCCGTCACCGTCACGGTGAAGGTCTCGGTCGCGCTGGCGCCTTCGGCCAGCGCGTTGGTGGCGGGCTTGCTGTTGTCCAGCGTGTAGGTCCACACGCCCGTGGTCGGGTTGACGGCGAAGCTGCCATAAGTGCCGGCGGCATTGCCGCTCCAGGTGGCCGTGGCGCCCACGTCGGGATCGTGTGCGGTCAGCGTGCCGCTCACCGTCGGCGTGCCGGCCGTCGGCGCGCCCGGATCGGTCGAGGTCGTGCCGGCAATCACAGTGCCGGGATCGGCATTGCCGGCTTCGACGACCGCACCCGTGCTGTCTCCAGTGATCGTGGGTGTGTCATTGGTGCCGTTGATGACGACGGTGACCTGCTGGTCGTCCCAGGCGCCCTTGTCGTCGGTGACGCGCACCGTATAGGTCTCGGTCACGCTCTGGCCCTGGGCCAGCGCCTGGACGGCGGCACTGGCGTTGTTGAGGGTGTAGGTCCACTGGCCGCTGCTGTTGACGCTGAAGGTGCCGTAAGCCGTGCCGGTGCCCTGCGGGCTGTTGGGGCTGATGCTCCAGGCGGCGGTGTGGCCGGTGTCGGGATCGGCCGAGGCCAGTTGGCCGCCCGTGGTCAGCGTGCCGTCTTCGGTCACGCCGCCGGCCGCATTGCCCGCCGCATAGCTGATGACCGGGCTGTCGTTGGCGCCGGTGATAGTGACGGTCACGTTCTGGGTGGAGGTCGCGCCCTTGTCGTCCGTCACCGTCACGGTGAAGGTCTCGGTCGCGCTGGCGCCTTCGGCCAGCGCGTTGGTGGCGGGCTTGCTGTTGTCCAGCGTGTAGGTCCACACGCCCGTGGTCGGGTTGACGGCGAAGCTGCCATAAGTGCCGGCGGCATTGCCGCTCCAGGTGGCCGTGGCGCCCACGTCGGGATCGTGTGCGGTCAGCGTGCCGCTCACCGTCGGCGTGCCGGCCGTCGGCGCGCCCGGATCGGTCGAGGTCGTGCCGGCAATCACAGTGCCGGGATCGGCATTGCCGGCTTCGACGACCGCACCCGTGCTGTCTCCAGTGATCGTGGGTGTGTCATTGGTGCCGTTGATGACGACGGTGACCTGCTGGTCGTCCCAGGCGCCCTTGTCGTCGGTGACGCGCACCGTATAGGTCTCGGTCACGCTCTGGCCCTGGGCCAGCGCCTGGACGGCGGCACTGGCGTTGTTGAGGGTGTAGGTCCACTGGCCGCTGCTGTTGACGCTGAAGGTGCCGTAAGCCGTGCCGGTGCCCTGCGGGCTGTTGGGGCTGATGCTCCAGGCGGCGGTGTGGCCGGTGTCGGGATCGGCCGAGGCCAGTTGGCCGCCCGTGGTCAGCGTGCCGTCTTCGGTCACGCCGCCGGCCGCATTGCCCGCCGCATAGCTGATGACCGGGCTGTCGTTGGCGCCGGTGATGGTGACGGTCACGTTCTGGGTGGAGGTCGCGCCCTTGTCGTCCGTCACCGTCACGGTGAAGGTCTCGGTCGCGCTGGCGCCTTCGGCCAGCGCGTTGGTGGCGGGCTTGCTGTTGTCCAGCGTGTAGGTCCACACGCCCGTGGTCGGGTTGACGGCGAAGCTGCCATAAGTGCCGGCGGCATTGCCGCTCCAGGTGGCCGTGGCGCCCACGTCGGGATCGTGTGCGGTCAGCGTGCCGCTCACCGTCGGCGTGCCGGCCGTCAGTGCGCCCGGATCGGTCGAGGTCGTGCCGGCAATCACAGTGCCGGGATCGGCATTGCCGGCTTCGACGACCGCACCCGTGCTGTCTCCGGTGATCGTGGGTGTGTCATTGGTGCCGTTGATCGTGAATGTGATGGTCTTGCTGTCGGCGTCGCTGTCGTGATCGGTTAGCGTATAGCCGAGCGACACGTTGATGGTATCGCCGGTCTCCAGCGCCTGCGTCGCGGGCTTGCTGTTGTCCAGCACGAAGCTCCAGGTGCCGTTGGCGTTCTGCGTCAGCGTGCCGTAGTCGGTCAGGTTGACAGCGCCACCGTTCAGCATGGCGGTCGCCGTGCCCCAGTTCACTGGGCTCGCTGCTGCCGGGCCATCGGCGCCGAACGTGTTGTTGTAGTCGGTCGTGACGTTGCCGCCGACGGTGGTCGCGGCGCCGTCCTCGGTCAGCGCGCCGGCATTCGCATTGTGCGCAACCGGCACGTCGTCGACGATGACGATGCTGATGGTGCCGTCGCCGTGGGTCCCGCCGATGCCGTCAACCGCGACGGCAACGCTGTCGGGCAGCGTGTTGTTGCCGTTGCCGGCAGGGTGGGCCTGCGCGGCATTGAGCGTGTAGCTGTAGGCGAAGGTGGCTTCCGTGCCGGCTCCCGCCGGCGTCACGCCGGTGATCGTCAGCGTGCCTTCACCCGTGTTGATGGTCTTGCCGAGCCAGTCGGACAGCGTGTGGGTCTCGGTGCCGATGGTCACGTCCTTGATGCCGTCGGTGGCGGTGACCTTGAACGTGCCGGTGTCGGTCTCGCTGGTGTCGGCAACCGAGGTCAGGCCGTGTTCGTAAACGACATTGGAAGCGCCACCGGCATTGGCGTCGTCGCTCGGCGTGACCGTGACGGTCGAGCTGTCGTGGGCGCCATTGATCTCGAAGGTGATGGTCTTGCTGTCGGCGTCGCTGTCGTGATCGGTTAGCGTATAGCCGAGCGACACGTTGATGGTATCGCCGGTCTCCAGCGCCTGCGTCGCGGGCTTGCTGTTGTCCAGCACGAAGCTCCAGGTGCCGTTGGCGTTCTGCGTCAGCGTGCCGTAGTCGGTCAGGTTGACAGCGCCACCGTTCAGCATGGCGGTCGCCGTGCCCCAGTTCACTGGGCTCGCTGCTGCCGGGCCATCGGCGCCGAACGTGTTGTTGTAGTCGGTCGTGACGTTGCCGCCGACGGTGGTCGCGGCGCCGTCCTCGGTCAGCGCGCCGGCATTCGCATTGTGCGCAACCGGCACGTCGTCGACGATGACGATGCTGATGGTGCCGTCGCCGTGGGTCCCGCCGATGCCGTCAACCGCGACGGCAACGCTGTCGGGCAGCGTGTTGTTGCCGTTGCCGGCAGGGTGGGCCTGCGCGGCATTGAGCGTGTAGCTGTAGGCGAAGGTGGCTTCCGTGCCGGCTCCCGCCGGCGTCACGCCGGTGATCGTCAGCGTGCCTTCACCCGTGTTGATGGTCTTGCCGAGCCAGTCGGACAGCGTGTGGGTCTCGGTGCCGATGGTCACGTCCTTGATGCCGTCGGTGGCGGTGACCTTGAACGTGCCGGTGTCGGTCTCGCTGGTGTCGGCAACCGAGGTCAGGCCGTGTTCGTAAACGACATTGGAAGCGCCACCGGCATTGGCGTCGTCGCTCGGCGTGACCGTGACGGTCGAGCTGTCGTGGGCGCCATTGATCTCGAAGGTGATGGTCTTGCTGTCGGCGTCGCTGTCGTGATCGGTTAGCGTATAGCCGAGCGACACGTTGATGGTATCGCCGGTCTCCAGCGCCTGCGTCGCGGGCTTGCTGTTGTCCAGCACGAAGCTCCAGGTGCCGTTGGCGTTCTGCGTCAGCGTGCCGTAGTCGGTCAGGTTGACAGCGCCACCGTTCAGCATGGCGGTCGCCGTGCCCCAGTTCACTGGGCTCGCTGCTGCCGGGCCATCGGCGCCGAACGTGTTGTTGTAGTCGGTCGTGACGTTGCCGCCGACGGTGGTCGCGGCGCCGTCCTCGGTCAGCGCGCCGGCATTCGCATTGTGCGCAACCGGCACGTCGTCGACGATGACGATGCTGATGGTGCCGTCGCCGTGGGTCCCGCCGATGCCGTCAACCGCGACGGCAACGCTGTCGGGCAGCGTGTTGTTGCCGTTGCCGGCAGGGTGGGCCTGCGCGGCATTGAGCGTGTAGCTGTAGGCGAAGGTGGCTTCCGTGCCGGCTCCCGCCGGCGTCACGCCGGTGATCGTCAGCGTGCCTTCACCCGTGTTGATGGTCTTGCCGAGCCAGTCGGACAGCGTGTGGGTCTCGGTGCCGATGGTCACGTCCTTGATGCCGTCGGTGGCGGTGACCTTGAACGTGCCGGTGTCGGTCTCGCTGGTGTCGGCAACCGAGGTCAGGCCGTGTTCGTAAACGACATTGGAAGCGCCACCGGCATTGGCGTCGTCGCTCGGCGTGACCGTGACGGTGGAGCTGTCGTGGGCGCCATTGATCTCGAAGGTGATGGTCTTGCTGTCGGCGTCGCTGTCGTGATCGGTTAGCGTATAGCCGAGCGACACGTTGATGGTATCGCCGGTCTCCAGCGCCTGCGTCGCGGGCTTGCTGTTGTCCAGCACGAAGCTCCAGGTGCCGTTGGCGTTCTGCGTCAGCGTGCCGTAGTCGGTCAGGTTGACAGCGCCACCGTTCAGCATGGCGGTCGCCGTGCCCCAGTTCACTGGGCTCGCTGCTGCCGGGCCATCGGCGCCGAACGTGTTGTTGTAGTCGGTCGTGACGTTGCCGCCGACGGTGGTCGCGGCGCCGTCCTCGGTCAGCGCGCCGGCATTCGCATTGTGCGCAACCGGCACGTCGTCGACGATGACGATGCTGATGGTGCCGTCGCCGTGGGTCCCGCCGATGCCGTCAACCGCGACGGCAACGCTGTCGGGCAGCGTGTTGTTGCCGTTGCCGGCAGGGTGGGCCTGCGCGGCATTGAGCGTGTAGCTGTAGGCGAAGGTGGCTTCCGTGCCGGCTCCCGCCGGCGTCACGCCGGTGATCGTCAGCGTGCCTTCACCCGTGTTGATGGTCTTGCCGAGCCAGTCGGACAGCGTGTGGGTCTCGGTGCCGATGGTCACGTCCTTGATGCCGTCGGTGGCGGTGACCTTGAACGTGCCGGTGTCGGTCTCGCTGGTGTCGGCAACCGAGGTCAGGCCGTGTTCGTAAACGACATTGGAAGCGCCACCGGCATTGGCGTCGTCGCTCGGCGTGACCGTGACGGTCGAGCTGTCGTGGGCGCCATTGATCTCGAAGGTGATGGTCTTGCTGTCGGCGTCGCTGTCGTGATCGGTTAGCGTATAGCCGAGCGACACGTTGATGGTATCGCCGGTCTCCAGCGCCTGCGTCGCGGGCTTGCTGTTGTCCAGCACGAAGCTCCAGGTGCCGTTGGCGTTCTGCGTCAGCGTGCCGTAGTCGGTCAGGTTGACAGCGCCACCGTTCAGCATGGCGGTCGCCGTGCCCCAGTTCACTGGGCTCGCTGCTGCCGGGCCATCGGCGCCGAACGTGTTGTTGTAGTCGGTCGTGACGTTGCCGCCGACGGTGGTCGCGGCGCCGTCCTCGGTCAGCGCGCCGGCATTCGCATTGTGCGCAACCGGCACGTCGTCGACGATGACGATGCTGATGGTGCCGTCGCCGTGGGTCCCGCCGATGCCGTCAACCGCGACGGCAACGCTGTCGGGCAGCGTGTTGTTGCCGTTGCCGGCAGGGTGGGCCTGCGCGGCATTGAGCGTGTAGCTGTAGGCGAAGGTGGCTTCCGTGCCGGCTCCCGCCGGCGTCACGCCGGTGATCGTCAGCGTGCCTTCACCCGTGTTGATGGTCTTGCCGAGCCAGTCGGACAGCGTGTGGGTCTCGGTGCCGATGGTCACGTCCTTGATGCCGTCGGTGGCGGTGACCTTGAACGTGCCGGTGTCGGTCTCGCTGGTGTCGGCAACCGAGGTCAGGCCGTGTTCGTAAACGACATTGGAAGCGCCACCGGCATTGGCGTCGTCGCTCGGCGTGACCGTGACGGTGGAGCTGTCGTGGGCGCCATTGATCTCGAAGGTGATGGTCTTGCTGTCGGCGTCGCTGTCGTGATCGGTTAGCGTATAGCCGAGCGACACGTTGATGGTATCGCCGGTCTCCAGCGCCTGCGTCGCGGGCTTGCTGTTGTCCAGCACGAAGCTCCAGGTGCCGTTGGCGTTCTGCGTCAGCGTGCCGTAGTCGGTCAGGTTGACAGCGCCACCGTTCAGCATGGCGGTCGCCGTGCCCCAGTTCACTGGGCTCGCTGCTGCCGGGCCATCGGCGCCGAACGTGTTGTTGTAGTCGGTCGTGACGTTGCCGCCGACGGTGGTCGCGGCGCCGTCCTCGGTCAGCGCGCCGGCATCGGCATTGTGCGCAACCGGCATGTCATCGACGATCTGAACCGACAGTGTGCCGGGAGCCGAGACGTCGCCGTCCGTGTCGGTGACCGTCACCGTCATGTTGTCGAAGATGGAATTGTTGTCGGCGCCTGCCGGATGCTGCTCGCTATGCTCAAGCGTGTAGCTGTAGCTCACCTTGCCGGTCGCGGCGTCGAAGCCGTTGATGGTCAGCGTGTTGCCGAGCGGCGTGGTGATGTTGATCGGCGCCGATGCGCTGTTGGCAAGCGCGGCGCCCGAAATCACCTGGCCGTTGACGGTCAGCGAACCGATTCCGTCGGGCGAGGAAATGGCGAAGGTTCCGGTGTTGATCTCGCTGGTGTCGGCAACCGACGTCAGGCCGTGTTCATACACGATCGTGTCGCCGCCGCTGGTCTCAGGGTTCAGGTCGAGGATCGTCGGCGTGGAGTTGGGCAGCAGGCTCGGGAACAGTTCGCGATGTTCCGGCTGGCCGAACGCAAGATCCGTCGGCGGCAACAGCGCCGACAGGCCGAACCCGTCACCGATACCGCCAGGGGGAACCGAGAAGTCTCCGCCGGCACTCGAGGGTGAACCGCCGGCGCCTGCCGATATCGATCCGTCGGCGCCGAAGGCGACGTCGACATGACTTGCTTCCAACGCCGCGATCAAGGCAACGCGCGGCACTTCTACATCGCCGATGATGAAGGTCGGCACGTTGAGGGCGCCGTCCTTGATGACGATCACCGAACCGTCCGCCTGCTCGAGCACGAGGTTATGGCCATCGACCTTGATGTTGTCGATCGAGACGTTGGCCGGAAGCTTCACCACATGGTTGGCGTCGGCCACATATTCGTGCGGCGCGGCTGCCGCCGGGGCCTTGGCTTCCGCGGGTGCTTCCGGTTTGACGGGCGTGCCGTTGCCGACATCGACGGGAACCGGTTCAGCGGCGGCCGGAGCCGCCTTTTGCGCCGGGTTGGCCTCCGCGACCTGCGCCTGCGACGGCAGGCCGTTATGTTCAGAGTGCTCGTCCCAGGAATGAGAGACGGTGTCCAAATCGTTACTGGTGGTCATAGCCAAACCCCTTCGGTATTTCCCGGAAAGAGACATGGGCCACTTCTACTTTGCAACTATCCCGCAATCTGTTTCATATATTATGATATGCGGGCCTCGGCATTTTTTATGCGTGGTAAACTCGAAACATATAACCTGATATACATTGGCCGATGTGCAATCCGCTTGGCGGGGTCCGGCCTCGGTTGCTTGGCAAATGGAAGTATAAATTTGTGTAAAATTTTACACAAAACAACTGTCATGAAGTACAGGAAATTTATCCACCTTCTTTTCCAATAATTTGAGACGAGATTGGTAGCGTCCACAGTCAAAGGTGGGCGTTATGACAAAAGAAAAATCTGCCCTGGGGGCAACCGGGCTCAAAGCGCTGCTGCTGGCAATCGGCATTTTCGGCCTGTCGCATCCATCGTTCGCCAGCACGGTCCCAGCCGGCGCCGATCGTGTCGATTCGCTGCTGGCGAACGTCGAAACGCCTCCTGTCCTCGGGGGCATTTCGCTGCTGCGGCGGCAGCCCTGGCAGCCGGCCTCGGCCTACAGAATAGGCATGGTTCTCGGCAGCTACGGTCCGGCCACCAGCGGTCAGGAAACCGGCCTTTCGACGGCGCAAGGCAACGCCGGGATCGATCCCATCCAGACGGCGGCGATCATTCCCGGCGTGTTCGGATCGGTTGCGCTGTCCATGCATAATTTTCCGGTTTCCGCGCGTTGGGCACCGGTCTACAAGGCAATCGTCGACTGTTCCGCGGGCACTGCGTGCGACGGCAAGAACAGCATCTTCACCGCGATCGTCAACGCCGCCAAGGACAAGCGGTTTGTCGACAAGCTGTCCTTCATCAACTCAAGCATAAATCACGCGATCGCCTACAAGAAGGACAGCGTGGTTTACGGCAAGCTCGACTACTGGGCCAAACCTTCCGAAATTCTCGAGCGGCGGGCGGGCGACTGCGAGGATTTCGCCATTCTCAAGATGGCGGCGCTGCTGCGTGCCGGCATTCCGGCGCAGAGCATGTCGCTCGTCGTCTTGCAAGATCGCAAGCGCGGTTTCTTTCATGCCGTGCTGTCTGTCAGCACCGGCAGCGGCGTCTTTATTCTGGACAGCCTGAGCAACGTCGTCTCGCGGGACAGCGATCTTCCAGACTACGTGCCATTGTACTCGTTCAGCACCGACCGAGCGTGGATCCACGGCACCAGGCCCGGCGCGGCCCAAGTCGCCGATATCAAGGGCGGACTTGCGACGGTCGCACCTGGCGAGGGCCTGCAGCCATAGCATAGCCAAGCGAAGCACCCGGTTCGGCACGCCTTCGCTCTCATGTCTTCTCCCCAGAACTGGGGTCACTTTCGGGCGATATGCACTAGCCGCCGAAGACGAAGGCCATCAGCAGCTCCGGCTCGAGCACCGGCGCCCGCGCCGCATTCAATTGCCCCCGGTAGCGGCGGTCGCCCGCGCCGATGACGAAACCGGTGGCGACCGGCGTTTCGCCATTGGCGTCGAGCCGCGCGAATATGTCAGCGACATTGAGATCCAGGGCAAGCTTCAGGTCGTGGCGCGCATCTTCGCTTGGCGCGACCGGCAATTGGCGCCTGACCAGCTGCTGGAACGGCGCGTTGAAGGTCAGGATCCTCTTCGACGATGAGAGCGCAAAAGCCGGTGACGGGCAGGCGACCAGAATGGCGTTGATCGTCTTGATCGACGCAAGCCTTCGCAAGGTCTGGTTTTCGTCGGCCAGTCCGCGCATGCAGGCCACCCGGATTGCCGATGTCAGGTTTCCGGTGTGGGCATGGCTGTCGGCGATCTCGTCGATCAGCATGCCGATCGTGCATTTGCGGCTTTCGGCCATCTGCTTCAGCGCGGTCCAGAACGCCCGCTCCAGACGAATGCCGCGTCGCGTGCCGCCACGTGCCACGACCCGGAATTCCAGCCCGAAATCCTCTGTCGCCATGGGCGGCAGCAGCTGCTCGCGATCGGCGGCGGGAGACGTGACGCTATCGTTCACTCATTGCCTCCTCGCGTGCCTTGTTGATCGGCTTCAGCAGATAGGTGAGGATGGTTTTGTGTCCGGTCTTGATATCGACCGAACAGATCATGCCGGGGATGATCGAATAGGTCTTGCCATCTCGCGTCAGCGTCGACCTCTCGGTGGCGACGCGTACCTGGTAGTAGGGCTCGCCCGTCTTCTGGTCGACCAGGCTGTCGGCGGTGATGTTGGAGACCTTGCCCTCGATACCGCCGAAGATCGAGAAATCATAGGCGGTAATCTTGATCAGCGCGTCCTGGTCCGGCCGGATGAAGGCAACATCGCGCGGTGAAACCCGCGCTTCGACCAGCAGCGTCTCGGATGTGGGCACGATGCCGGCCACGACCGCGCCGGGCTGCACGAAGGCGCCGACCGTGTTGATGTCAAGCGTGTTGACGATACCGTCGACAGGCGAGCGGATGTCCGTGCGCGCCACCTTGTCGGTGGCGCCGCGTATGGTCTCATCGACGACCGAAAGATCGGCCAGCGCCTGGGTCAGGTCGCTCAGCGCCTCCTGTTGCAGCTGCAGGCCGAGCTCGTTGACTTGAAGCTGGGCTTCGGTGATGGCCGCCTTGGCTTTCTTGATGGATTCACCGGCGAGGTTCAGCTGCCCACGCAGTTCGGTCTGCTCCCGCTCGACGCGGATCTGCTCGGTCCTGGCCATCAGCCCCTTCTTGACCATGGATTCGACCAGCGCCGTTCCCCGGTCGCTGACTTCGAGATTCTTGGTGAGGCGATCGAGATTGGCGTTGGCTTCGTCCAATTCGTTCAGGCGCTGATCGAGACGCGACTTGAGGACCGACAGCTTGACCTGGAAGTTGTCACGGCGCGCAACGAGCAGTTTCTGCTCGTTGTCGCAGATTTCCGGCGCGACCTTCTGAATTTCGGCCGGACAGGGAAATGGACCGTCTATATTGCCGGTCTGCTCGAATTTCAGCCGTGCAATGCGCGTCCGGAGCGCCCTTGCCTTGGCCTGCTGCTCGCCGAGGCTGGACGTGTTCATCGTGTTGTCGAGGCGGATGATGAGATCGTTCTTCTTGACGATCTGCCCGATCTTCACGGCAATTTCCTGAACGACGCCCGGCTCGCTGGCCTGGATGATCTGGGTCTTGGAAGCCGGTATGACCTTGCCTTCGCCGCGCGCGATTTCGTCGACCTCGGCAAAGGACGCCCAGGCGACGGAAGACACAAACAGTGCCCCTATGATGAACAAGGACGCCGACGCGAAAAGCGGCGGCCGGTCTTCCCTTGCAAGCATGTCCTACAACCCCAACGCATTGAATGCGTTCAATAAGTCTGTTTTTCAGGTGCTTGTTTTCTGCAGCGCCTGTATCACTTGGTCCTTTGGTCCATCGGCAACGATCCTGCCTTGCTCGATGACGATAAGACGGTCGGCCAGTTCGAGCATGCTGAAGCGATGCGTTGAAACGATCAGCGTCGTGTTCCGGTCGAAAGCCACTTTGAGCTGCTTGATCAGCTGCCGCTCGGAAGCCAGGTCCATCGAACCCGACGGCTCGTCCAGGAAGACGATTTTCGGTTTGGTCAGCAACAGACGGGCAATCGCCATCGTCTGCCTCTGGCCGCCCGAGAGATTGGTGCCGCGCTCGCCGACATTCATGTCGTAGCCACGCGGGTGACGGGAGACGAAATCGTCGACGCCGGCAGCCTTTGCCGCTTCGACGATCTGCTCATCGGTCGCCTCCGGACATGCCATCAGGAGATTTTCCTTGATGGTACCCGAAAACAGATCGTTGGCCTGTGCGACGATCCCGACCGCGGCGCGAACCTCCGAAGGGTGGTATTGGCGGATGTCGATCCCGTCCAGCAGCAACTCGCCTGATGTCGGCAGGAAGAGCCTGCCGATCAGCCGGCCCATCGTTGTCTTTCCCGAACCTATGCGGCCGATGATGCCGATGCGCTCACCTGGCTTCACCGAGAAATTCAGGCCGGTCAGGACCTCGTTCTCGGAGCCCGGATAGACAAAGCCGACATTCCTGAAAACCATGGCGCCGTTGCGAATGGGCCGGTTGACGAAACCCACCGTATCCGGGCGATCCTCCGGCTGCGCCATGATCGAGTTCACCATGCGCAGGGAGAGCATGGCCTGGCGAAGCCTGGACAAGGTGATGGCGATCTGGCCGAGTGGAGACACCGCCCGGCTGGCCAGCATCACGGTGCCGATAATGGCTCCGGTGGAGACGTGTCCTTCCGAGAAGGCGTAGGCGCCGGCCACGATCAGGGCGACGGTGACCATCTGCTGGATGGCCTGCGTTATGTTGCCAGCGGCGGCCGAAAGCTGCTTGATCTTCTCGGATGTGTTGGACGCGTTCTTGGAATGCTCTCCCCATTTTCGCAACAAATACGCCTCGGCCCGCAGCGACTTGATCGTCTCCAGCGTGGAGATGGATTCGACCAGCAGGGCCTGCCGTTGCGAGGCCTCGTTCATGGAGGCCGCGACACGCTTGCCGATGCGCTGTTGCGTGATCAGCCCGACGATCACGGAAGCCACGAAGGCCAGCGCCGGTATGATGACCAGCCATCCGCCGATCGCATAGATGACCAGGAGAAAGACGAACACGAAGGCGGTGTCGATAAACACGCTGATGGTGTTGGACGTGAAGAATTCGCGCACGAATTCATACTGCGTCACCCGATTTGCATATTCGCCTGTCGAGCCTGGCCGCGCCGACAGGGACGAGTTCAGCACTTTCTCGAACAGCAAATAGGAAATGCGCAGATCCGCCTTGCGCCCGGCATAGTCGATGAGGGACGCTCTGGCGGTCTTCAGAAGCAGGTCGAACAGGATGACCGTGGCGATGCCGATCGACAGCACCCACAGCGTCGATATCGCCTTGTTCGGCAAGATCCTGTCATAGACGTTCATGGTGAAGATCGGCGAGGCGATGGCCAGCATGTTGATGAAGATTGCCGCCAGGATAACCTTCGAATAGGTGCGCCAGAACGGACCCATCGTTCCCGTCAGCCAATGTCGCCGCTCGATCTTCGGCGCCGAACCGACATTCATCCCTTCGGCAGTGTTGGCATATGTTATCGAGAAGGAAACGCCGCCACTGATGTAGCTGGCGGCCAATTCGGATTTCGTGATGGTTACGCGGCCGTCTTCCTGGGGAGCGGTCGTGAATGCGCCGTCCTCCGTTTCGGCCAGCAGGGCAACCGGCAATTGACTGACGCGAAACACGATGGCGGGGAGGTCGATGCGTCCCCGAAGAAACTCGCGATGGCTGAATTCGGTGATTTCGAGGCCGATGCGCTCGGCAATATGCCGGATGGCTTCGATGTCGATACGCGTGTCCGACAGCGGCACGCCGGCGAACAGCACCGTTTGCGCGCTCGGCCTGCCGAGATACCCGGCAATGGCCGAGAAGCAGGCCTTGAACGCCTCCTTCGGGGAGAGGATGTTGGGTTGCTGATTCACGATCTGCCCTTAGGGACTTTCGATCGGTCCTTACATCCGCTTACTTTTTCCTGACCGGTGCCAGGATATCGAACGGCAGGTCGTTCTTCTGTTCCGACGGCGTGCGCGCATAGGTTTCCGTGTCGGCCGTTTCCGGTGCGCCGAACTCGGTCCGCGCATAGGCCGCGGCCTGTTTTGGCGGGCGGATGTCCATCGTTTTCAGCAACTGCCCGGTGGCCGCGAGAAGCCGGTATTGGGCAAAGAGAGAGGCGTAGGATGCGGTGTCGGCCAGTGTCGCCGTGTTGAAACGCGTATTCTGCGCATCCAGCACATCGAGCAACGAGCGCTGCCCGACCTTGAATTGCTCGCGATAGGACGCGACCAGCTTCTCGTTGGAAGCGGCCTGCAGCTTCAGCGTCTTTGCCAGGTCGGCTTGCCGGAAGCGGCGATCCCACGATGTGCGAACGGCTTCTTCGATTTCCCGCAGCACCTGATGCTGCGCAAGCCGCTGCTCGCTGGTGCGACGGATCTGCTCCTGTTCATTGGCCTTGTCGATGCCGCCCCGATACAAGTTCCACCGCAGCACCAGGCGTGCCTGCAGGTCGGATGTGTCGCCATTGTCACCGTCGATGTCATACCCAGCCCGGGCGACGCCTTCGGCGACGATCGAGGGGCCGTATTTCGCGCGAGCCGCATCCACCAGCGAGGCCGCGGCGGCGATATCGCTGTTGGCCATATGGACGCGCGGATTGCTCTCCCGCGCAAGGCCAATCGCATCGTCCAGCGACCTTGGCAGCGTGCCGGAAACATCGGCCGGCCTCGATGCATTGGTCAACGGCTTCCCGACGGTCTTGAAGAACCGGATCCTCGAGGCCTCCAGCTCCTCCGAGGCTTCCTGCATGCGGGCCTTGGCCGCAAACAGGCGCTCTTCGGCCTGTTGCCGGTCGGCCTCGTTCAAGCCACCGCCAGCAATGCCTTCCTGGATGTCGTGGAGGATTGCTTGGTGAAAGCCCAGGTTCTTCTTTGCCTCTGCCACGATCGAAGCCTGAAGCATGTATTCGAGGTAGTCCTGGACAACCGAGAGTCCTATGAATTCAGACCGCTCCAGCACACGAAACGACGCGCCGTCGACGCGCGAGGCCTGGCGGTTCAGTTCGGCCCGCCTTGCGCCGCTGTCATAGAGCGTCTGCGAAACCGTCAGATCGGTTTCCGCCGGATAAAGTGCGTCATCCTCTATCGAGAGCGCGCGTCGGGAGGAATTGTCGAGACGGCGAGCTCCGGCCGACGCTTCCACGTCGACGCTGGGAAGATAGAGGCCCTTGGCCTGACGCAGCTCGAACTCGATTGCTTCGCGATTTTCTATGGCCTGGCCGATTTCAGGATTGGATTCGACCGCAACCGCCATCGCTTCCTTGAGCGTAAGCGCACTCGCACTTGCGCAGGTCAGCATCGTAGCCGCCATCAAAAGACCTAGGCGCTTGCCCACAGTCGAGATGCTTCTCGTATTCATCTAACCCGCCCCAACGTTTCCCCTGCGCCCTTGCGGGCGCTGACCCAAGCCTGAGCCTTCTCAGGCAACTATCCAACAATTTCAAGAAAATATCTGAGTTATTATTAATTTAGGGGAGCCTAAATCACTCGTCTGATCCACAAGGTTGGGAAATGTAGCAAAAATGGCACAAAATGGGTTGGCTGCGGCTTCAGCCAAACGCCGCCTGGCGTGGAAAAAGTCCACACGCGGATACGGCTCAATGCCGGCAGAATCGTATGACGCCTGCATGGCCGGAAGGCGGCCGTGGAAATTGGACGGCGATCGGCCAAGACCATGCGACCCACATGAAGGGCCGATACTGGATTGAGGGCTGCCCGAATAAACCGCCAAGCACGGCCATAGTTCGCCCTTGCGTTAAGCCTCGCTCAACCTCTGCAATCTATGCTGATGCCAAATTGTCGAGGTTAAAATGAAGCGCAGGCCGATACTACTCTTCGCTTTTCCGGCTTTCATCCTGGTGGTTTTGGCCTGCGAGCGAATAGCGACCATGCTGCTCGGGAGCTATCCCGCAAGCCCCGCAATGTGGAGGATCTGGCTTGAACTGCGCCCCTTGTCGGCGATGTTCTGGCAACAGATCGACGCGTATCTCTATGGTTCGATGGCCCTGGATGCCGTCATCCTGGTTGCCGCTGCACTGGTGTTCTGGAGCGCTTGCCGGGTGAGACCGGCGGCCGCCTTCTTCCTGGCCAACCACGTCGCCCTGCTCTTTGCCGGACTGATGATCGCTTCCAGCAGTCATTCGGAGACGGCGAGCACGGTCGCGGCATTTCCTATGTCCAACGGCCTCCAATTCGCCCTGAAGATCGATTTCACCTGGCAGAACAGCCTGGTGCTCGTCCTGGGCTTCGCGGCCTGCGCGTACTGTCATGTCGCGTTCCTTCGCGAGACGCGACTGCGCGGTGAGTCTCTGGCCCTGCGGCTCATGACTTTGGGACGGGATCTTTAGTCTGGCATAGGGCGTTTCGAAAACGTCCGGACGTCGGGAACTGCATGAGGCTCACTTCCGTCCGGCTTCACCGGGACCCTAATACGCCTCAATTGATCTTGCGATAATAGACCTTGCCGTCCGGCGTTTCCGTTCGCTGGTAGGCGGGGTTCGGGCCAGGAGGCGCTGCACTCCTGCGCTTGATTGGCCGTGGCGTCTCGACAGCCGCGGGTTCGGCCGCGACATCGCTGGTGTCGGAAGAAGCGTCCGCCACGGTGCTGGTGACGACGACGGGTTCAGCCGCGCCGATGCTGCTGTCGTCGCGCGCCGAGGGTGGGTTTTGTGCCAACCTGGATATGCTGCCGTTGATTTCGTTGAAATTGCCCTGCAGTTGGCTGTCCAGCCGTTCAAATCGGCTTTGAAAACCGTTGTTGACCGTATCGAGCCGGGCAACGATCCGCTGCTCGAACGCACCGAGTTCCTCGAGACGTCCCTCCACGGTACGCAGGTCGTTGATGCCTCGATAGAGGTAGATGGCGGCGGTTGCGTTCAGCACGGCGAACAGGGTCAATCCAACGCCGACGACGACGGCCAGCCGCGACCGGCTCGCATCCTTGCCGAGCAGTTGCGGTTCAATCGGCTCGGCCGAGACAGTCGGTACATGCGGGTCGCTGATCGTCGTCATTGAACCACCACCTTGGTGCCAACTGGCACGCGCTTGAAAAGATCGATCACATCCGTGTTGGTAAGGCGAAAGCAGCCCGACGTGCCATCGAATCCCACGCCTGAGGGATCGTTGGTGCCATGGATGCGATAGAGCGTGTCGTGTCCGTCCCGCAGCAGATACAGCGCCCGCGCGCCCAAGGGGTTATAAGGACCCGAAGGCACCAACTCCGGCAGTTCCGGTTGGCGGGCGCGCATTTCCCGGGGCGGGCGCCACTGCGGCCATTCCGTCTTGGCGCCGACCTTCACCACCCCGGTCCAGCCAAATCCGTCACGCCCGACGCTGATCTGGTAGCGCAATGCCTGGCCCTGGCGGGTCACCAGGTAAAGTGCCTTCTCGCTCTTGCGGATGATGATCGTTCCCGGCTGCTCGGTGGTCGCAAAGGCAACCGCCTTGCGCAGGCTGGGGCCCATCGCCGGCAGCGGCGGCCGATCCGAGAGCCCCGACCGCGCCTCGGCGAAGCCCTGGGCGGACATCGCCAGCACCAGGCCGAGCACGCAGGTGCCGGCCAGCCTGGGGACGAGGCCATTTCTACCGGGCAGCGTCATCGAGCCGCTCTTTGAACATCTTCTTCAGATCCTTGTTGAAGCGCGCCCTGCCGTCCACTTCGGAGGGAAGGATCGCCCGGTTCAAGGCATCGGTCAGAAGGGCATTGTCCAGCGCGACCGATTTGATGTGCGGCGCCTTGAATATCTTCTCGAGCTCGCTGCGCGAAAAATGGTTCCCGAACCATTTGCGCTTGTGCTTGTTGGCGACCAGCGTGATGCTGACCGCATTGCCGCGCAGTTCGCGGATCTTCTTGTAGAGCCGCTTGCCTTGCCGCAGCGAAGCGACGTTGAGTTCGAAGACGATGAAGATCTCGTCGCTGGTCGACAGCACCGAATTGTGCCAGGGCGTTTCGATATTGGGCAGGTCGATGACGATGTCGTCGAAGCGGTAGGCGACGAGGTCCAGAAGCCGGAAGACGAAATCGCTGCCGTGCGGCTCGAAGGGCAGTTGCGGCCTCTCGAACGCATAGAGGGTGAGACCGGACGGGCGCGTCAACTTGATGACATCCATCAGCTCGACATCCAGCCTTTCCGGCTGATTGATAATGCCCGCGAGATCGAACTGGTTGAACAGATTGAGATAGGCGCCGCAATTGGCGCTCTGGAAGTCGAGATCGACCAGGCAGGTCGAGGCCGCGCGCTCGGCCGATTTCGAGGCCAGGAATTCGGCCGCCGACAAAGCGAGCGTCGTGGCACCGGCGCCACCGCTGGCGCTGATGAAGGTGATGATCCGGCTTTTCGTGCCCTGGTTGCCGGTATCGTGGAAGGTCACCGCATTGAGCAGTTCCTTGCCGTCTAGCGGCTTGTGCAGCCAGTCCGAGGCGTTCATGCGCACCAGCACGCGCGTCTGTTCCGACGTCAGCTCATCGGAAACCGCGATCAGCGGCACCGTCGCCCACAGCGCGCGCGCCTCGACGATGCCGGGCTTGCCGAGCAACTCGCCAGCGCCGAGATCGAGGATGACGATGCCGGGACGCGTATCGGCCGGCGGACCTTTGAGAAAATCGTCCGTCTCGGAAACCCTGACGTCATAGATCGCCAGCGCATCGAGCCGCGTCGCCACGTCGCGCTTGAAATTCGGATCCGACGAAAACAGCGCCACCTGCTTGCGCTTGGTCGGTGTAACCTTGGTGTTGATGGCATTCATGGCCAGGTGCTCTTGATGTCTTCGCCCGTGACCGTGCTCAGCATGGAGGGCATGTTGATGTTGGCGAAACCCATCAGTCCCTGGAGGAAGAAGAACTGGAAGGTTCTGTTCTGCAGGCTGACGGTGATTGTCGGCACCGGACCGCTTAGCCGGGTCTGATAGCCAAGGCCGGTGGCCGAGTAAGTGACGACGACGTTGCTGCGCAGCAAGCCCGGGAAGAAGTGACACATGCCCGGCCGCTGGTTTGTGGCCAGATTGGGACAGGCGTCATCATTGGTGTTTGCGGTGTCGCCACGAAAGATGCGACTGAAATTGGCGGCGCTGAAGCCGCCGCCATTGCTGCAGCCGCCCGTGCCGGCGGTGTAGGTGCAGACGAAGGGACCATAGGCGCCGGCGGCAACCGGGGCGCCGGGAGAGGAGATCGGACCCGCGGTCGCGAGATTGGTTGCCACCGCATCCGATATCGACGCCAGCCGGGCGCCGACCTGCACCGCCTTGGTGGCCGCGTTCCATTGATAGAAGGCATAGCCGAAATCGACGAAGCCCAGGACAAGCGAGAACAGCAGCGTCGATACGATGGTCATTTCCACCATCGCCGCGCCGTCTTCTGATTTTGCGAAACGCTGGATCATGGTCAGAACCGGATCAACCGCTCGTCGTGGGACCCCTGAAGCGTGATCGGCCCGATGCCGATGAACGCAAGCATCCCGACACCGGTGTATGGGTAGGTACCGGATGCGCGGACGGTGCAGACTTGTGCGGTGGTGGAGCGATATTGGGTAACGCCGCCCACCACGGTATCCTGGCAGGAGTTGTTGGTGGTCACGGTGACATTCGATGTCTGCCAGCCGCTGACGCGCGGAGTGTCGGTCACGACGCCGTTGACAACGGTTACAGATGGCTTGCCGTAGACGGCGATGTTGGCGGCAATGGTGGTACAGTTGATCGCCGCCAGCCCGGAGTCGGTATACAACTGACTGTTGCAGCGCGCGGCATAGCGAGCGGCGTCTGTAAGCCCGGCCTCCATCAGCAGCTTGTCATGGATCAGGTTGCCGAACTCGAACACTCCCGCCGACAAGACCAGCATCAGCGGCGTGATCAGTGTCATCTCGACAATCACCGCGCCGCGTTGATCGCGACGAAATCGACTGAGATATCGGGACAGCATCTTGAACATCGCGGTCACCGATAGAGCTGCGCTTCGTCGCGCAGATAGTTGTCGAGCGTACCGTTGCCGCCTTTGCCGGTGATGTCGACCAACTCGACGTAGATATTCTTCCCGTCCTTGATAGGCTCGGTGATGAAGAAGCTACCGAACCTCCTCACGGGAATCCCCGTCTGGCGGCCGCTGAAATTCGTGCCCGAAGCCTGAAGCGCATTGCAGTCGAGGATTGCGCCGTACAGCAACCGGCGGTCTGGGATCGAGATCGGGGTGCCTGCCGCCGCAGGCGGGACACCCGTTTCGCCACCGACTGCAGGATCCTGATAGATATTGTTGTCGATCTCGTAGCGATAGACCTCATAACGTGTCGGGAGATTGGCGCCGGTTCCGGATAGAGCCGATGGCACGGCACGTGTTGGATGATTGGCGGCCCAGTAGCGCGCGAAATTCCAGTCACCGTCGCCCATGCGGCCGCCCATCATGGTGCAGTTGCCGGCGATCTGGCACGAGTCACGCTCAAGCCCGACACCCTTTGTCGGGTCTGTTTCGTAGTCGACCTTGTTGCTCGAGACGAACTGGCTGCCGTTCTTGGCACCCTTGCGCACATTGACTCCAGGTCCGTCCGAATAGTTTGAAGAATCGATGCCGAAGCGCGAGTTGATACCGTTCTCGACAGGGCCGGCATTCTGTCCAGGCTCGGTATTGACGCCGTCGCGCGAATAACAATTCTGCGGCTTGGAGTCGGCGAGCATCTTTTCGAGCTGATTGGCGCCATTGCCAAATGGTGAAGCCAGGAAAGCGAAGTTGCCGGGAAAGTAAGATCCGTCGCCGCGCAGCACGATCTGACGGCGACGGTATTGCCTGGATTGTGCCGCCTGTTCGAGCGTGACGCCGCCGGTGATGGATGTGTCCTCATACGGATTGCACATGAAAACGGGCGTGTAATCGCAGACGCCCGACGTGAACCCGGCAGTCGCCCGGGCTGCAACGTTGAAACCGTTACTGGCCGAATTGCCCGTCAGAAACGACGCCGGGAATATTGCGGCGAAACCGGTCGGCGCCACCTTCACTTCAATGAAAGCAGTTTCATCTTCGCCGATGGATTGCGTTGCATTGGCATAATTTGCGCTGGTGACCGGGGCTCCGTCTGTTGCGGGTAAGCTCTTGAGGAAACACCACGAAATGTTGCCGGCGCTGTTGCACTGTGCGGTGCCGCCCGGTTGCCCGGACGTCAAAGTGAACCGACCATTGGCGCCAACGGTCGAGAATGCGGCCTGGTTGGCAACCAATGTCGCCATGGCGCGTTCGGCCCTAGCCCATGAGCCGGGCAAGCCATCGAGCTCGGCGGCTCCGGCCAACGCAAAGGCATCGGCGCCCTTCTGCAGGTCGTTATGCAAATTGTTGACCCGGCTCATGTCGATCGCCAACAGCGAAAAGCCGATGATCGCCGGCAGCGTAACGCTGACGAGGAGCAGCGCTATTCCCCTCTGATCGTGCCAGAACGCGCGAATGGTTCGCAGCATGGCTCTTACTCTTTGCTCCCTGACGCCAGGTTTCCTCGTATGGCCTGGCGCGCTGAAACCGCATCCTTCCGTTTCAGTTTACGGCGTCGTCGTCGTCACACCCGACCCCGCCCCGCCGACATTGACCGTGATGGCAGGCGGTGGCGGCGGTGGTGGTGGAAATTTGTAGTTGTTGGCAACAGCGGCTGCGCGCGCACCATCGCCTCCTATGTGTGTATTCCTGGAGGCCGGGTTGAACGGATCGACCGTCTGCAGAAGCGAATTGTACTTCTGCGAGTCGCCCGCGGCCAAGGTCACTGAATCGTAGTGATTTAAATAGTCCGCCGCACAGCCCGTCAGCAGACCGGCGCTCAGGACGAGGATCAAGGCGCTATTTTTTGACATAGAGCATCTTGTCCTTCGATTTGAAGTTGAGCATGTGGCCATAGGGGCCGGTGACGCCGTCGCCCGTTTCATATTTCCGGATCATGTCCTTGTTCACTTCGAGCTGACCGAGCACGAAGAATTCCGGGTCGTTGGCGGGCCGCGTCTTGTCGAAAGGCGTTGCCAGCTGTTCGCCGGGCTTCACCGGCCGCACGATGTGCGGCGTGACGATGACGACCAGTTCCGTCTCTTCCTTCTGGTTGCTCGAATTGCGGAACAGCGTTCCGATCACCGGCACCTGACCGAGCCATGGCACCTGGTTCTGCAGCTTGGTGGTCCTGCTGGACAAAAGCCCGCCGACCGCGAAGCTCTGGCCGTCGCGCAATTCGACGACGGTGGACAGTTTGCGGTTGGTGAAAATCGGGTCGCCGGCGGTGGTGAAGCCGTTCAGGTCGCTGACTTCCGGCGCCAGGTTCATGTGGATCTTGCCGTCGTCGAGCACGACCGGCGTGAACAGAAGATTGACGCCGAATTGCTTGTAGACGATGCTGATCTGGCCCTCCTTGTCGAGGGTTCGGATAGGAACTTCGCCACCGGCGTTGAAGCTTGCCTGTTCGCCGGAGAGCGTGGTGAGATTGGGATTGGCAAGCGTGCGCACCGCGCCCTTGGCCTCAAGCGCCTCGATGTACAGATCGACCTTGATGTTGCTGTCGATGACGCGGGTGAGCAGCGCTCCGAAGGGAGTAGAGGTGGACAGGAGGTCGCTGAGAAAACCGCCGGTGCCGAGCACCACATTGTCCTTGTCGACGGCGGTAATACCGGTTCCGACTTGAGTCGTACCCCGGCTGTTTGTGCTCCTGATCGACACGCCCAGGTCGCGGCCAGCATTGCGCTTGGCCTCCAGCACGCGTACTTCCAGATTGACCTGCTGGCTGTCGTCGACGATCACGGAGTTGATGATGGCGTCGGGACCATATTGCTGCGCAACCGCCATGATCGCCGCCAGCGTGGCGCCGTCCTTGACATGACCGCCAAGCCTGACCCTGCCGTTGACCGAGGCGACTTCGATGCGCGACCTCGGCGCCACTTGGCGGATCGCCTGCGCCATGTCGCTGACGTCGACGCCGACCTCGATCTGGATGACGCCGAGTGAACGCTTGTCCGTTGAAAACAGATTGACCGTGGTGGTGCCGGCCCCCTTGCCGATGACATAGAGCGTGCGGTCGGTCATCGGCTGAGCGTCGGCGATTTTTTCGTCACCGACGACGATATCGCCAAGGGTGGCGTTCACCGCGATCGTCACCGACTGCGACATCGGCAGGAAAACACGATGAACGCTGGGATTCGACACATCGATGAAGCGGTCTGCGGCCTCGGCCACGTGACTCCACGTTGGTAGCGTCGCGAAACAGGACAGCGCGACCGCCGCCATCCTTACCCAAAACCCCTGCATCCCCGTCTCCCCGATTGCTGCCTATGGCAACCCCATTTTATTAGCTGCAGCTTATCACGGTTGTCGCGGCACGTCATATGTCTCGAGCTTCACACCCCGGAAAACGCCCACGGTGGCACGCGACGGCGGCTCAGGTGTGACATATTTGACAACTTCCCGGGCTTCCGGCGCGGAGGCCACGGCCGGAGTCGGCTTGACCTTGCCCAACTCGTCGAGCTTGCTTCCCACCCGGTCCACGGCCTGTGCCAATCCTGCGATCTTGTCGTCGGCGCGCTTCTGTGCATCTTCCGCGCGCTGACGTTCGGCTGCCGCAGCAGCGTCAGCCGCTGCCTGCCTGGCGAGTTCCGCTTGCTTTTTGGCGACGTCGGCCGGCATTTCGCCGGTCAGGTCGGAAAGCGTCACCCGCTCGGTCGTTTCGCCCTTGCTGGCGGCGGCCTGGCGAAGCGCAAGCGACAATTGGCCGGCGCCTGCCGCCAGCGTCAGCTTCTGCGCGTCCTTGGTGCTGGCCTCGAGCGTGACCGATTTGACGACGGTCGGGCTGTCCTTGCTTTCGTCGGCCACCTGGTCGACGGCGAGCACCTTCATGCCCTGCAGCAGCACGTCGACAAAACTCTGGTCCGTGCCGTCACTGTCACGCACGGTGCGCGTCAGCAGCACATCGACCCGGTCTCCCGGGAAGACGAAGCCGGCGACACCAAGCACGTCGTTGACGCGGATGGAAACTGCCTTCATGCCTTCAGCAAGCACCGCCGAAAGCGTGGCGCGCTGGCCCGGGCCGGTTATCTTGGTGGCAAGGACCGGTTCGTTGACACCGATCGACTGCAACGCCTGCTTGGAGCCGCCGCCAGCCGGAAGGTCCTTGGTGAGAAGTTCCTCTGCCGTCCTGAATGCGCCGGCCGGAACCGCGCCTGCAGGCCACGCGACTTCACGCAATTTGTCGGCGGACAGGGTGTCGCCGAACTTCAGCGCAACAGCCGCTACCACGACAGTATCGCGCTGGATATCGTTCGTCTGAGCCAGCGCGCTGCGCTGATTGGCCAGCCAGATATTGGCGAGCACCACTGCAAGCACGCCGAACACGCCGGCGAGGACGATCATGATGACAGTATTTGCACGCATAGCCCAAGCCCCCAAGTCCATAGTGCGGGGTTCGCCCGCAGCGACCGATGTCAGGCCCAGGTTTAAAACCCGGGCCTGAATGTTAGCTACAGTTGGCGTGGCCCGTCTGTGCCTCTCCAACCACTTAGTTTAGTTGCCGGCGGCTAGGCCGCAGGCGTAGCTGCTTGCAGAGTGGTATTCAGTGTCGTCCACTGGCCACCCACCCATGTGCCGACTAAGATTACTGTGGCTATGACAGCCACGGTAATGATGCCGAGCAGCACCGTATATTCGACCATGGCAGCGCCTTTTTCGTCGTCGCGGAACTGCCGGGCCACAGTCATAAGCTTCCTCACGCCAATTTCTCCCTTAAACCCGACGAGACGAACGGGGATGAAATTCATACCCATTCCCGTCATCTTCAAATCGGCAGCCAACACGCAAAGGCGACATTGTGAACGAAACCATGCCAGTCTTTGCGCGTATTCCGGCCTGCCAACCGAGGTCGATCGATCTCTCGTTCTGAGGACAGGGCCAGGACTTTACGGCTCTGGCCCTGTAAGAGAATCACGCGGCTGGGGTAGCAGCCTGGAGGGCGGTGTTGAGCGCGGTCCACCTTCCGCCGACCCAAGTGCCGACCAGCACCACAGTAGCGATGACCGCAACGGTGATGATGCCGAGCAGGACCGTATACTCGACCATAGCAGCGCCGTTTTCGTCGTCGCGGAACTGCCGGGTCATCGTCATGAGCTTCTTCATGTCAATTTCTCCCTTTTGGAGGTTAGAACCCGACGAGACAGAGCCAAGGATGAACCCCATACCCAAGCATCCCCCGTCATCTCGATCCTAGGTCTCGAGAAATTGCGGAGTCAAACGGGATTAATGTTTCCTTAACTTTCCAATACATGAACTTTCGAGTTGAACGCGGCCTGAAATTTCAGCAACACCTTGATTCGTCTAATTTTTCAAGCGCTCTTAACCATTCGTTCACAATTATGTCGCCATGCTAATTGAGCTATCCCTATTTTAGCAGTTTGGCATATTCCTTTATATCTAAGGGGTTATAGCCAATTATGGGATGGATATCGGTGTTTGAGCACGCAAGGGACTCGGGCGCTCCGAGGCTTGATGCTTCACTCATGACTGACGGCGTAGCGACCGGATACAAAAACGATATTTTCTAGCGCCGCTTCTTAACTATGTTGAAAGTATTGCCTGGGCGTGAGCCGTCCGGGCGCTTGTGCGGCGGTTGGTTAACGTTTAGTTTCCGCTAATGTGCGCTGGAGGGGTATAAGGGGTTATGCTGGGGCGGTTCATCAAGGGTGGCGAGACGCGGATCGAGCCAAAGCTGGAGTCGACGGCGGTCCTCCAAGTTGCCAGCGGCGCCTCGCCTGTCGCGGATCTCGAACCGCATGGCGACGAGTTCCTGGCGCTGAAAGTCGATCTGCATCGACATCTGATTGACCGGTTCAACCTCGCGTCACTCGAAACTGCGTCGAAGGACGAGATCCTGAACGAAATCCGCCCCATCGTGCGCGAGTTCGTGCGCGGTCGCAACGTTCCGCTAAACGCGCGCGAACTCGATCAGCTGACCAGCGACACGGCCGACGAAATGCTTGGCCTGGGGCCGATCGAGCCCTTGCTGAAAGACGATTCGATTGCCGACATCCTGATCAACACCCACAAGCGTGTCTTCATCGAGCGATATGGCGTGATCGAGGAAACCGCGATTCGCTTCCGCGACGAGGCGCATCTGTTGCGCGTCATCAACAAGATCGTCTCGGCGATCGGCCGGCGTGTCGACGAATCAGCACCGATGGTCGATGCCCGGCTGGCAGACGGCTCACGCGTTAACATCGCGGTGCGGCCGATCTCGGTGGACGGCCCGCTGGTCTCCATCCGTAAATTTTCCAAGAACCCTTATTCTCTAGAGCGTCTGATGGCGTTCAACTCGATCCGACAGCCGATGGTCGATCTGCTGCGCATCGCGGTACAGTCGCGCAAATCAATCCTGGTTTCCGGCGGCACCGGCAGCGGCAAGACGACCTTGCTCAACGCGTTGTCGAGCTACATCCCGTCGAGGGAACGCCTGATCACCATCGAGGATGCGGCGGAGCTGCAACTGCAGCAACCGCATGTCGGACGGCTGGAGACGCGCCCGCCCAATGTCGAGGGCAAGGGCGAGGTCCGCCAACGCGAGCTGCTCAAGAACGCACTGCGCATGCGACCGGACCGCATCATCGTCGGCGAGGTGCGCGGCGAGGAGGCCTTCGACATGCTGCAGGCGATGAACACCGGCCATGAAGGCTCGATGACCACCATCCACGCCAACACGCCGCGCGATTCGATCTCGCGGCTCGAGCAGATGGTCGGCATGGCCGGCATGCCGATGACCAATGATTCCATCCGTGCGCAAATCGCCTCGGCCATCGATATCATCGTACAGACACAACGGCTCTCGGACGGCGGCAGGCGCGTCACCTCGATATCGGAACTGACCGGCATGGAAGGCAATGTCGTCCAGCTTCAGGAAATCTATCACTTCGTTCGCCGCGATGTCCGCGCCGATGGCGCGATTGTCGGTGAATTTCGCGCCACCGGTGTACGGCCGCGTTTTGCCACTGAAGCCGCGGCAATGGGGTACCATTTCGCAAAGGACGCATTCAATCCGCAGGTTCCACTCTGATGCCGACCGGTCAGACCCTCCTCTACTTCATTTATGTGCTGGCGGCGGCATCGGTCATTCTCGCTGCCGAATCCTTCTTTCTTTCAATCGCCGGTCGGCGAGCGCGGGCAGGCGTCATAAATCGACGCTTGCAGAGACTGGGAGAAGAAAAGCCGGCCGAGCAGAGTTTGCAGGGACTGCTGCAGGAACGCGGGTTGACGGCATCGGGGGACTTCATTTTTGGCGCAATCGCGCTCAACCGGCTCTATACGCAATCCGGCATCACCGGCAATCCACTGGCTTTCCTGGCAGTTTTCCTGCTCGCCGGCCTCGTTTTGGCGCTCCTTTTGCCGTTGCTTCTGCACTTTTCCGTCATTGTCGCCGTCATCGTCTTCCTGATTGTCGGATTTGCCCTGCCGATTCTCGTTTTGCGACGTGCCAGGGACAAGCGGATCAAGAAATTTGCGGTCCAGCTTCCCGATGCACTCGATATGATCGTGCGTTCTCTGCGCGCCGGCCACCCAACCACCGTCGCGATAGGGCTGGTTGCACGTGAAATGCCTGATCCGCTCGGTACCGAATTCGGCATTGTCTCCGACGAAATCAGCTTTGGCCTCAGTCTGGAGCAGGCTGTTCGAAAATTGTCGGAGCGGGTCGGTTTCGAAGGCCTGCATCTGCTTTCGGTGTCGCTTTCCATCCAGGCCAAGACTGGCGGCAATCTCACTGAAATACTGTCAAACCTGTCGTCGGTATTGCGTGAACGCCGGAAATTGCGCATGAAGATCAGGGCACTGTCCGCCGAGGGTCGCATGTCGGCTTGGATAATCTCGCTATTTCCGCTTCTGATGCTCGGCGTGTTGTCAATCGCTGCGCCGAGCTTTTACGGTGACGTCTGGGGCAACCCGATCATCATGCCGGTGTTTGTGATCTTCGGATCTTGGGCGTTGTTGGGCGACTTCATAATGTACCGAATGGTCAACTTCGATTTCTAGTGGCGGGCAGGGGACGTGTTTAGCAATCTAGGAAATTCAGCCACGCTGTTGTCGCTCGCTATCTTCCTGGCAGCAGTGGCGCTTTTCTTGCTGGCCGCCTTTATCCTCATCCCGGTCTTCCAGACAAGGAAGCTGGTCACACAAACCCTTCTGGCCGAGGGGATCACCAATCGCCGCTCGCTCCATGCCCAGCAGGAGCTCAACAGGATTTCCGCGCAGCGACCGGTCGATGCCTATTTCCGCGGCCTGGAAAAGGAACGCGGCGAGCCGAATGCGCTGGAAGCGAAACTGTTCCGGGCAGGGTTCTATCAATCAAGCGCACCAGTGATTTACACGCTCTCTCGCCTCGGCGCCGTCTGTATCGGCTTCCTGGCCTGTTATGCGGTTCTATCGCGGGTGTTGCCGCCGCAATTGCCGGGGCTCGTGGCATTTGCAGGGTCAGCCTTGATCGGGCTTGGCTGCATGGTCATTCCCAGCATTGCTCTCGACCGCTTTGAGAAGGGGCAAAAGCAGGTTTATCGGCGCGGCTTTCCCGATTTCATGGACATGATGATCACCTGTGCTGACGCCGGGATGAGCCTGGAAGCGGCCGTGGAGCGCGTCGGCGCCGAACTGGCCGGCACGCACAAATGGCTGGGCATTCAGCTGTCGATCGTGACCCTGCAGTTGCGTGCGGGCAAACCGTTGCGCGAGGCATTGCGCGAACTTGCCGACCGCATCGGGCTTGAGGAGGCGCGCGCCTTGGCCGTCCTGTTTCGCCAATCGGAAGAATTGGGCACCAGTCTTACAGATGCACTGCGCATTTACAGCGACGAAATGCGCACCCAGAGAATCATGAACGCCGAGGAACGTGCCAACGCGCTGCCGGTCAAGATGATGATCCCGCTGGGCCTCTGCATCTTTCCGGTCGTGATGATGGTCGTCATGCTGCCTGTGCTCATCCGCATGAAGGGCATTTTCTTCTAAATGTTTATATGCTTTGGTTCTAAAATGGAGTCGGACGACTCTTGGGAGACAAAATGACAGGGCCAATGCGCCTCGCAGTTGTAGCCGCAGCCAGTCTTTTGATGGCGCTTGCCGGTTGCCAAACGAATGGTGCGGACAGCACCGATGGTGTCGTGCGCACCAACGAGCCGTCGAAAGGCGACGTGACGGCCTTTGGCGATGCCTTCGACGGGCTGAAGACAGTCGGCAACGTCGAGTATTACGCCTCGGACCAGGCCGTGGCCGAAGCCACGAACCAGTTTCGCGCCGAAAATTACGGTAATGCTGGTGCCTTGTTCTTCAAGGCGACGCAACTGGCGCCCAATGATGGCGGTGCCTGGATGGGGCTGGCCGCTTCGTGCGACCGCATCCACCGCTTCGACCTCGCGGACCGGGCGTATGGCCGAGCCTTCAAGCTGGTTGGCGCGTCACCCGAATATTACAACAATATCGGTTATTCCTACCTGCTGCGCGGCAAGCTGCAGGACGCACGCAGCAGTTTCCTCAAGGCCTATGAATTGGCGCCCAACGATCCGACGGTAGCCAACAATCTGAAACTTCTGTCGTCAAGCGTGCAGAACATCGAGCGCTAGCATGTTGCTCGTCGAAGTGTTGCTGCTGAAGGCGCTCGCCATACCCCTGCTCGCAAGGATTGCGTGGCTGGACTTCACGACACAGAAGATAGCCAATCGCGACGCGCTGCTGCTGCTCTGCCTGGGGGCGGGGTCGCTGCTGCTTTTGTCGCTTCAGTCCGGATCGTGGTGGGACATGGGGCTGAGCGCCATCGCAGCGCTTGTGCTGTTCGTGGGGCTCTTTCCGTTCTGGGTTCTGCGAAAGGTCGGTGCAGGCGATGTCAAGCTGATGGCAGTCGTGCCGTTTCTGGTCGGCGGGAATGATCTCGTCGGGTTTTCCATCTTGCTGCTGCTTTTTGCTCTTGCCACGGCCATGGTTGTGAAGAATCCGTTCTTGCTGCCGCAAGGCGCATTCCGCGTCTACGTTCAACACCTTGATCGCAAAGGTGTCGTCCCGTTTGGCGTACCTATCTCCGTGGCGTCGATTTGCATAATCGCCTTGCAGGTCGGATACGGCTTTATGGTCCCCGGCTCTCTATCGATGTGAACAATTGACGGGCGCTAGGCTACCTACGCGCTACTTCTTCGGGCGCCGGCTTGACGACGGCATCCGCTATATTCCGGCGTTGTTGAGTGCCGCGCACGAACGGGTAGCCGTGCTGGCCGATATAATCCGTAGGGATCGCTTCATCGACTCCATACTTCTCGGGCATTCTGGAGCCTGGAATATGGAATGTACCGAACAGCGCGTCGATGATGGCCAAGTGACTGGCGAAGTTCTTGTCATAGGCGTCGCGTTGATCGGCATGATGCCAATGGTGGAATTGAGGGCTTGCGATCACCCATTTGAGCGGCCCGAAGTTCATCCTGACGTTGGCGTGTAGAAGCAACGCGTGCCCGGTAGCAATGATGACGTACACCGCGATGGCCTCTGACGAAAATGCCAGAAAGAATACAGGCAGAAGCGAGACAGCCTTGGTGACGATCTGGTCCACCGGATGCGCCCGGAAGGCAACCATCCAGTCCAACTCTTCAATGCCGTGATGGATCGCGTGAAATCTCCAGAGCGCCGGGATAGCATGAAACGCCCGGTGTGAGGCGTAGACGCCGAGATCGGCCAGGATGATGATTTCTATAACCTGGAGCCATGTTGCTTGACCGCCCACCGTCGTTGTTACCGTCGCCGGTACCAAGGACGCCGAGGCACTCATTGCCGCCGCCGCCATAAGGAATATGCAGATCTTGAGGAACGCGCCGTTGACGACCGCGTAGATCACATCGGTGCCGATGCCCTTGCGGAAGATCTTCTGTTGCGTCCGCAGGGCGAGCATGTGCTCCAGCGGTACGAAGATCAGGGCGCAAATGAGCAGCGATTTCAGACCAAAGAGGTCCATCGGCTCCATCTCTCAATGTCATTTACCAGAGGAGTGAACCACTTCATGCTCCCTCACACAAGGCAATGGTTTCCAAACAGTTAACCGGTGCGCCCTGACCTTCTGCCCGGGAGGCTTTGATGGCCTGATGATGCATCTCGATTGGCGGCCAGTTTGGCCGTTAACGCTTTGGAAACCATTTGCTTGTCGGCGCACGCAAGGAATGCTTCAGTGCTGCTTTGCAGGGGGCCAAAATGTTGAATGAAGATTTTCTCGGCCGGATCGCGATCGTCTGTATCATGACGGTCCTGGCGGTTCTCAGCGCGATTCCTCTGCTCGCCTATTTTCATCAGAACGGATCGGTAAATTCGCTGGCCGTCGTCAATCAAGTCTTGGCGACTGTTATATCCGCCCTGCAGGTTTTCCTGACGGTCGGTCGCCTCCCGCCAAAAGGAACCGCGCAGGGAATCGAGCCAAGGGTCACTTCTGTAGCCGGAACTTTCCTGATCATCGTTGCAATGTTTGTGACCCCAGCACTGGAAAGCGAGGCAGCGCAAATGGTCGCGCTGTGCTTGATTTTCGTCGGCATGGTGGGCTCCGTGTTTTGCCTCTACTGGCTCGGCCGCTCGTTCTCCATTATGGCTACGGCCCGGCAGTTGGTTACCTCTGGCCCATATTCCATTGTTCGCCATCCGCTTTACATCTGCGAGGCGACGTTCATTCTTGGGATGATCCTTTCGCACCTGTCGGTGTTGATGGTGGCGTTAGGCGCGGTCCAATTTCTTCTGCAGTATCGACGTGCACGGAACGAGGAAGGTATCCTTCGGCAGACGTTCTCCGAATATGATGAATATGCTCGGCGCGTTCCGATGCTTCTGCCACGTTTTCGTCGTTCGGAAGTGCCAGCACCTGGCCAGTGATAAGACCGCCACGCTTCCAGAACAATGAGAGGCAAGCCCCAGCGATCATTTTGGTGAAATGGTTCCACACCAGAACGCTCGATGATGTCACGATCGTGATAGCTGCGCCGACACCTTGCCGGATAAGCGGGTCGATGGCTAAATAGACCACCACAGGGGGAGAAGGCATCATGGCACTTCACCTTTCGGCGGATACCCCGGCTTCAGTCGCGACCGCCCCGCAAAGATATCTCTTCGGGCCGTTCATCGACTTCTTCATGCTTGGCGGAAGCGCGCTTCTCATCCTGCCGGTCCTGTATTTCCTGCCGCTGCGGTATGAAGCCACCGTGACGCTGACGATGTTCTTGCTCTCGCACCTGATAAACCAGCCGCATTTCGGTCATTCGTACCAGATCTTCTATCGCAATTTCGCGCGCAAGGTGCGCGGCGAGGGCTACGGCCGGAGCCTCCAGATCCGCTATATTCTCGCGGGCATCGTCGTCCCGCTGGCGATGATTGCCTTCTTTGCCTACGGCGCGCTGACGGGCAACGCCCGCCTGCTGGGCAATGCAACAAACGCGATGGGCTTTTTCGTCGGCTGGCATTACGTCAAGCAAGGCTACGGCATGCTGATGGTGGATGCCGTGCTGAAGCGCAAATTCTTCAGCGATCAAGACAAGAAGGTGTTGCTGTTCAACGGCTACGCCGTCTGGCTGTTCGCCTGGCTTCAGACGAACGTGGTGATCACCCAAAGGCAGTTCTGGGGCCTGGACTATTACACCTTCGCGGTCCCGCCATGGCTCATCACCATCGCCATGTCGATCGCCGCCGCCTCCTCGGCGGCAACCGCGGTGATGTTCATCAACCGCTGGCGCAAACATGGTGGGGCGCTGCCCTATAATGGCGTCGTCGCCTACGTCGTGTCCCTCTATGCCTGGATCCTGTTCGTGACGCTGAACCCGCTCTGGCTGCTCGTCGTGCCGGCGATGCATTCGTTGCAGTACCTGGCCGTGGTCTGGCGCTACCAGACCAATGTCGAGCGCGACCGTGCGGATGCCGTCGAGAGGCCGGCATTGAAGGCCCTGTCCGTTCTTGGACCGCTGTACAGGCTGCGCGTGCTGGCGTTCGTGGTCTTCGGCGGGATTCTTGGGGCGCTCGGTTTCTGGCTGGTGCCAATGGCGCTGACGGCCATGGTCCCCTACAACAAGGCGGTGCTCGGCTCGTCGCTCTTCCTCTTCATCGCCTGGATATTCATCAACGTGCACCACTACTTCCTGGACAATGTGATGTGGCGGCGCAGCAATCCGGAAGTCTCGAAATATCTGTTCCGCTGAAGCGGTCGGTTGAAGTCATTCCGGGGCAGGGAAGGTTCGTTCCCGAACACGATTCGTTAACCAAGATGCTGTTCATCGACAGGACGAGTTCGTAGGACGGATGCCCGCCTGGCCGGCGAAGCCTGCGTGTCCAGGGTTCGAAAAGAAGGCTCCGCTTCCGGCGAAGTCGTCAAATCGCCCGAAACAAGAACAACGTGCAAGGCATGAACGTGACTGAAAGCGAACAGAACGCGCCCGGCGCCTCCCATCGTTGGACATGGTTGCCGGCCATTGTCGTCGCGTTGCTTTGCCTGTGCGTCACCAGTGCGTTCGCCGAGACGCGCGCCTTGAAGATCCAGCATCTCCATACCGGCGAGAAGGCCGAGATCGTCTTCAAGCGCAACGGGCGCTACGATCAGGCGGGATTGAAGAAGATCAATTTCATGCTGCGCGACTGGCGCCGCAACGAGCCGACCAGGATGGATCCGCGCCTGCTCGACCTCGTCTGGCAGGCCTATCGCGCCAGCGGCTCGAGCGGCTATATCCATGTCGTCAGCGCCTATCGCTCGCCGGCGACCAACGCCATGCTGCGCAGCCGCTCGAAGGGCGTGGCCCGGGAAAGCCAGCACATGGTCGGCCGTGCCATGGATTTCTTCCTGCCGGATGTGCCGCTGAAAAAGCTGCGCGACATCGGCCTCAGGATGCAGGGCGGCGGTGTTGGTTACTACCCGACCTCCGGCTCGCCTTTCATTCACATGGACGTCGGCAATGTGCGGCACTGGCCGGGCATCAGCCGCCAGGAACTTGCCAGGGTTTTCCCGAACGGCAACACGCTCCATGTGCCGAGCGACGGCAGGCCGCTGCCCGGCTACGACCAGGCGCTTGCCGCCTACAAATCGCGCAAGGCCGCCGGCACGCCCAACATCGAGCTGGCAACCGCCGACGGCGGTCAGCGCAAGTCGCGCGGCCTGCTGGCGACGCTTCTGGGCGGTCGCGGCGCCGACGAGTCCGAGGATATCGCCGACGCCGCACCCGCGCCACGCAAACCGGCCAAGTCCGTTGAGCCCAAGACCGCGGGGCAGGGTATCGCCGTCGTGCCGCCGGAGGCAGCCCAGCGGGCGGACATCCAGATGGCTTCCGCCGGTGCGGCCGAAGAACCGCTCGCTGAGCAGAAGGGCAAGACGCCGGAAGCGATCGTCATGGCCATGGCGCCCAGCGCGGTGCCGTTGCCCGCCTTCGCCCCGCGCGCCGTTGCCACGGCCAGCATTCCGGCCCCGCAAACCGCGCCGTTCGCGATGGCTCGCGCGTCCACGGCGCAGGCCGAACCCTCCGTGACCAAGCCGGTGGTGGCCAATGCCGAAATGCCCTTGGGCAAGACGGAAGCCGCTGCCGCGAGCGCGCCGGACGTGGTGGCGCTCAACGTCCCCTTGCCGACATGGCGGCTGCAGAATGAGGCAAGCCTGGCGCGTCAGCCGGAAGCGGTCAAATCCGCCGATGCCGTCGCTGCCTTGCTGGCCATGCACCATCCCGATGCCGTCCTTGATGGATCGGCCGCTCAGCGGGTTGCCGTTCCGGCACCGAAATCCGAGGATCGTGTCAGGACCAGCCCCAAGGCCGATCGTGTCCAGCCACGCCTCGATCCCGAGGCCACCGCCGTGATTGTGCCCGTGGCGGAGCGCGGCATTTCCGGGGGAACCGGCGCGGCAGCGGCGCCCGTCATTGCAGCCAATTTCATCCGCACGGCCCCGCAGCAGGTCTATCTCGACGGATTCCAGCCGCGGGGACAGACGTCGGATCACCGCCGCTTCACAGGTTCCGCCGTGAAATTCCTGCCCATCGCCAGTTTCAAATAGGGGGCGAAGGCTTCCGAGCGGATGCCACCCGTCGCCATGGCATTGGCCAGACGCCGTGTGCCAATATCGGCATTTGCACTGGTGGCTCGCCCGTGATCCAAGGCGACGATAAATCCAGGCTTTGCATTTGGAGCGCTGAATGACCGGATGGACACGCCGCGGGCTCTTGAAAACGGCCGCCATCGCTGGCGCAACCGGAATGGGGCTCTCGGCCATCGGCAGGCTTGGCAGCCTCGCCGCCGCCAGCCCGGAACCGGTGGTGCTGCAGACGGCCAAAATCCAGGCCAGGCTGATGGATATCGGCCCGACCAACAATGTGCTGACCTATGGCAATGCCGGAATGCCGCCAGTGCTGAGGATGAGGAAGGGCGAACCCTTCGCGGCGCGCCTGGTCAACGCCATCGATGATCCCACGACCATCCATTGGCACGGCATTCGCCTGCCCAACAAGATGGATGGAGTGCCCTTCCTGGTGCAGCCTTACGTCTACACCGGCGACCATTTCGACTACGCCTTCACGCCGCCCGACGCCGGCACCTTCTGGTACCACCCGCATTGCAACACGCTGGAGCAGATGGGCCACGGCCTGACCGGCGTGATCGTTGTCGAAAACCCGAACGATCCGAAATTCGAAGCCGAGTTCGTCCTCAATCTGCGTGACTGGCGCCTGGGCGACGACGGCCAGTTCATCGACCAGTTCCGGCCGCGCGACGCCGCGAAAACCGGCACCTACGGCACCGTGCGCACCGCCAACTGGCTTGACCAGCCGCAATATGACGCGCCGGCCGGAGGCCTGGTGCGGCTGCGCGTGGCCATCACCGATGTCACCCGCATCTATGCCTTTCGCGTCGACGGCGCCGAGGCGATCGTGATGGCGCTGGACGGCAATCCGGTGCCCGAGCGTTTTTCACCCGATGCCTTGCTGCTTGGGCCGGGACAGCGCATGGAGCTCGCCATCCGCATGCCCGACCAGGAAGGCGCGGTGGTGAGCCTGCGGGATGTCAGGGGCACCAAGCCCAAAATCCTGGCGACCGTCCGGGCGACGGGCAGTTCGCTCAAGCGGGATTTTCGCGACGTTGCGCCGCTGGAGGTCAATCCGGTGGCGGAGGTCGATCTCGCCGCCGCCCAGCACATTTCCCTGGCGCTCAGCGCCACGGCGGAAAACGTCCCGAGCGACGGCATCTGCGGTTCGCTAGGCTACAGTTTCTGGGCCATCAACAAGGTGCCGTGGCCAGGCGATACATCCGATCCGACCGCGCCGCTGGCCGAACTGAAGCTCGGCAAGAGCTATGTCATCGAGATGGAGAACCTGACGCCGCAATCGCATCCGATGCATCTGCACGGCATGAGCTTCAAGGTGCTGTCGTCCTCGACGCGGCCGGTGCAGCCGCTGATTTCCGACACCTATCTTATCCAGCCCAACGAGAAGGTTCATCTCGGCTTCGTCGCCGACAATCCCGGCGACTGGCTGCTGCACTGCCACATCATCGAGCACCAGAAATCGGGCATGACGAGTTACGTCAGGGTGGTCTGAAGCCAGGTTCGAACGGTTTCGTTGGCAAAAGCGGGTGGTTCCCTGCTATTGCCGCATCCAAAATCAAGAAACTGTGGACATCTCACGCATGACCAATGTCGCCTTGACCGGACTTGCCCGCGATCTCGCCAGCCGTGCCGCCGACGGTCGTCCGGTGCGCATCGGTGTTATCGGTTCGGGCGAGATGGGAACAGACCTCGTCACGCAAGGCATGCTGATGCCAGGCATTTCGGTCTGCGCCGTCTCCACCCGGCGCCCGCACACCGCGCGTGATGCCATCCGCATCGCCTATGGCGACGAGGCGATGGCAGTCGAGGCAGACGCGGCGTCGAAAGTCACCGCGGCCATCGAGGCAGGAAAGATCGCCGTCACCTCGAACGAGCTGCTGGTCACCAATCCACTGATCGACGTCGTCATCGACGCCACGGGAAAACCGGGCGTCGCCGCCGATTTCGACCTGATGGCGATGGAGCATGGCAAGCATCTGGTGATGATGAATGTCGAGGCCGACGTCACCATCGGGTGCTATCTGAAGCAGCAGGCCGACCGGCTTGGCGTCGTCTATTCGGTTGGCGCCGGCGACGAGCCGTCGAGCTGCATGGAACTGATCGAGTTCGCGTCCGCCCTCGGCCTGACCATCGTCTCGGCCGGCAAGGGCAAGAACAACCCGCTCAACCACGACGCCATGCCCGACGACTATCGCGAGGAAGCGATCCGCCGCAACATGAACCCGCGCATGCTGGTCGAGTTCGTCGACGGCTCCAAAACCATGGTCGAGATGTGCGCCATCGCCAACGCCACCGGGCTGGTGCCCGATGTGCCCGGCATGCATGGCCCGAAGGCCGACCGCGACGATCTCGTCAAGGTGCTCATCCCGCGCGAGGATGGCGGACTGTTGTTGAGAAAGGGCGTCGTCGACTACACGATCGGCAAGGGTGTGGCGCCGGGTGTCTTCGTCATCGTCGAGGCCACACATCCGCGCATCATCGAGCGCATGGACGATCTGCATATCGGCCATGGTCCCTACTACAGCCTGTTCCGGCCTTATCATCTGACATCGTTGGAAGTGCCGCTCACCGCTGCCCGCATCGTGCTTTCCGGCAAGCCCGACATGGTGCCGCTGCCAAGGCCGGTCGCCGAGGTCTGCGCGGTCGCCAAGCGGGACCTGGCGGCCGGCGAGACCTTCGATGCGATCGGCGAGACCTGCTACCGTTCCTGGACCATGACCGTCGGCGAAGCCCGAGCCCAACGCGCCGTGCCGGTCGGCCTGCTCGAGGGCGGCAAGGTGCTGAAACCGGTCAGGAAGGGCGAACTGCTGACCGCCGACAACGCCGCGCCCGACCAGACGACGAGGCTGTTCGCCTTGCGCCGGCTGCAGGACGAGATGCTGTACGGAACGAACTGAGGGCTTACTTCCCCAACTCGATCGACCGCAGCCGCGCCGCTTCCACTGCCTGCGTCAGCAGCTTGGTCATCCGGTCCTCGCCCATCAGCACGCCAAGAGCCGCAGCCGTCGTGCCGTTGGGGCTGGTCACCTGCTGGCGCAGCACGCCCGGTTCCTCCTGGCTTTCGGCGGCCAGCGAGGCCGCCCCATAGACCGTCTGCATGGCGAGCAGCCTGGCGGTTGCCTTCGGCAGGCCCGCCTTCTCGGCGGCCACGGTCAGCGCTTCGATGAAGTGGAAGATGTAGGCCGGCCCGGATCCCGACACGGCGGTCACCGCATGCATCAGACCCTCGTCGTCGATGGTGGCCACTTCGCCGCTGGCCGACAGCAGGTCGGCGACAAAGCGCTTGGTATCATCCGAGACGAGCGGGTTGGAAAACACCACCATCATGCCCTTGCCGATGGAGGCGGGCGTGTTGGGCATGCAGCGCACGACAGGCGCGCGGCCGCCGAGGATGTCCTCGAAGGTGGCGACCGGCGTGCCGGCGGCGATGCTGACGAATGTGGTGCGTCCGTCGCCGAAACGCTTGTAGGCGGCGGTGACATCGCGGATCACCTGGGGTTTTACCGCGATGACGACAAGGTCGGGCACGGCGTCGCCTGGAATCTCACTGGCATCCGCTGATGTGGCGCAGCCAAGCGTTGCGGCGCGCTGGCGCAGCTCGGAATTGGGTTCGACCACGAAAACCGCCGAGGGTGCAAGCTTGCCGGATTTCAGCCAGCCCGAAAGCATGGCGTAACCCATATTGCCGCAGCCGGCGAGAACAAGCCTGATCGTCATCGAAAGCCCTCCGAAGGAAGGCTTTGACATAGACGCTCACGGTTCAGGGGGGAAGCCCCGTCAGGACGGACCGGGCGATCGCACGTTACGGTTGGAGCTACGCACTGGGATCGGCCGTAGCGACACCTGTCTCAGGCCAAGCACGCCGAGCACGAAGAACAGCCAGACCGGGTCGCCGCGATGGAAGAAGAAGCTTTCGAGGAAAGCGTTGAGCGCGGTGAACAGCACCACCATCATGAAGAAGTCGCCGAGATAGATGTTTTCCTTGCGCAGCGGAATGCGCATGTAGTCGCGCAGCGGCGCGATCAGGAAAGTATAGACCGCCACGCAAAGGGCGGGGATGCCCATCAACACGGCGATGTCGAGATAGCCGTCATGGCCGTGCACGATGGTCCTGATATCCCATGGCCGGTCGAAGGGCTGGTCCTGGTTGAGCAGCAGCGGCGTGCCCCAGAAGCTTTCATAGCCGTAGCCGGTCCATGGTTTCTTCGCCAGCATCGAGCCGGCGAACTCCCACAGCGTCGTGCGGCCGGTATAGGTCATGTCGGGAAAATAGATCGCCGCCAGATGCTTCACCGGCGGCAGGAAGACGATGCCCAGCGTGCCGACCGCGGTGGCGATGATCGCCAGCGTAAACAGGATCGGCGTGCCGAGCCGCATGCCCATCAGGCTCGGCAGAACGACGATCAGGATTGAGAACGGCACCAGGCCGGCGGTGGTCTTGGAGCCGGTGTGCAGCATGAAGATCATCGCGGCGCAGAAGATACCCGCGCCCCACCAGCGTTGCCCGCGCCGGTAGAGGTAGAGGCCGGCGAAACTAAAGCAGGCCATGATCGGGCCTGCGATGTTCTTGTGGGTGAACACGCCGCGCCACAGGCCCGCATGTTCGGGCTCCTGGGAATCGGCCGTGTGCAGCGCTTCGTGCGGAAAGACGATCAGGCCGACATAGGAGAGGCCCATCACCACCACGGCGGTGAATATGATGACTTTCGAGAAGGACTCGGCATCGCGCGGCAGCGCCAGGATCGTTGCCATGGTCAGGATGCCGATCATGGTGAAGGACGCGGCGCGCATCGCCGAGGGCGGGTCGGTCGCCAGCACCACCGACAGGAAGAAGAAGCCCAGCATCAGCGCCCAGGACGGGCTGAGCAGCGAGCGCACGATGCGCGGATCGGCAAAGGCCATCAACGAGAAGATCGAAACGGCGCCGAGCGAGCCGAAGCCGAGCTGGTTGACGATGTCGCCGCCGTCGCCGGTCAGCTCGGCGCCGGCCGGCTGGAACGGGCGGAAGGACACCATGATGACGGTGAACAGCAGTGCGGCGACGGCCGTCGCCACGCCGTCGCGCGTGAACGCGTCGCTGAGCGGGGCGCGCTCAGTTTTTCTCGGGCTGGCGATACTGCTCATTGGCATATCCGAATTCGGCCAGCACGCGGCCGAGCGCCACATGGACGGGGTAGATGGCGATCGCCGGCGATCCTGTGCGCGCCAGCCGGACCAGGCCGCGAAACGGCGCGGCGGCCAGCAGCGCCAGGCTTTTCGCCAGCACCCTGGCGCCGGCCAGCGGCGTGCCGGCGCGCTTCTTCTTCTCGACCAGCGTCGAGATCACGCCGTTGCGCAGGCTGCGGGCCCGGATCCAGTCGGGCTCGACGCGCCGCGCCGGGACGGTCTCGCGAACCTTGGCCTCGGCACACCAGCCGAGCACAAAGCCCTTCTGAGCCGCACGGCTGAGAAAGTCGGAATCGCCGCCGCCCATGAAGTTGAATCTGAGATCGAGGAAGGGCGGCCCCATGGCGATCAGCACGTTGCGCCCGACCAGAAGATTGCCGGACGAATAGAGCGCCGGCACGCGCCCGGTTTCCCGGTAGGGCGGCGCGAACACCGGATGCTCCGCCCATCTCGCATGGACAGCGTCTGCGAAGACAGGCACTTGCGGGCCGCCGACAATATCGGCGCCGAGCGTCTCGGCAGCCGTGCACATGCGTTCCAGCCAGTGCGGATCGGCGATCTCGTCATCGTCGATGACCAGCAGATGCCTGAAGTTCGGAAAGTGCAGCATCGCCGTCTGCCAGCCGGCATTGTAGGCGGTGCAATTGCCGCGCTCATGCGCGATGATGACCATGCCCGGCATCCCGCCACGCTCGAACAGCGGCAGCACCGCCTTGGCGCCTTCCCGCGCCTCGGCTTCGTTCTCCATGACGATGACGGCAAAGCGCCTGCCGGTCCGCTGCGCGCGCAGCGAAACCAGCGTTTCCAGCACCTGTTCGGGCCGCTTGAAGGTAGGCAAGGTGACGACCGCTTCGACAGCCTCGACGTTAAGCCGGGGAGACCGTCCAGCGATCGATACCGAACCATCCGATGGCAAAGGGATCATCCGTGTCCAGCCACATGGTGAGTCGCGTTCTGGTAGCACCACGGTGATAAGGTTTCGTTAATCACCTTGCACGGAGAGGCCCGTCGGGCAGGGGCTTTCGGCCGTTGATTGTGCTCGCTTAATCAAGGGTTCACCGCGCTTTGCTACCGGCTACACCACAGGATAGGTGAGATGCATCTGCTGTTCGCCACATCGATCGTGCCCGACGGCGCTCTCGCCTCGGGCTACGAGATCGCCAATGCTGCGATCATCGCTGCGTTGCGGCGGGCCGGCGCGCGCGTCACGGTCATCGGTTTCACCTGGCCCGGGAAGGCCGCGGCCGACCCGGAAAACACCGTTGTGCTGGGTGCGATCGACGTGCGCACGGAAAGCGCCTCGGCGCCCCAAAAGCTCGCTTGGGTCGGCAAGGCGATGCTGTCGGGCCTTACCTTCGCCTCGGTCAAGCTGCGTGCGGTATCCGAGCACGAAGTGCAGGCCGCTCTCGAACAGGCCGGGCCGTTCGATGGCTATGTGCTGAATTCCGTCCAGTTCGCCGGCGCCTTCGAAAAGCTCTTCGAAGACAAGCCTTCGATCTTCATCGCCCACAATGTCGAGCATCTCTCGGCGCGGGAGAACGCGGCTGCTGCCGCCGGCCCCTTCCAGCGCCTGCTGTTCCGCCGCGAGGCAAGGCTGCTCAAGGTCGTGGAAGAGCGTCTCTGCCGCCGCGCACGCTATGTCTTCACGCTGGCCGAGGAAGACCGGGCGGCACTCGGTGTCGCTGCCGCCGACCGATCGGCGGTGCTGCCGCTGGTGACCGGCGCCGAGGCGCCAACCCGGAACGGCCCGCGCCGGATTGAATGCGACGCTGCCCTCATAGGCACCTGGACCTGGCAGCCGAACCGCATTGGCCTTGACTGGTTCCTGGGCAAGGTGGTGCCGCATCTGCGGCCCGATTTCCGCATCCGCATCGCCGGCCACGTGCCTTCGGGCGTCACCTCGGCGCATCCGGGCGTCGAGTTTGTCGGCCGTGTCCCGGATGCCAGGGCGTTCGTGTGCGGCGCGGCCGTCGTCCCGCTGATCAGCACCGCCGGCAGCGGCGTGCAGCTGAAGACCATCGAGACCTTCGAACTCGGCCTGCCTTCGGTCGCCACCAGCCGCTCATTGCGCGGCATCGACCATCGCCCCGACAATTGCGTCGTCACCGACGATCCGGCCGGCTTCGCCAGGGCCCTGGAGGCCGCGGCCGCCGATATCAGGGACGTCGATGGCGGCGCGTTCCGTCATCGGCAGGTCAAGGCGCTGGATGTCGCCATCCGGCATGGCTTGGAAAAACTCGGGGCCGTCAGGCAGGAGGTGTTTGCATGAATATGCACACCGCCCGCGCGGCCTTCGGGCTCGACAGCTTGAAGAGGATCCTCGGCATCTCCGTGCTCGCCATCCGCTGGGACGATGCTATCGCCCTGCTCACCCGTCTGATCGCCGAGCGGCGCTTCACCAAGGTCAGTTTCCTCAACGCCCACAATGCCAACATCGCCTATTCAGACCCGGTTTTCGCCGAGGCGCTCGACGACTTCCTCATCCTGCCGGACGGCATCGGCGTCGATCTCGCCGCGCAGCTTCTCTATGGCGCGCCCTTTCCGGACAACCTTAACGGCACCGATTTCGTGCCGGCCTTCCTGCAGGCCTCGACGCGGCCGCTGACCGTCGGCCTGCTTGGCGCGACGCGTGTCAACGCCGAGGCGGCGTCGGTCAAGCTCGCGGCCCTTGCCGTGCAGCACAATTTCGTGGTCATTCATGACGGCTATTTCTCCGCCGCGCAGGAGCCGGAGATCATTGGCCGGATCGCGGCGCTGCGGCCCGATATGCTGCTGGTCGCCATGGGCGTGCCCCGCCAGGAACTGTGGATCGCCCGCCACATCGACGAACGCCACTGCACGATGCCGGTCGCGGTCGGCGCACTGCTCGATTTCCTGAGTGGCTCGGTGCCCCGCGCGCCGCTGTGGATGCGCCGCATGCGCCTGGAATGGCTGTTCCGGCTGGCGGTCGAGCCGGGCCGGCTCTGGCGCCGCTACGTCGTCGGCAATCCGGTGTTCCTGTGGCGGGTCGTCAAGCAGAGATGGTCGCGCGGCGCCGAAACGGCCGGAGAGCTCCGTTGAACAAAAGGTTCGTTCCAGACGCTCTCGTCGGCCCGGGCCTGTTGCCGGAGACGCCGACGGCGGCGGTGGTGACGGCGAGCTACGCGCCGGATTTCTTGCGCTGCCGCCTGTTGTGCGAAACGCTTGACCGGCATGTTTCCGGCGCCGCGCACCACTACATCCTGGTCGAACACCGCGACGTCGCGCTTTTCCGGCAGCTGGAGACCAACCGGCGCACAGTTGTCGACGAGCGTGACCTGCTGCCGCGCTGGCTGCGCGCTTTCGACGATCCGCTTAGCCTGTTCCGCCGGCGTGTCTGGTTCAGCCTGAAGACGCAGCCGCTGCGTGGCTGGCACGTGCAGCAGCTGCGCCGCATTGCCATCGCGGCGCATGCCCGGGAAGACGTTCTGGTCTTCTGCGATTCCGACGTCGCTTTCCTGAAGGCCTTCGACTGCGGCGCCTTCTGGCGCGACGGCAAGGCGCGGCTGTTCCGCCGCGACGGCGTGCTTGCCGATGACGGTCACGACGAGCATCGCATCTGGTCGCGCAATGCGGGTTCCGCGCTCGGCATCGACCCGTCGCGCGCGTCGGCCCACGACTATATCTCGACGCTGATCGCCTGGCGCCGCGACACCGTGCTTGCCATGTGCGGCCAGATCGAGAAGGCCCATGGCCGCGCCTGGGTCGAGGTGGTCGGCTCGGCGCGCAGATTCTCCGAATGCATGATCTATGGTCGCTATGTCGACGATCTGCAGGACGGTGCCGGCCACTTCCACGGTTCTGAGGAATTCTGCCGCGTCCACTGGACGGGAGAGGCCTTATCGGACGACGAGTTTCGCCGCTTCGTTGCCGGCATGGCGCCGCAGCAGGTGGCGATCGGCATGCAATCCTTCATCGGCACCGATATCGGCCGCATCCGTCGTCTGATCGGGCTGGGTTAGCCTGAGCAGGAATTCAGGTCAGGACGAGCCGAAAACAGTGGCTTCCGAGAACCGGAGCGGAGCGTACTACTGTACGTGAGCACCGGAAGCGCAGGGAGCCGCTGTTTGCAGGCCGGCCTCACCTGAATTCAGATTGCTTTCGCCGGCCTGCGCAGCGCCGAATAGGTCAGCAGCATCGAGGCGAGATAGAGCAGCAGGAAGACGATGTTGAGCGACAGCACCAGCGTTGACGTATCGGTGATGGTGGTTAGCACATAGGTCAAAAGCAGCGCCTTCAGGGCGGCTAACAAGCCGAGATTGAGCGCCCGCACCGCCGTCTGGCCGCGCGCGAACAGAAGCTCCGCCTGGTATTCGACCAGATTGCGCAATCCCGGAACGCAGATTGCCAGCGCCACCAGCGGCGCGGCCTCGGAGACGTTCCTGCCGAGGGCGTTGGGGAAGAAATGCAGCACGATGCCGAGCGCCAGCAGCGCCAGCGTCGAAACCAGGAACACGCCGCCTTCTATGCCGCTCTTGACCGCCAGCCGCGACAACAGGTCCGGCGCGCGCATCATGCGTTGTACCAGCATCATCGAGAAGGTGCGGATCGGGATCGCGGTCAGGTCGACCAGCCGCATGATGATGGCATAGATGCCGGCCAGATGCGGGCCGCCGATCGCCAGCACCAGCAGCTTGTCGAATTCCGATTGCAGGTAGAACAACACTTCCGCGCCGGCGACGTAGATGGAATCGGCAAGCCGCCTGAGATAGAGCTCGATGCGCAGCCGCAGTCTTTGGCGCGGATAGAACCAGCCGAAAGCCAGAACCAGCGAGGCGGCGTTGGCGCCGATATAGAACCACGACCAAGCCCAGATGCTGTGTTGCGCCGAGACCATGAACAGCACCGCGCCAAGCGCCCGCAGTGCCGTCGCCATGATCGCCAGGATCGCAGCGCGGCCGAACTTGCCCAACCCGTTGTTGACGATCAGCGCCACCTCGACCGGCCGCCACAACAGCGCTTCGGCAAACACGATCGCCGAAAACACCGACAGCGGCACGGTGCCGGCGAAGAAGATCAGGTAGACCCCGAACGAGGCCAGCGTCAGGAGCGGCAGCGAAACGACGCCGAGCAGCAGGAAGCCGGCCGTGAAGGTGCCGATCAGATTGGGGCGGATGGTGGCGGTGCGGTAGAGCGCCGAGATGAAACCGAAGGCCAGGATCCGCGACAGCATCACGCCGGCCGCCGAAGCGGTGGCGAACATACCGAATTCGGAGATCGACAAAGTGTTGGCAAGGGCGATGAAATAGGCCAGCGAAAACACCAGTCGCCCGCCGGCGCCGCTGATCGCCGAAAAATAGTCGCGCACCAGCCCCCGTCGCTCGGCCACGAAAGTGCCGATCCGGGCGAAAGTGCGCCTTTGCGGTATGCCGCGAGCTTCGGTCATGTGCCGGGAAGCCATAGGCGGGAAAGCTTAACGTGCCGTTCTGAGGCCCGAAGGCGCTGAAATTCCGGCACTTGAGGTTATGGAAAGCTTACACGCCGGCCTGCCGAAATTAACCTTTTGTTTCCTATGCTTGTTTAGCGTGGCTTAACGAATAGCCGACCGCCGCTGCCCAGCGGCCAAAGAGTGAAGCTCCAAGACAATGGTCGACAGGGAAAACCGTGAAGACTGGAGGCGCGAGCGTTCGTTGCTGGCGCTCGGCCAGGCCATGCGCGGTGAGGACGACGCATCCCTGGTCTCGATAGGCGATCGCGCGGATTCGGCATGGCGCGAGGATGCCGCCACGCGCCATCGCCTTGCCCGTTCACGGCGCGAAGCGCGGACGAACCCAACGCCGTCCGCCGCCGCCGGAACAGAACGCTTGCGGCCAGAGCGGGAAGCGGCTGCACAAGACGACGCCTGGCGCTCGCAAGAGGACGCCGACAATCTGCAGCCGGCCATGCCGGATTCAAGGCAGTCCGCTGAAGAACCTTCCGGCAGCACTCGCTCGCATGACACGGCCGGATCCCGCCAGGCAGGCGAGGCCAATGCATCCTTTGACGATCGCAGGGACGATCAACAGTGGAAGCCGCTGATCGATCCGATGCAGGTCGTGCGTGGCATTGCCAGGTCGAAACTGCTGATCATCACCACCACCCTGATCGGTGCCGGGCTCGGCATCGCGATCGCGCTGTCGACACCGAAGAAATACGAATCGATGACCGAATTGGTCGTCGATCCGCGCGACCTGAAACTTTCGGACCGTGACCTCACCCAGATGGCGGTTGTTCCTGACGCGACACTCGTCAATGTCGAAAACCAGATCAGGTTGCTGACCTCGGGCACGGTGCTGGGCAAGGTCGTCAACAAGCTCAATCTCGCCGACGATCCGGAGTTCAATGGCCAAGGCTCGGGCGGCCTGGGCGCCATGTCACTGATCCGCTCGATCCTGTTGCGCCACGATGGACCAGGCGGTGCCGATGAACCGCGTCGCCTGTCCCTTGCCGTCGGCAATCTGGCTGAAAGCCTTTCGGTCGAGCGCGCGGGCAAGACCTCCACGATCATGATCGGCGTCACCACCCAGAACGCCCAGAAATCGGCGCGCATCGCGGAAACGATGACGGATGTCTTTCTGCAGACCTCGGGTGAATTTCAATCCCTCACCGCCGGCCGGGCCAACAACGAATTGACGGCAAAACTCGAGGAGATGCGCAAAAGCGTCGAGGCGGCCGAGCGCAAGGTCGAGGATTTCAGGGCCACGCACGACCTTGTCGACGCGCAGGGCCACCTGATCAGCGATGATCAGATGCTCAAGGTCAACGAGCAACTGTCGGTTGCTCGCGCGCGTACGGCGGAACTGAACGCCCGCGCTGCCTCCGCCCGCTCGATCAATGTCAATTCGGTGCTTGGCGGTACTTTGCCGGAAGAAATCAATTCCAACACGATGAGCGATCTGCGCGCGCAATATGCCACGCTCAAGCAGGAGGCCGATCGTGCCGCGGTCCGGCTGGGTCCGCGCCATCCCGAACTCCAGGCGCTCAACGCGCAGCTGGCCGGCGCACGCGATCGCATTGCCGCGGAACTCAGCCGCATCGCCTCGTCGCTGCAGGTTGACCTGAAACGCTCGATCCAGGTCCAACAGGACCTTTCGTCCCAACTGGCGCAGATGAAGGTCCGCAGCGGCGACGTCAACAGCGACCTGGTCTCGATGCGCGAACTGGAACGCGACGCCGCGGCCAAGCGCTCGGTCTATGAACAATATCTTCTGCGCGCCAAGGAGATTGGCGAGCAGAAGGGTATCAATACCGCCAATATGACCGTCATCTCGCCGCCCTCCATTCCGCTCGAGCCGAACGGTCCATCGCGGGTCGTGATGGCGCTTGCCGGCCTGTTCCTGGGCTTTGCCTCCGGTGTTGGTCTCGGTGCCATGCGCGGCGCCTATGAAAGCCTGCGCGAGACCGCCACATCGCGCTCGCGCCGCGACCGCAAGGCGCCTGTCGAAGACCAGGCATTCCGGGCAGCACCGCCGCCCGCGTCGCCAATGCCGGCAGCGCCCGTGCCGCCGGTGCCACCCCCGCCACCAGCACCGCCACCGCCCTTGGCACAGGCCGAAGCCGCTCCCGCCAAGCGGCCCGGGCGGGTCGCCGCGCTCATGGCGAAATTGCGCAATGCTCTGTCCCGCAAGCCATCCACTGAGGCGGACGATGACAGCGGATTCGCCGCCTTTGCCGACAAGGCGCGGCCGGCGGATGCTGCTATGCCCTCCGGCTTCCCGAATCCGGATGCCGCCTTCATGCCGCGGTCGTCGGACTACTCGCGGCCGCCTTTCCCGCCAGGCTTCGATGCCACCTATTCCCAGCCGATGGGACCGCCGTCACGGTCGCCCCTGATGCCGCCACTGCCGATCTATCCGGCTCCGCCGCCCCCTGCATTACAGGCCGGCTCGATGCAGCCCTGGCAGGCGCCGCCGCCTGCAGGTTACCCCTATACCCAAGCCATGGCGCCCTATGCCGGGCACATGCCGTATCCGCCGCAGCCCGCGCCGCCGCAACCACCGGCCTATCCACCGCAGCCATCGGTGGAGCCTTCGCCGGTTGAGGAAGGCGCCGAACAGGCGCCGATCGAGGAAATTCGTGCCAGCCTGCGCGAATTCCGCGAGGCGGTCCGCGAACTCACCGAGAGCCGCGCCCGCCGCCGCTACTTCTGAGCCACAAGATACATCACCGAGGCCGAATAAAACCCTCCCGGTTTTCGCGTAAACGGCATTGGACGGCGCTTTGACGGGATTGCGTGCCGGAATTTTCGTGACAATGCCGCACTGCATCTTGCCGGCGCCGGGACATCGCGTCTCGAAAGCGGCGTTGCGCGAAACAGGGTTGAGGATGGTTCATGGCCGAAGTCATTGACGGAAAGAGCGTTGCCGAGGATGTGGTGCGGACTGTCAAGGCGTTGACCGCCGAGCTGGTCGCCAAGGGCAACGCCAAGCCTGGTCTGGCCGTGGTCATCGTCGGCGAGGATCCGGCCAGCCAGGTCTATGTCGCTTCCAAGTCGCGCACGGCCAAGGAATGCGGCTTTCATTCGCTCCAGCACACGCTGCCGGCCGAGACTTCCCAAGAGGCGTTGCTCAAGATCATCGCTGACCTCAACGCCGATCCGGCCATCAACGGCATCCTGGTGCAGCTGCCGCTGCCCGCCCATATCGACGCCGGCAAGATCATCCAGGCGATTGCGCCTCAGAAGGATGTCGACGGCTTCCATTTCATCAATGTCGGCAAGCTCGGCACGGGCGAGCTCGACACGGCCTTCGTTCCCTGCACGCCGGCCGGCTCTATGCTTCTGATCGAGCGCGTGCGCGGCAAGGACCTGTCCGGCCTCAACGCCGTCGTCGTCGGCCGCTCCAACATTGTCGGCAAGCCGATGGCCAATCTGCTGCTTGCCGCCAACTGCACCGTCACCATCGCCCACAGCCGCACCAAGGACCTGCCGGCGCTTGCCCGCACGGCAGACATCCTGGTCGCCGCCGTCGGCCGGCCGGAAATGATCAAGGGGGATTGGGTGAAGCCGGGCGCCACCGTCATCGATGTCGGTATCAACCGCATTCCCGCGCCGGAGAAGGGCGAGGGCAAGTCGCGCCTCGTCGGCGATGTCGCCTATGCCGAGGCGGCCAAGCAAGCCGGCGCCATCACGCCGGTGCCCGGCGGTGTCGGGCCGATGACCATTGCCATGCTGATGGCCAATACGTTAGCTTCTGCCTACCTTGCGGCCGGATTGAAGCGGCCCTCCTTCTGAGCCCGGGTTGACCCTGAAAGCGCCAGTTTTGCCGAACCCCACCATTTCCCCGGAACGGCCGGTCACGACTGATCCCGTTCAAGGTGGCCGGCAGTTCGCCTTCCTGCTGGTCGACAAGTTTTCCATGTTCTCGTTGGCCGCGGCGATCGACACGTTCCGGTCGGCGAACCGTCTGCTCGGCCGCGATTTCTATGGCTGGACCACGGTGTCGGCCGATGGCGATCCGGTGATGGCGTCCAACGGCCTGCCTCTCAAGATCGACTATGCCGTCGCCGACCTGCCGCCGGTCGACATCCTCTTCGTTTCGGTAGGGCTGACAACCGAATTTCCCGGCAAGAGCAAGGTTCTGGCGGCGTTGCGCAGCTGGGGCCGGCGCGGCAACGCGCTCGGCGCACTGTCGGTCGGGTCCTACCTATTGGCCGAGGCCGGCCAGCTCGACGGTTACCGCTGCACCATCCATTGGGAAAACCGCGCCGGCTTCATGGAGCGCTTCCCCGACATCAACTGCACCGGCAATGTCTTCGAGATCGACCGCAAGCGCTACACCTGCGCCGGCGGCACGACCTCGATCGATTTGATGCTGGAGATCGTGCGCGGCGATTTCGGCTCGAACCTCGCCAATGGCGTCGCCAACCAGTTCCAGCACGAGCGCATCCGCTCGGCCGGCGACCGCCAGCGCGTCGGGCCGGAACGCGATCTGACCGGCAAGTCGGAGAAGCTGAGGCGCATCGTCGAGCTGATGGCCGACCATCTCGACGAGCCGCTCTCGGCGGTGCAACTCGCCAAATCGGCCGGCCTTTCGGTGCGCCAGGTCGAGCGTCTGTTCCTGCGCCACCTCAACGTCACGCCGGGCCGCTACTACATGCGGTTGCGGCTGGAGCGGGCGCGCGAATTGCTGCGCCAGACCAACATGCCGATCCTCGACGTGGCGATCGCGACCGGCTTCACCTCGCACTCCTATTTCGCCCAGAGCTACCGGCTGCAGTTCGGCAGGCCGCCTTCGGAAGAGCGCCGCACCACCTACTGAGCCGGGGCTTCGGCCTGGCTCCAAGACGCCTGCTGCTCGGGCGATCCTGCCGCATGAACGCTTTTTTCCCCGCCCAGAGGCCTGAGCGACACGGCCGCGCCGGGCTTGTGTCCTGACGCCGCCTCAAATAGCTTCCCTGTGCGGATTAGGGGGCTAACTCAGGAGATTTCGATGGCGGTATTTGCGCGGAGCTTCGCTGCGGCGATCCTCCTTTTGTCGATGACGACGTTCGGCTTTGCCGCAAACAAGGTCATCATCATTCTTGATGCTTCCGGCTCGATGTGGGCGCAGATCGACGGCAAGCCCAAGCTCGAAATCGCCAGGGAATCTCTGAGGACCGTGCTTCAATCGGTTCCCGCCGACGACGAGATCGGCTTCATGGCCTACGGCCATCGCGAAAAAGGCAGCTGCGAGGACATTCAGCTGATCGTGCCGCCTCAGGCAGGCTCGGCAAGCGCCATCACGGATGCCGCCGACAGTCTGAAATTCCTTGGCAAGACGCCGTTGACGGCGGCCGTCAAGCAGGCGGCGGAAGCGCTGAAATACACCGAGGACAAGGCAACCGTCGTCCTGATCACCGATGGGCTCGAAACCTGCGGCGGCGACCCCTGTGCACTGGGCAAGGAACTCAAGGCATCCGGCGTCGACTTCACCGCCGATGTCGTCGGCTTCGGATTGACAGCCGACGAGGGCAAGCAGATCGCGTGCCTGGCTGAAAACACCGGCGGCAAATACATCCAGGCCTCCGATGAGAAGGCGTTGCAGGAAGCCTTGGTCGAAACCGTCGCTGCGCCGGCGCCGGCACCCGCGCCTAAACCGGCTCCCGCACTGGCGCCTGCGCCGAAAGCCGCCGAGGTCGACTACAACCTCATCCCGCAAGCGTTCTTGAAAGAGGGCGGCGAGGTGCCGAAGATCGACGTCTACTATGAAGTCTTTCCGGACGATGCCAAAGGTGTCGGTGGAGACCATGTCAATGACGGCTACAATGCCGTCAAATTCCACGTTCCCGCTGGCAACTACATCGTCGTCGCCTCGAGCGGCGGCGCCAAGGCCGAGCAGAAGGTCACGCTGACGGCGGACAAGGCAACAGAGCTTTCGCTCAATCTAAACGCCGCCGAGCTCTCCATCCACGCCCGGCCGGCGCCAGGCGCCGATGTCGACCGCAATGCGCAGATCAGCATCGCCTATCCCGGCGGCACGTCGGACAGCAACTATGGCGAGGTCAAGTTCGTCGTTCCGGCCGGCGAGACCAAGGTCACCGTGAAGCTGGGAGCCGGCGAGGCAAGCGAAACCATGCAGCTTGCCGCCGGCCAGGTCGTCGACAAGGACATGATCGTCGGCGTCGGCAAGGCCAAGGCAAACGCCTTCTACACAAAGGGCGGCGAGAAGGCCGAAACCGATGTGGGTTGGAAGGTGTACAAGGCGGCCAAGAAGCTTGATGGCAGCCGCGATCAGGTGACTTACGCCTACGGCCCCGACAGCCAGTTCGATCTGCCTCCGGGCGACTATGTGATCGGTGTCGACGTGCAGGCCGTGTCCACGGAACAGCCTTTCAGCGTGACGGTCGGGCAGATGACCGATGTCAACGTGACGCTGAACGCGGGCGTCCTGGCCGTCGACGCGCCAGGCGCGGATGGCTTCAAGATCTACGAGGCCAAGAAGAACATCCAGGGCGAACGCAAGCAGGTGACCTACGCCTATGGCGAAAAGATGCAGTCCACGCTGGCGGCGGGCGACTACGTGCTCGTGACCAACTTCACCACAGACAAGGCCGACAAGGAAACGCCCTTCACGGTCAAGGCCGGCGAGCGGAGTGAACTCAAAGTCGAGTAGCATCCGGCAGGACAAACAAAAAAGGGCGGCTCAAGGCCGCCCTTTTCATTTGGAAGTCAGGAATATCAGGCGGTTCCGAAGGCGCTGGCGCCATGGTCGGCACGGCCCACCAGCTGCCGGAAGCCGGCGAAAAGCTCGCGGCCGAAGCCGAACTCGTTGCCGATGAGGTCGGCTTCGGCGGTGCGGCGCAGCGCGAACTCGGTTCCCGGCACCAGCACCTCCAGCGTTCCGGCATCGGCGTCGAGGCGGATGATGTCGCCGTCATGGATCCGGGCGATCGGCCCGTCCTCGACGGCTTCCGGCGTCACATGGATCGCCGCTGGGACCTTGCCGGAAGCGCCCGACATGCGCCCGTCTGTCACCAGCGCGACGCGCTGGCCTCGGTCCTGCAGGATGCCGAGCACGGTGGTCAGCTTGTGCAGTTCCGGCATGCCATTGGCCTTCGGACCCTGGAAGCGGATGACGGCGATGAAGTCGCCGGTGAGCGTGCCGGCCTTGAACGCATCGTTCAGGCCCTGCTGGCTGTCGAACACCTTGGCCGGCGCCTCGATGAGGCGTCGTTCCGGCTTGACGGCGGAGGTCTTGATGACGGCGTGGCCGAGATTACCCGCCAGCACTTTCAGGCCGCCTGTCGGCTGGAACGCCTTGCTGAACGGCGCCAGCACCTTTTCGTCGCCGCTGGCCTGCGGCGAGGCCTCGCGCACCACAGAGCCGTCGGCACCGAGCTTTGCCTCGACCGCATAGGGCCGCAGGCCTTCGCCCCACACCGTCTGCACATCCTCGTGCAACACGCCTTCGTCAAGCAGTTCGCGGATCAGGAAGCCGAGCCCGCCGGCGGCATGGAAATGGTTCACGTCGGCAAGCCCGTTCGGATAGACGCGGGCCAGAAGCGGCACCGCTTCCGAGAGGTCGGAAATATCCTGCCAGGTCAGTGCGATGCCGGCTGCCGCCGCCATGGCGATCAGGTGGATGGTATGATTGGTCGAGCCGCCGGTGGCATGCAGGCCGACGACGCCGTTGACGATGGACCGCTCGTCGATCATCCGCCCGACCGGCGTATAGGCATTGCCGAGCGCGGTGATGGCGAGGGCCCGCTTCGTCGCTTCGCGGGTTAGCGCATCACGCAACGGCGTGCCGGGATTGACGAAGGAGGCGCCGGGCGTGTGCAGGCCCATGATCTCCATCAGCATCTGGTTGGAGTTCGCCGTGCCGTAGAAGGTGCAGGTGCCCGGCCCGTGGTAGGATTTGGACTCGGCTTCCAGCAGTTCGGCGCGCCCCGCCTTGCCCTCGGCATAAAGCTGGCGGACCTTGGCCTTCTCGTCGTTGGGAAGCCCGGTCGTCATCGGTCCGGCCGGGATGAACACCGCCGGCAGATGGCCGAAGGTCAGCGCCGCGATCACCAATCCCGGTACGATCTTGTCGCAGACGCCGAGAAAGACGGCGGCGTCGAACATGTTGTGCGACAGGCCGACCGCCGCCGACATGGCGATCACGTCGCGCGAGAACAGCGACAATTCCATGCCGGGCTGGCCCTGCGTGACGCCGTCGCACATCGCCGGCACGCCACCGGCCACCTGGGCGATGCCGCCGGCCTCGCGCGCGGCCTCCTTGATCAGGGCAGGGAAGGTTTCGAAGGGCTGATGCGCCGACAGCATGTCGTTGTAGGAGGTGATGATGCCGAGATTGGGCACCTTGTCGGCGCCGAGCGCCAGCTTCTCCGAGGGGCTGCACACCGCAAAGCCGTGGGCGAGGTTGCCGCAGGACAGAACCGACCGGTTGGCGGTCTGGTTCGACGCTTCGGCGATACGGCCGAGATAGCGCTCGCGGCCCGCCTTCGAACGTTGGCGGATGCGCTCCGTGATGGCTTCGATGTCGCGTCTTGCGGTCATGGCGGTCGGTCCTTTCAGGCGAGGTCCCGGAAACATCCTCCCGCCGTTGCCGGGACCACTAAATCTAAAATCAGGGCGCCCAGAAAACCTCTACGGGCCTGGGCGCGGCGTCGAGAACGGCACGGATCGGCTTTCGCGGTCCGGGCGCGACCGCGCCGTCGAAGGCGGCGCGCTTGTCCTCGCCCTCTATGTGCAGCGCGATGAAGCCGGCATCGATGATGCGCGCCAGCGTCAAGGTGAGCCGCGGCTCGCCCGCACTGGCCGCGTGGACCGGCAGGATGATCCGGTCCGAGGCCGGGTCGAGCAGCTTGGCCAGATCGTCGGCATCGGGAAAGAACGAGGCGGTGTGGCCGTCCGGCCCCATGCCGAGCACCACGACATCGAGCGGCCAGGGCAGGGAGCGCAGCGCCGCATCGTCGGATGCCGCTGCATCCTCGATGCCCGATGCCTCATGGTAGAGGGGCACGAAGCGCGCCGCCTTGGCCGCGTTCTGCAAGAGATTGGCGGCCACCAGCCCGGCATTGGAGCGCGGCGAGGAGGCGGGCACGAAACGCTCGTCGACCAGCGTCACGATCACCTTGTCCCAGGCGATCGGCATCGCCGAGAGGGCGGCGAAGAATTTTGCCGGCGTCGTGCCGCCGGAGACGGCCAGCACGGCCGTGCCGCGCTCGGCGATCGCCTTGGTTAGCCGGTCGGCCACGCGGCCGGCCAGCGCCGCTGCCAGTTGCGGACGGTCGGGGAAAGCGTTCCAGTTGTAGCTGGCGCCGTTCAATTGCTCTCGTGCCATGTCCGCCCGTCACGTTCGATCAGCGCTATCGAGGCCGACGGCCCCCATGTGCCTGCCGTATAGCCCTGCGCCTCCTGCTTGGCGCCTTCCCAGGCATTCTGGATCGGGTCGATCCATTTCCACGCCGCCTCGACCTCGTCGCGGCGCATGAACAGCGTCTGGTTGCCGCGGATGACGTCCATGATCAGCCGTTCATAGGCATCGGGCGCGCGGCCGTCGAAGGACTGCGCGAAGCTCATGTCGAGCGAGATCTGGCGCAGCCGCATGCCGCCTGGGCCTGGATCCTTGATCATGATGAACTGCTTGACGCCCTCGTCGGGCTGCAGCCGGATGACCAGTTGGTTGGCGAAGATCGGCCCGGCGCTGTCACCGAAGATCGAATGCGGGATCGGCTTGAACTCGATAACGATTTCCGAAACCCGGGTCGCCAGCCGCTTGCCGGTCCTGAGGTAGAACGGAACGCCAGCCCAGCGCCAGGTGCCGATCTCGGCCTTGATGGCCACGAAGGTTTCGGTGTTGCTGTCCTTGCCGAGCTCCTCGACATAGCCCTTTACCGGCCCGCCGGCCGATGCACCGGCGCGATACTGGCCGCGCACCGTGTGCTTCGGCGCCTCGTTGCCGTTGATGCGCTTCAGCGCCCGCAGCACCTTGAGCTTCTCGTCGCGCACGGCGTCGGCGTCCATCGACGACGGCGCCTCCATGGCGACGAGGCAGAGCAACTGCAGCATGTGGTTCTGCACCATGTCGCGCAGCGCGCCGGCCTTGTCGTAGTAGGTGACGCGGTCTTCCAGGCCGACGGTCTCGGCGACGGTGATCTGTACGTGGTCGATATGCGCGGAATTCCACAGCGGCTCGTAAAGCGCGTTGGCAAAGCGCAGCGCCATCAGGTTCTGCACCGTCTCCTTGCCGAGATAGTGGTCGATGCGGAAGATCTGGCTTTCGTGGAAGTCGTCGCCGACCAGATCGTTGAGCGCCTGCGCCGAGGCAAGGTCGCGGCCGATCGGCTTCTCCAGCACGATGCGCGAGTTCGGCGTGATCAGCTTGTGCTCTTTGAGCTTGTGCGAGATATCGCCGAACAGCGCCGGCGCTACCGCCAGATAGAAGGCGCGGATGCTCTCGCTCTCGCCGATCGCTTTCTTAAGCTTGTCGAAGCCGGCGCCGCTCGTCGCATCGGCCGAGACATAGGAAAGCCGCGCCAGAAAGGTCTTCAACTCCTTGGCGTCGATATCGGCCGGCTTGACGTGGTCGGAGATCGCCTGGCTGGCGAAGGCCCGGAATTCCTCGTCGCTCATTTTCGAGCGCGATGTGCCGATGATGCGTGTCGGCTCGGAGAATTGGTGGTCGCGCTGGCGATAATAGAGCGACGGCAGAAGCTTGCGTTCCGACAGGTCGCCGGTGCCGCCGAAAATGATGAAGTCGAAAGGGTCGACGGGAATGATCTGGCTGGTCATGGTCTGTCCGCTTTGACGCCGGTCGCGAGTACGCGGCTGATATATTCTAATCGATTTAAATTTTCCAGTGCCATGGTGTCACATCGAGGACCAATCGCTGGATATTGATTGGATCCACATGTGCGCTTGACACTGGCGCTTACCGGAGGCTTGTCGGTGAACGAAGACTCCGGAAGCTTTCGCAGTTGCAGCATAGAACGTGAATGTGACGAAAGCTAAGGGAGAAATAGCGCCTTGTCTGTCGCGGCATCGGCCGCGCCGGTCAGCCGCTCTATTGGTTCCAGGAAGACATCGATGAGCGGGAAAAGCATGCGTCTGGAAAACAAGGTCGCCATCATCACCGGCGCGGCATCAGGCTTCGGCGAAGGCATGGCCAAGCGCTTCGCGCAGGAAGGCGCCAGGGTCGTTGTGGCCGACCTCAACGCCAAGGGTGCGGAGCGCGTCGCCGGCGAGATCGGCGAGGCGGCGATCTGGACGCAGACCGATGTCTCGCTGCGCTCCGAATTCGACGAGATGGTCTATACCGCCAAAAGCGCCTTCGGCCGCATCGACATCATGGTCAACAATGCCGGTTACACGCACCGCAACGGCGACATGCTGAAGGTCGACGAGGAAACCTTCGACCTGATCACCGCTGTCAATATGAAGGCGATCTATCACGCGGCCCTTGCCGTGGTGCCGATCATGGAGCGGCAAGGTGGCGGCGTCATCCTGACCACGGCCTCCACCGCTGGCCTCAGGCCTCGACCCGGCCTCACCTGGTACAATGCCTCGAAAGGTTGGGCGATCACCGCCACCAAGTCGATGGCGGTGGAACTCGCGCCGAAGAACATTCGCGTCAATTGCCTCTGCCCGGTCGCCGGCGAAACCGGCATGCTGGAGAAATTCATGGGCGCCGATACGCCGCAGATTCGCGAGACTTTCCGCGCCTCGATCCCGCTCGGCCGGCTTTCGACGCCGCTCGACATCGCCAATGCCGCACTCTGGCTGGCGTCGGACGAAGCTGCCTTCATCACCGGCGTGGCGCTGGAGGTCGATGGCGGCCGCTGCATCTGAAGCGCATCGTCATTGTTGCGCAGGTCGGTTCGACCGAGCCTGTGACTTCAAGTTTGACTTGTACCGGCAGGGCGCAAATCGTGCGGTGGCGAGTCCGGCCTCAGCCGCAAATGCGCCGGTACATCAGCCGCCGGTCTTGATGTAGGTCTTGTAGACCCAGCCGGTCTTGCCGTTGTAGACGATCTGGCACCATTGCTTGCAGTTCATCACCTGCACCGAGGTTCTTGCCGGCACAGTACCGATGGCGGCTGCGTTCTTCTTCGGGCCGCTGCGCATGGTCACCGGTCTCAGGATGCGCCCGTTGCCGGCCGCCGCCACCTTGCGTGGCTTGGCCTTGGCCTTGCTGCCATCATCACTCGCCGTCGGCTGCTGTTCGGGCGCTTGTGGCTGCACTTCAGGGATCGCGGCGGTCTTGGCTCCATCCGGATTGCTGCTTGCCGCTGGTGCCGGCGCGGCAACCTTGGCAAGTTCGCTGGCGGCATCGGTATCGGTCGCCGATGGCGCGAATGCCGCCGCGACGGCCGGCTTGTCTGGCGTCGGCTTAGCCTGATTGGCCGCCTGGCTGGGGGCAGCCGCCTGATCGGGTGCCGCCGAAGCGGCCTTCGGCGGCGCTCCAGTCCAGCGGGGATCATTGGCCGCTAGCGTTTGTATGGTTGCTTTCGCCGCCGCCATCGTCGGTGAGACCTGGTCGGACTTGCGGGCGGGCTGTGGCACGGTCGCCGCGGCCACCGTGGTTCCGACCGGGACGATCTTCGTCGTCTTCACCGGAATGGTCGGAATGCTCTGTTCCTGGCTGGCGGCTGCTTGCCGCTCGCTCGTCGGCAATGCCAGCCAGAGCGCCACCGCGGCCACGCCGAGCAGTGCGGCGGTGCCGACCGCGGCAATCACCAGATGCGAGTTCGAACGGACTCCCTGCCAGAAGGACGGCCGCATGTCGTATCCAAACTGCATGGCAAAGCGCCGACGTTCCGGAACACCGAAACTGAAGGGCTCTCTCACTCTCGCCACCTCCATACGCGGGCCGATGTTCTTTCGATCGTTGCCGGCAGTCCGGCGTCTAATCGGCATCGGTCCCAAAAATCAACACGGGCAAGCCCGCAGCAATCCCCGAATAGTCGCCCAGAAGCGCGAACCTTTCGCCCCCGATTGTGGCATCAGTACGCCATTATAAGCGATTCTGCGCCTTTACCGCCATTTCCGCAATGTGTCGCAAGGGCAATGAATATTACAATATTACATCAGATCGTGATGGCGATTGGATACAGCACGAGGCGCGTCGCCTCGAAACCGGTCCATGCGACTCACTTCAGGCCTATATAGTTTCCCCTAAGCGGGGGGCATTTCTGGCCAATATGCCCCTAGATCCGGTCGCGTAGCGCGAACCAGTTGAGCGCCAGGAAAAGCAACGGTGTGCGGAAACGGCGGCCGCCGGGAAATGGCGGAATTTTCAAATCCTCGATCAGTTTCAGCCGGTCGCGATTGCCGGCAACGGTTTCGGCATAGAGCTTGCCGAAGAAGTTCGACAGCATGACGCCGTGGCCGGAATAGCCCCCGGCCGAGATCACATTGGGCATCACTTCGCGCACGAATGGTTTCCTCGGCACGGTGATGCCGACATAGCCGCCCCAGCCATGGGTGATCTCGATGTCTTTCAGCGCCGGATAGAGCTCCACGATCTGGCGGCGGATATGGATGTGGATGTCCTTCGGGTCGTTGACGCCGTAGACCTCGCGTCCGCCGAACAGCAACCGGCCGTCCCGCGATTTGCGGAAATAGCGCACCACAAAGCGGGAATCGTCGACGGACTCGCCGCCGGGCAGCACTTTCGAATCTGCCCCCAAAGGCACGGTCGCACCGATGAAGGAGCCGATCGGCATGATGTGCGCGGCACTCACCGGCTCGAGCGTGCCGCCATAGGCGTTGACCGCGATCAGGCATTTCTGCGCCGTCACAGTACCTCTCGGTGTGGAAACCCTGACCTTGCCGCCGGCGGAAACGATGCCGGTCGATGGCGTCCCTTCGAACAACTGCGCGCCGGCATGCGCCGCCACCCGCGCCGTGCCGATCACCAGCTTCATCGGATGGATATGGCCCGTGCCGGTGTCGCGGGTGCCGCCGAAATAGGCGGTCGAACCCAGCCGCTCCGCCGTCTCGGTCTTATCCATGAAGGAAATATGCGGATAGGAGAAACGGCTGGCCATGATCTCGGCATGCGCCTTGTAGTCGTCGACATAGCGCGGCTTGTGCGCCACCGAGAGCTGACCCGGCATGTAGTCGATATCGATCTGGTTGGCGGCGGCGAATTCGATGAGATGCGCCTTCGCCTCTTCGGCGAGATCGAACAGCGCCTTGGCGCGGGACAGACCGTATTCGGCCTCCAGATCTTCTGCCCAGGCGCGCTGGCCGGTGCCGAGTTGGCCGCCATTGCGACCCGATGCGCCGTCACCGAAGCGATAGGCTTCGATCAAGACGACATTGGTCCCCGCCTTGGCTAGATGGATCGCCGCCGACAGCCCGGTAAAGCCGCCGCCGATGATGACGACATCGCAACTCCGGTCGCCATCGAGTGCCGGATATTCTGGTCTAGGTCCGGCCGTGTCCTCATACCACGAGCGGCCGGGAGAAATGGGGGATTGGTAAGGCATGGTGCTCACTGGGCAGTAGGGCAGTAGGGCAGTAGGGCAGTAGGGCAGTAGGGCAGTAGGGCAGTAGGGCAGTAGGGCAGTAGGGCAGTAGGGCAGTAGGTAGAACTATTCAGGGGACAATTTGCGGATGAGAAGCCGCAAGAGCGTTCCCACGGCTCTCACTTCGGTTCATCAATGGTTCGGTTGCCTGATGGGAGGTGATTCCGACGCGCGGCGCGATCAGCAGATGGGTCTCCAACTCTTTGAGAGATCCCTGTGCAATTCTGAGAAACTGCTGATATGAAGCTCGGCTTTCTCGCCCATAACCCTCGGCAATGTTGGCGGGAACGGAGGTAGCTGCACGACGTACCTGAGCCGTCAGCCCGTAGTGCTCATCCTTTGGCCAGGCTCTGGTTGTTTCGTAGATCGAAACCGCCAGATCCATAGCTTGCTGCCAGACAATCAAATCTCTGTACGATTCAATCTTGGCCGCCATCCTTGCCCTACTGCCCTACTGCCCTACTGCCCTACTGCCCTACTGCCCTACTGCCCTACTGCCTTACTCCCCTATTCCCCTAAACATTCAGCAGAAGATACTCCCGCTCCCACGGGCTGATCACTTCCATGAAGGTCTCGAATTCCGCCCGCTTGATCGCCGCATAGGTGGCGGCGAAGGATTTGCCCAGCAGCGCGCAGAGTTCCTCGTCGCCCTCGAACAGGTCGACGGCTTCGAGCAGGCTGCGCGGCAGGTCGATCTCGTCCGCATTGGCGGTCGTCAGCACCGGCGGCTCGGCCTTGATCTTCCTGGTGATGCCGATCAGCCCGCAGGCAAGCGAAGCCGCCAGCGCCAAGTAGGGATTGGCATCGGAGGACGGGATGCGGTTTTCGACACGCCGCGCCGCCGGATCCGAACGCGGCACGCGGAACGCCGTGGTGCGGTTGTCATAGCCCCATTTGTTGTTGACCGGAGCCGAGGCCGCCTGCGTCAGCCGCCGGTAGGAATTGACATAGGGCGCGAACATCACCAGCGCGTTCGGCACGTGTTTCTGCATGCCGCCGATGAAATGGAAGAACGCCTCGGTCTCCGAGCCGTCCTCGGCCGAGAAGATGTTCTTGCCAGTCTTCTTGTCGATGATCGACTGGTGGATATGCATGGCAGAACCCGGCTGGCCCTGGATCGGCTTGGCCATGAAGGTGGCGTAGATCTCGTGCTTGAGCGCGGCTTCGCGGATGGTGCGCTTGAACATGAACACCTGGTCGGCGAGCTCGATCGGGTCGCCGTGGCGCAGATTGATCTCAAGCTGGCCGGCGCCCTCTTCATGGATGAGCGTGTCGATCTCCAGGCCCTGGCTTTCGGAGAAGTGGTAGATGTCGTCGATCAGTTCGTCGAACTCGTTGACGCCGGCGATCGAATAGCCGGCGCCGCCGCCGATTGCACGGCCCGAGCGACCGACGGGCGGGGTGAGCGGATAGTCCGGGTCCGGGTTCTTGCGCACCAGGTAGAACTCGATCTCGGGCGCCACCACCGGCCTCAGCCCGAGCTTGTCATAGGCGGCAAGCACGCGCTTCAACACATTGCGCGGCGTGAATTCGACCGAGCGGCCGTCCTGGTGAACGAGGTCGCAGATGACGGCGGCCGTCGGGTCTTCTTCCCAGGGCACGACTGTCAGCGTCGACAGGTCCGGCATCAGCTTGAGGTCGCCGTCGTCTTCCGGATAGTGGAAGCCGTTGCCGTCTTCGGGATAGCCGCCGGAAATCGTCGTCATGAAGACGGCCGAAGGCAGCGCCAGCGAGGTGTTGGAGGTGAATTTCTTCGACGGCATCATCTTGCCGCGCGCCACGCCCGCCTGATCAGGGGTGATGCATTCGATGTCCTCGATGCCGCGCCATTCCAGCCAGTCGCTGACTTCCTTCCAGTTCTTCACACCACGCAGGTTTTTCACGAAGGCAGGCGTACGCGCTCGTCCTCCGCGGCTCGACGGACGGACTTCCTTTTTTGCAGGCGGCATCATTCACCAGATTGGGTTGCGGATTTGCGAGTATAGCCGTGCCCCACTGTGTAAGGGAAGGGGAGGTGCCGCCGGCAGTCCTCGTTCCGGTTGAAAATCACGTCGGTCGGCCTAGGTTCGTACGGCTCCCAACCCGGAAGGCATCGATGCGAAACAACAACGAACTGACGACCATTGGCTTCGACGCCGACGACACGCTTTGGCAGAACGAACAGTTCTTCCGCATGACGGAGAAGCGTTTCGCCACCATGCTTGCCGATCATGGCGAGGAGAAACAGATTTCGGCGCGATTGCTCGAGGCCGAGCGGCGCAACCTTGCCGTCTATGGCTTCGGCATCAAGGGGTTCACCCTGTCGATGATCGAAACGGCGATCGAGGTCACCGACGGGCGTGTACCGGCTTCGGTCATAGCGGAGATCCTCGAGGCTGGCCGCGAGATGCTGAGCCACCCGATCGAGGTCTTGCCGCATGTGCGCGACACAGTGGAGAAACTTGCCGGCGCCTACCGCCTCGTGCTGATCACCAAGGGCGACCTCTTCGACCAGGAGCGCAAGCTGGCCGGGTCCGGCCTCGGCGACCTGTTCGACGCGGTCGAGATCGTCAGCGACAAGAATGCCGCGACCTATTCCCGCCTTTTCAGTCGCCACGGTGACGGCCCCGCAAAGAGCATGATGGTCGGCAATTCGCTGAAGTCGGACGTGGTGCCGGCCATCGAGGCCGGCGGTTGGGGCGTTCATGTGCCGCACGAACTCACCTGGGTGCTCGAGCATGTCGAGGCGCCGCTCGCCGAGCCGCGGTTTCGCCAGATATCCAACCTCGGGCAATTGCCCGAACTGGTCCAAACCATCGCCAGAGGGAGTTGATCGCGCTCTGCACGTCGCCCAAAAGTAACCTCGGTTTGGGGAGAACGATATGCATGGAACAACGACCTGAAGCGCGCCAGGTGACGCGCTTAGCGGCTTATCAGGCGATCGATCACCGGTTGCAGCCGCTCGGGCGTGATCGGCTTGGCGACGACGACGTCAATCACGTTCGACAGGCCCAGGCTCTCCGGCGTACCGGTCTTGGTCGAAAGCAGGATCACGGGAGGAAACGATTTTCCCGAAGCCCGTCGCAATGTTTCGATGCCGGACATCAGGATGTCGCAGTCCTTGTTGTCCGCGCCGCCATCCAGCACGATCACGCCTGGCACGAGTGTCCGCAAGGTCTTCGCCGCCATGTCGGGCGATTCCGAGATTGGCTTGAGCCCGGATCGCTCGACGATCTTCGACACCACCACGCGATTGATCGGCGATTTCCCGACAACAAGCACTTGCGAGGGACTGCGTATCGTCTCGGTGCTTGAATCCTGGGTCACCAGATTCGGATGTTTTGCGGTCTCGCCCTCGTTTCTCACTGGGCACCCAAGTCGGCCAAGAAGCTCGCCCCTATTTCAATGCAGAGTTGAATCTGGGCGACAATTGGCGTGAGATAGCAGCCCATGTCAAGTTGAAATAAAAGCCTTCCGAAAACGCTCCTGCGATAGTGGAGTCAAGCAACAGTACTGTACTGCCCTGTCCACGGATTGGTTGCGTAAAAATAAAATTCACCTGCGCATACGCTGCGCAGGTGAAGGGCAGGTTGCAACGATTTCCGGTCAGCCATGGCTCTGTTGTGTGACGATCACCGGGATCAGAAGGTCGCCCCAATTGCCGTCGCCGCCATGGTGCCTCGCCGAGCGCACCAGCTCCACCGAGACGCCGGCCTCGACCGCCTTCATCACCGACTGGTTGAGCCTGTGCAGATCGTTGGCCAGCATGCGGATCGTCGCCTGCTGGTCGACGCTCATCGTGGTCGATTGTTCTTCTGCCCGTTCCTTGACGCGGCTTATCGATGCCATTGGTCTTCTCCTGTGTGTGAAGCCCTGTTGGGCGTTTCCTCGGTGTTTCTGATCCGCTATTCGGCGGCCGGCCTGAACTGTGCGTGCTCGGTCGATTCATGCATGGCGGTGGTCGAGGACTTGCCGCCGGTGATTGCCATCGACACGGCATCGAAATAGCCGGTGCCGACCTCGCGCTGGTGCTTGGTCGCGGTGTAGCCATTGGCTTCCGCCGCGAATTCGGCCTCCTGCAATTCGGAATAGGCCGCCATCTGCCGTTCCTTGTAACCACGCGCCAGTTCGAACATGCCGTAGTTGAGCTGGTGGAAGCCGGCGAGCGTGATGAACTGGAACTTGTAGCCCATGGCGCCGAGTTCCCTCTGGAACTTAGCGATCGTCGCGTCGTCGAGATTCTTCTTCCAGTTGAAGGAGGGCGAGCAATTGTAGGCGAGCAGCTTGCCCGGATGGTGCTTGCGCACGCCCTCGGCGAATTTTTTGGCCTGTGCGAGGTCCGGCTTCGAGGTCTCGCACCAGATCAGGTCCGCGTGGGGGGCGTAGGCGATGGCCCGCGCGATGCAGGGCTCGATGCCGTTCCTGACCTGGTAGAAGCCTTCCACCGTGCGTCCGGCATCGTAGTCGACGAAGGGCTGGTCGCGCTCGTCGATGTCGGATGTCAGAAGCTTCGCGGCTTCGGCGTCGGTGCGTGCCACGACCAGGGTCGGCGTGCCCATCACATCCGCTGCCAGGCGCGCGGCGTTGAGGTTGCGGATATGCGCGGCGGTCGGGATCAGCACCTTGCCGCCGAGATGGCCGCACTTCTTTTCCGACGCCAACTGGTCCTCGTAGTGAACGCCGGCGGCGCCCGCTTCGATGAACGCCTTCATGATCTCGAAGGCGTTGAGCGGCCCGCCGAAGCCGGCTTCGGCGTCGGCGACAATCGGCGCGAACCAGGTCTCGACCGAAAGCCCGTTGCCCTCGGAGGTCTCGATCTGGTCGGCGCGCTGCAGCGTCCGGTTGATGCGCTTGACCAGCTCCGGCGCGGCATTGGCCGGATAAAGCGACTGGTCGGGGTACATCGCCGAGGCGGTGTTGGCGTCGGCGGCGACCTGCCAGCCCGACAAATAGATCGCCTTCAGTCCGGCGCGCACCTGCTGCATAGCCTGATTGCCGGACATGGCGCCGAGCGCGTTGACGAAATCCTCCTCGTGGATGAGCTTCCACAGCCGGTTGGCACCCATTTCGGCGAGACTCTGACGGATCTGCACCGAGCCGCGCAGCCGCTTCACATCCTCTGGCGAATAGGGACGTTCGATGCCGTCGAAGCGGCCTTCCGGCGCCGAGGGAACGAGATTGTAAAAATCGGTCATGAGTCACTCCGAAGGATTGCTGGATTTTGTCCGCGCGCCAATCTCTTGGCGCATCGGGATGTGACTGAATTTACATTGCGGCGCAAAATCAGCCAGAAAAATCAGCCGATACGGCCGAAGATTGGGGAAAACCTGTGTTGTGTTTGACAGAGGGTTGCTGTAAATTTGTCATAGTTGTAAAACTCACTGGCAATGGGATGCCGCGAATGTCGTGTAAATTCCTGTCAAGAGCAGTTGATGGCTGAGCAGAAGATTTTCGCCGGGCCGCGCATCCGCCGCATTCGCAACGCCAAGGGCCTGACCCAGACGGCGATGGCCGAAGGGCTCGGCATCTCGCCGTCCTACCTCAACCTGATCGAGCGCAACCAGCGGCCGCTGACGGTGCAGCTGATCCTGAAACTGGCCTCAGTCTACAAGGTCGACCCGCATGAGCTGCAGGGCGAGGCGAGGGGGTCGGTCGCGGCCTTGAAGGAAGTGTTCACCGATCCGCTGCTGGTTGGCGAATTGCCGGGAGACCAGGAGTTGATCGAACTTGCCGAGGCAGCGCCCAATGCGTCCGCGGCGGTGATAAAACTGTTTCGCGCCTATCGCGAGCAGGCCGAGCGACTGTCAGACCTCAATGAACTCCTGGCGCGCGAAGGGCGGGCGACCGCGCTATCCGGCGCTCGCCTGCCAATCGACGAGGTGCATGAGACCTTCGAGCGGCGGCCGAACCATTTTACGGCACTTGAGGAAGAGGCCGAGGCGTTCACCGCGGTGCTCGATCCCGGCGACGATCTGTTCGGTGCGTTGAAGGCATGGCTGAAGCGCGAATACGGCATCGTGGTCAAAGTGCTGCCGGTCGCCACCATGCCGAACTGGCGCCGTCGCTACGACCGCCATTCGCAGCGCCTGTTCCTGTCCGAGAGGCTGTCGCCGTTCGACCAGCTACGCGAAGTGGCGATGGAGGCCTGCCTGATCCGCATGACGGTGGCGGTCGCCGGCGAGATCCAGGCGCTCAAGCTGACCACCGACGAAGCCCGCCGCCTCGCACGTTTCGAGCTCGGCCGCTATGCCGCGCATGCGCTGATGATGCCCTACCAGGCCTTTCATGCCGCCGCCATCCGCGCCCGCTACGACATCGATGTCCTGCGCTCGCGCTTCGGCGTCTCTTTCGAGCAGGCCGCGAACCGGCTGACCATGCTGCAGCGGCAGGGCGCACCGGGCGTGCCGTTCTTCATGCTGGAGGTCGACAATGCGGGGAACCGTTTTCGCAGGGCCGGCAGCCAGGGCTTTCCGCACAGCCGCTTTGGTGGCGGTTGCCCCAAGCTGCCCGTGCATGCCGCCTTCACCCAGCCGGGTCAGGTTTTCGTCGAAGCGGTGGAAATGCCTGACGGCGCCGAGTTCCTGTGCATCGCCCGCACGCTGGAAGGGCCGCAGGGCGCGTTCGCGGAGCGCCCACGCCGCACGGCGCTGCTGCTTGGTTGCGACATCGGCTTTCGCGACGACATCGTCTATGGCGCGGCGCTGCCCGGCGCCGTGGTCGGTGCAAGGGCTGGACAAGGCGCCGTCGCGGCGACGCCGGTCGGACCCGCCTGCCGGCTTTGCGAGCGCGTCGGCTGCCTGGCGCGGGCCGAACCGCCGGTGACGCGTCCGCTTGGCCTCGACGAGATGGTGACGGGCCTGAGCGCTTTCGACTTCCAGTAATGCGAGAACAAAGGTGCCACAATCGTCGCCGGTGTCTGGATCACCCGCGGCCTTAGTCTTTGCGTTACGCGAACAGAGCAGTTTTTTGTCGTCCCTTGCGCATCGTCCCGTCCACAAAAGCTCGACAGTCGCGCCCATGACAGACGCAGCATCATCGCCGGGCCTTGTTGCATCGACCTCCTCGCCGCGCGAGGAACGTGTCGGCATGCTTCTGGTCTTCCTGTCGGCGCTGATGTGGAGTTTCGGCGGCACCATCGCCCGCTTCATCACCGTTGGCGACAGCTGGACGGTTATTTTCTGGCGCTCCGTCTGGGCCGCCGCCTTCCTGCTCCTGTTCATGACCTGGCGTGACGGCTGGCGCGGCATGCTGAAATCGTTTCGTGAGATGGGCCTGCCTGGCCTTGCCGTCGGCTTCTGTTTCGCCATCGCATCGACCGCCTTCGTCGTGGCGCTCGCCTACACCACCGTCGCCAATATCCTTTTGATGCAAGCCGGTGTGCCGCTTCTGGCGGCGCTGTTGGCCTGGGCCTTGTTTCGCGAACGGGTCAGTGCCGTGACTTGGGTGGCGATTGCCGCCGTCATTGCCGGCGTTGCCATCATGGTGTCGGAATCACTCAATGGCGCCGTCTCGCCCATAGGCGACGGGCTGGCGCTGCTGATCGCGTTCATGTTCTCGATCGCGACCGTCATCACAAGGCGGTTCGCCAGTGTGCGGATGACGCCGGCGACCTGTCTCGGCACGTTCCTGGCCGCGGGCTTTGCCGCCTCGCAGGCGTCGACCTTCACGGTTTCAGCGGGCGACATGGGTTTTCTCTTCGCTTTCGGCGTGGTCAATCTCGGCATCGGTCTCGCCTTCTTCGCAACTGGCGCGCGGCTGATCCCGGCCGCCGTCGCGGCACTGCTCGGCACCTTCGAGCCGATCCTTGGGCCGATATGGGTCTGGCTCATCCATTCCGAGGTGCCGTCCGGCCGCACCATCATCGGCGGCGCCGTGGTGGTCACGGCGCTGCTCGTCCATATCGGGCTCGAATTCAAGCGCCAGGCACGGCCGCGGCGGGCAGGGGTCACCGGAGTGCCGTCGCCGAATTGATGCGGGCCGCTGAAGCTTTGCCATTGACAATGTTGCTGCCGCCCGGGCAGGCTGGGTCCACAGCAACAACAAGACAGGCGTATCTTGCCAAGTCTCCCCGGCGGCCCGATCGAGACCGCTCCATATTTCTGTATTTCTGTCCGCGCGGCGGCGAAAGCTTCTGACGGCACCGCGATTCCTTCCAGCCTCGGACGATTGCGCGGCCGTGGCCGTCGCGCCAATCGGCGCTTGTTGTCCCCTGGAAAGCTCAAAAGTCTGAAACAAATGCCCGGTCGCGCACATGTCGCGACGAGCCGGCGATGGAACACTCACCAAAGGAGAATAGCATGATCCGCAAAGCGCTCTGGCTTTCGGCGACCTCGGTATTTCTGACATTGTTCACACCGGCCGGCCATGCCGAGGACCGTGTCGTCAACGTCTTTAACTGGTCGGATTACATCGACAGCTCCGTCATCGAGGACTTCACCAAGCAGACCGGCATCAAGGTTGTCTACGACACCTTCGATTCCAACGAGATCCTGGAAACGAAGCTGCTTGCCGGCGGTAGCGGCTACGACGTCGTCGTGCCCAGCGGCAATTTCCTTGCCCGCCAGATCCAGGCCGGCGTCTTCCAGAAGCTCGACAAGTCGAAGCTGCCGAACATCTCCAACATGTGGGACGTCATTTCGGAACGCACCGCCAAGTACGATCCCGGCAACGAATACTCGGTCAACTACATGTGGGGCACCGTCGGCATCGGCTATAACGTCAAGAAAGTGCAGGCCGCGCTCGGCACCGACAAGATCGACAGCTGGGATGTGTTCTTCAATCCCGAAAGTCTCGCCAAGCTGAAGGATTGCGGCGTCTATGTGCTGGATTCGCCGGCCGACATCATTCCGGCGGCGCTGAAATATGTCGGCCTCGACCCGAACAGCACCTCGCCCGACGATATCGCCAAGGCCGAGGAAGCCCTGATGAAGGTCCGCCCCTTTATCAGGAAATTCCACTCGTCCGAATATATCAACGCCTTGGCAAACGGCGACATCTGCCTGGCTATCGGCTTCTCTGGGGACGTCTTCCAGGCCCGCAACCGCGCCCAGGAGGCCAAGCAGGGTGTCGAGATCGGCTATTCCGTGCCGAAGGAAGGCGCCCAGATATGGTTCGACCAGATGGCGATCCCCGCTGATGCGCCGCATGTCGCCGAGGCGCATGAATTCATCAACTACATGATGAAGCCCGAAGTCATCGCCAAGTCTTCAAACTTCGTGCTCTACGCCAACGGCAACAAGGCTTCGCAGCAGTTCGTCGACAAGGCGATCCTGGACGATCCGTCAATCTATCCGGACGAAGCGACGGTGCAGAAGCTCTATACGGTCCAGCCGTACGATCCCAAGGCCCAGCGCGTCATCACGCGCACCTGGACCAAGATCGTCACCGGCCAATAAGCATCTGAAGCGACCTCGGCGGGCAGCTGCCGGGGTCGCGTTTTTTTGGGGCACGAAGCAAGAAACAGAACGGAGTGGGGATATGAAATCGCTTGGCAGCATCCGCAGGGATTTCGCGCCATGGAACGACCCGAACGCCAAGCCATACATCCAGTTCGACAACGTCACCAAGAAGTTCGGTGACTTCACCGCCGTCAACAATCTGTCGCTGACCATCTTCGAGCGCGAGTTCTTCGCCCTGCTCGGCGCCTCGGGTTGCGGAAAGTCGACGCTGCTGCGGATGCTCGCCGGTTTCGAGGAACCGACGGCCGGCCGCATCCTGCTCGATGGCCAGGATCTGCGCGGCATCCCGCCCTATCGCCGGCCGGTCAACATGATGTTCCAGTCCTATGCGCTGTTCCCGCATATGACGGTGGAGAACAACATCGCCTTCGGCCTCAAGCAGGAAGGCATGCCCAAGCCCGATATCGAAAAGCGCGTCGCCGAGATGCTGAAGCTGGTCAAGCTCGAGCAGTTCGCCAAGCGCAAGCCGCACCAACTCTCCGGCGGCCAGCGCCAGCGCGTCGCTCTCGCCCGCTCGGTCGCCAAGCGGCCGAAGGTGCTGCTGCTCGACGAGCCGCTCGGCGCGCTCGACAAGAAGCTGCGCGAGGAGACCCAGTTCGAACTGATGGACCTGCAGCAGGAGCTTGGTCTCACCTTCGTCGTCGTCACCCACGACCAGGAAGAAGCGATGACCATGGCAGATCGCATCGCCATCATGGACAAGGGCGAGGTCATGCAGGTGGCGACGCCCGCGGAAGTCTACGAAGCCCCGGCCTCGCGCTTCGTCGCCCATTTCGTCGGCAATGTGAACATGTTCGAGGGCAAGGTCGCCGAGCGGTCGGCCAATACCACCCGCATAACCGGAGCGAGCGGAGCCCAGATCGTCGTCGAGAATGGCGGTGCCGTGGCCGCGCCCAATGCCGATATCGTCTTCGCCATCAGGCCGGAGAAGATCAAGGTCTCGTCGAAGAAGCCGGCCGATGCCGTCAACGCGATGGAAGGCGAGGTCTATGACGTTGCCTATCTCGGCGACATGACCGTCTACCACATCAGGCTCGACGATGGGCAGATCGTGCGGGCAAGCGCCTTGAACGCGGCGCGCGTGACCGAGGATCCGCTGACCTGGAACGATCGCGCCTGGGTGTCATTCCGGCCCGATGCCGGCGTCGTGCTGGCGCGGTAGGGGGCTGATATGTCCAACATCGCTGTCGCCGATGCCGCCGCGCCATCGACTGCCAAGCCTTTCCTGACGCGGCTGGGTGCCGGTTTCGTCAATCGGCTCGTCATCATCGTCCCCTACCTGTGGCTGCTGTTCTTCTTCCTTATCCCCTTCGTCATCGTCTTCAAGATTTCATTGTCGCAGACGGCGATCGCCATGCCGCCCTACACGCCGGTGCTCGACTTCAGCGACGGCGTCTCCGGCTTCTTTGCCGGGTTTCGCGACCTCAACTTCGACAACTATGTCTGGCTGACGCAGGACGCGCTCTATTTCAAGGCCTATGTGACGAGCGTCATCATTGCCGCGATCTCGACCGTGCTGACGCTGATCGTCGGCTACCCCATCGCCTATGGCATGTCACGCGCGCCGGCGACCATCCGCCCGACCTTGCTGATGCTGGTCATCCTGCCGTTCTGGACGTCGTTCCTGATCCGGGTCTATGCCTGGATCGGCATTCTGAAGCCCGAGGGCCTGCTCAATCAGCTGCTCTTGTCGCTGCACATCATCAACCAGCCGCTGGTCATCCTCAACACCTATACGGCGATCTTCATCGGCATCGTCTATTCCTACCTGCCCTTCATGGTGCTGCCGCTCTATTCGTCACTGGAAAAGATGGATTACTCGCTGATCGAGGCGGCCAAGGATCTGGGCTGCCCGCCGACCGCGGCTTTCTGGAAGATCACCTTCCCGCTGTCGCTGCCGGGCGTCATAGCCGGCTGCCTGTTGGTGTTCATCCCGGCCGTCGGCGAGTTCGTCATTCCCGACCTGCTCGGCGGATCGCAGACGCTGATGATCGGCAAGACGCTGTGGAACGAGTTCTTCGCCAACCGTGACTGGCCGGTCTCGTCGGCCGTCGCCGTCATCCTGCTTCTGCTGCTCACCGTGCCGATCATGCTTTTCCAGCAGGCACAGGCGCGTGGCCAGGAGCAGGGCAAATGAACGCGACCTGGAGCCGCTTCAACGTCACCTCGATCGTGCTTGGCTTTGCCTTCCTGTACCTGCCGATCGTGCTGCTCATCGTCTTCTCCTTCAACGAATCCAAGCTCGTCACCGTCTGGGGCGGCTTCTCGACCAAATGGTACGTGTCGCTGTTCCACAATCAGGGCTTGATGGACGCCACCTGGGTGACGGCGCGTGTCGGCGTCATTTCGGCCACCGTGGCGACCGTGCTGGGCACGCTGGCGGCGCTCACCCTGACGCGCTACACGCGGTTCCGCGGCAGGGTGCTGTTTTCCGGCATGGTCTTCGCACCGCTCGTCATGCCGGAAGTCATCACCGGCCTGTCGCTGCTGCTGCTTTTCGTTGCCGTCGGCCTCGACCGCGGCTTCTTCACGGTGACGCTCGCCCACATCACGCTGACGATGTGCTTCGTGGCGGTCGTCGTGCAGTCGCGCCTGGTCTCCTTCGACCGGTCGCTGGAGGAGGCGGCGATGGATCTCGGCGCAACGCCGGCCAAGACCTTCTTCCAGATCACGCTGCCGGTCATCCTGCCGGCGATCGTATCCGGCTGGATGCTGGCCTTCACGCTGTCGCTCGACGATCTGGTCATCGCCTCCTTCACCTCGGGACCGGGCGCCACGACGCTGCCGATGAAGATCTACAGCCAGGTCCGTCTCGGCGTGACGCCGGAGATCAATGCCGCCTGCACCATCCTGATCGCCGTCGTCGCGGTCGGCGTCATCATCGCTTCGATCGCCAACAAGCGTCGTGAGGTGCAGCGCCAGCTCGACGAACAGGCGGCGCAACGCGGCTGAGCATGATCCCGAAAAGTGGAAGCCGGTTTTCGGACAAGATCATGCTCAACTGAACGGAAGCATGATCCCGAAAAGCATGCCCTCGGGCCTGACCCGAGGGTGAAGCCTGTTTGATGCCCAGCGAAACGTAAGCGCGCTTCTATTCGCCCGAAACGCCACGGCTTATCGGCGAAATGAACGGCGTGCTCCAGGTTCCGCCGACGAAGAAGGACGACTGGTTGGGGCCTTGCTGGCCGGTCTTCTGCGCCGCCGCCTGGTCCGGCTGGATAACGCCGCCGGACAGCGCCAGCCCGCGCCCCGCATAGGAGGCGATGCCGGAAAGCCAGATCTTGTATTTCGCCGAATTGGCCTCGGCCTTGTCCAGCCTCGCCACGCCGCGCGAAATGGTCGCTTTCACTTCGGCGCCGTCGATCGGCAGCGTGCCGTCCGAGACGTCGTCGAGCGCGAAGAAGCCGCCCTGTTCGGTATGCTTGAGAAAGGCCGGCAGGTTGAACTTGCTGAGTGCGCCGGGACCGAAGGTCGCCGAGACCGAGCCGTCGGCGTTTTCAAAGATCGAATCCCAGGTCCTGCCCGGTCCCTTGAGGATGACAGAAACGGTGCCTGTGCCGACCGGCACCAGCCGGGTCATGCCGGCCGCCGTGCCGAACGCGCCGCCATCGACATCGGACGCAAGCAGCCGGATCTCTACCTGTGTGCCCTCGGGCTTGCGGTCGAAACGAAGACTGGTCTGGATGTTGCCGCCAAAGGCCGAGGCGTCGGAGATATCGAAGACGGAAAGACCGTCCTTGACCTGGGCGGTGGCGGCAACATCGGCAAGCTGGATCGTGCCGGCCGTGGCGTGCGCCGCCGACAGCCTCAGATCCAGATTGACCCGGTCGGCGAAACTTGCCTCCACGTCACCTGGGCCGGTCCCGCTCGCTGGTCCGAGCGGGGTAAAGGCGGACAGAAACGATCTGAGGTCGAGCGTGTCGAAGGCGAGCGTGCCCGAGATCACGGGTTGGGCGTCGCCAAGCGACAGGTCGAGCGCGCCCATGCCCGGATTGTTGTCCAGCGTCAGCGCGGTGTTCTCGAACTTGACGCGTCCGGCCGACGCCGTGACCTTGCTCGAAATGCTGACCGAGCCGATCGCGGCACTTGGCGCGATACCGGCCTGCGACCATTCCAGCACACGGCGCAGCGAGGGGGCCGCGAACTTCACCTGGCCGTCGAAATAGGCGTTGTCGGCCATGCTGGCCGTGCCGTCGAAGGAGAAGGTGGCGGGTGCTGCTTTGAAAGACAGGGTGAGCGGCGCCACACCGCCGGCAAACAGCACCAGCGGCTTCTGCGAGGCGGCGTCGAGGGCGACGCTTTCGCCGCGCCAGATCCCGGTTGCCGACAGTGTCGCATTGCTGTTCATCGCCGCCCAGGTCGCCTGGCCGCTAAGGCTGCTCAGGATCTCCACGTCCTTGCCGTTGACGGAAGCCACCATGCGGCCGTCCCTGAATTCAACCGTGCCGAAGGCATCTGTCGGCAGTTTGTCCAGGTTGGGTTTGGCGGGGTCGGCACTGACCACGCCGCGTGCCGTGTCGATGGAGCGCGCGATGCGCCCACCGGTCGGCGCGGTGGGCAGGAACAGGCCGTCCGCGGTCCGCTGGACCCGGATCGTCGGCCGCACCAGCCGCGCCGTGGAAAACACCACATCGCCCTGCAACGCCGCCATCGCCGATAGGTCGATTTCGACGCGTTCGGCTTCGACGACCGGCGGCGCGTCGGCGTCCGTCCATTTCGAAAGCGTGACATCCGTCAGGATCGCCCGGAATTTCGGCCAGACCTCGATGCGCGGCGAGCCTTCGATGGCGACCCGGAAGCCGCTCCAGGCGCTCATTTCCCAGGCGATGCGATCGCGCACGATGCGCGTCGAGGCGATCAGCGGCAGGGCTGCGACCACCAGAGCGATGACGATCACGGCAGCGCCGATCGCCCATACTCCGCGGCGGATCAAGGATGATGGCATCTCGCCCTATATGCTTCCGTTCCGATTAATCGCCTGACGTAAAACCCCAGTCGTCACTACGACTTAGGACTGAGGCATTTCAAGTCTTTATGGCCCGGCGATGGCATTTGCGCACACCTGAGCGCTTCGGCCCAACAAAATCTTGCTCTGCTGCGCTGCAATATGCATAAGCGATGACGACCGTGGGAGGATCGATCATGGCTGCCGAAGTACCGCTCTGGACCCCGACGCAAGACCGGATCGACGCTTCGCCATTAACTGCTTTCCTGAAGGCGGCGGAGGCGGAAGCCGGCGCCACATTCGCCTCCTACGGCGACCTTCACCGCTGGTCGGTCGAGGATCGCGAAGGGTTCTGGAGCCTGGTCTGGGACTTTTCCGGCATTGTCGGTGAAAAGGGCGAGCGCCTGCTGGCCGATGGCGACAGGATGCCCGGTGCCTCCTTCTTTCCCGACGCGACGTTGAATTTCGCCGAGAACCTGTTGAAGAAAACCGGCGCGGGCGAGGCGATCGTCTTTCGCGGCGAGGACAAGGTGGAGCGGCGGCTGTCCTGGAACCAGCTGCATGGCCTGGTCTCGCGCCTGCAGCAGCTTTTCCTGTCGCTCAAGGTCAAGAAGGGCGACCGCATCGCGGCGATGATGCCCAACATGCCCGAGACCGTCGCCGCCATGCTGGCCGCCGCCTCGATCGGCGCGGTGTGGTCGTCCTGCTCCCCCGATTTCGGCGAACAGGGTGTGCTCGACCGGTTCGGCCAGATCGAGCCCGTCATCTTCATCGCGCCCGACGGCTATTGGTACAATGGCAAGGCGATCGAGGTCGCCGACAAGGTCGCCGCGGTCGCGGCCAAGCTCGGCAGTGTCCGCAAGGTGCTGCTTGTCGATTATCTCGGCACTTCGGCCGATGTGGCGGCAACCATCGACAAGGCGGTGGCGATGGAAGAGGCGCTGTCGCCCTTCGCCGCCAAGCCAGTCAGCTTCGAGCCTCTGCCGTTTTCGCATCCGCTCTACATCCTGTTTTCATCAGGAACCACCGGCATCCCCAAATGCATCGTCCATTCGGCCGGCGGGACGCTGATCCAGCATGTCAAGGAACATCGGCTGCATGCCGGCCTTGTCGACGGCGACCGCTTCTTTTACTTCACCACATGCGGCTGGATGATGTGGAACTGGCTGGTGTCGGGCCTGGCTTCCGGGGCGACGCTGCTGCTCTATGACGGCTCGCCCTTCTACCCCGACGGCAATGTGCTGTTCGACTTCGCCGATGCCGAGAAGATGACCTTCTTCGGCACCTCGGCCAAGTTCATCGATTCCGTGCGCAAGGCCGGCCTCAAGCCGATCCGCAGCCATGACCTGTCGACAGTGCGGGCGATCTCCTCCACCGGTTCGCCGCTGTCGCCCGAGGATTTCCGCTTCGTCTATGACGGCATCAAGAAGGACGTGCATCTCGCCTCGGTTTCCGGGGGCACCGACATCGTCTCCTGCTTCGTGCTCGGCGTGCCGACGCAAGCTGTCTGGACCGGCGAGATCCAGGGACCTGGCCTTGGCCTGGCCGTCGATGTCTGGGACGACGACGGCAAGCCGATCCGGCAGGAGAAGGGCGAACTGGTCTGCACCAAGGCGTTTCCGTCGATGCCGATCGGCTTCTGGAACGACCCCGACGGCAAGAAATACCAGGCTGCCTATTTCGAGCGTTTCGACAATGTCTGGTGCCATGGCGATTTCGCTGAATGGACGGCGCATGGCGGCATGATCATCCATGGCCGCTCGGATGCCACGCTCAATCCGGGCGGGGTGCGCATCGGCACGGCGGAGATCTACAACCAGGTCGAACAGATGCCGGAAATCCTCGAAGCGCTGTGCATCGGCCAGGATTTCGACAATGACGTGCGTGTCGTGCTGTTCGTGCGGCTGGCCGCGGGCGCCGAACTGGACGAGGATCTGGAGAAACGCATCCGCGCCAAGATCCGCAGCGGGGCGAGCCCGCGTCACGTACCGGCCAGGATCGTCGCCGTCACCGACATTCCGCGCACCAAGTCGGGCAAGATCACCGAACTCGCCGTGCGCGACGTCGTGCATGGCCGCGCCATCAAGAACAAGGAAGCGCTCGCCAACCCGGAAGCGCTGGAGCTGTTCAGGAACCTGCCGCAGCTTGCCGAATGATCCCGACCGGCATGGTTAACGAAACATGTCGCGGGAATTTACCTAGATTTCACGAGTGGTACACATTCGTAAATTTTTCGGCGAGCCGGTAAGGACTTGTTAAGGCCCGGCCCCGATAGTCGCATGTAACTTGAGGGAGAAATCCCGTTCCTCAGCCCCCGGAGGATCTGAATTCGCTCAAGCCCCCGTTGTGACAGCAATCCCATCTCTTAAGGCGTCCTCCAGGGCGCCTTTTCTTTTGGGCTTGTTAGAGCGGTTCGCCATTTCACGGAAACGGCGAACCGCTCTAACTCATTGTTTTGACGCAATTCCCAAGGGAAAAGCGCTACGCGCTTCTCCCGGGAAAACCGCTGACACTTTTCTTGGAATTGCTCTACTCCGCCAGCACTCGGGTCGAAGGAAACGCAACCTCGACCAGCGTGCCTTCGCCGGGCGTCGAATTGATGGTGAAGCGGGCGCGGTTGGCTTCCACCATCGCCTTGGTCAACGGCAGGCCAAGGCCGGTGCCGTCGCCGCGACCGCGCTTCAGCGCGTTGATCTGCTTGAACGGCTTGAGCGCCTGTTCGATCTCGGCCTGGCTCATGCCGATGCCGGTGTCGCGCACCCGCATGACGACGTCGCCTGAAGTCTCATAGGCGGTCGAGACGATCACCTGGCCGCCGGCCTGGGTGTAGCGGATGGCGTTGGACAGGATGTTGAGCGCGATCTGGCGCACGCTGCGCAAATCGGCCACCACCTCCGGCAGCCGCGAGGCGAAGCTGGAGCGGATGATGACGCGTTCGCGGTTGGCCTGCGGCTGCATCATCGCCACGGTCTCGGCCAGCGTGTCGTTGAGCGAGACCGCCTCATAGGCCATTTCCTGCTGGCCGGCCTCGATCTTCGAGATGTCGAGCAGGTCGTTGACCAGGTCGAGCACATGGTTGCCCGAGCGATTGATGTCTCGCAGATAGTCGCGGTAGCGGTCATTGGCGACCGGCCCGAACTTCTCGTCGACCATCAATTCGGAAAAGCCGATGATCGCATTGAGCGGCGTGCGGATCTCGTGGCTGATGCGGGCAAGGAAATCGGTCTTCTGCGAGGATGCCCGTTCGGCCACCGCGCGCGCCTGGGTGAGATCTTCCTCGGCTCGCTTCCATTGCGTGATGTCGCGCACGACGGCACAAAAGCCGCTGTCATTGGGCAGCCGGCCGATTGTCATGAACAGCGGGATGAAGCGCCCTTGCGCCTCGCGCCCGATCACCTCGCGGCCGTCATTCATGACGCTCGCCACGCCGGGTTCGGAAAGCCCGGCGAGATAGTCGCGCGCCGCGCGCTGGCTTTCGATGGCAAACAGCGAGGCGAAGGGCTTGCCGGTCACCTCGTCACTGTCGAAACCGAACAGCGCTTCGGCCGGACGGCTGATCGAGCGGATGGTGCCGTCGCTGCCGATCAGCACGACGCCGTCGGTGGCGGTGTCGATGATGGTGCGCATCTCGGCGATGCGGGCCTTGAGCTCGGAAATGTCGGGTTGCGTCGGCTCTTCGCCGACCAAGTGCAGGGCTGCGGGCGCGTCATCATCACCGGAACGGCGCACGACCAGCATCAGCGCCTTGCCGTCACGCCAGGGAACGGAGCGCAGGATGGCGTCGATCGGGAATTCCTGGCCATCGCGTGTCTTCAGCCGCAACGCCTGGTCGCTACCTTCGGAGGCGCCGTCATCGGCATAGGGATCGGCAAACAGCGCACCGAGGCCACCGGCATCCTCGAGGTCATCGAGCGTGTCGTAACCGGTCAGGTCGAGGAACTCCTCGTTGGCATAATGCAACTGATCGCCCGAATGGATGAGCAGCGGCACCGGCAGCTTGCCGAGCAGCGAAGTGTCTGGAGTCTTGCTTTCGTCACCGACGGAAAAGGCCGACGGCACGATCCCTTCGGTCTTGAGCGGCGGCACTTTCAGGCGCGGCCGTTCGGCCGGGCTCCCGACGGCGTTGGCCGCTTTGGCGGTTTCACCGCTGAATGTTGCGGCCTGCTCATCGGCGGCAGCGGTTTTCGCGCCGTCGACCCAGTCCTCACTGTCCTCGGCATCGCGAAAATCGGCTGACGTCATGCTGTCATCGTCGTCGGTCCCGACATGTCCGGCCTCTGCAACTGCCGGTTCATCGTCGATTGCGGCGGGCTCGGCACTTTCCGATTCTGTGGGGACCGGTTCAGAGGCCGTGGGCTCGTCATTGTCCGCGACGGGGCTCGCCTCGGCATAGCTGAGCAGCGAGCCTGTCGCGCCGGCCGGCGTGTCACTATCCTCCTGGCGAACCACGTCGTCGGGATGAGCGCCGTCGAGCCGTGCGAGATCCGCCTCGTCCTCGGCGTCGGTCTCGGATGGCTCGGCCGGTACCGCGTCGCTCTCCGGTTCCGCCACCGGGATTTCGCCGGTCTCGGCCGGCGCCTGATCCGGGGCGGCGTCTGGCGTCGACGCAACATCGGAGACCGCCTCGATCGGAGTTTCCGTCTTGGCGGCCGGGGCCTCCACGGCTGTTTCAGCCGCTGGCTCAGCCGGTGTGCCGGGCTCCGGTTTCGGCGGGCTTTCGATGCCGGGCTTGTCGGCTTCCGGCGGCTCGGCCGGCGCACTGTCCTTCTTCAGCCGCTCGCCGATCTCACGGAAGGCGCTGCGTTCCAGCGTCGACAGCCCCTTGTCGTTGGCCGGCTGCCGGTGTTCGGCCAGGCGGATGACCTTGTCGGCAAAGCGCCGTTCCTGTTTCGGCACGATGGTCAGCGCGGGCACCTCGCCCTTGAACGGGTCCGCTGCATCTGGTTCCTCGGCCTTCGACTCGTCCGCCTTCGGCTCTTCAGCGGGAGGTTCGACGGCTTCCGGTTCCGGCGTAGCCGGCTGCTCGCCATTGGGCACCAGGGCCATGCCGATGGCTTCCGGATCGACGATCGCATCGCCGGTCCGGGCAACGCCGAAGCCGCGAAAACCTTCGAAGGCGCGGCTGCGGCCATAGACAGGCAAAGCCGCCAGGTCGACGGGGATCTTCAGGTCGGTGCCGACGACTGGCCACAGCACGGAGCGGCCGGACCATGTATCGCGCCGCTCCAGCAGGCCGGCGATCTCGCCGGATGCGTCAAGGCCGAAGGCCGCTGCGACATCCCTGAAGCGCCGGCCAATCACGTCGGCCGCCGGCTTGCCGACAATGTCGGCGAATTCCGGCGACAGTGCGCTGAACTTGCCTTCGGCGTCGGTGCGCCAGACGAAGCGCAGCGGCGCTGCCGAGCGGTCTATTGTCCGAACTGGGGGCATGGTCTGGGCTGCCGGGGAGGCGGGCTTGCTCTCCTTCGCGCTGTCCACGGGAGCCTCGGCGCCGGTCGCTTGGACCGCATTATTCGCTTCTGGCGCGGCAGGTGCGGGTCGCGCGTCATCCTCGCCGACATTGAAGTACCAGTGATCGTGCTGTGGCGGCGTGCCGCCCGCTGTCGGCTGATCGTTGTCGGCGGCAACCGGTGTTGGCCCGGTCGGCTCCGAAATCTCTTGCGTTGCCCGTTCCGGCCGATCTTCAGCGGCCGGCTTGGAAGGGGCGGGCTCGGGCTCGATCTCGGCAGTGCCAGTTGACCGTTCGACGGCCTCCGCCTGCGAAACATCCGCCGTCGGTTGATTGTCCTGATGAGCGGGTTTTGCGGCGGTGCTTTCCGTTACCTTATGGGCGGCTTCTGCCGAAGCCTCTGAGATAGACGCATTGTCCTCGAGCTGATCCTCATCGATCACAACCAGGAGATGCCGCTCCGGCGTCAGCCGCGCGAGCCCGGCGGGGTAGGAGGTGTTGCCGCCCGGAACGAGGCGCTTGACGATGCGTTCGCCCTCGGCGGCCACATCGGCGACCAGGGCGGCCAGCGTCGCGGGCTGAATGCCGAGCTTCGAAAAGCCGTCCGACGCGGCCTCGACATTGCCCCCGGCGTCGATGAAGGCGATGAAATGGCCGTCTTCGGTGAAGCCGCTGATCGCCCGGCTGGCGATTTCGGCGGCTCCGCGCGAGCCTGTCTGCGCCGCCGGCACCGCCAGCATGATCGCCTTCTCGCCGTCGGGCAGCGTCACGGCATTTGCCTGGAAGCCGACGGTCCTGCTGGTCATGCCGGTCGCCAACCTGACGGTGATGCCGCGATCGCTGCCGATCTCGGGAAAGCCGCTGGTCGCCATGATCTGGCGGCGGGCGATCAGCGGCAGCTGTGCCGAGGCCCCGATGATCGCCTCGATGTCGGGATAGCCGAACACGGCGGCGCCCGGCCCATTGGCCCAGATTACCTGCTCCAGATCCACCGACAGGATCGCGATCGCGTCGCCGGCGGCAAAACGCTGGCGCACCGCGTCGAGCACGGCCACGTCGAGGAAGGAATATTCGGACGGCATGCGCTTGGCGAACCCTCACGGAGCGGCGAAATTTGCAGTTAACGCTTTGTTAATAAAAGCCGCAGCCGCGAAGGTCCACAAGCCAGAACGTGCAAAGGCTGGTTTCTGGGCTTTTGGTTAACGGCCGGAAAGAAATTTATGGTGCACTGCAACAAAGATATTGCAATGCACAAAATTTGCCTTTATATTGCCATTATAACTGAACGAGACGGCTTTCCGTCAAAGCCGCTGCCGCTGAAAAGGATGGAAAATGTCCAGGACCAAAACTGCCGAGACGATCGAAAACGTTGAATTCCCGAGCTTCGACGCTTCCAAGGCCACCGACCAGATCCGTGCCTTCGCCGAAAAGGGCGTTGAGCAGTCGAAAGAGGCCTATGCCAAGCTCAAGACCGGCGCCGAGGAGACCCAGAAGGCTCTGGAGTCGACCTACGAGACCGCCAAGACTGTTTCCAGCGACCTGTCGCTCAAGACCATCGCGGCGCTGCGCGCCAACGCCGAAGCCGGCTTCTCGCATCTCGAAGCCCTGATCGGCGCCAAGTCGCTGTCGGAAGTCGTCGAGCTGCAGACCGCCTTCCTGCGCAAGCGCGTCGAGTTGACGGTCGAGCAGGCCAAGGACTTCCAGGCTGTTGCCTCCAAGGCGGCGGAAGACGTCTCCAAGCCGATCAAGACCGCCTTCGAGAAGGCGATCAAGGACATCAAGGCTGCCTAATATTTGCGCATGATCTGAGGATGCAACAAAAGGTCGCATTTTCTTAAAAACGATCAGGCGTATGATGGTAGCCATCAAGAAATACCCGGCGAGTGGAACCTCCTCCCTCTGCTCCCCGGGGTGACCAGCCAGCTCCTCCTCCCGCTGGCTCGTAACAGGAAAAGGCCGGCACCTCCTCCCGCCGGCCTTTTTCTTTGCCCTGCGAAACCGCCGCCGTTGCGGCACATGTGGGGAAGTGGTCTTTGCTTCGCAAAAGCCTTGAATTAAAATCCATAAGCCCGTATGGACGCATCGCCGAACGACAGAGCGGATCGCTTAGGACGAGTTCCCGAAGAGATTCTGCTCAGGCAAATGTGCCGTTGTAGCTCAGCTGGTTAGAGCGCCGGATTGTGGATCCGGAGGTCGCTGGTTCGATCCCAGCCAACGGTACCATCGGCATCTCCGACAAGTTATTGGTTTTGCTGAAGGGTTTCCTGCAAGGCCGTGGAATGTAGCCTGCCTTGTGGGTGGGCGGACTTTCCTGGTGCAATGAAGGCCGGCGTTCGGTTCGGGCGCTTATCGGCGGCTGCGACCTGCAAATAGGGATGGCTCTCTGCTCGTGGGGGATGATGGCGGGAGAGCGCTACCGCCTTTCCCCCACCCATCGAACCACCAGTTCCGGCTTCGCTGCCATGGCTGGCCGAAGCGAATGACGGATTCAGTGAACCCTGTGTGGAATAAACAGGTGACCCGAACCGGTGCCACTCGATACCGTCGAACAAGTCGTCTCTCGAAAAAACCGAAACCAACCGTGATCAATGCCGCGAGCAAGAAATATCCAAGAGCCGCGGCGAACAGAGGCTCGTAAACCCGAAAGGTCTGCGCGAACGAGGTTGGCCGCCCCCATAAGTTCGAAGACGGTGATCGTCGAGGCCAGGGCAGTTCCCTTCAACAGCAGGATGTTCTGACCGCCGATCGCCGGCAGCGCCGACCTGAAAGCCTGCGGGAGAAGGACGGAAATCATGATCCGTGTTTTCGACAGGCCAAGCCATCCGGTCACGTAATCCCAAGGAAGCGGAAGCCGCAGCAAGGCGGGATGTCGAATCCGCTTGGCGAATTGCAAAAGAAAGCTCCGCGATGGCTGAGGGCAACCGAGATGCCGAAGGAGATCGTGTGGCCGCGCGGCGCGGTGAGAAATGCAGCGACGAGGCGCACGCAGTCGGCGAAGGAAAGGTACGACCAGCATGCGCCGGTCCGCCGGTTCGGGGAAAGCCCTGGCCAAACAACTCTGCTCTTCATCTCATCATACCAGTTGACATGATGATGGTTGCCGCTAAGGTTGGTCAGGGCTCGGCGGATGCGGGTACACGGTCAAGGGAGGAGACTATGCAGACATCGAGGAAACTTCGGCGCGTAGCGCTTTTTGGCGCCATCGCCATGGTGGTCGCCAGCGCGGCGTCCGCGCAAGAGGTCAAGGTCTGGACCCTGACCTTCGCCAATGATTCCGCCAACAAGGCATGGGCTGACATCGTCAAGGAATTCGAGGCTGCCAATCCTGGTGTCACCATCAAGGTGGAAGGCCGCGGCACCGATGAACACAAGTCGGCGCTGCGGGTCGCCTCAGGTTCCGAACAGGGACCGGACATCTATTTCATGTGGGGCGGCCTTGGCCTTGGCGGCGAATTCGTCAAGGCGGGACTCAGCCTGCCGCTCGACAAATACTACGCCGAATACAAATGGGACGATGAACTGCTCTCACCGGCGCTTTCCTTCTCCAAGCAGTATGAGGGTGGCAGGCACGGCGTGCCCTACACATTCCACGGCGAGGCGCTCTATTACAACAAGGCGTTGTTCGAGAAGGCCGGCATCACCACGGCCCCGGCGACCTATGATGAACTTGTCGCGGACGCCGAGAAGCTGAAAGCCGCCGGCATCCCGGCAATCACCTTTGGCGGAACCGTCAACTGGCACGTCATGCGTCTCATGGACATGATCCTGGAAACCAAATGCGGGGTCGAGAAGCATGACCGTCTGATGGGGATGCAGGTGAGCTGGGCAGACGAGGCCTGCGCCACGGCCTCCTTCGAGGAGTTCCACAAATGGACATCGAATTACACGCTGAAGCCGTTCATGGGGATCGATCAGGCGCAGTCGTTCAATCTCTTCCTCGGCGGTCGAGCCGCCATGATGCTTGAAGGCGACTGGCTGGTGGGTCAGCTTAAGGGCGAAAACCGCACTGCGGATTTTGGTCTGTTCCCATTCCCGACCGGTACTGACCGCCTCTACGGCTTCGCCGAGTACAACTACATTTCGACCAAGAGCAAAGTTCCCGACATCGCCGCCAAGTTCCTGAACTATCTCGAATCCACCGACGTGCAGCAAAAGCACCTTGGCGATTTCGGTTCGATCTCGGTCAACAAGAACGTCAAGTACACGAGCGCCGAACCGCTCGACCAGAAATGGATCGAGATCTTCGGCAAGTTCCCGTCGACGTTCGTCAATGGCGACCAGGCCTTCCCGCTCGACGTCACCACCGAATATTTCCGGGTGATCAACGAGGTTGCTAGCGACACTCTCGATCCCAAGGCGGCAGCCGCCGAGCTGCAGAAATTCATCGGCAACCGCAGCTGATATTGAACCTCGCGATGGCCGGCCCCGACAAGCCGCAGGCCGGGGCCGGCCAGCCGATTCTCTTGCACCGCTCCTGGGACGATACATGGCCGTGAACATTTCCGCCGCCGATCGCCATGCGCGAATGCCTGCCCGGTCAGGCCAGCTTCGCCGAAAACTGCAGGATCCGACCCTGCAGGGATTGATGCTGTTGGCGCCCGCGGTGCTGGCCTACGCAGTCTTTGCCTTCTATCCGATGATCGACGTCATCCAGCTCAGCTTCATGAAATGGAATGGACTGAACGCGGACAAGCATTGGGTGGGGCTCGACAACTACCGCTACGTGCTGCACGACGATCCGGTGTTCTGGGTCGCCTTCAAGAACACGCTGATCTGGACTTTCCTGTCGGTCATCTTCCCGCCGCTGATCGGCTTTGGGCTGGCGCTTGGCCTGAACCAGAACATCCCTGGCCGCTCGCCGCTGCGCGCCCTGTTCTACATGCCCGTGATCATAGCGCCGATCGCCGTGGCAACCATGTGGCGCTGGATGTTCGACCCTTTCTTCGGGTTGTTCAACAGTTTGCTCTCCGCGGCCGGATGGCCCAACCTGATCCAGGATTGGCTGGGCGACCGCAACGTCGCGCTCTATTCGGTCTTCATAGGCTATGTCTGGGAGGTCGCGGGCTTCTCGATGGTGTTGTTCCTGGCCGGGCTGCAAGGCGTCTCGCAGACGCTGGTCGAAGCCGCCCGCATCGATGGCGCAGGACGCTTCCAGCTGTTCCGCTATGTGACACTGCCGGCGCTGAGGCCCACCATAACCATCGTCCTGATCCTGTCGCTGATCAACTCGCTGAAAGCCTTCGACATCGTCTACGGGATGACCGGCGGCGGACCGGCGCAATCGACGCAGATGCTCGCCATGTGGGCCTATACGCAAGCCATGCAACTCGGTGACTTCGGCCGTGGCAGCGCCATCTCCGTCGTACTCTTGCTCATCACCGTTGCCATCGTCATCCCCTATCTGCGCTGGACGCTCAAGCGGCAGGAGGCCTATCAATGAGCGGCGTGGCCAGCCCCTTTCGCCAGGCCGGCGCGGAGCGGGTGGATCCGCTGCTGGTGGCATTGTGGATCGCGCTGATCATCGTCGCCGTGGTCTGGATCGCTCCGTTCATCTTCATCCTCTTCACGTCGCTGAAATCGAACGCCACGGTGATGGGGACCGGCGCATTCTCTCCGCCCACCAGCCTCGCCTGGGAGAATTTCACCAATGCCTGGCGGCGCGGCGATTTCGGCACAACGGTCGTCAACAGTACCATCATCACCGTCATCAAGGTGCCGCTCGGGCTGATGATATCGGCCATGGCCGCCTATTCGCTGAGCCGCATCCAGGTCTGGGGACACAAGGTGGTCTTCCTTGCCATCGTGTTTGGCACGATGATCCCGTTCCAGGTGATGCTGGCGCCGATCTTCAAGCAGGTGAACAGCTTCGGGCTGATCAACACCTATGTCGGCATCATCCTGCCTTATCTCGCCTTCGGCGTCCCTTACCAGGTCTTCATCCTGCATGGCTTCTTCAAGGAGGTGCCCAAGGAGCTCAGCGAGGCGGCGCTTATCGACGGTGCGTCGCATTTCACCGTATTCCGGCGTATCTTCCTGCCGGTGTCGCTGCCGGTGCTTGCGGCGCTGCTGATCCTCGACTTCGTCGCCACCTGGAACGAGTTCGCCATGGCGCTGGTCATCCTGCAGGATCCGGATCGCTGGACGTTGCCGCTCGGCCTGATGTCGTTCCAGAGCCAGTTCGCCCGCGACTACGGCCAGCTCAACGCGGCGATCGTGATGACGGTGCTGCCGGCGGCGATCGTCTACCTCATCTTCCAGCGCTACTTCGTCTCGGGGCTGACCTCAGGCGCGGTCAAGGAATAGCAACGCAAGGAACCACGCATGGCCGACGGCACGACAGTCGAGAAATGGGACATATTCGAGATCGCACTGAAGGGCCCCGCGGATAGCAACCCCTTCGTCGAGATCGAGTTGTCCGCTAGCTTTTCGCAAGCGAACCGCAGCATCGCGGTTCCAGGCTTTTACGATGGCGACGGCACCTACCGCATCCGTTTCATGCCGGACAATGAAGGCAGCTGGAGCTATGTCACGCACTCCAACATCCCGTCGCTGGCGGGCAAGAGCGGCGCCTTCGAGGCAACCGCACCGTCCGCGGGCAACCACGGTCCGGTGCGCGTGCGCAACAAATTCCATTTCGCCTATGCCGATGGCACGCCCTACTTCCCGTTCGGCACCACTTGCTATGCCTGGACGCACCAGCCGCTCGACATGCAGGCCGAGACGCTGGCGACCTTGAAGAATGCGCGCTTCAACAAGCTGCGCATGGGTGTCTTCCCGAAAGACTATCCCTTCAACGTCAATGCGGCGCTGCACGCGATCTTCGAGGCCGGGCCGGACGGCAAGGAAGATTTCGACCGGCCGAACCCTCTGGCGTTCCGCCATTTCGAGGCGCAGGTCGGCGCGTTGCGCGATCTCGGCATCGAGGCCGACATCATCATCTTCCATCCCTATGACCGTTGGGGCTACGCCAACATGAGCGCGGCCCAGGATTTCCGTTATGTCGCCTACCTCGCAGCACGGCTTGCCGCGTACCGCAACGTCTGGTGGTCGCTGGCCAACGAGTACGACTTCCTGCTTGACACCAAGCCGATGGCGCAGTGGGACCGCTACTTCCATATCCTCGAGGAAAACGACCCCTACCAACATCTGAAATCGATCCACAATGGCGAGCAGTCGATGAATTTCGACCACCGCAAACCGTGGGTCAGCCATGTCTGCATCCAGAACTGGGATGTGAAACGCACGCCCGAATGGCGCGACGCCTACGGCAAGCCGGTCGTAAACGACGAACCTGAATATGAAGGCAACATCGTCTTCCCATGGGGCAACATTAGTGCCGAAGAACTGGTGCACCGCTTCTGGCTCACCGTCATGCGCGGCGGCTATGCCGGGCATGGCGAAACCTACATGCACCCCCAGGATCTGATCTGGTGGGCCAAGGGCGGCCGGCTTCACGGCGAGGCGTGGAAGCGGATCGGCTTCCTGCGCGACCTCATCGAAGAGGACGTCAGCAATGGGTTGGAGCCGATGGGCCACAACAGTGCCTGGCCGTGGAGCCGGGTCTCCGGCGCCAGCGAGGGCGATCTTCGCTACATCTATCTCGGCGAGCATCAGCCGGTCATCTGGTCTACCGGCCTACCGCTCGAAGATGGCGACTACGACGTCGATGTGATCGATGCCTGGAAGATGACCGTGACGCCCGCCACGAAAGTGGCGGCGCCAATTCCGCATCCAACACGTCATGGCTCGGTCGTGCGCGGGGGCAAGGCGGACGCTGCTTTCGGGGTCGAGTTACCCGGCAAGCCCTACCAAGCCATCCGCGTCAGGCCACGGCGCTAGTAAACGGGGTTACAAGATGTCTTCTGTCCAGATTGTCGACGTGAAGAAGTCCTATGGTGCGACCCCCGTGATCCATGGGGTCAGCGTCGACATCGAGGACGGTGAATTTGTCATTCTGGTCGGCCCTTCGGGCTGTGGAAAATCGACGCTGCTGCGCATGATCGCCGGGCTCGAAACGATCTCGGGCGGAGAGATTTCGATCGGCGACCGGGTGGTCAACCATCTCCAGCCAAAGGAACGGGACATCGCCATGGTGTTCCAGAACTATGCGCTCTATCCGCAGATGACCGTTGCGCAGAATATGGGTTTCGCCCTCGAACTCGCTGGCGCCAGGAAAGCCGAGATCAAGGAAAAGGTAGATACGGCGGCATCGATCCTGGGGCTGCAGCCGCTGCTCGCGCGTTATCCGCGCCAGTTATCCGGCGGCCAGCGCCAACGCGTCGCCATGGGCCGCGCCATCGTGCGCGATCCCAAGGTGTTCCTGTTCGACGAACCGCTGTCCAACCTCGACGCCAAGCTGCGCGTGCAGATGCGCACCGAGATCAAGGCGCTGCACCAGCGGCTCAAATCGACCATCGTCTATGTCACCCACGACCAGATCGAGGCCATGACGATGGCCGACAAGATCGTGGTGCTCAACGGCGGCAGGATCGAGCAGGTTGGAAGCCCGCTCCAACTCTATGACCGCCCGGTCAACATGTTCGTCGCCGGCTTCCTTGGATCGCCGGCGATGAATTTCATCGAAGGAACGGTGCGCGACGACCCGCATCCCGGCCTCGAACTGGACGACGGATCAATCATCCCGCTGTCAGCCATTCCCCCCGGCGCCTCCGGACGGCGCCTAGTGCTGGGCGTGCGTCCGGAGGACATTCATATCGACAGCGAAACCGGCGCCGCGGCGAAGGTGATCGTCGTCGAGCCGACGGGCGCCGAGACGCATCTTTCGGTCGAAATGGCGGGCCATGAACTCGTCTGCGTGCTGCGCGAACGCGTCACTTTGAAGCCGGATGAGACCGTCATGCTTTCCGTACGAAAGTCGGCCGTGCATTTCTTCGATCCGGCGTCGGGAAGCCGTATCTGATGATGTTTGGCGATAGGCCGTCCGGGATGTTCGAGGGGTGGTTCTGCCAGCGACGCGGCGGCGTGCTCGTCGTAGCGACAGGGGGGCGTCGCGGGCTTCTGGGGTGAAGTGCTGACAGTGCGGTCGATGCCGCCAGTGTTGCCGGGCTAGTGATCAACGGCGGCGCTCGACATCGCGGTGCTGACCACGGCGCTTTCCCGTCTTTTGCCCCGGAACGCCGCGAGCCGCCGTGACGCTATTTGCCGCTAGGCAATCCCGTCAATCTCCGAGGCCGTCGCGAATTGCGCTAAAATAGCGATCGGATCCGACCTGGCCGCCCTTCAGCGCGATTTCGAGGCCGTCGACCTCGCCGCCGCCATGGGCAAGGCAGAGCGGCGAACCCGGTGATTGCGGCAATGGCATGCGCACGGTCAGTGCGTCGATGGACAACTGTCCCAGCGCATGGCTGGAGGTGTCTCCGCCGGCGACGACCGCGCGCCTGAGTTTCTGCTCGACGACCAGCTGGCGCAGAATGTCGCCCAGCGCCCGGCCGAGCCGGTTTCGCGCACCTTCAATATGGTCGATCTCGGCACTGCGATCGGCCTGGGGACCAAGGGCGGTGTAGAGGATGACGCTGCGCCCTGCCGTGAGACTCGCCAGGCCGCTCGCTACGGCACGTTCGATCGCTCCGCCGGCGCTGTCCGAGACCAACTGCATGGCATCGATCTGGATGCCGTCGAACCCATGGGCGAGCGCGAAGCGGATCTGCTTCTCTGTGGTTGGCGACACACTGCCCGAGACCACGGCGAGCCGGTCCACCGGACCGGGTGGCGCGAAGGACGCGTGCCCCGCGGCGATGCCCTTGCCGGCCCATTCGGCGAGCAGCGCATATTCGACGCCCGAGGATCCGACGACGAAACCATAGCCTTGTTCGCAAATCCGCCAGATCTGCTCGCCGACGCGTGCCTGCGTCTGGCGGCTTTCGACGTCGAACAGGACGATTTCCTTGTCCTGAAGAGCCTGGTCGACCGTCTGCGAAAGATCATCCGCCTGCAACGCCGTCAGGTCGACAAGGCCGGAACCGAGATCGGTCTGCCGATGGAGGTGGATGAGGAGATCAGCCTCCTTCATCGGCGTCACCGGATGCCGGCTCATGACCGGGTGGCGATCGATGCGGAAATAGCTACCGCGAAATGCCGCGAAGAGGTTGCCGAACGCCGTGTATCGCTTGAGCTGGGGAGCCCCGACAACCAACGGCACGCTCTTCTGGTTGAAGACACGCCGGCCGATCTCGATGGCGCGGCCAATGCTGCCGATCGCCGGGCTGGAATCGAAGGTCGAGCAGATCTTGTAATGGCAAACCGTCGCTTGCAGCCGGCTTAGCCATTCGAAGGCCGGCGCCAGATTTTCGTCCATCCATTGCGGCGTCTCGCTGCGGCTCGTACCGGCCAGCCCCATGGCACGGCAATGCGAAAACCGCCCTAGCAGCTGCTGGTCGGGTTGACGCATGAACAGCACGGTCGGCACGCCGCCGAGCTCGAGCGCTTCCATGACGTCGGTCGAGCCGGTGAGGTCGTCGCCATAGTAGCTGAGCAGGAGGTGCTGCATGACGTCAGGCCGCCTTGCCGTCGCCGAACTTTTCGATCGACCGTGCCAGCTCGGGATGCTTCAGGGCGAATTTCGCCAGCGGGATGCCGTCGACTGCCGCTTGCCAGGCTTGCTGGACGGCGCGCACGCCGGCGCCTGGCCCGTCCGGATGGCTGACGATGCCGCCGCCGCAGAGATAGAGCAGATCGACCGTGCGGCCGGTTCGTTGGTAGGTCTCGGGCGCCTGTCCGCCCCACTGGCCGGAACCTGCGACCGGCAGCGCGCAATCGTCAGGCGAAAAGATCGGCGTCGTCACTGCCTCGAAGGAGCGGATGAAGGAGTCGTCCGGCTCCCAGTATTTCGAGGTGATGCCGTTGATCTGGAACTGGTCGACGCCAAGCAGCCGCCAGAACTGCTGCCACACCTTGAAATCCATGCCGAGCCCCGGATGGCGGGTGAGGATGTCCCAGCCGTTGCGGTGGGCGTGCAGCACCAGGCTGGAGCGCTTTCTCAAGTAGGCCATGCCGCCGAAGCCGATGGAGTTGATGTTGACCACGGCGCAATTGCCGCCGGCCTCGAGCACCAGATCATGGTTGCGCATCATCACGTCGGGATCGGCATGCGAGATACCGAAGGCGTACATCACCTTTTTGCCGGTCTTCTGCTCGTAATCGAGGATGAGCGGCATGATCTCCTTCACCCGCTCGGCCAGCGGCGAATAGGTCGGGCTCATCAACTTCTCGTCGTCCTTGATGAAATCGACGCCGGCTGCAATCAGTTCACCCACCATCGCGGCCGTCTCATGCGGCCGCAAGCCCAGCGCCGGCTTGACGATGGTGCCGATGATCGGGCGTCCCTCGACGCCGGTCAGCTTGCGGCTGCCGGCAACGCCGAACTGTGGGCCGGGATGGGCGCCGCGATAGTCATCAGGCAGCTTCATGTCGACAATGCGGATGCCCGACAGGCCTTTGATCGAATAGGTGCCGCCGATGGCGATGGTCATTAGCGCTGACAGGTCCGTGCCGATAGCGTCGAAGGGAAAGCCGATGTCGACATCGGCGCGCTTAAACGGTCCATTGCCGGCTTCCGGAATGGAGGGCTGCAAGGCTTCGGGTAGATGCCGGATCGCCAGGACACGCGCCGCCACCCGGGCCTTCAGTTCCTCGGTCTCGCCGGGCAGCGCTACGAAGGTGCCAGTCGACTGGTCGCTGGCGATCTTGGCTGCCAAGGCCTCGATGCTTTCGGACGTTTCGATGCGATAGGTGAGGGTGATCATAGTCTGCTGTCTCAAGCCCAGGCGTTCGAAAAAGGTTCACCGGTGTTCGAAATCTGGTATAATGAGTACATAAGTATTGCAAGACATATCCGGCTGGAAGGTTTGCGAGGTCGACAGCCGGCATTTCCGCGAATTGTGGCGGCAGTGTTAGATAGGGCCGGGTCAAGGGAGTGATTCGCGACGATGAACCGTTCGGAACCGATTGTCCGGCGCAAGCTTTCCGACGAGGTCTTCTTGCGGCTGAAGCGCCTGATTACCAGCGGCGAATTGATGCCGGGCGACGATATGCCGTCGGAGCGTGAATTGATGGAGCGTTTCGAGGTCGGCCGTCCGGCGATCCGCGAGGCGATGCAGGCGCTGAGCAATATGGGCCTCGTGGCGATCTCGCATGGCGAGCGCGCCAAGGTGCTGCAACTGACCGCCAAGTCGATAATCAAACAGGTCGATAGCGCGGCCAAGATCATCCTGTCGTCATCGAAGGACACGCTGGAGCATCTCAAGACCGCGCGCATCTTCTTCGAGCGTGGCATGGTCAGGGAAGCCGCCGAAAAGGCCACCGCCGAGAATATTAAGCTGCTGCGCGCAACCCTTGCCGAACAGCGCGGCTTCAGCGGCGACTCCGAAGCTTTTATATCGGCCGACATGAAGTTTCATACGCAGATCGCTGCGATCTCCGGCAACCCGATCTATGTCGCTGTCAGCGAGGCGATGCTGGGCTGGCTGAAGGAGTATCACACCGAAATGCTGATCTGGACCGGCAAGGAACAGTTCACGCTGACCGAGCACGAAGAGATCATCGGACGCATCGAGAAGAAAGATACCGATGGCGCCGAGAAGGCGATGATCAAGCATCTGGAGCGCTCGCGCGCCCTCTATGTGATGAATTCTGAAAAGTAATCTGATTCAGCCGATCCGCGCGATCGCGTAGGGTGTCATCACAATACGGTCGCGGCCAAACTCCGAAAGGTCGACCGCCACGTCGCTTGCCGTCAGGTTCGTCAGCCACACGACCGTCTTGCCCGAGGATGAGCGCCCGGCCAGCGCCAGTACCCGGGTCTCGTCGCTCGTTTTGGCCGCGACGTGTTTAAGGCCGGCCAGTTCGCAAAGCCCCTTGATGGCCTGGAAGATCGGCCGGGGTGACCTTTCCGCAACGGGTTCCCCGGATGCCGCCAGCACGCCGAATGGCCCGGTGAAGGCGGACAGCGTCAGCATCTCCAGACCGACCGGCGCGACACGCGCAGCATAGCCGATGGTCCAGGCGGCGGCGAACTGGCCATTCTGGCGCGGATCGCGGTTCGCCATGGCGATGCGTTGTCCCTGCGGGTTGTCCTTGGTGGCGCCGCCATAAGGGTTCTGCCGCATGGCAATGGTCGACGGCCCGATCCGGTAGGGCTTGTCGCCGAAGATCGCCCGCACCGAGCGGGTAATGAACGGCAACGCCTCGAGCGACTGCATGACGCTGAGATCGTCGGCGGCGTGTACGATCGGGCAGGTGCAATGGGTCACGAAATCGAGCAGCCCGGCCGGAACGCGCTTGCGGTTCAGCTCAGTGAAATAGCTGAACATACCGCCGCCAAGACGGATATCCGGGAAGGCGCGGCGCGCTGCGGCGTAGACATCTTCCAGCGGCGGGCAGGGCGGCCAGGCACTGCCCGGCGGCGTCGATTGCCGATCGACAGAGGGCGAAACCGCGATGGCGTCGAGCCGCAGATTTGCCCGGCGCACCGTGTCGGCGACCTCTGCGAGTTCAGCATCGAGATCGCCGCTGCAGGCGACCACGCATTCGAGCGTTGTAAGGGCGGGATAGGCAGCGGCGACCCGGGCGAAGGAGCGCAAGGTATCGAGCCCATGGCCGCGCGTCGGATCGTAGTGAAACAGCAATTGTTGCGGGCCGAGCACGGACAGGGTGGCGAGGTTCGCCAACGCCGTCTCGACATCGCCGGGGTGGATGATCATGCCGACATCCGGCAGCGCCGGACCGGGGTCGCCGAGCGTCACACGGATCGGACCGGATGCCTCGATGGTGGCCGGTGTGTTGTCGTCACTGGCAATGCGCAGGCTGATCGTCTGGCGGTTGGTCTCGCCGGCCGGCAGCACATAGGGCCACGGCAGCGCCAGCGGCCGCACATAGGTCTTGTAGGACGCATCGGACCAGTTGCGCTGGTCCTCCATTTCGAAGACGTCGCCTTCCATGCGGCATTGCGCGGTGACGCCGGGCCGCACTTCATGCGTGATGGCGCGCAAATCCTTGAAAGGCTGCCACGGGTCGATCAGGTCAGGCAGTTTCGTCGCCACAACGCTGCCATCCGTGTGCTCGACCGTCACGGGGCTGCCGGCGAGGCCGGCGATCGGATGCAGGATGCAGAAGCCGCAGCGGTTGGTCTCGAAGTCGCTGTCGGGCAGGGCGCTGACGTCGAAGACCAGCTGCCCATCAGAAGAGCCTTTGATGGTGGCGCGGAAGGCGAGCCGGCTTCCGCCAGGCCCGGTGCAGCTTGCCGCGTAGCTGACGGAGAAAGCATCGGCACCCTGGTCGATGGTCAAGTCCGTCAGCGCTGGCTCATAGGTGCCCCAGTCGCGGTCGCGCACGACATAGGCGATGGCGCGCAGCACCTCCGTGCCGCCGTGGCGGATCATGCGCAGATTGCCGTTGACGAAATCGGCGTTGAGCGGACCGGCGGTCAACCGGACCGGTTCGGTCTCCGCCGCGCTCGTGCCGCAAAGGAGGAAGCGATCCCAGGTCATTTCAGCAGGTCGTCGATGCGCACCGGTTCCCGGCTCGCGGCGCCGGCATAGGCGGCCTCGACCAGCGCGAATGTCTTGAGGTTATCGGCGCCCGCGGTCGCCGGCTCCTTGCCTGATGCAAGGCAGTCGACCCAGTGCCGCTGGATCGCCAGCACGCTTTCCTGGATGTTGTGCCATGGCCGCGAGGCCCAGGGCAGCAGCGTCGGCGAAATATCCCTGACCATCGTACCGCTCTTGCCGGTGACGGTGAGCTGGTAGCCCTGCGCCAGCCGGAGCGTGCCGTCGCTTCCGTCGATCTCGATCAGCGTTTCGGGAAACGGCTCCGCCGCAAGTCGGGTGGCATAGCTGCAATCGACCACTGAAATGGCGCCGCTCTCGTGATCCATCAGCATGGTGGCGACATCCTCGCCGGCGATGGCCGGGTTGATGCGCGCGGTACGGGCAGTGAGGCTCGACACATCGCCGAGGAGAAAACGCGCAATGTCGAGGATGTGGATGCCGAGATCCTCGATGATGAAGCGCTTTCCCGTCGCCAGATAAGGCTGACCGGAAAACACGTCATAGGCGGAGCGGAAGGAGATGCGCCCGAAGAAGGGCGTGCCGATCTCACCGCTGTCGAGCACCGCGCGCACCGCCTGGATCGGTGACTGCCAGCGGAAGTTCTCATGCACCATCAGCGGCACGCCGGCCTTGGCGCAGGCCGCGACCATCGCCTTGGCGTCGGCGAGCGTCGGCGCGAACGGTTTCTGGCAGATCACCGGGACGCGGTGGGCGGCCGCCATCTCGACCAGCGGCCGATGACTGCCGACGGTGGTGGCGATGTCGACGAAGTCGAGCGTCTCGGCCGAAAACAGCGCCGCTGCATCGGTGTAGCGCTTCGCCACGCCGAACTGGTCGCCGACGATCCTGAGCCGCTCCGGGTCGCGGTCGCAGATGGCGACGATCGAGGCGCCGTCGATGTCGCGCCAGGCATGCATCTGATTGACGGCGAAGAAGCCGCAACCGATCAGCGCTCCACTCAAAGTCGCCATGATCAACCCGCCTTTGCCATCTGCATCAGGGTGACACGCTGCTGAAGCCGGCGCTGCGCCTGGTCGACGACGACGGCGACGATGATGACCAGACCCTTGATCACCATCTGCCAGAAGGAGCTTACGCCCATCATCACCAGCCCGTCCGACAGGATGCCGATGACGAAGGCGCCGACGATGGTGCCGCCGATCGTGCCGCGGCCGCCCGACATCGAGGTGCCGCCAAGCACCGCCGCGGCGATGGCGTTCAACTCGAAGCTTTCGCCGGTCGCCGGATGCGAGGCCATCAGCTCCGACGAGATGATCAGGCCGACGATCGCCGCGCAGAAGCCGGAGAACATGTAGACGAACATCTTGACCATGTTGACGCGTACGCCCGAAATGCGCGCCGCGCGCTCGTTGCCGCCGACGGCGAAGATGTGGCGGCCGAGCGGCGTGTACCGGGCGAGATAGGCCGCGCCCAGCGCTACCACGATCAGGATCCAGATCGACACCGGCAGGCCGATGAGCCGGCCGGCGCCGAGGAAGCCGAAGCCGGTGGTGCCAAGTTCCGGTTTGCCGACCAGATTGGGGAAAGTGCGGCCGTCGGACGACAGCAGCGCCAGGCCGCGCGCTACATAAAGCACGCCGAGCGTGGCGATGAAGGGCGCGACGTTGAGCCTGGTGATCAGCAGTCCGTTGACGGCGCCGATCGCTATGCCGACCGCCAGGGTGATCAAGGCGATCTCGACCACGTTGAAATAGATGGTGTAGCCGATCTGCAGATCGATGCCGTTGAGCACGAGATAGCCGGCCACCATGCCGCACAGGCCGACGATCGAGCCGACCGAAAGGTCGATGCCGCCGGTGATGATGACAAAGGTCATGCCCATGGCGAGGAAGGCATTGAGCGCCACATGCTTGGCCATCAGGATCAGATTGGCGGCCGACAGGAAATTCGGCGCCGCGATGGAGAAGAACACCAGCACGGCGATCAGCGCAATGAAGGTCCTGAGCTTCATCAGCGTCAGCAGCGCTGAGCCGCTGGAGACCGAAGAGGGGGCTGCCCTGGCCGGAATGTCAGTCATCAGTGTTGCTCTCCAAATTCTGGGGCAAGATGTGCGGGGCGGGGCCATGGCCGAACGCCGATGCGGCGACGATCGCGGCCTCGCTCGCCTCGGCGCGGTCGAACATGCCGGTCAGTCTGCCATTGCTCATCACCGCGATCCGGTCGGACAGCGCCATCACCTCGTCGAGATCGGAAGTGGCGAAGAGGATGCCCAGCCCATCGCGCGACAGCTTGCGCATGGTGCGGAAGACGTCGGCCTTGGCGCCGACATCGATGCCGCGGCTCGGCTCGTCCATCAAAAGCACCTTCGGTCCGGTGAGCAGCGCCTTGCCGATCACCACCTTCTGCTGGTTGCCGCCGGAAAGCGAAGAGACTTCCTGTGCCGGGTCTGCGACCTTGATCGAGAGCTCCCGCACCATCTGCGAGACAGCCTGCCGCTCGGCGCCGCCTCTTATGTGGAACAGGCGCACGAAGCGCGACAGGCTGGCCAGCGTCAGATTGCTGGCGACCGAGAGGATCGACACCAGGCCTTCGCGTTGGCGGTCTTCCGGGATCAGCGCCAGCCCGCGCCGTATGCGCCGCGTCGTGTCGCGTTCCCTGATCTGTTTTCCGTCGATGAAGATCTTGCCGCTGGCATGGCCGTGGCGGCCCATGATGCAGTCGAACAACTCACTGCGTCCGGCGCCCATCAGTCCGTAGATGCCCAGGATCTCGCCGGCGCGCAGCGACAGTGAGACGTGGTCGACCGCCAGTCCGCCGGTGACACGCGGCAGGCAGATGTCTTCGGCGCGGAACACCTCCTCGCCGGGAACATGGCCGTCGGCCTTGGCGAAATCCTTGGCGTCCGAGCCGATCATCTGCCGCACGATCCACTGCGTGTCGACGTCTCTCATCTCCTCCTGGCCGGTGATGCGGCCGTCGCGCAAAACGGTGATGTAGTCGCCGATGCGGATGAGCTCCTCCAACCGGTGCGAGATGTAGACGATCGCCACGCCGTGCGCCTTGAGGTCGGCGATCACCTTGAACAGGATCTCGACTTCCGCCGCGCTCAGCGCCGAGGTCGGCTCGTCCATGATCAGGATGCGCGCGTCGAGCGAGACAGCCTTGGCGATCTCGACCAACTGCTGCTGGCCGATACGCAGATCCTCGACCAGCATGTCCGGCCGGATACCGGCTTCGAGCCGATCGAGAAATTCGCCAGCCCGCCGCTCCTGCGCCTTGCGGTCAATCTTGCGAAACCGGTTGGTGATCTCGCGCGTGGCGAAAATGTTCTCGGCGACCGTCATGTTGCCGAACAGGTTCAACTCCTGGAACACCATGCCGATGCCGCGGTTCACCGCGTCACCGGAGGATGAGAAGGAGACCTCGTTGCCGTCGAGCAGAATGCGGCCGGCCGTCGGCTGCTCGACCCCGGCGATGATCTTCATCAGCGTCGATTTGCCGGCGCCGTTTTCGCCGACGAGCACATTGACCGCGCCCTTGCGCACCTCGAAATTGGCCTGCTTGACCGCCACGGTGCCGGCATAGACTTTCGAGACGTCTTCCAGCTTCAGGATGACGTCGTAACTGGGCGCCGTGGTCATGGCTTAGGCCCGATCTCAGCCTCCGCCGGGGTCACCAATGGCAGATCCTGGCCGCCTTCGATCGTGTAGGCGCCAAGCACCTTGGCGGTGCGGCCCTCCAGCGCCTCGCGCGGCAGCTTGGACAGCACGGTCTTGTCGGCATAGGCATTGAACGCCTTGCCGAACTGGGCAAAGTCGATCTGGTTGGTGAAATCGTTGAACTGGACGAAATCCAGGCTGTCGCGCAGCGCCGTGCCGCGCACCGCCGGCCCGATCTGCACGCGCGCATCCGCCTTGCCGTCGCCGTCGACGTCGATATCCATCGTGCCCGCGCGCGACTGTGTGTTGGCGGCGATGATCTTGCCTTCGACGCGGACCGCGAAAGTCCATGGCGAATTCGCCTGCTTCTTGGGATTGCCGTATTTGGCGCCGGCCGCCGCCGGATCGGTCTTCGCCAGAGCATGGACCTCGGCAAACGGCCCGGCCTTTTGCTGCAGATACGGGATGACCTTGGAGGCCCAGATCTCCTCGACCATCTTGTCCGGGTTGAAGCCTGACGCGTCGCCTGCACTGCCTTGCGCTGATGGCGTCGGCAGGATCTTGCAGGCGCTGAGGCCGATGCCGGCGGCCAGCGCAAGGATCGGCCAAGTCGACTTAATCGGCCAGATCGGCTTGTTCAACATTGCGGTCAAAGCATCCCGGTGAAATGAAGGCGAGGGACGAACCCTGAGTTCGCCCCCCGCTGTTTGCGTTGCACAGGTTCAGTTCTTCAGCGCGAAGGTTTCCAGTTTGGCGGCGTTGTCACCATTGACAAGCACGCAGTCCATCAACTGCTTTTCCTTCTCGGGCGACTTCTTGTTCTTGATGAAGTCGTTGGCCTGTTCAACTGCCATCTGCGCCTGGGCGAAGGCCGGCTGCAGCACCGTGGCCTTGATGCCGCCTGATGTGATGGAGTCGCGCACGTCGTTGGAGCCATCGAAGCCGACGACAATGACGTCCTTGCGGTTCGCCGCGGCGAGCGCCGCATAGGCACCCATCGCCATCGTGTCGTTGCCGGAGATCACGCCCTTGATGTCGGGATTGGCCTGCAGGATCGATTCCATCTTGGCATAGGCCTCGGTCTGGCTCCAATTGGCCGATTGCTGCGCAACCATCTTCAGGTCTGGATAGTCGTTGATGACGTCGTGATAGCCCTTGGAGCGGATGCCGGCATTGGTGTCGGATTCCTTGCCGACCAGTTCGACGAAGTTACCCTTCTCGCCCATCAGCTTGACGAACTCCTGCGCGCCGAGCTGGGCGCCCTGGTAATTGTTGGAGACGATTTGCGCCACGGCGACGCCCGTGGCGTTGATCTCGCGGTCGATCAGGAAGGAGGGGATGCCGGCGTCCTTGGCCTTCTGCACCGCGGCGACGGTGGCGTCGGCGCCGGCATTGTCGAGGATGATCGCCTTGGCGCCACGGCCGATCGCCGTGTCGATGAGTTCGGACTGCTTGTTGGCGTCGTCGTCATGCACCAGCACCAGCGCTTCGTAGCCGAGCTCCTTGGCCTTTGCCTCGGCGCCGACGGCCTCCGCCTTGAAGAACGGATTGTCGTGCGAGGGGGTAATGATGGCGATGAGGTCGGCCGCGAAGGCCGGTGCCGCCGTGCCAAGTGCCAACACGCCGGCGAAAGCCGCAAGCGTCATTCTGCGAGTAAGTTTCATGAAGTCCTCCCTTTGAAAGCTCGTGCCTTGATCGAGCAAGGCTGATGCATTGAATTGGTCAGGCTGCGGATGGCGCCGGGTTCAAGAGCCGCGTGCCTGCTCCTCCTGAACGGATCGTTGCTCCCCGCCGTCCTCCACTCGTCCAGGTTTCCCAGCAAACCTTGTTTGATCCGAGTTCGCGGCCAGCTTAGCCAACTGGTATGATGAGTCAACCACTATTTCAGATGATCTGTATATGAGTGATCGATGTTTCGTCCGTCTCCCGCAAGGGGAGAAGGGAAGGCGCGTTTCACGTGATCCGCTGGATGCTGGCGGCGATTTCTTCCGGTTCGAAGACGCGCTTCCAGTCGTCGCGCATCAGCACCGGCTTGCCGAACTCGATGGCCTTGTTGCAGGCATCCGAGAACACACCCTTGGTCTCGCCGAAGATGACGGCGCCGAGCACATTCATGTGGCCGAGCAGGAAATCGAGCGCGGCCTGCCGGTCGACGCCGCGCGCCACGACCTCGTCGAGGGCCTCCTTCATGACGACGAGCAGCGAGGCGCACACCGTTTCCGAAAGGCCTGGCTCGAGCAGGGCCATGTGCTCGACCGTGACGCGGTGCGAGCGCATCACCGGTGCCCAGATGATCTGGGCGATCCTCTCGCCCTTGGCGTAGTCTTCCTCCGGCCCTTGCATCAGCGCGCTGACGAAATGCTGCTTGGCCGCGACGCCTCCGAAGAAGTCCTTCTTGGCGGTCATCTCGGTCTCGTCGTTGAAGATCGGCGGATGGCAGGGATGGGTCACAAAATAGGTAAGGTCGGGACGATCGGGCAGATGCCCAGCAAAGGGCGCCGCAGCATCGAGCACGATCACCATCGTGCCAGGGGCCAGCTTGCTTTCGATGCTGGCGGCGACCTTGCCGATATGTGTGTCCGGCACCGCCAGGATCACGACCTCAGCACCATTGAGCGCCTCATCGACGCCGACCGCATCGACGCCCAGACCGGTTTTCAGCCGCTCCTTGCCGGCCTCGCTGATCTCGACATGGCGGATCGTGTAGTCCGATCCGCGAAAATTGGTCGACAGGCGGTAGCCCATTTTCCCGCCCGCACCAAAAAGCGCAATCGTTGTCATCTGGCTTTGCTCCTTGAACCCTGGGGCGATCATCAGCGATCGTCATCTTATATACTGGTATGATCACTCTACCATAATTTGGCAAGTGGAATTGTCGGCCTGGCTGGTCACTCCGGCAACGACGCGGCCGCCTCTGCCTGCGGCGTCGCTCCATCTGCGGGCTCGGCAGTGGTGCGCCGCGCCAATACCTGTCGACCGGCAAGCGCCAGGACAAAGATGACGACGATGCCCTGGACGATGTCCTGGGCGCCGGGCGGCAGCCCGATAATCTGCATGGTCGTCACGATCAGGATGAGCAGGATGCTGGCGAACAGGGTGCCGAGCGCGGTCGCCGAGCCGCCGAAGATCAGCGTGCCGCCGAGCACCACGGCGGCGATCGACTGCAACAGATAGGGCTGGCCCATTTCGAGGAAGGCGCCGCCGATATAGGCGCCGAGCAGCAGGCCATCGAGCGAGGCCAGCACCGACGAGATGATGAAGGCCGCCGCGATCACCCGGCCATTCCTGATGGCGGCGAGCCGGGCGGCCGCGCGGTTCTGGCCGACCGCCGACAGGAGCTGCCCGAACACGGTGCAGCGCAGCACAAAGGAAGCCGCCGCTACGCCGAGGATGGCGATGATGGCCATGATCGGAACGCCCGAGATGCGGCCCGTCGCCAGATCCTTGAGCGCCGGGCTGACGGCAAAGCCGGGGATTGCCTTGTTCGACAGCAGCGTCGCGGTCGCCAGCACATAGCCGGTGGCGAGCGTCGCGATAATCGCCGGAATGCCGAGGCCGACGACAAGCAGCGAATTGAGCAGCCCGACCGCGAGACCGAGCAGGACGGCAGCCGTGACGCCAATGGCAAGATTGGCATCCTGGCCCTTGATGGTGAGCAGCGCGACGAAGGCGCTGAGCGTGATCACCGAGGCGACGGAAAGATCGATGTTGCCGCGCCCTGTGGTGACGACGAACATCTGACCGATGCCGACGACGGTCAGGAACGAGGCCGACAGCACGATGCCTGACAGGCTGGACAGGCTGAACCGGTTGGTGACCACAGAGAGCACGAGCCAGAGCAGGAGCACGCCGATCGCTGCCCAGACCCAGCGGTTTTTCTGGGCCCAAAGAGTGAAGGCGGACAACGCGTTCATTGTTCGCTCTCGCGGTCCGCGGTCAGGCCGCGCAACGTCAGGAGCGCGATCAGGATCAGCCCTTGCGTCGCGGCGTTGAAGTCGCTGCTGACATTGAGCGTGCCGAGCAGTGCGCCGATCAGCGACAGCGTCACCGCGCCGGCGATGGCGCCGACCGGCGAGACGATACCGCCAAGCAGCGAGCAGCCGCCCATCACCACGGCGGCGACGCTGAGCAGCGTGAACGAATTGCCCGAGTTGATGTCGCTCGCCGTGTTGATCGCCGTCAGTGACAGGCCGGCGGCCGCGGCGAACAGCCCGCCGATGAGATAGCGCACCAGCGCGTAGCGTGTTGGCGACCAGCCCGAGCGGACCATTGCCGTCGGATTGTTGCCGAAGCCGCGCAGCACCACGCCGAGTGGCAACCGGTCGATCGTCAAGACCACCAGGGCGACCGCCGCGATGAGGATGATAGATGTCGGCAAGAAGTCGAGCGACCAGCCGAATAGCGCCGTAAGCCATTCAGGGCTGGCGCCGCCTGGCGTCGGCTGCAGCGCATAGCCCAGCCCCACCCAGATGAAGGAGGCGCCGAGCGTGACGACGATCGCCGGGATCTTTCGTGCCTGGATTAGCCCGCCGAGACCAGCATAGGCGGCCACTGCCACAAAAAGCGCTAGCGCGCCGAGCCATGGCTGATCGTAGAGCAGCGTGGCGCTGAGCACGCTGATCAGCCCGGCGAACGCGCCGACGCCGAGATCGATTTCGCTGCCGCCGACGATGAACATCTGCGCCGCCGTTACCAGCACCAGTGACAGCGCCGGCATCAAGAGCAGGTCGAGGCCGAAGATCGAGGCGACCGCCGGATTGGCCGAGACCATCACCGCCAGCACGGCGGCGAGGCCGATGAAGGGGGCTGCGTTCACCAGCCCGCGGACAAGCCCGGCCGCGCCGGCCTTGCCGTGCGCGGCGTCGATGCGCTTGTCCGTCGGCTGGACGAAAGACGCCCCGACGATCGCCGCTTCGGTGATCGCCTCGCCGGTCAGTTCCTTGACGATCCGGCCGCCGGCAAAGACCAGCACGCGGTCGCAAGCCAGCAATTCGGCGTCCTCGGTCGTATGCCAGACGAGTGTCCGCCCGCTGCGTGCGATGTCGTTGCAGAGCCGGTAGAAATCCTGCTTGGTGGCGATGTCGACGCCGCGCGTCGGATCGTCGAGCAGGATGATCGGCGTATCGGCGACCAGCGCACGGGCAACCAGCGCCTTTTGCTGGTTGCCGCCGCTCAGCTCCAGAATGTTGGACCCGAAGCGGTTTTCGTCGAGCCGCAGCCGGCCGGCGGCGTCGGCCGCGGCCTCGCGATTGACCCGGTTCGAGACCAGGCCCAGCGACGGGCGGCGCGCAAGGCTGCCGATGGAGATGTTGCCCAGCACGCTCCACAGCGGGAATACGCCTTCCTTTTGGCGGTCGCCTGCAATGAAGCCGGCTTCGCCAGACCGGGTGACGGCGGCATCCTTCGCCGGATTGGGCTTGAAGATGGCGTGCAGCAACTCCTTCTGGCCGCTGCCCTCGAGCCCCGCCAGTCCGACGATCTCACCGCGCGCGATCTCGATGTCGCGGCCGAGTTCGGATGTCAGCGCCCCGGACAGCCCCACCAATGCGCCTCCGGTGCTGGCGACGGTGGCGCCATGCTGGTGGATCGAGTTTGCGTCGCCGCCCATGAGCTGCACCAGCTTGCTTATCGAGGTGTCCGCCACGTCGCCGCGCCAGGCGATGCGTCCGTTGCGCAGCACGACAACCTGCGCGGCGATGTCGATGATTTCCTGCAGCTTGTGGCTGATGAAGATGAAGGCGAGCCCGGCCTCGGCCCGCTCGCGGATGAAGGCCCGCAACTGCTTGGAGCGATCGAGATCGAGCGACGAGGTCGGCTCATCGAGAACGATCAGCCTGACGCCGGGTGTGGCGGCGGCACGCGCGATCTCGACCATCTGCCGCTCGGCGATGGACAGCTGGCCGACTTCCGCATTCACATCGATGCCGTTGCCGGGAAAGACGGCATCAAGCGCCGAGCGTGCGCGGCCTCTGAAAAGCATCCGCCAGCCGGGCCGGCTGGCCGCGTCCTGCGGCGTCTCCAGAAAGAAGTTCTCTGCCACGGACAGATTGGCGCACAGCGACAGTTCCTGATGCACCATGCGGATGCCGCGCCGTTGCGCTTCCATCGTGTTGTAGTCGGCGAAGCTGAGCATCTGGCCCGCGAACGAGATCGAGCCGAGGGTCGGCCACATCGTGCCGCAAAGAATGCGCATCAGGGTCGATTTGCCGGCGCCGTTGCCGCCGACGAGTCCGATGATCTCGCCGGCCGAAACGGCGAGGTCGATCTCGGCGTTCGCCAGCGTCGGCCCGAAGCTCTTGGTGATCTGTGAAAGCGAGACGATTTCCTGCCGGATCGAAAAGGCGGGCGCCATGGCGGCTGCACCCTTCTGATCGGCAACGGCAAGGTGGGACATTCGTCCTCCGTTCTTCACGGTCGGGGATCGGGCGCTTTCGGCGGTCCGATCCCTTGTGCTTGTCGCGTTACTTGCTCAGCAAATTCTGCTTGACCCAGTCGAGCGAATAGCTGGGGCTGATGATCTGGCCGCCTGGCAGCTTGGCGTATTCCTTGAGGTTGCTGGCATCGACTGTTGCGACCGGCATGATCATCATCTTGGGCGCCTTGGCGCCTTTGAGCAGGGACAGGCCGAGCCAGAAAGCAGCGCCGCCAATGCCCGGCGTCGTGTTCATGGAGACGGTCTGGTAGCTGTTCTTGGCGTTCTCGTCGGCCCACCATTTGACGAAGTCGGTACCGCCGCCGCCCTCGATGATCGGCATCTTGTCCTTGTACTCGCCGCCATACTGGACGAAGGCTTGGGCAATGCCGACATCGTCGCTGCCGCCCTGGCCGAGCACCGCATCGACATGCGGCAGCGAGGGCAGGACATTGGCGATGGCCGCCTGCGCCACCGAGGCGGTTGCCTGGCCATAGACGGTGGCGACAACCTTGATGTCGGGATATTTCGCCAGCACCGATTGCTGCGCGTTGAACATGTCGTTGTCCGGGGCCGAGCCCTTGACGCCGCGCACCTGGATGACGTTGCCCTTGCCGCCGAGCATCTTGAACACAGCTTCCGCCTGGGTCGCCTTGTAGCCCTTGAAGTCGAAATTGAGCTGGTAGTTGCAGGGCGCAGACGCGACAGAATCGAAGGAGACGACGATGATGCCGGCCTTGCAGGCTTTCTCGATGATGCCGTTGACCGCGGTTTCCGAGGCGGCGTCGACGGCGAGCACGTCGACCTTCTTGAGGATCAGTTCGGCGATCTGGCTGTTCTGCTGCGCCACCGAACCATCGCCATTCATGACGATGTAATCGGCGATCTGCCCAGCCGCCTTCGCTTCCTTGGCCGACGCTTCGAAAGCCTCCACCATCTGATGCCGCCAGGTGTTGCCGTAATAGGCGTTAGTGAGCGCGATGACCGGCGCGTCCGAAGATGCCATTGCCGGCATCACAGCAACGCCCATCATCGCAGCGCTGGCGAGCGCCGCCACGATTGTAAATTTCATGGTATTTCCTCCCAAAAACACGATCGGCTTGGCTTGCCACACGAGCACAGCGGAACCCTTGGGGACACGCTATGTCAGGTACATATTATACCAGCATACCAAATAGACAAGGGCTTTGCTGCCTGCTCGGGGTCGCCGGGTGAAAAGCGCCGGCCAAGCAATCAAGCAATCCCGTTGAATTGGCATGTCGTCTGGTCAGACAAGCCCGGATCCCGAGGGTCAGGTCGAGCCTTCCTTATGCGAAACGCCCCCAATGCGGTCATTCCAGAATGGTTCGGAACGGGCCGCTCTTGTTGCGAGGTGGCATTCAATGCCAGCTAAAGTCACCTGTGCGCACGAGAGTTGCGGTACGATACGGGATGACGCGAAAGAACTCTGATGTTGGACCGAAAGACCCTGTAACGATGCGTGCGGCAATCGGCGGCAATGTTTACGACTAGGTCGGTTCCGATTTCGGCCGTGCACGCCGCCGGTGCCAGGGTTGGTGGCTAAGGTCGTTGAGAAAAGTTCGCGCCTTACAGCGTCACCTCTTCGCCTGAGATTGTCATGCCCGAAGGCGCATGTAACCTCCCGCCTTTCGCGGCCAAGAGAACCATCGTGGCGCGGATGTCGTCAGTTGCTCGATCAGGCTGCGCGGCCGAAGCGATCAACCCTGAAATCGTCGAGCGGTGTTTCGCAACGGTCGGTCATGATGAGTTCGGCCATGGCGTCGCCGACGCCCGGACCAAGCTGGAAGCCATGTCCGCTGAAGCCGAAGGCATGGAACAGGCCTGGCGTCGTCGCCGAGCGTCCCATGACCGGCAGCATGTCGCGCACATAACCCTCGCAGCCGGACCAGGTGCGGATGACCGCGACCTGCGCGATTGCCGGCAGCAGTCGCGCGACCGCGCGCAATTGCAGCGGAAGGCGCTTGGGATCGGCGACCGCATGACCTGGATCGAGGTCCACCGGTACCCTTTCGGCTGCGCCGCCGAAGACGATGTTGCCCCGCTCGACCTGACGCAGATAGGCGCCATGGTCCTTGTCGCGCGTCCAGATGCCGATCACCGGCAGAATCCGGTGCGGCAGCGGCTCGGTCACGCCCATCTGCGGACCGCAGGCGTCGAGCGGAACCTCTTCGCCGAACTGCGCGGCGACGCGCGCGCCCCAGGCCCCGGCGGTATTGAGCAGACACTCGGCGGCGAATGTACCTTTGGAACATACCACAACGAACCCGGACCCTGAGCGCCTGATCGTGTCGATTTCAGCATCCTCGACGATCGCCACGCCAAGCTTGCGGGCGGCTTCGGCGAAGGCCGGCGCGATCAGTCGGGGATTGCCGCTGCCGTCATGCGGCGAGAACGACGCGGCGATCGCGTCAGGGCCGAGGCCGGGAAACCGGGAGGAGGTTTCGCGCTGTCCGAGTTCCTCCAGTTCAAGCCCCCAAGGTCGCGCCGCCTCGGCATAAGCCCGCATGTCGGCAAGACTACCTTCATCAAAGATCAGCCGGATATGACCGGTGGCGCGGAATTCCACGTCACGGCCCAGCATCTGATCGGCCTCTCGCCACAGCTCAAGCGAGCGATGGGCCAGCGGAAGTTGGGACAGATGACGCCCCGTGCGCCGGATGTTGCCGAAGGAAGCGACGGTCGCTCCGGTGCCGACCCGGTTGCGCTCGATCAGCGTCACGTGCGCACCGCGCCTGGCGAGGAAATAGGCCGAAGCCGTCCCCATCAATCCACCGCCCAGCACGATCACATCCATGGTTGTTCCCTGCGCGGAGCGAATGATCCTGAAGTCGCCGATCTTGTCGGCACCGCTTCGTTGCGTCAAAGATGGGTTTGGACAACAGCCATAAGCTTGACCTATGGAGTGGCAATGCGGGCCCGTCAGCTCGAAGTGTTCATCGCCGTCATGCGCGCGGGTACCGTGACTGCCGCGGCGCGGATGCTGAACATCTCCCAACCCGCACTCAGCCAGATCCTGCTCCACACCGAGGACGAACTCGGCTTCACGTTATTCGAGCGCATCAAGGGCCGGCTGCGGCCAACCCCGGAGGCGCTCGAGATATTCGCCGATGCCGAGCGTCTATCGGCGGGGTTGGAGGGCTTGCGCCGCAAGACCACTGACCTGCGTCTGGGTCGGACGGGGCTGGTCCGGGTCGCGGCCTCGCCGCCGCCGGCCCTGGCGATCTTGCCGCGCGCTTTCACCAGCTTCCGGGCGCGGCATCCCGATATTTTGCTGCGCTCCCACATGGCGCCGATCGCCGCCATCGTCGACATGCTGCGCGCCGGCGATGCCAGCCTTGGCGTGGCCTTGGACGACCGCCTGCCTCCCGACATCGAGGCGGAGGTGCTCGGCAGCGTCGGCTTCGCCTGCTTGCTGCCCATCGGGCATGCGTTGGCCGGGAAAACCGAGCTGACGCTCTCCGATCTCGCCGGAGAGGAATTGATATCCTATCGTGGAAACACCCGCCCCGCCGACGAACTGGCCCATGCCGCGCGCGCACAAGGTGTGGAGGTTTCGCCATCGCTCGAGATCGATGTCTCCATTTCGGCGGTTGGCTTCGTCCAGGCCGGTTTGGGGATCGCCCTCGTCGATGCGCTGCTGCCCTGGCACCAGTTTGCCGGGCTTGCCGTCCGGCCTCTCTCGAATGGCCCGGAATTCCCGATCGCGCTGCTCACCTCGCGCACACGGGCTCTTTCGCGTGCCGATGAGATGATGCGCGACCAGATTCGCGCGGCCTGTTCCGTTGTGCTGGGCGACGACAAGACAGGGGCATAAGTAAGACTTATATCGTTCCTCGTCATACGTCTTGGACCCTGGCCATCCTGTCGTGTCAGCTTTGGTTGGCACACAGGAAGGGACGTATCATGGATGGTTCCATCGCGGCGGACGAGGCGCGGAACGAAGCCGACTGGAAGGTCGGCGTCGATATCGGTGGCACATTCATCGATTTCTGCGCGCTCGAAGCCAATTCCGGGCACGTCGCCTCGCTGAAAGTGCTGACGACGCCGGAGGATCCGGGCGCCGAGCTGATGACGGGCCTCAGGCTTCTTGCCGAGCGCGAAGGCTTTGACCCCAACCGTATGACGCGTTTCGTGCACGGCACGACCGTCGGCATCAACACCATCATCCAGCGCAAGGGCGCGCCGCTGGCGCTGTTCACCAATGCCGGCTTCGAGGACGTGATCGAACTCGCGCGGTTGCGCATGCCGGACATGTATTCGCTGTTCTGCTCGCGGCCGGACCCGCTGATCTCGCGCGACATGGTGTTCGGCATCCCGGCTCGCATGCGTGCCGATGGGAGCGAATCCCAGGCGCCTGATATGGCGGGGGTGGCCAGCGCGGTGGCGGCGGCGAAAGCGAATGGGGCGCAGGGGATCATCGTCTCCTTCCTCCATTCATGGCGCAATGCCGCGCAGGAGGCCGCCGTCAAGGCAACGATCGCGCGTCTCGCGCCAGACCTCTTCGTCTTCTCTTCGGCCGAGGTGTGGCCTGTCATCCGCGAATATGAACGCACCTCGACCGCTATCCTCAATGGCTATGTCCATCCGCGCGTCTCGGGCTATCTGACGGCGCTGGAAGAGCGGCTGAAGGACCGCGGCGTGCCGGCCCGTCCGATGCTGACAAAGTCGAACGGCGGGCTGATGAACGCTGCCGAAGGCAAGCGCGCCTGCGTGAACATGCTTTTGTCGGGAACGGCCTCCGGCGTCATCGGCGCCTCGTGGCTGGCGCGCCAGGCAGGCGAGGACAAGGTCCTTACCCTCGACATTGGCGGGACCTCGGCCGACTTCGCGCTCATCATCGATGGCGAGCCGCAGTTCGGCACCGGTGAACTGATCGGCGAATTTCCGCTCCATATCCCGTCCGTGTCAGTGAGCTCGATCGGCGTCGGCGGCGGCTCGATCGCCAGTGTCGACGCGCAAGGGGTGCTGCGGGTCGGGCCGGAGTCGGCCGGCTCGACGCCTGGACCAGCCTGCTATGGCCGTGGCGGCGAACGCGCGACGGTGACGGACGCCATGGTGGTGTGCGGATGGCTTGGCCACAGCGAGATGGCCTACGGCCAGCTCAGGATCGATACCCAACTGGCGCATCGCGCGGTTGGCGACCTTGCCGCCCGGCTCGGCCGCCCGATCGAGCAGACGGCGCAGGCGATCCTCGACATCGCGGTGTCGGAAATGTTCGTCGAGGTCGAGAAACTCGCCTCGCGCGCCGGCGTCGACTTGCGCGATTTCACGCTGATGCCCTTCGGCGGCGGCGGCCCCATGCTCGGCGCCTTCCTTGCCCGTGAACTCGGGATGAAGCGCGTCATGGCGCCCCGCCGCCCCGGCGTGGTGTCGGCGCTGGGCGGCCTGGTGGCGGATCTGCGCGGCGACTTCATCCGCACGGTCTTCACCCCGCTGTCGGGCGCTACGCTCCCGACAATTCGCAAGGCCTTCGAGACGCTCGCGCATGAGGGCCGCGGCTGGCTTGCGGCGCAGGGCCACGACGCGGCGGCGGAACTCACTCTCTCCTGCGACATGCGCTACTTCGGCCAAAGCTATGAGATCGAGGTCGTCCTTTCGCCGGAATGGCTGACGGGCGACGACGTAGCCCCGATCGAGCAGGCCTTCCATCTTACCCATCAGAGGCTTTACGATTTCCATGACCCGGATGGCGAGGTCGAGCTTGTGGATATCAGGCTGTCCGCTATAGGCGCTGGGCCGAAACTCTCCCTCCCGGAGACCGAAGAAGTGGACGTTGCGGCCATCCCGGCGCGCCGGCTCCCGGTCTATACGGGCCTCCGCGTCGAAACGGTCGACCTCCACGACCGCCAGGCCCTCGTGCCGGGCAGCATGTTCCACGGGCCTGCCGTGGTCGTTCAGGAAGACACTACCTTAGCCATTCCCGCCGGAGCGCAGGCACGGGTAGACCGCCATCTCAACCTTCTGCTGACCTTCGCGGAGTGACGCCATGTTTGACCGTACAAACCTCCAGGTTCTGGCCAACCATGCCCGCGCGGCCGCCGAGAACATGGCCCATACGCTGCATCGCACCGCGCACTCCGCCTTCGTCAAGGAGACGCAGGATTTTACGGTGATGCTGATGGATCGGTCGGGAGCGACCTTCGCCGTGCCGATGGAGCTTGGCGCCACCTGGTATCCGGGGCTTTCCTATCACCGCGCCATTGCGATGGTCGGCGACTACCGGCCCGGCGACATTGCCTTCACCAACGATCCCTATTCCGGCCACGTCGCCACGCACGCGCCCGACACGCATCTGTGGAAGCCGGTCTTCGTCGACGGCGAGATTGTCGCCTGGACCGGTGGGCATATCCACAACACCGACATGGGTGGGGCGGTGCCGGCGTCGCTCAGCCGGGCGCTGACCGAAATCCATCAGGAAGGCATCCGCTTTCCGCCGATGAAGCTGGTGCGGGAAGGTGTCTTCGACGAGATGATCCTGCGGATCATGAGCACCAATGTGCGCAAGCCCGACCTCAACATCGGCGACATCAAGGCGCTGGTCGGGGCGCTCAACACCGGCGAGCGCAAGATCCAGGCGATGGTGCGGAAGTTTGGCAAGGCCGGTTTCATCGAAGGTGTTTCGGCGCTTCTCGACCATGCGGAGGCGCAAGCGCGCGACGTGCTGCGCGCCATGCCCGACGGCACCTGGGAATTCGCCGACTACGCCGACGAGGATTCGGTCGAGGCCAATCCATGCCGGCTGAAGCTGACGCTGACGATCAAGGGCGACGAGGCGGTGCTAGACTTCACCGGCTCCGATCCGCAACTCGGTTCCTCGCTCAACGTGCCTTCGGGCGGCGATCCGCGTCACACTATGCTGCTGGTGGGTGTCTACTATGTGCTTTATACGCTGAACCCAAAGATCCTGCTCAACACAGGCCTCACCCGGCCGTTCACCTGCATCGCACCCACTGGGTCGGTGCTGAATCCTGTGCATCCCGCCGCGGTTGGCATGCGCTCGCTCACCTGCGCCCGGCTGCGGTCGGTCATCTTCGGCGCCTTCTCGCAAGCCGTGCCGGAGCGCCTGCCCGCGGCTCCGGCCGGCAACAACTGCATCGTCAACGTCATGACCACGGACGAGCGCACCAGCCGCACCGTCATCGCGGCGGTGAACCCGGTCGTGGGCGGCGGCGGCGCGATGCCGCATCGCGACGGCACCAACGGCTCTGGCGCGGATGCCGCCTACCTCAAGAACACGCCGATCGAGATCACCGAGACCGAGACCCCAATCGAATTCGTGAGATACGGGCTCGCCAGGGATAGTGGTGGCGCGGGCCGCTGGCGCGGCGGGCTGGCGACCGAGATGGCCTTTCGCGTCTTTGCCCCAGACTCCAGGATCACGGCGCGCAACCGCGACCGCAGTTTCTTCCGTCCCTGGGGTGTGCTGGGCGGCAAGGCCGCCGGACTGTCGGACATGGTCGTCAATCCGGGCAGCGAGCGGGAGCGGCCGCTGGGCAATATCGACACTGCGGTCCTGCAGCCCGGCGACGTGCTCGAGATCCGCTCCGCCGGAGGCGGTGGGCGCGGCGATCCGTATGAACGCGAGCCCTGGCGGGTCGCGCAGGATGTGCGGCGCGGCTATCTTTCGCCGGGTGCGGCCGAACGCGACTATGGCGTCGTCCTCCGTGGCGACGAGGTTGACGAGCAGGCAACGGGGCAAGTGCGCGCGCATCACGAGCCGGCCACCGGCCATTTCCATTTCGGTCCGGAGCGCGAAGGCTACGAGGCGCAGTGGACGCCGCCAGCCTATGACCGGCTCACCGCCATACTAAGGGACTTGCCGATCCATTGGCGGTTCTTCGCCAAGACGGAGATCTTCCGCCGCATGAAGGGACGCTCCGGGTCGGAGGGTGTTCAGGCGGCTTTCGATGCCGTTTGCGAACGCTTCCCCGAACTGCCGCGTCCTCTCCCCGTGCGCGAGGCCGCGGAATGATCACCACCGGCCGTATCGTTCGGCTGGCCGAGCGCGACCGGGCGGGGGTGCATTTCTTTTTTGACGGGCAGATCCGTAGGGCGCTCGAGGGCGACACTGTGCTGACCGCGATGCTGGCGTCAGGGCATGCCTTGCGGATGTCCGAGTTCGGGCCTGAGCCGCGCGCCGGCTTCTGCCTGATGGGGGCCTGCCAGGATTGCTGGGTGTGGCAGGAGGAGGGACCGCGCCTGCGGGCGTGCACAACCCTGATCGCCGAAGGCATGCGGTTGCGCACCACGCCGCCGGAGAATTGGCCGTGAGTGAGGCCCCGTCGACGCGGATCGTGATCGTCGGCGCTGGTCCCGCCGGCATAAGGGCGGCGGCGGCGCTGGTCGATGCGGGGCTCCATCCGGTTGTGATCGACGAAGGGCAGCGCGCCGGCGGCCAGATCTATCGTCGCCCGCCTGACGGGTTCGTCCGCACGCCGGAGCACCTCTATGGGTCGGAGGCGGCGAAGGCGCGTGCGCTGCATGCGGTCTTCGACCGGTTGGCGGCCGACGGGCGACTCACCCATTGCACGGGAAGCTCGGTCATCGCCGTGCAGGCGGGGCGGCTGCACGTGCTGGGCGAGGGCGGCGTGCAGATGATCTTCTATGACCGTCTGATCCTCGCGACGGGCGCGTCCGATCGTGTCGCTCCAGTCCCGGGCTGGCAGAGTGCCGGTGTCTATAGCCTTGGCGCGGCGCAGATCGCGCTCAAGGCGCAGGGCGTGGCGCTCGGGCGGCGGATCGTCCTGATGGGGTCAGGGCCTCTGCTGTCGCTGGTCGGTGCCCAACTCGTCAAGGCTGGAGCGGATGTGGCGGCGGTGCTCGACACCTCTCCCTGGGATCAGCAGATGCGCGGGCTCTGGAAGCTGGCCGCCCGGCCGTTCGTCGCACTGCGCGGCCTCGCCCTGCGGGCAAGGCTCGGCGGTCGCTATCACGCAGGCGTCAGTCTCGAAAAGATCGAGGCCGACGGGCAAGGTGTCACGGCGATGCGCTGGCGCGACGCCGGCGGAAGGCAGCGCTTCACTCCATGTGACACGATAGGCATGGGTTGGCACCTGCGGGCGGAGACGCACCTGGCCGATCTGGCGGGATGCGCCTTCACCTACGACGAGCAGTGGCGGCAATGGCTGCCAAAGACAGACCGGATGGGTCGCGCCGGCAACGGAGTCTATCTTGCGGGCGATGGGGTTCGTCTTCTGGGAGCGGACGGCGCGGAGATCGCTGGGCGTCTCGCGGCGGCGGCATGCCTTGCCGATCTTGGATTTCCAGCGCCCTCCAACGCGGCCGATCTGCGTGAGCTTGCGCGGCTAGAGCGCTTTGCCCACGGCCTGGCTTGCGCTTTTCCCTGGCCGGCAGCGATGGTGCGGGCGCTCCCCGACGCCGCGATCGTCTGCCGCTGCGAGAACGTAACTGCCGGAGAGGTACGCCAGAGTCTGGATTTCGGCGGCGGCGAGGCCAACCGGGTGAAGTCGCTGTCGCGCGTAGGCATGGGCCGCTGCCAGGGGCGCTACTGCCAGTTGGCGGCCGTCGAACTCGCAGCGGCGCACGCCGGCTGCACGCCCGACGCCGTCGGCCGGTTTCGCGGGCAGGCCCCTGCGCGGCCTGCGCCTGTCGACGCCTTTCTCCGGAAGGGCTGATGCCATTGCGAAAACCGCGCCTCGGCATCGGTCACGTCTTAGAAATCGGCGACCTTTCCCCAGGCCGAAACATCGAAGCGCTGCGGATCGTAGGATTTCGGATCGACGATCGGTTGCGACCCGATCATCAGATCGGCGATGAGGTGACCGGCGCCGGGTCCAATGCCGAAGCCGTGTCCTGAAAACCCGGCTGCCAGGAAGAAGCCCGGAACGCTTTGAATCTCGCCGATGGCGGGCACACCGTCCGGCGTGCTGTCGATGTAGCCGGCCCAGGCCGCGCTGATCCTGGTCTTTTGAAGGTCGGGCAGAAGTTCAAGCGCCCGGGCATGGGTCAAGCGGATTGTTGCCTGGTCCGGAACCGGATCGAGAATGCGCATCCGCTCCATCGGCGTCGGCTGATCGAGTCGCCAGTGCCGAAGCGTTTCGTGGCCCGAGCGCACGCCCTGCAGCCCGCCGGGCGCGAGGCTTCGCCACCGCTTCAGGAACATCGGCAGGAACTGCGAGGAGAAACGCAATTGCTGCGGCGTCACGTCCACGCGGCCACGTCCGCTTATGGCGAGCGTGTAGCCGCCATCGCCGCGGCGCGTGGCCGAGATCCTTGCCGTGTGCAGCGCATCCGGCAGACCTTCCGCGCCTGGCGAGACGGACAGGATGGAGGAGCGGATCGATGCTTGCGGAAAGCGGAAGCCAAACTGCCGGCAAAAGGACGAAGCCCAGGCGCCGCCGGCGAGCACTGCCACCTTCGTCCTGATCGTTCCGCTTTCGGTGACCACCCCACTCAGGCGCCCGCTTTCGGTCTCGATGCCGCGCGCGGCGCAATTCTGATGCACGGTGCTCCCGAGCTTGAGGATGGCCCGGGCGACAGAGGGAGCAGCTCGCGACGGGTCGGCGGTGCCGTCGGTCGGGGAGAAGACACCGCCCTTCCAGGCCCGGCCGGTGGCACGGCCCCGCTCGCTGGCCTCGGCGCCGTCGAGCATCTGCGTGGTGACGCCGGCCGTTTTGGCGAAGTCACGCCAGCGTGCCCAGCCGGCCAGTTCTGCCTCGTCATTGCTGAGATAAAGCAAACCGCATCGGCGAAAGCCGGTGTCTTCGCCGGTTTCCGTGGCAAAGCTGTCCCACAAATCGAGGCTGCGTGTCGCCATCGGTAACTCGCGGGCGTCGCGATTCTGCTGGCGGCACCATCCCCAGTTCCTGGAGGACTGCTCGGCGCCGATGCGCCCTTTTTCGACAAGCGCGACCCGCATGCCGCGCCTGGCCAGATAATAGGCCGCGAAGACACCCACGATGCCGCCGCCAATCACCACCGCGTCCGCGGATCGCGGCAGTTCGCCAGATGTCTCGATTTGCTGTAGCGGCGCGCGCATGGTCTCTCTGCCTTGAAGCGCCAATCTACCGTGTTGCGCAGGCAGCCGCTGCCGCAGTTGAAGCCGAAGCAGAATTTTATTTCGGCAGCTCGGTCAAAATCGGGAGCGACTGCGTTTCAAAGCGCTGTCCGCTTGGATGGACAGGCCAACGGGCTGTGGTAGTGTCAATGTCTATATGCAAGGCAGCATTTTGTGCTGTGGCGTGCGTTCTGCGGAGACGACCATGAAGCTGGATCGGATCGATATCAAGATTCTTCACGAATTGCAGAAGAACGGCCGCATCACCAATGTGGAATTGGCCGACCTGGTGCATCTGTCGCCAAGCCCGTGCCTGATGCGGGTCAAGAAGCTCCAGTCGGAGGGCTACATTGAGGGCTATTCCGCACAGGTCAATATCGGCAAGCTTGGCCAGACGCTGACCGTGTTCACCGAAATCACCTTGAAGAACCATCGCCAGGTGGACTTCGCCCGCTTTCTCGCCGTCGTCGAGAAGATCGATCAGGTCATCGAATGCCACCTCGTGTCGGGCGGCTACGACTATTTGATGAAATTCGTGACCGCCGGCATAGCCGAGTACCAGACGATCATGGAGCGGCTGACCGACATGGATATCGGCATCGACAAGTATTTCAGCTTCGTCGTGCTGAAGTCCCCCATCGTCAAGGCGCACATGCCGCTGCCCAGCCTGTTTCCGAGGTGAGCCTCTGCCGTTTTGTCAGCGATGGCCGTACTGGCTGACCAACTCGGGATCGCGGACGAGGCCGTCGAGCCACGTCGGGTCAAGCTTCGGGACGGAGGAGAACAGAAGCTTGGAATAAGGGTGGGTGGGCGCCTTCAGTTTGTCGGGCGTGATCTGCTCGACCCGCTCGCCATTGTACATGACCATGATCTCGTCGCAGATCGCTTCGACGACTGAAAGGTCGTGGCTGATGAAAATGTAGGAAAGGCCCAGCTCGCGCTGCAGCTCCTTGAGCAGTTCGATCACGGCGGCCGCCACCACCGTGTCGAGCGCCGAGGTGATTTCGTCGCAGATGATGAGCTTAGGGCCGGCCGCCAGGGCGCGTGCGAAGTTCACGCGCTGCTTCTGGCCGCCCGAGAGCTCCGACGGCCGACGGTAGCGCAGCGTCCTGGGCAGGCGAACCATGTCGAGCAGTTCATCGACGCGCTTCGAGCGCGCCTGCCTGTCGAGTTGGTGATAGAAGGCCAGCGGCCGGGCAATGATGTCCTCCACAGGCTTGGCCGGGTTGAGCGCGGTATCGGCATACTGGAACACGATCTGCATCTCGCGCAACTGGTCCTGGCTGCGTTTCCCCGCGGCGCGCTGCAGTTCTTTGCCGTCGAATATGATGTCGCCGGCCGCCGCCGGATGGATGCCGGCGATGACTCGCGCCAGCGTCGATTTTCCGCAGCCGGATTCGCCGATAATGCCGAGGTTGCGTCCCTTCTCGACGACCAGGCTGACGGAATCGACGGCCCGGATGAGTGGCAGCCCGTTATCCCGCACCGCGCCATAGCCGGCGGTCACATTGTCGATACGCAGCAACGGCTTCGCGCCGGCATCCGTGTCCGCGTGCGCTTGCCGCGGCTTCGGCTCGAAGGCAGCCAAAAGGTCGCGCGTATAGGGGTGCTGGGCGGCCGAAAGAATCTGAGCGGTGGTGCCGGTCTCCTGCACTTCGCCGCCCTTCAGCACAACGATGTGGTCGGCGATCTGGGCGACGACGGCGAGGTCGTGCGAAACATAGACCCCCGCTATCCGACCCGCCCGCATAACCGCCTTGAATGCTTTCAGCACGTCGATCTGCGTGGTCACGTCGAGCGCGGTGGTTGGCTCGTCGAAGATGACCAGCTTGGGATCGCCGATAAGCGCCATGGCCGCCGACAGCCGCTGCAATTGCCCGCCTGAAACCTGGTGCGGGTAGCGCGCGCCAATCCCTTCCGGATCCGGCAGCGACAAAGCCCGGAACAGTTCGACCGCGCGCTTTCGCGCCTGCTCGGGCGGCATAAGGCCGTGGATGCGCGTGACCTCGATCACTTGCTCCATGATCGTCGACGAGGGGTTGAAGGAGGCGGCGGCACTTTGCGGAACATAGGCAATGTCGGTGCCGCGCAATTTGGCGCGCTGCTTTTCGGACAGTGCCGCCATGTTCTTGCCGTTCACATTGATCTCGCCGCCGGTGATCCGGCAGCCGGGCCGCGCATAGCCCATGAGGGAGAGCGCCACCGTTGTCTTGCCGGAGCCGCTCTCCCCGATCAGGGCGACGATCTCGCCGTCGGCGATGTCGATGCTGACGCCCTTGATGATTTCGACGATGCGTCCGGCGTCCGTCGTCGCCTCGATCCTCAGGTTCCTGACCTCGACGAGATTGGTCATGTGTCCCTGTCCCTGATCTTCTGCGGCAGGTTGTCGATCAGCAGGTTGACGCTGATGGTGAGACTGGCGATCGCCAGCGAGGGAATGATGACGGCGGGAGCCGCGAAGGGCAGGCCGCCGATGTTCTCGCGTACCAGGGCGCCCCAGTCGGCGAGCGGCGGCTGCAGGCCGAGTCCGAGGAAGGACAGGCCTGAGAGCAAGAGCACGATGAAGACGAAGCGCAGGCCAAAATCGGCCAGAACCGGGCGGATGATGTTGGGCAGGATCTCGGACCCGATGAGATAGGCGGTGCTTTCGCCGCGGACGCGGGCGACGGTCATGAAGTCCATGGTATTGATGTTGACGGCGAGCGCCCGTGCGAAGCGGTAGGCGCCGGGTATGTAGATGACGGCGAGCGTCAGGATCAGCGCCGGGATCGACGAGCCCACCGCGGCGACGACCACAAGGCCGAACAGCTTGCTGGGGATGGAGTTCATGGCGTCAAGGAATCGGCTTAGGCAGGTGTCGAGCCAGCCGCCGGTGACGGCCGCGACCATCCCCAGCACCACGCCCGAAAAGCAGGCGATGGCGACGGCGGCGAGCGATATGCCGACAGTGTAGCGCGCGCCCATGAGCACCCGTGAGAGCATGTCGCGCCCCAGATAGTCGGAGCCGAGCCATAGACCCTGACGCATCGGGCCGAAATAGTCGTCGTCGACTATGTCGCCGATCGAATGGGGAATGATGGCGGGCGCGAAGATGGCGATCAGCGTCCACGCCAGGATGACCAGCGCGGCCACGACGCCCACGAGATTGTAGCTGTGGCCCAGGAAGGACCGTGGGGAAGCTGCCACACGCGCCATTGTCACCTGAGCCTCGGGTTGGACATGATGGCGATAATGTCGGCGGCGGTGATGAGCAAGAGATAGCCGAGGCAGAAGATCATTGCGCAGCTTTGGATCAACGGCAGGTCGCGGGTCGCAACCGCATCGACCATCAGCTTGGCGATGCCGGGGTAGTTGAAGATCGTCTCCACGATGATGACGCCGCCGACCAGATAGGACAAAGACAGCGCAACCGCGTTGACGATCGGCCCGAGCGCATTGGGAAGCGCGTGCTTGAGCACCATGCGGCCGCGTGAAGCGCCCTTGAGAAGCGCCATCTCGACATAAGGCGTGGAGAGCGTTTCGATCACAGCCGCACGGGTCATGCGGATCATCTGTGCGGAGATGACGAAAGTGAGTGTGATCACTGGCATTGCATAGATGCGCACGAGGTCGGTCAGCGTGTGCGCCTCATTGACCGAGGAAAGTGCCGGCAGCCATTTGAGATAGACAGCGAAAAGCAGGACCGCGAGGGTCGCGACCATGAATTCCGGCACCGAGATGACGCCGATCGAAAGGATGGTGACGGTTCGGTCGTAGAGGGAGCCACGCAGCATGGCGGCGGTGATGCCGAGCGTCAGCGCCAGCGGCACCGAGAGCAGGGTGGTGATGCCGGCGAGCTCCATTGTGTTGACAAAGCGCCCGCCGATCAGCGCCGCGACAGGCATCTCATTGGCATAGGAGGTGCCGAGGTCACCGTGGAGCAGGCCGAGAAGCCAGCGCAGGAAGCGCAGGATTGCCGGATCGTTGAGATGCATGGCATCGCGCAGGCCGGCGACGGCTTCCGGAGTCGCCGCCTGGCCGAGCAGGATCGAGGCGGTATCGCCAGGCAACATGCTGGTGGCGAAAAAAACCGCGAATAGCACTATCAGAAGCGTGACGACCGCGATCGCCAGCCGCTTCAGCACGAGGTTTAGAACCCCAGACGTCATTGAAGCGCTCCTGCGGTTGCGTTCGGCCAAGCCATGTTGCGCAATAGGTGCCGGGGACCGGCTGTCCGGTCCCCGGCAGGTGCCTCTCAGGCTTCGAGCCAGAGATATTCCGCCATTGCGTAGCCCATCATGCCACCGAGCGGGTTCGCCTCCAAACCCTTCACCTTGCTGGAGAGAGCATCAACGTTGGAAATGTAGGCCGGGATGATGGTGCCGGCCTCCTCTGAGACCATGCCCTGCATCTGGTTGTAGATTTCCTTGCGCTTGGCCTGATCAAGCGAGCCGCGCGCCTCGACGAGCAGCTTGTCGAACTTCTCGGACTTGTACTGGCTTTCGTTCCAGGGCGCGTTGGAGGCGTAGAGGAGCGAGAACAGGATGTCCGGCGTCGGGCGCGGATTGATGTTGCCGAAATGGATCGGCGCCTTGAGCCAGTAATTGTCCCAGTAGCCGTCCGACGGAACGCGCTGGACGTCCAGCTTCATGCCGATATCGGCGCCGGCGGCCTGGATGATAACAGCCATGTCGATCGACGAGGTCGCGGCGTCGGAAGCAATCACGGGGATGGACTGGCCGAGCAAGCCTGACTTCTGGAAGTGGAACTTGGCCTTGTCCGGGTCGAAAGCCTTCGGCTTGATGTCGGGATTGTGGAAGATGTTTGCCGGGGAGACAGGCTGGTCGTTGCCAATCTCGCCAAGTCCACGCAACGCCGATTTGACGATCTGCTCGCGGTTTACCAGATACTTCATGCCAGCCACGAAGTCGGCCTTGTTGCCCGGATCCATGTCGAGCCGGATGTTGAGGTCGGTGTAGTTGCCCGAGGTCGTCTTCGACAACTCGAAGCCCTGCTGCCCGCCAATGAGCTTCATCGCGCGTGGATTGATCGAAGCCGCAAAATTGATGTCACCAGAAAGCAGGGCGTTGACGCGGGCGCTGTCGTCGCTGATGGCGATGAACTCGAAGGAGTCGAGATAGGGCTTGCCTGATTTCCAATAATTCTTGTTCTTGGTGACGACCGACCGCACGCCCGGCTCGAACGTCTGCAGCACGAAGGCGCCGGTGCCGTTGCCCTTGGAGAAGTCCGTGGTGCCGTCCTGGACGATCATGAAATGGTGTAGCGCCAGGATGGTCGGAAGGTCGGCATTCGGGTCGGCGAGCGTGATCTCCACGGTCGACTTGTCGACCGCCTTGAAGCCGGTCATCTGCGCTGCGATCTTGGCGACCTTGGAACCGACCGCCGGATCGAGATGGCGCTTCAGCGAGAACACCACGTCATCGGCGGTGAGAGCCTTTCCATCGTGGAAGGTGACACCCTTGCGCAGCTTCACCGTCCAGGTCTTGGCGTCCTTGCTGTCGAAGCTTTCAGCCAGCTCCATCTGCGTGACGCCGTCCTTGTCGAGGAAAGTCAGGCGGTTGTAGAGCGAGCAGCAGCGGACATAGTCGGTCGACAGCGACGCCTTTGCCGGATCGAGCGTGTCGGCGGTCGAGGACGACCAGCCGGCGGCCTTGAACGTTCCGCCGGAAACCGGTGTGGCGGCGACCGCATTGGTGGCACGGCCAAGCACCATGCTGCCCGCGGCGACCGCGGCGCCGCCGGCCAGCAGCATCTTGAGGAGTTCGCGGCGGCTCGCGCCCCGCCGGATGGCATTTTCGACCATGGCATCGTCTGCGCTGGTCCAGTTCGTGATCTTGTCGGTCATATCATTCCCCTTTCTGTTTGTTTTCCGGCTTGCTCGTCTTGCTGCGGCTTTCCGGGTTTGGGTTCAGGTTCGTTCCTTCAGGCTTTCCCGCACCGCTGCGGCAAGGGCGGCCATTGACGTGAAGTGGTAGTTCGGCGCGGTGAAGCGATCGGGCTCGATCGTGCCGCCATAGCCCTTCTGGGCGTGCCGGCGCTCGATCCAGCAATTGGTCACGCCAAGCGCTCGGGATATGCCGATGTCGTGGTACTGACTTTGCGCGACGTGCAGGATGTCATCCTTGCTGTCGCCCCGGGAGGCCACGAAATCGAAGACCTTCTGGAAGAAGGCCGGGTCCGGTTTCTCCGTGCCTGTATCATCGGCCGTGAAGGTGGCGAAAAAGGGCGAACCGAGCTGCTTTTCGAAATGATCTAGTGCCCAACGTCTTGCATTGGTCATGGCGATCAGCCTGTGCGACTTCGCAAGGTCCGCCAATGCCGCCGCGCTGTCGGGGAAGCCTTGCCAGACGCTGGCCGAGTCCCGCAGCCGGATGCCGTATTTCTCCTCGGCCGGCAGGCCGAGTTGCGGCGCGATGGCTGTGTAGACACGCACGAGATCGTCGGGAAACAGGCCGGCATCGGGCATGTAACGGGCCTGCCGGTAGAGGCTCAGCGCTTCCTCGCCATCGATCGAAACGCCGGCCTCGGCGGCAATTCCCGCCAGGCAGGTCGTGATCCCGCCTTCGAAGTCGATCAGCGTACCAACCACGTCGAAGGTCATATATTTGAATTCGCTAAAGCCCCTGGCCAAGACTGGCTCTCCTCTGCGTTCGGCCGAATTGCATGTGTTGAACAGAACAAAATTCCGTGCTGCCTGGGGCGTGGCCTTTCGAAGGCCCGGAGATCCAAGCTTTCTGGCCTTGTCTTATGAGCAGTCTGGCACTTCCCCCGCGCTGGATTCGCCGAAAAGGCGTGAAGGGGCGGCACAAAATTGCGAAATCATCCGCCCCGGCGATATTTCGAGACGCGACATATTCCGCCGCCTTCATGCCACGGCCTGGCGGACATCGGGATCGGCCAGCGTCTGGTCGAGCGTCCGGCGTGTGCGCTCGATGACCGCGTCGATGTCGGCGTCGGTGCAGCAGAGCGGGGGAGCATAGCCGAGAACCCCGTTGGCAAAGGCACGGATGATGAGGCCGTTGTCCCACGCCCTGTCGAAGATACGCCGTGCCGGCATTGCCGACGCCGGAAGCGGCGTCTTCTTGTCCTTGTCGACCACCAGTTCGATGGCGGCAAGCATGCCGCGACCGCGTACATCGCCGACAAGCGGATGGCCCCTCAAGCCCTCCAATCCCGCCATCAGGCGGGCACCGGCCTTGATGCCATTGTCCAGAAGGCCGTCTTCATAGAGCTTTAACACTTCGAGCGCGACGGCAGCGCTGACGGGATGGGCGGAATAGGTATAGCCGTGGCCGACGGCCGAACTGCCCGCGCCATCGGCAATGACATTGTAGACATGATCGGCCATGAACACGGCGCCCATGGGAACATAACCCGAGGTCAGCCCCTTGGCGGTCGTCATGAAATCGGGGACGATCTCCTCGTCGGTGCAGGCGAACAGCGGTCCCGTGCGCCCGAAACCGGTGATCACCTCGTCGGCGATGAACAGGATGCCGTACTCCCGGCAGAGTTCGCGCATGGCCTTGATCCAGCCTTTTGGCGGAACGATGACGCCGCCCGAGCCCTGTATCGGCTCGGCATAGAAGGCGGCGACCCGTTCCGGCCCGATCGCCTCGATCTTGGCCTTCAGCGCGGCGAGCGATGCGGCGATGATCGCGTTACCGTCCTCGCCGACCGGGTTGCGATAGGGATAGGGTGAAGGAATCTTGTGCTGCCATTCGAAGGGAATGCCGAAACCGGCGTGAAAGGCGGGCAGGGCGGTCAGGCCCGCGCCGACCACCGACGACCCATGGTAACCCTGTTCGATGGAAATGAACTGGTCGCGTTGCGGCTCGCCTTTGGCATTCCAGTAATAGCGGACGAAACGGATCGTGCTGTCGACCGCGTCCGACCCGCCAAGCGTGAAAAAGACGTGATTGAGGTCGCCCGGCGCCCGCTCGGCCAGTTCTGAGGCGAGCCGGATCGCGGGCTCCGAACCGAGATCGAAATAGGCAGTGGCGTAGGGAAGCTCGCGCATCTGCCGGGCCGCCGCCTCGACGATGCTGTCATGGCCGTAGCCGGCATTGACGCACCACAGCCCGGCGAAGCCATCGACGAGTTGCTTGCCGGACGCGTCGGTCACGGTCGCCCCTTTCGCCGATTTCAGCACACGCACGCCAAGCGCCTCATGGCCACGATATGAAGCGACCGGGTGGATGAGATGGGCGCGGTCGAGTTCGATCAGCGAATTGGCGAGCATTGTTATCCTCCTAGCCGAGCGCCTGGTTGGCGAGCGCGTAAACTTTCGGCCTGATCCGGTCCGCGCCCGTCCTGGGTGGACGGTCCATGGCCACACCGCCGCCGACATGGGTGAGGCCGATTTCCTCGAGCCAGCTGGCGATGCCGGTCACGCTGCCGGTATCCACGCGCAGGAAGGCGCCGGGACGCGGCGCGGCAAAGAAGCCGATCAGGGCCTTCGCCTCGTCGGCGCTTCCCGCGATGACCGGACCGATCACCTCGCCGCGTCCGAACGGGCGGATCGCGGCATAGGCCTCGATGGCGCCGTTGCGGCGGAAGACGGCGAACTGGCCGCGCTCCGCCAGCGCATCGATCAGAGCTTCGCGGTCGGCGCCATAGGCGTCGCGGTCCAGCGCCTTGATTTCAGGGAGATCGTCGATGCCTGCGGCTGCCACGCCACCGGGCGCACCAAGCTCCGCAACCTTGCCCTGATGCTGCAGGATGGTGCCGGACGGCACGAAGCCCAATTTCTCATAGAGAGGCATGCCGTCTGCCGTCGCGACGAGCCGCAGCGGACGGTTCCCGGCCAAGGCGAAGGCCTGATCCATAAGCTGGCGTCCAAGCCCCTTGCCGCGCGCGTTCCTGTCGACGATCACCATGTTGATCATGGCGCAATCCATGCCGTAGGGGGTGACCAGGATGGTTCCGGTGACGCGGCCCTGACCATCGAGCGCGACCGCGCCGCTCGAAAGCTGCAACGCCATCTGCCAATCCTGCGGGCGATGCGGCCAATTCTCCTGGCGAGAAAGCGCCACGGCGCCCTCGATATGGTGCGGCCCGAAGGCCTGGAGTTCGATCTCGCCCTGCGGCATGAGGCATCCTTCCGTCTGATGCCAAGTTTCGACCATCAGCGCGCCGCAGATCGTCTGAAGGCCCTGGCTTCGACGGTATCTTTCGCCGTAGCGCAGGCGGTGCGCCGCATCTTGTGCTGGCGGTGCAGGCGCCTCACGCCGCGGGCGGCACCACAATCGGCACGCCAGATGCTACAGCGTGCCAAACCGGACCGCGGATACGGAACTTTCTGCTTTCGAGAGGGTGATTTCGGTCAGGTGGGCCGCTGCCTGCCGTCCTATGATGAATACATCCCAACGCGGATGTGCTTCCACCGGAGATCGACGGACATGGCTTCCTTCAGGCCCAAATACATCACCTTCGACTGCTACGGCACGTTGATCCATTTCCAGATGGCGGAAGCGGCGCGCGACCTCTACGGCAGCCGCCTCGACGAGCCGCGCATGCAGGAGTTCATCAAGAATTTCTCGGCGTATCGGCTCGACGAGATCATGGGCGACTGGAAGCCCTATGCCGACGTCGTCCATAGCGCGCTCGAGCGTACCTGCAAGCGCAACGGCGTCGCCTTCAGCGACGACGACGCCAGGATGGTCTATGAGCGCGTTCCGACCTGGGGGCCGCACGCCGACGTTCCGGCGGGCCTGGCGAAGGTCGCCAAGGAAATTCCGCTGGTCATCCTCTCCAACGCCATGAACGCGCAGATCATGTCCAATGTCGAGAAGCTCGGCGCGCCGTTCCATGCAGTCTACACGGCCGAGCAGGCGCAGGCCTACAAGCCCCGTTTCAAGGCCTTCGAATACATGTTCGACAGGTTGGGTTGCGGCCCGGAGGATGTGCTTCACTGCTCGTCTTCGTTCCGCTACGACCTGATGTCCGCGCACGATCTCGGCATCAAGAACAAGGTCTGGGTCAATCGCGGCCACGAACCGGCCAACCCGTACTACGGCTATGTCGAGATATCGGACATTTCCGGTCTGGCGGGCGTCGTTGGGCTCTGAAACAGGCGGATTGCCGATGAAGTTCGTCTCCTACTGGCACGATACCGCCCCGGTCTTTTCCGGCGGGGCGCAAGGCCCGGTCGAGGGGCACTATGATGCCGCCATCATCGGCGGCGGCTTCACCGGCCTTGCCGCCGCGCGCCAGCTGGCGAAGGCCGGTGCCAAGGTGGCCGTGTTGGAGGCGGAGCGTGTTGGCTGGGGCGCGTCCGGGCGCAATGGCGGACACCTCAACAACGGCCTCGCCCACAGCTATCTCTCGGCCAAGGCGGAGCTCGGCAAGGAGCGGGCAATCGCGCTCTACCGGGCGTTCGACAGTTCCGTCGACACCATCGAGGCGCTGGTTGCCGAAGAGGGCATCGACTGCAATTTCCGCCGCGCCGGCAAGCTGAAGCTCGCCTCGAAGCCGCAGCATTTCGAAGCAATCGCCCGCAACTTCGAAGCCCTCCATGCCGAGGTGGACCCGGATACGGCGCTGCTGTCGGCGGCCGATCTGGAATCCGAGATCGGCTCGCCCTTCCATGGCGCGATGCTGTCGAAGAAGAGTGCCATGATGCATATGGGCCGCTATGTGGCGGGTCTCGCCACTTCTGCCACCCGCCATGGCGCCGTCATCCATGAGAACACGGCGGTGACCGATCGCAAGCAGGCCGGCAGCAGGCATGAGCTGACCACTTCGCGCGGCCGCATTAGCGCCGACAACGTGCTGGTGGCGACCGGCGCCTACACCACGCCTGACTTCAGCTATTTCCGCCGCAGGATCATTTCCGTCGGCAGCTTCATCATCGCCACGCGGCCGCTAAGCGACGCCGAGATCACTGCCACCATGCCCGGCAACCGGACATGCGTGACCTCGATGAACATCGGTAACTACTTCCGGCTCTCGCCGGACAATCGTCTGATCTTCGGCGGCCGCGCACGCTTTTCGGCGACATCGGATCAGCGCTCCGACGCAAGGAGCGGACAGATCTTGCGGGCGGGCCTCGCGGCGATCTTTCCGCAGCTTGCCAAGGTTGAGATCGACTATTGCTGGGGCGGGCTGGTCGACATGACCAAGGACCGCTTTCCGCGCGCCGGTTACCATGACGGTGTCTGGTACGCGATGGGCTATTCCGGCCACGGTGCGCAGCTTTCCACCCATCTCGGCATGATCCTGGCCGATGCCATGCTCGGCCGCGAGGACCGCAATCCGCTCAAGGGCCTCGAATGGCCATCCATTCCCGGCTATTCCGGCAAACCCTGGTTCCTGCCGATGGTAGGCCTCTACTACAAGGCGCTCGACCGGGTGAGGTAGGGCAGTAGGGCAGTAGGGTGCTGTCTTCCGTACTGCCGTATTGCCTTACTCCCTTACTGCCCTATTCCCATGTGGAAGCTCTTCATCTCGAGATATTCCTCGATGCCGGCCTGCGCGCCCTCGCGGCCGAGGCCGGACAGCTTGACGCCGCCGAAGGGGGCGACTTCGATGGAGACCGAACCGGTGTTCAAGCCCACCATGCCGAACTCCAGCGCCTCGCCGACGCGCCAGGCGCGTTTCAAATTCTCGGTGTAGAAATAGGAGGCAAGTCCGTAGGGCGTGCCATTGGCCAGCGCGATCGCTTCCTCTTCCGTCTCGAACCGGAAGAGCGGCGCGACCGGACCGAACGTCTCTTCACCGGCAAGCTGCATGTCCTTTGTGGCGCCGCTCAGCACCAGCGGCGCGACATACTGAGGGCCCTCCGGCAGCACCGGTTTCTCGGTGATGATGGCAGCACCCTTGGCGAGCGCGTCCTCGACGTGGCGGTTGATCTTCTCGACCGCCGCCATGTTGATCATCGGCCCGATAGCGACGCCGGGCTGCGTGCCCGGTCCCACCGTCATGGCGTTGACGCGAGCCGAAAGCTTGGCGGCGAAGGTTTCGTAGACACCAGCCTGGACGAGGATGCGGTTGGCGCAGACGCAGGTCTGGCCACCATTGCGGAATTTTGACACCAGCGCGCCCTCGACGGCGAGGTCGAGATCGGCGTCGTCAAAGACGATGAAGGGCGCGTTGCCGCCGAGTTCGAGGCTGAGCCGCTTCACGCTGTCGGCCGCACCGCGCATCAGCAGCGAGCCGACACGCGTCGAACCGGTAAAGGAGATTTTGCGGACGGTTTCGTTCGCCATGATCTCGTTGCCGATCTCCGTGGGCATGCCGGTGACGATGTTGATGACGCCGGCGGGAATACCAGCCCGTTCGGCAAGCACGCCGAGCGCCAGCGCCGAATAGGGCGTGAACTCGGACGGCTTGATCACCACGGTGCAGCCGGCGGCCAATGCCGGCGCGACCTTGCGAGTGATCATCGCATTGGGGAAATTCCACGGCGTGATGATGCCGCAAACGCCCACCGGCTCCTTCAGCACGATGATGCGACGGTCTTGCGTCGGCGAGGGGATGGTGTGGCCGTTGATGCGGCGCGCCTCCTCCGCGAACCATTTGACGAAGGAGGCGCCGTAACGGATCTCGCCTTTGGCCTCGTCCAGCGGCTTGCCTTGTTCCGTCGTCAGGATCAGCGCGAGATCGTCCAGATGCGCCAGCATCAGGCCGTGCCATGCCTCGAGGAGGCCAGCACGCTCGGCGTTGGTTTTCTTCTTCCAGTCGCCATAGGCGCAGGAGGCGGCGTCTATGGCCGCGCGGGTCTCCGGGCCGGCCATGTCCGGTACGGTGCCGATGGCAACCTGCGTCGCCGGATCGATGACATTGACGATCTTGCCGGAGCCGGCAGCGACCCATTCGCCGCCGATCAGGCCGGCTTCGCGGAAGAGATATCTGTCTTTCAGGTTTTTCATCGAAAACGACCTTGCAATCAGGTGAGCGCCGCGACGACCGCGGCGGTGATGGCTTCCGTGCGGTCCTTGCCGGCAACGGTGCCTATGCCTCTGGCGGTTGCGGCTTCGACCGCCTTCATGACGCGGTCGGCCGCGGCCTTTTCGCCGAGATGATCGAGCATCATGGCGCCGGACCAGATGGTGGCGATCGGATTGGCGATGCCCAGATGCGCGATGTCGGGCGCCGAGCCATGCACCGGCTCGAACATGGACGGCGCCGAGCGGTCGGGATTGATGTTGGCGGAGGCGGCGTAACCGAGCCCGCCCTGGATCGCTGCGCCGATGTCGGTGAGGATGTCGCCAAACAGATTGGAGGCGACCACCACGTCGAGGCTCTCCGGCGCCATGATCATGCGCGCGGCGAGCGCATCGACATGATAGCTGGTCACTTCGACGTCAGGGTAATCCGCAGCCAGCTTTCGCGCGATCTCGTCCCAGAACACCATCGAGTATTTCTGCGCGTTGGACTTGGTGACGGAGGCCAGCTTGCCCCGCCGCGACCGCGCCTGTTCGAAGCCGAAGCGCAGGATGCGCTCGACACCGGCGCGGGTGAAGATCGAGGTCTCCACCGCAACCTCGTCCAGCGTGCCTTGATGCACGCGCCCGCCGGCGCCCGAATATTCGCCTTCGGTGTTCTCGCGGATGCACAATATGTCGAAACCTTCCGCCCGCAGCGGCCCTGTCACGCCCGGCAGCAGCCGGTGCGGGCGGATGTTGGCGTACTGCACGAATGCCTTGCGGATCGGCAGCAGCAGGCCGTGCAGCGAAACGGAATCCGGCACCTCCGCCGGCCAGCCGACCGCGCCGAGAAGGATGGCGTCGAAGCCGCGCAAGGTCTCGATGCCGTCCTGCGGCATCATGCGGCCGGTCTCCTTGTAGAATTTGCAGGACCAGGGGAACTCGGTTCCGGTCAAGGCAAAGCCCGCGTGTTTGGTTGCGGTCTCCAGCACTGACCAGGCGGCGGCGGTCACATCGCGGCCAATGCCGTCACCGGGGATCAGGGCGATCGAATAGGACTTCATCGGCATCTCTCTAGAGGCTGATCAGGACGCTCTTGGTCCTGCGGTTGGCGAGATAGGCCTCGCGGCCGAGATCCTTGCCGATGCCGGAGCGCTTGTAGCCGCCGGTCGGCAGGATATGGTCGCGCGAGCGGCTGTAGCGGTTGACCCAGACGGTGCCCGCTTCGAGCTTGCGCGCGAAGCGGATGGTGCGGGACAGGTCTGAAGTGAACAGGCCGGAAGCCAGTCCGTAGGTCGGGTGGCTGGACAGCGCCAGCGCCTCCTCCTCGGTCTCGAAGGTCTGGACGGTCAAGACCGGGCCAAAGATTTCCTCGACGATCGCCGGATTGGCCTGGTCTACATCTGCGATCAGCGTCGGCTCGTAGAAATAGCCTGGGCTGTCCATGACCCCGCCGCCGGTCAGGCATTGGCCGCCGGCTTCGACCGCGGCCCGCACGATGCCGTCGACACGCGCCCGCTGCCGCTCCGAGATTATGGGCGAATACTGCGTCGCCTCGTCCCAGGTCGGGCCGGGCCGTACCGCCTTCATCTTCTCCAGGATCGCGGCCGTCAGCCTGTCGGCCACACTCTTCTTGACGATCAGGCGCGTACCGGCCACACAGGCCTGACCGGCGTTGAAGGTGACGCTGCCGGCAATCGCGGTCGCCGCCTTGTCCAGATCGGCATCGGCAAAGACGATCTGCGGGCTCTTGCCGCCGAGTTCCAGCGTCATCGGCTTTACGCCGGTGCGTGCGACATTCTCCATGATGGCCGAGCCGGCGCGGGTCGAGCCGGTGAAGCTGACCTTGGCGATCTCGGGATGTCCGGTCAGTGCCGTGCCGGTCGTCGAACCGTCGCCCAGCACCACGTTTATGAGCCCCGCCGGCAAGCCTGCTCTGACGGCGAGTTGTGCCATGTAGACTGCCGAAAAGGGCGTCATTTCCGACGGCTTCAGCACCACCGCATTGCCCGCCGCCAGCGCCGGACCAAGCTTCCACCCGGCCATCGAGATCGGAAAATTCCAGGGTGTGATCGCGCCGACCACACCATAGGGCTGGCTCATGATCATGCCGAGAGTGGTGTCGTCGGTCGGCACCAGCTCGCTGCCTTCCTTGTCGGCGAATTCGGCAAAGAAGCGAATCTGCTCGGCAGTCACGCCGATGTCGCCGGCGACGATCTGGCCGACGGGCCGGGTCGAGCACAGGGCCTCGATTTTTGCCAGCGTTTCGGCTTCCGCCTCGATCAGGCCGGCCCAAGCCTGGAGTGCCCTGGTGCGCTCGCGCGGCCGGACGCCGCCCCAGTTGCTGGCCTTTAGCGCCGCCTTGGCGCTCGCCACCGCGCGGTCGACCATATCAACGTCCGCCACCGGGCTGGCGGCGTATGCCTTGCCATCCGACGGTCGGCGCAACTCGAGCGCACCCTCGGTCGCGATGAGTTCTCCGCCGATGAAATGGCCGACGGGAAGGGAGACGGTATCCGGGTCGAAGCTCAGGCCCATGGGCGCCTACTTTCAGCTATTCTGGACGACCCTAGCGCTGGCAGGAGCGCAGCATGCGCCGTTCGGCGATCGGTCGCGGATGATTGTTGCGTGCTGGCAATGAGGGACGGCAAAATCTGTTGCGGAGGCCAGCACCTCAGGCGGAGCCGTTACCCTACTGTGACGTAGATTTTGCGCACCGTTTCGATGGTCTTCCAGACACCGGTGAAGCCAGGCTTCATCACGAAGCTGTCGCCGGTGCGGTAAGTCACCGCCTCGCCGCCATCGGGCGTGATCTCAATCACGCCGGTGAGGATATGGCAAAACTCGAAGGTCTCCCCCTTGATCGAGCGCGTCTCGCCGGGCGTCGCTTCCCAGACGCCGGTATGGACGAGATCGCCCTTGGCCGTGTCCTGCGCCCAGGTCTTGAAGGCGGGGTTGCCGGCAATCAGCCGTTCGGGCAGCGCCTGGGATTCACGCGGCGGGAAGGCGGGGCTGGTGTCGACGGTCTTGAGCAGGGACAAGGGATGGCCTTTCAGGTTGGATTCAATAGCCGCGCGACCGGTCGACGAGCCCGATGGGGTCGAGGCCGGCGCGGTGGCGTCGGATGTTTTCGATGACGGCCCGCGCGGCTGTCGCGGGCTGGGTGACGCTGGCGACATGCGGAGTCAGGATGATCTTCGGATGCCGCCAGAACGGATGGCCGACAGGCAGCGGTTCGGGATCCGTGACGTCAATCATCGCCGCCGAAAGGTGGCCGTGGTCGAGCGCGGCGACAAGCGCCTCGTGGTCGAGCTGTGGTCCCCGGCCCGTGTGAACGAGCGCCGCGCCCTTGGGCAGTTTCGCGAACAGGTCGGCATCGAGGAAACCACGCGTATCCCTGGTCAGCGGAAGCAGGCAAACGAGTATGTCGCTGGCCGCAAGCATCTCCTTCAGTCCAAGCTCGCCATGATGACAGGAGACGCCCTCGATCTGCCGTGGCGAGCGGCTCCAGCCGGCGAGCGGAAAGCCGAAGGGTTTCAGGCGATCGAGGACGGCCTGCCCGAGTTGCCCGAGGCCGAGCACGCCGATCCGGCGCGACCCGGCTTGGAGTTGCGTGATGTCGCGCCATTGGCCGGCGCGCTGCTGCGCGAGATAGGCCGGCAGGTTGCGGTGCAGGGCGAGCACGGCAAGCGTCACATACTCCTGCATCATGCGCACGATGCCTGCCTCGATCGTCCGCACGATCTTCACGTGTTCCGGTACGGTATCGAGGTGGAACTGGTCCGCGCCGGCGCCAATGGAAAACAGGATCTCCAGGTTCCTGTAGCGCGCGAGGTCTTCTGGTGCAGTCCAGGCAATGAGATAACGCACCGCGTCGGGATCGACCGTTGCGGCATCCATCGTGAAGGGTACGTCTGGCAGTTCTTTGGCGAAGGCTTCGGCGAAGATCGCCCCGCGCCGCGCGTCGGAATTGAACAGGAATGTCATTCCGGTTCCCTTCAAGCCGCGCAGCGGGCGCCCAGCGCCTCGGTCAACCGCTGGCAGGCGGCGAGTTCACTCGCGAGAATGTATTCGTCAGGCTTGTGGGCGCGATCGATGTCGCCTGGTCCGCAGATGATCGCATCGAACCCGGCGTCCTGGTAAAGTCCGGCCTCTGTGCCGTAGCTGACGGCGGCAAGCGGCACCTCGCCTGTCAACTCGCGCAGAAGTGCCGCCAGTGCCGCGTCTTGTGGGAGCGACAGCGCCGGATAGGCGCTCATCGGTTTCCACTCGACCCGAAAGCCTTGGGCCGCAAGCGCCTCTGCCCGTGCCTTGACGGGCGCGAGCAGGCTGGCAGGGTCGACGCCGGGTACGGCGCGCGCCTCAAGGTCCAGCGTGCAGGTGTCGGGAATGATGTTGACCTGATGTCCACCCGCCACCACGCCGGCCTGCAGCGAGGAGTAGGGCGGCTCGAAATCAGGGTCGAACGGACCGTTCGTCAGCCGCTCCGCTTCGCTCACGGCCGCACTTAGCGCGCCGGCCATGGCGTGGATGGCGTTGAGGCCGAGATCGGGCCGCGACGAATGGCCGGAGCGCCCATTGATCATCAAGCGGGCGGCTGCCTTGCCCTTGTGGCCGCGCACGGCGCGCAAGCCGCTCGGCTCGCCGACGATCACGCCGAGCGGCTTGGCGCAGAGTTCGGGAAGGCGGGCGATCAAATGCGGCACGCCGCGGCATCCCACCTCCTCGTCATAGGAGAAGGCGAAATGGATCGGCCTGGCAAGGCGCAGTCTCGCCAGCGTGGGCACGGCGGCGAGCACTGCGGCCAGAAACCCCTTCATGTCCGTGGTGCCGCGTCCGTAGAGCCGTTCGCCCTCCTTGCGCAGCGCGAAAGGGCTCGAACTCCATTGCGGCTCGCTAGCGGGAACGACATCCATATGGCCGGACAGGATATAGCCCGGGACATCACAGGGGCCGATCGTCGCGAAAAGATTGGAACGATCGCCTTCCGGCCCTGGAAGCAGCGTGACCTGCGTCGCGTGTTTTGCGAGATAGGCTTCGATCCAGCCAGCGATGTCGCCGTTCGGTTTGCCGGCGACCGATGGAAAGGCGACGAGACGGTCGAGGATGTCGAAGACGTCCATTCCTGCCCTCAAAACGTTCGGGTTCGCCGGGATCAGTGCCGTCGACCATATGCTGCTAGATTTCCGGAGAGAGTGTGTGCATTCTTGCGCTATTGCGTGCCGAAAGCTGAAATGTTTCAGTTGAATCTTGCGTTGCTGCACGGCTTTCGAGCTAATCGTACCGGTCCGCTCGTTTAGCGTTGGCGGGCAGAGGGTGGCCATCGGTGTGCGGCGCTCAGGACGACAATCTTTTAGGGGCATGGACTTGAAGCCGTCGGGAAGCTTGAAGATCGACACTTTCTCGATGCGGATCGGCGACATCGAAGGCGTCGAACTGGACCGCTTGCACGCGCACTCGCTCGCTGTGGGATGGCCGCATCGCGCCGAGGACTGGCAATTTCTGCGTGAATCGGGAGAGGGGGTCGTGGCCCTCGACGAGATCGGCAGGGTTCTAGGTTCGGCTATGTGGTTCGCGCATGGTGACGATTTCGCCACCGTGGGGATGGTCATCACATCGCCGCGACTCCAAACGCTGGGAGCGGGGCAATGGCTGATGAAGCGGGTCTTCGACAAGGTGGTCGGTCGCGATCTGCGCCTCAATGCAACGCGCGCGGCAAAGCGGCTCTATCTCTCGCTCGACTTCCAGCCGGAGAAGACCGTTTATCAATGCCAGGGCATCGCCCGGATGCAGACGATGGCTGGGCCGGCAAATGCGCGAGGCGATGTCCGGACTTTGGACGCAAGGGATATTCCCGCGGCAATCGCGCTCGACGCGGCAGGATTTGGCGTGAGGCGGGCGGCGCTCATTGAAAAGCTTTTCGCGCATTCGGTCGGCTATGGTCTTTTCAAGGGTGACAAGCTGAACGCGTTCGCGCTTTGTCGGCCGTTCGGGCGGGGCCATGTCGTGGGACCGGTCGTGGCGGAAAGCGACGCCGACGCCGTGGCGATCGTCCGGCCGCACGTGGCCGACCATTCGGGGTCTTTCCTGCGGATCGACACCCACATGGACACTGGCGAGTTCGCCGACTTTCTGTCGCACAGCGGAATGCCGGTTTTCGACACGGTGCTCACTATGTCCATGGGCAAACGCCTCAACGATTTTGCCGTCGGCGACGCCGTTGCACCGGTGACCTATGCACTCGCCAGTCAAACTCTCGGGTAGTTGACCCAGGACCCGTACCGTCGCGGCTGCCCCACCTCGCGTCACTCTAGCGGCGCTAGCCAACGGTACCATAAATTTCTCGGTAAATAATTGATTTTGCTGCATAAATTTCAAATTTTTTAGCTGTCAATTTTCGCTTCCTTCTACTCATTTGTGTTACCTATTGTGCTACTTAGCGGACAAATTTGAGGGCTGAGCGAAACGACTTTGGGCCTCTTCGTCAATTTTCTCCGTCTCGTTGATGGCGCTCGTCACACGTAGCTCGGCCCTGCCGGTTTCGAAAGACCTTGCAACGACACGTGCGGTAATCGGCGGCAACGATGTGCAATTGGGCCGCTCCTGATTCGGCAGCAGGCATCAAAAATGCTCGAAGACGAGGTGCCGATCCAGCCGTCGTGCGGAGGAGCCCCTCTCGGCATTCAGCGGAGCGGGGCGTCCAGAAAAAAGGTGCCGGCTGTAGTAGTCCGTGAGCCCGTAGGGGGCTTGGACGTATCAACCGTCACGGCGGCGCGGCCGAGCACGTCGGGGCCATCGTCAGTACGCGGCGATGCCCGTGCCGAAGATCAGGCTTCGACTTGATGCTCGATAAGCGCGCTGTACCAAGACGCCTGCCATGTCGCTGCCCATGTCGCCTTTGCTCGGGGTGCCACAGGTCCGGCCCTGCGGACTGGTGCGCAGCTTCTTTAGCCGATATTCATCGGAAAAAAGGAGTCGGAAAATCATGACCGAGATCTGGCAATCACTCCTCGCCAATCTTGCCCTGGTCTCCGTCCTGGTCGTCGCCTGGGACCTTGTCGCCGATTTCACCGGGCGTCTCTCGCCGCGGATACAGTCGCTGCTTCTCGGCGCGGTCATGTGCGTGGGGGCGGTCATTTCAATGGCGACCGCCTTGTCTGTCTCCGGCTTCGTGGTCGATCTGCGCGCCGCTTTTATCGGCGCCGCGGCGTTCTTCGGCGGATGGCCGGCAATGATCGTTGCCACGACCGGCTCCATTGCCTATCGCCTCTATCTTGGCGGGCAGGGGGCCAATGTCGGCGTCATGGGCATCCTGATCACCGCCGTCGTCGGCCTGGCATGGCACCACATTGTCGCGGCCCGGTCGCGCACGATGCTCGACATATTCGGCTTCGGCGTGTCAGTTGCACTCGCCGGGCTGATCACGCTCCTGGTCATACCCCCGCAAGTCATCACAGGCCTGATCCAGCAGAGCACGTTCCCGTCCCTCCTGTTCCGCTTCCTCAGTACCATGGTGATCGGCATCCTGCTCGACCGGCAACAGCGGCGGCGCGATCTCTCCATGTCCAACATGATCTATCGGGCCATGGTTCGTGCACTGCCGGACTGCCTGAACATAAAGGATGTGGACGGCCGCTTCATCGCCGCCAATCCCGCCACCGCCGAAATGCTGGGGGCCGCTTCAGTCGAGGAGCTCATCGGCAAGACCGATTTCGATTTCTATTCGAAGGACGTGGCCGAGCGCTTCAGGCAGGACGAGGTGGGCGCACTGAAGGCGGGGCAGACATTGCGCATCGAACAGCCGGCGGTCTTTCCGGATGGCAAACAGGGTTGGCTTTACACGCTCAAGGCGCCGTTCCGCGACGAGGCCGGCAAGATCACCGGTGTCATCACCTACAATCGCGAGATTACCGAGCAGAAGCGAAACGCTCAACTCAAGAACGATTTCATTTCGACGGTCAGTCATGAGCTGCGCACCCCTCTGACATCCATCCGCGGCTCGCTGGGCCTGATCGCGGCGGGCGTGGCAGGTGAATTGCCGCCGAAGGCCGCCAACCTCGTCAATATCGCCCACACCAATAGCGAGAGACTGGTTCTTCTCATCAATGACATCCTCGACATGGAGAAGATCGAGTCAGGTGTGATCGCCTTCAAGATCAAGCAGATGCCTGTGCGCCCGATCATGGAGCAGGCGATTGCCGCTAGTTCCAATTACATGGCCGAGAGCCGGATACGTATCGTCCTGGTCGACGATGCCCCGCGCGCCGAAGCCAACATCGATCCGGACCGCCTGCACCAGGTGATGGCCAACCTTCTGTCGAACGCGATCAAGTTCTCGCACGCCGACGGCACCGTGATGGTGAAGCTACAGCGTCGCGATCGCGACATGTTGCGCATCTCGGTGATCGATCAGGGGACGGGTATCCCCGAGGCGTTTCGCAGCCGTATATTCGGCAAGTTCGAACAGGCCGACGCGTCCAGCACCCGCAAGAAAGGCGGCACCGGCCTCGGCCTCAGCATCGTCAAGACCATCGTGGAGAAGCTGGGCGGCGCCGTTTCCTTCGAAACCGAGGAAGAGAAAGGAACCTCGTTCCACGTCGACCTTGCCGAAGCCCGCAGGCTCCACCCGAGGCCGTATCCGCCACCGCGCCCGCCGCGGGAGCCCGATGGCCGCCTACGGGTTCTGATCTGCGAAGACGAGACCGACATCGCCACGGTGATTGCGGCACTCCTGGACTCGGAAGGCTTTTCCAGCGACGTGGCCCCGGACATCGCCACCGCGAAGGCGCTTCTGCAGTCCCGCGATTATGCGGCACTGACACTCGACATCAAGCTGGCAGAAGAATCGGGTATCAAGCTCTTCCATGACATCAGGGCCTCACCAGTGAATTCCGACATTGCGGTAATCGTCATCTCCGCCGTCGCCGATGAGGCCAGGCGCTCGCTGAACGGCACCGCGGTCGGCATTGTCGACTGGTTGGAGAAGCCGGTGGATTCGGGGCGGCTTCACGCCGCTCTTGCCAAGATCGTCGCCAGCAGGAATGAGCAGAGGCCGAAGATCCTCCATGTCGAAGACGACGAGGGTGTGCTAGCCGTGATGTCGGCGGGGCTGGGCTCCGACGTCTCGATCATCTCGGCGAAAACGCTGCAGGAGGCACGGCGGGCGGTTGCGAAGCGTCACTTCGACCTGGTCATCCTCGACATAGTGCTTCCAGACGGATCGGGACTGGACCTGCTCGCCGATCTGCCGCTGGAGACCGGAGTCATCGTGTTCTCGGCGGCCGAACCGGACCAGAAACTCGGCGATCGGGTGCAAGCGATGATGACCAAGACCAGGGCATCGGAGATCGATGTGGCAAAGCTGGTCAGAACCATGTTGGCCTCATCGCGAGATGGCACCAGACCCGCCGCCCGTGCCAAGGAGTGACGATCATGCCGGCAAGAATCCTCTACGTGGATGACGAGGACGATATCCGCGAAATCGCTCAGATGTCGCTGGAGCTCGAGCCGGAATTCGAGGTGCGGTCCTGCTCTTCGGGCGCCGCGGCGCTGACCGATGCCGCCGCATGGCATCCCGACCTCATCTTGCTCGACGTGATGATGCCGGACATGGACGGGCCGGAGACGCTGAAGCGCCTGGCTGCTTCACCGCTGACGGCGTCGATACCCGTGGCCTTTATCACCGCGCGCACCCAGACGCATCAGGTCGAGCGCTATCTCGCCATGGGAGCGATCGGCGTCATCGCCAAACCCTTCGATCCGCTGGCCCTCGCCGGCGAAGTCAGGAAGCTGCTCTCGGAGCATCCCGGGCGCGCGTAGCCGCTGGGTCGAAGGCAGCGGCAAGAAGCCTGTCAGCAAGCTCCGTTTGCCGTTTAGGGCACCTATACCATACCCCAATATTCATCTACTGATTGTATCGAAATACGGCCGTCGCGAATCGGTTTTATTTATGATCGCGCGGCATCGGCCGGCGCGGGAGACCCGCACCGGCCTTGTTTGCATGGACCGCATTGGCGGATGTCGGTTCATGGGTTGATCACTCCGGGGGGCACGAGGCGTGAACCGGAGCAGCACTGGTGAATGGAGCGAAGGCAAGAGTTCTGATCTGCGATGATGACCCCTTGTTGCTTGAACTGATGGAATTCAGGCTGAGGGCGAAGGGATACGAGGTCATCACGGCAGTGGACGGTGCCGAGGCACTGGCGAAGGCGGAACAGGAGGGACCCGACATCATCGTGCTCGACGCGATGATGCCCAAGGCCGACGGCCTGGAGGTGCTGGCTCGCCTCAAGAGCGACCCGGCCCTGTCAGACACGCCGGTGGTGATGCTGACCGCCCGCAAGGCCGAAAGGGACATCGTCTCGGCCCTCGAGAAGGGAGCTGACGACTATCTGGTAAAGCCATTCATCCCCGAGGAACTGCTGGCCCGGCTGGCGCGTTTGATCGCGCGCAAGAATGGGAAACGCTGATGAGGGGCAGCCGGCGCACAGCGCTTGCCGCATGCCTGATCCTGGCCATCGCGGCCACTCCTGGTGCGGTGCTTGCGCAGACGGTCGATGAGCTCTACGCGTCCGCCGTGAAAGCCAGGCAGGCCCGGCATTTCGACGAGGCGGTGGATCTGCTTCGGCGCGCACTCGCGCTCAAACCCGACAACGCCGATGCCTTGGTTCAGCTCGGCTTCGCCGAGCTCGGCCGCAACGATCTGGCGGCGGCGCGCGACGCCTTTTCCAAGGCGCTTTCCCTTGCTCCGACCTATCAAGATGCCAGCTTCGGCCTGGCCGAGATCGAGTTCCGTTCGGGCAATCTGGATGCCGCGCTGCCGCTCGCCGAATTGGTGGCGCGCGCCCAGCCCGGCAACACCGACGTCGCCGCGCTTGTAGAGAACATCAGCAAGGCCATAGAGGCCGCCGGCAGTGAAGCGAGGAAGGCGTCGGTGGCGGCCCCGGCGCCGAGGGCGAAACCGCCCCTCCGGCGGCACGATCCCGTCGCCGGCCTGATGGAGCAAGGTCGGCGGTTGCGAACAACGGGAAAGCTGCCCGAAGCGGAGAAGGTTTATCGCCGCGCGCTTGGGCTGGCGCCGAAGAACACCGACATCTTGGTCGCCCTTGGCCTTATCGTGGGCTCCAGCCAGCGGTTCGACGAAGCCGGGCATTTCTTCGACCGGGCGCTGGCCATAAAGCCCGGCCTTCTCGACGCGCGGATCGGCAAGATCCGCCTGGCGATTTGGCAGGGCGACGTGCCGGGCGCCCGCGCGCTGGTCGATGACGTGTTGGCCTCGTCGCCGGACAATGTGGAGGCGCTCGACCTCGATGCCAAGATCGCCCTGCTCGAGGCCGACTACACGCGGGCCGGGCAGTCGTTCCAGCGCGTGCTTGCGATCGATCCGCGCAATGCCGAGGCGCTGGTGGGGATCGGCGATGTGCGCCGCGCCCAAGGCGACGACGATGCAGCGCGGCAGGCCTACAGAGAGGCGCTCGCCATCGAGCCCGGCTCATCCGACATCGAGAAAAGACTGGCCGTGCCGCCCCCGCGCAAATGGCGGCTCGACCTTGGCACCGAGGTGAGCGATCTCACCAACGGGCTGGGAGACTGGACCGACAGCTCGGCTGGCCTTGCTTATCGGCTGTCGCCGCGCACGACGATTTCGGGCCGCACCCGCGTGGCAACCCGCTTCGACCGCACCGACGTTCAGATCGAGGGCCGCATCGACGAGGCCTTCTCGCCTGCCTTCTCCGCCTATGCGCTCGCCGCGGTGACGCCGGACGCCGATTTCCTGGCGCGCTATTCGATCGGCGCCGGCGCGTCCTTGCAGGTTATGGCGGCGGCGAAGGCGTTCGGCCCCTTGTCGCTCAACATCGACACCCGCTACGACAATTTCACCGACACAAACGTCACCAGTGTCTCGCCCTGGGTGCAGGCCTATATCTTCGACGGCCGGCTGGGGCTTTCCGCCCGCTGGGTGCATGCGGCCGACAATATCGGCACGCGCGCGGACGGCTATGTGCTTAGGGCCGACCTTGCGATGACGCAGCGCTTCAACGTGTTCGGCGGCTATGCGGACGCCCCCGAAATCTCCGACGGCACGCTGGTGCCGACGCGCACCGTCTTCGGCGGCATCTCCTGGGACGTCAACGATCCGCTGACGCTCCGCGCCAGTATCGCACATGAGCAACGCCCGACATTCGACCGAAGCACATTCGGGCTCGGCTTGACCGCGCGGTTCTGATCATGTGGTACATCTGGGATCTTTCCATTTTGCTCAGCGCCCTTTCCCTGGTGATCATGCTGTTCCTGATCGCGCGGCGGGTACTGCAGGAACGCCGAGGCAGGGCACAGATCGATCAGCGGCGCCAGCTTCACACGGCACTGATCGCCTTCACGGAAAACCGGGACCGCGAGGCCTTGAAGGTGGTGTTGCTCGCGGTGCCGGCGGGCGTGGCGATCAATGCCGGCTTCGAGTTCATTTCGCTGCTTCGCGGCGAGGAGTATGACGACGTCCTTGCCGCCTTCGACGAATGCGGCCTGCCGGCGCTTGTCGGCAAGCAGCTGGAAAAAGGCAACAGCGCCGAGCGCATGCACGCGGCCGAGATGCTTGCTGCGCTGCGTTCGGAAAACGCGGTGGCGAGCCTGCTCTCGGCGCTCGACCGTGATCGTTCGCGCGAGGTGAGGATCGCCGCCGCCATCGCGCTCTGCGATCTCGGCAGCCTGCCGCCGCTCGATATCGCGCTGGGCAAGGTCGGCGTGGCGGGACAGCGCTCGCGGCGCCTGATCGAGCTGTTCAGGCGCTTTCCGCCGGCGCGCTTCGAGGAGCTCAGGGATCATGCCGCGCGCACCGACGCGATACCCTTCATCCGGGCCGCCGCGATCGACGCGCTGGCTCATGCCGCCGGGTTCCATTTCGCCGATTTCTTCGCCCGCGCCACCGGTGATCAATCGCCCGAGGTCGCCGCCGCGGCGCTACGCGCGCTGGGCCTCACCGGGCACGCCGAGGCGCCTGCCATCCTGGCGAGCGCGATGGCCAACGGCGACTGGGACGTGCGCGCCGCCGCCGCTGATGCGGCCGGGCGCCTCGGGCTCGCCGGGCTCGCCGCGCCGCTCTCTGCGCTGATGGACGATGAGGCATGGACAGTGCGCTATGCCGCCGCCAACGCGCTGCGCTCGTTTGGCCAGCCGGGAGAACGGCTGCTGCGTGACATCGCTGCGAGCGAGGTCTCGCGCAGCCAGCGCACCGCCTCGCTCATCCTTGCCGAGGGGCCGGCCGCATGATGTCCGACTGGAGCCACGAGATCGTTCTGGCCGCCTCCATTCTGTCCTGGTTCATCATCGGGGCAGGGCTGGCGCAGACCACGATCTATCTGTTGCAGCTCATTATTGCGGCCTACGCGCTTTCCAGGCGCCCGCCGGTCGCGCGCTCGGCGCTGCTGTGGCACCGCTATGGCGATGTCGCGCCGCCGATCGCGCTCCTCGTACCCGCCTATAATGAGGAAGTGAACGTGGTCGAGAGCGTCCATTCGATGCTGGCGCTCGAGTATCCGAATTTCGAGGTGATCGTCATCAACGACGGTTCCAAGGACCACACGCTGCAGCGCCTGATCGAGGCCTTCAAGCTGGTGAAATTCCGCCGGCCTTATGAGGAGGCGCTGGCGCACGAGCCGATCCGCGGCCTCTATTCCTCGCCAATGACCGAGCGGCTGTTCGTGGTCGACAAGGAAAACGGCGGCAAGGCCGATGCCCAGAATGCCGGCATCAATGTCTGCCGCGCGCCGCTTTTCTGCGTGATCGACGGCGATTCCATCCTCGAGCCCGATGCGCTGATGCGCGCCGCCCAGCCCTTCATCGACGACCCCGAGCGCACCATCGCCGTCGGCGGCACGATCCGCATCGCCAACGGATCGAGGATCGAAGCCGGCAGGGTGCGCGAGATCCACCTGTCCAACCGCTTGCTGCCGTTGCTCCAGGTCGTCGAATATCTAAGGGCCTTTCTCATGGCCCGGCTGGCCTGGAGCCGCATCAACACGCTGATGCTGGTGTCCGGCGCCTTCGGCATGTTCCGCCGCACGGAGGTGGTGGCGGTGGGGGGCTTCACCAAGGGCTCGATGGGCGAGGACCTCGACCTCGTCATCAAGCTGCACCGCCACATGAGAGATGCCGGGCGCAAATACCGCATCCAGTTCATTCCGGAGCCGGTGTGCTGGACCGAGGCGCCGGAGACGCTGGGCGTGCTTGCCAGGCAGCGAACGCGCTGGCAGCGCGGCGCGCTCGAATGCTTCTTCCGTTACCGCTCCATGCTGTTCAATCCGCGCTATGGCCGCGTCGGCTTCCTCGGCTTCGGTCACATATTGGTTGTCGACGTGCTAGGGCCGGTAGCGGAGGTGCTGGGCTACATCCTGATCCCGGCATTCTGGCTGCTCGGCATCCTGTCGACCGAGTATCTGCTGGCTTTCACCTCGCTCATCTTCACCTACGGCGTCTGCGTCAGCGTGTGTTCCCTGGTTCTCGAAGAGGCTGAGTTGCAGCGTTTTCCGCGCGCCAGGGACCTCGCCGTGCTCACGGCCGTCGCCGTGATCGAGAATTTCGGCTACCGCCAGCTCAACAATTTCTGGCGCGTGAAGGGCTGGTGGCAATATTTGCGCGGCAACCAGGGGTGGGGCGAGATGACTAGAACCGGCCTGACCGGCGCCAAGAAATGAGCCCGGCCGGCCGCGTCATTCCAGAGTGCGCTCGATCTCCGCGATAAGCGTCTCGAGCGCGGCCCGGGCGGCGTGCGGCTGCTCGATCAGCAGCGTCTCCAGCTCCGACGCTCGTGCGCTGATACCCGGAAAGCCGAACGTTCCGGCAGCACCCGCCAGCGAGTGCGCTATCCTGACCAGCGGATCGCCCGCCTCCCGGGGCAAAGGGCCGCCCTCACATGCGATGGCCTTCAGCTGCCCGAGCTGATCGGCGCACCGGATAAGGAAGCGTTGCCGCAGGGGGGCGAAAGGATCGTTTGAGATGGGTGGTGCTCCAATGGGATGTCGAAACTATTCAAGCAGAAAGCGGGGTAGGTTTGAACTGGCTGCTTGTCGCGCACGACCTCTGCCCGAGGACTGCCCGAGGCCGCGGTTGCGCCAGAAGCGTCGTCGATGCTCAGAAATCGGCCTCCTCGAAGTATTTGGCCTTCAACCATGTGTTCGACGGTCCGCTCGTGTAGCTGCTGTCGGCGCGCTTCGAGATGATGCTCTTGAGCCCCACCCTCTCGATGGCGCGAAAGATCGCTGGCGCACTGCTCTCGAAATGCTCGCTGTACTGGATCTTGCCGAGGCCGTGCTCAACCAGTTGCCGTAGCGCCTGCTTGCGCTGCAGGAGGGGCAAGGAGACTAGATTGCGACCGTCGAGATGGAGGATGTCGAACGCGACGAACGCGAGCCGGCTCGGTTCGTTCCAGATCGCGGCTTCCAGCGAAGGGCAATCGTGGGCGCCCTGCTCGTCTGGCACAATGACATCGCCGTCGATAATGGCGGCCCGGCATGGCAGCTCGACAGCCAGCGCGATGGGCCAATATTTGGTGGTCCAGTCACGGCCGTTCTTGCTGTAGAGGCGCACGCCGCCTTTATCGATGATGATCTGCGTTCGGTAGCCGTCAAGATTGACCTCGTGAACCCATCCCTCATCTCCGGGCGGCTCCTCGACGCAAGTCGGGATCTGCGGCGGAATGAACTCCAGCCGGCGGCCGGTCGCCTTGGCACGCTTACTCAATGACGCCACCTTTGATCGCGCAACGGCGGCCAATCGGCACAGGCAGCCCGACATCCCCCCAACATGGACGCCTGCCGCCTGTGCCGAGCCCCCGCCGAGCCATTGCCAGCATCTGCGCACCAGGCCGAATTGTCGTTACCTTCGCATCCAAATACTTGTCATGGAGTACATATCTCACTCGGTGCGTCACTCTTGTAGTACGCAGTCCGGAGGCTGATTTCGGGCGACCAGGTTAAGGTCCGTTGAGATTCAGGTCAGGCCGAGCCGAGAATGGCGGGTTCCGAGAACCGGAACGGAGCGTACGTTTAGCTACTTGAGTACAGGAAGCGCGGGAAGTCGCCGTTCGCAGGCCGACCTCACCTGAATGTCAACAGACCTTAGTCCATCAAAAGCACCAGGGCGGGATGCAGCTTCTTCAGATTCGGCAAGGATTTCGATTGCCAGGGTATGTCGGGCGTTCCACGCACGACGAACCGAACATCGGGATGCTTGCGCACCTCGATGGTAAATTTCGCCAGCAAGTTGATGCCAGAAGAGTTGAGAAAGTGAAGGTCTTTTAAGTTGAGCGTCATGGAAGAGGGATTTGAGGCAAGAACACTGGTCGCCAGGGCCATGATAGGCGCGCCGGCTTCGGAACTGGCAAGCCGCATGACACCGTCGAAAAAAATATCGCTTCCTTCAAGCCACACGCGGTAGTCGTCTGTTTTGATTTCCATAGACTGGCTTCGCCTCAGCTAGTTGTGAGTTTGCGAGATCGGAATGGAGGCATATGTCTCCAGGCAAATCCGATCGCTTTCGTCGGCGGTGCTGAATATCCAAGCCATGCGTGCGCCATAGTCGCTCATCAACGTCAGCAATCCGAGTCCGGAGCCTGCCATGTCGGGGTTCGCGGCATTCGCTTCGATTCGCTGTATCAGCAGGTCCTTGGGGTCGCCAACCGTGATGTTCGCCAGGAGACTTTGGAACTCGGACACGTCATCACCATCGACGTCATTCAACACCTTGAGCTTGAAGTGCTCCGAATCCATCGATGCCTCGATCACGATCTCACCTTGTGCGCGAAACTTGACGGCATTTTCGATGAGCTCGTTGACCAGATATCCGATGCTATGGTGCACTTCCCTGTAGTCATTGCGGGACGCCTGAAAGCGCAACGCAAAAAGATCGGCGAAGAAGTCCGAGGTCGTGGCACAATGACGCCAACTCAAGTCGAGTGGTCCGTCGAACAGCCGCACACGACTGACACCTTCCATCGTCCCGATAGCAAGCTCAGATGTGCCGAACAGCGTGGTCATTTCTATGTGTGCCTTATGATCACGAGGGTGATGTCGTCATGGATCTTCTGGATTCCGATATGGGCCATCAGATCCTCGACGATTCCGGTTTTGATTTCCTCTGCGCTCCCGCCTTGACGTTTTCGTGCGCTCTGGCAAAGGCGCTCGAACCCGAACAGCCTTCTGTCCTGGTCTTCCGCCTCGGTCACACCGTCGGTGTGCAGCACGATCACGTCGCCGGTCCCGAACTTGATGTCATACGTGTCAATGAACGGCGAGATGTCACTCTCCAGACCAACCGGCAGACCCAGATCAAGCGTGTCGATACGTTCGACTTCCCCGCCCGCACGGACGACAAGGACGTCCTCATGTTGGCCGGATAGCGTTACCCGTCCATCCTCAAAGTCAAGGAAGGCCAGCGAGAGATGCTTGTCGGTGTTCGTCCGCTCAATGTTCTTGTAGATCGCTCTGTTCAACCGATCCAGAAACTGGTGCGGATCCGCTTCGTTGGTCTCCTGCAGCGCGCGTGCGACGGATTGGACCATCAGCATCAGCACGCCGCTTTCGAGACCATGACCGGTCACGTCGCCAATGCCGACCTTGACCCGTGAACCGTTCTGCAGAACGTCGTAGTAGTCGCCGCCGACCTCGTCTGCCGGCCGCATATACGCTGCGATCTCCAGCCCCGGAATCGCTTCGAGTTCGATTGGTTTCGGCAGGACCATCATCTGGATGTGTCTGGCAACCGCGAGTTCGGCACCGAGGCGGACGTTCTCGTCCCGCAACTTTTCGTTGAGTGCGGAAATCTCCTGATTGGCGTCCCCCAACTCCTTGGTTCGTTCGTCGACGAGTTGCTCGAGGTTTTCAGTGTGAAAGCTGATCTCCTCAGCCATCCGGTTGAAGGCAATCCCTGCCGCTCCAACCTCGTCGCGCGTTGGAATGCTCACGCGCACTGAATAATCTTTGGACTGGAGCTTCTGGGCGGCACTGGCAAGCGCCCTCAGGCCCGCTGTGATCCGCTTCGAAATTCCGAGCACGGCCGCAAAGACAATCAGAAGCGAAACGATGATCGCACCGACCTGAAACAGCAGGATGCGATTGGTTGCGCGCGAAATACTCTCCTGCGCGGCGAACAGGGACGCATAGATCTCCCGTTCGGGAACGACGATCCCGACCGACATCGTTTCGGATTTAATCGGTCCCGAACTCCACAGATTGGTCGGCTTCAATCTCTTGAGGACAACGATGTAGGGAACGTGTTCGCCCTTGTTGTCGAGCATGATGTGCTGGATGACACCGTCATTGTTCTGGTCGAGAGGCAGCGACGCGATAGCCGGCTGCGTACTTCCCCGCAGAGACCTTTCCAAGCCGGTGACGCCCTGCGTGCCGGCATCGCTCGATGAAGTCAGGCCGATGATCGCCTGGCCAGACGGATTGATCGCCACCACATTGCCGGTCGACATCGTGAGAAAGCCGAATCCGGTTTGAGCGATCTTCACCCTTTCGACGACTTCCGCCAGCTGATCGAGCGTAATGTCTGCTCCCGCCGTGCCGGCGATACTGGTGCGATCAAGCGTCCACAGCGGGTGGAAAAAGCTGACGATCAGCTTTCCCGTGATCGCATCCGTGTAAGGCGCTGTCTGGGTAATGTCGTCAGGAACCGGACGGGAGGCAGGATCCTTGGCCCATTGCTGCCACGAACCATAGATACCCGGAAAGAAGAATTCCCAGAACTCCGCCTTGTTGTGGCCCGGATAGAGCTTGTCGAAGGTCTGCGCCTGGTCCGTATACGGAACCGTCCTGAAGATGGGCCGTTCTTTTGGACCAATATAGTACATCTGCAATTTGGACGACCCGCTGGCCATGAGGGTCGGCGCGACGAGATCGATCACGGTACTGTCTTCTATTTCCTTCTGAACGCCCGGTAGCGGGGTATGGTCGGCACCCAGCAGGTAGCCCCAGACGCTCACCACGGAAGGCGCGCCCGGCAGATTCTGCGCCCAATTGCCCTGCGCGTCGTAGACGATCTTCACGGAGCCGGGCGCCTGATGCGAAAGCGTCGCTCCGACCTGTTGCTGCCTACTCGGATCGTCGATCTGGGCCTGCAGCACGCCGGCCAGCGCCTTGACGTCGCCATGAACCCGATCGAGCAACAGGTCGACGCTCAACGCCGTCGATTGCGCATAGGAACGAATGTATTCCTGGTTTGCGGTCGTCAGGCCCTCACCGACTTCGGATGTGGCATCGCGCGACAGCTTTTGAACGTTCCAAAGCGCCAGACCGCCGCTCAGCAGTAGGTCGAACAGGACGGCGCCGCCAACGACCAATACGAATTTCGCTCGAAAGGAGCGCAGGCCGAAGCGCGGTGTGGGCTCATTGTCGGCTTTCATTGTGGCCGTTGCCCCGATGCGACCCAGATCGGCCAACCCGCGTAACCCTTGGGGTGGAGTGCAGCGAAAATGTGGTCCTGGAAGCCCTGCCGGAACCGTGCGATGAACTCCGGTCCGTCGCCGCGTCGGGTCGCCATCTCGCCCGCATAGACATCCGCCCAGGCCACAATGACATTGGCGAAGTCCTGCGGATCGCCGTCAAGGTTAGTGACCATGAAGGACTCCACACGTATATCTTCGAACCCGGCTTCGACCAGGTATCGCCGACTCTTGGGCCCGAGCTCGACGTCCATCTCGAAATGCCTGAACAGCTTCGCCACCTCGTTGTAGGTCCAACGAATGCTTTCGGCGCGCGGCTCGCCGAGGCAATGCGAATTCTTCTCGTTGGTAATGTAGACCCGCCCGCCCGGCTTGCATATGCGGTAGAGCTCCTTGAGGATGAGTTCAGGCCGATTGAAGATTTGAAGGGAATGCCGGCAGGTGACCAGGTCGAACTGCGCCTCGTCGAGCAGCATCTCCGATGCATCGCCATAGGTATACTCGATGCCCCGGATATCGAACTCCTTCATCACGCGTCGAGCATAGCTGAGGCTTGACATGGAGTGGTCGAGGGCGACGATCCGCGACGGCTGGAACTCCTTCTGCACGAGCACGGCGAAATCTCCGATCCCACAACAGATGTCGGCCATGACGATCCCGGGCCTCATGCCGTGTCGCGGCAAGATTGCGCGCTCGTGGCGCCAGGTCATCTTTGTTTGCGTGCGCAGGATCGGAACGAACGCGCCTTCCTCGAGGAAGCCCTGCCCCGGATAGAATTGACTGTCATACTCCTCGACCGTGATGTTCGGTTCGATTCCGCTCAAGCGACGGAATTTTCGCGAACTCCATCCGACGACGCTTGACGTGATGACGACGAATTTGAGATCAGGGCGAGCGCGGCAGGCATCGATGATGATCCTCGAAAAGGCGTGAAACGCAGCGCTGTTCATCTGCGTCAGGCGTCTGACATTGACATAGAGAACGCCGCGCACACGACCGATCGCATCGCGAAGCAATGCTATGCTGGGGCCAAGCTCATCGATCGCCTGAGGCCGGACCACCCCCGATATGGAGAACTCCTGGTTGTTCGCGTCGTATTGCGCCTTGAAGCGCGGGAGAAGGTCGTACGGGCCCAATTTTACTGGCCCTCAAGCGGAAGATCCACGACAAGCTTGATTGCATCGCCGTCGGCTTCCTCGACCCAGAGTGTCGCGTTGTAGTCGACAGCCAGTTCCAGGAGGACCATCTCCCGGCTGGGCGCAAGATCCCCAGACACCGAGTTAAGGTATCGCTCCTTGGCCTCGAATGCTGCGACTTGCGACAGGGCCTCTTGGTAGAATTGGCGCTCCCCTGGCAGGCAAGGGAATGTCAGCTCGATCCTATCCGTGGCGCCATGGCGAGACACCCTGCACGCCAATTCGCCGTCGGCGAGGCGCGTGCGAAAGGCGACTTCCAGCAGTTCGTTAAAGGCAGAGGAAAAGAGATTTGAATGCCGGACCGAGTCTGATCTATTTTGACTGATCATCCGCGCCATGTATGTCGAGACATAATCGCAGTGTCTCCAAGCGGAGACGAAAGCCTTGATTTCCATGTCGACCTGGATCATGGGCTCAAACGTCGGCTCGCCAGCCAGGTCATGTTGAACAGGTCCCATCGGCATATTCCCTTGTTTCGTCGATATGAGCCCTGGTTGAGCCATGACCTCCGAGATGGAAAATTTCACCGCGCCCATCATGAGTCAGTCTCGCACCGACTCGAAGAATTGTGCGGTATCTGCCTCGATCGTTTCTACAAATCTCCATTTCACCGTTAACAAAGAGTGCAAGGCGCTAGACCGCCCGATTTGCCTCCATCGCGCGTACCACTCTCAGCGGGGACCGCCTGATGAAATCGCTGGTCGCCTCGGCTCCGAGCGGCCGACCCAGGAAATTGCCCTGCAGGCAATCGCAGTTCTCCTTGATCAGCCACCGTGCCTGTACCGACGTCTCGACCCCCTCGGCGGTGACGCTTATTCCCAGGCCGTGCGCCAGACTTATGATCGATCGCACGATCGTCTGGCTCTTGAGGTCGGTGTCTAGGTCTGCAATGAAGTATTGGTCTATCTTCAATGTGTCGAATGGAAAATTCTTGAGGTAACTCAACGACGAATAGTATGTTCCGAAATCGTCGAGCGAAATTCGTATTCCTAAGACATTCAGAGTATTTAACGTGTCGATATTGTCGATCGTCTTCTCAAGAAGAACCGTCTCCGTTATCTCAAGTTCAAGTCTGTCTGCCCGGATTCCAACTGCATCGATGATCTGAGCGACCGTGTCTGTCAGCGTGCCGCTAAGGAACTGAGCCGGCGAGAGGTTGACTGCGACTGTCAGCGAGGAAGGCCAGGTCAATGCCTGGCGACAGGCTTCCTCGAGCACCCATCGTCCAATCTGATCCATCAGGCCGTCGGCTTCGGCGATCGGTATGAACACGCCGGGAGGAATGATTCCGACCTCGGGGTGCCGCCACCGCAACAGCGCTTCGAAACCGATCACCGACGCGGGAGGGCGAATGAGCGGCTGATACTCCAGATAAAGCTCGCCCCGCTCCAGCGCGGTTCGAAGGCTGCGCCTCAGATTCTCGCGTTGCTCTAGTAAGAGCAGCATCGAGCGGTTGAATGTTCGAGCGCAACCGCGTCCATCTGTCTTGGCTGCGTAAAGAGCAATGTCAGCGGCTTTCATCAACTGCTCGCCATCGGTCCCGTGTTCCGGCCCGAAAGCAATTCCAATGCTCGAGCCGACGAAGACGGGGATGTCGTTGATGACGAAGGGGATCTTGAAGGCGTCGACCAGCGACCCGGCGAGGCGCTCAGCCTCTGCTGGCTGCTCCCTTCCCAATTGGATGACAGCGAACTCATCGCCGGCATACCGGTACGCGGATTCGCCGTCCTGCAGCGCGTCGCGGATACGGCCCGCAGCCAGTTGAAGAAGCGTATCGCCCGCTCCATGGCCGAGCGTATCGTTGACCGATTTGAAATCGTCAAGGTCGATCTGCAGCAGGGCGGCTTTCGGCTTTGGTTCACCGAGGGTCGCCAGGGCCTGCTGCAACTGCTCGCCGAATCGCCGCCGATTCTGCAGTCCAGTCAGCACGTCATGCGTCGCCAGATGGAGCAGAATTCCATGCTCCTGCTCCTCCGCCGCGCTTCGCCCGCCATGCTTCCTTGATTCGATGATCCCCACACCATTTGCGGTGCCGAAGACGAAAACGGACCGGGGCGCTTCGCCCGATGATGGCGGCAAGTCGATGCTTGCCGGAGAGCCGCCCTGGAACACCCGAAGAAATTCGTCGCGGCACCTCGCATCGAGGAAGCTCGGGTAGATCGCCCAGATGGCGGCGCCCGTCGCCACCACGCCTCCGTATACGCCTTTGAGCTTGGTTGCGTAGTGTGTGAGACAGAAGTCGCGGTCATAGAACGACAAGAGCTCGGTCGTGTTCGCCAAAAGGTCAGCGAGAAGCGCTTCGCCCGGACGCGGAGCATCGCTTGAGGAAGGCCCCTCACTCTCCGAGCCGACGCCTGATGCCTCTGGGTGCAAGAACCACCTCGGTGCGAATCCACGTCCCCCAAATGTAGAAATAGCATAACCGCCAGACTTGGCAAACTTTCCACTTGCAGTCTTAACAAGTGCCGACGCGGCGTAGTTGCAATGTGTGCTCCGCTGCGGTTGGCGGCGACAACGATGAACAGTCCAGTTGGTTACTAAATCGAAAATTGGCGGGAATTGGCTATATGATTGACGGCGTGATGGACGGGACACGAAATATTCTGGCCCATGACACGGCGTGGCTCGCCCCTGTGTTGAGCCCGCTCAATCTCGATCATCGCCGGTCCTGCACTCAGCTTCCGAGCGCTTTGAGCCAACCTTCAAAGGAAGAGGTCTTCTCGCGTTCAGCAAGCGAAACAGAGTGGGCGGGGCGCGGCAACATCATGGTACTGCGGCCTTCTCGGGGGCTGTAACCGAATTCCTTGCTGAATGCCCGGCTGAAATTAGCCGCTGAACTAAACCCGAAGGTCTCAGCAATATCAACAATTCGCCGACTGTCCGCCGGGTCGCTGAGCGCAACATGGGCTGCCAGAAGTCGGCGACTTTGTATGTAGTGGAGAACACCCCCGCTCGGTTCGAACAATTGATAGAGACGGGAGCGTGATACGCCGAGAGCCCTGCACATTGAATCCGGCGTCAAATGAGCCGCATCCAGATTGTTTTGGACGTATCGACGCGCTCGCTCCATCAGCCCGACGCTCGCCAATTGTTCGGCGGCCGCAGCATGGTCCGCCGGAGGCGCGAGGCAGGCAATGATCATGCTGCGGGTTGCGTGTACGATGCGGGGCAGATCTTCAGCCGTGAGACTGCGCAGTCTTGCTTCGACGCTATTGACGTAGTCGGCCAAGAGGTCGGCAAAGTTGCCGGACAGAATTGAATTGTTCTTTGCGTCGAGGGTTGATGCCGCATCAGAGAACAAATCGCGCGGCAGATAGAGGAAGAGACTTTCCGAGTCCGTTACCCTCCCCCGAAACGGGTAGCCAAGCGATCTGATCTCCAATTTGCCTGACTGGGTCTCCGCAACGCGGCGATCGACCTCCGTCCACGACCGGCCAGTGCGTGGCAAGACGATATACCAATGATCGATTGAACTGGATCGGAGCTTGGCGGCCGAACGGATGTAGCTATGTGCCGGCGCGCGCTGCTGAACGATCAGCATTCCACCGAGATTCCAAGCTGTGTGGGAGGCGGGAAAGCCATCGTCCGGCGATTTGTCATCCGGCAATCTGACATCGACAAGCGGCGCCATATGCAGTTGCCAAGCGGCGAATTGATCGCGTGGCGCCAGTTCGAGCGTTGAAAAGGCCAGAGGTTCGAGCACTGGCACGAGCGATGGAGCGGCCTCATCGTGGGGTTGACCTTCGCGCGGCCAGCGACGCCTATCACGGTCCCGCGGCTGCCTCGCTGGGGCCTCGTCTTGCCTCTTAGTATCCATCGCGTGGTGCCATATCCGAATCGGGTATGCCCATGCCCCTCTCAATCATGTGGTGTATTTCAGCCATCTGGCAAGACTGGCGGAACTCGAGTCGACCGAAACGGCGATCCGCTGGATTGCAGTAAGAAATGCATTCCGAGATAAGTTTATGGATGCGAAGCTAACGACACTCTTCAACTCGATGCATATAGAATCTGGCATCGTGAACTAGGAGTTGAGGAAGCCGCGAAATGAACACAAAACTCAACAGCGAAGCTCGGCGCAAGATAATTCTTGATGGATACGGTAACAACGAGCCGTTGAAGGTTATTGCGGAAAGGATCGGATGCTCACTGGCGAGTCTGAAAGTCACCGCCAGTAAGCTCGGATGCACTCGAACTCCGAAGGAGGCGGCGGAATTTCGGCGCGGTTTTCACGTCCCGGAAAACAAACGGCGAGATTACTACCAGCTTATGATTGCTGGGCAGTATAGAGCTCGCGAGTGTGCGGTGATTTTGGGACTCCTAACAGAGGAATCATCAGGCAACAGGTAACTGATTCCAATACACTGTGGACGATATTTTCGCTTGAGAATTGCATCGCGTCAGCGGTTCATCAGCAAAGCCCGCCGCAAGTAAGGGGCGGGCCCTGAAAGGTTCGCACAGATGCTGCGTCGACGTTTCAATCGCACCTGCCTGAGCCCTCACGATCTGGCTATTTGCGAACGCGTGTTCGAACAGGTCTGCTCGGATGAGAAGCTCGACCCTTTGGACCCGGACGCCGAAATCTTGGCGGTGATGGTTGTGTCCATTTTTCGAAATGCTCGCACCAGCGAGCGCGAGCTGCTGGAGGCGGTCAGGTCTCGTCGGCAAAGGCTCCGGCAACCGGGCACCCGAGCAATTCCAGGAAAAGTGTGAAGCGGCTTGGCTTGTCGCGGCGGCGTGACGGTATGATCGGAATTGGTCAGGGCGGGCTCGGGGCGGCCCCAGCGCACAAATCATCCCCCGGTCAGCGCTTCTATGTCGTGGCGCAGTTTCAGGATAGCCGCCGTGAGGCCGGCCTCGCTTTGTTTGAAGCGCGTCGACGGCGTCGGGATCGACACGCCGTAGAAGTCCCCCTTCCAGTCCTTGAAGGCGATACCGACCGCCGAAATGCCTGCTGTATGTTCATCGCGGTCGAAGGCGACACCGTGCTGGCGGACTTGCGCAATTTCTTCGATGAAGCCACGCATGTCGCGCTTGATGCTCGCGCGCGCCCATTCGCCGCGCGCGAAGCGCTCCAACGCGTCGTCATCCATCAGCGCCAGGCAGGCCTTGCCGTTCGCGGTTGTCGTCAGCGGGAACGTTTCCCCGACTGAGGAAACCGCGCGCAACCTTTGCGTGCCAGCGATCTGGTCGATGAAGATCAGGATGTTGCCACGCAGGATCGACAGGTCGACGGTCTCCTCGGTATCGCGCGACAGGTCCTGAAGCAGCGGCCGGATGGTTTCCGCGATGTTGTAGTGGGCGGATTCTGCGAGCGAATGCAACTCGGGCCCGAGCCTTATGCCTGAGCCGGCGCTCGAAGCGATCACCAGCCGCTCGGCTTGAAGCGCGCCGACGATGCGCTGCACGGTCGATCTCGGCAGGTCGACCCGTTCGGCGATCTGGCCGAGGCTCATCCCGGTCTGCGAACCCTTCAGCGCCCGCAGCACCGATGCCGCGCGCGCGATGACTTGAATGCCGTTCCTCGCCTCGGCTGTATCGGCTTCCGACATCGTCCTGCTCCAACTCTCCGAAGTCTGGCGTTTGCCACGGAAACCCTGGGCGCGCCAGCCTCATTGTGGGTTTCGTAAACCGTATCATGATACAGCTTGACTGCAATACGGTACATATGTATCAAATTGCAGTACAGGAAACTCGGGGAGGAGCTTTCCATATTTCAATCTGCAGACCTGGCCCTGCCTCGGTGGGGGATGGAGGATTTTGTCATGACGATCACGGTTCGCGGCATCGAATTCCAGAGCAATCTGGACAATCCGATGGGCATCGAATTCTACAATCTGTCGCATCGTTTCGGCTACCAGTGCCCGAACTGGCCCTATTTCCGCGACGTCCGCATCGAGCGCATGCACTACATGGCCAAGTCCGGCGTGCTGTCGCAGACAATCACCACGACCATGCATGTGACGACGCATATCGACGCGCCGGCGCATGTCGTGCAGGGCACCCCCTTCATCGACGAAGTGCCGCTGCCGCATTTCTTCGGCTCCGGCATCGTCGTGTCGCTGCCGAAGAAGAAGTGGGAACAGATCACCGCAGACGACCTCGAAAAGGCCTGCGGCAAGGCAATCCGCAAGGGCGACGTGCTGATCATCAACACCGGCTGGCACAAGGTCTACGAAGACGGCGATTATTTCCCCTACTGCCCGGGCTTCGTGCCCTCGGCCGCCGACTGGATGATCGAGAAGGGCGTCAAGGTGGTGGGGCACGACACCCAGGCCAATGACCATCCGCTGGCCACCGCCATCGGGCCGCAGCGCAACGGTCCGCTGCTGCCGCATCTGGCGGAGGAGTACAAGCAGTGGTCGGGCGGCATCGACTGGAATGATGCTTTCCCCGAATGGGAGCCGGTGCACCAGAAGATATTCAAGGCGGGCATCCTCGGCATCGAGAATGTCGGCGGCGATCTCGATGCCGTCACCGGCAAGCGCTGCACCTTCGCCTTCTTCCCGATCAACTGGGACCGCGGCGATGGCTGCATTATCCGCCTAGTGGCGATGATCGACAAAGGCCAGAAATACCGCATCGAGCCCGGCGAGGCGTTCTGATGCTTGCCAAACGCTTTGCCGACGCAAAGCCCTACTTGGCGCCCAACCATCGCGACGTTGTTGGGCTTCGTCTCCAGGGCTTCGAGGCAGGCGGCCCGGAGAACCAGTGGGTCGGCCTGTCGCAATTCCTTCCGTGGGGTGGAGCAGGGCCGGACTCGACGCCGTTCGAAAAAGTCTACGTCGTCCTCGAGGGGCAAATGACGGTGATCGCTAATGGCGTCGAGACGGTCCTGCAGAAATATGATTCCTGCACCATCGCACCAGGCGAAGTGCGCGAGATCGTCAATCGCACGAACCATGTCTGCACGATGCTGGTCGTCATTCCCTATCCGCCCGGAGCGAAGCCATGAGCGACCTGAAGACCAGGAATGCGAAGCCATGAGCGACCTGAAGACCAGGAATGCGAAGCCATGAGCGACCTGAAGACCAGAGGTGGGAAGCCATGAGCGACTTTCTAAAGAAACCACTGTCGCTGTTCGACATTGCCGGCAAGGTTGCAATCATCACGGGCGCATCCGGCGCCTTCGGCGCACTGGCCTCGCAGGTCCTTGCCGGAGCGGGAGCAAAACTCGCCATTGTTGCGGGCAGCGCAAAGGCCCTGGAGGACACGGCGGCAGCGTGTCGTGAACTCGGCGCCGAGGTCGAAGCGATCAATGCTCGCCCGTCCGATGAGGCCGCCTGCGAGGCGATCATATCGAAGACGGTCGAACGTTTCGGCCGAGTCGACATTCTCGTCGTTGCGTCAGGCAAGAACGACGTCGCGAAAATCACCGAGATGGCGCCGGCCCGGTTCTTGGACGTGATGGATGCCAACGTCACGCAATCCTGGCTGATGGCGCGCGCCGCCGGCAAGCAGATGCTGGGGCAAGGCGAGGGCGGCAAGATGGTGCTGATGTCCTCGGCGCGCGGCCTGCTCGGCCATCCCGCCGGTTACACCGCCTATTGCGCGTCGAAGGCCGCCGTCGACGGCATCACCAGGGCGCTCGGCTGCGAGTGGGGGGCGACCGGCATCACAGTCAATGCCATCGCGCCGACCGTCTTCCGCTCGCCGCTGACAGCGTGGATGTTCGAGGATACGGAAAACGCCCAAACTGTCCGCAAGGGGTTTCTGGCGCGCGTACCCAAGGGCCGCCTCGGCGAGCCCCAGGACCTGGCCGGGCCTCTGCTGTTTCTGGTCTCGAAGGCGTCGGATTTCTACACCGGCCACACGCTTTACGCCGATGGCGGCTATACGGCAGGCTGAGGCATGACCCGAGCCAAGCAAACCATCGCGATCGTCGGCGCCGGCCTCATGGGCCATGGCATCGCTCAGGTCTTTGCAAGGGCCGGCCATCGCGTCCGCGTCTTCGACGCGCAAGCGATGGCTCTTCATACGCTGCAGTCGCGCATCGCGAAAAACCTCGCTGACCTGGGTTTCGGGATCGGCTCGGAACGCAACGTGTCCGGCCACGCCGATCTCGCCGAGGCCGTCGCCGTTGCCGATATCGTCATCGAGGCGGCGCCGGAAAAGCTTGAGCTGAAACGCTCGATCTTTGCCGAGTTGGTTCGGCTGGCGCCGAAATCGGCGCTGCTTGCCTCCAACACATCGGTCATTCCGATCGGCCAGATCGCCGAAGGGCTGGAAACACGCGCGCGTATTCTCGGTACACATTGGTGGAATCCGCCCTTCCTGGTGCCGCTGGTCGAAGTGGTGGGATCCCCCGATACATCACCCGAGGCGATCGCCGCGATGATCGCCCTCTTGTCGTCGGTGGGCAAAACACCGGTGCATGTGAGGAAGGATGTTCCAGGCTTTGTCGGCAACCGGCTTCAGCACGCGCTGTGGCGCGAGGCAATCGCCATCGTTGCGGAGGGCATCGCCGATGCAGAGACCGTCGACACGGTCGTCAAGGCCAGTTTCGGCCGGCGGCTCGCGGTGCTCGGTCCGCTCGAGAATGCCGATCTCGTCGGCACCGATCTGACGCTCGACATCCACAATGTGGTTCTCCAGCATTTGAACCGCTCGCCTGAGCCGTCGCCTTACCTTAGCGATCTCGTCGCGTCGGGCAGGCTCGGCATGAAGTCGGGCGAAGGGTTTCGCAACTGGACCGACGAACAGGCCGGCGGGCTGCGGGGCACGGTATTTTCCTATCTGAGAAATTTCGCATCAACGCCAACAGGCTCGGGAGGAGACCATGGTGAAGACGATGAAAGCAGCCGGCGCGGAGCATAAGGTCACGCGCCGCAACTTTTTGAAGACTGCGGCCGGGACGGCGCTTGCCGCACCGGCAATCCTCAGCATGACGCGCGCCTATGCCGACACGCCGACCATCAAGGTCGGCTATGTCAGCCCGAGGACCGGACCGCTTGCCGGTTTCGCGGAAGCCGACGATTACATCGTCGGCGGCATCAACAAGGCCTTCGCCGGCGGACTGCAGAACAATGGCAAGTCGTGGGCGGTCGAAATCATCGTCCGCGACAGTCAGTCGAACCCGAACCGCGCCGCCGAGGTCGCTTCGCAGTTGATCCTCAAGGACGAGGTCGACATCCTGCTGGGCGCCGCGACGCCCGACACGACCAATCCGGTTTCCGACCAGGCCGAGATCAACGGCAAGCCATGCATCACCACGGATTGCCCCTGGCAGCCCTACTTCTTCGGCCGCGGCGGCAAGCCGGACAAGGGCTTCGAGTCGACCTATCATTTCTTCTGGGGGCTGGAAGACGTCATCGCCAATTTTACCGCGCTGTGGAACCATCCCGACGTCGAGAAGAAAGTCGGCGGGCTGTTCCCCAACGATGCCGATGGCAATGCCTGGGGCGACGCCGAGCTCGGCTTCCCCAAACCGCTCGCGGCAGGCGGTTTCGCGCTCACCGATCCGGGCCGCTATCAACCGCTGAGCGACGATTTCTCGGCACAGATATCGGCCTTCAAGGCAGCCAATGCCGAAATCATCACCGGCGTGATGATCCCGCCGGACTTCGGCACCTTCTGGGCGCAGGCTGGCCAGCAAGGTCTCAAGCCAAAGATCGTCACCGTCGGCAAGGCTCTGCTGTTCCCCTCGGCCGTGGCGGCGCTGGGCGAGCGCGGCAACGGCTTGTCCTCCGAGATATGGTGGTCGCCCAACCATCCTTTCGTCTCATCGCTCGACGGCACGACCTCTAAAGCCCTTGCCGATGGCTACACCGCCGCGACAGGCAAGCCGTGGACGCAGCCGATCGGCTTTCGCCATGCGCTGTTCGAAGTGGTGGCGGACGTGGTCAAGCGCGCGGCCGATCTGGAGGACGCGGCCGCGATCGTCGAGGCGATCCGCGCCACCAGCCTGAAGACCATCGTCGGCACCATCGACTGGTCGAAGGGGCCGGTGAAGAACGTCTCCAAGACACCGCTCGTCGCGGGCCAATGGCAGCGCAGGGATGACAAGCTGGAACTGGTGATCACCACCAACACCCAGGCGCCGGAAATTGCGATCGGCGGCGAACTCGTCCTTCTGTAAGCTTCGGGCGGCGGCCGTGCTCCGGCACGGTCGCTGCCGCACTCATTTGAAGGAAACTCGCTTTGCCCATCCTGGCTGTCAACGGCGTAAGCAAGCGCTACGGAGCCCTGCAGGTTACCGACAATGTCACGCTGTCGGTTGCCAAGGGCGAAGCTCTGGGCATTATCGGCCCCAACGGCGCGGGCAAGACCACCCTGTTCAACCTGATCGCCGGCACCGTGCTGGCCGACGCCGGCACGATCGACTTCGACGGCACCGATGTCACCCGCATGCCGGCACGCCAGCGCTGCCACCGCGGCATTGCCCGTTCCTTTCAGATTCCGCATCCCTTTGCCGGGATGACGACCTACGAGAACATCCTGGTGGGTGCTGCCTTCGGCCGCAAGGCATCGGAGCGCGACAGCGAGGCGAGGGCGGTAGAGGTGCTCGAACTTACCGGTCTCCGGCGCAAGGCGAATGTGCTGGCCGGCCAGTTGACGTTGTTGGAACGCAAGCGCCTGGAAATGGCCCGCGCCCTGGCAAGCGATCCCAAGCTGCTTCTGCTCGACGAGATTGCCGGCGGGCTGACCGAACCGGAATGCCTGGACCTTGTCGAGGCGATCCGGCAGGTGCGCGCCGCTGGCGTCTCGATCATCTGGATCGAGCATGTCGTCAACGCCCTGCTTGCCGTGGTCGACCGCATCGCGGTGATCGACTTCGGCCGGAAGATCGCCGACGGTGACCCGCGCACCGTCATGGCCAGCCCGCAGGTCGCCGAAATCTACATGGGTCTGGACGCGGAGGCCGTGCATGGCTGAAGCATTGCTCGCCATATGTGGGCTCAGGGCCTTCTATGGCGATTTCCAGGCCTTGTTCGGTGTTGACCTCGAGCTTGGGGCCGGTGAGGTGCTGGCACTTATCGGCGCCAACGGAGCCGGAAAATCGACTCTGCTCAAGGCGATCACCGGGCTGGTGCCCTGCAGCCCGGACATGGTGCTGCTGCGCGGCGAGCCGATCGGCGGCGAACGGCCTGACCGTATCGCGCGGCGCGGCATCGCCCTGGTGCCGGAAGGGCGCCGCTTGTTCCGCTCGCTCAGCGTCGAGGAGAATCTGATGATCGGCGGCGAGCGCGCCAAACCCGGCCGCTGGACGCTCGACGCGGTCTACCAGCTGTTTCCGATCCTTGGCGAGCGGCGGCGCAGACCCGGTACGGCGCTGTCGGGCGGCCAGCAGCAGATGGTCGCCATCGGCCGTGCCTTGATGGCCAATCCCGACATCATCCTGTTCGACGAAATCTCGCTTGGGCTGGCACCGGTGGTCATCAAGGATATCTACGCCGCCTTGCCCCCAATTGCCGCCACCGGCGTCTCGATCATCCTGGTCGAGCAGGACGTCTCGCGTGCGCTTGGCGTCGCCAAGACATTCGTCTGCCTGCAAGAGGGCAAGGTATCGCTTGCGGGCTTGCCCGCAGAGCATGACCGCGCGGCGATCACCGCCGCCTATTTCGGGATGCATCGCTGATGGACTGGGTCAACGCCATCGTCCAGGGCGTTCTGCTCGGCGGGCTCTATGCACTGTTCGCCGCCGGCCTGTCGCTGATCTTCGGCGTCATGCGGCTGGTCAACATTGCCCATGGCGATCTGATCGTGCTCGCTGCCTATATCGCCCTGGTCGTGGTGCACGCGACCGGCCTGCACCCACTGGCGTCGGCCATTATCGTCGTTCCGCTGATGGCGGCGATCGGCTACGGCCTGCAGCGCCTGCTGCTCAACCCGACGATCGGCAAGGATCTCTTGTCGCCGCTGCTCGTCACCTTCGGCATCTCGGTCATCCTGCAGAACGGCTTGCTGGCGACTTTTACGGCCGACAGTCGGCGGTTGGCCGCCGGTGCGCTGGAAACGGCCAGCATCCAGGTGCTGCCGGGCCTGAGCCTGGGCATCCTGCCGCTCTTCATGTTCGCGGTGTCGGTGCTGCTCATTTTCGGTCTCGAATGGATTTTCTACCGGACCAGTCTCGGCCGAGCCTTCCGCGCGACCTCCGATGACGCCGAGATCGCGCAGTTGATGATGATCGACCGCCGCCATATCTTCGGCATGGCGATGGCGCTGTCGGCCGGGGTGGTGGCGATCGCCGGCATCTTCCTCGCCATCCGCACCAATTTCGACCCGTCATCCGGCCCGACGCGGCTGCTGTTTGGTTTCGAGGCTGTCATCATCGGCGGGCTCGGCAATCTGTGGGGCACGCTCGCCGGCGGCATCGTGCTTGGCGTCGCGCAGGGGATCGGTGCGCAGATCTCGCCAGGCTGGCAGATCCTTGCCGGCCATCTCGTCTTCTTCCTGGTGCTTGCGCTGCGGCCGAAAGGCCTGTTCCCGAGGATGGACTGATGCACGCCAGTTTCTCGATCGAGCGCTCCACCGCGACCAGCCGGGTGACCGCGATTGCAACCCTTGTCCTTCTTGTCGGCCTTGTCGCGGCACCCTGGTGGGCGGGTCGCGCCAACATCCGGCTGCTTGGCGAGATCTATTCCTTCATCGCGCTGGCCAGCCTGTGGAACCTGCTTGCCGGCTATACCGGCCTGGTCTCTGTCGGCCAGCAGGCCTATGTCGGCTTCGGCGGCTATGCGCTGTTTGCGCTCGCCATGTTCCTTGGCGTCCATCCGTTGCTGGCGATCCTGCTTGCCGGTGTGCTGGGCGCACTGATCGCCATTCCACTCGCACCGCTGCTGTTTCGCCTGCAGGGCGCCTATTTTGCCATCGGCACCTGGGCCCTGGCCGAAGTCTTCCGTCTCGGTTTCGCCCAGCTCTCGGTGCTCGGCGGCGGCTCTGGAACCAGCCTCACCGCGAGCGTCGTCACCGGCATCGCGGCCAACCGCGACGTGCGCGAAATGCTGGTCTACTGGACGGCACTGGCGCTCGCCCTCGCGGCGTTGGCCTTCATCATCCTGCTGCTGCGCTCGCGCATGGGGTTGGCGCTGACGGCGCTTCGCGACAGCGAGATCGCCTCTGAAAGCCTCGGCATCGACATCTGGCGCAGTAAGCTTTTCGTCTATGTCGCAGTCGCCGGACTGACCTCGATGACGGGCGCCTTCATCTTCCTGCAGAAGCTACGCATCTCGCCAGATGCCGCCTTCAGTGTCAACGACTGGACGGCCTATGTCATCTTCATCGCCGTCATTGGCGGCATCGGCACCATCGAAGGCCCGATCGTCGGCACGATCCTGTTCTTCCTGCTGCGCGAGACCCTGTCCGACCTCGGAACCACCTACCTGTTGATCCTCGGCGCGGTCGCCATCCTCGTCATGCTGAAAGCGCCGAAAGGGCTATGGGGCATCCTCGCCGAGAAGACCGGCCTCTCGCTGGTGCCCACACGCCGGCGCGTGACCTTTCAGGACCAGTAGAACAATCATCGCTTCCCGTGCAAGGAAAGGACCAGCCCGTGGCCGACCTGTCGAAGAAAGTCATCATCACCTGTGCCGTCACCGGCGGCATCCACACGCCGACCATGTCGGATGCGCTGCCTTTCACGCCGGACGACATTGCCCGCCAGTCGATCGAAGCGGCCGAGGCAGGTGCCTCGATCCTGCATCTGCACGCACGCGATCCGAAGGATGGCCGTCCAACGCCGGACCCGGCGGTGTTCATGCAGTTCCTGCCGCGCATCAAGCAGGCGACCGACGCGGTCATCAACGTCACCACCGGCGGCGGCCTCAACATGAGCGTCGAGCAGCGGCTGGCCGTTCCTCTCTTGGCCAAGCCGGAAATGTGCTCGCTCAACATGGGCTCGATGAATTTCGGCATCTATCCGCTCGCCGACCGCTATTCGTCGTGGAAGTATGAGTGGGAGGAGCCGTATCTGCGCGGCACTGACGACTTCATCTTTCGCAACACCTTTCGCGACATTGAGCGCATCCTGAAATTGCTCGGAGACGGCCACGGCACCAGGTTCGAGCATGAATGCTACGATGTCGGCCATCTCTACAGTCTGGCGCATTTCGTCGATCGCGGTCTGGTGAAGCCGCCTTTCTTCGTCCAGATGATCTTCGGCATTCTCGGCGGCATCGGCCCCGACATGGACAATCTCACCTTCATGAAGCACAAGGCCGACAAGCTGTTCGGTTCGGACTATCGCTGGTCGGTGCTGGCTGCCGGCCGCTTCCAGATGCCATTCGCCACCCAGGCCGCCATGCTCGGCGGTTCGGTGCGGGTCGGGCTGGAGGACTCGCTTTATATCGGCCGCGGCAAGCTTGCGGGCTCGAACGCCGAACAGGTACGCAAGATCCGCGCCATCCTGACCGAACTCGGCCACGAGATCGCCACCCCGTCGGAGGCCCGCGCGATACTGGGATTGAAGGGCGGCGATCTGGTTGGCTTTTGAGACCGCGCCGCGGTTGGATCGCATTCGCGCCAACCGTCGAACAGACGAGCACCAAGGATATGAGGTGATCGGTACGCTGTTCAGCGCCGTGAACATGAAGATAGTTATAGGCCGGCTACTCGACTCGCGTCAGATAACCGGCGGTCACACTCGGGCCTGGAATGATCGCGACGATTTTCATCTGGGCAATCATGCGTTTCATCGCCGCGTCGAGATGCGTTTCCAGCATCGCGGCGGCTGCTGTCACCGCACCGCGGATGAGAAGCTCCACAATCAGGCGCAGTTCGGTGATGACCGTCGGATCACCGGGAAGCCCGAGCTTGCGCAGCAGCCGCTCGGACGCGCCGACGGGAAGCAGGTTGTTGCGAATGAGCTCGCGCAATTGCTCGTTCTCCGTGGTCAGTATGCAGGTTTCGATCAGCCGCGTTTGAAGCTCCTCGATGTTCTTCAGGTGATCGGTGGTATCCAGTTCCTCAAGGGTCACAAGCTGGCTGAAGAGCTTTGTCAGTCTGTCGCGGTCGATGAGCGGCGCACCCGCCAGCAGCGACGACGGCTCCAGCATGCGGCGGAGCGCAAAGTGATCCTTGATCGTCTGGGCGGTGAGGGGGCCGGCCATCCAATGGGAACTCTGGTTCTTGCGCACGAGGCCACGTTCCTGCAGGCGGCTGAGGACGTCTCGCACCACCGTACGGCTGACATTGAAGTGATTGGCGATTTCTATCTCGATGATCCGGTACTTGCCGAAAACGACGCAGCCGGCGACGTCGGCTTCGACCGTGTTGTAGATGCGCTCCCAGGACGAGCGGCTCTGAAGCGCTTCATCGGCATGCTGCAGAACGACAAGGCCGAGCGACTTTATGTCGGTGCGGTTGGGCACGACATCGCGACCTTGCGGGCCGACAAGAAAACCTCTGCCCTTGAAGCGATGGACAAGGCCTTCGGCTTCGAGGCGTAGAAGTGCGCGCTGAACGGGAGCCCGAGAGATCTGAAGGATTTCCGCGATCGGTCCTTCAAGAAGAACCAGCCCGCGAGGAAGCAACCCGTCCTTAATATTGTTGCGCAGCACATCTTCTGCAATTTCGTAGCGCCGCTGCGTGTTCTGGCCTGCATTGCTGCGTGTCATGGCGAGAGGCGTTCTCCGTCTTTGACCCTGATGAGAACAGGAAATTGGATGCCTGTGTGTACGCTATTTTGCGAACGTTTCACATCGACAAATAATGACTTTTGCATACAAAATCTGAAAAGCCAGAGCGGCAACGCCAAAATTTTCGGCGCGCGTATAGTTGGCATGGCGCTTGCTTTGAACCCATGGCAGTCAGCGAATCTGCGCTTGAGAGTGAGGTTCGTGCCGTAAATTTAGGCTCTGTTTGCACCAAACAGGCAGCGTTTTGCATTGCCTGGGCATAAATTGTTGCTCCGTTACAAGCCTATTGATCATTTCGATGGGGGAAGCCGTTTGTGAAATGTCGATGCAGGCGCCAGCGCCGGTGAGCCATTTGACGCGATGCGGTCAAAATAGCGAAATCCTAAAAAGCCTATTGAATACAAAAATCATTTATGTCATAAATTTTGAAGCGGATGCCGGAAGAAGCATCCCGAGGTGGATGAGCACAACCACAAGAAACGGATTGCTTCAATGCGCGCAGATCATGCGCGCAACCGCTATCGGCTTGCCCGTTCGCGGAAACGTTTCCGCGTCACCACGCGGTGACGTAAGCGACAGTTTACTTGCGAGAAACCGGCAGGGAAATCGTGGCGGCAGTTTTGCAGCTCTCTCAGGTGACAAAGGCGTACGGCGCGCTGCGGGCGCTCGACGGCATCGATATCTCGCTGCCGGACAATGCCTACATCTCGCTTCTCGGTCCGAGTGGATCGGGCAAGACAATCCTGTTACGCGTGATTGCCGGCTTCGAGGCTCCCGATAGCGGCAGCATCCTTTTCAAGGGCGAACGCGTCGAAGCGGTTCCGCCGCATCGCCGCAACATCGGCTTCGTGTTCCAGAATTTCGCTCTGTTCCCGCACCTGTCCGTCGCGGGTAACATAGCTTTCGGTCTGGAGAACCGGGAATTGAATCCAATCACGGATTCGGCCGTCGTTCGCGCCAGGGTCAAGGATATCGTCGCTCTGGTCGGTCTGACCGGTCTTGAAGACCGAGGCGTCGCGCAGATTTCAGGCGGCCAGCGTCAGCGCGTGGCGCTGGCCCGAACATTGATAACCGAGCCGTCGCTGGTCCTGCTGGACGAGCCGCTTGGCGCGCTCGATGCCAATTTGCGCACGCGCATGCGCGCCGAGCTGCGGGCGATCCGCGAGCGCTGCGGCGTAACGTTTCTGCATGTGACCGGCAGCGAAACCGAGGCACTGGCAATGGGTGACACCGTACTCGTGCTGGATCGCGGACGCATCGCGCAGGCTGACGACGCCGACACCGTCTACAACCGGCCGCGGTCCGCGGCCGTGGCACGATTTCTCAATTGCTACAATCTTTTCGAGGGACAGCTCTCGAAGGACGATTTCATCAGTCCGGTGGGAAGGTTTCCGTTGCAGGGGCAGAAGGCCGATGTGCGCGGTCAACCAGCCTATGCCATCCGTTACGATCGGATCTCCGTCAGGCCGCTCGCGGCCCCTGTTACAGCGGAGGAAGTCCGCATCGAGGGCACGTTCATCGCCGACGAGTATTCGGGCGCGGCCATCAATTCGTTTTTCTCGCTCGATGACGGGCGCGTGATCGAGGTCGAGTCCCATCTCAGCCAGGCCGCGCCACAGACCTGTGTGCCGCACGGCCGCTACGCCCTCGTCTGGAAACGCCAGAATGCACTTGTCTATGCATGAAACGCGCTTGGGTCCTGTGTCTGCCTGCGGAATGGAGATTGTGAACGATGGCGATGACTGCCGCCACGGCTGAACCGGCGTCCGCCGACCGGCCCGCAAGGAAAATGCCCGACAGGACGTTGTGGCTGCTTGCGCCTGGCGTGATCTGGATGGTTCTTTTTCTCGTCGTGCCGATTCTGATGATGGTTTACGTCTCGTTCTGGACGCAGACCACATTTGCGATCACGCCGACGCTGACGATCAAGAGCTGGGTGATGTTTTTCTCCAGCGACACCTATCTCAGCGCGCTTTGGACGACAATTCGCATCTGGCTCATCGTCCTGGCGGCAACCCTGATCGTCGGTTATCCGGCTGCTCTCTTCGTCGGGCTGTTCGTGCGCAACAAGACCGTGCAGACGGTGCTCTTGGTGCTCTGCGTCATTCCGTTCTGGACGTCGTTTCTGATCCGCGTTCTTGCCTGGCGTCCGATGCTCGGCAAGGAGGGCGCAATCAACCTCATTCTTCAGGGTGTCGGGCTTATCAACAAGCCGATCGAGGTGCTGCTGTTTTCCGAGCTGTCGGTCATTATCGGCATGACGCAGATCTATTGCGTGTTCATGGTCGGGCCGATCGCCTTCATGATGGGCCGCATCGACCAAAGCGTCATTGAAGCCGCGCAGGACCTCGGTGCCGGCTTCTGGCGAATTTTCCGCACCATCATCCTGCCGTTGTCGATGCCAGGCGTCGTGGTCGGCGCGATCTTCGTGTCCGTGATGGTGCTTGGCGAATTCGCGACGTCCGCGGCCTTGTCCGGCCGCAAGGTCAATCTCCTGGGCAACATCATCGTGACGCAGGTCGGGTCGCTGAAATGGGCCTTCGCGGCGGTCGCGGGCGTGATCCTGACCATCCTGATGGGCATCGTCGTGGCTGCGCTGCTGCGTGTGGTCGATCTCAGGAAGGAGCTCTGATCATGCAGGCAAGCGGCACGAAGCTGGTTCTTGGCGTCTACACGACACTGTTCCTCGTGTTCCTTTACGGTCCGATGGTGGTTCTCGCGATCCTGTCCTTCCAGACAGGACCGGAAGGCGGTCCGCAATTTCCGATCATCGAATGGTCGGTCTATTGGTACAAGCATCTGTTTGGCATGACGCCGCCGACGCGCATTGCGCCGTTGCCGATCGAGGAGGCGCTCGTCCGCTCACTCGTCCTGGCCGTGATGACGATGATCGTCTCGACCGTTCTCGGGGTCACCTCGGCACAGGCATTCCGCAAGAAATTCACCGGCTCCGGTTTTGCTTTCTACCTGATCGTGCTCGGCATGATGGTGCCCGGTGTGCTGGTCGGGCTCGGCATGGCGCTGATCGCCAATGCACTGGGTATCGACCGGCACTGGTGGGGGACGACCTTCGTGCTGCACGTCGTCTACACCTATCCCTTCGCGTTCCTGGTGATGCTGGCAATCCTCAACCGCTTCGACCAGAACGTCGAGGAGGCCTCCTGGTCGCTTGGCGTGTCGCCGGTGAAAACGTTCCGCAAAGTGACGTTTCCGCTGATCTTTCCGGGCGTCCTCTCGGCCATGCTGTTCGCCTTCACGCTGTCCTACGACGAGTTTTCGCGCACCCTGTTTGCGTCGGGCCGTGACCTGACGTTGCCACTCGCAATCTACGGAACGTTCTCGGTGGAGGTCCATCCGAACGTCTTTGCGTTCGGTGTGCTGACGACGCTGTTCTCCTTCGCACTGCTTGGCACCTATGCGGCGCTGATGATGCTGTCGATCCGCCGTGCCCGCCGGGTGGCCATCCAGGAGGAGGCATGATGCCCGGCGAGACAGCGAGCGCAATCGTAACCGGCGCCGGTTCCGGGATCGGCAGGGCAATAGCCATCCGGCTCGCCGCCGATGGCTACGCCGTACTGGTCAACGACCTCGATCTCGGGCGCGCCCAAGCGGTGGTTTCGGAGATTGCCGTCTCTGGCGCAAAGGCTGTCGCTGCCGCCGGCGACGTCTCATCCGAAGTGGACGCAAGGGCCATCCATGCGGCGGCCGTGGCGGCCTTCGGCGACACGGACCTGCTGATCAACAATGCCGGCATCGTGCATCAGTCGCTGTTTGAAAATCTCGAAATAGCGGATTTCGACCGGATGTTTGCGGTGCATGTCCGCGGAACCTTCCTGATGACGAAGATGGTTCTGCCGGCGATGCTGAAGGCCGGCAAGGGCGCCGTCATCAATGTCGCGTCGCAGCTTGGCCAGGTCGGGGGTATCGAGCTTTCGCATTACGCGGCCGCCAAATCCGCGATCATTGGCATGACCAAGTCGCTGGCCCGTGAGGTGTCGAGCCGCGGCGTGCGCGTCAATGCGGTTGCGCCTGGGCCCATCAACACACCGCTTGTTCGGGAACTGTCGCAGGAATGGCGCACCCGCAAGGCATCCGAGCTGCCGCTTGGCCGTTTCGGCGAGCCTGAGGAGGTGGCGGCAACCGTTGCCTTTCTTGCGTCGCCGCAGGCCAGCCTGTTTGTCGGACAGACGCTCGGTCCGAATTCCGGCGACGTGATGCTGTGAGCGAGGACATGACGATCATGACTGACACGCTGCTCTCTTCCCGTGTTGTTCTCATCACCGGCGCTGGCATCGGCATCGGGCATGCGACAGCCAAGGCCTTCGCGGCACTTGGCGACCATGTCGTCGTCACCGATGTGCTGGAGCGCGAGGGCAACGACACGGTCGAGGCCATCCGGATGGCTGGTGGTTCGGCTGAATTCCATGCGCTGGACGTGCGTTCGACGTCCGCCGTCGATGCGCTGGTCGCCAATGTGGAGGCGCGTCTGGGCCGGATCGACGTAGTCGTTGCCAATGCCGGTATCGCCCACAAGGCGCCGCTCGAAACGCTTGACGACGACAAGTGGGACCTGACGTTCGATATCGATCTGAAGGGTATCTTCCGCGTTGCGCGTGCTGCGGTCCCCGCAATGAAGGCACGAAGATCCGGCGCCATCGTCGCGCTCTCCTCGATCATGGGGACGTCCTACGGCTGGGACGAGCATGTGCACTATTCCGCCGCCAAGGCCGGCGTCGTCGGCCTGGTGCGCGCCCTTGCCGTGGAACTCGCCCGTGACGGCATCCGCGTCAACGGCATGGCGCCTGGCTACATCCGCACCGCCCAGCTGCTGTCGGAGGAAAATTCGCTGGGCGCGGCGGGCGCCGAAGCCGCCGGCACCTTCATTCCAATGGGGCGCATCGGCGAACCCGAGGAAATCGCAGACGTGATCACGTTCCTTGCATCACACGGCGCGAGATACATGACCGGTCAGACGCTGGTCGTGGACGGCGGCCTCCTTGTGGGCCGGTACTAGCACACGACGTCCTCCGAAAATCCTCAACGGCCTTTCGGAATTATTCGCCAGAGCAACGGATCAGGGTGTCCACAAGGGGACGCTCCGGGGAACACAAGAACAACTGGAGACAAAGCAATGTCAGTTTCGTCAGAAATCAATCGTCGTTCACTGTTGAAGCGTTCCGCGGGCGCCATGGCGCTTGCGATGGGAGGCGGTACGCATTTCCTGTCTTCAAGCGCCGCTTATGCGCAAAGCACAGCACTTGCGTCCGAGCAGCTGCGCACCATCGGTCTTTCGGTGACCGTTCAGGAACGCATCCTGGCCGACTTCAAAAAGGCAAGCGGCGTCGGCTCGACCTCGGGCACGGCGGCAACCTTCCCGGATGCGCAGACCAAGATCCTGTCCGGCTCCAAGGACTATGACGTCTGGGAAACCATTGGCGAGCGTCTGCCGTCCGTCGTCATGACCGACAATGCCGATCCGATCGCGACGTCGGCGCTGAAGAACTGGTCGAACATCCGTGACATCTTCAAGAAGCCCGATCCGAAGTGGCCTGCCTCGGCGCAGATCGTCGGACAGATCTGGACCGACGACACACAGACGGCGTTGTGGATGGTGCCTTCGGTCTTCAACTTCGATTCCGTTGGCTACAATCCCGACATCGTTTCCGAGGAAGAAGCAAACAGCTGGACGGCGATTTTCGATTCCAAGTGGAAGGGCAAGTCCGGCCTCAACACCGACCCATTGACCGCTTTCGGCCAAGCCGTGATGGCGATGAACACGCTTGGCCTCTCGGATGTGAAGAACCCGGGCAATGCATCGGCGGCCGAGATCGACGAAGCTGCGAAATTCCTGATTTCCAAGAAGAAGGACGGCCAGTTCCGCGCACTTTGGGGCGATTTCGGCGAACTCGTCAACTTCCTCGCCTCCGGCGAAATCGTCGTGTGCGACGCCTGGCAGCCGGCCGTCATGGCTGTCAAGGCACAGGGCAAGGCGTGCAAATACGCCATTCCCAAGGAAGGCTATCGCGGCTGGTCGATCGGCAACACCATGCTGAAGGGCACGCCGAACAAGGCTGCCGTCGAAGCTTACGCCGACTACTGGCTGTCGGGGCCTCCGGGCATCATCGTTTCCGAGCAGGGCTACTATTCGCCGACGACCAACATCAAAGAGGTCATGTCGCCGGAAAAATATGCCTTCTGGTATGAAGGCAAGCCTTGGGTCGGCGCCACGGAGCGCGGCATCAAGGAAGGCGATCTGCGTGACGGCGGTTCACTCGAAACGCGCGCGGCCAACGTCGCCTACTGGCACCAATGGCCGGAAGAATATGATCACCTGGTGCAGAAGTGGGATGAGTTCCTGAGCGCCTGATATCTGACGGGGCGGGCGATCAGCCTTGCTTGCCCGCCCCACCCCTTTTTTGCGAAGCGAGTGCGATGATTTACGATCTCGAACTGTACAGGATTGGCAAGGTTTACGACAGCGGCACGCCAGCCGTGATCGACTTCAACCTGTCCGTCAGCAAGGGCGAGTTCATCGCTTTCCTCGGCCCGTCGGGCTGCGGCAAGACAACGACTCTGCGAATGATCGCCGGGTTCGAGAGCATTTCCTCCGGCGACATGATGGTCAAGGGCGTTCGCATCAACGACATGCGGCCTGCCGACCGCCCGACATCAATGATCTTTCAGAACTACGCCTTGTTCCCGCACATGACGGTCCGCCGCAATGTCGGCTATGGCCTCGAGGTCAAGGGGATGGCGAAGGCCGAGCGTGACGCCAAGGTCGATCGCATGCTTTCGAAGCTTGGTCTGGACGATATTGCCGAGAAAAAAACCGACAGGCTTTCCGGCGGCCAGCGCCAGCGCATCGCGCTCGCCCGCGGCCTGGTGGTCGAGCCGGATATTCTTCTTCTGGACGAGCCGCTGGGCGCGCTCGATGCCAATCTGCGCAAAGCCATCCAGAACGAGTTGAAGCTGCTGCAAAGGACGCTTGGCATCACCTTCGTGTTCGTGACGCATGCGCAGTCGGAAGCCCTAGCGCTCTCCGATCGCGTCGTGGTGATGAACCAGGGCCGGGTCGAACAGATCAGCCCGCCGCATCAGCTCTATACGCGTCCCAACACCCCGTTTGTTGCCCGGTTTATCGGCCGCAACACGATCTTCACTGGCGCGGTCAGGGGCATTGAAGACGGGCGCACCATAGTCGACACGCCACTTGGAACGCTTGCCGGCAGCGCCAATGGCGACATGAGCCCTGGCGCCGCGGTCAATGTCGTCATTCCGGCCGAAGCCATGGAAGTTCATACATTGAGCAGCGTCACCCGCGCTGCGATCTCCAGGCAGTCTGGCGGCAATGTCATCGACGCCAAAGTCAGCCGCTTCGATGTCGTCGGCCACATTTCCCATCTTTCGGTCGAGTTGCCGGATGGGCGGGCGATCGCGCTCGAGGCCCATATCGACAAGTATCCGCCTGGAGTCTTTCCCGAGGGATCGGACATCCTGCTTGCCTGGAACCCGGGTCAGGCAACAGTCATCCCGGCGACCTGAAAGACCATCGAGCCCATAAAATGGACCGGAAAACCTCAAGGAGAAAATGACGTGGCTAAGGAAATTCTGTGCAGCTTTGGCATCGATGTCGATGCAGTGGCCGGTTGGCTCGGGTCTTATGGCGGCGAGGATTCGCCAGACGATATTTCACGCGGCCTGTTTGCCGGCGAAGTCGGCAGCATGCGCCTTTTGAAACTGTTCGAACGGTTCGGCATCAAGACCACATGGTTCATTCCCGGTCACTCGATCGAGACGTTCCCGGAACAGATGCAGGCCGTGGCGGACGCAGGCCATGAAATCGGTATCCACGGCTACACCCACGAAAACCCGATCGCGATGACACGCGAACAGGAGATCGAGGTCCTCGACAAGTGCATCGAACTGGTGACGAAACTGTCCGGCAAACGCCCGACCGGCTATGTGGCGCCATGGTGGGAGTTTTCCACCGTCACCAACGAACTGCTGCTGGAGCGCGGCATCAAGTACGATCACTCGCTGATGCACAACGATTTCACACCGTATTACGTGCGTGTCGGCGACAGCTGGACCAAGATCGACTATTCCAAAAAGCCCGCCGACTGGATGGTGCCGCTGAAGCGCGGCCATGAAACGGACCTGATCGAAATCCCGGCATCCTGGTATCTCGACGATCTGCCGCCGATGATGTTCATCAAGAAGTCACCCAACAGTCATGGCTTCGTCAATCCGCGCGATATCGAGGACATGTGGAAGGCGCAGTTCGACTGGGTCTATCGCGAAATGGACTACGCGGTCTTCCCGATCACCATCCATCCCGATGTCGCCGGCAGGCCACAGGTCCTGATGATGCTGGAACGGCTCTATGCCCATATCAGCAGTCATCCCGGCGTCAAATTCGTTACGATGAACGAGATCGCCGATGATTTCGCCAAGCGCTTTCCGCGTCGGAAATAAGGCCGATAGTGCCAGCGCCTTGTCCGTCCTGAGGTCTTTGTCATGTGTTCGCTGTGCGGAATTCTCGGAAGCAATGAGCATTGGACCGATGCGGTTGCACGTCCGGGCGTGTTCACGCGCAACACCGAGCGTGTCGACCGCAGCCGGGAGAGGGCGAAGCGCGTCCGTATTGCCAGCCGTATTCTCACCGAGTTCGGCATGACCCTGTCGGACTGGCAGGGCAGCTCGTTCCTTCTGTCGACCCGCACGGGCAAGACGGAGATGGTCGAGGATCTTGGACATCTGTGGCCGCTGGCGGAAAAGATATCCGGCCGCGTCTGCGATCCGCTGTCTCATGCTCTGATCGAGAGGCTGGAGGGCGGCGGCGATGTCTGATGCCTTCCCCGACTTCACGCCGGTCAATCTGCTGACCGGGTTTCTGGGTTCCGGCAAGACCACGCTGCTGCACCGTCTGCTGCAGGATCCGGCCCTGTCCGATACAGCGGTGCTGATCAACGAGTTCGGTGAAGTCGGTCTTGACCATCATCTGCTGGAGCGGATCGATGACACCATGGTGCTGCTGCAATCAGGCTGCGTGTGCTGCACCATCCGGGGCGAACTGGCGCAGGCGATGCGCGACCTGCAGTCCAAGCGCGAGCGCGGCATCGTGCCGCCCTTCCGGCGGCTGATCATGGAGAGCACCGGGCTTGCCGATCCGTTCCCGGTTTTGTCCACCCTCAAATCCGATCCTGTGCTGCGCCATCATTTCAAGGCGGCGAATGTGATCACCACGCTTGATGCAGTCAATGGCCTGGCACAGCTCGAAACCCATGGCGAATCGGTGCGGCAGGCGGCAATCGCCGATGCGATCGTTTTGACCAAGACCGACCTGACCGACGAGCCGGCGGTTGCCCGGCTTATGCAGCGCGTGCGCCGGATCAATCCGGATGCTCCCTTTGTCGATGCGCATGGCGATCACTTCGATATCGATCGTCTGTTGAGCGGGGCATCGGGTTCGGGTGAGGGCGCGCCTGCAAGGAGCGGCTTTTATTGCGAGGAGCCGGTGTCCGTCATTGGCGAAGCCGGCAGCGCCCATCAAAAGCCGGTGCATTCCTTCGTCATGACCATCGACGCGCGTATCGACTGGACCGCTTTCGGACTGTGGTTGACCATGCTGCTCAACAGGCACGGCGACAAGGTTCTGCGGGTCAAGGGCATCCTCAACATCGAGGGAGAGGACAACCCCGTCGCCATTCACGGCGTCCAGCATCTCGTCCATCCCCCTGTTCACATGACGGGATGGCCATCCGATGATCGCCGCTCCCGCATCGTTTTCATTGTTGACGGACTGGATGCCGATTTGATCCGACGCTCCTTTTCAGCCTTCAATCGGCTCGGGCTGCCACAACCCGCAGCCAACATCACCGAGACCGCGTAGAGGCCATGACCAAGCATCACAAGCCATCGGCGCTTTCGTCGCCAGCGGTTCACACAGAGGGTCGGCCGAAGCTTCGCATTCTCGGCACCGCCATTTCCCTGCTGGAGGAACTGCGGCTCGGCGCCGAGCGCGATCTCGGCATGGACATCGAATTCGACAATCAGGATTTCATGACGGCGCAGCACAAGGCGGCGCTGGAGCCGGACACCTATGATATTTACGACCAGTGTTTTCACAATCTCGATATCGTCTGGTACTGGCGCGCGGTGCAGCCGATCGATATCGACCGCATCGGTCTTTGGGATGAAATCACCGATCTGACCAAGACGGGGCGCATCGGTCCGAACGCGCGGATCGGCCAGGGCGATGCGCCGGTCACCAAACTTTTCGTACAACCGAACCTTGCCTTGGACGAAAAGCCGTCGCGCTGGATTTCCATGCTGCCGACGACCCACAATTTCGACAGCTTCGCCTACAGTCCCGAGGTCGTAAGGAAAAACTCCGCGCGAATGAACTCGTGGGCAGCGCTGCTCAACGAGGAGTTTCACGGACACGCGGCGCTGGTCAACGAGCCGGCGATCGGCATTTTCGACGCGGCGCTGGCAGCCCAGGCGGCGGGCCTGATGGCATTCAAAAATCTCGGCAACATGTCGGTCGAGGAGATCGACAAGCTGATGGATATTCTGGAGGCACGCAAGAAATCCGGATTTTTCAAGGGATTCTGGAGGTCTGCCGAAGATGCCGCAGATCTGATGACCTGCGGCGACGCCGTGATCGAAAGCATGTGGTCGCTCGGCATCAGCAAGCTGGATCTGCGCGGCGTTCCCGTGGAGCTGGCAAATCCGGTGGAAGGCTACCGCGCGTGGCATGGCGGGCTATGCCTGTCCAAGCGGCTGAGCGGACGCATGCTGGACGCGGCCTACGAATATCTGAACTGGTGGCTGTCAGGATGGCCGGGCGCCGTGGTCGCGCGCCAGGGCTACTACATGTCGACGCCGGAACGATCCCGGGCACACATGACGCCCGCCGAGTGGGACTACTGGTACCAGGGGCTGCCGGCGGCGAACGATCTTCCGGGACCGGATGGATTGCTTCGGGTCAAGGCGGGAGCGGTCAGAAGCGGCGGCTCCTACTGGCAGCGTGCCAATTCCATTGCCGTCTGGAACACCACCATGGACGAACACAATTATCTCGTGCGCCGCTGGATGCAATTTGTCGCGGCCTGAGCGCGCCTCAAAAAAGGAAGCATGGTCATTACACAAAAACTCAATTCCCTGTCTGTTGCCCAACTCTCGGTGATGATCCAGTCCGGTGCGGTGGACCCGGTCGAAGTGGCTGAGGCGACGTCCGACGCAATTGCCGCTCATGCCGATCCGGCTGTTTTCATCAGCCTGTTGCGCGACCGGGCAATGAGCGAGGCGGGTGCTGCCTCACGCCGGATCAGGGATGGCCGTTCACATGGCCTTCTCGATGGCATTCCGGTTGCCTGGAAGGACCTGTTCGACATCACCGGTCTGGCGACGACGGCGGGCTCCAAGGTTCTTGCCCATACTGCGCCGGCCCTCGACGATGCCGATGTGGTTTCGCATTTGAAAGCCGCGGGCATGGTTGCCATCGGCCGCGTCAACATGAGCGAGTTTGCGTTTTCGGGGCTCGGTATCAATCCCCATTACGGCACACCGAAAAACCCCAGAAGTACGGATGTGCCACGCATTCCGGGCGGCTCCTCGTCGGGCTCTGGCGTTGCTGTCGCGGCCGGTCTGGTTCCGGTCTCGATCGGAACCGACACCGGCGGCTCCGTGCGCATCCCGGCCGCTTTCAACGGGATTGTCGGATACAAGGCCACCCGCGGGCGCTACTCGATGCGTGGCGTCTTTCCGCTGGCGCAGAGCCTTGATGCGCTGGGGCCGCTCTGCCGCACGGTACAGGATGCCGTCTGGATCGATGCCGCCATGCGCGGCTTGTCGGCACCCTCGATAGGCCGAGGCACCCTCCAGGGACTGACCATCGTGATCCCGCAGAATGTGGTGTTCGACGATGTCCAGTCCGGCGTGTCGGACGCGTTCGAGGCCGCAACCGCCCGCCTTGCCAAGGCAGGCGTCAAAATCGTGCGGTTTGCCATTCCTGCGTTCGATGAGATTCTGGACCTGACGGCCAAGCATGGCGCGCTGGTGACGGCGGAAGCCTATGCCCTGCATCAGCAACGGCTTGCCGGCCCTGAGGCAGCCGACATGGATCCGCGCGTGGTGACCCGCACGCGGCTCGGCGCGAAGATTACCCTTGTCGACTATCTGAAAATCATCACTTCGCGCACCCGGCTGATCGGGGAGGTCGCTGGACTCGTGGATGCCGGAGCGCTGATCGCCTTCCCGACCGTCGCGCACGTGGCCCCGCCGATGGAGCCGTTGAAAACCGATGACGAGCTATTCGTCAAAACCAATATGCGCACGCTGCGCAATACGCTGCTCGGCAATTTCCTGGACTGGTGCGGCGTTTCCATACCTTGCGGCACGGGCGAGGCCGGCATGCCTGTCGGCTTCCTGCTGTCGGCGCTGCCGGCGCGCGATGAGCAACTGCTGTCGGCGGCACTTTGTGCCGAAGCGGTCATTCGCGGCGAATAGCGCTGCCGTCCAGATGAATAGGCAAGCCTTTGGTCGGGTTTTCCACCTGAAGAACAAGGAGAACGGCAATGTGCATGGCGTGTTACGTCGACGAGGCGATGAAGAGCAGAATTATTGCCTACAACGCCGAATTCCATAAGGTCACCAAGAGCCCCTACGGCAGCGACGACGAGATCGGCATGCTGAACCTCATCGATGCCGAGTCCCGCTCGGCCATCATGAGCCGCACCGATCCATCCAAGGTGTTCGATCTGTCGGTGGATCATTTCATCGGCATGCCCGGCTGGTTTGGTGCCGGCGATCAGCCATATCAGATCTGGATGACGCACACGCCGCAGGGTGAGATCGTTGCCAACGCCATGGGCGTTACCCCCGAAGCCAACAAGCTCGTCGGTTATTCCGGCGATGCGATATCGATGTACACCCATTGCGGGACCCACATCGATACCTTCAACCATTTCGGCTACAATGGTGAGATATTCAACGGCTTTACCGCGCGGGACCATCTCGGCAGCCGCGCCTGGCAAAAATGCGGACCGGAAAAATATCCGCCGATTTTTGCACGTGGCATTCTGCTGGATGTCGCGGCTCTGCACGGCGTCGATACGTTGCCGCCGAGCCATCCGATCGGCAGGGCCGATATCGAGGGCTGCCTGAAGAAGCAGGGCCTGTCGATCAAGCCTGGTGATGTCGTCCTGCTTCGTACGGGCCAAATGCTGCTGTGGCCCGACAAGGCGTTCGCCAGCAACACGCCGGGGCTTAATCGCGAAGGCGCCGAGTATCTCGCCAAGCACGGCGTGATCATGATCGGTGCCGACAATCTGACGCTGGAACAGACACCTTCGGCACATCCGGAGAATTTCTTCCCCGTTCACACCTATCTCCTGGCCGAAGCCGGCGTCCCTATTTTGGAAATGGCCCAGCTGGAGGAGCTGGCGGCGGAAAAGGTCTATGAGTTTGCCTTTTTTGGTGCCTGCATCAAGCTGCGCGGCGCCACGGGAACGCCGATGCGGCCGGTGGCGATGCCGCTTCGATAAATTGCGCGCACGCCCACGAAGCCGCGCGCTTGCAAGCAAATGTTCGCGGCCGTTCGATCGACAGCAACAGGCCAGAGCAATTCCAGGAAAAGTGTGAACGGTTTTTCGTCCGGGATTGCGTCGAAACAAAGAGTTGGAGCAGTCACCGTTTCCATGAAACAGTGACTGCTTCAAGGGAACTCGAACCTCGCGCAGGCATGGGAAAGCAAGCCAACCACCAAACGGCCACATAAGTTTATTCGTTTTTGACCAATACGCGCTGGCAGATTCCTGTAATCTTCGGAAAAACACCGGGATAACCGGGCCAACCAGAAAGGTCGGGGAATGAAATACGTCGTCGATACGATCGGCGGTCCCGCAGGTGGTGATGCCTGGCAAGCCGCTGTTACCGAAGCCTATTTTCCGCTCGACACCGAGTATCGGAACCGTCGCGAATTTTCAGGTACGCTGGAAACCTTCTCCCTCGGGCTCGTCAGCGTGTCTAAAATGCGCTGCGATGCCGTAAGCTATCGTCGCCATCGCCGCCACTTCCTCAACGAGCGTGACGCCAGCCTGCTCATCACCATCCCGGAGATGTCGGAGGTGAATTTCTCGCAAGGGTCGAGAACCGTCAATTGCGGTCCGGGGGGCTTCCTCGTTGAAAGGGGAGATGCGCCTTACGAATTCTGGCATGGCAAGCCAAACGCGCTGTGGGTCCTGAAGGTGCCGTCATCGAGTGTTCGGGCGCGGATCGGATCCGCCGAACGGCTCAGTGCGCTCAGTTTCGATGCGACCCAAGGCATCGCCGCGCTCTTCCTCGACACGGTGCGCACCACGATCGGCCATGTCGATGAGATCACTGAAGCCGCTCGTGAGATGATGGGCAGGCACATCCTGGAAATGCTGTGCCTGTCGATCGTGAGCGACGATCGCGTGCTGGACAGCAGCATCTCGTCGATCCGGGCCGGACATTTGCATCGCGCCGAGCAGTATATTCGTGACAACCTGAAGAATTTCGGCCTCGGCCCGCAGGCGGTGGCTGATGCCTGCGGCATCTCCCTGCGTTACCTGCAGGTTCTTTTTCAGGACAGCAACCAGTCGATCAACGGCTTCATCCGCGACGCCCGGCTTGAACTTTGCGCCGAGGAGCTGATGTCGGTGACCAACACCAGCAGCGTTGCCGAGATCGCTTACCGCTGGGGTTTCGCTGACCAGTCTCAGTTCTGCAAGCACTACCGGACGCGGTTCGGCTGCGCACCGACCGATACCCGTCGCGAAGCGGCGAACCGGGCAGGCCGCCCTTCGGCCTCGAGAGCGCGCCACTAGACCCGACGAATCCGGGCCATTCCACCATTTATTGCAACGTCGCCCCGGCGAGGGGCGGCGAAGGCGGGGCTTTGCCCGCAAAGACCTTGCGAAGGAACTGTCATGAGCCGAATTAGAGTTGCCGTCGATGTCGGAGGGACCTTCACTGACATCTGCATCATGGACGAAGACAGCGGCGCGATCCGCATCGAAAAGACCGCCTCCACGCCTGACGATCCCATGCAAGCCATCATGAATGGCGTGGACCAGGGCCGCATCGATCTTTCACAGGTGACGATGTTTTCTCACGGTACGACGGTCGCCACCAATGCGTTGATCACCCGCCGCCTGCCACGCACCGCAATGGTCTGCACCGAGGGTTTCCGTGACGTTGTCGAGATCCGTCGCGCCAACAAGGAAGATCTCTGGGACACCTATAAAGATGTCGCCAAGCCCTATATCCCGCGCCGCGACCGCCTGACCGTCCGGGAACGAGTCAGTGCCGAGGGCGCGATCCTGGAAGCGCTGGACGAAGAGGCTGCGCGCCGTGCCGCCGACATTCTCAAGAAACGGCAGGTCAAGTCCATCGCCGTCTGCTTCATGAACTCCTATGTCAACGGCGCCAACGAGCGCCGCATGCGTGAGATCCTGAAGGAGGCAATGCCGGATGTGCCGGTCTCGATCTCCTCGGAAGTCATGCCGGAAATCTTCGAGCACGAACGTTTTTCCACCACCATGGCGAACGCCGTCTGCGCTCCCGTCGTCGTCGATTACGTGTCCCGTCTTGGAGAAAAACTTGCCGCGGCCGGATACAAGCGAGATCTTCTGTTGCTGCACAGCGGTGGCGGCGTCATGACACCCGCGAGCGTCAAGGATTTTTCAGCCCGGCTCGCAGGATCTGGCATCGCTGCCGGCGCGATCGCAAGCCGTTTCATCGGAAATCTCTGTGGCTTCCCGAACTCGATCGGCTTCGACATGGGCGGCACCAGCACCGACGTCTCGCTCGCATGGAACGGGGAGTCGCGCATCACAAAAGACTGGTACATTGAATTCGGATATCCGATCCGCTTTCCTTCCATCGAAGTGCTGACCATCGGTGCGGGCGGCGGGTCGCTGGCATGGCAGGACGAAGGCGGCAGCTTGCGCAACGGACCGCAGTCCGCCGGCGCCTTTCCAGGTCCGGCCTGCTACAAGAATGGCAACCGCACCGCCACCAACACCGATGCCAATGTCGTGCTCGGCCGTCTCGGAACCAGCCTTGCAGGCGGCAAGATCACTCTCGACCCCGCTCTGGCCGCCCAGGCGGTGCAGGGGACGGTGGCGGCACCCTTCGGCATGGAACTCCATCAAGCGGCCGAGGCGATCATCGCCGTCGCTAACGCCAACATGGGCAACGCCGTCCGGCTTCTTTCCATCAGCCGAGGCTATGACCCGCGCGATTTTGCACTCGTCGCATTCGGCGGTGCGGGCGCTTTGCACGGAGCGGCCGTGGCCAAGGAGCTTTCGATTCCAACCGTGATCGTACCGCCCAATCCCGGCGTCACCTCCGCGCTCGGTTGCCTTCTCGTCGACGTGCAGCACGATTTCTCCGAAAGCTTCATGGCCGATGCTTCGACTGTCTCGCCCGCCGAGATGCAGACGGCGTTTGTTCTCATGGAAAAACAGGCTGTCGAACGCCTGGCCCATGAGGGCGTGGCGCAGGAAGACATGGCGCTGCAGCGCACGGTCGAGATGATGTACCAGGGCCAGTGGCGCTCACTTGCGGTGTCGGCACCGGCGCGGATCGAGAGCATCTGCTCGCTGATCGAGGCGTTCCACAACGAGCACGAACGAGAGTTCAACTACCGCCGCGAAGAGGCGCCGGTGTCGATCTTCCGCATCGCGGTCAAGGCGATCGGCATCGTTCCGAAAGCCGAGATACCGTGGCACGAAGTAGTGCCTCATGTGCCCGAGCCCCTCGGCCGCCGCGGCGTCTGGTTCGACGGCGTATCTCACGATGCAGCCGTGTATGAACGTGATCAGCTCAGCGCCGGTGCTGCTTTCACAGGGCCTGCCATTGTCGAACAGTTCGATTCCACCACCGTGGTTCCGCCGGGAATGAGCGCGACCGTCGATGGCTTCCTGAACATTCTCATCGTGACGAAAGGCTGAGACATGACAAAGCTGATTGAAACGAACCCTGGCCTCGATCCGGTAACGTTCGAGGTGCTGAAGAACTCCTTCATCACCACCGTCGACCAGATGGCCGAACAGATGCTTCGCACCTGCTATTCCTTCGTCATCTACAACCGGGACTTTTCAAACGCTCTGCACGACGCCGATGGCAACTCCGTCGCCCAGGGCAACTACGATATCGCGGTCCATGTCGGCACACTGCACAACACATGCAAGGAGGTGATCCGGGTCTTTGAAGGCGATATGGCACCCGGTGACGTCTACGCAATCAATGATCCTTATGCCGGCGGTACGCATTTCAGCGATGTTCGGCTCGTCCGTCCGATCTTCGACGAAGACAAACTGATCGGCTTCTCCCAGTCGAACGGCCACTGGTCGGACCTCGGCGGCTCCGTGCCGGGTTCCTTCGACGTCACCGCCCGCGACATGTTCCGCGAAGGCCTGCGGATCACGCCGTTGCGCCTTTTCCAGCGCGGCCGCTTCTGCTCCGACGTCGCCAACATGATCGCGGCCAACACACGCGATCCGGCATCGATCATTGGCGACATCCATTCCCAGGCGCAGGCGACGCAGGCGGCCGAGCGAGAACTGTTGCGGCTGGTCAAGAAGTACGGGCGACGCCAGGTCATGCGCGGTATGGAGGAGGTTCAGGACTACGTCGAACGCGCCGTGAGAAAGCGTCTCGCGGAGCTGCCCGACGGCACCTGGGAGACGGTCGACTACATCGATCGCGATCTCGGCGCTGGCGAGGGAATGATCCCGATCCGCATCAAGATGACGATCAAGGGCGACACGATCCACTACGATTTTACGGGAAGCCATTCGACCATCGCCTCGATGTACAATTCCGCGCCGGGCGCGACCTTCTCGGCCGTGGTCGCCGGTATGAAGACCTTCTTCCCGGACCTTCCACTCAACAGCGGGTTTTACCGGATGATCGAGGTGACCGCGCCGAAGAACAGCATCGTCAGCGCGGAATGGCCGGTGGCGGTGACCGGGTTCCTCATGCCATTCGAAAAGATCATGAACGCGATCTTCGAGATGTGGTCGAAGATCATGCCCCAACGCGCCATTGCCTGCGCCTTCAACCTCGAATATCTGCTGGCCGGGGGGCGGGACGCACGCAAACCCGAAAAGCCGATCTTCATGTTCTACGAATGGCTGCCTGGCGGCTGGGGCGGGCGCAACGGCAAGGATGGCGCCGATGTCACCACCGCCTGCTTCGGAACGGGCCTGATGTCGCAACCGAACGAAGGCAACGAGCGGGTGAATCCCACTCGAACGATCGAGTTCCAGATCAAGCAGGATTCAGCCGGTCCCGGCAAATGGCGCGGTGGCGTCGGCGTGCAGAAGACCTCGTTGTTGCTCGACGCCGAAAATGCCGTCATGTCCTATATTTGCGACCGCGAACGCGCCGTCGTCTGGGGCGTCGAAGGGGGGCTGCCGTCGATGCCCCACGGCTTGACCATGAAGCGCGCCGGAGAAGAGACCGAGATCTGGCTCGGCTCCGTGTTCTCAGATTACTCCGTCCACACAGGCGACCAGTTCGCGCGTCCGACGGCCGGCGGCGGTGGTTTCGGCGATCCACTGGAGCGCGAGCCTCGCAAGGTGATGGAGGACGTGATCGACGACTACGTTTCCCTGGAGCGTGCCAGGACCGACTACGGCGTGGTGATCCGCGAAATCGACCGCGACCTGTGCCAATACGAAATCGACGAGACGGCGACCGAAGCCTGCCGCGCCGACATCCGAGCGAAACGGAAGGATAGGGCACGCATGGATCCCGAGGAGGTCGCGCGCAAATACCGCTCGGGCGAGATCGATGCGCTCGATGCGGTTCGGCACTATGCCGTGATCCTCGATTGGGAGACTGGCGAACTGCTTCCCAAAACCACCGTCCAGTTCCGTGAAAGCTTTGAGAAACGGACCGTCGCCCACTGGGTCTGAGCGCTAACGAGCGCGCCGCAAACCTTGCGGGCGCTTGCGGGATGCCGCAGTTATCTGTTTTTTCGATACCATATTCAAAGAATTACTATTTCACAGGAGCGTGAAGCTGGAGCAACTATGTTGCAGCGTCGCGAAAGTTGGCTGCTTCCGAGGGGTATGACAGATGGCAGCAAGCGTGGAACGATTGTTCACCGCGGCCAGCACGATTGAAGAGGCATTGGCCGCACGCCGGCAAGGCGCGACGGTGCTTGCCGGCGGCACCTGGATGATGCGTGACCCGCGGCGCGGGGTCGACCTTCCCGAGGCGGTGGTCGCACTCCACCGAATACCGGCCTTGTCCAAGGTCGAAATCGAGCCCGACCATATCGTGATCGGCGCGGCCGTTACCCACACGGTGCTTGGCCGCGCGCTGCGTGCGGTAGCGGGCTTCGAAGGTCTGGTTGCCGCGGCCGAGGGTGCGGCCAATCCCGGCATCCGAAGGGTCGCCACCGTGGGCGGCAACCTCTGTGCCCTCGGCTTTGCCGCCGCCGATCTCGCCCCTGCGCTTCTCGCCTGTGAGGCGACGGTGGAGTTGCAGACGTTCGAAGGCTCAAGACTCCTCGGTATTTCGGATTTCCTCAAAGACAGGCCTGCGCTGCTGACCGAAGCGATGGTGACGAGAATTCATCTGCGCCGCGACTTGATCGCAAGTGCTCACATCCGCCTGCCGCTCCGGCAAGCCGGCGACTATCCGGTCGCTATCGTCTCCTTCGCGGTGGACAAAGACAAATGTCGCATCGCCGTCGGCTCGGTGGAGCCGGTAGCGCGGCGCTGGACGGCGCTCGAACAGGCGATGGCGGCTGGCCCGGCGCCCGCGCTCGATCCGAAGCGCGCCGCCGAGCTTGCACTGGAACACAATGATTTTCAGGGCCGCGACGGCAAGGAAGCGGAGGGTTGGTACCGGCGCCAGGTTCTTCCGACACTGGTCAGGCGCGCTGTTGCCGCACTTCTCAAGACCGAGGGCCTGGCATGGTTGTGACATTCCAGCTGAATGGCGAGGACTGCTGCTTTGATGGAGATCCGATGACGCCGCTCGTCGACATCCTGAGACAGGAACGGTTCCTGACGGGGACCAAGGCTGTGTGCCGCGAAGGCTTTTGCGGCGCGTGCACGGTGCATGTCGACGACGAAGCGGTGCCGTCCTGCTTGAAGCCGGTTGGACTCGTCCAGGGATGCGCGGTGACGACCATCGAGGGATTGAGTTCGGGAAACCAGGTGCTGCACCCGCTCCAGGCCAATTTCGAGGCGGCCGATGCCGTGCAATGCGGCATGTGTTTCCCGGGAATGGTCATGAGCCTTTCGGCGTTCGTGCGTGACAATCCGCATGCGAGCCGCCCCGAAATCAAGGCCGCGATGGTCGGCAACATATGCCGCTGCACGGGATATGAGCGGATCGTCGACGCCGTGGCCGACTGCCTCGACCAGGCGCGAAAGGCCGGCCAGTTGGTGGGAGGCATCCATGTCTGAGCTGGCGGCCACGGTGATGAATCTTCCGCGCCGCGATGCACAGGACAAGCTGCGAGGGCGGACGAAATACACCAACGACCGGACTCGCCCAGACATGTTGCACGCCGTGCTGCTGCGGTCGACCGTTCCCGCGGGGCGTATCCGCAAGCTCGACGTTTCGGCGGCACTTCGCTGTCCTGGCGTGCGCGCGGTGGCGACCGGCGCCGATGCGCCAGGGCTCTACGGCATCGGCATTGCCGACCATCCGCTCCTGGCCATCGACACGATCCGCTATCACGGCGAGCCAATCGCCGTCATCGCCGCCGAGACGGAGAAGCAGGCGCGGGCGGCACTTGCCGCCATCGTGCTGGAGGTCGAACCGCTGGCACCGGTGTTTACCATGGCCGAGGCGCTCCAGCCCGCCGCCCGTCTCGTCCACGAGGGCTGGCGCGGCTATGAGGTGATCACGGAAGGCGGTGCACGTTCAGGCAACATCGCATGGGAGGCAAAATCCAGTCGCGGCGACGTCGACGCTGCCTTCGCCCGTCCCGATATACGCATTGTCGAAAGCAGTTTCACCGTCGGCCGGCAGAGCCATGTGCCCTTCGAGCCGCGTGTTGCCATTGGCTCCTGGGAGGACGGCCGTGCTCACATCCAGACCTCGACACAGGTGCCTTGGACAGTGCGCAACGTCACCGGAAGGGTCATGCAGCTTCCGCCCGGGCGTGTGCGGGTCACCGTACCACCTGTTGGTGGCGGATTCGGCCTGAAATTCGATGCGTCCATAGAGCCGATCACGGCACTTCTGGCGCGGATGACCGGGCGCACCGTGGTGCTGGAAAATACCCGGCAGGAAGAGATGGCAACCTGCCTCTGCCGTGAGAATGCGGAAATCCGCATTCGGTCCGCTGTCACCGCCGAAGGATACATCGCCGGGCGCGAGGCGGTCGTGCTGATGGACTGCGGTGCGTATGGAGGCGAGCAGGTTTTCTTGACGACGATGACGGCGCACACGCTGGGCGGCAATTACAGGGTTGGCGCAACGCGGCTCGTCAGCCGCGCCGTATACACCAACACGCCACCCAACGGCGCGTTCCGAGCCTGCAACGGCGTCTACAACACCTTCGCGTTGGAGCGACATACCGACGAAATCTGCGAGGCGCTGGGCTTCGACCCGATGGCGTTTCGGAAGAAGAATGTCCTGGGAGATGGCGATCTCGGTGCCACCGGCCAGGTTTTCGAGGCCGACGTGCTGGGTCCGATGCTCGATCGCATGGAGACGTTGCGCGCCAGCACCGGCACATCGCAAGCCAAGGCCGACGGCAGGCTCTATGGAATTGCGACCACGGTCGGCACATGGTTCGTTTTCGTCGGACCCTCGGCGGCGACGGTGAATTTGAACGCCGACGGCAGCGCAACGCTGGTCACGTCGGGTGTGGAGATCGGATCGGGCACGATGGTGCAATCCTTGCCACAGATCGTGGCTGGGCAGCTTGGCCTCGCTCCCGACCAGGTGATCGTGCGCGAAGCCGATACGGATGCCGCCGGTCTCGATGTCGGCGTTGGCGGGGGACGAACCACTGTATCCATCGGCGCGGCCAGCGTGGCCGCCTGCGCGGAAGTGCGTGAGAAGTTGCTGCGGACCGCTGGCGAGATGCTCCAGACCCGACCGGAAGACTTGGTGCTGCGCGAGGGGCGTGTGGAGATCACGGGACGTCCTGGTTCCGGAATGTCGATCCCCGCTATCGTCGCCCATGCGCAGGCCACCACCGGCCCGATCACAGGAAGCGGAGCCTTTACCGCCAGGAACGCCCCGGCAATGTCCGGCTGCGCCATGGGGCATTTCATCGACGCTCTCGACATCCCCGTCTTCGTTGTTCACGAGGCCGAGGTGGCGGTTGATGCGGACACCGGTCATGTCGAGGTGCTCGCCTATCGCGTGGTGCAGGATGTCGGCCGCGCGCTCAACCCGCGCGCCATCCTGGGCCAGATACAAGGCGGCGTGGTGCAGGGGCTGGGTTATGCGTTGCATGAGGAGGTGACGATCACCGCCGACGGACGCATCGCGCAGGACGATTTCGAGACCTATCGCCTGCCGCTGGCACAGGACGTGATTGCGGTCGCCGCCGACCTCTACGAGGGCGCACCGTCGATGGGCCCGCTCGGCACCAAGGGCGCCGGCGAGGTGCCAATCCTGGCCGTTGGCGCGGCGATCGGCTGCGCAGTGGCACGTGCCATCGGCAAGCCGGTGCGGCAGCTGCCACTGACGCCTCCGCGCGTGCTTCGACTGCTGCACGAGCGCGAACCGCCGCCGGATTTCCCGCACATCGCCCCCGGCTGGGCGTCGAACACCCTGGGCTGAGGCAAGCAAACCATGGTCACCCTGAACTGCGACATGGGGGAAAGCTACGGCAACTGGCGTTTCGGCGACGATGCCGGCATCATGCCTCATATCGATTGCGCCAATATCGCCTGCGGCTTCCACGCCTCCGATCCGTGGACGATGCTGAAGACCGTGCGGCTAGCGCTCTCGCATGGCAAGCAGGTCGGCGCGCATCCTTCCCTTCCCGATCGGGAGGGGTTCGGTCGGCGGGAAATGAAACTTCAGCCAGAGGAACTGACAGCCGCCTTTCTCTATCAGATCGGTGCTCTGAAAGGGATACTGGCCGCCGAGGGCGGGCGGCTCAGCCACGTCAAGCCGCACGGCATTATCTACGGCATGGCCGCGCGCGACATGGACACCGCCCGGGCAATCGCCGCGGCGGTCAAGCCGTTCGGCGTCCCGCTCTTCGGCATGGCGGGAACCTGTCACGAGACGGCGGCAGTTGAGCTTGACGTTGCCTTCGTGGGCGAGTTCTTTCCCGATCTTACCTACGCTCCCGGCGGCAGCCTGATCATCCCGCGCGTACAGTCGGCTATCGACCTGACACTTGCCGAGCACCGCATGATGGGGGCGCTTACCCGACGCGAACTCGTCGCGGTAGACGGTACGGTCCGCCCGGTCGACTTCGACACCGTCTGCATCCACTCCGATCCGCCGAATGCGCGCGACGTCGCCGCGCTGATGCGGCGGATCATCGACACGCATTCCAAAAGCCTGCCATGATTCATTCTTCCGTATCGTGAAGGCTCCGCGCATGGGATCGAAAACTATCTCGAACTCACAACCCCGAACCACTTCCCCAAGCCGCTGAGGACTTCCATGGACGCGCTTTCCAACTCTCTCGCCGCCGCCGACATCGGCGCCACCATGCATCCCTACACCAACCTGCGTCAGCACGAAAAAACCGGGCCGCTGATCATCAGCCGCGGCGACGGCATCCGTGTGTATGACGAGCGCGGCAAGGAATATATCGAAGGGCTCGCCGGGCTATGGTCGGTGGCCGTCGGCTTTTCGGAAAAGCGGTTGGCCGACGCCGCCTATCAGCAGATGCTGAAGCTGCCCTACTATCACACCTTCTCCTCCAAGGCGCATGAGCCGTCCATCCGGCTCGCGGAGAAACTCGTGGAGATGACGCCGCAAAACCTGACGCGTGTCTTCTTCACGTCGTCGGGCTCGGAAGCCAACGACACCATCGTCAAGATGGTGTGGTTCATGAACAATGCGCTCGGCCGACCCAAGAAGAAGAAATTCCTGGCGCGGACCAAGGGTTATCACGGCATCACAGTCGCCTCCGGCAGCCTGACGGGCCTGCCGATCAACCATCGCGACTTCGACCTGCCGGCGATTCCCGTTCGTCACCTGACCTGCCCGCACTTCTATCGTTTCGGCATGGAAGGCGAAGACGAAGCCGCCTTCACGGCGCGCCTGCTCGCCGAACTGGAGGCGGTGATCGCGGAAGAAGGGGCTGATACGATCGCGGCCTTCATAGGGGAGCCGCTTATGGCAGCTGGCGGCGTTCTGCCCCCGCCGGTCGGGTATTGGGAAGGCGTGGAGAAAATCTGCCGGGCAAATGATATTATTCTGATAGCAGATGAGGTGATCTGTGGTTTCGGGCGGCTCGGCACGCCCTTTGGCTGCCAGAAATTCAGCTTCACGCCTGATATCATGACGGTCTCCAAGCAGATCACCTCCTCTTACATGCCGCTTGCCGCCGTCATTTTCTCTGAAGCGATCTATCAGGCGATTGCCGACAACACCGTGACGATCGGTAATTTCGGCCATGGCTTCACGGCGTCGGGCCACCCGGTCGCGACAGCCGTTGCGCTGGAAAATCTCGCCATCATCGAGGAGCGCGATTTGATGGGCAATGCGGCCCGCATGGAAGCGCTCTTCCAGGCGGGCATTCGCTCGTTTGCCGATCATCCCCTTGTCGGGGAGGCTCGCGGCACCGGCCTGATCGGGGCGGTCGAGCTGGTTGCTGACAAGGCGACCAAGCGGCCTTTCGCAAAAGTAGGACGCGCGGGCGCGATAGCGTCGGTGATCGGTCACGAAGAAGGTCTCATCTTCCGCAATATCGGCGACCAGCTTGCGCTTTGCCCGCCGATGATCGTGACGGGAGAGGACATCGCCGAAATCATGACCCGCATGTCGAGATCGCTGGACCGGCTGGTCGGCGCGGTGGCGAAGGAAGGGCTGGAATGATCGGCGATGCGGACCAGACCGGCATGACCGGAGGCGATCTTTCGTTGCAGCGATCCGCGCTTCTAGGCCGGTTCATGGCGGCGTGGAACGCCCATGACCTCGACGGCTTGATGGCCTGCATGGCGGAGGATTGCGCCTTCCATGCTTCGGCTGGACCCGACCCCAACGGTCGCCGTCACACTGGGCGGGAGGCCGTGCGGGCAGCCTATGCCGCTATCTTCTCAACCTTTTCGGACGCTGCCTGGTCAAATGACAACCATGTGGTCAGCGGAGATACCGGACTGTCTTCGTGGCGCTTCACGGGAACAACGGCCGCGGGAGACAAGATCGAGGTCGATGGCTGCGACATCTTCGTTTTTTCAGGCGCGCGAATTGCGCTCAAGGATTCCTATCGCAAGGCCCGGACATAAAAGTTCGCATGTCATGGACTGATAGGTTGAACCCGGCCCACATCGTGCGGGCCGGGTTCTTTGCTTGGGAAGGACGGCCGGACCAAGCCGGCGCCACGACTACTTCAAGAGCGCGTCAAGCGGGATCGGTTCGGAGATCGTCCAACTGTCGATGATCGCTGGCTTGCCCTTCTCGGTGTCGGCGACCAGGTATTTGGTCTGGTTCTGGTGGTGCAGTTCGGAGGTGAAAGTGCGCGAACCGAAGAGGGTCGGCTCGTTCTTCATTTTTTCGAGTTCCGCGACAACGGCATCGGCATCGATGCTCTTGGCGCGCTCGACGGCCTTTGCCCAGACGTCGATCATGACATAGCCTGGATAGACATACATGGAAGATGGGTCGCCGCCGGTCTTGGCCTTGTAGGCTGCGTTGAACTTGGTGACTTCCGGGTTCGGGTCGTCGCCATAGATGGAACCCTGAACCGGAACGTAGAAGTTGGAAAGGTCAGGTACCGCCGACAGCCAGTAGCTGCCGTCCATGCCGGAGCCGTTGAGGATCATCGAATTGATGCCAGCGGCACGGATTTGTTTTATCGCCGAAACGCCGCCCGGCATCATGGTGCAAAGCATGATCGCATCGGGTTCTTTTGGCAGGGCCTTGATGCGGCTGATCTGGGCAGCGATTGAAGGGTCGTCATTCTTGAAGGTGTCTTGACCCAGAAGTTTGGCGCCCTTGGCCTCCAGCTTCGGCATCATCCAGTCGAAGCCGTCGCAGATGCCCTTGTTGTATTCCGTCCAGCTGTCGAGCAGGCGATAGAAGGTCTTGGCCTCCTTCTTGTTGTATGCCCATTCGGCCATCGTCGCTCCTTGCACGGCCGCCAGCACCGACGCCGAGAAGCTGTGCGGGCCTACGCCCTGGATGCCCGCCTTTACGGATTCAGCACAGAGGAAGAAGGAAACCTTGCCAGCCGCCTCGGCGGCAAGCGCCGCTGGCGAACCGAAGTCGTAGTCGCAGGAAACGACGACGAGGTCAGCGCCCTGGTCGAGAACGGAAAGACCGGCCTTTGCGCCTTCTGCACGGTCGGACTTGGTGTCGGCTTTCACGACTTCAATTTTCTTCCCAAGAAGACCGCCGGCGGCATTGATTTCGTCGATGCGGATCAGCGCGGCATCGGTGGCGGGCTTGTCGTAAGCCTCCATGAAGCCCGATTCCGCCGTGGCGAAACCGACGACGATCTTGCTGTCGTCCGCCAAGGCTGGAAAGGCAGCTGTTGCGGTGAAGAGCATCGTCATTGTCGTTATTTTCAGTTTGTTTATCATAGACTTCTCCTTTCAGGGTTGCGGCGGCTTACAATCCGCCGGTCAGTCACCGCGGTTGCGGGTTAAAGAGATCTCGCGATTGCCGAAGACGCCTGCCGGACGAAGCGCCAGAATGATGATCATGATGATGCCCAGGGCGATCTCCTGAAGGCCTTTCGGTATGGCGAACGCGACGTCGCCAATGGAAACCCCGGCTTCCAGCCAGCGCAGGGTCTGAATGAGGGCCGACAGGAACACGACACCGATCACGCCGCCCGAAAGGCTGCCCATGCCGCCAACGACGAGCATGGCGATGGTGATGAAGGTGAGACCGAGATAGAAGGTGTCGGGCGTCACAACCCCGATGGAGTGAGCCATCAAGGCGCCGCCGAGACCCATTATGGCACCGGAGATCACGAAGGCGACAAGCCGCTCCCTGGGAATATCGATGCCGGAGGCTGCCGCGGCCGTCGGTTCGTCGCGGGCGGCACGCAGTGCCAGGCCGGAACGCGAAATTGCATGTGCCCAGGCAATGAAGACCGAGAGGATGGCGGCGATCAGATAGGGCCAGATCGAACGGATGATCGGGATCCCGACGACCGACGATGTCCCGCCGGTAACGGTTTCCCAGTTGGAGTAGATGGTGTTGATCATCGCCAGCATGGCGAAGGTCGCGATGGAGGCGGCGATGCCCGACAGCCGCATCAGGATCCGTCCGAAGATCAGCGCCGCCAACCCCGCAAAGATCGCGGCAATAATGGCCGCCTCCCAATAGGGCATCTGGGCTTTTATCAGCCAGCCGGGAAGACCGGAAAAGGCCATCTTCTTCATGATGGGATTGATCGTCAGCCATGCCGCCACATAGGCGCCGAGGCAGGTGAAGCCGATATGCCCGAAGCTCAGCACGCCCGAATTTCCAATAAATACATAAAGGCCGACGACGAGGATGACCCGGAGGAAGACGTCAATGATCACCTGATTGAACGGTCTCGATCCGGTCATCATCGTCAGGAGTGCGATGGCGATCATCAACAGCGACAGCAGGATCGGCGTGATGATGGTACGACGCGCCAGCACGAAGGGCCGGGGGGTTTTGGCGACAATGGCGCCGGTGGTCATTTGCGGCTCGATGGCCGGGGACGCTGCGGACATGGATCAGACCCTTTCCTTTGTGCCACGCGCCGAAATCAGGCCTTGCGGACGGAAGAGCAAAACGAGGATGACCGCTCCGTAGACAAAGGCATCGCGGAAGGGCCGGGCGTCGATAGGCAGCATGACCTGCATGATCACCGACGCGGCACCGAGCAGGAAGCCCGCCAGCACGGCGCCAGCCAGGCTGCCCAAGCCGCCGATAACCGTTGCGATGAACGCCATCAGCATGATCGCCGCCCCCATCTGGATATCGGCGGTGCCGGTCTGCACCCCGAAGATCAAGGCGATGGCACCTGCCAGCGCGCCTGACAGCGCGAAGGCCCCCATGATGACCCGGTTGGCGCGGACGCCGAGCATGCGCGCCATGGAGAAATTCTCCGCCGCCGCCCGCATTTCCAGTCCGAACCGGGTCCGGCGCAGAAAGAGGGTCAGACCTATCAGGATCAACATCGTCGCGATGATGGTGATGAGCTGGAGAAGCGGCAGCCTGGCGCCGAAGATCTCGATGGGCTGGGAGAGTTCTGGGAGGAGATTGATCGACTTCGGCCGGCTCGAGAAAAGCATCAGCAGAAAATAGCGAATGACGAAACCGAGCGCGAAAGAAGCAATCATCATCGTTGCCGGGTTGGCGTTGCGGAACCGCCTGAAGACGACGATTTCGCACAGCACCGACAGCCCGGCTCCGCAGAGCAGCACGAAGGGCACCAGCAGGTACCACGGCAATTGGCCAGCAAAGACGATGGCCATGGCATCCGTCGATGGCCACAGCAGCGCGAAGACGCAGAAGGCGATGACGTCGCCATGCGCGAAGTTCACAAGCCGCATGACGCCGAAGATGAGGGCAATGCCAAGTGCCCCGAGCGCGTAGAGCGAACCAAGCGAGAGTGCGTCAAACAGGATCTGGAGCATCTCAATGGTCCTCGTAACCGAAGTAGGCAGCCTGGATCGCCTCGCCGTTTCCGAGTGTCCGGGCGTCACCATCGAGCACGATCTGCCCGCCACGCATCAGGATCATGCGCCCACCCACCATCATCGCCCGGGCCGAACTCTGCTCTACGATCAGCAGCGTGAGTTGGCGCTGCGCACGCAGCGCGATGAGCCGCTCGTAGACCTGGTCGTTGATGTTGGGGGCGAGGCCCAGCGAAGGCTCGTCGATGGCTATGAGCCGCGGATTGGTCATCAGCGCGCGTCCGATGACCAGCATTTGCTGCTGCCCGCCGGACAGCAATCCCGCCTGCCCGTGCCGCCTCTCTTTCAGCATCGGGAAGGTTGCGTAGACGGCTTCGAGGTCGCCCGCCGTTCGGCTTCGCCAGCCGCGGTCACGAGCGTGCATGCCAGTGCCGACGAGAAGGTTCTCTTCGGTCGTCAGCGAGCCGAAGACATCGCGCCCCTCCGGCACCATGGAGAATCCGAGCCGGGCGATGTTCTCCGGTGCCTGGCCGGTGATCTCATGGCCCGCCAGGTCGATCCGGCCGCCCGCCACCGGCGTCACACCGGCGATCGCACGCAGCAGCGAAGACTTCCCAGCTCCGTTCGGGCCGGTGATGAACAGGATTTCTCCTTCGTCCATGGAGAAGGAGACGTCGCGCACCGCCGTGAGACGGCTATAGCGGATGGTGATATCGGAAAGGGCGAGCAGGCTCATTCCATCACCTCCAGCACGGGCAGGTCGGTGTTCGCGGCCGTGCCCATATAGGCGTGGCGCACCTTCTCGCTATCGCGGATCGCGGCGGGCGGACCCTCCTCGATGATCGCTCCGGAATCGAGCACGACGATATGCTCGCAAAGGCCGAGCACCAGCCCGACATTGTGCTCGATGAGCAGGACACCGCAGCCGAGATCGCCGGCGATGTGTCTTATCAGCGCCGAAAGCTCCCGCGCCTCCGGCGTGCTCATGCCGGCCGCGGGCTCGTCAAGCAGGATGTATGCGGGCCGTCCCATCAGGGCGCGGCCAATGGCCACGCGGCGCTCATCCGTATAAGGCAAGGTTCCGGCGACGCGGGGACCCAGCGCGCCGATGCCGATCCAGTCGAGCATCGCTTCCGCTTCGGCGATGGCTGCGCGCCGGCTCATTCCCAGACCAACGCCGGTTACCTCCAGATTGTCCAGCACCGGCAGGTCGCGGAAGAGCCGCCCACCCTGGAAGGTGCGGGCGATGCCGCGCCGGCGGACCTGATGCGGCTTGAGACCCGAGAGTGCCGCCCCGTCGAGCTTGACGGTGCCTTCCGTTGGAGCCTGGAAGCCCGTCAGCACGTTGACCAGCGTGGTCTTGCCAGCGCCGTTGGGGCCGATGAGGCCAACGATGCGCCCAGGCGTAATTTGGAGGTCCACCGATGACAGGGCCTTTAGCCCCGCAAACGACACCGAGACGTTCTCCGCGCTCAGATGACTCATGTCCCTTTCCTTCTTGTTACCGACGGAAAGGCGCGAAGCATCCGGCCTTGCGGCCAGTCACGTTGCTGATGTCTTCCCCTGTCGGTTCCGGCGGTCTCTAGCGGACTGCTCGGATGGCCAAATTCACGCCGTTGCCCGGCGTCGTCTTGTCGTTTCGCGCACCGGATTTTGTCTTCCGCCGCGCGCGGTCGGTTTTGGCCGGCCGATCTCCTCACCTCCGGCTCCTCCGCCGGCATTTCCCGGCTGACGTCAGCCGGCCAGATACCCTTCGGCACGCGCCAGCGCGGCGCGCTGTTCCGCTCGCGCGGCCAGCGCGTCTTCCAGCGTCACCGCAACGAAGCGCGCCGGGGTGTGCGGCTGAAGCTGGGCGATCAGGTCCATGTCGGCCGAGATCACCACACCCAGCATCATATAGCCGCCACCCGAAACCGCGTCCCGGTGAAGAACGATCGGCTCCGTGCCACTCGGCACCTGGACGGATCCGTAGGGATAGCAGGCGTCGACGATGTTCGAGGGGTCGGAGCCTGCGCCGAAAGGCTGCTCACGCTCAACGAACTCCAGCGGCGTCCCGCCGCGGAAGCGATAGCCGATGCGGTCAGCCTCGGGCGCGACCTTCCAGGTTTCCTCAAAGAACCGATTGCCTGCGGCTTCAGTAATCCGATGCCAGTACATGCCAGGAAGCATTCTGAGTTCCGCCGGACTATTCCACATACGGCGCAGATTGGCAGGCAGCGAAAGACCGGCTTTTCCGGAGCCTTCACCGATGGGAAGCTCGTCGCCGGCCTTCAGCGTGCGGCCTTGATGGCCGCCGAGTGCGCCCAGAATATAGGTCGAGCGCGAGCCGAGAACCACGGGTACGTCGATGCCGCCGGAGATGGCTAGATAAGCGCGCGCGCCGCCCTTGAGGAAGCCAAAGGACAGCCGGTCACCTGTCTTCACCGGAAAGCTTTCCCAGGTCGGCCGTTCCTCGCCATTAAGTTTGGGTGGCAGCTCTGCCCCCGTGACGGCGATGACTGCCGATTGGGTGAATTCCAGTTCAGGCCCCATGAAGGTGGCTTCGAGCACCGCCGCACCGGGATCGTTGCCGACAAGCAGGTTCGCGATGCGTGTGGCAAAGCGGTCCATGCCGCCGCCTTCGGGGATGCCGACATGATAGTGGCCTGGTCGGCCAAGGTCCTGCACCGAAGTGGAGAGGCCGGGAGAGATTACCTTAGCGGCCATTGATAAGCTCCATCAGCTTTGCATTTGTGCCGTAAATATCGCTGTTGAAGTCGGTCAGGCTGAAGGTGCATTCGCGAATCGTCGGCTGCCACTGATTGGCTTCGATTTCCTCCAGCGTGGCGTCGTACTCATCGCGACCAATGGCCTTGAACTTGACGATGTCGCCTGGCTTGAACAGGCACATATCATCGGCGAGGTAGCGCACCTTCCTGGTAGGGTCGTAGATCGGGGCCGGGGTTATGCCATACATCTGGTAGCCGCCAGCGCCGCGCACCGAATAGATCGCTGCAAAGCAGCCGCCATGGCCAATGGTAAGCTTGGGAGTGTCGGTGCGTGGACGCAAATATTTCGGAGCCTGAATCTGTTTCTTGCGCTCAACCATCTGGTACAGGAAGGGCAGTCCGGCGACGAAGCCGACCATGGATACGAACCAAGGCTGGCCGGAATAGGCCGCGATAAACTCTTCCACCGTGGCGTAGCCGTTGATGCGTGCCGAATATTCAAGATCGGTGGAGGATGGGTCCTGATGGCGCTCGCGGAAGCGCAAGCAGGTTTCACGCGTCCATGGATCCTGGAAAAAAACCGGCAGTTCGATGATCCGGGTCTTCAGCACCGGGGCAGCCTTTGAGGCCGCCTCTTCCATCGACTTCAGTTCGCTGAGCAAATCCTGCGGCCTGACGATGTCGGGGTCGAAGCGGATCTGGAAGCTGGCGTTGGCTGGGCAGATCTCGGTGACGCCCCGGATGCCTGCCGTACGCACCGCGTTGGTCATCGAAAGGCCGGTAAAGAACGAGGTGAGCGACATTTCCTCGGAAACCTCGCCGAAGATATGTTCGTCACCGCCGAAGTTGAATCGTATCGACATCGGTCCTCCTTAGCCCGCCGATGCTGCGGCGTTTTCGATGAGCCAGCCTTCCAGCCAGCGGGTATGCACGTCTCCCGCCCGCACCGCCGGATCGGCGGCCAGCGCAAGAAACAGCGGCTTGGTGGTCTTGAGCCCGCCGATCTTCAACTCGTTAAGCGCGCGGATCAACCGCACTATCGCCGCCTCGCGCGTCTCTGCATGGACGATCAGCTTGGCAAGCAGCGAGTCATAGAAGGGCGGCACCTGATAGCCTTGGTAGAGCATCGAGTCGAAGCGTACGCCCGGACCGCCGGGAACGCGAAGCTCGGCCACCTGCCCGGGGAATGGAGCGAACTCCTTCGCCGGATCTTCGGCATTGAGCCGTACTTCGATCGCATGCCCCTTGACGGAGACATCGCCCTGCCGAATCCGCAGCTTCTCGCCGCCGGCTATGCGAAGCATCTCAGCCACGAGGTCGATGCCGGTAATCGCCTCGGTGACCGGGTGCTCGACCTGAATACGGGTGTTCATCTCGATGAAGTAAAAGCGGTCTGCTTCATCGTCATAAAGATACTCTACCGTACCCGCACCAGAGTACTTGACCGCCTTTGCCAAAGCGACCGCGGAAGCGCAGAGCTCCTCGCGCAGCCCGTCGGAAAGTGCGCGCGACGGAGCCTCCTCCCAGACCTTCTGGCGTCGCCGCTGCAGCGAGCATTCCCGCTCGTAGCAGTGGATGGCATCGCTTCCGTCTGCCAGGATCTGCACCTCGACATGGCGGGCCTTGCCGATCACCTTTTCCATGTAGAGACCACCGTCGCCAAAGGCGGCGAGGGCTTCTGCTTCGGCCTGAGGAAAGGCTTGCTCGAATTCGGCGAACGAGTTCGCAATGCGGATGCCCCGCCCGCCACCGCCTGCCGCAGCCTTGATCATCACCGGAAAGCCGGTTTCGGCCAGCACCTCGCGGCCAGCCTCGAGGCCCTCGACCCGTCCAGCCGAGCCTGGCACCACTGGGACACCCGCGGCGGCGGCGGCTGATCGCGCCGAGACCTTGTCGCCCATCATCCGGATCGCATCCCCCGACGGGCCGACGAAAACCAGTCCGGCGCCTGTGACCGCATCTGAAAAGGCGGCATTCTCGGCAAGGAAGCCATAGCCAGGATGAACGCTGTCGCAGCCGGTTTCGCGGGCAGCCGTCAAAATTGCTTCGATGTTGAGATAGGACTTCTTTGCTGCCGGTGGGCCGATGTTGACCGCTTCGTCCGCAAGCTCGACGTGGAGCGCCCCGGCATCCGCGGCCGAATACACCGCCACAGTGGCGATGCCCAGATCTTGTGCGGCCCGGATGATCCTGACCGCGATCTCGCCCCGGTTGGCAACCAGAAGCTTTTTCAGCATCAGTCGAGATCCGCAATAGGCGCGCCAGCCATGATGGGCTCTTCATTGTCGGCAAGGAAGCGGATGTTCTTACCGGCCGTCTCGGCCCTCACTTCGTGGAACGACTTCATCACTTCGATGAGACCGATTACGTCTCCGGCGGAGACCGCGTCGCCATCCGCCTTGTAGGGCGGCTGGTCCGGCGAAGCGCTCCGATAGAAAGTGCCGGGAAGAGGCGATAGAATCTGGGCCATGAAAAGCTCCGGAAAACTGCAGACAGACTGATTTGAAACCGCCTGCGCGGCGGTTTCGGTTGGCTCAATGCCAAGGGGCAATTGCGGCGCGCACGGCCCTGGCTATTTCGATGGCGTTCGGCGTATCGGAATGCACGCAGATGGTTTCGCAGCGCACGGGAAAGAAACTGCCGTCCTGTGCCGTGCCCTCGCCCTCGCTGATGGCGCGCACGCAACGCTCGGCCATCTCCGTGGGGTCCTTGGCGTCATGAACGCGTGTCAGGATCAGCTTGCCGGAGGCATCGTAGTCGAGATCGGCATAGAACTCGGCGACGAATGGGATGCCGCGCTGTTGATAGATCTTCTCGTGCAGGGTGCCCGTCATGCCGAAGAGGGGGACGCCGAAAACCTCTGCCGCGTCGCATACGCCATGGGCAATTGCCTCCTGCTGCATGGCCATGAAGTAGAGGCTGCCATGCGGCTTGATATGGTGGAGTTCCACACCCTCTGCCTTGAGGAAGCCGGCAAGCGCTCCCACCTGGTAAATGATGGCGTTCCTGACCTCGTCGCGGGTCATCCGCATCTCCCGCCGGCCGAAACCCTGAATGTCCGGCAAGCCTGGATGGGCGCCGATCTTTACGCCATTCGCCTTGGCGCCGCGGACGGCTGCGTGCATGTGATCCGGATCGGAAGCGTGAAAACCACAGGCGACATTGGCAACGTCGATGATCGGCATCATGCCCACATCGTCGCCAACCTTGTAAAGGCCAAAGCTTTCGCCCATGTCGCAGTTTAGCGTCACCGCCATCGCATTGTTACCCCTCGAAGCTGCCGTCTTTGCGGCGTTGCAGCATTTTTTGCGCATGCGCGGGCATTTGTGAAATAGTAGTTTATTGATTGTGATATCAAAAAAACAGATAATGGTTCTGGGTCGGAGTGCGCCATGACCATCACCTTGAAACAGCTCGATTATTTCATCGCCACCGCCGAGAGCGGACAGGTCAGTCATGCTGCGGTGGAACTCAACATCTCACAATCGGCGGTCACTGCGGCGATAAAGACGCTGGAGGCTGATCTGGGCGTACGGCTTTTGGAGCGTAACCACGCTGGCGTAAGGTTGACGATGGAGGGCGCGCGGTTTCTTGAACATGCGCGTGTCATCACCGGGGCAGTCGCAGCCGCTGTCCGAAGCCCGTTGCGCGACAGGAAGGGTCTGGAGGGTAAGCTGCGGCTGGGCATGACCTACACGGTCGTCGGCTACTACATGTCGCGCCACTACACGCGGTTTCGAAAGACCTACCCCCAGATCGAGGTCGAGGTGCTGGAACTTCCTCGAGACGCTCTCGAAAGCGGCTTGATGAGCGGGGAGATCGACATGGCTGTGATGCTGGTGTCCAACCTGGCGCACACCGAGGAACTGGCGCAGGAGGTCTTGATGCGGTCGAACCGCCGGCTCTGGCTCTCGGCGGATCATCATCTGCTCGCGCGGCAGGAAATCAGCCTCGCCGATGTGGCGGCGGAAGATTATGTCATGCTGACGGTGGACGAGGCACGCACGACGGCAGCCCGTTACTGGGATGCCGCGGGGCTTACGCTCCGCCCAGTGCTTACCACCAGTTCGGTCGAGGCCGTGCGTTCGCTCGTGGCTGCCGGCATGGGAGTCACTGTTCTGTCCGACATGGTCTACCGACCATGGTCGTTGGAGGGGCAGCGCATCGAAGTGCGCCGGCTTGTCGAACCGATCCCCAGTATGGATGTCGGCTTGGCCTGGTCGCGTGATAGACCAATCGGCCCGGCGGCGGCCGCCTTCCGGGCTTTTATGTCCGTGACCATGGGCGGCGGCGGCTAACCGCCAGCCCGTCAGACAGACACTTTACCTCAGGCTAGCTGGGTTGAGCAGCGGGTAGCCCACAAGGCACCTCGCCTGCGCATCCGCAGTTTATACGGCCAGAATGTAGACTGCTCGGCGAGTGGTCGTGCCGGATTCTAAACTCCTTCGTCGATTGGTTCTCGGAAGAAGCCAAGCGCGTCTATGGCGACGTCATCCCGTCGGCCGGTCGCGACCGGCGTTTCATCGTGTTGAAACAGCCGATCGGCGTCTGCGCCGCCATCACGCCCTGGAACTTCCCGCTGGTGATGATCACCCGCAAGGCGGCGGCGGCACTCGCCGCGGGCTGCACCATGGTCGTCAAACCCTCGGAGGAAACGCCGCTGACGGCGCTCGCAATCGCCGAGCTTGCCCGGCAGGCCGGCATTCCGGCCGGCGTGCTCAACATCGTGCCGTCGAAGGACGCCGCCGGCATCGGGCGAATGCTCTGCGAGCATCCGGTGATCCGAAAACTCTCCTTCACCGGCTCGACAGCCGTCGGCAAGCTCCTGATGCGGCAGTGCACCGATACGCTGAAGAAGCTGTCGCTGGAACTCGGCGGCAATGCGCCGTTCATCGTCTTCGACGACGCCGATCTCGATCTCGCCGTCGCCGGCGCCATCGCCTCGAAATTCCGCAATTCCGGCCAGACCTGCGTCTGCACCAACCGCATCTATGTGCAGGACGGCATCCACGCTGCCTTCGTGGCAAAGCTGACCGAGCAGGTTGCTGGTCTGAAAGTCGGTGACGGCGCCGCGCCGGAGGTGGTGCAGGGGCCGCTCATCAACGCGAAAGCCGTGGCGAAGGTGGCGGAGCTTGTCGGCGACGCCGTGGATCGCGGCGCGCGCATCGAGACTGGCGGCAAGCCGCATGCGCTCGGCGGCACCTGGTTCGAACCAACCGTGCTGAGCGGAATGCAGGCGCCGATGCGGCTCGCACAGGAAGAAGCCTTCGGTCCGATCGCTCCGGTCTTTCGCTTCAAGGACGAAGCGGAAGTCATCCGCCTCGCCAACGACACACGCTACGGCCTGATGGCCTACTTTTACGCCCGTGATGTCAACCGCATCTGGCACGTCCTCGAAGAGTTGCAGTTCGGCATGGTTGGCATCAACGAAGGCCTGATCTCCACCGAGCTTGCCCCCTTTGGCGGGGTCAAGGAAAGCGGTTTCGGCCGCGAAGGCTCCAAGTACGGCATCGAGGAATATGTGGAGCTGAAATATGCCTGCTTCGGCAGGTTGAAGGTGGGTGAGGCATGACGCTTATTCGCCAAACAGGGGCAGGCCCTGAAAGGGACTAAGATGCAAGATCGAAAAGTCGCCCTCGTCGTCGGTGCCTCGCGAGGCCTGGGTCTCGGGCTCGCTCATGCCTTTGTGTCACGCGGGTGGGAGGTGATCGCGACCGTACGCAGCGCACATGGCCGCGGCGCCCTGGAAACCTTTGCCGGCAACGGGTTGGTTTCCATTGCGCACATGGACATTAACAAACCAGAAGGCATAGCCGCTCTTCGGACGATGCTCTCGGGGCGCGCGCTCGACGTGTTGTTCGTCAATGCGGGCGTTGCTATCGACCCTTCCATTGCCGCAGAAACCGTCTCGACCCAGGACTTCGTGGACGTCATGGTCACGAACGCGCTTTCTCCTTTACGCGTCATTGGAGCGCTCCACGATATGGTCGATCCCGAAGGTGTTGTCGCAGTGATGTCTTCGGGTATGGGCAGCTTCAACGACAATGCCGGCGGCGGATGGGAAATCTATCGCGCCAGCAAGGCGGCCCTTAATCAGATGATGAAAAGTTTCGCGATCCGCAAAGGAGACGGGCGAACCTATATCGCCATGTCGCCGGGATGGGTACGCACGGGGATGGGGGGCGATGGGGCGCCGCTCGACATAGAGACGAGCGCCACCGGAATTGCCGAGACATTGATCGCCCGTTCAGGCGCTGGTGGCATTCATTTCGTCGATTTCCGCAACCAACCCCTTGCTTGGTAGGCGCTGCGCACACGGTGTGACCTCGCGCGCAGTTGTTCCTGTCCACGGTGCGTCGCTCGGCCTTGCCGATCATTCTGCTCGCGCCGCGGGATATCTTTGATGTTCCACAATGGTCCGGATCATCAAACTCAGATGGGGTCGGCACTGGCAGTAGGGACCGGCTGTTGGTGGCGGCCTTTGCGAGCGACAGCGAGAAGGTCGTTCGAGGCGATGCCGATCAGCGCTTTCATCTGGTCGTGAGCGTCGTCGACCCTACGCATGCGGATTGCTTCCAGCACATCGCCATGGGCGCTGAGCGTCTGCTGATAATTGGCCGTGGCCGATGTGGTCAGTCGGAAAGAGAAGCTGAGTGCGGCTGCCAGCATATTGCCGAGATTGGCGAAAACCGGGTTGCGGCTGGCGCGCAGGATAGCGGTATGAAAGCGGACGTCGGCATCGAGACAGGCCGCGAGGTCGTCCTCCGGCGCAATGCGCATGGCCTCATAGGCGGCTTCGATCACTGCGAGATCGCCCGAGGTCGCCATCCTGGCCGCAAGCTGGGCGGCAGCCGGCTCGATGACCAGCCGCGCCTCGATCAAGCCGCGGACGAAATCGAGATCAGGCTCGATATCGCGCATCCATTCGAGGACCTGCGCGTCAAGCCTGTTCCATTCGCTCGACGCGCGCACACGCGTGCCAGCCCGCTTGCGCGCCTCGATCAGTCCCTTGGCCGAAAGTGTCAGCAGCGCATCGCGAAGCGCCGTGCGGCTGGCGCCGTATATGACGCACAGTTCAGCTTCCGTCGGCAGGACCACGTGCTGCGCGTAGGTGCCGGCGAGAATGCGCTGTCCGAGATCGCGCGCGATGCGATCCTTCAGGGACAGATTGGCGCCATCCCCGGCAGGAAGGTCCTGCTTGCCTTGATCGATTGCAGCGGTCGCCGCGTCCATCGTCATGTCCTGTTCAAGTGGTACTCGGCAATGACCACAGCAAGGATCAGCAGTGAGCCTTTTGCAAGCAATTGATAGAAGGTTGGCACGGACGTCAGTATCATTCCATTGTTGAGCACGCCAATGATGGCGACGCCGAGCAGCGCGCCGACAATCGTGCCCTTGCCGCCCTGCAAGGCACAGCCACCCAGCACGGCCGCCGTGATTGCCTCGAGTTCCAGGCCCTGGGATCCGGATACGGGCTGACCCGAACCGGTACGGGCAGCCAGCAGGATCCCGGCCAATCCGGCGGCAACACCACTCATGATGTAGATGCCGACGCGGTAGCGGTTGATGTTGATGCCGGAGAAGCGGGCGACAACGGGATTGCCGCCGAGCGCATAGATGTTGCGGCCGACGATCGAACGCGCGAGGAAGAGGTGGAATGCGATCGCGGTCAGCACCAAAATCCAGACCAGCAACGGCAGGCCGAGGATGCGTCCAATGCCGATGAACCGGAACGTGTCGCTGAAGATGGCGATCGACTGACCGTCGGACATGATGAAGGCGATGCCGCGAAAGATCGCCATGGTGCCGAGCGTGGCAATGACCGCGTTGACGCGCCCGTAGGTGATGATGATGCCGTTGACGAGACCGGCAAGGCCACCAAGCACCAGGCCGGCAACGATGCCGGCCGCCGGCGACCCGGTTGCCTGGATGGCCATTGCCGTCGAGACTGTGGTCAGACCGACCGTGGCGCCGACGGCGATATCGAGACCGCCGGCGACGATGACCACGGTCTGGCTCATCGCCAGCACGCCGAGAATGGTGACGCCAAGGCCGATGTTGAGCAGGTTTCGGCTGGAGAAGAACACGTCGCCGCGCAGCGAGCCGAAGATGATGATGAGAATGGCAAGCGCCACCAGAAGGCTGATGTTGTGAACGCCGAGGCGCTCGACGACGCGCGCGGAAGCGCCCCTGGCGTCGGTCTGCGCTTTCGATGCGCGAAGCTCGAGGCTGTTCATTGAATGTGGTCTCCAGGCGCTGGTGCGGATTGCGGCATGGCGTGTTTGAGGATCGTCGCTTCGTCGACGTCGGGGCGGGCAAGTTCTGCCGTGATGCGGCCGCCTGCCATGACAAGAACCCTGTCGGCGAGACCGATCAGTTCCGGCATTTCCGAGGAAATCAGGATGATACCAATGCCGCTTGCCGCGAGTTCATCGATCAGCCGATAGATTTCCGCCTTGGCGCCGATATCGATGCCGCGCGTCGGTTCGTCGAGGATGAGCAGCATCGGCTGCCGGGCAAGCCAGCGCGCCAGAACGACCTTCTGCTGATTGCCGCCCGACAGTTTCGAAACCTGCTCGTCGAGGTTGGGTGCCTTGATCGACATCTTGGCTGCCAGCGGCGAGACAATCTCCAGCGCCTTGCGGCGGTTGAAGAAGCCGAAGCTCGACGTCTTGTCGGGCACGCAAAGTGCTGCGTTGTCGAGAATGCTTCGGAACAGGAGCAACGCCTCGTGCTTGCGGTCTTCGGGAGCAAAACCGATGCCCGCGACGATTGCCGCATGCGGACTGTTGGGGAGAACGGGCACGCCGTTCATGGCTATGGTGCCGGCGATGCGCCGGTCATAGCCGACAATCGCCTTTGCCAATTCGGAGCGGCCCGCACCCATAAGGCCGGCGATGCCGAGCACTTCGCCGCGACGAACCCTGAGGCTGACATCGCTGACGCGGTCTGTGGTCAATCCGGCCACATCCAGCAATTGTTCCCCGGACCGCCAGGTCTCGCGGGTGAACAGATCGTCGATGTTGCGGCCGACCATGAGCTTGGCGATGGTCTGCTCGCTGGCGCCGGCCGCCGGCGAATCGTCGACCAGCCTGCCGTCGCGCAAAACGACAATGCGGTCGGCAAGATCGATGATCTCGTTCAGCCGGTGCGAGATGTAGATGATCGATGTGCCTTCCTCGCGCAGCCGGCGGATGACGGAAAACAGGCGACGCGCTTCATCATCGGTCAGTGACGAGGTCGGCTCATCGAAGGCGATCAGCCGGCCGCCGGCACGGATGGCGCGCATGATCTCGATCATCTGGCGTTGCGCGGGGCCGAGCGTGCCGCAGAGTTGGCGTGGCCGCATGTCCTGCTGCATGCCGAAGGTCGCAAGCACCCGGTCGGTCTGCTCCTCCAGCTTGCGCCAGTCGAGCAGGACGCCAGCCAGGCGCGGCAATTCGCCGACGAAAATGTTCTCGGCCACCGTCAGGTTCGGAACGATCTCCGGCTCCTGATGGATGACGCGAATTCCGGCCCGGTGGCTGTCGCGCGGTTCGCCGAAAACGATCGGCGTCGCGCCGTGCCGCACGGTGCCGCTATCGGGCCCGAAGACGCCCTCGAGAATGCGCATCATCGTCGATTTGCCGGCCCCGTTCTCGCCGACCAGAGCGAGCACCTCGCCTGGCCGGAAGGCGATCGAAACGTTGTCGAGCGCCTGCACGACGCCGAAGCGTTTCGATATGCCATCGAGCGAGAAGAAGTCGGATTGCGTCAAAGCTCACTCCCAAGGATCGATCCGAGCAGTTGAAGAGCGTCATGCGCCTTGGAGGCGCATGACGCAGGTCCGGCTCAGTGGCAGAGCTTGGCCTTGTAGTCAGATGCAAAATTGCCGGCGGTGATGTATTCCGGGTCGGTGAAGGACTGAACGGGCAGCTTCGTTCCGTCCTTAATCGAGGCCAGCAGGATCTTCACCGCCAGCGCGCCATGGTTTGCCGAATTGAGCCACATCGTACCACGGAATGCCGAAGGCTTTCCTGATCCGAAGGCTTCGCAGGCGCGGCTGCCGTCAATGCCGATGCCCATGCCCTGGTCCGCGGCATAGCCGGCGTTTTCCAGCGCTCGCGCCGCGCCCAGCACGCCGTCATCGTTGCAGGAATAGAAGATCCAGTTGGTGACGCCGGGATTGGCCGTCAACGTGGTCGTCATGACGTCGATGGCGTTGACCATCGTGTTGTCATAGGGGACGCGAAGGATATTTGCCGGCTTGAAATCGGGCACCGCCTTCAGGAATGCTTCCTCGGCACCCTTGTTGCGCTGCATGCAAGTGTCGGCCTTGCGGTCCTCGATCGAGGCGATACGCACCTCCTTGCCGGCCCAGCCATCGGCCTTGTAGAGCTTGGCCAGTTCTTCGCCCACCCGCGCACCAATATTGTGGGCATTCATGCCGACATAGGGGACCTGGGTGCCGTCCTGATAGTAGATATCGTCATCGACCGCCACCAGGGGGATTTTCGCCGCCTTGGCCTTCTCGGCGATGACCGGCCCCAGCGCCTTGTCGGGAACGACGATGGCGATGCCCTTGACGCCGTCACCGACCATCGTGTCGAAGGTGGTGATCGTCAGATTGGAGTCGAACTGGACGTCTTGCGAAACGAAGGTGGCGCCGGCCGCCTCGGCCGCTTTCTTGGCGCCGCCGACTTCGGCGACGAACCATGGATGCTCGCCCATCTTGTTGATGTAGCCGATCTTGATGTCGTCGGCGCTTGCTGCGCCAGCCATCAGTCCGGCAGCCAGTATCGCCAATGTTGCCAGAGCCTTTGTCGTCGTTTTCATGTGGATCCTCCCTGCTTGGTTGTCAGTCGTGGTACAGAACCGAGCGTCCACCATCGATGGTGATCGTCTCGGCATTGATGAACGGCGCTTCGTCCGAAGCGAGAAAAACCGCCGTCATTGCAACTTCGTCCGGCCTGCCAATGCGCTTGGGCGGATGAAGGTCGTAGGCCCGCCGCTTCTCCTCGGCCGGGTCGGGAAACGTGTTCCAATAGGCTTGCGCGATCGGCGTCTCGATGTAGCCAGGGGCGATCGCATTCACGCGGATGCCGCGCGCCGCATATTCGATGGCGAGCGAGCGAGTCAGGCCGACAAGCGCATGCTTGGCGACCGGATAGGGAAATGTGTGGGGAATGATCTTGAAGGCGTGGCAGCTGGCTATGTTGACGATCGACCCCGAACCGTTTGCCAGCATCGTCGGCAACACCGCTTTGGCACAGAACCACGTGGCCTCAAGATCGAGCCTGAGACAGCGGTCCCATTCCTCGTCCGGCATCTGCAAAGGTTCGTGGAAGACATTGGCGCCGGCATTGTTGACGAGAACATCGACGCCGCCATAGGCCGCGATCGTCTTCGCCACCATGTCGGCCACTGCCGCGGTGTCGGTGACATCGGTTTCGACGAAAATGGCGTCGGCGCCCTTGGCACGCAATTCGTCGGCGACCGCCTTGCCGGTTGTCGCATTGAGCTCGGCAATCACGGTCTTTGCTCCCTGCATCGCAAAGGCCCGGGCGGTGGCGGCGCCGATGCCCTGGCCGGCGCCGGTGATGATTGCGATCTTTCCCTGAAGCCTGCCTGTCATGGCGCTCACCAGTCGACCACGGTGCCGTCGGGCATGACGGCGTTGCGGGCATGCAGCACTTCCTGCTTGAAGGGATGGCGCGCAATGACTTCTTCATTCACGGTGACGCCAAGGCCCGGCAGATCGGGCACGTCCCAGCGGCCGGGTTTGCGATCGATCGGCCAGGTGACGACATCGTCGTACCAGGCAACCGCGCCCGACATCTCCTCCTGGATGATGACGTTCGGCGTCGATATGCCGAAGTGAAGCGCTGCGACACCGGCGATCGGGCCGAGCGGGTTGTGCGGCGCAAGGCCGATGCCGGCGGTTTCGGCCAGAGCCGCGATCTTCTTGGTCTCGAGCAGGCCGCCAGTATGGCAGATATCGGGCTGGGCGATGTGGAAGGCGCGCGCCGCAATCGAATGGGTGAATTCGCGGCGCCCGATCAGCCGCTCGCCGGACGCGATGGGGATCGACGATCGCGCGGTGATATGCGCCAGGCCGGCGACATCTTCCGGCGGTACCGGCTCTTCGGCGAACATGATGCGGGCCGGTTCGATCGCCTTGAGATAGTCCATTGCCGCGTTGACGGAGGCCGGGCGTCCGTGAAAGTCGACCATGATGTCGATATCGGGACCGACGGCCTCGCGCAGCGCGCCAACCATGTTGGCAACGGAGTCGACCGCCTTCGCCGGCGAGACATAGTGGGTGTAGGGAATGCAGACGACCTTGACCGCATCGTAGCCGGCCTGCGTGACGATGCGTCCGCGCTCGACGATCGTGTCCGCCGACCCGCTCTCATAGACCGCCTTCATGTCGCCGAGGCCGAGATGCGTATAGGTGCGCAGATAATCGCGGACCTGGCCGCCGAGAAGCCGCCAGACCGGGACGCCCAGCGACTTGCCCAGAATGTCCCAGAGCGCGATCTCGATGCCGCTGACGGCCGACATTCCCTCGACGCCGAGACGCCAGAAACCGTGGCGCGTCAGGATCTGGTAGCACTGCTCCACATTACGCGGATCCTGCCCGATGAGCAGTGCCTCAAGATCCTGAAGCGCGCCAACGACGGCACGCGTCTTCCATTCCAGCGTTGCCTCGCCCCAGCCAAACAGGCCGGGCTCATCGGTTTCGACCCGAACGAAAACCCAATTGCGCATTTCCGCATTGCAGACGAGCGTCTTGATGGCCGTAATTTTCATAGATGCTCCCAGGTGCGCCGTCTTTTTAAAAGTTATTATGTATGATTTATTATGGATCATATGAGCAAGTCAAGCGCTTCGTCGGCTGCACCGGCTTCGCGTCGTATTCGGCTGCCGTGCTGGCGGCTGACTACCGTTGGATGGATCCAGAATGGTCAGGGTCCGTCATCGCTTTTCACCAGCGAATGACCGCAGCGGGCGCGAAGCCCTCATCGGGTCTGAGCCCGCAATGGCTTCATAGGGTCAGGTCACGTCGATGAAACGCGGGGAGGTTGATCAGAAAAAACCGGTCCCGCCCGTCAGTTCTCTGCGCGGCGATATCTTCCGACGCCATGCCATCATGAACGTCTCGGCATCGCCACCTGCGTTGCGGAAGGCCTGGGTCGATTCCGTGATCCTGCCGCTCATCAGAGCCGGACAGGACATTGCTCGCAGGCGAAGGCTTCTACGCCAAATTGAATCCGCCGCATCTCGCGATGATTCCCCAAGCTCCTCACAAGATTTGGGTCGAACGTGGATGCGCGCGCGACATCGCCGTTCCAATCGCGCAGGCACTGTCATGAATTCGCCGGGCTTCGCCAATCATGTACTTGCCTGAACCCTAGGACCTCGCGCACTTTTCGATTTGAGATTGGCCCCTCGAACACATCCATGGAGCGCGTAATTGGCGTGTCGGGGGCATGTTTCTTGAGAAACTCCGCCGTTGGCGTGTCCGCAACGATGTTGTCGTTGACGGCGTTGAAGATCTGGAATCCCAAACCGTCCTTCTCGATGCACAGATCCACGATCTGGCCGAGATCGCGCGCATCCATATAGGTCCAGCCGTCTCTCCGCCGTTTTGACGCGTCGGCCAGGAATTCCGGGAAGCGTGCATAGTCCTGCGGTTCAACGACACCGCCGATCCTGAGTGCATAGATGTCGGCTCCGCTACGGGAGGCGAAAGAGCGTGCAATCTTCTCGCCCAACACTTTGGAAAGACCATAGCTGTCGGTCGGATCGACGTCGTAATCCTCATCCACCGGAAACGACGTGAAATCGCGTTCGCCCTCGGCAAAGCACACGCCATAGACCGTTTCGCTGGAAGCGGTGACGATCTTGCGGATGCCGAGCTTGGTGGCGGCCTCGATCACATTGTAGGTCGACTGCACATTGGCGGCGAACATGGCGTTGTCCGGTCGCAGGAATATCCGCGGGATCGCCGCGAAGTGGACCACTGCGTCGACCGGGCCGCGGCCCTTTCCGCCGAAATACTCTTTGAACCCGAAATGCAGCGTCAGCGCATTGTAGGTTTCGCCGGCGTCGGCAAGGTTGGTGATGACGGTGTCGACCCCTGGAACATCGAGCGGCGTCAAGTCGAGGTTCAGGACCTGATGCCCGCGTCTCAGCAAATAGGGTATGACATGCCGGCCGATCTTGCCGCTGCCGCCGGTGAAGACGATCCGCTTGCCCATGGTTTCCTCCCAAGGATTTATTTGATCGTGCGCCGGATCCCGTCAGCCAAGCCGGTCATCCGCTATTCAAAGACGCCGAAGCCGGGGACGGCGTGTTTGCGGACTCCGTCCATGTCGAGCTCGACGCCGATGCCGGGCACGTCGGGCACCACGATATGGCCGTCTTCGACGATCGACCTAGCGCCGTTCGGCAGGCGGATATAACTGTCCCACGCTTCCCGCTCCTCGAGCGCGTGCCATTCCAGCACCAGGAAGTTCGGAACGCTGGCGCAAACATGACATGTCGCCATCGTGCCCAGCGGCGTCGACACCAGATGCGGCGCGAACGGCACGTAGTACATCTCGGCGAGATTCGCGATCTTGCGGCTTTCAGCCAAGCCGCCGCATTTTGGCACGTCGGGCATGATGACGTCGGCGCCGTAATTCTGGAGCAGTTCCCGAAAGCCCCAGCGCAGATATAGATTTTCGCCAACGCAGATCGGCGTCTTGGTCCGCATGCGGATCTGCTTCAGGGCCTCGACATTTTCCGCCGGGATCGGCTCTTCCAGCCACAGAAGATTGAAGCGTTCCATCTCGGCCGCTATGCGGCTGGCGCTGAGCACGTCATAGCGTGCGTGCAGATCGATGCACAGATCGATGTCAGGGCCGACCGCATCGCGCACCGCCGCGACGCGCTCGATCATGGAGCGCAGCTCGGCGCCATTGATGGTGTGGTTCACCGCGTCGAACTTCGCAGGGTGGTGCAGATTGTCGATGTCGAATTTCAGCGCGGTGAAGCCTTCCGCCACCATGCGGCGCGCGCGTGCCGCGCATCCCTGCGGCGATCCCGATTCATCATCGCCGTCGCCGCAATCGGCATAGAGCCTTATGCGGTCGCGGAACTTGCCGCCGAACATGCGGTAGAGCGGCTGGCCGGCGGCTTTCGCCGCCACGTCCCACAAAGCCATTTCTAGCCCGGTCAGGGCGATGAGGAAGATGCCGGCCTGGGCGCCGGAAAAAACATGATCGCGGCGAATCTTGTCCCAACAATATTCGACATTGCGCGGATCCTGGCCGATGAGTTCCGACTTCAACTCCGAGATCAGCCCGACGATTGCGGCCGCACCTGCGTCGGGATTGGCTTCGCCATAGCCGGAGATGCCGGCGTCCGTATCGATACGGATCAAGGTCGCCTTGCCGTGGTACGCGACCACCGCCGTCTTGATGTCCACGATCTTCATCGAATCCTCCCCGTGATGCCGCCGCGCTTACAGACGCAGATTTCTATCTAAGCCAAACTTGTCTAATAAGCATACAAGATGAAGCGACAAGACGTAAACCCCCTTTGAGGGATTTTGCGTGAATGGCCCATCAACCATTTAATACCATTGAGTTATTTGAGAAACTCGTGGCTCCCGATCAGGAATCACAAATCGCAAGAACCTACTTGTTAGACGAGTATATAAGCGTATAAATTAGGTTTCTGCAGGGCGATAGCCCACGCATGCCGTCAATCAGGAGGAACAGGATGCAACAGCGACAGCTCGGATCGTCGCCGGTCAAGGTATCGGAGATCGGCCTTGGGACTTGGGGTATGTCCGGCGCGTTTTGGGGCGCGGCCGACGATGAGGAATCGATCCGGGTGATCAGACGCGCCCTGGAGCTCGGCATCACGCTGATCGATACGGCCGAAGCCTATGGACATGGCCATGCCGAGGAGGTCGTCGGCAAGGCGCTGGCCGGCCGCCGGGGCCATGCTGTTATCGCGACCAAGGTCGCGCCCAACCATCTCGAACCCGCCGCGATTGAGGCGGCACTCGACGGTTCGTTGAAGCGCATGCAGACGGACTATGTTGACGTCTATTTCGTCCACTGGCCGAACTCGGATTTTCCGATCGGCCCGACCATGGAGATGATGGAGCGGCTGCGCTCGTCAGGGCGCATCAGGGCGGTCGGCGTTTCGAATTTCAGCACCGCCGACATGGACAGTGCGCGCCAGCATGGCGTGATCGATGTTCTCCAGCCGCCCTACAACATGCTGTGGCGCGAGGTCGAGGCTGAGACGCTGCCCTATTGCCGCAAGCACAATATCGGCGTGATGCCTTATAGCGGTCTCGCCCAGGGACTGCTTACCGGCCTGTTGTCAGCGGATACCAAATTCGTCGAGGGCGATGAGCGTCGTACCACCGTTCTTTTCCAGCCGGGCACCTACGAGCGCGCGGTGAACGCCGTCGACGCCCTCAAGCCGATCGCGGCGCGCTATGGCAGGACGGTTCCGCAGCTTGCGATCCAGTGGCTGACCAGCAGGCCGGGCGTCAGCTCGCCGCTGGTCGGCGCGCGCACCGTCAAGGAGCTGGAGGAAAATGTCGAGAGCGCCGGCTGGACGATTTCCGACGCGGACATAGCCGCCATCGACAGGATTACCGCGCCGGTGTGGGCGGAAATCAAGGACAAGGGCGACATGTTCGGTTTCCGTGCACGCCAGCGCCAGGAACAGCAAGCGAAGAGAGCTTAGTTCACTTTTCCGGATTGCTCCAAATCAAGCCGTGTCCTCCCGACACGCTGCGGTGCGGCCAGCGCCAATGCTGGCTGCGCCGCTCCTTCATCGAGGCAAGCCGACCGCGGTGGTTTTCTTGAGGTGCCGGCGCATGGCTTCTTCCGCTCGCTTTTCATCGCGCGCCACGAGCGCCTCGTAGATTGCCCGGTGCATTTCGGTTGCCGAGGGCAGCGCATGCGGCATCTGATTGCTAATGCGCCTGCTCGCCATCTGCCACCACCGGGACGAATACATGAAACGGTCGAGGATCCTGTTCTGGGCCGCCCGGCAAATCTCCATGTGGAAATCCAGGTCGAGTTTCAGATAGGCGTCCGGATTGTCCTCGCTGGCCGACATCGCCGCCAGCAAGGTGCCAAGACGCTCAAGGTTTTCCTTGGTCATATGCTTGGCCGCGATCGCGGCGATGGCCGGTTCGATGATTATCCGCGTCGCATGCGCTTCGGCCAAAATCTCGCGGCTCTGCTCGGGCGGCAGCCAGTCGATGAGCAATGGACTGAGATAGTCCCACTCTTCGGCCGGACGCACCACCACGCGCCGGCCCTGCGCGATCTCGATCATGTCGAGAGACGCCAGGATCTTCAGCGCCTCCCGCGCGACCGCGCGCGAAACCCCGAACTCCTGAAGGATCTGCTGTTCCGACGGTCCCTGGCCACCGGTGATGCCGCTGCTGGCAATTCGACGCGCGAGCACGCCGGCCACCTGCTTGGGCAAAGTTTGAAGCTTGACCTCCATGGCATCCATCATTAACATCCACTTGTCTGATAAGCTTATAGGCTGATAGCTAGATATGCAGTCAACTTATCTCATGGATGCTCACTAACCCATAACTCGGTCTGCGGGAAGGGAGGATCGAACGGTGGAGGTCCCCGACAGTTCCATTCCTGGCTTTCCTGGCTTTCCGTCGTCCGAGATCAGGATCGTTACGCTTTCGCGTTGGGACAAACGTGCCTAATCGCCCGGCGGGCGCGCAAGCGTCGTCCGGGACGTAATCCAGGCAGTATCGCTGCGGGAGGAGCAAGCCGCCGCGGACTTGCCAGAAGGGTTGAAAGTTATCGGCCGACCCCTGGATGGGCCGACCAATCAAACCAAGGAGGAGATTGTGATGTCCGCAAACCTATCGAGACGCAAATTCCTGGCCGCAAGTGCGGCAGTGACGGCCGGCTCGCTCGCCGCGCCGTGGATTGCCAGGGCAGACGCGAACGAGATCACCGCACTGCTGATAACCGGCGGCCCGCTCTATCCCAAATACTGGGAAAAGATCGTTCAGGATTTCACCGCCAAGACCGGCGTAAAGGTTCGCTACGACCTGCTGGAATTTACCCCGCTGACGGCGAAGGTGGTCACGCTGAGCGCGGCGCGATCAAGCCAATACGACGTCTACAGCACCCACACGGCGCAGATCGATTCCTACTTCAACCATTTCGCTCCGCTGAACAGCTATTTCAGCGATTCCGAACTGGCGGAATTCTATCCGGTTGCGGTCAAGTACCTGCGCGACCCCAAGACAGGTAATCTGGCGGCCATTCCGCGCAACATGGATTCCCGCGTCCAGTACTACCGCAGCGACATCTACCAGGAGAAAGGCCTGAAGCCGGCCGAGACCTGGGAGGAACTCGTCGATGTCGGGCTGAAACTGACCGGCAATGGCCATTATGGGCTGGTCGTGCCGGGGCAGGGCGACCCCGCGCAACGCACCTTCAGCGATCTGCTCTGGCAAGCCGGCGGCGATTGGGTGGACCAGGCCAACAAACCGGCTTTCAATTCCGAAGCCGGCATCAAGGCCCTGACCTTCTATCGCGATCTCATCCAGAAGCACAAAATCGTGCCGCCCGACGCGGTCGGCTATCAGTGGAACGAAAATTCGACCGAATTCTCCTCGGGCACGGTCTATGCCAATTTCGATTGGCCGGGCGCCTTCGCGACCCTGTCCAATCCGGAGACCTCGCGCGTCGTCGGCAAATGGTCGACAGCACCTTATGTCAGGGACAAGGCGGCGATCTCATGCGCCATCTCCCATGCCATGGCGCTCAACGGGCAATCCGGACGCAAGGACGCCGCCGTCGAATTCATCAAATATACGGTCGGTCCGGAAGCGCAGCGGCTGCAGTTCGATCAGTTCACCAACTTCCCCAGCAGCCAGGCGATCGCCAAGGAAGTGATATCAGCGGCTAAGGGGCCTCAGGCCGTGTGGCTGCAGCAACTCGAGACGACGATAGCCAACGGCAAGGAATGGCCGAAGCTCGCCGGCTTCTCGAAAGTCTGCACGCTGATGTTCTCGGCCATCGAACAGGCCCTGACCGACCAGGCCTCTCCCGCCGACTCGCTCAACCAGGCGGCGACCGAGGCCGAGGAGATCATGCGCCGGGCCGGAGCTTACGATTGACGATGCCGCCCGTCGCGCAGCATCAGGTGCCGGGGCGTCGGCGACGTTCGCCGCTGCCCTACACCTGGCAGAGAGGATACCTTCTGGCCAGCCCGGCGCTCCTCGTCATGCTGGCCATCCTGATCTACCCGCTTGGATACTCGTTCATCATGAGTTTCTTCCGCTGGGATCTCAGCGGCTCGGCGCCTTTCATCGGGATGGGAAACTACACAGACGAACTCTTTGGCCGCCAGTTCAACCAGGCGCTGCGAAATCAGGCCATATTCAGCATCATTTCCATCACGATCGAGGTGGTGGCTGGAATGGCGATCGCCGTGCTCGTCAACGGCAAATTGCGCGGCATGCGGCTCGCCCGCACGTTGCTTTTGGTGCCGCCGATGATCGCGCCCGCCGTGGTGGGCCTGAATTTCCGCTGGCTGTTCAACACCCAGTACGGTCTGGTCGACGCGCTGCTGCGCATGTTCAATCTGCCCGACATTCCATGGCTCAACGACCCCACCTGGGCTCTTGTCTCGGTGATTGTCGCCGATGTCTGGCAGAACACGCCGCTGATGGTGCTGCTGTTCCTCGCCGGCCTGCAGTCCTTGCCGCAGGAGCCGCTCGAAGCCGCTACGGTGGACGGCGCCACGCCATGGCAGCGCTTCTGGCACATCGTGCTGCCGCTGATGCGCCCGGTCATCATGATAGCGCTGATGCTGCGCATCATCGACACGTTCCGGACCTTCGACGTCGTGTGGCTGATGACGCAGGGCGGGCCGGGTGGCGCCACCAACCTGCTCACCGTTTACTCCTACCTGCTGGCGTTTCAGGCGGTGGATTTCGGGCACGCGGCGGCGGTCTCCTACATCGCCCTCGGGATGTCGCTGTTCGTGCTCGGGCTCCTCTACGGAGTGCCGTGGCTGATTGCGAAACGGAGAGCGATATGAGCGAAGCCGCCATCGTCAACGCACGCGCCAGGCCAAAGCGCCGACGCCGTCGGTTCACGGCAGGGACCGCTGGTCAATACCTGGCGCTGGCCTTGACCGTCGCCTTCACCGTCTTTCCGCTTGTGTGGCTGTTCCTGACCTCGATCCGCAGTTCGGCCGACATCTTCTCCGTCCCGGTACACATTATCCCCGAGACCGCGACCCTGACACAATACGTGGCGGTTTTCGCCGAGTACGACACGATGGGTTATGTCTGGAACACCGTCATCGTCTCGATCGCGACGGTCATCCTGGTCCATCTGCTGGCCATTCCTTGCGCCTATGCGCTGTCGCGCTTCAGGATGCCTGGCGCCATGCTGATTTTCGGGCTGCTTTTGATCATGCGCATGATCCCGGTCATCGCGCTTGCCATACCGCTCTTTGCCGTATTTGCCGCCTTGGGCCTGCTCGACACCATCTGGGCGCTGATCCTGAGCCATACGGCGGCCAAACTGCCTGTCGCCATCTGGCTGCTCCTGGGCTTCATCCAGGATGTGCCGAAAGAGATCGAGGAGGCAGCCCAGTCGGACGGCGCCGGCACGGTGCGCACTTTGGTCCAGATCGTGGCGCCGCTGATTGCACCTGGCATCGGCGCGAGCGCGGTCATCACCTTCCTCTTCACCTGGAACGACCTGCTGCTCGCCTTGACGCTGACCTCGAGCAAGGCCGCGCAGACGCTGCCGGTCGGGCTCACCAACTTCGTCTCGCAGTACGGCATCGACTGGGGCGCCATGTCGGCTGCCGGCGTCCTCATGGTCATCCCGACCCTTGTGTTCGTCTGGTTTGCCCAGGGCCTGCTGGTCAAGGGCCTCACAACCGGCGCGGTTCGCGGCTGAACGGCGGACATGCGCCACAAGGAACTCGATGGCTTCGACGACGGGTTGGATACGCAACTGAATGACGATCGATGAGGTTGTCACCTCACCGTGCAATGGAGGAAACGGCATGGCAGCTGACCAGATACCGGCGATATCAGATATTTCCCGACCGCCGAGAGAATTGGTCGACGCGCTTGCGGCGATCGGCTCGGCGACACTGGCCAGCGAGCTTTACCATAAGATGGGCATTCGCGACCCGCAAATACGAGGCCCGCATCCTCTGAGACCTGGCCGAACGGCGGCGGGACCTGCTCTCACGCTCCAGTGCATGCCGAAGCGCGAGGATCTCTACAACGAGACCGAGTATGAGGAGCCGGAGCGGCAGTTGCACCGTCACGTGCTTTACCCCACGCAACCGGGCGACATGGTGGTGGTCGATGCACGCGGCGACCTCGGCAGCGGCATCTTCGGTGAGATGATGCTGACCTATTTCGCCGGGCGCGGCGGGGCCGGCGTGGTGGTCGATGGCTGCATCCGCGATTCGGCCCAGGCGGCGGCATTGGATATCGGCATCTGGGTGAGGGACGTCACGCCGAATTTCCACGCCCAGACCAACATCGTCCCCTTTGCCGTCAACGTTCCCATCGCCTGCTCTAACGTGCTTGTCATCCCTGGCGACATCATTGTCGCCGACGATGACGGCGTGGTCGTCGTGCCTATCGCCCTTGCGGCAAAATTGGTTGAACTCGCCGGCGCGCATATCGAGTGGGAAGAGTTTTCGCGCTCGCGCCTGGCGCAAGGAGGAGACCTGCGGAAATACTACCCGCTGAGTGCCGAGGGCGAGGCCGAATACCGCGCATGGCGGCATGCTCAACAGAAATGAGTGATGCCGGACGGGAGGAAACCAGATGTCTGCAATCGAAATAGAACAGCTCGGCAAGAGCTTCGGCGCCGTGGAAGTTCTGCGCGACGTGAACATCGAAATCGCGAGCGGCGAGTTTGTGGTGCTGGTCGGTCCGTCGGGCTGCGGCAAGTCCACGCTGCTGCGCATGATAGCCGGGCTGGAAGAGCAGACGACAGGCGAGATCCGCATCGGCGGACGCGTCGTCGACGAAATGCCCGCCAAGTCGCGCGACATAGCGATGGTCTTCCAGAGTTACGCGCTCTATCCGCATATGAGCGTGGCCGACAATATGAGCTTCGCGCTTCGGCTGGCCAAGGTTCCCAGGCAAGAGATTGTCTCGAGGGTGAAGGCGGCGGCCGAAATCCTTGGTCTGCAGGATTTGCTTGGCCGCATGCCGCGGCAATTGTCCGGCGGCCAGCGCCAGCGCGTCGCCATGGGCCGCGCCATCGTGCGCGACCCCTCCGCCTTTCTATTCGACGAGCCGCTCAGCAATCTCGACGCCAAGCTGCGCGTGAAGATGCGGGCCGAGATCAAGAAGCTTCACCAGCGGCTCGGCCGCACCAGCATCTACGTGACCCACGACCAGACCGAGGCGATGACGCTCGCCGACCGCATCGTGGTGCTGAACAAAGGCCGCATCGAACAGATCGGAACGCCCTCCGAACTCTACGAGAACCCGGCCAATCTGTTCGTTGCGAGCTTCATAGGATCTCCGGAAATGAACCTGGTCAGGGGCCGCGTCGAGAGTGGCGCATTCATCGCCGAACAAGGCCTGCGCCTGCCACTGCCGAAGGAGGCAGGGATAGGGAACAGGCAAGGCGTGGTTTACGGGATTCGCCCCCAGCACATCGCTATCGGTGGCAGTCACGCAAAGGCGAGGGTCCAAGTGGTCGAGCCAACCGGGGAAGCCCAGGAAATCACCCTGACTGCTGATGGCGTCGACCTGATGGCGGAAATCCGGGAACAGCCACCATTCAAACCTGATCAAGAGGTGAACCTGGAGATCTTGGTGCACAAGGTGCATCTGTTCGACACCCAGAGCGGCACCAGGATAAACTAGGGGGCGCTTGTTCTCTCGACACTGTCCACTTTCGCCAAGGCGATGCGCCCGCTCGGCGGCTCATCCCCATCGATGAGAATGCGCTCCGCCGCTCCATCAAGATCCTCATACTGGCCGCTTCTCAGGGCCCACAGAAAGCCGCTCAGTCCAAGCGCCCCGAGGAAGAGCGCCACGGGGATGAGATAGACGAGCGTCGTCATGGGTGTTGGACCGACAGGCCGGGGCGTTCGCGCCGGTTGCGCGAAGTGTTTTCAGGCGATGAGCTTTTCGCGAAACCTTGCAGCCGCATGGCGTTTCCGATCACCAGCAGCGACGAGGCGGACATCGCAATCGCCGCGATGAGCGGCGTCACGTGCCCCGATATGGCGATCGGCACGGCGAACGCGTTGTAGACAATGGCAATGGCGATGTTCTGTCGAATGAGCCGGCCTGCCTTTCGCGAGATATCCAATGCCAAGGGCACCGCCAGTAGGCTTTCGCGCAGGAAGACGAAATCGGCGGCATTGCGACCGACATCGGCCGCGGTGGCCGGGGCCATCGAGACATGCGCCGCGCCGAGCGCCGGAGTATCGTTGAGTCCGTCGCCCACCATCAGGACCTTGTGGCCTTCCCTCGACAGCGCCTCGATCCACTCGACCTTGCCGGACGGGAGCAGGGCTGGAACGAAGTCCTCGATCCCCAAGGTCTTGGCGACGTCGCGACAGGCATTGGCGGTGTCGCCGGACAACATCTGGACCGACATTCCGGCATCCTGCAGTTGCCCGACCGCGGCCTTGGCGTCGGCGCGCGCGGCGTCTTCGAAGGCAAAGGTGGCAACGATCATCCCGTTCTTCGAAAGCACCGTCCCGCCATAGCCGCCATATTTGCCTTCGCCGCCGGTCCGCGCCTTCCATCCAGCCCATCCGCGCCGGCCGAGGCGCCAGGTGTTGCCTTCGGTGACGGCTTCCATTCCGAAGCCGGGGTGCTCGCTGACGGACTGGAGACCGGGTTGACTGGAAGAGCCCGCGAAACCGGCTATGGCCTTCGAGAATGGATGGCGCGAATGCGAGGCCATGTCGGCCGCGATCGCCAGCATGGCCGGGTCGATGGATGGCCCATTGATCAGCCTTGGCCGTCCGAGCGTGAGGGTCCCGGTCTTGTCGAACAGCACCGTATCGATCGCCGCCAGTCGTTCCATGGCCGAACCGTCCTTGACCATGACGCCGGCCTCGAAAAGACGTCGCGCCGCGACGACCTGCACGATCGGCACGGCCAGGCCGAGCGCGCATGGGCAAGTGATGATGAGAACGGCAATCGCGATCGTCATTGCCAGATGCCAGTCGCCCGAAGCGACCATCCATCCAAGGAACGTCAGCAAGGCAGCGAGATGGACCACCGGAGCGTAGAGCGCCGAGACCCGGTCGGCGATCCTGCGATACTGCGAGCGGCCGCCCTCCGCGGCTTCCATGAGCCGGACCATTTCGGCCAGGAAAGAATCCTTCGCCGCGGCCGTCGCCTGCATGGTCAGCGGGCCGGTGAGATTGAGCGTGCCTGCCTGAACCTGGGCTCCCGCTCCCACGGTCCGGGGCGTGCTTTCCCCGGATACCAGTGAACAATCGATATCCGAAATACCGCTGAGGATATTGCCGTCGACCGGAATTCGCTCGCCGGCGGCGATGTGCAGCGCCATGCCCGGTTCGATCTCGCCGACCGGCAGGTAATCGCGCACGCCATCACCGCGCAGCACGACGGCGCCGCGCGCCGCGAGCCGCGACAGGCCATTCACCGCGGTGCGCGCCCGTTCGCGCATGACGTGGTCAAGCGTGCGGCCGATCAGGAGGAAGAACAGCAGCGAAACGGAAGCGTCAAAATAGGCGTGGTCGCCATGGTTGACGGTTTCGTAGAGGCTCATGGCGTAGGCAAGTGACACGCCGACCGCAATCGGGACGTCCATGTTCATGCGCCCGTGGCGCAATGCATTCCAGGCCGAGCGGAAATAGATGCCGCCGGCAAAGGCCAATGCCGGGATGGCGATCAGCGCCGAGACCCAGTGGAACAGGTCGCGGGTCGCGCCTTCGGCGCCGGACCAGACCGAGACCGACAGCAGCATGATGTTGCCGGCGGCAAAACCCGCGACCGCGACCGCCCGGATCAGCTCCGAAAGCGTCTTGTCCTTGCTGCCGGTCTCCGGATCGAAGAGATGCGCTTGGTAGCCCAGCCGCCCGAGCGTTGCGAAAAATGGCGGAGCCTCGTCGCCATGCCACTGGACCGAGACCCGTTTGGTCGACAGGTTGACGCGAGCGCTCTCGACGCGATCGAGCTTTCCCAGTGCCGTCTCGATCGTCTGGATGCAGGCCGCGCAGTGGACCGTGGGTACCGAAAGATCGGTCTGGCAAAGGTTGTCGCCGATCGATCGGCTTGCCAGCCTGATCTCCTGGCTGGACGGCAGAACCGATGTAGCGCCCGCCAGATCCAGCGTCATTTCAGCGCCAGGTGCACAACAGCTCATTTCATCGCCCCATGGGAAATCATGATCCTGCGGACGTCACGATAGGCTTTGTCCAGACCGGCATCGGCGTCGACTTCGACGATCCAGACACCATCCTTCGGCGTATGCTGCGCGGCGAAGTCCTGACCCGAGGCGAGGGTGAGCGTGATGGCCTTATCCTCCTTCTCATAGGCGGGATGGCGAAACAGCACCCTGACGCCATGCAAGGCGACCGGCTTACCTCCGGCATCGGTAAGGCTGTAGCGAACCTCGCCCGCTGCGATGGTCAGTTTGCCGGTCCAGCCGAGGGCCGCCTGCGCGCGCCCCTCCTCGGCTTTCTTGTTGAATTGTTGGCTCGCCACATAGGTGTTCTCGACCACCAGGCCGGTCCAACTCGTGCTGGCGAGCGTCGCCATGGTCAGATTGACCGCGATGACCACGCCGAAGAAGGCAAGGACGATGGCCAGCATGTGCCTGCCGGTGAATTCGCGGGACTTTTGCGCCTTGGCGGTCATCTGGCGATCTCCGGTGCGTTGAAGGTGGCGGTGTATTCGTCCGACTCGAAGCTCGCCTTGTCCTCGGCCCGGAACTTGAAGGTCTGTGCCGTGCCCTGGATCTGGCCTGCCGGCTGACGTACGAAAACCTTCAGCATCTTCAGCCGGTCGGGTTCGACCGAGATGGGAACGGAGCGGCCTGCCGGCTGATCGATGCCGACCACGCTCATCTCTGCTCCTTCCAGGCCCTGAAGGGTGACGACGATCGTCCTGGGCTCGGGGATCATGTTGAGCAGCTTGACGGTGTAGCCATTGCGGATGGAACCGTCGGAAAGAGTGACGAACTGCGGATTGCGGTCGTGCAGCACGTTCACTTCGAGCCGGTCGCGCGTCAGCAGCGAATACAGCAGCCCAAGGCCGATCAGCGACCACAGGCCCATGTAGACGTAGGTGCGCGGCCGAAAGATCTTGCGAATGTGGAAATGGGCCACCTTGTCGGAGAACAGGCCGTCAGCGGTTCGGACCAGCGACGGATTGACTGAACCCGAGCCCCCGGCGGTCGCCAGCATCATGTTGGCGTTGTAGTCGGAGAGCGTCGCGTAGGAGATCAACCCATGCTCCCTGCCGAGCTTGTCCATGACGCCGTCGCAAGCGTCGATGCAGAGCGCGCAGGTGATGCATTCGAGTTGCTGGCCGTCGCGGATGTCGATCCCCATCGGGCAGACCGCGACGCAGGCATTGCAGTCGACGCAGTCGCCGACAGGCTGCCCCGCGGCGATCACCTTCTTGGCGTGGCGCGAGCGCGGCTCCCCGCGCCAGTCATTGTAGGTGACGGTGAGGGAGTTCTCGTCGAGCATGGCCGCCTGGATGCGCGGCCAAGGGCACATATAGGTGCAGACCTGCTCGCGCATCAGCCCGCCGAACGTATAGGTCGTCGCCGTCAGTACGGCGATGGTGATGTAGGCGACGGGAGCCGCCGTGCCGGTGAAGATTTCGCCGGCCAGCGTTGGCGCATCGGCGAAATAGAAGATCCAGGCGCCGCCGGTGGCCGCGCCTATGACCAGCCAGATGGCGTGTTTCGAGACCCGCAGCACGAGCTTGCGGGCGGTCCAGGGGCCGGCATCGAGCTTCATGCGAGCATTGCGGTCGCCCTCGATGGCGCGCTCGACGACCAGAAATAGATCGACCCAAACGGTCTGCGGGCACGTATAGCCGCACCAGGCGCGCCCGACCGTCGAGGTGATCAGGAAGAGGCCGACGCCGGCCATGACCAGGAGGCCGGCCACATAGTAGAATTCCTGCGGCCATATTTCGATGAAGAAGAAGTAGAAGCGCCGGTTGGCGACATCGAGCAGCACCGCCTGGTCCGGGGCGAACGGACCGCGATCCCATCGCAACCACGGCGTCAGGTAGTAAATGCCGAGCGTGATCGCCATCACGAGCCATTTGAACTGGCGAAAGCTGCCCGATGCACGCTTGGGGAAAACCTTCTTGCGCGCAGCATACAATGGCTGGCGCACTTTGGCGGAGTTGACCGCCTCTGCTTCGAGCCGTTCTACCTGCGTATTGTCCAGCACCGGTCTCTCCCGTCATGCAGCTTGTGATTTCGCCAGGCGGTCGCCCTATCGATGCGTGGCAGCGCGAAATGCAGCGTCGACCGGACTTTGCCTCCGGTTGGATCGCGACGCGTTGATGCAGGTCAATCCCGGGACTAGAATACAGTCGAGGCCCGGCAGGGCCGGGCCTCGTCGCCTGGACGGAGAGGGCAGGAGAATAGGCCCCCGTCGCTATTCTCCGCCGCCAAGCGAATGTACGTAGACTGCGAGCTCCTTGACCTTGGTCTCGCCGAGACGGTCAATCCAGGCTGGCATCACGCCGTGTTTCGGCGCGCGCACCTGGGCGGCGATGGCTGCCTCGCCGGACCCGTAGAGCCAGATGGCATCGGTCAGATCGGGGGCGCCGAACTCCCTGTTGCCTTTCGCGTTGGCGCCATGACAGGCCACGCAGTTTTCCGCGAAGACCTTGGCGCCGGGCTCGATCAGACTTGCGTCCTGGACCTTGCCGGAGAGGCTCGCCACGTAGGCGCTGACCTGTGTGATTTGCTCGGGCGTGATGATGTCGCCAAAGCCCGGCATCTCGGAGATGCGTGTGTCCGGGTCGGACGCGAAGCGGATGCCGTGCGTGATCGTCTGCTGGATCTGGTCGGCCTTGCCGCCCCACAGCCAGTCGTCGTCATTCAGGTTGGGAAAGCCCTTGGACCCCTGTGCGCCAGAGCCATGACACTGAACGCAATTGACCTTGAATGTGGCTCCGCCGGCCGCGACCGCGAATTCACGGAGGGCATCGTCGGCGGCAATCTCGGACACGGTCTTCGATTGAATTGCCGCGACATACTTGCCCTTCGCAAGTTCGGCCGCCGCCAGCTCGTTCTTGACGTCATTTCGGCTCGAATAGCCAAGCAGCCCACTCGTCGCGGAGGACAGCATCGGCCATGCCGGATAGGCGATGGTGTAGCCGATAGCCCAGGCGATGGTGATGTAGAAGGTTATCACCCACCACCTGGGAAGAGGGTTGTTGAGTTCCCTGATGCCATCCCATTCATGGCCGGTCGTCGAGATGCCCGACACGTCGTCGATATGCTCTGTGCTCATGATCAGTCATCCTTGAGGGGAATGCGGGCGGCTTCATCGGCCTGGCTGCGGCCGCCTGGTCGAAGTGCGAAGGCAATGCATCCGACAAAAAAGAGCGCCATCGCCAGCAAGCCCCAACTGTCAGCGAATTCCCGCATCAGATTGTAGTCCATGGTCGTCCTCCTCAGCGGTAACCGGCGGCTTCGTCGTAGTGTTTGAAATCGACCAGCGTGCCGAGCATCTGCAGATAGGCGACAAGCGCGTCCATCTCGGTGACCTGCTGCGGATTGCCGTCGAGATCGCCGACCTTCGCTTTCGGATAGCGGGCCAAGAGGCCGGATGTGTCGGCGTTGGGATCGGCCTGCGCCGTCAAATCGGCGTTGGCGTTCGCGATCATGTCGTCGGAGTAGGGGACGCCAACGCGCCTGTTCGCAACCAGATGCGTCGAGAAGTCCTTCACCTCGATCGGCTTGTCTTTGAGAAAGGCATAGCCCGGCATGATCAATTCCGGCACCACCGATCGGGGATCGGACAGATGCTGCACATGCCACGTGTTCGAGTAGCGATCGCCGACCCGGGCCAGATCCGGCCCGGTTCGCTTTGATCCCCATTGGAACGGGTGATCGTACATCAACTCGGCCGCCAGGCTGTAATGACCATAGCGCTCGACCTCGTCCCGGAATGGCCTGATCATCTGGCTGTGGCAGAGGTAGCAGCCCTCACGCACATAGATATTGCGGCCGGCGAGTTCGAGCGGCGAGTAAGGCCGCATGCCTTCGACCTTCTCGATCGTATTGTCGAGATAGAAGAGCGGGGCGATCTCGACGATGCCGCCGACCGTCACCACCAGAAGGGAACCAACGAGAAGAAGCGTGGCGTTCTTCTCGATGATCGCGTGTCTGTCCATCAAGCCCATTTCTGGCTCCTATTGTGCAGGCTGGAGAGCGGGAACGGAGCCCGGCAACGGTTGCTCCTGGCGCTGGTGGCCGAGGATCGTCATGGTGATGTTCCAGGCCATGATCAGGGCGCCGGACAGGTACATGGCTCCGCCGATGGCGCGCATGACGTAATAGGGATGCATGGCGGCGACGGTTTCGGCGAAGGAGTAGACCAGGAAGCCCTGCTCGTCGTATTCGCGCCACATCAGGCCCTGCATGATGCCGGAAACCCACATGACCGCGGCGTAGACGACGATGCCGAGTGTCGCCAGCCAGAAGTGCCAGGTCACGAGGCGCAGCGAGTAGAGGCGTTCACGGTTCCACAGCTTCGGCACCATGTAATAGATCGCGCCGAACGAGATCATGCCGACCCAGCCGAGTGCGCCGGAATGAACGTGGCCGATGGTCCAGTCGGTGTAGTGGCTGAGCGAGTTGACCGACTTGATCGACATCATCGGGCCTTCGAAGGTCGACATGCCGTAGAAGGCGATGGCGATCACCATCATGCGGATGATCGGATCGGTGCGGATCTTGTCCCAGGCACCGGACAGTGTCATCAGGCCGTTGATCATTCCGCCCCATGACGGCATCCAGAGCATGATCGAGAACACCATGCCGAGCGTCTGCGCCCAATCGGGCAGGGCGGTATAGTGGAGATGGTGAGGGCCAGCCCAGATATAGAGGAAGATCAGCGCCCAGAAGTGGATGATCGAAAGGCGATAGGAGTAGACCGGCCGGTTGGCCTGCTTGGGCACGAAGTAATACATCATGCCGAGGAAGCCGGCCGTCAGGAAGAAGCCGACCGCATTGTGGCCGTACCACCATTGCGTCAGCGCATCCTGGACACCGGAAAATGCGGAGTAGCTCTTCGAGCCCAGGAAGGAGGCTGGCATCGACAGGTTGTTGACCACATGCAGCATCGCGATGGTCACGATGAACGACAGGTAGAACCAGTTGGCGACGTAGATATGCGGTTCCTTGCGCTTCAGGATCGTGCCGAGGAACAGGAGGAGATAGGCGACCCAGACGATGGTCAGCCAGATGTCGACATACCATTCAGGCTCGGCGTATTCGCGGGATTCGGTAATGCCGAGCAGATAGCCGGTGGCCGCCATGACGATGAAAAGCTGGTAGCCCCAGAACACGAACCAGGCGAGATTGCCGCCGAAAAGCCGGGCGCGGCAGGTGCGCTGCACCACATACATTGACGTGCAAAGCAGAGCGTTGCCGCCGAAGGCAAAAACGACGCCGGATGTGTGCAGCGGCCGCAAGCGCCCAAAATTGAACCAGGGCTGGATGTTGAGATCCGGGTAGGCAAGCTGCAGCGCGATGACCACGCCGACGAGCATGCCGACCACGCCCCAGAACATGGTGGCGATGGCGCCGTAGCGGATCGGCCCATCCATATAGGCGGACGGATCGATCCGCGCTGCCGGCGCGAAACTGGTCTTGCGCAGAAGAATAGCGATAAAGCCCAGCAGCACGATGAACAGCACCCACATATGCTGGCGGAAAGGCTCATCCACGCCAAAGCCGGCGGCCACCAGGGCCGCGAATGCAAACAGGCTTAGAGCCACAGTTTCAGTGCCGAATTTCATGACATGTCCCCGACCTCGGATTCCGTGCGCGGAGAACAATCCGCATCAGCACCAATTCCTCAGCCGGGTTGCCGGCGCCTTGATCCATGTCAAAGCCCACCGCGTTATCATTGGGCAGCGTAAGCCTTGTGAAAGACCGGAGGCTGACATTGAATTCGGAGAAAGTGCGAGGATCGTCGCTGTTTGAAAACTACCGGGACATCTCCACGCTGGCCGGGCGGGAGGCCGTCCCGACCGCTGTGATGCGGCGTGCGCATGACGAGAAACTCCGCCTTTGCGATGCTTTGGAAAAAATCGCGGACGCTCTGCCGGGTGTTGATCGGATGATATGCCTCAGCACAGCCAACTCGATCGTGCCGCTTCTGCGCAGTATCCATCAGTACGAAGAGGCGATCATTTTTCCGGCTTACGAGGAGGCGGTGGTCGGCAGCGAGGCGAACCTTGCCTCGACCCGGCGATTGCGGGCCGAGCATGTGGAAGACGAATGCTTTGCCGGTGAGGTGACTGAAATCCTGCTGGCCATCGGACATGGCGAGACAGTCGAGAATCCTGAAGCCATCGGGTTCATGTTGCGCGGCCTGTTCGAGAACTTGCGCCGGCACATCGCGTTTGAACGCGAGCATGTGCTGCCGATGATCGGGATCGCTGATTGAGGTCAGGCGCCAGAGCGGCCGGCCAAGCGGGTAAGGCTGGTCACCGTCACATGTCGATTGTTCTCGGTCCGGATTAGCCCATCTGTCCGCAGCCGGGTCAACTGGCGGCTCACCGTCTCGATCGTCAGGCCGAGGAAATCGGCGATGTCGGCGCGTGTGAGCGGCAGCTCGAAGCTCGTCGCGTTGGTGGCCGGATCGAGCGTGGGATCGATGTTTCTGGCAATCATCAGCAGGAAGCTCGCCACTTTTTCGGCGGCCGTCTTGCGTCCCAGCGTCACCATCCAGTCGCGTGCTTCGTCAAGCTCGTTCAATGTCTGCTTGAGCAGGCGATGCTCGAGCTCTGGCGATTCCCTCATCATTCTCTCGATGGACGCTCTTGGAAACGAGCACAGGGAGACGGCCGTTGCCGCTTCGGCGTTGATAGCGCTTTCCACCTTGAATGGCCGCCCCAGAAAATCGGGAGCAAACTGAAGCCCGACAATCTGTTGGCGACCGTCCGAAAGGCTTTTCGTCAGCTTCACCACGCCGGAAAGCACGTTGGAATAGCTGTCGACGGTCTCGGCGTCGCCAATCAGTTCCACGCCCGGTTCAATGGTGTGCTTTGACGAAATCTTGGCGAGCCCGACCAATTGATCGGCGTCGAGCGCACCGCAGACGCCGCGATGCCGCGCCTCGCATGATTGGCAAAGCACGGGAATGCCGGCGCTATGAACATCTTGACGCACTGTCATCACGATCGTCCGATGGCCCTGGGTATCGGCAAGATAAGTGTCGGCCATTGAAAAAGCCTTGTGACAGTTTGTCCGGTGCAAAGGCTTTGACCGAAATCAAGGCATTGGCGCGTGATTGGGGCCATTGCCTGACCTTGCAAACACAGGGAAAGCGACATGCAACCGGAAGTGGCCGCCAGGCTTGGCGAAAATGTACCGCGCTACACGAGCTATCCGACGGCGCCTCATTTCCACCCGGGGGTTGATGCGACTGTCTGTCGGACTTGGCTCGAAGCGCTCGAAAGCCATGACGAGATATCGCTCTATCTGCATATTCCCTACTGCGACAAGCTGTGCTGGTTCTGCGCATGCCACACCAAGCAGACCCGGCACTATCAGCCGGTGGCAAATTTTCTACACTCCTTGCATAGAGAGATCGAGACGATTGGCAGCCTCGTGCGCGGCAAGGGCCGGGTGCGCGCCATCCATTTCGGCGGCGGCTCGCCGACGATGCTGAAGCCCGAGGACATCCTGTCGCTGGGAAAAGCGCTGCGTGATCGTTTCGATGTGCTCGACGATGCCAGCCTCAGTGTCGAAATCGATCCCAGCGACATGGATGAGGCCCGGCTCGACGCCCTCTGCGCGATCGGCATGACGAGAGCGAGCCTCGGCGTTCAGGATTTCGATCCCAAGGTGCAGCAAGCCATCAATCGCGAGCAAAGCTTCCTGCTGACCAAGAGCGTAGTGGACGCCGTGCGGGCGCGTGGCGTGAATTCGGTGAACCTCGACCTGCTCTACGGACTGCCGCACCAGACCCTTGAGAGTGTTGCCCGGACCGTCGCCCAGGCGTTGACGTTGCAGCCCGACAGGCTAGCGCTGTTCGGCTATGCACATGTTCCCTGGTTCAAGAAACATCAGACCATGATCGACGAAGCATGGCTCCCCGATTCTGCCGGACGGTTGGCGCAATCGCAGCTCGCCGCCCGGCTGATCGTGGACGCCGGATACGAGGCCCTGGGCCTGGACCATTTCGCCAAGCCGGACGATACGCTCGCCATCTCGGCTCGCACCGGCAAGATACGTCGCAATTTCCAGGGCTATACAGAGGACAATTGCGAGACGCTGATCGGGCTCGGGCCGTCCGCGATCAGCCGGTACCGCCAGGGCTACGCCCAGAACATCGTCGCAACCGGCGCATACGAGAAGGCCGTGGATTCCGGACAGCTGGCAGTGGCGCGCGGCATCGAGCTCAGCGTCGACGATCTGGCGAGAGGCTGGATCATCGAGCGTCTGATGTGCCATTTCGCCTTCTCGGCCATCGAACTGGTCGAACGCTTCGGCGACGTCGGCCAGCGACTCCTGGCCCTAGCAAGTCGACTTGCGATCAGCGGCGGCGACCTGCTGCTTCGGCTCGACGGCGAAAACTTCGTCGTGCCGAAGGACAGCCGGCCGCTTGTCAGGACGGTGGCAGCGAAGTTCGACAAGTATCTCGAAGCCGGCACGGCCAGGCATTCAGTGGCGGTCTGAGCGCCTGTCCGGTCAGAAGTGCTCGCCGACCCTGAACGGGCCGATACGCGTTCCCGCCGCGATCAGATAAGCGGTCGACCAGCCGATCAGGAGAAACCCGTTCACGCCCTCGAGCGCCGCCAGGACGCGCCAGCCATGGGCGGGAACCACGTCGCCATATCCGACCGTCGAAAAGGTGATGGTGGAAAAATAAAGCGCGGTCTCGAAGTCAGGCAAGACGCCGAGTTCAAGATATACGCCGGCCCACAGCCACACCTCGGCCGTGATGACGGCAAAGAGCCCCATGACGACGCTGATCATCGCAATCACTCGGCTGCGCCGGCCATGCATGCGGAAGCGAGCGACGAGGTGCGCCATGGCGTGGGTGATCGCGATGAGGCCGAAGGTGTGGATGAGGACCGTCAGGCTGATGACGATCGTGCCGGCGAACAGATTTATGACCATATGCTGATCGTAGCGGCGCAGCGGCGCTTTGCATTGTGCAAGATCAAACCGATGGAGGCGGCCTTCTTCTGGGGCGCCGGCCAAGATCCGGCATTGCGCAAATATTTCGCGGTCGACTTTACCGAATTACAATCAGTCATCTGCTAAGGTACATCGATATCTCGGACGATCGCCGCCAGGCGAAGGCATGATGCCGCCCCGTCCGTGCCGGTTTGAGGCCGGCGGTTGCGCTCTTCACGCATGACTGCGGCGCCGGCGATGCGCCCTGTTTCGCCGCCGCGCCAAGCGCGTCGGCTTCCGAAAGGCTATCCGATGAAAATCCTGATCGTGGCGGCGCTGCTGGGCGCACTGCCTCTATCCAATGCCATGTGCGCCACGCTTGGAGCACCCAGGGGCGATGTCGTCCTGACGGTCACCGGTCACATCGACAACACCAACGCTGGAAACACCGCGACCTTTGACATTGCCATGCTGCAGGCACTTGCCGGCAGGCGGGCGAGCATGGAAACCCCCTGGACCGAGGGCGCCACCGAGTTCGATGGGCCATATCTGAAGGCCGTCCTCGATGCCGCCGGCGCCCATGGCAAGACGCTGCGGGTCAAAGCCCTCAACGACTACGCGGCCGACGTTCCGGTCGAGGATGCCACCGACTATGAGACGATCCTTGCACTCAAGATGAACGGCAAGCCGATGTCGGTTCGCGACAAGGGGCCCCTCTTCATGATCTACCCGTTCGACAAGAACCACGAACTCTACAACGAGAAATACTTCTCGCGTTCGGTGTGGCAGATCAAGGAAATCGAGGTCGTCGATTGAAGCCCGAGCTGATCGAGAGCCGGGAGGCCGTTCGGCGGGCCGGGAAGGCGACGCGATACCTGATCGCGGTCTCCGTGGGGCTGATGCTTGCGCTTGGGGGCGCCTTCGCCCATCTGGCCGCTAGGCAGAACACACTGCAGGATAGCATTCGCGAGGACGCCTTGTGGGCGGTCTACCAGCTGGATAGGGAAAGCCGGAGCCTCGCGCAGGCGATAGACCGGCTGACCAGCAAAAGCGCCGTCAGCGCCGAGGAGGTCAGGGCGCTCAATCTGCGCTATGACATCCTTTATTCGCGGCTCTCGATCCTCGACAATTCAAAATATGCCTCCTTCTTTGAAACCAACGAAACCTTCCGAGGCGTGCGTATGCAGGTGCGGGGTCTCGTCGTCGGACTTGAATCCGTCTTCGACCGCATAGCCGCCGACGGAGCGGTCGAGCATGCGACCTTGATCGGCGCCTCGGATACCCTTGTTCGCCTGCTGAAGGTCACGGAAGGCCTGCTCAGCTACACCAACGCCTCGGTTTCGGCCTCACGCGCCGATGCCCGCGACGAGGTGATGCGGCTGCAGCAGCTGTCGGCGCTGGTCGTCCTGGCGCTGGGCTGCTCGATCGGACTGCTGATCCTGAATCTCATGCGCCAGTTGCGCATCGTTCAGGTCACTAGCCGTCAGCTTGAGGCGACGGCGGACGAATTGTCGATGGCGTACCGTGCGGCCGAGGTTGGCAACCGCGCCAAGTCCGAATTCATGGCCACCGTCGGCCATGAGATCCGCACTCCACTCAATGCCATTCTCGGCATGTCCGAACTGCTCTCCCTTTCGCAACTCGCGCCGCGCGACATGGAGAGTGTGCGTATCATCACAAGCTCCGGTCAAGCCCTGCTCGAGGTCATCAATGAGATCCTCGACTTCGCCAAGATCGAACACGGCGACTTCGCCGCCGAAAGTGTTCCCTTCGACGCGCCGGCCATGTTGCGTGACGTCGCCAGGGTCATGGAGGGCAGGGCGGGCGAGCAGCGCGATCGCATCGAGATATCGAATGGCTGCGCGCATCATGGCGGATGGTACGTCGGCGATCCCACCCGGCTGCGGCGCGTGCTGCTCAATCTGTTGAGCAATGCGGTGAAATTCACCGAGAATGGCCTGATACGTCTCAGCATGGCGGAAAGCGAAGATGGGGCGCGGTTGCGCTTCCAGGTGTCCGACACCGGCATCGGAATCCCGCTGGAATCACGCCATCGCCTGTTCATGCCGTTCAGCCAGGTCGATGGCACGATCAGCAGACGCTTCGGGGGTACCGGCCTTGGGCTGGCCATCTGCAAGAAAGTGGTCGAGGGGCTCGGCGGCACGATCGGGGTCGACAGCAGCCTAGGGGTCGGGAGCTGCTTCTGGTTCGAGGTGCCGGCCAAGCGCAGCGATCCGCCCGTCGTCACCACGACGCGCGCCGTTGTGCTGCCATCATTCAACATCCTTGTGGTCGAGGACAATGCGGTGAACCGCGAGGTGGCGCAGCAGTTTCTCGAATTGCTGGGCCAACGCGCCGTTCTGGCCGCAGATGGGCGCGAAGGCGTTCGTCTGGCATCCGAATGGCAGTTCGATCTGATCCTCATGGACATGCAGATGCCGGTCATGGATGGGATCGAGGCCACCCGTACCATCAGGGCGGCGGGCAACAGGGTGCCGATCGTTGCGATGACGGCAAATGCGTCCGATGAAGATCGCAGACGCTGCATCGAGGCGGGCATGGACGGGTTCGAGGCCAAGCCGGTCACCATGGCGAGGCTCGGCCATCTGATTGACGGGCTCGCCGGAGCCGCCGGCCGAATGGCGCCTGTCATACCCCGCCTGGGCGGCGATGAAGCCGCTGACGGCGGAACTCCCATGGAACTGCGGACGCGCGAATTGATCGAGACTCTTGGACAGGATGCATTCCACAGATTGATGGATTCGTTTCTGGACGACTCCGCCGCGCTGCTTCGCGACCTGCATCGCGCAATGTCGAGCAGCGACCGGACGCTCGCCGACAGAACGCTCCATTCGCTCAAGGGCGCCGCTGCCAATCTGGGCCTGACGTCACTCGCGGCCTTGGCTGATGAGGGCCGCTGCCGACCACTCGACGTCAAGCTGACCAAGGATATCGAGCAGGAAGTTGCGCGGATCGACCGAAACGGCAGAAGGGCGGCGTAGTGATGAGCAACGAAAGCATCGGCATATTGATCGTCGAGGACAACCGCACCAACCGGATGCTGATGGAGATGCTGGTCGGCCAGATCCCGAACTGTGTTGTCACCAGCTATCCGGCGCCGGCGGATGTGCTGCGCGATCTGCCTTCGATCAGCTTCGACCTCGGCATCGTCGACTACCAGATGCCAGGCATCAACGGCATCGAGCTCATCGAACACATCCGCAGCGACCGACGGTTCGCCGACACGCCCTTCGTGATGGTGACGGCCGATGGCGACGCCAGCACGCGCATGGATGCCATCCATGCGGGCGCCATCGAATTTCTGCACAAGCCGATCGAGCCCGTGGAGTTCAAGGCTCGCACAAGAAACCTGGTGAGGCTGTGCGAGGCGCAGAAGGAGCTTGCCCACAGGGCGGAGTGGCTGAGGAGCGAGGTGGCAAAGGCCACGCTCGAACTGCGCCACCGCGAGGAAGAGATCATAAATCGCTTGACCCTCGCCGCCGGATACAAGGACCGGGAAACCGCCATGCACACGACCAGGATGGCGCACTACAGCGCCGTGCTAGCGAAACAGCTGGGATTTTCCCCCGAGCAATGCCGCGACATCCAGCTCGCGGCACCGATGCATGACATCGGCAAGGTGGGCATTCGCGATGCTATCCTCCTTAAACAGCAGAAGCTCAGCGATGCCGAGCGACAGCGGATGAACGAACACACACTGATCGGCAGCGCCATCCTCTCCGGATCGACATGCTCGCTGCTGAAACTGGCCGCCGAGATCGCTGAATCGCACCATGAGCGCTGGGACGGGGGTGGGTATCCAAACGGTCTCAAGGGCGAGGCAATTCCGCAGGTCGGACGCATCGCCGCGGTGGCCGATGTCTTCGATGCCCTCACCTCGGAGCGTCCTTACAAAGCCGCATGGCCTGTCGGCCGGGCATTCGACTACATCAAGGAACAATCCGAACGCCATTTCGACCCAGCCTGCGTCCAGGCACTGCTAGCGGCGTCCAAGGACATCCTCGAAGTGAAAGCCGCCTATCCAGACGATCCCGCCGAGAAGCGCTACATGGCTTGAAGTCGCATACAGGTGTCCAGCAACCGGGGCGCAGGTCTGCCAGTTCCCTCCTTGCCGGCTGCTTGATCCGACGCCTTTGCGCCAGATCAAAGCCCGACTGTCGTTTGTGTGCGAAACGCTCCGGAGAGGCGAGGGGGGAGCACACGCGACGTCATGTCTACCAACGGCATCAGCACAATGATCCATATGACGCTGGCCAGGGCCGTTCCCTATGTTACTGGCGCGCTGGCCGCCCATGGCTTCGACGTCGTTCAGTCCATTGGCATGAGGAGCCAAAAGCGGGCCGAAGACGGTTCCAGGATTTTCGGCTTCAGGGTGCTCGGAGTTTCCAATCGCGATATCGTCTTCCAAGGCGCCAACGGCACCGCCAACGCGATCTGGTGCAACGTGTTTCTGTCCGAGCACAGTGAAAACGCGGTCAAGGTCATGGCGGTGGATCCGCTGCCATCGGTAGCGGCGGCCGATCCATCGGCGATGAACATACGCCTGGCACTGTCCAAGGCTATACTAAGCCTTTAAGGCGCGACCGAGCCCGCAGATCTGCTTGGCGAACACCGTCTTCGTCCGAGAGCTGTCGATTTGCCCGCTGCTGTCGCAGGTGGCGGGTTCGGACTGGGAAGCCGCGCATGTGGGGACCGAAGCACGCGCCGCCTGCCGCCTGTCGGTTGTCCACGCGTCTGTTTTCTGGTGCGTCCTTTCACCGAGGCAAAGGGCAAGCAGCCCGATGCACCGACATCACATCTGAACGGCGCAGATCGTCGACCGCGTCAGGAATCGCTTCTCACGACCATTGTCGAGCGAGAACATGCCGCCGCGACCAGGCACCACGTCGATGATCAGATCGGTGTGCTTCCAGGCCTCGAATTGCGAAGCGCCGATGTAGAAGGGCGCGTCTTCGATGTGGCCGAGCAGTACATCGTGGTCGCCGACGATGAAGCCGGCGCGCGGATAGCACATGGGCGACGAGCCGTCGCAGCAGCCGCCGGATTGGTGGAACAGCACCGGCCCATGTTCGGCAACGATCTCCGCGATCAGTTCGAGGGCGGCCGGCGTCGCCGTGACCTTTGCGTGCATGGTCTTTCCGATCTCCAGTCTTGGGCGCGGCCCCTCGCGGAGTCGCGCCTGTGCGACAAAGAGCCGATCAGAAGAAGCCGAGCTTCTTCGGGCTATAGCTGACCAGCATGTTCTTGGTCTGCTGATAATGGTCGAGCATCATCTTGTGCGTCTCGCGGCCGATGCCGGACTGCTTGTAACCGCCGAAGGCCGCATGCGCGGGATAGGCGTGGTAGCAGTTGGTCCAGACGCGGCCGGCCTGGATCGCGCGGCCGAAGCGATAGGCGCGGTTGCCGTCACGGGTCCAGACGCCGGCGCCGAGCCCGTAGAGCGTGTCGTTGGCAATGCTGAGCGCTTCGTCGTCGTCCTTGAAGGTCGTGACCGAAACCACCGGTCCGAAAATCTCTTCCTGGAAGATGCGCATCTTGTTGTGGCCCCTGAACACGGTCGGCTTGACGTAATAGCCGCCCGCCAGGTCGCCAGGCAGAACATTGCGAGCACCGCCGGTCAGCACCTCGGCGCCTTCCTGGCGGCCGATGTCGATGTAGGACAGGATCTTTTCCAGCTGCTCGGACGAGGCCTGGGCGCCAATCATCGTCGCCGGGTCGAGCGGATCGCCCTGCACGATCGCTTCGACGCGCTTGAGGGCACGTTCCATGAACCTGTCGTAGATCGATTCATGGATGAGCGCACGGCTCGGGCAGGTGCAGACCTCACCCTGGTTCAGCGCGAACATGACGAAGCCTTCGATGGCCTTGTCGAAGAAATCGTCGTCCTCGGCGACAACGTCCTTGAAGAAGATGTTGGGCGACTTGCCGCCCAGTTCCAGTGTGACGGGGATGAGGTTCTGGCTGGCATACTGCATGATCAGCCGGCCCGTCGTGGTCTCGCCGGTAAAGGCGATCTTGGCGATGCGCGGCGACGACGCGAGTGGCTTGCCGGCCTCGAGGCCGAAGCCGTTGACGATGTTGAGCACGCCTGGCGGCAGCAGATCGCCGATAAGATCGGCCCAAAGCAGGATGGCGGCCGGTGTCTGCTCGGCGGGCTTCAGCACCACGCAGTTGCCGGCCGCAAGCGCGGGCGCAAGCTTCCAGCATGCCATCAGCAGCGGGAAGTTCCAGGGAATGATCTGGCCGACCACGCCGAGCGGCTCGTGGAAATGGTAGGCGACAGTGTCGTCGTCGATCTGCGAAAGGCTGCCTTCCTGGCCGCGCACGGCGCCGGCGAAATAGCGGAAATGGTCGATGGCCAGAGGCAGATCAGCCGCGGTCGTTTCCCGGATCGGTTTGCCGTTGTCCCAGGTTTCGGCGCAGGCGAGGAGATCGAGATTCTCCTCCATGCGGTCGGCGATGCGGTTGAGGATAAGCGACCGCTCGGCCACGCTGGTGCGTCCCCACGCGTCCTTGGCGGCATGGGCCGCATCCAGGGCCGCCTCGATGTCCTGGGCATCCGAGCGCGCCACCTCGCACAGCAGCTGGCCGTTCACCGGGGAGTGGTTATCGAAGTAGCGGCCGGAGCGAGGCTCGGTCCATTTGCCGCCGATGAAATTGCCGTAACGCTTGTCGAAAGGCGCCTTGACCGGGCGTGAGAATTCAACCTTGTTCATGTGTCTTCCTCCCAAAGCTGACGTCGCGGGATGCGACGCTTCGGAAGAGACTTGCGATTTATGCTGCCAATGTCACCGCCCCGGAGACAGCGGGCGGGCGGGATGTGTCGCAGAATTGCGACAGTCCTTTGAGGTTTCGACTGGTCAGTGCGACCTGTGTACATCCAGGCGATTGAGCTTGCGGTGAAGCGTCGCGCGGCTGATGCCAAGCGCCTGGGCTGCGGCCGAGATATTTCCGTCTGCCCGCGCGAGCGCTCGCTGCAGAACACCGCGCTCCGCCTCGGCAAGGACTTCGGGGCCAGCCCAGCCGAGCAGATCGGCCGCGGGCATCGGCTTGTCGAGGCACTGCTGGGTAATTCCAAGCGCAAGGCGAGCCGACCGGGTCGCGCCGACCACCAAATCGTCGGTATCTACAGCGATTAGAGCGCCGGAGCCTTTGTCGGCCACCGGCGCCAGCAAAATGCGCGCCTTGGGGAATGCCATTTTGAAGTTTTCTGCTTCGATCCGACGCGCCGCGTCGATAACGGCCAGCGAAATAAGGTTGGCAAAAGCTTCGGTCAGGTCAGCACGGCAGGAAGACACATCAAGCGCTGCCACCAGATCTCCCTGGTGATCGTAGATCGGAGCCGTGGTGCAGCTGAGCCCCGTATTGCGCGCATGGAAATGCTGGTCGCGGTGGATCGTCAGCGCGCGCTGTTCGACCAGACAGGTGCCGATACCGTTGGTGCCCTCGCTTTGTTCGTTCCAGACGGAGCCAGTCCACAAACCCCAGGAATGAAACGTTTCGTCATCCACGGGCGCGCCGCGCCGTTCGACCGGCACGCCGTCACGATCGGCGAGGAGGACACAGCACCCGACGCCGCCCACCGCAAGATAGAGCCGGTCCAGACTCGATTGGGCAGCCCGGACGAGTGGTTCGATGCGTTGTCGGGCCTGCCCCAGCTCAGTCTCCGTGAGGTAGCGTGGGGAACTGCAGTCGGCTGGATCGAGCCGGTGCAAATTGGAAGACCGTCGCCAGGACGCGACCAGCGCGGATTTCGCCGCCGCGTCCGAAGCGATCGCGGCCTGAATGCGGTCGGCATGATGACCGGATAGGTCCTCGCCCATGCTTCCTCCCAAGACCAGTCTTTCCTTCAACTAAATCAGGCTTTCCTTCAGCTCCTGGAACATCGCTGCTTCAAGACAAGGTCGCGCTGGTGCCATACCAGATTCGGCTTTCAGTCATGACACTGTCAATTCGACAGAAGAACCAGAGGAGGAGTCATCGAAGTGCGATATCCGGCCAAGCCATAGCCCTCCTCGCCGAGAACACTCTTTGCTCCTAGGCGTCCATCAGGTGGTTCAAAATCTAGCACAAAGAACCGGGCATTCATTGATCGAGAGCAAAGATCTGCTCATTATGGCCTGGTTGCCGAAATTACCGCCAAGGCATACAGATAACTGCCCTGCAGACGTCGCTGATCGATGTGGAACAATGCAGGAAGATTTCTGATCCCAATCCACGAAAAATCAACAGAATCAAAAATATAAATGTATCTTTCGCGCCTGAAAATATCTTTCAGGAGTGAGTTCCAATGGAGAAGCATCTGGCCAAACTATGCATGAAGTCACCTGGGGTTAAGATCCGAAACCCGCAGATATGCCATTTCATGCCGCCTTTTAATTGGGGAAGGATTCATGATTTTCTTACTTGTCTCTTGACAGAAAGATAAAAAATCATTCGACTGAGAAAACGGCGGCTTGGGGTGCCGATATCAAAAAGAGGCTTCGCCATGAAGCGGGTCTTTGTCGAAGCTATCGGCAGCAAGGTTTCAAGTATCGGTTTTGGCTGCGCTTCGCTTGGCTCTCGCATCGGAGTTCGCAAGGGCATCGAGACCTTGGAACGCGCTACGAAGCAGGGGTGACCTGGTACGACGTAGCGCCTTCTTATGGCGACGGCATGGCTGAATCGATCTGGGGTGAATTTGCGTCCAGGAAACGCGATCGCGTCTGTGTCTGCACCAAGGTTGGCATGCGCCCACCGAAGACCTCCGCCACCATGCGACTGCTGAAGCCGTTGTCGCGGATAGCTGTGGCGACGGTTCCGGCGCTTAAGCAGCATGCTTCAAGAGTGCGCCCCACGCCTTTCAAGGTGCCGCTGTCTGCGGCGTTGATAAGATCAAGTGTCGAGGAAAGCCTGGGGCGTCTTCGCACGGATTATGTCGACGTCCTCGCACTGCATCGTCCGACCGCCGAAGAGCTTGTTCGCGAGGATATCATCCGGGCCGTGGAGCGCGTGATTCAGGACGGGAAAGCCCGGGCCATCTCGGTCGCGGGAGATCTCGAGGCCGGAATGACGGCTCTCCAGGAATCGCTGCCTTATCGGTTCGTGCAGATTGCCAATACCCCGCTGGAGTCAAACCTCGCCAAGTTGAAGGCGCGCTCTCACCGGCACAGAACGTTCGTAACGCACGGGACATTCTCGGGCCTCAATCGAATCGTCGCGAAATTCAATGCGCGCAAGGAAATACTGGTCGCTCTTGGTGACCTCGGATACCACGGCAGTCCCACTGAAATTGCGATCGCATTTCTCGCCGATTACGCATTCGCAACGAATTCAGCCGGCGTCACCCTGGTCTCCATGTTCAAGAAGGAACACCTCGATTTCAATCTGCGGCGATTGAAGCACGATCCAACACCCGACCGCCTGAATGCCGTCATAGCCGCGCTCGACATGGGTGTGGAAGACTGATCGGTTGGCAGCTTGCCGGGTTATCCAACGACAGGTTTGACTGGCGCAGGAATGCCGAACAGCTATACTGGGAAGATCAAACCAGTGGGGTCGCCATGAGCAAAGAGTTCAGTGTCGCCGACGCCTATGGTACGGGCCGCGCCATCTTCATGGGACTTGAGTTGCTCGTCGCGCCCGGTGCGCTCGTCCCCCGGCCAGAGACGGAATTGCTGGGCACGACGGCCCTTGGTGTTTTGCATCAAATGAACCTGCCGGCGCCGCGCATCGTCGACATGTGCTGCGGCACTGGCAATCTGGCGTGTGCCATCGCCCACCACATTCCCACCGCACGTGTCTGGGCGAGCGACCTCACCGATGGATGCGTCGACGTGGCGCGCCGCAACGCCGCCCATCACGGCATGGCTGACCGCGTTTCGGTGCTTCAGGGCGACTTGTTCGACGCTCTCTCGGGCCTCGGGCTCGACGGGACGATCGACGTGATCGTCTGCAATCCGCCCTACATTTCGGAAAAGCGGCTAGAGGGCGACCGAGCGCATCTGGTCGAACTCGAGCCGCGCGAAGCGTTCGCGGCCGGCCCTTACGGCCTGAGCATCCACATGCGGGTGATGAAGGACGCGCCACGATACTTGCGGCCTGGCGGCACCCTGCTCTTCGAGGTCGGCCTTGGCCAGGACCGGCAGGTGATGGGACTGCTGGAGCGCAGCAAGGCATACGAGAACATCCGCGCTGTGTCGAATGAAGCGGGCGAGGGCCGGGTGGTTCTGGGACAAGCCAAGGCGCAGGCATGAGCGTGCCGAAAGCCAGAGCAATTGCGCGAACCGGTCCGGGCTTTGCGCCGGCAATCAGTTCATCTTGCGGATGATGTATTGCTCGATCCCTTGAATGGAATCGAGGTTTTCAGGCAAGAGCTCGCTGTCTTCCACGATGATGCCAAAGGTCTCCTCGATGAAGCCGATAATCTCAAGCACTCCCGTCGAGTTGACGATGCCTTGATCGAGCAAGGACGTGTCGTTCATCAATGTCTTCACGTCGCTCACGTAGAAATTCGAAACCAGGAAACTGCGGATCTGCTCGCTGTAGATTCCGGTGCGGTCCTTGATCGTCAACATGAATTCGCCCTCTGTAAGACACCATAAATTAAGCGACCTCGTCCCCGAGCCCACCTCATGACAAAGCTGTTTTCTTGAGTTTGCCGGTATCCGTCATCGGCAGGCTGGCCACAACGACGATGGACTTCGGAACCATGAAGTTTTCCAGTCGTTTCTGGCATTCCATCTGCAGCTGTTTTTCGCCGATGGTTCTTCCATTCTCCATCACGACGAACGCCTTCACGGCCTGCCCAAGGAGTTCGTCGGGAACACCGATGACCGCTGCTTCCCGGACACCGGGAATATCCATAAGGGCGTTCTCCACTTCCTTCGGCGCCACCTTCTCGCCTCGCGACTTTATGATCTCGTCACCACGGCCGACGAAGTAGAGGTAGCCCTCCGCGTCCATCCGGCAGTAGTCGCCGGTGTATAGGACCTGCTCGCCGGGCAGCGGGCCGGGTTTGAGCTTCCTGGCCGTCGCTTCGGGCTTGCCCCAGTATCCCTTCATCACTGTCGCGCCGCGAATGACGAGCTGGCCGACGACGCCGGCGGCGACCCGCCTGTCATGTTCGTCAACGATCCACATTTCCGTGTTCGGGATCGCAATCCCGACGCTCAACGGCTTTCGCGCGAGATCCTCCGGCGGCAAATAGGTGCAACGCTTGCATTCGGTGAGGCCGTACATCGAATAGATGCGTGCGCTCGAAAACAGCTCCCGAAGCATGAGAATATGCTTGAGAGGCAGGGCCGCCGCGGTGTTCGTCACGTAGCGAATGCTTGAGAAATCCTGGTCCTTGAGGGACTTGAGCTCGGAGAGTGCCGCAAAGATGGTCGGCACGCCGGGAAAACCCGTAACCCCTTCTTGCCTGATCAGCCCAAGGACCTGCGCCGGGAAGGCGAACGAACGTTCGAGCACCAGCCGGGCCCCGGTGCGAAACGCCATGATCATCTGGTACAGGCCGTAATCGAAGGCGAGGGGCAGGACATTGAGGATCACCTCGTCCTCGGCAAGCTCGAGGTAGGAAGCGATCGACGTGCATGCGGTAATCATGTTCCTGTGCGTCAGCATCACGCCCTTGGGTTCCCCTGTCGAGCCGGACGTGTAGATGATGGCGGCAAGATCGATATCGATGCAGCGCCGCGCCGGCGGCTTGGCGCTGGCGGCGACCGCGATGTCCCAGCGTACGGCTTGCGGCAATCGGGAGAGCTCGTCGTCATCGATCGATCCGGAAACGATCGTCCGCAGAAGTGACGGGCAGCTGCGCGCCGGTTCGCGGAAGATCGAGTGCAGATGCGCGTCCGTGATCAGCGCCGCGGGTAGGCAGTCGTTGAGCAGATAGTCAAGCTTGTCGCTCTTGGTCAGCGGGTTCACGATGCACACCACCGCATTCGCCTTGAGCACCGCCCAGAAGCTCACCACCGTCTCGACGGTGTTGTCGGCGAAGATCATCACGCGGTCGCCGCGCCCGACCCCTGATGCGGCCAAATCTGTGGCGACTGCATTGGCGCGCGCCTCGAGCTCGCCATAGGTGACACGTTGCTTGCCGCACACCAGCGCCACCTTGTCGCCGAGCCGGCCGGCGGAGTGGGCGAGGTAGTCATGCAGCAGGGGTACGGCATCATGCAACATGCAAGCGCTCCTCCCGATGTTCGCGGTCGACGTCGACGCTGAGTCCACGCACGTGGGTTGCACTGGGACAGCTCGCGACAAACTGCTGGTGAAGGAGCTGGGTCGACAGCACGCCGACAAGCGCCATGTTGTCGGCATTGGAAAGATCACCGTCACCGGTCCTGGCCTGGCACTTGTCGAGCAGCCGTGTGACCGAAGCCGGATCGAAAACATTCGCCTTGCGTATAGCCGTCTCCGAAAGCGCTTCGCGAATGTACTCCGGTGCGGCGTCGGCAGCGAAGCAAAGCGCATTGGGTGCCCGGAATGGCTGCTTCTTGCGGGTTACGATCTCGGAGGGCACGATTGGCTCCGCCACGCGTTTCAGCACGTGCTTCTCATCGAGGACACGCAGCTTGTAGGAAGGCGGAAGTGAATTGGCGAGCCTCACAAGTTCATCGTCCAGGAATGGGAAGCGTCCCTCGACGGAGTTAGCCATCAGCATCCTGTCGCCCTGCGAGGAAAGCAGATAGCCCGACATCAACGTCTGGACCTCAAGATACTGGTCCTGCGCAAGAGGGCTCCAGCGCGAAAACGCCTCGGGCAGACGGCCAAGCAACTCCGACACGGCGTCGCGGCGCTGGGATTCGGCGCGCAGATCCGCGGAGAACAGGCGCTTGATGGCGCCGGTGCTGCGCCAGCGCGTATCATGGGCAAAGCCGGGCGCCTCATAGGCCTCGATCCCGCGCCCGAAAAACTGGCGCGCCATCGCTTGCTGTTGCACCGGCGAGCGGGTGAGATACGGGTAAAGCCGCTCCAGGAGGCGTGAGCGTCGTGTCGACGTCGGCTGGCGTCCCCAGAATCGGCGGACCTTGGCTTCGCGGAACAGGTCGTAGCCGGCGAACATTTCGTCGGCACCCTCGCCGGTCAGCACGACCTTGATGCCACGCTCGCGCACCAGCCTCGACAGCAGGAACAGCGGCGCCGGGGCGGTCCTCAGTATCGGGCGCTCGGTGTGGTAGATCACCTCAGGAAAGATTGCCGCGATATCGCCGCGCGAAACCACCACCTCGTGGTGTTCGCTGCCGGTTGCTTCGGCAACCAGCCGCTGGAAGCGGGTCTCGTCATATTCGGCGTCGGCAAAACGCAAGGAGAAGGTCTGGAAGCGTCGGCCGGCGAAGCGCCTTCCCAGTGTCGCCACAAGCGAGCTGTCCAGCCCTCCCGAGAGGTAACACCCCACAGGCACGTCGGCGCGCACCATTCGAAGTGCCGTCGCGGCTTCGAGGGCGCCACGCACGCGGTCCACCGCGTCATCGCACGACCCGGTGAACTCGCCCTGCAGCGCTCCAATATTCTCGGGGTAGGAAGGCTGCCAAAAGACCTGCTCGCGAACAGTGCCATCCTGGTAGATGCGGACATGCCCGGGCACGAGCTCGTGGATTCCCTGAAATACCCCCTGCGGTGGAACGACCGTCCAGAGCGTGAAGGTCTGATCGAGGCCGGCAGGATCAAACGCGCGGGGGATGGTTGGATCGGCGGCGAAAATGGCCTTCACTTCACTGGCGAAATAAAGGCGGCCCGCATGCTCGCAAAAATGCAGGGGGCAAATGCCGAACCGGTCGCGCGACAGGACGAGACGACCTGCTATTGAGTCCCAGATTGCGATCGCCCATTGGCCGTTCATCCGCTCGAAGGCCGCTTCGCCCCACGCGCGATACGCATGCAGCGCGACCTCGGTGTCGCTGCGGGTTCGGAAGCGGTGGCCGAGCGCAATCAGCTTTTCCCGCAGCTCGACATAGTTGAATATCTCGCCGTTGAACACGATCCAGGTCGTATCGCCTGTGTCCGCAAGCGGCTGCTGGCCGCTGGAAAGATCGACGACGGACAGGCGGGCATGCGCCAGCCCCGCGCGTTTGTCCCGGTAAAGGCCGCGCTCGTCCGGACCTCTGTGCGAGAGCGTGCCCACCATTCTCATCAGCGCCTCGCGTGAAGGAGAAGCCGCCGCGGCGTTCAGGGCCACAATTCCAGCGATGCCGCACATTCCCGCTCAATCCTCGCCAATTTCCACGGAGAGCAAAGGCCGTGCGTGAAGATAGTGGGCGGCCCGCCGTTTCGCGTCGATGTCCTTGAAAACCTTCTGCAGCTGGGGCTCGGTGAGGCCGGCAACCGCCGCGACCTCGTCGTTGGCGATCCCTTGGTTCAGGCCGTAGAGGCATAGATCCATCAGATGATAGGGCAGCGCGAAGTAGAACTCCTCCTGGCTTTGCGCCATGGAGAATGTGTCGGTGGTCGGTGCCCGCTGGCGGATTTCCTCGTCCACGCCGAGATATTCCGCGAGCTGGTAAACCTGGGTTTTGTAAAGGTGGACGATCGGCATCACGTCGGCGGTTCCGTCACCCTGCTTGACGAAGAACCCCTGGTCGTACTCAAGACGATTTGGTGTCCCCGCAACCGCATATTTGAGGCGGTCGGCGTGGTAGTATTCCGTCATCTTGCGCAGACGCTGCTTATAGTTGGTTGCGGCGACGATCTGCAGATAGGCAGCAGGCGACAGACGCACCGTGTCGACCTTGCCCTCCGGATCCTGGACGGTGAGCCGGGTGATGTTGAGGCCGTTGCTCTCGAGAACCGGTTCGATCACCAGCTTGCATTTCCAGCCGTCCCCGTAGTCGGGAACGACGGTCCGGATCGCCTCGATCTGCCGACGGTAGGCGCCGACGGCCTCCACTGCCGGGCCTATGTCTTCCAGGATATTCTCAATGCCAAGCTGTGACGCGACCCGGCGGCCAAGTCTCAGGGAGTCGCCGGAGGAATCGCGCTCCGGCATGAACAGGCCCAAGACCTTGTCCTTGCCGAACGCCCGTGTGCACAGGGTCGCGACGACGGAGCTGTCGATGCCGCCGGAAAGGCCGACAACCACTCCGCGACGGCGGAGCGTGCCAAGAACCTGCTTGCGCAAGGTGTCAACAATTCGATCGACCTCCGCACGAGCATCGAGCACCAGCATGTCCTTGCTGAAATGTGAGATCACGTCGATGACAGATCCTCCCTTTTGCGAGACTCGGCCGGGGAGTAGGTCTGCACGACGGCCGTCTCGATGAGCGGGCGGTTGGTGGCAAGATTGGGCTCTATGACAAGGTCGATGTGGTTGCCGATGATCGGAACCACGTCCAAATGTGCCAGAGCACTTTCCCAGCCCAGGGCCCGAGGCATTCCCTCCCGACGGCATCGGAACAAGGTGCCGGAGATGGGCAGGGCCGGTTTGGGTGCCGCGAGCCACTGGAAGAAAGACTGCGCCCGCAAGACTTCCTGCAGTTCCAGTTTGGTTCTGAAGCTTGTCGGGCTGAACTCTCCCTTGCCAAAGCGGTCGAGAATCCTGGCGAGATACGCCTCGCAACCCATGGCGACGGTGATCTTGGCAAGAGCTCGGCAAGCCATCCGGTGGGCGGATATGCGATTGGTGCGAATGCGATGGAACGTGCGGGTAAGTGTTTCCCAATGGTTGCTCGGCTCGTCCAGAAGGCTCGTATCGAGGATACCCAAAAACCTTACCGATCGACCGGCCGCCAGAAGCCGCGCCGCGACCTCGAACGCAACCGCGCCACCAAGCGAATGGCCGAGAAGTCGCACAGGGCCGTCAGGCTGGGCGCGGTCTATCTGCTCGAGTGCGGCGGCAGCCATGGCAGAGAGACTGTTACGTCCGTCCAATATCGCAGCGAGGCCAGGATATCGAATGGGGTTCACCCGGGCGACTTTGCCCATGGCGGCTGCGAACGCAGCCAGGCTCGGACCATAACCGACGGACCCTGGAAACAGGAAAAGAACCGGAGGGTGATGCTTCTTGGCGTGTCGTTCGCCCGCCTGTGCGGATACGACAGCCTCAACCATCTCGTCGAAGCTCATACCGACGGTGAAGGCCTCGAGGCCGAGCTCTTGCCCTATGGCGCTCTCGATCGCCATGACGCAATGCAGCAGCTGCAGCGAATCTCCCCCCGCCTCATCCCAATTTCCAGCCGCAGCGCCCGTGTTGAGAACCTGCATCCACGCGTGCTGCACCATTTGCCTTGTATTCAGTTGGCCTCCTGTGGGGAGCGGTCGGGCAGCGGGCGGCTGGACGGCTGGCGCGGTCTTTCTCTCCGTACGATCCATTTCGGTGAGCGTTGCCAGGTCAACCTTGCCTCCCGGCAAGCGTGGGATCTCCGCGATGGTGTGCAACCGCAAGGGACGCAGCGGCGCCGGCAACGTCGTTCTGACGAGCTGACGAAGCTCCTCCGCGAAAGCAGCCCCGGCGAAGCGCTTTGCAACCGCGAATGCAATGAGTTCCTCGGCCGGCGTCACGATTGCCACGGCATCCGCCACCGAAGGCGCGCAACGCAGGACCCGTTCGAGCTCGGCGGGCTCGACGCGTCGACCATTGATCTTGATCTGGCGCCCCTTGCGGCCGACGATGCGCAACAGGCCATCATCGTCCAGCCGAACGAGGTCGCCCGTCGCAAAAACCCGCACACCGGGATCGTCCGGGTCCGGCCGCGCGGGAATGACGACGCCGTTCTCCCAATAACCAAGCAGAACATAGGGGCTTCTGATCAGAAGCTCTCCACTCTCGCCTGGCCCGACATCGTGTCCTGCTTCGTCGACAATGGCGAATGCCATCCCGGGAAGCAGCCTGCCGACGGGGATCGATGCGTCTTGCTCCGGCCAATCCTGCGGCAGGAACCATTGCGAGCCGGTGGTCTCGGTTGACGAGTAGCCGATCTGGATCAGGCACTGGTCCGAAACGGCTTTGCGCAGCAAGGCGATGTCCGTCCACGATACCTTCTCGCCACCGATCCGGGCCACTCTGAGCGACTGGAAAGCGTCAGGAGGGGCGTCGGTCAACAGTGCTCGAAGCAGCGCCGGCACAAGATAGGCGATCGTCACACCTTCGGCTTGAACCCGAGCACGGACTGCGCGGAGGCCGACCGCCTCCACCTCGAGAAGGTGCAACGTGGCGCCCGTCAGCAGTGCGGTAAAAATCTCCCGGCAACCGGCAATCGTGGCAGGCCCGGTCAGCGGCAGGAAAACGTCATCCGCGTTGATATGGCACGCGTCGACATATTGCCGGACCCGCCACAGCAGGCTGCGTTGGCTGTTGACGATGCCTTTGGGGCGTCCTGTGCTGCCTGATGTGTAAAGCACCATTGCGGGCGCATCGACGGAAACCGAAGGGAGCTGTGGCTGCTGTGATGCCTGTTGACCGTTCTGCGCGACGCCAGCCGCAATATCGATCCATAGGACTTCCTGCGGCAAATCGATTGGGCGAACGTTTCCAGCGCCTATAATGGCGCCGAGGCGTGCGGCATTCACAATCTCGATGATCCGAGAGCCCGGATCTCTCATGTTGAGCGGAACCGAAGGCCGCCCGGCCGCCATACTCGCCAGTATCGCCACAGCGTACCAGGCCGAGTTGGCCTGAAGGATTCCGACCGCCTGTCCTTCGGGAACGACGGCAGCGATACGGTACGACAATGTCTCGACAGCCCTGAAAAGCTCGGAATAAGTCAGGCGATTGACGCCGTCGCCGATCGCGAGCTTGTCGGGATATTGCCTTGCGACGTTTCTAAGGTGATCGAAGACGGGAATGTCAGCAAAACCGGCGCCCATCCGCTGATAGCGGCGCCAGAGGAGTTCCCCTTCGTCAAGAGCATATTCGGGAATATCTGACCATCCGCGGGTCGTCGTCGGTCGACAATCCACCCGCAGGTCTTGATTCACCGCTTCAGACTGCAAATACGCTGAAGACATTCAGGGCCCCACCAAGCTGAACGTCGACCATCACTCGCCACCGAAATCTTTTCATCAATCATTCGGATGATGCCTCAATCTTGATCAGACAGCGCTTTCCCGCCCCCGGCCTCGAGGAAGTTCTCCAATTCCCCTTCAGGAACGGCCGGTCCGCCCGGAGGTCCCCGATCTTGAGACGCTTGCCAAGGGCCAATCCCGCGTGCCTCCGGCATATATGAAAGGTCATTCAAACGAACGTTGGTGTGGCTCGTAATCCGGCTAATCTTTGACATGCAGGCGAATGACTGCTTGCTCGGAGACATTTGGGCATTGCGTGATGATCATCGAGTTGTTTGGGCCGCCTGGTGCAGGCAAGACCACACTTCTTCGCGGCCTCTGCCAGGGGATGGCGAAACACGGCATCAACGTGAAGACAGTGAACGGGTATCGCCTGATTGAATATGGGTCGGCCCAGGAAGATGGTCCGGAAGTACGCCATGGCATTGGGCGCATTGGCAAAAAGATTGCCACCTCCGGCCCAGTCTTGCTGTCGACCCTGCCGAAGGATGGTGTCGCGGCGCGGCTTCTGGCGTCAATCCCACTACGAAGCCGCACATGGTCATGGCGCATGAAGGTCGATATCGCCCTGCTGTGCGAGTCATGGCGTCAAGCGCAGCAATCGGAAGGTTATTTCATTTTCGAAGAGGGCCTAATCCAGGCTTTATGCGCGCTGGTTGTGCTGGCGCGAACTCCAAGCATTGACGTGGTTCGTGACTGCCTGGCGTTCATGCCGCGACCAGACCTCCTTATCCAGATCGATGCGCCGCAGGAAACGCTGCGCCGCCGTCTTATGGATCGGCATGCGCAGCAACCGCTCCTGGAGGTCCTCCTGTTCGAACTCGGCGTGGACAGGGGCTTGAGGCAGGCCGATATCTCAAGGGAGATCGGCAAGTGCTTGCGCCAGGATGGATGGCCCTTGATACAAGTCAACGGTGCTGAACCTCACGACCTCGACAAGATCATCGCGCGAGTCTTGGAAGAGTACGAGACCGTCCCGGGTTGACCAAGGCGATAAAAGCCAAAAACACTGGCTTGGCTGGTAATCATGAAGTGGTGGGGACCTCACTTCGGCCGAGCAGCAGGCGTGTTGGCCGTGGACCTGTGCGACGTTGTCAATGCAACTGGCCGCGCAATCATTTCGTATCGCGTTGGTCGAGCACTTCAAGCATGGTGGTCAACATGCTTCCGACTTCTTCCGAGATTTCCTCGGGGCGAATTCCCGCCTTGATGGCGTCCGCCGTCACTTGCTCGGCGAGTTTGGCCGCAAGGGTCGGGTCGGATTTCGAATAGGGCGGCACATTATCCTCCACCCATTTCTGCAGGAATTCGATGCCGCGAGTGCTCATGATGGACCAATGCTCGTTGGAGCGGTTCGTTCCATCAAAGTATTTCACCGAAGTATATTGAGGTATATTCAAGAAAACGTCAGACCCTTGTGATCAGGGTCTGACGTTTCCCAAGGCTCACGCTACGATGAACGAGGACGCAGTCAAAGACAGATGCTGAGACAGGGTGGCAAACTGGATCTGATGTGCGCCACCCTCGCCGTCGCTGTCGAAAGACAGGGCGCCGGTCGAACTGTTATAGATGACGTGATCGCCGCTGTCGTGCGCACCCCTGCCTTCGTGGAACGCCGAGGTGGGAAGGGCGCCCGCTTGAAGGCCGGTAAACACATTGTGGTCGAGCACGATCTTGTCCTGGGTCACATTAAAATCGGTGATCTTGTCGACATTGCCGGTCTTGAGGGCGGCATTGAAGAAAAAGAAGTCCTTGCCCCCATTTCCCGTCAGCACGTCTTTCCCGCCACCGCCGTTGATGACGTTGCTGCCGGCATTTCCGTCTATGGTTTGGGAGAACTCGTTTCCCTTGAGGTTCATGGTCGTAGTGCCGGACTTGCTTGTGGTGGCGAGGTGCTCGATCTCCGAGCCGGCCGACAGCGCATAACTCACCGATGCCAGCACAGTATCGTTGCCGCCGCCCAACAGTTCCACCACCTTGTCGCCGACGTTGTTGACATAGTAGGTGTCGTTGTAGCCGCCACCGATCATCGTATCTACGCCGGTGGTGCTGTGAAACACATCCGCGCCGCCCGTGCCGTAGAAAGTGTGATCGCTGCTCGAAGGCACGGTACTGGTTGGGGGCACCGTGCTGGGAGGGGGCACAGTGCTGGTGGGCGGAGTTGTTTCGCCGGTCGAAGGCACGCTGGTGGTGCTCTGATTGTGCTGAAGGAAGAGGGCCTGCAGCGCCGGCAAATCGCCAAGCGCGGTGTCACCCTGTTGAGAGCCCCATGCATAGGCATAGTCGAAGGCGGGCGATGGCGCAACCTTGGCCCAGTGGTCCAGCATGGTCTGCTCCTGGGCGACGCTGGGAAGGACATATTGGCCGCCCGTATCGGTGGTGTAGTTGCCGCCGCCGAACGTCTGATAAACCGGAACGATCTGGCTGAGCGGAACGCCAGAGGCGACCGCCGCGGCCACGGTCCTGTCGATCATATTGTAGTCGACGGTGCTTGTGCCGGTGCGCACCGGGTAGGGATCCACGCCGTAATAGTCGATATGCGTGTTGGCGGGATTGAAAGTGTTTGAAAAATCGGGATCAGCCGAAGACCCCATGTTCATCATGGTGATGAAGGTCTTGGCGCCGGGCAGGTGGGTGTGGATCCAGTCGGATTCCGCCTTCAGATTGTCGGCTGTGGCATAGGTTCCCCATTTGCCCGTGGGATCGGGCTCGTCGACGAGGAAGAAGCCGAACACCTTCGGGTTGCCGATGAAGGGCGTGACTTTGTCAATGAAAGACGAGGTTGCGCCATTGGCTTCATCCAGCCAAACCAGACCTTTCGTGCCAGCCGGCAAGGCGTTGAGTTCGTCCACGGATGAAACGTCGACAAGATTGAACCCGGCGGTTGCGACCTCGGAGGCCGACCCACCCGAGGCATAGTGGAGGGTTGTCATGCAAATATCCTTACGTCCGATTCGGTGGTGCCCCATGCCTGCCTATTGGAAAGGATATATTAGGGCCAAATCAAATACCGGCGCCCATTGATAGAATCGTTGATCATGGCAAGGAGAGCCTATGCGACGGGAAGGCTGCCCGGGTCCTGGTACTTGTTGATTATTTAGGGATATTTCAGCGCGGCGACGCAGCACCAGGCTGTTCTCGCTACGACGGCAGTGCCAGCGGATTTGTTGTGGATCCGTCAGCAAGATACACGGGCATCCGGTCTGGATTCAGCCTCCGCGTGCGCGAATCACCCGCTATGTGCCGCTCACTACAAAGGCTTTTTCTATCAGCGGACGGTTGTGGCTGAGATAGGGTTCAACGAGCATGTCCAGGTGCCCGCCGACGATCGGGATTATGTTCAGGCCTGTGACGAAAGCACTCCAGCCAAGGTCTGACGGAACGCCTGTGCGCCTGCATCGAAACAGGGTGGCGGTGATCGGCAATGTGGGCTTCGGTTGCGCGAGCCACTGGCCAAATGCGCGCATCCGCAGGACTTCTTCGAGCTCAAGGCGCAAGATGAATCGCGTTCTGGCGAAGCTCCTCCATTTCAGCCAGTCGATACCCCTCGCAAGCAAAGCCTCGGCGCCAAATTGGGCAAACAATTTTGCCAGAGCCCGCAAAATCATGCGATCCACCGTCACGCGATGCGTGCGGATGCGCTGGGCGGTGCGTGCGAGTCTTTCACGATAGTTGTGCTGTCCAGGCCCGATATTGGTGTCGAGGATTCCCAGGAACGTGACCGACCGACCGGCGGCAGCAAGTTTGGCGGCAACCTCGAAGGCGACGCCGCCGCCAAGCGAATAACCGATCAGCTTCACATTGCCATCGGGCTGGGCCTGGTTGATCTGGTCGACAACCGCATCCACCATCCGCGGTATCGTGCCATGTCCCTTCAGCAGATCGTTCAGATCCCCGTAGCGCACGGCAACAACCCTGGCGACATTGCCCATCTCGGCGCCGAAGGCAGCCAGGCTTGGACCGTAACCGATCGATCCGGGCACGATGAACAAAACGGGTCTCGGGTCGGGAGCCTCGACAAGCGAGCTGCTTGTGTCTTGTCCTGGAGACGCTGCCCGGACGACATCGGCGAAACTCATCCCGACCGTGAACGCGTCCAGGTTGAGTTCCCGCCCCAGAGCCGTTTCCAGTTCCATGACGAATTGCAGCAATTTCAATAAATCGCCGCCGGCATCGTCCCAGCGGCTGCCAGCTGCCCTTTTGCCCGGGAGAATTCTCTCCCATACGACCGCCGCGGTGCCTTCGATATCAAGCGGGTTTGCCGCCTGCCGGGCCATGGGCGTGTTCTGGGCGCCTTGCGCGTTCAGTGCGCGATCCAGTTCCCGCAGCTTGACACCGTCGACCTTGCCGCCTTTGAGCCGCGGTATCTCGGCAACACTGTGCAGGCGCGTCGGATGAACAGCCGGCGGCAGGGCCGTCCTGATCAGGTCGCGCAATTCAGCAATGAACTCGCTTCCGCCAGGTCTGGCGGGGACGGCAAAGGCCACCAGTTCGTTCAAGTCCGTCACCACCGCAACGGCATCATCCACCTGAGGCGCCCGGCGCAGGACGAGTTCCAGTTCGGCGGGTTCGACCCGCCTTCCGTTTATTTTGATCTGGCGTCCCTTTCGTCCGACGATCCACATCATTCCGGTGTCGTCGACCTTGACCAGATCACCTGTTGCGAAGATTCGAAGCAGCGGGTTGCCGGAGTTCGCCTGGAGAGGGACGTTTTCCCCATCCGTCCAGTAGCCAAGCGTGGAGTAGTTGCCTCTGATCAGCAACTCTCCTTCATCGCCCGGGGCGACCTCGCATGCGTTCTCATCCACGACGGTGTATTCGATGCCGGGTAGCACGAAGCCAACCGGGACCGTTGCGCCGCGTTCCTGGTAGCCCCTCGGCAGGAACCATTGCGTGCCGGTCGTTTCCGTGGACGAATAGCTGATCTGGACAAGGCAGGACTCGGGGACGCTGTCGCGGAGCCGGTCGATATCGGACCATAGAATCTTTTCTCCGCCGACCCGCACGATCCGCAAGGAAGAGAATGTGTTGGGCGCAGAACCATTCATCAACACGCGCAGCAGCGCCGGCACAAGATAGACGACCGTCACCTGCCATTTCTCGAAATTGTCGCGGACGGCGCGAATGCCGGCGCTCTCTATATCCGAGAGGTACAATGTGGCGCCGCACAGCATCGGGGTCATCATCTCGCGGCATCCCGCGATCGTCGCCGGCCCGGTCAGCGGCATGAAGACGTCGTCGGGACCGAAGTGGCAGGCATCCACATATTGCTGAACGCGTTGGAGGATCGCCCGCTGGCTGTTCACGACGCCCTTCGGCGCTCCGGTGCTGCCTGACGTGTACAGAACGATTGCCGGAGCATCGACCGATACTTCGGGCGGCAACGCCGATAGGCTGCCATCCGGCGTTGCGGCCGTGCAACTTGTCGCGTCGATCCATTCAAGCGAGGAAGCATCCGGCCAGCCTGCCGGTTTGCCTGGCCCTGGCTTGATGATCGCGGCCAGCCGCGCGCTGGTCGAAATTGCGACGAGGCGCTGAAATGGATCCCGGGGGTTCAACGGCACGGCGGGCCTGCCGGCCCGCATGGCGGCGAGCATGGCCACCGGATACCAGAGGGTATTTCCGATCAGAATCCCGACCGCCTTGCCTGGTGGGGTGGAACCGGCAATCGCAGCCGCCAGGTTTTGGACTGCGTTGAGCAGTTCCGAAAAGCTGAGGGACGTAGAGCCGTCACTGATCGCGATCTTGGCCGGGTATTTTTCGACAACCCGCTCCAGGTGCGAGAACGCCGATTTTTCGGAGAAGTCGTCGCCCATCCGCGGGAAGAGACGGGTGGTTGGTCCGCCCATATCCAGAGGGCGGGTGGAGGCCTGTTTCCATGTGAAGCCGTCTGGAGGGCTGCTGTTGCGAGCTATCACAACATCTTGATCCGTTGTCGGACCGCCAACGGATGGCAAGGCACGTGGAAAACGGCTTTCTAAACGCGGGTACCCCGACGTCTCCAACACAGCCCCCTTGTTTTGCTGATTGGCTTTGCCGTGTCCTACGCGACCATGTCGGCCCTGGCATCGTTAGAACGAATGAGTTTCCGCTCAACTCATCGATCCGACAGCGGTTGCCGCTGCATCGCCGCACCGCCCAATCCCTTGCTTCATTTAAACAGACGAGGACAACGCGCAAGCCTGCTCCTAGCGTGAGGCTGGGTGTTGTGCGTACTGGGGCGATGAAGCCGGGCCGTGAACAGATCACAGGGCCAGCGGCTTTGCGCGGTTGGGATTCTGCCGGCATCCAGGAGGGACAGGATGAGTCCACATCTGGTTTGCATAGGAGGCGAGGATCACCGGCTTAGAATTCCGTTCCTCCTGGCGCTGCGCGAAAGGGGCTTTCGGGTCACTGCCGTCTCGAGCGATGCCGGAGACGCCTTTTCGCCTCACGGCATTCCGCATCGCAGCTTTGGGTTCGACCGCTTTGCCAGTGGCGGTGGAGAATGGGGAGCTGTCAGCGCGATCCGTAAATTGATGTCCGATTTGCGTCCGGACATTGTTCAAAGTTTCGACACCAAGCCCAACCTCCTCACGCCTCTGGCCGTGCGCGGGCAGGTTCCGGTCATTCGCACCATCAATGGGCTTGGTTGGACATTCTCATCACGGGAACCGCGGGCGCTGGCGCTACGTCCGGTCTTTTGTGGCCTTCAGGGGCTGGCGTCACTCTGGACAGCCATGACGGTCTTCCAGAATCGTGACGATCAGGCCTTCTTCGACCGCTATCGGCTGGTGGGTCGCGGCAAAGGGCGACTGATCCGGAGTTCTGGCATCGACCCGAATGCATTCTCGACAGCAAGGTACCGTGGCCCTTCGGCCGCCGCCATGCGCGAGGAGCTTGGGCTTCAGTCGGCCGAAGTCGTAATCTTTGTCGGTCGGCTGACTCGCCAGAAAGGGATTCCGACCCTGATCAAGGCGGTTCCCCGCGTCCTCTCCAAGAGGCCCAATGCGCGTTTCGTGCTTGTCGGTCCGCAGGACTCTGAAGGTCCGTTCGCGGTCAGCAGGTCCGATATCGAGCAATATGCTCCTTACGTCGTCGCCTTGGGGCCAAGGCGGGACGTTCCAGCTCTCCTTGGCATGGCGGATCTGTTCGCGTTTCCAACACAGTATCGCGAGGGAATTCCGCGCGTCCTGCTGGAAGCGGGTTTGTCCGGGTTGCCAATCGTCGCCTCGAGAATGCCCGGCTGCAATGACGTGGTTGAAGATGGCTGGAATGGCTATCTCGTCGCGCCGCGCGATGCCGATGGCCTGGCGTCCAGAATAGTCGATCTTCTGTCCGACCGCGCCCGTGGAAAGGTCATGGGCAGCCGTTCCGTCGGCCTCGTGCGGGAGCGCTTTTCGCTGTCGTGGGTCGTCGACCAGTATTGCGATCTGTACAAGACTGTCCTCGGTGGCAAATACCGCGGCAGTCTTGCTCGGCCCGCGCCCGTGATCTCGAGGGAAGAGGGTGCGCGGGGCCCCCGACTGGGTGAGGCGCGGCAATGATCCGTGATGTGATCCTGGCCTTCGGCATCGCAATGTCCTACGCGGTGCAGCTCAGCATCCCCGGGCTGCCGTTCGGCTACAGCGAACTGTTCCTCACGCTCTGGATATTGCTGTCGATCACCCGCATCCTTGCCGGCGGCCGACTGGAGGTTACGCCGGCCCTCACCAAACTTGCATGTTTCTGGGTGATCCTGACGCTTGCCCTGGGCGTGGGGTCCATCATCGGCTTTCTGACCACCACGCTGTTCCTCGATCCGTTGATGCATGACACGATGGCGTACGTGCTGTTGGTCTGCGTTACCTGCCTGGCAGCCGCGGAACCCAACGCTGCTTCCCGTTTACGCCGTATCGCCTGGTGGATGATCGCTGTCGCGAATGCAGGCTTTGTCATCCAGGTGGGGCTTGGTTTCGGCTGGATCCATCAGTCTGGCGTCCACCCCTGGTTCTGGGACCGCTTCAGCGGTTGGTCTGACAATCCGAACCAGCTTGCGCTCTACTGCGCGCTCCTCGGTCCACTGGCCCTGCATCTTGCCACAACCACCAGCAATCCATGGGGAAGATGTCTCGGGCTGTCCAGCCTGATCCTCACCTTCTATGTCGGAAGGCTGACAAAGAGCGATACCTATCTCTATACGACGATCCTGGCCTGCCTGATCCTTCTTGGGCTGAGGGTTCGGGCATGGCTTACTAGCGACGGCGGCAAGGTCAGCCTTTCACGGCAACTTGCCCTCCTGTTCACCGTTGCATTCCTTCCATTGGCGGTCTCCATCGCGCCTTACGCCCTCAGCGAGGCCGCCAACGCCGAAAACTTCGCCAAGAGCCTCACCAAGGACAAGGGCGGGGAAGCAACCGCGGAAACCGCGACACTTCGCCTCCAGCTTTGGGACGAGGCATTGGACAAGGGAGCAAGATCCGGATCGCTGGGTCTCGGACCAGGCCCGCACCTTGATCGTCCCTCCACAGTCGATCAGCAGTTTCTGCCGCGGCCTTTCGAGGCCCATAGCACGATCCTCGATCTCTACACTCAGGGTGGCCTGATTTCAGTCCTGGCCTTGCTGTGGATCCTCGGCTCGGCCGCCTTGTCCGCCTGGGGCGCGAGACAGGACACGCTCGTGGCGCTCGTGGCTTCGATCGCTGTCTTCAGTGCTCCGCACCTGATCATCCGCCATCCGATCGTGTGGTTCTGTGTGACCCTCTGCCTTGTCGCCGGAACGCCGCAGGCGATCCCCGCGATCGTTCGCCAGAGGAGATATTAGAATGTGTGGGATCGCCGGAATCCTCTTGGCGCCCGATGCAGCCAATACCAACGCGCTCAGGGCGATCGGGCCGATGATGACGGCCCTTCGTCATCGCGGGCCCGATGGCGAGGCATTCTGGACGAGCCGTGAAGCCGGGATCGCCTTCGGGCACCGGCGTCTGGCCATCGTCGACCTGTCGGAGGCGGGTCGCCAGCCGATGCACTCCGCGAGCGGCCGGTATGTCATTACCTTCAATGGCGAAATATACAATTTTCGCGATCTGCGCCGCGAACTGGAAGGGGCGGGCCACCATTTCCGCGGCACCAGCGACACGGAAGTGATGCTGTGCGCGATCGAGAGCTGGGGTCTCGAGGCGGCACTTGCGCGCTTCGCCGGCATGTTTGCTTTCGGGCTATGGGATCTGAAGAACCGGACTCTCCACCTCGCCCGCGACCGGATGGGCAAAAAGCCGCTCTATGTCGCCTCGACACGTGAAGCGCTTGTCTTCGCCTCGGAGCTGAAGGCGATCACCTGTTTCCCGGGCTTCGCCCCGGAACTCGATGTCGATGCTGCGGCGACGATGCTTTCGAAAGGGTGGGTGCCGGATGACCGTTGCATCTGGCAGGGCGTGTTCAAGCTGCCGCCCGGTTCAGTCCTGTCGGTGACGGCGGAGGATTTCGCCAATGCCCGCGGCGCCGGCTCGCTTGCGCATCGCATTCGCCGCTGGTGGTCGCTGGCCGATGTCGCCTGCAAGGCGCAGCGGGATCCGATCGCCGGCAGCGACGAGGACCTTACGACCGAACTCGACAGCCTGCTTCGCCTTGCCGTCAAAGAACGAATGGTTGCCGATGTGCCGCTTGGCGCCTTTCTGTCGGGTGGAATTGACAGCTCGACGGTCGTCGCCCTGATGCAGGCGCAGTCCCCGACGCCTGTTCGCACGTTCACCATAGCGTTCGGCGAGAGCGGGTTCGACGAGGCCCCTCATGCGGCCGCGGTTGCGCGGCATCTGGGCACCGACCATACGGAACTTCATCTTTCACCGGCCGCGGCGCTTGAGGTCATCCCGGAGTTGCCGAGGATCTGGGACGAGCCGTTCGCCGACGAGTCGCAGATACCGACGCTGCTGGTGTCGCGCCTCGCCCGGCGGCACGTCACCGTGGCTCTGTCGGGCGATGGCGGCGACGAGTGCTTCGCGGGCTACTCTCGACACTTCCTGGCAACCCGCCTCAGAAGGCAGCATGAGCTGCCATCATCATTTCGGCGGATGTTGGCGGCGGGGGCAGGATTGCTGGCCCAGGCCTCCCAGAAAGACATGTTCGGCAGCCTGCCGCTTTCGGCGAACATGCGGCACGGATTGCGCGGTGACCGGTTGAACCGCCTCGCCCGCCTGTTCGCGGCGGCAAATGAGGACCAACTGCTTCAGCGGCTGACGGAATCTTCGACCAACAAGCTTCTTCATCACAAGCCAGCGGCATCCAATGCCAGCGCCACACAACTCGACGGCCTGCTGTCGCGCCTCCTGTTCGACGACATGACCGGCTATCTCCCCGGCGACATCCTGGTGAAGCTCGATCGTGCCACCATGGCCAACAGCCTCGAGGGGCGATGCCCGATCCTGGACCATCGCGTCGTTGAATTCGCCTGGCGACTGCCAACCGACGCCAAGGTCCGAAGTGGCAAGGGCAAATGGATACTGCGCCAGCTCCTTGATCGTTATGTACCGCGCCGACTGGTCGATCGGCCCAAGCAGGGTTTCGACGTTCCGATCGGAGCCTGGCTGAGAGGACCCCTGCGCGACTGGGCAACGGATATCATTGCCACGACACGCCTGTCCGGAGATGGGGTCATCGACTGTGCGAAGGTCGACGCATGTTGGCGCGATCATCTGCATGGAAACCAGGATCATTTCCGTGACTTGTGGCCGCTGCTGATGTTCCAGGCATGGCGCAACGAAGCCATGCGGCCATCGGCGCCGGCAACGCACGCTTCTTACGATATCGAACTGACAGGGGATTGAGATGGAAGGTTCCATAGCCAGCCGCGCCAGGCTTCCGCGTGCCACGCAGATGGCCGTCGCTACGCTCGACACCAATCCGCGGATGAGGCGACCGCCGCGCGAGCCCGTGCAACCGCCGTCTCCCTTCCATCAGCTCGTGGTCACTCTGGCGACGGGAAAATGGCTCTTGCTTGCCGTGGCCCTTCTGGGCGGCATACTAGCCGGCCTCGCGGGCTTTGCTCGTCCGGTGCTGTTCGAGGCGACGACCCAGATCATCATAGACGCCCCGAGCACCGGCACTTCGAACCCTACGGCGACCGCCCAGGACTCGCTGGATTCGAGCATCGATGACCATCTGACGATGCTCTCGTCGCAAGCCCACCTGCGCCGAGTTCTGACGGCACTGCGCCAACCGCCGGCAGCCGACGCCGCCGGAAAAAGCGGCATCAGTGCCGTCCCGCCCACCTCAGGCTCGTTCGTGGGCAACCTGCTGAGCCGGGTCTGGTCGAAGGGTGGACCTGCCGCCGAAAGTCCGGAAGCTGCGGATGCGGCCGCGCTGAAGACGCTGCGGGGCGGAATGAGGGTCGGACAAGAGCTGCGCTCGCGCGTCATCACCATCGGCTTCACCGATACCAGTCCGGTACGTGCCGCGCTTGTCGCGAACACATTCGCTCAGGTGTATATCGAAGATCTCGTACAGAAACGGCGTGCATCGGATCAGCGCGAACTGGAATCGCTGGTCGCCAGCCTGCCGCAAGTACAAAGGGACCTGGTCGACGCGACCGATCGGCTGGAGACGTACCGGCTGACACATGGCGCCGTTGATCAAAGCGCGGCCAACAACGCGGCCAATGAGACAGCGGAGCTCGGCCGACAGATCTTCTTGTCGAAAGCCAATCTTTCCGCCTCGGAATCGCGCCTTCACCATATCGAGGACCTGCGAAAGGCGGGCGCCCCTGTATCGGCCATCGCTGAAGAAATCGGATCGCCTGTGTTGGCCGACCTCCTGACACGTCAGTCGGGTGCCGCTGCGGACGGCGATCTGGGCAATGCGATCAACCGTGAGATAGAGCAGGGCATCGCGCGCATCGCCGCCGAGGCAAACGTCTACCACGCCCAGGTTGCGGCTCTCGAAGACCGCAAGAGGGTGCGCGACGCGGCCGTGGCCGACACTGCGAGCCAGCTTTCCGGCTTGCGTGCCCTTGAGCCGCAGGTCACCATCGTGACACAGCACTACAACGAGCTCCTTAGCCGGCAGCAGGACCTGATACGGCGCATCGCCGCTCCCACGCCAGGTGTAGCGGTCCTGTCGACGGCATGGCCGCCGTCAAATCCCAGCACCCTGTCGAGAATCTTCCTGGTTCCACCCGGCATGATCGTATTTGGTCTGATGGCGGCGGTCTTCGTCCTGATCCGTAACATGTTCAACCAGACCTTGCGCAGCGAAGCTGAAGCCGAAGCCGAGCTTGGGATCCCGTGCGTAGGACTGCTTCCCAAGGTTTCGGGACTCCATGCCAAACAATTGCGGCATCTGGTTCTGGGCCAGCAGAACTCGCCGTTCAGTCGCGCGGCGACATCCCTTCTGGTCACTGCGGCGCCAACTCAGGGAAGGGGGCAGCCGCCGCACATCGTCCTCGTGACGTCCAGCATCCTCGACGATGGCAAGACAGAGTTGGCGTGGAGTCTGGCGCTGGCGGCAACGCGATTGGGAGGAAGGGTGCTTTTCCTCGACCTCGACCGCAAGGACGCGCGCCTCACGAACGAGTTTCGTGGCGAATTCGGCACCATCAAGGCTCACAACTCCTTTGGAGACTATGTGAGTGAACGCTGCGTGCTCCAGGATGCGATCACGAGAATGCCAGAAGTCGGCATCGATCTCATGGCCGCTCCAGCACCTTCGGATGATCTGCTGACGCTTCTGTCCACGGTCGACAAATCCCAGTTCACCGAAGAACTTCTCTCGGTCTACGACGTCGTCATCATCAACGGGCCGTTGGGACTCGGAGGCCCCGAAACCAGGCTCCTGAAGCGCTGGGCCGACGCAGTGCTTTTTGCCGTTCGATGGGCCAAGACGAGGCGCAGCATCGCCCGTGGCGTTCTGGAGTCGCTCCGGGCCGGTGGATCCGTCGCAGTTCCAGTCGGGAGTGTGCTCACCCAGGTGAATTTAAAGCGGTACGCCGGCTCCAGGCTCGAGGACAACGCCGACCTGCTGTTGGAGAGGGTTTGATGAGAACCGTCGTCTCCGCTCTTCAAAAAATGCCACAGGGAACCAACTGCGTTCCAGCAATCGGACCTGCCCCAGAATGATCATTGAATTTTTCGGACCGCCAGGATCCGGCAAAACAACATTTGCGCATGCGCTCGCGCAGCAGTTGCGCGGGAAAGGCTATCACGCCAAGGTCGCTCTCAGCTATAAGCCCAGCACCAGGGCCGGAAGCTTCGACCTTGGGATCATTCTGTTCGTCTCCAGAATAGTATCGGCGATATTCTCGACTGCTGGAATATTTCTATCGTCGATCGGGCGACTGGACGATATTTCAAGTTCGGTGTCGATGGTAAGGTTGATACCGCCAAAGAAACGAATGTGGCGCGCCCGGATCTGGCGATATATCTTGCACCTTTCGCGTTGCTGGAGCGCCGCGAAGCAATCGCCCGAAATTGTCATATTCGATCAAGGATACGTTCAAGCGATTGGATCGCTGGCGATGTTCAATGGGGGCAACGACCGCGAAGCGCTCGAAAAGGCGCTCAGCCTCGCGCCGCCGGCCGATCTCACCATCAGGCTGGTGGTGCCATCTGCGATCGTTGAGAGCCGTCTCAGACATCGGATGGAGCACGAGCCGCCGGCGGAGCGGATTTTCGAGGCCGACTTGGACGTGAATATGAGCGCCTTTGGCGTGTTCGAATCGATAAACGATCTCCTCGCGATTTCCGGCCGAAGTGTCGTTTCCGTTGAGAACGCCGACAGTCAATCAGGGCTCAAAAGTATTTGTAAGGTCGAGAAGCAAATCATTTCCGCGCTGTCACGGATGGATAAAGGATTCGCAAATCGAGACCAAAAAGAAAGCGCACCACTTGCGCATGCTGCGGCAATCGATAGTCGCGTGTCTCGAAAGTCTCCGGGCCATCCCGCCGGTGCTCTTCCAATAGCCACACCCCGGCGAAATAGGGACGTCGGCTCACGGCTCGCGAGGGCGAGCGTCTTCGCCCTCTTGATCTATATCGGAGGTGCTGGGCTGACCAGCCTTGCACAGCTGGCCATTGCGCGCCTCATCGGGCCTCGCGACTACGGAATCTATGCCTACGTTCTAGCCTGGACCTCCGTGCTCGCCTATCTGGCAACGCTTGGTTTCAATGTGTCCCTGTTGCGTTTTGTGCCCGCCTATAGAGCCAACGGCAGGCTTGATCTGGCGCGAGGGGTGATAAGATTCGCCCTGCGGAGATCGCTGCTCGCGGCGACACTGTTCGGGATGGCGGGTGCTGCCTTGGTCCTTTTCTTTTCAGAGCAGGCGCAACCGGATCATACGCAAAGAGGACTTGAGATAAGCACCATGCTTGGCATGGCGGCCGTACCCTTGATTACCGCTTATGCCATTGGCGCTACGCTTGTGCGTGCTTTCGGCGGCGTGGTTTCGGCATTGTTGCCGGAGCGCATCGTGCGAGACGGGCTGCTGCTGGTATTGGTGGCGATCATGGCCGGGTCCGGATTGTGGGCGGTGCACGCGCCGCAAGTGATGCTGGCGGTGCTGACAAGTTCGGCCATCACGGTTGCGCTGGTGTTCATCACCGCCAGGAAGTTTGAACCACCTGGCCTGCGGCAGGCTCAGCCCGCTTACGAACCGAGGGGATGGTGGCTTGCCGTCCCCCCGCTCATGCTCATCACCGGCCTCGATGTTTTCGTCAGTCGTGCCGGCGTGCTGGTGTTGGGCTGGACCAACCATATCCGTGAGGCCGGTATTTTCGCCCTGGCGTTGAACGTGGCGATGCTTGTGGGGCTTTCCCGCATCGCTGTCGCTACCATGTTTTCGCCTACAGCGGCCGACCTGCATGCCAGAGGCGATCATAAAGGCCTGCAGCAGCTGTTCGCGCGGGCCACCTTGCTGTCTGCGGGCGGCGCCATCGCGGTGGCCATCCCAATGATGGTGATTGCCGAGCCGTTCTTGAGCTTCTTCGGGGAGGGCTTTGCTGCGGGAGCGCCAATCGCGCGGGTTCTCATTTTGGGCTATGTTTTTGTTGCGCTGTGCGGGCCTCAGCAGAATCTGCTGGCGATGACCGGAAACGAATGGGCCGCGGCAACGACCATGATCGCCGGCGCGGCGGCCAACGTCATAGCCTGTGCCGTGGGCGTCGAGATATACGGCCCAATTGGCGCGGCTGTCGGTGTCGCGCTTGCCCTGGCCATCTGGAACGTTGCCATGGCGGTCTATATCGGCAAGCGACTGAAGATGCTGCCTGGCTTGGTGTCTGCCCTGCTCTCGATCAGGCCAAGCGCGATTGGCGGCCTACAATGGAACTGGTTATTGAGAGCCGGCAAATGAAGTGGCCGATCCATCGATGATGTCCCTCACGACAGCGCCGGCGCATCGATCGGCGTGCGACCGCTAGCCCATGCCTCCAACATGGTTGAAGGAGCAGGTCAGTGGCGGCCGTCCGGCCTCCCGTCGTCTCGCCCTATGCCTGAACGAATGCTTGTCGTTCTCGGCCGACGGGGCTTGCATGGAAATCCCGGTACCATTCCACGAAACGTTGCACGCCGTCCTCCAGTGCCGTCGCCGGTGCGAAGCCGACAGCGCGGCGGAGATCGCTGACGTCGGCGCGGGTTTTCAGGACGTCACCTGGAGGTAAAGGCACGTTGACGCGAAGGGCGCGGCGGCCAAGGGCAGCTTCGATGATCGCGATCAGACGGTTGATTTCTTCGGGCCGGTCATTGCCGATATTGTAGATCCGATATGGCGCCGAACTTGTGGCGGGGTCAGCCGCGCGGCTGTCCCAGTCCGGATCCGGACGAGGCGGCGCGGCGAGCACGCGAACCACCCCCTCTACGATGTCGTCGATATAGGTGAAATCTCGCCATACGCGGCCGGCATTGGCAATCTCGATCGTGCGCCCCTCGGCGATGGCATGGGTGAACGTATAGACTGCCATGTCAGGCCTGCCCCATGGACCATAGACGGTGAAGAAGCGCAATCCTGTCACCGGCAAGCCGAACAGGTGGCTGTAGGAATGCGCCATGCATTCGTTTGCGCTTTTGGTCGCGGCATAGAAGCTGACCGGATGACTGGCGCCATGGTGCTCGGAAAACGGTATGCTTCGATTGGCGCCGTAAACGGAACTCGACGAGGCATAGACGAGATGGCTGACGCCGGCGTGCCGGCAGCCCTCCAGAACATTGAGAAACGCCACTATATTCGACTGCACATAGGCATGCGGGTCGGCGAGCGAATAACGCACCCCAGCCTGGGCGGCGAGGTGCACGAAGTGCGATGGCTGGAAGTCGGAAAACAGCGCCTTCACCCGCGCCTGGTCCGCCAGGTCCATCCGCATGGGAGTGAACCTCGGCTCGGCACAGAGCTGCGCAAATCGCGCCTCCTTCAGCACGACGTCGTAGTAGGGCGCAAAATTGTCGACGCCGATAACGACAAGGCCGCGCCGCAAAAGCCGCAACGCGACATGAAACCCGATGAAACCGGCGGCACCTGTGACGACGATCGGTCCCGCGCGTGCAAGTTTCAGTACAGCACCATCCGACCGCGTACGAGCGGCATCAGCCAGCTTGTGGACCGTCGAATTTGGTTCGACCATGGCAAGTCACTCCAATTGTGAGATTCCGCGCTCCGCCCGCGTTCGATAGCGCGTGGACAGGCTGGAGATGGCACCGCCAGCTTTGCAATCTGCGCAACCGCGGCCGCAGAATTTGCGGCCGCGTTGCCATGGCACATATCTCGGTTTGCTGAATTCGAGCGGGTGCTGACGCCCGCCGAAATCGCTATTTCATGGCAGGACCGAAATGCGTCCCAGAAGAGCAACCAGTTCAGCCTGACGCCTTGTTTCGGTCTTGGCGAACAGCGAGGCAAGCTGGGAGCGGATCGTCGTGCGACTGAGATGCCAACTGCGAGCAATCTCCAGGGGCGCATCGCCTTGCGCCAGGCGCAATGCCAGCTGCGTCTCCGCGCTGGTCAGACCGAACATCCTTTGCAAGGTCTGAGGGTTGGCCGCCGATGTGTTCTCCCGGTCCAGCAATGCGACGATGCTTGTCCCGTCGGGTGTGACGACGCCCGCCTCATTCAGGATCACAGGCCTATCGCCTCTGCTGCGGATCACCACCCATGAGAGTAATCCCGGCTGGAAATGGACCGGAACATTCGCGACCAGCCGCCTTAGCCCTGCGGACAGCTCGACGGCCGTGTCAGCCGCTTCGCCCTGGCGCTCAAGCGTCTCCTGCGCGGCTGCGTTCCATTCGATTACTTTCCTGTCGCGGTCCAGCACGATATAGCCGCAGCCGATACGCTCAAGCATGCCGGTTATGGATTCCAAACTGCGTCGCTGCGGCCCGCCAGGTCTGGCGTCTGGCCGATCCGAAAGATGTATCGGACGTGCGTGACGAGAATCTTTCAATACAATGTATTGGCTGACTGCAACGGTTTCGTTGCGCCTCTCAATCAGTGTCATCGCTTCTACCCCAACCCTAGTTGCTGCCCACTCAAGTAAATTTTGTATGATTTACTTGATTTGAATTCCGCCTGCTGGCGGGAACTTGCTCCTTCGACTCGAATTTCGACACAATTGTAGAAATCTGCGGAAGGTTTTTCCGCAGCGTTCCTTGAATATGGCTTCCTGAAGAACCCTGCCGATCCTGATTCTATTCGCAGGCAAAGGCATGGCAATCCGGCAGTGGTATTAGGCTGCCTCCTCGTGGCCTAGTCTCGACGAACTAGACATAAGGATGTAGTCTGGGCGCATGGGTTCGTATCTGCGCTGGCTTAAATCGAACGTGTCAAGCACCCCGTTGGCTCATGTAGCTTCGCTATTGGTGCTTGCCGGATCGATAATACTCGAAGCGATAAATACGATATACATCGGCCAGGGGGTTACGTTTATTGCGTTTATCCCCGTAATTATTGTTATCGTGTACCTCGAAGGGCGGTTGGTTGCCATCGCCGTAACGCTTCTCATGGCCGCCGCCGGCTTGTGGATGCGACGCGTCCTGAACGCCCAACTCTCAGCTGAAGACTGGACGAGCGCTATCTTCCTTCTGGTCTCGGGTGGCCTGATCGCATCCGTGTTCCATCGCCTGCGACAGGATTTGCGCGGGGCGCTCGAGGTTGCAGAGGCGAGGCTCGCTGCCATCGATGCAGCCGAGAGCCGCTATCGTTGGGCCTTCGAGCGCGCTGCCTTGGGTTTTGCAAATGCCAATCGACGTGGCGAACTGTTGCAATCGAACAGACGTTTTTTTGAGATGACCGGCTACGGAGAAAAGGAGCTTGCCCAGCTGAAGCTGGAAGGGCTCGTTCTTCCCGACGATCGAGATGCCGTGCGGGCCTTGTTGAAGGATCTGGATAATGGCGCCGCGTCGTCCGCGGCCGATATTCGCGTGTTGCGCAAGGACGGCAAGGCATTCTGGGCTCGTCTGGCCCTGTCCTCGTCGCGGCCTGACGAGGCATCCACCGAAAGCGTGTTCGTGGTGGTCGACGATATTTCCGAGCGACGAGCCGCACGCGAGGCCCTCCGGGCTCAGAAGGAATGGCTCGATCTCGCTCTGTCTGCCGGACGCCTGGGCACGTGGCGAATAGATATCAAGGAGGGGACAGTCGCGGGCTCCGGCAAGTTCTGGGACATTCTCGGCCTGCCCTCCAAGCCCGTCCGCCCCTTGGAAGAACTCTCGGCCGTGGTCCATCCGGCCGACTGGCCGAAATTGGCTGCCTCGGCAAAACCCTCGCAGGCAGTGAACTACGACGTCGAGATTCGTGTCAGGCGGATGGACGGGCACATACGCTGGGTTGCTCTGCGCGGACGGCAGGAAGAACATGGCGACCGCGCAATGCGCATCGGGGTGGCGGCCGATCTGACAGAACGTCGACAGACCACGCTTCTTCGCGCCGCCGTAAAGAAGCACGAGCGCATCATGCTCGAAGACCGCCATCGGTTCAGCAATTTGTTCCCGGTGATCACGGCCCTGGTAAAAATGATCAATGTTCCCGAGAACGACGTTGCCAAATACAAGGAGATGCTGATCGATCGGATCAGAACGCTGGAAGCGACGCATCTCATCCTGTCTCGTCATAAGAGCCTGTCGGGGATGCTCCACGATCTCGTGGCTCGGGAGCTGCAGCCCTTCAAGGAGACACGGGACATAACGATCAGTGGCCCCTCGCTCACAGTGCCAAGTGGCGTCGCAGAGAGCTTTGCGATGATCCTTCACGAGCTGACGACAAACTCCGTGAAACACGGCGCGTTGGGTGACTCACAAGGCAAGGTCGGAGTTAAGTGGCAATTCGCATCCGACGGGGCAGGGGACGATCTGGTTTTCGATTGGGTGGAATCGGGAGGTCGGAAGAACTCAAACGTCGTGCGCCATGGGTTCGGGTCCATGATAATCGGCGTGGACGGCACGCCGCTTGTCGGGCATTCGCCGAAATTGGAAATATCGGAGTATGGACTGCGATATTCGTTGCGGTTATCGCGGAAGGAAATTGAGTTGTAGTGCCTGCCGCTCCGAAAGCGACTTCGGATTTGGGCACATGCACAGTAAGACGATCAAAAGCGCGCCGGTGTCATGGCACGCGCCTAAGTCTATCCCATGCATGCCGGCCCGAACCGCTTCCCGCTTCGGGTGGCAAACATCAGTTCATATTTCTCGACATCCACGTTTGCAGCAAAACGGCTGCTTCAGTCCGGTTTCGCACCCCGAGCTCGCGCAGAATGGCGGCGGCATGGATTTTCGTTGTCGCTTCGGCAATATCCAGATTGCGGGCGATCTCCTTGTTCGAGTACCCTTCCGCCATCAGCTTGAGGACGTCCCTTTGCCTCGACGTCAGTCTGCCAAGATCGCTTGAGCCCATGCGCTGACGGATTGGATTTTTCACCGAGGGGAGGGCGGCATACGCTCTCTGGTCGGCAGACGTTCGAGACAAGAGTGATGGTACATAGATCCGGCCTGCAAGGATCTCATTTACCGCCAAAACGACTTCTTCGTCTTTTTGCGATTTGACGATGTAACCATGAAGCCCGATCGAAAGAGCGGTCAGGATCTCCGAGCGGGAATCGTCCCCGGAAACGATCGCAAAACGTGTGTCAGGATACGCAGACAGAACGTCGCTGAGCACCTCCTGGTTAACCAGCCCCGGCATGTTCAGGTCGAGGATCGCAAGATCGATGGATGCCTGCTCCTCTAGAAGATTGACCACAGCATCGAAACACGAGGCCTCGAATATTTCGGCGTTTGGAATTCCAGCCAAAAGTGCCAGCCGAAGGCCGCGCCGATACAAGCCGTGATCGTCGGCGATGACGATCCGATACATTGAACTACCCCAACGCGTTACCCGGTTCCCGACGAGAACACTCGCTGGAACCTCCCAGTCCTCTGTGATGGTCGGAACCGCGGTGAGTCTAAAAGTCGTGGCCAACCGCTGGTCATCACATCACTGTGATGGTCGCAGCGTCCCAACCCACGCACATCACACATGGCTAATATAATACTAATTTGTGAGAGCCGTCGTTATTTTTTTTAACGCTGGCGTCCCGTGCCTGCCTACCGAGCGATATCGAGTGCCCGCCTCCAATGTTCGGTGTGCGGCAGGGCATTTTGATGGCGGCACTTGCCTTCACCGAGGGTGCGCGGGATGGTTCCGGCACTTGGCGGATCGCTGCTTTTTGATCGCAGGACTCGTTCGGCTTCATTGGTCTCATGGCCAGGTCCAGATGCTTGGGTCCGTCCTTGATCTCACGGTTATCTAATACCGGAAACGCTTCGGATCGGTACCATTCGAATGCACGACGACAGCCGCCCCGGCTGTCACATACCCTTCAAGTATGATGTTCGGATTGCCGCCGAGGGTCGAGCCGGATTTGACGGAATGCCAGGTCCGAATGAGCTCGAACACGAAATGCCCGGACACAGGCAACTGCAAATCAGGAGGATCGGATGAAAGCGGTGATTCAATGTGGTGGGATGGGTACGCGCCTTCGGCCCTTCACGTCGGTCCTACCGAAACCCTTGATGCCGATAGGAGCCAGGCCCGTTCTTGAGCTGCTTCTGAAGTGGCTGCGGCGCAACGGCATCGAGGAGGTCTATATCACGACCGGGTATCTCGGGCACCTGATCCGTAGCGTCTGCGGCGACGGATCGCAATGGAATCTGAAGATCAAATACACGCAGGAAATGGAGCCATTGGGCACCATTGGGCCTCTCTCTCTGATCAGGGATGAACTGAACGAGACCTTTGTCGTGCTCAACGGCGATGTTCTTACCGACCTGAGCCTCAGCCGGTTTGTGGCGGCGCACCGCATGCATAAGGATCCGGTTACGATCGCCACTGCCTGCCGCCTCATCAAGATGGATTTCGGCGTCATCGACGAGGTCGACAATGCCGTTCAGCTCTTCCGGGAAAAGCCGACGCTTTCCCACCTTGTCAGCATGGGGATTTACTGCATGAACCCGGATGTCCTGCGGTTCATACCTTCGGGCATCCCATTCGGGTTCGATGACCTGATGTTGCAGATGATGCAGGGTGGCACGACCGTGCACGTGTACAAGCATGACGGTCTCTGGCTCGATATCGGTCGCGTCGATGACTTCCAAAATGCGCAGGCGATTGCCTGGGAAGAGCAGTCGACCTCGATCGAGGTAGCCGCCGCGGCCGCATGAAATCCGGATGTAGAGGCCGAACCCATCACAAGGATCTTTAGGAGGTCAAGATGCTCTTGGTGAGCGCCCCAATTCTAGGCGAGCCGGAGAAGGCAGCCTTGTCAAAGGTGATTGACAGCGGCTGGCTTACCATGGGGGAGCAGGTGCGCGCATTCGAACTGGCCTTTGCCGATATGCATGGCGCGCGAGATTGCGTGGCGGTTGGTTCCTGCACCGCAGCGCTTCATCTCATCCTGCATGCACTGGGAATAGGACCCGGCGACGAAGTATTGGTCCCGTCGCTGACTTTCGTGGCGACCGCGAATGCGGTGCTTTATGTCGGAGCGACTCCGGTCTTCGTCGATATCGAGTCGGTCGACGTGCCGTTGATGTCTCTCGCGGAAGCCGAAGCGCGGTGCACATCGCGCACGAAGGCGGTCATTCTCGTTCACTTCGCGGGCTATCTCGCCAATAGGGAACAATGGCAGCGGTTCGCCCGGGTTCGAGGGCTCCATATCATCGAGGACGCCGCGCATGCCCCTGGCCTGAGGGAAGTGGGAACGTTCGGCACTGCGGCGGCCTTCAGCTTCTATGGCAACAAGAACATGACGACGGCGGAAGGCGGCGCCGTGATCGCCCGTGATTCCGATCTGCTCGACAGGGTTCGCCAAGCCCGCGGGCACGGGATGACCAGCGGGACGCACCAGCGGCTGAACAGCCGTACCCCGCAATATGATGTCACGATGCTCGGGTTCAACTACCGCATGGACGAAATGCGTGCGGCAATCGGGCTCGTTCAACTGCAGAACCTGCAAGAGTGGAACGAGATCAGGCGTATCCTGGCCGTCCTGTATCGGCGCCTCATCGCGGAACATTGCCCGGCCGTGACCATTCCATTCAGCGAACCCCGGACGTCGGCTCACCACATCATGCCGATCCTCCTGCCGCGCTACGCAAGGCGGCAGGACGTGATCGACGAACTGCGGACGCAGGGGATACAGACCACGATCCATTATCCGCCGGTGCACCAGATGACGTTCTATCGCGAGCGTTATCCCGACATCACTCTGCCGCGTACAGAGGACTTTGCTCAGCGAGAGCTGACAATCCCGCTGCACCCTCAAATCACCTCAACTCTCGCCGAGGCGGTTGTGGCTGCACTTGCAAGCGCACTCAACGGCGGTGCCCAAACAGGAACTGCGGCATGAATGCGTCGGACCGTTCCCTTCATCGGCGCTTCGTCTCAAACCCCGCTCATGGTTTGGCGCGACGCTCGATCGATCTCGCGGTCGCGGGCGCCGCGCTCATCGTATTTGCACCGCTGATGCTTTTGATCGCCGGAGCGCTTCTGCTCGAAGGCGGTGGCTCGATCTTGTTCGCACAGACCCGCATGGGCGCCGGTGGCCGACCCTTCCGCATGTACAAATTTCGCAAGTTCGGTGTGAACTGCGGTTCCCAAGGCCTCGCACTGACCGTCGTGGGCGACAGCCGCATGACGACGGTGGGCCGGTTCCTCGCGGCAACAAAGTTCGACGAACTGCCGCAGCTGTGGAACGTCCTCAAAGGCGAAATGGCGATCGTCGGGCCACGACCCGAGAGCATGGCTTTCGCCGATTGTTTCCGAGGCGGCCTCGAGGCGGTCCTGCAATACAAGCCCGGCCTGCTGGGGCCAACCCAGGTTGTCTTCCGGCACGAGGCGCATTTCTTCCCCCGATCCGCGGATCCGATCCTGTTCTATCGGGAGGTTATGTTCCCCGCCAAGGCCAAACTCGACCTCTCCTATTATCCGCAGCGCACCATCGTCTCCGACATCGTGTGGATGGCGCGTGGCGTCCTGGCGGTTGTCGGCTGGGTTCCATCACAGCCGATCGACGTATGAACCCCAAAAGGAAAAGCGCTCCAGTCAGCCAAGGGAATGCGCAGTCATGAGCTACAACGGCAAGAAAGTTCTGGTGACAGGCGCGGATGGATTTATCGGTTCGCATCTCACTGAGGCGCTCGTCCGCAACGGCGCGGATGTCACTGCTCTGGCGCTTTACAATTCCTTCGACAGCCATGGATGGCTGGACGATTTGCCGGACAAGATCCGCAGCCAGCTGAAGCTCGTCCGCGGTGACGTCCGCGACAGCGCGTTCCTGAACCGGATCGTGCGCGGTCAGGCCGTCGTGTTTCACCTGGCTGCGCTCATTGCGATTCCATATTCCTACGCGGCTGCCCAGTCCTATGTGGAAACCAACATCCTGGGTACGGTGAACGTTCTTGAAGCGGCGCGTCAATGGGAGACGGAGCGGGTGGTGCATACCTCCACGAGCGAGGTCTATGGAACCGCCCAGACCATGCCCATCAGCGAAACGCATCCGCTGCAGGGACAGTCGCCCTATTCGGCATCCAAGATAGGCGCCGACATGATGGCGGAGTCCTACGCCAGGTCGTTCGATGTCCCTGTGGTCATCATGCGGCCCTTCAACACTTATGGTCCGCGCCAGAGCGAACGCGCCATCGTGCCGACCATCATCCGGCAGGCTCTCGATCCGAATTGCCCGGCGATCATGGTCGGCGATACGAGCCCGATCCGTGACCTGACCTTTGTCGAAGACACCGCGGCGGCCTTCCAGACCGCGGGCCTGGCCGGGCTCGAATTCGGCCACGCCTACAATGCCGGCAGCCAACGCGCCGTGACCATCTCCGACGTATTGGATCTTGTCCTGGAACTAAGCGGTTCCAAGAAACCGGTCCATCGTGACGAAAGGCGTTTGCGGCCGCAAAATTCGGAGGTTCGCGCCTTGCTCGCCGATTCCTCGCGTTTTGAAGGCGAGACTGGGTGGCAGGCGCAGACCAGCCTGCGCGACGGGCTGGAGCGAACGATCGCATGGTGGCGCGCGCGCCTTAGTGAAGGCCGGGTACGGCGCGAAATGGGTTACATGACATGACCCTGCTCCGCCGGCACATGTTGGTACTGCTGCTGATTGCCGGTGCCATGTTCGCGAATATTTATATGCTCGGTGGTCGCGAAAGCAGCGCATCGCAAACGTCGGCCACACCACCGGTGAAAAACCTGCCGGACTATCTTGGCGAAGCAACGGATCCCTGGTCCGGCACGACTTTCGTACGGATCACCCAGCCTGGAATTCTCGGCCTGGCGGGTGTCTGCGGGAAGAAATACTGCACCCACCGTTACTCGAGTGCACAGGCCTGGAATGCTGACCAGAGCCTTCTCGTGATCGTCAATGGTTGTGGTGGCATGTGCTTCCTCGACGGGCACAGCTACGTGCCATTGTTCCATCGCGACCGCTCGAATGAAACTGAATGCGAGTGGCATCCCAGGGATCCCCAGCTGATGATCTGCGTCGCTGGCAGGCAGATTTACACCTGGGCGCCGCGCACAAATCATGAGGATGTCGTGTTCGACACGGCAGCCTACAGCAAACTTCAGTTCGGACCTTACAAAGGCAATCCGAGCCGCGACGGCAACCGTATTGCGGTGCGTGCAACGCGCAATGACGGCAAATCGGTGGTCTTTGGCTACGACCTCAAGCAGCGGCGGAAATTCCCGGATATCGATCTTACCCAGCTTCCGGGGACCACCGGCTCCTGCTCGATCTCTCCGCTGGGGATCAATATTGTGTGCTCACAGGCATTGTCGGAAGACCATGAACCGACCTTCGTCTTTTCCATCGACGGCGTCTTGCAACAGAAGTGGATGGAGCACCACCGGCCCGGTCACGGCGACATGACGGTCGATGCCGACGGCAGCGAAATCTATGTCGGGATCAGCAAATCGAATCCCGACATATATCAGGTGATCAAGCGCCGATTGGCCGACGGCAAGGTCACGTCGCTGATGAAATATGGCGAGGCCATGCATGCGTCGCTCAGGTCCCTGGACAGGCCCGGCTGGGCGTTCCTGAGCTATGGCGGAACGCCAGCCGAAGTATCGCAGCACCCGGACTGGGCGCCTTACGCGCAGCAGGTCATTGCGGTGCGCACGGACGGCAGCGGAGAGGTCCGCCGTATCGTGGAAACGCAGAACACCCACTTCGACTACTGGAGCGAGACGCATGCCTCGCCCTCGCCGGACGGCTCACAGGTAATCTGGTCGAGCAATTGGGGTGTGCCCGGTGGCCCGGTATACGATTTCGTTACCCGTGTTGAGTGGCCTTCGGAGCCGGTCCCGAACCAGAAGGAGATTGTCGCAAATGGCCTTCAATAAACGAACCGTTCTTGCCGCGGTTGCGGTGATGTCCCTGACATCGATGGCCGCCGCAGGCGAAGCCGAGCAATATCAACTGTCACCTGGCGATACCGTCGAGATAGGGATAGCGCCGATCCCGGATCGAGCGCAGCGCGCTGTGGTCCAGATGGATGGCAATATCGCCCTTCCCGAGGTCGGGATGATCATGGTCGCAGGCCTGACGGCGTCTCAATTGCAGACGCGCATGCAAGCGCTTTTGCCGACCAAGATCTTTCACGTGCGTCTGGCCGATGGACGGGAGCAGATGGTTGTCGTCAAACCGGACGACGTGACCGCCATCATCGTGGAGTATCGTCCAATCTACGTGATGGGCGACGTGCTCACCCCTGGACAACAGGCCTACCGTCCGCTCATGACCGTACGGCAGGCGCTTGCCGTCTCCGGCGGCTTCAGCCTTTTGCGGTCACGGGCGGGCCAAACGGGTCCCGATCCGGTTGATCTCAGGCGCGATTACGAAACACTTTGGGGGGAGTACACCAAAGACTATTTTCACGCCGCCCGTGTCCGCGCCGAACTTCAGGGCCAGGCGGATTTCGACAAGCAGACGCCGCAGGGGTCACCTCTGTCGCCCAGCGTCGGAGCTGCGATCGCCCAGGCTGAAACGGACGGGCTGAAGATTGCGCTGAGCGATTTCCAGCAGGAGCAGACTTTTCTTGAGAGGGGCGAGAAGGATGCGGCTGATCAAATCGAGGTTTTGCAGAAGCGCGAACAGGTCGAGGCCGAGAGCGTGAAGGCGGATCAGGAAGACCTGGCGAAAGTAACCAAGGCGTTTGATGCAGGCAATCTGACCAACACTCGGCTCGCCGATGTCAGGCGCGCCTTGCTTCTGTCGTCGAGCGGTGCGCTGCAAACCTCGGTCGAGCTCATGAGAGCGCGGCGCCAGCAGGAGGACTATGTCAGGCAGCACGAACGCAATGACAATCAAAGGAGGATTGCCTTGCTGACGGATCTGAAGGACACCAACGCGCGGCTGGGTGATATCACCGCCAGGCTCCACGCCGCCAGCGAGAAGCTGCAACCGACCGGAGCGTCCGCCCAGCCATTGCCGATTGCCGGCGAAACAATCCGGGCTCAGGTCACGATCGTCCGCAAGGTCGGCGATGAGTGGCGCAAGCTGTCGGCTGACGAAGACACGATCGTGATGCCGGGAGATACTGTCGAAGCCAGGTTCAGCAGCGATCTGCAAAGCGCGGCAATCCAATAGGCCGCTTTAGTCGCAGTCCGAAAAAAGAAATGAGTTGGGGGAACTTACTGTTCGATCAGGGCGTCGAACACAACCGAACGGGAGATACAGGTGAGGCTCAATTCCAGGCAAGGGGTGCCGCCGACGAACGCGGCTCGGATGGCTCAGTCAGCAAGTTACGCTTTCGATACGCCTTCGGCATCGCGAGTTCCCCGGGCCAAGCCGCGGACCGGTGAGCCCGGAATTTGGCAGGAGCTGATGTCCAACCAGCAGGTCCACACGCCGGGCGACCGGGTGTCGGACGACTACAGGGCCAGCCATTGCGCACCGGGCTACGGCGCGCATTACAACAAGACGCACGAGTCCGGCTACTACGGCGCGCTTTGGGAGAAAATCGAAAAACCCTTGATCCTGGACGTTCTTCGCCCAATGGGCGGAGCCGGCCGGAACTGCCTCGATTTCGCATGCGGAACAGGTCGCATCACCAGCGTGGCAGCCGGCGTGTTTGGCGAGGTGGTCGGCGCCGACATTTCGAGATCCATGCTGGGCAGCGCGCAAGTTCCGCCCAATGTGAGACTGCGCCACGTCGACATGACAACAGAACCTCTCGGCGAAACCTTTGATGTCGTAACGGCATTTCGCTTCTTCCTGAACGCCGAGGATCAGCTGAAGCGGGATGCGTTGAAGGCGATAAATGAACATTTGAAGGACGGCGGGCGTCTTGTGTGCAACGTTCACATGAATGCGACTTCACCAATCGGCCTGGTTTGCCGGCTGCTCAATCGGCTGTTTGGACGCACAATTCGCAACACGCTGAGCGTGGCGAAGTTCAAGGAGCTCCTGACCGCGTCGGGATTCCTTGTCGAGGAGATGATACCTTACGGCTATCTGCCCCGGCCGGGAAACCTCTTGCCCGGAGTCTGTGAAGCGTTGATGGAGCCCTTCGAAAAGGCGTCCAGAACTCTTCACGTTCCTGGACAACTGGCGCAACATTTCCTGGTTATCGCGAAGAAGCGCTAGCGGAATCGCACACTCAAATGGCCACGTGAAAACGGCCTGGAGCCGTTTGCCTGAGGGGCGACTCACCCTCCGAAAAGGACGGCGCGGTGTCGCTCGCGTTGCCGGGAACGCGACCTCCACAGCCTTCCGGTACTCCTTAAAACGGTAGTTTTCCCCTGATTTAATGCGTCAGATTCGGGTTTCTCGGCTCGGCGCCACGATTTCGCTACATTTTGACCGAAGGCCACGTACGTTAGTGGGGCGTAAATTAGAAGGCAAAGAGGGATACGCTCCTGAAAACCCAAAAATTGTCCGTGGCCAACGGGGCCAGTGAGCTTGCGCAACGATTTCTCACCGGAGGTCGCAAGCGATGAGCTCCGGAGGGATACGTTCGCCCGATCTGCGTGGCGCCATGCTTGGTGCCGTGCCCGGGCTGGTAGGCGTCGGCGTCTTCTCGGCGGTGATAAACCTTCTCGCCCTGACTGGCTCCGTCTATATGCTGCAGATCTACGACCGCGTTCTGCCTTCGCAGAGCGTTCCGACCCTTGTCGGATTTACGGTCGGAATGCTGGGCCTTTACGCGGTCTATGGATTGCTGGATTTCGTACGGCTTCGCCTCCTGGTTCGAATAGGCAATCGTCTCCATAAGAATCTGCAGCGAAGGGTGTTCGGCCTGTCGCTGTCCTTACCGCTCATCGGCGGGCAGGACGCGAACCGGATACAGCCGCTGCGTGATCTGGATCAGATCCGCGGCTTCCTTTCGGGATTGGGGCCGACCGTCATCTTCGACGCGCCTTGGATACCGTTTTATCTGCTGATCATCTATCTTCTGCATCCTGCGCTCGGTCTGCTGGCAACAAGCGGTGCGATTATTGTCGTTCTGCTCACGGTGATAGCGGAAGTCCTTGGCCGCGCATCCGCGGCACGCGCGTCCGAGACGATGGTGTCGCAACGCAATCTTGCCGATTCCGGCCGCCGCAACGCGGAGGTTGTGCGCGCGATGGGCCTTTCCGGGCGGCTTGCCCGCCGCTGGAGCGAGATCAACCACGCCTATCTCACGCACCAGGAACGGCTTTCCGACATTGTCGGCGCCACCGGTGCCCTCTCGAGGGCGCTGCGGATGGCCTTGCAGTCCTCTGTTCTGGGACTGGGCGCCTATCTCGTGATCGGGGGGGAAGCATCGCCAGGTGTGATCATAGCATCGTCGATACTGCTGGGCCGCTCGTTGGCTCCGGTTGACGCTGCGCTCGCAAACTGGCGAGGCTTCGCGGCTTTCCGGCAAAGCTATTCCCAGCTGGCCAAGGTGCTGGCTGTCGTCGGTGGGCATGAAGAAGTCATGGAACTGCCGCGCCCGCAGGCGGCGCTTGCGGTCGAGGACCTGACAATAGCGCCGCCGGGCCAGCAAAAACCGACGGTCGCCAATGTCAGCTTTAGCCTGCCCGGGGGCGCGGGAATGGCCATTGTCGGCCCGAGCGGTTCTGGGAAAACGACACTTGTGCGCGCGCTGGTTGGAGTGTGGCAGCCACTTCGCGGGAGGGTAAGGCTGGACGAAGCCTCGCTCGACCAATGGAATTCGGAAGAGCTTGGCGCTCATGTCGGCTATCTGCCGCAGGACGTCGAACTGTTTGACGGGACGGTTGCCGACAACATTTCGCGATTTGGTGGCAAGGACGACGCCAAGGGCGTGCTGGCGGCTGCCAGGGCCGCCGGCATCGACAAGATGATCATGCGGTTGCCGAATGGTTTTCAAACACGCGTAGGCGAGGGAGGCGCAGCCTTGTCGGCCGGACAGAGGCAACTGGTTGGGCTTGCCCGGGCACTTTATGGCGACCCGTTTCTGGTCGTCCTGGACGAGCCGAATTCAAACCTGGACGTCGATGGCGATGCCGCCCTGGCCGGCGCGATCCTGGGGGTGCGCCGACGTGGAGGCATCGTCATCATTGTTGCGCATCGTCCTTCTGCCCTCACCAATATCGACAAGGTACTCGTCATGTCGAATGGGATGCTTCACTCCTTCGGCTCGCGCGAGGAGGTCCTGGCCAATGTCATCCGGCCCTTCCCGACGCCTGCCGAACGGCAGGCATCGGTTGTTCCGATGCAGAAAGGGGTGAGCGGTCATGCGTGAGGTGCTGTTTCATGTCTGACGCGACGATGGTCTCGTATGCTCCGTTCGATAACGGGAGCCGAAGGGTCGAGGCGAATTCGGTCGAGGCGCGCGATGATATCAGGTCCAACCTGATCCTCGGTGCGGCGGTCACGGCCATGTTGGTTGTCGGCGGCGGGCTTTGGCTTGGGTTGACCAAGATCGCCGGCGCCGTGATCGCGCCTGCCACCGTGGTGGTCGAAAGCAACATCAAGAAAGTCCAGCATCTGACGGGCGGCACGATCGGGGGCATCTTCGCGCAAGATGGGGATCATGTGCGGGCTGGCGATGTGGTGGCCAGGCTGGATGACACGCTGACACGGGCCAATCTGCAGATAATCAGCGAGGATCTTGATCGCGCAACCGTGCGGCTTGCACGGCTGGAGGCCGAGCGGCAAGGCCTGCCGGAAATGCAGCTTCCGTCCAGCCTTCAAGAACGCATGGGCGACCCGGAGCTGGCTGCACTGGTCAGAGGAGAGCGCACCCTCTTCGAAAGCCGCGCAACGGCGTTGACGGGGCAGAAGGCGCAGTTGGAAAGCCGCTCGAAGCAACTCGAACGCCAGATCGATGGCCTCAAGGCGCAGCAGGCCGCGGAAGACCAGTCCGTGGTCCTGCTGGACGGAGACCTTGGCGATGTCCAGGCGCTCTATACAAAAAAATTGGTGTCCAAGGAGCGACTGAGCAACATCCGATTGGATGCCACCCGAGCGCACGGAGAATCAGGACGCCTGGCGGCGGCGGTGGCTGAGGCACAGGCCAAGGTCAGCGAGACCGAATTGCAGGTTCTTCAGCTGGATGAGCAAAGGCGCAGTGAAGTAACGAGCGAACTTCGTGAAACCGAAGCCAAGCAGACCGAACTCAGCGAGCGCAAGGTCGTGGCGCAAGACGAACTGACCAAAACCAACATCCGCGCTCCGCAATCGGGAACGGTGCAGGAATCGGCTATCCACACAATCGGCGGTGTGATCGCTCCGGGGGAGGTGATCATGATGATCGTCCCCGACACCGACAACCTCGTCGTCGACGCTCTGATCCCCCCGTCGCGCATAGATGACGTTCGTCCAGGCCAGCACGTCTCCATCCGGTTTCCGGCCTTCGATGCCGGCACCACGCCTGCTTGCCAGGGATCGGTCAAGCGCATCTCGGCGGATCTGATCAAGGATCAGCAAAAACAGCTTTCGTATTTCTCGGCGCGCATCAATGTCGAGAACAAGGCGGCCTGCCTGACCGATGCCAAGGTGCTCAAACCTGGCATGCCGGCGGAGGTTCACATCAGCACCGACGAACGCAGCGTCTGGTCTTATCTGCTGAAGCCGCTCACGGATCAGATGTCCAGGGCTTTCCGCCAATGACGTGACGAACTGTTGGAAGCGAGCTGCAAAATATGATCAGCTGGCTCGTCCTCCTACGACGCGGTGAGCGCCCTCCGACGAACACGGCGAGCGGTGCGCACCGCTCGCTCCGCCGCCACCGGAAGCGTCTTGGCCACATCGTTCGTATGCGGCAAGGCGTTCGCGGCGCCACGGAACCTCTCATAGGGCAGCAATTCCCTGATCCGGGCGTTGACCGATGCAATTTCGGCTCGCAGGTCTTCGCATTCCTGCCGGCGGATATCGAGTTGTAGCTGATCGGATGCCTGCTGCAGCGAAAGCTGTGAGAAATTCGCGGTCATCTTCGAAAGGTTCAGCTTGTCGGTCTCGGCCTCTTTGGTGAGGGCCGCCAACCTTTCGTCCGCCACCTGTTTTTCCGCCACCGCGTCGCTCCATTGAAGCTTGAGCCTGGCGATCTCGGCCGAGGCCTCGCTGCTTGCGTTCGACGCGACCTCTAGTCGCGAGTGGAGATTCTGAATTTCGGAACGCAATCCTCGGATCTCGGCACGGCTGCGTTCGAGCTCGGCACCCTTGTCCGCCTCCATGATCCTGGCGGTTTCCGTCACTTCCGACAATTTCGCCTGGGCGGCCTCGAGCGCGGTGTGGAGCCGTGCCGCTTCCTTTTCGCTCTTGCCGAGCGCACCAAGCACTTCGGAATTTCGCGCGGCTTCGTTGGCATGGATCGTGGAGAAGGCGTCCAGCCTGTGCCGCGCCTCGTCCTCCCGCTTCAGCGCCTTTTCCAGGTCGATCGACAGGCTGACGTTCTTTTCACGCAGCAGTTTGTTTTCTCGCGCGCGCCGGTCGGCCTCGACGGTCGCGGCGGCAAGCGTGTTTGTGAGGTCTCCGAATTCCGCTTGGCTTCTTGCGTTGGTGTTCGCGGCTTCCACGAGTTCCAGCCTTGCCGCTGCCAATGCGCCACGAAGCGCCTCGGCGTCCTGAACCAGGCTTGCCTCGCGCTGCTGCAAGGCCTCCACCATGCTTTCACGCTCGTGATGCCTTCGGGTCAGGTCATTGAGCTTGTCCGACAGGCTCTTTTGCTCTGCGGTCAGGCTTTGATTGGCCAGCTCCAATTCGTTGGCGCGGAGAATGTCGGCATGAAGGATGTGAAAGAATTCAAAGGTCAGCTGATGTGTGCTTGCGATCTCGGACAGTTTCGCGTTGATCTCCTCGAAATGGAGCTTCGCATCGCGAAACAGCCCGTCAAAGGAACTCAAGGCAGCCATACGGCTCTGCGTATGAGAGGTCAGCCGTCGCACGGGTTCGGGAGTGCCGGCATCGTCGCTGCCGGCATCATCCTTGGTTTGCGCGCTCTCGTCCTGTTCGCTGTTGTCGTTTGGCATGGGCGGCTGGTCCGCGACATCGTCCATTGCCAGCGCCGACAGGTCATCCAAGCCAAGGCACTCGTCGACGGCATCAGCCAAGTCAGCTTCGAGATCCTCGAATGACTTCTCCACATTGTTGTCGGCACGTCTGATCAGATCTCTGAACTTCATGCCCTGCATCCCCCTTCCGCATGCCTGGACCCAGCAAGGCGCGGACTGAGCTTTCTTCTGTATCGAGAGATCAGTTCGGTGTCTTCGTTCAATCAAACGATGCCGGGTGCCGGCAATTCATCGCTTTAACGGCGAAGAGTCGTCGAGAATTGTAAGCGACAGCCCTAAGGTTCGGGGGTCGTCGGTCATTCCCCACCAACCTTTTTAACCTGTGCCGGGATGACCCTTCTCGTGTTCATCTTGACGTTTTTCGTCGCGTGGACCCCAGCGCCGCTCGCTTTCCGGCACGCGAGGCAGTCGGGAGCGCTTTCGCGTGCAAGCCCCAGATAGATCAAGCGGCCCGACAGCCTCTTGTAGGGGGGCATCAGGCGGCCGGGCCTAACCGGCTGTTGGGTGTGTTTTGGTTTGCCGGCTGCCTCAACATGCGCCTGGGCCAACGGAAGCGCATCATTCGAACGAACTGTTCGTCGGGCGGCTTCACGCGGCCGACGACGCAAACTCCGCTACCTGACCCTGCCCCCTCTCGAACCACTTCACAGCATGGCGGTTTCTGGTCGCGATTAAGGCCGTAGGCTCCTTCGAATGAACGATCAGTCCGTAATCAAGGAGGGATATCTTGCCTTCTACGGCGATAAGGCCGGAATTCTGCAGATCAGGGGGCAAAACCATGTGCGGCATCGTTGGAATCGTCGGCCATTCGCAGGTTACGCCGCTCATCCTCACCACGCTGAAGCGGCTGGAATATCGCGGCTATGACTCGGCCGGTGTGGCCACCATCGAACATGGTCAGCTCGCCCGCCGCCGCGCCGAAGGCAAGCTGATCAACCTCGAACGCCGGCTCAAGGAGGAGCCGCTCGACGGCACGATCGGCATCGGCCACACACGCTGGGCCACCCATGGCGTGCCCAACGAGACCAATGCGCATCCGCATTTTTCCGACGGCGTCGCCATCGTCCACAACGGCATCATCGAGAACTTTGCCGAGCTGCGCGACGAACTGGTCCGCGACGGCTATGCCTTCTCCTCGCAGACCGACACCGAGGTCGTGGCGCATCTGGTGGCGCGCGAACTGGCCAAGGGACTGAAGCCGGTCGAGGCGGCGCATCAGGCGCTGAAGCGGCTGGAAGGCGCCTTTGCGCTGGCCATCATGTTCAAGGGCGATGAGGACCTGATCGTCGGCGCCCGCAATGGCCCGCCGCTGGCCGTCGGCCATGGCGACGGCGAGATGTTCCTGGGCTCCGATGCCATTGCGCTGGCGCCATTCACCAATTCGATCACCTATCTCGAGGACGGCGACTGGGCGGTGGTGCGCCGCGACAGCGTCGCCATCTTCGACATCGACGGCAGACAAGTCGAGCGCAAGCGCCAGCAGTCGCTGTCGACCTCCTTCATGGTCGACAAGGGCAACCGCCGGCATTTCATGGAGAAGGAAATCCATGAACAGCCCGAGGTGATCTCGCACACGCTGGCGCATTATGTCGACTTCGTCTCCGGCGTCTCCAAGCCGCTCGACCTGCCGTTCGACTTCGCCAAGATCGGCCGGCTGGCGATTTCGGCCTGCGGCACCGCCTATCTCGCCGGCCTGATCGGCAAATACTGGTTCGAGCGCTATGCGCGGCTGCCGGTCGACATCGATGTCGCCTCGGAGTTCCGCTACCGCGAGATGCCGCTGTCGGCCAATGACGCCGCCTTCTTCATCTCGCAATCGGGCGAGACCGCCGACACGCTGGCCTCGCTGCGTTATTGCCGCAAGGCCGGCATGAAGATCGGCGCCGTCGTCAATGTGCGCGAATCGACCATGGCGCGCGAATCCGACGTCGTGCTGCCGACACTGGCCGGCCCCGAGATCGGCGTCGCCTCGACCAAGGCTTTCACCTGCCAGCTGTCGGTGCTGGCCTCGCTTGCGGTGCGCGCCGGCGTGGCGCGCGGGGTGATTTCGAAGGAGCAGGAAAAGACCCTGGTGCGCGCGCTTTCGGAAGCGCCGCGCTATGCCAACCAGGTGCTCAAGCTCGAAGAGCAGATCGAGCGGATCGCGCGCGAACTGTCACGCTACAAGGACGTGCTCTATCTCGGCCGCGACACCAATTTCCCGCTGGCCATGGAAGGCGCGCTAAAACTCAAGGAAATCTCCTACATCCATGCCGAGGGCTATGCGGCGGGTGAATTGAAGCACGGGCCGATCGCGCTGATCGACGAGAACATGCCGGTCATCGTCATTGCGCCGCATGACCGCATTTTCGAGAAGACCGTGTCGAACATGCAGGAAGTGGCGGCGCGCGGCGGCAAGATCATCCTGATCACCGACAGCAAAGGCGCCGCACAGGTGAGCGTCAAGACGATGGAAACCATCATCCTGCCCGACGTGCCTGAAATCATCTCGCCGATCATCTATGCGCTGCCGATCCAGATGCTGGCCTACTTCGCCGCCGTGTTCATGGGCACCGACGTCGACCAGCCCCGAAATCTGGCGAAATCCGTGACGGTGGAGTGACGGCAACGTCGATGGCCCTTCATCTCGTCGAGGGGACGTTCGACAAGACCCGCAGTCACTATCAATGCCTGCGGGATCGCTCGCGGCATCTCATCGGTTCTTGTTATGCCGCGGTCTGCATGGCCGCTCTCAGCAGCATGCCATAGAGGTCGCGCGGTTCGTCCGGATCGGCCAGCAGATCGAGCTCCTCGTAGAGGCCCGTTGCCTGCAGCTGGTCGCGCACATAGCGCAGCGCCGAAAAGTCCTCGATGGCGAAGCCGACGGAATCGAACAGCGTGATCTGCTTGGCGTCCCGGCGGCCTGGCACCTTGGCGGCGATCACTTGCCAGAGCTCGGTCACCTGATGGTCGGGATCAAGCTGTTGGATTTCACCCTCTATGCGTGTCTGCGGCGGGAACTCGACGAAAATGTCGGAGCGCAGCAGGATGTCCCTGTGCAGTTCGGTCTTGCCGGGGCAATCGCCGCCGACGGCGTTGATGTGGACGCCGGAGCCGACCATGTTGTCGGTGAGGATGGTGGCGCATTGCTTGTCGGCGGTGACGGTCGTGATGATCCCGGCTCCTTCGACCGCTTCCTGCCCGGTTTCGCAGATGGTGATGTCAAATCCCATGGCAGCCAGGTTCTTGGCGCATTTCAGCGAGGCGGATCGGTCGATGTCGTAGAGCCTGAGCCGGTCGACGCCGGTCAGCGCCTTGAAGGCGATCGCCTGGAATTCCGACTGTGCGCCATTGCCGATGATGGCCATGGTGCGCGCGCCGCGTGGTGCCAGATACTTGGCCGCGACGGCGGAAGTCGCGGCGGTGCGCAGCGCCGTGAGAATGGTCATCTCGGTGAGCAGCATCGGGTAGCCGCTGCCGACATCGGCAAGCACGCCGAAAGCGGTGACCGTCTGCAAGCCCTGGCGCATGTTCTTGGGATGGCCGTTGACATATTTGAAGCCATAGAGCCGCCCGTCGCTTGTCGGCATCAGCTCGATGACGCCGTCATGGCTGTGTGATGCGATGCGGGGCGTTTTGTCGAAAAGCTCCCAGCGCCGGAAATCTTCTTCGATGTAGCTGGCGAGCTCGGTCAGGAAGCGCTCGACGCCGATGGCAAGCACCAGCTTCATCATACGGTCGACGCTGACGAAGGGGACAATGTTCAGCTTTGCCGTGGTCATGATCAAAAGCTCCCGGAATGGCTGCGGGTCGGGCGATCCATGATGCGGCGGCCCATCAGGCTCGCCGTCAGGTCGACCATAAGCGTCGCGGTTCGGCCACGCTCGTCCAGAAAAGGATTCAGCTCGACCAGGTCGAGGCTGGAGACGAGGCCGGTGTCGGACAGCATCTCCATCACCAGATGCGCTTCGCGGAACGTCGCGCCGCCAGGAACCGTGGTGCCGACAGCCGGCGCAATCGACGGGTCGAGAAAGTCAACGTCGAGACTGACGTGCAGCAGCCCGTCTTCATCAGACACGCGCGCCAGGAAAGCGCGCAGCAGCGGCGCGATGCCATGTTCATCGATGGCGCGCATGTCGTGCACGGTCACGCCCGCCTGGTTGAGCGCGCTGCGCTCGGCCGGGTCGACACTGCGCAGGCCCATGGTGCAGATACGCTTGGGATCGACCGCCGCCGGCAGATCCGGGAAATAGCCACTGAAACCTGGCTGGCCGCTGGCGTACGCGAGCGGGACACCATGCAGATTGCCGCTGGCGGTGGTGTCCAGCGTGTGGAAGTCCGGATGCGCGTCGAGCCACAGCACGAACAGCGGGCGCCCGGCCTCGGCGGCGCGGCGGGCGAGGCCAGACACGGTGCCGGCCGAGATCGAATGGTCGCCGCCGAGAAAGATCGGCATGGCGTCCTCGCTCGCCGCGTAGGCTGCCGCTGCGATGGCGGATGTCCAGGCCGATATTTCGGGCAGGGCCTTCAGGGCGAGGTTGCCGTGCACGACGCGCCTCGCCGGCATTGGCTGGACGGCGCCCATATCCTCGACAGCGTGGCCGAGGCCGGACAGCACCTCGGCAAGCCCCGCCGTCCTCAGCGCACTCGGCCCCATTTCGCAGCCCATTCTGCCGGCGCCGTCCTGCACCGGCGCCCCGACGATCCTGCAACGCATTGTTTTTCCCGCGGCCAAAGTTCGAATGGTCGACAGGAGATCATGGCGAGCCGGCAATATGAACAGAGAGAATTGGCAGTCCGCGAAGCATAACCTATCATAATGGCGGCAGAATTTATCGAAATGGTAATCTGATGGATGCTTTGGACGAACGGCTCGTGACCTTGCTGCGACATGACGCCCGGCGCAGCGTGTCGGATCTCGCCATCGATCTCGGCGTCTCGCGCGCCACGGTTCGGGCACGCATGGAGCGGCTGGAACGGTCCGGCGACATCATCGGCTACACGGTGGTGCTGCGCGCCGACGCCGTCGATCAGCGCATCCGCGGCATCATGCTCATCGAGATCGAGGGCCACGCCGCCGACCGCGTGGTCCGGGCACTGGGCGGCTTCCCGGAAGTCTCGACCATTCATACCACCAACGGTCGCTGGGATCTGGTGGTCGAGCTCGGGACGGCATCATTGACCGATTTCGATGCCGTGCTACGGCGCATCCGACTGATTGCCGGCATAACGGGCAGTGAAACGAGCCTGCTCCTGGCCACGCCGCGCACGACGCGAGCACGACTGACGTAGGTACTCGTTCAATGAAGACGCTGGTGGCCGAAGTTCTCCCCGACGAAGCCGAGGGCAAATCGTGCGGATTTTCGCACGGCTGATGACGGCGAGCTCCTCGGGCCAGATCGCGCATGGACGCGCTTATATTCAGCGATCGCCTCAGCCCTTCAGTCCGATACACAGTCCCATTCTTCGCATGTGTTGATCCGTTGCGATCGATGGCGAGCGTCAGCCGAGAAGCTCGGCGGCGACTTCGAGTGTGTTGCGGAGCGACGTCTCGAGATGGTTCTCCATCGCCTGCGCGGCGCCCTCGGCATCGTGGCGCTTCAGCGAGTCGAGAATGGCCTCGTGCTGTTCGATCGTCTGTTCGCCGTAGCCGGGCTTGGGAATGGCGAGATAGCGGCCGCGGTCCATCTGTGCCTTGGAGATATCGACCGCCCGCCAGATCATCGGCAGGCCGCAGATCTCCGCAATGGTGCGATGGAAGACGTCGTCGAGCTGGATCGCGGTGGCATACCGCCCGCGCGCTATGGCGAGCTTGTGCGCCGCCATATTGTCCTCCAGCAGTTCGGCGGACGCCGGGGTCATCTTGGCGGCGGCGCGCCTGGCGCTTTCCATCTCGAGCGCCCGGCGGATGACATAGGCCTCTTCCAGGTCGGCGCGGCTGATCGGCGCGACATAGGTGCCGGTCTGTGCCAGGATTGTCACCAGGCCTTCGTCGCTGATGCGCTTGACCGCTTCCCGCACCGGAGTGCGCGAAACGCCGAGCGCCTCGGCGATAGCCACCTCGTTGATGACTTCCCCCGGCTTCAACTGGCCGACGACAATCAGATTGCGGATCTTGTGATAGATTTGATCGCGCAGCGGCAGCGCCCGATTGAGCGTCGAAGGATCCAGGTCCATGGCAAATCCGTATCTTCGTTCGCCTGAGATGGTCAATATTAGAATGTCAAATACAACGCACCAGGGACAAGGGGCCCAGGGCCTCCCCAACAGCTAAGAGGCATCAGCCAGACGCTTCCGGGCGTGAAGGCTTCTGTCCAACGTCAAATTCGCCGCCGGCATCCCCAACGCAATAGGTCAGCGCAGACCTCTCACCTTGGTCAGAATATCTTCCGACAGCGCCGAGACGAGCGCCCTGTCGGCGCCCTTGCTGGGGATAAGGACAAATTCCACATCCTCCAACGGCGGCAGGCGCCCGGATGGGATCTCCTTCAAACCCGGGGGCGACATGCTTTGCGGTTGCACCAGAACCCCCATGCCGGCACGGGCGGCGGCCGTCAGCCCGCTCAGGCTCCCGCATGTGCAGACAATGCGCCACGGCATGCGGTGCCGTTCGAGCACTTCCAGCGCAATGCTGCGCGTGACGCTCGGCGCGGGGAAGGCAATCAACGGCAAGGCCGCGAGCGACAGGACGTGTTCCGGATCGCGGGCGAGCCAGACAAGCGGCTCGCGATAGACGAGCCGGCCACGGCTGTCGCCCAGCCGGCGCTTTGCCAGAACGAGATCGAGCTCGCCATTGTCCTGCATCTGGTAGAGCACGCCGCTCAACGCGACGGTCAGTTCAAGATCAACGGATGGGTGGGACCGGACGAAATCCTCCAGCACCAGCGGCAGCCGGCTCGTCACCAGGTCCTCGGATACGCCGAGCCTCAAAGTGCCCCGCAGCCTCTGCGCGGTGAAAAGCGCCTGCACCTGTCCCTCTATCGACAACAGGGTCCGGGCATGGCCGAGCAGGGCTTCGCCGTCTGGCGTCAGCACCACCTTGTGCGTATCGCGGGCCAGCAACTGCCTGCCAAGCGCGGCCTCGAGCTTGCCGATGTGCTGGCTGACGGTGGATTGCCCGAGCCCCAGCCTCTCCGCCGCGAAGGTAAAGCTTCCCATCTGCTGGACGGCGACGAAGCTGCGAAGTTGGACCAGATCGAGCATTTGTATCCCAAATCACGATAACTGTTATTCATTGTATCTTGTTTTGCAATGCGTAAAAAGACGGCGTCGCCACTCTGGAGCGAACATGTCATGCGCCGCTTTCTGCCCGACACCTTTCTGATCCTCCTGTTGTGCACCGTCGCGCTCGCGTCGGTCGCACCGGCGACCGGGACGTTCGCGGGATGGTTCGCGATCGCGACCAATCTTGCCGTGGCGCTGCTGTTTTTCCTGCATGGTGCGAGGCTCTCGCGCGATGTCGTTGTCGCCGGCCTGATGCATTGGCGCCTGCACCTGGTGATCCTTCTGACGACCTTTGGCCTGTTCCCGCTGCTGGGTCTGGCGCTTGGCTACCTGCCGGCTTCGATCCTGCCCAAGCCGCTTTACCTTGGCATTCTGTTTCTCTGTGTCTTGCCGTCGACGGTGCAGTCATCGATCGCCTTCACCTCGATCGCCGGCGGAAACGTCCCCGCGGCCATCTGTTCGGCTTCCGCCTCCAACATCTTCGGCATGTTCCTGACACCCTTGCTCGTCGGCCTGCTCTTCTCCATAGGTGGCCATGGCGGATTTTCGTGGGATGCGGTGAGCCAGATCCTGGTGCAGCTGCTCCTGCCTTTTGCGCTCGGACAGCTGCTGGAACCGCGGACCGGCAACTGGATACGCTCCCGCAAGACACTGCTGATGCCTGTCGATCGCGGTTCGATCCTGATGGTCGTCTATCTGGCCTTCAGCACGGCGGTCGCCGAGGGGCTGTGGCACATGTTCTCGCTGCGCGACATTGCCGTGGTCGTTGTCGCCGACATGGTGCTGCTCGGCCTGGTGCTTGTGCTGACGACCTATGGCAGCCGGCTTCTCGGCTTCGACAGGGCCGATCAGATCACGATCACCTTCTGCGGTTCGAAGAAGAGCCTGGCGAGCGGCGTGCCGATGGCCAATGTGATCTTTGCCGGCCAGGGTGTCGGCGCGATCGTTCTGCCGCTGATGCTCTTCCACCAGATACAGCTCATGGTCTGCGCCATGATCGCCCAGAAATATGCCAAGGCGGCGCGCCGGCCGACGGTTCTGCCAGCCGAGCCGACGGCCTCGGTGGCTTAGCGCCGTCGGGCGAAAGTTTCGGCGATCGCGAGGACCGCGGCATGAATCGGTCCCGCGGTGAGGTTGGGCATGATCGACGCGTCCACGACAAAAAGATTGTCGAGCGCCTTGAGCCGCAGATTTGCATCGACGACGGCGTCCGGGTCCCTGCCCATTCTGCAGGTGCCGCAGGGATGGTGGTGCGTGATGACCGATCGCGCGATGAAGTCGTCCATCTCGGCCTCACTGTTCAGCGTTCCTGGCAGGAGTTCGCGCTCTCGCCAGCCGGCGAGTTCCTCTCTGTGCCCGATGGTCCGTGCTGCCTCAAGTGCTCTGCGAAACCGTTCGCGGTCCCGATCAGTTTGCAGGTATCCCGGGTCGATGATCAACCGGTCACCGAGCTCAGGCCCGCTGATGCGCACGCTGCCGCGGCTCGTCGGATGGGTGATGCCGAACAGCAGCGAGTAGGCGGTGCCGGCGGCGGGTGCCTTAAAGCGTTCCGACACGATCGGCGCGACACCGCAGCCAACGACAATTTCAGGCTGCCCGCCAGCGGTGAAGCTGTCAGCCCGCATATAGGCCATCGATTCCGAATGTTGGAGGCGCGATGGCGGCACCGGCTGGCGGGTCGCGTAAAGGTTGCCGGCGCCAAGCAGGTGATCCTGAAGGTTTCGACCGATGTCAGGCATATCGATCAGGCAGCCGACGCCCGCCGCATCGAGCACATCGCGCGGACCGATGCCCGAACGCATCAGCAAGGCCGGGCTTTCCAACGCTCCGGCACAAAGCACAATCTTGTCCGCAAACACTTCGGCCGAACCCTGTCGCCCCACGACCTCGAGGCTGCGGACCTGATTGCCCTCCAGCTTGAGCCGCTGCACTCGGGAGCCCGTGAGGATGGTCAGGTTCTCGCGGCCTCGAACCGCCTTTGTGAGCCAGGCGTCCGCCGCCGTAACCCGGCGCCCGTCGCGAATGTTCATGGAGTTCGGGGTGACGCCGATCATCTCTCCGCGGTTGTGGCCTTCAAGGCGAGGCAGACCCAACGATGCGCCTGCCTCGATGAAGGCGCGAGCAAGTGGACTGACTTCGTCCGCCGGCAAATGGATCGGCAACGGCCCACCCTTGCCGTGAATGCCGTCGCCACCAAGCGGATGGTCTTCGATAGCCTGGAAAACGGGCAGAAGTTCATCCCAACTCCATCGGCGATCCCCGGTTGCGTCGACCCAGGCCTGGAAGTCTGAGGGATGACCGCGCATGTAGCCCATCGCGTGCAGGCAGCTCGATCCGCCGATCAACCGCCCGCGCGCCCAATGATGCACCCGGCCCGCGGTGCCGGCTTGCGGCTCCGTGCGATAGTCCCAATCGTAGCTGCGGCCCTGAAGTGCCGGCCAGGCGGCGGGGTTCCAGATATCGGGATCTGTCGCCTCCTCGCCTGCCTCGATCAGCAGAACGCGGCTGCCCGGATCTTCGCTCAGCCGCGCGGCGAGCAACGACCCGGCCGACCCGCCGCCGACGATGACGATATCGCAATTCGGTGCGTGCTCAACATTGGCCCTGGTCATCCTCACTCCATCTGCCATTTGCCGGTTGCGATAGCCGTCATGTCTGACACCGACACGGAGAAGGCCCGCACACGAATCCGCGTTCGGCCGATCCGAAACGTCATGAAGGACTTCGAGTCTTCAGGCGGAACGACAGTCCATCGAAGACCTCAAATCCCGTTGTCCATGGATATCTTCGCTGCCGCTTTCGCCCTCAAGACATGCTGTTTGGAGGCTTTGCGGGCGGCCTTCTCGTCGCCGGCGGCGATGGATTCGAATATCTCCCTCATCTCCGCCAGGCTGCTTTGTGCTCTGCCCTCCAGGGACATCGATCGTCCTCGAAAGAAGCTGATCCTGGCCACCAGACCACGATGGACTTCCTCCAGGATAGGGTTGCCGCAATTCGCCAGTATGATCGAATAGAAATCCGCGGCGGTCATGACCTGCGCCAGGCTGTCATTGCTGGATGCAGCCTCTTCGAATGCAGAAAGCGATTTCTCGAGTTCACGCAACTGTTCCGGGGAAATCCTTAACGCGCATCGTCCTGCTGCCTCGACTTCCAGCAACTCTCGAACCTCGTAGATGGCGGTTGCCACCTCCCACGAAAGCGCCGGTATCGACGGCCCGCGGTTGGGCACGATCTCGATCAGGCGTTCCGCCTCAAGACTGCGCAAAGCCTCCCTCAGCGAGGGGCGGCTGATGCCGAGTTGTGTGCACAGTTGACTTTCGATGAGGCGGCTTCCCGGCTGGAACAAACCGGAGAAGATGGCCAGCCGTAACTTGTCGACGGTTTCCCGTTGCACGGTCCGTGGCGAAATTCGCAAATTCAAATCTGGGGGCATCGGTAACGTCTCATGGCCTTTGAGTCGCAAAACTGAAGCAGCATACGCCACGCCGCGTAAATTTGACAGCAGGATAGCCAGATTGTCAAATATGAAGATTGTCAGACAATCGGCTTGACGTAACCCCGGTCTGTATGATCCTTTTGCAGGAGACGGGCAGCGAGGCGAGGATCCAGGGATCATGGACATGGCGGCAGACATAGCTTCCGACCACTTCATCTCGCGACGCGTCGACATTGGCCGCGTCACCTTGAACGTGCGCGAGAAGGGCAGCGGTCCCTTGATGCTGTTCTTCCACGGCATCACCTCCAACTCCGCCGTCTTCGAACCGTTGATGATCCGGCTTTCGGACCGGTTTACGACGATTGCGGTTGATCAGAGGGGGCATGGCCTCAGCGACAAGCCGGAAACCGGCTACGAGGCGAATGACTACGCGGACGACATCGCCGGCCTGATACGCACGCTCGATCGCGGCCGTGCCATCCTCGTCGGACATTCGCTTGGTGCTCGAAACTCCGTCACGGCCGCGACGAAATACCCGGATCTGGTGCGGTCGGTCGTTGCGATCGACTTTACGCCCTACATCGAGACCGACGCCTTGGACGCCTTGGAAGCGCGCGTGAACGCGGGGAGCCAGCTTTTCGAGGATGTGAAGGCCGTCGAAGCATACCTAGCCGGCCGCTATCCGAACATTCCCGCCGACGCCATCAGGATCAGGGCTGAAAGCGGCTATCAGCCGGTCGACGGCGGATTGCGTCCATTGGCATCGCCCGCGGCCATGGCGCAGACCGCCAAGGGCCTGCGATCGGATCTGGTGCCCGCCTACCGAGACGTGACGAAGCCCGTCCTCATCGTTCGGGGTGAGGCGAGCAAGCTGGTTTCGGCGGCGGCGCTGGCGAAGACAAGCCGACTGCGGCCCGATCTGCCTGTCGTCGTCGTTCCGGGCGCCGACCACTACGTCAACGAGGTATCTCCCGAGATCACGTTGAAAGCCATCACCAACTTCATAGACGCCTGACGGCCAAGCGCCGTCTTCTTGCACGCAGCATCAGGATAGAAAATGGCCAATCTAAACAAAACTCCGGGTAAAACGCGTCGTGCCGAGGTAGCCGGCGGCGGCTTTGCCGGGCTGACAGCCGCCATCGCTCTCAAGCAGAAGGGTTGGGATGTCAGGCTGCACGAAAAGAGCTCGGAACTGCGGGCATTCGGCGCGGGCATCTATCTCTGGCACAATGGCCTTCGCGTGCTCGAAGGGCTGGGCGCCTTGGACGATGTTCTCCAGGGCTCGCACACGCCTCCGACCTACGAGACCTGGATGCACAACAAGTCGGTTTCCAAGGAGACGTTCAACGGTCTCCCCTGGCGCATCATGACCCGCAGCCACCTGCACGATGCCCTGGTCAACCGGGCCCGCGCCTTGGGCGTCGACATCCGCGTCAATTCCGAGGCGGTCGCCGCCGACCCGGAAGGGCGCCTGACCCTCCAGACCGGCGAGGTTCTCGAAGCCGACCTGATCGTTGGCGCCGATGGCGTTGGTTCCAAGGTCAGGGATTCCATCGGCTTCAAACAGGATCGCTGGGTTTCGAAAGATGGCCTCATCCGGCTGATTGTCCCGCGCATGAAGAAAGAGCTCGGTCATGGCGAGTGGGACAATACCATCGACATGTGGAACTTCTGGCCGCGTGTTCAGCGGATTCTCTATTCGCCCTGCAATGAGAATGAGCTCTACCTCGGCTTGATGGCTCCGGCCGCCGATCCTCGTGGATCGAGCGTTCCGATCGATCTCGAAGTCTGGGTCGAGATGTTTCCTTTCCTGGAGCCATGCCTGGTCGAGGCGGCCAAGCTGAAAACCGCCAGGTACGACAAGTACGAAACGACCAAGCTGGATAGCTGGACAAGAGGCAAGGTCGCCCTTGTCGGGGATGCCGCGCATGCCATGTGCCCGGCTCTTGCCCAGGGCGCCGGTTGCGCGATGGTCAACGCCTTCAGCCTGTCGCAGGACCTGGAGGAGGGCGCTTCGGTCGAGGATGCGCTGGTCGCTTGGGAGACGCGCATTCGCCCGATCACCGATCGCTGCCAGGCCCTGTCTGGCGACTATGCGGCGAACCGCTCGCTCTCGAAGGGAAACATGTTCACGCCGGCGGCGCTGGAAGCCGCCCGCTACGACCCGCTGCGCCGTGTCTACTCGTGGCCGCAGTAGCGTCGGGCGAGCAGGTCAAAGAATTAATCGGTGCGTGCGGAAACAGCGCGCGCCTTTCAGGAGATAAAGATGAACTATTCCAGTGAAGTCGAAAGAGATTATGATGTCAGGGGATGGTATTCCTCGGTCCAGGAAAGCCGGCATGACGGTGGCACGCCTGGCGAAACCCTCGTCAAAGTCGCGACTGGCGTTGTCATACGCAATCCCTTCGCCGGAAAGTTCGTCGCCGAACTGTCCGATCTGACCAATCCGAGTGCAGCGATCGGTCATGCGCTCGGCGAGAGGGCGGTGGCGCTGCTCGGCAACAGGCCGGTCGAAAGCTATGGCAAGGGCGGTATCGCGGGTACATCAGGCGAACAGGAACATGTCGTCGCCTGCATCACCACGGTGTTCGGAGATCCGCTGCGCCAGCAGGTGGGGGGCGGCAAGGCCTGGATCTCCTCGGTCAGCAAGGTCGCTGTCGCCGGCACGACCATCGATATCCCGCTTGCCCACAAGGACGAGCTCTACATCCGTTCCCACTACGATGCCGTCACCTTTTGCGTGCCGGATGCCCCGCGCCCGGACGAACTTCTGATCTGCGTCGCCGTCGCATCGGGTCCGCGCGTGCACCAGCGCGTCGGCGGCAAATCCGTCGCCGACCTCAAGGCCGGCGCCTAGCTCGATCGAAGTTACTGAAGGACGAATTCCATGCCCCTGAACATCAAGGACCTCAAGATTACGTCAGCGGATTTCCAGCCGCTCGGGAAAATGCGCGACGAGCATGCCGGCGACAAGGGCAACGTATTGCCCAAGCTTAGGGTCAGCGGCGTCCCGGCAGGGACGAAAGAGCTTGCGGTCATCTGCCACGATCCCGACGCGCCCCTGCCCAATGGCTTCACGCATTGGGTAGTCTACGGCATCGATCCGTCGACGACGGATCTTTCTGGAGCACAGGAAAAGTTCCGCGTGGGACCCAACGGCGCCGGCGGCAAGCAATATTACGGACCCCAGCCGCCCGCTGGCCATGGAGAGCATCACTACTATTTCTGGGTCTATGCCCTGGACACGAAGGTCGACGGGACGCCCACCAGGGAGGAGTTCCTGCAGAAATACGCCGGCAACATCATCGAGCAGAACCGGATCGTCGGCATCTACGAAAACAAGTGAAATCCGCGGCCCTGGCGACCGATAACAACAACAAGAATGGTCGCCATCGCCGCAATGGGAGAATTTGGAAATGACAGACAACAGCCCAGTGCGTCGGAAGGTCTTCGAAGAGCTGGTCACAGCGACCAAGATCCTTTTGAACGAAGGCATCATGGATACGTTCGGGCATATCAGTGCCCGTGACCCCGAGGATCCCGCTAGTTTCTTCCTGGCGCAGAAACTGGCCCCGAGCTTGATCACCGTCGACGACATCCAACGCTTCAATCTGGATGGCGAGACCTCGGACAACCGGCCGTCCTATCTCGAGCGGTACATCCACAGCGAGATCTACAAAACGCGGCCCGACGTTCAGTGTGTACTCCACACCCATTCTCCGGCTGTCCTGCCGTACTGCTTCGTCGACACGCCGCTTCGGCCGGTCACCCACATGGGAGCTTTTATCGGCGAGTCGGTCCCGGTCTACGAGATTCGCGACAAGCACGGCGACGAAACGGATCTCTTCGGCGGCAGCCCAGACGTTTGCGCTGATATCGCCGAGAGTCTCGGCAGCCAGACCGTGGTTCTCATGGCGCGGCATGGCGTCGTCAATGTAGGCAACTCCGTGCGGGAGGTCGTCTTCCGGGCCTTCTATCTCGAGCAGGAAGCAGCAGCGCTCACCGCCGGCTTGAAGATCGGCAATGTCAAATACCTGTCGCCGGGCGAGATCAAGACGGCAGGAAAACTCGTCGGCGCCCAGATCGATCGAGGATGGAACCACTGGTCGCAGCGCCTCAGGAAAGCAGGCCTCGCCTGATGTCCATCAGGCTTTGAACATCAGCTGGGAAGCCTGGTGTCGGCCAGGACTTTCCAGCCTCAATCGCACTAGTTCTCTGGCGCCGGGGCGTCGGACGAAAGCAATGAAACCATGCCGCACGCGGAAAGTTACGATTACATCATCGTTGGAGCCGGATCGGCCGGTTGCGTGCTCGCCAACCGGCTGAGCGCCGATCCGAGATGTTCGGTGCTGCTGCTGGAGGCCGGCGGCTGGGACCGCGATCCGATGATCCACATTCCGCTTGGATGGGGCAAGATCCTGACCGAGCGCCGCCATGACTGGATGTATTTCTGCGAGCCGGAAGACAATGTAGGCGGGCGCAGGGTCGAGTGTGCGCGCGGAAAGGTCATTGGCGGATCATCGTCGACCAACGCCATGGCCTATGTGCGCGGCAATCGCGGGGACTACGATCGTTGGGCGGCGACAGGTCTCAGCGACTGGTCGTACGACAAGGTGCTGCCGTATTTCCGCAAGCAGGAAAGCTGGGAAGGGGGCGAGGACCAGTATCGCGGCGGCGCCGGCCCGGTCAGCACCCAGTTCTGCCGCTACAAGGACACGCTGATCGACGCCTTCGCGCAAGCCAGCGTGCAGGCAGGCTATGCGCAGACGAAGGACTACAATGGCGAGCGGCAGGAAGGGTTCGGCCGCCTCCAGATGACGATTTCGAAAGGTCGGCGCGCCTCGACCGCGTCAGCCTATCTGCGGCCGGTGCTGAAGCGGCCCAATCTGACCGTTCTGACGGAAGCGAACGCAACCAGGATCGTACTGGAGGGTGCGCGCGCAACCGGCGTCATCATCAACCATCGCGGTGGCGAACGTACGGTTCTCGCCCGCAAGGAAGTGCTGCTTGCCGGCGGCGTGATCAACACGCCGCAACTGATGATGCTGTCGGGTATCGGGGCGCAGGATGAGCTTGCCGCGCACGGTATCCAGACGCGGGTCAATCTGCCGGCGGTCGGCAAGAACCTGCAGGATCACGTCTCGGTCATCCTCATGTACCGGCGCCGGGCTCCGGGCGGCCCTTTCCTGCGCAACATGCGTGCCGATCGCATCGGCTTCGATTTCGTCAAGACCTACCTCACGGGACGCGGTTTTTCGGGCGACGTGCCCGGCGGTGTCGTCGCCTTCCTCAAGAGCGGCCCGGCGCGACCATTGCCGGATGTGCAATTGCTCTTCACGGCGGCGCCGCTTGCGGCATGGCCATACTTCAAGCCGTTCAAGGCGCCGTTTGCGGACGGCTTCGCAACGCGCATCGTGGCGACGCAGCCCGAAAGCCGCGGAGCCGTGAAACTGGCCTCGGCCGATCCTTCCGCGGCGCCCCTGATCCACCAGAATTTCCTCGCCTCGCCGAAGGATTGGGAGTCGCTGCGGGCCGGTTTCCGGGTGGCAAGGGATCTGGCCGCGCAGCCCTCCATGCAGCCCTTCATCGAGGCGGAGTTCTTTCCCGGTCCGAAGTGCCAGAGCGACGACGAGATCGACGAGCATATCCGCAAGACCTCCATCACCGTGCATCACCCGGCCGGGACCTGCCGGATGGGGGCCGATGCGGCCTCGGTCGTCGACCCGCAATTGCGGGTTCGCGGCGTCGACCGGCTTAGAGTGGTGGACGCTTCCGTCATGCCCGACCTGGTCTGCGGAAACATCAACGCGGCAGTGATCATGATTGCCGAAAAGGCCGCCGACCTCATCGCGAGCTCAAAAGAAAGCAGGGCAGTGCAATGATCCGAAATATCGCCATCATCGGCCTGGGTACGATGGGGCCGGGCATGGCCGCCCGGCTCGCCAGAGGCGGCCTGCAGGTGGTCGCCTACGATGTTGCCCCGGCAGCGATCGAGCGCGCGCGATCCATGCTGAGCGTGGCCGAGACCGTTCTGGACGCCTTGGGCATCGCGCCACCGTCGGCCGGCGTCGGGACGGTTCGCTTCACCGACGATATCGGCGATGCGATATCCGGCGCCGACCTCGTCATCGAGAACGTTCCTGAAAACATTTCGGTCAAGGCCGATGTCTATCGCACCGTCGACGGCCTGATCGGCCCGGATACGATCGTCGCGTCCGACACGTCGGGTATCCCGATCACCAAGCTGCAGGCGCATATCTCGCATCCCGAGCGGATGGTCGGCATGCACTGGTCGAACCCGCCGCACATCATCCCGATGATCGAGGTGATCGCCGGCGAGAAGACCGCGCCGCAAACCGTGGCGACGATCCGCGACCTCATCCGCTCGATAGGTTTGCTGCCGGTGGTGGTGAAGAAGGATGTTCCAGGCTTCGTCGAAAACCGCGTGCTCTATGCGCTGCTGCGCGAGGCGGTCGACCTCGTCGAGCGAGGCGTCATCGATCCGGAAGATCTCGACACCTGCGTGTCCTGGGGCATCGGCTACAAGATCGCCGTGATCGGGCCGATGGCTCTGCTCGATATGGCGGGGCTGGATATCTACAAGTCCGTCTCGTCCTTCCTCAACGCCGATCTCTCCAATCGCGGCGATGTCGCGCCCATGGTGCTGGAAAAGACCAACGCGTCGAAGTTCGGCATCAAGTCGGGCGAGGGCATGTTCTCCTATACGCCCGAGCAGACCAAGGCGCTGCAAGGCGAAAGGGCGCGCAAACTCGTCGCGGTGCGACGCATCCTGGAAGGCCGGGAGTAGCCAATGGTTTATCGAGCTCACAAAGACAGGCACGCCGTCGGGGACTGGACGGTGCGGTCGAGGCTGACGGCAGTGCATGAGGTGGCAAGCCATGCGCGTTGAGACCATTCGAGCGGCCGGCGGCCGGCCGGCCCATATCCGCCATGACGACCTGATCTCCGCCAAGGGTGTGTCGGTGGTCATGGCCAAGCAGCTGGTTCTGCAGAATATCGATCTTTCGGTGCCGAAGGGGTCGTTTGTGTCCCTTATTGGTCCGTCCGGCTGCGGCAAGAGCACCTTGCTCAAGGTCCTGGCCGGGCTTGTCAATCCGACGAGCGGCAGCGTTTCGATCGCTGGGCTTTCGCCGGTCGAAGCGGCGCGCAAGCGCATGATCGGCCTCGTCTTCCAGGACGCCAATTTGCTTCCCTGGAAGAACGCCGTCGACAACGCATCGATGCTGCTCAGTATCGCCGACAAGTCGCTCTCGCGCGCTGAGTTGCGCGGGCGCGGCCAGGAGATGCTGGAACTGGTGGGGTTGGGCGACAGCGCCCACAAGCGCCCCCATGAATTGTCCGGCGGCATGCGCCAGCGCGTCGCCATCGCGCGGGCCCTGGCGCTCGATCCGGCGGTGCTGCTGATGGACGAGCCGTTCGGCGCGCTCGACGCCATTACCCGCGATGCGATGGGCCAGTCGCTGCTGGAGATCTGGCAGCGCACCGGCAAGACCATCGTGCTCGTCACCCATTCGATAGATGAGGCCATTCACCTGTCGCGCCATGTCCACGTGCTGGGGATCAAGCCTGGGCGGATCACCGAAAGCCTCGACATTGGTCTGCCCTATCCGCGCGACCTGACGGTCACCGAGGATCCGGAGTTCGTCAGGCTCGTGGTTCAACTGCGCACCATGCTGCGCGCCAGCCATCAACCGGGAGACGCATCATGAGCGATCAACCCGTCACCAATTTCTCCGAGTCGAGGCCCGAGTCGCGGTTTGCCTCAAGCTGGGGCGCAGCGACCGGCAGCTGGCTTCCCGCGGTCATCCTTCTACTGGCGACGATCGTGGTGTGGGAAGCCGTGGTGCGGATTTTCGCGATATCCGCCTTCATCATTCCCGCTCCGTCCGAGATCGCGCAATCGCTGGTCGCGCAATGGGGAACGCTGATGCAGGCGACGCTGGTGACGGCGGGCGAGATCCTGTTCGGATTCCTTGTCTCTGTCGTGGTCGGCATTGCCATCGCCTTGGTCATCGTACGCTTCGACTGGCTGGGGCGAGCGCTCTATCCGCTGGTGGTGCTGTTCCAGAATGTGCCCAAGGTGGCGCTGGCACCGATCTTCATCCTCTGGTTCGGCTATGGGCTCGCGCCCAAGATCGGCCTGATCCTGGTCATCGCCTTCTTCCCGGTGACCTTGTCGATGCTGGCGGGAATGCAGTCGGTCGATCGTTCGCTGCTGTCGCTGATGAATTCGGTCGGCGCCAGCCGCACGCAGATCCTGTTCAGGATCCGCGTTCCGCATTCGCTGCCCAACCTGATGGCCGGCACCAAGATCGCCGCGACGCTCAGCGTCATCGGCGCCATCGTCGGCGAATTCGCCGGCGCCTCGGACGGGCTCGGCTACGTCATCCAGTTCGCCTCGACCCAGCTCGATACCGCGCTGGTCTTCGCTGCCCTGCTCCTCGTTTCGGTGCTGGGCATCGCCTTCTACTACGCGGCCGAAATTCTCGAACGCATCGTGGTGCCATGGGCGCCGAAATTCAGCCAGTCCTAGGTCCGCTCTCAACAAACGAAAAAGGGAACAAAAATGCTCAGACGCTCACTCATCAAGGCAGCCGCGCTTGCGGCGTGTGTCGGGACACTCGGCTTCTCCAGCGTGGCCCTGGCGGCCGACAAGGTCAACGTCCAGCTCGACTGGGTGGTGCGCGGCAACCACGCCATGTTCTTCGTCGGCAAGGAGAAAGGCTTCTTCGCCAAGAACGACATCGACGTCGCCGAGATCCGCAAGGGGTCGGGCTCGCCGGACGCCATGCGGCTGGTGGGCAATGAGAACGCGGATTTCGGTTTCGGCGATCTTCCCACGCTCGCCGTCGCGCGGTCGCAGAATGTTCCCGTCGTGGCGCTGGCGGCCGTCAACCAGCACTCGCCCCTGGCGATCATCTCGCTGGCGAAGACGATGAAGCTCACCAAGCCGGCGGATCTGAAGGGTCTCACCATCGGCATTCATCCGGCCGGTTCGACCTACATCTTCTTCAAGGGCTTCCTGGCGGCCAATGGCCTGACCGAGAAGGACATGACGCTGAACAGCGTCTCGCCGCCCTATGAAAGCTACCTGCTTCTGGGACGGGTCCAGACGGTGGTCGGCTATGTCGACGCCGAGGTTCCCGAGCTTGAGGCCAAGGCCGGCGGTCCCGGCTCGCTCAGCATCATGATGGGTTCTGACCATGGCTGGAAGGCCTATGGCTCAGGTCTGTTCACCTCGCAGAAGATGATCAAGGACAAGCCCGAAATCGTCGCCCGCTTCGTCAAGGCGTACAGGGAGGCCTTCGACTATGTCGTGGCACACCCCGAAGAGGCAGCTGAGATCACCGCCAAGGCCGCACCCGGCTACGCCGACAAGAAAGACGTGCTTCTGGCGCAGATCAACGCCGACATCGCGTCGACCTTCACCAGCCCGGACACCAAGGAACACGGCCTCGGCTGGATGACGAAGACGCAGTGGGAAGAAACGTTGAAGACGCTCACCGATCAGGGCGTGCTCAAGGCGGCCCTGTCGGCGGACGACGTCTTCACCGACAAATTCCTGGCCAAGGAGTAGGCCGCGCTATGTCGCGGGCCAACGGATCGATGAGCGCCTACCGGCACGCCAGCGTGTCCCGCTCCACGCCGCAGGACACGGCGCGCGCTCCCTTGGCCGCGTCGTTGCGGTCAAGCGTGATCTGCACCCGTGTGGCATATGCGCGGCCCGACAGGCCGCACCACAGCCGCTCGACCGGCAGGTTCTCGCGCTTGTCGTTGAGGATCGTGAACGTGCCGGTCTTGGCGTCGAACCAGAGCTCGACGCGGGCGCTCTTGCCCGGCTCGACCGTCGCGATCCCGGCCGAATACCAGTGGGCGAAGTCGGCATTGCAGGACAGCCCTTCCTTGCTCGCATTCGAAATCGTCAACGGCACCATGTCGAGCCCGTCGGTGCCCTTGCGGACGATGACATGGTGCAACTCGACCGCGTTGGCGAAGGATGTGAACGCCAGCGCGACAGGGAGAACATAACGAATCTTCACTTTGCCTGAACTCCAATGGTAAACTTTATCAGGCAGTCTACCTCGCTTCTGCGCAATAACAATAAGAATATTGGTTGGCAAAATCAACAGAGAGGGTAACATGTTAAAGATTCTTAAGAGCAGTGTAAGTGCAGTTATACTGAGCGGCATCTTGATAGGTGGCGCGCTTGCTGGCGAAGTCAAGTCGATCGCCATCCTGACACCCGAAGAAGGCACTGATTACGGCTGGAACCAGCAAGGCATCGACGCCGCCAAGGCGGCTGGCAAGGCCGCCGGCGTCGAAGTGGTCGTGGCCCAGGGCCTCGGCTATGGCGACGTTCGTCCGACCCTGCGGGAACTTGCGTCAGACGGTGCCAGCCTGCTGATCGCCCACGCCAGCGGCTACAACACCTCGGCGCCTGAAATCGCCAAGGAGTTGAAGGTTCCGGTGGCGATCGTCGACACGCCGAACGGCCTGGAGAAGGGCCTCGTCGCCGACTACACGCTGAGTGGCCACCAGGGCGCCTATCTCGCCGGCCGTCTCGCCGCCAAGATGTCGCGCTCCAAGTCGGTCGGCATCGTCGTCTCGGGCGAACCGCCATCATGGAATTCGCAGTCGGCGGCGTTCGCGCAAGGCGTGAAGGCGGAAAACCCGGACGTCAAGATCACCTATGCGGTGATCGGACCGGCCGCCTACAGCGATGCGGCCGGCGGCAAGCGGGTCACCGAAAGCGTGATCGCGTCGGGCGCCGACATCATCTTCGGCCAGGGCAACGGTTCGAGCTTCGGCATGCTGCAGGCGGTCGAGACGACCAAGGCAGCAGATGGCGGCAAGGTCTATTTCATCGACGTCATCGGTGACAAATCGCCGATCGACAAGGGCTTCCTGCTGTCGTCGGTGGTGTGGAACATCGAGCCGGTCTATGCGGCGATGATCGCCGACATCAAGGCCGACACGTTCGGCACCAAGCACTATACGATCGGCCTCAAGGACGACTCGGTGAAGCTGCTGAAAACCGCCGCCATTCCGGACAATGTCTGGGCGGAAATCCAGACGCTGCGCGAAGACGTCATTTCGGGCAAGATCAAGGTCGATCCGGTCTATGACGCGGCCGCCGTAAGGGCGCTGATGACCAGCGTCGCCCAGTAAGGCGATCACGGGTTAGCTGCCGGAGGGGTGATCCGTTCGCCTCTCCGGCCGATTACCATTTTCTTGGTGCAGGCTTTCATGAGCGGTTCTTTTTCATCGTCCGTTGCCGGCCGCGACATCGTCGCGCTTGAGGGCGTGACCAAGCGGTTTCCCGGCATTGTCGCCAATGACAGCGTCGACCTGTCGATCCGTCCCGGCGAGGTGCATGTGCTGCTCGGCGAGAACGGCGCGGGAAAATCGACGTTGATCGGCATGCTGTCTGGCCTGCAGCAGCCGGACGAAGGGCGCATATTGGTCGACGGCAAGCCAACGCCGATCACCTCGCCGCGCCATGCGCTGGCGCTGGGCATCGGCACTGTCTTCCAGCACATGATGCTGGTGCCGACGCTGACGGTGGCGGAAAACCTGTTGCTTGGCGGACCCTGGTGGCAACGCCCCAGGACCGAGGAGCTTGAGGCGCGCGTCGCCGAGATCACCCGCCGTCTCGGCATCACGGTGAAGCTGCATGCCAAGGTGTCGGAGCTTTCGCTCGGCGAGCAGCAGCAGGTCGAAATCCTGCGCGCCATGGTGCGCAACAGCCGGCTGCTGATCCTGGACGAGTCCACCTCCATGCTGACGCCGAAAGGCATCGAAGAACTGGGCGCACTGATGCGCCGCCTTGTCGAGCAGGGTCTGGCCATCGTCTTCATCACCCACAAGCTCAAGGAGGCGGCGGCCTTCGGCGACCGCATCTCGGTGCTGAAGCTCGGCCGCAAGGTCGGCGAGATCCCACCCGAGCGGTTTCGTGCGCTGGGCGAGCAGGCGATCATCTCGGAGATCGTGGAATTGATGTTCGGCAAGCAGAAGGACGATCCGGAAGCCGTCGAGCGTCCGGTCCGTACAGTCCAGGCCGAAGCGGCGCCGCTGCTCCAGGTCGCGGATCTGGCGGTCGCGCCGACGGACAATGCGCCCGGCCTGTCGTCGATCTCCTTCGACGTCCGCCCGGGCGAGATCCTCGGCATCGCCGGCATCGACGGCAACGGTCAGAAGCAGCTTGCCGAAGCGCTGGCCGGCCAGCGCGCCGCGACAGGCGGTTCGGTGCGGCTGGAGGGCGTCGCCATCGAGGCGCTGAGCGTCGGCGAACGCCGCCGGCGCGGTCTGCGCTACCTGACCGACGACCGGCTCGGCGAAGGCACTGTCGGCACCTTCCCGGTCTCGATCAACTTTTTCCTCAAGCAGGTCGGCGCTGCCCCGTTCTGGCGCCACGGCGTCGAGCAGCGTGGCGAGATTGACGAGCGCGCCGCCCAGCTCGTGCGCGAATACGACGTGCGCACGCCAAGCCTGAAGACGCCGGTCGCCCGGCTGTCGGGCGGCAACATCCAGAAAGTGCTTCTGGCACGCGAACTGGCAGAGGGCGCCAAGGTGGTGATCTTCAACAAGCCGACCTATGGACTCGATCTCGCCAATACTTTGGCATCGCGCCAGCGCATCCGCGATACGGCGGCCCGCGGCCTTGCCGTGCTGCTCATTTCCACCGACCTCGAGGAGTTGCTTGCTATGTGCGACCGCGTCGCCGTCATCGCCAACGGAGCGCTCGTCGGCACGGTCGAGAACACCGACGATGCCCGCACCAGGATCGGCCGCCTGATGATCGGACTTGCCGCATGAGCATCGACACCGCCCCCACGGCCAGTGCCACCGCGCTCGATGCCACGAGCGGGACGGCGACGCGCCGCGACATCCTGCATCGGCTGCTGATGACGCTCGGCCCGATCCTCATCGCCCTCATCATAGCCGGCTGCATCCTGCTTGCCGTCGGCGTCGACCCGCTCGCCTATTACGGTTTCGTGCTGGAGAAAGGACTGTTCTCCCCGCTCGGTATCCAGCAGACGCTGACGCGGATGGCTCCGCTGCTGTTTCTTGCCGCCGGCCTCATCGTCGCCTTTCGCGCGGGCATGTGGAATCTCGGTGGCGACGGCCAGTTCCTGCTTGGCGCGGTGACGGCGGCGGCCAGCGCGCCCGTACTCGTTCAGATCATGCCATCCTGGCTGGCGCTGACCTTTTCGTTCCTCATCGCCATGGCGGTGGCGATGATCTGGTCGCTGATCCCAGCTCTGCTGCGTGCCTATCAGGGCGTCAACGAGATCATCACCACGCTGATGATGACGTTCCTGGGCACCTCGCTCGCAAATGTGCTGGTCAAGCTCATGTTTCGCGACCCCAGCACGACCGTGCCGCAGACGCGTACGCTGCCGGTGGAAGACAGGCTGCCGCGCCTGTTCGAAACGACCATCACCAGCGGCCTGCTGCTCGGCCTGGCGGCAATCATCATCGTGCATCTGGTGATGACGCGCACGGCGTTCGGGCTGAAATTGCGGATCGTCGGCGCCAATCCGCGCGCCGCGGTCCACGCGGGGCTCGGCGTGTCTGGCCTGACCGTCACCGTCTTCGCCATTTCGGCCGGGCTGGCCGGCCTTGCCGGCGCTGTCGACATCATCGGCGTCCAGGGCAATGTCCGCGCCGACTGGAATCCCGCTTACGGGCTTGCCGTCATTCCAGCCGTGTTCCTCGCCCGCATGAACGGCTTTGCTGCTATCGGTTTCGTGTTCCTGCTTTCGGTGCTGTCGATCGGCGGCGAAAGCGCGGCGCGGCGGCTTGGCGTGCCCAACCATTTCACGCTGGTGCTGGTCTCCATCGTGCTGATCGTGCTCGCGCTCGCCGAATATGTCGACCATCGCTACAACCAGTCGAGAAAGGCTTAGGGCATGACCGGGCTCTTCAGCGAAGTCTTTCTCAGCGCGCTGCTGTTCGGCGCCGTCACCGCCGCCATCCCGCTGCTGCTGGCCGGCCTCGGCGAGCAGATGTCGGAAAAAGCCGGCGTGCTCAACATCGGCATCGAAGGCATGATGCTGGCCGGCGCCTATCTCGGCTTTGTCGGCGCCTTCTATTCCGGGTCGCTGTGGCTGGGGTTCCTTACCGGTGCCGCCGGCGGTGTCGCCGTGGCGATGATCATGGCGCTGCTGTGCGTGCGCATCGGGCTGAACCAGATCGTCATCGGCATCGCGTTGACGCTCGGTCTCGAAGGTCTGACGGCGCTGCTTCATCATTTCCAGTTCTCGCGCAGCTATCCCCGCCTGCCGGCGGCGGACGCCACCATCATTCCGCTGCTGTCGGATATTCCTGTCATCGGACCCGCCTTCTTCAAACATCATCTGATCGTCTATCTGGCGGTCGCGCTGGTGTTCGGCATGGGCTACCTCTATCGGCGCACGCAGCTCGGCCTCAATCTGCAGGCAGCGGGCGACAAGCCGGCAGCACTCGACGTCGCCGGCATCGACGTCATCAGGACCCGGACCATCGCGGTGCTGACGACCGGTGCGCTGGCCGGGCTCGGCGGCGCCTATCTCGCCAATGTCGGTGCGGGCCTGTTCATTCCGTTCATCACCAATGGCGCCGGCTTTCTCGGCATCGTGCTGGCCATGCTGGCGCGCGGCCGTCCGGTCTGGGTGCTGTTCGGCGCCCTGCTGTTCGGCGTCTGCCTGTCGCTGACAACGGCTATGCAGGTGGCGGGCATCAACATACCGACCGACGTCATCCAGATGCTGCCGTTCCTGGCGGTGATGATCATGCTGGTGCTGTTTGGCCGGCGTGCCAGCCTGCCGGCGGCACTAGGCATTCCATACGAGCGCGGCGCGCGCTGACCACAATCAGATGCGCGGAAGGGACCCGCGCCAAACAGGAGGCAAGAATGTCGGATACCAAAGTCTACCTGCTCGACGGCGGCTCGCTCGTTCTCGACGGCTACCACGTGTTCTGGAACCGAGGCCCTGGCGGCGAAGTGCGCTTCCCCGTCTATTCGATTCTGATCGAGCATGCCGAGGGCCGGTTCCTGATCGACACCGGCTACGACTACGATCACGTCATGAAGGTGCTGCCCTTCGAGAAGCCGATCCAGGAAAAGCACCAGACCATCCCCGGCGCGCTTGCGCTGCTCGGCCTCGAGCCGAAGGATATCGACGTCGTCGTCAACTCGCATTTCCATTTCGACCATTGCGGCGGCAACAAGTATTTTCCGCATGCCAAGAAGATCTGCCATCGCTCGGAGGTGCCGCAGGCCTGCAATCCGCAGCCTTTCGAACATCTCGGCTATTCGGACCTCAGCTTCTCGGCGGAGGCCGCCGAAGCGCGAGGCGCGACGGCGCAACTGCTGGAAGGCACGACCCGCGCCAACTCGACCTTCGAGGGCATCGACGGCGACGTCGATCTCGCCAAGGGCGTCAAGCTGATCTCGACGCCCGGCCATTCGATCGGCCACTACAGCCTGCTGGTCGAGTTCCCCAAGCGCAAGCCGATCATGTTCACCATCGACGCCGCCTACACCCAGAAGAGCCTGGAGACGCTGTGCCAGGCTGCCTTCCACATCGACCCGGTGGCAGGCGTCAATTCGATGCGCAAGGTGAAGAAGCTCGCCGAGGACCATGGCGCCGAGCTGATGTACTCGCACGACATGGAAAACTTCAAGACCTACAGGACCGGCACGCAATTCTACGGCTGACCGCCGCCAATCCGGAGACAACACCATGCGCTATTCCGATCATGCCGATCCGGTCATCACCCTGACCGCGGGTCCGGTAAACGCCTATCCAGAAGTGCTGCGCGGCCTCGGCCGCACGGTGCTCTACGACTACGATCCTGCGTTCCAGCTCTTCTACGAGGGTGTGGTCGACAAGGCGCAGAAGGCGATGCGGCTGTCGAACAAGCCGGTCATCCTGCATGGCGAACCGGTGCTCGGCCTCGAAGCGGCGGCGGCGTCGCTGATCGCGCCCGACGATGTCGTGCTCAATCTTGCCTCGGGCGTCTACGGCAAGGGCTTTGGCTACTGGGCGAAGCGGTACTCGCCGCATCTGCTCGAGATTGAAGTGCCCTACAATGAGGCTATCGATCCGCAGGCGGTCGCCGACATGCTCAAGGCGCATCCGGAGATCACCATCGTGTCGGTCTGTCATCACGACACGCCGTCGGGCACCATCAACCCGATCGACGCCATCGGCGCGCTGGTTTCGGCACATGGCGGCTATCTCATCGTCGACGCGGTCTCGTCCTTTGGCGGCATGAAGACGCATCCCGAGGATTGCAAGGCCGATATCTATGTCACCGGCCCCAACAAATGCCTGGGTGCCCCTCCCGGCCTCACAATGATGGGCGTCAGCGAGCGGGCCTGGGGCAAGATGAAGGCCAATCCCCTGGCGCCGCGCGCATCGATGCTGAGCATTGTCGACTGGGAAACTGCCTGGTCGAGGGACAAGCCGTTTCCGTTCACGCCGTCGGTCTCGGAGATCAACGGGCTCGACGTCGCGCTCGACCTCTATCTCAATGAGGGGCCTGAGGCTGTATGGGCGCGCCACGCGCTCACCGCCAAGGCCATGCGCGCGGGCGTCACCGCGATGGGCCTATCGATCTGGGCGGCCAGCGACAGCATCGCGTCGCCGACCACCACCGCCGTCCGCACCCCCGATGGTGTCGACGAGACGGCGCTTCGCCAGGCCGCGCGCGCCCGCTACGGCGTGGTGTTTTCGTCGGGCCGCGGCGAGACATTGGGGAAGCTGACGCGGATCGGCCATATGGGGCCGACGGCGCAGCCGATCTATGCGATCGCGGCGCTGACGGCACTTGGCGGCGCCGTGAACGCGGCTGGCCAGAAACTCGCGATCGGCAAAGGCATCGAGGCGGCGCTGGCTGTTATCGACGCCGACGCCTGAACAGACATCAACAGATACGGATTGAGGGAGCATTTTCATGACTGAACGGCTTGCGGGAAAGACGGCCCTGGTTACCGGCGCCGCACAGGGTATTGGCAAGGCGATCGCCGCGCGGCTTGCCGCCGACGGGGCAACCGTCATCCTCAGCGACATCAACGCCGAAGGCGCCAAGGCTGCCGCCGTGTCGATCGGCGGGAAGGCGAGGGCGATCGCCGCCGACATTTCCGATCCGGCCTCGGTCAAGGCACTCTTCGCCGAAATCCAGGCACTGACCGGAGGCGTCGATATCCTGGTCAACAATGCCAGCATCGTGCCGTTCGTCGCCTGGGACGACGTCGATCTCGACCATTGGCGCAAGATCATCGACGTCAATCTGACAGGGACCTTCATCGTCACCCGCGCGGGTACGGACCAGATGCGCGCGGCTGGCAAGGCCGGGCGGGTGATCAGCATCGCCTCCAACACCTTCTTTGCCGGCACGCCGAACATGGCGGCCTATGTCGCGGCCAAGGGCGGCGTCATCGGCTTCACCCGGGCGCTCGCCACCGAACTCGGCAAATACAACATCACGGCGAACGCGGTGACGCCTGGCCTGATCGAGAGCGACGGCGTCAAGGCGAGCCCGCACAACGAGGCGTTCGGCTTTGTCGAAATGCTGCAGGCGATGAAGGGCAAGGGGCAGCCGGAACATATCGCCGACGTGGTTTCGTTCCTGGCCTCCGACGATGCGCGCTGGATCACCGGCCAGACGCTGAATGTCGACGCCGGGATGGTCAGGCACTAAGTCAGACAGCGGCTGCTCAGCCCCGCAATGCAAAGGCGGCCGTACTATGGCCGCCTGTCGCGCCTGCCGGGTCAGGCTGCGGACCTTGCGATCACGCCGGGTTGCCTCGACCACTGGGCATACCAGCTGTCGAACAATTTGAGCTGCGCCTCGGCATAGCCGCGCTGGCTGTCGGTGAGGGCATCCGTCTCATTGAAGTGCAGCAGGTACTCGGGATTACCCTTCAGCACCATCATGTGCTTGAAATAGAGCACCAGGTCGGGGCCTTCGTCGAAGGAGGACAGCACGGCGAGCGCGGCGTCCAGTTCCAGCGCGCGCTGGCGGGCCTCGGCGTCGCCCTTGGCCGCCGCCTGGCTCAAGCCCACAAGGTGCAGCACCTCCTTCGGCAGGACGTTGCCGATGCCGGTGATGGCGCCGGACGCGCCGCAATTGACGAAACCGTGGAAGACGGCGGTGTCGACGCCGATCATCAGCGCGACCTCATCGTCGCGGCTGGTGATATTTTCCGCCGCGTAGCGCAGATCCGACGGGCCGCCGAACTCCTTGAAGCCGACGAGGTTCGGATGTTCGGCGCGAAGGGCGAAGAACAGGTCCGCACGTGTGGCAAAGCCGTAATAGGGGCTGTTGTAGATGACCGCCGGCAGATCAGGCGCGGCGGCAAGAATTGCCTTGAAGTGATGGCGCTGCGCCGTCACCGAAGGCCCGCGCGACAAAACACGCGGGATCACCATCAGGCCCCGGGCGCCGACCTTCTGGGCGTGCGCCGCGTGCGCCACGGCCTTGGCGGTGTTGACCGCGCCGGTGCCGACGATCACCGGCACGCCGGCCTTCACCAGGCGCTCGACGCCTTCCATGCGCTGCTCGTCGGTCAGGAGCGGCCAGTCTCCCATCGAGCCGCAATAGACGACGGCCGACATGCCGGCCGCGATCAGCGCGCGTCCCTTGCGCACCAGCGCGTCGAAGTCGGGCTGGCGGTCCTGCGTGCACGGGGTCATCAACGCCGGCATGCAGCCGGAAAAAACATTAGAGGTCATTTCGGATTCTCCTTGAGGCTTGCACGCGGATTGATCAGTTTGTCCCGAAGCGGCACGGCTTGCCAAGCAAAATAGTCGTGGCCGGCAGGGACAAACGCAGGAACAGCAATGCGCAGCAAAACCAGCATTCGTGTCGTCGGCTGCCATGCCGAAGGTGAAGTCGGCGACGTCATCATCGGCGGTGTTCTGCCGCCGGCTGGCCGCACGATGATGGACAAGATGATCACGATGGAGCGCGATCACGACCATATCAGGCGCATGCTGATCTGCGAGCCGCGCGGCAGCGTCGCGCGCCACGTCAACCTGCTCGTTCCATCGACGCGCGAGGATTGCGCCGCCGGCGCCATCATCATGGAGCCGACGGAATATCCGCCGATGTCCGGTTCCAACACGATCTGCGTCGCCACGGTGCTGCTGGAGACCGGCATGGTGCCGATGCAGGAGCCCGAGACGCGCTTCAAGCTCGACATGCCGGGTGGCGTCATCGAGGTGCGCGCCCAATGCCGCGACGGCAAATGCGTCTCGATCACCTTGCGCAACGCGCCGGCCTTTGTTGACCGCCTGGATGCCAACATCGAGGTTGAAGGGCTCGGAACGCTCACCGTCGACATCGCCTATGGCGGCATGTTCTACGCCATCGTCGATGCCAAGGCGCTTGGCTTCTCGGTCGCGCCCGACGAGGCGCGCGAACTGGCGGTGGCCGGCGAGAAGATAAGGCGGGCCGCGCGCGAGCAGCTCGATGTCGTCCATCCGCAATTCGATCATGTGCGCGGCGTGTCGATCGTCCAGTTCGCCATGCCGTTCCAGGGGCCGGGCAATGTCACGCGCAACACCTGCATCGTCTCGCCGGGCCGCTCCGACCGCAGCCCTACCGGAACGGGCACATCGGCCCGCATGGCCGTGCTGCAGGCGCGCGGCTTGATGGGCGTTGGCGACGTGCTGATCCATGAATCGATCATCGGCTCGCGCTTCACCGGCAGGATCGTGGAGCTGGCGGAAATCGCCGGGCGCAAGGCGATCGTTCCGGAGATCACCGGCCGGGCCTGGATCACCGGCGAGCACAGCTACTATCTCGATCCGACCGATCCCTATCCCCAAGGCTACGTGCTGTCGGATACCTGGGGCACCTCCACCTCGGTGAAGCAGTAGGCCTGAGCCGGCCCGTCGATTGCCCTGGTTGCCATGATTTTCGGGTCGCATCATGTGGGCGACGATCTTGAGTGTCGGCAATTCGCTGGACTGGCGGGTTCCCGCCGAGCCAGAATGGTCAACGGCGGCATCCCGTCATATCAGCCTGGTGAGAGTTCACGCATGAACATGGATGGTATCTGCGATCCGCGCTTTGGCGCCGTGCGCGCGGCATTCGCCGAGTGTTTCGCCCAAGGGCTGGAACATGGCGGAGGCGTATCCGTCGTGGTCCACGGCAAGACCGTTGTTGACCTGTGGGGCGGTCATGCGGATGCCGCGCGAACCCGTCCGTGGCGGCAGGACACGCTGATCAATGTCTGGTCCTCCACCAAGGGCGTCGTCGCGCTGGCGATCGCAATGTTGGTGGAGCGCGGCAGACTGGACTATGCCGCACCCATTGCCCGCTACTGGCCGGAATTCGCGGCCGGCGGGAAGGAGCGCATCACGCTTGACCAGGTGATGTCGCACCAGGCCGGGCTGAATGGTCTTGCCGTGCCGATGGACGAAGCGGGCATGTTCGCGTGGACGCCCTTTGTCGACGCGCTCGCCGCCATGCCGCCCCTATGGGAGCCCGGCAGCCGCTGCATCTATCACGCGCTTACCTATGGCCACCTTGCTGGCGAAGTTTTGCGACGCGTCGACGGGCGAAGCATCGGCCGCTTCATCGCGCAAGAGATAGCAGGCCCGCTCGGTGCCGATTTTCATGTCGGTCTGCCGGACCGCGAGGAATCCAGGGTCGCCGAGATGATCGAAGGCCCGGGGGCTTCGGACTGGGTCGAATTTGTCCGCGCCTCGCCATTTCCCCACGCAGGCGACAATCCGGCGCCCCGTGCATTGGCCCCCAACGACCGCGTCTGGCGCGCCGCCGAGGTGCCGGGCGGCAATGGCCAGTCGACGGCGCACGCATTGGCGCGTATTTACGGCATGATGGCAGCCGGTGGCGTCTGGGGGGCCATCCACTGATCGGCCGCGCGGCAATCGAAGCGGCGGCGCGTCAGCGTGTTCGCGGCATGGATGAAAGCTTCGCCGCCCCCACTGCCTTCGCCGCCGGTTATCAGATGGAAGATCCGGTCTATGCCGGCCGTGCATCGCCGCAAACGTTCGGCCACACCGGCTGGGGCGGCGCCATCGGCTTTGCCGATCCCGGTGCCGGCGTCGGTTTCGGCTATGTCACCAACCGCATGCTGGGTTTTGACGACATGGACCCACGCCGCAAGATGTTGATCGACGCCGTTTACGACTCGCTCTGACTGAATGGCCGAAGGCCAGCCGGGTGGTCCCGCAGCCTGGAAGCGGTGCGCTGTCGGCGAAGTGAAAATTGACCCTGGTTCGCGCCGGTGGCTTGCCGGCTTCGGGTTGTTCGAGATTGTAGGCCTGCCATTCCGATGGAAGACACATAGCTCTCGCTATCTCTTGGCGCTCCAACAAAAGCTGTGGCTAATCCCTCTCCCGCGCCTTCGCAAATATCCGCATCGCACCAGCATCTGTAGTAGTCTCAGCCTGAACCTCGGTTGAGAATCAGCCGGGGCGGCGGGTGGTTGATTGTGGCGACACTCAACGCGCAATTTCTGGATTTTTTCGACTGGTGGCTCGATGAGCTGCGAGGGGTCTGGACGCGGGTTGTTCCCGGGAAAGAGCAAGCGTCCAACGCCGACTGGATCGTCAGCCTGGCGGATGACGGCATTCGCGTGCGCGAGGCCAAGGCGCCGGAGTTCCAGTCGATCCCTCTGGCGCTGACGGCTTCCTCCGACGAGATCCTGGCACTGCTCCAAGGCGGGTCTCGGCGCGCGCGGCCGAGCTTCGATATCAGGGTCCAGCCAGGCCTGTTCCTGACCCGCCATCTGGCGGCGCGGCGGCTGCCGGTTCGGCAGGCGCGCGACATGGCCGAACTCGACCTTATGGCCGCGACGCCGATCGACCCGGCGCAGGTGCATGTCGTCTTCGCCGCGACGGCGGAACAGGACAGCGCCTACCATGTCGTCAAGGCCAAGACGCTTGCCGCCGTGCTGGACGCGGTCCGCCGGGCCGGCGGGTCGGTTCGCTGCCTATCGCTGTCGCAGCCCGAAAACGCGCTGCGCGCCGATCCGCTGAGCCTCGCCGCCATCTGGCCGCCGACAGCGCGTGACCGGCGTGCCAGGACCGCCTGGATTGCGGCCCTTTCTGTGCTGGCCGGGGCCGTGCTGGTGACCTTCGCGCACGCGCATTGGCGCGCCTGGCAGGCCGAGGCCGAACTGGATACGCAGATCGCCGATGCGCAGGTGCTGGCCAAGGCGGCGCGCGCCTCGCTGCAGAAGCGCCAGGCCGGCATCGAGCGGATCGAAAAGATCCGCCAGGAAAAGAAGACGACGGCGTCGCTGGTGCGCGTCTGGGCCGAGCTTACGCATCTGCTGCCCGACACGGCCTGGCTTACCGATCTCTCGGCCAAGGGCGACGACCTGACCATTTCAGGCTTTTCCACCTCGGCCGCCGAACTGATCCAGCCGATCGACGCCTCGCCACTGTTTTCGGCGCCTGAATTCGCCTCGCCGGTGGTCAAGGTTCCCGGTCAGGATGGCGAGCACTTCACCATTTCGGCCAAGATCGGGGCGCTCTGACGATGCTCTCCGCCATCCTCAACACGAGGCCGACGATCCGCCGCCTGATCGCGCTGGCGATCGCCGCGGTCACGGCCTGCGTGCTTGCCTGGGTGGTGTTCGCGGCGTTCGACAGCGTCGCCTCCGCGCAGGCCGGGATCGCGGAAAAGCGCGAGCTTCTCGGCCAGCTGCAGAGCGTGGCCGCCCTGGCAAAGCGCCTCGAAAGCGCCGCCAGTCCGGAAGCGGCGGCCAATCCCGAATTTCTCACCGGCGGCAGCGAGGCGATCATCCGCGGCGGGCTGCAGACCCGGCTGAACGCGATCGCCGCCGCCAATGGGGTCAGCGTGCTGTCTGCCGGCAATGCACCGGTGCTCAGCGAAGCCGGCGTCGATTTCATCGGGCTGCGGGCCAATCTTTCGGGGCCGCTGGAAGGCATCCACAACGCCATTCTCGCCATCGAGACGTCGCTGCCGGTGCTGTTCATCCGCGAGGCCACCTTGCGCACAACCGATGTTGGGCCGGCGGCAGGGCGGACCGGCGATCCCGAGATTTTCGCCGAGATCCTGTTTTACGGGCCGCTGCAAACACCGATGGCGCCCGCCGGGGTCAAGCCATGACCGGGAAGTTCGCGGGCCTGGCGATTGCGGCTGTGATCGCGGCCATCGCTTTCGTCAATGTCGCGCTCTACGATACGCCTGTCGACATCACGCCCGTCGCTTCCGGCAAGGGGCATGATGGCGGCCCGGTCTCAGTCGCGGGATCGCTGCAATTTCCCGAAGCCGGCGACTTCAGCGAGACGTTCCAGCGTCCGCTGTTCACGCCGACACGCCGGAAATTCGTGCCCCCGCCGGTTGCGCCGCCGCCGGTCGAGGTTGCTGTTGCCCCGGTCGAGCCGGCGCCGGCGCCGCCGCCACCCGAAGCCCCACCGGCGGTTGCCCCATCGCTGCTGGGCATCAGCATTCACGGCGGCGGGGCGAAGGCGCTGCTGCGTGTCGCCGGCAGCGAAGCCGCGGTCTGGTATGGCAGTGGCGACACCGTCGACGGCTGGAGGGTGTCGGCGATCGACAAGGATCAGGCCGTGCTGGAGCGGGATGGCAAGCTGGCGCGCATCCCGCTTTATCCGCCATGGAAGAATGTCCCGGCACCCGTGAATGCGCCGCCACCCCCGAGCGAACCGCAACTATGAGCGCCCGCGCCCCCCATGACAGCGCGGGCACCAACTCGCGGGATGAAAGCGCCCGCGGCGGCTTTTCGCTGGTTGCCGTGCTGATCTTCATGCTGATCGTCTCGGCGATCGTCGTCCCCTTTGCCGTGACGGCCAAGACACGGTTGATGATCGCCAACAGCGAGGTCGAACAGGAGCGCCTCGCGCTGCTGGCCGAAGGCCTAGGCAATGTGGTCGCGAGCACATTGACCGGCGGCGCCGGCGGGCAAAAGTTTCCGCTGGATTCCACACCGACATCATGCCGGTCGGGAGAATATAGCTTCACCGTGCGCGTCCAGGATCATGGCGGACTGATCGATCTCAACGCCGCGGATGACCGCCTGCTGGAGATTGGCTTTGCGGCGTTCGGCTTCGAGCAGCAGACATCGGCCGAACTGGCCAAGGCCGCGATCCGGTTTCGCGACAACGCCAAGCTGTTCGCCGACCTGCCGCGGTCGAGAAGCGCCGTCGGGCCGGCCGAGGACAAGCAGGCGCCGTTCGAATCCGTGTCCGAACTGCAGGAGTTTTCAGCGCTGTCGTCGATACCGCTGCATATCCTGAATGGCGTTTTCACCGTCAACTCGAAGCGTGGTACGATCAGCGCCGACCGCGCGCCAAGCCGGCTTCGCGCAGCCCTTGCAAGCGGCTCCAGCGCTTCGGTCGTGCAGGCGGAGGCCGATGCATCTGCCTACACGGTCGACGTGGTGGTGAGGCGGGACGGCTCCGCGATTACTGGCGAAGCCGGGTTCATCATCGAGAAATCTCGGACGGGCGCGGCATTCTCCCGCGTCGCCCGGAGCCCGGCCATCGAAGGCGGCGCATTGCCGCCAGTCGCCGGCAGCGCCGCGGGCTGCGAGGTGCTTTTCGGCACCGAGGCGGCGCAGATCCTGAAGGGATGGAGCTCATGAACGCTTCCGCCCAGACGAAGGGGATCGAGGCGTTTCTCGCCTTTCTCGAGGGCGAGAAAGTGCTGAGCGCGCATGCCGCCCAACGCGCCTTGGGAGCATCGCGAACATCGGGACACCCGTTCGATACGGTGATGACGGAACTTGGGCTGATCGGCGAGCAGGAGCTAGCCAGCAGCCTCAGCCGCTACCTCGAAGCGCCGATGCCGGTCGAGATCCCCGAACAGGTCAGTCCCGAAATGCTGGCAAGCGTGCCGTTGGCCTATCTCAGGGAAAACGCCATCCTGCCGCTGCAGATGGACGCCGAACGGCTGGTCGTCGCCGTGGCCGATCCTTTCTCCTCGGCCACCATCGATGCATTGGCCTTTCACTATGAGCGGACCCTGGCGCTGCGCATCTTGCCAAGGCGCATGATCGCCGAATGCATCGACCGCATCGAGCAATCGGCGCTGGCCGCCGTTTCGAATGGCGGCGGCAATGGTGAAATCCTGGATTTCGGCCCTGACGATCTCGAGCGCTTGAAGGATTTCGCCCGTGAGGCGCCGATCGTGCGCTTCGTCGCCGAGACCATCCACAAGGCGGTCGACGCGAGAGCCACCGACATTCACATCGAGCCGCTCGAGGACCATGTCCGCATCCGCTTCAGGCATGATGGCATGCTGTCCACCGTCGACACCGCGTCGATCGCGATGCTGTCCGGCATCTCGACCCGCATCAAGATCCTGTCGCGGCTCAACATTGCCGAACGGCGCCTGCCGCAGGACGGCCGCATGCGCATTGCCGTGCGCGGCCGTGACGTCGACCTGCGCGTCTCGGTCATTCCGTCCATCCACGGCGAAGCCATCGTGCTGCGCATTCTCGATCGCGCCGGCGTCGAACTGAAGCTGGAGAAGCTTGGCTTTGACGGTGCTGCGCAGGCGAAGATCCGCTCCATGTCGCAAGCGGCCAATGGCATCGTGCTGATCACCGGGCCGACCGGTAGTGGCAAGACGACGACGCTCTATTCGATCCTGGCCGAACGTTCGCGGCCGGACGTCAAGATTTTCACCGTCGAGGATCCGGTCGAGTACCGCATGGCCGGCATCACTCAGCTGCAGGTCAATCCTGCGATCGACCTCGACTTCGCCGCTGCCTTGCGCTCGATCCTGCGCCAGGATCCCGACATCATCCTGCTCGGGGAAATCCGTGACCGCGAGACGGCGCAGGTCGCGGTCCAGGCGGCTTTGACCGGCCATCTCGTGTTCTCGACACTGCATACCAACAGTGCCGCAGGCGCGCTGACGCGCCTGCGCGACATGGGCATCGATGGCTATCTGCTCGGTGCGACGATCCGCGGCGTCATCGCGCAGCGGCTGTTGCGCCGCATCTGCCCGACCTGCCGGGGTGCCGAGCAGACCGGTCCGGCCTGCCGCACCTGCAACGGCTCCGGCTACAGCGGGCGCACGGTGACCTATGAAATGCTGCAAGTGTCGCCGCGGATCGCCGAACTCATCGACCAGGGCGCCGGCGAAATGGAGATCGGCCGCATTGCCGCCGAGGACGATCTCGTGCCGATGTCGGTCCACGCAACCGCGCTTGCCCGATCGCAGGTCACCACGATGGACGAGGTCCGCCGTGTCATCGATCTCGCGGGAGGTGACTGATGCCGGCTTTCGCCTATCGCGCCTACCTGGCCGACGGCTCGACGGAGGCCGGCGTTCTCGATGCGTCGACCAAACAGGACGCCGCCCGAAAACTGGCGCAGCAGGGTCGCCGGTCCTATCATCTTGCACCCGTGAACAGCGAAAGGCCGCAGCTTCGCCTGCCGGGCCGCAGCGCGCTGACGCTGACCCGCAGGGTCGACCTCAGCCGCTTGTTCTCCGAGCTTTCGGTTCTCCTGAACGCCGGCTTCACGGTCGACCGCGCCCTGGGCGCGGTCATTTCGGGCGAAGCCAACCGGCAGCGGCGCCAGCAACTGCAATCGGTGCTCGACCTGACGACCGGCGGCCGGCCGATCGCCGAAGCCTTTGCCGCACTGCCGGGCATCACGCCGGACGTTGCCGCCTTGCTTGCCAGCGGCGAGCGCAGCGGCAAGATGGCCTTTATCTGCCAGCGGCTGGCGGACACGTTCGAGGCGACGGCCAAGCGCCGCGCCGCGATCATCGAGGCGCTGGCCTATCCGGCCTTCCTGCTCCTGGTCATGAGCGGGGCGCTCGTCATTCTGGCAACGGTCCTGGTGCCGGCGCTGGAGCCGATCTTCGAGGGCTCATCCGCCCCCAAGCCGTTCACCATGACCATGCTTTCCGCCTTCGGCACGGTGTTCCGCGACTACCCCTTCGTTTTCCCGCTGGCGGCGGTGCTCGGCCTGCTTTGCTATCTCCTGCTGTCCCGTTCCGCCGGCGCCAGAAGACGGCTTTCGCACTGGCTGCTGCGGATCCCGCTGATCGGCGCGCTGGTCAGGGACGCGGTGATCGCGCGTTATCTCGAAACGCTTGCGCTGCTGCTCGGCAATGGCGTGGCGATGACCGAGGCGCTTGGCCTTGCGGCCAATGTTTCCAGGCAGAGTTCGCTGGCGGCAAGCTTTGCATCGATCGAGGACAATGTCGCCAATGGCGCCCGCCTGCACGGCGCGATCGTCAAGGCGGGTATTTTCGATCACGCGACCATGTCGCTGGTCTCCCTTGGCGAAGAGGCCAATGCGCTTCCGGTGGTGCTGGATCGCGCCGCGAAAATGCTTCAGCTGACGCTGACGCGACGGATCGACACCGTGCTGAAGCTGTTGACGCCGGCGCTGACGATCTCACTCGGCTTTCTCGTCGGCAGCCTGGTCATTTCGGTGATGACGACGATCCTCTCCATCAACGATCTGGCGCTGCAATGACCGCCGCTCCCGCAGCCGAAACGCAGGCACACGCGACGGCAGGGTTCACCCTGGTCGAGATGCTGGTCGTGCTGGCGATCATGGCGCTTGTCGCGGCCATCGCCGCACCGGGGCTGGTCAGCCACTATCGCACCAAGAGCCTGGAAACGGTGGCCGGCGAGATCACCATGCGGTTGCGCCTGTCGCGCACCTCGGCGATCGCCACCGCGCGGCCGCGGCAGGTCCTTGTCGATCTGGGTAGCCGTCTCATCCGTTTCGGCGAACGAGACAGTCTGGCCTTGCCGGACGATGTTAAAATGACCGTCATCACCGGCCGGGAGACTGTCGTCGCCGACCGGCAGACGGTGTTGACCTTCCTTCCCGACGGCCGCGCTTCCGGCATGGACATCACGCTGGAGCAAAAAGGCCGGACCGCGCGCATCGGGGTCAACTGGCTGACAGGGCTTCCGACATGGCGAACCCTGCTGTGACCGGGCCATCGCCCCGATCCTCATCCGAAGACGGATTCTCGATCCTGGAGATGATCGTCGCCATGACGATCCTGGCGCTGGTGCTGGGCATCGCCAGCCAGTCGATCGTGCTGGCCAGCCGCAGCATTGCCGCGGCCAAGCGCCAGGTCGAAGCGGCCAGAACGGTTCGCATGATGCTGGCCGACTACGAGGCCCGGGCACAAACCGCGGCGCAACCCGGCTGGACCCTGAAGACCCGCACGATAGACGTCGCGAAAGCGAAGGTGACCGCTGTTCTCATCGAGAAGCCGGGCGGCGCGTTTCCAAGCGCGCCGTTTCTGACCTTTGTGCCCGCGCAAGGCCCGGCCGCGCCATGAGTTGGCCGTTCTCCCGCACTGGGACGAAGGCCCGCTCCGTTCGCCGCAATCTTGCAGGCGCCGCTTCATCAGGCGTCAATGCGCATCCGCAACCCTCGGCTCCGGTGGCGGGTTTTGCGCTCATCGATGTGTTGGTGGGGTTGGCGCTGATCGGCGTCATCACATCGCTGATGATGGTCTTTCTCGGCCAGGCGCGAACGATGATGCGCATCGAAAAGGCGACCGAGTTCCAGATGGAGGTTGACGCCGCATCGCGGTTTCTCGAGACGGCGATAAGCCATGCCGAGCCTTTGCCCTTGTCGAAATCGTCGCCGGACCAGGTGCTCTATCTCAGCGGCGATGGTGCCCGGATCGAGTTCAATGCCGTTCAGGCGATCGGTTTCAAATCCTCGGCTTTGCGCGAGATCAGCGTGTCGGTTGCCGACGGAGGCCAGACGGGGGCGGCGCTGGCCATCGTCCAGAAAACGCGGCGCGGCAGCAAACCCGGCGCGGCGGTGTCGAGCGAACCGGTGCGGCTGATCGGCGGCGTGAGTGCCATGAAATTCGAATATCTCGACAACGCGTTGGCGCCCCCATCGTGGCTGCCGGGCTGGAATGCCCCGCGACAACTGCCCGCCGCCGTGCGCTTCACCCTTTCGGTGGTGCGCGATGGCGCGGCCTATTCATCGCGAGGGTTTGCCCGCCTCGATCTGGCCGGCCCCCCTCGCACGAATTGAGCGCGCTCTCACCACCCGCCGTCAGTTGGTGACGTCCTGGTCCTCGCCGGTTCCGTCGGGCTTGCCATCCTTGCCAAGGCTGCGGATGACCACGCCGCTGGCATCGGCCTTCACTTCGTAGGAGTAGGGCCTGCCCCATGGATCCTTAAGGCCGGTGCTTCCCTTGAGATAAGGCCCGTTCCAGCGCGTTTCACCGGCCGGCTGCGCGACCAAGGCGTTGAGTCCTTCTTCAGAGGTCGGGTATTTCGCATTGTCGACATAGTAGAGTTCGAGCGCGCTTTCGATGTTGCGGATCTGCGCCTTGGCCGCATTGGTCCTGGCCGCGCCGAGATAGCGCAGCACCTGTGGTGCCGCCAGCGTGGCGATCAGCGCGATGATGGCGAGCACGACCAGAAGCTCGACCAGGGTGAAGCCGCTTTCGCGATCGTCGCGAGCGCGGCCCATTTTTTCGGAGGATTGAAGCTTTTCGGAGGGTTGAAGAAAGCGCATCATCAGAGCAGTCCCATGTCTAGACCTGCAAATTGCTCCAGCGCCCAGCTTGCGCCGAGGCCGATGGCGATGAACGGACCGAAGGCGACGCGGGCTCGCGCTGCCGCCGGCCCTGTCGCGACCACCTGGCCGCCGACGAACAGCAAAGCGCTGGCGCTGGCGATGAACAGCAGCACCGGCAGGAGCAGCGGGCTGATCCAGCATGAAGCGGCCGCCAGCATCTTGACGTCGCCGAGGCCGAGGCCGATGCGGCCCGTCATGAGGAAATGGCCACGCCGCAGCAGCCAGGCAGCGGCGAAAGTCGCTGCGGCGAAGAGGATCTGCACCGGCACCCTCTCGGCATCCGCCGCCAGCTGGTAGGAAAGGCCGATGCCGGCCAGCGCCAGGTTGAGCCCGTCCGGTATGATCTGCCGGCGGAAATCGGTAATCGAAATGGCGGCGAGAACGACCGCCAGGGCGATCGTGGCGGCAAGCACGAGAGAAGGGTGCGTGGCCATCGTCAATACGCCAGCCTCTTCAGATCCTGCTGCAGCTTGGTGCCGCCTCGCCGCTTCTGGATCGGCGTCTGCAGGCTGATCTTGCCGCGGAATTCGTCGGTCACCTCGCGGGCCTCGTTGATATCACGCACGACATGCGGCCGGATGAAGATGATCAATTCGGTCCGCCTGATGGTGTCGTCCTTTTGCTTGAACGCGTTGCCGAAAATCGGGATGTCGCCGAGGATCGGCACCTGGCTGCGGTCGACGCTGTTGTTCTGCTGGATGAGGCCGCCCAGTGCCAGGCTCTCGCCGTCATTGACCAGCACGCGCGTCTGGATCTTGCGCTGCTGGATGGTTGGCGAGTCGATATCGGAACTGTCTGTCTTGGTGACGTTGCTGACCTCCTGCTGGATGTCGAGCATGACCCTGCCGGCATTGTTGATGCGCGGCGTCACCGTCAGGATGACGCCGGTATCCTTCATCTGGACCGAGTTGATGATCGGCGCGCTGCCGTTGCCGGTGTCCTGCGATTGCTGGGTCAGGATCGGCACCTGGTCGCCGACCTGCAAGATCGCCTTCTGGTTGTTGAGCGCCATGATGGTCGGCGCCGAAATGACGTTGACGTCGGTGATCTTGGAAAGCGCGCTGAGCGTCACCTGGATGTTGTCGGTTGCATAGCTCCAGTTGAAGCCGGGCAGGGTGGCCGCCGCGGCGGCCTTGGCGACGTCGGTCACGGAGACCTTGGTGCCGCCATTCTCGAAGAACCAGCGCAGGCCGTATTTCAGGTCGTCGTTGAGCGTGACCTCGGCGATCACCGCCTCCAGCATGACTTGCGTCGGCAGCACGTCGACCTTGGTCAGGATCTGCTCGATGCGCTGGTAGTCGCGCGCCGTGGTCTGGATCAGCAGCGCATTGTTCTCGACATCGGCGACGACAGTGGCATGGGCGGGCGCGTCATTGTCTTGCTGAGGCAGCGAGGGCGAGGGTCCGGTCAGCGGCGCCGGCGTGACGCCGTCCGACTGCATGGCGATCGGCGTCTGGTCGGGCGACACGTTCGAGCCGCCCGATTGGCCTTCGGTCTTCACCGTGGTGCCGAGCACCGAGCTCAGCACCGATGCCAGTTCCTTGGCCGGCCGGTTCTGGATCTGGTAGACGAAGAGCTGGCTTTCATTGGTCTCGGCCAGCCTGTCGAGCTTGTTGATCCAGGTCGCCGCGCGCGCCAGATAGGCCGGGCGCGAGGTGATCACCAGCACCGAATTCAGCCGGTCGTTGGGGATGAACTGGATGAGCTTGGCGCCCGGGCCGTCCTTGGTGCCGAAGATCGAATCGAGTTCGGCGGCGACCGCTTCCGGCTTGGAGGTCTTCAAGGGGTGCAGCGCCACCGACATGCCGCGCATCCAGTCGACATCGAACACCGAAACCGCTTCCCGGATGGCATTGAGGTCGCTGTCGCTGCCGGCGACGGTGATGATGTTGCGGGTGGAATCGACACGCAGCACCGAGCCCTGGCGGGTGATCGGCTCCAGAATGGTCTTCATCTCGTCGGCGGCGATGAATTGCAGCTGCAGGACCTGCACCTTGACGCCGGGGCCGGACGGCGAGGTCGACGGCACGCTGACTGGTGGCGTCGAGGCCATGATCTCCGACAGCGGCACGATCTGGTAGGTGCCGCTGCGGCTGGTGATGCCGGCGGCATTCACCGCCAGCGCCGATTGCAGGATATCGACCAGCGCATCCTGCGACACCGGCTGCGAGGTCTGCAGCGTGACCGTGCCCTGCACGCGCGGGTCGACGATGTAGTTGAGGTGCAGCGCGTCGCCCAGCACCGCCTTGGCCGCGTCGGCGATCGGCGCGTTGACCAGGTTGAGCTCGAACTTGCCGGAACCGTCGCTCGTCACCTTGGTGACTGGCGCGCCCGACGAGACGAACTGGCCAGTGCCCTGATATTGCGCGCCGTTGAAGCGCTGTGCCGCGCTCGACGCCGAAGTGACGGCGGCAGGCCCGCTATAGCCCGCCCGCAGCGGCGAGTTCTTGGCGTGCAGGCTGTCGATGGTCTCGGTGAAGAAGTCCTTGCCCGGCGCGGAGGTGCAGCCGGCAACAGCCAGCAGCGTGAACAACACGACGCAATGACTCGGCTTGCTCGACATCCACCCGATTCCCCAAGGGCTTCAGTCTAGGGCTTCTTGCAGGCCGATGTCGGGAATGATGGCGGTGTTTGGGGTCTATCCACAGGGTAGGTGGGGGGAGGGGGACAGGCTGCTGGGGTAGGGTGGGAGCGTCAGCGATCGGGATATCGATGGGGACGCTTGCGCTCCAGCAGAGCAGATTGGTCTCGTCCGGCACTGCTTTGGACTACAGAGGTGGCGTGGCTTTAGCAGCTCGAGTGGTCAAGACGGTCTGGCAATAAATGCACTGTCGCCGCAATTCCGTTCGGATCGGCAGGCGTCAGGATCAAATGCACATGGTTCGGCATCAGGCACCATGCCCAGATGCCGACATTGGCAGCACGGCAATGCTCGACCAGCAGGGTCTTGTAGAGCGCATAGTCCTCGGGCGTGAAGAATACTTTGGCCCGCCCGTTGCCGCGTTGCGTGACGTGGTGCGGCAAATCGGGAACGACGATGCGGGCAAGGCGGGCCATGCGGTTAATCTAAACGCGGCGATAGCCAAGCGAACAGGGTAAAAAGTGCACTGTCACCGTAATTCGAATTCATTATATCTTTTTCAAAAAAACGGATCCTAAGTAGAATGCCTCGTTTTTTTTGTAGAAGTGAGCGGTGCCGCCATCATGGAATCGAATTCCACGGTCGGATTCGCTGTCAAAGGTTTTGTCATAAAAGAATGGAACAGATTGATCTATGAGGTACCACAAAACAGTTTCCATTCTCAAATTATCTGATCTTATTTCTTCTTTTCCTGGCATCTTTATTTTCTTATTATCTGTCTTTCCAGGATATAAACCAAAGTAACGCGCGGAGGATCGGTCTTTCGTCTCATCGAGCCCTACTTCGACATCATCGAAGCACATCAGGCTCTCCATCTCATTCCAGAAAGGGTCCGGTCCAAGACTTTCGTTTATAGTTTGAGGCGTAGATAGCCCGTCAAGGTTATATACAACCTCTCCTCTAAGTAATTTCCAAAATGTTGATTCTTTTAGTTGAGTAAAAAGTTTATTGCTGTTGGTCATTATTCTGGTTGCCGCCATGATCGCCGTTACCACCGTTGTTATCGCCCTGCCCAGCTGCTGCCGCGTCATGCTCTGCTTTGTCGGCAACGGCTTCTATGTCATCAATTCTTGCTCCCCTAACCTTCGGATCACCCCTCAAGGAGTCTGCCGTTTTTCTGGCCTTTTCGCCAAGCTTAGAAAGGTTGTCGCGATCTTTGAGCCAACCATCGACAGCATTCTTTGCTTTATCTATGTTGGGGTTGTTGCGGTCTTTGGCTCGGGCGCCATCGAGTTGCCAACTGCCGTTTGGGCCAACTGTAATCCCGATCTCAATAGGGCCTTTGTTCCCCCTTATTCCGTCCACACTTACATGGGCGCCTTTGTTGCCCCAGTCGCTTTGCCCAACACCGTGAATTGACACGTCCGGGCCACGTCTTGCTTCACTAGGGGATGGTTTGGCTTCCTCCCCCGTTAGCATCGCCATTGGGAGACCAAATACGGTCATCTTAGCCAAGTTCGCAAGGCTTAACGAAGGAGGCGAGGCCAACGCTTTAGCCAAAGCTTGATGACAGGAACTGCATTCACGATATGCTTCCGCCAACATAAGCCCGCCAACAATCGTTGCCGCTATTCCGTCGTCTACACCCACAAGATGACCATTCGCGTCACTCTTGTTGGTAGGATCGTTCTGCGCATAGGCATACCGGTTGGTCCCAGCACCCGGTAGCGTCGGATCCCAATCATCCGGCGAAATAAACCGCCCCAGCACCGGGTCCATATACCTGGCATTGAGATAGAGCAGCCCCGTCTCGGCGTCGAAGCGCTCGCCGATATAGGACTTTTGCGTCTGGAAGCCGGTGTTGAGGCTCTCGCCATAGGTGGCGTAGCTGTTGCCTTCCACCACGGCTCCCGACATGTCGGTGACCAGGCGCACCGAGGCCAGATGCTCGCGGTGCAGGAAGTATTTGGTCGTGCCGACCACCTTGATGTCGGGATGGGGGTAGCGCGTGTAGATCTCCGCGCCCGGCGTCGCCGGATTGATCTCGACATCGGCGTCGGGATAGAGCGTCGTGGCAAAGCTCGATGTTTTCTTGGCGCGGGCGCCGTCAGGGCCGTAGGCAAGATTGACGGTGTTGGAGGCAAGGCTGACTGTCTTCAGCCGGTTGGCCTCGTCCCAGGCGAGCGTGCGGCTGCCGTCCGAGGTGAGGTTGCCATTGGCATCATAGGCCATCGCATTGGCGCCGACAGAGATTGGTGCATGCGGACGAGCCGCGCTCGCCGAGGGGTAGACACAGCTGCCGGCGACGCGGGTGCGTGAGAGCATGTTGTCGTTGGCGGCATAGACGAAGCTTTCGCTCAAGCCGGTGTTGCCCCGATTGGTGCTTGAGGTTAGCCGGTCGGCATTGTCATAGACATAGGTCCAGCTGTCGGAGGCGGTCAGCCCCGTTGTGCCGGTGATGCGGCCAAGGTTGTCACGCGCATATTGCTCATCGAGGAGAACGGTCGCACCCTTCGAGGTGGTGATGCGCGTCACCCAGCGGCGTGTCGGCGAATAAGTGAAGCTTGTCTTCACGCCGTTGGCGTAGGTGATCTCCTTGGTCTGGCCATCGGCCTCGTAGATGGTCGAGGTGGTGAAGCCGGGTGCCGAGTAGAGCTTGTTGCCGGCGGTGTATTGCAAGGGGTTGGTCCAGGTGCCGAACCACAGGTCGCCCGGTTGGTAATTCTTCAGGATGGTCTGGCCGGACCTGTCGTGGATATCGACCGTGATGTGCGTCAGGCCGGCAATGGTCGTGTCATGCCGGCCAAGCTTGCCAAGCCCGTCATAATTGTAGCTGTGCGTCGCCGCCGCATTGGTCGAGGTGGTGAGCTGGCCGATATTGTACCAATAGCTTGGAGCCGCCTGGTCGTAAGCGTTCTGGGTCAGCACAACGGGGGTGCCGCCAGAAGCGGTTGCCGTGTTCAGCGTCGGCCGGTCCACCTGGTCGTAGCTGAGATTGGTGACCGTGCCCCTGGCATCGGTCTGGCTGACCAGACGGTTGGCGCCATCGTAGGTGTAGGTCCAGGTGCCGAGATCGGGATCCGATGCCGACAGCCGGTTGCCGAGCATGTCGTAGGTGTAGGTCCAGGCCGAGCCGCTGGTGTCGGTAAGGCCGACCAACCGGCCCAGCACGTCGAAGGTGCGGGTTGCGCAAGCTGAAACCCGGCAGCCTACACCGGCTCCGCCTCGTCCATTATCTGCTTCACCGCATCCGCCGACCTGCGCATGCTCGCATCGTCCGTGGCCAAGCCGGCAAAGCGTTCCAGCAGGTGGGCGAACGTCACCAGCTCCTGCTCGTCCCATTGCGCCAGGGACTCGGCAAAAATCCGCCATTTGGTCTGGCGCACCGCCGTCACCAGGCGCTCGCTGCGGGCGGTGAGCCTGAGGCAGATGCGACGGGCATCGAGTTGCGATGCGACGCGCAAGGCGTAGCCGCGCTCGACGAGGTCGGCCGAGATGCGGCTGGCGCGGGACGGGTCGATCCCCAGGCGCTCGGCGATGTTGCCGACCGTCACCTGGTCCTGCGGCGCGTCGCCGACGGCCGGATTGTGCGCAATGGCGATGATCACATCGAGATGGCTCACTTCCAGCGAAGGGTCGATGCGGGCCAGGATCAAGCGACCGAAGTCCCGGCGCTGGATGGAGCGGCGCACCTTGTTCAACACCGCATCGATGGCGGCGACGGCCTCGGCGGCCGCTTCGGACAGGCCATTGCTGCGCGCCAGATCGGCGAGATCCTGATCGCCATGCATCTGGCTCGGGGCGGAAAATCGGTCGGGCTTGTCCGGCCCGGTGTCGTTGCTGCTCATGTCACAGCGCGCTAGCAAAAATATATGCCGATGTCAATTGCATGCTAATAGCATATATTTGATGTTGACATATATCTGCTGTGGGCACATAAACCGCCCGCGAATGTCGGAGACACCCATGAGCATCGACTCGACCCTCCCGGATGCGCCGCCCGCAGAGGCCGGGGCCAAGCCCGACATGACGACGCTGGTCGTCTATTCCGGCGCGCTGATCGCCATGTTCATGGCCACCATCGACATGCAGATCGTCGTCACCGCCTTGCCCACCATTGCCGGCGAACTCGGCAATCTGCATCTGTTCGGCTGGGTCGGCGCCGCCTACCTGCTGTCCACCGCCGCCGTCGCGCCCTTCTACGGCAAGCTCGGCGACATGTACGGCCGCAAGAACGTGGTGCTGACGGCGATCGCCTTGTTCCTGCTGGGCTCGCTGGTCTGCGGCATGGCATGGTCGATGGAGAGCTTGATCGCGGCACGTGTCCTGCAAGGCATCGGTGGCGGCGGCCTGATGGTCTCGGCCTTTGCCATGATCGGCGAACTGTTCGGGCCGCGCGATCGCGCCAAATACCAGGGCTACAGTTCGGCGGTGTTCGCGCTGTCGTCGGTCCTCGGCCCCTTGGCCGGCGGCTATATAACCAGCCTGTTCGGCTGGCGCTGGGTGTTCCTGGTCAACCTGCCGATCGGCATCGTCGTGCTGGCGATCCTGGCGTTCGCCATGCGCAGCCGGTTCAACGAGACGAGGCACAGCATCGACTATCTGGGCGGCTTGCTGCTGGCGACCGGCACCACGGCAATCGTCTATTGGGGCTATCATGTGCTCGACCCCGCCGGACCGGACCTGCTCACCTTGGCGCTGCCCGTCGTCGCGCTGGCGGCAATCGCCTCGTTCATCCTGGTCGAGCGGCGGGCCGAGGAGCCGATCGTGCCCTTGCGGCTGTTCGGCTCCTCGACGGTGCGCATCGTCTCGGGCGTGTCGGTGGTTGCCGGATCGGTGACGCTCGGCATGTTCTTCTATTTCGCGCTCTACATGCAGACGCTGACCGGGCTTAGTCCGGCCGAAGTCGGCTTCCTGTTCCTGCCGGCTTCCTTGACCTCGATGGTCATCTCGATCGTGGCCGGGCGGGTGATTGCCGCGACCGGCCGCTACAAATGGATGCCGGTGGTGGCGATGGGTATTGGCGGGCTGCTGATGATAGGTTTTGTCTTCATCAATTCGCACACGCCGATCTGGGTGCTGGCGGGGATGATGGGCCTGTTCGGCATCAGCATGGGCCTGCAGTTCCAGGTGCTGATCGTGGCGATCCAGGCCGCCGCTCCGCTGCAGGATATCGGCGCGGTGACGTCGCTGATCACCCAGGCGCGCACGATCGGCGCATCGCTGGGGCTGGCGCTGAACGGCGCGGTGATGACCTGGGCCCTGAACCGGCAGACTTCGGAGCTTCCCGCCGATGCCGCCGCTCTGCTGCCCGATGGCCTGACCGGGCTGAACCCGCATCTGGCGTCAAGCCTGCCGGCCGCGGTCCGCGACGTGGTGCTCGCCCACTATTCCAGCGGTTTCAACGTGATGTTCATCTGGGTGGCGGCGCTTTACGTCGTCGCCATGGCGCTGACGCTTCTGCTGGAGGATATCCAGATTCCGAAGCGCGGCTAGAGCAATCCAGGAAAAGTTTGAGCGGCTTTCCCAGGAAAGCGCGGAGCGCTTTCCTTAGGGAATTGCGTCAAAACAAAGAGTTAGAGCGGTTCGCCGTTTCCATGAAACAGTGAAACGATCTAGTCGGGCTGACGGTCCGCGGCCGGACGGCGCCCGTCGATCCACAGGGCAAGCAACGTGCAGGCAGCGCCCGACAGCAGATAGGCGCCGGCGGCGATGAGGCCGAAATTGCCGGCCAGCAGCAGGGCGGCGAGCGGCGCGAAGCCGGCACCGAACATCCACGCCAGATCCGAGGTGATCGCCGAGCCGGTATAGCGATACTGCCGGGAAAAGCGCGAGGCGACGACGCCCGACGATTGCCCGAAGCTCAGCCCCAGCAGGATGAAGCCCAGCACCATGAACAGCGCCTCGCCGAGGGCGCCGCCATCCAGAAGCTGTGGGGCAAAGCCGCTGAAGGTCGCGATGGCGATCGCCGAACCGCCGAGCAGCGCACGGCGTCCGACGCGATCGGCCAATGGCCCCGATGCGACGATGGCCGCAATGCCGAACAGCGCGCTCACCGCCTCGATCATCAGGAAGCGTGCCGGCCCCTCATTGGTGAACAGGAACACCCAGGAAAGCGGAAACACCGTCACCATGTGGAACAGGGCGAAACTCGCCAGCGGCGCGAAGGCGCCGATAACGACGTTGTGGCCCTCGGCCCGGATCGTGTCCCTGATGCGCGTCGGCTGCAGGTCGCCGCTCTCGTACAATTTCGAGAATTCAGGCGTGACGACGATGCGCAGCCGGGCGAACAGGGCCACGACATTGATGGCGAAGGCGACGAAGAAGGGATAGCGCCAGCCCCAGGAGAAGAAGTCGTCGGCCGACAGATTGGCGACGAAGAAGGCGAAGAGGGAGCTTGCCACGATGAGCCCGATGGGCGCGCCCAGCTGCGGGATCATGGCATAGAAGCCGCGCCGGTTCTGCGGCGCGTTCAGCGCCAGCAGCGATGGCAGTCCGTCCCATGTTCCGCCGAGTGCCAGCCCCTGGCCGATGCGGGCAAGCGCCAAAAGCCACACCGCGACCGCACCGATGTCGCCATAGGCCGGCAGAAACGCGATGGCAACGGTCGACGTGCCGAGCAGGAACAGCGCGATCGTCAGTTTCGCGCCGCGGCCATAGGCGCGGTCGATCGCCATGAACAGCACGGAGCCGAACGGGCGCGCGACGAAGGCCAGCGCGAAGATGCAGAAGGAATAGAGCGTGCCAACGAGCGGATCGTGCGTCGGAAACACCAGTTTGGGAAACACGATGACGGAGGCGATCGCATAGACGAAGAAGTCGAAGAATTCCGACGTCCTGCCCACGATCACGCCGACCGCGATATCGCCCGCGCTGACCTGGCCATGATGCGAGCCGATCAGCTCGCTGTTTGTTTCGGCAGTCGAAGTCTGAGCCATCTTATCCGTCGCCACCGCGTGGAATGAACTGTCCGGAACCCAATTCCGGGGATTCCCCCGGGGGGGGTCTATTGTGCACTGCACACTGCGCCAAAGCCATGCCTGCTGGGCATTGGACAAATTGTCCAATGTTACCACAGCGCCGCGAGCAGTAGCCCTTGGATCGATACCGCACTGCAACATGAACGGTTGGGGCGGTCATTCGAGGGCAGCGTTTGATGAAACGATTTGGAGCCTTGCTTCTGTTCCCCCTGGCCGGGCTGTTGAGCGGCTGCGATCTGGTCGTGCTGGCGCCCGCCGGCGACGTCGCGGCCCAGCAGCGCGACCTGCTCGTGGTCTCGACCCTGCTGATGCTGGTCATCATCATCCCGGTCATGACGCTGACGGTCTTCTTCGCCTGGCGCTACCGGCAATCCAACGCCGCGGCGACCTACGCGCCGGACTGGGATCATTCGACGAAGCTGGAACTGGTGATCTGGGCGGCGCCCCTGCTCATCATCATCTGCCTCGGCGCGCTGACCTGGCTCGGCACGCATCTGCTCGATCCGTACCGCCGCATCGACCGGATCGAACCCGGCCAGCCGGTCACTGAAGCGCACAAGCCGCTCCGGGTCGAGGTCGTGGCGCTCGACTGGAAATGGCTCTTCATCTATCCGGATTACGGCATCGCCTCCGTCAACGAGCTGGCGGCGCCGGTCAACCAGCCGATCGACTTCCGCATCACATCGTCGGCGGTGATGAATTCCTTCTACATTCCAGCCCTTGCCGGGCAGATCTATGCCATGCCGGCGATGGAAACCAAGCTGCACGCCGTCATCAACCGGCCTGGCACCTATAGCGGCTTCTCGGCCAACTACAGCGGCGCCGGTTTTTCCGGAATGCGCTTTGCCTTCCACGGCCTGTCCGACCAGGCTTTCGATCAGTGGGTGACGCAGGCCAGAACCGCGCCGGCGACGCTCAGCCGCGAAAACTATCTCGACCTTGAAAAGCCGAGCGAGAACGAGCCGGTCCGCCACTATGCCTCCGTCGATCCCGGCCTTTACGGCGCCATCCTCAATCTGTGCGTCGAGCGCGGCAAGATGTGCATGAACGAGATGATATCGATCGACGCCAAGGGTGGCCTCGGCCTCGCGGGAGTGCGCAACACGCTGCCGCTGCAATACGACAAGCTCGCCCGGCGCGGCGCGGTGTTCGGCAACGATCCGTCCTATGTCGCCAGCATCTGCACGGCGGAGGAAGCGGCTGCCGCGGCGCGCGCGGCCAGCGATGTCACGCCGAAGGATTGGCCGGCCAGGAATTTTTCCCCGCTGCGCGGGGCAGGGCTGCTGAGGCCCGGGACCGAGAGCCGTCGCGCCGAGGCGGATACGCCGTCGCTCGGCCTGCTGCGGCGCGAATTGTGAGAGACAGCCGATGCCCGATACGCTGACCAAATTCATTTTCGGCCGTCTCACCTTAGACTCGCTGCCGCTGCATGAGCCGATCGTCGTCGCCACCTTCGTCGCGGTGGCGCTCGGCGGCATCGCCCTTCTTGGAGCGATCACCTATTTCAAGCTGTGGACGTATCTGTGGCGCGAGTGGTTCACCAGCGTCGACCACAAGAAGATCGGCATCATGTACATGGTGCTCGGTCTCGTCATGCTGCTGCGCGGCTTCTCCGACGCCATCATGATGCGCCTGCAGCAGGCCATCGCCTTCAATGGCTCCGAGGGCTACCTTAATTCGCATCACTACGACCAGATCTTCACCGCGCACGGCGTGATCATGATCTTCTTCGTGGCGATGCCCTTCGTCACCGGGCTGATGAACTTCGTCGTGCCGCTGCAGATCGGCGCGCGCGATGTCTCCTTCCCGTTCCTCAACAATTTCAGCTTCTGGATGACGGTCGGCGGCGCCATCCTGGTCATGGCCTCGCTGTTCGTCGGCGAATTCGCCCGCACCGGCTGGCTCGCCTATCCGCCGCTCTCCGGCATCGGCTACAGTCCGGATGTCGGCGTCGATTATTACATCTGGGCGCTGCAGGTGGCGGGCGTCGGCACGACGCTGTCGGGCATCAACCTGATTTGCACGATCATCAAGATGCGCGCGCCCGGCATGACGATGATGCGCATGCCTGTCTTCACCTGGACGTCGCTCTGCACCAACGTGCTGATCGTGGCGTCCTTCCCGGTGCTGACGGCCGTGCTCTCGCTGCTGGCGCTCGACCGCTATGTCGGCACCAACTTCTTCACCAACGACTTCGGCGGCAACCCGATGATGTATGTGAACCTCATCTGGATATGGGGTCACCCGGAAGTCTACATTCTTATCCTGCCGCTGTTCGGCGTCTTTTCCGAGGTCACTTCCACCTTCTCCGGCAAGCGCCTGTTCGGCTACACCTCGATGGTCTACGCCACGGTGGTCATCACCATCCTATCCTACCTGGTCTGGCTGCACCATTTCTTCACCATGGGCTCCGGCGCCAGCGTCAATTCCTTCTTCGGCATCACCACGATGATCATCTCGATCCCGACGGGAGCGAAGATATTCAACTGGCTGTTCACCATGTATCGCGGCCGCATCCGCTTCGAACTGCCGATGATGTGGACGATGGCCTTCATGCTCACCTTCGTCGTCGGCGGCATGACCGGCGTGCTGCTTGCCGTGCCGCCGGCGGATTTCGTGCTGCACAACAGCCTGTTCCTGATCGCGCATTTCCACAATGTCATCATCGGCGGCGTGCTGTTCGGCCTGTTCGCCGGCATCGCCTACTGGTGGCCCAAGGCCTTCGGCTTCAAGCTCGATCCGTTCTGGGGCAAGGTGTCGTTCTGGTGCTGGGTGGTCGGCTTCTGGTTCGCCTTCATGCCGCTCTACATACTCGGCCTGATGGGCGTGACGCGCCGCATGCGTGTCTTCGACGATCCCTCGCTGCAGATCTGGTTCGTCATCGCCGCCTTCGGCGCGGTGCTGATCGCTGCCGGCATCGCTGCCTTCCTGATCCAGATCTTCGTCTCCATCCGCAAGCGCGAGGCCTTGACCGATCCGACCGGCGATCCCTGGGACGGCCGCACGCTCGAATGGTCGACCTCTTCGCCGCCGCCCGCCTACAACTTCGCCTTCACGCCCGTGGTGCGCGACAACGATGCCTGGTGGGACATGAAGAAGGCCGGCTACGCCAGGCCGCTCTCCGGCTTCAAGCCGATCCATATGCCCAGCAATACCGGCACCGGCGTCGTCCTGGCCGCCTTCAGCGTCGCGCTCGGCTTCGGCCTGATCTGGTACATCTGGTGGCTGGCGGCGCTGAGCTTCGTCTGCCTGATCGCCACCGCGATCGGCCACACCTTCAACTATCACCGCGATTTCCACATTCCGGCTGCCGAGGTCACGCAGACGGAGGAGGCGAGGACGACGCTCCTCGCCGCCCAGGGCTAGGGTTTGAGCATGGCTTCGAGTGTAACCACGGCCGGCACCGGACCGGTCTTCCACCTGGAAGAAGAGCATGCGCATGCCGAAGGCAGCAGCACCATGCTCGGCTTCTGGCTCTATCTGATGAGCGACTGCCTGATCTTCGCCATGCTGTTCGCGGCCTATGGCGTGCTCGGCGGCAATTACGCGGCGGGACCCGCGCCGAAGGACCTGTTCGATCTTGATCTGGTGGCGGTCAACACCACCATGCTGCTCTTGTCCTCGATCACCTATGGCTTTGCCATGCTGACCATGGACAAAGGCCGCGTCGCGGCGACGCAAGCGTGGCTTGCCGTGACCGGCCTGTTCGGCCTGGCCTTCCTGTCGATCGAGCTCTACGAATTCGCCCACATGATCCATGAAGGCGCCACGCCGCAGCGCAGCGCCTTCCTGTCGTCCTTCTTCACGCTGGTCGGAACGCACGGGCTGCACGTCACCTTCGGCACCGTCTGGCTGGTGACGCTGATGACGCAGGTCGCCCGGTTCGGCCTCACCGAGGCCAACCGCCGCCGACTGATGTGCCTCTCGATGTTCTGGCATTTCCTCGACGTCGTCTGGATCGGCGTCTTCACCTTCGTCTATCTGATGGGAATGTTGCGATGAGCGCTCATGATCATGCCGAGGGTCACGGCCACGCCCATGGCGGCGCCGCGCACGGATCGTTCAAAGGCTATCTGATCGGCTTCGTCCTGTCGGTGATCCTGACCGCCATTCCGTTCTGGCTGGTCATGAGCGGCGCCATCGACAATAAGCAGGCCACGGCCATCGTCATCATGGCTTTCGCGGTGGTGCAGATCGTCGTGCACATGGTTTTCTTCCTGCACATGAACACCGCCTCGGAAGGCGGATGGTCGATGCTGGCGCTGATCTTCACGCTGATCCTGGTCGTCATCGTGCTGACCGGCTCGCTCTGGGTGATGTACCACCTCAACGCCAACATGATGCCGGGGCTTCACGACATGCGCGAGATGCCATGAGCCCGGCGCCGGGCGCGGGGAGGACCACTGCCGAAGTAAGGATCGGACAGGCCGGCATCAGCTTGCCCGCCGCGCCAGGAAGGGATGCCGGCAGGTCGTCCGCGTCGCGGCTTCTTCTCGCATTGCTCGGGCTCGTCGGCGTGGCGGTGTTCCTTGGGCTCGGCATTTGGCAGCTGGAAAGGCGGGTCTGGAAGCTCGACCTGATCGCCCGCGTCGACCAGCGCATCCATGCGCCGGTTGTCGATGCGCCGGGTCCGGCGACATGGGGTGGCATGACCGCGGCCGGCGACGAGTATAGCCATGTGCGATTGGCCGGACGGTTTTTGGGCGGCAAGAACACGCTCGTGCAGGCGGTGACGGAGCTTGGCGGCGGCTATTGGGTGCTGACGCCGATGCGGACAGACCGTGGCTTCGTCGTGCTGGTCAACCGCGGCTTCATCCCCCAGGAGCGCAAGGCCGAGTTCGAACAAGAGCGCGGCGGCCTCGGCTCGTCGACCGTCATTGACGGCCTGTTGCGCATGAGCGAGCGCGGCGGCGGCTTCCTGCGCAGCAACGATGCGGCGGGCAATCGCTGGTATTCGCGCGACGTCGTCGCCATCGCAGCCGCGCGCGGCTTGACGAACGACATCGCCCCTTATTTCGTCGATGCGGAAGCATCCGCGGGCGGGCCGCGCGGCGGCCTGACGGTCGTGACTTTCCGCAACAGCCACCTCGTCTATGCTTTGACCTGGTTCACGCTCGCTGCGATGCTTGCCGCGGCCTTGGCCGCGCCGATGATCGGCGCCCGCCGGCGGCAAGGACCGGCACGATGAGCGCCCCGACGCATACGCTTCGCAACGACAAATCCTTCGCGACCGCATCGCTTGCGGGCAACGGCGGCACGGCCTCGGATCCCGACGCGGCGAACAGAAAAAACCTGCTCCTGCTCATCCAACTGCGTTGGCTGGCGGTGGCGGGTCAGGTGCTCACCATCCTGGTGACGCAATACTGGTTCGACATCCCGCTGCCACTGGGGGAGATGGCCGGGGTGGTGGTTTTCCTGGTCGGGCTGAACATCTTCAGCCTGCTCGCTTTGCGCGGCCAGCGGCCGATCAGCAACGCGCAGCTGTTCGTCGCGCTCATCTTCGACATGGCGGCGCTGACGACCCAGCTTTACCTCAGTGGCGGTGCCTCGAACCCGTTCGTGTCGCTCTATCTCTTGCAGATCACGCTTGGCGCCGCGCTTTTGACGCCCTGGTCCACCTGGAGCCTGGTGGCGGCCGCCTCCGCCTGCTTCGTCTTCCTCACCTTCCAGTTCCAGCCGATCGCCATCCCGCATCACGGCGGCAGCGACCTGCTGGCCCTGCATATCAGGGGCATGTTCATCTGCTTCGTGCTGGCGGCCGGCCTGATCGTCATCTTCATGACGCGCATCAACCGCAATCTGCGCGAGCGCGATGCCTATCTCGCCGATCTGCGCCAGCACTCGGCCGAGGAGGATCATATCGTGCGCATGGGCCTGCTGGCCTCCGGTGCCGCGCATGAGTTGGGCACGCCGCTGTCGACCATCTCCGTCATCCTTTCCGACTGGCGCCAGATGCGCAGCGTCACCCGCAACCGCGAGCTGGCCGGGGACGTGGCCGAAATGCAGGCGCAGATCGAGCGCTGCAAAAGCATCGTCTCGGGCATATTGATGTCGTCGGGGCAGGCGCGGGGCGAAGGCACGATCCGCACCAGCATCCGCCATTTCCTCGACGATCTGGTCCAGGAATGGCGGGTCAGCCGCCAGCCGCTCAATCTGGAGTACAAGAACGATTTCGAACCTGACGAACAGATCGTCTCCGACACGGCGCTGAAGCAGGTCATCTTCAACGTGTTCGACAATGCTCTGGAGGCATCGCCGGATTGGGTCGGCGTCGCCGCCGAGCGGCAGGGCGAGAAACTGGTGATTTCGGTGCGCGACCGCGGGCCGGGCTTTGACGAGGGTATTCTGGCTGCGCTCGGCCAGCCCTATATGTCGAGCAAGGGGCGACCCGGCGGCGGCCTTGGCCTTTTCCTCGTCGTCAACGTGGTTCGAAAGCTGGGAGGTGACTTTTCGGCGCGCAACATCGAGCAGGGCGCCTGTGTTACGCTCTCGTTGCCGCTCGCGGCGCTGACCGATGGAGATGATCATGAGGCCTGATCGATCCCTGTTTATCGTCGAGGACGACACCACTTTCGCGAAGACGCTGAAACGCTCCTTCGAAAAGCGCGACTACGACGTCGTGGTCTGCCAAGGCAGGGAAGATCTGCTCGGCGCCCTCGAAACGGCGGTTCCAGCCTACGCCGTCGTCGATCTCAAGCTTGGCGCCGGCGGCTCCGGGCTGGAATGCGTCAAGCTGCTCAGCGCCCGCGACACGTCGATGAGGATCGTTGTGCTGACCGGCTTCGCCAGCATCGCCACGGCGGTCGAGGCGATCAAGCTTGGCGCATGTCATTATCTGGCCAAGCCCGCCAACACCGACGATATCGAAGCCGCCTTCGGCCGGGCCGAGGGCGATGTTTCGGTCTCGCTGAGCAGCCGTCCCACCTCGATCAAGAACCTCGAATGGGAGCGTATCCACGAGACGCTCGTCGAGACCGGCTTCAACATCTCCGAAACGGCGCGCCGGCTCGGCCTGCATCGGCGCACTTTGGCCCGCAAGCTCGAGAAACGCGTGGTGAGGTAGGCTCAACCGTCGTTCTTCAGTGTCGTGGTGCGGCAGGTCTATTCCGCAGCAAACCCAGATAAGCCGCTGGCTTGATCCATAATTGTAGTGGGGCTGTAACGAGGCCGGATCGTCGAACGTGCCGACATGCATCGCTACCTTGGTTGGGCGATGCATCGTAGGTCGGGCTGAGCGGCGATCCACAGGCTGAACGCGTCGACCAATCGCGTTGGTTGCCGCCGGTCCACCAGGAACGAGTCCTGGCTTATGGCGTTCCCGTGTCCTGGGCAGCAATGGGAGAAGTCCATGAGAAGACACCACCAGCCGGATATTCTTTGATGTCGGTGCCGGGCTTGGCATATGGGCCGTTGGGTCACGGCTGCATGCATGTCTGCGTGGATATGCAGCGGCTGTTCGCGGAACCGTCGCCGTGGGCGACGCCCTGGATCACGCGTGTCCTCCCTCAGATTGAGAGGCTCGTTGAAAGACGGGCAGAACAGACGGTCTTCACGCGCTTCCTTCCCGCGCAGAGGGCGGGGCAGGGTGTCGGGGCATGGAAGCGCTACTATGAGCGCTGGTCTTCGATGGCGATCGACAATATCGGCCCGGAAATGGTCGAGCTGTTGCCGTCATTGGCTGCTTGCTGTCCGCCGGCGGCGGTCATCGACAAGCATATTTATTCGCCCTGGTTTGAAGGCCGTCTGCGAGCCTTTCTGATGGAACACGAGATCGATACGCTGGTCATCACCGGCGGTGAAACCGACGTGTGCGTACTGGCCACGGTGCTCGGCGCCATCGATTTCGGCTACCGTGTCGTTCTCGTCACGGACGCGCTGTGCAGTTCTTCCGATGCAACGCATGACGCCCTGCTCACCGTCTATCACCAACGTTTCGCGCAGCAGGTCGAGACGGTCGAGATGGAGACGGTTCTTTCGAACTGGACTTGAATGTCACCAGGCGTCGAGGAGGCCGAAGCATCAGGTGCTTCTTCGCGCGGGCTCGGATACCTATCTGTCGAGACAAGACAGAGATCGGAACAGGCAACGGAATTGGCGCAACGATCGGGCAGTGCTGATCTTCCACTTCACGGCGGACGCGTGCCGAAGTGGCTCGGCGACCGCATGACGCGCCTTGGCGCCGTGATGTGCGAGGCGATCATCCATCATTATGGGCGCAACGAGCTGCTGCGGCGTCTGGCGCATCCCTTCTGGTTCCAGTCCTTCGGCGCCGTTATGGGCATGGACTGGCACTCGTCCGGCATCACGACCAGCGTCGTCGGCGCCTTGAAACGCGGTCTGACGCCGCTGTCGGGCGAACTCGGCATTCATGTCTGCGGGGGCCGTGGCGCCCACTCGCGCAAAACCCCGCATGAGTTGGCCGCCATCGGCGAGCGCATCGGCTTCGACGGAACCCGCCTGGCAAGCGTCAGCCGGCTTGTCGCCAAGGTGGACAGTGCCGCCGTCCAGGATGGGTTCGACCTCTATCTGCACGGCTTCATCGTCACCGATGACGGCGACTGGGTGGTGGTGCAGCAAGGCATGAACGGCGACAGCAAGGTGGCGCGCCGCTACCATTGGCTGTCCGAAGGTTTGAAGAGTTTCGTCGATCAGCCGCACGCCGCCATCGAGGGCGCCAACCAGGGCGAGATCGTCAACCTGACCGACCATCGTGCCGAGGCCTCGCGCCAGGGACAGCTGGACTTGCTCCAGGATCTCGGCCCGGACCGCATCCTGCGCGAATTCGCTGCCCTGGATGCGGGCACAGCGGCGGCTCCCGAACAGCCGATGCTGCCGCATCTGATCATGCCGGCTCACCATGATGTGCGCGAAAGCGATATCGTCATGCGCCGCCTGCATGGAAACATGGCCGCCGCCGCCGAACGCGGCCCGGCGGATTTCTCCGAACTTCTTCTGGTTCCTGGCGTGGGCGCGCGCACGGTGCGCGCGCTGGCGCTGGTCGCCGAAGTGGTGCATGGCGCGCCGTGCCGGTTTTCGGATCCGGGCCGGTTTTCAATCGCCCATGGCGGCAAGGACAGGCACCCGTTCCCCGTTCCGTTCAAGGTCTATGATGAGACGATCGGCGTGCTGAAGTCGGCTGTGCAGAAAGCCAGGCTTGGCCGCGAGGAGGAAATCGGCGCGTTGAAGCGGCTCGACGATCAGTCGCGGCAGGTCGAACGATATGTCACCGGCCCCAGCCTGAAGGAAATCGTTGCCGGCGAATTCGACCAGTCGCACCTGCTTGGCGGCCGCAGTGTCTTTGGCTGGGAGCCGCCGCCGGACAAGGCATGACAGGGGCAGGCTGAACTCCGCAGTCGGGCTCGAAATCAACCGTCCAGATCGATCAACGCAACGCCCAATTCCGGACGCCTGCTACGGCGCAGATGGCCGGGCGCCTCCACCAGGGTCACTTCCAGCGTCGGTCGCACCATGGCCTAAAGCAGGTGTCCACCCCGGGTCGTGCCGTCGCTCAATCCCAACACCGTATGAACGTGGAGGCTGGGCTTGCCGTCATCGCCCAGCGCCAAATCGCCGATGGCGCTCGGAACTTCGCATTGTTCGTCTTGCGGTAGGTCTTCGCATTGGGGTCGAACCAGCCCACGATCGCTCTTTCAAAGGCGCCGATCGCTGTCAGGGAAGCACTGTCGACTCCTTGGTCGATCGCGAAGGCGGTCAGCGCGGCGAATGCTTCTTCGCCGGGGTCGAGCACCACGACAAATGTTCGCTGTCCACCGGCCTCGCTGACGAGCCGCGATTTCATGCCTGTGCCCTCATCATGTTGGTCTTTCAGGACAGACCAAAGGGTGTTTGTCGACGTCAATGGGCATGGTGCTCGGCATTCCGCTTGCGCGTTGCCGCGGCCTTCCTCGCCGATTCCGACCGACTTGCAGCTGGGCGTGCGGCTGACGCCTTGCCGCCGCTTTTGCCGCCCTTGTGTGCCGCCGGGTGGCCGGTGTGCTTGCCGCGCCCGGAGCCGCCTTCTTTCTTGCCGCCGCCATCATCCTTGTTGACGGTCGCCCAGGCGCGGCGTTCGGCCTCCTTCTCGGAGACGCCGCGCTTCTCATAGCCTTCCGCAATGTGGTCGGCTTTGCGTTCCTGCTTGTCGGTGTATTTCGATTTGTCGCCTCGTGGCATGGCCGTATCTCCTGTTGAACAGGCTCTGAACGTGAAGCCGCCGGGTGAGTTCCAACCGATGCCTGAAAGGCTCATGGACAGGCGGAGCGACACGTTGCGCGCTAGTCTTCCGGTGCCGTGGCGGGAGCCGTGTAGCGGCGGCGCACTGCTTCCAGCACATGCTTGCGGCTCTCCTCGGCGGAGAGCTTTTTATCGTTCTCCGCCTCGGCGGTTTCGCGCGCCAGATCCTTGTCTCTGATCTGGTTGCGGAACCATTTGGAATAGTCGCCGGCACGCAGGTGGAACTCCCAGGTCCTGTCGTCGATGCCCTCGGCGATCTGAGCGAAAATCATCAGATTATGGGCCCTGAGGTTCATCGCATCGTCGGGGCCGTGGAAATAGAAACTGCCCGCCTCGTCGAGTTGCCCCTCGGCATATTTGCGGCTGTGCCGCTTAAGGGATTGACGCGGCTCGATGACCTTGACCACGGCGATCTTCTTGCGTTTCTGCGGTCGCCAGAACAGCACGCGCTCGCCCTTGGGAGGGGCCATGTCCTTGGGCGGGTCGATGCCGGTCTCGCTGCAGTAGGCCTTGACGACATCCTTCGCCTTGGGGCCAAGGGCGATGATGGCGGTCACCAGGCGCAACGCGTCGGTCGAGATCGCTTCGGGATGCACTGTGATCAGCACCGTGCCCGGCAATTCCAGGGACAGGATCGTGCGCGTGTCATCGCGTCGTTTGGGCAGAAGGTGGTGCGCTTCGTCGATGACGAGCCAGTGTGGCCTGGCCGTTCGACGTCGAAAACTGCCGAGGCCAGGCAGCAGGTCAGCAAAGAAATCTGGGCGTTCATTGACGCGCAGCGCCAATCCATTGATGACGACATTGCTGTCGGCTTTCTCGATGAGGTCCAGCACTTGCGCCTTGGTCGGCGCGCTTGAGCCGTCGCCCAGACGCACGGCGCCTTCGAGGCCGTCATAATCGCCTTCGGGATCGAAGATGCAGAATTGAAACCCGCTCTCGACGAAGCGTTCCGTCAGCGCGGTGGCCAGGGTGGACTTGCCAATGCCGGAGCTGCCGGCGATGAGGACCGTGTCGGTTGGCGACAGATAGATATCGTCGCCGCCGGCGGAGCCCAGCACGATGCCGTCATGCCGCCTTGGCAGGATGTCGTGATCGCGTTTGATTAGCCTGTCGATGAGCTCCTCCACGCCTTTCCCGCGTGCGCCACGCGTGACCATATCCGCTGTGGTCTTGACCGCGGGAATCGCATTGTCGACGGCGACGCTGCAGCCGCAGGCCTTCAAGAAGGCATGGTCGTTCTCGGCGTCGCCGACACCGACCACATTGTGTGGCGACAGCCGGAGATCCTGCAGCGCCGCGGCCAGCCCGGTGGCCTTGTTGATGCCGCTCGGCAGGATCATCACCGCGCCCTTGTTGAAGATGATTTCGAGTTCGAGCCCCATCTTCTTGATGGTTTCGAGCACCGTGGCCTGATGCGGCTCCCAGGTCGCGACGATCGACCGGCCGACCGACAGCGGCTTGACGCCCTGCTTCTTCAGTCTGGAGACGAATTCGGCTTCCGGCGATGGTGAGATGACCCGCTCTTCCTCACTGGCCGGCGTGTAGATCAGCGCTCCGTTCTCGGCGACGACCTTGTCGAACAGGCCGATCTCGGGAAAGACGCGCTTGAGGTCAGGCAGCTCGCGCCCGGTCACAAGAATGAGCTTGCGGCCGCTTTTCTTGAACCGCTCCAGCGCGGCAAGAGTCTTCTTCGAGACGATCCCGTCATGCGCCAGCGTGCCGTCGTAGTCCGTCGCCAATGCGATGAAATACATTGCACGGACCTCAGTAGCCGCCGACCACGGGCAATATCTCGCCGGTGATGTAGCTCGAGCAATGCGGCGAGGCGAGAAACACATAGGCCGGTGCGAGTTCTTCCGGCTGCGCCGGCCGCTTCATCGGTGTATCCGCGCCGAACTTCGAAACGTCACCGGCTTCCTTGTCCGAAGGGTTGAGCGGGGTCCATACCGGACCCGGTGCAACCGCGTTCACCCGGATGCCCTTGCCGAGAAGATTGCCGGAGAGGGCGCGGGTGAAGGCATGGATGCCTCCCTTGGTCATGGAGTAGTCGACCAGCGCCTTCGACCCGTCTATGCCGGTGACCGAACCGGTGTTGATGATGGCCGAGCCCGGCTTCATATGCGGCACGGCTTCCTGTGCCATATGGAAATAGCCGTAGAGGTTGGTCTTCAGCGTCGTGTCGAAATGCTCTTCGGTCAGTTCGGCGAACTCGCTTGAATGAATCTGGAATGCCGCATTGTTGACCAGCACGTCGATGCGGCCGAATGCCTTGACCGTTTGCGCCACCGCGTTGCGGCATTGGTCGCGTTCGCTGACGTCTGCCTTCACCAGGATACAGCGCCGTCCTTCCGCTTCGACGGCGGATTTTGTCGCCTTGGCATCCCTGTCCTCGGTCAGATAGACAATCGCAATGTCAGCGCCCTCGCGCGCGAACAGAACCGCCACCGAACGGCCGATGCCGGAATCGCCGCCGGTGATGAGAGCGACTTTGTCTTCGAGCTTTTTCGATCCGAGATAGAAGGGCGCGTCGTAGAGCGGCGCCGGGTCGATCGCCCATTCATCCCCCGGCTTGGGATGATGTTGCTCGGGAAAGGGTGGCTCCGGATATTTTCGGGCGCCGGCCTGCATGGCGTGCTGGCCCTTGCCGTTGCCTTTCGATTTGTCCCTGGCATCGATGCCACGCTGGATGCGACGCTGCTTGGCGGCTTCGCTGGCTGTCTTGCTCTGCATGTCTGTCTCCTCGGCTTCGAGGAAGAACAACGCGCGTCGGACGAAAAGGTTTGCGCAAAAGACGATCTTGCCGCCAGCGTCATGCCACGCGGCGGTAGCTGTAGTGATCCCTGATGAATTCATTGAAGAAGCGGCCTTTCGAGGCAGCCTTCCTGAAAGCGGCATAGGTTGCCGGGGCAACGTCCGCATAGTCGTAGCGATGGCCGCTCGGCACGAACCAGACGGAGAGGATTCTGGTCGCGGGATCGTATTGTGTGCTCCGGATCGCGGTCGACGGCATGTTGGCAACCTGACTGCGCAGCCAGATAAATCCGCCAGAAATGGTCCGGTTCCCTGCCTTTCGCCACAGCACTATCTGTCGCGCACCCAAGAGCGACCCGATATTGCTCTGCGGCTCGGCCCTCACCATCTAGGCGGGATGTCGTCACTCAAATCGAAAGCCACCGGTCGCACTCCGGCATTCCAGCATGATCTCTTTGGTGCCGCGCAGGATCTGCCCGAAGGTTTTGCCTACCAGCCGGGATTGATCACGCCGCAGGAAGAGACAGAGCTTGCCCGGCATCTCGAGGGACTGCCGTTCCAGGCGTTCGATTTCCATGGCCATCTGGCAAACCGGCGTGTCGTCGGGTTTGGCCTGCGCTACGATTATGACCGGCGCGAAGTCGTCGAGGCGCTGCCGATCCCCGACTTCCTGCTGCCTGTGCGCGAGAGGGTCGCGGCCCTTGCGCGCCGGCCCGTCGAGGCTTTCGCGCAGGTGCTGATCAATGAATACCGGCCTGGCGCCGGTATCGGCTGGCATCGCGACAAGCCGCATTTCGAGGATGTCGCCGGCATCTCGCTGCTGGCGCCCTGCAGCTTCCGGCTTCGGCGAAAGAGCGGTGACCGGTGGGAGCGTCGGACCATCGTCGTCGAGCCAAGATCGGCCTATCTCATGACGGGACCTTCGCGCACGGAGTGGGAGCACAGCATTCCGCCGCTTGCCGAGCATCGCTACTCGATCACCCTGCGGACGCTGCGGTCACAAATCCCCTGAACATCACTCCGGCGATGAAAGGCCAGGCCGATCGCCGAGGCTCTACTTCACTCCGATGCCGGCGGTCAGGCCGCCGTCGATCTTGTAGTCGGCGCCGGTGCAGAAGCCGGCCTTGGACGAGCACAGGAAAGCGATCAACTCCGCCACTTCCTCCGGCTCGCCGATGCGGCCAAGCGGATGAGCCGCGCCGAAGCGCTTGTAGGCTTCCTCGACATCGGCGTCGCTGCCGTGGTCGCCACGCGCGGCCTTCTCCAGGATGGGCGTGCGGATCGAGCCCGGGCTGACCGAATTCACCCTTATGCCTGCTGCCGCGTAGTCGAGCGCCAGTGAGCGTGTCAGCGTATGGATGGCGCCCTTGGTCGTGGCATAGGCGGCGACATTCTGCTGGCAGGCGAAGCCCTGCACCGAAGCGACGTTGACGATGGCGCCGCCGCCGCGCTTGATCATTTCCGGAATGCCGAAATGTGCGGTCAGGTAGATCGAGCCGACATTGACCGTCATCGCCCGGTTCCAGGTTTCCCAATCGGTCGTCGTCGCGGTTCCGTACGGATGGACCGCGGCGGAATTGACGATGACGTCGATGCCGCCGAATCGTTTGACGCCGGCCGCGACCGCGTCACGCACCTGGTCGGAAACGGACACGTCGACTGTTTGCACCAGCGCGTCCGCTCTGGCCTTGGCAAGGCTTTCCTGCATGGCGGTATTGGCGGCCCGATCGATGCCGCAGGCGATGATCGCCGCACCGCCCTGCGCCAGCCGCCTTGCGGTAGCGAGCGCGATGCCGGTCGTCCCCGTTACCAATGCCACCTTGCCGTCGAAATCCTTCATCGCGGGAGCTCCTTCATGCGCTATCAAAACGTGGTTCTGAGTTTGACACTCATCGGTGTCAAACAATAGGTTGCCGGTCTCTCGCAAAAAGGAAAGTTGCAATGGAACAGTGCTGGCGCTGGTATGGTCCGGATGATCCGGTGACACTCGATCATGTCAGACAGGCTGGCGCCACCGGCGTGGTTTCGGCGCTTCACCACATCTACGACGGCAGAGCCTGGCCCGAAGCCGATGTGCTCGAGCGCAAACGGATCATCGAGGCCGCAGGCCTGACATGGTCGGTGGTCGAAAGCATCCCGGTCCACAATTCCTTCAAGATCGGCGCGCCCGAACGCGAGCGCTACGCCGGCTACTATCGCGACAGCATCCGCACGCTCGCCAAGGCCGGCATCGAAACAATCTGCTACAATTTCATGCCGGTGGTGGACTGGACGCGCACCGACCTGATGTATCGCCTGCCGACTACCGGCTATGCCTTGCGTTTCGACGCCATCGATTTTGCCGCCTATGATCTTTTCGTGCTGCAGCGCAAGAACGGCGCCGCCAGCTATACGCCGGCGCGGATTTCCGAAGCCGAGAAGCGGCTGAAGGCGTTGACGTCAGAGCAGGTCGATCAGATCGAGCGCAACCTCATCGCCGGCCTGCCGGCAACCGAGCGCAAATATGACCGCGACAGTTTCCGCGAGGCTCTGGCGGAGTATGACGGGATCGGGCCGAAGGAGTTGCGCGACAACCTCGCCTGGTTTCTGCGCGAGATCATTCCGGTCGCGGAAGAGGAGGGGGTGCGCATGTGCATCCATCCCGACGACCCGCCCTTTTCGCTCTATGGCCTGCCGCGCGTCGTTTCCACCGCGCAGGATGCGCGCTTCATCCTCAACGCCGTCGACAGCCCGGCCAATGGGCTGACCTTCTGCACCGGCTCCTACGGCACGCGCGCCGACAACGACATCGTCGCCATGGTCAAGGAATTCGCCGACCGCATCCATTTCGTCCATCTGCGCAACATCGCCATCGAGGAGGACGGCTCGTTCTATGAAGCCGAGCATCTCGAGGGCGGCACCGACATGGCGCATGTCATCCTCGCTCTGATGCAGGAGGAGGCGCGCCGCCGCAAGGAGGGCCGTGCCGACTGGCGCATCCCGATGCGGCCGGACCACGGCCACCTTCTTGCCGACGACATCGGCAAGAAGAAGATCAATCCCGGCTACTCGCTGATCGGCCGGCTGAAGGGTCTCGCCGAGTTGCGTGGCATCATGCGCGCCGTGGAGCAGTTCGGGCTGGCCTGAGCGGCGCCTAGTGGAGATGTCTGAGCTTGTCGGGATTGCGCACGACATAGATGGCCACGATCTTGCCGTCTTCGATGTCGAGTGCGGTGGTCTGGAATTCTCCATCGGCTTCCAGGGTGACGAACCCCGGCAACCCGTTGATGAAACCGACGCGGACAAGCTTCGAGCCATGCGTGCGCAACCAGGCCGCGACCTGTTCATACTGTCTCATGACGGCATCGAAGCCCAGGGCCGGCTGGGTGGCCGCCGGACGCTTGCCGCCACCGTCGGCATGGGCGATGACATCGGTCGCGAGCATGGCGCCAAGCGCCTTCATGTCGCCGCTGCGCGAGGCCATGAAGAAGGCCTCGGCAAGCGCTAGGCCGCGTTGCCTTTCCACCGTGAAGCGGGGCCGCGCCTCGCGGACATGGCCACGCGCCCGGGCCGCCAGCTGGCGGCAGGCCGCCGGGTCGCGCTCGATGGCGGCCGCGACCTCGTCGAACCCAAGCCCGAACACATCGTGCAGCAGGAAGGCCGCACGCTCGAGCGGAGACAGGCGCTCCAGCACCAGCATCAGCGGCAAGGTGACGTCCTCCACCTCGTCCTCTTCCACAACGGGATCGGGAAGCCAGGGGCCGACGTAGGTCTCGCGTTTGCGTCGCGCGGATTTGAGCTGGTCGAGACACAGCCGCGTCACCGTGCGGCGCAGGAATGCCTCGGGCTCGCGCACCGCGGCGCGGTCGGCCTTCATCCAGCGGATGAAGGCCTCCTGCACGACGTCCTCGGCGTCCGACACCGAACCCAGCATGCGGTAGGCTACGCGCATGAGCTTGGGGCGCAGCGGGCCGAAGCCCGCAGCGGCGTCGTCGGGCGCTGAGCTCGTCATCAGGCCGCGGCCACCCGGGCGGCCTTCACGGCAGCCGGGTCGGCATAGAGGCCGAAACCGACAGCGATACGGTTCCAGGCGTTGATGATGTTGATCGTCAAGGTAAGCTTGATCTGCTCCTCCTCCGTGAAATGCACCTTCAACTCGTCATAGGCGCTTGCATGGCTGGTACCTTCCGAGAGTCGGGTCAAGGCCTCGGTCCAGCCAAGTGCCGCGCGTTCGCGGTCGCTGTAGCAGGGCGCCTCGCGCCAGGCCGGCAAAAGGTAAATGCGCTGCTCGGTTTCCCCGTTCTCACGCGCCTCGGTGGCGTGAAGATTGATGCAGTTGGCGCAGCCATTGATCTGCGAGGCACGCAGCTTCACCAGTTCGGTGAGGCTGTGCTCGAGACTGGCAGCGGCGGAGAGCTCGATCGAAGAGCGTTGCCAGTTCTTCATCAGCGAAGGGGCAGCGGCGAAGAGGTCGATTTTTGCAGTCATGGTGGGCTTCCTTCTGTTGGTGCCGACCACATGACGAAGCAGCATCTGCCAGTGTGACATGCACGCCAGAATTTTCGTCCGTTGATGCGCGTCATTCGGCGGCCCACCGTCTGGCTCATAACTTGCGCGATGCCTAATATAAGAGCAGAATTGAAGGCGTTTGAAGGAGATCGGCTCATAAGCAAATCGGGAGGAAACCATGAACACCATGAGCCTCACCACGCTTGACCGCGGCAAGACGACAGTCGACGCTGCAGCCATCGAAGCGCTTTCGGCACAATTGCGCGGCACACTGCTTCAGCAGGGGGACGCTGCCTACGACGAAGCCCGCACCATCTGGAATGCCACGGTCGACCGGCGGCCCGGGCTGATCGTGTGTTGCGTCGGCGCCTCCGACGTCATTCGTGCCGTGAATTTCGCCAGGGAAAACAGGCTTCTCGTCTCCGTGCGCGGCGGCGGCCATAACATTGCCGGCAGCGCCGTCTGCGATGGCGGCCTGATGATTGATCTGTCGCCGATGAAGTCGGTGCGGGTCGATCCCGCCGCACGGCGGGCATGGGTTGGACCCGGCGCCACGCTCGCCGATGTCGACCGCGAAACGCAGGCCTTCGGGCTGGCGGTGCCGACCGGCATCAATTCGACCACCGGCATATCGGGCTTGACCCTGGGCGGTGGCTTTGGCTGGATCACCCGCAAATTCGGCCTGACCATCGACAATCTGGTCTCCGCCGATGTCGTCACCGCCGACGGCAAGTTGCTGCGCGCCAGCCAGACGGAAAATCCGGACCTGTTCTGGGCACTGCGTGGCGGCGGCGGCAATTTCGGCATTGTCACGGCATTCGAGTTTCAGCTCCACCAGATGGGTCCCCAGGTTCTGTCGGGGCTTGTCGTGCATCCTTTCGCCGATGCCGAGAAGGTGCTGGAGGAGTATCGCAACGCGCTCGAAACAGCGCCCGACGAGCTGACCTGCTGGGTGGTCATGCGGCAAGCGCCGCCACTGCCCTTCCTGCCGGCGGAGTGGCATGGCAAGGATGTTCTGGTGCTGGCCATGTGCTATTGCGGTGATCTCCAGGCGGGTGAAAAGGCGACGAAGAAGCTTCGCGCCATCGGCTCGCCGATTGCCGATGTCGTTGGCCCCAACCCGTTTGCCGGCTGGCAGCAGGCATTCGACCCATTGCTCGCCCCCGGCGCCCGTAACTACTGGAAGAGCCACGACTTCACCGAGCTCTCCGACAGGGCAGTTGAGGTCGTCACCGAAGCGATACGTGAGCTTCCTGGCCCGGAATGCGAGATATTCATCGGCCATGTCGGCGGTGCGGCGGGCCGTGTGGCGCAGAACGCGACGGCGTTTCCGCAACGCAGCTCGCACTTCGTCATGAATGTTCATGCCCGCTGGCGCGAACCGGCAATGGACAGGGCCTGCATCGGCTGGGCGCGCGGCCTCTATGAGGCGGCCAAGCCCTATGCTGCCGGCACGGCCTATGTGAACTTCATGCCTGAGGACGAGGTCGACCGGGTGGAAGCGGCCTATGGCGGCAATTACCAGCGGCTTCTGGAGATCAAGCAGCGCTATGACCCGCTGAACCTGTTCCGCATGAACCAGAATTTGCGGCCGAAACAAAGCCAGCAGGCCGCCTGAGCCGCCCGCATGGCAGTGACGAAAAGCCCGCGTCTCCGCCACAGGCGTGGGCTTTCGCATGGCCATAGGGTCTGGCTCTTCAGCGGCTCAGTTCACATGGACTGCCACCGCGTCAGGCGCTGGTCCTCACGAAACCGTCTCGGTCTCATGCGCGGGCAGCGCCGCCGCCAGCCGGTTCGCCCACTCCTCTATGCCGGCCCGGCTCGCCAGCAAATCCTGCCGGATCTCGACGAGGACGGCGGGGATCCCTCGAAAAAGCCGCTCGACCGACCTATCGCGCGTCTTGGCGAAAGTCCGCCCGACCCGCGAGCACACAGGACGCAATCGCCGAGCGGCGGCCGATATTCAGCTTGGCGAAAATCCGCCGGATATGCTCGCGTACGGTGTAGCCGCTGATGCCGAGCTGCCTTGCGATCTCCTTGTCGACTTTTCCGTCACTGATCAGCAGGGCTATTTGCAGCTCACGCCGGGTCAATATCTCGGCGGCCGAGAGCGGAAGATCGGCGGTGGCGCCCGGCATGCAGACGGCGTCATAGATCAGGTATTGCGTGCCGGCGCAGACGATGCGTCCTACTGGCCGGCGCTGATCTGCATGATTGTTTGGATCACCGCGATCGTCCGCGTAACGGATGGCGACCAGCGAATGGCCGTTCACGACAAAGCTCGAAGTATCCGTTTCCGGGTCGCACTCTTTTCGTGACGCGGAAATCTCATCAGCGAAGTCGGAAAGTCTCTGCAAGTTCTCGGCACGTGCAATCATGGCCGAACGCCCCAGTTGGCAGGAAACTCAGTACAATCACAAGCCCCTGGCGTCCCAACAAAACTGCCACGCCGCCGAACCCCGGCGCGACCAGTATGAATGCTGCATAGATAGTCTGGACTATAGCACTTTTCGAAATATTAGCATTCCAAAAATTATCGTTGGGTCGTCAATTTTCCCAGTTCAGCGCCTGAATCCGGCGCGGATCGAACGCAAGAGATCGGGGGTCAGCCTGACGCCCCGGTTGAACAGGCCCGCTGGGGCAAGCGGCACGCCGGGCCGGCATCCCCAGGCCCCACCCGAATGTGGACGCGGACCGGCGGTGTGAACCGCGATCACCACGGGTACGCCGGCCTGCTGGCGATGGATCCATACTGGAGCGCCGCTGTGCCCCGGACAGGTATCGACACTGTAGAAAAGCTGCCGTTCGGTGATCCGGTCCAGGCGCTCGGAATGCTCCCATTGCGTGCCGTCCGGCTTGTCGGCCGGATAACCCGAAATGTGCAGCAGACGCGTGGTGCGAAGCCGCTCGAGGTCCTGACGGTTCGGCGACCAGAGCTGGAAGTGTCCGGGCGATGGCGAAAACGGCCGCTCGAGTTCGATCAATCCAACATCGTGCAGGCCTGACGGACGGCGGCGGTAAGGCGGGTTGACGTGCCATTGCTTGGCCCATTGCCAGCCGAAGGGCCGCGCGTCACGCGAGGCCCGACCCGGCGTGACACGAATGCGCACGGCAAGATTGGGCAGGCCAAGCCGCTGACGGATCGGGCTGGTGATGCAGTGCGCCGCGGTCAACAGCCGCGTCGGCGAAATCAGGAAGGCGGTACAGCCGGTCAACCTGCCGTCGCCGAAATCGCGCTCGATGTGGCAGACCGCGCTGTGCGGAAAGCGGTTGGTGTGGGTGACCCTGGCGCGCCCGTCGGTCGGTCCAACCACCGCATAGTCCGCTTCGTCCGCTAGCCGGTCGAGTTCGAATGGCGCGGTCGAGAACAGCATCATGTTTCTTGCTCGTGTTCGGCTCCCGGCGAGGCGGCATCTGCCGGCATGGCTCCCGGTTGCGCCGCATCATCGATCCCACCTTCATGCGCGGGCTCTTGCGACGCCTCGGCCTGATCCGCGCCAGCACTTGCAGTGAGGCCAAGCAGGCCGCGCAGGCGCTCCATCAGAAGATGAGCCTCGTCGCCACGGCCTTCGAGATAGGCCGCCGCGCGGTCCATGAATTCCTCGTCGGAGCCGAAGGGTGTTTCAGCTGGGCGCGGCGACGCGGCGTGCAGCGCCTTGACCTCCTGAAGAACGATGGCGTCGAGGTCGGCCCATACCGACCTTGCATGAGTTGCGGCTTGCCCGTGCATGGGAATCTCCCTTGGTTCAACTGTTGCGCATCAGCGCCGTTTCATCGAATGTCGTGCTGTTGGGGTCGTAGAGCAGCGGGCGCTCCCGGTCCTGCAGCCAGCCTTCGTAGTTCCTGGCCCGCCTTGGATGCATGGCCTGGCGGGTGAGCCGGGCTGCCTGGACCAGGATCTGGCCCGGCTGCAGATTGCGGATCGCGGTGTTTACCCTGGGGTCGGCCCGGCTCGGCTGCCGGTAGTGTTCGACAATTCTCTGCGCGATCGAATTGTTGCCCTTGGTCATGCCGATGCTGAGCGGCCGGTCGCGGTCGATGCCGGCGCGGGTGATGCGATAGACCTGCGGCCCCGGTGCCAGGAACGGCCGCAGCAAAGCATCGACGTGTCCGCCCCGGCTCACGGCGGTGCGCGCCGCGTCGATCGCCGCCAGCGAGACCGGCGGCGTCCAGCCGCGCCAGCCCGGCAGTTGCGACCCGCGCGCCCGCATCGAAGTTTGGCCGCGTGCCGGCCTCGGGGTGCGCCCGCGCCGTGTGGCTGTCTCGTCGAAGGAAGCGACGTCTCCGCAACTTCCGCAGCCGCAACTCGGAAAATGCCGGCGCCTGACCTCGACGGCGCGAAAGCCCTGCTGCCGGCGACAGCGCGCGCAGCCGCATGGCGAGCGGTGAGCGACTGTTTGCGCGGCCTCGTTGACCAGCGCGTCGAGTTGTTCGTCGAGATATGACATGCCGATCCCTTTCTCGTAACTCGTTTTTCCGCTCGGGCTCGGATCTAGCCGGATCCGGCCACCATGCTTGCGTCCGACGCCGTCGCCCGCCGGCGCAGCCTTGCCACGGTTCGTTCCCTCTGCTCGACGGTCGGCAAGGGAAAGGACGGCCGTGCCGGTCGGGGTGGGCGAATGTCCAGGTAGCGCGCGATGTTGGCGTCCGGGCTGAGCTCCAGCTGGAGAACAGAGGCAGGCGCTGAAAGCAGCGAGACGACGCCCGGGCCGTGACCCGCGACAGTGGAGTCGCTGTGCACGATGACGCCAACCGACACATGTCCTCCCAGCCGCGACCGGCCATAGCGGTTGTCGGCATCCATGATGCCGACAATGTCGCCGAAGCGCAGCGATCCGAGCTTGTAGCGCCGCACCATGCCGGGATCGGACATCTGGATGTCGTAGTCGCCGCGCAGCACATTGTTGCGGCCGAGACCCGAGCCCATGACGCGGGCAGGGATGCGGTGCGTCACCTTGACGTGGATCCTGCCGTTGCGCTCGACCGGGCGCCAGCGCGCCAGCAGCCTTGGCGAGCAGTTCCAGATCGCGACGTCGGGATAGTCGGTCAGGCGCAGGCCAAGCCCGTAAGCCCAGACCTGGATCCGGTCGCCGATCGCCATCTGCCGCATCGCCGGCAGCGGAAAGTCGATCAGCACGGTGTCGACGCCGCCATGCTTGCCGGTCACCACGCCGCGTGCGCCGACCGCGCGTCCTGACGTGACGATGGCGTGGTTGCCGACGCAGGAATAGCTCTGCAGCGCCTGGTTCGCGGCGTCGGGGTTGCCGCCGGCGGCGCGCGCTTCGTTGCGGATCGACACCGCCGGTTCGACATGGTCGCCGGCCAGCCCGACACAGGGGTCGCCGACGCGATGGTTGAGCACGATGCCGCCGGTACCCGGCAGCGAGCGCGGCCTGCCGTCGTAACCGATGCGCCATGGCGTGCCCCTCTCGGTCGGCGATGCCACTTGTCCGGCGACGCTGATCATCACCAGGTCGCGCGCATTGGTGCGCAGCCCATGCACCGGGTGGATGCGGGGCGGTTTCATGCCGCGGCCTCCGCCGGCACGACATCGTACCAGAGCGCGCAGGCATTGCGCCAGGGATCGTCCGGCGTCCCGTCATCGTGGTCGGCCGGATCTTCTAGCGCCCAGTCGGTCTCGCTCCATCCGTCGGGCAGCGCCAGGATGACCGGGGCGACCACCTGCACGATCGCCGCATTGCGGCCGCTCGCGGCGATTGGAGCCGCGGCGGGCCACAGCGCCGGGCCGGACCATCCGGGGGTTGCTCCAGGATGGCGTTTGGCGGGAAATGCCAGCCGCTCGAGATAGTCGCACAATGGCGGCCTGGCGCCGTCATTGCCGGCGATGGTGAGAATGTAGGTGCTATCGGGCTGAAGCGCGGCGGAGAGCGCGATCACGTCGCGCGCGCATTCGTCGAGCGGAGCGGCGGTGCCGGCCGCATCGCCAAGACGTGTTTCAAGCGCGGCGCAGCAGCCTTCAAAGCGCGGTAACAGGGCTGTTTCCTCGCGCTCGGGCAGCGCGCTCTCATACTGGGCGTCGCCGATCCAGTGCACCCGCGATGACAGGCGGCCGTTCTGCCACGCCCGGCGCCACGGTTCGAGCTCCAGGGTCAATTCCCTGAGGATGGCATCGCGCGTGCCGGGGGCGAGCCAGCCGCCTCCCATCTGATCGGGCCGGCGCCGATAGTACTCGTCGTTGTCGAGCAAGGTGTAGAAGCCGCGCGGCAGCCACACCCGCGCTGATTGCGAAAGCGTTACCGTCACAAGCAGCCCCATCGGCGACAGCGCCAGCGGGGCGTCGATGACGATGTTCGGCGGCTTGGCCGCGAAACGCCCCGCAAGAGCAAGTTGGTGGTCCATCGCACACCCCCTTCAGTCCCGGCGAACGGTTCAGGCGGCTATACGCGACGCGGTGTTGCGGTTCAGCCCATATGACCAGTGCACACGATCGCCGTCGAGGCCGGGGAAGCGCCGCCCTTCGCGTGTCAGCCGGTAGGCCGCCAGCCATGCGTCGGCCTGCGCGCCCATCTTCTTGGCATCCGCGTCGAACTCCTCCGGCGTGATCGTCGTGCGGAAATCGTTCTCGGCGATGTATTGCAGGATTCTGCGCCCCGCATCGGCCATCTTGGCGCGCTCCGACATCTCGGTGGCGCCGCCCAGATGACGGTTGGCGACGGCTTCGATAACGTCCCATTTGGTGTTGGCGTCGAAGGATTTCTTGATGTCCGGTGCGTCGAACAGCTCGAAGATCTGCTGTACGTACTGTCCGGTTTCACGGGTCAGGGCCAGGATGTTGCCATAGCTCGACCGGTCGAGGTGATAGCGCAGGTCGGTGCCGACGCGCTGCACCGTGGCCAGCGCTGCGAAGGGCCGGTCGTTGATGGTGGAGCTGCCGCGAATAACCTGACCGATGGTCAGATCCTGGAAGTACTGCGACATCGCATTCATGAAGGCGACCAGCTGGAAGTGGAAGCTGCGGTTGACGATGGCTCCGGCGGGCACCGGGGCGCGACCGTAGTTGAAGACGCGTCGATAGGCGATCAGCCGGTCGCGGCGCTTGTAGCGGATGGGGCGCCATTTCTCGAGGATGTAGAGCCCGCGCGCGCCGGGGCCGCGCTGGATGCGGATCTGGCCGTTCTGGAACAGCCGGCGCAGCACATCGACAACCTGGAACAGCTTCATGCGGTCCATCTGGTAGATGTAGTAAAGCTCGGCCGATGCCTGAAGCTGCGGCGGTATGATCGATTCGTCGAAATCGTTGCGCAGCAGCGGCATCTGCAGCGAATCGAACGGCTTGATCGGTCCGTCGCCGAAGCCGACCAGGTCGGCGAAACTGGTGGTCTTGGCACTGGACGAGCGATCAAGCAATTCCCCGTAACGACCCTCGAATTCGCTCTCGAAAGCGGCGCGGTCAGCCGGCGACAAACCCGCCAGCTCGTCCCTGAAGAAGCGCTGGAACAGCCGCTGGATGACCTGGTTGGATTCACTAGCCATAATCAGACCTCATCTTGCTCGAATTGGCTGCTCATAGTTCTCAGGCACTCGGGATCTCAGGCACTTGGGTTCTCAGGCACTTGGCGGCTGTTGGCCGCCGGACGCTGCGTCCTGGCTGGCGGCGATCGCGTTCATCACGGCTGGCGCGAGGTCGAAGAAGCGAACCAGTTCGCTATCGGTGACGACCGACGGCAGGCCGCCACTGAACGTGTTGGCATCGCGCAGGCGCTTGACGAACTCGTTGCGGCGATTCTCCTGCGGCTTGCCCTTCTGCAATGCCACGATGTCCTGCAACGACGCGAATTTCGCCTGGTTGAACCAACGCCCAGCGATCGTCCGGCCGACAATGTCGCCCGACGTGTCGACAGCGGCGGCATAGAGCGCCGTGACATTGTCCTTGTCGCGCAGACCAAGCGACTGCACCGTTTCATCCAACCTGTTGATCGCCGTGGTGATCTCGCCGAGCTTCTTGTCGATGGCGTCGCCATCGGGCAGTCCAGTCGCGATGGTTTCGATCGCGGCTATCAGCCGGTCGAAAATCTGCTTCGACCGTTTTCCATCGGGGAACTCCCTGATTGCGCTGGCAACGTCGCCGATGGCGGTCATGGTCCCGTCGCCGCTGGTGACGACCTTGTCGGTCAGCCTATCGATCGATTGCGGTGTCTCGGCCTCGATCTCGAAGCGGGCCTTGACCCCGGCGTGGAACTTGTTGGCCGGGTGGTAGGGAAACGGAATCTTCGCAGCCATTGTCGTGCTCCTCTCCTGCCAGCTCAGGCCGACCAGTAGTCGGGACGGTTCTGACCCATGCTCGCCATCGAGCTGGCGATCGGCGAGGGCATCTGGACCGGGCTCGGCAGATTGGTGCCAAGGCCGAACATATCCTGGAGGATCGCGCGGATCATCCAGCGGATCAGCGACTGATTGTTGCGGAAATTGAAGACGTTGAAGTCGCATTGCGGCGTCAGCGAACGCACCAGGCGTTCCGTCTGGTCCTCAGCCTGGTAGGCGATACGCAGCTCACGCACCATCAGCGACTTCAGGCCCGGGTCCCAAGCCCCAGGAGCGCCGAATGGGTCGAGCAACTCATCACGGATGACACCGAGCTTGTTTTTCAGCTTGTCGCTGAATTCACACAGAAGCACGCCCGGATTCTTCAACTGGTCGGTCAGGTCCAGCGCCGCGCCGATGGCGAGGCCAACGGCGGTAGCCCGCCTTTCCTGTTCGCCGAGGCCGTCCGGATCCGTGCCGACCGCATAGAGGTCGATCGCTCTGTCGAGCAGGAACAGCAGGTAATCCAGCAGCACCTGGCAGGAGATGTCGTCGTCATCGCAGCCGCAGCCGGCAAAGCAGTCGACCTGCTCGAGCAGGAAACCGCGCGCGATGGTCAGGTTCATCAGGCGGATGGCACCCTGGTCCGGTCCGCCGGCGCCGTAGAGGCCATAGACGATGATCGGCGGGCGCGCCACGTAGAGCAGCCGCGAGCTGCCTTTCGAGACGAAGGCGTCGACGAACAGCTGCAGGCTGGAGACGAATGCCACCAGCGGCGGCGATTCCGGCGGGCCTGAAGTGATCGGCACGTCGATCGGAACCGGGACGCTCTGGCCGAACTGGATCAGGCGCTGGAAGCGGTGGACCAGCATCGCCGACGCGGTCGACAGCTCGCGCAAGCCTTCGACGCTTGCTCCGGTCGAGAGGTCGACAAGGTCGTCCATCGCTTGCGACAGTGCGTTCTCTTCCAGCAGCGCGCGCAGATCAGCCTGGCCGCCGGCCTCCAGCTGCTGCACCAGATTTCGGTAGGCCTCGATGCCGCGCGGCCAGTCTTCCTGGCCAAGCGTGCTTTCGACCGAACCGGTCAGGCTGCGCAGCGCCATGATGACGGCGTTGCGGCGTGCCTGCAGTTCTCCGGCGGCCGAACGCACGATCGAGGTGCTGCGGGTGATGCCGTTGGACGCCAGCCCCTCGCCGATGGCGACAAGAATGAGCCCCGCCAGCACATCGCAGCTCTGGGCAAACCGCCTGAACAGGATGGCGCTGCCGTCGGTGAGCGTGCCGACATAGCGCGCCAGGCGCGAATACTCGCCGAGCTGGCGGCGCGCCGACATGGCACGGTCGTGATTGACCGAATCGAGAGCGAGCCTGGCGGCAGCCAGCCCATCATTGGCGAGCTGCCGGATCGAGCGGCCCCAGCCGATCATCTCGATGCGGATGTCCTTCAGCGGCGAGGAGGTCGAAAGCGTCTGCAGGTCGCGTTCGAGATCGTCCTGCGCCTGTGCCATCTCGACGGAAGACGGGCCCGTGTTGCGGGCTTGCGGCACATAGTCGGGCACGCTCGAATAAGGCAGGCCGGCTTGTTCGCGTCGATCCCTGTCTGCTTCCTCGGGATAGAAGTTCAAGAGAGCGTTGGCGATCTGGTCGGGATCGCGCGGGTCACTGACGCGAAGCGTCTTGCGCAGCAGATTGTCCACGGCAACCGTGGCAGGAGACCGAAATTTCGAGACCGGGCTGGCGGCGGCTGTAAATACGTCGACCATGACATCTCACCTCATGCAACGAGTGCGGCTGGGGACGGTTGCGCAGTAGGCCGTCGGTTTGCCTGACGCTGGGCCAGGTTTCTGATGACAAGCTTTGCAATGGCGTCCGGTTCGGCGCCGGCCTCCAGCGCGAAACGGCTGGCCGACACAAGAAAACGTGGCGGCAGGTCAGGCACTTGCCCCGCCGCGATCTGGATTCCGCCACGGCGGATGCGGGCTTCGTCGGCGCGCGTGAAAGGGATGGCGTCGGCCAGCGCGTGCTGCCCAAGACCCCGGCGCGGCTGGTAGGCGATCTCGTCGACCACCGCCGGAACGACGCGAGGAACCGAAGCAAGCAGGACCGGAGGCAGCCTGTGGCCGCGCGCCGGATTGTAAAGGCCACGCCAGACGCGTTCGGCACGCGCCGCCTCGGCGGCAAAGCCCATGCGACGCAACATCTCGGTCAAGATCAGAACCCGGATCCAGCCGGTTGGATGCGCCCCGCCGGGGCGATAGGTGAGGGCCCGCGCGCCAGGATGGGCGAGGAATTCCATCATACCCCAGACCGACGCGGTGCCGCCGAGCAGCAGTGCGGCGAGGTCGGCGAAGATTTCCTTGTGCCAGCGGCGCAGGATCGTCACCACCAACGGGTCGAAACGCATCGAGGCCAGGCGGTTGGCGACCGCTTGCGCGTTCTCCTGCCATAGGCCCATGTCGGCCTGCAGATTGTGGGCGACCTCGTGCAGGAAGACCGACTGCCAGGGATTGTCGCGATCCCACGGAATGCGGATCACCGGGAACGGGTTGCTGTCGCCGAGCAAGCGGGCAAGGGCGACGCCGCGACGCTGCGTGGCAGGCGAATAGCCGTGTTCCATGTAGGTCAGCGGTTTGAGCAGCGGGCCGCCGAAGACGCCCGGCAAGGCCGCGCGGACGACCGTGTAGCAGTCGAGGGCGATCGCATCATGGGCGGCGAGCGCCGGCGCGAAGCCCGAGCCGCGCTGCGACATCACCTCGAAGAACATGCCGAAGGTCCGGCGCAGCCGATCGATCCTGCGGTCGAGCATCGCCATCTGGGTGAGCGCGACCTCGGCCGTCGCGGGCGGCCAGCCGCGCTCGATCTCGGCGATATGCCGGTTGATGGCGTTGCCGATGGTCGCCAGCCGCTTGTTGGCGGCATGGAAGTGAGCCCGCGACGGCGCATAGGGCAGGTCTTCGGGACGAAGTCCGATGCGCCTCGGTGTCAGGCGGTTGAGGCGTTGTGCGCGAGCCTTCAAAGCCCGCAGCTTGGTGTCCAGGAACCGCCTGGTCGAAGAACCCGTGCGCATCGCCGCGATCCTTCTTGTTGCACCGACTGGGTTTAATTGGGCCGGATGGTGATGCTGACCGGACCGCGGATCACGATACGCCGCCGGCGCCCGTGATTTGGGCCATATCCGCCAGTCCAACCGCCTGGCCATCCGCCGGCAGTCCGCCCCAAGGTCCGTCCGGCGATACGCGCCAGGTTGCGTCCTGGGGCCATGCCGGCGCGAACCGCCGCCGCGGTGCGGCGCACGATCTGGCGACCAGCCGGCAAGGGCCTGGTCAACTGCCGGCGCAGGCCGTGCCCGCGCGCCGCGACACGGCGCGCGGTACGCGCCAGGACCAGCGGCCGGACAGACGCCGGGGTGCGGCGCGTCACGGCCGTTCGGCGGACGCTGTTGGCGATGCGCGGCAGAGCGCGGATCGCTGTCGGCCCGCCACGATTGACGAGCTGGGTGGCGGCGCGGCGCACGGTGCGAACCGCCTGGGTGCGTGCGGCCGCGGGCATGCGCACCGCCACCGGGCCAAGCACTCGCCTCGTCGCAAGCGCGGCCACAACGGGAATGGCGGCACGATTGCGCACCGCGAGCTCGGCGAAGGCGTCAAGCGCCTCGTCCTCGGAGGCTTCGTCCGCCATCAACTGGCCGACGACATTGGCGATGCCACCAATCGCGGTGCCGTAGCCGGGAATAAGGCTGGCGACTGGTGCCACCGCGCGAGCAATGCGTCCAATTGTGGGAGCGGCACGCCTGACGGTGCGTACGACGCCGCGCACGCCGCGGGCGATGCGACGGAAGAACTCGTCGCTGTCTTCAGCCGCAAGCGCGTAGCTCATGGCCTGGTCCCAGGCATCGTCGTCGGACTCATCGCCTTCATCGAAACCGTCGCCTTCGTCGAACTCGTCACCGGCATCGAATTCGTCGCCGGCGTCCATCTCGTCGAAGCCCGAGGCCTCGAATTCGTCGCCTTCGTCGAACTCGTCGCCTTCGTCGGCCTCATCGAAGCCGTCGCCCTCGTCCATTTCGTCGAATTCGTCGTAACTGTCGGCAGGGCCTTCCGCTTCATCAAAGGCAAGGTCGTCGAACATCGATTCGTCATACCCGTCCATCTCGAGATCTCCTCTTGAGCGATCGGCCCCTCAGGGGAGCGGGACCAAAGCGATTAACGCCGGTCGGGATAGTCGCCCTCGATACAATAGCTCTCAAGTCGACAGGAACGGGTAGTTGAAAGGTGGTCGCCAATATCAGCGACTGTTCAGTCGAGTGATTTTGTGCGTAATCATAGTTACAATGAAGATATTATTTTATCTTTATTTTCATAGTGGTCGATGAGAGGGTGGATTGATGTGGCCCAATCAAATCGTGAGCGACCACCAATATTTCGCCCTACGGCCTTGGACTTGCCAGCTGAAGGGACGGTGATATCGAAGCAGCCGCCGCGCAAGGCAGAGCGACTCCCACTCCGCCTGAATTCCCTCGGATCGCGATCATCATCCGCTTGCCCCTGCGAATGGAAAAATTGTTCGTCACGGCCGCGCCGAAGGGCCGATCGTTCCTTTCCCGGCCATTCGAAGTCGATAAGACTAGCGCGCAATGATGGCGGCCAGGGTCGCGCAAAAGTGCCTGCATGTTCAATCGGCTGGGTTTTTCGGACGGAAATTCCAAGCAACATCCGGAAAGCACTGGGAAAGGAGCTTGATATGCCCAGAATAGTGCCTGTGCTCGATCTGAGCCGTCTTGAACAAGGCGCGTCGGAACGCCGGACATTTCTGGCGGATCTTCGTTCCGCGTCGCGCGACATCGGCTTTTTCTATCTGGCCGGACATGGCATCTCCTGGGCGGAGATCAGCGAGGTGCTCACCGCATCGCGCCAGTTCTTTGCCTTGCCGGAGGCCGACAAGCGGGCGATCGAGATGCTCAAGTCCTCGCAGTTTCGCGGCTACACCCGCGCCGGCGGCGAACTGACCAAGGGCAAGGAGGACTGGCGCGAGCAGCTCGACATCGGCGTTGAACGCCAGGCAATCGCGCAAGGGCCGGGAATTCCCGCCTGGACGCGGCTGCAGGGACCGAACCAGTGGCCCGCGGCGCTGCCGGATCTCAAACCGGCTCTGCTTGCCTGGCAGAGCAAGGTGACGGCCGTGGCGATCCGGCTCTTGAAAGCCTTCGCCCTGTCGCTCGATCAGCCCGAGGATGCCTTCGACCCGATCTACAGCAGCGAGCCCAACCATCGCATGAAGATCGTGCGCTACCCCGGCCGTGATGCAACCGGCGGCGACCAGGGTGTCGGCGCGCACAAGGATGGTGGCTTCCTGACCCTGCTGCTCCAGGATGACAATAGGGGGCTGCAGGTCGATTATGACGGCAGCTGGGTGGATGTGGACCCCATTCCCGGCACGCTCGTCGTCAACATCGGCGAATTGCTTGAACTGGCCTCCAACGGCTATTTGCGCGCGACCGTGCATCGTGTCGTGACGCCGCCCGCCGGCGTCGAGCGCATTTCGGTGCCGTTCTTCTTCAGCGCCAGACTCGATGCGACGATCCCGCTGCTTGGCCTTTCCGAGGAACTGGCGGCGCAGGCGCGCGGGCCGGCCAGCGATCCGGACAATCCGCTGTTTCGCGATGTCGGAACCAATGTGCTGAAAAGCCGGTTGCGCTCGCATCCCGACGTCGCGCGGCGCCATTATGCGGATATGCTCGAAGGGGAAAGCCGGGTTGGCTGAGCTTCCTGGCGAACAAAGGATAGGATTTTCGCCATTCTGTCCGATCTTTGGAAAACAATTCGTCGTATCTACCCGCGAATCGGTTCAAAAGAGAAAAATCCGTTCGGTGTTTTCCTCCCATTTCACCGAGCGGTGTTCCCCTCTGAAGGTTATGACCTTCTTTTTGGCCGGGCCGGTTTCGCGCCCGGCCTTTTTCTAGGCGCGTTGCCGTCGCCGCGCCGATCCGGCAAGTTTCACCACAGCACATTCGCCAGCCATCGACCGCAGTCCCGTGGAAAGAAGGAGAGGTTTCATGACAACCAATGTCGTAATCATCGCCGGTGCGGGTTCCGGCTTGAGCGCCTCGCTGGCGCGCCTCCTCGCGAAGGAAGGGTTCAGCGTCGTTCTGGCCGCCCGCAACATTGAGAAGCTTGGTGCCTTGCAGGCTGAGACCGGCGCGCAGGCCGTGGCAACGGATGTCTCCGATCCCGCATCGGTGGAGCACCTGTTCGATGTCGCCGACAAGGCCGGCCCGCTCTCGCTGGTGATTTTCAACGCCAGCGGACGCGCTCGCGGACCAATAGCGGAGCTCGATCCCGAGGCCGTCCGTCAAGCTTTGCTGGTTGGGGCCTATGGCGGGTTCCTGGTTGGCCAGCAGGCGGCTCGCCGGCTCGTCGCGCGAGGATCGGGCTCGATCCTTTTCACCGGCGCGACGGCCAGCGTGAAGGGGTTCGCCGGCTCCGCCGGTTTTGCCATGCCAAAATTCGGCTTGCGCGGGCTGGCCCAGTCCATGGCCCGTGAACTGGCGCCGAAGAACATCCACGTCGCGCATTTCATCATCGATGGCGCCATTGCCTCGGCCGCGTCCGGACAGGAGTCCGGGCCGCAGGATCGCCGGCTGTCCCCGGACGCGATCGCCGAGGCCTATCTCTCCATCCATCGCCAGCACCGCAGCGCCTGGACTTGGGAAATGGAGCTCAGGCCCTGGGTTGAGACCTTCTGATGGGGCCGGCGAGGTGCGACGTTCCGGGAGTCGACATTGCATGGGGATATCACTATATAGCGGCGGCTTCGACCGGCGCGCCCAGCGCAGCCCTCCGGAGCGACTGTAAAAATGTGTTACGCATTGCGCCATCATTTGTGACCAAAAATCGGCTGGAAAACCGGAAAAGCAAATAGAAACAGTGGCGCGAAGCTGGGTTGATCCAGCTCACGGAAGCAACCCTCCAGAATCAGAAATGTGCTTGAACCCTCGATTTCCTTCGACTCTGTGGACCCTGCACGGCATTGACTTGCCGGCTGGCCGCGACTCGGCTGGAATGGGAGCATGCATCCTTTGCGGGATGCCGACGTTTATGATTACCAACCGGCTTTGCCGCCAGGGAACAGCAGTATGAGTGAACACGCGATCGAGTTCTTGCGGGGATGGATCGGCGAAAAGGTCCATTGCCAGTCCCAGGCCAGGATCGACAAGCAGGCCGAGACCTTGGCCAGGGAATGTGCCGCCAAGGCTGCGGAAGTCGGTATTCCCCTGGAGGATATCCAGGAAGAAGTCGGCGACATCCAGGAGCTCATTGCCTCCCGGCTCGAGGAAGCCGCCGAGGCCGACGAGAACCAGCAGGCGGCCAGCAAGGCCGCGGAATAGATTTTACCCTGAACTTCTGTTTGTCTGAATGCGCGGGCCTTTTGGCCCGCGTTTTCGTTTCAGTCGAACTTTTCTATCAGCCCAAATTTTTCTTTCAGCCACGCCTTCGGCAGCGCCGGCACGAAATTGCCGTCGCGCCCGGTCATGTCGTCATTGGCGGCCAGGGCGTTGAGGATCGATTCCTCCACCGTCTGGATCACCGCATCGAAGAATGGATCGATGTCTGTATCGGGAATGAAATCGGCCGTGGCGATACGGCCCGACGGCGCAAGTGCGGCGGCAGGATTGGCTGTCGAGAAGGCGAGAAAGATGTCACCTGAGCTGTGATAGCCGAAGCCGCCGGTCATGGCGACGCCCAGCGGCACCCGGCGTGCCAGCCGCTTCATCTGGTGCGGCAGGAACGGCGCATCGGTGGCGACAACGGCGATGATCGAACCCTTTTCGGCGCGTGGCGTGCCTTCGCGGATCGCGGGCTCCGCGAGTTCGGATCCGGCGCGCAGGCCACGAAGGGTGAAATTGCGCCGCTTGCCGAAATTCGACTGCACGAAGGCGCCGACCGTGTAGGAATTTCCCTGCCACCCTATGATGCGCGACGCCGTGCCCGAGCCAGCCTTGAAGCCGAAAGTGATCATGCCGGTGCCGCCGCCGACGCTGCCTTCCTCGATCGGGCCGCCGTTTGCGTCATCGAGTGCCTGGGCGACGTGCTCTGATGTCAAATGGTGGCCATTGATGTCGTTGAGAAACCCGTCATAGGTTTCCGCGGCCACCGGCAGGCCCCAGGCGCTGTCGAGCGCGGTGGGCAGTACGCGTTGCATCCAGCGCAGCGTGCCGTCACGCGAAACACCGCAGGAATGCGTGTTGGTGATGGTGATGGGGAAGTTGAAAGCGCCGGTTTCCTCGATGATGTGCGAGCCGGTCAACTCACCATTGCCGTTCTGGCTGAAGATGCCGGCGAAGACCGGTGTAGCCAGGTCGGCGCGCGGTCTGGGCAGGATCGCCGTGACACCGGTGCGCACCGGCCCCTTGCCGACGACGAGCGGCCCGTCGCCTGAAATCAGCGTCGCATAGCCGACCGCGACACCGGGCACGTCGGTGATTGCATTGAACGGTCCGGGCGTTCCGTCGAAACCGATGCCGAAGCTGCGCACGCGCGGCTTGCCACTGGGCGTTGCCAGATGGTGGGGATTATCGGTCATGATCAGAACAGCGATCCCTGATTTCCGGGTTCTTTGGCCTTTGTTGATGGCTTGGCTGCCGGCTTTGGGCGCGCCGCACCGCTGGTTGCCACCGCGTCCGCCGTGCCGTCGGCAAACTCCAGCGAAAGCGCCATCCCCGATGCCACGTCAGCCGCCTGCTTGATGACGGCGCCGTCGGCATCCTTCACCAGCGCGAAGCCGCGCGCGAGCACGGCCTTGTGCGAAAGCGTGGTCAAGAGGCGTTCGGCCTGGCTCAACTGGCCGCGCAGGCGCTCGAGCCGCAGCGAGATGACCCGATCCTGCCGCCTGGCGAGCGCCGCCAGCGTGTCGGCCTGCAGTTTCTGCCTGCGCGCGATCGGTGCCGGCGACAGCCGCGTCGCGGTGCGCGCGAAGCGCGCGCGCCGTTCGCGCACAATGGCGAAGAACGCCGCCTGCGCGCGGGCAAGGTCACGCCCGGTCAGCGTGCGCGCCTCGTTCATGCGCCGCGACAGCGTGGCCGGAGTCAGCCTCTGGCCCTGGAGACGCGCCCGCTTGCGATCGACGCTGACGGACAGGCCACGGCCGAGCCTTGATGTCGCCTCGTCGAGGCGCCGGCGCGGCAGCGCCAGCAATTGGTCAGGCGAGGGCAGGGCCCGCGCCGCCGCGCGGGCGGCCTGCCGCTTGCGTTCGAAATTGCGCAACACCGCCGCCTTGAGCCGTGCGCCAAGGCTGGCCAGCGTCGCTTCGAGGTCGGCCTTCACCGGCACGGCGATTTCGGCGGCGCCCGTCGGCGTCGGCGCCCGCACATCGGCGACGAGGTCGATCAATGTCCAGTCGGTTTCGTGGCCCACAGCGGAAATCACCGGAATGCCGGAGGCCGCAACGGCGCGGGCCAGCGCCTCGTCGTTGAAGCCCCAGAGGTCCTCGAGGCTGCCGCCGCCGCGCGCGACGATCAGGAGATCGGGGCGCTGGATGGAGCCATCCCAGGCCAGCGCGTTGAAGCCGTTGACGGCATTGGTCACTTCCACGCCCGAAGTCTCGCCCTGAACGCGCACCGGCCAGACCAGCACATGCAGCGGAAAGCGGTCCTTGATGCGGTGGATGATGTCGCGGATGACGGACCCGGTCGGCGAGGTGACGACGCCGATGACGCGCGGCATGAAGGGCAGCCGGCGTTTGCGGCCGGCGTCGAAAAGCCCCTCCGCCTGCAGCCGGCGTTTGCGCTCTTCCAGCAGCGCCATCAGCGCGCCGGCGCCGGCCGGCTCCAGATTGTCGATGACGATCTGGTAGTTGGATTTGCCGGGATAGGTGGTGAGCTTGCCGGTGGCGATCACCTCCATCCCTTCCTCGGGGCGGAATTTCAACCGGCTCATCGTGCCTTTCCACACCACGGCGTCGAGCCGGGCACGGTCGTCCTTCAGCGCGAAATAGGCATGGCCGGAGGAATGCGGCCCGCGATAGCCCGAGATTTCGCCGCGCACCCGCACATTGCCGAAGACGTCCTCGACCGTGCGCTTCAGTGCGCCGGAAATCTCGCTCACCGTGTATTCGGTGGCGTTGGTGCGTGATTCGGATGCTGCTTCGCTCATCGGCCGATTGGGGGCTGGTTGGCGCCTCGCGTCAAGGCGCCGGTGTCGGCCCGCATGTCATAGCGCGATCTTATCGCGATCTTAAGCCTATTTTAGTTGACTGGCGCTCGAAGCAGCTGGCCAAGGACGCATGAGCACACGCGCACATCGGAGCCCATTGACGTATCAGGTCACGCTGACCGTGCTGGCGCTTGCCGCTTTCTCGTTCGTCATGGTCGTAGGATTTGGGTTCTACGCCGCCGTGCAGGCTGATCACGTTTCGCTTGAGCGCCAAAAGATATTCTTCGCCAATGGCTTGCAGGACCAGATCGCTGCCGTTGAGCGAGAGCAGGAAAGTGTCTCGGTCTGGGACGATTCCGTCATAAATGCCAAATCAGGCAATCAGACGTGGATGGCCGAAAACCTCAGCGTCTGGATGTACTCCTATTACGGCCACAACCGCGTCTACGTGCTGGATGAGGCCAACCGTCCCATCCACGCCATGCGTGAGGGCAAGGTGGTGGCGCCGGACCTCTATGCCGAGGACGAAACTGCCTTGCGATCCACCGTCGAAAAGCTGCGTGGCCTGATCGACCGGCCACCGGACGAGACTGTGGCCGGCGGCCCGGTCAAGATGGTTGCGGAGGATCTGATATCGCTCGGCGGCAAGCCGGCCATCCTCAGCGTCATGCCGTTGATACCGAGCTCCGACCGCGTCACCCAAGCGCGGGGCAGCGAATATCTGTATGTTTCCGTCGAGTTCATCAACGACACCGTTATCGACAAGATCGCCCGAAAATATCTGCTGGACGGCGCGCATCTCCTCTCGTTGTCGCAGCCGACTGGCTCGGCCGCCATCCCACTGCTCGACTCGCGTGGGGTTATCCTGGGCTATATCGCTTGGGATCAGGAGCGCCCCGGCCTGACGCTGATGCGCAAGGCCGGCCCAGCCTTGATCGCCGCGATGCTCCTTGCGGCGAGCGTGCTGGCATTTCTACTGCGGCGTCTGCGTCGCGCATCCACGGCGCTGCAGACCAGCCGCAACGAAGCCCAGTATCTTGCCTTTCATGATACGCTTACAGGCTTGCCCAACCGAGCGCTGTTCGAGGACCGGCTGCGCCGCGCCTTGCTGACTGCCGGCCATGATGCCGCCAAGGTGGCGCTACTCTATCTCGATATCGACCGCTTCAAACATGTCAACGATACGCTCGGTCATCCGGCCGGCGACGAACTGGTGCGCCAGACCGCGGCCAGGCTGCAACGGACCATTCGCGACGTCGACACCGTGGCGCGGCTTGGCGGCGATGAGTTCGCCGTCATTCTCGTCGACATCCGCGGCGTGCGTGATGCCGAGGATGTATCGGAGCTGCTTCAGCAGCGGTTGCGGGAACCGTTCAAACTGATGGACGATCAGGTCTTTGTCAGTGCCAGCATCGGCATCGCCGTGTCGACAGGTCCCGAGGCCGACGCCGACGATCTGCTGCGCAAGGCCGACATCGCGCTCTACGAAGCCAAGAAAAATGGCCGCGGCCGCTACCAGGTCTTTGCCGGCGACATGGACGATCTGCTGCTGCGCAAGCGTAAGGTCGAAAGCGAACTGCGCAAGGCGCTGATCGGTGGCACGGGCATCAAGCTCAACTATCAGCCTGTGTTTGCCGTTGACGGCAGGGCGATCCTTGGCGCGGAGGCATTGATCCGCTGGAGCCACGAAGTCCATGGCGCCCTACCGGCGGCGCAGTTCATCGCCATCGCCGAGGAACGCGGCCTGATCGGCGAACTCGGGAAATGGGTGCTGCTGGAAGCCTGCCGGTTCGCCGTTCGATCGGCGCTGCCATGGGTGGCGGTCAATGTGTCGCCGCTGCAGCTGCGCGATGCCGGCTTTCCCACAATGGTCGCTGCGATCCTTGCCGAGACAGGCCTTGCGCCGACACGTCTGCAGCTTGAGATCACCGAAAACGTCCTCCTGGAAAACAACGATATGACCGCGGCGGCCCTGGTGGCTCTGCGCCAGGCCGGCATCGGCATCGTGCTCGATGATTTCGGCACCGGTTATTCGTCGCTGAGCTATCTGCGGCGTCACGCCATCGACAAGCTCAAGATCGACCGTTCGTTCGTGCGCCTGCTCGGCACCGAGGGCAATTCGACGGCAATCGTCAAGGCGGTGATCGACCTTGCAATCGCGCTTAACGTCGATGTCACCGCGGAAGGCGTCGAGACCGAGCAGCAAAAGGCATTGCTCGTCGGCATGGGTTGCCATCAACTGCAAGGCTACCTGCTGTCGCCGCCGCTGGAGTCGGTTCAGTTGCTTGGCTTGCCGGGTCTGGCTTTGCCCGGCGAGCAGGGCGGTCAAGCCACTGCCCGTGCCTGAGAGCCGTCCTACCAGCCCGGCAGGATCTGGTTTGCCTTGGTCCGCCTGATCTTGGCGTAGGCAAGTGCGGCGAAATCGAACGTCCCGGCCTCTTCGACGAGCGGCACCGAGATGTTGTCCAGGCTCTCCGAGATGTGGCGGGCGAGTGCATCGACGATTTCAGGCCGCGAGGTTTGGCCACGCATGATGCCGATGCGGCAGTCGGGCAGGGCGCCGAAGCCGTCGGCTTCGCCCAGCACCCGCATGCCGGGCCTGAGCGCGCATTCCGGCAGCACCGAGATCGCCAGGCCCGATAGCACGGCGGCGGTGATGACGGTCGCCGAGAAGCTGGTGAACAGGATGCGATAGTCGCGGTTCTGCTGGTCCAGCACATCGACGGCGGCGCGCCGCCAGATGCAGTTGGGGCGGCCAAAGGCCATCGGCAGCGTTTCCTGTTCATGCGTCGCATGATTGGCCGAGGTGACCCACAGCAGCGGCTCGCGCCGCACCACCTCCGACTGGCCGCGCACATCATTGTGCGTCACCAGCGCCAGGTCGAGATTGCCGCGCTTGATGTGCTCGACCAGTCCCGGTGTCGGCTCGCAGATGACTGTCAGCTCGACGCGCGGGTTGGAGCGCGTGAAGCGCGCCATGATCTCGGGCAGGAAACGGTCGGCATAATCGTCCGGTGTGCCGATGCGGATCGTGCCTTCGAGCCGCTGGTCGTCGAAGGCGGCGAGCGTTTCGCGGTTGAGGTAGAGCAGCCGTCTTGCATAGGAGAGCAGCTTGTCGCCTTCCTCCGTCAGCCTGTTGGAGCGCCCCTCCTTCTCGAACAGCGGCTTGCCGATCCGCTCCTCCAGCCGGCGCATCTGCATCGACACCGCCGACTGGGTCCGGTGCACCTCTTCGGCCGCCCGCGTGAAGCTGCCGGTATCGGCGATCGAGATGAAGGTTTGCAACTGATCGAGATCGAGCGGCGCTTTCATCGGCGTGATCCATCACTGGTGTTGATGCTAAAGATTAAAAACATTCGTTGGATTAATCAATCGGTCGATGGCAAATTGCTGACATCCACATGAAGGCATGTGAATCGAAGCCGGAACGGCCGCTGTCGCCAGCGCCGACTGCTTGGCTTTGTCTGTTCGAGACTGAAGGAGACCGACATGACCACGATCGATTTCGCCACCGAGACCTCGCGCATCACCTCGCGTCCGGCCGTTGCGATGCGCGTGGCCAATACCGTCTTCAATTTCTACCGCGCCTGGAAAAACCGTCGCGCCTTCTATCGCCTTGGCGAGATGTCGGACGCTGAGCTCGCCGATATCGGTCTGACGCGCGCCGACCTGCATGTCGCTATCGACGTGCCATTGGGCCGCGACCCGACCGCGATCCTGCGCGAAATCGCCAGCGATCGCGTCGAAACGATCGAGGACATCGCCCGCAAGGTGGCCTGATCGGCTGATTTCGGTCCTGCTGAACCTTTTCAGGGTTCAGCGCGACCAAGGATTATGCAGGCTCCCCACTCCCTGCCGGTTCCCCGCCGGCCTGCCTGCACGTTGCCCGGTCCTCCCAAGGACCGGGCTTTTCTTTTCTGGCTTGCTCAGAAAGGGCCGTAGGTTTGGCGCCTACCGACGGTCCATGTCTCGCTTGAACTGGTCGAAGATCGTTTCCACGCCCTTCTGGTAGTCGTCACGCTGCTGGGCGCCGGTCTCGAACATCTTGCCGAACAGATCGTCGAACGGGTTTCTTGGCCGGCCGCTCGGATTGGTTTGCGGCTGTGGGGCTTGGCGCTGCTGCGGTGCCTGCGGCTGCGGCGCCGGCTGCCCCCCAGGCATGCCGAAGCCACCTCCACCACCTCCGCGCAGCATCTCCTCGAAGATTTTCCCGAGCGGGTTGTCGCCATAGGGGCTCTGCGTCTGCTGCGGCTGCGCCCGGCCTTGCGGTTGCGGGGTACCGCCACCGAACATGTCCTGCAGCACCTTCCCCAACGGATTGTCGCCATAGGGATTGGGTGCCGGCTGCGGCTGCGGTTGCGGTGCGCTGCCGCCGAACATGTCCTGCAAGACCTTGCCGAGCGGGTTGTCCATCGGGTTCTGGGGTTGAGGTGCCTGGCGCTGTTGTGGCGCCGGCGCCTGCATGCCGCCTTGGCGCATCATCTGCTCGATGATCTCGCCGAGCGGATTGTTGCCGCCGCCGAAACCGCCTGCGGCCTGCATCTGACTTGTCGTTTGCTTGAACAGTCCGCCCATCACCATCGAGGCGATCGCCGGCAGCATTTGCTGCAGGATCTGCTGGCTGACGCCGCTCGCCTGCGCCGCCTGGCTGGCGACGGCGCGCGACAGGTCCTTCGAGCCGAACAGATGCCCGAGAATGCCGTTGCCTTCGTCGACGCCTTGCGGCGAGAAGGCGCGCGTCGCGTCCTCGAAATATTTGGCGTGCTGGCCGCTTGCCATCGCCGTCATGAAGGCGCCGAGCCCGTAAGGATCGGCGGTGTTGCGTTGCAACCCTTGCGAAAAGGCCGGCAGCAGGGCGGCGACCGCTGCCTGTGTCTGCTGCATCGAAAGCCCATATTGCTGGGCAAGGGCCTGCATGCCGTTGCCGTTCTGGGCCTGCGCCAGCATGTCGAACAAGGTAGGCATCGGCTTCTCCTCCTGAATTCCTAGGAAGGGAGCCTAATTCGTTTCAATGCTCGATTGAAGCGGCTTTTGCCGCTCCCTAACGCGCGCGGTTAATAGGCGTATTCCATGAACACCGGTTCGATCGAGCCGCCCCAGCGCGTGTGGTAGGCTGAAAGCATCTCCTCGGCGCTGGTCGTGCCGCGCGCGACCACCTCGTCCAAAGTGTTGAGGAACGAGGTTTCGTCGTAGCCGTCGCGGTTTTTCTTGCCGCGGTTCTTCAGCCCGGTGCGCGAAATGGCCAGCACATCGCGCGCCATCTCGCGCAGCGTGGCGTTGCGGAAGGGCGCGGCAATGCCGAGCTCGGGCACGGCGTTACGCATCGCCAGCACTTCCTTGTAGGTCCAGCTCGCCGTCAACGCCTCGGCCGCATCGAGTGCCGCCTCGTCATAGAGCAGTCCGACCCAGAAGGCCGGCAGCGCGCAGATGCGCCGCCACGGGCCGCCATCGGCGCCACGCATTTCGAGGAAACGCTTCAGCCGCACGTCGGGGAACAGCGTCGACAGGTGGTTCGCCCAGTCGCCCATGGTCGGCAGGCCGTCCGGCACTTCGTTGCGCGCGGCACCGGCCATGAACTGGCGGAAGGTGATGCGCGTCATATCGTGATAGCGGCCGTCACGGATGACGAAATACATCGGCACGTCGAGCGCCCATTCGACATAGTCGGCGAAACCGAAATCGGGCGAGAAGCAGAATTCGAGCAGGCCCGAGCGCTGGTTGTCGGTGTCGCGCCAGATGTCGCCGCGCCAGCTCTGCAAGCCGTTCGGCCGGCTTTCGGTGAAGGGCGAGTTGGCGAACAGCGCCGTCGACAGCGGCTGCAGCTTCAGCGACACCTGCATCTTGCGGCGCATGTCAGCCTCGCTCTCGAAGTCGAGATTCACCTGGATCGTACAGGTACGGTACATCATGTCGAGGCCCTTGGTGCCGACCTTGGGCATGTAACGCGTCATGATCTCATAGCGCGACTTCGGCATTTTCGGCGTTTCGGCCAGCGACCATTTCGGGCTGCCGCCGAGCCCGAGGAAGCGGATGCCCATCGGCTCGGCGATCTCGCGCACCTGCGCCAGATGCGCGTTGCCCTCGCGGCAGGTCTGGTGGATGGTCTCCAGCGGCGCGCCGGAAAGCTCGAACTGGCCGCCGGGCTCCAGCGAAATCGCGCCCTGGCCTGTCGGTTCGACCAGGCCGATGATGCGGCCGTCGTCGATGATCGGATCCCAGCCAAGCTTTGACTGCATGCCTTCAAGGATGGCGCGGATGCCGCGCTCGCCGCCATAGGGCACCGGCGCGTTGCCATCGACATAGAAGGGGAATTTCTCGTGCTCGGTGCCGATGCGCCACTTGTCGCGCGGCTTGTTGCCCTCGGCCAGGTGGTCGACGAGTTCGTCGACGCCTTCGATCGGCCGGAAATCGGTTGTGTCGCGCGCCATGGTTCAGCCCTCAGAGGCGGTCGGGCGACCGCCGGCGGTAAATGGACGAAATGTCAGTAGCCGATCAAGCGAAAAATCCTGAGCCACAGGTCAAGAGGAATTGAAGGCCACGATCCGGGCGGCCTCTTGCAGGACATGACGTCCTACCAGTCTCCGACAGTTGCCTGCATCACCGCAAGTGCGGCCACCGCCGCCGTGTCGGCGCGCAGGATGCGCGGACCGAGCGGAATGGCGGTCACGAAGGGCAGGGCGCGCAGCATCTTGCGTTCATCGTCGGAAAAGCCGCCCTCCGGCCCGACCAGCAGCGCGAGCTTCTTCTCCTTTACGGCTTGCAAGGCAGGCAGCGGATTGTTGGTCGAGGCGTCCTCGTCGCAGAAGACCAGCCGCCGCTCTCTGTCCCAGCCGGTCAGCAGGCGTTCGAACTTTTCTGCTTCGCGTACTTCCGGAACCGCCAGGATGCCGCATTGCTCGGCGGCCTCGACGACATTGGCACGCAGCCGATCGATGGACGGCTTGGCCACTTGCGTGTGCTGCGTGATGACAGGCTGCAGGACGCCGGCGCCCATCTCGACCGCTTTCTGCACGAGATAGTCGAGCCGGCCCTGCTTCAGCGGTGCGAAACAATAGATGAGGTCGGGCAGTGGTGGCTGTGGCCGCTGCAAGGTCCGCACCCTGAGTCTGACCGCTTTCTTCGACTTCGCCGCGATGGCCGCCGACCATTCGCCGTCGCGGCCATTGAACAGCAGGATTTCGGCGCCTTCGCCAAGCCGCAGCACATGCATGAGATAATGGCTCTGCTGCTGGTCGGTGTCGAAGTCGGCATCCGGCCCAAGGTCGTCAGGCACGAACAGACGTTGCATCTTGTAATTGGCGCGCATGGCCGAGGAATGAGCGAGCCGGCGGCTGGCGTCAAGCCTCGGCCGACGGATGCCAAACCGGTCGAAAGCCATGCCGCAGGACGGCAAGCGTTGTCTGCGGGGTCAGCAGCATAAGCGCCTTGTCTTCCAGTTGGCCAAGGCCGGCGGGTGGGCCATATCCGGCGAAGGACCAACGCAACGCCTTGCCGTGACGCAAGGCATAGGCGTTGCCGCTGGTGGCGACCACCGCGCCGTCGGGCAGGCTGGACAGCTCATGCATCGCCACAGCAGGACGTTTGCCACTCGACGCCAGCCGCTCCTTGTGCAGCCTTTTGTCGACTTGTGGCGCACGGGGTTCGGCAATGCCAAAGGCTTCGCCGAAGCGGCCGACAAAATCCCTGGCCCGTTCGCGCTGGCAAAAGAAGCACGGCCGATGACCGGCGGAAAGCGCCGTCACCTCGTCGAGGAAGAACAGCTCGGTCCAGCCGGCCTTGCCACCAGGACGGTTTTTGCCCATCGGCTCGCGCCGCACATTGCGGAATTGGCATATGCAGATGATCCAGGCCTGAAGCGCCCAGCGCTTCTTCAGCAACGTCTTGGTCGCGGGATCGTGGATGATGCCGCGATTGCCGGTGAACAGTGCGCGCTCGGGCACGGCGTGGATGGTGCCGAACGGATCGACCCGGTTCTGCAGTGGCATAGTTCTCTCCCAGAATACGATCTTGGCTGCAACGCGGGCGGCATGATATCGCTCCTGGCATCATTTTCATGTCAGCAGGGTTTTGCGATGCGGGTGCTGGTGGTTCAGAACTACGACAATACCGGCCTCGGCCAGGTCGGTGCCGCACTTGCTGAAGCCGGCGCCGATCTCGACGTGCGTCTCCCTTACAAGGGTGATCCGCTGCCGGACGACGCCACGGAGCATGATGCGATGGTGGTGCTCGGCGGCGGCCAGAATGCGCTGGCCGATGATGAGTATCCCTATTTCCCAGCACTGCTCGAACTCACCCGCGATTTCGCCGGCAAGGATCGCGCCGTGCTCGGCATCTGCCTTGGCAGCCAGCTCGTCGCCCGCGCCTTCGGCGGCGAGAACCGCATCGGCGGCGCCAATGAATTCGGTTGGTGCGGCGTGTCGCTGACGCCAGACGCCAGGGCCGATCCGGTATTGGCTGAACTGCCGGAAATGTTCCCGATCTTCCAGTGGCACGACGACACGTTCGATCTGCCGCATAACGCCGTGCGGCTGGCCGGCAACGAAGTCGCCGACAACCAGGCGTTCCGTGTCGGCCGCGCTATCTATGGTTTCCAGTTCCATTTCGAGGCCGACCGGCCGATGGTGAAGGACTGGAGTACCTCCTTCGCGTCGACAATCGCTTCGCGGCATCCCGATTGGGCCGAGAGGCTCGATGGCGAAATGGCCCTTAACGGACCCGACGCCGATGCCGCCGGTATGGCGATTGCCCGCGCCTGGGTAGCCACGATCTGAGAGCCTGCCCTCGTGCCTCGCGTGACATACGTGACATAATTGGCACGCAGCCGTGAAACCGGCTGGGGAAAACCCCTTTCATCCTTGGCTTGTGTCAGACCGCCATCCTAGAAGGCGCGCGCTCTGCATCGGCTGTGCAACCGGGATGAACCTTTTGTGTGACCCGTGCGACACACCTCCGATACAGAACGCGCTTAGAAGCGCGAAATCGTCGAAACTTTGAAGCGAATTCTCCGTTTCAACGCATTGGTAACCGCCTGGTGCACAGATGCAGGAAGCTCAACAAGAGATGACGTCCGTGAAAGCAGCTCTTCTGTCCTTTGCCATGTTGTCCGCCATCGTGCTGTGCGGTCTCGGCATCTATTCCGCCGATGCCGCCAACAACCACAACGCCGTCGACGGCTACGGCGTCACCGCCTCGCTTCGCTAGAAAAGCCGGCCCGCTCGCGACGCATCCCTGCGCCGCGGCTGGACTCAAGCTCCCTTCATAGCCATTTCCAGGATGCGTTTGTCCGCCCCGTCGACGACGAGGGCGGTCAGCATGCCTGACTGCCAGGCAAGCGTGTCGACATTGACGCGGTTGGCCATCACTTCGGCCTCGGGGACGGGTGTGTGGCCGTGCACCACGATCTTTGGGAACAGGCCGGTGTGATCGTGGAAAACGTCGCGGATCCAGATCAGGTCCTGCGGGTTCTGCTTGTCCAGCGGAATGCCTGGCCTGATGCCGGCATGGCAGAAGAAGAAGTCGCCGAACGTTAGCGAGAACGGCAGCGATCGCAGGAAATCGACATGGCCCGGCGGCATCGCCTCAAGCAAGGCCTGATGTCCGCGTCTCATCGTCTCCATCTTGCCGAACCAGCTGGCGTCAGCAGTCAGCGACACGCCATAGGACAGCGCCGTCTGGACGCCGCCATAGCGCATGAAAAGCCCTTCCGGCTCGGGGGTCCTGAGAAAATCGAGAAAGCCGATGTCGTGGTTGCCGGCGAGCATCAGATGGCGAGGATCGCGTTCGCGCGCCGCGATCAGGAAATCGATGACGCCCTTGGAATCCGGTCCGCGGTCGACATAGTCGCCGAGATGGATCACCCGCCAGTCGCGAACCGGTTTCCACTCCAGCTCGCTCTCGATCCGCTGGTGCATGGCTGCCAGCAGGTCGAGCCGGCCATGCACGTCGCCGATGGCGTAAAGACGCACACCTTCCGGCCCATGCGCGTCGAGAAAATGGATGCCGGGTTCCGCCAACGCCTCGTGGTCTCCGTGGTCAGGCTGTCACCGGACCCTAGCGCCGGAGCTGATCCTTGCCCATGTCGGTGACCAGACGCTTTCCGCACAGAGCCAGCGTGATGTCCATCTCCTTGCGGATGATTTCCAACGCTTTGGTAACCCCTTCCTTGCCGAGCGCGCCCAGGCCGTAAAGGAATGGCCGGCCGATATAGGTGCCCTTGGCGCCGAGACAGAGCGCTTTCAGCACGTCCTGGCCGGAGCGGATGCCGCCGTCCATATGCACCTCGATCTTGTCGCCGACCGCGTCCGCGATTTCTTCCAGCGCCATGATCGAGGACGATGCGCCGTCGAGCTGGCGCCCGCCATGGTTGGAAACCACGATCGCGTCGGCGCCGGTCTTGGCCGCCATCAGCGCGTCCTCCTTGTCGAGGATGCCTTTCAGGATCAGCTTGCCGCCCCAGCGTTCCTTGATCCAGGCGACATCTTTCCACGACAGCTGCGGGTCGAACTGCTCGTTTGTCCAGGACGACAGTGAAGAGACGTCACCGACACCCTTGGCGTGGCCGACGATGTTGCGGAAGGTGCGGCGCTTGGTGCCGGCGATACCCAGGCACCAGCGCGGCTTGCTGGCCAGGTCAATGATGTTGGCCAGCGTCATCTTGGGCGGCGCCGAAAGCCCGTTGCGCACATCCTTGTGGCGCTGGCCGAGGATCTGCAGGTCGAGCGTCAGCACCAGCGCCGAGCATTTCGCCGCTTTTGCCCGATCGATCAAATCGAGCACGAAATCCTTGTCGCGCAGCACATAGAGCTGGAACCAGAACGGTTTCGTCGTCGCCGAGGCGACATCTTCGATCGAGCAGATGCTCATCGTCGACAGGGTGAAAGGCACACCGAATTCCTCGGCCGCCTGCGCCGCCAGCATCTCGCCATCGGCATGCTGCATGCCGGTCAGGCCGGTGGGCGCCAGCGCCACCGGCATCGACACTTTCTGGCCGATCATGGTCGATTCCAGTGAGCGGTTGCTCATGTCGACCATCACGCGCTGGCGGAACTTGATCTTCTGGAAGTCCTCCTCGTTGGCCCGATAGGTGCTCTCGGTCCAGGCGCCGGAATCGGCATAGTCGAAGAACATCTTGGGCACGCGCCGGCGGGCGAGATCCTTGAGGTCCGCGATGGTGAGAATGTCGCTCATGATGTCCCTGCTTGATCGTACTACTAGGAGCGCCTGCGCGCCGGTTCGGTGTCGCCGGCTTCCGAACGCTGCCGCAACCGCAGCCGTGACACGCGTTGCCAGTCGCCGCTACGCTCGGCTTCGGCCATCGACCGCTCGACATAGGTCATGTGGTCCATTGCCGCGTGCCGGGCAGCGTGGGGATCGCCGGCCTTGACCGCGGCGTGGATTGCCTTGTGCTGCGCCAGCAGCGCCTCGCGCGCGCCAGGCACGGTGAAGACCAGCAGCCGGTTCTGGAAGACGCCTTCCGACAAAAGCCGGTAGCAGGAACGCAGCGTGTGCAAGAGCAGGATGTTGTGCGCGCATTCGCAGATCGCTTGGTGGAACTCGACGTCGATCTCGGCCTCGTCGTCGAAATCGCCGGTGCGATGCGCCTCGTCCATGCGCGCCATGATGCGGTCGAGCAGCGCCAGATCCTCGGGGGTGGCGCGCCGCGCCGCATATTCGGCGGCTATGCCTTCGATCTCGCGGCGATATTCCAGATAATCGGTCACCGCCTTGCGATGCGTCGAGATCAGGTCGGCCACCGGCTTGGTGAACAGCTGGCCGATGATGTCGGCGACATGCGTGCCGCCGCCGGCCTTGGTCGTCAGCAGCCCGCGCCCTTCCAGCGCCTTCAGCGCGTCGCGCAGGATCGGCCGCGATACGTCGAACTGGCGTGCCAGTTCGCGCTCGCCCGGCAGCCGGTCGCCGGTGCGCAGCACGCCTTCGAGGATGAGGCTCTCGATCTGCTGCACCACCTCGTCGGCGGTGCGCGAATGCTCGATCCTGGAAAAAATATCGCTCAACAGCTGTGCCTGGGAATTGAACCGGTGTCGCGCAGGATAAAGCCTGCGTCGCCAACTGGTCAAATTATTTATCCAATTGGTCGAAGCGTGTCGGTTTCGCCGCGCGGCGCAATATCATCTTCGGCTAAACTTTGCTGTTTGCGTCGTCAGCCTATTGGCTCTAGAGGGACGCGACTGCCAAAAGGTCAGAGAAAGAGGGTCTAGAGAACCCCGGGGGACAAGCCGTGTCAGACGACCCGTCCAATCTCGAATTCCAGCCGCGCGCCAAGGGCAGCGTCATGGGTTTCCCCGCGCATGAGGGCCGGCCCGGCGCGCTGGGAGAGGTCCATGCCCGGCCGCATCCGCTGATCGAGAAGCCGCGCGTCCTGGTGCAACTCGCCTTCATGACCGAGGGTGGCTCCGGCGTCGACCATGCCGTGCTTTCCGAACTGTCGCGGCGCCTCGGTATCGCCGCGCCCGATCGCCAGGCCCGTCACCATGCCATGAAGTGGGGCAAGGGTTCGCTGCGTTGGGAACGGCATACGGAGTTCTCGACCTATCTCTGGGAAGGCCCGCTTTCCGAAAGCGGCAGGGCGCAGGAGGATACGCCCTTCGGCAACGGCTTTTCGCCGCCGGGCACCGTCATTTCGGGCATTCGGCTGGAGATCCGCAAATGGACGCAGACGAGCGAGCGGCTGATTGCGGCTTTCGACCCGACCAGCCTGTGCTACTCGCTGGTTGAGCGCGGCAACGCAGCCATCGTCACGGATTTCCGCCAGGATGGCGACGGCATGACCCGCATCTTGGTGCTCGACCGTGGCCTGACGCCCGCGCGTACCGGGGCGCTGTCGCAGCGGCTGATCGACATCGAGACCTACCGGACGCTCGCCATGCTCGGCCTGCCGCTGGCACTGACCTTGTCCGGCCGCGCCCGCCGCATCGAGGACAGGCTGGCGCAGACCACGCTGGAAATGAAGGTTGCCGAGACCCGTGACAGCCAGACTTTGCTCGCCGACCTGACCGAACTTGCCGCCGAACTGGAGGCCGACGCTGCCTCCAGCCTCTACCGCTTCGGCGCCAGCCGCGCCTATGACGGCATTGTCGTCGAGCGGCTGGAAGCGCTCGAGGAAGAGGCCGTGCCCGGCTATGACACCTGGGGTGGGTTCCTGCAGCGCCGCGTTGCGCCTGCCATGCGCACCTGCCGCTCGGTCGAGGAGCGGCAAGCCAATCTGTCGCGCAAACTGACCCGCGCCACGACGCTGCTGCGCACCTGGGTCGATGTCGAGGTCGAGAAGCAGAATCGTGACCTGCTCGCCTCGATGAACAACCGCGCCCGGCTGCAACTGCGCCTGCAGCAGACCGTCGAGGGCCTCTCGGTCGCCGCCGTCTCCTACTATGTCGTCGGGCTCATCGGTTATGTCGCCAAGGGCGCCTCGATCTTCGGCCATGCTTTCGCGCCGGAAGTCGTCACCGCCGCCTCGGTGCCGGTCGCCATCCTGCTGGTCTGGTGGGGCGTGCGCCGCGTGCGGCGGATGCATTCCGAGCCGGCCAAGCACCCGGGCGAATAGCGGCAGATTGCCGCTGCGGAAACCTGTCCCGGCCCGACGCGGGCGCCTCCCATCACCGCGGCATTTGCAAGCAGCGCGCTTCACTGGTAAAAGATTTTGACCAGTGAAGCAAAATGAGGCTGCTGATGTCCGGCCTGGCCATGCCGAAACCAGACGACGCCACGATGCGTCGGCGCGAAGAGATCGTCGCCGACATGCGCATCATCGTGCCGGGCGAGGGCGTGGTCGACGCGGCCAACGCCATGCGTGCCTTCGAGAGCGATGGCCTGACCGCCTATCGACAATTGCCGCTGGTCGTCGTTCTGCCCGAGACGGTGGCGCAGGTCTCCCGGGTGCTGAAATACTGCAACGATCGCAACATCCGCGTCGTGCCGCGCGGTTCCGGCACCTCGCTGTCGGGTGGTGCGCTGCCGCTGGAAGACGCGGTGCTTCTGGTGATGAGCCGCTTCAACCGCATCCTGGCGATCGATTTTCCAAATCGCATCGTCGTCGCCCAGCCGGGCGTCACCAATCTCGGCATCACCACCGCCGTCGAGCAGGAGGGCTTTTACTACGCCCCCGATCCATCCTCCCAGATCGCCTGCTCGATCGGCGGCAATGTCGCGGAGAATTCCGGCGGCGTGCACTGCCTGAAATACGGCCTCACCGCCAACAATGTGCTCGGCATCGAGATGGTGCTGATGAATGGCGAGGTGGTGCGGCTCGGCGGCAGCCATCTCGACGCCGAAGGCTACGATCTGCTTGGCGTGATGACCGGTTCGGAAGGCCTGCTCGGCGTCGTCACCGAGGTTACGGTGCGCATCCTGAAGAAGCCGGAAACGGCGCGCGCGCTGCTGATCGGCTTTCCGACCAGCGAGCAGGGCGGCCAGTGCGTCGCCGACATTATCGGCGCCGGCATCATCCCCGGCGGCATGGAAATGATGGACCGGCCGGCGATCCATGCCGCTGAGGATTTCGTCCATGCCGGCTATCCACTCGATGTCGAGGCGTTGCTGATCGTCGAGCTCGACGGGCCGGGCGTCGAGGTCGATCACCTCATCACCGCGGTCGAGGCGATCGCCATAAGCAACGGCTCGACCACCTGCCGCATCTCGCAATCCGAGCAGGAGCGGCTGAGCTTCTGGGCCGGCCGCAAGGCGGCCTTCCCGGCGGTCGGCCGCATCTCGCCCGACTACTACTGCATGGACGGCACCATCCCGCGCAAGGAATTGCCGCGCGTGCTCGCCGGCATGCGCGAGTTGTCGGAAAAATACGGTCTCGGCGTCGCCAATGTCTTCCACGCCGGCGACGGCAATCTGCATCCGCTGATCCTCTACGATGCCAATGTTCCCGGCGAACTCGACAAGGCCGAAAGTTTTGGCGCCGATATATTGCGCCTCTGCGTCAAGGTCGGCGGCGTGCTGACAGGCGAACATGGGGTTGGGGTCGAGAAGCGCGATCTGATGCCGGAAATGTTCAACCAGGTCGATCTCGACCAGCAGATGCGCGTCAAATGCGCCTTCGACCCCAACCATCTGCTCAACCCGGGAAAAGTCTTCCCGCAACTGCGCCGTTGCGCCGAGCTTGGGCGCATGCATGTGCACCGGGGGCAGGTGGCATTTCCGGACATTCCGAGGTTTTGAGGGGATGCTGTTCCGGGACCAGACCCTTGCGGCCATTGCGTTGGGCGAAGTGACGCTCGCCTTTCGCCGCTGGAAGCGACCGACGGTCAAGGCTGGCGGGCGGGTGAGAACGGCGTCGGGTGTCGTGCTGATCGGCGGTATCGCGGTCGTGGAGATGTCCGCATTGTCGGAAAAGGATTCGAGTGCCGCCGGCTTTCCAACACTCGAAGCTCTTCGGGAGATGCTGGGGTCCGACGACGGCGCCCCGGTCTATCGCATCGAACTCATCGGTCTTGAACCCGACGAACGGGTTGCCTTGCGCGGCGAGGCTTCGCTTTCCGATGCGGACTGGCACGCCCTGACCGCACGCTTTGCCCGCTGGGACAAGACGGCACCCGGGTATTTCCCGTCGATCCTGCGGGCAATCGGCGCCCATCCGGAAGTGCGGGCGGCTGACCTGGCGGCCAAGGCCGGGGTCGAGACGCTGAAGTTCAAACAGGATGTCCGCAAGCTTGGGGAATTCGGCCTGACCGAGAGCCTCGAGAGCGGTTACCGGCTGTCGCCGAGGGGCGAAGCCGTGCTCGAGAAGCTCAGGGAGCACAGGCTTTGACGACTTTGACCCCAACCACGTCAGACGAGGTCCTTTCCACCGTCGCCTGGGCGGTGGGGGACGAGACGCCGCTCGAAATTATCGGCCACGGCTCCAAGCGCGGCATTGGCCGGCCGCTGCAGACGGAACACACGCTCGACCTGTCGACACTCACCGGCGTGACCCTCTATGAACCCGCCGAACTGGTGCTGTCGGCAAAGGCCGGTACGCCTTTGGCCGATATCGAAAAGCTGCTGGCGGAAAACGGCCAGCAACTGGCCTTCGAGCCGATGGATTATGGCCCGCTGCTCGGCGGGGAGCCGGGCAAAGGCACGATCGGCGGCGTGCTTGGCGCGAACCTCTCCGGTCCGCGCCGGCTGAAGGCCGGTGCGGCGCGCGATCATATCCTCGGCATCAACGTCGTGTCCGGCAGGGGCGAAGCTTTCAAGTCCGGCGGCCGCGTGGTCAAGAATGTCACCGGCTACGACATGTCGAAGCTGATGGCCAACAGCTGGGGCACGCTCGCCGTTTTCACCGACGTCACTTTCAAGGTGCTGCCATCAGCCGAGACCGAGGTGACGCTCGCTATCCGTGGGCTGCTCGACGATGCCGCGGCAAGTGCCATGGCGCTGGCGCTCGGGTCCAGTGCCGAAGTGTCGAGCGCTGCCCATCTGCCGGAGCGCATTGCCGCGCGCGTCGCCGGCGGTGCGCTCGGCAGCGACGCCGCCACGCTGCTGCGCGTTGAAGGTTTTGGCCCGTCGGTCGCCTATCGCATCGCCGCGCTGAAGACGCTGCTCGGCAAGGCCGGGCCGCTGGAGGAGATTGCCGGCGAGGCTTCGCATCTGATCTGGCGCGATGTGCGCGATATCAGGCCGTTCGCCGACGGCAGCGAGAAACCGGTCTGGCGCGTGTCGATGGCGCCCTTTCACGCGCATCAGATGGTGCTAACCCTGCGCATGCAGGCGGCCGCCAGCGCCTTCTATGACTGGCAGGGCGGGCTGGTGTGGCTGCGCATGGAAGAGGGCGACCCCGAAGCCGCCCTGCTGCGCGGCCTGTTGCGCAAACATGGCGGCGGCCATGCGACGCTGGTGCGCGCCGCCCCTGCCCATCGCGCCGCGCTGCCGGTGTTCGAGCCGCAGCCGCCGGCGCTGGCAGCGCTCAGCCAGCGGCTGAAGCAGGAATTCGACCCGAAGAACATCCTCAATCCCGGCCGCATGGCCTAGGACATCAGCGATGCAGACGAATTTCTCATCCGCCCAGCTCGCCGACCCGCATGTCGCGGAATCCGAAAAGATCCTGCGCAAATGCGTGCATTGCGGCTTCTGCACGGCCACTTGCCCGACCTATGTGACGCTCGGCAACGAGCTCGATTCGCCGCGCGGGCGCATCTATTTGATCAAGGACATGCTGGAGAACGGCCGTCCGGCCGACAAGGAGATCGTCACCCATATCGACCGCTGCCTGTCGTGCCTTGCCTGCATGACCACTTGCCCTTCGGGTGTGAACTACATGCACCTGGTCGACCATGCCCGCGCCCACATCCAGGAGACCTATGACAGGCCGCTGCTCGACCGCTTGACGCGCGCCATGCTGGCCTTCGTGCTGCCCTATCCCCGGCGTTTTCGCGCCGCTCTCAGACTGGCGAAACTCGGCAAGCCCTTCATCGGCCTGTTCGAGAAGCTGCCGGCGCTAAAGCCGCTCGCCGCCATGCTTAAGCTCGCGCCGGCCTCGATCCCGGCAGCCTCGCCGATGGCCTCGCCGGGCGTCCATGCCGGGCAGGGGGCCAAAAAGGGCCGCGTCGCCATTCTCACCGGCTGCGCGCAATCGGTACTCGATCCCGCCATAAACGACACGACGATTTCGCTGCTGACGCGCCTCGGCGTCGACGTCGTGGTGCCGCCCGGTGAGGGCTGCTGCGGCGCATTGGTCCATCATATGGGGCGAGAAGAGGCCGCACTTGCCTCGGCAAGACAGAATGTCGATGCCTGGACGCGCACCATAGACCAGGGCGGGCTCGACGCCATCATCATCACCGCGTCCGGTTGCGGCACGACGATCAAGGACTATGGCTTCATGCTGCGGCTCGATCCGGCCTATGCGGAGAAAGCCGCGCGGGTGTCGGCGCTGGCCAAGGACATCACCGAATATCTGGCAAGCCTCGACTTGCCGGAGCCGGTGCGCAAGCCAGGTACTATCGTCGCCTATCACTCCGCTTGTTCGATGCAGCACGGCCAGAAGATCACACGCCAGCCGAAAGAGTTGCTGGCCAAGGCCGGCTTCATTGTGCGCGAGCCGCGCGAGGGTCATCTGTGCTGCGGCTCGGCCGGCACCTACAACATCCTGCAATCCGAGATTTCAGCCAAGCTGCGCGACCGCAAGGTCAGGAATATCGAGGCGACCGGGGCTTCGATCGTGGCCACCGGCAACATCGGCTGCATCACCCAGATTGCGTCGGCCGCCAGCATGCCCGTCATACATACCATCAAGCTGCTTGACTGGGCCTATGGCGGGCCAAAGCCGGAGGGTGTTCGCGACGAGAGCCTAATCGCCGCGGAGTAGGGATCGGCGCTTACTCCGCCGCCAGCCTGTCCGCGGTGCCGTAGGTCGCCTCGTACAGCGCGCGCTGGCGGCTAAGCGCCACCATCGTGTTGCGCAGCAGGATCGCCACCGTGATCGGGCCGACGCCGCCCGGTACCGGCGTAATCCAGGAGGCCACGTCTTTCACACTGTCGGTGTCGACGTCGCCGACGATGCGGCTCGTCCCATCGGGTCCGATCTCGGAATTGATGCCGATATCGATGACGGCAGCCCCTGGCTTGACCATGTCGGCCTTGATCAGCCGCGGCTTGCCCACGGCGACGAACAGCGCGTCGGCGCGGCGCGCATGCGCTGCGACCGATCGCGTCATGTGATGGCAGACCGTGACCGTCGCGCCTTCGCTCATCAAGAGGAAAGCAATCGGCTTGCCGACGATTTCCGAATGGCCGACGATGACGACTTCCAGCCCCTTGAGGTCAAGGCCGGTCTCCTTGAGCAGTTCGACGGATGCAGCCGCCGTGCAGGGCGCCAGATCAAGCTGGTTGTAGACGATGTTGCCGATCGAAGCCGGGTGCATGCCTTCGACATCCTTGAGCGGATGCACAGCCGCCTGCAGCGTCTTGACCGAAATATGCGCCGGCACCGGCCGCTGGATGATGATGCCGGTGACGCGTGGATCGGCGTTCAGGCCGTGGATGGCCGCTTCCAGTTCGCCCGAGGTGATGGTGGCGGGAAAACGCCGTTCCTCGAAATCGATGCCGGCAAGCTGCGCCTTGGCGCGTTGGTTGCGCACATAGACATCCACGGCATCGGTATCGCCGACGGTGATCGAGATCAGCTTGGGCGGAAAACCCTCGGCCTTGGCAATCGCCGCATCCTCGCGCACGGCGGCGATGATGCGCTGGGCAACCGGGCCGCCCTTGAGATAGCGGCTGTCGTCGGGCAGGGACATGGGTGGGACTCTTTGCTTGCGTTGGCGCCGACATAGCAAAGGACCGCCGAAAATGGCAGCATGAAAGCGAAGCGCCATGCCTTCTGCGCGACGCAACGACGCGGGCTTTGTCGCTGGGACAGGACGCCGATCAAAGAAGAAGGGCAGCGCGGTTTCCCGTGCTGCCCTTCCTGACTGACCGCATCCCCATACGGCCCGTCCCCCGTTGTTCCTTTCGACTTCAGGAAACGATGTGCTTCCCGACCAGATGATTCGCTGCAGCTACTATATCACCTCGACCGTGGTTCCGACATTGACCCGCTCATAAAGGTCGACCACGTCCTCGTTGCGCATGCGGATGCAGCCAGACGACACCGCGCCGCCGATCGTCCATGGCTGGTTGGTGCCATGGATGCGGTATTCGGTCGTGCCGAGATAGAGCGCGCGGGCGCCGAGCGGGTTCTCGATGCCGCCGGCCAGATAGGTCGGCAGATAACGGCCCTTGGCGGCTTCGCGCTTGATCATCTGCGCCGGCGGGCGCCAGTCCGGCCACTCGCGCTTGTTGGTGATCTTGTGCGTGCCCGACCATTCGAAGCCGGGCTTGCCGGTGCCGACGCCGTAGCGCCGCGCCTTGCCGTTCTTCTCGACCAGATAGAGAAAATTCTGCGTCGTATCGATGACGATCGTGCCCGGCTTCTGCGTGCCGTCATAGGCGACTTCCTGCGGCAGGTAGATCGGATTGATCTGCGGGCGCATGACCATGCGCTTCGCCGGTGCCTGCACTGCCGCCGTCTGCACGCGGTCTGGCTGTGCCGGTTGCGCGGTGCGCAGGCGCGGCTGCTGGCGGTTCTGCCGCACGATGCCGGGCGCATTGCCGAGCTGCAGCACCCAGGGGGCGGAAAGGTCGGGGCTCACCATCACAGGCGGCCTGTCGGCATAGCGGTCGCCAGCGGCCGAGGGTGTGACGCCGGCAAACACAGCCACGGCGCCGAACACGGAAAACACAACTCTCTTCATCGGGAACGCACCTTAGATCGTCTGATACACCGGGTGGAAACGCTCCCCGGTCCAGCGATCATTGGCGCGCAAGCAGCAACCGAAACATGAATCGGAATGCGTAAAATGCGGCTTTGTCAGTAAACCTTTTGGTGTGGTTACCGCCGGGTTCAGGAATCTGGTAAAGCCACGGTAAAAGCAGCGCTAAAGCGCGTTAACGGATGGATTTTTCGCAATGAGCAATGAAAACACCGGCCTGCTCGCCGGTCCCGACGGTGTCGTGCGCTGCTTCTGGCACGGCAACCTGCCCGACTATCTGCACTATCATGATCATGAATGGGGGCGGCCGGTGGCCGACGACCGCAGGCTGTTCGAAAAGATCTGCCTTGAAGGTTTCCAGTCGGGCCTGTCGTGGCTGACCATCCTGCGAAAGCGCGAGAATTTTCGCGAGGCCTTCGCCGGCTTCGATTTCGACAAGGTCGCCGCCTTCACCGACAAGGATGTCGAACGCCTGCTCGGCAATGCCGGCATCATCCGCCATCGCGGCAAGATCGTCTCGACCATCAACAACGCCAAGCGCGCCCGCGAAATGGTCGACGAGTTCGGCTCGCTCGCCGCCTGGTTCTGGAAGTTCGAACCCGGCAAGGCGGAACGGCCCGAAATCGTCGACCTCGCCCATCTGCGCGCCAACCCGACGACGGCGGTCTCGGTGCGGATATCGAAGGAGCTGAAGAAGCGCGGCTGGAGTTTTGTCGGCCCGACCACAGTCTATGCCTTCATGCAGGCCATGGGCCTGGTCAACGACCATCTCGAGGGCTGTGTCTGCCGCAAGCAGGTCGAGAAGGAACGCAAGGCGTTCAAGCGGCCGGCGTAGCTCCCTTCTCCCCGTTCACGGGGAGAAGCCCAGTCGCCTGCTCAATCCCTCGATCAGAAAATATGGAACCCGACGAAGCGGGCGGTTTCAGGTGCCGTTGACGCTGGCAAGGAACAGTCCGGCGACGATTGCCACCACCGTGGCCACCGTCGGATAGATCACCAGCAGGCCGGTCACCAATGCATCGCGCAGGGAGGGGCCCTTGCCGGTGTCGGCGGGCACATTGAACGGCCCGGCAGCCTGGCCAACCAGTTTCGGCGCGTGGGTGCCGGCCGGGCGCAGCCGCGCAGGCAATTCGCCGGCATCGCTGTTGGCATGGAATTTCGCTGCGCTGGTCATGTTCCGAACCCCTTCGTGTCCTGCGCTGTATCGGCGCCGATTGTGTCGGCACGATGCCGTGCCCGTGGCGGGATTGTTTCATTCTCGGTGCGTTTCTGTTTCAGTCATCTTTCCTTCTCCCCTTGTGGGAGAAGGTGGATCGGCGCGCCGCCGAGACGGTTGAGGGGTGCGTGACGGAGTGAGGCGTTGGCATTCCCTGGAGCACCCTCATCCGACCTCGCTTCGCGAGGCCACCTTCTCCCGCAAGGGGAGAAGGGAGAGGCGCTAACCCTTGCCGCTCTCGGTAGCTTCGGCTAGGACACGCGCACTCGAAAATAAGTCATCCTTTACTTAGCAAAAAGACCCATCTCATGGCCGACAAATCGGAAAAGACGAAAGCGCGGCTGCCGCGCGGTTTTGCCGACCGCAGCGCTGAGGACATCCGCGTCGTCGAGAAGATGATGGCGACGATCCGCTCGGTCTATGAGCTCTATGGTTTCGAACCGGCCGACCAGCCGCTGATCGAATACACCGATGCGCTCGGAAAATTCCTGCCCGACCAGGACCGGCCGAACGAGGGCGTGTTCTCCTTCCAGGACGATGACGAGCAGTGGCTGTCGCTGCGCTACGATCTGACCGCGCCGACGGCGCGTTTCGTAGCCGAGAACTACGAGCGCCTGCCCAAGCCCTATCGCAGCTACCGCTCGGGCTGGGTGTTCCGCAACGAGAAGCCAGGCCCCGGCCGCTTCCGCCAGTTCATGCAATTCGACGCCGACACGATCGGCACGCCGGGCGTCGCCGCCGACGCCGAAATGGCGATGATGATGGCCGACGTCATGGAAGCGCTCGGCATCAAGCGTGGCGACTACGTCATCCGCGTCAACAACCGCAAGGTGCTTGACGGCGTGCTGGAGGCGATCGGCCTTGGCGGCGACGAGAATGCCGGACGCCGGCTGACCGTGCTGCGCGCCATCGACAAGCTGGACAAGCTCGGGCCGGAAGGCGTGAAGCTTCTGCTTGGCCCGGGGCGCTGGGATGGCGGCAAGGAAGGCGAAGGCGATTTCGCCAAGGGCGCGGGCTTGGACAACGGGCAAGCCGAGGCGGTTCTTCAAGCAACCGCGAGAAATGCGCAGGCCGGCCAGGATTCCGTGGTCAATTCCAACGCGACCTATCAGGAAGGCGTCGGCGAACTCGCGACGATCGAAGCCCTGGTCAGGGCGGCAGGATACGGCGAAGACCGCATCGCCATGGACCGCTCGGTGGTGCGCGGCTTGGAATATTACACCGGCCCGGTCTTCGAAGCCGAACTCCTGGCCGAAATCCCCAATGAGGACGGCCAGATCGTGCGCTTCGGCTCGGTCGGCGGCGGCGGGCGCTATGATGGCCTGGTCTCGCGCTTCCGCGGCGAGCCGGTGCCGGCGACCGGCTTTTCCATCGGCGTCTCCAGATTGATGACGGCGCTGAAGAACCTCGGCAAGCTCGACAGCGCCGATGTGATCGCGCCGGTCGTGGTCCTGGTCATGGACAAGGACACCGAAAGCCTCGGCCGCTACCAGAAGATGGTCAGCGAGTTGCGGGCCGCCGGCATTCGTTCCGAAATGTATCTCGGCGGCGCCGGCATGAAGGCGCAGCTGAAATATGCCGACAGGCGCGGTTGCCCGGTCGCTGTCATCCAGGGCGGCGACGAGCGCGCCAAGGGCGAACTGCAGATCAAGGACCTGATCGAAGGCGCGCGCATGTCCGCCGAAATCACCGACAACGCCGAATGGCGCGCCGCGCGCCCGGCGCAGGTGACGGTTGCGGAAAGTGAGTTGGTCGCAGAGGTGAAGAAGATCCTGGCGGCGCAGGCCGAGGAACGGGCGAAATGATGAGCGCCGCGCTGTTCTTCCCTTCCCCCCTTGTGGGAGAAGGTGGATCGGCGCGCAGCGCCGAGACGGTTGAGGGGTGCTCCAGGGAATGCCAGCGTCTCACTTCGCTGGAACACCCCTCATCCGTCGCCTTCGGCGACACCTTCTCCCACAAGGGGAGAAGGGAAGGGCGCGCCACATGACCTCCCGCTTCCCCGCCATCGCGGCCGACATCGTAAAACTCTTCGCTACGCGCAACACGCACGCGGTCGAGGTCGCCATCCTGCAGCCGGCGGACCCGTTCCTCGACATGGCCGGCGAGGATCTGCGCCGCCGCATCTTCCTCACCGAAAGCGAGACCGGGCAGACATTGTGCCTGCGGCCGGAATTCACCATTCCGGTCTGCCTCGACCATATAAGCTCGCAGGCCGGCACGCCGCGCCGCTATTCCTATCTCGGCGAAGTGTTTCGCCAGCGCCGCGAAGGCGGCAACGAGTTCTTCCAGGCCGGCATCGAGGACCTTGGCGACCGCGACACCGCTGAGGCCGACGCCCGCTCCGTGGCCGACGCGCATGCGCTGCTGTCGCTGGTGCTGCCCGGCCGGTCGCTGGCGGTCACGCTGGGCGACCAGGGCATCTTCGAAGCGGTGCTGGCCGCACTCGGCCTGCCGCGCGGCTGGCGCATGCGGCTGGCCCGTGCCTTCGGCTCGGCGCCGATGCTGCAGGCGGCACTCGCCGACCTCGCCAACCCGCCGCGCAACGGCCAGCTCTCCGGCGAGGTCGCCGCCCTTGTCCTCGACGGGGATCTCGAAAGTCTTTCCACGCACATTGCCGGCGGCATGGAGGAGGCAGGCCTGTCGGCATCGGCCGGACGCGCGCCCACAGACATTGCGCGGCGATTGATCGAGAAGGCCGAATTGCGCAGTGTGCGGCTGTCGAACGAAGCCTTCGCGGCATTGAAGAATTTTCTGGCGATCGACGTGCCGCTCGATGGCGCGGCTGAGGCGCTGGAAACCTTTGCTGCCGGTGCCGGGCTGTCGCTCGGTGCCGCGCTGGAGAAATTCGCTGCCCGTGCCAAGGCGATCGAGGCGCATGGCTTGCCGGCGGAAAAAATCCGCTACGATGCCGCCTTCGGCCGTCCGCTCGACTATTACACCGGTGTGGTCTTCGAAATCGCGGCGCAAGGCGGCGAGCGTCCCCTGGCCGGTGGCGGCCGCTACGATCGGCTGCTGACGCTGCTTGGCGCCAAGACGGCGATCCCCGGCGTCGGCTTTTCCGTCTGGGTCGACCGCATCGAGGCGTTGCGGGAGACAGCACCATGATCACGCTGGCGATCCCGTCGAAAGGCCGGCTCAAGGAGCAGGCGCTCGAGGTGCTGGCCAAGGCCGGCCTTGCCATCAGCCTGCCCGGCGACGAGCGCAAATATCATGCTCGGGTCGAGGGCATGGACAATGTCGAGGTCGCTTTCCTGTCGGCTTCCGAAATATCGGGCGAGATCGGCCAGGGCGCGGTCGACCTCGGCATCACGGGTGAGGATCTGGTGCGCGAAAACCTCGCCGACTGGGAAGCCCGCGCCGAGATCGTCGCCCGTCTCGGCTTCGGCCATGCCGATGTCGTGGTGGCGGTGCCCGAAATCTGGCTCGATGTCGACACCATGGCCGATCTCGACGACGTCGCCGCCGATTTTCGCCAGCGCCACGGCCGGCGGCTGCGCATCGCCACCAAATATTGGCGGCTGACGCAGCAGTTCTTTTCGCAGAAACACGGCATCCAGGTCTATCGCATCGTCGAGAGCCTGGGTGCCACCGAAGGCGCGCCGGCGGCTGGGTTGGCCGACGTCATCGTCGACATCACCACCACCGGCTCGACGCTGCGCGCCAACCATCTCAAGGTGCTGGGCGACGGCGTGGTCTTGAAGTCGCAGGCCTGTCTGGTGGCATCGCGCAGATCGCGTTCGGCGGCTGACGAAGCGGTCTTGCGCGACATCGCTGCGAAGATGGCGGTGGCGGTCGGATAGCCATCCCGTCCGTCCGAGGGACCAGAACTCCACGACCATCGACAGGATTTCCACTGCCACGCCGGGCTGATAGACTCGGCGCGGCCTGGGGAGGAAACAGCGATGCCGGTCAATCTCGACGAGCTGAAGAACGCCACCAATCTGCGCGGCCGCGCCGGGCGCGCCGGCAGCGTCTTTATCGCACCCATCGATGGCAGGGCGCATGTCTCGGGAGAGCGCAAGGTGCCGCTGCTCGACAAGACCATTCCGGCGCTTTTCTCCGACACCGCAAGCAAATACGCCACGCAAGATGCCGCCGTCTTCGTCGGCCAGGACAAGCGCTTCACCTGGAGCGAACTGTCCGACACGGTGGATGCGCTCGCCGCCGGCTTCCTGGCGCTGGGTCTCGAGAAAGGCGACCGCGTCGGCATCTGGTCGCCCAACCGCTGGGAATGGCTGGTGACGCAGTTCGCCACTGCCCGCATCGGCCTGATCCTGGTCAACATCAACCCGGCCTACCGGCTGACTGAGCTGGAATATGCGCTGAACAAGGTCGGCTGCAAGGCTTTGGTCACGGCCGCCAGTTTCAAGACCTCGGACTATCTCGGCATGATCGAGACGCTGGCGCCGGAGATCGCCAAGGCCACGCCAGGCAAGCTGAAGGCGCAAAAACTGCCGGCCCTGAAGATCGTCATCCGCATGGGCGAGGACAATTCGCCGGGCATGTTCAATTTTGCCGACGTGCTGGCCATGGCCGGCCGCGACGAGCATGACAGTCTTGACCGCATTTCCGAGGGGCTGAAGCCGAATGATGCCATCAACATCCAGTTCACCTCGGGCACGACGGGCGCGCCCAAGGGTGCGACGCTGACCCACCACAACATCGTCAACAACGGCAATTTCGTGACCTCGGCGATCAAGCTCACCGTCGACGACCGGCTCTGCATCCCGGTGCCGCTCTATCACTGCTTCGGCATGTCGATGGGCACGATGGGCTGCGTCACCAAGGGTGCGACCATGGTGTTTCCGGGTGAGGGTTTCGATCCGTGCGCCACACTGAAGGCCGTGGCGCAGGAGCGCTGCACCGGCCTCTATGGCGTGCCGACCATGTTCGTCGGCATGCTCGACCATGCGGATTTCGCGACCTTCGAGCTCTCCAGCCTGCGCACCGGCATCATGGCCGGCTCGCCATGCCCGATCGAGGTGATGAAGAAGGTGGTGTCGCTGATGCATATGTCCGAGGTGACCATCGCCTACGGCATGACCGAGACAAGCCCGGTCTCCTTCCAGAGCGGCGTCGACGACCCTCTGGAAAAGCGCGTCTCCACCGTCGGGCGCATCCACCCTCATGTCGAGGTCAAGGCCATCGACGCCGACGGCTCCACCGTCGCGGTCGGCGCGCCGGGCGAGCTCTGCACACGCGGCTATTCCGTGATGAAGGGCTATTGGGACGACGCCGAAAAGACCCGCGAGGCGATCGACGCCGATGGCTGGATGCACACCGGCGACCTCGCCACCATCGACGCCGAGGGCTATTGCAACATCGTCGGCCGGGTCAAGGACATGGTCATCCGCGGCGGCGAGAACGTCTATCCCAGAGAGGTCGAGGAATTCCTCTACCGCCATCCCAAGGTCAGGGAGGTGCAGGTGTTCGGTATTCCCGACCAGAAATATGGCGAGGAGCTGTGCGCCTGGATCGTGCTCAAGCCCGGCCAGATCGCCACCGAGCAGGAGATCAAGACCTTCTGTGCGGGCCAGATCGCACACTACAAGATCCCGCGCCACATCCGCTTCCGCACCGAATTGCCGATGACGGTGACCGGCAAGCCGCAGAAGTTCCTGATGCGTCAGGCGATGGTCGAGGAATTGGGGCTGGTGGCGCAGAAGACGGCGTGAACGGGTGAACGCTTCGATCTGTCGGTGCGCGAATGCAGCCAAGGTTCGCAGAAGCGCACAGGGGCTTGGATGAGCGGTTTCGGACGATCGGCGATTTCCTACGCGATGCCCCTCGCTGCGCTAGCGATGGCTGTCGCGGTCAGAGCCAGCGGGCTGTCCGTGGACGAGGGTTTGCTGAACGCCAGGATCCTTGTCGGTGCGCTGTCGAGTGCGATCATGTTCGTCACCATTTTCGTGGTGCTCGACCACGCCGAGGCGGTAGCTCGGCGGGTAGGGGAGCCGTACGGCACGCTGGTGCTGACGTTTGCCGTCACGGCAATTGAAGTGTCGATCATCGTTTCCATGATGCTGCATGGAGAGAACAACCCGACGCTGGCACGGGAGTCCGTCTTCTCGACGGTGATGATCGCATCCACCGGCGTCGTCGGCATGTGTCTCGCGTTTGGCGGCTGGCGTCATCGCAAGCAGGCCATCGTGCGGCAGGGGACCAGTGCCTATCTGGCGGTTCTGATCGCGCTGACCGTCATGACGCTTATTCTGCCGACCTACACCCAGACCACGGATCCCGGCACGTTTTCGGCAGCCCAACTTGGTTTCGTCAGCGTCCTTTCAGTGCTGCTCTATGCAAGCTTCGTGTTCGCGCAGACCGTCCGGCACCGGGAAGACTTTATCCAGGGACAACCACACGACGTTTCGGTGCGCGCTGCCCCTCACGAGAACATCTCTTCCAGCGCTCTGCTGCTGATGGCCGGGCTGATCGGAATTGTCATGCTCGCCGAGCAGGTCGCGGCAAGCATCGAAGATACGCTCGTTGCCTACCAGGTGACCCAGGCTGACAGCATTGTCGGGGCAATGATCGCGGGGCTGGTGTTGATGCCGGAGGCCATTTCGGCGGTGCGCGCTTCACTCAACAACGAGCTGCAGCGCGGCTTGAATGTCGCGATGGGCTCGGCTTGCGCCACGATCGGCCTGACCATACCGGCAGTCGCAGCCGCCAGCCTGCTGACGGGGAGAGGACTGACCCTGGGGCTGCCGCCTGCTGATGCGGTCCTTTTGGTCCTGGCACTTTTCATATGCAATGTAAGTTTCAGCACGGAAAGAACGACGTTCTTGACCGGAATGGTCCATCTTGTCGTATTTTTTACCTATATATTTCTGATATTTATACCATGAGAGCTTTGGTACAAGTGAGCGATCAGGCTCCGACATCCTCCGCTGCTCAGACCGAGGATTTGAGGTGATCGATGAAGGCGCGCAGCTTCGGCAGGATCTGGCGCTTGCCGGGATGATAGAGGAAGACGCCCGGCGTCGTCGCCGCGATGGCGTCCAGCACAGGCTCGAGTTTTCCCTGTTCTATCGGACCTTCGGCGACCGGTCGCGGGATCTGCGCCAGCCCAATCCCTCGCACCGCGGCGCCGAGCAATGTCGGATAGTCGTGGGCGATCAGCGGACCTGAGACCATCGCCTCGATCGCTTCGTTGCCGTCGACGAATGTCCACGGCGCGATGGCGCCGTTGGAACGGCGCAGGCGCAGGCAGGCATGCCGGCGCAAATCGTCGATACGCTCAGGGCGGCCCTGGCGATCGAGATAGTCGGGACTGCCAACGACCACGAACCGGAAGGACGGGGTCAGCCGCACCGCCACCATGTCGGTGGCAATGAACTGGCCGAGGCGGATGCCGGCATCGAACCCGCCTGTCGCCAGATCGACCATCTCGTCGCTCGCGGCGATCTCCAATTCGACTTCGGGATAGGCCTGGCAGAACGACGCGATCACCGGCTCAAGGATCAACGGCACGACGGCGCGCGGCACCGACAGGCGCAGCAGGCCGGTCGGTCGTTGGCCGACATCACGCGCGGCCTCGCCTGCGGCGACGATCTCCTCGAAGCCAGGGCCGGCACGGTCGAGGAAGCGCTGACCGGCCTCGGTCAGACCGACACTGCGCGTCGTGCGGACAAACAGCGCCGCACCAAGCCGCGCTTCCAGCACGCGCACCGCCTGGCTCACAGCCGATGGCGTCACCCCGAGATCGGCGGCGGCGCGGCGGAAGTTGCGGTGTCTGGCGACAGCCAGGAACACCTCGACGCCCTCCAGCGCCCCGTGCCGGATTGTGTAGTTCTGCTTCATGGGTTGTTGTAATTACAGCGGATAGTCGAACGATGGAAGCGGGTTTAGGTAAGAGCTTGAGACAGGAGCATCTTGCCATGACCGATGAACTTGATGGAGTGCGCGACCACTATCGCGCGACCGGCCTGACTGACCGGTTGAGGGCGGTATTGGCTGCTGTTGGCCCTGAGGATCAGCTTCTCACGCCGCAGCAACTGGGCACCCTCGACCAGTTTCACACCCGTGGGCTTGCCGCCACCGCCGAGCTTGCCCAATTGGCTGACATCATCGCTGGCATGTCGGTTCTGGACGTCGGCTCGGGCGTCGGCGGGCCGGCGCGCTTCCTGGCTGCGACTTATGACTGCCGGGTTACCGGCGTGGACCTCAGCGAGCCATTCGTGGATGCCGCGCGCTACCTGACCGAGCGCACGGGGCAGGACGAGCGGCTGTCTTTCCAGACCGCCAACGCCCTGGAGCTTCCGTCCGATGACGGCTGTTTCGACATCGTGCTGCTGCAGCATGTAGCAATGAACATCTTCGACCGGGGGCGGCTCTATCGTGAGATTCGGCGCGTGCTGAAATCAGGCGGCAGGTTTGCCACCTTCGATGTCGTGTTAGGCGGCGGGCAGCCGGACTATCCGCTTCCCTGGGCGCGAACACCGGCGACGAGCTTCCTCATGACAATCGATGCGACGCGTGAGGCGATCGAGCCGGCCGGCTTCCGTATGCTGGCATGGCAAGACGACACCGAGACCGCCAAGGCCTGGTTCGCGCAACTACGGGCGTCGGGTCCGCCGCCTTCGCCAAATCTCGGCGTGGTGATGGGGCCGGACTTCGCCGAGCTTGCAGCCAATCTGGGACGAAACCTCATGGAAGGCCGGCTCGGCATCCTGACCGCGGTGTTCGAGGCCGCGTCGACCAACAGCTGACGGGAGACCACAATGTCGACGGAAGTCCTTTTTCAGATCCAGCTCGTTCTCGGCTATGTTGTATGGCTGCTGTGCTTCGGTGTGTACATCTGCCCCCGGCTGAGCTCGATGGACGGGGTCGCAGCGCAACGCGCCATTGCCACCCTGCACAGTTTCCGTTTCTTCGGGCTCGTCTTCATCCTTCCGGGCGTCGTCAGCCCCGACCTGCCCGCAAGCTTCGCTACCTTCGCCGCCTACGGCGACTTCGCAACCGGGGTGCTGGCCATGCTGGCACTGTCTGCCGTGAGGGTACGCCCGCTTTTCTGGTTATTCGTCGTTGCCTTCAATGTCGTCGGGACCATCGACCTCATCGTCGATTATTACCAAGCGATCCAGGCCGGTCTTCCCGCCCATGCGGGATTGTTGGGTGCGACCTATGCGATCCCGGTCATCTACGTGCCGCTGCTGATGATCACGCACGTCGCCGCGTTCTATTTTCTGCTACGTCCCCAGCAGAACGCGACTCGCGCCATGGCAGGTGATGCGGCTGCTTCCTAGATGATTGGCAGGTCGCTGGACGCACCGCAGCCCGCTATCGCTGGCACGCCCTTTAACGCCGTCCGCTCTGAATCTCCGACGGCCGTGGCGCCGAGCCCGGTTCCTGCACGAGCGGTCCAAGCAGCACCTCTCCGAACAGCGGCTGGTAGCTCCTGCGCACCGCCGGATCCTCCTTGAAGGACAGCGCATACTGGCCGATCTGGTGGAAATAGGTGATGCGCGCCCGGACCAGGCTTTCGTCCTCCGGATAGCCCATGGCGCGGAAGGAGCGGATCAACAACGCGATGCGCAGATCGTCCATGTCCTTGACCTCCTGCGCCAGCTTCTTCGACGTTCGCGACCAGTCGCGCACGGCCAGATCAAGCAGCGGGCTGAAAGGCGCCTCATCGACCCAGACATGCACGATGTCGGTGAAGAATTGCAGGCCGTCTATGTCGTGCACGTCGCGCATGGCCCAGAACGGCGCGCAATTGGTGTTTCGCCATTCCTGCAGCAGGCCGTCGCGAAGGTCGGCCAGGCTGGCGAAGTGGAAGTAGAAACTGCCGCGTGTCACCTTGAACTGGTGCGCCAGGCGGTCGATCTTGACCTCACCGATGCCGCGCTTCTCCAGCACCTTGCGCGCAGCCGTGATCCAGGCCTCGCGGCTGAGCGTCTGCCGCGCCGGCTTCGCAGGCGGGGCGGCCTTCGGTCTTTTGGCCCGGGCCGGGGCAGGGTCCGCTTTCATCTGATCAAGACCTTCATCGCCATATGCGACGCCTGCAACCCGTTCGCCGGCTTCGATGCGCTTCGCGACTCATCAAGTGTCCATCTATCGCGGAAGGCGCAGCTCAGGGCAATGCGCTGATCCGCTCCAGCATGAGTTCGAAGAATGGCGCCGGATCGATGCGCCGCAGGACGTTGCAGTTCTTCCGCCGGCCGGTCACATGCCACCAGTCGACCACGGTCATGCCGATCGTCTCCGGCGAGACGATGTCGACCGTCACCGCGCATTGGCGCTGCTCATAGATTTGCGGCGCCAGCAGATAGCCGGTGACGCAGGCATCATGGATGGGGCGCGCCGGCGTTTCGAATTTGTGCGTGCCGTATTGGCGGTAGAAGTCGGCCAGATTGGCGGCCTCGATCGCCGCCCGGCTGCCGGTTGCCCGCAGTCGGTCGAGCCATTCCGGCGTCATCAGCGCGGTGTAGGTGCAGTCTATGCCTGCCATGGTCACAGGCACGCCGCTGTCGAATACCTTATGCGCGGCATGCGGATCGACGAAGATGTTGAATTCCGCCGCAGGCGTGGCGTTGCCGCCCTGGAAGAAGCCGCCGCCCATCAGCACGACTTCGCGCAGCCGGGGCACGATCCTCGGCTCCATGGTCATGGCCATTGCGAGATTGGTCATCGGCCCGAGCGTGCAGACGGTCAACTCGCCCTCCGGCGCGTCCATGATGGTGCGCACGAGATAATTAACCGCGTGTTCGCTCTGCAGTGGCGTCACCGGTTCGGGAAGATCGGCGCCGTCGAGGCCGGTTTCGCCGTGAACATATTCGGCGGTGATCAGCTTGCGCACCATCGGCGCCGGGCATCCGGCATGCACCGGCACATCAGGCCGCCCGGCAAGCTCCACCACCTTCAGTGCGTTCTTCGACGTCAGGGCAAGCGGCACGTTGCCGCCGACCGTGGTGATGCCGACCACGTCGAGCTCGGCCGGCGACCCCAGCGCGAAGAGGATGGCGAAGGCGTCGTCCTGGCCCGGATCGGTGTCGATGATGATCTTGCGTGGTGCCATGTTTCAGCGCTCTTCCTTTCGCGATCGAAAGCCTATTGATGAGGCCGTTCGGATGTGTAGAAATACAGTACTGTATCTTATGTTCAAGACAGGGTGTTCGAAAATGGATGCACAAGAGCGCGGCGATTTTTCCGAAATTCCGATCCTCGACGTTTCGGCGCTCTATGGCGACGATGAGGGCGCCATCCGGGCAACGGCGGCGACGCTGCGCCGCTATCTCGAGACGATCGGCTTCCTCTATGTCACCGGGCACCCCATTCCGCGCGCCGATGTCGAAGCCGTGCGCGAAGCCAGCAAGCGCTTCTTTGCCTTGCCCGAGGAGGAAAAGGCGAAGCTGAAGATCGATAGGAATTTCCGCGGCTATCTGCCCTTTGCCGGTTCGACCATCGTCACCTCGTCGGTGGCAACCGTCAGCAAGCCCAACCAGAGCGAATCGATCTTCTTCATGCACGAGGTCGGCGCCGACGATCCAAGGGCCCTGGCCGAAAAGCCGCTGCAGGGCCCCAACCAATGGCCCGACGAAACAGCGCTTGCCGGTTTCAGGGAGACGATAGAGCGCTATGTCGAGGAGATGGGAACGCTCGCGCGCAAGATGGTTCGCGCCATCGCGCTCTCGCTCGGACTGCCCTCCGACAGTCTCGACCGCCATTTCGAGCAGCCGACCACCTTCCTGCGGCTGCTGCACTATCCGACCCAGCCCCAGGAAGAAGGCCTCTTCGGCTCGGCGCCGCACACCGACTATGGCTTCATCACCTTGCTGGCGCAGGACAATGTCGGCGGCCTCGAGGTGAAGAACAAGGCCGGCGACTGGGTTCCGGCACCTCCCGTCCCGGATTCCTTCGTGATGAATGTCGGCGACATACTGGCGCGCTGGTCGAACGACCAGTTCGTCTCGACGCCGCACCGGGTCATCAACCGGTCGGGACGCGAGCGCTATTCGCAGCCCTTCTTCTTCGATCCGTCCATGGACGAGACGATCGAGGCGCTGTCGGTCTGCGTGCCGGCCGGCACGCAGCCGAAATACGGGCCGGTGCTCTACGGCGACTATCTGATGGAGCGCATCGACAAGAACTACCACTATCGCAAGAAGAAGGCGGCGGAAGCCGCCGGCGCATAACGGCAAACAAGCAAGAGAAAGGGGAACAGCAATGAATGCATATCTGCGAATGACCGGCCTTGCGCTGGCGATATCCACCGTGGCCTGGGGCGGGGTTTCCCGGGCCGCCGAGGTTGCGAAATCCACCGAGGTCAAGCAGAGCGGAACGCTCGCCGTCGCCAACACGCTGGACTATGCTCCGTTCGAATATCTCGATGCTGACGGCAAGCAGACCGGCATCATCATCGAGCTGGCCGGCGAGGTGGCCAAGCTCGTCGACGCCAAGCTCGACGTGCAGCGCACGCCCTTTCCCTCGATGATCCCAGGCCTTGCGGCCGGCCGTTTCAAGATCGCCTGGGAGACGTTCTCGGCGACGCCGGAGCGGCTGAAGCAGGTCGATTTCGTCATGTTCCTCAAGGCCGGCCTCGCCGTCTCGACATCGCCCGACAAGAAGGCGAGCTTCAGCGGCGACACCCCGCTTTGCGGCAAGCGCATCGGCGTTTCGGCCGGCAGCGCCTCGGACTTCCTGGTCGACAAGCTGAGCAAGGAATGCACGGACAAGGGCCAGGCGGCCATCGAGAAGTCGGTCTTCAACTCCTCGACCGATATCGTCCAGGCCGTGCTGTCGGATCGCGTCGACGCTCGCATGGACGATGCGACCGCTTCGAGCTATTTCGAGGTGACGAGCAAGGGCCAGCTGGTGGTGCTGCCGACGCTTTACGACGTCGCGCCGCTCGGCATGGCGATTGCCAAGGACGACAAGGAGACCGCCGACATGATGGTGGCAGCACTAGCCGAACTGTTCAAGAACGGCACCTACAAGGCTATCCTCGACAGATACGGCATGGGCGCCTACGCGATCAAGGAACCCTATTTCGTCGGCACCATGGACGCGCTTCGCGCCGAATAGGAATTACCCGGCGCCTGATCCTGGTCAGGCGCCGGCCAGCAACCAGGAGACCATTGATGGGCGTGGCCCACCCGACCGAGATCGGCGTCGAGCCCGGCGTTGCCGCCGCCGTGTCACGACTGACCGTGGTGCCGCAGCGCCGCTATGGCATCTGGGTCGGCACGGCGTTCGCCTTGCTGCTGGCCTTCCTGATCATCCGCGCTTTCGCCAGCAACCCGGCCTTCGCCTGGGGCACGGCCGCCGGCTACCTGTTCCATCCCTCGATCATGCGCGGCCTTGGCAACACGCTGGTGCTCACCGTCATCATCATGGCGCTGGCGATCGTGGTCGGCACCGTCATCGCCATCATGCGGGTGTCGCCAAGTCCGGTGCTGCGCGCCTTCGCGGGCGTCTATGTCTGGTTCTTCCGGGGTGTCCCGGCGCTAATCCAGCTGATCTTCTGGTTCAACCTGTCGCTGCTGGTGCGAGAAATCTCGCTCACTCTGCCTTTCCTGGGCACGCTGTTTTCCGTGCGCACCAATGATTTCATGACCCCGTTCTTCTCCGCCGTCGTGGCGCTTTCGCTGTGCGAGGCCGGCTATATGGCCGAGATCATCCGCGCCGGCATCAAGTCGGTGCCGACGGGCCAGGCGGAAGCCGCGAGCGCGCTCGGCATGCCCTACAGGATGATCCTGAAGCGCATCACCCTGCCGCAAGCCATGCGCTTCGTGCTGCCGCCGACCGGCAACGAGGCGATCAATCTCCTGAAGATGACCTCGCTGGTGACCTTCATTGCGGTCGACGATCTGTTCTACACTGCGCAAAGCATCTATGCCCGCACCTTCGAGACGATCCCGCTCTTGATCGTGGTCGCCTTCTGGTACCTCGCCGTGGTCAGCATCCTGTCGGTGGGGCAGCATTTCCTGGAGCGTCATTTCGGCCGCAGCGACACGCGCCGTGAACCTCTGACGATGCGCGCCTTGCGCAATCTGGTCAGCCTGCTCGGCATTGCCCGATGAGCGATGTGAAGTCCGATAATCGCGCTCGCTTCGGCGTGCCGGCCGATTCCATGGTGTTCGCGCGCGGCGTGCGCAAAACCTATGGCTCGCTCGAGGTCCTCAAGGGTGTCGACTTCGACGTGCCCGAGGGCTCGGTGGCCTGCATCATCGGCCCGTCGGGATCTGGCAAGAGCACGTTCCTGCGCTGCATCAACCATCTGGAAAAACTCAGCGGCGGCATCCTGTTGGTGGACAGCCAGTTCGTCGGCTACGACCTCCAGGGCGACAGGCTCTACGAGGTCAAGGACGATCTCCTGTGCCAGCGCCGGGCCGAGATCGGCATGCTGTTCCAGTCGTTCAATCTGTTCTCGCATATGACGGTGATGGAGAACCTGATCGAGGCGCCGACGCAGGTGCGGCGCATCCCGGTCGACCAGGCCAAGGCCGAGGCGGAAGTCCTGCTAAGGCGCGTCGGCCTTGCCGACAAGGTCGACCGCTATCCGCGCGAACTGTCCGGCGGCCAGCAGCAGCGTGTGGCGATTGCGCGCGCCATGGCGATGAAGCCGAAGGTGCTGCTGTTCGACGAGCCGACATCGGCACTCGACCCGGAACTGGTCGGCGAGGTGCTGCAGGTGATGCGCGATCTGGCCGAGAGCGGCATGACGATGGTCGTCGTCACCCACGAGATCGGCTTTGCCCGCGAGATCGGCGATCAGCTCGTCTTCATGGATGGTGGTGTGATCGTCGAACGTGGCGCGCCGCGCGAGATGATCGCCAACCCGAAATCGCCGCGCACCCGCGAGTTTCTGTCCCGCGTTCTGTGACGTCCGGTTGATCATTTCTCACGCGGCCAACACCGCCGCGCCGAGGCTGCGGATGATCTTGGCGAGTTCGACGCATTCGCCATGTCTTGCATTGTTGCGCCGCCAGGCGAGGCAGATCATGCGCTGCGGCATCGGTTCCTGGAACGGCACGATCTTGAGGTCGGGGATGGTGCCGGCGGGGCCGGTCGCCATTTCCGGGATCAGCGTGACACCGAGCCCGTGCGCCACCATTTGCAACAGCGTGGTCAGGCTGGTGGCGCCGTAGCTGGCCATCGCCACCGGCCGCACATTGCCGCAGACCGCGAGCGCCTGTTCGCGCAGGCAATGGCCCTCTTCCAGCAGCATGAGCCTTTCCAGCGCCGGGCTTTCGGGCGGAACCGGCGGCGAGGCGAATGCCGGGTCGCCAGCCGGGACGGCAAGGAAGAACCGGTCCGAAAACAGCGCCTCGGTGATCAGGCCCGGATGATCGAGTGGAAGCGCTGCGATAAAGGCGTCGAGCTTGCGCGATGCGATGTCATCGACCAGCGTGGCGGTGACCGCCTCGCGCAATTCGAGCAGCAGGGCCGGAAAATGCTTTTTCAGTTCGGGCAAAGCGCGCGGCAGGAGATAGGGCGCGACCGTCGGGATGATGCCCAGCCGGAAGCGTCCCTCCATGGCGGTGCGGCCGCGTCTTGCCGTCGTTTCGACATCGCGTATGTCGGCCAGGATGCGTTCGATGCGCGGCAAAAGCGCGATCGCTTCGTCGGTCATGCGCACCGACTTGCCGCCGCGTTCGAACAGCCGGCAGTTCAGCCTCTGCTCCATCTCCGCGATCTGCGAGGACAGCGCCGGCTGGCTGACACCGGCGAGTTTTGCCGCGCGTCCGAAATGCAGCGTCTGCGCCAGCGCGTCGAAATAATGCATCTGGCGAACTGTCAATCCGATCATAAGAAAATCCTATCGAAATGAACAGGAAAGGCAATTTGTTTTTATCGCCAATGCGGCCTAGTCTGGAATCATTCCAAGATGGTGCGGCCGACCAGCCCGCACCCAAAATCCTGGCAAAGATCAAAACTCGGCAAAAATCGGAGACTGAAGATGGACGCGAACACCGATGACAAAAGCGCGGGCAAATGCCCGGTTGCGCACGGAGCCGTTGGCAGGACCAACCGCGACTGGTGGCCGAACCAGCTGAACGTCCAGATCCTGCATCAGCAGTCATCCCTGTCTGATCCGATGGGCGAGGCGTTCGATTATGCCGAGGAATTCAAAAGCCTCGACCTTGATGCTGTCATCAAGGACCTGCATGCGCTGATGACGGATTCGCAGGAATGGTGGCCGGCCGACTTTGGCCATTACGGCCCGCTGTTCATCCGCATGGCCTGGCACAGCGCAGGCACCTACCGCATCGCCGACGGTCGCGGCGGCGCCGGGGCTGGCCAGCAGCGTTTCGCGCCGCTCAACAGCTGGCCCGACAACGTCAACCTCGACAAGGCCCGCCGGCTCTTGTGGCCGATCAAGCAGAAATATGGCCGCAAGATCTCCTGGGCCGACCTTCTGATCCTCACCGGCAACGTCGCGCTGGAATCGATGGGCTTCAAGACCTTTGGCTTTGCCGGCGGCCGCGCCGACGTCTGGGAGCCCGAGCAGGACGTTTACTGGGGTCCCGAAGGCAAATGGCTGGCCGACGAGCGCTACAGCGGCGACCGTGACCTGCAGAACCCGCTCGGCGCCGTGCAGATGGGGCTGATCTACGTCAACCCGGAAGGGCCGAACGGCAATCCGGATCCGCTGGCCGCGGCGCGCGATATCAGGGATACATTCGCGCGCATGGCGATGAACGACGAGGAAACCGTAGCCCTCATCGCCGGTGGCCATACGTTCGGCAAGACCCATGGTGCGGGCGATGCGAGCCTGGTGGGTGTCGAGCCGGAAGGCGCCGATATCGAGCAGCAAGGCCTTGGCTGGGCGAGCAAATTCGGCACCGGCAAGGGCGGTGACGCCATCGGCAGCGGTCTGGAAGTCATCTGGACGACGACGCCGACCAAATGGAGCAACAACTTCTTCGACAATCTGTTCGGCTTCGACTGGGAGCTGACCAAAAGCCCGGCGGGCGCGCATCAGTGGACGCCGAAGGGCGGTGCCGGCGCCGGCACGGTGCCGGACGCACACAATTCGGCCAAGCGCCACGCACCCTCCATGCTGACCACCGACCTCGCGCTGCGTTTCGATCCCTCCTACGCAACGATCTCGAAGCGCTTCCACGAGAATCCGGATCAGTTCGCCGACGCCTTCGCCCGTGCCTGGTACAAGCTGACCCACCGCGACATGGGCCCGGTCGCCCGTTATCTCGGCCCGTTGGTTCCGAAGGAAGAGCTGCCCTGGCAGGACGTCATCCCGGTGGTCGATCATGTGCTGATCGACGAGCAGGATGCCGAAGCGCTCAAGGCCAAGATACTGGCTTCGGGCCTGTCGGTGTCGCAGCTGGTCTCGACGGCGTGGGCGTCGGCCTCGACCTTCCGTGGTTCGGACAAGCGCGGCGGCGCCAATGGCGCGCGCATCCGCCTCAGCCCGCAGAAGGACTGGGCCGTCAACCAGCCGGCCGAGCTCGCCAAGGTGCTCGACAAGCTCCAGACGATCGCCAAGGACTTCAACGCCGCACAGACCGGCAGCAAGAAAGTCTCGCTTGCCGACCTGATCGTTCTCGGCGGCAACGCCGCGATCGAGAAGGCCGCGAAGGCCGCCGGCCACAGCGTCGACGTTCCCTTCTGGCCGGGCCGCATGGACGCCTCGCAGGAGCAGACCGACATCCACTCCTTCGCGCCGCTGGAGCCGACTGTTGACGGCTTCCGCAACTATGTCAGCGGCAAGCAGCGGCTCACCGTCGAGGAAGCGCTGGTCGACCGGGCGCAGCTGCTGACGCTGACGGCTCCGGAAATGACGGTCCTCGTCGGCGGCCTGCGTGTTCTCGGCGCCAATGCCGGGCAGTCGAAGCATGGCGCGTTCACCAAACAGCCGGAAACGCTGAGCAACGACTTCTTCGTCAACCTGCTCGACATGGGCACCGAGTGGAAGGCGACATCGGACGCCAAGGACGTGTTCGAAGGCCGCGACCGCAAGACCGGTGAAGTCAAGTGGACCGGCACCCGTGCCGACCTGATCTTCGGTTCGCACTCGCAACTGCGCGCGCTGGCCGAAGTCTATGCGACGGCGGACGCCAAGGCGAAGTTCGCGAAGGACTTCGTCGTGGCCTGGACCAAGGTGATGAACGCCGACCGTTTCGACATCGCCGGCTGATCCAGACAAGGCTCTATCCAACAAAAAAGGCGCGGGCCGTGGCCCGCGCCTTTTGCATTCAGGCTCTCGAGATCAATCCTTCTCGAAGATGCGTGCCTTGGCGACGACACCAGCGATGGCGCCGCCGATCAGCGGGGCGACGATGAACAGCCAGAGCTGGCTGAGCGCTGCACCGCCGGTGAACAGCGCCGGGCCGATGGAGCGGGCCGGATTGACCGAGGTGCCGGTGACCGGGATCATGGCGAAGTGAATGCCCGCCAGCGTCAGGCCGATGACCAGACCGGCAAATGCCGTCGAGTGCTTTTCAGCGGTAACGCCGAGGATCACCGTGACGAAGGTGAAGGTGCCGATCAGCTCCCACAGGAACGCCGAGCTCATGCCCCATTTGGCCACATCCCAGCCATTGGCGCCAAAGTTGGTGATGGGTTCGCTGGCCTTGCCCGAGACGATGATCCACAGTGCCAGCGAAGCCAGGATGGCGCCGATGATCTGCGCGATCCAGTAGGGGATGACGTCCTTGGCCGGCAGCCGGCCGGCGAGGAAGACGCCGAGCGTCACAGCCGGATTGAGATGCGCGCCCGAAATCGGGCCGATCGCATAGGCCGCGGCGATGAGGCCGATGCCGAATGCCAGACCGATGCCTTCCTGACCGAGCGGCAGCGCGCCGCCGAAGCCGCCCGTCACCACCGACGCCGTGCCGATGAACACCAACAGAAATGTGCCTAGAACTTCCGCCAGATAAGTTTTCATTGCCCTCTCCTCGTAGCGATCCGCCGGTTCGCGTTTTCCGCGCCGCGAATCATAGCGTGAATAGTATTCCCAACGGAAAAACTTGGAAAGCAGAGCGGTTGCGCCACAGGCCGTGCTTGCAGTCGCCAGTTGCGAACATTAGAGACCTTGCATTTATTGGTCGATCTGCTGTTGCCGGCCCGCGATATTTATCGATCGGAAGATTTCAGGCGACCTCTTCGTCGCGTGACGCAGCGGGGTTCAATCCGGACGCGAAAGGCTCTAAGAGCAGGCGATAAATCTTGATTTGATGGAATGATCAATGCGACTGGGCGGACGGCTGGCTGCGGCCATCGAAGTGCTGGAGGACATCGGCCGGCGGCACCGGCCGGTGGCCGATGCGCTGAAGGATTGGGGCCTGTCACACCGCTTCGCCGGTGGCGGTGATCGCGCGGCGATCGGCAACATCGTCTACGACGCGCTGCGCCACAAACGTTCCGCCGGCTGGCTGCTCGGCGAGGACACGCCGCGCGCCGTCGGCTTCGGCGCATTGCTGCTCGAATGGGGCCAGACAGCGCAGTCGCTCAACGACGCACTCGATGGCGACAAGTTCGCGCCGCCGCTGCTCAGCGCGACCGAGCTGCAGACGATTGCCGGTCGCCGGCTTGCCGACGCGCCGCCCGCGGTGCGTGCCGACATACCAGATTGGTGTGAACCGCTTTTCGAACGGGCTTTTGGCGAGGCATGGGTCGGGGAGGGCGCGGCGCTGGCGACCCGCCCGCCGCTCGACATAAGGGTCAACACGTTGCAGGCCGATCGCGCCAGGGTGCTCAAGGAACTGGCCGATACAGGGGCGCAGGCCACGCGGATCGCGCCGCTCGGCATCCGCATTCCGCCCATCGACGGCGACGGCAGGCACCCGAACGTGCAGGTCGAGCCCGCCTTCCAGAAAGGCTGGTTCGAGGTCCAGGACGAGGGCTCGCAAATAGCGGCAACACTTGCCGGCGCCGAGGCCGGCATGCAGGTGCTCGACTTCTGTGCCGGCGCCGGCGGCAAGACATTGGCGCTGTCGGCTGCGATGGACAATCGCGGCCAGATCTTTGCCCATGATGCCGAAAAGGCGCGCCTTGCGCCAATCTTCGATCGCATCCGCCGCTCAGAAAACCGCAACGTGCAGGTCGTCACCAAGCCGGTCGAACTCGCTCCGCTCTCCAATCACATGGACATCGTGCTGGTCGACGCGCCTTGCACCGGCAGCGGCACCTGGCGGCGCCGTCCCGATGCCAAATGGCGGCTGACGCAAAGGCAGCTCGATGCCCGCAAGGGCGAGCAGTCGGCGATCCTCGATGCCGCACGAGCCTATGTCAAACCCGGCGGCCTGCTGGTCTACATCACCTGCTCGGTATTCTCCGAGGAGAATGACGAGCAGATCGCCGCGTTCCGCGAGCGCAACAGCCGTTTTGTTCCGGTGGACCACCGCGCGTTGTGGGATCGCTATTTTCCGGGCCACGAGGCCGCAACGCGGATCGGCGCTGGCGGGGATATATCGCTGTCCCCGGCGCTGAGCGGCACGGACGGGTTTTACTTCTGCGCCATGCGCAACGTGAGTTGAACGCTGCCGTTGACAGGTAGCGATCGTGCCCCAGTTGCAGTTGCGCGGCGCCGTGCCGCCACTGGGGTGGGATTCTTGAAGAAATATCTGTCGCTGCTGCTTTTCCTTGTCATGGTGCTCGGTGGAGGCCTGCTGATCGGCTATGCCACATTGCCGGGCGCCTGGTATGCATCGCTGGTCAAACCGCCCTTCAATCCGCCCAACTGGGTATTTGGGCCCGCTTGGACACTGCTCTATGTGCTGATCGCGATAGCCGGCTGGCGGACATGGAGACGAGAGCCGACGGGAGCGGCAATGAAGGTCTGGGGCGTCCAGCTCATCTTGAATTTCGCATGGTCGCCAACCTTCTTCGGCGCAAAAATGATGGGACCTGCCTTGGTCGTCATCGTCTGTCTCCTCGCCAGCATCGTCTTGTTCATCGCCAGCGTCTGGAACCGTGACAGGCTTTCCGGCTGGTTGTTCGCGCCTTACGCGGCATGGGTGGCCTTCGCCACCGTGCTCAATGCTTCGCTTCTGGGGTTGAACTAGCTGCTTCAGATCGTTTTGTTGCAGTGCAGCAAAAGCATTTGCCTGCCGCGCGTGCCTCTGCGATAAGCTTTCCCGGCAAAACTGAAGGCAATTGCGATGGCAGCAAAGATCGTACCGGCCCCGGACTATGAGGATCGCGTCAGGGCGTCCTTCGCGCGCCAGCAGGCAATGGCGACGATCGGCGCCGAACTGACACTGGTGACGCCCGGCATCATCGAGATCGAGATGCCCTATTCGGCGGCACTGACCCAGCAGCACGGCTTCCTCCATGCCGGCGTCATCTCGACGGCGCTGGACTCGGCCTGCGGTTACGCGGCTTTTTCGCTGATGCCTGAGAATTCCGGCGTGCTGACCATCGAATTCAAGGTCAACCTACTGGCGCCGGGCAGGGGCGAACGTTTCCTGTTCCGCGGCTCGGTGACCAAGCCCGGCCGCACCATCATCGTCGCCGACGGCCAGGCCTACGCCTTCGCCGCCGATGGCGAGGCCAAGCTCATCGCCACCATGACCGGAACGATGATGACGGTGGTTGGGCGTGACGGGATTGCTGGGTGATGGCCAACGTTACGCGAATTGGCGGCAAGGACGTCCTCTTCGTCATGGCGGCGCAGGCCGAATATGGTTCGCATCTGCAAAAACTGTTCACACCGCTGATGACGGGCGTCGGTCCGGTCGAGGCAGCCGTCCGGCTAGGTGCGGAACTGTCCTGGCTGAAGTCGCAGAAGGCGTTGCCCGACCTTGTCGTCTCGCTCGGCTCAGCCGGCAGCCGGACGCTGGAACAGACGGAAATCTATCAGGCCGTCTCGGTCAGCTATCGCGACATCGATGCCTCGGCTTTGGGTTTCGAGAAAGGTGCGACGCCGTTCCTCGATCTGCCGGTCACCGTGCCGCTGCCGTTTCGTATTCCTGAAATCAGACAAGCCACACTGTCGACCGGCGGCGCCATCATCACCGGCGCTGCCTATGACGCAATCGCGGCCGACATGGTCGACATGGAGACCTTCGCCTGCCTGCGCGCCTGCCAGCTGTTCGATGTGCCCCTGATCGGGCTGCGCGGTATTTCTGACGGCGCTGCCGATCTCAGGCATGTCGGCGACTGGACCGAATATCTTCATGTCATCGACGAAAGGCTGGCCGACGCCGTCATGCGCCTCGAACAGGCGATCGGCTCGGGTCTGCTGCGGACGGCTCCGTCCAACGACCAGGCCAGACCAGTCTGAAAGTCAGGCTACGCAACCCATTGCGTCGACTCATTTCTTTCTCTAAACGCTCGCCATGAAAACAGCCAATCATCCCGACACCGTCCTGATTGTCGATTTCGGCAGCCAGTTTACGCAGCTCATCGCCCGCCGCATCCGTGAGGCCGGCGTGTTTTCCGAGATCGTGCCGTTCCAATCGGCCGAAGCCGCGTTCAAGCGCATCAATCCCAAAGCCGTCATCCTGTCGGGCGGCCCGGCTTCGACATCGGATATCGGCAGCCCGCGCGCGCCGCAGATCGTCTTCGATGCCGGCGTGCCGGTGCTTGGCATCTGCTACGGCCAGATGGCCATGTGCGTGCAGATGGGCGGTGTCGCCGAAAGCTCCAACCATCGCGAGTTCGGACGCGCTTTCGTTGAGATCGAGAAGGACAGCCCACTGTTCGAGGGGCTGTGGGCGACCGGCCAGCGCCACCAGGTGTGGATGAGCCATGGCGATCGCGTCATTGCCTTGCCGCCGGGTTTTCAGGTTTTCGGCAAGTCGGAAAGCTCGCCTTTCGCCATTTTTGGCAATGTCGAGCGCAAGATGTACGGCATCATGTTCCACCCCGAGGTGGTGCACACGCCCGACGGCGCCAGGCTGCTCCGGAACTTCGTCCACAACATCGCCGGCATCGAGGGCGACTGGACGATGCGCGCCTATCGCGAACACGCGGTCGAGGCGATCCGCAAGCAGGTCGGCAAGGGCAAGGTCATCTGCGCGCTGTCGGGCGGTGTGGATTCCTCGGTCGCCGCGCTGCTGATCCACGAGGCGGTCGGCGACCAGCTCACCTGCATCCTCGTCGACCATGGCCTGATGCGCAAGGATGAGGCGGCGGGCGTGGTGGCGATGTTCCGTCAGCATTACAATTTGCCGCTGATCCTGGTCGATGCCTCGGAAAAATTCATCTCGGCGCTGGAAGGCGAGGTTGACCCCGAGAAGAAGCGCAAGACCATCGGCCGGCTGTTCATCGAAGTGTTCGAGGAAGAGGCCAAAAAGCTCGGCGGCGCCGACTTCCTGGCACAGGGCACACTCTATCCCGACGTCATCGAGAGCGTCTCCTTCACCGGCGGCCCGTCCGTGACCATCAAGTCGCACCACAATGTCGGCGGCCTGCCTGAGCGTATGAACATGCAACTGGTCGAGCCGCTGCGCGAACTGTTCAAGGACGAGGTGCGGGCGCTGGGCAAGGAGCTCGGCCTGCCCGAAAGCTTCATCGGCCGCCATCCGTTCCCAGGTCCTGGCCTTGCCATACGCTGCCCGGGCGGCATCACCTGCGAGAAGCTGGAGATCCTGCGCGAGGCCGACGCCATCTATCTCGACGAGATCCGCAAGGCCGGGCTCTACGACGCCATCTGGCAGGCCTTCGCCGTGCTCTTGCCGGTGCAGACCGTCGGTGTGATGGGCGATGGCCGCACCTACGAATTCGTCTGCGCGCTGCGCGCCGTCACCTCGGTCGACGGCATGACGGCGGACTTCTACCACTACGACATGGCCTTCCTGGGCGCCGCCGCCACCCGCATCATCAACGAGGTCCGCGGCATCAACCGCGTCGTCTACGACGTGACGTCGAAGCCGCCTGGTACGATCGAGTGGGAATGATTCAGACCCACTCAAACGCCGCCGAAAATACGCCAATCTGCGACGTAACGTACTGAAAATAAAAATAAATCCTTCCAGGGACAATCGGCGACAATCGGTACGCAGAGATTGGCTTTGACGGACCGCTTGACGGACCTCCCGCATATTGCCCACCCGAATTTTTCTAAGTACCGTCACAGCCAGTGAGGCTCGTGACGGTACTTTTTTGTGCCTTAAGGCATTGAACAAAAAAGGAATTTCCTGTCACGAAACCTCGAAATTGTACTGACGGTACTTTTTAGGAGGCAATTGCTATGCTCACGGACGCCGCCCTTAAGGCACTGAAACCAAAGGAGAAAGTCTACAAAATTGTGGACCGTGATGGCATGTATGTCCGCGTCATGCCCAGTGGCGCGATCTCGTTTCGGCTGGATTACAGGCTCAATGGACGCCGCGAGACGGTCTACCTGGGCAGATATGATTCTATGTTGCCAAAGCCGCCATTCAGTAATCTGGCTGGCGACGAGGGCTGCGCCGTCGCCAACGCTGACAACTCCTGCCGCCTCGACCGCGTCGCCGACTCGTTGATTGCAATTTCGATGCGATCCTAGCTCGTGGACCATAACGTGTCCGATTAGATCGGACACAATACATCGTGATGAAACCGGTGGCCGTGCCAATTACCGAACAGACGGGACGGCTGAGGCGCCGTGGCCATGCGTATGGCTCCGCATGTTTGCGATGGGACGGCTAGCGTTCGTGGCGACGGTTGCTTGGCAAGTTATTTCTCTCTGGGTAGGTTGAACCCCTCGGAGGGAACAATCATGACAGGCTATTTCGGCACGCCGATACAGCAGCGCCTGCAGGCCCAGGCGGAGGCGAGTGCTGAGTTCATCAACGTAACAGCCGGTGCCTGCCAGACAGGGCGTACCATGGGCTGCGACGACCCCGAGCGACTGGGCTGGGCACGGATTGCTGAATTTCTCGATCGCGACGGCGTCTGCGGCTTCCGTCTTATCCCATCCAGCAATGCGGACAAGCTACAGTCCCATCTGGAAGCGCAGGGTTTCCGCTTCGATAGATGGGACGTTTTCCTCGCTGATCGCCGTTCCGCTCTCGCAGCTTCGGAGGCAATCCTGTCACATGGTCTACCGGACGAATTTAGGGAGCTTGAGCGGCCGGCCGACCCGCAGGGTAGGGACATGGCTAGAATTCAGACCCTTATGAATGATGCGGGCGTGGTGCCGTTTTCAGGCTCAATGCTGACGGGCGGCGTAGGCCCCGCATCCACTATGACGATTGGTGAAAAGGACGGCACTGTAGTGGCAGCGGCTCACGGCTACCTGCCACACAACTCCTTCAGCCCCTATCACCAATATGCTTGGGGCGGGCTTGTTGCTGTGGCGGAAGCGCAGCGGGGTAAAGGGTTGGGCAGCTATGTCAACGCGCGTATGATTGTCAGCGTATTCCGCGATCTCAACGCGACCCACGTCTACGAGCTTATCTCACCAACGAACTTACCATCCCGTCGAATGATGGAGGCGTGCGGGCTAAGGCACGAATCTGAGCTTGTCTGCGGCATTGCAACGCCTCGCCAGAGCCCACGTCTGACGCGGTAATTCAACAGTGCTCCAACGTTCGTTGTAGGGCCACAAACTAAACGGCAGCTTGTCTCCGGGTGCAGTCGGATACCGGACGGCCTGCTTTCGGCCCCAAAGCGGTCAGCGCACGGTTCTACAAGTAGGAATCGACTACTGGGATTCTTGGAAGCTTTTCAAACTTTCTGTGTTACGGCTCCAGTCGAAATGCGCGCCCTTCTGAAGGAGGTTGGGCTGCCTGGACCCGCTGTAGTGCAACCTTGATTCAAGCACCTGTGGGGGCGCACATCGCGAGACCCACTATCCAGGAAGCACTCTTCTGCAACCGGAGGCACGCGGCTTAACGATTGCGCAGTGTGATTCAGACATGGATCTATTCTCGACAGAAACATCCTTCAGCACCGGGTCACTTCTAAGTGGCAATCAACGCAGGCGGGCACATAGGCTGCTGGCGGTCTCCTGATCGGTGATCAGCACATTTGCGAGCGCGGCTTTCAGCATTCCTTGGATTGCCGCTATCTTCTCGATGCCGCCGCCGATGCAGATGCGCTGCGGGACCTTTATGAAGTCCTCGATCGGCATGACGATGTGGCGGTCATCGAACCCTGTCCGAACAATCCTGCCGTCGGGGTCGAAGAAGTAACCCGAAGCAAAACCAACCGCGCCGCTGTTCTGATATTGCATCAGCAACTCCTCGGTCATCACTCCACTGTCCTCGAGAAGCGTGGGACCACTCAGATGGGTGACGCCGAACAGCGTCTTGGTGCATTGGCGCAGCAGGTTGAAATGCTGATCGATGATGGGCTCCTGCATCAACAGCGTCTTCATCCTCGAATTCGAGACCACGCCCGGTGCGTGCAGGTTGACGCATCGCGCGTTGAGCCGGGCGGCAATGTTGGAGGTGCACAGTTCCGGGGAGAAGTCGTAGGTCGCGATCGAACTCCCGGTCACCTGCGCCACGGTCACGCCGGGTTTGTTGGCGGGCGAAAGTGCCTTTGATAGGGACATGACCGTGCGTCCCCATGCGACGCCAATAACGTCATCACCCTCGATCTTTTGGTCAAGGATACGTGCGCCGAGCAGGCCGATCCGATCGTATAGCGTTGCGGCCGACCCGCCTGCCGGAAGCACGTAGCATTCCAGCAAGCCGCCTTTTTCCTTCAGCTCAACGGAAAGATCCGCGCGCTCCAGGCGCGTCGGATCGATGGTGATGGTGACGATGCGTTCTTCGCGCGCTTTTTGCAGCAGGTTGAACACCGAGGCGCGAGAAATGCCGAGGCGTTCGGCGATCTCGTCCTGTTTCAGATCTTCTTCGTAATAGAGCCATGCCGCCCAGAGCGCCTGATCCGCGCCGAACTGCATGGGAGGAGATGGCTTCCGCCTCTCGGTTTTGTCGGCAGCCCTGGGCGCGCGCATTGAATTCGATAAGTCTCCCCGCGCAGATGATTGGCAGTTTTTTGACGGCAAGTCCAGTCGTGGAAATTCCCACGCTTCACAATTTTGGCATTTGCCACGGCCACTAAAAAAAAGCCATTGACATTTTGCACTGGCACATGAAAATTGCCACCATGCTTTGGGAGGGGAAAATGCACAATTCGGCGGGCGCTATTCCCAGCGATTTGACGCGACGCGGGTGGAACCATCTGATCGAGGACGTGACCGCCGGCCTTTGGGTCAACCCGGACACCGGCCTGAAGGCGGAAATCCCGTTCAAAACGGTGATCATCGAGGACAGCCTCCTTGGGGCGGAAGCCGATCTCATTGAGCGGACCATGCCCGCCGGAACCTATGGCGTGGTGGCGGACCAGAATACATACGACGCTTACGGCCATGCCATTGCCCGCAGCCTCGGCGGCCGGGCCTCGGTCTTCGTTCTCGACCATCCTCATGCCGATGAGGAGCAGGTCAGGGCGTTGTGCGACCAGACGCGCCATGTCGAAGCGCTGATCGCGGTGGGCTCGGGCACCATCAACGATCTTTGCAAATACGCCACCGCGTGCGACGGCCGCTCCTACAGTGTCTTTGGCACGGCCCCGTCGATGAACGGCTACACATCGACCACCGCGTCGATCACGCTCGACAGCGGCCTGAAGACGACAAAGCCGGCGCACGCGGCCAAGGGCGTTTTCCTGGATGTCGCGGTAAGCGCTGCCGCGCCGCAATATCTGATCGCGGCCGGATTCGGCGACAGTTTGTGCCGCTCCACGGCGCAGGTGGACTGGTATTTTTCCCATCTGTTGCTGGGCACCGAATATGCCACGTCGCCCTATGTGCTGCAGGCCGACGATGAAAAAGCGATCCTGGCGCGTTCGCAAGGCCTGGGGCGCCGGGACCATGAAGCGATCGGATATCTGCATCGCATCCTGGCTCTCGGTGGTTTCGGCATCACCATCACGGGCATGAGCCATCCGGGCTCCATGGGCGAACACCAGATTTCGCACTGGATCGACAGCTTCGCCGGCGAGCGTCGCCCCGGAACCGTCCACGGCCAGCAGGTCGGCGTTGCCTCGGTTACGATGGCGCGGCTGCAGGAAATCATCCTCGGCAGCGAAACCGCGCCGACAGTGCGCCCAAGCCTGTTCGACGAGATGGATATCCGGGCCCGCTACCCCGCTGCCGCCGTCGAAGATTGTCTCCAGGCGTCGCGTGCCAAGGTGATGGATGCTGCGCGGGTGGACCGGTTCAATGCCGACCTCGAACGGCTTTGGCCGGTCCTGCGCGAACGGCTCAAGGCAATGACCATTCCCTCCGCCGCGCTTGCCGCACATCTTCGCGCCGCCGGCGGCGGTGCGACGGCTTCTGAGATCGGCATGGACCGCGACTTGTACCGCGATGCCGTGCGCTATTCGAAGGAGATGCGAAACCGCTATTCCATGCTCGACCTTGCCTCCGACATGGGCATTCTCGATCAGTTCATCGAGGAGGAGTGCTGATGCGCCCCCTCAGTGAGCTTTCCGACGCATCGCTATCGAAGGTGACAACCGTGTTCACCGACATCGACGACACGCTGACCACCGAGGGCCAGCTTCTGGCGGATGCCTACGCTGCACTTGAGCAACTGGCGCGGGCGGGTTTCGACGTGGTGCCGATCACCGGCCGCCCCGCCGGCTGGTGCGATATGATCGCCCGTTTCTGGCCGGTCACCGGAATCGTCGGCGAGAATGGCGCTTTCTATTTCTCCTACGACCGTTCGGCTCGAAAAATGCGCCAGCGGTTCTTTGCACCCGATGCCGAGCGCAAGGCGAACCGTGCGAGACTCGACCGGCTGCGGGAGCGCATTCTGCGCGAGGTGCCTGGAGCCGGCATCGCCTCGGACCAGCTCTACCGTGAGGCGGATCTCGCCATCGATGTCTGCGAGGACGTTAAGCCGCTTCATCCTCGCGAGGTCGCCCGCATTCTGGAAATCTTCGAGGAAGAAGGTGCGGTGGCGAAACTTTCGTCCATCCATGTGAACGGCTGGTTCGGGGACTACGACAAGCTGTCCATGAGCCGCATTTTCGCCGCTGACATTCTGGGCTTCGATCTCGATGCCCAAAAGGAGCGCGTCGTATTTGCCGGGGACAGTCCGAACGACGGGCCGATGTTTTCGTTCTTTCCCAATTCCTGCGGCGTCGCCAATGTCCGCGATTTCAGCGACAACGGCACCGCATTGCCTGCCTTCGTCGCCGTGCGTCGCGGCGGTGGCGGCTTCGTGGAAATTGCCGAGCGTCTGCTTGCCATCAGTTTCCTGCAGGGACGGGAGCGGGCGCATGGCTGAGGTTTTCGACCTGGCCATCATCGGCGGCGGCGTCAACGGCTGCGGCATTGCGCGCGACGCGGCAGGGCGTGGCCTCAAGGTCTATCTCTGCGAAAAGGGTGACCTCGGCGGCGCGACATCGTCGTCGTCGACAAAGCTTCTGCACGGTGGCCTGCGTTACCTCGAACATTATGAGTTTCGTCTAGTTCGCGAGGCCCTGCAGGAGCGCGAGGCGCTGTGGAGCGTCGCCCCGCACTTCGTGCGTCCGTTGCGGTTCGTCCTGCCACACATGCCGGGGATGAGGCCCAGATGGCTGCTCAGGCTCGGTCTGTTCATCTACGACCATATCGGTGGCCGTAAACGCCTGCCGCCAACGTCCGTCGTAAGGTTTCAGCAGAGCCGCATCGGTGAAGGCCTCGTTCCATCGCTTTCGGTCGGCTATGAATATTCGGACTGCTGGGTCGAGGACAATCGACTCGTCGTCATGAATGCCAGGTCCGCCGAGGAACTCGGTGCCGTCATTGACACGCATGCGTGTTGCGTCGGCGCTTCGCGAAGGACGGACGGCTGGTCGTTGAAGATCGCCGCCGGCGATCTTCAGAAGACCGTAAGGGCACGCGTGGTGGTCAACGCCGCCGGCCCCTGGGCCAATGACATTGTCGAATTGTGCGCAAAGCGTCCCGCCAGGGGCAAGGTTCGCCTGGTCCAGGGCTCCCACGTCGTCGTGCCGAAGCTCTACTCGCATGATCGCTGCTTCATTTTTCAGAACGGCGACGGCCGCATCGTCTTCACCATTCCCTACGAGGACGATTACACCTTGATCGGCACCACCGATCGCGATTTCGCCGGCGACCTGGCGAATGTCGAAGCCACCGACGCAGAGATCGAATATCTGTGCCATGCCGCCAGTCGCTATTTCCAACGGCCGGTTCTCGTTTCCGACGTTGTCTGGAGCTATTCCGGCGTCAGGCCGCTCTACGATGACGGCGGCGGCGCCGCTCAAAAGGCGACACGCGACTATGTTCTGGAGGTCGACGACGCGGACGGCGCCCCCCTGGTGTCGGTGTTCGGCGGCAAGATCACTACATTTCGCCGGCTTGCTGAATCCGTCATGGAGAAAGTTGCCTCCCATCTCCCGGCGGAGAAGGCAAGGGCCGTCGCGGCCAAAGCTGGCTGGACCGGGCGCAAACCTCTGCCCGGCGGCGATTTCCCGATCGACTCTTTCGACGAAAGGGTCAAGGCCCTTCGTGTAGCCTATCCGTTTCTTGGCAAGCGCGATGCGACCCGGCTGTTCCGTTACTACGGCACGCGCGCCGACAAGATTCTCGGGCAGGCGCGATCCTGGGCCGATCTGGGCATCGGCTTCGGGATGGGACTGACCGAAGCAGAAGTTGACTACATGGTTCGCGAGGAATGGGCGCGCTCGGCGAGCGATATCGTTTTCCGCAGGAGCAAGCTCGGTATCAGGCTGACGCAATCCGAAATAGACGCAATCGATCGCTTTCTGGAGGGAAAGCGAATGCTGATGGCGGGCTGATCCCGCCATCGCTGACACAACGTGACGGGCAGGAAAGGCAGGGGAACGCAGGGCGCCTCAAAGACCGGCAAGGGAGGAGAATGTCATGTATCTCGGGATAGATCTGGGTACATCGGGCGTGAAATCTGTTCTGATCGACGATGATCAGAAGCTCGTGGGGGAGCATAGTTCCCGGCCGCTCGAAATATCACGTCCGCATCGCGGCTGGTCGGAGCAGCAACCCGATCTGTGGTGGAATGCGGTCTGCGAAAGTCTGGATGGCCTTGCCGCACAGCATGGACCCGCGCTGGCCAGCGTCCATGGCATCGGCCTGTCGGGTCAAATGTATGGCGCGACGGTGCTGGATGCGTCCGACAGGCCCTTGCGTCCCGCTATCTTGTGGAACGACACCCGGACGAAACAGCAGTGCGCCGATCTTGAAATGCGCGTGCCCGATGTGCGCGGCATCGCCGGACGAAGGCCGACGCCGGGCGTCACAGCGACAAAACTTGCCTGGATACGCGACAACGAGCCGGAGGTTTTCAGGCAGGTCGAACATGTGCTGCTGCCAAAGGACTACATCCGTCTCCTGCTATCCGGCGACAAGGCCTCTGACATGGCCGACTCAAGCGGCACGATGTGGATGAATGTCGCCGCGCGCGACTGGTCCGATCGTCTGCTCGACGCAACGAACATGCAGCGCAGGCAGATGCCGCGACTTTACGAAGGAACCGAAGCGACCGGGCAATTGCGCCGTGAATTGGCGGATCGATGGGGCATCCCGGGTCGCCCGGTGATCGCCGCCGGCGGTGGCGACAATGCGTGCGGCGCCTGCGGGACGGGCGTCGTCCACGAGGGCGAGGGCACGGTATCGCTGGGAACCTCAGGCGTTCTTTTCGTCGCCATGCACGATGCGCGACCCAGCCACGAGCACGCCATCGAGACGCTTTGCCATTCCGTTCCCGGTGTCTGGCACCAGATGTCGGTCATTCTCTCCGCGACGTCCTGCGTCAACTGGCTGTCGCGGCTGGTCAAACGCCCAGCGGCGGAGTTGATTGCCGAACTCGGCATGGTCCTCAATGCACCCAGCCCTGTCGTGTTCGTGCCCTTCCTGGACGGGTGCTGGTCGCCGCGCAGCGATGCGGAAATTCGTGGTGCGCTCATCGGCCTGCAGCACTCGTCAGGCGATGAAGAGTTGACCCGTGCTGTGCTGCAGGGTGTCGCCTTTGCGCTTCTGGAATGTGCCGAAGCCTTCCGTTCGACCGGCACCTCGATCGACAGGCTGCTGGCGATCGGTGGTGGTTCGCGGTCCGACATCTGGCTGTCGATAGTTTCCACATGTCTTGGCGTCGAGCTCAGGGTGCCGGAAGCAAGCGAGCTTGGCGCCGCTTTCGGCGCGGCGCGTCTGGGCATGATCGCCGCCACCGGCGCCAGCGTCGGCGATGTGCTGAAGCCGCCGAAAATCAGCCGGACGATCTATCCGGTGCAGAACCTCGCCCCCGCATATTCGGATGCCTATCGGACGTGGCTCACCGTGCTGCCGGAGGTTCGGCGCGTATCGGTGGCGACAAGCGCGGAGGGGCTCGCAAAGAACGTCCTTCGGCACTGAAGGTGGCGAAGGCGAGACTGTCCGCGGACATCAGGACGATGTCCGGGATTGAACGGCAAATGTTTCTCATGGGAGGATAGACATGAATTTCGACGAACTGAACTTTGGACTTTCCCGTCGCGCAATGCTCGGCGGAACAGCAGCGCTCATCGCCGCGCAATATCTTGGTTCGACCGGTGCTCGTGCGCAAGCGGCGGACCGCAAGTTCGCAGCGGCGCTCGGCTGGACGACCTACGATTCCGGCCGCCATCTTCAGGACGGCTTCAACGCCGCAGTCAAGGAACTCGGCGGCACGCTGACCACCACGGATGCCGGCTTCGACGCCAAGACCCAGACCGACCAGATCGACTCGCTGATCGCATCGAAGCCGGAAGCGCTGTTCATCACGCCGGCCGACGCCGTCGCGATCGCGCCAGCCGTCCAGCGCGCCATTGCCGCCGGTATCCCGGTCTTCTGTGCCGACAGCGCCGTGCCGGGCGTGGCTGTGAACACCACCTCGATGTCGAACAATTTCGGCATGGGTGAATACTCCTGCGAGTACATCGCCAAGCAACTGAAGGGCAAGGGTCGCATCGCGCGCGTTCTCCTGCCGCAAAACGAAAGTTGGGACCAGCGTACACTCGGCATGGAATGGACGCTGCGCCGCTATCCAGACATCAAGATCGTAACCGACTGGGCCTTTGCGCTTGCCGGAAACGTGACCCCACGCCAGGCCGTTGACAACATTCTGACGGCAAATGCCGATATCGACGCAATCTGGTGCGCCTGGGATGGCGCTGCTGTCGAAGGCACGCTGGCCGCCCGCGCAGCGGATCGGCCGAACCTCATCATCACGGGCATCGACGGCGGCTCGCAGGCCTTCAACTACATCGCTGCTCCCTCGCAGTTGAAGCTCTCCATGGCGCAGAGCTTCTACGAAATGGCCTACCTATCGGTTTTCTACGCGCATCAGCATCTGGAAGGCAAAAAGACGCCGCGACTGGTGGTGACGCCGACTTATGCCGTCGATCAGTCGATGCTGAAGGATAGCATTCCGGACGACTTTGACGTTCCCGGTCGTGGCGCCGAACTCGGATGGGTTCGCGCGGTGTGATTGCGAAAAGGCCGGCGCGGCTCGAAAGGGTCGCGTCGGTCCACGACGGCATGTGACAATGCAGCTCAGGAGTGGGTGATGACGGTTCCCGCACTATGCGCCAAGGCGGTTTCGAAGCGGTTCGGATGGATCAACGCGCTCGACGATGTCGATTTCGTGCTGGAGAAGGGCGAGGTCCACGCGCTCCTTGGCGTCAACGGTGCTGGAAAATCGACATTCATCAAAATCCTCTCCGGCGTCTATACTAGGGATAAGGGTGTGATCGAAGTCGATGGTCGCGAGATCGATTGCCACAACCCTAAGGATGCCATTCGCTGCGGTATCGCCACGGTGCAGCAGCATCCCGAACTGGTCGCTGATTTCACCGGCTATGAGAATATATTTCTTGGCCGCGAATCCGAGCGCGGGCGTTTCCTTTCCGGCATCGATCGGAGCGTCCTGAAACGCCGCGGTGACGAGCTTCTGTCGCGTTTCCCGGTCGAGATCGATCTTTCGCGGCGAATCGACGACATGCCGGCGGTGGAACGCGAGATCATCGCGATCCTGCAGGCGATCGCCGGGGATCACATTCGCATTCTCATTCTCGACGAGCCGACATCGACGCTTACGGAAGTGGAAAAGGAAGTGCTTTTCCGCCTTATGAACACGCTGCGCGCCAGCGGTATCTCAATTCTCTACATTACGCACCGGCTTGAAGAGGTCATGGAAATCGCGGACCGGTTTTCCGTGTTTCGCGGCGGGCGGATGATTTCGACGATGACACCGCAGCAGGTTCGCGACAAGAACCTGTCGCTTGCGGAGTTGATGCTTGGCGAAACGCTTGGTGCCGTCTTTCCGGAAAAGGCCGAACCGGAGCAATTGGGCGAACTGGTACTGGATGTCCGCAATCTGCGGCATCAGCGGCTGTTCTCCAATGTCAGCTTCCAATTGAGACGGGGCGAAATTCTCGGCGTTTTCGGCCTCGTCGGTTCCGGTATCGACGAGTTGTCGAAGGTGCTTTACGGCGCGCTGGCGACCGAAGCGGGCTCTGTCGAACTGAACGGCAGGAAAGTCAGCCCGAAATCTCCAGCCGAAGCCCTGAAGGCGGGGATCTTCCTTGTTCCCGGCGACCGTCGTGTCGAAGGGTTGGCGCTGCAGCAATCCTCGATCTTCAACATCACGCTTGCCAATCTCGGCCGCGCCTCGAGCTTTGCCGGCTTTCTCAAGCGTTCGGCCAACCGGCGCAAGAGCGAGGAGTTTGCGGCCCGTGTCACGCTCAGCCCGGCTAATGTGACGATGCCGGTAAGCGGCTTCAGCGGTGGCAACCAGCAGAAGATCGTCGTGGCGAAAGGCCTCTTCGCCGATGCGGATGTCTATATTTTCGTCGAGCCGACGGTCGGCGTGGATATCGGCGCGCGAGCGAAGCTCTACGGGCTGATGCGCGAACTCGCCATGACGTCGGGCGTGATCGTCATGTCGACGGATTGCGACGAGGCGCATGGTATCTCCGATCGCGCCTTCGCCCTCTACAAAGGGCGGCAGGTCGTTCCCGGCGACAGGGTCTTCACCCGCAACGAACTTCTGATGGCCGGCATCATGGGAGACCCAAGTCATGCTTAAATTTGGGATCGTGTCCGCCGGGACCGTCCGGTTCCTGGCGTTCGCTGCACTGGTTTTCATAATCGGCGCCGCCTTCACGACGGTCGAGCCGCGATTTCTGTCCACCCAGAACATATCCGCCGTCACCCGGCACATGGCCGCGAACGGACTGGCTGCCCTCGGCCTCACCCTGGTGGTCATCGTACGGAAATTCGATCTTTCCTTTGCGGGGACTGCCTGCTTCGCGGCCATGACCATCGGCTTCATGATTGCCGGGGGACATGAACTCTGGCTCTGCATTCTGGTGGGTGTCCTAGCCGCGGCCATCGTCGGCGCTTTCAACGGCATGGCAATCAGCTATTTCGGCTTACCCGACATCGTCACCACCATTGCCACCGGTTCGATCGCCGGAGGCCTGGCGTTCCTGTATTCCAATGGCAGGACGATCTTCCAGAACTTCGTCACCTCGGGCATTCTGAACCTCAACGATGCTCGCCTTTTCGGTTACAGCGTCTCGTTCTTCTTCCTGATCGCACTCTACGCCATCGCCTGGGTGTTCATGCACCGCACGCGCTACGGCGCCTCGTTCTATGCAACCGGCGAGAACCCTGTCTCTGCCTATTTCTCGGGCGTTCCCGTCCGGACCTACACGATGATGGCCTTCGTCATCTGCGCCGTCACCTCTGTCCTCGCCGTTGTGCTCATTCTTGCCGAATCAGGAACGGCCGACACGAACAAGGGCGCAACCCTCTTGATGCCTGCCTATGCCGGCGTCTTCCTCGGCGCCGCGCTTCTAGGCGGCACCTCGGTTCTGGCGACACTGGCCGGCACCTTTCTCATCACCATGCTGCTGGATGGGTTCTCGCTTCTCGGAGTGCCCTACTACTACAGCGACGGTGTCGTCAGCGCGATCCTGCTCACCGGCGTGGTGCTGTTCGATGCGCGGGTCCGCGAGCTTTTCAGCGATCTGGCCTCGTTCATTCAGCCGGTCACATCAGCCAGTGAGAAACGTTCATGACGGATGTCATTTCCACGCACGCCGTCGCGGAACGCCGGCACTCGAAAGCAATCAATCGCATTATAGGGCGCTACTGGCTGGTTGCGACCTTACTTGTCATGATCGCCGTCTTCGCTTTCCTCCGACCGCAGTTGCTCGATAACTCCAATATCGCGACGATACTGCGCTCCTCAGCGTTGATGGCGATCATGATCCTCGGGCTCACATGGGTCATTGCCGCCGGCAAGATCGACGTCAGCTTCATGCAGGTCGCGGCCCTCGGCAACATGACGACGGCCTGGCTTCTGGCGAGCGGAAGCGGCTGGAGCCTGGCGGCGATCTGCGGCGTCGCCGTCGGCGCGGTGGCCGGCTTGCTCAATGGCGCCCTGATCGCGATCCTCAGGATTCCGGCGCTGATCGTCACCATCGCCACCGGCGGCATCTGCGCCTCCATCGCGGCAGCACTTGGCAAGGGAACGTCGATCCGCATCGCGGATGCGGGACCTCTCGGCGACCTGCTTTTTACGAATTGGGGGCCGGTGCCGGTGATCGCGGTCATCACCGCGCTGCTCTACCTGGTCTCCTGGTACGCGCAGGAGAAGCTCACCTTTGGACACTATATCTTCGCCTTGGCGCAGAACGAGAAGGCAGTCAACGAGGCGGGGATCGCTGCCCGCAGCCTCCTTCTCTTTCTCTTCGTCTTCTCCGGCATCTGTTCGGCGATCGCCGGCGTCCTGCTGGCGGCAAGCCTGTCGTCCGGCCAGCCCATGATCGGCTCCTCCTATTTCATCGACGGGCTGACGGCGGTGCTGCTGGGCGGCTTGATGCTGCGCATTGGCAAGCCGAATGTGCTCGGCACGACGACAGCCATCCTGTTGCTGTCGGTTCTCGTCAGCGGCAGCGCCATGTTCGGCTGGGCCGACTATCAGCGCCAGATCATCAAGGGTGTGCTTCTGCTGGTTGGCGTCGCTGTGGCCATGCAGTTCGGGCACCGGTCGTCGTCACCCGTACAGGGAGCTTAGGAGCCGATGAAAAAGTCTGCTTACTTCATTGGCCTCGACGGCGGCACTGGAGGCGCGCGGGCGATCGTTGCCGATCTCGATGGCAAGGTCGTCGCCATGGCGACCCACGAATACGAGACGAGGTTCCCCCGTGCCGGCTGGGCCGAGCAGACGCCCGCCGACTGGTGGCACGCCGCCTGCCTTGCGGTGCGTCAGGCCGTCCACATGTCCGGCGTTAGCCCGGCCGACATTTCGGCCATCTCGGCCGACGGCACGTCGAGCACGCTGGTGGCGCTCGAGCGGGACGGCACGCCAAGCATGCCGGCGATCCTTTGGATGGACAATCGGGCGTCACCCCAGGCGCGGCGGATGATGGAGACAAACGACGCAGCCCTCCGGCGTTCGCAACTTGGCGTCAGTTCGGAATGGATGATTCCCAAAATCCTGTGGATCAAGGAAAACCGGCCGGAGATTTACGAGCGCTCGCGCTGGTTCGTCGAGATGGCCGACTATCTCGCCTTCCGCATGACTGGCAGGCTGACCCTTGGCCTCAACCAGATCACCAACCGCTGGTTCTACGATGGGCGCCGTGGCGGCTGGCCGCAAGAGTTCTACCGCAAGATCGGACTCGGCGATATTACCGGACGTTTCCCCGATGATATCCAGCCACTGGGCGCCTCCATAGGCCGGATCGTGCCGGAGGCGGCCGAAGCCATGGGCCTGGCGCCCCACACGACGGTGGTGTGCGGTGGAACGGATGCCTATGTGGCGATGGTGGGCCTCAACGTGTGCGAGCCCGGCAGGACTGCCTTCATCACCGGTTCGTCCCATCTCGTCCTGCCGATGACAGATCAGGACACCGAGGTTCCCGGCATCTTCGGTCCGCATCCCGATTGCGTCGTGCCGAACCTCTTCGTCATGGAGGGCGGGCAGGTCTCCTCCGGCTCGATCATCCGCTGGTGGCACGATCACATGGGAAAGCTCGTGGGTTCTGGACCCGACGCATATGAGCGGATGCTGCGGGAGGCAGGCGATATTCCCATCGGCGCCGACGGCCTCATCGCGCTCGATTTCTGGCAGGGCAACCGAAACCCCTATATCGACTACGATCTTCAGGGCGCGCTCTGGGGTCTGACCCTGAAGCATACGCCGGCGCATATGCTGCGGGCGCTGCTGGAATCCATTGCCTATGGTACCGAAAACATTCTGCGCACGCTCGCCCGCCATGATGTCGCCGTCCAGACCATGGTGATATGCGGCGGTGCGACGCGCACCCCGTTCCTGATGCAGATGCATGCCGATGTCTGCGGCATTCCGATCATCGTTCCGAAGGTTCTGGAAGCGACCGCTCTTGGATCGGCAATTGCCGCAGCCGTTGGCGCCGGTTTCTACGGCAGTCTCCCCGAGGCCGCCGCAGCCATGGTCGCCGAAGATCATATCGTCGAACCCGACATGCGCCGCAACGACCAGTATGGCGAGGTTTTCGGCTTCTACCGCGATACGCACGCAGCGCTGGCACCTCTGATGCATCGCATGGCGCGGCGTGGCGAACGGAAACCGGGCATGGAAGCGGCTGCTTTCCCGCGGGCGTCGGTCCCGGATTTAAAGCCGCAGCAGCGGCAGGCGGCCCTGTAGTGGAGTGGCGGACGATCTGGGCGGCGGGCTGATCAGGCCTTTTCCCAAGCCGCAATCCCGGCAGCCTCCACCTTCTTTTCGCGCGCTGCCCTCAGCCGGGAAAAATCGTCGCCGGCATGATGGGAGGAGCGGGTCAGCGGGCTTGAAGCCACCATCAGGAAGCCCTTGCTATAGGCAACTGTTTCGTAGGATTTGAACTCTTCCGGCGTCACGAAGGCCTCTACCTTGTGGTGCTTGCGCGTCGGTTGGAGGTATTGGCCGATGGTCAGGAAATCGACGTCGGCGACGCGCAGGTCGTCCATCAACTGCAGCACTTCGTTGCGCGCCTCGCCCAGGCCCAGCATGATGCCGGACTTGGTGAACACAGTGGGGACGAGTTCCTTGACCCGCTGCAGAAGCCTGATGGAGTGGAAGTAACGCGCGCCGGGACGAACGGTCAGATAGTTGGACGCCACGGTTTCCATATTGTGGTTGAAAACGTCCGGCCTGGCCGCGACGACGCGCTCGAGTGCCCCGGGCTTTCTCAGAAAATCGGGTGTCAGGATCTCAATGGTCGTCTGTGGCGAGGCCGCGCGGATCGCGAAGATAACTCTCTCGAAATGCTCCGCGCCGCCATCGTCCAGATCGTCGCGGTCGACCGAGGTGATGACGACATGGCTGAGGCCCATCTGCTTGACTGCGTGGGCAATATTTTGTGGCTCGGCGATGTCCAACGCGCTGGGCCGACCCGTCGCGACATTGCAAAAGGCGCAAGCGCGGGTGCAGATCTCGCCCATGATCATGAAGGTTGCGTGCTTCTTATCCCAGCACTCGCCGATGTTGGGGCAACCGGCCTCCTCGCAGACGGTCACGAGCTTGTGCGACTTCACGATCGAGCGCGTTTCGTGGTAACTTGCCGACATGGATGCCCTGACGCGAATCCAGTCTGGCTTCTTCAGCATTTCCTTATCGGGCTTGTGGGCCTTCTCCGGATGCCGTGGCCGGGTTGTTGCCGCGGCTGGATTGGTTCTGTCGAGAATGGTGACCATATTCGTTCCTGCTCCGTCGCCGTCTGACGACCGGCTTCAAAGGGTTTCATAGATCCCGGCGATGGCGAGAAAATCGTCGGCCTTCAGGCTCGCGCCTCCGACAAGCGCGCCATCCACATTGTCGATCGCCATCAGTTCGGCGGCGTTGGAAGCCTTGACCGAACCGCCGTAGAGAATCCGCATATTTGTGCCGCCTCTACCGAAACGGGACACGAGTTCGGCGCGCATGAAAGCATGGGCTTCGCGAATGTCGTCCGTCGTCGGCGTGAGCCCTGTCCCGATCGCCCAGACCGGCTCGTAGGCGATGACCGTGTTGACGGCGGCGGCGCCGTCGGGAACGGAACAGGCAAGCTGCCGCTTCAAGACATTCAGGGTTTCACCGGACTGCCGCTCCGCTCCGGTTTCGCCGACGCACACGATGGCGACCAGTCCTGCGCCGTGCGCCGCCACTGCCTTGCTGCGAACGATAGCATCGGTCTCGTTTTGAAAATCACGACGCTCCGAATGCCCCACGATGACGAAGGTAGCGCCGCAATCCGCGACCATCGCCGCGGATATCTCCCCCGTATGAGCACCCGACGGGAGAGGGTGGCAATCCTGCGCGCCAATCTGGAGAACCGCTCCCGAACACAGTGATGTTGCCTCCCGAAGCAGGGTTGCCGGCGGACAGATCAGCATGTCCGTTTTGCCGACAAAGGCCGCGGCTCCGCTAGCGATGTTCTTCAATGTGTCTAGAGACGAGCGCAGGCCGTTCATTTTCCAGTTGCCGGCAACCAGCGGCTTTGTTCCGGGTGTCATGGTCATCGATGCCTTTCGCGTGTCTCAAAAATGTCAAAGCGGAGATACTGTTTGCGGGAAGGGGAGCGCCGTTTACGCCGCGGCCAGCGACTTGACCCTGTGATGCTGCGTCAACAGGGCTGTGGTCAGCTTGACCTCCTCAGCCCGCCGCGCCTCGTCCCAACCCAGTTCGCGAGCGGCAATCGCGGCGATGCCGGTAATGGCATCGCCTGTGATTGCATTTTCGAATGGAAGAAGCGTGCGGCGCAAAACGATATCGGCAAGACGGGTTACGCGCTCGTTCCGCGCGACCCAGCGAATTTCGCCTTCGTGATACTGGCCCTCGCGGCCGAGTGTCTGCCGACCGCCGTCAGCCACCATGGCGGCGACCTGTCCGGCTGCGCCGCCGTAGCGACGCAACAGCTTCGCCACAAGCTGGCGCTCCAATCCCGATGCGTTGACGATTTCTTCCAGAGCGCGGTCGCTTCCGATCTCGTTGGTTGGAAGAGCCCGTGCGGCACCGATGGCTTGCAAGATCGTGCTGCCGGACCTCCTGATGGCTAGGCGTTTGAGGACGGCATCGCATATCTGTTCCGCACAGGCGCGATAGGTCGTCCATTTCCCGCCGACCAATGTCAGAACGGGAAAGGGGCGATCTGACCCTGGTTCGAATTCATGCAGCGCATGGTCACGACTGATCGCGCCAGTTGTAGTGTCGCCGCTCCAGGGCAGAGGGCGAATGCCGGCGTAGGCAAAAACGATTTCCGACCTTTGGCCCCTGGCGCCGGGCAGCACTTGTTCCAGGGCGTCGAAGAGGTAGTCGATTTCTTCATCGGAGCAACTGGCGGCCTCTGGATCGCTGGCGCGGATATCGGTGGTGCCGAGGAGGATGTTTTGCGAGTCGAGAGCGTAGACCAGACAGGCGCGAAAATCCTTGGTTTCGAAGTAGAGCATGCCATCGTCCAACTGCCGTGCCAGATCGGGCCGACGCATGATGAGATGCGATCCGCGCGTGCCACCGATCAGGCGCTTGTCAATGTTCAGCCGGCGATTGACGTCGTCGACCCATGCGCCTGAGCAATTGATGACAAGCCGCGGGTCCATTGCGAACATCTCGCCGGTGATGCCATCCTTCAGGCGAACAACGCCGTCCCGGGTTTCCTCAAGCGAAACATAAGGAATGGCGAGGGACCGCGGGCAGTCTCGCTCGGCGTCCTTGATCAGTTCGAGGGCCAGGCGCTCCGGATGCAGAAGGCGCGCATCGAAATATTCGGCGACAGCACGCACCTTGTCCGACAGCCCAGGCATCCTGCGTCGGCTTTCCGCGTGCGGTACGAGCCGGTGTCGAGGCATGGTCTGGCTGGCCCCGCCGAAGCGATCGAAGAAGACGAGGCCGAGCTTGACGACGAGAATGCCCTTGGCGCCAGGCCTCTTCTTGAGCTTCAGGAAGCGGAGGCCCGCCGAGAAGATGCCGCCAAGCCAACTGAAAGCCGGAACCCAGACCGGGATCGGCTTCACCAGATGCGGCGCATTCCTCAGCAGATGATTGCGCTCGATGACGGACTCTTGCACCAGCTCGAACTCGCCCGTTTCAAGATAGCGCAGTCCGCCATGGACAAGACGCGAGGGTGCGGCGCTCGTTCCTGAACAAAAATCGTACTTGTCGATCAGGACGGCCGGTACGCCCTGCAGGGCGAGATCGCGATAGAGGCCGATGCCGTTAATGCCGCCGCCGACAATCAAGATGGGCGCGCTCCCATCAGGCAAGGCGCTGAGCTGCCGCAACACCTCTTCGCGATTACGCATCGTCTTCTCCTGGCTCTTCTGGGGCTGACATCCAGGGGCTCTGCATAATGGCAGTTTATTCCTTTTGGAAGCGAAGCAATGAGAAATTTTCCGATTGAAATCTAAAAAACCAATATATATCTGATAGTTATGCATGTAAAAAATTTTCTTACAAATTGGATTGACAATTTTTCTCGGTCAAATAGCCTCACTGCAGAGGAGAATGCCGGGCAGGAATTCGCGTTCCTAGCGCGTCGGTTGGAGACGATGCGTGCCGGTCTGGAGGAGGAACCATGCGCGAGCGCCTTATTGGCATCGACGCCGGTGGGACGATGACGAAAGTCGTTCTGTTTGACGTCCACGGAAATGAAGTCGCCAGCGAGCGGCGGGCCAATGTGATGTTGCTGCCGCACGAGGGCTGGACGGAGCGCGATGCGGATAGAATGTGGCGCGCAACGTGCGAGTGCGTCCGGACCTTGCTGGAGAAGACGGGTACCGATCCCGCGGACATAGTCGCCGTCACGCCTTCTGGCTATGGCGGCGGCGTCTATTTGGTTGACGATCGCGGAACTCCTGTTCGAAACGCGCTGGTGTCCACCGATACCCGATCTATTCCGCTAATTTCGCGATGGACGGCGACTGGTCGCGCGGCCGCGGTCTCCCGGCACATCCAGCAACAGATCTGGCCCGGTCAGACATTGCCGATCCTTGCATGGATACAGGAGAACGAGCCGGAGGTGTTGCGTCGCACGGCGCATGTCATGTCGTGCAAGGACTTCCTGCGCTTGCGCCTTTGCGGCGATATCTCGACCGACCCGACGGATGCCGGCTGCGCGGGCATCATCAATGTCTCGTGTTCCGAAATTTCGCGAGAAGCCTTCGAGGAGGCGGGCCTCACGTCATGGCTCGGCAAGCTGCCATCGATCGGTCCAGGGGTGGAGATCGTCGGTGGCATCAGCGACGAAGCTGCACGACAAACGGGCCTGCGTGCCGGCACGCCGGTCGTGCGAGGCGTATACGACGTTGTCGGCTGCTCGCTCGCTTCGGGCGTCGAGCACCCTGACCAGCTTGCAGCGGTCGCGGGGACGTTCAGCATTCACTCGACCGTTCACGGCAAGCCGTCGCTGAACCCGTTGCCGACGATCCAGACGCCTTATCCGGTTGGAGGCCAGATACTGGCAACCACGGCGACGCCGACCTCCGCGAGCAATCTGGAATGGATGTGCAAGACCATGCTTTCGGCCGAGGCGCAGCGTGCGCTGCTCGAAGGCCGTAGCGTCTACGATATTTGCAACGATCTGGTCGCAGGCGCACTGGCGCGCGACAACAAAATTCTCTTCTTCCCCTTCCTTTATGATGGTCCTAACGGTGCGCCCGCGGGGTTTCTCGGGTTGAGGGCGGGCGTTTCGCTCGCCGATATCGTGCGGGCGGTCTACGAGGGGGTGGTTTTCGCTCATCGTTATGACATGTCCTATCTGCTCAACGGCGCGGATGCCGCAGACCCCAAGGTAATCCGTCTCGCCGGCGGCCCGTCGCGAAGCGCTGTCTGGGCGCAGATGTTCGCCGATGGTCTCGGTCTTCCCATCGAGATCGCCAACGGAACCGAGTTTGGGGCTAAGGGCGCTGCCATCTGCGCTTCCGTGGCAACTGGTATCCATGCCGATATTCCGGCGGCGATCGCAGCCATGGTTCGCATCGATCAGCGGTTCGAGCCGGATCCGGTGCGGGCGAACGTGTTGACCGCGAAGTACAACATCTACCGCAACGCCATCGACGTCATTGCCCCCCTCTGGTCGCAAACCCAGGTCCAGGATGCTCAGCATGAAATCAGCCGGTCCAGGCCGGCGCTTGCTGTTGTCTGACGTGCCGCTCATGAGCCATCGATGTTTTATGGAAGGTATTGCGACGCATGCTTGAACTGAGGAACGTCACCAAGACGGTCGGTGCGGTCGAGCACGTACGCGATGTCTCGCTGACGCTTCAGCACGGCTCGCTCAACGTCCTGCTCGGGCCGACGCTCTCCGGCAAGACCAGCCTGATGCGGCTGATGGCAGGTCTCGATGTGCCGACCTCCGGCTCGGTCTGGTTCGATGGCCAGGATGTCACCGGTGTGCCGGTGCAGAAGCGCAAGATCGCCATGGTCTACCAGCAGTTCATCAACTATCCGGCGATGACCGTCTATGAGAACATCGCTTCGCCGCTCCGGGTGGCCGGCGGGGAGCAAGGCAAGATCGACAGCCAGGTGCGCGAGGCCGCGGCGCTGCTGAAGCTGACGCCCTATCTCGACCGCACGCCGCTCAGCCTGTCGGGCGGCCAGCAGCAGCGCACCGCGCTGGCGCGCGCCATCGTCAAGAATGCCAGCCTGGTGCTGCTCGACGAGCCGCTCGCCAATCTCGACTACAAATTGCGCGAGGAGTTGCGGGCCGAACTGCCGAGGATCTTCGCCGCCGCCGGCACCATCTTCGTCTACGCCACGACAGAGCCGCACGAGGCGCTGCTGCTCGGCGGCAATACGGCAACGCTGTCGGAAGGCCGCATCACGCAGTTCGGACCGACCATCGACGTCTTCCGCAAGCCGGTCGACCTGGTGACGGCCAGGACCTTCGCCGATCCGCCGCTCAACACCATCGTGCTGGCCAAGAAGGGCGTCGACTTCCTGCTCGAAGGCGGGGTGAAGCTGCCGGTGCCGCCCGAACTCGTCGGCATCGCCGACGGCAACTACACGATCGGCTTCCAACCGCACCATCTGTCGCTCGATCGTCCCAACGCCGGCGCCGTGCCTGTGCGGGCCAAGGTGACCATCACCGAGATCACCGGGTCGGAGAGTTTCATCCATCTCGATTTTGCCGACGTGCGCTGGGTCATGCTGACCCACGGCATCAGGGATTTCGAGACCGACGAAGTGGTCGAGGTGTTCATCGATCCGCGTCACATCATGGTCTTCGACGAGCACGGCCGCGCCGTGACCGCGCCGAAGCTGGCGGCTTGAGGAGGGCGATATGGCGCGCATCGACGTCAACCATGTCAGGCATTCCTACCTGCCGAACCCGCAGAAGGATGCCGATTTCGCGCTCAGGGAAGTGCACCACACATTCGAGGATGGCGGCGCCTATGCGCTGCTCGGGCCCTCGGGCTGCGGCAAGACCACGCTGCTCAACATCATTTCGGGACTGCTGCATCCCTCGCACGGCCAGTTGCTGTTCAACGGCAGGGACGTCACCAATCTGTCGACGCAGGAACGCAACATCGCGCAGGTGTTCCAGTTTCCGGTCATCTACGACACCATGACCGTCTACGACAATCTGGCCTTCCCGCTTCGCAACCGCGGCGTGCCGGAGGTCGATGTCGACCGCAAGGTGCGCGAGACGCTGGAGATGATCGACCTGGCGTCCTGGGCCAAGAAGAAGGCGAGAGGCCTGACCGCCGACCAGAAGCAGAAAATCTCGCTCGGCCGCGGCCTGGTGCGCTCCGACGTCAACGCCATCCTGTTCGACGAGCCATTGACCGTCATCGACCCGCATATGAAGTGGGTGCTGCGCTCGCAATTGAAGCAGCTTCACCGCCGCTTCGGCTATACCATGGTCTACGTCACCCATGACCAGACCGAGGCGCTGACCTTCGCCGACCAGGTCGTCGTCATGTATGATGGCGGCATCGTGCAGATCGGCACGCCGGCGGAACTGTTCGAGCGGCCGCGTCATACCTTTGTCGGTTATTTCATCGGCTCGCCGGGCATGAACGTCATGCCGGTGGCGATCGACGGCAGGACGGCGACGCTTGGCTCGCAGCGGATCGACCTGCCGGGCGCGCCCAAAGCCGCCGGCGCTGTCGAACTCGGCATCCGCCCCGAATATGTGCGGCTCGGCCGTGACGGCATGGCCGTCTCGATCAGCAAGGTCGAGGATCTCGGCCGCCACAAGGTGGTTCGCGCCAAGCTGGAGGGGCGCGACATCGCGGCCGTCATCGGCGAGGACGAGACCGTGCCAGCCGAACCGAAGGTGCGGTTCGATCCGGCCGGCATCAACATCTATGCCGATTCCTGGCGTGTCGAGATGGGGGCATAGATGGACAAGACCTGGAACAACAAGGCCTGGTTCCTCGTGCTGCCGGTGCTGGTGCTGGTGGCATTCTCGGCCGTCATCCCGCTGATGACGGTGGTCAACTATTCGGTGCAGGACACGTTCGGCAACAATGTCTTCTTCTGGGCCGGCACCGAATGGTTCGAGGAACTGCTGTCGTCCAGCCGCTTCTGGGAGGCGATGGTCCGCAACCTGATCTTTTCCTTCATCATCCTGGCGATCGAGGTGCCGCTCGGCATCTTCATCGCGCTCAACATGCCGAAGAAGGGCTGGGGCGTGCCGGTCTGCCTGGTGCTGATGGCACTGCCACTGCTGATCCCGTGGAACGTCGTCGGCACCATCTGGCAGGTGTTCGGACGCAACGACATCGGGCTGATGGGCTACTACGTCAACGCGCTCGGCATCGACTACAACTATGGACAGGATCCGTTCGACGCTTGGGTCACCGTCATCGTCATGGATGTCTGGCACTGGACCAGCCTCGTCGTGCTGCTCTGCTATGCCGGACTGGTCTCGATCCCCGATGCCTTCTACCAGGCGGCCAAGATCGACGGGGCCTCGCGCTGGGCGGTGTTCCGCTACATCCAGCTGCCGAAGATGCAGCGCGTGCTTTTGATCGCCGTGCTGCTGCGCTTCATGGACAGTTTCATGATCTACACCGAACCCTTCGTCGTCACCGGCGGCGGGCCGGGCAGTTCGACGACCTTCCTGTCGATCGATCTCGTCAAGACGGCGCTCGGCCAGTTCGACCTTGGCCCGGCCGCGGCCATGTCGCTCGTCTACTTCCTCATCATCCTGTTGTTGTCATGGGTGTTCTACACCGTGATGACCAACTACGACGCGGAGCGCTGAGATGAGCGGCGCCAATGAACGAACGACGAGGCAGGACAGAGTGAGTGAAACGACGGCTTCGGAAGGGCTTGCCAGCGCAATGTCGCAGGACCAGATAGCGCGGCTGATGCGCCGGCGCGGTGAGGAATCGCGCTGGTGGTGGATCGTGCCGACGCTCTACATCATCGTACTTTTGCTGCCGATCTACTGGCTCATCAATATGAGCTTCAAGACCAATGCCGAGATCGTCTCGTCGCTGACGCTCTACCCGCACGCGCCGACGCTCGCCAACTACGTCACCATCTTCACCGATGCGTCCTGGTACTCCGGCTACATCAATTCGATCACCTATGTGGTCATGAACATGGTGATTTCGGTATCGGTGGCGCTGCCGGCGGCCTATGCCTTCTCGCGCTACCGATTCCTTGGCGACAAACATCTGTTCTTCTGGCTGCTGACCAACCGCATGGCGCCGCCGGCGGTGTTCGCACTGCCGTTCTTCCAACTCTACTCGGCCTTCGGGCTGATCGACACGCATATCGCTGTGGCGCTGGCGCACTGCCTGTTCAACGTGCCCTTGGCGGTGTGGATCCTCGAGGGCTTCATGTCGGGCGTGCCGAAGGAAATCGACGAGACCGCCTATATCGACGGCTATTCCTTCCCGCGCTTCTTCGTAAAGATCTTCATGCCGCTGATCGCCAGCGGCATCGGTGTGGCCTGCTTCTTCTGCTTCATGTTCTCGTGGGTCGAATTGCTGATCGCACGCACGCTGACGACCACCGACGCCAAGCCGATCGCCGCCACCATGACGCGCACCGTTTCGGCCGCGGGCATGGATTGGGGCCTGCTCGCCGCCGCCGGCGTGCTGACGTTGATCCCCGGCGCGCTCGTCATCTGGTTCGTGCGAAATTATATCGCCAAGGGCTTTGCCCTGGGGAGGGTGTGATCATGAACCTAGACCTCTCCTGGATGGCGTGGACGTGGCCGACGGCGGCCTTCTTCGCGACCGTCCTGCTGTTGCTGTGCGGCATGGCGGCGTGGGAATACGCCTCGCCGGGCGGCAATCCCCGCGTCGGTATCCTGCGCTTCGAGACGACGCGCGGCGATCGTCTTTTCCTGTCGCTGCTTGGCAGCGCCTTTATTCATCTCGCTTGGCTGGGTCTCGTTGGATCCAACCTGTGGTGGGCTCTCGCTCTCTCCGTGGTCTACGCCATTGGCGTGTTCCGCTACGTATAGAGGGGGAAACTGTTGGAGCGGCAGCGTGCCGGCGACCGCTCCAGATCGCACTAGAAACCTAAAACAGTGGAGGAAACACATGCGACGGCAATTTTTAACATCAACAACGGCCCTTGTCCTGTTGCTCGGCGTGGGCAATGCCTATGCCGGGATGGATGAGGCAAAAGCCTTTCTGGACAAAGAGATAGGCCCGCTCTCGACGCTCGACCGCGCCGGCCAGGAAGCCGAGATGCAGTGGTTCATCGATGCAGCCAAGCCTTTCGCCGGCATGGACATCAAGGTGGTTTCCGAAACCATCGCCACGCATGAGTATGAATCGCAGGTGCTGGCCCCGGCCTTTACCGCCATCACCGGCATCAAGGTCACGCATGATCTGCTGCAGGAAGGCGACGTCGTCGAAAAGATCCAGACCCAGATGCAGACCGGCCAGAACCTCTATGACGGCTGGGTCAACGATTCCGACCTGATCGGCACCCACTGGCGCTACCAGCAGGTGCGCAATTTGACCGACTGGATGGCCGGCGACGGCAAGGACGTCACCAACCCAAACCTTGATCTCAAGGATTTTGTCGGCACCTCGTTCACGACGGCTCCGGACAAGAAGCTCTACCAACTGCCTGACCAGCAGTTCGCGAACGTCTACTGGTTCCGTTACGACTGGTTCAACGACGAGAAGAACAAGGCCGACTTCAAGGCCAAGTACGGCTACGAGCTCGGCGTCCCGGTCAACTGGTCGGCCTATGAGGACATCGCCGAATTCTTCACCGGCCGCGAGATCGACGGCAAGAAGGTCTATGGCCACATGGACTACGGCAAGAAGGATCCGTCGCTTGGCTGGCGGTTCACCGATGCCTGGCTGTCGATGGCCGGCAATGGCGACAAGGGCCTGCCGAACGGCCTGCCGGTCGACGAATGGGGCATCAAGGTCGACGAGAAGTCGCGGCCGGTCGGCTCCTGCACGGCGCGCGGCGGCGACACCAATGGTCCGGCAGCCGTCTATTCGATCCAGAAGTACCTCGACTGGCTAAAAGCCTATGCGCCGCAGGAAGCGCAGGGCATGACCTTCTCTGAAGCGGGTCCTGTTCCGGCGCAGGGGAACATCGCCCAGCAGATATTCATGTATACGGCGTTCACCGCCGGAATGGTCAAGCCCGGCCTGCCGGTGATGAACGATGACGGCACGCCGAAATGGCGTTACGCACCGTCGCCGCATGGCGTCTACTGGAAGGACGGCATGAAGCTCGGCTATCAGGACGTCGGTTCCTGGACGCTGATGAAGTCGACGCCGACCGACCGCGCCAAGGCCGCCTGGCTTTACGCGCAGTTCGTCACCTCGAAGACCGTCGATGTGAAGAAGAGCCATGTCGGCCTGACCTTCATTCGCGACTCCACCATCCATGACAAGAGCTTCACCGAACGCGCGCCCAAGCTCGGCGGTCTGATCGAGTTCTACCGCTCGCCGGCCCGCGTTCAGTGGTCGCCGACCGGCACCAACGTGCCGGACTATCCGAAGCTGGCGCAGCTCTGGTGGCAGGCGATCGGTGACGCCTCGTCGGGCGCCAAGACGGCGCAGGAAGCGATGGACTCGCTCTGCGGCGAGCAGGAAAAGGTCATGAGCCGCATCGAGAAGTCGGGCGTCCAGGGCGATATCGGCCCGAAGATGGCCGAAGAGCATGACCTTGCTTACTGGAACGCCGACGCGGTCAAGAAGGGCAATCTCGCGCCTCAGCTCAAGATCGAGAACGAGAAGGAAAAGCCGATCACCATCAACTATGACGAGCTGGTGAAGAGCTGGCAGAAGTAACCGTGGGCGCAAGCTGAAACTGATCAACCCATGGAGAACGCCCGGAGCAGCACTCCGGGCGTTCCTCGTTGATCAAGGATAAGGCAATGCGAATGAAATAATTTTCAAGATGGCATCTAAAAAATGAATGAATCGGAATGTCGATCCGGTCAGCAAGGCTGACTACGTTGAAATGATTGATAATTTTGTATACGTGAAGCCAGAAAAATATTTACAAATCGTCCAAGTTTGGTATCAATCTTGGCAAGGGTCGCTATTGACTCGCAATCGCCCGGCGCCAGCGCCGCATGATGGCGATCGCAACAACAGACAACGGATGGGATGGGCACGGACATGGCACTTGTATCGATGGGGCCGATGCTGAAGCGGGCACAGGCGGCCGGCTATGGCATCGCCGCCTTCAACATGATCGACTACAACAGTGCGCGATCTATCGTCGAGGGTGCCGCCGACATGAAGGCGCCGATGATCGTTCAGGTCTCGGTCAAGACCATCAGGCATTGGGGCTTCAAGCCGATCGCGACATGGGTGCGGATGCTGGCGGAAGCCGTAGAGGTGCCGGTAGCTCTTCATCTCGACCATTGCAGCGACGGCGATGTCATAAGGCGGTGCATCGACGCGGGTTGGACATCCGTGATGTTTGACGGCTCGTCGTTGCCGTTCGTGGAAAACAAGGCACGTTCGGAAGAGATCTATCGGCTGACCGAGGCGGCCGGTGTCGGGCTAGAGGCCGAGATCGGCGCGATCGGCGGCGTCGAGGACGACAAGTTTGTCGCCGAGGATTCGGCCATCTTGGCAGACTATGACGAATGCCTCGAATTCGTGAAGAACATGCCAAACCTTGCCGTTTTCGCGCCCGCCATCGGCACTGCGCATGGCTTCTACAAGGGGCAGCCAAAGATCGCCTATGCCCTGCTGGAGAAAATTACCGCCGCGGTCGCCATTCCCATCGCCCTGCATGGCGGCACGGGCCTCAGCCAGGAGCAATTCGACCGATGCATTGCCGGAGGCTGTGCAAAGGTCAACATCTCCACCATGCACAAGCATCGCTTCATCGATGGTTTCGTCGCCGTCCGGCAGGACAAGCCCAAGCTTGAGGAGCCGCTGCCCTTCATCATCGGCCAGTATGATGCCATGAAAAAGGATGTGACGGACATGATCGTCGCCTTCGGTTCGGCGGGCAAGGCGGCGCATGCGGCAGGCGCGGAGGCCTGAGCGATGATGCAGGCGCTCATTTTCGATTGCGACGGCGTGCTCGTCGATACCGAGCGGGACGGCCACCGCGTCGCTTTCAATCAGGCTTTCGCCCAGCTTGGCATCGATTGCGTCTGGAGTATCGAGCGCTACGGCGAATTGCTGGCGACCGCTGGCGGCAAGGAGCGTATGCGCCGGCATTTCGACGAGACGCAATGGCCGCCAAATTATCCGGACCGCCAAGCTTTGATCGCTCTCATCCACGGTCTGAAGACAGATATCTTCATGGCCTTGATCAGGACTGGAGAACTCCCCCTGAGACCGGGCGTGCGCCGGATCGTCGATGAGGCCATTGCCGAAAACGTCACGCTTGCCGTTTGTTCCACCTCCGACGAAAAAGCGGTGCAGTCCGTGGTGGACGTCATGCTCGGACCGCAACGGTCCGGAAAAATATCCGTTTTCGCTGGCGACGCGGTCGGGGCAAAGAAGCCCGCGCCCGACATCTATGATCTCGCCGCCAAAACACTCGGTCTTTCGCCGGCGCACTGCATGGTGATCGAAGACAGCAACAATGGGCTGCGGGCGGCCAAGGCGGCCGGCATGAAGTGCATCGTCACCATTTCGTCCTACACCAGCGAAGAGGATTTTACGCTCGCCGACAGGGTTGTCGCCGACCTCGATGCCGGCGTCGACATTCCGGCATGCCGCGCGATCGTCGACGCATCCGCTCAGGCGGTTCTATAGATATCAGGGCGTCATGAGGTCCACCGGTTCAGGCCGCGCTGTTGCCGCCGTGCCGGTAACGCTTTTCAAGGGCGGTGCCGGTTGTCCGCAGACTCTCGGCCGTCTTTTCTCCCATGCGGAACAGTGTGCCGACGTAAAGCAGGTCGATCAAGAACAACTGGCTGATCCTGCCTTCGAGAAAGTCGCCGTGCAGTGGCACGAGTTGCGGGCTCGCCCCCCAAGTCGTCAGTGAAACGTTGGCGGCCTTCGCTACGTCCGAGGCGGCATTGCTGGTAATGGCGATCGTCGTCGCCTTCTTTTCGCGGGCGAGGAGCAACGCGCCGGTGACCGTTTCCGTCGTTCCGGTGTGTGACACGCCAATCATCACGTCGTCGGGCTGAAGTGTCGCTGCCACGATCGTTTGCGTGTAGCCGTCGCGGTAGCTGGTCGCGTCGAAGCCTGCCTTCATGAAGAGGTGAGCCGCTTCGTCGCAGATGGCGGCAGCGCCGCCAACGCCGACGAAGACTATTTTGCGTGCCTTGCGCAGGGCTTCGACAGCGAGTTCAAGGCGTTGTGCGTCGAGCATGCGATGCGTGCCTTCGAGGCCCGAAATCAAGAGAGACGCGAGCTTACCGCTGGTCACGATCAGGGAATCGCTGTCGTCGATCTCGAGGGGAATGTTGACGAAAGATCGGCGGCTGCGTGCGCCCTCCGCGAGAGACAGCTTCATATCCGGGTAGCCCTCGTAGCCGAGAGCGCGGCTGACGCGGCTGATGGTGGCTTCGCTGACACCCAGATTCCGGCCCAACTCGGTGATCGAAGAGTCCAATCGCTTGCCGGCATTGTTGCGCAGGAAATCGGCAACGATCCGTTCGGACTTGCGCAGTGTGCCGTAACGCTCCTGTATCCGCTCGAGAAGATCGCTTTGCTGAAGATCCGAAAGCTGGCGAGGCTCTGTCATGCAGGACGTCCATTCCCGAAATGTGCCGCCATCGCGACAGCGTACCTCGACACTAGCATTTCCGGTAGAAGAATAAAAGTTTTCACCCGCTAAGTTCAGGCTTTTCCGATTGGATGCGAGGCCGCCGCCGGGAGGTCGGTGGACGAGATCTCTTGCAGCTCGGAAGAGCGTGCCGGCTGCCGCTTGGACTCTTCGTATTTCGGCCTGAAAATAATTTTCTGAAAATAAAAAATTGTGACGGCAGAGGCGCGGTGTCAGCAGGAAACTGCCGGAGTGAAATCTCCGGCTTTTGCGGCGCTCTCACCTTTGTTCCTTTAAAACAATTCGTTAAGAGGGGCTCCTGGATCGATTGACGCGTCGTTTCGAATTTTCAGATCGGAGATTTTGTGAAGAAAATTTTCTCGACAGGTCTATTCCTGGATGCTAGAGAGATTTCCACAATGAACAAGCGGACAAATTCGGGGAGAAAAGAATCCATGTCAGCCCAGTCCAGAAAGGCTAATGCCCCATCGCGGGAGCTTTTGGAAAAACTTTTCAAAACGGCCTTTAAGATCCGCGTCTTCGAAACGGAGGGCATCAAGCTTTACCGTCAGGGCCTGATCCGCGGCTACTTCCACCCCTATCTGGGGCAGGAAGGCATTGCGACGGGTGTCTGTGCGGCCTTGCGAGACGGCGACTACATTGCATCGACCCATCGCGGCCACGGTCACTGCATCGCCTGGGGCGCCAGCATCAACAAGATGGTCGCCGAACTGCTCCAAAAAGACACCGGCTATTGCCGCGGTTACGGCGGCTCCATGCACATCGCCGATATCAAGGCCGGCAACCTCGGCGCCAACGGCATCGTCGGCGCCGGAACGCCGCTCGGCGTCGGAGCGGCGCTCGCCGCGCAGATCAAGGGTTCTGATGCCGTCACCGTCACCTTCACCACGGATGGTGCGGCGAACAACGGCACCTTCTTGGAATCGCTCAATCTCGCGGCGATCTGGAACCTCGCCTTCGTACTGGTCGTCGAGAACAATCAGTACGCGGTTTCAACCAGGATCGAGGAATCGACCCGCGACGTCGATCTCTACAAGCGTGGCCTCGCCATTGGCGTGGAGAGCCATCAGGTCGACGGCAACGATCCGCTCGCCGTCTACAACATGACGAAGGAAGCGGTCGAGAAATGCCGGCGCGGCGAAGGCCCGATCCTTATCGAGGCAAAGACCTACCGCCACATGGGGCACCATGTGAACGATCCCGGCAAGTACATGCCGGCCGACCGCCTTGCCTATTACAAAGAGCGCGATCCTGTGGATCGGGCGCGCAACGCGCTGATCGAAATGTCGGGCATCGATCAGTCCGAAATCGAAGCGATCGAGAGCGAGATCAGGCAGGAGTTCGAGAACGCGATCGAATTTTCGAAGGCGAGCGGTGAAGTGACGATCGCGGATTTCCGCGAATTCGCCGCCGCTTACTGAGTTTCCCGGGAGAGAGAACCATAATGGCCAGAGAAATCATGTATCGCGACGCCCTTCGCGAGGCGATCGACGAGGAAATGGGGCGCGACAGCTCGGTGTTCATCATCGGCGAGGGGATCGCCGAGCGCGGCGGCTCCTACAAGGTGACGGAAGGGCTGCTCGAAAAATATGGCTCGAAGCGTGTCCGTGACACGCCGATCGCCGAGGCCGGCATGATCGGCGTCGGTGTCGGTGCCGCGATCGCGGGTGCCCGCCCGATCGTGGAAATCCTTTATGTCGACTTCGCCATGCTCGGCATGGACATGCTCGTCAACCAGGCGGCGAAGTTCCGGCTGATGACCGGCGGCGACGGCCGCGTGCCTTTCGTCATGCGCACCCAGGGCGGCACGGGCGGCGGCGTGGCCGCGCAGCATTCGCAGAGCCTTGAGGCCCTGTTCTACCACATTCCCGGTCTCCAGGTCGTCATGCCGTCGGTGCCTTCCGATGCCAAGGGGCTGCTGAAATATGCGTTGCGGCAGCAGGACCCGGTCATTTTCCTTGAGCACAAGCACCTCTACATGACCAAGGGCCTCGTGCCCGACGGCGAGCATGTCATCGAGTTTGGCAAGGGCGACATCAAGCGCCCGGGCAAGGACGTGACCATCATCGCCTGGTCAAACATGATCCCACGCGCGCTGGAAGCAGCCGCCAAGCTGGCCGAGGAGGGAATTGACGCCGAGGTCTTCGATCCGCGCACGCTGGTGCCGCTCGACAGGGAAATGATCCTTGCTTCGGTTGCCAAGACCAACCGGGCTGTCATCGTCCAGGAAGCCGTCCGCCGAGGCGGCGTCGCCTCCGACATCGCTTCCATCATCCAGGAGGAAGCCTTCTACCACCTCGATGCGCCAATCGAGATCGTGGCTGGCCTCAATATTCCCGTTCCGTTCAACCTCGAGCTCGAAAAGGCCAGCGTTCCCCAGGTTGACGACATCATCGCCGCCGCCCGCCGCACCCTTCATGCCAAGCCTTTCGCGCTTGCCGCTGAATGAGTGCGGATCCCCGGACAGGACAGGAAAACGACGATGTCTATGAATGTGTTGGAAAAACTTGCCGCAACCAATCCGGATTGCGAAATCTGGTGGGATTCCTCGCCGCTGGTCTACCCGGGATGGAAAGCATCGCTTCTGAAAGATGCGCCGGCTGAAAAGCGGGCCGACTGGGAAGCCCAGCTGACGCGCCTGTTCGATGCGGACCACGCACTGGCGACCGGTCAGATGGGGTTTCGCGGGGTCACTACAAATCCGCCGCTGTCGCTGCAGGCGATCCAGTCCGACCCGGCATTCTGGGCGGATGAAATCCGCAAGCTCGCCACGGCCTGCGGCTCGGACGACATCGAGCATATCTACTGGGCCATCTATCTTGAGGTGGTTCGCCGTGGTGCCGCGATGATCAGCAAGGTCTACGACGTATCTGGCGGAAAGTATGGGCTGGTTTCCGGGCAGGTCGATCCGCGGTTCGTCATGGACCGGGAGCGCATGCTCGAACAGGGGCTGCAGCTTGCCGAAATCGCCCCCAACGTCATGGTCAAGATTCCCGGGTCGAAAGAAGGCTACGAGGTCATCGAGGAACTGACGGCGCGGGGTATCTCCACCAACAACACGACCTCCTTCACCGTGCCGCAATATGTTGCCTGCATGGATGCGGTTTCGCGGGGTCTGGAGCGAGCCAGGGCGAAGGGGGTGGACCTGTCGAAATGGCGGTCGGTCATCACCCACATGTCGGCTCGGCTCGGCAATGTCGGCGATCTCAAGGCCCAGGCGGACGCCCGCGGCATTGCGCTGTCGGCGGAGGACATCCTTCATGGCGAGCTTGCCGTTCTGAAGCGGGCCTATCGTTACGGCAAGGACCGCGGACATCCCAGCAAGATGCTGCAATGCTCCATGCGTGTAACGGACAGCGGTCCCGGCGGGATGGCGTCGAGCTGGCACATCGCCAAGCTTGCCGGAGGCGATTTCGTCTACACGTGCCCACCGGGCTATATCGCGCAACTGATGCACGCCGAAGACAGGCTTCCCGATTTCGATCCGCGCGCCATCGACGAGGACGCGCCGGCCGAGACGATCGAGAAGCTGCTGCGCATCCCATATTTCCGGCAGGCCTACGAGTTCGACGGCATGCGCGCGGAAGAGTTTTCGCAGTTCGCCGCATTCGCAACGACAGCGGGGGAATTCGCCGCCGCGACCCGCAAAACCGTCGATTTCGTCGCCCGGTCGGTCGAATCCGTCCGGCGCCGGGTTGCCTGAGAAAAGAAAGCAAACGTCATGGCACGTCCCATTCTCATGCCGCAGGTCGGACAGGATCTGACCGAAGGCAAGATAACCGCGCTGAACGTGAAGGTCGGCGACAAGGTCAAGAAAGGCGATATCGTAGCCGAGGTGGAATCGGAAAAGGCCGTGTTCGAGGTGGAAGCTTTCGAAACCGGAACAGTCCTCGAAATCCGCTACAATGTCGGTGACATGGCAATCGTCCTCGAACCGATAATCATGGTCGGCGAGGAAGGGGAGATCCTCGAAACGGTCTCCACCGTCGGCTTTGCGGGTGAGGATGCCGAGGCGATCGTCAGCAGGGCTGCCCCCGAGCAAGCCACCCGCGAAGTCGAAACCGCGTTCCTCAAAACCGGAACCGGCGGCTCCTCGCCGCTGGCCCGGCGTCTGGCTGCCCTGGCAGGCGTCGACATCGCCGCCGTCAAGGGAAGCGGTTCCCGCGGCGCCGTCGTCAAGCGCGATATCGAAAACTATCAGCGCGGCAAGCCCGGCGTTTCTTCCGTTGTTGCCTTCACTGGCGGCGCGGCCGCCAGCTCCGGTGGCGCCTTGCCGATCCGCACGCTGCAGGCTGGAACGGGCGATCCGGTTCTGCTGATCCACGGTTTTGGCGCCGAACTCTCGGCCTGGCGGCCGTTCGTCGCCCATCTCGGACTGACAAACCCGATCCTGGCGCTCGACCTGCCCGCCCACGGCGCGTCCGCAGCCTTGCCGGCAACCGATTTCGAGAGCCTGACCGCCTCTGTTCGCTCGGCCCTTTGCGGCGAACGCATCGAGAGGCTTCATCTTGTGGGCCACTCGCTTGGGGCGGCGGTGGCGGCAAATATCGCGGGCGGCGGCGACCTCGATATCCGCTCTCTCTCCTTGCTATCGCCGGCTGGCCTCGGCCCCAAGATCAACGGCGATTTTGTCGCCGGTTTCCTGTCGTCGTCGAGCGAGGCAGCATTGAAGATCTGGCTGGAGCTGTTAGTTCACGATCCGGCTTCTCTCCCAGGGGTGCTCGTCCGGGCCACGCTTGCGGCACGCGAAGGCACCCCCTTGGCCAGCAATCAAGCCCGTCTTGCATCCGGTGTCTTTTCCGCAAACACCCAGCTCTTCTCGATCCGCGAGGCGCTTCAGAGGTTTGCCGGTCCGTCGCGCGTGATCGTCGGGCGCGAGGACCAGATCATCCCGGCCGAGCAATCAGATGCGGTGCCGGCGCATGTCGGCCTGTACCGCCTTGCCAATATCGGCCATCTGCCGCAACTCGAGGCCGCGCGCCTGGTCGGGCGGCTGGTCGCTGAAAACGTTCGAAGTGCCGGTTGAGCCGGCACTCAGGCCGCACCACGCGTCCGCCAGGACGCGTGGTGACCGCTGAAATGAAAATCGCGCGCCAGTCCAGAAGTTCTGACCATTTTGCGTGAAAGGGCAGGTGGATGCCAGCCTATGATCTGATTATCATCGGTGCTGGCCCGGGCGGCTATGTCGCCGCGATCCGCGCCGCTCAACTCGGCCTACGCACGGCCGTGGTCGAACGACAACACCTCGGTGGCATTTGCCTGAACTGGGGTTGCATCCCGACGAAGTCGCTGCTGCATTCCGCCGAGGTCGTCCTTGGCCAGACCCTGGCGCCGCAGTTCGGCGTCGAGCCTGGTGAACAGGCCGTCAGCCTGTCGAAGATGGTCGAGCGGTCCCGCAGCGTTGCCGGTCAATTGAACGCCGGCGTCCAGTTTCTTCTGCGCAAGAACAAGATCGATATCATCTGGGGCCAGGCGGAACTGGCCGGCCACGGGCATGTGCGCGTCAAGCCAACCGCGGGAGAACCGCCCAAGGGCACGTTGCCGGCCGGTGACTACGAGGCAGCTGACATCATCGTGGCGACGGGCGCGCGCGAGCGCGCGTTGCCGGGAATAGAACCCGACGGTCAGCGTATCTGGTCCTATCATCATGCCATGACCGCACGCGAGCGACCGGCGTCGCTGATCGTCATCGGCGGTGGCGCCATCGGCGTCGAGTTCGCTTCCTTCTACGCGGCGCTGGGAACGAAGGTGACGCTTGTCGAGAGCATGCCGCGCATCCTGCCGCTCGAGGACGCGGAGATTGCCGATCTGATGGCCAAGGCCCTGAAGAAGAAGGGTGTCGAGGTCGTCTGCGGCGGCGGCGTGACGAAGGTTGTTGCGGGTATGGCTGGACTTGCCGCCGAAATCGGGCAGGCCGGCGGTGGGGTTCGCACAGTGGAAGCCGAGCGGCTGCTGTCGGCTGCCGGTGTCGTTGCCAACATCGAGGGGCTTGGATTGGAGCGCCTCGGGGTCGAGCTTTCGAATGGCACGATCCGGATCGACGCGAACGGGCGTACCAATGTCGCGGGCATCCATGCAATCGGCGATGTGGCAGGCCCGCCCATGCTGGCGCACAAGGCAGAGCATGAAGGCGTGTTATGCGTCGAGGCGATCGCTGGGAAAAGCGTGCATTCGGCGTTGGGGGCGGTGCCGTCCTGCGTCTACGCCCATCCGCAGATCGCATCTATCGGCCTCACCGAGGAGGCGGCCAGCGCGGTTGGACGGCCGGTCGAAATCGGTCGTTTCAGCCTGCGCGGCAATGGCAAGGCGGTGACGCTCGGCGAAACCGACGGCATGGTCAAGGTCATTTTCGATGGGGCGAGCCGGAAAGTCGTCGGTGCGCATATGATCGGGCCTTCGGTGAGCGAACTCATCGCGGTTTTCTCGCTAGCGATGACGCTGGGGGCCACGCGCGAGCAGCTCATAACGGCTATTTTTCCACATCCCACGATTTCCGAGGCTATGCATGAGGCTATTCTCGCCTCCGACGGGCGCGCCATTCATGCATAGGGACCGAGGGCAATGAACGGACCGCAAGATCACTCCAGAGGCACCGTCATTTTCGATCTCGACGGCACGCTCGTCGACAGCATACCCGATCTTGCTGGCTCGCTCGACAGCCTCATGGCCGACAAGGGGCTGGAGGCCATCGGGATTGTGGCGGCAAGGAAACTGATCGGCCATGGTATTCCCAATCTGGTGCGCGGTGCGCTGGCGCTGCGTGGCGTCGATTGGGACGGGCAGGGCGCTGCCGATATCAAGCGCTTCACCGACATCTACGCGCAGCGCGTATCGCGGGAGACGCGGCCCTATGCGGATGTCGAGCAGACCCTCTCGCTTCTGGCGCAGGACGGGTGGCGCATGGCGGTCTGCACCAACAAGATGGAGCGGTACGCCAAGACGATCATCCGGGATCTTGGCCTTGATGTCTTTTTTTCAATCATTGCCGGCCCCGACACGTTCGGCTTCGGTAAGCCCGATCCACGTCATCTCCTGGAAACCGCGAGAGCCGTGGGGGCCGACGGTCCGGTGATCTTCGTCGGCGATTCCGAGGTCGACATCGCCACGGCCAAGGCAGCCGGCGTTCCCATCGTCGCAGTCAGCTACGGTTATTCAAAAGCCCCACTCGCCTCGCTTTTACCGGATGCGCTGGTCGATCGCTTCGCCGATCTTCCAGCTGGCCTGAACCGCATCCTGGCTCAGTCTGTCCCGGATCAAGGGCAAGCGAAGCCAAAACGCAACTGAAGACGGATGACGGCATAGGCGGCCCACGCCCCCTAGCCGAGGAGGAACATCATGGCATTGCGATTGTCGCTCAACACGAACCCGCTTATCAACCGCTTTGCCGAGGTGGACGATCTGGTCGATACGCTGGCCGAACGCATCCGCATCGGCCATATCCAACTGACGCCGGAGTTCATCAATCCGTCCTGGCCGGCCGCGACCATCGCCAAGCGGGTGCGCCAGTTTCGCAACGCACTCGACCGCACCGGGGTCAAGGTCACATCGGTGATGACCAGCACCTACGGCCGCCTCAATCATTTCGGCCATCCCGATGCAGATATCCGGCGCTACTACCTCGACTGGTTCCGCACGCTGGCCGACATTTCCGGCGAACTCGGCGCCGAAGGCATGGGCACCCAGTTCGCCGTCTTCACCCAGAAGGACTACAACGATCCAGTCCGACGCGAGGCGCTGATCGACATTGTCATCGACTGCTGGCGCGACGTGGCCGAGCACGCGAAGGCGGCCGGACTGTCCTATATTTTTTGGGAACCGATGTCGGTCGGTCGCGAATTCGGTCACACGATCGCCGAATGCCGCTCCTTCGACATGCGCCTGGCCAAGGCAAAGCTACCGCTGCCGTTCAAGATGATCGTCGATGTCGATCATGGCGACGTCACTTCCAGCAATCCCGACGATGTGGATCCCTATGCCTGGGCCGCGGCCTTTCCACGCGAATCGCCCATCATCCACGTGAAGCAATCGTCGATGAACAAGGGTGGCCATTGGCCCTTCACAGCCGAGCACAACAAGGACGGCCGCATCCAACCGGAAAAGCTTATCAGGACCGTGGAGGCCGCCGGCGGCACCGACAACGAGATCTGCATGGAGCTGTCTTTTCGCGAGCGCGAACCCACCGACAGCAACGTCGTCGACATGATCCGCGAATCCGTCGCCTATTGGGAGCCCCATATCGACACCGGCTTCAATCGCTAGAGCATCGGCCCCGAGTTGGGAACCGGGTCCGGGAAGACCAGTATTCAGAGAAAGAGGCGGGGGCCTATTCGAAAGAATCCTCCGCGAGCGCGGCTTGGCCGCCGGAAGGAATAGAGGATGACTGCATCAAGTCTCTGGGTCGGCACCAGCTGGAAGATGAACAAGACGCTTGCCGAGGCGATGGCCTTCGCGGACGGTCTGGCCGCCGCCGATGCCGGCAGGCACGAGCGGGTCCAGCGCTTCATCATTCCGCCGTTCACGGCCATGCGTCAGGTCAAGGAAAGGCTGGCTGGCACCAGCGTGAAGGTTGGTGCGCAGAACATGCACTGGGATGACGGCGGCGCCTGGACGGGCGAAATCTCGCCGTTGATGCTCAAGGACTGCAATCTCGATCTCGTCGAGATCGGGCACAGCGAGCGGCGCGAGTTCTTCAATGAGACGGATAGGGCGGTTGGCCTCAAGACGGCAGCCGCAGTCCGCCATCGGCTGGTGCCACTCATCTGCATTGGCGAGACACTGGCTCAGCGGGAGGCCGGGGAAGCCGATGCCGTGCTTCGTCGGCAGGTTGAAGCGGCCTTGTCGCAGCTCTCAGAAGATGAGAAGGCGGCCACGATTCTCATCGCCTACGAGCCGGTCTGGGCCATCGGCGTCAACGGAATTCCCGCAACGATTGACTATGCCAACGCACGGCATGAGAAAATCGCGGCCGTTGCCAAAGCGGCCCTCGGGGTCGCGGTCCCAATACTCTATGGCGGCAGCGTCAATCCACAGAACTGCGCGGAACTCGTGAGTCAGCCTGCCATAGATGGCCTGTTCATCGGCCGGTCGGCTTGGACGGTCACAGGCTATCTCGACATTCTGCAGCGGGTCGCCGCCTCTCTGTAGATGAACCCAACATGACGACATGCCCCAGCTTGCCAAGTTGCAAGCCGGAAGCTCACGGTCTGGCATCAGGAAACACCACCATGATCTCTCGCGAACAGCACGACCGGATGGCAAATGCGATCCGCTTTCTTTCCATGGATGCGATCGAAAAGGCCAATTCCGGGCATCCCGGCCTGCCGATGGGCGCGGCGGATGTGGCCACGGTGCTGTTCTCCCGTTACCTGAAGGTCGATCCGAAGACGCCGCTGTGGCCCGACCGGGACCGTTTCGTCCTTTCGGCCGGCCATGGTTCGATGCTCCTTTACTCGCTCCTCTATCTCACGGGATATGAGGACATGAGCATCGATGATCTCAGGCAGTTCCGCCAGCTTGGTTCCAAGACGGCCGGTCACCCGGAATACGGCCATGCCACCGGCATAGAGACAACCACCGGCCCGCTCGGCCAGGGGCTTGCCAATGCGGTCGGCATGGCGATTGCCGAGCGCAGGCTGCGTGAGGAGTTTGGGAGCGAACTGCAGGATCACTTCACCTATGTGCTGTGCGGCGACGGCTGCCTGATGGAAGGCATCAGCCAGGAGGCGATTGCGCTTGCCGGACATCTGAAGTTGAACAGGCTGGTGCTGTTCTGGGACGACAACAGGATCACGATCGACGGCGCCGTGAGCTTGGCGGATTCGACCGACCAGATCATGCGTTTCGAGGCGGTCCACTGGAACACCATCGAAATCGACGGCCATGATCCTGATGCGATCGCAGCTGCCATCGAAGCCGCGCAGAAATCCGACAGCCCCACCTTCATCGCATGCAGGACCGTCATCGGTTTCGGTGCACCCAACAAGGCTGGCACCCACAAGGTGCATGGTTCGCCGCTCGGGGCGGAGGAAATCGCCGCCACCCGCAAGGCGCTTCACTGGGAAGCCGAGGCCTTCGCGGTGCCGGCCGACATTCTCGACGACTGGCGCAGAGCCGGCAGCCGCTCCGTCGAGCAGAGAAAGGCCTGGGAAGGCCGTCTGGCGGCGGCCGCGGCTGAATCCGAATTCACCCGCCGCTTCGCCGGCGCGCTGCCTTTGGACCTGGATGCGTCGATCGCGGCTTACAAGAGGACGCTTGCCGAGAAGCCCCCCCTCATCGCCACCCGCAAGGCGTCCGAGGACGTGCTTGAGGTCATCAACGGTGTGCTGCCCGAAATGCTCGGCGGTTCGGCGGATCTGACGCCGTCCAACAACACCAAGACCAGCCAGATGGCCTCGCTCACGCCGACGGACTTCTCCGGCCGCTACGTCCATTGGGGAGTTCGCGAGCACGGCATGGCCGCCGCCATGAACGGCATCGCGTTGCATGGCGGCCTGATTCCCTACTCCGGCGGCTTCATGATCTTCTCGGATTATTGCCGCCCGTCGATCCGCCTGGCCGCCCTGATGGGCATTCGCGTCATCCACGTCCTGACGCATGATTCGATCGGTGTCGGCGAAGACGGCCCGACGCACGAGCCCGTCGAACACATGGCGGCGTTGCGCGCCATTCCCGACTTGCTGATGTTCCGGCCGGCCGATGCCATCGAGACGGCGGAATGCTGGCAGATGGCGCTCAAGCAGCAGCGCCGCCCCTCCGGCCTGGCGTTGAGCCGCCAGAACCTTTCGCCCGTGCGCCTGACACATGAGGCGCAAAACCTTTGTGCGCTCGGCGCCTACGAGCTGATCGCGGCCGACGAGGCGAAGGTATCAATCTTCGCATCCGGCTCCGAGGTCGAGCTTGCGGTCAAGGCCGCCGCCGATCTCACGGACAAGGGCATCGCCGCGCGTGTCGTCTCTGTCCCCTGCTTCGAATTGTTCACCGAACAGCCGGCCGCCTATCGCGCGTCTGTCATCGGCAATACGCCGGTCAACATCGCCGTCGAGGCCGCCATTCGTCAAGGCTGGGATTGCTTCATTGGCCGGGATGGCGATTTCGTCGGGATGCAGTCCTTTGGCGCATCCGGCCCCGGCAAGGATCTGTTCCGGCATTTCGGCATAACCGCCGAAGCGATCGTCGCTATCGCGCTGAGGAAGTTGCCCCCCGCGAGATAAGACCGAGGCGGGCCCGTCATGTCCCGGAACCATGCCTGCGGAGTGGTGCTGTCGAACTGCGAATGGAATCGCGGCGAGGTCCGCGCGGTTTTCAGGCAACCGTTTGATTTACTTGCCGGAACGGCCGCGTCTGCGGCAGTTGCACAAGCTCGTGGGGATGTGTGGCTGACGAGGCATCCAATTTGGCTGGGGTTCCTGGAAGCTTTTCGAACTTTCTGGGTAGCGCCTCAGCTCGAATTGCGGGTGCTTATCGACAAAGTGGGATAGTAGATTCGGTGTTTGGATAGGTCTGAAGGCACCGATTTCTGGGACGTGCGCCGGATAGCGTGTCAGCACGAACTTACAACTATGCAACATTTTGAACGGCAGCTTTGCGCCTCATATCGGTCGTTGCGGACTGTTGTGCAGGGTCCCAAAAGCAGACGAATCCCCTGGGCCGAGAGCCAATGCATACTTTGTTTTCCGCCAATCGGCATCCAACTAAGGCATCACCCACGAAAGCTGTCGAAATTGATGGGTTTGGAGAATCCGACATTCACGTGTCCACGAAGACCATCTTCTTGGACCCCTTAGTGTCTGGCTCTCCTAAGCGAATTTCTGCGTGAACGCCTCGTCTCTCTTGCAACATTACCTGCGGCAATTTTCGTTGTCCGATGGAATAATCGCGCTTCCAGGATGTCCACATGGGTGGAAATCACTCCACGCATGGAAGGACATATCGATGAAACATGCTTCCGTTTTCCTCGCATTCGCCGGCGTCGGTTTCTTTCTTGCAGCCGGCCCGGCGTTCGCGCATGCCCATCTCAAGAGCGTCACGCCCGCCGACAAGGCGCTCATATCGACCTCGCCGATGGCGCTGACGCTCGACTTTACAGAGGGACTGAATCTAGCTTTTTCCGGTGCCAATCTGCAGGACGCTTCGGGTTCGCAGGTTTCGTCGGGCAAGGCGCAGCTGTCGAACGAAGACGAAACCCTCACCATTCCTCTGCAATCGGCGATCAGGCCTGGCGACTATACGGTCAAATGGCACATTCTTTCCAACGACGGTCACAAGAGCGACGGCAGCTACAGCTTCACGGTCAAGCCTTGATCGATCCGCAAGGGCTTTGGATTTTGGGTCGTGCCGTTATTGACACCACCCTCATGTTGCTCTGGGGGTGTTGGGGGTTGTTTTCGGCCGCTACGCCGCCACCCTTATGCGCCCTCCTGGTGCGGCGCTTTTCAGGGGTCTCCGCAATTTGCACAATGATGGTGGCGGGAAGCGTCCTGGTCGTCCTTCCGGCGCAGATTGCTGTCGTGACCGATGATTGGCGCGCGACCGTTGACCCGCAGACGTTGTGGTCGTTTCTCACGCTGACAACCAGTGGACGGGCATGGGATATACTCGCCGCAGGTTCGTTACTGCTTGGACTGGCCCGTTGGCTCATGCCACGTCGCCATGCTCTCGGGGCGGTTTTGGCCGGCGGTTCCTTGGCGAGCCTTTCCCTGACAGGGCACGCAGCAATGAGGACGGGCTTTGAGCGCACTCTTCATACCGGCATCGAAATCGTCCATGTTCTTTCCGCCGGAGCATGGTTTGGCGGTCTTGTTGGCTTTGTATTTGTCATGCGGGCGGCACGCGACGTTGCTCATCGTCCTCAAGCATTGGTCGCTTTGTCCCGATTCTCCAGGCTCGGCCACGTTGCCGTCGCACTGGCGATCTTGAGCGGCGTGGCCAATAGCTTGCTCATCCTCAGTCATTTGCCGACAGATTGGCGGTCGCCCTATCAGGCAAGGCTCCTCATCAAGATCGGACTTGTCGCGATCATGGCGCTCGCGGCCATCGTCAATCGCTATATCTTCGTTCCCCTCTTGCGCAGAAAGCGCAGCGAGGCAGAAACCGCGTTGTTGGCCGGCGCTGCCTTCGAACTCCTGCTTGGCGCCGTAGTTATCGCGCTCGTTGCCGCATTCGGAACCATGGACCCGACTTGATCCCGTTCCTCAGGCTTCCGAAACGGGAATCTCCGATTGTGTTGTCGAATAGATTGCTCATCCTGAAGGACAATGTCCTTCGGAGTATCACAGGGCATGCGTCGCTAAAGCTATCTGATTGCGCGAAAGGCGCAATAACCGCCGACCAAGACGGAAAGCTGCCCGGCGGCCTGCCTGGATTCCAGATGACGGCATCCAAGGCCGCCGATGTCGTTTCTCATCTCAATATCGTATGCCGCCGCGACCCGGCACGGCATCGCCAAGAAAATTTCAGTTCGCCCGGAATAATCCGCCCTCGCCGGTGTCTACGCTTCTGAACTCTTCGAGAGAGATCAGGAGATAACAATGACCGCCTTTTTTCGCAGTACCAGCATTCTGGTGACCACATCGCTGCTCACCGTCGTCTCGGTGTGGGCCTTTGCCCAGGATGTGCCTGCCCACCATGAAACGGTTTCCGGCACAACGGACGAAGCACCGTTTCTGCAGGAAAACGATGCAGTCATGGCGAAAATGATGAACGACATGGCGGTCAAGCCGACAGGCGATGTCAATCGCGATTTCGTCGAGATGATGCTCCCGCATCACCAGGGAGCGATCGACATGGCCGTCGTCTACCTGCGCTACGGCAATAACGAGCAACTCAAGCGGATCGCGCAAGAAATCATTGTCGACCAGCAACAGGAGATCGCGGCCATGCGCATGGCGCTGGGCGATCCGCTTCCTGCCTCCAACGCGGCGCCGACGCAGGTCGATCCCAACGATGCGAAGACAACACAGAGCCCTCACGAAGAGACGTCATCAAAGGCTCCGGCCATGCAGATGATGATGCTGCCCGCCAACTGAAAAGGACCAAGACATGAGAACCAACCTGAAGATCCTTGCTCTTCTGGCAAGCACCATGATTGCCCCCGTGGCAGCTTTTGCCGGCCAGGCGCCCGGCCTTGCCTCCGCCCCCGACATTCCGATCAGCCACAAGGACCGCGTCTATGCGGCCGAGCAGTTCTCCAACACGGTTTCTGTCTCCGACCCGGTCGACAACAGACTCCTCGGCGTCATCAAGCTCGGCGATCCACAGCCCGGCAACCTGAGCCCCCTCTACAAGGGCCAGGTCCTCGTCCACGGCATGGGTTTCTCTCCGGATCACAAGACGCTTGCGATCGTGTCGATCGGCTCCAATTCTGTGACTTTCATCGACACGGCAACCAATGCCGTGAAGCACACGACCTATGTCGGCCGGTCCCCGCATGAGGCCTTTTTTACGCCCGACGGCAAGGAAGTCTGGGTGACGGTCCGCGGCGAAGACTATATCTCCGTGATCGACGCGAGCACTTTCGAAGAAAAGACCCGCATCAAGGTCGCTCCTGGCCCCGGCATGCAGATATTCTCGCCGAACGGCAAATACGGTTATATCTGCTCTTCCTTTAATCCGGATGTCGCCGTCGTCACTGTCGCAGACCATCAGATCGTCGGCCATGTGAAGCAGGTTAGCCCCTTCTGCCCGAACATTGCCGCCTCCGCCGACGGCAAGCAGGTTTGGTTCACGTTGAAGGATGTCGGTAAGACGCAGGTCTTCAATGCCCAAGCGCCCTTTGACCTCATCAAGACCATCGATACCGGACCGATCACCAACCACGTCAATCTCGTCGTCAACAAAAACGGCAGTTTTGCCTACGTGACCGTCGGTGGCCTGAACGAAGTGAAGGTGTATCGCACGGATAGTTTCGAGCAGGTCGCGACCATCCCGGTCGGTAACCTGCCGCACGGTATCTGGCCTTCGGGCGATGGCACGCGAGTGTATGTCGGCCTCGAGAATGCCGACCAGTTCGCCGCCATTGATACGTTGACCAACAAGGTTATCGCCAACATCCCGATCGGCCAAGCGCCGCAGGCGGTCGCCTACGTCCCGAACGCGGTTCCCGAAGGAGATGGGATGCAGAACCTCGTGCCGCTTGGCGGGGCGGGAGACGCCGCTCACCTGAAGCTTGCGGCCAAGGGTGACAAGGACAAGCAGCAGTCGACGAGCGTCACGCTCTTCAATCAGGGGCTGACGCAGGTTCTGCAGGCTGCCGTCGCTGGCCTCGTTCCGAAGATGCCTTACGTGCTTGCGCTTTCCGACAAGCCCGATGGCACCGGTCAGCTCCAGGGCCTGGCAGCATTCATGACCAATCCCGCCGGTTCGGCTATTGTTAACGCGGTCGGTCCGATCCGACAGATCGTCGAAGCCAAGCACAAGGACGAGAAGCGCTATCTCGTCGTTGCCACCACCTCTGCCGATGGCAAACCCGGTAAGATTGTTCAGGTTCAGGCAGAGTAAGTGAAAATGGCCCGCCTCGGTCGAGGCGGGCCAACCACGGGACGCAGTGCGATGGATGATCTTCTTTTCCAGGTCGAACCGATGATCCCGGCATTACGACGCTATGCCCGTGGTTTCGTTCACGACGCGGTCGCTGCTGACGATCTCGTGCAGGACTGCCTTGAGCGTGTGATCTCTCACTGGCACCGGCGCCGAAATGATGATGCCCGCACCTGGGTGTTCGCGATCCTGCACAATCTTGCAGTCAGCCGGCTGCGGCAGGCGGCCCGGCGCGGCCAACATGTTGCCATAGAAGAGATCGCAGACGATCTCATGGCGCATCCGCCGACGCAGGAGGACGAGCTTGCAAGAGAGGACGTCGTCTCGGCGATCCAACAACTGCCGGAGGAACCGCGTAGCGTGCTGCTGCTGGTAGCTGTCGAAGACCTTAGCTACGCCCAGGTCGCCGAAGTACTGGCGATCCCAATCGGAACCGTGATGTCGCGACTGTCGCGCGCGCGTGAGCGCCTGCGGCAGATCTTGGAAAGCCCCGCCAGGGGCGTTAGACCGGGCTCACATCTGCGGAGAGTGAAATGACGGATAGGCCAATCACCGAGGACGATCTCCACGCCTATGTCGACGGCCGGCTTGACGCTGCCCGAAACGAGGAAGTCTCCGCGTATCTCGACAAGCACCCGGATGTCGCCAATCGTTTTGCCTCCTATTCCGTCCAGCGCACCCTTTTGCAGGGCGCCTTTGACCCCATCGCTGGCGAGCCAGTGCCATCAAGGCTCAATCTCAACCACATCATTGCCACCAGACGGCAAAGCAGGGTCTCCAGCTGGCGGCTTGCAGCCGCCGCCGCGGTGCTTCTGTTCGCCGGCGGATCCGGCGGCTGGTACATGCGCGATATGATGGTGCCTCCAACCGAAGGTGTGGTCGCCCTCGCTCGCGAAGCCTCCGACAGTTTCGCCACCTATGCCGGAGACAGGACGAGGCCGGTGGAACTCCGGGCCGACAATATAGTAGAACTGGTTGACTGGTCGACTGAACGGATGGGGCGCAAGCCGGTCCTGCCAGACCTGTCGAAGTCCGGCTATCGGCTGATGGGCGGTCGCGTCGTTTCCACACCTCACGGCGCCGGCCTGATGCTGATGTATGACAATGACCAGGGCACGCGCCTTGTCATGTTGACAAGACCGATGGCCGTGGACCAGACGCGGACGATGACGCCCCACTCCCAAGGCAAGGTTGACGGCTGGGCTTGGGCGTCGAACGGTATGGGTTACAGTCTTGTGGGCTCATTGCCCTCTGAAGCGCTGCACCCACTCGCTGACGATATTCGCAAGCAGGTACAAGGCGAGGCCTAATCGTCAACTGCATTGAACCCGCCGGGTTTGCCGGAGGCTTCAATTCCTGAGAAGGCTAGTCGATATGAGTAAGACAAGTACGCCAGCGCGCCGTGCGGCGGGTTCTGGATCACGAGCATGATCAGCCGTCCCAAGAGCCAGCGATCATGTCGATCGCGGCCAATATCGGCTGCACCCGCCTCAGTCTCTCCGAAAGGTGGCGAGGCCCTTTTGGACTGAAGCGCGCGCGCCAATGCGATCGAACCACTGGACGGGGAGGCAGCGCAACGTCGTCGCGTCACGACTGGCTTTGGATGGAGATATTGGTGATCTCCTCGCTTCTGCGCCAAAGCTCTTCGGCGGCTTTCTGGTCGACCGCATAGGCCTGGACCCCGGTGCCGCGATTGGCACGATCTTCAGTCAGAGCGAAAGAACCGCCCTCCGGCAATACGGGCGTGATGTCGCAATCGGCGCAGTACACCCCGCCTTTGCCGTCGAGCTGCGGGCTGACCGCGCACCAGACGTGGGTGGCCGCTCCCTGCGGCACCGATTTTAGGTCACGGCTCAGATCGACGACCGGCCGATCATTCTCGTCGACGAACCCGGTCTTTTTCAGCATTTCTACCCCGACATGCGTACCAAGATTCGTTGCCGCTATTCCGCCGGGATGAAGCGCGAACGCGCGGATGCCTTCTTCCTTGCCTCGCCGGTCGAGGGCGACCGCGAAGAGGATGTTGGCCGTCTTGGACTGACCATAGGCCTTGAAAGGGTCATAGGCGCGACGCTCGAAATTGATGTCGTCGAAAACCACCGGCGAGAAGCGATGTCCCGCGGACGAGACCGACACGACGCGCGCGCCATGAGCGCGCTTCAGCGCCGGCCAGAGCCGCAGGGTCAGCCGGAAATGGCCGAGATGGTTGGTGGCAAACTGCAGTTCGTTGCCTTGCGCATCGCGCTTCAGTTCGGGCAGCGCCATGATGCCGGCGTTGTTGATGAGCATATGAAGCGGCAGGCCTGTCTCGACGAAGTCGCGCGCGAAGTCATCGATCGAGCGCGGATCGGTGAGGTCCATCGATTGAACCTCCATGCCGCCGCCAGCTTCGGCGATGGCCCTGCGCGCGCGCTCGACGTCACGCGCCGGCACGATAATTCGCGCGCCCGCTGAGGCGAGCGTGCACGCTGTTTCAAGTCCCAGGCCTGAGTAGCCGCCTGTGACGATCGCTACCTTGCCGACGAGATCGACTCCCTTGATGACGTCGACGGTCGTGGAGGCGCGGCTAAATCCTGAACGGATCGGTGCCTGTGTTGTGTTCATTGCTGTGTCTCCGTTTTCATGGAGATGGAATAATCGACCAGGGCGGAACGATGAATGCTTACTGGTTCATAAAATATGAGCGATCGTTCGCCATCGACGGGCTATGGCAGCGTGCGAGCGTTCTTGCCTGAGAGGCCGGTTGATCGTATCGAAGCTCGGCGCTTGGCATCTCCCTATCACCAATCGGCAATGGGGGCTTTGAATGTTAGCGGTCGATGGGGGACGCGCACAGAGAGCGCATGAGCGCCTTCCTTGCCCCCGCTGGCTTGCCAGTTTGCCTTTGTGATCCGGCGCGACCGTTTTGCAATAAGCGTGGATCACCGGTCGATGATTGCGATCCGGAGCGCAGCCAATTGCAGCTTGTCACATATAGCATCCATTGGGAGAGTCCGGAGGCTCGTTTAAGCCAGGAACGGTCGCTGCATCTTATTCTTGGCAGAGGTCTGCCGCTCAGCTGCATCCAATTGCGCCATGGCAACGAGCGCCCGATCCGACGTTCCGTGAAGCGTACACATGACACACGGCGCAGCGCGGACGCTGCGCCGTGTGAATGGGTTGACCTCAGTGATCGAGGTGCTGACGAATTCCGTCCGCTGCGAGTTGGATGGCTGCCTGAGTAGAAGGCAGGTCCTTGAGCGCGTTGAGTAGCACGAAGTCATGGATCGTACCGTTGAACCGCACTGCCGAGACCGTATTTCCGGCCGCCTTCAACTTGCGAGCATAGGCTTCGCCCTCGTCGCGAAGCGGATCATTCTCTGCGGTGATCACCAGTGCGGGCGGCAGACCATGCAGTTCATCGAGGGTGGCGCGGAGCGGGGACACGTAACGATTGTCACGCTGGCCAGCATCTGGAGCGTAGAGATCCCAGCCGTATTTCATGAATGCTCGGCCAAGAAATCGGTCCTGTCCAAAGGTCAGATAGGAGGCGCTATCGACGCTGGCGTCGGTCGCGGGAATGAACAGCACCTGATAGCTGATCTTCGGGCCATTGCGGTCCTTGGCCATCAGTGTGAGTGCGGCCGTCATGTCGCCGCCCACCGAATTCCCGGCGACCGCGATGCGGCTGCCGTCGGCGCCGAAGTCCGCGGCATGCGCTTTGACCCATTCCAACGCAGCATAGCTCTCGTCGAGCTGGGTCGGGAACTTCGCCTCGGGAAGAGAGGTGTATTCGACGAACACACCGACCTGGCCCGACTTAACGACGAGATCACGCAGCAGGCGCTGATGGTTGTCGAAGTTGCCGACGATCCACACGCCGCCGTGAATGAACAGCAATACGCCGGGCTTCTTCGCAGCCTTATCGGGCTTCATGATGTAGAGCTTCACCCGCCGGCCCTCGACCAGGATGGTACGCTCCGACGTTGAAACGCCCGACATGTCAACCGGCGTCTGGTTCTGAAGGCCTGTCAAAATTTCTTGGGGGCGAGGTTGCGGCAGTTCCCAAAACGGGGATGGGTCTTTGTTGATCTGCTCAAGAAATGACCGGACCTGCGGGTCGAGATTCGGGTCGTCGGCGACGGGCGGTGCGGCCTGGGCAAGCGCGGTGCCGGAGGCGGTCAGCGCCATGGCGGCAGCAGCTGCAGCCGTCTTGATCGTGTTCATCACGGATATCCTTTCGAGAACTGGAGTGGAGATTGGGCTGGGTCAGAGGAGGGGAATGCGCAGGGCGAAACCGTTGCGCGTGGCGTGGCTGTGGGGAATGTCTCCGTTTTCATGGAGACATGAATAAGCGACAGGAGTCGAACGATGAATGCTCAATAGTCCAGAAAATATGAGCGATCGTTCGCGATCGACCGGATACGTCTGATTGCCGCCACCCCGATCCTCATCGGCCATTGGGTTGGAGTTGCCTTTCCAAAGACATTGGCTCATCGCCAGATTGCGGGCATTCAGCTCAGCGCCCCAGCCCGGTCGTTGACCTCAACTCTGCCACTCCTCGAAAGCAGGCATCGGCGAGGTTAAACGAGGGCGCGGCAGGAGGCCGCCGTGGTGCGCAGGTACGCTAAGACCTGCGCCGAATGTGCCGCGCGCTCCGCGGTAATGCGGGGCCAAGTCGCTCTTCCAATCGAGAACGACTTCGATACGATCCTTCCGTAACGTGGCCGCATCCCTATGAGTCACACGATAAGCCTCGGCAGGTACACACAAATTTCGCGGCTTCTCGGGCAGGATTTTTTGGAAACCGACCGAGAAGCCCGGCCCTTGCCGAACATATCGCCAAGGGTCAAAGCGGCACTAGTGAGCGGAAACTTGATCGAACAGTCCAGACATCCGCTTCGTAGCAAGCGGCGGCAGCTTGATCTGTCTCGCCGCATCGAGATTTGACGTATTCTCACCAACTTCAATCAATCCGACCATGCCGAAGCCGAAATGGGGTGCACAGCGGAACCCGTAAATTCCGGGCTCCTGAAACGTCACGGAAAGCTCCTGCGACAAAGCGCCCTTGAACGGCTGTGCACCGGAGGGAAGCATTCCCGGTATCGTCTCGGCGTCATGTGTCTTGTCGGTCGGAATGAACTTGACCGTGTCACCCGGCTGGATCTTCAGCAGTGCTGGCTCAAACACCATCATCTGGCCATCGCTTCCCTTGTTCAGCATCTTCACTTCGAAGGTTGCGGCCGAGGCGACGCCGCCGATCAACAAAGAACCGGCGATGGTGGCGAGCGCGAGCAAATATTTCATCAGTTCTCCTTCCCTCGGCGAGTTGCTCCCGAGAGGTTTGATTAATTATTGAGAGTGGTGCGTAGAGAGCGTTGAATTCGCTGAGGAATGGCAGGCCCGATCACGAGCGGACAAGCGCATGTGCGTGAGGGGCAGTTGCAGACCCCTAATCTGATCCCTTGATCCGCGTGAGGTAGTCGACGATCGCCTTTACATCCTCCTCCGCGACTGGAGCCTTGTAGGCCGCGCGCATTTTTTCGACTTCCGCTTCCCAGACTTTGCGGCAGCTTGGGTTGATTCAGGACCATGCCTGCCGAATGGCATGCAAGGCAGTTGTTGTTGATCGCGTCCGCATCGGGACCATTAAACATCCGGTCCCCGAATGGCAGGTCGAGCGACAGCGAATTGAAGTGCATCGAGGCAGGCGCTGCTGCCGTCGAAACACTGAACCCAACCCCGACAATGATGGTGGCGAGGACCAAAGGCGCGAGAAATCTTGACATGGCCCCTTCCTCACGCTGCGCTAAAGCTGATGGATTCAATGACATTCCGCATGAAACCTGATGGGTTCCAATAGGTCTGCATCGGCTGAACTTCGCCATTTGAATTGGTGCAGCGAACTAAGATCTGATGATCACCAGGTGTTGGAGAGATCGATGTCTCCCACCTTCGAAAGCTATACTTACCTTCATCCGATTCAAGTTGGGTAGGAGACCAAGTGGCGCCACCGTCACTCGATAAATCGACTTTGTTGATGCCAGTATCACCGCCGAAAGCAATTCCGCGCAGCGTGAGCGGCGCATTTGCCTTTACCCGAGCGCCGGACTTCAGATTGGTCACGAAAGAGCGGGGCAGCATCCGGTTGATCGGAACGGTTTTGTATCCGGTCTCGCCAGGCTTGACTGCCGCGAAAGGTGTATCCGGGATGACGTAGGCCTTCGCCATCCAGAAATTGTCGTCAGGCCGATCCAGTACTTCGATGTCGTTGAGCATTTTGACCCAATAGGTCGAATACCAGCCAGGAACGATGAGGCGCAGCGGAAATCCGTTGACGAGCGGCAACTGCTCACCATTCATCGCATAGGCGATCATTACCTCTCCATCCCGTGCGTGGTCGACGGAAAGGGATTTCATGAAGTGCGGTGCTTCCTCGATCACCTGCTCGTCGAGACCACTGAAACGCACGCTGATCGCTCCGGCCTTGAGACCGGCCCGATCCAGAACGTCCTTGAGGCGGACCCCGGTCCAGCGCGCATTGCTCATCGCCCCGTTGCCCCATTGCGCGCCCGGCACGCGCGGAACATATAGGCCTCGCGAATTGCCTGAGCACTGGTTGACCGCGACAATCTCGAAAGTCGGCATCGCTACCAGATCAGCGAGCGATAAGCTGAGTGTCGCGTTCACATGGCCTCGGATATTCAGTCGAAAGCTGCCGGCGTCGACCTGCGCTGGAATATTTGCCCAATGCCAACGCACGAAGAAGCGATCGTTCGGCGTCAATACGCCTTGATCGAATACCTCGAAGGGCGTTTCAAGAAGCGGCGGCCGGGTCCGCTGGAGGATCATCTTGCCTTTTTGCGGGAAGGCCGTGGTCACCGGTCGCTCCCCGCCGCCACCCGGCAGGCCGAGATCTATCATTTCGTCTGCGGCGGCGTGCTTCGGCAGAAACAGCAACCCCGCGGCACCCATCGCCGCAACGAAATTCCGACGACTCAAATGGAGGGCTGGCGTTTGCCAACCTTGCGCTTGGGCTCTGCTCATTGCTACATCTCCTTTTGTGGAGACAAAATACGCGGCCAAATGCGAACGATGAATGCTTGGTCGTCCATATTTGATGAGCGATCGTTCGCATCGGCCGGATAGTTCTGATTGCTGCCATGCCGGCGCTGTTAGCGACGACGGCGAGCCGGACAGAGTCGCCGATGGCCGCCGCGATGTCTTCTTTGACGGCTTGTTCGCTTGTAACGTCGCAAATTGCGCAAGGAGCCTTGCCGCCGACGGTCTCGATCCGTCCGTCGTTTCCTTCAATGTGGATTCAGTCCGTCCGGTGGTCGTGACGATCGCGCTCTCAACGGCGAAAGCGATCGCGCAAGCCTGCCGGAGTCCGGCACCGCCGCTGGTATTGTAGAGCGTTCTTCCTAGCTTTCATGACATCATCTTTGAACTCGCTCGAAACACCTCCGATTGCGCGGATTGCCTGGGTCCACGGCAGAAGCCGTGGACCATCATCTAGCGATTAGGCCGCAAGGCGCGATGCTGAGGGCACCGTTCGTCCGTCGATGGTCGTGCCAGGGAAGCCGATCATCGGGGCCAGCATTTCGTTGTTCTCGGCCGGGAAATTTAGTTTTGGCTTGGAGATGTCATCGAGTTTTTTGATCTGCTCGGCAGACAGTGTCACATTGAGAGAATCGAGATTGGCTTTGAGCTGGTCGACGCGCCTGGCGCCGATAAGGGTGGAACTGACGCCCGCGCGTGACCTGACCCAGGCGAGCGCTACGGACGCGGAGCTTGCTCCCAACTCCGATGCAACGGCTGCGAGCGCTTCGATGACGTCGTAGTCGGCTTCGCTTGGGATGCCCACCAACCCGGTGCGCTTCGTGTCGACGTCGCCTTTAGTGCCGCGCTTGAACTTGCCGCTCAGGAATCCGCTCTTCAGCGGCGACCAAGGCATGATGCCCATTCCCAAAGCCTGGGCCATGGGAAAAAGCTCGCCTTCGCTGGTCCGCTCGAGCAACGAGTATTCGAGTTGGAGCGCGATGATCGGCGCCCAGCCCCGAAAGTGAGCGATCGTCTGCGCTTCGGCCGTCTTCCAGGCAGGTATATCCGAGAAGCCGACGTAACGGATCTTGCCGGCCGTGACGAGATCGTCGAGACCTCGCAGCGTCTCTTCGACGGGTGTCGTCTGATCCCAGTTGTGGAGCCAGTAGATGTCGATGTAATCGGTCTGGAGTCGCTTCAGCGACGCTTCGCACTGCTGCAAGAGCGCCTTGCGCCCCGCGCCGCCGCCGTTGGGGTCTCCGGGAAACAGGCTGCAGTAGAACTTCGTGCTGAGCACGATCCCGTCACGGCGAACATCCCGTTGCCGCAGATAGTCGCCGATGATCCTCTCGGAATGTCCGCCAGTGTAGATGTTCGCTGTGTCGACGAAGTTGCCGCCGTGATCGAGATACGCGGACAGCATCGCATGCGAGTCCTCCTCGCTCGCACCCCAACCGAAGTCTTCGCCGAATGTCATGGTGCCAAGACACAGCGGGCTTACACGCAAGCCTGAGCGGCCAAGCGTGATGAAATGGTCAAGAGGCATGTGGGACTCCTTTTGTTCGCGAGCGCCGTGTCTTGGTAAGTCGCCCTTTCTGAATGATGAATGCTTGATCGTGCGGTGTTTATGCGAGATGGTACATTTATGCGCACAGACCCGCTCTCTGATGTCCTCGATCTCGCCGATGCTCGCTGCGTTCTCACCGGCACGCTTGTTGCTGGGGGTGACTGGGCGCGAAAGTTCAAGCGCTCGGACGCGGTAAAGTTTCTCGCCGTCGTGAGAGGAACGTGCTGGCTGTCGACCGAAGCCGACTCAGCAGCCTCGGCATTGTTCGAGGCGGGTGACGTCGTAATCACGAATAGAGCGCCAGCAGTCATCCTGGCCAGTGCTGTGGAGTGGCTGCCGAACGCATCCTCCACACCGCTTGAGCGAGATACAGAAGGTAACCTGCGCGTCGGGGAAGGCTCCGAATTCACGATGATCGGAGGGTTGCTGGAGGTCGACGAGCAGCGCTGCGGCTTTTTGCGAGAAAGTCTCCCTCCCCTGGTTCACGTCAATGGTCAGAGAGGAGAAGCTGCGAAGCTGCGGTGGCTCCTTACAGAGTTGGCCGAGGAGACGCAGCGCAAGCGCGCCGGTTCCACAACAGCGATCACCCATTTGGCAAAGTTGCTGTTCGTCGAAGCTCTTCGGCTTCACATCGAATTGACCAAGTCGGATCGATCTGGTTGGCTTACCGCGCTTGACGACAGACGCATCTCGATCGCGCTACGAGGAATCCACGCTAAACCATCACATGCGTGGAATCTGGAGGGACTGGCGAAGATGTCGGGAATGTCGCGAACATCGTTCGCGGTGCGCTTTCGTGATGTCGTCGGTGTCCCGCCTTTGACCTATGTACTCAATTGGCGGATGCGCCTGGCCGAAAGGGAGTTGAGCGAGACGGACCATTCCGTCGCCGATATTGCCTGTTCGCTCGGATATGGGTCCGAAAGTGCTTTCAGTAATGCATTCAGTCGCTCAACCGGAGTGTCACCAGGCCGATACCGGAAGGAGGCGATGCAGACCTATTCCGAGCGTCGCCGCAAGGTAGACCGCAGCGTAATCCAAGCCGAATAGGAGCCGCTGCCCTCAGCAATCAATTGGTCGCCTTCGGAGCCGCCCCGAACGCGATGACGATTCAGCCCAAAGATTAGGGAAATCGGACATCCCTTGTTCACCGGTTGGAGTAGGACCAACACCGCCCTGGCGCGTCACGAAGCGTCTTTGACCGAAATAGAGAAGCGCAGCGCGGCCTGTTGATCGGCCCCCACTGAGTGGCCCAGCGTGAATGTTAGCAGTATAGGCCTTGGCGTGGCGGGGATGAAGACCTCGGGCGCCGGCGGCTTGAATCCGATGGAACCGTGGGGCCGTACGGTGTTGTAGTGACGGTGCCAACTCTCGATGATGATTTTGGCCTCTGGCAATGCGTAGAAGATCTCGCCGTCAAGCAGCTCGTCACGCAGCCGCGCGTTGAAGCTTTCCACGCGGCTATCGCCCACCTAAGGTCGCGCAGTTCCACCATGTGAAAGCGGCTCGTGTCTTGCCGTTAATCCGCAGCGCTGTGGGCGATCTCGACTAGAATATCTCCAGGCGCATTGAAGTAAAAACTGAATACACCACGTTGCTCCGAGGGAGGATCAAGCGCGACATGGGCCTCCGCAAGTCGCCGGTACAACTCCTGAAAGGCTCCCTCACTCTCGAGGTAGAAGCCGATATGGAAGTGCTTCGGAAAATCTTGGGCGCCCTGTCGCTGGCGTCGGCTCAAGACGAGCAGCAACCCGTCGCCATCGCGTAAGATGGAAAGCCCGAGGTTGTGCCGAACTACAAGTTTGCCAATGCAGAATTCGCGCAGGCGAACCCTGAGATAATCGAGCTTGTGAAGAGAATCGAGATCGATACTCCAATAATAAGTGAATTAGCCGCCGACTATGTTGGCAGGAATGTCAGTCCGGACGAGACAGCGAGGTATTTTCTTGAGAAATACCCTTCGGTTTGGCGCACTTGGGTTTCCCCTGCCGCAGCTGAAAGGATCGATCGCTCACTAGCGTCTTGAACGTTACGGTTCGACATCAACGCTGTAGATAGCGCGCATTCGAGCTGTGATCCCCCCTTTCGGCGTGATGAATTGTGCGGTGCGCCTCATCCTCTCGTTACTCGGATGGAAGATAGGTGTCGACAGAAAGGGTACCGTTTCACAATGGTCATAACTTCGAATTTCAAACCGACATCTTATTGGTGGGAGGCCGCGCCGATAGGTCCAGCCAATGCTGTTACCCCGCCGCCTGGTGTTGACGTCGCGGTCGTCGGGTACGGTATCACAGGCGCGCATGCGGCACTGGCCGTGGCGCGCGCCGGGAGGTCGGTTGTGGTACTCGAGGCCGACGGTATCGGATCTGGCTCTAGCCGGCGCAACAACGGCGCGATTGTCCCATACCTTTTTCAGAAACAGTACGAGCTGGAGGCAAGGTTCGGTAAGGTCCAAGGCACCGAGATCGCACGCATAGCGGTCGATGCGGTCGATTTCTTGTTGGAGACCTGTGACGAACTGGGCATCCACGCGCAGGTGCGGGGGTTCGACCGCTACTTCCTTGCATTGACCGACAAGCATCGTGAGAAAATGTACCACTCATGCGCCCTGCAAGCGGAAAGCAGCGTCAATACCGGTTGGGTTCCTATCTCCGCAGAAGATCTGCAGGAGAGGACAGGCCTCAGCGGTTATGCCGGTAGCATCTTCGTTTCAAACTCGCTGACCTTTCATCCTGGAATCTATCACCAAGGCGTAATAAAGGCCGCCGAAGACGCCGGCGCGGTTACCGTTGCATACAACCCGGTGACATCCGTGCGCTCAACGACGAATGGAACGCTGCTTTCCACGCCAAAAGGACAGGTTTTGGCGAAAGATGTGATTGTCGCGACAAACGGCTACACAGGCGCACCGTTCAACTACGCCAAAGATGGGCTAATGTCGGTTCGCATCTATAACAGTGCAACAGAGCCCCTCCCGGATGGCAACAAAGCCGCGCAGTTTGCGGCACGACATCTGCTTGTCGATTCCAGTCCAACATCACCTGGTTCCGGCCAAGTCCGGACGGCAAACGCCTTCTTATAGGCGGCCGCGGTGGCATGATGGGCGAAGATCCGATCAAGCATGCCCAAACATTGCACGCCGATATGTTCCAGAACTTGAGTCGGTCAAGATTGAACATTGCTGGTACTGTAGAGAAGCGTTCCCGCTGAATTTTGTGCCACACGTCGGTTCGCACGAAGGCATTCACTATGGCATGGGCTTCTGCGGCGTCGGCATGACGGTCGGTGGATGGGTGGGCAACAAGCTGGCAAACCAGATACTGGGTCGAGCCTATCCGACGGCCTTCGAAGGCATTCCATTTAAAAAAGTGCCTTTCGAAGGGAGCGCGCAACTCTACAGCAAGGCGGGAGTAGGGGTTTAGCGCAGTTTGGAGTACTACGACGTAGTTTTTCGCAGAAAAAACAATGTTTTGCGGCCCATTTCATTCACCATCGGACCTATGTTGCCAATTGAAGTCATCGACTACCTAAGCCGCTGATTTTTATGGCTAGTGCGAACCAGGATTGCGCTGAAAGTGAAGGCTACTAGATCAATTTGACGGTACTTCTGACGGTACTTTTCATGTGCTGCTTGATGTCCGAGAAAAAGTACCGTCGCCGGTTTCCGCTCCTGACGGTACTTTTCTATAGGTCAACGCTTTGAAATATATATGGAAAATGCCTTTCGCGTGACGTTTTCTCGCTAACGGTGCTTTAGCATGTTCCTCGGCCAGGGTCCCTCGGCTCAGTCTGCTCTCGTCGAGGTAGAAAAATTCGCTACAGCAAGTGGAGGGCAGGCCATTTTGAGATGCCCCTAGGTTAAGCAAAGCCAATAGGTATGAGTTGCCGGAACCCAGCTGCCTACCGGCTGGTTGCCTGCGGTCTCAACCGGGGGGGGGCACCGCGGCCTGCAACGCGTCGCGGCCAAGTCGAGCGGTGGCTTCCAAGTTGCCGCCCGGCGCCAATTTGCAGAGGAGACCTGCGGAGCTCCAACTCATTCCGGTGCAATGACGTTAAGTATCGGGAAGTGACAGGACTTTCAATTGTTCGCCGCTTCAAGTATACTTGTTTGGTTGCCACGTCGAACGCCCGTCATGATGCCAAACCAGCGAGGAGGAAGGCATGTTTCGGATCGCGTCTCTTGCGACTTTCAACACGGCACTTGCGCTTTTTGCAATGTTGTCAGTGCCGCCATCCCAAGCCGAACCATGTGGCACAGTCCACAAACTGACCCGCCAGCCGCTGAATGACCAGAATTTCTGGCTGCTTGCTGAACATGACGGCAAGGCCTTCGTCGACCAGCGCACATGCCTTGTCGCCAGGCTGGACAGGGTTGATCAGCCGCTCACGCTGAGCGATGCGATGGGGCACTGCGCCACCCTCGGACAAGGCGGTCCGAACGGCGACATGGGCTGGCAGCTTCCGACGATGGCGGAACTGACCAGTCTCGATTCGGCGGACTGGCCAAGACAGCATGATGCGTTCGCGCAATACAAGCTGCCACCGCTCGCCCGCAGCGAAACCGATTACTGGACCCGCACTGAATGGCCTGGGGCGGCAGGCTCCTTCGCGGTCGTCACGTTCAGCGCACGCACGACTGTGGTGCATCCGCTTGAAGCGACCAACAAGGCCGGGGTATGGTGCGTCTTCGGAATGCCGGCCACAGGCGTGGAGTAGACACTCTTACGCCAAGTCGCCTTTGGGCAACCAAGTCTCCTTCAGGCATCAGACAACCGCCGCGGTGGCGCACCCAGCGGGCAACTCGCGCTCGACACTCGCACCCGGGCAAGTCGTTCGCGATGTGATGCCTGGCTGCTCAGCGGCCAGGCCGCGAAACAGAGCGACCGTCCAGCTTGCCTTCACCGGCACGGCCATTGTGCCTACTACGTCTCAGCCGCCTACCGCAGATCCAGCTGCAGCAGGCCGCTATAGTCCTCCGTCGTCAGGAAGAAGCCCTCGTCGATCGCCTTGGCCTTGAAGGCAGAATCGTTGCCCAGGTCCCGGAATTCCGGCTTCAATGTGCCTGACGCGTTGAAGTAACGATCGCGAAAGGCCGCCCGATCAAGCTCGGCATAGTCTCCGCCCTTGCCTGCGACCGTGCAGGATTTCAGTTCGGTTTGGTCGGCGGCCTCCGCCGGAAACGACGCCCTGGCGAAGTCCATCGGCCCGATGCCGGGCGCGATGCCCCTGGGATTAGAGGTCACGCATCGGACGGTCGCGTCCGGGCCGGCGACAGACAGGTCGAAATAGGGCGGATTCAATCCCTTCGCCGCGAGGTAGGCGAAGCCGCGGATGCGGTTAACCGCCTTCAACGCTTCCACGTCTGTTGTTTCGAGCATGTCATTGCCGATTTTCACCCCGCCGGTGGCGCCGAGTGTGGCCATCTGTTGCTGCAGCCAAGCCGGATCGCGGTTGATCCATGTCAGGAAATCGAGCGGCACGGCCTGCGGTTCCTTGAGTTGCTTACTCATGGATTGGGCCGCCGCCGCTGCCGCAAACAGGAGCACGAAACCGGCAAGGATCGCCGGGAGCTTCGGGAGTCGTCGCATGTCAAAGTCTCCATCCTTGGTTCGGTTACCAATGGACGCGCGGCTTAATGCCGAGCATGTCGCGCAGCTGGTTCTCCGTTATGTCGTCGGGTCGACGTGTGCCGCCGACACCGATGGTACGTGCTTCCTCGTTGCGATAAGCATATGGCTTGCCATCGAGGCCTATGTAGGGCGCATCGCTGAACCCAGAATGCTGGCCGGCCATGCGGTGCGTTGCGTGGATTTGCTCATGGCCGAGCACGATGCCAGGATCCGCCGGATTGGAGGCAGTCGTTCCAGAGGCCTTGTCGAACTCGACAGACGTGCGCGTGCGTGACGTAGCCGGGTCATAGCCGATGATCACGTCGCCCTTCGTCGTTTCCGGGTTCACCAACGGATCCTTGTTGCGGGCCGCGGTGACGCCCGGCTCGTTCTGGATCGTCGTGGTTTGCGGGTCGGCGATGACCCGGTGCATCAGGTCGCGGCCGCTGTCGAAGGAGTTGGATCCGACAAAGAAGTTCTTCACGTCCAGCCACGCGCCGTGCAGCCAGCTTTGAGATACCTCGCCAGTCTTGCTGTCGACGCGTGCAGTCGGATCGATTCGCTGGATGTCCTCTTCGACCTGCCTCCGGTAGGCCGCGTCGCCGGCGACGATCTCCTTCAGGCCGGTCGGGTCGATGAACGCCATCGGGTTGTTGTTGGCGTAGGCAAAGAGATTGCAGGACGTGGAATTGCCGGTACACTTCTCCGGATCGCCGACATAAAGCGGATCGGGTGAAATGAACCGCCCCAGCGCCGGATCGTAGTAGCGGGCGCCGTAGTAGTAGAGCCCGGTATCGTCATCGAGATACTTGCCGGTGAAACGATGGTGGGTCTTTTCGCGCGGCAACTCCGCTGCCACATCTGCCAGGTGGCTGGCCCAGGCAGAGGCCAGCGTCTCCGGCTTGTGTTCAGTGCCGTACGCCCTGTAGAGCATCTGCTCGACGGGAACGCCGTCGGAGGCGATGACATAGTCGCTGCTCTCGATATGATCCTTCAGATAGTAGAACCATTTGCCGGTGCCGTGTTCGAGACGAACGAGCTTGCTGGATGCGATGTTGACGTAGCTCTCCTCGCCTTTTGGACCGATCTCGAACGTTTCAACCGGGTAGAGGTAAAGCTGCTCGGGCCCTGATCCGTCGGTCGGGATGACCTTCTTATAGAGGCGGCGCCCCGTCTGATCGTAGCCGTAGAGCACTTCATGGGTCGCCGTCTGGGCTCGGATCAACCGTCCGTTGATGTCGAACACCGTTCCGGTCAAGGTCGGCGATTTCGCAAGTTGGGCGAATCCGTCAAAGGAGTAGGGCTTCGATGCGCTGCCGGCCGGGATGAGGTTGGTCGCGGCGCCGGTCGACGGCGCTATCGGCGCGCCGGGCTCGAGCTCGTCGTTGCGGGCAAACGTTCCCGCCGCCGAATAGGCGAATTCCGCCTGCTGGCCGTAACGGTCGATCCGCACGAGTTCGTTCTTGAAATTGTAGTGGAACGTTCCCGACCGGTCGACATGTCCGTCGCTGCCCGCGCCTTGCGCCAACGCGTCGACGATCTGGGTGATCGAGCCGTTGCCGTTAAAGGTCATGCTCAAATCCTGCAGCGGTTTGCCGCCGGCCTGCGTAACGATGTGGGTGAGGAACAGGGTCGCTGGGTCGTAGGTCATCCGGGTGAATGCGCCCAGACGATAATCGACCCGCTCGATCCGCGATTCGGGATTGTAGGTGATATTCTCGATGATCTTCTCCGGTCCCGAAAAATCGGGATGCGTGACCGTCACCGACCGCAGGTTCTTGTCGGGCCCCAGCGCGAATTTCGACGCCAGGCCGCGCGGACCTTCGGACGAATCGATGCGGCCATCCAGCGTGTGATGGAAATGATCGGCGTATTTCGCGCCACCGATCTCGACCTCGTTGGTGACCATCCGGCCGTTGGCATTGTAGGCGTAGCGCTGGACGGCGTCGAACGCGCCATTGGGATCGTGAATGATCACCTCGGTCGTCTTGTCGAGAGGCAGCGCTATCGGCGTTTCGAAGCCGGCCGCTGAGGCGACCTGAACGGCGCGGTCATAGCGGTATTCTAGGTGCACCACGCCATCGTTCACCTCGGTCAGCTTGCGGTTGAGGAAGTCGTAGGTGAAGGTCTGGACCGACGTTTCGCCATTGCTGCCGACCCGCCCGATCACCGATTGGCGACCGCGCGCATCGTAGAAAGCGTAGCGGTCGCCCATTCCCGGGATCGACTGGAATTCGATGTCGCCGACGGAGTTGTAGATCAGCCGCCGCGGCGTCGTCTCGCCCGGCAGCCAGATTTCGCTCAGGTAGCCGAAAGAATCGCGCACGAAGCGGGAAATATGAACCGTGCCGCCGCCATTGCTGGCGATAGTCGCGGTCACGCCGTTCTCGTTCCTCAGCGAATACTCGCTGCTTTGAACGGCGCCGTCGAACTGGTCGTTGTAGGTCGTGACCGTGAGCGTACCCCAGGGTCGGAAGGTCATGTCGGACGTCTTGCCCGACGGATGGGTTTCGCGGACCATCCGGCCGGCTGGGTCATAGGTGTAGGCATTGCCGACTTCGTGATCGGGGCGCGGAACGTCGCCAAGATCGAACACCTTCTGCAGGTTGAGATCATCAACGCCGCCGAAGCTGGTCACCACAAAGGGCGTCCAGCGGAAGATCTGCTTCTCATTGCGGTTGTAGAGCGAGAAATTATTGACCCGGACCCCGCCTTCGGCGACGTTCTCCAGGTCGGCGACCTTTTCGCTGCGCGCGTCATAGGCGGCGAGGTCCGCGATGAACTCGCTCTCGCCTTCCGGCGTCTCGGCGGCGCTCGCATAGCGGCGGCGCGCCGTCAGGATGAGCGACGGCAGCCCATGCTCGCCGATCTTGTAGGTGTAGAAGCGTTCGGCGCCGTCCGTGGCGGTTTCCCGGGTTTTGCGGCCGAGGGCATCGTAGCTGTTCGTCACGACCATGCCCAAGGGCGTGGTCGTCGTTGCCACCGCGCCCTGGCGCGGCCCGTCATAGGTCATTTTCGTCGTCTGATCGAGTTCGGCCGCACCGCCTGACGGCTTGGTGTAGCTGAGCGTCAAGGTACCGGTTGGGTCGTAGATCGCCGACTCGGTGATGCCGAGTTCGTCGGCGATCGAAATACTGTTGCCGAAGACATCGTAACCCATGGTCTTCGCCAGCTTGCGGCTGGCGTTGCGGAACTGTTCGAGCGCGGGCGGCAGAGCGCCAAGTCCCGACAGCACTTCCAGGGTTCGCGACCCCATCCGACCGCCGGAATTTGGCAGGTAGGTGAAACTCTCGCGGCTGAGCAGCCGGGTCCCGGCCAGGATGCGCTGCTCGGACGCCGCGTTGACGATGCCGAGCGCCGCCAGATCGGCGCGCGACTGGGTGTAGTCGGTCTGGGTCGTCCGGCTGAAGCCAGGAACCGTCAGGTTCTCCGGTCCCGGAATGTCGCGCACCCTGACCGTCTCCGACGCAGGCATGTTGAATTCGTCAAAACCCGCATAGGTCTGGGTCTTGACCGGATCCTTGCATTCGGGATCGGCCACGTCCTGCTGTTCGGCCTCGCCGGCGGACTCGGTCAGCGTCTCCTTCACCTTCCTCAGATAGGACGAGCCGTCGCCACGCGGAAATGCCTCCCACACCGACGATTCGCATTTCAGCATCATGCCGGTCGTCGGTAGCTTCTGGCTGCGCGTGGCGGTCGACAGCGAATGCTGCGCCGCCGACGCCGGATCGAGCGTTTCGGTTGTCTCCGCGCTCGCAACGAGCGTCGCCTCGGGCTTCACCTCATAGGTCTTGCGGATCTTCAGTTTGCCGGCGAGGTTCAGGTCGGCTGCCGCTTCGGCGAAGGTGTAATACTGTTCTCTATCGAGGCTTGAACGCTGCGTGACGCGCTGGCCGGCCGCGTTCTCGTCGCCGTAAGAGACCTTCTCGACCTCCGAGAAGCCGATAAAGCGGCGATTGATCACGTCGTAGAATGGATTGTGGTAGAAATATTCGTCCGTCTGCACCTGGGCGCGAACCTGGCCGGGTATGCCCTGCGACGTGACGAGTTGCTTGGCGACGACAACGGGGAAATGCAGGTTGCGCGTCGGCTGGCCATTGGCGCGGTCGCGCAGCATCTCGTCGATCGAGGTCGCATAGCGGATGTCGTGCCGGCGGCCGGAATCGAAGTCGACGACCGTGAGCAGGTTCGCCTTGACGAGTTGCATGGTCGCGGTTCGGTTGAAGTCGATGATGACGACGGGCTTCACCTCGTCGCCGGACGGTTTCTGGAATACGATTATTTCGCTCTCGCCGTCGCCATCGATGTCAGCGACGCGCGAGGCGAAGGTCTGCGTCGACGTGCCGAGTTGAACCCGCAGATTGAGCGCGATGCTGAGCGGATCCTTCAGGTAAGTCCCGTCGCCGAAGCCGAGCCAGATGCGCATCTGGTCGGTGCGCTCGCCCATCGACGCGAAATCGATGATGCCGTCGCCATTGGCGTCGATGTACCACATCGTGGCGAGGTTATCGCCGGGCTGCATGCCGCCAATCTTCGAGAAGGTGCCGTGACCGCAGACCGGATCGTTGATCGCGGCGTCGCCAAACAGGAGCGCATTCGGGTCCGTCGAGAAGATGTTGCCCTGGTTCTCGTAGAGGCAGAAGCCCTGGTCGGCTGGACGGATGACGACGAGGTCGGGCAGCCGGTCGCCGTTGATGTCGACCATCCGCACATTGTTGCGGCCGAGGATCTGGCCGTCCTGGCTGTTGAATGGGAACGCCTTGGTCAGCGCGCCGAAATTGACGTTGTAGCCGCCATCGGCCTGGCGCCGGGTGAGATTGAGGAATATTCGCCATTCGGTGCGGCCATCAGCGTTGAGTCGCGTCGTGACGATGTCGGACAGGCTGTCCATATTGACGTCGGCGAAGCGGCCGTTGCCGCCCGCGAATGTCGTCGGCGAGACGCCGGGCAGCGGGATCGAGCGGCCGAGATAGGGGAAGGTCCCGTCGGCCTTGCCGTCATAGACGTGCATCAGCCCGTCTTCGATTTCGACGATGTCGACGAAACTGTCGCCAAGGATGTCGGCAAAAGCGAAGCGATTGTCGGTGAGCCGGGGCGCGATCTGGCGCATCAGTCCAGCCTCGGTCGGACGCGACAGCACGAGCTGGGTTGTGTCGCCGAAGGCGCTGTTCAGGTCGCCGCTGCCGAGATGCACGGTCGCGCCGTCATCCTTGGTCTGCACGATGTCGACCAGGGCATCCATGTTGAGGTCGGCCAATTCGAAATTCTGCGGAGGGATGTCGCCGGCGAACGCCATCTTCGGCGCTTCGAACACCACGGGGCGCGACGCCAGTTCGGCGCTTGTCCACGACGAATAGCCGAAATGGATGTCCGGGAACTTCAGCGTCGATTGAGCCAGCGCCTCGCCGCTGGTGTCGCCATAGCGGTAGAGCACGCGCAATTGGTCGAGCACATTGACCGACTGCGTGTCGATGAGCGGCGTCAGGTCGGCCTGCGCCTTCGCCAGGCAGTCCGGATGCGCCCGGACGACGAACTTCGAGGTGTCACTGGTGTCACGGCCGACATACCCCATGCACCATTGGGCGTAGACAGTGTCCTTGAACTTGGCCGTCACCTTGCCGTAGAGTCGCGCGTTCTCTTGTTTGCTGCCATTGGTGTGGCTGACGAGCGTCGACTGCGTCTCGATCAGGTCGAACTGGTAGCTGCTCTGGCCGCCAGCGAAGCTGGTCTTCGTCAGATAGCTGCGTCCGCCGAAACGCTGGTAGTCGTAGCGGACGGCTTCGCGGTTGGCGTTGAGCTGCAGCACCAGCGGCCATTTCGTCACGTAGGGCTTGGCTATGTCGAAATTACCTTCAGCCACCGAAGGGTCGCCGCTGAAGATCAGCCGCGTTCCGTCGGCGTTGGTCACCTCGAATCCGGAGGGGATGGTGTCGGTGTGCAGGCCGCCTGACAGGTCGAGCGAAATGACGTCGAACGCGCCGGTGTGGTAGAGGATCTTGACGAAATCCTCGGCGTATTCGGGCTTGTATTCCCAGACGCCGTTCTGGTTGCCGAGGAAGACGAGCCGCGTGCCCATGTACGATAGGCGGGAGAAGAAATCGCCGCCCGGTTTGGTGCCGGGCACGGCCGTGCCGAGGTCGTCGTTGACGACGATCGCCTGGGTATTGAACTGCCAGCCGATGCCAAGCCCGTTGCCGGTATCGCCCGCGAACTGGCTGTAGGTGAGGCTCATTTGCGGCCCGAACTGGCCGCGCGTCGGCAGCGTGGGTAGCGGCAGGGTGAAGTTCGCCGATCCCGTGTTGTTGTTCAGCGCGAAGCTGCCTTCCTCCTGCGTGACTGTGCCGCCCGCAGAGGGCAGCTGGACGATCGAGGTCGCGGATTTGTCTTCTGCACGGGCCGGGGAGCCAAGGACTGCGGTGGCGGCGGTCAGGGCTGCGAGGGCGGTAAGGGTCTTTGCGAACATGGGACTACCTCTCCGTATGCAGGCATTACTGATGAATGATCGGGCTCACGATGACGTGCGGCTGAAGCTGCAGGCAGTTGGGGCGCGGACAGACGACCAAAGGCTGGACGGCAATCTCGTCGAGCAAATGAATGTTGACATCCAGGATGCGCAACGGCTCGCGTTTGCAGGCTTCGGCGACTTGCGGCGCCAGCGGTTGCGGGAAGGAGCAGATCGGATTGTTGCCGAGATAGGACTTTCCGATCACCGTATTGATGTGGGCGAAGTTCTCGATCCGGTTGCCCCTCAGATCGACGATCGACAGCGCTGGAAGCGAGCCGAGCGGCAGCGCATTGAAGACCCGGTTGTTGCGCAGATCGACATTCGACAACGCTGGCATGTTCGACAGATTGCCGACATCGGTGATCTGGTTGTCGTTCAGATAGATGTATTTGAGCCCGCTCGAGCCGAATCGCGGGATTGCCGACAGCCGGTTGGTGGCGAGGTTCAGTTTCTGAAGTCCCGTCAGCGAAGCGATCGGGGACACGTCGGTGATCACATTGTCGAACAGGTTGAGTTCGCCCAGCGCCCGGAAATAGACCACGGGGTTTACGGCGATGATCGACTTCTTGTTCAGCGTCAGGCTGCTCAGTGACTGCGCCCAGTTTTGCGCAGCGCTGCAATCGGCGCTATCGACGTGGTCGGCCTGCATGCGGCTGTCGAGTGCCGCCATGAAGCCGCGCACGTCGCCGAGCGCAATCGAATCGAACCGGTAGACGATACAGTACTCAGCGAAGCTGGCGTATTGCAGCGGCAGATTGCGCATGCCGGCGTCGTCGAGCAGCGGCAGGTCCGCCAGCGGCGTCACGGATTGCACGTGCGTGTTCGAGAAATAGAGCTTTGTCAGCTTGTTGAGCACCCCGATGCCGATCAGGTTCGACAGTGGATTGCCCTCGATGTTCAATTGTTCTAGGCGGCGCAATTGCAACACGCCCTGGATCGACGGGATCTGGTTGTTGCGGATCCAAAGCTTCGTCAGCCCCGGCACCGCCGACAACGCCGAGACGTCGGACAGCTGGTTGTCGGACAGGTCGATGGAGGTCAGATTTCCCATCACCGGGAAGAGCGAGACGCTGGTCAACCCGCGGTTCCTGGCATCGGCGAACTGGCGTGAATTGAGATCGTCATAGGCCTTGCCGCAGACGGTCTTGCCAGAGATCGACAGCAGAGCGTTCACTTCCGCAGTTTGCGCGGGCGTCAGAAAGTCGGTCTGGTTGCGCATCAGGCACGCCGACAGGAAGTCGTTCACCTGCACGGGATTGTCTGAAAGATCGAGGCTGATCAGCCCCGACAGCGCTGCCAGCGGCCTGACATTGGCGATCGAATTCTTCGACAGGTTGAGCGTGCCGAGATTGGTCAGGCCGGCAAGGGGCGAAACGTCGGTGATGGCATTGCTTGAGAGGTTGAGCGAGGTGAGCTGCGGCAAGGTGGCGAGCGGACGTAGGTCGCTGACGATCTTCGACGACAGGTCGAGCGCGGTGGTCGCCAGCAGCTTGTTGCCGACCGCCAGGCAGGTCCCGCTACCCTCCAGCTCGACCATGGCCCGGATGGTTTGCCCAAGCGGAGTCGCCGCGTCGCGGTGCAGCACGCACAGGTCGACGAAGCTCTGCCCGCCATTCGCGACGATGGGATTGCCGCTGAGGTTGATGGCCAGCGTCGAAGGGAAGCTGCCGAGATTGGCGAAGGTCTCGATCTTGTTGTTGGCGAGGTTGAGGCTGGTCAGGCCGCCGAGCGCGCTGAGCGGATCGAGCATATCGCCCGTGAGGGCATTGTTGGCGATGGACAGGATCGAGAGCGCCTGCAGGAATTGCAACGGCTCAAGGCTGGCGATCTTGTTGTCGTCGAGCGTGAGGTTCGTCAGCAACGCCAGCGCCGACAGCGCGCGGATGTCGGTGATGTCGTTGTCGGAGACGTCGGCCCGTGTCAGCGCGGTCAGCGGCGTCAGCGCGCTGATGTTGCTGATGTGATTGCCGGAAATGTCGAGGAAGGTCAGCGTTTTGAGCTTGGCCAGCGGCCCGGGGTCGGCGATCGAGTTGTTGGCGATCGACAGGCTGGTGAGGTTCTTCAGCACTGCAATCGGCTCGAGCGACTGCACGCCCTTGCCGTTCAGGTTCAGCGTCGTGATCGATTCCAGAAAGGTCTGTGCGGCGGCGCAGGCGGCGGGGTTGCCGAGCGCCGAGACCCCGCCGGGCGTTGAATCGAGCACCGCCATAACGGTCGCCGTTTCAGCCGGCGTGCGGTCGCCCTTGACACACCATTTGGCGAAGGTCGTCGGATTGTCGACCAGCGGCGCGCCGGAGAGGCACGCGATGGTGTGGATCTTGCCAGCGAAGAATGGCGTGGGGTCGGCATTCAGAGCCTGATCGAGATTGAGCTTCAGCTCGGTGACCAGCGGCGCGCAGCCGGGAATGTAGAGCCGGTCGGAAAATGTCGTCGCGCCGAAGTCGGAGGGGAATTGCAGGTAGTAGACAAGGCCGCTGCCATTGTCGTTGGCGAACACCTTGATCGGATATGTCCCGCCCGCAGGGCACAGCAGCGGATTGGCGGCCGGATCAGCGGCGACGATCGCGCTGTCGACGGCGGTCAGCACCTCCGAAGGAACTGTCGCGAAGCCAAGTCCACGGATCACCGCTTCCTCGTCCGCCTGGTCCCTGCAGCGGATGCGATAGCCACGCCCTTCGGAGATAAGCAACGGATAATGCAGCCGGTTCGCCTCCAGTGTCGGATCCTCGAACAGCACGACCTTCGGCTCGTCCGCGCGAGCCATGCCAGTCCCGGCGGCCACGAGCACGACCAGAACTAGGAGCAATTGGGCGATGCGGTTCATCTTGTGTCTCCTTTCGAGGCTCAGGCTGATCGACAAGGCTCAATCAGCCCGAACCGCTGGCGGCGCTACCTCTCGTCCGCCGCCTTGATGGTCCAATAGCTCGACGGATCGCGGTCGCAGGTGAACTGAAGGGCCGGGATGTTGTTCAAGTTGCTGACCCCGCCGGCAATCGTCAGGCACTTGCCGGTCTGGACGTTCTCCGCCTGAACGCCGTCGCGGGTCTCGACCAGGTTCCAGCGGCGCGAAGGATCGCTGTCACAGTTGAACTGCAGGGCCGGGATGTTGTCTTCGGTGCTGATCCCGCCGGCAATCGTCAGGCACTTGCCCGTCTGGACGTTCGCCACCTGGGAGCCGTCGCCTGTCTCGACCAGCCTCCAGCGCTGCCATTGACTGCTGCCGTTGCAGTCGAATTGCACCGTCGGTGCGTTGTTGTCGGTTCGTCCTTCCGCAACCGAAAGGCACCTTTCGGTTTGTCGGTTCACCAACATGACTTCGGGGTCAGCCGCCCGGATGCTCCAGAAGCGCGACGGATCCCGGTCGCAGTTGAACTGGAGGGCAGGGACGTTGTCATCGGTGCTCACCCCGCCGGCGATGGTCAGGCATTTCGCCGTCTGCACGTTTTCAGCCTGGAAGCCATCGCCGGTCGCGGTCAGCTTCCAGCGCCGCGACGGATCCCGGTCGCAGTCAAATTGAAGGGCCGGGATGTTGTTGCCGGTGCTGACCCCACCGGAAATCGTCAGGCATTTTCCGGTCCGCACGTTCTGCAGCTGAAAACCGTCATCTGTCTCGACCAGTTTCCAGCGACGCCACTGGTCGCCGTCGCAGGTGAACTGGACGGCTGGCGCGTTGTTGTCGAGGCGCCCCTCGGAAACAGCCAGGCATTTGCCGGTCTGCATATTGGCCATCACCACGTCTCCCTCCTTGATCGTCGTGATGCAGGCTTCAAAAATCTTGCTGGTGGCCGTGGTCGATTGCTCGGGTCGACTGATGCAGACCGGATTGCCGTCCAGCGAAGGATTGAACGGTAGGATGGCGCTGACGGACTGCGCCGTGGCCAGGCGGTTTGCGCGCAGGTTCGGAGCGGCGAGTTTGGTCAGGCTCATCAAGGGACGCGCATCCGTGATCCGGTTCTTCGACAGGTCGAGCGCGGTGAGCTCTTGCAGAAACCGCAGTGGCGACACGTCGACGATCTTGTTGCCGGCCAGAACCAGCCGTGTCAGCGCCCGTGCCGAGGCGAGCGGCCGCAGGTCGGCGATCTGGTTGGAACTGAGGTCGGCGTCGGCCAGATCCTTCATCACCGCCGCCACGTTGATGTTGCTGATCCTGTTTCGCGACAGATCGAGAAAGGTGAGTTTGGTCAGCTTTCCCAGATCCCGCGTGTCGGCAATTTCATTGCCCGACAAGGTCAGGCGCGTCAGATGGGTAAGCGTCGCCAGCGGTTCGAGGTTTGTCAGCCGTCGCCCGGCCAGGTCGAGTGTCGTGCTCGACGCGAGAAAGTCCTGCGCGCTTGCGCACGCCGCCGGATTGCCAAGAGCGGAGGCACCGCCAGGTGTCAGCTCGAGCAGTTCCTCGACCGTCGTCTTCTGGGCCGGATCAAGGTCATCCTTGATGCACCAACTGACAAAGGTCGTCGGCCGTCCGACAAGCGGCGGTCCCGCGACGCACGCGATGGTATGGACCTTTCCTGCGAAGAATGGGGTGGGGTCGGCGTCGATCGCCTGGTTGAGGTTGAGCGCCAGTCCCTCGACCAAAGGCGCGCAGCCAGGAATGTAAAGTTGGTCGGAAAAGGATGTTGACCCGAAATCGGTCGGGAACTGCAGGTAGTAGACGATACCGCTGCCTCCGTCGTGCGCGAAGACCTTGATCGGGTAGTTCTCGGCGGATGGACACAACAGCGGATTGGCGGCGGGGTCGGCGGCGACGACCGCATTGTCGACGGCGCTCAGCACTTGCGATGGCACGGTGGCGAAGCCTAGTCCGTGGATTACCGCCTCTTCGTCCGCCTGGTCGCTGCAACGGATGCGGTAGCCGCGTCCTTCGGAGATGAGCAGGGGATAGTGCAAGCGAGTGGCATTCAGCGTCGGATCCTCGAACAGGACGACCTTCGGTTCCTCGGCACGGGCAGGACCTGCGGTGATCGCCGCAAGCAGCGCCACCAACAGGAGCAGCGATTGGGCGATTCGGGTCATCTGGTTTTCCCCTTCCGCTCTATTCGACCAGGCTGAAGCGGCCTGGCCCGCAGGCTTGGCTGGTGTTGTCGTGTGCGATGTCGTTGCCCGGCAGCAGGAAACTGGCGCTGGAGGCGCTGTCGGCGAAACTGACCGCGCAGCGGAAGCCGGACACCGTAGAGGTGGTGAAATTCGCCGACGAACCGCGCTCGAGCTGGATAGCGGAGCCGACCGCAAGGCCCGCCGCCGTCGGCGCGAGCCCGTCCGAGCGGCCCGCCACGACCGCCCCGCGCAGTACCAGCGGATTGGCTGCGGCGATGTCGGTGAAGTCCATCCGCATCAGGCTGTCGGAGGTGAGCACCGCGCCGAAACGCGCGCGGACGAGGGTGGAGCGGACTGGCGCTTGTGCCGAAATCAGCAGCCGCGCCCGAACGCCCTGGATCGCCAGCATGTCTGCTTCAACCCTGAGCCCGCGCGCATAAAGGTCGGCCAGGCACAGCGACGCGCCGCGCGCCATCGGCGACAGTCCATCCGCCACGGTGCCGATGGTCACATCGTCGAGCGCGACCGCGCCGTTTTGAGCGATCACGGCAACGACCTCATCCGTCGTTTGATCGGCAGCCCGCGATAAGTCGATCCGCTCGAGTTCGAGCCGCGACAACCCGTCCGCGACGATGATCACCCCGGTGGCGGACAGGATGCATGACGACGTGCCGGCCGGCACCCGGTTGGCGGTGCCGACGAGCCGCGTGCGGGCGACGCCGGGGGCCGGCGCCATATGCACCGTCTTGAACGGCAGTCCCTTCAAGATCAGTGTCTGCGGCGTCTTAACCGATGCGGGCAGTTCGAGCCTGAGATTCGCCCGCCCTGCGCAATCGCCCTCGGAGGAGAATTGCGCCAGCGTCAGCGTGCCGCCATCATTGATGCGGCGAACGCACGTATCACTGGCCGACCCTCGACAGTCGAAGCTGGTACCCGGCGGCGGAGCGGCGGTCAGCGCGCGATCCGTCTCGCCCATCCAATCGCCAATGCCGGGGGCGGAGAGGCCGAGCGCCGATGTTAGAAGCGGGCAACCCGTGAAGGATAGCGCCCGCCCTTCCGCGAAAGTCCAGTCCAGCCGCGCATTGCCGAGGGGGTCGAGCGAGGTGATGGAGAGGCCTGCGGACAGCGGCGACAGGCCGAGGTCGATGCCCGGCTGCGCGAAGGCCGCGTGCTCGCGCTGATAGCCATCGCAGTTCGACAGACACAGGTCCACGAAGGGCGCCGAACGAAGCGCCGCTACCGCGTCGGCGCCGAGCAGGGTTACCGCCTCGGCCTCGGCGATACCGAAGAACGCTCGCAGCTTCGTCTCCGCCGCTTCGGCTGCGGCCGCATCGGCGATGATGTCGCGCGTAGCCTTGCCGTCGAGGCGCGCAATCGGCAGGTAGGAGGGCCGAGCGCCTTCGCCCGGTGGCGTGTAGCGCACGACATAGATCGTGTCGCCGATGCTTTCAGCGCTTAGGAAGGTTTCGAACCGGTGCAGGCTCCAGCGGGCCACGCTCGCCGCCGCAATATCCGATAGGCCCCCGAGATCGCTGCGTCCGCAATCGAGTACGAACGGTGTCCCGACATTGGGCGGCGCGGCAAAACCCTGGAGTACGCCCGGCAGTTGCAGCCGCTCGCGGATGGCAAGTGCCGCTTTGATCTCTGCGCAGGCGGTGGGCACGGCGAAATAGCCGGTGCCCGAGGGGGAAGGGAGATAGTAGTTGCCGGATGCCTCGACATCGGCCCAGATAGCGGTCGTCGCCTGCCAGTCGATATTGAACGCCGTCCCAGGACATGGCAGCCGAGGCTGCGCCCCAAAGCTGTTTTCAGCCTGAAGCTTGGCGAGCGTCGCCTCCGCGACGAGAGCGGTGTCGGGCAGGTGCAGCAACCTTTTCGCCTGACCCGCGCTGGAGCAGCCGGCGAGTTCCACCGCCTTGCCGTCGAAAAGCGCGACATAGACGTCGTTGTTCTGGTCGGTGACGAAAGCGGCAAGCTGCGGCTCGGCGCGGGCCACTGACGCGCCTGCGAGGATTAGGGTGAGCAATACGACCGCCCGTCTCATCTCAACTCGCTCAAGCAGCTTGCGGCGCGCGCGGGGTCCATGTTGACTTCGGTCATCAGCGGATCGAGGCCGGCTGACTGGCACAGCGCCTTGACGGTGATCGAATGCGGCCCTTGGAAGTCGACAGTAAGAGTTCCATTGGTGATCTGCCCGTTCTGGCCGACGCACAGCGGATTGTTGGCGAGCGCCGGCCGACGGCAGGTTCGGATGACGTCGGCCATCGCGCGGCGGTTGGTCAGTTCGCAGAAATAGATGCGGCAGAAGGCGGCCACCGCGGCGCGGTTCTCGGCATCGGCATTGATGATGCGCTTGATGTCTCCGACCAGTGCGCTCGCCTTGGCCTCGAAGGCGAGGCCGTCGACGCGCGTCTTCTCGCCCGCGATCTCGCCCGATCGTTCGGTGATCTTCGGCATCAGGTTGATGTTTTCCGAGGTTATGAACAGCCCGCCCTTCCACCGGTCGAACTCGTCGAGGATCGAGGTCGCCCTCAGGATCGCCTCTCGGTAGGCGTTGTAGATCGGCCCCATCTTGGTGTCGCGCGCCGCCTCATAGACCTGGTTCAAAGCGGCGTATTCCTTGTTCACCGTGTCGGCGCCCGCCTTGATGTCATCGATGCCGGCGCGCGAACTCTGCACTAGGCCCTCGGCTCGTTTCAGCTTGCGCGAGAACATCGCCGTGATCGGGCTCTCGACGCTGGCGAAGTAGCTCTCAATCACCTTGCCGGCCGCCCCATCGGCGAAGGCATCGATCTCGGTGTCGGACAGGTTGGAGATCAGGCCGCACTGGGCGTCGAAATCGGCGCTCAAGGGTCCGGCCTGGCACACGCTCATCTCGGCCAGCCTCTGATCGAGCGTTCGGTTCGAAGCGAGCCCGTCGGCATATTCGAACAGCGCATGGTTCCATTCGATCGCGTTCAGGTCGGCCTGGCTGTGGCGCCGGTCGCGGCAGAACAGTGTCTGCTCCATCCGGCTCTGGTTGCCCGAGGCGCGGTAGGCATCGAGATGGCGCGTCGCCTCCGCACAGTTCGCCAAGCCTGAAATCAGCCCGGCAAGTTGCTGGTGGACGGGCGGCAGTCCGCGGGTCTGCGCCTCCCGCATCAGGTTGGCCGCACGTTGGCTGTCGGCCGGACTGCGGGCCGGGCGATGGAAGACGCAGAGGCCTTGCTCGAAGGTCTTCAGCATGCCGTCCGGAATGGCCGGCCCCTCGCAGTTGGGAGCGTCGAGAACGCGCGATTCGATCGTATAGCCGGCGAGATTGTCGACGAAGAGGTCGCGCGCGGCTGCTCCCGTCGCGCTGAGCGCCAGGCCGAGCGCTGCTATGACCCCAACGGCTCTCATGGCGCGCTCGCGAAGATGAAATAGAGGGTGAACACGGCGCCGTCGAACGGACAATCGCTCGGCTGCAGCGACAGTCGGTACGAGCCGATCAGCGGCGCGCCGAGATAGGGCAGGATCAGGCTGGTGTCGTTCGACGGTCCGGGCGCGCGCGGGAATTTGCGCGCTTGGTAGCGATCCTGCACCCAGTAGCGGATGATCCGGTTGATCTCGTCGCCACTGTCGGCCTGGTTGAAGAAGGTCTGCAACGCCACCCGCTCCGGCCCAACCGAAATGTCTGCGCTGACCTCGCTCGATCCCTTGGTCAGCGGCTTGAAGACCAAGCCGCTGCCGCGGTGTTGCAAGGCGAAGCGGTTCCACTGTGCTCCCGTGCACTGGTAGTCTGTGCCGGCGAAGACATCGATCAGGGTCAGGTTCTTGCGCTCGCGGAATTTGTTGGGCGCCCACAGCGCGAAATAGCCGTTTGCCTTCATCAGCGCTTCGGTCGACGCGAACGGCGAAACCTCGAACTCGACATTCTCGTCGAGCGCCAGCTTGCGGGCGAAACCTGAATTGGCGGGCACGACGATCTGGGCGACATCGATATTGATCTGCCGCTCGTCGAAGAAGCGCTTGGCAACGATGTCGTCGATCATCGCCTGCAGCTGGGTTGCGTTGCGCACATAGACCATGGGCACTGTCGCCGCCTCGCCGGTGAAGGCCTGCACCACTTCAAAGCGGCGCCTCATCAGGTGCATCAGCCGGTTGGCGGTCTCGAGCACGCGCCGCTTAGTCACCAGATATTCGGGAATGCCCTTCATCAGATCGGCGACGGTGTCCTGGGTCGCGATGAACAGATTCTTGCGCGTCGCCGGATCGTCGATCTGTGTGACGAGCTTCGTCATGTCCTCCTGCTGCTTTGTAACCTCGGCCTGAACGTTGCTCTGGAATTTCAGGATGCTGTCCTGCAGCGCGCGGCTCTTGAGACCGAGATCCTTTGCCTGGTTCAGACCCGCGACGAGTTCCTCGGTGTTGCCGCGCGACTGCGTGATGCGCTGCTCGACGAAGGCGAGTTCGGCATCGTTCAGCGCCAGCATTTTGTCCTTCTGCCGGTCGCGCAGTTCATTGATCAGGTTGGTCGAGGCGTTTGATTCCTCGGCGAGGCCTGTCACGGTCGTCTGCGCGGCGCGGACGCGGTCGATGCGGCTGTTGGTTGCCGCGACCAGTTCGGCGACACGTGCGTTGTCCTGGTTGAGCTGGGCTTCCGACAGGGACAGCTTGTCGAGTTCGAGATTGAGGATCGCGATCTCGTTGGTCAGCCGGTCGATCGTGCGCTGTTGGTCGGTAATCTGGAAACTCAGCAAGTCGTTCTCGCGCGCCTGAAGATCGAGCCCGGCGAGGATGCGTTCGTGGTCGGACTTGAGCCGCGCCACCTGCTCGTCGATGCTGAGATCCTGGCTCTGGCAGTCGACCGCCGCCATCGAGCCCTGTAGCGCCAATTCCTTGATGTCCTGTGCCCCTTGCGCCAACCGGCCGGCCAGTTGGAAGTGCGTGTCGACCAGCGCCCTTGCCTTGAGCGCCTTGTCGAGATCGAGTTGCCCGATCGCCTGGCGGAGCTGCGTGAGACGCTGCTTCAGCGCATTGATTTCATTTATGTTCGCCTGAGTGATCTGGCCGGTGTTAATGATCGTCGACAGGATGGATTGGGCCGCCTCCAACGCCGCCCTGATCGGTTTGGCGACGTCCACCACAGTCGCGACCCCGCTGCCCAAACCGCAGGCGCAGGTGATGATTTCGGGTACCGCGGCGCCGATCGAATATGCACCTTGCACCGAAGTCAGGATGACCTGCGCGGCCTGTGTGGTGCCGTTGAACGCCAGGAACCAGGCGATCACTTCCGACAACTGGCCGTCGACCTGGTCGCGCGCCTCCTCAAGGTCCGCCTTCCTCTTCGCGTAGAGGTCTCGCTCGGCTTCGTAGAGTTTCTTGGCGAAGTCCGTTTCCGTCTGGGAAAAAGAACCGCAATCGACGTTTGCAAGTTCCTGCGGCAGGGAGATGTTCGACGTGATCATCTGCTGGTCGGCGATCAGCGGCTCGACATCGGCGAAGTCGGCACTGCCGATGACGCACTTCATCAGGAACGCTTTCGCTTGTGTCTGCGAGTTCAAGAGCTGGGCCCGGAGGCCCGACTGACCGTCCGGGCCGCACATCTGGGCAACGTATTGGTTGCGCGTGAAGGCCGGCGTCACGGTCTGGCATGGCTGTTCGCCCGCGAGCAGCGGCGTGAACGGATGGTCGGCTGTATCTCCGATCAGGGCGAGCTGATTCTCGATGCCGCAAAGCTGCTCTCGGTCGACGGCCCGGCGGCGCTGATAGAGGTCGGTCTGGCGCAGTTGCAGTTCGGTGATTGTGTCGTTGGCGCGGGCGATCGCGCCCTGGTTGTTGGTGATCTGCGTTTGAAGGATCTGCCGCTGGCGAACCGCCTGTTCGAGCTGGTTGGCGTTGCGCTCGGTCTGGCGGGCATATTCGGTGATCTGGCTTTCGAGCGACGAAATCTGCAGATCGAGGTTCATCTGCGTCATTTCCCAGTTCAGCAGCCAGCGCAGTTCGTTGCGCCGTTCGACTTCGGCCTCCTTTGAGAGGACGATCAGGTCGAGTTCCTGCCTGTCATTGATCTGGCGGCGCTGGTTTTCGAACTCGGCGATCTTGGTGCCGAGCTCGATTTCCAGCGATCTGATCTGCTGGCGATAGCCGAACGTGTCCTTCTCGGCGTCGACCGCGTTGATCTCTTGCTGGACGGTGGTGGCGAAGGTCTGTGCCTCGTGCTCCAGCTTGCCGATCTTGTGGGCGATAAGGTTGACTTCCTGGCTGCGGATCGTCCGCTCCTCGTCGAGCGCGCGGGTCGCTTCGCCTTCCTTGTTGGCGTACCACCGCTCAACCAGCGCCTCGACATTGCGCTCGACCTCGGTCAACCGCTGCTCGCTCTCGGCCAGGGCCTGCTGCAGTTCCTCGAACGGAATCGTCGTGAACTGCATCGGGTCGATGTTGAGGAACAGGAAGCCCTTGCGCACGCTGTCCATGCGCGCATCGAGGTCGCTCTGCTGCAGCAGCAGGTCGGCGCGCAGGTCGTCGTAGGTGGACTCGCCCGGAATATCCATCTGCGTCTCGACCAGCACCCACATCGCGGCCTCGTAGTTGGTGTAGGCCTTGGAGAGGTTGGGTTGGCTGTCGAGGCCAGCGCCTCCGACGGCGCCAAGCGTATCGTTGACCAGGAAGTCGAGCGCCTTGACGCGTGCTTCCGAGACGGTCTGGTACCAGACGTCCCCGGTGTTCATCAGCAGCTGGATCTTCAGCGAGGACAGCGCCGTCAGCTGCCGCACGAAGGTGCGGTAACTTGCATCTTCTCCCGCCGCGGTGCCCTGGTCACCGCCTTGTTGTCGGGCGAGAATGCGAAGACCTCGGTCGACGATCTCAATGCCTTGCCGGCCGAATTCCTGCGCCGATTGCGGCGAAACGGGCGTATCGTTGCGGCTGACGCCGCTTGCCGACGACAGGAAGGGCATGTCGGCGGCGAGGAACAGGCGATAGCGTCCAAGTTGCAGGTGGCAGTCGAAATCGCACACGATCGCCAGCCGTCCGGTCGCCTCGTCGCCGCAGGTCGTCAGGAACTGTTCGAGCTCGGTGGCGACTTCACCCATGTATTTCACGTCGGCGCGGAAATTGGCGATCTTGAGCAGCGTCGTCAGCTCGCCGGCATGGCCGGCCGCCGCGTCGACATCGAGCGCCATGCAGTCCTGCGCGCGCGCCATTCCTGCCGCGCCGAAAACGATGCTGACGACCAGTCCGCAAAGCAGGAAGAACCGTCTCATGGTTGCCCCGTCGACAGAAAGACCTCGGAAATCTGGCGCACGTGCCGTGCAAGCTCGGCCATCTGCGCCTTGGAAAGCGATGGATTCTGGAACCGCCCGACCACCGCCCGGGCATGGTTGATGCAGTCCTCGTAGGGGCCGTTGATCCTCGCGGTCAGAGCACCGGTGTCGAGCGTGAGATCCAGCCTCGAATACGCTCCCGCCAGTCCTGCGCAGGAAGAAAGCTCGGCGGTGATCGCCGGATCGTCGACGACATGCGCGAGCCCGGACAGAGCCGTCATGACGCTTTCTATCTGCCCGACGATCTGCGTCATCCGTGCCTTGCCGTCTTCGAACTCCTTCAGCGATTCCGGCTGGTTGAGGCTGGAGAGGTCGACGGCCTGCAGCGCGGCGATCGTCTCGGCTGCCTTCAGCTGATCCTCCTTGACGAGGACCATGTTAGCCTGCGCGTTGCCAAGCACACGCTCCAGCTCCATCACCTCGGCCGACTTGATCGACACGTCCATCTCGTTGACCAGCGACTGGTATTCGGTCGAAGCGGCGTTCATCAGGTTGAGCGTGTCGTCGACCTTCGTCCTGACCGCCTTGACGATTTGCGCGCGCACCCGCGTCTCGATCAGGCCGGTCGTTTCGGCCCGGCCGCGTACCGGCCTGACCGAACAGACCAGTTTCGCCAGCGCGTCCGAGCCGAGCCGAGCACGCACTGCCTCGACGATCGGGAACAGCGGACGCCATGCCGCGGGCAGCGCATCCATGCTGGCGCCCGACAAAGGTCCAGCATTGATCTCGTTCATCCGCGTCAGGTGTCGGCATTTCTCCGGCAGGTCGGCCCCGGAGAAGTAAAGCCGCCCGGTAATCAGATAGGCCTCTACGGCGGCGGCGTATTGTCGGCCGACGAGCGCGGCGAGCTCTTCGGCGCTATCGGTCGAGATTGGGGCGAAGAAGCGGTAGCGGCTTAGGTAGATCTCCGACCACGCGAGCCGTCGCATCAGCACCGAGGCGTCGTCGGCCGAAAGCGGGATGATCGGAAAGCCGACGCTGCGGCTGCCGCCGGAGGAGCCCGACGCCTCGCCGATCACCTCGCCGGCGAAGGGCAGGCCGAAATCGGGCTGCGTTGCCTCGTGGCTCGGTTCGACGGCGGCGGGACCGGGGGCGAGCAGGTTGAACCGGCTCGTCTCGGGCGTTGCGTTCGAGAGCGTCGCGTTCCAGAAGCCGTCGAGTTTCTCGGAAGTGTAGGCGCGCTCCAGGATCGATGCGGCGCTGGCCGCGTCGGCCAGGACGCAACTGACGATCAGAGACAACGCGATGTCTCGGAGGCTTGTCATCGGCAGTACCACACCCTGTCTGCCGCGCCAGCCTGGGCGCAGATCCCGGTCGCGGCACCGTGCGCCTTCCAGTCTGCCTTTATCTTGGCGAGATCGTTGAATGCCCCTTGGGCCGCGTTGTCGGCATGAACCTCGGCGTCCAGCCGCCAGAAGGGCTTTGCCGGATCGGTGGGCAGCAGCACTCCGATCATGTTGATGTGGAAGGCGGAGACCTTGAGAAAATCTTCCGCGCTGGCGACCGTGTTGCGATTGAGATTGGCGTATTGCTCTGGCGTGACGTTGCCGAGCGCCCGCTTGAATTCTCCCTCCGAGACTTCGACCGAGCGCAGCATCTGCGTCGTATTCGCGGCCAGGCCGTCGAGAATCGAGGTGTTGGCGACCAGCGTCGCGCCCGCCCCGGTCACCGGTCCGAAGATCTCAGCGAAAATGGCGCGGATCGCCTTCAGATGCGTTTCGGCCGACTTGATTTCGACGCGGCGCAGGGCGATCCCCGTTTCGAGGTCGGACGCCCGACTGACGAAGCTTCTCAGCGCCAATTGCAGCGTGTCGAACGACGAACGAGCTTCCGGCGGCGGCTGCAGGAACACCGAGCGTGCATAGCGTACGGCCTCGCTACGGGCGATGTCCTCGACCGTGGCGCGTGTCAGCGCCGATTCCGGGCAGCCGGTGACGTCGCCGAGGTCGGTCAGCATCTGCGCGGCATGATAGATTTGATCCATCTGGCGCATCGTGCCGAACGAGCCGCTGGTGGTGAACTCGGCCTCAACGCCGGACAGGTAGTCGGTCAGGTATTCGCGCGCGAACTTCACCATCTCGCACTGCACGCCGGCGGCGCGCTCGCGGATGTGGCGGCCGTAAAACGATGCACCGACGAAGTATTTCTGGTCGGGCGTCGGTTCGAACCGCTCGACGAAGAGCGACTGGATAACGGTATCATATTCGCCGCACGCATAAGTGCGTTCGAGGCATGCGGAGTCGGTCTGCAGGTCGCACTGTGACAGCGCCTGGCCGCACATTTGCTGAGCTGCGGCAAGGTTAGTTCCTCCGCCGCAGACAAGAAGCGCTGCCAGGGCGATCGCTGGATTGAAGACGTGTTTCTTCAGCAAGACGAGCAAAAGAAAATGCACGAAAGCCCCCCGGCCACCGGAGCGGCGGCCTCATCGCTCTTTACAGGCAATATCTTTGCAAGTTCAATTTTGTATTGGGTCGCTACAGCGAGGATCGGCCACAAAAAGTGTGGCTAATTCAAATTCAACTTCGCCGAATAACGCATTTATAGAATGTAAACTAAAACGGATTGGCGACCAATGCACCTGGTTTTTGGCTTCCGTTACGGAAATCCGTGCCAAAGTGTCGACGCGGTTAACGTATCGTAAAGAATTGCCTTTCCCGCGGCTTTCGATCCAGTTGCTTGAACGTCTAAGCTTTTGTTCGAAAGGAAATCTGGCTCGGCCGGCACGAACGTCGCCGATGAGACGGAGGCGCTCGTGTCGGGACAATAGCTGGGCGTACCGGAACCCCCGTGACGCCGGATTGAACGACAACGTCAACAAGATCTCCGTCGATCTCAGCGACCGGTGGGTGCGGCGGGTCAGAGTAGCTAGTACCTTCGACACGACCGTCGGCGAGCTCGGTGTCATTGGAGAGCACAGCATACTCGATCTGCGCCTACATCCCCTATGAAATAAAGACGCTTCGAAAGGGGAGAGGGCTACAGCGTAGAACGGCGTGCACAAAGACAGGTCTACTTTGCGGCGCAAGTCGGTCGTAGAGTTGAGCCTTGCCGTTGACCAAAGCTGCCGTTCGTCGGATCATGAAATTAATAGGCGGCGTGGCCAAGACCATGCCCGTTTCGTCTCAGACTAAAACTGCGCAGAGGTTCAGCTTCATCGTTCGAGGCAGATCGCCACGCCCTGGCCGCCGCCGATGCAGAGTGAGGCCAGGCCTTTGCGGGCGTTGCGCCTCGTCATCTCGTGGAGCAGCGTCACCACGATGCGGCAGCCGGATCCGGCCAGCGGATGGCCGAGCGCGATGGCGCCACCGCTGATGTTGATGATCTCCTCGTTCCAGCCCATCTCGCGGTTGACCGCGATGGCCTGCGCGGCAAAGGCCTCATTGATCTCCATGACGTCGAGCTCGTATGCCTGCCAGCCGGCCTTCTCCAGCGCAAGGTGTGAGGCCGCGACCGGCCCCAACCCCATGTCCATCGGCTCGACCCCCGCCGAAGCATAGGACGCGATGCGGGCGAGGGGCTTTAGCCCGAGTTCGTTCATCCGTGTTTCCGACATCACAAGTACGGCTGCCGCACCGTCGTTGAGGCCTGAGGCGTTGCCGGCCGTGATTGTCCCCGCCGGATCGAAGACCGGCTTTAGTCGACCAAGTCCTTCGAGGGTGGTCGCGGGGTTTGGATGTTCGTCGCGGCCGACGATGACATCGCCCTGCCTGGTCTTTATCGAGACAGGGACGATCTCGTCACCGAACCTTCCGGAACGGATGGCGGCCTCGGCTTTCTCCTGCGAGCGCAACGCGAAACCGTCCTGCTCGTCACGCGTGATCTGGTAGCGCTGCGCCAGGGACTCGACCGTGACGCCCATATGAACCTGATGGAAGGCGTCCCACAGCCCGTCAGTGATGATCGAATCCTTGACGACCCGGTCGCCCATGCGCACGCCGCCGCGAATGCCTGACATGAAATGCGGCGCCGACGTCATCGAGTCCTGTCCGCCGGCGATCACGCAATCGGCGTCGCCGCAGCGTATGGCCTGCGCGGCAAGATGGATCGACTTCTGTCCGGCGCCGCACACCTTGTTGACCGTCATCGCCGGCACGCTGACCGGCAGGCCGCCCCTGAGCGATGCCTGCCTTGCCGGGTTCTGCCCGGCGCCACCGGTCAGCACCTGGCCCATGATCACCTCGCTGACGGCATCGGGCGCAAGCCCGGTTTCGGCGAGCATCGCTTGAATGAGCTGCCCGCCCAGTTCCGCCGCCGAGAGGCTGGCGAGCGCGCCGTTGAGCTTGCCGATCGGCGTGCGTTTGGCCGCGACGATATACACCGCATCCTGCAATTTCCCGTCCTCCACCTCCGCGGCACACAGGCTGTGCTCGCCGCTTGACATTCTGGTTATAACCAATAATCTGAAAGCAACATGCAGACAAGATGACGGCTTCGTGCCGGCCTGCATTCCGGGAGGAAATCCATGTCATCCGTGCTTTGGGCGCCGGCGCCAGCCGCGTTCCAATCGTCCAACCTTGCGCGCTTTTGCCTGGCCAACGGCTTCAACCCGCGCGACTACGAGACGCTGCATCGCTGGTCGATCAGTGATCCCGGTGCGTTCTGGCGGGAGGTGTGGGACTTTGCCGGCGTGATCGGCAATCCCGGCGCGCGATCTTTCCTGCGCGATGATCAGGCGCCGATGACGCAGAGTCGGTTTTTCCCGGACGCATCGCTCAATCTCGCGGAAAACCTGCTGCGGGGCGACGATGATCGGGTCGCGGTCATCGAGGCCGACGAGAGCGGTCATTTCCGCACCTTCACCCTTGGCGAGTTGCGTCGGCTCGTCGCCAGCACCGCGCAAGGCCTGCGCGCGGCCGGCGTGGTCAGCGGCGACAGCGTCGGTGGCATCCTGCCCAACCGGGTCGAAGGCCTGGTGGCGCTTCTGGCGACGCTTTCGATCGGCGCTGTCTGGTCGTCCTGCTCGCCCGATTTCGGCGCCGCGGCGATCGTCGACCGGCTCGGCCAGATCGGCGTCAAGGTGTTGTTCGCAGCACCGCGCTACCGCTATGCGGGCAAGGAGCACGACATCTCCGGCAGGCTAACTGAGATCGTCGCGGCGATGCCGACGGTGACCACGCTGGTGCTGACCGGCGACGATAAGCCCGCCATGCCGGCGGCTGTTGCTTTCGAGGATTTCGGCGCACACGCTCCGTTGGCCTTCGAACGCGTGCCCTTCGATCATCCGGCCTATGTGCTTTACACCTCGGGTACCACGGGTGCGCCCAAGGCGATCGTCCACCGCGCCGGCGGCGTGCTGCTCCAGCATCTGAAGGAGCATCTGCTGCATGGCGATGTCCGCCCCGGCGACGTCATGAGCTGGTACACCAACACGGCCTGGATGATGTATCATTGGCTGATCTCGGGCCTCGCCTGCGACGCGGCTGTTTTGCTCTATGACGGCGCGCCGATCCTGAAGACCGCTGATGGCCTCGACCCCAGTCCGCTGTGGACAATGGCGCAGCGTGCAAGCGTCACGCATTTCGGCACCAGCCCGAAATATCTGGCGACGCTGGCCGCCGAAGGCTACGCGCCGGGACGTCTGCACGACCTGTCCTCGCTGCGCTCCCTGCTCTCGGCCGGTGCGCCGGTCTCGCCCAGCCAGTTCGACTGGGTCTACGCGCATGTGAAGCAGGATATGATCTTTGCCTCGATCTCGGGCGGCACCGAGATCATCGGCTGTTTCCTGCTCGGTTCGCCGATCCATCCGGTTCGCCGTGGCGAACTGACAGTGAAGGGGCTGGGCCTCGCGGTGGTTGTCATGGACGAGCGCAATGCGCCGGTCATAGGCAGGCAGGGGGACCTGGTCTGCACCGAACCGTTCCCGTCCATGCCGCTGACATTCTGGGGAAAGGACGGCGACGCGCGCTACCACGCCACCTATTTCGCGGCACGCCGGGAAATCTGGACGCATGGCGATGTCGCGGAGATGACCCCGCATGGCTCGGGGATCATCCATGGTCGATCGGACACGACGTTGAAGCCCGGCGGCGTGCGCATCGGCACGGCCGAAATCTACGCCGCCTGCGAAAACTTTGCCGAGATCGAGGATTGCCTGGTGTTCGGCGCGCCGGTCGAAGGCGACGAGGAGATCGTGCTTTGCGTCAAGCTCAACGACGGTTTTGAGCTGACGCCTGAGTTCGCCGCGCAGATCCGCCGCGCCATTCGTGAAGGCGCATCGCCGCGCCACGTGCCGCATCGCATTCACGCGGTGCGGGCCGTGCCCTACACGCTCAACGGCAAGAGGGTGGAAGGTGCGGCGCGAACGACGCTCGAGGGCAAGCCGGTGAAGAACATGGCTTCGCTTGCCAATCCTGCATGCCTCGAGGAATACCGCGCGCTCGATAGGAGCAAGGCGGCATGAGCCGGGCCAGGGGAGCGATCGTCGGCATCGGCGAATTGAAGCCGCAGCGCCTGACCAGCGGCGTGACGACGCTGGAGATGATCGCGGAGGTCTCGCGCCTGGCGGTGTTCGATGCCGGGCTGGAGCCGAGCGCGATCGACGGGCTTCTGGTCGGGCCGCAGGTCGGCGAGACGCCGCAACATGTCCCGGCAACGATTGCCGAGTATCTCGGTCTGGCGCCGACCATGGCCAATGTCGTCGACCTCGGCGGCGCTTCGGGTGCGGGGATGGTCTGGCGCGCGGCGGCGGCCATCGAGGCCGGCATGTGCGAGACGGTGCTGTGCGTGCTCGCCAACAATCGCGAGGAGGCAGCACCGCGCTCGCCCAACCGCAATCCGATCCGCGAGTTCGACGTGCCGTTCGGCGCCTCGGGCGCCAACATCTCCTACGCGCTGCTGATGCAGGCCCATATGGCGCAGCATGGCTCGACAGCCAGGGATTTCGCGCTGATCGCCGCGGCGGCGCGGGCCAACGCACAGCTCAACCCGGACGCAATCTTCTTCGGCAAACCGGCGGATGCGGACGCCGTGCTGGCTTCGCCGATGATCGCCTCGCCATTGCATCTCTACGAAATCGTCATGCCGGTTGCCGGCGGCGAGGCGGTGATCGTCACCTCGGCCGAACGTGCGCGCTCGCTGCCCAGAAGACCTGTGCATCTGCTCGGCGCCGGCGAGAAGGTCACGCATCGCGCGGTCAGCCAGGCGCCCAGCCTGACCTCCGGTCCGCTGAAGAGCGCCATGGCGCGGGCCTTCGCGCAGTCCGGAACCGGCGTCAAGGAGATGGATCTTCTGTCGCTCTACGACTGCTACACGATCATGGTCGCCACGACGATCGAGGATGCCGGGCTCTGCGCGGCGGGCGCGTTCGGCGCATGGCTGCGTGACCACGATCTCTCTCACCGGGGCGACAAGCCGCTCAACACCCATGGCGGCCAGCTCGGCTTCGGCCAGCCGGATCTTGCCGGCGGCATGACCCATGTCGTCGAAGCGGTGCGGCAGCTGCGCGGCGATGCTGGCGAACGCCAGATTGGCAAGGCCGGCCTCGCGCTTGTCACCGGCAATGGCGCGACGATGAGCGAGGCGACCGCGCTCGTGCTGGGAGCCGGCTGATGCCCATCGATTTCAACGCCTTGAAGACCCCGGCCCCGACGAGCACCGCGCTGACCCAGCCATTCTGGGATGCGGCGGCGCAAGGGCGGCTGAAAATCCAGCACTGCGAGGACTGCGGCAAGGCCGTGTTCTATCCACGCCCGATCTGCCCGCATTGCTGGGGCAAGCGCCTTGTCTGGAAAGAGGTGTCGGGCAAGGGCAGGCTGAAATCCTTTTCGCAAGTGCACAAGCCGGGCCATGCCGGCTGGTTGCCGGCGGCACCTTACGTGGTCGGGCTGGTCGAACTGGCCGAGGGTCCGACCATGCTGAGCTTCATCCTGCCTGGCGCACAGCCGCCCAGGGCAGGGGACGCGTTGCAGCTAGCGCCGACGGCGATCGGCGGCCGCGTCCTGCCAGCCTTCAAACCAGTCGAAACCGCAACAGAGGAGGAAGCCGCAATGAGCACCGAGACGAAAGACGGCTGGGCAGGCGTGGTGAAAGGCCGCCCGCAAGTCGGCGCCTTCGCCGAACGCACGCGGCGCACGCGCGCCAGCGACATCGAAGCGTTCACCGACATCACCGGCGACCGCAATCCGCTGCACTATGACCGCGCGCTCGCCGAGAGATCGGTGTTCGGCAAGCTGATCGTCCAGGGCGGCGTCACCTCAGGCATCCTCAACGCGCTGGTCGCCGAAGACCTGCCGGGACCCGGCACCGTGTTCCTCGAAGTCGCCTGGAAGTTCGTCAAGGCGGTCGGCGTCGACGAGGAGATCACCGGACGCGTCGAGGTCAAGGAGGTGCGCCCCGACAAGCCGATCTGCAAGATCGAGACATCCGTGCGCAACGGCCAGGGCGAGCTTTGTCTCACCGGCACCGCGACGGTGTTCACCGTGCCGCTGCAAGGCGCATGAGCGCGATGGACGACAGCCGTCCTGGCGTGGCCGCCGACAGCGAACGCTGGCGTGTGCTGTCGCTGCTTTGCCTGGCTGTCGTCCTGTCGCTGACCACCTGGTTTTCGGCAACCGCCATCCTGCCGGAGTTGAAGCAGGAACTGGCTCTTAGCTCTGGCGCCGAGGCGTGGCTGACCAACGGTGTCCAGGTCGGCTTCGTGATCGGCGCGCTGGTGGCGAGCCTGGTCAACCTTCCCGACCTGGTGCGGCTCAGCCGTCTGATGGCGGCCGCAGCATTGGTCGCCGCGCTCGCCAATGCCAGCTTGCTGTTTCATCCCGATGCGGGCGGCGCCATTGCCGCGCGCATCGTCACCGGCGCGGCACTTGCCGGCGTCTATCCGCCGGCCCTGAAGCTGGTCGCAACCTGGTTCACGCGCGACAGGGGGCTGGCGCTTGGCGCGGTCATTGGCGCGCTGACGGTTGGCTCGGCGCTGCCGCATCTCTTCCGTGCCGCCTTGAGCGCGCTCGACTGGCGGCCGGTGGTTGCCGCCGCCAGCCTGGCGACGGCCATCGGCGCGCTGCTGTTCCTGCTGTTTGCCAGGGAAGGGCCCTATCCCTTCGGCAAAGCGGTGTTCGAGCCGTCGCGCATCGGCCAGGTGTTTCGCGAAAAGCCGCTGCTGCTGGCCAATCTCGGCTATCTCGGCCACATGTGGGAGCTCTACGCCATGTGGGCGTGGCTGCTTGCATACACGCGCGCCGCTTTCGAAGCGCAGGCGATCGGAACGACCGCTACCGCCTCGCTGTCGACCTTCTTCGTCGTCGCCTCCGGCATCCTCGGCTGCCTGCTCGGCGGCTATCTTTCGGACCGCATCGGCCGCACGGCGACCACCGCCGGCATGATGATCGTCTCGGGAAGCTGCGCACTGCTCATGGGCTTCCTGTTCATGGGGCCGCTTTGGCTGTTCATGCTGGTCGCCATCGTCTGGGGCATTTCGGTGGTCGGCGATTCCGCGCAGTTTTCCGCTGCCGTCACCGAACTCGCCGACCGCCGTTTCGTCGGCACGGCACTGTCGGTGCAACTCGGCGCCGGTTTCGCGCTGACGGTCCTCGCCATCTGGCTGACGCCGCGCTTTGCCGACTTCATCGGCGGCTGGCGCTGGGCCTTCCTGCTGCTCGTTCCCGGCCCGCTTCTCGGGGCCGTGGCCATGCTGTGGTTGCGAAACTTGCCGGAGAGCGTGAATATGGCCGGCGGCCTCCGCTAGGGAGGACGCTGCCGCTCTCTGAGTCGCGGCAAAATGATTTGCGGCGGGCTGAATGGAACAAACGACCAGAATGCGTGGGCGTCCTCGCTACGACCAGGAAGATGCCGCAGCCGCCGAGGCGTTCCGCTCGATCGGCTCCAAGGTCGAGCTCAATCGCGACGAGGCCGCACCGCTCTGGGTGCAATTGCGTAACCAGGTCGAGGAAGCCATAAACACCGGCCTGCTGGCGGCCAATTCGCGCATCCCTTCCGAGCAGGCGCTGTGCGACTTCTTTGGCGTCTCGCGCCCGGTCGTGCGCGCCGCGATCGGCTCGCTGTCCAGCGAAGGCCGCATCATCAAGATGCCCCGCAAGGGCATGTTCGTCGCGGCACCGCGCGAGCATGTCGACTTCATGACCGCCAATCTCGGCGTGTTCGACGACCTGACGGCGAAAGGCCACAAGGTCTCGACGCGCACGCTCGAAATCTACCGCTGCCCGCCGAACGAGAAGGAGTCCAAAGTCTTCGGCATTCCTGCCAATGGCAGCGTGGTCCGCATCAGCCGCGTCTACATGACCGACGGCGCGCCGATTACCATGACGCGCATCAGCCTGCCAGGGCACCGGGTGCCCGGTCTCGAAAACATCCTGTCGGAAAACCAGTCGATTTTCGGCACCATCCGCGCGGTGTTCGGCCTGACGGTGAAGCGCGCCGATCGCTGGCTGCGCGCGGCGTTGCCTACTAAGGAAGAGGCCGAGCAGATGGGCGTTGCCGCCAACACGCCGCTGATCGAAATCGAGTCGATCGCCTATGACGCGGACGGTGCGGCGCTCGAATATTACGAGGCCTTCTACAACTCCTCCGTCGCCCGCATCCACATGGCGGTCGAGCAACCGTCCGCGACGGTGAACGGTGTCGATCGCACCTGAGTATTCACAGCACAAAAAAGATTCCGTTTTCTGGTTATAACCAGATTGACGGACCAGGGAAGCTTCTGTAACGTCCTCGTTATGGGGCCGGGAGGAGCCTGACCCAGGCATTATCAGGACCGGCTGGCTTGCGACGCCGCTTCGGCGGCGAGGGGAAGATTTTGCCCGCGCCAAGCCTGATCCTGATGGAGGATTTGCATGGACTACCGGTCGCAATTCGACCTGACGGACGAGGTTGCCGTCGTCACCGGCGGTGCCAGCGGCATCGGTCTAGAGGCCGCCAAGGCGCTCGGCACCTGCGGTGCGCGCATCGTCCTGCTCGACGTGAATACGCAGGGCCTGGATGTAGCCGCCGAGGCGCTTAAGAAGGCCGGTGTTGGAAGCGTCGATGGCCGCGTGCTCGACGTCACCGATCCGCGTGCCGTCGAGGCGAAGGCCGCCAAGATCGTCAGCGATTTCGGCCAGGTCGACATACTGGTCAACAGCGCCGGCATCGCTCGCCTAAACACCGCGCTCGACACATCAGACGAGGAATGGCGCCTGGTGATGGATGTCAACGTCAACGGCGTCTACTGGGCCTCGCGCGCTTTCGGCCGGTCCATGGTCGCCCGCAAGAAGGGCTCGATCGTCAATCTCGGCTCGATGTCGGGCCTGGTCATCAACCGTCCGCAGACCGCGCCGTCCTACATGGTGAGCAAGGGCGCCGTGCACATGATGACCAAGGCGCTCGCCGTCGAATGGGCGAAGTCAGGCGTTCGCGTCAACGCGCTCGCGCCCGGCTATGTCGGCACCGAGATGACGTTGAAAATGCGCGAGCGGCCCGAACTCTTCAACACCTGGATCGACATGACGCCGATGGGACGGCTCGGCGAGCCGCACGAGATCGCTTCGGCGATCCTGTTTCTCGCCTCGCCGGCGTCGAGCTACGTCACCGGCGCGATCCTGTCGATCGATGGCGGCTACACGGCCTGGTGAGGGCCGAGCAAGGATTGGAATATCGCATGACCGTTTCGGACCTAGAGGCACGCCAGGCAATCATCGACGCCTGCCTGGAGATGAACGCGCTGGGCATCAACCAGGGGACGTCAGGCAATGTCAGCAGGCGCCATGGCGAAGGCATGCTGATCTCGCCGACCAGCACGCCTTACGAGACGTTGGTGCCCGAGGACATCGTCTTCATGGCCTGGGACGGTGAGGTCGACGGGCGCCTGCCGCCGTCAAGCGAGTGGCGTTTCCATCTCGACATCATGAAGGCGCGGCCCGAGGTCAACGCGGTCGTCCACGCGCATCCGACCTACTGCACGACCATCGCCATCATGGGCAGGAAGATACCGGCGATCCATTACATGGTGGCGGTTGCCGGCGGCAGTGACATTCGCTGCGCTCCTTACGCCACCTTCGGCACGGCGGAGCTCTCGGCGCATGCGGTGGAGGCGCTGCGCGACCGCAAGGCCTGCCTGCTCGCACAGCACGGCATGATCGCGGTCGGTTCCAGCCTCAGCCAGGCGATGTGGCTGGCGGTCGAGGTGGAAACGCTGGCGCGCCAGTATCACGGCGCCCTGCAGATCGGCGAGCCGCCGATCCTGTCCGAGGAAGAGATCGAAAACGTCATCAAGCGCATGGCCAGCTATGGCCTGCGCGACAAGGAGGCTGCTGCCTGAGCCGCAGTCATCTGGCAGAATCCTCCGGGAAGGCCCGGAGCGATCAACAAGGGAGGAATGAAATGACCGGATCCATGAAAGGCCTCGTCAAGGCGCTCGCTTTGGGGTTGGCGGCGGCTTGCAGCCTGGCTGCCATATCGAGCGCGAGTGCCGAGGAACTGTCGCTGAAGGGCAAGCGCATCGGCGTTTCCGCCATCGGCACCGATCACTATTGGGACCTGATGGCGTTCAAGGGCATCCAGGACCGCGTCAAGGAACTGGGCGGCGAAGTGATCGCGCTCGACGCCGGCCGCAAGGACCAGCAGCAGATCGCGCAGCTGCAGACGTTGATCGCGCAGAAGCCAGACGTCATCATCGAGCAGCTCGGCAATCTCGAAGTGCTGAACCCGTGGCTGCAGAAGATCCGCGATGCCGGCATCCCGCTGTTCACCGTCGACACCGCGACACCGCACGCCATCAACAACACCACCTCCAACAACTACAATATCGGCGCCGAGATCGCGCTACAGATGGTCGCCGACATGGGCGGCAAGGGCAATGTGCTGGTCTTCAACGGCTTCTACAGCGTGCCGGTCTGCAAGATCCGCTACGACCAGCTGAAATATGTGCTGACCTCGTTCCCCGACGTGAAGATCGTCGAACCGGAACTACGCGACGTCATCCCGAACACCGTGCAGAGCGCCTATTCCAACGTCACCGACATGCTGACCAAGTCGCCCGAGAAGGGTTCGATCGGCGCAGTGTGGGCCTGCTGGGACGTGCCGCAGATCGGCGCCACGCAGGCGGTCGAGGCGGCCGGCCGCAACGAGGTCAAGACCTACGGCATCGACGGCAGCCCGGAAGTCATCAAGATGGTGATGGATTCGAAGTCGTCCGCCGGTGCCGTGGCAGCGCAGCAGCCCTATGAAATCGGCAAGACTTCGGTTGACAATGCCGCCAGATATCTTGCCGGCCAGAAGGTGGCGCCCTTCACCTTCGTGCCCGCGGTGCTGATCAACAAGGAAAATGCCGCCGAAAAGGGAAAACCCTTCCTCGACGCGGCCGAGAAGGCTGGCGTTAAATAGGCTGAGCGTAACGGCGGGCAGCCAAGCCTTTGGGGCTGCCCGCCATCATCAACCAGGATTGACGGCCATGCAGACAGCAAAGCGTGAAATTGCTGTATCGATGACGGACATATCGAAGCGGTTCGGCCCGGTGCGTGCGCTGGAGAACGCGAACCTTCAGATTGCGCGCGGCTCGATCCTCGGGCTTGTCGGCCAGAACGGCGCCGGCAAGTCGACGATCATCAAGGTGCTGGCCGGCATCATCAAGCCGGACAGCGGCACCATCGTCATCAATGGCGAGACCGTGACCTCGCTGTCGCCGGCATCGGTCGAAAAGCTCGGTGTGCATTTCATCCATCAGGACAGGCTGTTGGTGCCGACCGCGACGGTCGGCGAGGCGGTGTTCCTCGGCCACGAAATCGGCTTCGGGCCGTTCGTCAGCCGCCGCGCCATGGAGCGCAAGGCGGCCGATCTGTTGAAGCGGTTCTTCGGCATGGAATTGCCGGCGGGAACCCTGGTCAAGGACCTGACCACGGCACAGCAGAAAGTCGTGCAGATCACCCGGGCGCTGGCGCAAAAAGCCTCGGTGCTGGTGCTCGACGAGCCGACGGCGGCCTTGGTGAAGCGCGAGGTCGACAGCCTGTTCGACGTGCTGCGCCGGCTGCGCGACGACGGTATCGCCGTGGTCTTCATTTCCCACTACATGCAGGAGATCGAAAAGCTCTGCGACCGTGTCACGGTGATGCGCAACGGCACCGATGTAGGCACAGTCGACCCGCGCGAGACATCGATCGATGCGATCATCTCGATGATGATCGCCCGCGATGTCGGCGAGATGTTTCCCAAGCGTTCTGTCACGTTGGGCGCGCCGGTGCTCGAAGTCGCCAATCTGCGCCTCGGCGGCGGTTTCGAAAACATCGGCTTCAATGTTCGCGCCGGCGAGATCGTCGGCCTCACCGGCCTGCTCGGATCCGGTGCCAAGGAGATCGTACAATGCCTGTTCGGCCTCAAGACCGCCGACGGCGGCTCGATCACGGTCGAGGGCAAGCAACTCGCGCTGTCGACGCCGGTCAAGGCGGTACGCGACGGCATCGCCATGCTGCCGGAGGATCGCCGCGCGCATGGCGTGGCGCTTGGCCTGTCGGTACGCGAGAATATTTCGCTGGCCAGCCTGCGCCGCTATTCGAAGAACGGCATGGTCAGCCGCAACAGCGAGAACCAGGCGGTCGACGGACTGATCAAGGAATTGTCGATCAAGACGCCGCATCGCGACGCGCTGGTGCGCGAACTCTCCGGCGGCAACCAGCAAAAGGTGGCGATCGCCAAGTGGCTGAGCTGCCAGTCGCGTGTCTATGTTCTGGACGAGCCGACGGTGGCCGTCGATGTCGGCGCCAAGGTCGAGATCTACAATCTGTTGAACCGGCTGTCGGGCGAGGGCGCGGCGATCCTGCTTCTGTCGTCCGACCTGCTCGAACTGGTCGGCGTCTGCGACAGGGTGCTGGTTGTTTATCGCGGTCGGCTTGCCGGCACCTTCTCCGGCCCGTCGATGAACAGCGACGCGTTGCTCGCGGCCTCTTCAGGCGCCCGCTCGAACGCTGATGGAATGGCGGCATGAGCGCGACAACTCTCCACACTGAGGCCGGCGCGTCCGATGAAACCCGCACCACCGGCAAAAGTGCCGGCCGGCGCTTCGCCACCCTCGTCGTGCGGCTCGGCGCGATTGCCGCCTTCGCCGCGATCATGGCCTATTTCGTCGTCTTCGCGCCGGGCTTCACCTCGACCTTCAACCTCATCAATGTCGTCGAGCAGTCGGCGATCCTGGGCGTGCTCGCCTATGGCATGACGTCCGTCATCATTGGCGGCGGCTCCGATGTCACCGAAGGCGGCATAGACCTGTCGATCGCCGCCAATATGGGGCTATGCGCGGCTGTCTACGCGACGCTGTTGTCGATGGGCTATGGCGACTTCCTGTCCGTGCTCGCGGCCATCGCCGTCGGCATGGCGGTTGGCGCGCTGAACGCCCTTGCCGTTGTCGGTCTTGGCATCCTGCCGCTGCTGGCGACGCTTGCCGTGCTGAACGTCGCGGCCGGCATGGAACTTACGCTCACCCAGAACACGGTTGTCGGCGCATCCTCCCCGCTGCTCGGCTTTCTGGTCTCAGGCAGCTTCCTCGGCATTTCAGCACTCGCCTGGGCGTTGATCGTGTTCTCTGCGATCATCATCGCCATCATCCATGGCACGGCGTTTGGGCTGCGGCTCTACGCGGACGGCGGCCATCCCGAAGCAGCGCACGCGGCCGGTCTCAGCGTGCCCTTCTATGTCTCCTTCACCTACGTGCTGAGCGGCTTCTGCGCGGCGGTGGCAAGTGTGCTCACCGTCTCGCGCCTGTCAGCCAGCACGCCCGGTTCCGGCGAACTGCTTCTGTCGGTGCTGGCGGCCGCACTGTTGGGCACCGTCTTTTCCCGCCGCTTCGTGCCGACCATGGGCGGCACGCTGCTCAGCGTGCTGTTCATCGGCTTGCTCGCCAATGGCTTCCAGCTGCTCAACGTCTCCAGCTACTGGGTCAATGGCGTGCAGGGTGCGCTGATCCTGCTGGTGGTCGCCATCACATCCTTTGCCCGCGGTTCGGAGGGTTCACGATGAGCGTCTCGGCCAATGACAGCTCCAAGATGAACCTGCGCGCCTTCCTCGCCAAATACAGCGTGCTTATTGCCTTCGCGGCGATCGTCATCTTCTTCGCCGTGGCGAGCCCGACCTTCTTGACGCCGGCGAACCTCTTCAACGTGCTGGTCAACAATGTCGTCATGCTGGCGATCGTGGCGCTGGGGCTGACCATCGTCATCTCGTCGGGTGGCATCGATCTCTCCGTCGGCGTCTCCGTAGACATGGCCAGCATGGTCTTCGTGATGCTGCTTGCCACCGGCTATAGCGGCGTGGTCGGCGTCGGCGGCGGATTGGGCGCGGCGCTGATCGTCGGCATCCTCAACGCCATCCTCATCACCAGGCTGAACATCAGCCCGTTCCTTGCAACGCTCGGCGTGCTGTTCATCGGTCAGAGCACGCAGCAGCTTGCCACAAGCGGCGGCCAGCCGATCTATCTCACAAGCGGCTATGCCGCTGACCAGTTCAACGCCATTGCCCGCACCGATTTGTTCGGCGTGCCGACGCCGGTGATCGTGCTTGTCGTCGTGGCCGTTGCGGTCCATGTTCTCCTACACCGTTCGGTCTTCGGCCGCTATGTGCAGGCGATGGGCGCGCAGCCCGGTGTGGCCTGGTATTCCGGCATTCGCGTGCCGCGCGAGCTTTCCATGGTTCATGTGCTGTGCGCGCTGCTTGCCGGCGTGACCGGCATCCTGCTGTCGGCGACGGTGAAGTCCTACGTGCCGCTGTCCGGCAACGCCTTCCTGCTCGACGCCATCGGCGCCACCTTCATCGGCACGACGCTCAGCCGCGAGCGCAAGCCCTCGGTGATCGGCACGCTGCTCGGCGTGCTGCTGCTTGCCATCGTCAAGAACGGGCTGCTGCTGGTCGGCTGGAATTTTTACTGGCAGCAGGTCGGCATCGGCGTGCTCGTCTTCCTGGTGCTGGCCGCAAGCTTCGGCCTGCGCCGCGCCTCGCATTGAGTTCGAAAGGGTCGTCTCCCATGCCACAATTCGACGTCAGCTCGATCGGCTTCTACGTCCTCGACATTCTCGGCCGGCCGGTGTCGCGCATCCCCGAAGGCGGGCGTGCCGACTTCATCGAAGAGATCCGCATGACGGTCGCCGGCACCGCCGGGGCCACCGGCATGGACTGCGCCATCCTCGGAATGAAGACACGCGCCGTCACGACGCTTGGCACCGACGACATGGGCGACTGGTTCCTCGCCAAGCTCGGCAAGTACGGGTTGGAGACGAGCCTTGTCCGGCGCGACGGCCGCGTTCAGACCTCTTCCACCATACTGCCGGTGCGGCCGAACGGCGAGCGACCGGCCTTGCATGTGCCGGGCACCGCGACCTTGTTCGAGGTCGCCGATGCCGATCTCGATGCCGCGCTTGACGCCACCATCGTCCATGTCGGCGGTACAGGCCTGCTGAAGCGCTTTGATGGCGAGCCGACGGTCAAGCTTCTGAAGCGGGCCAAGGAACTCGGCCGCATCACCACTTTCGATCTCATCCAGGCGACGCCGGAGACGTGGAAGCTGGTCGAGCCGTGCCTGCCTTACATCGACTATTTCGTGCCCAGCATCGACGAGGCCGGCGAGATGGCGCATGACCGCGACCCGGCCCGCGTTGCCGCCTTCTTCAAGGCAAGGGGCGTGAAGAACTGCATCATCACGCTCGGCGCTGACGGCGTCCATGTCTCGCCGCAGCATGGTGAGGATTTCCACCTGCCGGCCTTCGACGTCGAGGTCTTCGACACCACGGGCTGCGGTGACTCCTTCACCGCTGGGATCATCGTCGGCATCATCAAGGGCTGGGACCTCAGACAGTCGGCGCGCTTCGCAACCGCCGTCGCCGCCAAGGTGGCCATGGGCCTCGGCTCCGACGGCAAACTCGTTTCATTCGACGACACGGTCTCGGCGATGAACTCGCTGCCGGTCAAGACATCAAAGGCGCAAGCAGCATGACCATTCTTCCTGAAGCCAAGGGCAAGACGGCTCTCGTCACCGGCGCCAGCCGGGGCATCGGCAGGGCTCTCGCGAAAGGGCTGGCTGAAGCGGGCTTCGACGTCGCCGTCACCGACCTGCCGTCGCAGGCGGCTGAGCTTGCCGTGACCAAGGCCGAGATCGAGGCCGCCGGCCGCAGGGCCTATGTCTATACGATGGATGTCAGCAAGAAGCGCGAGATCGAGGCGATGGCGCAGGCGCTGCTTGCGGCGGCAGGCCGCATCGACGTGCTGGTCAACAATGCCGGCATCCTGAAGCCCAGCCTGCTCCAGGACCTCGACGAGACCAGCTGGGACGCGCATTTCGACATCAATGCCAAGGGCGTGCTGATGATGTGCCAGGCCGTGCTGCCGCATATGCGCGCCAGGAGATCGGGCAGGGTGATCAACATCGCATCGATCGCCGGCCGCCAGGGTGTGCCGACGCAAGGTCATTACGCGGCGACCAAATCGGTGGTGATCACGCTCACCCGCGTGCTGGCGCAGGAAGTCGGCATGGACGGAGTCACCGTCAATGCCATCTGCCCCGGCATCATCCTGACCGAGATGGGCAAGAACAACCTCGGCAGCGAGGCGGCGATCCGCCATTGGGAAGATGTCGCGGCGCTGAAGCGCCTCGGCGCACCGGAAGATGTCGTCGGGCCGGTGCTGTTCTTCGCCTCGGATCTGTCGGCCTTCGTCACCGGCCAGTCGCTCAACGTCGACGGCGGCATCTACTACCACTGATCCTCGCCGGTCTGGCCTACGTGTCGCCATGACTACCCGGTGTGATACGAGACACAAGCGTCAGTTTTCTGGCCATATCACCCTGACGCTACGAAGACGCTCCGGCTCATTTTCACTACTGATCGAACATGAAAAGCCCGCCGACCGAAGTCGACGGGCAATTTCCTCGTACTACGCCGTTTCCCAGATGCCCCCGCCAGAGAGAGCCAGGAACCTAGCGCTGGATACTCCTACTACCGCCTCCCGTTGTAGGCTGTAACCCAGCGGCAACAGCCCGGAGCGATTCACCAGGCCTAACCACATACGCGGGACAATCCTGGCCGCACCCGCGCTGCTAGGACACGTGGGCCAGATGCTGCTCGCCGGGCATTTTCTTCAACCGGCAAACCAGCCAAGCCAACGCGAAAAACGTCGCTCAGCCTGCGTGGCCAGAGGGATCAGAATTCCGTCTCAACACGTGAGAAGAAGGTGACGAACCTGAAGAACGCGAAATTTACGTCGTGCTGGGCACACTCGGCAAGATTAGCGTGACAGTGACCATGCAGCGCTCCTGTAATCTGATCGAAGCCCTGCTGACGCGTTTCGGAACTACCGCGCCAGCACGGCCCCGAGTGTTCAAAGGACGTAACCGCCGTCCATCGTGATGCCGGTGCCGGTTACAAAGGCCGCTTCATCGCGGGCGAGGTATGAGATGAGCCCGGCGACCTCTTCGGGCGTGCCGGTGCGCTTGAGGATGGTGCCACCTGCAGCCGCCCCGTGGTCGGGGATCATGTCCGTCCCGATCGCGCCGGGCTGGATGTTGTTGACCGTAACGCGGCGCGGCGCGAGATCATGCGCGACGCCCTTAACCAGAGCCGCGACCGCACCCTTGCTCATCTGGTAGGCGCTGACGCCGGCGGAACCGGCACGGATCGCGACATTGCTGCCGACCGTAATGACACGTCCACCATCCCTTAGGTGGCGCTGGGCCCGATGGTCATGCTGCTTGACGAGATCAGGCGCCGCGCGGATGGAATCTTCCTTGCTCAGCAGAACTGTAATCCTGTTGTGTTGAGATAGACGGCATAGAGCGAGCTGCTGGCGGCGATGAACAGGCGATTTCGATGAGGTCCGCCAAAGCAGACATTGGCGACAGTCTCAGGGACAAGAATCTTGCCAAGAAGCGTGCCGTCCGACGCAAAGCAGTGCACGCCGTCGCCAGCTGACACCCATAGGTTGCCGTCGACATCGATCCGAAAACCATCAGGGATGCCGGGATCGATCTCGGCAAAGATGTAAACATTCGAAAGCCGACCGTCTTCGCCCACGTCAAAGCAACGGATATGGTGCGGTTTATCCCGGCCGTGGGAACGGCCGCTGTCGGCGATGTAGAGACGTCCCTCGTCCGGGGAGAAGGCGAGGCCGTTCGGCTTGTCGAAGTCGCCAGCTGCCACCGTCAGCGCACCTGACTTGGGATCAAGGCAGTAGACGTTGCAGGCCCCGATCTCACTGGGTGCTTTGTAGCCCTCATAGTTGCTCAGGATGCCGTAGGGCGGATCGGTGAACCAGACAGTATCGTCGGATTTGACCACGACATCGTTGGGAGAATTGAGACGTTTGCCCTCGAGCCGATCGGCCAGGATCGTGATGCTGCCGTCGTACTCGGTGCGCGTGACGCGCCGCTGCCCATGTTCGCAGCTGACCAGGCGTCCTTGCCGGTCGCGCGTATTGCCGTTGGAGAAATTCGAAGGATGGCGGAAAACGGAAACAGTCTCCGTCACTTCATCCCACTTCAGCATCCTGTTGTTGGGAATGTCGCTGAAGAGCAGAAAGCGGCCGTCGGCGAAGTACACTGGCCCTTCGGCCCAGCGCATTCCAGTATGGAGTTTTTCGAGCCTGCACAGAGAGATAATGAAATCCTGGAAGCGATCATCAAGAACCTCGTAGTATGTCATTTTGACAGGCCTTGCTTGCTAGGGTTTGCCTTGCCAGCCGACCGGCCGTTTGGGCTTGCACTCGGCCTGATGGAACATTTCAATGTCGCGAGAATGCTGCGCATCGCTGACCGCCATTGGCTTTCAGACGCCTTCCTTCTTGTTGGTGAGACCGTGGACCAGCAGCATGACCAGGATGATCGCGCCGAAGATCATCTCGCGCGCTGCAGGGGGCATTTGCATAACCGACAGGATCGACGACAGAAGCGTGATGAAGATCGCGCCGGCGAATGTGCCGATATAGTTCCCTCGGCCGCCCTGAATCGAGGTCCCCCCAATCACCACGGCCGAGATTACCGGCATGAGATAGGGGTCCCCCATGCCCTGATAGGCCTGATTGGTGTAGCCCAGCAGGAGGATGGCGCCGAAACTGGAAAACACCCCGGCAAGGACGAAAGTCGCCACCATCACCAGACGAACCCGAGCCCCGGCAAGAAACACGGCACGTCGCGAATTGCCCAGTGCGTAGAGATAGTTTCCATAAACGGTCCGTTTGAGAACCCAGACGGTGATCGCGGCGACCACCAGCCAAACGAGAAAAGCATTGGGGATGCCGAAGGTCCGGCCGGTCGCCGCCTGCGTCGCCAGCCAGGGGACCTCACCGTTGGGACGGCTGTTGCCCGTGTAGAAAACCGCAGCGCCAAGCAGCATGGCGTTGACGGCCAGCGTCCAGACCATCGCAGGCACGCGAAAGACAGCAACACCGATGGCGTTCAAGAGCCCGACTGCAATGCCAAGGCATAGGCCCAGGGGAATTGCCAGGCTGGCGACCAGGGGATTGGAGCTGCCGGAGGCCGAGATGACGACGATCGCCGTGCCGGTAATGGTCCACGGTACCGAAAGGTCGATCTCGCCGAGCAGGATCACCAGCATGGCACCGGTGGCGATGATGCCAAGAAAGGCGGCGATCTGAAGCTGTTGTAGGATGTAGCCAGGTTTCAGGAAGCCGGGATACAAGAGGGAGCCGCCCAACAGCAGAGCGACGCAGCCCAGCCCGATCAGCAGCACCGATACGCGGTCACGGTTGAGCCAGCGGGAGGTGACGGTTCGCTCGGTTGCATCAGTCATCAGCGATACAACTCAAGCCGGCTGCGCACCTGGAAAACGCCGAGCGCGCCGAGTGCAATTGCAGTTGCGAGGATCAATCCCTCGAAGAACGGTTGCGCCAATGGTGGCAGGCCGGAGAAGAACATCAGCGACGAGATGGTCTTCAGGATCAAAGCGCCGATCACCGCGCCGAGGGGGCTGCCAACACCACCGCTTAGCGCAACACCGCCCAACACGACGGCGGCGATCGAGTTCAGCGTGTAGGACGGCGCAATATTGGGATCGCCAGTCAGCGTAACCATACTGACATAGGTGCCGGCGAGAGCCGCGACAAAGCCGCTGCTGCCATAGGCGACGAGCTTAAGCCGGTTCACGCGAAGGCCGGTCATATAGGCCGACTGTTCGGACGACCCGATAGCATAAAGGCCGAGGCCGACGGCCGTGCGGCGCAGAAGCATCAGCAATATGACGAGAACGATGACAAGAATGACCGCCGAGACCGGGATGCCCGCCACTGCATAGGTGAGCGCGTCCGACATTGTCTCATCAATGCTGCCTCCAGGCGTTGGCCTCAGAAGCAGGGCGATGCCGCCGAATATGCCACCCGTCGCCAGGGTCGTGACGATCGGCTGCACCCCTCCGTAGACGACCGCGATGCCGTTGACCAGTCCGCAGGCCACCCCGACGGTCAGTACCACCGCCATACCAAGGGCAATCGACGTGGGAGATCCGTTGAGGAGGAAGGATCCCATCACGTTGGTCAGCGCGATGATTGATCCTACCGACAGGTCTATGCCCTTGACCAAAACGACAAAGAACTGGGCGATCGCGGCGAGCCCAAGCAGCGTTCCCTGGTTCGACCAGATGGTAACCACATAGGTCGAAAAGCCGCGCGGATGAATGGCGATATAGCCAGCGAACAGTATCGCCAGCGCGAGCGCGGCGATCGTTTCCCTGGCATTTTGGCGAAGCCAGGTCATCATGCTTGGGCTCCAGCGTGAAGGTGCACGTTCATCGAGGCGGCTATGAGCGCATCGGCGGTCAGGTGATCCCCCGTCAGTTCCTTGGCCACACTGCCCCGGTAGAAGACGTACACCCGATCGCACAAGTGGATGAGTTCTTCATAGTCGGTTGATTGCAAGATCACGGCCATTCCTTCGGCCGCCAAGTCCGTGAGCAGCCTGTAGATCTGCGCCTTGGTCGGCAGGTCAATGCCGCGGGTAGGGTCCATCAGCAGCAGACATTTGGGCGACAGCACAAGCCATTTGGCCAGCACCACCTTCTGCTGGTTGCCGCCCGACAGCGTCGCGATGGGATCGTCCAGCGAACCGTAGGTCAGGGCCAGGCGTTCGATCAGTTCCTGCAGCCGGGCCTCGCTGCTGCCGTCCAGGTCAAGCAGGCCGAAGGGGGCCCGCCCAAGAACCGCCAAGCGCATGTTTTGCGCAACAGACATGCTGGGGATCAGCCCCTCGGTCTTGCGATCCTCAGGCACGAGCGCCAGACCGATATCGGATTGTTTCACCCTCGGCGGCTTGAGACCATTCAATCGCTTGCCATTGAGCGTGATGCGGCCCGTCACGCCGCGCAGTACACCGAAGACGGCATGCATTATCTGCTGCTGGCCCTGTGCGTCCAAACCGCCGAGCCCGACAATTTCGCCCGCGCGCGCAGCCAGGGATACATCGACAAGCTGGCTTGCCCAGCTCACGTTCGACACATTCAGAACGACCGGCGCCGTGTCAGGCACAGGCGCGCGGCGCGGTGGAAAGAGCTCTTCCAGCGAGCGCCCGATCATGAGGCCGACGATCTCGTCGGTCGTGCGTGCGCCAACGTCGAAGGTCTCGATATGTCTGCCATTGCGGAAGACGGATATGCGGTCGGCGATGGCGTCGACCTCGTGCATGCGATGCGAAATAAAGAGGATCGCGACACCTTGCTCCTTCAGCATTCTGAGGACACCGAACACCGTTTCGACGAGCTCGCTGGTCAACGCTGACGTCGCCTCGTCAAGGATAAGAAGCTTAGGTTTGCGGAACACGGCCTTGGCGATTTCCACAAGCTGTCGTTCCGACAGGGACAGGCCCGAAACGCGAGCGCCAAGCGGGATCGACTTGGCCCCGACAAGATCCAGGGCCTCGCGCGCTTCACGATAAACGCTGCGCTCTATCATCCCCATCCGGGTGCGCGGGGCCGCAAGCACGATATTGTCGCCAACCGAAAGATGCGGCATCAGCGACAGCTCTTGGAACATGCAGACAGTGCCCTGTTCGGCCGCCTCCCGCGGGGAGGAGAAGCGCACCGTCTGCCCGCCGATGGAGATCGTTCCCGCGTCCGGCTGGATGACACCTGCCAACAACTTCATCAAAGTCGATTTGCCTGCGCCATTCTCGCCGAGAATGGCGTGCACGCGTCCCGGCTCGCAGCGGAAATCCACTGCGGTCAGCGCTGGAACGCCGCCATAGGATTTTGACACCGATTTCAGTTCAACATAGCGATCGGCCATGCTTGCTCCGTTGCTGCCGACCTGGCCGGCCTAAACGCCAGCCAGGTTCGGGCCATGGCTCAATTGGCGTTGTCGGCCGTCTGGCCTTTCAGCTCATCGGGCGTGAACACAGGGAAACACTGCGGAAAGCCGGTGGCCGTGTAGAAGGTCTTTGGCAGATCGGGGAAAAAATCCTTGCCTTCCGCCAGATCCGCATTGTTCTTCTGGGGGATTGGCAGGAACACCTTCTGCGGCAGCGCATTGCCCTCCAGCAACACGACCGAGGCCTCCAGTGCCATAGCGGCCAGCGCCGGCGCCTGGGCAGCCGTGATGCCAGGATACTTGCCCTTGTTGACCAGCATGCGCGTGCCGTTGCCGGCATCGAACCCGACCGGGACAACCGGGTGCTTCGCGGCGGCCATCGCCTCGAGTGCGCCAACCGAGCCCTCTTGAACAACAATGCCATCAAAATTGCCGTTGGTCGCAATGGCGTCGGATGTCACTTTCGAGGCCGTGCCCACATCCCAGTCGCCCTCGACCTTGACCACCTTTAGCTCGGGATATTTGGAGAAGACCTCGCTGAATCCCGCTTGGTTGTCACGGTCGACACTGTTGCCCGGTACGCCGTCGATTTCGAGAACCTGACCCGAAACATTGCCCTTCTTGGCCTTGATGCCATCAACCACGGCCTGCGCCTTGATCCGGCCAAGGTCGACCTGATCTTCGTTGATCTGCACGACCTGGTCGGAGTCGAGCACATTGTCATAGGTCACCAGCACCACACCGGCTTGCTTGGCGCGCTTGACCACTGCGTCGAAGGCGGTGGGATTGACGGCATTGATGATCACGGCGTCGTAGCCGGCGGCGATGAAGTTGTCGATCGCCGAGATCTGCGCGGTGGAATCGTTGCCAACCGAAACGATCTTCAGCTCGGACAGCTTGGATTTGATTTCGGGACGGGCGCCCCAGGCCTTGGCGGTCTGAATGGAATTGGCACGCCAATCGTTGCCGACATATCCGTTGACCAAGGCAATTTTGTAGGGTCCGGCCTTCTTCGGATAGGAGATCACCGAGGCACTGTTTGGCGCAGGAGCATAGCAGCCGGGCTTGTAGGTGTCTTGCGCCGAAGCACTGGTGAACATTGCGGTGGATGCAGCCAGAGCACCCAACATCAGAAGCGTCATACGTCTGGTCATTTCACTTTCCTCCCTGTTTCTCCAGCGACGCTGGTTTTCAAACTGAAACTGAACTTTCCTGCGCCGCGGCTACCGCCGCGGAGGCCGAATTCTGGAATGCGTGCATGTGGTCCGATCATTGGGTCTGCTCCTCAACGCCGGTTCAACGAGACGGCAATGATGATGATGGCTCCCTTGATGACCTCCTGGATGCTGGTCGAAAGACCGAGCACGAGAAGACCGAACCCGAGAATGCCTATGAAGATTGCGCCGACGACGGAGCCGACGATTGATCCATAGCCGCCAAAGAGACTTGTCCCGCCTATGATCACGGCCGCGATCACGTCCAGTTCGAGACCCGCTCCCAGGCTGGGATTGCCAGCCGTGGAGCGGGCCGCGAGCATCAGGCCCGCAAGGGATGCGGTGATGCCGCACAACACAAAAGCGAAGATCTTGACGCCGTCCGTGCGCACGCCGGAAAAACGCGCGGCGACGGCATTTCCACCGGTTGCATAAACACGCCGGCCGTAGGGCATCTGATGCAGCAGGTAGTAGCCGGCGGCCGTAAGGACCATCGTCCACCAGATCGGTGCCTGAACGGCCAGAAAACTGCCGTTCCAGAACAGATTCGAAAAATCATCATCGACGATCGACACTGGCCGGGTGCCGGTGATGGTCAGCGCCAGCCCGGAAAAAATGGACAACATGCCAAGGGTCACGAGAAACGATGGAATGCGCAGTTTTGTAACCAGCAAGCCCGACACTGCACCGATCGCGGCCCCGGCGCCCAACACCAGAAGCGCGGCGACATAGGTCGGGACACTTTGATCGAGCAGCAAGGCTCCGATCATGCCTGAGAAGCTGGCAACCGACCCGACCGACAGGTCGATTTCACCGCAGATGATGACGAACGTCATGCCGATCGCCATCACGGAGACGATGGCAGTGATGCGCAGAACCGCGCTTGCGGTCGAGACCGACGCGAAGTGGGGGGCGAACAAGACGAAATAGAGGGTGATCGCCAGAAAGATCACATAGGTGATGTGATCGCGGAAAAAATCCATCGCAGCTAGGCGCATCGGCATCGAGGACGGTTTCATGCTGCAACTCCCTGGGCGCGTGCGCTGCTTTGTCTGGCGGCCTCGGCCTGCAGCAACGCGCGCAGCCCAGCCTCGTCGTGCGCGCTGCCGATGCTGCGGGTTATCAGCCCCTGCGCCATCACCAGAATGCGATCGGACAGATCCAGGAGTTCCTCGAGTTCCGAAGAAATGAGCAGCACAGCGACGCCTTCGCCGGCCGTGCGGCGCACAAGCTCGCGCATATCGCGCTTGGCATTGACGTCGACCCCGGAGGTTGGCTCGTCGAGGATCAACAGCTTCGGCTTCATTGCCAGCCATTTTGCGATGACAATCTTCTGCTGATTGCCGCCCGAAAGCTCCTGGGCTTTCTGCAAGGGGCCGCGGCACAGGATGTTGAGGTCGTCGCGGTATTGTCGGAATAGTGCGGTTATCCGGGCCTTCGCCATCGGCCCAAAGGGACCCGCCAGCGAGAAATCGGAAAGGCGGGGAAGGGAGAGGTTCTCCTCGATCGAGCGCCCGCCGACAAGCCCTTCGAGCCGACGGTCTTCGGGAACAAGCGCGATACCAGCAGCGATGGCCCCGTTGACGCTGCCCGGCCGAACGGATTCTCCCGCGACAGTGATGTGGCCGGATACATCCGGGAGGATGCCGAATAAGGCCTTGCCCAAGGTCGAGCGGCCGCTGCCGACGAGCCCGGCAAGGCCGACGATCTCGCCTGGATCGATCGAGAACGATACGGCTGACAGCTTGCGCGACGTGGCCAGATCGCGGACCTCGAGAGCCGGCGTCCCGACCGGCATTGCCGGCGGGCGTTTCGCAGGCGCCGCCACGGTGGGCAACGACGCTTCGCCCTTTGGCCGCGACATCATCGCAGCGATCTGCTCGATGGATGTGCTGTCCGGGTCAAGCGGGCCAACCAGTCGCCCATCCTTGATGATCGAGATGCGATCCGAAAGCCGCAGCACATCGGCCATGCGATGGCTGATGTAAACGATACCGATCCCGTTCTGCTTTAGCTGGCCGATGGTGCGGAAAAGTGTTTCTTCCTCGTGGATGGTCAGAGACGAAGTCGGCTCATCCATTACGAGCAGCTTGGCGCCGCGCGAGATCGCCTTGAGGATCTCGACCATCTGCCGTTGGGCGAAGGCCAGATCGCCCACACGCGCGGACGCATCGAGCGAGAAGGCGTACCGCTCGATCAGAGCCTGGGCATCGCGAACCATTTTTCTGGCGTCGACGCGCAGGCCGAAGGCGAGCGGCTCGCGAAGGATGAACAGGTTTTCGGCAACCGAGCGGTTCGGCAAGACACTCAGTTCCTGGAAGATCATTGCGATGCCGCGGTCGATCCTCTCGCGAAGCGACAAGGCGGTGACGTCCTCTCCGGCGAACAGAATGCGGCCTTCGTCCGTTCGATAGGCTCCCATGAGGATCTTCATGAGCGTCGATTTGCCCGCACCATTCTCGCCGAGCAGCGCGTGCGTTTCACCGGCCATGACCTCGAACGAAACATTGGACAAAACACGGTTCGCGCCAAACGACTTGCTGATGCGCTGCATCGCTACGATCGCGTTCCGGGACGTTGAGGTTTTGGCTTCGGCCATGACGATTTTCTCGATCGCTTGGTGAGCGTCGGCGGGCAGCTGGGACCCGCCGACGAAAAGTGGCTAGAAGCATTCGCCGTTGCAGATTTTTACCACCGAGGCGGGAGCATCTTCCTTGGTGACCTCCTTGAGGGCACTGAGAAGGTCGAGCTTCTTGACACGCAATGTCGGCACAGAGATGTATGGCGGGACGTCATGTCCAAGCAATGCAAGCGCGGCTGCCTTGGCCTCGGCGACGCCCTGGTCGTAGGGACGCTGCGCGCCTACGGCCAGAAATTCGCCGCGTGCAACGTTCAGCGCGCTGTCCGCGGCAATGTCATTGGTGGTGACGACGATATCGCGGCCGAGTGTCTTTGCCGCGGCCACGACCTGCTGGGCGGGCGTGTCCCAGGCAACGAAAATTCCCTTCATGTCGGGATGCGCCGTCAACATTGCGGTGGCGACCTCGTAAGCCTTCTCCGGCGCCGTGAAGGTGCCGACATCGGCGACCTTGATGTCGGGATGTTCACCGAACGCCTTCAAGGCACCGACCTTGCGGGCCGCGACCGAGTAGTAATAGTCATAAACCAGCGTGATGATGCCGACCTCACCCTTGCCGCCAATCGCCCCGACAAGTTCCTGCGCGGCGAAATAGGCGTTCTTCTCGTTGTCGGAGGCGACGACGGTCACATAGTCCTTGCCCGGCGCCATATCGACCGGGACGTTGTCCATGAAAACCAGCTTGATGCCGGCCGCCGCCGCCTTCTTGTAGGCTTCGGACTCAGACTTCGGATCGATCGGGATCGAGAAGATCACGTCCGGCTTGCGGGCGATCATCTGCTCCAGATCGCTGATCTGCTGCCCGGGCTGGAACTTGGCGTCGGTGGTTCCGACAACTTCGATGCCCAGGTCCTTGAGCGTGTTGCTGATTCCGGCGACTTGCAACTGAGGCCAGCCGGCATCCATGGTGTGCATCACCAGGCCAGCGGTAAATTTTCCCGCCTTGAGCTTGGCAAGGTCCTGATCGGAGAATTTCAGCACATCAGGTGATACCGCCGGCGGACCGTCCGGGAAGCCCGGGACGGGTTGGCCCCTCGGCGACAAGGGCAGCGGCTCGAGCAGGGCTTTTGCTTCCGGTGGAATGGTGTCATCGGCGAGCGCCGACGATGCGGCCAATCCCGATAGCGCCAAGGCCAAGGCGGCCGCCATAAATCCACGATAGTGCATTTCATTCCTCCCGATCAGATGAAACGGCCGCAACGGCCGGTGGCGACCTGGTTGGTCGTACTGGTCGGGCGCTGTTCAGCGCCCGTAAGGCATCAACGCCGCCGTGGCGGCACCCGAGTAATTCACGTAGACCGTCTTCTTGCGCATGTAGCTCTCGAGCCCATGCACGCCGTCGTCACCGCCCAGGCCGCTTTCGCGGAAGCCGACATGGAAACCCTGCAGCATTTCCGGTCCAATCCGGTTCACGTAGATCTCACCGAACGAAACCTCGTTCACTGCGTTCATGACGCGGCCCAGATCATTGGTGAAAAGATAGGCCGACAGGCCATAGTTGCTGGCATTGGTGATGCTGACCGCCTCCTCGAAAGTGTCGAAGGGCATGATCGGCACGACCGGCCCGAAGATTTCGCGCGTCATTATCGGCATGTCAGGCGTGACGTCGGTCAGCACGGTCGGATTGAGCCAGTAGCCACCATCGATAGGCGCCTTGGTCGGGCGCCCGCCTGCGAGAGCAAGCCTCGCGCCGCCCGCGACGGCTTCCGCAAGGACCGCCTCGACCTTTTCCAGCTCGTCACGGCTGACTTTCGGGCCGATATCCGTATTTGCCTGCATCGGATCGCCGACGACGAGCGACTTGGAGAATTCCACGAAGCGTGTGACGAACTGATCGTAAATCGAACGGTGAACGAGCGTGCGTTCGTTGCATATGCAGACCTGTCCACAATTCATGTAGCGCGACGTGGCCGCGGAACGAACCGCCAGCTCGAGATCGGCATCAGCCAGGACGATGAATGGCGCCTTGCCGCCAAGCTCCAGCGAAACAGGCGTCAGATTGCGCGACGCATTCGCCATGATGCGCTTGCCGGTCGGTACGCTTCCGGTCATGGTGATGAGGTCGACGCCGGGTTCGGTGCAGAGCACTTCGCCGATTGTTTCACCTCGTCCCGTTATGACGTTCACCACGCCGGCCGGCACGCCCGCTTCGACAAAGATGCGGGCCATTTCGAGCGCCGAAAGGGGCGTGTCTTCATGCGGCTTGATGACGATGGTGTCGCCGGCGATCATGGCCGGCGCCACCTTGCGGCTGACCAGAGCGCTCGGGTAATTCCATGGAATAATGGCGGCGACGACGCCTACCGGCACACGCTGTATCCAGACCTGTTCTCCCGCGTAGTCCGACGGCAGGATCTCACCTTGAATGCGACGGGCAAACTCGGCGTAGTAGTCGAAGAACTCGGCCGCGCCGCCGACTTCACCGATTGCTTCATTGATCGGTTTGCCTTGTTCCCTGACCACCACCTCGGCCAGATGCCGGGCGTTCTGCCGGATCAGGACCGCGATCCGCTTCATGATCGCCGCACGGGCAAGAGGTGATTTGAGCCCCCAGGCCTTCTGCGCCTTGCGGGCGGCTACTATGGCCTGGCGAGCCTGATCCGGGCTTGCCTCGGGCACGTCGACAAAGGCCTTGCCATTGGCCGGATTGATCACCGGGCGCATACCGGCTTCGCCGGTGACAAACTTCCCGTCGATCAACATGAGATAGGATTTCTTGTCTTCTACTGCCATGGTTCAATCCGCTTCTGCGTGCGTTGCAGGCGTGCCGGCGCCTAAGGGGTGGATTTCGCCGCAGCCATCTGGACCGCGAACTCGATCGCTTCGACCAGACTGTCCTCATTGGCGATGCCCCTGCCGGCGATATCGAAGGCCGTGCCGTGGTCGACGGAGGTGCGGATGATCGGAAGGCCGAGCGTGACATTGACGCCGGAGAGCGCTTTCCACTCACCGGTCGCGGGATCGACGTTGAAGCCGAGCAGCTTCACCGGCACATGGCCCTGATCGTGATACATCGCGACCACGGCGTCATACTGGCGGGCACGCAGCTTGACGAAAACCGTATCGCCGGGAACGGGTCCGAATACCGTAAAATCGGTGGATTTGTAGGAGGCGACGACCGGGGTCGTGATGTCGATATCCTCACGACCGAAAATGCCGCCTTCGCCGGCGTGCGGGTTCAGCGCGGCGATCGCAATGCGGGGATGGGCAATGCCGAGGCCGCGCAATGCCTCGACCGTCAACTGGATTACCCGCCGCAACCGAGGTTCGGTCAGTTTCGACGGAACCTGGGCAAGCGCTACATGGGTCGAGACATGGCTGACGCGAAAATCGCCATGGGCAAGCATCATCACGGAATCGCGGGCGCCTGTCAGTTCTGCCAGCATGTCGGTGTGGCCGGCATAATGATAGCCGGCCAGATTGAGCGCTTCCTTGTTGAGGGGAGCCGTAACGATACCAGCAATTGAACCGGCCTGCGCCAGGCGAACGGCCTTTTCGATCGCCAGATAGGCGAGGCGCCCGCCTTCCGCCGACAAGACGCCTGTCTCGATAGGTGTCCGTTCGGGGCCGGCTTCGAGAATGGCTACCGGCGGAAAAACCCCGGTGGCCGAAGCCGACGGCTGTTCCTCCTCGATGCGCCCGGAAATCGACTCCATCGCACGCATCGCGGTGACGCTGCCGATTATGAGAAGGGACAACGATCCGTCGGCAAGGCGCGGTTTCAGCCGTGCGCATGCCTTTGCGATGATCTCGGGGCCGATGCCCGCAGGATCACCCATTGTGATGCCGAGTCGTGGACCAGACATGAACGCCTCTAATCGGTCAATTGTGATCATCTTCTAATCCTTATAACCATCAATGCGCAATAGTTTTCTTTTGCGGTCATTCGTAATCAACCGTGCGGTGGAAATCCGCATGTTTTTCAACCGCTCCGAGGGGGCGATCCCATATCCCCGGGCTGCTGAACCGTCGTTTGACGTCATTTGACCGGCGCGAATGATCTGCCCCCTATGCCTTTGATCGGCGACGGTCTTGATCAGCGATGGGCTGGAGTCGCGAGCCTGCAGAAGAGGGCGCTGTCGCCGAATGCGCCAGATTTTGAGATTGTGGCCAGCCCCTTGAAAACGCCGGCTTCTATTCTGGAGATCGGAAGCCCCGGCTCGATCTCGCTCTCGACCGTGAGTTCGACGACGCCCAGGCTGGAGCACACCGATCGCAATGTTTCACCGCCGGTGACGAGCAGCGTTCCAGGCATTGGCAAGCCGTCGAGAAGCGAGGCAAACACCTTGCTGATATGATCCGCCACCATTTGGCGATCACCCGATGCGGCGACGGTGACGACCGATGGCGCGCCTCTCTTTATGCGTTTGGCCAAATCCCTTTTCGCTTTGTCGATGTCGCGTTCCACGACGATATGCGCGTCCGCATGGCTGGCGGAAAAGCAGGCCACCTGCGCCATCGTGACTTCGTGATTTGTGCCGACAAGGCCCAGGAACGGGACGGGTAATGCCGGAACAGGCATGTGTGGCGTGCCCACGTGCCGTGCCAGCGCGGCAGCCAGGCCGCCCGTACCAACCCAGAGTGTCCGCGGCGCGCTCGCCGTTGCAACGATTTCGTCCAGGTCCTTGTCCGTTTCGGCGTCGTAGAGTGTGATGAAATGAGCTGGCCGCGCGCCCGGTACCGACCGGCCAGACGAAAAGCGCTGACCCAGGCCGGCGACGATGTCGGGACCTACCATTTCGGGCCTGTCGAGCCGCCATTGACGCCCAAGACGTGTAACGCGACCCTGAAAGGGGAACGCGGGTGCCAGAACAACGCGCTGGTACCCGCCCTCGACGATGCAGGCTTCTATTTCGGCGATGACGTGACCGCGCAAAAGGCTGTCGATCTTCTTGAAGCTCAGCTGTCCGGCGGCAAGCCACGGCGCGAACCTCGAATGTCTCGCGACGGCCGTTGTCTCGGCACCCTCACGTGTGGCGATATCGACAGCCAAACGGCCCGAGAGCGCACGATCCAGTCGCCAGCTCACGCCGACACCGTGGCCTGGCGAGGCGAAGCAAACCGCGCTGTCCAGGGCGCCGGTCAGGTCGTCCGCGATGATCCGGATATCCACAGTCTCAAGAACGCTCAACTGAAGAACCCGAACGGCTGACGCGCACGACGCGGACGTTCACATCGAGCGTCCGAAGATTGGTGAGGTTGGCCTGATCGATGCCGTCATCGGTAATGATCTGGTGGATGTCGGCCAAGCGGCAGATGGTGCAGAAATTGGGAGTGGTGAATTTGGAATTGTCGGCAAGCACGACCACCCGGCGCGCCGCGGCGATCATCGCCTGCTTCATCGCCGCGACCTCAAGCGAGGTCTCCGTGAGCATGTCCCCGGTGATGGCATGAGTGCCCAGAATTGCCACATCGGCGTGGATGGTGCGCAGGAAATTCTCGCCAGGCTGGCCAACCAGAGTCAGAGAACCCGGCTTGCAGGTGCCTCCAAGCATGACGAGGCGTACGCCCGGCACGGTTGCGAGTATCTGCGCGATCGCGAGACTGTTGGTGACGGCCGTAAGCGCGATGGGCGCGGCGGCGATGGCGCGGGCGACTTCCAGGACAGTCGTGCTTGCGTCGAAAATGACACTCTGCCCGGGGCGAAGTTCCGACATCATGGCCGCGCCTATGGCCTCCTTCTCAGCCCTGGCGAAGTGTGCGGCAGTGGCGAGATCTGGCTCGAAGGTGGCGAGTTCCGTGCGTTGAAGCATCGCTCCGCCATGCGTTCGCTCCAATGCCCCCTGCCGTTCAAGCGTCTCGAGGTCGCGCCGTATGGTCGAGGGTGACGCGCCGATGAGATCGATGAGTTCCTGAACGCCGACGGTTCCTTCCCGTTTAAGGCATTCGAGAATGAAGGCATGGCGCTTGGCCGGTATCAGATCGACCCGTCCACGCCCGCCATCGTCTTCCCATGACCCGGCGGACGCCGAGGGCCCGGTATCTTCCACCGTTGATTTTCGAACATTCCTTGCCACGTCCGTATCTCCGCACAGTGAAGCAACGCGCTCGCCGGAATCATGGCGAGCCCAGCATCGCGAATATCACGAATTCATTCGGCGAGCCCACTGGTTTGTCATGGCGATGAGCGAATTCCTATCGCTTTTGGCCTTATTAGAATTATTTTGACTGATTTTGACCATATGTGATAAGCGATGATCGTCAATCATCGTCAATTGGCGCTGACAAGTGCGCAGTTCTTGTCAAAAAAATGGGAATTATGTCAGCGATTCAGAGCGTTTGGGCTCTGTTGCGAACCGGGTTGGAGGAACCATGTCTTTCTTGTCGAAGCTTAGATCGGCCCTTGTCGGCGCCGCTGCCGCGGCCTTCTTGTCAACGGCGGCTGTCGCTGCCGATGAACCCACGGTCGGCGTTGTCGTGCCGACCCTGGATGCGCAATTCTGGAACAGCTATGTCGCTTTCATGAAGAAGGGAGCGGATGAGCTTGGTGTGAAGCTCGTCGTCCTCAATGCCGACAACAAGCCTGACCAGATGGTCAAGTCGCTTGAGGACTTGGTGGCCCAGAAGGTCGACGGCATTGTTTTCACGCCCTATTGGGCCACTGCCGCTCGCGGGCTTACCCTGGCCAAGGAAGCCGACATACCGGTCATCCTCACCGACAGCTATCCGGATTTTTCGCCTCAAACCGAGCGTTTCCCCAATTACATCGCCTTTATCGGGCCGAGCGATGAGGACGCCGGATACCAAATGGCCAAGGCGCTGTTCGCCGCGATCAAGCCGGGGCCTGATGGCAAGAAAGTGATCGGCGTGGTGAACGGCACCGCCGGCACCTCGGTCGCCATTGATCGCCGCAAGGGGCTGGAAGACGCTCTCAAGGAAGCGCCCGATGTGCGCGTCGCCGGCGAAGTCGATGGCAATTTCGTCCGTGATACGTCACAGACCGCATTTGAATCCCTCTTCCAGGGCAACCCGGACATCACCGGCGTCTGGGCCGCGAATGGCGGCACCGCGACCGGCGTGATGGCTGCGCTCAAGAACCATGGGAAAGCGCCCGGCAAGGACGTTATGGTCGTCGGAATGGATCTCAACCCCGAGAATGTCGATGCGGTAAAGTCCGGCGACCTGCTTTTCGATATTGGCGGTCATTGGCTTCAGGGTGGCTTCGCCCTTGTCGCCCTTTTCGATCAGATCAAGGGTATTCCGGTTCCCGCGGGCGCCGACAATGTCAAGCTGAAGCTGCTGCCGCTGACCAAGGATCGCGTTGCGCAGTTCGAGAAGGACTTCCCCGGCGGCGTGCCGAAATATGATTTCCGGCAGCACTCCCGCTTCTACAACAAGGACGCCAAGCCGGCCGTTTTCGAGATGCAGTATAGCAACTGAACGTCCGATTGGGCCTGCCAGCAATCCCACGGTTGCAGGCAGGCTCTGCCTGGCATTTGGGCGTAGTCAATTCATGACACTTGCTGCGAGCGACCTGCGCAAAAGCTACGGCCAGACACGTGCCGTTGATGGCGTATCCGTGGTGCTTCGGCCCGGCATGGTTCACGCCATCGTCGGCGAAAACGGAGCCGGCAAATCGACGACCTTGCGTATGCTTGCTGGCGCAGAACCGCCTGACAGCGGCGTCATGACGTTGGATGAAGCAAGCTACGCTCCACCAAGCGTTGTCGGTGCGGCCGCCCTTGGCGTATCGCTTGTATACCAGGAAATCACGATCAACCGTTCGCTGACTGTCGCCGAAAACATCTTCATCGATCGCCTGCGGCAGTTCGCCGGCCCTCTCGGTTTTATCGATCGCAGGCGTATGGAAGCCGCGGCGCGAGCGATCCTGGAACGGATCGGCGCGCAAATATCGATCTCTGCCGACACAGGCCGCCTCAATCTCGGCGAGCTGAAATGCATCGAGATCGCCCGAGCGCTGTCTACAAATCCGAAAATCCTCCTTCTCGACGAATCCACCGCCTATCTCGATCATCGAGAGGTTCAGGCTGTCCTTCGCGTCATCAGCGAACTCAAGGGGCAGGGGATGACCGTAGCCTTCGTTTCTCATCATCTCGACGAAGTGCTTGCCGTCGCGGATGAATTGACGATCCTGAAGGACGGGCAATATGTCGGAACATATCGGACGAGCGAGATCGAGCCCAATGAAATTCATCGCCGCATGGTGGGGCGCGAGCTCGCGAGAAGCATCTATCCGCCGCGGCCGCCGGGAGATCCAAGCAAGCATGTTGTCTTCGAAGCCTGCGAGGTCGCCGTCGGGCGCGAACTCGGCGGCGTCAGCCTGAATGTGCGTGCCGGCGAAATCCTCGGCCTTGCCGGATTGAAGGGCGCTGGCGCCGAAGCGCTGTTCGCAGCCATTTGCGGCGACTTGCCCTTGCGTGGTGGCTCGATGACGCTTGCGGGTAGTTCATATGCGCCGTCAAGCCCGACTTCTGCCTGGGGACAGGGCGTCGCCTATCTGCCGGGTGACCGGCACAATGAAGGCCTGATCGCCGACTTCAGTATCCTCGACAATCTGGTGATGGCTCGCCCGCCGCATCATGGGCCGTTCTTCGATCGCGCCGCTGCCACTGCCATCGCGGGTGATCTCATTGCCCAGATCGGCATCAAGACACAAAGCGTCGATTCGTCCTGTCGGTCACTCTCGGGAGGCAATTTGCAAAAGGTGGTGATCGGCAAATGCCTGGCTGTTCAGCCGCGTCTGCTCCTGCTCAACAATCCTACGCGAGGGGTCGATATCGGCGCCCGCACGGAAATCTATCGCATCGTAAGGCAGAAGGCGGCGCAGGGCCTCGCCGTGATCCTGTCATCGGAAGACATGCCCGAACTGATCGGTATGTCGGACCGCTTGCTGGTGCTCCGGCAAGGACAAATTACGCATCGCATCGAGACGGCAGCCGATGCCACCGAGCATGACATCATTGGACATATGGCCTGACCATGGAAACGAACGTGACCTCGATCGCCACCAAAACACCGAACGCAACCGGGGGACCTGGCGTCAATGCCAGCCGGTTCGAAGTCGTCAAACGCGGCTTTCCCCTTGCCATGCTTGTCTTGCTCATTGTGACCTTCTCGATAGCCTCGCCACGCTTCCTGACCTTCAGCAACTTTCTCATTGTGCTTCAGCAGGGCACGGTGCTGCTGGTTGCTGCGCTCGGCATGACCTTCGTCATCATGGCCGGTTCAATCGATCTTTCGGTCGGTTCAATTGTTGCGCTCGCGGCATTGGCAACCGCGTGGACAGCTGACAGCCTCGGCGCCGCGGCGATCATTCCCGCCATTGCTGTCGGTGCTGCTGCCGGACTGGTCAATGGCGTTCTCCTGGCCAAAGGCAAGGTGCCGTCCTTCATCGCAACCATGGGCGCGATGGTGGTCTATCGCGGCATCGTGCTGCTTTTCACACGCGGTGCTCCTGTCTCGATCGAGGACGAGCAATTCCTGAATGTCTATACCAACCGGACTTTGGGCATTCCGCATTCCGTGATCATTGGCCTGGTGCTGATGGTCGTCGCGTATGGCATTATCAACAGGACTGTGTTCGGGCGCGAGGTTCGCGCCATAGGCGGTGGGGAACGCGTCGCCATTTTAACGGGCATTCAGGTCGCACGCGTGAAAATCTATATGTATGTGCTTCTCGGGGCCCTGTGCGGCATTGCCGGCCTGCTGCAAGGCGCGCGCGCCATGGCCGCCACCGCTCAACTCGGGGAGGGGCTGGAGCTGGACGTCATAGCCGCGGTGGTGGTCGGCGGAACACCGTTGACCGGAGGTGTCGGCAGTGTTGTCGGTACCATGCTGGGCGTTCTGATAATCACGCTTCTGTCGAATGGAATGAATATGGCCGGCGTCGATCCGTACCTCCAGAATATCGTCAAGGGGACCGTTCTGGTTTGTGCCGTCTTCGTCACCATCGATCGCAGGAAGATCGGCATAATAAAGTAGCAAACTGCGCTCAATGCCATCGCTATCTCGCAATCACGCGAGGCCATACCGGCACCGAACGCAATAGATGCGTTCGGTCAAGGCGCTACGCTCGGCCCGACCATTCCGCTCCGGTCATAACTCCGGGCATCTATCGGTTTCGCCGAGCCGCCCGCCGGCGCGCCGACCGACTGCCGTGACGGTCAAATCAAGTAGCGATGGCTTCTCGCGAATTGTGACGGGAGGCGTCGGAGGCAGATGGAAGGGCGGCCGGCTCGATGGCGTCGACCATCACCAGCGCTGGTGCACGTAGGGTCTGATGTCCTGGTCGTATATGGCCTTCACCTTGCCCATAAGATCATCGGACAATGGCGCAAGCACCGCCGCTTCGGCATTGGAACGCGCCTGCGCCGGATTGCGGGCGCCGGGAATGACCACGCTCACCGCGTCGAACATCAGGATCCAGCGCAGCGCGAATTTCGCCATCGTCGCGTCGCCCGAAACCAGCGGCCGGATCTTCTCGACCGCCGCGAGCCCAACCTCATAGGGCACGCCCGAAAACGTCTCGCCGACATCGAAGGCTTCGCCGTTGCGGTTGAACAGGCGATGGTCGGTGGGCTCGAATTTGCTGTCGGCCTTGAACTTGCCCGACAGCAGACCGCTGGCCAGCGGCACGCGGGCGATAACAGCCACATCGTTCTTCTTCGCCTCGGCGAAGAAAAGTTCCGCCGGGCGCTGGCGGAAGGCGTTGAAGATGATCTGCACGCTGACGACGCTGGGATACTGGATCGCCTTCAGGGCCTCCTCGACACGCTCGACGCTGACGCCGTAATTGCGAATCTTGCCTTGCTCGACGAGCCGGTCGAGGCGCTCGAACACTTCCGGGTGGTAATAGAGGTCGGTCGGCGGGCAGTGCAACTGCACCAGGTCGAGCGTGTCGGTCTCCAAATATTTCAGGCTGCGGTCGATCCAGCCGGTCAGGTTTTCCAGGCTGTAGCCTTCGACGGTCTGCTTCGGCAGCCGCCGTCCGGCCTTGGTGGCGATGAACGGCCGCTCGCCGCCGCGCTCCTTCATCACCCTGGCGATCAGCTTCTCCGAGCGGCCATCGCCATAGACATCGGCGGTGTCGAGGAAGGTGACGCCGGCGTCGAGTGCCGCGTGCAAGGCGGCGACCGCATCGTCGTCATTGACCTCGCCCCAGGCGGCGCCGATCGCCCAGGCGCCAAAGCCGATCTCGCTGACTGATCTGCCGGTGCGGCCGAATTTCCGTGATTGCATCTTGCTGTTCCTGACTGCGGCTTCGCCGGCAATTCCGGCTCTGCGATTCTGATTTTCGGGCAGCCTTATCGCATGGCAATGCGATTGACATCCCCGTCCGTAAGATTTACCAGATTACAGGGTTGTATGACAACCCGGTAAGACTGCAATGATTTGGAGTCGGGAGGATCTCAAATTGAAAACCCTGCTTAAACTGGCCGCCTCGGCGGCCTTGTGCCTTGGCGCGTTCGCTCATCCGGCGTTTGCCGAGGACAACATCGTCAAGATCGGCGTCGTCGCGGCGGAATCGGGCTCGTTCGTGTCCGCCGGCCATACTTTGCCGGCGGGCGTCGGCCTTGCCGTCAAGCAGATCAACGATGCCGGCGGCTTCAAGGTCGGCGGCAAGACCTACAAGCTCGAAATGGTCAAGCGCGACGACCGCACCGATATCGCCACCGCGATCGCCGCCACCCAGGAACTGGTGCGCGACGTCAAGGTGCAGGCGATCTTCGGCTCGGAAACGCATGACTTTACGCTGGCCATGGCCAAGATCACGCAGCCGGCCAAGATCATCCATTTCGCCGGAAATTCGACGCTGGCGAAAATCCTCAACCCCGACAGCGTCAAGCCGGGCGGCGAGGATCACTATCTCTTCCAGTCCGAACCGCAGGAGTTCCAGCGCTCCGGATCGACCGCGCGCGGCGTGCTGTCCCTGCTCGAACCGCTGCTTGGCTTCAAGCCGAAGAAGTCGGTGATGATCGTCGGCAACGATGCCACCGGCCAGTTCCTGTCGTCCTACTACTACAAGGCGCTGAAGGCCGAAGGGCAGGATGTCCCGGACATCATCTTCTACCCGCCGGACACGACCGACTTCTCGCCCTTCCTGACCCGGGCCAAGAGCCTCAATCCTGATATCATCCACTTTTGGTACAATGGCGATTCAACACTGACGGCACTGCCGCAGGCGCTCGAACTGGGCGCCGCTAAGAGCTACTTCCTGTTCGGCGTCGACCCCGGCATCTGGAAGGAAAAGCAGCTTTCGGCTGACGTACCGGTGGCGATGAGCTGCGTGCCGGTGTGCTGGGGCGAGTCCTCCAACCCGAAGGCCAAGGCCTATTTCGATGCCTACTTCGCCGCCGGCGCCCCGCACGGCGTGACCTCGTCGGTGTCGCTGCTCTACCATGACTATGTGCACTTCCTCGTCGAAGCCTGGCAGAAGGCCGACAGCTTCGATCCGGACAAGACGGTTGAGGCGCTGCTCAGCCTCCACCACCAGGGCGTCGTCTCGGATGATCTGACGTTCAATCCGACGCATCAGGTCACCCATGCAACGGAAGTCTGCGCCGCGGCACCTGGCGGGGCCATCTCCTGCGCCATGCAGCAGCCGCCGGCCGAAGCGCCGAAGAGCTAAGCCCCTAATCCCAGGGTTGGCGGCGGCATCAGCCGCCAACTCCCTTTTTTCAAGACAGGTCTCGATCGCCGTGGATATTTTCATCCAGCAAATCCTCAACGGCCTTTCCATCGCCAGCGTCATCACGCTCATCGCTATCGGCGTGACACTGATCTTCGGCCTGACCGGCATCATTAATTTCGCCCATGGCGAATTCCTGATGATCGGCGGCATCGTCACCTGGCTCGCCGTCAGCGCCGGCCTCGGTTTCCCCATTGCTGTGGTGCTGGCGATCCTGGCGGTCGGGCTGATGGGCTATATCCTCGAGCGCGGCCTGTTCCGCTTCACGCTGGAGCGGCCGACCAACGGCTTCATCGTTTCGCTCGGCCTCATCGTCGTGCTGCAGCATGTGGTCGTGCTGTTCTGGAATCCCAACCAGAAGAGCATTCCGCGGCCGCTGACCACGGTGTGGGAGGTCGGCGGCGTGCGCATCGCATCGGTCCGCGTCATGGTCATTCTGATCACCATTGCCGTGGTGGCGCTGAGCTTCCGCATGATCACCGCCAGCCGCTATGGCCGCGCGCTGCGCGCCAGCGTCGAGGACCGCGACACTGCCGCCCTGATGGGCATTCCGGTGCGCCGCTACATCACTGGCGTCTTCGTGCTCGGCAGTGCGCTGGCCGGGCTCGGCGGCGCGCTGCTGATCGCTCTCTTCCCCATCACGCCGTTCACCGGCGGCACAATGGTGATGAAAGGCTTCGCCGTGGCCCTGATCGGCGGGCTTGGCAACATCTATGGCGCCGTCGCCGCTGGCCTCATCCTTGGCATCGTCGAAGGCTTCAGCGCCGGCTACGGCTTCTCGCAATGGACCGACGCCTATTCCTTCGTGCTGATGATCCTGGTGCTGATCGTGCGGCCGCACGGCCTGTTCGGCGGCACCAGCGGACCCCGGATGGCGTCATGAAGACGGGCAACGCGTTGCGGTCGCTGCTGCCGGTGCTGGTCATCCTGGCGCTGATCGCGGCGGTGCCGCTGTTTTCGCCCTCGAACCGCTTCCTGTCGCTGGCGATTTCGGCCGGCACCAACGTCATCGCGCTTTACGGCCTGTCGGTCCTGTTCGGCCAGACCGGCATCCTGTCGATGGGGCATGCGGCGCTGGTCGGTGTCGGTGCCTACGCGGCGGCGATCCTCGCGCGGGACTTCGGCGTCGGCTTCTGGACGGCACTGCCGGTGGCCGCCCTGGCAAGTGCCGTCTTCGCCATGATCGTCGGCATTCCCTCGCTGCGTGTCGGCGGCCATCACTTCGTCATCATGACCTTCGCCTTCGGCCAGCTGCTCGCCATCGTGCTCACCAATGGCGGCGACTATACCGGTGCGGCCACGGGGCTCGACATCGCCGGTCCGGTCACCCTGTTCGGCGCCGACATGAGCGATCTGACGCGCTACTATTTGATGGTGGTGGCTTTCGTCACGGCAGCGGCGGTGGCGAGCTGGGCGATCATCCATTCCTCCTATGGCCGCACGCTGCGCGCCATCCGCGAAAACGAAAAGCTGGCCGCCTCGCTCGGCATCAATGTCGGCCGCCACAAGATCGGCGCCTTCGTCGTCAGCGGCGTCTTTGCCGGCATCTCCGGCGTGCTGTTGGCCTATTTCCTCGGCCACATCTCGCCCTCGCAATTCTCGTCTTTCCCCAGCATCTATCTGGCGCTGATGGTGATGATCGGCGGGGCAAGGCTGATCGAGGGCCCGCTGGCCGGCGGCATCCTCGTCGCCTTCCTGCCGGAAGTGCTCAACCTCGATCCGGTGCAGTCGCGCATCGTCTACGGCGTCTGCCTGATCGCGGTCATCATGCTTTTGCCCGACGGGTTGATCGGTGGCATCGTCCGAGCACTCCGCGTGGCATTTTCGGGCAAGCCGAAACAGGAGGCGGAGCGCGATGCCGCCCCCTCGGAGGCGCGGCAATGAGCCCGATCCTGGCGATCAGCGGCCTCGGCAAGCAGTTCGGCGGCGTCACGGCTCTTGCCGGCGTCGACCTCGCCGTCGAGGAGGGCGAAATCCTCGGTGTCGTCGGCCCGAACGGATCCGGCAAGACCACACTGTTCAACGTCGTCACCGGCGTCCACAAGCCAAGCGGCGGCACGGTGCTGTTTCGCGGGCGCGACATCACCGGTCTGGCGCCGCACGCCATATCGCGGGCGGGCATCGGCTACACCTTCCAGCAGGCCATGGCCTTTGCCGGGCTTGGCGTGCTGGAGAATGTGCAGATCGCCGGCGAGCACAGGCGGGCAGGGGGCGCCGCCAATCCCTGGCCGACGCCGCAGGCGCTGCTCGATTTCGTCGGCTTGAGCGCGCTCGGCGGCGAAAAGGCCGGCGTTCTGCCCTTCGGCAGCCTGCGCCTGCTTGGCCTCGCGCTGGCGCTGGCCACGCGGCCGTCGTTGCTTCTGCTCGATGAGCCGGCCGCCGGCCTCAACGACCGCGAAACCTCTGCCCTTGTCGGCCTTGTTCGCCAGTTGCCGGGCCATGGCATCACGGTCTGCGTCATCGACCACGACATGAAGCTGATGCAGATGCTGTGCCGGCGCCTTGCCGTGCTCGACTTCGGCTCCAAGATCGCCGACGGGCCGACCGAAAAGGTACTTGCCGATCCCAAGGTGCTGGACGTCTACCTCGGAGGCGATCTGTGAACCTGCTCGCCGTCTCCGATGTCGTCACCGGCTATGGGCCGACCATCGTCAACCGCGGCGTCTCGCTGACATTGGCCGAAGGCGAAATCGTCACCATTCTCGGGCCCAACGGCGCCGGCAAATCGACCTTGCTCAAGGCCATCGCCGGGCTGATCAAACCCCGCGCGGGCAACATCGCTTTCGACGGCGCCGACGTCACCGGGTCCGCCGCCGATGTGATGGCGAGACGCGGCGTCGTGCTGGTGCCGGAGGGCAGAAAAATCTTCGTCGATATGACGGTCGAGGAGAATTTGCGCCTCGGCGCCTATGCGCGCCGCGACGAGGCGGCCGTCGAGGCCGACTTCCAGACCATGCTCGCCTTCTTTCCGATCCTCGCCACCAAGCGCCGCGACCGGGGCGGCTCGCTGAGCGGCGGCCAGCAGCAGATGCTGGCGATCGCACGGGGGCTGATGACGCGGCCGCGCGTGCTGCTGCTCGATGAACCGTCGCTCGGCCTGTCGCCGCTGCTGGTCAAGGAGATCAAGGCGATCATTCTGGATATCGGCGCGCGCTTCGGCGCCTCGGTGCTGCTGGTCGAGCAGAATGCCGGCCTGGCGCTCGCCGTCGCCTCGCGCGGCTATCTCATGCAGAACGGCCGTATCGTCGTTTCAGGACCGATCGAGGAACTCAGCGACATGTCGCTGATGCGCGAACTCTATCTCGGCGGTGTGGCTGGGGCACCCGCATGAGCGAGCACTCAGTCGTGGCGGGCCTTGTCGCGCAGATCCTCGAACCGGGCGTAGCTCTTGGCCAGATGGCTGCGCATGGCGCGCCGCGCCGCGTTGACGTCCCGGGCTTCGATCGCCGCGAGGATGGCGCGATGCTCGCGCTGCATGCGCTCGAGATATTTTTCCCGGTCGGCCTCCGTCATCCGGTCGAGCCGCGTCCACTGGCGCGGGATCATGGCGCTGCCGAACGTGTCGAACAGCCGGGTGAAATTGGGGTTCTGGGTCGCCGCCAGAATGGCGCGGTGGAAGCCGAAATCCTCTTCCGAGCCCGATCCGCCGGCACGCACCGCCGCCTCCAGCGCGTCCAGCCGCGAGCCCATCTGCGCCAGCGCCGCCTCGCTGCGCCGCTCGGCGGCAAGGCCGGTCGCCTCGACCTCGATGCCCATGCGCAATTCCAGCACGCGCAGCACCTCGTCGATCGATTCGAGATCGTCGGGCAGGATGGAAAAGGTCCGTGGCAGCGGATCCTTGGCGACGAAGGCGCCGAGGCCCTGACGCGTGGTGATCAGCCCCCGGGCGCGCAACGCTGCGAGAGCTTCGCGCACCACGGTGCGGCTGACGCCGGTGGCGGCGACGATCTCCTGCTCGGTCGGCAGCCTCTGGCCGGGCGCCAGGTCGCCGGACTCGATCTGTGCGATCAGCGTGTTGACGAGCCCGGTCCGCAGGTTGGGCGCCTGCGGTATGGCATCGAAAAGCGTGGTCTCCGCCATCGCGCGGGCTCCGGTCCGGTTCTTCGGCAAAGGCCGATTCTGCTTCGGAAGATTGCATCGACTGGTGCCCGCCGCAAGGTGACGAAAGTTGAGCCCGCCGGCACGGGTACAGGAGGTTTCGCATGAAAGAACGCATTGGCTTCATCGGCCTGGGCGCGATGGGCGCCGGCATGGCCGACAATCTGCTGCGCAAGGGCTGGCCGCTGACCGTTTGCGTGCACCGCAGCCGCACCGCCGCCGAACGCTTGATCGCTGCCGGCGCCACCGAGGCGGTAAGCCCGCGCGACCTTGCCGCCGCCTGCGACATCGTCATTCTGTGCGTCACCGGCTCGCGCGAGGTGGAAATGCTGGTCAAAGGCCCCAATGGCCTTGCCGCGGCCGGCACACCGTTGCTCATCATCGACTGCTCGACCTCCAATCCCTCATCCACGACAGCACTTGCCGCCGAACTCGCAGCACTTGGCGTGACGCTGATCGACGCGCCGCTGGCGCGCACGCCCAAGGAAGCGGCGGAAGGCAAGCTCGACGTCATGGTCGGCGGCGCGGCCGAAGCCGTCGCCCGTGCCCGCCCGGTGCTCGAAGCCTTCGCCGCGCGCATCATCCACACCGGCCCGACCGGCAGCGGCCACACCATGAAGCTGCTCAACAATTTCGTCTCGATGGGCTATTCCGCGATCTATTCGGAAGCGCTGACGCTGGGCGCCAAGGCTGGCCTGACGCCACAGATCTTCAACAGCGTCATATCAGGCAGCCGCATGGATTGCGGCTTCTACCAGGCCTTCTTCGATTTCGTCCTTAACCGCAACGAAAACGCCCAACGCTTCGCCATCGCCAACGCGCTGAAGGACATGACCTATCTCGCGTCGTTCGCCCAGGCGGCGGGCGTTGCGAACCCGGTGGGCGCCGTGGTGCGCAACGGTTTTGCGACGGCGGTCGCCACCGGCCACGGCGAAAAGTTCGTGCCGGCGCTGTCGGATATTGTCGCGGGGCTGAATGGGGTGTCGCTGGTGGAGCTACCGGCGGAATGACGGCAGGGCCGATTATTGCAGCCAATTACCAGCGATCACCCCAGCACGGGCGGAGTAGGATCGTAGCCGATTGACACTATCCCCGGATGCCGGTGGGCGATGGCGAGTATCTGGGTCTCTAGCTCGCAATTATAGGCCATGAGCGCCTTCACGGTCTCAAGCGGACAGTCGTAGCGCGCGATGAGCTTCACGGCTTCCGAATGGAGCTCGGCTTTCGCTTCGTCGTCAAAGTGCATCGTGCCCATAGCGGTCCCTCCTAGCGTGTCGCGCGGCGAGGGGTGGTGAGTGCATCAAGCCGTTCCTGAAGATGCCCGTTGAGCACGATCATTTCCTTGAGCGCCTTCATCACATCGCCCTTGTGGACGGCGATGAAATCCTCGGCGTGAGCCTGGAGAGCGGCCTCCTGGCGACTGTTCAGTGTCACGATGCGGTCCATGGCTAGTACTCCAAACGCTGCATGGCCACAGTGAACAAAAAGGGAACATAGATGTTAAGGGCGAATTGACTTGGCGAGGAACTCTCATTCCTATTTTGCTCATGGCGCACCACCGGGCCGGGCTGGTTGGGATAGATGTCGATGGACGGCTCAAGGTTGCCCAGGATGTCCCGCAGAGTCCGGGTCCATTGGCGGATGGCCTCTTGAGATGTGGTGATGTTATAGAGGTTGCACATGGCCACACTCTGCCGTGAGAGCGAACCGGCGACTAGCCGAAAAATTCGGACGAAATAGCGCCTAGGACGAACCGCTATCCCCCAGCCCGCCCGCGCACAGCCTTCCTCAATCGTGAATGCCGCACCGGAGACGGCACCTCCTGCGCCGGCGCTACCGGCTCCGCCGCCTCCCCATCATGCAATCCCACCCGCAGCGCCGCGCCTGCCAGATGGTCGCGCATGGCCGCTTGCGCGCCTTCGGCGTCGCCGGCACGGATGGCGGACAGGATGCGCTCGTGTTCGCCGAGCGTGATGCGGGCCATATCGTCGGATTTCTGCTGGTTGCCGGCGGCGAGGATGCTCTCGCGCACGCGCTCGGAAACGAAGACCAGGAACTGGCCCATATAGCTGTTGCGCGTCGCTTCGGCGACGGTGCGGTGGAATTCGAGGTCGCTGCGCAGCCAGGCGACGCTGCCATAGGGGGCGGCGCGCATGCCGGCGAGTGCGGCGCCCATCGCGGCGAGATCGGCCTCCGAGCGCCGCTCGGCGGCAAGGGCCGCCGCCTGCACTTCGAGGATGCCGCGCAGCTCGAACAGGTTGCGGAAGGAATTGGCGCGCTGCAGCGCCTCATAGTCGATGGTCAGCACCGTCGGGTTGGTGCTCTCCACCACGAAGGCGCCGCGTCCCTGCTGCGACCAGATGCGGCCCTCCGAGCGCAGCCGCGCGATCGCCTCGCGCACTACGTTGCGGCTCACCCCGAAGGTGGTCGCCAAGGCTTGCTCAGTCGGCAACTGGTCGCCCGGCTTCAAGCGCCCCTGCGCGATCTCGCGCGAGATGGAACTCGCCACCAGAGTGGAGAGGTGTGGACCACGATTGACCTTGTCGAGTTTCAGCGTCATCGCTCACCTATAGTCGACGGCGGATGTGGACGCCAGAATGCGGCCATTGCTCAGGATATGGCTGGGATCGAACGCGTCCTTGATGCCCGCGGCGAGGTCCAGCGTCACCGGGTCGATGCGTTCGAGGAACGCCTTCTGCTTGACCCGGCCGATGCCGTGCTCGGCGCTGATCGAGCCGCCATAGCGGTCGACGACGGCGAAGATCTCGGCTTCCGCCTCCTCGAACAGATGCTCGATCGCGTCCGCGCCCATGCCTTCCGGTGGCACCACATTGAGATGGATGTTGCCGTCGCCGACATGGCCGTAGGTGACGGCCAGCGCGTCCGGGCGCGCCCGCTGCAATTCGAAGAGCGCGTCGGTGACGAAATCGGCGAGCTTCGAGATCGGGACCGAAACGTCGGTGCGCAGATAGCGGCCGCCGCGGCCCTGCCGCTCGACCATGATCTCGCGGTAGAGCCACAGGCGCTCGCCTTGCGCCCGCGTCGATGCGACGAGGCCGTCCTCGACGATATCGGCGGCGCCGCCGAGGAACCCCAGCAGCATGGCGGACAGGTCGATCAGCCCGCCGGAGGAAACCTCGATCAGCACATAGGCCGGGTAGGGCTTGTCGAGCGGGTCGGCAAAATCCTTGCCCTCGCGCATGGTGATCTCGATGCCGCCGCGCAGGATCAGCTCGAAGGCGGTAAGAAGGTCGCTGCAATCGCGCCGGGCGCGGGCATAGAGCGCCATCGCGTCCTCGACGGAGCGCAGGCCGACCAGTGCGGTCTCGATCTGCGTCGGCTTGGGAAACAGCTTCAGCGCGGCCGCGGTGACGATGCCGAGCGTGCCTTCCGAGCCGATGAAGATCTGCTTGAGGTCGTAGCCGCGATTGTCCTTGCGCAGCACCTTCAGCCCGTTCCAGATGCGGCCGTCGGCCAGCACCACTTCGAGCCCGAGCACAAGGTCCCGCGTCATGCCGTAGCGCAGCACGTTGAAGCCGCCGGCATTGGTGGCGACGTTGCCGCCGATGCGGCAGCTGCCCTGCGCGCCGAAGGTGATCGGCAGCAGGCAGTCGTTCTCTTCCGCCGCGCGCTTGGCGTCCTCGAGGATGCAGCCGGCCTCGACCACCATGGCGAAGTCGATCGGGCTGATCGAGCGGATCCGGTTCATGCGCTCCAATGAGATGACGATCTCACCGCCATCGGCAGCTACTGCGGCACCGACGAGGCCGGTCAGGCCGCCTTGCGGCACGACCGCAATGCGCTCGGCATGGCAGAACCGCATCAGCGCCGACATCTCCTCGACCGTGGACGGCCGCGCCACCGCCAGCGGCCGGCCGAAATGGTCGCCGGACCAGTCGCGGCTGTAGCGCGCCAGGTCCTCGTCCGCCGTCAGCAGCCCGCCATCAGGCAGCACGCCGGCAAGGGCTGCGATCAGCGATGCGGAGGAGGGCGGCACGGCATTCATGAATTGACTCTGCACCCCTGGGGAAAACGACTGGACAACCACCGTTCTTGTCGTGTTATCATACAACCCTGATTTAGAACATCAAGCGAGGTCATGTTCCAACCAGCTGTTTGATGTGGATGGTCAGACCAGCAAATCCCTGAATTCGGAGGACTTTCCCAATGAGCGACGCCCCGGGCTTTCGCTATATGCACACCATGATCAGGGTGCTCGACCTCGACAAGTCGATCGCCTTCTACACTGAGGTTCTCGGCATGACCTTGCTGCGCCGTGACGACTATCCCGGCGGCAAGTTCACCAACGCCTTTGTCGGCTATGGGCCGGAAGACAAGGAGGCCGTCGTCGAGCTGACTTTGAACTGGGGCAGGGAAGAGCCCTATGAGATCGGCACCGGCTTCGGCCACCTGGCGCTCGGCGTCAACGACATCTACGCCGTCTGCGCCGAGCTCGAAAAGCGCGGCGCCAAGATCCCGCGCAAGCCCGGGCCGATGCAGCACGGCACCACGCACATCGCCTTCGTCGAAGACCCTGACGGCTACAAGATCGAGTTGATCGGCCTCGACACGATGTGACCCGAGCAAGCGGGGTCGCATCGGGCTTGTGATGCGACCCCGTCCTGTCCGCGCTGGCTTGGGAGGCGGTGCGGATCGATCTGTCACTTGATGACCGCGATCTTGCTGCGGTCGATGGTGATGGCGACGGCGGCGATGAGCACCGCGCCGAACACCATGTTTTCCAGGAAGATGTTGACGCCGACAAAGGTCATGCCGATGCGCACGATCGAGATGATCAGCGCGCCGACTGCCGTGCGGGCAACACCGCCCAGCCCGCCGGTGATCGCGGTGCCGCCGACGATGACGGCGGCGATGGCCGGCAGCAAAAGCTGGTTGGCAAGCACCGGCGAGCCGCTCGACAGCCGTGCTGCCAGCACCACGCCGGCGACAGCGGCCAGCATGCCGGAAGCGGCGAAAGCGATGATCTTGGTGCGGTCGACATTGATGCCTGCCGCCCATGCGGCCGGCTCGCCGGCGCCGACCGCGATCGCCTGGCGGCCAAAACGCGTGTAGCGGAGCGCCAGAAAGGCGGCGATGCCGATGACCGCCGAAATCAGCACCACCACGGGCACGCCGGCAACCGCGGCGTTGATCCAGGCGGTGTTTTCTCGGCCACTTTCCTCAATGGTGATGGCGCGGCCGTTGGAGACCCAGAGCGCAAGGCCGGTCACCACGCCGCCGGTGGCGAGCGTCGCCACGAAGGACGGGACGCGCAGCTTGACATGGACGATGCCGCTCAGCGTGCCGAAGGCAAGGCCCGACAGGATCGCCACCGGGAAGGCGGCAAGGCCGAGCGAGGGCAGCAATTGCGCCAGGATGACGCTGGCCAGCGAGGCCACGGCCTGGATCGACAGGTCGATGCCGCCGAGCAGGATGGCGAAGGTGACGCCGGTCGCCAGGATGAACAGTACGGCGGTGTTGGCAAACAGCAGCGACACGGTCTCGCCGGTCAGGAAGCCGGGCGCGGCGATCTCGATGATCAGCAGAAGCGCGACAAGCAGGACCAGCGGAATGGCGCCTTGCGTCCATTTGCCTTCGAACATCTGTCGGATGGACGTTTCGTTCATCGGCTCACACCATTGCTCGCAGCAAATCGACCTGGTTCGGCTTCTTGCCCGGGCTGGCGTCGAAGCGCGCGGTGATCTCGCCGTCGCGCATCACCAGCACCTGGTGCGACAGGCCGATCGTCTCTTCCAGCGTGTCGGAGATCAAAAGGATCGCCACGCCTTGCGCGGAGAGATCGCGCACCAGTTCGTAGACTTCCTCCTTGGCGCCGACATCGAGGCCGCGCGTCGGGTGGTCGAGCACCAGGATGCGCGAGCCGGCCGTCATCCAGCGCGCCAGCACCACCTTCTGCTGGTTGCCGCCGCTGAGCTTGCGGCAGGCTGCATCGGGGCCGGGCGCCTTGATGCGCAGCCGTTTGATCCAGTCGGCGGCCAGCCGGCGCTCCTTGCCATAGTCGATGGCGCCATGGCGCATGACGCTGGAGAGATCGGCGAGCGAGATGTTTTCCGCGATCGACAAGAACATCACCAGCCCTTCGAGCCTGCGCTCGCGCGGCACATAGCCGATACCCTTGCGCACCGCCGGTTCCGGTGAGGCGAAGCGCACCATGTCGCCGGCGATCTTCATCTCGCCGGCATCATGCTGCAGGAAGCCGCCTATGGTGCGCGTGACCTCCTCGCGGCCGGAGCCGACGACGCCGGCAATGCCGACGATTTCGCCGGCCCTGATATTGAGGTCGACGCCGTGATAGGCGCCGTTGGCGCCCAATCCCTTGGCCTCGACCATGACCGTGTCGCGCGGCGCAAGCTGGCGGGCCTCGCGGTAATATTCCGCCTGCAGGCCGCGCCCGACCATGATCTCGTGCAGCTCCGGCGCCGTGACCTCGGCCGCGCGGTGTTTGGCAACGACCGCGCCGTCCTTCATCGTGTAGACGCGGTCGGAAATCGCCAGCACCTCGTCAAGACGGTGCGAGACGAAGACGAAGCTGGCGCGCGATTTGAGCGAACGCACGCGCGCGAACAGCACCTCGATATCGGCGGCGTTGAGCACCGAGGTCGGTTCGTCGAGCAGGATGAGCAACTGCCGTTCGACCACTTCCTCCAAGGTTAGCGCCTTGGCCAGCTCGACCATCTGGCGCGCCGCGAAGGTGAGTTCGGAGGTGCGCGCCGTGACATCGATGTCGATGCCGATCTTGGCCAACTGGCGGCGCGCCGCCGCGTTCATGGCGCGCCAGTTGACGAGGCCGAAGCGAGTGAAGCGGTCTTCCTCGCCGAGATAGATGTTTTCGGCGACCGTCAGATTGAGCACCAGCGACTGTTCCTGGAACACCATGCCGATGCCATGCCTGGCCGCGTCGCGTGGGCTGCGCATGCGAAGCTGTTCGCCGTCCAGCGTCAGGCTGCCGCCGTCAGGCCGGTAGCTGCCGGCCAGCACGCGCATCAGCGTCGATTTGCCGGCGCCGTTCTCGCCGATCAGGCCGACCACTTCGTTGGGCCGCACTTCGATCGAGACATCGCGCAGCGCCTGGACGCCGGGAAAGTTCTTGATGATGCCGGACGCGTTCAGCATGGCGCTCACTTGACGATCCTGAGGCGCACACGGTCGAGCGACAGCGCTACCGCGGCGATGATCATCAGCCCCTGCACCGTCTGCTGGATATAGGGCGAGATGCCGAGCAGGATCATGCCGTTGGCAAGCACGGTGACGATCAAGACGCCGATCAGCGTGTTGACGACGCCGCCTTCGCCGCCGGTCAGCGCCGTACCGCCGACGACGACGGCTGTGACCGCAGCAAACAGCCTGCCGTCGCCGATGACCGCATGCGATTGGCCAAGCTGCGCGGCGGCAAGTACGCCTGATACCCCGAAGAAGAAACCGGCGAGCGCAAAGGCGGTGATGCGCACGCGGGTCACGTTCACTCCGGAGAGCTTGGCCACATCCTCGTCACCGCCGATCGCCAATATGTGGCGGCCGAGCTTGGTGTGATACTGGATGATTGCGGCGAGCAGGAAAGCCCCGAACGCGACCCAGACCGCCACTGGCAAGCCAAGGAAACGGTGCAACGCCAGGTCGCGGATCGAGGCGTCGTTGAGCCGGATCGCCGAGCCGCCCAGCATATAGACCGACAGGCCAAGGCCGATGAACCACATACCGAGCGTCGCCATGAAGGAGGGGATGCGCAGCATGGTCTGGATGAGCCCGCTGACGAAACCCATTGCGGTGCCGGCGACCACGGCGGCGAGCACCGCCCACCAGCCATAATCGTTGCCGTTCGCGTCATTGGCGGCGAGCAGCACCACAACCATGGCCGACACCGACAGGGTGCCCTCGACCGAGAGGTCGATGCTGCCCATCAGGATGATGAAGGTCAGCCCCATCGCCAGCGTCAGCGGCACGGCGGCCGAGTTGGCAAGCCGCACCAGATTGCGCAGCTCGATGAAGTTGGGATTGGCGATGGCGATCAGTACGCAGAGCACGATCAGTACCGCCAGCGGCGCCAGGCTGCGCCAGCGCCTGCCACCGAACACAGCGGCGATACGGCCGGGGATCAATGTCATAAGCGTTGTCCGCTCGATGTCCGAAACGGACTTCAGGGGTTCTGTATGGATTGTCAAGAAACCGCTTCCCGTCTGCTGAAAAGGGGAGCGGGCCGCCAGGGAGCAGCGGCCCGCCCGGCGGTCAGGTGCGGATGGCTCCGGTCACCCGGCCCCACAGATCGTTCCAGTCGATCTCCGGTTTGGCGTCGACATTGGTCTTGTAATATTCCTCGACATTGTCGTGCGAGATCAGCACCGCCTTGCCGTAGAATTCACGGTGTTCCGGCGGTTCCTTGGTCGGATCGAACTTGCCGATCTTTGCGTTGTAGCCGATGGCGAGACCCATGCCGCCTTGCCAGAACGGATCGGAGGTGACGGTGCAGGCGAATTCGCCGGTGCGCACCGCATCAACCGCCGTCTTGATGCCGTCGACGCCGACGATCGGCACCTTGCCAGCGAGGTTTTCGGCGCGCAGCGCTTCGAGCGCGCCGGAGCCCATGTCGTCATTGGCGGCCCAGATGCCCTTGATGTCGTCGCCGAAGCGGGTGAGCAGGTTGCCCATCAGGTCGAAGGCCTCGGTCGATTTCCAGTTGGCGACCTGGAAGTCGAGCAGCTTGATGTCAGGATTGGCGGCCAGCGCCGCGTCGAGGCCCTTCTTGCGTTCGATCGCCGCCGTGGTCGAGATCAGGCCGCCGAGCGCGACGATGCCGCCCTTGCCGCCAATGGTCTTGAACAGGATCTCGGCAATGGTCTTGCCGCTTGCGATGCCGTCGAACTCGATGTGCGAGACATAGTTCGGGTTGAAGTCCTTCGGATGCAGATCCGCCGGCTTGTTCCACTGCGTCACGACATAGGCGCCGGCCTTGGCGCAGGCTTCGACGATAGGGCGCGCATCCGGCGTGTCGTTGGGATCGGAATTGAGCACCATGTTGCCGCCAGTCTTTGCCAGCATCGCCTTGATGTCGGCGATGCCTTTCTCGCTGTTGCCTTCCGAGACCAGCGTGACATGTTCGAGCCCGGCCCATTTGGCGTAGGCCTCGGCCCCGGTCTTCCACACTGCGTGATAGGGGTTTGAGAGCGAGCGGATCGACGTCACCAGCGTCGGCTTTTCCTGGGCGCGTAAGACCCTCGGCATGGCGAGCGCCGCCACGCCGGCGGTGGCGCCAATCATCAGCGTCCGGCGGCTGACCGAAAGCGTAAAATCTGTCCTGTCCTTCATATTCAAACCTCCCGATTGAAATCTGTTTCCCGCCCGGCGGCATGCGCGGGGAGCGCGGCCGGGCCTCCGATCGATGGATTGCCAAGCTCCTCTACTTGTACGACAACCCTTCAACACGATAACCATACCCTTTCTCTTGACGCGGCACAAGCGACTTGAGATCGTTGCGCAGAGCAGAGCAGGGCGATGATTTCGCGCTGCCAAGGGAGTGAGAATGTCTGACTACATCATCGTCGGCGGCGGCTCGGCCGGCTGCATTCTGGCCGCCAGGCTGAGCGAGGATCCGGACGTTTCCGTCACCTTGCTCGAAGCCGGCCCGCCTGACACCGATCGCTACATCCATCTGCCGGTCGGCTTCTTCAAGATGACGTCGGGGCCGCTGATCTGGGGCTATGATACCGCCCCCGGCAAGGCGATCGACGGCCGCACCATGGTCTATCCGCAGGCGCGCGTGCTGGGGGGCGGCTCCTCGATCAATGCCCAGGTGTTCACGCGCGGTTGCCCGCAGGATTACGACGGCTGGGCGGCTGATGATGACTGTACGGGATGGAGCTACGCCGAGGTGCTGCCCTACTTCATCCGCTCCGAGGGCAACGACACCTTCGCGGGTCGTGAGCACGGCATCGATGGCCCGCTCGGCGTTTCCAGCGGCGCCCCGCATCCGCTGACCCGGGTGTTCGTCAAGGCGGCGCAGCAGGCGGGTCTTCCGTTCAGGGCCGATTTCAATGCTGGCGAGCAGGCAGGCACCGGCTTCTATCAGACGACGACGCGTCAGGGGAAACGCTCAAGCACCGCCGTCGCCTATCTCAAGCCCGCACTTGGCCGTCGGAATTTGACGCTGCGCACCGACGCCACGGTCAGCCGCATCGTCGTCGAGAACGGCCGCGCCATCGGCGTCGAGGTCATCGTCAAGGACCGCACCGAACTCTTGCGCGCCGAGCGTGAGGTGATCGTCACCGCCGGCGCCATCGGCTCGCCGAAACTGCTGATGCTGTCCGGCATCGGCCCGGCCGCGCATCTCGGCGCGCACGGTATCAAGGTGGTCCGCGATCTCGCCGGCGTTGGCCAGAACCTGCACGATCACATGGATGTCGACGTCGTCGCCGAGCTCAACGGACCGCATGGCATCGATCGCTACAAGAAGAAGCGTTGGCAGGCCGTCGCGGGCCTCGAATATGCGCTGTTCGGCAAGGGGCCGGTGGCCTCCAACATCGTCGAAGCCGGCGGTTTCTGGTGGGGCGACCGCGCGCAGAAAACGCCCGACATCCAGTTCCATTTCCTGCCCGGCGCCGGCGTCGAGGAAGGCATCGGCTCGGTTCCCGGCGGCAATGGCTGCACACTGAATTCCTACCATGTGCGCCCCCGCTCGCGCGGTAGCGTCACGCTGCGCTCGGCGGACCTGCGCAATGCGCCGGTCATCGACCCCAACCCCTTCGCCGAGCGCTACGATCTCGAGCGCGCCATCGACGGCATCGAGATCAGCCGCGAGATCCTGTCGCAGCCGGCTTTTTCAAAATACATCAGCCGCGAGCATCTTCCAGGCGCGGCCATGCAGGGACGCGCCGCACTCGAAGCCTTCGCCCGCGAACATGGGCGCAGCGCCTATCATCCGGTCGGCTCGTGCCGGATGGGCGGCGATGCCGGGAGCGTCGTCGATCCCGAGCTTCGTGTGCGCGGGTTGCAAGGCCTGCGTGTCTGCGACAGCTCGGTGATGCCAAGCATTGTGTCGTCCAACACCAACGCCGCGGTCATCATGATTGCCGAGAAGGCGGCGGATCTAATCGCCGGGCGCGGCCCTCTGCCTGCGGCGACGGCCTAGTCGTCAAACATCTCACGCGGCGGAAAGTCGGTGCGGCTGTAGTCCGCCACGATGAACTTGCCACCCTGGTAGCGCTCGACCACGGGATTGTCCGTCACCTTGCCGCGCACGCGTTCGGCCTGGTCGTCTGAACTGTCGAGCGGGGTCCAGCCGATCTTGTCCCTGGCATCATGCCGCCAGAAACCGCGGCTGTTATTGGACTGGCCCCAGATGACGGAGCAATCGACCCGCTCCGCCGCTGCGCAACGCTCGATCAGCCGTACGAAATCGTCATGCGAAATCCAGGTCGACAGGATGCGTTCGTCCGGCACCTCGGGCAGCACCGAGCCGATGCGGATCAGCACGCTTTCCACCGCATGCTTGTCGAAGTAGAGCCGCGCCAGCATCTCGCCATAGGCCTTCGACAGGCCGTAATAGCCGTCGGGCCTGAGCAGGCAGTCCTGATCGAGGATCTGCGTCCGCTCGTAGAGGCCGACCGCATGGACCGAAGACGGGAAGACCACGCGCGCCTTCTGGCTGCGTGCCGCCTCGTAGATGTGGAAGCTGCCGCGAAAATTGGGGCCAAGCACGGTCTCGAAGGATTGCTCGGTGGAGATGCCGCCGAAATGCAGGATCAGGCCGCAACCCTCCGCCAGATCGTTCACCGCCTGCTGATCCTCGAGATCGGCGATGGTGAAGCTTGCGTTTGGCGGCAGCGGGATCGGTAACGGCACGACATCGGTGAGCCGCAAGGTCCAGCCCAGCGCCGCCAGCCGGACTGAGAGCAGGCGCCCGATCGTGCCGGAGGCTCCGGTCAACAGGACCGGTTTGTCGGTCAGCATCACATCCAGTCCTTTCGCTGAGACCGCGGACATGTTCGCGCTGATATGGCAAGGCGAATGAAGACTGGTCGTGGCGAGCATTCCGCAAATGTCATCATATCACCGTATAAATAATCGGTTGCCAAGGACGGCGGTTCGTTTATTGCTTGGTGGCGATGAAACGTTCCTTTGGCCTTCCCCCGCAGATCAGCCGCACGGCGCAGGTTGCCGACTGGTTTGCGCGCGAAATACGTGCCGGCCATATGACGAGCGGCGAGAAACTGCCGACCGAGCAGGAACTGATCGCGCAATTCGGTGTCAGCCGCACGGTGATCCGAGAAGCCATGGCTTCTCTTCGATCGGAAGGGCTCGTCGTCAGCCGCCAGGGTTCTGGCGTGTTCGTCGCCGACCATCAGGCCAACACCACGTTTCGCATCGTCTCCGACGAGCTGCACTCGCTGACCGAAGTCGAGAACGTGCTGCAGCTCCGGCTGGCGGTGGAACAGGAAGCCGCCGGAATCGCCGCCGAGAAACGCAGCGACGACGACCTTGCCCGCATGCGCGACTGCCTCGACGCCATCGATGCCTCGATCGCGGCGGGAGAGAGCGCCATCGAGCCGGATTTTGCCTTCCATCGGGCGATCGCCTCGGCCACCGGCAATCCCTATTTCGAACGCTTCATGCATTTTCTCGGCCCCGTCGTCATTCCACGCCAGCTGATGCGTCCGCGCGACGAAACGCCGGAGCAGCGGCGGCACTATCTGGAACAGGTCCAGATGGAGCACCGCCGCATCTATCAGGCCATCGAGCGGCAGAATGTCGAAGCCGCCCGCTTCACCTTGCGCGAGCATCTGGAGGCTGGCCGGGAACGCTATCGCCGCATGGTCGACGGTTCGGCCCGATCGTAGCGCGCCGTCAACTCGGGTCTTCGATCCACTCCAGCAAATCATCCCGTCCTACGCCAGCTCCGCGACCGGCATCTCGCAGGACTGCATGAGATCAGCGAGCTGCCGCTCCTCATCATCAGTCAGGTCGAGAAGCGGCGACCTGACCGGGCCGCAATCGATGCCGGCGATGCGCGCACCGGCCTTGACGATCGACACGGCATAGCCGGCGCGTCGGTTGCGGATGGCGAGGTAGGGCAGGAAGAACGAGCGGATGAGGTCGTCGACTTCCGTCTTGTGGCCGGCGCGCAGCGCATTGAAGAAGCGCAGCGCAATCGCGGGCGCGAAATTGTAGATGGCCGACGAATAGGTCGTCGTGCCGATGGCGGCCGCCGCACTCGCATGGACCTCGGCCGTCGGCATGCCGCCGATAAAGACCAGCCGGTCGCCCATTCGGTAGCGCGTGGCGGTGAGTAACTCGATGTCGCCGACGCCGTCCTTGAAGCCGATCAAATTAGGGCAATCCTGAGCCACACGCTCGAGCGTCTCGGGTGTCAGAATGGCATTGTCCCTGTTATAGGCGATCACGCCGATGCCGACCGAGCGGCAGATGGCGGTCAGGTGCCGGCGCAGGCCCTCCTGCTCCGACTTGACCAGATAGGGGGGCAGCACCAGCAACCCGTCGGCGCCATTGGCCTCGGCGGCCTTGGCGAACTCGACCGCCATATGCGTGCCGTAGCCGACGCCGGCCAGCAGCGGCAAATGATCAGGCACCTCGTCAGACGCCGCCCGCACGACGCGCTTGTATTCCTCGAGCGTCAGCGAAAAGAATTCGCCCGTGCCGCCGGCGGCGAACAGCCCGCTGGCGCCGGCAGCGCCTTGGCTGGCGACATGGGCGCGGTAGCCGCCTTCGTTGAAGCCGCCGTCATCATCGAAGAAGGTCAGCGGAAAGGACAGCAGCCCGCGGCCAAGGGATCTGGTCAGTTCGGTGGGTGAGAACGTCAAAACGAATACTCCGTGCGAGGGGCCGGGCCGATGGTGGTCGTGCCGGCGGGGATTGGTTCAGCCGCGAGGCAGGTTCATACGAGGCCCGGCCGCACTTCAGCCGCGGCGGCGTCGATCGCCTTGCGGCCGAGGCCCGATTTGACGATGCGGATCAGCTCCTCCTCGCTGGTGTCGGCGGTGGACGCGTCCAGCGCGACCTCGCCCGAATGCAGGAAGTTGATGCGGTCGCAGACTTCGAAGATCTGGTTGTAGTTATGGACGATCAGGATCACCGAGACCTGGCGCTGCTGGCGCAAATTCTGGATCAGGCCCAGCACATGCGCGCTCTCGCGCACGCCCAGTGCCGCCAGCGGTTCGTCAAGCACCAGGATCTTCGGTGACGAATAGATCGAGCGGGCGACCGCGATGCACTGGCGCTGCCCGCCCGACAGGAGATCGACTGTGCTGTTGACGCTGGGGATCGAGATGCCGAGCGTATCGAGATAGAGCTGCGCCTGTTCGCGCATCTTCCTGTTGTCCAGCAGGTTCAGGCCAAGGAAGCGCTTGTGGTACTCGCGGCCCAGAAACATATTGTGAAAGACGCTGAGGTCGCCGATCAGAGCCAGGTCCTGATAGACGGTTTCGATGCCTTGGGCGCGCGCATCGCGCGGCGAGGCGAAACGCACCTCCTTACCTTGCGAGACGATCGTGCCGGTATCGGGCTGGTGGAAGCCGGACAGGATCTTGATCAGCGTCGATTTACCGGCGCCATTATCGCCGACCAGCGCCAGGACTTCACCCTGGCGCAATTTTATCGAGACGTCGACGAGGGCGGTGACCGCGCCGAAACTCTTGGAGATGTTGGACATCTCCAGCACGACGGGCGAATCCTTGCTGAGGGGCGGAATATCTTGCGTGTTCATACGCGCCTCCGTGTGCGCAGGCGGTCGACCTGGATTGAGAGGATCATGGCGGCGATGATGGCGGCGCCGAGATAGATGTCGGATACGGTGGCCTGCGCGCCGATCATCACCAGGCCGTTGTTGAGCGAGGCGACGACAAAGGCGCCGATCAGCGCACCGATGACCGTGCCGGAGCCGCCCAGCAGCGAGGTGCCGCCGATGACCGCCGCGGCGATCGCCTGCAAGGTGAGGAACGGGCTGCCGGCCTGCGGATCAGCCGAGGTGAACTGCGCGGTGTTGATGATGCCGGCGAAGGCGGCGAAGCCGCCGGCGATCATGAAATTGTAGATCTTCATGCGGTCGGTGCGCACGCCGATCTCACGCGCGCCGATGATGTTGGAGCCCGTCGCGATGGTGTGCAGACCGAAGGTGGTGCGGTTCAGAACCAGCGCCAGCACCAGCACCAGCACCGCCGCCCACAGGAAGGGCGTGAAGGCGGTGATGCCATGCCAGGACAAGAGCGCATCCGATGGCTGGTAGAGGCTCTGTCCGAAGATGGCGTTGAAGGGTTGCTCGACCGGCGCCACGATCGGCTGGCTGTTGTAGATTGAGACGACGATGCCTTGCAGGAAGAACAGCATGCCGACGGTGGTGATCAGCGACGGCACCTTGAAGCGCACGGTGATGATCCCGTTGATGGCGCCGACCAATATGCCGATCAGCACGCCGATCAGCGCGCCGACGGCCAGCGGCACGCCATAGGTGACCGACAGCAGAGCCATGACATAGGGGGCGATCGAGAAGATGGCGCTGAGCGACAGGTCGATCTCGCCGGTGATCATCAGCATGACTTCCGCCGCGGCGATCAGGCCGAGCCGGCCGGTGTCGCGCAGCACCACGCTCATGAATTGCGGCGACAGGAAGCCGCCATCGCTGCCGAACTGGAAATAGATGACCAGCACGATGGCGACGACGGCGATGCTGGCCTCGCGATAGCGCGAAAGCAGGATCAGCAGCCTTTCCGTCATCGTGTGCGGGACCTTGACACCGGTCTTCTTCGCGGGCTTGGTTTCTGTGGGCGGCACTCTTGTCTTCCTGATTTCGAACTTTGGGCGAAGAAGAGGATTTGCGATGAGGCGAAAGCAGCCAGGTCGGCAGCCGGCGCCGCCCCGCCACATCATGCGAAATGATGCGGCGAGGGCAGGCGTTTCACAGGGTTGACCGTGTCAGGTCGGCTCGACGTCGCTGCGGCCCTCGAAGCGCGATTTGCCGACATAGGCGTCGACATTGTCCTTCGTCACATAGGCCTGGCTGGTGTCGCTGTTGGCCGGGCCGACGAGACCGCCGGAGAGCTTGTAGAGGTACATCTGCTGCACCGGCAGGAAGCCCTGCAGATAGGCCTGCTGGTCGGTGGTGAAGTTGACGTCGCCGGCCTTGATGAAGTCCAGCGTCTGCGGGAACAGGTCGAAGCCGGCCACCGCGCCGCCTCCCTTCACCAGGCCGTATTTGTTGGACACGAAACCGCAGGCATAGGTGTCGGAACCGCCGGTGCCGAACAGGCCGTTGACGTTTTTGTGGCTGAGATAATAGCTCTCGACGCGCGAGATTTCGGTTGCCGGATCCGGACCGGTGTTGACGACATCGTAGGTGACGCCGCTGTTACTGTCCTTGATCGCCTGGATGTAGCCGTCGAGACGCGGCTGCGTGTTCAGCGAGCCGGGCACGCCGATCGACAGCATGACATGGCCGCCCTTGGGAATCAGCTTCAGCCACTTCAGCGCCGAGTTGTAGCCGGACTGATAGAGCGGCTGGCCGACATAGGAGAGCCGCTTGTTGGGGCTGCCGACCGGCACGTCGGCGTTGAAGGCGACAACCGGGATACCCGCCTGCGCGGCCATGTCGGTGGCGGCGTCGAAGGCCGTCGGATCGACCAGGCACACCGCGATGCCGTCCGATTTCTGCGCGATCGCCGTCTGCATGGCGCTGACCATTTCGGAGACGACGTTCTTCTGCGAACCTGTCCACTGATAGCTGCAGCCGAAAGCCGCGCAGGCATCCTGGATGCCGTAGACCGTTGGCGTGAAGAACTGGTCGAGCGTCACGTGGCAGACGAAGTGGAATTTGTAGGGCTTCTTCGGCAGGCCGGGCGATGAATCGGCTGCTCGTGCGGCACTGATGCCGCCGGCCAGACCTGCACCTGCCAGTCCGCTGGCGAGGCCTGCGGCACCGAGGCCGAGCTTCCCGGCCAGTGCGAAGGCACTGCGCCGGCTGATGCCGGCATTCACCATCTCCATCAGATTTTTCGTCTCGTCGTCCATGCGTTCCTCCCTTGTCGCTTTGTAGGCATCGCCACATTTGTCATCTGGTTACATTGTTATATGACAACTTTTGTGTCAATGCTTTTTCGCCGCCGAGTTCAGGACGGCCCTCTGCGGCCTATGGCGCGAAGGCGGCCTTCTGGGCGGCACAAATGGACGATCAGGGATTACAGGAAGAGAAAATGGCTGAAATCGAATTCAGGGCTGTTAGCAAGGGCGGCCTGAAGGTGACGACGATCGGGCTCGGTGGCACGGGGCTCGGCAACATGTACCGCGCCGTCGACACCGATGCGGCGGTGAAGACTGTGCAGGCGGCCTATGACAATGGCATCCGCTATTTCGACACCGCACCTGTCTATGGCTTTGGCGTCAGCGAGACGCGTCTGGGCCTTGCCATCAAGTCGCTGCCCCGCGCGGACATCGTCATCTCGTCGAAGATCGGCTACGACCTCGTGCCGATCCCGCCCGAAGAATTGAAGCCGGCGCTGTGGGACCAGCCCGGCTCCTTCCGCGCCGAGTTCGACTATTCGCGCGATGCGGTGATGCGTTCGCTCGAGGGCACGCTGAAGCGGCTGGACACCGACTATGTCGACATGGTTTCGATCCACGATCCCGACGAGGCCATTCATTTCGGCCCCGGCGAGGATCCCTATGCCCGGAGCCGCTTCCGGGAAGCCATGGACGGCGCCTATCCAGCGCTCGACGAACTGCGCTCGCAAGGCGTCATCAAGGCGGTCGGCGTCGGCATCAACCAATGGCAGATGCTGTCCGATTTCGTCGTTGCCGGCGCCTTCGATTATTTCCTGCTCGCCGGCCGCTACACGTTGCTCGAACAGGAGCCACTGGCGAACCTGCTGCCGCTCTGTGAACAGCGCGGCACGAGGATCATTATCGGCGGCCCCTACAATTCCGGCATCCTGGCGACGGGCGCGGTCAAGGGCGCGACCTTCAACACCAGGCCGGCTCCCGAGCCGGTGCTCGAACGCGTCCGCCGCATCGAGGCGGTGTGCGCCAGCCACAAGGTTTCGCTGCCGGCGGCGGCGCTGCAGTTCCCGCTCGGCCATCCCCTGGTGTCGAGTGTCATCCCGGGCGCCCGCTCTGCCGAGGAATTGAGGCAGAATCTGGCCTATCTGCGCGAGGATATTCCGTCGGAGCTATGGGCTGATCTCAAGCAAGCCGGATTGGTTGCGGCCGCTGCACCGACCTCTTGAGCGCCCGCCGATGACCTGAAGAATGGACGCTGGATCAGCTCACCGTCTCACGGAAAAGGCGAACTGCTCTAAGTCTTTTGTTTTGCTCTGGTAGCGGAGAAGTGGCACTGAAGCGAGGCCGCGAGGAGGCATCTCGATAAACCGCATCCAACGTTTCTGTCGCGGGGAATAGCGAGCGATGCACAAGCCTCGGCGAGCGGACGGCACTGTGGAACCAGTCCTGGGGAAAGCACAGCGAACGCGTCTTATGGCACGGGCGGATGTGGTTCTCCTCGGTCAGCCCGCCATCCAGCCGCCGTCGACCATCAGGTTGATGCCGGTGACGTAGCTTGCCATGTCGCTGGCAAGGAACAGTGCGGCACCTGCCACGTCATTCGGATGCCCGAGCCGCGGCCAAGGCGTGCGGCGGTGTGAATAGTCGAGCGCGCCAGGGTCGTTGGCAACGCCTGGCTTGCCGGTGATGATCTTGCCGGGTGCGATGGCATTGCAGACGATCAGGTCGTCGGCGTGGTCAACAGCGATCTGCCGTGTCATCTGCACGATGCCGCCCTTGCTCACCGAATAGGGGAAGTCGCCCGGGCAGGCCACCATGCCATGCTGCGAGGAGATGTTGATGATACGGCCGCGCACGTCGTTGACCGGCGCCTGGGCGAGCATCTGTATCACCGCCCGTTTCGAGCAGTAGAAGAATCCGGTCAGGTTGACGCCGATGACGCGCTGCCATTGTTCCGGCGTGGTGTCGATCAGATTGGTGCTGGTGTAGATCGCGGCGTTGTTGACCATCACGTCGAGCCGTCCGAACTGCGTGACCGTCGCACCGACCAGCCCATCGACGGCGCTCCAGTCGGAGATGTCGGTCCGGATGTAAACGGCAGCTCCGCCGGCCGAGCGGATCAACTCCACGGTGCTCTCACCGCCCTCGATCGGCTGCTCGACCGTGTCGGCGATGACGACGTTCGCGCCCTCGGCCGCGAATTTCAGCGCGATCGCGCGGCCGATGCCGGAACTGCCTCCGGTGACGATGGCGGTCTTGTCTGTGAGCAGGGGCATGGTCCTCAGCTTTCCCGGGTGACAATATTTCCAACGCTCGGGCCAATCAGTTTTCCCTCGCGCACGATCTCACGACCGCGCAGGAAGACGCTTGCCAGCCGTGCCTGGACGGTCCAGCCGTCGAATGGCGTATAGCCCGCTCGCGACACCTGATCGGCATTGGCGATCGTGCTCGACTGGCGGGGATCGAGGATGAGGATATCGGCATCGTAGCCGGTGGCGATCCGTCCCTTGCGCCGGCCGAGGCCGAAGCGCTCGGCTGGATTGTTGGCACACATGCGTACCACATCCGGCAGCGCTATCAGCCCTTCCTCGACCAACCTCAGCACGGTTGGAAGCAGCGTCTGCAGCCCAGGCATGCCGCCCGGAATGTCGGCGAAAGCAGCATAGCGCGCGGCCTTTTCGGCCGGTGCATGCGGCGCGTGGTCGGTGGCGATGATGTCGATCAGGCCGGCGCTCAGCGCCGCGCGCAGCGCGTCGACATCATGCGGCGAACGCAGGGGCGGAGAGGCCTTCAGATTGGCCCCTTGTGTTTCGTAGTCCTGCGCCGTGAAGAACAGGTTCTGCGGCGTGGTTTCGACGCTGGCGTCGGCCATGCCGCGCAGCCGGCTCCACGCCTCGACGCCGAGTTCGGAATTGACCTGGCGGACGTGAATTCTGGTCTCGGCCGAGGCGGCGGCGGCAAGCGCGCGGGCGATGCCGCTTGCCTCCGCCAGCGGCGGCCGGCTGGCCTGAAAGGCGGCGATGGTGCCGGAGCGGTCACGCAGTGTGCTGCCGGTCAGGATCGATTGATCGCCCGGCGAGATGCCGATCAAAGTGTCGCTGCCGACGAAAGCTCTCAACGCTTCGGCCACGGCGTCGAGCGTCGCGAACAGGAAGTCATCGGGCACATCGGCTGTGAACAGTTCGAATGAGACCGGCGCGAGATCGAGCAGGCCTGAGACGTGCGACAGGTCGCTGCTGACCACGGCCTGGAAGCCGACATCGACATGGATGCGGCCATCGGTCATCGCCATCTTGTCGGCAAGCTGTTCGGCCGTGGCCGTCCACGGCTCGTCGGTCGGCATGTCGAGCACCGTCGTCACACCGCCAAGGGCCGCGGCATGCGTGCCGGAGGAAAAGTCCTCCTTGTGCGTCAGTCCGGGCTCGCGCAGATGCGCATGCGCGTCGACCAGGCCGGGTAGCAGATAGGCACCGGCCGCATCGACAACGGTCCTGGCCGAAGCCGTCTCGCCGGGCGCGATCATTGCCACGATGCGGCCGTCGGTGATGCCCACGTCGCGCCGCTCGAACCCTTCGGCGTTGACGATGGTGGCTCCCCGGATCAGCGTTTCGAACATGTCGCCATTCTCGTTGCTCTTGTCAGACGCGCCGCTCGAAGCCGGCATGATTGTCCAGCCAGAACCGGGCAATGTCTTCGCGCCGCATAAAGGCAGCGGCCGGGTTCTGCTTCACATGCTCGATCACCTCGCGCAGCCCGGACGCCCGGTTGGGCTGGCCCATCCAGCGCGCGTGGATGCCGATCGTCAGCATGCGGCCGCCGGTTTCGTCCGCCTCGTCGAGCATGTAATCGATCGCCGAGCGGCAATCCTCGGCGAAGTCGCGCGGATTGCTGTAGCCGGGCGCCACCAGATAGCGGCTGTCGTTGAGCGTCTTGGAATAGGGCACGACCAGGATCTCGGTCCCCCGATGATCGAGGAAATAGGGCAGGTCGTCGTTGCAGGGATCGGAGTGGTAGAGGAAGCCGCCTTCCTCGACGAGCAAATCGCGCGTGTTGATGCTGGGCAGCGAGCGGCAGTTCCAGCCGAGGGGGCGCCTGCCCAGCAGCTTCTGGTAAAGCGCGATCGCTTCATGCAGGTGGCGCTTTTCCTCGCTGCGCTCCATGGTCGTGTAGTCGATCCAGCGCAGGCCGTGGCCGAGCAGATCGTGCCGCCGCGTCTTCATCCATTCGACGAAGGGCGGGTTCCGGTCCAGCGCTACCGCGCAAGCGGAGATGGTGATCGGGATGTCGTAGCGATCGAAGAGCCGTGCCAGCCGCCAGACACCGGCGCGGCTGCCATATTCGAAATGCGTCTCGGTGCCGAGGTCGCGCACCGGCGGGCTGGAGGTGAGATTGTATTCGCCCCAATTGTCGTTTCGGCCGTCCTCCAGCCAGGAGTACTCCGAGCCTTCCTCGTAATTGAGCACGAGGTTGATGGCGAGCTTGACGCCGCCGGGCCAGGTCATGAAGGGCGGGCGCGGACCATAGCCGACGAAATCCCTCGGCTGGGTCGGTTGCGAGGCAGCGCTCGGCGTCATGGCAAGTTCCTCTCAGCTCGTTTCGTTGGCTTCTATCCAGTCCATGTAGGCGTGGAAGGCTTCCTTGCCGGGGCGCGGCCGCCATGTGGTGTCGCGTAGGATGCGGGCGATGTCATACGCGCCCCACATGCCGCCTTTCAGTCTCACATCCTGGACGATGTTGGCGTTTTCTCCCGATGTCACTTCGGCCTTCAGTCCGGGCACGCGTTCCCTTGCCCAGCCGATGATCTCGCCGATGGTCTGGCTCGAGCCGGAGCCGATGTTGTAGTGGCGGTAGTTGAGGCGCGGCGCATCGATCAGCGCGAGGATCGCGTCGGCAACGTCGGTCGAGGCGACATAGTCGCCGACAGGCTCCAGGCTGTTCGGCCTGATCGTCTCGCCGGCCAGAGCCATATGCGCGACGCGGTTGGGAACATGGCGAAAGTTGCGGCTCTCGGTCGCGCGGTCCATCGGGCCGTAGACCGAAGCAAGCCGCACCGAGACAGCCGACAGGCCGAACAGGTCGGCATAGCGGTTGGTCACCATCTCGGAGGCGAATTTCGAGATGCCGTAGAGCGTCAGCGGCGCGACATAGCCGTCTTCCGGCAGCGGCTCGCCGCCCCAGTCGGGTCCATTGTGACGGTAGACGGAGCCGGAACTGACATAGACGAAGCGCTTTACCTCCGGCCTCGTGCGCGCCCAGTCCAGCACCCGCACGGTGCCCATCAGATTGACGTCGACGATGCGGGCAGGGTCTTCCGCCTCTGGCTGGCGTTTTGCCTCGGAGGCGCTGCCGCGCGAGATCGGCGTGATCGTCGCGCCATGCACGATTGCCGTGATGCCATGCTTGTCGAGTGTCGCGGACCAGGCCTTCGGGTCGAGCACATCGGCAGCGATCACCGTGAGCCGGTCGCGTACCGGGGCGAAATGCTTTTCGGCCGCCGTGTCGAGGCCGGACCGGTCGAGGATCACGGCCCGGGCTTGCGGATCGCGGTCGAGCCAGGCGCGCGCGACCACGCTCATGACAAAGCCGGTGCCTCCAGTGACGAGTAGCGTCATGCGAACTCCTTGGTGGTTGAACGATGAGGGTCAGCGCGTCGCATAGCCGCCGTCCACGAGCATGTCGGATCCGGTGACGAAGGATGCATCCGATGACAAAAGGAAGGCAGCCGCCGCGGCGATCTCATCCGGCTCCGCGATGCGGCCGAGCAGATGCGCGGGTCCGAGACCTGCATTGGCCGCCTCGAAGTCCGGAAATCTGCGCAACAGGCGCGTCGTCGCCACCGCGCCCGGCGACAGGCTGTTGACGCGCACCTTATCCGGCGCATGGTCGACCGCCATCGCCTTGGCAAGATGGATCAGCCCCGCCTTGGCGGCGCAATAGGCGACGGCCCTGGTCGTCGCGACCCGTCCGAACTGCGATCCGATGAACACCACCGACCCGCCACCACCCGCGGCGATCAACGGCACCGCGTACTTGCTTATCAGGAACGCGCCGGTCAGGCTGACGTCGAGCTCGCGGCGCCAGGACTGTTCGTCGAGATCGACGACGGTGGCGTTCGTCGACGGCGCGGCAGCGTTGTGCACCAACCCGTCGAGCCGGCCGAATTTTTGTCTCGCGAATTCGACGGCGTCCCGGGCGGAACCGATGTCGGTCACGTCACATTGGCAGGCGGCAGCCGAAGGACCAAGTATACCGGCAAGCTGTGTCGCCAGCAGAAGATCATGGTCGGCACAGACGACGCTGGCGCCTTCCGAAACACAGCGTCGGGCAATGGCGGCGCCAATGCCGCTTGCGGCGCCCGCAATCAGGACAACGCTGCCTTGCAGTCGGTTCATCGCGGCGACCTCAAACCCGTTCCTCGGCGCTTTGCATGACCGGTGCCGTGACCGGCCGGCGCAGAAGATTGTAGCAGGCCGCGAGCGTGACCAGGGCAGCGCCGCCGCCGAGCAGCAGGAACATGGCGGGAGGCCCAAGATGCGCCATCAACCCCGCGGCGACACCCGGCGTTGCCACATTGCCGATCGAGTAGAGCAGAAGCAGCGTGCCGGAGGCGGCGACCATGTGCCGGCTATGAAGCTGAGACGCGCCGAAGGCCATCGCCACCGGATAGATCGTCAGCGCCGTGGCGCCATAGAGGAAGAACAGCACGAAAAGCAGCGGCACCGACAGGGTGCCGACCCATGCGATCGCGGCGCAGGCCGTCACCGACACCAGCCCTTGCGCCAGCAGCATCAGGCGGCGGTCGAACCGGTCCGACAGCCAGCCGACCGGGGTCTGCGCCAGCATGCCGGCGATGCTTATCGTGGTCACCAGCCAAACCGTGGCCGCCGCCGACAGTCCGATCTGCGTGCCGTAGAGAGGCGTCAGCACGAAGATGTTCATGTTGGTGATGCCAGCCTGGAAAATGGCGACGACCGTCACCGGCGCCAGCCTGAAAAGCGCCAGCGGTCCGAGCCGCCTGTCCGTCTTCGCCCCGGGCGCGGGCGCCGGCTCGGCCGGCACAGGAGGCAGCGTCGGCCAGCGCAGCCCCGCGAAGTTGGGCGTGAAGGCCAGAAGGACCGTCGCGGTCGCGACCAGAAACAGATGCGGAGATTGTGGACCGACCAGCGCGACCAGGATCTGGCCGAGCAGCACGGCAATCGCCGTCGTCAGCATGTAGATCGAGAACATCGCGCCGCGATTGTGCTGTTCGGCATAGAGATTGATCCAGCTCTCGCAGACGACAAACATCGACGCCATCGACATGCCGCCGAGCAGCCGGAAGCAGAACCAGCCCGGCATGAAGTCGGTGAAGACGAAGCCCAGAGCCGACAGCAGCGCTGTCGTCAGGATCAGCAGGAAGGTCCGCTCATGGCCGTAGCGGGCGACCAATGGACGCGTCATCAGGCATCCGATCAGGAAGCCGACCGGATAGGCGGTCAGCACGATCTGCACGATGTCGGGGTCGACGCCGGGTTTGCCGAGGTGGAACGAGACAGCGGTCGTCAGCATGGCGCTGCCGATACAGGCGAGGCAGACGCTTGCCATGATCGGCAGCGTGGCGCGGGAGCGCTCGGCATTCCGCCACAAGCGCATCGCGGATTGAGCGATCGATCCCATGAATGCAGCCGTCGGCCGGCTAGGACGGGCGCCGGAGATCGCAAGCAGGATCACTGACCGACGCCGGACTTTTACGCATTGCGACGGCTCCCCTTGGCAGTCACGCTGGCCGGCGGCTGCTCTCCCTGAGGGAAGCTACACCTCGCCATGCATGCCACAAGCGAAGATTGACACGGCTATGGCGTCATTTTTTTTGGCCATCCCAGTTGCGGAAAACAGGGTTGTGCCGTGCGACAGCCTTTACAGTCCTTTTGCACGCTCCCTACGATAGGTCGCCTGCCGAAGATCGAGAGGAGACCAGGAGATGACGATTGAACGCCTTGAGAATGGCCAACGCTTCTGCCGGGTGCTGCGCTATAACGGTACCGTCTATGTCGCCGGCCTGACGGCGGACGACCTTTCCGGCGACACCACCGCACAGACCAGGCAGATCCTCGGCAAGATCGATACCCTTCTGGCCAAGGCCGGCAGCGACAAGTCGAAACTTCTCAGCGCCCAGATCTGGCTGCGCGACATCGCCGACTTCGAGATGATGAATGCTGCATGGGATGCCTGGATCGATCGCAGCGCCATGCCGGTGCGCGCGACGGTGGAGGCGCGGCTTGCCGGCGACCAGTATCGCGTCGAGATCATGGTCACGGCGGCGGTCGGCTGACGCCGTTTGGGGTGGGAAAACCGAATGCATGAGCTGGTGATCAAAGGCGGACGCGTTGCGCTCGACGACGGGTGGGCCGAATGCGAGATCGCCGTCGACGACGGCCGCATCGCCGCTATTGGCACCAGCCTGGCCGGTAAATCCGTGATCGGCGCTGGCGGTCGTTGGGTCATGCCCGGCGGCATCGATGCCCATTGCCATCTCGACCAGCCGGTCTGGGGCGGGGCCGGCAATGCGGACGATTTCGAGTCCGGCACCATCTCGGCGGCTTTCGGCGGCACGACATGCATCGTCCCGTTCGGAATGCCGGGTCCGGAGATGAGCACTATCGGCGCCATTGATCGAGCGCTCGATCGCGCCACAGGCCGCGCGGTGATCGACTACGGGCTGCACGCCGTGGTGACCATGGGCACCGGCCCGGATGTAGAGCAACAGCTTTCGCAACTTGCCGGTCGCGGCATCGCCTCGGTCAAGCTGTTCATGACCTATCAGGGTTTTGCCGTCGACGACGACCTGTTCTTCAGGGTGCTCGATACTGCCCACAGGCTTGGCTGGATCGTCATGGTCCATGCCGAGAACGATGCCGCGATAAGGCGCACACGCCAGCGGCTGATCGATCTCGGCCGCACCGATATCCGCTACCATGCCGTTGCCCACAGCGAGACGATGGAGCGCGAGGCCACGCATCGTGCGCTGGCCTTCGCCGAGATGACAGGCGCGCGCATGACCATCGTCCACGTCTCGTCCTGGCAGTCGGCCGAGGAGGTGGCGCGAGCGAGGACGCGCGGCGTCGGCGCTATCGCCGAGACCTGCCCGCAATATCTGTTCATCGGCGCAGCCGACCTCGACCGCCCGGCCATCGATGCGGCGCGTTTTGTCTTTTCGCCGCCGCCGCGTTCGCCGCGCAGCCATCGGCATCTGTGGCAGGCGCTGATCGATGGCGGCATCGATCTCTGGTCCTCCGACCATTCGCCCTATTTCTTCGCCGACAAGATCGCGAGATCGCAGACGCCCGCCTTCACCACCACGCTGAGCGGCATTCCCGGCATCGAGACTCGTCTGCCGTTGCTCTTCTCGGAAGGGCTGCTCACCGGCCGGCTGACGCTGGACCGCTATCTCGATCTCACCTCCCGCAATGCCGCCGCGATCTATGGTCTGGCCCATGCCAAGGGGCGGATAGCGGTCGGCCTCGATGCCGATCTGGCGCTGTGGGATCCGACCGCGACCTGGACGCTCGGGCATCAGGCGCTGCATTCGCGCGTCGACTTCACGCCCTACGAGGGCAGGAGCGTAACCGGCAAGCCGACCACCGTGCTGGTGCGCGGCGTGCCGGTGGTCGTGGACGGCAAGCTCCAGGTGCGGCCGGGGTTCGGACAATTCGTAGCGCGCACCGCCGCCGATCCGGCTCTTTCGCGAAAACCAGTCGAGGAGACGACGCCATGGCTCGATGCCTGACTATTGCGGTTGCCCAGACCGGACCCATACAGCGCAGCGCCTCGCGTGCCGAAACAGTCGATCGCCTTGTCCTTCTGCTGGAACAGGCCGCCGTCGCAGGTGCGGAGATTGCTGTATTTCCCGAGATGGCGCTGACCACCTTTTTTCCGCGCTGGCGCATTGACGACCAGGCGGAGATCGACGCCTTCTTCGAACAGTCGATGCCAGGCCCCGAAACGCAGCGCCTCTACGATGCCGCCGCGCGCCTCAAGGTCGGCTTCGCGGTCGGCTATTGCGAGATCGCCAGGGAAGACGGCCACACGCGCCATTTCAACACGATGGACCTTGTCGGCCCGGACGGGCGCTTCATCGGGCGCTACCGCAAGATGCATGTGCCGGGGTCGAGCGAGCCGGAGCAAGGCACCACCACGCATCTCGAACGCCGCTACTTCGAACCCGGCAATCTCGGCTTTCCCGTCTTCGACTATCGCGGCGTCCGTGTCGGCATGGCGATCTGCAACGACCGCCGTTGGCCGGAGACTTACCGCATGCTGTGCCTGAATGGCGCCGAGGTCGTGCTGCTCGGCTACAACACGCCGCTGCTTCTCGACGAAGCGCCGGGACTGGCGCATCTGAGAATGTTCCACAACCATCTGCCGATGCAGGCCGGCGCCTACCAGAACACGCTGTGGGTGGCGGCGGCCGCCAAGGCTGGCCTCGAAGACGGCCAGGCACTGATCGGCGGATCCTGCATCATCGCGCCGACCGGAGAGATCGCCGCGCAGGCGATGTCGCTCGACGACGAGATAATCGTCCATCGCGCCGATCTCGATCTGATCGAGACCTGCCGGAAGGTGAATTTCAACTTCGCGCTCTATCGCCGCCCCGACCAGTACCGGCGCATTTCGGAACCGGTCTGAGATCGAGCGAGATGGGCCTCCTCGAAGCCAATCAGGACACGATGCCGCGCGCGGCCCATCCGCTGTCACTCGGCGAGATCGTCGAGAATGGACTCTGTATCGGCTGCGGCCTCTGCCGTTCGATAGCCACGCCCGATGCCATCGAAATGGTGATGACGCCGGAGGGCCGCGAGCGGCCGGTGGCGAGACAGGCGCTGGACAGGCCGACGCTGATGCGGATCAATGCCGTCTGTCCGGGAACGCGCATCGCAGGTCCGCCGCCAGCCCGATCAGGCGAAACCACGTTGATGGACACGGTCTGGGGACCGGTCGAGAGGCTTGTGCTCGGCCGCGCCGGAGATCCGAGCGTGCGGTTTATCGGTTCCGGCGGCGGGGTGCTGACGGCGCTCGGCCAGTTCCTGCTGAGCTCCGGGCGTGTCAAATTCGTGCTGCATGTCGCGGCGTCACATTCCCAGCCGATGCGCAGCGAAACGCGGCTGAGTTTCGATGCCGCTTCGATGCTCGAGGGCGCGGGCTCGCGCTATGGCCCGGCTGCGACCCTGGTGGATTTCGGCGATATCCTTGATCGCGGCGAACCCTTCGCGCTGATTGCCAAGCCTTGCGACATCACCGCCGTGCGCAACCTGGCGCGGCTCGATCCGCGCGTCGACGAGTACATGCGCTATGCCTTGGCCTTCGTCTGCGGCGGCGCATCGGACCTTTCGAAATCGGAACAGGTGCTGCAGCGTTTCGGCCTCGCCGAGGACGAGCTCGCGCTGTTCCGCTATCGCGGCCACGGCAATCCCGGCCTCAACCGGATCGAAACCAGGGACGGCCGCGCCTTCGAGCTTAGCTATCGGCAGCTGTGGGAAGACGAGGACAAATGGATGATCCAGCCACGCTGCAAGATCTGTCCCGACGCGATCGGCCAGGTGGCGGACATTGCCGTTTCGGATGCCTGGCTGAATGGTGGGCCGGCGGTCGAGGACGAGGCGCTCAACGGCATCATCGTGCGCACCAGGCGCGGCCTTGAACTGTTCGACGCGGCCGTCGAAACCGGCGCGCTGGAGATCAAGCGCGAGACCGGCATTGCCGAGATCAGCGAATTGCAGTCGCACCAGGTGCGCAAGCGGCGCGCTGTCTGGGCGCGGCTGAAAGGCATGGCGATCGCCGGCAAGCCGGTGCCGTTTGTCACCGACCTCGCACTTGGAGATTGCGCCCTACAGAATTCGCTGGCGGAGAACCTGGCCGAGGGTCGCGGTGCCCGCGACCGCGCTCACCGCGGTCGCCTGGGTGAGCCTCCTGCCGCGCCGCGCAAAAGCAGGACCGTGCAATCGTGTTGAAGGATGGGCTGATATGAGTGCCGCCGAGGAAACCGAAGTCATCATCATTGGCGGCGGCATTGCCGGCGCAGGCGCCGCCTTCGAGATTTCCCGCACTTCCAAGGTGGTCGTGCTCGAGCGGGAAAGCCATTGCGGCTACCACACCACCGGCCGCTCGGCGGCGAGCTTTACCGAGAACTACGGCAACGGCATCATCCGCCGCATCGTGCTGGCAAGCCGGGCTTTCCTGAGCGAGCCGCCGGCCGGCTTCAGCGATTATCCGCTGCTCGGCAAGCGCGGCATGATCACCGTGGCGCGCGCCGATCAGCTCGACCTCTTGGCGCAGGATCTAGAGGCCGCGCAGGCGCTGGTGCCCTCGATCGTCGTCATGACACCGGCCGAGGCGATTGCGCGCGTGCCGGTGCTGCGCGCGGATTATCTCGCCGGCGCCTATATCGAACCGCATTCGATGGACATCGATGTCAACGGCCTGCATCAAGGCTATCTGCGCGGCGCCCGCGCGCGTGGCGCGCGCATCGTCACCAATGCCGGCGTTAACGCCATCGACCGCCGAGGCGGCCAGTGGCGGGTCGAAACCCCGGCGGGAACATTCCTTGCGCCAACGCTCGTCAATGCCGCCGGTGCCTGGGGCGACGAGATCGCTTTGATGGCGGGCGTGCGTCCGGTCGGATTGCAACCGAAGCGCCGCACCGCCTTCAACATTCCAGCACCCGCCGGTGTCGACATATCAGAGTGGCCGCTGGTCAACGATGTCGGCGCCGAATTCTATTTCAAGCCTGATGCCGGGCAGTTGTTCGTCTCGCCTGCCGATGCGACGCTTTCTCCACCGATGGATGCCTATGCGGAGGACATCGACGTCGCGATCGGCGCCGAGCGTCTTGAACGGGCCACCACGATCGAAGTGCAGCGCGTATCGCGCTCATGGGCGGGCTTGCGGACCTTCGTCGCCGATGGGTCGCCGGTGGTCGGACCGGATGATGAGGTCCCGGATTTCGTCTGGCTGGTCGGGCAGGGCGGTTACGGCATCAAGACCTCGCCGGCGCTGTCGCGCGTCTGCGCCAGCCTGATCGCGGGCAAGGGCTTTCCAGACGACGTCGCAAGGCAGGGTGTGTCGTTGGACGACCTCACGCTACACCGGCTGCGCGGCGGCGAGTCTCAAACCAGGCAGGTTGCTTCATGAGCAACGCCGCCCTCACAGCCGGCGGCACGTTGGCCGGGCATCTGCTGGAGAGGCTGGCGCAGGCCACCACTGACGCGCCAGGGATCACGCGCGTCGCCTACGGAGCCGGCGAGCGTTTTGCGCATGGTCTCGTGCGCGACGAAGCGGAAAAGCTCGGTGCCACGGCGCGTGTCGATCCCGCCGGTAATCTCTATCTGACGCTGAAGGGCCGCAATCCGGATTTGCCGGCGATTGTCATCGGCTCGCATCTCGACAGTGTGCCGCATGGCGGCAATTTCGACGGCGCCGCTGGTGTCGTGGCGGGGCTGGCGGTGATGGCCGAACTGGTTGGGCGAGGCATCCAGTTGCCGCGCGACCTGATCGTGCTGGCGACCCGCGCCGAAGAGGCTGTCTGGTTTCCCCTGTCCTATCCCGGCAGCCAGGCCGCACTTGGTCTGCTGCAGCCGGCCGCGCTAGACGCAAAGCGGTCGGACAGCGGACGCACGCTGGCCGAGCACATGTTGGAAGAGGGTTTCGACCCCGATGCCGTGCGGCGCGGCGTGCCTGGCATCGATGCCGGCCGGATCGCGGCTTTCATCGAAGTGCATATCGAGCAGGGACCGCGCCTTGTCGCGTCCGGCGCGCCGGTCGGTATCGTCACCGGCATTGCCGGCGGCTTCCGCTATGTCGAGGCAAAATGCTTCGGCGCCTATGGCCATTCCGGCGCCGAGCCGCGCTTTGCCCGGCATGACAGTGTGCTTGGCTTTGCCGATCTGGTCGCCGGCCTTGAAGCGGAATGGGACGCGCTCGAGCGCGAAGGCCACGAAGCCACCATCACCTTCGGCCGGGTGGAATCCGATCCGAGCCAGCATGGCGGCAGCCGCGTCCTGGGCGAGCTTCGCTTCACGCTCGATGTGCGCAGCGCCGAGGCCGCTGTCCTGGAACGGATCGCGGCGAGGCTGCACGTGATCTTCGCCGAAGTCAGCACGAAGCGTGGTGTCAGCTTCGAGGCCGGGCCACGCTTCACCTGGGAGCCAGCGACCATGTCGCGGGCGCTGATTACGAGGTTGGACCGCGCTGCCACAGAGCTGCAGATCCGGTCGCCGCATGTGCCGAGCGGGGCGGGGCATGACGCGGCCACCTTTGCCGGCGCCGACATTGCGACCGCCATGATCTTCGTGCGCAATGAGAACGGCAGCCACAACCCGCATGAAGCGATGGAGATCGCCGATCTCGATCAGGCGATCCGCCTGATTCTTCGTTTCGTCACCGACTTCGACAATCCCCTGGGACAGCCATGAACCTTGCCGCGACCGCCCTGCTCGTCATCGACCTGCAGAACGAATACCGCCCCGGTGCCGCCTGGCCGGTGATCGGCTATGACGCGGTGCTCGCCAACACCGCCACGCTGATCGAAGCCGCTCGTGCGGCGGGCGTGCCGGTCATCCATGCCCAGGCCTGGGTGAAGCCGGAGGAACGCGACGGCTATGCGCGGCAGGAAGAAATCCTGACCGAGGAATTCCGCTCCGCCGTGGCCGGCAGCGAAGGTGCTGCGATCTGCGCCGAGGTGGCCGCGCAGCCCGGCGACATCGTCATCCATAAGCACTGGCCAAGCGCCTTTCGCCGCACCGATCTTTCAAGACGGCTTGCCGACCTCAAGGTCGAGAACCTGATCGTGACCGGCGTCCTGACCGACAGCTGCGTGACCGAGAGCGTGTTCGACGCGGTCTATCAGGGGTTCAGGGTCTGGCTGGTCAAGGATGCCTGCGGCAGCATGAGCGAGGCCATGCACCGCACCGGCATGCTCGACATGGCCAACCGGCTCTATGGCGGCGGCATATTGCGCCTGCCCGAGGCACAGAAGGCGCTCGCCGGCCAGCCCTTCGACGGCTGGCGCTGCACGCGGCCGGTGGAATTCGTCTACACGTTAGAGACGGTCGACCGGATTTACGAGGCGCTGTGATCGACGCCGCAACCGCATGCGCCTCCGACAACTTTTGAAGCCGAGGGCTTGAGAACCGCGCCCGGCAATGCTCCGGTCGCCCTGCCGCCGCGCCAGACGGATATGCCATTGACGAAGACATTCTCGATGCCAGTAGCGGGCCGGCGCGGCTCCTCGAAGGTAGCGGTGTCGATGATCGTTTCCGGATCGAAGATGACGAGGTCGGCGAAATTGCCTTCCGCCAGAAGCCCGCGCTGCGCGATGCCGAATTCCCGTGCGGGCGGGCCGGTCATGCGGAACACAGCCTCCTCCAGGCTGAACAGGCCGACATCCCTGGCATAGTGACCGAGCACACGCGGAAACGTGCCCCATAGGCGCGGATGCGGATGGATGTCGTGCGGCAGGCCATCCGACCCGATCATGGTGCGCGGATGCGCGATGATGTTGCGCACATCCGTCTCGTCGAGTTGGAAATAGACGGCACCTGCCGGCAGCAGGCGCTGGCCCGCCTCGCGTTCGCTGCAATTCCATTCGAGCGCGATGTCGGCGATCTCACGCCGGGCCATCTCGGGATGCGGATCGGACCAGGTGATGAGGATCTTCAGGCCGGTGTCGCAGCGCTCGAGCCGAAGCACGGTCGAACTCGCGGCGTAGGGGTAGACATCCATGCCGATGGCCATCGTCTGGCGCGCCTGGTCGATCCGTTTCAGGGAAGGGGTGCTTTTGCCGAAATTGGCGCGGCCGGTGCATTGATGGTGCGAGATGAAGAGCTTGCCACCGGCATGGTCGGCGATGTCGATGGCTTCCTCGATGGCCTCGTCCATCGTCTCGAAATAGTTGCGCGTGTGGGTGACATAAGGGCCGCCGAGGCTTGCCGCCGTGGCAGCGAGCGCCTTGACCTCTTCGGTCGAGGAGTTGACCGCCGGCGGATAGTCGAGGCCGGTGCTGAGCCCGAACGCACCTTCGGCCATCGCCTCGGCGACCGCCTCCTGCATCGCCGCCGTCTCGGCTTCGTTGGCCGGACGGTCGGTCACCGGCATGCAGCGCTGGCGCAACGTGGTGTGGCCGACCAACAAGGCTGCGTTGGTGGCGATGCCACACTTTTTCAACTCAGCGACATAGTCGGCAAAACGGTCGAAACGGAAATTCTCGCGGCCGCCGACCAGCGTGAAGGGCGGTGGCGGCGTCGTGTCGAAAAGCAGCGGCGCCAGGCTGACGCCGCAATTGCCGGCGATCACCGTCGTCACGCCCTGGCTGATCTTCGGGTCCATGCCGCGCGGAGCCAGCAGCGCGCCATCGTCATGGGTGTGCACGTCGATGAAGCCGGGCGCCACCACCTTGCCCCTGGCATCGATTTCCTCGATGCCAGTCGCGTCGTCCAGCCGACCGATGGCGGCGATCCTGTCGCCGGTGACGGCGATGTCGGCCTCGAAAGGATTCGAGCCGTCGCCCGCGATCAGCGTCGCGTTGCGGATGACGAGATCATAGGGCATCGGGCAGAGGTCCTAACCTTCAGGATTGGCGGCGATCTCCTCGTGGCGGCGCGCGACATAGGCGTCGAGCTCCTCGCGGATCGCGGGGTCAATCGCCGGTTCTTCGTAGTCGTGCAGCGCCTGCTGCCAGAGCTCCGTAGCCCGCTCCAGCGCATCCTTGCCGCCGGCTTCCTCCCAGGCGCCATGGTTCTGCCAGTTGGAGAGCATGGGCTGGTAGAAGGCGGTGGTGTAGCGCGACATTGTGTGCTCGGCGCCGAAGAAATGGCCGCCGGCCGGCACCGATTTGATGGCCTCGAAACCGAGATCGTCCTCCTGGAACGGCAGCGGCCGCAGGAACTCCATCATGTTCTGCAGGATCTCGACGTCGAGCACGAGCTTTTCATAGGAGGCGGTGAGCCCGCCCTCCAGCCAGCCGGCGGCGTGATAAATCAGATTGGCGCCGCCGAGCACCGCGCCCCAGGTCGCCATTTCCGTCTCATAGGCGGCCTGCAGGTCGACCACGTTGGAGGCGTTGGCATTGGAGGTGCGGTAGGGCAGATGATAACGCCGCGCCAATTGGCCGGCGATGATGTTGGCCTTGGCGTTCTCCGGTGTGCCGAAGGCCGGCGCTCCCGACTTCATGTCGACATTGGAGGTGAAGGCGCCGTACATCACCGGCGTGCCGGGATTGACGAGCTGGGTCAGCACCACGCCGAACAGCGCCTCGGCATTCTGCTGGCAAAGCGCTGCGGCAAGCGTCACCGGCGTCATTGCCCCCATCAGGGTGAAAGGCGTGACGGTCACCGGCTGGCCATGTTCGGCCATTGCGATCAACCCTTCCGCCATCGCATCGTCGAACAGGCGCGGTGAGTTGATCGAGATGATCGTGGTCACGCCGGGCGAGACGCGCATCTCCTCGACGGAGATGCCGCGCGCGATCGCCATCATGTTGATCCCGTCCATCGCCCTCGCGCGACCGATCGCCGTGCAGTGGAAGGAGAGATCGCTCAGCGTCAGATTGGCATGGTAGGTGTCGAGATGGCGGGAATTGGCCGGCAGCTCCATCGGCGCCACCACCTGGTTGCCGATGATGTGGATGGCATTGAAGTGGTGCGCCAGCTTGATGAAGTTCTGGTAGTCGGCAAGATTGCCCTGACGGCGGCCGTGGATGCGGTCGTGCACATTCGGCGGACCCGCTACCAGGCCGAAGACCAGCGAATTGCCGCCGAGATGCACCTGCTTCTCAGGATTGCGGCTGGTCAGCGTGAAGGAGGACGGCACCGCCCGCAGCGCCTCGTTCACCAGGCTCTCGTCGATGCGGATGGTCTTTTCCTCGCGGTCGACGATGGCGCCGGCGGAAGCGAACAGGTCCATCACCCGCTCGCTCATGACGCGGATGCCGAGTTCAGACAGTATACGCATCGAGGTGTCGTGAAGCCGCTCCATCCGCTCTTCGTCGAGCAACTGCATCGGCGGGTAGGGGTTCTCCACATGCTGCCAGGGCAGTTGCGCGATACCGCCGCCGCTGCGTCCCAGCTTCGATCTGCGGCCACCGCCGCGCCTGTCCTGTGACATCGGATTTATTCCTTCCCGGCCGTCAATAGCCGCGTTCCGGACTGACCACGTTCTCCAGCGGCTCGCCGTTGCGATAGCGCTTCAGATTGTCGGCGAACATGCGAACCGACTTGATGTCCCAGCCGTCATAGACCGCCGCGCGATGCGGCGTGATGGCGACGTTGTCGTAACCCCAAAGCGGATGCTCTGGGGGCAGTGGCTCGGTCGCAAAGACATCCAGCGCCGCGCCCTTGATCCGTTTGGCGTCGAGCGCGGCCAGAAGTGCTGCCTCCTCGACGACGCCGCCGCGCGAAATGTCGATGAGCACGGCTGACGGCTTCATCGCGGCGAACGCCGCCTCACCGACCAGGCCGCGCGTGCTGGACAGCAACGGCACGCAGCAGACGATGAAATCGGCGCGGCCAATCAGCGGCAGGAGCGCGTCCGGACCATGCACCTCTTCGACGCAAGGCATCGGCTTGGGGCGTGCCCGAATGCCGAGCGTGTGCATGCCCATTGCCTGTGCCCGCTTGGCGACGGCCTCACCGGTCTTGCCGAGGCCAATGATGAGTACTGTCTTGCCCTCGATCGGCTCGACACGGCCGCCTCCCCACTGGCGAGCCTGCTGGCGGCGTTCGAAGCCGCGCAAGTCGAGCGAAAAGGAGAGCATGGCGCCCAACACATATTCCGCAAGCATGCCGGCGGCGACGCCCGCGGAATTGGTCACCGTAACGCGCGTCGGATCCCAGCGACCCAGATGATCCGTGCCGGAGCCGCCGATGGACACCCATTTTACGGTCGGGCTTTCGACGAGGGCCTGGCGTGGATAGCGCGGCGTCCCATCGAAGCGGATGGAATAGACCACTTCCGCCGCCACGCGCTCGATCAACTCGGGAAGCGCCGCGTAGCTCTCGCAGGGATGCACCGGCAGGTCCGGGTGCGTCTCCACGAGCACGGCCAACGCGCCGGCCGGCTTGTCGGTGTGCAAAATGACGGTTGGGCGAGGGGACATGATGCCGGTCTCAGCTCCGGCCAATGTGATCGGCCGAAGGACCGAGCGCTGCGAGCAGTTTCTCGCCGCTCTCGAGCGTCGCGTTCTCATGTGGAGCGCGCAGGTTCAGCCATCGCCTATCGCCCGAGCGCACCGCCAGGACGGCCTTCATCGCCGGGATCAGCCCGGCATCCTGGATGATCTTGCGGAACGCCTTGATCGCGGCATCCGCCTCGGCGACGTCCTCGCCTGCCAGCGTACGATCATAGAGGGAGCGGATGGCCGCGGCATTGAGGTTGACGGTGGCCGAGATGCAGCCTGCCGCGCCGTGGGCCAGGCCCTTGGTCAATTGCGCTTCAGAGCTGGGGAACACCGCAACCTTGGGCGCCGCGGCAATCACCGCAGCCGTGTTGTTCCAGTCGCCGGCGCTGTCCTTGTAGGCGACAACGGTGTCAGGAAAGGTTTCGCTCAAAAGCGCCGTCAAGCCAGGGCTCACCGCCACGCCAGAGTTCTGCGGGATATGGTAGAGGATCATCTTCATCGCAGGATTCGCGATCCGCTCGATCAGTTCGCTGTAGTAGCGTTTCTGGCCATCGTCGCCGACGGCGGTGTAAAAGAACGAAGGCAGCACCATCACCCCGGCGCAGCCGAGCCCGACCGCGTGCGCCGACAGTTCGACGGTTTCGGGCAGCGCTGTAACGCCGGTGCCGGGCATCAGCCGGCTTGGCGGAATGCCGGCTTCGATCAGCCACTCCAGCGCCTGGGTGCGTTCATCGAGCGAGAGCGACAGCGCCTCACCGGTGGTGCCGAAGGGAGACAGGAAATGTGCCCCCTGGCCCAGCACCCATTTGGCGTGGCCTATCCAGAGGTCGCGCGCGATGCGGCCACCGTCTTCGAACGGCGTCAGGATCGGTGCGATGGTTCCTTGCGGGCGGGTCATGTGCGTCCTTCCGTATCGATCGGCAAATCTGTGCAGTGCCTGGCTGCCGCCGTTACCATCCTGGCGAAGTACGCCGACGCGGTGATGTCGAACAATACGTCGAAGCCCGCCTGGGAACGGAACGTGACGGCCTCGATGTGGCCAACGCGCGTCTGCGCAATGTCCTCGGTGCCGAATCTGTCCGCTCTGAGATCAAGCGCGCATAGCCGCTCCATGGCGCTCGGCGCCCGCGGGCCCGAGAGGCGTAGCCATGCCCAGCCTTCCTCGCGCCATGACGAATGGCCCTTTGGCTCGATTGCGCCATGCCAGTTGCCTGCAAGCTCGGCGAGCGCGTTGTCGGCGTCTTCGGCCAGCAACAGGATATCGTCGTTGCCAAGGCGCAGCACACGTGCACCGCGCCAGCTCTCGATGCGATTGACAGCAGGCAAGGGCACGCCTCGCGACGCGAGCCAGCCGGCGCTGCCGCCGCCCTTAAGGCCGAAGCGGAGACTGCCCGTAAGATCGGTCAGCATCACCGCTCCCGAAGGCAGACTCGCGCCGTCCGCGGCGCCACCCGGCATGAACGGAAACACAGGGGATGCTGGCATTTACATCTCCTGCCGTGCATTCGCGGGATCGAAGAAAGCATGACCGACCACCGGTGCTTCGACCAATTGTCCGTTCCGGCACTTTGCGGTCACTCGGCTCCCTTCCGTGGCGTCGGTAACATGGACGTAGGCGAGCGCTATGGTACAGCCGAGCGTCGGGGAGAAGCCGACCGAGGTGATCTGTCCGACGGGAGCATTGCCGCGAAGCACGAGGCAGCTTTCGCCGGGAGTATCCTTGGCATCGGCCGGAAATCGCAGGCTGACGAGCTTGCGCGCCTGGCCCAGCCTTGCGCGCATTTCGATCGACCGCTTGCCGACGAAGAACGGTTTCTTCTTCGAGACTGCCCAGCCAAAGCCGAGCTCGTCCGGCGTGGTGATGGCATCGGTGTCCTGGCCGATCAGGATGTGCCCCTTCTCCAGGCGAAGGATGCGCGAGGCTTCGAGACCGTAAGGCTTCAAACCGTACGGTTTGCCGGCAGTCATCACCGCGTCCCAAAGGGCGGGTGCGAGGCTTGACGGACAGTGCAGTTCGTAGCTCAGCTCGCCGGTGAAGCCGATCCGCATGACACGCACCGGCACACCGGCGACAACGCCTTCGCGGCCGCTCAGATAGGGGAATGCTTCGCGTCCAAAATCGATGTCGCTGTCCAGCGCCTCAAGCACGGACCTGGCCTTGGGTCCGGTGACATTCAAGCCGGAGAACGCGCCGGTGAGGTTAAGGACATCGACCCGCAAACGCCATTGCGCATTCCAGAACAGCATGTCGGCGTAAACACGCGCGACCGCACCCGTGGTGGCCGTCACATAGAACCGGTCTTCCGCCATGCGGTAGGCGACGCCGTCATCGACCACCGAGCCCATCTCGTTGAGCATCAGGCAATAGCGGACGCGCCCGACTGGCTGGTTGGCATGCGCCATGGTGTAGAGGCGGTCGAGGAAGGCGCCGGCATCCGGCCCACGCAGTTCGAGCTTCCCGAGCGTCGAGACGTCGAGCAGGCCCACGCCTTCGCGCACCGCCGTGATCTCACCGCGGATCGCCTTTTCCGCCTCGCTTGCCTCACCATAGAAATACGGCCGCCACCAGGCGCCGACCGGCTTCATCACGGCGTTGAGCGCGAGGTGTCTTGCATGCAGCGCAGTGCGCCGTTCGAGCGGCTCGTGGTGGCCGGCGAGCACACCCAGCGTCTCCGGTCCGACCGGCGGGCGGGCAGTGGTGATGCCGACTTCGGCGACCGTGCGGTTGGTCGCTTCGGCAACGATCCTCGCAGTTGCCAGCGCGGAATGGCGCCCCTGGCTCGGACCCATGCCGACGGTGGTGAAGCGCTTGACGAGCTCGATCTCGCGATAGCCCTCCTTGACCGCGTTCAGCAGATCCTTGACCTGCAAGTCCTCGTCGAAATCGACGAAATCGCGCCCCTTTGGATTGGCGACGATCGGCTCCACATGGAGCCGGCTGGTGATGGTCGGCTTGTTGGGGATTCTGTCTTCTACGACCGCTTGGCCGAGCCGCGAAAGCGCGGCGGCCGCCGCCTGACGACCGCTGGCAATCGCGCCCTGCAGATCGCTGCCTCTGGAAACGGCACCGGCAAGGTGGATCGGCGCTTTCGGGAGAGTGAGTGTCATCGATCCGCTATCGGCGTCATAGCCGACCCTTGCTCCGGCCTGGCAAGGCAGTTGCCAGGCAGGCACCTGGCCGGCCGAGACGGCGAGCAGATCGCATTCGATCCAGCTTCCACCGACACGAACCCGGGAAAGATGGCGATTTCCCGCCGTCCCCTCGGCGGCGTCGATCGTCGCGGCCTTCTGGATCGTCACGCCCTTGCCGTGCAACTCGGCTTCGAAGGGACCTGTCTCGCTGCTGGATCTCGGATCAGCGACTAGCATGACCGAGACGCCGGCCTCGACCAGATCGAGCGCGACGCAGTAGCCTTCGTCGCTGGTGGCCAGCACCACAGCCTTTTGTCCCGGGCGCACGCCATAGTGCCGGATCAGCCGCTGCGCTGCACTGCCCAGCATAATTCCCGGCAGGTCGTTGTTACGAAAGATGGCGGGCTGCTCGATGGAGCCTGTGGCCAGGATAACCGCGCGCGCCCGTGTGCGATGGAGCCGGTCACCTTGAATCAGCGGCAGCCAGTTGTCCTCATACCATCCGTTGCAGACCGTCCCGATCAGTAGACGCAGATTTGGCAGCGCCCGAAGTCTGGAGGACAGGTCAACAAGCATGGCCGGATCATACCGACCATAGGTCAGCGATCCGCCGATCTCCGGGTTCTCGTCGCAGAGCACGACATCCGCGCCACCCTCGGCGGCGATGATCGCGGCGTTCAGTCCGGCCGGACCCGCGCCGACCACGAGGATGTCGCAATGCAGATGCGTCTTGTCGAAATGCCGGTGCGGGGCCGTGGTGTCGACCACGCCCAGCCCGGCCTTGCGGCGGATCATCGGCTCCCAGAATTTGAGCCAGCTGTCACGGCGTGGTCCCATGAAGGTGCGGTAGTAGAAACCAACAGGCAGAAAGCGCCCCAACCTGTCAATGATCGCGTCGCGGTCGCGTTCGAGCGAGCCGTTGACGTTTTGGGCGCTGACCCGCATCCCCGTGCTGATCGGCGTGCGGTCGGCGGCGACGTTCGGCTCGGACGGCAGTTGCACCAGCGTATTGGCGTCCGCGCCGGTCATTGAGAGGATGCCGCGCGGCCGGTGGTATTTGAAGGAACGCGACAGCACCCATTGTCCGGAGGCCGCGAGCGCGCTGGCGATGCTATCGCCGGCATAGCCTTCAAAATGCTTGCCCTCGAAAGTAAAGGGGATCGGACGGCTGCGGTCGATTCTGCTCCCCCAGGGCTCAGCTAGCCGATTCATGATTGGGCCCGACGTTCGGAAGCGTCGAAAGTGCGGATGATCTCGTTGGTGACGAGGTCGCGCTCGGCCAGGAAAAAATAATTGCTCGGCACATGCCGCCACCACTCAACCACCATGCCCCTGCGGTTCTCGGCGCGGAACAGGTGTCGCGACCAGTCGGCATCGGCGGTCATATCCGGATCCGGCTCCGCGCGGACGGGTCCGAAAGATTGGAACTCGTCTATGTTGCGCGGGCCGTTCATCGGGCAGGTCAGGATCTTCATGGTCAGTGGCGTTTCATGGTCAGTGACTGGCCGCCGTAGCGCCCATTTCGTTGAGCAGCCGGAATGTCTCGAAGCGCTCAAGCGCGAATGGCTTCAGGATGTCTGGCACACGGCCCGTGGCGATGGCCTGCGCCATCCGCTTGCCGGCGACCGGCGTTGCCTTGAAGCCCCATGTGCCCCAGCCGCAATCGAGCCATAGATTTTCGAGTGGGCTGGCACCCATGATCGGGCTGTAGTCAGGCGTCATGTCGGTGACCCCAGCCCATTGCCGGAGCAGCCGCACACCTTGCAGGAACGGAAAGAGGTGGACGGCGCCTTCGGAGAGGTGCTCCTTCATGTCGAGCGTCGATCGCGTGGAATAGAGCTGGTAGGGATCGGAGCCGCCCCCGATGACGACCTCGCCGCGCGAGGACTGCACCAGATAGGTGTGCAGGGATACGGAGGAGACCAGCGTGTGCAGCCAAGGCTTCAGCGGCTGCGTCACCATCGCCTGCAGTGGATAGCAGCGGATCGGAAGCTCCACGCCGGCCATCATCGCCACGTCGTAATTCATCCCCCCGGTCGCGATCAGCATCTGACCGCAGGCGATGCGGCCGCGGTTGGTCCTGACGGCCCGGACTTGATCGCCGACAACCTCGAAGCCTTCCAGTTCGGTACGCTGGTGGATCTCGACACCGCGTCGCGACGCTTGGGCGGCATAGCCCCATGCCACCGCGTCGTGCCGCGCGGTGCCGCCGTCGGCATGCCAGAGTCCGCCAAGGATCTCGAGCGCGCCGCCATAGTCCATGTTGAGAGACGGCACGAGTTCCTCAACCGCCTTCTGGTCGATCACTTCGGTCCGTGTGCCCAGATGCTTGCCCATCTCGGCGCGTGCGTGGAAGCTGCGAAGAGTTGCTTCCGTGTGCGCAAGGGTTAGCTGGCCGCGCTGCGAGAACATGACGTTGAAGTCGAGTTCCTGCGAGAGATTCTCGAAAAGTTCGACGGCTTCCTTGTAGAAGGCGATGCCCTCGGGCGTGATGTAGTTCGAGCGGATGGTGGTCGTGTTGCGCGCGGTGTTGCCGCCCGCGAGGTAACCCTTCTCGATTACGGCGACGCTGCTTATGCCGTGATATTTCGACAGGTGATGCGCGCACGACAATCCGTGGCCGCCGCCGCCGACGATGACGACATCGTAGGATGGCTTGAGGTCCGGCGTCGCGGGGATGTCGCCACTGACCGGATAGGTCCTGCTGAGACCGTATTTCAAAAGTCTGAGCGGCATCTAGCCTACCACGCTGGCCGCTGGAGAAGCGTACTGATCAATGGCGGATCGTAGATCAATACCGAAAGATCGGAAAAACGGCTTTCATGATCCGCAAGAGACAGGACTGCGTCCCGGATCGCGCTGGCGCGGCCCTGTCCCAGCACCGGCGTCGCGTAGTCCATGTACTTGGCCTCGATTTCAGCCTCTGTCAGAGGCGCCTCTGGTCCACCGCGCGCGTGAACGTCGCCGGAAGCGAGCACGCGCGCATCGCGGGTCGTGATCGTCACATCGGCCCAGCGGCCTGCCGGAAAGCGGGCGCTGTGGCGCGCAGATTCCGATACGCTGATACGATCCAGCATGTCGGCGACGGCGGCATCCTCAAGCCCGCTGCCTGAAATATGTTCCAGTCCGATGCGGCCATGGACAATAAAGGTCGCGACGGCGAAGCGCAGGCTGTACTGGGCCTTGGAGGTCGTGTCCGGCATGCCGTCGAACAGTGTTGCGGCGTAGTGGAAGCTGTTCACCTCGACGTGGCTGATGTCGGAGGGCCCGAGATGATGCGCATGGCAGAGCCCGCGCGTCGCGTCGATTGCGGCATGCGCCCAACGGCAGATCGGATACGGCTTCACATACTGGTGCAGCACTTGCCAAAAGGCGCCGAGATCCTGCCAATGCGTCGCGACGTCGGGCTCCTCGATCGTGATCGCCGGGGCGCCGGTAAAGCCGCGTTCGGCGAGCACGGCCGCGGACAGGCCGATCAAAGTGCCGACACCCGAGCCGTCATGCAGCATCGTCGGGTTCGCGATCTCGCGCATCATCTGGCTACGTGGGCCGTGATATTCGGCGATGCCAAGCGCCTGGCGCAGCTGATCGTCGCCGAGCCGCCGCAACCTGGCCGCCATCGCAACCACGCCCAGCGCGTTCCAGGCGCCCGACGTGTGGTAGTCGGACACGGTTGCATGCAGCGAGATACCTGCCCGGCCGGCGACTTCGTAGCCGACGACCAGGGAGGCCAGCGCTTCCGGGCCGCTGAGGTCGGGGAGCGCCTCGGCAAGCGCTGCCAGCGCCGGCACGACGGCGACGCCGATATGCCCCTTGGTCGGGCTGTAGCCGTCGTGGCCGTCGAGATTGTCGATCTGCGTTGCGGCCGCATAAGCGGCTCCGGCGATGCTGGCGCGGCGGCCGTCGAAAAGCATGCGCGCCGAATGCAGCGGATCGGCCGAGCCGTAGAGAAGGGTGGCGGTGTCGCGGGCGATCCGCCCGGCTTCCATAGGACCAGCCGCAATGGCGATTCCGAGCGTGTCGAGCAGAAGATATCGCGCCCGTTCCAGGACAGGGAACACATCTGCCGGCCGCCGCAACACGAAGTCGGCCAGGCGAACGGCAACGCTGGTACACGCGTCAGGCCCTTCACGCCGATGCGACGGCACAGCCACTGGCATTACTCCCCTCTGCGTCACGACATCATTAATTTGGGTTCATCGTGCTTTCACGCAATTAGTTCGGCGGCATTGGCCAAAAAAATTCACGTCTTGCGACCAGGCGCGATTGAACGCCGGCCCGTCTGTGGGATAGCTATCCCCTTGCGTCTTGCAGGAGTTAGCGATGAAGCCGCCACCCCCGTTGAACTATATCAGGTCCTTTGAGAGTTCGGCCCGGCATCTCTCCTTCACCGCCGCCGCCAACGAACTCGGATACACGCAAGCCGCTGTCAGCACGCATGTCCGCGCGCTCGAACATTACATCGGACGGCAATTGTTCATCCGCTATCCGCGCAGCCTCAAGCTCACCGAAATGGGCGAGGCGTTCCTGCCGACCTTGCGCCAGGCCCTCGATCAGATCGATCAGGCGACGGAGGCGATCGTGACCTCTTCGCGCAACCGCACCGTGGTCGTCTCCTGCCCGATGAGCCTGGCGGAGAACTGGCTGGCGGGTTGCATGGCCGCGTTTCGCAAGAAGCATCCCGAGATCGAGATCGTGCTGCACGGTACGATCTGGGAGGATATGAGCGAACAGATCGCCGACATCACCATTTCAACGCGGCGTTTCGACGACCGCCCGCCCGCGGGCATACCGCTTTGGAACGACGAGTTGTTGCTGCTGTGCGCCCCGGCGCTGCTGGATGGCGAAGACGCGCTGAAGACGCCGCGCGACATTCTCAAGGTGGACTGGATTTTCGTGCACGGCCGCCAGGAATACTGGCAGGTGGTCACCACGGCGCTTGGCCTCGACATGGACGACCACGACAAGGGCCTGTCGACGAACGCCTCCAACATCGCGCTCGAACTCGCCGCCATGGGAGCCGGACTGGTGGCCACCCAGCGGTCGCTTGCCCACGCCTATCTGCGTCGCGGGCTGCTCGTCGAACCCTTTCCGGTTCGGCCGCCGAGCCCCTGGAATTACTACCTCACCGAGAGCCAGCTCTCGAAAGGCAACATCGCGCGCATCGTGCGCGAATGGATCCTCTCGCGAGCCCGCGAAGACGGCGCCTGAAAGCCATCCGCGAGCGGCCGGCAAGCTCGCGCTCAAAAAATTGACACGCCAATGGCATCGTTTTTTTAGGCCTTTAGAACCGGGTTTTGGCGGTTCTTCGGGGCTTGAGCCCTTCCGGGATTTTTGCATCGCCCCTAACATGGCTGTCGCAAGGGGAATGTAACGGGCGGAAAGCCCTGAACCGGAGAACAACGATGACAATGTTCAAGAGCAACGGTGATCGCGTCCCGGCGGTCATCGAAAGCTACGCAGCCGAAGTCAAAAGCGGCAGGATGGATCGCCGCGAATTCCTGGCCATGGCAAGCGCGATGGGCGCTTCCACGGCATTCGCCTATTCGATGGCCGGCATCGCCCCGGCCAAGGCCGCGGCGATCGTGCCCGGCAAGAAGGGCGGCATCCTCAAGATGCAGATGATCATCAAGGACATGAAGGATCCGCGCTCCTGGGACTGGTCAGAGATCGCCAACGTCATGCGCCAGTGCAACGACTACATGATCCGCTACACCACCGACTTCACCTTCGAGGGCCATCTGGTCGAGAGCTGGGAGGTGAGCGACGACGCCACGGAATACACGCTGCATCTGCGCAAGGGCGTGAAGTGGTCGAACGGCGACGACTTCAACGCCGACGACATCGTCCACAACATCGAGCGCTGGTGCGACAAGGCGGCCGAAGGCAATTCGATGGCCGGCCGCATGGGCTCCCTGATCGATCCCGCCACCAAGAAAGCCGCCGCGGGCGCCATCACCAAGGTCGACGACCACACGGTGAAACTGAAATGCCATCAGTCCGACGTCACCATCATTCCAGGCTTTTCCGACTATCCGGCTGTCATCGTCCATCGCGACTTCGACAAGAACGGCGCGGACATGCTCAAGACGCCCGGCACCGGTCCCTATGAGCTGATCTCGTACAAGGTCGGCGAGTCGGCCTCGGTGCGGCGGCGCAAGGACTTCACCTGGTTCGGCGGCGAACCTTATCTCGACGGCGTCGATTGGACCGACTACGGATCGGACGCCTCCAACCCCGCCATCGCTAGCGCCTTCGAGGCCGGCGAGATCGACTGCAACTACCAGACCGTCGGCGGCACCGTCGATCTCTACGACAGCATGGGCCTGGTCAAGGAGGCGGTCGTCACCGCCGGCACCATCGTGCTGCGCACCAACGTGACCAACAAGCCCTATGACGACAAACGCGTGCGCAACGCCATCCAGCTCGCGGTCGACAACGAAACCGTGCTGAAGCTCGGCTACAGCGGCCTCGGACAGGTCGCGGAAAACCACCATGTCTGCCCGATCCATCCGGAATATTATGAATTGCCCAAAGTGCCGCGCGACATTGCCAAGGCCAAGGCGCTGATGACCGAGGCCGGTCAGATGGATCATGAATTCGAGCTCATCTCCTACGATTCGGACTATGTCAAAGACCCTGCCGACGTCGTCGCCGCGCAGATGCGCGAGGCCGGTTTCAAGGTCAAGCGCACCGTCATTCCGGGAGCCTCCTTCTGGAACGACTGGACGAAATACCCGTGGTCGACCACCGACTGGGGCATGCGGCCGCTCGGCGTCCAGGTGCTGGCGATCGCCTATCGCAGCGGTGAGGCCTGGAACGAGTCGGGCTACGCCAATCCGGAATTCGACAAGAAGCTCAATGCGGCGCTCGCCGTGGCGGACGTCGACAAGCGCAAGGAACTGATGAAGGACGTCGAGTTAATTCTGCAGGATTCCGGCATCCTCATCCAGGCGTTCTGGCGTTCGCTCTACCGGCACCATGCGACCTATGTGAAAAATCTCGGCATGCATCAGACATTCGAACTGCAGCTGGATAAGGTCTGGCTCGACAAGGCCTAGGCCGGGCCGTCACAGCAAATATCTCAGGGGCGCGTGTTGCGCCCCTGACCTCGCCGGGCGACTGCGATTGACCCCTCAGCTAAATCAAACGCCAAGATAAAGTCGCCGAACAAAGGGAAGAAACATGCGTACTCATGCACAAGCCGTCGTCATCGGCGGTGGTCTGATCGGCTGCTCGATCCTCTATCACCTTGCCAAGTTCGGCTGGACGGATGTCGTCCTTCTGGAGCGCAGCGAACTGACCTCCGGCTCGACCTGGCACGCGGCGGCCAACATTCACGGCCTGCATGATTCCACCAACATCAGCCGCCTCCAGCACTACACCATGGCGCTCTACAAGGAACTGGAAGCCGAGACCGGCCAGGGCTGCGGCATCTTCCAGCCGGGCTCGCTCTATCTCGCCCAGACCGAAGCGCGCGAGCACCAGCTAAGGCTGCAGGAAGCCAAGGCGCGGCGCTACAAGATGAATTTCTACGAAGTCGCGCGTGACGAGGCGGAGCGCCTGCACCCGCTGGTGGATTTCGACGGCATACGCTGCATCATGTACGAGCCGGAAGGCGGCAATGTCGATCCGTCCGGCGTCACCGCTGCATACGCCGCCGGCGCGCGCCAGCGCGGCGCCGAGATCCATCGCTTCACGCCGGTCACCGCCACCGAGGCGCAATCCGACGGCAGCTGGATCGTGCGCACGCCGAAGGGCGACATCCACACGCAATGGGTGGTCAATGCCGCCGGCCTGTGGGGCAGGGAGGTCGCCGCGATGGCTGGCCTGCAGCTGCCGCTGATCCCGACAGAGCACCAGTATTTCGTCACCGAGACCATCCCGGAAATCGCCGCCATGGGCCGCCGCTTGCCTTCGGTCGCCGATCGCGACGGCGAGTACTATCTGCGCCAGGAAGGGCTGGGACTGCTCATCGGCGCCTACGAGCGCAAGATGAAGTTCTGGGCCGAGGACGGAACGCCACTGGATTTCGGCCACGAACTGTTTCCCGACGATCTCGACCGTATCGAAGAGAACATGCTGCGCGCGATCGCGCGCGTCCCGGCGGTCGGCACTGCCGGCGTCAAAAAGGTGATCAACGGACCCATGATTTGGTCGCCGGACAGCGCTGTCCTGTTCGGACCGGTGCCCGAACTCAACAATTATTTCTGCTGCAACGGCATCATTCCCGGCTTCTCGCAGTCGGGCGGCATGGGCAAGCTGGCAGCCGAGTGGATGATCGAGGGTGAGCCTTCGCTCGACATGTTCGCCTGGGACATGGCGCGCTTCGGTCAGTGGGCCGGGAAGTCCTTCACCAAGGCCCGCGTCGAGGATCAGTATAGCCATCGCTTCAAGATCCATTTCCCCAACGAGGAACGCACCGCCGGACGGCCCGTGCGAACCCGGCCTGCCTACGACAGGCAAAAAACGATGAACGCTGTTTTCGGCCTCAATTTCGGCTGGGAGCACCCGCTGTGGTTCGCCGCCGAGGGCGAGCCGCGCGAGGAGACGATTGGCTTCACCCGGCAGAACTGGTGGGGACCGGTGGGTCGCGAGGCGCGCATGCTGCGCGAACGCGCTGGCATCATCGACATCTCCAATTTCGCCAAATACGAGGTCAAGGGTCCCGGCTCCGAGTCCTGGCTCAATGCGCTGTTCGCCAACCGCATGCCGACAAGGTTAGGCCGTTCCTGCCTCACACCGCTGATCGGCAAGCGCGGCGGCATTGCCGGCGACTTCACCGTGACCAGGCTCGCGGAAGACGAATTCATGGTCATCGGTTCCGGCATGGCCGAGCGCTTCCATCAAAGGTTCTTCAAGGCCGTTCCGTTGCCGCAGGGCACGACCTTCCGCTCGCGCACCGAGGACCTTTGCGGCTTCAACGTGGCGGGACCGAGTTCGCGCGACCTGCTGCAGCGCTTGACCAATGAGGATCTGTCGAACGAGGCATTCCCCTTCATGGAGTCGCGCCGGATCACCGTCGCCGGCATCGATGTGGTGGCGCTCAGGGTGTCCTTCACCGGCGACCTTGGCTGGGAACTGCATTGCAAGGCCGCCGACCAGGTCGAGCTTTACGACGCGCTGCTCAAGGCCGGCAACGAAGTTGGGGCCGGACCGGTCGGATCGCGCGCGCTGATGTCGCTGCGCGTCGAAAAAGGTTATGGCAGCTGGAGCCGCGAATACTCGCCCGAATATTGGCCGCAGGAGGTCAAGTTCGATCGCCTTGTCAAAATGGACAAGGGCGCGTTCCTCAATCGCGATGCCTATGCCGCCATTGCCGAAAAGCCGGCACGCGACGAACTGATCATGCTGTCGATCGACGCCCGAGATGCCGACGCGACCGGAGGCGAGCCGATCTTCCTCGCCGACGGCACGCCGATTGGCCAGGTCTCCTCAGGCGCCTACGGTTATTTCGTCGAGCAGTCGCTGGCGCTCGGCTATGTCAAGGCAGGCTCCGCCAGGGCCGGCGACAAGGTCTCGGTCGCTATACTGGGAAGGCCGCATGAAGCGATCCTGCTGCCGCATCCGCCATTCGACCCCGAAGGCAAGCGGCTGCGCTCGTAGAGCCTCGGCTATCCGTTCGCCCGGTGAACCAACAGCGGAAACCGTTAGCCGGCCGGAGACGCCGGCGAAGCTGAACGAGGAAGATTTCGACCGCCTGCCAACAAAGGGGAATCGCATGATCAAACGGCATCTGCTGGGCACCATGTTTGCCCTGGCCCTCACATCCTCCGCGCATGCGGGAGACGTCAAGGTCATCAATGAAGACGCATGGTTCGCCGAAGGTCCGATCTGGTATCAGGACAAGCTCTTCTACGTCGAATATGGCCGCGGCACTGTGACCGTGTGGGACGGCAAGAAGAACGAAATATTCTGGAAGATGGACGGTTGTGGCCCTTCGGCGGTACTGCCGACGAGCACCGGCGAGTTTCTTGTCACCTGCTACGACAGCAACTCGATCGGCCGCATCTCCGCCGACGGCAAGACGCTGCCGGCCTACGACAAGGACACGGACGGCAATCCGTTCAGCGGACCGAATGACTTTGCGCCCGACAAGGATGGCGGCATCTACTTCACTGGGTCGGGCAAGGGCGGACCGCTGATCGACGCCTCGGCCTACTATATCGGCAAGGACGGCAGCGTGAGGAAGGTCGCCGGCGACCTGCACAATGCCAATGGTCTGGTCATGTCGAGCGACGGGAAAACCCTGTACCTGGTCGAGACCGAGGACAACAGGATCATCGAGTTCGACGTCCAGCCCGACCACAGCCTGTTGCACCGCCGTGTCTTCCTGCGCCTCGACGATCTGTTCCCAAACCAGCCACATATCTGGCCTGACGGTATCAAGATGGACAAGGCCGGCGAGATGTATATCGGTCAGAGCCCGCGCTCGCTCGACGCGCCAGGCAAGATCATCGTTGTCGACAAGGACGCGAAGCTGCTTCGCATGCTTTCGGTGCCGTCACCATCCATGCCGAACTTCGCCTTCGGACCGGATGAGAAGGTGCTCTACGTGATGGCGCTCGACCAGATCGATGCAGCGCCCTGGCACGGCAAGGTCTACGAGGTTCCGAACAAGTAGCGTGTTGCCGGCGGCCAGAGCAATTCCAGGAAAATTGTGAAGCGGTTTTCCGTCCGGAAGTGCGTCAAAACAATGCAGCCGGACATCGTGTCAGCCACCGAATCGATCCAGCCAATGTTGGGCAAGGTCGGAGCGGCGGCAGATCCAGATGTCGGGATTGGCCCTGACTTTGTCGAGGAAGCGGGCGAGCCCGATCATCCGGCCGGGCCGGGCCGCCAGCCTGCAGTGCAGCGAGACGGTCATCATGCGTGGCGTGCGCCCGGCTTCGGCCAGCAGCCAGTCCACCCCATCGCTGACATATTCGAAGAACTGGCTGCCTGTCTCCAGGCCGGAGCCGCGCGAGAACCGGCTGTCATTGTTGTCGAAGCTGTGCGGCACGACCAGATGCCGCTTGGCATCGACGTCGACAAAATAGGGCAGGTCGTCATTGTAGTCGTCGCAGTCGAACAGGAAACCGCCGTGCTCCACCACCAGCCGCCGCGTGTTGAGACTGGGCCGGCCGGTGTACCAGCCGAGCGGGCGAATGCCGGTCAGGCGCTGGACGGTGTCCACCGTCAGCGCGATGTGATTGCGCTCCTCGGCTTCGCTCAGCGGCGCGTAATCGATCCAGCGCCAGCCATGGCAGACGATGTCGCTGCCAAGGGTCGCGATTGCCTTGCCGGCCGCCGGATTGAGTTGCAGCGCTCGTCCGACAACGTAGAAGGTCGGAATGATGTTCTTTTCCCGAAACAGCGAGGCCAATCGCCAGACGCCGACGCGTGAGCCGTATTCGTATAGCGATTCCATGTTGCGGTTGCGCAGGCCCGGCACCGCCGGAGACACGGCAAGGTCCGACAGGATCGCCTCGGAGACACCGTCGCCTTCGCCGATGCTGTATTCGGCGCCTTCCTCATAGTTGACGACGATGTTGAGTGCCAGCTTGGCGCCGCCCGGCCACTCAGCGGCCGGAGGCTTGTCGCCATAGCCGATGAAATCACGGACGGGCAAATACGGCATTCTCAAATCTCCTCAGGATGCAGTCGCAAGACATGCAGTCGCTGGATCTATTCACCGCGCATGCCGATGAGTATGTGCAGGGCCCGGTCCATCATCTCTTGCGGACCGACCGTCGCGCGCAGACAGTCCCTGAGGCCGTAACCGCCCAAGCTGCGGACGATGATCCCGGCGCCGCGCAATGTCTTCTCTGCTGCCTCCGCGGCGGCTGCGCTGGAGAAGCCAATCAGCACGAAGTTCGTTCGGCTTTCGGGAACATGGTAGCCGGCGGACCGCAGATCGTGGGCAAACTGATCGCGAATTCCAGCCGTCCGGGCCACCGTTTCGCGCATATAGGCCTGATCCGCCATGGCCGCCACGGCCATGGCGAGGCTTGACGTCGTGACCTGGTTCGAATTCTGCATTTTGCGCACTTGCGCCGCGACCGCAGGCGGAAACAATCCCCATCCGACGCGCGCGCCAGCCAGGCCATAGGCCTTGGAAAGCGTGCGCAACACGACGGTATCGCCACGCGCGACAAGTGCAAAGACAGGTTTTGGATCCTGATCGTCGAACTCGCCATAGGCTTGGTCGACAACCAGCAGTACATCTCTTGGCAAGCCGGCGCGCAAGCGCAGCAGTTCGGCGTTCGGGATTACAGTGCCGGTCGGATTTCCGGGATTGCAGACGAAGACGATCCGCGTTGCCGGCGTGAGGGTCGTGAGAATGTTGTCAACCGAAACGGCGAAATCCCGTTCAGGGGCCTTAAGATAGATCGCATCGACGCGCGCAACGGCGGAGGCCACGAAATTATAAGCGTAAGAGGTGCCCAGAACCTGGCTGCCCGGTCCCGAAAAGGCTGCGATGGTGCAGCTTATCAGATCCATCGAACCGGCACCGCACAAGGTCAAATCCGGCTCGGCACCATAGGCCTGCGCAATCGCCTTGCGTAATTCCGTCCAGTCCGGATCAGGATAGAGATGGCTGCGGGTCATCGCGTCTCTGCCGGCAGCAATCGCTCTGGGGCTGGGCGGAAAGGCGCTTTCGTTCTGTGCAAGGGTCGTCCGATCGTAGCCGCCGAAATTCGCCAGTGCGAACGCAGACATGGCCTCGATGTGGGCCGCTGCTTTCAGATGCATGATTGGTCCTTGGGAAACATGCTGGCGGTCACCTCGCGAGCTACCCCTGCCGAACGACACAAGGGCAAGCTACAATCCGCCTGCGCATGCACAAGCAAAAACTATCCGTGCAATGGCTTCGAAATTCTGGCCCTTGTTAGACAAGCTGTCACCAAGCCTGCTGGCGACCTCCTCGCTCGAAGTGTCTCTCCAAAGCGGGAACAAAGGTGATGAAACACCGCGTCGAATACCGGCCTCTCGCTGGTGCCCACACGCCGGCGCGTGGCCTTTCAGGACCAGTAGAACAATCGTCGCTTCCCGTGCAAGGAAAGGACCAGCCCGGGGCCGACCTGTCGAAGAAAGTCATCATCACCTGTGCCGTCACCGGCGGCATCCACACGCCGACCATGTCGGATGCGCTGCCTTTCACGCCGGACGACATTGCCCGCAAGTCGATCGAAGCGGCCGAGGCCGGTGCCTCGATCCTGCATCTGCACGCACGCGATCCGAAGGACGGCCGTCCAACGCCGGACCCGGCGGTGTTCATGCAGTTCCTGCCGCGCATCAAGCAGGCGACCGACGCGGTCATCAACGTCACCACCGGCGGCGGCCTCAACATGAGCGTCGAGCAGCGGCTGGCCGCTCCTCTCTTGGCCAAGCCGGCGGTTGGCCGGCGCCACCACCCGTTTGGTCGTCGTGGGTCGAGCTGCATCTCCAAGCACGAAAAGTCTTTCCAGGCAGCGCACGGCGCTGCCACTAGGTGACTCTCGGCTTCGGGCATACTACACAGGCTGATTGATCTGAAACGCAGTCGTGCGCGGATGTAAAGCGCGATAAACATGACATCGGGCCGCGGTCTAGAATGACGTGGAATTAGGCGCGTCCACTGCCCAACGACGCTTGATGACGGGGAGAATTCTATGCGAAACACCATGCTGGGTTTCGTGGCAGTTGCCCTGGCTGCGTGCCAATCGCCTCCTCCAGTGCCCCACCACACCGCTCTCGAGCCTGCGTCAGAGCCTGCTACCGTCCCTCCTCAACCCGTCTTGGATCCCGGCGTGGTTCCTCCTCGCTCGGCAATCATGGATCAATCCGTGACAATCACTCCCCCTGCAAAGGGCATTCCGACAAAGTACGCCGCATTTTCGGGTATGTGGGCTGGACGATTGGAGGGGACGTATGAAGCCAAAGTCGCGGTGCAGACGATTTCTCCAAATGGCGAAGTGACGGTCACCTTTGCATGGGGGAATCTGGGCGACAACAATCCAGGAGAGGCCGCCGGCGTCGGAAAAATCATAGGCAGGACATTGAAACTTGGGCGCCTACCGAACGGCGCGGACGTCAGTCTTGTGATGCTGTCGGATGACACCCTGGCCGGAACCTATACGCTTGCCGGCCAGACCTACACGGGGATGTTCATCAGGCAATGATAAAGCAATCATCTAACTGATCGCATTGATGGTGCATCGCCTTCAGGGTTCTGACTGGTGCTGCAATTCACTGTGTGGACATTGCAGTCGTGGCGACAGGACTGGCGCAAAGCGGCCGAGCGGCCAAAGGTAGGTCAGTCGGAGATCGGCGGCGGCAAGGGGCAGTGGATGGATACTCCAGGAAAGACACGTAACGGTACTTGTCAGTTTCTGGCGGCGAGGACATATCGGCACCTGAAGTCGACCGAAAAGCGCGATTGACTGCGACTGATGCTGAAATCTCAGAATATCGTTCATGGCGATTTGCCCTTTAAAATCAAAAAGCGTAACTTTTTGGCGGACCATGCGTCGACTTTCGGTGCGGCAAGAAAGAGAAAACCCAGCTAGATCAATAACCTAGCTGAGTTGGAACAATCGAGTGGGGAGTAACGGATGGAAACGGCGGCGTTAGCTTAGTTTCGGTGACGACTGTCGCTATCAAAAGTGTTCTCGTGTCCGTATCTCACTTCCGCTGAACTGGCATTCTCCATCTCCGATCTGGCAAGTCTGATCTGCGCCACGCCCCCTATGTAAAGATCTATCAAAAAGGGAGAGGGCTACAGCGTAGAACGGCGTGCACAAAGGCGGGTCTGCTTCGCACCGCTTGTCATTCCGGCCGACTTGACCGCCAACCTTTATTGACTCGCCGCCCCGGTCGAGCAGTGTGCACGCAAAACCCGCAGCTCGGCCGTTCAGGTCCCGATCTCGGCAACGACCGTCCCCGAAACGGGATCGGTCACGCCGAGGTCGCCGCCGAGGTCTTCCAGCATGTCACGCATCGTATCCAGGAGGCCGATCATTTGCGGCCGTGCCGCCGCGAGGCTGTCCATGTCGTTCCATTCACCGACGTTCAGAGGCGCCACGTCGCTGCTTTGCACAGCCTTGGCGAGCGACTTGGCGGAAGTCGCGGCATCATAACATTGCTGTAACAGGGGCAGCATGCGCCGGCCGAGTTCGGTCAGGTGCGAATGCTGGCGCTGGCGTCGGAGGCGTTCGCCCCCAACCCCTCTTCGAGCGTCTTGATCGCACGCGTCAATGCAGGCTGCGTGACGTTGCATTCCTCGGCCGCTCTCGTGAAACTTAACGTGCTGTAGCGGACCTGCTGCATCTCCGTGAACTTTCGCCCCCTTTGGCGACGATTTTTGTCCTTCAAAAAGCAGACATTGACATCAACAGCCATTGCGCCCCGGTCCAAGCCCCTCACTTTGAACCAACGACGATAGTGGGCCGACCGCCGCAGCCCTGGTCTGGGCTTCATCTTCTCTACTGCTTCACGGAAAGGCGTGGATTTTCCGGCGCGGCGCCGAGCTCCGACCGTGCCAGGCGCCTTGGCCTGATCCATTCGCCGCGCGCCTTTTCCGATAGGACCAATCCATGGCCTGGCCGATCGGGCGCGTAGGCGTAGCCGTCCCGGATTTCGATAGGCTGTTCCACCAGATGATCGAAGTTCTGAAATGAATATTCCAGCCATTCGACCTCGGGAAGCGCGGCCGCCATATGCACGCCGACCTCCAGGAACGTGTTGCCGATGCTGATCGGTATCCCGAGTTCGGCTGCCAGCCAGCCGATGCGCATGACATCCGTCACCTGGCCGTGGACATTCAGGATATCGGCCGCATGGGCTTCCAGGAGCAGCCGTTTGCCCTGGAGATCCAGATACTCGCCGCTGTTGATCTGGGTCCATGTGACGGCATGCCTGAGTGTTCTCAACCCTTCATGGTCGTGACGCAGGATTGGATCCTCGACCCACAGAAGTTCGTGGCCGGCCTCGCGGATCGCCACCAACTTCGTGAGCGCCTCCTTAGAGGTCCAGGCCTCGTTCGGATCGATCATGATTTTGGACCCGGCCGGGACACAGGCCTTCAACAGTTCCAAGCGCCTCAGGTCGCGGTCGAAATCCTGGTGGCCGACCTTGATCTTGAAAGCCGAGTAGCCAATCGAAGCCGCGTGGGAGAACAGCGAGACGAAGGCCTCATCGTCGAGGTGAAAATCGAGACCGCTGGCATAGGCTTTCACCCGGTTGCGGCGACTTCCAAGCAAGACATGAAGGGGCAGGCCAGCTTCTTTGGCCGCAAGATCCCAAAGCGCCACCTGAATCGCTTCGTGAAAGGGCAGGGAGTAAGCCCGCTGATTGCCGCCGCGCGGGCGGTGCACACGGTGGACCAGGGCGATCGCCCTGTTTCCCTTCAGGCTCGGCCAAACCTCATGTTCGAAAACGCTCTCGATCTCTTGCTGATCAGGAAGTGGATTGAAGAGCGTCTGGATGAATCCCAGCCCCACCTCGCCACTCTCGGAAACGAGCTCCAGTGCGGCGACGTTGACATCGTCGGCCCGAACCTGGCTGTCCCCGATTACCCGGTCGCGGGCGAACTGAAATCGGGTTATACGAAAATGCGAAAGGCTCATCACAAGGGCTTTCTGATCGGTTACGATATCCAACTGATCTATCAGATGGTATCTTAGTACCGGACCAATGGAGGGGCCGCAAGTGGCGGGCAAGGCAAAAACGGACTCTTCTCCCCTCGTGGCGGCCGCCCGCATGAGCGATGTCGCCTATGAACGAATCCTTGAGGGCTTGTTCGACCGGCGCGTGCCGGCCGGGGCATTCATCTCGCAAAACGAATTGTCCGCGATCGTCGACGTGCCTGTTGCCCCGCTTCGCGACGCCCTGCGTGTTCTTGAGGCGGAAGGGATCCTGACCATCCACCCGCGCTCCGGCATCCAGTTCGTCAGGCCCGGCCTGGAGCTTACGCGTGCCACCTACCAGTTCCGCTCCATCGTCGAGCGCGCCGCGATCCGTGTCTTTGCGGAACAAGGCGATGAGGCCGTCATGAATGCCTTGGAAATCCGGCATTCCAGGCTGCTTCGACGCGTCGAGCGCGATGGTCTCGGAAAAGAACAACTGGAGGAGATGGACGCGCTGGAGGGAGAGTTGCACGGCGCGGTCATCGCCGCGCTGCGCAATCCCCTGATCGACAGCACCTACCGGCGCATGCACAATTATCTGCGTCTGCTGCGGCTCGACAGGAAGATCACGACACCCATCATGGTCCGGACGCTCAAGGAGCACCTCGATATCCTAGAGGCTTGCGGCACAAGGAATGCCGACGCCGCCGAGGCAAAACTGCAGGCGCATTTCCAGGCGGCGATGCAGCGAAGCCTGGGTCTCGTCTGACAGGTCAATCGTGATCCGTCGCTTAGTCCAGCTGCGCGCCGGGCGGTTGCATGGCGTGGGAAAGGATGCTACCCAAACTTCAACTGATCGATCAGATTGATGATCTGATATCTTGGAGGAGATAGGATGCAGTTGAACAAGAGGCAGTTTCTCATGGGTACGGCGGCCCTGGCGATGGCAGGGCATATCGGCGGCGCCCGTGCCGCGAGTGCCATCAGTTACTGGCACCATTTCACCAGCCAGTCGGAAATGGCCAGCCTGCTGAAGATCATCGCATTGTTTCAGGCGGCCAATGCCGATGTGGCGGTGACGCAGGAGAACATCCCGAACTCTGAATATATGGCAAAGGTCTCTTCGGCCGTGCTGGCCGGTGGCCGTCCGGATACCGCCATGGTGATCGCCGAGCGTTTCGCCGATCTCACCGCGATGGAGGGGTTGATTGATCTTACCGAGCGCGTGAACGGCTGGAAGGGCAAGGCCAATTTCCCCGAAAATCGCTGGACCGGGCTTTCCAGCAACGGCGCCATCTATGCGGTTCCCGCCTTCGCCTTCGTCGATTGGATGTACTACCGTGCCGACTATTTCGAGGAAGCCGGGTTGGCCGGGCCGCCCCGGAATTTCGACGAATTCCTGAGCGCTTGCCGCAAGCTGACCGACCCGTCGAAGGGTAGATATGCCTTTGGCATGCGCGCCGGCGCCGGCGGTTTCAAATATGTTATCGATGTCATGGAGGCGTTCGGCTCGCCGATCGTCAGGGATGGGCAGCCAGCCATCGACAAGGCAGCGGCGATCGAGGCGATAACGTTCTATTCCGATCTCTTCCTGAAGGAAAAGGTCGTGCCGCCGAGCGCGCCCAACGACAGCTACCGCCAGATCATGGAGGGCTTCCGCACCGGGCAGACGGCAATGGTGTGGCACCACACCGGTTCGCTGAATGAAATCTCGGCCGCGATGAAGCAGGGCAAACAATTCTCGACCGCACCCATGCCGGCGGGTCCGAAGGCGCATGTCGCTCGCGTTGCCTACGCCGGCAACGGCATCATGAAGGAAGACAATATAGAGGCCGCCTGGCGCTGGGTGAGTTTCTGGGGCGAGACCGATGCTGCCCTGGCCTTGCTCGAAGGCACGGGCTATTTCCCGGCCTCTGCCGCTGCCCTGCAAGATCCGCGGATCACCGGCAATCCAATCTATCACGCGGCGGTCGAAACGCTCGAGTTCGGACGTCTGCCGAACAATTTCGTGGGCGCGGCGGGCTGGTCCGAAAATGTCGTCAATCCCGCTTTCCAATCGGTGCTCACGGGCCAGTCGACACCGGAGCAGGCCGTGGACCGTATGATCCAGGGCCTCGAGGCCGCCCTTCGCTGATACATCCCTGCACGGCCGGCTCCGGCGTGCGGCCATGCGTTGAACGCAACGGGACGATGCATTCGCATCGCGAATCCATGACATCAAGCTCAAGCGGATATCGGCCATTGCGGGCTCTCGGCGAATTGTCCGAGACCCGCTACTGGATGTATTTGCTGCTCCTTCCCAGCCTCGTCATGATCCTGCTGGTGATCGCCTATCCGACGCTTTACGGCATGGCCATCAGTTTTCGCGAGATGCGTCTGACGCGTCCCGGTCTGGGTGGCTGGGTCGGCTTCAAACATTATGCGGCAATGTGGTCCGATCCTGTCTTCTGGATCGCCCTGAAGAACACGGTCGTCTGGGTCACCGCGGCCGTCGTGCTGGAATTGGCGCTCGGCCTTCTCGCCGCGACCGCCCTCAACAGGGATTTGCCGGGCACGAAGATCTTCGCCGTGCTGATCCTGCTTCCCTATTTCCTGCCCAACGTCGTGGCGGGTCATATGTGGGCCCTGCTGCTCGATCCGAGGCTTGGGGTCATCAACGATCTTCTCGTCCGCGCGGGCGTCCTGCACACCTACAAGGCATGGTTCGCGGATCCCAATACCGCGCTTGCGGCGACCGTCCTTGTCGAGGCGTGGCACGGATTTCCATTCTTCGCGCTGCTGTTGCTCGCGGGCCTGAAGAGCATTCCCGAAGATCTCTACAAGGCAGCCGCGGTGGACGGCGCGGGCGTCCCGGCGCAGCTCAGGCTGATCACCTTGCCGATGCTCAAGACCGTGATTGCGGCGGCGGTGATCCTGCGCGTCATCGGGCTGGTCAATTCGCCCGATCTGCTCCTCATTCTCACCGGTGGCGGACCGGGAGATGCCACGCAGGTCCTGTCGCTATACGCCTTCCAGACCGCGTACAAGGAATTCAATTTCGGCTACGCATCCGCCCTGTCGGTGGTGATGTTCGTAATCCTGATGATCTTCGCGACGGCATATATCCGCCTGTCCAGGATCACCAAGGGAGACGGCGATGATTGAAAGCAAGCGCCGCCGGCGGGTGATCGCCAACATCGCCACCTACTTGGTCCTCGCGACCCTGTCGATGTTCTGCATCGGTCCGATGATCTGGATGTTTCTGACATCGCTAAAATACGAGGCCGACATCGTCACCCAGACCATGCAGTACATACCGAGGCGCGTCACCTTCGACAATTATGTGGCGATCTGGACGCAGTCCGGCTTCCCGCGGCTGATAGCCAACAGCCTGGTCGTCACCTTCCTGACGGTGACGATCTGCGTCGCCACGGGCACGCTTGCCGCCTATGCATTTTCACGCTTCGCATTTCGCGGCCGAACGCAGCTCATGCTCGGCTATCTCGTCGTGCGCATGTTCCCCGCCGTGATGATGATCATTCCCCTTTATGTCGTCATGCGTGGCGTCGGCCTCGTCGACAGCCGTTTCGGACTTGCGCTTGCCTATACGAGTTTCCTTTTGCCGCTGTTCGTGTGGATGCTCAAAGGTTTCTTTGATTCCGCACCCAAGGAACTCGAGAGCGCGGCGCGCATCGACGGCTCGACAAGGCTTGGCGCCATGGTCCGCATCGTCATGCCGCTTGCGCGCAACGGTCTGGTGGCAAGTTCGGTGTTCATTGCCATCGCTGCCTGGAACGAGTTCTTGTTCGCCCTGATGCTGACGACAGGGCAGGGATCACGCACCTGGCCCGTGGGCCTGCAGTTGATGGTCGGCGAATTCCAGCTTCCATGGGGTGTGCTGGCGGCAGGCGGCATTCTCAGCATCCTGCCTGTCATCGTCCTCTTCGCCATCGTCCAGCGAACCATGGTTCAGGGGCTGACCGCGGGCGCCATCAAAGGTTAGGAGCATTCGCATGGCGACACTTTCCATCAAGGACGTGCGCAAGTCCTATGGCTCCGTGCAGGTCCTTCACGGGGTCGATATCGAGCTCGAGGACGGAGGCTTTCTGGTTCTGCTTGGGCCGTCCGGATGCGGCAAGTCGACCCTGCTCAACATGATTGCGGGCCTCGACGACACGTCCGGCGGCGACATCCTGATCGGCGGACGCTCGGTCGTGGATCTCGCGCCCAAGGACCGCAATATCGCGATGGTGTTCCAGTCCTATGCACTTTACCCGACCATGTCGGTGGAGCGAAATATCGGCTTCGGATTGGAAATGCGTGGCGTGGACGCCGATCAGCGCAAGCGCGCCGTCGACGACGCCGCGCGGCTGCTGCAGATTTCGCATCTGCTCGACCGACGCCCTGCCAATCTTTCGGGAGGACAGCGGCAGCGCGTTGCAATGGGGCGGGCGATCGTGCGCGACCCGGAGCTGTTCCTTTTTGACGAGCCGCTTTCCAATCTCGATGCAAAGCTTCGTGTGGAAATGCGCACGGAGATCAAGCGCCTGCACGAGCGTCTCGGCACGAGCATCGTCTATGTGACACATGATCAGATCGAGGCGATGACGCTGGCCACCAAGGTGGCGGTGATGAAGGGCGGCCATATCCAGCAGTTTGCCGATCCTCGCACCATCTATGAACGGCCCGCCAACGTGTTCGTCGCAAGTTTCATCGGATCGCCGGCGATGAACTTCCTGCCCGGGCGTCTGGTCTCGGACGCGAATGGCGTGCGTTTCGCGGCGAGCGGCGTGTCGGTCGCATTGCAGGCCGGCAAGCGGCCGGTTGATTCAGAGCGCCCTGTGATCCTGGGCATAAGGCCTGAAGAATTGAAGGTGGCCGGGCGCGATGAAGCTTCGGTCACCGGGGTGATCGATGTCGTGGAGCCTACAGGGCCTGAAACCATGGTGACGGTGCAGGTTGGCGACCAGTCGATCATCGCCCGCCTGCCGCCGAGGTTTGCAGGCCGGCGAAACGAGCCGATATTCCTTGCCGTCGATCCGGCCAGCGCCAACCTGTTCGACCCCGGCAGCGAGCAGCGCATCGATATCTAGACTAGGGGACCGACACCACGGCGCTTCTGGCGCAACGCGGTTTCGGTCATCGGCCAATGCATAGCCGAAGCCGGCATCGGTGCCGGCGAGATCGTCGCCATCGGTTGCAGCGGCCATGGGTGGCGGTTGCCGAGGCCTACGCGGGAGGGTATCGCCTTTATGGCGAGATCAACCAGGCGATGATTCCGATGTGGGAGCGCATCGCCGCACGGCAGGCACGCACGTGAGCGAAACTTCACCATCCCCTTTCGGCGATTACGACTACGTCATCGTCGGCGCCGGCTCCGCCGGCTGCGTGCTCGCCAACCGGCTCTCGGCCGATCCGCGCAACCGGGTGCTGCTGCTCGAAGCCGGCGGCAGCGACCGCTATCACTGGGTCGATATCCCGATCGGCTACCTCTTCTGCATGGGCAATCCGCGCACCGACTGGATGATGAAGACCGAACCGGAAGCCGGTCTCAACGGACGCAGCCTCAACTATCCGCGCGGCAAGGTGCTTGGTGGCTGTTCGTCGATCAACGGCATGATCTACATGCGGGGCCAGGCAGCCGACTATGACGGCTGGCGACAGGCCGGCAATGTCGGCTGGGGTTGGGACGATGTGCTGCCGTATTTCCGTAAGTCGGAAGACTATCACGGCGGCAAGAGCGCCATGCACGGCAGCGGCGGCGAGTGGCGGGTCGAACGGCAGCGTCTGTCCTGGCCGATCCTCGACGCGTTCCGGGAAGCCGCCGAGGAACTCGGCATTCCCCGCACCGAAGATTTCAACACCGGCACCAATGAAGGCTCGGGCTATTTCGAGGTCAACCAGCGGCAAGGGGTGCGCTGGAACACATCGAAGGCATTTTTGCGCGGCATTGCGGCGCGTCAGAATCTGCGCGTGGTGACGGGGGCTGAGACGGAACGGCTCGAATTCGACGGCCGACGCGTCACCGGACTGCTCTTCCGCCAAGGCGACCGCCTGCACAAGGTCAGCGCCGGACAGACGATCCTTGCTGCCGGTGCCATCAACTCGCCGAAGATCCTCGAACTGTCGGGGGTGGGGCGCCCTGACCTGCTTTCGAGCATTGGCGTGGATGTTCGACACGCCTTGCCGGGTGTTGGCGAAAATCTGCAGGACCATCTGCAGATACGCACGGTTTTCAAGGTCGCCAATGCCGCGACGCTCAACCAGCGCTATCACAATCTGATCAGCCGCGCGGCGATGGGTGTGGAATATGCGCTCAAACGCAGCGGGCCGTTGTCGATGGCGCCGAGCCAGCTCGGCATTTTTGCCAGGAGCGATCCGCGCCTCGCAACACCTGATCTGGAATATCATGTGCAACCGCTCAGCACAGACCGTCTGGGCGAGCCGCTGCATCGCTTTCCCGCGGTCACCGTGTCGGTCTGCAATCTGCGCCCGGAAAGCCGGGGTGCCGTGCATATGGCATCGTCCGATCCGCGCGAGGCGACGAAGATCCGGCCGAACTATCTCTCCACCACGCGAGACCGCGGCGTCGCGGTCGCATCGCTGCGCCATGTGCGCAGCCTGATGAAGGCACGGGCCGTGGCACGCTTTGCGCCCGAAGAGATGCTGCCCGGTACGCAATATGACAGCGACGAAGACCTTATCCGCAAGGCCGGCGATATCGGCACGACGATTTTCCACCCGGTCGGTACCTGCAAGATGGGTTCGGACTCGATGGCGGTGGTCGACGACCGGCTACGCGTTCACGGGCTTGCCGGACTGCGCGTGGTCGATGCCTCGATCATGCCGACAATCGTCTCGGGCAACACCAACTCTCCGGTCGTCATGATCGCCGAGAAGGCAGCGGAGATGATCCTGCTGGATCCGCGCTAATAATGTCGTGGCGATGTGCGTTGTCCTCGGATGCCGAAGCCGCCGCGACCCATGGCGGCCACCGCTTGGCGCGGGAGCTGGACGAACATGATATCGGCGATGCGCTGCCGTTCCGGCGGGAAATGACGGCTCTGGCGGCGGAATAGGCCGGAGCTGCTCTCGCGACCATGGTCCAATCCATCAGGGTTGCCGCGGTCCCGGCCCATGCCGTAGACAGGCGGCCGTGAAGGACGTTGGCGGAGAAGAAACAAGATGTCGGACCGGATGAAGACCCTCTCCTCGGCCAAGTCGCATGGCGGCGTGCAGGGCGTCTATTCCCATGCTTCGGACGCCTGCTCTTGCGACATGATTTTCGCCGTCTTCGTGCCGCCGCAGGCGCGTGAAAAACCTTGCCCGGTCGTCTGGTACCTCTCCGGCCTCACCTGCACCCATGCCAATGTGATGGACAAGGGGGAATACCGGCGCATGGCCGCGGAGCTTGGCCTGATCGTCGTCTGTCCCGATACCAGCCCGCGCGGCGCCGATATTCCCGACGAGAAGGACAATTGGCAGTTCGGCAGCGGCGCCGGCTTCTACCTCGACGCCAAGCAGGCGCCCTACGCCACGAACTACCGCATGTATTCCTATGTCACCGAGGAATTGCCGGCGTTGATCGCGCAGGAGTTTCCGGCCGATATGAGGCGCCAGGCGATCTTCGGCCATTCGATGGGCGGGCATGGCGCGCTGACGATCGCGCTCAAAAATCCCGAGCGCTTCAAAAGCTGCTCGGCCTTCGCGCCGATCGTGCAGCCAAGCACCGCCGGCTGGTCGCGGCCCGCCCTCGAAAAATACCTCGGCGCCGACGAGGCTTCATGGCGGGGCTACGATGCCACCTTGCTCATCGAGGATGGCCACCGTTTCCGCGAGCTTTTCGTCGATCAGGGGACGTCGGACGGCTTTCTCAAGGACGGGCTGAGGCCGTGGCTGCTGGAAGCGGCCTGCGCCAAGGCCGGCATTGCGCTGACCTTGCGTATGCAGGACGGCTACGACCATTCGTATTTCTTCATTTCGACATTCATGGACGACCATCTGAGATGGCACGCCGAAAGACTGGCTGACCCGGTTCGTGGCACCGGGTCACGCTGAAGCAACGGCATATCCCCGAGCGGGCTAATCCCGCAACAGGTCGAACATCAGCTTGAAGAAGCGGTCGGCATCGACTTCGTGAGCGATGCGCGCATTGTCCTTCTCGCCGCGCTCGCCCCAGAAATCGGCAACCGTCGCGCCGAAAGCATAGGTGCCGGACAGATCGACGCCGATGGCGATTTCAAGAGCAGCGTCCAGCATTTCGCCGACCGCATCCCGCTGCGCCGCATCGGCCAGCCGGACGATGTCGCGGCCGCCGTGGCGTTCCTCGCCTCGGACGAGGCAAGGCACGTCACCGGCGTCGACTGGCTGATCGACCGCGGCCAGACATTGCAGAGCTGGGCCAACGCGCCCGCGGGGCGCGCGTTTCCGAAGTATCGCTAGTTAGGAGCAGCTTTTCCAACCTCACGAGCCTTCAGGTCGGTCGAACGCTTCGCGTCAGAGGCCGAACCGGTCCTTCAGCCGCCCCGATAGGATCGCGGCCTTCACCCCGAGCGGCCAGAGGCGGTGGAACCGGATTGGCTTGAGCGCCGATATCGGCATGGGAAACGGCGACGTCTCGCGGCCTTGCAGCCGTTGCGCCAGGGCAGCGCCCATCGCCGAGGCCATGGCGACGCCGCGACCGTTGTAGCCAAGGCATATCAGCACGCCGTCCTCCGGCTCGTGAATGTGCAGCAGATGGTCCTTGGTGATCGCGACCCGGCCGTTCCAGCCATGCGTCCAGCGTGCTCCGGCGAGTGCCGGCCACAGCCGCAGCGCATAGTCGGTGAGGTAGCGGATGGCGGCAGCATCGCCGATCGGCTTCATCGGTCCCCGGCCGCCCATGAGAAGACGGTTCTGCGCGTCGATGCGGTAGTACACGGTGATATTGCCGGCTTCGTAGACGACCGGCCTTTCAGGGAGAATTGCGGCCGCGGCTGCCGGCGCAAGCGGTTCGGTCGCCGCGATCGCGCTGAACACCGGAACAACCGACTGCTCCAGGCCCGGCCACAGGGCCCCGGTATAGCCGTTGGTTGCCACAAGCACCTTCTCGGCGCTGACCGAGCCGTTGGCGGTTTTGAGGACCCATCGTCCAGCCTCTCGCTTCAGCGAAAGCACTTCGCTGCCACCGAAAATCCGCGCGCCGGCGTTCCGCGCGGCGGCTGCCAGGCCAATCGTGTATTTCAGGGGATGGAGGTCGCCGCCGCGGGCGTCGAACATGCCGGCTATGTATCTGCCGGTACCGGTTCGTGTCGCCATCGCCTGCGCATCCAGCATGCTGACCGGCATGCCCCGCCGCTCGCATTGCGCGGCCGTGGTTCGCACCGCGGCTTCCGGCTTCGGCCGGATGGCCGCGCGGATCGTGCCATTCTGCCGGGCCTCGCAGGCGATCGACAGGCGCCGGATGAGGCCGAAGGTGAAATCCGGCGCGCCGTAGGAGAAATCGATCATCCGCGGCCCAAGGTCGGGGCCGAACATCGCCTCGATCGTGTCGGGATCGTATTTGAGGCCGGGATTGACCTGGCCGCCATTCCTGCCCGAAGCGCCCCAGCCCGGCTGGGCCGCTTCCAGCACGGCAACGTCGTCGCCCGCTTCCGCCAAATGCAAGGCGGTGGAAAGGCCGGTGAAGCCGCCGCCGACAATGGCGACCCTTGCCCGCTGCGCCCCGGCAAGGGCAGGGTAATTGCCGGTGCCGCCGGCCGTTTCGCGGTAGAGGCTTTTCGGTGTGGTGCTCTCAAGCATGCTGGGTATCGTCAAGGTGACCCGGGAGGAACACAGGCCCGAGAGGCTGGATGGAAGCCGTTGGCCGAAAGCGATGCGCCACTTGCGAAGAACTCCATATTGGGAACGGCAGACCGTCCAATATCGTGCCCGGTGCGCGCCAGGCAATTCAGCATGGCTTTCGGGAAATCACAACAACAGCCGCGACAGCGCCGCCATGAAGTGGTCGTTCTCCGCTGGCGAGCCGATGCTGACACGCACATAGCTGTCGAAATCTTGTTGCTTCCAGGGTTTGACGATGACGCCTTCGCGCAGCAGGCCCTCGGCGAAGGCGGAGGCATTTTGCCGGCAGTTGAAGAACAGGAAATTGCCGCGGGAAGGGGCGACGTCGAGGCCCATGTTCCGGAGGAAACTCTCGACCCGCGTTCTTTCCGCCTTGGCAAGCGCGACGACCCTTGCAAGGTGTTCCTCGTCCGCCAACGCCGCCAGCGCGGCGGCTTGTGCCATGCCATTGGCGTTGAATGGTGTGCGTACCCTGTCGAGCAGGGCGCGCAATTCCGGGTCGCCGACGATGCCGAAGCCGATCCGCAATCCGGCGAGCCCGAACGCCTTGGAAAATGTCCGCAGCACGATCCAGGGTCGGTCGCGATTGCGGAGGTAATGCAGCGACGAAGCATAGTCGTCGCCTTCCGCATATTCGGCATAGGCTTCGTCGACGACGATCAGCGTCTCGTCGCCGGCCGCATCCAGAACCTTCGACAGGTCGCCGGCGGACAGCCAGCTGCCGACCGGGTTCATCGGGTTGGAGAACAGCAGCATGCGGGGCCGCTCGCGCTCCGCCTCGATCAGGGCATCGACATTGATGGTGAGGTCGTTGTTGACGGTCACTCGTTTGACGCTCGCGCCCATCAGCGTCGCGTAGTCCTCGTGCAGCGGGAACGATGGATAAAGCGTGACGACGGTATCGCCGGGCCTCAGCACGGCACGGCTGATGACGGACAGAAGGTCCTCCGAGCCATTGCCGAGGATGATCTGGTCCTCGCCGAATCCATATCTGGCGGCGATCGCCTGGCGCAGTTCGCGCCCGGCCGGATCCGGATAGAGCCGGAACATCTCGGCGCCGGCCTGCACCATCGTGGCCAGCGTCGGGCTCGGGCCGAGGGGGTTTTCATTCGACCCCAGCTTGGCGATCCTGGCCGGAGCATATCGTTGCATGACCTCGGCGATGGTCAGTCCGGAATTGTAAGGCGACAAGCGCGTGACTTCGGTTCGGACCATGTCTGATGCTCTCGACACGAGCGGGCTCCTCTGCGGTCGGCCGACGGACCCCATCATCGACCGGGTTCTCAAACACTGGGTTTCGCCGCATCGTTCCCCGGGGTGAGTCAGATCATTGACAGGCGCACTGGTGCAGCGAATTTTTGCTAGAAGTAGCGCAGCCGAAATTGTTTGTATATGCTTGTATATGTAACTTGATCTGGTAGTCTCGCTATCGGAACGGAAGCGCGACACCGGCAAGGAGGATCACATGCGCAATGCTTCTCTGTTCGATCTCGCCGGCAGGAAAGCGCTTGTCACCGGCGCCAGCCGCGGAATCGGCCGCAGCATTGCCGAAGCGTTGAGCGCTGCCGGCGCCGACGTCGCGGTCACCGCGCGCAGCCTGGCGTCCCTCGATGAGGTCACGGCGGCGCTCCGCGCGGCCGGCGGGGTTGCGCATGCCGTCGCTCTCGACGTCACCGATGTCAACCGCTGCCGGACGGCCACCGCCGAGGCTGCGGGCCTGCTTGGCGGTCTCGACATCCTCGTCAACAATGCCGGAATGGAAGAGGTCAGGCCCTCTCTCGACGTCGACGAAGCGCTGTGGGACCGGATCATCGACACCAATCTCAAGGGGGCGTTCTTCTGCGCCCAGGCGGCCGCGCTGCAGATGCGGGATGCCGGGCATGGCGGCGCCATCATCAATCTCTGCTCACTGACATCAGAAGTCGGCATTCCCACCGCGGTGCCCTATGGTTCGTCGAAGTCGGGCCTGCTCGGCATGACCAGGGCGCTGGCGGCGGAGTGGGCGGGTCTCGGCATCAGGGTCAACGCCATCGCCCCGGGTTACTTCCGGACGGCGATGACCGATGTGTTCTACAGCAACGAGGCATGGCAGCAGTCCATGCTCGCCAAGATCCCTCAGCACCGTTTCGGCGATCTCGGCGACCTGCACGGCGTTGCCGTCTTCCTTGCCTCGGATGCGGCGGCCTACATAACCGGCCAGTCCATTCCGGTGGATGGCGGCTTCCTGGCATCGATTTGAGGCAGCGCTAAAGGTTCGAAATCAACGTCTTGCGCAACGTAACCGGCCGGCGCGTTGCGTTCCAACAAAGAGGAATATCCATGTCCGACGTCAGCTTCCACGATCTGTCATCGCTCGACGCCACCCAGCGGTCCAGCCTGCTGAAGCGCGCCGAGGCCGATCTGTCGGTCTTCGTCGAAAAGGTCCGCCCGATCATCCAGGGCGTCAAGGACGAGGGTGACGCCGCGCTGATCCGCTTCGCCAGGGAGCTCGACAAGGCCAATGTCGCCGAAGGCGGACTGCAGGTGTCGGAAGCCGAGTTCGATGCGGCCTTCGACAAGGTCGAGAGGGATGTCGTGGAAAGCATCGGCTTCGGCATAGACAACATCAGGCGTTTCCATGAGGAGCAAAAGCCGGAAACGATGTGGCTCAAGGAAGTTCGGCCGGGCGCCTATGCCGGCGACCGCTATACGCCGATCGCCTCAGTCGCGCTCTATGTGCCGCGCGGCAAGGGCGCCTTCCCGTCGGTGACGATGATGACATCAGTTCCGGCGGTCATTGCCGGTGTGCCGCAGATCGCCATCGTGACGCCAGCGACATCGGATGGTTCGGTGGATGCGGCGACCCTGGTCGCGGCTCGTCTCGCCGGCGTGCACACCGTCTACAAATGCGGCGGCGCCCATGCCGTCGCCGCCGTCGCCTACGGCACCGAGACGGTGAAGCCGGCGCTCAAGATCGTCGGCCCCGGCAGCCCATGGGTGGTGGCGGCGAAGAGCGTACTGTCCTCGGTCATTAACACAGGGCTTCCGGCCGGACCGTCGGAAGCCATCATCTTTGCCGATGACAGTGTCGACGGCGGCCTTGCCGCGCTCGATCTGCTGATCGAGGCCGAGCACGGACCGGATTCCTCGGCCTATCTGGTGACGCACAGCCGCAAGGTCGCCGAGGCAGCGCTCGCTGCGCTCCCGCAACACTGGTCGCGCATGACCGAACAGCGTGTGGAATTCTCGCGCGCGGTGCTGACCGGCAAGCGCGGTGGCATCGTACTGACAGCGTCGCTGGAAGACAGCTACCGCTTCATCAACGACTATGCGCCCGAACATCTGGAAATCCTGTCGAAGGAGCCGTTCGCGCATCTCGGGCACATCACCGAGGCGGCGGAGATCCTCATGGGTCCGCACACGCCGGTGACGCTTGCCAACTTCGTCCTTGGGCCGAATGCCGTGCTGCCGACCAGCCGCTGGGCGCGGACCTATGGGCCGCTTTCGGTGACGGATTTCGTCAAGCGCTCGTCGGTCGGCTATGTCACCTCGGCCGCCTATCCGGAATTGGCGAAGCACGCCCGCAGGCTCGCCCGCTACGAGGGCTTCAGCTCGCACGAAAACGCCGTCTCGGAAATCCGCGACCGCTACCTCGCCGGCTGAACGGAGACGATCGCGATGAAGGCAGCACGGCTTTATGGACCCGGCGATCTGCGCGTGGAGCACATTGCCCCGCCAGGCATTCCGGATGCCGGCTGGGTGAAGCTCAGGGTCGATGCCGCCGGCATCTGCGGTTCGGACCTGCACAATTTCCGCACCGGCCAATGGATAAGCCGCTCGCCTTCGACGGCCGGCCATGAGCTGACCGGCACGGTGACCGCGATCGGCGAGGGCGTCGGCACCGTCGCCGTCGGCGACAGGGTGGTTGCCGATTCCCGCTTCTGGTGCGGGGAGTGCGCGCAATGCCATGCCGGCAGGCGCCATCTCTGCGCTTCGCTGGGCTTTGTCGGCGAGGTCTGCGACGGCGGTTTCGCCGAACAGGCTGTTTTGCCCGCACGCTTGCTGCATGTCGTTGATGCGGAACTTGACGAGCGGGTCGCCGCGATGGCCGAGCCGCTCGCGGTGGCGCTGCACGCGGTGCGGCGTCTGCCCAAGACGGCAGGCCCGGTGCTCGTCGTCGGCTGCGGGCCGATCGGCGGTCTCGCCGCGCTGCTGCTTTCGCAGAGCTTTGCAGGCGCCGTGCTTGTCGCCGACCGCAACCAGGCGCGCTGCGACCGCGTGGCGCGGGTGACCGGCGCAAAAATCGTTGACCTCGACCGCGATGCCATTGCCGCAGCGACTGGCAACGCCCCCTTGCTGGCGGCCGTCGAGGCGACCGGCAGCATCGCCGCGTTCACCCAGTTGCTCGGCGTTCTCGATTCCGGCAGCACGGTGGCGATGGTCGGCATCTTCCATGGCCGTCTCGACATCGATCCCAACCTTCTGGTCGAACGCGAGGTCGCGCTGCTGGGGTGCCATGCCTTCGCCGACGAACTGCCCGACGCCGTGCGGATGCTGGGTGAATTGAGCGAACCTTTGCTCGCCCTGATCGATCGGGAGATCGGTCTCGACGATATTCCGGCCACTTATGAGCGGCTGTTGGCGGGGCAAAGCGACGGCTTGAAAACAATCATCCGCATGCGGCAACCTGTTGAGCCGGCGTGATTTCCGATAAATTGCCGGAAAGGATTTTGAAATGATCGATTTGCCCGATACGGCGAGCCCCCTTTACGAGAAGGTGAAGGACTACATCCTGACCAACATCGGAACGGGCCGGTGGGGCAAGGATCGCAAGCTGCCGTCCGAGAATGAGCTGGTGGTTTCGCTTGGTGTCTCGCGCATGACGGTCCACCGGGCCTTGCGGGAACTGACCGCGGCGGGGTTCCTGATCCGGCTGCAAGGCGTTGGCACCTTCATCGCGCCGCCCCGGCCGCAATCGACGCTGATCGAGATCAACAACATCGCGGCCGAGATCGTCGAGCGCGGCAACAGGCATCGCTCCGAAGTCCTCGTGCTGGAAACCATCATGCCGACCAAGGAGCTCGCTTTGTCCTTCGAGTTCCCAAAGCGCGTCGCGATCTATCACTCCGTCGTCGTCAATTTCGAGAATGATTTGCCGGTGCAGTTGGAAGAGCGCTTCGTCAATCCGAGCCTGATCCCCGACTACGACAAGCAGGATTTTTCGAAGACGGCGACCTACGACTACCTCATGCAGAAAACCCCGGTGACCGAGGTCGAGCATATCATCTCGGCGATCCCGGCCGACGCCGGGACGGCGCGGCATCTCAATATCGATGTCGGCAGCTGCTGCCTGTTTCTGCACCGCCGCACATGGACAGGCGCGATCGTCGCCACCATCAGCAAGCTGACTTATGCCGGCAGCCGCTATTCGCTCGGCAGCCGCTATTCCCCCTCCAAGACCAACTGACGGCGGCAGGGCTACCGCAGTTCGCAGAGGTTTTTCCATAGATGTATGTACATGTATTAATGAGAGCGATTTCACTCTCGGCTGACGGCCTGACCCGAGGCGACGATCGATGACACAGACACCGAGCCGTACGGCACGGATCCGCACGCTCGCGCAGCATGATGTCGGCGAGGCGCAACGCGCGCTGGCGGCGCTGCTGGGCGACCTGTTCGGGATGACTCCAAGCAATGTCCGCATCAATGTCGACAAATACAGCCTCAATTCGTTGAACGGCTTCTTCGACAGCGAGGGCCAGGCCTATTTCTTCAAATTTCACCAAGAGGAACGCGAAGAGGGCATGACCGGCGAATACTACCGGGCCGAGATCCTGTCGCGTGCCGGCCTGCCGGTCGACCAGCCTGTCCATATGTCCGCTCAGCCCGGCGAGCAGATCCTTGTCTATCGGCGCCGCACGGATCCGAGATTCTCGGATGTCCTGTTCGCGCTGGATGTTGAGGACGATGCCGGCAAGCGGCGCGAGGCGGTTCTTGCCGAGCGCGACCTGTCCGCCAGGCTGCTCGAGGTCTATCTCGAGACGTTGCATCCGGTGACTGTCGCGGAGGTCTCGGCGGAGCCGATCCACCGGCTGTTTTATGAGCGGCTGGTCGACGCCGATACGCGGTCGTCGCCGGGCGGCCGGCTGGCGGATTTCTATGTCGGCAAGCCGTTTGTCTTTCCCGGCATGGAACTTGGCTGGGATCGGTTCTCCCGGCTGAAATTCGTCATCAACGGCCAGCTTTACACCAGCAGCATCGGCGAACTTTTCGACGCTGCTGCGGCGCGCTTGCGGCCGGACCGGCTAGCCGATGCCGGCGGCGTGGTCGCGCATGGCGACGCCCACAATGCCAATGTCTGGTACACGGAAGAAGCGGGGAGGGCGGAGCTGTCCTTCTTCGATCCTGCTTTTGCCGGCTCGCATATCCCGACGCTGCTGGCCGAGGTGAAGGCCACCTTCCACAACATCTTCGCCCATCCGTTCTGGCTCTACGATCCGGCCATCGCGACGGAGACTTTGCGCGCACGGGCGCGGCTGGAAGGAAATCTGCTCCTTGTCGACACGGACTGGGATTTGAGCCCGGTTCGCCGCGACCTGCTGGAGGTCAAGGCCACCGCTTTGTGGCGACCCTTGCTGCTCGAGCTCAAGCGGCGCGGCATGCTGCCGGCGGATTGGCGGGCGGTCCTGCGCTCAGGGCTTTTCCTGTCGCCGACCCTGGTCATGAACCTGCGCGCCGGCGCGCGCAGCCACACGCCGGTGTCTTCTCTCATCGCCTTTTCAGTCGCGGCCATGGTCGGCAGCGAGCCCGATGCCGGGGCCGATCGGGTGACCGATTTCCTCGACTTGATCGATCCTGAAAGCGCGAGCGGATGCGCCTGATCCACGAGGGAAATTGAGCCGTGCCAACTTGTATATGCATGTATGTATTTTAGCCTTGACATCCGCTCCCGCTGACGCTGAAATATCCCTGCACTTCACCACGAAGTGGTGGGCAAGACGCCGAGGCACAGTGCCGCAAGAGCAGAAACCCGCAGTCTCACCAGACCGGATGCCTGGGAAAAAAGCGGTCTGATCATCAAGGGGAACTTGAGATGATGCGTAACCTAGCAGGACAATTTCGCGCGCTCATGATGGCCGCCGCCATCGGGCTCGCCGCCGCGCCAGTGGCCCACGCCGCCGATGCGGCCATTCCCACGACGCCAGAGGCAGGACCGTTCAAGATAGGCATCGAGCCCTGGCTCGGCTATGGCCAGTGGCACGTCGCCGACGCCAAGGGCCTGTTCAAGACGAATGGCTTGTCGGACGTCCAGATCGTCAACTTCGCCGAGGACAAGGATATCAACGCCGCTTTGGCCAGCGGCCAGCTCGACGCCGCCAATATCGCGACCCACACGGCGATGGGCATGGTGGCCGCCGGCCTGCCGGTGAAGATCGTGCTGCTGCTCGATGTCTCGATGACGGCCGACGCCATCATCGCCGGCAAGGACGTCACCTCCATCGCCGACCTCAAGGGCAAGCAGGTTGCTTTCGAAGAAGGCACGACCAGCGACATCCTGCTCAAATACGCGCTCGCCAAGAATGGCATGTCGATCGCCGACGTTCAGCCGGTTCCGATGCCTGCCTCCGACGCCGGCGGCGCCTTGATCGCCGGCCGCGTGCCGGTCGCTGTCACCTACGAGCCCTACCTCACCGTCGCCATGGCGCAGAACAAGGACGTCAAGCTGCTGTTTTCCGCCGGCGAGGACCCCGGCCTGATCAGCGACGTGCTGGTGGTGCGCGACGAGGTCATCAAGTCGCGGCCCGGCCAGGTGCTGGCCATGATCAAGAGCTGGGACGCCGCACTCAAGGATTACAATGCAGACACACCCGGCGGCCGCGCCATCATCGCCAAGGCGGTCGGTTCCGACGTCAAGGACCTCAACACCGCTTTCGACGGCGTGCGCTACTATTCGCTTGCCGAAAACAAGACGGCGCTGACCGGCGATTTCACCACCAAGACATTCGCCGACGTCGAAGCTGCCGCCAAGAACGCCAAGCTGCTCCAGGCCGACGTGACGCCCGAGCAGATGATCGACCCGTCCTTCGTCAAGGCGGCGCAATGATAGAGGCCGAATCGCGGTGGTAGCGCAGATGTCAGCGGATCCCCCCGCGAAAACCGGCCCGGCGCGCTCCGCGCCAAAGGCGGCCACGAAACAGGCGAGGCGCCGCCGGTCCTCCGGGATCGGCGCGCCCATCGCCAGGTCGCGTTTCCTGATGATCGCGGTGGCCGTCTTTGTCGGGCTTGGCCTCGCCTGGTGGGCGGCGACCGGGCTGGAATGGGTAAAGCCCATCTTCCTGCCGTCGCCCGGCAGTGTTGCGACCCAGATCGCCAAGCTCGCCGCTGACGGCACGCTGTGGCTGGACCTCACCGCCTCGGCGTATCGCATTTCCATCGGTTTCCTCATCGCCTCGGCACTGTCGATCCCGATCGGCGTGCTGATCGGCAGCTTCCGCTCCTGGGAGGCTGGTATCGAGCCGCTGGTGGATTTCATCCGCTACATGCCGGTAGTCGCTTTCGTGCCGCTCTCCATATTGTGGGCAGGTACCGGCGATACGCAGAAATTCCTGATCATCTTCATCGGCACCTTCTTCCAGCAGGTGCTGATGGTCATGGACAATGTGAAACGGGTTCCCGCCGATTTCATCGGCCTTGGCCGCACGCTCGGCCTGCCGGACCGCAAGATCCTGACGCGCATCGTCGTGCCCAGCGCCCTGCCGGGTATCTGGGATACGCTGCGCATCAGCCTCGGCTGGGCATGGACCTGGCTGGTGCTGGCCGAACTTGTCGCGGCGACATCTGGCCTCGGCTATCGCATTACCGTGTCGCAGCGCTATTTCCAGACCAACACCATCATTGGTTACATCCTGCTCCTCGGCGTGCTTGGTCTCATCACCGACCAGGTCATGAAGGCGCTGGAAAAGGTTCTGTTTCGCCAGGATGGCCATTCGCAATGAGGAACCGCCGATGACTGTTCCCAAATTGCGCATCGCCGGCCTCGACAAGAGCTTCGGCACGGGCGAGCGGCGCACTGAAGTGCTGCGCGACATCAATCTCGATCTCGCCGACAATGAGTTCGTCTCGCTCGTCGGCACGTCGGGGTGCGGCAAGAGCACGCTGCTGTCGATCGTTGCCGGACTGCAGGACTTCGACGCCGGCGATCTCAGCATCGATGGCGCGCCGATCCTGCAGCCGGGTCTCGACCGCGGCGTCGTCTTCCAGTCCTACACGCTGCTGCCCTGGCTGACGGCGCGGCAGAACATCGAGTTCGCCCTCAAGGCCGCCGGCTACGATCGCACGGCCTGCCGCGAGATTGCGCTTGAGCATCTCGACCTCGTCAAGCTGTCGCAAAGCGCCGACCGCTATCCGTCCGAACTGTCGGGCGGCATGAAGCAGCGCGTCGCCATTGCGCGCGCGCTGTCCTATCGGCCGAAGATGCTGCTGATGGATGAACCGTTCGGCGCGCTAGATGCCTTGACCCGGCACCAGATGCAGGAACTGCTGACCCAGATTTGGGAGGAACACAAGCTGACCGTTCTCTTCGTCACGCATGATGTGGAGGAGGCGGTCTATCTGTCGGACCGCATCGTCGTCATGGGGATCGGGCCGGGACGCATCATGCAGACCTTCAACGTCGACATCGAGCGGCCGCGCCGGGAAGAGGTGATGGAGACCCCGGCCTTCATGGATCTGCAGCGCGGCGTGCACAAGGCGATCCGCGAGGCGTCAAGACGCCCCGAAATGGCGTAGCCCTCGAGCCCTCGCGGCTACCATGGCCCGACAAAGGTCAGAGCATTCCGAAGGGGCCATAATAGTAGGGGCGGTATGGGACACATAGGCCGAGCGCCAGCTGGACCGGTCCGCAATAGTCGTAGTAGCCGCCATGATAGCCGCCTCGCCAGCCGCCGCCAGCCCAATGGCGGCCGTGTCCGCGGTGAAAGGCGTATCTATGCCCGCCACCGAAATGGCGGCCGCGGAAATGCCCCATGGCATGACCGCCGCCATGGTGCCTGACGACCGCGGCGTCGGCCATGGTTGCAAATGAAGTCGTACCTGCCGCCAATGCCAGCGCAACGGAGCTTGCAAACACCAATTGCCTTTTCATGAGCGTTACTCCTGTTTTGTTGCGATATTGCGCATGGGAGAAAAACGGCCGCCTCACTGCACACGTTCCTTCACGAAATTGGGACGGAGAGTCGCTCTGCATGGTCAGCAATCAGGGGCCGTGGGGACCGCATAGGTCGAGTGTCCACGCGATGGTCCCGCAGAAGTCACCGGCGTAGCCATGGTAACTGCCGTAGCCATTGTAGTCGCTGTCCATCCGGCCATAGTTGCTGCCCCAATTGTCGCCAGTCCAATCGCGGCCAACCCAGCCGCCGTGGCCAGCGTGTCGGCCATGTGCGGCGTGCGCATGGCCGCCGTGCGCAACGGTGAGGTGGACAAAGTGGTGCCTGACGACGGCGGCGTCGGCGACGGTGGCAAACGCTATCGTGCTCGTGGCCAAGGTCAGCAGCATGGAACTGATGAATACGAGTCGCCTTTTCATGGAAATGTCTCCTTTCCGTTCCAAGGATATGGGGAAGAAAGCCGTCTCTCGCCGGACACGTTCCTTCACGAAATCGGGACGGATGCTTGCGGGACCGTGCAGTGTCTTCAGGCGATCTCGCGACACCATCGCCTCCTTGCCGACGTCCGGCCCACTCACGGCGCCGGTCAAGATTTGTTGACTTCCGGCAAGGTGGAAATCGCTACCCCTGACCTATTTGTCGGACCATAAGACGGCCGTGCGACCAGACTCCGGCTGGCTGGCACGTAGGGCAATCTTGCCTTTGAACTGGGATGCGCTGCTTTGGCTACAGAATATAAGCCGCTCGCATGACGGAATTTGCCGCAGCATTGGAACAGCCTCAATTCGCCACCGAGCGTGATCCGAGGCTGAGGCTGATCATTCCGATCATTGTCGCCATCGCCTTCCTGATGGAGCAGCTCGATTCCACCATCATCACCACCGCGATTCCGGCCATCGCGCACAGCCTCGACACGACGCCGGTCCGGCTGAACCTTGCGATCACCACCTACATTCTGACGCTCGCTGTGTTCATTCCCGTCAGCGGCTGGTTCGCCGACAGGTTCGGCGCGCGAAAAGTGTTCGCGCTGGCGCTGTTCACCTTCACCCTTGGCTCGGCACTGTGCGGTGTGGCCAACAGTTTCGGCATGCTGCTGGCCATGCGTGCGCTGCAGGGGTTGGGCGGGGCCATGATGACGCCGGTCGGCCGGTTGATCCTGCTGCGCAGCTTTCCGCGCAGCGGGCTGATCACCGCCATGACCTACATGACCTTGCCCGCCATCATGGGGCCGGTCATCGGGCCGCTGCTCGGCGGCCTGCTGACCACCTACGCCTCGTGGCGCTGGATATTCTATGTCAACGTGCCGTTCGGCTGCCTCGGCATTCTGGCCGCGCTGCGCTTTGTCGACGATTTTCACGAGGAGGCGGTGCAGCGCTTCGACTTCGCAGGGTTCCTGATGGTGGGATGCGGTGTGGCACTGCTGCAATTCGGGCTGGAAAACATCGGCCGGCCGATCATTCCCGTTTCAGCCACAGTGCTGGTGCTGGCCGCTTCCGTCCTGCTGCTGCTCGCCTTCGGGCGCTATGCGCGCCGCGTCGCGGCGCCGGCCGTTGACCTGACGCTGTTTCGGTTTCGCTCCTTCTGGGTCGGCACGCTGGCCGGCGGCCTGTGCCGCGTCGGCCTCAACGGCGTGCCGTTCCTCCTGCCGCTGATGCTGCAGCTCGGCTTCGGCATGAGCCCGGTCACTTCGGGCTCGCTGACATTCGTGGGCAGCTTCGGCGCCTTGCTCATGCGGCCGCTGCTGTCGCCGCTGCTGCGGCGGTTCGGCTTCAGCGCCGTGCTGATCGGCAGCGCGGTCGTCGGCTCCGCCACCGTGGCGGGGTTCGCCCTGATGGGCCCTGATACGCCGCATTGGACGATCGGCGTCTACGTCTTCCTGTTCGGCATCGTCCGCTCGGCGCAGTTCATGACCTCCAACACCTTGTCCTACGCCGATCTGCCGGCGGACAAGCTCAGCCGCGCCACCAGCCTTGGTGGCGTGCTGCAGCAGCTCAGCGTTTCGCTTGGTGTCTCGATCGCCGCCATGCTGCTGGGCCTGATCGCGGGGGAGACCCATGTGCTTACGCCGGAGCGCTTTCACCAGGTGTTCCTGCTGACCGCGATCATCCCGTTGATCTCCATTCCCGGCTTTCTGTATCTGCGCGCCGAGGATGGCGTGCAGGTCAGCGGTCACATCAGGGGATCTCGCAGATAGGTTCTTTCAGGAGGGCAGCGGAGGTTCGAACCCGCCCGCACCGCTCACGTCGCTTTGCCGAGCGCCGCGTCCATTCCCATTTCTTCTTCGGAAATGTCGTCGAACGAAGCGTAGTTCATGTTGTAGAGCCGGGCGTAGAGGCCCTTCCTCAGCATCAGCTGTTCGTGGTTGCCGCTTTCGACGATCTCGCCATTCTGCAGCACGATGATGCGGTCGGCGCCGCGGATGGTGGCGAGTCGATGGGCGATGACCAGCCCGGTGCGGCCCTCCAGCAGGGTGATCAGCGCCCTCTGGATCAGCATCTCGGTGTAGGAATCGATGCTGGCCGTGGCCTCGTCGAGCACCAGGATCTTGGCGTCAGCGACCAGCGCGCGCGCGAAACTGATGAGCTGGCGCTGGCCGAGCGAGAGGTTGCCGCCGCGCTGTTCGAGCTCGGTATCGTAGCCGCCGGGTAGTTGCTCGATGAAGTCGTGCGCGCCGACGGCCTGTGCCGCGCGAACCACTTCTTCGCGGCTGGCTGATGTCTTGTGGTAGCGGATGTTCTCCAGCACCGTGCCGGAGAACAGGAACGGCTCCTGCAGCACCATGGCCACTTGGTCGCCGAGTGAATCCTGCGTCAGGTCACGCACATCGTGACCGCCGACAACGACTTGCCCCGACCAGACATCGTAGAAGCGGTGCACCAGCGCCATCGAACTCGACTTGCCCGATCCCGTCGGGCCGACAAGCGCGACGGTCTCGCCAGGATTGACGCGGAAGGAGATGTTCTTCAGCACCGGCTGGTTCGGCCGATAGCCGAAGGTGACGTTCCTGAACTCGACCGAGCCGTCCGTATCGCGCGACAAGGCCACCGCATTGTCCTTGTCGCTGACATCCACCGGCACGTCGAGCACTTCGGAGATGCGCTGGCCCGAAGCCATGGCGCGCTGCATGACGCTGTACTGCATGGTGAGCGAGCGGATCGGGTCGAAGAAGCGCTGGATGTAGAACAGGAACGCCACCATGACGCCGACATCGAGGCTGTGCGACAGCACCATCGAACCGCCGACGACAATGACCGTCGCCATGGCGATGCCAGTCAGCGTGTCGACGATCGGCACCATCACCTGCGCGTATCGAGCCGACCGCAGATGGGCGTTGAGGTTGGCCAGCACCTTTTCGTCATAGAGGTCGAAATTGACGTGCTGGCGTTCCAGGCTCTGCACGGTGCGCACGCCATGGATGCCTTCGGCGAGTGCCCCGTTGGCAATGGAATTGGTTTCGTGCGCCGCCATGAAGGCGACCTTGGCGCGCGGCAGCCAGAACAGCCGCACGATGAACAGCATCGGCATGGTCGACAGCGTCAGCAGTCCGAGCCGGAAATCGAGCCACAGCAGAACGGTGACGATACCGAACAGCAGCACGATGTCGCCCACCGACATCACTGATGTCTCGAGGAATTCCTGCATCGAATTGACGTCGCCCTGGAGGCGCGACATCAGCCGGCCGACCTCGGTCTTGTCCATGAAGCTGAGCGACACAAGCTGCAGATGGCTGAACATGGCGCGGCGCAGGTCGGAAAGCACGTTCTCCGCCACCTTGCCGACGACGCTTTCCTGCACATAACTGGCGGCATAGTTGATCAGGATGATCACGGTGAAGGTGACGATCGCGGAGATCATCACCGAGCGGTCGAGCCGGCCCGGAGCCATGCCGTGGTCGATGGCGTAACGGATGACCAGCGGGATCGCCAGCTGCGTCAGCGTGAACACCAGCACCGCCGCCACCGAGATGAAGATCCGGCCCTGATAGGGTCTGACGAAGCTCCAGATGCGTCTGACGATGCGCGGATCATAGGCCTTGCCGAAAACCTCTTCCTCGTCGCGATGCGAGCCGACGACGGCCTTGGTCGGCCGCCCGCTTTTGTCGTCCTTCTCGTCGTCGTCCTGCGTCGACATCATGCGGCTCCCTCGAGCCGGTCGTCGTCCGGCCGCAGCTGCAGGTCGTAAAGCGCGCGGTAGCGTCCGCCCAGCGCCAGCAGTTCCTCATGCGTGCCGCGCTCGACGATGCGGCCGCCCTCGACGAACAGGATCTGGTCGGCATGCATCAGCGAACTCAACCGGTGCGAGATGATCAGCGTCACGCGATCCTTGGCGAAGCGCTTCATCGCCGCGCGGATACGCTGCTCGGTGCCGGCATCGATTGCCGCGGTGGAATCGTCGAAGACCAGAACCGATGGCCGCAGCATCAGGCTGCGCGCAATGGTCAGGCGCTGCCGTTGGCCGCCGGAAAGCGAGGCGCCGCGCTCGCCGACGACCGTGGTGTAGCCGGCCGGAAGCCCGATAATATAGTTGTGCAACTGCGCATATTCGGCGGCCTGTCCGATGCGGGTCTCGCGCGCCCAGGGGTTGCCATAGGCGATGTTGTTCTCGATCGAGGTGGTGAACAGGAACGCATCCTGCTGCACCACGCCGACTACCTTGCGCAGCGATTGCAGCGTGACCTTGCTTATATCCTGGCCGTCGATGGTGATCGCGCCGGAGGTGACGTCGTAGAAGCGCGGGATCAAATGCGCGATGGTCGACTTGCCGCTGCCCGGCGGGCCGACAATGCCGACCGTCTCGCCGGGCTTCGCCTCGAAGGATATGCCGGACAGGGTCGGACGGCCGCCCGCGCCCTCATAGCGGAAGCCGACATCATCGAAGCGCAGCACGCCATCGGTGATGACGAGCTCCCTGGCGTCGGGCGCATCCTCGATGTCGAGTTCGGTGTCGAGCAGTTCGAACAGCCGCGTGCCGCAGGTCGAGGCGCGCGCGAAGGAATTGACCATCAGGCCAAGCTGGCGCACCGGCATTTGCAGGATGGTCATGAAGGTGAGGAACTGCGCCAGCGTACCGACGCTGATCTGGCCCGCGATCACCTTCTGGCCGCCAAACCACAGCACCAGCCCCATGGCGGCCAGGAAGGAAAAGTTCATGGCGCTGGTGTTGGCGACGCGGATGTCGACGCGCTGATTGGCCAGCTCCAGCGCGTCCTGCTTGGCGCGGTCGAATTTCTTGAGCTCATGGCGCTGCGCCGCGAAGGCACGCACGACACGGATGCCGCCAAGATTCTCGTCCATCACCCGGCTCAGCACCGACAGCCGCTCCTGCAGCGTCAGCCAGGTGCTGCGCAATCTGAGCTGTGTCACCGAGGAACGCCAGGCGACGAACGGCACGAAGCTGAGGCTGAGCAGGCCGAGCACGAGATCGGTGCTTATCAAGAGATAGGCGCCGACGCCGATCAGCACGCCGAGCAGCACCACGCGCAGGATGCCTGTGGAAAAGAACATGCGCACGCCGTCGAGATCGAGCAGCCCGAGCGTGATCAGGTCGCCGGTATGGACCTTGTCGTGGAAGGAGAAGCTCAGCCGCTGGATCTTCTCGTAGAAGGCGAGCCGCAATTCATAGCCGGTCTGATGGCCGACGGCCTCGCCAAAATAGTTCTGCGCCATGGTGAAGAGGCCGCGCAGGATGCTGACGACCAGCAGGGTCAGCGCCGTGTGCCACAGTGCCTGTTCTGCCGCGGTGCCGGCGCCCGCGGCGATCACGCCTTGCGCCTGGTCGATGGCGCGTCCCAGCAGGCGTGGGATGAAAAGCTGCAGCGTCGCGGCGATGAAGGTCGAGACCAGCGTGATGGCGACCTGCCAGGGATGGCGCAGCGTCATGCGCACGATGCGCAGCAAGGTGCTGAGGCCCTTGCCCCAGGAGGCTTCCGCCACATGGGCAAACGATTTGCCGCGCTTCGCCGCGCCGCTGGTTGCATCCGTAGGCAAGGAAAATATCCAATCCAATCCGGACATTAGCCCGGACGAATGAAGCAGACTCAGTTCTGATGGCGTGATGTTACGCGTGTCCGACTTGACCCTTCAAGGGGCCAATAGCGGCATCGCACTGTGCCTGACAGGCAATGCCGCCATCGGTCGTCGCGGGCGCTTGCGGCTTGTCGCCAAAACGTCATGTGAGGGGTGTCGAGGCGACATTCGCTGGCATAAACAATTCATTGCATTGACGCGCAGATTCTCCAGCTCGACCCAGCCTTGACGGACTATCAATTCTGTCACGCGTCGCCGACACGGAAGCAGCCAGGTCCAGCAGCGAGGGCCGACGCCGCCGTGAATAGCAAGAGGGCAGTCTTCCTTGACAAGTTTTCCTTTCACCGATGCCATGCCGATCCAGTTTCAATCGCCGTTGCCGAAGGCTTCGGAGGTTGTGGTCATCGGTGGTGGCGTCATCGGCGTGACCACGGCCCTGTTCCTGGCGCGACGCAACATTTCGGTGACATTGCTGGAAAAGGGCCGCATCGCCGGCGAGCAATCGTCGCGGAACTGGGGCTGGATCCGGCAGCAAGGTCGCGATGCCGATGAACTGCCTGTTGTCATCGAAGCGCAGCGCCTCTGGCGTCAACTGGCCGAGGAATGCGGCGAGGACATCGGGCTGAGGCAGGCGGGCGTCACCTATCTCGCGCGAACCGACAAGGAGATGGCCGGCTTCGCCAAGTTCCTGAAGATCGCAGAGATACACGGCGTCGACACGCGTCTCCTCGACCAGGGTGAGACGGCCAGGCTGATCCCAGCCATGTCGCGCTCTTTCAAGGGTGCGATGACCACCCCGTCGGACATGCGCGCCGAGCCTTGGGTGGCGGTTCCCGCGCTTGCCCGCCTCGCCGCCCGGGAGGGCGTCACCATCATCGAGAATTGTGCGGCGCGCATGCTCGACATATCGGCTGGACGCGTTAGCGGGGTCTGGGCCGAGCAGGGCCGTATCGCCACCTCGAGCGCGGTCGTCGCGAGCGGTGCGTGGACGTCGCTCTTCCTGCGCGCCCACGGCGTCTCCATCCCGCAGCTGAGCGTCAGGGCGACCGTCGCCGCGACCGGACCCATGCCCGAGATCCATTCGGGCGCCGTGGCCGACGAACATATCGCATTCCGGCGCAGGCAGGATGGCGGCTACACGCTGGCATCGGGAGGCACCAGTCAGCTGTATGTCGGGCCTGACGCCTTTCGTCACGCGACCAAATTTGTTCCCGCCCTGATGGCGAATCCTTTTGGCACTTCCTACCTGCCGGCGGCGCCGCGAGGCTATCCGGACAGCTGGTCAACGCCACGCCGATGGAACGCGGACGAGGAAAGCCCGTTCGAACGGATACGCATCCTCAATCCCGCCCCCAAAGCCTCGGCATTGCGCGATATCGAGCGCGAATTCGCGGCACTTTTCACGCAGTTCAAGACGGTGCCGATCAAGGCGAGCTGGGCGGGCATGATCGATGCGATGCCGGATGTGGTGCCGGTCGTTGATCGTGCCGCCGAAATTCCGGGTCTCGTCATCGCCACCGGGATGAGCGGTCATGGCTTCGGCATCGGACCTGGCATGGGCCGCGTCGTGTCCGACCTCGTCCAGGGAAACGAGATCGGGCATGATCTTCACAGGTTCCGTCAATCGCGGTTCAGCGACGGCAGCCCGATCAAGCTAGGACCCAGTCTCTAGATAGGGCTGTCTGGCGTCGCGGGCCAAGAACGTCATCCATGCCTTCGGCCATGGCCATCAAGGCCTCATCGGCGGCGCCGTCACCGGCAAGATCGTGTCGCAACTCGCCGCCGGTTTGCCGCCGGCGATCGATCTGACGCCCTTCCGGGCGGATAGGTTCTGATTTCAGAGCGTGCTGCCGCACCGGCAGACCTTTCCGTTCTTGCATGGGGAAACGACGTGACCGCAAACACCAATACCCAGGCCGTAGAGCCGATCGATCCGCAGGGGATCTACACCGTGCTGATCTGTGATCTGGTCGGCCTGCGGTTCGGACCTGACGGCAAGCCTGATCCCAGCGAAGTGCGCGCCCATATCGAAGCCAAGGGCGGCCGCTTCCATTTGTCCGCGCTTGGCGACAAAGCGGGCCTCGAGCGGGGCCGGGTGCATTTCTTCTACCAGCCGGATCTCAGCACCCGCGAGGAGCTGGTCGAGGCCGCCGGCGACGGACGCTACGACGCCGTCATCGCCGCAGCGACCTTCCTGCCCGCAGAGACCGTCTTTGCGCTGGCCGGTGTGCGGATCGGCGCCGGCACCGGCAATATGGGTTCGCGCTCCTGGGGTGGCGGCAGCGGCGAGGGCGGCAGCGCGGTGCTGATGAACACGCCCGGCATCAACAGCCGCGCCACCGCACAGATGGTGATGAAGGCGATCCTGAAAGTGCTGCCGGATCTACCTGTCGGCTTGCTTCACGACCGGGTGGCACGCGGCGATTTCGACACTGGCAGGGAGTTGCGTGATTTCCCGACCGAAAAACTCGAAGGCAAGACGATCGCTATCATCGGCTACGGCAATATCGGCCGCGAGGTGGCCAAGCTCGCCCGTGCCTTCGGCATGCGCGTGGTGATCCATGCAAGGCCACGGCACCGCGACTGGGTAGAAGCCGAGGGCTTTGCCTTCGCGGCGGATCTTTCCGACGCGGCTGAAGGTGCAGATGTGCTCAGCGTCCATGTCGGCCTGGGCAAGCAGGACGCGCAGACGGGCCGCTACGCCAATGCCGGGCTCATTGGCGCCGAGGTACTGTCCCGCATGAACAAGGGTGCGGTGCTGGTCAACTACGATCGCGGCGAGCTTGTCGACGTCGCAGCGCTTGGCGAGGCGCTGGACGCAGGGCGGGTGCGCCACGCCGCCATCGATGCCGATCTGTTCAGGGATGACTCGACTGGACGTCTTTCCGGCCCGATGCTGCCTTATCTCGACCTCGTCGAAAGGCACGGCGAAAAACTTGAACTTCTGCCCCATGCGGCAGCCGATACGGACCATCCGTCGCGCGTTGCCGGCGCCAAACAGGCTGTCGACCAGCTGTTCGATGTCATCTGCCGCAAATCGGTGACCAATGCCAAAGGCACCGTGCCGCCGGGTTATCTCTCGCTTGGGGCGACAACGCCCCCAGGCATCGGACCGGTGACGGCGGATCATTTTTTGAAATTGACTGCCAGCGACTGCTCCGAACTGGCGGATGTCTGTGATCGGCAAAGCCGGCTGTGGAAGGCTCTGTCGGATGCGCCGCCCACAGAGCGCGGCAAGATGGTCACTGAGCAGGGCGAAGAACTTGTCCGGCTGATCGACCGCTTCTGCCTCCTGGCCGAGAAACTCAACCTCCGAGGCCCTTACCAATAGGCTCGACCTGCCGCAGCGGGTTATCACGGCAGCAGGTCCGAACGAGACACTCCGCCGCAATCTTCAATATCTAACCCACCGTAGGCTCGATCCGATATCGGTGTGGAACGCCTGTCGCTGCACGGTTGCGGATCTTGTCGGGCGCTTGACCTGCCAGTACTGCGACTTCATCGTCGCGCACTGGCGTGTAGAGCCGATAATATTGATGGCTATCCATGTTGAGCTCGGCTGGAACAACGTCGCTCACGTCCACCGCACTCACCTTGTCGCTGATGGTTGCCATGTTGTCAGGGCCTCCGGCGCCAAGCCGGGGGCCGTTGAATTCAATTCCAGCACTCAAGAAGGTCAGCACCCAGTCCTCGTGGGTGTAGTAGACGGTAACCCCACGCCCGAGGTCGGGCAGCGCCTTCAGTTTGTCCTGCCGGTCGAACGCGTCGGAATCCTCGTCGGCTGCGGCGAGAATGATCTGATTGAAGATGGTCGGAAGATGCGTCGCCGGTACGGCCGGTTGGGTCTCGCCGGGTTTTGTATCTTGCGGTTGCGCCAGCAATGCCTGAACGCCAAAACGCAGCACATAGTTTCCCATACTGTGACAGAGCAGGTGAACAGTCGGACGCGGCGCGGTCGAGGAAAGCCCGGCAAGCTCCGTCGCTAGCCTGCGGATAACCCGGGCAAAGGCCGGACCGCTCTGTCGTGATGTTGCCCGGTCATGCTGGTAGCCGATCAATGTGCCGGCAGAGGGCCAACTAAAGACGATGATCTCGGCATGTATTCCGTAGAAGCTGAGGATCGTCGCCGCGCGTTCGACGCTGTCGGAAAAGGTGTTGAAGAAGCCGTGCGCGAACAAGATGATCGTCTTTGCCGAAACGAACGCCGGATGAAGCGCGGAAAACATCTGGTCGCTTCCACGAATTTGAGCCTTGCCCTTCTCGACGAGTATCTTCTCGTCATACACACGCAGGGTGCCAGGCACGATCTTGCCCTGTTTGGGAGCTCCGGTGACTGTCACCTGGACCTCTCCGTAGCGAATATCGACGCCTTGAGCTTGGCTGAGATTGGGGCCGAAGCCGGTGATCCGCCCTTGGCTGTTCACGATGGGGTTCCGATTGCTGACGAAATGGACCTTGTAGGTGTTGGCCATGGGCTCCTCCCAGACAGGATCAGGGGTGTCAGGTCAGGCAAACATTCGGCAATTCACTCCAGGGCGGCACATTCTTGTCTGCGAACCGCATACTCGGGCCTTGGCTCTCCTCGGATACTTTCGCAGTGCTTGCGCTAGCCAAGCGCAGGTTCCGTTATTTTACCTCATGGAAGAACGTATTTGTTATTTCTAATATGATCATGCCATATCGGCAAGCAATTTCGCGACATCTCTTCTTTAATGTCTTGATGCATTGCATGCGCCACTTGTGACGCCGAAGATGAGTTTTGCAACGACCGACCACACCGATAGCCCTGGTGGGCGGACCGCGCGCGTTGGTTGCTTGACGCCTAGGATTCGCGCCGGAAGATCGGGATACCGATCGTGGCGGACCGGCCGTCGGCTCAGTACCGGGGACCGGCCACCATCCGCGCCATCCGCGTCATGTCGGTGCTCATCTCGCGGTCGTCATCGAGCGGGCTGACGAGCGCGCGCACGGCGGCGAAGGTGCGCCGCGGCCCTTCGCCCATGCTGTCGACGACACCGCGCAACTCCACACCCGTCGCAGCGAAGATCAGCTCCATCGCCACGAGATAGCGCATGCGCTCGATGATCTCGGCGGTCTTGGCCACCACCCTGGGCGCCATCGACGACTGATCCTCGATGCCGTCGGAAACGGCGAGCGGGCTGAGTGACATGGGGTTGGCCAGGTGCCGGATTTCGGCTTCCAGCGCGGACAAGGGCTTCTGCAGTTCCGCATAGCCCTGACGACTGCCGCCTCTCGCCGATAGGAAACGCGGCAGTTCGGCTGTTGTCGGCGACATCAGCTTCATGCAGCGGTTGGCGGTGCCAACCGCGCAATGCGCGAGTGCCTGGCCGAGCTGTTCCCAGGCGAGCGTCATCGCCGTCAGGTCGAAATTGCCGTTGGAAATCACCCGTTCGCCGTCGGCCAGGATCACCGGGTTGTCGCCCGAATGGGTCAGTTCGATCTCGGTAGCCAGCCGTGCCTGTTCGAACGCATTGAGCAGGCCGCCCCAGACCTGTGGCACGCAGCGATAGCTGAGCGGATCCTGCAAGCGCCGTGCCGCCTTGTCCTTCCACAAGCCGCTTCCCGCCAGCTCCGCGCGCAACCGCGCGCCGATCTCGCGCTGGCCGAAGGCCGGCCGTGCGGCCAGCGCTTGCTCGTCGATCGCGGTGAGGGAGGAGCGAAACGCCTCGTAGTTGAGCGCCACGGCGGCCAGCGCCCAGTCGATGAGATGGGCGACGTCTTCGAGGCACAGGCACGCCGTTCCGGTCGACAGGCTGTTGGCGACGATGATGGCGTGGCCGTCCTTCTCGCGCAGGTCCAGCGGATCGAGCCCGGCCAAGGCAAGCGCCTCGGCGGAGGGCATGATCCTGCCCTGGAATTCCGCCTCGCCATCGCCGCGCAGCGACCTTGCCATATGGCCGAGATGGGCAAGGTCGGCCGCGCCGATCGAGCCCCAGGTCGGGATCACCGGATGGACGGCGGCGTTGAGCGCCGCGACAAGGCCCGTGACCACGCGTTCGGAGGTTCCGGTGCCGCCGGCGGCCATGCCCGAGATGCGCGCGGTCATCATCGCTCGCACCGCTTCTGTCGGCAAGGCCGGCCCGATGCCCATGCTGTGGCTGAGCGGCACGCTGTGCTGGAAGGCGATCAGGTCCGCCTGTGCGAGCGGCGTATCGACACAGGCGCCCAGGCCCGTGGTGACGCCGTACATCGGCTTGCCAAGCCCGGTCAGATGCTCGATCAGCGCGCGGCTCGCCCGGATGCGGCGCATCGCCTCTTCGCCCAGCATCAGCCGGGCGTTGCGGCGTGCGATCTCGGCGACGTCGGCCACGCCGAGCGGCCTGGCATCGAGCAATATCATTCGGCCTGTCATGTTTCGCCTGTATCCCGCGACCAGATGCCCGGACCAGTATGACTACGGGCGTCGCCGTTTGTGACGGCTCGCAGACACGACTGCAAGCCATTCCCATTGGGACAGCGGCAGAAGGTGGCTAGAGCGAGGGGCCAGGAAACTACGCCGGCCGTTCCGCCACGGCATCAGGTACCACCACCAGCTTGCCGACGAAATCCTTGGCGACGAAGTCGGCCTGTGCGCGGTGAAAATCGGAGAGCCTGTAGACGCCGCCGACCAGTGGCCGGATCTTTTTCGCTTCGATGTAGCTGACGATCCGGCGGAAATCCGCGCGCGTGCCCTGGCTCGAGCCATGCAACTGCAATTGCTTGAGATACATGGTCCTGAGATCGAGCTGCACGACCGGCCCGGCGATCGCGCCGGCCGTGGTGTAGCGGCCTTCGGGCCGCAGAATACGCAGCAGGTCGTTGAAGATCGCGCCGCCGACAAGATCGGCGACCACGTCGATCGGCCGGCCGCCGGTCACTTCAGCCACGGCCCGTGGCAAGTCAGCGACGCCACGGGTGATGACGGCCTCGGCGCCAATGTCGAGCACCACCTGTTCCTTGCCCTTGCCGACGACGGCGTAGGGAATGGCGCCGCGCGCCCGCGCCAATTGCACGATGCCGGAGCCAACGCCGCCCGAGGCACCGGTGACCAGCACGCGCTCGCCGGCTTTTAAGCCAGCGCGTTCCAGCATCTGTTCGCCGGTCAGGTAGGCGCAGCAGAAAGTGGCGAGTTCGACGTCGCTCATATCCGTGTGGACGACATGCGCATTCTCAGCAGGCACGGTCTGATACTCGGCGTAACCGCCGTCGCGGCCATGGCCCATATAGTCTATGTCGGCCAGTGAATCGTCGTCGCGGTTGTAGATGGAGAAATCGACCATCACCCGCTCACCGATGCGGTCCGGCGAAACGCCGTCGCCAACGGCAACGATGGTGCCAACCGTGTCGGTGCCCTGGATGCGCGGGAAAACAAGCGTGTTGCCCTGGCGCCGCCAGGTCGACACGGCGGCGGCATCCTCTTCGGTACCATAGGCACCCTGGCGCACCCAGACGTCGGTGTTGTTCATCCCGCAAGCGCCGACTTTCACCAGCACCTCACCCGGGATAGGCGCGGGCACCTTCACATCGGTGCGGTAGACGAGTTTTTCCGGTCCGCCATGCCCGGTGAGCAGCACGGCGGCCATGGTGGCGGGGACGGTTCCGGTCATGGCATTCATCGTCGATCTCAAAGATTGGCAAACACGCTTTTCACCGCGCCCGCCGTCATCGAGACGACGATGTCGGCCTCCTCGCGGGTCAGGCAGAGCGGTGGCGCGAAGCCGAGAATGTCGCCCTGCGGCATGGCGCGGCCAATGACGCCGCTTGCGGCAAGCGCTGTCGCCACTTGCGGCCCGATCTTCTGCGAAGCGTCGAAGAACACCCGGTCGTCCTTGTCGGCGACGAACTCGACCGCCGCCAGCATGCCGTCGCCGCGCACCTCGCCGACATTTTTATGGCCGCCGACGGCCTTGGCGAGCTCGGCACGGAAATAGGCGCCGGTCTCGCGGGCGTTCGCCACCAGATCCATCTCGTCGATCAGTTCGAGATTGGCGACACCGGCGGCAACGCAGATCGGGTGCGCTGAATAGGTCCAGCCATGGCCGAGCGAACCGAGCTTGTCGGAACCGTCGGCCAGCACCTGCCACATCTTGTCGGCGACGATGACGCCCGACAGCGGCGCATAGGCCGAGGTCAGGCCCTTGGCGATGGTGATCAAGTCCGGCTTGATGCCGTAATGGTCGGAGCCGAACATGGTGCCCAGTCGGCCGAAGCCCGTCACCACCTCGTCGGCGACCAGCAGCACATCATACTTCCTCAGCACCGCCTGGATCTTTTCCCAGTAACCGGCAGGCGGCGGCACGATGCCACCGGTGCCGAGGATCGGCTCGCCGATGAAGGCGGCGACGGTTTCGGGGCCTTCGGCCAGGATCATCTCCTCGAGCTTGTCGGCGCAATGCTGCGAGAACTGCTCCTCGCTCATCGAGCGGTCGGCGCGGCGGAAATAATACGGCGCTTCGGTGTGCAGCACCGGCGCGCGCGGCAGGTCGAAGGCGTTGTGGAACAGGTCGAGCCCGGTCAGCGATCCGGTCATCACGCCCGAACCGTGATAGCCGCGCCAGCGCGAAATGATCTTCTTCTTTTCCGGCCGGCCCAGCACATTGTTGTAGTACCAGATCAGCTTGATGTTGGTTTCGTTGGCGTCCGAGCCGGAGAGGCCGAAATAGACCCTCGACATGCCCTTCGGCGCGCGGTCGATGATCATCTTGGCCAACGTGATCGAGGCCTCGGTGCCGTGGCCGACATAGGCATGATAGTAGGCGAGGTTCTTCGCCTGGGTGGCGATTGCATCGGCGATCTTCTGGCGGCCATAGCCGACATTGACGCAATAGAGGCCGGCAAAGGCATCGATACTCTTCCTGCCATTGTTGTCCCAGACGGTGACGCCTTCACCACCCGCCATGATGCGGGTCGGCAATTCACCGCGCGCGTGCGTGCCCATATGCGTCGAGGGATGGAAGAAGTGGTCGCGATCCCAGGCGTTGAGTTCGTTGGACTGGTCGAGCATTTTGGTCTCCTTGAGGGATGGCCGGACGGATTTATGCGACGTCCAGGCAGAGATATTTGAGATCGGTGAACGCTTCGAGCCCGTGGCGCGAACCCTCGCGGCCGATGCCGGACTGCTTGACGCCGCCGAAGGGAATTGGCGCGCCGGTGATCTTCACCCGGTTGATGGCGACCATGCCGTAGTCGAGCGCGCGGCCCATGCGCTGCTGGCGCGCGCCATTCTCGGTCACGACATAGGCGACCAGGCCATATTCGGTGGCATTGGCACGTTCGACAACCTCGTCCTCGCTGTCGAACGGCGTCACCGCGGCGACCGGCCCAAAAGTCTCTTCGCGCATGATCAGCGCCGCGTCGGAAACGTCGGCCAGCAGCGTCGGCTGGTAGAACAGCGGCCCGGCCTGGTGTCGCTTGCCGCCGGCAAGGCAACGCGCGCCATGGGCGAGCGCATCGGCGACCTGCTCCTCGACTTTCTGGACGGCGCGCTCATGCATCAGCGGCCCGATGTCGGTCTTGTCGTCAAGGCCATTGCCGGTCCGCAGCGCCTCGATCCGCTTGGCGAAGGCAGCGTAGAAGCGATCGTGGATCGGCCGCTGGACGTAGATGCGGTTGGCGGCGAGGCAATCCTGGCCCGATGTGGCGAATTTAGCGTCGATGGCGATGCTCACCGCCTTGTCGAGATCCGCATCGGCAAACACGATGAGCGGAGCGTGGCCGCCAAGCTCCATCACCAGCCGCTTCATCGTCGGCGCGCTCTGCGCGGCAATCAGCCTGCCGATCTCGGTCGAGCCCGTAAAACTCATGGCGCGGACGCGTGCGTCTTCGCACATCCGCCCGACGATCGTCGCGGCCTTGCCGGTGACGATGTTGAAGACGCCAGCCGGCAGTCCCGCGCGCTCGCCAAGCTCGGCCAGCGCCAGCGCCGACAGCGGCGTTTCCGAGGACGGATGCGCGACAATGGTGCAGCCGGCGGCAAGGGCGGCGGCCGCCTTGCGGGTCAGCATGGCCGAGGGGAAATTCCACGGCGTGACGATGCCGACGACGCCGAGCGGCTCGCGCCGCACCATCATTTCCGCGTTCGCCAGATGGCTGGTGACGCTCTCGGCGTTGAGGCGCTTGGCTTCCTCCGCATACCACTCGACGAAAGTGGCGGCATAGTCGATTTCGCCGAGCGATTCCTGCAAGGGCTTGCCCTGTTCCAGGGTCATCAGCAATGCCAGGTCGTCTTTCGCGGCAATGATCAGCTCGAACCATTTTCGCAGGATTCTTGACCGCTCCTGCGGCAGCAGCGACCGCCAGGCCGGAAAAGCGCGCGCGGCGGCATCGATTGCTTTTGTCGTTTGCCGTGCATCCAGCGCCGCGACGAAAGCGACCGTGCTTCCCGTCGCCGGATCCGTGACCTCAAAGCTTTCGGCGGCCTCGCTCGCCGTCCAGTGGCCGTCGACATAGGCGAGTTCGCGCAGCAGACGGCGGTCGGCGAGGCGGTCGAGCGCCTCGTGGCGATGCGAGCGGGCGAAATGCGCGGACATGGTCGAAGCCTCCCGGTTCGGTCTGATCCTGGGAGACTATCGGTCGTGGGCAGACAGAGAGGCTATTTGGGTGTCTTGAAGTAGAGAGATTCTCTCTATTGTGAAGCCTCTGCAGACGATTTCTCCGGTACTACGGCGACACCGGCAGCAACTCGGTGATGGGAAGTGCGATCTCTTCCTTCACCGTCTTGGTGACGATGTAGGTGAAGTAGCGGTCGATGCCGATCTCGCGGTCGAGCAAGCCGTCGACAAGCCGCTGATAGGCGTCGATGTCGCGAGCCATCACCTTCAGCACATAGTCGACGCCGCCGCCCACCGACCAGCAGGCGACGATTTCGGGGATATCGCGGATGACGCGCTCGAAGCGGTCGAAATCGGCCTGGCGGTGGCTGGCCAACGTCACTTCCATCAGCACGGTGGCCACCGGCGCCACGACGCGCATGGCGATCCTTGCGTGATAGCCCGAGACGATGCCGGCCTTTTCCAGCTTGCGCAGCCGCATCCAGCACGGCGTCGGCGACAGCCCCACCTGCTCGGCCAGCGCCAGCTTGGTGATGCGCCCGTCGCGCTGGATGGCGTCGAGGATTTTGAGGTCGATCGCGTCGAGTTTCGCAGCAGTCATCAGCGCCCACTTTTTCGTCCACTGTACCATGATGGCGCATTATTTCGATTGTCAATTGCACTGATTTCGATCTCTAATAAGTCATGACATTGTGGCAACCCGATCCCGCGCTCATAAGGCGGCCAGCCTATCAATCGCTTGCCGACCAGTTCGCGCGCGCCATCCATGACGGACGTCTTGCCAATGGCGCGCGGCTGCCGACACATCGACGGCTGGCCGACGATCTCAAGCTGTCGGTGCAGACGGTCAGCCGCGCCTATGAGGAATTGATCCGGCGCGGCCTGATTTCCGGCGAGATCGGCCGCGGCAGCTTCGTCCAGACGCAGCGTCGCGAGCCGGAGCCGCCCTATCTGCCTGAGCGTCTCGGCGAGGTCATCGACCTCTCCATCCTGAAGCCGGTCTGCGAGCCGATGCATCTGGAGCGATTGAAGCAGGCGCTGGGTTGGCTCGCCGAAAACCTGCCGTCGAGTTCGGCGCTGTCCTTTCGGCCCAACATGGTGTTTCCGCGCCATCGTGCGGTGGCGGTCGAATGGCTGAAACTGTGCGGGCTCGACATTTCCGCCCAGAACATCAGCCTGACCAATGGCGCCACCGCCGGCATGACGGTGGCGCTGATGAGCGTGGCGCCGCCGGGATCGACCGTCGCCACCGAGGCGATCGGCCACCACACGCTGGTGCCGCTGGCGCGCTATCTCGGTTTCAACCTCGAAGGCCTGCCGATCGATGATAGCGGCCTGATCCCGGAGGCGCTGGACGAGGCCTGCCGTCTTTCCGACATCCGCGCGGTGTTCGTGCAGCCTTCGGTGATCAACCCGACGGCGACGCTGATGGATGCGCGGCGGCGTGAAGAAATCGCCGCGGTCGCGCGCAAGCATGACATCGCCATCATCGAGAATGACGTGCTGGGGCCGTTGGTCGAGGACCGGCCGCCGCCGGTCGCCGCTTACGCGCCGGAGCGCACGCTCTACGTCACCTCTTTCACCAAGATCACCGTGCCCGGCCTGCGCATCGGCTATCTCGCCGCGCCTGACCGTTATGTCGCCGCCGTCGCCAACCGGCATCTGGTGTCGAACTGGATGGCGACGCCGCTGGTGGCCGAGATCGCCACCAAATGGGTGACCGACGGCACGGCGATGGAACTGGTACGCTGGCAGCGCGCCGCGTTACGGCGGCGGCAGGATATCGCCGCCGAAGTGTTGGCCGGAATCGACTATCGCGCCCGGCGCGACGGGCTGCATATCTGGCTGCGACTGCCCGACGACCGTGCCGAAGAGGGCTTTGTCGCCCAGGCCCGGCTGCAGGGCGTGGCGATCGCGCCGGGAACATCCTTCCGCATTTCCGACGCGCCCTGGCATCCGGCGGTGCGCATCTCGCTGGGCTCGACCACCGAAGGGGAACTGCGCGCCGGCCTCGGCGTTGTCACCAAGCTCTTGCTTGGCGATCCGGAGCATCTGCTGTTGGCAATCTAGCGAGTGCGCCGCTCTTCGGCAGCGATTGCTCAACAATTGTGCGGAATGGGAAATATTGTCATGATATTATTTTCCCAATTGACATGATTTGGCGCGTTCCGCATCGTTAAGGGCACAGGCTTCTCCAGCACGGGGAAATTCATTTGTCCGCACCCATCATCAAGGTCGATGCCATTTCGAAGAGCTTCGGTGCCTTCAAGGTGCTGGACGGCTTGTCGATGCAGGTCATGCCGCGCGAGAAGCTGGCGCTGATCGGTCCGTCCGGCTCGGGCAAGACGACGATCCTGCGCATCCTGATGACGCTGGAGCGCATCGATGGCGGCCACATCCAGATCGAGGGCGAGCAGCTCTACCACATGGAGCGCAACGGCCAGCTGCTGCCGGCCGACGAGCGGCATCTGGCGCGGATGCGCCAGAAGATCGGCATGGTGTTCCAGCTGTTCAACCTGTTTCCGCACAAGAGCGTCATCGACAATGTGACGCTGGCGCCGATGCTGACCAAGGGAACGCCCCGCGCCGCCGCCGAAAAGCGGGCGATGGAACTGCTCGACATGGTCGGCATGGCCGACAAGGCCAAGGCGATGCCGGCGCAACTGTCGGGCGGCCAGAAGCAGCGCGTGGCGATCGCCCGGGCGCTCGCTCTGCAGCCGAAGATCATGCTGTTCGACGAGGTGACGTCGGCGCTCGACCCGGAACTGGTCGAGGAGGTGCTCAACGTTCTGTGGCGGCTCTGCGCCGAGACCGACATGACCATGCTGCTGGTCACCCACGAGATGGGGTTTGCCCATGACTTCGCCGACCGGGTGCTGTTCTTCGATCGCGGCAAGATCGTCGAGCAGGGCAAGCCCGACGAGATTTTCCGCCATCCCAAACAGGAGCGCACGCAAGGCTTCCTGAAGAAGATCATCGCGGCCGGACATCGCGTCTGACCGTCATGCCCGAGGCGACAACGCCGTCCTCAAGGGACGGAAAGCCGCCCCAAACAAACCAAGACAAGAAACAGGAGTTGGGAACAATGAAGAAACTTGGCATTCTGGCCGGCGTCGCCGGCCTTGCACTGACGGCGGTGCTGGCCGCCTCGATCCCGGGTTCGGCCGACGACAGCAAGCTCGAGCAGTTGAAGTCACAGGGCTTTGCCCGTGTCGCCATCGCCAATGAGCCGCCCTACACGGCGGTCGCGGCCGACGGCAAGGTTTCTGGCGCGGCGCCTGACGTGGCGCGCGAGATCTTCAAACGCCTCGGCGTTGGCGACATCGTCGCCTCGATCTCGGAATATGGCGCCATGATCCCCGGCCTGAAGGCCGGCCGCTTCGACGTCGTCACCGCCGGCCTGTTCATGAAGCCGGAGCGTTGCGCCGCGGTCGCCTATTCCGAACCGGTGCTGTGCGACGCCGAGGCGATGCTGGTGAAGAAGGGCAATCCGAAAGCCTTCAAGAGCTACGAGGACGTCGCCAAGGACACATCGGCCACGATCGGCGCGCCCGGCGGTGGCACCGAGGAGAAGCTGGCGCTTAACGCCGGCGTGCCGCGCGAACGCGTCATCGTCGTGCCGGACGGCCAGAGCGGCCTGAAGATGGTGCAGGACGGCCGCATCGACGCCTATTCGCTGCCGGTTCTGTCGATCAACGATCTGATGAAGAAGGCCAACGACCCGAACCTCGAAGTCGTCGCCCCGGTCCAGGGTGCCCCGGTCTATTGCGACGGCGCCGCCTTCAAGAAGGGCGACGAGGCACTGCGCGATGCCTATGACGTCGAGCTCGCCAAGATGAAGAAGTCGGGCGAATTCGCCAAGATCATCGAGCCCTACGGTTTCTCGGCCGCCGCCGCGATGTCGACGACGCGCGACAAGCTCTGCTCGGCGAAGTAGGCGCCTCTTCTTCCTTCTTCCCGTTTCACGGGGAGAAGGTGTCACGAAGTGACGGATGAGGGGCGGCGCCAAGTTTGGAGAAGCTGGAGCCGCCCCTCATCTGCCTGCCGGCTTTCGTCGCTCGAAAAGCCAAGCAATTGGCTTTTCGCCCGCTACGCTGACCGCTCCTCAACTCGCCGTGAACGGGGAGAAGGGGCTAAAATGGAACGTTGGAACCTAGATGACCCAGTGGTCCGGCTATCTCGGCCTGATATTGCAGGGAGCGCTTGTCACCATCGAGCTGACGCTGATGGGGTCGGTGCTTGCCCTGATCATGGCCTTTCTGGCCGGCATGGGACGGCTGTCGCGCTTCTTCGCACTGAGGGCGCTCGCCACCGCTTATATCGAATTCTTCCGCGGCACCTCGATCTTCGTGCAGCTGTTCTTCGCCTATTTCGTGCTGCCGCTGATTGGTCTCGAACTGACCCCGCTGCAGGCCGGCGTGCTGGCGCTGGGCCTGAATGTCGGCGCCTATGCCGCCGAAGTGGTGCGCGGCGCCGTTCAGTCGATCGGCCGCGAACAGCATGAGGCCTGCATCGCGCTCAATCTCGGCCGCTGGCAAGGCCTGCGCCATGTCATCCTGCCGCAGGCCTTTCTGGTGATGCTGCCGACCTTCGGCAACAACGCCATCGAACTGCTCAAGGCGACATCGGTCGTCTCGCTGATCTCGCTCGCCGACTTGACCTTCCAGGCGCAGGTGGTGCGCGCCCAGACCGGCAACACGATGGTGCCTTTCGCCACCATCCTGGTCATCTATTTCGTCCTTGCACTGCTCATTTCTTGGGGCGTGCGCTCGCTGGAGCGCCGCATGGCGCGCGGCCTCGATGGGGTGCGCGTCTGATGGAGTGGGACTGGGATTTCGTATGGCAGATCATGCCGACGCTGATCCAGGGGGTGAAGATCACCATCTTGGCGACGCTGCTCGGCTCGGTGCTGGCGGCGATCGTCGGGCTGGGGATCGCGCTGGCGCGCCGCTCGCCCAACAAGGCGTTGTCGCGTACTGTCGGCTGGGCGGCCGAGTTCATCCGCGGCACACCGCTTCTGGTGCAGCTCTATTTCATCTTCTACGTGCTGCCCGACATCGGCATCCTGCTGCCGCCGCTGGTCGCTGGTGTCATCGGGCTCGGGCTGCATTACGGCACCTACACGGCGGAGGTCTACCGCGCCGGCATCGACAATGTACCGCGTGGCCAGTGGGAGGCCGCCAAGGCCTGCAATCTCAGCGCCCGGCAAACCTGGACGCACATCATCATCCCTCAGGCCATCCCGCCGATGATCCCGGCACTGGCCAATTATTTCATTGCCATGTTCAAGGAGACGCCGTTGCTCTCGGCGATCACCGTGCTGGAGCTGATGAACCAGGCCAAAAGCGTCGCCAACACCTATTATCGTTACATCGAGCCGATCACGCTGGTCGGCGCCTTCTTCCTCGCCATCAGCCTTTGTTCGGTCGTGCTGCTGCGCTGGCTGGAACGCCGTTACGGCAAGATCGAGAGGTAGCCGATGAAACCCTTGCCCGAGATCAAGGTCTACCCCAGTCGGCCATCACTCGACGAGCGTCCGCTCGACAAGCGCGTCGGCCTGATCATCCTGGCCACGGATCACACCAGCGAACCGGATTTTCGCCGCATGGTGGCGAGCGAGCGCATCGGCGTCTATGTCGCGCGCATTCCCTATGCCAATCCGACGACGCCGGAAAATCTGCGCAAGATGCAGCCGGCGCTGACGGCGGGTGCTGCCCTGATCCTGCCCGACGAGAAGCTCGAGGCCGTCTGCTACTCCTGTACGTCGGCCTCGGTGGTGATCGGCGATGCCGAGATCGAGACGGCGATCCAGGCGGCCAAGCCTGGAGTTCCCGTGGTCACCCCGCCAATGGCCGGCATGCGCGGGCTGAATGCCTTCGGCGTGCGCCGGATCAGCATTCTGACCCCCTACACGGTCGAAACCTCCAGCCCGATGGCCGCCTATTTCGCCGCGCGTGGTTTCGAGATCGCCAGCTTCACCTGTCTCGGCTTCGAGGACGATCGCGAGATGGCGCGCATCCCGCCGACAGCCCTTGTCGATCTCGCGCGCCAGGCGACCCACCCGCAGGCCGATGCCCTGTTTGTGTCCTGCACAGCGCTGCGCGGCGCGCTTGCGGTCACCGGCATGGAACAGGCAATCGGCCGTCCTGTGGTGACCAGCAACCAGGCGACAGCCTGGAATTGCTTGCGGCTGTGTGGCGATGAGACGCCGCGCCCTGAGTTCGGGCAACTGATGACGCTTCCTCTGCCGCGCGATTGATGACCATGACGACCGTCTCCCTTAACGATATCCGCGCCGCGCGTGAGCGTATTGCCAGCAAGGTCGAGTACACGCCGATCACGATATCCACGAGTCTTTCCAAGCGTCTCGGTGTCCCCGTTCATCTCAAGCTCGAGCACCGCCAGATCACCGGCAGCTTCAAGCTGCGCGGCGCTTCGAATGCCATCGCTTCGCTCCGTGCTGACGAAAAGGCGCGCGGTGTTGTCGCGGCCTCGACCGGCAATCACGGTCGCGCGCTGGCGCATGCGGCGAAGCTCGAAGGCATGCGCGCGGTGATCTGCATGTCGCGGCTGGTGCCGCAGAACAAGCTGGACGAAATCCGTCGGCTCGGCGCCGAGGTGCGCATTGTCGGCAACAGCCAGGACGACGCCCAGCAGGAGGTCGAGCGGCTGGTGGCGGAGGAGGGGCTGGTGATGCTGCCGCCCTTCGACCATCCCGCCATCATCGCCGGGCAAGGCACGCTCGGGCTGGAGATGATCGAGCAGGTCCCGGAGGCCGGTCTCGTGCTGGTGCAGCTTTCCGGCGGCGGCTTGGCCTCCGGCGTTGCCGCAGCGGTCAAGGGTGTCAGCCCCGGCACAAAAGTCATCGGCGTTTCGATGGCGCGGGGTGCTGCGATGAAGGCGAGCCTCGATGCCGGCCGGCCTGTCCTGGTGGAGGAACTGCCGACGCTGGCGGATTCGCTTGGTGGTGGTATCGGCCTCGACAATAGGCTGACCTTCCCCATGTGCCGCCACCTGCTCGACGAAATCATCCTGCTCGGCGAGGACGAGATCGCCGCCGGCATCCGCCATGCCTATGCGCAAGAGCGCGAGATCGTCGAGGGCGCCGGCGCGGTCGGCATCGCCGCGCTTCTAGCAGGCAAGGTCAAGGCGGAAGGGCCGGTGGTCGTACTTCTCTCGGGCCGCAACATCGACATGAACGCGCATCGCCGGATCGTCTGCGGCGAGGCGATCGGGGAGCGCGCCGCATGAGCCGTATGACGATTCTGACCGAAGCAGAACTGCGCAAGATCGTAACGCTCGATCTCGACGCCGTCGCCTGCGTCGAGAACGCTTTTCGCGCGCTCGCCACTCTGCCCGTGGCGATGCCGCCGATCCTGCGGCTCGACATTCCCGAGCATCGCGGCGAGGTCGACGTGAAGTCCGCTTATGTGCCCGGTATCGACGGCTTCGCCGTGAAGATCAGCTCCGGCTTCTTCGACAATCCAAAGCTCGGCCTGCCGAGCGGTGGCGGCATGATGGTGCTGCTTTCGGCAAAGACCGGTGTGGTCGAGGCGCTGCTGCTCGACAATGGCTACCTGACCGATGTCCGCACCGCTGCAGCAGGCGCGGCCGCGGCGAAGCATCTGTCGCGCGAAGACGCCACCGTGGCAGCAATCTTCGGCGCCGGTTTGCAGGCAGGTCTGCAACTGGAAGCACTGCGCCTTGTCAGGCCGATCGCCGAAGCCCGCATCTGGGCGCGCGACGCCGCCAAGGCCGAAGTCACCGCTGCCCGCTTGCGCGAAAGACTGGGCATTGTCGTGCGCGCCGAGCCCGATGCAGCAAATGCCGTTGCCGGCGCCGACATCATCGTCACCACCACGCCGTCGACGGAGCCGCTGATCAAGGCAGGCTTCATTTCGGCCGGCCAGCACATCACCGCCATGGGCTCGGACGCCGAACACAAGAACGAGGTCGCGCCGGCCATCCTGCGCATGGCCGATCTCTACGTCGCCGACAGCGCGCGCCAGACGCGGCGTCTGGGCGAACTGCATCATGCCATCGCGGCAGGGGTGATGGCCGCCGATGAAGAAGTGACCGAACTCGGCCAGATCATCGCCGGCGAACGACACGGAAGACGTTCGGCCAGCGATATCACCATCGCCGATCTGACCGGCACCGGCGTGCAGGACACCGCGATCGCCACGCTCGCCCGCGACCGCGCGCGGGCGGCTAATGCCGGAACCATTTTTGAAAGCTGATGCTGGCCGCAAAGCATGATCCGGAAAAGTGGGAACCGGTTTTCCGATCAGATCATGCTCAAGCAAAATTCCTGGAGCCGGGTTCACCGAAGTTGAAACGGGCTCCAGGGCCTAACAAACGAGGACCAAGAACAATGCAACCGAATCTGAAATTCTCGCGCGGCGAATTTGCGGATCGCCTCGCCAAGACGCGGCGAGCCATGGAGGCCAAGGGCGTCGATCTCCTCATCGTCAGCGACCCTTCCAACATGGCTTGGCTGACCGGTTATGACGGCTGGTCCTTCTACGTGCACCAGGCGGTCATCGTGCCGCCGTCGGGCGAGCCCGTCTGGTACGGCCGCGGCCAGGACGCCAACGGTGCCAGGCGCACCGCCTATCTCGCGCAGGACAACATCGTCGGCTACGCCGACCACTATGTGCAGTCGACCGAGCGCCATCCGATGGACTTCTTGTCCAGCGTGCTCGTCGATCGCGGCTGGGGCAAGCTCACCATCGGCGTCGAGATGGACAATTACTGGTTCTCGGCCGCCGCCTTCGCCTCGTTGCAGAAACATCTGCCCAATGCCCGCTTCGTCGACGCCACCGCGCTGGTCAACTGGCAGCGCGCGGTGAAGAGCCCGACCGAGATCGACTACATGCGCAAGGCCGCCCGCATCGTCGAAGCCATGCACCAGCGCATTTTCGACAGAATAGAGATCGGCATGCGCAAATGCGATCTCGTCGCAGAGATCTATGATGCCGGCACGCGCGGCGTTGACGGTATTGGCGGCGACTATCCGGCGATCGTGCCGCTGCTGCCGTCCGGCGTGGACGCCTCGGCGCCGCATCTGACTTGGGACGACCAGCCGATGAAGCGGGGCGAGGGCACCTTCTTCGAGATCGCCGGCTGCTACAACCGCTACCATTGTCCGCTGTCGCGCACCGTCTTCCTCGGCAAGCCGACGCAGGAATTCCTCGATGCCGAGAAGGCGACGCTGGAAGGCATGGAGGCGGGCCTTGCCGCCGCAAAGCCCGGCAACGCCTGCGAGGACATCGCCAATGCCTTCTTCGCCGTGCTGAAAAGGTATGGCATCGTCAAGGACAACCGCACCGGCTACTCGATAGGTCTGTCCTATCCGCCGGACTGGGGCGAACGCACCATGAGCCTGCGCCCCGGCGACCGCACCGAACTCAAGCCCGGCATGACCTTCCATTTCATGACCGGCCTGTGGCTGGAAACGATGGGGCTGGAGATCACCGAGTCCATCTTGATTACCGAAACCGGTGTAGAGTGCCTGGCCAATGTTCCGCGCAAACTGGTGGTGAAGAATTGAGCCAGATGTCCAGCCTCCGCCCGTCACCGATCACACCGACCGTCGATTTCGGTCGTGACGGCGTCCAGCACGGTTTCCTGCGCCTGCCATACAGCCGCGACGACTCGGCTTGGGGCTCGGTGATGATTCCGATGTGCGTCGTCCGCAACGGCAAGGGACCGACGGCGCTGCTGTCCGGCGGCAATCATGGCGACGAGTATGAAGGGCCGTTGGCGCTCTACGATCTCGCCCGCACGCTCGACCCGAAGCAAGTCAGCGGCACGGTGATCATCGTGCCGGCGATGAACTATCCGGCCTTCCGCGCCGGCACGCGGACCTCGCCAATCGACAAGGGCAACATGAACCGCAGCTTCCCCGGCCGGCCGGACGGCACGGTGACCGAGAAGATCGCCGACTATTTCCAGCGCGAGTTGCTGCCCCGCGCCGACATCGTCTTCGACTTCCACTCCGGGGGAAAGACGCTGGATTTCGTGCCGTTCTGCGCGGCCCACACTCTGCCCGACAAGGCACTGGAGCAGAAAGCCTTCGATGCGGTGGCGGCATTTTCGGCGCCCTTCTCGATGCGCATGATCGAGATCGACTCGGTCGGCATGTACGACACGGCGGCCGAGGAGATGGGCAAGGTCTTCGTCAGCACCGAGCTTGGCGGCGGTGGCACCTCGCGCGCTCAAACGGTGCGGATTGCACGGCGTGGCATTCTCAATGTGCTGCGTCATGCGGGCATTGTTGCTGGGGCGGTCGAGAAGGGCAGAACTCAATGGCTGGATATGCCGTCTGGCGATTGCTTCTCCTTCGCCGAGGAGGACGGCATGATCGAAACCATGGTCGATCTCGGCGAGCCCGTCGAAGAGGGCGCGGTGCTGGCACGGATCCATTCGGTTGGCCGCACGGGCATTGCCCCGCAGGAGATCCGGGCAAAAATGTCGGGTATGCTGGCGGCGCGGCATTTTCCCGGCCTGGTCAAGGCCGGTGACTGCGCGGCGGTGGTCGCCGTGGAGGTCGATTGATCGAAGGCGGCTGCGTCCCGGCACATGCCGCGCGGCTTCCGGCGATTGCGGCTGGCCGCGCCGGATTTTCTCCATCGGATGGAAGTGTAAATTAACGAGAGGCGGGCAAACTAGGCATTGGCAAGCGGGCCCTCGCTCTGCTGCCATCGTTGCGGGCATTGGACCGCGCGACATGGCGATGATCGTTGAACGCCCGGGCGCCTGGTCTGAAACATGAGATCTTCGACTGGAGAACACTATCCGGCGCTGGACCATGTTCGTGGCCTAGCGGCTTTCCTGGTCTTCACCTGGCATTTCCTCCACCAGTCTCCAGAGGGGCCGGTGCCCTATGGTTTTGTACCTGCCGTGCCCATTTTCAGCCTGCTGGATGAGGGGGTCACCGGCGTTTCATTGTTCATGACGCTCTCCGGCTACCTGTTCGCCAAGCTTCTTGATGGGAAACAGGTCAGCTATCTGCCCTTCTTCGCCAACCGGGCGCTGAGGCTGCTTCCGCTCCTGCTGGCCGTGATAGCCATCGAGGCTTGCCGCGTATCTATGGCGGGCCAGTCCCTGGGCGGCTATTTCACCGACGTCGGGAAGGGGGTGATCTTTCCAACCCTCCCGAACGGCGGCTGGTCGATAACAGTGGAAGCCCACTTCTACATCCTGCTGCCGTTCCTGCTGATGGCGTCCCGACGCTTCCTGTTCGCCCCATTGCTGTTCATCGCGGCGGCCATTTTGCTGAGGTGGGCACTTTACGTGCACCTCGGCGAGGTACAGTCGGCGGCGGCCTGGACCATCATTGGCCATGCCGATCATTTCCTCGCCGGCATCCTTGCGTTCCATCTCCGCGCCCATGCGAAGGACCGGCACTGGCTCGCGCTAGCCGTTCTGCTGGCCTTTTCGGGGTTCTTCTGGTGGTTCGATACCGCGGGAGGGTTTTACCAGGTTGAGCGGTATCCCTCGCCGCATTGGATATGGATCATCCTGCCGACGGTGGAGGCGGCGGCCTATTCGTTTGGGATCGCCTATTACGACACCAGCTTTCCAAGGCAGCGAACAGGCTTGCCGTTCAAGATCCTGGAGAAGGCTGGGGCCTACAGCTATTCGATCTATCTCCTGCACCTGTTCTTCGTCATGCAGTTGGCGGCGTTCATCAACGCGAACATCATGGGCATAAGCAATTTCTACATTGCCTGCCTCTGGTCCTTGCTGTGCTTTCTGGCGACGATCCCGATCGGCTATCTCAGCTACACCTGCATCGAAGCGCCATTTCTGCGCCTGCGCATACGGTATGCGGAGCCGGCTGTTGCCGATCCGGTCCTGTTCAAGGATCGGCCGGCCACGGCAGCATAGGCGAGCTGCCTGCGCCGGGCAGCGCCCTGCACGAATATTCGACAGAGACCATCGGCTCGGCGCATCTCGCTATCAGCGCTGTCTAGTCTTCAGCGGCGTGTGCCGTACCGTACACGAGGATACTCATATCCAGTTCGCTGGTTTTCCACTACTCTGGAGTCCGCGTGTCAGGGAGCATCGATTGCGTGGATTTGTGGAAAGCCTGATCGAGAGGCCGCAGACAGTGGCGGAGCAGGTCGCCAACGTCCTGCGCGAAGCCATTGCCAGCGGAACGCTGAAGGCCGGCACCGCGTTACGCGGCGGCCTGTCGCGAAAATCCTAGTCGGGATGGTCCTGCTGCTCGGGGTTCAAGCGCATCACCGCGCGACCGGTTCGTAAGAACCACGCTGTTCTTCAGCTCTGCGCCGGCTTGCGTTCGACGATGTAGATATGATCGGCCGCCAGCACGACCTCGCCGCGCTGGTTGATCACCTCGCAGCGTTCGATCACGCGTCCCGAGCCCGGCCGCTTGGGATCGTCTTCCTTGGCCGTAATGGTGGTGCGCGTGCGGATCGTGTCGCCGATGAACACCGGCTTGATGAAGCGCAGCCGGTCATAGCCATAGGAGAAGGCGACGGGGTTGACGATGCTTGCCGTCAGCCCGATGCCGACCGAGAACACCAGCGTACCATGCGCGATGCGCTGGCCGAACGGCGTCGTCTTCATGTACTCGGCGTCCATGTGGTGCGGGAAGAAATCGCCGGTGTGGCCGGCATGGACGATGAAGTCGGTCTCGGTGATGGTGCGGCCGCTGGTCAGCCGCGACGAGCTGATTTCATAATCTTCGAAATATTGGATCTGTTCCATCAGGGTCTTTCCGCGATCGGCGTCGCCGGCGCCGCGCTCGATCTATAGGCGGCTTCCACCAGCGCCATGGTGCTCCAGGCGTCCTCGACCGAGCTGACCAGTTCGTCGTCTTCTCCTGATGCGAAGCGCTGGACGTTGGCCATGCGCCCGACGAAGGCGTCGGGGAACCACTCGCCGGCAAGCGGTACCGCGATCCAGTCCGTTGCGCCCTTCGGATGGATTTCCAGAATGTCCGGTTCGCCCCGGGGATAGTCGAGGTTCAGGCCGAGCTTGAGATAGGCCGCCCCCTCGGTGCCGCAGATGCGGAATTCGCAGGCCTGGTGGCGGCGGCCGAACTTGTGGTCGTGGTTGATCGACAGCGCGCAGCGCATGGTGTCGCCATAGTCGAGAATGGCGCTGGTGCGCGTCTGCGCCACCTTGTGGTTGGGATGGCCGAGCGTCTTGGCGTGGACGCCTTTGGGATCGCCGAGCAATTGCCGGATGAGATCGAGATAGTGGATCGAGTGCATGGCGATCTCGACGCGCGGCGCCTTGAGCAGGAACTCCCACAACTCCCACGGTGTCGCCAGCGCCAGCCAGGCATCGAAGTCGACGACTTCGCCGAGCCAGCCCCTGGCGATAGCGTCCTTGAGCGCCAGCATCATCGGCGCGAAGCGCAGCTGAAAGTTCACGGCCGCCTTGAGGTTCTTGGCACGGCAGATTTCGAGGATTTCGGTTGCCTCGCCGAGATAGTTGCCCATCGGCTTCTGGATCAATGCGACCGCAGCGTCGGGCAGGGCTTTCAGGATCTCGGCGTGCCGTCCCGGCGGGGTCGCCAGATCGAAGATCGCATCCGGGACGGATGCGGCTTCGTCGACCGAACGGAACGCCGTCATGCCCCATTTGTCGGCCAGGGTTTTCGCCTTGGCCTGGTCGGGATCATAGAGGCCGGCAATCGGAAAGCCGGCTTTGCGATAGGCGGGAAAATGCGCGTCCCCGACGATCGATCCGGCACCGAAAGTGACGATCGGGCGAGGCTTCGAGGGTGTTGGCCAGGACTGGACGAGTAAGGCAGGGTCGAAACCGCCCTCAGTCATGGTGGAAGACCTCGTCCGTGCTGGCCCACCATTCGCCCTCCTTGCGGGTCGTGAGCGGCTCCTGGCATGGTATGCAGACCGACCACCATTCCTGCGTCTTCGGGTCGGCGGCCATCTTGGCCATGTCGGCCGCATAATCGGTGCCGTGATATTCGAAATAGGAGAACAGCAGATTCTCCGGCCGCTTCAGATAGATCGAATAATTCTTGATGTTGCAGGCCGAGATCATGGTCAGCACGTCGGGCCAGACGGCGGCATGCAGGCGGACATACTCCTCGACCTTTTCGGGCTTCAACCCCAGCACCATGCCCATTCGCTGCATATCCGACTCCTACTTCGTGATCGCCGTAGTGAATTCGGCGATGCTCATGGCCTTGACCGCGTCCCAATCCCAGTCGATGCCGATGCCGGGTTCGTCGGGCGCCAGCGCATGCCCATCCTCGATGCGCATATGCTTGCCGGTCAACTGGTCGAGTTGCGGAATGTACTCGACATACCTGCCGTTCTGAACCGCGCAGGTCAAGCTGACATGCAGCTCCATCAGGAAATGCGGGCAGACCGGAATGTCGAAGGCCTCCGCCGCATGGGCGATCTTGAGCCATGGCGTGATGCCGCCGATGCGGCCGACATCGACCTGCACGATCGAGCAGGCGCCTTTCTGCATGTATTCGCGAAAATGGCGGATCGAATAGAGCGATTCGCCAATGGCAATTGGCGTCGGCGTCGAGTTGGACAACCTGATATGGCCGTCAATGTCGTCGGCCGGCAGCGGCTCCTCGATCCAGGCGAGGTCGAGTTCGCGCAGCCGCGCCGCGCGCCGGATCGCCTCGTCGACCGAAAACCCCTGATTGGCGTCGGTCATGATCTCGTAGCCGTCGCCCACGGCCTTGCGCACCGCCGACAGGCGGGCGAGATCCTCCGACCCGTGCGGCCTGCCGATCTTCACTTTCGAGCCACGAAATCCCTTCGCCTTGGCAGCCAGCGCGTCGTCGACAAGTGCTGCGGTCTCGATGTGCAGCCAGCCGCCCTCGGTGGTGTAGAGCGGGCAGCGGTCCTTGGCGCCGCCGGCGAGTTTCCACAGCGGCAGGTTCTGCTTCTTCGCCCTCAGATCCCAGAGCGCCGTATCGATCGCCGCAATGGCGATGGAGGTGATCGCACCGATGGTCGTCGCATGGGTGGCGAATTCGAGATCGTGCCAGATCGCCTCGATCATGTCGGGGTCGCGGCCGATCAGGCGTGGCGCCAGATGGTCGGACAAGAGCCGCATCACCGACGAACCGCCGGTGCCGATCGTGTAGCTGTAGCCGGTGCCGACCGCGCCGTCGGAATCGGTGATGGTGACGATGGGCGTTTCCTGGCTGACGAAACTCTGGATGGCGTCCGTGCGCTTGACCTTGGGCACAAGGTCCACCATCCGCAGTTCGATTTTCTCGATTCTAGCCATCGGTCAGCTCCGCAATGTCTTTCCGGCCTCGGCGGTGAACAGATGCGCCTGCGACAGGTCGAGGCTCATCGCCACCCGCTCGCCGGAGCGCAATGGGCGCGGGTTCAGCATGCGCGAAACCCAGTCGGTGCCGTTGAACTCGACGAACACCAGCGTCTCGTTGCCGAGCGGTTCGGTGACGGTGATCGGCAGGTTGATCTGATGGACGTCGGCCGCACCGCCGGAGCTGATGCCATGGCCGGTCGGATAGATGTCGTCTGGCCGCAGGCCGAACACGACCTTGTCGCCGGTCGCGACATTGGCCTTGAATTGGGCGGGTAGCGGCAGCTTTTCGCCGCTGGCGAAAACCAGTTGGCCGTCATCGACCGTCGCCTCGTGCAAATTCATCGGCGGCGAACCGATGAAGCCGGCGACGAAGCGTGTCGCCGGGCGGCGGAAGACCTCGTCTGGCGTGCCGACCTGTTCGATATGGCCGTCGCGCATGATGACGATGCGGTCGGCCAGCGTCATTGCCTCGACCTGGTCGTGGGTGACGTAGATCACTGTCGACTGCACCTTGGCATGCAGCTTCTTGATCTCGGTGCGCATCTGCGTCCTGAGCTTGGCGTCGAGGTTGGAAAGCGGCTCGTCGAACAGGAAGACGTCAGGGTCGCGCACGATAGCGCGGCCCATGGCGACACGCTGGCGCTGGCCGCCCGACAGTTGCGACGGGCGGCGGTCGAGCAGCGTGTCGAGGCCCAGGATGGCCGAGGCCTCGGCGACGCGGCGCTCCATGTCCTCCTTGGCCGCACCGGCGATCTTCAAGGAGAAGCCAAGGTTTTCGCGCACGGTCATATGCGGATAGAGCGCATAGGACTGGAACACCATCGAGATGTTGCGCGAGCGCGGCGGCAGATCGTTGACGATCCGCCCGCCGATCTCGATCGAGCCGGCGCTGATCTCTTCCAGTCCGGCGATCATGCGCAAAGTCGTCGACTTGCCGCAGCCTGACGGGCCGACCAGCGCGATGAATTCGCGGTCGGCAATATCGAGATCGATGCCATGCACGATCCCGATATTGCCGTAGCGCTTGGTCAGTTTTTTCAGGGAAACTGTTGCCATGGGATCAGCCTTTCACCGCGCCGGAGGTCAGGCCGCCGACAAGGTGTTTCTGGACGATATAGGTGAGGGTGAGTGCGGGAATGATCATCACCACGGCCAGCGCGCACATGCCGCGCCAGTCGATGGTGAATTCGGCTGTGTAGTCGAGCAGGCCGACCGGCAGCGTCTTGGCGCTCACCGAGCGGGTCAGTTGCGAGGCCAGCGCGAACTCGTTCCAGCAGGTCAGGAAGGCAAAGATGGCGGCAGACGCAATGCCCGGCCCGGCGAGCGGGAACTCCACCTGCCAGAATGCCTGCCAGCGCGTGCAGCCATCGATTTGTGCTGCCTCCGCGAGGTCTTTCGGCACCTGGCGGAAGAAGCCGTCAATCAGCCAGATGGTGAACGGCACGTTGAGCGCGACATAGGCGAGGATCAGCCCGAAATGCGTGTCGATGATGCCGAGCCGCACATAGAGGAAGAACAGCGGCAGCGACAGTGCGATGCCGGGCACCGTGCGCGTCAGCATCAGGCCAAGGAAGACGCTGGATTTGCCGCGGAAGCGGTAGCGCGCGAAGGCATAGCCGCCGGCCATGCCGATGGCCACCGCAATGATCGTCGAGGTCACCGAGATGATCAGCGAGTTGCGGAAATATTCGATGACCGGGATGCCGCCTTTGCCGATGCCCGAGAACATTGCGATGTAAGCGTCGAACGAGATCTCCTGCGGGATCCACACCGGCGGCTTGGCCATGATCTCGACGGTTGGCCGCAGCGACGATAGCACGATCCAGAGGCCGGGCAGGCAGATGGTCAGCATCGCCAGGAACAGGCCGATGCGATGGACGACACCTAGCAGCCGTCGCTTCAGGCGGGCGGAAGAATTCTCGTCCATCACCACTCCGCGCCGATCTGCGTGCGCGCCGCGGCGAGCTTGTTGAAGAAATAGACGGTGAAGGCTATCGACAGCAGGATCGAGAAATAGGCCATGGCGTTGGCCATCCCCATGCGGCCGTCGCTGTAGGCGGTGCGTGCCACCAGCGTCCACATCAGTTCGGTGCGGCCCGCCGGTCCGCCATCGGTCATGATCTTGACGATGTCATAGGCGCGCGCGACGTCGAGCGAACGGATGGTCATGGCGATATAGGCGAAAGGCATGACGAACGGCCACGTCACATAGCGGAAGGTCTGCCAGGGCGTGCAGCCATCGACCCGCGCGGCCTCGATCGGCTCCTTGGGCATGGCGAGCAGGCCGGCGAGGATCAGGATGGCGAAGATCGCGGTCGACGACCAGATCTCGGCGATCGAGATGGCGATGAAGGCGAGATGGCCCTCGATCAGCCACGGAATGGCGTCCTGCGTGATGCCGAGCGACTGCAGGGCGTTGTTCACCAGGCCGATATTGTCGTTGAACATGAACTTGAACTGGAAGCCGACGAGGATCGGCGAGAACATCATCGGAAACATCATCAGCGTGCGCAGGATGCGCTGGCTGCGCGTCGCCTTCTCGACCAGCATGGCGAGGCCGAGGCCGAGCAGCATTTCGAGATTGAGCGCGATCGTCAGCAGCAGCACCGTGCGCCCGAACGCCCACCAGAAATCGGTGTTGGCCAGGATCGAGAGATAGTTCCGGAAGCCGACGAAGACGAAGAATGTTTCGGGCTTGGTCAGGCGGAACGGTGTGAAGCTGGAATAGAGCGACAGGAGCAGCGGCACGACGACGACCGCGGCCAGCACGATGAAGGCTGGAAGCAGCAGCAGGAATGGCGCCGATGGCTTGAAGCCCTTCATCAGAATCCTGTTGGGTTTTGCATTGCGTGGGCGAGGCGCCGAAAGGCGGTGTGCATCGCGGGGCCTCCGGCGAGACGCGATCGCCTCCCCCATTCATTATGGGGGAGGCGGCCTTGGGAGACGGTTCTAGAGCTTGCCGGCATCCTGCAGGATTTGCGTCGCCTTGGCGGCGGCTTCGTCCAATGCCTGCTTGGGGGTCTTGTCGCCCAGGATCGCCGCCTGAAGTTCGGGATAGACGGCGTTCGAAATCTCGATCCACTCAGGCGTCTGCGGCACGGCGAAGGCGTGCTTGGCTTCTTCCTGGAAGGCGGAGAGAACCTCCTTCTTGTAAGGATCGTTTGCGGCCTGCTTCAGGTCCCAATCCCACACGGCCGTGCGTGTCGGCAGCGGGCCTGCGGCGGCTTCCAGTTTCTGGCTGTCCTCATTGGTCAGCCACCAAACGAGCGAAGCGGCGGCGGCCTTGTTCGGGCAGTTCTCGGTCACCGAGAAACCGTGGAAACCGGACCAGCCGGTGCGCTTGCCGGAAGAACCCTTCGGCGCGACCTTCACGCCGACATTGCCCGCCACCTTGGACGATTTCGGGTCGTTGAAGAAGCCGGCCCAGCCCGGCCAGTCCAGATTAATGGCGACGGTGCCCGAGGCAAAGCCCTGGCCGAGATCGTCCCAGAGATAGTTGGTCGTTCCGGCCGGCACGGCCTTGGCCTTGTAGAGATTGACGAACCAGTCGAGCGCCCGGATGCCGGCCTCCGAGTTGAAGACCGGCTTGCCGTCCTTGTCGAGATACTCGCCGCCCTCGGCGACCACCATCTCGTAGAAGCGGCCATTGATCGCCTCTTCCTTGCCGGCGAACTGCGTGCCGTAGAAATTGGGCGGGTTGGCGAAGAACTCGGCCTGGTCGGTGACTTCCTTCCAGCTGTCCGGCGGCACCAGGTCATAGCCGTATTTGGCCTTGAACTTGGTCTTGTTGTCTGCGTTCTCGTAGAGGCTCTTCTGGTAGTAGAGCGCCGAGACGTCGAACTGCGCGCGCGGCAGCATCTCCAGCTTGCCGTCGATGGTTGCCGCCTTGATCGTCGACGGCACGAAGGCGTCGATCTCTTCCTTGGGCAGCAATTTACTGAGGTCTGTGTAGAGGCCGGTATATTGCGGCGCGAAGGACGAATGGTTCCAGCCGACGCACCAGTTGGTGCTGCCAGAGGCGATGTCGGACTTCAACTCCTTGTCGATGTCGAAGCCATTCTTCTTGGTCAGGATGTTGACCTTGGCGCCGGTGGCCTTTTCCCATTCGGGAATGCGCTCATAGAGCTTTTCATATTGCTGGCCGCCGATCAGTTTCACATCGACGGTGACGCCTTCGAACTTGCCGGGCAGGTCGCCGGCAAGGGCCGTGCCTGCACCAAATGCAAGCACCAATGCGCCGGCGGAGACGCCGGAAAGCAGTCTGTTCATTGGTTTCCTCCCTGGGTGCGCCTTAGCGGCGACCGCAACTTGTCCGCGTGACAAGAAATGCTACATTCATATACAAACAAAACATTCATACGTACGTCAAGGCGAAATTTGTTTCCGCCGGGCGCATTCCTGCGTATATGAAGAATTGATTTCACTGGAGAAATGCCTCATGGATGACAGCGAAGACGAGCGCTACCGCGCGCCGGCGCTCGACAAGGGGCTCGACATTCTTGAGCTGCTGGCCGGCGTGGACGGCGGCCTGACCCAGGCCGAAATCGCCAAGAAACTTGACCGCAGCCCCAACGAATTCTACCGCATGCTCGACCGGCTGGTGCGGCGCGGCTACGTCACAAGGCTGGATGGCGACCGCTATTCACTGACGCTGAAACTGTTCGGCCTGGCGCAGCTGCACGCTCCGGTGCGGCGGCTGGTGTCCTACGCCACGCCACTGATGCGCGAACTGGCCGAGACCTCGCAGCAGGCCAACCAACTCGTTGTTTTTGATCGCGGTTCCGCCGTCGTCATCGCCCAGCAAGAGGCGCCGAACTACTGGGGCATCTCGATCCGCGTCGGCTCCCACATCAGCCTGTTCGACACCGGTTCGGGCCATGTGCTGCTTGCCTTCCGCTCGCAGGAAGAGCGGCAGATGATGATCTCCGAACACGTCCGCAGCACCGACAAGACGGCGCAATCGGCCGAGTTCTTCACCCGGCTCGACCAGATCCGTGACCGTGGCTACGAGATGATGGCCTCGATGCAGACCGCCGGCGTCTTCAACCTCTCGGCTCCAGTACGCAGTTCCGACGGCAAGGCCATCGCCGCCCTGTCGATCCCTTACATCACCGTGGTCAATGCGCCGTCCGCGCCAGATATCACCAGGACAATCGAACTGCTGCTGGCGACGTGCGAGAAGCTGTCGCATCTGGCTGGCTCGGCTGTAGGGTCGGCCGCATAAATTCTTATTTGAATGAAGAATTCCTCCGTGAGATAATTTGACAAAGCCAATTTGGAGGAGCTCCAGTGATCATCGATACCCATCTGCATCTCATCGATCGCTCGGCCTTGCGCTATCCCTGGCTTGCCGGGGTGCCGCCGCTCAACCGCGATTTCTCCTACGAGGAATATGCGACCGAGGCGCTGCGTGTCGGCGTCGAGCGCGTGCTGCACATGGAGGTCGATGTCGATCCCGCTGACATTGAAGCCGAGACCGCACGGGTGGAAGGTCTGTCGCGACAGGCCGGCAGCATGCTGGTCGGGGCGATCGCGTCCTGCCGGCCGGAAGATGCTGACTTCCCGGTCTATCTCGAAAGGCAGCGGGCAAATCCTTTCGTCAGGGGTTTCCGCCGTGTGCTCCATGTCGTGCCCGACGATCTGTCGGAGGGCGCGGTGTTTCGCGACAACATCAAGCGGCTTAGCGGTGCCGGCCTGACCTTCGATCTCGTCGTGCTGCCGCACCAGATTCCGAAAGCAATAGCGCTGGCCGACCTCGCACCCGACGTCCAGTTCGTTCTCGACCATTGCGGCGTTCCCGACATCAAGGGCGGCGCCGAGCATCCCTGGCGCGAGCATATGAGCGAGATCGCGCTGCGTCCGAACGTCATGGCCAAGATCTCCGGCGTCGTCGCCTATGCCGATCCCGGCAGCTGGACGGTCGGGACGCTGCGGCCCTATGTCGAGCACACCATCGCTGCGTTCGGCTGGGACCGTGTCGTCTGGGGCAGCGACTGGCCGGTCTGCACGCTCGGTGGCGGCCTGTCGACCTGGGTCGCGGCGACCCACGCGCTGCTTTCCGGCTGCAGCATCGCGGAGCGCGACAGCCTGCTGTCGGGCAATGCCCGCAAGCTCTGGCGGCTGGAATAGGTTGCATTTGCCTCGGCATCTCGCCGGGGCGTAGCCCGGACGTTCTACGCCGTTCGGTTTCGTTCAGGCTCCTCTACCGGCAGCGCCGGACACCTGCGCGGGGGCACTCTCCCGGAACAGGCTGACGAGATCGGCAACCACCTCGGCGGCCCTGTGTCCGGAAGTCATGCCGGACAGGATGCGGTCGGACGCTGCCTGCTGGAACGCCATGTAGCCGTCATGACGCGGCCGCACCCATGCGCCTCCCAGCGTCGCGCGCGTGTCGCGATAGAAATTGCCGGTCGCGGCATTGACGGTGTGGTCTTCCCAGGCGGCAGCATGGCCTGGTTGGCCACCGGCAGCGGCATAGGCGCCGCGCTGCACGTCGCCGCTGGCGACCCAATAGGCAAAGTCGGTCGCAGCCTCCTTCGCCTTGGAAAAGGCTGACACCGCTATGCCGGTGCCGCCGAGCGCCGAGCCGACAGGGCCGTTGGCGCCAACGACCGGGATGTCGGTGAAGGCCAGCCGGCGCGCGCGAAACCCTGATAGCGCATAGGAAGCGTAGCCATAGATCAGCGGCGCGCAGATGATTTTGGAATCGGCCTCCGCCATGCGTTCGGAAACCGCGATCGGATCCATCTCCAAACAGGCCGGTTCGACCAGGCCGGCGATCTCTCGCATCATTTCGAAGACTTGGCTGCCGGCCTCGCTATCGATGAGATCGCGGGACGGATCGGTCGCGCAAGCGTGCCCGAGATTGCCGGCAAGCGTATAGAACACCATCAGCACATGCGGCGGGCGCAGCGGCAAAAGCACACGGCCTTGCCGGGCGAGGTCGAGCACCTGGCTCCAGCGCGCCGGCGGCGCATCGAGCGCGTCCGGCCGCCATGCCTGGACCTGGCTGGCCGCATCGATCGGAAAGGCCCATTGCCGCCCTTGCCAGGCGTAGCTCGGATAGGACTGGCCGACGCTTCCCGATGCAAGGGCTGCGCGCTCGACCTCGCGGCCGGCGACATCCAGCGGCGCGAGGCAGCGTTCCGCGGTGATCTGGCCGACATGCGGATGGTCGATGACGATCAAATCATAGGCGCGCGCCAGTTCTTCGACCGGGAAGGATTCGAAACCCTGCAGCGAGCGCTTGTCCCAGTCGATGGCGACGCCGGTCTTCTGCTGCCAGAGCGACGAGCAGGCGACCATCGGATCGTAGCCGCGCGGATGGCTCCAGGTCATGCCCTTGAGCGTGGTCACAGGCCGAACTCCTCGCGGATCGCGGCACTGTGCTCGCCGATGCGCGGTGCGGCGCGATCGACCTTGGCCCTGACACCGTCGACCCTGAGCGGCGAACTGGTGGTGAGGATCGAGACATCGTCCTCGCGCGTCACCGTCTGCAGCATGTCGAGCGACTGGAAACCTTCGCTGGCCAGCATCTCCGGCCAGGTCAGCACCTTGGCGCACCAGATGTCGGCCGGCTCGAGAATATCAAGCCATTCGTCGATGGTTTTGCTGGCGATCCGCTGCGCGATGATCGCCTTGATGTCGTCGCGCGCGGTGAACCACGAGGCCGGTTCGTCGCGATAGGGCGCCAGCTCATCGAGCGACAGCAGGTCGGCGAGTTTCGGGATCGGCGTCATGGCGATGGCGAGGTAGCCGTCCTCGGCCTGGTAGACACCATAAGGCGCCGAGAGATAGGCATGCGCGCTGCGGAAACTGGAGCGGCGCGGCAGCCGGCGGCCGTCATTGAGATGCGTGGTCAGCACCTCGAACTGCAAGTCGACCAACGCTTCCAGGAGGCTGGTTTCGATATGGCTGCCCTGGCCGGTGATGCCGCGCCGCACCAGCGCCGCCAGAATGCCTTGCGCGCAGGCCGCACCCGCCAGCATGTCACCGATCGCAAGGCCGAAGGGCACCGGCCCCTGGTCCTCGTCGCCGTTCAGCCACATCACGCCGGAGCGCGATTGGGCCAGGAGATCCTGGCCGGGCCGCTTGACCCATGGGCCGTCCTCGCCATAGCCGCTGATCGACGCGTAGACGAGCCGCGGGTTGATCTTGCGGACGGCTTCGTAGTCGAGGCCGAGCCGCTCGATGACGCCGGGCCGGAAATTCTGGATAAGCACATCGGCCTTGGCCAGAAGCCCGCGCAGCGCCTCGAGATCCGCCTCGTTTTTCAGGTCGATGTCAAGACTTTCCTTGGCGCGGTTGATGGCGTGGAAGATCGTGGAATCGCCGCCGATCTCGGTGTCGCTGAGATAGAGCCGGCGCGACAGGTCGCCGCCATCCGGACGCTCGATCTTGATGACACGGGCACCGAGATCGAGCAGGCGCAGCGAGCAATAGGGGCCGGACAGGAACTGGCTCATGTCGACGACGGTGAGACCGGCAAGCGGCAATTCGGCGGCTGCCGGCATTTTCATTTCTCCGTCTTGCCGACGAAATCGGCCGGGTTGCGATACTTCACCGTCTGCAGATGCTCGCAATAGAGGACCAGCTCGCCTTCGCCCTTGAACACTTCGTAGCTGGCACGGATCAGCCCCATCTCCTTGTAGCGCGGCGTCTTGTCGAGGTTGGAGCGGATCGAATAGATCGTGTCGCCAATGAAGACGGGCTTTATGAAACGGAGCTTGTCATAGCCATAGGAAAAGGCGTTGACGCAGTTGGTGGCGACCAGCCCCAGCCCCGCCGAAAAGACGAAAGCACCGGCGATCAGCCGCTTGCCGAAAATGCCTTCGCTTTCGGCGAACATCTGGTCCTGCACATAGGGGTGGATGTCGAGGACCAGCGTGTTGAAGAGATGGCTGTCGCCTTCCGCCATCGTGCGCCGCAACGACCGAATTTTCTGGCCGACCGGCCAGTCCTCGTAGAACCAGTTCTCGGCGTTCCACACTGGCAGTGCCGCGTGCGCCTCAGGCATGTTTTTGGGGTAGGTCGATGCGATGCCGACGGTGGGCGCAAAGTCGTTCATGGCTGGCTCCGGCAGCCTCGCAGGAGGCTTAGGTCAGCCATTTGAACACGCCTCAAAGCGCCGGACTGCATGACGTCTCCTCCCGCCAATCTTCTTTTGTAAATAGTATTTTCACATATGGGATTACGTTGCAAGCGAGGGCGGGGCGAATTTTTCCCAATCCGCGCGCTCACGCGCGGGCAGGCGGGGGGAAATCATGAAAAAGGATTGCCTAGTGTCGGCCGCCTGAACCGGGAGGCGCCTTATTTCAGCGCGCAGGCGTGCTGACGGACATCGGACGCACCATCGAGATCGGCACGCCGATGTGCGTCAGGATCGTGCGCTGAGGCGCTACCGACGCACCCGTACGATGGTCGGGCTCAGGCCTGTTGGATTGCCGAGAGCTTCCAGTTCGAGCCATTCTGACGCGTAAATGTCCACAGTTCGGTCGTCTCCGTCGGATGGTTCTCGTCGCCCTCGACAACCTTGCCGCTGGCCCGCTCGCGCATCACGTCGCGAGACTCGTAGCGCAACGCGGCCGTGGCGTAGTCGCGGTCATCCTCGCGCCAGCTTTCCGCGATGTCGGCCTGCAGCAAGGTGATATCGGAGACCTCGTTCCTGAGACCTTTCTGGGCATTGTCGGCCAGCTCTTCCGAGAGATAGGACACCATTTCGGGCGTCGTCGCCCGGCGCAGGGCGGCATGGTCTTCGCGCCCGAATGCTTCCTGGACGTCGGTCAACAGCTTCTGGAATGCGTCGAGGTCGCTCTGAGCCAGTGTGATCTCCTCCGAGACGTCAGCCGGCGAGCCTCCGCCCGAACCACCGCCAAAGCCGGGAATTGTGAACGAGCTTGCCTGCTGCTGCGCCGCAGCACGGTTCTCAAATCGCGACGCCTGGGCATTGCCGGCACCGGCCAGCGCCGGGGCAGGGCCCTGCGCCGACTGCGAGCGGAAGAAGCGGATGGCCAGCATGATCGCGCCACCGATGAGCAGGGCCTGGAGCAGGAAGCCGAACATGCCGGCCAGACCGCCGAAGCCTTGGCCCAGGAGCAGGCCGATCAGGCCGCCGATCAGCAGGCCGCGCATCATCGTTCCACCGAAGCCGCTCATGAAGCCGGGCCTCTGCAGGCCGGCCTGCGGCTGCCGGGCGGCAGAGTTCACACCGGTGTTGGGTGTCATCGAACGCTCGACCGGAGCGGTCGGCGCCGGCGCCGTCCTCGTTGGCGGTGCCGACTGGAACGTGCGCGTGCCGCGACTGCCGAAACTGCCGCCACGCCGAGCCTCGGCATGATCGATCGCGACCATGGAGAATGCGAGGAACAGTCCGGCGAACAGGGCTGCAAATCGGCTGGTGCGAGACATCATCGGAGATGAACCTTTATCGGTATGGTTTTGGAAATTTTAAGCAGGTGCCGGGCGCCATGCGGTCAATCGAACAATTCTTCGAAGAAGGATTTCTTCCGCTTGGGGTAGCGGTGGCCCTGCGAGCGCGAATAATCGTCATCGCGGCCGTGTTGCGGCTGGGAGAAGGCTGCCGGCTGTGGCTGCGCCGCAGGCGACGCTTCCCTGCCGGAACGCTCGATGATCTTGTCGAGTTCGCCTCGATCAAGCCAGACGCCACGGCACTGCGGACAATAGTCGATCTCGATACCCTGGCGTTCGCTCATCACGAGCGCGACGCGGCAGGAGGGGCAAACCAAACCAAGGAGGGAAGATGTCATACGGGGCTCCAAACCGAAAGGATTGAGCCCGCTTGACCGAAAAAGGTGGAAACGGGCCCGTTAAAGCGGTCCGACATCACAATCACCAGAAGCGATCGTCAGAGGGGCCCGGCCCGCACCACACAGTTAGGAATGCCGAGCCAGGCCTTCAAGGGCGATATTGCCGGCAAGAATGATTTGTTCGCCGCTGCCGTCGCTCAAACCGTTACGATGATCTTGCCGAATTGCTCGTTCGATTCGAGGTAGCGGTGCGCCTCGACGATCTGGTTGAACGCGAAGCTCCGGTCGATGATCGGCCTCAGCGTACCCGTCTCCAGGCCTTCGAGGATGAACGCCTTGGCGACCTCCAGCTTCTCCGGGGTGCCGGTGATTTCGTGCACGAGATAGCCACGCAACGTCAGCGTCTTGCCCAACACGGCAGCCAGAGGGAACGGCGTCGGCTCGGGGCTCAACCCGCCATATTCGATGAGAATGCCGCCCTTTGACATTGCCGCCGTCAGCGGCTCGAAGATCGGACCACCGATTGCATCGAGCACGACGCGCACGCCTTGCGGCCCCGCGATCTCGCTCAGCCGTGCGGCGAGATCCTCCTCGGCCAGGACGACAACCTGCGCCGCTCCGGCATTAAGCAGGGCCTGTTTCTTTACCGATGTTCGCGTCACCGCGATCGCTGTCGCGCCAATTTTGTTGGCGATCTGGAGCGCGGCAAGCCCGACGCTGCTTGAGGCCGCGGTGATGACGACAGCGTCTCCGCTGCTCAGTTTGGCGATATCGATCAGGGCGCCATAGGCGGTGAGATATTGCATCCAGATCGCCGCCGCCGTCTGCCAGTCGAGCGACGATGGGTGCTTGACGATGAGCCTGGCGGGATAGGTGACCAGCTCGCCGTAAGCGGGCCAGCGCACCATCGATTGCGGCGGGATGACGCTGACAGCGTCGCCCGGGGCGAAATCCTTCACGCCTTCGCCTACCGTTTCGACAATGCCTGCCGCTTCCAGCCCGAGCCCGGAGGGCAGGGGCGGAGTCTCGAGATAGCTGCCCGCGCGCAGCAGCGCCTCGGCACGGTTGAGTCCGAGCGCCTTGACGCGGATCTGAACCTCACCCGGACCCGGCGGAGGGAGGTCGATATCCTCGATGCGCAGAACTTCGGGACCGCCATGCTGGTGGAAGCGGACAATACGAGCCATTCGGGTTACTCCTAATTATCTGAACCGAATGAGCTATGCAGGCAGAGGCTTCATGGATAAATGGGCGTAGGGATAAAGCAGTAGAAACCAGAGGTTTCGAATATGGATAGGCTCGAGAGCATGGCCGTGTTCGTCAAGGCGGTCGACCTTGGCTCGTTCGCGGCTGCGGCGGTGGCGCTCGACCTGTCCGGGCCGATGGTGGGCAAGCATGTCCGCTCTCTCGAAGAGCGGCTCGGCATACGCCTCATCAACCGCACCACGCGCCGCCAGAGCCTGACTGATTTCGGCCGCGCCTATTACGAACGCTGCCGCATCGTGCTGGCCGAGGCGGAAGCCGCCGATGCGCTGGCCGCCGACCAGTTTTCGGAACCGAGAGGCAGACTGCGCGTGACCATGCCGGCGCATTTCGGCCGCCACTGCGTCACCCCCGTGTTGCTGAAACTGGCGCGGCACTATCCGATGCTGGAACTCGATCTGTCGCTCAGCGACCGCTTCGCCGATCTCGCGGAGGACGGCTTTGACCTTGCCATCCGCACCGGCGATCTTGAGGACAAGGCCGGCGTGATCGCGCGCCGCGTTGCACGCCAAGGCATGGTTGTCTGTGCCGCGCCTTCTTATCTCAGACTTCACGGTGAGCCGCGGCGGATCGAAGACCTCGCCGACCATCAGGCAATCGTCTATCGCCGGCTCGGCCAGGTCGTTCAGCCCTGGCTGTTTGCGCGTGAAGGGCAATCCGTACAGGAGATCATCCCCAGCGGTCGGCTGCGGCTCGACGATCTCGACGCCATCGCCGATGCAGCGGCCGAAGGCATGGGGCTGGCGTGGCTACCGTGGTGGCTGGTCCGCGAGCGCATAGAGGCCGGTGCGTTGGTCGCGCTGTTGCCGGACCAGCCGCACTATCTCTACGACTGCCATGCGCTCTGGCTGCAGACGCCGCATCTGCCGCTCAAGGTTAGGCTCGCCATCGATGCACTGGCGGCCGCCTTGCCGAAACTGATGGGCTGATCGCCGAGAGCAGGCTTGCGCTCTTTGAGGCGCCGCTTACCAATGCCATATGAAGGCGGAACGTGCGCATTGCGGGAGAGGCGGTTCATGACCAAAGGTTCGGATCTGTTCGTGGCGGCCCTCGAGAATGAAGGGGTCGACCGGATTTTCGGCATTCCCGGCGAGGAGAATCTCGACATCGTCGAATCGATCCGCCGCTCGTCGATCCAGCTGATCTTGACCCGACATGAGCAGGCCGCTGCTTTCATGGCTGCCACTTATGGCAGGCTCACCGGCAAGGCGGGCGTGTGCATCACCACGCTTGGCCCCGGCGCGCTCAATCTGACGACCGGGGCGGCCTATGCGCTGCTCGGCGCGATGCCGATGATCATGATCACCGGCCAGAAAGGCATATTGTCATCACGGCAGGCGCGCTTCCAGATCGTCGACATCGTCGCGGCGATGAAGCCGCTGACCAAGCTGTCGCGCCAGATCGTCTCGCCCAAGATGATCCCCTCGCTGGTGCGCGAGGCCTTCCGCGTTGCCCAGGAAGAGCGGCCCGGCCCGGTGCATCTGGAACTGCCGGAAGACATCGCGGCGGCCGAGTGCGAGCCGGTGGCGCTGGTGCCGACGCATCCGGTCGAGCTGCCGCTGGCCAGCGCGGACGCGCTCGATCGCGCCGCCCGCATGATCATGGAGGCCAAGCGTCCGCTGCTGATGTTCGGCGCGGCGGCGTCGAGGCCGCGTGTGACACCCGATGTCGCCCAGTTCGTGCTGCGCACGCAAATACCCTATTTCACCACGCAGATGGGCAAGGGCACGGTGCCCGGCGGCACCGAACTCTATATGGGAACGGCGGCACTGTCGGAGCGCGACTACGTGCACGAGGCCATCGAACAGGCCGATCTGATCATCACCATCGGCCACGACACGGTTGAGAAGCCGCCCTTCATCATGGGCGCCAACGGGCCGAAGGTCATCCATGTCGGCTACCACTCGGCCGATGTCGAGCAGGTCTATTTCCCGCAGGCCGAGATCGTCGGCGACCTTGGCCCGTCGCTGGCGCTGCTGGCGGACCGTATCGAGGGCAAGATCCCCAACGCGCAGGCCTTGCTGCCGCTCAGGGAAGGCATTTTGAGCCGGATCGCGGCGCGCGCCACCGAAGACCGCTTCACGCCGCAGCGCATCGTGCATGATGTGCGTGCCGTAATGCCGGCGGACGGGATCCTCGCCCTCGACAACGGCATTTACAAGATCTGGTTCGCGCGCAACTACCGCACGCGCATGGCAAACACCCTGCTGCTCGACAATGCGCTGGCCACGATGGGCGCCGGCCTGCCGTCGGCGATGATGGCGTCACTGCTCTATCCCACGCGCCGTGTCATGGCCATTTGCGGCGATGGTGGCTTCATGATGAACAGCCAGGAACTGGAGACCGCCGTCAGGCTGAAGCTCAACCTCGTCATCCTGCTGCTCGAAGACCATGCCTATGGCATGATCCGCTGGAAGCAGGCGGTCGACGAATTCCCGGATTTCGGCATGACCTTCGGCAATCCCGATTTCGTCAAATACGCCGAGGCCTATGGCGCCAAGGGAACCAGGGTTATGGAGATCGCCGATTTGCGGCCGGCGCTGGAGCGGGCCTTCACCGGCGGCGGCGTGCATCTCGTCGTCGTGCCCATCGACTATTCCGAAAACACCAGGGTGCTTGTCGACGAATTACGCGAGCGGCTGCCGGCGCCGCGGACGCCGTGACGGCGGCCGAAAAGCCGCCGTCAGGACCTCTCGGGTGTAAGATCCTACACCTTGCAGTAAGGCGTGACCGGCGTGATGGCGCCGAAATCCTTAGCGATCTCGTAGCTGATGCCGTCCGCCGCCGCCTTGCCGACATAGGAATGGCAGAGCGTGTGGTTGTTGGAGGCATCGACGCGGATCTTGCCTTGCGGCGCGTCGAACTCGATGGTGGGCAATGCCTTGAGCACATCGTCATCCCTGAGTGACCCGGCCTTCTCGGCGGCCAGCGCATAGAGATGCAGGCCGTTGTAGCCGGCCTCACTGATGCCGTTGACCATCTTCTCCTGGCCGAACTTTTCGCGGAAGCTTGCGATGAACTTCTTGTTGACCGGATTGTCGAGCGCCATCCAGTAAGGCTGCGGCGCATAGGTGCCGGCGGCGACGCCGGGCGGCAGCGCGTCCTTGTTGAAAACCTCGTCGAGCGGCGCGATCAGCGGCTGCTTGATGTCGAAAGAGCGATATTGCTTGAGCTGCGTGACGGCATCGTTGCCGACCACCATCGACCAGACGACATCGGGCTTCAGCGATTTGATCTTCTGGAAAGCCGGGCCGAAATCCGTGGTGCCGAACGGATAGTAGTCGGCGCCGATGATCTTGCCGCCGGCCTTCTCATAGGCCGCCGTGATCGCCTCGGTCATCTTCTGCGGCCAGGCGTAGTCCGAGGCCATGACATAGATCGTCTTACCGAGATTCTCGGCCACCCACGGCATCATCGGGTCGACCTGCTGCATCGGGATCGGCCCGGTGGCGACGAAGTAGCGGTTGCATTCGCCGCCCTCGAAATTGGTCGGGTAGAAGAACAGCTTCTTGGCTTTCGAGGTCACCGACAGCGTCGCGCTGCGCTCGGGCGAAATGATCGTGCCCATGACCACGTCGACCTTGTCTTCGTTGATGAGCTTGCGCGCCTTGTCGATCGAGCCCTTGGTCGTCGTCTGGTTGTCCTCGATGAACAGTTCGACCTGGCGACCGCCAATGCCGTTGGCGGCATTGAGCTCGGCGGCGGCGAGCTTGTAGCAATTGAGCAGCGTCTCACCGAGGATCGCCTGCAGTCCGGTGATCGGGATCGACAGGCCGACCTTGACGGTATCGGCGGCGCGCAGGATCGACGGCGCGCCGACCATGGCGAAGGCGGCGGCTGCGCCGCCGGATTTCAGTATCGTTCTTCTGCTTATCATTGTTATGTTCCCTTCCAGTCCAGGCGCGCCCCATGCACGCCTTACAAAGTCAGCAGGTCCAGATGCGCTTCAGGCGCGCCTCATAGGGCCAACAGGTCCTTCAGCAGGCTCTCGTCGGCGAACGCCTCCGGCGTGCCCTCGTGCACGATCCTGCCCTTTTCCATCACCAGGCAGCGGTCGGCCGCCTTCAGAACGAGATCGAGATTCTGCTCGACCAGAACGATCGCGATGCCGCGCTCGCGCGCGATGCGCGGCACCAGCTCGGCGATCGACTGCACGATGTTCGGCTGGATGCCTTCCGAGGGTTCGTCGAGCAGCAGCACCGACGGCAGGCCGCATAGCGCGCGGCCGATCGCCAGCATCTGCTGCTGGCCGCCCGACAGCGTGCCGGCGATTTGCGCCTCGCGTTCGCGCAGGATCGGAAAATAGCCGAAGATGTCGTCAGGAATGCCGCCGTCGCCACGGTCCATGGCTGCGCGCGTGCCGACCTCCAAATTCTGCCGCACGGTCAGCTGGTTGAAGATGCCGCGGCCCTGCGGAACATGCGCTATGCCCGCCCGCGCCCGGCGGAAGGCCGCCGCGTCGGTAAGGTCCTGATCGCCGAGAACAACCGCGCCGCCGCTCGCCTTCAGGCCACCGGCGATGACGCGCAGCAGCGTCGTCTTGCCGGCGCCATTGCGGCCAAGCAGGCCGACGACTTCACCCGGTGCCACGCTGAGATCGATGCCGTTCAGCACAGGGAGCAGGCCGTAGCCGGCCGAGACCGCGAGTGTCCGCAGCATGGTCAGCGCCTCCCCAGATAGACATCGCGGACCATTTCGTCGGCCTCGATGTCGTGGAAAGGACCGCTGCGCAGCCGGCGTCCCTGGTGCAGCACCAGCGTCTCGCAGTTCAGCGCCCGCACGAAGCGGATGTCGTGCTCGACAGCGACGATCGAGAACTCGCCCTTGAGCCGCAACAGCATCTGCGCGGTCGCCAGCGTTTCCTGCGGCGTCATGCCGGCGGTCGGCTCGTCGAGCAGCAGCAGCCTTGGCTCAATCGCCAATGCCATGCCGATCTCCAGCCATTGCTTCTGGCCGTGCGCCAGTTCGCCGGCCAGCGTGGCCGCGCGGCTGCCAAGCGCGACCAGGTCCAGCAGCTCACCGACCGGACGCACCGGCGACGAGGTGCCCCACCGTGCGACCTTGAGATTGTCCTCGACCGAGAGGCTCGGAAAGACCGACGGGATCTGGAATTTTCGGGCGATGCCGAGCCGGGCGATGCGGTGCAGCGGCAGGCCGGCAATGTCGTGGCCGAGGAAGCGCACGCTGCCGCTGGTCGGGCGAAGTGTGCCGGTCAAAAGGTTGAGGAAGGTGCTCTTGCCGGCGCCGTTCGGCCCGATGATGCAGCAGAGCTCCCTGTCGCGCACCGTCAGGTTCAACCCTTCCAGCGCTTGCAGCCCGCCAAAGCGTATGCCGACATTCTCGGCCTGAAGCAGCACGTCGCTCATTGCGCTTGCCTCCGGCCCTTGAACAGGCACTTCAGCCGCGCATAGATCGACAGGATGCCGTCCGGCAGCACGAAGACGATGACGACGAAGACGCAGCCGAGCAAAAGCGGCCACAGGCTCGGGTTGAAGCTGCTGATCGTCTGCTGCGCGCGCTGTATGGCGATGGCGCCCAGCACCGGACCAAGCAGCGTGCCGCGCCCGCCAACCGCTACCCAGACGATGACTTCCGTCGACAGCAGCAGCCCGGACAGGTCGGGTGCCACCAACCCGGCCATGCAGACGTAGAGCGCGCCCGCGAGCCCGGCGATCGCCGCGGACAGGACGAAGGTGACGAGTAGCCTCAGCGGCGCATTGTGGCCAAGGGCGGCCGCCCGGACTTCATTGTCCTGGATGGCGGTCAGCACGGTGCCCCAGCGACCTCTGCTGAGCGACCACAGCACCAGCACGACCACCGCAACGATGGACGCGACGAAGATGTAACTCGGCAGATCCTGGCTGAGATCGACATGTATTTCGCCAAGATCGAAGGCGATCGGCGGAATGCCGATCAGGCCGCTGTCGCCACCGGTGACCGAGCTCCAGGAGACGGCGGCCTGCTGGCAGATGACGCCCATGGCAAGCGTCACGATGGTGAAGTAGCTGCCGCGGATGCCGCCGAAGAACAGGAAGTAGCCGATGATGGCGGCGACGAAGGCAGCACCCGCAATCGCGCCCAGGATGCCGAGCAGGCTGCCCAAGGGGATGGCGTCGTTGAGCGTGACCAGCGCCATGATGTAGCCACCAATGCCGAAGAAGGCGGCGTGGCCGAAACACAGGATGCCGGTGCGGCCCCAGAAGAAGTCGAGGCTCGCCGCGAACAGGCCGAAGATCAGCGCGTCGCGGATCACCGTCAGCTGGTAGCCGTCGGCGATGAACGGATAGACGACGGCGAGCGCCGCGCAGACGGCGAAGATCAGCAGCCAGTTGCGGTCGCGGGCGATCATCGCGACGCTCCGTTGAACAGGCCGTTGGGCCGCAGCCGCACGGCGACGATGGCCGCCAGCAGCACGATCGCCTGCGCCAGCGATGGCGAGATCTGGTAGTTGAGCACACTGGTCAGCCCGCCGACGAAGACACTGCCGGCGACGAGACCGCCGATCGAGCCGACGCCGCCGACAATCACGACGAAGAAGGCATTGGCGAGGTAGTTCACCCCCATCTGCGGCAGCACGATCGCCAGCGGTGCGACCAGGCCGCCGGCGAGCCCGGCGATCGCCGCGCCAAAGGTGAAGGCGATGGCGTAGGTGCGCCGCGTGTTGATGCCGACGCCTTCGGCCATTTCGCGGTTCTGGATGACAGTGCGGATGTCGAGGCCGAACGACGTCCGGCTGATCAGCAGCACGACACCGAGCAAGGTCAGCATGGCGATGGCGATCAGGATCAGCCGATAGGCGGGATAGACGGTGAAGAACAGGTCGAACGTGCCCTCGATCGGCGGCGTCACCGGCTTGGCGCCGAGGCCAAAGGTCAGTTCCAGCCCCTGCTGCAGGATCAGGCTGACGCCCCAGGTGGCAAGCACGGTCGAGACCGGCCGCGAATAGAGATGGCGGATGATGGCGAACTCCAGGATGCAGCCGACCACCGCGCCGGCGATGGGTGCGGCGGCCAGCCCCAGCCAGAACGAGCCGCCCACGCTCTGGACGAAATAGACCGCGAAGGCGCCGACAGTGACGAATTCGCCATGCGCCAGATTGGTCACGTTCATCAGGCCGAAGCTGATCGCCAGCCCGAGCCCGACCAGCATCAGGATGCTGATCAGCGTCAGCGCGTTGAGGAGCGTGGTGACGACAAAATCCATCGTGTCAGGCAGCACTTGCGAGGCGTTGGCGCAGGCCTGCGAGCAGGCCTTCGGCCGCATCGATCACCGCAGCCTGATGCGGCTGCAAGTCCTGCCCGGCCCATTCGTCGATATGGTCCGACAGCGGATCGATCACTTCGGTGCGGTGATTGGCGAGTGTCTCGATGACGGCATGGCCGCAGAACGGCACATAGCCTTCGGAATAGCCGCCTTCATGGGTCATCATCAGCCGGCCCTTCGATGTCTCGGCTGCCAGCGCCACCATGCGCGCGGCAAGGCGCCGGAAGCATTCGCTGTTAAGCATCATGCGGCCGAGCGGATCGAAGCCCGACGCGTCGAAGCCGGAGGCAACAATGACGAGATCCGGTTTGTAGGCGCGAAGCGCGGGGGCGACGATGCGGTCGAAGGTGGCTTCATAGGCGCCGGTGCCGCTGCCGGCCGGCAGCGGTATGTTGATGTTGTAGCCTTCGCCTTCGCCCTTGCCATTGTCGGCCATCGCGCCGCGCCCGGTCGGATAGAGATTGTCCTGGTGCAGGGAAATGGTCAGCACCGACGGATCGGAATAAAACACCGTCTCGGTGCCGTTGCCATGATGCACGTCCCAGTCGACTATCGCCGCGCGGCCAAGCAGGCCTTCATGCTGCAGCCGGCGCACGGCAATGCCGATGTTGGAGAACAGGCAGTTGCCCATTGCTTGGTCGGGCTCGGCATGATGCCCCGGTGGCCGCGCCAGCGCATAGGCGTTGTCGACACGGCCGGTCAGCACCGCGCGCATCGCGGCATAGGTGGTGCCGGCCGAGAGCAGGGCGATGTCGAAACTGTTGAGGCCGATCGGTGCCTGGGGGCCGGCGAAGCCGCAGCCGCGTTCGCTGAGCATGCGGATGTCGTCGACATGGCGCTGCGTGTGGACGCGCAGCAGGTCCTCGACCGTCACCGGCTCGGCAAGGATCGGCACCAGATGGCGCGCCAGGCCACTGACCTGGATAAGGTTGTTCAGCCGGCGCTTCGACCCCGGCGATTCCAGGTGCCGTCCCGGTTCCACGAAACGGCCGGGAGGCATCATGTCGGCGCTGGGGCCGGTGTCATGCCACATCAGCTGTTCGTGAAAAACGTAACCTGTCGCCATAAGCAGCGTCCTCTAAAATCTGGACGACGCTAGCAGGCTAACGATGCCATGGCCCGACCCGAAAGAGGGGGGCACGCGGGATGTCTATGCCCCTCCTTTCGGAGGGGGGCGGAGGTCTGCGGCCGCCTGCGCGGCACGCACGGCCTGGACGCGGTTCGAGACCGAGAGCTTGCCGAAGATGTTCTTCAAATGCCATTTCACCGTCGTTTCGCTGACCGAAAGCGCGACCGCGATATCGCGGTTGGACATGCCTTCCGACAAGCAACGCAGCAGCTCGGACTCGCGCTGGGTGAGATGTTCCTTCTCGGCTGCAGGGGCGGCCAATTTGCGCGTCGCCATGGGCATCGTCTGCGCGGCATCGATGATACGCGTCGCATAGGCCGACAGGAACGGGTCGGTCTTTGCCTGCGCCGCGCGCAATCGCATCAACGCTTCGACCACGGGCCTGCCCTCGTCGACGAAGGAACGGATGAAGCCGGAAGGCTGGGCAAGGCGTAGCGCTTCGAGGAGATGACGGTCGGCCTCGCGCTGGTCATGGCCGGCGGCCTTGGCGCGCAGGATCAGCGCCAGTATGTGGCGGCGCATGCGGCCGCTGCTTTTCGTCCGCTCCAGCAGCACGTCGAGAAGTGCCGCGGCGGCCGCGTGGGATTTTTCCGCCGTCAGCAGCCGGCCCTCGGCGAAGAACTCGAATTCGTTGGCGACAGTCGGCGCGGTTTCAGCGCTTTCGCGGCGATGCTCGTCGAGTAGGGCGCGTGCCTCGGCGACACGGTTCTGGTCGATGAGCAGCCGGATGCGATCATGCACCAGCACCGAAGCGAGGCGGCGGTAGACGGAGCCGCGCACGCGCTGGTAGACACGCTCCAGCATGTCGAGCGCCGCGTCGCCGCGACCGGTCAACTGCAGGACGCGGGCATAGGTCGGCACGCTGGCCAGCGGATAGACGATGACCGCGGCGCCTTCGATCAGCGGCCCGAGATTCTCGACCAGCGTCAGCGCCTCGCCGGATGCGTTGGTCTCATAGGCGAGTTCGGCCAGCAGCGTTCCGGCCAGCGCCTCGGCATAGGAGTTTGCGCCGATCCGCGTCCTGGCCTCGATGATCGTGTTGCGCAGCAGCCTTTCGGCGGCGGGCAGGTGGCCGGCCGAGCGTTCGATGACCGCCATGTAGCAATTGGCGATGGTGACGCCGAGCAGGCTGCCGCTTCGCTCATGCGCCTTGCGTGCCGCGTCCGCCGCCGCCCGCGCCCCCTCGAGGTCGCCCAGCGCATAGAGATTGTAGCCGATGACATTGGCGGTCGCCCCTTCCATGAACCAGGCATCGGGCGCGATGATGCGGAGCGCGGCCAGCGCGGTGTCGCGCGCGGCCTCGAACCGCTCCAGCGTGCTGTGCACGGCGGCGTCGAGGACGGCGATTTCGGCTTCGATCGTGGTGCCGGTCAGCGTGCCCGGATCCTTGCCGTCGGCCGGCCCGGTCTCGATCAGCTTGCGCGCATTGGCAAGTGTCTGCTGGGCAATCTCGGGCTGGCTTGAGTGCACCGCCAGCCATAGCACGATGAGCTGCAGCCGGATGCGCTGGTCGACCAGTTTCCTCGGCAACAGCGCCAGCAATTGGCGCACATAAAGCAGCTGGCACTGGGCGATGAGCTCGAGCGCGTTGTTCTCGACGAACACCGCTGCGCGGGCCTGGTCGCCGGCGGCGAGCGCATGCCCGATCGCCTCGGTCAGCATCTTGCGTTCGCCGAACCATTCGGCGGCGGCCAGGTGCAGCGGTGCGATTATCTCCGGCTCGCGCCGCTCCATTTCGCGGCTGAGGAAGTCATGGAACAGATGATGATAGCGGAACCAGCGCCGCTCCTCATCGAGCGGCACGAGGAAAAGATTGCGGGTCTCGATCTCGGTGATATCGGCCTCGGCATCCGCCGCCCGCAGGACCGCCCGGCACGCTTCGGCGCTGAAGCGCTCGAAGACCGAACTGTGGAGCAGGAACTTCGCCAGGGCCGGCGGCAGCCCCAGGAAGACTTCGCCCATCAGGAAATCGGCGACGTTGCGGTTGGCGCCGGTGAAATTGCCGATAACGGTTTCCGGTGCATGCGCGGCGCTGAGCGACAGCGAGGCGAGTTGCAGGCCGGCGGCCCAGCCCTCGGTCCGCGAGCACAAGGCCTCGACGGTACCGCTGCTGACGCTGAGGCCCAATTTGTCATTGAAGAAGGCTTCGGCTTCGGACGAGGCGAAGCGCAGATCGTCCGGGCCGATTTCGAAAACGTCGCCAAGCACTCTGAGCTTGCCGAGCTGCAGGTCGGGCAGGTTGCGCGAGCCGATGACGAAGGCGATGTTGGCGGGCGCCTGCCGCGTCAGGCGTTCCATGAAGCGCTTCACCGCCGCCGCCTCGATGACGTGGTAGTCGTCGAAGAACAGGGTGATTTCGGCGTCGCGCGCCGCAAAACCCATCACCAGTGCCGCGAGCACCACGTCGAGCTGGGGGATAGGGCTCGACTGGAAGGCGAGGTCGAGTTCGGCCGGGTTCTGGACCAGGTGGCGCAGCGCGCCCACCAGATGCGACAGGAAGGCGCCTTCGTCATTATCCGTCGCCTCGCAGGACAGCCATGCCGTCAAACGGCCGTGGCGCGCGACCTCGGCCGCCCATTGCGCCATCGTCGTCGACTTGCCGAAGCCGGCGGGCGCCGCGAACAGCACGATGCGCGTGTCGACATGCCGCTCCAGCCTCGACAGGATGCTCTCGCGCCGCACCCACCGGCGATGGTGAGACGATGACAGGCCGGCGGGTTGCGAAGATGGTCTCATCTGGCGACGGGCACCCATTCCGTTTCGATCAACGGGATTTGCGGGGCGGCATCGCGCGGCAGGGTTCCCTTGATCCGGGGATCGTCGGTGATTTCGAAACCGGTCGCATAGGGCTTAAACCCGCAAGCCTGGTAGAAACCGATGACGCTGTGATGGTCGATGCTGCTGGTGTGCAGCCAGATGCGTCCCGGCGCGAGGCGCCATGCCTGATCGAGCGCGCCAGCCATCAGCCGTTTGCCGAGGCCACGACCGGTCAAGCCGGGGAACAGGCCGAAATAGGTGATCTCGATCTCGTTGTCGTCGGCCATGCGGAACTCGACCATGCCGACATGGCCGCCACTCTCATCACGGCCATAATAGAGATGCTGGCACGGATCGGCGAAATGCGCTGATATTTCGGCATCCGACATTTCGGCGGCGCGGTCCCACAGCCAGGGAGCACCGATCTTGAGGAAGATCGCGCGGTAGGCGGCGCTGTCGGGTTTGGCGATCCGGGTCATCGCCAGGGGCTGGGCGAAACCCGGCACCGGGGCGCGCGCCTCCATCCACGTCACCGCATTGACGATCTTGCCGGCCGGCACGCGCCGGTAGCCTGACGTGAGATCGGTGATTTCATCCGGCAATGCGCCTTCGGTGACCAGCATCTGTCCTCGAACTCTGCCAAGCGGTTTCGCCAGCATGCAGTAAGCTGATGCCAACTCTGCGCCCGCCTGCCAAGAGCTTCCCGGGTTGGGCCATAGTTTTGGCCCGACCTGTCTCCTTGCCTTTCCACGATATGGCATATGAGATATGATACACCATTCACGAGAAAGCGAAATATTATGCCTGAGCGGATTGCCGACGAAGCCATTTTGCGCGCGATCGATAACGGCTTCGCGCGGCAAGTCGCGTTCCTGGCGGACCTCGTGCGCTTTCCATCCCAGCGCGGCGAGGAACACGCCGCGCAATCCTTCATGGCGGCCGCTTATGAGGCCGATGGCTACGCTGTCGATATGTGGCGCGTCGATGTCGACGCGATCCGTAACCTGCCTGGGTTTTCACCGGTTGCGGTCTCCTACGACGATGCTTTCAATGTCGTCGCTACCCACACGCCGAGAAACGCCACCGGCCGCTCGCTGATCCTCAACGGCCATATCGATGTGGTGCCGACGGGGCCGCTCGACCGCTGGGTGCGCGACCCCTACGATCCGGCCATCGAAGACGGCTGGATGCATGGTCGCGGCGCCGGCGACATGAAAGCCGGCCTGTCGGCCTGTCTCTACGCGCTCGCCGCCTTGCGCAGCCTCGGCTATCAGCCGGCCGCGAATGTTTACCTCCAGTCGGTGGTCGAGGAAGAGTGCACCGGCAATGGCGCGCTCGCCTGCCTGCAACGCGGCTATCGCGCCGACGCCGCCTTCATTCCCGAGCCCCTGGAACCGCGCTTAATGCGGGCGCAGGTGGGGCCGATCTGGTTCAGGGTCGAGGTCGACGGCGATCCGCAGCATGCGTCGGGCGCTTTCTCGGCCGGCGCCAATGCCATCGAAAAGGCCTTTCTCATCATCCAGGCGCTGAAGCAGCTCGAAATCGTGTGGAACGCGCGCAAGGTCGATGACAAGCATTTCTGCGATCACCCGCACCCGATCCGCTTCAACCTCGGCAAGATCGAGGGCGGCGAATGGACATCGAGCGTTCCGGCACGCTGCGTCTTCGAGATGCGGGTCGCGACCTATCCCGGGCAGAAGCTCGAGGATGCCAGGGCCGAGCTCGAAGCCTGCATCGCAGATGCGGCCCGTGCCGATCCCTTCCTGGCCAATCGTCCGCCCAAGATGACCTACAACGGCTTCATGGCCGAGGGCTATGTTTTGGAGGGCGCCGACGAGATGGAAGCCGTGCTGCGCCGCAGCCATACCGCCGTGTGGGGCGAGCCGCTGACGGAGCATGTCACCTCGGCGACCACGGATGCGCGCTTCTTCGGCCTCTACGCCGACACGCCGGCGATCGTCTATGGCCCGATCTGCCGCATGCCGCATGGCTATGACGAGGCCGTCGATCTGGACTCGGTGCGCAAGGTCACCCAGACCATAGCGCTGTTCATCGCCGACTGGTGTGGTCTCGAGCCGATCGATCCGGAGATGAGCTCATGAATGCGGCTGTGCCTGACGCTTTTGGCGAAACGCTGGCGCAGGATGCGCCTGACGTTTCGATCGCCGATGCGCTTGCCATCTTGCGCCGGCACTACGGCCTCACCGGCAGAGCGCGGCCGTTGCCGGGCGAACGTGACCACAATTTCCACATCCATACCGACGGCGAGGGCGAGTTCGTCCTCAAGATTTCCCATCCGGCGGAGGAAGCCGGCTTCACCGATTTCCAGAACAAGGCGCTCGACCACATCCTTGCTGTCGACCCGACCTTGCCGGTTCCTTCGGTGCGCAAGAGCCTTGAGGGCGACGCGCAGTTCACGGTCAGCGCCGGCGGATCGGCGCCGCGCATCATCCGGCTGGTCACCTATCTGCCCGGCCAGTTGCTGTCGCGCTGCCCCACGTCGGCGGCGCAGGATCGCAATCTCGGCATTTTCCTCGCCCGGCTTGGCCGGGCTCTGCGCGGCTTCTTCCATCCGGCCGCCGGCAGCGACCTGCTCTGGGACATCCGCAAGGTCGCCAAGACGCGGCCGATGCTGGCGTTTATAGCCGATGCCGGCCACCGTGCCATGGTCGAGCGCGTCATCGATGCCTTCGAGGCGCGTGCGGCGCCGGTCATTCCCAGCCTGCGCGCCCAGATCGTCCACAACGACATGAACTCCTACAATGTGGTGATGGATGCCTCGCGGCCGGAAATGGTCAGCGGCATCCTCGATTTCGGCGACATGATTCATTCGCCGCTGATCTGCGATCTCGCCATCGGCGCCGTCTACCGCTGGCCGGCAGAAGGCCATCCGCTGGCGCCGGCCGCGCGCTTCGTCGCCGGCTACCAGTCGGTGCAGGCATTGGAGGCCGAAGAGATCGGCATCCTTTTCGATCTGATCCGTGCTCGCCTCGCGCTCATCGCCAACATCGCCAGCTGGCAGGCGGAACGGTTCCCGGCCAAGCGCGACTATGTGCTGCGCCTCATCACCGAGGTCTGGGCGTCGCTCGAGCGACTGGACGGGCTGTCGTCCGATGAGGCCCGCCGTTATTTTCTCGACCATTCCAATCCGGAGTAGATGCCCGTGTCCCAGTCTTCGCCATATCCCGCAAATACCAACTCGACAGCATCCGAGCAGGCCCTGCTCGAACGCCGCGCCAGGCTGCTTGGGCCGACCTATCGCGCCTTCTACCGCAACCCGATCCATCTGGTGCGCGGCAGCGGCGTCTGGCTCTACGATGCGACAGGTCGCAAATTCCTCGACGCCTACAACAACGTCGCCTCGGTCGGGCACTGCCATCCGCGCGTCGTCGAGGCGCTGTCGGGACAGGCCGCAACGCTCAACACCCATACCCGCTACTTGAGCGAGATCATCCTCGATTATGCGGAAAAACTGCTCGGCACAGTTCCCTCCCATCTCGGCCATGCCATGTTCACCTGCACCGGCAGCGAGGCCAACGACCTCGCCATCCGCATCGCCCAGCATTCGAGCGGCGGCACCGGCGTCATCATCACCGATTTCGCTTATCACGGCGCCACGATCGCTACCGCGCAGCTGTCGCCTGCGGCGGTCGGCGCGAAGGGCGTGCCCGCGCACCATCGGACCGTGGCCGCGCCGGACACGCTCCGCGACCACGGCCGCGCCGCGAAGGACTTCGCCAGAAATGTCGCCGCCGCCATCGAGGACATGCGTGCGCAGAATATTCGTCCGGCGGCGCTGCTGCTTGACGCCGCCTTTTCCAGCGACGGCATTTTCTTTCCCGACGCGGCTGTCCTGCGCGAGGCGGCGGATCACGTCAGGAAGGCCGGCGGCATCGTCATATCAGATGAGGTCCAGTCCGGCTTCGGCCGCCTTGGCCAGGGCATGTGGGGTTTTGCCAATTATGGCATCGAGCCCGACATCGTCACCATGGGCAAGCCGATCGGCGACGGGCATCCGATGGGTGCGGTGCTGGTGCGCCCGCGGCTTGTCTCGTCCTTCGGCTCCAACACCGGTTATTTCAACACCTTCGGCGGCAATCCGGTCGCGGCCGCCGTCGGCATCACGGTTCTGGACGTGATCGAAGGCGAGGGGCTGATCGAGAACGCGCGCAATGTCGGCGCCTATACGGCTGATCTGCTGCGGGCGCTGCAGGGCCGGCACGGCATGGTCGGTGACGTCAGGCACAACGGCCTCTATTTCGGCGTCGAGTTGACAGCGGATGGCGACGAAGCGCTGGCCGCCAGCAAGACGTCTTCTGTCGTCGAAGCCATGCGCGAGAATGGCGTGCTGATCTCGTCCTGCGGTCCGCGCGGCAATGTGCTGAAGATCAGGCCGCCGCTGCCCTTTGCCAGGGACAATGCCGAGCAACTGGCCGAGACGCTCGATCGCGCTTTGTCGAACTGGTGATCGGAACGCATGCTGAAGCTCGAACATCAAACCCTCAACGACCGCGCCTATGGCGCGCTCAAGCAGGAATTGATTTCAGGCGGTTTCAGCCCAGGCCAGACGCTGGTCATCCGCAAGCTTGCCGAGACCTTCGGCATCTCGACGACGCCGATCCGTGAGGCGCTGCAAAGGCTGGTCGCCGAGCGGCTGCTCGAGATGCAGAACAACCGCTCTGTTATCGTGCCCTTGCTGTCGGCCCCGGCCTTCGAGGAATTGACCCATATCCGCATTGCCGTCGAAGGGCTGGCGGGTGAGATGGCCGCCACGCGGATGAGCGAAAGCGGGCTGGTCGAGATACAGGCGACGCTCGCCGGCATGCAGCGCGCGATCGAGGCCGGCGACGCCAGAGGCTATCTCGCGCTGAACGAGGCGTTTCACTTCGCCATCTACCAGCATGCCGGCGCGCCGATCCTGTTGAACATGATCCGCGATCTCTGGGGCCGCGTCGGGCCTTATCTCAAGCTGCTGATGCAGGCCGACCGCTATATTCCGCAGTCGAACGACGCGCATCGCGGGATTGTCGCGGCGTTGGAGCAGCGCAATGGCCCTGCTGTCCGAGTCTCCCTTGAACAGGACATCGCCGTGGCGGCCGCGGTTCTCTCCGAAAATCTTCGCACGACGACCTGATCGGACGGCGGCTGGATCAGCCTACGCTGTCTCGTCTAGCCGGTCGCGCAGCATGCTCCAGCCAAGCAGCATGTTGGGCGCGTGCCGCAGCAGCGCGTGGAAGGGGATCGGCGCCGGCGGTGCGAACGGCAGCGGCAAATCACGCACCTCGGTTCCGGCGGCCCAGTCGGCCAGCACTTTGCCCATCGCCGTCGTCATGGCGATGCCGCGCCCGTTGCAGGCGCGGCCGGCGATCAGCCCTGGCCCCAGATCCAGGAGGTGCGGCAGGAAATCCGGCTCGACCGCGGCCATTCCTGACCAGCCATAGGCAAGCGGTGGCAGGTCCGGCAGGTCGAGATGGCTGGCCAGCCGCCGCCAGATCGTGTGCGGCACGCGTGTGTCGGCGCCGGCGCTCAGAATATGCATGCCGCCGCTGATCAGCCGATTGTCGGCATCGAAGCGGAAGGTGAAGAGATTGCGCCTGGTGTCGCCCACGCCTTGCCCGCCGGGAAGCAAACGCGTCCGCACGTCGCGCGACAAAGGCTCTGTCGCGATCTGGAAAATCTTCAGCGGAAAATAGCTTCGTTGCAGCAGCGGATTGAGCGATCCGCCATAGGCGTTGGTGGCGATCAGCACCTTGCCGGCACGCGCCGAACCCGATGGCGTTTTCAGCGACCAGCCATCGACCACGCGATCGACCGAGGTAACCGGCGTGCGCTCGAAGATCTTGGCGCCAGCCTTCTGCGCCGCACCGGCCAGTCCATTCGCGTAGGCGACCGGATTGAGCACGCCGCCCGAACGGTCCATCCAGCCGCCGACATAGCCGCGTGCGCCCGTCAGCGCCTCGACGTCTTGCCGATCCAACGTGACAGCCGGTCGGTCACGCCACGCCCATTGCCCGGCGCGCGATTTGACCTTCTCGAGGGCGGCAGGCGAATGTGCAGGTTGGATCCATCCGTTCTGCACGGCGTCGCAGTCGATGCCGTGCCGTTTGATCAGGCCGAAGACCAGGTCGGCACTGCCGGCGGCAAAGTCGATCAGGCGTTCGCCGCGCTCCGGGCCGAGATGCGCGACGATGCTGTCAGGGTCCATCTTGGCGAAGTTCGGCACGACGAAACCGGCATTCCTCCCGGTCGCGCCCCAGGCGATGATTTCGGCTTCGAGAACAGCGACCGAGATGCCTTTTTCAGCGGCGTGCAGCGCGGTCGACAGGCCGGCAAATCCACCGCCGACGATGGCCAGATCGACATCCAGCCCGCCTTGCAGCGCCGGCCGTTCCCGGCGATTGCCGCTGACGGCATGCCAGAGCGAAGCGCCACGCGCTTCCTGCCCGATCGCAGCGGTCATGATCCGGAACTGCTCTTGATCGCCGCCGCTTTTTCTCGCTTGCCGAAGCGTGGGCGACGCGGCCTGTCGCCGAACAGACCGTTCGGCCGGATCAGCAGGATGACGCAGAGCATGACGCCGATGGCGACGATCTGCAGCGAGGCCGCACGCGCCTGCTGCTCGGGCGCGAACAGAACGCTGGTCAATGTGCCCGACCCCGCCCATATCCCCCAGACAAGGATGCTGCCGATGACGGCGCCGAGATTGCTGCCCGAGCCGCCGACGATCAGCATCACCCAGATCTGGAAGGTCAGAATCGGCAAATAATTGTCCGGTGCGATGAAGCCGGTGAAATGCGCCTGCAACGCGCCGGCCAGCGCCATGATCGCGCCGCCGACGGCAAAGGCCTGGACGCGGTAGAAGCGCGCGCTCTTGCCCAGCGAGATCGCCGCCCGCTCATCCTCGCGCAAGGCCTTCAGCACGCGTCCCCAGGGGCTGCGCGACAGATGCTCCAGAGCGAGATAGGCGATCAGCGTGACCGCGCCGACGACGGCGAGGTTGGACAGGTTGAACAGCAGCGGCGTCTCCGCAAGGCTGCCGAAGGGACGCGGAATGAAGCCGATGCCGAACGGCCCGCCGGTCAGCTTCTGCGCATTGAGCGCGACCAGTTGCACGACGACGGCGACGCCGAATGTGGTGATCGCCAGATAGTCGGATCTCAGCCGCAGTGTCGCCATGCCGGTCAGTGCAGCGGCAATGCCGCCGACGACCATGGCACCCGCCCAGCCGACAAGGATCGGCAGGCCGAAGCCACCAAGTCGCGCAGCATCGTCCGGCGTGGTCAGCAAGGCCGAGGTGTAGGCACCAATGGCGACGAAACCGGCGAGGCCGACATTGAACAGGCCGGTCAGCCCCCACTGCAGATTGAGCCCGAGCGTGACCAGCGAAAAGATCAGCGCGGTGGTCAGGAAGAAGGCGCCGTAGCCGATAAGATCGATCATCTTTCCCGAACTCCGAAAAGGCCGATCGGCCGCACGAACAGCACCGCCATCAGGATGATGAAGGAGACGGCGGCGCGCCATTCGGCGCCGATCAGCTGCACCGCGCCGGCTTCGGCGAGCCCGATGATCAACCCGCCGAGCACCGCACCCGGAATGCTGCCGATGCCGCCGAGGATGGCGGCGGCGAACATCGGCAACAGCATGTCGAAACCCATGAACGGGCGGATCTGCACCAGGATGCCGATCATCACGCCGGCGACGCAGGCAAGCGCGCCGCCGATGATCCAGGTGACGCGCACGACGCCGGCGACGTCGATGCCGACGATGCGGGCAAGCGCCGCATTCTGGCTGAGCGCCTGCATGGCGCGGCCGGTCTGCGTGCGCGTCATCAAAAGATGCACGCCGAGCACCAGCACCGCGGTCAGCAGCAGAAGTGCGATCTGATCGGGCGTGATGCGGATGCCGAAGCCGACCGGCATGGCGATCTGGATCGCCCTGCTGAAATAGGTCGGACGTGAGCTGAAGGTGAATTCGAGCAGGCTCCTCAGCGCCATCGAGGCGCCGAAGCTCGCCATCACCACGATGATCGCCTGGCCCTGCGAGCGCAGCCGCGAGAACAGCACTCTGTCGAGTAGCAGCGCCAGCAAGGCGGTGAAGGCCATGCCGACGACCAGCGCAACTAGGAGCGGCCAGCCGAAGGACAGCGGCGCGATGGGTGCTACCTTGCCGAAGGTGGCGCCAATGGCACTGACGACGGCCAAGGTCGCATAGGTGCCCCAGGCCATGAAGTCGCCATGAGCAAAATTGGAGAAGCGCAGGATCGAATAGGTCAGCGTCACGCCGATGGCGCCAAGGCCGATCATCGAACCCGTCAGCAATCCATCGACGACAAATTGCAGGCTCATGCCGCGCCTCCCTTGCTGGCGCGAGAGGGGCGCTGGCCGAGATAGAGTTCGGCGACGACAGGATCGTTCCACAGTTCGGAAGCGACGCCCTCGTGCCGATCCTTGCCCTCGACCAGCACATAGGCGCGGTCGCCGATGGCCAGTGCTGCCTTGGCATTTTGTTCGACCAGGAGGATGGTGACGCCGGACTTGCGGATGCCGGCCAGCATCTCGAACACCATCGACACGAATTTCGGCGACAGGCCGGCCGACGGTTCGTCGAGGACCAGCACCTTGGGATGCACGATCAGGGCGCGGGCGACCGCAAGCATTTGTCGTTGTCCGCCCGACAGATTGCCGGCGGCGGTGCGGCGCTGGCGCACGAGATCCGGGAAGGCCGCGTACATCTCGTCCATACGCGCTGGGATTTCACGCCGCTCGAGGATGCCGCAGGCGACTCTGAGATTGTCCTCGACCGACATCAGGGGAAAGATATTCTCTGTCTGCGGCACGAAGGCCAGGCCAAGCCGCACCATGGTATGGGCCGGTGCTGCGGTGATGTCCTTGCCGTCCAAGAACACCGTGCCGCCGGTGATCGGGACGAGGCCGGCGATCGCCTTGATGAAGCTCGATTTGCCGGCGCCGTTGGGACCAAGGACGACGACGATCTCGCCTTTTCTGACAGTGATCGAGGCGCCGCGCACGATCGGCACGCCGGGCTCGTAGCCGGCTTCGAGATCGCGGACATCGAGGACGGCTTCGCTCATGCGGTGCCCCCGAGATAGGCCTCGATGACGCGCGGGTCGCGGGCGACCTCTTCCGCCGTGCCTTCGCTGAGCAGTTGCCCGCTCGCCATGACCAGCACGCGGTGACAGAGCCGCGTCACCATGTCGATATTGTGCTCGATCAGCAGGAAGGTGATGCCGCGCGCATTGATGTCGCGGATGCGGTCGATGATGACTTCCAGCAGCGTCGCGTTGACGCCGGCCGCCGGCTCGTCGAGCAGGATGATTGCCGGGTCGGCCATCATGACACGGGCGAGTTCGAGCAGCTTGCGCTGGCCGCCGGACAGCACGCGCGCCGGCTCATGCGCCAGATGCGCGAGGGTCACCAGTTCCAAAAGGTCGAGCGCCTTTGCCCTGGCCGCTTTTTCCTGTGCCGCCACCCGCCATGGCGTGACGAAGTTGGCCAGCAGCTTTTCGCCGGCCTGGCCCTGTGCCGCCAGCATGATGTTTTCGATCAGCGTCAGATTGGGCAGCGGGCGGGGGATCTGGAAGGTGCGGCCAAGGCCACGGCCGATGCGCAGATGCGCGGCTTCGCCGGAGACGCGCGCACCGTTGAGCAGGATATCGCCGCTGGAAGGCAAAATACTGCCGGCCAGCAGGTCGAACATGGTCGTCTTCCCGGCGCCGTTCGGCCCGATCAGGCCGAGGATTTCGCCTGCTTTGACGTCAAACGAGACATCGTTGACGGCGACAAGGCCGCCGAACCGCCTGACGACATGTCTCACCGTCAGAACCGGCGCACGGGTCTCCTTCCCCTGCCGTTCGGTTGCCTCGCTCATCAAACCCTCTGGCCGAAGACGGTCATCGCCATCTCCTGATTATTGATTTGTGATCACACTTGCTTTGATCACGCTATTCGGCTTTAATTTCATCCGCAAGCCGAAAACGGGGCACAAGCCGGGAATGCAGAAGGCTGCCATCGAGCGAACCAACGAAACAATCGCAGCCCAGCTTACGCCGGTCGGCCGCGAGACCGTGCAGGATCGCGTCTATTCCGAATTGCGCCGCGCCTTGATCGGCGGCCTGTTCGAGCCGAACCAGGTGCTGACCATCCGCGGCCTTGCCGATGCGCTGGTCACCTCGACCATGCCGGTGCGTGAAGCGCTCGGCCGGCTGATCACCGAAAAGGCGCTGGAGGCGCTGCCCAACCGCTCGGTGCGCGTGCCGCCGATCACGCTGGAACGTATCGACGATCTTTTGCGTGCCCGCTCACTCATCGAAGGCGAAGCGATCGCGCTTGCCGCCACGCGCATGAGCCCGCGCCAGATCGCTTCGATTGAAGCCATGCTCGGCGAGTGGGATGAGATGCGGGCGCTGAAGCACAAGAAGGATATCGACCGCGAAGCGACGCTCAACCAGAGCTTCCATTTCGAGATCTACCGCTGCTGCGGCTCGGCCGTGCTGATCCCGATGATCGAAAGCCTTTGGCTGCAATCGGGCCCCTGCATCCGCGTCGCCATCTATGCCTTTTCCGACGCAGGCGAGGTCGACACCGCGCACTATCACCGCCGCATCGTCGCGGCGCTCGCCAAGCAGGATGCGCAAGCGGCGCGCGAGGCGCTGGTGGCCGATATCAGCCGGCCTTTTGCCTTCCTGCGCGACAAGCTTCAATCCGCCGCCGCGAAAGACCAGACATGAACAAGCCGGCCTTCAAGATCACCGAACCGCGCTCGAAGCTTTCCGTGACGGCGCTGCTGCTGCCCGAAAAGGCGCCGGAAAACGCTGCCTTTCTCCAGGCGTACCTCGCCACGCCACGCGTCGTCCCCGGCATCCATGCGATGTGGACGGGACCTGAGATTTCCTGCCCGGTTCCATCAGCTGATCTCGATGGCCAGGCCTACGCCAGGCCTCTACCGGCGGAGAACGCGACGCTGACGCCGCAGCCTGGCGACATCGTGCTGTCCTACGTGCCCCCGCGCATGTGGGGCGGCAACCCCAATGCCATTTTCGACATCGGCCTCTACTACGGGCAGGGCGCGCGGCTTCTGTTCCCGATCGGCTGGCTGGCCGGCAGCGTGGTGGCGCAGGTACGCGCTGAAGAGCGCGACCAATTCGCCGCCTCATGTGGCGTCATTCGCCGCAACGGCGCCTGCGACGTCACCTTCAGCCTGGTGGAGGCCTGACATGGCCGACGACAGTTTCGAGCTCTTCGACCTTCGCGTCGAGGCGGTCATCCCCGAGGGCAAGCCGATCTATTGCGGCGCCAAGGCAGGCGATTATTTCGAACTCAAGGGCGAGATGCTGTGCCTGCCGGCGGGGCAGGGCTTTTCGATCTATTCGCTCGCCGCCGTGTTGCCGCTACTGGCGGCAAAGCAGCGTCCGACCGACGCCAATGACTGGATGACCTCGGACGCCGAGATCGCCTGTCCCGATCCCAATTGCGCCAGCCGGCTCAGGATCGTCAGGACCGGCAAACGGCGGTTCAGCCATGCGCAGACCACGGCCGTGCCGCTGCCGAAGGAGAATGACAAGGGATGACTGCCAAGACTTTCGAACTCGGCCCCGGCTACACCATCTCGCGCGTCATTCGCGGCGGCTGGCAGCTTGCCGGCGGCCATGGCGCCATCGACCGCAGCCAAGCGGTGACCGATCTGATCGCCACTTTCGATGCCGGCATCTGGACCTATGATTGCGCCGACATCTACACCGGCGTCGAGGAACTGATCGGCGCCGCGCGCCTGCGGCTGGCTAGCGAGCGCGGCCTCGACGTTGCCGCAAGAATGAAGGTGCACACAAAGCTGGTGCCCGACCTTGAACGGCTGGCCACGATCAGCCGCGACTATATCAGGGGCATCGTCGAGCAGTCGCTGCGCAGGCTGAAGACCGAGCGGCTCGATCTCGTGCAGTTCCACTGGTGGGACTATGACCAGCCTCGCTATGTCGAGGCGATGGGCTGGCTCGACGAGCTTCGGCGCGAGGGCAAGGTGCGCAATCTCGGCACCACCAATTTCGACACGCCGCGGCTGGCCGAAATCCTCGCCGCCGGCATTCCGCTGGTCAGCCAGCAACTGCAATATTCAGTGCTCGATCAGCGGCCGGCACACAGCCTCGCCGAGCTTGCCGCGAAAAATGGCGTCAGCTTCCTCTGCTATGGTTCGGTGGCCGGCGGCTTCCTCAGCGACAAATGGCTTGGGGTCGCCGAACCCACCACGCCGCTCGAAAACCGCTCGCTGGTCAAATACAAGCTGATCATCGATGATTTCGGCGGCTGGGACCTGTTCCAGCAATTGCTCCAGGCATTGAAGGCCGTTGGCGACCGCCACGGCGTCGACATCGCCACCATCGCCAGCGCCTGGGTGCTGGAACAGCCGCGAGTCGCCGCCGTCATCGTCGGCGCCCGTAACCAGGCGCATGCGCTCGCCAATGCTGGCATTATGGATGTCGCGCTCGACGCCGATGACCGGGCGAAAATAGCGGCTGTGATCGCGCAAAGCCAAGGTCCCCTCGGCGACGTCTACACGCTGGAGCGCGACCGTCACGGCCGCCACGGCTCGATCATGCACTACAATTTGAACGCAGGCCGCACATGAGCGCCAGCAACCCGACGCTGTTTTCGCAGGCCAGCGCCGAGGTTATCGGCCTGCATCGCTTCTTCGTCGACTGGTTCGTCGCCGCGCGAGCCGACACGGTGGACTTCACGCGCTTCGAAGGCGTCATGGGCGAAGGCTTGACCATGATCGCACCGAGCGGCCAGATCCTCGGCCGTGACGCTGTGATTGATCATGTCCGCTCAAGCCGCGCCACATGCGACGACGGGTTTGCCATTTCGATCGAGGATATCAGGCCCGGTTGGCAAACCGAGGACTCCATCGTCGTCCTTTACGTCGAGGCGCAGTTGCGCGGCGGCAAGCACAGCCGCCGTCAGTCGAGCGCTGTCTTCACCATCAGTTCATCGGCGCCCAACGGCGTCGAATGGCGACACCTGCATGAAACCTGGCTGCAGGTGCCGGAACGCTGAACAGGCTCCAGAGATCAAATTAGTGTCGAGTAACGAAAGGGGAACAACAATGAGAAAGACGATACTCCACCTCACCACCGCGCTTGCTCTCGTCACGCTGGCGGGCGCCGCGCAGGCCGCCGACTGCAAGATCACCGTCGGCCTCGTCATGGAACTGACAGGTCCGGCCGGCGAATATGGCCAGGCCGGCGCCAAGTCGGTCGAAATGGCTTTTCGCGACATCAACGAGGCCGGCGGCGTGCGCGGCTGCGATCTGGTGACCGATACGCGCGACAGCCAGAGCCAGGGCAACATCGCCGTCGACGCCGCGACCCAGCTGGTGCAGGTCAAGAAGGTGCCGGTCATCATCGGCGGCATCATCTCGTCGGTGTCGATCCCGATCCTGACCTCTGTCACGGCACCTGCCAAGATCGTCCAGGTATCGCCGGCATCCTCTTCGCCGACGCTGACCGCGCTCGGCCGCGACGGCAAGACCAACGGCATCTTCTTCCGCACCATCACGTCCGATGCGCTGCAAGGTGTGGCCGCCGCCAAATACGCCATCGACAAGGGCTTCAAGAAGCTGTCGATCATCCACGTCAACAACGATTTCGGCGTCAACATGGTGGCCGAATTCTCGCGCGCCTACAAAGCGCTCGGCGGCACCATCGTCTCCGACACGCCTTACAACGAGAAGCAGTCGAGCTATGCCTCGGAAGTCACGGCGGCGATGGCCGGCGAGCCGGACGGCCTCTATCTGGTCAGCACGCCGGTCGACGGCGCGACCGTTGCCCGCACCTGGATTTCGCAAGGCGGCGTGCAGAAATTCCTGCTCAATGACGGCATGAACAGTCCTGACTTCATCGAGTCCGTCGGCGCCGACTATCTGAAGGACGCCTACGGCACGTCGTCGGGAACCAGCCCGACCGCATCGACCGAGTACTTCACCAAGAACTACAAGGCATTCTCCGGCATCGAACCCTCCAACCCGGCAGCCGATCGTTCCTATGATGCCGGCGCCATCGTCGGGCTGGCCATCGCCATTGCCGGCTCCGAGGATCCGGCCAAGATCAGGGATGCCATGTACAAGGCAGTCGATCCGGCAGGCACGCCGATCTTCGCCGGTAAGGAGGAGTTCGCCAAGGCGCTCGGCCTGATTAAGGACGGCAAGCCGATCCGCTACGAAGGCGTCATCGGTCCGGTGGCCTTCGATAAATTCGGCGACATCACCGGCCCGTTCCGGCTGTGGAAGATCATCGATGGCAAGGTGACCACCGATGGCGAAATGACTACCGATGACGTCAACGCGCTACAGGCCAAGCTTCAGTAAGCAGACACAATTGCCGCCGGCATCAATCGCGTCTTACCGTGATTGATGCCGGTGTCGCTCAGGGCAGCCGATATCGCTTGCACGACAGGCGATCCCGAATAGGATCGGCCGGCTGCAATTGAAGGATGGCGAGCGTGGCGGACGGAAATACTCATCGGCCCATGCGGTCGCGGGACGCAGACGACGCGCTTCGCCACGCCGGCGCCTGAGCCCTATGTCGCCTGAAACGCAACGGCTTCTCTCCGCCCTTGGCGATCGGCTGGGCGTGGGCGGCGTGCTTGCAGGCTCCGATGTCGACCAGCGCTATCGCGACGATCCCGACGGCAAGCTTGGCGCGCTGCCCGAAGTGGTGCTGCGTCCGCGCGATACTATCGGTGTCGCGGCGGCGCTCGCTGGCTGCAACGCTCTTGGCCAGCCGGTCGTCGTCCAGGGCGGACGCACCGGGCTGGCCGGTGGCACACGCGTCCAGCCCGGGGAGATCGTGCTGTCGCTGGAGCGCATGAGCGGCCTCGCCGCGCCGGACACTCAAGCCTCCAGTATCGTCGCCGAAGCCGGCGCGACGCTGCAAGCGGTGCAGGAGGCGGCCGACGGTGCCGGGCTGATGTTCGGCGTCGATATCGGCGCGCGCGGCTCGGCCACGGTCGGCGGCAACATCGCCACCAATGCCGGCGGCATCCGCGTGCTGCGTTATGGCATGTACCGCGCGCAGGTGCTGGGGCTGGAGGCTGTGCTGGCCGATGGCAGCGTGCTGTCCTCGCTCAAGGGCCTGCCCAAGGACAATTCCGGCTACGACCTCGGCCAGCTCTTCATCGGCGCGGAAGGGACGCTCGGCGTCGTCACCCGCGCCGCGCTCCGGCTGCATCCGAAGCCGGCCTCCGAGGTGAACGCCTTCTGCGCGCTCGCTTCGCTCGATGCGGCGATCGCCCTGCTCGGGCTGCTGCGGCAAAAGCTCGGGCCATTGTTATCCGCCTATGAGGTCAACTTCGCGCCGCTCTATGACGTCATGGCTGCCAGCATGGCCATGCCGGCGCCATTGCCGGCGGGCTCGCCCGTCTATGTGCTGGCCGAAATCCAGGGCAGCGAGCCCGAGCGCGACGGCGAGCGCTTCGCCGAAGTTCTCATGCAAGCGGTCGAGGACGGCGTGGTCGACGATGTCGTCGTCTCGCAGTCGCCGCGTGAATTCCGGGCACTCTGGGACGTGCGGGAGGACGCCAATCGCGTCCTGTTTTCGATGAAAGGCCTGATCGGCGTCGACATCAGCATTCCGCTGGCACGGATGGGGGCGTTCCTGCAAGAAGCGGAGACCGCGATCCGCGCCTTTGACCCCGACGCCGACATCTATGTCTTCGGCCATCTCGGCGATGGCAATCTGCACTACCAGGTGCGCACTGTGGATCCGGCGGCGGCCTACGGCATCGTCTATAGCGGCGTGGCGGTGGCGGGCGGCGGCGTTTCGGCCGAGCATGGCATCGGTCTCGACAAGAAGCAGTGGTTGCATCTGGTGCGCAGCGACGCCGAGATCGCCACGATGCGGCGGCTGAAGACGGCGCTCGACCCGAAGAACATCCTCAATCGGGGGCGTGTCTTCGACCTCGATCCAGCTGCCTTCGCACGATGACGGGTGTTCGATAATTCAGCTCCGCTCCGTCGCCATCTGCCTGGGGATCAGGAAACGGGCGGCGAGCACGCAGAGCAGCACGGTGAACATCAGGATCAAGGCGACCAGCGCATTGATGTCGGGCGAGAAGCCAAGCCGCATCATCGCCCACAGCCTGACCGGCAGGGTGCTTTGCGTGCCGGTGACCAGGATGGTGATCATCGTCTCGTCGAACGACAGCGCGAAGGCCAGGATTGCGCCGCCGACCATGGCGCTCGACAAATTCGGCAGGATGATGCGCCAGAAGGTCTGCCAGCCGGTGGCGCCGAGATCGTAGGACGCTTCGACCAGTGTACGGCTCATCGACTGCAGCCGCATCAGCACGGTGCGATAGACGATCGCCAGCACGAAGACCGTATGGCCGATGACGACCGTCAGCAGAGAACGTTCGAGGCCGATCTCGCGGAAGAAGATCAGCAGCGCGAGGCCGCTGATGATCGGCGGCATCAGGAACGGCAGGAAGATGATGAACTGCAGGATCGAGCGCCCCGAGCGGCGCCCGTGATAATAGAGCGCCAGCAGCGTGCCGCTGACCACCGAGAGCACGACGGTGCACAGGCCGACGATCAGCGTGGTGCGCAAGGCTGCCAGGATGTCGTGGTTTTCGGCCAGGGCTCGGTAGGTCGAGAGGGTTGGTGACGACCAGTCGACATCGCCATGCGAGATGGTGAAGAACGACGACACGATCGGCACGAACAGTGGGCTGTAGAGCAGCACCGCGACCAGCGTTGTGATCACGGCCAGGAAGATGGTGGAGGGTCGGGGCAGGGCGTTCATACCGACGTCCCCCGGCTGCGCCCGAACCGTTCGCCGATGAGGATGGCGCAGATCACCACGATCGCCAGCGCCACCGACAGTGCCGCGCCGAATGGCCAATTATAGGCCGTGCCGAACTGGCTGTAGAGGATGCGGCCGAAGGTGAAGCCGCTGATCCCGCCGACCATCTGCGGCGTCAGGAAATCGCCGATCGCCAGCACGAAGACGAAGCTCGCCGCCGAGGCGACGCCGGGCAGGCTGAGCGGCAAGGTGATGCGCAGGAACGTCTGCAAGCCGCTCGCGCCAAGATCGTCGGAGGCACGCAGCAAGGTCTGCGGTATCCGCTCCAGCGACAGGAAGATCGGCAGGATCGCGAAGGGGATCAAAAGCAGGCTCAGCGTCAACAGGATGGCGTTCATGTTGAACACGAAAAGCGTCGACGGCTGCTGCAGGATGCCAATCGCCACCAGCGCCTTGTTGAGGAAGCCGTTGAGGCCGAGGATGCTGCGGATCGCGTAGATCTTGATGACGTAGCTCATCAGCAGCGGCACCAGAAGCAGCATCAGCAAGGCATAGCGCCACCGCCCTCTCAGCGTCGTCAGGAAATAGGCAGCGGGATAGGCAAGCAGGATGCAGATGACGGCGACCGACACGCACAGCACGATGGTGTTCCAAAACACCGGCAGGAAGATGGGATCGGTGAAGAACCGGACATAGTTGCCGAGCGTCGGCGCGTAGACGATCGTACCCTGGTCGACGCTGAAGAAACTGTAGACCAGGAAGATCGCCAGCGGCACCAGGACGAAGATCACCGGCAGGGCGAAAGCCAGCACGGTCACCAGCAGCGACAAACGCCTTTCCGCGGGCTGTGTCGTGACGCCCGCGCTCATGCCAGCACCAGATGGCCTTCATGCGGCGCAAACGAAAGCGAAACCGTCTCGCCGGATCTCAGCGCGCTGCCGTCGATCCGGCTTGGGGTTCGCAGCCGCAGCCGCTGCGCGGCAATGTCCGCACCCGCCGTGATCGTGGCGACGGTCGACGAGCCGGCAAAGGCCAGATCGGCGATGGTGCCGGAAAAGCGGTTGTCGCCGTCTGTGGAGTCCGCGAGATGCAAGGCCTCGGGCCGGAACGCCGCGAAGGCGCTCGCGCCGTCTGGCGCGGCCTTCAAATGCGGCTGGTCGCTGATCGAACAGATCAGTCGCCCAAGTGCGGTCTCGATCGGCCGCTGCTCGCCCTGGACGGGGCCGAGCTTTCCGGCCACCAGATTGTTCTCGCCGAAGAAGCGCGCCACGAACTCGCAATTCGGCTTGTAGTAAAGCTCGTGCGGCGTGCCGAGCTGGCGGATATGACCGGCCTGCATGACGCAGATCCGGTCGGCCATGCCGATCGCTTCTTCCTGGTCATGGGTGACGAAAAGGAAGGTGGTCTTGATCTCGCGCTGGATGGATTTCAGGAACTCCTGCATCTGCCGGCGTAGTTCGAGGTCGAGCGCGGCGAGCGGCTCGTCAAGCAGGATCAGGCGCGGCTGGCAGATCAGCGCTCGGGCGAGCGCGACGCGCTGGCGCTGGCCGCCGGAAAGCTGTGCCGGAAAGCGGTCGGCGAAGCGCCCGAGTTGCACCAGCTCCAGGGCTTCCGCGACACGGCGCGCAATCTCCTTGCGCTGGACATGGCGCACCGAGAGACCATAGCCCACATTGCCGGAAACGGTCATATGCGGAAACAGCGCATAGTCCTGGAACACGGTGTTGAACGGCCGCTTGTTGATCGGCATGCGGCTGATGTCCTGGCCGTCGAGGCGGATCTCGCCCGCGGTCAGTGGCTCCAGCCCGCCGATCAGCCGCAAGACCGTGGTTTTGCCCGAGCCCGACGGTCCAAGAACGGTCAGGAACTCGCCGTCCCGGATAGACAGGTCGATGTCGTGCAGCACGGGAACCGTGCCGTAGGATTTCGAGACGGACCGCAGCGTCAGCAGGTCGGCGTTCTGGCTCATAGACTATTCTCGCATACGCTGCGGCGGTCCGGAACGTCCGGACCGCCGGGTCCTTCTAGGTCGGGCTGCGGAAAGGATCAGGGCGTCGCCTTGATCTCGTTCCACATGTCCGACCGCTTCAGCGGGTCCTCGACATTGTTCAGCCAGACCAGCTTGTCGTTGCTGCCGGCACTGCTCGACTCGACCACGGTGTTGCCGAAGCCGGTACGCTCGGAAAGCTCGCCGCTGACCTTCTTCGTCAGCATGAAGTCGATCCATTTCTCGGCCGCCGCATTGTCGCGCACGCCCTTGGAGATCACCCAATTGTCGAGCCAGGCCAGAGCGCCTTCACTCGGATTGACGTAGGCGACATGGGCGCCGATCTTCTGCAGCGCCTTGACCTGCTGCTGGCCATAATTGGCCCAGATCAGGGCAACGTCATTGTTCTGGTAGATCTGCTGCGCCTCGTCGGCGGTGGTGTAGAAACTCAGCACATTGCGCTTGAGCTCAACCAGCTTGGCCTTGACCGCCGCCATCTGCTCCGCGTCGAGATTGAACGGATCCTTGTAGCCAAGCGTCAGAGCGGTGAACGAGAAATTGTGCTCGCCATTGTCGTAGGCCAGGACCTTGCCCTTGTAGGCCGGATCCCACAGCACCGACATCGAGGTCGGCGCCGGCTTGACCTTGTCCGTGTCGTAGATCAGCCCGATGGAATCGAAGCAGAACGGAATGCCGTAGACCTTGCCGTCCTTGGTGTCGCCGCTGACCTGCGATAGATCGCGGAAGCGCGGCAGCACCTCCTTCTGGTTCGACAGCTTGGTGATGTCGATCGGCGACACCAGATCGGCCTTGATGTAGCGCTGCAGCTGGGCGGTGTTGACGGCGAAGACATCGAAATCCTGGCCTTCGCTGCCCTTGATCTTGGCCCAGATCTCGTCATCGCTGCCGATGAAGACGACATCGACGCCGATGCCGGTTGCCGCGGTGAAATCCTTCACCCAATCCGGGTCGGCATAGCCGTCCCAGGCCAGTACTCGAAGGTTCGCGGCCAAGGCCGCCGATGTCATCAGGCCGATGCCGAGCCCGATTGTCGCTAGTTTTAGAAACGCTTTCTTCAGTCCCATTTTTAATCTCCCATTGTCGTTCTGGTGGACCGTGATTTCGGACCTCTGCCGTCACAGCTGGGTGACGGTGACCAGTCCCTCGTCCGGCACCGACACCATCCGGTTGCGCAGTGGCTTGCCGAATGCCTGTGCCTGGATTTCATACTCGTCGCCGGAAGCCGTCTTGATGCCGGAGGCGTAGCTCATCACCGCCGCGCCGAAGAAATAGGCGTGCAGATCGCCCGCCCGTCGGTGCATCGGGTAGCGGAAATGGAAATGTTCGAGATTGGCGATCGAGTGTGACATGTGCGCTTCGCCCGACAGGAACTCCTGCTCCCAGATGACAGTGCCGTCGCGCAGGATGCGGGAATGGCCCCGAACTTCTTCGGGCAGGTCGCCGATCAGCAGCTCGGGTCCGATCGAACAGGAGCGCAGCTTGGAATGGGCGAGGTAGAGGTAGTTCTCGCCCTCCGTCACATGGTCGGAATATTCGTTTCCGAGCGCATAGCCGATGCGATAGGGATGGCCGTCCGGGCCGTTGAGATAAAGCCCGACGATCTCGGCTTCCTCTGCCCCGGCTTTCGCGAATGCCGGCATCGGCAGCTCAGCACCTGGCGGCACAACGCAGGTGCCGACGCCTTTGAAGAACCACTCGGGCTGGATGCCGATCTTGCCAGCGCCAGGCTTGCCGCCCTCCAGCCCCATACGGAAGATCTTCAAGGAATTGGATTCCTCGGCACCGTCGCCATGGGTCAGAACATGCATCTGGTTGCGCGCGGCGGCACTTCCGGTATGGGTCAGGCCGGTTCCGGTAACCAGGAAGCGCGCCGGTTCAGGATGATCGACGGGAGCCAGCACGCGGCCATCGCGCAACAGCTCGTTGTAGTCGACCGTCGTGGTGCCCGTGCGCTTCTCGACCAGCGACGCGATGGACATGTCCTCGGCGATCGCCGCTTCGGCGAGCTCCAGCACGCTGCCAGTCTTGTCGAGCGGGTGCAGGCGATTGCCGTCTTCGGAGACGCGGCCGACCCGCCTGCTGCCATCCGGCATTCTGTACTGAACAAGACGCATGAAATACCCTTCTTCCCTTGGAGCCGTATCGGTCACACCCAGCCCGCATCGACGATGAACTGCTGGCTCGTGCACATGCGGCTGTCGTCGGCGGCGAGGAACAGCGCCATGCGCGCGATGTCGGCGGGCTGCAGCCGGTCGGGCAGGCACTGCCTTTCCGCGATCTGGCGTTCACCGGCCGGATTGAGCCACAGCCGCATCTGGCGCTCGGTCATCACCCAGCCCGGCACCATGCAGTTGACTCGGATGCGCTCGGGGCCGAGTTCGCGGGCCAGCGCCCGCGTCATTCCGTAGACAGCGGCTTTCGCGGTGACATAGGCCGGACAGTCGGGATCGCCGACCATCCAGGTGATGGAGCCGAAATTGATGATCGAGCCACCACCCTGCGCGCTCATCTGCGGTCGCACCGCCTGCGCGGCGAAGAACTGGTGGCGCAGATTGACCGCCATGCGGTCGTCCCAGTAGGCGACCGTCACGTCCTTGGTCTGATGGCGGTCATCGTTGCCGGCATTGTTGCACAGCACCTGGATCGGGCCATTGTGCTGCATTGCCTGCGCGGTTGCCGCCTGCAGCTGCTCGACATCGCGCAGATCGCACGGAATATACAGCGGCGCTGGGTGTCCTTCGGCCGCGATCGCCTCGACCAGATGCCTGGAAGGCTCTTCCGCCAGATCGACGAAGGCGACGCGGCTGCCTTGCGCGCAGAAATGGCGCACCAGGCTTTCGCCGATGCCGCTGCCGCCGCCGGTTATGAAGACGCTGCGGCCCTTGAGGCTCGGGTAGATGGCGTAGCCGATTTCATCCGTCATCGCGCGCCTCTCTAATGGGAATGCCGGGGGATGCCGGCATCGCGCCGGCCGACGAGAAAGTCGAAATCGCAGCCCTTGTCGGCCTGCAGCACGCGTTCGACATAGAGGCTCTGATAGCCGCCTTCAGGCGGCGCCGGCGGCTTCCAGTCGCGGCGGCGGATCGCCAGCTCCTCGTCCGATACCAGCAGTTCCAACCGGCGGCCGGCGACATCGAGCTCGATGAGATCGCCGTCGCGTACCAAGGCCAGCGCGCCACCGGCCGCGGCCTCCGGCGCGACATGCAGCACCACCGTACCATAGGCCGTGCCGCTCATGCGTGCATCCGAGATGCGCACCATGTCGGAGACGCCCTGCTTGAGCAGCTTCGCCGGCAGAGGCATGTTGCCGACCTCGGCCATGCCGGGGTAGCCGCGTGGCCCGCAATTCTTCAACACCATCACCGAGGAGGCGTCGATATCCAGCTCCGGATCGTCGATGCGGGCGTAGTAATGCTCGATGTTCTCGAACACGACCGCCTTGCCGCGATGCTGCATCAGTTCGGGCGTTGCCGCCGACGGCTTGATGACCGCGCCATTGGGCGCCAGATTGCCGCGCAGGATCGAGATGCCGCCTTGGTCGGTCAACGGTTCGCTCAGCGGCCTGATGACCTCGCGGTTGTAGTTGGGCGCGCCGTCGATCAACTCGCCGATCGTCTTGTCGCTGACGGTCATGACGTCGCGATGAAGAAGCCCCACTTCATCAAGCGACGCCATGACCGCAGCCAGCCCCCCGGCATAGTAGAAATCTTCCATCAGGAACCGGCCCGACGGCATCAGGTCGACAATGGTTGGAACGTCGCGGCCAAGGCGGTCCCAGTCTTCGAGGCTGAGATCGACACCGACCCGGTTCGCGATGGCGATCAGATGCAGCACCGCATTGGTCGAGCCGCCGATCGCGCCATTGACGCGAATGGCGTTCTCGAACGCTTGCCTTGTAAGAATGTCCGAAATTTTCACGTCCCTGCGGACTAGGTCGACGATCTGGCGTCCGGCCAGCTGGGCGAGCACGCCACGGCGCGAATCCACGGCCGGGATCGCGGCGTTGTCCGGCATGCCGATGCCGAGCGCTTCAACCATGCTGGCCATGGTCGAAGCCGTGCCCATGGTCATGCAACTGCCGGCCGACCGGCTCTGGCCCTGTTCCGCGGCGAGGAAGTCGGCGACCGGCATGCGGCCGGCCTTCACTTCCTCTGCGAATTTCCAGACATGCGTACCCGAGCCGATATCCTGCCCCCGGAACTTGCCGTTGAGCATTGGCCCGCCGGAAACGGTGATGGTCGGTAAATTGCAAGAGGCGGCCCCCATCAAGAGCGCTGGCGTGGTCTTGTCGCAGCCCACCAGCAGGATGACGCCGTCGATGGGGTTACCGCGGATGGATTCCTCGACATCCATGCTGACCAGATTGCGAAACAGCATGGCAGTGGGGCGCATGTTGCTCTCGCCGAGCGACATGACAGGGAATTCGAGCGGCAGGCCGCCGGCCTCGTAGACGCCGCGCTTGACGTGATCGGCCAGCGCCCGCAGATGCGCATTGCACGGCGTCAGCTCCGACCAGGTGTTGCAGATGCCGATCACCGGGCGGCCGTCGAAAGCATCGGCCGGGATGCCCTGGTTCTTCATCCAGCTGCGGTGCATGAAGGCGTTCTTGCCTTCACCGCCGAACCAGCCTTCGGACCGCAGTTTGCGTTTGGTGTCGGTCACGATTGCTGGCCTCGATCCTTGCGGCGTCTGTTGCGGTTCTCGACGCTGCGGCGCACGTCATCCTCGGCATTGTCGATGAGAACCAGCAGTGCCTTTTGCGCGCCGGCGGCGTCACCGGCGGCGATCTTCTCGGCCACCTCGCGATGCAGCGGCAAGGAATGGCGCTGGCCTTCCGGATTGTCGTTGGAGAGGCGAAAGCTCATCACCAGTGCGGTTTCGACGAGTGCCGCCAGCGAGCCGATCAGCTCGTTGCCGGTCATGCGCAGGATGGTCTGGTGGAACACCAGATCGGGCTTGGCGAAGCGGTCGCCATCGTCGCTCACCGCTTCCATCTCGGCCAGTGCCGCATGGATCTCGGCGATCTGGGCAGGCGTGGCGCGCTGGGCCGCAAGTGCTGCCGACATTGGCTCGATGGCACGGCGCAGCTCGAACAGCGCCCGCACATCGTCGGCGCTGACACCGCCGGCGTAGCGCCATGACAGGACGTCCGGATCAAGGAAATTCCAGTCGGCGCGTGGGCGCACCCGTGTGCCGGTCTTCGGCCGCGATTCGACCAGCCCCTTGCCGGCCAGCACCTTGATCGCCTCGCGCAGCACCGTGCGGCTGACCCCCAGCATCTCGCTGGAATCGTCGGCATTGGGCAGCGCCTCGCCGGGCAGGAAGTCGCCCTGCACGATGCGCAGGCCGATCTGCTCGACAACGGTCGCGTGCAGTGCGGTGGAGCCGCTGGAAACCGCCACGGCAACCCGCGACGTCCGTGCCGTGCTAAAAGATTTCTTATTCTTCATACTATTCATATGATATGTCTTATCGCCATGGCGATCGGAGTCAAGGGACGGGGGAGCGCCGATGACAAAGAATTTCGCTGCGGTTGCCGCGCAGCACACGGAACTGGTCTCGATCAGCGATGGCATCGCGACGGTCGACATTGCTCCGGCCGCCGGCGGTGCGCTGGCGTCGTATCGATGGTGGCAAGATGGCGCCGTGGTGGATTGGCTGCGCCCGGCAGATCCGGCGGCGATCAGTAGCCGCGATGCCGGCGTCATGGCCTGCTTCCCGCTCGTTCCATATTCCAATCGCATAAGGGGCGGCCGGTTCGAGTTCGCGGGACGCACCATCCGGCTTCCGACGACTGCCGACGATCCTCATCATGAACATGGCCATGGCTGGCGCCGGCCTTGGGTGGTCGTCAGGCATGAAGCCGGCACGATCGTCCTGCGCTATCGCCACGCCGCCAATTCCTGGCCATGGAGCTATGAAGCCGAGCAAGAGATAACGCTGGCTGACGGCAGGCTTTGCGTGACCATCAAGGTACGCAACCTGTCGGACGCACCGATGCCGGCTGGCTTCGGCCTCCATCCCTATTTCCCGTCGACGCCGTGGGCGCATGTCCAGGCGCCGGTGTCCGGCATGTGGGAGACGGACACGGAGGTCCTGCCCGTCCGGCATGTCCTGCCGCCGGTAGGAGCCGACCCGTCCATCGGTTTTGACGTATCGGAAGTGGACTTCGACACGGTTTTCACCGGATGGGCGCGCCGCGCCCGGATCTCCTGGCCCGAACACGGACGGCGACTGGACATCGAGGCCGAGGCGCCGCTCGATTTCCTTGTCCTCTACACGCCGCCCGGCGAGCCGTTCTTTTGCGCCGAGCCGGTCAGCAATATCACCGATGCCTTCAACCGCACGGGCGGCCGCATCGACACTGGCTGCATCGTACTGGCGCCCGGTCTGATGCGATCCGCCAGCGTTCGCTTCACGCCGTCCCTGGCCGGTTGATCTTCATTGCCGACCGCGAGACGAGGCCGGCTAGAACGGATAGTGCTGGCCGGGATCCTCGATCGTCACCCAGCGCAGATCGGTGAACTCGGCGATCGAGGCCTTGCCGCCGAAGCGGCCATAGCCCGAGCCCTTGACGCCGCCGAACGGCATCTGCGCCTCGTCGCCGACGGTCGGGCCGTTGATGTGGCAGATGCCGGCTTCGATGCGCGCGGCGACCGCCATGGCGCGCTTGATGTCGCGGCTGAACACGGCTGACGACAGGCCATACTCGGTGTCGTTGGCGACACGCACCGCCTCGTCCTCGCCCTTCACCCGGATGACCGGCTTGACCGGCCCGAAGGATTCTTCGGCATAGACGCGCATCGCCGGGGTGACATGGTCGAGCAGCGTTGCCTCGACAACCGTGCCGGTGCGCTTGCCACCGGCGACAAGCTTGGCGCCCTTGGCGACGGCGTCAGCGACAAGCTCCTCCATCTTGTCGGCCGCCTGGCTGCTGATCAGCGAGCCCAGCACGACATGGCCGCGCGGATCGCCGGCCGGCAGGCCCGACGCGCGGACGGCGAGCTTGGAAACGAATTCGTCGGCGATCCTCTCGTCGACGATCAGCCGCTCGGTCGACATGCAGATCTGGCCCTGATGCATGAAGGCGCCGAAGGTCGCCGCATTGACCGCTGCATCGATGTCGGCGTCGTCCAGAACCAGCAGCGGTGCCTTGCCGCCGAGTTCGAGCAGCGCCGGCTTCAGATGCCGCCCGGCAAGCTCGGCGATGATGCGCCCGACCTTGGTCGAGCCGGTGAAGTTGACGCGCTTGACCGAGGGATGCCCGACCAGCCCCTCGACGATTGCAGCGGCATCCCTGGGGTCGTTGGTGACGACATTGATGACGCCCTTGGGCAGGCCGGCCTCGACCAGAACCTGACCGATCAACCGGTGTGTGCCGGGGCACATTTCCGAGGCCTTCAGCACCACCGTGTTGCCGCATGCGAGCGGCATGGCGATGGCGCGGGTGCCGAGAATGACCGGCGCGTTCCATGGCGCGATGCCGAGGCACACACCGGCCGGTTGGCGGATCGCCATGGCGAGCGTCCCCGGCTTGTCGGAAGGAATGATCTCGCCCGAAATCTGCGTCGTCATCGCCGCCGCCTCGCGAAGCATGTTGGCCGCCAGCATGACATTGAAGCCGGCCCAGGGACCGGTGGCGCCGGTCTCTTCCATCATCAGCCGGGTGAATTCGCCGACCTTGGAGGCCATCACGTCGGCCGCCCTGGACAGCAAGGCGCGGCGCTCACCAGGCCCGGTCTTCGACCAGGTCGCAAAGGCGGCGGCCGCGGCTTCCACAGCCGCGTTGGCGTCGGCAACGCTGGCTGCTGCGGCGCGCGTCGCCAGCTTGCCGGTGAACGGGTCCATGCGCTCGTAGGCGGCCGCGCCGGACGCATCCCTTTTGTCGCCGTCGATCAGAAGTCCGATATCCATGATTGTCTCCCTCGCTCCGGTGGAGCTTCGTGATTAAAAGCCGAGCACTTCGGCGTTGATCGATGCTTCGAGGCCGCCGTCGACCGGCACATTGGCGCCGTTGACCCAGCGCGCGCCGTCCGAACACAGGAACAGCACGACAGGCGCTATATCGGCCGATGCGCCCGCTCGTCCGACCCTGGCTATGTCGCTGTCGACGCGGGCATCGCCAAGCACGGTGCGGAATTGTTTCAGGATCGGCGTCTCGACCGGTCCCGGGCTCACCGCATTGACGCGGATGCCACGGTTCTTGAACAGATCCTGATGCGCCGCGCGGAAGGTCCACAGCAGGAGCAGTTCCTTCGAGACGGGATAACCTTCCTCGTTCTTGACCGCATGGTCGGCGACGATCTTGGCGACATCCGGGAAACCCTCGATGCCGACCATCGAGGCCGCACGGTTGAGATTGGCGCGCCAGCCATAGCCGGCGATCGAGGCGACGTTGACGATGGCGCCGCCTTCGCGAATTTTTGGCGCGACGGCTTCGGACAGTGCGCGCAGGCCAAAGAAGTTGACGGCCAGCGTCGACGCCGCGCCGGTGTTGCCGGAGAGGCCGGCGACATTGCAGAGCGCGTCGATGCGCTGCGGCAGTCGCGCGACCAGTTCGTCGACGCCTGTCTTCGATGATATGTCGGCCTTGACGAAACTGCCCACCGCTGCCGCCGGCTCGCGCACATCGACGCCGATGACATCGGCGCCAAGCTGGCCGGCAAGTTCGGCTGTGCGCGCGCCGATGCCGGAGGCGACGCCGGTGATGAGGATCGTCTTGCCGAAAAGCATGGTCATGCCTTCTCCCGAGATATCGTGGATTGTTGTGGCGTCGCGTCGCCGTCGACAGCGGTTGCCGGAAGCCTGACGCGGTAGCCAACCGGCAGCAGGCGCAGCCCAAAACGCTCCTCGATCGTTCCCCAAAGGCCGCGCGGCAGGAACAGCGAGAACAGCACGGCCGTGGCGCCGAGCCCGACGAGGTACCAGACGCCGGTGCCGCCGAACCAGGTCTCGATGAGGAAGAACACCAGCGCGCCGAGGATGGCGCCCTCGAACGTGCCGATGCCGCCGACCAGCACCATGAAGATCATGTAGGCGGTCCACTGGACGTTGAAGTAGGTTTTCGGCTGGAAGGTGATGGAGGTCGCCAGCCACAGCGCCCCGGCAACGCCGATGCCGAAGGCGGCAAGCACAAACAAAAGCCGCTTGGTGCCGGTGACGCGCACACCGACCGAGGCTGCGGCATCCTCATTGTCGCGGATGGCGCGGATTGCCGCACCCGTGCTGCCGCGCAGCAGGCCGAACAGGATGGCGAGCAGCGCGGTCATCGAGGCCAGCGCCAGCCAGTAGATCGCCACCCGCCTTGTACCGGCATCGTAGACGTTGAGCGAGATCAGCGACGTGCCGGTTTCGCCTTGCACCAGCCGGTCGAGATTGACCAGGAGATGCGTCAGCGCCGCGATCACCCACATGCCGATGGCGAACTCGCCGTTCCGCAGCCGCAGCATGAACAACGAGAGCGGCCAGGAGACAACGCCGACAACGATCGCTGAAACGAAAAGCGAGGCGAAAGGGTTGAGGCCGGCATCGGCCAGCCGGATGGCGAAATAGGCGCCGAGCCCGAAGAACACCTGCTGGCCGACCGAAACCAGGCCGCCGAAGCCGGCCAGAGCGTTCCACATCGCCGCTAGGATCACATAGATGAACAATGCCGTCATGCGGTCGACCGCGCCCGCCGAGAGGAACTGCGGCGCAATAGCGAGCAGCGCGATGATGACGGCGACCGCAATCGCCGCGATCCGCGACGTCGCCGTGCCGCGCTCGATGACCGGCGAGGACGAAACCGCACTCATGATGCGCTCCGGGAAGGCAGGCGCAGCAGGCCGCGCAGGCCGAGGCCGGATGTAGACAGCCGCACGAACAGCACGACGAGGAACACGGCATGGCCGCCGATCAGAAAGCCTTGCGGGTGCACTTGCGCGCCGAGTGTCTGCGCAAGCGCCAGCACGATGCCACCGACCAGCGTTCCCCACAGCGAACCGGCACCGCCGATCACAGCGGCTTCGAAAGCGAACAGCAGTTGCGGCGCGCCGGCATAGGGATCGAAGGTGGCGCGCATGCCGAGAAAGGCGCCGGCAAGACCAACCGTGACCATGGCGATGGAAGCGGCGATGGCATTGGCGCGACGCGCATCGACGCCGACCAGGCCGGCCGTATCAGGGTCTTCCGAAGTGGCGCGGATCGAGCGGCCAAGCCGGGTGCGGGTGAGGAACAGCTGCAGCCCTCCCAGCAGGATCACGGCGGTGGCGAACATGATCACGGCCAGCTTGCCGACATAGATGCTGCCCGGCCACTCCCAGGAATCATAGGACAGGCTGCCGATATAGGGTGCCAGCGAACGCGTGTCGGCGCCGAACTGCTCGAACAGCATGTTGTCGATGACGATGGCCAGGCCAAACGTGGTCAGGATCGGCAGCAGCGCACCGCCACGCGCGCTGCGTTCGAGCAGGAAACGCTGCAGCGCCCAGCCGATCGCCGCCATCAGCGGCAGCACGATCAGCAGGCCGACAAACGGCGGGATATGGAACCGCGAGGCCAGCCACCACAGCGCAAAGGCCGCGAACACGGCAAGGCTGCCATGGGCGAGGTTGATGATGCGCATCACCGAGAACATGAAGGACAGGCCGCAGGCGATTAGCGCGTAGTAGCCGCCGAGCAGGATGCCCTGAATGATCTGGTTGCTCATGCCGGAACGCTCCCGGGACTTTTCCGGTGCAGGCCGAAATAGGCTTTCGTCACCTGGTCGCGCGAAACCGCCTTGCTCGGCCCTTCCAGCGCCACACGCCCTTCGAGCATGCAGATCACCCTGTCGGAGACAGCGAGCGCGCGGTTGAGGTCCTGCTCGACCAGGATGATGGTCGTGCCGGAAGCGATCAGCCCCTGGAGGGCCGCGTAGACACGGTCGACGATCAGCGGCGACAGGCCAAGCGAAACCTCGTCGAGCAAAAGCACTTCCGGATTGCTCATCAGCGCCCGGCCGATCGCCGTCGCCTGCTGCTCGCCGCCTGAGAGATGGCCCGTCTTGGCATGGCGGCGGGGTTTCAGATTGGGGAACATGTCGAGCACTCTGTCGACGCTCCACTCGCCCGGCCGGCCGGCGGTTCTGCCGAGCAGAAGGTTCTCCTCGACCGTCATCTGCACGAAGAGCTTTCGCCCTTCCGGCACCAGCGCGATGCCCATGCCGACGCGCCTGTGCGACGGCACGTTGGTAAGATCGGCGCCGTCCAGCAGCACGCGGCCGGCCGCCGGCTGGTGCGCGCCGGCAATTGCCCTGAGCAGCGTCGTCTTGCCGGCGCCGTTAGCGCCGACCAACGCCAGCGTCTCGCCGCGTTCGATGCTGAAGCTGACGCCGCGCACCGCCTGCAGCAGGCCGTGGCGGACAACGAGATCCTCAACCGACAGCAGGCTCATTTCGGGCCTCCGCCGAGATAGGCGCGCACGACCTCCGGATCGGCCATGACGGCTTGCGGCTCACCGTCGGCGATGATTTTTCCCGCATCCATGCAGATCAGCCGTTCGGCCACTTGCAGCAGGATGTGGACGATGTGCTCGATCCAGACGATGCCGATCTTGCGGCGGCGCAATTCCTTGATCGTGGCGACAAGCTCGCCGGCTTCGCCGTCGGTCAGGCCGCCGCCGATCTCGTCGAGCAGCAGCAGCGTCGGCCTTGCCGCCAGCGCGCGCGCCAGCTCCAGCCGCTTGCGGTCGAGCAGTCCGAGCGTCTCGGCGCGGCGGTTGGCAACACCCAGCATGCCGCACAGTTTCAGCGAACCGAGGGCTTCCTCATAGGCCTCGTCGCGGCCGAGGCCGGCGCCGTGCGAGGCCGCGACGAAGACATTCTCGAAGGTGGTCATGAAGTTGAATGGTTTGGGCACCTGGTGCGTGCGCACCAGACCGAGCCGGCAACGCTGCGTCGCCGACAGCGGCGTCACGTCGCCGCCCTTGAAGCCGACCGTGCCCGCACTCGGTGGAAAGGCGCCGGAAAGCACGCTGAGCAGTGTCGTTTTGCCGGCGCCGTTCGGGCCGACAATACCCACCGCCTCTTCGGCCGCCATAGCGAAGTCGACCGCATCCAGCACCACAAGCGCGCCGAAGCGCTTATGGATGCCGGCAGCGGTCAGAACAGCCTGTTGTTGCGGATGGGTCACCAGGCGATCCTCGTCAGCGGTCCATCAGCCGTTGTAAGGCTGAAGTTTGGCTTCGACGGGCACCTTCGGATCGGTGGCGTTCTCGGTCACGACATAGTCGAGCGGGAATTTGCTGCCTTCCTTGGCAGCCACCCACTGCGTGCCGATGATCGGACCGGGCGAGACATTGGCGACAGGGCCGCTGGTGAAATCGACCTTGCCGATCATGGTCTCGGTCTTCAGCGTGCTCAGCGCCTTGGCCACCGCCGCCTTGTCCTTGGCGTCGGAGCTGGCCTTCAGCGCTTCGAAGCCGGCGTCGAGCAACGACATCGAGGCGCCGAGCTGCTGCGTCCACTGCTTGCCGCTCGCCGCCTCATAGCCGTCGGCGAGTTCGGTGCCCGAAACACCGGTAAGCGGCGACTTGTAGGGGAAAGCCTTGTGCCAGTAGGCGGCGCTCGAAATCTTCATGCCGAGGTCGCCGAGCGCCTCGATGTCAGACGGGAACAGGCCGGTCTTGGCGACCTGGGCGATCTTGATCTGCTTGATCAGCCCCTGCTGTGCCGCCTGGCGCCAGAAGGCGGCAAAGTCCGGCGGGATCGGGAAGGAATTGAAGATCTCGACGCCTTCCTGCTTGAACAGCGCGATCTGCGAGGAATAGTCGGTGGTGCCGGTCTCGTAGGCGCCGGGATCGACGATGGTGAAACCTTGCTTGGCAAGCAGCGGCGCCAGATTGGCGCGGATGGCGTTGCCGTCGGCGTCGTTGGGATACATGACGCCGACCTTCTTGTTGGTCTCGATCAGGTTCCATTGCGAGATGTAGGTCTTGAAGAACTCGCCGACACCGAAGCCGAAATGATAGGTCCATTTGAACGGCGAGGGCGCGCCGGGCTTGGCGCCGCGGCCGAAATACCAGGCCTCCCACGGCATGACGGTCGACAGGCAGGGCACCCCCGCGGCCTCGCAGGCGTCGGCGACCGGGTTGATCACCTCGGGCGTCGACACCGCCAGCATCAGGTCGATGGCCTGGTTGTTGATCAGGTCCTTGGCGAGTTGGCCCGCGCGTGACGGGTCCGACTGCGTGTCCTGGTCCAGGATTTCGACGCTGTATTTCTTGCCGCCGATATCGAGGCCGCCGGCCAGCGCCTTGCGGGCGAGGTCGAGCACATAACCGTCGGTCTGGCCGAAGCCGGCCAGCGGCCCCGTGCGCGGGCTGACGAAGCCGACCTTGAGCGTGCCGGCCGCCTGGGCGAAGGCCTTGCCGCCACCGAGCGCGAGCGCCGCGCCGCCGGCGATCGAGGTGGCAATGAACTGGCGCCGCGACACGCCACGAATACTGGATCTGCTACCGTTAGCGTAGGTCATGCATTCCTCCCTTTGTGCTCCTCCATCGGCACAGTGCACCAGCGTTTTGGTTCGGTAAAATGATATTTTGCGGTGTTTCATTAACCCTGGGGTTAGGGGATTTCCGAAGAACGCGGGGATCGGTCCGAACGGTCCGACGCCTCACTTGCCCGGCCTTGCCGCCTCGCGAATGGTCTGCAGCAGGATGGTGAAGGCCGGCGATGGCGCCGTATCGGTGCGCATCGTCAGGCCGACCGGTCCCTTGGTTTCCTCGGTGTCGACCGGCAGGGCGACGAAGGCGCCGCTGGCGATCTCGTTGGCAACCACGCCGGCCGAAATGATCCACACCGCATTGCTCTGCCGCATGAAGGAGCGGCCAAACGAATCCGAGACGGTTTCGATCTCGGTCGCCGGCGCGGTCATGCCGTTGGTGATGAACAGGCGATCGACGAAGGGGCGGATGACGGATTCCCGGGTCGGCATCAGCACCGGGAATTCGTCGAGCCTGGCGAAGATATCCGCTCCCGGTTCCAGCAGTGGATGCCCGGCGCGCACCACGAACAGCACCTGTTCGGAATAAAGATGCTCGAAGAAGAAGCCGGTCATGTTTTCGGGCGCTGCCAGCCGTCCGACGACAAGATCGAGCGCGCCGGTACGCAATTGCTCGAGCAGCACCGCGTTCTCGCCAGTGACGATCTTGATCGCCGCGCCGGTGTTTTCTCCGAGGAACAGGCTCATGGCCTTGGGCATGACCTTTGCCGACACGGTCGGCAGAGCGCCGATGCGGATCGGATGGCGGTTGATTGCGCCGTCCTGGCGAACGGAATCGACGCCGCGCTTCAACGCGGTGATCGCAGAACCGGCATGGCTGAGGAAGATCTCACCAAGCCTTGTGACCCGGATACCGCGCCCGTCACGCTCGACAACGGCGACACCGAGCGCCTCTTCCAGTTCACGCAACGTCTTGGTCACCGCCGGCGCGCTGACATGCAGGAAATCGGCGGCGCGGGCCACGCTGCCCTGCCGCGCAACCTCCAGGAAGGCCTGCAGGTGACGGAAGCGGATGCGGCTCTCGGCCATGGATTTAATAACCCCTGAGTTAATGAAATGGCGCAAAATATCATTTTACCGAACCAAATGCCTTGTGCAATGTGGGAGGTGGAGGATCGAAATCGTGTCATTCGTCACCATCGGCGGCATCACGCTGCACCATCGCCACCTCAAGGCGACCGGCAATGCGCGCGCGATCATATTCATCAATTCGCTGGGCACCGACTTCCGCATCTGGGACGACATTGTCTCGGCGCTCGATGGGGAAATGTCCTTGCTGGTCTATGACAAGCGCGGCCACGGGCTGTCCGACATAGGCGAGATCAAGTCGATCGACGATCATGTCGACGATCTCTCGGGGCTCATCGATCATTTCGGCTTGAAGAAGGTCGTGCTGTGCGGCCTTTCGGTCGGCGGCATGATCGCGCAAGGGCTCTACGCCAGGCGCCCGGGGATCGTCGAGGCCATGATCCTGTGCGACACGGCCCACAAGATCGGCACAAATGAGAGCTGGAACACCCGCATCGCGGTCGTCGAACGCAAGGGCATCCAGGCCATTGCCGATGGCGTGCTCAAAGTGTGGTTCACTTCCGCCTTCCACACCTCACGGGTGGCCGAACTGGATGGCTATTGGAACATGATGACCCGGCAAGCACTTGCCGGCTACGTGGGAACCTGCGTTGCTATCCGCAACGCCGATTTTACTGACGCGGCACGCCGCATCGAGGTGCCGACACTCTGTGTCGTCGGTGACCAGGACGGCTCGACGCCTCCCGCTCTCGTCCGCTCGCTGGCCGCTCTGATCCCCGGTTCGCGTTTCGAGATCATCCGTGACGCCGGACATATTCCCTGCGTCGAACAGCCTGAAGCGCTCACCGCGCTGATCCGCGATTTTGTCGCATCGCTTGCCCCTGGAGCAGAAAACCATGGATGAAGTCCCCGGCAACGCAGCCCGATATCGCACTGGCCTCGTGGTGCGGCGCGCGGTGCTCGGCGATCGGCATGTCGATCGGGCTGAGGTCGCCGCCACCGATTTCGATCAGCCGTTCCAGGAACTGATCACCGAGGCAGCCTGGGGGACTGTGTGGGCCCGGCCGGGCCTCAGCAAGCGCGAGCGCTCGATCGTCACGCTGGCGCTGCTGGCGGCACTCGGCCATGATGAGGAGGTCGCCCTGCATGTGCGCGCCACCGCCAACACGGGTGCGACGCGCGACGATATCTGCGAGGCGTTCCTGCATGTCGCCATTTATGCCGGCGTGCCGGCCGCCAACCGTGCCTTCAGAATAGCCAAGGACGTGTTTTCGGAAATGGACGGAGCCGACAATGCCCTCTGAGTCCGGCTCGAACCGGAGACCTGAGTCCGGCGCCTTCTTCCAGCGCGACCGGACATGGCATCCGCCGGCGCTGACGCCGGGCTATAAGAGTTCGGTGCTGCGCTCGCCGCAAAAGGCGCTTTTGTCCTTCGACAACACGCTGTCGGAAATAGCCGGACCAGTCTTCGGCCATGCCATGCTCGGTGAACTCGACAACGACCTGATCCATAATTTCGCCAGGCCGGGCGAGAGCGCCATCGGCGAGCGCATCATCGTCCATGGGCGTGTGCTCGACGAACGCGGTGTTGGCGTTCCCGGCGTGCTCATCGAATTCTGGCAGGCCAATGCCGGCGGCCGCTACCGCCACAAGAAGGACGGCTATCTGGCGCCGCTCGACCCGAATTTCGGTGGCTGCGGCCGCACCATCACAGGCGACGATGGTGGCTATGCCTTCCGCACTGTCAAGCCCGGGCCTTACCCGTGGCCCAACGGTCCCAATGACTGGCGCCCGGCGCACATCCATTTCTCGGTTTTCGGCCACGGCTTCGCGCAGCGGCTGATCACGCAGATGTATTTCGAGGGCGATCCGCTGATCTGGAAATGCCCGATCGTGCGCGGCATCGCCGACAAGGCGGCCATCGAGGCGCTGACGGCCATCCTCGACAAGCAGGCGACGGTCCCGATGGACGCGCTCGCCTACAAGTTCGACATCGTGCTGCGCGGCCGCCGCTCGTCGCTGTTCGAAAATCGGCTGGAGGGCAATTGATGCGCCAATCGCTCGACCGCCTCAGGGAAAGCCCCTCGCAGACCGCGGGACCCTACGTCCATATCGGGCTGACGCCGAACTTCTGCGGCATCGGTGGCGTCTATGCGACCGATCTCGGCGCGACCATGGTCAACGACAAGACCAGGGGCGAGCGCATCGGTCTCAAAATTAGGGTACTCGACGGCACAGGCACGCCGCTCAAGGACGCGCTGATCGAGATCTGGCAGGCGGATGCGGACGGGCTCCACAATTCGCCGGCCGAATTGCGCGGCGCGGCCGATCCGAACTTCTTCGGCTGGGGCCGCTGCCCGACCGACATGGACACAGGCGTCTGTGCATTCGAGACGATCAAGCCGGGCCGCGTGCCGTTCCGGGATGGAAGGCTGATGGCGCCGCACATCACGCTATGGATCGTCGCGCGCGGCATCAATCTCGGCCTGCACACGCGGCTCTATTTTTCCGACGAGGAAAAGGCCAATGGCGAGGATCCGATCCTGGCGCGCATCGAGCATCGCGTCCGCGTGCCGACTTTGATCGCCGAGCGCCAGGGCGGCACCTACGTCTTCGACATCCATCTCCAGGGGGAGAAGGAAACGGTCTTCTTCGACAGCTAGGAGATCTCATGACCGTATCGCCCTTCGACCATCCGTTGCTATCCGCACTCCTCGGCGACGAGGAAGCATCGCGGCATTTTTCCGTCGAGGCGGAAATCGAGGCGGCGCTAGCGTTCGAGTGCGCATTGGCCGAAGCGGAGGCTGAAAACGGGATCATCGCCAGGGATGCCGCGGCAGCGATCGTGACGGCACTGGCATCATTCCGGCCGGATACCGCTTTGCTGAGAGCAGGCGTCGCCAAGGACGGCGTCATGGTGCCGGAACTGGTGCGCCAGATCAGGGCTGCGGTCGGTGAACCGCATGGTGACAAGGTGCATTTCGGAGCGACCAGCCAGGACGTCATCGATACGAGCCTTATGCTTCGGCTGAAAGCGATCGTCGAGCATATCGGCCTGCTGCTGACCGAAACCGTTTTGCGCCTCACCTCGCTTGAGGAGCGCTTCGGCGGCAGGGCGCTGACCGGCATGACCCGCATGCAACCAGCGATCCCTATCCAAGTGACGGATCGCATCACGGCGTGGCGTGGGCCGTTGCAGCGGCATCAGGAAAGATTGTCGGACCAGGCGAGGCGCCTGCTGGTGGTGCAATTCGGCGGCGCTGCCGGCACGCTGGAAAGGCTCGGCGATAAGGTGCCGGCGGTGCGCGCCGCGCTTGCCGCAAAACTCGGCCTTGCCGATGCGCCCCAATGGCAGAGCCAGCGCGACACGCTCGCCGACTTCGCCGGCTGGCTGTCGCTGCTGACCGGCAGCCTCGGGAAGTTCGGCCAGGACATCGCGCTGATGGCGCAGGGCGGAACTGACATCGCGCTTTCCGGCGGCGGCAGCTCGTCGGCCATGCCGCACAAGCAGAACCCGGTGAAGGCCGAGGCGCTGGTGGCGCTCGCCCGCTTCAACGCCACGCAGCTTTCCGGCATGCATCAGGCACTGGTGCATGAACAGGAGCGCTCGGGTGCGGCCTGGACGCTGGAATGGCTGTTGCTGCCGCAGATGGTCGTCGCCACCGCCGCGTCGCTGCGCCTTGCCGCCGAACTGGCCGGACAGATCGAAAGCCTCGGTCACTGATGCGCACGCAGGTCGCCATTGTCGGCTCCGGACCCTCCGGCCTGCTGCTTGGGCAGCTTCTCGCCGGCATCGGCGTCGAGACCATCATTCTTGAACGCTCGAGCCGCGAACATGTGGTTGGCCGCGTGCGGGCAGGGGTGCTCGAACAAGGCACGGTCGAGTTGCTGGAAGAGGCCGGTGTTGCTGCAAGGCTGCATGCCGAAGGCCTGCCGCATTCCGGCATTTCGCTGGCTTTCGACGGGCGCCTGCACCGCATTGATCTCGCGGCGCTCACCGGCGGCAAGCATGTCACCGTCTATGGCCAGACCGAAGTGACGCATGATCTGATGGACAAGCGCGAGGCGGCTGGCCTCGTCACTGTCTATGAGGCCGCTAATGTCGCGCTGCATGATTTCGATGGCGCTGCGCCGTTCGTTACCTACGACGACAAGGATGGCGTCTCTCACCGGATTGATTGCGACTTCATCGCCGGCTGCGATGGCTATCACGGCGTCAGCCGCAAATCGGTGCCGGAGCGCGCGCTGAAGACCTTCGAGCGGCAATATCCGTTCGGCTGGCTCGGCGTGCTGGCCGAAGTGCCGCCAGCCGATCACGAACTGGTCTATGCCAATCACGAGCGGGGCTTTGCATTGTGCTCGATGCGTTCGACGCATCGCAGCCGCTACTATGTGCAGTGCCCGCAGGACGACCGCGTCGAGGCCTGGTCCGACGACCGCTTCTGGGACGAGCTGCGCCGCCGCTTGCCGGAACGGACGGCGGCAAGCGTCACCACCGGGTCATCCTTCGAAAAGTCGATCGCGCCGTTGCGCTCCTTCGTTGCCGAGCCGATGCGTTTCGGCCGGCTGTTCCTGGTCGGCGATGCCGCCCACATCGTGCCGCCGACTGGCGCCAAGGGCCTCAACCTCGCCGCCAGCGATGTACGCTATCTCTTCGCCGGTCTGCGCGAGTTCTACGTTGGAAAGTCCCAAGCTGGCATTGAGGCCTATTCGCAAAAGGCGCTGGCGCGGGTGTGGAAGGCGGTGCGCTTTTCCTGGTGGATGACGACCATGCTGCACCGCTTCCCTGACACAGGCGATTTCGGCCAGCGCATCCAGGAAGCCGAACTCGACTATCTCGTGCACTCGCAGGCCGCGTCGACCGCGCTCGCCGAAAACTATGTCGGGCTGCCGTACTGAAGCAGCTATCCCTTGATCGCCGAGCCGACGATGGAATCGACGAAGAAGCGCTGCAGCAGGACGAACAGGATGAGCGGCGGCAGCACGGCCAGCGTCGCGCCGGCCATCACCAGGCCGGTATTCACCGCGCCACGGTTGTAGCTCAAGAGCCGGCTCAGGCTGATCACGATCGGGTAGGCGTCGGCATTGCCCTGCAGCACGGTCAGCGGCCAGAGATAGCTGTTCCAATGGTAGACGAAGGCGAACAGGGCGAGTGCGGCGATCGCCGGCGCGACGCTGGGCGCCACGATCTTGAAGAGGATCAGCAACTCTGAAGCGCCGTCCATCCGCGCCGCATCGATAAGGTCGTCCGGCACGCCTGATATGAACTGGCGCATCAGGAAGATGCCGAAGGCATTGGCGAGGTTGGGCACGATGATGCCTGCCAGGCTGGCATTGAGCCCGATCGAGCCGACCAGCCGATAGAGCGGGATCAGCGTGACGATCGGCGGCAGGAACATGGTGGCGATCAGCAGCGAAAACAGCAGCGATTTGGCGGGGAAGTGGTATTTGGCGAAGGCATAGCCGGCCATCATGCTGGTGATCAGGATGCCAGCGGTGGTGATCGAGGCGATGACCAGGGAATTCCACATCGAGCGGCCGACATTGACCACGCCGGAAACCTTTTCATAGGCGTCGAGGCTGGGTGTGTGCGGTATCCACACCGGCGGCACCTGCATGCTCTCGGCCGGCGTCTTGAGGCTCGACAGCACCATCCACACCAGCGGGAAGGCCGAGGCCACGGCGACCAGCAGCATCAGCGTCGCCAGCAGCGCCTTGCGCCCGGACGGGCGCTTGCGCGGCAGCCGGCTCGATGATCCCCCGCTCATTCCTGATCCTTCCGGTTGGCGAGAGCAAACAGCGCGCAGACCACAACGATCAGTGAAAGCATCAGCATGACCGCCATCGCCGAACCCAGACCGCCTTGCGCGCGCTCGATGCCGACGCGGCGGATGTGGTAGGTGAGCACATTGGTCGAGCCGACCGGCCCGCCTTGCGTGATCAGCGCCACCGGCTCGAACACCTGCACGGCGTTGATGATGGCGATGACGGCGCTGAACAAAAGCGTGCGCCGCATCAACGGCAGCGTGATGAAGCGGAACTGCTCGAAGCGGTTGGCGCCGTCGAGCTTCGCTGCCTCGTAGAGGCTGCCCGGGATCTGCGTGAGGCCCGCGATCGCCAGCACGGTGAAGTAGCCGACCTGCTGCCAGACATTGAGCAAGACGATCGAGACCAGCGCTGAGCGCGGCGACGACAGAAAGGGCTGCGGGCCGATACCGATGAGGCCGAGCATCTGGTTGAGCGGTCCTTCGCTCGGCGAATAGAGCTTCGACCAGGCCAGCGCCACCGCGATCATCGGCACCATGTAGGTGGAGAAGAGCACAGTCCGCAGCGCCGTGCCGCCGGCGACATCATGCTGGTAGACCATCAGGCCGAACGCGACCGATAGCGGCAGGATGAGGATGACGGAGAGCGCGGTGTAGATGGCGGTGTTGGTGAGCGCGCCCTTAAAGTCACGCCCGACCGAGGAGGCCCCAAAGATCTCGCGGAAATTGTCGAGGCCGACGAAGCTGGCGCTGGAAAACGGCGTCTGCGTCGACCAGTCCTGGAAGGACAGCCAGACGGTGAGCATCATCGGCAACAGGATGAAGATGCCGATCAGCGTCACGGCGGGCGTAAGCATGATGCCCGCCGAGGCACGGTACCTCTGGATCATTATTTGGCGGCGCGCTCCAGGATCGAGGTGGCGTCGGCCTGCGCCGTCGCCTGCGCATCCTTGGCCGAGACCTGGCCATACTGCAACGCCTCGAGCGTCTGCTGCAGGGATTCCGAGAATTCCTGTCCGCCCGGCACGACCGGAAACGGCTTGGCATCGGCGAGCACGCTGACATAGCCGGAGAGGAATTCCGAGCCGAGCTTTTCCTTGTGTGCTTCGATATCGGACAGGCGCGAGGGCAGGATGCCCATCGACATCAGGATATCCGACATGGCCGAGGCGCCGTTTTTGCCGGACTTCGGATTGTTGAGCCAGGCCAGGAATTCCCACGCCGCCTTTTGCTCGGCAGCACCCGCATTGGCGTTGACCACGGTCATCCACGAATAGGAGATCGAATGCGGCTTGTCGCCGCTCGGGCCGACCGGGATCGGCGCGGTAGCGATGTCGGCGAACTTGTCGCCCATGCCGGTCTTCAGCGCGCTTTCCCACCAATTGGCCATGATGATCATGCCGGTCTTGCCGGAGACGAAATTGTCGAGGAACGGACCGGTGGTGTTGGCATCCGCCGTCGCCATCGCCGGCACGCTGGCGCCCGACTTGATCAGGTCCTCATAGAGCTGGAAGGTCTGCGCGGCTTGCTGGCTATCCAACACCGGCGTGCCGTCCTTGACCAGCTCGCCGCCGTTAGAAACGAGCAGCGAAGCGAAGGGATGGACGACGCCGGCCGCCCAGCTGTTGATCATGCCGAAACCCTGCTGGCCGGCCTCCTTGTTGGTCAGTTTCTTCGCCGCATCCTTGAACTCGTCCCAGGTTTTCGGTGGCGCCGCGATGCCGGCCTGCTTGAACAGCGCCTTGTTGTAGTTCAGCGCATAGACGTCGATCTCGTTGGGAATGCCGTAGAGCTTGCCGCCGACTGAGGCAGCGCTGGTGATACCCGCCGGCCAAGAGGCCTTGACCTCGCTGGCCACCGCATCGGGAGCGGGCGCGACCAGCTTGTCGCGGGCGAGTTCCGGCAGCCACAGATCATAGATGCCGCCGATCGTCGGGCCATCTGCGTTGCCGCCTTGCGAGCGCAGCGTGGTCAGGAGATCGCCAAAGGGAACGGCACGCACCGTGACGCTGACGTCCGGATTGGCCTTGGCATAATCCTTGGCAGCCGCTTCCAGCAGCGCGACCGTCTCCGGCGACCAGTGCGTCAAATAGGAGATGTTGACCGATTGCGCCCATGCCGTGGCGGGCAGGATGGCCAGGCCCGCGGCGAGCGCCAGTTTCGAAGTCCAGGCAAACGACATTCCTCATCCTCCCTATCGATCACGATGACGTTATGACAACTTCAAGCGATGGCGCAAGAGCCTGTCGGCGAAAAAGCTGGTATCGAGCGGTTTCAGATTTCTTCGCTCTGCCGAATAAGAAGATTTTATCGTTATAAAACAGTATATTGATTGCATGAAACCACTACTTCTTCCCTGACGGCGCCATGCCCGAGGCGTGCCAGACCTCTTGCGAATGCTGCTATGTCGTTATAATGACTTTGCCCGAGCCAATGACTCTCTCGCGGCGTCGAAGCGCTGCGGGACGCCAAGGACAGAGAAAATGGGAGACTGGCAATGAGCATGCTTTCACTTCATCGACGTACCGCCCTTGGCCTTATCGGCGGCCTTGCCGCCGCCTGCGCCGGCGTCTTCACTGCCTTGCCGGCGAGGGCCGACAGCACGGTGACACTGTGGAGCTGGCGCACCGAGGACCAGGCCGCGATGCGCCGCATCTTCGATGCCTTCGAGGCGAAGAACCCTGGCATCAAGGTCGACATCCAGTTTACGCCGGACGCCGATTACCAGAACCGTCTGAGCACCGCCCTGCGCGGCGGCCGGGGCCCCGACATCGCCCAGCTCAAGGCCTATGGTGAATTGCAGCCCTTCGTCGACGCCGGCTATCTCGACGCGCTCGACGACAGCGTGCCCGAATTGAAGAACATGGCGGACGCCGCGCTGGGCGGCGCGCGCGGCCGCACCGACGGCAAGCTCTATGGCGTGCCCTATTCGGTGCCGATGATGGGCGTCTTCTACAACCAGGATATTTTCGCCGCCCAGGGCATCGAGATCCCCAAGACCTACAAGGATTTCGTCGCCGCTTGCGAGAAGTTGAAGGCGGCCGGCATCACGCCGGTCGCCACCGGCGGCGCCAACGGTTCGGCCTGGGAGCTGGAGATCGGCGTCGGCGTCATCGGCCCGACCGTCTACGGCCCGGGCTTCTACGACGAGATGATGACCGGCAAGGCGACCTTCGAGGATCCGCGCTATGTCGCGGCGTTGAAGCGCTTCGCCGATTTGAAACCCTATTTCCCCGATGGCTTCGCCGGCATCGACTACACCACTGCCACGCAACAGTTCATCGGCGGCAAGGCCGCGATGTTCCTCGGCGGCTCGTTCGAGAACGGCAGCTTCAAGGCGCAGAACCCGAAGCTGAAATTCTCGATCTTCCCGTTCCCGGCCGATGATGCCGGAGCAAAGCTCTACACTTCCGCCTTCTCCGACGGCTCCTACGGTCTCGTCTCCGAAAGCGCCAACAAGGAGGCAGCGAGCAAGGTGCTGGGCTTCATGGCTTCGGCCGAATTCGCGCAGATGTTCGCCGACGAGCTCGGCTGGCCGCCGGCCCGCACCGATGTCACCGTCAAGGATCCGGTGCTGGCCGAGATGATGGCGATGTCGAAGAACTCGACGCCCTATCTGACGCTGGTCGGCTTCCGCTGGCAGTCGCCGACGGCCTCCTCTGTGCTGCAGTCGGAGATCATCGACATGGTCGAAGGCAACATCGCGCCGGAGAAACTGGCGGCCGACATGCAGGCCGCCGTCGCCACCTGGTTCAAGCCGAAGCATTAGGGAGCCGGCCGGCCGCATCGCGGCCGGCCTCTCGTCCGGACACAAACAGCGCATGAGCAACCTTCGCCGCACAAGCAGCCTTCGCCGTACGCAGCAGCGCATGGCGGTGCTTTTCATCCTGCCGGCGCTGGCGGTCTATGCCCTGTTCGTCCTCTATCCGCTGGCGATGTCGCTGTGGGGCAGCTTCTTCACCTGGAAGGGGCTGCGCATGGTCGAGTTCGCCGGCCTTTCGAATTTCTCGCGGCTGTTTGTTTTCCCGAGCGGCGCGCGGCTCTATGGCGCGCTCTGGCACAACACCGCCTGGTTCTTCGGCATCATGGTCTTCCAGAACGGCATCGGGCTTTTGTTTGCTTGGCTGCTGTTCCTGCGCGACAAAGGTGCCGCCTTCTTCCAGTCGGTCTTCTTCTTCCCGGCGGTGCTGAGCCCGGTCATCGTCGGCGCACTGTGGCGGCTGCTTTTGGCGCCGGGCGGCGTCGTCGAATGGGCGCTGAATGGGCTTGGCCTGCACCAGGGCAGCCTCACCGTGCTCGGCAACAGCCGCACCGCGCTTGGCATGCTTATCGCGGTCGACGCCTGGAACTGGATGGGCCTGCCGGTGCTGATCTACACGGCCGGTCTGCGGCAGATTTCCGGCCAGATCTTCGAGGCGGCGAAACTCGACGGCGCCGGCAATGCGCGCATGCTGTTCTCGATCGCTCTGCCACTGCTGGTGCCGGCGCTGGGCACGCTGACGACCTTGTCCTTCATCAATACCTTCAACCAGTTCGACATCGTCTATGTCATGCAGGGCGTTCAGGGCAATCCGAGCTATTCGACCGACACGCTGGTGACCTATTTCTACCGGCTGGCCTTCGGCGCGGAAGGCGCCGTCGGCATCACCGATATCGGCCTCGCTTTGGCACTTGGCACCATGCTGTTCCTGATCCTCAGCGTCGGCACGCTGATGATGCTGCGGTTCTTCGACCGCCGCACGGTGCAGCTATGAGCGCGCTGGCGATTTCAGGCAGGGCGGCGATCTCGCGGCAATTGGCGCGGCTGCCCGGCTGGACGGTGTTGGCCGTGTGGACGGCGGCTGTGCTGTTGCCGCTCTACATCCTCGTCGTCTCCTGCTTCAAGACCACGGCCGAGATCTACGCCAACCGGCTTGGCCTGCCGCAAAGCTGGGCTCTCGACAATTTCGTCAACGCCTGGACGCGCGCCGATCTCGGCCACAATTTCATCAACAGCCTGATCGTCACCGGCGGTGCGGTGGTGCTCACCATCGTCGTCTCGGCCATGGCCGCCTATCCGCTCAGCCGCTATCGGCTTGGCTGGAATGCTGTCATGCTCGGCCTGTTCCTGTCCGGCATCATGCTGCCGATCCGGCTGGCCTCGGTCGAACTGTTCACGCTGATGCGCAATCTCGGCCTCCTGGATTCGCTGACCGGATTGATCCTCGTCTATTCGGCGATCCGCATTCCCTTCGCCGTCTTCATTTTCGCCAATTTCATGCGCGTACTGCCCTCCGAGCTCGACGAGGCGGCGCGCATGGATGGCGCCGGCGAAGTCCGCATCCTGTTCCAGATCATCCTGCCGATGGTGAGGCCGGCGGTGTCAATCGTCGCCATCTTCACTGCGATCGCGGTGTGGAACGATTTCTTCTTCCCGCTGATCTTCATCTTCGACGATCGCTACAAGACGGTGCCGCTGGCGATCAGCGTCTTCGTCGGCCAGTTCCGCACCGACTGGGGTCTGGTGTTCGCGTCGCTGGCGATCTCAATGGCGCCTATCCTGATCATGTATTGTTTGCTGGCGCGCCAGATTCGCGAGGGCGTCGGCGCCGGGGGAGGCATGAAATGATCGAGGACAGGATCTACGCCGCGCAGTCCATCCTGGTGGTCGGCGCGCATGCCTTCGATGCCGAGGTGATCGCCGGGCCGCTGGCTGCGGCCGCCGTGAAGCGTGGTGCCGCGGTAACCTTTCTGCACCTGACCATGGGCGAACAGGGCCATCCCTGTTTGATCCCCGAGCATTATTGCGTGCAGAAGCAAGAAGAAGCGGGCAGGGCGGCCGCGCGCCTTGGGGTCACGCTGCGCAGTCTTGGGCTGCGCGATGCCTTCCTGCCTTCCAACGACGAGACGGCGCTGAAAGTGTGCGAGGTCATTCGCGAGCTGAAACCTGAGATCGTCATCACCCATTGGCACGGCAGCTGGCACAAGGACCATCGTGCCGCAGCGCATCTCACGCAGACCGGCATCTTCTTCGCCGCCCTGCCGACCATTGCCAGCGACCATGCGGCGCACACGCCGCAATTGCTGCTGTTCGGTGAGAACTGGGAGGACGATGACGGTTTTCGCCCGGAGCATCTTGTCGATGTCAGTGACGGCTTCGAGGCCTGGACCGGGGCGGTCAAGGAATATGAGCTGGCGCGAGGCTTGAGCAGCTTTCCCTACGTCGACTATTACAGCGCGCTCTACCGCCTGCGCGGCTGCCTGCGCGGCACGCGCCATGCCCAGGCTTTCACGGCGGCATCGCATTCCTGGAATGCCGGCAGCGGCCTGTTCTCGCCACCGTTCGGCAAAGGGTCGGGCCGATGACGCGGGTTCTGGCCATCGATCTCGGCGGCACCAATCTGCGCGCCGCCATCTCGACCGGCGACATCAGCGCGTTGAAGGTGCTGAGCCGTGAGCTGGCGCCGGCAAGCCTCGATGCTCTTGTCGCCCGCATCAACGCACTGTGCGCGGAAGCCGGCTCGGTCGAGGCGCTTGGCATTGCGGTGCCGGGGCTGGTCGAGGGCTCGGCCTGCCGCTGGATTCCGAACCTGCCATTCCTCGACGGCGTCGACCTCCAGGCGCTGTTTCCGGGCCTGCGCATCGCGCTTGGCAATGACGCGCAGATCGCGCTGCTGGCCGAAGCCGTCGAAGGCAGCGCGAAAGGCATGTCGGACGCGATCCTGCTGGCGATCGGCACCGGCATCGGCTCGGCGGTGCTGGCCAATGGCCGTATCGTTGCCGGCGCGCATGGCGGCGCCTGTTCGTTCGGCTGGGCGTGCGCCGACATCAGGGACCATGGCGCGGAGCGCAGCGGCTGGCTGGAACGTGCCGCTTCCGGCAGGGCGCTCGATGCGCTTGCCGGCCAGATCGGGCTCGCCGACAGCCGCCAGCTGATCGCCGCTGCCCGCGCCGGCGAGCTCGCCGCGCAGACCTTGCTTGAAGTGCCGGCACGCCAGATCGGCACGGCGCTTGCCGGCGCGGTGGCGCTGCTCGACCCGCAGGCGGTGCTGATTTCAGGCGGGCTGGCCGAGGCGCTGGACGTGATGCGCCCGCCGCTGCTCGCGGCACTGCGCCGTCAGTTGCCCTCGCATTTGCGCGGCATTGAGATCCAGCCCGGCCATTTCGGCCCGGATGCGGGACTTGTCGGCGCGGCGCTGGCCGGCCGTGTGGGGGAAGGGTGGAGGCAGGTGCGATGAGCGAAGCGAGCTTTCAGCAGCCGGACCGCAGAAGGCCGGAGCCGCTCTGGTATCAGGTCGAGGAGGCGATCCGCGCCATCGTCAAGAGCGGCGAATGGGCAACGGGCGACCAGATCCCGGCCGAAGACAGGCTGTGCGCCTTGTTCGGCGTGAGCCGCATCACTTTGCGCCATGCCTTGCGCAATCTCGAGGAGGCCGGGCTGCTGCGCCGCGAACATGGCCGCGGCACCTTCGTGCGCTCGACCACGCTGGTCGCCGGCACCCGCGAGCTGACCAGCTTCACCCAGGAGATGGGCAATATGGGCGTGGTCGCCGGCTCGCGCCTTCTCGATTGCAGCCTCACCACCGCCAATGCCGCCGCCGCCGGCGCGCTGGAGATCGAGGAGGGTGATCCGGTGGTGCGCATCCGGCGGCTGAGACTGGGCAACAATGAGCCGATCGGTATCCAGACGGCGCAGCTGTCGGCCGTGCGCGTGCCGGGCTTCCTCGACGCCGGCCTGTTGCAGGGCTCGCTCTACGAGGCGCTGGAGCGCCATTACGGCATCGTACCGGTGGCCGCGCGCGAGAATTACCGCGTCGGTGCCGTCGGCGCGGCGGATGCCGAACTGCTCGATCTCCCGGCCGGCAGCCCCGCTTTCGTCGTCGAGCGCATCACCACCGACGAGCGCGGCCCGTTCGAATTCACCGTCTCGATCATGCGGGGCGACCGCTATGAAATCCGTTCGACGCTGCGCGCCGGCCGCGTCCCGTCAACCCCCAGAAGCTGATCCTTTCCAAGCCTAGATATCAACAGGAGTACCCAAGTGTCCGATCTCTACATCCACCGTCTCACCGCCCTTATCGATCAGGCGGCAAAAGCCAATGAAGAGGCCTTCGGCCAGGCCGCCAGCCGCTTTGCCGACTCGCTCGAAGGTGGCGGGCTGGTCCATCTCTACGGTTCGGGCCATTCGGTGCTGCCGGTTCAGGAAGTGTTCCCTCGCTACGGCAGCTATGTCGGCTTCAACCCGCTGACCGACCCGCGTGTCATGTGGCACAACGTGCTCGGCGCCGGCGGTGTGCGCGAGCTCTTGTGGCTGGAGCGGACGGAGAAATACGCCGAGAAATTCCTCGACCACCAGCCGCTCAACAAGGGCGACTCGATCATCATCTTCGGCCATAGCGGCCGCAACTCCTCCGGCATCGACACCGCGCTCTATGCCAAGAAGCGCGGCATTTTCGTCGTCGCGGTGACCAGCAAGAACAATTTGGACAAGCCGGCGACGCACTCCTCCGGCAAGCGGTTGGCGGATGCGGCGGACCTCGTCATCGACACGTGCTCGCCGATCGAGGACGCCATCGTGCCGGTCGAAGGCTGGAGCCGTCCGGTTTCCGGCTCGTCGACGGTGCTCGCCATGATCCTGGCGCACGAACTGATCGCGCGCACCGCCGAGCAGCTCGCCAAGCGCGGCATCGAACTGCCGGTCTTCGCCTCGCCGACGATTGCGGGCGTGACGCTGCACGACACCGACGTCATCTACGGCGTCTACCGCGAACGCATGCTGGAAGCGCAGAAGAAGCACCTGCCGACCTTCCAGGCGACAATGCGCGGGGAGTGATATTCCGAGATTGGGGAGGCGATGCCTCCCCAACGCGCACCGCGATCTGGAATAGGGGCGCAGGGCTGGGCGGCGCTGGCCTTGTACCGAAGCCGTAACCGGCGGATCAGCCGGTTGCGCTGGCGTAGATGTCGAGAACTTCTGTCACGCTGGCGATCAGCAACTCCCCGGCCTTTGGCGCCGCGGACCCGTTCGCCACCGCGCCGTCGAGATGGCCGAGATACTGGCTGATGAGGGGCAGGGGGATGTCGCGGTCGCCGAGCGCGTGCATCAGCGCTTCCGTCGCGTGCTGTGCCGCCGGCGCCGGCCAATAGTAGCGGATGCGGTCGCTGTAGGAGAAGTGGCGTTCGATCCGCTGCTCTGGCTCGGAGCCGTGGTAGTAATTCTTCCAATTGCCCGGCGCTGCCAGCATCACGCGCTCCATCGCCGCCGGCAGGCTTTCGCGCGCCGGGTCGGGAGCCAGAATGTCGGCGATATGGCTCAGGCCATAAAATGCTTCGCGCAGCGCGAAGGTCAGCCATGGCCCGACCTTGAGAATGGCGAAGCCGTCATCGACCAGCGCGGTCAGAGCCGAGACCGGCTGGTAATCGGTCGAATGCGCCTCGAAGACGAATTGCGGCAGATCCCGCAACGTGCCGGCCAATGCTCGGGCGCGTTCCGGTTTATAGGTGATCACCTCGGCATTGCCGAATTCGACGCCCGGCTGCACGACGACGCCGAGCGCGCGCGAAAAGGCCTGGTCGAGGCCTCGCCGGCTGAAGGCATCGCGGTGGAGACGCACCGTCTCTCGTGCCGCTTCGGGCGTCGTCACCGCCAGATGGTCCATCGCTTCCAGGGCGCCGCCCGGCACCGGCACTTCGGTGCCGATGACATAGACAGGCTTTGTGCCGCCCGTTCGTTCGGCGGCGGCCTCCGCCACCTCGGCCAGTTCGGCGGCGCGCGCGGCGATCGTCGCATCGGACGGTGCGGCACCTTCGCCGGCGCAGCCCATGCTGGCATCGAGATGGATCTTGGTGAAACCGGCCTCGGCATAGGCGTCGACCATGCGCGAAGCCTTGGCCATGGCCTCGAACGCTGGCAGATGCTTCCACGGATTGGGGCCGAGATGATCGCCGCCGAGCACCAGCCTGTCGAGGGAAAATCCGATCTTGCCAGCGATCGTCTCGACGAAGCGTCGGAAATCCGCTGGTGTCATGCCGGTATAACCGCCTTCGTGGTTCACCTGGTTGCAGGTGGCCTCGATCAGCACGTCGGCGTCGCGCGCCTTGCCATGGCGCAGCGCCGCCTCGATGACCAGCGGATGGGCCGAGCAGATCGAGGCGATGCCGCTGCGTTCGCCGGCCGCACGGCGCGTCGCGATTATCGCCAGCCTGTCCGTCGCCTGGCTCATGCCGGCGTTCCGGTTCGGGCGGTCGCGAGGAAGGCCTCGACCGTGGCAAGCGAGGCGATGCCCTCCATCGGGCCCTTCCTGGTCACCGCCAGCGCGCCGCAGCCATTGGCGATGCGCAGTGCTTTTTCAGGTAGTTCTCCACGCAGCCAGAAGGAGACGAAGGCCGCCGCAAAGCAGTCGCCGGCGCCGGTCGGATCGATTTCGTCGACGACGAAGCCGGGTGACGCGGTGCGTCCGGTCTTGTCGTAGTGAACGGCACCTTGCGCGCCTTTCTTGATGACCACGGCGGAGATGCCGCGGTCCAGCATTTCGCGCACCGCGCTCTCCTCGTCGGTCGCCCCGGCGAAGATGAACAGTTCCGGTCCGCTCGGCAGGAAAACGTCGGTCTTCGATAGCACGAAGTGCAGTGCATCGCGCAGGCCCGGCAGATCCAGCATCTCCTTGCGGATGTTGGGGTCGAAGGACACCGTGCCGCCGCGCGCCTTGACCGTCTCGATCCCTATACGCGCCACCTCGATCACCTCGGGCGAGAACAGCGAGGTGCCCATGACGTGAAAATGGTCGGCGCTGGCGAGCAGCGCGCGTGCCTCGGCGCCGATCTCGATCAGGCCGGCGGCACTTTGCTTGATGTTGTAGACGAAGTGCCGGCTGCCATCGGTTTCATAGGTCACGAAAGCTGTGCCCGTGGCGGCGCCCCGGTGAACCTTGATGGCCGAGATGTCGGCGCCGTCGGCGCGCAGGCGCTCGATGTTCAAATGGCCGAAATCATCGTCACCGACGGCCGCGATCAGGCCAGCCGGCTGGCCGAGCCGTGCCGCCTGGTCGATGAAGATCGCCGGCGCGCCCGATGGAAACGGGCCGACCAGCGGGCCGGGGGCAAGGAAACTCTGGCCGATCCGCTCGGCCATGATCTCGACCAGGATCTCGCCGGCACAAACCAGTTTCTTCATGTCCTCACCATTGCCGGATGGTTGGCGGCCGGTTGCCGAGCGCCTTTCGTCATGTCCGTGCGGGTTCAAAACCTAAGTCGCAGCTTTTGGAGCGTCAATAAATAATTTGACGCGCGCAACTCTTTTGCGTTGTACTGGAAACGCAAAAATTTGACTGAACAAATTCGGTCAAGCAATGCTGCCTCGCGGCAACGGCCGCAAGACTGATTCTGGCCCGACCGGGAAGGTTGACGGGCGCGAGCAAAGGGGCTGGACATATCGATGGCGGAGAAGACCCACCGCACGATGGATGATTTCGCCAGGGCGTCAGGCGTGTCGCGACCGACCCTGTCGAAGTATTTCGATGATCCGGCCAGTGTTAAGCCGGCGACGCGGGCGCGCATCGAAGCGGCGCTGCGATCCTCGGACTATCAGCCGAACGTTTTCGCGCGTAATCTCAACCGCAAGCGCACCCGCAATGTCGGCATTGTCGTGCCGGCGCTCACCGATCCGTTCTATGCCGAAATGGTCAGCCGCATCGAACTGCGCTGCCGCGACGAAGGTTTCTGGCCGATCGTCATCTCCTCGCACGGCTCGCCGAAACTGGAGGCGGAATCAGTCAGGACGCTGATGTCGCTGAAGGTCGCGGGCGCCATCGTCGCTCCGCTGGGGTTGGTCTCCGAACCCGGCGTCTTCGAGCGGATGAGCGAGGACATTCCGATTGTCTATTTCGACACCTATATCGAAGGCGACACGCCTTTCGTCGGCAACGACAACCACCAGAGCACGTCGACCATCGTCGACTATCTCTGCCGGTCCGGCGAACCGCCGGCCTATGTCGACATTCCGCACGTCAATCACAATTCCGGCGAACGCCTGCAGAGCTATATCGACACGATGCGGGCCGCCGGCCTGGAACCCGTCGTGCTCAAGGCGGCAGGCGACTACAGCTGGGATTTCGAGCGCATCGGCCATGAATGGATGGACAGGACACTCGAGAACGGCGGCCTGCCGGCGCGCACGCTGCTGTGCGCCAATGACCGCCTCGCTTTCGGCGTCATGGCGGCGGCCTTTTCGCGCGGACTGAAGATCGGCCGCCGGGCCGATTGCGATTTCCGTGTCGCCGCCCATGACGATCATCCGCTGAGCCGCTACACCTGTCCGGCGCTGACCACCATGGCGCAGGATTTCGCTGCCATGGCCGGCCGCAGCGTCGAGATCCTGCTGGCCTTGCTGGATGAGGCCGATCCACCCGGCCAGGGTCTGGCGCGCAACGTGAAGCTCGGTGCGACGCTGGTGATGCGTCAGTCGGCCTGAACACGCGTCTGCAATTGCAGCCAGGCCGCCGCCTCGCTCACCGCTTGCCGCGCGGCCAGTATATGACGGCCCATCGAGACGAAGCCGTGGATCTGACCCAGCCAGGGCCGCAGCACCAGAGGCACGCCTTCGATCCGCAGGCGCTCGGCATAGGCCGTGCCTTCGTCGGCAAGAATGTCATGGCCGGCGATCACGACGAATGCAGGTGCCGCGCCGGCAAGGCTCGATGCCAGCAGCGGCGAGACGCGCCAGTCCGTGATGTCGTCCGGCGTTCGCACATAGTGGTCGCGGAACCAGGCCATGGTGGCGGCGGTGAGCCCGAAGCCGTCGCCGAAGCGCCGGTAGCTGTCCGCCGTCTGGCGGGCATCGGTGTTGGGATAGATCAGGACCTGCGCGGCAAGCCGGGGTATCAGCCCGTCACGGGCGAGCAATGCCAGAACGGCGGCAAGGTTGCCGCCTGCGCTGTCGCCGGCAACGCTGATGCGAGCGGGGTCGATGCCCAGTTCGCCGGTATTCTGCGCCATGAAGCGGAGCGCTGCCGCGCAGTCCTCGAGCCCGGCGGGAAATTTATGCTCCGGCGCCAGCCGGTAATCGGGGCAGACCACGACGGCGTTGCCCAGATTGGCCAGCCATCGGCAGATCTCGTCATGCGACGAGAGATTGCCTATGACCCAGCCGCCGCCATGCAGATAGAGCACGGCGCGCGCCCCGGTGCGCGGCGCGCCGATGCCGCGATGGATGCGGATCGTGACCGGGCCGTTCGGCCCATCGATCTCTTGTTGCAAGGTCGCCGCCACCGGCTCGTGTTCGCCCTGCTGTGTCGGGAACGAAGCGTTGTAGGCAGCCCGAGCCGCCGCCACGCTGCCGTTTTCGAAAGGCTCGCCGCCGGCCGCACGGCCGATTTCAAGGGCGCGCAAAGCATCAGGGTCGAGCGTCATTGCCATCTCCATCGAAAGCAATTCCAGGAAAAGTGTACAGCGGTTTTCCCGGGAAAAGCGCGTAGCGCGCTTTCCCGTGGGAATTGCGTGAAACAAGAGATAGGGCGGTTCGCCGTTTCCGCGAAACGGCGAACCGTTCTAGGCAAGGAGGGTGCTTGCCTCGTCCTCGGTCAACAGCGCCGGCTGGACCACGTCACCGGTGATGGCGACCGAGCCTTTCGTTTCGCCGGAATGCAGGATCGCCTCCATGATTTCCAGCACATGCAGCGCCAGATTGCCGGACGCACGGGGTGCGGCGCCTGTCTTCAGCGAGCGCACCAGATCGGCGACGCCGAGCATGCGGTAATTGGCGCGGTCAGGCGCCGCATACGGCCAGTTGCGGGCGCCGTAGAGCTCGCCTTCGCTGGCGAAATCCTTCCACTCCGCGCCGCGCTCGGACAGCGAGACAGTGCCGCCGAACGTGTCGGGATCGGGCAGGCGCAGCGAGCCTTCCGTGCCGTGCAGCTCAATCGGATGGTTGGAATGCCTGAAGACGTCCCATGAGGCGCCGAAGGTAACGGTGGCGCCCGAGCGGAATTCGAGCAGGGACAGCACGTTGGTCGGCGTCCCGACCTTGAATGTGGTGTTCTTGAACGACCCTTCGGCAGTGATCAGGCGTTCCTCCTGGCCGCGTGTCGCCATAGCCATGACGCGCGCGACCGGGCCAAGCAGATTGACCAGCATGGTCAGGTAATAGGGGCCCATGTCGAACACCGGGCCGCCGCCCGGCTGATAGTAGAATTGCGGGTTGGGGTGCCAGTGCTCCATGCCGCGCCCCATCATGAAGGCCGTGCCGGTGACCGGGCGGCCAATGGCGCCCTCATCCATCAGGCGGCGCGCGCGGCGCCCGGCGGCGCCGAGGAAGGTGTCGGGCGCCGAGCCGAGCAGCACGCCGCGCTTGGCGGCCTCCGCTACCAGCCTGTGCCCGTCGCTGGCCGACGTCGCCAGCGGCTTTTCAGTGAAGACGTGTTTTCCCGCTGAAAGGGCTGAAAACGAAATGTCGAAATGCGCGGCGGGAATGGTCAGGTTCAGGACCAGATCGATCTCGGGGTCGGCCAGTAGCGCGTCGACGCCGAGCGCCTGGATGCCATATTCCTTGGCTCGCACCGCCGCCATGTCGGCGGAGATGTCGGCGCAGGCGCGTAATTCGATTCCACCGAAGAGGGCGGCATTGCGCAGGTAGGTCATCGAAATGTTGCCACACCCGATGACGCCGATTGCGAGCTTTTCCTTTGATTTTGCCTGCATTTCTGATCGGTCCTCCCAATAGGGTCATGCTCTGCTTGATCCGCTGCGTCGGCAACGGATCGTGGTGGAAGAGCCCTATACAACATTTTAAATCTTGACGCGCGTAAAATTTTTATAGACCATGCGGAAATGGCGGCGCAATATCGGGAGGCCGCTAGCCCTGGGAGGAGAAAATGACCGACATCAAGAAACGGCCGACCGCCGATGCGAATCCCGTGGGTCATGCGCGCATTGGATATTTCCGTCGCGGCCAGGGACCGCGACAGGGTCAGGCATAGATCACCTTGGCCCCGGTCCTATCGAGTTGGCTGCGTATCGGGCCGGACAGGCCATCGTCGGTGATCACAACATCGACGCTCGACAGCGAAAATGCCTTGGAGGTCCCGCTGACGCCCCATTTGCTCGAATCCGCAAGAAGGACAACGCGGCGGGCCATGCGCACGAGGTTTCGCTTCGTTCGCGCCATGTCTTCGTTCACGTCGACCACATCCAGTGACGAGTCAATCGCATGCGCTCCAACAAAGACCTGATGCGCTACCAAGCCGCCGAGAGCCGTGTCGGCATCGGTGATCAGCGTGCTCACCGTGTCCGGATAGACCCGGCCGCCGATCATGTGAACGTCGAGTCCGGGCCGATGCATCAGATGCTGCACGATATTCATTGCCGTGGCCGCGACCACGACATTGCTGAGCGGCGGTAACAGCATGGCAACCTGCATCAATGTCGAGCCGCCGTCGAAGATGACCGATTGGTTGTCCTCGAACAGTTCCACCGCTGCCCGGGCGATGCGCTTCTTTGCGTCGAGGTTCGTTTGCATCCGCCGGGCGAAAGCGGCCGTGGTCGAATCCGTGGTCCGGGTCACCGCCCCTCCACGCGTCTTGGTCAGCAGTCCCTTGCGGTCCAGTATCTCGAGGTCGGAGCGCACCGTGACTTCCGACACGCCAAAATTGTCTGACAGATCCTTGATGCGAACCTGTCCGCTTCGTTGCACTTCACCCAGGATCGATTGGCGTCTCTGCTCTGACAACATTGCCCTGTCCTTGCCTCCATGCGCCAGGCGATCGCCCTGGCCTCGGTTCACTCTACCAAAAATATGCGAATTCGAAAGGTTTCGAAAGATTGCATTTAACCTTTCTTTCGAAAACACTATGTCCAGGATTTTGAAATCAATCGATTGGAGAGTTTTGGACTCATGAGCCTCGGAACCAAGGTGCGCCTGGCGCGCCTCTTCTCACATCCATCGGGGAATCTTTTTGGCGGCGCGGTCGACCACTTTGTCGGCTATGGCGACGTGCGCAGAGGAGGTCTTGCCGACCTGCCGGGCGCGCTTGCACGCGTCATGGCGGGCAAACCCGACTATGTCAGCATCCAGCCTGGCACCGCGCGCCATCTGTGGCCGCAATATGCGGGCAAGGCTTCCCTGGTGATCCAGGCCGGCTGCTTCACCCCGGACGATCGCATCAGCGAACTGATTGCAACGCCCGAGGATGCGGTGCGCGCTGGCGCCGATGCGTTGGCGGTGGCCATTCCGGTGCGCGGCGCGACCGAGGGCAAATACATTCGCTGGCTGACCGATTCGGTGAATGCCGCGGCCCGCTACGGCATGCCGGTGGTGGCGCATATCTACCCTCGCGATTTTACCGACGGAGCTAAGATCGTCTTCACCCCCGACGAGATCGCCTATGCGGCGCGCATAGGCTACGAGTCCGGTGTCGATGTGATCAAGATCGGTTACACGGGCGATTTCGAGTCGTTCCGAGAGACCGTTCGGACCTGCCCGGTGCCGGTTGTGATCGCCGGTGGTCCGAAGACCGATACGCTGCTTGGCGCCCTTCAGCAGACGGCGGACGCCATCCGTGCCGGCGCGCGCGGTGCCGTGGTCGGCCGTAATCTCTGGGGGCATGGCGATCCTCAGAAGGCAGCGCTTGCCTTTCGGGGCGTCATCCACGACGGCCTTTCGGCGCAAGACGCCTTGGCGAAAGCGGGGGCCTGAGCGATGCCCGCCGTCCCCTCGATCCTCGGCTTCGGCGCTATTGCGATCGACGACATCGTCTATGTCGATCAGCCGTTGTCGGCAGGCAAGGGGAGGGTTCGGCAAAGTGCCCGGGCTTTCGGGGGAAATGTCGCGACGGCCCTTGCCGCCGTCGCGCGGCTCGGCGGAAGCGCCGGGTTCGTCGGATGGCTGGGCGATGCCGCGGACGACCCGGTACTGTGCGATCTCATTGAGAGCGGTGTTGAAACCGCATTCGCGCCGCGCCACGCCGACGCGCGCCCGGTGCGCTCACGCATCACGGTCGGCTCGGACGGGGAGCGGTTCATCGCATATGACGACGACGCGATGCTGGGCACCACGCCGGATTTCTCAGACGAGGTCCTCAGCCGAGCGGCCGTCCTGATCGTCGACAGTTACGCGATCCGGTCGGTGGATGTCGTGGCTCGGGCTCGCGATCACGGCCTTGCGATCCTCGGCGATATCGAATGGAGCGGTGGCCCAGCCACGGAGAGGCTGATGGCGCTCTGCGACCACCTCATTCTTCCTCTTGGCTTTGCGCGGGCCGCTACGGGCTGCCGATTGCCCGCCGAGATGCTCGAAGGATTGTGGTCGCCGTCGCGATCCGCCGTGGTTCTGACCGATGGCGGCAGGGGCGTATATTATCGCGGGCGTGAAGAGACACGGCTCTGGCAACTTCCGCCGCACCGGGTTGCCGTTGTCGACTCGACCGGCGCCGGTGACTGCTTTCACGGCGCCTACGCCCATGCATTGACGCGCGGCGCCGACACCGCAGGCCGAGTGGCATTCGCTGCCGCGGCGGCAGCCCTTTCGATAACGGGGCGTGGCGGGCGCGAGGCGCTTCCGACCGAAGACCAGGTAACGGAACTGCTGGCATCGGCGAACGCGCCGTCGGCGGTCGAACTGAAATATGCGCAGGTCGATACAGGAACATAGACTGCAACCATCCGAGGAAGCATCTCACAGGCGAAAGGGCCAAGAAGAATAATAAAAACCAGCGGCTTAGACTTGTGGAGGGAGGAATATGGCAGAAGTCGTTCTTGAGAATATATGCAAGACATACGGGAACAATTTTCGCGCAATCGACCAATTGAACCTGTCGGTCGAGGACGGCGAGTTTTTGATTCTCGTCGGGCCGTCGGGCTGTGGAAAATCCACTGCGTTGCGGATGATCGCGGGATTGGAGGACATCACCAGCGGTAGTCTTCGGATCGGCGGTACCGACGTCGTCGACATGCCGCCCAAGGACCGCGACATCGCGATGGTCTTCCAGAGCTACGCGCTTTACCCGCATATGACTGTGTTCGAAAACATCGCCTTTTCGATGCGGCTGGCAGGCAAGCCGAAGGCCGAACGCAAGAAGCGCGTCGACGAGATCGCCAAGACCCTTCAGCTGACGTCTTTGCTGGACAGCAAACCCGCCAACCTTTCCGGCGGACAGCGTCAAAGGGTTGCCATGGGCCGCGCCATGGTGCGCGAGCCGGCCGCCTTTCTCATGGACGAACCCCTTTCGAATCTGGACGCCAAACTGCGCGTGCAAATGCGCGCCGAAATCACCCGCCTGCAAAAGCAGCTCGGCGTAACGACCATATACGTGACCCACGACCAGACCGAAGCGATGACAATGGGGGACCGGGTCGCCGTGCTGAAGGGCGGTGTGCTGCAGCAGGTCGACACGCCCAAGAGGCTCTACGAATCACCGGTGAACGCCTTCGTTGCCGGCTTTATCGGCTCTCCCTCGATGAACCTTTTCGAAGCGACCCTGACGGGCGGCGAACTGATGCCCGGGGCCTTTGCCATTCGGCTGCAGGATGCGGCCTTCGTGCGCAGGCCGGGTTTGAAGTCGTATGCGGGGCGCAAGGTCGTGTTCGGGATACGACCGGAGGATCTCTATGACAGCAGCCTCGAATCCGGCCGCAAGTATCAGACGATACCGGCAAGGGTGACCTCGATCGAAGAACTCGGGTCGGAACATATCGTCCATCTCAACATCGACGCGGTCCGGGTGGACTCCGGCGACCCCGACGCGGTGCAGGATTTCGGCCTGACGTCGAATGCGGTGGCGAGATTCGAACCGGACAGCACAGTCCGTTCCGGTTCGGAAATCCGGTTGGCCCTGGATGATACCAAGCTCCATTTCTTCGATCCCGAGACGCATCTGGCGATCTGACGAATTGTGGCAGAGCCCGCGGGCGAGGGCGAGGCGCCCACGAAGTTCGCGTAAGAAGACTTCTGAATGAAGCAGACGATCGGCTGCATTGTGCGGTCGATCCCAAAGAAGGAGGAGAAAAAATGACGTTTCGGATAAAGCCCGCGATGCTGAAAATAGCCGCGGCAGCATGGTTGCTTGGCGCAACAGCGGCAATGGCGGACACCACGCTGGAATTCACCCAGTGGTGGGAGCCGGAGCTGCCCGCAGGTTCTTTGCGGAAAATCATGGACGATTTCGAGGCCGCGAATCCCGGCATCAAGGTGACGCTGGTCAGCGGTCCCTACGCGACCACGCGAGACCAGATCTCGGTTGGCGCTGCAACCGGAACGCTCAGCGACGTCGTCGGTCTCGACGGCGCCTGGGTGAACAATCTGAACGCGCAGGGTGCGCTTGCTGACATGAACCCGATGATGGATGCGAGCAAGTTCGATAAAGCCCAAGTCGCGGACATCATCAAGGTGGACGGCAAGGCGGTGATGTTTCCCGTCGCTTCCTTCGTCTATCCGGTCTTCGTCAATCTGGACCTCGCCGCCCAGGCGGGCGTGACCAAGCTGCCGTCGACCCGTGCGGAGTTTCTCGAAGCCGCCAAGAAGATGACCCATGCCGACAAGAACCAGTATGGCTGGGTGCTGCCCCTGTCGCTGCAGACGCCATCCGGCGTCCAGAACGACATGATGTCATGGGTTTGGGCTTCGGGTCAGTCGATGATGGCGAACGGCAAGCCAGCCCTTGAGGGCAAACCGGTGGTGGACATGCTCACCTTCGTCAAATCACTCAACGACGCCGGCACCATCTCGCCCGGCATCGCCACCAAGACCGAGCAGGAAAAGGTCGAGGAATTCGTCAACGACCGCGTCGGGATGATGATCGACTCGCTCGCCCATGTGAACCTCATCCGCAAGCGCAATCCCAAGCTGAACTTCGACCTCATCCCGGTCCCGGTCGTGGAAAACTATACCGGCAAGCGCGGCCTTCCCTATGCCTCCTGGGGCATCGGCATCTCTGCCGCCTCGAAACATCAGGAAGAGGCCTGGAAACTCGTCCAGTATCTGATGAGTGAAAAGGTGAACGCCAAGCTCGTGTCGCTTGCGAACGCCTTCCCGGGCAACGTCAACGCCAAGCCCGATTTCGTGACCTCGGACAAGGCTTTCGCCAAGGCTTTTGAGATATTCAAGACCGGTTATCTCGCCAATGAGTTCACGGGCCTGCCGGTGGCTGAAGACCTGATGACCCAGTTCGACGTGCAAGCCCAGAAGATGCTCGCCGGGGAGCAGTCTCCGGAGCAAGCCGCAACCGCCGCTCAGAAGGGCTGGATGGCGAAATTCTGATCGACCCGTTCCGGTTTGCTATCTTCTGCCGGGTGGCCTGACTTCGGGCCACCCGGCAACAACGGATCGGCAATTTGAGATGGCTCAGTTTCCGAAGTTTACCTTCTCTTGAAGGCGTATCCCAAGGTTGGCACATGACCCGGCAAAAGCGCTCCCACCACAAGCTGAAACGAGCGGTCGCACCCTACCTCTATCTGTCGCCCTCGCTGCTCATAATCGGGCTTCTGATGCTGCTGCCGATGGTGACGGTGATTGCCTACTCGTTCCAGAACAGCGCGGTGCTGCGTCGTGACCCAACCTTTGCCGGACTGAAACATTACCAGGCGATCTTCGACGATCCGGTGTTCTGGGCATCGCTGTGGCACACGCTCTACTTCACATGCATGAGTGTCATTTTCCACATGACCATCGGCATGGTCTTCGCGCTCATGCTGAACAGCGACCGCATCAATCCGACGCTGCGCAATATTCTGCGCGTGCTCTACATACTGCCCTGGCTGTTCACCGCGGTGATCATCGCGGTGATCTGGCGCCTGCTGCTCGAGCCGAACGGCGTGGTGAACAGCATTCTCATGCAAATCGGCATTATCGGTTCCAAGATCGAATGGTTTTCCTCGCCTGAGACCGCGCTGCACGCCGTCACCTTCGCCAACATCTGGGCGGGTTATCCGCTCTTCATGGTCAGCCTGCTCGCGGGTTTGCAGGGCATTCCCAAGGATTTCTACGAGGCCGCCGACATCGACGGGGCGAAAGCCTACCAGAAGCTGATCTTCATCACTATCCCGCAGCTGATGCCGATCATCATCAGCATCTCGCTGCTCGACTTCATCTGGACCATGCAGGTCTTCCCGTTAATCTGGATAACGACGGGCGGTGGTCCGATCTACTCGACCGAGGTCCTCAGTACCTACACCTATAAGCTGGCGTTTTCGAGCTACAACCTGTCGCAGGCTTCGGCGAGCGCTGTGGTCATCTTGTTGATCTCTCTCGGCCTGACGCTGTTCTATATTCGCTATCAAAAGGCTCGGTAGTCACCATGAGGAAAAGGCATACGCCAAAAGACAGGCTGATCACCGTCGCGCTTCATGTAGCGCTTGCAGCGGGACTCTTCTTCGCGGCATTCCCGATCTACTGGATGCTGAGCAGTTCGTTCAAATCGAATACCGAAATCTTTGCCCTGCCGCCAACCATCCTGCCAAAGGCCTTCACGCTGGAAGCGTATGCAGCCATCCTCGGCGACCCGGTAAAGCTGCGCTTCTTCTTCAACAGCTATTTCGTGGCGGGAACGGTAACCGTGCTGACGGTGCTGATCGCCTTGCTGGCGGCCTACGGGTTCAGCCGCTTCAACTTCCGCGGCAAGGGCAGCCTGAACACACTCATCATCAGCACGCAGACGATTCCGCCGATCACACTTTTGATCCCGTTCTTCGGGCTTGTCGTCTCATACGGTATCTTCGATACCTATGTCGCACTGATCCTGACTTACCTGGTGTTCACCCTGCCGTACGCGATCCTGCTGATGACGGGATATCTGAACACCTTGCCCCGCGATCTCGATGAAGCCGTGGCTGTCGATGGCGGCACCAGCTGGACAGCGCTTTGGCGGGTGATCGTCCCGATTTCGCTGCCTGGTATCGTGGCGACGTCGGTCTACACCTTCCTGTTGTGCTGGAACGAATTTCTCTTTGCGCTGACGCTGACGAAATCAACGTCCATGCGCACCGTCCCGATCGGCATCCAGCTGTTGATGGGGCAGCACGCCTTCGAATGGAACCAGATGATGGCGATGAGCGTGCTCGGCTCGCTGCCGCTCTTGCTCATCTACCTCGTTGCCCAGAGGTACTTCCTCGCCGGGATGACCGCGGGCTCGGTCAAGTAGGATGTCCATGCCACGGCGGCATCAACTATAAGCGGTATCAAGGATTGAAAGGATGAACGTGAAGGACCTTAAAGTCGGCTGCCAGACCTTTACCTGGGAAATGCTCGGCGACCGTTTTGCCGGCGGCCCCGACGATCTGTTGAAGGCCATTGCCGACGGCGGCTATTCCGGCATCGAGATCACCGACACCATGATCGGCCGCTACGCCGACCGGCCGTCGGAATTCGCCGCCGCGCTGAAGTCGTCCGGCCTGACGCTGGTCTCCTTTGCCTTCGGCTCGAACAGCGGCTTTACGCTGAAGGAGGAGATTGGCGCCGACCTCGAGGCGGCGCAGCGCTGGATCGATTTCGCCGCCGCCTTTCCCGGCGCGCTGGTCTCCATGGGTTCGGCAACCGTGGTGTCCGACGGGCCGCGCGACGGCAAGTTCGCCATCGCCGCCGAGGTTTACAACAGGGCCGGCGAACTCGGCCGCAAGGCCGGTGTCCAGGTGGCGGTGCATCCGAGTTCGCACCACAACACGCTGCTGTTCGACCGCGCCGACTACGACAGGATCTTCGCCTTGCTCGACCGCGATCTGGTCGGCTGGGTGCCGGACACCGGTCATATTTTGCGCGGCCACAAGGACATGGCCGACACGCTGCGCACCTATCGCGACCGCATCCGCTACATCCACTTGAAGGACGTCGACGCCAACGGCACCTGGGCGATGCTGGGCAAGGGGGTCTGCGATACCCCTGCAGTTATCGAGATTGCCGGCACCGCGCCGCGTTTCAATGGCTGGCTGGTGCTGGAAGAGGAATCCGAAACGGCCGCCGCCGATCCCGCCGGCGCGGTCAAGACCAACCGCCAGACGATGCGCAGCTACGGCGCCTGAAGAACGAAACGATGATCAAGAAACAAGACAGACGCCTCAGGGTCGGTGTGCTCGGCTGCGGCCCGATCGCACAGTTCGCGCACCTGGAATCCTGCGCCAAGGCCGGCAATGCCGATCTCTACGCCATCTGCGATGCGGCTCCCGACCTGCTCGCCCGCATGGGCGCCACCTACGAGCCGCAAAGAATGTATGCCGACTATGACGCCATGCTCGCCGATCCTGAGCTGGAGGCGGTGGTCGTCGCCACCTCGGATGCCTATCACGTGCCGATGTCGATCAAGGCGCTCGACGCCGGAAAGCATGTGCTGTGCGAAAAGCCGATCGGCACTTCGGTCGAGGAGGGCGAGGCGCTGGCGGCGGCGGTGAAGCGTTCGGGCAAGGTGCTGCAGGTCGGGCACATGAAGCGCTTCGATCCGGCGCTGGAGGCCGCGCGCGACTTCGTCCGTGACGAGATGGGCGAGGTGCTGGCGCTGAAGGCCTGGTATTGCGATTCCACCCATCGCTACACCAACACCGATGCCGTGCAGCCGCTGCCGGTCACCAGCAAGCTGGCGAGGAAACCTTCGGGCAACCCGAAGGCGGACCTGCGGCAATATTTCATGCTGGCGCATGGCTCGCATCTGGTCGACACGGCGCGCTTCCTGTGCGGCGAAATCACCGCCGTGCGCGCCCGTCTCAATGAACGCTTCGGCGCCTATTGCTGGTTCGTCGAAACCGAATTCGCAAGCGGCGCGCTCGGCCATCTCGACCTCACCGTCGCCGTGCGCATGGACTGGCATGAAGGCTTCCAGCTTTATGGCGAGAACGGTTCCGTTATCGCGAAAACATTCAACCCCTGGTACTTCCGCGCCAGCGAGGTCGATATCTTCCATGAAAAGGATGCGACCTCGCGCAAGCCGCTCGGCGCCGACGGCCATTTCTTCCGCCGTCAGTTGGAGGGTCTTGCCGATACGGTGCTGACCGGCGCGCCGATGCGCGGCGCCAATGTCGAGGACGGCATCGCCTCGATCCGCGCCATGGTGGCGATTGCCCGTTCTGTCGAGACAGGCGAGCGGGTCGAACTCGCCTCGGTTTCGGGTGCGGTCTGATGCGCCTCGGCATTTTCGCCAAGACTTTTCCCGGCACCGACCCGAGCGCCGTGTTGCCCGCGGTGAAGCAGGCCGGATATGAGACGACGCAGTTCAATCTCGCCTGCGCCGGCCTGCCGTCAATGCCGGATGCCGTCCCGGCGGATGCCATCGAGTCCATCCGTGCTGCAGTGCAATCATCAGGCGTCTCGCTTGCAGCCCTCTCGGGCACCTACAACATGGCGCATCCCGACAGATCGGTGCGCGACGATGGCCTTCGCCGTCTTGGTGTGGTCATCAAGACGGCTGCATCCCTCGGCATCCCGCTGGTCACGCTCTGCACCGGCTCGCGCAATATCGCCGATCAATGGGCCTATCATCCCGAAAATGCCACCCCCTCCGCCTGGTGCGACATGGCTGCCGAAATGGGCAAGGCGCTGGCGCTGGCCGAGGATGCCGGCATCGATCTCGGCATTGAGCCCGAGCAGGCCAACATCGTCACTTCGGCGAGCGACGCGACGCGCCTGATCGCCGACATGCGCTCGAAGCGACTGAAGATCGTGCTCGATCCGGCCAATCTGTTCGAGTACGCCACGCCAGACGAAGCGCGTACTATCGTCGCTGCCGCGGTCGGCGAGGCCGCCGGGCACATCGCCATGGCGCACGCCAAGGATCGGCATGGTGATGCCCGCTTCGCCACGGCTGGACAAGGCATCGTCGACTTCCCGGATTTCGTCGCGCGGCTGAAGGCCGTGGGTTTTGGCGGTGCGCTCGTCACGCACGGGCTGTCCGCTGATGAGGCCCCTGAAGTCGCCGCCTTCCTGCGGGGGTTGCTCTGATGAGCGCCGCGCCGACGATCCTGCTGCGCGACGACGCCGCGCTTCGTGTCTTCGACACAGGGCAGGGCAGGCTTCCCGTCGTCTTCCAGCATGGCCTCGGCGGCGACGCCAATCAGGTGGCGCAGAACTTTCCTGACCAACCATCATACCGCCGGCTGACCGTCGAATGCCGCGCGCAGGGCGCCTCCAGCGCCGGCAGCAGGCGTCCGTTCTCGATCACCATGTTCGCCGACGATGTGCTGGCCGCCGCCGATGCGGCCGGCCTCGACCGTTTCGTAGCCGGCGGCATTTCCATGGGCGCGGCTATTGCGCTGCGGCTTGCTGCTCGCCATCCGGACCGCGTGCTTGGCCTGGTGCTGGTGCGACCTGCCTGGGCCTTCGATGCGGCACCGTGCAACATGCGCCCCTATGTCGAAGTGGCGGAACTTATCCGACGGCTCCCCCTCGCGGAGGCCCACGACGCCTTCGCGTCCTCCGCGACATCAGCCCGCTTTCGCGCGGAAGCGCCGGACAATCTTGCTTCGCTGCTCGGCTTCTTTGCGCGTGAAAACGCGACGACCTTCGCCGAGGTGATGCAGGAGATCGCCAATGATGGGCCTGGCGTGACGCAGGCGGCAGCCGCTCGCCTCGCAATTCCCTCGCTGGTCATCGGCAGCGGCATCGATCTCGTCCATCCCCTGGCGACCGCCCGCGAACTCGGCGAGACCATCCCCGATGCCGCCTTCGTCCAGGTGACGCCGAAAGCGGCTGACAAGGATCGCCATTTCGCCGAAATCCGCGCCGCTATCGGCGGCTTTCTCGACAGACATTTCAACAATCAGGACCAATCATGACTTCAAAGCCCCCGTCAGGCCCGGCGGCAATAGCCGCATTGCCGCGCGATCGCTTGATCGCCGAATTCTCGCTCTGGTCGGCCAATCTCGCCAATTTCGAGAGCGACCTCAGGCGCATCGAACCCCATGTCGATCTGCATCACATCGATGTGGCGGACGGCCATTTCGCGCCGTCCTTCCTGTTCTTCCCCGATCTCGTCGCCCGCATCGCCGGACTGACGGCCAAACCCATCCATGTCCATTTGATGGTCGATGCCGCAATCGTCGAGGCACAGACGCGCCAGTTCATCGAGGCCGGCGCCGACATGATCAGCGTCCATGCCGAGAACGGCGAGGCAGGATTGCGCGCCGTGCGGCTGGCGCGCGAACTCGGCGCCGAAGCGGGCGTCGTGTTGCGGCTTGAGACGCCGGTCGAGGCAGTGAAGCCTTTCGTCTCCGAGGTCGCCTTCGTCACGCTGCTGGGAACCGCGATCGGCGTGAAGGGCCAGAGCCTGTCGGACAAGGCATGCGACAGGCTGGGGGCTGCCCGCGCTATCCTGCGAGGAGCCGGCCGTGAGGCAGAAGTGGTGCTTGCCGCCGACGGCGGCATCCGCCACGAGACCGTGCCGTTGCTGCGTGCCGCCGGTGCGCAGACCGTGGTTCTCGGTTCGCTCGCCTTCGGCGACAAGGATCTCGCCGGCCGCATCGGCTGGCTGCATGGGCTGAAGGTCGCGGCATGAGCACTGAAGCCGCCCTCGCGATCGATCTTGGTGGCACCGAGCTTCGTGCCGCGCTGGTCGATCGTGACGGCAAGATCCTGGCCTTCGCCGCCGTGCCGACGCAGGCTCAGGCCGGACCTGACGTGGTGATCGGCCAGATCGAGGCGCTGGCCGCGACCGTGCATGCCGAGGCGCCGGGCCTCGCCATTGTCGGCGTCGGCGTCGGCGCGCCGGGACCGCTCGACCCGCTGGCCGGCATCGCCGTCGGACCGCCGACACTTGCCGGCTGGCAGGATGTGCCGCTGGCCGACATCCTCGAGCGCCGGCTCGGCCTGCCGGTGCGTCTGGAAAACGATGCCAACGCGGCCGCACTCGGCGAATGGCGCTTCGGTGCCGGCCATGGCGCCCGCTCGCTGGTCTTCGTTACGGTTTCGACCGGCATCGGCGGCGGTGTCGTTGCCGACGGGCGCATCTTGCACGGCCGCCGTGGGCTGGCCGCCGAGATCGGCCATATGACCATCACCAACGAGGGCGAGCGCTGCGTGTGCGGCGTCGTCGGCTGCTTCGAGGCCATCGCCTCGGGCACGGCACTTGGCCGTCGCGCCAACGCCGCGACATCGGCCTTTGACGGCTCGACGTTGCGCCGCCTCTCGGCCAATGCCGAGGTCACCGGCCGCCACGTGGTTGAGGCGGCGCGGCTGCAAGACGACCTCGCTCTGGCCCTGCTGGAGGAAGAGGCACGCTGGCTGGGCGTCGGCTTCACCAATCTCTTGCACCTTTACTCGCCCGACGTCCTGGTCGTTGGCGGCGGCATCGCCAATGGGCTCGACCTGATGCACCCCGTTATCGAGGCGACCATCCGGCAGCGCGCCATGCGCGCCTATCGCGACGTGCCGGTGGTGCAGGCCCAGCTTGGCCGCCACGCCGGGCTGGTCGGCGCGGCCAGCCTTGTCCTGTTCGACGATGGCAGCCTGGCAGCCCGCATGCCCGTCGGTCCAAGCACGTTCCCGGAAGCGCGGAGGGATTTCAATGGCTGACATGTCACGTTAGAAAAGCGGCCGGAGGCATCACCGCCTCCGGCCTTTTTCATGCCATTCGCTGCGCCAACTATTCGGCGGGAACAATATCAGCCGGCAGGCTGTCGTCGGCCGTGCCGGCCAGGGCTCTCGCCAGCTTTGCCTCGTCGAGTTCACCTTCCCAGCGGGCGACAACCAGCGTGGCGACGGCATTGCCGATGAAGTTGGTCAGCGCCCGGCATTCCGACATGAAACGGTCGACGCCGAGGATCAGCGCCATGCCGGCGACCGGCACCGAAGGCACGACCGAAAGCGTCGCGGCAAGGGTGATGAAGCCGGCGCCGGTGATGCCGGCGGCACCTTTCGAGGACAGCATCGCCACCAGCAGCAGCAGGATCTGGTCGCCCATCGACAGATGGATGTTTGTCGCCTGCGCGATAAACAACGCGGCCAGCGTCATGTAGATGTTGGTGCCGTCGAGGTTGAAGGAATAGCCGGTCGGGATGACCAGGCCGACCACCGAGCGCTTGGCGCCGGCCTTCTCCATCTTCTCCATCAGCGAGGGCAGGGCCGCTTCCGACGAGGAGGTGCCCAGCACCAAGAGCAGCTCTTCCTTGATGTAGCGCAGCAGCGCCAGGATGGAAAAGCCATTGTAGCGGCAGACCGCGCCGAGCACGACGAAGACGAACAGCAGCGACGTCGCGTAGAAGGTGCCGACCAGCATGGCGAGGTTGATGACCGAACCGATGCCGTATTTGCCGATGGTGAAGGCCATGGCGCCGAAGGCGCCGATGGGGGCGGCCTTCATCAGCACGCTGACCAGCTTGAACATCGGCGCCATCAGCGCCTGCAGGAAGTTGAACACCGGTGCGCCCTTGTCGCCGACCAGCGCCAGCGCGATGCCGAACAGCACCGAGAAGAACAGTACCTGCAATATGTCGCCATCGGCGAAGGCGCCGACGATCGTGCCGGGGATGATGTTCATCAGGAAGCCGGTGACCGACTGGTCATGCGCCTTGGCGGCATAGGTGTTGACGGTCGAGGCGTCCAGCGTCGCCGGGTCGATGTTGAACCCGGCGCCCGGCTGCACGACATTGGCGACGATGAGGCCGATGATCAGTGCCAGCGTCGAGAAGGTGAGGAAGTAGAGCATCGCCTTGCCGGCGACACGGCCGACCTTCTGCAGGTCACTCATGCCGGCAATGCCCGTCGCCACCGTCAGGAAGATCACCGGGGCGATGATCATCTTGACCAGCTTGATGAAGGCGTCGCCGAGCGGCTTCATGCTTTCGCCGATCGACGGATAATAGTGGCCGAGCAGGATGCCGACGGTGATCGCCACCAGCACCTGCACGTAGAGTTGGGCATAGAGGGGCTTGCGCTGCGCGGCAGCCGCGCCCGATTGGTCTGCGATGTGCATCGAACTCTCCCTGGCCGGATGGACGGAACCCGCCCTGCGTGACTTCTCCCATCGCGGCGTTCCGGTCGCCCGCCGCTGGCAAGGGGTTTTGCAAGCGCTGTGCCAAATCGGGGGAAGCCCGGAATGCCGGGATTCCGGGCTTTGTTCGGCGTCCTGCGGGGGAAGCGTGTGCGGATTTCCGCACACGTGGCATTTGCCTGGGCGGAATTTCGCATTAGAGTGGCGGGTTCTAGGAAAAGGAGAGGGCAGACGCCGCAGACAGGCACCGATAGCGGCTCCGCAGCCGGTCGTGAAATGCTGCGCGAGGCGGTGGCGCGGCTGCGCGATGGCCGCTGGCTTGTTGTCGTCGTCGCCCTCGCGATCCTGGCAGGCGCGATCGCCGTCGCGGGGCGCATCGCCACCGGCCAGGCGACCAATGACCTGCGCGATGGCGCACTTGCCGCCTTGCCGCTGGCGGCGGGAACGCTGACCGGCGAAATCGAAAAACAGCGTCTGGTTCCCTTGGTGCTGGCGCGCGACGATGCTGTGCGCGGGGCGCTGCGCCGGGCCGGGACGATGCAGGAAGCGGCCCTCAACGACAAGCTCAAGGCGATATCAGGCGACGCCTCGGCGTCCGCCATCTATGTCATCGACACGGCGGGCATCGCGATATCGGCCAGCAATGCCGGCGAGCCGACCAGCTTTGTCGGCATCGACTATAATTTCCGCCACTATTTCAACGAGGCGATGGCAAAGGGTTTGGCCAGCCAGTATGGGCTCGGCACGATCAGCGGCCGGCCGGGACTCTATCTTTCGAGCCGCGTCGACGACAACGGCAAGCCGCTGGGCGTCGCGGTGCTGAAGGTCGAGCTTGACGGCGTCGAGGCCAATTGGCGCTCCAGCGGGTTTCTCGTTTTCGTCACCGACGAACGCGGCGTCGTACTGGCCACCAGCCAGCCCGAGTGGCGGTTTCATGCCCTTGCGCCGCTTTCGGCGGAGGACGCCGCCGCTGCCCATGAGCAGCTGCAATTGCCGGACGCCGGTTTCGAACCTCTGCCGATACGGCGAGGTGCCGGCGATGGCCTGGCGACTGTCGACGGCCCCGGCAAACCGCGCCAGTTTGTCGAGGTGGTGCAGGATCTGCCCGGTGCGGTTCCCGGCTGGCGCCTTTGGCTGCTGACGCCGGCGGATGCGGCTCTCTCGTCCGCCGCCAACACGGCGCGGCTGACGACGCTGCTCGGGCTGCTGCTGACCGGCCTGCTAGCCTACGTATTCACAAGGCGCCGCCGCACACGCCGTCTGCGGCAGGAGGCGCTGGCGCGCATGAATGCCGAGCTTGAAAGCCGGGTCAGCACACGCACGGCCGAGCTGACCCGCTCCAACACCGCGCTTGCCGGCGAAATCGCCGAGCGCGAAAATGCCGAGGCCAAGGTCCGCCGGCTGCGCGACGATCTCGCTCAGGCCAACCGGCTCTCCATCCTCGGCCAGATCGCCGCCGGCGTGGCGCATGAGATCAACCAGCCGGTCGCCGCGATCCGCACCTATGCCGAGAATGCCTGCCGCTTCCTCGAAACCGGCAAGACCGAACCGGCGAGCGGCAATCTGAGCTCGATCGTCTCGATGACCGAACGCATCGGCGCCATCACCAACACGCTGCGCACCTTCGCCCGCCGGCCGGGTGTCGCCGCTTCGCCGCTGCCGGTGCGCGAGGCGATCGACGGCGCGCTGTCGCTGCTCTCCGGCCGCATCCGCGATTCCGGCGTCACCATCGTCAAGCCGCAAGGCGACGCGTCGCCGATGGTGATGGCAAGCCGCATCCGGCTGGAGCAGATCCTCGTCAACCTCTTGCAGAACGCGCTCGACGCCACGAAGGACCAGCCCGATCCCCGCATCGACATCGACCTCGCCGAACGTGGCGACAGAGTGCTGATTTCGGTGCGCGACAACGGCCCCGGCCTCGGGCCGGAAGCGGCCGGCAATCTGTTCATGCCGTTCCAGACCACCAAGGAGAAGGGGCTCGGCCTCGGGCTGGTGATCTCGCAGGAGATTGCCCAGGAATTGGGCGGCACTTTGCGGCTCGATCCCGACAGCGCCAAAGGCGCGTCCTTCACCATCGATTTGAGGCGAATTGAATGAACGAGGGATCAGGGCGGGTGGCGCTCGTCGACGACGATGCGGACCTGCTTCATGCCACCACGCAATTGCTCGAACTTGCCGGCTTCACCGTGGTGGCGCGCGATGCCGCCGAGGCCGCGCTTGCGGTCGTCGACAGGGACTTCGACGGCGTGGTGGTTAGTGACATCCGCATGCCGGGAATGAACGGGCTGCAGCTGTTCGATCGTATCAAGGCGATCGACCCTGATATACCGGTGATCCTGGTCACCGGGCATGGTGATGTCGATCTTGCTGTCGCCGCGCTCAAGGACGGTGTCTACGATTTCATTCCAAAACCCTATGCCGGCGATCGCCTCGTCGAGGCGCTGAGAAGGGCGTCGGAGAAGCGGCGGTTGGTGATGGAGAACCGGCGGCTGCGCGAGGCCGCCGCGCTTGCGGCCGACGGCCTGCCGCTGATCGGCGAGGCGCCGGCCATTCGGCGGTTGCGCGAGACCTTGCGCCAGATCGCCGACATGGATGTCGACGTTCTGGTGGAGGGGGAGACGGGAACCGGCAAGGAGGTGGTGGCCGACCTCCTGCACCGGTGGGGCCGGCGTCGTTCCAAACCCTTCGTGGCGCTGAATTGCGGCGCCTTGCCGGAGACCGTCATCGAAAGCGAACTGTTCGGCCACGAGGCCGGCGCGTTCACCGGCGCGCAGCGGCGACGGATCGGCCGCGTCGAGCATTCCAGCGGCGGCACGCTGTTTCTCGACGAGATCGAATCCATGCCGCCGGCCCTGCAGGTCAAGCTGCTGCGGGTGCTGGAAACACGCAGCCTCACCCCGCTCGGCTCGAACGAGACAAGGCGCATCGATTTACGGGTCGTCGCGGCAACCAAGGTCGATCTCGGCCGGCAGGACCAGCGTGGCGATTTCCGCGAGGACCTCTATTTCCGCCTCAACGTGGTGACGCTGCGCATTCCGCCGCTGCGCGAGCGGCGCGGCGACATTCCAATGCTGTTCGGCCATTTCCTCGGCAAGGCAGCGGAACGGTTCGGCCGTCCTGTCGCCAAGGTGAATGCCGCGGTCAGCGATCATCTCCAGTCGCATGCCTGGCCGGGCAATGTCCGCGAACTTGCGCATTTCGCTGATCGCGTCACACTCGGTCTTGGGCCTGATGACGAGACGAAAGCTGTTTCCCCGCAATCGGCGGAGCCAGCCGCCTCGTTGCCCGAACGCGTGGGCCACTACGAGGCGCAGCTCATCCGTGACGCGTTGCGCGACCATGGCGGCGATGTGCGCAGCGCCATCGACGCGCTCGGCGTGCCGCGCAAGACTTTTTACGACAAGCTCAAGCGCTACGGCATTGCCGCATCCGAATTCCGCAACGGCGGCGATCCGCACCCTGTTCGGGAGCAGACATAGAAATTGCGCAAGAGTCTCCTGCTCCGTAACCCTTCATCCCATCCAGCCGAGCTTTCCGGAAAGAGCCATGCACACGACACTCGAAACAACGGCAAACCCCTTGCCGGAGGACCTTGCCTTTCTTGCCGAACGGCTGACGGCGTTCAATGACGGCGATGTCGGCCCGTCCGAAAAAAAGGCGCTCGCTGTGTTCGTGCGCGACGAGGATGGCGCAGTCGTCGCCGGCATTTCGGGCTACACCGCCTGGGGCTGGCTCTACGTGCAATGGCTGTGGGTTGATGAAAGGCTGCGCGGTCAGCACATGGCCGGCCGGATGCTGGACGCGGCCGAGCAGGAAGCCTTGGCGCGCGGCTGCAACAACGCCTGGATCGACACCTTCAATCCGAACGCCGCCAAGGTCTACCAGCGCCAGGGCTATCAGCCCTTCGGCACGCTGGCCGATTTCCCGGTCGGACGCAGCCGGATCTTCCTGCGGAAGAAACTGGCTTAACCGGCCAGCTTTCCGCCGCGCATCGGCTGCGGCGCGCCAGTGGTGCTTGGAAAGCTGATCGGCAGGCCGCGCAGCACGCGCACCGCCAGGAAGGCAAAACACTCGGCCTCCACCGCGTCGCCGCTCCAGCCTAGGCTTTCCGCCTGCACCACCTCGACGCCGGCGCGGCTGGCGAGCATCGCCATCATCGTCGGATTGTGCCGGCCACCGCCGCTGACCACCAGTTTCCTGGGCCGGCTTGGCAAGAGATCAAGCGCCTTGCCGACGGCGCCGGCGGTGAAGGCGGTGAGCAGGGCGGCACCGTCCTCGGCATTGAGGCCGTCGGCCATGGCGGCGCCGAAATCGAAACGGTCCAGCGATTTGGGGTAGGGCTTGCTGAGATAAGGATGCTGCAACAGCTTGGCGAGCCGGGCCTCATCGACCGTTCCCGCACGGCCAAGGGCGCCATCGCGGTCCATGTCGCCGAGCCCCTTCGATTTGATGAAGTCGTTGAGCGGCGCATTGGCCGGTCCGGTGTCGAAGGCGACGACATTGTCGGCGCCGTCCCACCAGGTGACGTTGGCGACGCCGCCGAGATTGAGCACGGCCACTTCGCCGCTGGCGCCGGCGCTGCGCATCAGCGCGGTGTGATAGGCGGCGGCCAGGGGCGCGCCTTGCCCGCCGGCGCGCATGTCGGCCGAGCGAAAGTCATAGGCGACCTTGGTGCCCAACAGGGCATGCATCAGCTCGCCGTCACCCAATTGCCGCGTCTGGCCGAGTCGTCCCACCTGCGGCGCGCGATGCAGCACCGTCTGGCCATGAAAGCCGACGACGCCGATATCGGCCATCGTCATGCCGTAGCCCTCGACCAATTCCTTCACCGCCGCCGACTGGGCACGCGTCAGCGCTTCCTCGGCCTTGCGGAAGATCGCCGGTTCCGGCCCGACAAAATTCCAGGCCCGCGCCGCCGTCAGCGTCTCTTCCAGCAGCGAGCGGATCGACGGGGGATAGGGCATCAGCCGGTAGGTGCCGAAGTCGTCGATGCGCTCGCCATCGGTCTTGATCACCGCGACGTCGATATTGCCGTCAAGCACCGTGCCCGTCATCAGGCCGACGGCCCAGATTGGTTCCATCATCTAGCTCCTAAAGTCCGTTGACGAGATCGCCGACCGTCTGCCGCAGCGGGATGATTCCGCTGTCGAAATGACGTGTCGGATGGATCCGGTTGGTGAGCAAGGTCCAGGCCTTGCCGCTGTCGAAATCGATCCACAGTCCGGTGCCGGTAAAGCCGGTGTGGCCGATCGTTCCCAGCCTGCACAACTTCCCGCCGGACCAGCCGTCATAGGGGCGCTCCCATCCATGGGTGCGGGTGGCGGAAAGGGGTGTGCGCATCAGCGCGATCGACCGTGCGGAAGCACCGCTGCCGTCCAGCAGCCCTTGTGCGAAATCCAGCACCGAAGCTGCCGTGCCGAACAGCCCGGCATGACCGGCGCCTTGCAGCGCCGAGCAATTGTCGTCGTGCACCTCGCCGGACAGCACGCGATGACGCCAGGTGCAGTCCTCGGTCGCCGCGGCGATATCCGGCTCGGTGGACCAGGCAAATCCGGGGCCGGGATCCATGTCGCGGATGGTCTTGCCCGACAGCCGCTCGAGCGCGAAACCGAGCAGGATGAAGTTGATGTCAGAGTAAACGGGGTCACGGGCTCGCCATTCGCGCTGCAGGATGAAGGCGCGCAGCAATTCGGGATCGCGCCCGTAGGTGTAGATCGGTTCGACGGCCGGAAACGGCGTCTGATGGCCGAGGCACTGGCGAAACGTCACCTTCCGCTCCCACGCCGATTGATCGTACTGGCGAAGGTCGGGCAGCACCGAGATTAGCGGCGCGTCGAGATCGATGACGCCGTCCTCCGCCAGCGCCAAGATGCGCGGCGTGGTGAAGATGACCTTGGTCAGCGATGCCAGGTCGAACCAGGTTTCGACGGTCATTGGACGCTGCTTGGGCACGAGTTGCGCCGAGCCGATCGCCCTGACGATGCGGTGGCCATTGCTGTCGACAATGCCGAGCACGCCGCCGGGAATCCGCTTGGCAGCCACTGCGGCTTCCAACGGTGCGAACGCGCGGTCGAAGAGCTGTTGAAGATCGGCCGAAAGAACTGAAGTCACGCCTCAACCCTCGCCATATGGTCGCTCCCGAACCGCTCCCACAGCGCCGGCGCCGGCTCGAAACCCTGCGGGCGCACGAGCGAGGGAACCTGGCGTGTGTCGATCTCGAAATGCTCGCGCCGCCGGTCGATGGTCGGAACCGCTGCGATCAGTTTCTTCGTATAGGAGTGCTTCGGCTTCGACAGCACCGAGGCCGCATCGCCGATCTCGACGATCTGGCCGGCATAGATGACGGCGATGCGGTGCGCGATCCGCTCGACCACTGCCATATCGTGCGAGATGAAGAGATAAGCCAGCCCAAATTCGCGCTGAAGCTCGACCAGCAGCTCCAGCACCTTGGCCTGCACCGAGACATCGAGCGCCGACACGGCCTCATCGAGAACGACCACGGACGGGTTGAGCATCAGCGCACGCGCGATGCACAGCCTCTGCCGCTGGCCGCCGGAGAATTCATGCGGATAGCGCTCCAGGCTATTCCTGGGCAAGCCGACGCGTTCCAGCAGGCTCGCCATTTTGGCGCGTGTCTCGGTGTCCACACGACCACCGTTCGCGATCACCGGTTCTGCCAGGATGCTCTCGATGGCCAGCCTCGGATTGAGCGAGGCATAGGGATTCTGGAACACCATCTGCACGGGCTTGGCGCTGCGCTCGGCCGAAGCCTTTCGTGCGCCGATCGAGAAGCTGCCGCGCGTCGAGCGCACCAGCCCAAGCACCGCCTTCGCGGTGGTCGATTTGCCCGAACCGCTCTCGCCGACGATGGCCAAAGTCTCGCCCGGCATCAGGTCGAAGTCGACGCCATCGACGGCATGCACGGCGCCGGTGGCGCGGCTGAAGAAATTGCTCTTGAGGGGAAACCGCACCACCAGTCCGTCGACCTTCAAGGCCGGTTCTGCGTGTGGATCCTTGTCGCGTTGTCCGTCCGCGCGGGTCGCGCCTCCCCTCGCAAAATGCGGCACATCCTGCAGCAGATGCTGGGTGTAGGGGTGCCGCGGCCTGTCGAGGATCTGGTTCAGCTCGCCTTGCTCCACGGCCTGCCCGTTCTGCATCACCATGACCTTGTCGGCGATGCCGGCAACCAGGCCGATATCGTGGGTGATGAAGATCACAGACATGCCTGTTTCGCGCTTCAACTCGGCCAGCAGCGCCATGATCTGCGCCTGCACGGTGACGTCGAGCGCGGTGGTCGGCTCGTCGGCGATCAGCAGGCGCGGATTGCAGGCGAGCGCAATGGCGATCATCACCCTTTGCAGCATGCCGCCCGATAGCTGGTTTGGCGTGTATTCCAGCCGCCTTGCGGCATCGGGAATGCGCACGCGGTCGAGCGCATCTTTGGCCGCCGCCGTGGCTTGCCGGCCGGTCAGTCCGCGGTGCAGCCGGAACGATTCCTCGATCTGCGAACCGATGGTCAGCACCGGGTTGAGCGAGGTCATCGGCTCCTGGAAGATCATGCCGATTTCGGCGCCGCGAATGCCGCGTAGCTGCGGTTCGGCGGCGCTCGTCAGGTCGAAGAGACTGCCGTCGGCCCGCTTCAGCTTCATCGCGCCGCCGGTGATGCGGCCGCCGCCGAAATCGATCAGCCGGTTGATCGACAGCGCGGTGACGGATTTGCCGGAGCCGCTTTCGCCGACAATGGCCAGTGTTTCGCCATCGGCAAGGTCGAAGCTGATGCCGCGCACCACTTCATTGGCTTGCGGATCGCGGCCGAAGCCGACGTGCAGATCGCGAACCGACAACAGCGGCGTCATGCCGGCGCCCTCCGCATCCTGGGGTCGAGGATATCGCGCAAGGCGTCACCCAGCAGGTTGAAGCCGAGAATGCTGATCATGATGGTCAGTCCTGGAAAGATCATCAGCCAGGGCGCGGTCTCCATCAGATTGCGGCTGTCGCTCAGCATCAGGCCGAGCGAGGCGGCGGGCGGCTGCGTGCCCAGCCCGAGGAAGCTCAGGCCGGCTTCGGTGAGCAGCGCCCAGGCCAGCGCCAGCGTCACTTGCACGGTCAGCGGCGCCACCAGATTGAGCAACAGATGGCGCGTGACGATGTAGCTCGAACTGCTGCCGAAGGTGCGCGCGGCATCGACGAATTCGCGGGCCTTGAGCGAAAGGGCAGGGCCGCGCACCACGCGCGTGAAGATCGGCGTGTAGACGATGCCGATGGCAACGACGCTGGTCCAGGTGCCTGGCCCGGCGACGGTGACAATGAGCAATGCCAGAAGGATCGCTGGGAAGGCCAAAAGCACATCCATGATGCGCATCACCACGCCGTCCCAGCGGCGTCCGAGCCAGGCTGCCGCCAGCCCCAGCACGGTGCCGGCAAAAGTCGCGAAGGCCACCGAGAAGAAGGCGACCGTGAAGGATTGGCCGATGCCGGCCATCAGCCGGCTGGCCACGTCGCGGCCGAACAGGTCGGTGCCCATCCAGTAGGCGCCATTGGGTGCGTGCAGCCGGTCGACGCGGAACTGCGTGATCGGATTGTGCGGCGTCAGCCCGAACAGGCCAAGGATGGCGATCAGCAAATAGACGCTGACGATGACGCCGCCGATACGGCCGCTGCCATGGCCGAAGATAGCGCACAGGGTGCGCATCACTGTTCTCCCAGCCGGATGCGCGGATCGAGCCCGACATAGGCGAGGTCGACCAGGAGATTGACGATCATGAAGTTGAAGGCGATGAACAGCACAGCGCCTTGCACCAGCGCGTAGTCGCGCTGCAGGATGGCGTCGAGCACCATGCGTCCGAGGCCGGGCAAGGCATAGATCTGCTCGACGATGACGGCGCCGCCGAGGAGATAGCCGAATTCAATGCCACTCAGCGTCACCACCGGGATCAGCGCATTGGGCAGCGCGTGCCGCCAGATGACGCTGCGCGCCGAAGCGCCCTTACTGCGCGCGGTGCGCACATAGTCGTCGCTCAAAACGTCGAGCATGGCCGAACGCGATATGCGCGTGACCGACGCGGCGAAGGCAAAGCCGAGCGTGATCGCAGGCAGGATCAGCTGGCTGAGATTGCGCAAGGGATCCTGCCAGAGCGGCGCGAATTCGCCCATCGCCGGCAGCACGCCGAAGCCGGCCGACAGCGTGTAGATGATCAAGAGGCCGAGCACGAAGCTCGGCGTCGACTGGCCGATCATGGCAACGATGCGCACCCCAAGATCGGACGGTTTTTCGCTATGCGTGGCGGCGTAGATGCCGGCCGGCATGCCAACGGCAAGCGCGATGGTCATCGACAGCAGAGCCAGCTCCAGTGTCAGCGGAAAGCGTTCGAGGATGACGTCGAGCACCGGCCTGCCATAGGTGACCGAAATGCCGAAATTGCCGTACAGGATGCCGCCGATCCAGCGCCAGTACTGGACGAACCAGGGCTGGTCGATGCCGAAATAGGCGGCGAGCGAATCCCGCTGTGCCGGCGTCAGCAGCCCGGCTTCGGTGCCCAGCATCGCCGTGATCGAATCGCCCGGTACCATCCGGATCGCAACGAAGACCAGGATGGACACGCCAAGCAGGACGAGAGGAAACGTCGCCAGTCGTCGCATCAGATAATTCACGCGAAGAAGTCCTCTCGTCCAATGCCTGCCGAGGCTACTGCTGGATGGTAACCTTGCTCAGGCTGAACAGAGTGCCCGTCGGCGTCGGCACGAAGCCGGCGATGTTCTTCTGCTGGGCCGTGTAGCTATAGGAGGTGTAGAGCCAGATCCACGGCGACATCTCGGCGAGGTGCTTCTCGAATGCAGCGAAGATCGCCTTGCGTTTGGCCGGGTCGGTCTCGGCGCGCCCCTGCTGCATCTGGCTGTCCAGCGTGTCGTCGATGTAGTTGGCTACCTTCTGCAGATTGCCGGCCTTGGTCCAGTAGCGGTTGTACATGGTGTAGGGGTCGGCGCGGCCGCCGTTGAGCGCGATCGCCATGTCGAAATCGCCCTTCAGCCAGGCGTCGACATAGACGTTGAGCTCCATCATCTTGATGTCGAGCTTGACGCCGATTTCGGCGAGCTGTGACTGGATGACCTGGGCCTCCGCAGCCGCCGTCGGCGGCTCGCCGGTGGCGCCGATCACTGTTGCCGAAAAGCCGTCGGCAAAGCCGGCCTCGGCCATCAGCTTCTTGGCCTTTTCGACATCGCGCTTGTAGCAGAACAGCTGGGTCGGATCGGTGGCGAGCGCCGGGATGGTCAGCGGTCCGGTGACCTTGCCTTCGCCGAGCGATGCGGTGTCCAGCACCTCTTGCCGGTCGATGGCGCAGGAGATCGCCTGGCGCACCTTGAGCTCGGTCATCGGCTTGCGCGACGGGTTGAGCTGCAGCACGTGATAGGCAAGCACCGGTACGCGATTCAGCTGCAGGCTGGCCTCTTTCGGCACCAGCGTCGCGACCAGCGGGTCGTTGAGCAGGGCGAAATCGATCTGCTTGGTGCGCATGGCGGCCAGGATCGCCGCTTCGTCGGGCAGCACGCTGATCTCGATGCCGTCGACACCGGTAGCACCCCCCGCCCAATCCTTGTTGGTGCTCAAGACTTCCTTGGCGTTGGGGTCCCATTTGTCGAGCTTGAACGGGCCCGAGCCGACCGCCTTGGTGCCGATCGAGCCGGCCTTTATCTCGGCTGCGGGAACGATGGCCGCGTTGACGTCGCTCATCGCCGTCAGGATCGGCACGTCGGGCTGCGACAGATGGAATACGACGGTGGCCGCATCAGGTGTGTCGATGCTGGCGATCGACAGGAAATTGGCGCGGGCGGCCGCGCCCGTCTTCTCGTCGAGGATGCGCTCGAACGAGGCTTTGACGTCAGCGGAGGTGACGGCCTTGCCGTCCTGGAATTTCGCCTTGGGATCGAGCTTGAAGGTCAGTTCCTTGCCGTCCTTCGAGAATTCCCAGGAAGTGGCGATTGCCGGAATGATCTGCAGGCTGGCATCGACGCGCACCAGCGGCTCATAGATCAGTTCCAGGAGCCGCAGCGACGAGAAGGCCGTTTGCTTGTGCGGATCAAGCCCGGTGGCGTCCTGCGACCACGCCATGTGCAGCGTCGCGGCCTGCGTCGAAACCACAGCCATGCCGAGCATCGCGGCAACCGTGATGCCCGACAGCAATGTTCTTGTGAGATGCCTTGTCATTTTCGTCTCCCATTATGATTTGACTTGATGCCTTGCAGTTTCCGCCGACCGCTTCCAAGACACACATGCTTCGGAGTATCGGCCCAGTCTATGCGGCTTCACGCCGTCTTGTCTAAAGCGGCTTCTTGCCGTCTTGTCTAAAGCGGCTTGTTGCCGTCTTGTCCCGGGCGGCTTCATGCCGTCCCATCGCCGATTGCCTTTCGCAGGAAGCCTCCGGCCTTGCCGAGGGCAGTTCGCGCCGCCTCGACATCAAGGCCGGTGATCGTCACCAGTATCGCCAGCTTCACGTCATTGTTTGTCAGATGGAGTGCTTGTTTGGCCTGCTGCGCCGAACACCCGGCGGTCTGCATGACGATCCTGGTTGCCCGCGCCACCAGCTTCTTGTTGGACGGGTTGAGGTCCACCATCAGATTTTCATAGCTCTTGCCGATGCGGATCATCGAGGCGGTGGTCAGCATGTTGAGCACCAGCTTCTGCGCGGTTCCCGACTTCAGCCGAGTCGATCCGGTGAGCACTTCCGGGCCGACGACCGGCGAGATGGCGATGTCGGCGATGCCGGCAATGGTCGATGCCGGATTGCACGACAGGGCAACCGTGGTTGCTCCGACCTGCTTGGCATAGTTCAGTCCGCCGATAACGTAAGGCGTGCGCCCGCTGACCGCGATGCCGACCACCACGTCGTTGCGTACTAGTCCGATCTCCTGCAGCACCTTCGCGCCCATTTTCGGATCATCCTCGGCGCCTTCCGTCGACCGCACCAAGGCGTCCGGACCGCCGGCGATCAGGCCGATCACCATGCCCTCGGGCACGCCGAAAGTGGGCGGACATTCCGAAGCGTCGAGAACGCCGAGCCGGCCACTGGTGCCGGCGCCGATATAGATCAGTCGTGCGCCCTTCTGGAAGGCAAGAACGATCCGGTCGACGGCCGCGGCGATTTCCGGCAGCACCTTTTCAACAGCAGCCGGGACAAGCCTGTCCTCATCATTGATCTTGCGCAGCACGTCGATGGTCGGCAGCAGGTCGATATCCATTGTCCGCGGGTTGCGGCCTTCGGAAACCAGCAGGTCCAGCTCAGACATCAAACCTTGCTCGGTCATTCCAGCGCTTTCAAAAATTCTGCTGCCGGCGTCCGGCATGGCTCAACGGGCGCCAGGGCACACGGACGTCTGATCCGTAATCACAGTCTTTCTTTGTTAACTTTCTAGAATTTGATATTCGTATCGTCAACAGGAGATTGGAATATTTTATTCCTATCTCTTTGCTAAGCCTACAATACGCGGGGCGATCTCTTGGCAAGGATGATCGCGCCGGATACGGCGTCGCCGTCGGCGGGCTTCAGGCGGCGCCTTACATCGGGCGAAAGCCACGGTTCGAGCGGGCTGGCGAGGCCACCCAGCAAGGTCACGCGAGGCGCGCCTTTTTCGAACAGCACCCGCACCAGCGTGTCGATCTGCTCGGCGGCATTTTGCACGATGCGCCGCCCGGCTGGATCGCCCTGGTCGGCATGGCGCATGACCATCGGCGCCAGAGCGGCGTAATCCGTGGCGCTGGCGCGATCCATCCAGGCGACCGCCGCCATCGGGTCACCCTCGAAACGTTGCATCACCTCCGCCAGCAGCGCCGTCCGCTCGTGCCGGCCGTCATGACCGCGCAACGCCATTTGCACGGCTTTCAGCCCAAGGTGGGCGCCGCTGCCTTCGTCGGAGATCGGAAAGCCGTAACCGCCGACGCGCAGGTCACGCCCCTCGACAAAGCCGAGGCCGATCGAACCGGTGCCGGCAATGACGATGGCGCCGTCCTGACCGGAATGCGCGCCCAGGCAGGCGCCGACGCCGTCGCTGACGAAATCGATGCTGGCAAACGGGTGCGCGATTGCCCGCAACGCCTCCAGCGCGCCCTTGCGGCCAATGCCGGCAAGCCCGATGCCGGCGTGGGTCCGAGCGATTTCGGTCGGTCCAAAGCCAGCCTCCTCGATCGCCGCGCCAAACGCTTTGGCAATCGAGGCCCATGCCGCGTCAATGCCAAGCCGCGTCGTCGCCGGGCCGGACAAGCCTTGTCCCAGCACGTTGCCGTCCGCGTCTTCGATACGAGCCCGGCAGCCGGTGCCGCCGCCATCGACGCCGAGAAGATAGTCAGCGCCGCTCATGCGCTCAGCCGCTCGATGTCGGCGCCGCAAAGGCGGAGCTTGCGGTCGAGTTGCTCATAGCCACGGTCGAGATGATAGACGCGGTTGATAATCGTCTCGCCTTCGCTCACCAATGCCGCCAGCACCAGCGACACCGAAGCGCGCAGGTCGGTGGCCATCACCTGCGCGCCATGCAGCTTCTCGCCGCCGCGCACCAAAGCCATTGTGCCTTGCAACTTGATGTTGGCGCCGAGCCGCATCAGTTCGGGCACATGCATGAAGCGGTTCTCGAAGATGGTTTCGCGCAGCAGCGACGCACCCTCGGCGCAGCACATCAGCGCCATGAACTGCGCCTGCAGGTCGGTCGGAAAGCCCGGATAGGGTTCCGTCGTGAGATCGGCGGCCTTGAGCGGCCGCTCGCGCGACACGATGAGCCCGCGATCGCCGGGCCAGACGCTGACGCCGGTGGCTTCCAGCAATTGCACCACCGAGGCCATGTGCTCGAGCCGGGCGTGTGTGAGCTCAAGCTGGCCGCCGGTGATCGCCGCGGCGATCGCATAGGTGCCGGCCTCGATGCGGTCCGGAATGATGTCGTGCCGGGCCGCGTGCCAACCGGTGTCGCCGGCGATCAGGATGCGGTGCGTGCCGGCGCCTTCGATGCGTGCGCCCATGGCGTTGAGGCAAGCGGCGAGATCGGCCACCTCGGGCTCGCGCGCCGCGTTGAGGATCTCGGTTTCGCCCTTGGCGGTGGTTGCCGCCATGATGGCGGTTTCCGTTGCCCCGACGGACGGCGAGCTGAGCACGATGCGCGTTCCGGTCAGCCCGTTCGGCGCCGAGGCGACGATCAGGCCGTTCTCGACGGCGATCTTGGCGCCGAGTGCCGCGAGTGCGGCGACATGCATGTCCACCGGCCGCGCACCGATGGCGCAGCCGCCCGGCAGCGAAACCCGGGCGTGGCCGAACCGGGCGAGCAGCGGCGCCAGAACGAGCACCGTCGCGCGCATTTTGCGCACCGTGTCATAGGACGTTTCCTTCGAAACGGCGGCATTGGTGTCGATCGTCGCGGCATGGGCCGATCGCGTCACGTCGGCGCCGTGAAGCCGCACAACGCCCAGCATGTTCTCGACATCGGTCACATCAGGCAAATTGGTCAGTTCGAGCGGGTAGGGGCTGAGCAGGGCGGCCGCGATCTGCGGCAAGGCAGCGTTCTTGGCGCCGGAAATGGTGACCGCGCCTTCCAGTCTTCGTCCGCCGACGATCCGCAATCTGTCCATGGCTGAACCCTCGTATGGCGAAAGCCGGGCGGCGGTCCGGTCGCTCCGGAAGAGCCATTCGATTCCCGAACCTGGCCGGTTCGAGAATTAATTCTGCGTTCTTGGCTGTCAATCGAAATTGGAATATTTTATTCCTCCGAGCGCCGAAGCGCTGCAGAGGGTCCATGTCCGTTCTCAAGAAGATCAATGCGAAGCTCGACGGCATGGCGCCAGGCGATCGCGAGATCGGCCAGTACATCGTCGACAATCCCGACCAGATGCTGCGCCTGTCGACGGCAGCGCTTGCCGCCGAGATCGGGCGCAGTCAGTCGAGCGTCGTCAAGTTCAGCCAGAAGCTCGGCTATGCCAGCTACCAGGAGCTCAAGCTCGCCGTCAGCGAGGCCAAGGCGCAGGACTGGCAGGTGCCGGCCGGCGTCATCCATGGCTCGATCGAGGTCGGCGACACCTATCCGGTCATCCTCAAGAAACTGATCGGCAGCAAACTTCTGTCGATGCAGCAGACCGTCGCCGCCAACAGCGAGCGCATCATTTCCCGGACGCTGGAGCTGCTGGATGGCGCGCGCCGCATTCATCTGGTCGGCGTCGGCGCCTCGTCGCTGGTGGCGCGCGATTTCTCCTACAAGCTGATGAAGCTCGGCCGCAACGTGCTGCATGACAGCGACAGCCACATCCAGATGGCCAATGCCGCGACGCTCGGGCCTGGCGACATTTTGTTCGCGCTCTCCTATTCCGGCGCCAGCATAGAAACCTTGCGCATCGCCGAACTCGCCGCCAAGCGCGGGACGACGGTGATCGCCGTCACCGGCCTGCACGACAATCCGCTGAGCCGGGTCGCCGACATCCGCCTCTACACCATCGCCGACGAGGAGCGCGCGCGCTCCTCCTCCATCACCGCGCGCGATGCGCAGCTGACGCTGACCGATCTGCTGTTCATCCTTTTGCTGCAGAAGCAGCCCGACGCCAACGACTATGTCCACAACAGCGAAGCGGCGGTCTCGGTGCTGAAGGCCGAGCGGTCCTCGTAAGGTCTCAGACGCTTTCGAGATAGGTCTCGATCTCGAAATCGCTGACGTTGAGAGCAAACGTATTCAACTCCTGGCGTTTGCAGGCGACGAAGGAGTCGCGCAGGATCGCCGGGAAAATCTCCGCCACATGTGTCCCGCTTTCGAAGGTGGCGATCGCCGAGGCCCAGTCCGGCGGCAGCTTGGCTGGTGCCGCGCCTTGGCCGTCGCTCCCGGTCGGCTCGCCCGGCGACATCTGCCTTTCGATGCCGATCAGGGCCGCGCCCAGTATGGCAGCAAGCACCAGATAGGGATTGGCATCCGCGCCTGACACGCGATGCTCGATGCGGCGCGCCCCGGTCGGGCCGCCGGGAATGCGGATCGCGACCATGCGGTTCTCGTAACCCCAGGCGACCGCGGTCGGCGCATAGGAACGCGGGCGGAGCCTGCGGTAGGAATTGAAGTGCGGTGCGAACACCAGCGTGCTCTCGGCCATCGCCGCCAGCAGCCCGCCGACCGCGTGGCGCATCGTTTCCGAGCCCTGATCGGTGCCGTCGTCGAACACATTGCGCCCTTCGGCGTCGACAAGGCTGAAATGGACGTGAAAGCCGTTGCCGGCGCGGTCGCCATAGGGCTTGGCCATGAAGCAGGCGGCAAAGCCGTGCTTGCGGGCAATGCCCTTCACCGTGCGCTTGAACAGCACCGCGTCGTCGGCCGCCCGCAGCGCGTCGGCGACATGGTTTAGATTGATCTCGAACTGGCCGACGCCATTTTCGGCAATGGCCGTGTCGACCGGAATGCCTTGCGCCCGGCAGGCTTCGTAAACGTCATGAATAAAGGCTTCGAAATCGTCGATCTCATCGATCGACAGCGCTGCGTCGGAATCGAGACGCCGCCCGGTGACCGGTGACACCGGCCCGACCGGCCGCTGCGATTGCGGATCGACCAGATAGAATTCGAGTTCGGTTGCCGCGACCGGGGTCAGGCCGAGCGCCTTGTAGCGGTCGAGGATGCGGGCCAGCGCCCGCCGGGGATCGCCGAGATAGGGCGCGCCGCTTTCATCGGCGAGCCAGAGCGGGACAAGTGCCGTCGGATGCGCCGTCCAGTCCACCGGCAGAATGCCGCGTCCCGTCCATTGGCAGAGGCCATCGGCATCGCCGGTCGAGAAAACCAGACTGTTGCCTTCGATGTCCTCGCCCCAGATGTCGAGCCCGATCAGCGAATAGGGCATGCGCAGCTTGCCTTCCAGCGCCTTGCGGGCCTGCTCCACGGGTATGCGTTTTCCTCGCATGACGCCGTTGAGGTCGCACACCGCCGCCCTCAGGCTCTGTATGTCGCTTCTGCTTTCAAGCCAGCTCAGAACGTCCGCAATTGCATCGCTCAATTTTAAAACCTCTGGTTTTCGAAGGTGCCCAAGCCCTGCCGGCTGCGCTATCCCTGGTAAAAATGCTTGTGAGTTTTCGGAAAGCCTATCCAGCCACTGCCGGATATTTTTCCTTATTTTTTCAAGTCACTAGCTGGGATGTCGGGAGGCATTTCAAAACCAATTGCGCGATCTGCGATCGCAACATAGAGGCTAGGAAGCGGAAAGCCAAGGGGCATTCGGCATGCCGGCTTTGCCGCCGGGCAGGCCTGATCGGCCTTTGGGTCGAGCGACTATCACCCGGCGATCCTAGCGCCCGGCGCCCGGAAATCTGGCCTGGCGCAGGATGTGCGCCGCGCCTTCTTCGATGTCGCGCACGATGGCTGAGCGGGCGCGGGCGGCATCCTGCGCCTCGATCGCGGCGACGACTTCCTCATGATAGTCGATGTCGAGGATGGAGGAGAGATCGTCCTCGAACCCCATGGCGAGGTTCCTGAGGAAGGGGCCGACCTGCATCCACACGGTCTCGATCAGGAAGATCATCTGTTCGTTGCCGCAATGGCGATAGATCGAGAATTTGAAGGCGTAATTCTTCCTGAGATAATCGTCGATATCGCCCTCGCGCGCCGCCAGGGTCAATTCGCTGCTGTGGCGCCGGATCGCCCGCAGATTGTTGCCGTTGATGCGCTTTGTCGCGAGCTCGGTCGCCGAGCCTTCCAGGATCGTGCGCACGGCGGTCAATTGCGAAAACCGTTCGGCCGAAATGACAGGCACCTCGACGCTGCCGTTCGGCATCGGGCTCAGCGCCCGCAATGCCTGCAGCCGCATGAAAGCGCTGCGCACCGGCATGTCGCTGGTGCCGAGTTCCTTGGCGAGCCTGCGTGATGTCAGCTTCTGGCCCGGCGTGAACTGGCCGGACATCAGCGCCCGCACAAGCTCCAGATAGACCTTCTCATGCAGGGGTACGCTGTCGATGGCGCTCAACCCGAATTGTGTTCTGTCGGCCATTGGCGGGGGCGCTACTTCATTCGTTCTGAAATCTGGCCTGACGACGGCAGCCGCAGGTGATCCTGATTGGCCGAGCACGGCGGGCGCCGAAGTCAGCGATATATCGGCGCATGATAGACGCCTCAATCGTTACGCGGCAAGCCGTTAGCAATGCGGCCAAGGGCAGGTCGCGCGGCACGATTCCGGCGCACGCGGTAGCCGCGTAGCGGTTTGCAATATCGCGATCACAAATCTTGACCTTGCGCGCACTTGCACGTCCGGCCGCTCTCTGGCTTTTTGGGGCACCCATCCGAACGGACTGATTCGCGTCATGCCGCTCGATTGCAATGTCTTGCAGACAGTCTGCTCGTGGGTCGTGAAGCGCGCGCAATTGGCGAAGGAGAAGCAGGCATGGCCGAGTTCAAGAAGCCGGAAATCTCCGAGATGAGGCCCAAGATCACCGTTATCGGTGTCGGCGGCGGCGGCGGCAACGCCATCAACAACATGATCGCGGAGCAGCTTCAGGGAACCGAATTCATTGCCGCCAACACCGATGCCCAGGCGCTGACCATGTCGAAGGCGACGCGGCTGATCCAGCTTGGCGCGCACGTCACCGAAGGCCTTGGTGCCGGATCGCTGCCTGAGATCGGCCGTGCCGCCGCCGAGGAATCGCTCGACGAGATCATGGATCATCTGGCCGGCACGCATATGTGCTTCGTCACCGCCGGCATGGGCGGCGGCACCGGAACCGGCGCTGCCCCGGTCATTGCCCAGGCGGCACGCAAGGCCGGCATACTGACGGTGGGTGTCGTTACCAAGCCCTTCACCTTCGAGGGCCGGCGCCGCATGCAGATGGCCGAGGAGGGCATCGAGCGGCTGCGCGAAGCCGCCGACACGGTGATCGTCATCCCGAACCAGAACCTGTTCCGCATCGCCGATGCCAAGACCACCTTCGCCGACGCGTTCGTCATCGCCGACCGGGTGCTTTATTCCGGCGTCAGCTGCATCACCGATCTCATCGTCAAGGAAGGTCTGATCAATCTCGATTTTGCCGACGTCAAATCGGTCATGCGCGGCATGGGCCGCGCCATGATGGGAACCGGCGAGGCGTCGGGCGAAAGCCGGGCGATGAAAGCGGCTGAAGCCGCGATCGCCAACCCGCTGCTCGACGAAGTGTCGATGAAGGGCGCCAAGGGCGTGCTGGTCTCGATATCGGGCGGCCGCGACATGACCCTGTTCGAGGTCGACGAGGCCGCCACCCGCATCCGCGAGGAGGTCTACGAGGATGCCGACATCATCGTCGGCGCTATCTTCGACAAGAGCATGGAAGGCCGCTTCAGGGTCTCGGTGGTGGCGACGGGTCTCGACCGTGCGCTCGGCGTGGGCGACGCCGATGCCGGCATCGCGCATGACCATTCCATGCCGTCCGCCGCAAGGATCTTGCAGTAGCTTTTTCTCTTCGAATTTAAGGGAGCCTCGGGCAGGCGGCCTGCGGAATGACGCAGGCGCGCTGCATTCGCTTGCGCTCCCCACTTTGGCCAAAACGGCCATTCCCGACCGAAGTTTAAAACGTTTGCATTTTTGCAAAAGGCAATTACAAACGTTTCAAACTCGCCTGAGGGAGGATCGATGACCACCCGCGTCATCACGCTGAAGGAGCTTGCGGCAAGCCTCGACCTGTCGATCACGACGGTTTCGCGGGCGCTTGCCGGCCATGAGCAGATTGCGCTGAAGACGCGTGAGCGCGTCGCGCAGGCGGCGCGCCAGGCCGGCTATGTGCCCAACACCGCAGCGCGCACGCTTGTCTCGGGCCGCAGCGGCTTCGTCGGCCTCGTCCTGCCGATACGCGGCCCCAATCTCGTCGATTCCTTCCTCGGCGAATTCGTCACCGGGCTCGGCGAAGGGCTGGTGTCGCACGGCGCCGACCTGATCCTGGCCACGGCAGCGCTTGGCCATTCCGAGCTGTCGGTGCTGCGCCACGTCGTTGAATCCGGGCGCGCCGATGGCGTGGTCGTGACCCGCATCGCCGAGACCGACGAGCGCCTTGCCTATCTGCGCGAGCGTGGCTTTCCGTTCGTCGCGCACGGCCGGCTGCTCGACAGCGACTTTGACTACAACTGGCTCGACACGGATGGCGCGCACGCCTTCGGCGAAGCCTTCGACATGCTCTATGAGCTCGGCCATCGCCACTTCGGCCTGGTGACGATCTCGGAGGCGATGACCTTTCGCCATCTCAGGCAGGATGGCCTCGCCGCGGCCATCGCCCGGCGGGGCGACCCCTCGGTGCGGCTCGACGTGGTCACGGCGCCGCGCTTCGACCAGCAGGCGCGCATCGAGGCCGTCAACCGGATGTTGCGGGGCCCCGACAGGCCGACGGCCATCGTCGCTCTGTTCGACGAACTGGCGTTGACCGTGATGGAGGAGGCTGCCCGCGCTGGTTTCAGCGTGCCGCGCGAGCTCTCCGTCATCGGCTTCGACAACATTGCGGCGTCGGCCTATGCGCCGCCGGGCCTGACCACTTTCGACGCGTCGATCCGGCAATGCGCGCGCGAGATCGCCGACATGCTGCTCACTGTCATCGCCGAAAAACCCGGCAAGCCGCTGACGCGGCTGATCCGGCCGACGCTGGTTGCGCGGGCAAGCCATGGACCCGCACCGCAGACAAGAAGCTGACGCCGCCTGACGGCGCATATCCAGGGAGGAAGACCATGATGAAAGCGTTGAAGACACTGACCGGCGCCGCGCTGGCGTTATCGACCGCTTCGGGCGGCGCGCAAGCCCAGCAGGTGCTGTTCTGGTCGACGCAGGCGCGGCCGGTCGAGGAAACCCAGAAGATGCGCGACGAGGTGCTGAAGGGTTTCGACGGTCCCGTCGACTATCAGGTCGCCGAGGACGGTCCCTGGCTCACCCGCCTGCAGGCGGAATTGCAGGCCGGCTCCGGCACCATCGGCCTGCTTGGCGGCCTGCACGGCGATTTCTCCACCGTCGGCGCCAACCTTGTCGACCTGTCGGCTGTCGATGTCGGCGGGGTCAAGGTCAACGAGGCCTACAAGAAACTCGGCATGCTCGGCACCGGCGAACAGAAATATATGCCCTGGATGCAGGCCACCTATCTGATGGCCGCCAACAAGCAGGCGCTGCAATATCTGCCGGCGGGCACCGATCTCAACACCATCACCTATGACCAGCTGATCGAATGGTCGAAGAATATCGCCGAAAAGACCGGGTCGCCGAAATTCGGCTTTCCGGCCGGCCCCAAGGGGCTGAAGCATCGCTTCTTCGAGGGCTTTCTCTATCCGTCCTACACCGGTTCGATGGTCACGAAATTCCGTTCGGCCGAGGCCGAGACGGCGTGGAACAAGTTCAAGGAATTGTGGCAGTACACCAACCCGAACTCGACCAATTACGCCTTCATGCAGGAGCCGCTGCTCTCGGGCGAAGTCTGGGTGGCGTTCGACCATGTCGCGCGGCTCGCCGACGCCTTCAACAAGAAGCCCGACGACTTCGTCGCCTTCCCGGCGCCGGCCGGGCCTGCCGGTCGCGGCTTCATGCCGGTCGTGGCCGGCGTCGCCATTCCGAAGACCGCGCCGGACATGGACAAGGCCAAGGCGCTGGTTGCCTATATGCTGAAGCCTGAAACCCAGATCGCCACGCTCAAGGCGACCAATTTCTTTCCGGTCGTCGACGTCAAGCTGCCCGACGACATGCCGGCCTCGGTGAAGGCGTTCGGCCCGGCGATCGCCACCATGACCGCTGCACCCGACGCGCTGCCGGCGCTGCTGCCGATGGGGCTCGGGGACCTCGGCGGCAAGTTCAACCAGGTCTACACCGACAGCTTCGAGCGCATCGTACTCGGCGGCGAAGATGTCCATGGCGTGCTCGGCGAAGAAGCAGCGGCGCTCAAGGCGATCATCGACCAGTCGAAGGCGCCGTGCTGGGCGCCCGACAAGCCATCCGCCGGCGCTTGCCCGGTCGATTAGACCATGATCCCGAAAAGTGGAAATCGGTTTTCGGAAAAGATCATGGTCAAACAAAAGTAGGAATCCTCCCGAGGGGGCGCCCGGAGTTTGTTGCACTCCGGGCGCCCAGACTGCAGCACTCGACCGCAGCACGCGAAGGACACCACCATGCACGGCAAGGCTCTGCCCTATCTGCTGCTGATGCCGGCGACCTTGTTCCTGTGCATCTTCTTCCTCTACCCGTTCGCGCTGGTCGCCTTCGAGGCGGTGAGCCGCGACGGCGCCTTCACCCTCGACAATTTCCGCACCATGGCCGGCAGCTGGAAATTCCCAGTCACCGTCCGCAATACGCTGCTGCTGGCGGCCATCGTCGTGCCGATCCAGCTGGTCATGGCGTTGCTGATGGCGAGCGTGGTGTCGCGGCTGGAGACCGGGCGCAGCGCGGCCCTCTATGTCTTTGCAATTCCGCTCGGCATTTCCGATCTCGCCGCCGGCCTGATCTGGCTCGCCATCTTCGATCAGTCCGGCTTCCTCAACACGCTGCTTTCCAGCCTGGGCGTCGTCGACAGGCCGGTCATGTTCCTCGGCTACCAGAGCAAGCTGACCATCTTCATCGCCGTGGCGCTGGCGGAGATCTGGCGGGCCACGGCAATCATGATGGTCATCCTTGTTGCCGGCATGGGCCTGATCCCCAAGGAATATTACGAGGCGGCCGAGGTGTTCGGGGCAAGCCCGTGGCAGCGCTTCCGGCGTATCACGCTGCCATTGCTGCGCCCCAGCCTGCAGACGGCGATCATACTGCGCGTCATCCTCGCCTTCGAGGTTTTCGCCGTCGTCGCAGCCCTTGGCGGCACCAATCTGCCGGTGCTGATGGGCGAGACCTACAACTGGCAATTCACGCTGCAGGACCGCAATGTCGCCGCCGCCTCGGCGCTGCTCATCCTCGCCATCTCGATCGGCTTCACGCTGTTTTTCCTCAGGGTGCTGCGTGTGCCCAAGGAAGCACGGATATGAACGCCATCACCGAATCGCCGGTTGCGGCGACAGCCGACGCACGCAAGGCCGGCGACTGGCTGCTGGTCGCCACCGCCATCCTGCTTTGCGTCTGGGTGCTGCTGCCGATCTATCTCTTGATCGTCAACGCGCTGTCGTCGCCCGACCAGGTGACGGCTTTCCCGAAGCGCTTCTTCCCGTCCTTCGATCTCGGCAGCCTCTCGTTCTTCATCAATTTCGCCGGCGTCGCCCGAGCGCTGTGGAACTCGGTGCTCGTCGCCACGCTGACGATGATCCTGGCCATCGGCTTCGGCGCGCCGGCTGGTTATGCGCTGTCGCGCTTCGATTTTCCGGGAAAGAGCGCGTTCCGCTTCCTGGTGCTGATGACCCGCGCCTTCCCGCTGCCGCTTCTGGCGCTGCCGCTGGCGGTGATGTTCATCCGCACTGGCCTCGACGACACCGCCATCGGGCTGGCGCTGGTGCACACCACGCTGGCGCTGCCGTTCGCCGTACTGATCACCTTCTCGCTGTTTTCCGGCATTCCCGTCGAGCTCGAGGAGGCTGCCTGGACGCTCGGCTGCACGCGCTGGCAGGCGTTCCGCAAGGTGATCCTGCCGCTGGCGCTGCCCGGCATCGCCGCCTCGGCGGTGTTTGCCTTCACCATCTCCTGGAACGAGGTATTCGCGGCCGCCGTGCTGACCATCGAAAACCGCACGCTGACCGCCTTCCTTTTGCAGAGCCTTGGTGAATCGCCGGTCTATCTCAAATTCGCCGGCGGCGCGGCGCTGGTCGTGCCGGCGCTGATCTTCATCTTCGCCGTCCGCAAATACCTTTTCGCCATGTGGGGGATCGCCAACCGATGACGCGTTATACGGAGACGGCCCATGGCTGAAATCGCAATCAAGGGCGTGGCCAAGCGCTTCGGCGGCTTCACAGCGCTGCATCAGGTCGACCTCACAATATCAGACCAGGAATTCGTGGTGCTGCTCGGCGCCTCGGGCTGCGGCAAGACCACGCTGCTGAGGATCGTCGCCGGGCTGGAGAGGTCGAGCCAGGGCGAGGTCTGGATCGGCGGCCGCCGTGTCGACCATCTGCCGCCGCGCGAGCGCGGCATCGCCATGGTGTTCCAGAGCTATGCCGTCTTTCCGCATCTGACCGTGTTCGAGAACATCGCCTTCGGCCTGCGCATGAAGAAATTGCCGCAGCAGGAGGTCGAGCGCCGCGTCAACCGCACCGCCGAGCTCATGCATATCGAGCAGTTGCTGAAGCGCTATTCCGGCCAATTGTCCGGCGGCCAGCGCCAGCGTGTCGCGGTCGCACGCGCGCTCGCCATGGAGCCCGACGTCATCCTGATGGACGAGCCGCTGTCGAACCTAGACGCGCTGCTGCGGCTGGAAATGCGCGCCGAGCTCAAGGGCGTGCTCGCCGCGTCGAAGACCACCACCATCTATGTCACCCACGACCAGGTCGAGGCGATGAGCCTTGCCGACCGCATCGCCGTCATGCATCAGGGCCGCATCGTCCAGGCGGCCTCACCGGTCGAGGTATACCGCAATCCGGCCGCGCGTTTCGTCGGTTCCTTCATCGGCAATCCGCCGATGAATTTTATCCCGGCGACCAAGGCCGCGAACGGCAGTTGGACCGTTGCCGGGCTGACGCTGCCAGGTCCCAGATCAGGCAAGCAGAAGCTCGAATTCGCCATCCGTCCCGAGGATGTCGACGCGGGCGGCGAGGGCTTGCACGCCACCGTGCGCGTCATCGAGCCGCTCGGGCCGCACACGCTGGTCACCTGCGATGTCGAGGGCGGCCTGTTCCGCGCCATCCTGGACTCCAACGCCAGCGTCCAGGTCGGCGATCACCTGCGCCTGGCGCCCAAACCCGACCGCATCCGCTGGTTCGATCCTGCAACCACCAATGCCCTTTGACATCGAAAGCCCACGAGCATCCATGACTGCTTCCGCCACCAGTGACATCATCGCCCGCGCCGTCGAGGTGCTGAAAGAGAACGACCAGGGCGCCTACACCGTCCCGACAAAGGGTCTCTACCCCTTCCAGTGGAACTGGGATTCCTGCCTGACCGCGCTCGGCCTTGCCCACTACGACGAGGCGCGCGCCTGGACCGAAATGGAGACCTTGTTCGCGCATCAGTGGCCGGACGGCATGGTGCCGCACATCGTCTTTCATGTCTGGAACGACGGCTATTTTCCCGGCCCCGAGGTCTGGCGGACTGGCCGTCCGACAGCGACGTCCGGCATCACCCAGCCGGCGGTCGCCGGCTTTGCCGCGCGCCGCCTGTTCGACCGGGCGAACGACAAGAAACTGGCTGCGGAGCGAGCTCGCGCATTGCTGCCGAAAATCGATGCCTGGCACCGCTGGTTCTATGAGAACCGCGATCCCAAGGGAGAGGGGCTGGTCGCTATCATCCATCCCTGGGAGTCCGGCCGCGACAATTCCATCGACTGGGACGATGCCTTCGAGCGCGTGCCGACCGAAGGCGTCGAGCCCTACACCCGCCGCGACACCTTGCACGCCGATCCGGCGCATCGGCCAACGCGCGAGCAGTATGACCGCTACATCTGGCTGGTTCAGCATTTTCGCGGACTCGGTTGGGACAATGCCAGGCTGCATGTCGCCTCGCCCTTCCAGGTCGTCGATCCCGGCTTCAACGCCATCCTGATCCGCGCCGCGGCCGATCTTGCCGATCTCGCCGAGGAACTGGGCGAAACCGAAATTGCCGCCGCCAACCGCGCCCGCGCGCAAAAGGGCCTGGCGGCCATGGAGCGGCTGTGGAGCGAGGCGCGTGGCCAATACGTCTGCCTCGACCGCGTCACCGGCGCTTTGATCGATAGCGCGTCGGTGGGCGGCCTCCTGCCGGCCTTCGCGGCCATCCCCAAGCCTCGTGCCGCCGCAATCGCCGCAACCGTCGAACGCCTTGCCGGCAAGGCACGCTATGTCGTGCCGTCGCATGATCCCGGCGATCCGCTCTTCGACGCCAAGCGCTATTGGCGCGGCCCGGTCTGGCTGGTGGTCAACTACATGATATCAGATGGCCTAGCCGCCGCCGGCCACGGTAAGGTCGCGCAACGCATCACCCAGTCCAGCCTGGATCTGATCCGGGAAAGCGGTTTTGCCGAATATTACGACCCTCTCACCGGCGAGCCGCTTGGCGGCGGCCGCTTCACCTGGACGGCGGCAATGGTGATAGAGTTTCTGCGCAACGCCAGTTGAGTGCTTGCAGCCCGCTGTATCGACCTCTATCCCTCTGCTGCTACAAGAATCCGTCATATCGGGCCATCTATACTGGCGACCGGAATTCGTTCGAGCGACGAGAGGCGCGGCTTGGAATTTGACTTGAAAACCATCGAAGCGCTCGCGCCCGACCAGGCGTCGTTGAGCGCGGCGTCCAAGTTGACCAAGCAATCGAACTGGCCACGGCTCGAAAAGAACGAAGAACTGGCGCTTATCTGGGGCGAATGCCAGGGCTCCGGCTCCAACCCCTATCGCGTCGTCGTCGACACCAGCGACCACGGCTACAAATGCACCTGTCCGTCGCGGAAATTTCCCTGCAAGCACACTTTGGCGCTGATGTGGATCGCCGCCACCGCGCCAGCGAGTTTCGCCGCCGCCGGCTCGACGCCGGAATGGGTGAACGATTGGCTCGGCCGTCGCAGGAAGACCACATCGCCGCCGGTTGCACCGACGCCCGGCGCGGCAGGCAAGAGCATCGGCGAGGCCTCGCTTAACGACGAAGGCGCCGCTGTCGAGGACGCAGCCGCGATCGAACGCCGGGAGACGGCGCAGCGCAAGCGCGCCGAGGATACGCGGTCCTCGGTCTCGGCGGCTTTGGACGAACTCGATCAATGGATATCGGATCAGCTACGGCTTGGTCTTGTAGGCTTTGTCGACAACAGCAGTGATCGGTGCCGCCGCATTGCGGCGCGGCTGGTCGACATGAAGGCGACGGCGCTTGCTGGCCGCATCGATGAGATTCCGTCCCGGCTGATGGGTCTGCGCAGCGAGGAACGGCCAGACGCCGCAATCCGCGAACTCGGCAAGCTCGTGCTGCTGGCCAAGGCCTGGCGACAGGCACCTGACGACGCCGAACTGAGGCGGCTGGTGTCCACTTCCGAAAGCCGCGAGCAGGTGCTCGCCAATCCCGACGCGATCCAGGTCGAAAGCCTCTGGGAGGTGCTCGGCGAAAAGATCGAGACGCGCCGTGACGGCCTTGTCAGTCATTCGACCTGGCTGCTCGACCTGAAGAGCGCCGCCCCGCGATTTGCTCTCCTGCTCGACTATTTCCCGGCCTCGGCCGGTCGCCGGTCTAACGCCTTCACGCCGGGCGATCGCTTCGATGCAACGCTCGTCTTTTATCCCGCGCGCCAGCTCTTGCGGGCGCTGGTTGCGGAGCGCAGGGGCGACGTCACGTCAGGGCAATGGCCGGATTTCGGCTTGGGCGCAGCCGATCCGCTCGCGGCCCATGTCGCTCACCAGGACACGGCCCCCTGGCTCACCGATTGCCCTGTCCTGTTGCCCCCCGGCGCGATCCTGCTGGACGATCGGGGGGACGCCTGGTGGCAATCCACTGACGATCCGCACGGCATCGCCTTGCCGATCGCCGATACCATCAGTCCCACGCTGCTTGGTCTCGACCTAGCGGCAACGGCAGCGGTTTGGAGCGGCGGCCGGCTTCATCTTCTGGCGGCGCAAAGCGGCTTCGGGAGGCTTGATCTGTCGTGAACGAGATCGAGCAGACAGGCCTTGCGACCATGCGCGATTGCTGGATCACCGGCGGAACGAGCTTTGAGCTGGCTCCGGCCACTTGGAAGGAGTTCGTCGCCGGTGCCAGCCCCGACGAGCGTGAGCGCCGATTGCTGGCGATCGCCGCACAAGCCCTCGAAATCGCCTTGCGGCCGGCCGCGCCGAAGACGCTGAAGCGTCGCCCGCCGCTGCCTGAACTCGCCTTGCCGATGCTGCCGGGGCGGCTGCGGCCGTTGTTGCGGGCGGCGCTGAAACACGCCGACGACGCAAGGGGCAAGTCGCGCGTGGTGGCCCTCGTCGCCAGCCGCGGGTTCGTGCTGCATCCGATGGACTGGATGCCGGCCGCGTCGGATCAGACCAGTCCGGATGTCTATGCACCCTGGATCGACTGGCAGGCGGGCGTCGACGGCGAAAAACGCACGAGCCGGGAGCAACTGACGGCTGAGAATTGGGACGAATTCTATCCCGCCGCGCGCCGCAGTGCGCTGGCCGACATGCGCCGCACAGCACCCGCTGTGGCCCGGCAACTGATCGAGACCAAGGGATCAAGCGAACCAGCCGAGATCAGGCTTGTGCTCATTGCGCTCATGCATTTCGGCCTGGGCGCCGGTGACGTGCCGTTCCTGAAAAGCCTGTCCGCCGACCGCTCCGGCAAGGTGCGCGAATTGGCCGGCCGGATACTGGCGCGGTTGGGCGAGCATGGCCAGCCAGGCGATGGCGGGCCGGGAGATCCAACAGCCGAACTCGCCGCCTTCATCACGGAAGGCAAATCCGGCTTCATCCGCCGCCGCACCACCTACGCGCCGGCGAAGCTGAAATCCCCGGCGCAGGAGCGGCGCCGCGCCGAACTGTTCGAGACCTGGAACCTGATCGACCTCGCAGCGCGCTTCGGCGTCACCGAAGCCGACTTCATAGGCGCGTGGCAGTTCGGCGCCGACAACAATGTCGATATCCTAGTCTCCCGCATGGTCGCCGCGTCGGGCAGCGACGCTGCGGTCGCGCGCATGGCCGACACGCTTGCCGCCGAGGGCGGCAAGCCGGCGCTTTTCGCCCTGCATTTGATGCCGCGCCTGGACAGTCGCAGGCAGCGGGACCTGATCAGGCTGATCTTGAAGGACACGTATTATCTCGGTGCGCTCAGCCTGGCCGAGGGCGTCGAGGCAGGCTGGCTGGACTGGGCCGACCTGACCAACGGCAAGACGCTGCCGGCACTGTGCGCTGCCGTCGCGGGAAACGATGAGGCCGCAAAGCGCGGCGCCGACCAGCTTCTGGAAACGCTGGGCTTTCTCGCCACCGCCGCGGCGTCGGAAAGATTGATCGGCGATGTCGTCACGGCCGGCATGGCGCCGGCAGCACCTTCTCTTGGTCTTCTGCGCCTCAACGCATCCCTGGCAGGGCCTTCAACCGACACATGATCAATCCGGAGAACAGCAAATGAACGCAGCCATCCGTCTTCCGGTCGAGCAGGCCTACGCCGCCGAATTGCAGGCGCTCGCGCGCAACGACGACCGGCAAAGGCCCGCCGGCTGGAGCCTGTCGCCAAAGGCGGTGCTGACTTACCTGCTTGGCGGAAAGGCTGACGACGGCACGCTGATAACGCCCAAATATGTTGGCCGCCGCCGGTTGATGGAAACCGCCGTGGCGACGCTTGCCACCGACCGCGCATTGTTGCTGCTTGGTGTTCCCGGGACCGCCAAATCCTGGGTGTCGGAGCATCTCGCCGCAGCCATCATGGGCGACTCGACGCTGATCGTGCAGTGCACGGCCGGCACCGACGAGAACCAGATCCGCTATGGTTGGAATTATGCGCAGCTTCTGGCCAAGGGTCCAAGCCAGGAGGCGCTTGTGCCGACGCCGCTCTACCGCGCCATGCAGGACGGCAAGCTCTGCCGCCTCGAGGAACTGACGCGCATGGGTTCGGATGTGCAGGACACGCTGATCACCGTGCTGTCCGAAAAAATGATGCCGATCCCTGAACTCAACACCTCGATCTACGCGCAGCGCGGCTTCAACATCATCGCCACCGCCAACAACCGCGACAAGGGCGTCAACGAATTGTCCTCGGCGCTGAAGCGCCGCTTCAACGTCGTCGTGCTGCCCTTGCCCGAAGACATGGCGGAGGAGGTGGCGATCGTCTCCAAGCGCGTCGGCGAGATGGCCGGCGGTCTCGACCTGCCGGTGCCGAAGAATGTCGGCGAGGAGATTGCCCGCGTGCTGACCATTTTCCGCGAGTTGCGCTCCGGCGCGACGGCGGACGGGAAGGTGACGTTGAAGACGCCGTCCGGGTCGCTGTCCACGGCGGAGGCAATCGCCACCATGGTTGGCGGGCTCAGTCAGGCCGCTTGGTTCGACAGTGGCAAGCTCGGCGCCGAAGGCCTCGCTGCCAGCCTTGTCGGTGCGATCGTGAAGGATCCGGTGCAGGACAAGCTGGTGCTGGAGGAGTATCTGGAAACCGTGCTCAAGAAGCGGCCCGACTACGCCGGCTATTACACCGCCTTGAACGCCGCGATCTGACGTCATGGTGGACAGCGACGTTTCCTATTTCGGCATACGCCATCACGGGCCCGGCTCCGCCGCCAGCCTGGTGCAGGCGTTGCAGGAGTTGAAACCGGCCGCAGTACTGATCGAGGGGCCGGCCGACGCATCGGCGCTGCTGTCATTTCTCGCCCGCCCCGAAATGCAGCCGCCGGTGGCGTTGCTGTGCTATCCCGAAGACGATCCGGCCGCGACCAGCTTCTGGCCCTTTGCCGAGTTCTCGCCGGAGTATCAGGCCACGCTCTGGGCCTTCGCCAACAAAGCCACTGTCCGGTTCATCGATCTGCCGTCTTCGGCGCGGGTCGCACCGGTTGAGGCTGCGGAAAAAGCCGATGGAACGGAAGTCGCTGTCGAGGTTGAGATGGCGCCGCATCTGCGCGACCCGATCGGCACGCTGGCGCAGGCCGCGGGCTATGAGGATGGCGAAAGCTGGTGGGCCGACATCATCGAGCAGAACCCGCAGCCCGGCCCGATCTTCGCGGCGATCGCCGATGCGATGACGACGCTGCGCGAGGGCGAAGGTCCGCTTGCGGAATTCGAGGCGAAACGCGAAGCCCATATGCGGCTTGAAATCGCCGCCGCGCGCAAGGAATTCGACGGGCCGATCGCTGTCGTCTGCGGCGCTTTCCATGTGCCGGCACTGCAGGCGACGCGACCGCAGAAGGAGGACCAGGCCCTGCTCAAGGGGCTGGCCCGGCGCAAGAGCACGATGACCTGGGCGCCATGGACAGGCCCGCGCCTGGCGCTCGGTTTCGGTTACGGGGCCGGTGTCGTCGCGCCCGGTTGGTGCAAGCATCTGTGGCAGACGCGCGGCCGGCATGACGCGGCGACGCTGTGGCTCGCCATGATCGCGGCGGTGCTGCGGGCGAAGGGGCATATGGTCTCCACCGCCTCGCTGATCGAAGCCGAAAGGCTGGCACGCACGCTGGCTGCGATCCGCGAGCGGCCAAAGCCCGGCTTCGAGGAATTGCGTGACGCCGCGATCGCCGCTTTGTTCAACGGCGAAGCGGTGCTGTGGGCGCTGGTCGAAGCCGAGCTGCTTCTGGGCGCCGATGTCGGTGAAATTCCACCCCACACCCCGCTGGCGCCGCTGATCGAGGATCTGCAGCGCAACCAGAAGGCGGCGCGGCTGAAGCCGGAGGCGCTGGAGCGCGAATTGTCGGTCGACCTGCGCAGCGACAGCGGGCTGTTCCGGTCGACCTTGCTGCATCGCTTGAACGTGCTTGGCGTGCACTGGGGCAAACTCACCGACAGCGGCCGCAGCCGCGGCACGTTTCGCGAGCGCTGGACCATGTCATGGGAGCCGGAATATGCCGTTCGCCTGGTCGAGAACCTCGTCCATGGACCGACCATCGAAAAGGCCGCCAACGGCCGGTTAGTTCAGATGATCGGCGCCACGACATCGCTCGACGCGCTGGCGGCGCTGGTTCAGGGCGCCATTACGGCCAATTTATCGGAGGCTTCGACCGCCGGCCTGGCGGCACTGGAGGAACGCGCGGCGCGCAGCAGCGAATGCCTGGAAATCCTGGCGTCGGTGCCGCCGCTCGCCGACATCATCCGCTATGGTGAAGCCCGCAAGACAGAAACAGCACGCTTGTCCGGCCTGCTGGAGCGGCTGATCATCGAAGGCGGCATCGCGCTCGCCTATGCCGCTCGCGACCTCGATGCCCAGGCTTCGACGGCCCTGGTCGGCGCCATGCGCAAGGCTCATGAGGCGATCAAGCTCGTCGAACCGGCACAGGACGTTCTGAACGCCTGGCGCAACGGACTGGCGACCGTGCTCGACGGATCTCGATCGACGGCGCTGGTCGCGGGGTGTGCCGCGCACCTGCTTTACGAAGCCGGCCATCTGTCCGCCGAAGCCGCGGCCGGCCTGATCGAGCGGCGCCTCTCTCCGGGCACGCCGGTCACTGAGGCCGCGGGCTTCTTCGAGGGTTTTTTCAGCACTGCTGGTCAGAGGTTGATCTATGATGAAAGCCTGCGCGGGGCGGTCGATGCCTGGCTCAAATCCCTCGACGAAGACGCCTTCATCGCGCATCTGCCGCTGCTGCGCCGGGTGTTTTCGCATCTGGATTCGATGGAGCGGCGGCGGCTGATCGAAGCGGTGCTCGGTCGTATCAGACGCCTGCCAGTAGGGCTGACGCCGACGCCAAACGGCGATGAGGCCTGGCGCCGGCATCTGGAACGACTTGGACCTTTGCTGATGAGCGGGAACGGCAATGGATGAGGAAGTCGACATCGGCGAAACGGAGCCCTCGGGTGACGGCCGGGAGCGCCGCTGGCGCCTGGCGATCGGTGCCGACGATGAGAAATCGTCGGCGTTGTCAGACACCGACAAGCGACTGTCGGCGGCGCTCGATGCGCTCTACGGCGATGGCGCCGGCGATACGGTGGCCGATCCGCGCAAGCGGCGCGGCGGGCTCGGCCGCTCGGCGCCCCGGGTGGCGCAGTGGATGGGCGATATCAGGTCGTTCTTTCCCGCGCAGGTCGTGCAGATCGTCCAGAAGGATGCGTTCGAGCGGCTCAATCTGAAGCAGATGCTGATGGAGCCGGAATTCCTCAAGGCGATCGAGGCCGACGTCAATCTCGTCGCCGACCTGATTTCGCTGCGTTCGGTCATGCCGGCCAAGACCAAGGATATAGCGCGCACCATCATCGCCGATATCGTCGCCAAGCTGATGCAGCGGCTGGAACAGAAGACCGCCGAGGCGATCCGCGGCGCGCTCGACCGGTCGCAACGCGCCAATCGTCCACGCCAGCGCGACATCGACTGGCCGCGCACCATCTCGGCAAACCTTCGCCATTACCAGGCCGAGCACAAGACAATCGTGCCGGAGAAGCTGGTCGGCTTCATGCGAAAGCAGCGTAGACTGGTCGACCTGGACGAGGTGGTGCTGTGCGTCGACCAGTCCGGCTCGATGGCAAGTTCGGTGATCTACGCCTCGATATTCGCCGCCGTGATGGCTTCCTTGCCTGTGGTGCGGACCAAGCTCGTCTGCTTCGATACGGCGATCGTCGACCTGACCGAGGAACTCAGCGATCCCGTCGAGGTCCTGTTCGGCGTGCAGCTTGGCGGCGGCACCGACATCAACCAGGCCGTCGCCTATTGCGCCGACCGTATCGAGCGGCCGACCAAGTCGCATATGGTGCTGATCACCGACCTTTATGAGGGCGGCAACGGCCAGGAATTGCTGCAGCGGCTGGGGTCACTCGTTCGCTCCGGTGTCAATGTCGTGGTGCTTCTGGCGCTAACCGATCAGGGCAGGCCGGGCTATGACCCGAAGACGGCAGGCTCGGTGGCGGCACTGGGCATCCCGGTCTTCGCCTGCACGCCTGATCTGTTTCCCGACATGATGGCGGCGGCCTTGCGACGGGAAGATGTCGGCGTATGGGCGGCAGGCGCCGACATCAAGCTGGTCCGCGCCGAGGACGAGAGTTCGGCGGCCAACGCGTAAGCACGCGCTCGACCTGGCGCGATCAAAAAACGGCAATCCAGAACCTGGCTTGAACAGCTGGCGGTGCTGAACTGCACGCCGGATAGGGCCGCTCGTATCGCCATTCATCGGCATCGCCAGACAGAAGGCCAAAGCTCGTTTCGATCGCCATGCCGCGATTTCGCAAAAGGGGTCGCTTGACTCCGACCGCTCGTTGTGAAAAATTTTGCAGCAACTGATAAAAATATCATAGGGTGGAAATGGTAGGGTTCGGCAACGGCCTCCTGCGCGACGACGAAACCAGCATGGCGACGCGTGCCGCGTGGCTTCACTATGCCGGCGGCCTGACCCAGTCCGAGGTCGCCAAGCGGCTGGGGCTGACCAGCCTCAAGGCCCATCGCCTCATCACCAAGGCCAACCAGGAAGGGTTGGTGAAGGTCTATATCGACGGCGAAGTGTCGGAATGCGTCGAGCTCGAGGATGAACTGTCCCGCCGCTACGGCCTCGATTATTGCGAGGTGGTTCCGGACTTCGATTCCGAGGATCTGCCGCTCAAGGCGCTCGGCATTGCCGGCGCGCAGTTCCTCAAGCGCGAGATCGAGCGCGGCGAGGAAGCGCTGATCGGCGTCGGCCATGGCCGCACGCTTGCCGCCTGCGTCGAATATCTGCCGCGCACCTCGACCGACAAGATCCGCTTCGTCTCGCTGCTGGGCGGCCTGACGCGTAAATTCTCGGCCAATCCGCATGACGTCATTCACCGCCTGGCCGAACGCACCGGCGCCGAAGCCTATGTCATGCCGGTGCCGATGTTCGCCAACACGGCCGAGGACCGCACCGTCCTGCTCGGGCAGAAGGGCATCAGCGAGGTCTTCGATCTCGCGCGCTCCGCCGACCTGTTGTTCGCCGGCATTGGCACCGCTGAGCGCGAGGCGTCGCTGGTTGCCACCGGCATGATCGAAAAGGGCGAGATGGAGGAGATCCGCCGCAATGGCGGCGTCGGCGAATTGCTTGGCCATTTCTTCGACAAGGCCGGCAAGGCGGTGGCGACGACCGTTTCCAACCGGGCGCTGGCCTTGACGCGCGAGGACATTGCCAGCCGCCGGATCGTCGCCGTCGCCGGCGGCAAGATCAAGGTTCGCGCCATCAAGTCGGTGCTCGAAGGCCGCTATCTCAAGGGCCTGATAACAGACGAGCGGACGGCGCGATCGCTCGTGGAAGAGACGCCGGTCGGGTAGCCGGCAACGGTTCAGTTGAAACTACCCTGTGGAGGAGAAGACGAAATGCATGAGAAAGAGAAAGACCTGATTGATGCCTTCCTGCGCGGACAAGTCGACCGTCGCGGGCTGATCAAGGGCCTGGGTGCCATGGGCCTTGCCGCCGGCACCGCCGGCACGCTGCTCAATCTGGGGCAGACACGCGCGCTCGCCGCCGACTTCGACTGGCAGGCGCACAAGGGCAAGACCATCAAGCTCCTGCTCAACAAGCATCCCTATGCCGATGCGATGATCGCCGATCTCGAGAACTTCAAGAAGCTGACCGGCATGAACGTCGTCTATGACGTGTTCCCGGAAGACGTCTATTTCGACAAGGTCACGGCAGCCCTTTCGGCAAGCTCGCCCGAATATGATGCCTTCATGACCGGCGCCTACATGACCTGGACCTATGGCCCTGCCGGCTGGATCACCGACCTCAACGAATGGATCAAGGATCCGGCCAAGACCAACCCGAACTATGCCTGGGACGACTTCCTGCCCGGCGTCAAGAATTCCTGTGCCTGGAATGGCAAGCCCGGCGGCGCGCTGGGTTCGGATGATGCCAAGCAGTGGTGCATTCCGTGGGGCTTCGAACAGAACAACATCACCTACAACAAGGCGATGTTCGACAAGGCCGGCGTCGCCATTCCCGGCAACATGGATGAGATGGTCGCCGCGGCGGCCAAGCTCACCAAGGATGTCGGTGGCGGCGTCTACGGCATCGGCGTGCGTGGCTCGCGTTCCTGGGCGACGATCCATCCCGGCTTCCTGTCGGCCTACGCCAATTTTGACCAGAAGGACCTCAACGTTTCGGCAGACGGCAAATTGTCGGCCGCGATGAACACCGCCCAGTCCAAGGCTTTCCACAAGCAGTGGGTTCAGATGATCCAGGAGAGCGGCCCCAAGGACTGGTCGACCTACACCTGGTATCAGGTCGGCACCGATCTCGGCGCCGGCGCCTCGGCGATGATCTTCGACGCCGATATCCTCGGTTACTTCATGAATGGCGGCGACAACAAGATGGCCGGCAAGCTCGCCTTCGCAAGCTTCAAGGCCAACCCGGCAGCCAAGGCGGCGACACCCAACATCTGGATCTGGTCGCTGGCAATGTCCAATTTCTCGAAGGACAAGGACGCCACCTGGTATTTCATGCAATGGGCCTCCGGGCCGGAGCATGGGCTGTTCGGCGCGACCAAGATGGACTTCGTCAATCCCGTCCGCCAGTCGGTCTGGAAGGACGAGATGTTCCGCGAGAAGCTGAACAAGAGCTATCCCGGCTATGTCGAGATGTTCGACGCCTCCGCGCCCGGCGCCTCGATCAAGTTCACCGCGCAGCCGCTGTTCTTCGATCTCACCACCGAATGGGCGGCGACGCTGCAGAAGATGGTGGCCAAGGAGGTGCCGGTCGACGAAGGCCTCGACAAGCTCGCCGAAAGCATCAATGGCCAGCTCAAGGAAGCCGGCCTCGGCTAAGTCGCAACGAGGGCCGGCCTGCCTGGCGGGCTGGCCCTCGTCACACCTTTTCAAGCTTGCGATGCGGTGCCGGAAGGTGACCGCTATTTCGCCCGACCGGTCGCCTTGCTCCCTTGGGCGGCCGGCAGGGCGAAGCGACAGCAACAACGGAGCAGCTCGATGACTGCGGTGGTATCGCAAAGGCCCAAGCCATCCGGCTTCAGGATCAGCAAGAAGGTGCTGCCCTATGTGCTCAGCCTGCCGGCCTTGCTCGTCTGCATCGGCATCCTGATCCCGTTCCTGACCTCGGTGGTCTATTCCTTCCAGCGCTACCGGCTCAGCCAGCCTTGGGCGCGGCAGTTCAACTGGGGCGACAACTACATCTCCTTCTTCACCGATCCGAAATTCTGGAACACGCTCAAGGTGTCGCTGCTCTATGCCGGCACCACCGTCGTGCTGGAACTGCTTCTCGGCCTCGCCATCGCCTTGCTGCTACAGAAGCGCTCGACGCTGAACAATTTCATCTCGATCATGCTGTTGATGCCGCTGATGACGGCGCCCGCACTTGCCGCGCTGATGTGGAAGCTGATGACCAATCCCGGCTTCGGCGTCTTGAGCTATCTCGCCAGCCTCATCGGCCTGCAGGATTTCCGCTGGGCGTCGTCGCCGTCGACGGCGCTGTTCACGGTGGTGCTCGTCGACATCTGGGTCTACACGCCCTTTATCATGATCCTGCTGCTCGCCGGCCTGCGCAGCCTGCCGACGCAGCCCTTCGAAGCGGCGGCGCTCGATGGCGTGCCGCGAAGCTTCGTCTTCTTCCGCATCACGCTGCCGATGCTGACGCCCTACATCCTGACGGCGACGCTGTTTCGGCTGCTCGATTCCATCCAGCAGTTCGATATCATCTATGCCATGACACAAGGGGGGCCGGGCGACACGCTGACCGTCTTCCAGGTCGAGGCCTATCTCAACTTCTTCCAGTCGACCAATGTCGGCCGTTCGGCGGCACTGATGATCATCCTGTGGGCGATCACCTATTTCCTCTCCAACATCTTCATCAAGAACTGGCTGCGGCTGCGCGAACGCGCCCGTGGCCAGGCATAGGAGGCCGGGATGGAACATACCTCGCTTCTCGAGCGCATCCTGCGTGGCATAGCCCTGACGCTGGTCGTGATCTTCTTCATGTTCCCGATCGTCTGGATTTTCATGATGTCGTTCCAGACCAACGAGACGATCCTGCGCATCCCGCCGCAGCTGATCTTCGAGCCGACGCTCGCCAATTACACCGCGCTGATCACCGGCAAGCTGATGACCGCCGCCGGCACGCTCGACATCGCCTTCATGCGCAACCTCGGGAATTCGGTGTTCCTGTCGGTGACCTCAGTGGCGGTCTCGTTGCTGCTCGGCGTGCCGGCGGCCTACGCCTTCGCGCGCCACAAATTCCGCGGCTCGGAGGACATCGCCTTCACGCTGCTGTCGTTCAAATTCGCGCCGGCGCTTCTGGTGCTGTTGCCGCTCACCCTCTATTTCCAGAAGCTCGGGCTCGCCAACACCTATATCGGCCTGATCTGGGTCTACCAGCTGATCTGCCTGCCGCTGATCCTCTGGATCGTGCGCGGCTATTTCGAGGATATTCCGGCCGACATCGAATATGCCTACCGCATCGGCGGCCATTCCTGGTTCGCCACCTTCCGCAAGATCGCGCTCCCGCTCGCCGGTCCCGGCATCGCCGCCGCCGGCCTGCTCGCCTTCATCTTCGCCTGGAACAATTTCGTCTTCGCCCTGGTGCTGGCCTCGGCCGACAAGCAGCCGGTGACGGTCGGCGCGCTTGCCTTCATCACCTCCTCGGGCATCCAGTACGGCCAGATCTCGGCGGCCATCGTGCTCTCGATCACGCCGACGCTGGCGCTCGCCCTCTATGCGCAGCGCTATCTCGTCGAAGGCCTCTCGCTTGGCGCGGTGAAAGGATAGACATGGCCAGCCTCGAACTCAAAAACATCGTCAAGCGCTACAAGAGCCAGACCGTCCTCGACAATCTGTCGCTGACGGTTGCCGACGGCGAAACCCTGGTGTTGTTCGGCCCGTCCGGCGCCGGCAAGACGGTGCTGCTGCGCCTGGTCGCCGGCGTCATCGATCCGGATGAGGGCAAGATCTTCATCGGCGGCGACGACATGACCGATGTCGATGCGGAATTTCGTGGCGTCGGCATGGCGTTCCAGAATTTCGCGCTGTTTCCGCATATGAGCGCGTTCGACAACATCGCAACGCCTCTGGAGGCAAAGCGGTCCTCGCCGGGCGCCATCAAGGCCGGCGTCGAAAGTGTCGCCAAGCTGTTGAAGATCGCCCATGTGCTCTCCCACAAGCCGCGCGCGCTCTCCAACGGCCAGAAGCAGCGTACGGCGCTTGCCCGCGCTTTGGTCGGTTCGCCGCCGCTTCTGTTGCTCGACGACCCCTTGCGCAATGTCGACGCCAAGCTGCGTTTCGAGATGCGGCTCGAACTGCCGCGTTTGCTTGCCGATCGCGGCGCCACCGTCGTCTATGTCACCCAGGACTACAAGGAAGCCATGGCGCTCGGCGACCGCATCGCGGTGATGTCGCAAGGCGTCATCCGGCAGCTCGGCACGCCCGAGCAGATCTATCGCGAACCGGCCAATATCGAGATCGCGCGGCTGTTCGGCGACCCCACCATCAACTTGCTCGACGTCAAGCCTTCGCGCGATGCCAAGGGCATCTATGTCGGCCTGTCGAACGTCCAGGTCCATCTGTCCGGCGCTTACGACGCGGCGGTTGGCCGCGATTGCGTCATCGGTCTGCGGCCGGAAGCGCTGAGTTTCGTCGAGGAGGGCATTCCTGGCGCCATTCCGGTGACGGTCGAGGCCGAGACGCCGCTCAACGAAAAGATCGTCACCCTTGTGCGCACCGTGCGCGGCCGCGAAATCCTGGTCTCGCGCCCGGCCGGAACGCCGGGCCGCAGCGAAGGCAAGGCCCATATCGCCGTCGACGGCAAGAGCGCCTTGCTGTTCGATCACGCCAGCGGCGACCGCATCGGTTCCAAGAACGTCGTCGCCTTGCGCAATGGAGAAGCGGCATGAGCCAGAGCGCGCTCACCATATCAGGTGTTGACAAGTTCTACGGTCCGATCGACAGGGGCGTGCACGCGGTCAAGAACCTGACGATGGAAATCGGCAAGGGCGAGATCGTCGCCCTGCTTGGCTCGTCCGGCTGCGGCAAGACGTCGACGCTGCGCATGATCGCCGGTTTCGAGGAGGTGTCGCGGGGCGCCATCTCGGTTGGCGGCCGTCAGGTGCACACCTTACCGCCGGTCAAACGCAATGTGGCGATGGCCTTCGAAGGCTATTCGCTCTATCCACCGCTGACCGTGCGCGAGAACATGGCTTTTGCGCTCAAGGCTGCCCGGCTGCCGAAAAGCGAGGTCGACGCCAAGGTCGCCAGCATCGCCAAATTGCTCGAGATCGAGGACATATTGGAGCGCTATCCGAGTTCGATTTCCGGCGGCCAGCAGCAACGCGCCAGCCTTGGCCGGGCTCTGATCCGCGAGGCCGACCTGCATCTGCTGGACGAGCCGATGGGGCAGCTCGAACCGCAGTTGCGCGCCGTGCTGCGCGGCCGCATCAAACACTTCATCAAGGAGCGCGGCCTGACCGCGATCCTGGTCACCCACGACCAGACCGAAGCCAATGCGCTTGCCGACCGCATCGCGGTGATGGAAGGCGGCGTGCTGCAGCAGTTCGACACGCCGGACCGGATCAAGGAACGTCCGGCAAACCTGTTCACCGGCACCTTCGTCGGCGAGCCGCCGATGAACGTCTTCGAGGCCTATGTCGCAACCGCCGCAGGCCGCATCAATCTCAAGCTTCCCGACGGCCTGTCGCTCGACTACGACAAGGACGCCTTCAGCGCTCCGGTTCGCGATCAGTTGCTCAGCCGCGAGCGGGTCGTGATCGGCATCAGGCCTTACGCGGTCCGGCGCTCGAAGGAGGGTGTTCCCGCCCGGGTTTCGGCCAACCAGTGGCTCGGCGACCAGACCCACATAGCCGCCGATTTTGCCGGCGGCTCGCTGGTCCTGGTCGAGCATGACCGCACCCGCCTCGATCTGGGTGCGCCGATCAATGTCAGCATCGATCCGAAGAATCTTCATGTCTTCGATCAGGCGAGCGGCAAGGCGATTTCGCACGGCATGGAGCTTGCCTGATGCGTGACATACTGATCGGCATCGACGCCGGCACCTCCGTCATCAAGTCAATCGCCTTCGACACGTCTGGCCGGCAGATTGCCGCCGCCGCGCTGCCGAACCATTATGAAACGCTGCCGGGTGGCGGCGCCGAACAGGATCTGGCGCGCACATGGAGCGATGCCGCCACGACCTTGCGCCAGCTCGCCGACAAAGTGCCCAATCTCGCCAGCCGGACCGTGGCGATCGCGGTGACCGGCCAAGGCGACGGCACTTGGCTGATCGACGCCAAGGGCGAGCCGGTCGCCAAGGGCTGGCTCTGGCTCGACGCGCGCGCCGCGGCCATTGTCGAGGAAATCCGCGCGCGGCCCGAGGATCGGCTCCGCTTCGAGAAGACCGGCAGCGGGCTCGCCGCCTGCCAGCAGGGTTCGCAATTCGTCTTCATGAAGCGCACCATGCCCGAAATGCTCGGCAAGGCGGCAACCGCCTTCCACTGCAAGGACTGGCTCTATTTCAAGCTGACCGGTGAACGCGCCACCGATCCGTCCGAGGGCACCTTCACCTTCGGCGATTTCCACACCCGCGACTATAGCGACGATGTGCTCGACGTGCTTGGCGTCGCCGATCTCCGGCATCTGCTGCCGCCGATCGTCGATGGCACCAGGCACAGCACCGCCCTGTCGCAGGCAGCGGCCGACGCCACCGGGATGCTGGCCGGCACGCCGGTCGTGCTCGGCTATGTCGACGTCGTCTGCACCGCGCTCGGCGCCGGCCTGCTCGACCGCCTGCGCAAGCCCGGCTGCTCGATCATCGGGTCCACCGGCATGCATATGCGGCTGGCCGAAACCCCTGAGGACGTGCAACTGAACGAAGCGGCGACCGGTTATACGATGGCGATGCCGGCGCCCGGCGTGTTCGCGCAGATGCAGTCCAACATGGCGGCGACGCTCAACATCGACTGGGTGCTTGGGCTCGCCTCGGGCATTCTCGCCTCGCAAGGCATATCGCGCAGCAATGGCGAGATGATCGCGCTGGTCGATGCCTGGATCGCGGCCGCGCAGCCGGCCTCGCTGCTCTATCAGCCCTATGTGTCGGAAGCCGGTGAGCGGGGGCCGTTCGTCGATGCCAATGCCAGGGCCGGCTTTGTCGGCATTTCCTCACGGCACGGCTATGCCGACCTCGTTCGCGCCGTCTTCGAGGGCTTGGCCTTCGCGGCACGCGACTGCTACGCCGCCATGGGGCCATTGCCGCGCGAAGTCCGCCTGACCGGCGGTGCGGCCAGAAGCCCGGCGCTGCGCAAGATCCTGGGTGCAGCGGTGGGGGCCGATATTCGCACCAGCGCGCGCGAGGAGGCGGGCGCCGCGGGCGCGGCAATGATCGCCGCTGTCTGCGTCGGTCTCTACCCGTCCATGGACGAATGCGTCGGCGAATGGGTGACACCGCTGCTTGGCGAGGCCGAGCCGAGCGACCGCAGCCTCGCCGCGATCTACGACAAGATGACCCCGTCCTACATGTTGGCACACCAGGCGCTGCGGCCGGTCTGGCGCGCAATGGCGGCGTCGCAGGCAAATTGAATTGAGAAGTCGAGTATGCGTAAGAAAATAGCGATCATTGGCGACAACTTCATGCTTCCGCAGGTTTTCCGTACCGAGATCGAGAAAGTCTCGCGTGGCGACCTCGATATCAGGACATTGCAGACGGCCTGGCCCGATGAACCGATGGAATTCGGCAATCCGGCGCTCGGCCTCGACAAGGTCAAGGAGTATTTCGGCCATCCCGACGAGATCGTTGATTTCATCGGCGATGCCGAGATCCTCGTCACCCAGCTGGCGCCCCTGTCGGAGGCCATGATGCGGCGCTTGCCGGCGCTTAGACTGGTCGCGGTTTCGCGCGGCGGCCCGATCAACATCGACATGGTGGCGGCCAGGGCACATCGCATCACGGTGGTCAACGTGCCCGGCCGAAACGCGACGGCCGTCGCCGAGTTCACCCTCGGCGCTATCCTGGCCGAGACGCGGCTGATCCGGGTCGGCCACGAGGCCTTGCGCAAGGGCGAATGGCGCGGCGACCTCTACCGCGCCGACCGCACTGGCCGCGAGCTCAGCGAAATGACCGTCGGCGTCATCGGCTATGGCAACATAGGCACCAAGGTCGTTCGACTGCTGCGCGCCTTCGGCTGCCACGTCCTGGTTTGCGACCCCTATGTGCAGTTGAGTGCCGACGACCGCAATGCCGGTGTCGAACTCGTCGCTCTGGACAATCTCCTCGTCCGCTCCGACGTGGTCACGTTGCATCCCCGGGTGACCGAGGAGACGCGCGGCCTCATCGGCAAGGACACCATCGCGCTGATGAAACCGGGCGTGATTCTCATCAACACCGCGCGCGGGCCTCTGGTCGACTATGACGCGCTCTACGAGGCGCTGGTTTCAGGGCAGATCGCCAGCGCCATGCTGGAGACGTTCGCGGTCGAGCCGGTGCCGTCGGACTGGCCCTTGCTGCTGCTTCCCAACGTGACGCTGACGCCGCACATCGCCGGCGCTTCGGTGCGCACCGTCACTTATGCCGCCGAAAAGGCCGCCGAAGAGGTGCGCCGCTACCTCGCCGGCCTGCCTCCGGTCAATCCGTGCTGAGGCGGTGGCCATGACTTTTCAAATCGACATCGAGGCTACTGCGACATGAACGGCGGCCCTGAAATCGTCGACCTCTTCGTCATCGGCGGCGGCGTCAACGGCGCCGGTATCGCGCGCGACGCAGCGGGCCGCGGCCTTTCCGTCATCCTGTGCGAAAAGGACGATCTCGCCGAAGGCACCAGCTCGCGCTCCGGCAAGCTCGTCCATGGCGGCCTGCGCTACCTCGAATATTACGAGTTCCGCCTGGTGCGCGAGGCGCTGATCGAGCGTGAGGTGCTGTTGGAATCGGCGCCGCACATCATCTGGCCGATGCGCTTCGTGCTGCCGCACAGCCCTGACGACCGGCCGGCCTGGCTGGTGCGGCTCGGCCTGTTCCTCTACGACCATCTCGGCGGGCGCAAGCGGCTGCCGGCGACTAGAACGCTTAACCTGCGCACCGCGCCCGAGGGCGCGCCGATCAAGGATGCCTTCAGGCGCGGCTTCGAATATTCCGACTGCTGGGTCGACGATGCCCGGCTCGTCGTCATCAATGCGCTCGACGCCGCCGAGCGCGGCGCCAGGGTTTTCACCCGCACCGCCTGCACCGCCGTCCGCCGCGAGAACGGCCTGTGGGTTGTCGAGATGCAGGACGGCAGGACGGGCATCAGGACGGTGGTTCGGGCGCGTGCGCTGATCAATGCCGCCGGCCCCTGGGTCAATGACATCGTCAACCGCGTTGCCGGCCAGAACTCCAGGCGCAACGTACGCCTGGTCAAGGGCAGTCACATCGTCGTGCCGAAATTCTGGGAGGGGCGGCAGGCCTATCTCATCCAGAACAGCGACAAGCGCGTGATCTTCATCAACCCCTATCAGAACGATCTCGCTCTGATCGGCACCACAGATATCCCTTATGAGGGCCGCCCCGAGGACGTGGCGGCGGATGAGAGCGAGATCGACTACCTGATCAAGGTGGTCAACCGCTATTTCAAGCGCGGCCTGGCACGCGGCGATGTCGTCTATTCGTTCTCCGGCGTCAGGCCGCTTTATGACGACAATGCCGACAACCCAAGTGCTGTGACCCGCGACTATATTTTCGAGCTCGACGCGCCGGATGCGCAGGCGCCGCTGCTCTCCGTCTTCGGCGGCAAGATCACCACCTTCCGCAAACTGGCCGAGCATGCGCTGGACAGGATCGCGCCGTTCTTTCCCCATATGGGCAAGCCCTGGACCGCGAAAGCGCATCTGCCCGGCGGCGATATCGCCAATGCCGATTTCGAACAGTTTCTCGGCGACCTCGCAGGTGAATATCCCTGGATGCCGGCGTCTCTGCTGAAGCATTATGGCCGGCTCTACGGCACCAGGACACGGGCTTTGGTTGGCGCGGCGCGTTCGCTCGATGAGCTCGGGCGCTGCTTCGGCAAGGATTTCTTCGAGCGCGAGGCCGCCTATCTCTTCGACCGGGAATGGGCCGTGACGTCAGCCGATATTCTCGAGCGTCGCACCAAGCACGGCCTGCATCTGTCCGCCGAGGAAAGGGCGGCCTTCGAGCATTGGTGTGCGAACCGGCTGGCGAGGGCAGGCTGATGGTCCATCCCGTCGATACCGGCGCCAGTGAATTCCGCATGCTGCGCTCCTTGTCCGCCCGCATCGGTGCCGACCCGTTGCTGGTTCAGGGCGCCGGCGGCAACACCTCCATCAAGCAGTCCGGCGTGCTGTGGATAAAGGCCTCGGGCACCTGGCTGAAGAACGCGCGCGACGATGAGATCATGGTGCCGGTCGCGCTGGCGCCGTTGCTCGATGCCGTGGCGCATCGCAGCCCGGCGGCGGAGGCCGCGGGGCAGTTCACGCTGGCGGACCTCAACCCTCGCCAGTTGCGGCCCTCCATCGAGACGACGGTGCATGCGTTGCTGCCGCAGAAGATCGTGGTCCACGTCCATTGCGTCGAGACGATCTCGATCGCCGTGCAGGCCAACGCCGAAGCCTTGCTGGAAGGGCGCCTGCGCGGCCTCGACTGGGCCTTCGTACCCTATCGCCGGCCCGGCCTGCCGCTGGCGCAGGCAATCGCCGAGCGGCTGAAGCCCGCGACCAACGTGCTCGTGCTTGGCAATCACGGCCTGGTGGTCGCCGCCGATACGGTCGCCGAAGCAGCCTTGCTGCTGCAACGGGTGACCGGGCTGCTCGCGCGGCCGCCGCGCCCGGCTCCGCCCCCCGATCTCGATGCGCTGCTGAGGCTCGCCTCCGGCAGCGACTACCGGCTGCCGGCCTCGACCGCCGCGCATGCCGTTGCGACCGACCTCGCCAGTTGCCGTATCGCCGCCTCCGGCAGCCTCTATCCGGATCATGTCATCTTCCTCGGTATCGGCTCGGTGATCGCCGGCCCTGGCGAGAACGCGGCGGCGGTCGTCGCCCGCAATGCAGCGGCGCCGACATCCATCCTCTTTCCCGGCAAGGGCGTGCTGATGCGCCGGGATGCCAATGCCGGCGCCGAAGCGATGGCGCGCTGCCTGGCCGACGTCGTCGCGCGCGTCGATGGCGTTGCGCGCGTAAATTATCTCAGTCCGAAGGAGAATGCCGACCTGCTGAACTGGGACGCCGAGAAATACCGCCAGCAACTCAACCGCGAAGGGACGACGCTGCAATGACGGCATTCCGCTCCAGTGTCTTGCTTTGTGTCGGGGAGGGATAGCGACCTTGGCCTTCACGCTCTCCCTCAACACCAATCCGCTGGTCAATCGCTTCGCCGATCCTGACGACCTGATCGACACCATCGCCTATGACATCGGCATAAGGGACGTGCAGCTCACGCATGAGTTCGTAAATCCCGGCTGGCCGGCGGCGACGATCGTCAAATTCGTCCGCCTGTTTCACGGCGCGCTCGCCCGCACCGGCGTGCGTGTCACGTCCGGCATGACCGGTCCTTATGGCCGGCTCAATCATTTCGGCCATCCCGATGCCGATGTGCGCCGCTACTATGTCGACTGGTTCAAGACCTTTGCCGACATCTCGGCCGAGCTTGGCGCCAGTGGCATGGGCACGCAATTCGCCATCTTCACCCATCGCGACTTTGACGACCCCGAGCGCCGCGCGCGGTTGTTCGACATCGCGCTGGATTGCTGGCGCGAGGTCGCCGAGCATGCTCGTGCGGCCGGCCTGACCTATCTGTTCTGGGAACCGATGTCGGTTGGCCGCGAGTTCGGCCACACCATCGAGAACTGCCGGATGCTGCAAGGTGCTATCGACGTCGCCGGCATGGCGATCCCGCTGGAGATGATGGTCGACATCGACCATGGCGACGTCACCTCAAGCAATCCGGCCGACATCGATCCCTATGCCTGGGCCGAAGCCTTTCCCAGGAAATCGCCGATCATCCACATCAAGCAGTCGTCGATGAACAAGGGCGGCCATTGGCCGTTCACATCAGCCTACAACAGGGATGGCCGCATCACGCCTGAAAGGCTGCTGGACACGGTGCGGCGCGGCGGCGGCACCGACAACGAGATCTGCCTCGAACTGTCATTCCGCGAGCGCGAGCCGGTCGACCATCAGGTGGTCGCCATGATCCGCGAGTCCGTCGACTACTGGGCGCCGTTCATCGAGACAGGCAGGTCCGATCTTCTGCCAAAGGCCGAATAGAAACGGGCAGGGGCCGATGCGGCTCCTGCCCGATGAACTCAGCAGATTGAAGTAGCCAGAACTCAACCGAATTTCGGATCGAGGCTGCCAGACTTGTAGCGCTTGGCCATTTCCGAGACCGGCAGCGGCTTGATCTTGGGTGCGTTGCCGGCGGTGCCGAACTGCTCGAAGCGCTCCTTGCAAAGCTTGCGCATCGCCGCCATTGCCGGCGTCAGATATTTGCGCGGATCGAACTCGCTCGGGTTTTCCGTCAGCACCTTGCGGATCGCACCGGTCAGCGCCATGCGGTTGTCGGTATCGATGTTGATCTTGCGCACGCCGTGCTTGATGCCGCGCTGGATCTCTTCCACCGGCACGCCCCAGGTCGGCTTCATCTGGCCGCCATATTTGTTGATGATCTCCTGCAATTCCTCCGGCACCGAGGACGAACCGTGCATGACCAGATGCATGTTCGGCAGGCGGCGATGGATCTCCTCGATGACGTTCATCGCCAGCACCGCGCCGTCCGGCTTGCGCGAGAATTTGTAGGCGCCGTGGCTGGTGCCCATCGCCACCGCCAGCGCATCGACATGGGTGTCGCGCACGAACTGTTCGGCCTGCACCGGGTCGGTGAGCAATTGGTCGTGGCTGATCGCGCCTTCGACGCCGTGGCCGTCCTCCTGCTCGCCGCCGCCGCTCTCCAGCGATCCCAGCACGCCGATCTCGCCTTCGACAGACACGCCACCCCAATGCGCCATGTCGACGACGCGCTTGGTGATGCCGGAATTGTAGGCGTAGTCGGCCGGCGACTTGCCGTCTTCCTTGAGCGAGCCGTCCATCATCACCGAGGTGAAGCCGTACTGGATCGCGGTGACGCAGGTGGCTTCGTTGTTGCCATGGTCGAGATGCATGCAGACCGGGATGTCGGGATGGATCTCGACCAGCGCGTCGATCAGCTTGGCCAGCACCACGTCATTGGCATAGGCACGCGCACCGCGGCTTGCCTGCAGGATGACAGGCGATTTGGTCTCTTCCGCCGCCTCCATGATGGCGAGGCCCTGTTCCATGTTGTTCATGTTGAAGGCCGGCACGCCATAGCCGTATTCGGCGGCGTGATCGAGCAATTGTCTCAATGTGATGCGAGCCAACGAATAGTCTCCCGTATCTGGTTTCAAACCTGGTGGTTGCGGGCTGTCCGCGCGTCGTCCAGCCCACCGATGCTTCTGGCCGGATTTCCGCGCAACCGCAACCGTCACCGGCCGTCGCGGCAGCAATTCTTGTTACAGAGCCGCGATCGGGGCAAGCGGAATATCCCAGAAATTTATCCCATTATCACAAAATATTTGATACTTTTGCGACGGCAGCTGTTATATCTTGCGCTCGATCAAGGAGCCGCGCTTCGGGCGTGGGCGGTCAGCGGCAATGAAAAGCGACATCAGGCGGCAAGGCATTATGGAGTTTCTGATGGACGCCGGTCAGGCCGGCGTCGACGATCTCGCCTTGCGCTTTGGCGTCTCGAAGATGACCGTGCATCGCGACCTCGACGAGCTCGAGGAAAGCGGTTTCCTGCGCAAGGTGCGCGGCGGTGCTTCGATCCAGCCGAGCAGCCTGTTCGAAAGCGATTTCCGCTACCGGCAGAAGCAGGCGACCGAGGAAAAGCAGCGTCTGGCCGCAGCTGCCGTGGCCATGATCGAACCTGGCCAGACAGTGATCATCGATGACGGCTCGACGGCGGGCGGCATTGCGCGCCATCTCGCCGACCTGCGGCCGCTGACGGTGATCTCCAACAATCTGGCCGTCATCCAGGAACTGGCCGGCGCCGGAGGGATCAACCTGATCGCTCTCGGCGGCCAATACAGCAAGAAGTTCCACGGCTTCTTCGGCCTGCTGGCCGAGGCCTCGCTCAAATCGCTGCGCGCCGACGTCGCCTTCCTGTCGTCTTCGGCCATCCATGGCGCTTCCGCCTTCCACCAGGATCAGGAGGTGGTGCAGGCCAAGCGGCTGATGATGGTGGCGGCGACCCGCAAATATCTGCTGGTCGACCACGGCAAGTTCGGCCGCACGGCGCTGCATTTCCTGACGGATCTCAGCGCATTCGACGCGGTCTTCACCGGCCGGGCGCCCGAGCCGGGCGTGCGCGCGGTGCTGGATGCCGCCGGCGTTTCGCTGACGGTGATCGACAAGGGATCATGATGCCGGAAATCGGCGGATCGTGATCAGCAAAGTTAAGGAGTAGTACGCGTGGTTTACTGGATCGGTACAAGCTGGAAGATGAACAAGACGCTCGCCGAGGCGCTGGATTTCGCGCAGCGCCTGGCCGGTTTCATTCCCGGTTTCGATGACCGCATCCAGCCTTTCGTCATCCCGCCCTTCACGGCGGTGCGCGAGGTCAAGCAGGCGCTGTCGTCGACGCACATCAAGGTCGGTGCCCAGAATATGCATTGGGCCGACGCCGGGGCCTGGACCGGCGAGATCTCGCCGCTGATGTTGAGGGATTGCGGGCTCGATCTGGTCGAACTCGGCCACAGCGAACGGCGCGAGCATTTCGGCGAGACCGACCGCACGGTTGGCCTGAAAACGGCGGCCGCCGTGAAGCACGGACTGATACCGTTGATCTGTGTCGGCGAGACGCTGGCCGAGCGCGAAAGCGGGCAGGCCGATGCCGTGCTGAGCGCCCAGGTCGAGGGCGCGCTGCAATTCCTTGAAGGCGAGGCGAAGGGCGGGAAAATCCTCTTCGCCTACGAGCCGGTCTGGGCGATCGGCGACAAGGGCATTCCGGCCAGCGCCGACTATGCCGACAAGCAGCAGGCATTGATCAAGACAGTGGCCGGCGCCCTGCTGCCGTCGGTGCCGCCGGTGCTTTATGGCGGCAGCGTCAATCCCGGCAATGCCGCCGAGCTGGTCGGCCAGCCCAATATAGACGGCCTCTTCATCGGCCGTTCCGCCTGGCAGGCGGACGGCTACATCGACATTCTCGGCCGCGCCTCGGCGGCGATCTGAAACCGTCCGGACACGAAAGGGAAAAACATGAAAATAGCCATTGGAGCCGACAGCGCCGGCAAGCCGCTGCTCGATGTCATCGCCGCGCACCTTGCCACCAAATCCGGCCTGACGGTCAGCGATCTCAGCCAGGCCGGCTATTATGCCGACCTGTCGCAAAAACTCGCCCAGACCATCATCGACGGCGAGAACGATCGCGGCATCCTGTTCTGCGGCACCGGCATCGGTGTCTCGATCTCGGCCAACAAGGTGCCGGGCATCCGCGCCGCGCTCACCCACGACACCTATTCGGCCGAGCGCGCGGCGAAATCCAACAACGCGCAGATCATCACCATGGGCGCCCGCGTCATCGGCCCGGAACTGGCCAAGGCGATCGTCGATACGTGGCTGGCCTCCGAGTTCGACGAACAAGGGCCCTCGGCCGGCAACGTCCAGGCGATCAACAGGCTCGACGCGGCGGCGAAACGTTAGCTCAGGCTCTTGCGTATCGCGCCGATCACGGTGACGGCCGATGCCGCGCCGGGGTCGATATGCCCGAGCGATCGCTCGCCGAGCCGCGAGGAGCGGCCCTTGGCGGCGATCATGTCCTTGGTTGCTTCCGCCCCACGCTCGGCGGCTGCCAGGGCCGCCTCGAGACACTGAGCCAAGGTCTTGCCGGCTGCACTGGCCGCGGCGGCCGCTTCGGCCGCCGGTTGCCAGGCATCGACCATCGTCTTTTCGCCCGGTTCGGCCTTGCCGCGATCCTTGATGCCCTGTGCCATGGCCTGGAACAGGGCGATGAAGTCCGCGTCCGCCAGCGTCGCCTTGCCCTTGACGGCGGCGCCGCCGCGCATGAAGGCCGTCGCATACAGCGGGCCCGAGGAAGCGCCGACGGCATTGAGGAATGATTTCGCCGCCGTGTTGAGCAGCGCCGTCGGCTCGGTCGCCGCAAGGTCGAGCGAGGCCAGCGCATCGCGCACAGCGTTGAAGCCGAGCGCCATGGCGATGCCGTGATCGGCGTCGCCAATGACGCCGTCGAGCTGGCAGAGCCGGTCCTTGTCGGCCTCGATCGCCACCGCGATCGTATCGAACATTCTTTTCAGGTCAGCGGTGTCGATGGTCACGGTTTTGCTCTTTCGTCAGCCGGCACGGAACATGGCGCAGTCGCAGGGGTGATCGAGCATGGTCTGCAATTCCTCATCGAGATGAAAAAGCGTTACCGAGGCGCCGGCCATTTCCAGTGACGTGCAGTAATTGCCGACCCATGTCGCATGAATGGAAACACCGATATCGTCGAGCCGCTGCTTGACCCGCCGGTTCATGATGTAGAGCTCCATCAGTGGCGTCGAGCCGAGCGAATTGACCAGCACAGCAACCTTGTCGCCGCGCTTGGGCGCCATCTCGGCGAAAATCTTGTCCAGCATCTCGTCGGTGATCGCGTCGGCGGTCCCGAGCTTGCCGCGGGCGATGCCGGGTTCGCCATGGATGCCCATGCCGATCTCCATTTCGTCCGCGCCGATCTCGAAATTTGGCCGCCTTGTCTGCGGCAGCGAGCAGGGCGACAGCGCCACGCCCATGGTGAAGGTGTGGTCGTTGGCCTTGCGGGCGATGCGCTCCACCTCGTCCAGGGAGAGCATCCGGTCGCAGGCCGCACCGGCCGCCTTGAAGATGAAGAAATTGCCAGCGACGCCACGGCGCTTCTGCCGCTGGTCGCGCGGCGCCGAGGCGACGTCGTCGGTGGTCAGGACGGTGCGCGCCTCGATGTCGTCCATCGCTGCCATCTCGGCCGCCATGTCGAAATTCATCACGTCGCCGGCATAGTTGCCGTACATGAACAAGACGCCGACGCCGCCGCTGACTGCCTTGGCGCATTCGAGGATCGGATCGGGCGGCGGCGAGGCAAAGACGTTGCCGATGGCCGCCGCATCCGCCAATCCCCTGCCGACAAAGCCGAGAAAGGTCGGCTCATGGCCTGAGCCGCCGCCGATCACCAGCCCGACCTTGCCGGGCCGCGGCCCGTCGCGGGCGATGATCGAGCGCGGACTGCCGTCAGCGCTCCTGAGGTGGCGAGGATGCGCGGCGAGGATCCCTTCGAGCATTTCGTCGACGGCGCGATTGCCGTCATTGATGATCTTCTTGGTCTGCACCGGCATCCTCCCCGAACTCGGTATTTCGCAAATACTACCGGGTGTTATCGCGATTTCCACCCGGCCGGGAAGATTTCATGCCGCGATCTTTTCCCGCGCGGCGAGAATTTCCACGCAGGCCCTGGCCGCTTCCTTGCCCTTGACGGTGAAGTGCTCGAAGAAGAAGCGATGGTGCTCGGCGCTGTCGTGATAATTGTGCGGCGTCAGCACCGCCGAAAGCACCGGAACGCCGGTTGATAGCTGCGCGTTCATCATGCCGTCGATGACGGCGCTGGCGACGAATTCATGCCGGTAGATGCCGCCATTGACGACGAAGGCCGTGCCGAGGATCGCGGCATAGCGGCCGGTCTGCGCCAGGGTCTTGGCATGCAGCGGGATTTCGTAGGCGCCAGGCACGTCGAAGACATCGACGGCGAAGCGATCGCCTCCGATGTCGGCCAGTTCCGCCACGAAGGCGTTGACGCACTGATCGACGATGTCGGCGTGCCAGCGCGCGCGGATGACGGCGATGCGAACAGTTTCATAGTCTTTGTGGGAATGCTGATTCATGGGTCCATCCTTCCGTTTCGAACCAGAATCAGGACGCACGATACGGAATTCGTCCCGCCGGAGCGGGTCCGTTTTCCGTTTCGTTCTCTTTCATCCGGACTGTAACCGTCGGCTCCGGAATCACACCGGATCTGCTGACCTTTCCGATTTCTTTTCGGAAAGCGCTCGCGGGCTTGGCCGAAACCATTACCGCCGGTGGGGATTTTCACCCCGCCCTGAGAACATTAACGGGCTTGTATGGAAGGGCAGGGGTGCCGCTGTCAACCGAGCGACGGGCCGGTGGCCAATCACGTTCTGTCAACTGGAACAATTCCGTAAAAGAACCGCTCTATCGCGTGCGCCACGCAGCCGCCGCTACGGCAACCAGCATCAGCAGCGCCGCAACCACCGCGCAGACGGCAAAGCCGAAGCTGGAATAGATCGGCCCGAAGCCGGTGGTACCGATGAAGACCGCCAGATAGGTCACCGCGCTGTTCAGGCCCATGATCGTGCCGCGCCGCGAGGGGTCGAGCGCCGAGAGGCGCATCACCAGGACATTCAGCCCGAAATGATTGGCAAGCCCCCAGATAGCCACCATGGCCAGCGTCAGGCCGAAACTGTCGCTCGTCGCGGCAATGGCGACATAGACGGCGGCGACAAGAAGATAGGCGAACGGCATGACGCGACGGGCGCCCAGGCGATCGATCACGCCGTCGAGGAGGGCAGCCGTGCCGAAGCCGATGCCGTAGGCGAGCGCGGCCCAGCCATTGGCGCTCACCGATTTGCCCAGTCCGCTGTGCAGGTGGTCGCCGAGATAGCCATAGACGCCATAGAACGCGGTCATGAAGGCCGCGCAGGCGATGAGAAGTGGCACAATGCCGGGAATGCTGAGTGCCGCCAGCGGCGTCGGTGCCGGGCCGCTCTTCCTGATGTCGCTCAGCGACGTCATGGTGAGGCTGGCCAGCGCCAGCATTGCCAGCACCGCGACGGCGGCGAAGACGGCGCGCCAATGCACGAGATCGGCAAGCACGGCCGAGAGCGAGACGCCGGCCACCATGCTGAGCGTCCATCCGGTCAGCACGACGCCGATGGTGCCGCTTTCGCGGCCCGGCGGCGCGATCGCCGCTGAACTCGCATAGATCGCCGGCATGGCGACGCCGGCGGCGATGCCGGCGATGAGTTGCGCCGCGACAAGCATCATCACCGTCGGTGCTGCCGCGCTGGCAACGAGGGCAATGGCCAGCAACAGCAACGCTCCTTGCAGCATCCGGCGGGCGCCGAGCCGATCGATGTAGCGGGCAAGGAACAGGGCGCTCGCCGAGGTTCCGAGGCCAAAAGCAGCCGCCGCGACCATGACGGTCGGGACGCTGCTTTCGAAGGACAAGGCCACCGCCGGAGCTATGGGCCCCAGCACCAGCGAATTCGATCCGATCACGGCGATGCAGCCGGTCAACAGATAGGCGAGGGCTGGGATCGGCGGCCTGGCGTCTGCTGCCAGGACTGTGGCTTGATTGCTGTTCGACATATCCTCATAATGGCCGTATTAAATTCCGTGGCAATCAGGATTGTCGACATGGATGAAGAAACAGATGGCGTTCTGCAGAACAGGCCTGCGCCCCGCGATATCGATGCGATTGACCGAAAAATATTAGGTGTTCTCGTCGACGACGCGACGGTCAGCTATGCCGAACTCGGCGATCGGGTCGGGCTTTCGCCGCCAGCCGCGCATGAACGGGTCAAACGCCTTCGGCGCAGCGGCGCCATTCGCGGCACGGCAGCGATCATCGACCCCAAAGCGGTTAAGAAGCCGCTGCTCGCCTTCGTGCATATCGACACCAGGGGCTGGGGCAAGACCCCGGAGCTGATGGCGGTTTCGCAATATCCGGAAGTCGAGGAGATCCACACCGTCGCCGGCGATACCTGCATGCTGTTGAAGGTCCGCACGGAAGATACGAGGGCGCTGGAAGGCCTGCTTGCTCGCCTCTACGAAACGCCCGGCGTCACCTCGACGCGCAGCTATGTGGTGCTGTCGACCTATCTCGAGCGTCCGGTGCAGCCCGGCATCACCGACACATGGCCGACGCCGGGGCACATGAGCAAGCCGTTGTACTAGCCGGTTTCGGCGCTATGCCCGTTCTGGGAACATTGCCCTCAGGCCCTCGCGCGAGGCCTTGGCGATGCCGCGCTCGGTGATGAGCCCGGTCACTAGCCGTGCAGGGGTCACGTCGAAGGCCGGGTTGGCGGCCGGCGTCGCTTCGGGCGAGATACGTACCTGGGCGATCTCGCCGCTGGCGGTCTTGCCCCAGACCAGCGAGACCTCGTCGGCCGAACGCTGCTCGATAGGGATCTCCTCGAGCCCGTCATGCACCGTCCAGTCGATGGTCGGCGAGGGCAGCGCGACATAGAACGGCACGTCATTGTCGGCGGCGGCGAGCGCTTTCAGATAGGTGCCGATCTTGTTGCAGACATCGCCGTCGGCGGTGGTGCGGTCGGTGCCGACGATGACCATGTCGATCGCGCCGCGCTGCATCAGATGGCCGCCGGCATTGTCGACGATCAGCGTGTGCGGAACGCCGTGGCCGGCCATCTCCCAGGCGGTGAGCTGGGCGCCTTGGTTGCGCGGCCGGGTCTCATCGACATAGACGTGGACCGGGATGCCGGCTTCCGTTGCCAGATAGATCGGCGCGGTGGCAGTGCCGTAATCGACGGTCGCCAGCCAGCCGGCATTGCAGTGGGTCAGGATATTGACCGTTTCGCCCGGCTGCTTGCGCGCCGCGATCGCCTTGATGATGGCGAGACCGTTCTCGCCGATGGCGCGGTTCAGTCCGACATCCTCGTCGGCGATCTCGGCGGCGCGCCGATAGGCGGCCGCGGCGCGTTGTTGCGTTGGCAGCGGCTTGAGGAAGCGCCGCATCTCGTCCAGCGCCCAGCGCAGATTGATCGCCGTCGGACGCGTCTCGTGCAGCGTCTCCCACACGGCATCGAGCGCTGCGTCGGACGGATCATCCGCCATCTGCATGGCGACGCCGTAAGCCGCGGTGACGCCGATCAGCGGCGCGCCGCGCACCCACATGTCGCGGATGGCGGTGGCGATTCCGGCAACCGTGCCGATCGTCTCGATGCGGAAATCATGTGGCAGCCATCGCTGGTCGATGATCTCGACCGAACGGCCGTCGTCGCTCAGCCAGATGGTGCGGTAGTGGCGGTCGCCGACGTTCAAATGCTGCTCTCCTGTTCGATCAGCGCGGCCAGGGTGTTGACCTCGTCGATGCTGTGTATCTGGCGCCGGTTGACGGCGATGTGACGGCCGAATTTCAGCGCCTTTGCCTCGCAACTGGCGCGAAGCTCTTCATCGGCAATGGTCTCGAAATCGGCATTGTGGGCGAGGCCGAGGATGCGCCTGTGCACCTCGATGCCGGCAAAGCCGAGCAGATCGGTCCAGATCTGGTGCAGCATATGGTCGAGCGCCTGTTCGGCACCCAGCCTGTCGCCCTGATCCTCGAACAGGCTTTTTTGGTAGAGCATGCCGGTGCGCTCGCTGCGCCACAGATGCGAGAATTCGGCGCGGAACACCGCCCATGTCTCTGCGGTGACCCCAAGCAGATAGGCGCGCATCGCATCGCGCTTGCCCTTCTCCTCATGTCCGTGTTGCGAGAAGAACGACATCCAGAAATTGGCGAGCAGCATGCCGACATCGAAGGCCATCGGTCCGTAGAAGGCAAACTCCGGATCGATCATCCGGGTCTCCGTGTCGGTGACCATGATCGAGCCGGAATGCAGGTCGCCATGCAGCAATGTCTCGGCATTGGCGGCGAAAATGTGCTTCAGCCGCTGCGCCTCGACCTTGAGGTCGCGATCAGCGCGCAGTTCGGCGACGACGCCGTCGAGCTGCGGCGACGTATGGCGGTTCATCTTGGCGTCGAAATAGGGATCGGAAAACACCAGGTTCTCGGTGATGTCGCAGAGCTCGACATTGTCGGCGAACAGCGCGAGATCGGCCTTGCGATCCTTGGTCACCATCGACAGGTCGGAACCGCGAAACAGCGTACGGGCCATGAACAGGCCGATATCCCTGGCGATGTTGGGCAACTGGCGCCCGTCGATCAGGGCGCGCCTGAGAATGATGTGTGGCGGCGCCAGATACTCCATGATGATCAGCGCCTGGCCTTCATCGAAATGATAGATCGCCGGCACCGAGCCCGGCGCGCGCGCCTCTTGCCTTGTCAGCGCGTGATACTCGAAGAAGGAGCGCTTCAGCGGCAGCGGCCAGCTGTCGCCGACCAGGCGGACATAGGGCAGGGCCTGCTTGACCACCGCCGCGCCGCCGGCGCCCTCGACGATGAAGACGAGGTTGAGATTGCCGTCGCCCACCTCGCGGACCTTCCACTGTGTCGTGTCCCTGCCGATCTTGGCGCACAGCGCCTCGTTCGTGCCGAGGCGCGTTGCAAGCGTCTCCACCGACAGTGCTTCGAACGGCGATTTTCCGGTCATTCGTGTCCCTCCCGCCTGTGCGCTCCGATCATAAGGGAGCCTTGACGGCGGGGCCAAGCTAGGAAGCGATCTGGCAATTGTCAATCGTGTTGACAATTGCCGATATAGCCCATAGCGTCATGGTCAGGGAGGAACGCATGGTCGGCAATGCCGTGTTCCGTGTAGAGGGACTGAGGAAATCCTTTGGCCGTAACGAGGTGCTTGGCGGCATCTCGCTCGAGCTGCATTCCGGCCAAGTCACCGTGCTGATGGGCGCCAATGGCGCCGGCAAATCCACCCTCGTCAAGATCATCAGCGGCGTCTACGAACGCGGCGGCGGCACGATGACCCTCGCGGACCAGGATTTTGCGCCGAACACGCCGGCGGAGGCGATCCGCGCCGGTGTTGTCACCGTGCACCAGAACATCAATGACGGTGTGGTCGCCGACCTCGACGTCGCCACAAACCTCACACTCGACAGGCTGAGCGGCAAGGGCGTGCCGACGCTGTTCAATCCGGCCCGCGTGCGCCGCGAGGCCAAGGCCGTCGCCGACCGCATGGGTTTGGCTATCGATCTCAAGGCCCGCGTCAACGACCTTTCGCTGGCCGATCGCCAGATGGTGGCGATCGCGCGGGCCTTGGCGCATCAGCCGAAAGTGCTGATCCTTGACGAGCCGACCTCCTCGCTCTCCAGCGCCGAGGCCGACCGGCTGTTCGCGCTGGTCGACAGGCTGCGCGAGCAAGGCGTGGCGATCCTCTACATCTCACACCGCATGTCGGACATCAGGCGGCTTGCCGACCGCATCGTCTCGATGCGCGACGGCGTCATTTCAGGTGCCTTCGACACCAAACCGCTCGACTATGAAGGCGCGGTCAATGCCATGCTCGGCCGCAAGATCCATCTCGACCAGATCGTTGCCAGGAGTTCGGCCAAGCCGGTCCTGACGGTCGAAGGCCTGCGCATCGGGCAAGGCGCCAGGCCGATTTCGCTGACGCTTGGCGATGGCGAGGTCGTCGCCATCACCGGCCTCGTCGGCGTCGGCAAGACAGCACTTGCCGAGACGCTGTTCGGCGTGCGCAAGCCGCTGACCGGCACCATGACGATGAACGGCAAGCCCTATGCGCCGCGATCGGCCGGCGATGCGATCGCCGCCGGCGTGTTCCTCGTCGCCAAGGATCGCGCCACCAGCGGCATCGTCAGCGGCTTCAACATCGAGCGCAATGTCAGCCTGCCTTTCCTCAAGCGCATGTCGACTCTTGGCGTGCTCGAGCGCCGCCTCGAACGCGCCATCGCGCGCCGGCAGATCGAGGAACTCAGCATCGTCTGCCGTTCCGAGAAAGACGAAATGTCGGCATTGTCAGGCGGCAACCAGCAGAAGGTCATGGTTGCCCGCTGGATGGCGCAGAATGCCGCGCTGTTCATCCTCGACGAGCCCTTTCAGGGCGTCGACATCTCGGCCAGGCGCGACATTGCCGCCAAGCTGAGAGCAAGCGCCAATGGCCGCGCGACGCTCTTGTTCGTCACCGAACTCGACGAGGCGCTGGAGACGGCCGACCGCATCCTGGTGATGTCGGAACACACAATCGTCGGCGAACACCGCAACGCCGAAGTCGATCTCGATCGCCTGCTGGCCGAGGTTGCCGGCGGGCCGCTGCACAGCGCCGCCTGAGCGTGGCAGCGGCTAGAATTGGAATGGAGAGACTATGCGTCCGAGTTGGATAGGAATGGCTGCGTCGCGCGGGTGCGCTGAATGACGCTGCGCGACCACGCCATACGCTATGGGTTTATCGTCCTGTTGTTCGGGCTCGTCGCCTATTTCGCGATCGCCGCCGATGGGTTTGTCTCGCCGCAAAGTGCCGTCTTCATCTTCCAGTCGGTCGCCATCACCGGCGTGCTGGCGCTCGGCGTCACCGCCACGCTGGTCGTCGGCGGCTTCGACCTGTCGATCGGCTCGGTCGCCACATCGGCCATGATGGCGGCTGCCTATGTCATGGTGGTGTTGGAGCAGAACGCCGTCGTGGCGGTCGTTGTCTGCCTGCTCATCGGTGCCATTGTCGGGCTGATCAACGGCTGGCTGATCGTCTATATGCGCGTGCCCGATCTTTTGGCGACGCTCGGCATGATGTTCCTGCTGGTCGGCCTGCAGCGCATCCCGACCGAAGGCCGCTCGATCGCCACCGGCATGACCATGCCAGACGGTTCGGTCGCCAATGGCAAGTTCGGCGACGCTTTCCTGGCGCTCGGCCGCCACCGCTTCGACTTCTTCATCCCGAACCTCATTCCGGTGTCGGTGGTGGTGCTGCTGGTGCTGGCCCTGCTGATCTGGTTCTTCCTCGAATACACCCGGTTCGGCCGCATGATGTACGCGGTCGGCTCCAACGAGCGTGCCGCCGAACTCGCCGGTGCGCCTGTCAAGGCATACAAGATCTGGGCCTACGTTATTTCAGGAGTTTTTGCCTCGATCGGCGGCATTTTGCTCGCCGCCCGGCTTGGACGCGGCGACATCGCCTCGGGTAATAATCTGCTGCTCGATGCGGTTGCCGCGGCGCTGATCGGCTACGCGGTGCTCGGTGCCGCCAAGCCGAACGCCTTCGGCACGGCCGTCGGCGCGCTGTTCGTCGGCATCCTGCTGCAAGGCCTGACGATGATGAACGCGCCTTACTACACGCAGGATTTTGTCAAGGGCGTGGTTCTGGTCGTCGCCCTTGTCTTCACCTTTGCCCTTTCGGGCAGGGGCAGGGGGTAGTCTCGACCGGACAGGATTTTGGGTTCAACAAGAGTGGAGGAAAACAAGGTGAACATCACGAGAAGACTTCTGGGGAAGGTGGCGCTCGGGCTGGCCGGCGCAACCATGCTGATGCAGGTCCCGGCTTTTGCCGCGGACAAGCCGGCGCCGTTCGACAAGCCCGGCGTCAAGATCGCGCTGGTGCGCTATCTCTCGACCGGCGACTTCTTCCAGGCCTATCTCTCGGGCGTCGAGGCGCAGTCCAAGGCGCTTGGCATCGACCTGCGCGTGCTCGACAGCCGCCAGGATGCCGCCCTTCAGTCCGATATGGTCGACCAGGCCATCGCGCTTGGCGTGCAGGGTATCATCATTCAGCACGGCCTGACGGAATCGATGAAGGATGCGGCCCAGCGCGCGGTCGACGCCGGCATCAAGGTGGTGGCATTCGATGTCAATGTCGAAAACCCCAAGATCCCGCAGATCGAACAATCGGATAAAGACCTTGCCCGTCTCGCGCTCGAGCAGGCGGTGAAGGACAATGGTGATAGCTGGAATGCCGGCTATGTCTACGTCGCCGGTATCGCGCCGCTCGACCGCCGCAACGAGACCTGGGTCGACGTGAAGAAGAAATATGCCGGCATCAAGGAAGTCGCGATGTTCGGCACGCTCGACAACCCGATCGCCAACTCCGTCGCCAACCAGGCGCGCTCGGTGCTGTCGGCCCATCCCGACATCAAGGTGATGTTCGCCCCCTATGATGAATTCGCCAAGGGCGTGAAGATCGCCGTCGACGAGGCCGGCCTGAACAAGGGCATCAAGATCTATTCGGCCGACATCTCGACATCGGATATATCGGCGATGCGCGAGCCCGATAGCGCCTGGGCGGCGACCGCGGCGACCAACCCGGCCGTCGTCGGCCAGGTCTCGGTGCGCGCTCTGGCGCAACTGCTCGCCGGTGAAGATCCCGGCCACAACGTCATCGTGCCGCCGACGCTGATCACCCAGAAGGAACTGATCGACAAGGACATCAAGAACATGGAAGACCTGTCGGCCAAGCTGCCGCAGTTCGCCCATGCCGATGTCGCCATGCCGGCCTGGATGCCGAACCCGAACGCGAAGTAGGTGGCGTCATAGCGCATATGAAAAGGGCGGCCTGCGAGCCGCCCTTTTTGTTGTCTGCTGGAAAGCCTATCGCAGCGCCGCCGCGATGTTGCCGCCGTCGACCGTCGTCACGTCGGCGGTGGTGCGTTCGGCAAGCGCGTGATGCAGGAAGGCCTGCGCCACATCCTGCGCCGTCACTTCCTGGCCAAGCAGGTTGCCGGACATGTATTCCTTCTCCGACACTCCGCGCGCGCCGGAGCGGCTGGCGATCATGGCGTCGGTCAAAAGGCCGGAGCGAATACGGTCGGCGTTGACGGCGTTCGAGCGGATGCCATGGGCGCCGTAGTCGAGCGCATATTGCCGGGACAGGAACAATGTCGCCGCCTTCGGCACGCCATAGGCGCCGAATTTCGGACCGGGATTGACCGCCTGCTTGGAGGTGTTGAACAGAAGCACACCGCCGGTGCCTTGTTCGAGCATGATGCGCACGGCGTTCTGCGCCACCGACTGATGGGCGAAGAAATTGAGTTCGAAACTCTTGCGCAGCAGCGCATCGTCGAGCTCGCCGATCCGGCCTTCCCAGGCCGCGCCCGCATTGGAGACCAGGATGTCGACGCCGCCGAAGACTGCGACCGCTTTGTCGAAAGCGGCCCGCACCTGGACCGGGTCGGTGATGTCGGCGCCTACACCGATCGAATTGTTGCCGGCTTTCTTGGCGGCTTCAGCGGCCTTTTCGGCATCGAGATCGACCACGACCGCATGGGCACCATTGTCGGCGAACAATTTTGCCGTCGCAGCCCCGATCGCGCCGGCGCCGCCGGTGATCAGCACCACCTGGCCGGTCAGCGGCTTCGGCTTGTTGGAGGCAAGCTTGGCCTGTTCGAGCGACCAGTATTCGAGCGGGAACAAATCGGCCTTGGACAGCGGATGGAAACGGCCGACGGCTTCGGCGCCGCGCACCGCCTCGATCCACATCTCGCCGACATCGGAGGCGATCCTGGCATCCTTCAGCGTGCGGCCGTGGCCGAACATGCCGAGCCCCGGCACCAGCGTCAGCCGCGGCATCGGGTCGAGCATGGTGCGCTTGACGTCGTCGAGTGCGTCATTGGTCTCGAAATAGGCACGGTATTCCTTGGCGAAAGCGTCAACATGGCTCTTGATGACGCCCTTGTAGTCGCCAACCTTGTCGGCGTCTGGCGCGGGCACCGCCATCGGTCCGGTCTTGATGCGGATCGACAGATCCGGTGTCGACACGCCGCGTCCGGCATAGTCGGCGATGGCGGCCGAATTGATGAAATCGACGATCGCGTCGGAGGTGCGGAAGTCGGAGATCATGCGATCGAAGCGGCCTTCGCCGCGCGCCACCGCAACGGCGCCGCGCAGCATCGGGGCAATGGAAGCCGGGGTCGCGAGCTTTGCCGGCAACGCTGCTTTGGCAGCCTTCGGCTTGGCATTCTCAGCGACGTACTCCTCGGCGACGTTCACATAGTGGATCATCCGGTCATAGGCCTGTTTGGCATCGTCGCCGAAGGTGAAGATGCCATGCTTGTCGAGGATCAGTCCTTCCACCGTCGGGTCGGCATCGAAGACGTCGGCCGCCGCCTTAGCGAGGTCGAAGCCCGGCATGATGTAGGGCACATAGCCCATCTTGCTGCCGAACACCGTCTTCACCAACGGCTTCGAATCTTCCTGGTCGACGATAGCCAGGATGGCGGTCGAATGGGTGTGATCGACGAATTTGTGCGGCAGGAAGGCATGCAGCAGCGTCTCGACCGAGGGGTTGGGCGAGGAGGGGTCGATGAGGTTCGCCCGCTGCAGCGCCACCATGTCCTCATCGGCGAGCTTGTCCAGCGCGCGCGCCTTGAGCAGGGCGCGCATCTTGACCGCCGGCAGGCCCTGCGGCTCGATGACGGCCATATCCCAGCCGCTGCCCTTGACGCACAGCACATCCCATTCATCGCCGACAAGATCGGTCGCCTTCATCTTGCAGGACGTATTGCCGCCGCCATGCAGGACCAGCTGTGGCACGCCGCCCAGCAGCCGCGTCGTGTAGACGCGCAGCGCGAGGTCGCGGCCGACACCCTTTTGCGCATAGTCGGCGACGAGTTTCTCGGCCGTGTCGTCGTTCCACAAATTCTTCATGTTCGCTTCGTCCAGTTGCTGTCTTGGGTGGTGAAACAGGAATGCCGCGACGCCTTGATGACAATGCGCCGGCGAAGGGTTGCTTTTTCAGGATGCGTTTTGTGGTGCCGCTCCGGCATGATCGAGCAGCCGCTGCACCATATGCGCGCCGACCACTAGATGCGTGCAAAGCCCGCCGGCGAGCGCCGCCAGCAATGGCTCGAACTTGCTGTCCTCCTGCACCACCACCAGGCGTTTTTCGATGGCGCGCAGCGAGGCGAGGTCAGCCGAAATGACCCGGCGGTTATAGCTGCAGTCGAGCGCCTCGCCCTTGGCGTCGATGATCTGTCCGGCGATCACGCCGGCGGCGCCGATACCGCGCAGCGCGGCCATTTCGTCCGGGTTGAGCGCGCCGCATTTGACGACGTGGCTGTCTGCATCGACGGTGCCGACGGAGAAAAGCGCGAGGTTGCAATCGCTGATGCCGGCCAGTTGTTCGCGGATCACCGGCTCAGCGCGCAGCGCACGCGCCAGCTCTTCCGTCGACAGCACCAGCGGCGCATAGAAATTAAGCCCCTTGGCGTTGAGGCGCCGCGCGATCTCCATGGTGCACTGGTCGGGCCGATAGGAGTAGGGCGCGCCGAGATTGCCGCAGAGCTGCACCACCGTGACATCCTGCAGGTCGGCATAGGACATGATGTCGGCGATCGTATAGACGGTGCGGCCCCAGGCGACGCCGATGCGGTCGCCCTTCTTGACCAGTTCGAGAAAGACGCTCGCCGCCAGCACGGCGATATCAGTCGACGGGTCCGGGATATGGCCGTTCTCCGGCGCGATCCAGACCGCGTCGAGTTTCAAGGCGTCCTCGAGCCTGCGCGCCATCACGTCGTCGGTGAACAACTGGGTCGAGGTCGAGATGTTGACGATGCCGGTCTCGCGCGCCTTGCGCAGATACATGGCCACCGAGGCACGCGAAATGTTAAGCTGGCTTGCAACCTGGTCCTGCCGCAGGCCATGCGCATAGTAGAGCCAGGCGGCTTTGTGAATGAGTTGTTCTGCCGGTCGGATCGCCATGCCGCCTCCTCGGCTGACATTAGTCACGGCTCTCGACAAAAGTCAAATTGGCATGCGTGAGTGCGATCGCCTCTAAACAAAACGCATCCGGGATGGTCGTTCTACAAAGCCAGGACAGCATAGCATTTTCGGCCATTCAGGGGGATGGCTTGACGAGAGCCCTAAGGTTAGAAAGCTCGAAAAGGACTTTTGGGGAGGACGGGATGGGCAATCCTTACGAACAGGATCTCGACAGGAACGCGGCCAACCACCAGCCGCTGACGCCGCTCACCTATCTGGAGCGCGCGGCAAGGACGTATCCCGACCACATAGCCATCATCCACGGCCGCCAGCGCATCAGCTACCGCGATTTCTGGCGCCGCTCGCTGAAGCTCGCCTCGGCGCTGCAAAAGCACGGCATCGGCAAGGGCGACACGGTCACCGTGATGCTGTCCAACACGCCGCCAATGCTGGAGACGCATTTCGGCGTGCCGATGACCAAGGCGGTGCTGCATTCGCTCAACACCCGCCTCGACGCCGCGGTCATCGCATTCCAGTTCGACCATGCCGAGACCAAGGTGCTGATCGTCGACCGCGAATTCTCCGGCGTCGTCCGGCAGGCGCTCGATCTGGCCAAGGTCAAGCCGCTGGTCATTGACTATGACGATCCCGACTACGCCGCCGACGCCCCCTATCCGAAGGGTGAGCGGATTGGCGCGCTCGACTATGAGGATTTTGTCGCCGGCGGCGATGAGGATTTCGTCTGGTCGATGCCCGACGATGAATGGGACGCCATCTCGCTCAACTACACCTCGGGCACGACGGGCAATCCGAAGGGCGTCGTCTATCACCATCGCGGCGCCGCCCTGATGGCCTACACCAACACCATCCATGCCGGCATGGCCAAGCACGCCGTCTATCTCTGGACGCTGCCGATGTTCCACTGCAATGGCTGGTGCTTTCCATGGACGCTGGCCGTCCAGGCCGGCACCCATGTCTGCCTTCGCTGGGTGCGGCCGAAGCCGATCTACGATGCTATCGCCGATCACGGCGTCACCCATCTCTGCGGCGCGCCGGTCGTCATGTCGGTGCTGATCAATGCCAAGGATGAGGACAAGCGCACGTTCGCGCAGACGGTGACCTTCAACACCGCGGCCGCGCCGCCGCCAGAAGCCGTGCTGTCGGGCATGGCCGATGCCGGTTTTGCCGTCACCCATCTCTATGGCCTGACCGAGACCTATGGCCCGGCCGTGGTCAACGAATGGCACGGCGAATGGGACGATCTTGCCAAGGGCGAGCGCAGCGCCAAGAAGGCAAGGCAGGGCGTGCGCTATGCCGCGCTCGAAGGCCTGACCGTCATGGATCCCGAGACGATGCAGGCGACGCCGGCCGACGGCGAAACCATCGGCGAGGTCATGTTCCGCGGCAATATCGTCATGAAGGGCTATCTCAAGAACCGCAAGGCGAGCAACGAAGCCTTCGCCGGTGGCTGGTTCCATTCCGGCGATCTCGGCGTCATGCATCCCGATGGCTACATCCAGCTCAAGGATCGTTCCAAGGACATCATCATTTCGGGTGGCGAGAACATTTCCTCGATCGAGGTCGAGGATGCGCTCTACAAGCACCCGTCCGTCGCCTCCTGCGGCGTTGTGGCGCGCCATGACGACAAATGGGGCGAAGTACCGGTTGCCTATGTCGAGCTGAAGCCCGGCAAGACGGCGACCGAGGCCGAGATCATCGAGCACTGCCGTTCGCTGCTTGCCCGCTTCAAAGTGCCGAAAGCGGTGATTTTCGCCGAGATTCCAAAGACCTCGACCGGCAAGATCCAGAAATTCCGGCTGCGGGAAATGGCCAAACTCGCCTGAAGCGCCGGCGGCTTCTTCAAAAATATTTTGAGTTGCCCGCATCCTTGGGCCGCTTGGTGACGTCTGTTGGATGTCACCATCTGTCACTATCTTGTACGCGTACGTCGATTTCGCGTTGACATCCCATCTTCTTCAATTTACGACTGACGAAAATTGAAATTCGTCACTTGTCAAACGAAAGAGCTATGTCCGAAGCCGCCAACATCATGGTCGATGCCGCCAGACAGGAGAATGTGACGCGCATTCTCGACTGCGCCGAACGCCTGTTCCGGCACTACGGCTACGGCAAGACCAATGTAGCCGACATTGCCCGCGAACTCGGCATGTCGCCGGCCAACATCTACCGTTTCTTTGCCTCCAAGGTGGAAATCCACCAGGCGGTGTGCGGCCGGATGCTCGGCGCCAGCTACAAGATGGCCTACGAGATCATGCACCTGCCGATTGGTGCCGAGGAGCGGCTTCGTCGCTACATCCATGCGCAATACAAGATGACGCTGGAGACCATGCTCGATGCGCAGAAGGTCCATGAGATGGTCATCGTCGCGCTGGAGCGCGACTGGGGCGTCATCGACAAGCACATCGACAGCATCCACGATCTCTTCGCGGAGGTGATACGCGAGGGTATCGAGACCGGCGAGTTCGCCGAGCAGGACCCGGTGACCGCGTCACGCTGCTTCGGCGCCGCCACAATCATCCTTTGCCATCCGCAGATGGTGGCGCAGTGCCTTGCCAAGACCAACCGGGCGATGCCCGACGACCTGATCGACTATGCGATCAAGGCCTTGAAGAAATAGCCGCCGCCCGCCGGGCGCCGGTCGACAGTTCATCTCCAGTTCGGGAGTGCCAAGGTGTCTTTGTCCCATTCCATTATCCGCCGGTTGCCGGTCGCGGGCCTGTTCGTCGCGGCGCTTGCGCTTGCCGGCTGCAGCCAGGAGAAGGCCGAGGTCAAGGAGATCATCCGCCCGGTCAAGGTCGTCGAAATCGCCCAGGTGCATGACTCCCGCATGCTCTCCTATTCGGGTTCCGTGCGGGCCCGCACCGAAAGCGCCCTGGCTTTCCGCGTCAACGGCAAGATCACCGAGCGCCTTGTCGACATCGGTCAGCACGTGGCGCCGGGCGATGTGCTCGCCCGTATCGATCCCACCGACTACGACCTTTCGGTAAAAAGCGCGCAGGCAGCGCTTGATGCCGCCGAAAGGCAGGTCGAGACGACGGAGCTAGCGCGCAAGCGCGCCGAGCAGCTTTTCACCAAAAACTTCGCGCCGAAATCGCAGCTCGAACAGGCGACGCTGACCCATGACCAGGCGGTCGCCACGCGCGACTCCGCCCGTTCGTCGCTTGACCAGGCCAAGAACCAGGTCGGCTATACCGACCTCAAGGCCGACAGGGACGGTATCGTCACGGCTGTCAACGCCGATGTCGGCCAGGTGGTCGGCTCCGGCACGCCTGTGGTCACTGTCGCGGTCGACGGCGAAAAGGAAGTGCTGATCGCGGTGCCGGAAATGGAGATCGCCGAGTTCAAGCCGGGCAAGTCAGTCAAGGCGGGCTTCTGGTCCGACAGCACGCTGGCGCTCGACGGCAAGGTCCGCGAGGTTGCCGGCAGCGCCGATCCGCAGTCGCGCACCTTCGCCGTCCGTGTCAGCCTGCCCAATGATCCCCGCGTGCTTCTAGGCATGACCGCCAATATCGACGCGTCGGCCGCCAACGAAAAGCAACTGGTTTCGATCCCCTTGAGCGCCTTGGCTGAGAAAGACAGCCAGTCGATCGTCTGGACCGTTGATCGTGGCGCCGACACCGTTCATGCCCGTCCGGTGACGGTTGCCAAGTTCGCCGCCGATGGCGTGCGCGTGGCCGAGGGATTGAAGCCCGGCGATATCGTGGTCGCCGCGGGGACGCAGTTCATGACCGAGAATCTCAGGGTGAAGCTCGCCGGCGGCGTGGCGCAGCAATCAGCGTCCGCCGAGGGCGACGACGCCAGCCGGCTGCGCTGAGGACAGATAGGTCGGCCGCGCGTTCTCGCGGCCGCAGGTTTCCGGGCGGCGTGCGCCCGAAGGTTGAGACGTCACGGCCGATGTACCCCCGCATCGACCTAGCGTCCCACCGCGATGAGTGTCTCTCCGCTCGGAAGGCCTCGCCGCCCGGAAGCCAGATCGAACGCAGATGATTTCGTTTCGCGCGCGGCGCTTCTTCGAAGGGCCAGGCGCCGGCAAACAAGCAAAGTGGACCTGCAACGATGACGACCTCCACTGAAGAAAAGCGGCCCTTCAACCTGTCGCGCTGGGCCATCGGCCATCCCTCCATCGCGCGCTTCCTGTTCGGGCTGATCATCATCGCCGGAGCGCTCGGCCTAATGCGCATGGGCCAGAAGGAAGACCCTGATTTCACCTTCCGGGTGATGGTCGTGCAGGCGATCTGGCCGGGCTCCTCGATCCAGGAGATGGAAGACCAGGTCGTCAACAAGATCGAGCGCAAGCTGCAGGAAACACCGCATCTCGACTTCGTGCGCTCCTTCACCCGTGCCGGCAGTGCCATCATCACCGTGCAGATCAAGGGCGACACCAACGCCGCCGAGGTGGCGGACGCCTTCTATCAGGTGCGCAAGAAGGTCGGCGACATTTCCGGCGACCTTCCGCAAGGCCTGCTCGGTCCCTATTTCAACGATGAGTTCGGCGACACCTTCATCACCCTGCATTCGATCAGCGGTGACGGCTTCTCCTATCCGGAGCTGAAGAAGTTCGCCATCCAGGCGCGCGACATGCTGTTGACCACGCCTGGCGTCGAGAAGGCCGTCATCATTGGCGATCAGCCGGAAAAGCTCTATATCGACGTTTCGTCCAAGGCGCTCGCCGAGCGTGGCTTGACGCTGCCCGACCTGCAGAACGCTATCAAGGGCCAGAACAATGTCGATCCGGCCGGTGCCGTCGACACCGGCGTCAATTCGGTGCGCATCTCCGTCGAAGGCGACGTCACCAAGGCCGCCGATATCAGGGAATTGCGCCTGCGTGCCGGCGGGCAAGTCACCCGTCTCGGCGACATCGCCACCGTGACCTCCGGGCTCGAGGATCCCTTCCAGCGCAAATACCGTTTCAACGGTCATGACAGCGTGCAGCTTGGCGTCGTCATGGCCAAGGGTTTCAAGGTCACCGATGTCGGCAAGGATGTCGAGGCGACCTACAAGCGCTTTGAAGAAGCGCTGCCCTATGGCGTGTCGGTCGACCAGATTTCCGACCAGCCGGGCGTCGTCACGGATGCGGTGGCCGAATTCATGCATGCCCTCGGCGAGGCGCTGCTGATCGTGCTTGTCGTCTCGTTCCTGTCGATCGGCTGGCGTTCGGGGCTGGTCATCGCCATCGCCATTCCGCTGGTTCTGGCCGCTACCTTCGCCATCATGTACGAGCTCGGCATCGACCTGCAGCGTATTTCGCTGGGCGCCCTGATCATCGCGCTCGGCCTGCTTGTCGACGATGCCATGATCGTCGTCGAGATGATGGAGCGTAAGCTGGAGGAGGGGCTGGTCAAGATCGAGGCCGCGAGCTTCGCTTATACATCGACCGCATTCCCGATGCTGACGGGCACGCTGATCACCACCGCCGGCTTCATCCCGGTCGGCTTCGCCGCCTCCACGGCCGGCGAATATGTGCGCACCCTGTTCTATGTCGTCGGCATCGCGCTGATCGTCTCGTGGTTCGTCGCGGTCTATTTCACCCCGTGGCTCGGCAACATGATCCTCAAGCAGCGCAAGCATGCCGGCAGCCATCATGATGTCTTCGACACGCGCTTCTACCGCCGGCTGCGCTCGACCGTCGGCTGGGCGGTGCGCCACCGCATAATCGTGCTCGTCATGACGCTGGTGACTTTCGGCACCAGCCTGTGGGCGTTCCAGTTCATCCCGCAGAACTTCTTCCCGCAATCGTCGCGGCCGGAAATCCTGGTCGACCTCTGGCTGCCGGAAGGCACCAGCATCAAGGAGGTCGAGGCGCAGGCCAAGGCGCTGGAAGCCAAGATGATGGACGACAAGGACAAGCGCTTCATCGCCACCTATATCGGCGAGGGCGCGCCGCGCTTCTTCCTGCCGCTCGACCAGCAACTGCGCAACCCAAACTTCGCCCAGATGCTGGTGATGGCCAATGACGAGCCGGCGCGCGAGCGGCTGATCGTCAAGCTGCGCACGGTTCTGGCCGAGGATTTCCCCTCGATCCGCGCCAAGGTCGACCGCCTGTTCCTCGGCCCGCCGACCGGCTGGCCGGTTCAGATGCGCGTCATGGGTCCCGACCGCCAGGAGGTGCGCCGCATCGCCGACCAGGTGAAGGCGAAATTCCGCGAGGATCCGTTGCTGGGCGCGGTGCATGACGATTGGCTTGAGCCGGTGCCGGCGATGAAGCTGGTCATCGACCAGGATCGCGCCCGGGCGCTAGGCGTCACCTCGCAACGCATCCGCCAGATGCTGCAGGCGACCATGGCCGGTGCGCCGCTCGACGACTTCCGCGACGGCGAGGAGACGGTCTCCATCGTTGCCCGCGAGCCGGATGCCAGCCGCAGCCTGCTGTCCTCGGTCGACTCGGTGTATATCCCGACCGATTTCGGCGGCTTCGTGCCGTTGTCGCAGGTGGCCAAGGTGGTGCCGGTGCTGGAGCAAGGCATCGAATGGCGCCGCGACCGCCTGCCGACCATCAGCGTGAGGGCAACGCTGCCCGACGGCGTGCAGTCCAACGATGTCGTCACCAAGATGTACAAGGACATGCAGGGCCTGCGCGACGGCCTGGCGCCCGGCTACAAGATCGAGATCCAGGGCGGTGCCGAGGATTCGGCCGAAAGCCAGGCCTCGATCGCCGCCAAGGCGCCGATCATGCTGGCCATCATCGTGGTGCTCTTGATGATCCAGCTGCAGAACTTCGGCAAGGCGATGCTGGTGCTGGCCACCGGTCCGCTCGGCATCATTGGTGCGGCTGCCGCGCTTTTGATCAGCGGTGCGCCGTTCGGCTTCGTCGCCATCCTCGGCGTGATCGCGCTGCTCGGCATCATCATGCGCAACTCGATCATCCTGGTCGACCAGATCGACCAGGACATCGCCAGAGGCATGGAGCGCTCGGAGGCCATCATCGGCTCGGCTGTGCGCCGTTTCCGGCCGATCGTACTGACGGCGATGACGGCGGTGCTGGCGCTGATCCCGATATCGCGCGCCGTGTTCTGGGGCCCGCTCGCCTACGCCATGATGGGCGGCATCGTGGTTGCCACCGTGCTGACCATCCTGGTGCTGCCGGCAGGTTACGCGCTGTTCTTCGGCCGCGAGCCGAAGAAGGCGGTGAACAGCGAGCAGGCGCCCGAACCAGAGTTGGCGACCGAGCGGCCGCAACTGGCCCTGGCCGCGGAATAGAGCTGTTCTATGGCATCATCCGCCATCGGCTATGGCGGATGATGCGGCGTGACGGCTGCTCCGTTGCGCCGATGAAAATGCTCCCCGCTGCCGATTCTGCAAAACAGAATTCCTTCCCAGGGCCGCAAAGCGGTTCCATCCTGCGCGACACCGGAGCGGCAACGCTCGTCCTCATCAGGGTGTCTTTCCATGACAGAAAAACGGCAATTGCGGCTTGGCGCCTTCATGCGCCCGGTCAGCTTGCACACCGGCGCCTGGCGCTATCCCGGCGCCTATCCCGACGCCAACTTCAACTTCGCGCATCTGAAGCGCTTCGCCCAGACGCTGGAAGCCGCGAAGTTCGACGCCTTCTTCATGGCCGACCATCTGGCCGTGCTCAACATGCCGATCGAGACGCTGCGCCGCAGCCACACCGTCACCTCGTTCGAGCCGTTCACGCTGCTGTCGGCGCTGGCCGCCGTCACCGATCATATCGGTCTCGTTGCCACCGCGTCGACGACCTTCGACGCGCCCTATCACATTGCGCGCCGTTTCGCGTCGCTCGACCATATCAGCGGCGGCCGTGCCGGCTGGAACATCGTCACCACGTCCAACCCGGATGCGGCGCTCAATTTCGGGCTGGACGAACATGTCGAGCATGACGAGCGCTATCACCGGGCGCGGGAATTCTACGATGTCGTGACCGGCCTGTGGGACAGTTTTGCCGACGACGCCTTCATCCGCGATGCCCAAAGCGGGCTCTATTTCGATCCCGCCAAACTGCATGTGCTGGACCACAAGGGCGAGCACATCTCGGTGCGCGGGCCGCTCAACATTGCGCGGCCGGTACAAGGCTGGCCGGTCATCGTTCAGGCTGGTGCCTCGGAAGCCGGGCGGCAGCTGGCGGCCGAGACGGCGGAGGTGATTTTCGCCGCCCATGGCGATCTTACCGCCGGGCAGCGCTTCTATGCCGACGTCAAGGGCAGGGCACAGAAACTCGGCCGCTCCCGCGACGACATCAAGATCCTGCCTGGCGCTTTCGTCATCGTCGGCGACAGTGTCGAGGACGCGCGGGCCAAGCGGGCGAAGCTCGACAGCCTGGTCTATTACGAGAGCGGCATTGCCTCGCTATCGATCGCGCTTGGGCATGATGCGTCGGCTTTTGATCCTGACGCCGCTTTGCCTGAAATACCGGAGACCAATGCCTCGAAGAGCAGCCGCGAGCGCGTCATCGAGCTTGCCCGGAACGAAAACCTGACGGTGCGCCAGCTTGCCCAGCGGCTGGGTGGCTATTCCGGCCTCGCCTTCGTCGGCACGCCGCAAACCATTGCCGACGAGATGGAGGAATGGCTGGTCACCGAGGGATCGGACGGCTTCAACATCATGTTTCCCTATTTGCCCGCCGGGCTCGACGATTTCGTCGAGAAGGTGGTGCCCGAGCTGCAGCGGCGCGGCATCTTCAGGCGGCAATATGAGGGATCGACGCTGCGCGAGAATCTCGGCCTGAAGCGGCCGCCCAACGGGTTCTTCGAGAAGACGACGATCCGCAAGGCTGGTTGATGTGAGGTCTCGGCTTGAGACCAAAAAAATAGGGCGCGCCGAAGCGCGCCCTATGTCTGATAAATCGGCCTGTCAGATGACGAATATCCAGTTGGCGATCAGCATCACCGCCACGCCGGCGATCAGCGTCAGATAGGGCAGCATGCCCGCTTTCTTCACTGCGAGGTCCGCTCCCGTCATGCCGAGATCGGCCAGCATGTGGTCGGGGAACTTGCCCTTGTCCTGGATGTAGTGGCGGAAGCAGAACACCGGGATGATCAGCGCCGCCGTGATCAGCCCAGCCCACAGCGCCATCGGGTTCCACACCTTGGCGCCGGCACCCATGAAGACGGCGTTGACGTAGGCGAAGATCGCTCCGATCCCGAGAAGCCAGGTCGGCGCTTTCCACGGCCGTGCGATATGGCCGTTATCGATGCGATGGATCCAGCCGGCATTGAGGTTGAGGAAGTTGAAGATGATGTAGCCGCAATTCGACACGGCGAGGATGAAGAAGAAGCTCGTCGCGTCGGCCGAGGCGATGGCCAGCACGATCAGGTTGAAGCAGAGGTCGGTCCACATCGCCCGTGTCGGGGCGCCATGTTCGTTGACGTGGCTGAGATAGCGCGGCAGCCAGCCATCGACCGAGCCCTGATAGAGCGTGCGCGAGGAGCCGGCCATCGCCGTCATGATGCACAGGACCAGCGCCAGGATCATCAGCATCACCAAGAGGCTGTGGATGATCTTGCCGCCGCCGACCATGCCGGCCAGTGCATCCGCCACGCCGGAGCCGTCGACGATCGGTGTCGCCAGCATGCCGTTCAAGCCGAGCACGCCCTGGAAGGTGAAGGGCACCAGGATGAACAGAAGCATGCAGAGCAGGCCGGAATAGAAGATGGCCTTGAACGTGTCGGTGCCGGGGTTCTTAAACTCGGAGGTGTAGCAGACGGCGGTCTCGAAACCGTAGGTCGACCAGGCGGCGATGAACATGCCGCCGAGCACCAGCGTCCAGCCGGCGATGTTCCAGGTGCCCGGGTCCGGCGCATAGGCGGCGGCCAGCGGCACCAGCGGCGAGAAGTTGGCCCAGTTGATCTGTCCGGTGAAGATTGGCACGACGCCGACGATCAGCATCGGGATGATGACCAGCAGGCCGATATATTTCTGCACATTGGCCGTGCCGAGGATGCCGCGATGCTGGATCGAGAAGATGATCAGCATCAGCACCGCGCCGATGAAGAAGGTCGCGTTGAGCGTGAAGGAAACCGGACCCAGCGTGTGGCTGTACAGCGTCCAGTTGCGGATCGCCGGTGTCGCGGCCGCGGTCACCGCGGTGATGGCGTCGGCGGGCGCCGTTCCGGCATGCGCCGCTATATAGGCGACGACATCAGGCGAGGTCTCGGTGAACAGCGGCACCGGCGCCAGCGCATTGAGGATATAGGCTGCGGCGATCGAGCAGCCGAGCGACAGCACCGGCGACCAGGCGAACCAGTTGCACCACACCGACAGCGGCGCGATGAACTTGGAGTAGCGCAGCCAGGCGGTGGCGCCGTAGATAGAGGCGCCGCCCGACTTGTTCGGGAACAGGCCGGCGATCTCGGCATAGGTGAAGGATTGCAGGAAGCCCATGATCATGGACACCGTCCAGATCAGGAAGGCCAGTGTCCCCGTCGTGCCGGCGATGCCGCCGATCGAAAACAGGACCAGCGCCGGAACGCCGCTCGCCACCCAGAAGGCGCCGCGCCAGTCGATATGCCTGAGCAGCTTGCTTTCGGCAGGCTGCTCGAGGGCCGTGCTTATGGTGCTCATGTCAGTGACTTCCCCTTTTCCAGTGTTCCCCGCCAGCGATGCCTCGACTTTGCGAAGCTTGCTGCCCGGCAAATGACGACTCCGGTGTTTCCACTCAGTCGTATTTTTTTCTTAGGAGTGAAGATTGATCCGGCGCGCTTTCACGTCAAGCGTTTTGTGACGCCGTGCACATCACGCTTGCGCGCGTACGCAACAATACGTCTCGCGGCACCGCCGGCGCGCGGTTTTGCCTGTCCGGAAGGCAGCAGTCACGAGCGAGGTCTGGTCTTCTGCGGATCGTAATGGGCGAAGGCGACGACGCGCGCCGGCAGCCGCTTGGCATGGCCGTCGAGCTTGCCGATCTCGACTTCGGTACCAACAGCCGCATGGGTGACGTCGAGCCTGGCCAGCGCAATGTTCTTGTTCAGCACCGGCGAGCGCATGCCCGAGGTGACGACGCCGATCTGGGCACGTCCGACATGCACACAATCGCCATGGCCGACCGCGACATTGCTGTCGATGTCGAGCCCGACCAGTTTGTTCTGCGGGTTCTCCTTGCGTCGGATCAGCGCGTCGCGGCCGATGAAATCGTCGGTCTTGCTCTTCAGCGGCACGGTGAAGCCGATGCCGGCCTCGAACGGATCGGTCTGGTCGGAAAATTCATAACCGGCGAAGATCAGCCCGGCCTCGATGCGCACCATGTCGAGCGCCTGCAGCCCCATCGGCTTCAGCCCGTGCGGCTGGCCGGCTTCCCAGATGGCGTCGAACACTTTTTCGGCGTCGCGCGGATGGCACCAGATCTCATAGCCGAGCTCGCCGGTATAGCCGGTGCGCGAGACGACGATCGGAATGCCGTTGCCGCCGCCGATGCGGGCGACCGCGAAGCGGAACCATTCGAGCTCATCGATCGACGGCTGCAGCGGCGAAGTCCAGATCACTTCTCTAAGGATATCGCGGCTCTTTGGACCCTGTACGGCGACATTGTGCATCTGGTCGGTCGACGACCGCACCAGCACGTTGAGGCCGAGCTTTGTCGCCGTTTCGCGCAGCCATTCGCCGGACAGATCGTCGCCGCCAACCCAGCGGAAATTGTCCTTGCCGAGCCTGAGCAGCGTGCCGTCATCGATCATGCCGCCATGCTCGTAGCACATGGCGGAGTAGACGACCTGGCCGACGCCAAGTTTTTTCACGTCGCGGGTCAGCGTGTATTGCAGCAGCGCTTCGGAATCCGGGCCGGTGACCTCGAATTTTCTGAGCGGCGACAGGTCCATGATCACGGCGTCCTGCCGACAGGCCCAGTACTCGGCGATGGCGCCTTCCCTAGCGAAGGAATTGGCCAGCCAGTAGCCCCTGTATTCCGAGAAATTGCGGGTGTGCTTGGCAAAGCTCGAATGAAAGGATGTCTCGCGGGTCATTTTCGGTTCCGAATCGGGCGTCATGCGTCTGGCGATCGCTCGCGAGAATTTGTGCTGGCCGGAATAGGTCCGCACATGGATGTCGGTGAGATCCCAGCCATTGGCCGGCGTCGTGTCGTCGGGACAGGCGGAGGAGACGCAGATGATGTCGGTCAGCGCCCTGAGCAGCACATAGTCGCCCGGCCGCGACCATGGCTCGTCGGAAACCATCACGCCATGCGCATCGATCGCCGTGTTGAAGAAGAAGTTGATCGCCATCCAGCCGGCGCGGGGGTTCACACCTTTGTCCGACAGGGCGCTGTTGAAATTCTCCGAGCAGTTGGTGTGGCCGGGATAGCCGATATCGTCGTAATATTTGGCGGCACACGCCAGTGCGAAGGCATCATGCCGGCCGCAAGTGTCCTGCACCACCTCGACCAGCGGCTCCATGTCCTGGTCGTAATATTTGGAATGCAGGCCGGGCATCGGATAGCTCGACCCCATCAGCGTGCGGGTCGTCGTCACATCGAGCGGATGGTCGAGGCCCTTGTCCAGCTTGCGCGCCGAGAAGCACTGGAAATCGGTGCATTGGCGCCCGTCGACATCGATGATCTGCAAATAGTCGCCGGCCTTGACGAAGTAGGATTCCGCCGTTGCCGAATGGACGCGCAGATCGAGCACCGGATCGGCGAGGGGATTGGCCAACTGCGATTTTGTTTTCAGGCGGATCGTGGCGCGGCGCACGATGACGGTGAGCGGTGTCGCCGTATCATGGCCGTCGACCAGCATCGGCCCGCCGGGCGCAGCGATGATTATAGAGCCGTCGCGCGTGACGGTGAAACTCTGTTCCGTACCGGCGGGTGTTGTGCTGCCGAACACGCGCAGCGCCTTTGCCTGATCGAGCACCACCTGCCGGCGCGCCAGTCCGCGGCGCAGGGACGCGAGGCTGTCATCGCCCTCGGCGAGGAGCGCCTTGATACCCGCGGCATTGCTGTTGGATTTCTCGCCAAAGATGCCGGGATCGGTGATGCCTGTGGTGTCCCAGGCCAGCAACTCGCAGGCCTGGCCGCCTTCGGCATTGCGCACCGTGATCGTGTCGCCGGCTTCGACCTCGATCAGTACCGCGCCATTGCCTTGGATCGTGTAGCGTTCCAGGCCCGGCGGCAGCGCGATCTGGCCGGGCCTCAGGATGAGGCTCGGGCGCGGCGGTCCGGCTGTGATTGTTGGGTAGGGCGACTGGCTCATCTCAGCCTTGCGGTTCGAGAAACAAGTTTGCCTGTGTGTGAAATTATTTTAGCAGCAAGAATAGCAGCGCGATTGCGTTTGGCAAGGCGAAGGGCGCATCTTCCCTTCTCCCCTTGTGGGAGAAGGTGGATCGGCGCGCAGTGCCGAGACGGTTGAGGGGTGCGTGACGGAGTGCCGTCATTGCCAAGCTGGAACACCCCTCATCCGACCGAGCTTCGCTCGGCCACCTTCTCCCACAAGGGGAGAAGGGAGGAGCGCGCACGAGCGCTACGCCAAATCTTCTGAATGCCCGACAACCACGCCATACTCAGCAGCCGAATCCAGCATCGTGTGCCATAGGCTTTCGGCGAAAGTCGCGAACACCAGCACGTTGAACACAGCCTGCCCATCTGCCTGATCATTTCCGCGCCACAGCGTGACACTGGTGTGATCCATCGACGTGGCCGCCGCCGCACCGACAGCAAACACACTGGGATGCAGATCGATAGACGACATCTTGGCCAACATCGCTCGCGCCTTGGCGCCGGAGACGGCGATCAGCACCCGCGCATGCGATTGGTCGGACAGTGAAGCCGATCCAGCACGGAGAGGAGCGAGCGCCGCCATCGCGTGCTTGCGTCCCTTCGACAGAATGAAAAACTGATCCGGTCCCGACCAGATCAGCGTGGCATCAGCCGTGCCGACCGCCTTCGGCGTTTCTGGAGCGGCAACACCAAAGCGACCTTTGGCGGCCTTGGCCAGCTCCGCCGTCTTGCCGCGCCGCGCCATCACCTGGACGAGGTCGAAATTGCGGATCTCGGTCAGCGTCACGCCGGCATCGCCATGCGCGCCATACCGCCCCACCGCGAGCACGCGATCGAGCGGACTGCGAACGTCCCAGGAAAACTCAGCCACGCTGGCGCCCTCCATCCGGATCGTAGAAAACGGGATTGCAGAGCTCGACGTCATAGTCCTCGCCGCGTATCGGGTCATGCGCATGGACGATCTCGCCGATGCGCTCGCGTCCGCGCTCGACAAGCGCGAGCCCGATCCACTGGTCTGATGTCGGCGAGAAGCAGACCGAGGTGACATAGCCCTGGTCGTTGCCTGGTCCGGGCGTCTGCCCCTTCGGGATGATGTGCGCGCCCGAGCGCAGCCGGCGCGCTCTGTCCGTCGGCTTGATGCCGACCACGACCTGCCGGTCGGGCGCGGCCAGCGCCTCGCGGCCGGCCATGACGCGGCCGATGAAGTCCTTCTTGGTCGACATCATCTTGCCTAGGCCGAGATCGGCGGCCGTTGTCGTGCCGCTCAGTTCCGGTCCGGCGATGTGACCCTTTTCAATGCGCATCACGCCGAGCGCCTCGGTGCCGTAAGGCGTGACGCCGAACGGTTTGCCGGCCAGCATCAGATTGCGCGCCATCGCCTCGCCGTAGCGTGCCGGAACGGAAATCTCGAACGCCATCTCGCCGGAGAAGGAGATGCGGAACAGCCTTGCCTTGATGCCGCCGCGCAAGGCGACTTCGCGCGCGCCCATGAACGGAAAGCCTTCATTGGACAGGTCCTCCGTCGGGTCGACGATCTCCTTCAGCAGGTCGCGGGTCTTCGGGCCGGCAATGGAAAACTGCGCCCACTGGTCGGAGACGGAGGTCAGCTGCACGTCGAGCTCGGGAAACAGCACCTGCCGGCAGAATTCGAGATGCTGCATCACCAGCCCGGCCTTGGCCGTGGTGGTGGTCATGAAATAATGATCCTCGGCCAACCGTGAGGTCGTGCCGTCATCATAGACGATGCCGTCTTCCCGCAGCATCAGCCCATAGCGCGCCTTGCCGACCGCGAGGTTGGAGAAGGTGTTGATGTAGACGCGGTCGAGGAAGGCGCCGGCATCCGGGCCAAGCACGTCGATCTTGCCGAGTGTCGAGACATCGCAGAAACCGACGCCGCTTCGCACCGCCTTGACCTCGCGCGTCACCGATTCCAGCCAGTCCTTCTCGCCGGCGCGGGGGTACCACTGCGCCCGCTTCCAGAGTCCTGTGTCAACGAAAACAGCACCCTGTTCGGCGGCCCAGTGATGCGACGGCGTCAGCCGCGTCGCATGAAAGGTCTCGTCGCGATGATGGCCGGCAAAGGCGCCGATGGCGACCGGCACGTAAGGCGGCCGGTAGATGGTGGTGCCGGTCTCAGGAATGGACTTGCCGGTCACCGCAGCCATGATGGCGAGGCCGGCGACGTTGGACGTCTTGCCCTGGTCGGTCGCCATGCCGAGCGTGGTGTAGCGCTTCAGATGCTCGACCGATTCAAAACCCTCGCGCTGCGCCAGTTCGATGTCGGAGGCGGTGACATCGTGCTGGTAGTCGACGAAGGCCTTGCCCTTGCCGGTGACGTGCCAGAGCGGCGTCAGCGAAAAGGCTTCGTCGTCGGCGACAGGCGCGGTGCCTGCCTTGCCATTGTGTCCGGCATCGTGCGCCGCGCCCGCGCCGGCGGCAAACCCTTGGGCGAGGCAGACGCCAAGTCCGAAATCGCCGTTGGCGGCGCCCGCCGCGACCATGCCGGGAGGCGCGCCGTCGGGCACGAAGGCGGCGATGTCGTCGCGCCATTTCGGCCGGCCGCGATGATAGGAGGTGAGCCCGACCGCCGGGTTCCAGCCGCCGGAAACCGCCAGCCCGTCGGCCTCGACTTCGGCGCGTGCGCCGCCGGTCAGCGACACCGCGATCTTTTTGACGCCGTCCTTGCCGCCATCGACGCCGGTCACGGAGCCGTGCAGCACCGGGAAGCCACCCTTGGAGGCGAGCGAGCGATGTGCGGGCGACACGTCAGGCCGCGCGTCGATCACCGCCGCGATTTGCAATCCCGCGCCGAGTGCTGTCTCGACCGTGCGCCAGCCATCCTCATTGTTGGTGAACAGCCCGATGCGCTTTGCAGGAGCGGCGGCATAGCGTCCGACATAGGTTCGCATTGCCGAAGCCATCATCACGCCGGGGGTGTCGTTGCCGGCAAAGACGATCGGTCGCTCGAGGGCGCCGGCCGCGACCACGCAGCGCTTGGCCACGATGCGCCACATCCGCTGGCGCACCTGATGTTCGGGTGGCGAGGGCAGGTGGTCGTTGACCCGCTCCAGCGCGCCATAGGTGCCGCCGTCATAGACGCCGAACAGCGTCGTGCGGGTCATGATGCGGACATCGGGCATTGCCGCCAGTTCGGCCAGCGTCCGCGACAGCCATTCGGCGGCCGGCAGGCCATCGATCGTGCCGCCATCCGACAGCAGGCGGCCGCCGAACGCAAAATCCTCTTCGCACAGGATGACGCGGGCGCCGCTGCGGCCGGCGGCCAACGCCGCCGCCAGACCGGCCGGACCGGACCCGGCGATCAGCACATCGCAATGCGCCCAGGCCTTGTCGTAGTGGTCGGGATCGGCGACGCCCGCAGCGCGGCCGAGGCCGGCGGCGCGGCGGATCGCCGGCTCATAGATGGCTTCCCAGAACTTCGCCGGCCACATGAAGGTCTTGTAGTAGAAGCCGGCGACGAAGATCGGCGCGAACAGCTGGTTCACCGACATCACGTCGAAGCGCAGCGACGGCCAGCGATTCTGGCTGGCGGCCTCGAGCCCCTCATAGAGTTCGGCCGTCGTCGCCTTGGTGTTCGGCTCGCGCCGTGCGCCGGTGCGCAGTTCGACCAGCGCGTTGGGTTCTTCCGAGCCTGCTGTCAGGATGCCGCGCGGCCGATGATATTTGAACGATCGGCCGACCAGCTTGACGCCATTGGCAACCAGCGCCGATGCTAACGTGTCGCCCTGGAAGCCGGAAAAGCTCTTGCCGTCGAAGCGGAAGTTCAGCGGCGCCGAGCGGTCGATTAGGCCGCCCTTGTCGAGCCGGTTTGTCTGCGCGCCGGCCATCACGCGCCGACCTTCGCCGCACCGGCGCCCGCAGCCGGCTCGACCACAGAAATCTCATGCGTCAGCGTGTTGCGGGTGACCTTCAGCCATGCCCGGCAGCCGCCGCCGTGATACCAGTTCTCGCTCATCACGCCGGCGACATTGTCGCGCAGATAGACATAGTCGTAGACCGCTTCCTCACCGGCATCCGCCGCCGGCCGCACCGGTTTGGCGTCGCCGAGATAGGTGAACTCGCCGAGTTCGCGTTCGCCGCAGAAGGGACAGACAATGCGCATGATTTTCCGGCCGTCCTCAGTGCAGGTTCGGTTGGGCGCCCTGGCCCTTTTCGTCGATCATGGCGCCAGTCCGGAACCGGTCGAGGCGGAACCGTGCAGCCTCTTCATGCGGCGTGTCGCGGGCCAGAAGATGGGCAAAGACGAAGCCTGAGCCGGGCGTCGCCTTGAAGCCGCCATAGCACCAGCCGGCGTTGAGATAGAGGCCTTCAACTGGCGTCTTGTCGATGATCGGCGAGCCGTCCATCGACATGTCCATGATGCCGCCCCACTGGCGCAAAAGCCGCACGCGCCCGATCATCGGCATCAGCGCCATGCCGCCCTCGCAGACATCCTCCATCACAGGCAGATTGCCGCGCTGGGCGTAGGAATTGTAGCCGTCAATGTCGCCGCCGAAGACAAGGCCGCCCTTATCCGACTGGCTGACATAGAAATGGCCGGCGCCGAAGGTCATGACGTTGGGGATCAGCGGCTTGATCGCCTCGGAGACGAAGGCCTGCAGCACGTGGCTTTCGATCGGCAGGCGCAGGCCCGCCATATCAGCGACGCGCGACGAGGAGCCGGCGACCGCCATGCCGACCTTGCCGGCGCCGATCCTGCCGCGCGAGGTCTCCACGCCGCTCACCTTGCCGTTGGCATCCCTGACAAAGCCGGTCACCTCGCAATTCTGGATGATGTCGACGCCGAGTTCGCTCGCCGCATGGGCATAGCCCCAGACCACGGCATCGTGCCGCGCCGTGCCGCCGCGCCGCTGCAACAGCCCGCCTTGCACGGGGAAACGCGCATTGTCGAAGTTCAGGAACGGCATCATCTTCTTGACCGCCGCGAGGTCGAGCAGTTCGGCGTCGATGCCGTTAATGCGCATGGTGTTGCCTCGCCGCGCATAGGCGTCGCGCTGCGCGTCGGAATGGTAGAGGTTGATGACGCCGCGCTGGCTGACCATCGCATTGTAGTTGAGGTCTTGCTCCATCCGCTCCCACAGCTTCATCGACAATTCGTAGAAGCCGGTATTGCCGGGCAGGCCGTAATTGGAGCGGATGATTGTGGTGTTGCGGCCGGCATTGCCGGAGCCGATCCAGCCTTTTTCCAGCACCGCGACATTCCTGATGCCGTACTCGCTGGCCAGGAACCAGGCGGTGGCCAGGCCATGGCCGCCACCGCCGATGATCACCACGTCGTAGCGATCTTTCGGCGTGGCGTCGCGCCAGGTGCGCTGCCAGTTCTTGTGGCCGGACAAGGCGGCGCGGGCGAGCGAGAAGATCGAGTATTTCATCAGTTCATTCCGAGATCGCTCGCACCGGCAGGGAATTTTCTTGACGCATCGGATTTGCCCGAAAACCGTGTGACACTTTTCGGTCCGATGCGCCTAGATATCCAGCGTGTGGTCGCGCTCCCATTGCGTGAAGTGCGAAGCATAGGAATTCCATTCCTGGTGCTTCAGCTTTAGGTATGCCGACGAGAATTCCTCACCCAGCGCCGCCTTGAGTGATTTGTCCTTGTCGAACTCGCGCAGTGCGTCGAGCAGGTTGAGTGGCAGTTTCGGCGCGCCCTTCACCGTGTGGCCGTGCTGGTACATGTCGATGTCGTAGCGCTTGCCGGGATCGGCCTTGGAGCGGATGCCGTCGAGGCCGGCGGCAATGATCACGGCCTGCAAGAGATAGGGGTTTGCCGCACCATCGGGCAGGCGCAGCTCGAAGCGGCCGGGGCCCGGCACGCGCACCATGTGGGTGCGGTTGTTGCCGGTCCACGTCACCGTGTTCGGCGCCCAGGTCGCGCCGGAAATCGTGCGCGGGGCATTGATGCGCTTGTAGGAATTGACCGTCGGGTTGGTGATCGCGGCGAGTGCGGAGGCATGCTTCATGATGCCGCCGAGGAAGTGCTTGCCCTTGGCCGATAGGCCGAGCTCCATCGAATTGTCGGCGAAGACATTGGTCTTGCCCGCCTTGTCCCACACCGAGATGTGGGCATGGCAGCCATTGCCGGTCAGGCCCTGGAAGGGTTTGGGCATGAAGGTGGCCCGCAGGCCGTGCTTCTCGGCCACCGACTTGACCATGAATTTGAAGAAGGAGTGCTTGTCGGCGGTGGCGAGCACGTCGTCGAAGGCCCAGTTCATCTCGAACTGGCCGTTGGCGTCCTCATGGTCGTTCTGGTAGGGGCCCCAGCCGAGTTCCAGCATGTGGTCGCAGATCTCGGCGATGACGTCGTAGCGGCGCATCACCGCCTGCTGGTCGTAGCAGGGCTTCGAGGCCGTGTCGTATTGGTCTGATATAACGCTGCCGTCCGGCGAGATAAGGAAGAACTCGGCCTCGACGCCGGTCTTGACATGCATGCCGTCGCCGGCCGCCTCCGCGATCAGCCGCCGCAATGTGTTGCGCGGCGTCTGGTCGACCTCCTTGTCGTCCATGATGCAGTTGGCGGCGACCCAGGCCACTTCCTTTTTCCATGGCAACTGGATGACCGAGTCCGGATCCGGCACCGCGAGCATGTCGGGATGCGCCGGCGTCAGGTCGAGCCAGGTGGCGAAGCCGGCAAAGCCGGCGCCATCCTTCTGCATGTCTGATATCGCCTGCGCCGGCACCAGCTTGGCGCGCTGGCCACCGAACAGGTCGGTGTATGAAATCATGAAATATTTGACGCCGTTCTTTTTGGCGAAAGCGGCGAGATCGTTCCCCATTATAGTTCCTCGCTTATGGTATTTGGATGCTGTTTTAGAAGCCGTTCTTCCCCGGTATCCAGTTGGTGCCGGCGAGCGGCACGCCGGCCATGGCGGCTGCCTCGATCGTCAGGGCGACGAGATCCTCGGGTTCGAGATTGTGCAGGCTGTTCTTGCCGCAGGCCCGCGCAATCGTCTGCGCCTCAAGCGTCATCACCTTGAGGTAGTTGGCGAGCCGCCGTCCAGCAGCGATCGGATCGACCCGCTTCATCAGCTCCGGGTCCTGTGTGGTGATGCCGGCGGGATCGCGGCCTTCATGCCAGTCATCATAGGCGCCGGCCGTGGTGCCGAGTTCGTTGTACTCCGCCTCCCAGCGGGGATCGTTGTCGCCGAGCGCGACGAGAGCAGCCGTGCCGATCGAGACCGCATCGACGCCGAGTGCAAGCGCCTTGGCGACATCGGCGCCGTTGCGGATGCCGCCGGAGACGATCAGCTGCACCTTGCGGTGCATGCCGAGATCCTGCAGCGCCTGCACCGCGGGCCTTATGCAGGCGAGCGTCGGCTGGCCGACATTCTCGATGAACACTTCCTGCGTTGCCGCCGTGCCGCCCTGCATGCCGTCGACGACGACGACATCGGCGCCGGCCTTCACCGCAAGCGCGGTATCGTAATAGGGGCGGGCGCCGCCGACCTTGACGTAGATCGGCTTCTCCCAGTCGGTGATTTCGCGCAGTTCGAGGATCTTGATCTCGAGATCGTCCGGGCCGGTCCAGTCGGGATGGCGCGAGGCCGAGCGCTGGTCGATGCCCTTGGGCAGGGTGCGCATTTCGGCGACGCGGTCGGAAATCTTCTGGCCGAGCAGCATGCCGCCGCCGCCGGGCTTGGCGCCCTGGCCGACAACCACCTCGATCGCATCGGCGCGGCGCAGGTCGCGCAAATTCATGCCATAGCGTGACGGCAGATATTGATAGACCAGTTGCTTGGAATGGCCGCGCTCTTCCTCGGTCATGCCGCCGTCGCCCGTGGTGGTCGAGGTGCCCGCCAGGGTCGCGCCGCGTCCGAGCGCTTCCTTGGCCGGGCCGGAGAGCGAACCAAAGCTCATGCCGGCAATGGTGATCGGTATCTTCAACTCGATCGGCTTCTTGGCATGGCGCGAGCCGAGCACGACTGATGTGTCGCAGCGCTCGCGATAGCCTTCGAGCGGATAGCGCGAGATTGAGGCGCCGAGGAACAGCAGGTCGTCGAAATGCGGCAGCTTGCGCTTGGCGCCGGCGCCCCGGATGTCATAGATGCCGGTCGCCGCGGCACGGCGGATTTCGGAAAGCGTGTAGTCGTCGAAGGTCGCGGATTTGCGCGGCGTCGTCGGCGGGTTGCGATAGGTCATGCTGCCTCAATACGCGTCGGCGTTGTCGATATTGAAATTGTAGAGGGTGCGCGCCGAGCCGTAGCGCTTGAACTCCGATGGCTTGACGCCGGTGACGCCGGCGCGGTCGAGCAGCCCCTGAAGCAGTTCCAGGTGTTCGGCCCGCATCTCCTTGGCGATGCAGTCGGCGCCGAGGCTGTCGACCTTGCCGCGCACGAACAGCCGCGCCTCGTAGATGGAGTCGCCCAGCGCATCGCCGGCATCACCCAGCACCACCAGATTGCCGGACTGTGCCATGAAGGCCGACATGTGGCCGATATTACCGTGCACGACGATATCGATGCCTTTCATCGAGATGCCGCAGCGCGACGAGGCATTGCCCTCGATGACCAGCAGGCCGCCCTTGCCGGTGGCGCCGGCATATTGGCTGGCGTCGCCTTTCACGATGATCGAGCCCGACATCATATTCTCGCCGACGCCGGGTCCGGCCGAGCCGTGCACGGTGATGGTGCTGCCGGAATTCATACCGCCGCAGTAATAGCCGACGCTGCCGCGCACATCGATGGTGACGGGCTGGTCGACGCCGACGGCGACCGAATGGCTGCCCTTTGGATGCAGCACTTCCCACGCCGTTTCGTTGGAACCGGGCGTCAGATTGTGCAGCGCCTGGTTAAGCTCGCGCAGCGACGACACATCGAGATCGAAGATCCGGGAGGCCTGGTCGTGCGACGCCGCCTTTGAAAGTTTGGTTGCCGGCATGAACTCAATGCTCCCAGAAATAGACGGTTGCGGGTTCCGGTTCCCAGACCCTCGCATTGTCTATGCCGGGCAGTTTGGTCAGCGCGCGATATTCCGAGCCGAAGGCGACATACTGGTCGGTTTCGGCCATGACGGCGGGCTTGCAGGCGATCGGGTCGCGCACCACGCCAAAACCGTTCTTGGTGCCGACGACGAAGGTGAAGAAGCCGTCGAGGTCCGAAAGCGTGCCTTCCAGCGCTTCGCCGAGGTTCTTGCCATGCGCCATCTGCGAGGAGAGATAGGCGGCCGCGACCTCGGTATCGTTCTCGGTCTCGAATTTCATGCCCTCACGGATCAGCTCGCGGCGGACATTGTTGTGGTTGGAGAGCGAGCCATTGTGCACCAGGCACTGGTCGGCGCCGGTCGAGAAGGGATGCGCGCCCATCGTCGTCACCGCGGATTCCGTCGCCATGCGGGTGTGGCCGATACCATGCGTGCCGCTCATCTTGCGGACGTCGAAGCGATCGACAACCGCCTCCGGCAGTCCGACTTCCTTGTAGATCTCGACGACGTCGCCGGCGCCCATGATGCGGATGTCGGGGCGCAGCGCCTGGATCGCCTCGCGCGCTTCGTCGATCTTGGCAGGCGCGGTCCTGACAACGGCATGGGTCGACTTCACCGCAATGCTCACGGGCGCACCGATGGCCTTGGCAAGCTCGGTATCGAGGTCGCGAAAATCGCGCGCGGGCTTCGCCGACTGGATGGTGATCTTGGCCTCATTGCTGGAAGGCGCGCCATAGATGGCGATGCCTGCGCTGTCGGGCCCGCGGTCGCTGAGCGATACCAGCATCTCCGACAGCATCGCGCCGAGCTTCGGCTCCAGCGACTTGTCCTTTAAAAACAGTCCGACAATTCCACACATGTCAGCCTCCCGGCGTTTGTAGCTAGAAGATGATGTATCGGATGAGTCCCGCAAATTCAATCATATGAAAAAAATTTTCCTGTAGTTACGTATGTGGCGCAATGCCGCTTTGCGAATTATCACTGCCCTGCGCGGCATTGTGAACCCATTGGGCATGGCGGATACGGGCGAGCTTGTAGGCGTCCAAGATGGATAGCGCATAGATCAGCAAGCCGCCGGCGTGACGGCCGATGAAGCTGGCGTCGGGCGGCGCGATCTTGGCGGTCACCCAAGCCAGGATCACCATGAAGAAAAGGAACTGCAGCCCGCGCACCGGCACGCCCAGAATGACATGGCCGCTTGCCGGCAGCACGATTGACGCGCCGAGGACGAGATAAGGGCTCACCGGTGCCGGCTGCGTATTCAAACTGGTCATGCGGCTTGCCGTTCGCTTTGGTTGATGGCGTCGCGCAGTGCCGAGAGCGAGGTGAGCAGCCGCTCGATCAGCGCTGGATCGATCTGTGCCTCACCGAACGCGGCCTGCCGGAAAACGCCGTAGCGCGCCCGTTCGGCCTCGGCCAGCAGCCACACGATGCGCACGCCGTTTGGCGTGATCAGCAGTTCCTTGGCGCGCCCTTCCGAAAAGGGTTCCAGATGTTCGGCGATGATGCCTTGCGGGAAACGCGTGCCGCGGCGGTCGGTCCGCAGCACCGCCTCGGCCGGAAATCCCGGCGCCTTCGGCAGCGTATGCTGGAGGTGATCGAAATTGGAGAAGGTCGTCGGCGAGCCCGGCCGCATCATCATGTCGAACGTCGCTGGCACGGCTACCTTTTCGGTGATCGAAACGCTGAGCCAGCGCGCCGGGAGTTTTCGTGTCGCCAGCGTGTCGACGATGGTGCGCAACTGGACGCGCTGGCCGTTCCACGAGCCTTCCCAGGTGACGACACCGGCGGTGCCGTCCAAAACATCAGCGGCGTCGGCGACAATGGTGCGTATGCTGGCCTCCTCGGCGGCGAGTGCCGCCAATGCCCTGTTGCGGCTGCGCCGCGCCAGCCACGCAAGATGGAGGACGAGAGCCAGGACAATGACCCCGGCGAGCAGTGCTGATGTCACTTCGGACATTTGTCATGTCTGGCCCGCCAAGGATCGGGACGGGCCGTCTCCCATCAATAGCCCTGCGGTTTCGGCCACGGCATGGTGAACTGGTCGCCGCGCCGCACGAATTTGTAGCGGTAGAAATGGAACCACAGCGAGATCAGGAAATAGAAGATGGTCATCGCGATCAGCTGCGAGCCGAAACCGAGGAAGATGGCGAAGAAGGTCACCACGCAAAGGCAGAACAGCACGATCGCCGGCAGCGGATGGAACGGGTGCGTGTAGCCACGGCGGATCGTGCCGAGGGGCCACTTCTTGCGGAACATCATGATGTTGATGCTCATGAAGGTGTATTGCAGCACGCCCGACAGGATCGAGAAGGTGATCGCCTGGTTGAGGTCGGCAATGAAGGCGAAGGCAAGCGCGATCGGCAGCAGGAACAGGATCGAGCGGTAGGGCGTGCGGTATTTCGGATGCACCGCCGAGAACCAGCTCGGCAGATAGCGGTCGCGGCCGAGCGAGAACCATGCGCGCGCTGCATCGTTGATGCAGCCATTGGCGGAGGCCAGCGCCGCCAGCAGCGTTGCGATGAACAAGAGGTTTTCCAGCAGCGGGCTGCCGGTCAGCTTGCCGGCGTCCCACAAGGGATAATAGGTGATGCCGAGATATTCCCAGGGCATCAGCGAGGCGCAGACATACCAGGTCATGGCGGCGGCGATCAAAAGCGTGATCATGCCGGCCATCGTGCCGTAGGGCAGCGAGCGGGCCGGCGAACGCACTTCCTCGGCCGCCTGCGTGGTGCCTTCGATGCCGAGATAATACCAGATGCCGAACTGGAAGGCGGCGATGACGCCGATCCAGCCATAGGGCAGCGCATTGCCCGGCGTCACCAACTCGTTGAGCTTCAGCACCGCGCCTTGCGTCCACGGGCTGACCGAGAAGAACAGGATGACGATCGAGACATAGGCAATTGCGGTGATGACGAAGTTGACGTTGAGCGTCATCAGCACGCCGCGATAGTTGAGCCAGGCCAGCACGACGATGGTGGCGGCGATGAAGGAATTGTGCGTGAGCCCTTCGACGCCGGCCTTGGCGACGATGGTGTCGCCCAGCAGGATCGCGTCCGAGACTTCGAGCATCGTGTAGGCGAAGACCAGGAACAGCGCGACGTTGAAGGCCATCAGCGGCCCGACAATATGCTTGGCCTGCGCGTATTGGCCGCCGGCCGCGGCGACCGTCGACGTTACCTCGGAATCGATCATGGCGACCGAGGTATAGAGCAGCCCGACGATCCAGCAGACGATCAGCGCGGCGAGCGCGCCGCCCTTGTCGGCCGAAAAATTCCAGCCGGTGAATTCACCGACCAGAACGATGCCGACGCCGAGTGCCCAGACATGGGCCGGGCCGAGCACCCGCAGCAGTGAAACCCTGTCGCCGTGAATTGCCGGTTCAAGTACGGTCGTCGTCATTGTTCGTCCCCACTCAAATCCGGTGTTTCTCGGAAACGGCTTCAAGCTCGCCTTCGCGTGACGAGGTCAGAACGTCTTCGGAATAGGTCGTGTCGACCTTGAACCAGTCGTAGAGCATCCACAGCGCGAGCACGATCGAGATGCCCCAGCATGCGTAAGAGAGTGAAATCCACATGGTGCGTCCCCGATTGCTTGTCTTCGGAACTCTTACTTGTCGTCGAATTTTTCGTTGATGACGTCGCGATATTCGCGGTCGGAGGCTCGGAACAGGAAGACGAAATAACCGATCAGCACCGCCGCCATGATGATCAGCGTCGGCCAGTCGATGACATAGTGGAACCGGTTCTGGATGACGTCATGCGCCGTCTCGGGCGTGTAGCCGAGCTTCTCCCAGATGGCGGCCATGGTCGGGTTCTGGCCAAGCGCTTCCCAGGTCTTGGCATCGAGCGCGTCGATGGATTTGGCGGCTCCGGCAAGGCCGAGCTTCAGCGGCAGCCACAACGCCACGAAGATGGCGACCACAACGACGACGATATCGAAAACCTGGCCGGCCTTGCTCTGCTCCGGCGGCGTATAGCGCGACATTTCTTGTACCCCTCAGGACTGGCGGTTGCGGGATGCGTCGGCGTTCTTGATGTCGAGGCCGTAGATGAAGTCCTTGTCTTCCTTGTAGTGTTTGACCATCGCCAGGATCGCGGCCGTGTTGAAGATCAGCACGGCTGCAGCGGCGATCGCGACGACGGCCTTGATGCCGGCGTGCGGGATGTATGGCCACGTCATGAACAGGACGAAGAGGATCGTCGCCCACAGGCAGATGATCAGCAGCGCGGATCCGCGCAAATCGGAACGGTACAGCACCTCGATGCGCTGCTGCAGGTCTGACATCGGTTTTTCCCCTTTTTTCGACGCCCCGGTTCCGAATCCACCGCGCATCGCTCTCTTTCAAGAGAGTGAAATTTTTTTCATAAATTCAGGCCGTTTACCGCAATTGTCAAGACGAATTTACGCTGAGTTAACCGTTTGCTTGGGGTGATGAATTTTGCCTGACAATGAAATTATTTGCTTTCAGGGGATTGCGGCCCTCCCGCGTTTGCGGTCAATATTCAACCCAAAGCTCCGGCCTTCAAGCCAAGGAGCGGGGAACAGTGGATTTTTGAACGGAGGACGATCGGATGACGGCATCCTGGAGATTTTCGACCCTGGCGGATCGCCATCGCGCGCTGGGTTCGAAGCTCGAAGACTGGAGCGGCATGGGCACCGCCTGGACCTACGACAAGGATGCTGACGAAGAGTACATCGCCATCCGCACCAAGGCCGGGCTGATGGATGTGTCGGGCCTGAAGAAGGTGCACATCACAGGGCCGCACGCCTCGCATCTCATCGATCTCGCAACCACCCGCGACGTCGAAAAGATCTATCCCGGCAAATCGGCCTATGCCTGCATGCTCAACGAGGCGGGAAAATTCACCGACGACTGCATCCTCTACCGCACCGGCCCGAACAGCTGGATGGTCGTGCATGGTTCGGGCACCGGCCATGAGGAATTGCAGCGCGCCGCGATGGGCCGCGATGTCTCGCTGCGCTTCGACGACAATCTGCACGATCTGTCGCTGCAGGGGCCGACCGCGGTCGACTATCTCGCCAAGCATGTGCCGGGTATTCGCGACCTCAACTATTTCCATCACATGCAGACGCAGCTGTTCGGTTTCCCCGTCATGATCTCACGCACCGGCTACACCGGAGAGCGCGGCTACGAAATCTTCTGCCGCGGCCAGGATGCCGGCACGATCTGGGACAGGATCCTCGACGAGGGCAAGAGCGTCGGCATCATTCCCTGCCGCTTCACCACGCTCGACATGCTGCGGGTCGAAAGCTACCTGCTGTTCTATCCCTACGACAATTCGCAAAAATATCCGTTCGAGAATGAAGGTCCTGGCGACACGCTGTGGGAACTCGGCCTCGACTTCACCGTCAGCCCCGGCAAGACCGGCTTCCGTGGGGCCGAGGAACATTACCGCCTGAAGGGCAAGGAGCGCTTCAAGATTTTTGGCGTGCTGCTCGACGGCAAGGAGCCGGCCGACGAGGGCGCGCCGGTCTATCGCGACGGCAAAAAGGTCGGCGTGGTGACCTGCGCCATGTATTCGCCGCTGGTCAAGAAATCGATGGGCATCGCCCGTCTCGACGTCGACTGCGCGGTCAAGGACACCGAGCTCGAAATCCGCAACAAGAGCGGATCGATCAAAGCGACGGCGCAGCCATTGCCGTTCGACGATCCCAAGAAGACCAAGCGCACGGCGAAAGGCTGAGGCATACTCAACAGCGAGAGGTTCGAGGCACGAAGACTTAAATGGCAGCCAAAAGCATCATCAGCCGGCCGGTCTACGGAACGCTCTCTCCGCAGCCCGGCAAACATCATCTTTTCATCGCCGATGCCGAAGGTGCGCTCGCTATTTCAGATATGGCCGCAAAAGCGCCCGCCGGGTTTTTCGATGGCGCCGAAGTCGACTTTATCCCGGGTCCGGACAACAAACACGTCGCCACCCTCGAAGCGCTGAAGCCGGCGCAGTTTCATCTCGCGCCATCCTTTGCCAGCCTGCTGCCGAGGCTGAAGCAGACGCTGGGCAATGCGCATATGGGCCTGCGCCTCTACCTCGCCGGCACCGAGGGATTGATCGGCCAGGCCATGCAGGTGGCGCTCGAAGCCGGTATCGACCACACCTCGATGCAGACCGAGCATCGCGGCTCGCTGGCCAGGCGCATGCAGTGCGTGCACTGCAAGGGCATCACCGAGAACGTCACGACACAGCCAGCAGCCTGTTCGCATTGCGGCCTGCTGCTTCTGGTGCGCGATCACTATTCGCGGCGCCTCGCCGCTTTCCAGGGTGTCTGCATCAACGCCGAGGATCGCTCGGAGATCCCTCCAATCGAGGAGGCCTTCCCATGAGCACCGGCACCACCAAGCTCGATGTCGTCGTCAGCGATGTCGTCCCGGTCAACGAACTGGTCACCCGCTTCCATTTCCGTCGCCGCGACGGCGAGCTGTTGCCGACCTTTTCCGGCGGTGCGCATGTCGTGGTGGAGATGCGCGATGGCGATCGCACGAGGCTCAATCCCTATTCGCTGATGGGTTCGCCGCTCGACACGCGCGAATACACGATCTCGGTGCGCCGCGACGATGTCGGCCGCGGCGGCTCGCTGTTCATGCACCGGTCCGTCAAGCCGGGCCTGGAGATGGTGATAAGCTATCCCGTCAATTTGTTTTCGCTCGATCTCAGGGCGAAGAAGCACTTGATGCTGGCCGGCGGTATCGGCATCACGCCCTTCATGGCGCAGACAGCGCAACTGGCGGGCGAGGGCGGCAATTTCGAACTGCACTACACCTGCCGGACCGCCTCTCTGGGCACTTATGCCGACGTGCTGCGGGAGCGCTACGACAGGCGCATCCGGCTCTACCATGACGACCGTGACGAGCGCATCGATCTCGACCGGCTGCTGTCGACGCAGCCGCTCGGCACGCATCTCTATGTCTGCGGCCCCGCTGGCATGATCAACTGGGTGCGCGACCGCGCGGCCGCCTTGGGCTGGCCATCGGAGGCCGTGCATTTCGAGCATTTCGCGGCACCCCAGCCCGGCCTGCCTTTCGATGTGACGCTGGCTGTCAGCGGCAAGACGATCCGCGTTGATGAACAGCAGAGCCTGCTGGAAGCGATCGAGGCCGCCGGTGTCGATCCGCCCTATCTCTGCCGAGGCGGCGTCTGCGGCCAATGCGAAACCAATGTCATCTCTTACGATGGCAAGTTCATCCACAACGACCACTGGCTGAGCGAGGAAGACCACCGCTCGGGCTGCAAGATCATGCCATGCGTGTCGCGCTTCGAGGGCCGGTCGCTGGTGCTGGAAAGATAGGAGGCGAGCTTGGGCATCACCTTTCGCAAGGAAACCTTCCGCGACGATTTCACCTTCAGGAACAGCCCGGAGCACATCAGGCGGTTCCCGTTCCCGTTCCATGAAGACGCCTACATGTATGCGGTCAACATCGAGCCGCACGTCGTCGGGCCGAAGGGCAGCGTGCTGGAGAATCTGATCGATGTCGACGAGCACTACGTCGCCGAGATGCAGGACCGCGCTTTGGTGCTCGCCGAGGATCCGCTTCGCTGCCAGTCGCTGCCGCATATGACGCTGGCCGGCTGGGATCTGCTCGAACTGCTGATGGAACAGCAGGCGCTGGGCTATCCCGAGCATTTCACGCTGACGCGGGACGGCGACCGTTGGCGCTGGATCAACCGGCCGCTCGGCATCGACGACACCTTCACATTCGGCGACACCTCGACCCTGCCTTACGGGCCGATGGAATACATCACCCGCCAGAGCCAGGGCGATTTCTGCATCCTCGATCAGCGCGACGGCAATCTGTGGATGGATGCCGGCATGGTCACCACCCAGGCCGACTGGTCGCTGGATTTCGACATCGGCATGAATTTTTTCGAGTGGCATGCACCGGTGCCGCTGGCGCATGAGAAGGGGATTTTCACGCGGGCGCTGAAATTCCTCACCAACATCCAGCAGGGCAAGCCGGCGCGGCGCCTCAACTGGACGATGACCATCAATCCGCGCCTCGATACCAGCCCGGAAAATTACCACAAATGGGGTCCGGACCGGACGACCGTGACGCCCGAGAATGTCGGCGACAAGGTGCATCTGCGCGTCGAGCTGCAAAGCTTCTGGCGGCTGCCGCGCTCCAACGGCATCGTCTTCCCGATCCGCTGCTACCTGATCAAGATGGACGAGCTGGTGACGCAGCCGAAATGGGCACGCCGCCTGCACCGCGTCATCCGCGACCTGCCCGAGGAACTCGCCACCTACAAGGGTCTGACACGGTACCGGCCGACGCTGGTCGAGTGGCTGTCGAAGCTGGATGATGGCAGCGCGACCAGCCCGGGTTTTGGGCCCGATTAACCCGCGCTGTTCTGCGGATAGCAGATGATCGACAGATACCGCATCGGCAGTTTCGTCAGCTGCTCCGGGCCGTGCGGCGCGTCGGCGTCGAAGAACAGGCTGTCGCCCGGCTTCATCGGATAGAGGTTGCTGCCGTGCCGGTAAACGACTTCGCCCTCCAACATATAGAGGAACTCCATGCCCTCGTGCTGGAAGGTCGGGAACACATCCGAATCCTCGGTCAGCGTGATCAGGTAGGGTTCGACGACGACACCGCTGGTGTTCGACCCGATATGGCCGAGCAGATTGTACTGGTGGCCGGCGCGCGTGCCGCGGCGCTCGACATCCAGGCCTTCGCCGGCCTTGACGAAGACAGCGCTGCGCTCCTCCTCGAAGCGGCGGAAGAAGGCGGTGACGGGAACGCCGAGCGCCCGCGACAGCGCCTGCAGCGTGGTCAGCGACGGCGAGGTGATGCCGTTCTCGATCTTCGACAGCATGCCCAGCGAAATGTCGGTGGCGACGGCGAGATCGGCGACGGTGATACCGAGCTTCTTGCGGAACGCCCGCACCTCGCGGCCGATAGCCACCTCCAGAACTTTCTCGCGTGTGTCGCGGATGGCGTGTGGGTTCTGCGTCAGCGGTGCGCGGATGGTCTTGCCGTCCGCCGAGACCTTTGGCTGGGGCTTCGGCTTGGCACCGGCAAGCCCGGCCTTGGAACTGTCTTTCGCCATGTCGCTCCCGGATTTCGCGGATTAATTTCACTCAAGGTGAACATCAGAGCTGGCGATACAGCAGCGCGGCGGTGTCGGCAAGCCGTCTTAAGTGCCATCGGACGATCCCATGGATTCTGTCCGCGTAGGTTTTTCGCCAGGAATCCTTTGCGGGCAAACGCTGTTCCCGCAGATGTCAGTTGACAGCACCGAAGGGCCAATTAGTGTCACTGTCAGTGAAATTTGTTTCGCTGGGGAAATCAAAAAATGAGGAGGCCCTTGAAATGAAAACGCGTGTTGCCGTCATCGGCGCCGGACCGTCCGGCCTGGCACAGCTCAGGGCCTTCAAGTCGGCTGAGGACAAGGGCGCCGACATCCCTGAAATCGTTTGCTTCGAAAAGCAGTCGGACTGGGGCGGCCTGTGGAACTATACCTGGCGCACCGGCCTCGACGAGCATGGCGATCCCGTGCATGGCTCGATGTACCGCTACCTCTGGTCGAACGGGCCGAAGGAATGCCTGGAGTTCGCCGACTATACGTTCGAGGAGCATTTCGGCCGGCCGATCGGCTCCTATCCGCCGCGCGCCGTTTTGTGGGACTACATCAAGGGCCGCGTCGAAAAATCGGGCCTGCGCAAATGGGTGCGCTTCAACAGCCCGGTGCGCATGGTGACCTTCTCGGACGAGACCAAGAAATTCACCGTCACCGCGCATGACCGCGCCAACGACGTCACCTATTCCGAAGAGTTCGACAACGTCGTCGTCGCCTCAGGCCATTTCTCCGTCCCCAACGTTCCCTATTTCGAGGGCTTTGCCACCTTCAACGGCCGCATTCTGCACAGCCATGATTTCCGCGACGCGATGGAATTCAAGGGTAAGGACATATTGATCATCGGCCGCTCCTATTCGGCCGAGGACATCGGTTCCCAATGCTACAAATACGGCGCCAAATCCATCACCTCCAGCTATCGCTCCAAGCCGATGGGCTTCAAATGGCCGGAGAATTGGAAGGAGGTGCCGCTGCTGCAGAAGGTCGTCGGCAAGACAGCCCACTTCAAGGACGGTTCGACCAAGGACGTCGACGCCATCATCCTGTGCACCGGCTACCTCCATTCCTTCCCCTTCCTCACCGACGACCTCAAGCTCAAGACCGCCAACCGCATGTGGCCGCTCGATCTCTATGAAGGCGTGGTGTGGGAAAAGAATCCGAAGCTGTTCTATATCGGCATGCAGGACCAGTTCTACACCTTCAACATGTTCGACGCGCAGGCCTGGTTCGCCCGCGATGTGATCATGGGCCGCATCAAGCTGCCGTCAGTCGAGGCGATGGCCGAGCACAGCGCCAAATGGCGCGCCCGCGAGGAAACGCTGGAAGACGCCGAGCAGATGATCTGGTTCCAGGGCGATTATACCAAGGAATTGATGGACCAGACCGACTATCCCGGCTTCGATGTCGAGGCGGTCAACCAGACTTTCATGGAATGGGAACACCACAAGGCGGAAGACATTATGGGCTTCCGCGACCACGCCTACCGTTCGCTGATGACCGGCACCATGGCGCCGCTGCACCATACGCCCTGGCTGCAGGCGCTGGACGATTCCATGGAGAGCTATCTCGAGGTGAAGGGCGTCGCGGCGGAGTAGCCGCGGCGCATCTTCCAACCTAGAGCCGCTCACCGCTCACCGCTCACCGTTTAACGGAAACGGTGAGCGGCTCTAGCGCTTTGTTTTTGAAGAAATTCCGGACGGAAAACCGCTCACACTTTCCTGGAATTGCTCTAACCCAGCCTTGCCCGCGCCTTCGCCGTCCAGGCGTTGAACAGCCGGTCGGCGACGATGCCGATGAAGGCGATTGCCAGGCCCGCGACAATGCCGCGGCCGGAATCGGCTTTGGACAGCGCGATGAACACCTCCTGCCCGAGGTCGCGCGTGCCGACCATGGCGCAGATGATGATCATCGCCAGCGCCATCAGGATGGTCTGGTTGACGCCGAGCATGATCTCGGGAAGCGCCAGCGGCAATTGCACGCGAAAGAAGGTCTGGCGCGGCGTGCAGCCCGACACCTTGGCCGCCTCGATCAGAGCCGGCGGCACCTGTCTTATGCCGTGATTGGTGTAGCGGATCGCCGGCACCACGGCGAAGGCTATCGTTGCAATCATGGCGGTCACGTCGCCGACTCTGAACAGCATCACCACCGGGATGATGAAGCAGAAGGACGGCAGTACCTGCAGCGTGTCGATGATGGGCGTGACGATCTTCTCGAAGCGGTCGCTGCGCGCGGCCATCAGCCCGACCGGGATGCCGATCAGGCATGCGATGAAGGCCGAGATGCCGCAGAGATAGACGGTGGCCATGGTCTTTTCCCACAGTCCGGTGACGGCGCAGAAAGCGGTCAGCGCGGCGACCAGGGCCGCCAGGCGCAGGCCCGAGAGCTGATAGCCGGCAAGGCCGAGCAGGAACACCGCGCCCAGCCAGGGAAAGCCTTCGCAGAAGGCACGCACCGGGTTCAGCACGTTGAGGATCAGCGCCACGCGAAAGGCTTCGATCGCATCGAAGAAGTTGATCGTCACCCAGTTCACCGCTGCCTTCCACAGCGGCGCGGTGGTGAAGGTGATCGCCTTCGGCACCGCCGCGAAGGCCGGCACGAACAGGCCGAGCAGCGTGGTGACGGCAAGGATGGCGATGGCCAGCGACAGATTGGGATGGCGCCGCCAGAAGCTCGGGTTCGCCGCCTGATGAACATGGCCCTTCGCCTGCTTGTGGGCGATGGCCTGACTCAGCCGGTCGAGCGCGATCGCCAGAGCCACAATGGCGAGACCAGCCTCCATCGCCTCGCCAACCTTCAGCGCGCGCAGCGCCAGAAGCACGTCGTAGCCGAGGCCGCCGGCGCCGATCATCGAGGCGATGATGACCATGTTGAGCGCCAGCATGATGACCTGGTTGACGCCGACCATCAGCGTCGGCCGCGCCGAGGGCAACAGCACCCGCCAGAGTTTCTGCCGCGCCGTGCAGCCGGCCATGTCGCTGAATTCGCCGATCTCCAGCGGCACGCGGGTGAGGCCGAGCATCGTCGCCCGCACCATCGGCGGCGTGGCGAAGATGGCGGTGGCGATCATCGCCGATACCGGGCTGTTGCCGAACAGGAGCAGCATCGGGATGAGATATGCGAAGGTCGGGATCGTCTGCATCAGGTCGAGGGCAGGGGAGACGATGAGCCTTTCCGCCCAAGGCTTGCGCCAGGCCCAGATGCCGGCGAACAGGCCAGTGACGATGCAGAACGGCACGGCGATGGAGATCAGCGCCAGCGTCAGCATGGCGCTGGTCCATTGGCCGAACAGCGCGATGTAGAGGAAACAGCCGCCGACCAGCAGGCTGAGTTTCCGACCGCCTACGGCATGTCCGGCGATGAAGGCGACGGCGCAGACGCCAACCCAGGAGAGGCGCGGCAGGACATAGGCGTCCGCGCCATGGCCGATCTTGAAATTCTTGGCCAAGAGATTGAGCGCGAAATCGAGCGGCACGCCGAGCACCGCGGTGATCGAGCGCGTCAGCCAGGACAGGTTCGACTTGATCCAGCCCATCAGCGCGCTGACCCAGTCGGCGACCGGTACGACGGCGCTGGCCGGATAGTTGACAGCCCAGGGGACACTGTCCTGCAGCAGGAACACCAACAGCACAGCGGCAAGGGCCGCCGCCCAGACGAGCAGCCACCGCTGAAGTGGCGGCCTGGCCTCGCTGGCGCTTGCCGCCACCGTCATGCGCCGGCTCTCGCGTGCTCGATGCCGGCCAGCAGATCGATGACCGCTTGCGGCGTCACTTCGCCGATCGGCTTGCCGGTGCCGTTGATCACCGCGAACGGCTTGCCGGCCGAGACGATGTTGGCCGAGAAACTGGCGATCTTGGCATCAGGCGAAACCGTGCCGCCATGCTCCGAACCATCGCAAGTCCGCATCAGGCTGCGCGCCGAAATCACCTTGGCGCGGTCGACGTCGCGGGTAAACTCTGCGACATAGTCGGTCGCCGGATTGACCACCAGTTCCTCCGGCGTGCCGATCTGGATGACCTCGCCGTCCTTCATGATGGCGATACGGTCGGCCAGCCGGATCGCCTCGTCGAAATCATGGGTGATGAAGACGATGGTCTTGTGCAGCATGGTCTGCAGCCGCATCAGCTCGTCCTGCATCTCGCGCCGGATCAGTGGATCCAGCGCGGAGAACGGCTCGTCGAGGAACCAGATCTCCGGTTTGGTCGCCAGGCTGCGGGCGATGCCGACGCGCTGCTGCTGGCCACCGGACAATTCGCGTGGGTAGAAATGCTCGCGGCCGCGCAAGCCGACCAGCTCGATGACCTCGCGGGCGCGCGCCTCGCGCGTTGCCCGGTCCTGCCCCTGGATGCTGAGCGGAAAGGCGATGTTGTCGAGCACATTGAGATGCGGCAGCAGCGCGAAATTCTGGAACACCATGCCCATGCGGTGGCGGCGCAATTCGATAAGCGCCGCATCGGAAATCTTGAGCAGGTCCTTGCCCTCGAATTCGATCTTGCCATGGCTCGGCTCGACCAGCCGCGACATGCAGCGCACCAGCGTCGATTTGCCGGAGCCCGACAGGCCCATGATAATGAAGATCTCGCCCTGGCGAATTTCGAGATCGACGGCGCGCACGGCGCCGACCAGTCCGGCAGCACTGACATCGGCCATGCTGGCCTTGCCGTCGCGCTCGCGGATGAAACTGGCCGCGTTCGTCCCGAACAGCTTCCAGACATTGCGGCAGGCAAGTTTTACCGGGCGATCGTTGGTGCCTGGTTGGGTCGATCCCTGTTCAGTCGTCATCCAATCGTCCTTCTGGAACATCAAAACTTGGGACCCGGCCGATCAACGGCCGGGTCTCGCTTTCCAGTCGGAACGATCACTGCGCCCAGGCTTTCCAGTCTGCCTCGTGGGCGGCGATCCAGGCGGCGGCGACATCTTCCGGCTTCTTGCCGTCAAGGTCGATCTCTCCGCTCATCTTGTTGAGCTCGTCGGTATCGATCGTGAAGGCCTTGGCCACCTTGTAGGCGACCGGCCATTTGTCCTTCATGCCGTTCCAGGCATATTTCCAGATCTCGCCATGCGGCTTGCCGCAATCATATTTGGCGTCGGGGTTCACGCCCCATTTCGGATCGTTGTAGCATTCAGGCGTGTATTCGGGGAACTGCACCCATTCGCCCTTGTACTTGGCCGGCGCCCAGTGCGGCGAATAGATCCACAGCATGATCGGCGCCTTGCGCTGATAGGCGGAATCGAGTTCGGCGAACATCGCCGCATCGGTACCGGCATGGATGACGGTGAAGGGCAGTTTCAGTGCCGCGACGCGCTCGTCGTCAAAGCCTTCCCAGGTCACTGGGCCGCCGAGATAGCGCCCCTTTGGTGCGGTCTCCGCCGTCGAGAACGAAGCCGCGCATGTGGCGTCGAGCAAGGCATGCCAGTCTGGCAAGGTTGGGCATTTCTCCTTCATGTATTCAGGAAACCACCACTCTTCCTTGGCCTTCGGGCCGAGCTTGCCCAGCCGCTCGGTCTGGCCGGTCGCATCGGAGGCCTTCATCGCCTCGCCGGCTGTCGTGTCCCAGAACTCCAGGCCGACATCGAGGTCGCCATTGGTGAGGCCGGTGGTCAGGCTGGAGAGGTAGTCGGCGGTCGGGTATTCAACGGTATAGCCGAGCTTTTCCAGGATGCCGCCGAGGATCTTGGCGTTGAGATTGACGCTGGTCCAGTCGAACAGCGCGATCTTGATCGGGTCGTTGGATTCCGGTGCGGCGGCCTGGGCGGAAGGTGTCAGCAGACTCAGCGTTGCGAGCGCAACGGCGCCCATCGATAGTTTTGAAACTCGACTGCGAAATGACATGCTTGTTCTCCTTCAAGCTGTGACGGTTATCGGTCGTTCCCTTCTTGCGGCTTTTCTTGATTGTGTTGGAAAGGCGGTTCGCTGCGCAAGTCCGTCGGCGCCAAAATTGTCGCCCTGGCCTTGGCCAGCGCAGGCAAGATGGTGCTCAATTCTCGTGATGATGGAATATGCCGTCCGCGTCATGGCTGCCGACAGACCGCTGGTGGAGCGATCATCTGAGGATCAATTGCCAGTCTTGCGGCGCCCGGCAAGGTGCAAGCCATCAAGGTCCCATGATCTCGGCTGTCGGCATGGCAAGCCCCATCTCGCCAAGCCCTTTCATAGGATGAAATTATATATACCAACGTTCATCTCGCGCAACGACTAACGCTTCGCAGATGCACAAATTCAGACTGCAGGCGAAGTTCGGCGAGATGTGGCCCTACCAGCAGACGTAGCCGCCATCGACGATCAGGTCGAGGCCGGTGACGAAGCTCGACGCGCGGCTGGCCAGGAACACCGTCGGCCCGACCATTTCCTCCGGCGCGGCCATGCGCCCCATCGGCGTGTCGCGCTTGAAGATCTTGATCTCCTCCGCCACCTCCGGCCGCTTGTTCATCGGTGTCAGCGTATAGCCTGGGCTGACGACATTGACGCGCAATCCGCGATCAGCCCACTCCATGGCAAGGCTCTTGGACATGTGGATGACGGCGGCTTTCGAGGAGTTGTAGTGCGCCTGCGTCAATCCGCGATTGACTATAGTGCCGGACATCGAGGCGACGTTGATGATCGAGCCTTTGCGGCGCGCCAGCATCTTGCGGGCTTCGGCCTGGCAGGACAGGAACACGCCGGCGACGTTGACCTCGTGCACCTTCTGCCATGTCTCGAGCGACAAGGTCTCGGCCGGTTCCGAACCGGCGATGCCGGCATTGTTGACGGCAACGGTCAATGCACCGAGTTCGGCCTCGACGCGATCGATTGCCGCCGCCAGATCGCTCGCCGAAGCGACCGTGCCGGTCAGCACCAAAGCCCTGCGGCCAAGTGCCGTGACTTGGTGCGCGGTCTCCTCAAGCCCACCTTTCGACGCATGACCGAAACACGCGACGTCGGCTCCTGCCTCGGCCAATCCAATTGCGATTGCCTGGCCAATGCCGCTGCCGGCACCGGTGACCAGCGCGACATCGCCATCCAGCTTGAAAAGATCCATCGATAGCCCTCCCGTTTCAGGGAAGGTATGCGCTGGGCCATGTTTCGATCAAGCGCTCAATGCGTAAGCCGGCAAGGGGCGGCGATGCCTAGAAATAACCGTCCGATGCCGCCGTCGCCTCTTTCGGGATCTCGACGCCGTCGACCAGGATCTTGTCGACCAGTTCGTGGTGGAAGCAGACCAGTCCCTTGATGCGCTCGGCCTCATGCACCGGCTCGGGATAGTACCAGACGAGATTCTCGTGCCGCTTCTTGGGCGTCGTCACGTGATAGTAGTTGGAGATGCCCTTGTAGGGGCAGCGCGAAATGTAGCGGCTGGGCGCGAACATATCGAGCCGCGTGTCCGAGATCGGCAGATAGTGGCGCACCGGATGGCCGGTTTCGAACAGAAATATGCCACGGCGTGAATCGGCGACCTGTTCGCCGTCGAGAATGACCTGCACCCGCCGCGAGGAGGGCAGGCAGTCGACCCGGCGGAACGGGTCGCGGGCGTGGACGAAGATCTCTTCGTCTTCCTCGTACCAGTGCGTCATCTTGGGCCAATAGAAGGACATGTAGTCCGATAGGTCAGGTGATCCCTTGACCGGATCCAGATAACGCCAGGCGGCATCCTCGACCAGCGTGATGCCGGTGTTCAGCGAATAATGCGTGGCGACGCCCTTGAACGGGCTTTCTGTCGTCGTCCTGCTCGGCAGCAGGAACTCCTCGCGCACGTCGCCCATCGGAAAGTAGTAAACCGGCAGATGATCGGATTCGTAGAGCACCAGCGCCGGCGACCAGCTTTCCGCCAGCACCGGCTTCAGGGTGAGATCCGGCTGCGTGATGCACAGGAATTCGGCGGTCTGGAAAACCAGCTGGTAGCTGCCGCTGTCATAATAGGTGAAATCTTCGATGCAAGGTCTAAGCCATGGATACAGAGAACCTGCGCAGTTTCCTGGAGGTCGCCGAACATGGCAGCTTCACCGTGGCGGCCAGCCGGCTCAATCTCGCGCAGTCGACCGTCAGCGCGCGGATCAGGGGGCTGGAGGAGCAGTTGGGGCGCCGGCTTTTCGTGCGCGACCGCGACGGCGTCAAGCTGACGCCCGCCGGCCGGCAATTCCTGCCGCACGCCTCGTCCATCACCCGCACCTGGGAGCAATCGAGGCAGGATATCGCCGTTCCCGATGGCTATGACAGCCTGCTGCGGCTGACCGCTCCCGCCTACCTGTGGGACCGGATCACTTCGCCATGGGTCGAGTGGATGCGCGCCAGGCGGCCGAACGTGGCGCTGCGCCTCGAGGGCAGTTTCCCGGATCTGGCGATCGACCAGCTGGCGGAAGGCCTGCTCGACATCTGCATCCTCTATCTGCCGCGCCCGCATCCCGGCATCGTCTATGAGACGCTGGCCGTCGATCAGGTCGTGCTCGTCCAGCATGCGGCGCAGACCAAGCCATGGACCGAAAACTACATACTGATGGATTGGGGGCTCGAATTCCGCATCGAGCATGACCGCGCCTTTGCCGGCATGGTGAAGCCAGGCATCTCGGCTGGCCTGGTCTTCATCGGCCTGCAGCATGTGCTGTCGCGGCAAGCGGCCGCCTATCTGCCGCTCAGCGCCGTCAGCACTCACATCGAGCGCGGCGAGATGCGGCGTATGGACAACACGCCGGTGTTCCAGCGGCCGATCTATCTCGCTTATCCATCGAATCCCGTCTCGTCGGATGTTCTGGATGTCGCCCTGACGGGCTTGCGCTCGCTGGCCAGGGACTGGACCAGCGAACAGGGTTTTTCGGAAGGCGACCGTTCCTTAGAGCAGTTCACATTTCGCGGAAACGATGAACTGCTCTAACTCCTTGTTTTGACGCAATTCCCAAGGGAAAGCGCTACGCGCTTTTCCCGGGAAAACCGTTTCACACTTTTCCTGGAATTGCTCTAGGCATGGCCGGCCTGAGGTAGCCGGCCGGCAATATCCTGCTATGCCGGTTCAATCACGGCGGCCTTCTGCAGCCTGGCAAGTTCCGGGTAGGGGATATGGCAGCGGATGGAATGGCCGGGCTGCGCTTCGGCCAGCGGCGGCTCCTGCTGCTCGCAGATCGGGCCGATCTTGCGCGGGCAGCGTGTGTTGAAGACGCAGCCCGGGGGCGGGTTGGTGGCGCTGGGGATTTCGCCGTCGAGCCGGATGCGCGCCGTCTCGGTCTGGTCGAGCTTCGGCACAGCCGACAGCAATGCCTCGGTATAGGGATGATGCGGACCGGAGAAGACTTCCTCCGAAGGTCCGATCTCCATGATGCGGCCGAGATAGAGCACGGCGATCTTGTCGGAGAGGTAACGCACCACCCCAAGGTCGTGCGAGATGAAGATGTAGCTGACATCTTCCTTCGATTGCAGGTCGGCGAGCAGGTTGAGGATCGCCGCCTGGACCGAGACGTCGAGCGCCGAGGTCGGCTCGTCGCAGACGACGATGCGCGGATCGCCGGCAAAGGCGCGCGCAATGGCGACGCGCTGCTTCAGGCCGCCTGACAGCTGGCGCGGCTTGACGGCGAGATGCCGGTCGGTCAGGCGCACCGAGCGGACGAGATCGTCGAGGCGTGCCTCCTGCGCCTTGCCGGAGAGGCCGGCCAGCCGCTTCAAGGCGCGGCCGAGAATGTGGCGGATCGAATGCGAGCGGTTGAGCGCGGAGTCCGGGTTCTGGAAGACGATCTGCATCGCCTTGACCTGGTCGTCGCCGCGGTTCTCCAGCCTCGGCGCCAGCGCCTTGCCCTCGAGTTCGATGGTGCCGCCATCATCGGGCGGCACCAGACCGAGCAGCAGCCTGGCGAAAGTGGTCTTGCCGCTGCCGGATTCGCCGACCAGCCCCAGCGTCTCGCCGGGCCGCAGATCAAGCGAGACATCCTTGACGGCGCGCAAGGGATGGCCGTGGCTGGCATAGGTCTTGTTCAGCCCGGCGACGCGCAGCACAGGCGCGGTTGTCGGCTTGGGCGCTGTCGCAACATCGCTCGGTGTGGCGCGCGGCAGAGCCTGCGCCTTGTCGTGATGGAAGCAGCGCGACAGGCGCTTGCCGCGCTCGTCGCTCAAATCATAGAGCGGCGGCAATTCGGTACGGCAGCGATTGTCGGCGAGCGCACAGCGGTCGGCAAAGGCACAGCCCTTGATGTCGGCGCCTATGCCGGGCAGGAAGCCCGGGATGGTGTCGAGCCGGCCCTGGTCCTTGCGCTGGCCGCCGCGTGGCAGGCAGCGCAGCAGCGCGACCGTATAGGGATGGCGCGGATCGTTGAACACGACCTCCGTCGGGCCTTCCTCGACAAGCATGCCGGCATAGAGCACGCCGACCCGGTCGCACATGTTGGAGACGACGGCGAGGTTGTGGCTGATGAACAGGATCGAGGCCGACAGCTCTTGCCGCAGCTGCGCGATGAGGTCGAGCACCTCGGCCTCCACCGTCGCGTCGAGGCCGGTGGTCGGTTCGTCGAGGATCAGCATCGAGGGATCGTTGGCCAGCGCCATGGCGATCGCCACGCGCTGCTGCATGCCGCCGGAGAGCTGGTGCGGATAGCGCTGCATGACGCTTGGCGGATCGGAGATGCGCACGCGGTTGAGCATGGCGATGGCGCGATCGGTCGCCGCCTGTCCCGTGATACCGCCAAGCTCGAAGATCTCGGTCAGTTGCCGGCCGATGCGGATCGACGGGTTCAGCGCCTTGCCGGGATCTTGATAGACCATTGAGACGCTTTCGGCGCGCGCCCGCCGCAAGGCCTCGGCATCGAGCTTCATGACGTCCTGGCCGTCGAGCGAGATCGCGCCGCCCGATATCGAGCCATTTCGTGGCAAATAGCGCACGACGGTGAGCGCCACGGTGGATTTGCCGCAGCCGGATTCGCCGACCAGCCCATAGGCCTCGCCTTGCCTGATGTTGAGGCTGAGATTGCGCAGCACGGCGCGGTTGCGCCCGGCGACCCGGTAGGCGACCGACAGGTCGTGCAGTTCGAGGGCGTTTTCAGCCTTTGCCGGTTTAGTCGGGGCGGAACTAGTCATTGAGCGCTCCATGCACGCCGTCGGCCACAAGGTTGACACCGATCACCAGCGAGGCGATGGCGAGCGCGTCGAACAGCACTGTCCACCAGAAGCCGCCGCCGATCATGCCGTAGTTGCTGGAGATCGACAGCCCCCAGTCGGGTGAGGGCGGCTGGATGCCGAAGCCCATGAAGGAGAGCGTGGCGACCGCGAAGATGGCGTAGCCCAGCCGCACGGTGGTCTCGACCAGGATCGGCGGGATGACGTTGGGCAGGATCTCGACGAACATCGTGTGGAAGGCGCTCTCGTGCCTGAGCTGCGCGGCGGCGACATAATCGAGTTCGCGCTCGGCCAGCACCGCCGAGCGCACGGTGCGGGCGATGATCGGCGCGAAGCTCAGGCCGATGACGACGATGACGGTGGCCTTGGAGGTGCCGAGCGCGACGATCGCGAGCAGCGCGACAATGACCACGGGGATGGCCATGAAGGCTTCCAGGATGCGGCTGACGACATCGTCGACGATACCGCGGAAATAGCCGGTGAGCAGGCCGAGTGCCGTGCCGGCGACCGTCGCCAGCAAGGTTGCCAGCGGGGCGACGGTGAGGATGTCGCGCGAGCCGACGATGACGCGCGAGAAGACGTCGCGGCCGATCTGGTCGGTACCGAACCAGTGTTCGGACGAGGGCGGCGCCAACGCATTGATGATGTCGTCGGCAAGCGGGTCGTAGGGTGCGAAGTGCTCGCCGAACAGTGCGCAGGCGACCCAGAACAGCACGATGAAGAGACCGACAAGGAAGGTGCGCGAGCGCATGAGCGAGAAAAAGACTTCCGCCATGGGGCTGCGCCGGCGCGTATCGTCTTGCGGAGGGGAGGTTGTCTGGACGGCGCTCATTGGTCTGACCCCAGCCGGATACGCGGATTGAGTACGGAATAGAGGAAGTCGGCGATCAATGTCGCCACGGCATAGACGATGCCGATGGTGAGGATACCGGATTCGAGCATCGGGAAATCCTTGCCGCGCGCGGCGGTGAAGATCAGCGAACCGATGCCCTGGTAGCGGAACAGCGTCTCGATCACCACCAGGCCGCCGATGAGATAGCCCGTCTGGGTGGCGATGACGGTGATGGTCGGCAGCAGCGCATTGCGCAGCACATGGCGCCAGATCACCGTGCGCCAGGGCAGGCCCTTGAGCACCGCCGTTCGCGTATAGTCGGAATCGAGCGCTTCGATCATGCCGGAGCGCGCCATGCGCGCGATATAGCCGAACAGCACCAGGAACAGCGGCAGAGACGGCAGGATCAGATAGTAGAGCTGGGTGAAGAAGCCGGCGTTCTTCGGCCATGCCGCCGATATCGGCAGCCAGCGCAGCCAGACGCCGAAGATCAGGATCAGGATGATGCCGGTGACGAATTCCGGCAACACCGTCACCGACAGGCCGCCCAGGCTGATGATACGGTCGAGCGGGCGGTTAAGGTTGAGCGCGGCCACGACGCCGCCGAGGATGCCGATCGGCACCACCAGCACGAAGGCGACCGCGGCCAGCTTCATCGAATTGCCCAAGGCATCGATGACGAACGGCGCCACCGGCGAGCGGAAGATGTAGGACGTGCCCATGTCGCCGCAGATGAAATTCCAGATCCAGGTCGCATATTGGGTGAGCAGCGGCCGATCGACGCCCAGCGTGTGATTGAGCGCGTCGACAGCGCGCTGGTCGGCAAACGGCCCCAGGATCGCGCGCCCGACATTGCCGGGCAGCACCTGGCCGCCCAGGAACACCATGATGCTGAGCAGGAACAATGTAACCAGCGACAGCGACACACGCCGTGCAAAGAAGGAGAGAATGGCTAAGACTCCTTGTGGAGCCAGCCCCCACGCGGGAGCTGGCTGTTAGAGGATTGGCTTTCCCTTTCGTTTTAGGCCTTCGATGCCTTCTCGAGGAACAGCTGCGACATGGCGGTCGGCTGCACGCCGGCCACGCCCTTCGCCGTCGCCGTCAGATAGTCGTAGAAATAGCCGAAGATGACGGGCGTTTCCTCGAGCAGCAGGTTCTGGATCTTGCCCGCCGTCGCCTTTTGCGCCTCGAGATCGAGCGCGGCGATATAGCTGGTCGCCAGCGTGTCATAGTCCTTGTTCTTGAAGTGCGCGGCGTTCCAGGTGCCGTCGCTCTTCAGCGGTGCTGCAAGGTACACGTTCGGCACGCCGCGGTGGCCGTAGTCGGTGATGCCCATCACCGAATCCAGCCAGTTCGATTTGCCGAATACGGCGTCGCCGTAATACGCGCCCTGGTCGAGGATGTTGAGCTCGAGCTCGATGCCGATCTCCTTGACCCAGTTCTGGATGAGCTGGGCGTATTCCGGTATTTCCAGGTAGCGCTCGGTGGTCAGGGTCACCTTGAAACCCTTGCCGGCGCCGGCCGCTTCCATCAGCTGCTTGGCCTGCGCGATGTCCTGCTTGCGCTGCGGCACGCTGGTATCGGTCGAAGGATAGGCAGGCGCGAACGGGCTGTCATTGCCGGCCGAAGCGCGGCCCTTCATCAGGCCGGCGACCAGCTTGTCGCGATCGAGGCTGAGCGCGATGGCGCGGCGCACGCGCGGGTCCTTGAACGGATCGGAATCGCAGCGCAGATGCAGTTGCTGGTGCGCGACCGACTTCAGGCTGATGATGTCGACGCTCGGATCATTGAGCAGGGCGACGCCCGCGAGCACCGGCATCTGGTTGATGATGTCGATCTGTCCGCCCTGCAGCGCCAGGATCTGCGGCTGCATGTCGGCGAAGAAGGTGAACTCGGTGCGCTCCGGCAGAGCCTTTTCGCCCCAATAGTCCTCGTTGCGGACGAAGGAGGCGCCGACCTTGGCCGTGTATTTTTCGATCTTGAACGGCCCGGTGCCGTCGAAGCTTTTCTCGTAGTCGCCCTTGTAGCTCGCCGGGATGATGACGGCGTTGTAGTTGTCGGACGACACCATGTAGGGGAAGTTGCCGTTCGGGGCGTCGAGATGGAATTCCACCGTGTAGTCGTCGACCTTCTTGGTGGCGCCCTTCTGCAGAATGCCGGTGAACACCGACAACGCGTTGGACGAGTTTGCCGGGTCGGCGAGGCGGTCGATGCTGGCTACGACGTCGTCGGCCTTCATCTCGCCGCCTGAGTGGAATTTGACGCCCTTGCGCAGCTTGAAGGTCCACACCGTGCCGTTGTCGTTAGGCTTCCAGCTTTCGGCCAGTGCCGGCTTGAGCACCAGGTCGGGGCCGTCGACGCAGAGGAATTCGGCAACCTGCTGCATGATCAGCAGGCCGCCGGCATCGGCGATGGTGACCGGGTCGATGGTTGCCGCCGGCACGCTGCTGCCGACACGGATGGTCGCGCCGGGCGCGCCCTGGGCGCGGGCGAGCGACGGCATGCCACTAAGGCCGGCAGCGGTGGTGATGCCGCCCAGAAGCGGCAGCGACAGGCCGAGCAGACTGCCGTGGCGAATGAAGTCGCGGCGGCTGACGCGGCCGTCGACGAGACCGTCGATGAGATGGTTTTCGAGCGGCGAGCGATTGCGCCGGATCAGGTCGAGAATGCGGTAGTTCTTGCTCATGGGTTTAACCCTTTCCCCTTGTTTCTTATGGCTGAAGAATGCACTTCCAGTTGACGAAATTCCGTGGAGTTCTCCTTGTCCCGGTCATCAACGAAGTCGGTCGACCGGGACTGTAGCATGCTGTCTTTTCTGGTCCATCCGATCCTGGCGGCGCAGGGTTCAGATTTTCTTGAGGCCATGCTTTCACCCGTCAGGCCCTGCCGTGGCGATCCAAATTGCCGCGGCCGACCCTTGTGTTGGCTAGTCTCCTTTCCTTCTCGGTCTCCTAGTTCAGCGGCAGGCGGCGATATGTTCCGGGCTTCGCCGGGTCATGATATTTGTTGCACGGGCCGTTCTCGACGAAATCGCGATGGCATGCCGTGAGGTTTTTCCGCGATAAGGTGACGCCGAGACCGGGGCCTTCCGGGACGCGCACGACATTGTTCCTCGGCGAAAACGGCCCTTCCTCGGTAATGTCCATGGGCTGCATGCGAAACAGCGACTGGTTCGGCTCCCGGATCCAGCCAAGCGCCGCGCACAGATGCAGATAGGCCGCGCTGCCGATGCCACTGTCGCCGCTGTAGCACCAGAAATCGACGCCGGCGTGCTCGCAGGCGCCGACGAAACGCGTGAGGCGGCCGATGCCGCCATGCGCCGTCGGATTGCCGACGAAGGCATCCGGAACCTTGAGGTCCATGGCGCGCGCAATGTCGATGTTGTGGGTCGAGAACGGGATCGAGCAATGCTGCCGCAACTGGCGCATCTCCTCGATCGTCGCCACCGGATCCTCCCAGTTGCGCACGCCGAGCTCTTCCAGCGGCCGCGCCAGCCGCCGCGCCGTCGCCAGCGAATAGGCCTGGTTGGAATCGATGCGGATCATCGCCTCGTCGCCGAGTTTTTCACGGATCAGCTCGACCATTCTGAGCGAGACTTTCGGGTCTTCGGTCGAGAATTTGCCTTCGAAGAAGGTCGTGCCATGCGTCTCGTGCAGCTCGACGCAATAGTCGGCGACTTCTTCCGGCGTCGTCTCGCCCTTCACCTTGGGTCCATCGCCGCGCAGCGAAAAATAGTCGGTGAACGGGATATCCTTGCGCACGGCGCCGCCGAGCAGCTGATAAAGCGGCTGCTTCCACGCCTTGCCGCGCAGGTCCCACAGCGCCATCTCGATTGCGCCGAAGGCCATGATGCGGGTGCGGTCGTTGATCGACTGCACGCCGGTCCAGTAGGGCAGGCAGACATGCTCGGCGCCGGCGATGTCGAAGGCATCGCGGCCCGCCAGGCGCGCGGCCAGAACATCGTTGATGATCGCGGCCGCCGCTGGCGTCGGCGCCTCGCCGAGGCCGATCAGCCCTTCCTCGGTCTCGACCTCGACAATGGTCTGCGAAAACCCGTCGAGCTCGCCGAACACCCAGCCATAGGGCGCTTCGAGACGAAGATTGATCGGCGTTGCCGTGATACCGCGGATTTTCATCTCAGCCGATCTCGAAGAATGGCTTGCCGAGCAGGCTCGGGTCCACGTCGATGCCGAGGCCGGGTCCGTCTGGAACGCCCATATGGCTGCCGGTGACCGGCGGGGCGTTGAAGGCCGTGCGCACCGTCACCCATTGATGGAAGGCAATGGCATGCAGCCGGCGCTCCTCCGGCGTCGACAGCGACAGATGCGCCATCGCTGCCGTGTCGATCTCGGCGCCGCCTGTGTCTTCGACAGTGATCATGAAGCCGAGGTCGACGGCAACGTCGCGAATCTGCCGGGTCTTGGTCACACCGCCCAACCGCGAGATCTTCAGCGTCAACCCGTCGGCCGCGCCCAGGCGGTGAATCTCCAGCATCGCTTCCAGCGAGGTGACGGATTCGTCGAGCACCATCGGCTTGTCGAGCATGCGGCGCACCGACATGTTCTCCTCGATCGTCGTGCAGGGCTGCTCGAACGTGTAGTCGATGCCGCGCGTGGCATCGGCGAACTGCCGTGCCTGATAGGGTGTCCAGCCGGCATTGGCGTCGCAGAAAATCACCGTACCTTTCGGCACGGCCGAGGCGACCGTCGTCACCCGCTCGATGTCGTCGTGCACATTGCCGCCGACCTTGACCTGCAAACGCCGACAGCCCTCCGCGCTGATCCTTTTTGCCAGTGCCGCCATCTGATCGAGCGTGCCGTGGGTGACGACCCGGTAGGTCTCCGCCATGTCGCTCTCGCGGCCGCCTAGCATGGTCACCAGCGGCACATCGGCGGCGCGCGCGGCGAGATCCCAGCAGGCCATGTCGAGCGCCGACTTGATGTAGGGATGGCCCTTGAACACCGTGTCCATAAGCCGGCCGATGCTGGCGAGGCCGCGCGGATCGTGGCCGATGAGATGCGGCGCGATTTCCGGCACGCCCGCGCGTGTTCCTGCAGGAAACGCGGCCGAGTAGAAATTGCCGAGCGGCGCCATTTCACCCCAGCCGGTCAGGCCGCTATCGGCGGTGATGGCGACGATCACCGTGTCAAAGGCGTCGGCCTGGCGCCCCTTGGACATGCGGTAGGGGCCGTCCACGAAGGGCTGCACGACATGGTAGGCTTTGATGGATTTGATCTGCACTTCTGTCTGTCCGCTGGCTGCGATGTCTGGGAATTGGTCAGGCGCCCATTGACGGACGCTGTTCGAGGCTGCGCGCATAGGAAAGCAACTGCTCGAAGTCGAGATTGATATGTTCGCGTGCATGACGCTGGGCAGCGCGCATATCGGCGCCCTTCATCAGTTGCACGTAGATCTCATGGACGTCTTCGGCCGGCACCGGCTCGTTGCGCGCATGCTGGTGCAGCGCGAAATACATCTGAAGCCGGCTGGTCAGTCGTTGCCAGGTTTCCAGAAGCACTGAATTGTCGGCCCATTCATAGATCAGTCCGTGCAGTTGCAGCGCGGTTTCGATCTGCCTTGTGGTGTCGAGGTTGCGTGTCGCCTGCTTCACCGCTTCGTGGCGCCGGTCAAGTTCATCGAAGAAACGCTGGTCGCGCTGGGGCCATGTTCGTTCGATGGCGAACTCATCCAGCACCTGGTTGAGCGAATAGGCATCGTCGATGTCCTTGGCGGTGACGTCGATGACGAAGGTGCCAGCATAGGGAATGCTGGTCAGGATGCCTTCCTGCACCAACTCGCGCATCGCCTCGCGCAATGGCGCGCGGCTGACCCGCATCTGTTCCGAAATCCTCAGTTCGTTGAGCTTCTGGCCAGGTTGCAGTTGCCCGGTCAGGATGGCGCGCCGCAGCAGCGCGACGATTTCGGCGCGACGCGTCGTATCGGCAATCGGGCTGAAATCCGTCGTCACCATCCGGCCCACTCCAGCGAGTACACTGGGCAAGACAATCAGATTGTCGACAATCTAACAAGATGGCATTTTCGGATTTTTCATCGTCGTCCGGCATTTCCGATACGGACGCGGTTTGGACGGCTCAGGCCGCGCGGCCGTAGAAGCCGACCCGCTCCTCGGCGCTGAACATCACGCCTGGTTTTTCGTAGTAGGAGAACACCGCGATCATGCGTTCGCGCTCGCCTTCGACCGTGGTGACGCGGTGCGCGGTGTTCTTGCCGCGGAACACATTGAGCGTACCCGGCTTCATGCGCAGGATCTTGGCGTCGGGATCACGGCCTTCGAGCAGCCTGGCGACGCCCTCATAGTTCGGGTCGTCATCCGATCTGAGATCGGTGCGGTATTCGAGGTCGCCGCCACGTTGCGATTGCTGCAAAAGCAGCGTCGTGGTGAATTCCGAGCGGTCGAAATGCCAATTCAACGCCTCGCCGACGCGATAGGCCATGACATTGGTGCGGGCCAGTGGGTCTTGCATGACATGCAGTTTTGCCTTGCCCATCGTCGCCGCCAGGAAATGCACGAGCGGCTCGTATTCGTAGATGGCAAGCACGGTGCTGTCCGGAATCTGGTCGGCGCACACAGTGTGACTGATGGTTTCGACCTTGCGCAAAGCGGGGTGGTCGGGTGCGAGTTCGGGAATGCTGGGCTTGAAGTAGATGTTGTGCATGCGCTTGTGGACATGGGACTGCGTGTCCATCACCGGCTTGATTTCCCGCACCGCCTGTTCGGCGACGCCGGGCCGCAGAAAACCTTCGAGATTGAACATGCCGTCGGTCCGGAGGGCTTCGATCGACTGTTCGACGAGGCGCTTCCATTCGGCGCTGCCTTCGCGGTCGAGCGGATAACGGTCGAGATCGAGAATGTCTTTCATGTCGCGTGCTCCATCGGTTGGGCACAGAAGATCACAAAAAATTCTTTCTCTCAACGGCGAAAATTATTAGGAATGAGCAAGAAAAACTTATGGAGCTTGGCATGGAAAAACTGCCGCCACTGAACGCGATCAAGGCCTTCGAGGTCGCGGCCCGCGCCGGCAGCTTCACTTTGGCCGCGAGTGAGCTTGGCGTATCCTCGGCGGCGGTCAGCCAGCAGATCCGCAATCTCGAAACATGGTTCGGCAAGCAGCTGTTCGTACGCACTGGCAACCGCATCACCCTGACAGACGCCGGTCACGCCATCTACCCGCAGACCGCGCGGGCATTGGGTGACATTGCCGCCATCGCCCAGCGCATGCTGGAAGGCGGCTTGAGGACACGGCTTGTCGTGAGCGTGCCGTTCTCGCTGGCAGAGCTGTGGCTGGCGCCGAGGCTGGCCGCTCTTCTCGAGGCCTTCCCGCATATGGCGATCGATGTGCGGGCCGAAGACGATCCGATCGATCTGGTACGCCAGAATGTCGACCTGCGCATCTCCTATGGCGATTATCACTATCCCGGCCTGAGGATGGTGCGCCTCGTCCATGACGATGTGCTACCGGTCTGCGCGCCGGAATTCTGGCACCGGCACGGCAATGGCGATCCGGGGCTCACGGACCTGCATGAGAGCCTGTTCATCCACACCAATTGGGGGCCGAACTATGCCTCGCACCCAAGCTGGGCGGACTGGTTCGCGGCATGTGGAGGCGGCCGCTCGCCCGACCCGTCGCATGGCCGGCGCGTCGGCCTGTCCAGCCTGGCGATCGCCTCGGCGAGGTTGGGTCTGGGCATTGCGCTCGGCCAGCGTGTGATGGCGCAGGCCGATCTGGAGGCTGGGCGCCTGATCGCGCTGTCATCGGTCTCGGTGCGCCTCGGTAACCCCTATTGCGCCTTCATGCCGCCGGCCAAGGCCGACCGTGCCGATGTGGCCGCTCTTGTCGGCCTGCTTGTGAATACGGCGCCCACGACCCGTGGGTAGGTCGAGGGCGCCGCGCGGAAACCGGGCCTGCGGGGGTGTCAGGTAGCCGGTTTCTGTGGCAGTGGCGAGATCGGCATTCCGGGTCCGATCTTCTGCAGATTGCCTGTGATCACCTGGTCGCCTTCCGAGACGCCGCTCAAGATAGCTACAAGGTCGCCGCTGGTCGGCCCGAGCGAGACCAGCCGCTGGTCGACCGTGTTGCCCTTGCCGACGACGTAGAGATATTTGCCGAGCTGGCTCGAACCCAGCGCCGTCTGCGGCACCATCAGCGCGTCCGGCTGTTGCCTGATATGCAGCCGCACGCGGACGTACTGGCCAGGCATGAGCGTGAACTTCGCATTGCCGATGGTGGCACGCGCGGTGATGGTGCCGGTCGAGTGATCGACCGTGTTGTCGATGAAGGTGAGTTCGCCCGTCTGGCTGGTCTCGGTCTGACCCGGCAGCAGGACTTCGACATCGACCGGGCCGGCCGCGCGGGCCTGCTCGATCTCGGCCAGATCCGTCTCGCTCGGATTGAAGGTGACATAGATCGGGTCGAGTTGCACCAGCGTGTTGAGCACCGTGCCGGCGACGCTGACCAGCGTTCCGACCGAAGCCTGGTTGCGGCCAAGGCGCCCGGGGAACGGAGCATGGATCTCGGCGTAGCTCAGATTGAGCTCCGCCGTGCGCACGGCCGCCTGGTTGAGCGCCAGCGACGCCTGCGCTTCGCGCAAGGTGCTGGTGCGCTGGTCGAAGCTGTCCTTGTCCAGGTAACCGCTCTTGGCAAGCTCGGTGCCGCGGCCGAGATTGGACCGCGCATAGTCGAGCGTCGCCGTATCGCGCTGGACCTGGGCTTTCGCCTGGTCGAGCGCGGCCTGGAAGTCGTCGGGCGAGATCCTGTAGAGAACGTCGCCTTGCCGCACATCCGCGCCGTCCTGCGCCGTCTGTTCCTGCAAATAGCCGGGCACGCGCGCCTGCAGCGTGATGCTGCGGATAGGCTCGATGCGGGCGGCATAGTCCAGATAGATCGGGATCGTCTTCTTGACCACGCTCGCCACCGGCACCGGCATGACGAATGCCGCCGGAGCGGGCGTTGCCGCACCGGCCGTGCCGGTGCTCAGCCTGAGATTTCCCATATCGAGCAGGTGGACGCTGGCCACGGAGATCGCGCCCAGCGCGACAGCCGCTCCCAAAGCAATTTTCCATTTACGCATAATATTTCTCCAATCTTATTCGGCCGCTTCCGCCAGGGGAGGGAAGGCGGGTTCGGCAGTTGGTTCAGTATGCTTGGAGGCGGGTTCGCCGCTTTCGCGGCGCTCCCGCAACTGTTCGATGACCGCGTAGAAGACCGGCACGAACACCAGCGACAGGATGGTCGCGGCGACCATGCCGCCAAACACCGTGGTGCCGATCGACTGGCGGCTTGCGGCACCGGCGCCGGTGGCGAACATCAGTGGCAGCACGCCAAGGATGAAGGCGAAGGCCGTCATCAGGATCGGCCGCAGCCTCAGCCGCGCGGCTTCCATCGCCGCCTCGACGATGCTGAGGCCCTCCTCGCGCCGCCGCCTGGCGAACTCGACAATCAGAATCGCGTTCTTGGCCGCCAGGCCGATCAGCATGACGAAGCCGATCTGCGAGTAGACGTCGATCTGCATGCCGCGCACCGACAGGGCCGCGAAGGCGCCGAACAAGGCCAATGGCACCGCCAGCAGCACCATGAACGGCATCGCCCAGCTCTCATACTGCGCCGCCAGGATCAGGAAGACGAAGACGATGGCGAGGCCGAAGACGACGGACGCGATCGATCCCGCCTTGAGTTCCTGGAAGGTGATGCCGGTCCATTCGAAACCGAAATCCCTGGGGAGCGCGGTGGCAGCCGCCCGTTCCATGGCAGCGACAGCCTGGCCCGAGGAGAAGCCCGGCGCGGCACCGCCATTGATCGAGGCCGAGGCGTTGTTGTTGTAGTGCGGCACGGTTTCCGGCCCGACGAACGGCACCAGCTTGCCCAGCGTCGAGAGCGGCACCATGCCGCCCGAGGCATTGCGCACATAGAGCCTCGATATGTCGGCGGCGCCCGCACGTGCATCCTTGTCGGCCTGGATGGTCACCCGGAAGGTGCGGCCGAACAGGTTGAAGTCGTTCACGTAGAGCGAGCCGAGATAGATCTGCAGCGTGTTGAAGACATCGGGCAGGTTGAGGCCGAGAAGCTTGGCCTTGCTGCGGTCGAGGTCGTAGTTGAATTGCGGCGTCGAGGTCGAGAACGGCGAGAACAGCTGCTGCGGATTGATTTCCGGCTGCTTGCGCGCCTCGGCGATCACGGCTTGCGTCGCGTCGTTAAGGGCGGTGCTGCCGCGACCGGTGAGGTCCTCGACGACGAATTCGAAGCCGCCGGTCGTGCCGATGCCCGGGATCGAAGGCGGATCGAAGGAAAGCGCGAAAGCTTCCGGAATCTGCATCAGCTTGCCGCGCACGTCGGCGACGAGCTTCGACGCGCTCTGGTCGGGGCCACGCTCTTCCCAGGGCTTGAGGATGGCGAACTCGACCGCCGAGTTCGACTGCGCCGCACTGGTCAGGAAGTTCAGGCCGCTGATCGAGCCGACAATGTCGACACCGGGCGTCGCCTGCAGGATGTCGCGCGCCTTCTGGGCCACCGCGTCGGTGCGCTCGAGCGAGGCACCGTCGGGCAACTGGATGACGACGAAGAAATAGCCCTGGTCCTCGACCGGAAGGAAGGTCGAGGGCAGCTTCTGCCAGACGAAATAGGTGGCGACCAGCCCGGCCGCAAACAGGCCAAGCATGATCCAGCGCAGGCGGATGAGGAAGCGCACGCCATGGGCGTAGGCATGCGACAGCTTGTCGAAGCCGGTGTTGAACCAGCGGAACAGGAAGAACTGTGGCCCATGCCTATGGCGCAGGAAAGCGGCACTGAGCGCGGGGCTCAGCGTCAGCGAATTGAAAGCCGAGATGCCAACCGAAATCGCCACCGTCAGCGCGAATTGGTTGTAGAGCCGACCCGAGACGCCCGGAATGAAGGCGACCGGCACGAACACGGCCATCAGCACGGCGGTGGTGGCGATGATCGGACCGGTGACTTCGGCCATGGCGGCCTTCGTCGCCGCCAATGGTTTCAGCCCGGCCTCGAGTTGTCGTTCAACATTCTCGACCACGACGATGGCGTCGTCGACGACAAGGCCGATCGCCAGCACCATGCCGAGCAGGGAGAGCATGTTGAGCGAGAAGCCCAGCATCTCCATGACGACCAGTGTCGCCACCAGCGACACCGGAATGGCGATGGTCGGGATGATGGTCGTGCGCCAGCTCTGCAGGAAGATGAACACCACCGCGACGACCAGCACCAGCGCTTCGCCGAGCGTGATCAGCACGTCATGCATCGACGCCGAGACGAAGCGCGTCGTGTCGTAGTGCATGGCGTAGGACACGCCCTTCGGGAAACGCGCCGACAGTTCCTGCATCTTGTCCTTGACGCGCTGCTGAAGGTCGAGCGCGTTGGAACCGGGCATCTGGTAGACCGCGAGCACCACGGTCGGGTCCTTGCCGAAGAAGGCCGAGGACGAATATTGCAGCGCGCCGAGTTCGATGCGCGCGACGTCGCGCAGCCGCACCAGCGAGCCGGTGTCGGTGTTGGCGCGCACCACGATGTCGCCGAATTCCTTCGGGTCGCTCAGGCGGCCGACAGCGTTGACCTGCATCTCGAAGGCGGTGCCGGCGGGCGCCGGCGACTGGCCGATCTTGCCGGCCGCCACCTGGACGTTCTGCTCGGAGATGGCATTCTGCACGTCGACGGCGGTGATGCCGAGATTGGCAAGCTTGTCCGGATCGAGCCAGACGCGCATCGAATAGCGCCGCTCGCCGAAAATCTGCACATCGCCGACGCCTTGCAGCCGCTTCAGTGGATCGACAACCTGCAGGTAGGCGAGGTTCGACAGCGCCACCGGATCGACCGACTTGTCGGGCGAGGTGAGGTTGACGATGAGCACGAAGTTCGGGTTCTGCTTCTTGATCGTCACGCCGCCCTGGTTGACGATCGCCGGCAGCGACGAGGCCGCCTGCGAGACGCGGTTCTGGACGTCGACGGCGGCGGTGCTCAGGGAGTAGCCGACATCGAAGGTGATGGTGATGGTCGAGGAGCCGTCATTGGAGCTCGTCGACGACATGTAGGTCATGCCCTGCACGCCGTTGATCTGCTGCTCCAGCGGCGTCGTCACCGTGTCGGCCACGACTTGCGCGCTGGCGCCCGGATAGTGGGCGCTGACCACGACCTGGGGCGGCGTGATGTCTGGAAACTGCGAGACCGGCAGCAGGAAATAACAAATCGTCCCGGCGAGCACCATGATGATGGCGATCGCCGAGGCGAAGATCGGACGGTGAATGAAGAAGTTTACCACGACACACATGCCTCGCCGGCTGCTCTTGCCCGCCCGAAGGCGCTGGCAACTCTGGATAACTGGCCGTGCCCGTCACGGGAGACTTCCCGTGAACGCAGCAACGGCACCTCGCGACGCTGCCCATCGGCAAGCGAGCGAAGCATCTTCTCGAGGGCGCGGGGGTCGACCCCATCTGCCTTCATGACCAGCCGGATCATCGGATCCCGGACGGCCTCATCTATGGTAAGATCGCGGCGCTGTGGCATTGGCCGGCTCCTTGTCTGTCGATTCGCAGCCCATGCTCGCGAACCGTTTTTCATTTCCTCACCGGCCGGAGCCGCATGATTGGCAGTTTCTCGTCCGTCTCATCTGGCAGGACCAGTTCACGGCCTTGTTATTGACGGCGGGCGACATAGGTGTTACCAGTAAGTAACATTCTGGAAGTTACAGACCGGTAACACCCTAGTCAAGAGGTGGCCGAGGGTTTTTTGGAAACGAAAGGAGATCATGATGACAGACGGCGTCGTGGAGCGCTCTCGTCCCCGGGATCGGATTCTGGAGACGGCACGCGACATGTTCCACAAGCACGGCATCAAGGGCGTCGGCGTCGACGCCATCACCGAAGCTGCCGGCACGAACAAGATGACGCTCTATCGTCACTTCGAATCCAAGGACGAACTGATCGTCGAGTGCCTGCGCGCCAACGCGGCCAAGGCCGGCGCCATGTGGGACGCTTTCGAGGCCGAGTTTCCCGGCGACAAGCTCGCGCAGCTGCATGCCTGGGTTGGCAAGGCGGCTGCCATGCTCAATACCGACGGCCGCGGCTGCGACATGGCCAATGCCGCCGCTGAGCTGACCGAGCCTGACCATCCGGCGAGGCTGGTGATCAAGGAACTCAAGGAAGCCCAGCGCGAACGCCTTGTGACGCTATGCCGGGGTGCGGGCATCGGTCAGGCCGAACTGCTTGCCGATACGCTGTCGCTGCTGTTCGAAGGCGCCCGTGTCAGCGTGCAGACCGTGGGCGCCGAAGGTCCGAGCACGCAGTTCGTGCGGATGGCCGAAGGGTTGATCGTTTCCTTCCGGGGCGCCGCCGCCGGTTGAAATCCGCCGCGACTGTTGGCGATTTGCCGGCGTATGATCGAGGCGATGCTTGGCGCCCTTTGGCGCGGGCAAAGGAATTTCCGATGCTGAATGAAAAAAGCCCGCTGCCGGGAGGAGGTGGCAGCGGGCTCGATTTCGAATGTGGCGCGGGAGGAGGTGCACCCCATTCAGCGTCGGCATCGCATCTGGGAGGAGTAGATGGCCGACAACCAAAACTTACGAGTTGCCCAATGATTCGGCAACAATGAATTGTGCATAGCAGCTGTGCAGATTTGCCGTATCAATTATCAGACAAATCCAAGAAGCCGGCTTTTCCGAGGCGCCGGCCTTATTGCACCGGCACGTTTTCCCTGAAAATCAGGCGCGGCTCGATGAATTTCCGGGTGAGATAGGGCGCCGATGAGGCGATGGAGCCGAGCAGGCGGATAACCGACTGTTCGGCGATCAGCCTGGCGTTCTGGTCGATGACGACGTCGACGAGGTCGTCGACGAGATAGCCGCGGGTTTCCCGCGTCAGGTCGTGGCAGATGAACACCGGCTTGCGGTTGGGCCTGGCTTCCCGGATGGCTTTGGCAACGCCGGAGCGTCCGGCCCCGACGCAATAGATGCCGAGCAGTTCCGGTTCGTTGTGCAGCGCCTTCATGGTTTCGGCGTAGCTGGCATCCGGTTCGTCGTTGATCTCGACGGCACTGGTCACGGTGAGGTTGGGAAACTCTTCGCCGAGCACTGAGCGAAAGCCCATTTCACGCTCCTCATGGCCGCGATAGGAGCGCGAACCGACGACCATCGCCAGATGGCCCTCGCGGCCGCCGAGGAAGCGGCCCATCAGAAGTGCCGCCGTTCGGCCCGCCACCCGGTTGTCGATGCCGATATAGGCCGAGCGGGGAGCGGCAGGAATATCGGACACCAGCGTCACCAGGCGGATGCCGGCCTCGACAATGTCGCGCAGGATGTTGCGGGTTCGCGGATGGTCGATGGCGATGACACCGACGCCATTGGCCCTCAGCGACAGATTTTCTACGGCGCTCTGCAGTGCGTTCGGCGAGATGCCGGCGAGGTTGTGGATCCGGCACGAAGCGACCAGCGGCAGGCGCGATGCATAGTCCTCGATGTGCCTTGCCAGATCCTGCATGAAGGCGTTGCCGCCGATCGGCAGGAAGAATTCAAGGTTTGCGGGCTTGGAGGGAAGCGTAACCTGGTCGGCGACCGGCAGATAGCCGAGCTGCTTGGCGGCTTCCATGACGCGCTGCCGGTTGGCGGCGCTGGCGCCCGGCCTGTTGTTGAGCACCCTGTCGACCGTCGCGGTCGAGAGTCCGCAATTCCTGGCGATGTCGGAGACGGTGGCCTTCATGCCGCAACCCTATGCGCCGATGCGATCGTGCGCCAGACAAGCAATTTCGCAGCCGATGCGATCCGAGGGACGGGTGATCGACAACCATCACCGCGATGCGCGTTTGGCTGTTTCGACAAGGCGGCTTCCGCCCTCAGTGCGGCGGCATGCCGTCGGCGATGGCTTCGCGAATTTCCTTGTCCGACATGCCGGTGATGATCCGTTCGACTTCCGTCACGGTTGTCTTCTTCGGGTCGATGTCATCGGCGACCACCTTGCCCCGGCGCATGACGACGATGCGGTCGACCACCTGGAAGACATGATGGATGTTGTGCGCGATGAAGATGCAGGAATGGCCGGAATCGCGAGCGTTGCGCACGAAGCTCAGCACGCCTTGTGTCTCGGCGACGCCGAGATTGTTGGTCGGCTCGTCGAGAATGATGAGGTCGCTGTCGAAATGCATGGCGCGCGCGATCGCCACCGCCTGGCGTTCGCCGCCGGAGAGCGAGCCGATCGGCGTCGTCGGCGGAATGTTCTTCGAAATGCCGACCTGTTTGAGCAGGTCGCGGGCGACGGTGTTCATCGCCTCCTGGTCCATGCGGTTGAGGAAGCGCGGCGGCTTGATCGGCTCGCGCCCGAGAAACAAATTGCGGGCGATCGACAGTTGCGTGACCAGCGCGGAATCCTGGTAGATCGTTTCGATGCCCTGCGCGATGGCGTCGCTGGTGCTGCGCAAGGTGACCTTCTTGCCGCGGATGAAGATGTCGCCGCTGGTCAGCGGCACCGCGCCCGACAAGACCTTGATCAGCGTCGACTTGCCGGCGCCATTGTCGCCGAGCAGGCCGACGATCTCGCGCTCGTTGACATGGAAATTGGCGTCCTCGAGCGCCTGCACGCGGCCGTAGGACTTGCGGATGTTCTGCATGCGGATCAATGGCTCGGCCATGGTTCAAGTCCCTGCCTGGTGCCGGCGTTCCAGCCATGAGTGGAGCGCCATCATGCCAAGGATGATCGCGCCGATGAAGATATTGTAGGCAAGACCGGGCACGCCGATCAGCACGATGCCGTTGCGCATCACGCGCAGGATCAGGATGCCGAGCACGGTGCCGATGATGGTCCCGCGTCCGCCGGTCAGCGCCGTGCCGCCGATCACCACCATGGCGATGACTTCGAGTTCGTAGCCGGTGCCGCTATTGGGATTGGCGGCGGAAGTTCGCAGCGAGGAGATGACGCCGGCCAGCGAGGCCATGAGCGACGACAGCACGAACAGGCCGATCTTGACGCGGTTGACATTGACGCCGCGGGCGCGCGCGGCGTTGGGATTGCCGCCCGCCGCCTGGATCCAGTTTCCGGTCCGGCTTTGCGTCAGCACATAGCCGAGCGCGATCGCCGCGGCGATGAACCAGAACAGCGACATGTAGATGCGGAACGGCCCGATGAAGAAGTCGCCGACCAGCGCCTCTGCCAGCCAGCTGCCCTCGGCGCTCCAGGTGCGCTGCGGAAAACCGTCGGTGATGAAAAGCGCACTGCCGCGCACCACGAGCAGCATGCCGAGCGTGACCAGGAAGGACGGGATCTTGAGTTGCGTGACGAACCAGCCATTGACCAGGCCGATCAGGGCGGCAACCACCAGCGCGGCAACGAAGCCCATTTCCAGCGAGGTGACGCCGCTGTTGAACAGCGTCCACATCAGCACGGGCGAGAAGCCGAACAGGGATCCGACGGACAGGTCGAATTCGCCTGACGTCATCAGCAAGGTCATCGCCAGCGCGATCAGGCCGAGCTCGACGGTGAAGGCCAGGGTGTTGGAGATGTTCTGCGGCGACAGGAAGTCGTGATTGAAGCCCCAGAAAACGCCGATCTCGACGATGAGCAGCACGAAGGGACCGAATTCAGGCCGCGCAATCAGGCGTTGGACAAGCGAATGATTTTCCACTGGGAACCCGCGACATGGTTTGGAACGGGCCGCGATCTCCACCGCCTCGGATGGATTGTCGCGACGCAAGAAGATATCTGGCGCCGCGAGCCAGACGGACACGGCGCCAGGGATCGCGGTTTATTTGCCGGACAGTATCTTGTCGTAGATGCCGGCGGTGTCCTTCTCATAGAGCGCGCCGGTGATGACGTTGAAGCCCGGAGGAATGCCTGACGCCGCCATGTTGGCGAGCGACAGCGCGACATAGCTGGTCGCCTGCGGGTCCTGCCACTGGCCGGCATTGACGTAGCCGTTCAGCACTTCCTGCGTGGTGTCGAGCGAGTTGCCCCAGCCGACAACGGGGATTTCGCCCGGCTTGACGCCGACCTGGTCGAACACCCGCTTGATCGAGCCGGTGACGAGGTCGCCGAGACCGATGATGGCGTTGACCTTGCCCTTGTGGGCGGTGAGGTAGTCGACCATGCGGTTGATCACTTCGGCCTGGTCGAGCGTTGCTTCGGTCACTTCGTAGGTGATGCCGAGCGGTCCAAACACGCTCTTGATGCCTTCCTCTTCCTGGACGCCATAGGTGGCGCCGGGGATCTCGACGGGCATCCAGACGAAGTCGCCCTTCTTCACCAGGCCCTTGTCGACCAGATATTGCGCCCAATGCTTGCCGAAGGTGACGTTGTCGCCGCCGACATAGGCATTGAAATTGGCTTTTGGATCAGGCGTGTTGAAGTTGATGATAGGGATGTTGGCCGCGCGGGCTTCCTTGACGATCTCGACGAGGCTGCCCGGATCGGGGCTGGTGGTGACGATGCCGTCGGCCTTGGCCGAGAGGGCGGCGCGAACCGCTTCCTGCTGGGAGGCGACGTCGCCATTGTGAAACGAGGTGTTGACGGTGTTGCCGGTGTCCTTGGCCCATTGCTTGGCCCCGGCCAGGAAGTAGGTCCAGACCGGGTCGGCCGGGCCGCCGTGCGAAATCCAGTAGAAGGTCTTGGCCTGCGCCGCTGCCGGAATGACCGTCAGCGCGACCAGCAGGCCGTAGAGCACAAGTCTCAGTCTTGTCAGCATTTGATTTCCTCCCGGTTGAAGATGATCCGTCTCTTGTTCCGGCGTCGGCCGGATTGCGTCTTTTGCCAGCGCCGCTCGGATGCCTCAGAGCATTCCCTTTTTCGACGGATGGCAAGCCTCCATCTGCAGATGTAGTTGGCGCCTGACGCGGCGCCATCAACGGTCCCATCAGATTGCATCAGTCGGGGTGATTTTTCCGGGCGGCCGGATGATGATTGGCGGCGAGGCTCAGCCGAGCGGATTGTCCCCGCTGTGTCCGGCGTGCCAGTGGCGCCAAGGCCGGATCAGCCGGTCGATCGCCAAGCCAAGCACGACCAGAGCACCGGTGGTGAAGGCGGCCCAGATGGCATCCACGCCAAGCAAGGTCATGGCGTTGTGGGCAGGTTCTTAGATCAGATCGGCCTTTGCCAGGTCGCGCATGAGATGGCTGGCGCCGTAGGTCCAGTGCGGGCAATCGGGCGACAGCCGCACCCGGTTGACCAGCGCGCCGAACTTTTCCGACGAGATGGTGACGATGTCGCCGACCTTGTGGGTAAACCCCTTGCCCTTTTCGCCGCGGTCTTTCGACGGCACGAACATGGTGCCGAGATAGAGCGCCAGCCCGTCCGGATACTGGTGGTGCGGCCCCATAGCGGCGGCTACCAGTTCTTCGGGCGAACGGCTGATCTCGGCCATCGAGCTTGCGCCCTCCAGCGAGAAGCCATCCTCGCCCTCGACCTTGAGGCGCACCACGGCGCGCTTCACGTCGTCGATCGAGAAGGTGTCGTCGAACAGTCGGATGAAGGGTCCAAGCGACGCCGAAGCGTTGTTGTCCTTGGCCTTGCCGAGCAGCAGCGCGGAGCGCCCTTCGACGTCGCGCAGATTGACGTCGTTGCCGATGGTGGCGCCGACGATCCTGCCGCTCGAGGCGGCGATCATGGCGATCTCCGGCTCCGGATTGTTCCAGGTCGACACCGGGTGCAGGCCGACATCGGCGCCGAAGCCGACCGAGGCCATCGGCTGGCACTTGGTGAAGATCTCGGCGTCGGGACCGATACCGACTTCCAGATATTGCGACCAGGCGCCGCGCGCGATCAGCTTGGCCTTGATCTCCATGGCTTCCGGCGAACCCGGCTTGAGCTTCGACAAATCATGGCCGATCAGCCCGGCAATGTCAGCGCGGATGGCGTCGGCCTTTTCCGCCGAGCCGCGCGCCTGTTCCTCGATCACCCGCTCGAGCAGGCTGACGACGAAGGTGACGCCCGACGCCTTGACCGCCTGCAGGTCGACCGGGGAGAGGAGATAGGGTTTTGCCGGATCGCGATTGGCCGCAAAACTGTTGGCCGCGATGTCGTCGAGCGAGCCGATCGGCTTGCCCTTGGCCGAGCGCACATGACCTGCCGGATCGGCCATTTCGCAGATGTCCCGCACGGTCGGCGCTGCGATCGAGGTGATATCGAAGACGGTGGCGTCACGCACCGTGACCACGAGTGGGTGAGGCACATCAGCCGATCGAGCGCGGCCGAGAAAGACGCCATCGTCAGGCAGAAACGTCATGTTTGTCATTGCACTCTCGTCGTTACGCAGGATGGTTCGATGTTATGAGGTGCGCATGGCCTCTTCAAGCCGACACGCCCTGAAGCAGCATGTACCAAGCGACAGGCGATCAACGAAAATGGCCTTTGTCACGATGTCACTGCACTGCGTCGCGACTTCCGATGTGGCGCTACAGCTCATCCCAACGTAACCGCAAATGCGCGCTTGTCGATCCGCCTTTTTCCAGCGTGGTCAGGCCGCTGCCGTGATGAGCATCCACCACATGTGAAACGGGTTCGAAGCAGAAGAAATCAGCGTCTCGTGCCGGCGAATAGAGGACGAAGACATTCAGCGAGGGCGACGCCTCGATCGTGACGGCGATAGCGTCATCCGGCTGGATGATCGAGGCGTGCCCGTTCCAGCCTTCGAAGGCATTGTTGACCCAGGCGTCGGGAAGCGGCGCGGCTTGCGAAAAATCCCAGTCCGGCCGGGAGGCCAGCGGCACCACCCCCGTCGGCAGGTGTCGGTCGTCCTCCAACCAGACACTGCGCGCCGATGCTTGGAGCAGAGTGCGCGGGCGGCGCGGAAACCAGGGGTGGAAGCCTAGCCCGTAGGGCAGGCGTATGGCGGCTCGGTTCTCGACAGCCAGCACGGCGGACAACGCGCCATCCTCCAATGCATAGCGGACGCTCGCATGGTAGCGGTAGGGTCCGATCGCCCCATCCTCCAGAGCCAGCTCCATTTCAGTGCCGGTTCGCCTCGTCAACCGCCACGGCCTTTGAAATGCGTCGCCGTGGAGTGGGAACGGCTCGCCGTTGACATTGGGCTCTATCGCATGGAAGCGCCCGTCAAACTCGAAGCCGCCGCCGGAAATGCGGTTTGACCAAGGGATCAGCAGTTGGGACCCGAACTTCAGCAGACCCCTCGATGGCTCAAGCACAGGCGTCGGTGCTCGGCCGGTGCGGAGCGCGTCGTAGCGCAGGATGGCAGCGCCCTCGCGGGGGCGCACCACGACGCTCGCACGCCCATCGGCAAGTTCGATCTCATCGCCATTGCTCATTGAAAAGCAGCCATGGCTACCATCCGCCATCGATGTTGATGTTCTGACCGCTGATCATGTCCGATGCCGGGGAGACGAGGAACAGCACGAGATCGGCGATATGCTGCGGCTCGATGCGTCGCTTCAGGCATTGGTTGGCAAGGATCCAGTCATTGTATTCCTCGAGCCGTTCTCCGAAGACGCGCTCCTCTGCCTCGGAAACGACGGCGCCTGGCGACACCGCGTTCACGGTGATGCCGTGTGGTCCCAATTCCCGCGCCAGCGACTTGGTGAGTCCCAGCATGGCTCCCTTCGAAGCCACGTAGGGAACGTAGCCGTCCCAGCGACCGTTCAGCGTCACCGAGCAGAAGTTGACGATCCTGCCCTGGCCTTTCTTCTTCATGCCAGGCGCGCAGGCGCGCGCCAGCGCGAAGGCGGCTGACGAATTCACACGGATCTGGTCCTCGTACTCGCCAAGTGAGAATTCCTCGAACGGACGGTTGATGATGAGCGCCGCGTTGTTGATCAGAATGTCGATCGTGCCTTCTTCGTCGGCGAGCGCCTTGACCGCTGTCTCGGCTTCGGCCAACTGGTTCAAGTCGCAACCGACATAGACGATCGTACCCTTGTTCGCCGCCGACAATTCCGCTGCGATTCCGGGCCCTTCTGCATTCTCCGGCCGGTCAAGCAGAAGCACGCGCGCGCCAGCGCGGGCAAGCGCGGCAGCCTGGGCGCGGCCGAGCGAACCCAGACCGCCGGTCAGGAGCACAACTTTACCGGAAAGGTTCGTCATCACCGTTCCCGCCCCTCAAAGCACGTTGTGAACTTCATCGATGGAGGTTTCCTCGATGCGTTTGTCGAGAACGACCTCGCCGCGCGCCATCGCCACCACGCGATCACAGCAATCAAAAACGTGATGCATGTTGTGGCTGATGAAAACGCCGGTCACCCCTTGTGCCTTCAATCCACGTACAAAGCCGATGACCTTGCTGGTCTCCTTGACCGAAAGGTGATTGGTCGGCTCGTCGAGGATCATCACCTTCGACTTGAAATGCATGGCCCTCGCGATGGCGACGCCCTGCCGCTGGCCGCCTGACAGTTCACCGACCAGTGCGTCGGGCGAGCGCAGATGCAGGTCGACATTGGCGATCGCCTTGATGCTTTCGCTGCCCATCTTCTTTTGATCCAGTATGCCGACGCCGAATACGGAAAACAGCGTCGGTTCGCGGCCGATAAACAGGTTCCTGGCGATCGACATGGTGGGAACCATCGAATTGTACTGGTAGATGGTCTCGATGCCGAGGTTCATCGCGTCGCGCGGCCTGGCGATCCGCACCGGTCTGCCTTCGACCAGGATCTCGCCCTCGTCGGCGGTATGGACGCCCGACAGAATGTTGATGAGCGTCGATTTGCCGGCACCGTTGTCGCCGACCAACCCAAGTGCCTCGCCTCGCTTCAGGTCGAGGCTCACGCCCTTCAACGCATGGACGCCGGAATACCATTTGTGAAGATTGCGGACGGAGATGATTGCGTCTTCCATGGCTCAGCCCTCCATCTTGATCGCCTTGGCGCGCTTGCGCATCCAGGCATTGGCGACGACGGCGAAAATGGTCAGGAAGCCGATCGCGAATTTGAACCAGTTCGCGTCCACATTGGAGAGCACCAGCCCGTTGTCGATGATGCGGATGAGGATCGTGCCGATGATGCCGCCAGCGACCGTACCGATGCCGCCTGCGAGCGAAGCGCCGCCGATGACCGCCGAGGCCACCGCCTGGAGTTCCAGGCCTTCGCCAATGGAAGGCAAAGGAGAGCCCAGCCTCAGCACTTGCAACATGCCGGCGAAACCCGACAGCATCGAGCAAAGCACGAAGCATGCGAGTTTTACTCTCGCTGTCGGGATGCCCATCGAGGCGGCAGCCGGGTGGAAGCCGCCGGTGGCCTTTATCCAATTGCCGAAATTGGTTCTGGAAAGCATCAGTGACGTTAAAAGGGCAATTCCCGCAAACCACAGGAACGACATGCGGAACATGTTGCCGGGGCCGACGAACGACGTGAACAGCCAGTTCGGAAGATCGGCGGGAAGCAAGGGTGGAAACCCGCCCGAGACGACGATCGTCAGCGACCGGGCGATGAAAAGCATGCCGAGCGTGGTGATGAAGCTCGGGATCTCGAACCAGATCGTCACATAGCCGTTGATAAATCCGATCACCGCGCAAACGATAAGCCCGGCCAGCAAGGCAAGTGGGAAAGGCACCCCTTCGACCATGAGGACCGCCATGCACATCGGCATCAGGGCGAACACCGATCCGACCGACAGGTCGAATTCGCCGCTGATCATCAAGATCGTGACGCCGATGGCGACGAGGCCCGTTTCCGGCAGAATGCCGAGTATGCCGCGAAGGTTATCCTGGTTGAGGAACACGCCATTCGAGCGGATCTCGAAAATCACCACCAGAAGCACCAGCAGGATCAGTCCCGCCAGTTCCGGCTTTTCCAGATAGGTCTTGAAGAGGCGTTTCAAGGCAGGCTCCAGGAATTCGAGGCAAGGGACCACCCGGCGGTGCGAGCACTGCCGGGCGAACACATGGCGCGCGTGGGCTTAACGCAGACCTTGCGAGGAAAGCGTCATGATCGCGTCGGCCTGATCCGGGCGCACGATGCCTTGACCCGTATCGATGTCGGAGGGGGCCAGACCTACCTTCTTGTTCAAGTAGGCTTCCATGACGGGCATGAAGCCCTGCATGTAGGGCTGTTGGTCCACCAAAGCCTGTACGTAGCCCTTCTGCATCTGCTGCAGAACTTCCGGCACCAGATCGAAACCGCCAAGGAGTACCTTGCCCGGCGCGACGCCGCGGTCCTGCAGCGACCGCGCAACGCCCGCGCACCAGAAGCCGGTGTCGAAATAGGCTGTGGTGTCGGGATGCGCATTGAGATAGGCGCCGACACGATCGGATGTAATCGCGAGGTCCGTTCCGCTGTCGATCCGCTCCCATGAGACCTGGCGGTCGGGATGGGCCGCCTTGTACTCTTCCAGGAACTGCATCACGCCTGCGCCACGGCTTTCGGACCAGTTCTGGCCGGGTGCGGAAATGCCGACCAGAACCTTGATTGGCCCCTCTTTCGGGAAGCTTTCGGAAATCGCCTTGCCGAGCGAATAGCCCGCCGGCTTGAAACCTTGCCCTATGAAGGCCTGCCGCGCATTGCCCTTGGCGCCTTCGGTGTCATCGACATTGACGGCAATCACCAACACACCGGCATCTCGCGCCTCCTTGATGACGTCGTCGAACGCCTTGTTGTCGACAATCGAGGTCAGCAGGGCATCCGGCTTGGCGGCAAGTGCGGCGCGCATGTTGGCGAGTTGTTGCTCGACCGAGCCTTCGGTCTGGGTGAAAATCATGTTGCACTTGGCCTCGACCTTGCCGCAGGCATCGTCAAAGCCCTTTTTCACCGCCTGCCAGAAGGTGTTCGAGGCCGACGAATGGTGTGTAAAGACGATGTTGAGCCCGTCGGCACTGGCGACGGAAGGCCCGGCAAGCAGCGTCGTGGCGAGCAAAAGCGTTGCAGTCAGTCGTTTCATTTCTATTCCTCCCGTTGAGTGTTCTTCAGATGTCCGTCTTGTCGGAGACGCGGCGATGGACGGTGTAGGCCCGACCGAGGTCGGGATTGAGTTCCAGCCCGAGGCCTGGGCCAGGCGGCACGGTGATCATGCCGTCCTTGACTTCCGGTAGCGCGGTCACGAGGTCGCGGTACCAGGTCCTGTAAAATGCCCGCACACTCTCCTGTACGAGCGCGTTGGGCGCGTTGAGGGATAAATGCGTGGATGCCGCCAGGACCACTGGTCCGGTGCAGTCATGCGGCGCGACCGGCAAATGCCAGGCCTCCGCCATCGCGGCGATCTTGCGTGCTTCGGAAAGCCCGCCGCACCAGGAAATGTCCAGCATGACGATGCCTGCGGCGCCGGTCTCCAGAAGGTCGCGGAATGCCCAGCGACTGCCCAGGGTTTCCGACGCCGAGATCGGTGCCGGGCTCGCGGCCTCGTAGCGCTTGAGATCGGCGAGGCTATCCATGCGGATGGGATCCTCATGCCAGTACGTGCCATAAGGCCCGAGCGCCTTGGCGATCTTGATCGCCGGCAAGAGCTGCCACATGGAGTGGAACTCGACCATGATGTCGATCTTGTCACCAACCGCTTTGCGGATCTTTTCGAAGGGCTGCAGCGCGGCTTTGAGGTCGCCGGCGGTGATGTCTTGCCCCCGGCTTTTCTCGGCGGCATGGTCGAAAGGCCAGATCTTCATGGCCGTGATGCCGTCCTCAAGCAGCTCCGCCGCCAATTCGTCGGCGCGGTGGAGAAACCCGTTCAGGTCGTCGTATCCTTGCCTTGTGCCCAGACCATAATTCGCGGTGGTCTGTCCCTTGCCGTCCTTGATGTATTCGGTGCCGGCGCAGGTGTTGTAGGTACGGATGGACCGGCGCGAAAAGCCTCCCAGGAGTTGCGCGATCGGCTGGTTCATGGCCTTGCCGAAAATATCCCAGAGCGCGATGTCGAAGGCGGAATTGCCGCGGACTTCGACCCCGCTTGAGCGGAAACCGAGATAGCCAACCAGGTCCGCGGAAAGCAGATCGATCTGCAGTGGATCGCGGCCGATTACGCGTGGCGCGACATATTCATGGACATATTCCTCGACCGTGCGGGCCAAGAAAAAGGTTTCGCCAAGGCCGGTAATGCCTTGGTCGGTATGCACCTCGATCCAGAGCAGATTGGGCCGCTCTTCGATGCGAATGGTCTCAAGCGAGCGGATTTTCATGCGATCCCCGCATCGATCAATGCCTTGACGCTTTTGTCGAAATGCGCGGCCATATGTTCGGCGGCAAGTTGCGGGTTCCCCGCGATGATCGCCCGAGCAATATCCGCGTGCCCCTCGATCATCTTGATCTGTTCTTCCTCGGTTACACGCGTACGCCAGCCGATCACCCAAGTGCGTCGCGTGACGCCGCTGAAGGCGTTGATGATCAACGAAAACACCGGGTTGTGAGAGGCCCGCGCGATCGCCTCATGGAATGCGATGTCGTGTTCCATGACGATCTCGGGCGCACGGTAATTCTCGCGCATCAGCCGCGCGCATTTCTGTATTTCAGCCGCCTCCGCGTCGGTCCGCCGGAGTGCGGCGAGCGCCACCGTGCGCATTTCGATGGTGCGGCGCACATCATAAACCTGCTGGACGCTGATCTGTTCGGTCGTGACGCCGTGCTCGATCACCATCGACATGGCGCCAATGTCGAGCTTGGCAACGCTGGCGCGCCGGCCGGCGCTCATGTCGATGAGGCGCATCGCCGACAGCGACCGAAACGCCTCCCGCACCACCGTCCGCGAGACACTGAGCTTGCGGGTCATGTCGGCTTCACTGGGCAAGAGGTCGCCAGGGCCAAGGCCTTCAACGCGGATGTGCTGGGTGATGGCCTGAATTGCGGTACTCACCAGCCCGGGATTTGTCTCGTCAGGCCCTATGCCGCGATCGCTTACCATTTGCCCAAAACCTGTATGACATGTTTTCTTGAAATGGGTATATCTTTGTGAAATCTTGTCTGTCAATAGCGGTTGACTACGCGACAGTTAGGAAGGGAAAAGGGTAGTGGATAGCGGAGAGAAACAGCCAGGCTTCGTGTTCGATGCCCAGGATATCGTCGGTGAGAGCCTGCTCTGGGACGAGAACAGGAAGACGCTGATCTGGGTGGATATCATCGGGCGACGCATCCACCAGCTCGATCCGGTTACTCGCGATCATCGGAGTTGGCCGACGCCGGACCTCGCAACCTCGATTGGCCTGCGTAGGGACGGTGGCGCGATCGTCGGGCTGCGAAAGGATGTGGCTCTGTGGGATTTTGGAAAAGCCTTCAGGACGATCGCGACGATCGAACCGGACAGTCCTGACACACGGTTGAATGAGGGCATTGTCGCCCCGGATGGCTCATTCTGGGTCGGCACCATGGAAAACAACATCGATGCCGACGATCGTCCACGCGATGTTTGGCGAGATGCGGGGCGGATCTATCGCGTCGACACGGCCGGCATCGTCGAGGCGCTCAGCGCCGATCGCTTCGGCATCACCAACACGATGGTCTGGACAGCGAATGATACCTTCATCACGGCGGACACGACCAAGAACCAGATCTTTCGCTATCACTGGGACAGGGTGCAGTCGCGAATAACCGACAGGCGCCCTTTCTTCTCGGACTTTCCACGCGGCCTGCCGGATGGGTCGTGCATGGATGCGGCGGGCTATGTCTGGAACTGTCGCGTTGCGGGGGGCGGCTGCCTGGTTCGCATTTCACCTGACGGGGTTCTGGACAAGGTGGTGGACCTGCCCTGCAGCTGGCCCACGAGCTGTACCTTCGGCGGCGAGGATTTTGATATCCTCTTCGTCACTTCGGCGCGGTTTACCATGAGCGAGAGGCATTTGCAGGCCAACCCGCAGGAGGGCGGGTTGTTCGCGGTGCGCGCAGGCGTTCGAGGCACACCGACCAAACGGTTCGGATGAGATAACCTGACTGACGCGGCCGAGAACGGCAGGCTTACCAGGTCGGCTACGGCTTTTCGACCAATCCGGGCAAAGCGCAGCGTTCCGGCAGTCGCTGGAACGTTGATGGCGACCAATTCAGGAAAGCCGGATTCCGCTTGACAGTTTCACGAATATGAAAAACTGTTAGCCAATTTCAAATTTGGTGAGCTGGTCGATGTCGGCCTTAGTTGCAGCACAAGCGCCAGAGGCCCGGTCTTCATCGGGCTTCCGGCTCGCCATGCTGTTGCCAGGGGCGCTGGTCACTTTCCTGCTGATCCTGTTCGCGCTTGGCCTGGTGCTGTTCCTTGCCTTTCGCGGCAATGACGGCTCGCTCCTCGGCGTTGGGCTGACCGTCGATAATTTCGTCACCGTGGCCACCGATCCGCTCTACTGGACGGTGACGCTGCGCTCGTTGGTTATCGCCGGCCTGGTGACGCTGGCAACCGTCGCCACCGCCTATCCCGTCGCCTACTATCTTGCCTTCCATGCCGGGCGCCGGCGCGGCCTGCTGTTGTTCCTGGTGACGCTGCCGTTCTGGACCAGCTATCTCCTGCGCGTCTTCGCCTGGAAGATCGTACTCGCGTACAATGGCGTCCTGAACTCGGCGCTGATCGAAAGCGGCATCTGGTCGGAGCCGACACTGGCATTTCTCAACACGCCAGCCGCTGTGGTCGTCACGCTGGCTCACGCCTATGCGCCCTTCGCCATCCTGCCGATCTACGTGGCGCTGGACACCATCCCGAAATCGCTGCTCGAGGCTGCCTCCGACCTCGGCGCGCGGCCGTTCACCGCTTTCCGCCGCGTCGTGCTGCCGAATTCGATGCCGGGCGTGCTGGCGGCCGCGCTCGTCGTCTTCGTGCCGACAGTCGGCGACTATGTCACGCCGGCCATGGTCGGTGGCCCGGCCAGCACCATGATCGGCACGCTGATCCAGTCGCAGTTCGGCAAGGCCAATGACTGGCCGTTCGGCGCAGCCCTTTCGGTCTGCGTCATGCTGGTCATCCTCGTCGTGGTGCTGGTCGCGCGCAACGCCGACCGCAGATTTGGCAGCCGCACATGAGAGTGGACCGGGCCGGGACGAAACGGGATGGCCGCTGGCTCGGCCTCTACGTGCTTGCCTATCTGGTGTTCCTATATCTGCCGGTCCTGCTGATCCCGCTGTTTTCCTTCAACGATTCCATCCAGGCGGCGTTTCCGCTCCAGGGGTTCACGCTGCAATGGTACGAGACGCTCTACGGCAATCCGGCGCTGTCGGGCGCGCTCGTGAACAGCCTCGTCATCGCCACTGTCGCCGCTTCCGGTGCAACACTGTGCGGCATCACCGTTTCCTATATGGACCTTTACGGCCGCTCGCCGCTTGCCGCCACCATAAGCGCCATAGCCCGCCTGCCGATCCTGATCCCCGGCGTCATCGTTGGCATATCGTTGCTGATCCTGATCAACCTCATCGGCCTTGGGCCGTCGCGCATCGCCATCGTGCTCGGCCACATACTGGTGGCTTTGCCCACGACCGTCGTCGTCATGCGCAGCCGTTTCGCCGCCATCCCCAGGACGGTTCGCGAGGCGGCGCTCGACCTCGGCGCCTCCGACTGGACGACGTTCCGGCGGGTCATGCTGCCGCTCAGCCTGCCCGCCGTGCTGTCGGCCTTCATGCTGGCCTTCCTGATCTCCTTCGACGAATTCATCGTCGTCTTCTTCCTTGCCGGCACCGAGCCGACCCTGCCGCTCTATATCTGGAGCCAGCTGCGCTTCCCCCGCTCGTTGCCGACCGTCATGGCGCTGGGGACGGTGATCCTGGCCACATCCTTCATTATCGCCGGCACCGCCGAGATCTTGCGCCATCGCGGGCTCGGTGCCACGCGCCGCAATCCAGCCTGACCATAACAATGAGAGGAGAACGAAAATGACATTCCACCTGACATCGATAACCGGACACAAGGCGCGCGCCGGCCTCGCCGCGCTGGCGCTCGCACTGTCTTCGACCGTGGCGCTGGCCGCCGAAAAGCTGCAATATTTCACCTGGTCGGGTTACGAATTGCCCGATTTCAACAAGAGCTTCCTCGCCGCGCATCCCGATGGCGTCGAGGCCTCGATCTTTGGCGATGACGACGATGCCTTCACCAAGGTCAAGGCCGGCTTCCGGCCCGACATCGCGCACCCCTGCTACGACAAGGTGGCGCGCTGGAACAAGGAAGGCCTGCTGCAGCCGATCGACACCAAGCGCATCAAGAACTGGGATTCGATCTTCCCGGTGTTCAAGAACCTGCCCGACCTGCAGGCCGGCGATGGCAAGGTGTGGATGGTGCCGTGGGACTGGGGCAACACTTCCATCCTCTACCGCACCGATTTGGTGAAGAACCCCGAGGCAAGCTGGAACCTGCTCTGGGACAAACAATATGCCGGCCGCATGGCGACCATCGACGCCGTGCACGACACGCCGATCGTCGCCGCGCTTCTGGCCGGCGTCAATCCGTTCGACATGACGCCCGAGCAGATGGACAAGGTCGCGGCAAAGCTGCGCGAACAGCGGCCGATGCTGTCGAGTTACACCACCGACATGACGTCGGTCGAGCAGGCGCTTGCCAGCGGCCAACTGGTCGCCGCAATGACCTGGAACGCCTCGGCCACCTCGCTCAAGAAGCAGGGCGTGCCGGTCGAATTCATGAAGCCGAAGGAAGGCATGCTGACCTGGGCCTGCGGCTTCGTGATGCTGAAGGACGCCAAGAATGTCGATCTCGCCTATGATTTCATCAACAGCCGGCTGGATGCCGATTCGGGCAAATATCTCATTCAGTCCTATGGCTATGGCAGTTCGCTGAGCACCGCCTTCGCCGGCGTCACGAAGGAGGAACTGGAGAAACTGCAGCTGCCGTCCGATCCCGAGGTGATGCTGAAGAGCACCATCTTCACCGGGCCGATGAAGCAGAACGACGATGTGGCCAAGATGTTCGAGAAGGTGAAGGCTGGCGGGTGATCGGCGGTTAATTTCGGAAGCTGGCGCTGCCCCTCATCGCCCTGCCGGGCACTTCTCACCGTATAGTGACGGGGAGAAGGAGCTGGCCGCAATGCTGGCGATCCCTTGCGACGCTGGTGATTGGCGAAACCGGCGATAAGAGCGTCCCTCTCCCTGTCACTATACGGGGAGAGGATGCCGGCAGGCGGTGAGGGCGGCGCCAACGCCCGGTAAAGTACGAATTCAATCCCGAGGCCGGCCGTCGTCTGGTGCTGGCCTTAGACGCAACAAGGATCGACGCATGGACATAGTCGACGAGGCCGCCGAGAAACCCAAGGACGATGCCGATGTTCGCGTCGGGCGCCGTGTGCGGGCGCTGCGGCTGGAGCGGCGCCTGTCGCTGGCCGAACTGGCGGCAAAAGCCGGCGTGTCGATCGGCGCGCTGAGCCAGATCGAGCGCGGCATGTCCTCGCTGCGCGTCAAGGTGATCTGGCCGCTCGCCGCCGCCCTCGACATCGAGCCTTCGGCGCTGATCGCCGATGGCGACGAGGCCGTCAACGATCTCTATTGCGTGCGCGCCGACAAGCGGCGCTCCATTCCCGTCAAGTCGGAAGGCATCGCCAAGGCGCTGCTATCGCCGCCGGGTGCGACGCTCACCGGCATGCTGGTGACGGTGGAGGCCGGAGGCGGCACGGCGGAAGCCTATGCCCATGCCGGCCATGAATTCGGCTATGTGCTTTCGGGCGAGGTCGAACTGGTGGTGGACTCGACAAAATACGGGCTGAAGACCAGCGACAGCTTTGCCTTCAAGAGCACGCTGTTGCATGCCTTCCGCAATCCCGGCGCCGAGCAATGCCAGATCCTGTGGGTCAACACCACGAAGCCTTCCGAGGTTCGCGATGGCGCCTGATCCACTCGTCCGGCTGCAGGCGGTCTCCAAGGTTTTCCCGGGCGGCATCGTCGGGCTCGATGCCGTCGATCTCGACATTATCAGCGGCGAGTTCATCACGCTGCTCGGGCCGTCCGGCTGCGGCAAGACCACCAGCCTGCGCGTCATCGCCGGCTTCGAAAGCCCGTCGAGCGGAAAGGTCTTACTCGACGGCCGCGACATCACGGCGCTTCGGCCCTTCGACCGGCCTGTCAACACCGTGTTCCAGGACTACGCGCTGTTTCCGCATATGGATGTCGCCGAGAATGTCGGCTTTGGCCTGTCATTGCGCAAGTTGTCGGGAATCGAGCAGGCAAAGCGGGTCGGCGAAGCGCTGGACATGGTCGGTCTCGCCGACAAGCTTCGCGCCCGTGTCTCCGAATTGTCGGGCGGCCAGCGCCAGCGCGTGGCACTTGCTCGCGCCATCGTCTGCGAGCCGCGCGTGCTCTTGCTCGACGAGCCGCTGTCGGCGCTCGATGCGCATCTGCGCGAACAGATGCAGGTCGAGTTGAAGCGGCTGCAATCGCGGCTCGGCACGACCTTTGTCATGGTCACACATGACCAGACCGAGGCGCTGTCGATCTCCGATCGCATCGTCGTCATGAACAAGGGCCGCATCGAGCAGATCGCGCCGCCGGCGACGCTCTATGACCGGCCTGCGACGAAGTTCGTAGCGAGCTTCATCGGCACCATGAACCTGCTGCAGTCGCGCTTTGTCGGCCGCGATGGCGAGCGCCTCCGTTTCACCGCCGGCACCTTGCCGCTGGAGGCAATTTCTGAAACCGGCCAGTCACCCGGCGAAGGCGAAATGCGCACCATCGGCGTGCGTCCGGAGGATTTGCTCGCGGCCACCGAGGCCATGCCCGGCACCGCGCCGGCCCGCGTCAACAGCATCGTTTTCCACGGCCGTACCTTGCGGCTGCATGCTGAACTGGGGCAGGGGTTGCCGGTGGTGATCGATGCGCCGCGCCAGGCAGAGGGTTTTCAATTCAGCGTCGGCGACGTGGCGCATGTCAGCCTGCGCCGTGGCGCCAACTGCCCCATGCTGCCGAGCTAGCCTCATCCACCTGTGCAAGGTCGCCCGCACGGCTGTGGGCGCGGCTGGTCTGATCGACATGTGAACAAAAGACCATGGAATTAAGTAGGAATTGACTAAGCTAGGAAGACATTCCTAAATTAGTTGATGCCGGAATTGAGCACCCGACCGCGCCGAAATGTGCAAACCCTATGCCTCGCGCACGAAGTGGGGCAACTCATTCGTGTCCGATGCCGGCACTGCAACATCACCCGGCACTATCTGCCCGGCGACCTTGCAAAGCTTGTTGGTGACATTCCCTTTTGGGATGTCGAACGGCATATGCGGTGCGAGCGCTGCAAGCTTCGCGAGCTTGATGCCGACATAATTTTGCCGAGTGCTGCCGAGCGCTTGAAGATTCGCGTGAGACGCCTTGTCGAAATCCGCATGGTTCGCCGTGTAATATGGCGAGACGAGGAATGAGGAGCGCGGCTATCCCTTCAGCCTAGAACAGAGACCCTTGGGCTGGTGCCTGCTGCGGAAACTTGATTTGTGTGGCTGGCTTCTCAACGATGACCAACGCGTTGTCTGGCGCTGTTCGCTGCAAATGCCGTGCTTCTGCCCAGGGTGCTGTCAGCCAGGCCTCGGTCTCTTCCGAAGTGGTCAGTATTACGGGCATAGCCTTCTCATGGATCGGCGCGATGAGGGCGTTAGGCTTGGTTGTCATGAAGGCAAATAACTCGAAGTCGCCGAGTCCGTCCTTGACCTTTCGAACACCCTGCCAACGGGTCCAGAAGCCGGCGAAGAAGAACAGAGGCCGGCTTTCGTCACGGGCAAACCAGTAATTGCGTTGGATGCCTGTTTCCGGGTCCTTGTCGCTCGGTGTCGGGCTGGGTTCGGCAAAACTGGTGACCGGTACGACGCATCTATGCTCGACCCCGACAAACTGTTGCCAGTGCGAATATTGTGGATTGCGAACGTTGGTCGTGCCGTAGTCGGCCTTACCCTTCATACGCTCTTGAGGCGTCGGCAACCCCCAAAGCAGGTTCGCCAGCTCACGCTTCCCGTCTGCCGTGTTGCGGACGACCGGGCCGGGCTGATTGGGATAGATGTCAACGGAAGGTTCAAGGTTGCCGCTGATATCGCGTAATGCGCGCGTCCATTGGCGGATCGCCTCTTGCGCTGTGGTGATGTTGTAGAGGTTGCACACGCACCTAGCATTGCGGAATTGGCTTGTGTCTGCAACCGCCGCTGCCCGCGCTCCTGCAATTCGTGTCACAGAGCCGCGTTATATCGATCGTCCTGACACACCTTGTCAGCTGTCATGTGGGCACACGTGGCAGACGGGCTGGCTCTTCCCTAATTGCAGTGCGTCTGAACAGGAGGAATACACATGACCATCGCGGAAATTGCCAAGGATTTCACCGAGCTCCTCAAGCAGGGCGATCACAATGGCGCTGCTGAAAAATACAATGCCGACGATATCGCCAGTTACGAAGCCATGGAGGGGCCGATGGCCGTCAGCCACGGCAAGGAGGCCCTCAGGCAGAAAAGCCAATGGTGGCAGGAAAACCACGAAGTCCACGGTGGTTCGGTCGAAGGCCCTTATGTCAACGGCGACCAGTTCGCGGTGCGCTTCACGTTCGACATTACGCCCAAGGCCACCGGCCAGCGCGTCACGATGGATGAGGTTGGCCTCTACACGGTCAAGAACGGCAAGATCACCGAAGAGCGCTTTTACTACTGAGGCCGGGAGTCAGGCTTTCCGACCTTTGCTCTCTTCGTTGCAAGTTTGAAAAATGAGCATGGCGTCCGGGGCAATCCCCTGGCCGCCATGCAAATTCAAATGGTCTTCACATACTTGGCAAACTGGTCGGCCACCGTACCCCAGCCGTTGAAGAAACCCATTTCCTCATGGTTTTTGCGGGTCGCGTCGTCGCGGTGGAGGAAAATCTTTAGTACTGGCAAGTCCAAAAATTCCGACGATGCGGGCCTGGGCGCTGGCAAAGCGGGAAGGGCGGTTTTAGGCTGTGGGACGGATTCGACTGTCAGCTTGAGGGACGCGCTTTGACGATCACGATTTACGGCATCACCACCTGCGACACGGTCAAGAAGGCGCGCGTCTGGCTGGAGAGCCATGACGTTGCCTATCGCTTTCACGATTTTCGTGCGGAGGGGCTGGACGCGAAGCGGCTGGATGGATGGGTCGGCAAGGTCGGCTGGGAAAAGCTGCTCAACAAGGGCAGCACCACATTCCGCGAACTGGCGGACAATGACAAGCAAGGCCTCGACGAAAAGAAGGCGAAGGCGCTGATGCTGGCCAAGCCGACGATGGTCAAGCGCCCGGTGCTGGAAGTCGGGGACCGGGTTCTGGTCGGCTTCAAGCCGGAAGTTTATGAGCAGGCGGTCGGGAAGTAGGCGAAAGCATTGCGACGTCCGATCTCCCCCTCGTGGGGGAGATGTCAGGCAGGACAGAGGGGGGCGCGCTGTCCCGCCGGCCTCAGAAAGGTCCGGCCGCCTCAGCCCATACCGCGTAGATACTCCGCCAGCGCGACCGCATTGTTGTGCGCCTCATCATGCGCGCCGTAGAGCAGCGTCACCTTGCCCTCGCGAAGCAGGTCGCGCAGCGTCGCCACCGCCTCACCATTCCCGTCCAGCTCAGCCCCGTACCGCTTCCGAAATTCCGCCCAACGCTCCGGCTCGTGCCCGAACCACTTCCGCAACGCTTCGCTCGGCGCGATCTGCTTCAGCCACAGCGCCAGCGCGGCATGCTCCTTGCTGACGCCGCGCGGCCAGATGCGATCGACCAGCACCCGCTGCCCGTCATCGGCAGCGGGCGGCTCGTAAATCCGCTTGACCATCAGGTCGAAAGCCATTCGACCTCCCTACGCCGAACCCTCAGGCCCACTCGCCCTTGCGCATCACGGGCACGCGGCTGCCGTCCTTGTGGACGCCGTCAATGTCGATCTTGTCCGAGCCGATCATCCAGTCGATGTGGATGAAACTCTTGTTGCCGCCGCGCGCGGCGATCTCGTCTTGGCTGAGCGAGGCGCCGTCGACGAAGCATTTGGAATAACACTGGCCGAGCGCGATGTGGCAGGCGGCATTTTCGTCGAACAGCGTGTTGAAGAACAACAGGCCGCTGGCCGAGATCGGCGAGGAATGCGGCACCAGCGCGACCTCGCCGAGACGGCGGGCGCCCTCGTCGGTGTCGAGCACTTTCTTCAAGACATCTTCGCCTTTCGACGCCTTGGCCTCGACGATCCTGCCTTCTTCGAAACGCACGGAGATCTCGTCGATCAGCGTGCCTTGGTAGGACAGCGGCTTGGTCGAGGAGACATGGCCCTCGACGCGCCTGGCATGCGGCGTGGTGAAGACCTCCTCGGTCGGGATGTTGGGATTGCAGGTGATGCCGTTCTTGGCGGTCGAGGCACCGCCCATCCATTCATGGCCGTCCGCCAGCCCGACCGTCAGGTCGGTGCCCGGTCCGGTAAAATGCAGCGCATGGAAATTATGGCCGTTCAGCCATTCGGTGCGGCCGCGCAGCGCGGCATTGTGCGCCTTCCAATTGCCGATCGGGTCTTCCACGTCGACCCGCGACGCCGCGAAGATCGCGTCGGCGAGCTTCGCCACCGCGACATCGTCGGCATCTCCGGGAAACACCTGCTTGGCCCAGGCGAGGTCCGGATAGGCGACGATGTTCCAGTTGATGTCGAAGCCGGTGATCTTTTCCAGCGCCGGCTGGTAGGCCATGGAATTGGCCTTGTTGGCGCGCGCCACTTTTGCCGGGTCCTGCGCCGACAGGAGCGACGGATCCTCGCCGCGCACGGCAAGCCTGGCGGCATTGTTGGAAAAAGCCTTCGCCATGCCTTCATAGAGCCAGCCGGCGGCGCGGTCGAAGCTGGCATCGGCGCCGAAGCGGTAGCGCGCCAGCGTCATCTCGTCGTCATTGAAGATCGGTGTCACCAGACCGGCACCGGCCTTGTAGGCATGCTCGACGATGCGCCTGGTCAGCGGCAGGGCCGCGATCGACGAGGTCAGTACGAGATCCTGGCCGGGCTGCAATTGCAGGCCGACCTTGATGGCGACTTCCGCCAGCCTGTCGAGCTTCACCGGGTCGATCGTTGCGGAAACGCCGCGCGAATGTGTGGTCATGATCCTGCCTGCCGTGATGTGGGAATCTGACCCATACATAGACCGCTGCCATGATCCTTTCCACCAGGTTTGCGGTGGGCCAAGCTTAAGCAGCGCTTTCGAGTGATCCGAACTGCGCCATCGTCGCCTCGATCTCTTCCTTGATCCAGGCCTTGAAATCCCGGACCTTGCGGCTCTCTGTCTTGGCCGACGCGGTCACCATCCAGTAGCCGAGCCCGCTCTGGGCGCGGATGCCGAACGGCGCCACCAGCCGCCCGTCGGCCAGCGCATCCGCTGTCAGCAATTGCCAGCCCAGCATCACGCCATGGCCGGCAATCGCCGATTCCAGGCACAGCATCGGGTCGGTGAAGCGCGCGCCTTTCTGGAAGTTGACGGGCGCAACACCGGCTGCCGCGAACCAGCTCTCCCAGTTGATCATCGCGCGCTCGTCGGTGATGGCGCAGGTCTGGGCAAGGTCCTCGATCGACTTCAGTTTCCGGGCGATGTCAGGTGCGCAGACCGGGAACACTTCCTGCGCCAGGAGCAGTTCGGCTTGGCCGCCGGACCATTTGCCGTCGCCAAGCCGGATGGCGATGTCGACGTCGGAATGGTCGAGATTGGCCAGCCGCACCGACGCGTCGATGCGCAACAGCACATTGGGATGGCGGTCGAAGTGACGCGACAGCCTGGGCAGCAGCCATTTCGAAGCGAAGGCCGGTGCCGCCGAGACGACCAATGTGCATTGGCTCGCTTCGTCGGCCAGCGCCACGGCCTGCGCAAGCTCGCGAAATCCAGCCCCGAGGCGGGTCGCGAAGACGGCGCCGAACTCGGTCAGCACCAGACCACTTGCCGTGCGCTCGAACAGCGCCTGGCCGAGCTGCTTTTCGGTGCGGCTTATCTGCTGGCTGACGGCGCTGACGGAAACGTTGAGCTCGCCGGCGGCCGCAGCAAGCGAGCCGAGACGGGCTACGGTTTCGACGGCGCGAAGGCCGTTGAGATGAACGCGGTTGAGCATGGCCATTTGAGATTTTCTAAACCGTTCCGGCTGAAATCTCAATTGAATGACGAGAGGGAACGGCAGACTTTATCGATGGGAGCCAGATCCGAGGAGCCGGAAATGTCAAGGCTGTTGTCGTCGCTGAAGGTTCTGTTCGCCATGGGCACGCCGTCCGGGTCGCGCGCGCAGAACGACACGCAGACATGGCTGACCGATCCGCTGTCGCATCCCGTGCTGAACACCATGTCGGAGCGTGAATTGGGCGACGTGCCGTTCAGGCTGACGGCCCGGCGAACGGTGCACGAGACCGCTTCGTTGCATGCCGGTTTGGGTGGGCGCAGCTAAGCCGATGACGCGCCTTCAGCTCAATTAGGAGTCGAACCCGTCGCGCCTCTCCGCGCGCACTGGCCCAACGGATGATGGATTGTTTCAGCGATCCCTGCATTTATTGTGCGCTGCAATGAGACCGGTTACCTCAACAGCGCTGCGCTTCACCGTCGCCGGTATGATTGCGATGGCGGTGGCCATGGGCATCGGCCGCTTCGTCTATACGCCGATCCTGCCCGGCATGATGGAAGAGCTGCATCTGTCGCCGGCCAATGCCGGGTGGATCGCCTCGGCCAACTATCTCGGCTACCTCGTCGGCGCCTTTGTGGCGGCGGGCGGCTGGGCGCATGGCCGCGAGCGTCTGCTGATGCTGGGCAGTCTTGGCGCCAGCACCGTCCTGGCGGCGCTGATGGGGCTGACCGACGCCATGGTCGCCTTTCTCCTCATCCGCTTTCTGGCCGGTCTGGCCAGCGCCTTCGTCATGGTGTTCATGGCCAGCATCGTTTTCAGCCACATCAATGCCGCCGGTCGTGGCGACCTGCAGGCCTGGCATTTCGGCGGTGTCGGCCTCGGCATCGCGATCTCCGCGGTGATGATGGCGGTGCTGGTCACCGAGCATGCCGGCTGGGCAGCGGGCTGGTTGTGGTCGGCGGCAATTTCAGCTTGCGGCTTCGTGGTCGTGACGCTGCTGACGAACGAAGGCCCGCTGGCCAACGGCCAAGCCGTCCGTGAGCCGGCCCTGCCGAAAGACCGGTCGCTGATGAAGATGATCGTCGCCTACGGCCTGTTTGGGTTTGGCTATGTGGTGACGGCGACGTTCCTGGTCGCCATCGTCCGCCAGGGCGGCGGCAGCCGCGTCTTCGAGGCCATGGTCTGGCTGGTCGCCGGCCTCGCCGGTTTTCCCTCGACCTGGTTGTGGCAGAAGATAGCCGGACGGGTCGGGCTCAATGCAGCCTATGCGTTGGCATGTTTCATAGAAGTGATCGGCGTCACCGCCAGCGTGGCGCTTGGCGGATATTCCGGGCCGCTGCTTGGCGGTCTGCTGCTTGGCGGCACCTTCATCGCCATCACCGCGCTTGGCCTGCAGGCCGCCCGCCAGCAGGCGCCACAGGCGCCCCGGCGCATCTTTGCCTTGATGACGGCGTCGTTCGGCCTTGGCCAGATCGTCGGCCCGATCGCCGCCGGCCTTTTGGCGCAGATGTCAGGCAATTTCTTCCTCGCTTCGATTGTCGCTGCGGCCATGCTGGTGGTCTCCGGCGTCATCACGTGGTCGGCCGTGCCAAAATCGCCATGATTTGTGGTCTTGCTCTGCGCCGGGCATCGGGCAGGCATTTTCTTTCCCCCTAATGTGTGACTTTATGCCCGCCGAAGTCAGCTGATTTGCCCATCAAGCAAGGAATTCGCCACAGTGTTCGTATCCTTCTTCCCGCAGCCGAAGCTCTTCTTCTCTTCGGCCGCCATCTGGAGCCTTGCGGCGATCCTGTTCTGGTTTTTCGGCGGTGAGCAATTGGGCGCGATTTTTGGCCTGCCGGCAGCCGCCGCCGACGCGCCGCCCATCATCGGTATCGCCGTTCTCGTGTCGAAGCCGTTCCTCTGGTTCTACATCTACTTCGTGGCCTGCGTCGCCATCTTCTACGCATTCTGGAGCTGGTATTCGCCGCATCCGTGGCAGCGCTGGTCGATCCTGATGACGGCGGTCATCCTGTTCTTCATCTATTTCAATGTGCAGGTCAGCGTCGCCGTCAACGCCTGGTACGGGCCTTTCTTCGACTATGTGCAGGGGCTGATGTCAGGGACCGGAAAATCGACCAACGGTGAATTTTATACCGGGCTGGCCGACTTTTCCTGGCTGGCGCTGGTCGGCATGAATGTGCAGGTGGTCAATGCCTTTATCGTCAGCCACTGGATCTTCCGCTGGCGCACGGCGATGAACAACTACTTCATCGAGAACTGGGCTAGGCTGCGCCATATCGAGGGTGCTTCGCAGCGCATCCAGGAAGACACGATGCGGTTTTCGCAGATCATGGAAGATCTCGGCTCCAGCTTCGTCCAGTCGATCATGACCTTGATCGCCTTCCTGCCGGTGATGATCCAGCTGCAGGCCCATATCAGCGAATTGCCGATCATCGGCGCGATCCCGCAGCCCCTGGTGGTCGCGGCGCTTGCCTGGTGTCTGTTCGGAACGATCTCGGTGATGATTGCCGGCCTGAAACTTCCGGGGTTGCAGTTCCGCAACCAGCGCGTCGAAGCCGCCTACCGCAAGGAACTGGTTTACGGCGAGGATCATGTGGATCGTGCACAGCCTGCCACCACCGCCGAGCTGTTCGCCAATGTCCGCCACAATTATTTCAGGCTCTATTTCCACTACATCTATTTCAACGTCGTCCGGTACACCTACCTGCAGGCCGACAACATCTTCTCGCTGCTGATCCTGGGTCCGTCACTGGTCGCGCACAAGATAACGTTCGGTGCGCTGAACCAGATCTCAAACGCCTTCGGCAAGGTGACGGGTTCGCTGCAGTTCCTCCTCACCTCGTGGTCGACCATTGTCGAGCTGCAATCGGTCCATAAGCGCCTGCGCGCCTTCGAGGCGACTCTGCTGGGCGAGCCGCTGCCCGATATCGATCAGCGCTATCTGGCAAGGCAGGGCGCCGAAGATCCGGCATAGTAAGGGTTTGACGTAAACCGGGTTGGCGGCTCAGCCGCCAACCGAGGCTTGCTTCTGGCCGGCAGCCTGCCGCGCGATATAGTCGTGAAAACTGATGCATTCGACGTCGGCCTTGACGCAGACCTCGCCGGCGAAGCGCTCCAGCGCGTTCCAGTAGGCTCCGTCATTCATCAGCGTGAAGTGGAAGCCAAGTTCCAGCGGAATGCGCTTGCCCTGATATTGCGCGTCGAAGGCGGCGCGAAACGCCTGATAGGTCCGCTCGGCGAACTCGTCCGCCTTGCTCGGCTTTTCGAAGCCGCCGGAATGCCTGACATAGAGATTGTAATCCATGGCGATCACCGGCCTTAATTTCGGTCCTTCCGGGATCTGCGGCAGTGAAAAGCGGGTGATGCCGCCGATGGTCGGCGGCTGGACAGGCCCTTGCGAGACGCCGCTGGCGTCAAACTCGTAGCCGGCGGCGGGCAGCGCCTCGTAAAGCGCCTTGCTGGCCGACAGATAGGGCGCGCGGAAACCGACCACGGAATGCCGGGCGAAATCGCGCCAGCCGGCGGGTTCAGGTGCGATGCCGTTGATTGCATAGGCGTTCTCGAGAATGTGTGCGAACGAGGCGAATTCCTTCAGCCAGTCGGCCTTGCTCCAGTCCTTGCCGTCGAAATGGCCGCAGGCGTGGCTGGCGATATCGTGGCCTTCATGCGCGGCGAGGCCGATCTGTTCCAGCCGCTCGGCCACCTCCTGTTTGGAAGCGGCAAAGCCGATATTGGATTTACCTGCTGTTTTGCCCGGTGCGGTGTATTCGTTGCGTGTCTCCGGCGACAGCAGGAAGACGCAGGAGAGAAAATAGGTGAAATGCGCGCCGGTGCGCTGCGCCAGAGCGCGGCTGCGCTTCCACTGCGAGATGTCGCGGGCGCTGTCGAACGAGATGATGACCACCTGCTTCGGCTTTGCCGGCATTGGCGGTGCGGGCGGATCGGCTAGAGCGGCGCCGGCACAGGCGAGGGAGGCAAGCGCGAACGCAGCAACGCGGGACAAACTGGGCATCGGCAAACTTACAGGCTCCGGGCGGTCACAAGCCGGCTATCCCCGAATTGTGGCGTGGGTGCGATTGGGCTTTTTGGGCGGTTTGGCCGGGCAAACATCCGTTTCCCCCGGCCAAACATCCGTTTGCCCCTGGGGAATAGGCGATTTTCCGGCCGAACCCCTTCCATGCCGACAAAATTTCGCTAAAACGCGGGCTCATGAACCGCCCCGGCCCGGGGCAAAAGTGGTTTTGATTGATGTCCGACGACAGTTTTATCCGTGAAGTCAACGACGAGATGCGTCGCGAGCAGGCGCAGAAGCTGTGGGACCGTTTCGGCCCGGCTTTGCTCGGCATCGCGATCCTCGTGGTGCTCGGCACCGCTGCCTTCGTTGGCTATCGCTATTGGGACGAGACGCGCGCCAACCGCTCCGGCGATGCCTTTTCGCAGGCGCTGAAGCTGGCCAATGACGGCAAGAACGACGAGGCGCTGGCCGCGCTCGACCAGCTGGAAAAGGATGGCTACGGCGCCTATCCGCTGCTTGCTCGCATGCGTGCCGCCACCGTCAAGGCGAGCAAGGGCGACACTGCTGCCGCCGTCAAGGATTTCGACGATGTCGCCGCCGACACCGCCATTCCCCAGGGCATTCGCGACATGGCGCGGCTCAGGGCAGCGCTGCTGCTCGTCGACCACGGTTCCTTCGCCGACGTCTCCAGCCGCGTCGAGGCGCTGACATCGGACACCAACACGCTGCGCCACACGGCGCGCGAGGCGCTCGGCCTTGCCGCCTGGAAGGAAGGCAAGACCCAGGATGCGCTGAAACTGTTCGACCAGATCGCGGCCGATGACGGAGCCCCGCGCAACACCCGCGAGCGGGCAACGCTGATGTCCGAGCTGATCCGCGGCTCGGGCAATGCCTCGTAAGTGCATGTCGCCCAAAAGTGTGCAGCGGTTTTGGGACAACGACATGCATGATTGTAGGACCGTATGACCTTCAAAGTCGCCATCATCGGCAGACCTAACGTCGGCAAATCGACCCTTTTCAATCGGCTGGTGGGAAGGAAGCTGGCGCTTGTCGACGACACGCCGGGCGTCACCCGCGACCGTCGCGTCCATGCCGCCAAGCTTTACGATCTGCATTTCGATGTCATCGACACAGCTGGTTTCGAGGACGCCGGCGCATCGACCTTGCCCGGCCGCATGCGCGCGCAGACCGAGATCGCTATCCACGAAGCCGACCTGATCTTCTTCACCATCGACGCCAAGTCCGGCCTGCTGCCCGACGACAGGACCTTCGCCGAGATCGTGCGCAAGTCCGGCAAGCCGGTGGTGCTGGTCGCCAACAAGGCCGAGGCCAAGGGCGCGCAGGGCGGCATGCTGGAGGCCTGGGAACTCGGGCTGGGAGAACCGATCCCGGTTTCGGCCGAACATGGCCAGGGCATGCCCGATCTGCGCGATGCTGTGATCGCGGCGATCGGCGAGGCGCGCGCCTTCGGCGAAGACGAAGAGGGCGAAGACGACGAGATCGCCGCCACCGAGGTGCTGATCGGCGAGGACATTGCCGACCCTGACGCCGAGGATGTGCACACCTACGACGACACCAAGCCGATGCGCATCGCTGTCGTCGGCCGCCCGAATGCCGGCAAGTCGACGCTGATCAATGCGCTGATCGGCGAGGAGCGGCTTTTGACCGGACCGGAAGCCGGCATCACCCGCGATTCGATCTCCGTCGACTGGGATTGGCATGGCCGTCGGCTGAAGCTGTTCGACACGGCCGGCATGCGCCGCAAGGCCAGGATCCACGAAAAGCTGGAAGTGATGTCGGTGCAGGACGGCTTGCGCGCCATTCGTTTCGCCGAGATCGTTATCATCGTGCTCGATGCCACCATTCCCTTCGAGAAGCAGGATCTGCAGATCGCCGATTTGATCATCCGCGAGGGCAGGGCGCCGGTGATCGCCTTCAACAAATGGGACCTGATCGATCATCCGCAGGAGCTTCTGGCGGAACTGCGCGAGAAGACCGAGCGGCTGCTGCCGCAGGTGCGCGGCATCCAGGCGGTGCCGGTCTCGGCCGAGACCGGGCGCGGCCTCGACAAGCTGATGGATGCGGTATTGCGGACCCACAAGGTCTGGAACAGCCGCGTCTCAACTGGCAAGCTCAACCGCTGGCTGGAAGCCATACTGGCGCATCACCCGCCGCCCGCCGTTGCCGGGCGCCGGCTGAAGGTCAAGTACGTCACCCAGGCCAAGACGCGGCCGCCGGGCTTTGTGGTCCAGTGCTCGCGGCCGGATGCGATGCCGCAATCCTATGTGCGCTATCTCTCCAACAGCCTGCGCGAAGCCTTCGACATGCCAGGCGTGCCGATCCGCATCGCGCTGCGCACCTCGGACAATCCGTTCGCCGGCCGGGCCAAGAAGCGCAACTGAGCGTCGGTACTCGTCCGATCAGGCGACCGCACGCAAGCCCACAGTCCGCGCATTGCCCGGCAAGGCCTGCCGTGCCGCCTCCAGCAATATGTCGGCGAGGCGGGCCGCCACCGGCTCGGGTTCGGCATCCCGGCGGTGCAGGAACAACGCCATCTTGGGCAGCGCCGGCAGACCGGCAATCTCTGGCGTCATCGCACTGACGCTGGCCGGCAGGCCGATATCGGTGCGGATCGTCAGCCCCAGCCCCGCCGCGACAGCCGCCCATATGCCGCCAAGGCTCGGGCTGGAGAAGGCCATGCGCCAGGGCAGCCCGGCGCGGTCGAGCGTTTCCGTCGCCACCGTGCGCAACAGGCATGGCGCCTCGAGCGCCACCAGCGGCAGCGGTTCTCCGTCGCGCAAACTGGTCTCGATGCGCTTTGCCGGGCCGATCCAGCGCATTGGAACATCGGCGACATGCTCGCTGTAGGGCAGCGTCTGGCCGCTGTGCCAGGCGAGAGCGAGGTCGAGGCTGCCTGACATCACCCTTTCGGCAAGCTCGTGGCTGCGCGCGATCCTGGCCTCGATCTTGACCTTGGGGTGGGCGCGGGCGAAGCGGCCGAGCACGTCCGGCAGCACCGCCTCGCCGAAATCCTCCTGCAGGCCGAGCCGCACCCAGCCCTCCAGTTCGACATCGTGGATGGCCGCCGCCGCCTCGTCATTTAGTTCGAGCAGCCGCCGCGCATAGCCGAGCATAGTCTCACCGGCCTCGGTCAAGGCCAGCCCACGCCCCGATTTGCGGAAGATCGGCGTCGCTGCCTGCTCTTCCAGTTTCTTCAATTGCGCGCTGACCGCCGAGGTCGACCGGCCAAGCCGGTCGGCGGCCTTGGCAAAGCTGCCCAGCTCCATGCCGGTGACAAAACTGCGGAGAACGTCGAGGTCGAAGGTCACGCGTTGCATGGAAAACGTCCTGCTTTTCAGGATTGATAGTCAAAAACTTCCTGATTTTAAGGATAAACCTATGGCGTTAGAGAAATGCCGTCAAGGTCCAGGCGACTGGGCCGTCACGGGAATGAAACCATGTCCGCCATCCTCGACTGCACCGACAAAGACACGCAGAAATTGCTGGGAGGCAGTGCTGCCGGCCCTGCCGGAAGGGTGTTCAGCCCCGGCCACCGCTGGAAGGTCCTGGGCATCGGTGTCGCCGCCAACGCCAGTTTCTCGGCCACCTTCTCCGGCATACCGGCAACGGCGGTCGTGCTGCGTCAGGGCTACCACCTAAGCAATGCCGAACTTGGCCTGGCACTCGGCCTTCTCGGCTTGGGCGTTGCGCTCAGCGAATTGCCCTGGGGCTTGCTCACGGATCGCTGGGGCGATCGCCGCGTGCTCCTGATCGGGCTTGGCGCGACGGCGGCCTGGCTCCTTGCCATGGCCATGCTCGTTGTGCCGACAAGGTCGGGCGTTCCCGATGTCATGCTCCTGTCGGCAAGCCTGCTCCTCACCGGACTGCTCGGCGGCAGCGTCAACGGCTCGAGCGGCCGCGCCATCATGGGCTGGTTCCGGGAAAACGAGCGCGGTTTCGCCATGAGCATAAGGCAGACGGCGGTGCCACTCGGCGGCGGTCTCGGCGCGCTTGTCCTGCCGTCGCTTGCGCTTGCTTTCGGCTTTTCTGCGGTGTTCGCGCTGCTGGCCGGCGCCTCCGCTCTCTCCGCGCTGTTTGCCTGGCGCTGGCTGCACGAACCGCCAACGACGGGTCACGTCGTTACGTCCGCCGTGGCCGGACCGGCGCCGCTGCGCAACATCGAGGTCTGGCGCATCGCCACCGCCATCGGCCTGCTCTGCTTCCCGCAAGTGGCGGTGCTTACTTTCGCATCGGTGTTCCTGCACGACTTCGTCGGGCTGGGGACAGCGGCGATCAGCGCGAGCCTCGCAGCCGTGCAGATCGGCGCCATGGTCATGCGCGTCTGGAGCGGCCGCTTCACCGACCGCCATGGCAACCGTCGCCAGTTTCTGCGCTCGTGCGGTGCGCTCAGCGGGTTGGCCTTCTCTGTGCTTTGGCTGATGGTCCTGGCCAGCCCCGCATTGCCGGGCGGCCAGTCCTTTCTGATCGCCGTCCTTCCCTTGGTGTTGATTGTCGCGGGCATCTCGGTCTCCGCCTGGCATGGTGTCGCCTATACCGAGCTTGCCACGCTTGCCGGCGCCGGCCATGTCGGAACCGCGCTCAGCCTGGCTAACACCTTGTCTTCGTTGGCTTCTTCCTTGTGCCGGTGGCCATTCCGGGGTTGCTGCAACTCTGGTCCTGGTCCGGTGTCTGGCTGTCGGCTGCCGTCTGCGCGCTGATCGCCTGGCCGGTCTTCCTGCGACCCGCCTGAACGCTCCGGCCCTAAAACCGCCCGACTTCGAAACCACGACCTTGAGCCGACTGAGAAAACCCGATCGATCCCGTTAACGTCCCATCAAGGTTAATGCATCATTTTGCTCTCCAGTGGGGTCAGTAGCGTTCCTGGAGAGAGTTCCGTGCATCGACGCGTCTTGAAGCGGCTTGTCGCCGCCGCCGGTGAGAAGAAACGCAATTTTGTGTCTCCTTTCATCATCGGCCTCGGCATCTGGATCGGCTTCCCGACCGTTGCCGCCTATCAGGACATGACCAGTCTCGTCTCCGGCCTCGAATCGCCGACCGCGCGCTGGAATTCCTATGTCGAGAGATCCGTCGCCGGTTCGACCCATGCCGCCGAGATGCCCTTTGTCGATTCCGACGTCACCGGCTCGATCTCCGGATCGGGCATTCATCTGGCTGGCGTCGGCAACGTGTCGTTTCGCGGCAAGGGCGGCAAGGTCAGTGGCTCGCCCGACGAGGACCGCGTGGTGCGCGCCGACAAGAAAGGCCGCATCGTCCAGGTGTCTCCCGTTGCGCCGCCGAAAAACTTCAACGCCGGTTCGATCTTCCAGCGGACCTCTTCCTTGATGCGGCCGAGCATGGACGGCGGCCTGAAGATGGCTTTCGCCAAGCCGCAGATCAAAGGCAAGGAAATCCAGATCGCCGCGGAATTCCACGCGCGTGAGGACAAGAAGCCGGATCCCGGCGTGCCGGCTATGCTTGCCGCCCTGGTCAACAACGATCATCCGGATGTTCTGGCGACGGCCTACGCGCAATCCGAGCCGGACTATGCCAAGGCCTCGCCCTTCGAAGCCCTGCTTCAGGATGAGCAGCCTAACAGCGGCCGCTTCATTCCGCCGATGGCCAAGGGCGACCATTCGTGGATCCAGAACCCGCTTCCGGCCAGCGTCTTCTCCAACAAGGAACAGGCATGCCTGGCCAATGGCATCTATTTCGAGGCCAGGAGCGAATCCGTGCGCGGCCAGGCCGCCGTTGCCCAGGTCATCCTCAACCGCGTGCGCAATCCGGCCTATCCCAATTCGATCTGCGGCGTGGTCTACCAGAATGACAGCTGGTTCAACCGCTGCCAGTTCTCCTTCGCCTGCGACGGCAGGAGAAAGCGCATCGACAGCCCTGCCGCTTACAAGACCGCGCAGGATATCGCCATGGCCGTCACCGCCGGCAAGATATTCATTCCCGAGGTCGGATCGTCGACCCACTACTATGCCCAATATGTCCATCCGGGCTGGGCGCGCACCATGCAGAAGATGACGAAGATCGGCCTGCATATCTTCTACCGCACCTATGGCGGCGGCTGGAGCTGAGGGCTCGCCGGCCGATGGTCTTTTTCGCCGGCCACAGGCTCGATCAGGGAGCCGTTGCCGGGGGGATTCGTGCGGCGCATCCACATCATCGCGACGGGCACGATGTCGCACCTCTCTAATTTGTTGATTTTATTGCCTAAAATACATGGCAATGATCTTCCGCCCGTGGCTTGACGGGCGCAAACCCTCTAACTATGTTGCCGGCGACTTTAGAAGCGGACGGACGGTGACGGTCTGACCGGGCAGGGGGGTTGCGATGGCCGACAAAAATGGGCCAGACGGAACCGGAGAAACCGGCCGCGGCAAGCAGCATGAAACCGGCATCCGCGACGACGATCTTGAGCGACGTCGGCGTGAACTTGAAGCATCGCTTGCGACAAGGCGGCCGAACCGGCTCGAGGGGAAAGACGACGCGAAAGCGGGCAGTGCGGCCGGTTATGGCCAGGCGGTCAAACTCTCCAGTGAATTTATCGCTGGTGTGGTGGTGGGCGCCGGCATCGGCTGGATCATCGACCGTATGGCGGGGACATCGCCGTGGGGTCTGATCGTTTTCCTGCTGCTTGGTTTTGGCGCCGGCGTGCTCAATGTCATGCGTTCAGCGGGCGTTGTGGCAGAATTCGGACAGGGCGATAAATCGCGCTCTGGCCGGGACGACAGCAAATGACCGCCCTTCAGGCGGCATTCGGAAATAGCCGCCCTCGTGCGGCAATGGTAATTTGGCCGTACGCGGCATTGACGGGGTTAGAACGTGGCAGCTGACAAGGTCGATCCGATCCACCAGTTCCATATCATCAAGCTGGTTCCGATTAACATCGGCGGCTACGACCTGTCCTTCACGAATTCGGCATTGTTCATGGTCGCGACCGTGGTCGTCGCCGCCGCGTTCCTGTTCCTCACGACATCGAGCCGCAGCCTGGTTCCCGGCCGCCTGCAGTCGATCTCCGAGATGGCCTATGAATTCGTCGGCAACATGCTGCGCGATGCCGCCGGCACGCAGGGCATGAAGTTCTTCCCCTTCGTGTTCTCGCTGTTCATGTTCGTGCTGGTCGCCAATCTGCTCGGCCTGTTCCCCTATTTCTTCACCGTCACCAGCCACATCATCGTCACCTTCGGCCTCGCCGCCTTGGTGATCGGAACCGTGGTGGTCTATGGCTTCATGAAGCACGGTCTCGGCTTCCTGAAACTCTTCGTGCCGCATGGCGTGCCGGTGTTCTTGCTGCCGCTGGTGGTGCTGATCGAAGTCATCTCCTTCGTCTCGCGGCCGGTCAGCCTCTCGGTTCGTCTGTTCGCCAACATGCTTGCCGGTCACATCACGCTGAAGGTGTTTTCGGGCTTCGTCGTCAGCCTATCCGCTCTCGGCGCGGTCGGCGTCGCGGGCTCGGTCCTGCCGCTGGCCATGGCGGTGGCGCTGACGGCGCTTGAATTGCTGGTCGCCTTCCTGCAGGCCTACGTCTTCGCGGTGTTGACCTGCATGTATCTCAACGACGCCCTGCATCCCGGGCATTGAGGAAAAGTTTCCGGCCCAACGACGTCGGCGCCGGATGGAAACGCAACGGAATTTCAGATCCAAAGGAGTTGAACAAATGGACGCAGAAGCAGCAAAGTACATCGGCGCCGGCATCGCTTGCCTGGGCATGGGTGGCGCAGGCATTGGCCTGGGCAACATCTTCGGCAGCTACCTGTCGGGCGCGCTGCGCAACCCGTCGGCTGCTGATGGCCAGTTCGGCCGCCTGATCTTCGGCTTCGCCGTGACCGAAGCTCTGGGCATCTTCTCGCTTCTCATCGCGCTGCTGGCCCTGTTCGGCTGAGCCAGGCTTTGGGAAGATTGGACAGGCCGGCCGCGCGAGCGGCGGGCCTGATATCTGGGGATAGTCCATGTTCGTGACATCTGCCTTCGCGCAAGAGTCCGCGCCATCAGCCGATACCAGCCATGCTGCGACCGGAGCCGATACGCACTCCGGTACCGGCGTGCCTGCCGAAGCGCATGGCGCATTTCCGCCCTTCGATCCTGCGACTTTCCCGTCGCAGCTTCTATGGCTGGCGATCACTTTTGGGCTGTTCTACCTCTTCCTGAAGCGGGTCGTGGTGCCGCGCGTCGGCGGCATCATCGATGTCCGCAACGATCGCATCAGCCAGGACCTCGATCAGGCAGCGAAGTTGAAGGGCGAGGCCGACGCCGCCGTTGCTGCCTACGAGCAGGAACTGGCGGACGCCAAGAAGAACGCCAGCTCGATCGGCCAGCAGGCCGCCGATGCTGCCAAGGCGGAAGCCGAGACCGCACGCAAGAAGATCGAGGCCGCGCTCGACGAGAAGCTTGGCGAAGCCGAGGCGCGCATTTCTTCCATCAAGGCCAACGCCATGAAGGAAGTCGGCAGCATTGCCGAGGACACTGCTTCGGCGATCGTCGAGGCCCTGGTCGGCGGCAAGGCCAGCAAGGCCGAGATCGCGGCCGCGGTCAAATCCGTGGCCCGGTGAGGAGCGCATCATGGACGCTACATCTCTCGCAACGCTTTGGGCCACGATTGCCCTGATCATCTTCCTGGGCGTCGCCATCTACATCAAGGTGCCCGGCCTGATCGCCAAGGCGCTCGACGCCCGCGCTGCCAGGATCAGCAGCGAACTCGATGAGGCCCGCAAACTGCGCGACGAGGCCCAGCAACTGCTCGGCCAGTACAAGAAGAAGCGCAAGGAAGCCGAGCAGGAGGCTGCCGACATCGTCGCGGCCGCCAAGCGCGAGGCCGAAATGCTCGCCACCGAAGCGCACAAGAAGACCGAAGACTATGTTGCCCGGCGCACGGCACTTGCCGAGCAGAAGATCGGTCAGGCCGAGCGTGACGCGGTCGCCGAGGTGCGCGCCAGTGCCGTCGACATCGCCGTCGAAGCCGCCCGCGCGCTGCTCGCCGCCAAGGTCGACGTCAAGGCCGGAGCCGACCTGTTCAAGGCTTCGCTCGCGGATGTGAAGGCCAAGCTGAACTAGGCTGACAACATTTGGAAATCAGAAAGCCGCCGGGGCAACCTGGCGGCTTTTTTGTTTCAGCGCTGAGGTCAACGCTATCGATCTCCGAACGAGAGCGGAGATCGCCCACTCGGCCAGTTTGCTCAATCGAGCTCTGCGAAGCTCTCTTCTTCGGTCACTTCCGCCCCGCCCAGTCTGAACGGCGCGAACGACACGCGGTGCAGCCGTGCAACCGGGCCATGCGCCTCGATCGCCGTGCGGTGGCGGGCCGTGGCGTAGCCCATATGGACCTCGAAGCCGTAGCGGTCGTGGTGGCTGCCGCAGCCGCACATCATGCGGTCGCGCATCACCTTGGCGACGATCGAGGCGGCGGCGATCGATTGCGAGCGCTGGTCGCCCTTGATCAAGGCGCGTCCGTCGCAGGGTAATCCAGGCGGCACGTCGCGTCCGTCGGCAAGCGCGAGCTTCGGTCGAACCGACAGCCCGACCAGAGCGCGGCGCATCGCCTCGAGGCTCGCCTTGAGGATGTTGCTGCCGTCGATGCCCTCGGCGCTGATCGAGGCCATCGAGACCGCTTGCGCGGAGCCGAGGATGCGCAGGAACAGCGCCTCACGCTGCAAATGGCTGAGCCGTTTGGAATCGTCGAGGCCTTCGGGGATGTTGGCTGGGTCGAGCACCACCGCTGCCGCGACCACCGGTCCAGCCAGCGGCCCTCGGCCAGCCTCGTCCATCCCGGCGACCGGCCAAAGCCCATCCGCCATCGCCTTCGTTTCGAAGGAGAAATCGGGTTTCTCGACGATTTCGAAGAGAAGCGGAGAATCGGAACGCGCGCGAGCCATGTTGCGGCGAGGTTCGCATCGGCTCCGATTCTCCGCAAGTCCCTCCGGGTCGGGTGGGGCGCCGGACCGGGAGGGCACCGTCTGCAGGCCGGGGCAGGCCGGACGGGATTTTGTGCGCCGTGGCAGCTCAAACCGCCGCGGCGAATTGCAGTCTCACAGCAGCATCAGCTGCTCCTGGTCCTTTCCGGCGGCGACGAACTGGTCGGTGCGCAGCGTGCGCCGTTCGGTATTGAGGCCAAGCCGTTTGGCGGTGATTTCGAAGCGGCGGCCGATCTGCCAGGCGTAGGGTCCAGCGCCCTTCATGCGCTTGCCCCATTCCGAATCGTAATCCTTGCCGTCGCGCATCGAGCGGATCAGCGACATCACGTGGCGGTAACGGTCGGGATAGTGGCGCAGCAGCCAGTCCTTGAAGATCGGGCTGACCTCCAGCGGCAGACGCAGCACGACGTAACCTGCCTCGCGCGCACCGGCGGCGTACGCCGAATCGAGGATCCGCTCCATCTCCTGGTCGGTGAGGCCGGGGATGATCGGCGCCACCATGACCGAAGCCGGAATGCCGGCGTCAGAAAGCTGCCGGATCGCTTCGAGCCGCTTGGTCGGCGTCGACGCGCGGGGCTCCATCGTCCTGGCCAGTATGCGGTCCATTGTCGTCACCGACAGCGCCACCTTGGCCAGCCCGCGTTCGGCCATGCGCGACAATATGTCGATGTCGCGCGTCACCAGAGCGGATTTGGTGACGATGCCGACCGGATGGCCGCGCGCTTCCAGCACTTCCAGGATCTCGCGCATGATCCGGTACTGTTTCTCGATCGGCTGGTAGGGATCGGTGTTGGTGCCGATGGCGATGGTGCGCGGCTGGTAGCCGTCCTTCGAAAGTTCCTTGTCAAGCAGCCGCGCCGCATCCGGCTTGGCGAACAGCTTGGATTCGAAATCCAGCCCCGGCGACAGGCCCATGAACGCATGCGTCGGCCGCGCGAAACAATAGACGCAGCCATGTTCACAGCCGCGATAGGGGTTGATCGACCGGTCGAAGGAGATGTCGGGCGATTCGTTGCGGGTGATGATGGTGCGCGGCTTCTCCACCTGCACCTCGGTCTTGAACGGCGGCAGTTCCTCCAGCGAACTCCAGCCATCGTCGAACACATGCCGGCTGACCGGTTCGAAGCGGCCGGACGGATTGATGCCCGCCGACCGTCCGCGGTTGCGGTCCGGACGGATGCGCATGCCACTCTGCTCGATCATCGCATTGGCCATTTCGGCTCGCCCTGCCCCGAAGGCTGCAATGTCGGCGCGCACGATCGGTTCCATCTTGGCCCGCTCCCAGGGACTGTCCATGTTGTTTCGAATCGCTCTGCTCATGAAATTATTCCTATTTTGCCGATGAGAACAAAGCAAGAACTTTTTATGCTGCGCCGCAAAAACTGGCGCTGTGCGCGGCTTTCCGCTATTCGGCTAAATATGCTCAGTGTTCTCATCGAAACCCGCAATGACGAGGAGGCTCTCGCCCGTACGCTCGGCTCGCTGATCGGCGGCGCGGTGGAGGGCGTGGTGCGCGACGTCATCGTCTGCGACACCGGCTCCACCGACCAGACGCATCATGTCGCCGAGCATGCTGGCTGCCACTACGTAGCAAGCGGCGGCATCGCCGCCGGGATAAGGCAGGCCAAGGGCGATTGGCTGCTGTTGCTGGAGCCGGGCGCGCGGCTGGTGGAGGGCTGGATCGACGCGGTCGTCGCCCACACGGCGAGGCAAACCATGGCGGCACGGTTTTCTCGCGCGCGCGGCAGCCGCGCGCCGTTCCTCGCCCGGGTCTTTTCGGGAAACCGCGCGCTCGCCGACGGGCTGGTGATCAGCAAGCGCCAGGCGGCGTCCCTGTCGAAAAACGCCGGCAGCGCCGAGGCGCTGGCGCGTGGCCTGGCGACGAAGAAGCTCGAAGCCGAGATCTGGGTGGCGCCGCCCAAGCAGCAGCCCCGGGCGCCGAAGTGATTTTTTGCACCTGCTCTGTTTATTGTGCATTGCACAAAATCTGACGCGAGGTTAGCCTTCCCGAGGTGGGTGAATTGGGTTTGGGTCATGCGAGTGGTGGGCACCGATGCGGCATCGGTGTCACCCTCATGGAAGAGGACCCGATGACCCTTTCAACGCCTGACGAATCCGGAGCCGCCAGTCTCGAGGCCATTGCGCGCAACGGCAGCCTGCTGCGGCGCATTGCCGTGCGCATTCCGACCTATCTCACGGACCTGCGCGAAAACCCTGCCTGGTTGCCGATGTTCATGCTCGCGCGCACCATGCCTGGGCGCCGGATGCATTGGCTGGGCGCAAAGCGCGCGCGTCCTGCCGACAATGTCGGGGATACGATGTTTTCCGGTGTCGCGCGGGCGGCGGTGGTCGATGCTTTGCGTTCCGACGGCCTGTTTTCAGGCCTGGTCCTGCCGCCGGCGATCCATGAAGAGATCGCGGATTTCGCGGGGCGCACGCCTTGCTTCGGCAATTTCGACCGCCGTCTCGAATTCATGCCGGGCGAGCATGCCCAGGCCGAGAAACGCCTGGGCCGCTCTCTGCTCAGCGGGCACTATTTCGAGCGCATCCTCGACTGCCCGGCCGCACTCGCCATACAGCGCGATCCGCTGCTTCTCGACATCGCCGCGCACTATCTCGGCGCTCAGGCGAAACTGATCACGACACGCGTCTGGTGGAGCTTTCCGACCGGCGAAGCCTCGGACGCCGACAAGAACCTTGCCTCGCTCGGCAAGTATCACTTCGACCTCGACGACTGGCGCATGCTGAAGTTCTTCTTCTACCTCAAGCCGGTCGACGCCGACACCGGGCCGCATGTCTATGTCAGGGGCAGCCACAGGCGCCGCGCCATCAAGCACCAGCTCACCCTGTTGGTCGGCCATCCCGCCCAGGAGGTGCTGGACGTCTATGGCGAGCAAAGTCCGGTAACGCTGACCGGCGAAGCCGGCCTCGGCTTCGTCGAGGATCCGTTCGGCTTCCACATGGGCACCGTGCCGGCGCGCACGCCGAGGCTGATGATGGAAGTCGGCTTCGGCGTCTCACGCCCCTCGCGCCGGCGCTTTCATGGTGAACCAGTCATCCGCTGAGGGCGGACTGTTGGAAGCGCAATTCCGCGTATTACTTCCCGCGCCGCAGATGCTCGTCCAGGCGCGGCATGATCTCGACGAAGTTGCAGGGCATGTGGCGGTAGTCGAGCTGCGCCTTGAGGATGCCGTCCCAGGCATCCTTGCAGGCGCCGGGCGAGCCCGGCAGCACGAAGACGAAAGTGGCGTTGACGACGCCGCCGGTTGCCCGGCTCTGGATCGTCGACGTGCCGATCTTGTCGTAGGAAATGCGGTGGAACACTTCGGAAAAGCCATCCATGCGCTTTTCGAAGATCGGCTCCAGCGCCTCCGGCGTCACGTCGCGCCCGGTAAAGCCGGTGCCGCCGGTGGTGATGACGACATCGATGGCCTTGTCGCGCGACCACGCCAGCACCGTATGGCGGATTTTGTCGCGGTCGTCGGTGACGATATCGCGGGCGGCCAGTATGTGGCCGGCCTCGGTGATGCGGTTGGCCAGCGTCTGGCCGGATTTGTCGTCGGCAAGGCTGCGCGTGTCCGAAACCGTCAGCACCGCGATACGCACCGGAACGAACGAACGGCTCTCGTTGATCCCAGCCATTTCACTCAGCCTCCGATGACATGCTGCGCGTCGCCGCGACGAACCAGTCGGGCTGGCGGCTGCGGATTTCGGCCGCCGCGCGCTTGGCGACATTGCCGGTCTCGAACAGGCCGAAACAGGTCGCGCCTGATCCCGACATGCGTGAAAAGCCTGATCCGGCCTTATCAAGCCATGACAGCGCGCGGCCTATGGCGGGCTGCAGCGCAAGCGCAACTGGCTCCAGATCATTGCGGGTAATCTCCAGCCAGTTGCGCAGGCTATGAAAATCGATGCTGCGCGGCAGCGGCGGCAGGGGCTCGTTGTCGCGGCGTGACAGGGCCGCGAAGACATCCGCCGTCGAGACCGGCGTGCCCGGATTGACCAGCACCAGTCCCAGCGCCGAAAAGTCCGGCACCATCGACAGCTCGTCACCAATGCCGCGCGCCACCAGCGGCTTTGCCGCCAGACACATCGGCACGTCGGCGCCAAGCGAAAGGCCGATCCGCGCCAGGCCGGCGTCGTCCATGTCCGGGGCCCATGCCTGCGCCAGTCCGCGCAACACGGCCGCCGCATCGCTCGACCCGCCGCCGACGCCGGAGGCAACCGGCAGGTTCTTTTCCAGCTTTATCGAGACGGGCGGAGTTCGCCCGGAGCCAACCTCTCGCCGCAAGGCATCGCGCGCCTTGAGCACAAGATTGCTGGCGTCGAGGGGAACCGCTGGCGCGTAGCGGCCGGACACGGCGAAATCGTCGCTATCGGCGAGCGCGATCTCGACCCTGTCGCCGAAGCGCGTGAACACCGCCAGGCTTTCGATCAGGTGATAGCCGTCAGCACGCCTGCCGGTGACATGCAGCGCCAGATTGATCTTGGCGTGCGCGTGCCAGGTGCGCGAACCGATCTCGGTGTCCACGGCGTCAGTCGTATGGGGGATGATGCTCAGTCCTTGGCCAGCCGGTATTCGCCGGTCTTCGGGTCCTTGACCAGCGTTCCCATCGCGCCATTGGCCGCCTGCTTTTCGGTGCGCCGTACCTTGGCCGTCACACGCTCCGCTTCCCGGATGAAGGTGCGGTAGCCGAAATAGGCGGCGGCGCCAACGACGGCGAAGAAGATGATCTGCGGCATGTCACAACTCCTACCACGCTGGGCCGGCGAAGGCGGCCGGTCGGGTCGGTTGATGCATGTCGCCCAAAACTGTGTCCGGTGTTGGGAAAACGGCATGCATAGGACTTCAAACCTTCATGCTAGACGCTTTTGCGCGGTTTTCAAAGCCCGAAGCGAGCCCACAATGCGCGCTCTTCCGCCGCATCGATGACGCCGCTGGCGGCAGCGGCGGCGATATCGGGCGCTGAAAAGCCCTTGCTCGAGCCGAACAGGCCGAAACGGCCGAGGAAACCGCGCGGCGCGGTGATCAGCCTGAGCTGGGTCTTCGCGCCGAACCGGGTCTTCAGCACCGTGCGCATGTCGCCGAGCGCATCGACGAGGCCGAGCTCCAGACCCTTCTTGCCGGTCCAGAACAGGCCGGTGAACAGATCTGGATCGTCCTTCAGCTTCGTGCCGCGCCGCTCCTTGACCAGATCGATGAAGGTTTCATGCACCTCTAGCTGCAGCGCCTTCAGCCGCTCGACGTCCTCCTTCTTCTCGGGCTTGAACGGATCGAGCACCGCCTTGTTCTGGCCGGCGGTGTGGACACGGCGTTCGACGCCGATCTTCTTCATCAGTTCGGGAAAGCCGAACGAGGCCGAGACCACGCCGATGGAGCCGACGATGGAGGAAGGATCGGCAAAAATCTCGTCGCCGGCGACCGCGATCATGTAGCCGCCCGAGGCCGCGACATCCTCGACGAAGATCAGCACCTTTTTGTTCTTTTCAACCGCCAGGTCGCGGATGCGCTTGAAGATCAGCCGCGACTGCACCGGCGAGCCGCCGGGCGAATTGATCGAGATGGCGACCGCCGGCGCATCGAAGGAAAACGCCTTTTCGATGAGGCCGGCCGTCGAGGCCAGCGACAGATTCTGCCGGAACTGACCGCCGGCCATGATCGTGCCATGCAGCCGGATGACCGGAATGGTGACGACGGTGGAGCGCCAGGATTTCGGCAGCAGGCGGTTGAAAAGGCGTTTCACGAGGGCGTGGTCTCCGGTCGATCGGTTGCAGGCATGTAGGGATTTCCCGGCCAACGGCAATGCGGCGGCCAAGAATAGCTCAATCTCCAAACAGCGAGGCGAGACCGTTGGCAATCATTTCGCTTCGCTCGTCGGGGCCGTTGCCCGATTGCGCGTGCAGCATCAAAGGCGGACGGATGGCGAGCTTTCCCCGCGCACCGAGCGCTGCCCGCACGATGATACGGATCGCCGCTGCGTCGGGGCGAGGGTGCACGGCCAGCATCTCGGCATCGCCGAAACGGCCCGACATCGCGTCGAGAATGGCGCCGAGCTGTTCGGGACGCGCGATGACGGCAAGCCCGCCGCGCGGCCTGACCACCGCCGCCGCACTGCGGATCCAGCTTTCGAACAGCCCGTCCTCCATGACATGGGCTTCCTTTCGCAGCCGGTCCGGCGTGGCGCGGTCCCGGGCGGCGTTGAAGGGCGGGTTCATGATGACGAAGTCGAAATCATTGTCGGCCAGACCGACCGCCACCCGGGCCCGGCCTGAAACCGTGACGTCGGCGACGAGCACGGATGCGCGATCGCTGAGATGCGCATTGCCGGGGTGAGCAAGGGTGGCCGATGCGAAGGCGGCCATTTCCGGCGCGCGTTCGACCAGAACGGCCTGGGCAGCCGGGCAGCGCGACAGCACCGCCAGGCCGGCAGCGCCGGCGCCGGCGCCGAAATCGGCGAGACGTCCGCCAAAGACGGACGGCACCGACGCCGCAAGCATCATCGCATCCATGCCGGCGCGATGGCCGCCATGCTTGGGCTGCACCAGCCAGAACCGGCCGCGATGGAAGGCATCGACCGTATGGGCCGGCGTGTCCGGGCCAAGGGTGTCAAGGGCAGGGGCGGCTGGCGCGGCCGACATTATTTTGTGCGGATCTCGTTGGCGATGCCGGCATCCCTGAGGATGCGACGTGCGGCATCGGCCTGGTCGGCGTCGACCATGACGCGCTTCTGCAAAAGACCGATCGACCCTTCGAGAATGCTCATATTCTGATCGGCGACAAAGCAGGCGATACCGGCGTCGCGCATCAGCGATTCGACGAAGGAGATGATCACGGCATCGTTGGTACGGACAAGTTCTATCATCATATGAAACTCGCAGTTTGCGTCATTGATGTAAACGGGCAGGGGATTTCCGTGGCGGAGCCTCGCTCCCTCCCGTGCCGGTTGACAGGCTGTCGCCGGCGCCGCGCCAATTCGCCACTTGCCGTGGCCGTGTCCGCCGCCCTAGAGTCTGGATAGGGATTAAGGGTGCCGTCGCACGCGTTACAACAAGACGGGAGTGATTGTCGTGGGTGTCGTTCTCAACATCGAAAACGGGAAGCGGGAGCCCGCCTCCATCAAGGATCTGATCGATCTGACGGCGGCCGATATGGGACGCGTCAACGAATTGATCCTGTCCAAGGCCGGCTCCGACGTCGAGATGATTCCGGAGGTCGCCAACCATCTGATCTCGTCCGGTGGCAAGCGGCTCAGGCCGATGCTGACGCTCGCCGCCGCGCAGATGTTCGGCTATGCCGGCGAAGGCCATGTCAAACTCGCCACCTCGGTCGAGTTCATGCACACCGCGACTTTGCTGCACGACGACGTCGTCGACGAGAGCGGCATGCGCCGTGGCAAGAAGACCGCCCGCATGATCTGGGGCAACCAGGCAAGCGTGCTGGTCGGCGATTTCCTGCTTGGCCAGGCCTTCCGCATGATGGTCGATGTCGGCTCGCTCGAAGCGCTCGACATCCTGTCGAGCGCCGCCTCGATCATCGCCGAGGGCGAGGTCATGCAGCTCGCCGCCGCCAAGAACCTTGAAACCACCGAGGACGAGCACTTCGCCGTCATCAAGGCCAAGACAGCCGCGCTGTTTTCGGCCGCCGCCGAAGTTGGACCGGTCATCGCCCAGGCAACGCGTAATGATCGCGCTGCACTGCGCTCTTACGGCATGAATCTCGGGCTCGCCTTCCAGCTCATCGACGATGCGCTGGATTATGGCGGCACCAGCAAGGATTTGGGCAAGAATGTCGGCGACGATTTCCGGGAGGGCAAGGTGACCCTGCCGGTCATCCTCGCCTACCGGCGCGGCACCAAGGCCGAGCGCACCTTCTGGAAGCGCGCCATCGAGGACAATGTCGTCGACGACGCGGGTCTGGAAAAGGCGATCGGCCTGATGACTCGTCACGGCGCCATCGCCGACACGATCGGCCGCGCCCGTCATTTCGGCGAGATCGCCCGCGACGCTCTGGCGCCGCTCGAAGAAACGCCGCAGAAATCGGCGCTGATCGACGTCATCGATTTCTGCATCAGCCGGGTGAACTGAGAAGGCCGACCTTTCGCCGAATTTCCCCTCGCTTTGTACTGGGGAGAACCTTGGCGAACACGGCTTCGCCGTCTCGACAAGGTGCCTTGCCGCAAATATCTATAAAACATGGCAAAGGGCACGGACGACACCATCGCGGTGCGCATCAGCAAGGCGCTGGCGGACCGCATCATCTCGGGCGCGATCGAGCCTGGAGCGCGGCTGCGCCAGGATCATGTCGCCGAGGAATTCAACACCAGCCATGTTCCGGTGCGCGAGGCCTTCCGCCGTCTGGAGGCGCAAGGCCTGGCCGTCAGCGAACCGCGCCGCGGCGTGCGCGTCGCGGCTTTTGATCTCGGCGAGGTCAAGGAGGTCGCCGAAATGCGGGCCGCCCTCGAAGTGCTGGCGCTGCGCCACGCCGCGCCGCATCTGACGTCAGCCATTCTCGATCTCGCCGAGGAGGCGACCAAGGCAGGCGACAAGTCCCGCGACGTCCGATCCTGGGAGGAAGCCAACCGCGACTTTCACCGGCTGATCCTGGCGCCGTGCGGCATGCCGCGCCTGCTCGCCACCATCGACGATCTGCATGCGGCCAGCGCCCGCTTCCTTTTCGCGGCATGGCGATCGGAGTGGGAAACGCGTACCGATCAGGACCATCGGGCGATCCTGACCGCCTTGCGGCAGGGAAATACCGAATCGGCCGCGGCGACATTGGGTCGGCATGTCCAGTGGATTGGCCGCAAGCCGGTCAAGACGGCGTCCGGCGCGACGCGTGAAGCCTTCGCGATCGTTGGTTGATGCCTGTCACCCAAAAGTGGCCCTCAATTTGGGGCGACATCCACAAAGCAATGGCCTGAAGCACATCGCGACGCAGTTCAGACGCTCTTTGTCGTGGGAAGGCTTGCTATGTCGCGAGAAATGTGGATTCGATAATAGATCGAAAATAGAAATTATCTATAATTTCAAATCGACCGAAGGGACCCTCATGACAGACATCGCATTCACGCCCCGCAAGCCGTCCTTCAGCCCGCTTCGGCTTCAGGACCGCTCGCTCGCCTGGCAGGTCGGAGCCGTCGTGCTTGGCACGCTGTTCCTGGCGCTGTCTTCCTACATCGAAGTGCCGATGGTGCCGGTTCCCGTAACCATGCAGACCTTCGCGGTGACGCTGATCGGTGCGCTCTATGGCTGGCGGCTTGGCGCGGTCACTATCGCGGCATGGCTTGTCGAGGGCGCTGCCGGCTTTCCGGTGCTGGCTGGAGGTGCCGCCGGCGTCGCGCATTTCGTCGGGCCGACCGGCGGCTATCTCTTCGCCTTCCCGATCACCGGCGCCCTGGTCGGCTGGCTGGCCGAACGCGGCTGGAACGGCAACAGGGTGGTGCTTGCCTTTGCCGCCATGCTGCTCGGCAATCTTGCCTGCCTGGTGCTCGGTACCGCATGGCTTGCCGTCATGATCGGCACTGAGAAGGCCATCACCTTCGGCTTCCTGCCCTTTATTGTCGGCGGCTTGCTGAAGTCGGCGCTTGGTGCGGCGACTCTGATGGCACTTCGCGGCGGCAAGGCGAAGCCGGCCAATCCGTGACGATCAGGCTGCGCGCCCATCATCTCCTTTGCCTGCTCACCTATGTGGGCAAGGGATACAGCCCCGCCTTCACCGTTAATTATGACGTGATCGCGGAGCGCCTGAGCGGGGGCGAGGACATCCTCCTCGTTTCCGGTCCTGACGACATCTGCGCGCCTTTGCTCGACGGGCCGGAGCCGCATTGCCGCAACGAGAGCGTCGTCGAACGGGACCGGCTTGCCGCACGCGATGTCGGGGATGTTTTGGCCCTGCCAATCCAGCCCGGCGTCCGCCTCGATCTCGACGCGGCAATCCTGGCGCGGCTGCGACAGGCGTTCTCCGTTGGTGGCGTGCGCAAGGCTTGCGGCGGCTGCGAGTGGAGCGAGCTGTGCGGCGCGATTGCGGCCGGCGGCTTTGCCGAGACGAAGGTGCGGCGGCCCATCGTGCAGGACTGACCTTGACGCCGGCTTTTCCCCAGTCGAAAATCACCTTCAGCTATGGTTTGTTAATCGGCTGCCTCGATTGTGAATTTCAGGCGGATTGAAGCGCGACCCCAAAAAGGCCATGCTTTGCCCGGAAAGATCGAGTCTACGTCGATCCCGCTGACGCGGAGATGGCGCCTGGCTGAAAGGGATACGATGCAGCAAGGACGTGCGCGCTGGCTGACAAGGCTGGCAATTGTGACGGGCATGGCGATTTCGGCTTTGCCGGCCTATGCCAAGCAATCCACCGAACCGGTCAAGATCTCGTCGTTCTCGGGCGCCTATCTGGCAGCCCGGATCGCCGAAGGCGACAACGACCTCGACAGCGCCATCGCTTACTACAAGCAGGCCCTGGCCTTCGATCCGAGCGACACCGGCCTGCAGCAGAGCCTGATGCTGTCGCTGATCGCGCAAGGCCGCTTCGACGAATCCCTGGTCTATGCCGACAAGCTCAAGGAAGTGCCCGATGTCGAGCGCTTCTCGCGCCTGGCGCTGGCCGTCGATTCTTTCCACAAGAAGGATTTCACCAAGGCACAGTACTGGCTGAAGCTGTCACTGGAATCCGACCTTGACCGGCTGATCTCCGGCGTGATGTCCGGCTGGGCCGAACAGGGTGCTGGCCAAGCCGGCGACGCGATGGCTTCGATCGACAAGCTTCAGGGCCCGGACTGGTTCGGCCTGTTCAAATCCTTCCACCGCGCCCTGATCGCCGATGCCTCCAACATGCCCGAAAAGGCCGAGGCGATCTACGCCGCGACTATGCAGGATACCGCCGCCGGCGGTGCCGCGCCCGAAACCTGGATGCGCAACGCGCAGGCTTATGCTTCGTTCCTGGCCCGCAAGGGCGACAAGGCCAAGGCGATCTCGGTGCTCGACCAGGCCGAGGCGTTTTCGCCGGGTAAGCTCGAAATCGTCGCCTTGCGCGACAGGATCAGCAAGGGCGACAAGATCGCGCCCTTCGTTTCCGGTCCGTCCGACGGTGCTTCCGAAATCCTGCTCGACCTTGCCACCGCGCTCAACCGGGGCGGCGGCGAGCCGTTCGTTCGCCTTTATCTGCAATATGCGCTCGCCCTGCGGCCCGACAGCGACGCGGCTCTCGTGCAACTCGCCGCCGTCGCCGAGCAACTGAAGGACGGCGAGGGTGCCATAGCGCTCTATCGGCGGATTCCCGATTCTTCGCCGCTGAAGGAGCTTTCGGACCTGCAGCTTGGCCTCAACCTTGCCGATCTCGACCGCCATGACGAGGCGATCACTCATCTGAAGGCCTTCGTCGAGGCTCATCCCAACGACATGCGCGCCTATCTGGCGCTTGGCGGGGTCTATTCCTCGAAGGAGGATTTCCGCTCGGCCGCCAACCTCTACGACAAGGCCGTCGAGGCGCTGAAGACGCCGACCGCTGCCAACTGGAACATCTTCTACCAGCGCGGCATCGCCTATGAGCGGCTGAAGGAATGGCCGAAGGCCGAACCGAATTTCCGCAAGGCGCTGGAATTGCAGCCGGACCAGCCGCAGGTGCTGAACTATCTCGGCTATTCCTGGGTCGACATGAACACCAACCTGAAGGAAGGCCTGGCGATGATCCAGAAGGCCGTCGACCTCAGACCGAGCGACGGTTACATCGTGGATTCCCTGGGCTGGGCCTATTTCCGCCTCGGCCGCTTCGATGACGCGGTGCGCGAGATGGAACGCGCCGTATCGCTGAAGCCGGAAGATCCGGTTCTCAACGACCATCTCGGCGACGCCTACTGGCGCGTCGGCCGCAAGCTGGAAGCCACCTTCCAGTGGAATCAGGCCCGCGACCTCAAGCCCGATCCCGACGTGCTGGCCACCTTGCAGCAGAAGCTGATGAAGGGCCTGCCGCCGATCGAATCCAACACGGCGCAGGAGACACCCAAGGTCAAGCCCGAGCCGGTGCCTGTCCCGAAGGGCTGAGATCGGATGTTTGAATGCGAACGGGGCTTCTTTAGAAGCCCCGTTTTCGTTTCCAGTCTAGGGCTGTTGAGATTCAGGTCAGGCCGGCATCACCTGAATATCAGCAGACCCTAGAATAGCCTCCGGTAGACGACGAAGCCGGAGCGCTCGCCGACCTTGTCGTAGAGCTTCATCGCGGTCTGGTTGGTTTCGTGCGTCAGCCAATACACCCGCCCGGAGCCGGCGGCCTGCGCCCGCTCATAGACGCCTTCGATCAGCGCCCGGCCTATGCCTTTGCCACGCGAAGCCTCCTTGGTGAAAAGATCCTGCAGATAACAGTTCGGGGCGATCGCCGTCGTGCTGCGGTGAAAGAGATAGTGCACAAGGCCGAGGAGCTTTCCCTCGCTTTCGGCCACCAGCGCATGGACCGGTTCATAGGCATCGAAGAAGCGCGACCATGTCATCGCCGTGATTTCGCTCGCCAGCGCCGTCTCGCCGTAGCGGCCATAAAATGCGTTGTAACCGTCCCACAGCGGCAGCCACCGATCGAAATCCTGTCGCGTGACCAGGCGGACGATGATGGAACTCGGCATGGCTGGACCTATCGTCGTTGATGTGGACTGTAGGAACGAACAGACCTCAGGCCCCCGAGGTCGGCAATGGGCCAGCCCTCGGCAAACCTTCAACACCGCGCGGCATACCCATGGAGGCTCGCATCCGGCGTGCCCTTGCTTGACGCTTCGCCGCCGTGTCTCTAGGACGTGCCGGCAAGCTAGCCTTTGCTGTCGAGGCCACCCGTGACGATTGAAATCCCTGCCCATATGCACCCCAGCCGCTCGTTCCAGGGGCTGATCCTGACCTTGCACAATTACTGGGCGGCCTATGGTTGCGTCATCCTCCAGCCCTACGACATGGAGGTCGGCGCCGGCACCTTTCACCCGGCAACGACGCTGCGCGCGCTCGGGCCGCGTCGCTGGAACGCCGCCTATGTCCAGCCCTCGCGCCGCCCCAAGGATGGCCGCTATGGCGAGAACCCGAACCGGCTGCAGCATTATTACCAGTACCAGGTGATCCTGAAGCCGAACCCGCCGAACCTGCAGGAGCTCTATCTCGGCTCACTGGCGGCGATCGGCGTCGATCCTCTGCTGCATGACATCCGCTTTGTCGAGGACGACTGGGAGAGCCCGACGTTGGGCGCCTGGGGGCTTGGCTGGGAATGCTGGTGCGACGGCATGGAAGTCTCGCAGTTCACCTATTTCCAGCAGGTCTGCGGCATCGAATGCGCGCCGGTGGCGGGCGAACTGACCTACGGGCTGGAGCGGCTGGCCATGTATGTGCAGGGCGTCGACAATGTCTACGATCTCAACTTCAACGGCCGTGAGGGTGCCGACAAGGTGACCTATGGCGATGTCTTCCTGCAGGCCGAGCAGGAATATTCGCGCCACAATTTCGAATACGCCAACACGGCGATGCTGCTTAGGCATTTCGAAGACGCCGAGGCTGAGTGCAAGGCACTGCTCGAGGCCGGAGCGCCGGCGTCGAACGACAATCTGCCGATGCACAAGATGGTCTTTCCGGCCTACGACCAGTGCATCAAGGCCAGCCATGTCTTCAACCTGCTCGACGCGCGCGGCGTGATCTCGGTCACCGAGCGGCAGAGCTACATCCTGCGGGTGCGCAATCTGGCGAAGGCCTGCGGCGAGGCGTTTTTGAAGACGCAGGCGGGTGGATTGGCTGCCTGAGCTTCAGGCAGACCTCATCGTTTCGAGGGAAGCGTTGATCGGTGACAGGATCTGGCCGCTCGGGCCAGCCATTGTCCGCAATGCCTGCCGAACACCCGGCATCGAGAAGGCGCCATGGACCTGCGCGGTGAAGCAGGCGCTGAGCGCGAGGATCTGCAGAAGTCTGGATGCCGTTTTCATGGTCGTTCAGCCAATAGTTCCCTGCCTGAGCGTGGGTCGCTTCAGCGCTGCGTTCGGTTCATGGAAATCTTTGATCCAAGGACGGACTGGGGTGCCGCGTCCCGACAGGGCAGCCAAAATTTCCGGAAAGGGTGACAGCGGCCAGCCGAGTTGCTATGCCCCGCCCGGACCACTCTCCCGCATGAGCTGACCCTATGCCTGACCTGCTTCTAGAACTTCGCTCCGAGGAAATCCCCGCCCGCATGCAGCGCAAGGCGGCGGGTGATCTCAAGAAGATGCTGACCGACGGTCTGGTCGAGGCGGGGCTGACCTATGAGGCGGCGCGCGAATACTGGACGCCGCGGCGCCTGACGCTCGACATCAGGGGCCTGACGGCGCGCTCGAAGGACATCCGCGAAGAGATCAAGGGACCATCGACGACGGCGCCCGAGCAGGCGGTCCAGGGGTTCCTGCGCAAGGCGGGGCTGTCCTCGGTCGCCGAGGCGCATGTCCATTCCGACCCGAAGAAGGGCGACTTCTATGTCGCCCACATTTCGAAGCCGGGCAGGGCGGCCGAAGAGATCATCGCGGAACTGGTCCCGGGCATTATTCGCAATTTCCCCTGGCCGAAATCGATGCGCTGGGGGCCCGCCTCGGCCAAGCCAGGCTCGCTGCGCTGGGTGCGGCCGCTGCAATCGATCCTGTGCACCTTCGGCCCGGAAACCGAGGAGCCGGTCGTGGTCGATTTCGAGATCGACGGCATCCGCTCCGGCAACATCACCTACGGCCACCGCTTCCTGGCACCGGGCGAAATCACCGTACGCCGCTTCGACGATTATGTGAGCAAGCTGGAAGCGGCAAAGGTCGTGCTCGACGCCGACCGGCGCAAGGAGATCATCCTTGCCGACGCCCGCAACCTCGCTTTCGCCAATGGGCTCGATTTGGTCGAGGATGAAGGGCTGTTGGAGGAAGTGTCCGGTCTCGTCGAATGGCCTGTCGTGCTGATGGGCGAGTTCGAAGAGGATTTCCTCGCCATTCCGGCCGAGGTGATCCGGCTGACCATCCGCGCCAACCAGAAATGCTTTGTCACGCGCCCGCAAGGTGAAGGCGAAGCGCTGTCCAACCGCTTCATCCTCACCGCCAACATCGAGGCCAGGGACGGTGGCAAGGAGATCGCGCACGGCAACGGCAAGGTGGTGCGCGCCCGCCTCTCCGACGCGCTCTATTTCTGGACGACCGACCAGGGCGATCTGCCTGATCTGGGCCGGCTCGAAGCCTCGGCGAAAAAGTTTGACCTCGACCTGAAAAAGCCGCTCGACCAGCGCATGGCCCGGCTCGACCATCTCAATGTGACGTTCCACGCCAAGCTCGGCACACAAGGCGAGCGGGTTGAGCGGATCAGGCGGCTCGCCGAAGAACTGGCGCCGACCGTCGGTGCTGACCCGGCTCTCGCCGCTCGCGCGGCGGTTCTCGCCAAGGCCGATCTCACCACTGAAGTCGTCGGCGAATTCCCCGAATTGCAGGGCGCCATAGGCCGCAAATATGCGCTGCTCCAAGGCGAGCACCCGTCCGTGGCCGCGGCCATCGAGGAACATTACAAGCCGCAAGGCCCGTCCGACTACGTGCCGAGCGATCCGGTGTCGGTCGCCGTCGCGCTTGCCGACAAGCTCGATACGCTGGTCGGCTTCTGGGCCATCGACGAAAAGCCGACGGGGTCGAAGGACCCGTATGCTCTGCGTCGTGCGGCGCTGGGCGTGGTGAGGACCATTCTGGAAAACAAGCTCAAGCTTTCGCTGGGCGTTGCCATTGCGGCCGCGGTCTCGTCGGCCCTCGCTGTATACGAACAAAAAGGCGAAGGCGCAGACAGCCGTGGCGTGGTCGCGATGCTCGATTCCCGCATTCGCGATTACAAGGGGACAAGCCAGCTGTTGTCGGAATCAGGCCTGATTTCCAACTTGTTGAAAGGCGGGCTGGCCAACGCAAGTGCAGAAACTTTTGGCTCCGCCGATCAGGAGCGAGAGTTCTTCGATGGCCAGCGTCTGATGGAGCTGAATACATCGCTGTCGCCATTCATCGCCGACCTCGTTGCCTTCTTCCACGACCGCCTGAAAGTCTACCTCCGCGACCAGGGCGCCCGACACGACCTCATTGACGCCGTCATCACCCCACAGTCCGACGATCTCTTGCAGATCGTCCGCCGCGTCGAAGCGCTCGGCTCCTTCCTCGACACCGAGGACGGCAAGAACCTGCTTGCCGGCACCAAGCGCGCGGCCAACATCCTGGCCGCCGAGGAGAAGAAGAAAACGGCTGTCGCCGAAACCGTTGAGCCGGCTCTGTTCAAGGAGAATGCCGAGAAATTGCTTTTTTCGGCGGTGAATCAGGCCGAGAAGCAAGCCGGCGAAGCGATTCAAAACGAAGACTTTTCCGCCGCCATGCTGGCGCTTAGCGCGTTGCGCGAACCCGTTGATTCATTTTTTGAGCATGTTCTCGTGAATGATGAGGACTTGTCCGTACGTGCCAATCGTCTGGCGCTGCTCGCTCGCATCCGTGCGGCCACCGGTCAGGTCGCGGACTTCGCGAAAATCGCCGGCTGAGTAGCATGATCCAAAAAAGTTGGTGCCGGTTTTCTCGGACAAACGGTTTTCGTTTGTCCGGCGATCATGCTCAGATAAAAAGGCCGCAGGCCTGAGAAAAATAATATCTGCGAGCCGGTCGTTCGAGCCGGCTTACAGTCATATGACGATGATCTCTCCGTGGCAAAAGGGACATGTTCCCCAACCCAACGGAGGCTTCCATGAATTCCGATCACGACATCGAAGTGACTGAAGAAACCTCGGCCGCCGCCGAGGCGCTTGAATCCGCTTCCGAAACCGTCCTCGACCATGCCGCTGCCACGGCGGCCGATGCCGCCGATCACTCTGACGACGAGGAGGATAGCGACGAAGAAGAAGGCGACGACGAAGACGAAGACGGCGAAGAGTCTGACGAAGACGGCGCTGAAGCCGCCAAGCTCTCGGGCGATGACGACGAAGACGAGGACGACGCTGACGACGCCGTGAAGGCCGAAGGCGACGAAGAATCCGAAGACAGCGCGTCCGAGGAAGACGAGGACGACAAGGAAGAAGCGGCCTGAGATTTCAATCCGGCTCTGTCGAGAAGAAGGGCGGCGCATCGGCGCCGCCCTTTTTTATCCGTCTTCCCGGGCGCTTGTCAGTTCTCCAGGATGCTGACGCGCACGCTGTCCTCGTAGACGTCGACCTGGATCAGAGGTTCGCCATTGACGATGGCGCGCTTGGTCGACGAACTCATCGCGCCGGGACGTTCCAGCATGCGCTGCAGATCGGCGCGCTGGTCGTTGGTCCTGAACCAGGCATCACCCTCATCGTCGCTGTCGCGGCGATGGAATTTGTGCCAGTTGGCGCGGTCCTGCCGCACCATCTGCGCGGCGCTGTCCAGCGCATAGCCGTCGCTCGCCTGATGATCCCGATCGGAAATGCGCGCGACATAGGACCCCAGCATGTCATCGGCTTGCGCTGTACCGGCGCCCAGCAGCGATGCCAGCAGAAGCCCGGCCACGGTAACGGTCTTGGATAGTCTCATGATCAACCCCCTTTGAAACGACGAAGCTCGTCTGCCAGAGCCACCCCTTTTCCTGAATCGCTTGACCAAATTCAGGCGGCGGCTTCGAGCAGCCAGATATGCCGGCACGAACTCGCGCGACAATGGTGCGCAGGGCACCATCAAGCTGTCAACGAGCTGACTAGTCCAGCAATTCGTGGCCGCTACTTGACCTTGCCGACCCCGGGAACGGGCTTCGGTGCGGCTGCCGGTGCGGCCGGCTTCCTCTGCGTGCCCGACGCCGGAGCCGCCGAGGCGGTCGCCTGGGCCGGGGCCGGAGCCGCAGCGGTGGTCGCGGCTGGTGCCTTGGCTTGCGTCGGCGTCGAGAAATCGCCGCCGACGATGCCGCCGCGGATGATCATCGGGCTTGGCATGAAGCCGTGCCGTGCCTCGGGCGCGTTGGGGATCGCCGCAACCTTCTCATAGGTGACGTCGGGCTCGCCGAGCGCGACGACGGACACCACATCGCTTGCCTTGATATCAGCCGCCTTCAGCACCAGGATGGAGGGCGTCGCGGCCGGGGCGCCGGGAAAGACCAGGGACGAGGCCTGAGCTCCGCTGGCCATCGTGGCCAGAGTTATTCCCAGCAATACGCGCACAGACACTGATATAGCTCCCCTTGCCCAGAAGCTGCTCAATAGCAGGCCGGAATTGATGCCGGCTTTCGCACAAACATAGCATTTTAGGGATTGATAAATCGCCAAGACCTTCTCTTGCCGAACAGCCGGCTTGCCCAACAGCCGCCATCGTACTACGCAGCCGGCATCTGCGAGGTGACGAGAGTGGCTGAGATACTTGCCGTCGGCGAGGCGTTGGAGCGGGCGCTGGCTTTGCTTGAGGGCGGCGATGTCGTCGCCATCCCGACGGAAACCGTCTACGGGCTTGCCGGCGATGCCACCAACGGCATCGGCGTGGCGCGTATCTTCGAGGCCAAGGGGCGGCCGCGCTTCAATCCGCTGATTGCCCATGTCGCCGACATGGCCATGGCCGAGCGCATCGCCCTGTTCGATCCGCTGTCGAAGAAACTCGCGCAGGCGTTTTGGCCGGGTCCACTGACGCTGGTGCTGCCGCAGCGGCCTGGCAACGGCATCCATCCGCTGGTCACGGCCGGGCTCGACACGATCGCCTTGCGCATGCCGAGGGGCTTTGGCGGCAACCTGATCGCAAAGCTCGGCCGGCCGCTTGCCGCGCCCAGCGCCAATTCTTCCGGCAGGATCAGCGCGACCACGGCACAAGCGGTGGCGGCCGATCTCGGCGCCCGCATCAAGCTGGTCGTCGATGGCGGCGCGACGCCGGTCGGGCTGGAATCGACCATCGTCAAGGCCGAAGGGGCAGGAGTGCGCCTGCTCCGGCCCGGCGGCATTGCCGCCGAGGAGATCGAGGCGGCCATCGGCATGGAGCTGTTGCGCGGTGGAGGGGCGGGCATCGAGGCGCCAGGCATGCTCGCCTCGCACTATGCGCCAGGTGCTGCCATGCGGCTCAATGCCGGAATGGTCGGCGAGGGCGAAGCGTTGCTCGGCTTCGGCGGCAACCGGGCCGAAGGCTGGCGCAATGCTACAGCCTTCCTCAACCTGTCCGTATCAGGGGACCTGCGCGAGGCGGCGAGCAATCTTTTCGCCTATATGCAGGAACTCGATCGCAGCGGCGCGCGCACCATCGCTGTGGAGACGATTCCCTTCGGTGGGCTCGGCGAGGCCATCAACGACCGGCTCTCGCGTGCAGCCGCCCCCCGGTGACAACGCACACCCCACAACATAGTTTTGCCGCATGACCGAAATTTTGCAAAAACTCGATCCCGCTCTCATCGACCGCTTTGCAGCGATCGTCGGTGACAAATACGCGCTGCGCGATGAGCAGGACATCGCGCCCTATCTTATCGAGCGGCGCGGGCTCTGGCATGGCGCGACGTCGCTGGTGCTGCGGCCGGGCAGTGTCGACGAGGTCAGCCGCATCATGAGGCTGGCGACCGAGACCGGAACGCCGGTCGTGCCGCAAAGCGGCAACACCGGGCTGGTCGGCGCCCAGGTGCCCGACAGATCCGGTCGCGAGATCATCCTGTCGCTTTCGCGGCTGAACCGCATCCGCGAGATCGACGTCCTGTCCAACACGGTGACGGCGGAGGCCGGCGTCATTCTGCAGACGCTGCAGGAAGCGGCCGACGCCGCCGACCGGCTGTTTCCGCTGTCGCTCGCCGCGCAAGGCTCCTGCCAGATCGGCGGCAACCTCTCCTCCAACGCCGGCGGCACCGGTGTGCTTGCCTACGGCAATGCGCGTGAACTCTGCCTCGGTGTCGAGGTGGTGCTGCCGACAGGCGAGGTCTTCGACGATCTGCGCAAGCTGAAGAAGGACAACACCGGCTACGATTTGAAGGACCTGTTCGTCGGTGCCGAAGGCACGCTCGGCGTCATCACCGCCGCCGTGCTGAAGCTGTTCCCGAAGCCGAAGGGGCGTGAGGTCGCGTTCGCCGGCCTGTCGTCTGCCGAAGCGGCACTGTCGCTGTTCAGCCTGGCCATGGACCGCGCCGGCGCTTCGCTCACCGCCTTCGAATTGATCGGTAAGAGACCTTACGATTTCACACTCAGGCATGGTCAAGGTGTCGTGCGGCCGCTGGCCGACGACTGGCCCTGGTATGTCTTGATGCAGGTTTCCTCCGGCCGCTCGGAAGCCGATGGCCGGGAACTGATCGAGGAGGTGCTGGCGGATGGTCTCGAGCAAGGCATCGTTGGCGATGCGGTGGTCGCGGCCAGCCTTGCCCAGGGCGACGCTTTCTGGAATTTCCGCGAGACGCTGCCCGAATGCCAGAAGCCGGAGGGTGCCTCGATCAAGCACGATATTTCGGTGCCGATCGCATCGATCCCGCGCTTCATCGAAGAGGCGGCCGGCGCGGTGGCGTCGGTCAGCGCCGGCGCCCGCGTGGTCTGCTTCGGCCACATGGGCGACGGCAATCTTCACTATAACATCTCGCGGCCCGTCGATGGCGACGACGAGGCGTTTCTCGCCCTCTACCATCCTATGAACAAGGCGGTGCACGATGTCGTGCGCTCCTTCCACGGTTCGATCTCGGCCGAGCACGGCATCGGCCAGTTGAAGCGCGACGAACTGATCGCCACGGCGCCGCCGATGGCCATCGATCTGATGCGCCGGGTAAAGGCTGCCTTTGATCCCGCCGGCATCATGAATCCCGGTAAGGTTATCTGATCCTTTCAACATCTTGTGGCCGGTGGCATTCCGATAACCATCCCTGAGATCAGCAAAATTTAACCGACTTTCTTAAGCGCGGCGGTAAGGAGCCCGCGCTACTGTTTCCCCATAACGAGGCCGGGAAAACTGGCCCGGAGAGAACCGGACACCGGCTCTCAGGAGACAGACAGGAAGGCACTCTATGAACACCGGACTGAAGCCAGTCTGGGCGGGACGCAACATGCGCCTCGACCCATTCCGACTGCCCCAGATGGTCAGCTACGCCACGCGCGACGATTATGGCGACGTGACGTTCACCATCGACCACCGTGGCGCCGTGATCCGCCGCATGCTCGAGATGAGCGGCTTACCGGCGATCATCGCCCTGCCGGCCAATGCGTTCCGCGGCGTCGCCGCCCGCGCGATGGAGGATCCGGAAGGCAATGTCACGGTGACCCTGGAACTCCTGCACAATGATCCGATGCTGTCGGTGCCGCTGCTGGTGGCCGACGATCTCGACGATGTCGCCGCCGACTGGCGCGCCTGGGCCGATGCCTACCGCCTGCCGATGCTGTTGATCGAATCGGACGGCGTCGCCCGCACCCTGGAAGAATCGCTCGGCGCCGCCATCAAGACGCTGCCGCCGCAGGATCGCCGCAAGGGCCGCGTTTCCAACACGCGCCGCCCGCGCTTCCTTGCCCGCCGCAGGGCCGGCAACCTCGGTCTCAGGCTGGTCATCGACGGCCAGGAGATCATTTCACGCGACTAGCCTTCTTCTCCCCGTCACTATACGGGGCGAAGTGCCCGGCAGGGCGATGAGGGGCAGCGCCGACCTGAGTGTTTGGTCACTACCTTAAGACTTAGTTGAGTTGTGTCGCCGCTGAACCTCTCACCTCGAAGGTTGGCGCTGCCCCTCATCCGGCTGCCGCCACCTTCTCCCCGTATAGTGACGGCGAGAAGGAAGACTACACCAGCGGCTTCAGCGCCACCCACAATGCGCCGCCGATCAGGCCGAGGAAGATCAGCCAGCCGACCTGGTTGTTCGACCGGAACAGCCGCAGGCATTGGTCCGGATCGTTGATATCCAGAACCGCGATCTGCCGCGCCATGTGGGCGCCGGCGGCGATCAGTCCGGCGAGCGCTACAACGGGCGCCTGCGCCGAGGCGAAGGCGATGGCGAAGCAGATCAGGGTGCCGCCATAAAGCCCGGCCAGCCACGCCTTGGTGTTGTCGCCGAACAGCCGCGCCGTCGAGCGCACGCCGACAATGGCATCGTCTTCCTTGTCCTGGTGCGCATAGATCGTGTCGTAGCCGATCACCCACAGGATCGAGCCGATATAGAGCATGATGGCGGGGCCATCGAGATCGCCGAACTCGACCGCCCATCCCATCAGCGCGCCCCAGGAAAAGGCAAGGCCGAGAAACAATTGCGGCCAGTTGGTTATCCGCTTCATGAATGGATAGATAGCGACGATCGCCAGCGAGCAGATGCCGAGCAGGATGGCGAAGCTGTTGAACTGCAGAAGCACGGCAAGGCCGACCAGGGCCTGCAGGACAAGAAACAGCCAGGCCCGACGGCGTGTGGTCTGGCCCGACGGCAGCGGACGCGAGCGGGTGCGTTCGACCTGGTTGTCGATGCCTTCGTCGACGATGTCGTTATAGGTGCAGCCGGCGCCGCGCATGGCGATGGCGCCGACCAGGAACAGCACGAGATACAATGGCGCCGGCAGCAGCGAGAGCAGCGGGTCGCCGGGGCGGGGATAGGCGCTTGCCGCGAGCGCCGCCGACCACCAGCACGGCCACAAAAGCAATTGCCAGCCGATCGGCCTGTCCCATCTCGCGAGCTGCGCATAGGGCCAAACCGCGCGCGGCAGCACGCGATAGACCCAATGTCCGTTCGGTGCATCGGCAACACGGCCTTGAGCCGCTTTCGACTGGATAGGTTCCATGTCCATGGAGTGGCAGCAGCCGCGGAAACCGTCAAGCGGCAAGCGGCCGAGGGACGGCCGCCAACCCGTCACGACGCGAAGATGTCGCGCGTGGAAAACCAGGCCTTCGCCGTCTCGACAAATGCCAGTGCCGCGTTCGACACGCGCTGATGCGTGTCATAGGTCAGGATGATGCGTTGCATCGGCAGAGGATCCGACAGCGGCTTGCAGATCAGGGGCAGTCCATCATAGCTGCGGTCGCCGTGCGGGCGGGTGTAGCTGACGGCGACGCCAAATCCGTTCGCTACCATGCTGCGCTGGAGTTCGAACGAGCTTGTCGCCCTGTCGGCCACCGGCGAGAGGCCACGGCCACGGAACAGGTCGAGCATGTGCTGCCAGCTGTGCGGCTGGTCCGTCGTGATCAGCGGATAGGCCGCCAGATCCGCCAGGCTGACCTCGGGATAGTCCACCAGCGCATGACCTGCCGGCAGCAATGCATGCGGCCGCAGCTCGTGCAGCAGGATGCGGGCGAAATGCGCGGGCAGGCCAAGATCATAGCTGAGGCCGAGATCGATGGCGGCATCCGTCAGACGCCGCCCGAGCGTCTCGAACGTTTCGTCGCGAACGATCACCGTGACGTCTGGATGGCGTTCGGAAAAAGCGCGGATCAGACCCGGCGCGAAATAGGGCGCCAGATCCTCGAAACATCCAAGCACCAACTCGCCGCCGACGGCCGAATTGCCCGCCCCCAGGCTCATCAGTTCGTCGGTCTCGGCAAGAACCTGTTTTGCCTTGCCCACGACGACGCGGCCGAAGGAGGTCAGCGAGACGCCGCTGCCGCGCTGGCGCACGAACAGTTTTTGCCCGAAATCCTTTTCGATCGCGTCGATCGCCACCGAAATCGAGGGCTGCGAAATGTTCAACGCCCTGGCCGCGCCGGTGACGCTGCCGTGGCGGGCGACAGCGACCAGATAACGTAATTGGGTGAGGCTGATTCTCATAGTCTGATTCTATGTATCAGATGAGAAGTTATTATTTTACTGAATGAATGCGGGTTGCGATAGTCGTCCCGATCCTGAAAGGAGGACACCATGGCTCCCCAGACTGCTGCCCGCGCCATCGACACCAGCCTGATCGATGCGGAGACGATTGCCGACTACCAGCGTGACGGCGCGGTTTGTATCCGCGGCGCGTTCAAGGGCTGGGTCGACACGATTGCCGCCGGCATCGAGCGCAACATGCAAAACCGCAGCGCCACCGCGTCCGACATCGCCAATGGCCGCGGCAGTTTCTTCGACGATTACTGCAACTGGGAGCGCATTCCCGAATTCGTCGAGTTGGTGCGGAAGTCGCCGGCCGCCGAACTGGCGGCGGCGGTGATGCAGTCGCGCACCGCGCAGTTCTTCCACGATCACGTTCTGGTCAAGGAGCCCGGCACGCAGAAGCCGACGCCCTGGCATCAGGATATCCCCTATTACTTCGTCGATGGCCAGCAGACGGTCAGCTTCTGGATCCCCATCGATCCGGTGAAGGAGGCAACGCTGCGCCTGATCGCCGGCTCGCACAAATGGGACAAGATGATCCTGCCCGTGCGCTGGCTCGACGACAGCAATTTTTATGCCGGCGAAGGCGACTATTTGCCGGTGCCGGATCCCGACAACGACCCGTCGATGAAAGTGCTCGAATGGGAGATGGAGCCGGGCGACGCCATCCTGTTCGACTTCCGCACCGCGCATGGCGCGCGCGGCAATCTAACCGCGGCGCGGCGCCGGGCGCTGTCGCTGCGCTGGGTCGGCGACGATGCCCACTATGTCGAGCGGCCGGGTCGTACCTCGCCGCCCTATCACGGCCATGGCATGCGGCCGGGGCAGAAATTGCGCGAAGACTGGTTCCCGGTGGTCTTTCCCGGCTGAAGCGGGCCAGAATATGGGCGCCGGAATTCGGCGCCCATATTCGGCCGGGGATAACGTTCCCGTGCGCAATTCGGATCAAAACACCCTGATGCCTTGACCCGTCGCCCGGAGAGCAATAGCGGGTGCTCTCCAGGGTTAGCATCAAGAGGTGGCCATGAACGTTCTTCTTCTGGGCTCCGGCGGCCGCGAACATGCGCTTGCCTGGAAGATCGCCGCCTCGCCGCTGCTGACCAAGCTTTACGCGGCCCCCGGTAATCCCGGCATCGGCGCTGGGGCCGAACTGGTGAAGATGGATATCACCGACCACGCCGCTGTCGCCTCCTTCTGCCGGGAGAAGAAGATCGACCTCGTCGTCGTCGGTCCGGAAGGGCCGCTTGTCGCCGGTATCGCGGACGATTTGCGCGCCGAAAACATCCGCGTCTTCGGGCCTTCGAAGGCCGCCGCGCGGCTGGAAGGCTCCAAGGGTTTCACCAAGGACCTCTGCGCCCGATACGACATCCCCACCGCCGCCTATGGCCGTTTCAACGATCTTGCCTCGGCCAAGGCCTATGTCGAAAAGACGGGTGCGCCGATCGTCATCAAGGCCGATGGGCTCGCCGCCGGCAAGGGTGTCACGGTCGCCATGACGCTGGACGAGGCGCGGGCGGCCCTCGATGCCTGCTTCGAGGGCTCCTTCGGCGCAGCCGGTGCGGAGGTGGTGGTCGAGGAATTCATGACCGGCGAGGAGGCGAGCTTCTTCTGCCTCTGCGACGGCACGACCGCGCTGCCTTTCGGCACGGCACAGGACCACAAGCGTGTCGGCGACGGCGATGTCGGCCCCAACACCGGCGGTATGGGCGCCTATTCCCCGGCGCCGGTGATGACGCCGGAAATGATTGAGCGCACCATGCGCGAGATCATCGAGCCGACGATGCGCGGCATGGCCGAGCTTGGCGCGCCCTTCGCCGGCATTCTCTTTGCCGGGCTGATGATATCAGACAAGGGGCCGAAGCTGATCGAATACAACACCCGCTTCGGCGATCCGGAATGCCAGGTGCTGATGATGCGGCTCAAGGACGACCTGCTGGTGCTGCTCAATGCCGCCGTCGACGGTCAGCTGGCGCACACGTCCATACGCTGGCGCGATGAGGCAGCACTCACCGTAGTGATGGCGGCGCGGGGCTATCCCGGCACGCCGGAAAAAGGCTCGGTCATCCGCGGCGTCGGGGAAGCGGCGGGCGAAGGCGCCCAGATCTTCCATGCCGGCACCGCCATCAACGGCGGCGCGCTGGTCGCCAATGGCGGCCGCGTCCTCAATGTCACCGCCACCGGCGCCACGGTCGGCGAGGCGCAGAAGCGGGCCTATGCCGCGCTCGACCGGATCGATTGGCCGGACGGATTTTGCCGCCGCGACATCGGCTGGCAGGCCGTGGCGCGCGAGCGGGCGAGCTGAGATTTCGGAGCGGCGGCCTACGGCTGACCGCGATCGATTTCGGTCGAACCGGTGCTCACGGGGTCGGCCGCGGCAAGGGCGGCGTCCAACTGCTCGGGTGGGCGTTGCCCGGTCCGCTTCCAGGCGACATATTGCACGATGCCGAAGCCCGGCCTGCGCGGCACCGTCTTCACAACAGGCATGCGGAACCCGTCGCGGAATTTGGACCAGCGCGAACCGAGCACCGCGACCATTTCCTCGAAGGTCGGCGGCGTTGCTACATCCGCATAGATGAGGGTGGTCTTGCCGGCGAGCGCTGCTTCGCGCGACAGCGGCACCGGCACGCTGGCAAGATAGTCGGATGGCACGTCGATGAGCCCGCCAAAGGGCCATTGCTGGCGCAGCATGGCGGCATCCGCCGGCACGACGTTGACGTCGATGTCATTGGGCGTGCCGGCCACCCTGTAGGGGCAGCGGAAGCGGCCGCAATTGGCTTGCGCGGAAAATTGCCAGAGCGCGTAGCCCTGCCAGTTGCCCATCGGAAAATGCACGTCGATATCAGGCTTGTAGCGTGCGTACCAAAGCGGCAGCCGCGACAAGAGCCGGTACTTGTAGCGGTTATCGGCGATGTACTGCGCGGTCTTGCCGTTGGTGTAGAGCACCGGGAAGCGGCCGATGCGCCGATGCACCTGGCGCACGAATTCCTCCGCATCGTCGAGCGACATCCATTGCGAGGGATCGATGCCCTCGATGTCGAGCGCCATGAGATCGTCCGGTGCCGGATCGGCGAAATCGAGGAAATTATTGGCCTGCTCGACCGGATTGCCGGGGCGGGCGAGATGATAGGCGCCCCATTTCAGTCCCAGCGCCTTGGCCACGACCCGGCGCGTCTGAAACAGTTCGCGCGTCACCGCATGGCGTTTCCACAGCGCCTTGCAGAGCTTCACGTCGGTGTCGCTGCCGAAACAAAAATAGGGCGGCGGCATGCCGTCCGACGCCTTGTTGATGAAGGCGGCGATGCGCTTGTCGGTGGCCAACTGCGCCCAGTCGATGGAATTGTATTCGTAGGCGTCGATCACCAGCGCGCGGTCGGCGTTCTTCCACGGCTCGGAGAAATCCGAAGCCTTTGACGCCGATATCAGCGCCATCATCGCCGCAAGAGCGATCGCTGAGCGGCGAAGAAGGTGCGCCGGCGTTTTCAAACAGGGGGTCCCCGTTGATCAAACACCGATGGTGAACCGCTATGGTTAAGGAAATGCTTCTCGATGCAGAGGCCGTTGGGAAGCTAGCGCCGGCTGAAGGGCTGAAATTCAAACGGATCGGGCGCGGGCTCCTGCTGCAGCGTGCCTTCGGCGGCGCGCTTGCGGTGGTGGGCAAGAGAACATTGCGGCGAGCACAATATGCCGCGATCCGACCAGTAGGCCGCACCGTGCTCCAACTGGCCGCCATGATGCCAAAACCCTGTCGCGCGGTAAGGCAAGCCGCATTCGATGCAGCGATAGGCGTCGGGTCTGGCGAGCATGGGCTTGTTCCGGTCGGCTGGTTCTGGTCTGTCGCCGGTCGGCTTGATGCGGCGCCTATCGAATTTAATACAGGCCGGCGCGATTGCAAAATCCACGTGACAAAGTTTGACGTTTACGTAAAAAGAAACGGGGAGACCGCCCAAAGGCGGATGGTTTTGCAGCCGCGCCGGCTCTAGGATTGGCGAGGCCGGTGCATCAGGAGGATCGAGCGGCATGTATCGGGCACCGGTCGAGGATATCGCGTTCACGCTGAAGCATGTTGCCGGCATGAAATCCGCCCTTGATGCCGGCAGGTTCGGCGATCTCGGCGAGGACCTGGTCGACGCCGTCCTTGGCGAGGCCGGCCGTTTCGCCACCGAGGAGGTGGCACCGCTCTACAAGATCGGCGACGAGCAAGGTGCGGTGCTTAGGGATGCCGCCGTCACCATGCCGCGCGGCTGGAAGGAGCTTTATCGCCGCTGGATCGATGGCGGCTGGAACGCATTGTCGGGGCCGGAAGAGTATGGCGGCCAGGCGCTGCCGACCATGCTGGGCGTCGCCGCGCTCGAAATGTGGAACTCGGCCGCCATGGCCTTCGGCATCGGCCCGACGCTGACCATGGGCGCGGTCGAAGCGCTCGACAAGCACGCTTCCGAAGCGCTCAAGGCGAAATATCTCGAAAGGCTCGTCTCCGGCGAATGGATGGGCACGATGAACCTGACCGAGCCTCAGGCGGGCTCCGATCTCGCCGGCTTGCGCGCCCGCGCCGAGCCCGCTGGCGACGGCACCTACCGCATCTTCGGCCAGAAGATCTTCATCACCTATGGCGAGCACGATTTCACCGACAACATCATCCATCTGGTGCTGGCTCGGCTGCCCGATGCGCCCGCCGGCACACGCGGCATCTCGCTGTTCCTGGTGCCGAAATTTTTCGTCAACGATGATGGCTCGCTTGGCACCCGCAACGACGTCTTCTGTTCCGGCCTCGAGCACAAGCTCGGCATCCATGCTTCGCCGACCTGCACCATGATTTATGGCGACGGTTTCCAGGGCGCCGGACCCGGCGCCATCGGCTGGCTGATCGGCGAGGAAAACAAGGGTCTCGCCTGCATGTTCACCATGATGAACAATGCCCGCCTGGCCGTCGGCATGCAGGGTGTCGCGGTCGCGGAAGCCGCCACCCAGAAGGCGATCGCCTATGCCAATGAGCGCCGCCAGGGCAAGGCGGCGGATTATGCCGGCGCCGGCATGGCGCCGATCGTCCATCACCCCGACGTGCAGCGCAATCTCCTGACCATGAAGGCGCTGACGCAGACGGCGCGGGCGATCAGTTATTCCTGCGCCCACGCCATCGATATGGCGCGCGTCTCGGATGGTGATCAGGCTGCGCATTGGCGTGATCGCGCCAACCTGCTCACGCCGCTGGCCAAGGCGTTTTCGACCGATGTCGGCGTCGAGGTGGCTTCGCTCGGCGTGCAGGTGCATGGCGGCATGGGCTTCATCGAGGAAACCGGTGCGGCAGCCTTCTACCGCGACGCGCGCATCGCGCCGATCTACGAGGGCACCAACGGCATCCAGGCGATCGATCTGGTCACCCGCAAGCTGCCGCTCGGCGGCGGCGAACATGTGCATGGCTTCATCGGCGAATTGGCCGCCGTCGCCAACGCCGTGCGGACCTCAAACCTGCAAGGTTTCGGCCGCACCGCCGATGCTCTCGACGCAGCCCTTAGCGACCTGACGCAAGCGACGCGCTTCCTGCAGAAACCGTCGGCCGACGGCCGGATGGAAGAGGTGCTGGCGGGAGCGACGCCGTATCTCAGGCTGATCTCGCTTGCCGCCGGCGGCGCCTATCTGGCGCGCGGCGCTCTTGCCGATCAGGATCGCATCGCCCTGTGCCGCTTCTTCGCCGAAAACCTGCTCGGCGAGGCACGCGCCTTGAAGGAGCGTGTCATCGACGGCGCGGAGAGCCTCGCTGCCGCCGGCAAGGCGCTGATATCAGCTTGAATTCTCTTAGCGCTCACCAGGGAAGAAGACCGTGACAGACCATATCCTCGTCGAGCGCCAGGGCGCCATCCAGATCATCCGCATGAACCGCCCGGACAAGAAGAACGCGCTGACGCGTGCCATGTACGCAAAGATGTCGGCGGCGCTTGCCGAGGGTGACGCCGATCCGGCGATCCGCGTCCATGTCTTCCTCGGCGTGCCCGGCGCCTTCTCCTCCGGCAACGATCTTGCCGATTTCATGGTTGTCGCCACCGGCGGTGACGGCGGCACGGAAGTCTGGGATTTCCTGATGGCGCTGGCCAGGGTCGAAAAACCCATCGTCTCCGGCGTCGACGGCATCGCGGTCGGCATCGGCACGACGATCAACCTGCATTGCGACCTGACCTTCGCCACGCCGCGCACCGTCTTCAGGACGCCTTTCGTCGATCTTGGCCTGGTGCCCGAGGCTGGCTCCAGTTTGCTGGCGCCACGCATCCTTGGTCAGCAAGGCGCTTTCGCGCTGCTCGGCCTAGGCGAAGGTTTTTCCGCCGAGCGCGCGAAGGCCGCCGGCTTGATCTACGATGTGGTCGAGGAGGCCGCGCTGGAGGCCTCGGTCCTTGCGGCCGCCAGCCAGATCGCCACTAAGCCGCCGCAGGCGCTGAAGATCGCGCGCGATCTCATGCGCGGCTCGCGCGACGACCTCGTTGCCCGCATCGGCGAGGAAAGCCAGCATTTTCGCGATCGGCTGAAGTCGGATGAGGCGCGCGCCGCGCTCACCGCGTTCATGACCAGGAAGAAGAGCTGAGGCCTTGCCCTTTCAGGGATAGAGCCGCGTCTTGTCCCAATCGCCTTGGGCGTTGCGGGTAAAGACCACCCGGTCATGCAGCCGGAATGGACGGTCGTGCCAGAACTCGATCGTCTTCGGCACGATGCGGAAACCCGACCAGTGCTTCGGGCGCGGAATCTCGCCGATGGCGTAGCGCGCCGTGTATTCGGCGACAGCTTTCTCCAGCGCGAAGCGGCTTTCCAGCGGCCGTGACTGCTTCGACGCCCAGGCGCCGATGCGGCTGCCGCGTGGGCGCGTCGCGTAGTAGGCGTCGGCCTCGGCATCGCTGACGATCTCCACCGGGCCGCGAATGCGCACCTGGCGGCGCAGCGATTTCCAGTGGAAACACATCGCCGCCTTCATGCTGCCAAGAATCTCCTGGCCCTTCGCACTCTCGAAATTCGTGTAGAAAACAAAGCCGCCTTCATCGAACCCCTTCAGCAGCACCATCCGCACATCCGGCATGCCTTCGGCGTCGACGGTCGCCAGCGCCACGCCGTTGGCATCGTTGATTTCGCTCTTGGTGGCGTCGTCAAGCCATGCGGCAAAGAGGCGAAACGGCTCAGCCACTTCGGTAAAGTCACTGGTTGTTAACTCTGTGTCACTCATAGTTTTTCTCAAATTGTCACGAAATCAGGGAGGTTGCCGATTGTCGCGTATCGCGCAAGCTTTTGACAGCAGGCAATGGAGCGTTATCGCTTCGGCCAGCGCGAAAGCGGCGATCGTGGCGGCCGCCTTGCCGCTTGCCGCCTGCGGCGCGGGTGGCTTCAGCCTGGAAAAAGCCGAAGTCGACCGCTCGATCCTGACCAGCAGCACGCAGCCTCAATCGGCGCCTGCCGATTCGGATCGCGACTCCGACCAGACGACGATCGGCAATGCGGTGTCCTCCGCCGACATCGAGCAGCTCGGCGGCCAGGCCGTGCCGTGGGCCAATGCCGGCACCGGTTCACGCGGCTCCATCACCGAACTCGCGGAATTGAAAGACCGGGGCCAGACCTGCCGCCGCTTCAAGGCTTCGCGCGAAAGCTTTGACGGCGTTGCCATGTTCGAGGGCGAGCTCTGCCTGGCCAGCGCCGGCGGCTGGCGCATGCAGGGCTTCAAGGCGCTCTGAGCCTGATCCGAAAGTCGATCGGGTCGGCTTGGCGGGTCTTTTCGCCGCCCAGCGCGTCGCCGATCTTGCCGATATCCCGATATCGGCTGCGATCGGCTCCTTCCGGATCGGCAAAAATCCCTCGCCAAGCCTCAGCCGCCGACTTTCGGATCAGGCTCTGATTTTCCGCCTTCAATATGGCCACCCGCTACTGGAATTTCTTCCTATCCGAGCGCATATAGGGGGCAAGTATGGACTCAACTCATTTCCAGGGCAGGAAGCATGCGCGACCCGTATGAGGTCCTGGGCGTTGCAAAGAACGCATCGGCCAAGGACATAAAATCGGCGTACCGGAAACTCGCCAAGAAACATCATCCGGACCAGAATCCGAATGATCCCAAGGCGAAGGACCGTTTTGCCGCGGCCAATCAGGCCTATGAGATCGTCGGCGACGAGAAGAACCGTGCCGCTTTCGATCGTGGCGAGATCGACGCCGACGGCAAGCCGCGCTTCCAGGGTTTTGAGGGCGCCGCCGGTGGCGGCGACCCCTTTGCCGGGTTTCGCCGCCAGCAAGGCGCCGGCGGTTCGCGATTCGAATTCCGTTCGGGGCGCCCGGGCGGTGATCCGTTCGACGGCAACAGCGATATTTTCAGCCAGATCTTCGGCGACGCCTTTTCCGGCGCGCGCGGTGCCGGCATGGGCGACCGCCGCCAGCCGGCGACGGCGGCTGATCTGAACGTCACGCTCGACGTCACCATCGAGGAAGCGGCGACCGCCGAAAAGGTGACGGCGATGTTCCCGGATGGCCGCAAGGTGGCGGTCAAACTGCCGGCCTTTGTCGAGGATGGCCAGACCATCCGGCTGAAGGGGCAGGGCGAGCAGGGGCCGGGCCAGCCCGGCGACGCGCTGGTCAAGATCCATATCCGCCGGCATCCGCGCTACCGCATCGAGGGCCGCGACCTGCATGCCGATCTGCCGGTGTCGCTGGCGGATGCGGTGCTCGGCGCCAAGGTGCCGGTCGAGACGCCGACCGGCAGGCTGGCGGTCAACGTCCCCGCCTGGTCGAGCTCGGACAAGGTCCTGCGGCTCAAGGGCAGGGGCCTGCCGGAAAAGGCCGGCGGCCACGGCGATCTCTACGCGCATGTCCGCATCATGCTGCCGGAGGGCGGCGACAGCGCTCTCGAAGCGTTGCTGCGTGGTCAAAAAGGCTGATCCAGCGCTCTTGTCCCCCGAACTGTCCGGTTTGAGCGCTTGAAGGGGCTGTGTGCCTGTGCGATAGGCACTCCACAAAGCACAAACCTTGCGGAGAGCGCTCACATGGCGGGTGGACAGGGCCTGATGGCCGGCAAGCGCGGACTTATTCTTGGCGTCGCGAACAACAGGTCGATAGCCTACGGCATCGCCAAGGCATGCGTCGACCATGGCGCCGAGATCGCGCTGACCTATCAGGGCGAGGCGTTCAAGAAGCGTGTCGAGCCGTTGGCGGCGGAACTGGGCGCCTTTGTCGCCGGCCATTGCGACGTCACCGATCCGGCGAGCCTCGACGAGGTTTTCGCCAATGTCGCCAAGCATTGGGGCAAGCTCGATTTTCTCGTCCATGCCATCGCCTTCTCCGACAAGGACGAGCTGACCGGCCGCTATGTCGAGACGACGCGCGACAATTTCCTGCGCACCATGGACATTTCGGTGTTCTCCTTCACGACCATCGCCAAGCGCGCCGAGGCGCTGATGACCGAGGGCGGTTCACTGCTCACGCTGACCTACTACGGCGCCGAGAAGGTGATGCCGCACTACAACGTCATGGGCGTCGCCAAGGCCGCGCTCGAAGCCAGCGTGCGTTACCTTGCCGTCGATCTCGGCGGCAAGAAGATCCGCGTCAACGCGATCTCGGCCGGCCCGATCAAGACGCTGGCCGCCTCGGGCATAGGCGACTTCCGCTACATACTGAAGTGGAACGAATACAATTCGCCGCTGAAGCAGACGGTCACGCAGGAGGAGGTCGGCGATTCCGGCGTCTATTTCCTGTCCGACCTGTCGCGTGGCGTCACCGGTGAGGTGCACCATGTCGATTCCGGCTATCACGTGGTGGGCATGAAGGCGGTCGACGCGCCTGATATTTCGACGGTCAAGGAATAACGCCCTCCGCTCATCCTCCGCCCAGGCCCTGGCCCGACCTCCGGAAGACCTGATGTACCCGCTGGTTTATATCGTGCGCCACGGCCAGACCGCGTGGAACGCCGAATTCCGGCTTCAGGGCCAGGCCGACACCGATCTCAATGCCCTTGGCCGCGAGCAGGCGACCGGAAACGGGCGTCGGCTGGCCGACCTTGTCGGCGATCCCGGGGAATTCGACTTCGTCGCCAGCCCGATGCGGCGGACGCGCGAAACGATGGAACGCATCCGCGCCGCGATGAAACTCGATCCGCTCGCCTATCGAACCGATGTCAGGCTGGTCGAGGTCAATTTCGGCGACTGGCAGAGTTTTACCTTTGCCGAACTCGAGACACAGTCTCCCGGAGCAAGCCGGTTCCGCGCATTGGACAAATGGAATTTTCAGCCGCCGGGCGAGGGGGCGGAAAGCTACCAGATGCTGCTCGAACGGGTGAAACCCTGCTTCGACGAGATCGACCGCAAGACGGTTTGCGTGACGCATGGCGGCGTCATGCGCACCCTGTTCCGTTTCGTGCTCGATATGGCCGAGGACGAGGCCGCGAACCTCGAAATACCACAGGATCGCGTGCTCAAACTCGAAGGCAAGAGCCTGGAGTGGCTTTAAGCCGCCTGACCTAGTTCGTGTCGCTGTCCGGCAACTGCATATCGGTCACGACATTCTCGCCATTGGTCACGTCGTAGGCGATGACGATGTCCATGCCCGGCTTCAGCGAGTCGAGATCGGTTTCGGCGTTCAGCTTGTAGGATTTACCGTCGTCCAGCGTCAGGGTCAGCGCGTCCTTGTCGACCTTCTTGATCAGGCCTTCGGTCTGTCCGGCGAAGGCGGCGGTGGAATAGAGCAGGGTGGCGGCAACAGCGCCAATCAGGGTACGCATGATCGTCCTCTTTGGTCATTGCGCCGGCACTGTGGCGGCGGATCCTCAACGGCGGATGGAAGAAAGCAGAAACCAGCCGAATGTGTCAAAACTTAAACGGCAGGGATGACAGTTTGACCACCGCAAAAAACGCCAATAGAAGGCAGGCTTCAACCGGCTCCGCTGCCGGGCAGGGCACTTTTCCATGTCTCACAACACGTTCGGCCATCTTTTCCGCGTCACCACTTGGGGCGAAAGCCATGGCGCAGCGCTTGGCTGCGTGGTCGATGGCTGCCCGCCCGGCATCCGCTTTACGCGCAACGAAATCCAGGCCGAACTCGACAAGCGCCGGCCGGGCCAGTCGCGCTTCGTCACCCAGCGCCGCGAACCCGACGAGGTGAAGGTGCTGTCCGGTTTCGTCCTCGACGAGGACGGCGAGACGATGATCACCACCGGCACGCCGGTCTCCATGCTGATCGAGAATGTCGACCAGCGATCGAAGGACTATGGCGAGATCGCCCGCCAGTACCGGCCCGGCCATGCCGACTACACTTATGACGTCAAATACGGCATACGCGACTATCGCGGCGGCGGCCGCTCCTCCGCCCGCGAGACCGCCGCCAGGGTCGCCGCAGGCGCGCTCGCCCGTAAGGTGGTGCCCGGCATGGTGGTGCGCGGCGCCCTGGTTTCGATGGGCGAAAAATCGATCGACCGCGCCAACTGGAACTGGAATTTCATCGGCGACGCGGAGAATCCGTTCTTCACGCCCGACCCTGCTTCGGTTCCCGTCTTCACGCAATATCTCGACGGTATCCGCAAGGCCGGATCCTCGGTCGGCGCTGTGATCGAGATTGTCGCCGACGGCGTGCCGTCGGGGCTTGGCGCGCCGATCTATGCCAAGCTCGACCAGGACATTGCGTCGGGCCTGATGTCGATCAACGCCGTCAAGGGCGTCGAGATCGGCAATGGTTTCGAGGCCGCGCGCATCACCGGCGAACAGAATGCCGACGAGATGCGGATCGGCAATGACGGCAAGCCGGTGTTCCTGTCCAACAATGCCGGCGGCATCCTTGGCGGCATCTCGACCGGTCAGGCGATCGTGGCCCGCTTCGCCGTCAAGCCGACCTCGTCGATCCTGACGCCGCGAAAGTCGATCGACAAGGACGGCAACGACGTCGAGGTGATGACCAAGGGCCGGCACGACCCCTGCGTCGGCATCCGCGCCGTGCCGATCGGCGAGGCAATGGTTGCCTGCGCGATTGCCGATCACTATCTGCGGCACAGGGGACAGACGGGGAAGGGAATAGGCAGTAGGGAATAGGCAGTAGGCCGCCCGAAACAGCCTTTTTCTTCCCTTCTGCCTACTGCCGAATCCCTGCGAGCGAAGCGAGCATCCCATGCCTTACGATCAGAAGAAGATTGTCGAAGCCATCCGCGCATTCGAACGCGGCGAGATCGTCGTCGTCATGGATGATGACGGGCGCGAGAACGAGGGTGACCTGATCGTCGCCGCCGTTCACTGCACGCCGGAAAAGATGGCCTTCATCGTGCGCAACACCTCGGGCATTGTTTGCACGCCGATGCCGCGTGAGGAAGCCAAGCGGCTCAACCTGCAGCCGATGGTCGCCGACAATGATTCCGCCCACACCACCGCCTTCACCGTCAGCGTCGATTTCAAGCATGGCACGACGACAGGCATTTCGGCCGAAGACCGCACGCTGACCGTGCGCAACCTTGCCAACGGCAATGTCGGCGCCTCCGATTTCGTCCGCCCCGGACACATCTTTCCGCTGATCGCCCGCGAAGGCGGCGTCCTGATGCGTTCGGGTCATACCGAAGCGGCGGTCGATCTCTGCAAGCTCGCCGGCCTGCCGCCGATCGGCGTCATTTCCGAACTGGTCAACGACGACGGCACCGTCAAGCGCGGCCCGCAAGTGCAGGCTTTCGCCGAAGAGCACGGCCTGAAGCAGGTGTCGGTCGCCGACCTCATCGCCTACCGCCAGCGCAAGGAAACGCTGGTCGAGCGTGTCGCCTGCTCCGATATCGACACGCTTGGCGGCAAGGCGCAGGTCTTCACCTACACGCTGCCCTGGGACACGATGCATCACGTCGCTGTCGTTTTTGGCGATATACGCGATGGCGAGGACGTGCCGGTGCGGCTGCATTCCGAGGATGTGGTGACCGATGTCTTCGGCACCAGCCATCGCCTGGACGGCATCATGAAAGCGATGGGCGAGCGCAAGCGCGGCGTCATCGTCTATCTCAGAGAGGGCTCCGTCGGCGTCGCGCACCAGGAGCGCAAGCGTCCGCTGAGCGGCGACCGCGAAGATCACGAAGAGGCGCGCCGCCGCGAAAACGAATGGCGTGAAATCGGTCTCGGCGCGCAGATCCTGAAGGATCTCGGCATTTCCTCGATCAACCTGATCGCCTCGCGCGAGCGTCATTATGTCGGCCTCGAAGGGTTTGGCATCCACATCGCCAAGACCGAGATCCTCTAGAATATATCGATATTCGGGTCAGGTCGGCCTGACCTGAATCTCAACTTATCCTGCCTGTCACTCCGCGGGAGCGACCGCAGCGTCGCATCCGTCCAGCTCGCATTTTTGCGTGGCCAGGATGCGCTGGCCGAGCAGCACGGTGGCGAGCGCAATCGTGCCTGATGCCACCGAGACCCAGAACCCGTTCTGGGCGCCGAACGCATCCACCACGGCGCCGGCGGCGAAGGAGCCCAGTGCCATGCCGATGCCGATCCCGGTGGTCACCCAGGTGATGCCTTCGGTCAGCATCGCTTCCGGCACATGCCGTTCGATCAGGCCGAAGGCCGTGATGAAGGTCGGCGAGATCGCCACGCCGCTGATGAAGACGGTCAACGCTAGAAGCGGCACGCTGCTGGCGGTGAGCGGCAGTAGCGTGCCGAGCGTGACCAGGGCGACCGCGATGGCAAGCTGGCGTTGCAGTGGAGCCTTCAGGTTGAGCGCGCCGACAATGATGCCGAGCACGAACGACCCCAGCGCGTAGACGCCGATGACGAGGCTGGCGGCGCCGGGCTGGCCGAGCTCTTTTGTGATGGCCACCGTGCTCACTTCCGTCGTCGCGAAGGTGGCGCCAATGAAGATCAGGGCAAAGGTGATGATCTGCACTGGCCACAGGCGGATCGCCGAGCCGCTCGAGTCGTGGTCCACCGGGCGCACTTGCGGCTCGGTCGATCTCTGCAGGATGAACGCGGTCGACCCCAAGGCGAGGAACAGTGTGCTCGCCAGCATGCCCGCTTCCGGAAACAGGGCGGCGCTGAGGCCGACCGACAGCGATGCGCCGGCGATGTAGACCAGTTCATCCGCCGCCGATTCGAAGGCGAAAGCGGTGTTCATCTCGGGCCGGCCCCGGAAAAGCTCCGTCCAGCGCGCGCGCACCATGGCAGGCATACTGGGCATGGCCGCCGCCAGCAGCGCCGACACGAACAGCGTCCAAACCGGCCAGTCCTGATTGGCGGCCGCAATGAGAGTGATGAAGGCGAGCACGGAGATGATTGTCGTGGGCACGACGATCCGCGTCTGGCCAAGGCGATCGACCAGTCTTGATATTTGCGGCGCCAGGAATGCGTTGGCCAGAGCGAATGTCGCCGAGACGGCACCCGCCAACCAGTATTCGCCACGCGTCTGCGACAGCATTGCCACGATGCCGATCGGCGCCATGGCGATCGGCAGGCGCGCCATGAAGCCGGCGGCCGCAAAGCCCCTCGCTCCAGGGGCGCGGAAGATTTCTGAATAGGGGTTTTGCATGGGGTTCCTCGACAAAGGGCGGTTCGACAATTACATACGAAGCGTATGAGGATTAGATAGAGCATACGCGACGTATGTCAATTGGCATACGGAACGTATGTGAATAGGACCAGACGGAAATGCACAGACCCCGCAAGGAAATGATCGCCGAAACGCGCGCCAAGCTGATTGCTGCGGCCCGCCAGGCCTTTGGCACGATCGGATATGCCGAAGCGTCGATGGATGATTTCACGGCATCGGCCGGGCTGACGCGCGGCGCCCTCTATCACCATTTCGGCGACAAGAAGGGACTGCTGGAGGCGGTTATCGCCGAAATCGACGGCGAGATGGCGGCCCGGGTGAATGAGGTGGCGTCGAGAGCGCCGACCCGCTGGCAGCATTTCGTCGACGAATGCACGACCTATATCGAAATGGCGCTGGAGCCGGAAATCCAGCGCATCATGTTCCGCGACGGTCCGGCCGTCTTGGGCGATCCGGCGCAATGGTCGAATGCCAATGCCTGCGTCGGCTCAATGACCGATCATCTGACCGCGCTGCAAGGGGAGGGGGTGGTCGTCCCGGGCGTCGACCCCGAGACCGCCGCACGGCTGATCAACGGGGCGAGCAGCCAGGCGGCGCAGCGGATCGCCAATTCTAACGACCCCGAAGCGACGTCGAAGATAGTGGTTGCGGCGTTCAAGCAACTGCTCGAGGGACTGCTCAGAAAACCGGGTTCGCAACAGAACTAAATCCTCGTTGGGCGCACCGCTGTCCACCGCTCATGATTGACAATCCTCGGGGTGAGCGCATCCTTTCCAGCCATCTCTGAGGGGAGATTCGGGCATGTGGGATTTCGATATCGGCAGGTCGGTGTCCATCATGGTGCGGACCTGGCCTTTCATTGTCTTCCGCATGATCGTCTATTTCGGCATCACGCTGGCCTACATCATGGCGACCGGCACCGGCGCTTCCGTCGGCTATGGCGTCGGCCATATCTCCACCGATCCTGACGGGCCGATGTCCTTTGCCCTGTGGGGCGGGGTGGTCGGCTTCGGCGTGGTTTCGATCGCCGTCTATTGGATCCGCGAATACATCCTCTATGTCGTCAAGGCCGGCCATATCGCCGTGATGGTCCATCTGATTGATGGCCGGGATGTTCCCGACGGCCAGAACCAGATCGCCTATGCCAGGCAGGTCGTGACCGAGCGCTTCGCCGAGGCCAACATCCTTTTCGTCGTCGACCAGCTGGTCAAGGGCGCCATCCGCGCCATCACCGGCCTGCTCGGCGGCATCGCCGCCTTCCTGCCCATTCCGGGGCTGAGTGGCCTGGTCTCCTTCATCAACACGGTGATCCGCCTGTCACTCACCTATGTCGACGAGATCATCCTCGGCTACAACATCCGCATCAATTCGTCCTCACCGTTCGAAACCGCTCGGCAAGGCGTGGTGCTCTACGCCCAGAACGGCAAGACCATGATCAAGAACGCCGTCTGGCTGGCGGTCATCATGTGGGGTGTCTCCTTCGTCATCTTCCTGCTGATGCTGGCCCCGGCCGCCGCCATTCTTTTCCTCATGCCAGGGCAACTCGCCGGCTGGGCTTTCGTGCTCGCCATCGTCTTTGCCTGGGCCTTCAAGGCGGCCTTCATCGAGCCCTTCGCCATCGCCTGCCTGATGCAGGTCTATTTCAAGACCATCGCCGGCCAGGTGCCTGATCCGGCCTGGGATGCCCGGCTGGCCGAGGCGTCGTCGAAGTTCCGAGAGTTGAAGGACAAGGCGCTGGCCTCCTTTGGCGGCTCGCGCTGGGGCACGGCCGGCGCGACGCACTGATCGGCGGGATTCGCCTGCGCAGCAGCAACCGTGTTGAGGTGCGCCACCGCTGACTTGAGTGGCGTCTCTCCTTGCCCGCAAAAAGTCTCGCTCATGATCAGATCGGGCAGCGGCAGCCGCCGGCCCCAGCCATGCGTTTCCAGGTCCGGTTTGGATGCGAACTCGGAAACCCGGCCGACGCAGAGATATGCGATCGGCGTCACGTGCTCGGGAATGGACAGCAGGCTCTTCAACGCTTGCGGCTCGATGATGCTGACCCAGCCGACGCCGACGCCTTCGGCACGCGCGGCCAGCCAGAAATTCTGCACCGCGCAGACCGTGCTGTAGAGATCCATCTCCGGATTGTGCCAACGTCCCAGCGGCGAGTTTTTTGAGCGCTCGCGGTCGCAGGTGATGCAGATGTTGAGGGCGCTTTCGCAGATGCCTTCAAGCTTGAGCTTGCGGTAGAGCGCCTGTCTTTCCACTTCGATTTCAGGCAATTCCTGCTCGCGCGCGGCCAGGAACAGGTCGCGCACATCAGCCCGTCGCGCGGCGTCGCGGATGACGATGAAATTCCACGGCTGCATGAAGCCGACCGACGGTGCATGGTGGGCGGCAAGCAGAAGCCGCGCCAGCACCGCGTCGTCGAGCCCGGTGGGCAGGAAATGGCTGCGCACGTCGCGCCGCGTGAACATGGCGCGGTAAACCGCGTCGCGCGCCATCTGGTCAAATCCATCACCCATAGCAGCGGTCATGTGTTCCGGCATCGCTCGTCCCCTTGCGATTGCAATAGCTCCACACCGTCAGAGCGCACTTTGTGCATCCAAGCGGACGCACGTCGCTCTGATGCCGTCCGCCTGACCATGCGGATGACGATGCCTGCCAGGCCGGTCTTCTGGCTTGGGATCAACCCGCGTCCGGTGCCTTCCCGTCATCGACAGTGGCATTTACCGGCGCGGTCCCCCTCACAGCGTTGGGCACGCCACGGAATTCAACCGTGTTCCCGATTCTCCCGCTTGCGACGGGCACCAGGCAGTAGCGGTGACCTTACGCCGAAGGCTCGGCCGCGCCAATCCCCGCAGCGACGCCAATGGACGCAGGCGCGATTTTCCCCAGCCATCAAGCTGCAATGCATGGCCATCGCGGCGCCGGGGCACTAGATAGGGAGCATGACAACCCGTCTCTACACGCATCCGATCTTCCTCGAACACATCACACCGCCCGGTCACCCCGAGCGGCCGGACCGCCTGCGCGCCATCGAGCGCGTGCTCGACGACGAGGCTTTTGCCGCGCTCGATCGTGTCAAAGCGCCGGAGGGCGACGAGGCCACCATCCTCTACGCCCATCCCGCCGATTTCGTCGCCCGTGTGCGTGCCGCCATTCCCGAAGAGGGTATTGCCCGCATCGATGCCGACACCACCGCCAGCCCGAAGAGCTGGCAGGCGGTGATCGCCGCGATCGGCGCGGCCAACGCCGCCGTTGACGACGTCTTTGCAGGCCGCGCCGACAACGTCTTCGTCGCCGCAAGGCCGCCCGGCCACCATGCCGAAAAGACCACCGCAATGGGCTTCTGCTTCTTCAACACGGCGGCGATTGCGGCGCGCTATGCGCAGAAGAAGCATGGCGCCGAGCGTGTCGCCGTCGTCGACTGGGACGTCCATCACGGCAACGGCACGCAGGATATTTTCTGGGACGATCCCTCGGTTCTCTATTGCTCGACGCACCAGATGCCGCTTTATCCCGGCACTGGCGCGAAGACCGAGACCGGCGCCGGCAACATCGTCAATGCACCCTTGGCGCCGCAGACCGGCAGTGAGGTGTTTCGCGATGCCTTCCTGTCGCGGGTGCTGCCGTCGCTCGACAATTTCGCGCCCGATCTGATCATCATTTCGGCCGGTTTCGACGCGCATCACCGCGATCCGCTGGCCGAGATCAATCTGACCGAGGACGATTTCGACTGGGCGACCGGCCAGCTGATGCAGCGCGCCGCGCGCCACAGCGGCAACCGGCTCGTCAGCCTGCTCGAGGGCGGCTACGATCTGCAGGGACTGGCATTTTCGGTCGCCGCCCATGTCGGGCGACTGATGAAAGGATGAATGATGGCTGGTGAAACCAACGAAGACGTCAAGGCGATGAGCTTCGAACAGGCACTCGACGCGTTGGAGAAGATCGTCGATGATCTGGAGCGTGGCGACGTGCCGCTCGACCAGTCGATCAAGATCTACGAGCGCGGCGAGGCGCTGAAGGCGCATTGCGACCGGCTGCTGAAGGCCGCCGAAGACAAGGTCGAGAAGATCAGGCTGTCGCGCGACGGCAAGCCGGTCGGAACCGAGCCGCTCGACGCGGATTGAGGCGCGGAGTAGCCTTACCGGTTTTTGGACACGATCAAGGTTGAGGATTAAGCTCGTCCCGATTGAAACGGCTCCAGGACAAGAGGAGATACGGAAGCGATGTGCAGAAACATCAAGACCCTGTTCAATTTTGACCCGCCGGCAACCAATGACGAAGTGCGCGACGCGGCCCTTCAGTTCGTTCGCAAGCTGAGCGGAACGACACGGCCCTCGAAACAGAACCAGCATGCGTTCGATCACGCCGTCGAAGCCATTGCGGCATCGGCGCGCGAACTTCTCGATTCGCTCGAAACCAATCAGCACCCGCGCAACCGCGAAGAGGTGGCGGCCAAACTGCGGGCAAAAGCGGCGATCCGCTTTGCCTGATGCGGCCAGAGCGGTCCTCGACCGCTGACAAGGAGAGCCCATGAGCTTCTTTCCCGGAAAAGACCCTGAAGCCGGCGACGCCTTTGCCAGCGACCAGATCGAACTGATGGTCATCCCGAATGCCAAGGACATTGGCGGCTTCGAGGTGCGCCGCGCTCTGCCGACCGCCAGGCGGCGGCTGGTCGGGCCATTCATCTTCTTCGATCGCATGGGTCCGGCGATCCTGCGGGCAGGCCAGGCTCTCGATGTCCGTCCTCACCCACATATCGGCCTGTCGACGGTGACTTATCTGTTCGACGGCAAGATCCGTCATCGCGATTCCCTGGGCACCGAAATGGTGATCCAGCCGGGCGACGTGAATTTGATGACCGCCGGCCGCGGCATCGTCCACTCCGAGCGCACGCCGGAGGAATTGCGTGGAGCGCCGATGTCGATCTCCGGCCTGCAAACATGGCTCGCCTTGCCCGATGGCAAGGAGGAAGTGGCCCCGGTCTTCGAGAACACCGCTGCCTTGCGGCTGCCCGAGATCGATGCCGAAGGCGTCCGCGGCCGCATCGTCGTCGGCGATTTTCAAGGGTTGCGCTCCCCCGTGAGAGCCGATTCCGAGACACTGTACGCCGACCTTAGGCTGGCGCCGGGCGCCAGTATAAAGATTCCCGCCGACGCGGAAGAGCGCGCCATCTACACGCTGGAAGGCGAGGTCGCGATTTCGGGCGACGTCTTTCCGGCAGAGCGGTTGCTGGTGTTCCGGCCCGGTGACGAGATCATCATATCGTCGCAAACCGGTGCGCATTTCATGCTTTTCGGCGGAGCCTCGCTTGGCTCGCAGCGCTACATCTGGTGGAATTTCGTCTCCTCGTCGAAGGAGCGCATCGAACAGGCCAAGCAGGAATGGAAGACGGGACGCTTCGATATCGTTCCTGGAGATGAGAAAGAGTTCATCCCGCTGCCGGAAAGCTGAGGAAATCGGCGAGGGGATCTGATTGATCCGCGTCACCGACACGCATTTACTTTCGCCGGCCGGCGGCTTATCCCGCCGTTGAACAGAAAGCCTGAGCACCCGTGAACGCAACGCCGCATACGCCGCTTCTCGACAAGGTCCGCATTCCGGCGGATCTGCGCGCGCTTGACGAGAGCGAATTGCCGCAACTGGCGTCCGAGCTTCGCCTCGAACTGGTCGACGCGGTGTCGCGCACCGGCGGCCATCTCGGCGCCGGCCTCGGCGTGGTCGAACTGACGGTGGCGCTGCATTACGTCTTCAACACGCCGGACGATCGGCTGATCTGGGATGTCGGCCACCAGGCCTATCCGCACAAGATCCTGACCGGCCGCCGCGACCGCATCCGCACATTGCGCCAGGAGGGCGGCCTGTCCGGCTTCACCCGCCGTGCCGAAAGCGAATACGATCCCTTCGGCGCCGCCCACTCCTCGACATCGATCTCTGCCGGCCTCGGCATGGCCGCCGCCCGCGACCTCTCCGGCGGCCACAACAACGTCATCGCCGTCATCGGCGACGGCGCCATGTCGGCCGGCATGGCCTATGAGGCGATGAACAATGCCGGCGCGCTCGATGCCCGACTCATCGTCATCCTCAACGACAATGACATGTCGATCGCGCCGCCGACGGGCGCGATGAGCGCCTATCTGGCGCGGCTCGCCTCGGGCAAGGCTTATGCCGGCCTTCGCGACTTCGGCAAGAAGCTGACATCCTATCTCGGTAAGCGCGCCGATCGTGCGATCACAAGGGCGGTTGAGCATGCGCGCGGCTACGTCACCGGCGGCACGCTGTTCGAGGAGCTCGGCTTCTACCACATCGGCCCGATCGACGGTCACAATCTCGAGCATCTGATCCCTGTGCTGAAGAATGTCCGCGACAATGGCGAAGGCCCGGTGCTGATCCATGTCGTCACCCAGAAGGGCAAGGGCTATGCGCCGGCGGAAGCCGCCGCGGACAAGTATCACGGCGTCAACAAGTTCGACGTCATCACCGGCGCGCAGGCCAAGGCGCCGGCCAACGCACCGGCCTACACCAAGGTGTTCGCCGAGAGCCTGATCCAGGAAGCCCGCGAGGACGACCGCATCGTCGCTGTCACTGCCGCCATGCCGAGCGGCACAGGGCTTGATCTGTTCGGCGAAGTGTTCCCGTCACGGACCTTCGATGTCGGCATTGCCGAACAGCATGCTGTGACCTTCGCTGCCGGTCTCGCGACCGAAGGCTACAAGCCGTTCGCGGCGATCTATTCGACCTTCCTGCAACGCGCCTATGACCAGGTCGTCCATGACGTCGCGATCCAGAAACTGCCGGTGCGCTTCCCGATCGACCGCGCCGGCTTCGTCGGCGCCGATGGCGCCACCCATTGCGGCGCCTTCGACACCACCTTCCTGGCAAGCCTGCCGGGCTTTGTCGTGATGGCGGCGGCTGACGAGGCGGAACTGCGCCATATGGTGCGCACCGCCGCAAGATATGATGACGGCCCGATCGCCTTCCGCTATCCGCGCGGCAATGGCGTCGGCGTCGACATGCCGGAGCGCGGCTCGGTTCTCGAACTCGGCAAGGGCCGCATCGTCAGGGAAGGCACAAAGGTGGCGCTGTTGTCCTTCGGCACGCGCCTGCAGGATTGCCTGATAGCTGCCGAGGAACTCGGCGCGGCCGGGCTTTCCACCACCGTTGCCGATGCCCGCTTCGCCAAGCCGCTCGACGAGGATTTGATCCGCCGGCTGGCCCGCTCGCACGAGGTTCTGGTCACGGTGGAGGAGGGCGCCATTGGCGGCTTCGCCAGCCATGTGCTGCAGTTCCTTGCCCATGAGGGATTGCTGGAAAGCGGCCTGAAGGTGCGCCCGCTGGTGCTGCCTGACGTGTTCACTGATCACGCCAAGCCGGAAAAAATGTATGCCGATGCCGGGCTCGATGCCACCGGCATCGTGCGCACCGTTTTCACCGCGCTCGATCATACGGCCCGCGCCCAGCGCGCCTGACTCAAAATCTGAAGCGCTTGAATCAGTTTGCCGGCTTGATTTCGTAACGCATTGTTAACACTGCCGTTTGGCGTTTTGCTTACCGTGTCCCTTGGCCGTTTTTCAACGGCGCCCTGCTAGATCGGCGTCAGGCAGGGAGACAAGAACAATGAAGACGCTTCTGTGCGGCGTGGCCCTCTTGGCCACCATAGTCGCGCCGGCCGCCGCCGAGACGCGCTATGATCGCAATCTCGAAAAGGCGGCGCTGGGCATCGTTGCCAGCAAGATGGGTGATATCCGCGGCGGCTTTTCCTACAAGCAGGTGCCGCAGCTTGTGGTCTTGCCGGATCATGTTCCGCCGCCTGCCAATGCCACCGAGCATCCTGCTGTGCAGGCATCGGGGGGTCGCGACGACGGTTTGTCTCCGGCCGTCGAGCGCCAAGTGTCCCGCACCATCTTCTAGAACCACATGTCGCGCACGCAACGCCCGTCGCGGGGCAGGTCGTCATATGTGTCGAGGCCATCGAAATGGTCGATAGGCAGATCGGCGACCGCCTCGGGTGGCGCCAGCCTTACATTGACGGCGATGCGTGTGCGACCAGATTCCTCGGCGCGCAAACCACGCCAGGCGAGCACGCAGGCGCAGGTCGGGCAGAACAGGATTTCGAGCGACGGTGTGGCCTTTCCGGCGCGCGTATAGCTGTCCGTCGGGCCCGAAACGCGAATGCGTTCGTCGACATAGTCGTAGGCCCAGAGCACGCCATAGCGACGGCAGAGCGTGCAGTTGCAGGCCGTCACCGGCCCGGGATCGCCTTCCAGGGTCCAGTGGGTTGCGCCACAATGGCAGGTTCCCGTCAGCATTCGTTCCTCCTCCGAGTTCTGACAGCAAACGGCTCTCCTCCCTAACATTGTGCCGGACCCAAAGCGATTCCAGCAAGCCCCGGGGCGGCTTGACCCATTCGCCTGCGTGCGAGGATGTTCTTCGTCCGTCCCAATGTCCTTGCCTTCGCTGCCGGCTTTCGCCATGAAGGCCGATGAACTCGCCTCTGCCAGCCAGCACACGCCAGCGGCTCGACGACCTGCTCGTCCAGCGCGGCCTGTTTGCCAGCCGTTCGCGTGCCCGCGACGCGGTCGAGCGTGGCACGGTGACGGTTGACGGCACCATTGCCCGTAAACCCGGTCAGAACGTTTCGCAGCAATGCCTGGTTGCCATCGATGATCCGGCGCAAGGCTATGTCTCGCGCGCGGCGCTGAAGCTCATCGGCGGGCTCGATCACTTCAGCCTCGATCCGGCCGGCCGCGAGGCCCTCGACATCGGCGCGTCGACCGGTGGCTTCACCCAGGTGCTGCTGGAGCGTGGTGCCTCCCATGTCACCGCGATCGACGTCGGGCACGGCCAGATGCATCCCGATGTCGGCAAGGACCCGCGCGTGACGGTTATCGAGGGACTGAATGCCCGTGACCTCACCGCCGCGGATCTTGCCGGCCGCATTCCGGATTTCATCGTCTCCGACGTCAGCTTCATCTCGCTGAGACTGGCGCTGCCGCCGGCGCTTGCGATTGCCGAACCTGGGGCTGCCGCGGTCTTTCTGGTCAAGCCGCAATTCGAGGCGGGTCGCGAGGCGATCGGCAAGGGCGGCCTGTTGAAGGACCCCTTCGATGCCGCCCGCGTCGCCGGCCTGCTGCAGGATTGGCTGGACGCCGTTCCGGGCTGGCGTTCGCTCGGCCTGCATCTGTCGCCGATCGAAGGCGGCGACGGCAATCGCGAATTCCTGCTTGGTGGGATCAAGGATCGATGAGCGCGCGCTTCACCATCAAAAAGCTTGGCGCCCAGGGTGACGGCATTGCCGAAACCGAAAGCGGCGATCTGTTCATCCCCTTCACGCTGCCCGGCGAGACCGTTACCGCCGCGCGCGAACGGGATCGTGCAGCGCTGATGGCGGTGCTGGCAGCCTCGCCGCTGCGCATCGAACCCGCCTGCCGCCATTTCACCGAATGCGGCGGCTGCGCCCTCCAGCATTTCGAGGCCGAAGCCTATCGCCAGTGGAAGCGCGAGAAGGTGGTGCACGCCCTGAAGGGCATCGATTGCGGCATTGACGAACTGGTCGCCTGCGCGCCGCACACGCGCCGCCGCGTCGTGCTTGCCGCCCGACGCAGCGAGACGGGCATGCTGCTCGGCTTCAATCGCCATTTGTCACCGGAAATCATTTCCATATCGGAATGTCCGATCTCGCTGCCCGAGATCGTCGCAGCACTCGACCGGTTGAGGGCGCTCGCCGACTTGATATGCGCCACCACCAAATCGTTCCGGATGGCGGTCACGGTGACGGGTTCCGGCCTCGACGTCGCGGTGCATGAGTCCGGCAAGCTCGGCGAACACCAGCGCCGCATCGCCTCCAATTTTGTCCTGGCGCAAGGCTTTGCCAGGCTGTCCATCGATGACGAGATCGTCATCGAGCCGAGGAAGCCCGTGGTGATGTTCGGCAGCGTCGCTGTCGCCGTGCCGCCCGGCGCCTTCCTGCAGGCGACCGAGGCAGCCGAGCAGGCCATGGCCGAGATCGTAGGCACGCATCTGAAACGCGCCAAGAAGGTCGCCGATCTTTTCGCCGGTTGCGGCAGCTTTGCCTTGCGGTTGGCCGCCAAGTCGGAAGTCCATGCGGTTGAGGGCGATGCGGCGGCTCTCTCGGCGCTCGATCGGGGGGCACGATTCGCGACCGGCCTGAAGCGGGTGACGGGCGAGCGCCGCGACCTGTTCCGCCGGCCGCTGACATTCAAGGAGTTGAACGCCTTCGACGGCCTTGTCTTCGATCCGCCGCGCGCGGGTGCCGAAGACCAGTCGAAGCAGATCGCCCGCTCGGATGTTCCCTTCGTTGCCGCGGTGTCCTGCAATCCGGTGACGCTGGCTCGCGACCTGCGCATCCTCATCGACGGCGGCTATCAACTGAAGAGCGTGACGCCGATCGACCAGTTCCTGTGGTCGCCCCATGTCGAGGCGGTCGCCCTGCTGGAAAAGCCCAGGAGAAGGCGCGGCTGAGACCGGCCCGTGATCACGTTTCGTTGAGACCGGGCACTTCGGCCTCTCCCGGCCCAAAGCGGCCGGATTGACGCCGCAAAGCCGCCTTCTTGTGCCAGCCTAGTCCGGTTGGGGCGGAAGATTCGGCACTCTCACTGACGGATGATCGTAATGCGGACGGTCTCGAAACTTCTCGCTTTCTTCCTCGCCCTCTCCATTTTCGCGTTCGGGTCGACAGCCCTGGCGCTGGCGCAAAGCCAGAAGCGCCTTGCCTTCGTCATCGGCAACGCCGCCTATCCGGCGGGCGCGCTGGCGACGCCGGCCAACGATGCCGGCCTGATTGCCCAGACATTGCAAGCGGCGGGGTTCGACGTGGTCGGCGCGCGCGACGTCGACCAGGAATCGCTGCGCGGCGCCTATCGCGATTTCCTCGCCAAGGTGACGGCAGCCGGTCCCGACGCCGTGGTGTTTGTCTATCTGGCCGGCCAGGGCCTGCAGTTCGAGGGCGAGAACTATTTCGCGCCCGTCGATGCCCAGATCGCCAACGCCGCTGACGTGCCGATGGCCGCGGTGCGGATCTCCGACCTCACCAAGCCGCTTGCAGCGCTGCCGACCAAGGTCAACATCGTCGTGCTCGATGCGGCGCGGCCAAACTCCTTCGCCAAATCGAACCAGCCGCTGGCTGGCGGCCTTGCACTGGTCGATCCCGACCCGAACATGCTGATCGCCTTCAACGCCGCCCCGGGCACGGTCGCGCCGGAAGGCAAAGGACCTTACGGCGCCTATGCGCAGGCGCTTGCCGAGATGATCAGGGATGGCGGCCTGCAGCTTGGTGATGTTTTCGACCGCACGCGCCTGCGCGTCAACGAGGTGACGCAGGGTGCGGAGTTGCCCTGGAACGCCTCCAAGATCACGGAGCCTTTCGTCTTCTTCGACCGCGGGCCGGATGCCCCGCCGCAGCAGGTGTCGTCAGCCGAGGTCGGCGCCATGCGGACCAAGGAAATCCGCGACTTCGATGCGCATGATGCCTATATCGCGGCTCTCGATCGCGACACGATGCGTGGCTACGAGGATTTTCTGGTCGCCTATCCCCACGATCCGATGGCCAGGCGCGTGCGCGCGATCCTGGCGGCGCGGCGCGAGGCGATCACCTGGCGCCAGACCTGGCTGAGGGACACGCCCGAAGCCTACTGGTCCTATCTCGATCGCTATCCGCACGGTCCGCACGCCTGGGACGCAAGGCGCAGGCTCGAGCATTTCGACGCCGCGCTTGAACCGCCGCAGGGTTTTACCGTCTACGCCTACGACGTGCCGCCGCCACCGCCCGATGAGATCGTCTATGTCGACCGGCCCGTGCTCTATTTCGACGACCCGGAATTCGATTTCGCGCCACCGCCACCCGTGGCGGTCATCTTCCTGCCGCCGCGGCCGCGCGACTTCATTGAACTGGCACCGCCGCCGCCGCCAGTCGGAATCTTCCTTCTGCCGACGCCTGTTTTCGTGCCGGTGCCTGCTTGGGTGAACCCGCCGCGTGATATCTCCCCGCCGCCGAACGACGTCATCTTCAACAACATCCACAACACAACGATCATCAACAACACGACGATCAACGAGAACAACAACCAGGGCGGTGGCCTCACCACCGGCCAGAAACTGACTGCTGGCGCCGTGGGCCTGGGTGCGGCGGCGCTGGCAACGAAGGTCGCGTTGCCGGCCTTCCTGCAGAAAAAGGAAACCGTGCTGTCCAAGCAGAATCCCGGCGGCCTCCCGTTGAAGCCGGGGCAGGGTGGCCAGCAGCCGGGCGGTGTCACGCCGCTGTCGAAGACATTGCCTGCCAACAAGCTGACGGGTCATGCCTTGCCCGGCGCCGACGGCAACACGCTGCCGCTCGTCAATGGCAAGCCGGTGCTGAATGGGCAGAACCTGCCCAACAACCCGAATCTGCCGAAGCAGAACCCGGGCGGCCTCCCGCTGAAGCCGGGGCAGGGTGGCCAGCAGCCGGGCGGTGTCACGCCGCTGTCGAAGACATTGCCTGCCGACAAGCGGACGGGTCATGCCTTGCCCGGCGCCGACGGCAACACGCTGCCGCTCGTCAATGGCAAGCCGGTGCTCAATGGACAGAACCTGCCGAAGAACAAGTCCAGGAAGCTCCTGAACAATCAGGCCACGGCAGGTGGAAACGCCGTGACCGGCAACCCGGTGGTTAATGGGCAAAACGGGGCCAATGGCCAGGGCAATGGGCAAGGCCAGAATGGTACCGGCAAGACCGGCAAGGATGCCAAGTTGCGCAAGATCCCGGGCGCCAACGGCACGTCCGCGGCGAATGGGGTGAACAACCCACCAGCGCTTATTGGCCAGAATTCAGGCCAGAACCCGCCCAACGGCAAGTTCAAGAAGCTTCACAATCAGGGCGGCGGCCAGACGAACGGTCAGGCCAATGGGCAAGGCAATGGGGCACAGGGCAATGGCAACGGTCCCAAATTCCACAGTTTGCCTGCCAACGGAAATGGCGGTGGCAATGTCCAGCAGAAATTCAAGGTCAACAACGGCAACCCGCAGCTGAAGGTGCAGGGTCAGCCCAGGCCGCAGAGGCCGGAGTTCCACGCCCAGCCGAAGCAGCAAATGCAGCAGCAGGTGCAGCGGCAGGCACAGCCAAGGCCGCCGCAGCCGCAGCCGCCGGCCGTCAAGAAGCCATCTTGCGGGCACCCCAATGAGCCCGCTTGCAAGAAATAGCGCATGTCGGCCAGAGGTGGTTCGGCCTGGGTCGGGACATGCATGAGACAAAGGCTTGAAACGCGTCGCTGGTCGCGTTGTGTGAGGTAACCGGCTGTGTCGGCCGGCGACAAAAACATGGCTGGCCGTGACGGCTACCCGCGATCAGATCACAACTGCGTGGTTGGCCACGGCCAAGATTGCGCAGTGCCTCGGCCCGCTGGTACCCAGTCTGCGCCGGGGGGCCTTAACGGAGTGAGCACAATGAGGATTGCAAGCGTTCTGACGTCCATCGCCCTGGCCGGGTTCGTTGCGACGGGAGTCGCCGCGGCAGCGACGACAGCAGCGACCACGACTGCCCCGGCCGCCTCCACGGCCGCCCCGGCGAAGAAGTCGGCGGCCTCTGCCATGACGCCGGAGAAGACCGCGATTTCCAAGCAATGTTCCGCACTCGCGGACGCCAAGAAGCTCCACGGCAAGGCGCGCGAGAAGTTCCGGGCCGATTGCAAGAAGAACGGTGGCAAGGCCACCTGATCAACAGCTGATTTCGGCTATTGCCGCCAGCCTAGGCTGGCGGCAATTCCTTCATCCCGAGCGCTGAAACTCATCGGACGTCGGTGGCGCCTGGACTGCTACGGCCATAAAGGTTGCTCAATCTACGAGCTTGGCAACGTTCGTGAGGGTCTGCGGCGTGCCGCCCCGCTGGTTGATCGACACCCAGATATTCGGGTTCTGCTGCGACTGGCGTTTCACGAAGTAGTAGCCGGTCGCGTTCCACGGCCTGATTTCGTCGACCAGATTGTCCAGGACCAGATCGCCCTTGTCGGTTTTCACCGTCAGGATGGTGTGGCCTTCATTGTCGAGGTCGTGCACCACGGTCATCAGCAGCGCCTGCCGGGGGAACCCGGCCTCCTGAAGAAGCTTGCGCTTGTAGAGTGCGTAGATCTTGCAGTCACCCTTACCGTCAACCGGGTAATCCCAGTGGTCCGCCATCGTGCCCCAGTGGTCGAAATTGCTGACGGGCTTGATGGAACTGTTCGCCTTTTGATTTATCCGCTTCAGAGTGCGCAGGTTCTGCGCGGTCAGCTTGACGTTCGTGGCCGGCAGAGCGGGCACCTTGCACTCTTTTGGCCGGCGATGGCAGAAATCGACCCAGCCGTAGGGGACGCTGGTAGGACCACCGACCGTGACGGCAGAAGATTGCGTCGATCGTACTTTGAACCACGTCGACTGTGCTGATGCCGGAGCGGCTTGCAGCGCTGTCGCGCCGATCAACGAAACCAAGCCAAGCAGGATTGACGAAGTCAGGACCGAAGAATGCCGCATTGCCGAAACCACCATCGCAACGAGGAACTGGTGCTGCGTCGTGCGCAAAAAGGCAGCCCAGGCAGTTTAACAGTTACTAATTTCCTAATGCGAATTGTGTTCACTTCAAGGTGATGATCGCGGACGATCTGATTGGCATCAATCGCTAACGCGGCGTCGGGGTGCTTCGGCGAGCACCCCCGCATCCATTTCTCCCAGCGTCTTCGGTTTGGCCCTCCGGGGCAGGGACGCGAACACGTCCTCAGGCCGCGTTAAAGGAAGGACCGGAGCAGCTTGTGTGACTTGATCATCGGATGAACTGACGGCTTTGAGCTTTTTTCCGTTGACCATCATAGTTCCTCTCTCGATATACGCGGATATTGATCGCCCCGATTTCCGAGGCGACACGGCCTGTCAGCCGACGCCCGAAAGAATCCGCCCCACGAAAGCCGGCACCACTTGTGTCGCCGGTCCTTCCAACTGTTCGTCGAAGCGGGAGGCCCAGCCGGCGCACTTTAGGTTGAGTTCGATCGTCACGGCGCCGGCGGCGCGCGCCTCCTCGGCGGCGTTCGGCCCGACACTGTCCATCTGCCGCCGCCGCATGTTGTAGAAATCCTGCACCTTGGCGGAGTCGCGAGCAAAGCCTTCGGGCGTCGCAACGTCCTCAAGGTTGAATTTGGCCCAGACGCCATCGGGATCGCGAAAGGTCGCGACGCCCAATTCCGCCGAAATGCCGGCGCCCGTCAGGATGACGATCTTGGATCTGGACATTGTCAGGCCGCCCCAACTCGGAAACATCACTTTGGCGGGCGATGTTACCGGAACGGCCCGAGCCTCAAACCCTGGTGCCGCCCACCGTCATCTGGTTCATCCTGAGATGCGGCTGGCCGACGCCGACCGGCACGCCCTGTCCGGCCTTGCCGCACATGCCGATGCCATTGTCGAGCTTCATGTCGTTGCCGACCATCGAGACGCGGTGCATGGCGTCGGGCCCGTTGCCGATCAGCATGGCGCCCTTGATCGGCTGCGTCACCTTGCCGTTCTCGATCATGTAGGCCTCGGTGCAGCCGAACACGAATTTGCCTGAGGTGATGTCGACCTGGCCGCCGCCGAAGGAGACGGCGTAGATGCCGTTCTTGACCGAGGCGATGATCTCGTCCGGTTCCATGTCGCCTGACGTCATGTAGGTGTTGGTCATGCGCGGCATCGGTTGGTGCGCGTAGCCTTCGCGCCTTCCGTTGCCGGTGGCTTTCATGCCCATCAGTCGTGCGTTCTGCCGGTCCTGCATGTAGCCGACCAGTTTGCCGTCCTGGATCAGCACGTTGCGGGCCGAGGGCGTGCCTTCATCGTCGACGGTGAGCGAGCCGCGCCGCTCCGGGATGGTGCCGTCGTCGACGACGGTGACGCCCTTGGCGGCGACCTGCTGGCCCAGCAGGCCGGCGAAGGCCGAGGTCTTCTTGCGGTTGAAATCGCCTTCCAGCCCGTGCCCGACGGCCTCGTGCAGCATGACGCCCGGCCAGCCGCTGGACAGCACGATGTCGAATGTGCCGGCCGGAGCTGGGATGGCCTCGAGATTGACCAGCGCCTGCCTCAGCGCTTCCTTGGCGGCATGCTTCCAGCTGTCCTCGATCAGGAAGTCGCCGAATGCCTTGCGTCCGCCCATGCCGTAGGAGCCGCTTTCCTGGCGGTCGCCGTCGCCGACGACGACCGAGACGTTGATGCGGACCAGCGGCCTGATATCGCGCACCATCTGGCCGTCGGCGCGCACGATCTCGACATGCTGCCAGGACGCGGCGAGCGAGGCCGTCACCTGACGCACGCGTGGATCCTCGGCGCGCAGCCAGGCGTCGATTTCCTGCAGCAGCTTTGCCTTGGCCTCGAAGGAGGGCGAGGGGATCGGGTTCTCGTCGCCGTAGAGATGGCGGTTGGTGCGGGCGGGCGCGGCGGCAAGCGTACCGGAATAGCCGCCCTTGACCGTCGAGACGGCAGCGGCCGCGCGCAGCAGCGAGGCCTCGGAGAGGTCGCTCGAATGGGCGTAGCCGCTGGCTTCACCCGCGACGGCACGCAGGCCAAAGCCCTGGTCGGTGTTGAAATTGGCGGTCTTCAGCCGGCCATTGTCGAACATCAGCGCCTCGCTCTCGCTGTATTCGAGAAACAGTTCGCCGTCGTCGGCGCCGTTGATGGTGTCGGCGACGATCTGCTTGATGCGATCGTCGGAAATATCGAATTGGCCGATCAGGCTGTTCATGGCGCGTCCGTCCGTGGGAAGATTGCTTTCCCCCGATGTAGGCGCGAAGCCGCGCTCGCACAATCGGCAATGACGATCGGCGTCGGCGAATGACGACGGCCAGCCGATGCGGCATTCAGGAGAGCTGCGTCAGAACCTGGTTCTGCGCCAAGCTCGGGATCAGGGAAGGGCGGCGAAGCCGTCGGCAAAACCCTTGAGGTCGACAGGGATGCCGATGCCTTCTTCCGGCGTCTGGAAGACGATGAACGTCGCCGACGTGCCGGTCTTCAGCGTGTCGAGCAACGGCTTTTCGAGGATGACCTCGGCATAGCAGCCGTCCTGGAAGCAGCGCACGAAATAGGCGCGGCCAATGTCCTTTCCGTCGACATTGAGGCCGAGCCCGTTCGGCAAAAGCACGCCGAGCGGCGCCAGCACCCGCAGGATCTCGGCCTTGTTGTCGGCGGTGCGCAGCACGACCACCGACAGCCCCATCTCCGGACGGTCCTCGGCGACGACATTCTGCATCATCACGCATTGTTCGGAGGTGGCGCCCGCCGGCGTGTCGCAGATGATCGACCAGGCGCCATGCGTCGAGCGCACCGTGCCGCTCGGCTGGGCGGCATTGGCCTGACCGGCCACGAACAGACCGGCTGCGGACAAAGCGGCAAGAAACATGGCCTTGACCAAGGTGCTCGAAAGCTCCGGTCTCGTATGCCCCAGTCTCGAAAGCCAAGAGTTCATGACGGCTCCATTGCGAATCACGGCACTTTAAGCCGCGCCAATGCCAAGTAAAGGACGAGACCGCTGCCGAACTGTCCCGAAACAGGCAATACAGCGCTTTTCTCTGTCAAATTCGCCTGAATTACGACGCATCGCGCACCTCGCCAACATGAGGCGAGCAGCCTGCCGGACATACGCAATTCGCCGCCATCGCCGCTGCCCCGGAAGAGCCGTCTCACCTTGCGCGCAAAAATGCCGCACAGTTTCCTCCGCTCCTTTCTTGCGGAGGGAAAAAGAGTATGGTTTGAACCAGTTTGAGACTGTCGGGATTCCCGTCCCGGCATTGTTCGTTATTCTCGTTGGCACCGCCGCGAGGAACTGGGAGACGAAGAGGGCGATGAGAAATTTCCTAGCAGACGCCAAGTTTCTAGCCAGTGCTGGGGCTGCCACCGCGCTTTTCGCGGTCACGTCCGCCCATGCAGACCAGCCCGTGGCGTGGGAGACGACCTTCCAGGCGCCGGCGACCGACATGATGCGGCAGATCGAATGGTTCGGGAACTACACGATGTGGTTCATCGTCCCGATCACCATTCTGGTGCTGCTTCTCCTCGCCTACTGCATCGTCAGGTTCCGCGCGAGCGCAAACCCGGTTCCCTCCAAGACCAGCCACAACACGCTGATCGAGGTGATCTGGACCGTCGGCCCGGTCGTGATCCTGCTCTGTCTCGCCATCCCCTCGTTCCAGCTCCTGACCGCGCAGTACACTCCGCCGGAAGAAGCCAAGCTGACCGTCAAGGCGACCGGCAACCAGTGGAACTGGGACTATGAATACCAGACCGACAACACGCTCTCCTTCAATTCGGCCATCCTCCAGGATGGCGACCGCGCCAAGGCCGGCAAGGAGGATCGCAAGGTCTATCCGCGCCTGCTCGCCGTCGACAATGAGCTGGTGGTGCCGGTCAACACGATGACGCGCGTGCTCGTCACCGCGACCGACGTGATCCACTCCTTCGCCATGCCGTCCTTCGGCATCAAGATCGACGCCATTCCGGGGCGCACCAACGAGACCTGGTTCAAGGCGGAGAAGGAAGGCCTCTATTACGGTCAGTGCTCGCAGCTTTGCGGCAAGGACCACGCCTTCATGCCGATCGCCATTCGTGTCGTCTCCGACGCGCAGTTCAAGACCTGGCTGGCTGCGGCCAAGACCGATCTGCCCGGCGCCAACAAGACGCTGATGGCCGAGGTCGATGGCCAGAACAAGGTAGCGGCCGCCGGCAATTGATGCCGCGGGTTAGCAAGATTTAGGGAACGGAGCGGAACATGGCAGACGCTGCAGCTCACGACAGCCACGACCACAAGCCTTATCATGGCTGGGTGCGCTGGGTCTATTCGACCAACCACAAGGACATCGGCACGCTCTACCTGATCTTCGCGATCATGGCTGGCATCATCGGCGGCGCGCTGTCGGTCGCCATCCGCATGGAGCTGCAGGAGCCTGGCATCCAGATCTTCAGCGGTCTGGCGCAGATGGTCTACGGCATGAACGGTGACGCAGCGGTCGACGGCGGCAAGAGCATGTACAATGCCTTCGCCACCGCGCATGCGCTGATCATGATCTTCTTCATGGTCATGCCGGCGCTGATCGGCGGCTTCGCCAACTGGATGGTGCCGATCATGATCGGTGCGCCCGACATGGCGTTCCCGCGCATGAACAACATCTCCTTCTGGCTGCTGCCGCCGGCCTTCATCCTGCTGCTCACCTCGATGTTCGTGCCGAGCGCGCCGGGCGCCTACGGCGTCGGCGGCGGCTGGACGCTCTATCCGCCGCTGTCGACCTCGGGTCAGCCGGGCCCGGCCATGGATCTGGCGATCCTGTCGATCCACATCGCCGGTGCCTCGTCGATCCTCGGCGCCATCAACTTCATCACCACCATCTTCAACATGCGCGCTCCGGGCATGACGCTGCACAAGATGCCGCTGTTCGCCTGGTCGGTGCTGGTCACTGCCTTCCTGCTGCTGCTGTCCCTGCCGGTCCTGGCCGGTGGCATCACCATGCTGCTCACCGACCGCAATTTCGGCACCACCTTCTTTGCCCCCGATGGCGGCGGCGATCCGCTGCTGTTCCAGCACCTGTTCTGGTTCTTCGGCCATCCGGAAGTGTACATCCTGATCCTGCCGGGCTTCGGCATCATCAGCCATATCGTCTCGACCTTCTCGAAGAAGCCGGTGTTCGGTTATCTCGGCATGGCATACGCCATGGTCGCGATCGGCGCCGTCGGCTTCATCGTCTGGGCGCACCACATGTATACGACCGGCCTGTCGCTCGACACGCAGCGCTACTTCGTTTTTGCCACCATGGTCATCGCGGTGCCGACGGGCGTGAAGATCTTCTCTTGGATCGCGACGATGTGGGGCGGGTCGATCTCGTTCAAGACGCCGATGCTGTGGGCGTTGGGCTTCATCTTTCTGTTCACCATCGGCGGCGTCACCGGCGTCCAGCTGGCCAATGCCGGCCTCGACCGCTCGCTGCACGACACCTATTTCGTCATCGCCCACTTCCACTACGTGCTGTCGCTGGGCGCGGTGTTCGCCATCTTCGCCGGCTGGTACTACTGGTTCCCCAAGATGACCGGCTACATGTATTCGCCCGTGATCGCCAACACCCACTTCTGGGTCACCTTCGTCGGCGTCAACCTGATCTTCTTCCCGCAGCACTTCCTTGGCCTGGCCGGCATGCCGCGCCGCACCATCGACTATCCGGACGCGTTTGCCGGCTGGAACTACGTGTCGTCGATCGGCTCTTATATCTCGGCCGTCGGCGTGGTGATCTTCCTCTACGGCGTGTTCGAAGCCTTCCAGAAGAAGCGGATCGCCGGCGCCAACCCATGGGGCGAGGGTGCCACCACGCTCGAATGGCAGCTGCCTTCGCCGCCGCCGTTCCACCAGTGGGAGCAGCTGCCGAAGATCAAGTAAGGCGGCTCCCGCCCGAATACAAAACCGCCGGCCCGCCGGCGGTTTTGGCCAACGGAATGATGGACTGAGTACGCATGGCCCTAGTCGACGAAACCAGCATTGACGAAGCGGGCTTCCGCATGTCGGAAGCGACGGCGGGCGATTTCTTCGCCCTGCTGAAGCCGCGCGTCATGTCGCTGGTAGTGTTCACGGCGTTTGTCGGGTTTGTCGCCGCCCCGGTGACCATCAACCCGCTGCTGGCTGTGATCGCCATCCTGTCCATCGCCATTGGCGCCGGCGCCTCGGGCGCGCTCAACATGTGGTACGACGCCGACATCGACGCGGTGATGACCAGGACCGCAAGCCGTCCGGTGCCGTCCGGCCGCATCCAGCCGCACGAGGCGCTCAGCTTCGGCCTGGTGCTGTCGGTGCTGTCGGTGATGACGCTCGGCGTGCTGGTCAACTGGCTGTCGGCGACGCTGCTGGCCTTCACCATCTTCTTCTATGCCGTCGTCTACACGATGTGGCTGAAGCGCTGGACGCCGCAGAACATCGTCATCGGCGGCGCGGCCGGCGCCATTCCGCCGGTGATCGGCTGGGCCGCGGTGACCGGATCGGTCAGCCTCGAAAGCATCGTCCTGTTCCTGATCATCTTCCTGTGGACGCCGCCGCATTTCTGGGCGCTCGCGCTGTTCAAGTCGGGGGACTATGAGCGTGCCGGCATCCCGATGATGCCCAATGTCGCCGGCCACGCGTCGACCCGCCGTCAGATTTTCGCTTATGCACTGGTGCTGGCCCCGGTCGGCGTGGCGCCGTGGCTGCTCGGCTACACGACGCCTTTCTATGGCGTGGCCGCCATGCTGCTTGGGGTTGGCTTTGTCTGGTATGCGTGGAAAGTGCTCGGTATGGCCGACGACGACCGCGCCATGAAGCCGGCCAAGGCGCTGTTCGCCTATTCGTTGCTTTATCTCTTCGCCATCTTCGCTGCCTACCTGGCCGACAGCGTTGTCGAACGCGCGCTTGCCATGGGTGGGGCATGATCATGGTCGAGGAAAAGCTTGAGACGGTAACCTTGACCGAGCGTCAGAGGAAGGCCCAGCGCAGCCGGTCCATTGCGATCGGCGTTGCGCTGGCGGTGCTTGTCGTCATTTTCTACATCGCCACGATCATCAAGTTCGGCCACAATCTGGGCACGATGTGATGAGCGTCGAGACGTCCAAAAAAACTGCCGGCAAGAACAGCAACCGCATCGTCGCGGCGGTGTGCCTTGCCTTCTTCACAGGCATGATCGGCATGGCCTATGCCGCCGTGCCTCTCTACAAAATGTTCTGCCAGGCGACCGGCTATGGCGGCACGACGCAACGTGTCGAGAAGCAGTATGCCGGCCGTGTGCTCGACCGTGAGATCACCGTGCGTTTCGACGCCAATGTTGCCGGTGTGCCGTGGGAATTCCAGCCGGTCCAGCGCTTAATGACCATGAAGATAGGCGAGACCGTGCAGGCGCATTATCAGGCGACCAACAAGTTCGATCGCCCCGTCACCGGCCGCGCCACCTTCAACGTGCAGCCGGAACTGGCGGGCCCGTATTTCAACAAGGTCGAGTGTTTCTGCTTCACCGATACGTCGCTGAAGCCTGGCGAGACGCTGGACATGCCGGTCCTGTTCTACGTGGACCCCGATATCGTGAATGTGCCGGAACTGAAGGACGTGAAGACGATCACGCTGTCCTACACGATGTTCCCGGCCGAGAAGAACAAGCCGGTCGCCTCTTCGGAGCCGGTACAAGGCACCAGCAAGACAGTTTCAGATACCGAAGCAAATCTCGGGGGTTGATATGGCAGACGCGCACGCAAAACCACAGCATGACTATCATCTGGTCAATCCGAGCCCATGGCCTTTCCTGGGATCGGTAGGCGCACTCGTCACCGCCTTTGGCGGCGTCTGCCTCATGGAATATTTGAAGGGCGGCTCCTTCCCGATCTTCGGCCACAACATCGCCAATCCGTGGCTGTTCTTCATCGGCCTGGTGATCGTCCTCTACACCATGTTCGCCTGGTGGTCGGACACGATCAAGGAAGCGCATGAGGGCCATCACACGCGTGTCGTGTCGCTGCATCTGCGCTACGGCATGATCATGTTCATCGCGTCTGAGGTGATGTTCTTCGTCGCCTGGTTCTGGGCCTATTTCGACGCCAGCCTTTTTGCCGGTGAGGTGCAGAACTATGCGCGCCACACATTTACCGGTGGTGTCTGGCCGCCGAAGGGCATGGAGGTTCTCGATCCCTTCCACCTGCCGCTCTATAACACCATCATCCTGCTGCTGTCGGGCACCACGGTCACCTGGGCGCACCATTCGCTTATCCATGGCGATCGCAAGGGCCTGATCAACGGCCTGGTGCTGACCGTCGGCCTCGGCATGCTGTTCACCATGGTGCAGGCCTACGAGTACATACACGCTCCGTTTGGCTTCAAGGATTCCATCTACGGCGCCACCTTCTTCATGGCGACCGGCTTCCACGGATTCCATGTCATCATCGGCACCATCTTCCTGCTGGTTTGCCTGATCCGCGCGATGAAGGGTGATTTCACCCCCAAGCAGCATTTCGGCTTCGAGGCGGCCGCCTGGTACTGGCACTTCGTCGATGTGGTCTGGCTGTTCCTGTTCTCGGCGATCTATGTCTGGGGATCGGCTGGTGCGGTGATCGAAGGCCACTGATCCGGCCTTTGGGATTTTGATTTCAAGAAGGCGGCCGCGGCGACGTGGCCGCCTTCTTCTTTTCGGCGCAATGATCGCCGATCGGTTGCCCATGCGGCAGACAATTCCCTGGGCGATTTGCGCGTTCATCCTCCTGGCATTTCCGGCCTTTGCGGCTGAGCAGGTCGATCTGGTGCGTGTCCACAAGGCGGAGCGGCTACTGGAACTGATCGGCGACGGCAAGGTCGTGCGCCGCTACGGCATTGCGCTTGGCGGGGATCCCGTCGGCCATAAGCACCAGGAGGGCGACCAGCGCACGCCCGAGGGGCGCTATATGCTCGATTGGCGCAACCCCAACAGCATCGCGCACAGATCGATCCACATCTCCTATCCCAGTGCCGACGATCTGGCGGCGGCAAAGGCGCGCAATGTCGACGTCGGTGGCATGATCATGATCCACGGCCAGCCCAATGGTTTCGGCTGGTGGGGCTGGCTGCTTCAATTGGTCGACTGGACTGATGGCTGCATTGCCGTTACGGACTCCGACATGGACGAAATCTGGGCAATGGTGGCCGATGGGACACCGATAGAGATCGAGCAGTAGCGATGAGTGAAGACAAGGCGATCTGGCCTCCGATCGATCCGATTTCGGCCGGCCTGCACGGCCGCTGCCCGCGCTGCGGCGAAGGGCGGCTGTTTTCCGGCTTCCTCACCGTCGGCAAACGCTGCGTCAATTGCGGCCTCGATTATTCCTTCGCCGATGCGGGCGATGGACCGGCGGTCTTCGTCATCCTGATCATCGGCTTCATCATCGTCGGCCTGGCGCTCTGGGTCGAGGTGACGCTGAGCCCGCCGCTGTGGCTGCATCTGCTGGTCTGGATCCCGCTGGCCCTGGTGCTGTGCCTGACGGCGCTGCGGCTGATCAAGGGCGTGCTGCTCACTCTCCAATATGCCAACAAGGCGGCCGAAGGCCGGCTGGACCGCGGCGAATGAGCGAGGCAGCCATCAAAGGTGCCGGCCGTTCGCGGCCACGATCGGCATTGCTGCTCGGCCTTGGCCTGGTGCTGCTTTTGATCCTGCTGGCGCTCGGCACCTGGCAGGTCCAGCGCCTGCACTGGAAGGAAGGTCTCCTGCAGACCATCGACCAGCGCACGCATTCTGCGCCGCTGCCGCTAGCCGAAGTCGAGAAGGAATTCGCCTCCACCGGCGACGTCGACTACACGCCGGTCACGGTCTCCGGCACGTTCCTGCATTCGGGCGAACGGCATTTCTACGCGACCTGGGAAGGTGATGCCGGCTTCAACGTCTACACGCCGCTTGCCCTCGATGATGGCCGCTTCGTGCTGATCAATCGTGGTTTCATACCCTATGATCTGAAAGACCCGGCCAAGCGCGCCAAGGGGCAGATCCCAGGCAAGGTGACCATCACCGGGCTTGCCCGCAATCCGTTGCCGGCAAAGCCGTCGATGATGCTTCCCGACAATGACGTGGCAAAGAACATCTTCTACTGGAAGGACCGCGACGCCATGGCGGCGAGCGCCGGCCTGCCGGCCGGGTTCACGCTGGTGCCGATCTTCATCGATGCCGACAAGACGCCGAATCCCGGCGGTCTGCCGATCGGCGGCGTCACCATCATCGACCTGCCGAACAGCCATCTGCAGTATGCGATGACCTGGTATGGGCTTGCCGCGGCACTGGCCGCAGTGCTCATCCTGCGGCTTCGCCGTCCCGCGAAAGAAGAATGACCGCGCGCGACGCCCCCTTTCTACCGACGCCCTTGACAGGGCAGGGCTAGGCACCTCATTTCGGCGCTGACGAACCGGCCAGGATTTAATGCATCAGACAACCAACAAGCCTCCGCTGACGATCCGGCTCTGCCAGCCGCGCGGTTTCTGCGCCGGCGTCGACCGTGCGATCCAGATCGTCGTGCTGGCGCTGAAGAAATACGGCGCGCCGGTCTATGTCCGCCACGAGATCGTGCACAACCGTTACGTTGTCGAAGGGCTGCAGAGCCTTGGCGCCGTCTTCATCGAGGAACTCTCCGAGATCCCGGCCGAACACCGGCAGTCGCCGGTCGTCTTCTCGGCGCACGGCGTGCCGAAATCGGTGCCGGCGGACGCGCAGGCGCGCAACCTGTTCTATCTCGACGCTACCTGCCCGCTGGTCTCCAAGGTCCACAAACAGGCGATGCGCCATCAGCGGCTTGGCCGCCATGTGCTGTTGATCGGCCACGCCGGGCACCCCGAGGTTATCGGCACCATGGGCCAGTTGCCGGACGGCGCAGTCACGCTGGTCGAGACCGAGGCCGATGCCGCCAGGCTCGTGCCCGCCGATCCGAAGGCGCTTGGCTTCGTCACCCAGACCACACTATCAGTCGAGGACACCGCCGGCATTATCCGTGCGCTGCGGGAGCGCTTTCCTGATCTGTATGCGCCGGCGGCGGAATCAATCTGCTACGCAACCACCAACCGCCAGGAAGCGGTCAAGGACACCGCCCCTGGCGCAGATCTCTACCTGATCGTCGGCGCTCCCAATTCCTCCAATTCGCGGCGCCTTGTCGAAGTGGCCGAGCGTGCCGGCGCCACAATGTCGCTTCTCGTGCAGCGCGCAGCCGAGATTCCGTGGAATGACATCGGCAACATTTCGACGCTCGGCCTGTCGGCTGGGGCATCGGCGCCGGAGATCATCGTCGACGAGATCATCGACGCGTTCCGCCAGCGCTTCGATGTCACCATCGACCTCGCCATCACGGCCACCGAAACAGAGGATTTTCCGGTCATGCGGGTACTGCGCGATGTCGAACTGACGCCGGCCGATATGGCCTTCGTCAATGGGGTCGCGTAAGGCAGATGGCGGTCTATACCGACGTTGCGGAGGGCGAACTCGGCGTTTTCCTGAAGCACTATCCGGTTGGCGATCTCCTGTCCTACAAGGGCATCGCCGAAGGCACGGAAAACTCCAACTTCCTGCTGCACACCTCCAGCGGCTCCTACATACTGACGCTCTATGAAAAGCGGGTCGAGAAGGCGGATTTGCCGTTTTTCCTCGGGCTGATGGGCCATCTCGCCAACAAGGGCGTGTCCTGCCCGCTGCCGGTGACCGCGCATGACGGCAGCGTCATCGGCACGCTGGCCGGCCGGCCGGCCGTCATCATCACCTTTCTCGAAGGGCTTTCGCTGCGGCGCCCGACGGCGACGCACTGCGCCGAGGTCGGCAAAGCGCTGGCCGCCTTGCACCTGGCCGGTGCCGATTTTCCGATGACCCGCCCGAATGCGCTCGCCATCGACGGTTGGCGCAAGCTTTGGAACGCGGCCCGCGACCGGGCGGACGAGGTCGAGCCAGGCCTGGCGGCGGAGGTCGACGCCGACTTCGCCGATTTCGCGCGCAACTGGCCTAAGGGCCTTCCGGCGGGCATCATCCATGCCGATCTGTTTCCGGACAACGTCTTCTTCCTGGGCGAAAAGCTGTCCGGCCTGATCGATTTCTATTTCGCCTGTGATGACCTCTATGCCTACGACGTCGCCACCTGCCTCAACGCCTGGTGTTTCGAGAAGGATTTCTCCTTCAACCTCACCAAGGGCAAGGCACTGCTCGCCGGCTATCAGAGCGTGCGCCCGCTGAGCGAAGAGGAAAAGGCGGCACTACCCATGCTGGCTCGCGGTTCGGCGCTGCGTTTCATGCTGACCCGGCTCTACGACTGGCTGACCGTTCCCGATGGCGGCCTGGTCATGAAACGCGACCCGACCGAATATATCAGGCGGATGCGGTTCCATCGGGCGATCAAATCTGCTTCGGAATATGGATTGGCCTGATATGGGGTATCATGAGCAAACAGGTTGAAATCTTCACCGACGGCGCCTGTTCGGGCAATCCCGGCCCTGGCGGCTGGGGTGCCATCCTGCGCTTCAACGGCACCACCAAGGAGCTTTCCGGTGGCGAGGCAGAAACGACCAACAACCGCATGGAGTTGCTGGCGGCCATATCGGCGCTGAATGCGCTGAAGGAGCCCTGCACGGTCGAGCTTCACACCGACAGCAAATATGTCATGGACGGCATTTCCAAATGGATCCATGGCTGGAAGAAGAACGGCTGGAAGACCGCCGACAAGAAGCCGGTCAAGAACGGCGAGCTGTGGCAGGCGCTGGATGAAGCCAACCGACGCCACAAGGTCACCTGGAACTGGGTGAAGGGCCATGCCGGCCACACCGAGAACGAGCGCGCCGACGAGCTCGCGCGGGAAGGCATGGCGCCGTTCAAGAAGGGCTCTTTCAAGCCGGCGGTATCAGCGCCGAAGCCGGATGCCCAGCCCAAGCAGCCGGTGGCCACGAAAGCGCGTCGTTCGACCCAAAGCTATTGAGTTCCGGCGGCCGGTCCACTTTCAGGCAGGAACCTCGATCGTGCCGATCCTCTACTATGTCACGCATCCCCAGGTTCAGATCGATGCCGCCATTCCCGTGCCGGAATGGGGGCTGTCCGGCGTCGGGCGGGCGAGAGCTGTTGCCATGCTCGATCAGCCATGGGTCGGTGCAATCCGGCGCATCGTGTCGTCGGGCGAACGCAAGGCAATAGAAACGGCCGAAATCCTGGCAAGTCATCTCCGCCTTGCGGTCGAGGTCAGGGAGCGGATGCATGAGAATGACCGGTCCGCGACCGGCTTCCTGCCGCCGCCGGAGTTCGAAGCAGTCGCCGACCAGTTCTTCGCCAACCCGCACGAAAGCATTCGCGGGTGGGAGCGGGCCATCGATGCTCAGCACCGTATCGTGAGCGAGGTCGCAGTCGTACTCGACGGCAACGACGCTGATGACATTGCTTTTGTGGGCCATGGAGGCGTTGGAACGCTCCTGTTGCTGTCGCTTAACGGGCGGGAGATCAGCCGCGAGGCGGACCAACCGGCCGGCGGCGGCAACTATTTTACCTACGATATCGGCGCCCGCCGCGTCATCCATGGGTGGCGGCCGATCGACAGGCTGCCTTGACCAAGTACGCATAGGGCTAGGACAGTCTCTTTCAGGCACCGTCGCGGTGGCTCAAGGACATGGATGGGAGTAAAATTTCCTACCATAGAGCAATGCCATAAGGACTCAGCATGGCAAACGTGGAAAAAATGAGCGTGGCTGTGACGCCGCAACAGGCAGCTGCCATGCGAGAGGCCGTGGAAGCCGGCGAGTATGCCACCGCTAGCGAGATTGTGCGTGAAGCGGTGCGGGATTGGCAGGCCAAGCGCGAATTGCGGCATGACAATATTCGCCGGCTGAGGCAACGGTGGGATGAAGGCAAGGCAAGCGGCCCACCGGAGCCTGTGGATTTCGACGCGTTGCGGAAGGAAGCCCGGTGAAAGCTGACGGAAGCCTCGTCGAATGGCCGTTAGGCTGGTTTGGTCACCCGCAGCCAGGACGGACCTCATCGACATCTACGTGACGATAGGCAGCGAAAACATACGGGCGGCCGATCGCTACTATGATCGGTTGGAAGCGCGGGCCATGCAACTGGCAGACCAGCCGCGCATGGGTGTTAGGCGACCGGACATCAGGCCTTCCGCACGAATGCTGGTGGAGGCGCCGTTTGTACTGCTCTACGAAACGATTCCCACACCGACGACGGCCCTGTCGAGTGGGTTGTCCGTGTGGTGGACGGGCGGCGGGATCTGAACCGTCTGTTCTAGCTGTCTAGCTAGCGTATCAGCAGCGCCGTGCCCCAAAGCCCGAGCGCGAAGACCGTGTGCGCCACCAGGTTCAGCGCCCGGATCCGCATCGGATTGGGCCGCCTCGAGGCTGCCCATCCGGCACCCATGCCGGGCGCCAACAGGAACCAGCCGGCGCCGACGGTGACGATGCCGAGGATGAAGGCCGGCAGGAAGGTCGGCGCGGCAAGCCAGCCGGTCCCTGCCAGCACGACCAGGATGATGCCGTAGACGATGCCGACGAAATAGTGAAACGCCCAGCCCAGCGCCACTTCATGCGCGTAGGGTGCCGCGTCGCCGATATCATCGTGAAAGACCTTGTCGGTGAGATGCCAGACCCAGCGACCGACCGGTCCCCAGTTCGGCCGTGGCTGGCCAAATGCCTTATGGAGCAGGATGGCCCAGAGATCCATCAGCACCGTGGCGCCGATGCCGATCACGACAGCGCGCCAGAAGAGGTCGAACATCGTTGGGATCCCCCGAAAGCCGGAAGTTCTGGGGTGCAAGCGGTCGTCGGGCGAGGCCAGCCCTGCGGCTTCGCCCGACGCGACCGTTGACGCCTAGAGCTGCCCGAGAATATGAGCCGCGCCGGACTCGTCGACACCAGGCTTGGTCTCGACATTGATCGCGGTGACCTTACCGTCGTCGACGATCATCGAAAACCGCTTCGAGCGCAGGCCCATGCCGGCGGCGGAAAGGTCGTTGTCGAGGCCGACCGCCTTGGCGAAATCGCCGCTGCCGTCGGCGAGGAACAGGATCTTGCCCTCACCGCCGGTGAAGCGCGCCCAGGCGCCCATGACATGGACGTCGTTGACCGAAACGACGGCGATGGTGTCGACGCCGCGAGCCAGGATTGCATCATGGTTCTCGAGATAGCCGGGCAGGTGGTTGTTGCTGCAGGTCGGCGTGAAGGCGCCGGGAACACCGAACAGGACCACTTTCTTGCCCGGGAAAATCTCGGCTGAGGTGATCGTCTTGGCGCCGTCGTCGGTCATCGTCTTGAAGGTTACCTCGGGCAGCTTGTCGCCGACGGAAATGGTCATGAGTTCCTCGCTTGGGGAATGGGAAGGAAGGATGCATGCTTGCGTAGCGAACTCGGCGGCGTCCTGCAACCGTTCGGGCAAGCTGGATCAAGGGAAAGGCAGCAGCCCTTCGACGGCGCCCGCCGAGCTCGTCAGCGTGTAGTGAAGTCCGCCATCCGTTGGCGTTGCCGAGGGGCGGTCGAGGATCGGCACGGTGAAGATCAGCTTGCCGTCCTTTTCGCTGCGGGAAGGGGCGCCGAACATGTAATCCCGCTCGCCGGCGACGAAGAAATCCGCCGCGTCGGGGTCACCGGGAAAATTCGCCTCGACAACCAGCGTCTCGTGATCGCCCGGCAGGACATTGATGCCGAAATCCGATCTCGCGGGCGCCGGCAATGCCGCGAAACTTGCCTTCACCAGGGCTGCATCGTCTGCATTGTCGGGGTCGGAACCAGGGTCGACCGTCAGCCGCGTCTGCACCGGTATGCAGATCGTTTCGCAAATGCCGAGGAAGACGTCGGCGTCGATGACGGCCGAATCCTTCGCTGCCGACAATTTGAACACCACCGGCAGCGAAACCGGATAGTTGTAGCCTGCCCATTTGCCATAACCGTCGTCGTGGCGTTGGGGTGCCGGAAACGAGAGTGTGGCATCGGCAATATTGGTGCTGGCCGAAACATCGAGCTGCGGCGGCACACCGGCGTCGCCCGGATCACGCCAATAGGTCTTCCAACCCGGCTTGAGCGCGATGTCGAGAACGCCCTGGATGCGGCCGGCCTCGTCGGCTTTGCCTGATGTCACCAGCCGCACCTTGCCGCCTTCGCTGTTGTACCAGGCGGACGAGGAGGCCGAGGCGGGGAGAACGCTCGCCGATCCGATGGCGGCGCCGAGCAGCAGGATTTTCAAGCTTTGCATGGCGGTGATTTGATCGTCCGTTCGTGGCGGTGCAATGATTTCATGGCCCTGCCGGCATCATATTTGCGTGACCCCTGGTGGCAAGCCATGGCGGCCTGGCGCCATGGGCTTTGGTCGAATCCGGCGCGGCGCATCTTTTCGGCGCCGGGGAAACACGGTACCCTCCCTGTCATGGATTTGTTGCGCCACAAAAAGACGGCTGCTGGACGCGGCTTTCTCGACGATCAGTTCCTGATTGCCATGCCCGGCATGAAGGACGACCGTTTCACGCGCTCGGTCATCTACATCTGCGCCCACAGCGATGAAGGCGCGATGGGCCTGATCATCAACCAGACACAGCAGATGCTGTTTCCGGATCTGTTGGTGCAGCTCGGCATCATGAACGAGCAGGAAGCGATCCGCCTGCCGGCGCAGGCGCGCGATTTCGTCGTGCGCAATGGCGGGCCTGTCGATCGCAGCCGAGGCTTCGTCCTGCATTCGGGCGACTACCGCGTGGAATCGTCGCTGACCGTTTCCGACGATATCTGCCTGACCGCGACGGTCGATATATTGCGCGCTATATCGTCGGGCCGCGGCCCGCGTCACGCGCTGATGGCGCTCGGCTATTCCGGATGGGGCGCCGGCCAACTGGAAACCGAGATCGCCGAGAATGGCTGGCTGACCTGTCCGGCCAGTCCCGAACTTCTCTTCGACGCGGACATCGAGCGCAAATACGATCGCATCCTCGCCTCGATCGGTATCGATCTGGCGCATCTCAGCCTGGCTGCCGGACACGCCTGACCTGTCACGCTAACGCAGCCTCTAAGCCTGCGTCAGCGGATACTGCTCCTTCAACGTCTTCAGCACCTGGTCGCCGGGCATCGGCGCGCCGAACATGAAGCTCTGCACATATTCGCAACCCATCTGGCGCAATTCCAGCGCATCGCGTTCGTCCGAGATGCCCTCGGCGACCACCGACAGGCCGAGTTCATGCGCCATGTTGACCATGGATTTGAGCAGCACAGCGCGCTTCGGCGTGCTGTCATCGACGAAACTCTTGTCGATCTTGATCGTGTCGAACGGGAAACGCGTCAAATAGGCGAGCGATGAATAGCCGGTGCCGAAATCGTCCAGCGACAGGCCGATGCCGAGCTGTTTCAGCTTGGTCAGCACATGGGCGGTCTGCTCGGGATTGTCCATCACCAGGGACTCGGTGAGCTCGAGCCGGAAGCAGCGCGGCTTCAGATTGGCCCGCGCGATGACCGAGCGGACATCGCTGACCAGGTCGCGGCGGATCAGCTGGCGGCTGGACAAATTGACCGAGACTGACAGCGGCGCGTCGCCGATCTGCTTTTGCCATCCGGCCAGGTCCTCGGCGGCCTGCTGCATGGCGAACAGCCCAAGCTGCACGATCAGCCCACAGCTTTCGGCGACCGGAATGAAATCCGCCGGGGGGATCATGCCGCGGCGCGGATGGTCCCAGCGCAGCAAGGCCTCGAAGCCGGCGACGCTGCCGTCCTCCAGCCGCACGATCGGCTGGTAGGCCAGCGTGAATTCGCGGCGCTCGATGGCGCGCCGCAGGTCGGATTCGAACTGCAGCCGGTCGGTGCCGACGGTGCGGAAAGCCGGGCGGAACGGCTCGATCCTGTCGCCGCCGAAACGCTTGGCCTGGTGCATGGCAAGCTCGGCGTCCTTGACCATGTCCTCGGCCGAAGTCTGCGCCGAGGTCCAGGTGATCAGGCCGATCGAGGCGGTCAGCACGATCTCGCGCTTGGCGAAGGTGATCGGGTTGTTGATCGCATGCTTGATGGCGTCCGCCACGCCGGCGATGCGGGCAGGGTCCTGTTCGGACAAAAGCATCAGCGCGAACTGGTCGCCGGCAAAGCGCGACAGCGAATCCTTCGGTTTCAACAGCCGGTGCAGGCGGCGCGCTATGGTGAGCAGGATGGTGTCGCCGGCCGAAATGCCGAGCCCGTCATTGACCTGCTTAAAACGGTCGATGTCGATGACGAAGACGGTCGGACGCACCTTCTCTTCGGTGCGGGCGATCGAGATGATCGCTTCCAGCCGGTTCATGAACAATTCGCGGTTCGGCAGGCCGGTCAGATTGTCGTGCACGGCATCGTGCAGCAGCCGCTCCTCGGACTTCTTCTGCTCGGTGACGTCGACCATGATGCCGACGCAGCGGATGACCTCACCGTCCGATCCGATGACCGGCCGCGCCCGCAAGGCGAACCAGTGGTAGTGCCCGTCGGCGCCGCGCAGGCGGAAATTCTGCGCCACTCGGCCGCGCCGGTGCTCAAGCACCACGTCGAGCGTCGTGCGGAACGTGTCGCGGTCGTCGGCATGCAGCACCGGCAGCCAGTTGCGCGCAGCACCTCCAAGGCTGTTGGGCGCCAGGCCGAGCTGGATGCTGACATCGGGCTTGGTAACGACGCGGTCGCGCAGCACGTCCCAGTCCCACACCGTGTCGCCCGACCCGGCAACCGCAAGCGCCTGGCGTTCGAGGTCGGAGAACAGCCCCTGATGCAGCGCGCCGCCGGCAAAGGCATGCTGCATGACGGTGAAGCCGATGAGCAGAATGATCAGGATCAGCCCGCCGCCGAGCGCCGGCTGTGCGATGTCATTGTCGAGCATGCCGGTGATCGCCATCCACGACCCGCATAGCCACAGCAGCACCATGACCCAACTGGGCACCAGCATGATGGCGCGGTCATAGCCACGAATCCCGAGGAAGATGATCAGGCCGAGCCCGGTCAATGCGGTGGCGGCAAAGGAGATGCGGGCGATGCCTGCGGCGACCGCCGGATCGACGATGGCCACGCCTGCAATCAGCACCAGCCCGAGGATCCAGACCAGCGCGCCATAGCTGAAGTGACCGTGCCAGCGGTTGAGGTTGAGATAGGCGAACAGGAAGACCACGAAGGTCGCCGCAAGCGCCACCTCCGTTCCAGCTCGCCACATCTGCTCGTTGCCGGGCGAGATTTCGATGACCTTGTTGAGGAAACCGAAATCGACGCAGATATAGGCAAGCACCGCCCAGGCAAGGGCCGCGGTTGCCGGGAACATCGAGGTCCCCTTGACCACGAAAAGGATGGTCAGGAACAGCGCCAGAAGGCCCGCAATGCCGATGACGATGCCGCGAAACAGCGTGTAGGAGTTGACCGAGTCCTTGTAGGCTTCCGGCTCCCACAGATAGACCTGCGGCAGCTTGGGCGAGGCGAGTTCGGCGATGAAGGTGATCACCGTCCCCGGGTTCAGCGTCACCCGGAACACATCGGCGTCGGGGCTGGTCTGGCGGTCGAGCGCGAAGCCCTCGCTGGGCGTGATCGCCGCAATGCGGGTGGCGCCGAGATCGGGCCAGAAGATGCCGGAATTGACCAGCCGGAAATGCGGCGCCACGATCAACCTGTCGAGCTGCTGGTCGGTGGTGTTGGCCAGCGCAAACACCGCCCAGTCGCCGGTCGAACGCGCGTCATTGGCCTCGACCTCGATGCGCCGCACGATGCCGTCAGGCCCGGGCGCGGTCGATACCTGGAAGTTCTCACCCTGGTTGCGGTAGATCTCGAAGGCGCGCGACAGGTCGAGCGCGACGTCGTCGCGGGCAATCTTGATCGGTTCGACGGCAAAGGCCGACGAAGCCGCGCACAGCGTCAGGATTGCCGCGAGGACAAAGGCGAACAGCGGCCCGTTTCGCAGGAAATTCGTCAAAAATCAGCCCTTCGTTCCTGCGTCCAGCGGATCGTCCGCGATCCGGGCGTAGAGGTAATGGTCCTGCCAGATGCCGTTGATCCTGAGATAAGATCTTAACAGTCCTTCGCGCCGGAATCCGGCTTTTTCAAGCACGCGGATCGATCGAATGTTGTCGGGAATACAGGCGGCTTCGATCCGGTGCAACCTCAGCGTATCGAAGGCGAACCGGGCCACGACCTTGACCGCGTCGGTCATCAGGCCGCGGCCGCCGAAGCGCTCGCCGATCCAGTAGCCGACATGGCCGCTTTGCGAGACACCGTGGCGTATGTTGCCGAGCGTGATGCCGCCGGCCAGCTTGCCGCTCGACTTCTCGAAGATGAAGAAGGCGATCGCGGTTCCCTGCGCATAATCTTCGCGGTAGCGGCTGATGCGCAGGCGCCATGCCGTGCGGTCGAGTTCATCGGGGGTCCAGCGCGGCTCCCACGGCTCCAGGAAGGCGCGGCTTTCGCCGCGCAGCGTCGACCATTCCCGATAGTCATTGGTGTATGGCACGCGCAACGTGACGAGATTGCCCTTCAGCGCCGGCAGGTCACGGCGAAAGAAAGGGAGCGCGAACACGGCGCTTGGGGGACTTAGACGGCGAGCCTGCGGGCCGTGGTCTGCGTGCCCGGAAGCGAATCGAGGATCGCCTCATATGGTGCCAGCGTACCCACGGGCCCGACAGCGGTGAGCGTCGGTTTGGTTGAGAACATCCGCGACGACAGGTCTGTCAGCCGCCCCACCGTCAGCGCCGACAGGCGCTCCATCAATTCCTCCTTCGCGATCGGCCTGCCGAATAAAAGCAGTTGCCTTGCGATCTGCGAGGCGCGGCTGGCCGGGCTTTCGGCGGACATGATCAGCCCTGCGCGATACTGCGCGCGCGCGCGGTCGAGTTCTTCCTGCAGGATGTTCTCGCCGGCCTTCTGCAGCTCGTCGATGATGACAGGCACGAGTTCGGCGATGTCGCTCTGGCCCGTCGCGGCGTGGACGCCGAAAATGCCGGTGTCGGAAAAGCCCCAGTGGAAGGCATAGACCGAATAACACAGGCCGCGTTTCTCGCGGACTTCCTGGAACAGGCGCGACGACATGCCGCCGCCGAGGATCATCGACAGCACCTGCGAGGCATAGAAATCGCGCACGTGATAGGCGCGGCCTTCGAAGCCCAGCACGATCTGCGCGTCCATCAGGTCGCGGTCCTCGCGGAAATCGCCGCCGACATATTGCGCATATTGCGGGATGGTGCTGTCGGCCTTGCTGCGGAAGCCGCCGAGCTGCTTCTCCACCTCGCGCACGAAATTGTCGTGCTTGATGTCGCCGGCAGCCACGATCACCATCCGTTCGGCGCCATATTGGCGTTCGATGAAATCGTGCAGCTGCTTGGAGGTGAAGGATTTGACGGTTTCCGGCGTGCCCAGGATCGAGCGGCCGATGGTCTGGTGGCGAAAGGCCGTCTCGGTGAAACGGTCGAAGACGATATCGTCTGGCGTATCGTGGGCGGCGCCGATCTCCTGCAGGATGACGTGCTGCTCGCGCTCGAGTTCCTGCGGGTCGAATTCGGACTCCTGCAGGATGTCGGCGAGGATGTCGACGGCCAGCGGCACGTCGTCGCTGAGCACCCTGGCGTAGTAGGATGTGGTCTCGACACTGGTGGCGGCATTGATCTCGCCGCCGACATCCTCGATTTCCGATGCGATTTCGAAGGCCGTCCGTCGCTTCGTGCCCTTGAACGCCATGTGCTCGAGCAGATGGGCCATGCCATGCTCTTCGTCACGTTCATTGCGGGCACCGGACTTGACCCAGGCACCCAAGGCAACCGATTCGATACTTGGAAGGGTTTCGGTGGCGACTGTCAGGCCGTTCGACAGACGGCTTACCTCAACACCCATATGGTTCGTACTCCCTAACGCGCCGCCCGCGCGCGGCGGCTGACGTAATCTTCCACCATTTTCAGGTCGGATGGAAGTACCGTGTATTTTTCCTCAAATGTCATCAATCCGCCTAGCCATGCGGGCAGGGCCGGCGAGACGCCGCTGGCGGCCTCGACGGCGGCCGGAAATTTGGCCGGGTGCGCTGTGCCCAGCACCACCATCGGCACGGCGCTTGCCGCCTTGCCAGCCGCGACATGCACGGCTGCCGCCGTGTGCGGGTCGAGCAGGTAATTGCTGGCCGCGAGCGTCGAACGGATGGTGGCGGCGACCTCGTCCATGGTGGCGCGGCCGGCGTCGAACTCCGACCGCATCCCATTGATTTCACGGGCTTCAATGGTGAAGGCGCCGGACTGCTTCAGGCCGTCCATGTAGCGTCGCACGGTCGCCGCGTCGCGGTTGGAGGCTTCGAACAGCAGGCGTTCGAAATTCGACGAAACCTGGATGTCCATCGAAGGCGAAGTGGTCGCAAAGACACCCTTGGTGCGGTACTCGCCGGTGGCGAAAGTGCGCGCCAATATGTCGTTGTCGTTGGTGGCGATGACCAGCCGTTCGATCGGCAGGCCCATTTTCTTGGCGGCATAGCCGGCGAAGATATCGCCGAAATTGCCGGTCGGGACGGTGAACGACACCGGTCTGTCCGGCGCGCCGAGCGACAGGGCCGAGGAGAAATAGTAGACGATCTGGGCCATGATGCGCGCCCAGTTGATCGAATTGACCCCCGACAGCGCCACCCGGTCGCGGAAGGCGTGGTCGTTGAACATGTCCTTGAGCAGCCCCTGGCAGTCGTCGAAATTGCCTTCGATCGCTAGCGCATGGACGTTTTCCGCCTTCGACGTCGTCATCTGCCGCTGCTGCACCGGCGAAACGCGGCCATGCGGGAACAGGATGAAGATGTCGGTGCGGCTGCGCCCGGCAAAGGCGTCGATCGCCGCGCCGCCGGTGTCGCCTGACGTGGCGCCGACGATGGTGGCATGCTGGTCGCGTTCGGCAAGCACATGGTCCATCAGCCGGGCGAGCAGCTGCATCGCCACATCCTTGAATGCCAGCGTCGGCCCATGGAAGAGTTCGAGGACAAACGTGTTGGGGCCGGTCTGGACAAGCGGGCAGACCGCCTCGTGACGGAACGTGGCATAGGCTTCGCGCACCAGGCGCTCGAAGACCGGCGCCGGAATTTCGCCGCCAAGGAACGGCGACAGCACGCGGATCGCGAGATCGGGATAGGCAAGGCCACGCATGGCACGGATATCGGAAGCTGAAAACTGCGGCCACTCGCGCGGCACGTAAAGCCCGCCATCGCGTGCCAGCCCCGCCAGCACGGCATCGGAAAATCCAAGCGCGGGTGCTTCCCCGCGCGTACTCACATATTGCATATCTCAGTCCCGTTGCCGCTTGGCTTTTCCGTTCACCACAAGGTGGTTAATTTCTGTGCCGGCTCCAGTCGCATTTTTGCCGCGCCGTTGATATACGTCACCAGCTTTACGAGAGGGAAGTGCAGTTTCATGGCGTTTCGTACATCAAGTGGCCGCTTTTTGGCGGGTCTTGCGCTCACCGGCTTTATGCTCGCCGCCGCCGGCTGCCAATCGGGCGACAATGGCATCCTTAACCTCGGTTTCGGCAAGAAGGACCCGACGGCGCCTCCGCCTCCGCAGGATCCCAAGATTCTGGCCAGCCAGCTGAACGCCTATTGCCCGCGGGTGACGGTGCGCGACGGCACGGCCTTTTTCAACACCTATGCCAACGAGGTCAAGAAGGCCAAGCCGAAGCTCAAGAAGACCGGCGACGCCGCCGCGGATGCCGCGGCGCAGGCCGCGGCTGACGCCGCCGCTGCCACACCGCCTGATGATTCCGCGAGGATCATTTACCAGGCGTCGATTTCCGACGTGACCCGCGATTGCAGCCGTGCCGACGGACAGCTGACGATGAAGATAGCGGTTGCCGGCAAGATCGTGCCGGGAGCGAAGTTTACGCCCGGCACCATCACCATGCCGATCCGCACCGCGGTGATGCACGGCACCGACGTGCTCTATTCGCAGATTCACCAGTACCAGGTCCAGGTCACCGATCCGTCGGTCGCCACCCAGTTCGTCTTCACCGATTCCAATGTCGTCGTGCCGGCACCGACGGCGCAGGATTATCAGGTCTATGCCGGCTATGACGAAACCGCGCCGAAGGCGACGGACAAGCCGAAGAAGACCCACAGGAAGAGGGCCGCGGCGACAAACTAGTCGGGGTCTAGTCCTGATACTTTAAGGGCAACGTGCGTGGCGGCGCACGGTGCTCAGGCGTCGGCCGACCATTCCGAAAGCGCCGCGATCACGCTTTTCAGCTCTGCCCAGCGGCGGATCACCGTTTCGGCGCCGGCCTCGGTCAGCGCGTCGGCATGGCCAGGGTAGCTGTGGCTGGCGCCGGTGAAGCCGATCACCCGCATGCCGGCTGCCTTGGCGCCGGCGACGCCGTGCACGGAATCCTCGATGACGAAAGTGTTGGCTGGGTTCGCGCCGAGTCTTTCCGCCGCGAACAGGAACACGTCCGGCGCGGGTTTGGTCTTTTTGCTCGGTATTTCCAGTGCCGAGAAGATGCGGCCGGCGAAGAAGGTCAGCAGATGCACTTTCTCCAGCATGAATTCTATCCGCTCCGAGCGTGAGTTGGAGCAGATGCAGCGTTGCGCCGTGACCGAGGCGACCGCCTCGCGCACGCCCTCGATGGCACGCACATCGCTGCGCAGTTTGCGGTCGACGAGCTCTTCGGCGCGGTCGATCAGCGACGCCTGGAACGGAATCTTGGACTTCTCCTCGATCCGCATCAGTATGTCCTTGAACGTCAGGCCTGCATAGCTTTCGGCAATCTCCTCGGCCGAGATTTCATATCCGGCGAGCGTTATCAGCTCGGCCTCGACCCGCGCGGCGATGATTTCGGAATCGACGAGCACGCCGTCGCAATCGAAGATGACAAGGTCTGGCTGGGGCATGGTGATCCGGACAAAGAAAGGATGAAGCGGCCAGGAAGGCCTCAGGCGGCGCGGCATACACCAATGGCCCGGCCTTCGCAAACCTGGCAGGCGATCGCGCCGGCCTTCACCGAATATTTACGCTGATCGGTAACCATAACGGGGAGTAAACAGTAACGCGTGCCTTGGGTGTAAAAATGTCTGCCGTGCGTCTTCTCCACGAGTTGTCCCACGCTCCCCAGCAATCCGAATGGCTGGACACGATCCTCAAGGGCGACTGCGTCGCGGCTCTCGACCGCCTGCCCGAAAAGTCGATCGACGTCATCTTCGCCGATCCGCCCTACAATCTGCAGCTCGACGGCGATCTGCACCGGCCCGACCAGTCCAAGGTTGACGCGGTCGACGATCATTGGGACCAGTTCGAGAATTTTGAGGCCTATGACGCCTTCACCCGGGCCTGGCTTTTGGCGGCGCGCCGCGTGCTGAAGCCCAACGGCACCATCTGGGTCATCGGCTCCTATCACAACATCTTCCGGGTCGGCGCCAAGATGCAGGATCTGGGCTTCTGGATCCTCAACGACGTGGTCTGGCGCAAGACCAATCCGATGCCGAATTTCCGTGGCCGCCGTTTTCAGAACGCGCATGAGACGATGATCTGGGCTTCCCGGGACCAGAAGGGCAAGGGCTATACGTTCAACTACGAGGCGCTGAAGGCGTCCAACGACGACATCCAGATGCGCTCCGACTGGCTGTTCCCGATCTGCACCGGCGGCGAGCGGCTGAAGAACGACAATGGCGACAAGCTGCACCCGACGCAGAAGCCGGAAGCGCTGCTCGCCCGCATCATGATGGCCTCGACCAAGCCCGGCGACATCGTGCTCGACCCCTTCTTCGGCTCCGGCACGACAGGTGCGGTCGCCAAGCGTCTTGGTCGCCATTTCGTCGGCATTGAGCGCGAGCAGGCCTATATCGACGCCGCCAACGAGCGTATCGATGCGGTGCGGCCGCTGGAGGATGCTGATCTGACGGTGTTAACCGGCAAGCGCGCCGAGCCGCGCGTCGCCTTCGTCAGCCTTCTCGACACCGGGCTGATGCAGCCGGGCGTCACGCTGTACGACGCCAAGAAGCGCTGGGCGGCCAAGGTGCGCGCCGACGGCACGGTGGCGATCGGCGACAGCGCCGGCTCGATCCACAAGATCGGCGCCGAAGTGCAGGGGCTGGACGCCTGCAATGGCTGGACCTTCTGGCATTATGAGCGCAGCGGCGGGCTGACCCCGATCGACGAACTGCGCCGCATCGCCCGTCTCGGCATGGAGCGGGCAGGGGGCTGACCCCCTGCCGAATTATCGCGTATTGCGTTGAATCAAAATCTCAGCGCATCGCCGCAAGCGATTCAGATCGCGCCTTGATTCCCAAGCGTTCAAGATCTGCTTGAAGCGTCCTGGCATCGGTGAACAGCACGGCTTGCCAGCCCGCGGCCTTGGCGCCGTCGACATTCTTCTGGCTGTCGTCGATGAACAGCGTCGCCGAGGGTTCGAGCCCGAACGCAGCCACGTGATGGTCATAAATGTCACGATCCGGCTTGATCTTGCCGATCTCGCCGGAGATGGTCACCCCGCGTGGCCGATTGAGGAAATCAAAGCGTTCGCGGGCTTCCGCCAAAGTGTCGGAGGCAAAATTGGTCAGCATGGTCACATCATGGCCGCTCTCGATCAGGCCAAGCATGATGGCGACGCTGTCGTCATAGGCATGCGGCACCATGTCGTGCCACTGGCGGCGGAAATTGCGGATGTTTTCCGCATGGGCGGGATAGTCCGCAATCAGCAGCGCCTCCGCCTCTTCCCAGCTCCGGCCGCGATCCTGCTCGATGTTCCAGTCATGCGTGCAGATATTGTCGAAGAACCACTTTCTCTCTTCGGTATCGGGGATGAGGCGGCTGAACGGAATGTTTGGATCGTAGTGGATCAGCACGCGGCCGATGTCGAAAACGATGTGGCGGATCTCGGTCATGAAGCCTCTTTCAATGCGGGCGTTGCTTTTTCGTCGCGCCGGGTATCGCAGCCTCGATTGCCTTTTTCATGACAGTGGGCAGGGCCTCCCCGGAAATCTCGTGGGCGTGCGACCAGAAATGCCCAGCCGGCGCATCACCTTTGATGTGGGCGTGAAAGACTTCGAGCTCGAGCGCGAAATGGGTGAAGACATGCGTGATTGTCCCCGCGCGCCGCCAGTCGCCGGGAAAGGGCGCCGCCGCCTGCGTGGTGGCTCCGTCCACCCGCGCGGTCCAGCCCGTTGTCGGCACCTCGGTCATGCCGCCGAGCAGACCTTTGTCCGGCCGTTTTCGCAGAAGTATGGCCCCGTCCTCGCGCATGGCGACGAAAGCAGCACCGCGTCGCTGCGGCTTGTCGGCTTTGGGCAGCCGCACCGGGAAGTTTTCAGGGTCGCCCGAAACGACGGCACTACAGATCTCGCGCAGCGGGCACAGCATGCAGCGCGGCCGGCGCGGGGTGCAGATCGTGGCGCCGAGATCCATCATCGCCTGGGCGAAATCGCCCGGCCTCGCCGCCGGCACCATGGCCTCGACATGGGCGCGTATCTCGGTCTTGGCTTCGCTGAGCGGCGTGGTGATCGAAAACTGCCTCGATACGACGCGTTCGACATTGCCGTCGACCACGGCAGCGGGGCGGTCGAAAGCGATCGCCGTGATCGCCGCCGAAGTGTAGGCGCCGATGCCGGGCAGGTCTCTCAAACCGGCCTCGGTGTCGGGAAACCGGCCGCCGCGTGCCGCCACCAGATCGGCGCAGGCCTTGAGGTTGCGGGCGCGGGAGTAATAGCCGAGCCCGGCCCAGGCCTTCATCACGTCCTCGGTCGGCGCCGCGGCCAGTGCCTCGACATCGGGCCATTTCTCGACAAAGGCTCGAAAATAGGATTTCACCGCCTCGACTGTGGTCTGCTGCAGCATGACTTCGGACAGCCAGATGCGGTAGGGATCGGGCCGCACGCCGCGTGCATGCTCGCGCGGGCTCACCCGCCACGGCAGCTCGCGATGATGCACGTCGTACCAGGCGAGCAGGCGCGACGCGGTATCGTCCGGCATTGCCTTGCGTGTCTGGGCCTTGCGTGCCTGGGTCTTGCGGGTCTGGTCTGCTGGTGCCATTGATCGTGTATTGGCCTTGCCGGTAATCTGCTGGGGTCGCGGCTGGAGAACGTACATGGCAGGGAGAACGCCCTACGGCAATCCCGTTCCGGTGAGCGATCTTGCCACCAAAATCCTCGACCCGGTGCTGCGCAAACGGGCAGGCATCTCGATTGGTCTTGTCCAGTCCTGGGAAGAGATCGCCGGGCCGCGCCTGGCCAGCCGCTCGCGGCCTGAGAAAATTCAATGGCCACGCCGCCTGCATGAGGACGATCCGTTCGAGCCGGCGGTATTGGTCATTGCCTGCGAAGGCATGGCAGCACTTCATCTGCAGCACGAGACCGGCGAGATCATCAACCGGGTCAACGCTTTCCTCGGCTTTACGGCAATAGGCCGCATCAGGATCGTGCAAAAACCGGTGACGACGGACAAGGGACGGCCTAAACCGACCTTCAGGCCGTTGACGGCGGCGGAGCAGACCAGACTGTCCAGTACGGTCGAACTGATCGAGGATGACGGGCTGCGCGCCTCGCTGGAAAGGCTTGGCGCAACCATTTTGGGTGAAAGGAAGTCAAAAACCCCTTGAAGACAGTCATGGATTTGTCGTCAACATCTCGCATTCGTGATCGCCTTTGTCAGGTTTCACGATTGGATTGGGGATGGAGATGCCTTAATTCGCGCCAACTCTCGCCTTTTCGTGCCTTTGCATTGCAAAATTCAACCCTTGTCAGGTGATTCGTATGAACTGTCCTCCGTTCGGCAAAAGTCTGTCTCGCAGAAACGTCCTGTCTTCGCTGGCCGCCATTCCGGCGGTGGCCCTGCTTGCCGCCTGCAGCGACTCCGGCGAGCAGGCCAAGGCGGCGGATGTGAAGCCCGCGGATCCGGCCGCTCCCGCAAAGCCCGCCACGCCGGCTGCCGCCAAGGTTCCCGAATCCCAGGGCAATGTCGATATGGCAGAACTGTTGAAGCCGGGCGCGCTGCCTGACAAGCAGCTCGGCAAGGATGACGCCAAGGTCACCATCGTCGAATACGCCTCGATGACCTGCCCGCATTGCGCGCATTTCGCCGAAACCACCTTCCCGGACCTGAAGACGAAGTACATCGACACCGGCAAGGCACGCTATATCCTGCGCGAATTCCCGTTCGACCCGAGCGCGGAAGCCGGTTTCATGCTGGCGCGCTGCGCCAAGGACAACTATTTCCCGATGGTGGACGTGCTGTTCAGGCAGCAGGCGAACTGGGTTGGCGTGTCGAACACCAAGGATGCGCTGCTGCAAATCTCGAAGCTCGCCGGTTTTACACAGGAGTCCTTCGAGGCCTGCTTGACGGACCAGAAACTTCTGGACGATGTGAGATCGGTCCAGAAGCGCGGCGCCAATGAATTCAAGGTCGACTCGACACCGACCTTCTTCATCAACGGTAAGACCTACAAAGGGGCGATGTCGATTGAGGAAATGTCGGCCATCATCGACCCTCTGCTCTGACGCTCGCGCAGCGCTGAAGCGGCAGCGCTTCGGCGTGCCCATCCATTTGCCTTGTCGCGGGCTCTATTCGCAAAACCGCGGAACACTTTTGGGGAACCCGCTTGCGGGGCGGCGCGAATGAAGTTTTCGCGCCTTCGCCTCCTCGGTTTCAAGTCCTTCGTCGAGCCCGGCGAGTTCGTCATCGAACGCGGCCTCACGGGTATTGTCGGGCCGAACGGTTGCGGCAAGTCGAACCTTGTCGAGGCGTTGCGCTGGGTGATGGGCGAAAGCTCCTACAAAAACATGCGCGCGTCCGGCATGGACGACGTCATCTTTTCCGGTTCAGGCACGCGGCCCGCCCGCAACACCGCCGAAGTCACGCTTTTCCTCGACAACAGTGATCGTTCGGCGCCCGCTGCGTTCAACGATGCCGACGAGTTGCAGGTGTCGCGCCGCATCGAGCGCGAGGCCGGCTCGCTCTACCGCATCAATGGCAAGGAAGCGCGCGCCAAGGATGTGCAGCTTCTGTTCGCTGATCAGTCGACTGGCGCGCGCTCGCCGTCGATGGTCGGGCAGGGCCGCATCGGTGAACTGATCCAGGCCAAGCCGCAGGCGCGCCGCGCGCTGCTCGAAGAGGCCGCCGGCATTTCCGGCCTGCACACCCGCCGCCACGAGGCGGAACTGCGGCTGAAGGCGGCCGAACAGAATTTGGAACGCCTGGACGACGTCGTCGGCGAGTTGGAAAGCCAGATCGAAAGCCTGAAGCGCCAGGCGCGCCAGGCCTCGCGCTTCAAGAACCTGTCGGCCGATATCCGCAAGGCCGAAGCGACATTGCTGCATCTGCGCTGGACGCTCGCCAAGACACAGGAAGGCGAGGCACGTTCCGCGCTGGCTGTTGCCACGGCACTGGTCGGCGACCGCGCCGCCGCGCAGATGAACGCGGCCAAGGAGCAGGGCATCAGCGCTCATCGCCTGCCCGATCTGCGCGACGCGGAAGCCGCCGCCGCCGCCGCCTTCCAGCGCCTGTCGATCGCCAGGTCGCAGATCGAGGAGGAAGCCGGACGCATTCGCAACCGCCAGGCCGAAATCGAGCGCCGCCTGCAGCAGCTCGACGGCGACATCGCTCGCGAGGAGCGGATGGTGCGCGACAATGCCGATGTCCTCGAACGGCTGCGCACCGAAGAAGCTACCCTGAATTCCGAGAACGCCGGCGCCGCGGAGCGCGAGGCCACCACCCGCGCGGCTTTCGAACAGGCGGCATCGACGCTGGCGCAAAGCGAAGCCAGGCTTGCCGCGCTGACCGCCGAACGGGCCGAGGCCGCCGCTTCGCGCCATCAGATCGAGCGCACGCTGCGCGAAACGGCCGAGCGCCGCGACCGCTTCGCCCGCCAGCTCGCCGAGGTCGACCGCGAATTGTCGGATATCCTCTCCAAGGTCGCCGGCCTGCCGGATCCGGCCGAAAAGCGCGTGCTGGTCGAACAGGCCATGGCGCTGCTGGAAGAATCCGAAGCCGCCGTGGCGCAGGCCGAACAATCGGTCATCGATGCTCGAGCCGCCGAAAGCGCTGCCCGCCCGCCGCTTCAGGACGCCAGGGCCGAACTGGCGCGGATCGAGACCGAAGCACGCACGCTGGCCAAGATCCTCAATGCCGCCAGTGGCGATCTCTTCCCTTCGGTACTGGAGCAAATCAGTGTCGAGCGCGGCTTCGAGACGGCGCTGGGTGCTGCCCTTGGCGAAGACCTCGACGTGCCGCTCGACCGCAGCGCGCCGGCGCATTGGGGCGAAAGCCAGATCCAGCCGGGCGACGCGGCACTGCCGGAAGGCATCAAGAGCCTGGCCAGCGTGGTTCGCGCCCCGGCGCAGCTTGCCCGCCGCCTGGCGCAGATCGGCATCGTCGAGGCCGCTGACGGCCGCCGGCTCCAGGCGCTGCTTGCGCCCGGCCAGAGACTGGTCAGCCGTGAAGGCGCGCTCTGGCGCTGGGACGGCCTGACCGCCAGCGCCGATGCGCCGACGGCGGCCGCACAAAGGCTGGCGCAGAAGAACCGGCTTGCCGAACTTGATGCCGAAGCAGTGCAAGCGACACTTGTGCTGCGCCAGGCTGAGGATGCGCTAGCACGGGCCGAGCAGGCGCTTCGCCAGGCAAGCGAGGCCGAACGCAACACGCGCCAGGCTGGACGCGACGCTCAGCACCGGCTGGATGCGGCCCGCAATGCGCTGGCCGAGGCCGAAAAGGCCGGCGGCGAGCTGGCGAGCCGGCGCGCGGCACTCGATGAGGCGCGCGCGCGCATCGTCGACAGCCATGAGGAAACCTCGGCGGCCTTCGTCGAGGCCGAAATGCTGCTGCAGGACGCGCCCGATCTCGGCGACCTGCAATTGCAGCTTGAACAGTCCTCGGCCAATGTCTCCCGCGACCGCGCCACGCTTGCCGACGCGCGGGCCGTCCATGAAGGGCTGCGGCGCGAGGCCGAGGCGCGGACGCGCCGGCTCGATGCCATCGGTGCCGAGCGCAGCAACTGGCTGGTACGCGCCGAAAACGCCTCGACCCAGATCGCCTCGCTCGGCGAGCGCAAGGCCGAGGCCGAGGCCGAGCGCGAACGGCTGGCCGATGCGCCCGATGAGATCGATGCCAAGCGGCGCGCGCTGCTGTCGCAGCTCACCGAGGCCGAGACCTTGCGCAAGGCGGCCGCCGACCGGCTGCAGGAAGCGGAAAACCGGCAGGCCGAACTGGACAAGGGAGCCACATCGGCCATCCAGTCGCTGGCCGAGGCGCGTGAGACCCGTGCCCGCGCCGAGGAAAGGCTGACGGCGGCCGACGAGCGCCGGCTCGAGGTCGAGGCGCGTATCCAGGAAACGCTGAACACGCCGCCGCATCTGGTCATCCGCCATACCGGCCTGGAAGCCGACGACCCGATCCCCGAAATGGCCGAGATAGAACGCCAGCTTGACCGGTTGAAGATCGAGCGCGAACGGCTCGGCGCCGTCAATCTGCGCGCCGAGGAAGAACAGAAGGAGCTCTCCGACCGGCTCGAAGCGATCGTTACCGAGCGCGAGGATATCATCGAGGCGATCCGCAAGCTGCGGCAGGCGATCCAGAGCCTCAACCGCGAAGGCCGCGAGCGGCTGCTCGCCGCCTTCGATGTGGTCAACAACCACTTCCAGCGGCTGTTCTCGCATCTGTTCGGCGGCGGCACGGCGGAATTGCAGCTGATCGAGTCCGACGATCCGCTCGAGGCAGGGCTTGAAATCCTTGCCCGCCCGCCCGGCAAGAAGCCGCAGACCATGACGCTGCTGTCCGGTGGCGAGCAGGCGCTGACGGCGATGTCGCTGATCTTCGCCGTCTTCCTGACCAACCCGGCGCCGATCTGCGTGCTCGACGAAGTCGACGCGCCGCTCGACGATCACAATGTCGAGCGCTTCTGCAATCTCATGGACGAGATGGCCAAGACCACCGAGACGCGCTTCGTCATCATCACCCACAATCCGATCACCATGGCACGCATGGACCGGCTGTTTGGCGTGACCATGGCCGAGCAGGGCGTCAGCCAGCTCGTTTCCGTCGACCTTCAGGCCGCCGAGGCGATGCGCGAGGCGAGCTGAAGCGTTCGGATTGGCGGCTCCGGCCAGCAGAGCAGGGTGCGGTTGGCTATCAGCCTTTGCGGCGCATGACCCAATTTACACACAGCGCGACCACGAGGCCGCCCGCAATGCCGATGCAATCGGCAACCCAGTCGAACATGTCGAGATCGCGGTCTATCAGCGTCGTGCCCTGAAGGACTTCGATGGCGGCCCCGACCAGCGCCAGGAAAATGACCAGCGTGACTATGCGCCTGGGCCAGCCAAGAGCTCCAAGAGCAGCCAAGGTGGCGAATGCGCTGGCGTGATTGACCCTGTCATTTTCGAAACCGATATCGAACCCGAATTCCTGAAGCTCGGGCACTGGCAGTAGTGCGAGGGCCAGAACCGCAACGAGCGTGACGATAAAGGCGGTCGATATGGCCACCGAATAAAAGTTCATCTGCTCCAACAATCTTCGAAGAGAGCTGACATCGGTCCGAGGCCTTGAGCCGCAGGACGATCCAGGCCAAGCACGGATCAGGCCGCGGCGCAACCATCCGGTGGCAATGGGATGGCTGGGGCGCCAGGATTCGAACCTGGGAATGTCGGTACCAAAAACCGATGCCTTACCACTTGGCGACGCCCCAATAGCCGTCAGAGTCGCTTGTGCGGCGCGTTATTAGCAGAGCAGCCGAAAAGCACAATGGTTATGAGCGATGGCAGGAACGCCCAAATCGAGCAATCCACAAATGCCACCGGATCCCATTCGGGAAGGCTATTTTCCCCAGACAGCCAGCTCGTTGCCGGCCGGATCGACGAAGTGGAAGCGCCGGCCGCCGGGAAACGGGAAGATCGGCTTGATGATCGTGCCGCCTGCACTTTCGACCGCGCCGAGGGTTTCCTCGAGGTCGTCGCTATAGAGCACTGGCAGTGGCTGGGCAGGTGCTTCCGCGGTATCCGCCTGAAAACCGCCATCCAGACCCTCGGCAAAGGCCGAATAGGTCGGCCCGTAGTCGGTGAACGACCAGGCAAAGGCGGCACTGTAGAAAGCCTTCAACCGGTCCAGCGTGCCGCCGGTCGCCGGCATTTCCAGATAGTCGAGCTTTCCAGTCAGTTTCATGGGGCACCTTTTTGTTCCCTTTATGTTCTAGTCATCAAGTGGTGAGGTGGCAAGTCTTTTTGACGCATGCCGAAGCGAGGCTTTTCTTAATCGATTGTAGCGGCGGGACGGCTCTGCCGGCGCTTGCCTTTCGCACTGCAGCATCATATCGCTCCAAAGTCGGACCAGGGTGGAACTTTCCGTTTCGCCAATCTTTCCAATCTCCTGCAACCGGAGAGCAAAGCATGACCAAATGGGTTTTCACCTTTGGCGATGGTGCGGCGGAAGGCCGTGCCGGCGACAAGAATCTGCTGGGCGGCAAGGGAGCCAACCTTGCCGAGATGTGCAGCCTGGGCCTGCCGGTGCCGCCAGGCTTCACCATCACCACCGAGGTCTGCAATGCCTATTATGCCAATGGCCGCGCCTATCCGGCGGGGCTGGAAGGCGATGTCGCGGTCGCGCTCGATCACATCGGCCGGCTGACCGGCCGCCGGTTCGGCGATCCTTCGAAGCTGCTGCTGGTGTCGGTGCGCTCCGGAGCTCGCGCCTCGATGCCGGGCATGATGGACACCGTGCTCAATCTTGGCCTCAACGACGAAACGGTCGAGGCGCTGGCCACCGATTCCGGCGATGCGCGCTTTGCCTATGACAGCTACCGCCGCTTCATCCAGATGTATTCCGATGTCGTCATGGGCCTCGATCACGAGGTGTTCGAGGAAATCCTCGAAGACCAGAAGGCAAGCCTCGGCCATGAGCTCGACACCGAACTGACGGCCATCGAATGGCAAGGCGTCATCGCGCTCTACAAGGCCAAGGTCGAGGAAGAGCTCGGCAGGCCGTTCCCGCAGGATCCGCAGGAGCAGCTCTGGGGCGCCATCGGCGCGGTGTTCTCGAGCTGGATGAACAACCGCGCCATCACCTACCGTCGCCTGCACGACATCCCCGAAAGCTGGGGCACGGCGGTCAACGTCCAGGCCATGGTGTTCGGCAATATGGGCGAGACCTCGGCCACCGGCGTCGCCTTCACGCGCAACCCGTCGACCGGCGAAAAGCAGCTCTATGGCGAATTCCTGGTGAACGCACAGGGTGAGGATGTCGTCGCCGGCATCCGCACGCCGCAGAACATCACCGAAGCCGCCCGCATCGCAGCCGGTTCCGACAAGCCGTCGCTGCAGAAGCTGATGCCGGACGCCTTCCAATCCTTCGTCACCATTTCCGACAGCCTGGAAAAGCACTATCGCGACATGCAGGACCTCGAATTCACCATCGAGCGCGGCAAGCTGTGGATGTTGCAGACCCGCTCGGGCAAGCGCACCGCCAAGGCGGCGCTGAAGATTGCCGTCGAAATGGCAAGGGACGGCCTGATCACTGAGGAGGAAGCCGTCGCCCGCATCGATCCGGCCTCGCTCGACCAATTGCTGCACCCGACCATCGACCCGAAGGCCGCGCGCGACGTCATCGGCGTCGGCCTGCCAGCCTCGCCGGGCGCTGCCACCGGCGAGATCGTCTTTTCCTCCGGCGATGCCGAGGATCTCAAGGCCCAGGGCCGCAAGGCGATCCTGGTGCGCATCGAGACCAGCCCCGAGGACATCCACGGCATGCACGCCGCGGAAGGTATCCTGACCACGCGCGGAGGCATGACCAGCCATGCCGCCGTCGTCGCGCGCGGCATGGGCAAGCCTTGCGTGTCTGGCGCCGGCTCGCTGCGCGTCGACTACAAGGCCGGCACGCTGCTCTCGATGGGGCAGACCTTCCGCAAGGGCGACATCATCACCATCGACGGCGGCAACGGCCAGGTGCTGAAGGGCGCCGTGGCGATGCTGCAGCCCGAACTGTCCGGTGATTTTGCCGCCATCATGGAATGGGCGGACGCCGTGCGCCGCATGAAGGTGCGCACCAATGCCGAAACCCCGCTCGATGCCCGCATGGCGCGTTCTTTCGGCGCTGAAGGCATCGGTCTCTGCCGCACCGAGCACATGTTCTTCGACGGCGCCCGCATCGTCGCCATGCGCGAGATGATCCTGGCCGACACCGAAAAGGATCGGCGCGCCGCCCTTGCCAAGCTTCTGCCCATGCAGCGCTCGGATTTCCTGGAATTGTTCGAGATCATGGCCGGCCTGCCGGTGACAATACGCTTGCTCGATCCGCCGCTGCATGAATTCCTGCCCAAGACCGAGGCCGAAATCGCCGAGGTCGCGGCCGTCATGAATGTGTCGCCCGACAAGCTCAGGCAGCGCACCGAGGCCTTGCACGAATTCAATCCGATGCTCGGCCATCGCGGCTGCCGGCTGGCCGTCTCCTATCCCGAGATCGCCGAGATGCAGGCACGCGCCATTTTCGAGGCCGCCGTCGAGGCCGGCCAGAAGGCCGGCGCGCTGGTCGTCCCCGAAATCATGGTGCCGCTGGTCGGCCTGGTGAAGGAGCTCGACTATGTGAAGGCGCGCATCGATGCGGTCGCCAAGAGCGTCATGGAGGAGAGCGGCGTCAAGATCGACTACCTCACCGGCACGATGATCGAACTGCCGCGCGCGGCGATCCGCGCCCATGTCATCGCCGCTACAGCCGAGTTCTTCTCCTTCGGCACCAATGACCTCACCCAGACCACGTTCGGCATCTCGCGCGACGATGCGGCCTCGTTCCTAGAGACCTACCGCCAGAAAGGCATCATCGAGCAGGATCCATTCGTCTCGCTCGACATCGACGGCGTTGGGGAATTGGTGCGCATGGCCGCGCAAAAGGGCAGGGCGACGCGCCCCGACATCAAGCTCGGCATCTGCGGCGAACATGGCGGCGACCCGGCATCGATCCGCTTCTGCGAGGAGGTCGGGCTCGACTATGTGTCGTGCTCGCCCTATCGCGTGCCGATCGCCAGGCTGGCGGCCGCGCAGGCCGCGGTACAGGTGGCGAAAGCGGGGCGCGGATAGGGAGATCAAGGCATTGCGTAATCGCACCGAGATGAAGCGGCAACGCGCTGTCTGAAGGGCAACGGCTCGTCAGGCTGCCGAAATGGCGCGTGCACCAGGGCAGTCAAATTGCCGCGCCATGCATTTTTCTGCTATCCATCGTCCGATTTCCGCCTTCATGCGGGTCTTTGGATGCCGGCTTGAAATCGCCAATCAGGAATTCGGTTTGATGCGTCTGCTGCAAAGACATCTCTGCATGATCGCCATGTCGTTGGTGGCTGTATCCAGCGCCCATGCCGCGACGCTGGTCGAGCCCACGCTGCACATCAAGCCCGCGGCGAGCGGAGCGGGCCGCGTTGCGCTCACGCTCGATGCTTGCGACGGACGGACCGACACACGCATTCTCTCGGCCCTGGTGGAAAACAAGATCCCCGCCACGATTTTCGTCACCGGCATCTGGCTGAAGCGCAATGCCGCGGCCGTCGAGATCATGCGGGCGCATCCAGACCTTTTCGAACTGGAAAATCACGGCGGCCGCCACATTCCGGCGGTCGACACGCCACAGAAGATCTATGGCATAAAGAGCGCCGGCAGCCCGGATGCCGTGCTGGCCGAAGTCGAGTCGGGGGCCGCGGCACTCGCCAGGACCGGCGAGCCGACGCCCAAATGGTTCCGCGGTGCAACTGCCGAATACAGCCCCTCGGCGATCGCGATGATCCGCAAGCTCGGCTTCAAGATTGCCGGCTTCTCGATCAATGGCGATGGCGGTTCGCTGCTCGGCGCCAAGGAAACCGCCAAGCGCATCGCCGCGGCCAAGGACGGCGACGTCATCATCTCACACATCAACCAGCCGACCCACGCCGCCGGCCAGGGCGTGGTGCAAGGCCTGCTGGCGCTGAAAGCCAAAGGCATGATCTTCGTGCGCCTCGACGATGCCGACGGCACAGGCAATCACGGCACCACGGACTAATTCCGCAGGACGAGCTGGAACTGACCCCTACTCAACCCGGCGTGGCTTCGATTGTCACCTTGCTGGCGTAGAAAGCACCGTGGTCGCGGATTTCGGTCATTTCGTCGAAAGGCCGCTCATAGGCCCACATCGCGTTCTGACCGGCTTCGCCGGCAGGCAGCACGCTCCAATAGCTGGCATCGCCCTTGTAAGGGCAATGGGTCGAGTGTTCGGTGCCGCTCAGCCTGTCGAAATCGATGTCGGCGAACGGAATGTAGAAGACGGCGGGATAGGGCGCTTCGCTCAGGACCTTGGCCTTCGTGGACGACGCGATGACCGTATCGCCAGCGCGCACCGTGACGGTGCCGACATAGGGTTCGATGGTGATGATCTTGTCGGGGTTGCGCTGGAAGCCGGGTGCCGGGTTGGCGATCTTGTCCATGCTGGTTCTCCTTGCGTGGCCCCTTAAAGTGTGGCGGGCACAGCTGTTGCGCAAGGTGGGTTCACATCACGAAAACAGGCGCGCCAATCACCAAGGCGTGGCGCTGCAGCGCTTCGAGTGGCAGCCGTGGCTCAGGCGGCGGTCTTGAATGCGTCCATCAGTCCGGCATAGGCGGCCGCGATGCCCGCAACCGGGTTGCTGCTCCTGGAAACGGTCTCGACCTTCAGCGAGCCGCCGCCGGTCGGCAAGGTGAGCAGCAGGAACTGGCGATTGCCTCCAGCGCCGACGGATGCGGCCGCGACGTGCTGGCCTTCCCCCTCGTTCTGGACGCACATCTTGAACAGGAGCGTGCCGCCGACCGCTTCGAGCGCGCCGCCGACAACTTCAACAAATTCGTCTTCGGAAACAGTCTTTTCGTCCGGCACCAGATCGGCCAGGCTTTCGGCAAGTGTGCTCTCAAGGGCTTTGTCGTCGAGCTGCGTGTCCATGCGAACCTCTTTCAGTCGCCAATCGCCCCCTTTACCCGTTAACGAAGCTTAACGCCGACGATGGCCGGATTGTGGCGGATTTCCCAGTCAATTCGTGGGATAGGACACCGTAGCGCCTGCAGTGTTTTCGACCCTCCTGCCATCGCGGTGGCACGAATGCCCAGCAGTCCAAAATCCAAAACATGTCAAAATTCAACTGCTTGCCGTTGCGGCACGGACCCTGAAATTCGTGTGCCGCGCGAGCGGGTGACTGGACAATCCGCCGGTTCGCTTCACAATGCGCCAAAGCTACGACGCAAAATGCGCGAGGGAGGAGGAACCGGATGCTGGGGCTGATGCAGGAATGGCCGCTGCTGTGCCACAAGCTTATCGACAACGCCGAACGGCAACATGGGGTGCGCGAGATCGTATCGCGCTCGATCGAGGGGCCGATCGTGCGCACCACCTACGCCGACATCCATCGTCGTTCTCTCAAGGTCGCCCAGCGGCTGGAGCGGGACGGCTATGGCTTGGGCGACCGTATCGCCACGCTGGCCTGGAACACGGCGCGCCACCTCGAGGCCTGGTACGGCATCATGGGCGTCGGCGCGATCTATCACACGCTCAATCCGCGCCTGTTTCCCGAGCAGATCGTCTGGATCATGAACCATGCCGAGGACAAGGCGGTCTTCGTCGACCTCACCTTCATTCCTTTGCTGGAAAAGATCGCCGGTGCCGTCAAATCGCTGAAGAAGGTGATCGTGCTGACCGACAAGGCGCACATGCCACAGACGACCTTGCCCAATGCCGTCGCCTATGAGGACTGGCTTGACGAGGCCGATGGCGACTTCGCCTGGAAGGCCTTCGACGAAGGCACCGCCGCCGGCATGTGCTACACATCAGGCACCACAGGCGATCCCAAGGGCGTCGTCTACAGCCACCGCTCTAACGTGCTGCACGCCATGATCGCCGCCATGCCCGACGCGATGGGCCTGTCGTCGCGCGACACGATCCTGCCGGTTGTGCCGATGTTCCACGCCAATGCCTGGGGCCTTGGCCAGAGCGGGCCGATGATCGGCGCCAAGCTGGTCATGCCCGGCTGCAAGATGGACGGCGCCTCGATCTATGAGTTGCTCGACACCGAGAAGGTAACCTTCAGCGCCGCCGTACCGACCGTCTGGATGATGCTGCTGCAATATCTGGAGGAGACCGGCAAGAAGCTTCCCTATCTCAACAAGGTCGTCATCGGCGGTTCTGCCTGTCCACGCGCGATCATGACGAAGTTCCATGACGATTACGGTGTCGAGGTCATCCATGCCTGGGGCATGACTGAAATGTCGCCGCTCGGCACGCTGTGTACCTTGAAGCCGGAATATACCGCTCTCCAGGGCGAGGCTCGGCTTGATATCAAGCAAAAGCAGGGCTACCCGCCCTTCGGCGTCGAAATGAAGGTGACCGATGACGAGAACAATGCGCAACCCTGGGATGGCAAGACCTTTGGCCGCCTGAAAGTGCGCGGCCCGGCCGTCGCTCGCGCCTATTATGGTGGCGCCGGGGCGGAGCAATTCGATGAGGACGGCTGGTTCGATACCGGAGATGTCGCTCACATCGACGCCGGCGGCTACATGCAGATCACCGATCGTGCCAAGGACGTCATCAAGTCCGGCGGCGAATGGATTTCGACCATCGATCTCGAGAATCTGGCCGTCGGCCACCCGGACGTGGCGGAAGCTGCGGCGATCGGCGTCCATCATTCGAAATGGGGCGAGCGGCCCTTGCTGGTCGTCGTTGCTAAGCCCGGCAAGGAGCCGACCAAGGCGGATATTCTCCACTTCATGGATGGCAAGGTGGCCAAGTGGTGGATGCCCGACGATGTCGCCTTCGTCGGCGAAATACCGCATACCGCCACCGGCAAGATCCAGAAGATCACCTTGCGCCAGCAGTTCAGGGACTACCGCTTGCCGACGGATTGAGGGGATGTTGCGTGTTTCGGCTTCAAGCCGCCGCGAAAAGGCACTAAACCTCCGTCCGGGTTGGGGCAACGCAGAGAACCATGGTTAGCATTCCCGAACGGCGAACGTCGAAGGCTGCCGGCTGGTCGCGGCGCACGGCCGCGTTTTCAGCGGTGCTTTTGCTGACCGACTTCGCCGGCCACCGCTTCGATCTCGTCGAGACGCCGGTGTTCCTGTGGGTGCTCGGCATCGTCGCGCTGCTCGCGGCGCTGGCGCTGCTGTTCGCCGCCTTTGCCTTTTCGAGACTATGGAAATTCGGCGATCGCGGCGGCCGCGACCTGACCGTCGGCGCCTTGCTGGCACTGCTGGTGCTGGTCCCCTATGGCGTTGCCGCCTACTGGGCGACGATCTATCCGCCGCTCAGGGACATTTCGACCGATTTCGATGAGCCGCCCGCGCTCGACGTCAGCGAGCGGACAAAGGACATGAATGTGCTGTCCCCATCGACGCCGGGCGAACAGAGGCTGCAGGCCGACAGCTATCCATTGGTCACCGCGCGCAGCTACGACCTGCCATTCGAGACCATCGTCAATGCCGTCGAAACCGTGCTCGACCGGCGCAGCTGGGATCTTTCCGAACCCTATCCCGACCTTGCCGGGCAAAGCGACGTGACCATCACCGCTGTCGCGAAGGGTTTCGTGCTCGGCCTTCCGGCCGATGTGGCGATCCGCGTGACGGACGATGGCGATAGCGTGATCGTCGACATGCGGTCGGCCTCGCGTTACGGCCGCTACGACCTTGGTGACAATGCCGCGCGCATCACCGATTTCCTGGCGGAACTGGATCAGGAAGTCGCCGGCCAGGTCGGAGCGGCTCCGGCCGAATAGGCATTTTCCCACGGATCCAGCGCCTTCGGGAGCCCCCCGGGGAGGCAGGCCCTATCGGGCTGGGATGAAAATGCCGTCGATAGCGGGGGCGGCGTCTGTCGATACCATCCCGCGCGCCACCAGGTCCTCGAGATGGGCAAGTACCGACAGTCCGGCGGCACCATGCAGCCGGGGATCGGTGTCGCGATAGATCGCCTTCACCATGTCGGGAATCGTCCGGTCGCCGGCTCTGACCCGCTCCAATATGGCCCGCTCGCGCATCTTGCGATGGGTCTTCAGTCCCCGCATGAAAGCGCGCGGCTTCGTCACCGGCCCGCCGTGCCCAGGCAGCAGCAGGCGGTCGTCGCGCTCGATCATGCGGTCCAGCGACGCCATGTAATCGGCCATGGCCCCGTCCGGCGGCGCGACAATCGATGTCGCCCACGCCATGACATGATCGGCCGAAAACAGGATGCCGGTTTCTTCCAGCGCGAACACCGCGTGATTGGCGGTGTGGCCGGGGGTCAGAACCGTACGGATCGCCCAGCCGTCGCCGGCGACCAACGCGCCGTCCGGGAGTGCGATGTCGGGAATGAAAGCGGTGTCGGCGCTGGCGTCGAGCGCATTGGTCTCGCCGATATGCAGTGGCCTCGCCGGCCGGTGCGGCCCTTCCGCCATCACCAAAGCACCGGTGCGCTCCTTCAGCCGGGCCGCCAGCGGGGAATGGTCGCGATGCGTGTGGCTGACGAAGATATGGCTGACCGGCCTGCCGGCGATCACACCGAGCAAGGTCTGAAGATGCGCCTCGTCATCCGGCCCGGGATCGATGACCGCCAGCGTGTCGCGCCCGATGACATAGCTGTTGGTGCCATGAAAGGTGAAGGGGCTGGGGTTCCGGACCGTGACGCGCTGCACGTCCGGGCCGACGTTCACACCCTGGCCGTAGTGCGGATCGAAGCTGGTATCGAATTTGAGAGCCATGTCGGCACATTGTTCCCGGAACGGCAAAACCGATTGCCGCATAGCACGCAAGCCAATATAGGAAAACGCAGGACCGCGATTATAGGATCGCGCTAGACCGAATGGGGAAGACCATGGCAACTGCAACGACGATGCGCCCGCTTGTTTCTCTGGCTTTGCCGCAGGAAGGCGCGGCGCGACTGGCAACACAGCTTTTCCTGGCGATTGCCGGAACGCTGCTGCTGACCCTGTCGGCCAAGACCAAGGTTGTGCTGGGGCCCGTCGACATCTCGATGCAGACGCTCGCCGTCTTGCTGATCGCCGCCGCCTTCGGCCTTCGCCTCGGCGTCGCCACGCTGCTGCTCTACATGGCGGAAGGCGCCATGGGCTTCCCGGTCTTCCAGGGCACGCCTGAGAAGGGCATTGGCCTTGCCTACATGGTCGGCCCGACGGGTGGCTATCTCGCGGGCTTTGTCGTCATGGCGGCGATTGTCGGCTGGGCCGCGGATCGCGGCTGGGATCGCCACCCGATCAAGCTTTTCAACGCTATGCTGGTTGCCGAAGTGGTGATGATGGCGATGGGCTTTGCCTGGCTGGCGTTGCTGATCGGCCCGGAAAAGTCCTGGCAGTTCGGCGTCGTGCCGTTCATCGTCGGCGACCTCATCAAGGTTGCGCTGGCGGCAAGCCTTGTGCCGGCCGTCTGGTCGCTGCTGAAACGCTCCTGAGGTCTGTAGGAAGATTGGCGTGCCATAGACGTCAGGGATCCATTCCCGAGGATGGGCGCTTCCGATGAAGGTTCTGGTCACCGGCGCCGCCGGCTTCATAGGCTATCATGTCGCCAGGCGGCTTCTGGAGCGTGGCGACGAGGTTGTCGGCATCGACAGCGTCAACGACTACTATGACCCGCGGATCAAGCAGGCGCGGCTGCGGCTGCTGGCCGAAGCCAGCCAACGCACCAATGCCGGCTATCATTTCATCCACGGCAATCTTGCAAACAACGAAATCGTGGACGGCTGCTTTGCCGCTCACGGCTTTGATCGGGTGATCCATCTCGCCGCCCAGGCAGGGGTGCGCTACAGCCTGGAAAACCCGCGCGCCTATGTCGAAAGCAACATCGTCGCTTTCACCAACATGCTGGAGGCCTGCCGCAATGCCGGCATAGCGCACCTGACCTATGCCAGCACCTCGAGCGTTTACGGCGCCAACACCGACATGCCGTTTTCCGAGCACCGCCCGGCCGATCATCCGCTGCAGTTCTACGCCGCGACCAAGCGCGCCAACGAGCTGATGGCGCACAGCTACAGCCATCTGTTCGGGCTGCCGACGACCGGGCTGCGGTTCTTCACCGTGTATGGCCCCTGGGGGCGCCCCGACATGGCGCTGTTCCTGTTCACCAGGAGCATTCTGGCCGGCGAGCCGATCAAGCTGTTCAACAATGGCAACCACACGCGCGATTTCACCTATATCGACGACATCGCCGAAGGTGTGATCCGGACCAGCGACAGCCCTGCAGCCGGCAATCCCGCCTGGGATTCCGGTCATCCGGATCCGGCAACGAGCAGCGCGCCCTGGCGCATCTTCAACATCGGCAACAACAATCCGGTGAGGCTGACCGCCTATGTCGAGGCGTTGGAAAGCGCGCTTGGCCGCAAGGCCGTCATAGAACTCTTGCCGCTGCAGGCCGGCGACGTGCCGGACACATTCGCCGACACTTCCGCGCTGCAGGAGGCTGTTGGCTACCGCCCCGGCACGTCCGTGTCAGACGGGGTAGGGCGGTTCGTCGAGTGGTACCAGGCGTATTTTGGGTAGGGGTGGCGGAGGTCATGTCCTGGCGTGCGAAACAGACCTCTCCTGTGCCGGGTGCCGCATTGACAAGCCATTGAATGAAACCTAAGCACGGTCGATCAGGGCCGGGGGGCTCAGCATGTCAAGGAGAGCTTCTTGAAAGGAATTATCCTTGCTGGAGGCAGTGGAACGCGTCTTTATCCACTGACATTAGCAGTCTCTAAGCAAATCCTTCCGATATACGACAAGCCGATGATTTATTATCCGCTGAGCGTACTGATGCTCGCGGGAATCCGTGAGATTCTGATTGTTTCGACACCGCGTGATCTGCCGGCTTTTCGTGATTTACTCGGCGACGGATCGGAGTTCGGGCTGGCGTTCTCCTACGCCGAGCAGCCGCAGCCCAATGGTCTTGCGGAAGCTTTCATTATCGGCCGTGATTTCATCGGCAAAGACAGTGTCTCGATGATTCTTGGCGACAACATATATTTCGGTGACGGCCTGTCGCAGCTTTGCCGCGCCGCCGCTGCGCGCGAAGCGGGTGCTTCGGTGTTCGCCTACCATGTCGAGGATCCCGAGCGCTATGGTGTTGTGTCCTTCGACAGGGCAACCGGAACCGCGCTGACGATTGAGGAAAAGCCGCAGAAGCCGAAGTCGAACTGGGCTGTCACCGGTCTCTATTTCTACGACAATGACGTGGTCGACATCGCCCCGACGATCCGCCCCTCGGCGCGAGGCGAGCTCGAGATCACGGCTGTCAACAATGTCTATCTCGAGCGCGGCAAGCTGCACGTGCACCGTTTGGGACGTGGCTATGCCTGGCTCGACACCGGCACGCACGACAGTTTGCACGAAGCCTCTTCTTTCGTGCGCACGATCGAACATCGGCAGGGCATCAAGGTTGCTTGCCCTGAGGAGATCGCCTTCGAGCAGGGCTGGTTGACGGCAGAGCAAGTGCTGCAACGCGCAACTCGGTTGGGCAAAAATGAATATGCCGCCTATCTGCGGCGGCGCGTCGCCGATCTGTTGGAGGGCTAAGCTTTGGAGATCAGGTCCCTCGGCATCGATGGCGTGCTGGAAATCGTTCCCAAGCGACATGGCGATGCACGCGGCTTCTTCATGGAAACCTACAATGCCGAGCGGTTTTCGCAGGCGGGCATCGACTTGGTTTTCGTCCAGGACAACCACTCCTATTCCGCTACGGCAGGCGTCTTGCGAGGGCTTCACTACCAGCTCGAGCCGCGGGCCCAGGACAAGCTGCTGCGCGTCATTCGCGGCAGTATCCTCGACGTCGCAGTCGATATCCGCCGTGGTTCGAAAACCTTTGGGAAGTGGGTCGCCTGCGAGATTTCGGCCGAAAAGGGCAATCAGATTCTGGTGCCGAAGGGTTTCGCGCATGGCTTTGTGACGCTCGTGCCCGACACCGAGGTTCTCTATAAGGTTACCGACACCTATTCGCCCGAGCACGATCGGTCTGTCCGCTTCGACGATCCCATCATCGGCATCGAATGGCCTTCAGTGGCTGGCGGATTCCAGCTTTCGGACAAGGACCTCAAGGCGCCGGTGCTCGCCGAGGCCGAAGTGTTTGCCTGATGGGCATGAGGATAGCGGCATGAATTTTCTGGTGACAGGCGGGGCTGGCTTCATCGGTTCGGCGGTGTGTCGGCATCTGTGCGCCAATCCGGCCTATAGGGTGACCAATCTCGACAAGCTCACCTATGCCGGCAACCTGGCCTCGCTGCGGCAAATCGAGAACGCGCACAATTATCGCTTCGCCCAGGTCGATATATGCGACGAGAAAGCGGTGCTCGACATAATGCGCCGTGACGATATCGACATCGTCATGAACCTTGCCGCCGAGAGCCATGTCGACCGCTCGATCGATGGGCCTGGCGCCTTCATCGAGACCAACATCGTCGGCACCTACCGCATCCTCAATGCGGCGCTCGAATACTGGCGCGGCATTGCCGACGACAGGAAGGGCCGCTTCCGCTTCCATCACGTGTCGACCGATGAAGTGTTCGGCGACCTGCCTTTCGATGGCGGCATGTTCGTCGAGGAGACGCCTTACGCGCCGTCCTCGCCCTATTCGGCCTCGAAGGCGGCCTCGGACCATCTGGTCCGCGCCTGGCACGAGACCTACGGCCTGCCGGTCGTGCTCTCCAACTGTTCGAACAATTACGGCCCCTATCATTTTCCCGAAAAACTGATCCCGCTCGTCATCCTCAACGCGCTCGACGAAAAGCCGCTGCCGGTCTATGGCGCCGGTGCCAATGTGCGCGACTGGCTGTTCGTGGAGGATCACGCCCGAGCCCTGGAACTGGTCGCCACCAAGGGCGCGCCGGGCGAGAGCTACAATGTCGGCGGCAATTCGGAGCGGACAAACCTCAGCGTCGTCGAGACGATCTGCGACCTGCTCGACAGCAGGCGTCCCCGGGCCGGCGGCAAGAGCTACCGCGACCTGATTTCCTTCGTCACCGACCGCCCCGGCCATGACCGCCGCTATGCCATCGACGCATCGAAGATAAGCCGGGACCTCGGCTGGGTGCCCAACGAGAATTTCGACAGCGGCCTGGCCAGGACCGTGGACTGGTACCTCGACAACAAATGGTGGTGGGGGCCAATCCGAGAGCAGAACTATGCCGGCGAAAGACTGGGCGAAGCCCGCAAGGGGGCCGCGTGAGGCTCGTTGTCACCGGACGCGAAGGCCAGGTTGTGTCGAGCCTTCTGGAGGCCGGCCAGCTTGCCGGTGTAGACGTCATCGCCATTGGCCGTCCGCAGCTCGACCTGGCAAACCCCGACACCGTGATCGAAGCCATTGCTGCGGCCAGGCCTGACGTCGTCGTCTCGGCTGCCGCCTACACGGCAGTGGATCAGGCCGAGGATGAGCCCGATCTGGCATTCAGGGTGAACGCCGTCGGCGCCGGCAAGGTGGCGCAAGCCGCGGCGCGGCTTGGCGTTCCCGTCATCCACCTTTCGACCGACTACGTCTTCGACGGCAGCGCTTCCGGTAGCTATGTCGAAACCGATGCGACCGCGCCAGCCAGCGTATACGGCGCTACCAAGCTCGCCGGCGAACAGGCGGTGGCCGCCGCCAATCCGCGCAACCTGATCCTGCGTACCGCCTGGGTCTACAGTCCGTTCGGCAAGAATTTCGTCAAAACCATGCTTCGGCTTGCGGCCGACCGCGACGAGATCTCAGTGGTGGCCGATCAATGGGGAAATCCCACCTCAGCGCTGGATATCGCCGATGCGATCCTGCATGCCGCGGCCACGCTGCACCGCGACAAGGACTTCGCCGCGTTCGGCATCTATCACCTGGCCGGCACCGGCGAGGCCAACTGGAGCGGCTTTGCCCGTCATATCCTCGACACGAGCCGCGTGTCTGGCGGTCCTTCAGCGCGGGTCCGCGACATTACGACGACGGACTACCCGACCAAGGCGCGGCGCCCTGCCAATTCCCGGCTATCGAGCGCGAAGTTCGCCTCCGCCTTCGGCTGGTCTGCGCCGGACTGGCGGCTTTCGACGGAAGCAGTGGTGCGTCGGGTCCTGCCCTGAGAGACGCGAACCCGCGCAAGGCAAAACCGGCCACCGGCGCAGGGCAATACCGGCAAGCTCAGAACAGATGTCGGTCAATGTCGGCGGCCCCCGCCATCCGGCTCGTGACCAATGCATAATGGCTCCCTGAGCGAGTTCGCCTGAACGCCATGAACTCGGCGCCGCCCGGAACTCCTCGCGCCGTTTTTGTCAGCCGCAAAAACAGCATATTTTGCCAAAGCAGGTAGCGCGCGGAAGCAAAGTTCTTTAGGTCCATATGGAATACGGCAGCCTATCAGCCTTGCGGAAAGAAGAGGGTGGATTGTCAAAGCTTATTATTCAAATCCCATGCTTGAATGAGGAGGGGACGCTCGCCGTCACACTGGCCGATCTGCCGCGTCAGGTCGCGGGTTTCAGCACGGTGGAATGGCTCGTAATCGATGATGGCTCCACCGACCGCACGGTCGAGGTCGCCCGGGAAAACGGCGTCGATCACGTGGTCTCGCTGCCCCATAATCAGGGGCTTGCCAAAGCGTTCATGACCGGCATCGAAACCGCGCTGAAACTGGGCGCGGACGTCATCGTCAACACCGATGCGGACAACCAGTACGATGCCTCCTGCATTCCCGATCTCGTCCGGCCCATACTGGAGAAAAAAGCTCAGATCGTCATCGGCGCAAGGCCGATCAGCGAGATAGAGCATTTTTCACCGGTCAAGAAATTTCTGCAGAAGCTTGGCAGCTTCGTTGTCAAGCTTGCCAGTGGCACGACGGTGCCTGACGCCCCGAGCGGTTTCCGGGCCATTCATCGCGACGCGGCGATACAACTCAATGTCTTCAACCGCTATACCTATACGCTGGAAACGATCATCCAGGCGGGGCGCAGGAACATCCCGATCACCTCGGTGCCGATCCGCGTCAACGGCGATCTTCGACCCTCGCGGCTGGTCAAGAGCATACCGAGCTATGTGCGGCGCTCGTTGATAACGGTCGTGAGGATTTTTGTCGTCTATAGCCCGCTGCGCTTCTTCTCGACATGTGCGGCAATCGTCGCCGCGCCGGGGTTGATCGGGGTTATCCGGTTCCTTGTCCACTATTTGATGGGCGAAGGCAGTGGCAACATCCAGTCACTCGTTCTGTCCAGCGCCCTGCTCGCGCTTGCCGGCATTCTTGCGATGAGCGGCATCATTTCCGAGCTCATCGCGGTCAACAGGCAATTGCTTGAAGAAATAAGGATCAGGCAATTGCAGCAAGAGTATGGTGCAAGGGCCAGGATCCGGTCGTTTACAGTAGAGAGCAAAATCAAGAAAGAAAGTGTAGGCGGAACGATATAAGATGAATGATACGCCGGTCGCTTACGATAACGTTCCAGGTAATTACTATGATAAGTACAACACCCGGAATCCGGTTGCGCGATATTTGATGGATGGCTTTTTAAGTAGCTTTGATGCGTTGACGGCCGAGACAGGCGTTCGCAATGCCTACGAGGTCGGCTGTGGCGAAGGAAATTTGTCCATTCGGCTTCATGATCGGGGGTGGAACGTCCGCGGCAGCGATCTGGAAGGCGTCAGTGTTTCGCAGGCCAATGAGCAATGCGTCAAGCGTGGGATAGCGCCGTTGTTTGAAACGCGCTCGCTTTTCGAACTGACGCCGCAGGCGAGCTCCGCTGAATTGGTAATATGCTGTGAGGTTCTCGAGCATGTTCCAAATACGCAACAAGCGCTCTCGGTCCTGAAATCGCTTGGCAAGCCGTATCTCCTTGTCAGCGTGCCGCGAGAGCCGATCTGGCGGGTCCTGAATGTCGCCAGGGGAAAATATGTAACCCAGTTTGGCAACACGCCAGGGCATATCAATCACTGGTCATCCGCGTCTTTCATCGATCTGTTGAGCAAGACGCTAAAGGTCGTGAAAGTCAGCAAGCCCTTTCCCTGGACCATGGTCCTTTGCCGCTGTGACTGAGCCAACGCAGACGGCACAGCCACCCAAAAGCAGCAGGCTCAGGCTAAAGTCTTTAGTTCGCCTTGGAGCGATGGCCGTCAGTCTCGCGGCGCTCGTCTTCGTGGGGCTGGCGATCCATCGCTCCTTCGGCGATGTGCAACGCCAGTTCGTTTCCCCGCTCTTCTTGATCGCCATATTGGGGTGCGCTGTCGCTTATGCAGTCATTCTGCAACTGGTCGGCATCGCCTGGTATCGGTTCCTGGTTCTCGTCGACGGACCGTCGCTTGGATTGGGTCGTGCGCTCGCCATTTTTGGAAGGACGCAGATTTACAAATACCTGCCGAGCAATGTGATGCATATGGTTGGTCGCTTCGCCCTTGCCCGCAGTGCCGGGGCCTCGAACAGGGCGCTTGCCGTTGCCCAGATGGGGGAGCTGTCCGTCATTGTTCTCGCCGCCGGGGGGTCGGGCGCGTTGCTGGCGTGGCCGATTTTCCAAGCTGCGTATGCGCGGTATGGTCCCGGCCACCCTACTTTGACTGTGGGATTGATCGCCGCCGGTCTTTTGGCGATCGCGTTTGGGATGGGACTTTTGTTCCGCTTCAGGATGGCGGACATCGGAGGCAGGGCGCTCATTACATCTGCAGAGGCCTTTTTCCTCTATGCATTGTTTTTCATGGGCAATGGGTTTCTGATCGTCGCGCTTGTGAGGGCCATAAACGATGGAGGCCATATTGCTGAGTTGATCGGCATAGGAGCCACGGCTTGGCTCGTTGGTTTTGTCGTTCCGGGGGCGCCAGGAGGGCTTGGCGTGCGCGAGGCCGTTCTGATCATGGGACTAACTGCCGCGGGTTTGCCGCTTCCATCGGCCACCGCGGTTGCCCTCGGCAACCGGCTCGTCACCGTTCTCGGAGATTGCCTGGTCGCCTTGGCAGAGTTGGTTTTGCGAAAAGGGAAAAGTGCATGACGACGCAAATGACGGAGACATCCGTGCAAGACACCCATTTGCCGGACCGGATTCCGTTTTTGCGACACATCATTTCGATGGTGCTTCTTTTCGCTCTTGTCCTGGGGATCGTGGGCGTAAATCCTTTTCGGCAAACGCTGGCACCGATGGATTTGATGTTGGCTTATCCAGGATGGGACAATGCCGGGGTCGACACCGACCTTGTCAATGCGGAGCGTTCTGACGCCTTGGATCACCGGCTTCCAAACTGGCGGGAGTTCAGGCGAGAGTTGCGGGAAGGGCACATCCCGCTATGGAATCCACTCCACCAACTGGGTGCGCCGGGCATCCAGGCGCCGATTTACGAAGGCCTGTCAATACCCTTCCTGGTTTATGCCCTCACGCCCAATGAGGCCATGGGCTATACGTTCGCACTTTTGTCAAATTATCTGCTGGCGGCTTTCGGTGCCTATTGCCTGCTGTTTTTCATGTTCAGAAATCGTGTGGCTGCGGTTTTCGGCGCCATTACATTCGCATTTTGCGGGTTCAACATCGCTTGGGCACACTGGCCGCACCTGACAACGAGCGCTCTTGTTCCCTGGGTTCTCGCCACTCAGCTTCGCTATTGGCAAACAGGCCGTTTGGGTTGGGCGTTTGGGTTCACTCTCAGTGTCGCCTTGATAGGTCTGGCCGGTTTTCCATTCGTCGCCCTCCTTGGAGGTATATCGTCCCTGATGCTGGCGATCGCAGTCCTCTTTGCCGAAATCCGGAGCGCCGGCATCAATCAGCTTCCGGTTAGGCGAATTTTTGGGCTGGGATTCGCAGGCATAGCGGGTGCGTTCCTTGCCCTTCCCGGCCTCTTGCAAGTTAGAGAAATTCTCGATTCAACTGATTTGTCGAGCCGAACAGGCGGAACTTGGTTCACACCCTATGACATCGTCAATATGTTTGGCTCTGACTTTGTGAACAATCTTGGCGTCGAGCGTACCTTTTCGGCAGGAATACCTGCTGCTCTCCTAACCCTTCTCGCGTTTTATTTCATTTTCAAGTCACCCAATCGATTTGCTGTTTTTGGGCTATTCGTGGCGGTATTCATGCTAGCAACCGTATTTGGCATGGCTCCGGCCAGCATAGTGAACGCAATTCCAGGGTTTGGTTTCAACGCGTGGAGCAGGGGGTCGGTCTTATTTGGATTGTCGGCAGCTGTATTATCTTCATATTCCGTGAAATTCTTAGCGCCACAGTCTCCAAAGCCTGAATCGCCTTATAGATTTCATTTGGTGGTTTTTATATGCCTCTTACAGGCAATCAACCTTGGCTATTGGTTCAGGCAGCTTAATGCGCGACCTGACATCGAGACTTTTTTCCCGGACACGCCATCGATATCCTATGTGGCATCCAAGATCCTTCCAGGCCAAAGCATCATTGCGGACGGAAGCTTCCTTGTCTCGGGATTTTTGTCAAACTATCGGCTGCCAGAATTGTTTGCTCACGGATTTCGTACCGATGCTCAAAACAAGATAGGCGCTGACATAGCCCCTTCTTTTCAGACAACATACACGGCCTCCATCATTCAATGCTCTGACATTAATTTTTCCAGCCCAGAGATTACCTATGCTGCGGTCCGTTTCTTCCTTGTCAAAGAAGGCTGTACTGAATCGAGTTACGAGACCACTGGCATAGGCCAGCGGGCTACTGCCTCCCTCACCAATGGCGCTCTTCAAGGTGACTTGGTAATTGACAAGTCTATCAGCGCTACGAACATGCAAGTGTTATTCGGAACTTATGATAGGGATTTCGCCCCTTCGGCGGTGATGTTTGATCTTTATCGAGACAAGCTCCTCGTGGCTCATGCTGAATTGACACCGGAGGCGATACGCAACAACCAATACGCCACCTTTAATTTCAATCAAGACGTTCCTCTTGTGGCCGGAACGTATCGGTACGTCATTTCAATGGCCAAACCCAATAGCCAGAAGATGCTCAGTGCATGGGCCTTCGAAACCGCTGGAGGGGCAACTTATCAAATTGGATCGAGTGTATTCCCCGGCATCCCGAAAATGAGGATTGGTGAGAGAGCGCGTCTTCCACAGAATTTCTCGATCGCGTCGGCAGAGCGGGGTGTTAGCGTTATTGAAAATCACACGGTTTCAGGCTCGGGCTATTATGTGGACGGGTTAAGTGGACAACCGGAAGCAGATTTTGGCCCTGTGCGCCTTGCGGCGTATCAACCGGACGACCTGACAGTGGAATATTCGGGCGCAGCCCATGGATGGGTTGTTTTCCCCATTCGTACCAATAAGTATTGGCGAGCCACGCTAGATGGAAAACCGGTCGAACTGGGGAAGTTTTTAGATTTTTTCCCTGCCGTCGAGGTGAACAGGCCAAGCGAAATTCGTTTCTATTACGACAGCAGTCACTTGCTGAAAACGCTGGGACTTTGCACTGCCGGCTTTGCGGCTTCAGTCATTCTCTTGATCATGGTGAATGGCAGAGCTTCCAGGCCACGAGCCGGCGCTGGCTAATCGGTTGCCTGGGTGTCGAAAATGGGGCCGCAAACCAGACCGGTGCATAGCTTTGCACGTGACTGGACCGCGATAAATCTGGATTGCTTCAGGAAGCAGGCAACATGTTGATCGCTGATCGGGTCGTTTCGGCAGAGATTCGCCGTTTGCTGCAACCCTCTGCAGGCAGGAGGGAAACCCGAATGCGACACCCCAAAATCCAATTCGACCGGAGCTGACCTCTTGTATCTATTCAAATGAGGTTGACGCTGATAACGAACGGCCAAGTCAATGAAACGGGAATGCTACCTGAATGTCCAAAACATGCGTGGTGACCGGCGGAGCTGGATTCATTGGATGCGCGTTGTCCACCAAATTGGCAAACCGCTTCGATCGCGTGGTTGTCATCGACAGTTTGCATCCGCAGATCCACGCAGAGCGAAAGCGTCCCGCCGACCTTGATCCTCGCATTGAACTCGTGGTTGCCGATGTGACCGAGGCCTCGACCTGGGCGCAGGCACTGGAAACCATCCGACCTGAAGTTGTGGTGCATCTGGCTGCCGAAACGGGCACGGGTCAGTCGCTCACGGAGGCCTCTCGCCACGCAATAGCAAATGTTCTTGGCACCACCCGCATGTTGGATGCCTTCGCCACTGCATCGCACGTTCCAGAGCGTTTTGTCCTGGCTTCGAGCCGCGCCGTCTATGGAGAAGGGGCATGGCGGTCCAGGAAAACAGACGAGATAACGTATCCCGGTCAGAGATCGAAACAGCAGCTCGAACGCGCGGAGTGGGATTTTTCCGGGCTCGAACCTCTGCCAATGGACGCGGAAAAAACGATACCGAATCCAACCAGCATCTACGGAGCGACGAAACTAACCCAGGAACAGATATTGCGGGCTTGGGCTCTTTCGTTCGGAACAGCTGTCAACGTGCTTCGCCTTCAGAACGTATATGGTCCTGGCCAATCGCTGACCAACAGCTACACGGGAATCGTGTCGTTGTTCATCAGGATGGCGAAGGAAGGCAAGAGCATCCCGATCTATGAGGACGGGGATATCGGACGCGACTTCGTCTTCATCGATGATGTGGCGTCGGCTCTCGACAAGGCCACGGCCACGGATCTGTCACAGTCGCTCGCGTATGATGTCGGCACCGGGTCCAAGACCACGGTTCTTGACCTGGCAGGGATCGTCGCAAAAAGATACGGGGCGCCGGAACCGCACGTCAACGGCATGTTCCGCAACGGCGACGTTCGCTGCGCTGTCGCCAACATCGACAGGACGGTGCGCGAACTGGAATGGCGACCTTTGAAAAGTGTAGACGAGGGGATCGGCCAGCTTTCCGAGTGGATCGATTCACAACTTGGCTAGAATTGTGAGATCGTGACAAGGGAAGCGTTCTGCCGTCGAAAATGCTTCCATGGGAGACGTGGTCCCTATACCACGTGGATCTGATTTTGCAGGGAATTGCAATGCGGCGTGCAGCGATATTTTTCTTCTATGACGAACGCGGCCAGGTTGATGACTATATATTCTACCTTCTAGAAAAATTGCGGCCATTCGTGGAGACGATTATTTTTGTCTCGAACGGGGAGATTTCAAAATCATCGGAAGCTTCACTGCGATCGGCGGTTGACGAGACTATCATCCGTGAGAATACAGGATTTGACGTTGGGGCGTATCGCCAAGGGCTCGAGTTCATCGGTTACGACAAGCTCGGCGATTATGATGAAATCCTTTTGCTTAACCACACATTCTACGGACCTGTTTTCCCGTTCTCGGAAATGTTTTCGAAAATGGAACGCCGGGACTGCGATTTTTGGGGCATATCCGATCACAAGGAGGTAACTCCCAATCCTTTCACTGGAACAGGGGTCTTGCCCCGCCATCTGAACTCTCATTTTATCGCCGTGCGGAAGGCGATGCTTGAGTCGATCGCTTTTCGAAACTACTGGGAGAGAATGCCGAAAATCAGAGACTATGCGGAATCTGTTCTCTTGCATGAGTCGCGTTTTACAGTTTTTTTTGAGGACCTGGGATACAAATCTGAAACATACCTTGACTCGGATAAATACAATTCCGCGTACCCTGTGATGATCGATGTCGATCAGATTTACAATGATAGAAGCCCAATTTTAAAGCGCCGCCTTTTTTTCAATGATCCAACCTTTTTGGATAAAAACGCCGTCGATTTACCGCGTGCTTTGCGGGTGCTCAAAGAGACATCCGACTACGACCTCAATCTGATTTGGCGCAATGTTCTGCGCTCTTCGGATTTGAGAACCCTCAACACCAACGCCGCGCTGATGAGTGTCTTGCCGGACAAGCGGATTAAAGGCGACGGTGCTGCTCCCGACTATGGCAAGATCGCTGTCTGCGCGCATATCTACTACACCGATATGCTCGACGAGATACTGGGCCTGACCGGCAACATCCCGGTGTCCTATGATTTCATTGCCACCACGAATACGCCGGAAAAAAAGGCCGAAATCGAAACCGCCCTGGCGAACCGCCCTGGCGTGAAGAACGTCATCGTCCGCGTTGTCGAGCAGAACCGCGGCCGTGACATGTCCTCGCTTTTCATCTCCTTGCGCGATCTGCTTGTTGACGATCGCTATGACCTTGTCTGTCGCCTGCATACAAAAAAATCGCCTCAAGTGCAGTCATCGATGGGCAACCTGTTCAAGCGGCATATGGTTGACAATCTGCTGAATAGCCGCGGCTACGTGCACAACGTGTTGGATATGTTTCACGACAATCCTTCGGTCGGCCTGGCCATTCCGCCTATCTTCCATATCTCATATCCGACCATGGGGTTCTCGTGGTTTGCCAACAGGCCAAGGGTTGAGGAAACCGCGCGGCTTCTGAATATCGACGTCAAATTCGATGAGAACACTCCGGTGGCTGCCTATGGCACCATGTTCTGGTTCCGGCCACGCGCCTTGCGCAAAATGTTCGAACACAAGTGGAAATGGGAGGAGTTCAATGCCGAGCCGGATCATGTCGACGGCGGCTTCGCCCATGCGCTGGAGCGGCTGATCGCCTACGCGGTTCAGGATGCTGGATATACAACGCAGCACATCATGTGCGCGCATCAGGCCGAGCACAACTACACCATGCTGGAGTTCAAGCTGCAAAAGCTCGCCAGCTTCATGCCGTCAGGCGACTTCCCTTGGCAGTGTCATATGGTGTCTGAGTGGAGAAAGGGCGGCTATCCCTTGGGAAGCCATGTATCGGCCACTCCGGCACCAATGCCGACGTCGGTGAAGCATTCTCTGGCTGAACTCAATTTGGCCGTTAAAAGCTCTCTGAGGTTCAGAGCGCCTATCCTGTTCAAAGCACTACGGCCGATCTATCGCGGGACGAGGGCGGTTTTGAAACCGAACTCTCGGCGTAGTGGCGGATAATGGCGGGCATCAGACAGGTTCACGATCTAGTCAGGAGCATCAAGGTGCGTCGTATTGCCGTATTTTCTCTCTACAACGAGCATGGAATTGCCGATGACTATGTCATCTTCCTGCTCGAAAAGCTGCGCGAATTTGTCGAGAGGATTGTTGTCGTATCCAACGGAAATCTTTCCAAGCTTTCGGAAATAGCAATCAAAGCCAGTTGTGATCAGCTTCTGGTCCGGGAGAACGTGGGATTTGACGTATGGGGATACAAGACCGGTATTGACGCTGTCGGCTTTGACGCTCTTTCCGAGTATGATGAACTTATCCTGCTGAATGACACCTGCTACGGGCCTCTTTTTCCGTTTTCGGAAATGTTTTCGGAAATGGAGCGCCGGGATTGTGATTTCTGGGGCAGCGCTGCTCATTCGCAAATGACGCCAAATCCGTTTACCGGAACAGGCCATCTGCCCCGCCATCTCACAGCAAACTTCATTGCTGTCCGCGAGAAGATGCTGAAATCACGTGCCTTCAAGACATACTGGGAAAATCTGCCCGCGATCAAAACTTACATCGACGCTATCATGCTGCACGAGTCGCAGTTTACCAAGCATTTTACAGATCTTGGCTACTCGGCGGAAGCGTATGTCGATCCGGATAAATATGGTTCGCACTATCCGGCGTTTATTAACGTTGATGAGACAATCATCAACCGCTTTCCCTTGCTAAAGCGACGTCCGTTTTTTCATGATCCGACGTTTTTGAATGCTCAAGGCATTGATTTGCCGCGCGCTTTGCGAGTGCTTGAAGAGACATCCGACTACGATCTCAATCTGATTTGGCGCAATGTCCTGCGCACTTCGGAATTGAGGAATCTAAACACCAATGCCGCGCTGATGAGCGTTTTGCCCGATGAGCGAGCCAAAGACGGCGACGCTCCTTCCGACTACGGCAAGATCGCTGTCTGCGCGCATATTTACTACACCGACATGCTGGAAGAGATACTGGCGCTGACCGGCAACATCCCGGTGCCCTATGATTTCATTGCCACGACCGATACGCCGGAAAAAAAGGCCGAGATTGAAGCCACACTGGCAAAACGCCCTGGCGTGAAGAACGTCATCGTCCGCATCGTCGAGAAAAATCGCGGTCGTGACATGTCCTCGCTTTTCATTTCCTTGCGCGATCTGCTCGTCGACGACCGCTATGACCTTGTCTGTCGCCTGCATACAAAAAAGTCGCCTCAAGTGCAGGCGTCGAGAAGCAACCTGTTCAAGCGGCATATGCTTGAGAATCTGCTGAATACGCGTGGCTATGTCCACAATGTTTTGGATATGTTTCACGACAATCCGTTAGTCGGACTAGCCGTTCCGCCTGTCGTTCATATTTCCTATCCGACCATGGGGCACGCATGGTTCTTCAACAGGCCAAAGGTTGAGGAAACCGCTCGGCTTTTGAACATCAAGGTCAAGTTCGATCATGACACCCCGGTCGCTGCCTATGGCACCATGTTCTGGTTCCGGCCACGCGCCCTGCGCAAAATCTTCGAACACAAGTGGAAATGGGAAGACTTCAATGCCGAGCCAAATCATGTTGACGGCGGCTTGGCCCATGTGCTGGAGCGGCTGATCGCCTACGCGGCTCAGGATGCCGGATATACCACGCGGCACATCATGTGCGCGCATCAGGCGGCGCACAACTACACCATGCTGGAGTTCAAGCTGCAAAAACTTGCCAGCCTGATGCCGTCAGGCGACTTCCCTTGGCAGTGCCATTTGTTGTCTGAGTGGAAGAAAGCCGGTTATCCCGTGGCAAACCATCTGCCGCCCGCTGCGTCATCGTCGCAGACGTCGGTAACGTCAGTGAAGCGCTCTCTGGGTAAACTCAATTTGGCCATTAAAAACTCTCTGTGGTTCAGAGCGCCTACCCTGTTCAAAATATTGAGACCGATCTATCGAGCTGTGGCCAAGCCCTAAATCAAACTCCAGGCATGGCGAAACGCTGTGCGCTTTTCCTGGAAGGCTGGCATCATTTGGCAAGCCGCATGTCGGCGTCGTGTAGAAGATCGCATGTGGCCGGCCTTTTTTGGCGGCACCGAATGGTTTAATGGGTGCGGTCGACGTCCTGCCAGATGGTGCCATTCCAACCAGCGGTCTTGGAATACCTGTTTTTCAACGCTATCACGGGCATCGAGGGCGCAACCTGGAAACACCGCCTCTCGATGATGTTTGCGTGGCAGGATGTGGTTCGGTGCCGCCGGCGATCCCATATCGGAGCGTTCTAATTCTAAGTGCCATCTGCACCAGAGAGAGATTAGGTCGATGAGGCGCCTGGCAATCGCATTTTATTACGATCAAGAAGGCAAGATAGATGAGTATTATTTTCACCTGATTGCATCGATAAGGCCCTTTGTTGAAAAACTGCTGGTCGTTTGCAACGGTCCGGTAGACGACGAGGCCCGATCTCGCCTTTCTGACGCTACCGACAGCTTTCTGATCAGGGAAAACAAGGGGTTCGATGTCTGGGCCTATCGGGCTGCCCTCGAACATATCGGGTGGGATGAGCTTTCACACTTCGACGAGATATTGTTTTTCAACCACACTTTCTACGGGCCGATCTTCCCCTTTTCCGAAATGTTCTCTGAGATGGACCAACGTCACTGTGACTTTTGGGGAATCTCCGCCCACAAGGCGATAAAGCCCAATCCGATCGACGTCAGAAAATCGGAACTGCCCTTCCATCTCAATTCCCATTTCATCGCAGTGCGGCGGTCCTTGCATCAGTCGAAGGCGTTTCGTGACTATTGGACCCGGATGGTGTCCATCAACTCCTATATGGAGTCAGTTGCGAAGCACGAGACGGTGTTCACAGCGCATTTTCAGGCTTTGGGCTACACCTGTTCGGTATTGCTCGATCCGGAACGATACAGGACGCCATACCCGGTTTTCATGGAGCCGGACAAAACGCTGGAGGACCGGAGCCCGATACTGAAGCGTCGCCTCTTTTTTCACGACACGCTGTCCCTCGAGCGCGCGGCCATCAACCTGCCGCGTGCCTTGGAGATCGTAGAAAACCAATCTGATTATGATTTGTCGCTGATATGGAAAAGCGTTGGCCGCTTGGGCTCGCCTCGTACGCTAAATGGCAATGCCGCGTTGCTCTCCGTCCTGCCGGACATCCATATTGGCGCGCAAAGGAATTGGGACGATTATCGGATAGCAGTTCTTGCGCATGTGTATCACGTCGACATGATCGATGAGGTTCTCGGCTATGCCGAAAACGTGCCGAAAGGCTACGATCTGATCGTCACGACCGACAATGCCAACAAGCAGGCATTGATTCAGCAAGCAGTCGCGAAGGCGACGAACGCCAGGAATGCGGTCGTCCTGGTCGTCCGGAACGATGGCAGGGACACTTCCGCCCTTCTTGTCGGTTGCCGGGACTATGTACTCGAGGATCGGTACGACTTGATCTGCCGGATCCATTCCAAGCGATCTCCCCAAGACGGCCCGAGGGGAGAGTTGTTTAAACTCCACACTTTTGAAAACCTTCTTCATACGCCTGGATATGTCTCGAATTTGCTTGAACTCTTTGCCAACAATTCAGCGCTTGGTCTCGTCATGCCGCCGTTGGTTCATATTGGGTATCCGACCATTGGAAATTCATGGGCTGGCAACAAAGCCAACGTAGCGAAGCTTGCCCGACAGTTGGGTTTGATCGTGCATCTGGATGATAGTACACCTGTCGCGCCTTACGGTGGGATGTACTGGTTTCGTCCTGCAGCTCTAAGGAAGCTTTTCGAAGAAAAGTGGGGCTGGAACGATTTTGCCAATATGGATTATCGGGATGGAAGTTTGGTCCACGCCATAGAGCGGATCATAGCCTATGTTGCAATCGACGCCGGCTATACCTTCCGGCACGTGATGACTGCCGGGCATGCTGCTCACAACTACGTAATGCTGGAGGCTAAATTGCAAGCCCTATGCGAGAACGGAGCTCCGGCGGAATTTGGAAACTATGGAGTGGTAAGATCCTTTCGTGGCCTCATCTTCTCGATCAAGAGATCGATTGTAGCCAGATCGCCAATAGCGTTCAGGATTCTCAGGCCACTCTATCGCGGCCTACGAAGGATAATCGCGTTCGGGGATTAGCCAGATCGCGATACAGCAAACTGAGCTCTCTTACGTGGGCAAAGTCGCTCGTGAGGGGCTCCAAGTGCCTCGCGCGTTTACTGTCCGCGCCCGCATCAGCCACGGGCGAACAGACCACGTATCAGTCGCAAAGGTGCGGTCAGCCGCCAACTGCGCGACGTGAGTATCGCGTCGCGCTCATTGGCGATGCCGATTATGTCCCGCAGGAGAGCATCGCGTTCGGCGATTAAGCTAGCTTGGGCATTTACGAGGGCATCCCGTTCAGCGATTAAGCTGGCTTGGGCGTTTAAGAGGGCATCCCGTTCAGCGATCAGAGTGTCGCGAGTTCCGACGAGAACATCACGTTCGTCCGCCAAGCCGCGGATTTCAACGGATTGCTGTTCCAGAAAGCTCGCAAGCCTCGAATTCTCTTGACGGACCTGCTCTGTCTCGGTGCTGCGCGCGCTGAGTTCACCACGCAATTGCGCAACCGCCAATTCCTCCGTCGCCATGGCTACCGAAAATGTTTCGCAGGCTTCGTCGAATCTCGTCCGCATAATATCCAGCTGAGCAAGCAAGCCATTGTCTTCATCCCCGGCGGCGATTGTGGACAGAATTTGATAGGTCTCGCGGACCAGCGACGTAACATCCGGATGATTATGCACATCTTCGAGCGTGGACCTTTCATGATAAAGGTCTGTCGTCAGAAACTGCTCGATCTTGACGTCCGACTGGTCGGGCTGAGCAGGCCAGACGACACCTGTTTTTTCAGCTGCGCGGTCAATATGCTTTCGCCAGTCGACCAGGAACCCTTCATATGACAGAATATATCGCGGCATGTGTCGTGAATGATATTCAGCTTCGAGCACATGCCTGAGCCACAACAGCAGGGACTCTGGCAGTGTGATTTTGTCTCGCCGGTGCAGCGAATATGCGACCTCAAGAGGATTGCGTACCGGCAGAAGGGCGACAGGGCTGACATTCATTTCGTCCAAGATCGACGACATGAACGGAACAAATCTGCATGTCCGCGGGTCTTTGATAACGATCAATGGTTCGTCACCGAACTCGTCGATGAGCAGCTGTTTTATTTTCTGACGACACGGCTCTGTTGCCTTTGAGTTCATCCTTTGCTGATCGAGTTGACGCCAGTCAAGCCAGGATGAGCCTGCTAATGCGAGCAGTTCGTCGTGGGCAAGGGCAAGGGGCGCGCTCTCGAAGAATCCGCGCGGATTGGCCGCGTGCGACGGCAGCGGGGTCTTCGGGCCGGCTGCTCCCAATGCATTGATTACGCCCCCAAGCGCCGAGGTTCCGCTCCTGTGCATTCCCAGGATTAAGATGGCTTGACGCCTCGGTCCCTGTGGCAATCCGGCTGTTGGGGTTATCAAATTGAAGGTGCTTTTCGGTCCGGTTGGTCAACGTTCAGTACGCTTAGACCAGGCTCTATCAAAGCGTCAATTCTATGAAGATCGCATGCGGGGCTGACAGGGTGCACCCGATCTCTGTTGTTCGGCCGTGACTTCGCCAGTGGTTTTGGACCGTTGAAGGCCTGCGGAAAAGGAGGATGCTACGACTATCGAGCCCTCGCTCGACCTCGATATCGAATATCGCGAGACGCCTTAAGCCAGCGACTCCACCCGGCCAGCTCGAAGTGTGAGTTTCTTCGTGCAGACCCGCCGGATGAGCGCATCGTCGTGGCTTGCCAACACGATGATGCCGGCCTTTTCCGCCAGTTCGTCCATGCGTCGCTTGGCTTTTTCCTGGAACGACGCGTCACCGGCGCCAATCCATTCATCCATCAGCAGGATTTCAGGCTCGAGAGTGGTCGCTGCTGCAAACGCCAAACGTGCCGCCATGCCTTGGCTGTACGCCTTGAACGGCAGGTCGATGAAGTCGCCCAGTTCGCTGAAATCGATTATTTCTTCCATTTTCTCTTCGATCTCGGCCGCCGTCCAACCACTGATCAACCCTCTCAGCACGATGTTTCTGCGCCCGGTGGCCTCGGGACGAAACCCTATGTGGATGTTGAACAGGGCATCGACCTTGCCGGTGATCGATATCGTACCACCCGATGGCTGGTAGATTCCGTATAGAACCTTGAGCAGGGTGGTCTTGCCGGCGCCATTCGGGCCGACAAGCCCTAACCGGTCGCCCGCCTTGAGCTCGAAGCTGACACCGTCGAGCGCCTGCACGACCTGTTTGGTGCCCGACTTGGCTATATTGCCGCCGAGAGCGCTTCGACGCCGACCGGGCGCCGAAAGCGTCAACTTTTCAAACAGTCGATAGACGAGGCTGACATTGTTCAGTGTGATGGAGGTCATGGAACTCAGATCAGGAAAACGATGCGCTTGCGATAAAGGCCCAGCAGCAGCAGCGCAATAGCCCAGAGGCCGAGGCAGAAATAACCTGTCACCGCCAAGGAATGCCCCGGAAATATGCCCGCCGTGATCGGCTCGCGCACGCCCTCCAGGAAATAGGTGAACGGGTTCCAGTGATAGGCATATTCTTGAACGCCCTCTTGCCCACTATAGACCCAGAAGACAGGCGTGAAGAACATGCCCACCCGCATCAGGTTGCCAACGATGAATTCGCTATCGGGAAAGAATGCGCCCAGGAACGCAAAAACCACCACAAATGCAGGGGTTGCCAGGATGAGGAGCAACAATCCCACCAAGGACAGCAGCCAGTTTGTGTTGATTCCGTAACCGCTCAAAAGCAGAATGAGAACGCAACCCGCCAGCGAATAACCAGCTCGAATAATGCATTGCATCGTCAAGCGCATCACATACACGAACAACGGCAGCGTCGTGCCCTGAATGAAGCTCGCTTCGCGTTGGAAGAGAGACACACTCATGGTGATGGTCTCGGTAAGATAGAACCACACCAGCATGCCGATGGCCACATAGGCTATATAGCTTGGGTTGCTTGCGTCCTTGGTCACGAAAACAAAGGCAAATGTGCCGACGAAAGCGAAATAGTTGACCAGCATCCAAAGCGGGCCGAGCGTCGTGCGTCTGTGCTGGTCGCCGATGTCCTCATGGGCAAGCGCGATCCAGACTCGGTGTAATCTCATGGCTTTTGAGATGTCGTCAAAAGCGCCGTTTAGTGCCGCAATCATAGCTGGGAATATCGCAATCCGTTGTTCTGGCGCATTGTCCTTCGCTGGCCATGGCGAACCACCACACCCATCTCTAATAGCCATTTCGACGGGCATATGGCAACGCATTGCGTCGTAACGAGGTCAAGAGCAGAGTCAACTGCGGCAAAACTGGGCACGTGCTGATACCGTGCGGTTTCTTTGTTAGCTGAGACTAATATCAGGCTCGCGGCAATCACCCAAGAATGATGCACCACGCTTCTCCATTGACCGTCCGCTCTTGCCGAAAAAACCTCTGGCTATGACTTCGAGCCCACAGTATGCGATACAAAGCGACGGGCCGGAAATCGCGCTTTGAGAAAACTGAACGGCCATGAGCGATTTTCGTGTTCGCACTTTGCTGGTGTTCACGTCCACGAGCCTGGAGCCTGGTGCCATCCGATGAAGCTGGAATCTGTATTCGGACTTCGGCCACGGATGCGCCTCGCCTTCATGAAGAACTCAAGTAAGGTGTTCGACATTCGTGGATAGGGCAGATCTGCGCATAGCGGTGCTGATGGGCACGAAAGACGGCGCGGCGTTCATTGATGAGCAGTTGCAATCCCTGCTCGCACAGTCGCATCCGCTCATCGACCTCTGGATCTCCGACGATGGCTCCGTCGACGGCACGGTTCCCATCATCGAAGCCTGGAAGTCCCGCTGGACAAAGGGTCGAGTGACGTTGGTGGAGGGGCCGCACCGAGGGTTCGCCGCCAATTTCCGCTCGATGATACTCGACCGACGTATCGATGCCGACTTCTATGCCTTCAGCGATCAGGACGATGTCTGGGAGCCGGACAGGCTGGAAAGTGCCATCCAATGGATGCAGGCGTTCGGCGCGGAAACGCCGTTGATGTTCTGCTCGCGAACCGCGACCATGACCGAAACGGGAAGCCTTGTCGGCCAGTCGCCATTGTTTCGGCGGCCGCCATCCTTCCGCAACGCGCTCGTGCAAAGCATCGCCGGCGGCAACACCATCCTGCTCAACCGCACGGCACGCGATCTGTTGGCAAGGGCTTCGGCACGCACGGGCTTCGTCAGCCACGACTGGTGGGCCTATCTGGTTGTCACCGGCGCCGGCGGCGTTGTCCACTACGACCCGCGGCCCCTGGTGCACTACCGGCAGCACGCGGCGAACCTTGTCGGCGCCAACGTGTCGTGGCGGGCAAGGGTCTCGCGGCTTGGGCGCCTGTTCAAGGGCGAGTTTGCCGACTGGACCGATCTCAACCTTGCCGGTCTGGCGGTCAATCGCGACCTCCTTACGCCGGATGCCGCGGCGTGCCTCGACCTGTTCGCAAGCGGTCGGAAGGGCAGTCTTTTCCAGCGTTTGCGCACTCTGCCCGCAAGCGGTGTCTACCGGCAGACTCTTGCCGGGACCCTAGGGCTTTATCTCGCATTCGTCCTGGGTCGCATCTGAAATCGGATCGCTTCAAGGCGCGTGGTCGAGCGGTGACCTCGTGCTCTATTGGCCCGAGCGTTTCTTCGCTGTTACAAGTTGAGGGCGATACGTCGAGGAACGCCGAGCTGTTCTCGCATGAGGCCAGCGAATGCAGTGACCGCCGTCGGAAGGGGCTTGCGCCAGTGCGAGAACCATCCTCATGAGACGCCCGCGGTTTAATCCGTGGACGTGATCGCCCGCGCCCTTTCAAGCGTCAATGCCACGATCGCCGCCGCTCTGTCCGGGTTTGCAGCCTCCGAATAGCAGCGAAGTTCTGGTGCGTTGCCGGAGGGCCGCAAATGGATGATCTCACCAGTCTGCATTCGCATCCTTAAGCCGTCAGTCTCGTCGACTTCGGCAACGGTCCCGAAAGGCGCCAGGAATTGCTGCAATGCATCCCGATCCGCAAGGCGGCGCATCAAGCTGTGCGAGCTTTCCACCGGGAAGTTTTCAAGTCGCTCGCTTGCGCAAACCGGAAGCTTCCAAACCGCGCGCAGCTGCGACAGCGTTTTTCCTGTCGATGCAACCAGACCCAGGACGGCGAGGATCGGGAGTAGGGAATCCCGTGTCGGCAATGCCGTCAGTGTCTTTCCGCGCAGGGAACAATCCGATCCCAGGAGAACGCCGCCATTGGCCTCGAAGCCGACGACGATGCGACCGGCATGGTATGATGCTTCCATCCCTTCGATAACAAAGGGAGATCCGACCTTCGTTCTCACGACCTCGAAACCGAAAGCTTTCGAAATGCCCGAATTGGAGGTCACCGGCGTCACGACGACGTCTGCCCGCAAGAACAAGGCCGTGGCGAGGCCGATCAGGTCGCCGCGAAAGAGATCGCCATTTTCGTCGGCGATAAGCGGACGATCGGCATCGGCATCTGTCGACACGATGGCATCGAGGTCGAATTCCCCAGCCCAACGCTTGAATTTGGCAAGTGTGGTCGGGCTGACGGCTTCGGTGTCAACGGGCACGAAGGTCCCGGATTTCCCGACAGGCGTCACATGAGCGCCAAGGGATTGGAGAATCTCGACCAGCAGATCCGCCGCCACCGAGCTGTGCTGATAAACGCCGACCCTCATGCCGGAAAGGGAGCTGGGCTCCAATATGATCTCGGCGCGCGCGCGATAGGCGGCGATCGCCTGATCATGGCGTGTCGGCAAGGCCGTTCCTGGCGGAGGCGGAGGGCGATAGGCTCCCGATCTTCCGGCGGCGTATTGTGCCATGGCGGCTTCATCGGCCTTGCTGATCTCGCCGTGCGGGCCGTAAAATTTGATGCCGTTGCGGTCAGCGGGAATATGCGAACCCGTCACCATAAGTGCCGCTGCGCCATGCTGCTGGCCGTACAGCGCCAAAGCCGGTGTTGGAATAGCGCCGCAATCGATCGGTTGAAGCCCGCTTGCCGCCAGGGCCGCCATGCAGTTGGCGGCAATGGTGGGGCTGCTGTCGCGTAAGTCACGGCCCACCAGCACCATGGCATTTGGCTGAATCCCGTCGGCAGCCAGGCGCCAGGCGAAAGCCTCAGTATAAAGCCCACTTGGGTTCCCGACCAGTTCCGAAGCCAGGCCTCTGAGGCCACTCGATCCAAATTTCATCACTTCGCTTTGGCTGATGAGAGGGAAGGTTGTCATATTGAGGTAGGTTCCCCTGTTAACCGAAAAGCGCTTTGCCGCCCACCCGAGGTTTCCTCGAGAGCTTGAAAAATAGTGCGTCGCGATGAACGAACGGGCAACGGCAGCGCTGTAGAAAGTGCGTCAGACGGCAGCCAATCGCATCGCCTGACCTGCTCCTGGCAACAGCGTGAACCTTAAACCTCCCCGCCGGTTGCGCGATATCCTGGTCGACACTTGATCCCGATCGAACCGTCTGTGAAGAAATCTCTGGCGATGACCTCACGTCCACGCTATGCGGTAGCGACGGCGGGGGCCGAGGATTTGACGCTGAGAACAGGTGGCCGGTGACGGATGGTATTCGATCTGACGCCGCATTAGTGTTGAAGTTCTCACGCCTGGAGTTCAATACTCGCCAATGACTTCCTATGCAGAAGCCGTGTTCGGATTTCGACCGAAGATACGGCGCGTCATCATCATGGTCCAGGACCTGCTCATGGTCCTGGTTGCGGTGGCGCTTAGTCTCGTCCTCTCCCGGTCAGACCTTTCGTTCGATGCATTCTCCTACCAAGGTCTGGTCACCTGGCTCGGGATCGTTCTCATCAGTCACCTGCTGTTCAGATATTGTGGTCTCTACACCACGATCTGGCGCTTTGCCTCGACTCCGGACTTTTTCAACATTCTGAAGAGCTGTGCGATTCTGACGGTCGTGCTCTATGCTCTTTCGTTGATGTTTCGTTTCATCCAGCCCGTGGCTGGCCTCAACGAACGCCAATTCATCGTCTTTTTCCTCGTTTCCTTTACCATCATATCGGCGCCGCGGCTGTTCTACCGATTTCTTCGCGACGGCGCGAGTTGGGGCATCCTTACCCACAGGGTCGACAAAGTGCAGGCCAGGCGGGCGCTGTTCGTCGGTCGGCTTGGTGAGGCCGACCTGATCATTCGCTTCACGCGCACGGCAGAGCCGACCGATTATTCCATTGCCGGCATCATGGCGACCGAGCGTGGCGCACCGTTGGGTACACGGATTCAAGGTGTTCCCGTGGTGGCGTCCCGGCCACGCCTGATCGATGTCCTGGAGGACTACGCCGCCGGCACCAGGAGCATCGACCTGCTTATTTTCGGCAGCGGTGTCGAGCATGAGATCGAGGAATATTCCGAGCTTGTGCGTGTCGCCCGGCATGGCGGCATAACCGTCTTGCAGTTCTCGAGCCTTTCGCAGCTTGGGCAGGAGGGAAAGATCGTTCTCGACGAAGTCGAGATGGAAACGATCCTGCGCCGCCCGACCGTGCCGTCCGATATCGCGCGTATTGGTGCCTTCGTCGACGGCAAGCGCGTCCTGGTGACGGGAGGCGCCGGATCTATCGGCCGCACGCTGGTCAAGCGGTCGCTGGAGCTGGGAGCAGGGGCGGTGCTGGTCGCCGACAATTCCGAGTTCGGCATCTTCCAGTTGAGCCAGTATGTCGAGGAAAAGGACCATGATCGCCTGAAGGTGCGCATTGTCGATGTCGCGGACCGGCGTCAGATGACTCGTGTCGTCACGGAATTCAAACCGGACATCATCTTTCATGCCGCGGCTCTGAAGCACGTTCCGCTGCTCGAGGAGAACTGGGAATCAGCTATCCAGACCAATGTTTTCGGTACGCTTGTCTGCGCTGAGGTTGCCGCCAAATGCGGTGTTCCGCAGTTCCTGCTCATATCGAGCGACAAGGCCGTGGATCCGACCTCGGTGCTTGGCATCACAAAGAGAGCCGCCGAGCAACTCGTCAGTTCCTTGCACGAAAGCCACGCAATCGCGCCGGACGGGCGCCGTTCCGGAACCAAATTCATAGCCGTGCGGTTCGGCAACGTGTTTGGCTCCAATGGCTCGGTGGCGACCATCTTCCAGGCACAGATCGAAGCCGGCGGCCCGGTCACGATTACCGATCGACGCATGACCCGTTATTTCATGACGGTGGCGGAAGCCGTCGACCTCGTCATCATGGCGGCCGCCGACGCCCAGTCGCGTAACGGCAAGGACGACTATGCCATCTATATGCTGGACATGGGCAAACCCGTGCCGATTCTCGAAGTCGCGGAAACCATGATCCGCATGGCCGGCAAGACGCCCTATGCGGATATCCCGATCCGCTTCACCGGTATCAGACCCGGCGAGAAGCTGCATGAGACGCTCCAGGGCGCCAATGAAGAGATCATCACGCTCGACATCGCCAAGATCTTCGGTCTCAGGACCGATGTGGTGGCGTGGCCTAGGGTTCAGGCCTCGCTGGCCGCGTTGCAGGCGGCAATGAAGAGCCAGGACAAGGCTTCCGCCCTTGCCGTGTTGGCGCAACTCCATCTGCCGGAGACGCCAGCGCCCGACACGCGGCAGGAAACTGGTCCGAGAACGGTCGGGCAAGCAGGTTAGATACGTTGCAGCTGACGGTTGAATGGCGGGATTTTGCCTGGATATCGATTCCGCGGCCGGCGGTGTCGGAGCAATTTCCGCCGGGAAAGCGCTTCTGGCTTTTGCTGGGGAAACCGTTTCACACTCTTCCTGGAATGGCTCTAGTGATCAGGGGATGGCCGTGAAGGGACTGAAGCGCGCCTTCGATCTCGTCGCGGCAGTCTTGCTGTTGTTGGTGACATCCCCTGTTCTATTGCTCTGCATGCTTGCGGTGCGGGCATCGTCGCCCGGTCCGGTGATTTTTTCACAGACGCGGGTCGGCCGCGATGGTGTGTTGTTTCGCTGCCACAAATTGCGGACGATGTATCAGGGAACGCCGTCCTTGCCCTCGCACGAGGCGCCAGCAAATGCCGTGACCTCGGTCGGAAGGACCTTGCGGAAGTTCAAGCTCGATGAGCTGCCGCAATTCTGGAATGTTCTTCGGGGTGAGATGAGCCTGGTCGGGCCGCGCCCTTGCCTGCCGACACAGACGGAACTGATCGAGCGCCGCCGGCAGCTGGGGGTTTTGGCGGCACGACCGGGCATTACCGGCATGGCCCAGATCAGGGGCATCGACATGTCCAACCCGCAGCTTCTGGCCGAAACGGATGCCGCCTATCTCAGGACGGCGTCGTTCTCGCTCGACCTTCGCATCCTATTTGGAACGCTCTATCGCCACGGGGGCGATTGAGCGTCTCCGAGCCGCGCTATTTCGGCCAGCCGCTCCAGCGTCCCGGTTTCCGACAGCCAGCCTTCGGATACGAGCAGGGAAGGGTCGCATATCTGTGTCGCGGTCAGGCTGTCCCAGGACGCCCGCTTGCCCAAGAGGATCGCGGCTGCACGCAACGGCTTGGCGTGCATGGCCACAAGGCGCCTCGGCCGTCCGAAACCGTCGCGAAAGGCGCCGACAATGTCGGCGATCGAAACCGGCGGCACATCGCTGGCGACATAGATCGATCGCAGCCGCCCCGAAAGGCTGAGAAGATGCCATACCGCGCCTGCCGTCGATTGCGATGACAGCAGCGAGCGGGTTCCCGTCAGGGCACCTCTCGGCAGCGGCAGGCCCGTATCGGCCAGGCGCATCAGCGCCGCCAGGTTTCCTTTCATGCCGGCCCCGTAGACTGGGGGCAGTCGCAATACGGTGGCGTCGGAACGGCCATGCGACGCATAGGCGTCCAGCACCCCGATCTCTGCTTCGCGCTTCGAGCGCCCATAGGCGCATTGCGGATGGGGAATCGTGTCCTCGTCGATCGTTGCGCTGACGCGCGCGCCGATCACGGCCCGGATCGAAGAGAGCAGGATGAACCGTCCACTTGCCTGTTCGGCCGCAGCCTGCGCCAGCCTTGCGCTCAATTCCGCATTGGCCGCCCGAAAATCGGCTTCGGTGGCGTTGCCTTCATCATTGTTCAGACCCGCGCAATGAACGACATCGGTAACCCCCCTGGCAAGCGCCAGGAAGGCAGCCGCCGGCGCATCGACATCGGGCATCTGCATGGCATCATGTCCCGGACCAAGCCTCTCCGGGTAGCGGGACGCGAGGCGGAGCTCGGTGCCCGCCTCGCGAAGCCGATGCACCACCTGACGACCGATGAAGCCTGTCGCGCCTGTGACCAGGACTTTCATTGGTCTTGCCCCGAACGGCTATTGAGTGAAGCGAAGCGCCCGATGTTCCATCCTTGGAAGAAGGGCGTCTTCCGTCACCGGCGGAAGCACGCGCTCTTCCGTCTCGGGCGGAAACGCCTGGTCTTGCGGCAACGGAGCCTGACGGCCCGAGGCGAGATACGTTCCCGACACCAGGAAGACCATCAGCACCGAGTCCAGAATGTCGTGGCCAATCAGGATGCCTGTCATCCCGGACGTGAGATAGGTGATCACCACGATGACAATCATCGTAGCGCCAAAACGCTCGATAGGATCGGTGCTATTTCGCAAAACCACGGCTGCATTCCTGGCGGCAACGACGAAGATCGCCGCCAGCGTCAAGGCGCCCAGAAGTCCTGCCTGCACCAGGGCGGTCAGGAAGCCGTTGTGGAAATGATTGAAGCCTGCATCCATCCCGAACTGATCGTGGAAGCCCTGTTTTATCAAGGCCTGGGTGGCACCCACTCCATGTCCGAACAGCGGCATCTCACGAAACGCTTTCAGACCAATGTCCCACACGGCCAATCGCAATCCTATAGCCGTCGTGTGGTCACCCTTGAGGGCGAGCGCGTCCAAGTCGGAACGCAGAAAGTCGACACGCCCGGATATGGTCTGGAAGCCGACAGCAGCGATCACGGCGCCGGCCGCCAGCAACAGCACCAGCAGGCGAATGGCGTTCCTTCCCTTGAGCCTATGCTGGTTGATCAGCAGAACGGCGATACCGGCAATCAGCAGTGCCAGCCAGACAATTCGGGTGCCGGAGTAGATGATGGCGATCGTCCCGCCAAGTGCCGCACAAATGAGGGCGATCCTGTGTCTCTCTGTATCCGACAGGGCGCCTGCCACGCAGACCACCACGGCAAGGCAGAGGACCTCCGCGAACACAATTGCATTCCCGGCCCCACCCTCGGCGCGGATACCAAGCCAATGTTGTTGGAAGACCGCCAGAAGCAGCGCGACAAAACAGGCCGCCATGCTGCTCAGTACGATGATACGGACAAGCGTTGTCTTCTGCGTAATGCTCCAGGTCGAATAGGAGATGGGGAAAAACAGGAAGGTGACAAGCGGGATCAGGTGCAATGCATCCCTGGCGATCGCGTGGTTGACGATGGACGCCACCAGATTGGCCGCGCAATAGGCATAGATCGCGATGGTCATCGCCATCATCGCCGCGTCGATATTGAAGCGCCTTTTCCTGAGAGCGAGCAACAGGACGGACCACAGAGCGCCGCCATTGAACACGAAGCTGACCACCGATCCCAAAACCGGTGGAAAAAAGAAGCAAAGAATGGAGAAGTAGATATTGATCCGCGAAGGCGTGAGTTGCTGTCTTGCAGACGAAAGACCGGTCAAGTTTCGGGCCCGCTATTCTCGAGTAGCTCTATGCGGCACATCCTGTTCGGCGGAACCGAATGTGCTCGCGTTGAAATTTGCCCATGCCTGATGACGCATCTTGCCCGCTTCCGGAGGTTGTATAGCGGCTGGGCTGTCTTTTCGATAGTGCGGTGGAGCTTGTCGTCACCTAAAATCGGCGGCCGGTGCCCGACGATTGGGAATGGGCTCAAGCAGCGTCTGTCGTCATGGTCTGCCGAGCAATTTTTTCCCGGCCTTTTCCCGGCTGCAGGCATTGCGAACAGAAATTTCCGGGTTTTGGCGAAAGCATGGAAAAATCATTCCCGAACTGACTGCTGCCGGGCTCGTCTTGCATTGTTTTGCCGTGCGCCGATCTGCTAGAACGCCCGCACGAAACACTTTGTCCAGAAGCGACGCTTGAACCGGGCACAAAGCTCGATGATTTGACGCAAGGACTTCTGTCGCAAGGCACGAGAGAACGCTCACAGTCTATGATAACAGCGCTTACGCATCTGCAGCGGCTTGAAGCCGAGTCCATCCACATTTTCCGAGAGGTTGCGGCCGCCTTTGCCAAGCCGGTCATGCTCTATTCGGTCGGCAAGGATTCATCCGTGCTGATGCATCTGGCAATGAAGGCGTTCTATCCCGCCAAGCCGCCTTTCCCGTTTCTTCATGTCGACACGACCTGGAAGTTCCGCGAGATGATCGCTTTCCGCGATCAGATGGCGCAAAAACACGGCTTCGACCTTTTGGTGCATGTTAATGAAGACGGTGTGCGCGACAACATCAATCCGTTCGACCACGGCTCGAACACCCACACCCACGTGATGAAGACGGTGGCGCTGCGCCAGGCGCTCGACAAATACGGTTTCGATGCCGCCTTTGGCGGCGCCCGCCGCGACGAGGAGAAGTCGCGCGCCAAGGAGCGCATATTCTCGTTCCGCAATGCCCAACATGTCTGGGATCCGAAGAACCAGCGTCCCGAAATGTGGAAGATCTTCAACACCCGCATCGCATCGGGTGAATCGATCCGCGTTTTCCCGCTGTCGAACTGGACCGAGCTCGATATCTGGCAGTACATCCTGCAGGAGAACATTCCGATCGTGCCGCTCTATTTCGCCAAGGAACGGCCGGTGGTGGAGCGTGACGGGATGCTGATCCTCAAGGACGACGACCGCATGAAACTGCGCCCCGGCGAGACAGTGGAGAACCGCTTGGTGCGGTTCCGCACTTTGGGCTGCTATCCGCTCACCGGCGCCATCGAATCCGATGCCGACACGCTCGAAGCCATCGTCGGCGAGATGCTGACCGCGCGCACATCCGAGCGGCAGGGCCGCCTGATCGACCGTGACGAAGCCGGCTCGATGGAAAAGAAGAAGCGCGAGGGGTATTTCTGACCATGCGTCACATCATGGCAAAAAGCCTCGCCCCCACCGACAGCATCCGCGACTACCTGGCCGCGCAGGAAAAGAAGTCGCTGCTGCGCTTCCTGACCTGCGGTTCGGTCGACGACGGCAAGTCGACGCTGATCGGCCGCCTTTTGTCCGACACCAAGCAGATTTTCGAGGATCAGCTTGCCGCGCTCGAACGCGATTCGCGCAAGCACGGCACCACCGGCGATGACATCGATTTCGCGCTGCTGGTCGATGGTCTCGAGGCCGAGCGCGAGCAAGGCATCACCATCGATGTCGCCTACCGCTTCTTCGCCACGCCGAAGCGCAAGTTCATCGTCGCCGACACGCCCGGCCATGAACAATACACGCGCAACATGGCGACAGGCGCCTCGACCGCCGATCTGGCGATCGTGCTGATCGATGCGAGGCAAGGGGTGCTGCGCCAGACGAGGCGTCATTCGATCATCGCCTCGCTGCTCGGCATCCGCCACATCGTGCTGGCCGTCAACAAGATCGATCTCGTCGATTTCGACCAGGCAGTCTTCGACCGGATCGTCGAAGACTACGGCCAATTCTCGCGCGATCTCGGCTTCCAGACCATCGTGCCGATCCCGATGTCGGCCCGCTACGGCGACAATGTCAGCGGCCGCTCCGACAACATGCAGTGGTATTCCGGCCCGACGCTGATCGAGCACCTCGAGAGCGTTTCGGTCGAAGAGGCTGCCGTCGAGCAGCCGTTCCGTTTTCCGGTGCAGTACGTCAATCGCCCAAATCTCGATTTCCGCGGCTTTGCCGGCACGATCGCGTCCGGCGCCATCGTGCAAGGCGACGAGGTCGTCGTCGCCAAATCCGGCAAGTCCTCGCATGTCAAACGCATTGTCGCTCATGGCGGCGATCTCAAACAGGCGGTGGCCGGCCAGGCCATCACGCTTGTTCTCGACGACGAGGTGGAGGTCTCCAGAGGCAATATGCTGGTTTCGCCGGCCGCCAGGCCGCAAGTCGCCGATCAGTTCGCAGCCAACATCGTCTGGTTTGATGAGCATGCGCTGCTGCCGGGTCGCTCCTACATCCTGCGCACCGAAACCGACCAGACCAGCGCCACCGTCACCGACCTGAAATACCGCATCAACGTCAACGACTTCGCCCATGAGGCGGCCAAGTCGCTTGAAATGAATGAAGTCGGCATCTGCAACATCTCGACACGGGCGCCGATCGCCTTCGATCCCTTCGCCGAGAACCGCACCACCGGCGCCTTCATCCTGATCGACCGCATCTCTAACGCCACCGTCGGCGCGGGCATGATCGTGCACTCGCTACGTCGTGCCGAGAACATCCACTGGCAATCGCTCGATGTCGGCAAGCGCGTGCGCGCCGACATGAAGAACCAGCGCCCTGCCGTGTTCTGGTTCACCGGGCTTTCCGGCTCCGGCAAGTCGACCATCGCCAACCTGTTCGAGAAGAAGCTGTTCGCCACCGGCCGGCACACCTATATTCTGGACGGCGACAATGTCCGTCACGGTCTCAACCGCGATCTCGGCTTCACCGATGCCGACCGCGTCGAGAACATCCGCCGGGTCGCTGAAGTGGCCAAGCTGATGGCCGATGCCGGGTTGATCGTCATTGTCTCGTTCATTTCGCCGTTCAGCGCTGAACGGCGCGTGGCGCGCGAATTGATGGCCGATGGCGAGTTCATCGAGGTGTTTGTCGACACGCCCTTCGAGGAATGCGCCAGGCGTGATCCGAAGGGGCTTTATGCGCGCGCGCTGAATGGCGAGATCAAGAATTTCACCGGCGTGGATTCACCTTACGAAGCACCGGAAAACCCGGAGATCCATCTGAAGACGCTCGGCAAATCGGCGGAAGAGATGGTAGATGCCCTGGAACATTGGCTGAATGAGCGCGACATTGCCGAAGACCAATATGAAAGTGGCGGCGGTATCTGACGATAGGTCGATGCTCGACATCTTCGAGCGGCTGGCCCTGGCGGCTGGACGTGAGGTGATGCGCGTCTTCCACGCCGGCTGCGCCGTCGACCGGAAATCGGACGCCTCGCCGGTGACCGAGGCGGACCGCGAGAGCGAGAAGATCATCCTCTCCGGCCTGCGCGCGGCATTTCCCGACATTCCCTGCGTGGCCGAAGAGGAAGCGGCGGCTGGAATCATGCCGACCGATCTCGGCGAGGCCTTTTTCCTTATTGACCCGCTCGACGGCACCAAGGAATTCGTCAATCGCCGCACCGACTTCACCGTCAACATCGCGCTTGTCCGCCATGGCGTGCCGGAAGTCGGCGTCGTCTTCGCGCCTTGCACCGGCCGCTTCTTTTCGGGACGGCCGGGCAGCGCGGAAGCCCTGGAAATCGATGACGACTATCAGATCATCGGCCGCCGGCCGATTTCGGTGAGAGCGGCCGCGTCACCGCTGGCCGTGGTTGCCAGCCGCTCCCACAACACGCCGGAAACCGAAGCCTATATTCGCGACCTCGGCGCCGCCGAGATCGTTTCCGTTGGGTCGTCCTTGAAATTCTGTCTTCTTGCCAGCGCCGAGGCAGATGTCTATCCGCGCTTTGGACGCACCATGGAATGGGACACCGCGGCGGGCGACGCGGTGCTGCGCGCGGCTGGCGGTACGACACGCACGCTGGACGGCAAGCCCTTGGCTTACGGCAAACGCGACCAGGCCGACGACGAGGATTTCGCCAATCCGCATTTCATCGCCAGCGGCAGGGCAGGAGCGAGCCCCGCCTGAGAGTCGCTGCCTACTACTCGGCTGCGGCCTGCGCCGAGTTCGAGCCGATATAGTTGCGGATCGTCTCGATGATCCGGTCCTGGTCGGCTTCGCTGAGATAGGGGTGCATCGGCAAGCACAGGATGCGCTTCGGCAGCTCCTCCGAGACGGCAAGACCGGTCGGCGTGCGTGGGTAGTCGCTATAGGCGACCTGCGCATGCAGCGGCTTGACGTAGTAGATGACGGACGGAATGCCCTTTTCGCTCAGATGCGCCTTCAGGCCGTCGCGCTTGGGCGTCTCGATGGCGTACTGCGCCCAGGCCGAACGGCTACCATCGAGGTTGCGGGCTGCGGTGACCATGTCGCCCAGCCCTTCGGCATAGCGGTTTGCGACCAGCTGGCGCGCCACCATCTCGTCTTCGAGAATGGCGAGCTTTTCGATGAGGATCGCCGCCTGAAGCGTGTCGAGCCGCGAATTGATGCCGACGCGGATGTTGTCGTATTGCGTCTCGCCCTTGCCGTGGAAGGCAAAGGAACGCAGCTTGTCGGCCATCTCGTCGTCGTTGGTGAACATCGCGCCGCCATCGCCATAGCAGCCAAGCGGCTTGGCGGGATAGAAGCTGGTCGAGCCGACATGGCCGAACGCACCGCACATCTTGCCGTCAAGCGACCCACCCATCGACTGGGCGGCGTCCTCGATCACCAACAGCCCTTCGCGGTTGGCGATCGCCATGATCGCATCGTAATCGGCGGCGAGGCCGAACAGGTCGACCGGGATAATCGCCTTCGGCTTCAGCCGGCCTTCCTTCTTGATCATGGCGATGGCCGCCTCGAGGCTGGCGATGTCGATGTTGTAGGTCACCGGATCGACATCGACGAAGACAGGTTCCGCCTTGGCCAGGGCCACCACTTCGGCGGTGGCGGCGAAAGTGAAGCTCGGCACGAACACGGCATCGCCCGGGCCGATCCCGGCGGCAAACAGCGGCAGCAGCAGCGCATCGGTGCCGTTGGCGCAGGCCACGACATGTTTGGTGCCGATATAGGCAGCAAGCTTCTTCTCGAACTCCGCAACCTGCGGGCCCAGGATGTAACGGCCGTCCTCGACGACATGGTCGATCGCGGCCTTCAGCCGGTCGCGGATGCGTTCGCGCTGTGCGCCAAGATCGATGAACTGCATGTCAGCCTCAAAAACGATTTTAACCGGGCGGTCTAGCCAAATAACGGCCCGCTGGTACCAGAGTTGTGCTTGCCGAGAAAGCCGGACACCCAGGGCCGCCAATTGCCTGGGTGTCGCAGTCTGTTACCGCCGATTTCCGGCGTATCTTCACAAGATGCCGGAAATCCGGGCTTCGTCGGGCGCATTTGCGCCCTTATAGTCCCGCTGGGCGGCCCCGCGAAACATAAAGTGATCGGCTGGCTCAACTTAAATTGAGCGTTACTCAGGCGATTTCATGCCGCCATGGCGGATTGGCGCCCGCGCGCGACACGGTCACTGCCGCTGCCTTGGCACCAAGCGCCAATGCCTTGCGAATGGCGTCTTGCGGAAGGCCGCCGATGGCCGCCTTCGTCAGCAGGCCCTGTTCATGCAGCGAGGCAAGGATGCCGGCGTTGAACGTATCGCCCGCGCCGACCGTGTCGACCACCTCGACCTTTTCCGGCATCACGGTGACGGTGTGGTCTTTGGTGTAACCGACGGCACCTTCGCTGCCATGGGTCACGACGATCAGCTTGGGTCCGCGGTCGAGCCAGTTGCGGATGACATCCTCGTGCGAGCCGGCTTCGCCGAACCATTGGAGGTCTTCGTCCGACAGTTTCACGATGTCGGCCATCGCCATCATCTCGCGGATGCGCCTGAGGTGCTTGGCCTTGTCCGGGATGAAGTTCGGCCTGATGTTGGGGTCGAGCATCATGACGCGGCTTGCATGCTCGCGCCGCATGAACTCTTCATAGGCGCCGCCGGCGGGCTCCGAGATCAGGCTGATGGCGCCGAACAGCATGGCCTCGATCTCGTTGCCGAGCGACGGCAGGTCGTCGATCGTCAGCATGCGCCCCGCGGTGTTCTCGTCGTAGAACGTGTAGGTCGCCTGGCCATTGGTGAGCCGCACGAAGGCGAGCGTGGTCGGCCTGGGCGAGGTGTGCGCATAGGTGGAACTGACCTTGCTCGCTCCGAGCGCGTCCCTGAACTGGCCGCCGAAAAGATCCGACGACAGGCCCGAAAAGAAGCCGGCCGGTGCGCCCAATCGGCCAAGCGCGATCGCCGTGTTGAACACCGCGCCGCCGACATAGGGGGCAAAGGCCGGCTCGCCCTGCATCGTGACGCGCGGCAGCATGTCGATGAGGGCTTCGCCGCAGCAGAGGATCATGGCGTCTTGGTCTCCGGCGGATAGATCACGCCCTTGCGGATGATGATGTTGGCGTAAAGCCTGGGCTCGCTTGTCGCGACAATGGCATGCGCCGACTTGACCCGTGCATAGAAGTCGGCGCCGGCCAGTGCAACCACCTTGCGGCCCGGTGCGTGTTTGGCGCAGATCGCCTCGATCTCGTGATGGACTGGATCGGCAATCGAGGGATTGCCTTTGACCGAGGCGCGAAACAGGGCTTCCGGAACGGCGTCGTCGACCGGCAGCACACTCAGGATCGCATCGAGCACGGGAATGAGCTGATGACCATCGGCCCGGATCAGGCGCTTTGCCTGCTCCTCGGCCGGATAGTTTCCGTCGACCAGGGCGATCTCATCGCCATGGCCCATGGCGCGCAGTGTCGCCAGAAGGTCCGGACCGAGCAGCGCCGGGATTCCGATAAGCATTCAGGCGCTCCTGGAAATGGTCGTCGAGCCGATCAGGAAGCGCTCGGAAAGCGGCAGGCTGGCGCCGCCGAGCGCCCGGGCATGAATGCCGACGGTCCCCTCGCGAACGGCGGGAAGTTTCAGACCTTCGCCGTCGATTGTCGCAATGGCCGCGATGATGGCATCGACCAGCCTGCGGCGCACCGCCTGCGGCATCCAGCCGTCGACCACCGCCGCCTCGAAATCGATGACCGAGGACGCCGCGACGATGGCATAGGCGAGCGCCTGTGAAGCGCTGGCGATCCAGTCGGCGAGTTCGGGACCGATCTCGCCCCAGTCCTCGGGCGAGGTCCATAGATGCGAGGCCTCGACGCCGCGGGCATTGAGCGCTTTTTCCAGCATGGCGATCGACGCCACGTCGATCAGCTGGGTAGGTTTGCCGTCTGGTCCGGGCACCGGCATGGAGCCGAGCGCGCCTGCATTGCCGGTTGGCCCGCCAAACAGCCGGCCGTTGAGCACGATGCCGCCGCCGGCGAAGGCGCCGATATAGAAATAGACGAAGTCACGCGCGCCGCCTGCTTGGCCGAAGACGAGCTCGGCGCCGCAGGCCGAGGTGGCGTCGTTCTGCAGATAGACCGGAAAATCGCATTGCGACTGGATATCGGCCCTGATGTCGCGGTGGCGCCATTCGTCCATGACATCGCGCGGCGCACCGGCGGTGTCGGCCCAGTTCCACAGTTCGAACGGCATGGCGATGCCGAGCCCGGCGATGCGCTTGTCCTGTGCCGGTGTCAGTTCGCCGCGCATCTTTTTCATGCCTGAAGTCACGAATTCTACCGTCTCGCGCGGCGCCGGATAGCGATAGGAGTGCTGTAGCATCGAGCGCACGTGCCCAAGAAAATCGATCAGCACCAGTTCCGCGCTGCGGCGGCCGATCTTGAGGCCGATGAAGAAGGCGCCCTCCGGATTGAGCGCCATAGGTATGGAGGGCTGGCCGATCTTGCCGCGCAGCGGCGCCTGGCGCACGAGCAGGCCTTCTTCCTCGAGTTCGCGCATAATGACCGAAACCGTCTGCGCCGAAAGTCCAGTCATGCGGGCGATGTCGGATTTCGCCAGGCTGCCTTGCTGGCGCACCAGCGAGAGCACAAGCCGCTCGTTGTGATCGCGCATGCCGCTCTGGTTGGTGCCGCGGTGAATCAGGCTGTCATTCGCTTCGGGCGAACCGTGCCTCGCAGTGGCGGTCTCCACCCTGTTCCTCCCATCGTTTCCCCTCAATGCTTTTGGGCCAGAATGAGTGAACGACGCAAGGCTGTCAATAATAAATAAGAGTGATTTAATTATTGACAGCGGCTGCGGTCTGGTGTCTGTTGAGGCGGCGTCCACGCTGGGAGAATTTCGTAGGATGCGCCGTAGATGCCGGTTGGTCGGCATCCGGAATGGTTCCACTGGGAGGAAGATCGTGACCAATACAAAATTGTTGAAATCGACCGTGTTTGCCGCGGCTGCCCTGGGTCTGATGGCGTTTGCGTCGTCCGCGTCCGCGGCCGGCGTCGGCGCTTGCTTGATCACCAAGACCGACACCAATCCGTTCTTCGTCAAGATGAAGGAAGGCGCGACCGCAAAGGCCAAGGAACTCGGCGTCGACCTCAAGACCTATGCCGGCAAGATCGACGGCGATAGCGAAAGCCAGGTGGCGGCGATCGAAAGCTGCATTGCCGACGGCGCCAAGGGCATCCTGATCACTGCATCCGACACCAAGGGCATCGTGCCGACCGTGAAGAAGGCGCGTGACGCCGGCCTGCTGGTGATCGCGCTCGACACGCCGCTCGACCCGATCGACGCGGCCGACGCGACCTTCGCCACCGACAATCTCGAGGCCGGCAAGCTGATCGGTGCCTGGGCCGCCGCGACGCTCGGCGACAAGGCCAAGGACGCCAAGATCGGCTTCCTCGACCTGACGCCGTCGCAGCCGACCGTGGACGTGCTGCGCGACCAAGGCTTCATGATGGGCTACGGCATCGACGTGAAGGATCCTAACAAGATCGGCGACGAAACCGATCCGCGCATCGTCGGCCACGACGTCACCAACGGCAACGAGGAGGGCGGCCGCAAGGCGATGGAGAACCTTCTGCAGAAGGACAACACCATCAACGTCATCCACACTATCAACGAGCCCGCCGCAGTCGGCGCCTACCAGGCGCTCAAGGCTGTCGGCCTTGAAAAGCAGGTGCTGATCGTCTCCGTCGACGGCGGCTGCCCCGGCGTGAAGTCGGTGACGGAAGGTGTCATCGGCGCGACGTCGCAGCAGTACCCGCTGCAGATGGCGGCGCTCGGCATTGAGGCGATCGCCGCCTTCGCCAAGGATGGAACCAAGCCGAAGCCAACCGAAGGCAAGAATTTCTTCGACACCGGCGTCAACCTGGTGACCGACAAGCCGGCCAAGGGCGTAAAGTCCATCGACACCAAGGAAGGCCTCGCCAAGTGCTGGGGCTGATGCTGGTCTGACCGGCAATTACAGAACTCGATCGGTCGGGGCTTGATCCCCGGCCGCTTCGGGTGGACGATGGGTCGCGTGACCGCGAACAATCCCGGCGACAGACCGGAAAGGCGTGGACGGGCGTCGGCGCTAGGCTGACCCCTCACGGGGAGGAAACATGGCTCAAGCTCAGGAATTCGAGAAGGTTCTCTCGGGCAGCGACACCAGCGTTGCCGCGTTCGACGAACACAAATCCGCAGTCAGGCGCGTCCAGCACTTCCTGCATTCGACGCCGGCGGCGGTGCCGCTGATCGTGCTGGTCCTGTCGATCATCATCTTCGGCATCACCATTGGGGGGCGCTTCTTCTCGTCCTACACGCTGACGCTGATCCTGCAGCAGATCGCCATCGTCGGCATTCTGGGTGCTGCGCAGACACTGGTCATCCTGACCGCCGGCATCGACCTGTCGATCGGCGTCATCATGGTGATCTCAGCCGTGATCATGGGCAATTGCGCCGTCAGCTACGGCTTGCCGAGCGTGGTGGCCGTGGCGCTCGGGCTTGCCGCCGGTGCTGCCTGCGGGCTGCTCAACGGGTTGCTGGTCGCCTACATGAAGCTGCCGCCTTTCATCGTGACGCTGGGCACGTGGAACATCGTCATGGCCACGAACTTCATCTATTCGGCCAATGAAACGATCCGTGACACCGACGTCGACACCCAGGCGCCGCTGCTGCATCTATTCGCCCTGAGCTTCAAGGTCGGCACCGCGGTGCTGACGCTCGGCGTCATCGCCATGGTCGCGCTGGTGCTGCTGCTTTGGTACGTCCTCAACCACACCGCCTGGGGCCGCCATGTCTACGCTGTCGGCGACGACCAGGAGGCGGCCAAGCTGTCGGGCATCCAGACCAAAAAGGTGCTGGTGACGGTCTACACCCTTGCCGGGCTGATCGCCGCTTTCGCCGCCTGGGTCTCCATCGGCCGCAACGGTTCGATCTCGCCGTCGGCGGCCGTCACCGACTACAATCTGCAGGCGATCACCGCGACGGTGATCGGCGGTATTTCCCTCTTCGGCGGGCGCGGCTCGATCTTGGGCACGCTGTTTGGCGCGATGATCGTCGGCGTCGTCTCCATGGGCCTCAACATGCTGGGCGCCGACCCGCAGTGGAAAGTGCTGCTCACCGGTGTGTTGATCATCGGCGCCGTGGCGGTCGACCAATGGATCAGAAAGGTTTCGGCATGACCCAGGACCCCATTCTCACCGCGCGTGGCCTGGTCAAGCGCTATGGCCGCGTCACCGCCCTCGACAATGCCGACTTCGACCTCTACCCCGGCGAAATCCTCGCCGTCATCGGCGACAACGGCGCCGGCAAGTCGTCGCTCATCAAGGCGATTTCAGGCGCTGTCGTGCCCGACGAAGGCGAAATCCAGCTTGAAGGCAAGACCGTTGCCTTCAAGTCGCCGATGGAGGCCCGCGAAGCCGGTATCGAGACCGTCTACCAGAATCTCGCTCTGTCGCCGGCACTGTCGATCGCCGACAACATGTTCCTCGGCCGCGAGATCCGCAAACCCGGCTTCCTTGGCCAATGGCTGCGTATGCTCGACCGTCCGGCGATGGAAAAGCGCGCTCGCGACAAGCTCACCGAACTCGGCCTGATGACCATCCAGAACATCGGCCAGGCGGTGGAAACGCTCTCGGGCGGCCAGCGCCAGGGTGTCGCGGTGGCGCGCGCCGCTGCCTTCGGCAGCCGCGTGGTGATCATGGACGAGCCGACGGCAGCCCTTGGCGTCAAGGAGAGCCGCCGTGTGCTCGAACTGATCCTCGACGTGAAGAAGCGCGGCCTGCCGATCGTGCTGATCTCGCACAACATGCCGCATGTCTTCGAGGTGGCCGACCGCGTCCATATTCATCGCCTCGGCCGTCGCCTCGCCGTCATCGATCCCAAGCAATATACGATGTCCGACGCCGTCGCCTTCATGACCGGCGCCAAGGCGCCTCCGGAGGCAGCACTGGCCGCCTGATTGTCAAATTGCCGCAGGGTAAGTCGGCGCACGTCCATCTAAATCGATTGAATATATGTTGCGATGCGGTAACATGGGCTGGGATGAATGGTGAAAGCCGGTATGATCGTTGCAACCGCACGAGAGGCAGCATGACGCGCGCAATGACATCCGAAACCCTTCCGCCACTGCTCGAAAATCCTGATCCGAAGACGCTCGCAAGGGAAGTCTTGGTGGCCCTCAAATACCGGGTCGGCAAGGACACCACCGTCGCGACCCAGTACGACTGGCTGACGGCCTCGATCAAGGTCGTGCGTGACCGCATCGTCGATCGCTGGATGCAGGCAACCAAAGAGGCCTATGACCAGCAGGAAAAGCGCGTCTACTACTTGTCGCTGGAGTTCCTCATCGGCCGCCTGATGCGCGACGCCTTCTCCAATCTTGGCCTGATGGCCAATATGCGCGAGGCGCTGTCGTCGCTCGGCGTCGACCTCGATCTCATCGCGGCGCTGGAACCCGACGCGGCGCTCGGCAATGGCGGCCTTGGCCGGCTTGCCGCCTGCTTCATGGAAAGCATGGCGACCGTCGACATTCCCGCGCATGGCTACGGCATCCGCTACGCCAATGGCATGTTCCGCCAGGAGATTCACGACGGCTGGCAGGTGGAACTGCCCGAGACCTGGCTCGATCACGGCAACCCCTGGGAGTTCGAACGGCGCGAACGCTCCTTCGAAGTCGGCTTCGGCGGTTCGGTGGAGTCCATCACGTCAAAGGACGGCCGGCTCGAGCGTCACGTCTGGAAGCCGACGGAACATGTCCTGGCTGTCGCCTACGACACGCCTGTCGTCGGCTGGCGGGGTAACCGCGTCAACACGCTGCGGCTGTGGTCGGGCATGCCGGTCGATCCGATCCTGCTCGACAAGTTCAATGCCGGCGACCACATCGGCGCGCTCGCCGAAAGCAACAAGGCGGACGCGTTGTCGCGCGTGCTTTACCCCGCAGATTCCCACGTGGCCGGGCAGGAGCTCAGGTTGCGGCAGGAGTATTTCTTTTCGACCGCTTCGCTGCAGGACATTTTGCAACGCCATCTCAGCCAGTATGGCGACCTGAAGTCGCTGCCCGACAAGGCGGCGATCCACTTGAACGATACCCATCCGGCGATTGCCGTGCCGGAGCTGATGCGGCTGTTGATGGATGTCCACGGCATGGACTTCGATCTCGCATGGGACATCACCAAACGCACCTTCGGCTACACCAACCACACGCTTCTTCCCGAAGCGCTGGAAAGCTGGCCGGTGCCGCTGTTCGAGCGGCTCTTGCCGCGCCATATGCAGATCGTCTACGCCATCAATGCGCAGGTGCTTCTGGAGGCTCGCGCCACCGACCAGTTCTCGGATGATCAGATCAGCCGCATTTCGCTGATCCAGGAAAATGGCGACCGCCGCGTGCGCATGGGCAATCTGGCCTTTGTCGGCTCGCATTCGATCAACGGTGTCTCGGCACTGCATACCGAGCTGATGAAGGAAACGGTGTTTGCCGACCTGCACAGGCTCTATCCCGATCGCATCAACAACAAGACCAACGGCATCACGCCGCGGCGCTGGCTGATCCAGTGCAACCCCGGCCTGACCTCGCTCGCCCGCGAGGCGATCGGTGACCGTTTTCTCGACGACATCGACGCCATCAAAGGGCTCGACGGCTTTGCCGATGACAGCGCGTTCCGGGAGAAGTTCGCGGGCGTCAAGCGCCAGAACAAGGCGCGGCTGGCCAATCTCGTCGCCGACCGGCTCGGCATCAAGGTCGACCCGTCGGCGCTGTTCGACATTCAGGTCAAGCGCATCCACGAATACAAGCGCCAGCTTCTGAACATCCTCGAGGCGATCGCGCTCTACGACCAGATCCGCTCGCATCCCGAGCGCGACTGGATGCCGCGCGTAAAATTCTTCGGCGGCAAGGCGGCGCCCAGCTACCACAACGCCAAGCTGATCATCAAACTCGCCAATGATGTCGCCAGGGTCATCAACCGTGACCCGGCGGTGCGCGGCTTGCTGAAGGTGGTGTTCGTGCCGAACTACAATGTCAGCCTGGCCGAAGTCATGATGCCGGCGGCCGACCTGTCCGAGCAGATCTCGACCGCGGGCATGGAAGCGTCGGGTACCGGCAACATGAAGTTCGCGCTCAACGGCGCGCTGACCATCGGCACGCTCGACGGCGCCAATGTCGAGATCAAGGAATGTGTCGGCGACGACAACATCTTCATCTTCGGCCTGACCACGGCCGAGGTCGCCGAGCGGCGCAACAATGGCTACAACCCGCGTGCCGTGATCGAGGGCTCGCCCGAACTGTCGCAGGCGGTCTCGGCCGTTTCCTCGGGCGTCTTTTCGCCTGATGACCCGGACCGTTACCGCGACCTCATCAACGGCCTCTACACCAGCGACTGGTTCATGGTCGCCGCCGATTTCGACGCCTACGCCGCCGCCCAGCGTGATGTCGACGCTGTCTGGCGCAACAGCCCGGACTGGTATGCCAGAGCGATCCGCAACGTCGCGCGCGTCGGCTGGTTCTCGTCCGATCGCACCATCCGCCAATACGCGAAAGAAATCTGGAACGTGCCTGCCTGATGTGATTGCATGAGGCCACGAACAATGTGGTCCCGGTGATTTGGGTTGAATGCCAACTCACATCACCAGAAATAGACACCTGGTGCCCTGGGAGGGACACTGCCTGATGAGGAAGCCGCGCGTGACCGCTGCGACAAGCGGGCCGGACGGACTGGCGCCAGCCAGCGATGTTGCGGCGATTGTCGCCGGCACGCACGGAGATCCGTTCGCGGTCCTCGGTGTCCATGAGGTCGGCAAAGGCCTGTTTGCCCGTTGTTTCGTTCCGCATGCCGAGACCGTCACTGCCTATACGCTGACGGGCATCGAGGCCGGCGCGTTGTTTAGGCGAGACGATGCCGGCTTCTTCGAAGGCAAGCTGTCGATCAGGAAGCGGCAGCCGCTGCGCTATCACGCGCGTAATGCCGGCGGTGACTGGTGGCTGACCGATCCTTATTCGTTCGGCCCGGTGCTCGGGCCGATGGACGATTACTATATCGCCGAAGGGTCGCATCTCAGGCTGTTCGACAAGCTTGGCGCGCACGTCATCAAGCACGAAGGCGCCACCGGCGTGCATTTCGCCGTCTGGGCTCCCAACGCAAGACGCGTCTCGGTGGTCGGCGATTTCAACGACTGGGACGGCCGCCGCCACACGATGCGCGATCGCCGCGACACCGGCATATGGGAGGTGTTCATCCCCGACATAGGTGCCGGGCGACCCTACAAATACGAGATCATTGGACCCGATGGCGTCAGGCTGCCGCTGAAGGCCGATCCGTTTGCGTTCAAATCCGAACTGCGTCCCGCCACGGCTTCGGTTGTCGCCGTGCCGCCGGCGCATGAGTGGGGCGACGAGGCGCATCGCAACTACTGGCGCAATGCCGATCCCCGGCGCGAAGCCGTCTCGATCTACGAAGTCCACGCTGGGTCTTGGCAGCTTCACGACGACGGCACGTTCCTGTCATGGGACGAAATGGCCGACCGGCTGATCCCCTATGTGGTCGAGACCGGCTTCACCCACATCGAGTTCATGCCGATTTCCGAGCATCCCTATGACCCGTCCTGGGGCTATCAGACGACCGGCCTCTATGCGCCGTCGGCCCGTTTCGGCGATCCGGACGGCTTTGCCCGTTTCGTCGATGGCGCGCATCGCGCCGGCGTCGGCGTCATCCTCGACTGGGTGCCGGCGCACTTCCCGGTCGACGCGCACGGCCTGGCTCATTTCGACGGCACCGCACTCTATGAACATGCCGATCCGCGCAAGGGTTTTCACCCCGACTGGAACACCGCGATCTACAATTTCGGCCGCCGCGAGGTGGTGTCGTTCCTGGTCAACAATGCGCTGTTCTGGGCCGAGAAATACCATGTCGACGGTCTGCGCGTCGATGCGGTCGCCTCGATGCTCTACCTCGACTATTCGCGCAAGGCCGGCGAGTGGATCCCCAACGAGAAGGGCGGCCGCGAGAACCTCGAGGCGGTCTCTTTCCTGCAGAAGATGAACAAGGAGGTCTACGGCCACCATCCCGGCGTCATGACCATCGCCGAGGAATCGACCTCATGGCCGAAGGTTTCGGCGCCGGTGCATGAAGGCGGGCTGGGCTTCGGCTTCAAGTGGAACATGGGCTTCATGCACGACACGCTGGAGTATTTCTCCAAGGAGCCGATTTTCCGCAAGCACCACCACAACGACCTGACGTTCGGCCTGACCTACGCCTTCTCGGAGAATTTCGTGCTGCCGCTCTCGCATGACGAGGTCGTGCACGGCAAAGGCACGCTGCTGGGCAAGATGGCCGGCGACGACTGGCAGAAATTCGCGACCTTGCGCGCCTATTACGGCTTCATGTGGGGCTATCCCGGCAAGAAGCTTTTGTTCATGGGACAGGAATTCGCGCAGCGCCGCGAATGGAGCGAGGCGCGCGCGCTCGACTGGAACCTGCTCGATTTCCGCCCGCATCGAGGCGTCTGGCAGACCGTGCGCGATCTCAACTATCTCTACCGTTCGCGCCCGGCGCTGCACGGCCGCGACTGCGAACCGGAAGGGTTTTCCTGGCTGATCGTCGACGACAGCCAGAACTCGGTTTTCGCCTGGGTGCGCAACGCGCCGGGCGGCAGCCCGGTGGCCGTCATCTCCAACTTCACGCCGGTGCCGCGCGACAATTATCGTGTGCCGCTGCCGAAGGCCGGCAAGTGGCGGGAGATCATCAACACCGACGCATCCGAATATGGCGGTTCCGGCATGGGCAATGGCGGCATAGTCGAGGCAAGGGCGGAAGGCAAGAACATCTCGGCAACGATGCTTCTGCCGCCGCTATCGACAATCATGCTCGAACTCGTGACCGAGGCCGACTAACAGGGCGAGACTTGAGTAACTTGGGAGGGTAGAAATGGCAGACTTGAAACGGACCCAGCCGCTGGCGCGCGATGCCATGGCCTATGTACTGGCCGGCGGCCGTGGCAGCCGCCTCAAGGAACTGACCGACCGTCGCGCCAAGCCGGCGGTCTATTTCGGCGGCAAGACGCGCATCATCGATTTCGCGCTCTCCAATGCGCTCAACTCCGGCATTCGCCGCCTCGGCGTCGCCACGCAGTACAAGGCACATTCGCTGATCCGCCACCTGCAACGCGGCTGGAACTTCCTGCGGCCGGAACGAAATGAAAGCTTCGACATCCTGCCGGCCAGCCAGCGCGTCTCGGAAACGCAGTGGTATGAAGGCACGGCCGACGCCGTCTACCAGAACATCGACATCATCGAGGCCTATGGCCCGGAATACATGGTCATTCTGGCCGGCGACCACATCTACAAGATGGACTACGAGATGATGCTGCGTCAGCATGTCGACGCCAATGCCGACGTCACCGTCGGCTGCCTCGAAGTGCCGCGCATGGAGGCGACAGGCTTTGGCGTCATGCATGTCGATGCCAAGGACAACATCATCGCCTTCGTCGAAAAGCCCGCCGATCCGCCCGGCATTCCGGGCAATCCGGACTTCGCCTTGGCCTCGATGGGCATCTATGTCTTCAGGACCAAGTTCCTGATGGAGCAGTTGCGCCGCGACGCCGCCGAGCCGGGCTCAAGCCGCGATTTCGGCAAGGACATCATCCCCTATATCGTCCAGCACGGTAAGGCGATCGCGCACCGTTTCACCAAATCCTGCGTGCGCTCGACCGCCGAGAACGAAGCCTACTGGCGCGATGTCGGAACGGTCGACGCCTATTGGGAAGCCAATATCGACCTGACCGATATCACGCCGGAGCTTGACCTTTACGACCGCGACTGGCCGATCTGGACGTATGCCGAGTTGAAACCGCCGGCAAAATTCGTCCATGACGAGGATGGCCGGCGCGGCTCGGCCGTTTCCTCGCTGGTCTCGGGCGATTGCATCGTCTCGGGCGCTTCACTGAAGAAAAGTCTGATCTTCACCGGCGCGCGCATCAATTCCTATTCGACGCTGGAAGAGGTCGTCATGCTGCCCGACGTTCATGTCGGCCGGAACGCAAAGTTGAAGCGCGTCGTCATTGACCATGGTGTTAGGATACCGGAGGGATTGGTCGTCGGCGAGGATCCCGCGCTAGACGCAAAGCGCTTCCGCGTTTCGGAGAAGGGCATCTGCCTGATCACACAGGATATGATCAACAAACTCGGGCTCTAGAGCAATTCTGCGAAAAGTGCGAAACGGGTTTCCATCCGGGAATTGCCTGGAAACGAAGAATTGGACAGGATCGGGATAGACGCATGCAGGTTCTGTCGGTCACGCCCGAGATCTTTCCGCTGATCAAGACCGGCGGGCTTGCCGACGTGACCGGTGCGCTGCCCGTCGCGCTGGCGGCCAAGGGCGTGACCATGCGCACGCTCATTCCAGGCTTTCCCGTGGTGATGGATGCCTTCAAGAAAAAGAAGGCTGTTTACCAATACCCGCTGCTGCAGGGCGGCAAGGCTTCGATCCATGCTGTCCAGATCGCCGGGCTCGACCTTTTCGTGCTCGACGCGCCGCATCTCTTCGACCGCCCGGGCGGTCCCTACGGCAACGCTTCGGGCGCCGACTGGCCGGACAATTGGCGGCGTTTTGCGGCACTGAGCCAGGCCGGCGCCGATATCGCCGGCGGCGCCATCTCGGGCTACTTGCCCGACATCGTCCATGCCCATGACTGGCAGTCGGCGATGACGCTGGCCTATATGCGCTACGGCAAGGCCGTCGGCACGCCGTCGATGATGACCGTCCACAATCTCGCCTTCCAGGGCCAGTTCGGCGCCGGCATCTTCGGCGAACTCGGCCTGCCGGCGGTGGCGATGGCGCTCGACGGCGTCGAATATTATGGTGGCGTCGGCTTCCTCAAGGCCGGCCTGCAGGCGGCCTGGGCGATCACCACGGTCAGCCCGACCTATGCGCAGGAGATCCGTTCGCCGGAATTCGGCATGGGTCTCGACGGCCTGATCAACATGCGCTCCAGCGATCTCTATGGCATCGTCAATGGCATCGACACCGCCATCTGGGATCCGGAGACGGACAAGCATCTGGTGTCGAACTATACGGCCGCGACGCTCAAGGCCCGGGCGCCGAACAGGGCGGCCGTGGAGGAGCGTTTCGGCCTCGACCGCGACGACAGCCCGATCGTCTGCGTCATCAGCCGGCTGACCTGGCAGAAGGGCATGGACATATTGGCGACGGTGATCGACGGCCTCGTCGCGACCGGGGCGCGGCTGGCCATGCTGGGCTCGGGCGATGCCGGCCTCGAAGGCGCGCTGCTTGCCGCCGCCGCACGCCACCGTGGCCGCATCGGCGTGGTCATCGGCTATGACGAAGGGCTGTCGCACACCATGCAGGGCGGCTGCGATGCCATCATCATCCCGTCGCGCTTCGAACCTTGCGGACTGACGCAACTCTACGGCCTGCGCTACGGCTGCGTGCCGGTGGTCGCCCGCACCGGCGGCCTTGCCGACACCATCATCGACGCCAACGAAGCGGCTATGGCCGCCGGCGTGGCGACAGGGTTCCAGTTTGCTCCCAACAATGGCAGCGCGATGCTGCACGCCATACGCCGCCTGGTCGATGCCTACGCCGACCCCGCGGCCTTCGAGACCATCCAGCGCCAAGGCATGAAGGCCGATGTGTCATGGGACAAGAGCGCGGAAAAATATCTTGAACTCTATCGCCTGCTGCTTTCGAAAAGGGTTGCCTGAAGCATGATACGGACCGTCCCCACCAAGCCCTATTCAGACCAGAAGCCCGGCACGTCGGGCCTGCGCAAGAAGGTGCCCGTGTTCCAGCAGGAGCACTATGCCGAGAACTTCATCCAGTCGATCTTCGACGCGCTGGACGGCTTCAAGGGCAAGACGCTGGTGATCGGTGGCGACGGCCGCTTCTACAACCGCGAGGTCATCCAGAAGGCCATCGCCATGGCGGCCGCCAACGGGTTCGGCAAGGTCATGGTCGGGCAGGGCGGTATATTGTCGACGCCGGCCGCCTCGCATGTCATCCGCAAGTACAAGACCTTCGGCGGCATCATCCTGTCGGCCAGCCACAATCCCGGCGGCCCGCATGAGGATTTCGGCATCAAGTACAATGCCGGCAATGGCGGCCCGGCGCCGGAAAAGCTGACCGACGCGATCTTTGCCAAGACCAAGGCGATTTCGAGCTTCAAGACATCGGACATCGATCCGATCGACATCGATACAACGGGCACCGTCATTGCCGCCGGCATGACGGTCGAGATCATCGATCCGGTCGCCGATTATGCCGAGTTGATGGAAAGCCTGTTCGATTTCGACGCGCTGCGCAGACTGTTCAAATCGGGCTTCCGCATGCGCTTCGACGCCATGCATGCGGTGACCGGTCCCTATGCCAAGGAAATTCTCGAGAACCGGCTCGGCGCGCCCAGCGGCACCTGCCGCAACTTCAAGCCGCTGCCGGATTTCGGCGGCCATCATCCGGATCCGAACCTGGTGCACGCCAAGCATCTCTATGACGAGATGATGGGACCGGACGCGCCGGATTTTGGTGCCGCTTCCGACGGTGACGGCGACCGCAATCTGATCATCGGCAAGGACATTTTCGTCACCCCGTCGGATTCGGTGGCGATGCTTGCCGCCAATGCCCGTCTGGCGCCCGGCTACAAGGACGGGCTGAAGGGCATCGCCCGTTCGATGCCGACCAGTGGCGCCGCCGACCGTGTCGCCGAAAAACTCGGCATCGGTATCTATGAGACGCCGACCGGCTGGAAGTTTTTCGGTAATCTGCTCGATGCCGGCATGGCGACGATCTGTGGCGAGGAGAGCGCCGGCACCGGCTCCAACCATGTGCGCGAAAAGGACGGCCTGTGGGCGGTGCTGTTGTGGCTCAATATCCTTGCCGCGCGCGGCGAGAGCTGCAAGCAGGTCGTCACCGAGCACTGGGCGGCCTATGGGCGCAACTACTATTCGCGCCACGACTATGAGGAGGTCGAGAGCGACCGCGCCAACGCTCTGGTCGATGAACTCAGGGCCAAGCTCGGCTCGCTGCCCGGCACCAGCGTGCACGGCCTGAAGATCGCCAAGGCCGACGATTTCGCCTATCACGACCCGGTCGACGGTTCGACCAGCGAGCACCAGGGCATCAGGATCCTGTTCGAAGGCGGCTCGCGCGTCGTCTTCCGGCTTTCCGGCACTGGCACGTCCGGCGCGACACTGCGCGTCTATATCGAGCGCTACGAGCCGGACAAGGCCAGGCACGACCTCGACACGCAGGCAGCCCTTGCCGACCTCATCGCGGCCGCCGACGACATTGCCGGGATCAAGAGCCACACCGGCCGCAACAAGCCGAGCGTGATTACTTGAGGGTGGCGGTGCGCGCTCTTCCTTCTCCCCCTGTGGGAGAAGGTGGATCGGCGCGCAGCGCCGAGACGGATGAGGGGTGCGTGACGGATCGCCGTCTTTCCCAAGCTGGAGCACCCCTCATCCGTCGCCTTCGGCGACACCTTCTCCCACAAGGGGAGAAGGGGGAGCCTGCATGACCCAGCTCGGCGCAGCCGTCACCCGCGAAGGCATCCGCTTTGCCGCCTGGTCCTCGTCGGCCCGTCGCCTCTGGGTCTCGATCTTCGACGGGCAGGGAAACCGCGAACTCGACCGACTGGAGCTGCAGCCGGAAGGCGCGGGGGTGCATGCGCTCTTCGTTCCCGGCCTTGCCGCGGGCACGCGGTATGGCTTTCGCGCCGATGGCGACTATGCGCCCGAGCGCGGGTTGTGGTTCGACCCGGACAAGCTGCTCACCGATCCCTACGCCGTCGAAATCGACCGACCCTATGCCTATCACTGGCGGCTCGCCGCGCGGCGCAACGAGGGCGCCGACACCGCGCCGCTGATGCCCAAGACCGTGGCGAAAGCACTGCCCAAAGCGATGCCAGTGCTGACGCCGCTGTTCCGCCCAGGCGGCCTGATCTACGAGGTGCCGGTGCGCGCCTTCACCAAGCTGCATCCCGACATTCCGCAAGCGCAGCGCGGTACGATCGCGGCACTTGCTCATCCTGTCGTCATCGAGCATCTGCAAAGGCTCGGTGTGTCGGCCGTCGAACTGATGCCGGTGACGGCGTCGATCGACGAGCGGCACCTGCCGCCGCTGGGCCTGAGCAACGCCTGGGGCTACAATCCCGTTACCTTCATGGCGCTCGACCCGCGTCTCGCGCCCGGCGGCCTCAAGGAATTGCGCGACACCGTGGCGGCGCTGCGCAAGGCCGGCATCGGCACGATCCTCGACCTCGTCTTCAACCACACGGGCGAAAGCGACCGGCTGGGGCCGACGCTGTCGCTGCGCGGCCTCGACAACCAGGCCTACTATCGGCACCAACCGGATGGCAGGCTGGTCAATGACACCGGCACCGGCAACACCGTCGCCTGCGATCATCCGGCGGTGCGGGACATGGTGCTCGACACGCTCCGGCATTTTGTCTGCAATGCCGGCGTCGACGGCTTCCGCTTCGACCTGGCGCCGGTGCTGGGCCGCGTCGACGGCGTGTTCGATCCTGCGGCGCCCTTGCTCGCGGCGATCGCCGGCGATCCCATGCTGGCCGATCGCGTGTTGGTCGCCGAACCCTGGGATATCGGTCCTGACGGCTACCAGCTCGGCAACTTCCCGCCGCGCTTCCTCGAATGGAACGATCGCTATCGCGACGATGCCAGGCGCTTCTGGCGTGGCGATGCCGGCGCGGTAGGAGCGCTGGCGACGCGGCTTGCCGGTTCGTCCGATGTTTTTGGCAAGGCCGGCCAGCCGGCCAGCCGCACGGTCAATTTCATCGCCGCCCATGACGGCATGACGCTGGCCGATCTCGTCGCCTATGAGCGCAAGCACAACCAGGCCAATGGCGAGCAGAACCGCGACGGCCACAACGACAATCTGTCCTGGAACAATGGCGCCGAGGGCGAGACGGACAGCGCCGCGATCACCAAGGCGCGCTTCGACGACCAGTGCGCGCTGCTCGCGACGCTGTTCGCCTCGCGCGGCACCATCATGCTGACAGCGGGCGACGAGTTCGGCCGCTCGCAGAAGGGCAACAACAACGCCTATGCGCAGGACAATGCCATCACCTGGCTCGACTGGGCCGGCCGCGACCAGGCGCTGGAGCGCCACGCATCGGCGCTCGGCATCCTTCGCCGTACCGTCCCCGCTCTGTCGGACACGCATTTCCTGACGGGACAACCGGCCGATGCTTCCGGCATCCCCGATGTCGCCTGGCTGACCGAGACCGGCATGCTGCTTGCCGAGGCGGACTGGAACGACCCCGCCCGGCACCGCCTCGTCATGCTGTTGGGTGACGCAGGCGGCCGCCTTGCTATCATGATCAACGGCGATCGTCGGCAATGCGTCTTCACCTTGCCCGCGCGGGACGGCTTCCAATGGCAGCCGGCGATCGAGACGCAGGCGATCGACCTTGCACGGCCGCTGCCGGGCCGAAGCGTCCATTTCATGCTTGAGCGCGGGACTGGAAAGAGCCGCACCAGAAAGAGGTCGTGATGGCCCACAACAATGCCGACCCTTGGGCGGGGCAGGGGGCCGAATGGTGGCGCGGCTGCGTCATCTATCAAGTCTATCCGCGTTCCTTCCAGGACACGACCGGCAACGGCAGCGGCGATCTCAGGGGTATCACCACGCGGCTTGCCCACATCGCCTCGCTCGGCGTCGATGCCGTCTGGCTGTCGCCCTTCTTCAAGTCGCCGATGGCTGACATGGGCTACGACGTTTCGGACTATCGCGACGTCGATCCGATGTTCGGTTCGCTGGAGGATTTCGACGCTCTGGTCGCCGAGGCGCACCGGCTGGGCCTGAAAATCGTCATCGACCAGGTGCTGTCCCACTCATCCGACAAACACGAATGGTTCATCGAAAGCCGCGCCAGCCGCGACAACCCCAAGGCCGACTGGTACGTCTGGGCCGATACGAGACCCGACGGCAATGCCCCCAACAACTGGCTGTCCGTATTTGGCGGCCCGGCCTGGGAGTGGGATTCGACCCGCCGGCAATATTACATGCACAATTTCCTTGCCTCGCAGCCCGATCTGAATTTCCACAATCCGGAGGTCCAGGACGCGCTGCTGGACACGGTGCGCTTCTGGCTCGAGCGTGGCGTCGACGGTTTCCGGCTCGATACGGTCAACTATTATGTCCATGACCGCTGGCTGCGCAGCAATCCGCCTCTGGCGTCGAGCGTCGCCGGCACCAATGGCGAGACCAACACCTACCTTTACCAGGAGCATTTGTTCGACAAGACGCAGCCGGAGAACCTGGCTTTCCTCAGGCGTTTCCGCGCGCTGCTCGACGAATATCCAGACCGCGCCGCCGTCGGCGAAATCGGCGATGAGGGCCGCTCGCTGCAGACGCTGGCAGCCTACACCTCCGGCGGCGACAAGCTGCAGATGTCCTACACCTTCGACCTGCTCGGTCCGCAATTTTCGGCGGCGCACGTGCGCGGCTGTGTCGAGGCCTTCGAACATGCGGTTGCCGACGGCTGGGTCTGCTGGGCGTTTTCCAATCATGACGTGGTGCGCCATGTCAGTCGCTGGACAGGGCCGGACGGCGATGCCGATGCGGTGGCCAGATTCGCGATCATGCTGCTCGCCTGCCTGCGCGGTTCGATCTGCCTCTACCAGGGCGAGGAACTCGGCCTGGAGGAGGCGGAGCTTGCCTATGAGGATCTGCGCGATCCCGTCGGTATCCGTTTCTGGCCCGGTGTGAAGGGCAGGGATGGCTGTCGCACGCCGATGGTCTGGGAAGCCGGCGCCGACAATGCGGGTTTCTCGACAGGAAAACCCTGGCTGCCGGTCCCAGCCAGCCATCGCGCCCGCGCCGCCGATGTGCAGAACGGCAACGAGCAATCGGTGCTGTCCGCCTACCGCTCCACGCTTGCCTTGCGCAGGCAGCATCCGGCGCTGGTCAGCGGTTCGATCCGCTTTCTCGACGCCGAAGGCGACGTGCTGGCCTTCATCCGGGAAGGCGGCGGGCAGAGACTGCTCTGCGTCTTCAATTTCGCTGGAGAGCCGGCGAATTGGCCCTTGCCACCGGATATTGGCGCTGTCGCTGCTGTCCTGGCTGGCACCGCTGCAGGCGAGGAGGAAGCGCTTTCGCTGCCGGCTCTCGGTTGCTTCCTTGGCCGGCTCGACTGACTGGCCGCTCGACCGCGCCTTGGCCAGGCGACCCGCTTGGCCACGAAAACCTTACTGAACGAGCACCGCCCGACCGCAGGTCGCGCCGGTGACGCGCACGTCGGCTTGGCCGACGCCGACTCCCAGCGCTGACAGCACATTGTAGAGCAAGTCGTCGACGGGCGCCGTTACGGTGTTGAGCAGGGTCACCACTGCCGGTTTGACCGTTCCGAGCAGGGAGCTGAGATCAATACCGAGACCAAGCACATTGGCCGAAAGCGACAGGTTGTTGACCAGCGACGTGGTGAGCGACTGCGAGATGTTGCGCGTCGAAACGGTTTTCACCGTCTTGTTGGCGATGTCGGTTGCGTTGAAGGTCAAGGTCTGTGGGCTGTTGTTGGTGATCGCGGTCGCGGCCGATCCCATCACCTGGATCAGCGGGATGTTGATCAGCAGCAGATGGAGGCTCACATCCGCGATGTCGGCATCGGTGAAGGTCTGCGGCTGGCTGAAATCGGCGAAGCCGGAGGGATTGTTGCTGTTGGCGAGGTTCAGTTGGGCAACGCCCGGATGCGCCGCGATCGAAACGCTGATGCTGGAAGGCCCTGCCGGACAGGTGATGTCGGTCAGCTTGGCTTCGGCGTAGGCGACTTCGACATTGAGCGGCAGGTTGACGGCGAGCAGGCTGATGCCGCCACCGAGGCCGGGCGTGCCGACACCGACGGAGGCCGTCAGTTTGATGCGCGTCTGGGCGGTGCGCACGACAGTGCCGATGCCGTCGACCGCGAGCCACGGCGAGGATTGCGGCGGCTGCCCGATGGCGATGTTGAGCTTGGTCGAGAGCAGTCCCGGGATGGTGGCGCCGAGATCTACCGCGGCCTGGTTGGTGCCGTTGGCGAGCACAGCGGCGGCGGTCAGCATTCCCATGGCGCTTGCATCGACGCCGAAGCCGGACGGCTGTTGCCCGAGGCCCAGGCTGCCGACGGAGCCGAGATCGACAAGGCTGGAGAGCGGGATCTTGACCGTGCTGGTCGACTTGGAGGCGATGGTCTGCAGGGCAACCTTGGCCGTGTTGCCAAGGCCAGGGACGTTGGCCATGGCGGTGGCGATCTGGCCGACAGTCGCTTTCGAGGCCAGTACGTCCGAATAGGTGCCGGCGGTGATGTTCAATTGTGTGGCGAGCGCACTGATGAACGACAAGACGCTGACATCGGCCGAGATCAGCCCGTTATAGTCCATGACACTGAGCGAGATGTTGCCGCCGAGGAGCCCGCTCAGCAAAGCATTGAGGATCCCGCCATTGACGCTGAGCAGTCTCGACCCCACCGAGAATGCCGCCTGCGGCGTCATGCTGGCCGTGGCCTGGGTGCCGATGACCGGAGTGGGGATCAGCGAGCTCGCGAAATAGCGGGCGGGCACTTTCGCCAGCGTGACACGCACCGCATTGTAGGGTGTCACGCCCGCCTGGAAGCGCTGGGTGACATTGGTGGTCGTCGAGGCGTATCGGCCTTGCGTGACCGTCACCACCGTCTTGCCGACGGCCGGGGCAATGGTCTGGCCAGAGGCTTGAACGACGACACCCGGCATGCCGTTGTCGGTGAGCGTGGTGACGACCGCGGTGTTGACATTGTTGATGTTCGACGCGGCGGTGATCGCCGCCAGATCGACCATCGCCTGGGCCTGCCGGCGCTCGGAGTAGATGGAGGCTTCATCGATGGCCACAGCCGCCAGAGCCAGCGCGACCGGCGCGCTCAGCGCGGTCATCACTGCGAAGTTCGCCCTCCTGTCCCCCATCATCGACCGTGCAAGCCGGCCGATGCCCTTGCCGGCACGCTGCAGCATTCAGATACCCCCAACCCTGATCGTTGACTGACGCTTGATGGTGGTCCCCGGCAAGGCTATGCCCGGGAAGAGATTCCAGATCGGCAGGTTGCGCGCATCGTACGAAATCAACACCACGAACTGGCTGCCGTCGGCCACGCTGTCATTGGCCTGATAGGTCAGTTTGCTGGCGTCCACGAAGGGGTATCCACCGGCATTGTTGGCGAGGAAGGCGGCCACGAGCGTCTGCCGCTCGGTCTGGTTCAGCCCGGCTATAGCCGTCCGGGCGGCATCCGCCGCGATCTGCTGGATCGAGTTGGCGGCACCAAAATAGATACCGTACGCAACCATTCCGAGCAGAAGAAGGATAAAAATCGGCGACAGCAGGGCGAACTCGACCGCCGACGTCCCCGAATTGTCTGTTCGGAACGCGCGTCTTCGGAGCATGGAAATGAGCTTCTGAACCATGATGCCAACATGCCAAAGTTCGCATGCAGAAAGCGAAAACTCTCGGTGCAACCTGCAGATGCGTGCGATTGAAAAGGCCGCTCTAATTTAGCTGTTGCTTCTTCGATTCTGAGGATTGACTTAGGGTCAATCAGTACTCGGTTGAAAAGAGCTTACCTCCTGTCTAGTCTCCTGCCACCAGCTGCCGGGGGGAACCGGCGGCGCGCTCAAAGGAACCAGGCATCGGTTCCGGGGCGTCAACACTCAAAGGCGCGCCCACGGCAGCGCCGACAGGGAGAACTTCATGCTGAAAAACATGCTGAAGGCGACGGTATTCGCCACCACCATGGCGGTAGCCGCCGGCGCATTCTACTCGCCGGCGTTCGCCGAGAGCGTCTACAACAGGGGCACCGCCGCCGAATCGGAATCGGTCGACCCGCACAAGACCTCGACGGTCTATGAAGCCAATGTGCTGCGTGACCTGTTCCAGGGCCTGGTCATGCAGGACCAGAAGGCCAACCTCATTCCGGGCGCCGCCGAAAGCTGGACGGTGTCGGATGACGGCACTGTCTACACCTTCAAGCTGCGCAAGGACGGCATGTGGTCGGACGGCAGCCCGGTAACGGCGGACGACTTTGTCTACGCCTTCCACCGGCTGGAAGACCCGGCGACCGGCGCCGAATATGCCTCGATGCTGTATCCGGTGAAGGGTGCCGAGGACGTCAACACCAAGAAGGGCAAGCCCGAGGACATGGGCGTCAAGGCGATCGACGCCACCACCCTGGAAGTGACGCTCAAAGCGCCGACGCCTTACTTCCTGGAGATGCTGACTCACCAGGCGACCTATCCGGTCAGCAAGGCCTCGATCGAAAAGCTCGGCGCCGACTGGATAAAGCCCGGCAAGCTGGTCTCGAACGGCGCCTATACGCTGGCCGAATGGGTTCCTAACGACCACATGAAGCTGGTCAAGAATCCGAAATTCTGGGATGCCGCGACCGTCAAGTTCGACGTGGTCAACTACATCCCGACCGAAGATCGCTCATCGGCGATGAAGCGCTTCGAGGCAGGCGAACTCGACAGCTATGACGATCTGCCGACCGAGCAGCTCGCCGACCTCAAGACCAAGTTCGGCGACCAGATCCATGTCGGCCCGTATCTCGGCACCTACTACTATGCGATCAAGACCGACAAGGCGCCCTGGAACAATCCTGAACTGCGCACCGCCATCTCGATGGCGATCGACCGCGACTTCATTGCCGAAAAGGTCTGGCAGAACTCGATGCTGCCCGGCTATTCGATGGTGCCTCCCGGCATCGAGGGCTACACGCCCGCGATGGCCAAATATGCCGACATGCCGCAGATAGACCGCGAGGACGCAGCCAAGAAAATTCTCGAGAAACTCGGCTACACGCCCGAACATCCGCTGAAGATGGAAATCCGCTACAACACCTCGGAGAACCACAAGAACACTGCGGTCGCCATCCAGGAACAGCTGAAGCCGCTTGGCGTCGACGTCACGCTGCTCAACACCGACACCAAGACGCACTACTCCTTCCTCGAGCAGAAGGGCGACTATGACGTGGCGCGTGCCGCCTGGATCGCCGACTACAAGGATCCGGAAACCTTCCTTGGCATCTCGCGCAAAGCGAGCGGCAACAACTACTCGAACTACAACAGCCCGGCCTATGAAGCAGCTATGGACAAGGCAGCCGCCGCCGGCGGCAAGCCCGAGGAGCGTATGAAGGAGCTCTCCGAGGCCGAGCGCATTCTCGTCGACGATGTCGGCCAGATCCCGCTGCTCTACTACAGCTACCACGACATCGTGTCCTCGAAGCTGCATGGCTTCGTCGACAATGTAATGGACGTCCATCCGTCGCGTTTCGTCAGCAAGGATTGATCCCTGGCCAAGCCGCCGCGCACTTCGTGCGCGGCGGTGGTGGTTTGCCATCGCATCGGCCGGGAAGCGCAATCGATTTTCGGAAAATCCGGTGCGAAGATTTGAAGGCTGGAGCACAATGGTCCAATCGGACAGGCGTGTTCCGGATCAAGTGGGGCACCTATGCTGCGATATGTATTCCGGCGGCTTTTGACCGCCATACCGACGCTGTTCGTCATCGTGACGATGGCGTTCTTCCTGATGCGCGTGGCGCCGGGCGGGCCGTTCAACCAGGAGCGGGGGCTAAGCCCCGAGATCAAGGCCAATCTTGAAGCCCAGTTCGGCCTCAGCGATCCGCTCTGGCTGCAATATGTCCACTATCTCGGCAATCTCTTGCGTGGCAATTTCGGCCCGAGCTACAACATGCCGGATTTCACCGTCACCGAACTGTTCGCCAAGGGCCTGCCCATTTCGGTGCAGCTCGGCGCCTCGGCGCTGATCCTGGCACTGCTGCTCGGTTCCGTGCTCGGCACCATTGCCGCGCTCAACCAGAACAAGCTTGGTGACTATACGGTGATCGCTCTGGCCACGGCCGGCAGCACCATCCCCACCTTCGTCATCGCGCCGGTGATCCAGCTTCTCTTCGGGCTGACCTGGAAGCTCCTGCCGATCGGCGGCTGGGGCGATGGCGCCTTCATCAACAAGGTCGGCCCGGTGCTGACGCTTGCCTTGCCGCAGATCGCCATCGTCGCCCGCCTCATGCGCGGCTCGATGATCGAATCGCTGCGCTCCCATCACATCCGCACCGCCCGCGCGCTCGGCCTTTCCGACTGGTCGGTTGTGGTCAAACACGCCTTGCGCGGCGCCATCCTGCCGATCGTTTCATTCACCGGCCCGGCGGCGGCGGCCCTTTTGACCGGCTCCGTCATCGTCGAGACGATTTTCTCCATTCCCGGCGTCGGCCGCTACTTCGTCGATGCCGCGCTCAATCGCGACTACACGCTGGTTATGGGAACGGTGGTGGTGATCGCTATCTTCACCATCGTCTTCAACTTGATCGTCGACGTCATGTACGCGGTCGTCGACCCGAGGGTGCGCTATGACTGACATCGCAGCCGCTGCTCCCGCTATCGTCGGCCGCTCGCTGTGGGGCGATGCCTGGGCGCGCCTCAAGGCCAACCGCGCTGCCATGTTCAGCCTCTACTACCTCGCCTTGATCGGGCTCGTCAGCGTGTTCGGCCCCTGGTTCGTGCCGCATCAGTACACGACCATCTATGCCGACTATGTGCGGATGCCGCCAAGCCTGTCAGCCTATCCGAAGCCCGACATGATCGAGTCCGCGCTCAATGATGCGATCAAGCGCATGCGGGTCGATATCAAGGAATGGCACCAGGAGGGCGATCACGTCTTCGTCACTGTCAAGTCGACGAAGCCGATCGATGACCGCAATATCCGCTACCTTGACCGCTCCGATGCCTTTGACGACACCAAGATCGAGAGCAAGTCGCCCGACGGGCTCGAAGCGACCATGAGCGCGTCGGTCAAGCAGCAATATTTCCTGTTCGGCACCGACAACACCGGCCGCGATCTGCTCTCGCGCACGTTGATGGCCGGGCGCATCTCGCTGGCCATCGGCCTGCTCGCCGGTGTCGTGGCGGTGGTGATCGGGGTGATCTATGGCGCCGCCGCGGGTTTCTCCGGCGGCAGGATCGACGAGGTGATGATGCGCATCGTCGATGTGCTCTATTCCTTGCCATTCATCTTCTTCGTGATCATGCTGGTGGTGTTCTTCGGCCGCAACTTCGTGCTGATGTTCCTGGCGGTTGGCGCGGTGCTGTGGCTCGACATGGCGCGCATCGTGCGTGGCCAGGCGCTGTCGATCCGCCGCCAGGAATATGTCCAGGCGGCGGAAGCCATGGGCGTCGGCCAGCGCGGCATCCTGCTGCGCCACGTCATTCCCAATTTGCTCGGCCCGGTCGTCATCTACATGACCTTGCTGGTGCCGCAGGTCATCATCCTGGAGAGTTTTCTGTCGTTCCTCGGCCTCGGCGTCCAGGAGCCGATGACCAGCTGGGGCGTGCTGATTTCGGTCGGCGCCAAGAACATCGGCACCGCCAACTGGCTGCTCTTGTTTCCTGCTTTCTTCCTCGTCTCGACGCTGTTTGCGCTGAACTTCGTCGGCGATGGCCTGCGCGACGCGCTCGACCCGAGAGATCGATAAAGATGGGCACCGCTGACATGGCCACTCCCGAAACGATCCTCAGCGTCAAGGACCTGCGCGTCCGCTTCCGCACGCTCGACGGCGCGGTCGAAGCGGTGAAGGGCATCAACATCCACGTCAATGCGGGCGAGACCGTCGCCGTGGTCGGCGAGTCCGGTTCCGGCAAGAGCCAGACCATGATGGCGGCGATGAGCCTGCTCGCCTCGAACGGCGAGGCCACGGGCAGCGTCGACTATCGTGGCCGCAACCTGCTGACGCTGAGCAAATCCGACCTGAATAAGGTCCGCGGCGCCAAGATCAGCATGATCTTCCAGGAGCCGATGACTTCGCTCGATCCGCTCTATTCGATCGGCAATCAGCTGATCGAACCGATCCGCAGGCATCGCGGCTTGAATGCCGCCGAAGCGCGCGAAGAGGCGCTCAAGCTCTTGCGGCTGGTGCACATTCCCGATCCGGAGCGGCGGATGAAATCCTACCCGCATGAAATGTCCGGCGGCCAGCGCCAGCGGGTAATGATCGCCATGGCGCTCGCCAACGATCCGGACATCCTGATCGCCGACGAGCCGACCACGGCGCTCGACGTGACCATTCAGGCGCAGATCCTGATGCTGCTCGCCGAATTGCAGCGCAAGCTCGGCATGGCCATCGTCTTCATCACCCACGATCTCGGCATCGTCCGGCGCTTCGCCGACCGCGTCTATGTCATGCGCCAGGGCGAGGTGGTCGAGGAGGGCGAGGCGGGAGCGATCTTCGCCAACCCGCAGCACGCCTATACCAAGATGCTGCTGGCGGCCGAGCCGACGGGAAGCAAGGCGCCGCCGCCCGCCAATGCCCCCGTGGTGCTCGAAGGCAGGCATGTCGAGGTCACATTCAGGATCGGCGGCGGGTTTCTGGCCGGCGAGCCGCTGATGCTGCGCGCCGTCGACGACATTTCGATCCGGCTGCAGCGTAACCAGACCATCGGCATTGTCGGCGAATCCGGTTCGGGAAAATCGACCCTTGGCCGCGCCCTGCTGCGGCTGCTGCCGAGCGATGGCTTGATCCGTTTCGGCGATCGCGACATTTCGACCGCCGACCGCCAGGCGATGCGGCCGCTGCGGCGCCAGATGCAACTCGTCTTCCAGGATCCGTTCGGCTCACTGTCGCCGCGCATGACCGTCGGCCAAGTCATCACCGAAGGGCTGCTGGTGCATGAGCCCAACCTTTCAGGCAAGCAGCGCGACCAGCGCGCGGTCGAGGCCTTGCTTGAAGTCGGCCTCGATCCCAACGCCCGCAACCGTTATCCGCACGAATTCTCCGGCGGCCAGCGGCAGCGCATCGCCATTGCCCGCGCCATGATCCTGAAGCCCAAAATGGTCGTGCTGGACGAACCGACCTCGGCGCTCGACCGCTCGGTGCAGAAACAGATCGTCGAACTCCTGCGCAAGCTGCAGGCGGACCATGAACTGTCCTACCTGTTCATCAGCCACGACCTCGCCGTGGTGCGCGCCATGGCCGACTACATCATCGTCATGAAGCAGGGCAAGATCGTCGAGGAGGGGCCGACCGAGGCAATCTTCAGCAACCCGCAAGCGCCCTACACGCAGACGCTGATGAATGCGGCGATCGATGTGACGCGCTTTCGGCTGAGCGCCTGAGACGTCGCTTCAGGTGAGGGCAATCATCACGGCGGCGTCCGTTCGCTCAGCCCACTGACCTGGAGCATTTGCGCGCCCGCACGGCGCCAATGGCATCCTGCCGCTGTTTCAGCCGATCGATCCTGGCGGTCTCACGATTGGCGACGGCGGTCTTCACGCGCGAACCACCAAGCAGCCAGCGCGGAACACTGGTGTTGGCGACCTTGCCGCGGGTGATGGCGGTTTGTGAGATTTCGATGGCGTTCTCACCCAGCGCGCTGTTGAGCTCGGCGCAGCTCATCTTATCGTACGTCGCCGGATCGGCGGTCCTGCCGATCGACGAACAGCCGGTAACGAGAAGCACTGCAAGCACAAGAGTCGGGGTCGAGGTCGTCGTCGCGATCAAATTCATATCCACACCCGGCTCACCGTTTCACTGGCTTCATCATATCCACCGAACTATCTGGAGCCGACGATTATTTCGTCAAAGATTGGGCTCGCGAAAGGAGCCCTACGGGCGTGGGACCACCGGGCCAGCCGATGTGGGAACGTTCTCGGCCACCTGAAGTTGGTGTCCGTCGAGTGTCTAATTTCAATCACTGGAAACGAAGAGAGTCCGCCCCGGTTGACGCCGGGGCGGCCTTTCCTCGATCCTTGCCCCGGCGCGATCTCAGCGGCTCGCGCTGCTGTGGCGCCCGGCCGTCATGCCGCGCCGTTCGTTCAGCCTGCCTGAAAGTCAGGCTGCTTCGGCGATGAATGCGGTGGGATCGCAACCGCCCAGCACAGCCTGGGCGATGCCGGTTTCATTTTCATCGACATGCGCCGTCACCAAGACGATGCCCTCGGCAACGCTCCGATCATCCGACCTTGCCGCTGTAGTCATGAAGGCACCGAGCAGCCCGCCGGCACCGCCGCCGCAGACCGCGCAAACCAGTGCTGTTGCCGGCAGTCCGGCCGGAACAGAACTGACGCCGTAGACCGCGAGGGCGCTCAGGCAAGCCAATGCCGCACCGACGGCACAAAGGATGACACTTGGAGACCTTAGGACTGTTAGTTCGTCCTGGTAGGGCCCGATAATGGCAACCTGAACGCGAGGAACACCGACCGCCACCAGCTCTCCAGCAATCTGGGCGGCTTCGGCGTGGGAATCAAAAAGCTTGCTGATTGTCCGCATGGTCTCAGAACGTTTTCTCGTCCAGGGACATGTCCGCAACGAAGGACGCGGCGATCAAGTCGTCGCCGTCAATGCTGCCTCTTCCGTCGACCATCATGGCCGCGACCTTTTGGAAGGTCTTCATTTCGCTCATGGTAATCCGGGCCTGCCGCATTCTGACCTTGAGGTCAGCTACGCGCACCCCCAAGACATCGGATTGTATGGCCTCACTGCCAGACATGGTGACGTTCATCCAGTTTCGCTTCCTCGTTTGATCGTCCCCGCGCCCAACCACTTGAAACAGGGTCGCAGCGAAAACGTTCCCTAGCTGGGCTTCGGTCCGATAGAGAGCCGGACTTTGGTCCGGCTGCAAAATGCAATGGTCCTGCCTGTGGTGCTGCTTGGAACAGCCACCGTTCGTGGCCGTTGTCGGCTACACGTTCGGGAGGAGGCTGATGGACAAGAGTGTTGGCCAAGCGCGCTGGTTGCTCGCGGTAATCTTCGCCATGCCCATCACCTTCATGGCGATTGGAATAGCCTTTGGCTGACCATCCGAGAGTATTTGGCAGATTGGCGCAGCTACGTCCCTTCCTGCGCCAATAGGGTTCGCCCGCCACGTCCGCGTGGCGGGCGAACCCTAAATATCTGCAGGCGCCGTAGCCGGCATTCCAGCCTACGTGGCGAGATTCCTCGACCTTTTTTCGGAGAGGCTGAATGGCATCGTATTCACAGGACGGTCCGTTGATGATGCCGTGTGTCGGCACGCCAGGTCACCAGCGACATGTCAGATTCCATGCAGAAGGACCGGCTACAACGAGCCGGGCCTTGGGTCGATCAGTAATCGTTGTTTTGGATCACCACGGGGCGGCGGTGATGGTGCTTGTAGACCGAACTCGTAACAACGACGGCGTCGGGGCGATGATGCCGGCGGCCGTGATCGTAGAAAGCCACCGTACCATGGTGGCGGTGATGCAGTCGCTGACCGTCCTCGTTGATGATCCTGACGTTGCTGTGGTGGCGATGGTGAGTCCTGATGATTACGTCGGCTTCGGCCGCCGAAGCCACAGCCGGCAACCCGATGGAAAGCGTCAAAGCGCACATGATCATTGATTTCATTGCAATTTCTCCGTTACCTTGATTAGCCCTTCGTTGGATAACTGCTGCTAGGCCCTTGGTTCCGGGTATCCCAGGACCGTCGAACCGCCTGCGGCAGACCGAGTGGACGAAGCGTATGGGCTAAGGCTGGGAAGGGGCCGCCTCTCGCTGACGGTACTTGCAAAGGACGAAATGGCTCGATGCATCGGACGCGCTCGCGTCGGGCAGCACGACGATCTGTGCCCAAAAATCGCAATACCTGGCTATCGCTTCCGGCACCTCTTTGGTGGTGACGCCGGAGATGGTGGCGATGTCGCCGTCTCTGCAGTTGGTCTTCCCGGAAAGCAGGGCTGCGGCTGCCATGATCTGGCATGACCGCTCATCGTCCGCCCGAGAGGGCGCGCAATGGCAGGCAAATGCAAACACCGCTGCTGCGAAAACCAGTCTTTTCATATTGGCTCCTATGTCACCGGCGTTCTGGCATTCCTCAGAGAAACATGCAGCGCAGCTAATATAAAAGCAATTGCATGGCCATTTCTCGATCTTGCCAAGCGATGGAACATTAGGCTTGCCTAATAGTTCTCCCTTGCAGGAGACACCATCGCTTGGGGTCTCCTGAAGATCAGTCGGGAACGGCTGGTCGGCCAACGCTCCTCCACCACAGGCGCGGGCTTTTCCAGGCAACGGAGAAAGATCATGAACAATATCATTTGGCTCGTCGGAGCGGTGGTCATCGTCATAGCGATATTGAGCTTCTTCGGCCTGCGATAAGCGCGACGTCAGCTATGTCCATCGACCCTCCGTCGCCGAAGCGGACAATGCGAAAGCGCCGCGGGCTATCGGCAGAAGAGCAAAACGATGGCAAGGAGGTTACTGTCCCTTTTCCACCTGAAGACAGGAGGTTTCGCGTCTGGTTCCTGTCCAGTGAAACAGGCATCAGCGCGGACCAAGCCAGCGAACTCGTAGACAGGATCGAGGCAAATGGCGCGGCGTTGTTCAATGCCGCGCGGCGAATGAAAATTCATTCCCGATGACCGACAGACTGCAGCGGCCTAATGCGTCGGCGTTTTCAACAACCCCACCTGCCGCAATGCGTTGGCGATAACCGGAGGGCGCTGCTCCGGGGCTCCCTTGGTTGCCGCCATGTGTTGTTCACAGCGGCAGTTTTGTTCCCGCTCGGCTCGCGCGCTAGGCGGCGAAGCTTTCACTCATCACGATTGTGGGTATCGCAGCCAGTCGGAAGTGAGACTGACGCTTAGAATAAGGCCCGCTATTGCGAGGCCGAAATCTTCGCGGACTTGAAGCATCAGCGCCGCACCGGTGCCTATCAAGGCCCAGATGACAGGGATCACCGACAGCGGCATCACAGATCGACCTCTAAGCAGCAACAGCAAGCCGATCGTGAAGATCGTGCTTGGACACGGCGCCACTCCGAACAACGGTCCGTTCATCAGGCCATGGCCGGCCGCTATCCCAAGAATTTCGTAGACGAGCGACGAATATAGGATCAGCGCTAAGCCGGCAATTGATTGCCAGCCCGATCGAAGCTCGAATCTGAGTTCTGGAGGACCGATGACGGCATACATAGCGAAGAGAGCGGCCTGGGCAATGAACAGCCCGGCAAATACTTTTGCCACCGGATTGACCGGCGAAAAGAACAGCAACTGATAAGCCACCCCATTCCATGCCCACAGAAATGACAGGACAGCGAAAACGATCCTTTCGCGGGCAGGAGAACGACCGCTCAATATCGCACCGACGGCAAACGCGCCCAAGGCATAGGCGACAATCTGGGTCGGCCAGATCGCCCTGTTGTAAGCGGTGAAGACTGCAAAGAACTGTTCGACACCGAATGGCATGTTCATGTCCAAACTGTGCAGGAAGGCGTTGCGTCAGTAGGCGACAAGGTCCGTGTGTCCAAAGCCCTTGGTGTAGTCGAGCACCGAAACGATCGTCGGCATCACCCGAAATATCCGAACCTCATCCGGGCCTGGCATCTTCATCGGCAAGGGCGGGGCGTCCGGGTATTTCAACGGCAACATGCTGAGAACCTTCTCCGCTTCGGCACGGTCCAGCACGGGTTCGGCGTGGGCTGCCATCGACAGGCCAGTGATCGCCATCAGATCGGCGGTGTCATGGTCAATCGTGAGGGAAAGCCGGTTGTCCCTCGCCAGATTCTTGGCCTTTTGACTCTCAAGACCGCACAGGAAATAGAGGGTCAAGCCATCGTTCACATATCCCACGGTGGTGGCCTGGGGCCAGCCGTCAGGCCGTAAAGTGGCAACCGTCATGATACGGTGCGTGCTCAACAGATTGAGAATTGTGTCTCTGATTTTCTGATCCATGGTCGATCCCCAAAACAGCAGGACGTGGCCATGGTAGTGCAAACGGGGATCGGCCAGCTTTGATGCGGGTCAAATAGACCCAGCGCGGCAGATGAGCTTGCGGCACCAAACTGCCCCGCAACCCTATCATGCGTCAGCACGGTATTGGCTGTAAGGCCGGGCGGTGGCGGCGATGACGTTGACCCAAGCGGCAGCTCCGCATCGCAATGGAAGTGATGGATCTCACGGCGTGGATACTGGCGATTCGGACACGCGTCCCATCGAGCACGATCGTGTCGCCGTCCAGAACGATCGGCACACCGCAGAGCAGCATTGCAGAGAGCAGGAAGGAAATAGGGTTACGCTCCCGCTGGGCGCGAAACGCGATCCCAACCTGTGGGGTATCGGGAGAAACAGATATTTAAGTGTCTGTTTTTTCTGGTCGGAGTGGCAGGATTTGAACCTGCGACCCCCTCGTCCCGAACGAGGTGCGCTACCAGGCTGCGCTACACTCCGTGACCAGACGGCGGGCTTATAGCCGCCACACTTCATTCCTGCAAGCGGCAATGGCAGCGCTTCTGTCGCATTTCATCAGCTTTCGCTGCGCAGGCCGCTGGCGCTCCAGTCGAACGCGCGCGCCCAGTCGGCAAAACCGTGCCACCGCACCTCGGGAAATTGCCTGCGCAAGGCAGCGATATCGACGTCGTAACCCACGCGATCGAACCATTCGAACATCAGTGCCGCGTCCTCGCTCTGCTGGCGGGCTGCAGCGATCGGGATCTCCTGATAGCGGATCGGACGGCCGATGGCTTTGGTCAGGATTTTTGCCTGCTCCTCGCCGGACAATTCGTCCCCGGCGAAGTCATAGCGCTTGCCGAACACCTGTTCCCGCCGCTCTGCGAGCGCGGCGACGAAGGCGCCGATATCCGCCAGCGCAACCAGTTGGAGGACACGCTTCGGCGGCATGGCGAAGGCAAGAGTGCCTTGGCTGAGCGCACCGGTAGACCACGGTGCGACGGCGTTCTCCATGAAGGCGACCGGCGCGCTGATCGTATGGGGAATGCCAAGCTGCCTGACATGTTGTTCGACCAGATACTTGCTTTCGAAATGTGGAATTCCGGTCTGCTTGTCGGCGTCGGCGACGGATGAATAGATCAGGTGTCCGATGCCGGCGGCCTTCGCTGCGTCGGCGGCAAGGATCCCCTGACGGGTCTCCTCCTCAAGTCCGGCCTCGTAGCTGTTACCCATCAGGAACATGGTGTCGACGTCTTTTGCGGCCCGCACGATGGAGGCTGCGTCGGCAAGATCGCCGGCCACGACCTCGGCACCCGCCGCGACCAGTTGCCGTGCGGCATCGCTGTCGGGCTTGCGCGTCAGAGCCTTGACGCGATGGCCCCTGGACAGCAGGGCGCGCGCAACGGCGCCGCCTTGCTGGCCTGTGGCGCCGGTCACAAGAATGCTTCGTTTGCTGGTCATCTCATTTGCTCCTTGTCGGTTTGTCAGGAGCAAAATTAGGTTCTATCTCATTGATGCGTAATTGCCTATAATTGGGAAATGTTGTCTCGATAATGAATACAATGGTCGATCTCAACGATGTCGTCGTATTTGCCCGCGTCGTCGAAGCCGGCAGCTTCACCGCTGCAGCTCGCCTGCTGGCCATGCCCAAGACAACCGTCAGCCGCCGTGTCGCCGCGCTCGAGCGTGAGGTCGGTGTGCGGCTGCTGCAGCGCACCACACGCAGCCTCAACCTGACGGATGCCGGGCGTCTCTACTATGAGCAAAGCAGCCAGGGGCTGCGGACGATCGAGGAGGCGAACCTGCGTCTTGCGGAGGCGAGGGCGGAGCCTTTGGGCACGATCCGCATTTCGGCCCCGGTTGGTTTTGGCGGTCACTTCCTCATCCGCGCCGTGGTCGACTTTCTGACCCTGTACCCGAAGACCAATGTCGAGCTGCGCCTCACCGACGACAAGCTCAACCTGATCGAAGACGGCATCGACCTCGCCTTCCGCACCGGAAGGCTTGAGGATTCGACGCTCATCGCTCGCAAGCTGGGTTCCACGCACAGGCTGCTCTGCGCCAGCCATGACTATCTCGCACGCTACGGGATGCCGGAAGGCCCGGCCGATCTTGCCCGCCATCGATGCGTCATCGCGGGCCCGTCGGTCTCAGGCGCTCATTGGGTGCTGGATGGACCACAGGGCCAGGAAACTGTCGTGGTCGCCGGGCGATTCGCCGCCAATGAGATGCAGGCGGTGGTGGCGGCCGCGCTCGCGGGTTTCGGCATCGCCCAATTGCCCCAGCCGATGGCCGACGGGCTGATCAACGAGGGGCGGTTGCGGCGCGTTCTCGACGGCTACACGACGCCGGCCGGCGGCCTGCACGTTCTCTTTCCCAGCAGCCGGCACCTTTCACCCCTGGTTAAGGCCTTCATCGACCTGGCGGTCGAGCGGATTTCCAATCGGGCGAACACGGCTTAAGCATGTCTGCTACCTCCGACCCACTTCTCAGCGAGACCCCAATGAGTCAGCGCATCGTCAGTTTTGTCATGAGCGGCGGCGTCGGCTCGCGGCTCTGGCCATTGTCGCGCGAGGACAATCCGAAGCAGTTTCACGATTTTTCGGGTGATGGCTCCATGCTGGCCAAGACCTTGCGCCGCCTGGCGGCAAGGCCCGACGGTCAAACTCCGATCTTCCTGATCGCTTCGGAGCGCCACGCCGACCGCGTCCATGCCGATCTCGCCGGCCTCGATCTTGCCGGCGGCGGTCCGCTGTTCGAGCCCACAGGGCGCAACACCGCCGCGGCGGTGGCCCTTGCAACGCTGCGCACCTTGTCCGAATTCGGCGACAGCCTGGTGCTGGTGGTGCCGTCGGATCACGAAATATCGACGGCAGGGCAATTCTGGCAGAGCGTCGAGGCAGGCGCCGAGGCGGCGCGCGCCGGCCGGCTCGTTGTGTTCGGCATCAAGCCGACGCAACCCGAAACCGGCTATGGCTATATCGAGGTCTCCGCCGAGAAGGGCGGGGTATCAGACGTTTCGCGCTTCGTCGAAAAGCCGGACCTGGCGACCGCGCAGGGTTATCTCGAAGCCGGAAACTTCTATTGGAACACCGGCATCTTCCTGTTTCGCGCCGCTGCCATGCGCGACGCTTTCGCCGTGTTCCAGCCGGACATCTGGCAGGCAACCGAAGCCGCTTACAAGGCGGCGACATCGGATCTGTCCGGCCTCTACATGCCGCTCGAGCTCTACGCGGCCATCCCGTCCAATTCGATCGACTATGCCATCATGGAGCGGGCGCGGGACATCGCTATGGTGCCCGCCGGTTTCCGCTGGAACGATCTCGGCTCCTGGCAGTCGCTGCTCGATGTCGGCCCTGCCGACGACCAGGGCAATGTCATTGTCGGCGATGTCGTCGCCATCGATTGCGAAAACTCCTACATCCGCAGCGAAGGGCGCCTCTTGTCGGCGATCGGCATGAAGGACGTCGCCATCGTTTCGACGGCCGATGCCACTTTCGTCGCCCCGGTCAGCCACAGCCAGCATGTCAAGAAGGTGGTCGAGCAGCTCGAGAAATCGGGCCGGCTGGAAACCCGGTTCACCCCGGCGCACAATCGCGTCATCGAAAGCGGCGCCTGGCGGCGGCGCGTGCACCACTGGCTGTTCCAGGAAACCTTGCCGCTGTGGTCGACATCCGGCGTCGACGAGCGCCATGGCGGCTTCCATGAAGCGCTTGGCTTCGACGGTTCCCCGCTGATGAAGCCGAAGCGCATGCGCACGCAGGCCCGTCAGGTCTATGCCTTTGCGGTTGCCAAGGAGCGCGGCTGGACTGGCCCGGCCGAGCGTCTGATCGCGCATGGCATCGACTTCATGGCAGGGAAGGGCCGCACCGAACGCGGCGGTTGGGTGCGCACGCTGAACGTCGACGGTGCTGTCGCCGACGCCACGGAAGACGCCTACGATCATTCCTGCGTGCTCTTGGCGCTGGCGCATGCGCATATGTCGGGCAATCCCGATGCCTTGCGGCTCGGTGAGGAAACCTTTGCCTTCCTCGACGCACATCTCGAGGACAGCCGCATGACCGGCTTCCTCGAGACATCGGACGGAGAGGGTGCGCGGCGCTCAAACCCACACATGCATTTGCTGGAGGCCTTCCTCGCCTGGTATCAGGCGACCGGCGAGCGCGCCCATCTGCGCCGCGCGGCTCGCATCATCGACCTCTTCCGCAGCCATTTCTTCGACGCCGAGAGCTGGACGCTCGGCGAATATTTCGATGCCGAATGGAAACCGGCCGCCGGCGAAAAAGGGGGCTGGACCGAGCCAGGCCATCATTTCGAATGGGCTTCGCTCCTGGTCGATTTCGCCGAACGCAGCGGCCAGGCCGAACTGAGCGGCTTCGCCAGGAAACTTTACGCTTCGGCCATCGCCAACGGCCTCAACCGGGCCACCGGCCTTGCCTATGGCGCCGTGTCCAGGCAGGGCCTGCCGCTCGACCTGATCTCGCGCAGCTGGCCGCAGGCCGAAGCCATCAAGGCGGCGATCGCGTTGGACGGCTCAGGTGGTCCCGACCTGAAGCCCGAGATCGAAGCCCGTGTCGGCCGGCTTTTCCGCTGGCACATCGACCCGGCGCCGCTGGGCCTCTGGATCGATCGCGTCGACGAACGCGGCCGTTCGCTGGCGGCCGACGTGCCGGCCAGCATCTTCTATCATCTGGTCTCCGCCCTGACGCAGTATCTGGATGGGACGGCGAAGAAGGCGGTCTAGGTTCGGCTCAATAAGGGCTCGCCACGTCCCCAGTCTCGACATAGATCGATTTCAGCTGCGAATAGAGCGCCAATGCCGCCAGCGAATTCTCGCGGCCGATGCCGGACTGCTTGAAGCCGCCGAAGGGGATTTCCACCGGCGTGAGATTATAGGCATTGATCCAGCAGGTGCCGGCCTGCAATTCGGCGATGACGCGGTGGGCGCGCGGCAGGTCGCGGGTAAAGACACCGGCGGCGAGGCCGAATTCGGTGTCGTTGGCGCGGTCAATCACCTCGTCCTCGCCGTCGAATTTCAGCACGCTCATGACAGGTCCGAAAATCTCCTCGCGGGCGATGCGCATCGTGTCGGTGACACCGGTGAACACCGTCGGTTCGACGAAGAAGCCGCCCTGGAAACCCTGCAGCGAAGGCACGTTGCCACCACAGGCCAGAACAGCGCCATCCTGCTTGCCGACCGCGATATAGCCGACGACCTTTTCATGCTGTGCCTTGGAGACCAGCGGTCCCATCTGCGTTTCGGGATCGAGCGGGTCGCCGATGCGGATTTTCTTCGTCCGCTCGACCAGCCGCTCGACGAAGCGGTCATGAATGCCGCTCTGCACGAAGACCCGCGTGCCGTTAGAGCAGATCTGGCCGGTGGAGTAAAAATTGCCGAGCATGGCGCCGCCAATGGCGTTTTCGATGTCGGCATCGTCGAAGACGATCAGCGGCGACTTGCCGCCGAGCTCCATCGTCGCGTGCTTCATCTTCGAACCGGCAAGCGACAGCACCTTGCGCCCGGTCGGCACCGAGCCGGTGACCGAGACCTTGGCGACGACATCGTGGCCGACAAGGCCCGCGCCAACGTCGCCATAGCCCTGCACGACGTTGAACAGCCCGTCGGGCAGGCCGGCCTCGCTGTAGATTTCGGCCAGCGCCAGTGCCGAAAGCGGCGTGTTTTCCGACGGCTTGAACACCATGGCGTTGCCCATGGCGAGCGCCGGTGCCGATTTCCAGCCGGCGATCTGGATCGGATAGTTCCAGGCGCCAATGCCGACGCAGACGCCAAGCGCCTCGCGCCGCGTGTAGGCGAAGGGCCCGCCGAGATCGACGGCCTCGCCATTGTAGGCGGCGACCGCGCCGCCGAAATATTCAAGGCAGTCCGCGGCCGATGGTGCGTCCGCCACCAGCGTTTCCTGGATCGCCTTGCCGGTGTCGAGCGTCTCGATGCGGGCGAGATCGGCATTGCGGGCACGCAGGATGTCGGCGGCCCGGCGCAGGATGCGTCCGCGCTCGACCGGCTTCAGCCGCGCCCAGGCCGGCTGCGCGGCCCGCGCGGCCTCGACGGCGAGTTCCAGCACATTCGGCGTCGCCGAACGCAGCATGGCGATGGTCTCGCCGGTGGCCGGATAGATGACCGGCAGCGGCGCCCCTTGCTCGTCGTCGATGTAGCGTCCGTTAACATAGTGCGATGCCGTGGGCTGGGCGCGCATGGGTAGTCTCCGAATGTCTGCGCCCCAAAAAGGACGGCTCAATCTAGGGACGGCTCAATCTGACAGGTGGATCATGCTCTATCTGTCCGACACCTGCCAGCGCGGATTGATCCATGGCTCCTGGTTGGACGGCGCCAGCGGCGTGCGGCCAAGGATGTGGTCGGACGCCTTCTCGCCGGTCATGATCGACGGCGCATTGAGATTGCCGTTGGTGACGCGCGGGAAAATCGAGGAATCGGCGACCCGCAGCCCGTCGACGCCGATGACCCGGCATTCCGGATCGACAACACTCATCACGTCGTCGGCGCGGCCCATCTTGCAGGTGCCGCAGGGGTGGTAGGCGCTCTCGGCATGGTCGCGGATGAAGACGTCAAGATCATCGTCCGACTGCACATGGCTGCCCGGCGAGATTTCCTGGCCGCGAAAAGCGTCGAACGCCGACTGGCCGAAGATTTCGCGAGTCAGCCGGATGCAGTGGCGGAACTCGGTCCAGTCGTCCGGATGCGACATGTAGTTGAACCGGATCACCGGCTTTGCCTTCGGGTCCGGCGAACGCAGCGTCACCGCGCCGCGCGATTTCGACCGCATCGGTCCGACATGCGCCTGGAAGCCGTGCGACTTCGCCGCCGCCTTGCCGTCATAGCGCACCGCCGCCGGGATGAAATGATACTGGATGTCTGGATAGTCGACGCCGGCGCGTGAGCGCACGAAGGCCGCCGCCTCGAAATGGTTGGTCGCGCCGAGGCCCGACTTGAAGAACAGCCACTGCGCGCCGATCAGCGCTTTCGAGAATGGATTGAGCACCGAATTCAGCGTGATCGGCTTGGTCGATTCCTGCTGGATGTAGAGTTCCATATGGTCCTGCAGGTTACGGCCGACGCCGGGCCGGTCGGCCACCACGGCAATGCCGTTTTCGCGCAAATGCTCGGCCGGTCCGATGCCGGACAGCATCAGGATCTTGGGCGAGTTGATCGACGATGCGGCAACGATCACCTCACGTCGCGCCTTAACGACCTGAATCTGTTTGTGAGCCTCGATCTCGACGCCGATGGCGCGTTGATTCTCGATGATCACCCGACGGGCAAAGCCCTTGACCAGACTCACGTTTTTCCGCTTGAGCGCCGGCTTCAGATAGGCTGACGCAGCCGACCAGCGGCGGCCACCGCTTATGGTCTGCTCCATCGGCCCGAAACCTTCCTGCTTGGAGCCGTTGTAGTCGTCGGTCAGCTCGAACCCGGCCTGACGGCCGGCTTCGACGAAGGCGCCGTAGAGCGGATTTTTACGCGAACCGCGCTGCACATGCAGCGGCCCGCCATGTCCGCGCCAGCCGTCCTCGCCGCCGTCATTGTCCTCCATGCGCTTGAAGTAGGGGAGCACGTCGGCGAAGCCCCAACCCGTTGCACCCTCTTCGGCCCAATGATCGAAGTCGCGGGCATGGCCGCGCACATAGACCATGCCGTTGATCGAGGACGAGCCACCGATCACCTTGCCACGCGGCGTCGCAAGGACGCGGCCGCCGAGATGCGGTTCCGGCTCGCTGGCGAAACCCCAGTCGTAGAGGCTCATATTGAGCGGGATCGACAGCGCCGACGGCATCTGGATCAGCGGCCCGATATCGCTGCCGCCGTATTCGATGACGATGACCGAATGCTTGCCATCTTCCGACAGGCGATAGGCCATGGCCGAGCCGGCCGAGCCGGAGCCGATGATAACGAAATCCGCTTCAAGCATGGTTCATATGCGCCATAAAATCGGCGAGCGAGACATTGCCGCCGGTAGCCACAACAAGGACGGTCTTACCCGCCACGTCCACCTTGCCGCCGAGCAGCGCCGCCAGCGACGCAGCCCCGGACGGCTCCAGCACCAGCTTCATCCGCTCGAAGGCGTTCCGCATGGCACGCCGCACCGATTGATCGTCGACGGTGATGCCGCGAACACCTGCGGTCTTGACCGCCGCGAACGGCGCGTCGCCCGGCCGTCGCGACATCAGCCCGTCGCAGATCGACTTCGGGCCTATCGGCATGGTCTCGATGCTGCCATGCGCCAGCGACGAGCCCATGCCATCAAAACCTTCGGGCTCGACGCCGATGATCTCTGTCGCCGGCGACAGATAGTGGAAGGCGAGCGAAACGCCGCCGATCAGCCCGCCGCCGCCGACCGAGCAGAACAGCAGGTCGGCGCTGGCGTCCTTGGCCTCAAGCTGGTCGAGCGCTTCAAGGCCGGCGCCAGCCTGGCCAGCGACGATCTCCGGATCGTCGAAGGGATGCAGCAGGGCCAGCCCTTCCGTTTCCGCGATCTCGCGCGCCTTGGCGGCGGCGACCTCTTCGCGCGCGCGCTCGCCGTGATCGGTCAGCACCACGCGCGCGCCATAGCCCGCCGTCGCGTCACGCTTGGCGGCCGGCGCATCGATCGGCATGACGATGGTGACGGGAATGCCGAGCGCCTGGCCGGCGGCCGCCAGGCCTTGCGCGAAGTTGCCGGAGGAATAGGCGACGACGCCGTTCCTCGCCTCGTCGGCGGACAGCCGCTTCAGCCGCCAATAGGCGCCCCGTATCTTGAAGGATCCGGCCCATTGCAGCGATTCCGGCTTGACGAAAACACGGGCAGCACCGGTCTCCCTGGCCAGTGCGGTCGATTCCAGCAGCGGCGTGATCTGCGTCGCCCTGGAGGTGACGGCATAGGCCTGTTTGAGATGGGCCAGCGAAGGGACGAGAAGGCCTGCCATCATTCGCCTCGCGGAAAGCGTTTTTGCTCTTCGAGCACGTTGAGATCCATGTGGTTGCGCATGTAGCGTTCCGAGGCCTTCTGCAGCGGCTGGAATTCCCAGGGGTAGTGCGTGCCGTTGCGCAGCGCCGGGTAGACCACCCAGCGCCGCGCCTGGCTGGCGCGCACTGCGGCATCGAAAGCTGCCATGTCCCAGCGTGCGCGCAGCTTTTCCAGGAAAGCCGTCACCAGATCGGCATGTGCCGGATCGGCGGCAAGATTGCTCAATTCATGCGGGTCGGCTTCGATATCATAGAGTTGCGGCGGATCGATCTCGCAATGGACGAACTTGTAGCGGCCTTCGCGGATCGCCACCAACGGTGCGTTGGAGCCCTCGGCGGCGTATTCCATCAGCACCGGCGCGGTGCGCGGCTTGCCATTCAGCAGCGGCAGCAGCGACTGGCCGTCGGTCCATGGCGCGATCGCACTCATGTCGATGCCGGCGAGATCGCACAGCGTCGGCGTCACGTCGAGATTGGAGACCGGCGCCTCGATCAGGCCGGCGGAAATGTCCTTGCCGGCGATCATCAGCGGCACCCGCGCCGAGCCCTCGAAGAAGCACATCTTGAACCACAGGCCGCGCTCGCCGAGCATGTCGCCATGGTCTGAGCAGAACAGGATGATCGTGTCGTCGAGCATGCGCGTGCGTTCCAGCACCGACAGCAGTTCGCCGACCTTGTCGTCGAGATAGGAGATGTTGGCGAAATAGCCGCGCCGCGAGCGGCGGATTTGTTCTGCCGTGATGTCGAAACTGTCGTAGTCGGACGCCTTGTAGAGCCGCTGCGAATGCGGGTCCTGGCTGTCATAGGGGATGAAACCCACTTCGGGTTCCAGCGCCGGGCAATCCCCATAGAGATCCCAGTACTGCCGCCGCGCCACATAGGGATCGTGCGGATGGGTGAAGGAAACCGTCAGGCACCAGGGCCGGTGCGCCGCATCGTCGGAGATGCGCGCGAAATCGTAGAGTTTTTGCACCGCGTGGAAGGCGACTTCGTCGTCGTATTCCATCTGGTTCGAGATTTCGGCGACGCCGGCGCCGGTCACCGAGCCCAGATTGTGATACCACCAGTCGATGCGCTCGCCGGGCTTGCGGTAGTCCGGCGTCCAGCCGAAATCGGCGGGATAGATGTCGGTGGTCAGCCGCTCCTCGAAGCCGTGCAACTGGTCCGGTCCGACGAAATGCATCTTGCCCGACAGCACGGTGTGATAGCCGTCGGCGCGCAGATGATGGGCAAAGGTCGGGATCGACGAGGCGAATTCGGCGGCGTTGTCATAGACCTCGGTGCGCGACGGCAGCTGGCCGCTCATGAACGAGGCGCGGCCTGGCGCGCAGAGCGGCGAGGCGGTGTAATTGTTCCTGAAACGTGCCGACCGCGCCGCGAGCGCTTTGAGGTTTGGCGCATGCAGAAAATCCGCGGGCCCATCGGGGAAAAAGGTCCCGTTGAGCTGATCGACCATGACGATCAGGAAATTGGGTCGCTTCGCTGTCACTGTTTTTGCCGCTCGCCGAGTTTGGTTTCGAGATAGTCCTCGACCAGCGCGATCGCGGTCGCGGCGTTGGGCACGCCATCCTTCAGCGCACGCCTGATGTAGAGCCCGTCGATCATCGCCGCTGTCGCTTCGGCGGCGCGGTCGGCCTCGGCCCTGGGCAGGATGCCGGTCAGCCCGCTCATCAGGTTCGAATGCAGCCGCCGCGCATAGATCTTGAGCAATCGGCGCAACGCCGATGATTTCTGCGCCTCGACGTAGAAGGCAAGCCAGGCGGCGATGGTTTCGGCCTGGAACTGGATGTCGGAGAAGTTGACGGCGACCACGGCGGAAACGCGTTCGCGCGGGGACCTGGCGGATTGCAGGGCGCGGCGCATGTCGATGGCCAGTTCGGCGAGGATGTGCCGCATCGTCGCGAACAGCAATTCGTCCTTGGCGCCGAAATAGTGATGGGCAAGGGCCGAGGACACACCGGCGCGCCCGGCGATCTCGGACATGGTCACGTCAAGCGAGCCGCGCTCGCCGATCGCCGAGATCGTCGCGTCGATGAGCGCCTTGCGGCGCAGTGGCTCCATTCCGACTTTTGGCATGCTGTTTCCGATCTTTGCGCGGAGATTATTTTTTATTGACGGGTCAATCAACAAAAAATCGACGTGAGCGCGACCTGTACCAAGCGATTGTCCTGTTCCGGCCCTTCCCGGTCTGGGCGAGAATGTTTATCTTTGAACAATAAAGGCGAAGTGCGCCATGAGCCCGGTATGCTAGGCTGGCGCCAAGGATGGAGACCGCCATGACCGCATGCATCGTTGGCTGGGCGCATTCGCGCTTCGGCAAGCTTGAGGGCGAGACGCTCGAAAACCTGATCGTCAAGGTCGCGACGGATGCGCTCGACCATGCCGGCATCGGTCCGGACGAGGTCGACGAGATCGTGCTTGGCCATTTCAACGCCGGCTTCTCTGCGCAGGATTTCACCGCGAGCCTGGTGCTGCAGGCCGACGACCGGCTGCGCTTCAAGCCGGCAACGCGAGTCGAGAATGCTTGCGCGACGGGATCGGCGGCGGTCCGGCAAGGCATCCGTGCAATCGACGCCAACGTTGCCCGCATCGTGCTGGTGGTCGGCGCCGAGCAGATGACAACGACGCCCGGACCCGAGATCGGCAAGAACCTGCTGAAAGCGTCCTATCTGCCTGAAGACGGCGAGACACCCGCTGGCTTCGCCGGTGTCTTCGGCAAGATCGCACAGGCCTATTTCCAGCGTTATGGCGACCAGTCCGATGCGCTCGCCATGATCGCCGCCAAGAACCACAAGAACGGCGTCGACAATCCCTATGCGCAGATGCGCAAGGATTTCGGCTATGATTTCTGCCGGCAGGAGAGCGAGAAGAACCCCTTCGTCGCCGGTCCTCTCAAGCGCACCGACTGCTCACTGGTTTCAGACGGCGCCGCCGCCCTTATCCTTGCCGACACGGCAACCGCGCTGAAGATGCGCCGCGCCGTCGCCTTCCGCGCCAACGAGCATGTGCAGGATTTCCTGCCGATGTCGAAGCGCGATATCCTGGCTTTCGAGGGCTGCGAGCAGGCCTGGACCCGCGCGCTGAAGAACGCCGGCGTGACGCTCAACGACCTGTCTTTTGTCGAGACGCATGACTGCTTCACCATTGCCGAACTGATCGAATACGAGGCGATGGGCCTGGCCAAGCCCGGCGAGGGCGCGAAGCTGGCGCTTGATGGCACGACGGCCAAGGACGGCCGCCTGCCGGTCAATCCCTCCGGCGGGCTGAAGGCCAAGGGCCACCCGATCGGCGCCACCGGTGTCTCCATGCATGTCTTGACCGCCATGCAGCTTGTCGGCGAAGCCGGCGGCATCCAGGTGCCGGGTGCGAAGCTTGGCGGCATCTTCAACATGGGTGGGGCCGCGGTCGCCAACTACGTTTCCATTCTCGACCGGATCAGGTAAACCGCCCCCCAACATTCGTTGGAGGTGGCATGGCAAATCCGGTTCTGATCGAGGTTCTGCGCGGCGCGATCGTCGAGAGCGCGCATCGCGGGGCTGTCGCGGTCTTCGATGCCGACGGCAAACCGGTCCTGGAGATTGGCGACACCTCGAAGCCGGTGTTCCCGCGCTCGGCGGTCAAGGCAATCCAGGCCTTGCCGCTGGTGGAAACCGGTGCTGCCGACGTCTATGGTTTCGGCAACCGTGAGCTGGCGCTGGCCTGCGCGTCGCATTCGGGCGAACCGGCGCATGTCGAACTGGCGCGATCCATGCTGGCCAGGGCCGGGCTCGATGGGTCAGCGCTCGAATGCGGCGCGCATTGGCCTTCAAACCATGCTGCCGAGATTGCACTCGCCCGCACCGGCGATTTGCCCAATGCGCTGCACAACAACTGTTCAGGAAAACATTCCGGCTTCCTCTGCACCTGCGTCCATTCCGGCATTGCGCACAGTGGCTACGTCAAGGCGGGGCACGCACTGCAAGAGATGGTGCGCGACGCGATGCAGTCGGTCACAGGTGCCGTCCATGGCGCTGATGAGCGGGCGACCGACGGCTGCTCGATCCCGACCTATGCGGTGCCGCTCAGGAGCTTCGCGCTCGGCTTTGCCCGCATGGCCACGACAAATGGTTTCGGCCCCGAGCGGGCCAAGGCGGCAAAGCGGCTGCTGGCGGCCTGTATGGCAGAACCCTTCTATGTCGCCGGCACCGGCCGCGAAGACGTCGCGCTGATGGAAGCAGCACCTGGGCGGATCTTTGCGAAAGGCGGCGCCGAAGGTGTCCATTGTGCCGCAATTCCGGAGCTTGGCCTCGGTATCGCGCTCAAATGCGATGATGGCGCCCACCGCGCCAGTGAAGCCATGGTCGCCGCCGTCCTCGCCAAGCTGCTGCGCGCGGACCAGGCCCTGGCGGCGAAGCTCACTGAACTGGCAAACGCGCCGATCCAAAGCCGGATCGGAGCCAAGGTAGGCGCGGTGAGGCCGACTGCCGCCCTCAACTGACGCGGTTGCGCTCAACGGTCAAATGCGCAAAACCGCTGCTGCTTAACTGGGTCAGGTCGGCTGTTACCGGCTCGGCCCAGCGCTGGCCGATGACGGCGCCGTTCACCGCGCCGTCGATGACGTTGTCGGAGATGACGGCCGTGCCCGCACCCTCGACCACGCTGACGACGATGCCTGTGCCGGCCTTTCGGATGATGTTGCCGGTGGCCACGACATTGCGCAGATACGGTCCCCAGCCGATCGACATGCCGTAGAGCGGCGCGTTCTCGATGACGTTGTTGGAAGCGATGGTGTCTGCCTCGACGCCGATGCCGACGCCGAAGCCGGGCGGATCGGCCGTGTAGGGGCCGCTGGTCGACAGATTGCGCACGATGTTGCCGGAGCAGACACCCATGCGGCCGCCTTCGTTGAAGTTGACGATCGAGATGCCGTTGGCCGCGCCATCGACCATGTTGTTGCTGATAACCGCACCCTCGAACGAGAATTCGGAATAGACCGCAGTCTCGCCCGAGCGCGAACAGGTATTGCCGGAAATCTGCAGATTGCTGGAGCTGTTGGCGCGGATCGCCGAAAAAGCGCAATCCGAGACGACATTGCCCGAAATGATGACGTTGCCGGCGCGGAAGGCGTTGATGCCATTGCCGTTCTGGCCGGTCCCGCCGCTGCGCGCGGCGATGCGTTCGACACGGTTGCCGGTCACCATCGTGCCGTCTTCGGCCGCCTGCCAGCGATGCACGAGGATGCCGCCATTGGCGCAGTCGGAGACCGTGTTGCCTGATATCGTCAGTCCGGCCGCCTCGACCGAATAGATGCCGGCGTCCGCCGCGCCCGATATGTCGGAGCGTTCGATGCGGCCTGTCGCATGTTCCAGCGCCAGCCCGTTCTTGCCGCTGCCGGTTATCTGGCAATTGTCGACGACGAGATGGCCGACCCGGCGCAGATCGAGCAGCCCTTGCGCATAGTCGCCCATCGAGCGGTTCGAACCGTCGAAGACCAGCCCGCTCAGTTCGATATGGTCGGCCTGTTCGGCCATGAAGAGATGGCCGTCGCCGCCATAGACGATCCGCGTCGCGCCCGGCACGCCGGAAAGGCGCACGCGGCTGGGCAGCGAGAGATTGGACACCACATAGGTGCCCGCCGGCAGGAACACCGGCATGTCCCGGCTGTTCGCGTCGCGCAGCAGCTTGGCGAAGGCCTTGCTCTGGTCGTCGAATGTGCCGGGCTGTACGCCGAGTTCGGTGGCATTGATGGAACCGCGCATCGAGGCTTTTTCGATACCGGTCAGGCCGGCGGCCGCCGCTTTGCCGAGCGCAAGGCCCACAACGGCAAAGCCGGCGGTTCCGGTTAGCAGCGTTCGTCTGTTCAACATCGGCACAGAATCCCAGCGTTCAACCTGACGTCGCAGGAATCGTGCCAAACGTTCCGTTCCTTTTCACAATGACTTGTCGAGCAGCCGCTCGAGGCCTAGGTTCAGGCAATGAGCAGAGCTTTTACCCGCGAAGAAGACAGCGAGAATGCCATTGCCGGCGTCGGCGAGCGGCCGATCAGCACGCACCGCAACCTTGTGACGGAACGCGGCCTGGCGCAGATCGAGGAGAATCTGGCCGATCTGCGCGACGTTCTGGCGAAAGCCGAGAGGAAGGCAGACCGCGAGCGCATCGCGGTGGTGTCACGCGATCTGCGCTACTGGACGGCGCGGCGCGAAAACGCCGAACTGTCCGTGCCGGAGCCCGGCAGCGACGTCGTCCGCTTCGGCATGGGCGTCACGCTGGAAGGCGACGATGGCAAGAAGGTGCATTGGAAGATCGTCGGCGAGGACGAGGCCGATCCCACCAAGGGCAGCATTTCGCATGTTTCGCCCATGGCGGTCGCGCTGTTCGGCAAGAAGGTCGGCGACGTGGCCGTGGTCAACGGCAAGGAATGGGAAATCGTCAAGCTGTCGGACAGTTAGAGCAGCATAGCCTAGTTGGCTGCCAGCAGCCTATCCATCAGCCGGTCCGCCGCTTCCGGAATGACCGTGCCCGGCGGGAAGATTTCAGCCGCGCCGGCTTGTAGCACCGCATCATAATCCTGCGGCGGGATGACGCCGCCGGCCACGATCAGCATGTCTCCCCGACCGAGTTTCTTCAGCGCGTCGCGCAATTCGGGGATCAGCGTCAGGTGTCCCGCCGCCAGCGATGAGGCGCCGATGATATGGACGTCATGCTGGACGGCCAATTTGGCGATCTCTTCCGGCGTCTGGAACATCGCGCCGACGGTGACGTCGAAGCCGAGATCGGCGAAGGCGGTGGCGATCACCTTTTGCCCGCGGTCGTGGCCGTCCTGTCCCATCTTGGCAACGAGGATGCGCGGCTTGCCGCCATTTTTCTTCTCGAAAGCGCTAATCTTGTCCTGCAGCCCGTCGACCACGGGGCTGTCGCCAAGCGCCTTGCGATAGACGCCGGAAATGGTCTGCACCGTAGCGACGTGGCGGCCAAAGGCCCGTTCCAGCGCGAACGAGATCTCGCCGACGGTCGCATTCGCACGCGCGGCGCGGATGGCGAACTCCAGAAGGTTCTCATTGCCTTGCGCGGCGCGCGTCAGCGCATCGAGCGCGCTTTCCACCGCAGCGACATCGCGCGTGCCCTTCAGCCGTTGCAGCTTGGACAATTGCCGGGCCCTGACCTCGGCATTGTCAATCTTCAGTACGTCGACCTCGATGTCGGTCTCGGGGCGATGCGCATTGACGCCGACCAGCATCTGCTCGCCCGAATCGATGCGCGCCTGCGTGCGCGCCGCCGCTTCCTCGATGCGCAGCTTGGGAATGCCTTGTTCGGTCGCGGCGGCCATGCCGCCGAGAGCCTCGACTTCTTCGATATGGCTCAGCGCGCGCGCCGCGAGATCGTGGGTCAGCCGTTCGAGATAGGCCGAGCCGCCCCACGGGTCGATGAAGCGCGTGGTGCCGGATTCCTTCTGCAGGATGAGCTGCGTGTTGCGGGCGATGCGCGCCGAATGGTCGGTCGGCAGCGCCATCGCCTCGTCGAAGGAGTTGGTGTGCAGCGACTGGGTATGCCCCTGGGTCGCCGCCATCGCCTCGATCATGGTGCGGATGATGTTGTTGTAGGGGTCCTGCGCGGTCAGCGACCAGCCGGACGTCTGGCAATGGGTGCGCAGCGACAGCGAGCGTTCGTCCTTCGGCGCAAAATTCTTCTTCATCAGCGTCGCCCACAGCAGGCGGGCGGCCCTGAGCTTGGCCACTTCCATGAAGAAGTTCATGCCGATCGCCCAGAAGAAGGACAGGCGCGGCGCGAAGCGGTCGATGTCGAGGCCCGCCGCGACGCCGGCGCGGGCATATTCGATGCCGTCGGCGATCGTATAGGCGAGCTCCAGGTCGGCCGTCGCACCGGCTTCCTGCATGTGATAGCCGGAGATCGATATCGAATTGAACTTCGGCATGTTCTTCGAGGTGTAGGAGAAGATGTCCGACACGATCCGCATCGAGGGTTTTGGCGGGTAGATGTAGGTGTTGCGGACCATGAACTCCTTCAGAATGTCGTTCTGAATGGTGCCTGCCAGATCCTTCTGCGCGACGCCCTGTTCTTCCGCCGCGACGATGTAAAGCGCCATGATCGGCAGCACCGCGCCGTTCATCGTCATCGACACCGTCATGTCGCCGAGCGGAATGCCGTCGAAGAGCTGCCGCATGTCGAGGATGGAATCGATGGCGACACCCGCCATGCCGACATCGCCGGCTACGCGCGGGTGGTCGCTGTCGTAGCCGCGATGCGTGGCGAGATCGAAGGCGACCGACAATCCTTTCTGGCCGGCGGCAAGATTGCGCCGGTAAAAGGCGTTGGACTCCTCGGCCGTGGAGAAGCCGGCATATTGCCGGATCGTCCACGGCTGCTGGACATACATGGTCGGGTAGGGGCCGCGCACGAAGGGCGGCAAGCCTGGATAGGTGTCGAGATGCGGCAGACCCTTGAGGTCGCCCTGATTGTACAGATGCTTGACGACAAGCCCTTCCGGCGTCACCCGCTGGCCCTTGACCTCGACCGACGCGCGGCGCGGCGGCGCCCAGCCGACCTGACTGAAATCCGGGATCAAGAGGCAGCCTCGATGGATTGGTCGATGCGGGCCGGGAACAGCGCTTCGCACAGCACGACGCCTTCGGTGAAGGCAGGCCGCTGCTCCGCATCCAGCGTCTCGACCGGGCGTTCACCTTTCTGCGGATAGAGTGTGGTGCCGATGATGGCCCGCTCACCGGCCTTGAAGGCTGCGTCGCGCCGGGCGGCGGCGGCGCGAACGCGCTGTTGGATGTGTCCGTCCCGAAGGCTCGACAATACGCCTCCTTCGGCCTCGATCGCCTGCAGCTCCGCCCACGCGGCTTCGCAAAGGTCCGCCGTCAGCGCTTCGACCGCGCCGGACCCATAGGCGGGATCGGCGACATGATCGACATGGCTTTCATTGGCCATGATCAGCTGGGCGTTGCGCGCGACGCGGCGGGCAAAAGGCGCCGGCAGGCCGTGCGCGATCGTATGCGGCAGGATGGAGATCGAATCGGCTCCACCCGCCGCCGCGGCGAAGCAACTGATCGTCGTGCGCAGGATGTTGGTTTCGGGATCCAGCGCCGTCATCATGCGGAATGACGTTTCGGCATGGATGTTGGCCGTGGAGTTGGGGATCGAGCAGGTTTCCTGCACGCGTGCCCACAGCCTGCGCAAGGCCCGCACCTTGGCCATGGAGAGGAACTGGTCCTGGTCGACGCTGAGCGCAAAGCCGATATGCGGCGCGGCATAGACAAGCGGCTGCCGCGCCTTCTCGAACATTCTGAGATACGAGACCGCCGAAGCCAGCATGATGCCGAGTTCCTGCGCTTCCGTGGCGCCGGCATTGTGGAAAACGCGACCGTCCGCTTCCAGCAGCACACCGGGAACGCCCATCGAGAAGAAGTGCGCCAGCGACTGGGGCATCGATTCCTGCAGCGCTTCGATCGACATGCGCAGCCGGCCGGTGCCGGCAAGGATCGCCGCCGGGTCGATGCCGAAGGACAGGTTGAGCTTTGCCGGATCGGAGCGGCGCTTGCTCAGGAACGCCACCAGCCAGTCGGCCATCGGGCGGCTCCACGGGTGCGTGTCGATGCGAATCTGGATCCGATTGAGAGGCACGCCCTCCAGCACCGTTTCCAGCGCCTGAGCGGTTCTCGGCAGACCGTAGCCGAAAGCGTTCGGGGCGCCTTCGAAGACGAGCGACAGTCCTGTCGCACCCTGCGCGATATCGTCCAGAACCTGGGCCTTGGCGCGATCGACGTTGGGGTCGTCGACGCGTTGGCTGACGATCCAGGGCGACCGGGGATTCGTGCGCACGAGCGGTTCGGCCCCGGTCGCGCGGTCATAAAGGGGCTCGATGCGGATGGCGTCGTCGGTGTGCGAAACCAGCTTTTCCTCGAAGGACGCGCCAGCCAGTGCCTTTTCCGCCAGGGCCAGCCATCGCTGGCGCTCGGCGCCAACTGGTTCAACATCCTTGGTCAAGGCTCCGGCGCCCATCCATCTTCCTCGTTCATATGGCCGCACCAGCCGGGCGGTTCACTCTACGGTTCCCGGTCGGTTATCGCAATGCGCATCCCGAGCCTGAATTCGATCCATCAGATATAGGTCGGCTTGAATGGACGAACCATGAACGATTGCCAAACACCAGCAAAATCCGCAAGTTCCAAAATCCGATTTCGACGACAGGCCTGATTGGGACGATTGGCCCCGCTCTGGACAATTGGCATTGTCGCTGTGCGACAGCCTCACTATACCTTCGGGCAAAGGCTGGCTTTTGACTTATCAGTTTGCGGAGATCGGATATATGGCTGACGACACCAGTATTTTCATCGGCGCCAGCCGCAAGCCCGACGACAGCTATCAGCGCCCCGAGCAGTTGCTGCTGCAATATGGGAATCGCCATGGCCTGGTGACCGGTGCCACCGGCACCGGCAAGACCGTCACCTTGCAGATCCTGGCTGAAGGTTTTTCGAATGCCGGCGTTCCGGTGTTTTGCGCCGACATCAAGGGCGACCTGTCCGGTATCGCGATGATGGGCACGGCGCAGGATTTCCTGGTCAAGCGGGCCGCGCAGGTCAAGCTCGACCCTTACGACTTCCAGGAATTCCCCGTCATCTTCTGGGACCTGTTCGGAGAGCAGGGCCATCCCATCCGCGCGACCATTTCTGAAATGGGACCGCTTCTCCTGTCGCGGCTGATGAACCTGACCGACGCGCAGGAGGGCATCATGAACATTGCCTTCCGCATTGCCGATGAAGAGGGCCTGTTGCTTCTCGATCTCAAGGACCTGCAGGCTTTGCTTGCCAACATCGCCGAGCGCACCGAGGAGATCAGCGCACGCTACGGCAATGTCACCAAGCCATCGGTGGGTGCCATCCAGCGCACGCTGCTGGTGCTGGAGCAACAGGGCGCGGCTAACTTCTTCGGCGAGCCGGCTCTGCGCATCTCCGACATCATGCGCACCACGCGTGACGGCCGGGGCGCCGTCAGCGTGCTGGCCGCCGACAAGCTGATGATGAATCCGCGGCTCTACGCGACCTTCCTGCTCTGGCTGATGTCGGAACTGTTCGAGGAACTGCCCGAGGTCGGCGATCCCGACCAGCCGAAGCTGGTGTTCTTCTTCGACGAGGCGCATCTTTTGTTCGACGAGGCGCCGAAGGTGCTGATCGACCGCGTCGAGCAGGTGGTCCGCCTGATCCGCTCGAAAGGCGTCGGCGTCTATTTCGTCACGCAGAACCCCCTGGATATTCCGGAAAAGGTCTTGGCCCAGCTCGGCAACCGCGTCCAGCACGCGCTGCGCGCCTATACGCCGCGTGAGCAGCAGGCGGTTCGGACAGCGGCAGAAACGTTCCGCCCCAATCCCGATTTCGACTGCGCCACCACCATCACCCAGCTCGCCACCGGTGAGGCGCTGGTCTCGACGCTGGAGGCCAAGGGCGTGCCGTCCATGGTGCAGCGTACGCTGATCCGGCCGCCATCCTCGCGGCTTGGACCCATAACCCCCGCCGAGCGGCAAAAGCTGATCGCGGAAAGTCCGGTCACTGGCCAGTACGACCAGGTCATCGACCGCGAATCGGCTTTCGAGATGCTGCAGAAAAAGGCCAAGGACGCACAGGACGCCGAGCAGCAGGCGCAGCAGGCAGGCACAGGCGGCTCGCGCTGGACCATACCGGGCTTCGGCAATGACGATCCCGCACCGCCGTCCGGTGGCCGCCGCGCGCCGGCGCCGCGCCCCTCCAATCGCCAGACCGTGGCGGAGGCCGCGATCAAGTCCGTGGTGCGCTCGGTCGGCTCGTCGGTCGGACGCGCCATCGTGCGCGGGATTTTGGGAAGCCTGTCGAGAGGGCGCTGAGCCGCGCCAGGGCCGGTAGCAAGTCGGGCGCAACCTGCTAGATGTTTTCGCGGGTGTAGATCTCGAAGGGCAGGATGTTTGTAAAATTCCCGCCTTCGTTCGGTGTTGAGACAGCGCGGATCATGCCGGCCAAGGTCTCTTGCGCAATGCGGGCGAGGGGGTGCGAGATGATGAAGGTCAGGGTGCCGTCGAGCAGCGCCGGGCGGGTCGACTCCATCAGTTCATAGCCGACAACAACGAGGCTTCCGGCCCTGCCGGTGGAGCGTAGGGCCGCAATAGTGCCGGTGATGCCACCCCCGGCGACATAAAGCCCAAACAGGTCCGGATTTTCGTTCAGCAGCTTTTCGGTCATCTCCTGCGCAATGGCGCTGGATTCGAAAGTCAGCAGCGGCTCGAGCAGCGTGAAGCCAGGCGCGTGCTCGCGAAAATAGGAGCGAAAGCCACTCTCGTTCATCTCCTGGCAGCGATAGCGGTGGTTGCCGACAAGGATGCCGAGCTTGCCGGGTGCGCGGCAGACATGCTCGAACACCCAGGCCGCGGTGCGCCCGACTTTCCAATTGTCCAGTCCGATATAGCGCACATGCCCGGTCGCCGAAATCTGCGAGATCAGCGCAAAGACCGGCACGTTGCGGGCATGCAATGTGTCCACCGCCTGGGTGACGAGGGGATGAACCGCGGCGACGACGCCAACGGCGTCGCATTCGGCGCCGAGCGCCAGCATCCGCGATGCGACATTCTGCGGTGACAGATCGTCCAGAAACTCCGTGCGCAGCTCGATCTCGCAATCGGGCACCGCTTCGGTTGCCAGGCGCAGCGCCTCGGCCATGTTGCGGTAGAAGGCGCGGCCGGGCTGGTGCAGCAGGAAACCGAACCGGTAGCGCGGCCGGGCGGCCGCCACGCGGCTGCGCAGCGCGCCCATGCCGTAGAAACCGATTTGCTCGGCCGCCAGCCGGACACGCTCTCGCATGCCCTGGCGAACGGCGCCCGAGCCGCTCAGCACCCGGTTGACGGTGGCCACCGAAACATTCGCCTCGGCGGCTACATCCTTGATCGTTGGCCGCTTGCCCTGATCCATTTTATCTCATCAGCCTGTCGCATCTGATACAAAAATATCATTGTCCATGCGAGATTGATATGAATGACACAATCAATTTGGAACAAAAATTCTATTCTTGATTCATTTTGGATCAAGATGTTTATCTCGTCAAAAGAAAGCAAGGCGGACGCACCGCCAGCCCAGGGATAGCAGCAGCACAGCGCAGACAGGTTTTCGCCCACCGCTCTCAAACGGTGTGAGGCAGCGCGCACGTGCGGCCCATTCCAAGGCGTTGCGGGTGCGGCATTGCGGGTGGAGAAATTGCATGGACGATCTCAAATACGGCGTGCGCGACAAGCGCGGCGACTGGAAGCCGAACGGACGCATCGAGGGCGCGCCGTTATGGAACTGGCCGCCCAGGCTGCCGAAGATCCTGGCGTGGTTGCCGGGCTACATCTGGCCGTGGAATGCCTTCCACATGTTCACGGCGCTGCTCTACTGGTTCTATATCGTGCCGAGCGTAGAGACGATGAAGACGATCAGCTGGGGCTGGGCACTGTGGCTCTATGCCGTCAACGCCGCGGCGATCCTCGTCTTCTACGGCATCTTCGAGCTGCGCTACTACATCAAGCGCGCCCAGGCGACGCGGTTCAAATACAACCACAAATTCCCCGCCGACGCGCCGTCCGACGTGTTCTGGTTCCAGAGCCAGAACCTCGACAACTTCCTGCGCTCGTTCTTCATCACCATTCCGCTATGGACCGTGGTCGAAGTCATCTTCCTTTGGTGCTTTGCCAATGGCTACGTGCCGTGGGTCGGCTGGCAGGATCATCCGGTGTACCTCGCCGCACTGGTGCTCATCGCGCCGGCCATCCACGAGGTGCATTTCTTCTTTATTCACCGGCTGATCCACTGGGGACCGCTCTATCGCTGGATCCATTCGGTCCATCACAATTCGATCAACCCGTCGCCCTGGTCGTCGCTGTCGATGCATCCGGTGGAAGGGTTCCTCTACCACGCGGTCGCCTTCTGGCACCTCGTTATCCCGTCCAATCCGATCGTCGCGCTGTTCCAGCTGCATGTTGCTGGCTTCGGCGCCGTCAATGGCCATCTCGGCTTCGACAAGCTGGAAGTGACTAAGGACACGGCCGTCAACAGCCATGCCTACACACATTACCTGCACCACAAATATTTCGAGGTGAACTATGGCGGCGACGGGTTGATCCCGCTCGATAAGTGGTTCGGCACCTGGCACGACGGCACCCGAGAGGGTGAAGCCATGATGGACGCCCGCTTCCAGAAAAAGAAAGAACGCATGAACGCCAGGGTGTGAGCAACACCGAGGCGAAGCATTCGTGACGCGCAATCGGGAGAGAGGCGCGCATGGAGCGACGAAGCAGCTGTTTTTCTAATCCGTCTGACGACGGCAACCGGGAGGAATGAAATGAAAGCGATCACGAAACTGCTGACGGCGATCATGCTTGCGGGCGTGGCGGCAACATCGGCTACGTCGGCAATGGCAGACGGGGCGAAGATCTTCGTCATAGGCGGCAAGGCGGACGATCCGTTCTGGTCGAAGGTCAAGAAGGGCGCCGACGACGCCGGCAAGGTCGCCGAACTGACCGGCGGCTCGGTGACCTGGCTCGGTCCGCAGAACTACGACAATCTCGGCCCCGATGCGGCCAAGCTGATCCGCACCGCGCTCAGCCAAAAGCCGAGCGCCATTGTCGGCCCCGACTGGGTGCCGGAGGCCATGGACGACGCCTTCAAGGAGGTCGTTGCCGCCGGAGTTCCGCTCATCATCTACAATTCCGGCGGCATGGACGCGGCCAAGCGGCTCGGCGCCATGAACTATGTCGGCAATGAAGAATACGCCGCAGGTCTAGGCGGCGGCACCTACTACGGCAGCCATGGTTCCAAGAACGTGCTGTGCGTCAATACTTTGCCGGGTGCCACCAACACCGAAGACCGCTGCAAGGGCATTGCCGACGCCATTACCAAGAGCGGCGGCAAATCGACCCAATTGCCGCTGCCCTCGTCCAGCTTCGGCAACCCGACTGCGGTCGCCGAGGCGATCAAGGCGGCCGTGCTGAAGGACAACACCATCGACGGCGTCATCACCATCAGCGCCGGCGATGCCAACAGCGCAGCCAACGCCATCAGCCAGGCCAATGCCGGCGACAAGGTGAAGCTCGCTTCCTTCGACATGGATGAGACCGGCCTGCAGCGCATCAAGGCCGGCACGCAGATGTTCGCGGTCGACCAGCAGCCTTATCTGCAGGGCTATCTCGCGGTCTCGCTGCTGAACGGCTTCGCCAACTATGGGCTGGACCTGCCGACCAAGCCGGTGCTGACCGGACCGGGGATCGTCGACGCTGCCAATGTCGACGCGACAATGGCTGGTGCCGCAGCCGGCGCTCGCTAGCTTGCGTGGATTGGTGTCCGGCCCATCCGAGGGCCGGACATCATCTGCCCCGCGCCAGGCTCTCCATTGTTCAAGCCAGGGACATTTCGATGACATCCCAAGCCCACGACCAACTCGCCGCGGCAACTACCGCGCCGCTCTCTCAGCGCTCTTCGATGCCCTCGATCGGCAGTCTCGTACGCCGGCCCGAAGTCGGCTCGCTGATCGGCATGATCGCCGTTCTGTTTTTCTTCTCGATCTTCGGCGGCGCCAACTTCATGTCGTCCGGGGGGGCCGCGAGCTGGCTCAACGTCGCCTCGGAACTCGGCATCATCGCGCTTCCCATCGGGTTGCTGATGATCGCCGGGCATCTCGATCTCTCCGTCGGTTCGATGGTCCCCGCCAGTTCGATGACCATTGCCATCCTGTCGGGCCATTACGGCCTGCCGATCATCGTTGGCATCCTCGCCGCGCTCGGCCTTGGGCTCGCCGTCGGCTTCGTCAACGGCGTGCTGGTGATTCGCACCAAGGTGCCGTCCTTCGTCGTCACCTTGGCCACGCTGTTCGCGTTGGCCGGCCTGACACTCGGCCTCTCGGTCATCCTGTCCGGCAGCACCAGCGTCGCGCTGAAGAGCGGGCCGATCGCCAAACTCCTGTTCGGCGACTATCTCGGCGGCAAGTTCGAGGTGACGCTGTTCTGGTGGATCGCCGCCATCCTGATCGTCGGCTTCATTCTGAATTTCTCGCGGTTCGGCAACTGGATCCTGGCCATGGGCGGTGACGCCGTCAGCGCTCGCAATGCCGGCATACCGACGGACCGGGTGACCATAGCGCTGTTCATGAGCAGCGGCCTGTGCGCCTCCTTCGTCGGCATGTCGCAGGCCATCCTATACAACAGCGCCCAGGTGGCCGCGGGGCAGTCCTTCATTTTCAATTCGATCATCGCGGTGGTCATCGGCGGCGTGCTGCTCACTGGTGGCTACGGTTCGGTGGTCGGCATCGTGCTCGGCACCCTGACCTTCGCCATCGTCAACCAGGGTATTTTCTACACCGGCTTCGACGCCAACTGGGCGAGCCTGATCATCGGTGTCCTGCTGCTGGCGGCCGTGCTGATGAACAACACCTTCCGCACCATGGCCCTGACCTACGCGCCGCGCACCAAACTGAGTGCACGCCGATGACCACGCCTCTGCTCAGGCTGACTGGAATCAACAAGTCGTTCGGCCCGATCGACGTGCTCCACGACATCTCGCTCGAGGTCTACAGAGGCGAGGTGCTTTGCCTGCTTGGCGACAACGGCGCCGGCAAGTCTACGCTGATCAAGATTCTCTCCGGCGTCCACCGCCCGACATCGGGCACGATGGAAATGGACGGCAGATCGGTCGCCTTCGACACCCCCCGCGATGCCAGTGACCATGGCATCGCCACCGTCCACCAGTTCGGCGGCACGTTCCCGCTGATGAGCATCGGTCGGTCCTTCTTCGTTGGCGCCGAGCCGACGCGGCGCTGGGGGCCGCTCACCATCTACGACCGCAAGCGGGCCAACGAGATCGCCGTCACCGAGATGCGTCAGCTCGGCATCACCCGCATCGACGACGGCGATCGCCTCGTCGGCGGGCTGTCCGGGGGCGAGCGCCAGGCGCTGGCGATCGCACGCGCCGTGCATTTCGGCGCCAGCGTGCTGATCCTCGATGAGCCGACAGCGGCGCTCGGCGTCAAGGAGGCGGCGCATGTGCTGCGCATCGTGCTCCAGGCGCGCCGCAAGGGCATCGCGGTGATCTTCATCACCCACAATGTCGTCCATGCGCTGACCGTCGGCGATGACTTCGCCGTGCTCATCAGAGGCTCCAAGGCCGCCGACTTCCGTAAGGGCGAGAAAAGCCGCGAGGCGATCACCGACCTGATGGCGGGCGGCGAGCAAATGGCCGAGCTCGAAGCCGAGATCGAGAGCTTCTCGGCGGCTGATGACGGGCATGCGCCGCGCGGTGCGAGCCATGTATGATCAGCGAAGGTGCCCATCTCCTCCTCCCCGGCATCTTCCGGTGCGGCCGGCGGGATCCCGCCGGCCGCCTTTTCGACCAACCAAAGAACAGACGGCAAAGTGACAATGGCAAAATGGATTGATGCGTGCGCGACCGATGACATCGACGAAGAGGACGTCATCCGCTTTGATCACGAGGGCCGGACATTCGCCATCTACCACAGCCCCGACGATGCATTCTTTTGCACCGACGGGCTGTGCACGCATGAAAAGGTGCATCTGAGCGATGGGCTGGTTATGGAACACAGGATCGAATGCCCGAAGCACAGCGGCGTGTTCGATTACCGGACCGGCGAAGCGCTGCGCGCACCGGTCTGCGTGAACCTGAAAACCTACAACACGAAGGTCGAGGATGGCCGCGTGTACATCGAGGTCTGACATGTCCGATACCTTCACCCTTGCGGCCTGTGTCGAGATGCTGTGGCGCGACCGGCCGATGGAATGGCGCGTCGAGCGCCTCACCGAGTTGGGCTTCCAGGTCGGCCTCTGGAACTGGCCGGACCATGACCTAGCGATGCTGGAAAGATCCGGCGCGACCTTCTCGATCATGAACGGCTACCTCAGCGGCAGGCTTTCCGATGACGAGGGCGCTGCCGAACTGTTGAAGACGGCGAAGGAGACGGTGGCGGTCGGCAAGCGTCTCGGCGTCGCGCGGCTCAATCTGCACGGCACGGGGCTCGGCGAAGGCGGCCTGCCGGTCACTCCTTGCGAGGCTGTCACCGGTGCCATGTGGCTCAAGGCGCGCGACACGCTGAACCGCATCGCCGACCTCGCCGAGGCGGAAGGCGTGACCTTCACGCTGGAGAATTTGAACCTGCCGGTCGACCATCCCGGCGTGCCGTTTGGACGAGCGGAAGACACGTTAGCGCTAGTGTCTGATGTCAACCGGCCCGGTCTGCGTCTCAACCTCGACCTCTACCATGCGCAGATTGGCGAAGGGAATTTGATCGAGCTGTGCCGCGCCTGCCTGCCCTGGATCGGCGAGGTCCAGGTGGCCGACGTCCCCGGACGCATGGAGCCCGGCAGCGGCGAGATCAATTACCGGGGTATCGCCCATGCGCTGAAGGACATGGGCTACCGCGGGCCGGTGGGCATGGAGGCGTTCGCCTCAGGCGATCCTGAGGCCGCCCTGCAAGCCTTCCGCGAAGCTTTCACCATCTGAGGGAACAAAATGGTCAGCAAAAATACCCGGCCCACCGTCGCCGACATCCGCGCCATGAAGGGCCGCGGGCAGAAGATTTCCATGCTCTACGTCACCTCGCTCGAAGAGGCGGCGGCGGCCGACGCGGCCGGCGTCGACATGCTTTCGATCGAGGGCCGCTTCTTCTCGCCCGAGATGCGCGAGGCGGCCGGCCGCTGCTTCGTGCAGGTCGGGCTTCCCTACGGCCCAGCCGGCAATCTGGTTACGGCGGAGGACTATCTGAAAACCGCCTACCATTTCATGCGCATCGGCGGCGACTGCTTCTACTGCGCCGCCTCGCTAGATATCCAGAAGACGCTGTGCGACAACGCCGTGCCGGTCGTCGCCCATGTCGGCCTGATCCCTTCGCAATGCACCTGGACCGGCGGTTTCAAGGCCGTCGGCAGGACGGCCGAGAGCGCGCGTGCGGTGTGGGATCACGTCAAGCGCCTTGAAACCATCGGCTGCTTCGGCGCCGAGCTGGAAGTGGTGCCGGACCGGATTGCCGAACTGATCACCAGAAGCACGCCGATGATCATGCTTGGCATGGGCGCCGGACCGCATGCCGATGCGCAGTATTTGTTCAGCGAGGACGTACTCGGCCACACCTCAGGCCACAGGCCACGCCACGCCAAGACCTACCGCAACTTCGCCGCCGAGTATGAGCGACTGCAGCGCGAGCGCATCGCCGCCTATCGCGAGTTCATCTCCGATGTGAAGACCGGCACTTATCCCGAGCCGCAGCACGTCGTCTCGATCGCCGACGAAGAACTCGCGGCCTTCAGGGCCCCGCTTGGCCTCTGACGGATACCGCCCTTGAAATCGTTTTAGGCTGCGGCACCGACATGCATGGAAGGAGCGGCGACTGTCCGCCGCTCCTTCGACAAACTCAGAAGATCGCGTTCGTCACTGCCTTGACTGGGCCGAGCAGCACCGATCCGTCCGGCACGCCGGCGTCGATCGGGATGGCCTTGTGGTTGGCCGTCGCTGCCGCCGCCATCGGCTGGCTGGCGTCGCTGGTCACGATGACAGGGGTTTTCGACGGCACGCGGTCGTAGAGGTCGATGATGTCCTGGTTCATCAGGCGCACGCAGCCCGACGACACCGATTTGCCGATCGACTTCCATTCCGGCGAGCCGTGCAGGCGATAGAGCGTGTCCACATTGCCCTGGAAGAGATAGAGCGCGCGGGCACCGAGCGGGTTCTTCAGCCCGCCGGGCATGCCGCCATTGTCGGCGCTGTATGGCTTCAATTCCGGCTGGCGGGCGATCATCTCATCCGGCGGCGTCCATTTCGGCCACTTCTGCTTCCACTGGACGACGGCGTCGCCTGACCATTCGAAGCCGGCGCGGCCGAGGCCGACGCCATAGCGGATGGCCTGGCCACCCGGACGAACCAGATAGAGGAAATGGCCTGTCGTATCGACGACGATCGTTCCGGGCTTCTGCCCGGTCGGATCGGGAACGATCTGGCGTAGGAACTGTGGATCGATCCTGTCGAAGGGGATGGCCGGCAGGTCGAAGCCGCCATCGCTGACAGCCGCGTACATCGACGCATAGTCGGCGAGCGGCGGCTCGACATAGGTTGGCTGCGGAGGCTCGACCGGTCCTGGCCCGGTGGTGGCGCATGCGGAAACCGCGATCGATGCGGCGCCCAATGCTGCGGCGTTGAGGAAGCCGCGACGGCTCAGGCGATAGGATTCGATTTCGGCTATGGACATGGCTGCCTTCTTTAGGACTCAAATTGCAACAAAGCGTGAATACGCTTGCCGCTATGCGGGTGCCTGACAACACCTGAGGCGATAGGCGGTTCCGATTCTGGCCCGAACGTGGACAAACAAAGGCGAAGCTGTGACTGCGCCGCCACTGTTGCGCCAGGGTCACAGCTGGACAGCTCAGGCGGTGACCAGCGCTTCGAGGGTCGGCAGGATCAAGGCCGGCGGAAAGTCCCGGTATTCCTCGGGCTGGTTGGAGCGGTTGATCCACACGGTGCGAAAGCCGAATTTGGTGGCGCCGGCAATGTCCCAGCGATTGGAGGACTGGAAGGACACCGCGCCGGGATAGAGGCGCCAGCCGGTGGCGACCATGTCGTAGACCGCCGGATCGGTCTTGAAGCGCCGCACCGTATCGACCGAATAGATGTCGTCCAGAACATGGTCGAGCGCGGCCGATTTGACCGCCGCTTCCAGCATTTCGGGCGAGCCGTTGGAGAGGATCGCCAGCCTGGCTCCAGAGGCCTTGAGCGCCTTCAGCACGGCCGGTACCTCCGGGTAGCAGTCCAGCCGCCAGTAGGCTTCCAGCAGTTTTGTCCTGAGGCCGGGATCGGCGGAGGGGACCTTGCGCAAGGCGAAGTCGAGCGCCTGTTCGGTCAGTTGCCAGAAATCGGCATAGGCGCCCATCAGCGAGCGCACCCAGGAATATTCGAGCTGCTTGGCGCGCCAGATTTCGGACAGCAACTGGCCGTCCGGGCCGATCCGGTCGGCATGCCGGCGCACGGCGGCGTGCACGTCGAACAATGTGCCGTAGGCGTCGAAAACATAGGCGGCGTATTGCATGGCGACAGTTTTGAGGCGAGGCGGGGCAAGGTGCAAGCCTTGATTGCATCGCGGCCCCGCTGGCCTCAACAAAACTCCCCGATGCCCGTTGACGGCAGCGGCCAAAGCATCATCCAATGTTGTCACACAAGATTGATCGGAATGGGATAACGCGATGACACTGGCGGCAGCGGCGCAATCCGCGACATGGACTTTCGTCGACGGCGACTGGTACGAGGGCAATGTCGCCATTCTGGGCCCGCGCAGCCACGCCATGTGGCTCGGCACCAGCGTGTTCGACGGGGCGCGCTGGTTCGAGGGCGTGGCGCCCGACCTCGACCTGCACGCCAGGCGGGTGAACGCCTCGGCGATCGCGCTCGGCCTCAAGCCGAACATGTCGCCCGAACAGATCGTCGGGCTGACCTGGGACGGATTGAAGAAATTCGACGGCAAGACGGCGGTCTATATCAGGCCGATGTACTGGGCCGAGCATGGCGGCTACATGGGCGTGCCGGCCGATCCTGCTTCGACCCGTTTTTGCCTCTGCCTTTATGAATCGCCGATGATCTCGCCGACCGGGTTTTCGGTGACGGTATCGCCGTTCCGGCGCCCGACGATCGAAACCATGCCGACCAACGCCAAGGCCGGGTGCCTCTATCCCAACAATGGCCGCGCCATCCTCGAAGCCAAGATGCGCGGCTTCGATAATGCTTTGGTGTTGGACATGCTGGGCAACGTCGCAGAGACCGGAAGCTCCAACATCTTCCTGGTCAAGGATGGCCACGTGCTGACGCCGGCGCCGAACGGCACCTTCCTGTCCGGCATCACACGCTCGCGCACGATGACGCTGCTGGGCGAGTACGGATTCAAGACGACGGAAAAGACGCTGTCGGTGCGCGATTTCCTCGAAGCGGACGAAATCTTCTCGACCGGCAACCACTCCAAGGTGGTGCCGATCACGCGCATCGAGGATCGCGATCTGCAACCCGGCCCTGTGGCCAAGAAGGCGCGCGAGCTCTATTGGGATTGGGCGCATTCGGCGTCGGCCGGCTGACGCGCCGCTTCGGCCTTTTTGTCGCTGCGCGCTTCGCCGCAGGAAAACCGTGTGACAGTTTTCCGGAACCCGCTTAGAAAGGGAACCGGCGCTTCACTTCCGGAGTTGTTCCAGCTCAATCCAGTCCTATCTTAATCCGGTATCCATACCGGATTTTTTCCACGAGGGAGTACTACCCATGGCTTTTGAATTGCCCGCTCTGCCCTACGACTATGAGGCCTTGCAGCCTTACATGTCGAAAGAGACGCTGGAATATCACCACGACAAGCATCACAAGGCCTATGTCGACAATGGCAACAAGCTGGCTGCCGATGCCGGAATGGGTGATCTGTCGGTCGAAGAGGTGGTCAAGCAGTCGTTCGGCAAGAATGCAGGTCTCTTCAACAATGCCGCGCAGCACTACAATCACATCCATTTCTGGAAGTGGATGAAGAAGGGCGGCGGCGGCAACAAGCTGCCGGGCGCGCTGCAGAAGGCCTTCGACAGCGATCTCGGCGGCTACGACAAGTTCAAGGCTGATTTTGTCGCCGCCGGCACGACGCAGTTCGGTTCGGGCTGGGCCTGGGTTTCGGTCAAGGACGGCAAGCTGGCGATCTCGAAGACCCCGAACGGCGAAAACCCGCTCGTTCATGGCGCCTCGCCGATCCTCGGTGTCGACGTCTGGGAACACTCCTATTACATCGACTACCGCAACGCCCGCCCGAAATATCTCGAGGCCTTCGTCGACAGCCTGATCAACTGGGATCATGTGCTGGAACTTTACGAAAAGGCGAAGTGATCGACAGTCAGAAAGGCCCCGGCAATCCCGGGGCCTTTCTTTTTCCGTATCGATATCAGTGGCTGCGAAGGCCCGGAAAAAACCATCCGAGGACAGGGAATATTCCGTCCGCCGCATCCGTTAACGTCGTGTCCCAAATACCTTCATCACGGAGCCAAATGAATGAGAAAGCTTGTCATCGCCATCTCAATGCTCGCCTTCGCCGGTTCGGCGGCCTTTGCCGATCCGATCATCGACCGGCAGGCTCTGATGAAGGAACGCGGAAAGATCGTCGGCGGCTTGGCGAAAGTCGCCAAGGGCGAGGACTCCTTTGATGCCACTGCCGTGCTGACGCAGCTGCAGGCGCTGCAGGTGAATGCCGAGAAGTTCGACGTCGACGCTTTGTTCCCGAAAGGCAGCGATGCCGGCGACACCACGGCGGGGCCGAAAATCTGGGAAGACACGGCCGGCTTCAAGGCCGCCGAGGACAAGTATCTCGCCAACGTCAAGGCCGCGGTCGCGGCGGCTCCCGCCGATGTCGACGCGCTGAAAGCGCAAGTCGGCGCCATCGGTTCGGATTGCGGCGCCTGCCATCAGGGTTACAGGATCAAGAAGGGCTGATTGCCTGACATGGCATGGCTGAAGAAGCTGGTCGGCGCGGCCCTCATTCTGGGCAGCGTCGGCGCGGTCGGTGGTTGGCTGCTGTCGGCACCGGTCAAGCTGGACGCGACGGCCCTGGCGCAACTCGGCCCGGGCGACGCGACCAAGGGCAAGCGCATTTTCTACGCCGGCGGTTGCACCTCCTGCCACGCGAAGCCGGGTTCGCAGGGCGATGCTCGGCTTCAACTGGTCGGTGGTCTTCAACTCAAGACGCCGTTCGGCACCTTTGTCCCGCCCAACATTTCGCAAGACCCCAAGGACGGCATCGGTGCATGGTCGGTCGAGGACCTTGCCAACGCCATGCTCAAGGGCGTTTCACCGTCCGGCGAGCATTTCTATCCGGCCTTTCCCTACGCGTCCTACGCCCGCATGAAGCCGTCGGACGTTGCCGATCTCTATGCCTTCCTGAAGACGCTGCCCGCCGTCGCCGGCAAGGCGCCGGGCAATTCGCTTGCGTTCCCGTTCAACGTCAGGCGTGGCATCGGCTTGTGGAAGCGCCTCTATCTCAGCGACCAGCCTGTTGTTGCCTTGGCCGATGGCGCGCCCGATCCGGTGGCGTCCGGCCGCTATCTGGTCGAGGGGCCGGGCCACTGCGGCGAATGCCACACGCCGCGTAACTTCGCAGGGGGGACGAAGAAAGGCGAATGGCTGGCGGGGGCCGTGGCGGCCGAGGGCTCGGGCATCGTGCCCAACATCACATCGGGCAAGGGCGGCCTCGCCAACTGGTCCGAAGCCGACATCGCCAACTACCTCGAAACCGGCTTCACGCCCAATTTCGATTCCGTTGGCGGCGCGATGGTCGACGTCCAGCGCAACATGGCCGAGCTGACAGCAGGGGACCGGGCTGCGATCGCCGCCTATCTCAAAGCTGTGCCGCCGCACCCGAACGGCTATCCCACGCGCAAGCAGGCTGCGAATTGAGCGTTCAGGCTCAGACGATCTTTGCCAGTGCGTCGAACAGAGTGAGATTGAAATCCTTGGCGTCGTCGACGATGGCATCGGGTTGTGATGAAAACTTTGCGAGGACCATCTCTGCCCGCGGATCGACATAGAGCCACTGGCCATGAATGCCGAGTGCGAAGAAGGCGCCGTTGCCTGTCTGGTACCATTTGTTGTGGTAACGGCCTTTCGGCAGCCAGCTCGCGGAAGTGCTTTCGGACCAGGCCTTGGAAGAGCCGCCGGTAGTGGTGTCGTTCACCCAGGCCTGCGAGACGATGCGGCGTCTATTGGCGGCGCCGCCCTGCCGCATCATCTCGCCGATGCGCGCGAGATCGCGCGGCGTCATGTTGATGCCGCCGCCCGTGCGCGGCGTGCCGGCTCGATCGACCGTGACATAGGCATCCTGCCTGGCGCCGAGCGGCTGAAACAGGCGCTCCGAAGCAAGATCAGGAAAGCGCCGCCCGGAAGCGCCCTGGATGACGAGGCCCAGAACATCGGAGTTGGGGGAGGCGTAGTGATAGACGCCGCCGTGGTCCCCCCGGCCTTTTTTCAGCCCGGCGATGAAGCCGACGACCGTCTCGGGCTCCTCACCGGGTTCGGAGGGGTCCAGCAGGCAGGCCCGGCGATAGCGCGCGGAGGGGCCGCGCGGATCGTGATAGATCTCCTCGAAATCCAGGCTCACCCGCATGTCGAGGACATCGCAGACCCGCGCATCGCCATCTATGTCACTGGCGCCATTCTGCGCCGGCTCGACCGGGAGATCGGCTCGCCCAGCGAGTTCCATCGACGCACCCGGACGACGGCTCTGGTTCGCCAGGCATCATCTCGCCAGCCATCACCTCGGCAATGCATTGAACGAGCAGGGCGGAACTCACAGAATGTTTTACACCGGAGTTGCCGTAGGCGCCGCCGTCATTGCGAAGCGAGAGCGCCTGCAGGGCCCGCACCGTGGCGGTGCGGCGAACCAGAGCCGTCGTCCGGGTGCGCCGATGGAACTCGCTGAGCGAGCCGATCTCCCGGTCGAGCCGGCGTAGAATGGCGCCGGTGACATAGATGGCGACATGGCGATGCGCGCCAATCCCGGCGCGGGTCTCATGCGCTCTGTTCTGCGGCACAACGGCGAATCGATCCTGCGACAGCCACGTCCCTTCGCGCTGGTCTTCGTGCTTGAGCTCGACCGTTCCATGGCTTGGTAGGATGAACATCAGGCAATCGTGCTAGTGCCACGGCATCGCGTAGGCGCCACTGCCGGCCAAAGCCGCGTGCTCCTCGTCGGCCGCAATCAGAAGATCGGCCTTTGCCGTGTCGCGCAGTTGCTCGAATGACCGCAGCATTTTTGGGCTCTAATTTATCAGGACCCAAACTAGCAGCCCAGACAGGGGCCGGGCAATCGAAGTCTCCGGCCCCGGCTTCTAGGGGCCATGCCCATTTTCAGACTAGAGGTGCCGATCGCCGAGGAAATCGAAGCCCGTCTCGAAGAAATGGTTGTAGTTGCAGGTCAGTTCCTCGCCGGGTGCGATGTCGCGCAAGGCATAGGTTTCCTCAGGTGACGAGACATCGCAATTCGGCTCGTCGTCGTGGTTCATGTAGCGGGCGTCGTCGGCTTCGAAGACGATATAGGCCGGATCGCGCCGGTCCGGGTAGGAATAGCGGTCGAGATAGTTCTTCACCGGCCCGCTCTCGCCCTCATAGGTCTCGACGTCGATGATCCGGTCGAAGCGGGGGTCGAGCTTCCAGATCAGCGTGCCCTTGGGGATGTGGTGCTTGGCGAAGACGCCGATGCCCTGGATCGGCGATTTGTCGAGATAGACGTCGACGAGCAGCATAATGGACCCTTGTGCGCGTGCGGGCTTCATCGCCCGGGAAAGTCGTGCAGGGGTAACGCGCGACCATCGCAATTGCGAGTGGAAATGAGCAATGCGGAATTCAAAAAGTCATGATCGCTGAACCCAAAAGTGAACGTGCTGTCCGGAGCCTCAGCGTTGCTGCAAGGCCAGGCGCACGCCCAAGGCACAGTAGATTCCGCCGACAACCTTGCCCTGCCATTTCAGCACGGTCGGATTTCGGCGCAGGAAAGAGCCGAGACGACCGGCGCTCACGGCAAAGACGATCGTGCTGAAAAGGCCGAGCACGACGAAGACAATTCCCAGCACGGCCAATTGAAGCATCACCGTTCCGTTTTCGGGCCGTACGAACTGAGGCAGGAATGCCAGGAAAAACAGTGCGGTCTTGGGGTTGAGCACTTCGGTCAGGACGGCCTGCCGAAACGCCTTGCCGGCCGAGATCGCGAGCGCGCCGGCAGCTGGATCGGCCGGCGTTTTTTCAATGATGGCGCGGATGCCGAGATAAACCAGGTAGGCCGCGCCAATGTATTTTACGATGCTGAACAGCGTCGCCGACGTGGCGATGATCGCCGAGATGCCGACCATCGCCATGACAGTGTGAAAAATGTCGCCGGCCGCGATCCCGGCGCCGGTCGCGATCCCGACCTTCGTTCCCGAACTCGTTGCCCGGGCGATCGTCAGCAGCGTCGCCGGACCCGGAATAAAGACAAAGCCGAGCACGACGGCGATGTAGGCGATCAATGTCGACAGATCGATCATCGGAGGGTCTCCTCGATAAGCTGCGCCTTGCCTGTAACCTTCAGCGCGAAGGAATAGGTATAGGCGATCTCCTCCAGCCTTGAAAACCGGCCGGAGGCGCCGGCATGGCCGGAATCCATGTTGATCTTGAACAGCACCGGATTGTCGCCGATCTTGCGGTCGCGCAGCCGTGCGACCCATTTGGCCGGCTCCCAATAGGTGACGCGCGGGTCGGTTAGGCCGGCGAGCGCCAGGATCGGCGGATAGTCGAGGGCCGCGACATTGTCGTAAGGCGAGTAAGCGGCGATGGTGCGGTAGTCGTCGGCCGACGCGATCGGATTGCCCCATTCCGGCCATTCCGGCGGTGTCAGCGGCAAGGTCGCGTCGAGCATGGTGGTGAGCACGTCGACGAAGGGAACCTCGGCGACGATGCCGCCGAAGCAGTCCGGCGCCATATTGGCGATGGCGCCCATCAGCATGCCGCCGGCCGAGCCGCCTTGCGCGACCATGCGGTCATGCGCGCTATAGCGCTCGGCAACGAGGTGGCGCGCACAGGCGATGAAATCCGTAAACGTGTTCATCTTGTGCGCCCGCTTGCCGTCATCGTACCAGCCGTAGCCCTTGTCCTTGCCGCCGCGCACATGAGCGATGGCGTAGACGAAGCCGCGGTCGACCAGCGACAGGCAGTTGGTGTTGAAGGCCGCCGGCACGGTGATGCCGTACGAGCCGTAGCCGTAAAGCAGGCAAGGTGCTGAGCCATCGAGCGGCGTGTCGCGATGGTGCAGAAGCGAGATCGGCACCAGCTCGCCGTCGGCGGCGGGCGCCATCAGCCGCCTGGTGACATAATGGTCCGCATCATGACCGGCCGGAACTTCCTGGGTCTTGAGCAGCACACGTTCGCGAGTGCGCATATTGTAGTCGAACACCTGCGCCGGCGTCGTCATCGACGAATAGGAAAAGCGCATGATCTCGGTGTCGTATTCATAGGAGCCCGACAGGCCGAGCGAGAAAGCCTCCTCATCGAGAGACAGAAGATGCTCTTCCCCACTGGTGCGGTCGCGCACGACAATGCGCGGCAGGCCCTCCTTGCGCTCAAGCCGGACCATATGGTCCTTGAAGCCGATCACCGACAGGATCAGCCGGCCCGGTTCATGCGGCACCAGCTCCTGCCAGTTGGCGCGGACCGGATCGCTTGCCGGCGCCGTCATGATCTTGAAGTCCTTGGCGCCGTCCGCATTGGTCAGGATGAAGAAGATGTCGCCGCCTTCCTCCAGCTCATATTGAAGGCCGGTCTCTCGCGCACAAACCAGCCTGGGTTCGGCAAACGGATCGCTGGCGCTCAGCAGCCGATATTCCGAGGTCTCGTGGTCGTTGATGCCGATCATGATCCATTGGTTGTCGCGGGTGCCGTCGACATTCATGAAGAAGCCGGGATCGGTTTCCTCATAGATCAGGCGGTCGGTTCCAGGGTCTTGTCCAAGCGCGTGGAACAGCACTTTCGAGGGCCGGTGGTTGGGGTCGAGACGCGTGTAGAAGAATCCGTCATTGCCCGCGTCCCATACGCCCGAGCCGCCTGTCGCGGGAATCTGGTCCGCCAGGTCCTTGCCATCGGCAAGGTCGCGCACGCACAACGTGTAGAACTCGGACCCCTTGTCGTCGAAGGCCCACAACAGCCTGCGGTGATCAGCCGAATGGTCGACACCGCCGAGCCGGAAATACGCCTTGCCTTCCGCCTCGAGGTCGCCGTCGAGCAGGATCTGCTCGGTTCCGCCGTCGCGCGGCATGCGGAAATAGCGCGGCTGCTCGCCGCCGAGCTTGAAAGAAGATCCATAGGCATAGGGCCCGTCCTTCATCGGAACGGAAGAATCGTCTTCCTTGATGCGGCCCTTCATCTCCTTGAAAAGCTGCTTCCGCAGGTCTGAAGTGTCGGCCATCAGCTTCGACTGGTAGGCATTCTCGGCTTCGAGTTCGGCGCGGATGCCCGCGTCGAGCAGGGACGGGTCCCGAAACATCTCCTGCCAGTTGTCGGCCCGCAGCCAGGCATATTCATCGGTTCGCGTGATGCCGTGATGCGTGTCGAAAACCGGCCGCTTCTGCGGTGTCGGCGGGCTGACGATCGGAAATCCGGAAGTCTTGGTCATTGCGTCTCGCTTGGGAATATCTTGAATGATGAGTGAACACGCCGATCAGGGTGGGTTCAAGGGCCGTAACCTAGAGGTGGTGTCGGCTCCATGAGGTGGGTCGGGAGGAAGATGATGACTATTCGATCTCGGATCGCTGCGACTTTCGCCGTCGCTTCGCTGACTCTGGTCTTTGCCGGCCAGTCTCATGCGACCGTATTCGCGGCTTGGCAAGTGGCCAATGTGCCGTTCGGCGACACGCTCAACGTGCGCAAGTATCCGTCCGGCACCTCCCAGAAGCAGGCCGCATACCCGAACGGCACGGTCCTACAGATGACCGGGCGATGCACCGGCGGCGTAAACCTGCTCGACATCGCCAATCAGCCGGCATGGAAGCAACACCAGACGGTTCGCTATCGCTGGTGTGAGGTCTGGCACGACCCGGCCAAAAACGGCGCTTTCGTCACCGGCTGGGCCTATGGGAAGTACATCACCCCGTATTGATTGACGGTCGTCGATTGATTGTGATGCGGCCGATGGGACAGGTCGCCTCGTTGTCTGCGAAAAGATGAGCGGCAACCTATGGTTTTGTGCACAGTTGTGAACAACCAAGATTGACGGCGCCCTGACAAAGCAAACCAGAGCATTGGGAATTGCTTTGTGAGTTATCGCGAATGTAACGATCAGCTGACCTAACGTCAGGCAGTGCCGGTTTGGCGAACGAAATATCGAAAAATTACATGATGCACGAAAGATTGAAGCTGACTGGCGAATAGTTGATCAGATTTCCTAAATATAATGCAAAGGGCGAATTGACTTACTTGCTCCATGGTCGCATTGATGTGCCCACGACACGAATCGTAGAAACACTACCTGCTCAAAATTCGTGCGATGCCCTGCCTGTAAAAAAGGGCGCATATCGACGTAACTCTTGTTGGGGCCTGAAGACCATGGATATTGTCGAAACACCTTCCAGAAACAACGATGCGCTGATCGAGCTGACCGCCGATGTGGTGGCCGCCTATGTCAGCAACAACCCCGTGCCGGTCGGCGAATTGCCGAACCTCATATCCGATGTCCATGCCGCTCTCGGGCGTGTGGGCGGAACCGCCGAACAGCCCCCCGCCGACAAGCAGAAGCCGGCTGTCAACCCGAAGCGCTCGGTTCATGACGACTACATTGTCTGCCTTGAAGACGGCAAGAAGTTCAAGTCGCTCAAGCGTCACCTGATGACCCACTATGATCTGACGCCGGAGCAGTATCGCGAAAAGTGGAATCTCGACCCGAGCTATCCGATGGTTGCTCCGAACTATGCGGCAGCCCGCTCCCAGCTCGCCAAGAAGATGGGCCTTGGCCGCAAGCGCAAGGCGCGGTAGTCGCTGTTCCCTCAGGTCGACCCGACATCGACGGCGCCTTTGGGCGCCGTTTGATTTTGGGGAACAGGCTGGCCGGAGGGCGTCAGGCGGTCTGCTTGAGTGCCATCTCGGCATCGCGCTTGATGCGCTTGACCATCGAGCGAAGGCCATTGGCGCGCTGCGGCGACAGGTGTTCGTCCAGGCCGAGTGCCTTCAGCGTGGCTTCCGCATCGGTTTTCTGGATTTCGCTGGCGGTCCGTCCGGAAAACAGCGCCAGCATGATCGCGACCAGACCGCGCACGATATGGGCGTCCGAATCCCCCGTGAAAGTGACGACCGGATCGCTGCCCGGTCCCTGTTCGGTGGTCAGCCAGACCTGGCTGACGCAACCCGGGACCTTGTTGGCGGCATTGCGCTCTTCATCGGGAAAGGGAGGCAGCGCCTCGCCGAGCTCGATGACGTAACGATAGCGGTCCTCCCATTCGTCAAGGAAGGAGAAGTCGTCGCGGATCGTCTGGATCGTGGTCGTCATGACCCGGATATAGTCACGCGGCGGCCCCGCGTCACGGAAAAAAAACAAGGACACCGCGGGCGTCGAGAGGGCAGACGGCCCGCGGTGCGCCGTCGAGACGGCTTAATTCTTGACCGGCAGGTTGACGGTCTCGGGCAGGACGATCTCTTCCGCCACGCTGCCCGTCATTGTCGAGGTATCGGGGCCGGTGGACTTGTCGTCCAGCATGGCGGCCGCGATCTTGGCGGTTTCCTTGGCACGCGCGGTGATGGTGTGCATCGCCGACTTGCCCGTCTCACAGACGTCGGGCTTGCGCTCGCAGATGCCGGCAATGTCGCCCACCGCGTCGCGTGCCGCGAACAGGGCCTGGATCGGCCCGACGCTTTCCTGCCCCGGCTCGTCGGAACCGACACCCAGCGGCAGCGCCAGCAGCACCAGTGAAAACCAGAAAGCCATTCTTATCAGGAAGAACATGCCCGCCTCTTGTCGTGACCGGATCATGCATCATATGGCATGACCTCTTTTATGGGCAGAATGTTGGCACACAGGCACAAAGGACGGCTTGCGCGCACAGCGACAATTTTCCTCAAATTTTAGGCAAATTCGAAACGAAGCGTTTTGCCATGGATTTGTTTCATATCGGGACGATTTTCGTTATCTCTTGATAACCGTTTATCCTGCTGTTTCCATTGAATTTTTCTGGAATTCAGTCGGTTCTCACCTCGTCCATGATCCGGCGACGGCAGGCGTTCGCAGATAACCCTCCATTTACTATGGCGGCATTTGCCCGGGTTTTCGACCGCTGCGATCCCGATATTTGCCACGGGCCGGGCTTTGGTCGGCCCTGCCTTATCCATTCCTTAAACGCTGGATGAGAGTTTCGGAGCCAATCAAAACAATCTGCAAAAGCAGAGCTGTTCACGACGAGTGCGAGTGCGTTGAGTTGATGCCGATCAAGGCCAGATACGCTGAATTGCCTGGCGCGATTGCCGCCGGTTGCGAACGTATGGTCCATCCCTCAATTCTCGGGCAGAGCGGCCGCGAGCGCCAACGCCGTTTCATCGGTGTCATGCTGGCAGCGCCATTCTTCGCCGCGGGTGCCGCGGTCACGCTGGTCACATCAGGCATGGGCGCCGCTGTGACCATGGCCGCTATCTTCGCCGCCTTCGGTCTGTGCTGGTTCGTCGCCTTGCTGGTGGCGGCTACCGGCAAGATGCCCGTGGCGGCACCGGTTGCCCTGGCGATGGCGGCCGTTGCGCTTGGCGGTCTGATCGCCGCCGCCGGCGGGTTGAGTTCTCCCGTCGCCGTGCTTGCCGTGGCGCTGCCCTTCGAAGCCTGGTGGATCGGCGCTTCGCGGCGTGCGGTCCTGTGGGGAGCGGTCTCGGCCATTGCCGCCATCGCCCTTCAGCCTCTGGCTGCGGCCTTCTTGCCCTTCGCGGGCGCGCAGATCGCTGCCTGGCATTGGCTGGTGCCGCTGGCCTGGGCGCTGACGCTGATCCCGCGCCTGTCGGCGTTTCGCGATAGCGCCGGTGCGGCCGATACGCTCGATACCGGCGACCGGCTGGAAGACATCATCGACGCGGTGATCCTGCGCGTCGCCCGCCATGGCGAGGTGCTCGATGCGTCCGCCAAGGCACGCACGCTTTTGAAATTGCCGCCGGAACTGCTTTCCGGAACCGGCTTGTTCGACCGTGTCCACCTGTCGGACCGTGTCTCCTATCTCAGCGCCCTGGCGGATATGCGCGATGGTGCTGCCTCGCGCCGCCTCGAATTGCGCGTCAGGCTGCCCCAGAACGGCAACGGCCAGAATGATACGCGCCAAAGTGACAGTCGCTTGATGGCCGACAATTACCGGCCATTCCTGCTCGAACTGCTGCGTGGCGAGGAGCAGAGCGACGTCTTCACGCTGGTGCTGCGCGAGAATGACGAGACTGCCCGCCTGCGTGAGGAACTGGCGCAGGCCAATGAGACGGCGGCAGCCGCGGAAGTGGCCAAGGGCCGGTTCCTGGCGGTGGTCAGCCATGAACTGCGCACGCCGCTGAACGCCATCATCGGCTTCTCGGACATGCTGCTGCATGAGATGTTCGGCGCCTTCAAGGATCCGCGCCAGAAGGAATATGTCACCCTGGTGCGGGATTCGGGCCAGCATCTTCTGGCTGTCGTGACGTCCATACTCGACGTGTCGAGGATCGAATCGGGCGCCTACACGGCGGACCCGGAGCCGTTCCGGTTTATGGAAGCCGTCGAGATGTGCCAGTCGATGATGCGGCTGCAGGCGCAGGCCAAGAACATCGATTTGCAGACGCAGATCGCTCCCGACGCCGGCGACATAAATGCCGATCGCCGCGCCGTGCAGCAGATGCTGATCAATCTCGTCTCGAATGCGATCAAGTTCACGCCCGACGGCGGCGATGTCGTCGTTGGCGCCAAGCGGATCGGTTCGCGCCTGCATTTCTGGGTCAGGGACACCGGCATCGGCATTGCCGAGGAGGATTTCGCCAATCTCGGCAAGCCCTTCACGCAGATCCAGAACGACTATACGCGCCGTTTCGAGGGGACCGGCCTTGGCCTGTCGCTGGTGAAGGGGCTGGTGGCGCTGCACGAAGGCACCATGTCGATCGAAAGCATGCCGGGCGAGGGCACCACGGTGACCATCAGCCTGCCGGTCAACGGGCCGAAGGGGCGTCCGGCGAACGAGGCAGGGGTGCTGACGATGCCGGTGACGAGGGCGAAAGGGGACAGAAATGGCTCGCTCCGCAAAACAGCCTAAGGCGGTCAAACGCCGCAGCAACGCCTTCCAGGACGGCGCCATGGCCGTCGGCGGGATGATTTCGCGCAATCCGGTCCTGGTCGGCGGGTCGACGGCATTCCTGGTGACGCTGTTCTATGTCTCGGCGAATGCGCTGTGGTATCAGCCTTTCCCGCATGCCGGGGCGTTCTTCGCCACCCGCAATTTCCAGGGTTTTCCGCACACTGCCTCCGACGAGCCGGAGACGACGATCAACATCGTGCGGCCCAATGCGGCCCCCGCACCGATGAAGGGTGATCCGGTGGTCGAGCAGGTGCAAGGCATATTGAAGGACCTCGACTTCTATTCCGGCACGGTCGACGGCATTTCCGGCCCCAACACGCGCAAGGCCATACAGGCCTACCAGCAGAAGGTCGGCCTCAACGCTTCCGGCGAGATCGATGCCCTGTTGCTCGATCAGCTTGGTGCAACGCCGAAGACTGCCTCCGTGCCCAAACCGCAGCCGCGCCCGGATACGCAGGCCGCCGTTCCGGTGTCCCTCCAGACAAATTCTGGTCAGACAAATTCTGGGCAAACGAATTCCGGGCAGACGGATGCCGCCCCGACCCAGGGACCCGACCCCCGCATCGTCAAGATCCAGGCCGGGCTCAAGGCGTTCGGCAATGACGACATGCAGTTGGATGGTGTCGTCGGCGCGCGCACCAAGGCGGCGATCAAGGAATTCCAGTCGCTGTTCGGCCTGCCGCAGACCGGCGAGCCCGACGAGATCGTCTACGTCAAGATGCGCGAGATCGGCCTGACCAATTAAGGTCCGGCCAACGAGGCCGAAACGACGGCTCGCCGAGCGGCGGAATTGTCGGCAAGCAATTCCAGGAAAAGTTTGAACGGTTTTCCCGGGAAAAGCGCGTAGCGCTTTCCCTAGGGAATTGCGTCAAAACAAAGAGTTAGAGCAGATGGCCGTTTCCTTGAAACGGCCATCTGCTTTAGATAGCCCGCACGCTTTCGGAGCTTTCTTATGCGCGTCACATCGGATCTGTGGGTTTCTGCCTTGGTGCGCCGCGTTTTCGGCGCTGGCGGATTTGCCGCCGTGGTCAACCGTGGCGCGACCGAGGCCGGTGCTGTTTTCGTGCTGGCGCGGGGCAGGCTGGGTGACGTCGCCCTCTACGGGCCGGCGCCGCAGACAAGCTACGATTCGGCCAAGCCCGACGACCGTTTCTTCAGCCTTCTCGCCGCCGAAGACGATCCGGCCGTGCTCGATGCCCGTCTCGAGAGGGAAAAGAAGTTCGATCCCGACATCTGGGTGGTGGAGATCGAGGCCGGCACCGTTCCCGTCGAGGAGCTTATTTCCGTGAAGACGCCTTGAGGGCGGGGGCTGAGGCTTCGTCGCTGTTCGATGCCCTGCGGCTGTCGCTGTTTGCGGGCGACGCGTCGCGAACCATCCTGGAGAGGGCCTCGGCTTTCCATCCCCGCACCCTGTCCAGAGCCACGTCGCGATGCAGCAGGCGGTAGCGGTCGAGATAGGTGCGGATGGCCTGCGGATGCGGGAACAGGCTGGGGTAGATGGCGACGGTGATCAGGAAGGCCCTGTCCTCGCTGAAGTCGAGCGAGCGTAGCGCCGCGAGCAGTGAGGCATAGTTCTGGCTGGCAGTCAGCGAGCGCGCGGTCGAGAAATCAATGTCGAGCGCGTCCGCGAGCGCGGTCTGGAAGAAAGCGGCGTTTCCCGTCAGCGCCGTCTCGCGCAGTTTGACATAGGTATCCGAGGCGGGGAACGCATCGACCTTCGCCGCCGATGCTTCGTCGCCGGTACGCATCATCGAGCGCAGCCTGCGCCGGGCATTCTCGGCGGCAATGCCGGGAGACTGTTGGCTTGAAGCACTGTCCTCGGCAGCTTCCGCATTCACGGCTGCGACGGTTGGCGCCGCGGGGGCTTGCACGTCCGGTTCCCGTACCCGCACCAGTGTCGGCCGTTCGAGCGCCCGGATCAGATCGGCGATGGTCGGGTTCAGGTCCTTGCGGCGCGCTATGGCGCGCGCGTGCGGCAGCCCGTGCCGGCCGATCAGCGCGATCAGGTCGATATCGCTGACGGCGCGCGAACGGATCAGAAGCGGTGCGGCAATGTCGACCGGTTCCTCGCAGAGGCGCCGCACGAGCGCCGCAGGGGCATATTCGCATTCGGAAAGGGCGGCGGCGACGTAGCGTCGCGATTCGACGGACACATCGTCGAACAGCGGCAGCGTCAGGTCTTCGAGTTGGCCGATCTCGCGGCGTGACGGGCGGGTCAGCGAGCAGAACGCCGACACCGCGGCGCGGAACAGCCTTTCGGCCTTGCCCGATTCCGTCCGTATCGCGATTTGCCTGAAGTCCGAAGATGACACGAAGGATACCCGATACTCGATACACAGCCTTGACCACGCTCAACCGGGACTGTGTCGGTTGAGCGATTGCCCTGGTCAGAACCTGCTGACCTCAAGACAAAGATCAAGTTAGCGGTGATCCGTTAGCGCTCCGTTAACCCTCTGCCGGCCTTAATGATATTTGGAGGCGTTGCGTTGTGCTCCGGGGAAACCGAGAGGAATGCGCGAATCATGGGCATGGTACTGTCTTTCGTGCCGCGTGCGGCACCGACCAATCGAGCCAAGCAAACCACCGAAATACCGGCGGCTGTGATCATCTTTCCAGGCATCCGCTATGAGCGGTCCAGCACCAGCGAAGCGCGGCCTGCCGGGCCCGACAAGCCGGGATCGCCACGGACGCCGGTGCCGCACCACTGAAGCCTTGGTCCGTTCCGTCAGGCTACTAGATCTGGGCCTCTGGTTATTGGCCTAGAAATCCTGCAGCTCGCAGGAACTCTGGTCGAGAAAGCGTGACACGATCGGCTTCCAGCTGTCGTCGGGGACGAAGCTGCGGATGACGAAGATGCCCTCGTCGATCGGCGCTTCGACGAAGATCGCTCCCTGCAGATCCTCGGGCAAATCCTTGCGCACGTCGATCATCTGCGCCGGCGTCAGCACCACGGCATCGAGCTTGCCGCCGGTCGCCGTATGGTCGTTGAAGGAATAGATGTTGTGGCCGTTGCGGTCATAGACCGACACCGACCAGAAGGGGACGTTCCCCGGAGCTTTGATCCGGACCATGCCTTCCTCGAGGTCGAACCGGCAGGCCGTGGCGTAGAACAGCGGGTCGACCGATTTCACCACCGGCGCGCCGCCCGCCTCGGCATCGAGCCGGTTCATCCGGTAGAGATCGGAGGCCATGGACAATCGCGACCAGGCATCGCGTTCCGAAAATTCCGGTACCAGGAGCAGCACCACGATGTGGACAATGCCGGCGCCGACCAGGCCGAGCAGCACAGCGTGGAAAAGACGGCGCAGCGTGGCCAGGACATTACGCATCGCAGCCGGCCTTCACGATCCTGGGCAGCGAGACGTCCGACAGGCCGGTGCTGCTGGCGATCGGCGTGTCGTAGAAGGTCAGGACGAAATACATCCGTCCAGAACCGTCGGTCAGAAGCCAATTGCCGGGCATGGGGTGATGGCCGACCGAGATGGTCACCGAATTGTCGGCCTGGCGCAGCACCTGGTAGGATTGAAGCGCGGCAAGCCGCGGCTTGCCGGTCTCGACGACGCCGAGCGATTGATCGGCGGCGTAGAGCGTCCAGAAGCGGGCGGTCGGGAATCCGCCCTCTATCCTGTAGCTGCATTCCCGCTTGAGCTGGTCGCCGGCAGCGTCATTTTCGGCGACGAAGGACAGGCCTTCGGCGCGGCCGAGTGCAAGCACGCCCTCGCGCGCCACGCGGGCCTTCGAGTAGGGGTCGGCTGCTGGAGTGCCGATGTCGGGGAAGGCCGTCCATTGGCCGATGCGGATGGCGCCGACGCCGTCCTGGATCTTCAGCGCATACCAGACGCTGGCGCCGCCGCCGCCAATGGCTATGGCAAGCGAAAGCAGCATCAGGAAGGCGTTCTTGAGCATGAAGGGCCGCGTGCGCGAAGGATTGCCGTTCGGGGATATCGCGGCGCGGGGCCCTGTGGCAAGCGGGCGTGATGGATTTGCCTGTTGGCTTGGTCCGCGCCGAGGCCGAAGTCACAGCGCCGAGAGCGTTTCGGGCGAGGCGGCGGCGTTGAGTTTGGGTGCGGATTGGAACAGCTGCGTCATGTCCCTCAGCGTCTGCGTGGTCCGGCCGGACAGCACCGCAGGGCGTTCGGCGGCCGCGTCGGCCGCGGCCTGTTCCTCGCTCTTCTTCTGCGCTTCCGCGGCCTTGGCCGCGATATCCTCGTCGACAAAAGGTTTGTCGATGCCGGGGATCGGCTTCAGGTCGATGTTCTGGTGCGCGTAGACCATCAGGCGTTGCCACACCATCGCCGGCAGCGAGCCGCCGGTCATGTTCTTGGTCGGGGTGAAATCATCATTGCCGAGCCACACGGCCGCCGTGTAGTTGCCGGTGAAGCCGACAAACCAGGCATCACGATAGGATTGCGTCGTGCCGGTCTTGCCGGCGACAACGATGTTGGGAATTTGCGCCCGCCGCGCCGTGCCCATCACCGGCACGGCCGCCAGCATGGTGTTCATGGATTTCAGCGCCTGCTCGGACAGCACCCGGTGCGGCGGCGGCGCATCCTTGGTCCAGTCATACACCACGTCGCCGGTGCGGGTGACGAGCTGGGTGATGCCGTGCCGGGAGCCGACGAAGCCGTTCTGGGCGAACACGCTGTAGCCCGTCGCCTGGTCCATCACGGTCATGCCTGAAGTGCCGAGCACCATCGTCTTGTGTGCCTCGAGCGGCGATTCCACGCCCATCGCCTCGGCCATCGCTTTGATCGGCGCGATGCCGAGATGGTCCTTGGCCAGCCGCACCGGTACGGTGTTGATCGACTTGGCCATCGCCATGATCAGCGTGATGTTGCCGGCTGATTCGCCGCTGTAATTGTGCGGTGACCAGTTGCCCCAGCTGATCGGACCGCCGGAAATGATGGAGTTGGGCGTGAAGCCGTGTTCCATCGCCGTGGCGTAGACATAGGGTTTGAAGGACGAACCGGTCTGGCGCAGCGCCTTGGTGGCGCGGTTGAACTGGCTGGCGCCGTAGTCGCGGCCGCCGACGATGGCGCGGACCGCGCCATTGGTCTCAATGACCACCACGGCACCTTCGGTGACGTTGTACTCCTTGCCGAACTGGCGCAGGTGGAACTCGACGGACTCTTCCGCCGCCTTCTGGATGTTGGCGTCGAAGGTGGTATGGGCAACCAGCGAATGCTGGCCCGGCTTGGCGATCTTCTTGACCTCGTCGAAGGCCCAGTCGAGAAAATAATCGGGGCTTTTTTGTTCGCCGCGGTCGACGACGTCGGCCGGATGCAGTCTTGCCTGCAGCACCTGGCCTTCGGTCATGAAGCCGGAATCGACCAGGTTCGACAGCACCACATTGGCGCGGGCGCGCGCTGCCGGCAGGTTGATGTGCGGGGCGTATTTGGTCGGTGCCTTGAACAGGCCGGCCAGCATCGCCGCTTCGGCCAGGTTCAAGTCCTTGACGCTCTTGCCGAAATAGAAGTCCGCCGCCGCCTCGATGCCGAAGGTGCCGCCGCCCATATAGGCGCGGTCGAGATAGAGCTGCAGGATTTCCTTTTTCGACAGATTGGCTTCGAGCCACAGCGACAGGAAGGCTTCCTTGATCTTGCGCTCGAAGGTGCGCTCATTGGTCAGGAACAGGTTCTTGGCCAGCTGCTGGGTGATGCTCGAGCCGCCCTGGACGACCGAGTTCGCCCGCACATTCTCGAAGATCGCGCGGGACAGGCCGAGTACGTCGATGCCGTAGTGGTCGAAGAAGCGTCGGTCCTCGGTGGCCAGCACTGCCTTGATGACGTGATCGGGCATCTCGTCGACGGGCACGGAATCGCGCTGGATGATGCCGCGCTGGCCGATCTCGTTGCCATAGCGGTCGAGGAAGGTGACGGCGAAATCGCCCTGGGCGCGCCAGTCGCCGGCCGTGTCCTGGAACGCCGGAATGGCCAGGGCCAGCATCACCACGATGCCGCCGGCGCCGAGCGTGAAACCTTCGCTCAAAATCTCGATGATGCCGCGCCGCCAGCCCTTGAGACGGAAGCGCCGCGAGAAGATCGTTGCGGCCTCCCAGAACTGCCGCGCCTTGAACCCGATCTCATAGAGCGAGGAATCGATCCAGGCGTCCAGCGCCAGAAGGCGCGACGCGATCGGACCTCTTCTCTTGCGCGGTTCAGGGCTGACCATTCAAAAACCCGGCTCGGCTGTGGCGTGACCTGAAAACCGCAAGCCTGCAATTTCAGGGCAGCGCCCTGTCCCGACTATTCATCCATTTTATGGGTGCCCACAAGGGCTGTGAGGACACAGCTGCAAGGTTTGTCGACGAGGGGGCAGGGGCAACCATGATCGGCGACGGTCGCCACCTCGAAACCGCGTTTGGTCGGCTGACTGCGATCAGCCTGTCAGAGACGGGTGCTATGAATGGTCATCGCGGCGAGGCGGCCATGATGGCCGTCCGCAGCAGAACGCGTGCGCCGGTCACTGCGTCGGCAGGTTCCACATACTCCGCCTCGTTGTGGCTAAGCCCATCACGGCATGGCACGAAGATCATTGCGGCAGGCGCGACGCGGGCGAGAAACAGCGCATCATGGAACGCGCCCGATATCATCTGCTTGTGCGGAAGCCCCAGGGAATTGACGGCCTCCTCGACGAGGTTGACCATATCGGGCGAGAAGGCCGCCCCGGGCATGTCGAACGATCGCTTGATCATTGCCGTGCAATGTTGGGCCTCTGCTTCCGCCGCGCAGACCTGGCGGACCTCGGTCTCTATGACATCGAGCTGCTCTGCCAGCGGATGCCTGATATCGACGGTGAAGGCCACCGATTGCGGTATGGCGTTGATCGATCCCGGCCTGGCGGCGATCCGGCCCACCGTCAGCCGCGCGCTGCTGTCGAGCGGCATGATTGTCGTCTGCAGCCTGTGGATCGCGGCAATCGCTGCGACCATCGGATCCCTGCGGTAGGCAAGGTCTGTCGTGCCCGCATGACCGGCAGTGCCCTGGATGGAGACTTCCAGCCAGCGCGTACCCTGGACGGCGGTCACGACACCGATCGGCAACTGCTCTTTTTCCAGCGCTGGCCCCTGTTCGATATGGAGTTCGATATAGCCTGATATCGGCATGCCGGTTGGACGGAGGGCAGCCTCCGGCAAGGCGGTGATCGTCGCGTCCAGCTCAGCCGCGAGGAGCGCACCGTCGGCGCCGACAATGGATTTCCAGGTAGCTGCATCCGCGCCTGTGAAAGCCATGGAGCCCATGACGCCCGGCGCGAAGCGGCTGCCTTCTTCATTGGCCCAGGCGACGACCTCGACCGGCATTCGGGTTTCAGTCTGTGCGTCCTCCAGCGCTTCGAGCACCTCGAAGGCGCAAAGCGTGCCGAGCGCACCGTCGAAGCGGCCGCCTGTCGGCTGGCTGTCGAGATGGCTGCCGATCAGGAGCGGTGGCAGAGTGGCATCCGTACCCTCGCGGCGAATGAAGAGGTTCGCGATACCATCCTGAAAGACCGTGAAGCCACGCTCCAGCGCCAGCTCAGCCAGGAGGCGCCGGGCCCTGCGATCCTCGACGCTGAACGCCTGCCGGTTGACACCGCCGGCTGGTGTCGCCCCGATCCCAGCGAAAGCATCAAGCCGCCCGAGCAGTCTGTCGCCGTCGATCCGAGGCGTCAAACTCATCGCTTGAGGCCGCTGATGAAGGCCTTCACCCGCAGCGGATCGACTTGATTCCACCAGACGCCATCATGTTTCAGCGAGCTGGCCACGATGACGCCGTCGACAATGTCGAGAATGTCGTTGGCATTTTCGGGCGTCACGCCGCTGCCGACAAGCGTCGGCAACCCGGCGGCCTGCTTGATCATCCTGATATAGCCGAGGTCGGCGGCGTGGCCGGTGCGCTGACCGGTGGCGATCACCGCATCGGCATCGAAGAACACCAGGTCCTTGACCTGTTCCTCGACCGGCCGGTCGCCGACGATCGCATGGGCGCCATGCTTGACATGGGCATCGGCGAAGATGCGGATGCCGTTGGCGCGAAGCCTGGCACGGAAGCGCATGGCGCGCGCCGCCTCGCCTTCGATAAAGCCCTCATTGGCGACATAGGCGTTCGCCCACTGATTGACGCGCACGAAGGAGGCACCCGAGGCGCTGGCGATCGACAGCGCGGGGATGGAGGCATTGGCGAGCACATTGATGCCGATCGGCCGGCCGAGTTCCCTGCGGATGCGGTCGGAGACGACGGACATGTAAGCGGAGGTCTCTGGGCCGATATCGTCCGGCTTGGCGAAGGGCACGTCGCCATGGTTTTCGACGATCACGCCGTCGCAACCGCCATCGAGATAGGCTTTGGCATCGTCGAGGCCGCGCTGGTAGATGGTCTCGACCGCCTCGCCATCGTAGCGCGGCGCGCCCGGCAAGGGCGCCAGATGAACGACGCCGATGACCACTTTCCTTCTGTTGAAGATCGACTGCAGCGCGTCGACGCCCTGCTTGGAGCCGATGGAGTTGGGGGATTTTGTCATGCGGTTTCCGCTTCCGTCGTTTCCATGAGTATCTTCATCTCCTGCCTGTCGGGGCAGGAGCCGAGCGTGCCGGGGCGACCGACCGAAATGGCCGCGGCTCGTACCGCGATCCGCGCGGCCGCGGCGAGGCTGATGCCAGCCGCAAGGCAGCCTGCGAGGCAGCCGCAAAAGACATCGCCCGCGCCGCTGGTGTCCACCACGTCCACTTTGGGCGCCGCGAACCGGTCGATCCGTCCTTCGCGGTCGGCAACCAGGCAGCCGGCCGCACCAAGCGTCACGATCGCGCTGTCGGCGCCTTGACGGATCAATTCGCGGGCCGCCGCGGCTGCATCGCCGGTTCCGGTCAGTTGCTCTGCTTCGCCTGCGTTGACGACAGCGAGGCGCACGGCGTCCATACACGGTGTCGAACCCACCGCAAGCGGACTTGGATTGAGGATCGTCATGGCGCCCGCGCTGCGCGCCGCTTGCAGGCAGGCTGTCGTTACATCGGGAAGAAGATTGCCTTGCATCACCGCAATGTCGCCGCGTTCGATCGACGTCGCGAAACCGCCGTCGGCCAGCGGATCGAAGGCGGCGGCGCAGCTGGCGCCGGTGACGATGAGGTTTTCGCCCCGCACATCGACGATGATCGTCGACCGGTCGCTGGGCAGTGCCAGCATCGTCAGATGGCTGGCGTCGAGGTCGCGGCTCAACTGTTCCCGTATCCAAAGGCCGGCGGCGTCGTCGCCGATCGCCGCGTGGAAGCGGACATCGGCTCCGGTGCGGGCGGCGGCCACCGCCTGGTTCGCCCCTTTGCCGCCAAGTCCGTCAATATGACTGGACGCGTTCAACGTCTCGCCCGGCCGCGGAAAGCGGCCCAGCTGAAACGTCGTATCGACGCAGACATTGCCGACGACATGGACGCGCATGGCTAATCCCTGGCTGTCGCCCAGCCCAGCATCTGTTCGAAGAGTGTCTTGTAGCCATTCCAGGCGATGAAGCCCGGCGGCAGCCAGTGTGGCCCGACATCCGATGTCCAGGCGACGGTGCGGCCCTTGCCATATTTGCCGGTCACCAGCAGGGGCATGGAACGGTAGTCGGAAGACACGGTGGCGAGGACTTCGGCGCCCTCCTTGACCGTGACCTCGTTGAAGCCGAGCAGGATCGGCCAATCCTTGCCCAGGCCCTTCAAGATTGGATGGCTCTGGGGGCCGACAACGACCGGCGCATAGCCCTCGGGCACCTCGACGCGATCGTCCACCGGCAGGCAGGTCACCGGCAGAACGTCCTCGACCGGCGTCTTGTGGTAGCGTGCGCCGCCGTTGATGCCCTGGAAGCTGTAGTAGCCGCCGAACATCAGGAGGCCGCCGCCATTGCCGACATAGTCGCGCAGCAGCCGCAGCCGGTTCGGCGTCGGCTTGGAGTGGACCCAGGTGTCGGGGTGAAGCAACAGCGTATTGGCGCCAAGGTCGGAAAGCACCACGGCGTCATAGGCCGAAAGCGTCTCCATGGTCTGGGGAAAATTCCGCTGCGCTTCGTGCGCGGGCATGAAGGTGACGTCGAACGGACCATCCTTCAGCGCCGCCAGCAGTTCATCGGCGCCGGTGTGATAGGTCACGGTCGGAAACTGGTCGAAGCCCTTGATGTGGGTCGCGGTCGAGACCCAGGACTCGCCGGCGAGAAGAACTTTCTTCCTGGACATGTAAACTCCCTGTTTTTTGCTGTGGCCGGCGGTTCAGAGGCTCGCGGCGAACACGGTCTTTGGGTTGTCGACGAGCATGCGGTCGATTGCCGATTGCTCGACACCATGGCGTTTCAGCCTTGGCACGAAATGTTTGAGGATGAAGCCGTAGCCGAAGCCGCCGAAGCGCGTCAGCATGATCTTCAGGAAGACGTCCTGCGACAGCAGGATCCTGTCGACCAGCCCCATGTCGATCAACGAACGGATCGCCTGCGCGTTCTGCTCGTCGGAAGGCGATTGCGCATCCTGGTCGGCATAATAGAAATCCATGCCGATCATGTCGTATTCCAGGAAGGCGCCACGCGCAGCGAGGCTTCTCTGGTAGGCAAGATCATTGTGGCTCGGATTCATATGGCAGAGGACGGTGTGTCTGAGATCTGCGCCTTCCGCCTCGACCACGTCGAGCACGTCATGCGCCAGCCGTTCCCAGCCGGGCAGATGGATGGTCAGCGGGACGCCGGTGATCCTGGCCGCGCGCGCTGAAGCCCGCAGCGACTTGCGTTCCTCTTCGGTGAAATCCTTGCTGACGCCGACCTCGCCGATGATGCCGGCCATGATCTCGGGCTGCGTCGGGCCGCCGCCGACATCGTTGACGAGAAATTCTGTGACGGCGTCGACGTCCATCGCCTTCAGCCAGTCGGGATGGGTGTGCTGCAGATAGAAGCCCGTGCCCATGACGATGCGCAATCCGGAGGCGCGGGCAATACGCGCCAGCTTCACCGGATCGCGGCCGATGCCGATATTGGTCGCGTCGACAACCGTATGGCCGCCAAGCGCCCGGTACCTGGCGAGCTCGGAAAGCGCCAGGTCGCTGTTGTCGAGCGAGACATTGTCGCGATTCATGTAGGGGTTCATCCGCAATTCGCCGATGATCTCCATGCTGACCGGCTGCTCGGCGATCTTCCGGTCGTCGGGATGGCAGGGGCATTTCCAGGATGTCGAACCATCGAGCAGGATATGTTCGTGCATCAGCGTCACGCCCATGTCGGCGATCGCGGCCGGGCCGGCAACGGTCATCACGGTGCCGGAGCGAACACCGATCGGCACCCTTTGCCTTGGCGTGTTGTCGAACAAATGATCCATGTCAGCGGCTCCGCGTCGCGCCCTTGAACAGGCGGAAATTCAGCCAGATGGCAACGAGGATGATTGTGCCGGTGACGATCGGCGTCAGGAAGGGCGACATGTGCGCCAGGATCAGGCCGTTGCCGATGACAGCGACGGTCAATGCGCCGAGCACGGTGCCGATGATCGTACCGCGCCCGCCGAACAGGCTGGTGCCGCCAAGCACCACGGCGGCGATGACATCGAGCTCGAAGCCCTGGCCGGAATTGGACGAGCCGGAGCCCAGCCGCGCGGCCAGAATGACGCCGGCCGACGCTGCCGCCATGCCCGACAGGACATAGACGAAGAGCGTCATGAAGCGCGTATCGACACCGGCGCGGCGCACAGCCTCGGCGTTGGCCCCGATGCCGGTCACATAGCGGCCGAACGGCGTCTGGTTGAAGGCGAGATAGGCGATGGCCAGGACGACAAGGGCGAGCAATGCGGGTACCGGCACACCGAGGAACCAGGCCCTGCCGATGTTGACGAAGAAGCTCGTCGGCTCGACCGGGATCGAATAGCCGCCGGTGATCAGCAGCGCCACGCCACGGATGACCGAGAGCCCGGCAAGGGTGACGATGAAGGCCGGGATGCGCTCATAGGCGATGAAGAAACCCTGCAAGGCGCCGATCGCCCCGCCAAGCGCCAGCATGCCGACAACGACCAGCGGCCATGGCAGGCCGGCCTGCAGCGCAACGGCCGAAAGTGTCGCCGTCAGCGCCAGCACGGACCCAACCGAAAGATCGATGCCTCCGGTGGTTATGACGAAGGTCATCGCCGCCGCCACGATCAGCAGCGGCGCCGATTGGCGCACGATGTTGAGCAGATTGGGTGTCGTCAGGAAGGAACCGGTGACCAGCGAGAAGACCACGCAGACGACGATGAAGAACAGCGCGATGGAGACAACACTGCCATTGGCTAGCGCCACATCCTTCCAGGTGCTGTTGTGGGCACGTTTGGGCGGCGAGGCGCCGACACCGGCGGAGGTGACGTTCATGGCTGTACCCCCTCGTCGCGGCTGGCGCGCGCCGAACGCGCGGTGAATTTGCGGCCGACGATCAGGTTGACGACCTCCTCGATGCTGGTGTCGCCGATCCTGCGTTCGGCGACGTTTCGGCCCTCATACATGACCTGGATGCGGTCGCAGACCAGGAACAGGTCTTGCAGCCGGTGCGTGATGAGAATGACGCTGACGCCGCGGGCGCTGACGGCGCGGATGAGGTCCAGCACCGCCTCGACTTCCGCCACCGCAAGGGCGGCTGTCGGTTCGTCCATGATCAGCACCGATGGATCGAAGGAGGCGGCGCGGCCGATAGCGATCGACTGGCGCTGGCCGCCGGACAGGTTCTCGACCTTGAGCCTGGTGTCGGCGATGACGATGCCGAGCCGGTCGAGCATCTCGCGCGTCTGGTCATGCATGCGTCTGTTGTCGAGAAAGGGGAGGCCGAGTACGTGGCGGCGAGGCTCGCGGCCAAGGAAGAGATTGCCCGCCACATCCACCGTGTCGCAGAGCGAAAGGTCTTGGTAGACCATCTCCACCCGTGCGGCGCGGGCATCGGCCGGCGAGGAAAAGGACACGGCCTTGCCATCGATCTCGATCGTGCCGGAATCCGGAATGACCGCTCCGGACAGAACCTTGCTCAAGGTGGATTTGCCGGCGCCATTGTCGCCGACCAGGCCAAGCACCTCGCCAGGTTTCAGGTTCAGCGAAACATCATCCAGCGTCTGGATAGGCCCGTATCGTTTGGAAATACCGGTCATCCTGACGCGGTAGGTCTCGCCATCGCTCATCATGGTTCCAGTTCTCAATGCGGCATGTTCAAACGGTCGCCGGGCTGCGCAACGACCACAAAGTCAATGCGCGGCCCGGCGGTCTGGGGAGGATCTTACTTGAACATGTCCTTGAACTGGCCGACATTTTCCTTGGTCACGATGGTGATCGGAACATTGATGATCGGATCGATCTTCTCGCCCTTCTTGAGCTTGCCGAAGGCTTCGATGGCAGCCTTGCCTTCACCGGCCGGATCCTGCTGGACGACGGCGATTACCCAGCCCTCTTCGAGGCCTTGCACCGCGGACTTGGTGAGATCCCAGCCGAACACCTTGACGTCGCCGGTACGGCCCTGGCTGGTGACGGCCGAAACGGCGCCGAGCAGGGCCGGCTCGCCGGTCGCATAAAGCGTCGTCATGTCGGCATTGGCCGTCATCAGGTTTTCGGAGGCCGACAGCGCCACGTCCTGCACGTTCTGGCCATCGACCGTGTCGAGGAAGGTTACCTTCTGGCCGCTCTCGGTGACAGCCTTCTTGAAGCCGTCCAGGCGCTGGTTCTGGATGAACGAATTAAGCGCGCCGACAACGCCGATCTTGGCGGTTCCGTTCAGCTTGGTCTTGACGTAGTCGGCGTAGAACTTGCCGATATCCTCGCCGGCCTTGGTGTTGTCGACGCCGACGAAGGCGACATTGTCGCCATTCGGAATCTGCGCGTCGATGGCAATCACCGGAATACCGGCGGCCTTGGCCGCGGTGATCGCGGGCTTCACGCCGTTGACATCGATGGCGACGAGAATGATGCCGTCGACTTTCTGGGTGATGTAGTTCTCGATCGCGTCGTTTTGCGCGCTCGGCACATTGTTGGCGTTGAAGATGACGAGGTCGACGCCGGCGGCCTTTGCCGCGGCCTTGGCACCGTCATTGATCTGGTTGAAGAACAGGGCCTGCTGGTTGATAGTGACCAGCGCATAGGTTTCGGCCATGGCCGAGGCGGAGCCAAGCGCGAGGGTCATGGCGATGGCTGCGGCGCAGCCTGAAAGGATCTTGATAAGACGCATTCCGGTTCCCCTTGGTTTTGCGGAAAAGGCCCTTGATCGGGCTCATCTGGCGCTGAGCGCAGACGCATAATTCAAGATACTTGATTTCTTGTCAAGTGACTTGAATTAGCGTCGGCGAAAGGAGAAGGTGGCTGGCCAGATCAGAATGTCGCCGGCGTATTCACCCAGAAAATGCTGGCGCGTTCGTCGCCGACATTGCGGTACCAGTGCGGCAGTTCCGAGTTGAAAACGAAGGAATCGCCGGCGGTCAGGCGAAACGTCTTTTCACCGACCATCAGTTCGATGGCGCCTTCCAGGAGATAGCCGACTTCCTCACCGGCATGCTGGATCGGGCCGGCGCTTTCTCCGCCCGCCTCGATATGATGGATATTGCACTGCAGAAGGTGGCCCGGCGAATAGGGAATGACGCGCTCCAGCGATATGCCTTCGCCGCGCCTCAGCGGATCGAGCGCGATCAACGGCCGTGCTCCGGCGCGAAAGACGATGCCTTCCTCGCCATCGGCTTCCTCGAACATCCAGCCGATGTTGGTGCCGAGCACCTCGACCAGCCGGTGAAGCATGGGCAGCGAGGGTGAGACCTTGCCGTTCTCGACCTTGGAAAGCAGGCTTTCAGAGCAGTTGGCTGCGGCGGCGAGCGCCTTCAAGGTCAGGCCACGCGTCTGCCGGGAGAGCTTCAACCTTGTGCCGAGCCGTAACAGGCTGGTGGCTGTAGAGCGCTCGTCGCCGCCCTTGCTGTTGTGGGTATCGATCTTGTTCATTGGGGGGCGCGAACATCTCCGCTGGTCGGGCTGACTCGTAAAACCGATCCCGTGCGTTGTCCATCCTTGCGAAAAACAGACGATGCATCGGATCGAGCCAAGGACCCGTCCAGGCAGTCTCCGCGCCCCGCCGTATAACACCGGCGGGGCGGTGATCTCTTACGCGGCTTCGCGCTTCAAGGCCTGCGCCATGCAGTGGATGCCGCCGCCGGTCTTGGAGATTTCGCTCATGTCGACGGCCGCGACCTCGAAGCCACGCGCCTTGAGCTGGCCGATCAACGTCTGGCTAGAGGTCGGTGCGATGACCCTGTCCTTGCCGAGCGACATGAAGTTGCAGCCGAGCGCCATCGTGTCCTGGAAGGGGACATCGATGATCTCGTGACCCTTGCCCTTCAGCCAGTCGACGATGCCGGGTTCGGTGCAGGCTAAGCAGACCGCTGTGAGCTTTTCGGCGATCGGCACCACCATCAGGTCGATATGGACATAGTACTCGTCGATGAAGGCGATGCGGGTTTCCCAGCCCTCCTTCTCGAACCAGGCCTGCACCTGGCGGGCGCCTTCTTCCTGCGTGCGGGCGCCGCCGCAGCCGATCAGCACCACGCCGTCCTCGATGACGTTGAAGTCGCCGCCCTCGAAGGTGCCTGCCGTGACCATGTCGTAGATCGGGATGCCGAGCTTCTCGTAGGTGCGGATGGCGGCATAGTTTTCGCCGCGCCGCCACCAATTGGCCATGGCGGTGATGATGGCGCCGTAAGGCGTCATGACGCTGGAATCGCGGGAATAGACCTGCATCGGCAGTTCCGGCGTCGGCTCGTGCCAGTGGATGTTGACGCCGAAATGCTCATAGGCGGCGACCAGGTCCTTGTGCTGCGCCTGCGCGATCTGGACGTTGCAGGGCGCCTCGCGCAGATGCTTGCGCGACAGCGAGCTGGTCGACAGATGCCGCAGGAAATTCGGCGACCCCAGCAGCACGTCGGTCAGCACGTCGGTTTCGTTGGCGAAGCCCCATGATGTCAGCGGCTTGGTGCCGCCGGCCGGGTTGCGGCGCTGCAGCGAAAACGGCTCGGCGACGATGCGGTCATGAACGGTCATGCGGTTCTCCTCGTGGGCTTGTTCTCAAGAGTTGGTCGGGTCATGCGCTGTTCGGGATCCACCAGTCGCGGCCGCGCACCGTGGTGACATATTCCGGCCAGCGGAAGTTGATCGGCGGTTCGTAGTCGCAGAGCGGCGCGATCCAGTTAGTGCCGCCAATGCCGCCGCCGGTGCGGGTGACGAACTCGTCCATCGCCGCATCGCGGGCTTTTTCGTCCTCGAGCAGGCGCAGCGCCGCCAGCGCGACCGTCTTGGCCGCACAGGCAACCATCGGGTCGATGGTGGCGGAAATGCCGCCCAGCGCATTCATCACCCAAGAGGGATAGGTATGGCCATTCGTCGAGCGCAGCGCCGGACGGGCGACGTAAAAGCGCGAGGTCGGCGCGTGCCAGCTCATGTCGGTGTAGTCGTCAGAGGTTGAATTCACCTGCGAGGGCGGCAGGTCGCGGCGCAGGATCGCTTCCGCCTCCTGTGGTGCGATCAACCGCTCCAACTCGTCGATGAACGGGTTCTCGGTCGCGGTACCACCGGCATTGACTTGGATTTCGCGCCCGATCGCCCTGGCGGCCTCGTCCCAGCGGGGCGGCCCGACCGTCGATAGCGCCTCATAGGCAATCCCGGCCATGGCATGATTGGCCAAGCCGGGCCGCGACTTCGACACCCAGTGGCGCTCGTAACGGCAGCCGCTGATCGCGGCCGCCGCCGCCGCATTGCGGTCGAGCACGGCTGTCACCTGCTCGGCCATGCCAATGGTCGGCACGCGGATCATGTACTGGATTTCTGCCAGCCCCGCCGGCAGATTATCGGCGGTCGCCTGGCCGGCTGTCAGGATCGCCTCGCTGATCGACCAGCCGCCCTGGTGCGGCAGCATGGAATCGCGCAGCGCCTTGGAAGCCATGTACATCGTCATCAGCGCGTCGTTGGCGCCGGGGGCGCGGACCGCCGAATGCGCCTGCGGGATCGGTGCGCCGTCGCCTGCGCGAACCCAGTTTTCGGGTTCGTCGCACACAAAGCGGAAGATCATGGCGTAGGCTGCCCCACAATGCGTGTCCCAGCGCGCCGTATTGCAGAGTGGCAGCATGTAGAAAGGGTGGAACGAGATCATGCCGGCAAGGCCGTCATAATAACCCTTGGCCGCATGGATCGGTTTCGATCCGCGCACCTTTTCGGCCGGCTCGCCGGTAAAGCGCAACGTGCCTGGGATGCCGTGGTGTTGCATCGCCGCCTTGGTGGCCAGCAGGCCGCCGAGGCTTGCCATGCCCAACCCCGAATGCGGATCGGTGTGGCCGCCGGCCTCGACGCCAAGGCCGGGCCGCGGTTGCTTCACCGTCACCGCGTCCTGGCAGTTGCCGGGCACGGCATCATATTCGGCATACAGGCCGATCGTCGGTCCGGCGCCATTCGTCCAGTGGGCGCAGAAGGCGGTCGGCATGCCGCCGGAACCTTCCTCGACGGTAAAGCCTTCCCGCTTCAGTCGCTCCACATACCATGCGGCCGACTGGTATTCGCGCCAGGCGGTCTCGCCGAAATCGAAGATGGTGCGCGTCCAAGCCGACAGCAGCGGCTGGATGCCGTCGAGGCAGGCAAGGGCGGTCTCTTGCGCCGATGTCGTCACCGGTTTGTCCATGCATCAAAGAAAGCAGTGAAGCGGCTCGCCAAAAAGTGATATGTTTTCCCGGTTCATGCAAATTCGGTTCACCTCTTGAGAATTCCATCCACACAGGCGCTGCGCGCCCTCGACAGTTTCGCCCGCCACGGCAGCGTCTGGCGTGCCGCCGACGAACTGCACCTCACCCGCAGCGCGGTGAGCCACCAGTTGCGGCTTTTGGAACGCGATCTCGGCTTCGATCTGCTGCAGCGCATCGGCAAGGGGGTGGCGCTGACGCCGCGCGGCCAGCGCTACGCCGCCGATGTCAGGAAGGCGCTGACCGTGCTCGGCGACGCGGGAGCGCAGACGAACGGCGCCGGCGTCGGCGGCTCTTTCGCCATTTCCTGCCCGCCAGGCTTCGCCTCCATGTTCCTGTGCACCCATATCGGCGAGTTCCAGCAGATGTACCCTGACGTGGCGCTCTCGGTGCTGACGCCGCGCCGGCTCGATGACGTCTCGAACCCGGACGCCGACGCCTTCATCGCCTTCGGCGTCGGCAACTGGCCGAACCGGGCGGTGGAGCTGCTCTGCGAAGTCCACTTCACGCCGCTCTGCAGCCCGACATTGCTCAACAAGGTCGGCGGCTTTTCCAAACCGGCGGACGTGCTGCGCGCCAACCTTCTGCATCTCTCCGACACCGAGGACTGGGCGCGCTGGCTGGCGCTGTCCAAGGTGGAAAACCCGGATACCGAAGGCGGCATCTTCTTTTCCGACATGAACCTCGTCTTTTCGGCAGCGGTCGCCGGCCAGGGAATTGCCATGGGCGACGAGCTGACCGGCCGCCGGGCGCTCAGCGAAGGCCGGCTGGTCAAGCCGTTTGAAGCTTCCGTGCCCTCGCCACGCTCCTATTTCCTGGTCTTCGAGCATGCCAAGGCCAGTCATCCCGTGCTCAACGCCTTCAGCGACTGGCTCAGGGCGAAGCTGTCGGAGAGCCGACTCTAATCTCCCCCGGAGGGGAAGATTGGACGCGTCCCAACTGCCAGACGTGAATCAAATTTGCCGATCAAGCGAAAACTATTCGGTTGCGGTGAGCCGCCAGCCTGCCTACGATTTCACCTGGGACTGAGGAAGAGGCAGGATGCAGCAACCCGGCCGGGCCGCAGAGATCAAGGCAATCGGAATCGGCAAGAGCTTCGGCTCGTTCCGTGCGTTGGACAATCTGTCGCTCAATATCGGCCGCGGCGAGTTCCTGACGCTGCTCGGCCCTTCCGGTTCGGGCAAGACCACCTTCCTGATGATCCTGGCCGGCTTCGTACAGCCGACCGAAGGCAAGCTTTTCAGCGACGGCACCGACATCACCGACCGCCCGGCCGAGCAGCGCGCCGCCGGCATGGTGTTCCAGGGCTATGCGCTGTTCCCGCATATGAGCGTCGAGGCCAACATCGCCTTCCCGCTCAAGGTGCGCAAGAAATCGGCCGCCGACATCAAGAAGCGCGTCGGCGAGATGATCGAGCGCGTCGGCCTGGTCGGCCATGAGAAGAAACTGCCCTCGCAGCTCTCCGGCGGCCAGCAGCAGCGCGTCGCGCTGGCCCGCGCACTGGTGTTCGAGCCGGGCGTGCTTCTGCTCGACGAGCCGTTCTCGGCGCTGGACAAGAGCCTGCGCGGCCAGATGCAGGCCGAGATGAAGCGCCTGCACCAGGAAACCGGTACCACTTTCGTCTTCGTCACCCACGACCAGAGCGAGGCGCTGGCGCTGTCCTCGCGCGTCGCCATCTTCAACCACGGCAAATTGCTGCAGGTCGGTGCGCCGGACGAAGTCTACGACCGGCCGGATAACCGCTTCGTCGCCGAATTCCTCGGCGAGATCAACATGCTGCCGCTGAAGGGGGTCAAGCCCGCCGACAATGGCTCGACGGGCCTTTGCGAGGACCGCGCGGTCAATATGCACTGCAAGGCTGAAAAGGTCCGTGGTGACGCCATCCTGGCGATCCGGCCCGAGCACATGTCGATCGCGCGCGAAGCGGCGGCCGGCGAAAACGGGATTGCGGCGACCGCCATCGCCTCCACCTATCTGGGTGCCGCCACCAAGCTCGATCTGACCACACGCCAGGGCGCCAAGGTGACCGTCTCGGTGCCGAACGAGGTTGCCGCCGCGGCACTCAGCAAAGGCAATTCCGTCTGGCTGACCTGGCCGGCGGAAAAGGGTTTCCTCCTTCCGGACGGAGGACAATGAGCGCCGGCGCGGCCTGACCCGCCGCACCGGCTTCCGGACTGAAATCAACGAAAACAAAGGGGAACTGACATGAACGACACCAAGAAAAACGCCATCGACACGCTGTCCGAAAGGGCCAGACGCGGCGAGATCTCGCGCCGCCAGTTCACGCAGCTGGCAGCCCTCGTGCTCGCCGGCACGCCGATGCTGCTGCGCTCGACCGGAGCCTTTGCCGCGGCCAAGGAACTGGTGCTGGTCAACTGGGGTGGCGACGCCATCACCGCCTATGATGCGGCCTACGGCCAGGCCTTCACCAAGGACACCGGCATCACCGTCAAGATGGACGGCTCGGGCCCGACCGAGGGCGCCATCTCGGCGCAGTTCAAGAGCGGCGCGCCGACCTGGGATCTTGTCGACGTCGATCCGTTCTCGGCGATCACGCTCGGCGCCCAGGGCGCACTCGAGCCGATCGACTACAAGATCGTCGACAAGACGAAGATGCGCCCCGGCTTCGGCTGGGAATATGCCGCCTCGACCTACTTCTTCTCCTATGTCATCGCCTATGATTCCGAGAAATACGGCAAGGACGCCCCGACCGGCATGGCCGACTTCTTCGACGTGAAGAAGTTTCCCGGCAAGCGTTCGCTCTACAAATGGGGCGTGTCGAGCTGGGAGGCGGCGCTTTTGGCCGACGGCATCGCGCCGGCTTCGCTCTATCCGCTCGACCTCAAGCGGGCGCATGACAAGATCGCCGCCTTCAAGGAAAATGTCGTCGCCTACTGGGGCGGCGGCGCCGAGAGCCAGAGCGTGCTGCTCAATGGCGAAGCCTCGATGGCCATCGTCTGGTCGACCCGCGCCTCACTGATCGAGCAGGATTCCGGCGGCAAGATCAAGTTCATCTGGGACCAGGGCCTGATCTCGCCCGGCGCGCTGGCCGTTCTCAAGAACAATCCCGGCGGCAAGGACGCGGCGATGAAGTTCATCGCCAGCGCACAGGATCCGCAAAAGCAGCTCGTCATGTTCGACAAGCTCGGCCAGGGCCCGGCCAACCCGGCGGCCGATGCGCTGATCCCCGCCGACAAGAAGCGCATCAACCCGGTCGATCCCGAAAACATGAAGAAGCAGATCGCACTCGACATGGATTGGTACGCCAAGAACTACGGCGCGGCGCTCGACGAATACACCAAGATCATCTCCGCCTGAGAGCGGGATGCTGATCTGAGATGAGAGGCGTTCTCTCCGACAGGATGGGCGCGGCGCTGTTGATGGCGCCGCTGCTCCTGTTCCTCGTCCTGGCCTATGCCTGGCCGTTTCTCGGCGTGGTGAAGTGGAGTTTTACTCTGCCGACGCCGGGGCTTGGCCAATATGATGCCTTGCTCACCGACGATCTGGTCCAGTCGGTGTTCATCCGCACGCTGCGCATCGCGGCGATCGTCACAGTTGTTTCCGTCGCCGCCGCCTACGCCATCACGGTCGTCTGGGTGCGTGGCAGCCCGGCGCAGCGCCTCATCGCCGAATTCTGCATCCTGGTGCCGTTCTGGATCTCGGTGCTGACCCGGGCCTTCGGCTGGGTGGCTCTTTTGTCCAATCGCGGCCTGATCAACACCTGGCTGCAATCGATCGGTTTCATCTCCGAACCGCTGACCTTGGTGCGCAACGAGTTCGGCGTCGTCGTCGGCATGGCGCATTTCCTCATTCCTTTCGCGGTCTTCCCGCTGGCATCCGCCATGCGCAGCCTCGACGACCGCGTGCTGCTTGCGGCGCGCGGGCTTGGCTCCAGCCGTACGCGCACCTTCTGGACGGTGTTCGTGCCGATGACACGCTCCGGCATCATCGGTTCGGCGCTCATCGTGTTCGTCTTCTCGCTCGGCTTCTTCGTCACGCCGGCAATCCTCGGCGGCGGCCGCAGCGTGATGATCGCCGAACTGATCTATCTCAGGATCTTCCAGAGTCCGGACTGGGGGCTGGGGGCTGCGATCAGCGTCGTGCTGGTGCTGTTCGTCGGCGCGCTGATGGCGCTGCTGTTCCGCTATGTCAGACCGAAGCAGTTGATTTGATGCCGACCTATCGCCCCGGTCCCGTCTCGCTGATCCTCGCCGCCCTTGTGGCGCTGTTCCTGCTGATGCCGCTGCTTGCGGTCATCCCGGTGTCGCTGACGCCGAGCCGCATGCTGGCGATGCCGACGGGCGAACTGTCGCTGCGCCACTATCGCTCGCTGATCGAGGATCCGCGCTGGCTCCAGTCGATCCTGCTGTCGATCCGTATCGGCATCGTCAGCAGCGCGATTTCCACAGTGCTGGCGCTTTGCTTCAGCCTCGGTGTGTGGATGTTCCAGCCCCGCTTTACCGCGGCACTGGTCGGTTTCGTGCTGTTGCCGATGGTGGTGCCGCCGGTGGTGTCGGCGATCACGCTCTACTTCCTGCTGACCTCGATCTCCGGCTTCAGCTCGTACTTCGGCTACGACACCTGGCTCGGCGTCGCCATGGCCCATTCGGTGATGACGGTGCCCTTCGCCACCGTGTTGATCCTGGTCTCGCTCAGCCAGCTCGACCGCCGCATCGACCTTGCCGCGCGCGGCCTTGGCGCAACTGTCTGGGAGCGTGCTACCCGCATCATCATGCCCAACATCAAGTTCGGCATCATCACAGCTGCGCTTTTGTCCTTCGTACTGTCCTGGGAAGAAATCGGCGTCACGCTGTTCATCACCTCGGTCAACGCCATCACGCTGCCCCGCCTGATGTGGATGGGCCTGCGCGACAACATCGACCCGGCGATCGCCGCCCTTTCGGTGATCCTAATCATCATCACGGTGCTGGTGCTGGCGGTGCGCAGTGTGATGACCAGGCAGCGCGCCGGGCCCTAGACAAACCGCACCGAGATGCGGCCGAGCCTCGCCCGTCTCCTCGACTTCATTCACGATACGGCGCTAAATATACTAAATATATACAAAGCACTGGCGTTTCATGGGAGGTGATGATGTCGGTGACGTATGATTTTTCGGGCCGAACAGCAATCGTCACAGGAGGCGCCCGTGGTATCGGTCGAGCGATAGCCCACAAGCTCTCTTTGAGTGGAGCGGACGTCTGGATCTGGGATATTGAGCCCGTCGAGCTTGAAGGCACACGATCTCTTTCAGTGGACGTGACGAAACGCGATAACGTCATGCAAGCGCTGACCATCATGGGTGAAGTCGGGGTCGACATTCTCGTCAACAATGCGGGGTGGCTGGGTGGCTATAAGCCGTTCGAGGAATTCGAACCGGCGGAATGGCAGAGAATCCTGCAGGTCAACCTTCTTGGCACGTTCGAAGTAACGCATCGCGTGCTCCCGCTTATGCGACGAGCGGGAAAGGGTCGTATCGTCAACATGGGATCCCTTGCCGGGAAAGAGGGACTGCCGAGCCTTGCGGCCTATTCCGCGGCCAGCGCCGGTGTCATCGCTTTTACCAAAGCACTGTCGCGTGAGATCAGCGATACCGATATTCGCGTCAACTGTATCGCTCCGGGACCGATCGATACGCGCCTTATCCGCGATCTCGGCAATGAAACCGTCGATGCGATGATATCGGCAAGTCCGCTGAAGCGGCTCGGCGATCCGAACGAGGTAGCGGCGCTCGTGGTGTGGCTTTGCTCGGATGCCAGTGCGTTCAACACCGGCGCTGTTTTCGACATGTCGGGCGGCCGAGCCCGATACTGACAGAGATCGCGGGAATCAAAGTATCCCCGGGCAACATGCCGGCTGAGCAGATCGGCTCTCCAAGGTTGCTCGGCATGGCAATCTGTTCATCACAGGGGTCGTATTTTCGAGATCATCGGCGATCATGATCGCGACGGGACGAATCATGCGATATGGCGCAGGCTTGACGAGCCGGTACGCTGCGCGTGAATTTGCCAATATGACGAACCGCTTGCTCAAGGCATGACAGGCGAGGGGGGACGAAAAATGACCGCGCCCGGCGATTTGCTGCAGGCACTTTTTCTGAGGCTCAAAAGCGATAAGTCGCTGTCTGCGCTGCTTGGTGGCGCCGGGCTGCTTGAGCGGGCGACCGAGAATGCCGCCTTTCCCTACGTGACTTTTGGTCAGACCAGTGCCTTTGACTGGGACACCGGCGCCGAGAACGACGACGATCAGTTGATTACGCTGCATGTCTGGTCGAAAGCCCATGGTGAAGACGAAACCCTTGCCATCATGGCCGCCATCAAGGCCCGCCTTGCCAACGCCGCACTGGTGGTCGGCCGGCGCGGCAAGACGCGGCTGTCGCTTGAATTCACCGAGGCCCGTTACGACGAGGAACTCCTCGTGCATCACGGGCTGCTGCGGTTTCGCGCGCTAACGCAGGAAAATGCCTGACACGCTTTCAATCTGACCGAAACGGAGTCTAGACTGGCGTCTGCGGGATTTCTGCGGGTCGGGGCGTCGAAATGGCAATCGGTCGTCTGGCGTTCAGGGGTGTAGCGGGCATGGTTTTCGCATCGATCACCGTTCATTTCACGTTCAGCACCGATGCGTTACAACGCCGACCATGAAAACGCTTCGCTCCCACTTTCGAACCGCGACCCTGGCGCTCTGTGCGGCCGGGCTGTTGGCGTCGCAGGCGACGGCGATGTCGGTGATCGCACCCGACCAGTCCAGCCCGATCGTCCTGGCCGCATCCGACTGCTACGCGATCGGCCAGCAGGTGGCCGAGCAGAATGGCGGGACGCTGGCCAAGGCCTCGCAGTCGACACGCGGTGGCCAGCCGGTCTGCGTCATCGTCGTGCTGGTGCCTGGCAAGGACGGGCAGCGTCCGCGCCGTTCCGAGATCGTCGTTCCGCAGAACTGACCCACCCGTTTCCCAGGCTGCCGGAATCGGCCTATATCTGAACAAGTCCTTCAAAAGGTATCGATCTCCGCATGCGCGTACTCGTCGTCGAGGATGACAAGGATCTCAACCGGCAGATAGCGGACGCGCTGGTCGACGCTGGCTACGTCGTCGACCGTGCTTTCGACGGCGAGGAAGGCCATTTCCTCGGCGACACCGAACCCTACGACGCCGTCGTGCTCGATATCGGCCTGCCGCAGATGGACGGCATCAGCGTGGTCGAACGTTGGCGCCGTGGCGGCCGCAAGATGCCGGTACTGATCCTGACCGCGCGCGACCGCTGGAGCGACAAGGTCTCCGGCATCGATGCCGGCGCTGACGACTATGTCACCAAGCCCTTCCACATCGAGGAGGTGCTGGCGCGGCTCCGGGCGCTGATCCGCCGCGCCGCCGGCCATGCCTCGTCGGAACTCACCTGCGGGCCGCTGCGCCTCGACACCAAGGCCTCGAAAGCCGATGTCGACGGCGTGCCGCTGAAGCTGACCTCGCACGAATTCCGCCTGCTTGCCTATCTGATGCACCATATGGGCGAGGTGGTCTCGCGCACCGAACTGGTCGAGCATCTCTACGACCAGGATTTCGACCGCGATTCCAACACCATCGAGGTCTTTGTCGGGCGGCTGCGCAAGAAGATGGGCATCGACATGATCGAAACCGTGCGTGGCATGGGCTACCGCATGCGCGAGCCGGAGGCGTAACTCGGAACCGCTCAAACCAACCGCAAGGGCGCCGCTTTCGCTGCGTTTGTGGCCGCGTTCGCTGACGTTCCGCGTGATCGCCTTTTCCACCGTGTGGGCGATCCTGACCCTTGTCGTCATTTTCACCCTGATCACCACGCTCTACCGCCAGGCCAGCGAGCGCGGCTTCGACAGCCTGCTTTCGGCGCATCTGTTCAACCTGATCGGGTCCATCGGCATTTCCGACACCGGTGCGCTCACCGGCGCCCCGGACCTTGGCGACCTCCGCTTCTCCGAGCCGAATTCCGGTTGGTACTGGTCGGTCGAGCCTGCCTCGGAAGGTGTGCATGGTGACCTTCATTCGTCGTCGATGACGAGCAAAATTCCGTCGCCAAGCGTCGCCGAGGTGCCCTTCAATGCCAGCTTCCAGCGCAGCTATTCGGCCGAAGGGATAGACGGCGAGCAGCTCGAAGTGTTCGAGAGCGAATTCGTGCTCGATGCCAAGAACCGCGCCGCGCGTTTTCGCGTGATGGGCAACCAGAGCGAACTCGAACAGGAAATCGCCACCTTCCAGCGCCGCCTGCTGACCTATCTCAGCCTGTTCGGCGTCGGCATGATCGCCATCAACGCCATTGCCATCCTGCTCGGCCTGCAGCCGCTGCGCCGGGTGCGCAACGCCCTTGCCATGGTGCGCGAAGGCACCGCGCAGCGGCTCGACGGCCGCTTTCCTGCCGAGATCGAGCCGTTAGCCAACGAAACCAACGCCTTGATCGAAAACAACAAACGCATCGTCGAGCGCTCGCGAACCCAGGTCGGCAATCTCGCCCATTCGCTGAAGACGCCGCTTGCGGTGCTGCTCAATGAGGGCCGGGCGCTTGGCGGCGCCAAGGGACAATTGATCGCCGAGCAGGCCGCCTCGATGCAGAAGCAGGTCGACCATTATTTGCAGCGCGCCCGCGTCGCGGCTCAGCGCGACAGCGTCGTCTATCGTACGCCGGTGGCGCCGCTGGTGCAGCGCATGGTGCGGGTCTTGCAGAAGCTCAATCCGCAGACCAGCCTGTCGCTGTCCCTGCCGGCCACCGAGATCGTCTTTGCCGGGGAGCGCGAGGACCTCGAGGAACTGCTCGGCAATCTTCTCGAAAATGCGATGAAATGGGCAAAAAGCGCGGTCTCGGTCACGGTGGCGCCCCTGGCCGGCAAGGACGACAATCTTTTCGAGATCAGCATCGACGACGACGGTCCTGGCATTCCCGAGGACAAGGCGCGCGACGCGCTGAAGCGTGGAAGGCGCCTGGACGAGACAAAACCGGGAACAGGTCTTGGACTTGCCATTGTCGCCGACCTCGTCAACGAGTATGGAGGCGTTCTCGCGCTCGAACGGTCCGACCTGGGTGGATTGAAGGCAGTGGTGCGCTTGCGGAGCCTTCAGTGACGCTTTCCCAGGCCAATCGACAGCGATGGAAGGCGTTTGTCATGGCGGTATATCGATTGATCCCGGAGCAATGCCGATTGCTCTCGAACTTGCCGGCAGCGGCCAAATTTCCGACAAATATCAATACTATGGCCACGCCTACTTCTCCGATGACGCGGCCCCCGGCGCATCCATGGCAGGCTCCAACTCAAGAAAACCGGTTGTTGGCATGAAGATTCGCGTCGCGCTTGTTTCCGCATTGCTGGCCGTCTCCGGCTGCACCACCTTGAGCGGCAAGGGCCCTACCGTGACGCCGACACCGGCCTCGACGCCTCCGACAAGCGGCAAGGTCACCAAGTCGATCATTTCGGCGATGGACGGCGGCCTCGTCGGCGGCTCGATCGGCAATGGCCTCAGCGACGCCGAGAAGCGCAGTGCGCTCGAGGCCGAATACAAGGCGCTTGAATATACGACGAGCGGTCAGAAAGTGGCGTGGAAGGGCGATCAGGCTTCGCACTATGGCGAGGTGGTTCCGGCCCAGCCCTATCGCGTCGGTTCGCAGGACTGCCGCCAATACACGCAGACGGTGTTCACCGGCGGCGCCGGGGTGACGGCGCGCGGAACCGCTTGCCGCAATGCCGATGGCAGCTGGACGCCGCTAACCTGACAGCTGCATGTCGCCCAAAAGTGCGCAGCGGTTTTGGGACAATGACATGCACCAAAAACGGACCGGCCCAGCTCCGGTTGATGTCGATCAAGGACGTCAGGCGCGCTGACCGTCAAAGCGTCGCAGGATGCCTGTGTTGGCAGGGCGGGGCTCTGTCGTTATTGGAAGAACCATGCTGTTCTGGGTCATAGCCGCGATACTGACGCTCGGCGCGAGCCTGGCGGTGCTGCTGCCGCTGGCCGCGGGAGCCAAGGGCACGTCGTCGAGTGGCGATCACGATCTGGAAGTCTATCGCGACCAGTTGTCCGAGCTTGACCGCGACGCCGGGCGCGGCTTGATCCAGCCGGCGGAAGCGGCCGAGGCGCGCGCCGAAATCGCGCGCCGCATCCTGCGCCTCGACAATGCCGATACGGCCGGCAAGGCATCGGCCCGGCCGGCTTCGGTCACGGCGCGGCTTGTCGCGACCGTGGCCGTGCTGGCGGTCCCGCTGGTCAGCTGGGGTGTTTACAGCCAGATCGGCTCGCCTGACTTGCCGGCGCAGCCGCTCAGCCAACGGCTGGCCAAGAACCCGGCCGACAGTTCGGTCGACGAATTGGTTGCACGCGCCGAGGCCCACCTTGCCGCCAACCCGTCCGACGGCAGGGGGTGGGACGTGCTGGCCCCGGTCTATCTGCGCATGCAGCGCTTCTCCGACGCGGTCGCCGCGTACCGCAATGCCATCCGCCTCGCCGGCGACAGCGCTGTTCGCCAGGCCGGCCTCGGCGAGGCAATCGCCGGTGCCGCGGGCGGTATCGTTTCCGCCGATGCCCAGGATGCCTTCGAGGCGGCGCTGAAGCTCGATCCCGCCAATGCCAAGGCCAGCTTCTACCTGGCCGTGGCCTTGGCGCAGGAGGGGCGCAACAAGGAAGCGACCACGGCCTGGCAGGCGATGCTGGGCACTTTGCCGCCGGATTCGCCATGGCGCAGTGCCGTCGAGCAGGCACTGGCAAAATCCGCTAGCCCCGAAGTCGCTTCCGGCGCGGCCGCGAAGGGCCCCGATGCCGCAGATGTCGACGCCGCATCCTCCATGTCGCCGCAGGATCGCGAAGCCATGATCAACACCATGGTCGCCGGCCTCGACGAAAAACTGCGGCAAAATCCGCGAGACACGGAAGGATGGATGCGGCTCGTTCGTTCCTATGTCGTGCTGGGCAAAACCGATCAGGCGCGCGAGGCGCTCGGTCGCGCCATCGCCGTCTTTGGCGCCGGCAGCGACGAAGCCAAGAAATTCACCGCCTTTGCCGCCTCGCTCGGCCTGACGGCGACGGAGTAAAACGTGTCATGACACGCAAGCAGAAGCGATTGTCGGTCATCGTGGGCGGATTGGCTTTCCTGGGTGCCGCCACCGGGCTGACCTTCTACGCGCTTGGCCAGAAGGCCTCCTACTTCTACATGCCGGCCGACCTCACCACGGCGAGCGTCCAGCCCGGCCAGCGCATCAGGCTCGGCGGTTTGGTCGAAAAAGGCACCATCCAGCGCGGGCAGGGCGCGACGGTCGCCTTTTCGGTCACCGACACGCACAAATCGGTCAAGGTCACCTATACCGGAATCTTGCCCGACCTCTTTCGCGAGGAGCAGGGCGTCATCACCGAGGGCAGTTTCGGTCCGGACGGCGTCTTTGTTGCCGACAGCGTGCTTGCCAAGCATGATGAGCGCTATATGCCCAAGGAAGTGGCCGACGGGCTGAAGGCCAAGGGCGTCTGGCAGGAGAGCAAGAGTGAATAGCCCTGGCGGGAGAGCAAGAGTGAATTGCGGAAACAACCATGGTTGAGACCGGACATTTCGCCCTGGTCCTGGCGTTTGCGCTTTCGCTGGTGCAGACGATCGTGCCGCTGTTCGGCGCACGCCTCAACAACCAGCGCCTGATGGCTGTCGGCGGTCCTGTCGCCGTGACCGGCTTCGCGCTGACGGCGCTGTCCTTTGTCGCATTGGCGAGCGCCTATGCGAACTCCGATTTCTCCGTGGCGAGCGTCTGGGAAAACTCGCATTCGCTGCAGCCGATGATCTACAAGATCACCGGAACCTGGGGCAATCACGAAGGCTCGATGCTGCTCTGGGTGCTGATCCTGACCTTCTTTGGCGCGCTTGTCGCCGCTTTCGGCTCCAATCTGCCGGCGACGCTGCGCGCCAATGTGCTGGCCGTCCAGGGCGCTATCGGCGCTGCCTTCTTCCTGTTCATCCTGGCGACGTCCAATCCTTTCATCCGGCTCAATCCGGCGCCGATCGAGGGCCGCGACCTCAACCCGGTCCTGCAGGATCTCGGCCTGGCCATTCATCCGCCGCTGCTCTATCTCGGCTATGTCGGCTTCTCCATCTGCTTTTCCTTCTCGGTCGCCGCCCTGATCGAGGGGCGCATCGACGCCTCCTGGGCGCGCTGGGTGCGGCCATGGACGCTGGTCGCCTGGATGTTCTTAACTGGCGGCATCGCCATGGGGTCGTACTGGGCCTATTACGAACTCGGCTGGGGCGGTTTCTGGTTCTGGGATCCGGTCGAGAACGCCTCCTTCATGCCGTGGCTGGCGGGCACCGCGCTGCTGCATTCGGCGATCGTCATGGAAAAGCGCTCGGCGCTGAAGATCTGGACGCTGCTGCTCGCCATCCTCACCTTTTCGCTGTCGCTGCTCGGCACCTTCCTGGTCCGTTCGGGCGTGCTCACCTCGGTGCATGCCTTCGCCACCGATCCGGCGCGCGGCGTCTTCATCCTGTGCATCCTGACGCTTTTCATCGGTGGCTCGCTGGCGCTGTTTGCGCTGCGCGCCTCGCGATTGACCGCCGGCGGCCTGTTCCATCCGATCTCGCGTGAAGGCGCGCTCGTCCTCAACAATCTGTTCCTGACCACGGCGACCGCCACAGTGCTCGTCGGCACGCTCTATCCGCTGGCGCTGGAGGCGCTCACCGGCGACAAGATCTCGGTCGGGGCACCGTTCTTCGACCTGACCTTCGGCCCATTGATGCTGCCGCTTCTGGTCCTCGTGCCGTTCGGCCCGCTGCTCGCCTGGAAGCGCGGCGACATCATCGCCGCGTCTCAGCGTCTTATGGCGGCCTTTGCCACGGCGCTGGCGGCGATGCTCGTCACAGGCCTGTTTATCGACGGCGCCTCGGTGTTCGCCGCCCTCGGCATCGGCCTTGCGGTCTGGCTGGTCGCCGGTGCGCTCACCGACCTTGCCGTCAAGTCCGGCGTCGGATCGGTTGCGCCGGCGGTCATGCTCAGGCGCTTTGCCGGCCTGCCGCGCTCGGTCTTCGGCACGGCATTGGCCCATCTCGGCCTCGGCCTGACCTTGCTCGGCATCGTCGCCACGCTCTCTTTCGGCACCGAGAAGATCCTCACCATGCGCGCCGGCGAGACGGTGGAATTGTCTGGCCATACGCTGCGTTTCGTCGGGCTTTATCCGGCGCAGGGGCCAAACTACAGCGAGGACCGTGGCCGCTTCGAGCTGATCGGTGTCAGCGGCAGTCCTGTCGGCGAAATCAGTTCCGCCAAGCGTTTCTATCCGGTGCGGCAGACGACGACGACGGAGTCCGGCATCAAGACCCTTGGTCTTTCCCAGCTCTACCTATCGCTTGGCGACGAGGCCAAGGACGGCACGGTCGTGGTGCGCCTGTGGTGGAAGCCGCTGGTGACACTGATCTGGGGCGGCGGTCTGGTGATGATGGCGGGCGCCGCCATGTCGCTGATGGACAGGCGTCTGCGTGTCGGCGCGCCCTCGCGCCGGCGCAAGCAGGCGAACGTCGTGGCGCCCACGGTCCTGCCATGAAGGCAAGGTTCTGCGCCGCGTTGCTCGTCCTGATGCTGGCGCTCGGCTTTGCCGGCACGGCGCTGGCGGTGAAGCCTGACGAGATGCTGGCCGATCCGGCGCTCGAGGCGCGGGCGCGGGCGCTGTCGGAAGGCCTGCGCTGCATGGTCTGCCAGAACCAGTCGATCGACGAATCCGACGCCGACCTTGCCCGCGACCTGCGCATCCTGGTGCGTCAGCGCCTCGTCGCCGGCGATACCGACCAGCAGGTCATGGACTATGTGGTTTCGCGCTACGGCGAATTCGTGCTACTGAAGCCGCGCTTCGACCTGCGCAACGCACTGCTTTGGGGCACGCCGGCGCTGTTGCTGCTGGTCGGAGGCGTGTTCATCGTGCTGACCGCGCGCTCGCGCCGACCCCTGGCGACAAAGAGCCTGTCCGCCGATGAACAGGCGGCATTGGACGCTATCCTGCACCGCGACTGACGGCTCCCTTCGACCGCCAACATTACCAAAGTTTCATGCGTCGGAAATGGCGCGGTAATGTGCGCCGCTCTAATTCTCCTTTCCTGAGGATGCCGATCAAGCCGCGTCCCTTTGAAAGAGGATACGAGACCCCATGAATATTGCCCCCAATTCATACTCCCGCACCCGCAAGCGTCTCCTGGCTGCCGCCGCTTCCGTCGCCGTTGCCGGCGTGATCGGCGTTGGCGCGCTGACCAGCGGAACCAGCCCCGTTCTGGCCGATGCCGTACGCGTCGAGGCGCCGCAGGTGCAAGGTTTCGCCGATGTCGTCGAGCGCGTGTCGCCAGCCGTGGTCAGCGTCAAGGTGAAGGCCAAGATCCAGCCGACCGCCGATGATGGCTCCGATGGCCAGGACGGCTTCGACAATCTTCCCAACAATCCGCAACTGCGCCGCTTCTTCAAGGAATTCCGGGGCTTTGGCGACCAGGGCGGCCAGGATGACGAAGGCCATCGCCGCTTCGGTCACCGCGACCACAGCAATGACCAGCCGCGCCCGGTGGCGCAGGGCTCCGGCTTCTTCATCTCCGAGGACGGCTACCTCGTCACCAACAACCACGTCGTCGAAGAGGGCACCGCCTTCACCGTGGTGACCAATGACGGCAAGGAACTCGACGCCAAGCTGGTCGGCACCGACCCGCGCACCGATCTCGCCGTGCTGAAGGTCGAAGGTGGTGGCAAGTTCACCTATGTCGACTTCGCCGACGATTCCAAGGTTCGCGTCGGCGACTGGGTCGTGGCAGTCGGCAATCCGTTCGGCCTCGGCGGCACCGTCACCGCCGGCATCGTATCGGCGCGCGGCCGCGATATCGGCGCCGGCCCCTACGACGATTTCCTGCAGATCGACGCCTCGGTCAACCGCGGCAATTCGGGTGGCCCGACCTTCAACCTCAACGGTCAGGTGGTCGGCATCAACACGGCGATCTTCTCGCCCTCGGGCGGCAGTGTCGGCATCGCCTTCGACATTCCTGCCTCGACCGCCAAGCAGGTTGTCGAGGACCTGATGAAGAGTGGCGCGGTGCAGCGCGGCTGGCTGGGCGTCGAAATCCAGCCGGTTACCTCGGACATCGCCGAATCGCTCGGTCTGAAGTCCAACAATGGTGCGTTGGTGTCGAGTGCCCAGGACGAAGGTCCCGGCAAGAAGGCCGGCATCACGGCTGGCGACGTCATCACCCAGGTCGACGGCAAGGATGTTGCCTCGCCGAAGGAACTCGCCCGCCTGATCGGCGCCTATTCGCCCGGCAAGTCGGTTGACGTCACCGTCTGGCGTGGCGGCAAGAGCCAGACGATCAAGGTCGATCTCGGCAAGCTGCCGGCCAGCGACAAGCAGGCCTCGAACGACCAGCAACAGCAGCCCGCCGCTCCGGCGAAGCCTGATACGCTGGCCGATCTCGGCCTCACCGTCACCAAATCCGAAAACGGCAAGGGCCTTGTGGTGACCGATGTCGATCCCGACAGCGCTGCGGCCGACCGCGGCATTCAGCCGGGAGACATCATCACCGCGGTCAATTCGAACGAAGTGAATGGCACCGAGGATGTCACCAAGGCGATGACCGAGGCGGTGAAGTCCGGCCGCAAGGCGGTGCTGATGCAGGTAACCCGCGACAACAACAACCGTTTCGTCGCGCTGCCCGTCGCCAAGGGCTGACAACGACTTTTCCGGTGCGGCGGTATCAAACACCCCCGAGCCGCCGCACGGGAAAGCATGGAGCCGGGTACGTTAGTCAGTCATCGTGCTCTCCTCCAGCGGCAGCGGGCCTCCCATCGCCCGCTGCCGCACATTCTAAAAGCCGCCCAAAAACGCTGCCTCGGGCCTGAGCCGAGAGAATGTGATGATTTGCCCGATCATGCCTCGAAGCGGGCGTGTCCAGGATGAAGACAATCACAGAGTAAGATTCTTCCGCGCGGGACCTCGATCATCTTGATCGCGATGCGCTTTGGCAAAGGCTAAAATGCAGATGTCTGCCACTCAACCTTCCAGCGAAATCGCGTATAACGGCCCTATGAAGATTCTCGTCATAGAAGACGATCGCGAGGCTGCCGATTATCTGCAGAAAGCCTTCACCGAGGCTGGTCATACCGCCCATGTCGCCGGTGACGGCGAGACCGGTTTTGCGCTTGCGGATGCCGGCGACTATGACGTGATGGTCATCGACCGGATGATGCCGCGCCGCGACGGTCTGTCGGTCATTGCCGGTCTTCGCTCACGCGGCAACACCACGCCCGTGCTGATCCTGTCGGCGCTGGGCGAGGTCGATGACCGGGTCACCGGCCTGCGCGCCGGCGGCGACGATTATCTGACCAAGCCCTATGCGTTTTCCGAACTTCTGGCCCGCGTCGAGGTGTTGAACCGACGTGCCAGTGCCAAGGAAGCCGAAACCGTCTACCGGGTTGGCGACCTTGAACTCGACAGGCTGTCGCATTCGGTGCGCCGGGCGGCGCGCGAGATCACCCTGCAGCCGCGCGAGTTCCGCCTGCTCGAATATCTGATGCGCCATGCCGGCCAGGTGGTGACGCGCACCATGCTGCTCGAAAATGTCTGGGATTATCATTTCGACCCGCAGACCAATGTCATCGATGTCCACGTCTCGCGGCTGCGCGGCAAGATCGAAAAAGGCTTCGACAAGCCGATCCTGCATACGGTTCGCGGCGCCGGCTACATGCTGAAGGGCGGCTAGGCGACAGCATGGCTCTCTCCGTGCCGGCCATCATGAGGACGACGGCAGCGCGGCTTTCGGCGCTTTACCTTCTGCTCTTCGCGCTCTGCGCCGTGCTGCTCGTCTTCTACATGACCTCGCTTTCGGCGCGCATGCTGACGGCGCAGACGCAGGAGACCATCAACGACGAAGTGCTGGGCCTCGCCCGCGCCTATCAGCGCGGCGGCCTGCCCGTGCTGGTGCGCGTGGTCGAAAACCGCTCCCGCCAGCCTGGGGCCAACCTCTATCTCATCGCCGATGCCAACGGCCAGATTCTAACCGGCAACGTACAGAGCCTCGAGCCGGGGGTGATCGACACCGAGGGTTGGACGACCGAGCCGTTCTCCTACAAGCGCTTTGGCGAAGGCGAGCTTGATCGCCTGCGCAGCGGAACGTCAGACCAGACGCCGCCGCCTGCGACCGGCGAGAACGCGGTGCCGGCCGAAGGCGAGAAGGGCCACAACGCCATTGCGCTGGTGCTGCGGCTGCCTAACCAGATGATCATGCTGGTCGGCCGCGATCTTGGCGAACCGGAGCGCTTTCGTGCCGTCATCCGCCGTGCGCTGACGCTGGCGCTCGGCATGATGGGGCTCGGCGGACTGCTAATCTGGTTCTTTGTCGGCCGCGCCGCGCTGAAGCGCATCGACAGCGTGTCGGAGGCCAGTCGTCGCATCATGGGCGGTGATCTCTCGGGCCGGCTGCCGGTGACCGGCGCCGGCGATGAATTCGACCGGCTTTCGGAAAATCTCAATTCCATGCTGGCCAGGATCGCCACGCTCAACGAAGGCCTCAAGCAGGTTTCCGACAACATCGCGCATGATCTGAAGACGCCGCTGACCCGGCTGCGCAACCGCGCCGAAGCGACACTTTCGGGCAAGCACAAGCCCGCCGATTACCGCCAGGCGCTGGAAGGCACCATCGCCGAGTCCGACCAGCTGATAAAGACCTTCAACGCCATCCTGATGATCTCCCGGCTCGAGGCCGGATATTCGTCAGAGCACACCAATCGCGTCGATCTGGCGGCGGCCGTGCGTGATGTCGCCGAGCTCTACGAGCCGGTGGCGGAAGAGGCTGGCGTTTCGCTCGAAGCCGACGTGAATGGCGCTTTTCTTGTCGACGGCAACCGCGAGCTGATCGGCCAGGCGCTGTCCAACATCGTCGACAATGCGATCAAATATTCGACGGACTCCACATCCAAGCCGGCCGTTCGCGTGACGCTCGAGCGGACCCATGGCGAGATCAGGCTTTGTGTCGTCGACAACGGCCAGGGCATTCCGGACGATGCCGATCGGGCCCGGGCGACCGAACGTTTCGTGCGGCTGGAGAAAAGCCGTTCGCAACCGGGCTCCGGCCTTGGCCTCAGCCTCGCCAAGGCGGTCATGAGTTTCCATCATGGAAGGCTTGATCTCTTGCCTGGCAATCCGGGACTATCCGTGGTCATGAGTTTCCCCTCACGGGAGGATCACTGATGGCTGCGGTTGCGAAGCGGACGGTCACGGACTGGCAGTTGAAGCCTGCCCTTGGGCTCGCCCCTCTCGACGAAGCCAGGTCGCGGCAGGAACTGGCCGAAATCGCCGCGGCGGCACGCGAAGAAGGGTTGACGCGGCTGGCCAAATTCCTGGCCGGCAAGGGGGAGGGCCAGGATTTCTTGGCCGCAGTCTTCGACCTCTCGCCGTTTTTGCGTGACGCGGCGCGGCGCAGGCCTCGTATCCTGGATGCCCTTTTTGACCAGCCGGTCGAGGCGCGCCTGGAGGCGATCACCGCCGCGATCGAACAGGCGCCGTTGGCCGAGACGGTCTCCGAATCCAGCCTGATGATGGAACTGCGCCAGTGCAAGGCCGAGGCACATTTCCTGATCGCGCTGGCTGACCTTGCCGGTGAGGCGGAAACGTCGCTGACCGTGCGGCGGTTGAGTGATCTTGCCGATGCCTGCTCGCGCGCGGCCGTCGACTTCCTGCTGCGCGACGCGCATGGCCAGGGCAAGCTCAAACTGCGGGATCTCGACAACCCGTCGCTGCAATCGGGCTGGATCCTGCTCGGCATGGGCAAGCTTGGCGCGCATGAGCTGAATTTCTCCTCCGACATCGATCTTGTCGTCTTCTTCGATCCGGAAGCGCCTGCCGTGGTCGACCCGCTCGACGCCACAGAGCTGTTTTCGCGGCTGACGCGGCGCTTGGTGCGCATCCTGCAGGACCGCACCGAGCACGGCTATGTCTTCCGCACCGATCTAAGGCTGCGTCCCGATCCCGGTTCGACGCCGCTGGCGATCCCTGTTGAAGCGGCTCTGCGCTATTACGAAGCGCGCGGCCAGAACTGGGAACGCGCGGCGATGATCAAGGCGCGTCCGGTGGCCGGCGATCTGGCTGCGGCTGCTGCATTCCTCAGGGAACTCCAGCCCTATATCTGGCGCAAATACATGGACTACGCGGCGATTGCCGACGTCCATTCGATCAAGCGCCAGATCCACGCCCACAAGGGCCATGGCGAGATCGCCGTGAAGGGCCACAACGTCAAGCTCGGCCGTGGCGGCATCCGCGAAATCGAGTTCTTCGTCCAGACCCAGCAGCTCATCGCCGGCGGCCGCTTCCCCGAACTGCGCGGCCGCGAAACGGTGTCGATGCTTGGCCAGCTCGCCGCGCGCGGCTGGATCACCGCCAATGCGCGTGACGCACTCGCCCGCCAATACTGGTTCCTGCGCCGTGTCGAGCATGCCGTTCAGATGGTGGCGGACGAGCAGACGCATACGCTGCCGGAAGACGATGAAGGGCTGGAGCGCATCGCCCACATGCTGGGCTTTGCCGATGCGGCGGCGTTTTCCCTGGCATTCCGCGCCTCGCTGCAGCAGGTCGAGCGCCATTATGCAGCACTGTTTGAAACGGCCCCGGAGCTTTCGGCGGGGATCGGCAATCTGGTCTTCACCGGCGATGTCGATGACCCCAACACGCTGCAGACCTTGCAGGGTCTCGGCTTCCAGCGGCCGAGCGACATCTGCCGCGTCATCCGCGGCTGGCATTTCGGCCGCTATCGCGTCACCCAGTCGGCGGAAGCGCGTGAGCGGTTGACGGAATTGACGCCAGCGCTGCTCAAGGCCTTCGGCCAGACGCGCCGGGCGGACGAAGCCTTGATCCGTTTCGACGAATTCCTTGCCGGCCTGCCTGCCGGCATCCAGCTGTTCTCGCTGTTGCAGTCCAACCCGGCGCTGCTCAAGCTGATGGCGACGATCATGGGCGCCGCGCCTCGGCTGGCGGCGATCATCACGCGCCGGCCGCATGTTTTCGACGGCCTGCTCGACCCGGCCTTGCTGACTGAACTCCCCGACCGCGCCTATCTCTCGGCACGGCTTTCCGCCTTCCTTGAAGGCGACAGGGCCTATGAGGAGGTGCTCGACCGGCTGCGCATCTTTGCCTCGGAACAAAAGTTTCTGATCGGCGTGCGGCTGCTTGCCGGTTCGATCGATCCGGCCCGCGCCGGCCGCGCCTTTTCCGATCTCGCCGATCTCACCATCGAGGCGGCGTTGCAGGCGGTGACCGCCGAATTCGCGGCGCGCCACGGCACGATCGCCGGCGGCGTGGTTTCGCTGCTCGGCATGGGCAAGCTCGGCAGCCGCGAATTGACCGCGGGATCGGACGTCGATCTCATCCTGCTCTACGACCATGACGCGGACGCCGAGGACTCCGACGGCGACAAGCCGCTGGCGCCTTCCCACTACTACACCCGCATGACACAGCGGCTGATCTCGGCCGTATCGGCGCCGACGGCGGAAGGAGTGCTCTACGAACTCGACCTGCGGCTGCGGCCGTCCGGCAACAAGGGGCCGGTGGCCACCCACATCGATGCCTTCAAGAAATACCAGCGCCAGGAGGCCTGGACCTGGGAACACATGGCGCTGTCGCGGGCACGCGCCATTGGCGGCGATGCCGGCCTGTGCGCCGAGGTCGAAGCGGAAGTCGCAGCCGTACTTGGCCAGCCGCGCGATGCGGCAAAGGTGAAGACCGAAGCCTCGGACATGCGCGCCATGATCGAGAAGGAAAAGCCGGCACGCGATCTCTGGGACATCAAGCTGATTCCCGGCGGGCTGATCGATCTCGAATTCATCGCCCAGGTGGCTGTCCTCACCGGGAAGGTCGAGGCCGGGCCGCGTGTCACCGGTACGGCGGAGATCCTGTCCCGCCTCGCGCCTGGCTTCGCCGGTGCCGGGGTCAGGCAAGAGCTTGGTGCCGCCTTCGCACTCTATCTGGCGCTGACCCAGATGACCCGGCTGTGCCTCACCGGCCCGTTCGAGCGCGACGACGTTCCGCCGGGGCTTTCGGATCTGCTTCTGGCGGTCACCGACCTGCCGGATTTCGGTGTGCTGGAAGCACATCTCAAGGAGACGTCGCAGAAGGTCAGGAAGGACTTTGATCTTTTGCTTCATGTCGGACGACCATGAAATAACTGTCGAAGCATCGGACCCAAAAGTGGAAGCCGGTTTTGGGAAAATCCGATGCTCGAACAATGAGATAGAGCGGCAACAGGATCGAAGATCCGCCGCTCTCGCATCGGGGGTGACGATGCAACAGGAGAAGACCATGAGAAAGTCAACCAAGCTTGCCCTCGCCTTCGCAGCACTTGCCGGCGCCGTCGGCACCACCGCCTATGCCGAAAACAATGCCAGCGCGAAAATGCGCGACGGCATGATGTCCCAACTCGACAAGGCGATGAGCTATTCAGGCGGCGCCATCACCTTCGACCAGTTTTCCGACGCCATGAACGCGCGGCTGAAGAAGCTCGTTGCCGACAATGGCGGCAAGCTGACCGTCGCCCAACTCGCCGACGCGCTGGAGAAGGCGCGCTTCGAGCGGATGGCCAGGCGCATCATCGCCCGCTACGACACCAAGGGCGACGGCACGCTGACCACGGATGACATCACCGGTCGTGAGAAGAAGGTGTTCGCCATGCTCGACAAGAACAATGACGGCAAGATCGAGAAGAGCGAACTGCCGAAGGGCCATCGCCTTGGCCATCACCGCCAATCGGATGATGACGACGGCGTCCAATAACATTGTTTGATCAAGGCTCCGGCGATATCGCTCGGAGCCTGCTGCTCAAGCGGCGGCCCTGACGGCCGGCGGCGCCTTCTTCACCGGAATGCGCACCGACACGATCGTGCCGACACCTTCGGTCGAACGGATCTTCAGCGCGCCGCCCTGGAGCTCGGCCAGCGAACGTGAGATGGCGAGACCGAGACCGGACCCGGCATGGTTCTTGGAGAACTGGTTTTGCACCTGTTCGAAGGGTCGGCCGAGCTTGCCGAGCGCCTCTTTCGGGATGCCGCAGCCATTGTCCTCGATGGTCAGCACCAGCGCGCCCGATGTGTTGCGGGCCCTGACCGATATATGGCCGCCCTGGCCGGTGAACTTCACCGCGTTGGACAGAAGGTTGATGACGATCTGCTTGATCGCCCGGCGATCGGCGAACAGACTCAGAGCGTCGGCGATGCGCGTTTCCACCGTGATCGCCTTTTGCGCTGCCTGCAACGAGACGACGCGCACCGTCTCGCTGATCAGCGGACCGAGGTCGATCTGCTCCTGGTCCAGCGAGAACTGGCCGGCCTCGATCTTGGACATGTCGAGAATATCGTTGATAACGCCGAGCAGGTATTTGCCGCTGCTGTTGATGTCGGTGGCGTACTCCTCGTAGCGCGCCGACCCCAGCGGACCGAACAGCCGCTGTTCCATCAACTCGGAGAAGCCGATGATGGCGTTCAGCGGCGTGCGCAACTCATGCGACATGTTGGCCAGGAATTCGGACTTGGCCCGGTTCGCCGCCTCGGCGCGCTCGGTTTCCTTCATGTATTTGCGGTTGAGGTCGACGAGTTCGCGCGACCGCTCCTCTTCGGCCCGCCGCGCGAGGCTGAGATCATGGATCGTCGCCATCAGCCGCCGTTCGCTGTCGACCAGCTTCTCCTGATGCAGCTTGATCTGGGTGATGTCGGAGCCGACCGAGACGATGCCGCCGTCCCGGGTCCGAAGCTCATTGACCTGCAGCCAGCGGCCGTCGGACAGCTGCCGCTCGAAAGTGGCGCCGCCTTGCGGACCATTGGTGTTGGCAAGCCGGCGTTCGGACGCAAAGGCCAGCATCCGCCCTTCCAGCGAAGCGCGTGTCACACCCGGCATCACGTCGCGATCCGACAGTCCGTTGTCCTGCTGGTATTTGGAGTTGCACATGATCAGCCGCTGCGCCGAATCCCACAGCACGAAGGATTCGTTGATGTTCTCGATCGCTGTTCTCAGGCGAAGGTCGGCGGCTTCGGACCGCAACGCCAGATGGCGCTGTTCGGTGACGTCGACGGCGATGCCGATCAGCTGGATTTCCGGCGCCTCCGGATCCATGACCTGCGCACGAGCACGCATCCACACCCATTGGCCATCGGCATGCCGCATCCGGAACACCTGGTCGATGTGGTCGATTTCGCGAGCGACGATTCTGTTGGCGAGCTCGAACAGGTCGCCATCTTCGGGATGGATGATCTCGTCGACCTCGCCGAAGGACAGCATCGTATCGCAGGGCTCGTAGCCCAGCATGTCGTACATGGAACGCGACCAGTACATCTTGCCGCGCACCATGTCCCAGTCCCACAGGCCGCAGCGGCCACGCACCAGCGCCATGTCGATGCGCTGATGCGCTTCGAGGTAGATGCGGTCGGCGGCCTGGGCGCGCGCCGCCTGCCCGAAATAGGCGTAGAGGATGATGATCAGCACGCCGGCCGTCAGCACGAACAAGGTGACGTTGAGCGAGACGGTCTTGCGCCACGTGTCGAAGACCGCCTCTTGCGGCACCAGCGCCGCCGCGGCTCCCTTGCGATCCTTGGCCACGCTGACCGCGGCGTACCAGTCCTGGCCGCCGATGTTGACCTCCATGACGCCGGCACGGTCGCCGAACATGAACAGCGGCTGGCCGCCCTGGACGAGGCCGTCGAGCGAATGGCCTTGCCAGGGCATCGAGCGCGGCGTCACCGCGGTGATCCTGAAAGCGCTGTCGGTGATGACGAGCACATGGCTGCGGCCCATCGCGCCCTGGCGGCTGGTGGTCTCCAGCAGGTCCTGGACAGCGCCGGGCACGGTGTCCGAGGTGGTGGCCAGCGAACTGGCCAGCTGGCCCGCCGCCAGCGTCAGGATCGCCTTGGCGTCGCGTTCGACATCGTCGCGCTCATTCATCAGCGACAGCACGCGCAGCGCCGCGATGACGAGCAGGAAGATGATGATGAGGGCCGGTATCGACCGGCGCAGCAGCGGTTCGGCGGCCAGAAGCCGCTTGTAGGCCGGTTCGGCAATGAGCCGCGTATTCCCGGCAAGGCCGTCGCTGCGCGCCTCGCGACGCGCAAAAACCATCCCACCGGGCGCGCCCCACGCGTCCGCCTTTGCCATAAATGGCACTCCCCGAATTGCCTATGCTGCTTTGTGATCCGGCAAACGCCGCACTTCCGAATCGTCAGTAAAGAATCAAACGTGATTCGCCTTGTCCAGTGGCCCGGCGAAAAAAGATTAAAAATCGACTAAAATAATGCGCTTCTGCTGGTGCGGCGGCTGGGCCTTCTCCCACACGGGAGAAGGCAAGGGCGCCTAGGCCAGCGTGCGCTCGACAATATCGCGCAGGTCCGCCGACAGGTTTTCGGCATTGGCGATCGAAAGCAGCGCCTCCCTGGCCTTGGCCTGCCGGCCCGGCTCGAGCGAACGCCACGACCGCAGTGCCGTCGCCAGCCTTGCCGCCACTTGCGGATTGCGCTTCTCGACCTCGAGCACCGTTTGCGCGAAGAACCGGTAGCCTTCGCCGTCGGCGCGGTGGAAGCCGGTCTGGTTGGCGCTGGAGAATGTGCCGATCAGCGAACGCACCCGGTTCGGATTGGCCATCGAGAAGGCCGGATGGGCGGTTAGAGCCCGGACCGTGTCCACAGCCTGCGGCCCCGGCACGCTGGCCTGGATCTGGAACCATTTGTCCATGACCAGCGGATCGGATGCATAGGTCTTTTCGAAAGCCGCCAGCGCCTTGTTTGCCTCCGGCGAGGCGTGGTGGCGATGCGCGAGCACGGCAAGGGCGGCCGCGCGGTCGGTCATGTTGGTCGCCGACTGGAAATGCCCGGCCGCCAATGCCGCTCCGCCCGGCAGCAGCGAGAGATAGTCCAGCAAAGTGTTGCGCAGGGCGCGTCGTCCCGCGCTCGCCGCGTCCGGGCTGAAGGGGGCCTTGTCGGCAAGGCTGTGGTAGAGTTCGGAAAATGCCTCGCCATTGGCCGTAGCGATCGCCAGCGCAAGGGTCTGCCGGGCTGCATGAATGGCATCGGGGTCGATGTTCTTGCCGATGTCGCGGGCGATGTCGGCATCGCCCGGCAGTGCCAGCGCAAGCGCCCGGTAAGCAGGCTCCAGCGTCTCATCGCCGGCGATGCTGCCGGCGAGCTCCGTCAGTCGTGTCGCGAAGACCGGATGCTTGCCGCCAAGGAACTCGCGGAAGGCAACGATCAGCGCATCGGTGAGCAGCGTGTTGAAGGCTTGCCAGCGCGAAAAGGCATCGCTGTCATGGCGGGCAAGGAAGAACTGGTCGTCGGCCTTCTGCTCGACCGACAGCGTCACCGGCGCCGAAAAGCCGCGGTTGAGCGACACCGCCGGACGTTCAGCAACGCCCGAGAAACGCACCATATGGCGGCGCTTGCGTAGATGGATGACGCCGTCCTCGACGCTGGCGCCCTCGACGCCGCTAAACGCGACAGGCTTGCCGCCGGCGCCAATCAGCCCGAAGGCGAGAGGAATATGCATCAGCCGCTTACGGCTTTCGGAGGGTGTCGGCGGCACCGACTGCTCGATTTCGAGCGTGAATTCCTGCGCGGCCTGATTGTGCGTCGAACTGACCGTCAGATTGGGCGTGCCGGCCTGATGGTACCAGAGCGCGAACTGCGACAGGTCGCGGCCGGATGCATCCTCGAACACTTTGATGAAGTCCTCGATGGTCGCCGCTTCGCCGTCATGCCGCTCGAAATACAGGTCCATGCCGGCGCGAAAGACATCTGCCCCCAGGATGGTGCGGATCATGCGCACCACTTCGGAGCCCTTTTCGTAGACCGTCGCCGTGTAGAAATTGTTGATCTCACGGTAGCGGCGCGGCCGCACCGGATGCGCCAGCGGACCCTGGTCCTCGGGAAACTGGTGGGCGCGCAGCGTACGCACCTCGGCAATGCGCTTGACCGCGCGCGAGCGCTGGTCGGCGGAGAATTCATGGTCGCGGAACACAGTCAGGCCTTCCTTCAGGCAAAGCTGGAACCAGTCGCGGCAAGTGATTCTGTTGCCTGTCCAATTGTGGAAATACTCATGCGCGATGATCGCCTCGATATTGGCGAAATCGGCGTCCGTCGCGGTCTCCTCGTCGGCCAGCACATATTTGTCGTTGAAGATGTTGAGGCCCTTGTTCTCCATCGCGCCCATGTTGAAGTCGGACACGGCGACGATGTTGAAGACGTCGAGGTCGTATTCGCGGCCAAACGCCTCCTCGTCCCATCGCATCGACCGCTTCAGCGCGTCCATGGCATAGCCGGCCAGCTTCTCCTTGCCGCGCTCGACATAGATGCCGAGTTCGACCTCGCGGCCCGACATTGTGACGAAACTGTCGGCGACCTGGCCAAGATTGCCGGCCACCAGCGCGAACAGGTAGGATGGCTTGGGGAAGGGGTCATGCCAGACGGCATAATGCCAACTGTCGCCGATATCGCCCTTGTCTCCCGGATTGCCATTGGACAGGAGCAGCGGCGCCTCGTCACGGAGCGCCTCGATCCGCACGGTGTAGACGGACAGGATGTCGGGGCGATCGAGGAAATAGGTGATGCGGCGGAAGCCCTCGGCCTCGCATTGCGTGCAATAGACGTTGTTCGAGCGGTAGAGACCCATCAGGGCCTCGTTACCCGCCGGGGCTAGTTCGGTCTCGATCAGCAGTAGGAAGCGCCGCGCGCCCGGCGGCTTGAGAATGGTGAGCTGATCAGGTGTCACCAGCAGGTCCGCTGGTTTTGCCTTCTTGCCGTTGATCTCGACGCGCTTGAGCGTCAGCCCGTCGCCGTCGAGCACCAATGGCGCCGCCGCGGCTCCGCCGTCGCGGCGTTCGACCGTCAGTGTCGCGGTGACGATCGTGGCCTCGGGCGAAAGGCGGAAGGTGAGGTTGGTCTGCGGAATGAGATAATCGTTGGGGCGATAGTCTTCGAGCTTGAAGACCTGGCCGGTGTCCGTGCGCATTCCGTTGTTTTTCCTGTCGATTGCGTTGGCGCGGGGTTCCCGCTGGTCCAAGAAATTTGAAGTCCGCGCTCTTTACACGAAATGGTCCCTCGACAAAACTCGGACGATGCCTATTTCAGGCATTCGTTCTCCACATCCCCGCGAGGCAGCCATGACCGTCGTCACACCGAAATTCGGCATGGGCGCTTCCGTGCTGCGGCGCGAGGATACCGCCTTCATCCAGGGCCAAGGCCGCTACACCGACGATATCAAGCCAGACGGCGTGCTGCACGGCTATGTCCTGCGCTCGCCGATCGCCAAGGCGAGCTTCACCATCGGCTCGATTGAGGCGGCGAAGGCGGCACCCGGCGTCCATCTCGTGCTGACCGGTGGGGATCTCACCCATCTGCGCGATCTCAAGTCCGGCGTCATGCAGGCACAGCCGGACGGCACCAAAGCGCCGACGCGCGACATTCCGATCCTGTGCCGGGACCGCGTCAACTATGTCGGCGATGCGGTTGCCTTTGTGGTCGCCGACAGCCGTGCCTTGGCGCAGGATGCCGCCGAACTGATCGAGGTCGATTATGACGGCGAGGACGCCGCCTCCGGCACTGCGACGGCGCTTGCGGAGGGCACGCCGCTGGTCTGGCCGGAACTCGGCTCCAACCGCGCCTTCACCTATCATATCGGCGACAAGAGGAAGACGGACGCGGCTTTCGCCGGGGCCGCTCACGTCACGCGCATCGAATTCGTCAACAATCGGCTGGTCTGCAACTACATGGAGCCGCGCTCGGCGATCGGCGAATGGAATGTCGGGGAAAACCGCTTTGTGCTGACCACCGGGTCGCAGGGCGTGCATTCCATGCAGTACATCCTGGCCAGCGTGTTCAAGATCAAGAAGGACCAGCTGCGCGTCATCACGCCCGATGTCGGCGGCGGTTTCGGGCCGAAGAGCTTCGTCTACCGCGAATATCCGCTAGTGCTAGAGGCGGCGAAGCGGCTTGGCCGCCCGGTGAAGTGGGCTGGCGACCGCACCGAGCACTTCCTCACCGACGCCCAAGGCCGCGACAATGCGGTGACGGCCGAAATGGCGCTCGACAAGGATGGCCGCTTCCTCGGCATGAGAATCGAGCTGCTTGCCAATATCGGCGCCTATATCTCGCAATATGGCCCTTTCATTCCCTATATCGGCGTCACCATGTCGACCGGCGTCTATGATATCAGGGCGCTCGATGTCTCGGTGACCGGCCTCTACACCAACACCTGCCCGGTCGACGCCTATCGCGGCGCCGGGCGTCCCGAGGCGGCGTTCCTGTTGGAAAAACTGGTTGACGCCTGCGCGCATGATCTCGGCCTGCCTGTCGAAGAGATCCGCCGCCGCAACTTCATCCGGCCCGAGCAGTTTCCCTATCACACGCAGACCGGCCGTCTCTACGACAATGGCGAATTCGAAGGCCATATGGACCGCGCCATCGAACGGTCGCAGTGGAAGGCGTTTCCGCAGCGGCTGGAACGGTCCAAAGCCGACGGCAAGATCCGCGGCATCGGCATGGCCACATATATCGAGGCCTGCGCCTTTCCGGGCTCGGAGCCGGCCTTTGTCGAGCTCAATGGCGACGGCACGGTGACGCTGAAGATCGGCACCCAGACCAACGGCCAGGGGCATGCCACCGCCTATGCGCAGTTCCTGTCGGAAAAACTCAATCTCGATATCGACAAGATCCATGTCCGCCAGGGCGACACCGACGAATTAAAGGCGGGCGGCGGCACAGGCGGCTCGCGCTCCATTCCGCTGGGGGGTGTCTCGGCTTCCCGCGCCGGCGAGGATCTGGCCAACAAGATCAAGCGCATCGCCGCCGACGAGCTTGAGGCCTCGGCCGGCGATATCGAATTGTCCGATGGCGTTGCCCGCATCGTCGGCACCGACCGGAGCATCGATTTCTCGAGCATCGCCAAGGCCGCGAAGACGCCGGATGACCTTAAGGGGTTCGGCGAGTTCGTGCAGGACGAGTGCACCTATCCGAACGGCACCCATATCTGCGAGGTCGAGATCGATCCCGACACCGGCGCGACCGAGATCGTCAGCTACACCATCGTCGACGATTTCGGCGTCACCGTTAATCCGATCCTGCTCGCCGGCCAGGTGCATGGCGGCGTGGTGCAAGGCATCGGCCAGGCGTTGACCGAGAACACCATCCATGGCGAGGATGGGCAGCTCTTGACGGCGAGCTTCATGGACTATGCCATGCCGCGCGCCGACAATTTCCCGTTCTTCCATTTCGAGACCCGCAACGTGCCTTCGACCACCAATGCACTGGGCATCAAGGGCGCGGGCGAGGCCGGCACGATCGGCTCGACACCGGCGGCGCTCAATGCCGTCACCGATGCGCTGTGGCGCGCCTATGGCATCAGGCATATCGAGATGCCCGCGACGCCGGCGCGCATCTGGGCCGCGATCAGGGGCGCATCGCCGACGTGACATCAGGGGCGGAACCAGGAACGACGGGAGGCCACGGCACGCTGAGGGGCATCGCGCTGAAGATCGTGTCCGTCGCGGTCTTTGTCGGCATGCAAACCTGCATCAAGGCGGCCGGTGACGTGCCGGCCGGGCAGATCGTCTTCTTCCGCTCCTTCTTCGCCATCTTCCCGATCATTGCCTTCCTGGCATTGAAGGGACAGCTGCCGACGGCATTCGTCACCAAACGTCCCTTCAACCATGTCGCGCGCGGCGTCGTCGGCGTCGGCGCCATGGGGCTGGGCTTCTTCGCGCTCACCAGGCTGCCGTTGCCGGAGGCGATCACCCTGAACTATGCGCAGCCGCTGTTGGTCGTGGTGTTCTCCTCGGTCTTCCTTGGCGAGTCGATCCACGTCTATCGGTGGAGCGCGGTCGCCGTTGGTCTTGTCGGCGTGCTCATCATTTCCTGGCCGGAGCTGACGCTGCTCAACTCGGATGAAGGGCTCGACGACCAGGAGGTCCTGGGCGTCATGGCTGCGCTGGTGGCCGCGGCGATCTCGGCGGTCGCCATGCTGCTCGTGCGCAATCTCGTGCAGACGGAGAAGACGGCGACCATCGTCCTGTGGTTCTCGTCGACCGCCAGCGTGCTCTCGCTGCTGACACTGCCTTTCGGCTGGCAAGCTCTGACGCCGACGCAAGCCGCACTGCTCGTCATGGCCGGCTTCTGCGGCGGCCTCGGCCAGATCCTGATGACGTCGGCCTATCGCCACGCCGAGGCCTCGGTGGTGGCGCCGTTCGAATACACCTCTATGATCCTCGGCGTTGTCGTCGGCTATTTCATTTTCGGCGATGTGACCTCGCTCAACACGCTGTTTGGCGGTGCGATCGTGGTGGCCGCCGGCATCTTCATCATCTGGCGCGAGCGGCAACTGGGCCTGGAGCGCACGCGAACGCGCAAGGTGACGCTGCCGCAGGGGTGAGGAGAGGTCCGCGTAGCGGACGGAAAGCCAATTGCTTGGCTTTCCGAACGACGAACGCCCGGAGCGAGGGCCGGTCTCCTCAGTTACGACCGTTCGCTCCGCTCCTTCGCCAGCCGCACAAGCACCGCACGAGTCTGCTCGTCGGCCGGGAAGAAAGACTCGATCGCCAGTTCCGACAAGGTCACGTCGATCGGGGTGCCGAAAACGGTGATGGTGCTGATGAACGACAGCACCTGATCGCCATGGGCGAGCCTGAGCGGATGCACGATGGCATTCGGCTCGACGGGTGTCGGCCTGCTGCCCTTCAGCCCGGACGGATAGCTGCGCAGCTCGCGCTCCAATTCGACCAGCACCGGGTCGCCGCTGGCATCATTCTGGTGTTTGAGACGCTCAAGCAGATGCGTGCGCCATTCCGCGAGATTGACGATGCGCGGTGCGATGCCGCCGGGATGCAGGGAAAGGCGAAGTACGTTGACCGGCGGCGTCAGCAGCGAAGCCTCGCTGACATCGGCAAGGAAGGGAGCGATCGCGGCATTCGCCGAGACCAGGTTCCAGTGCCGGTCCACGGCCAGCGCAGGGAAGGGCTCGTGTCCCTTGAGCACGATCTCGACCGCTGCCATCGCCGGCGCCAGCGTCGTGTCGCTGAGCGGCCGTTCGCTGAAGCTCGGCGCGAAGCCGGCGGCCAGCAGCAGCTGGTTGCGCTGCCTCAGCGGGATCGAAAGCTGCTCCGCCAGATGCAGCACCATGTCGCGCGAGGGCGCGGCGCGCCCGCTCTCGACGAAGGAGAGATGCCGCTGCGAAATCTCGGCCTCCGTGGCGAGGTCGAGCTGGCTCATGCGGCGCCGCGTGCGCCATTCGCGGATCAGACTGCCGGCGGAGGTTTGGGCTGATGTCATGGGAGATGGTTAGGCTGACAGGGGTGGCATTTCAATTACCTGCGAGGTTATGGCGATCTACGAGAGTGCCCGCAGCTTCGCCTTCACCTCGAGAAAATCCCGCCATGCCAGCTTCTTGTGCGCCGGTGTGCGCAGGAGATAGGCCGGATGCAGCGTCGGCATGGCCGGAATGGCGATGCCGGAGGCGGTGGTGTGGACACGCCAGTTGCCACGCAGCCGCAAAATGCCTTCCGAGGTGTTGAGCAAGGTCTTGGCCGACGGGCCGCCGAGATTGACCAGCACCTTGGGATTGACCAGCTCGATCTGCCGCTCGATGAACGGCCGGCAGATCTCAGTCTCGTGCGGCGTCGGCGTGCGGTTGCCCGGCGGCCGCCACGGGATGACGTTGGCAATGTAGACCGAAGTGCGGTCGAGCCCGATCGCGGCCAGCATGCGGTCAAGCAGCCGGCCCGAGCGGCCGACGAAGGGCAAGCCCTCAATGTCCTCGTCGCGGCCCGGCGCTTCGCCCACCAGCATCACCGCGGCGTCCGGGTTGCCGTCGGCGAACACCAGGTTCTTGGCGGTGGCCTTGAGATTGCAGCCGTCGAAGACAGCCATGTGCTGGCGCAACTCGTCCAGGGTCGTTGCGGTTGTCGCCAACTGGCGCGCAAGCGCCGCCTGAGCCTCGTCTGGCACCGCGGCGACCGATGAACGCGCCGGTGGCGCATCCGGTACGTTGCTTGCATCCAGTCCGGGCGGTGCCGCTGGCCGCTCCGCCGCCTTCTCCTCGTGAGGTGGCGCCACCGGCGCCGGTGCGCGCTCGACAGATCTCGGCGCCGCCTCGGCGAAGCGATTCACCGGGGCGTCTTCCAGCGCCTCGTCGACGCCGGCGCTGGCATAGAAGGCCAGGATGTCGGCAATATCGGTCGGGCTATTGGGGGACGCGGCAGTCATGGCGCGCACATTCGTCCGCACGACTGCAATTTGCAAGACCGGCGGCTTACCCTATCCCGTCGGGATGCGCGGATCCTGCACCAGATAGAACGTCCATCGCGGCGTGTAATCGGTCATCAGGAACTCGAAGCTGACGGTCCTCAGCGGGTCGACCTTGCCGTTCTTGAACAGCAGCCGGTCATAGGGCTCGAACTCCCGGTCGAAATCGGCGAAATTGCTCGACCAGATATTGTCGGGCGTCTTGTTGCGTTGGTCGAAGGAAAACCCGTCTCCAAACACGCTCGGCTGATCCAATATCTCCTGAAGTTCGAACTGGAATTCGATCCAGGCCTGGCCGCTGTTGTTGAGCACGTTGATGCGCATATACATGATGCCATTGGCGAATTCGCCCGCCTTGCCGAACGTCTGGATCGGCTTGGTCGTGCGGATGGTCAGCGTCACCGGTGTTGCCGAATTCAGCTCTTCGGTGATGACCAGCGGATCGTCCTTGGTTCCGATGCCGGAGGCTCCGGTGATGCGGAAGCCGCCAAGCTCGTCGGAGAAGGAGTAGGCGCCTGTCGCCCAGACCTTCACCTCGTTCGCTGTGGCGTGCCCCGGTGCCGACGTCAGAAGGGCCAGAAGAATCGCCCGGCAGGCCCGGCCGGGCGGGAAAAGAAAGCGCGTCGAAGAAAAGCCCGCTGGCCCAGGAAAGCGCATGGCGGGAAGTATGGCCGATAAGCAAGCCGCCGAACAATTAAAAAACGCAGGCGTGGCCGGTCTTACCGGGCGCAAATGCCTGCCCCGCCGCAAGATGCGCGACTTTTTGGCCAAATCCGCATTGTCACGTCTGCGCCGGTTTCCTGTCGCCAATTGATGCGCTATGCAGCGCAGGAGCCAGCAAGATACGCAACAGCGGCAAGCCAGTGCGGAGGGGTTGATGAGCGATATCGAACGCGAAAGCATGGAATTCGACGTGGTCATCGTCGGTGCCGGTCCGGCCGGCCTTGCCGCGGCCATCCGCCTCAAGCAGGTCAATCCCGAGCTTTCCGTCGTCGTGCTGGAAAAGGGCGGCGAGGTCGGCGCCCATATCCTCTCCGGCGCCGTGGTCGATCCGATCGGCATCGACCGGCTGCTGCCCGGTTGGCGCGAGGAGGAAGGTCACCCGTTCAAGACGCCCGTCACGGCGGATCATTTCCTGGTGCTCGGCCCGGCTGGCTCATTCCGCCTGCCCAACATATTGATGCCGCCGCTGATGAACAATCACGGCAACTACATCGTCTCGCTCGGCAATGTCTGCCGCTGGCTGGCTGGCAAGGCCGAGGCGCTCGGCGTCGAGATCTATCCGGGCTTTGCCGCCGCCGGCCTGCTCTACAATGAGGAGGGCGCCGTCACCGGCGTCGTCACCGGCGACATGGGCGTCGAGAAGGACGGCACGCATGGGCCGGGCTTCGCGCCGGGCATGGCGCTGATGGGCAAATATGTGCTGATCGGCGAAGGCGCGCGCGGCTCGCTCGCCAAGCAGTTGATCGCCAAATACAAACTCTCCGATGGCCGCGAGCCAGGCAAATACGGCATCGGTCTCAAGGAACTCTGGCAGGTCAAGCCGGAGAACCACCGGCCGGGCCTGGTCCAGCATTCCTTCGGCTGGCCGCTCGACATGAAGACCGGCGGCGGCTCCTTCCTCTACCATCTCGAGGACAACCAGGTGGCGGTCGGCTTCGTCCTCCACCTCAATTACAAGAACCCGTATCTGTCGCCCTTCGAGGAATTCCAGCGTTTCAAGACCCATCCGGCAATATCAGGCACGTTCGAGGGCGCCAAGCGGCTCGGCTATGGTGCGCGCGCCATCACAGAGGGCGGCTGGCAGTCGGTGCCGAAACTGTCCTTCCCAGGCGGCGCGCTGATGGGTTGCGCCGCCGGCTTCGTCAACGTGCCGCGCATCAAGGGCTCCCACAATGCCGTGCTGTCGGGCATGCTGGCGGCCGATCATGTCGCCGAGGCGATCGGCGCCGGCCGCGCCAATGATGAACTCACTTCCTACGAGCAAGCCTGGCGCGCGACCGATATAGGCAAGGATTTGAAGAAGGTTCGCAACGTCAAGCCGCTGTGGTCGCGCTTCGGCACCATCGTCGGCGTCGGTCTTGGCGGCCTCGACATGTGGCTGAATACGCTGTTCGGCATCTCGCCCTTCGGCACGCTGAAGCACGGCAAGGCCGACTATGCCACGCTCGAGCCCGCCGCCCAGCATAAGAAGATCGCCTATCCGAAGGCCGACGGCGTGCTGACCTTCGACCGCCTGTCCTCGGTGTTCCTGTCCAACACCAATCACGAAGAGAACGAGCCGGTCCATCTGCTGGTCGGCGACATGGATCTGCAGAAGCGGTCCGAGCACGATGTCTTCGCCGGGCCTTCGACACGCTATTGCCCGGCCGGCGTCTATGAATGGGTCGACAAGGACGGCAACGCCGCCGCCGATCCGGCGGCAAAGGACGTCCGCTTCGTCATCAACGCGCAGAACTGCGTCCACTGCAAGACTTGCGATATCAAGGACCCGAACCAGAACATCAACTGGGTGCCGCCGCAGGGCGGCGAGGGGCCGGTCTACCAGGGCATGTGATCTCGCGCGGCAGGGCGGTTTCGGCCTCGGCGGCAAGAAAATGCAGGTAGGGCTGGCCGCGAGGGCATGCAGCCCAGCAGAAACGTTGAAACGGCCACCGGTCTATGGTTCCTTCTCTGGAGATAGGGAGAAGGCCGATGCGCCGGACAGTTCTGACATGCCTCGTCGCCATCGGAGCGCTGTTTGCGCCACAGGCCTCGGCCGGAACAAGGGCAGTGGTCCAGACGCGGACCTACGACGTCACCGGAAGCTCGGGCACCGCCCTCGTCGACGCGATGGACAGAAAAGGCCCCCGGCACGGCTTCATGACGCATGCCATCGCCACAACCTCCTATACCGTCGACTGGGACCTCGACGCCGGCCAGGGCAACGGCTTCTGTAGGATGCGAGGGGTCAATGGCACGCTGAATCTTTCCTACACCTTCCCGCGCCTTGCCTCACCCGCGACGTCGGCGCTGAAGAGGCGCTGGAACAAGTTTTTCGCAGGTGTTCGCGCCCATGAGGAAACACATGGGCGCATCGCCAGGGAGATGATGCGCGCTACGGAAAGGTCGATAACCGGCCTGCAAGTCGTCAACGACCCGTCCTGCTACAAGACGCGCCGCGAGGCGCGGCTGCGCATCCAGGCGATCTATGCCGAATATGAGGCCAAACAAAACGCCTTCGATCGGCGCGAACACAGCGATGGCGGCCATGTCGAGCATCTGATCGCTGCCTTGACCGGAAAACCTTGAACCAGGGCAATTCCAGGAAAAGTGTAAAACGGTTTTCCCGGGAAAAAGCGCCGTAGCGCTTTCCCTTGGGAATTGCGTTAGAACAAGGACTAGACCCCTCGCCATCGCGGGTCCTTGCCGCCAGCCCGCTCGATTGGCGTGTCAGCTTTGCGGCTTCACCGAAAAGTCGCTCGCCGCGAGCGCGGTGGCGTGGTCATTCTCAGGCTGCTTGTCGTCTGGCCTTAGCGTGAACTCGACCAGCACCGGCAGATGGTCGGAGCCGGTGTCCTCCAGCCGCTTGGAAGACAGGAGCGTCAACCCGCCCTTGCTGAACACCTGGTCGATCGGCAGGCCCGCATAACGGCGCAGGATGTCGGGCAGTGTCCGGTGGATCCAGGTCGGGCCGGCGGAAGGCATCACTGTCAGCCCGCCGAGAGCCGCGACCCGCCGCACCGCAGCACTCCACGGCACGGCGTTGCAATCGCCGGCCATGATCGCGGTCTCGCCCAACCCGGCCAATGTCTGCGCCAGTTCGCCGATCTGCCAGTATTGCTCCTTCGGCCACGGCCAGCTCAAATGGATCGCGGCGACATCAACGTCGATCCCGCCGAAGTCGATGGTGGCGGTTGCCATCGCGCCGCGCGGCTCGCAGCGCGGTGTCGTGCCGGCCACGAACGGCCGGCGCGACAGCAACGCCACCCCGAACATGCCGTTCGGGTAGGGGCACAGGATACGGTAGGGATAGGCGCTGGCGATGGTGCCAAGCTCGGTCGTCCACATCTCCGACACCTCATCGAGGGTGATTACGTCCGGGTTGGTGCGGCCGATCAGGGAGAGCACTTTCTTCGGTGTCGGGTTGTTGAAGCGCAAGTTCATCTGCAGCAGGCTGTAGACGGCCTGATCGGTGGGCTTGGCAACCGCCGGTTGCGGCCAGAGCCTCGGCAGGGCGCTTGCCGTCGTGGCCAGGCAGGCGATGGCAAACAGCAGCCCCGCTGCCGCTTGCAGCCGAAACGAGCTGGCAAGCAGCGGCAGTGCCAGAAGCGCCATGAGCACGCTGAAGTGAATGCGGAAATGCGAGAAGGAATCGAAAGCCGGATGCAGCGTGCCGAAGAATCCGGCCAACAGCGCGGCCGATAGCGCCGTCATCGCCAGGAATGCCAACCCAGCCATCATTTTCAAGCGCGCGCCTGTCATCATCGAGGTCGTGTCTGCCGAATGCCGCCTGACGATCCGTTCCATCTGCTTATCGGCCAAATTGCGGGCCGGGCAAGACGACGAAATGCCTCGCCCAGGCGCTGCGGCCGCCTATTGGAACGCTGTCTCCGAAAAGCTCCGGAGCTTGCGCGAATGCAGCCGCTCCATCGGCATCTCGGCCAGCTTCTCCATCGCCCTGATGCCGATGGTAAGGTGCTGCGCCACCTGGCGCTTGTAGAACTCGGTCGCCATGCCAGGCAGCTTCAACTCGCCATGCAGTGGCTTGTCGGAAACGCACAGAAGCGTGCCATAGGGGACACGGAAGCGGAAGCCATTGGCGGCGATCGTCGCCGATTCCATGTCGAGCGCGATGGCGCGCGACTGCGACAGGCGCTGCACCGGTCCGCGCTGGTCGCGCAGTTCCCAGTTGCGGTTGTCGATGGTGGCGACCGTGCCGGTGCGCATGATGCGCTTCAGATCATAGCCGGACAGGCCGGTGACTTCGGCGACCGCTTCCTGCAGGGCAACCTGGATTTCCGCCAGCGGCGGGATCGGCACCCAGACCGGAAGGTCGTCGTCCAGCACGTGATCCTCGCGCACATAGGCATGCGCCAGCACATAGTCACCGAGCGCCTGTGTGTTGCGCAGCCCGGCGCAATGGCCAAGCATCACCCAGGCATGCGGCCTCAGCACTGCGACGTGGTCGGTGATCGTCTTGGCATTGGAAGGGCCGACGCCGATATTGACCATGGTGATGCCGCCGTGGTTCGGCTTTTTCAGGTGATAGGCCGGCATCTGCGGCAGGCGCTGCGGCCCAACGCCTTCGCTGGGCGAACTCTGCCCGGCCCTGGTCACGACATTGCCAGGCTCGACGAATTCCGCGTAACCGCCGCCGCCCTTCTCCATCAGGTCGCGGGCGCGGGCGACGAATTCGTCGATGTAGAACTGGTAGTTGGTGAACAGCACGAAGTTCTGGAAATGCTGCGGGCTGGTGGCCGTATAATGCGTCATGCGGTGCAGCGAATAGTCGATGCGCTGCGCCGTGAACGGTGCCAACGGCCTTGGTTCGCCGAAGGCCACCTCGAACGTGCCGTTGGCGATCTGGTCGTCGGTGCCGTCGAGATCCGGCACGTCGAACAGGTCGCGGATCGGCCGCTTGATGCGCTCCGCGGCGGCTCCGTCGACGTAAGTTCCCTCCAGGAAGGCGAAATGCAGCGGAATTGGCGTGGTCGATTCCGAAACCGTGACCGAGACACCGTGGTTGCGCATGATCAGGCGCAGCTGTTCGACCAGATAGCTCTCGAACAGGTGCGGCTGTGTGATCGTGGTGGCGAAATGGCCGGGTGTCGGCATATGGCCGTAGGCCTGGCGCGAGTCGACCTGCGTGAACGAACTCGTGGTGACGCCGATCTCGGGATAGAAGGCGCGGTAGCGCTTGCTGCTGTCGCCGCCGGCGGCCGCCAGGGCCGAGAAGGCGTCGCGTAGGAACTTGGTGTTGCGGTCGTAAAGCAACTGCAGTGCGGCAACGGCTTTTTCGGCGCTGTCGAAGCTTTGCCGGCCAAAAGGCTCCGGCATGACGACAGATTCGATGGCTTGAGGGTAGATTCGCTTTTCCATGGCTCAATATAGAGACTTGGACGAGCGGTTGGGAGGGGTGTCGCTGCCGAAGGCGCCCAAAGCGCCATTTTTCTTTATCCCCGCTGCAGGCTGACCAGCAGAACGAAACCCACGCCGGACTTCCTCAGGGCCGGCGCCTCGATCGTCGAGCCGGCATCCGCGCGCATCATCGGCACCGCCAGGACCGGCGCGGCCAGGAGCACCAGGATGAGCGCCGCCCGCGGCAGGAGCCGAAGAGTCTTGAGAGTGTTGGCGGCGATGCGGGTCATGATGTCTGAGCTTTTCTTTTCGAGGTCCGGGTTTCTTTGTTTCAGTGACGAAGGTCGGTCGGGCAGGCGAGGCGGCACATTCTGGTGACTTCGTCCCAGGAGCGGGGAGAACGGCCCGCTTCGGCGACGAGGATGGCGAAGAACATTCCAAACAGGCTCATCAGCAGGCAGACGATGGTGAAGCGGCGAGCAAGCATTGGGGTCGTGTCTCCTTCAACACGCCGGAGAATGCCCCAACGCCTCTGAACCGGCTCTGATGCCGGCGTTCATCTGCGGTTCAAATTGATTGACGGGATCTGGGCGGGTCGTCGCCGGCCGGCCGGCCACCGGCAGCGGGGGCAAGAGCCCCAGGGCTTGACGTGCCGGTGAAACGAAAACGGGGCCCGTCGGGCCCCGTTATGGATGTCGCAAGGATAGATCGATCAGAGCTTGTGCCAGGTCTGGCTCTTGCAGATCAGTCCGCCAAGCACGCAGCCGCTCATCTTGAGAGCGGTGCCCGACAATGTCGCCTTGCCCGAATAGGTCTTGTCGTTTGCAGGGTCGGTGATGCTGCCGGCATATTTGTTGTCGCCCGCCGCCTTGAGCGAGCCGATCGTCTTGCCGGCATATTTGCCCGATTTGAGCGTGATGGAAAACGAGCCGCTGCCTGAAATGGCCGCGGTATCGCCGGCTTGCGTTTTCCAATTGCCCTCGATCGGATCGGCCCACGCCGCACCCGCGATGATCAATGTGGCTGCAAGAGCCAGGCTCACTTTTCGAAACATGTTTTGCTCCCTTTGGATAGCCGGCCGAATTCTCCGCCTCGCCGGTCTGCCGCTTACGCAAACGTAAGCTAATCCAGCTCCCGGCAAAACAAAAGCGGTGCCGCAACGGAAGACTTTGGGATTTTGAAGCCGCCTGAATTGGCTCCGTCGGCGAGGAAATGAAAACGACCGGCACGTGCTGTTTGTTTCCCGTGGTTAGCGGAGTGTTGATCCAGGCTCGAAAAATTTTCGTCGAATTTGACGAAAATCGGCTGAATTGCTGACTTCGTATCCTTAACGAATTTCCGCGTTTACCTCTTGTTTTAGCTTTGTTTTCTTCAAATTAAGCACGCCATTTAACGACGGATTTAAGCCTGATCGGCATCCTCGGAAGCATCGAAAGAGCGGCCCGGACAAGACGAACGGAGGCAGCTCTCGGGAGCCAGACAGGGGACTAAAATGGCACGTTTTGAAATGCTTGAAGCAGGTTTCGGCGCCATGGGGGCAACTGCCCAGGCCGACATTCTTTTCGAACTGGGCATGATGTATGCGACCGGCCGCGATTGCGAAACCGACGTCGTTGCCGCCCACAAATGGTTCAACATCGCCGCCATAAAGGGCTCGGCCCGCGCCGCGGAACTGCGCTCGGAACTGTCGGCCGCCATGTCGAAGGTCGAGATCGCCAAGGCGCTGCGCGAAGCCCGCGAATGGATGACCATGCACTGAGTTTCGGCAGACGGGGACGCTCCGGCCAAGACCGCTCCAAGACGGTCGGGCCAAAACAGGGATAAGGCTGCGCAGACAGCCAGGCCACGGGCCATCAACAACAAGAATGCGGCATGCAGGATCGGCCAAGCCGTGCGACGGACCATGACCCCGAAAAGTATCCGTTCTTCGGATCATGACAGGGAAGACAGGGAAGGCTACGTTGGGGTTCGCGGCGCGGGGGCGCTGGGAAACCGCCCGATAGGCAAAAAAAGCCACGACCAGCCGGAACAAGGCTGGCGTGGCTTTTTGCGTGGATGAGGGCTCGCAGGCCCAATCGAGTGGCGCCAATGCGCCTAGACAGGCCCAATGAAGGATGAAATTGTCCCGCCTCTCTGGAAGAAGCGCGGCCGGGGGCCGCGCGTGAGTGGAGGAGTTCTATTGCCATGAAAAAAATGAGTATTTTGAGCGCGGCCATTTTCGGCCTGATGATGAGTGCGCCCGTCGCATTCGCCGACGACATCACCGTCTCGGTGGTCGGCCCGATGACCGGACAGCTCGCCACCATCGGCGATCAGTTCAAACAGGGCGCACAGGCCGCCGCCGATGCCATCAACGCCGCGGGCGGCGTCAACGGCTCGATGATCAAGCTCGATATCGAGGACGACCAGTGCGATCCCAAGCAGGCCGTGTCGGTCGCCAACCGCATCGTCGCCAACGGCGTCAAGTTCATCGACGGCCATGCCTGCTCGGGCTCGAGCATTCCGGCCTCGGCCGTCTATGCCGAGGCCGGCGCGCTGATGATGAGCCCGGCTTCCTCGAACCCGGTGCTGACCGACGCGGCCGCCAAGGCCGGCTGGCCGACCATCATGCGCCTCTATACGCGTGACGATGCACAGGGCGCCTTCATCGGCCCGTGGATCGCCAAGAAATATGCCGGCAAGAACGTCGTCATCCTGCACGACAAGAGCGCTTACGGTCAGGGCGTGGCCGATGCCGTCAGGGCGACCATGAACACTGGCGGCCTCAAGGAAGTCTATTATGACGCCATCAATCCCGGCGAGAAGGACTATTCGGCGCTTGTCACCAAGCTGAAGGATCTCAAGGCCGACGTCGTCTATTTCGGCGGCTATCATCCTGAAGCCGGCCTGATCCTGCGCCAGTCGGCCGAACAGAACCTGAAGTTCCAGCTGATCATGCCGGACTCCATCGCCTCGCCGGAATTCTGGCAGGTTGCCGGCCCGGCCGGCGAAGGCACCATGTTCGTCTTCCCGTCGGACCCGCAGGCAAAGCCGGAAGCCAAGGCCGCCGTCGAGAAGATCAAGGCCGGCGGCTTCGTGCCGGAAGGCTTCACGCTGTTCTCCTACGCCGTGGTCCAGGCGTTCGCCGAAGGCATCAAGCGCGCCGGCAGCGACGATCCGGCCAAGGTTGCCGAAGCGTTGAAGAACGGCACGCCGATCAGCACCGTTGTCGGCGACGTCACCTTCGACGAAAAGGGCGACCTCAAGAACGCCAGCTACGACATCAACCAGTGGCATGACGGCAAGTACGCGCCGATCGCGCAGTAATCTCGGGTAATGAGATAATCCAAGGAAATGGCCGGGGTTCGCCCCGGCCATTTTGTTTGCGGTCCGCGAAGCGCTCCGCTTGTCAGCCTGCAGTAGCGGTCGGCGCGCTCTGTTCCTCGACGAACCGCACCAGCACCGTCCCGTCGGTGACCTGCGCTCCTTCCACGGCGATCTCGGCAACCACTCCGTCATGCGGGGCGGCGATGGTGTGCTCCATCTTCATCGCCTCGAGGATCAGCAACGCTTGTCCCTTGATCACCGCGTCGCCTTTCGCCACGCGCACCAGCTTGACCAGCCCGGGCATCGGCGCGCGCAAGCTGCCGGAGGCGGCAGCCGCGTCATCGCTGCGTGCCAAGGGGTCCGATACCGCGAATGTGTAGCCGACGGCGCCTTCGAACACCGTGATGTGGCCAGGCCAGCGGGCGAGGCGGGGAGTGGCGCGGAAATCATGCGAATTGGTGCTGTCATAGGGCGCATCGAGCGCCACCTGGAAGCGCCCGTCCGGCCGCACCGAAACCTTTGCCAGTATATCGGTCTCGCCGAACTTCAGCCGCGTGCGCCGCGCCACGACGTGGAAATGCGCATAGCCGGAAAGCGACGACCATGGGTCGTTCGATGGCGGCAAGGCTTCCGCACCGGAGGCCGCGAGCGCTGCTGCCGAGACGATTTCGCCGGTCGGCGGCGCGACCCCGGTCAGTGCCGCCTGATGCCTGCCGATCAGGCCGGTGTCGACGTCGCCAGCACAAAAGTCGGGATCGGCGGCAAGGGCGGCAAGGAAACCGGTGTTGACCGTGGAACCGGCGATTTCGGTCCGCGACAGCGCCGCGCCGAGCGCTTCCAGCGCGGCTTGCCTGTCCTTGGCATGAACCACCAGCTTGGCGATCATCGGATCATAGTAGGGGGAGATGGCATCGCCGGCCCGCACGCCGGTCTCGACGCGCATTGTGGCGCCTTCGGGGGCCGCGTCAGGGAACTTCAGATGATGCAGCGTACCCGTTGCGGGCAGGAACCCCTTTGCCGCATCCTCGGCATAGATGCGCGCCTCCAGGGCATGGCCGGTCGGCGCGATCTCGCTCTGCGTCTTCGGCAGCTTTTCGCCGCTGGCAACCCGCAACTGCCACTCGACCAGATCGATGCCGGTGACCATTTCGGTGACGGGATGCTCGACCTGCAGGCGAGTGTTCATCTCCATGAACCAGAAGCGGTCGGCCTTCAGCCCGTGCGAGGCGTCGACGATGAACTCGATGGTGCCGGCGCCTGAGTAGCCGATCGCCTTGGCTGCCTTCACCGCCGCTTCCGTCATCGCCTTGCGCAGCGCCGGCGTCATGCCGGGGGCGGGGGCTTCCTCTATCACCTTCTGGTGGCGGCGTTGCGCCGAGCAGTCGCGTTCGTAAAGATGCACCGCATTGCCGAAATTATCGCCGAACACCTGCACTTCGATGTGCCGCGGCTTGTCGACATATTTTTCGACCAGAACGCGGTCGTCGCCGAAAGCAGCCTTTGCCTCGCGCCGGGCGCTGGATAGCGCCTCGGAGAAATCATCGGGATGCTCGACGCGCCGCATGCCCTTGCCGCCGCCGCCGGCGCGCGCCTTGATCAGCACGGGATAGCCGATCTCGCGTGCCTTGGAGGCAAGCAGCACGATCTCCTGCGCTTCGCCATGATAGCCCGGAACGACGGGAACGCCGGCTTTCTCCATCAGCCGCTTGGCGGCATCCTTCAGCCCCATGGCGCGGATCGAGGCCGCCGACGGACCGATGAAGGTGAGCCCCGCCGCCACCACCTGGTCGACGAAATCAGGATTTTCCGACAGGAAGCCGTAGCCGGGATGGATGGCCTGCGCCCCCGTCGAAAGCGCAGCCGCGACAATCCGGTCCCCGCGCAAGTAACTCTCACCGACAGGCGAGGGGCCGATGTGAACGGCCTCGTCGGCCATCTCGACATGCAGGGATTTCGCGTCGGCGTCCGAATAGACGGCGACGGTGTGCACCCCCATCTTGCGGGTCGTGCGGATGACACGGCAAGCAATCTCGCCCCGATTGGCGATCAGGATTTTGGCGAACATGGAGCCTCCCGGGTTTGCCTCGGGCGGCACCAGCCTGGCCGCCGGCTTACTTCGACGCAGCGATCGCGCAGCCGCCGCTTGCGGTCTTGACCTTCCATTTGGCGAAGCCGCTCTGACAGGCGCGCAACGCCGTTTCCTCCGCGGCCTTCTGCGAAGGTGCGTTCAGCTTCACGCTGCAGAAAATGTGGAGATCGACGACGCGCGAATAGAACGTCGTGGCGTAGACCGAATGGCCGCTGGCCGCGATATAGGCGAGGTAGGATTTGTAGCAGGCTTCCTTCGGATCGAGTGACAAGGTCGGGGAAAACCGCTTGTCGCCCATCTTGCCCGCCAGCGATTCCGCCGAACCGGCGCCATGTGTTGCGAATATGAGCAAACTTGCAAGTATCGAGGCAGCCATCCCCCGGCAATATTTCAGTTCCATTTCCACCCTGTCCCCGTTGCATTGCGCGGGACAAGCAGTAACGAATATTTTTCCTCGCCGCCAGTTCGTTGTCGGGGGTTCGAGCTTGCATGTGTTGGTGAATCGGTTGGTCCATACAGTTCAACCCTTCCGGAGCGCAGCAACGGCTTGCCAGTATAGTTCCGCCATGTGCTCGTCGAAGCAGCAGAAGATGACAGATTCAGGCACGGTTTTCTCTTCCATGACCATGGTGACCGTGCCGACAGCGATCTCGGCCGCCTCATCTTTCGGGTAGTGGTAAACACCGGTCGAGATCGCCGGAAACGCCACCGTTCGGCAATCATTGGCGGCCGCGAGTTCCAGCGACCTGCGATAGCAGGAGGCCAGCAGTTCGGCTTCGCTCCTGCCGCCGCCCTGCCAGACCGGCCCGACGGTGTGGATGATATGTCGAGCCGGCAGCTTGTAACCCTTGGTGATCTTGGCGTCGCCTACCTTGCATCCGTTCAGCATCCGGCATTCGAACTCGAGCTCACGACCCGCCGCGCGGTGGATGGCGCCATCGACCCCGCCGCCGCCGAGAAGCGCGGTGTTGGCGGCATTGACGATGGCGTCGACATCCAGCTTCGTGATGTCGCCGGTGTGGATGCGGATCCTGTCCAGCGCCTTGCTCATCGTCACATCCTGAACACGCCGAAGCGCGTGTCCTCGACCTCGGCGTTGAGCGACGCCGAAAGGCTGAGTGCGAGCACCCCGCGCGTCTTCGCTGGATCGATGATGCCGTCGTCCCAGAGGCGGGCGGACGAGTAGAGCGGATGGCCCTCATGCTCGTACTTCATCAGGATCGGCTTCTTGAATTTCGCCTCCTCCTCGGCGCTCCACTCGCCGCCCTTGCGCTCGATGCCTTCGCGCTTGACCATGGCAAGCACGGTTGCCGCCTGTTCGCCGCCCATCACCGAGATGCGGGCGTTCGGCCACATCCACAGGAAGCGCGGGGAAGAGGCGCGGCCGCACATGCCGTAATTGCCGGCGCCGAACGAACCGCCGATGATGACGGTCACCTTCGGCACCCTGGCGGTGGCGACCGCCATCACCAGCTTGGCGCCGTCCTTGGCGATGCCGCCGGCCTCGTATTTTCGGCCGACCATGAAGCCGGTGATGTTCTGCAGAAAGACCAGCGGGATCCCACGCTGGCAGCACAACTCGATGAAATGCGCGCCCTTCAGCGCGCTTTCGGAAAACAGCACGCCATTGTTGGCGATGATGCCGACCGGCATGCCGTGGAGATGGGCAAAACCGGTGATCAGCGTCGTGCCGTAGTTCTGCTTGAACTCGTCGAACTCGGAGCCGTCGACAAGACGCGCGATCACCTCGCGCACGTCATAGGGCTGGCGCAGATCGGTCGGCACGACGCCGTAGAGTTCATCCGCCGGATGAAGCGGTGGAATCGATCTCTGTAAGTTCAGGCTTACGGTCTTGTTCCGATTCAGGTTTTTGACGATGCGCCGGCAGATGGCGAGCGCATGTTCGTCGTCCATCGCATAATGATCGGCAACGCCGGAAAGCCGCGTATGCACATCCGCGCCCCCCAGATCCTCGGCGCTGACATCCTCGCCGGTGGCCGCCTTCACCAGCGGCGGGCCGCCGAGAAAAATGGTCGCCTGGTTGCGCACCATGATCGTCTCGTCCGACATCGCCGGCACATAGGCGCCGCCTGCGGTACAGGACCCCATGACGCAGGCGATCTGCGGGATGCCGGCAGCCGACATGTTGGCCTGGTTGTAGAAGATGCGGCCGAAATGCTCGCGGTCGGGAAAGACCTCGTCCTGGTTGGGCAGATTGGCGCCGCCGCTGTCGACCAGATAGATGCAGGGCAGATTGTTCTGCAGCGCGATCTCCTGCGCGCGAAGGTGCTTTTTCACCGTCAGCGGATAGTAGGTGCCGCCCTTCACCGTGGCATCGTTGACGACGACCATCACCTCGGCGCCCTCGACCCGGCCGACGCCGGCGATCATGCCGGCCGAGGAAATCTCCTCGCCATACATTGACCACGCTGCGAACTGGCCGATCTCGAGGAAAGGCGAACCGGTGTCGAGCAATTGTGCCAGGCGCTCGCGCGGCAGCAGCTTGCCGCGTGAAATATGGCGCTCGCGCGCCTCTTCGGAGCCGCCGCGCTCGACGATCGCGGCCTTGTCGGCGATGTCGGCGACCAGCGCGCGCATGCGTTCGGCATTGGCGCGGAAGCTGTCGGAGGAAGGGGAGATCTGGGTTTGCAGGACGGCCATGCTCACACCCCCTCCGCCATGATCTCGCGACCGATCAGCCAGCGCCGGATTTCGCTGGTGCCGGCGCCGATCTCGTAGAGTTTGGCGTCGCGCAGCAGCCGGCCGGTCGGATAGTCGTTGATATAGCCGTTGCCGCCCAGCAGCTGGATGGCGTCGAGCGCCATCTGCGTCGCCTTTTCGGCCGCGAACAAAACGCAGCCGGCGGCATCCTTCCGGGTGGTCTGGCCGCGATCGCAGGCCGCCGCGACGGCATAGACGTAAGCGCGCGCGGCGTTCATCACCGTGTACATGTCGGCGAGCTTGCCTTGCACCAGCTGGAACTCGCCGATCGGTTGGCCGAACTGCTTGCGTTCGTGCACATAGGGGATCGCCACGTCGAGACAGGCTGCCATCAGGCCGATCGGGCCGCCGGCAAGCACGGTGCGTTCATAGTCGAGGCCCGACATCAGCACCTCGACGCCGCGTCCTTCCTCATGCAGCACATTGTCGAATGGCACCTCGACATTCTCGAACACCAACTCCCCGGTATTGGAGCCGCGCATGCCGAGCTTGTCGAGTTTCTGCGCCACGGAAAACCCGGCAAAAGCCTTTTCGACGATGAAGGCGGTGATGCCGCGCGATTTCCGCTCAGGATCGGTCTTGGCATAGACGACCAGCGTGTCGGCGTCCGGGCCGTTGGTGATCCACATCTTGGTACCGTTGAGCACATAGCGGTCATTGCGCTTTTCGGCGCGCAGCTTGAGCGAGACGACATCGGAGCCGGCGCCGGATTCAGACATCGCCAGCGCGCCGACGCGCTCGCCCGAACACAGCGGCGGCAGGAATTTTTCCTTCTGCACCGGCGTCGCCCAGCGGTTGATCTGGTTGACGCAGAGGTTGGAATGGGCGCCGTAGGAAAGACCGACCGAAGCCGAGGCGCGGGAGATTTCTTCCACCGCAATCACATGGGCGAGATACCCCATGCCGCTGCCGCCGAAATCGGGATCGGCGGTGATGCCGAGCAGGCCGAGGTCGCCGAGCTCGCGCCACAGATGCGCCGGAAATTCGTTCTGGCGGTCGATATCGCCGGCGATCGGCGCTATCCTGTCCTGGGCAAAACGGCGTACCAGGTCGCGCAGCGCCTCGATATCCTCGTCATGCCCGAAGCTGAGCGTGTTCGTGTACATGCCGTTCCTCCTCCCGCATGACCCCGAAAATCGACTTCGATTTTCGGAAAGGATCATGCGCAAATTCAAGTGCTACTGCGTCCTTTGCCCGTCCAAGGGACGTGCGGCGCTGTAGGTGTCCATCCTCGCGCCAACCAGGCGCATTGTCATTGAAAGATATGTCGCCGTTACTTCAGTGACCGACAGCCGCTCGCCTGGGCGAAACCAGACGATGACGCCGGTCATCATCTGGATCAGCGCCATGGCCGTCAGGCCGGTGTCCTCGATGCTGAAGTCGCCCGCCTCGGCGCCTTCGCGCAGGATGGTGCGCAGTTCCTTTTCGTAGGCTGTGCGCTGCTTGAGGATCTGTGTCAGCCTGTCGGGCGACAGGCTGCGCAGTTCCATGTTCGACACATGCGTGGCATGCCGGCGCCCGATGTGGAAAGCGATGTGGTTGCGCACATAGGCCGCAAGCTGCTCCGCCGGATCCGCATCGAATGGCCTCGCGCGTTCCCAGGCCTCCCGAAGCCCCTCCATGTGCTCGCGCATCAGCGTGAACAGCAGGTCTTCCTTGGTCGGAAAGTAGCGATAGAGCGCGGCCGCCTGCACGCCGACCTCGGCCGCCAGCTGGCGCATCGACATCGCCTCGTAGCCGTAGCGTGCGATCAGGTTGACCGCCGCTTCGCGGACTGCCGCCTCGGTTCGCTCGCCGTCCGATCCCGTGGTGCGCGCCATGATCGCCTCGTTAATTCGACGATAATAAAACGAACGTTCAATTAATTCAAGAGTGCCAAACTAGTAAATCGATGCGCATGGGCCTATGCGACGATCCTGAAATCTCCAGGCGCGGTCCAGGTCTCGATCTCCTCGACATCTACCCGCGAGACTGAAGCGCCCGCCGGGCCCTGGCGAAGCCGTTCGATCATGGACGAAACCGCCATGTCGGCGCCGGCAAGCCATGCCGTTACCGAGCCATCTCTTTCGTTGCGCACCCAGCCCACCAGCCCAAGCCTTGCCGCTTCGCCTCTCGCCCAGATCCTATAGCCGACGCCTTGCACCCTGCCGTGTACGCGGGCCTGGACGGCCCTTTTCCGATCGTTCATCGTGCGCTCCCTTCCTTAGAGTCTGGCGCAGGATCGAGCGAAGGCAACTGGCTTGAAGGGGACTATCGAACAGAAGCCGAGGCTTGCTCGCAAGGTGGATGACCCCATCCAATAAATAGTTGACTTGGTCAACTTTTACGCAATGATCCACCGAAGTGGAATCTCAGGGAAGGCGCATGACATGCCAGCCGATCGCAGTGCCTTGGTCCGCGATCTCAGATGCTTCAACCGGTTTTATACCGGCCTGATCGGGCTGCTCGACGAAACCTTGACGCACAGCGCCTTTACGCTGACCGAGGCGCGGGTGCTGTTCGAACTGGGTCGTCGACCCGGCCGCATTGCAGCCAATTCCGGCGGCAAGGCAGGCTTTCTGGCACGGGTGCTTCAAATCGACTTCGAACCAGCAGCGTCCGACATTGCCAGGGACCTCCAGCTGGATCCGGCCTATGTCACGAGAATCCTTCGAAAATTCTCTGCCGCCGGCCTCACCGAAACGCGTGCCGGCCCCGATGCTCTGCGCCGGCGCGTCCTCTCGCTCACCATGCGCGGCCAGGTCGCGCTCGCTGCACTTCAGTCGGCCGCGGATCGCGATCTCACCCGCCTGACCGTGGACCTGGGCGACGAGGAAGCCGCCGAGTTGTCGGATATATTGGCACGCGTCAGGCATCTGCTAAGCGCAGCGCCAGCATCCGAACGCCGCGAAAGCGCCTAGTTCCCCCGCGCTGCCGCCAGCGCGCCCGGCAATTCCTCGGCAAAGATATCCAGTTCGTGGTCGAGGCCGACGCTGACGCGAATGCAGCGGTCTAGTCCTGGCGCCATCGGCTTGCGGATGAACACATCACGTGACAGCAGACCTTGCAGCACCTTCAGCGCGAAGGGGCCGTCATGACCGCAATCGATGGTGACGAAATTGGTCGCCGAGGCCAGCGGCTTCAACCCGTTCTGCTCGGAGATCGCCGCGATGCGCCGGCGCCCGGCAGCCACGCGCGCCACCACCGTCTCGAGATAGGCCTGGTCGGCGAGCGCTTCGACGCCGGCGATCTGCGCCATGCGGCTGACGCCATAGTGGTTGCGGATCTTCTCGAAGTCGCGGATCACCTGGGCCTCCGCAATCGCATAGCCGCAGCGTATCCCGGCAAGCCCATAAGCCTTTGAAAAGGTTCGCATGCGGATGACATTCGGTCGCGAGATGTCGATCGGCGGCAGGGCCGAGGCAGGCCCCAATTCGCCATAGGCCTCGTCGAGCACCAGCATGGTGGTCTCCGGCAGCGCTTCGATGAAGCGGATCACCTCGTCCGCTTCCCACCAACTGCCCATCGGATTGTCCGGGTTGGACAGATAGACCAGCGGAGCCTTCTCCTTGACGACCGCCTTGAGCAAGCCATCCAGGCTTTCGCGGTCGTTCTCGTAAGGGACTGTCACCAGCCGCCCGCCGACGCCGGCAATATGGAAGTTGAAGGTCGGATAGGCGCCGAGCGAGGTGACCACGGCATCGCCAGGCGCCACATACATGCGTGCCACAAGACTGAGCAGGCCGTCTATGCCTTCGCCGACAACGACGTTCTCGACCGCTACGTCGTGATGCGCGGCAGCCGCGACCTTCAGCTCGTAATTGTCGGGATCGCAATACATCCACTGGTCGCGCGCGACGCGCTCCATGCGGGCGATGACGCGTGGCGACGGGCCAAAACTGCTCTCATTGGCGCCGATGCGGGCACGAAAAGCCCGCCCGCGCTCCCGTTCCTGCGCTTCCGGGCCGACAAAAGGCACGGTCGAGGGAAGTGCTGCGATAAGCGGCGAAAGGGGAGGGCGCAAACGCATGGTGGAAGCTCGCTTGGAAAAGGGGACTTCTTGCTAGCGTGGCCGGCCTAACCGTGCAAGCACCCTGCGGTTTCCAGCCGTAGCGCTGGATTCCGTCACCCCTTTTTGCTAGCGAAGGACGATGAACAATCGTCTGCCGCCCGCCTGGTCCAGGCATCTGAAAACTCCGTCCGGACCGAAAAACCCGCAGCCGAAAATGGCCCAACCGAAAGCAAGCTCGCGATCCCAAGCGCAGGCCGATGACGCACTGCTCAGGCAGGCTGTCGAACTTCATCGGGCAAATCGGTTGCTGGATGCGGAGGCACTTTGTCAGCGCGTATTGGCTCATAACCCGAGGCATCCTCTCGCCTTGTATCTATTGGGAACCTTTGCGCTCGGCCTGGACGACGAGATGGCCATTCGATGCTTTGAGCGAGCGGTAAAAGAGGTACCTCAAAATCCGCACTACCATCTGACACTGGGTGAGACCTATTTGAAGGTCGGTGAGCATGTGCATGCGATCAGGCATTTTGAACGTGCTTGCGAGCTGAAAGCCGACTGGGTTGAGGCGCTTTGCGCGCTGGGTCGCGCCTACACCGAATTCGGCAAGGCCGACATGGCGGTGCCGCTTTATGAGAAGGCGCTGAGAATCAATGGCGGCCATCCTCTTGTCCGAATGGGGCTGGCCAATGCGCTAGTAAGCCTCGGCCGTATGGACGATGCGACAGGTTACATGAACGAGGCGATCAGCCATCGCCAGGATGTCGCCGCTGCCTACAACGGCTTGGTTAGCATCCGAAAATTCACGGAAGAGCCGGCGGAATTCAGATCCATTCTGGCTGAGCTGAAAAATCCGGCGCTTGATGCGAAAAGCATTCAGCAGCTCCACTATGCGGCGGGGAAGGTGCTCAACGACCTCAGGCGCTATGACGAGGCGATGGACCACTTCGGGCAGGCAAAACGCTCGGCCCGTCGCTTTGACATGGAGGGTTACCGCCGCAGCATCGATTTCATGATCGAACTGTTCAGCCCGCAGATGCTGGCCGCCAGGGCAGGATATGGCAGCTCTTCCGAAGTGCCTGTCTTCGTGCTTGGCATGCCGCGTTCGGGCACCACTTTGACCGAGCAGATCTGTGCCAGCCACCCCGATGCTTATGGCGCCGGCGAGCTGACAAAACTCCGGCGCATCACCAACAGGCTCGCGCCCAAGACACGTTCGCCGGAGGAGTTGCGCGGATCGATCCTCAATATGACTGTCGATCAGTCGAAGTCCCTGGCCGAAGAGTATCTCATTCACATCAGGCAAAAATCGCCGGAAGCTTCACGAATCGTCGACAAGTTGCCTCATAATTTCGAGCTAATCGGCCTCATAAGGCTCCTTTTTCCCAAGGCGCGCATCATTCACTGCCGTCGCGACGCCATCGACAATTGCCTCTCATGCTATTTCCTGAGTTTCAACGAGGACAATAGCTATGCCGCCGATCTGCACACGCTCGGACTATACTATCGCGAGTACGACCGGCTTATGCGTCATTGGGATACGGTTTTCCCCGGGCAAATCCTACAGAACCGCTATGAGGACATGGTCTCCGACCAGGAAGGGCAATCGCGCCGCCTGATAGAGCATCTGGGCTTGCGCTGGGACGACGCCTGCTTGCAATTCTTTGACAAGGGCGGTTCGGTGAACACGTTCAGCCGCTGGCAGGTTCGGCAGCCGATCTACACCTCGTCCGTCAATCGCTGGAAGGCTTATGGAAGCGCAATCCAGCCGCTGGTCGATGCGTTGGGTGATCTGGCTGGGGTTTGATTGGGCACGAAAGCTCTTAGTGCTGTTGGACTGACAGGGACTCTCGTAGCGCGACCATGTGACGGAGATGGGCTGAGGCATCGAACGAAACTGTCAGAGCTGCGCCGGTTTCGTCCGCCCGCTCCGGCCGCTCGCGAACTTTCAAGACAGGCACTCAGCCTGGTGACAGTAAGTCTGCATTTTTGACGCGCCTGACAAAAAACCCGGCGGTTGCCCGCCGGGTTTCGATTTCGACAAGTCGAAATTGATTAGAAGTCGCGCTGGAAGCGGAGGATACCGCCGACATTGTTCTTCTTGGTCGCGCTGACCCAAACCGAGTTGTTGTCGATGGCGCCCTGGCCAACACGCTGCCAGTCGGCTTCGGCTGTGATCGTGAAGCCGGGAACGATGGTGTAGGCGACGTTCGCCGCGAGGCCGATATCTTTCCAGTCGTCATACGACGCCTGCAGGTTGAACGAGGTCTTCTCGTTGAACTTGTAGGTGCCACCGCCCCACACAGCCCAATTGCCACCCCACACCTTGTAGAAGCCGCGACCGAGCGCGTCGATGGCCCCAGGTTGAGTGATTGGGTTGTGGACTTCGTTCAGATTGCCGTCTGAGCCGTAGCCAACCATGGCGAACAGCGACAGTTCGTTGGATACGTTCACATCCAAGCGAACCTTGCCGGCCACTTCTTCATAATTGCTGTCATAAGCAACGACGCCGGTGATGGCACCCCAGCCCTGCGTCCACTTCAGGCCGCCCACGACATGCGGAACATAGCTGTCGATCGTGTCGAAGCCGGAACCTTCTTCGAGAGAGACCACGGCCGACAGGCCATTGCCGGCGTCGAAGTAGTACTGGATGACGTTGGTCTGGAAACCACCGTAGGGAACGATCGTATCGTTGATGACGTTGCCGGCGTAGCCGATGAACGTATCGAAGGCCGATTCGTCAGCGCCGACGCGCAGGCCGCCGAGCTGGATCCAGGCGAATTCAAGGGCGCTGCTCTTGTTACCAGCCCGCCAGCCGGCGGTGCCGGCGTTAGGGTTTGGCTCAGTTCCGCCTGCGAGGGTGGAGCTGCCATAGTCGCCGTAGTTGTTCCCGAAGTTCATGCGATACTCGGTGTAGGTCTTCAAGGTGCCGAGTTCGGTTTCCTGGCCAGTCCAGGTCTTCAGCGTGAAGCGAGTGTTCTTCCAGTAGGTCGAGTGGTCGCCATCGCCCTGGTGGTCCGAAACGTGGTTGACGCCATCGAACGAGCCGGCATCGCCCACGCCGATATCCTCACGGACATACCCGCCGATGCGCAGGCAGGTTTCGGTGCCGGGGATGTAGAAGTAGCCAGCGCCGTAGACGTCGCAAATCTTGACGTATTCTGCGGGTTCCGGCTCGGCGACGACGACGGCGTCGGCGGCGCGCGCACCGGAAACTGCGATCAGGGCCGCAGCGGAGCCGAGAAGAAGGCTCTTGATGTTCATTTTCTGACCTCCAGTCAGAATCGAGAGTAGAGGTCGGCGAAAAACGGGTAGAATGGCCGTTTTTCGTTTTATCTCAGATAGATAGCATCATGGGCCGTCGGCGGGACGCAGTTCGCCAAAATCGCTTGCTCGCAAAAGCCTTGCCTGATCCGGTCTTGAAATGCCGCTCCAGCTGCCGTGCATTGGCCTCCGCTTCGACCGAAATACCCGCCTTCAAGACGACAGGCAGATGAGCCTTGGTCGACGCCACATGGCCTGGTTGATGTGATTCGAAGCGCACAGCGCGAAGCAGGATGGCGGAGAGGATGGGATTCGAACCCACGAGAAGCTTTTGACCTCTACTCCCTTAGCAGGGGAGCGCCTTCGACCACTCGGCCACCTCTCCGTTGCGCCGCTGGATAAAGAAAAGCGCCGGCACAATCAACAAGCCCCAGCCATTATCTCGGAAAAAGAAACATAATATGGAAAAATAAGAAGCGCACGGAACCGCGCCTTTCCCGGTTTAGGCGGTTCTGCGGCAAATCTCCGGCTAATGACTCGAGGCCTTGCCTTGATTCCGTCAGTCGGTTGCCGGATTCGGCTGGAAACTGGCGGCTGCGACCGGCCTGATGGTTAACGAGAGCTTTCTGAGTGAGGCCAAATCGTGTCATTTGTGCAACAACGCTGGGGGATAGCAGCCGAACAGCCCTTTCGCCGGTACGATCGTTGTTGAACGCCGCCGCCTCATGGGTAATGTCGGGTTCGAAGGAGCGGCGCGGTGCGCATCTTTTTCGGTAGTGGGGATGGGGCAGGGAACGCTGTCCTTCAGCAAAGAATACCCAGACCCGTTTTTTAACTTTTGACTGGAGGTCAGAAAATGAACATCAAGAGCCTTCTTCTCGGCTCCGCTGCGGCCCTGATCGCAGTTTCCGGTGCGCGCGCCGCCGACGCCGTCGTCGTCGCCGAGCCGGAACCCGCTGAATACGTCAAGATTTGCGACGTCTACGGCGCTGGCTACTTCTACATCCCCGGCACCGAAACCTGCCTGCGCATCGGCGGGTATGTCCGTTACGACATCGGCGTGGGTGATGCTGCTTCTTTTGACGGCGTGAACAATGTTCCCGACCATCTGGATGGCGGCACCAACGACACGTACTCCAAGAACGCCCGCTTCACGCTGAAGACCTGGACTGGCCAGGAAACCGAGCTCGGCACGTTGAAGACGTACACCGAGACCCGTTTCAACTTCGGCAACAGCGGCGGCGACTATGCTGACCAGACTGCGCCCTTCGCCACCGGGTACAATCCGAACGGCTGGCAGGCTGGCAACAAGGCGGTTTCGCTGAACTTCGCATGGATCCAGCTCGGTGGCCTCCGCGTCGGTAAGGACGAATCGGCTTTCGACACGTTCATCGGCTACGCCGGCGACGTCATCCAGGATACGCTTGTCCCCTACGGCTCGTTCGACACCAACGTCGTCCAGTACTATTTCGACGCTGGCAACGGCTTCTCGGCCGTGGTCTCGCTTGAAGAAGGCGCTGGCGCCGACACGATTGACAGCTATGTTCCGCACGTCGTCGGTGGCGTGAAGTGGACGCAGGGCTGGGGTGCGATCACCGCGGTTGCTGCTTACGACAGCAACTACGAAGCATGGGCCGGCAAGGCTCGCTTGGACGTGAACGCCACCAACGAACTGTCGCTGTTCTTGATGGCTGGCTTCGGAAACAAGGACGACGTCACGGATCCGAACACGGGCCACAACTTCTTCAAACTGTGGGACGGCAGCTGGGCAGTCTGGGGCGGCGGTAGCTACAAGTTCAACGAGAAGACCTCGTTCAACGTGCAGGCTTCGTATGACGATGGCAAGAAGTTCGGCCTGGCGGCCAACATTGCCTATGACATCGTCCCCGGCTTCACGATCACTGGCGAAGTTGACTACATCAACGCTTCTGCCAGCGACTATCACTCCAGCTTCGACGGCATCGGCGGTATCCTCCGCTTCCAGCGCTCGTTCTAAGGGCTGGTTCCTTACAGGTGAAATCCAGCCCGGGCGCACAAACGCCCGGGCTGTTTTTTGTTTCGTGACTGGGTCAACGCAAACGAAGGAAGAGGGGGAATCGGTAGCTGAACAAGTCCGCAGAGTGATTTCGTGGGATTCGCAGATGGGCGGATGAGATCACAACCGCGTGATTAAATCTCTTGAAAGGACGCTTCCAAGCGGATAGGGCTGATCTATCCACTCGGGGGTGAGACGAATTATGACCAACGAAGCGATTCAAGAGGGTAGCCCCCCGGATCCGTTTTCGATGTTTTCTTCTCAGAATTCAAAGATTAAGTACACTTACAACAAGATAAGAGAAGTAAAGTCGTACCGAGTCGGAGAGCTTTTTTCAGCCTATCGAGACATACTGTGGGATGATGGGCGGCATAAATACAATGTCAGCTCTTTCATCGGCGAGATAGACGAGATCCTCCTTGGGGAGTGTTTCAGCGCCTTTGACCAGAGTACCCTTGACAACCTTATCGGCACATTGCGCCAGCGCGGCAACAGCAACGCAACCATCAATCGAAAGATGGCTGCCCTTAGCAAACTGCTGCGCAAGGCTTACAAGATGGGAGATATCCACAGTCTGCCCGAGTTCCGCCGCCAGAAGGAGCGGGCGGGACGGATTCGCTTCCTCGAGAGGGAGGAAGAGGCAAGGCTGTTCGCTGCCATCAGAAGCCGCAGCGAGGATGCCTACAGGCTTTCCGTCTTCCTGGTCGACACTGGATGCCGTCTTGGCGAGGCGCTCGGACTGATCTGGAACGACATCCAGGAACATCGCGTCTCCTTCTGGATCACCAAATCCGGCCGCAGCCGCACCATTCCGATGACCGAGCGGGTCAAGGAAGTGATCAAGCTGCCTCCGACCGAGGGCCGCCGGCCCAAAGGTCCGTTCACCAAGCTTAGCCAGGCGCAATATCGTGCCATTTGGAACGAGGCTAAGGCTGAAGTCGGTCTTGGTGCCGACGATCAGGTCGTGCCGCACATCCTGCGCCACACCTGTGCTTCGCGTCTTGTCCAGGGCGGCATAGACATCAGGCGCGTGCAGATGTGGCTCGGCCATCAGACCTTGTCGATGACCATGCGCTACGCGCATCTGGCCACCAATGATCTCGACGGCTGCGTTGTGGTGCTCGAAACGCCGCGAAGCGAAGAGTCGGCGCGCGACGCCGAAAGCTCTGTGTTCTCGTCACCATTGACCGCGGCTTCCGCGCCAAAGCGGGGCAAGACGAGCGAGGCGGGCGCAGCGAAGCCAGCCAAAGCGTCCGGGAAAAGCTCGAAGGTCAAATAGTTCCCCAAAACAGTTCCTAAGGCCTGCATATACTGTCATGGCGGCCCCAGGACCAGGTCTGGTCTTGGGGTCTACTTCGTTTGACGCCCGCGCTCAGCCCGATCAAGGAAGGTCGCTATATCGCTGGGGAGGCTGCCGGTTTCAAGGAACGGCGCGTGGCCCTGGCCGTCGATCGTGATCGCTTCCATCATCGGATGACGCTTTCGCATCCCGTCCAGCGTTTCAGCCGACAGCAATTTCGAATTGGCGCCACGTATGGCGAGCAGGGGAATGGCGGCCAACGCCTCGAACTGCGGCCACAGCGCCGGCAATGGCTGTGACAGGTCGAGATTGGCGACCGTATCGACCAGTTTCGGATCAAAATCCGGCAACAGCCCTTGAGCCGTCTCGCGGTAGAGCGCTCCCACCATCCGCCTCCAGTCGGCGTCGCTGAGCTTGGAAAAATCCTTGCCGTGAACGCTGCGCTGGGCATCCATCGCCTCGGGGAAGGTTTTCGGCCTCGGTGCGCGTTCGAGATAGGACTGGATGTGGGCGAGGCCGGCCGGCTCGATCACCGGCCCGATGTCGTTGAGAACAATGGCTTTCAGCACGGCCGGCCGCAGCGCGCCAAGCACATGGATGATCAGTCCGCCGCGGGAGGTGCCGATGAAGACCGCCCCTTCAATGCCAAGCGCGGCCAGCCCGGCAAGGATGTCGCTGGCCTCGACGCCGACATTGTAGTGGCTGACATCGGGATCGTAGGCCGACTGTCCGCGTCCGCGATAGTCGAACGCAACCACTTGGCGCGGTACTGGCGATCGCATCGAAAGATAAAGTGCCAGCTCATGAAAATCCCGTGCATTGCGGGTCAACCCAGGCAGGCAGATGACCGGCCAATGTCCGGACTTCGCTTCGCCATAGACGCGGGCATGAAGTCTCAGCCCGTCAGGCGCGGCGTAGAAGAAGTCGCCAAATTCTTCGGTGCTTGACATCTGAAAAAGATTCCCTGGCCGGATTGTTTTCGACTGCTACAGACGAGTGCAGGATCGGTCAAATGAAGGCCTTTCCTTCTCCCCTTGTCAGGTGGGAGGGGGGCGCGTAGCCGACGAAAAGCCAATTCGTTGGCTTTTCGAGCTTCGAACTGTGAAGACCCGATTCGCCGTCGGGCGGATCGGCCACCATCCGGCCCTTCGCAGACTCCCAGCCTTCGGGCGTTGAACCCCCTCAAAAGGTCCACTGGATTTCCCCGCTGCTTGTTGTGTCCCGGCGTTCGCTGGTCTCTCATCGTGCCACCGGCGCGATGAATTCGCTTACGCGAGCCGGCTGCTCACCCCACAAGCGGAGAGGCACCGAGAAGCCTCAACTCCGCCCGTTCACGAGGTCGCCGACGATGTCGTATTTGCCGGAAATACGCATCTTGTAGACTTCGTAATTCTCCATCACGCGCTGCACGTAACTTCTTGTTTCCGTGTAGGGAATCCGCTCGATCCAGTCCACCACCGCATCGATGTCCTTGCCGCGCGGGTCGCCGTACTTCGCCACCCACTGGCTGGCCCGGTTGGGGCCGGCATTGTAGCCGGCGAAGGTCAGCACGTAGGAGCCGTTGAAGCGATCGAGCTGCTCGCCGAGGAAGGCCGAGCCGAGTGTGGCGTTGTAGCCGGCGTCGGTGGTCAGCCGCGCCTGCGAAAACTGCAATCCGGCCTTCTTCGCCAGTTGCTTGGCGGTTCCCGGCATCAGCTGCAGCAGCCCGCGCGCGCCGGCGCTGGATACGGCACCGATGTTGAATTCGCTCTCCTGGCGGGCAATCGCATAGGCCAGCGCCTTGCCCGAACCGGAAATATTGGCCGAATCAGGAATGACGCCGAGCGGATGCGACAACGCGCCGACATCGATGCCGCGCGCGCCGGCGATCTTGCCGACCTTCAGCGCCATGAAATGGTTGCCCTGCTTCTCGGCAAGGACAGCAAGCAGCGCCAGTTCGCCCGGGCTGGTCAATTGGCCGGCAAGGTCGCGATAGAGTGTTTCGGCATAGCGATCATAGCCTGCCTCCTGCAGCCGCTTGATCGCGCTGACCGCCTCGCGGCCGGCAAAATTCTGCCGGTCGGCGGCACTGGGCGTGGGATAGACGATGTTGAGCGCCTGCCGGCCGACACGTTCGGCGGCAAGCTGCCCGTAAAAGGTCGTGCCGTAGTTGGCGGCGCGCCCAAAATAGTCCTTGGCGTTGCCGGGACCGCCGACTTCCGCGGCACGGCCGAGCCAGTAATAGGCGCGCGACAGGGTCATCGGCCCTTGGGCAAGGTCGGCGATGCGCGAAAAATGCGTCGCGGCAAGCTTGGGGTCGTTGAGGCCACGCAGCGCATACCAGCCGGCATGGAACTCGGCCTCGGCCGCATTGGCCGCACTTTCAGCGGCATGCGTGGCGACAATCTTGTACGCTGTCTTCATGTCGCCCTGGTCGACCAGTTCGCGCGACAGCACCCGGCGCTCGACCCACCAAGCGTCCGGGTCGACCAGAGCCTCGCGGTCCGTCGGCGCCTTCATCACCACGGCGGCGGCGCCGGCAAAATCCTCCTGCTTGCGCAGATATTCGGCCTGCGCGAAGAAATAGCCGGCAGAACGCTGGGATACCGGGACGGCCGTCAGCAGTTTCAACGCATTCTTGTCGCCTCTATCGGCCGCGGCCCAGGCCTCGGCAAACTGCTGGGCGCCGGCGAGGCCGGCAATGCGCAGCGCGGAATTCACCCGGTCGGCATAGAACATACGGTCCATGCGAAAACGGTGGTCGGCGGCAGGGATCAGACCGCCGAATTCCTTGATCAGCGCCGTCTCGTCCTTGGCTTCCAGGACCGTGGTGCGCCAGAACGGCGACAGCACCGAGCGCGCAGCCTTGACATTGCCCGTCGCCACATAGGCGCGGGCGAGAACCATGACGCCCTCGAATGTTTGCGGCTGGCTGCCATCGAACGCCGCAATGACGATGTCGGGAGCGGGGTTTTCTCGATAGAGCGCCCGCTCGCTGTTCTTGCGCAAGGCAATGGTGCCCGGCCAGTTGGGCAGCATCTTCGCGGCGGCGGCGATGTCGCCGCTCGGAACCTTGTCGCCACCGTAAAGTGCGATCGCCCAGGCCAGAATGTGCTGGTCGAGCGATTGGGGGGGAAGCGCATCGCGCACACCGCGAGCGCCGGGGATATCGCCGGCGGCCAGTGCGTCGAGCCCAGTTTTCAACGGGGCGACGCTGGGTGAGGGGGCCTGCTGCGCACTGTCCTGCGGGCTCGGCATCGGGATCGCCGAGGTGACCCGCGCATCCACGCTGCCGCTGATCGCCACGCCGGGCATCAGCGCGGCGATGGCGCCTAGCAGTGCGAAGAGGTGAGGCCGACGGGTCGGCATGGTCTCGTGTCTTTCCTTATCCCAGCATTCTACCAGCAGGCGAAGATGCCTCGAAGCCTAAACTTAGGTCGTGAAGGGCTCGTAAACAAAGAGTTATCGAGGCCGTTCGAATTGCGCTTGCTGGCACCATGGCGATGCTTGCCGCGCAACCATGTCGAGACTATGGTGCGCCGCTTCGCTTTCGGTTAGAAGGCGCGCACGATAAACTGATCGACAAAACACCGATGCATGTCGCCCAAAAGTGGATACCGGTTTTGGGACAACGACATGCATAAACAAACAAGTCCCAAGGAGTTGGACGACATGCTGAGAGGCTCGCTTACTGCGCTCGTGACACCGTTCGAAAAGAGCGGGCGTTTCGACGAGAAAGCCTTTCGCGCCTTTGTCGAATGGCAGCTCGGGGAAGGCACGACAGGCTTGGTTCCGGTTGGCACCACCGGCGAGTCGCCGACGCTGTCGCATGACGAGCATCGCCATGTCGTCAAGGTCTGCATCGAGGTGGCCAAGGGCCGCGCTCCGGTCGTCGCCGGCGCCGGTTCCAACAACACGGCGGAAGCCGTCGGCCTCGTGCAATATGCCGAAAAGGTTGGCGCCGACGCTGCGCTCGTCGTCACGCCCTACTACAACAAGCCGACGCAGCGCGGCCTCTACGAGCATTTCGCCGCCGTCGCCAAGGCGACCAAGCTGCCGATCATCATCTACAATATCCCGCCGCGTTCGGTGATCGACATGATGCCGGAGACGATGGGCCGGCTGGCGCACGACTTCAAGAACATCGTCGGCGTCAAGGACGCGACCGGTAAGGTCGAGCGTGTGTCCGAGCAGCGGATGACCTGCGGCAAGGATTTCATCCAGCTTTCCGGCGAGGATGCCTCGGCGCTCGGCTTCAACGCTCATGGCGGTGTCGGCTGCATCTCGGTGACCTCGAACGTCGCACCGCGGCTGTGCGCCGAATTCCAGGAGGCGACGCTCTCCGGCGACAGCGCGAAGGCGCTTGAGCTGCAGGACCGTCTCCTGCCCCTGCACAAGGCGATCTTCCTGGAGCCCGGCGTGTCCGGCGCCAAATACGCGCTGTCGAAGCTGGGCAAGGTCGAGAATGTGCTGCGCTCGCCACTGGTCACGGTCGAGGAGTTGACCGCGGCGAAGATCGATGCGGCCATGAAGCACGCCGGCTTGATTAATTGAGGATGAGGCGCCACCTCTCCACATCATGAATCAAGTCAGAAAAGCCGATCCCAACAACAAGACCGTTGCGGAAAACCGCAAGGCGCGGTTTTCCTATGAGGTGCTCGACACGATCGAGGCCGGCTTGGTGCTGACCGGCACCGAGGTCAAGTCGCTGCGCCAGGGCCAGGCCAATATCCAGGACAGCTATGCCTCGGTCGAAGGCGGCGAGATCTGGCTGATCAATTCCTATCTGCCCGAATATCTGCAGGCCAACCGCTTCAACCACGAGCCCAGGCGGCGGCGCAAACTCCTGCTCAACAAGCGCGAGATGGCCAAGCTGTCGCAGAGCGTCGACCGTGAAGGCATGACGCTGGTGCCGCTGAAAATCTATTTCAACGATCAGGGCCGCGCCAAGCTGCTGCTCGCCGTCGGCCGCGGCAAGAAACTGCACGACAAGCGCGAGACCGAGAAACAGCGCGACTGGTCGCGCGAGAAGGGCCGGCTCTTGAAGGAGCGTGGGTGAGAGACATCAGGCGGTAGCCCTCGAAAAGCCAGGTTGGCTTCCAAATTTCGGGGAGGCGCAACCGGCAGGTACCAGGGGGGATCGCTTTGAAGAACCGGATCATCCTCTGGGGATCGATGAGCCTGGTTTTTGCAGCGATGGCCGTGGCCGGCGGCTTCTTTTACTTCCACACCTATTCTCCCGACCGTAACAAATATCCGGTCAGGGGCATCGACGTCTCGCATCATCAAGGCCAGATCGACTGGCGGCGGGCTGCCGCCGACGATGTCGCCTTCGCCATCATCAAGGCGACCGAGGGGGGCGATCATGTCGATCGCGCTTTTGCCACCAATCTACGTGAGGCCCGTGCGGCCGGCATCGCCGTAGGCGCCTATCATTTCTTCACCTTCTGCCGGCCCGGCGCCGACCAGGCGAAGAATTTCATCTCGGTGGTACCGCACGATCAGCCCTTGCTGCCGCCGGTGGTCGATGTCGAGTTCGGCGGCAACTGTCCGCAGCGCCCATCGCCCGAACAGTTGAATGCCGAACTCCAGGCTTTCCTCGGACCTGTCGAGGCGGCGTTCGGCAAGACGGCGATCGTCTATCTGACCGATGAGGCTGAGGCTGCCTATGCCGGGCAGATCGCTGCTCGCCCGCTCTGGCTTCGCTCGCTGCTGGTGGAACCGGACCGCCACGACTGGGTCTATTGGCAGTACCACAACCGGGGCCGCGTGGATGGCATCGAGGGTGACGTCGACCTGAACGTTCTGCAGGGCGGGCCGGCCGTGCTGGCCGCGCTGTCCACAGCATCACCGGGATCGATCCTTCCGGAAGCTCCGCCATCCCCGTGAACTCATTCAGGGGACAGCGCTCACTGCCGCTTTATGCTGCAGCCTGCGAAACCTGCGGCGCCAGCGTCACATTCGCATCGCCCCACTCTTTCAGGGCTGTGATCACCGGCCCCAGGCTTCTGCCACGCGGCGTCAGGCTGTATTCCACCTTCGGCGGCACTTCCGGATAGATCTTGCGAGCAATCAGCCCATCGGCTTCCAGTTCGCGCAGCTGGTTGGTCAGCATGCGCTGTGTGCAGTTGGGAATGCGCCGGCGGATCTCGTTGAAGCGCAGCGTCCCTTCGAACAGATGGTAGAGCACGACGCCTTTCCATTTTCCGTCGATATAGCGCAGCGTTCCCTCCACGCTGCAGCCAGGGCTGCAATCGAGTCGTTCATGGCGAATGCGCGGCATGACGGTATCCTTTTCGACACTATGCGCTTTATATGTGCATTCTTGCGCCTTGCGCACATAATCCGCATCTCTGCCGCATACAAAGCTCAACAGCAATTGCGGAGATCGAAATGCGCGCCGTCGGCTATCAAGTCCCAGCCCCCATCACCGATGAGGCGTCCCTTGTCGACATCGACCTGCCCAAGCCGGAGCCGAAAGGCCGTCAATTGCTGGTCGAGGTAAAGGCGATCTCGGTCAATCCGGTCGACACCAAGATACGGCGGAGTGCCAAACCCGAGGCCGGAAGCTGGCGTGTGCTTGGCTGGGACGCCGCCGGCCGTGTCGTTGCAACGGGGCCGGATGCCACCCTGTTCAAGCCCGGAGACGACGTCTTCTATTCCGGTGCGCTCGCGCCGCAAGGTACCAATGCCGAGTTCCACCTTGTCGATGAGCGCCTCGTCGGCCGCAAGCCCGGCTCGCTCGAGTATGCGCAGGCCGCGGCGCTGCCGCTGACGGCGATCACCGCCTTTGAGGCGCTGTTCGATCGCCTTGACGTGAAGAAGCCTGTCGTGGGTGCCGCGAACGCCATCATGATCATCGGCGGCGCTGGCGGCGTCGGCTCGATCGCGGTGCAGCTTGCGCGCCAACTGACCGATCTGACGGTGATCGCCACCGCATCGAGGCCAGAGACACGCGACTGGGTGCTTGGGCTTGGCGCCCATCATGTCATCGATCATTCCAAGCCGCTGGCTGCCGAAGTCGCGGCACTCGGTATCGGCGCACCGGCCTTCGTGTTCTCGACAACCAACACCGACCGGCACCTGGCCGAGATTGCCGAATTGATCGCACCGCAAGGCCGGTTCGGGTTGATCGACGATCCCCAGACGCTCGATATCAATCCGTTCAAACGCAAAAGCGTTTCGGTGCATTGGGAACTGATGTTCACTCGCTCGCTGTTCGAGACGCAGGACATGGCCGCACAGGGCGAACATCTGAACGAGCTGTCGCGCCTGGTCGACGCAAGCGTCATCCGCACCACCTTGGGTGAAACCTTCGGCACCATCAATGCCGCCAATCTGAAGCGCGCTCATGCGCTGATCGAAACCGGCAAGGCCAAGGGCAAGATCGTGCTGGAGGGGTTTTGAAGGGCGGTGGTTATTTCTGCAGGAACGCCGCGATCTCGCTGAACACGCTGACGAACATCGCCTCCGTCAAAACGCCGGTGTTGGTGTTGTAGCGCGAGCAGTGATAGCTCGAAAACAGCGTGACGCCGCCGGCCGGCAGCTGCCCGCCATGCTTGAACGGATAGGCGGCGACGGGCCCGCCCAGCGCGCGCACGGTCGACTGGTGCGCGATGGACCCAAGCGCCAGCACCGCGCGTAGCTTGGGAAAGCGTGCGATCGTCGGCACCAGGAAGCTGCGGCAGGTCGAGATTTCGGCGCCCACCGGCTTGTTCTCCGGCGGCACACAGCGCACTGCATTGGTGATCGCGGTGCCGACAAGCTCCAGCCCGTCATCGGGCCGCGCCTTGAACTCACCGCGTGCAAAGCCGTGCGCGATCAGCGTCGAGTAGAGCAGGTCGCCGGCATAGTCGCCGGTGAAGGGGCGGCCGGTGCGGTTGGCACCGCGCAGGCCGGGCGCCAGCCCGACGATCAGAAGCTGGACGCTGTCCTCGCCCTGCGGCGGCAGGAAGGTCGGCACCGGCGCGTTGAACCAGGACGGCTCGCGCTGCCGCCACTGCGCAATGAAATCATGCAGCCGCGGGCAGAGCGGGCAGTCGCGACCCGGTTCGGCTTGGGAGAGGGCGGTCAAGGCAACCGGCCTCAGTAGTCGTCCTCATCGACTTCAGCCGGTTCGGGCCGTCGCACGGGCCGCTCGGAAGGATCGCGGCCGACTTCGTTCTTCAGCGTCGTCAGGTCGATGAAATGGTCGGCCTGGCGGCGCAGATCGTCCGAGATCATCGGCGGTTGCGAGGCCATGGTCGAGACGATCGACACCTTGCGGCCGCGCCGCTGCAGCGCCTCGACCAGCGTGCGGAAGTCGCCATCGCCGGAGAAAATGACATAGTGGTCGACGACATCGGCGAGCTCCAGCGCATCGACCGTCAGTTCGATGTCCATATTGCCCTTGATCTTGCGGCGGCCGGTCGAATCGGTGAACTCCTTGGCGGGCTTGGTCACCACCTTGAAGCCGTTATAGTCGAGCCAGTCGATCAGCGGGCGGATCGAGGAGTATTCCTGATCCTCGACCAGTGCCGTGTAATAATAGGCGCGCAAGAGATAGCCGCGCTTCTGGAAACTCGACAACAGCTTGCGATAGTCGATGTCGAAGCCGAGCGCCCGCGACGTAGCGTAGAGATTGGCACCGTCGATGAACAAGGCGATTTTTTCACGTGGGTCGAACATGGAAAATATTCCTTTTCGAAAAATGCGGCCGTCTAAACGAAATGCGGTAGCGACTATCGGTCAGGCTCATAATAAACCGGCTGACCTTGTCCATTCGAGATAACGCCAGTTTGGTGGCAATCCAAGGCGTGATGCGGCAATGCAAGCAATTGTGATCGCGGCGTCGAACGAACGACGCGGGCTGTTTGCCAGATCCGGTGTTTGGGCAGGGATTGAGCACCCAATAGTCCCGCCAATGCCATGATGCTTGTATTTTGGCCGCGTTCGGGTTATGGACCGCCCCTGTTTTCCATCAAATCCAGGCATGAAAGGGGCAGTCCATGGCCCGCGTAACCGTTGAAGATTGCATCGACAAGGTCGACAACCGCTTCGAGCTGGTGCTTTTGGCCGGCCACCGTGCCCGCCAGATCAGCCAGGGCGCGCAGATCACCGTTCCTCGCGACAACGACAAGAACCCGGTCATCGCCCTGCGCGAGATCGCCGACGAGACGCTGTCGCCCGACGACCTCAAGGAAGATCTGATCCATTCGCTGCAGAAGCATGTCGAGGTCGACGAGCCCGAGGCTGAAGGCGAGGTGATCGCCGATCAGACCGGCGGCGCTGTCGCGGCCGCTGAAACCGACGATGCCGAGGACAACATCACCTTCGATCGCATGACCGAGGAAGACCTGCTGGCCGGCATCGAAGGTCTGGTACCGCCGGAAAAGAGCGACGACTACTAAGAGAGTTTTCTGGACCTGCCCGGAACGCGTTTCCGGCACTTCCGTCCCGGCAGTTTCGTGGCTATCTATGACATGCGCCGTACAGCAGTGCGGCGCATGATTCATTTCATCGCTGAGAGATTCCGCCCATGATGCGTCAGTATGAGCTTGTCGAGCGCGTCCAGCGCTACAAGCCTGACGTCAACGAGGCGCTGCTCAACAAGGCCTATGTCTATGCCATGCAGAAGCATGGCCACCAGAAGCGCGCTTCCGGCGATCCGTATTTCTCGCATCCGCTCGAAGTCGCCGCCATCCTCACTGAAATGCACATGGACGAGGCAACGATCGCCGTCGCCCTGTTGCACGACACCATCGAAGACACCACGGCGACGCGGGCCGAGATCGACGATCTGTTCGGCCCCGAAATGGGCAAGCTGGTCGAGGGCCTGACCAAGCTGAAGAAGCTCGATCTCGTCTCCAAGAAGGCCGAGCAGGCGGAGAACCTGCGCAAGCTGCTTCTGGCGATCTCGGAAGACGTTCGCGTGCTGTTGGTCAAGCTTGCCGACCGCCTGCACAACATGCGCACCCTCGACCACATGCCGGAGGCCAAGCGCCTGCGCATTGCCGAGGAGACGATGGACATCTATGCGCCGCTGGCCGGGCGCATGGGAATGCAAGGCATGCGCGAAGAGCTGGAGGAGATCGCCTTCCGCTACATCAATCCGGAAGCCTATCGCGCCGTCACCGCGCGGCTTGCCGAGATATTCGAGCGCAACAAGGGCGTGCTGACCGACATTGAAAAGGCGCTGTCGGGGCTGTTTGAAAAGCATGCCATCAACGCCGGCGTGAAGAGCCGCCAGAAGAAGCCCTGGTCGGTGTTCCGCAAGATGGAGGCCAAGGCGCTGTCCTTCGAGCAGCTGTCCGACATTTTCGGCTTTCGCGTCGTGGTCGATACGGTCGAGGACTGCTACCGCGCGCTTGGCGCCATCCACACCACATGGTCGATGGTGCCCGGCCGCTTCAAGGACTACATCTCGACGCCGAAGCAGAACGACTATCGCTCGATCCACACCACCATTGTCGGGCCGTCGCGTCAGCGCGTCGAGCTGCAGATCCGCACCCGCGAGATGAACAAGATCGCCGAATACGGCGTCGCGGCGCACTCGATCTATAAGGACACCGGCGGCAAGACGAACGGTGCCGGCCATGCGATCTCGAAGGAGACCAATGCCTATGCCTGGCTGCGGCGCACCATCGAGCAGCTTGCCGAAGGCGACAATCCCGAGGATTTCCTCGAGAACACCAAGCTGGAACTGTTCCAGGACCAGGTGTTCTGCTTCACGCCAAAGGGCATGCTGATTGCCTTGCCGCGCGGCGCCACGCCCATCGATTTCGCCTATGCGGTGCACACCGATGTCGGCGACACCTGCGTCGGTGCCAAGGTCAACGGCCGCATCATGCCGCTGATGACGGAACTGAAGAATGGCGACGAGGTCGAGATCATCCGCTCCAAGGCGCAAGTGCCGCCGGCGGCGTGGGAATCGGTCGTCGTCACCGGCAAGGCGCGCGCCGCCATCCGCCGGGCCACCAAGAACGCCATTCGCAAGCAGTATTCCGGCCTCGGCGCGCGTATTCTCGAACGCGCCTTCGAACGCGCCGGCAAGAATTTCACCAAGGAAAGCCTGAAGCCGGTGCTGCACCGGCTGGCGCGCAAGGACATCGAGGACGTGCTGGCGTCCGTCGGTCGTGGCGAACTTGCCTCCACCGACGTCATGAAGGCGGTCTTCCCAGACTACAAGGACGAACGCGTCACGCCGGCCGCGCCCAAGCAGCGCGAGGAGGGCTGGTCGAAGATCCGCAACGCCGCTGGCATGCTGTTCCAGATTCCGGGCCGGGCCGCGCGCAAGGACAAGGACCAGCCGCGTGACGGCGCCGTGCCGATCCGCGGCGTACGCGGCGACCTGCCGGTGCGCTTCGCGCCGGAGGGTGCTGTGCCCGGCGATCGCATCGTTGGCATCGTCCAGCCGGGCACCGGCATCACCATCTATCCGATCCAGTCGCCGGCGCTGCAGGCTTTCGATGACCAGCCCGAGCGCTGGATCGACGTGCGCTGGGACATTGACGAGCGCACCAAGGAGCGCTTCCCCGCGCGTGTCTCGGTCACCGCCATCAATGCGCCGGGCTCGCTCGCCGATATCGCCCAGGTCGTTGCGTCCAATGACGCCAACATCCATACGCTGTCGATGGTGCGCACGGCGCCCGACTTCACCGAAATGCTGATCGATCTCGAAGTCTGGGATCTGAAGCACCTCAACCGGCTGCTGTCGCAGCTCAAGGACAATTCGAGCGTCAGCGACGCACGGCGTGTGAATGGCTGACATGGCTGATCTATCTGGGGGGCAGGCGCAGATGAAGACCGATGAAGTGCTGGGCATTTTCCGCGAGGCGGGTGCTGTTCTGGAGGGGCATTTCATCCTGACGTCGGGCCTGCGCAGCCCGGTCTTCCTGCAGAAGGCGCGGGTGTTCATGCATGCCGACAAGACCGAGCGGCTTTGCAAGGCGCTGGCCGAAAAGATCCGGGCAGCGGTGCCAGGCAAGATCGACTATGTCGTCGGCCCGGCGATCGGCGGCCTGATCCCGGCCTACGAAACCTCGCGCCATCTCGGCGTGCCGGCGATCTGGGTCGAGCGGGAAGGGGGCGAGTTCCGCCTGCGCCGCTTCGAGATCGCCAGGGGTGCGCGCGTCGTCATCGTCGAGGATATCGTCACCACCGGCCTGTCGATCCGCGAAAGCATCGAGTGCCTGCGCGAGCTTGGCGCCGAGGTGGCGGCGGCCGCCTGCATCATCGACCGTTCCGCCGGCAAGACCCATGTCGGCGTGCCGCTGATCGCGCTCGCCGAATACGAGGTTCCGGCCTATCCGCCGGACCGGCTGCCGCCGGAGCTTGCCGCGATACCGGCGGTCAAGCCTGGCAGTCGCAATATCTGACCATGCATGTCGCCCAAAAAGTCTGCGGCGGTTTTGGGAGTGACGACATGCGTGAAGGCAATTCGAAATGATCGTCGGGATCGACCATTTCGTGCTGACAGTGGCGTCGCTCGAAGCGACCTGCGCCTTTTACCAGCGCGTGCTGGGTTTCGAGCGCATCGACACGCCGGGCCGGCCGACAGCGCTGGCTTTTGGCGGCCAGAAGATCAATGTCCACGAGATCAGCCGCACTTTCGAGCCGAAGGCAAAGGCGCCGACGCCAGGGTCAGGCGATTTCTGCCTGATCACCGAACGGCCGCTCGACGAAATCCGCGCCCGTCTCGAAGCCAATGGCGTCGTGCTCGAACTGGGGCCGGTCGAACGCATCGGGGCGCGCGGTCCGATGATGTCTGTCTATTTCCGCGATCCGGACGGCAATCTTGTCGAAGTCAGCCAGTACTTGCGGTAGTGTCTCAGACATCCGGCTGCGACAATAGGCCGAAGCCATTCTCAAATTCGCCGCGATTGTCAGGTGTTGGAGACGTGAACCTTACCAAAGATTATGGTGGCGCGGCCGCTGCACAGGTAGCCTTCGGTTGTTGTCGGGGTTGCGGATCGCTATATCAAAGTCGCGATTGCCTTCGGGTGACCGTAAAGCGCAAGATGTGGCGGTTGAAGTCCGGCTGAAGACAGCCGGAACGCAAGCTGTAACGTATCGGGAATAGGAAGAGAGTGCTTTTTCGTCGCCGCAAGCCTGATGGTCTTTTGGAGCGGGTGCGCACCTATCTGTGGCCGCGCCGCTCGTTCTCGCGCTCGCTGCAGTATTTCTCCAAGCGCATCCTGCGGCTGAAGGCCACGCCGCACGCGGTGGCAGCCGGTGTGGCGGCTGGTGTCTTCGCTTCATTCTTTCCCGTGGGCTTCCATTTCATCATTGCCGCCGTTCTGTGTTGGGTGATCGCCGGCAATCTGGTGGCGGCGGCACTGGGCGCTGTTTTCTTCGGCAATCCGCTGACTTTTCCCATTCTGTGGGGCGCGTCCTGGGAAACCGGCAAGCTCATCCTGCACGATCGCCTGCCGGCACATGGTCCGCCGGCGCATCTGGGCGAGATGCTGCACACGCTTTCTTTCGCGAAACTGTGGCATCCCGTGCTGGAACCCATGCTGATCGGCGCGGTGCCGCTCGGGCTGGTGTTTGGCCTCCTGTTCTACGGCGTCACGCGCTGGGGCATGAATGTCTTTCGCGAGCAGAGGCGCAAGCGGCTGGCCGAGCGCGCAAGCCGCCGCCAGCAACCGCCTCATCCTGGAGCAAGCATTGGTTCCGCTACGCGATGATCATCGGTGTAGGCAGTGATCTGATCGATATCAGGCGCATCGAGAAATCGCTGGAACATCACGGCCAGCGCTTCGTCCAGAGGATCTACACCGAGGTCGAACAGGCGCGTTCGGAAAACCGACGAGCCCGCGCTGCCTCCTACGCCAAGCGCTTCGCCGCTAAGGAGGCCTGCGCCAAGGCACTGGGTACGGGCATGGCGCAAGGCGTGTTCTGGCGCGACATGGGTGTCGTCAACCTGCCCAGCGGCGCGCCGACCATGGCGCTGACCGGCGGCGCGCTGGCCCGGCTCGAAAAAATCCTGCCCCCAGGGCACAGGGCGGCGATCCACCTCACCATCACCGATGATTTCCCGCTCGCTCAAGCCTTTGTGATCATCGAGGCGTTGCCCGTCGAACAAGCGCCACATTGATTGCATCTGACGACCGGCATTGACGTTGCCCAGCGCGCGCCGAGACTCTATACCATCCAACGCACAATCGAGGACGACATGAGCGTGGCTGAAAAATCCCAGAAGAAATCCGGCGGGCTTGGCGAAACCGTCAGCGTCATCGTCCAGGCGCTTTTGCTCGCGCTGGTCATCCGCACGCTGTTATTCCAGCCCTTTTCGATCCCGTCGGGATCGATGCGGCCGACGCTTCTGGAGGGCGACTATCTGTTCGTCACCAAATGGTCCTACGGCTATTCGCGCTATTCGCTGCCGTTCGGGCCTGACCTCTTCTCGGGCCGCATCTGGGGCTCCGAGCCCAAGCGCGGCGACGTTGTGGTGTTCAAGTTCCCGCCGGATCCGTCCGTCGACTACATCAAGCGCGTGGTCGGCCTGCCCGGCGACAAGATCCAGATGAAGAATGGCCAGTTGTTCATCAACGGTGTCGGCGTGCCGCGCGTAAAGACCGGCCAGATCGACAATCCCGATATCACCGAAATGCCTCAGCCGATCGACGTCTACCGGGAAACCCTGCCCAACGGCGTCAGCTACGACACGCTCGACCTCAATCCGAATTCGATCGGCGACAACACGCGCGAATTCGACGTGCCGCCCGGCCACTATTTCATGATGGGAGACAACAGGGACAATTCCGCCGACAGCCGGTTCACCGTCGGCTACGTTCCGGCTGAGAACCTGGTTGGTCGCGCCAACCTTGTCTTCTTCTCGATCGCCGGCAAGGCGAGCCCTCTCGAAATCTGGAAATGGCCGTCGCTGATGCGCGTTTCGCGCCTGTTCCATTTCGTCAACTAGGGTCATGGCGGCAACAAGACGGTTGACCGCCGATGCGCTCGCCGAAGCGCTGGTGGAACGCACGGGCCACGCCTTTGCCGACCGCCAGCGCCTGCAGCGCGCGCTGACCCATGCCAGCGCCCGCGGCGTCAATGCCGGCACCGATTACGAGCGTTTCGAGTTTCTCGGCGACCGGGTTCTGGGCCTCGTCGTTGCCGATATGTTGCTGGCGGCGTTTCCCGATGCGGCGGAAGGCGAATTGTCGCTGCGGCTCAATGCGCTGGTCAACGCCGAGGCGCTTTCCGAGATAGCCGAACATATCGGGCTGCCGGACCTGATCCGCGCCGGATCGGATGTGCGCGGGGTGGAGGGGCGCAAGCGCGTCAATCTGCGCGCCGATGCCTTGGAATCGCTGATCGCCGTGCTCTATCTCGACGGTGGCCTCGAGGCGGCACGCGCCTTCATTCACAAATACTGGCGCCCGCGTTCGCAGGCTTCCGGTGCCGCGCGCCGCGACGCCAAGACCGAATTGCAGGAATGGGCGCATCAGGCGGCAAGTGCCGTTCCGGCCTATCAGATCGACAGCCGCGAGGGGCCGGACCACGATCCGTTGTTCACCGTCAGTGTCAGGGTCGGTGCATTTCAGCCGGCGACCGGCAGCGGTCGTTCCAAACGTGAAGCGGAGCAGGCAGCCGCAGCTGCCCTTCTGTTGCGCGAAGGTGTATGGAACGCGGCATGACCGATATTGAAACTGCTGAAACCCCCGCCACGCATTCCGGCTTCGTCGCGCTGATCGGCGCGCCGAATGCCGGCAAGTCGACGCTGGTCAACCAGTTGGTCGGCGCCAAGGTGTCGATCGTCACCCACAAGGTGCAGACGACGCGTGCCATCGTGCGCGGTATCGCCACGCATGACAATGCGCAGATCGTCTTCGTCGACACGCCCGGTATCTTCAAGCCCAAGCGGCGTCTCGATACGGCGATGGTGACCACCGCCTGGGGCGGCGCCAAGGATGCCGATATCGTGCTTTTACTGATCGATGCCGAACGCGGCATCCGGGGTGATGCCGACGCCATCCTCGAACGGCTGAAGGATGTGCGCCAGCCGATGGCGCTGATCCTCAACAAGGTCGATCGGGTGAAGCACGAGACGCTTCTGGCCCTGTCCGCGGCGGCAAACGAGAAAGTGCCGTTCAAGCGCACCTTCATGGTCTCCGCACTGACCGGCTCCGGCTGCAAGGACCTGCTCGACTATCTGGCGCAGGCTCTGCCGGCCGGCCCCTGGTACTATCCGGAAGACCAGATTTCCGACCTGCCGATGCGCCAGCTCGCGGCCGAGATCACCCGCGAAAAACTCTATCTGCGGCTGCATCAGGAACTGCCCTACTCCTCGCATATCGAAACCGAGAAATGGGAAGAGAAGCCGGACGGCTCGGTGCGGATCGACCAAACCATCTATGTCGAGCGCGACAGCCAGAAGAAGATCGTGCTCGGCCACAAGGGCGAAACCATCCGCGCCATCGGCCAGGCGGCACGCATGGAGATCGCAGGTATCCTCGAGCAGAAGGTGCACCTCTTCCTGTTCGTCAAGGTGCGCGAGAACTGGGGCGATGATCCCGAGCGTTACCGCGAGATGGGGCTCGAATTCCCGCACTAGAGCAATTCCAGGAAAAGTGTGAGCGGTTTTCCGTCCGGAATTGCGTCAAAACAAAGAGTCAGAGTGGTTCGCCGTTTCCATGAAACGGTGAAACGCTCTAGCGGCCTTTGGATAGCAAGCTTACCATTGACACGGCTTTGGTCCGCCGGGGGCCTGTTCCCCGCAAGTGGAAAGGAACATCAGACTACCGCGGCTGTCCAAGCGCCAGCAACACGCCATTGGCGAGATGCTCCGCGTCAGCCCTGTTTTCGAACGGAACGACAGACCTCGCATACTCGACCGACGAGAAATCGGAGCCATCGGCGTTGACCAGCGCGGCCTGGCGCCTTGCCGCTTCCATGTTGCCGAGCTGCGCATAGCACGCGGCAAGTCGCGTTCGGATCCATGGCGTCGGCCGCGTCGCCAGTTCCAGCGCCTCGGCGGCCGGCCTGTACTCACCCAGCATGTAGAGCGCCAGCGATCGATCGTACTGGTACCAGTGCGGATTGAGCGGATCGATCCTGATCGCGCGCGCCAGCCAGGCAAGCGCCTCGAGCGCCCGCCCGCGCATGGTTAGCAGATGCCCCATCTGCCCGATGCATTCGGCGTCGCCTGGATTGAGCTGAAGCGCGATCCGCAAATGATGCTCGGCCGCCTCGTGGTCGCGCAGGCTGAGCCGCACCAGTGACTGAATGCGGTGTGCGGTTGCCTGATCGGGGGACAACGCAATACCCTTGTCGGCAAGGTCGCGGGCCTTCGCCAGCAGGGCATCGCTGGTGGGTCCGAATTCGCTGTTCAGCACATACGACAGCGCCAGATAGGTATGGGCGAGGCCATAGCCCGGATCTTTGGCTATCGCGGCCTCGAACAGCTCTGCCGCTCCTTGCAGGTCGCTCTGCGCCGGGTCGCGCAGCAAGGCGACGCCGCGCAGCACCAGCTCATAGGCGGCCAGGCTGGTTACCGGTCGTCGTGCGGCGCGCTGCAGCCCGGCATTGGTGACCCGCACCACCAGCCGGCCGACGATTTCCTCGACAATATCCTGCTGGATGGCGAACAGCCCGGCAGCCTCGGCCTGATAGCGATCGCCCCAGATCTGGGTGGCGCTGGCTGCATCGACAAGATTGACCGCGGCGACGATGCGGTCCGCCTGCCGCCGCACCGAGCCCTCGACAAGATAGTCAGCGCCGATGCGCGAGCGGATGGCCGGCCATTCGGCGGGCGAATGGGACGCAAACGAAAAGCTTGAGTTGCGCGCCAGCACCGTCACCGTGCCGAAGCGGGCGAGGCTGTTGATAATGTCTTCTGCAAATCCGTCGACGATTGCGTCGTCGGCCGGATCCGCGCTGTCATTGCGGAATCTAAGCACCGCCACGATCGGCTGTGCGCCAGGTTCGCGCACCGCTTCAGTCTCGGCCACCAGCATGTAGCCACGCTTCGACACCGTTCGCACCAACTCTTCGCCGAGTACCTTACGGATTTCGCGCACCGATTGCGTCAGCGAATCCTCGGTGACGAAAACGCCTGGCCAGACCGTGTCCATCAGTTCTGATTTCGGCACCACGCGGCCGATGTTGCGGGCCAGGTGCGTCAGCAACGCATAGGACTTCGGCCGCAGAAAGGCCGGCTGGTCGGCCCGGCTGAGCGTGCCCTTGCCCAGATCGAGCGTGAAACCGCCGAACTGAAAAATCTGGTCGGTGGCCAAGACCGCCATCAAAAGGCCTGCTCCGTGGAAGCCATGCCGGCATTGGGCTATGGCTGACGGGCTGGGTCAAGACCCATACGTGTCCAGCGGCCGACGAAGAGGCGCGGCGCCCGGCTTCGGACACCGCGCTCAATACGAGCCTAGACCGCGCCAGCCACGGCGAGTTGCGTCCTTGGCCGCCGGACGAAGCTTTCGGTGCCGTAGTAAGCGACGATGGCCACCGCGATGATTGCCCAGATCGCCACGGCGATCCACTGCTGCTGCACATAGTCACCGCCGATGAACACCTTGCCTAGGAAACGGACGCTGTTCTGGTGCGTGACGTGCATGATGATGGCAAGAAGCACGCTGCCGGTGTTCTGATAGAGCCAGGTGAACACCACGCCCGCCAGGACGACGTTGATCGTGCCGTAAAGGCTGAGGTCGCCGACAAGCCCGAGCGGGAAGTGCCAGATAGCCCAGATCACACCGAGGATCAGGCTGCCGGCGAGTGCCGGCTGACTGGCAAGCAGACGTGGCGTTGCAAAACCGCGCCACCCCGGCTCTTCGCCGAGCGGGCCGCTGAAGAGAGCGTAGAGCGCAATGATCGGCAGCATCTCGGACAGCGCCGGGACGTTGCTCCAGGCCGGCGCCGCTGCGCCAAGCATCGGATTGATCAGGATCGAGGCCAACTGCGTTCCGAACGGCAGGCCGAACGCCACCAGATACCATATCGGACGAACCCGCCACCTCACCATCGCGCTGAGGATGGCCTTGACCGAACTCCAGCCGCCGGAGACAGCCGCGACGACAAAGCCTGAGACCATCGGACCGAACGTGAACCAGGGAATGCTGTCGCCATTCGACATGTAGAACGGAATGAAGGCCAGCCAGGTGAGGCCAATCGTCAATGAAAAGAAGGCAGTCAGCTGGTGCCTTCGCACCAGGCTCAACAAGGAAGTCATCGCAGGTCCTCTCAGCGGGCAGGGATCTATGAGAGGTCGCCGGACTGCCCGATCGGTCGACATGCCTCTGGAAACAACCCAGCCGAATTGTTCAGCAGGCCGTGTTGGCCACATCGGCCGACCCAGGATTTTTGGCGCTTTTGCAGCCAAGAATCCCGAGCGCTTTCTGAAAGATTTCCGATTTTATGGCGGGCCGAGCCTGTTTGCGCCGTGTCCAGTCTGCTCCGTCACGCGATTATCAATGGGGCAGCATTCCAGGCGATGCTGGTTTGCCTCGGCAAAGCCGATCGGCTGCGCCGGCATCGTCGCAGCACTGGCGTGCCCTCAAACGATGATGAATTGCCATGGTCATTTCTGCGAAAAGCAATAAGGATATCTTCGAAAAGTCGATGTTATATTGGCGACTGCAGCGGACGTGCCAAAATACATTGCCTCGAGAATATGGTTAGCCGAGAAATTTTCGGCATATATATTTATTTTATGACGTTGTTCCGATTGTGCCGCAGCTAGTGTTATTTGTGCAACACGGCATAAAACTGTTCCGTGAATCGCCGTTATTTTCAAAACCGTCATTGAAGGCGGAAGATTGATGGGTATGTTCGCCGCGAAAAGGGGACGCGGTGCGCGCCTTTTTCGTTGTGGAGGTGAGGCGGGAAAACATATCCGCCAGCCACAAATCCGAAGCCATTTAAACTATGACTGGAGAGGTCAGAAAATGAACATCAAGAGCCTCCTTCTCGGCTCAGCCGCGGCCCTGATCGCGGTCTCCGGCGCTCGCGCCGCCGACGCGGTCGTCGTCGCCGAACCGGAACCCGCCGAATACGTCAAGATCTGCGACGTCTACGGCGCCGGCTACTTCTACATCCCCGGCACCGAGACCTGCCTGCGCATCGGCGGCTATCTCCGCTATGACATCGGCGTCGGCGATTCGGGCACGCTGGATGGTGTCAACAACGTTGCCGATCACATGGGCGACGGTAGGCACGACACCTACTACAAGAACATGCGCTTCGCGCTGAGGACCTACACCGGTCAGGAAACCGAGCTCGGTACGTTGAAGACCTTCACCGAGACCCGCTTCCAGTTCGGCAACAAGTCTGGTGACTATACTGGCGGCGCCACCGACTGGCAGGCTGTTAACAAGGCGGTAACGCTGAACTTCGCCTGGATCCAGCTCGGCGGCCTGCGCGTCGGTAAGGACGAGACGACGTATGACTCGTTCATCGGCTACGCCGGCAATGTCATCCAGGACACCATCATCCCGTATGGTATCAAGGACACCAACCTTATCAGCTACTATTTTGACGCCGGCAGCGGCTTCTCGGGCGTCGTCTCGCTCGAAGAAGGCACCGATGCTTCGGGCATCAGCGACACGATCGACAGCTACGTTCCGCATGTCGTCGGTGGCTTGAAGTACAAGGGTGACTGGGGTGCGATCACCGGTGTCGTCGCCTATGACAGCAACTACGAGGAAGTGGCCGGCAAGGTTCGCTTGGATGTCAACGTCACCAAGGAACTGGCCCTTTTCGTCATGGGCGGCTATGGCACTGACGATAATCTCCGCGACTTCTCCAAGGGCCGTGGCCAGTACAAGCCGTGGGGCGGCAACTGGGCCGTCTGGGGTGGCGGCACCTACAAGTTCAACGACAAGACCGCGTTCAACGTCCAGGTTTCGGCTGACGACGACAAGAACTACGCTCTTGCGGCGAACGTCGCTTACACCATCGTCCCCGGCTTCACGATCACGACCGAAGTCGACTGGGATCACTACGGCAACTATGGCAACCCGTCCCTCTACGGCAACTGGAGCAAGGCCAACAAGAAGGACAGCGTCGGCGGCATCGTTCGCTTCCAGCGCTCGTTCTAACCGATCGACTGACCTTACCAGGCCGCCCGGAGCGTATCGCTGCGGGCGGTTTTTTATGCGTGGGTGCGAGAGCCGGCCCAGGCGCCAAGCCCATACCTTGATTTCGCCACCCGATCGGTGAAAAGCTCTGGGCATGGAATGGCGCGACGAGGGAATCATTCTCGGCACTCGCAAGCATGGCGAAACCAGCGCCATACTCGAGGTGATGACCCGTGTGCATGGCCGCCATCTCGGCCTCGTGCGCGGCGGTCGCTCGCGCAAGCAGCAACCTGTTCTCCAGCCCGGCAATCGCGTCGATCTCTTATGGCGGGCGCGCCTTGACGAGCATCTCGGCACGTTCCAGGCCGAGGCGATCGAGATGAACGCTGCCAGGCTGATGGACAGCGCCGTTGCCGTCTACGGCCTGCAGACCATGGCCGCGCATCTGCGTCTCTTGCCCGAGCGTGACGCCCATGGCGGCCTTTACGAGGCGCTTTCCGTGATGATCGTCCATCTCGACGATCCCGATGCTGCCGGCGAACTGGTGGCGCGCTTCGAACTTCTGATCCTTGACGAACTTGGCTTCGGCCTCGACCTCAGCCAATGCGCCGCCACCGGCACAAGGCAGGATCTGGCCTATGTCTCGCCGAAGTCGGGCCGCGCGGTGTCGCGCGAAGCTGGCGCGCCATGGCGCGACAAGATGCTGGCGCTGCCCGCCTTTCTGCAACGCGGCTCCGGCCTGCGCGGAGATCCAGCCGCGATCGAGGACGCCTTCCGGCTCACCGGGTTTTTCTTCACGCGCCACGTCTATGAGCCGCGCGGTATCGAACAGCCCGATGCCCGCGCCGGCTTTCTCGCCGCCTTGCGCAAGCATCATGCGACGCGCAAGGCCATTGCCGGAGACAATGCCGCATGATGGAGGTCGAACTTTATCGGGGTCGGATTCGTCGCTCGGCGGCAAGCTCTTGGCTTTCGGTACCGAGACATGTTCCAGCCGCCAATCTGGCGGCGCGTTGAGTTTTTCAGCCGTTTAGCCGCCGTATTTGGATGTCAGTGAGATGAAACGTCAGTGAAAACTGGCCTGGTTTGGGGGAACCGCCATGTTTGAAAGCCTGATCGGGCTTGTCGCCATCATCGCCTTGTTCGTCATTATTTCGCGTCAGCAGAGCCGCATCGGTCTGATCGAACGCGAACTTGGCGCGCTGCGCAGTCTCGTCCTTTCAGGCGCCGTGCCGCCGGTGGCCAAGCCGGCAGAACAGATGGCGGCCGATGGCAAGGCCGAAGCGGCGCCGGTGGTCGCGGCCACGGCCGATATTGCCTCGCCGGCGGTGAGTGAACCGGTCGTACAGGCGCCGGCTACAGAAACGGAAGCTCCGGCTGGCGAGGCTGTGTCCGGCCCCTGGTCCACGAGCGAGGCTCCGAAGGCAGCAGAACCTGTCGAGCCGGTTGCAGCCTCCAAGGCCCCCGGCAAGCCGGATATCGAGACGGCACTCGGCACGCGCTGGGCGGTCTGGGTCGGCGGCATCGCGCTGGCACTGGGTGGCCTGTTCCTGATCCGCTACACAATCGAGGCTGGCATTTTCGGCCCCGGCGTGCGGCTCACCATGGCGGCGGTGCTTGGGCTGGTGCTGGTTGCCGGCGGCGAGTTCATACGCCGCACCGGCTTCAAGGTGCCGGTGCAAGGCGTTGCCGGCGCCTATGTTCCGGCGATCCTGACGGCGGCCGGTGCCTTCATCCTGTTCGGCACTGTCTATGCCGCCCATGGCATTTACGGCTTCATTGGCCCGGCGCTTGCCTTCACGCTGCTTGGGGCCATCGCTGTGGCGACGATCGCGGCTGCCCTGGTCCATGGCCTGGCCCTGGCCGGCATCGGTCTTGTCGGCGCCATGGTGACGCCGATGCTGATCGCCTCCCAGGCGCCCAACCCCTGGGCGTTGTTCGGCTACCTCGCCATCGTGCTCGCCGCCACCAGCGTCATCGCCCGCATGCGCGACTGGAAAGCGCTGGTGGCGGCGGCCTTTTTCTGCACCGGCATCTGGACCATTCTCTATATGACCAACGCGCCGGCTGCGAACCTCTCCTCCATCCTGTTCATCGACGCCGTCACCCTGGCCGTCCTCGCTTTTGTCTGGCTCGGTCGCCGTGATGAAATCGTCGCCGCCAGGGCCTTCGACTGGCCGTCCATCGTGCCTGCCCTGTTCGTTGCCTTCTCGGCGCTGGGCCTGTCGGTCGACCCAGCCTTCGCCGCGGCCGGCTATGCCTTGCCGGGCGCCGCGATCCTCGCGGCGATGGTGGCCGTCGCGCTTTATCGCCCGCTGGCGCTACCGCTGCTTTACGCCGCCGGACTGGCGACGGTCATGATCTATCTCGGCATCATCCCGCCAACCTCGATCGTGTCCGACTTTTCGGCCGGCGCACTCGGTGTCGATGGTTTGCCCGTGGCGACGTCCAATGCCCTGACCTTGCGCATCGGCATTGCGCTCGGCCTGGTCTTCATCGGCGCGGGCCTTTGGGCCGCCCGCAAATTCGCGGCATCTTCCTCGCTTCGATCCGCCTCATGGGCGGCATCGGGTATCATCGTGCCGTTGGTCATCCTGCTGGCGCTCTGGTTCACGTTCGGCAATCTCGACCGCGACTTTGTCTACGCCGCCGCCGCAGCACTGCTGGTCGTGGTTTTCGCCGCCGGTGGCGAGTGGATCGCGCGCGCCGAAGAGCCGCCGCTCAAGGGCGGCATAGCGGTGTCGTTTGCCCTCGGAGGCTCGGCGATCGCCGGCCTCTTGATGCTGCACATGGCTTTCAATTCCGGCTGGACCACCATTCTGCTTGGTGCAGCAGTCATAGTGCCGGCGATGGCCACGCGTTGGCGCTCCTACCCGGTGCTAGGCTGGATTTCGGTTGGCGCGGTGATCGCCGTGCTTGGCCGCGTCGCCTTCGATCCGACCATCGTCGGCGCCGAGTTCCTGTCGACGACACCGGTGTTCAACTGGCTGCTGCCGGGCTATGGCGTCCCGGCGCTCGCCTTTGGCTTCGGCGCCTGGCAACTCGCCCGCACCACCAATGGCCGGCCGCGCCTCGTCATGGAAGCCGCGGCGGCGCTGTTTGCGCTGCTTGCCGTCGCCATGCTGGTGCGTCACGCCATGCATGGCGGTGTCATCGACACGGGTCCGATGACGCTCGCCGAACAGGCGATCTACACGCTGATTGCCATCGGCGCCGGCGCCATCCTGGTCGCCCTCGACATGCGCTCGCCAAGTTCGGTGCTGCGCTATGGTTCGATGGCAGCGGGCGTGGTTTCGGTCGCCCTGATCGTCATCCGGCACTTCGTGGTGCTCAATCCGCTGTTTACGGACGAATCGACCGGCCGGATCCCGGTCTTCAACCTGTTGTTCCTTGCCTATCTCCTGCCGGCCGTCGCCGCCGGCGGACTGGCGCTCTATGTCAGGGGCAAGCGGCCAAAATGGTATTCGGCAATGCTGGCGCTGGTCGCGGCGCTGCTTGCCTTTGCCTATGCCACCCTGTCGGTCAGGCGGCTGTTCAAGGGTGAGTTCATCGGCCTGTGGAGCGGGCTCGGCCAGTTGGAAACCTACACCTATTCGGCGCTCTGGCTGGTGATCGGCGTGGCGCTGCTCACCGCCGGCGTCTGGCTGAAGTCGCAGGTGCTGCGCATTGCCTCGGCCGCGTTGATCGCAATTGCCGTGCTGAAGGTCTTCCTCTTCGACATGTCGGAACTGGAGGGCGTACTCAGGGCGCTGTCCTTCATCGGCCTCGGCGGCGTGCTGATCGGCATTGGCCTGTTCTACCAGCGGCTTTTGACCAGGGCGGCGAGGGAGGAGATACCGGTCGTCGAGCAATGACGGCAGGCGTTCAATCAAGCCGGGAATAAACCGGTACCCGCCAGCGTTATCTCATTGCTTGGGTGACCGGGGCGGTGGACCGCTTCGCGCTGGCCGCTTGCGTCGCGCCGGGAAGGCGCGTTGAATCGGGATCAACAAGGGCGATTTCAGAACCAGCGGTCATGGACGAAAAGAAGGCAGCAATCCTTGGCGAAATACCGCGCCTGCGCCGCTACGCACGCTCGCTGTTGCGCGACCGGGATTCTGCCGACGACCTTGTCCAGGACTGCCTCGAGCGCGCACTCGTGCGGCTCGACAACTGGCAGACGGGAGAAAGCCCCAGGAGGTGGCTGTTTACGATCATGCATCATTTGTTCATCGACCAGATGCGCAAGGTGAACCGTCGCGGCGAAGCGGCGATGCTGCCCCTGGAAGCGGGCGAGGCGGTGGCCCAGCCGGCAGAGCAGTTGGACGGCATCGCCTCGCGTGAGATCATCAACGCGCTGCAGGCAATCAGCCCCGATCGCCGTGCGGCTCTTGTCATGGTCGCCATCGAAGGCTTCTCCTATGCCGAGGCCGCCAACATGCTGGGTGTGCCCGCCGGCACGCTGATGTCGCGCATCGCGCGCGGGCGTGAGGAACTGCGCGGCTTGCTGGATGACACGGCGCGTCGCCGCGCGATAAGGATCGTCGAGAAATGATCCGCCGCGATTTTTCAGAACGTGACATCCATATGGCGCTCGACGGCGAACTGCCGGCCGACGAGCGCGCCGCCTATGATGCCTGGCTGGACGCCAACCCCGAGATGAAGGCCAGGAGCGCCCGCTTCACAGCCGACCGGGAGGCGTTGCGCTCGGCCTTTGCCGGCGTGCTGGATGAACCTGTTCCCGCGCGCTTGCGCAAGGTGGTCCTCGGCGAAGCGCCGGTTAAGGCTGCGGTGCCGCGCTCGCGCTGGTGGCTTGCCGCTGCCGCGGCGGTGCTTTTGGCCACGGGTGGATTTGGCGGCTACTTTGCCGGCATGGACGGCATCGGACAGGAGGACCCGGCGGAAGATCGGCTCGCCGAACAGGCGATTGCCGCCCATGTCATCTACGCCGCCGAGAAGCGGCATGCCGTGGAAGTGCCGGCCAGCGACAAGGATCATTTGCAGACCTGGCTGTCCAACCGGGTCGGGCTGAAGCTGGTGGCGCCGGACCTGACCGCGAACGGCTTCCAACTGGTTGGCGGCCGCTTGCTGCCGGCCGGCGACAGCAAGGCCGCGATGCTGCTCTACGAGGACGACAAGGGCGAGCGCATATCCCTCTTCGTCACCGCGGAATCGGTGGAGAATGCCAAGGGCACCTATGCTTCGGCGCAGGACGGCCCGCAGGCCGTCTACTGGCTGGACAAGGGCTATGGCTGCGCCGTCGTCGGCTCGCTGCCGCGCGAGCAATTGGCGGTCGTTGCCAAGAATGCCTATGGCCAGCTTCTGTCGGGTCTCGCAAGCTGAGTTGGCCGCAATTGTTCGCAGCCGGTGGCCTATCAAACAGGGATCCTGCTCAAAGCCCGCGAGCTTCCTTGCCGCCGCCGAAACTGTCACAATTCGGCCCTAATCAAGGAGCGATAGCGCTTGATGAATACTGGCGCTTCGGCCGGTGTTTGCGACGCTTTTGATCGGGGCCGTTTCCGCAACGCAATCGAGGTTTTCTCAAGTCGCATGCCTGCCGAGATCCGTACGGCCCGCGCGTCTGACGTCGATGATCTCGCCGCCATCGAGAAAGCCGTTTTTTCGAGCGATCGCATTTCCCGTCGATCCTTTCGCCTTTTCATCGAGCGCGAGACCGCTGAGACGCTGGTCGCCGAGCTCGACGGCCGCGTCGCCGGCTACGCGATCGTGCTGTTCCGCAAGGGCAGTGGGGTGGCGCGGCTCTATTCCATAGCCGTCGGTCCATTTTTCGGCGCGCTTGGCATCGGGCGCCAGCTTTTGACTGCGGCGGAGGAAGCGGCCTTCGGGCACGATCGCATGATGCTGCGTCTCGAAGTGCGCGAGGACAACGACCGCGCCATCCGCATCTACGAGCGGGCCGGCTACCGCAAGATTGGCCGCGAGCCTGGCTATTACGAGGACGGCGCGACCGCGCTTCGTTATGAGAAAACCCTGCGCGGCGACCTTCCGGTCGCCACAAGGGTGCCGTTCTACCAGCAGACCTGCGAGTTCACCTGCGGCCCATGCTGCCTGATGATGGCCATGGCCAATTTCGACCGCGACTTCGTGCCCGATCCGGTGATGGAAATCCGCCTCTGGCGCGAGGCCACGACCGTCTTCATGATGTCGGGGCCGGGCGGCTGCGAACCATTCGGCCTGGCTGTCTCGGGTTATGAAAGCGGGCTCGCGGCGGAGATCTTTGTTTCCTTCTACGGCGCGCTGTTTCTGCAATCGGTGCGCAGCGAGGACAAGCGCCGCGTGATGGAACTGGCCCAGGTCGACTTTCGCCGCCGCGCGGAACTTTACGGCATCCCGGTGAATTACCGCTCCTTCACCATCGATGACATCAGAACCGCGATATCAGAGGGAAAACTGGTGCTGGTGCTGATCAGCGGTTTCCTGATGTTCGGCAAGAAGGTGCCGCACTGGGTGCTGGCCATCGGCGACGATGGCGATCATATTCTTATCCACGATCCCTGGGTCGAGGACGAAAGGCAGGAAACCATCCTTGATGCCGCCAACATTCCCGTGCCCTACGGCATCTTCATGAACATGGCGCAGTTCGGCCGCGACGGACTGCGTGCCGCCATCACTCTGGGGAAGCGCGACACACAATGACCTGGGTCATCCTTACCGGCCGGCAGAGCGATCTCGACCAGGTGGCGACACCGCATAAGATCATCACCAATCGCGACTATCTCGCGCATCCGTCGCTGTTCCGCGGCCAGCGGCCGAAGGTCATCAACCTGTCCAACAATTACGGCTACCAGAGCCGCGGCTACTATGCCTCGCTGCTGGCGAGTTCGCGCGGCCACAAGGTCATTCCGACCGTTGAGACGATGATCGACCTGTCCGAACGCAAGCTCTACGAACATGCGCTGCCGGAACTGGAACTGGCGCTCAACAAATGCCGCAAGGATCTCGGCGGCGCCTTTCCAGCCAAGGTGTGCATCTTTTTCGGCATCGGCCCGTCGAAAGTCTGGGACCGCTTCGCCAAGCTGTTGTTCGACTGGTTCCGGGCGCCGGCGCTCGAGGTTCACATCAAGGACAGTGCCGAATGGGCTTCGATCCGCAAGATCGGCTTCCATCCGTTGGCGCGTATGACCGAGGACGAGGAAAAAAGCTTCATCCAGTGCCTGGAGACCTACACCAACCGTGAATGGCGCGACACCAAGGGGCGCACGCCGGCGCGCTACACCTTCGCCACGCTGGTCGATCCGCACGAGGAACTGCCGCCGTCGGAAATCTCGTCGCTGCGCTACTGGGCCAAGATCGCCGAAAAGATGGGCGTCGAAATCGAGCCTATCACCAGGAAGGATCTTGCCAAGCTCGCGAACTACGATGCGCTGTTCATCCGCGAGACCACTTCGATCTCCAACCACACCTATCGTTTCGCCCGCCGCGCCCAGCAGGAAGGCATGCCCGTCATCGACGATCCGCTGTCGATGATCCGCTGCACCAACAAGGTCTATCTCAACGAGCTGATGGCCTACAACAAGGTACCGGTGCCGCCGACCGTGATGATCGCCGGCACCTCCGACTTCGAAGTGGCCGCGCAGACGCTGGGCTTCCCGCTCGTGCTGAAGATCCCGGATTCGTCCTTCTCGCGCGGCGTCAAGAAATGCGAGAATCTTGAGGAACTGACACGGCTTGCGACCGAGTGGCTGGAGGATTCCGACCTCCTCATCGCGCAGAAATTCATTCCGACCGAATATGACTGGCGCGTCGGCGTGCTCGGCGGCCAGCCGCTGTTTGCCGTGCACTATCTGATGGCCAAGAAGCACTGGCAGATCGTCAACCACAAGGCCAATGGCAAGCCCGACCAAGGTGGCATCAAGACCTTCACGCTGAAGGAGACGCCGGCCCATGTCGTCGAGACGGCGGTCAAGGCGGCGCGCTGCATCGGCGACGGCCTCTATGGCGTCGACCTCAAGGAGACCAAGGACGGCGTCTTCGTCATCGAGGTCAACGACAACCCCAATCTCGACCATGGCTGGGAGGATTCCGGCGAAAAGGACGAGGTCTGGGTGCGGCTGACGCAGTGGTTCCTGGAGCGGCTCGACCGGCCGGGGCGGTAACAAGTCCACCAAGGGGAAAACATGCAGTTCATCGTGATCGAGGATTTCACCGGCTGCGACCGCAAGGATATCTACCGCCGTTTCCGCGATCGGGGCCGCCTGAAGCCGGAGGAGCTTGTCGTTCACCACAGTTGGATCGCCGCGGACATGAGCCGCTGCTTCCTGCTGGTGGAGACGGACGACGTCACGCTGCTGCAACGCTGGGTGATCGAATGGGCCGATCTGGTCGAGTTCGAGATCATTCCGGTGGCGACGAGCAAGGAAATGGTGGCGGCCTTGAGCGGTCACCTGTGACCACGCGAGCCCGACGGGTCAACGCAGCGCCGGCGAGCCCACGGCGCGACGGCATTCCTCGATCAGCCAATCGCGGAATGCCGCCACGACAGCGCGCCTGGCGCTGCGCTCGGGAATGGTCAGGCAATAGGGCTGGCGCAGTGCGATCGCCCTGGCGGCGGGCCGAACCAGCCTGCCGTCCTCCACCGCCTCGGCACAATAGACCCCTTGCGCCAGTGCCACACCCAGCCCCGAAATGGCGAGGTCGAGGGCGGCGCGCGACGAGTTGGCCGACAGGCCCCGCTGCGCCGCCCGGCCAGGTTGGACACCTTCAGCCTCGAACCAGTTGCGCCAGGACGGAAACGAGGCGCCGGTTGGTCCCCAGTCGGTGTGGATCAGCGACAGCCCGGCGAGCGGACCGGCGTCCGCCTTGATCGCGCTGGCAAGCCTCGGTGCGCAGACCGGATAGACGGCGTCCCGGGTGATGTCCTCGGTCGGGTGCTCGCGATAATGCGGACCGTAGGAGAGCCTGATGTCGATCAGTTCGCGGTCGAACGGCACCGGGTCGTCGTCGCCGCGCAGCGAGATGTCGGCGGCGCCGTGGCTTGCGACGAAGCCCGACAGACGCTGCGAAAGCCAGCCCATCGCCATGGAAGGCGGCACCGACACCACCAGGCGCGGGCGGAAGGCATCGCCGCCCAATTCGCGCGAGACACTGCCGATTTCGTGGAAGGCCATGGTCAACCGAGGCAGCATCTCCACGCCGGCCTCGGTGAGCACAACCTTGCGGTTGACCCGATGAAACAGCTTGCGCCCCATCTGTTCCTCGACGGTGCGGATAAGCTGGCTGACGGCGGCCGCCGAGACCGAAAGCTCTTCCGCCGCCGCAGCAAAACTGCCCGTACGCGCCGCGGCCTCGAAGGCCTGAAGTCCTTTGAGCGATGGAGATGTGACCATGATCGCCATATAGATAAGATGAACTTATCCAAATCGCAGGAATCGTCGTTTTTGGAAAGCTTTTTCACCAACTAGAGTGGGTCTTATCAAATCGCCAGCCTGGATCGAAATCGATGGACCATCGCGACATCATCGCGTCACTTACCCCGGAGGAGCGTAGTCGCCTGACCGCCAAGTCCAATGCTGTGGGTCTCGTTCAGCTCGGCGCCCATTGGGGAGCGATAGTGATCATTGGATCGCTGATCGCCGCGAAAGTGCCATTCTGGCCGCTGCTGATGCTGCCGCAAGGCATCCTGATCGTCTTCCTGTTCACGCTGCTGCACGAGACGGTTCATCGCACGGCCTTCGACACGCAGTGGCTGAACGATGCCGTGGCGCGGGTGTGCAGCCTGGCGCTGGCGCTGCCGGCCGACTGGTTCCGTTATTTCCATTTCGCCCATCACCGCTTCACGCAGGACCCCGAAAACGATCCGGAGCTGGCGTTTCCCAAGCCGGAAACGCTGCGGCAGTACCTCGTGCATGTTTCCGGCATCCCGCTGTGGTGGGGCCATCTCAAGACGCTCCACGCCAATGCGGTTGGCGGCAGCCAGGAAAGCTATGTGCCGCCGAAAGGCCGACCCAAGGTGCGGGCCGAAGCGCGCACCATGATTGCCTTCTATGCCGTCGTCCTTCTGCTCGCCGTTTATTTCCGGCTCTCCGTACTTCTTTATGTCTGGATCATTCCCGCACTGTTGGGTCAGCCCTTTCTGCGCCTCTATCTGCTCGCCGAGCACGGCCGCTGTCCGTTCGTGGCCAACATGCTGGAGAATACGCGAACCACGCTGACCAACTGGGTGGTGCGCAAGCTGGCCTGGAACATGCCGTTCCATGCCGAGCATCACGCCTATCCCGGCGTGCCGTTTCATCAATTGCCGCAGTTTCATGCGCTGATCGAGCGGCATCTGAAGGTGGTCGAGCCGGGCTATGTCAGCTTCCACGAGAAATACGTGGAAACGCTGATCTGACCTTGCGCCTACGCTATCAGCCGGTCTGGCTGCGTAGCGCACGCGCCTTCAACAGACGCTGGATGTCCGCCGCCTTCGAGGGGATACCGATCAGATAGCCTTGCGCCTCTTCACAGCCATTGTCGCGCAGCATGTCGAGTTGCGCCTCGGTCTCGACGCCCTCGGCGGTGACGACAATGCCAAGCTCGTTGCCGAGCCCGATAATGGTGCGGACGATCGCCGCCGTGTCGCGATTGCTCATGTCGCGGATGAAGGAGCGGTCGATCTTGATCTTGTCGACCGGGAAACGCCTGAGATAACCGAGCGAGGAATAGCCGGTGCCGAAATCATCCAGCGCGATGCGGATGCCGAGATCGCGCAATTGGCGCAGCGTCTTCAGCACGGTTTTGCTCTCGTCCATCAACACGGTTTCTGTGATTTCCAGCTCCAGCTGTCCGGCCGGCACGCCTGAAAAGGCCAGGGCCGAGATGACACTGCGGGCAAACCCGCCGCTTTTGAGCTGCACGGCCGAGACATTGACCGCGATGCGCAAGCCGGGCGGCCAGCTGGCCGCCGCCGCGCAGGCCTTCCTCAGCGCCCATTCGCCGAGCGGCACGATCAGGCCGGTCTCTTCGGCGACGGGAATGAACGCGTCCGGCGCGACGGTGCCGCGCGCCGGGGAATGCCAGCGCATCAAGGCCTCCGCGCCGATGATCTCGCCGGAGGCGATGTTCATGATGGGCTGGAAATCGAGATCGAACTCCTGACGCGGCTGTGCGGCCTCGAGGTCGACCTCGAGAGCCCGCCGGGCCTGCACTATGGCGTCCATCGCGGGCTCGAAGAAGCGATAGAGGTTTCTCCCTTCGCTCTTGGCCCGATAGAGCGCCGTATCGGCGTTTTTCAGCAGCGTGTCGGCGTCCCTGCCATCTTCAGGGAAAACAGCGATACCCAGGCTGATGCCGATGTGCATATCCCGGCTCTTGTCGCGAAACGGTTTTGCGATGGCCTCGGCGATGCGCTTCGCCAGTTTTTCAGCATCGGCGACGCCCCTTGAGTTGAACTGCATGACGACGAACTCGTCGCCGCCGAAGCGGGCGACGACGTCAGTCTCATTGCGCAGGCAACGCTGCAGCCTTTCGGCGACGCTTTTCAAGAGCCAGTCGCCGGCGGGATGTCCCCAGGTGTCGTTGATCGCCTTGAAGCGGTCGAGATCGAGCGAGAAGATCGCCAACGGCGGTGCCGCCGCATCCTCCAGCGCCTGGTCGAGCCGCTCGCGAAACATCGAGCGGTTGGGCAGTCCGGTCAGCGTGTCGTGATGCGCAAGATGGATCATGCGCTCTTCGGTGCGTCGACGTTCGGTGACGTCGTCGAAGGTCACCACCCAGCCGCCGCCGCTCATCGGCTGGCGCGTGACCAGGACCGTCCTGCCGTCGGTTAGATAACGATAGGCCGAGTGCATTTTTGCCGCCGCCAGGCAGGCCTCGGTCTTGGCGACTTCGCTGTCGACGTCGATCTTCTGGTAGATGCTGAGTTCCAGCAGTTTTTCGAGCGCGTCGCGATGCGTCGTCCCGAGCGGAAAGTCCCCCGCGGTGACGTTGTAGAGCTCCAGAAAACGCCGGTTGCGTACGATCATCCTGCCGTCGGCGTCGTACATCAGCAGGCCTTGCGACATGTTGGCGAGTGCCGCGTCGAAACGGCGATGCTGCTCCTTGAGGTCCTGCTCGGCGCGCCGCTGTTCGGTGATGTCCTCGTAGATCGAGACCCAACCGCCCACGGCCAGCGGGCGGTGCGAGATGTTTATGATGCGACCGTCCGACAGCGTCTCTTCGTAGGTCGAGGGTTTCGCCTGGTCGATGTAGGGTTTGCGGATGGCATAGAGCTCGTCGGCGCTTTGCGAGGCGATGCCGATGTCGACGCTGTGGCGCAGAATGTCGATGAAGCGGATGCCTGGTCGTACCAGCTTGGCGTCGAGGCAGAAGATGTTGAGGTAGTTGCCGTTGCAGATGATCATGCGTTCGTCGGCATCGAACATGCACAGCCCGTGCGACATGTTCTCGACAGCGGCTGAAAAGCGTTCGTTCTGTTCGCGCAGCTCGTCTTCCATGCGGCGAGAGCGCTCCACGCCTTCGGGCGCCCGTTTCGGGACGATCGAACCATCCTTGACGTCCACGACGGGCATGAGGCGCGCCTGCGGTGCGTGATCGAACACCACACTGTTGCCGTTTCCGGTTAATTTAGCGTTCTCTACCCTACCGCCGACGTTGCAACTGGATGCCGCGACTTCTCAAGCGCCGAAAACCGCCTCAGGAAGGCATCTTGCGCCCAGGTCACCGAGCGTGGTGTGAAATCGAAGCGCTCGGCGGAGAAACCGCGCGGACGGCCGAAGAATTCGGTCGCCTCGGCGGTCGAGAAGCCGGCCAGCAGCGTTGCCTCGAAATAGGCGGCGATCTGGTCGGCGCGTTTGATGTCCCTGCGCAGTGCCGCGGCCGGTTCGGGAGGCAGCGAAAAGCGCTGATGGATGGCGCGCTGCAGGCGCAATTCGCAGTCCTTGTAGCTGCCGCCCATCACCGACTTGAACGGCGAGATCATGTCGCCGATGACATATTCAGGCGCATCGTGCAGCAGCGCGGCGAGCCGGTCGGTGGCAGAAGCCTGAGGCACCAGATCATTGAACAGGGCTTCGACCAGCAGCGAATGCTGGGCGACCGAAAACGCATGCTCGCCGCTGGTCTGGCCGTTCCAGCGGGCGACGCGGGCGAGCCCATGGGCAATGTCGGAAATCTCGATGTCGAGCGGCGAGGGGTCGAGCAGGTCGAGCCGGCGGCCGGACAGCATGCGCTGCCAGGCGCGCGGCGGCGCACCGGTGCGGTCCGCCGCCATCAGGCTTCCTCCGCGCTGACGGTTTCCTGCGGAAAACTGAATGTGGCCCAGGCGGGAATGGCGAGCTTCACCGGAACATCGCCGGCCAGGATCGGCTGGCCGGCGTCCAGCGCCGCCTTGACCCTGTCGATGCGGGCAATGGCAAGCCCGATGTCGCCGGCGCTCGAGCCGAGCGTGCCGACCGGCCGGCCCTCGACCGTGAGTTCGGTGCCGGAGGCGGGCAGGGCAAGCCCAGCCTGCACGATCAGCACACGTCGCCTGGCGGTGCCGCGATGCTGCATGCGCGAGACCACTTCCTGGCCGACATAGCAGCCCTTCCTGAAGCCGACGCCGCCGGTCTCGTCGAGAAGCACGTCATGCGGGAAGGCGTCGCTCAACGCATAGTCGGCACCGCTCTCCGCGATGCCGTGGGCGATGCGGAAGGCCTTCCATGCGGCGATGTCGCCGGCATCCGCAATGCCGGCATAGGTGCGTGTGACGCTTTCCCTGGCAAAGCGCCTGTCGGCAAACGCGGTTGAATCATTTTCTGAGGCGGTTGACTCTTTTCCCCAGGCAACAGCGACAAGCGACTGTTCCGACTTGGCAATCTCGACCTTGGCGCGAAGCTTGTAGAGCATCAGCCGGCGCACGAAATCATCTGCAATGTCGGCTCGGCATTCCAGCCGGAAGGCGTTTTCGCCGGCACGCGAGATCAGGAAGTCGAACAGGATCTTGCCTTGCGGCGTCAACAGCGCGCCCGGCTTGGCTTCGCCGGCGCCGAGCGTATCGAGATCGGTGGTCAGGATGTTTTGCAGAAAGTGCTCGGCATCCTGGCCGGAGACGGAGATGAGCGCGCGGTCTTTCAGCAGGGCAAAGGGCATGGGGAGGATAAAAGCCTGATCTTGCAAAACGGTTGGCCATTACGTAAGCCGCTGACACTCCCCCCGCAAGAGAGCATGGCCATGACCTACGACCTCATCCTGACAGGCGGCACAGTGGTCAACCATGATGGCGAGGGGGCACGTGACGTTGGCGTGAAGAACGGACGCATCGCCGCAATAGGCGATCTCCGCCAGGCCTCGGCCGGCGAGACGATCGACTGTCGCGGCCTGCACATCCTGCCGGGCGTCATCGACAGTCAGGTGCATTTTCGCGAGCCGGGACTGGAGCACAAGGAAGATCTGGAAACCGGCTCGCGGGCGGCGGTGCTTGGCGGCGTCACCGCCGTGTTCGAGATGCCCAACACCAACCCGTTGACCACCAGCGAGGCAACGCTGGCCGACAAGGTTCGGCGAGGCAGCCACCGTATGCATTGCGATTTCGCGTTCTGGGTCGGCGGTACCCGCGACAACGCCAGGGATGTCGGCGAGCTCGAGCGGCTGCCGGGCGCCGCGGGAATAAAGGTTTTCATGGGTTCGTCCACCGGCGACCTGCTGGTCGAGGACGACGAAGGCGTCGCCTCGATCCTGCGGAACACTCGCCGCCGTGCCGCCTTTCATTCGGAGGACGAGTTCCGGCTGCGCGAGCGCCTTGGCGAACGCATCGAGGGCGACCCGTCATCGCATCCGGTCTGGCGCGACGAGACCGCCGCCTTGCGTTGCACCGAACGGCTGGTGCGCATCGCGCGCGACGTTCGCGCCCGCATCCATGTCCTGCACATCTCTACCGCCGAAGAGATCTTGTTCCTCGAACAGCACAAGGACGTCGCGACCTGCGAGGCGACGCCGCATCATCTGACGCTCAGCGCCGACGACTATCTCAGGCTCGGCACACTGATCCAGATGAACCCACCCGTGCGTGACTCCCGCCACCGCGATGGCGTCTGGCACGGCATCGCGCAAGGCATCGTCGACGTGCTCGGCTCCGACCACGCACCGCACACGCTGGCCGAAAAGGCAAAACCCTATCCAGCCTCGCCCTCGGGCATGACCGGCGTGCAGACGCTGGTGCCGATCATGCTCGACCACGTCAACGCGGGCCGGCTGACCTTGCAGCGGTTCGTCGACCTGTCCAGCCACGGCCCGCAGCGCATTTTCGGCATGGCCAGAAAAGGCCGCATCGCCGCCGGCTACGACGCCGACTTCACGGTTGTCGATATGAAGCGGCGCGAGACCATCACCAATGCGCAGGCCGGCTCCAAGGCGGGCTGGACGCCCTATGACGGCAAGGAAGTCACCGGCTGGCCGGTCGGCACCGTCATTCGCGGCCGCCGCGTTATGTGGGAAGGCGAAATCGTCACACCGGGCCAGGGCAGGGCGGTGGAGTTTTCCGAGGCCCTTGTCGTCTGAGCTTCCCTATCCCCTACAAGCAGGAGCAAGCCGCTCAGTCCCCGGCGACGAAAAATGTCCATTGCCCGGCAGGCGTGATGCCGACGCGATAGAAGATATAAGCGCCGAACTGCTTCATGTCGTCGAAATCGCCGGCGGTGACGATCTTGAACAGCTCGACCCGCTGCTTGGCGTCGAGCTTGTCCAGCGGCAGCGCGAAGAAATACGGCCAGACATAGAGTTCCTGCGCTGTTCCGGCGTCGACATGGACATAGCCGGCGCTGAGCACTTCCTCCAGTATGGCCAGGATCTCCTGGCCGTCAGGGTCGCCGGACAGCCCTTTGAGGAAGGCAATGGCGTCGCCGTCGATGTCGGCCAGTGACAGCTGGGTCATGGTGTCGCCCTTGCCGATCAGGGGCCGGAGCTTTTCGATGTCGCCGCTCTTGCAGGCCTCGATGATCAGATCATGCATGCGCCGCACGGGCTCGGGCAGCTTGCCAAGGTCGTATACGACTTCAGGCAAGGGCGCCTCGGGATCGACACGCGGCCTGTTGCTGCCGCCATCCGCTGGACTGTCGGGCTCTGCCGCGTCCGGAGCGGCAGGCTGCTGGCCGGTCGAAGGCGGCGTTCCCACCGGGTCGGGCATGGGAATCGCGCCGCCGGGCGACGAGACGTCATCATCCGCTGACGGGGTGACAGGTGAGGGAAGGTCTTCGCGTTGGATCTCGCTCAGCGCATAGGCCGGGCTGCTTGCCAGGCACGTCACAAAGGCAATCGCGGCACAGCAAGCGGCGAGACGGATGTAGAGGACCAAGCCCTTCGGCCCGCCTGACATCGGAAAATTCACTGCCCGTATCTCCTTGGCTCCCGGGCATGATGCCCAAACGGCACTCGATCGTCAAAGAACCGGATGTCGGTTCAGTGCCGCAGCCGCTCGGGTTCGAAGGCGCCAGCAATCACCTTTTCACGCATGCGGTCGAGCAGGGCAAGGGCCGATGTCTCGCCGTTGGCGCGCAGCATTTCACCGAACGCGGTCTCAAGCGCCGCCTCGGCAATGATCTCGGGCTCGATGCCGGCCGAAAGGCCCTCGGCCCAGGCTTCGCTGTGGCTTTCCACCGCCGTCAGGCGTTTTTCTTCCCTGACCAGCGCATCGATGTCGTTGACACCATGTTCCATAGCGATGTCCACCCTTTCAAGCTGCGATCCATCAGTGCGGATCAGGCTTGATCTGTTCCGTTTACACGCAGCCCTAAGTAAGTATCTGTAAATACGACATTTTTTTGATCGTCTTTACAGCAGACGGCTGTGTTTGGCGAAGCTGCGTTTCAACCCGGATCAAACTTAGCCGATTAGGCCTGCCTGCGGGGTGAAAACCTTCAGTTTGAGTTAATTTCGCATTCTTGCGGTAACGTTTGATTAACGCTGTTGCAGAAGTGCAACATCAGGATTGCACCAAGACACAGACCGCTACAAGCCAGATTTGTCTGATAGGACCGGCGACGGCTCGGATATCTGTTGATGGACGCCTAATTGCCATAGCGCGAGGCGATATCGCGCGACAGCGTCTCGCCTTCCTTCATGTAACGGCTGATGGCTTCCGTGGCTGAAGCGGTGCACTGCGTATAGGTGCCGCCGAAGGAACGATAGCCGCGATTGAAGCTGGCGATGAAGCGGGCGCGACGCTCCGGATCCGGATTTTCCGATTCGAGCAGTTTTTCCATTTCGCCACGCCACTGGTCGCCCTTCTCGCCGCACAGATTGCGCAGGAAATGCAGCGACCCCAGCACCTCCGCCAACCGCATCAGCCCCGGCTCGAACGGCGACTCGACGCTGAACGCCGGCCGCACGGCCACGGCCGTACTGACGGCAAGGCATAAAGCGACAAGAAAACGAGCACGGCTCATAAGTCTATGTGACCAAACAATTTGTCGCCTGCAAGGCGTTTCCGGCCCGGCGGTTGGGGAATTCAGCGGCTTTCAGGGGGAACCAGCAAGTCGGCCAAGCAGATCTTCCGCCACCGCGAACACCGAGCCGGCAAGCGGCAGCGCCGCCATCTCGCGGAGTGTGTAGAAGGCTGCTGTCTCGGCATCGTCGCTCGCCACGGCCTCGCCGCCGGCATAGGCGGCGCCGAAGACCGTGAGGCGGTAATCGACCGGGTGAGAATCGTCCCTGCCGTCGATATGAATTACCCGAAGCGGGCGAAAACCGGTGGCACGCAAACCGGTCTCTTCGTGCAACTCGCGCTTGGCGGCATCCTCCAGCGTCTCGCCGGCCTCGGCCTTGCCGCCGGGAAAGGCATAGAGACCCTGCGAAGGTTGCCGCGCCCGCTTGACCAAGAGCACGGTGTCGCCACGCACCACGGCTACCGAGACCGCCGGCAGTATCTTTCGTGTATCGCTCATGGCTTCCCAACCGTTCGACCGCCGCAGCCCGCTGTGGACGGGTCAGCGCCGGACAGCTTTAGCGGTTGCAGTGCGGCTGTTCCATCGCCACTTTCTGGAACCATTCGAAGGCAGGAGCAATCGATCATGTGCGGACGTTTTGCCTTGGCCGCCACACCGAATCACACCGCCGCCTTTCTCGGCCTGGCCGAGCTGGAGGATTTCCCGGCGCGCTACAACATCGCGCCGACGCAACCCGTGCTGATGGCGACCGCCGGCGCGCCGCGTGCACCGGGCTCCAATTTGCCGGATCGGCAACCGATGCTGGTGCGCTGGGGCCTCATTCCCACCTGGGTCAAGGACACAAGGGAGTTTCCGCTGCTGTTCAACGCGCGCTCGGAAGGCGCAATCGAAAAGGCCTCGTTCAAGGCCGCCATGCGTCATCGCCGCGCGCTGGTGCCGGCGTCTGGCTTCTACGAATGGCGGCAGAGCGGGGGCAAGAAGGGGCAACCCTACTGGATCCGGCCCAGGCATGGCGGCCTGGTCGCCTTTGCCGGCCTGATCGAGACCTATGCCGAGCCTGGGGGCTCGGAAATGGACACCGGCGCCATCCTGACGGTCAATGCCAATGCCGACATCGCTCATATCCACGACCGGATGCCGGTGGTGATCGATCCCGGGGATTTCGCCCGCTGGCTGGATTGCCGCACGTTGGAGCCGCGCGATGTTGCCGACCTGCTGCGGCCGGCGCAGCCCGATTTCTTCGAGGCTATCCCTGTCTCCGACCTCGTCAACAAGGTCGCCAACACCGGCCCGGAGATTCAGCAGAGGGGCGAGGTCGGGCCGGAGCCCGAGAAGACCAGGCGCCAGAAGCCTGGCGCGGACGACAGTCAGATGACGTTGTTCTAAGGGATACCGCTATTTCGAGGCGTATGTGAGCGCCTCATGCCCGGCGCCTTTGGCGCCGGCCGCACACTCCTTCAGGCAGCGCGGGGTGATACGATCTTCGGCGCCGGCTTCTTTTTCTTCGCGGTATGAAGAAGGGCGGCGACGATCGCGGCCGGGCCGATGGCGCGATAGTGGCTGGCCAGCGCCGGTTGCTTGGCGCGGTTGGCTTCCTGCTTGCTTCGAGGCATGTTTCTCTTCCCAGGTAACGTTTTCGTGTTCGCGTTTGACCGTTGAATCCGACCAAATCGTGACGTTTGGTGATCTAGCCGGCGAATGTTTCATGACTGTGCCGACATGTTTAATAAAATGTTTCACTGCCTGATTCCGCGTGATCGGGCGACGCGTTTGCCAATCTTTACGGCGTTTTTCTTGGAAGCAGCGGCTTGACGGCAACACTGACCAAGGCGATAAAGCCGCCCATGAAAACGTCTTTCGCCATTTGTGGCATTTGCATTATTGGCTAGCCTCGCGCTGGTCCGGACGTTTTCGCCTCATCTTTCCCCAGATTGGACAAACGCCCCGGCCAGCAGGCTGGAGTCTGATTTGCGCCTCGGCGCGGGACTGGCTCCATCCAGATAAAAAGTTCTGAACCGGGAAGGCATGGAATGTCCGACGCATCGCAGGGCCTGCGCCTCTACAACACGCTGACGCGAACGAAAGAGAATTTCGTTCCGATCGATGCGCTCAACGTGCGCATGTATGTCTGCGGCCCGACCGTCTACGACTTCGCCCATATCGGCAATGCCAGGCCGGTCATCGTCTTCGACGTGCTGTTTCGCCTGCTGCGCTATCTCTATGGCGAGGCGCATGTCACCTATGTGCGCAACATCACCGACGTCGACGACAAGATCAACGCGCGTGCACTGCGCGATTTCGGCAGCGAGATATCGGCCGGAAAGCTGTCGCTCAACGAAGCCATCCGGCGGGTGACCGAAAAGACCGCCGACCAGTTCCACAGGGATGTCGCCACGCTTGGCTGCCTGGAGCCAACGGTCGAACCGCGCGCCACCGAATTCGTCGAGCCCCGCGCCGATGGCAAGGCCGACATGATCACCTTGATTCAAAGCCTGATCAAACGCGGCCATGCCTATGTCGCGGCAGGTGAAGTTCTGTTCGACACGGCGTCGATGCCGGACTACGGCCAACTGTCGAAGCGCAATCTCGACGAACAGCAGGCCGGCGCCCGCGTCGCCGTCGATGCGCACAAGAAGAACCCCGGCGATTTCGTGCTGTGGAAGCTGTCCTCACCGGAAGAGCCGGGCTGGCAGAGCCCATGGGGCAGGGGTCGGCCCGGCTGGCACATCGAATGCTCGGCGATGTCGGCGGCTTATCTCGGCGAGGTGTTCGACATCCATGGCGGCGGCCTCGATCTCATCTTCCCGCATCATGAGAACGAAATCGCCCAGTCGCGCTGCGCCCACGGCACGTCAGTCATGGCCAATGTCTGGATGCACAACGGCTTCCTGCAGGTCGAGGGGCAGAAGATGTCGAAGAGCCTCGGCAATTTCTACTCGATCCACGAACTGCTGGAGACGGAGACCTTCGGCGGCCGCAGCTGGTCGGGCGAGGTGCTGCGGCTGGCGATGCTGATGACGCACTACCGCGAGCCGATCGACTTCTCCGTGCGCAAGCTGGAGGAGGCGGAGAACACGCTACGCAAATGGAAACGCGCCGCGGATCTGGCGCCTGCGGCCGGGCAGTTGCCGGTGGAGGTCATCAGTGCCTTGTCGGACGATCTCGCCACCTATGCCGCCTTCCAGGTGCTGACGCAGTTGGCCAGCGAGGCCGCGGAAGGCAACGAAGCCGCCGCCGCTCTGAAGGCGTCACTGCTGTTCCTCGGCTTCGATGTCGCCTCGGCAAAGGTCGACGAGGACAAGATTGCCAAGGCAATCGCCAATCGCCTCGCTCTCATCGCCGCCAAGAACTGGGCCGAAGCCGACCGCATCCGCGACGAGCTTTTGGCGCAGGGTGTACAGTTGAAGGACGGCAAGGATCCGGCCACCGGCGAACGTGTGACGACTTGGGAGGTCAAGCGGTGAGGGTAGCGCCAAGCACCTTTGCAAGTTTGGCGGAGGCGCCGGTGACAGCCGATCTCCCCCCTTGCGGGGGAGATGTCCGGCAGGACAGAGGGGGGTGTGAAGGAACGCCAAGGTTTCCGTTTGTCCCCCCTTATTCCAATCACTTCTTGAGAAGGCAGCGGTCGCAAGCTGACAGGCCGGCGGGACAGCACCCCCCTCTGCCCTGCCGGGCATCTCCCCCGCAAGGGGGGAGATCAGCCCTCGTGGCCGATTTCGCTAGTTGCCGGCGAAGGAGTGTTTGATGGGGCACGACCTCGTTCCATCCCGTCAGCGAAGAAACGCCAAATCCATGCGTCGCGTCATGACCGATGCAGAGTTGAAACTCTGGAACGAGTTACGTGCTCACCGGCTGATGGAGATGAGCTTTCGGCGGCAAGTGCCGATTGGGCCCTATATCGTGGACTTTGCGTGTTCGGCTCATCGCCTCATTGTCGAGGTCGATGGCAGCCAGCATGCTGACGCGGAACATCTCCAGTACGACGAGGCGCGAAGCGTCTATCTGAAGGCCAGCGGCTGGACCATCCTGCGTTTCTGGAACGACGACGTCATTCGCGATATCGACAATGTCTGCCAGCACATCGTGATCGAGGCCGGTTTGGCCGGTGCCGAAGTGCCAGCACGTGAGCCAGCAAGGGAGGCATTTCCATGATCGACCATCTCGGCATCGATGTTGCCGACTTCGAGGCTTCGAAGGCTTTCTTCGACAAGGCGATGGCGCCGCTTGGCGCTTCGCTGCTCTATATGGTGCCGCTGGAATACACCGGCGGTGCCAAGGTCGGTGGCTATGGCCGTGATCGGCCCGTGTTCTGGCTGCAGGAAGGCAAGGGTGGTCAAAAGGCCCATCAACACGTTGCCTTCACCGCGCGCAGTCGCGCCGAGGTCGATGCCTTCCATGCCGCGGCCCTGGCAGCCGGCGGCAAGGACAATGGCGCGCCGGGCCTGCGCCCGCACTATCATCCGAACTATTATGGCGCCTTCGTCTTCGACCCCGACGGCAACAATGTCGAGGCCGTCTGCCATGAGCCGGAGTGAGCCATGAGCCTTGACAACCGGCCGGTCTACACAGGCGGCTGCCAATGCGGCGCGGTGCGCTTCCGCGTCGAAGGCACGCTTGGCGACGCCTCGATCTGCCACTGCCGCATGTGCCAGAAGGCGAGCGGCAATTTCTACCTGCCGTTGGTCTCGGTGCGCGGCGCCAGGGTTGACTGGACGCGCGGCGAGCCCAAGCGCTTTCGTTCCTCCAATGCTGCCTGGCGCGGCTTCTGCGCCGAATGCGGCACGCCGCTGACCTTCGAGGCGCCCGACGGCATGGCGCTGGCGATCGCCGCCTTCGACGATCCGGCTGACATCGCGCCGACCATCCAGTGGGGCACCGAGGCAAAACTGCCTTATGTGGATTCGATCCCGCAACTGCCGGGCGAGGATACGATGGCGGACATGGGTTCGGCTCCCTATCTCGCCGAGCTTGTGTCCTATCAGCATCCCGATCACGACACCGACCAATGGCCGCCGGAGGAAAGACCATGACCGAGACTGTCCGAACCGGCGGTTGCCAGTGCGGCGCCGTGCGCTTCCGCGTCAAGGGGGCGCTTGGGCGCCCGTCCATCTGCCATTGCCGCATGTGCCAGAAACAGTTCGGCTCGTTCTTCGGCGCGCTGGTGACGGCGCCCAGGGACGGTATCGAATGGACCCATGAGGAACCGAGCTATTTCCAGTCTTCGGTCAACATCGATCGCGGCTTCTGCGCCCGTTGCGGCACGCCGCTGACCTACCGCCAGCCCGGCGGGCTGGAGATCGCCATCGGCGCCTTCGACGACCGCTCGGACCTGGCGCCGCAAATTCAGGTCAATTACGCGTCCCGGCTGCCCTGGGTGGAAAAAATCTTCGAGGCGCCGGTTCATGACGATCCCGACTTTTACGCAAGGCAGGAGCAGATCATCTCCTTCCAGCATCCCGATCACGAAACGGCCAACTGGCCGCAACAGGGCCTGAAACTATGAGCTTGCGCACCCTCTACCCGGAGATCGAACCGTTCGACAGCGGCATGCTCGATGTCGGCGATGGCCATGAGGTCTATTGGGAGCGTTCCGGCACCAAGGGCGCCAAACCGGCCGTGTTCCTGCATGGCGGACCTGGCGGCACCATCTCGCCCAAACACCGGCGGCTGTTCGACCCAAAACTCTACGACGTCATCCTGTTCGATCAGCGCGGCTGCGGAAAGTCGACGCCGAACGCCTCGCTGGAGGCCAACACCACATGGCATCTCGTCGCCGACATCGAGCGACTGCGCGAAATGGCCGGCTTCGACACATGGCTGGTGTTCGGCGGCTCCTGGGGCTCGACGCTGGCGCTCGCCTATGCCGAGACGCATCCCGATCGTGTCAGCGAACTCGTGGTGCGCGGCATTTACACGCTGACCCGCGCCGAGCTCGAATGGTACTATCAGTTCGGCGTCTCCGAGATGTTTCCCGACAAGTGGGAGCGTTTCGTGGCGCCGATCCCCGAGGCTGAGCGCGGCGACATGATGGCCGCCTACCGCAAGCGGCTGGTCGGCTCGGACCGCAAGGCGCAGCTGGAAGCAGCCCGCGCGTGGAGCCTGTGGGAAGGCGAAACCATCACGCTGCTGCCCGAGCCGGAAACCAGCGACAAGTTTGGCGAGGACGACTATGCCATCGCCTTCGCCCGCATCGAGAACCATTATTTCGTCCATGCCGGCTGGCTCGACGAGGGGCAGCTGCTGCGCGATGCCTGGAAGCTCAAGGATATCCCCGGCACCATCGTCCATGGCCGTTACGACATGCCGTGTCCGGCGCGTTATGCCTGGGCGCTGCACAAGGTCTGGCCGAAGGCCGACTTCCACCTGATCGAGGGCGCCGGCCATGCCTATTCGGAGCCTGGCATCCTCGATCGGCTGATCCGCGCGACGGACAAATTTGCAGGCAAATGACCATGACCCGCGAGCGTCTCTATCTCTTCGACACCACATTGCGCGATGGCCAGCAGACGCCGGGCATCGACTTTTCCGTCGAGGACAAGATCGCGATTGCAAAACTGCTCGACGATTTCGGCATGGACTATGTCGAGGGCGGCTATCCTGGCGCCAATCCGACCGACACGGCGTTCTTTCAGCAGAAACGCACGGCAAGCGCCAAATTCGTTGCCTTCGGCATGACCAAGCGGGCAGGGGTGTCGGCATCCAACGACCCCGGCCTTGCAGCGCTTGTGCAATCGAAATCCGACGCCATCTGCTTCGTCGCCAAGAGCTGGGACTATCATGTCCGCGTAGCGCTCGGCTGCACCAACGAGGAGAATTTGGAGTCGATCAAGACTTCGGTCGAAACCGCTGTGGCTTCGGGCAAGGAGGCGATGGTCGATTGCGAGCACTTCTTCGACGGCTTCAAGGCCAATCCGGACTATGCGCTGGCCTGCGCCAGGACGGCCTACGATGCCGGCGCACGCTGGGTGGTGTTGTGCGACACCAATGGCGGCACGCAGCCTTCGGAAGTGCGTACCATCGTCGCCAAGGTCATCGCATCAGGCATTCCCGGTGATCATCTGGGCATCCACGCCCATGACGACACGGGCCAGGCGGTCGCCAATTCGCTGGCCGCGGTCGAGGCCGGTGTGCGCCAGATCCAGGGCACGCTGAATGGCATAGGCGAGCGCTGCGGCAACGCCAATCTGATCTCGATCGTGCCGACGCTGGCGCTGAAGCCGGCCTTCGCGGATCGCTTTGTATCAGGCATTTCGGCCGAAGCGCTGACCGGGATTTCGCGTCTGTCGCGTGCATTCGATGAATTGCTGAACCGCGCGCCGGAAGCCCAGGCGCCCTATGTCGGCGCCTCGGCTTTCGCCACCAAGGCCGGCATCCATGCCTCCGCCCTGGCCAAAGAACCGGCGACCTATGAGCATGTGCCGCCCGAATCCGTCGGCAACCGCCGCCGCGTCATGGTCTCCGACCAGGGCGGCAAGGCCAATTTCCTCGCCGAGCTGAAGCGGCGCGGCATCGAGGTGCCCAGGGACGATCACCGGCTCGACGCGCTGATATCAGTCGTCAAGGAGCGTGAGGCCGAGGGCTACGCCTATGAGGGCGCCGACGCATCCTTCGAGCTCCTGGCGCGCAAGATGCTGCACGGCCTGCCGGAGTTCTTCAATGTCACCTCATTCCGCTGCATGGTCGAGCGCCGCTTCGACGCCAATGGCCAGCTGAAGACGGTCTCCGAGGCGATCGTGAAGGTCGAGGTCGACGGCGAGGAGAAGATGTCGGTGGCGGAAGGCCATGGTCCGGTCAACGCGCTCGACATCGCGCTGCGCAAGGATCTCGGCAAATATCAGAGCGAGATCGTCGACCTCGAACTCGCCGACTTCAAGGTGCGTATCCTCAATGGCGGCACCGAGGCCATCACCCGTGTCCTGATCGAATCGCATGATGGCACCGGCGCGCGCTGGTGGACCGTCGGGGTTTCCGAAAACATCATCGACGCCTCTTTCCAGGCGCTGATGGATTCGATCATCTACAAGCTGATGAAGAACCGCGAGATGGCCGGACTTGTTGCTGCCGAATAAGGTTGAACCATCAGCGGAAGTCCATTGATCCATCAGAACTTTGTGATGGTCTTGCCAAGGTTACTGGGCCATAGGGTTGGGCCATGGTCACTGAAGCAATTGCCCTGGACGCAGAGTCAAAGGCCCGTCGCGGCTTCCTGCTGGCGCTGGGCGCCTATCTCTTGTGGGGTGTGCTGCCTTTCTACATGAAAGGGGTGGCGCATCTGCCTCTTGCCGAGGTGATCGCCCACCGCATCGTCTGGTCCGTGCCGATCGCCGCGGCGGTCCTGGTCTGGGCCGGCCGCACGGCGGACTTCAAGGCGGCCATTCGTTCGCCTCGCACCATCGCCATGGCGGCGCTGACGGCGGCGCTGATCTCGGTCAACTGGGGCATCTATGTCTGGGCGATCGCCGTCGATCGCACCGTCGAGACCGCGCTTGGCTATTACATCAACCCGCTGGTGGTGGTCGTGGTCGGAGCCGTGCTGCTGGGCGAAAAGCTCGACCGGTTGCAGATCGCGGCGGTCGCGTTGGCGACGGTTGCCGTCACGGTGCTGACAATCGAGGGCGGCAAGCTGCCCTGGGTGTCGCTGGCGCTGGCCTTTTCCTTCGCCGCCTACGGCTTCTTCCGCAAGACGCTGCCGATCGGCCCAAGCCAGGGCTTTCTGCTTGAAGTGCTTTTGCTGTCCGTGCCGGCTCTTGGCTACATCGTCTACCTGATCGCGACCGGCCAGGACCACATCGTGTCGAGCACCGGCACCGACACGGCGCTGCTGATCGGCTGCGGTCCGGTCACGTCGGTGCCGCTGCTTTTGTTTGCGTTCGGCGCCAAGCTTTTGCGCCTCTCCACCATCGGCATCATGCAATACATCGCGCCGACCATGGTTTTCCTGATCGCGGTTCTGATCTTCGACGAGCCGTTCGGCACGGCACAAGCCATAGCCTTTGCCCTGATCTGGACGGCGCTGGCGATGTATTCCTGGTCGATGCTGGTCACCGCGCGACGGGCGGCGGCTACATCTGTCCGAGCCGCCTGACGAAGAGATAGGTCACGCCGGCGATCAGCAGCGAGACCGCGGTCACCACCCAGAAACCCATCGGCGTGTCAACCAGGGGCAAACCGCCGACATTCATGCCGAACAGGCCCGAGATGATGGTCATCGGCAACAGCACCGCCGTCATGACGGAGAGAACGTAGAGAAGCTGGTTCGACTGCATGGTCAGTTTCGCCATCAGTTCGTCCTGCAACAACCTCGTGCGTGCCTGCAACTGCTCGCCGTCATTATAGAGGGTGAGTGCCCGGTGCGAGAGTTTGGCCGCCATATCTTTGATCAGATCAGGCAGCTCGTCGCGATGCGAATGGTCGAGATGCCGGAACAGGTTGGTGAGCGTCGCCATCTGCCGGTGGATCACCACCAGTTGCCGGCGCGCCTCGACCAGCGCCTGGCGTTCATTGTGCCATGCATCGCGCACGACGCGGTCCTCTATGCCGTCAAGCGCATCGCCAAGCTTGCCGAGTTCACCCGACATGCCATCGAGCGACTGGCCCATGACCGCCTCGATCAGGTCCGACGGCGAGCGGAATTTCCGCGATCCATTCTCCACCGCCTTGCGGATGGCGTCGACCGACTCCAGCGGCTGTTTGCGGGCGCCGATCAGCATCGTGTCGTTGAAAGCGAAGCGGAAATGGACGAGCCCGCGCGCCTCCGAGAAATCGTGCTTGAGGTCCGGCAGATCGCCATAGAGCCAACCATCCTCATAATCGATGTGGCAGCCATGGCTGGGGGCGAGGAATGCGTCACGCGCCGGGGCCGGCAGGGCCTGCTCGGCGCCGATCTTCTGGCGCGCGTGGAGGTCGGTGATCTGGTAGCTGCGCCAGGTCCAGTGGGCTTGCGCGGGATCCTTGGTGCGCACGCCTTCAGCGGTGAAATGGTAGATGAAGAACAGCCCGTGCTCATCGGGCAAATAGGGCGAAAGGTCGGTGCCTTCGGTGGGGAGGGCGATGTTCACTGTCGCTTCTCCAGATGGTCCAAGCAACGAACCGCGCAACCGGCTCACTGCAAGGTCTTAGCATGCGGGAAGCCGGTTTCGTGTGACAGTTTCTTGACAGTCGATCACAGTGTGTCGAGCAGGGAAGCGCGGTGGCGGCACCTTCACCGCCACCGCATTGCGATTGGGGGTAACTCAGCGCTTCGGCCCAAACCCGGGATAGGGGTTGAGGGGCACGATCGCGGTGACGTCCATCATGCCGGCCTTGATCAGCGGCAAGGTGGCGAGGTAGCCGCGCACTTCGGTGTCGTCGGCCGCCTCGAACATCATGCCGCCGCCGGGGATGTCGCCACGGTTCCAGACCTGGCGCACGGCCCCTTCGGCGTAGAGCGTGCGGCGCTGTTCGGCTTCGCCGGGCAGAAGCGGTGCAAAGTCAGCGTCACTGAACTTTGCGGTGTTGCGGGTGAGAAGGGCGAAGAACTGCATGTGGGTCTCCTTTGGTTGGGTGGCCGACTATCCCTGCGGCTGGTCAGACTGTCCAAGACTGATTAGGATAGAGTTCAGACCTGAAAGGACTAAATCGTCGGAGAAAAAGTGTTCGACCTGCGCCAGCTCCGCTACTTCATCACCGTCGCCGAAACCGGCAATGTCGGTCGCGCCGCCGAGATCCTGCACATCTCGCAATCGCCACTCAGCCGGCGGATCATGCAGCTCGAGGAGCAACTGGGCGTCACTCTGTTCGAACGGGCAAAGCAGCGGGTTCATCTCAACGCCGAGGGCCGAGCCTTCCTCGCCGAGGCCCGCGCTCTGATTGCCAATGCGCGGCGCGTGGAGGAGTTCGGCCGCAGCCTTGCCAGCGGCGCGGTCGGCCGTCTCGCCATCGGCTATGTCGAGGGCGCAGTGCATGCCGGGCTGGTCGCCGACATGCTCAGGCAATTCCGCCGCGAGCGGCCGCAATTGCATCTCAGCCTGATGAGCCTGCGCTCTGCCGCGCAACTGGAAGGGCTGCGCCAGCGCACGCTCGATCTCGGCCTGGTCTATTCACCGCCGCCGGCCGACTATCCTGAAATTGACTCGATGCTGATCCGCCGCGAGCCGCTGGTGCTGGCGATACCCGAGGGCGATGCGCTTACGGATGTCGCCGACATCGGCCCGCATCATCTCGACGGACGCCCGTGGATCACGGTGGTGCGCCAGCCCGCCGACACCAACCGCGGCCAGTTCCTGGCCGCTTGCATCGAGGCCGGCTTCGTGCCCGACATCGCCTATGAGACCGCCGATCCCTTGACCTCGCTCGGCCTGGTCAGCGCCGGACTGGGCCTGGCGACGGTGCAGGAAAGCCTGCGAAGCGCCGCGCCGCCGGGAATAGTCTTCCGCGACCTTCCCTGGTTCAAGCGCAGCGTGGCGATTTACCTCGCCTGGCGCCGGCAGGATGAGCGCCCGGTGATTGGGGATTTGCGGAAGGCAGTAGGCAGTAGGCAGTAGGCAGTAGGCAGTAGGCAGGCCCTATTCCCCACTGCCCATTCCCTACATCTTGTCTATCACCGACTGCACACCCTCGGTCGGGGCGTCGACGGAGGAGCCTGCCACCATGATGGCGGCGACGATGGCCTCCGGATCGTTGACGACCAGCGGTTTGACCCGTTGCGCGGTGTGGATGAAGCCCTCTGCCGTCATGTGTTCAAGCAACGCCGTCATCGGATCCCAGAATCCGTTGACATTGGCGAAGACGATCGGCTTGCGGTGATGGCCGAGTTGCGCCCAGGTCATGATCTCGACGATTTCCTCGACTGTGCCGATGCCGCCAGGCAGCGCCACAAAGGCGTCGGATTTCTCGAACATCTTATGCTTGCGCTCGTGCATGTTGTCGGTGACCAGCAACTCGTCGAGCCGGTCGAGCGCGGTTTCGGTTGCTTCTCTGTTGATCAGGAAGCGGGGAATGATGCCGGTCACCTTGCCGCCGGCCTTGAGCGCGCCTTCTGCGACGGCGCCCATAATGCCTTTGGTGCCGCCGCCATAGATCAGCCGCAGGCCCGCTTTGGCAATCGAGCGTCCAAGCAGGTGCCCGGCCTTGGCATAGATTTCATTGCGGCCCGGAGACGAGCCGCAATAGACGCAGACGGATCGAATCGTGTTCATGCTGATGATTGGTGATTGGGTCTGAAAGCGTGGTCAAGCCCTAAGGGTTGACAAGCCGAGCTTTTTCTTGACTGCCCGTTTTTCTTGTCGGCATTGGCAAAACACGCTAGACCGGCATTAGGTGGCTAAGGGGTAGGGAAATATGGCAATTAATCCATTGAAGGCGTTCCTGTTCGCGGCGGGTGGGACCGTCGCGGCCGCGGGAACTGCCTACATATCGGGCGCACTCGACCCGTATCTTCATCCAACGCCGCCGGCGAAGGTCGCGGCCTCGACGCCGCCCGAGGCGCCGAAACCGGCTGATACCGGCACGGAAGGGCGACTGCCGGCGCCGGCTGTGCCGGCCGCTCCCGCCGCGGCGCCTCAGGCGACTGCTGCAGCCGCGCCCGCGACAGAGGCTACAGCTCCGGCAGCGCCTGCACCGGCCGCACCCGCAGCGGCCGGCCCGACCGCGCCGACTTTCGATGTCGTGCGCGTCGAGGGCAATGGCTCGATCGTCATTGCCGGCAATGCAGCGCCCAATTCAAAGGTCGAGATCCTGAGCGGCACGACGGTGCTTGGCTCGACTATGGCGGGTCCCGATGGCGCCTTTGTCATCGTGCTCGACGATCCGCTGAAGCCTGGCGACTATACGATTACCCTGCATTCGACCGTCGGCACGGTCGTAACCGTCTCGGTGCAGACCGCTGTCGTTTCGGTTCCCAAGAATGCCGCCGGCCAGGTGCTGGCCATGGTCGAGGAGCCGGGCAAGCCGGCCGAACTGCTGACGGTTCCCGCGCCCGAGACCAAACCGGCAGCACCTGCCACCGGCGACCAGGCTGCCGCTCCGGCTGCACCGGCGCCAGCTCCGGCCGCTCAAGCGCCCGCAACTGCCGCTCCGGCGCCCGCCGCGCCGGCGACACCGCCCGCCGCCGTGGCCGGACCCAAGATCGTCGTCGAGGCGGTCGAGATCGACGGCAACAAGATCTTCGTCGCCGGTCTCGCCGATCCGGGCCGCAAGGTGCGCGCCTATGCCAACGACATCCTGCTCGGTGACGCGCTGACATCGCCGGACGGTCATTTCCTCATCGAAGCGACGCGCGACATTCCAGTCGGCAGCTACACCATCCATGTCGACGGCCTCGATGCCGACGGCGTAAAGGTCGTGGCCCGCGCCGCGGTGCCGTTCGAGCGCGAGCCGGGCGAAGCGGTTGCCGCCGTGGCGCCTGCCGGGACCAAGCCGGCGGATGCCAAGCCAGCTGAGACCAAGCCAGCCGCACCGGCAGCCGCCGAAGCACCTGCCGCACCGGCAGCGCCCGCTGCGGAGGCTCCGGCCGTTGTCGCTGCCACCACGCCGCCAAGCGACGTGCCGGAGGCCGTAGCGCCCAAGCTCGAACATGCCGACGGCGCCGTGATTATCCGCCGCAACGACACGCTGTGGCGGATTTCGCGACGCGTCTACGGCCACGGCGTGCGCTATTCCACCATCTATCTCGCCAACCAGGACCAGATCAGGGATCCCGACCACATCTGGCCCGGCCAGGTGTTCAAGGTCCCGGAAAAGTCCAAGGAAGGCGAAGCCGCCGACCTCAAGGCAATGGGCGAGCAGGCGACGACGGCGCCGACTAAGAAGCAGTAGGAGCCCGCATCGATCAGCTGACATCGCCTGCTTGGTTGGAGTGAAGCGCGAAACCGTTTGCCCCGGGATCGCCCAGTTCAGGGCGGAGATTCATGCTCGGAATGAGATAATCTCCGCCATTTTGCCGACGGTATGGGATGGGCGCCGTCGTCGCCAGCGTCCGCATCCTCTCACGCAGCCGTTCAGCCACGGGTTCGAAGCCGGTCTCGTCGAGACGATCGACCTGGTAGACGACGAACGGCGGAAGTACGTCGTATCCGGGGTAGTAGAGGATCCCGTGATTGATCGGGAACAGCAGATCGTCGATGGGGCCGTTGATCCCGCGTGGCGTGTAGTGCTCCTCCCAGCCTCCTGCGGTCACGATCAACATGGCGCGTTTCCCGACAAGGGTGCCCTCGCCATAGCGATCGCCCCAGCGCCGATCGCTATGCTCACCAACGCCATAGGCGAATCCATAGGCGAACACACGGTCGACCCAACCCTTGAGGATTGCCGGCATGGCGAACCACCAGAGCGGGAACTGCAGGATCAAGGTGTCGGCCCACAGCAGCTTCTCGATCTCCGCCTTTACATCTGCGGTTAGCGTGTTGGCCTCGAAACCCTTCTTGGAAGCCACGACCGGGATGAGCCGCGCATCGGGTTCCAGCGACGGGAAGTCGGCGCGATCGATTTCGGATTTCCAGCCTTCGGCGTACAGGTCCGATACGCGAACCTCATGCCCTTGAGCCTCGAGTTCCCTGATAGCGACATCACGAAGGGCGCCGCTCAGCGAGCGTGATTCAGGATGGGCGAAGACAAGCAGAACTTTCATGGGTCAGATCCGGTATTGAGGAAACTGACGCAAACGTAGCCAACGGTGATATGATCCACTATATGCAGGTAATGCATAACATTGTGCCGAATAATGGATAAATCAGACATTACATTCGAGCGCATGCGCAGCTTCGTTCGCGTCGCCGAGCGTGGCAGCCTGTCGGCCGTCGCGCGGGAGCTTGGTGTCGGGCAGTCAACGATCACGCGGCACGTTCGGGAGCTCGAAGAAGCGGTCGGCGTGCCTTTGCTCAGCCGAACGACCCGGCGGGTCACGATGACCGCCGAAGGCAGCCGCTATTATGCCAATAGCGCTCAGATCCTGCGCCTCGTCGAACAGGCCAGCGATGAGGCCCGGGGCACGCGCGGCGCGCCCGCCGGCACGATCCGGATAAGCTGTACGGCGGCTTTCGGTGTCTTGCACGTCAGCCGCCTGATCTTCGCTTTTCAGGACCGTCATCCCGACATCGGAGTGGACCTCAGCCTCACCGATGAACGGGTGGACCTCGTCCGCGAGGGTGTCGATATCGCACTTCGGCTGGGGCCGCTCACGGACAGTTCGTTGAAGCTGAGGACCCTCGGCCAGTCGCGGCGTCTGCTCGTGGCCTCTCCTGACTATCTGGCGGCGCGGGGAAGACCGACCGTCCCTTCGGATCTGTCCCGCCATGAGGGCATCCGGATGTCGAACGTGGCGGGCAGCGAAACGCTTGTTTTGCAAGGCGCCGGCGTCGAACGCCACACGGTGCCTTTCGCCGGGCGGCTGCGGATCGATCATGGACTTGCCGCGCGGCAGGCCATGATCGCCGCTCGGGGGATCGCGCCGGCGCATCGATGGCTTGTGGACGATCTTCTGGCTGCGGGCTTGCTCGAGACGATACTGGCGGATTATTCGCTGCCGTCCGTTCCGTTGAACATGTTGATCGTCCCGGAGCGCGCAGGCGTCGCAAGGGTCCGCTTGCTGGTTGAGTTTCTGGTTGAACAGATTGCCGCTATTCCAGGGATCGAGAAATCCCTCCCGGAGCATTAGCTGCCGTCCGATCTGCCCGGAAGAGTAGCTTGCGGCGGTGCCGTCCATCGTTTATCGCCGATGAACGATGACCGAATCCGCCCTTGAAACAGACCGCGCTGCCGGCGCTCTACCCAACCGCGGCTCGGATAGCCACGCCGTCGCGGCGCGATTTTCGGCGTTGTCGCATCCGGCCCGGATCGAGATACTGAAACATCTCTCGGCCAGCAATTCCTGCTGCTGCCGCGAGGTCGTCGACCGTTTCGATCTGGCGCAGTCCACCGTGTCCCAGCATCTGAAAATTCTGGTCGAGGCCGGTCTGGTCCGCTTCGAGCCCGACCGTCAGCGCTCGCGCTATGCCGTTGATCGCGCAGCCCTTGCCGATGTATCGGCATCGTTGAACGCCCTCGTCAATTCCTGCTGCTCCGGCCGCTGACCCTCTCACCCAAAAGGCAAGAAAAGTGGTCGAAAAAACCGTCTCCGCCGACACCTCAACGCTGACGACATTGCGCAATTTGTGGCCCTATATGTGGCCAGCCGAGCGCGCCGATCTCAGGGCGCGCGTGACTTGGGCGACGCTGCTGCTGGTCGTCGCCAAGCTAACGCTGGTCGCCGGTCCCTATTTCTTCAAATGGGCAACCGATGCGCTGGCGGGCGGCTTCAAGACGCCGCCGCCGCTGCCATCTTTCATGCTTGCCCCGGTGATGCTGGTCGTCGCCTACAATGTGCTGAGGCTGGTTCAGCTTGGCTTCAACCAGTTGCGCGACGCGCTGTTTGCCCGCGTCGGCCAGCATGCGGTGCGCCAGCTTGCGTTCCGCACCTTCGTTCACATGCACCAGCTGTCGCTTCGCTTCCATCTGGAGCGCCGCACCGGCGGTCTGTCGCGCATCATCGAGCGCGGCACCAAGGGCATCGAGACGATCGTGCGCTTCATCATGCTCAACACCGCGCCGACCATCCTCGAATTCGCGCTGACCGCAGGCATATTCGGTTTCACCTATGGCTGGAAATATGTGGCCGTCGTGGCAATCACCGTCTGGCTCTACGTCTGGTTCACGGTCAAGGCCAGCGACTGGCGCATCTCGATTCGCCGCGACATGAATGACAGCGACACCGACGCCAACACCAAGGCGATCGACTCTCTGCTCAATTTCGAGACGGTCAAGTACTTCACCAATGAGCGCATGGAAGCCGACCGCTTCGACCGTTCGATGGCGCGCTACGAGGTCGCCGCCACCAAGACCTGGACCTCGCTCGGCTGGCTGAATTTTGGCCAGGGCGTCATCTTCGGCCTCGGCACGGTCGTCGTCATGTGCATGTCGGCGCTGGAGGTGCAGGCCCATACGCAAACCGTCGGCGATTTCGTCTTCATCAACGCCATGCTGGTGCAGCTTTCCGTGCCGCTCAACTTCATCGGCTTCATCTACCGTGAAATTCGCCAGGGCCTTACCGATATCGAGCACATGTTCGACCTGCTCGACGTGCCGCAGGAGATCGTCGACAAGCCGGACGCCAAGCCGCTCACCGTCGGCGCGGGCAAGGTCGAGTTCCGCGACGTGCATTTTTCCTATGATCCGAACCGCAAGATCCTGAAGGGTGTTTCCTTCGAGGTGCCGGCCGGCAAGACGGTCGCCATTGTCGGGCCTTCGGGCGCCGGCAAGTCGACCATCTCGCGACTGCTGTTCCGTTTCTACGACGTGCAGGCCGGCCAGGTGCTGATCGACGGCCAGGACATCCGGGATGTCACCCAGGACAGCCTGCGCGCGGTGCTCGGCATGGTGCCGCAGGACACGGTGCTGTTCAACGACACCATCGCCTACAACATCCGCTACGGCCGCGTCGGCGCGAGCGAGGAGGAAGTGCGCAAGGCCGCCGAACTCGCCCAGATCGGGCCGTTCATCGAAAAGCTGCCAGACGGCTACAAATCGATGGTCGGCGAACGCGGGCTGAAGCTTTCCGGCGGCGAAAAGCAGCGCGTGGCGATCGCCCGCACCATCCTGAAGGCGCCGCCGATCCTGATGCTCGACGAAGCGACTTCGGCGTTGGACAGCCACACCGAGCAGGAGATCCAGGCCGCGCTCGATCTCGTCAGCAAGGGCCGCACCACCATTGTCATTGCCCACCGCCTGTCGACGGTGATTTCCGCCGATGAGATCATCGTGCTCAAGGACGGCCAGATCGCCGAACGCGGCACCCATGTCGAGCTGATGCGCAAGCACGGCCTCTATGCCTCGATGTGGGACCGCCAGCGCGAGGCGACGGAAGCCGAGGAGCGCCTGCGCCTTGCCCGCGAGGGCGACGAGCTCGGTGTTGTCGTTCGCCGGCGGACGTCGGAGGTCAATTGATTTTTTCGCTTGACCTCGACTTAAGTTGAGATTGTACGCCGTTCCTGGAGCCCGAAAACGCCATCATCCAGGAACGGAACAATCGAAATGAACGGCATGAATCAGAACGTTAACGGCGGCAGCGTGTTCAGGGTGGACAAGTTCGTCGTCCCGGCCGCCGCCCGCGAGGAGATCCTCGTCAAGGTCAAGACGACGCATGAATTGCTGCGCCAGCAGCAGGGGTTCGTGCAGGATTTCCTGCTCGAGCAATTTTCGGGGCCAGGCGAATTCAACCTGGTGACGATCGTCGAATGGGAAAGCCAGGCGGCCGTCGACAAGGTCGTTCCGATCGTCAAGGCCGCGCATGAGCGCATCGCCTTCAGTCCGCAGGAGACGATCGCGCGCCTCGGCGTGCGGGCCGACATCGCCAACTATCAGCGGATTCCCGGGCTCTAGCCCGGCCAGCCCACGCCAGGTGCCGGCGCCTCCAAGCTCAGCACCTGGCCGGTGCGGGCGTCGCTGACCATGTGCTCGAAGCCGCGCCACTCGGCGGCGACGATGAACAGCGTCCTCCTGTCCGCGCCGCCCAGCATGCAGGCAAAGCAGCCGCGATCGACGGTGACGGTCTGCAGCACCTCGCCGCCTTCACGCACCCGTACGCAGCGCTTGTTGGGAACATCCGCGTACCAGACCGCGCCTTCGGCATCGAGGCAGATGCCGTCGGGATAGCCGTCGAGGTCGGCCCACACGCGCCGGTTGGACAGGCTGCCGTCGGCGGCGATATCGAAGGCGGTCAGCCGGTTGCCATGGGATTCGGCAAGGATCAACGTCTTGTTGTCCGGCGTCACCGCCATGCCGTTGGCAAAGGCGATGTTGTCAGCCACTTGCCGGACCGCGCCGTCCGGCATGATCAGCACGATGGTGCCCGGGCCGAAATACTCACCGGCAGCCGGCGCCGGCCCGCCGCCATTGACATAGATGTTGCCGCGCCCATCGACGACGATCTCGTTCCACGGGCTTTTCGACAGGCCGCGCAGATCGGCATGGGTGACGAGCCTGCCATCGACCTCCTGTCGCAGCAGCAAGCCTTCCCGGCCTGAGACGACCAGCAGCCGCCCATCCGGCAGCCAGTCGATGGAATAGGGCAGGACGGCCGGCACAGTGAGTATGATTTCGCGATTGCCGTCGGCATCAATCGCTATGATCTCGCCGGTGCCCCAGTTGCAGACCCACAGGCGTCCGTCATGCCAGCGCGGCGATTCCCCGAAGGCGAGGCCAGCACTAACGAGACGCGCCGGGGTGACCGATTGTATCCGCATTACGGAACTCCTTGTTGCGCGTCATCATGGCTGAAGCCTTGGATGTCTCACCAAGGACGGGCGAGGAGGCTTCTTTCCGACAGCCGCTTTGTTATTTCGTTTAGGAAAAGTTGCCGATAGGGCGCTGGCACCGCATCACGGTGGCTTGTTCGTTGTCATCGGTATCGGCGCCGGCGGGTGTTGACCGCGCCGCCAGCATTTTGCAGGTACTGTAGCCCATCGTCACGCCCGCCAGCCGCAACGAATGCGGCGTCGCCGATTGTTGCGTTGCGGCGAAGGGGGCTTTCAGCTATTGAGGCCCGACCTGAAACGGAGCCCGGCCCAGCCCGATGAGCCTTGTCGATACGGTCAAGAACGCGTTCGTACCGATCCATCGCGAGGGCTATCCCTTCATCGCGGCCTTTGGCGCGGGCACACTTTTCCTTGGCTATTTCTCCTCGGTCCTGTTCTGGATCGGCCTGATCCTGACCGCCTGGTGCGTCTATTTCTTCCGCGATCCCGAACGCGTCACGCCGGTCGATGACCGCTTGGTCGTGAGCCCCGCCGATGGCATTATCTCGGCTGTAGGGCCGGCCGTGCCGCCGCGCGAGCTTGGCCTCGGCAATGTCGAGATGACCCGCATCTCGGTGTTCATGAACGTCTTTTCCTGCCATGTGAACCGCTCGCCCGTGCGCGGCCGCATCGCCAAGATCGAGCATCGGCCGGGAAAATTCCTCAACGCCGAACTCGACAAGGCCAGCACCGAGAACGAACGCAACGGCCTGGTCATCGATAGCCCCAACGGCACGGTGGCGGCCGTCCAGATCGCCGGCCTGGTGGCGCGCCGCATCGTCTGCTGGGCCGAGGCCGGCGGCTCGATCGGCACTGGCGAGCGTTTCGGCCTGATCCGCTTCGGCTCGCGTGTCGACGTGTTCCTGCCTTTGACCGCGACGCCACGCGTCGCCGTTGGCCAGACGGCCGTCGGCGGTGAAACCGTGCTCGCCGAATTCGGCGGCGTCGCCGGCACCCCGCTGGTCAGGATTTCCTGAGCCTTGGGCGCGCCGTTCAAGAAGTTCGAGGCCCATGCCAGCGGCGGTCCGCGCATCCGCGAGATCCCGATGCGCATGGTGCTGCCCAATCTGGTCACCGTTCTGGCCATCTGCGCCGGCCTGTCCGGCATCCGTTTTGCCTTCGAGGACCGCTTCGAGACGGCGGTTGTGATGGTGCTGCTGGCCGCCTTTCTCGATGGCATCGACGGCCGCCTGGCGCGGATGCTGAAGGCGACCTCCAAATTCGGCGCGCAGATGGATTCGCTCGCCGACATCGTCAATTTCGGAGTCGCGCCGGCCTTGGTGCTTTATGCCTTTCTGCTCGACCGCGCCGGCTCGCCCGGGTGGATCGCCGCCCTTCTGTTCGCCATCGCCTGCGGGCTCAGGCTCGCGCGCTTCAACGTGCTCGACGACGAGAAGGCCGAGCGTCCGCTGTGGCAGTCGGAATATTTCGTCGGCGTGCCGGCGCCGGCGGGCGCGGTGCTGGTGATGCTCCCGCTCTATCTGTTTTTCCTGAGGCTCGGGCTGGAGCCAAGCCGGCCGGTCGCCTTCGTCGCCACCGGTTTCACCGTCCTGGTCGCTTTCCTGCTGGTCAGCCGGCTACCGGTCTATTCCGGCAAGAGCATCAAGATCCCGGGCGACAGGGTGCTGCCGGTCATTCTGGCCGTCGTGCTCTACATTCTCTTGCTGATGACCTATCCCTGGTACACGCTGACCGCATCGGTCGCGGGTTATCTGATCTTCCTGCCGTTTTCCGTGCGCGCCTATTCCAAGCGCGCCAAGCTCGAAGGCGAGAAGGTGCCGCCTTCGGACATAGGTTAGAAGGTTCGCCGAAGTCCTTGATCTGACTCAGGCCGCAATGCCCCGCCCCAGCCTGTCGATCGCCAGCTTTCTGGTCGAGACATAATCGGTCTTGCCGGAGCCCAGCACCGGGATTTCCTCCACCTTGACGATGTCGTTGGGCACCATGAGTTCGGCGGCCCCGGCTTTCTTGCCGAACTGGCGCAGCTCGTCGGGATTGGCATCGTCGGCGGTGGTGACCAGCACGATGCGCTCGCCGCGCCTCTTGTCGGGCACCGCCACCGCCGCATGGCGTTCTTCCGGCCACAGCGACTGCACCAGCATCTCGACCGCGCCCAGCGACACCATCTCGCCGGCGATCTTGGCGAAGCGCTTGGCGCGGCCGCGAATGGTGATGAAGCCTTCGCGGTCGACGGCGACGATGTCGCCGGTGTCATGCCAGCCGCTCAGCGGCTGTAGCTCGCCGGGGCGGTCCGAGGTCATGTAGCCCATCATCAGATTGGGTCCGTCGAGCCACAACTGGCCGGCATCCGAGATGCCCTCGACCGGCTCCAGCTTCATGCGCATGGCCGGCAACAGCCGGCCGACCGTACCATCGCGGCCGTGGATGGCGGTGTTGACCGCGACCACGGGTGCCGCCTCGGTCAGCCCGAAACCTTCGATGATCTCGGCCTGGAAGCGCTCGCGATAGACGCGGCGGGTTTCCGGCTTCACCGCCTCGGCGCCGGCGACGACGAAGCGCAGGCTGGAGAAGTCGCCATCCTTGGCGGTGCGCGCATAGTTGGCGAGGAAGGTGTCGGTGCCGAACATGATCGTCGGCTTCACCTTGCGGGCGATCTCGGGGATGATCTTGTAGTGGAGCGGCGAGGGGTAGAGGAACAGTTTTACGCCGGTGACCAGCGGCAGGATGGTGCCGCCCGTCAGGCCGAAGGAATGGAACACCGGCAGCACGTTGAGCAGAATATCGGCCGGCGAGATGGTGATGCGCGCCTCGGCCTGCATGGCATTGGCAAGAAGGTTCTTCTGTGACAGGACAACCGCCTTCGGCGTACCTTCCGAGCCCGAGGTGAACAGGATGACGCCCGGCTTGGCCGCATCCTGCCTCTGCAGCGGCAAGCGCCACAGCAAGGCGGCGGCAAGCTTGTCCAGCGCGGTGACGCTGGCCCGAACATCTTCCAGCCACAGCAGCCTGGCGCCGCCCTTCTCGACCGCGGCGACGATATCGGCAAGATCGGCCTTCTCGACGAAGGCGCGCGAGGAGATGACGGTGCGGATGACGGCCGTGCGCACGGCGGCGGTGACGCTCGCCGGCCCGGCGGTGTAGTTGATCATCGCCGCCACCCGGCCCGCCGAGAGAAGACCGACGAATGACAGCACGACGCCATTGGCGTTGGGCAGCATTATTCCCACCGCCTCGCCTGGCGCCGTCACCGCCTCGAAGCGCCTGCCCAGCACGCGGGCGCCGATGAACATCTTGCGGTAGCTCAGCGCGCCCGAGATGACGTCCTCGATGATCGGATGCGAGGCGCCGACCCTGGCCGCGGCATCGCGCATGGCCAGGAACAGGCCGCGGTCGAGGTCGTTGCCGAAAAGCCGGGCCTCTGCGACGCGGTCGAACAGCGTATTGGTGTTCGAGGCCTGGTCCGGATTGCGCGCCACCAGTTCGGCGATGGTCATCGGCTCCAGCACGCTCATCGCGAGCTGCGGAAACCAGTGCCGCGGGGCCTTGGCCGCCGGAGTCAGAGAAACCGGCAGGCTCCGTGCGCCGGCGACAAAGATCGGCACGATGCGGGCGTCGGCCTGCATGGCAATGCGAGTGACGGCGCGAAACAGCCGAAACGTCTTGACGTCAGGCTCGACCGAATCCGACAGATAGACGGCGAGCCGGCCCTTGCCCTTCAGCACACGCACCAGCCGGCGGCTGACGAAAAGATGTTCGGCATTGAAGGCGATCGTGCGGCCAACCTCACGCCAGGGTTCTAGCCACGGCGAGCGCGCCGAGACCTCGTCCAGAATGTGCAGCGTGTCATCCGGCAGCAGCGACAGCATCAGCGCCGGTTCGAAGCGCGACTGGTGCGAGATGACGTAGATGACAGGAGCCTGCGCCTTGCGCGCGATCCTGATGCGGTTGTCGCTGATCCGGTAGGCGAGCTTGAAAGGCACGTAGAGCATCGCCTGGCTGAAACGCAGGCCGAGGCGGAATTTTTCCACCACGCCGATCAGCAGCCAGGCCAGAACGAGACCCGCAAGCAGCGCCAGTGTCAGGATCATGCCGCTTCTCTCCCAACGATTTTTGTCATCGCGGCTCTTACGCGGCCGCGTCGGCGCAGAGCCTAGCGCAAGTGGGCGCTAGGTCAATGTGGGAAGAGACGGTGTTCCTTCTCCCTCCGGAGGGAGAAGGAACGACCCCTACGCCGCCTTCAACCGCCCGCTGATGAAGCGGAACTCCTGCGTCTTGCCGCCATAGCCATAGGCGGCTGCCGGCACTTCATGCACGAAGGCATAGCTTTCCTCGTGCACGCCGCCCAGCAGGCGACCGAAGGCATCGAAGAGAGCCTTGAGATAGGCTTCCAGCTCGAGTTTGGTGTTGGTGCCGTCGACCACCTTGATATCCAGCCAGAACGTGTTGGTGCCATGCTCGGCCAATGATTTGCCGCCGGCGAACCAGTGCTGCGGATCGATATAGGATACGGCAACGGCGGTGATCGTCGGATCCTTGCGCAATTGCGTGGCGGTGATCTCGGTTATTTCCCTGGCGATGCTGGCGGACAAAGCGGCATCTGGCTTGCCGGTGACGCTGATATTGATGATGGGCATTTTTCATCTCCTTGGTTTCTGGCGGCATCTGACCGCCGTTGGAGAGATCATGTCACTGTCATTTAGTCAAAAAAATCGAATTGTTTTGAAATAAAGATTCGATATTATCGAACTATGGAAGCGCTCGATCCGGATCTGCTCAAAACCTTCCTCGCTTTTGTCGACAGCGGTTCGCTGGCGCGGGCGGCCATCAGCGTCGGCCGTTCGCCTTCGGCCGTGACCGCCCAGATGCAGCGGCTGGAGGAGATCGTCGGCGAGCCGCTGCTGGCGCCGCAAGGCAGGGGGCGCGGCCTGACGCCGGCCGGCGAGGACCTCGTCGGCCACGCCAGGCGCATTCTTGCCGCCCACCGTGAGGCGTGGCTGGCGCTGAAGGGCGCGCGGGCTGCCGGGCGTGTCGCCATCGGCACGACACAGGATTTCGCCGACAGCGGCCTGCCGGACCTTTTGCGTGCCTTCGCCACCAGCCATCCGCGCGTCAGGATCGAATTGCGGGTTGGCCGCTCCGCCGAACTGGCGCAGGCACTGCAGGCCGGCAGCCTCGATCTGGCGATTGTCATGCGCCAGGCGGCCGCGCCGGACGAGGTCGGCGTCCTGCGTGAGCCGATGATGTGGCTGTGTTCAGGGAAAGGGCTGGCCTCGCGGCAGGAAGAATTGCCACTGGCGCTGCTCGATCCCTATTGCGGGTTTCGCGAGGCCGCACTGGCGGCGCTCGATGCTGCCGACCGCCGCTACCGCATCGCCGCCGGCAGCGCCAGCCTGGCCGGACTGCGCACTGCGGTGAATGCCGGCGTTGCGCTGACCTTGCGAACCCCGCGCTTTGCCCATTCCGGCATTGTCGAAGCGCCGCGCGAGTTGGGCCTGCCGCCGGTTCCGATGGCGGAATTCGCGATCCGGCTGCGTGCCGGTGCTGATGCTTCCGCGGGCGATCTGGCGGCGCTGCTCAGCGGCAACCTGGCCCTGTCCCAGCCGCTCGGCTGATTTGGCGCCAGCCTATCGCAAGAAACCCCGACCTGCGGTCGGGCTCCTTGGCAAAGAAATAGCCGACCTTGCGGTCGGGCCTATTTAGAAAGAAAAAGCCGACCTTGCGGTCGGCTTGGGAGTAGGACGGGCCGAGGGGTTTGGGGGGACTCGGGGGGTGGCCCGTCACACCAACAATGTCTGAGTCCGATGATGGTTCCGTGACTGAGTCACTTTTTTAAGAAATATTTGACGCTGCCCGCTGCGAGCGGGCTGCCAGCCAGTCGCGGCCTGCATGGGCGAACACCGCGCAGAGCACGATGGCGCCGCCGACCATGCTGGCGACAGGCGGTATCTCGGCTAGGAACAGAAAGGCAAACAGGATCGCGAACGGCACTTCCGCCGAGCCGAGCAGGCCGGATTCGGGCGCCGGGATGAGCCGCGCGCCTTCCGTCCACAGGATCGACGACAATGCGAAGGACGCGCCGAAGGTGACGAGCAGAACCGCGTCCCTCGCCGAAACCGCCAGGGGATCGGTGACGAACCAGCCGAATATGAACAGCAGGAAGGCTGAAACCGCGCCGGCCCACACCACCGGCGTGTCGCGGAAGGCGCGCACCATGATCATGTAGAGCGCGCTGCCGGCCGTCATCAGCAGCGCCAGCCCGTCGCCGAACAGATGGCCGGTGCCGAAGCCCGACCAGACCATGATGCCTACGCCGCACAGCGACACGGCCGCCGCGAGCATCGTCTGCAGGCGGAAAGGCTCGCGCACCAGCACCCAGGCCAGCAGGGCGGCAATGAAGGGCGACGTGGCGTAGATGACCGCGACATTGGCGACGTAGGTGAATTTGAACGCCGAGATGAAGGCGATACTGGCCAGCGCGCCTTCCACCGCCAGAAGCCAGCCGCGCCAGCCAAGCCGCAGCGTGCCGCGGTTACCCGAGCGATGGCGGCGCCACAGCACATAGAGGCTGATCAGGATCGAGCCGACAAAGCCGCGCCAGCAGGTGGTGGTCAGCGGATCGGCGTGGATCGACTTGGTCAAGACACCGGTCAGGCCGAACACCGCCGCCGATGACGACACCAATATGATGCCAAGCGTGCGTTCGGTGGCTTCGGGTTTGGCGGCTGCAGCGTCAGTCATGCCGGCAACCTACTCCGTCCGGTGCTGACATCGCAGAGTCAGCAGTGAGCGCCATACACATCACAGCCGCTTGCGGAAATGCTCGCCGCCGACGATCAGCAGCCCGGCGGCGATGATCAGGGCGGCACCCAGGAACACTTCGCGGCGCGGCACGTCGCCCCAGATCGCGAAGCCGAGCGCGAACGCCCACAACAGCGAGCTGTATTCGAGTGGCGCGAGGATCGATGCCGGCGTGCGCTTCATGCCTTCGAATAGGAGATATTGCGCCAGGCCACCAAGCGCGCCGACGCTGGCGAGAAGCAACAGCTGGGCCAGACCAGGCGTATGCCACCACAACAGCGCCGGCACCGCCGAAAACAAAAGGAAATAGAAGTTATTGAGGAGAAGCTGGATCATCGAGCGTTCGGCAAGCGCGGTTTTGCGCAGGAGCACGATGGCGATGGCCCACAAAAGGGCGGCCGCAAGCACCAGCAGCACCGGCACGGACAGGCCGAGATGGGTCGGGTCGCAAGCGACGAAGACGCCGGCAAAACCGATCAAAACCGCCAGCCAGCGCAACATCGGCACCTTTTCGCCGAGCAGGAACACCGAAAACACGGTGACGATGATCGGCGCTGCGTAGTAGACGGTGGTCAGCTCGGCGAGCTGCAGGCTGCGCGCGGCGTTGTAGTAGCAGAGCCAGGCGGCAAGCGTGAACGCGCTGCGCACCAGCATGGGCCGCACGATTGGCGAGCGCACCGTGTCGGCAAACAGCTGCCGCCCGCCTATTGCCGCGCAGGCGCCGAGAATGGTGATGCTGCGGAAGAACATGATCTGCCAGACGGTCATTCCCGTGACCAGCAGCTTGATCGAGGCGTCCTGCGTCGAAAACAAGAGATAGGCGGCACCGGTCAGCAGGATGCCAGCGAGAACCCTTTCGCGTGTTTCGAGAATGGCGACATCGGCCATAGGCGCGGACCAAAGGTGCGGGAAGCGACAGGGATGGCTTGAGGACTCTGCGAAATCATGCCTCGGCTCCCAGCTATACGGGTGAAAGCCGACACCGCGCTACGCCAGCCCTGAGCTTGCATTGGCGCAGGGGCCACCGCGACCGTCCTTATGAGTGCGAGCCGGCCTGACGCATCCGCCATGGTCTTGCAGCAGCGGCTGACAAGTCACTTAAAACCCTGAGCCAACAATCTTGGGCGGTGCCTTGCGAACCCCGCGGCCATAGTCGAGAAGCGCGCGCTCCCAAAGCACGCTGCTCTCGTATCGATCATCGGAAAATTTCTCAAAACTGGCGTCAAAGATGATTCTGCCGTTGAAATTTGGGCTGCATTCAGCCGGATTGCGGATGACGCCTTGGGTATCGATCTGGCACCACATCCGACGCATGTCGTCAGCGACCCAGGCAAGACCGTTCGCGTAGCACCGCAGCGCCCGATATTTTGGCGGAACGAAAACGGTCCCGTCGGCTGCGGCAAGTCCCCACAATGTTTGGCCGATGGTGTCGGTGCTGAAGAAGTGACCGCCATCCTCGCCGCAGGCAAGTACCGCTGCTCGATCCTTCTTGCGGGTCGGTTCGGGTACCTGCTGTCCCTGAGCATTGACCCATGACTTCCGACCATCGACGTCTATTGCGAAAACGCCATCATCATCGGGCCGGAGATTGTCAAACTGCGGAGCTGCCGAGTATCTGCCCTTGGCATCGATCACGCCCCACTTTCCACCTTCCTCGACAGCGGCATATCCGTCCTGAAAATTGTAGACGTTGTCAAAGCTTGGCTTCGACATCAGCGAATGGCCGCCTGTGTCGACAAATCCCCACTGGCCGTTGAGGGTGACCGGGGTTGGCCGGTCGCAGTCCAGCTTGAGAAAAGCCTGCTCAAACAGATAGGATTCGGTGGGCTTGCCATTCGCATCGACGAAGCGAAACTTGCCTGACCGTTTTTCCACCTTGATGCCGGAAGGGCATTGGGAAAGGATTTCTCCGTCTTCCGGGTTCGCGACAATCTGGCCGCGCCGGTCGAGCCCAACCCATTGATCGCCGATGCGAACTATACTGACATCGCCTTTCTCAGCCAATCTGGCGTCGTCGAAATAACGGCTGCCAAGGAGTTGGCCGCTTATGTCGACGATTCCCTTTTTGTCATCGTTTCGAACCAGCTTGAGGCCATTTCGCCGATAGAAGGTGCCATCGAACTTGATCGGCACGACGAGATCTCCTTTGGAGTTTACCGCGCCGCATACCTTCCGCTTCGACGGATCGGACGGGGTCGGCTTTAGATTGCACACGGTGGCGAACCCATCGGTGAGTGGGGACACGTCCTCATGTCGGGGAGTGATTTGCCAGGTTCCATCCGATCGCAGGAGCCCGAACTCGCCCAAATTGTTGTCTTCGGTGCTGGCCCAAAGCAACAGATGGTCCGGGTCGTCGAAGTATCGAAGTCTGTAGATTTCCGAACTCAGGGATCGGGTCCGAACGTGCCAGAGGCGATATTGCGGCGAGGGGTTTTTGACAAAGTCGAGCTGCAAAGTCCGTTTAGCGTCCCTCAGGCTTTCGCAGCCATTGAAACCAGCCGCCTGCCAGGCACCTTCGCTGACAAGAACCGTATCTTCTCCGAACGGCATCGCGCGCGCATAGTTGGGTTCGACGACGAAGTTGCCCGAGCGATCTATGACGCCCGCCTTGCCATCAAGCACGACCTCGGCAAGGCCTTTTGTGAAGCCCGCAACCACGTCGAATTTGGCGGGAACCACGAGCTTGCCCGCACGGTCGATGAAGCCAAACTTTCCGTTGATTCTGACGCCGGCGAATCCGTCGGAAAAAGGCAGTGCGACTTCGAACCGCCATGGGATGACCTGATTTTTTGACTGGTCAACGTAGCCGCACAGGTTGAAACTGCCACCACAGGCGACCGTCAAGCCATTTGGCTCTGCCGGCTTTCCTGCAAACTGGCCGGGTGAACAGGACATGAGGACGAATGAGGCCGCTTGGTCGGTCGGGGCAAAGACCACCAGGGCGCCAAACCCCATCGCCAGCGCGTGCATCAGACATTTCCCAACCAATGCCGAGCTCCCTCAAACCGACCGAACGCGACAACCATAGCTTCGGGTTGTGGCAGAAATCCTATTCTGCAGATCTGCCGGAACTGTCTCGATCACGACGCTAAGCAAACAGACGAAAGAGGCAACGAAATGGACGCCACCGAACTTAAGGCGATGCAGGCGCCGCTGAAGCAGGCCTATCGCGAGGATGCCTCGCAGGCGCTGATCACGCTGAGAGCGAAGGGCTCTATCGACGACCAGTCGGTGGCCTGCAAGGTGGAGACGGGCAGGGCGATCGCTGTCGCTGGTCTGCATCCGGCAACCGGCGGCTCAGGCCTCGAGCTCTGCTCCGGCGACATGCTCTTGGAAGCACTCGTGGCTTGCGCCGGGGTGACGTTGAAGGCAGTGGCGACGGCGCTCGAGTTCAAGCTCGGCGCCGCAACGGTGGAAGCCGAAGGCGATCTCGATTTTCGCGGCACCCTTGGTGTCGCCAAGGATGCACCGGTCGGTTTTCGTGCCATCCGGCTCAATTTCGCTCTCGGCACGGATGAACCGCAGGAGCGCATTGATTCACTGCTGAAGCTGACCGAACGCTATTGCGTGGTGTTCCAGACCATCAGCCAGAAGCCGGAATTGACGGTGAGTGCCCGGCACTGAAAACAACAAGGCCCGCAGCCAACGGCTGCGGGCCTTGTTGCGACGGATGCTTACTGCGCGGCCGGTTCCTCGGCATCGCCCTCATCGGTGAAGGGCGAGGCGCTCGGCACGCACTGCACGGACCAGCCAGCGGGGGTCGGCTGCTTCTGATATTCGGTGATGGCTGCGGTGCACTGTTCGCGCTTGTCGAAGGTGCTGGGCAGCACCACCATGCCGCCCTGTGGACCGGCGATTACCAGATACCAGACCAATGCTGCGGTCGTAGCCATGGGAGTTTCCTTGTTCTGCCCAGTTTGGGCTCTCGCTGTTGTGGGAGTCGCTACGATCCTAACAACTCCGGGGAAATGACGAAAGCATGACCGCCGCGCAGCTTTTCCCCCTCAGATCACAGCCGCGTGATGATGTGGCGGGTCTCTGGGTAGGGTTTGCGACCTACGCTGCTCAGTTGGTTGCAAAGCAGTAAAACAACCCGTCGCCACCAGTGCCCTTCAGTGCTTCCTGGCTGCAGCCGCCGCCTGAGGCATGCGAGGAATTCCAAGACTTTGCCGCCGCCGAATCGTCGAGCCCGGTGCGGTCATGATGACCCATCATTGCCGCCCCTTCGGCGCCGCTCATCGTCCAGTCGCCGCAGGTCTGGTCGGCAATCCTGGTGCCGTCGGGTTTCGACCCTGTCAGCATGTCATGCCGGTTCGGTGTGTCGCCGCGGCCATTCACCACTTCGCCCTTTTCATTCAGCGCCGTCTGCTTGGTGATGCCGTTGGCGTCGCCGTGCAGCGAGGCGACATCGTCGGCGATTTTCTCACCCTTGGCGTTGAACCAAGGGCCTTTGCCGATGCGGTCGCGGGCATCCTCGGCGCTTGTTGAGAGATAGGCATGCCAGCTCTTGCCGGTGACGCCGGCTGCTTCGGCCAGCGAAGCGCAATGCGCGTCGGCTCCCTTCAGGCCGCCGAGATCGGCGCCCTTGCCGGAGCCGACACTGGTGACGAAGAAACTCATCTTGGCATCTTGTGAGACGGCCACACCTGATGTCGCGCCGAGAGCGGCTGCAAAGGCGGTGGCGGCAACGAAAAGAAGTCTGCGCATATCGATCCTCCGGTTTCGAATGTCCTACGTTCGAAGAACGTAGCCGGAGGCTCTTTTAATCCCTGACATAGGCCACCCAAATGCGGGCAGCGGTTCCGGGAGCCGTCAAAACCTAGGTGTGAATTTATTCGGGCTGCCTGTAGGCGACGAAGCGATTGTGCTTGGCCTGGAAGATCAGCCCGGTCTCTTTCAGCTCCGGGCTGGCCAACGGCACGATACGCTTGGCGATCTCGGAAGGGTGCGGCAGCGTCTCCGGATCCTCGCCTGGCACGGCCTGGGCCCGCATCGCGGTGCGGGTGGCGCCTGGGTCGGCGGCATTGACGCGCAGCGGCAGGCTTTGCGTCTCATTCGCCCAGGAGCGCATCATGGTCTCGACCGCCGCCTTCGAAGCCGCGTAAGGTGCCCAGAAAGCGCGTGCCGAATGCGCCGCGTTGGACGACAGGATGATGGCCCGGCCGGCATCCGAAAGCCTGAGCAGCGGGTCGACCGAGCGGATCAGCCGCCAGGTCGAGGTGACGTTGATGGTCATCACCTTTTCGAAGGTCTTGGCCTCGACATGGCCGATCGGCGAGATGACGCCGAGCACACCGGCATTGGCAACGAGGATGTCGAGCTTGCCCCAGCGTTCATGGATGGCGCCGCCCAGCCGGTCGATGCCGGCCATGTCGGCGAGATCGAGCGGCACCAGCGTCGCCTGGCCGCCGGCCGCCTTGATCTGGTCGTCGAGTTCCTCCAGCCCGCCGACCGTGCGCGCGACCGCGATGACATGAGCCCCGGCGGCGGCTAATTCCTTGGCGATGAAATAGCCGATGCCGCGCGAGGCGCCGGTGACGACCGCGACGCGGCCGGTAAGGTCGAGGGTCATGCGAGAATTTCCGTAAGGTCTGGCCTACGCCCCACTGTTCGCCAGCAGCGACAGCGTGCGCACATTGTCGTGGCCTTCGAAGTCGAGCAGGCGGGTCGGATACTGGCCGGTGAAGCAGGCGTCGCAGAACTGCGGTTGCTCATCGTTGCGGCTGGCCTCGCCGACCGCGCGGTAGAGGCCGTTGATGGAGAGGAAGCCCAGCGAATCGACACGGATGAATTCGGCCATCTCTTCCACCGACATGCGCGAAGCCAGGAGCTTCGATTTCTCCGGCGTGTCGACGCCGTAGAAGCAGGAGGCGCTGGTCGGCGGCGAAGCAATGCGCATATGCACTTCCCGGGCGCCGGCATCGCGCACCATCTGCACGATCTTCTGGCTGGTGGTGCCGCGCACGATCGAATCGTCGACCAGCACGACACGCTTGCCCTCGATCATACGGCGGTTGGCGTTGTGCTTCAGCTTGACGCCCATGTGGCGGATCGAATCGCCGGGCTGGATGAAGGTACGGCCGACATAGTGGTTGCGGATGATGCCGAGCTCGAAGGGAATGCCGGCCGCCTGGCTGAAGCCGATCGCAGCGGGCGTGCCCGAATCCGGCACCGGCACGACGATGTCGGCCTCGACGGGGTTTTCCTGTGCCAGCTCTGCGCCGATGCGCTTGCGCACCTCGTAGACGTTGCGGCCCTCGACCGAAGAATCCGGCCGGGCGAAATAAACATATTCGAAGATGCAGAAGCGCGTTTTCTGCGGCTCGAACGGGAACAGGCTTTCAATGCCCTTGGAGGTGACGACGACCATCTCACCGGGCTTCAGGTCGCGCACGAAGCGCGCACCGATAATATCGAGCGCGCAGGTCTCGGAAGCGAGGATCCAGGCACCGTCGAGGTCGCCCAGCACCAGCGGGCGGATGCCGAGCGGATCGCGGCAGCCGATCATCTTCTTGGCCGTCATCGCCACCAGCGAGAAGGCGCCTTCAACCTGCCGCACGGCGTCGATGAAGCGCGAGTTGAGGTCGCGTTCCTTGCTGGTCGCAACCAGATGCAGAAGCGTCTCGGTGTCGGAGGTCGAGGAGAAGATCGCGCCCTGCTTCTGCAGCGCGCGCTGCACCGTCATGGCGTTGGTCAAATTACCATTGTGGGCGACGGCGAAGCCGCCATCGGCCAACTCGGCGAAGAAGGGCTGGATGTTGCGCATGCCGGCGCCGCCTGTCGTGGCGTAGCGCGTATGGCCGATGGCGCGGTTGCCTTGCAGGCTGTCAATGACGCGCTGCTTGGTGAAAGTGTCGCCGATCAGGCCGACATGGCGTTCGACATGGAACTGGCTGCCGTCATAGGAAACGATGCCTGCCGCTTCCTGGCCCCGATGCTGCAGCGCATGCAGGCCGAGTGTGACGATTGCCGCTGCGTCCTGCCGGCCGAAAATGCCGAAGACACCGCATTCGTCGTGGAAATGGTCGTCGGCCTCGGCGGAAAGCACGTCGTCTGCGTCTGCCATCTTAAGCTCCGCTAAAATCGCCATATAATGCGGGTTCGCGTCGAAAGCAACGCGCGCCGTAAAGTCGTTCACACCATCGTCTGCTCGGGCGCCCTTTCGGGGGTCAGTTTGCCGGTGCTGCTGGTGCGGCCGGTGCTGGCTTGGCTGTGTTGTCCGCGGGGCCAGCGTCATTGTCGTCCGGGGCCGGCGCATTTGCATCGTCACCTGTTGCCGGCACATCCGCCGCTGGCGCATCCGGGGCGGCTGGAGTCTCGCCACCCGCTTTCGGGCTGAGCTTCTTGAGGATTGCGTTTTCGGTGTCGGCGGGCAGCAGGTTCTCGATCTTGGCGCCGATCGATTCCAGCAATGGCCGTGATTTGGCGTCGGTCACCCAGGCCGGGGCCTTGGCGCCGGCCAGCCAGTTGAAGAACAAAAGCGCCACCGCGACGACCAGGATGCCGCGCGCGGCGCCATAGAGGAAACCGAGCGTGCGGTCGAGTGCGCCTATCCGCGAATCGATGATCCAGTCGGCGAGCTTCATGGTGATGACGGAGACGACAATCAGCGCGACGACGAAGACGACGCCGGCGGAGGCCGCCATGGCGATCTTCTCATTCTCGATGTAGGGCTTCAGATAGGGCAGGACGGGCTTGTAGAAGAAGAAAGCCGCCGCCGCCGCTGCCGCCCATGAGACGACCGACAGGACCTCGCGCGAAAAGCCGCGAACCATGGCGAGCATCGCCGAGACCAGGGTGAAGCCGACCAGGATTCCGTCAAGCAGCGTAATCGGCATGTCTTTCGCCCCACTCCGATCTCTTTTTCACGGCTCGGCGAGCCGCGTCATTCTTCGTCGTCCACGCGGCTTCGACGTGAGCCGGCTATGCGTGCCACGAGGTCGGCAAGCTCGGTGGGCTGGAAAGCACCGGCCCCGATCCCTCCGGCAAGTTCCTCGCTGCCCAAGGGCAGAACCGCGCTACCAAAACCCAGCTTTTCGGCTTCCTTGAGGCGCTGCTGCGCATGCGCGACCGGCCTCACAGCACCCGACAGGCTGATTTCGCCGAAATAGACGCAATCGGCGGGAAGGGCAAGACCGGTGAGCGAGGAAACCAGTGCGGCTGCGACCGCGAGATCGGCCGCCGGCTCGCTGATGCGATAGCCGCCGGCGACGTTGAGATAGACGTCGTGCTGGCCGAAGCGAACGCCGCAATGCGCCTCCAGCACCGCCAGCACCATCGACAGTCGAGCGCCGTCCCAGCCGACCACTGCCCGGCGCGGCGTGCCGAGCGAGGATTGCGCTACCAGCGCCTGGATCTCGACCAGAACCGGCCTCGTGCCTTCCATACCGGCGAAAACGGCGGCACCCGGAGACTTGGCATGCCGCTCGCCGAGAAACAGCTCCGACGGGTTGGAGACTTCGCGCAAACCCTTGTCCGACATTTCGAAGACGCCGATTTCGTCGGTCGGTCCGAAGCGGTTCTTCACCGTGCGCAGGATGCGGTAATGGTGGCCGCCTTCGCCCTCGAAATAGAGCACGCCGTCGACCATGTGCTCGACCACGCGCGGGCCGGCGATCTGGCCTTCCTTGGTGACATGGCCGACCAGCACGATCGCGGCACCCGTGGATTTCGCATAGCGGATCATCGCCTGGGCGGAGGCGCGCACCTGGGTGACCGTACCCGGCGCCGAATCGGCAAGGTCGGTCCACAGCGTCTGGATGGAATCGAGAATGACCAGATCCGGCCGCTTGCCGTCGGCGATCGTGGCAAGAATGTCCTCGACATTGGTCTCCGCCGCCAGCTCGACCGGTGTGTCGGCGACGCCGAGCCGCTGCGCCCTCAGCCTGATCTGCGCGACGGCTTCTTCGCCCGAGACATAGACGATGCGATGGCCTCGCGACGCCAGCGCGGCAGCAGCCTGGGTGAGCAGCGTCGACTTGCCGATGCCGGGATCGCCGCCGACCAGAAGTGCGGAGCCGCGCACGAAGCCGCCGCCGGTGGCACGGTCGAGTTCGCCGATGCCCGAGATGATGCGCGGCGCGTCCTCGATGTCGCCGGAAAGCGTGGTCAGCACCACGGCGCGGCCCTTGCGGGCGTTGCGCGTATTGGCAGGCCCCGAGCCGATGCCGCCGGAGGTTCCTTCCTCGACCAGCGTGTTCCATTCGCCGCAGGCATCGCATTTGCCGGCCCAGCGCTGATGCACCGATCCGCAATTCTGGCAGATGAACTGGACGCGCGATTTGGCCATCAGTTTATCGATTCCAAAAGATATTTCTGGCGATCCCAATAGATCGGCAACGCCTCTTCGATCATATCGAAATGGATGCGGCGCTGACCGTTGCTTTGGGCCCAATTGTCATATGCCGACCAACACGCATAGGTGAATAAATTGACGGCGAAGTTGTTCTCTCGTCTGACTTCCTCGTGGAGCGTCTCAAGTAATTTCATAAGTGCGGTCGAAAGGCGGCGTTCCTTGAGCCGTTGCATCAGAAGGAATGAACATCCGATCGCAGACACGGACGTATCGTGCCGGGATTCTTGCAGCGAAAGAGCCAAAAAGCTCAGAAGATCATCGATGTCGGCGGCCCTTCCAAGCTTCCATATTCGATAGAGACCAGTCACTGCCGCGCTTCTTGTGTAGTCGTCGACATTTTTGGCAAGGAATTTCCGCACCAATTCGATGTTCTCGGACGTCGGTTCGCTCGAATAGCAAAACACCAGCAAACCGGCGTGCGATTTCGGGCTAGAAATTGACTGGGCAGATTTCAAATAATTAGCCAGTTGAGTGCGTTCGTCCTCGGAGATTTCGTACGCTTCAAACTTCATTCTCTGATAAATATCGCTAAAGTCCAATCGGTTGCTCCGCGACCAAGCTATTCAAACCTCTCCGCAATATGATGCTCTTCCGCCAGATCGGAGAAGCGGGTGAATTCGCCGTGGAAGGCGAGCGTTACCGAGCCTGTCGGGCCGTGGCGCTGCTTGGCGACGATCACCTCGGCCTTGCCGCGCATCTCGTTCATCTCGTTTTCCCACTTGACGTATTCCTCGGTGCCAAGCTTCGGCTCGCGGTTCTTGAGGTAATACTCCTCGCGATAGACGAACATCACGACGTCGGCGTCCTGCTCGATCGAGCCGGATTCACGCAAGTCGGAGAGCTGTGGACGTTTGTCCTCACGGCTTTCGACCTGACGCGACAGCTGCGACAGGGCGATGATCGGCACGGCGAGTTCCTTGGCCAGCGCCTTCAGGCCGGTGGTGATCTCGGTGATTTCCTGCACGCGGTTCTGCGAGGCCCTGGCGGATGAACCCTGCATCAGCTGGATATAGTCGATGACGATCAGGTCGAGGCCTCGCTGCCGCTTCAGGCGACGCGCGCGGGCCGACAGCTGCGCAATCGAAATACCACCGGTCTGGTCGATGAAAAGCGGGATCTTCTGCATGGTCTGGGAACAGGCGACCAGCTTTTCGAAGTCCATTTCGCTGATTTCGCCGCGGCGGATTTTCGACGACGAGATTTCCGTCTGCTCGGAAATGATACGGGTCGCCAGCTGCTCCGACGACATTTCGAGCGAAAAGAAGCCGACCACGCCGCCATTGGCCGCCTTGAACGAGCCGTCCGCCTGCTGCGCCGGCACATAGGCCTCGGCGATGTTGAAGGCGATGTTGGTGGCGAGCGACGTCTTGCCCATGCCCGGGCGGCCGGCAAGCACGATCAAATCGGACGATTGCAGGCCGCCCATGCGGCGGTCGAGATCGCGCATGCCGGTGGCAAGACCCGACAGATGGCCGTCGCGCATATAGGCGGCATTGGCCATGTCCACGGCGGTTTTGACCGCGTCGGTGAAGCTCTCGAAGCCGCCATCGTAGCGGCCGGTTTCGGCCAGTTCGAACAGGCGGCGCTCGGCGTCCTCGATCTGCTCGGAGGGCGACATGTCGACCGGCGCGTCATAGGCGATGTTGACCATGTCCTCGCCGACCGTGATCAGCGCGCGGCGCGTCGCCAAATCATAGATGGCGCGGCCGTAGTCTGTGGCGTTGACGACGGTGACGGCTTCGACCGCCAGGCGCACGATATATTGTGCCACCGTCATGTCGCCGACCTTCTCGTCGGCCGGCAGGAAAGTCTTCAGGGTGATCGGCGTCGCCACCTTGCCCATGCGGATGAGCTCGGCCGCGATCTCAAAAATCCTGCGATGCAGGGGTTCGTAGAAATGGCCTGGCTTCAGGAAGTCGGAGACGCGGTAGAAGGCATCGTTGTTGACGAGGATAGCGCCGAGCAGCGCCTGCTCGGCCTCGATATTGTTCGGTGCCTCGCGATAGAGCGGTTGCTCCGCCACGCCGAATTTCCGCGCTGCCTCTGCCATGATATCCCCGATTTCAAACCCGATCAGTCGCTAGCAGAGGCGATTGATGAGGCCTAAACAAACTTTGACTTATCCTGCTTGTGCACACGATTCACAGCGTCGAAAAAAATGTGTGCGCGCAGGGTACGAAATTCGATTGACGAATCGAGCGTCAACGATACCGGCGCAGAAAGAACAAAACAAGAAAATTCCAATGCTTGTCCAACCACAATCGCAGACTAAAGCTGCCCAAGTCGCGACATGATAAATCGCTGTTCAGCCGGTTGGCGGGCGAGTTCGAGTGCCCGCAGATAAGAGGCTCTTGCTGCCTCGGTCAGGCCAAGCCGCCGCTGCATATCGGCCCGCGCCGCATGCGCGAGATGGTAGCCGTCGAGGCTGCCTTGTGCCATCACGTCTTCGATTGCCCCCAGACCGGCTTGTGGCCCGTCGCGCATGCCAATGGCCGCGGCACGGTTCAGCGTCACCACCGGGGAGGGGGCGACGCGCCCCAGCACATCATAAAGTGCAACGATCTGGGTCCAGTCGGTGTCCGCCGTACTCGCCGCTTCCGCGTGGATGGAGGCAATGGCCGCCTGGAGGATGTAGGGTCCAACCTGTCGCGAAGCGAGCGCCCGCCCAATGAGGCCGTTGGCTTCGCCGATCAGCCCGCGGTCCCATAGCGACCGGTCCTGATCTTCGAGCAGGACGAGGTCGCCATTCGCATCGACCCGCGTCGCACGCCTTGCCTCATGCAGCAACATCAACGCCAGCAGCCCATGTGTTTCGGGCTGGTCGAGCAAATCCACCACCAGCCGGCCGAGGCGGATCGCCTCGGCGCACAGATCGGCCCGCGTCAGGCTTGGTCCCTGGGTTGCCGCGTAACCCTCGTTGAAGATCAGGTAGATCACCTGCAACGCACTTTCGAGGCGCGCCGGCAACTGGTTTCGGTCGGGGACTTCGTAGGGGATGGCCTCGTCGCGGATCTTTGCCTTGGCCCGAACGATACGCTGGGCGATGGTCGGCGCCGGCGTCAGATAGGCACGGGCGATCTCTTCGGTGGTCAAGCCGCCCACCTCGCGCAGGGTCAAGGCAATGCGTGCGTCCGGCGCCAGCGCCGCATGGCAGCAGACGAAGATGAGCCGCAGTTCATCGTCCGCTATGTCTTCAGGCGTGATCGGTTCCGCTGTCTGTTCGCTCAAGGCCAACAGTTCCGGCAAAGTGCCGGCCAGCCGCGCTTCCCGGCGCCAGCAATCGATGGTTCTAAAGCGGCCGGCTGAGACCAGCCAGGAATAGGGATTGGCCGGCAGGCCTTGGCGCGGCCATTGCTCGGCGGCGGCGGCAAAGGCCTCATGCAGGGCCTCTTCCGCCGCGTCGAACCCGCCGAGCAGGCGGATCAAGGTCGCCAGCACGCGCCGCGCCTCGGTGCGATACACCGTCTCCAGGCAAGCATGCGTGCCGGCGACGCTCACAGCACCGGCCGGGGTTGGCTGAAGTCGACGACCGGCCGGACTTCGATGTGGCCGATCGTGGCCAATGGATGTCCGCTTGCCACCCGCACGGCCTCGTTGAGGTCGCGGGCCTCGATGACGATGATCCCGCCCAGCACCTCCTTGGTCTCCATGAACGGGCCGTCGACCGCCGACATCTTGCCGTCGCGGACCTGAAGGGTCATCGCCTCTTCAGGCAGCACCAGGGCTTCGGCGGCGACGAAATGGCCGCTGGCCTTGAGCACCTCGTCATATCGGGCGCACTCGGCAAGCGCCGCATTGGCCTGCGGACTTCCGCCGAACAGTGTCTGGGGGTGATAGTAGATGAGACAGGCATAGCGCATGATGGTTTCCTGGTCTTGATTTGCGATGTCAGGCCTCGAGGATCGGCGCGAAGCCGCCATGGACCCTTCGATGGTTGTCGTAGGGCATGATGTCGGCATACATGCGCGGATCGGCAATCACCTTCTTCCAGCCTTCGTCACGAACCTGCTTCGACGGCCATTCCACCCAGGAATAGACGATGGCTTCCCCGTCCGTCGCCTTCACCGCTGTCCTGTAGTCGGTGACCTCGCCGTCGGAGATGTCGTCGCCCCAGGCTTCGACGATGCGGGTGGCGCCGAATTCCCTGATCACGGCGGCATGCTTTGACGCCACGGCAAGGTAGGCGGCCTTGTTGGCGATGGGAACTGGCACCAGAGAGCCATCAATATACCCGGGCTTGCCGGAAGCGCCCTCGTCGATGATCGATGCGAAGCCGCCTATCATCATGCGCTGGCCGTCGAAGGGCATCGTTGCGACGATCTTCGCCAGACGCGGATCGCTCATCATCGTGTGGTAGGCGGCGTCCGCCGCTGCCTTGTCGGGATATTCGTGCCACGAAAAGATGACGACCTCGTCCGGCGTTGCCTTCACGGCGCGCCTGAAGTCGGTGGTCTTGCCGCCGCGCACGTCGTCACCCCAGGCTTCAACCATCCGGGTCATGCCGAATTCCTTCAGCACCGATGCCGCCTCGGTGACATGCCTGCGATAGGCTTCCTTGCTGGCGGCGGGCACGGCGGCGACAAATCCTGCGATATAGTTCACTGTCTTTCTCCTGTTGGCTGATGCTGCTTGACGCTTTGGCTTCCCGGAAGCTCCGAGAACGCCAATGGTCGAACGGCCCAGCCCGGATTCGACATGGCTGCGAAATTTTTCTTGGGCGGCGCTGTCTGAGTGCCGTGGCGCTCTATTCGGACACCAGTCTGTCGCCCCAGTCGAGCCGCCGGGCCAGCTTGAAGTCGGCGCCGTCACGCTTGGTGAACAGTTGCTCCGTGGCCGTGCCGTCTTCCTGGCAAAGCTTGAGCAGAACCTTGCCGGAACCGGATTTCGGCGGTGCGATGACCCGCGCGGCGTGCGAGGCGGCCGGCAGGCGCGACGCGGCGACAAAGATGAATTTCTCATCTTCCCACGGAACATCGGCGTCCTTGGCCAGCCGGTGCAGGCGCGAGCGGGCGACGCGACGGGAAAAGTGGCACCAGTCGGGTGGGGTAAGCGGGCAGGGCGCCTCGTGCGGACAAGGCGCCAGCAGATGCGCCCCGGCGGCGATCAACTGCGCACGCACCGCCAGGATGCGCTGCCAGCCCGCCGGCGTGCCCGGTTCGACGATCAGCAGCGTGTCTGTCGTCAGCTGCCACAGCCGGTCGACCATTTTGGGCAACGATGCCGGCACGATCTCGTCCAGCACATAGGCGCAAGTGACGAGGTCCGCCGGCCGAAGATCGGCAAGGTCTATCGTGACGTCGCCGGCACGCCAGATGGTTCGGGTTGTGATGGCATCGGCGGCAAGCATCTCGCCGACCTTGCGCACCGCGGCACTCGCTTCCAACAGCACAGCCTGTTCGAGATCGGGCCAGAGATCGTTGGTGGCCCAAAGCACCGTACCAGGACCGGCGCCGACATCGAGCAGGGCTTTCGGCTCGAAGTCCGGCCGGGTCGCGTTCAGTGCGTCGAGACTGGCGCGGACCGCGGCATAGGTCGCCGGCAGCCGCGTCGCCAGATAGGCTTTGACCGCCATGTCCTGCGCCATGTGCAGGCGGCCGTCGCGCAGTTCAGCGCGGTAGCGGTCCGACAGGGTTTTCGCCGCTTGCTTCAGCTCAGGCAGCGGGATTTTTTCCAGGATGCGATCGACGGCTTGTCGAAGAGGGGCCGGCAGTTCCACGCTATGCTCCTCGCGGAGCGAGCACGATGAGCGACGCGCCGGCTATGCACAGTGCGGCGCCAGCAAGATCCCAGCGGTCGGGCCGCACGCCTTCCACCAGCCACAGCCAAGCCAGCGAGGCGGCGATGTAGATGCCGCCATAAGCGGCATAGGCGCGGCCCGCCGCATTGGTGTCGACTAGCGCCAGAAGCCAGGCGAACAAAAGCAGCGAGACGAAGCCTGGAGCCAGCCACAAGGGCGATCTTTCCAGCCGCCACCAGGCCCATACCGAAAAACAGCCGGCGATCTCGGCGAGCGCCGCAGCGGCATAGAGGAGATAAGTCATGAAAAAGGCCTCGCGACGATCACGACGCCTTTTTCAGGGCATGGGCCGGGAATGGCAAGCGCCAATGGCGAACGGCGTGTCTACTCCGCCACCTTGCGGCGGCGGGCGGGCTTGACTGGCTTCTCGACGGGAGCCGCCTCGCGGCGGCCCAAGTCACGCATCTCCAAGGCCTTTTCGCATTTGGCCATGTAGTCGCGGGTCATCGGCAGCGTGTCGTTCTTCTTGGCGATCTGGAACTGGAAGATGACCAGGTCCTGCCAGCGGAAGGCGGCTTCCGAAGCGGCCAGATAGAATTCCCACATGCGGCAGAAGCGTTCGTCGTAGATGGCCTTGGCTTTGTCGCGGTTGGCGGCGAAGCGCTGGCCCCAGTGCTTCAGCGTGTCGGCATAGTGCAGCCGCAGAATCTCCACGTCGGTAACCACGAGGCCGGACTTCTCGATCGCCGGCAGCACTTCCGACATGGCGGGTATGTAGCCGCCCGGGAAAATATACTTGCGGATGAAGGCGCTGGTTGCCCACGGCACGCCGGAGCGGCCGATCGTGTGCAGCAGCATGACGCCATCGGGCTTCAGCAGCGTCGACGCCTTGTCGAAGAAGGTGCGGAAGTGGTTGACGCCGACATGTTCGAACATGCCGACCGAAACGATGCGGTCGAAGCGTTCGTTGAGTTCGCGATAATCCTTCAGCTCGAAATGGACGTGGCTTTCCAGGCCTTGCGCATGCGCCCGATCGGTGGCCACGCCATGCTGTTCGGTCGACAGCGTCACGCCCTGGACGTCGACGTCGAACGCCTTGGCCAGATAGAGGCCGAGCCCGCCCCAGCCGGAGCCGATGTCGAGCACGGTCTGGCCGGCCTTCAGCCTGAGCTTGGCGGCGATATGGCGCTTCTTGGCGGCCTGCGCTTCGTCCAGCGTCATATCTGGCTGTTCGAAATAGGCGCAGGAATACTGCATGTCCTCGTCGAGGAAGAGCCGGTAGAGATCGCCCGACAGATCGTAGTGACGCTGCACGTTGCGGCGCGAGCGCGAGGCAGTGTTGATCTGCTGCAGGCGGCGGAAGGCGTGGCGCAGGCCTTCGATGGCCTTCGACCAGGTCGCGTCGATGCCGCCGCTGCCCATGTTCTGGAAGGCGATGCGCATCAGTCCGAGCACGCCGCCTTCGAGAATGTCGAGCTCGCCGTCCATGTAGGATTCAGGCACCGCCAGCATCGGATCGAAGGTGATGGCGCGTTCGGCATGCCGGGTCTTGATGTGCATGTGCACCGGCTCGCCGGTGCCGTCGCCGAAGATGACTGTCAAGCCTTTTGGCCCGGTTACCTTGAGATTGCCCGTGCGCACCAGGCGGTCGAGAACGCGCTTCAGCAGAATGTTCATAACCAAATGTCCCCTCACGGTCAGACTGGCTGCCTTAATTCTGCAACAATATATGGGGGTTCGGAAAGTTCCTTTTGGCACAAAAATGCCCGGGCGAGAGGCCCGGGCATTGGTCCAGAACGGCTGGATTAAGACAAAGTGATCGGAGCGCTGCTCCCTCGCTTGCCGTACGCGATCAGGCGTTGTCTTCGCCGCCGTCGAATTCGGCATTCGGATCGAAGAAGTTTTCCGGCCGCGCATTGTCGTTGATGTCGTCGCCATAGATGGCTTCGGCGGTGGTCAGCGTCTCGCCCTTGGCCTGGCGCTCGGCTTCGTCGGCCGTGCGGGCGATGTTGAGCGTGACGGTGACTTCGACTTCCGGATGCAGCGCGATCGCCACATTGGTGAGACCGATGGTCTTGATCGGCTGGTTGAGCAGGATCTGGTTGCGGTTGACCGAAAAACCTTCCGCCGTCAGCAGCTCGGCGATGTCGCGCGTCGACACCGAACCGTAGAGCTGGCCGGTTTCACCGGCGGAGCGCACGGCGATGAAGCTCTTGCCGTCGAGCTTTTCGGCGACCTGGCTGGCTTCCGACTTGCGCTCGAGATTGCGGGCCTCGAGCTGGGCGCGCTGGCCCTCGAACTTCTTCTTGTTGGCTTCGTTGGCGCGCAGCGCCTTGCCTTGCGGCAGCAGGAAATTACGGGCAAAGCCGTCCTTGACCTTGACGGTATCGCCCATCTGGCCGAGGCGGGAAACGCGTTCGAGAAGAATGACTTCCATGGTTTTGTTCCTTTTGGTTGGCGTCCGTCCATGAAGGCAGGCGCCGAATTCTCTGGGAACAGGTCAGGAAGCTTGAGCGCCTTGAGCGCCGGTGTCGCTGTCCTGCCTGTCGCGGCAGTTAGAGGCCTTGACCTCAACTCGGGATTTGATGGCTGAACCGGTCATGCCCGTCATGGCCGGTGAGAGGAACGGGCGGCGAACCGCCCGTTCGGGAGAATTAGCGGACCACGTAGGGCAGCAGGCCGAGGAAACGGGCGCGCTTGATCGCCTTGGCGAGTTCACGCTGCTTCTTCTGGCTGACGGCGGTGATGCGCGACGGCACGATCTTGCCGCGCTCGGAAATGTAGCGCTGCAGCAGACGCACGTCCTTGTAGTCGATCTTGGGCGCGTTGGCGCCGGAGAACGGGCAGGTCTTGCGGCGACGATGGAACGGGCGCCGGGTCGGGATCTGGTTGATGTCGATCATTATTCTGCACCCCCTTCAAAGCCTTCGCGCGGACGGCGCGGACCACGATCGCCACCGGCGTCGCCGAACGAACGCGGCGGACGATCGCCACGGTCGCCGCGATCACGGTCGCCGAACGAACGCGGGCCACGATCGCCACGGTCGCGGTCGCCGAAGCTGCCGCGCTCGGAGCGCTCTTCGCGCTTCTGCATCATGGCCGACGGACCTTCCTCATGCGCCTCGACCTTGATGGTCAGGAAACGCAGGACGTCCTCGGACAGACCCATCTGGCGCTCCATTTCGTTGAGCGCTGCCGGCGGGCAATTGAGGTCCATGAGCGTGTAGTAGGCCTTCCGGTTCTTGTTGACCCGGTAGGTGAGGGACTTCAATCCCCAGTTCTCGACCCGGCCGACGGACCCGCCATTCGCGGAGATGACGCCCTTGTACTGTTCGACAAGCGCATCGACCTGCTGCTGCGAGAGGTCCTGCCGGGCAAGAAACACATGTTCGTAAAGAGCCATTATGTCTTCGTGCCTTTCTTCGTTTCTCTCCCGGTTCCCGGCGGCAAAAGCCTCTGCAACTTCTCTGACCCGCTTGTCCCGGTTAAAGGGGCAGGGAAGAAAGGAGCATGACGAGACGGTCGAGAGCGGAGACACGGGAGGCGGAAGCCCTTCTGGCTTCACACGAAGGCTTTGATAAAACCTCCGGCCCTCCGTTCAGCCCCCAGCTGGGACCGGCAGATTGGCGGCGTCTATACAGCAATCCACTGATAAGGCAAGGGCAGGCGGCGATCCCGATGTCGCAGGGCGCCGGAAAATCAGGCGGCAGCGCCGGAATGGCCTGGTGATTTCCGGCAACCGGCCCTTAACCACAATGTCAGGTTGTGCAGGTTGCGCCCTCGCCGTCAACGGTCGATTCATCATGGAAGGCGCAAAAACCCGGGCGATCCGCGCAGATCAAGCGGTAAGCATTTTCGGGGGTAAGGATGCTTCTCAACAGGTTCGGGCGCTCGAAGAGCGGCAATTTCGCGCTGCTGATGGGGCTCGGGCTGCCGGCCATCCTGTCGGCCGTGGCCTTCGCGGTCGACGTGTCCACCGTCATGCGGGCCAAGAGCAACCTGCAGAACGCGCTCGACGCCGCAAATCTTGCCTCCTCGCATCTCGGCGACCTCGACATTAGCCGCACCGATGCCTTCGATCGCTATTTTCAGGCCAACATCGCCGGGCATGGCGAACTCGCCAACGCGCAGGCGACGCTGACCGTCGACAGGGGCGTCAACTTCATCAAGACCAAGGCGGTTGCGTCGGCCGACGTCAATTTGAACTTCGGTTTCCTGTTCGGCCGGAACAGACACATCGCCGTCGATGCCTCGGCGGTCGAATCGAACAATCAGCTCGAAGTCGTGCTGGTGCTGGACAATACCGGCTCGATGGCCGGTGCCCGCATGACGGCGTTGAGGACGGCAACGAAGTCCCTGCTGGACACACTCGAGGCGACAAAATCGCCGACGCGCCAGATTCGCGCCTCCCTGGTTCCGTTCGTCACGGCCGTCAACGTCAATGGCGATGAATTCGACCCGTCCTGGATCGACATGGACGGCAAGTCTTCCACCAACGGCGTCAATTTCCCCGTCATCGACGGCAAGCGTCCCAATCATATGGCGCTTTTCAAGCAACTCAAGGACACCGGATGGACCGCGGCCGGATGGAACGGCACCGGATGGAAGGGCTGTGTCGAGGCGCGCCCGGGCGCTTATAACATTTCCGATACCCCACCCGACCCGGACAAGCCCGACACGCTGTTCGTTCCGTATTTTGCGCCGGACGATCCGGAAGGTGCCCAAAAGCCATCTAGCTCCTATGGCAATGCGGCCAAATACTACAACAATTCCTATCTCGACGACGTCAGCGACAACACCAAGGTCGCCAAACTGAAAGGCAACCGTCTCGGTATCGATCTCAGCAGTCTGGCCGACCCTGTGCCACCGGGCGACAAGGGTGCCAAGGAAAAGGTGGCCAAATACGTTGCGCCGACCAAGGAGCTCATCACCGAGACGGGTTCCGCCATCACCGTCGGCCCGAACCGCGCTTGCCCGACACCCATCGTCCCCCTGACCGACGATTTCGACAAGCTGCGCAAGGCAGCAAGCGAGATGACCGAGTGGAACGGTTCGGGAACCAATGTCTCCGAAGGCCTGTCGTGGGGCATGCGGGTGCTGTCGCCCGCCGCGCCCTACACCGATGCAGCGCCGTGGAAGACAAGCGGCATCAGCAAGATCGTGCTGTTGCTCACCGACGGCGAGAACGTCGTCTATGGCGCCAGCGAACAGCCGACGAAGTCCGATTACACATCCTATGGTTATCTGGCGGGTGGCCGTTTCGGATCGGACGACCAGGCCGCCGCGGCGCGCAATGTCGACGGCTGGACCAAAAGCGTCTGCACGCAATTGAAGAACGAGGGCGTGCAAATCTACACCATGGTGCTGCAATCCGACACTGCCGCCAACCGCGCGCTTTACAGTGCGTGTGCCTCGGACCCGAGCGGCTACTATGCCGTCAACGACCCGGCCAAGCTGCCGGACGTTTTCCAGCAGATCGCCAACAAGTTCTCAAGGCTGCAACTGACGAATTGAGTGTTCGCTCCGCCAGGTCCAGGCTGAACCCGATGGGTCGGCTGATCAACTCGTGTGGGCGACACCCTTGTCGACCGTCTCGGGGAAGAAGTCGGGCGCCGCGTGGCGCTTGCCGAACATCATGTCGTACTGGATGAGCCGGAAATCGCGGATCGCCGGGTCGATCTCCTTCTGGCGCGACCAGTCGGGCGTGGCCTCGCCGGCCGGGGTCAGAAGCAGGTTGCGGTCGACGACGCGGTAGCGCTCCCGCATCTCGCCCAGGAAGCCCGTATAGTAGGGATGGGTGATGCCGGCGGCAGTCAGGATATGATAGGGCAGGAATGCCGGGCTCACCGTGCCGAGGTTCGCGACCGGACCGGACCGGTTCGACCAGATGATCAGTGGCGTTTCGTGATGGTCAAGGGCGGCCTGCGGCGTCGGCTCCTTGCGCGGCGCGACATTGTCCTTGAGGAAGCCGGTCTCGACATAGACCGGCCCGAGCGGCGGCAGATGGTCGCCGAAGAAGGCGACAATCGTCGGCCGCTCCCGCTTCTTGGCCCATTCGATCAGCCGTTCAAGGCCCCGGTCCGCGTCGGCTGAACCCTCCGCATAGCTCAACAGCGAGTCGCGCGCCCACTGGCTGATCGGCGCCTGAACCGCGTGGGTCGGGTTGTAATAGCGGTTCGGTTCATAGGGGCCATGGTTTTGCAGGCTGACCGCGAAGAAGAACACCGGGTCGTTGCTGGCGTCGGCTTCGCGGATGATCTCGTCCGTCATCGCCGCGTCGGATGCCAGCGGACCGCGCTTTTCCATGGGCGGCAGCGTCTCTTCCGACTTGAAATCGTTGAAGCCGAAATCGGCGTACACCGCGCCACGGTTCCAGAACCAGTTGGTGCCGGGATGTATGGCACGCGCGCTGTAGCCCTCGCTTTTCAGGAAGGTCGCCATGGAAGGCGTCGGCGTGCGCACATATTGCTGGTAGGGGATGCTGCCAGCCGGCAGGAAAGCGTTGGAAAAGCCGGTCAGCGCCTCGAATTCGATGTTGGCGGTCATGCCGCCGAATTCAGGCGAGAACATCGAACCGGAACGCAATGCCCGCACGGTGGGAATGGGATCCGGCGTGATGGTGACGCCGGGCAGCCTGGTCGGATCCCAGAAGGATTCGCTCATGACGATAATGATGTCGGGCTTTTCATCGGGCACCGAGGCCGTCGTCTGCGGCCGGTCGATCGCCTTGATCGCCTTGTCCGTATAGCCCGGCGGTGCCGAGACATGCGCCATCGGCACGTTGAGCGCGAAGGCGAGCGCAAAGCCGTTGGAGGCGTAGTTTTCCTTCTGGTCCCACATGATCGGGATGATCTGCAGCCGATCCCTGGTCCAGGAGAAGGTGGCATAGTCCATGATCGAGACGAAGAAGGCGAGCAGCGGCACCGCCAGCGTCAGCCGGGCAAGGCGGCCCTTGTGGCTGAGCGCTGGAACCTTGCGGCGCCACAGCCGCCAGCCATAGACGAGCAGCGACAGGCCGGCGATGATGCCGGCGACCATGGCGAGCGCGGTCATCGGCCGGTCACGCACCAGAAGCGGCAGCAGCGCGAAGATCTGGCGAGCGTAGAGAAAGTCAGTCGGGTAGAGCGGATCGCCGAGATAATGCGATTTCTGATGGCCGACAAAGGCCAGCGCCAGCGTCAAGGGCCCGACGATCATCAGGCTCTGATGGCTGCGTCCCAGAACGGCGTCGAGACCGATGAGGATCAGCGCGAACACGACGATGGTGGTCCAGCCCGGCTTGAGCGGCTGCAGGAAGAATAAAACGGTGCCGGCGACGTCACCGCGCACGATCAATTCGATGGCGAACACCAGGATGGCGGAGATCGCCAGGCTTATCAGCCCGTAACGGACGACCGGCCATCTCCGGCCCGGCAAATAGCCGGTGGACGGATCGTCTTCCAGGAATTGAGGCGCAGCTTTGCTGGCGCGTTTTGAACTCTTTGCCACTTTAACTTCCCACCCGGCGACAACCCAAGTCACGCGATTGTCATATAATTGTCACGCAAAGCTAGCGCCTGTGGCGGAAATAAGAAGAGCCAGCGAACGATTCGTGAGCGGTTTTCATCAGGAGTGATCGCCAAAAAGCCCTTTCGGAACAGGCACTCGGCGTACGGTTCGGAACTGGGGCCGGGTTGAACCGGGCTTGACTTGGCGGCCTGCCTTGCGCCACAGGCAGGGAAAATTCGTGTTATCAGGTCAAGTAAAACCAGTCTTCGGGAGCCACGCATGGCCGTCGCATTCACCTTTCCGGGACAAGGCAGCCAGGCTGTCGGCATGGGCAAGGATCTCGCCGACGCCTTTCCCGAGGCGCGCAGGGTCTTCCAGGAAGTCGACGACGCGCTCGGCGAAAACCTGTCGAAGCTGATATGGGAAGGTCCGGAAGAGACCTTGACGCTGACGGCCAACGCGCAGCCGGCGCTGATGGCGGTTTCGCTGGCGGCGATCAGGGCGCTGGAAGCGCGCGGTTTCTCGTTGAAGGACAAGGTCGCCTATGTCGCCGGCCATTCGCTGGGCGAATATTCGGCCCTTGCCGCCGCCGGTTTCGTTTCCGTCGCCGATGCGGCTCGGTTGCTGCGCATTCGCGGCAATGCCATGCAGGCGGCTGTGCCGGCCGGCGAAGGCGCCATGGCGGCCATCATCGGACTGGAGCAGGCGGATGTCGAAGCCACTTGCACCGAGGCTGCGCAAGGCTCCGGCAAGGTCTGCCAGATCGCCAACGACAATGGCGGCGGCCAGCTGGTCATTTCCGGCGCCAAGGCCGCAGTCGAACTGGCCGCCAAATTGTGCACCGAAAAGGGCGCCAAGCGGGCGCTGATGCTGCAGGTCTCGGCACCCTTCCATTCGGCGCTGATGGCGCCGGCGGCCAATATCATGCGCGACGCGCTCGCCGGTGTGACGAAGCATGCGCCGGCGGTGCCTGTGCTGTCCAACGTCACGGTGACCCCGACCAGCGATCCCGAAGAGATCGCCCGGCGCCTGGTCGAGCAGATCACCGGCCGCGTGCGCTGGCGCGAAACGGTAGAATGGTTCGGCGCCAACGGCGTCACCACGCTTTACGAGATCGGCGCCGGCAAGGTGCTGTCGGGCCTGGCACGGCGCATCAACCGCGACATCGCGACATCTGCCGTCGGCACGCCGGCCGATGTCGAGGCCGCCCTGGCCACATTCGCATAATCCACTGGCGATTTGACCCCACCCGTGTGAAGGGTGTTTTCTCAGATCAGGAGACGAAAATGTTCGAACTGACCGGCCGCAAGGCGCTCGTCACCGGCGCATCCGGAGGCATCGGTGAGGCGATTGCCCGCGTGCTGCATGCGCAAGGCGCCATTGTCGGCCTGCACGGCACCCGCATCGAGAAACTGGAGGCCTTGGCAGGCGAACTCGGCGACCGGGTCAAGCTGTTTCCGGCCAATCTGTCGAACCGCGACGAAGTCAAGGCGCTCGGCCAGAAGGCGGAGGCCGAACTCGAAGGCGTCGACATACTGGTCAACAATGCCGGCATCACCAAGGACGGCCTGTTCGTGCGCATGTCGGACGCCGATTGGGACTCAGTGCTCGAGGTCAACCTGACTGCCGTTTTCCGGCTGACGCGCGAACTCACCCATCCGATGATGCGCCGCCGCCATGGCCGCATCATCAACATCACCTCCGTGGTCGGCGTGACAGGCAATCCCGGCCAGGCCAACTATTGCGCCTCAAAGGCCGGCATGATCGGCTTCTCCAAATCGCTGGCGCAGGAGATCGCTACCCGTAACATCACCGTCAACTGCGTTGCTCCGGGCTTCATCGAATCGGCCATGACCGACAAGCTCAACGACAAGCAGAAAGAGGCGATCATGGCGGCGATACCGACGCGCCGCATGGGCACGGGTGCTGAAGTGGCGTCCGCCGTCGCCTACCTCGCCTCCAACGAAGCCGCCTACGTCACCGGCCAGACCATCCATGTCAATGGCGGCATGGCCATGATTTGACGGATATGGCGGGCCTGTGAAAAGAGACCATTTCACCTTGGACCTCAGCCATTTTTCGTGTAATGCGGCCCGCAACCCGGCGGTTCGGGCAAAAACCGGTTCGTGGCCGTTGCGTTTCCGGCAGGACCATCTTTCAGCTTGATTAGCGGCATTCTGCCCGCTAACGAAGACAGACAAACAAAAGACGAGGATGCCCCAAATGAGTGACACCGCAGAGCGCGTCAAGAAGATCGTCATCGAGCACCTTGGCGTCGATGCCGACAAAGTGACGGAGCAGGCGAGCTTCATCGATGATCTGGGCGCTGACAGCCTCGACACGGTCGAACTCGTCATGGCGTTCGAAGAAGAGTTCGGCGTGGAAATTCCCGATGACGCAGCCGAGACCATCCTGACCGTCGGCGATGCGGTGAAGTACATCGACAAGGCTTCGGCCTGACGCTTTCCGCAGTCATCACTGGGGAGGACCTGCGATGAGGCGTGTCGTCGTCACGGGCCTTGGGTTGTTGTCGCCATTCGGCATGGGCTTCGAGCACAGCTGGAAGGAACTTCTGACCGGCCGCAGCGCGGCCAAGCGCATCACCGAGTTCGAGGTGGAGGATCTTGCCTGCAAGATCGCCCACGTCATTCCGCGTGGTGACGGCAGCAATGCCACCTTCAATCCCGAGGCCGTGCTCGAGCCGAAGGAATTGCGCAAGATCGGCGACTTCATCCTGTACGGGATTGCGGCCGCCGACGAAGCGCTGAAGGACTCCGGCTGGGAGCCCAAGACCCACGAAGAACAATGCGCCACAGGCGTGCTCATCGGTTCCGGCATCGGCGGCATCGAGGGCATTGCCGAGAACGCGATAATCCTCAAGGAGCGCGGTCCGCGCCGCATCAGCCCCTTCTTCATCCCCGGCCAGATCATCAATCTCGTCTCCGGCCAGGTTTCGATCCGGCACGGGCTGAAAGGCCCGAACCATGCCGTGGTCACGGCCTGCTCGACCGGTGCGCACGCCATTGGCGATGCGGCCCGCCTGATCATGTGGGGCGATGCCGACGTCATGGTCGCCGGCGGTGCCGAGGCGCCGGTGACAAGGCTGTCAATCGCCGGTTTCGCTGCTTGCCGGGCGCTGTCGACCGAGCGAAATGACACGCCGCAAACGGCATCGCGTCCCTATGACCGTGACCGCGACGGCTTCGTCATGGGCGAGGGCGCCGGCGTTGTGGTGCTGGAAGAACTCGAGCATGCCAAGGCGCGTGGCGCCAAGATCTATGCCGAGGTGACCGGCTACGGCCTCACCGGCGATGCCTATCACATCACCGCACCGGCTGAAGACGGCGATGGCGCTTTCCGTTGCATGACCGCGGCGCTGAACCGGGCCAGGCTTGCGCCCGCCGATGTCGACTACATCAACGCGCATGGCACCTCGACCATGGCCGACACGATCGAACTCGGCGCAGTCGAGCGGCTTGTCGGTAATGCCGCGTCGAAGATTTCGATGTCGTCGACCAAGTCGTCGATCGGCCATCTCCTGGGAGCGGCGGGTGCCGCCGAAGCGATCTTTTCGATCCTTGCGATCAGGGACAATGTCGCGCCCGCGACCATCAATCTCGACAACCCGGAGCGCGAAACCGCGATCGACCTGGTGCCGAACAAGCCTCGCTCCCGCCAGATCGACGTGGCGCTCTCCAATTCCTTCGGCTTCGGCGGTACAAACGCTTCGCTTGTGTTCCAGCGCTACAATGGCTGATCGTCCGGCTGCCGGGCGATGCTTCGGCATGTCGTCAATTTTGCCATATTCGCCCCTACTCTGCCGCAGGGGATTCGTTGAGAGATCAAACGGTAGGGCGAGATGACCACAAATCCGGCGGGCAATGGAGAAGTCGGGCAACGGCCGGCGAACAATACCGGACCGATCGTGCCGAAGACAGCCAGCGAGGCCTTGCGGCCGGAAGCCGGAACGCCGCCGCCGAAGCGCTCGCGCGCTTCGCGCAGCCAGGTCGTGGTGTTCATGAACTTCGTCATCTCCCTGGTGATGCTGATGGTTCTGGCCGCGGGCGCGGCACTTTACTTCGGCAAGCAGGAATTCACTGAACCCGGTCCATCGGCCAATGGCGACACCTTCCTGGTCAAGCCGAACACCGGCGTCCAGGACATCGCCGACCAGCTTGAGCGCCGTGGACTGATCAGCGACGCCCGCGTCTTCCGCCTTGGCGTGCGTGCTTTCGGCAACGATTCCGCGCTCAAGGCCGGCGAATACGAAATCAAGCCCCGGGCATCCATGCGCGACATCATGGAGCTTTTGAAAAGCGGCAAGTCGGTGATGTACTCGCTGACCATTCCTGAAGGGCTGACGGTTGAGCAGGCTCTGCAGCGTATCGCCGATGAACCCGCCTTGAGCGGCGACATGCCGGCGACAACGCCTCCCGAGGGCAGCGTTGCCACCGACACGCTGCGCTTCACGCGCGGTGCGACGCGTCAGCAGATGATCGACAAGCTGGTGGCCGACCAGAAGAAACTGGTCGACGAGGTCTGGCAGCGGCGCGCGCCGGACCTGCCCCTGGCCAATATCGAGGACTTCGTCACGCTGGCCTCGATCGTCGAGAAGGAAACCGGTAAGGGTGACGAGCGTTCGCGCGTCGCCGCCGTCTTCCTCAACCGCTTGGCCAAGGGCATGCGCCTGCAATCCGACCCGACCATCATATATGGTCTGTTCGGCGGCAAGGGAAAGCCCGCTGACCGCCCGATCTACCAGTCGGACATCCAGAAGCAGACGCCTTACAATACCTATATGATCAACGGCCTGCCGCCGACGCCCATTGCCAATCCGGGCCGCGCAGCGCTTGAGGCCGTGGCCAATCCATCGAAGACCGACGATCTCTATTTTGTCGCCGACGGCACGGGCGGTCACGTCTTTGCTGCGACGCTCGACGAGCACAATGAGAACGTCGCCCGATATCGTGCGTTGCAGAAGAAGCAGGCCGATGACGCGGCCAAGGCCGCCGCTCCCGCTGGTGCAAACGGCAACGCCGACAAGCCTGCTACCGACAAACCTGCCGACGGCAGCACTGGTGGCGACAATGGCGACGCCGGCGGCGATGCGGGCGATGCCCAATAGGCGAAGAAAGGCATTGCCCGAAAGGCGACAGCCTGACATTTGAAGGAACGCCACGCGTCCGATTTCGACGCACCTACGGCGGGGTTATTTTCAAACAGCACTTGCCCTGTCCGGAAACTGGTTTCGGGGTGATGCGCCAGGGATGTGCAGGCGACATGAATTTACAGAGCATGACCGGATTTGCGCGTGCGGTCGCCGAGCATGACGGGACCTCGATCGCCTGGGAGGTCAAGTCCGTCAACGGCAAGAGCGTCGAGGTGCGGCTGCGGCTGCCGCAAGGTTTCGAGCGGCTGGAACCGGCGGTCAGGCAAACGCTGCAGAAGCGTTTTGCCCGCGGCAATTTCCAGGCGACGCTGACCATTGGCCGCGCCGCCGGCACGCAGGCGCAACCCGTCGTCAACGAGGCGTTCCTGAAGGACCTTGCGGGTCTCGCCAAGCGGCTGCAGGAACAGTTCGGCGTTGCTCCCGCGACGGCAGACGGGTTGCTGTCGCTGCGTGGCGTGCTCGACATTCCCGAAACCGTGGAAACCGAAGAGGCGCGCGCCGCGCTCGACAGCGCCATCATGGCTGCGCTCGACGTCGCGCTGAAAGGACTCGAGCAGGCACGGCAAAGCGAGGGTGCGGCCCTGGCTTTGCTGCTGTCTGGCCACATCGACGCCATCGAGGCACTGACGCTGCGCGCGGAGGCGGATCCGTCCCGCGAGACGGCGGCGATCCGTGAACGCATAGCCGAGCAGGTCAGGCTGCTGATCGACGCGTCCGTCAATCTGGATGCGAGCCGGCTGCACATGGAGGCGGCATTCCTCGCCACCAAGGCTGATATTCGCGAAGAGATCGATCGGCTGAAGACGCATGTCGCATCTGGCCGGGCGCTGCTTGAGGGCGGCGGCGCCGTCGGCCGGAAGCTCGATTTTCTGGCACAGGAATTTAACCGCGAATCGAATACGCTGTGTTCGAAGTCGAACGCCGCAGCCGTCACCGCGATCGGGCTGGAGCTGAAGGCGGTGGTCGACCAGTTTCGTGAACAGGTCCAGAATCTGGAGTAGCCGATGGTCGCCAAGGAACCGATGGTTCCCAGGGATTTGGGATCCCGCATCCGCCGCCGGGGGCTGATGCTCGTCCTGTCGTCGCCATCCGGGGCCGGCAAGTCGACGATCGCGCGCAACCTCCTGGAAAGCGATTCCAGCCTCGAATTGTCGGTCTCGGTCACCACCAGACCGCGCCGCGGCTCAGAGATCGAGGGTGTCCATTATCATTTCCGCACCATGCGCGAGTTCGAACGGTTGCGTGATTCCGATGCGCTGCTCGAGTGGGCGGAGGTGCACGGCAATTGCTATGCGACGCCGCGCGAGCCCGCGGAACTGGCGCTGGCGCAGGGCCGCGATATGCTGTTCGACATCGACTGGCAAGGCGCACAGCAGCTGAAGGAGAAGATGCGCGCCGACATCGTCTCGATCTTCATCCTGCCGCCATCGATGAAGGAATTGAAGGCCCGCCTGAAGCGACGCGCCGAGGACCAGGAAGCGGTGATCGAGACGCGGCTGAAGAATGCCCGCAACGAGATCGAGCACTGGAAGGAATATGATTTCGTCATCGTCAATGACGATCTCGACCGCGCCTTCGCCGAGGTGCGCGGTATTGTTGTCGCCGAACGATTGCGGCGCGACCGTCGGCCAGGTCTCTTCGATTTCGTCTCAGGGCTGCTGGACGAGAAAACCGTCTGATTGGCGTCAGGCCGCCATGCCGTCGACCAGGATCAGATGGCGGCTGAGCGCGGCGTCGCGCACATCCAGCGCTGCAGCATACTCGGCGGATGCGTACCAGCGCCGTGCCTGCTCAATGTCAGGAAATTCGACAACGATCAGCGGTGTGGGATGCCACTCGCCCTCCAGCGTATCCACTTGGCCACCGCGTACGAGATAGCGCCCGCCATAATGGGCAATGGAAGCCGCGGCACGCGAGCGGTATGTCTGGAATGCGTCTTGGTCGCGGATGGTGACATCGGAAATGATATAGGCAGGCATTTAGGTTTCTCCGGCATGCTCGCCGGACTATCTATTCCTGCATCGTCGCAATTCCAGACCGGCGCTAAACAGAATTGGTCAGCCTGACGAATTCCTCGACGCTGAGCGTTTCGGCGCGGCGGGTCGGATCTATGCCCGCACGCTCCAGCAAGGCCTCGCCGCCGAGGCTCTTCACACTCTGCCGCAGCATCTTGCGGCGTTGGCCGAAGGCGGCTTCGGTGACGCGGCCGAGTTTCTTGACGTCAGCGGGCAGGGGCGTCACGCGCGGCTCCAGATGCACCACCGAAGAGGTCACCTTGGGCGGCGGCGTGAAGGCCTGGGGAGGCACGTCGAAGGCGATCCTGGCCTTCGTGCGCCAGCCGGCCAGCACCCCAAGCCTGCCATAGGCGTCGCTGCCCGGCTCGGCGACGATGCGCCGGGCAACCTCACGCTGGAACATCAGCGTCATCGAGGCGTAGAAGGGTGGCCAGTCCACGACCGTCAGCCACCGCACGAGCAATTCAGTGCCGATGTTGTAGGGCAGATTGGCCACGATCCGTACCTGACCGCTGGCTCCGGCGGCCGCGGAGGCGAGGGCGGCGAAGTCGGTTTTCAGCGCATCGCCGGAAACCACCTCCAGCCGGCCGGGATAGTGAGCGGAGACTTCGGCCAATGCCGCCAGGCAGCGCTCGTCGCGCTCGATGGCGACAACCCGGAGGGCGCCGTTGGAAAGCAGCGCTCTTGTCAGGCCGCCGGGGCCAGGACCAACCTCGATCACCGTGGTGTTTGTCAGGTCGCCCGCGCTGCGGGCGATCTTGCCGGTCAAATTGAGGTCGAGCAGGAAGTTCTGGCCGAGCGCCTTTTTCGCCTGCAGCCCATGGCGCTCGATGACATCGCGCAACGGCGGCAGCCCGTCGATGCTCATGCGTTAGGACCCCAAACGGAGGCGCTCATGCGGCCGCGGCCTTTTTGTCGGTGTCGGCGAGCGTTCTGGCGAGCTTCAATGCGGCGATCAGGCTGTCCGGCCGTGCAATGCCCTTGCCGGCGATATCGAAGGCGGTGCCATGGTCTGGCGACGTGCGGATGAAAGGCAGGCCGAGCGTGACGTTGACCGCATCGTCGAAGGCCAGCGTCTTGGCCGGGATCAACGCCTGGTCGTGATACATGCAAAGTGCAGCATCGTAGCCTGCCCGCGCCCGCGCATGGAACAGCGTGTCGGCCGCCAGGGGGCCGAAAGCATCGATGCCCTCGGCGCGCAGGATGTCGACCGCCGGCCGCACGATATGCTCGTCCTCCAAGCCCATCGAACCGCCTTCGCCGGCATGCGGATTGAGGCCGGCAATGGCCAGCCTCGGCCTGGCGATGCCAAAGCGGCCGGCGAGGTCGGCCGCGGTGATGCGCGCTGTCGCGACGATCAGTGCTGTGGTCAGGGCCTTCGGCACCTCGGCCAGGGCGATGTGGATGGTGACGGGAACCGTGCGAAGGTCCGGGCCTGCCAGCATCATGACCGGCATTGCCTGGACACCACTGTGCCGGGCCGCCAGATGCGCCAGATATTCGGTATGGCCGGGAAAGCGGAAACCGGCATCATAGAGCGGCTTCTTGGCGATCGGACAGGTGACCACGGCGGCGGCGTCGCCGGCAAGGCAGGCGGCGACAGCGCGATCGATCGCCTCGATGGTTCCGGCCGCGTTGGCCGGATCCGGCCGGCCGGGTCTGTCGATGAACCGGGCCGCCAGTGGAACGATCGGCAAGGTGCGGGCGAAAGCCTGCGCCGCCTGTGCCGGTGTCGTCTCGACGATCGGCAACGACACGCCCAGCCGGCTTGCCCGTGAGGCGATCAGCGCCGGATCGGCCAAAAGATAAAAGGCGGGCAGGGCGACCGCCTCGCGCGCCAGGAAGGCGGCGATGGCGATTTCGGGGCCGATGCCGGACGGATCGCCGACGCTTAGCGCCAGCGCGGTCATTGCGCTCTTCACGTCAGCGCTTGACGATGCGGGCTTTCGCCTTCAGCTCGTCGACATATTTCTTGCTGAGTTCGTCGGCGGCCTTGTCGCTGGAGCCTTCGCTCTGGAACACCATCTGGGCCGTCTTGTCGTCGGACACTTCGCGCGACGAGCAGATGCCGATGAACTCGACGCCACGCTCGGTCTCGCGCGTGGTGGTCGCGCCACCGACCTTGGTCGCCTTGATCTGCTCGGCCCAGTCCGGCGGCAGTTGCGGCGCCAGCACCCGGCCCAGATCGCGAACGGTGACGTCGAGCAGGCCCTTGGCGAATTCGCGCGTCGTGTTGCAGCCGTTGAAGCGGGCGCGCATGGCATCGGCCTCGCGCTTGCGCTTGGCCAGCGTCGCGCTGCGTTCAGATGCCGGGACGACGAAGATGACCTGCTGCAGCATGTACTCGGTGGCGCTCGGTTTGGCCCCGCCCTTGTCGAGCATGCGCCTGACCGCATCCTGCTCGGTCACGCTGCCGCCTTCACCGGAACGGTAACGCGCGCTCAAAGCCTGGTTCCAGGCCATCTGGGCACGGATGAATTCCTTGAAATGATCCTTGCCGACGCCGGATTTTTCCATCACGCCATCAAGCTGGCTGAGCTGCATCTTGTTGTTGGTGGCAAAGCGCTGGTAGGCCGCCTCGACCTGAGCGTCGCTGATGCGTATGCCAAGTCGCTTGGCTTCGGCAAGGCGCAGCGTCTGGTCGATCATTTCCTGGGCGGCATCGCCCTTCTTGCGCTGCAGCTTCAGGAAGGCGGCGCGATGCGCGATATCGCCCGACGTGATTGGTACGTCGTTGACGACGTATTTGATCGCGCTGGCAAAAGCCGGCGGCGTCATGACCGTCATCGACACGGATGTCGCCGCCACAAGCAGCGCGAACCCTGCTGAAAAGAGGTATTTCCTCATCGTTAGCATCCCAATTCTATCCCGGTTCCGCCCAATTTCGTCCTCTTCCGGGTGCGCGAATCCGTGCCAGCCCTATGCGGCGAAACGATGTCTCGCCGGCTACTGGATGGTGTCGATAGCGCTGGTCGACGAGCCGAAGTCGCCAAGGGTGCGGAACGACAGGTTGAAGCCGATGCTCTGCGTCACTTCCCTGGTGTTCAGGTCGCGCGACTGCGAGTACGTCATCAGATAGGTGAAGCAGGAATCGTTGTAGGCGAAACCGACCCCGTCCTTGACCAGCAGGCTTTGCTGCAGATCATAGGTTCCTGTCCCGAACACGCGCCAGTTTTCGGCAAGATGCGTGGACGCACCGAGTGTCACCTCATGCCTGTCGGTCGTGAAACCGTAAAGCGGCTGGGCCTGGATGAAAGCGTACTTGGCGCTGAGCGACACCGGCAGGCCTGAATAGGCTGCCTTCACCTCGGCGCGGCGAACCTCGAAAGTCTGTTCGTCGAAGCGGCCGCTGACGGAAGCCGCGAACCCGTTCGGGCTGCTGATGCCAAACAGGCCGACATAGTCGGACTTGGTGTCCTGAAGGCCCGAATAGGCGCCGACATTGACCAGATCCGGCGCAGCGAAGGAGTTCTCGCCGCCGATCTGGTAGGATTGGCCGAAAATCGCATTGGTGCCCCAGCCGTTGATATAGGAGCCCGAGTAGCGGAAGCCGACATTGGCGCGCGAGCCGCCTTCGATGCGGTCATAACCGGAGAATTTGTCGCGCTCGAACAGGGTGGTCGCGTCGAACACCATGCTCTGGGCGTCTTCATTCGGAATGGCGAGGCCGCCGACATATTGTTCGTTCGGACGCAGGAACAGCTGCGCCATCGGCTCGACGACGTGGCTGGAGCCGCTGGCCATGGAAAACAGCAGCGGCCAACGCATCTCGAGCCCGGCGGTTGCCATGTAGCGGGCGAACGACGAGCGCATATCGTCGTTGGCATTTATCAGCGGATTGGTCGCCATCTGGTTGACGGCCGCGAGCGAACCCGATGACGCGTTGACGTAGTCGACGTCTCCTTGCAGCGCCAGCAGCGGTGTCAGCACCAGCCCGTCGTCGGTTACGAACGTCCGCTTCCATTCGGCCTCGGTGGTGAGGCGGCCGGATTCGCCTTCGATGCCGCGCACGCGCTGCACGGGCGTGCCGGCATTGTAAGGAACGTTGAAAGTCTGGTCGAGTTCATCGCGGCGGAAGACCCGCGTGTTGACGTTGAGCGACAGCTGGCCGCCGGCCACCGGCGCGTCGGGGATATAGGCGTAGTCAAGCGACGGCAGCACCCAGGGCTGCTGGTTGCTGCGCGCGGCAATATTGCTGTTGAGTGTATTTTCCTGCACATCGAAGTGCATGGCGCGCACATCGAAGTAGTTGCGGCCATTGAGCCCGGTCAGGTAGACCGTCGACTGATGGGTGCTGCCATTGTACTTGTCGATGTTGTAGGTGCTCGAGAAGTTCTTGTCGGTCTGCAGCAGCACATCCCAGCCGAAATTCCAGCGTTCGTTGATAGCGAACTGCCCTTGCGTGCCCATCATGCCGCGGAGTTTGTTGGGATCGCCCGCCGTGCCCGAATTGACGTTGCGCCCGGCGCGGTCGATGAAGGCGTCCGGATCGCGCTGCTGAATTCCGGCGATCTTCAAACTGTATTCGCCATTGTTGAAGCGCTGGCGCCACTCGGCCTCACCGAGGAAACCCTGTTTGGTATAGCCGCTTCCCGACACCGTCAGGTCATATGTCGGCGAAAGCGCGAAATAGTAGGGAACCTTGACGCTGTATCCCAGATGGCTGTTGTAGCTGATGCCCGGGATCAGGAAGCCGCTCTTGCGCTTCACCGTCGGGTCGGCGATCTCGAAAGCCGGCAGATAGGCGAGCGGAAAGCCGAAGAATTCGAAATTCGCATTCTCGAAGCGAACCGTCTTCTTCTCGCCATTCCAGATGATCTTCCTGGCTTTCACGCGCCAGGTCGGAGCCTTGTCTGGCTTGTCTTCGCACGGCTCGCAGGCGGTGTAGACGCCATTGTGGAAGGTGGTCAGCACGCCGCCCATGCGCTCGGCGCTCTCAGCGGCGAAATAGGCCTTGTCGATGGTTTCGACGCGCAGCGCATTGACGAAACCGTCGGCGAAATCGTCGGTGATATCGATATGCTGCGAATTGATCTTGGTGCCGTCGCTGTTGACGATTTCAACATTGCCGGTGGCAACCATCCGCTTGGTGTTGCGGTCGTATATGACCTTCTGGGCGACGAGGCGGTTGCCGCCATAGTCGATCTGCACACCACCGACGGCGGTCACCGTCTGGTTGTCGTTGTTGTAGACCAGCGTGTCGGCCGCCAGCAGCATCTGCGAGCCGGACGGAACGTTGGTCGCCATCTTGCCGACTTCCTGCGCCAACGCAGGCAACGGCACGGCGCAGGCAAGCAGGCACGCCAAGGCGCTCGCCGCATAAAGGCGCGCCAAATGGGCCTGCCTGCTGCTGGGCAAAAACGCCTCCCTCACTAGCCGTCTTCCTTGTATAGCAGGAAAGTCACCCCGAAGAACATAGCTACCACGACTGGCACCGAGGCGGCTATGGCAGTCGGCACGAACCCCGCCACGCCGAATGCCTTCACCAGCACCGAAACGACATAAAGCAGAAACCCGGCAACGACGCCACCCAGAATCATCGTTGCCGATTGTCCCATCCTCGCAAATCGCATTGAAACTGTTGCCGCAATCAGCGTCATGGCGACGAGGAGGAACGGCAACGCCACCAGCGAATCAAACTGCATGGCAAACGCATTTGCCTTGAGGCCGAAGGAACGGGCAACCTCGATTTTTCCGGGCAGGTCGTAGAACGGGATGGTCTCCGGGCGCGCCAGCCGCTCCTGCACGAATTCAGGCTTCAGATTGGTCGGCACACGATCGCTTGCCGCGGGCTGGATGGTGCCGTTCCTGAAGGTCTTCACATCCTGCAATTCCCAATAGCCGTCCCGCAGGTAAGCGCGCGCGGCGTCCTTGCGCTCGACGATGTTGCCTTGCTGGTCGAGGACGAAAAAGACTGCGTCGGCCATCTCCAGGCCCTGGTCGAGGATGGCCCGCGCGCCGATGATGGTGTCGCCGGTGCTGGTTTTCTGACGAATCCAGGGGGCGGCGTCGGCCGAAACCGTATTTGATTTGCCGGAGCGCAACTGGGTTTCGATCTGTTCGGACAAGGAGAAAGCATGCGCGGCCAGCGGGTTGATGAGCCCGACCGACACAAAGCCGAACAGCAACGCGCCGATGCAGCATGGCAAAAGGAATTGCCAGGCGGAAACGCCGGCGGACCGCGCGATGACCAGTTCGTAGCGGCGGTTGAGCGAAACCAGAGTTGCCATCGCCGAGAACAGGCCGACAAACGGCACGGTCTGCAGCATGATCATCGGCATGCGAAGGCCTGAAATGGCCACCGCCGTTCCGTAGGTGAAGCCGGGCAGACCGGTGGTGCGGCCGGACAGCTCGGTGAAATCGATCAGGAACACCAGCGCCAGCAGGCCAAGGAAGAACCAGATCGTGATCGTCACGTAACGGAAAAAGAAATAACGACCCAGCGTCCAGCCCATCAGCCGATCCCCTGACCTGAGGTGCCGCGCCTGGACCAGCGCAGTTTGAGGGCGTTCCAGCTGTCGCCGACTCGGCTGGCCAGATTTGTCATCCAGTCCGCCCAGGCCACCGGCAGTTCCATGGTCCGGTTGGAGACGATGAACCAGATCGCCACCGCGGAGGCCACTATGGGCACGCCATAGACCATGTAGGCATATTGCGGCACTTCATCGGCCTTGCTTGCGGCAAAGAAACCCAGCCAGCGCACGAAGAGGGATATGGTGATGGCCGTGATTAAAGGATTGACGCGAGCCTCGCGATGCGAGCGCGCGTCCCCTGCGACCGCCAGAGCGATCAGCGCGAACACCATGGAATACAGCCATTCCGAAAATCGTTGGTCGATCTCGGCCCGGTATTGCTGAGGGGCCTGCTGATAAAGCTTGTCGTTGACGTTGGGATTGAGCAGGTACTGGGTGGTCTGGTCCTTCGGCAGCAGCGTCACCTCGGAGGCCGCCGCCATGAAGGCCGACATGTCGAAAGCATAGGAGGTGAACCGGATGACGCTGAGGTCGCCGGTCAGCGTTTTGCGGTGGATGACGCCGTCATTCATCATCAGCACCTTTTCGCCGCCGCGTTCGACGACGCTGCCGGTCTTGGCATAGTAGACGAGATTGACGCCTTCCTCGCGCGAATCGGCGACGAAGATGCCGCCCAGCCGATTGTCCGGAAGCCGCTCGCCAATCTGCAGGAACAGCCCATCCTCAATCTTGCGGAATGTGCCCTCCTGGATGATCAGCGACAACAGATCGGCGCGCGATTGCGCCACCAAAGCGCGGTTCTTCTGCCGCGCATAGGGGTCGATGCCGTTGTCGACCGCAAAGGAAAATACGCTCGCCGCAAGGGCCAGAAGCATGATTGGCCGCACGATCGTCCAGCGCGATGCGCCGGCGGCGTTGACGACGGCAAGTTCGGAATCCGAATTCATGACACTGAGTGTCTGTGCGACCGCCACCACCAGCGCGAAAGGCACGACGATCGGAATGATCGAGGGAAGAATAAGCGCGGCGACCTCGAAGAAGGTCAGCGACGACTGGCCGCTGTCGGTAACCAGGTCGATCTTGGCCAGCACCTGCGTGGTCCACACGATGGCCAGCGTCCAGACCAGCGCTGCCAGAAAGACCACGAAAGCGCGGCGCATGATGTAGCGTTCAACGACCTTCATGAAGGCTTTACTCGATTTTCTCGAACGGCATCATGCCACCACGCTAAGGGTAGCTGCCCGGCGACGCCCGCACAACTGGCTCCGATAGGCTCGATCAGGCAGGCGATCCGGTTCCCGTCCCACGTCGCGCGCCGCAATGGATCGGAGTGTCGGAGGGAATGGATAAGAAAGGACGAACATCGATGGTTAACAACAGGTTGCGGCATGAAGCGGGGCCGTGCCGCGACGAATCGCCATCGATTCCAACTGTCATATGGGTAGCCATTTTGGCAAAGTCTTGCCAAATGCCGGAAAACGACCAAATGTCGCGGATCGCTTCAAACGCTTCGCACGCCATCCCCGAAAGCAGGACATGATGAACCCGAGACCATCGATCGCCTTTGCAAAATTCGCCGCGCCGCAGACGGCGGCGAACCGGAAGGGCACGGTCTTCGTGCTGTCGGCGGATGACGGCGGCCTGGGCGATGCGGCCAGGGCTTACGATCCCGGCAAGACGCTGGAACGGGCCTTCCCGGTGGCCGAATTCACCGGCAAGTTCGCCGGCGTCGTCGAGATACTGGCGCCGGAAGGAGCGTCGCTCGACAGGTTGGTCGCGATCGGCGCGGGCAAGGCGGCGGGGCTCGATGAATATGCCTGGCTGAAACTTGGTGGCACCATTGCGGCGTCGCTGCGCAAGGCAACCGACGTCGCCGTGGTGCTCGACCTTGCCGGCGCTTCGATTGATGGCAAGGACGCCGCCAACCTTGCGGCAGGCATCCTCCTGCGCAGCTATTCCTTCGACAAATACAAGACCGGCAAGGACAAGGATGACACAAAGGCTGATCCGAAGAAGCCGGCCAAGATAACCATCCACACCGCCGACCCGGCAGGCGCCAAGAAAGCCTTCGCCGATGCCGAGGCGGTGATCGACGGCGTGCTTCTGGCGCGCGACCTTGTCAACGAACCGGCAAATATACTGGGACCGGTCGAGTTCGCGGCTCGCGCCAAGGAACTCGAGACGCTCGGCGTCAAGGTCGAGATCCTGACCGAGAAGGAGATGAAGAAGCTCGGCATGGGCTCGCTGCTCGGCGTCGCGCAAGGCTCGCCCCGCGGCGCGCGCATGGCCGTCATGCAGTGGAACGGCGGCAAGCCCAAGGACGGCCCGATCGCTTTCGTCGGCAAGGGCGTCACTTTCGACACCGGCGGCAATTCGATGAAGCCGGCTTCGGGCATGGAGGACATGAAGGGGGATATGGGTGGCGCTGCCGCCGTGACCGGCCTCATGCATGCGCTGGCCGCGCGCAAGGCAAAGGCCAATGTCGTCGGCATTATCGGCCTGGTCGAAAACGCCGTCGATGGCCATGCCCAGCGTCCCGGCGACATCGTCACCTCGATGTCGGGCCAGACCATCGAGGTGCTCAACACCGACGCCGAGGGGCGTCTCGTGCTGGCCGACGCGCTGTGGTACTGCAACGACCGCTTCCAGCCGAAATTCATGGTCAATCTGGCGACGCTGACCGGCGCCATCATGGTCGCGCTCGGCCTCCACTATGCCGGCCTGTTCTCCAACAATGACGAATTGGCGGACAGGCTTGCGGCGGCAGGGCAGGCGACGCAGGAGCGGCTGTGGCGCATGCCGCTCGGCGCCGAATACGACAAGCTGATCGATTCCAAGAACGCCGATATGAAGAACATTGGCGGCCGCTATGGCGGCGCCATCATAGCGGCGCAATTCCTGCAGCGTTTCGTCAAGGACACGCCCTGGGCGCATCTCGACATTGCCGGCACCGCCATGGGCTCGCCGTCGAATGAGATCAACCAGTCCTGGGGCTCAGGCTTCGGCGTGCGGCTGCTCGACCGGCTGGTGCGCGATCACTACGAGAGCTGACCACGATCCATGGCCGACGTGCTGTTCTACCATCTGACCGAATCGACCCTGGAGGAGGCGCTGCCAGGCCTGCTCGAGCGCAGCGTCGATCGTGGCTGGCGCGCCGTGGTGCAGACCGGCACCGAGGAACGGCGCGACGCACTCGACCAGCATCTATGGACGTTCCGCGATGATTCTTTCCTGGCGCACGCGACCGATCGCGAGGCTTATCCCGGCGAGCAGCCTATCCTGTTGACCACCGGCGACGGCAATCCCAACGAAGCCAAGATAAGGTTCCTGGTCGACGGCGCGGTACCGTCCGACCTTGCCGGCTACGAGCGTGCCGTGTTCCTGTTCGATGGCCATGACGCCGCCCAGGTCGAGGCGGCGAGGGGGCATTGGAAGACGATGAAGGACGCGGGCCATGCCGTGACCTACTGGCAGCAGACATCGGACCGCCGCTGGGAGCGCAAGGCTTGATGCCATGCATGAAAGAAAGACCCAAAGCGCATCAACACGATGCGCTTTGGTCAGCGATGTGCCGCGGATGAAAAGGCTCTAGTCGCGGGCCTTGATCCGTTTCTGTTTCCAGCTGACGTAGTCGCCGTGTTTCAATTTCATGAACTCGTCCGCCAGGTTGCGATGCGAACTCCTGAAGACGTACCAGTCGCCATCCGGTAATTTGCGCTGGTAGATCACCCGGCCGGCCTGACGATGCTCGAAGCAGGTGAGGGCGTTGGAGTCGCCTCCCGCGCCATGCCATTTTGCCCGGAAGCAAACCTTGCCGCCGCCGGGAATGAACCAGATGCCGTCACCGTAACCCCGCTTGCCCTTGTCCGAAGTCCAGGCGCTGAATTGACGGCGCTGCGCGGCAAAATAGCCCGCACCATTTCGACCCCAGAGCCATGAACGGTTCTGGTACATCTGATAGATGCCCTCGTCGGGCACCGCCTCGGCCTTCATGGCCAGGTCGGCGGTTTGCGACGCCGTCTTGGCTGTTGCCGGAAGCTGGAAAGCCAGGACGGCTATGGAACAGGCAAGTGCCGTTCCAATGGAATTCCCCAATATTCGTTTCACGACCCCACCCCTACAATTTACGTACACTCAGTTTTTACGCTTGCACTCGACCCTGACAGAGTACGCCTAGGGGAGGACATGCTGAGTAACCCTCCAGTCGGGTAGCCCATAGCCACCCAACCATGGCCACACCTCCTTCTGGTTGAAGTAGACCACCGAGGTCAGGGCCGGAAACTCCGAATAGGATTTGCGGGAATCGGCCTCCCACTGCGAGACGTACTCCTGCTTGCCGACATAACCGAGTTCCGCCACCACGACCGGCTTGTTGAAACCCGCGACGCGGTCATATCCGGGCTTCAGCGTCTCGGCGAAGGTACGGTCACGACCGGCTTCTTCATTGTCCTTTTTCTGCAGGCCGAATACCGACAGGCCGATGACGTCGACATAGTCGTCGCCGGGGTAGTACTTCTCCAGACCCTCTTCACCTTTGGGTGACCACATGTATTTGGCGGCCGGAGCAGCCTTGCGGCAGAGATCGACCTCGCGCTTGTAGGCGGCGATCCAATCCTTGGGAGCCCAGTTGGCCCAGGTGAAGCGGCCGTTCTTGTCTTCCATCTCCTGCGCCCAACGAATGGTGACGGGGCTCTTCATGGCCCCCACCAGGTTGCAGATCGCCTGCATGTTGGCGTCATATCTGCCGCTCAATATGCCGTCGCGCAGTTCGTTCGGGGTGATGCGCCAATCCTTCGACCAGGTCCAAGGCTCGATGGTGATCAAGAGCGACCGGTTTCGCTGAAGGGCATAGGCATCGGCCAAGGGAAGGGTCGTCAGATCGACGTCTTCCCAGGGTAGGAACAACTCCTCGATGCTGGCGGTCTTGTCGGCGCTGAAGTCGCCGTAAGGGTCATAGGATCCGAACGCCGACGCGGCGCTGCTCGTCTGAACGGGATCCGTCGCGGCTGCCGAGCCGGCGTCCGCCGAAGTCGGCAACGCGGCGCTGCCGCCCAAGGCCAACGCGATTGCAAGCGCACTTGCTGCGATATGTTTCATGATAATCTCCCATGGCTTCGACATCCTGCGGAAGTCGAAGCCTCGCCCACGCGTCGACACGTGATCGACGCAACCATCCAAATCCGATCGGCTTTATCGGCGGAATCTGCGGGATTTCGGAGCGACGATTGGCGGGAGTGCTGCGCACGGATTCCCGCCAAGAAGATCATCTCTCAAGACGCCGGCACGAGGAGCTCAAGAGAAAAGGTTCGCCGCGATACTCACAAATTCGCGTCATATTCCGATATATCATCCCGGGCTAATTTAAGAGCCGGTCGCCATAGAGAGTCAAGTACAATTAACGGTTGCTTAACCATGATTCGCTGGGCATGGTTAACGGGCCACCTTGCCGGAATCCCACCGGGCGCCTTTGGCCCCATCAGCTATTTTCCAACGCTGAAAAATTTCACCGAACGTCTATTCCGGAGCCGTCCATTGGCCTCGTGCCGAAAGTTTGGGCTCCCGTTCAAGGGGTTAGGTTAACCAACGTTCAAGAAGAATGGTTAAGCAGCATTTAATTTAGTTGACACTAACGGAGCGACCGCCGATTCTGCCCGCGGGGATTTAAGGGCCTTGCAGCGGTCGTTGGCTGCAGCCCTAAGTGGCGGCGTGTAGGGACATGAGTTTAGACGTACGCATCGTCAGCCGTACGGGCAGACGGGCAAAGCGGCCCGGGTCAATTCCGGCCGTCTCGGCTGAGAAGGCTCCTTTTCTCGTGCCCGTACTCTCTCCGATCCAGCAATGGATCCTGCGGACAGGCCTGGCTTTCTGGTTCGCCACCCTCGGTTTTTTCTGGGCCTGGTGGCTGAAGCCGGAACATATCGAACACATCGGATCGTTCACCTTCGCCACACTCGTGCTGGCCTGGCTGACCTTGATGCCGATGTACTTCCTGCTCAACGTGCACGCGTCACGGAAACCTTCAAAGCTTTACAGCGTCCCAAAGAGTTCGCGAGTCGCCATGGTGGTGACCAAGGCTCCATCCGAACCCTTCGCCGTGGTCGCGCGCACGCTGGAAGCAATGCTCGCGCAGGATTATCCGCATGACACCTGGCTGGCCGACGAGGATCCTTCCGAGGAGACGGTCCGCTGGTGCGATGCCCGCGGCGTGCTGATATCGACGCGGCGCGGCAGGGAAGACTACCACCGCAAGACATGGCCGCGCCGCACCCGCTGCAAGGAAGGCAACCTGGCCTTCTTCTATGACCACTATGGTTATGAGCGTTACGATTTCGTCGCGCAGATGGACGCCGACCATGTGCCGACGCCGACCTATCTCAGGGAAATCCTTTATCCCTTCGCCGATCCCGCGGTCGGCTATGTCTCGGCGCCGAGCATCTGCGACAACAATGCCGCAGAAAGCTGGTCGGCGCGCGGCCGGCTGTTTCCGGAAGGGATGTTCCACGGCCCCTTGCAATCCGGCCATACCGGCGGCGGGGCGCCGCTCTGCATCGGCTCACACTATGCGGTGCGGACCAAGGCACTGAAGCAGGCGGGCGGTCTCGGCCCGGAACTGGCGGAGGACCACTCCACCTCGATGCTGATCAACGCGGCCGGATGGCGCGGCGTGCATGCGATGGACGCTATTGCCCATGGCGACGGCCCGCAAACCTTTGCCGATCTTGTGACCCAGGAATTCCAGTGGTCGCGCAGCCTGATGACGATCCTGCTCGAATATTCGCCCACATACTTTCCCAAGCTGTCGCCGAGACTGCGGTTCCAGTTCCTGTTCTGCCAGCTCTGGTATCCGCTGTTCGCCGTCTTTGCGCTGCTGATGTACGCAATGCCGATGTATGCGCTGTTCACCGGGCGCAACTTTGCCAATGTCATGTATGCCGACTTCCTCTTCTACTACCTGCCCAACGCCGGCGCCCTAGTTGGCCTGGTCATGATGCTGAAGGCATTCGGCCTCTCGCGACCGATGACGGCCAAGACGATAAGTTGGGAAGGCACGCTGTTCCTCTTCTTCGCCCGCTGGCCGTGGGTGCTGGCCGGAACGGTGTCGTCGCTGCGCGACTATCTGACCAAGTCGTTCGTGGATTTTCGCGTCACGCCAAAGGGCAGTGGCCCAAAGAGCCTGATTCCGCTGCGCGCCTTCGTTCCCTACGTGGTGCTGGCGGTCGGTGCGGCGCTGCCTGTCCTGCTCGTCGACCACCCCTTCGACGCCACCGGCTTCTACTGGTTCGCTGCCCTCAACGCCTTCCTTTACGGGCTTCTGGTGTTGGTCATCGTCGTGAGGCATGTCATCGAGAACAGGATCCCGCTGCGCGCGAATGCCGCGAAACTCGTCTTTCAGGCATCGCTGGCGATGCTGGCGCTTGCCGTGCCGACCGCGGGTTTTTACGATCGGGGCATGGAAGGCGTCTACGGGCTGCAGCAGGGAGCGGGCGGCTTCCGCATCGTCCGCATCGCCTATGTGGTTTCCGGCGCCGGCCAGGGCAACATCGGCACCCGCAATTTCTACTTCGATCCGGGTTGGGAAACGCGGCGCTGACGCCCAGCTTCATCCGCGCGCAAAGAGTTCTCCTGCACTACATTCCCCTTGATGGATGGCTTCGATTGCCGGCCGGTGACATGATGCGGCTTCAGGCACGAGCAAATAAGATCAAATTTTAATAATATCCGATCGAGCGCTGAAAGGCGGCACTGACCATGCTGTTTGCGCGAATTTTAATAAGTATCCTCTAATATTCGAACATGATGTGAATGGCGGTTGGCTGTTCACGCGGCGTGGAAGACACCAAAGAAAAATATCTCCGCGTCCAATCGACTTGCATTTCTCGGCAGGGGATAGGTGATGAACAAGTTGATGAGGGATTTGGCTGCCAAGGGCAGAAAAAATGCCTGGTCTATAGCCGCCATTGCACTGATCTCGATCGTTTCCGGTTGCCAGAGCATGGACGCGACCACGACCGGCTCACTCGCTGGCACGCCCATGGTGCATGCATCCGCCAAGAAGATTCACACCGTCGGCAAGAAGCAGGTTCGCGTGTTCCACCACAAGCGCCTCATGCAGATGACCAGTGTGACGCGCACGACTGAAACGGCCTACGCCGCCTTCGTCCGGCCGCAGCCGGCCAGGATCGTCACGCCGGCGCCGGTGAAGGTTTCTTACAGGCTGGGCAGCGCCGGCCCGCTCCTGGGCCATTCGCCCTGGATCTGCGGTCCAAGCGGATTTGGCCAGCGCGCGACTTGCCGCGCGCGCTAACAAGAGTTGAGTTGGGGGGCCGGAATCCGGGCGTGAGAGGTCAGGCGGCACGGGTCGCGCCAGCACCTCCTGCGCCCGGATTTCCATTCGCGCCGATACCAATCGACAAGCGTCTTCGATCGGCCCTCGTGGCTTGACGTCGAAAGTCTCGGGCCGGCCTGTCTTGCGGCTTATCGATCCGTCGACCTATGGCTCCTCATTGCGGTGCAAAAGATTGACATCGGTCTTTGCCCGACTGTTAATGCTCGCAAGCCAACTGCTGACCGCGCGACCTGGGAAATCCAGCGTTGTGTCGATGGAGAGAACGCTCCGGGCGGGGTGTTCTGAGTCATGGTCGTGTCGGCGTTATGCTGGATCGGGGTACGAAAAACGGAAATGCGACTGCTGATTGCGCTGACAGTTTCGACCGGATTGCCTTGGCCTTGCATAAGTCGTGAGCGGGAAGGCGGCCAGTCTGCCAGACACGCCTGGCTTGTGCCCCTGCTGGTCGTTTGTGGTCAGTTGGCGCTTTCCGGAGCGGCTCAAGCGGCCAACGAAAAGAACGCCAAGCCCGCGGAAGCCGCCGCCACCGTGCCGACGGCTTTCGAGCTGCAGCGTCTCTACACCGACCGCACGTGGCTGTGGAAAGATGGAGCTGCCTATTTTGGACAGACCGGCCGCCCCTTCCGGGCCTGGACTTCGGGGCAGGATTCAGCCTCTGTCGCCGAGGGCAGGTGGCTGGTGACGAAGGACGGCAAGATGTGCATGGACGCCGCCTGGCGATCCAAGAGCTACAAGGGCAAGCAGCAGCGGATCTGCTATAGCCACCGCGTCAGGGGCGGGGCCATTGAGCAGCGCAAGGATCCGGACGGGGACTGGTACAGTTTCAAACGAACCCCCGAGGACCTTTCCGATGAATACCGGAAATTCGAAGTGGGCGACACCAAGGGCGCGCAGTTCGAAGAGACCCGCAAGCTGATCGATTCCAAGAATTAGGTCATGTTTCAGCCATACTGAGCCGGTGATGCCTTGCGGCGTGGCCGGAATGAAAGTTTGTCGCGGCCGGCGATTTTCGCGATCCTGCTCCGTCCCATTGTGGCAGGTTGGGCAGACCGTCAAACCGGTCTCTGGTTCGACGGCAGGCTGCCTGGTGGGAGCCTGTCCGGGAACTTACGAATCACTTATCGTGAAGGGTGAGGGTGGGGTCCGACCGGAGTTGCTGGCGCACTCTTCGATGAATTGCATTTAATCCTATAAAACGGCGAGAGGTTGCGCCCAATCGCACGATTTGTTTAATAAGCATTGTCTAATATTCGGCGTGATTCCTAAGTGGCAGGTGGCTACTCAGCGGCGTGAAGGCAACGACAGCATAGAGTGCCGCACCTCGCCCTTGGCTTGATAAGAGGGGATACGTGATGAGCAATTCCGCAATGGGCGCATTTCGTCCAGGCATATATAGTCTACGCATTGTTGCGGCCGTGGCGATGATCTCGGGTTGCCAGGCCCTGGATGCGACAAAAACCGATGCGGTCGCTTTCAAGCCTGTGGTTCATCCGGTCCGCAGCAAACCCGCGGTCCTGCCGCTCTACGCCATGACCGCGGTTCATTCGCTTAGAGTCGAGCCTGAGCTTCTGATGACGAGCACGACAGGGTCGACCGAAATTGACTACGCTTTCGTATCACCACAGCCGATCAAAATCGGCACGCCGGGACCCGCGAAGATCGCTTACAACCCTGTCATTGGTGGGTCGTTTCCGGGCAATTCGCCCTATATCTGCAGCCCCAGCGGATTTGGTCAGCGCGCCAGTTGCCATCCGCGCTATCTCTGATCTAGCCAGCAGCGAGGGATGCTGCCGCCTTGCTTGGCGGCAGGTCCGCCGGTTTTGTCCGCAATCCGAAGAACGGGGCCGCCGTCCTGACGATCGTGTCGATGTCGGAAAGCTGCGGCACAAAGCCAAGATGCGCACGCGCCTTGCCCGGATCGGCATAGAGCTCCGCCGGATCTCCCGGGCGCCGGTTTTTGAAGACGGCCGGAACCGGTCTTGAGGTTATCCGGCCGACCGCCTGTATGATCTCCCTGATGGATACGCCGCGCCCTGTGCCAAGGTTGACCGCCAGGCTTTGTCCGCCGCCCTCGAGGTGCTGGAGCGCTTTCAGATGGGCACTGGCCAGGTCGCTGACGTGGATATAGTCGCGCACGCAGGTTCCGTCCGGTGTGTCATAGTCCGTGCCGAAGACCTCGATCTCGTCGATGATGCCGGACGCCGCCATCAGCACCCTGGGAACCAGATGCGTTTCGGGTGAATGCCACTCGCCGAGCTCGCCGTCGGGATCGGCGCCGCAGGCGTTGAAATAGCGCAGGATCGCGAATTTCATCCCATAGGCGGACGCATAGTCGCCGATGATCTGCTCTCCCATCAGCTTGGTGCGCCCGTAAGGGCTGATTGGATTTTGCAAGGAGGTCTCGCGAACGGGCAGCGCCTCCGGCACACCGTAGGTAGCGCAACTGCTGGAGAAGATGATGTTGTCGATGGCGTGCTCACGTGCCGCGTCGAGCACGGCAATGGTTCCGGTCACGTTGGTCGAATAATAGTCGGCCGGCTCTTGAACGGATTCCCCGACATAGGCCAGCGCCGCGAAGTGGATGACCGATGTCGGCCTGTACGTCCCGATCGCCGCCCGCAACGCATCCCGATCCCGGATATCGCCGACGACAAGCGGACCCCAGGCGACGGATTTCCGGTTGCCGCGGCAAAGATTGTCGAAAGCCACGGGCAGATAGCCGGCGGCGGCCAGCAGCTTGCAGGTGTGACTGCCGATGAAGCCCGCCCCACCTGTCACCAGGATCGCCGGTCGGCTCATGAAGCCGCGGCCCCGGTGATCATCCGGCTGCCGTAGAGCAGGGTGTCGAAATAGTCGACGGTATGGGCGAGCCCCTGGGCCAGGTTGATCCTCGGCTCCCAACCGAGATTGTCCCTGGCGAAGGAAATATCCGGTTTGCGCTGCCTTGGATCGTCGATCGGCAGCGGTCGGTGCACGATCTTCGATCTGGAGTTGGTGTAGCCGACGACCAGCGTCGCGAGTTCCATGATGGTGAATTCACCGGGGTTGCCGAGATTGACCGGATGGGCGGGCGCATGCGGCGCATTCATCAGCCGGATGAAACCCTCGATGAGATCGTCGGCGTAGCAGAAGGAGCGGGTTTGCAGGCCGCTGCCATAGACCGTCAGGTCTTCGCCGCGCAACGCCTGGACGATGAAGTTCGAGACCACGCGCCCGTCATCGGGCTGCATGCGGCGGCCGTAAGTGTTGAAAATGCGGGCAACGCGGATGTCGAGCCCATATGTCCTCGAATAGTCGAAGAACAGGGTTTCGGCCGAACGCTTGCCTTCATCATAGCAGGACCGTGGTCCATGCGTGTTGACGTTGCCGAAATAGCTCTCGGGCTGTGGGTGCACGAACGGGTCGCCATATACCTCCGAAGTCGAGGCCTGGAATATCTTGGCATTGCTCCGGCGCGCGAGTTCCAGAAGGTTCAGAGAACCGAGCACGCTTGTCTTGAACGTATGGATCGGATCAGCCTGGTAGTGCGGCGGAGAGGCCGGGCAGGCGAGATTGTAGATCTCGTCGACCTCAAGGCCGGCCGGCAGCGGATCGACGATGTCGTGCTCGATGCAGGTGAATCTGGGATCGCGCAGAAGGGTGTTGAGATTGTATCTCTTGCCGGTGTGGAAATTATCCAGCGCGACGACGTCATATCCGTCCCGCAACAGGCGTTCACACAGATGCGACCCCAGGAAGCCTGCGCCCCCGGCAACCAGGGCGCGACGTCGTTTTTGGTGCGGCTCCCTTTGACCGATCCCGGATCCCAGCTTCAGAACCTTGAAGACCTTGCTCATGCTTTTCCCCTACGCAACCCGCACGCTATCGCCGCGCCGGGACGACAGCCCGGCGACGCCTTCAGAACGTGACAAACCCTCCGCATCAGCGGATTCGCTGTTCATTGATGTGCGCTAATTGTCCTCTGGGCTCGCCAAGTCGGCGCCGCACGCTTTAAGTGCTGCCGCTCACCCGTCTCCACGCCCCAAAATCGCGATCACACGTACAGTGCCATCATCGTCGATTGCTCGCCCAAATTGCACATCCCAACGCATCAAAAATATACCTGCGGAGGCCATAGTCAACTAAATTAGTATTTTCTTAACTATAACATTTTGCGGATGGTTAACCCTCAGCTAGGCTCGGCTTCGCAACGTCGGACCGTAAGCGCTCGGGGAGATACTCGTTGCAAGTCAATGGTTTGGATTGGCGGCTGATACAATGCCGGGGCTGAGAATGCCGACGCCGCCACTCCATCGCGGGTATCGGTCTGCGTCCGAGGAAATATACTTACATGAAGAACAGACCTGGGCGATCCCCGCAGATGTCAAATTTTCAGTTCACAATGAGACTGCTGGCCAAAGCCGCTTGGGCTACAAACATAAACGTCGGGATGTGAATACTTTGCCAGTATTTCTCTACGAAAATCGGAGGCATCGCAGCCATTTATAGCCAAGAGAAAGCCGAGAGCCAAAAACTGAATGGAAAACCGCTGCATCACGGCGGATTTGGACCGCGATTTTGTTCCATCGAACTGCTCAAAGGCTTTGTGCATAAGGCCTCTCATTCGCATGGCGGGGATCAACGGTCATTTTGGTCGGGAAAGGCGCCAGCGTCCATTCGATGCCGAAACATGGATGATTTCCACAATGGCATTGAGCGCATAGGTAGAGAGCGCCGTCCATTGCGCGATCGCGTATGCAAGCAGCGGCACCTCGGCAAAACCGGTCGCAAAATGCCTGAGCCAGGGGATGGTCCGCATCCGCGGGCCATCCCCTGGCGGGGCACGACAAAACGGTCGCATTGTCCTTTTGTCGGTTGGGCATGGATCGACCTGGAGGCGGCCGACCGCTTCCAGGCCGAATAGCCTACTGCCCGCCCATCTCTTTCTTGAATGTGTCGAAATCGACCTGCATGCCGTTGAAGATGGTGCTCCAATGGCGGGTCAGCGCGGCCATCGCCACGGCTTCCTGGATCTCCTCGTCGGTGGCGCCGGCGCGCTTGGCGTCCTGCGTATCCGACCAGATGCAATAGTTGCACGGAATCTGCGCCGCCACTGCAAGCGAGATCAGCGACTTGACCTTTGGCGGCAGTGCCGTCTTGTCGCTGAGTTCGATGGCCTTGACCTCGGCCCAGGCGCCGGGCAGACCGGCCTTCGGAAACTGCTTCACAAAACTCGGTACGCCGCCCATGGTCGACTGGATATCCTTTAGCGTTGCATCATAGTCGTCGGCATAGGCAGGTGCCGCGACCAGGGCCAGCGCACAGCCGGTGGCGGCGAGCAGGCAACCGTGGTGTATCGACGAAAGCACGGATGAAAGAATGCGATAATTAGACATGACATTCTCCTCTGGTCTTTGTTAGCCTTACGATGTAAGGTAATGTGGAAAATGAACCTTACAGTGTAAGTTGTCAATCGGTGCAATGGACACATCAATCAAAAAAAAGCGAATGCGCGGGCGCCTGTCGCGCGAAATGATCGAGGACGCGGCCTTCGAGGTGATCGAGACGGAGGGACTCGCCGGCTTTTCGATGCGCAAGCTGGCGGCGGCGCTCGGCTGCGAGGCGATGAGCATCTACCACCATTTTCCTTCGGTGGCGCATTTGCACGAAGCGCTGGTCGACCGGCTGGTCGGTGCTCTTGAAATGCCCGACGCCGGCCTTCCGTGGCGGCAAAGAATGCGCATCGCCATCGAGGATTTTCGCCGTATCGGCCGCGACCATCCCGCTTATGCCACCTTCTTTGTCACTTACCGGATGAACTCGCCGATCTGCCTTGCCTGGCTGAACGGCATTCTGAGCCTGTTCAGGGATGGCGGTTTCGACACCGAACTTAGCGCGCGGCTGTTTCGCGCCGTCGGCTACTATCTGATGGGTGCCGTGCTGGATGAGAATGCGGGCTATGCCAAAGGTCCGTCGGCGGTAAACACGGTCAGCGACGAGCAACTGGCCCGGGATTTTCCCAACGTCATGGCCGCCGGGCGCTTTTTCGGTACCGCCGAATTCGACAAGACATTCGAGCTCGGCCTCGACATGCTGCTGGACGAGATGGAACGCCTGCGCGACGGTGTCGGCGCCGGCCAGTTGTCCGGCAAGGTGTGAATACGAGGTGAGTGTCTGAATGCGCTTTCTGTTTGTCCTGATCCTGCTTGCCGGCACCGGCATCGGCTTCATCTATCCCTGGGCGATGACCAATTTTTCCGGCCGCGAGATCGGCACCTGGCGGGTCTATGAGCAAGGCCGCTTCAAGCCGTTGACCGTGTCGCTCTCAAGCCGCGACGCCCCGGTCCGCGTCCTGGTCGACCTCACCGCGCGGGCCGAACGCATCGTCTCGCAGCAGCGCACTGTGTTGACGCTGACCGCCGCCACCAATGGCCGCACGGTGCTTGCCTCGACGTTGCAGTTCAACCATGTCGACAATCCGCGCCAGGCCAGCCCGCAGCTGCCCGACAAGATCTTTCGCGACGACGCAGGCGTCATCGCAAGTGTCAATTCCGGTCCCTATGTCTTCACTGTCGGTCCGGGCGACGCCGAGGACATCCCGATGCGAGCGGTCGATCTCATCTTGCGCTCCGGTGTCGGCGAAACCGACGGGCGTGCGCGGCCGATCGGCTTCGCCCTGATGGCGGTCGGCTTGATCGGCTTCCTGCTGTCCCGGCGTTCGGGTGGCGGCCGGCCGGACAATCCGAACTCGCAGCCGCCGCCACCGCGCTGGGGCAGGGGTTGACGCATGTCGCCCAAAAATGTGCAGCGGTTTTGGGGCAACGACATGCGTAACGGCAGCAGATCATGAATTACCGCCACGCGTACCACGCCGGAAATTTCGCCGATGTCGTCAAGCACGTCGTGCTGACGCTTCTGCTTGAATATCTCAAGCAGAAGGACAAGGCATTTCGCGTCGTCGACACCCATGCCGGCATTGGCCGCTACGATCTGTCCTCGGTCGAGGCACAGAAGACCGGCGAGTGGCTGGGCGGCATCGGCAGGCTGATCGATGCCTCGTTCGATACCAGGGCGGGCGCGCTGCTCACGCCCTATCTGGACGCGGTGCGGTCGCTCAATCCCGGGGACGGCGTGAAGAAATATCCGGGCTCGCCGCTGCTCGCGCGCCATCTCCTGCGCAAGCAGGACCGGTTGTCGGCGATCGAACTGCACCCGAAAGACGCCGCCAAGCTGAAGGCGGAATTCGCCGGCGACTTCCAGGTGCGGGTGATGGAACTCGATGGCTGGCTGGCGCTCGGAGCGCATCTGCCGCCGAAGGAGAAGCGCGGCCTGGTGCTCATCGATCCGCCCTTCGAGGAGGAGGGCGAGTTCGGCCGCCTCGTCGACGGCCTCATAAGGGCACATAAGCGCTGGCCCGGCGGCATCTATGCGCTGTGGTATCCGATCAAGGACCGCAAGGCGGTGATCGCCTTCAGGAAGGCACTGAAGCAATCCGGCATCCCGAAAATCCTCGACATAGAATTCGAGATCAGGCCGGCCTCTTTGGAACCCAGCCTCGATGGCAGCGGCATGGTGGTGGTCAACCCGCCCTTCACGCTGGAAGGCGAATTGCGAACCGTGCTGCCGACCCTGCACAAACTGCTCGCCGTGGAAAAGCCGGCGCACTGGTCGCTGGAATGGCTGGCGGGAGAGTAGGCGGCCTCGGCTTCGGCCTCGTCGGGCGGCGCTGCTATCGTCTCGAAGAGGCGTCTGCGAGCGCAGATGGCGTGACGCCGGACAATCGCCTGCTCTCGCGTATCAGATGAGCCTGATCCGAATAGCCGGCTTCGACCGCCAGCACCGCGGTTGAAGCGTCGCCTGACGTTTGCCTCAAGCGCCGGTAGCGATGAAAGCGCAGGATGCGGTCGAGCGTCTTTGGGCCGTAGCCGAAACTCTCTTCGAAACGGCGACGCAGCGTCCGCTCGCTCATATGCAAGGTGCGCAGCAGGAACGGCACCAGCGGCTTGTCGGCTGGCAGACCCCGGTCGATGACGTCAAAGGCAAAGCCCATGACCGTATCGGGCGCATGCTGGTTTTGCGTGTACGCGCCGATTGCCTTCTCCAATTGTCCCACCATGCTCGCGAGATCGGGCGTGGCGCGGACGTTGCCTGCCAGATGGCGCGCCCGCACACCCCAGAGGTCACCGAGGTCGAGGCGCTCTCCCAAGATCCGGTTGGCCGGCACGCCTAGCCAGCCGGCGGCCGCCCCTGGCCGGAATCTCAATCCGACAATCGTCGCTCCTGACGGCAGTGTCTCGATCTGCGGCTCCCGGTCCGGTCCCGCGATCCGGAACCGGCCGTCGATCCACTGCAGGTCGATCGTGGCGTCCGGCGTTATCAAGACAGGTGGAGCGTCCCGGTCCCGCATGCGGTGAACCCAGACGGACGCGAAAGTGGCAGCCAGCCGCCTGTCTGCGGGGCGTTCCTGGAAAAAGCCGGTGGTCTGCGCCAGTACAGCTTCCATCCCTTAAGCTTTCGTCAGTCTGCTCGGCCCTTGGTCTTCTCGTTCGCTCGCCATTCGGGTCCGGGGCCATTTTGGCCGAAATCTTCAATGCGGGCCGCTCTCGCCATGGCAAACCTGCACGAAGCTTTTCGGTGTCATCGCGGCCACATCGGCGCCGAGGTAACCGATACCATTCAAGCCCAGAATATAGAAAGGAGAAACCAAAATGAAAGCTCGCATCAGTGTCATCACGCTTGGTGTCGATAATCTGGAGGCGTCGCTCGAATTCTACCGAAACGGACTGGGGTTTCCGACCGAAGGCATCATCGGCAAGGAGTTCGAGCACGGCGCTGTCGCCTTCTTCGATCTGCGGAACGGCTTGAAGTTCGCGATCTTCGAACGCCCCAACATCGCCCATGACGCCGGCGTCGCTCAAACCGGCCGCAGCCCGACCGAATTCACCATCGGTCACAATGTCACGAGCAAGGCCGAGGTCGATGCCGTGATGGCGCAGGCCATCAGCGCCGGCGCGCGCGCCGTCAAGCCCGCCCAGGACACGTTCTGGGGTGGCTATGCCGGCTATTTTCAGGATCCGGATGACCATCTCTGGGAAGTCGTCTTCAACCCTGCCTTTCTTCCCGAGGACTGAACCCTGGCAGGCATCTGGCAGGAGGTTGGCATGTTCGCTCAAACGGTTCAGGCGCTGGGCGAGCTTCTGATCGGCGGCGTGTTTGTATGGGCCGGCGTCGAACATTTCGTGAAGTTCAAGGCAATGACCGAGTATCTGGCCGGCCGGCACTTTCCGGCCCCGGCCTTCCTGCTCGCCGCGGGTTCGGCGTTGGAGATCGTCGCCGGCTCCTTGCTTGCCATGGGCATTGCGGTGCCTTTCGCCGCCGGCGCACTGGTCGTGTTTACGCTGGCGGCTAACATGCTCCTGCTGCGGTTCTGGGCCTGTGAGGGCCTGGAACGGCAAACGTCGCGATCCGCCTTTCTGGTCAATTTCGCCGTTATTGGCGGATTGCTGCTTGCGGCAACCGTCTAGTCTTGTTCTGGAAACCATTGTTTCGGCAACCGCTTGACCGCCGCCGAGCGAATCCGCACAGTGCGCGCAATCGACCTTGAGAGGCTGCCATGACTCGCTTCGCCAAATCCGCACTTGCCGCCCTGATTTCGCTCTGCACCCCGCTTGCCGCGCCTCTCGGTATCACCCAGGCGGCGCAGGCGGCCGACCTTGCCGTCTATTCCGATGACGATGGCGGCGTCTGCGGCCAGCCCTGGGTGCTGAGCAAGATCACCAGCCGCTTCTCCCATCAGGTGCATCACGTGCCGCATCTGCCTGATGTGCAGATCACCGATTTCCGGCGCATCCACCAGCATCGCTATCTGCCGGCCAACGACATCTGGCCGATCGGCCGCCGCTATTGCGGCGCCACCGTCAGTCTCTCCGACGGACGCGACCGCACCATCTGGTACCTGATCGAGGAAGGCCAGGGCTTCGCCTCGATCGGCGACAATGTCGAGTTCTGCGTCTCGGGCTTCGACCGCTGGATGGTCTATAACGGCCGCTGCCGCATCCTGCGCTAGACGCAGCCTTCCTTCCCGACTGCTTTGGCGCCTGCGGCTCGATCAGCCGCAGGCGTTTTTTGTGCCGTGTTGACAGAAAGTGAGATTCGTCACATGAGTATGAGACAGACCTGTCTCATCACATGGTGCGCATCATGACACCGTCGCCTGTCTCCGACAAACGCCAGCATGTTGTCGAAACCGCCTATGCGCTGTTCAAGCGCGCCGGCTTCCATGCCACCGGCATCGACCGGATCATCGCCGAGGCCGACGTGGCCAAGATGACGATGTACCGGCATTTCCCCAGCAAGGACGAGCTGATCGTCGCCGTGCTCGACTATCGCGCCAGGCGTTTTGACGATCAGCTCAACCAGCTTGCCCAGAAGAGCATCACGCCGGAGCAGAAGATCACAGAGATATTCGACTGGCATGGGCGCTGGTTCCGCAGCCCGGATTTCCACGGCTGTCTGTTCGCGCATGCGCTGGCCGAGTTCGGCGATCCCGGTCACCCGGTGTTCGAGGCTGTCGCCAGGCAGAAGAATGGCTTGAGGCAGCGCATGCGGTCGATCCTGTCGGAGGTGCTGCCGCGCGGCCGGGCCGAGAACGTGGCGGCGACGCTTTTGATGCTGATCGAAGGCGCCACCCTGATGGCGCAGATGGGGCAGGCGGACACCGCCTTGCGTGAAGCCCGCAAGACCGCCCTGGACGTCGTCGCCGCCTCGCGCAGGAAGCAATGAGCCCGCTGGTCATCGGGCTCGCGCTCTTCGCGGCGATCCTGCACGCGAGCTGGAACGCTTTCCTGCGAACCGGCGCCGACAGGTTGTGGACCGTCACCGTCATGAGCTTCTCCAGCACGGCGCTGGCCGTTCCGCTGGCCATCTTCAACGGTTTTCCAGCCACATCGGCCTGGCTCTATGTCGCCCTCTCGGCCTGCCTGCAGGTCGGCTACAGCGTGTTCCTGGTGGCTGCCTACAGATACGGCGAATTGGGACAGGTCTATCCGATTGTTCGCGGCAGCGTGCCTCTGCTCGTCACCCTTGGCGGCTTCCTGCTCGCCGGCCAGCAGCTCACCGTTCTGGAGACCGTCGGCGTTGGCCTGGTCGGTGGCGGCATCATGGGTCTGTCGCTTGGACGCGGAAGGGCCGCCACGACATCGATCCTCTACGCGCTGGCAACGGGAGCAATCATCGCCGCCTATGCGACGGTCGATGCGATCGGCGTCCGTGCGGCGGGCAATGTCGGCGCCTACACGGCCTGGGTGCTGCTGGCCTATGGTGCGTTGCTGCCGGCGACCTTCGTTGCTTGCCGCGGCCGGCTTGCTGTCGACCCGCGGGCGCCGGAAACCTGGAAGGCACTGGGCGGCGGCCTGTTCGCGCTTCTCGCCTATGGCGTCGTGGTGGCGGCCTTCGCGCTCGGGCCGGCCGGCCCGATCACCGCGATTCGCGAGACCAGCGTCGTCTTCGCGGCCTTCATCGGCCGGCTGTTTCTTGGCGAGACGCTGACGCCCCGCCGTGTCGGCGCCTGCGCCGTAGTCGCGCTCGGCGCCATCTGCCTCGCTTATCAATCGTAACGACAATCAAATCGCCTGCCGGCACGCGCGACGATGATTCTCGGCGGTGCCTGCGGCTCAGGTCTCGCAGGACTTGCCTATGCGGTGTGGGGCTGGAGCGGCACCTGCCTGTTCGGCGCGGCATCCGCCGCGGCCGCGCTGCTGGCGTCACGAAGGCCTTGAACTTTCGGGCTGTCGGCGGCAGGCAAATCGGCTAACCTGAACACCCGAGAGCAACACGTCACTTTCGGGAACCGTCATGGACCTTGCCACCATCATTGCCTTTGCGGGAGCCTTCTTCGTGTTCGCCGCCAGCCCTGGCCCCGACAACATGACCATCGTCGCCCGCACGATCTCCAGCGGCGCCGCGTCGGGCATCGCCTATGGCGCCGGCACGGTGGTCGGCATCCTTATCTTCCTGATGCTCGCAGCCTTCGGCCTGTCGATCATTGCCGCCAAGATGGCAATCGTCATGACGGTGCTTCGCTACGGCGGAGCGGCCTATCTGATCTGGATGGGCATCAAGCTGTGGACGGCCGTGCCCGTCGTGCCGGAGCTGCAGCCCGTCTCAGGGCGGCGCGGGCTGCTGACGATCTTCGCCACGGGTGTCGCGCTCAATCTCGGCAATCCGAAAATGCCGCTGTTCTACGTGGCGCTGTTGCCCAACGTCGTCGGGGCCTCGCTCACATCAGCGCATCTCGGCATCCTGATCGCGGTGATCCTGGCTGTCGAGATTGTGGTGATCGGCGGGCATGTCCTCCTCGCCGGCCGTGCCCGCAGTCTGTTGCGCACGCCCAGGATCGTGCGCCGGGTCAACCGCGCGGCAGGCGGCGTCATGATCGGCGCCGGCGTTGCCGTGGTCGCCACGCGCTAAAGCAATTCCTGGAAAAGTGTGAAACGGTTTTCCCGGGAAAAGCGCATAGCGCTTTCCCCTTGGCAATTGCGTCAACGCATAGAGTTGGAGATCGCTCTGTCGCAGCGCTTATTTCCTGCGTTGCGTCGCTTCGGCCTGATCGATGATCTTGCGAAGAAAAGCAATGTGGCCGCGAAAGGCTCGCCGCCCAATCGTCGTTGCCTTGACCCGGGTCTGCGGCCGTCGCCCGACGAAAAGCTTCTCGACATCGACATAGCCCGCTCTGGCCAGCGTATCGATGTGCGCTCCGAGATTTCCGTCGGTCGTTTCGATCATGGCCTTCAACTGGGTGAAGTCCAGCGCCTCGCGCCTTTCCAACGTGTTCAGGATGGCCATGATCCTGAGCCGTATGCTTTGATGGATGATGTCGTCGGCGCTCACCGATAGGCTCTACTGCGGCAAAGCCCAGGAACGTCGCAACGTGGCTCGGCGATTACGGGCTGCGGTCCTGTCTGTTGCCTTTGTGTGATCGAAATCAAATCGCCAGCTCCTGACTTTGCGCAGAATACTCTGTCTTGCAGAGTTATCTGTCAATCAGCCGATGGCGATGGAACTACGCTTGACAAGGTGATCTTCAGATCGGTCGTCGCATCGCGCTCGTGATCCGCATGGATCGCTCGCTCGTAGAAGATGATTGCTTCGATGAGGTGGCAGGTCGTGATATTCGCGGCCAAAGATCATGCGTGAAGCTGCTCGCTAATCTTCGCGGCTTCATGGTGGGTTCGCATCGAGAATGCCGGAGTGAAATTGCTGGCGGTATCGGAAGATCAGCAGCGGATTTTTGCGATGACGAGTGCGATCGTGTGTCGATCTCAACCAAAATTTAAGCTGAGAAAATCATACCATTGCTTCGCTGGCTAGCGAGCCGCGAGTCAGATATGCATTGCGCGCCGGGGTCATTCACGGCCAACGGCATAACGTGAAGGGGCATGACATGGCTAAGCAGTCATCTAAAGCGCCGGCATCCAAGGCACCGGCAAAGAAAGCACCCGCAAAAGCAGTCGCGGCGAAGGCCGCAACAGCAGTGAAGAAAGCAGCGCCTGCGAAGGCGGCGGCAAAGCCTGCGGCGAAGGCAGCACCGGCCAAGAAGCCGGCGGCGGCCAAGGCTGTGGCAAAGCCGGCAGTGAAGAAGGCAGCGCCCGCCAAGGCAGCGGCAAAGCCGGCAGCGAAGGCAGCACCGGCGAAGAAGCCGGCGGCCAAGGCAGCGGCGAAGCCCGCGGCCAAGCCCGCAGCCAAGAAAGCAGCGCCCGCCAAGGCAGCGGCAAAGCCCGCCGCGAAGGCGGCGGCAAAACCGGCCGCGAAAGCAGCGGCGGCCGCGACAAAGCCCGCGGTGAAGAAAGCCGCCGCGCCGAAGGCCAAGGCAGCGCCTGCGAAGGCGAAGGCTCCGGCCAAGAAGTAGACCAGTCGTTGGGGCGTCGCGTATCCCTTCGGGGTTCGCAAGGACGCTCTGACGCTCTGGATCGAAGCTGTCCGGCAGCGGGGTTCAGCCTTGAGGGCTGAACATCGGGATGGGATCGAGGGGCAAGCAAAGCGAGGCGCCGGTTGGCTGCCTCGCTCGCTCTTTGGATCGTCTCCTTGCCGCGGTCGGCGAAGGCCCGGGTGCGATGCTTCGGGTTCGTGGGATGAATGCAGGTTTGAATCCCGTCAACCTGCCGTCATCGTTTGCGCGTGTTTCGGCGTACCAGTCCGTGGGCTTGTCCGTGATGTCTGGAGCGGAAACCGCCATCGGTTTCTGGCTGCTGTTTTTTCGCGCTCTGGCGGTTGATCGCAAGTGCCTGTCCAGTCAACACTGGGCGCCTGCAAACAGGAAACCGATCATGCCGAAGCTGCTCTATGCGTCCACCTCTCCTTACAGCTCCAAGGTAAGGATGGCCGCGGCCTATGCCGGGGTCGCGATCGATCTGGTGCCGGTCAAGACCGAGGACAAACCAGCCGAACTGATCGGCGCCAACCCGCTCGGCAAGATCCCGGCGCTGGTGCTCGACGATGGCCGTTCTGTTCACGACAGCCGCGCCATCATCCAGCACCTCAACCGGATTTCGAAGAACGCTTTGTTTCCGCGCAATCCCGACAAGCGGCTGGAGGCGGAGGTGCTGGAGGCGCTGGCCGACGGCATCTGCGATTGCGCGCTGTCGATGGTCTATGAGCGCCGCACCCGGCCCGAAGAGATGGTCTATCAGCCCTGGCTCGACCGGCAGTGGACGAAGATCACCGCCGCGCTCGATCTGCTCAATGCCAATCCGCCGAAACTGCCGAAGAAGATCACTGCCGGTCAGATGGCGTTGCGTGCCTGCCTCGGCTATCTCGCGCTGCGTTTCGCCGGCAAATGGGAAAAAGGCCGTGGCCGGTTGACCCGCTGGGCAGCGCGTTTCGACGAAAAATTTCCGGAGCTGAAGTCGGCGGTTCCGGCCTGAGCACCGGCAATAAAAAAGCCGGGCGCGAGGCCCGGCTTTTTCGTGTCGTGGCTTGAACGACTTAGAACTTCATACCGAGGCCGAAAGTGACGCGGTTGTCGGTCGCCTTGACCTTGCCGATACCATCGAAGCTCTTCGAGCCGAAGTCCGTGTAGCGGTACTCGACACGGCCGAAGACGTTGTCGGTCAGCTTGATGTCGGTGCCGACGCCGGCGGTCCAGCCGATCATCGTGGCGGTGTCGCTGGCCGGAATGACCGAGTCTTCCACCTTCAGGCTCCTGCCGGCGAGACCGCCGGTGCCATAGAGCAGGATTTCCGGGGTCACGGCGTAGCCGAGACGGGCACGCAGCGAGCCTTCGAAGCCGCCCTTCGAGTTGATGCCGTTGTCGTCACCCTTGACGCCGTTGTAGCCGAGTTCGGCTTCACCGCCGTACACGAAGTTCTCCTGCTGCCACTGATAGCCGCCGAAGACGCTACCGACGAAACCCTTTGTGCCGGTCGAAACGTCGAAATCCTTCTCCTTGGTACGGCCGCTGAAGCCGTAGCCAATGTTAAGACCAGCATACGGGCCAGCCCAGGATGCGACAGGCAGTTCGGCAACCGGAGCGGGTGCCGGGGGCTCTTCCTGGACGACGTCTGCGGCATAGGCAGTACCACCGAGGGCGAAGAGCCCGAGCGCGACGGCCAGCGGCCGTGCGAATTTGAGATTGGCTTGCATTGTTCTTTACTCCTTAAGCCACAGGACACAGGCTTGTTTCTCACGATCGCCATCAACCCGTCCGGGGGGTGAAACGGATCTGGCGTTCGTCGGTTCCAAATGTCGTGTCAAAATGCGGCTGAAGCGAACCTGAACTTGGGTCATTACCCGGCGCGAATGAGGCGGAACCTTGACGTTGCATCTTCGCAACAGCGAAATGTCAGCAGCCATTTCATGCTGCGCTGCACACCGCTTGGTGCAAGGAGTCCAGCATCCTATATTGCGTTCCGGCGGTTCCGACTCCAAGACGAGTCGGCATGCCGAACCGGGCGTTTCGCCACAATGCTGCCCCAAGTGCGAATGCCGTTTAACGCATGCCGGGCCATATTTCGTCGGCGTCGTGTTTTCGGCCCGAAATCGAGGATTGACAGCAGATGAGCAAAGCCACTCCCGCGGCCCTCGTGACGGGCGGGGCGAAACGGATCGGCAAGGCAATTGTCGAAGACCTCGCCGGCCATGGCTTTGCCGTCGCCATCCACGCCAATCGCTCGCACGACGAGGCGGATGCCTTGGCCGCGGGGATCAATCAGTCCGGCGGCCGCGCCACCGTGGTTGGGGCGGATCTGACCGACATGAGCGCCGTCAGCGGCCTCGTCGGCAAGGCGGAGGCCGCGCTGGGTCCAATCTCTCTGCTGGTCAACAATGCTTCGCTTTTCGTCGACGATTCCATTGAGGATTTCGATTGGCAGGCCTGGGACCGCCACTTTGCGATCCACGTGAAAACGCCGGCGCTGTTGGCGCAGAATTTCGCCCGCGCCTTGCCTGAAGGGCGCGAGGGGCTGATCGTCAATATCATCGATCAGCGCGTCTGGAGGCCGACGCCACGCTACTTCTCCTACGCGTTGTCGAAGTCGGCTTTGTGGACCCAGACCCAGATGCTGGCGCAGGCGCTCGGCCCGCGCATTCGCGTCAACGCGATCGGGCCTGGCCCGACACTGAAGAATGTGCGCCAGGACGATACCGATTTTGGCGCACAGCTCGCTGGCCTGATCCTGAAGCGCGGCCCGGAATTGCCGGAATTCGGCGCCACCATCCGCTATCTCTGGGATGCGCGCTCGGTCACCGGTCAGATGATCGCGCTCGATGGCGGCCAGCATCTTGCATGGCAGACGCCCGATGTGACAGGCATGACGGAATGAGTCCTTTGGATCACAAAAACAAGGCGCGTGGCGGCGCCGATGACCTGCCTCCCGAAATCGACCTCGAGGACGAGGCGCTCGAGGAGATCGTCGAACCGACAGGCCCGGATGTCGCCTTCACCGCCATCGACTGGACGCCGCATGCCGGCGATGCCGAAGGCATGGTCGGCGCCGAGGTGATCCAGACCTTGGTCAAACGGCTGCCCAACGCACCCGGCGTCTACCGCATGATGAACGCCGCAGGCGACGTGCTCTATGTCGGCAAGGCGCGCAGCCTGAAGAAGCGCGTCACCAACTACGCGCAAGGCCGGTTCCACACCAACCGCATCGGCCGCATGGTGCGCGAGACGTCGACGATGGAATTCGTCGTCACCCGCACCGAGATCGAGGCGCTGCTGCTCGAAGCCAATCTTATCAAGCGCTTGCGGCCGCAATTCAACGTGCTGATGCGCGACGACAAGTCGTTTCCCTATATCCTTTTGACCGGCGACCATGTCTCGCCCGGCATCTACAAGCATCGTGGCGCGCGGTCGCGGAAAGGCGACTATTTCGGCCCCTTTGCTTCGGCCGGCGCCGTCGGCCGCACCATCAATTCGCTGCAGCGCGCCTTCCTGCTGCGCAGTTGCACCAACTCGTTCTACGAGAACCGCACGCGGCCGTGCCTGCTGTATCAGATCAAGCGCTGCGCCGGCCCCTGCACCGGCGAAATCTCGCATGACGGCTATGCCGAACTGGTCGCCGAGGCGAAGGATTTTCTGTCCGGCCGCAGCCAGAAGGTGAAGACCGAGATTTCAGCCGCCATGCAGCAGGCATCTGAAGACCTCGATTTCGAACGGGCCGCCATCTATCGCGACCGGCTGGCCGCCCTGTCGCATGTGCAGAGCCATCAGGGCATCAACCCGGCGACCGTCGACGAGGCCGATGTCTTCGCCATCCATCAGGAAGGCGGGCAGGTCTGCATCCAGGTGTTCTTCTTCCGCACCGGCCAGAACTGGGGCAACCGCGCCTATTTCCCGAAGGCCGATCCTGCCCTGGAAGCGGCCGAGGTATTGGGCTCGTTCCTGGCGCAGTTCTACGACGACAAGCCGACGCCGCGCGCCATCCTTCTGTCGCACGGCGTCGAGGACCAGGAATTGCTGGCCGAGGCGCTCTCGACCCGCGCCGGCCGCAAGGTTGCGATCTCTGTGCCGCAGCGCGGAGAGAAGAAGGACCTGACCGACAACGCCCTGCAGAATGCGCGGGAGGCGTTGGGCCGCAGGCTGGCCGAAACCTCGACGCAAGGACGGTTGCTTGCCGGTTTCGCCGAGACCTTCGGCCTGGCCAAGCCGCCGGTGCGCATCGAGGTATACGACAACTCGCACATCATGGGCACCAATGCCGTCGGCGCCATGGTTGTCGCGGGACCGGAAGGGTTCGTGAAAAACCAGTACCGGAAATTCAACATCCGCTCGACCGAGATCACTCCGGGCGACGATTTCGGCATGATGCGCGAGGTGATGGAGCGGCGCTTTTCGCGACTGCTCAAGGAGCATGGCGATGTCGCGCCCGACGACGCGGCTTCGGTGGAAGCGGGCGATGATGTCGAAGACGACATCTCCGACAGCTTCCCGGCCTGGCCCGACGTCATCCTGATCGATGGCGGCCAGGGCCAGATGACGGCCGTGCGCAAGATTCTCGCCGATCTCGGCATCGAGGACCGCGTCGTGGCGATCGGCATCGCCAAGGGGCAGGACCGCGATGCCGGCCGCGAGCGCTTTTTCGTCAAGGGCAGGGATTCTTTTTCGCTGCCGGTGCGCGACCCCGTGCTCTATTTCGTCCAGCGGCTGCGCGACGAGGTCCATCGCTTCGCCATCGGCTCTCACCGCGCGCGGCGCAAGAAGGAGATGGTCAAAAGCCCGCTCGACGAGATCGCCGGCATCGGCCCCGGCCGCAAGCGCGCGCTGCTGCTGGCATTCGGCACCGCCAAGGCCGTCAGCCGTGCCGCGATCGAGGATCTGAGGAAAGTCGACGGTATTTCCGAACAGGTCGCCAAACTGGTCTACAATCATTTTCACGAAAGTTGAAAAATTCGGCACTTTCAGCTGGCCAGTCGAATCTGGCCTGTTGACCCCCTACATTCGCTTCTGATTTGAGTACGCAGGCAGAAAGAGTCCACCAGATATGGCCCAGCGCGCGTTCAACCTGCCCAACATGCTGACCTACGCCCGCATCATCGCGGTGCCGCTGGTGGTGCTGTGCTTTTTTCTCGAAGGCCATCTGAAATCGAGCGACTTCGCCCGCTGGTCGGCGCTGGTCATTTTTCTGCTGGCATCCGTCACCGATTATTTCGACGGCTATTTTGCGCGCGCCTGGCAGCAGACCTCCAATATCGGCAAGATGCTCGACCCGATCGCCGACAAGCTGCTGGTCGCGACCTGCCTTTTGCTGCTGGCGGCCGACACCGATCGCCATGCCGGCATCGCCGGCTGGTCGCTGTGGGCGGCCATCATCATCCTGTGCCGCGAAATCCTGGTTTCCGGCCTGCGCGAATATCTGGCGGCACTCAAGGTCTCGGTGCCGGTGACGCAGCTTGCCAAGTGGAAGACCACCATCCAGATGGTCGCCATCGCATTCCTGCTGGCAGGACCGGCCGGTGACAAGATCTTCCCGCTGACGACGCAGACCGGTCTTGTGCTGCTGTGGATCGCCGCACTCGTCACGCTCTACACCGGCTACGACTATTTCCGCGCCGGCCTCAAGCACATCATGGACGAGTGAGATGACGACCCGCCTTATCTATTTTGCCTGGGTGCGCGAACGGATCGGCATGCCTCAAGAGGATGTCGAATTGCCCGCCGGCATCGAGACCGTCGCCGACCTTTTGCGCTGGCTGCAATCGCGCGGCGAGGGCTACGAACACGCGCTGCAATATCCCGACGTGATCCGCGTTGCCATCAACCAGGAACATGTCGACCACCGCGAAAAGATATCGGGCGCGCGCGAGATCGCGCTGTTCCCGCCGATGACCGGAGGTTGACACCCATGTCGGCCGTCCTGGTGCCGACCGTGCGCATCCAGCGCGAGGATTTCGACGTCGCCGCCGAGATCGCCGGACTGACGCAAGGCCGCAGCGACATTGGCGCGGTGGTTTCTTTCTCCGGCCTCTGCCGCGATGAGCAGGGCGCGCTCTCGGCACTGGAGCTCGAACATTATCCCGGCATGGCGGAGGCCGAGATCGGCCTTATCGCCACCGAGGCGGTCGAGCGCTGGCCGCTGCAGGGCCTCACCGTCATCCACCGCCATGGCAAGGTTCGTCCGGGCGAGAATATCGTGCTGGTGGTGGCCGCCTCCGGCCATCGCCAGGCCGCGTTCGAAGCGGCGAACTTTCTCATGGATTACCTCAAATCGCGCGCGCCCTTCTGGAAGAAGGAGCATCGCGCCGATGGTTCCGAAGGTGGCTGGGTCGAGGCCAAGGAAACCGACGCCCAGGCGGCAAAGCGCTGGAAGTCACCGTCCGAATAAATCCAGTCGCAGCCATGTATTGACCGCAATCCTTTGGCCAATTGCGTGAGGTTGATCAGCCCCGGGGATTGGCAGTCCGGGCAAGGGAGGTGGTCATGCTGGACAGGTTCGCGGAGTTCTTCGTCTTCGGTTTCGTGCCTCTGGTCGTCGGCATCCTGGCGGTACCGGAACTGTCCGTGGCCGCCGAAAAGGCGGTGAGGGGCGAGGTGATCTATCGCGAACGCATCGCCCTGCCGCCCAGCGCCGTGCTTTCCGTCCAGCTTGCCGATGTTTCACTGGCAGATGCACCGGGCAAGATCATCGGCGAGCAGACGGTCAAGCCGGCCGGCCAGGTGCCGATCAGCTTCGAGATCAAGTTCGATCCTTCGGTGGTCCGGTCGCAGATGACCTATGCGCTGCAGGCGCGGATCACCGTTGACGGCAAGTTGATGTTCATTTCCGATGTGCGCCATCAGCTGGACCCGCTGACTGACGCGCCGCAGACCATCATGCTGAAAATGGTGGCGTCAGGCGCCGAGCCGGCGGCTTCCGTCTTTGGCCAGCTCTGGGTGCTCGACTACGTCGATGGCATTGGCGCCATCACCGCGCCGCAGGCGACGCTCAGGGTCAGCGAGGCTGGCAAGGCGGGCGGCAGCGGCCCCTGCAACACCTATTTCGCCACCGCCAAGGTCGATGGCCAAGCGATCGCCATCAGCGACATCGGCTCGACCTACAAGGCCTGCGCGCCGGAGGTGATGGCCGAGGAAAAGGCGTTGTTCGATGCCTTGGCCAAGGCGGCGTCCTACAAGGTCGATGCCGGCAAGCTCGCCATATCGGACAAGGACGGCCGCGAAATCCTGCGCTTCAGCGCCGCGAGCTGATCGCCAAATGAAAAGGCCGGCGAAGCGCCGGCCTTTTGCATGAGATTTTGCAGTATCGGCTCAGCCGACGATCTCGGTGTCCGAGAACCAGTACTTGATCTCCTGCGCGGCGGTTTCCGGCGCGTCGGAGCCGTGCACCGAATTCTCGCCGATCGACAGCGCGTGGACCTTGCGGATGGTGCCTTCGGCGGCGTTGGCCGGGTTGGTGGCGCCCATCACTTCGCGGTTCCTGGCAATGGCATTCTCGCCTTCCAGCACCTGGACGATCGTCGGAGCCGACGACATGAACTCGACCAGTTCGCCGAAGAAGGGACGGTCCTTGTGGACGGCGTAGAAACCTTCCGCCTCGCGGCGGCTCATCCAGACGCGGCGCGATGCGATGACGCGCAGGCCGGCGTCTTCGAGCATCTGGGTGATGGCGCCGGTGAGGTTGCGCCGGGTCGCGTCCGGCTTGATCATGGAAAAGGTGCGTTCGAGCGCCATGGGGTTTCCTTGTCTGAGAAATGGAATTGAGAGTGGCGGGCTCTATACAAGCCGCCCGGCCCATTGCCAAGGGGTGAGGAGCGGTCCGCGAAGCGGACGGAAAGCCGATTGCCTGGCTTTCAGAATGACGAGTGCCCAAAGCGGGGATCGAAGGGCCGGAGCGCTACGCACATGTATGTCAGGCCGGCAAGCCGTCAGGCGACATCAGACGGCTGCACAGCAACGCTTTGCTTGCTATAGTCACGCGTCGGCGCCGCGCTGAAGTCGGCCCGAATGGAGACAACATGACCATGGCAGACGATCGTCAGGAGCGCATTCGCAACCGCGCACATCAGATCTGGCAGGAAGAGGGGCAACCGGCCGGTCACCACGAACGCCATTGGCACCAGGCGGCAGCCGATATCGATCGGGAAGATGCGGGCAAGCCGTCGGCAGCCAAGAAGCCGGCCAAGAAGGCATCTGGCGCCAGCAAGGCCAAAGCCGCTCCAAAGGAAGAGAAAGCTGTCGCGAAAGCCAGCAAGCCGAAGACCAGCAAGCCAAAGAAGGCGGCCAAGTAGGCCCGCTGTCCTGCCGCTGATTCTCGCCACGGATGGACGGCGCGTCCAATCTGCCTTGCGGGCAGGGCAAGCGCTTGCGGCCGTCAGGCCGCTGCCGCAACCTTTCGTCCCAGCCCGCCATGCAGGTCGAGGCAACGCGCGAACCATTGCGCCACGGCATCGCTGTCTTCAAGCAGCTGGTAGGGCGTGGCGATGCGCGCCCATTGCAGCGCGCCGAAGACGATGTAATCCGCAAACAGCGGTGAGGCGCCGCCGATGAAAGGCTGGTAGCCCAGCATCGAGCGCAGCGGTTCGAGCGAAGTCCGAAACGCCGCCAGGCCGGCATCGCGCGCCGCGACGACATCTTCCAGCTGCCTGCCGAAGCGCTGCTCCCGGCTCTGCCGGAAATACACGGCGTTTTCTTCGTCCTGCATGGCATGGAGGTCGACGAGCGCCGCAGTGGTGACGTAGGGATGGATGGTCAATTGCGACCAGCGCTCGATGAAGCGCGCCATCGCCTTGCCACCGTCGCCGCCAAACAGCGTCGGCCGGTCCGGATAGGCGTCCTCGAGATAGAGCGCGATGTAGAAGGAATCGATGACGACCTTGTCGCCGTCGCGGATCACCGGAACGGTTTTCGAGGCGCCGCCCTCGATGGCGGGCACCTCGAGAAAACGCGTCGGCGCGGTCGAGATATCGAGCCCCTTGTGGGCCAGCGCCATTGTCGCCTTCCAGCAATGCGGACTGAACGGACGGCTCTCGTCACGCCCGACGAGCTCATAAAGCAGAATGGTCATTGGCGCGGGTCTCTTTGCGGTCTAGGTATCGCTCGCGACACCCCGAAACGGGGCGGCGGGAGAAAAGATGAAACAGCACTTCATGATGTTTGCGGCGTATAATCAATGGGCCAATGGCCGCATCTATGATGCCGCCGCGGACCTTGATGAAGAGGAATTCAATCGCGACGTCGGCGCCTTCTTCGGCTCGCTGATGGGCACCCTCAACCATCTGCTCGCCGCCGATCGCATCTGGATGAAGCGCTTCACCGGCGAGGGCGACGCGCCGACGGCGCTGGATGCCATACTGCATCGGGCCTTGCCCAAGCTGAGGACGGCGCGCGAGGCCGAGGACCGGCGGATCATCGACTGGCTCTCCGGCTTGAGCGACAAGGCGCTGTCGGGCCGCTTCACCTATATGACCCTGTCGGACATGCGCACCGTCTCGCAGCGTCTTGCGCCCGCGCTGGCGCATGTCTTCAACCACCAGACCCATCATCGCGGCCAGGCGCATATGATCCTGACTGTCCTCGGCCGTCCTTCCGTGCCGCTCGATCTGGCGCATTTCCAGCGTACCGAAGAGGGCAGGGCTTTCGCCTGATCCGGGCGAACGGCCTGCGCCGACTACCGTCGCATCTTCTGCAGAAGCATGGCCTTCACGTCAGGCCATTCGGAATCGATGATGCTGAACCGCACGGAATTGCGTTTCCTGCCGTCTGGCATGATCCGCTCGTTGCGAACGATCCCTTCCTGCTTTGCCCCTATCCGCAGAATGGCCGCTCTCGATGCGTCATTGAGTTCATCGGTGGTGAACTGCACTCGCACACACGCCATGACCTCGAAGGCATGGGCCAGGAGAAGGTACTTTGCCTCGGTATTGACCCCTGATCGCTGAACCGAAGCGCTGAGCCACGTGTGCCCAATCTCCAATTTTCTGTTCATGCGATCGATCTTCCAGAACCGCGTACTCCCGCAGATCGCTCCCGTGCCGCGCAGCACGATTGTATAAGGCATGACGGTCCCGGCCCGTCGTCCAGCCAGGGCGCAGGCTACATAGTCATCGATCGTGGCTGGCCCGGGAACCACGGTGGCCGCGAGGTTCCACAGCTCACCGTCCGCGGCCGCACACAGAAGGCCCTGCGAATGCCCCGGCTGAAGCGGCTTGAGTTCCACAATCTTGCCGGCCAGGACGGGTTGCATGGATTGGACGTCCATTAACCGATGGCTCTCAATTTTCTGACCGGCGGTCATCGGGGGACAATTGGGCGCTGATACGAATTTCAGACAGCTTCGGTAGCCAGGTCGCGGATTTCACTGTCCAATTGGCGTTGCGTCGAAGCCGCTTCCGCCATGACCCATTGTTTGAACAGCAGCACCTTACGTGCGGCAAAGCACTTCTGGGGGGAGACGAAATACCAGCCGGCGGTATTCGGATGGTGGACGGCAAAGGGAGCGACCAGCCTTTCGGCGCGGATGTCGCTGGCCATATAGGCACGGTTGGCCACGGCAAAGCCCATTCCGGCATTGGCGGCCTCATAGGACATCATGCACGAGTCGAAATAGATGCTTTTGGTCTCGCTGAGCACGAAGCTGGCACCGGCAAAGCCAAGCCAGGACTGCCAGTTCTGGGTGCAGGTGTCGGAATGCAGAAGGGTGAAGTGCCTGAGATCGTCAGGCTCCACCTTGGACACCGGCTTGTCGCCGAGAACCTCATGGAACAGTTTGCGGCTGCACACCGGTGTCAGGTCCTCCCGAAACAGCAGATCGGATGGCAGCCCGTTGAAATGGCCGTCGCCATAGCGGATTTCGAGATCGAAATCCGAGGTCGAGAACTCATGCGTCGCGTAGGAGGTCGAAACCCGCATCACGATATCGGGATGTCGCCGCTGGAACTCCGGCAGGCGCGGAAACAGCCAGCGTGCTGCGAAGGTCGGCAGCACGGATATCTTCAGCACATGTTCCTGCGATTGCCCGGTCGCTTCCATGCTGGCGGCGACGATCCGCTCCAGCGCCTCGCGAACGCGCGAGACATAGGTCTCGCCTTCCGGCGTCAGCGACACCGCATTGCCACCGCGCTGGAAAATCTTGAAGCGCAACTGATCCTCCAGGCTCTTGACGCGCTGGCTGACCGCTGACGCAGTGATGAACTGCTCCTCTCCGGCTCGCGTGAAATTCCCGTGGCGCGCAGCACTCTCCACGATTTTCAGCGAATTGAGGTTGACCTGACTGAGCAAACGCACCGGCTTCGACCTTAAGCTGGGCTTACACTAGCACCAGCATTCCTAATTTTACAGGGGGTGCTAATTTAATCGACTGTTAACCAAGTGTTTGCCCCCCACTTGGAGAAGTACAATGAACGCACATACCATACCCGATCTGCGCTATGCGATGAGCCGCGAGGCCATTATCGGCCACGAAACCGCCTGGAAAGTGTCGAGTTTCGGCGTTGCACAGTATCTGCATGGCTATGACCCGGCGCTGCTCGCGGCAATCGAGGAGGCCGCCTTGAAGCTCAAGGACAGCCACGCCGTGCACAAGCACCTCGACCTGACCTTCATCACCGGCGCCGACCGTTTCATTCCCGAAATCAAGGAGTTGCTGCACGACAAGCTGCGCCTCGAGCGGCTGTCCGACATGATGGGCACGAAACTTGAGCCCTATCCGCTGTCGATCGTCGGTTCGACCGTCACCTTCATGAATCCCAGGGATGGCGCCGTCGAATGGCATTGCGACGGCGTTCCGGTTACCGAACTCATTCCGCTGTCGATCAGCGATCCGCTCGTCGGCGGCCATCTCGAAATCTATTGCGACGATTCCGAGACCGGCCGCGCCATCCTCGAATCCGGCCGCGAGATCCCGCGCAACCGCATCATGCGCATCGATCACAAGATGAACTACGCGACGCTCGGGCAGTTCCTTGGCGTCCTGCATCGCACCGCCCCGATCCAGTATGGCGAGCGCGTCACCCTAGTGCTCAACCAGCGTTCGGTGGCCAAGCCCTATGTCGACGACAACCGCATGTTCTATCTCGCCGCCGACAATGATCACGACCGTGAATGGGTCAACGAACTGGCTGAAGACGTCTGGACCAACCAGTTGCCGGCCTATCGCCGGTTCGAGGCGGAACATCCGACGCCCACCCCGGCCGCCGAAGCACAGGTTTCGGGCGGAGCCAGGGAATCATGGTAGTCAACCATAATCCCGAAAAGTGGGAGCCGGTCTTCGGACGAGATCATGGTCCAACACAGGGATAGAGCCCGAGGCCGATTGTTTTGGCATGGATCAGGCTCGATATCCGCGCTGCTCTTTGCTGCCGGCGCGGTGACTTTGTGGTCGACCAATGCTTTGGTCGGCAAATCCCTGCTGGCAACCCATCCGGTATCGCAAGTTCAGTTCCTGCAATTTGCGGGAGCTGCATTGGTCTTCGCCTTGATCCGGTTCATGAGCCGCGAGGAAGCGCCGCCAATGGCGCCAAGGGCGGCACTCGCACCTCTCGCGGTCGGATTCATCGGTCTGGTCGGCACCATGGTGCTGCAATACATCGCCTTCGCCTCGATGCCGGTGATCGAAGCCAATCTCGTGGCCTACACCTGGCCCTTGATGGTCGCCGCGGCAGTGATCGCCTTCGACAATCCCCGGCGCCCGGTCTTGCTGGGTCTTGCCGCGGCCCTTGGCTTCGTGGGTGTTGCGCTAGTGATTTCGGGAGGGCGTGAGAGCAGCTGGTTCCAGGGCGATATCGTCGGCTATTTCGCCGCATTTGGATCTGCGCTGTGCATGGCTTTCTATTCGGTGATGGTGGGACGGCTCGCCACTTCGCCCGATCGCCTGCTGCTGCCTTCGTCGCTGGTCGGTGTCGCCTTGACGCTTTTTTGGTCCGCTGGCGAAGGCGTCGCCTGGCCCTCCGGCGTCGATCTCGCCCTGGGACTCTATCTCGGCGCCGGTCCGATGGGGCTGGGTTATTACTTTTGGTCGCGGGCCTTGAAGCTCGAAGGCAGCGGCAAGGTCGCGGTCGTCGCTTATCTCACGCCGATTGCCTCGACGTTGCTGCTGACCCTGTCCGGCGAACGGTTGACGACAACCGCCATTGCCGGGGCCGTCCTCGTCATCGGCAGTTGTATCGCGGTCGGACTGGAGCGCTCGGAGGCGCAAGACTATGTTTGACGACAATGAACGTCTCGCCAGGCAGGAAGCGCATTGGCTGATCAAGGAATTTGGTGCCGAAGCACCGCTCTACGCGGCGATGAAGGCCGAAAAGGCAATTGAGCAGAAGGATTTCGGGCGCTGTGCCCGTTGGCGGCGTATTCTTGAGATATTGGCCGATACCCGGACGACCAAGTCTGCTGCTTCCAAGTATTAGATTTTCTAAATTGCGCAGCGTGCATTTCCCATAAAGATAGTTGACGCCAAGTCTTGATTCGTTTTGGTACTTGGCGGGCCGTTGGGGGGACGCGGTTAAAGAGATACGTCGACGAAGTCTTCGCTGGGGTGGATGACTTTCTCGCAAATAGGATGAAAGAATTGTCAAATATCGAGGATAAGACCGTTATAGAGCTAACGGCCGATATTGTCTCGGCCTATGTAGGCAACAATCCGCTACCAGCTTCCGGCCTGCCTGACCTGATTGCCAGCGTCAGCGCCTCGGTTCGAAAGTTGGCTGGCGCGGTCGTCGTAGAAAGCCCGAGCCTGGTTCCGGCCGTAAACCCGAAAAAGTCGGTGTTTCCCGACTACATCATCTGCCTGGAAGACGGAAAGAAGTTCAAGTCGCTCAAGCGACATCTCAGGACAGACTATGGTCTGAGCCCGGACGACTATCGGGCCAAATGGAGCTTGCCGCCGGACTATCCGATGGTCGCTCCCAATTACTCGGCGACCCGGTCGGCGCTGGCAAAGTCGACGGGACTTGGCCGCAAACCGGCAGCCGCACCGGCTGCCGTGGCAAAGGGAGCCAAGCGCAAGGCGGCTGGCTAAGCGGGAAGCGCCCCGGCCAGTTGGCCTAGACGCGACAGCCAATAGAACCCGGAAGGCGGCTTTGCCCTTCCGGGTTCACCGTCTGATTTGTGGTTGATCGTGCAGAACCACGTTCAGCAACGAACTGTGCACCACGAGTTTCCCATTGTACTCGATGAATCCGAGGTCGCGGAACTTGTTCATGAAGTAGCTGACTCTCGGTCGCGTTGTGCCGATCATTTCGGCAAGCGTCTCTTGGTTGACCTTGCCGAGAATGGGTTCTGGCTTTCCTTCCTTGCCGAAATTTGCAAGCAGCAGAAGTGCCCGTGCCAGGCGCTTTTCGCTCGAATTGAAAAGCTGATCGACCAGATCCTCTTCGACACGGATGGTTCGTGTCAGAAGATGCGCGATGAACATTTCCGAAAAGGCCGGCTCATCATGAATGACGCGAATGATCGCCTTCTTGTCCAACTGCATGATCTCGCAATCGGTCATCGCAACCGCCGTTGCCATGCGCCGGGTCTGGCCGGCCAAGCAACCTTCGCCGAAGAAATCGTCGGTCCCCATTATGGCGACGACAGCTTCCTTTCCCTGTTCGGACAGGACACTGATTTTGACCTGGCCCTCATTGATGTAGAAGACCGAAGCCGCGACATCGCCTTGCGAGAATATCTTCTGGTTGGGTCCATAGCGTGTGATGGTGCGCCCGAGATCTGCTTTCGCCAGAAAAACCTTCGGGTCGAACGGCTGATCTGATCTTCCTTCCATCAATGACCCCATCCACTGACCAGATTGGATTTTATCACGATGCTGACGAGGCTTCAGCCTTGATGAAACAGAATCCGATATCTCGCGAAACCGGTCAATATTGACCAGACGCGGCCCGCTGCGAAGACTATCCAAATGCGGTCGGCGTCATTCGGGTCTTCCTCCCCCGATCTCCTGGCGTCTTGAAGAGTCCCTGGCCGGGGCTTCGTCACGTAAGGCACGCCCGCCGCAGTGTTCGGAATGGTTGGGAAGTCGGCCTGCGATGTCGATGCTAACAAGACGTCGCTGCAGTTCCCTGTGCCAAGGTTCCTTGGGATGCAACTTCATCCCGCAATGTGTCGGCAATTTCCATCAAACTATGCCCAGCCTCGGGATGGGCGTCGAGCAACAGACTGGCAACGGCTGCTATGTCCAGCCTGCGCCGACGCCGCTGGGCATCGGAAACGGCGTCTGCGATCTTGAGCGCCAACGGAAGCGTGGGCATCCTCAAATCTCCATGCCGCCTTGGTTCATTCGGGCGGACCCGGTTTTCCGATTGATGCCGAGCCGTTTCCTTTGCCATGCTGAAAAATCCCCGGCCGGGGTTCTGCTGTCGTAACCAAACGTGGTTGGGGGGCAGTCCGGTTTCGTCAGCTCGTGAAGCGTAGGACGCGCGTCGGGCGCCCGTCTGTTCAATATTGACCACCACGGCGCGGACAGTGTGGCGATAGACTTTGCCTTTAGCCTTCGAGGATTTTCCGGTGATGAGCGCAGGCGCGTTTCGCGATCAGGCCTTCGGCGGTCGTCGAGGACAGGCACGAATTTCACGGACAAGGCCACCATTCGCCTCGCGCTCCCGCCTGTGTTTCAGGCCTTGTGCGGCCAACTGGCCCGGAAGGTCTTGCGAAGCGTTGATGTCCAGTGCAAAAGCGCGGCCATGCTGATCATCAACGACCTTTCGCTCCGCATGGCCGGGCGCCTGCTTCTCGACCATGCCTCGCTGACCTTGCCGGCCGGCACCAAGGCCGGCCTTGTCGGCCGCAACGGTACCGGCAAGACGACGCTGTTCAAGGCCATCACCGGCGATTTTCCCTCCGAGACCGGCTCGATCAGCCTGCCGAAGAACACGCGCATCGGCCAGGTGGCGCAGGAAGCGCCGGGAACCGAGGAGCCGCTGATCGAGATCGTGCTCAAGGCCGACCTCGAACGCACGGCGCTGCTCGAAGAGGAAAAGACCGCCACCGATCCGCACCGCATCGCCGACATCCACATGCGGCTGGCCGACATCGACGCTCATTCGGCCGAGTCCCGCGCGGCAACCATCCTCGCCGGCCTCGGCTTCGACGACGCGGCGCAGCGCCGGCCGGCCTCGTCCTTCTCCGGCGGCTGGCGCATGCGCGTGGCATTGGCCGCCGTGCTGTTTTCAGAGCCTGATCTGCTCCTGCTCGACGAGCCGACCAACTATCTCGACCTCGAAGGCACGCTGTGGCTGGAAAACTACGTGTCGAAATACCCGCACACCGTGCTTCTGATTTCGCACGATCGCGACCTGCTCAACCGTGCCGTCAACTCGATCGTTCATCTCGACCAGAAGAAGCTGACCTTCTGGCGCGGCGGCTACGATCAGTTCGAGCGCCAATACACCGAGCAGAAGGAATTGCAGGAAAAGGGTCGCGTCAAACAGGAGGCCGCCCGCAAGCACATGGAATCCTTCGTCGAGCGGTTCCGCGCCAAGGCGTCCAAGGCCAGACAGGCGCAGTCACGCATCAAGGCCCTGGAAAAGATGAAGCCGATCGCGGCGATCGTGAACGATTCGGTGCGGCCGTTCTCTTTTCCCGAACCGGTGAAGACCGTGGCCTCGCCGATCGTGGCGCTGAACAACGTCAATGTCGGCTACACCGAAGGCCAGCCGATCCTGAAGAAAATGACGTTGCGCATAGACGCCGACGACCGCATCGCGCTGCTTGGCGCCAACGGCAACGGCAAGTCGACCTTCGCCAAGCTGCTGTCGGGCCGGCTCAAGCAGGAGAGCGGCACGATGACGGTGGCGCCCGGGCTGAAGGTGGCGATCTTCGCCCAGCATCAGCTCGACGATCTGCGTCCGGAGGAAAACGCCTATGAGCATGTCCGCCGGCTGATGCCGGAGGCGCCGGAGTCCAAGGTGCGCGGTCGTGTTGCCCAGTTCGGTCTGACGACCGAGAAGATGAATACGCCAGCCAAGGACTTGTCCGGCGGCGAGAAGGCACGGCTTTTGATGGGCTTGTCGGCCTTCGAGGGGCCGAACCTGTTCATCCTCGACGAGCCGACCAACCATCTCGACATCGACAGCCGTGAATCGCTGATCCATGCGCTCAACGAATTTCCCGGGGCTGTCATCCTGATCTCGCACGACCGCCATTTGCTTGAGGCGACCGCCGACCGGCTCTGGCTGGTCAAGGACGGGGCGGTCAATCCGTATGAGGGCGACCTGGAGGACTACAAGACGCTGGTCACCGGCGTGTCCGGCGACCGCCGCGGCAGGCGCGAGGCCGACAAGGCGTCAAAAGCCGACCGCCGCCGCGATGCGGCGGCGCGCCGCGCCGCCTTCGAACCGCTGGCCAAGGAAATCCGCGCCACAGAAGCGCTGATGGACCGCATCCGCAAACGCATCGACGGCATCGAGGACGAACTGGCCAATCCGGCGATCTACGAAAAGGATCCCTCGACGGCGACGCGCCTGGCCAAGGAGCGCTCGCAGCTCGCCCAGACGCTGGCCGGCCACGAGGAAAAATGGCTGACCATGTCGGCCGAGTATGAGGAAGGCACGGCGGAGTAGGGCGGCCGACCTCGTCGCAAACCGCGATTGGGACCGATCACAGCGCCAGCCCCATGCCGCGATTTCATGCAGCGGCATTCCAATCGGGTGCGAAGGGTGGCCGGACGAAGCGCTGGTCCTTCGGCAGAGCAGCAATCGTCGCGCGATCCTCATCGTCGAGCCGAATGCCGAGCGCATCGAGATTGGACTTCTGGCTTTCGGGGCGCGCGGCTTTCGGGATCACGATGACGCCCTCCTGGTCCAGAAGCCAGGCGATGGCCATCTGCGCTGCGCTGCAGCCATGCTTGCGCCCGAGGCCGGCGAGCGTTGCGTCACTGGCGGCCCGGCCCTGGGCGAGCGGCGCGTAGGCCGTCAAGGGGATGCCGTTGCCCCGCAGGTAGGACAGCATCCGGTCCTGCGACAGGAATGGGTGGTATTCGAGCTGGACGCTCGCGATCGGCGCACCGATCTCCTCCACGGCGCGGCGGATCATCGGCAGGTTGAAGTTGCACACGCCGATCGCACGCGTGAGGCCTTGCTCCCGCAGCGACATCAACGCTTCCAGCGTCGCCTTGATGTCCAAGTCTTTGGACGGCCAGTGGATCATGTAAAGATCGACATGGTCGAGCCTCAGCTTGCCCAGGCTGATGTCAAAGGCCCGGCGCAACGCATCCGGCGCAAGTTGGTCGTGCCATACCTTCGTCGTGACGAAGAGCTCGTTCCGGTTCACGCCGGACGCTGCTATGGCGGCGCCGACGGCGGCTTCGTTCTCGTACATCGCCGCGGTGTCGATATGTCGGTAGCCGAGCGCAATGGCGCTCTCGACGACCGGCTGGGCGTCGTCCCCTGGCATGCGGAACGTACCGAAACCGAGGCGCGGGATCGCAACGCCCTGCGTGATGATCGATTCCATGATGATTTCCTTTCGAAACTGTGGCGATGGCAGGGCACGGGCGACCGCCACCGCTTCGCGCCAGCGACTGGTTCGCAAGTCCATGCGCCAAATCGTGACCGTGTCAGGTGGCTGACCGGCTCGCCGCGACGAGGTTGGTGATAACGCTATCGAGCGTCGTTGTCCCTTTGATCGCCGACCGGCCTTGGTCGCTGAACTCGATCCAGCCCTCGTTGAAGCCGTCAAGCATCCGGATCCGCGGCAACGGATTTTGCGTACCTTGGGAACGGAAGATTTGCTCCCAGCTCTCGCGTGGCACCGTCTCGACCTTGACCGGGCGCTCCAGCACCGTGGCGAAGGCGCGGGCGAGATCGTTGGGCGAGACGCGGACAGGCCCCTCCAGTTCGATGACCCGCGTCCCGATCCAATTCTCCTGAAGCAGCACGGCGGCCAGGCGCCCGACATCTTGCGTCGCGACCATCGGCAACGGCCTGTCGGCCGGCTGCAGGAAGCTGCGCAGCACGCCTTCGTCACGCGCCGAGGGAATGTCCCAGAGCGCATTCTCCAAGAACCAGCCGGGCCTTAGGAAGGTGACCGGAAGCCCGATCCCGTCCAGCGCCTGTTCCATCAGCGTGCGCTGGGTCAGCAGGTTCTCGTGCGGCGCGTCCGCGCCGATGGTCGACAGGCAGACCACCTTGCCGGGACGCGCCTCGGCCAAGGCAGCGGTCACGGCCGAGATGACGCGCATAGCCTCGGGAAAGCCGGGTTCCGGATCGAACTCGGAGGGCGGCAGGATGAAGACGCCCGCAGCCTCCCTGAAGGCCGAGGCCAGGCTTGCCGCATCGTCCATCTCGGCCAAGGCGACATCACAGCCGCGACGTCTCCACTCCGCTGCCTTGGCCGCGTCACGCAGGACGGCGCGGACAGGCAATCCCTCGGCGAGAAGGCTGCGCGCAAGCGCGCCGCCGACCTTGCCGGTTACTCCGGTGATTGCATACATGGTGGTTCTCCAAAAGGTTGGTGTCGATCGCCAGGGGTTCAGGCGAGCCCGGCATAGAGACCGCGCTCGAACGCGCCGTAGAGCGCGACGACCCGCTCGTCGTAGAAGGGCAGGACCTGGGTGAAAAGCGCGCCGGTGACGTGCTTCACCGGGTCGAGCCAGAAGTAGCAGTTGAGCAGACCTGCCCAGGAGATGCTGCCGGCGGAGCGCCCATTCGGTCCTGGCTGCGTGTTGATGTCGAAGGACAGGCCCCATTTATGCGGCTGTTGCGGGAACTGGTCGAAGCTGCGGGAATAGGACGGCTGCGCCGAGCGCATCTCCTGGACGCTCAGCTCGCCGATCTGGTTCTGCATCATCATGGCGACCGTCTCCGGACGCAGGATTCGCGCGCCATGCAGCGCGCCGCCATTCAGCAGTGCCTGCAGGAAGGCCATATAGTCCCGCGGTGTCGAGAAGGCACCGCCGCCGCCCATGAAGAACTCCGGCCGTTGCGGCATCTCGAAGGGCGCCGGCTCCAGCCCGCCATCGGCCCCGCGGTTGTGGAAGGTGGCGACGCGCCGCTTCTGCTTGGTGCCGATCAGGAAGCCTGAATCCCTCATGCCGAGCGGCGCGAAGATGTTCTCGCGGAAGTAGATTTCGAGCGACTGATCGGACACCGCTTCGACGAGCTTGCCGATCCAGTCCATGCTGATGCCGTATTCCCACCGTTCGCCGGGTTCGAATTCGAGCGGGGCGGTGAAAGCTGCGTTCTTGCAGGTCGCGATGTCGGGCATGCCCGTCACCTTCTCGTAGCGGGTCAGAGCCTCGCTCCAGATCGAGTAGGTGTAGCCGGAAGTATGCGTCAGCAGATGGCGCACCTTGATCGCGCGCTTGGCCGGCCGCAGTCGCGGCGTTCCATTCTCGGCAAAGCCGTCAAGAACCTGCGGCGAGGCCAGCTCAGGCAGGTATTTCGCCGCGTCGTCGTCCAGATTGAGGCGGCCCTGCTCGATCAGCTGCATGCAGGCCGTAGCCGTGAAAGCCTTGGTCATCGACAGCAGCCAGAACACCGTGTCGAGCGTCATCGGCGCCCCCGTTGCAGTGTTCGCCTTGCCGAAGGCACCCTCATAGACCATGCCTTTCGGCGTCGCCGCGACGGCGATGACGCCGGCCACGTCGTTCTTCGAAACGCCTTCGCGCAGGGCGGCGTCGATCGCCTTGAACCGCATCGACGAACCGGCTGGCGTTGTCTTGGCCAGAGCGGGGCTGACCGCATCGAGAGCCAGGATGGCCCCCAGCATTCCGCCGCGCTGAAGCATCGTTCTGCGTGTGAGGTGATTCATGGCTAACTCCTTTCCGGATCGAAGGAAATCCGACCTGCTCAGCCTCTCTCGGCCGGCACTGCGGTGACGCCATGCTTGTACGTCTCGCCATCCAGTGATTCACGCGCATTAAGATCAGTGTTATGATGACTAGAAATCACCGATCCTCGTCATCGGGGTGTAGGCGAAGGGAGATCGAATGGTTTTCGACACGCGGCTTCTCACCGGCGTCGGGGTCCTGGCAGCGGTCACGGAGGCCGGGAACTTCGCCCGTGCCGCGGAGATGCTCGGCCTGACGCCATCGGGGGTAAGTCGGGCCATCGCGCGTCTGGAGGCCAGGGTCGGCGTGCGGCTCTTCGATCGCAATCCACGCGAGGTCAGCCTGACCGAGGAAGGCCGGCGCTTCCATGCGCAGGTGATGCCGCTGCTCGCAGGCTTGGATGAGGCTGCGGCCGAGGCCGCGGGCGCGGCGGCGGTGGTGCGCGGCCGGCTGCGCGTATCGGTGGACCCGTGGTTCGCACGCACGGTGCTCGCAGGCGGGCTGCAGCGGTTCCTCGCTCGCTATCCACTGCTCGTGCTGGATTTATTGACCAGCAACTATCGCGAGGAGATGATGAGCGGCGTGGACGTGGCGATACGCTTCGGGCCGCCCGATGCGTCGTCCCTTATCGTGCGCAAACTCCTGGAAGCCCAGATTCTGACGGTTGCGGCGCCGGCCTATCTCGAACGGCATGGCGAGCCGCGATCGCCGAACGACCTTGTCCACCACGAGGCGCTTCTCTTCCGCGATCCCCAGACCGGCCTTCCTTTTCCATGGGAGTTTCACCGAGGCGGAGAGATCGTCGAGGTCAAGATCCCAAGCCGTCTGGTGCTGGATGATCCTTCCGTCGCGGTCACGGCCTGCGTCGCGGGCCAAGGCATTTTCCAAAGCCTCGCCATCGGCCTGTCGCCGTTCCTGGCACGGGGAGACCTCGTGCCGATCCTGCCGGAGTGGTCGGAAGAACTTTACCCACTCTACGCCTACCACCCATCACGCCATCTGCCGCCGGCCAAGGTCAGGGCATTCCTGGATTTTATCCAGGAGATTGCCGTTGGGTTGTAATCGATACCGGAGGCCATCGATGTCGATGGAACTATGGATCGAAGCAGGCAGCGCATGTCCGGCGCCACATACGCTGTGCGGGATGCGGTGCTTGCAATGCGTCGCCACACATCGGGTGGAAGTCGCCACATATCGGGTAGAAAAGGCATCCCCGAAAGGCAGTCTATGGGCAAAACTGGCCCTACACGCCACGTTCGGAACCAGCTAAACATCCCCCATGAACCAGCACGCCAAGCTTCGCATCGGCCATTCGGCCTGTCCGCATGATTGCCCGTCCACCTGCGCGCTCGAGGTCGAGTTGCTCGACGGCAACCGCATCGGCCGTGTCCATGGCGCCAAGGCCAACACCTACACATCCGGCGTCGTCTGCGCCAAGGTCGCGCGCTATGCCGACCGCGTCCACCACCCCGACCGCTTGCTGAAGCCGCTGATCCGCGCCGGCGCAAAAGGCGACGGCGTCTGGCAGGAAGCGAGCTGGGAGGCCGCGCTCGACCTCGTCGCCGAAAGGTTCATCGCGGCCGAAGACAAATACGGCTCGGAGACGGTCTGGCCTTACTTCTATGCCGGCACGATGGGGCTGGTGCAGCGCGACGGCATCGAAAGGCTGCGTCATGCCAAGAAGTATTCGGGCTTCTTCGGGTCGATCTGCACCAATCTCGCCTGGACTGGCTGGATGATGGGGGCGGGCGCCTTGCGTGGGCCCGACCCGCGCGAAATGGCGAAATCCGACTGCGTGGTGATCTGGGGCACCAATGCCGTGGTCACGCAGGTCAATGTGATGACCCATGCCATCAAGGCGCGCAAGGAACGCGGCGCTAAAATCGTCGTCATCGACGTCTATGAAAACGCGACGATGAAGCAGGCCGACATGGGCCTGGTGCTGAAACCCGGCACCGACGGCGCGCTGGCCTGCGCGGTCATGCATGTGCTGTTCAGGGAAGGCCTGGCCGACCGTGCCTATCTCGAAAAATACACCGACGATCCGAAGGGTTTGGAAGAGCATCTTAGGACGCGAACCCCTGAATGGGCGGCCCAGATCACGGGCTTATCGGTCGCCGAGATCGAAGCCTTTGCCCGCCTCGTTGGCACGACCAGGAAAACCTATTTCCGTCTCGGCTACGGCTTTGCCCGCCAGCGTAACGGCGCCGTCAACATGCATGCCGCCTCCTGCATCGCCGCGGTCACAGGAAGCTGGCAGTATGAGGGCGGCGGCGCCTTCCATTCGAATTCCGGCATCTTCAAGCTCAACCAGGAGGTGCTGGAAGGCACCAGGATGCGCGATCCGTCCATCCGCTATCTCGACCATTCGCGCATCGGTCCGGTGCTGACTGGCGCCGGCGACGCGCTCTACGGCGGACCGCCAGTGACGGCGATGCTGATCCAGAACACCAACCCGGTGAATGTCGCGCCTGAGCAGCGGCTGGTGAAGCAGGGCTTTCTGCGCGACGACCTGTTCACTTGCGTGCACGAGCAGTTCATGACCGACACCGCCAGGCTGGCCGATGTGGTGCTGCCGGCGACGATGTTTCTGGAGCATGACGACGTCTACAAGGGCGGCGGCAACCAGCACATCACGCTCGGGCCAAAGCTGATCGAGCCACCGGAAGGGCCGCGCACCAACCATTTCGTCATCGAGCAACTGGCCGAGCGCCTCGGCGTCGCCGACCGCCCGGGCTTCGGCCTGACAGAACAGCAGCACATCGACATCATTCTCGGCAAGCGTGGGCTGGGCAGTTTCGACAGCTTGAAAGAGCAGAAATGGGTCGATCTGCAGCCGGATTTCGAGGCCGCACATTTTATCAACGGGTTTGGCCATGCGGATGGTAAATTTCGCTTCCGCGCCGACTGGACCGGCCAGGCGGCTCCCAACCGGCCGCCGAAGAGCATGGGCCTGTTCGGACCGGTGGAGCGCCTGCCAGAGTTTCCCGACCATGTCGACCTGATCGAAGTGGCCGACGAGGCGCATCCGTTCCGGCTGACGACCTCGCCGGCGCGCAACTTCCTCAACTCGACCTTTGCCGAAACGCCGGTGTCGAAGGAAAAGGAAGGCAGGCCGGCATTGCTCCTCCATCCCGACGACGCGGCGGATCTTGGGCTTGCCGACGGCGACCGTGTCGAGGTCGGCAACCCGCGCGGCGAGTTGGTGCTGCACGCGAAATTCTTCGACGGCATCAAGCGCGGCGTGGTGATCGCCGAAGGCATCTGGCCGAACAGCGCGCATGAGCGCGGCGAGGGCATCAACGTGCTGACCGGAGCCGATGCGCCGGCGCCCTATGGCGGCGCCGCCTTCCACGACAACAAGGTCTGGCTGCGCAAGGCCTAGCCGATCTCAATCCCTGGCACGGACCTGGCCCAACCAGCTCTCGTCGCAACGGCCAACTCGTACCGGTATAGAGGCTCTCTCTGCATCGGGGAGGACGTCGATGACAGGCGCGATTTCGCTTCTGGGAATACCGCATGACGAGAACTCGTCCCATCTGCGCGGCTCGGCCGACGCCCCAGCGCTGATCAGGCGGGAGCTGCCTGGCGACGCCCACAGTTCGTGGAGCGAAACCGGCTTCGATCTGACGGATCGCTTCCTCGACCATGGCGACATCGACTTTGCCGGCGCCGGCGACCCCTGGGAACGCATCGAAAGCGAGGTCGGACGCGCGCTGAATGCCGGCCATCCGCTGATCAGCCTGGGTGGCGATCACGCCATTGCCTGGCCGGTTCTGCGTGCCGTGCGGCGGCGCCACCCTAGCCTGACGATCGTCCAAATCGATGCACACCCCGATATCTATCCTGCCTATCAGGCCAATTTGCGCTCCCACACCTCGTCCTTCGCCCGCATCATGGAGGAGCGGTTGGCCGACCGGCTGATTCAGATCGGCCTGCGCACCCTCAACGACGACCTTCGCGGCCAGATCGGGCGCTTCGGCATCGAGGTGGTCGAGGCGCGCCATGTCAGCGAGGGCCTGCGGCTCGACCTCACAACACCAGTCTATGTCTCGATGGATCTCGACGGGCTCGACCCCGCCTTTGCACCCGGCGTCTCGCACCGCGAGCCCGGCGGGCTGTCGACCCGGCAGGTCATCAACCTCATTCAAGGCATCGACCAGCCGATCGTGGCCGCCGATATTGTCGAATACAATCCAAGCCAGGATCTCTCCAACATGACGGCGCTTGTCGCCTCCAAGCTGACGAAGGAGATCGCCGGCATGATGCTGAAGACTGCACCGGGATAGGGCAGGCCGCAGATCACACCGGCAGGATTTCGGAAGCCTTTTTCCTGTTCAGCCGGTGCCTTATATCGTCGGCGATCGCCTGCGCCTCGATCCCGATCTCGCGCAGCAATCCGGTGACTGCATTGTGGAAACCAATGAGGTAGAGACCGAGATCCGAGGCTTTGGGGGTAACGCCACTGCGGTCCGGCTGGATGCCGGGCTCGAGAAATCTGGCATAGCCCGGCCGGTAGCCGGTGGCGAAGATGATCGCGTCGAATTTGCTGTGTTTGCCGTCGGCAAAACGGGCGCCGCGTTGCGAAATCTCGGCGATATCGGGCGCGACCTTGATCGCGCCTTCGCGGATCTTGCCGATGGTGCCTACATCGATCACCGGAATGCGCGATGCAATCGCAATCTGTTCCAGCAGTCCTTGTCCCGGCCGTTTGAGCCCGTATTTTTCCAGCCTGCCCAGCACCACGTCGAGAATGACCGGGAAAAGAACATCGTTGAAGCGTTGCGGCCCCAGGCGCGCAGCCATGCCGACCATCTGGATGGGCACGCCGAACAGTTCGCGCGGCACGATATGAACGCCGCCGCGTACGGAAATGGTCGGCTGTGCACCGTTTTCCGCCAGATCGAGCGCAATCTCCGCGCCGGTGTTGCCCATGCCGATGACCAGCACCGACTGACCGGCGAACGGTTTGGCATTGCGATAGTCCGCGCTGTGCAATGTCTTGCCCGTGAAAGTGTCGAGACCGGCAAACCCGGGCCGCAAGGGCTCGGCATTGTAGCCTGACGCGATCACCACATGTTTGGCGCGCAACGGTCCGGATGGCGCGTCCACACGCCAGCCGCGACCGTCCCGGGTGACCGCTTTCACCGTTTCTCCGAACTGGGGCCTGAGGTCGAAGCGTTGCGCGTAGGCATCGAGATAGTCGACGAAGAGAGCGCGCGGCACATAACGCGGATAGTGTTTAGGAAAGGGCACGAAGGGCAGCGACGAATAGCGCTTGGTCGTATGCAGATGGACGCGCTCGTAATGGCGCCGCCAGGCAGGGGCGGCCTGCTGCTCTTTTTCGATGATGATGAAGTCGACGCCGGCCTGCCGCAGGCATGCGGCAACCGCCAGGCCCGCCGGCCCGGCCCCGATGATCGCTACTGTCGTGGTGCGGTCCAAGCACGCCTCCCAGCTCAATTCGCGTCCTGAGAATGTCAAAAGCATGGCGGTGGAGCCTGCCTGCCGGCAAGGCTCAATCCGGCAACGGCACCGTCAGCCCGACCTTGACGCGGTCCATGGCCACGAAGGTGCGGAATTTCCGGACATTGTTGTTGCCGAAGAACAGCTTTCGAGTCAGCGCCTCATAGGCGCCCATGTCGGCCACCGTGATGACGAGGATGAAGTCGGCCTCGCCGGTGACGTAATAGCACTGCTGCACTTCGGGCGTTTGCGAGAATTGCCGCTTGGCCGCGTCGATCAGCTCGGTTCGCTCGCTCTCCAGCTCCACCTCGACGAAGATGGTGATGGGCTGGCCGACCGCCGCGGGTTCGATGATTGCGACATTGCTTGCAATGACGCCGGCCTGCTCCATGCGCTTGATGCGGCGCTGCACCGCCGGTGCCGACAGGTTCACCACTTCGCCGATCAGCCGCTGCGGCGTCGTGTTGTCGCGCTGCAGGATGGCAAGGATGGCGAGATCGAAACTGTCGAGCGGAGGCGATGATGGAGGCAATGCGGTATCCCGGTGAAACAAACTTGCATTTCGCAGGCTCAATTACAGCGCTCTTTGCGCCTGTCCTGCAATATGTTGTCGCTGACTGCCAAGGAGGCGCCAGTGTTCCTGCCCAATCGCAATGCCTTGCACGGTGAGCCGCTTGATGCGACCGATGCCGAAACCCTCGGGATCGCGGGCGCGGACACGGTCGAGCGCTTTCTTGCCCATCGCGACAATCACGCGATGACGCCGCTGCACGCGCTGCCGGCGCTGGCGGGCGAACTTGGCCTCGCCGCGCTGCATGTCAAGGATGAGGGCTTTCGTCTCGGCCTGGGCAGCTTCAAGGCGCTGGGCGGCGCCTATGCTGTCTTCCGCCTGGTGTTGGAAGAGGCAGGCAAGCGCCTTGGCCGCCCCGTCGATATCGAGGATCTCGATCGTGCCGATGTTCGCTCGGTCGCCGCGAAGATGACATTTGCCTGCGCCACCGACGGCAATCACGGCCGCTCGGTCGCGCAAGGCGCCGAGCTTGCCGGCGCCAGGGCCGTGATCTTTGTCCATGCCGGCGTCAGCGACGGACGCATTGCTGCCATAGCCCGCTACGGCGCTGAGATGGTTCGCGTCGATGGCAATTATGACGATTCCGTCAGGCAAGCGGCACAGGTCGCGGCCGAGAAGGGCTGGAGCGTGGTGTCGGATACGTCGTGGCCGGGTTATGAGCGGATTCCCGGCCTGGTGATGCAAGGCTATACGGCGATCGTGCGCGAAGCGCTGCGCCAGCTCTGCGAACCGCCAACCCATGTCTTCGTCCAGGCCGGCGTTGGCGGCCTTGCCGCGGCGGTGGCCGGCCATCTCGCCATCGTGCTCGGCGACGCCAGGCCGACCTTCATCGTTGTCGAGCCAGCGCGCGCGGCCTGCGTTGTCGCGGCTGCCCGGGCAGGGCATGTGGTCAAGGTGGCGCACGACCAGCCGACGGTCATGGCCATGCTTGAATGCTATGAGGCCTCACAGGTCGCCTGGCGCGTGCTGGCGCGCGCCGCCGATGCCTTCATGGCCGTGGACGAGGGCGACGCGGTCGGCGCGATGCGGCGGCTGGCCCTGCCTGCCGGCAGCGATCCGGTCATCGTTGCCGGCGAGAGCGGCGGGGTCGGTCTTGCCGGACTGATCCGGGCGATGGCCGAAAACAGGGCCGATCTTGGCCTCGACGGCAAATCCCGCGTGCTGGTGATCAACACCGAAGGCGCCACCGACCCGCATCGCTATGCCGAACTGGTTGGCATGAGCCCTGCTGATGTGTTGGCCGGCAAGCTCGTTGCCGAGGCAACGCCATGATCGCGGTCGACGCGCAGCGCCTGCTTGGCCGCATCCGCGAACTTGGCGCTGTTGGCCGCGACGGCGAGGGCAGGCTGACCCGGCTGGCCGCCTCCGACACCGACAGGCAGGGCCGTGACCTCTTTGTCGGCTGGCTGCGCCAGGCCGGGCTCGACGTCGCCATCGACCGCATCGGCAACATTTTCGGCATCTGGCAAAGTGCCGACAATGTAGGCGAGGCGCCGCTGCTCATCGGCTCCCACGTCGATACCGTCATCGACGCCGGCATCTATGATGGCTGCTACGGCGTGCTTGCCGGGCTGGAGGTAATCGAGACGCTGAAGGCATCGGGTCTCTCGCCGTTGCGCCCGCTCGCCGTCGCGGCCTTCACCAATGAGGAGGGCGTGCGCTTCTCCCCCGACATGATGGGGTCGCTGGTCCATGCCGGCGGCGTCGATGTCGAGGCGGCACTCGCCGCTGTCGGCACCGACGGCAGCACGCTCGGGCAGGAACTCGTCCGCATCGGCTACGCCGGCGAGCGCGAACCTGGCTTTCTCAAGCCGCACCTCTATGTCGAACTGCACATCGAACAGGGGCCGGTCCTGGAGCGCGAAGGCATTCCGATCGGCGCGGTGGAAACCCTGCAGGGCATCTCCTGGCAGCGCATCACCCTCGATGGCGTCGCCAACCATGCCGGCACCACGCCGATGTCGATGCGCTGCGACGCCGGATATGCCGCGGCACGCGTGGTCACCTTCCTGCATGACCTTGCCGCGGCCTCCAACGCGCCGACCGTTGCCACCGTCGGCACGATGCGCTTCGAGCCGAACGCCATCAATGTCATCCCATCGCGCGCCGTCTTGACGGTCGACCTGCGCGATCCCGACGAGCAGAGCCTGCAAGCACAGGAGGCGTCGCTGGCCGCCTTTCTCGAACAGCTCGCCGCCGAGGGCATCACCGTGTCGGTCGAACGGCTGGCCCGCTTCGAGCCGGTTGTTTTCGATGGGCAGGTCGTCGAGTTGATCGAGGCTGCTGCCAGGAAGCGCGGGCTTGCCTCGCGGCGCATGACCTCGGGCGCCGGCCATGACGCGCAGATGATCGCGCGCATCGCGCCGGCGGCGATGATCTTCGTGCCGAGCGCCGGAGGCATCAGCCACAGCCCGCATGAACACACCGAGGATGCCGAGCTTGTTGCCGGCGCCAACATCCTGCTTGATGTGGTCGCTGAACTTGCCGAACTCGAGGGCTGAAGACATGGCTAAACTCGATCCAGAAACGCTGAAGCGCGAGATGACCGCTTGGCGGCGCGACCTGCACGCGCACCCCGAATTCGGCTTCGAGGAGAAACGCACCGCGGCCTTCGTCGCGGCCAAGCTGCGGGAATTCGGCCTGGACGATGTCGCCGAGGGCGTCGGCGGCACCGGCGTCGTCGGCACGCTGAAGCGCGGCAGCGGCAACCGCGCCATTGCGTTGCGGGCCGACATGGATGCGCTGCGCATCGCGGAGCAATCAAGCGCGCCCTACCGCTCCGTCAATCCCGGTATCATGCACGCCTGCGGCCATGATGGCCACACCGCCATGCTGCTTGGCGCGGCAAAGCTGCTGGCGGGCGAGGGTGGTTTCGACGGCACCGTGCGCTTCATCTTCCAGCCGGCCGAGGAGTGGGGCAGGGGCGCGCTGGCCATGCTCGACGACGGCCTGATGCAGCGCTTCCCCTTCGACGAGATCTTTGGCCTGCACAACATGCCCGGCCTTCCCGTTGGGCACTTCGAGACCCGTGCCGGCCCGGTCATGTCGGCCGAGGATAATTTCGAGATCGTGCTCAAGGGGCTCGGCGGCCACGCGGCACGGCCGCATTCGGGCAACGAAACGCTGGTCGCCGCCTGCGCGCTGGTCACCAATCTGCAGACCATCGTTTCGCGCCGCCTGAGCCCGACCGACATAGCCGTGGTTTCTGTGACCGAACTGATCACCGACGGCACCCGCAATGCGCTGCCTGGTCTTGCCCGCATCCTCGGCGATGCGCGCAGTTTTCGCCCCGAAGTCAGCGCGGAGATCGAACGCCAGATGCTCATCATCGCCGAGGGCACCGCGGCCGCCTACAACGTTGCCGCCGAGGTCAATTACACCAGGGAATTCGTGCCCTTGCACAACGATACCGAACTGGTCGAGGCGGCCATCGCCGCCGCCAAAAATGTCTTCGAGCCCGGCAATATCGCGATTGCCCGCGAGCCCGTGACGGCGTCGGAGGATTTTGCCCGTTTCCTCGATCACGTGCCGGGCTGCTTCGTCTTCCTCGGCAATGGCGAGGCTTCGGCGCCGCTGCACAATTCCAGCTATGACTTCAATGATGAAGGGCTGGTGTTCGGAGCCAGTTTCCATGCCGCCATCGCCAGGCAACGGCTCGGATTTTGATCGGCTGCGGACCCTCGTCGGCACGCCTTTGCCGGTGGAAAACGCCTGGAAAAGGCCGAAATCCGCGATCCCGCATGACGCAGGGGCAAGACTCAGCTACCTTGTATGGTGCGGCGGACCTGATTTATCCGCTTGGCCGGCGCCTTCTCCTCCCAAGCGGCGCCGGCCTTCTTCCCGCGCCGATCTCCTTCTAAATTAGCATCCATTAAATTTAGAATATTCGCACTTGCAGGGCGTTAGCGTCTTTATGGCATGGAAGGTGCCGGTATTTGGGCTGTTGCGGGAAGACGGATGCGCGGGCGGAGCTGGATAAAGGCGTTGCGTCAGGACGAGGCGCGGCAGGTGCGTGCGCGCATCGCCGAACTGGAAAGAAACCTCACAGTGGCATCGCCGGCCCGAGGCCGTCAGTTGCAGCAGGACGCCGGCCACGAACTGCGCAATGCCAAGTTCCGCCTTGAGCTGCTTGAAGAATGCATCGCTGCAATGCATTGAGGTTTTGCGGTCCTCATTGCACCGGAACTATCTCAGTTGCTGACAGTCTCCGTGTCCATGACAGGATCGCTGGCGTGAGAGCTCTGTTCGGCACCAGGGGCCTTGGTCGGTGGCAATTTGTTGTCGCAGGCCGAGACAGCCAAAACCACCAGAATGAGGGCTAATCCTAGCTTCTTCATCGCTGTCGCCTCCACCCTTTCAACGACGCGCCATCGGTTTGGTTGCGAACTTCGCGTGATGGAACAAACCGTCATGTTTCCGGTTGACCCTCATCAGAGGAGAACCGCGGCATGATCCGTTTGCTTCTGGCAGGTACATTCGCCTTTCTCGCCTATCGCCTCGCGCGCAAGATGATCGATGACGTGCCCGGCGACGTCGATCCCCTGTTGCTGCCCGCGTCGAGAAGTGACCGCGATGCTTTGCGCCGCCAATCGGCGGCCATGGGTGTCGATCCCCGGCGGTAGGGCAATTCCAGGAAAGTGCACAGCGCTTTGCGTTGGGAATTGCATCAAAATCAAGGGTCCGTCGCGCCGCTTGCATGTTGCGAACAAAGCGGAAACGATGCTTGATGGGCGATGAACCTCGCCGCCCATGATTCGACATTTGTGGAACCGACTCCCCAGCCCGCCTATCTCGCGCGGCTGAACGACGCCCAGCGCCAGGCCGTCGAGCATGGCGACGGCAAGATCGCCGGGCCCTTGCTGGTCATTGCCGGCGCCGGCTCGGGCAAGACCAACACGCTAGCGCATCGCGTCGCCCATCTGATCGTCAGGGGTGCCGACCCGCGCCGTATCCTGCTGATGACCTTTTCGCGGCGCGCCGCGTCCGAAATGGCCAAGCGCGTCGAGCGCATCGCTGGCGAGGTGCTCGGCCGCGACGCCGCGGTCATCACCGATGCGCTGACCTGGGCAGGCACTTTTCACGGCATCGGCGCCCGGCTGTTGCGCGACTATGCGCTGGAGATCGGCCTCGACCCGGCCTTCACCATCCATGATCGCGAGGATTCCGCCGACCTGATGAACCTCGTGCGCCACGAACTTGGCTTCTCGAAAACGGAAGCGCGTTTTCCAACCAAGGGCACCTGCCTTGCCATCTATTCGCGCGCCGTCAACGCGCAGGCGCCGCTCGGCGAAGTGCTGGGGGCCGCCTTTCCCTGGTGCGCCGGTTGGACCGATCAGCTCAAGCAACTGTTCGCCGGCTATGTCGAGGCCAAGCAGGCGCAGAACGTGCTCGATTACGACGATCTGCTGCTCTACTGGGTGCAGATGGCGGCCGAGCCGGAAATAGCGGCGCATCTGGGCGGGCGTTTCGACCACGTTCTGGTCGACGAATACCAGGACACCAACCGGCTGCAGGCCTCGATCCTGATGGCGCTGAAACCCGACGGCGCCGGGCTGACGGTGGTCGGCGACGATGCGCAGTCGATCTATTCGTTCCGCGCCGCCGAGGTGCGCAACATCCTCGATTTTCCAAAACAGTTCGCGCAGGCCGCCGATGTGGTGATGCTGGAGCGCAATTACCGCTCGACAGAAACCATTCTGGCCGCCGCCAATGCGGTGATCGGCGAGGCCTCGGAGCGCTTCACCAAGAACCTTTGGTCGGAGCGCAAATCCACCGACAAGCCAAGGCTGGTGAGCGTCCGCGACGAGGTCGAGCAGGCCAACTTCGTCTGCGATACCATTCTGGCCGAACGAGAAGCTGGCACGGCGCTGAAATCGCAGGCAGTGCTGTTTCGCGCCTCGCATCACAGCGGGCCGCTGGAGATCGAGCTGACGCGGCGCAACATTCCCTTCGTCAAGTTCGGCGGCCTGAAATTCCTCGATGCCGCCCATGTCAAGGATGTGCTGGCGGTGCTGCGTTTTGCCGAAAACCCGCGCGACCGCGTCGCCGGCTTTCGCGTCCTGCAACTGATGCCGGGCATTGGCCCTTCGGCTGCCGCGCAGATTGTCGAGACGATGACATCGGCTCTGGACGAGGCGATGGGGCTGGCCGGCTGGCGGCCGCCGCAACGCGCTGCAGATGACTGGCCGGGTTTCGTCTCGCTCTATTCCGGCCTGCGGGCCGGCGCCAAATGGCCGGCCGATCTCGAACAGGTCAGGCTCTGGTACGAGCCACATCTGGAACGCATCCATGAGGATGCCGTCACACGTCGCGCCGACCTGTTGCAGCTCGAGCAGATCGGCTCTGGCTACGCCTCGCGCGAACGCTTCCTGACCGAACTCACGCTCGATCCGCCGGACGCGACCAGCGACCAGGCGGGGCCGCCGCATCGCGACGAGGACTATCTGATCCTGTCGACCATCCACTCGGCCAAGGGCCAGGAGTGGAAGAACGTCTTCGTGCTCAACACCGTCGATGGCTGCATTCCGGCTGATCTCGGCGTCGGCACCAAGGAGGATATCGAGGAGGAGCGCCGGCTGCTCTATGTGGCGATGACGCGGGCCAAGGATAGCCTCAACCTGGTCATGCCGCAGCGCTTCTTTCCCCATGGCCAGGCCGCGCGCGGCGACCGTCACCTCTACGCCTCACGCACCCGCTTCATCCCGGCCTCGATCCTCGCCGCGTTCCAGCAGATGTCCTGGCCGAGCGCACAGGCGGCGCAAAGCAGGGCGCCCCGGCCGGAGGTGCGCGTCGACATCGGCGCGCGCATGCGCGGCATGTGGAAATAGCCGAGATCATGGTGCAACCGCCGATCAGGGTCGCCATCGCCGGGGCGCTGGGCCGCATGGGGCGGCAGATGGCGGAGGCCGTGCAGGCCGATCCGCGGCTCGCGCTTGCTGCCCGCTTCCATCGCCCAAGCAGTGTCGGCGACGGGCTGGCGAGCCGCGACGAGGCGCTTGCCATGGCCGATGTGGTGATCGATTTCACCACGCCCGCCGCCTCCGCCGATCTGGCGAGGGTTTGCGCAAATTGGGGCGGACCGGCCCTGGTGATCGGTTCGACCGGTTTCGATGCGGGCGAACTGGCTGATATAGCCGATGCCGCGAAAACGATTCCCATCGTCCGCTCCGGCAGTTTTTCGCTTGGACTGAACATGCTGGTCGGACTGGTCGAGCGGGCGGCGAGAGCGCTCGCCCCCGAAGATTGGGACGCCGAGATTTTCGAGGCGCATCATCGCCACAAGATCGACGCGCCGTCAGGCACCGCACTGATGCTGGGACAGGCTGTCGCCGGTGGACGCGGCGTCGAACTGGACGCGGTCGCCAGGCGCGTCCGCGACGGCGTCACCGGCGCGCGGCCAGCCGGCGAGATCGGTTTTGCGGTGGTTCGCGGCGGCAGCATCATCGGCGAACACAGCGCCAGCTTCTGTGCCGAAGGCGAGCTTGTTACCTTGTCGCACGCTGCCGGCGACCGCACCATGTTCGCCCGTGGCGCCATCGCCGCGGCACTTTGGGTGTCGGGACGCTCGCCCGGCGAATATGATATGCGCGACGTGCTTGGGTTTGACCGCTGAACTTGGCACGGCGGGCATTTTCACGACGCCGCGACGGCCTGCTGGCCACGGCTTACTGATCCGTAAGCTTTGCCGTCATTTTCGGCTTTACCCTGAAAGCTGGATGAAAGGTTGGTGCCATAACTCTTGTCCGGCGCCCCCATATTGTCGCGCAAACGCGATGGGAGAGAGAGGGGCGCGGGAAACGAACGAAGGGAAGAGGCCATGTCGCTCGCGCGAATTCTGCTTGATTCAGCCGCCACAACCGCACTCGTCGCCACCATGGCCTTGTCAGCGCCGTCCGTACACGCCGCCGACAAAGTTTCCATCATGGTCGGCGGCTACGAGAAGCAGATTTACCTGCCAGCCAAACTGACCGAAGCACTGGGCTACTTCAAGGACGAGGGTCTCGACGTGGAGTTGCTGAATGAGCCGGCCGGGGTCGACGCCGAAAACGAGATGCTTGCCGGTGCCGTGCAAGGAGTTGTCGGCTTTTATGATCACTGCATCGATCTGCAGGCCAAGGGCAAATTCGTCGAATCCATCGTCCAGTTCAGCCAGGCGCCGGGCGAGGTCGAGCTCGTTTCGACCAAGCATCCCGAGATCAAGTCGCCCGCCGACTTCAAGGGCATGAGCCTGGGCGTGACCGGTCTAGGCTCATCGACGAATTTTCTTACCGAATATCTGGCCGTCAAGAACGGCTTGAAGCTCGGCGAATTCACTTCGGTTCCGGTCGGCGCCGGCAACACCTTCATTGCCGCCATGCAGCAGGACAAGATCCAGGCGGGCATGACGACCGAACCGACGATCACGCGGCTGCTGAAGACTGGTGAGGCCAAAGTCCTTATCGACATGCGCACGATGGAAGGCACCAAGGCCGCGCTCGGCGGCACCTACCCGGCCGCCTCCCTCTATATGCAGACAGATTGGGTCGAAGCGCACAAGGACATCGTGCAGAAGCTCGCCAACGCTTTCGTCAAGACGCAGAAGTTCATCAATTCGCATAGCGGCGCCGAGATCGCCGACAAGATGCCGAAGGACTATTATGTCGGCGACAAGGAAGGCTATGTGAAGGCCCTCGATGCCGGCAAGGCGATGTTCACCCCCGACGGGATCATGCCCGAGGGTGGACCTGAGACAGTGCTGACGGTTCTTTCAGCCTTCAAGAAGGAACTGCAGGGCAAGCAGATCGACCTTGCCAAGACCTACACCTCGGAATTCGTCAAGAACGCCAAGTAGCAGGCCGTGCCGGCGCGATGAAGCCATCGCGCCGGCACCCGTCAGTTTTTCACGTCCGGCGGCCTTGGGGCCGACGGCGGGCGTCTGCTCTTATCCAGGAGTTCCACCATGGCTATTGAAAAAAATGCACCGGCGATCGAGCTGATCAACGTCAGCCGGCGTTTCCTTTCACCCACCGGCAAATCGCTGACGGCACTGCGCGACTTCACCATGACCGTACAGCGCGGCGAATTCGTCGCCGTTGTCGGCCCGACCGGCTGCGGAAAATCCACCACCCTCAACTTGGTGACCGGACTGGCAAGCCCAAGTGCTGGCGAAGTTCGTGTCATGGGCGCGCCGGTCAAAGGGATAGACCCGCGCATCGGCTTTGTTTTCCAAAGCGATGCCCTGTTTCCGTGGCGAACCGTGATCGACAACGTGATGGCTGGTCCGCTCTTTCGCGGCAAGGCCAAGTCCGAAGCCATGGCCGCGGCGCGAGACTGGCTAGCGCGCGTCGGCCTGTCGCGATTCGAGCAGCATTATCCGCACCAGCTTTCGGGCGGTATGCGCAAGCGCGTGGCGCTGGCGCAGACTTTCATAAACGGTCCGGAGATCCTGCTCATGGACGAGCCGTTTTCGGCGCTTGACGTGCAGACCCGCGTGCTGATGCATGAGGAGTTGCTGCGCCTTTGGTCCGAAGCAAAGGCTTCCGTGGTCTTCGTAACCCATGACCTGGAAGAGGCGATTGCCTTGGCCGACAAGGTCTATGTCCTGACCGCCGGGCCGGCCACCGTGAAGTCGGTCTACACGATCGACCTGCCGCGCCCGCGCGTCGTCGCCGACATCCGCTACGAACAAAGCTTCATCGATTACTCGCGCACCATCTGGGCCGACCTCAAGGAAGAGGTCGAGACCAGCTATGCACGCGCGGCGGCCTGAGGAGGAACGCCATGACAGATGCCGCCATCGACATCAGGGCAGGGGCATTCAAGCCTGGCACTTCCGACGCGGAAATCGAAGCGGCCGCGGCAAAGGCGTCGCAGCGCCGCCGCCGCACCGTCATATTCTGGCGGGTCGCCATCCTGGTCGCCTTTCTCGGCTTGTGGGAGATTGCCGCGCGCCTGGCGTGGATCGATCCGTTCTTCTACGCGATGCCGAGCGCGATCGCGCAGCGGCTCTATGAATGGACGACGGAAGGAACGTCCGAGGGGCCGCTCTGGTATCATCTCTATGTTACCATGGAAGAGTCGGTCATTGGCTTCGTGACCGGCTCGGTAGCCGGCATCATCATCGGCGTCGCGCTCGGCCGCAACCGGATGGCCGCCGACATTTTCTCCATCTACATCAAGGTGATCAATTCCATCCCACGCGTGGTTCTGGCGCCGATCTTCATCATGATCCTCGGCCTTGGCCTCGCTTCGAAAGTGGCGCTTGCCTTCGTCATGGTTTTCTTCGTTGTCTTCCACAATGCATTCCAGGGCGTGCGGGAGGCCGACAGGGCAATGATTGCCAATGCCCGTATCCTCGGAGCCTCCAACTGGCAGTTGACGCGCTCGGTCATCGTCCCTTCGGCGATGAGCTGGATCTTCGCCAGCCTGCATGTCAGCTTCGGCTTTGCCATCATCGGTGCGATCGTCGGCGAATTCGTCGGCTCGCGCTATGGCATCGGCCTGCTGATCAATATCGCCAAGGGATCCTTCGACGCCGCCGGCATGTATGCGGCAATCGTCATTGTCATGGTGGTGGCGCTCGGCGCCGAATATCTGATGACCATGGTCGAGGATCGCCTGGCGAAATGGCGTCCCCAGCCGCTGCATGAGACGCAATGAGCGGCGACATGGGCTAGCTGCTTGCCAGCGGCAACCTCACGTCAACCACCAGACCGCCGGCCGCGCCATCCCGCAGGGTGACGCGGCCGCCGGCGTTTTCGATAACCTCGCGCACGATGGCGAGCCCCAGCCCGCTGCCTTCCTCGGTCGAGCCGGCGATGCGATAGAAGCGCTCGAACACGTGATCCCGCTCTTCCACCGGGATGCCAGGCCCGTCGTCGGTGACCGTCAGTACGGCTTCGCCATCGAGGGCCGCCAGCCTCACAGTGACGCTGCCACCTGACGAGGAGTAGCGCAGCGCATTGTCGACGAGGTTGACGATCATCTCGCGCAGCATGGTGCCGTCGCCGATGACCGGCACGGGACCGGCCTCCTCAAGGCCGAGATCGACGTTGCGGCTGACGGCGATCGGCGCATGGGTTTCCAGAACCTGGCGAGCCGCTTCGGTCAGGTCGACACGGTCGGCACGCGGCCGTCGGCTGCCCGGCTCGGCTCTCGACAAGGTCAGCAGTTGTTCGGCAAGCCGTGCCAGGCGGCCGGAGCTTGCCTGCAAGGCCACCAGTGCCTCGTGGCGGGCATCGGGGACTGTCTCTCGCAGCGCGTAGCTCGCCTGCGTCGACAGCAGCGCCAGTGGCGTGCGCAACTGGTGCGCGGCATTGGCGACGAAGCGGCGTTGCGACGCCATCTGTGCCCGCACGCGTGCCATATAGGCGTTTAGCGCATCGATCAGCGGCCGGATTTCACTCTGCGCGCCCCGCACTTCAATCGGATCGAGGTCGCTGCGGTTCGGCGAACGCACCGCGTCGCGCAGCCTGATGAGCGGCGCCAGGCCGCGATGCAGGCCAAGCAGCACGAACAAGCCGGCGATCGCCACCAGCGCCAACTGCTGGGCAAAGGCGCCAAACCAGAGTCGCCGCACCATCGCGTCATGTCCGGCAAGGGTGACGCCGACGGTAACCGATATCGGCGAATCCTCGCCGGCGCCGACCACACCCTGGCTGAAGGTAAGCAGCCGCAGCCGGTGATCGCGATAGGTTGCCTCGGTGCTGGACGGCGTCAATGCCTCCGGCAGATTGGGATAGCCGGTCAGCAGCCGCCCTCTGGCAGTCTTGACATGGTAGTAGACGCTGTCGCGGTCGCCCGTATCGAACATCTCGATCGCTGCCGGCGGTATCGTGGCATCGAGCACACCGTCGGTCATGGCGACCTGCTCGGCGATGGTCCGAGCCGAGCCGAGCAGCATTCGGTCGGTGACCAGGTTAGCGGTGGCGAGCGCGCTGCCATGGCTGGTCCACAGATTGATGGTGGCGAGTCCGGCCAGCGGCAGCACCACCCATGCCAACAATTGCAGGCGGAGGCTATTGATCTTCATGTCGCAAGAGATAGCCGAGGCCACGCAAGGTGGCGATCTGGACCCGCGACCCTTCGAGCTTCTTGCGCACGCGATGCACATAGATCTCGATGGCGCTGGGGTCGGCATCGGTCTCGAAGTCATAGATCGCCGCCGAAAGTGCTGCCTTGCTCACCGTGCGCCCGGCCTTCACCATCAATTGCTCCAGCACCGCATGCTCGCGGGGTGTGAGCGCCAGTGCTTCGCCGGCGAGCGAAAACAGCCTTGTGTTGGTGTCGAAGACGAGATCGCCGCAGGCAACGACAGGCGCGGTGCGGTCATTGGCGCGGCGCAACTGCGCCCGGATACGGGCCTCGAGCTCCTCGATCTGGAATGGCTTGGCCAGATAGTCGTCGGCGCCTTCATTGAGGCCCTTGACCCTGCCGTCGAGGCTGGCATTGGCGGTCAGCACGATCACCGGCACCCGGTTGCCGCGCGCCCGCAGCAAGCGCAGCACCTCCAGGCCGCTCATGCGCGGCAGCGCCAGGTCGAGGATGACGAGTGCATGGTCGCCCGCCGCCAGCGCGTGCTCGACATCCTCGCCGTCATGGACGATGTCGACTACATAATTCGCCTGGCGCAAGGTCTTTCCCAGCCAGTCGGCCAGTTCGCGATTGTCCTCAACGAGCAGCAGTCGCATATCTATGACAGTCCCGATCCCATTTGCGGCCTTCCAGCGGGTCGCCTTGGCTTGATGACCGCGGCACCCCTGATCTCTCCTGAATGAGCGACAGTATCGATCTCAACGCAAGACAAATGCGGTCTTGGCGAGGGATAACTGCAGACCCTTGCCGCTTCAAATCTGTCAATCCATACCCGCAAATCGAACCGAACGGTTCGGTTCTGATTGACAGATTGTACCGCAAACGGTGAACAATGGCCTCCGAAAACACTCCGGTTTGGTTGGGGACGCTGAGCCTAATGAGCTGAAATCATTGCGTAAATCGCGCAGAAATTGCTGCAATGCAATATGCATTGTCTATAATATAAGCAAATCCTGCAAAGTCGACGCGACTGGTAATCCCAAAAGGCATTCCCTACTTCGGGGTGGTCCGAGCGACGCGAAAATCCTCCCAAGGGCACGCCACTAGACGGACAGGACAGATAAATACTGGAGTAAAGAAAATGACCAAGATCGCTCTCACCGCCGCCGCCATCCTCGTCGCCACGGGCACCGCTTTTGCCGGCAGCGACAACTACGGCTCCAACAACGTCAATCAGCCCGCCGCCGCTGTCGACCATTCGGTCACCGCTTCGACCTCGAAGTCGACCGCGACCGTCCAGGCCCAGGCTCCGCAGGGCGCTGACCGCAACCTCTTCGGCCGCTAATCGCGACTGCCGAGATCAACCTAATTTGAATTCAGGAGTACTTAAAATGACCAAGATCGCTCTTACCGCCGCCGCCATCCTCGTCGCCACGGGCACCGCTTTCGCCGGCAGCGACAACTACGGCTCCAACAACGTCAACCAGCCCGCCGCCGCTGTCGATCATTCGGTCACCGCTTCGACCTCGAAGTCGACCGCGACCGTCCAGGCCCAGGCTCCGCAGGGCGCCGACCGCAACCTCTTCGGCCGCTAAATCGCGACTGCCGATATCAACCCGAACTTCAATTCAGGAGTACTTAAAATGACCAAGATCGCTCTCACCGCCGCTGCCATCCTCGTCGCCACGGGCGCCGCTTTTGCCGGCAGCGACAATTATGGATCCAACAATGTCAACCAGCCGGCTGTCAGCCAGTCGTCCTCTAACATCGACACCACGCATACCGGTTCGATCGTGAAGTCTTTGAAGGCACAGGGCGACGCCAATGCCGACGTCCCGGCTCAGTCGGGTCAGGGCATCTGGGGCCGTTAATTCCTTCAACCCCCCGGAAGACGACAAAGAGCGGTGGGCCTGGCCCGCCGCTCTTGTTTTTTATGCATGCGATTGTACCGATCTGAAATCGAACCGATCGGTTCAAATAATGTTGACGAACCGTGAGCGGACGGTCAACGCCGACTCGACAAATCGCCACAATGTGCACGGGCGCCTTCCGATAACCATATGATATTTATTAATAAATTTTCTTACACCTGACCCTTGGCCAAAATTCAAGGTCCGGATCTCGCGCGTGATGGAACATCTTCGTGATTGGAAGTCGGCGAACGAAAAACCCACTTCCAGCCTGTCCGAGCGACGCGAAATTCCTCCCAAGGGCACGCCACTAGACGGACAGAACTAGGAATACTGGAGTAAAGAAAATGACCAAGATTGCACTTACCGCTGCTGCCATCCTCGTTGCCACGGGCAGCGCCTTTGCCAGTAGCGACCATTATGGCTCGGACAACGTCAACCAGCCGGCCATCACAGCGCCTGCGGGCAACATCGACCACAGCCACACGGCCTCGATCCGCAAGCCGGTCGAGCATCACGGCTTCAAGCTGACGCCTGATTCTGTCCAGCCGGAATCCGGCCAGGGGATCTGGGGCAACTAAGCCAACGCTCAAGCAGGCCTCGATGACAAAGAGCGGTGGGTTCGGCCCGCCGCTCTTGTTTTTTGCGCAGCAGGGCAGGCACGGGCTGGCATCGGTTTGAGCAGCAGAGGGAAAGCTCCGCGTCCGGGAATAAAACCGGATGGCCTCGGGTCTTATTCCCAGCGGAACCGTCCTCCCAAGACGCCGCCTAACGGAGAAACCAGGAGATTGAAATGAACAAGATTGCTCTCGCTGCCGCCGCTATCTTCATTGCGACCGGCGGCGCCCTTGCCGGCAGTGACCACTACGGCTCCGACAATGCCAACCAGCCGGTTGCCTCGATTGCCGGCGTGGATCACGCCGCCACCAGCGCGGTCAAGAACACTGATATGGCCGGGCACAAGGCGGGCGATACCAGGATGAAGACCACCACCGACTGGCCGGAACCCGGCCAGGGTATCTGGGGCAACTGAGGTTTCGGGCGCGGCGGGCTTGCCCGCCGCATGCCCGGCAGGACTTCTAGCTCAGATCCTTGGGGCGCAGGCAATGCGTCAGTCGGGCGACCGACAAGCCAGACCAGTCGCCGTCGAAGACAAAGCGCGCGATGGCTGCCGTGGGGAACTTTTCCTCGAGCCTCTTGTGGGCCTTGGCCTCCGAGCCTGATCCGGCAAGCTGTTTCGCCAGATCCTCCAAGCCCGGATTGTGGCCGACCACCGCCAGGCAGCCGCTTGATGGGTCGACTTGACGAATCTGGCTCAGAATATCCGCCGCAGAAGCCTCGTAGAGCGCTTCGGCAAACACGACCCGGGGATGCGCCGGCAGCTCCACGGCGACCAGCCGCCATGTATCACGGGTGCGCAGAGCCGACGACACCAGCGCCTGGTCCGGCAGCCAGTCGCGCGCCGCAAGCTCCCGCCCTATCAATTTGGCCGCCTTCAACCCGCGTTCGGCCAGCGGCCGGTCGACATCATCGAGAGCAGGGTCGTCCCAGCTCGATTTGGCGTGGCGCAGAAGGAGTAGCTGTTTCATCATTTTGAGCCCGACCAGGGAATATCGGCATGAAAGTCTCTGCCATATCCGCCGCCGTGCTTGGTGCCGGCTTCAGTGTCGAAAGCTGCGGCAAGGGCACCGAAGATAAACAACCCGACGCGCCGCTCATCCTTATCCCACCGGACGACGATATCCGATCCGCTGATGGCCCAAGAGCCCGATCGTATGTGAATTGTATCAACGACGGAGCCTGACTCGTCTCCTTGGGCTCGATAGAGGTAAAAATATGCGGTGGCGTTTTGCGGGTCTCCCGCCTCGTCATATTCGAAAACGCCGGCCAGGTCGCCTCTCGTCCGGATCGCACTGTCGAAAACGCCCATTGGCCTCGGCCCTCAGGGCGTAATCCGCGCCAGATGTTCCAGATCGGCCTCCTCGCGCAGCGGATCGGGCGCCATCACCACCGAGGTGCCGTTGTCGGCATCGTCGGCAAAGTGGGCGAGCACCGTGCGCCCGGCCTCCATGCGCGCCTTGCCTTCGGCGACCAGCCCCAGCGCCAGCGGATAGAGCCGGTGCTCGGCCTTCAGCACCCGGGCAGCCAGCGTATCGGCATTGTCGCCGACCATCACCGGCACGGCCGCCTGGGCGATGATCGGCCCGTCGTCCATCTCTGATGTGACGAAATGCACGGTGCAGCCATGGATGCGCAGGCCCGCGGCCAGCGCGCGAGCATGGGTGTCGAGGCCCTTGAACGCCGGCAGCAGGGCAGGGTGGATGTTGATCATCCGGCCTTGCCATTTCTGGACGAAGCCGGAGGAGAGGATGCGCATGTAGCCGGCCAGCGCCACGATCTCGGCATTGAAGGCCGTGAGTGCAGCGTCGATCGCCGCGTCATGCGCCTGCTTGCTGCCATGGTTGGCGCGGGCAATGACCTGCGTGGCGATGCCGCGCGCCTTGGCGATGCCGAGGCCTGCGGCGTCGGCCTTGTCGGAAATCACGCCGACGATCTCGGCCGGGAAGGCCGGGTCGCTGGCCGCCGCGATCAGCGCGGTCATGTTGGAGCCGCGTCCCGATATCAGGACGACAGTGCGTTTTCTCTGCGTGCTCATAGGCCGATCGAGCCCCGATAGATGACGCCGGCATCGCGGCGCGGCACGATGCGGCCGATCGGCGTCACCGTCTCGCCGGCTTCCTGCAGCACGGCGGCGACCTGCGCCGCCTGGCCGGAGGCGACCGCCAGGATCATGCCGACGCCGCAATTGAAGGTGCGCATCATTTCTTCCGGCGCCACGCCGCCGCTCTTGGCCAGCCAAGAGAACACCGCCGGCACGTCTATGGCTTCCAGGTCGAGCTCGGCCGAGAAATCCTTGGGCAGCACGCGCGGAATGTTCTCCGGGAAACCGCCGCCGGTGATGTGCGCCAGCGCCTTGATGCCATGCGTGTTGCGGATCGCCTTGAGGATCGACTTGACGTAGATGCGGGTCGGTTCGAGCAGCGCCTCGGCCAGCGTCGCCTCGTCGTTGAACGGCGCCTGATCGCTCCACGCCAGGCCGCTGGCGGCGACGATGCGGCGTACCAGCGAAAAACCGTTCGAATGCAGGCCGGAGGACGCGAGACCCAAAAGCACGTCGCCTTCGACGATGTCGTCGGTGGGCAAAAGCTGGCCGCGTTCGGCCGCGCCCACGGCAAAGCCGGCGAGATCATAGTCCTTGCCGTGATACATGCCGGGCATTTCCGCCGTCTCGCCGCCGATCAGCGCGCAGCCGGCCTGCCGGCAGCCTTCGGCGATGCCGCCGACGATCGCCGCACCCTGGTCGGGGTCCAGCTTGCCGGTGGCGAAATAGTCGAGGAAGAACAGCGGTTCCGCACCCTGCACGACGATGTCGTTGACGCACATGGCGACGAGGTCGATGCCGATCGTGTCGTGCTTGCCGGCATCGATGGCGATCTTGAGCTTGGTGCCGACGCCGTCATTGGCGGCGACCAGCACCGGATCGGTGAAGCCGGCCGCCTTGAGGTCGAACAACCCGCCGAAACCGCCGATCTCGCCATCCGCACCGGGCCGGCGCGTGGCACGCACCAGCGGCTTGATCTTCTCGACCATGAGATTGCCTGCATCGATATCGACGCCGGCCTCGGCATAGGTGAGCCCGTTCCTGCGCTTGCTCGTTTTGGCCTGGCCCGTTTTGGGCTGGCCCGTTTTGCGCTGGCTTGTGTCGCGCTTGCTCATCGCAATTTTCCTGCTCGTTTGCGGGCTCTTCGCATGAACGGTTTCGGTCCGCAAGGATAACGGCGGAGCCGAGCGCCATTTGACCTGACAAAAGCGTGGATAGAATGGCATCGGGTTTGGCGCTCGCGCCTGGAACGAACTGTCCCTTGTGGCGGCTCTCCATCTCCTTCATCTATCTCCAAACAGCGCATGGCGGGACAATGAGTTGACCATCCCCAATCTGATCACCATCCTGCGCCTTCTCCTGGTGCCTGCCGTGGTGCTGGCCATGCTGCAGGCCCGCTGGGACTGGGCCTTTGCCGGCTTCGTCATCGCCGGCGTCTCGGATGGCGTCGACGGCTTCATTGCCCGCCGTTTCAACCAGCAGTCCGAACTCGGCGCCTATCTGGATCCGGTGGCCGACAAGCTGCTTCTGGTTTCGGTGTTCGTCGTCATGGGCTTCATCGGGCAGTTGCCGCTGTGGCTGGTCGTCACCATGGTGTCGCGCGATGCGCTGATCGTCTGCGCGGTCCTGTTGTCCACGGTGATGGCGCATCCGGTCGAGATAAAGCCGTTCCTGGTGTCGAAGGCCAATACAGCCATCCAGATCGTGCTGGCGGCGGTCGTGCTGGGCGAACTCGCCTTTGCCATGCACCTCGACCCGCTGCGGCCAGCCCTCATATTGCTGTCCGGGGTCTTGACCGTGGCTTCGGCCGCGGCCTATCTCGTGGCTTGGCTGAGGCATATGAGCGGCTATGGCGAAGGCTCCAATCCGGACATCTGAGGAAGAAGCGGCGGTGATCGAGGCCGCGGCTGCCGATCTTGCCGCGGTCTCCGCGTTCCGCCGGCAGATCTCCTTCTGGGTGGCCGGCGTCGCCGCCCTTGCGCTGTTCCTCTATATGTTCAGCAACATTCTGCTGCCCTTCGTCGCCGGCATGGTGCTTGCCTATTTCCTCGATCCGGTCGCCGACCGGCTGCAGCGGCTTGGCCTGTCGCGTTTCATGGCGACGGTGGTCATTCTCATCACCTTCCTCATCGTGCTTGTGCTGGCCTTTGTCATCCTCATCCCGGTCCTGGCGACGCAGATGGCCGATTTCGCCGGCAAACTGCCGGAATACCTGACCCGGCTGCAGAGCCTGATCACCTCCTTTGATCCGAAATGGCTCGAGCAGAAATTCGGCGTCAACGCCAATGGCTTGCGCGATGGGCTGAATTCGCTGCTGACGTCGGGTTTCGGCCTGCTCACCACGGTCTTCACCTCGATCTGGAGTTCGGGCGTGGCGCTGGTCTCGGTGGTCAGCCTGTTCGTGGTGACGCCGGTCGTCGCTTTCTACATGCTGCTCGACTGGGACCGCATGGTGGCGGTCATCGACAGCTGGGTGCCGCGCGACAACGTCGCGACCGTGCGCGCCATTGCGCGCGACATCAACACCGCGACCGCTGGCTTCGTGCGCGGGCAGGGCACGCTATGCCTGGTGCTGGGCGCCATGTACGCCACCGGTCTGACGCTGACCGGGCTGAATTTCGCCATCCTCATCGGCCTGTTCGCCGGGCTCATCTCCTTCATCCCCTATGTCGGCTCGCTGACCGGGCTGGTGCTGGCCGTCGGCGTCGCTTTCGTCCAGTTCTGGCCGGACTGGACGATGATCGTCGCCGTCGCCGTGGTCTTCTTCATCGGCCAGTTCATCGAAGGCAACATCCTGCAGCCCAGGCTGGTCGGCAAAAGCGTCGGCCTGCATCCGGTGTGGCTGATGTTCGCCCTGTTTGCCTTCGGCGCGCTGTTCGGTTTTGTCGGTCTGCTGATTGCCGTGCCGGCTTCCGCCGCCGTCGCCGTTCTTGTGCGCTTCGCTATCGCCCGCTATCTCGAATCGCCGCTTTACAAGGGCCACGCGACAGAGGCCGCGCCGCCGCTGCCGGCCGATCGTGGCGGCGGCCACCGCACCCAACCACGTCGCTCGAAGTGACCGCCCAACGAACCGATCCGCCGCGCCAGCTGCCGCTCGATCTCGGCCACGGCACCGGCTATTCGCGCGATGAACTCGTCGTCTCCGGCACCAACAACCAGGCGGCGGCACTGGTCGATCGCTGGCCGGACTGGCCCTCGCCGGTGGTGGTGCTGGCAGGCCCCGCCGGCTCCGGCAAGACGCATCTGGCCGCCATCTGGCGTGTGCGCGCCAATGCGGTCGCCGTCGACGCCCGGCGCATCGGCGACAGCATCGCCAGTCTCGGCGCCCGGCCGGCGCTGATCGACGATGTCGATGCCGGCGCGGTCGACGAACAAGGCCTGTTCCATCTGATCAATGCGGTCCGCGGCGCCGGCTCGACGCTGCTGTTGACCGCGCGGCGTTTTCCCTCGGCCTGGGGTGTGTCGCTGCCCGATCTGGCCTCGCGGCTGAAGGCGGCGGCGACGGTCGAGATCCACGAGCCCGACGACCTGCTGCTGGCCGGTGTCATCACCAAACTGTTCGCCGACCGCCAGGTCGAGGTCGAACCGCATGTCGTGCAATATCTGGTGCGGCGCATCGAGCGCTCGCTGGCGACAGCCATGCGCGTGGTGGAGCGGCTGGACCGCACCGCGCTCGAGCGCAAGATGCCGATCACCCGCGCGCTCGCCGCTGAAACGATCAACGCCATGGACGAGGGGCAGCGCGAGTTCGAGATTTAGCCGATCGCGATGCCTCGACCACCAGCAGACGCTGGGCATGTCCCATTTCGGGACAGAGCAGCTGGCATCTATCTTGCTGCACAAAGTTTGCCGGCTGACCCCGGTCCTGATCGCGTTCCAAATCAGGTTGTAGGCTCGCCGGGAATGAGTTTGGGGTTCTCGCCCGGCGAGCTTGCCTTCCAGCCGCTCTTGTATACCGGGCTCGATCTATCCACGACCGACATAGGAGGCGCGCTCCAGACTTGAAGTCGGGTGGAGTGGCGGCGGTCATCCGGCAGAACTGGACCGGCACGCGTATCGTCGCGTAGGCGGGGCCTGGAGCGTGTATCCGACCAAAGGCACGACAAATCTGCCGGCTCTCGTGGCGGGCGGCGGCGCCTTGGCGCGGCGGATACGAAGAAGATGGTCGGAGTGGAGAGATTCGAACTCCCGACCCTCTGGTCCCAAACCAGATGCGCTACCAGCCTGCGCTACACTCCGAACGGTCTGTTGCCTATTCATTTCGGTGTTACATGGCAAGTGCAAAAACCTTGCCGCCATGCGCATTGCGCAGTAATGACGGGCGAAGGGGCGGCGATGCTGCCTTGCACAACCATGAGGTGGCCATGTCCGCGCGCATTTTCAGCCCAGCCAAAACCGCGATGCAGTCCGGCAAGGCCAAGACCGGCCACTGGGTGCTGGAGTTCGACCCCGAGATGCGCAAGAAGATCGATCCCCTGATGGGCTATACGACGTCGGGAGACATGAGAAGCCAGATCAGGCTGACCTTCGACACCCGCGAAGAGGCCGTGGCCTACGCCGAAAAGGAAGGTCTTGCCTTCCGTGTCGAGGAGCCGAAAGAGACCAAGCGCCGCCAGATTTCCTATGCGGAGAATTTCCGCTATGACCGCAGGACGCCCTGGACGCATTGAACGGCGCCAGCGCCAGATATCCAGCCGGCCCCTTCGGCCGGCCAGCGGTCCCGTAGCTCAGCTGGATAGAGCACCGGCCTTCTAAGCCGATGGTCACAGGTTCGAATCCTGTCGGGATCGCCAATAAATCGATGATTTTGCGAGGTTATTTCCTTCCTGTCAAAGGTATGTCGGTTCGCTTTCTGCCGCGCCGGCACGGTGCAGGCTCGCCGTAAGAAATGACCGGCGGGAACCTGACGCTTGCAAGCGCGTTTCGTCGCATGCTCAAGAAGATCGCCTTCGCCGCCGTGCTGTTCCAGGTTGCCGTTTTCTCGGCTCTGATAACGCAGACTGTTCTTTTCGCATCGACGGCGACCCAAGCCGCCGACGTACAGCGCAGCGAACCCGTTGCCGTCACCGACAAGGAATGCGCCGCCGCGAGGTGGCCGAACATTCCGGGTCGTTGTCTGGAGCGGGTTGAGGCGCGCAGCTCCACCGTGACCATGGTGCTGACGGCCGGACAATAGAGCAAAGCTGCGTGGGGCGACCCGGAATTATTTCGTGATCCGCCGAGGCTGGAACCTTAGCCCATTATCAGGCGTTCGGGGCCTTGTATTCGCGGGGCCTCATAAAACGCAATGTGTGGGCCGGCGAACGGGCGGGGCAAAACAAGCGCGGGTTGGGGGAGGAGAAAACAAGGCCATGTCGAAACGTGAAATTGGAACGTCCCCTGCCTTGGGACGGCGTATCGCTCAACTCAGAGCCAGAATGCAGGATGCCGAAATTTCCGAGCATGAGATGAAGACCTTCCATAAGGTCGCTGCCATCATGGGGCCGGGCGACGGGTCGCTACAGCTGGATGCCGACGACCTGATCGCGGCATCCTTCGTTGTCGAAGCAAGTGGACCGGCGCCGAATCGTTGACGTTATAAATTCCCCGCATCGCGCGAAATTTAGTCAGCGGGCTTGCGTTCACCGCCGGAGCACGGCTGTTCATTGGGCGAGCATGCTCCGGCTCCCTGATCTCGAATTGAAGGGAAAGTCTTATCAATTTGTTTGCGTTGGTGCGTCATAGTAGCGACGGCTAACGGAGTAGAATGGGATGAAGCTCGACCTGTCGCCGACCAGCTGGGGCAGGGTGATCGCTGTCACCGCCGCCGGCACGGCATTCTTCATCGCCGTGGCGTTTTTCGTCGATTCTTTCAATTTCCCCTATCTCTCGCCCGAGGCCGTCTGGCGCGCCCAAATGACGGACCTTATGCTGCCCCTGGTACTGGGCGGGTCGTTTCTGTTTTTTCTCATGTGGAAGATCCGCCAGCTGGCGATAGCTCAGCGCGACCTCAGCGTCATCGCCGCCACCGATAGCCTGACGGCGGTGCTGAATCGCGGCGCCTTCTCGATGCTGGTCGAGGCCTATCTCGAGGAGACCCGCAAGCAGGAACAGACCCGTTCCGGCGCGCTGCTGATCATCGACGCCGACCACTTCAAGTCTATCAACGACCGCCTCGGTCATGACTGTGGCGACCAGGCGCTCAAGTTGATCGCGCAGGCGATCAAGGGACAGTTGCGCGGCAGCGATATCGTCGGCCGCATCGGCGGCGAGGAGTTTGGCGTGTTTCTTCCCGGTGTCGACCCCTCGCAATCCTGGCTGGTTGCCGAAGGCATCCGCCGGCGGATTCGTGAAATGGACTTTTCGCCCGGCGGCCGCGCCTGTCCGCTTTCCGTCAGCATCGGCGGCACCAGCTTCAGCGGGCCGACGACTTACGAGGCCATATTTTCCGCCGCTGACAGACGGCTCTATGCCGCCAAGTCGAATGGCCGCGATCAGGTGAGTTTCGACCCGGCGGAAGCCACCCTGGTTTCTCAGTCCAGCGTCGCCACGGTGCATTGACCGCAGCCTTGCTGCGCGTGAAGGCTGGGGTCGCCGCTTCCTTGACGCCGTCTTGCCGGTGTGCTTCCTCCGGCTAAGGTGATGTATTGGGCATCGCCAGAGACATTTCTGCTTTCTTGATCTCCTCGGTCTTCCGGGCCGCCGGCGCAGGTCACGACCTGTTTCGGTGCCGGCAACGAGTGACGGGACGGCCCGGGCCAGGCAAGCGCGGCGATCATGATCCACTTGTTCAACGGCTTTCAGAACCCGTTTGGCGGCAGCGAGCGCGAAACCCTGGACCTATATCGGCTGTTGAGCGCCGACCAGCAGGTGCGTCTTTGGGCAACCTCTTCGCGCGTGTCCGGTGAACTGATGCGGCAATTTCCGATTCGTCGCGTCTCGCCGGCAAGGCGCGAGGTGCCGGACGGCGGCACCTATGTCTTCCTCGGTGCGCATTGGCGTAACAAGGTGTGGCCTTACCTGATCCGACGGCCACGCCGGCTGATCTATGTCTTCAACACCTTTCACCCGAAGATCATCGGGCTGACGACCGGCATGCCGCGCCTGCTGGGCTGGCCCGGCGCCGAATTGGTGCTGATCTCGGAATTCCAGAAGCGCATGCTGCAGGTCGAAGGCGTCGTGCATCCGTCGCCGATCGATATCGAGCGTTTTTCACCACGACCGGCAAGACCGGACGGTCCGTTCACGGTGGGACGGCTAAGCCGCGACACGGACGACAAGCATCATGCCGACGATGTGGTGCTCTACGAGGCATTGCTGGCCGACGGCGTTGCGTTGCGGATCCAGGGCGGCATGCCGCTCAAGGGCAGGCTCGCGCCGCATCCGCAACTCGAACTCCTGCCGCAGGGCCAGTTTGCCGCCGAGCAGTTTTTGCCGACGCTCGACGTCTTCTACTATCGCACCGGCTCGCATGTGGAGACATTCGGCCGCGTGGTGTTCGAGGCGATGGCCTGCGGTTTACCCGTGGTATGCCATTCGCATGGCGGCTATGCCGACCATATCAACCATGGTGAAAACGGTTTTCTCTTCGAGACGACGCAGCAGGCGGCGCAAATCCTGGCCGAGCTCAAGGCCGATCCGGCGCTGCGGACTGACGTGGGCCACAAGGCGCGGCAGACCGTCCAGCGACTGTTTTCGCCGCAGGCGTTGCAACAGCGGCTGGATTTCTATCGGCGTTAGCGGTACCGCCCGCGGCGACAGCTTGCCACTCCGTTTGTCATCAATCTCGACATCGCCAAAGTTGGCATGCAAAAGAATCACCGGGCGGACCGCATCGGCGCCACCAGATCGAGCGGGGCTTCTTACCAATGACATTGATGGGCGCGGCGGCACTGCTGATCCTGGTCCTGACCTATGCCGGCGTCGCCATCGGCCGCATCCCCGGCCTGCGTCTCGACCGGGCGGGCATCGCGCTGCTTGGCGGCGCCGCGATGATCGCCATTGGCGCGATCAGCATGGAGGACGCCTACCGCGCCATCAATTTCGACACGATCACGCTTCTGCTCGGCATGATGATCGTGGTGGCGCATCTGAAGGTTTCCGGCGCCTTTCGTGGCCTGGGCGCCATCGCCATCGAACACGCGCACGCGCCCTTCATGCTCCTGGTGATGGTGACGCTGCTGACCGGCGTGCTGTCGGCCTTCCTGGTCAACGACGCCATCTGCCTGGTCATGGCGCCGATCGTCGTGCACGTCACTCGCGTCATCAATCGCAACCCGATCCCCTATCTGATCGCCACCGCCACCGCGTCGAACTGCGGCAGCGTCGCCACCATCACCGGCAATCCGCAGAACATGGTTATCGGCGCGCTGTCGGGCATTTCCTATCCCGCTTTTTCGGCGGCGCTGGCGCCGGTCGCCCTGTTCGGCCTCATCGCGGTCATCGTCATCGTGCGCATTGTCTATCGCGCCGAATTCACCCGCACCGCCGAATTGGCGCCGCATATCTCGCGCGGCCGCATGCATCGCGGGCAGGTGCTGAAGGCCGTGATCGTCTGCATCGGGCTGGCCATCGCCTTCTTCGCCGGCGTCCCCGTTGCCAAGGCGGCATTGATCGGCGGCGCCATTCTCCTGCTCACCCGCGCCATCAAGCCCGACCGCATCTACCGTGAGATCGATGGCCCGCTGCTGTTCATGTTCGCCGGTCTGTTCGTGGTGGTCGCCGGCGCCGAAAGGACGTTGCTGACGCCGGATCTCATCGCCTCGGCCAAGAATCTCGGCCTCGACGATGTCTGGCGCCTGTCAGGCTTCACCGCGGTGCTCTCCAACATCATGAGCAATGTTCCGGCGGTGCTGGCGCTGCGACCGTTCATACCTGGGCTGGAAAACCCCGAGCGGGCATGGCTGGTGGTGGCGATGAGTTCAACGCTCGCCGGCAATTTCACGCTGCTCGGCTCGGTCGCCAACCTGATCGTCGCCGAGCAGTCCAAGGCTGCCGGCACCCCCTTGTCCTTCGGTGCCTTCTTCAAGGTCGGCCTGCCGCTGACGCTGGTCACGCTCGTCGCCGGCACGGCATGGCTGGCGCTGGGGTTCTAGCGGGAGTGGCAAAGCGGTGACGAATACGAATCAAGCCGAAAGCGGCGATCTGATCCGACGTGCGGTGGCCGCTTTCAATTCCGGCAATCACGGCCAGGCAATGCGGCTGTGCGAGTTAGGCCTGAAGCAACACCCGAACGATCCGGCGCTTTGCCATCTTCTGGCGGCGGTCCTGTTCGCCAGGGCGGATTTGTCGGGGGCTCGCACGCGCATCGAGACGAGTCTGGCTGCTCATGCGGATAATGTGCCCGCCTTGATTCTCGCATGCAGGATTGCCCGGGCCGCCGGCCGGTTCGAAGCAGCGTTGCAACAGCTGGATCGCGCGGCAAAGCTGTCATCACAGGCGGAAATACTGATCGAGCGGGCACGCACCCTCGATCAGGCAGGCAATGCTTTGGCCGCGGGCGAATGGTGGACACTTGTCTTGCAACGGGATCCGAAATCCGAGGAGGCTACGGCGCGCCTCGGACGCCTTGCCTGGCAACGCGGTGCGTCTGTCGAGGCAGAGGGCTTCCTCGAACGCGCCGTCGCCGGCGGCGGGCATCCTTCTGCCTGGTTTGATCTCGGCTTGGTGCGTCAGGATATGCGCAAGTTCGGCGCCGCCGCCCAGGCCTATCGACGCGTGCTGGAAATGAGCCCCGATACCCCGGAGGCTGCCTTCAATCTGGGCGTCGTCTTGCAGGAAACTGGCGATCTCGATGGGGCGATGCTGGCGTATTCAACGGCCTATCGTCTGCGCCCATCCACGTTCGGCGTCATCGCCATGGCGCTTACATCGGCACCGAGTGGTCGGCTGTGGCTTGATGAGGAAGCACTGCGTCGCTCACTCGCCAGTGGAGCGCCCCCGCCGGGCGCGGAACCGCTTACGGTAGACACCAGGCGTTGACAGGACACTAGCGACCGTGCGCGCATAAGACGCCTGCCGTTCTTCGTCGAACACCTCGTATTCCAGCTGCGGCGCCGCCCGCGGAACCGCAAAGCACTGTGCGACCGGGGTTCCTTTCGCGAGCACACCGGAGAACCCAGGTTCCGTCCAGACCGCCGGGAAATTGATACCGCCATCGCTGAACCGGTCGGAATCCACCAAGCCGGTCACCAGCCTGAAAGGAAGATCCTCGCGATTGACTGGATGCGTCGCGAACAGCGACCAGCCGTCCTCGACATCGATGGTCCAGAAGCTGTTGAATTTGAGGGCGGCTTGGCCGGGCGTAGCAAACGGGCTGCCAGCGAGCTGCCCCGGCGTGTGGAAGCTCAATGGCGCTCTTGGGTGGTTCTGCGTGACCGGTTCTGGAATTTGCCAGTCCCACGAAAAGGTGCCCTTGTCGACGACGACGTCGCACGGCAGCAGGACCATGAAGCCATAGGTCATCGCATCGACAACGGGTGGGCATTGCTTGAGCGTGCGAATTTCGCGGCCGTGGATCGCCGAATAGGCGGTGGCGGGCATGGCGCGCAGCCATTCCGGCAGAGCGCCGCGCGCCGGGATCGGGCGCGGCAAATGCTCGATCAACATTGGATCACATCGAAAGATGATACGCATTACCGCCTCCCTGGCATTGCGATACCATGCTTGCCGGCTGCGTTCCAAGCCACGGTTGGTCAGTCCTTGTTCTGCGATCTCGCCCGAACAAGCGTCGCCGCGGCGTGGCCGGCTGCCGCGATGTAATCGGGATTGCGGTGGACCAGCATGATCGAGAACGAGCCGTCTATCAAAAGCACGATCTCGCGTGCCACGGCCTGCGGCTCCTCGACGCCGTGGTCGGACAATGCGCCGGCCAGCCATGCCTCGAAATTCGACTTGTGGCGCGACCCCACCTTGACCGCCGGATGGCCGGGCATCGAAGCGAGTTCCGCGGCCGTGCGCAGAAAGCCGCATCCCTTCCATTTCGGGTGGCGCGCAACCCGCGCCAGATTGCTGAAGATCGCCTCGACCTTGCGGTCCGCGCCGCCTTCCGCGACATCGAACCAGCCGGCCATCTGCCGCAGATTGGGCTGGTCGCGCCCGTCGAGATAGGCGGCGATCAGGTCGTCCTTGCTCTTGAAGTGGTAGTAGAGCGTCCGCTTGGTGAGGCCTGCCTTTTCGGCGACGGCGTCGACGCTGACGCGACCGATTCCTTCGGCATAGAACAGTTTTGTGGCGGCATCGACGATGCGTTTGCGGGTCGGGATGATGGCTTCAGACATCAGGCGTGTATACCGACTAGTGAATATACACGCAATCGAAAGCATGATCCCTTTCCGTGGTATCTGGAAAGGAAGAACAATGGCCGATCTTATCCTGAACGAGACCCGCGACGGGGTGAGCGTTCTCACCCTCAACCGCCCGGAAAAGCTCAACGCGCTGAATTATGCTCTGATCGATCGCCTGCTCGCGGTTCTCGACACGATAGAGACCGACAATGCGGTCCGCGCTGTCATCCTGACCGGGGCAGGGGAACGTGCCTTCTCCGCCGGCGGCGACATCAACGAATTCTCATCGAGTGTCGCCGCAGGCACGGATGTGGCGTTGCGCGACTTCGTCCTGCGCGGCCAGCGACTGACGGCAAGGCTCGAAGCCTTCCGCAAACCCATCATCGCCGCTGTCAACGGGATTGCCTTCGGCGGAGGCTGCGAGATCACCGAGGCCGTGCCGCTGGCCATCGCCAGCGACCGCGCCCTGTTCGCCAAGCCGGAGATCAACCTCGCAATGCCGCCGACCTTCGGCGGCACGCAGCGCCTGCCGCGGCTCGCCGGGCGCAAGCGCGCTCTGGAACTGCTTTTGACGGGCGCAACCTTTTCGGCTGAACGAGCGGCCGAACTCGGCCTCGTCAACAAGATTGTGCCGCATGCCGAGCTGATGCCGGCAGCGCACGATCTTGCCCGCCGCATCGTCACGCATTCGCCGGCGGCGCTCGCCGGCATTCTCACTGCGGTGGCCCGCGGCATCAACCTCAGCATCGCCGAAGGGCTGTTGGTCGAGGCCGAGCAATTCGCCCGCATGGCCCCGACCGCCGATCTCAGGGAAGGCCTTGCCGCCTGGATCGAGCGGCGCGGGCCCAGCTACGACGGCTCCTGGACGCATATCACAAGGCCGGACGAGGCAAGGCGCGCCTCGCTGCGGCTCGACCAGGTTGCGGGGCAGTGCAAAGCGTCGAGATGAGGCGTCATGTCGAGGTGCAGCGTCGCTGCCTGACGGCCGTCACTTCGCCCTGACGATGAACCCCAACTGCCCCAGCACTTTCACCGCGCCGCTCTTGCCGCCCTCGAAGTCACCCGATGCCAGCCTCTTGCCGGTGGCGAATTCGTAGGCAGTGCCGAGGATCGCCTTAGGTGGATAGAGGCGGTTGTCTGCCACCAGATCGTAGGTCGTGGTCGGGGCAAAGCCATGCTCGGCGAAGAAGCGCTCAGGCCCCAGCCGGTCATACTCTTCCATCGCCCGCATGACATGGGCGCGGGTCACGCTGTTCCAGGCAATCATGCCATCCTCCTCAGATCGATTTCACTTCGCCGCCATCCATGCGCAGCGTCGAGCCGGTCATCCAGCGCGCGGCGGGTGACACCGGGAAGGCCATCAGCTCGGCGATCTCTTCCGGCTCGCCGTAGCGGGCAATGCCGGCTTCTCTCGGGAAGTTGGCCGTCGCCTCCTCGACGCTCACCTTGTGCAGCTGCGCCCAGTGTTCGAGATAGGAGCGCCGGCGGCCGGTCATCACCGGACCGGGCAACACACTGTTGACCTGCACGCCGTCGGCGATGCCGCGGTCGGAGAAGGCCTTGGCCAGCGCGACGATGGCCGCATTGATCGTGCCGACGGCGGCATAGGGCGCCTTGGGAAACAGTGCCGAATTGCCCGACATCAGCACCACGGCGCCCTTGGCGGCTTTCAGCGCCGGCCACGCCGCGACGGTAAGCCGGCGGGCGCCGTGCAGTTTCAGCGCCAGGCCGGCATCCCACTGCTCGTCGCACATGTCGAACAGGTCAATCTGCGGCACGGCACCGGCGATGTTGAGCAGCGCATCGATGCGGCCGAAGGCGGCGAGCGCCTGATCGACCACCGCCTTGGCGGCTTCGGGCCGGGCAAGATCGGCATCGATGACCAGCGTTTTCGCGCCCGCTACCCTAACGGCCTCGGCGGTTTCTTCGAGCTTTGAGCGGCTGCGCGCGACCAACACAAGGCCTGAGAAATCCCGCGCCAGCCGGATGGCGATGGCCTGGCCGATGCCCTGGCTGGCACCGGTGACGATGGCGACGGAATTCGACATGGCAAGTCTCCTCTTTTCAGGTCAATGCAGGAAATCGAGGATCGCTTTGGCGATCTCGCTGGCATGCGTTTCCAGTGCGAAATGGCCGGTGTCGAGCAAACGCACCACCGCGTCCGGCATGTCGCGCTTGAACGCTTCGGCGCCGGGCGGCAGGAAGAATGGATCGTTCTTGCCCCACACCGCCAGGAACGGTGGCTTGTGGGTGCGGAAATAGGCCTGGAAGGCGGGGTAAAGGGCGACATTGCTCTTGTAGTCGCCGAACAGGTCGAGCTGCACTTCCTCGGCGTCCGGCCGGCCGAAATAGAAGCTGTCGAGCGAATGACCGTCGGGCGAGATCAGATCCGCCGGCGCGCCATGCGTGTACTGCCAGGCGATCGCGTCCGGCTTGAAGGTAGGGCGCAACGCCTCGCGGTTGGCCGGCGACGGGTCGTGCCAATAGGCGCGGATGGGGTTCCAGCCATCGCTCAGGCCTTCCTCATAGGCGTTGCCGTTCTGCGAGATGATCGCGGCGATGCGCTCGGGGTGCTTCACCGCCAGCCGGAAGCCCGTCGGCGCGCCATAGTCGAACACGTAGAGCGCATAACGGTCGAAGCCGACCACTTCGGTGAAGCGGTCGATGATTTCGGCAATGTGGTCGAACGTATAAGCAAATGTTCTGCGCGCCGGCATGTCGGAGCGGCCGAATCCCGGCAGGTCGGGCGCTACGATATGGAAGCGGTCGGCAAGCAGCGGAATGAGGTCGCGGAACATGTGGCTCGAGCTCGGGAAGCCATGCAGCAGCAACAGTTTCGGTGCGCCTGGTGTGCCGGCTTCGCGATAGAAGATGTTGAAGCCGTCGACATCGGCATTGCGGTAGGCGGTCATGGTTCTCTCCATTGCTGTAACCGAAAAATCGGCATTGGGAAGGTTATCGCAATTGAGGGTGGGCAAGCCCCCTTATGGGGCTCAGGTTCGCATCTCGCCGGCACGCGCTGGCTCTTTTTAGGTCGAGTTGATGAGTAACCTGATAAACACATATAGAACGGTTACGGGATATGAACGTAACTTGTCAATTGGCCTTGAAGGGGTTATCACTGATTTGTGTTCAGGGCGCTCGGCGGGACCGATGCGCGATTGGAGTTACGATGACCCCTGCGATCTTTGTCGGTGACGCGCTCGGCCTGGATTTCCTCAATTCGATTGCGACGCCGCTCGATACCCCTGTCGACTGGATCAAGGATGGCGAGGGGTTGCTGGATTGGGTCGAACAGGCGCGGCTGGCGCCGTCCGAAGCGCTTGGAGACATGCGCAAGCAAGCTCTCCCGGGCGAACTCGACAAGGTCGCCGACCAGGCACGCCGCCTAAGGGAATGGTTTCGCGGGTTCGTGCGCGAACATAAGGGGCGTCCGCTGGCCGCGCAGGATCTTGCGCAATTGGATCCGCTCAACCGCCTGCTCGAGCGCGACGAGAGCTTTACCCGGATCGTCGTCCTAGCCGATAAGGACATGCCTGCGGGTAGCGAGATTCCTTTTCGGCTTCAGATGGCCCGCAAATGGCGCTCGCCCGAGGCGCTTCTGCTGCCGATCGGCGAAGCGCTGGCGCGGTTCGTCTGCAGCGAGGATTTCTCACATGTGAAAGCCTGCGAGGGTCCGGCCTGCACGCTGCTGTTCGTCGACCACACCCGCGGCCATCGGCGCCGCTGGTGCAGCATGGCGCAGTGCGGCAACCGGGCAAAGCAGGCCGCGCATCGTCACCGCGTCAAGGCGCATCACGATTAGCAGCGACGGCTTCTGCAAAAATTGGACCGACGCCGTGAAGCTGGCGGCTCTGCGCCGCCAGCCCCCGATGGCATCACGGCGCCACGTTCACATGACCCTTCATGTTGGGGTGGAAGCGGCAGAAATAGTCGACCGCTCCCGCCGCCTTCAGTGTCAGGCTCGCCGATTTCTTCGGCGGGATCATCACCTCCCAGCCGCCCTTGACGGTGGCCGTATGGGCAAACACGTCCATGTTGACCCACTCGATCGTGTCGCCGACCTTCGCCTCGACGGTCGCCGGCGAAAAGACGAGCTTGTCGATGGTGACCTCTATGGTTGCGGCCGCCGCCGGCGCCGCCATAAGCGTCAGAGCGGCCACCCATGGCAGATGGATCAAGGCGCCCGCTTTCATTTCAGCATGCCGGCGACATGTTCGGCGTGCTGCTCATGCCCCTGGAAGATCTTGAGGCCGGTCTCGAGCAGGCTCTTCAATTCGGCATTGCTGGCCGAAGGGATGAGCAGCGTTTCGAGCGCGCCATTGACCTGCTTGTGATAGGCGACTTCATTCTCGATATAGGCCTTGTCGAAAGCCGCGCCCTTCAGCTTGGCGAGTTTGGCGCGTTCTTCTTCCGCCGCCTTGGTCAGCGCCTGGCTGGTGGCGTTGTCCTCGGGCTTCACCTTGAGCTTTTTGACCAGATCGAGCGCCTGCTTGTTCACCGCCTCATGGTCGCGCTCCATGTCCTTGGCGAAGGCGACGACCTCCTTGTTCTTCGATGTCTTGATCGCCTGCTTGGCCGCCTCGATGTCGAGGACGCCGGCTGTGTAGGCGATATGGGCGATCTGCGGGTCGGTCGGCTTGTCCGCGGCCTGCGCGAACGGAGCAGCGCTGACGAAAAGCAGGGCGGCAAGGGCGGCGGTATATCGGGTGAACATGGCATCCTCCTTCGCCCGGCCGCGAGGAAGCGCCGGGCTTACATTTCCAGTTGACGCCGATTGGATGCGCGGCCGGGAAAAACGTTCCCGCAAAATCGCGACGGGATCATTCCAGGCCCAGCTGCCCCATCACGGCCTTGGTCAACCGCTCGCAGCGGCGGCCGGCGAAGGGGAAGGCGTCGAGCAGGACCGGGCCGATCTCGTCGTCCAGCGCCTTGCGCAACAGGCTACGCGCCCGGTGCAGCCTTGTCTTGACGGTCTCCGGCCGCACGCCGAGCAGATCGGCGGTTTCCTCCATGCTCAGGCCCTCGATGACGCGGGCCACGAAGACCATGCGGTAGATGTCGGGAAGGCTGTCGGTCGCCCGTTCGACAAGTGCGAGAATCTGCCGCTGCGCCATCGTCCGCTCCGGGTCGTCGCTGGGGTTGAGGGGAAAGCGGATGATTTGCGCTTCCGGATTTTCGGGCATCGCCACGGTGCGGCGCCTCTTGCGCAGGCGGCCGAGCGCTTCGTTGATGACGATGCGCGACAGCCAGGTGGCGAGCGAAGAGTCGCCGCGAAATGTCGCCAGATTGGCGAAGGCGCGGACATAGGCCTCCTGGACGACGTCCTCGGCTTCGGCGTCGTTGCGCAGTATTCCGCGCGCGATGCGGTAGAGCCGCTGGTTGTATGTCTTGATGATCGTGCGGAAGGCGCCCGCGTCGCGCGCCAGGGCTCGCTGTACAAGCATCAAGTCGCCGGAAAGAGCCTCGGCCACCCCGGGCATTTTGACGGGTATTGCGAGCTTGCTCATCGCGACCGGATCTCCCCGAGCAGACGCTTGACTGCACGTTGGACGCGCCCGCCGAAAAAAGGTTCCCGAATTTCGGCAAGCTGGCTCCGCTATTTTAAGCCGCCGCCAGTCCTTTGTCTGCGGCCTGCACGCGCGCTGCCGCCGCCAGAAGGTCGGTCTGGGTGATCAGGCCGAGAATGCGCCGCTCACCGTCGACGATGACCACGGCGTGGCTGCGGCCGTCGGTCAATAAGGGAAGCAGGCTCATCGCCGGTGTCTCGGGCGAAGCCGTGCCGGCCTTCGACATCACACCCTTCACCGTATCGGTCGCCTTCGTCAGCTCCCGCAGGCCGACGGCGCCAACCAGCCTTGCATCCGCGCCGACCACCGGCAAGGTGCGGATGTTGTGATCGAGCAGTTGCTGGCGCGCCTCGTCGGCGGTGGCCTGCTCGGGCACCGAAACCACGTCGCGGGACATGATGTCCTGGCAAAGCAGCGTCCGGTGTGAGCGCACCATGGCCTGCAGCTCGACTTGCCTCAGGAGCCGTTCGAGGTCGTTGCGGTCGATGTCGAAGGTTTCGTCGAGCGTGGTCAGCGCCGCGTCGATATCCTCGGGCTGGAAGCCGACGCGCTGCTGCGCCGGCGGATCGGCCGTCCCGTGGCTGTTGGCTGCGGGGGCGGCGACATGCGGGTAGTCGCGCCGCGCCAGCCTGTGGAAAAGCAGGCCGAGCGTGACTAGGATGATCGAATTCAGGGCCACCGGCACGAACGGAAACAGGAAGCCGGCGCTGACTACGGCCGGCCCGCCGAGCACCGCCGTCAGCGCCGCCGCGCCGCCCGGCGGATGCAGGCAGCGCGTGAACGACATGGCCGCGATGGCGAGCGCCACGGCGAGGCCCGAGGCCATGACCGGATCATGGATGAAATGCGCCACCGTCACGCCCACCAGCGCCGATATGGAATTGCCGCCGATGATCGACCAGGGCTGCGCCAACGGGCTCGCGGGCACGGCGAAGAGAAGTACGGCCGAGGCGCCCATCGGCGCCACCAGCAGGGCCACATGCGGGCCGCCGCCCATTGCCAGCCCGCTGATCACGCCGGTCAGCGCGATGCCGATCGTGGCGCCGATACAGGCCAGCAGCCGCTCTCGCAGCGTCGCGCCGGCAAGGATGGGGACAAAAAGACGAAAGGCCATGGCAGGGTTGTGACCAAATGGGATTGGACGAGGGTACCAGTGCAGCACGCAATGCGGCAGAACCCGCGGATTTGAAAGTCAAACAAATCCCGAAAGCAGCGGCCCGGGAGAATAGTATTGCGCGACGCGCAGCAATGGGATGCCGCGAGCGGCTCGCGCTTTGTCATCAGCGCCAAGGCCTTGCGGCTGTCTGCTGATTCTGCCCGGCAGTCAGTCCGTGCGCGCCGGTTAGGCCGTCGCTGCGGCCAGACCGCGCAAAATGTCGGCTTTCAGGTCGTCTACATCCTCGAGACCGATCTGCAGGCGGATCAACGGGCCTTCATAAGGGCCTTTTGCAACGACGCGGTCGCCAAGCCAGACCGGCACCGCAAGGCTCTCATAGCCGCCCCAGGAATAGCCGAGGCCGAATATCCTGAGCGCGTCGAGGAAAGCGTGCTGCTCCTTCTGGCCGCCGCCGGCGAGCACGATGGAAAAGATGCCGCTCGAACCGCAAAAGTCGCGCTTCCACAGATCGTGGTCCCGGTGGCTGGGAAGGGCAGGATGGAGCACGCGCGCCACGCCCTTCTGGCCTTCGAGCCACGACGCGATGGCCAGCGCGCTGCGCTGGTGATGCTCAAGGCGCACGCCCATGGTGCGCAGACCGCGCAACACCTGGTAGACATCGTCGGGTCCCGCGCAGCAGCCGAGCGTGCAGAAGCTCTCGTAGAGCTGCTCCCAGTGGCTCTCATTGGCCGAGACCGTGCCCAGCAGCACGTCGGAATGGCCGGCCGGATACTTCGTCGCCGCGTGGATAGAGATGTCGACGCCGTGGTCGAGCGGCCGGAAATAGAGCGGCGTCGCCCAGGTGTTGTCCATCATCACGATAGCGCCGGCCGCGTGCGCCGCCTTGGCGATCGCCGGGATGTCCTGCACCTCGAACGTATTGGAGGCCGGCAATTCCGTGAACACCACCTTGGTGTTGGGCTTGATCAAGGCGGCGATGCCAGCGCCGATACGAGGATCATAGTACTCCACCTCGACGCCGAGCCGCTTCAGCATCGTGTCGGCGAAATTACGGGTCGGATGGTAGACGCTGTCGACAATCAGCAGGTGATCGCCGGCCGATACGAAGGCGAGCAGCGGAATGGTCACCGCCGCAAGGCCCGACGGCACCACGATCGTGCCGGCGGATCCCTCCAGGGCGTCGATGGCCTGGGCAAGGGCGTCCGTCGTCGGCGTGCCGCGCGTGCCGTAGGTGTATTTCTGGCTGCGGCCAGCCATTGCGGCGGCGTTGCGGAACAGCACGGTCGAGGCGTGCACGACAGGCGGATTGACGAAGCCGAAATAGTCGTGAGGGTTGTTGCCCGAATGGGCCAACCGCGTGTTGATGCCCATTTTGCCGGAACCCTGCTCGTTGCCGTCCTTAGCCATTCTTCGTCTTCGCCTTGTTTGACAAGGCGCTAGCCATAGTGCGGCGTCGTGGACCGCGCAACCGCCCAGCCTTCGCCAAGGATAGACTTCGAATATGCCAATTCTCCGGCTGAACGGCATTGTGGCGAGGCCCTGAAACGGGCCGGCCAAGGGGCGGCAATGATTGTCGGCGGAGCCGATCGTGCCCCGGTCAACCTATTGTAGGCTGCTATGAAACATATATAATAGATTTCTAATATTAATCGCCGGATTGCCTCGATCAGATGCTGCCGGACGGTTTTTGGCCGGTTACCTCCTGATCCCCCCGGTCCGGGTATCGCGCTCACAGAGCGCGGCAAGGGGAGGAATGCCATGGCCAAAGTCAAATGGACAATGAAGGCGCGCGAATTCGTCAACTGCAATTGCGCCTATGGCTGCCCATGCCAGTTCAACGCCATGCCCACACACGGCTTCTGTCAGGCGGTTACCGGCATCGAAATCGAGAGCGGGCATCACGGAGCCACCAAACTTGATGGATTGCGGCTCGTCGGGATTTTCCGCTGGCCCGGCGCCATCCATCAGGGCGGCGGCGAAGCAGCGGTGGTTGTCGACGAGAGGGCGAGCGAGGCCCAGCGTGAAGCGCTGCTTCGCATACTCGGCGGACAGGACACCGAACCAGGCGCGACTATATTCGAGGTCTTCTCGACCACGCTGGAGAAATTCCATGACCCGATCTTTGCCCCGATCGACTTCGAGGTCGACGTCGACGCGCGAACCGGACGCCTGCATGTCGAGGGCGTAGCCGACGGTCATGGCGAGCCGATCAAGAATCCGGTCACCGGCGCCGAGCATCGGGCACGCATCGACCTGCCGCACGGCTCCGAATACGCAATGGCCGAGATCGGGCGCGGCTGGACCAAGGCGACAGGCCCGATCAAGTTCGAGGTGGCCGATACGCACAGTCATTTTGCCAATCTGCATCTCACGCAGAGCGGCGTCGTCCATTGAGCTGATCCAATGGGCGACACGGCCTTAGAGGCGGTGCTGCGGCGCGACCGCACGGTCGTGATGGCCGCGCTCGTCGTGATTGCGGTGCTCGCCTGGGCCTATGTGCTGTGGCTCGCCATCGACATGGCCATGCCCACATCCCCGATGCCGGCTGGAGCGAGCGGCGATATGGCCGCAATGGACATGTCGAATATCGACGTGGGTGGCATGGATATGGGCGCCGCCGTGGCGCCCGGTTTCCGGGCCTGGGCACCCGCCGATTTCGCCTTCATCTTCACCATGTGGGCGGTGATGATGGTCGGCATGATGACGCCTTCGGTCGCGCCGCTGCTGCTGCTCTATGCCGGCATCGGCCGCAAGGCGCAGGCGGATGGCCGCCCCATCGCTTCGACCGGATGGTTTTTTACCGGCTATCTCGCCGTCTGGATCGTCTTCAGCATCGCCGCGACCGTCGCGCAATGGCTGCTCGGCCGCCTGGCCCTGCTCGACCCCTCGATGGCGACCGACAGCACGATCCTCGGCGGCCTCGTCCTGATCGCCGCCGGCCTCTATCAATGGACGCCGATCAAGGGCGTCTGCTTGCGCCAATGTCAGGGGCCGATCGGGTTCCTGATGAGCCATGGCGGGTTCCGTTCCGCGCCGGTCGGCGCGATTCGGCTAGGTGTCGACCACGGCCTCTATTGTCTGGGCTGCTGCTGGGCGCTGATGGCCCTGCTGTTCGTCGGCGGCGTCATGAACATCCTGTGGATTGCCGGTATCGCCATCCTCGTTCTCCTGGAAAAGATGGCTACGAGCGGGCCGTTGATCTCGCGCATTTCGGGCGCGCTGATGGTGGCCGCCGGCGTGTGGTTGATGTCTCGCGCACTTTGACGGCGCAGATCCGATGACAGTCTTCGGACTTGCCAATTCATCCGGTATCCAGATCAGGGACGCCAAGCTCGTGCCAGTTATGGATTTCGCCGCTGACCCGCATTTGCGATGAATGCGCTTTGCCGACTTTATTAGCGCCGTGACTAAATTGCGGCTGCGTTTGTCTGCAATTCGGGCATTTCAGGCAATCGATTTTCAAAGACGTTCGGATTCGGTCATTTCCCTTGACCTCACAGGAATTATCGCCTTCGATGCTGTTCGTGAATGGGAGGCGGCGCGTCGCTTACGATGCGGGATTCCGGGAATGGGCTGGAATGGGAGCTGCGTTCACACGGGAAAAAAGATCAGGTTTTGCCTGAAAACAGAAAAGGGTCTGTGGGTCATGAAACATATTGCTATCGGCATCCTTGGCGCCGCTACGCTCGGGTTTATGGGGTCGGCCGCGTCGGCGACGACGCTCGACACCGTCAAGGCGAAGGGCTTCATCCAATGCGGTGTCTCGACGGGTCTGGCCGGTTTCTCGGCGCCCGACGACAAGGGTGACTGGCAGGGCATCGACGCGGATTTCTGCCGCGCTGTCGCGGCCGCCGTCTTCGGTGACGGCACCAAGGTCAAGTTCACCCCGCTCAGCGCCAAGGAGCGCTTCACCGCGCTGCAGTCCGGCGAGGTCGACATCCTGTCGCGCAACACCACCTGGACCATCAATCGCGACACGGCGCTTGGCCTGAATTTTATCGGCACGACCTACTATGACGGCCAGGGCTTCATGATCAACGCCAAGAAGCTGCCTGGCGTCAATTCGGCGCTCCAGCTCTCGGGCGCGGCCGTGTGCGTGCAGAGCGGCACCACCACAGAGCTGAACCTCGCCGACTACTTCAAGGCGAACAAGATGGAGTACAATCCGGTCGTCTTCGAGAAGCTCGAAGAGGTCAACGCCGCCTATGACGCCGGCCGCTGCGATGTCTACACCACGGACCAGTCGGGCCTTTACGGTATCCGCCTGACGCTGGGCTCGCCGGCCGATCACGTCGTGCTGCCCGAGATCATCTCCAAGGAGCCGCTCGGACCGGCGGTGCGCCAAGGCGACGACCAGTGGTACCACATCGTCAAGTGGACGTATTTCGCGCTGCTTGACGCCGAGGAACTCGGCATCACAAAGGCCAATGTCGATGAAATGAAGAACTCGGCCAGCCCGGAGATCAAGCGCGTTCTCGGCCAGGAAGCCGACACCAAGATCGGCACCGATCTCGGCGTCTCCAATGACTGGGTCGTCAATATCGTCAAGGCCGTCGGCAATTACGGCGAAATGTTCGATCGCAATGTCGGCTCGGGCAGCCCGCTCAAGATCGCGCGCGGCATCAATGCGCTGTGGACCAAGGGCGGCCTGCAATACGCTCCGCCGATCCGCTGACCGAAATGTGATCCGGAAGGCAGATATCTGCCTTCCGGTTTCTCTTTTCAGGGGACGGGCACATGGCATCGCAGGAAGTTCTTCGCGAGGAGTCCAGCAGGGCTTCCTTCATCAATGACCCGAAGATACGCAGTCTCTTCTTCCAGACGCTGGTCGTCATCGTCCTGTTCGGCTCCGTCTGGTGGATCGTGCAGAACGTCATCGACAATCTGCAGCGCCTGCACATCGCTTCCGGCTTCGGTTTTCTGAGGGGCAGAGCCGGGTTCGACATTTCGGATACGCCGATCGCCTATACGTCGGACTCGACCTATGGCCGCGCCATCGTCGTCGGCCTGATCAACACCATCATCGTCGCCGTGGCCGGCATCATCACCGCCACAATCATCGGCTTCGTCATCGGCATCGGCCGCCTGTCGCAGAACTGGCTGATCCAGAAGATCTGCACGGTCTATGTCGAGATCTTCCGCAACATCCCGCCGCTGCTGGTCATCTTCTTCTGGTATTCCGGCGTGCTTGCCGTGCTGCCGGCGCCGCGTGACAGCTATCATCTGCCCTTCGGCTCCTTCCTCAACCAGCGCGGCTTCTACTTTCCCCGCGCAGTCTGGGGCGAGGGTTCCTGGCTGATCTTCGTCGCCCTCCTTGTCGGCATCGCCATGGCCTGGTTCGTCGCCCGCACGGCGCGTCAGCGGCAGATGGCGACCGGCCAGCAATTTCCGGTGTTCTGGACCTCGGTGGCGCTGATCGTCGGCCTGCCGGTGCTCGCCTATGTGCTGAGCGGCTTTCCGCTCAGCTTTGATCTTCCCAAACAATCGACCTTCAATCTGACCGGCGGCTTTCAGGTCAAGCCGGAGTTCCTGTCGCTCTATCTGGCGCTGTCCTGCTACACGGCCGCCTTCATCGCCGAAATCGTGCGCGCCGGCATCAGGGGCGTCAGCAAGGGCCAGACCGAGGCGGCCGCGGCACTTGGGCTGCGGTCCGGGTCGATCTTGCGGCTGGTTGTGGTGCCGCAGGCCATGCGTATCGTCATCCCGCCGCTGACCAGCCAGTATCTCAACCTGACCAAGAACTCCTCGCTGGCGATCGCCATCGGCTATCCCGACCTGACGGCGACCGCCGGCACGGTGCTGAACCAGACCGGACAGGCGGTCGAAGGCGTGCTGATCATGATGATCGCCTATCTCATACTCAGCCTGGTGACCTCCGCCGTCATGAACGTGGTCAACGCCAGAATGGCGCTGGTGGAGAGGTAGAGCCATGCAGGAACACGATATGTCCTGGGTGCGCACCGAAATGGCCTTGGCGCAGCCTGCACCGGCCAGCGTCAGCGGCCCCGGCGCCTGGGTGCGCAGGAACCTGATCGGTTCGGTTGGCGACACCATCCTCACGATCCTCGGCATCGTCATCGTCGCCTGGGTTCTGCCGCAAATCATCAACTGGGCGTTCATCAACGCCGTGTGGACAGGGCCGGACCGCACCGTCTGCGCGACCGTCGCGCAAGGCGGCATTCAGCCGGATGGCTGGAGCGGCGCCTGCTGGGCCTTCGTCAATGCCAAGTTCGGCCAGTTCATGTTCGGAACCTATCCGGTCGAGGAGCGCTGGCGGCCGATCTTGGTCGCCATCCTGTTCACCGCGCTGCTGGTGCCGATGCTGATCCCGCGTGTGCCGCGCAAGGGATTGAACGCCATCCTGCTGTTCCTGGTACTGCCGATCGTCTCGTTCTTCCTGCTGGTCGGCGGCGTATTCGGCCTGCAGCATGTCGAAACCTCGCGCTGGGGTGGGCTGCTGATCACGCTGAGCCTTTCCTTCGTCGGCATCGCGGTGTCGCTGCCGCTGGGAACCGTGCTGGCGCTCGGCCGGCGCTCCAAGATGCCCATCGTCAAGATGTTGTGCGTGGTCTTCATCGAAGCCGTGCGCGGCATCCCGCTGATTACCGTTCTGTTCTTCGTCAGCGTCATGCTGCCGCTGTTCCTGCCGGCCGGCGTCACCTTCGACAAATATTTGCGTGCGCTGATTGGCGTGTCGCTGTTTGCCGCCGCCTACATGGCCGAAGTGGTGCGCGGCGGGCTGCAGGCTATTCCGAAAGGCCAGTACGAGGGCGCCAATTCGCTCGGCCTCGGTTACTGGCAGAAGATGGGACTGATCGTGCTGCCGCAGGCGCTGAAGCTTGTCATTCCCGGCATCGTCAACACCTTCATCGGCATGTTCAAGGATACCAGCCTGGTCCTCATCATCTCGATGTTCGACCTGCTCGGTATCGTGAAGCAGAATTTTTCCGACGCCAACTGGGCAACGGCGCAGACCGCCAAATCCGGTCTCGTCTTCGCCGCCTTTGTCTTTTGGCTGTTCTGCTTCGGCATGTCGCGCTATTCAATGTACACCGAACGCCGGCTCGACACCGGCCACAAACGCTAACAAAAGAATAAGGGGACCCGTCATGGCCACCGAAAACGCCGTCAGCGCCGAAGAGATCAAGGTCAACGCCGCCAAGATGCACATCTCGACCACCGATGTCGCCATCGACATCATCGCCATGCACAAATGGTATGGCGAGTTCCATGTGCTGAAGGACATCAACCTCAAAGTGATGCGCGGCGAACGCATCGTCATCTGCGGCCCGTCGGGCTCCGGCAAATCGACGATGATCCGCTGCATCAACCGGCTGGAAGAGCATCAGAAGGGCAAGATCATCGTCGATGGCAAGGAGTTGACCAACGATCTGAAAAAGATCGACGAGGTGCGCCGCGAGGTCGGCATGGTGTTCCAGCACTTCAACCTGTTCCCGCATCTGACCATCCTGGAGAACTGCACGCTTGCGCCGATCTGGGTGCGCAAGACACCGAAGAAACAGGCCGAGGAAATCGCCATGCATTTCCTCAAGCGCGTGAAAATCCCCGAGCAGGCCAACAAATATCCCGGCCAGCTGTCTGGCGGCCAGCAGCAGCGCGTGGCCATCGCGCGTTCGCTGTGCATGAACCCTCGCATCATGCTGTTCGATGAGCCGACCTCGGCGCTCGACCCGGAAATGATCAAGGAAGTGCTGGAGACCATGGTTGGTCTGGCCGAGGAAGGCATGACCATGCTGTGCGTCACCCACGAAATGGGCTTTGCGCGAAAAGTCGCCAACCGGGTGATCTTCATGGATCAGGGCCAGATCGTCGAGCAGAACACGCCGGCCGAGTTCTTCGACCACCCGCGCCACGAGCGCACGAAACTGTTCCTCAGCCAGATCCTGCACTGAGCGGGTCCAAACTGGAGCGCAAGAGCCCGGCCGCAACGCGGCCGGGCTCTTTGCTTGTGGAACGGGTGATGCGATTGGCGGCGGGGGCGTCATCGATGAGAAAAGTCCTGCGTTTCCTCTCCATGGTGCTGGCCGCGATCGTGCTTGCGGCGACCCTCGGCACGCTGGTGCCGCGCCCGCTCTGGCCGGCGGCGTCGGCGGGCGAGGGCACGCGGCATATACTGGTGCTGGAGAACCCGATCCATACCGATATCGCCATTCCAGTGGACGACGCCGTACGCAAGCGCTTCCACTTCCTGGTGGACGCCGGGCTGCCGTCAGATGCGCCCGAGGTGCGCTACATCGTCTTCGGCTGGGGCGGCCGCGCCTTCTATCTGGAAACACCGACGTGGTCCGAGCTCAAGGCCGTTCCGGTGATGAAGGCGCTGACCCTCGACGCCTCGGTCATGCATGTCGATGTCGCCGGCGCTATCGTCGAACCGCATCCCGATGTCGCCGGCTTCGACATTGGTGATGATCAGTTCACGGCCTTGCTTGATTTTATCGCAGCCAGTTTTCAGCAGGGGCCTGGCGGCCCGATCGTCATCGAGAATGCGGCCTACTCCAGCTTCGACCGCTTCTACGAGGCGAACGGTCATTTCAACGCACTGGTCGGCTGCAACACTTGGACCGCCGCCGCGTTGCGCACCGCCGGCCTGCGGACCGGCTGGTGGAACCCGTTGCCGGTGTCGCTGGGATGGTCGTTGCGGCTGTATAATTAGCTAATCGGCTTTACGGTCCTGCTTCATCACATATTCGCGCAATGCCTTATTGATCGCGCTTTGATAACCGCGACCATCGGGCGCGCGCCCCTTGAACCATGCGACTAGATCAGAGTCGACGTCCTACCGCCTGACGACCCTCTGCTCCTCCCAGCCATAAAGCCAGTCGAGGTCGGCGGCGAGCTTCTCCGCCGGCCGTGCCGCCAGCACCACATTGCGGGCCAGTGCCACCGGACCTCGGGCGTGCCAGGCAAGCCGGTTGAGCGCACCGCGCTTGAGGACCCTCTCCACGCGCGGCCGCCGCAGATTTTCCCAGATGGTGAGGCTCTGTCGCGGATCGGCGGGAAAGTCGGTGACCAGAGTGGCGAGCGTCGCTGCATCCTCGATCGCCATTGCCGCGCCCTGTGCAGCGAACGGCGTCATCGCATGCGCGGCATCGCCGATCAGCGCGATGCCGGCTGGCATTGTCCAGGGCTGCTTCTGCTCCACGGTATGCAGCGGCCAGGTCAGCCACGGGCCGGCCTGCTCCACCAACTTCACGAGCCCTGGCGCGGTGCCGCGCATGGCGGCGGCGAGGATGCCGGTATCGGCACGGCCGGACCAGCCCTCGGCGATGCGCTCGCCTTTGGTGAACGCGACGAGATTGAAGGCGTCGCCCTTGCTGACGGGATAGGCGACCATATGGAAACCCGGATGCAGGAAAGTCGTGACGCAATCGGCCGCGCCGATCGCGGCAAAGGCTTGCCCGGCGCCGCTGTCGGCCGCGACGGTGGTGCGCCAGGCCAGCTCTCCCGAAAAACGGCTTCTTGGCGATGCCATCCTTTTTGCATCGACAAGCCCGCGCACCGACGACCAGACGCCATCGGCGCCGACCAGCAAGGAGCCCTGTTCCTCTGCCGTATTGCCGCCGATCTCGACGGTCGCCGTCACACCACGGCTGCCAGTCGCAATTTTTTCGACGCGCGCCCCGAGCGTGAGATGGATATCAGGCATCTCTGCCGCACACGCCATCAGCGCACTCTGCAGGTCGGCGCGATGGGCGACGAGATAGGGAGCGCCCCAGCGGCTTTCACCCGATTGTCCCAACGGCACACGCGCCAATTGGCGTAACGTCCTGGCATCCTTGAGCATCACGGCCTCCGGCCGCACCGTCGCCGGCAGCAGCCGGTCGAGCACGCCGAGGTCACGCAGGATGCGTGTCGCGTTGGGAGAAAGTTGGAGGCCGGCGCCTACGGCTTCCAGGCGCGGCGCTTGCTCGAACACCTGCACGGGATAGCCGCGTCTGGCAAAAGCAAGTGCCGCGGTCAGGCCCGCGACGCCCGCTCCGGCGATGACGATTTGCCGAGAGCGCTGGTCGTCCATCAGGTCCGTCGGGAAAGAATCAAGCGGCCTGGTCGATGTAGAGGCAGCCTGCCGGCAGCGTTTCCGTTGCCTTCAGCTTCGGCGAGTAGCGGTAGAGCGTCGAGCAATAGGGGCAGACTTTCTCATTGTCGTCGCCCATGTCGAGGAACACATGCGGGTGGTCGAAAGGCGGATTGGCGCCCGTGCACATGAATTCCTTGACCCCGATGTCGATCGCCGGATGGCCGGCATCGTTCTGGAAATGGGGAATGGAACCGCCTGCCATCGTCGTCTCCTTAACGCAGTCTCGCATGCATCTGGATCATAACAGGTCTCTTTGCAAGATCGATGAAATGAAACTGTCGCAAAAGCCTGTCAGAGGATAAGTTGAGCCGATTAAGCGTGTGACCGCGGATACCAAGCGATTCCGCGACTGATAACGCTTTACGAAGGCATGTTAGAGCGTTCATCGCCATCTGGCGGCGCTCCAAGGGAACGGTTGTGGGCAGGGACAATGAACGAACTGAAGCCGGTGCAGAGCGAATTCGTCAATGTCGAGGTGGCCAGTTCAGAGGGCGGCAACCCGGATCGCTTCGTCAACCGTGAGTTTTCCTGGCTGCAATTCAATCGTCGCGTTCTCGAGGAATTGCTGAACACCCACCATCCGCTGCTGGAGCGCGTTCGCTTCCTGTCGATTTCGGCGGCCAATCTCGACGAGTTCTTCATGGTGCGCGTCGCCGGCCTCGCCGGCCAGGTGCGCGAAGGCATCACGCTGAAAAGCCCCGACGGCCGCACCCCCGAACAGCAGCTCGAACAGCTGCTGCGCGAGGTCGAGCGGCTGCAGGAAGATCAGCAGAAGAGCCTTTCGGCGCTCACCGTGCTGCTCAACAAGGAAGGCATCGAGAGCATTACGCGCGATGCGCTGACCAAGGACGAGAAGGTCTGGCTGGAAGAGCATTTCCAGGACCAGGTGTTTCCGGTGCTGACCCCGCTGTCGATCGACCCGGCGCATCCGTTCCCGTTCATTCCCAATCTCGGCTTCTCGATGGCGCTGCAGCTGCGCCACCGCAAGAATGGCGAGGAGATGAGCGCGCTTCTGCGCCTGCCGGTGGCGCTGAAGCGCTTCATCCGGCTTCCCGATCGCAAGCACCATGTTCGCTTCATCCCGCTGGAGGAGGCGGTCGGTCTCTATATCGGTAAGCTGTTCCCCGGCTACGAGGTCAAGGGCTCCGGCACATTCCGTATCATCCGCGACAGCGATATCGAGGTCGAGGAAGAGTCGGAAGATCTGGTGCGCCTGTTCGAGACGGCGCTTAAGCGGCGGCGCCGTGGCTCGGTGATCCGCATCGAGTTCGACAGGCTGATGCCTGGGGAATTGCGCGATTTCGTGGCCGGCGAGCTCGGCGTCTCGTCGAGCCGCATCAGCGTCTTGACCGGTCCGCTGGCGCTCAGCCAGATCTCCGAGATCGTCGCTGTTCCCCGCGACGACCTGAAATTCACGCCCTACAATCCCCGCTTTCCCGAACGCATCCGCGAGCATGGCGGTGACTGCTTTGCCGCTATCCGCGAGAAGGACATCATCGTCCACCACCCCTACGAATCCTTCGACGTCGTCGTGCAGTTCCTGCGCCAGGCCATGGCCGATCCCGAAGTGGTGGCGATCAAGCAGACCCTTTACCGAACCTCCAACGACAGCCCGATCGTGCGCGCGCTGGTCGACGCGGCCGAAGCCGGCAAGTCGGTGACCGCGTTGGTCGAGCTAAAGGCGCGCTTCGACGAGGAAGCCAACATCCGCTGGGCGCGCGACCTCGAGCGCGCAGGCGTGCAGGTCGTGTTCGGATTCCTCGAATTGAAGACCCACGCGAAAATGTCGCTGGTGGTGCGGCGCGAGGACGGCAAGCTGCGCAACTACGTGCATCTGGGCACCGGCAACTACCATCCGGTCACCGCGCGTATCTACACCGACCTGTCCTTTTTCACCACCGATCCGACGATCGCCCGCGACGTTGCCCAGCTGTTCAATTTCATCACCGGCTATGCCGAGCCGACCGCCGAAATGCGGCTAGCTATCTCGCCATTCACGCTGCGCAACCGCATCCTGCACCACATTTCCGACGAAGTCGCCCATGCGCTGGAGGGAAAGCCGGCGCGCATCTGGATGAAGATGAACGCGCTGGTCGACCCGATCATCATCGACGCGCTCTATGATGCCAGCCGCGCCGGGGTTGAGATCGACCTCGTCGTGCGCGGCATATGCTGCCTGCGGCCGCAGGTGCCGGGCCTGTCGGAAAACATCAGGGTCAAGTCGATCGTCGGCCGCTTCCTCGAACACAGCCGCATCTATTGTTTTGGCAATGGCTATGGCCTGCCCTCAGACGAGGCGATCGTCTATATCTCCTCCGCCGACCTGATGCCGCGCAATCTCGACCGTCGCGTCGAGACCATGGTGCCGATCACCAATCCAACTGTGCATGAACAGGTTTTGGGCCAGATCATGCTGGGCAATATCATGGACAATCAGCAAAGTTTCGACGTATTGGCTGATGGAACCTCCCGGCGCGTGGTGCTTGAGGAGGGCGAGGAACCGTTCAACGCGCAGGAATATTTCATGACCAATCCGAGCCTGTCGGGACGGGGTGACGCGCTGAAGTCGCACGCGCCCAAGCGCATTGCGCAGTTCAAGCGCCGCAAGAAGAACGCTGCAGCGTCCACCTGATGCTGTCTGATTCCCAGGGCCGGCTGCAGGACCGCCGACCGCTATCCATCATCGACATCGGGTCGAATTCGATCCGCCTCGTCGTCTATGAGGGGCTGGCGCGCTCGCCGACCATGCTGTTCAACGAAAAGATGCTCGCCGGTCTTGGCCGTGGCATCGTTTCGACCGGAAAACTCGACCCCGAGGCGGTGACCCGCTCGATGGAAGAGTTCCGCCGCTTTCGCGCGCTGTCCGATCAGGCGGGCGCCGAGCATATGTATGTCTTGGCCACGGCAGCCGCGCGCGAGGCGATCAACGGTCCCGATTTCATCCATCGCGCCGAAGAGGTCCTCAAGACCGAGATCCGCGTGATCAGCGGCCGCCAGGAAGCCTACTATTCGGCGCTCGGCGTCATCTCCGGCTTCCACCCGGCCAATGGCATCGCCGGCGATCTGGGCGGCGGCAGTCTCGAACTGGTCGACGTCAATGGCGAGGCGATCGGCGACGGCATAACGCTGCCGCTCGGCGGCCTGCGCCTGCAGGACATGGCGAAGAACTCGCTTGCCCAGGCACAGAAGATCGCGCGCGACGAACTGGCGCGCGCGAAGCTGTTGAAAGGCGGGCAGGGCCGGCCCTTCTACGCCGTCGGCGGCACCTGGCGAAACCTCGCCCGCCTGCACATGGAGATGACCAACTACCCGCTTGGCGTCATGCACCACTACGAGATGTCGGCCGACAGCGCGACGAATTTTCTCAAGCAGGTGGCCAAGGCCGAGATCGAGAAGGTCAAGGGGATCGAGGGCGTCTCGAAGAACCGCCGCTCGCTGCTGCCCTATGGCGCCATCGTGCTGCAGGAGATCATGGCGGCGATGCAGCCGTCGAAGATCATCGTCTCGGCGCTCGGCGTGCGCGAAGGCTTCCTCTATTCGCTGCTCGACGAGGCCGAGCAGAAGGCCGATCCGTTGATCTCGGCGTCCGAGGAACTCGCCCGTTTGCGCTCGCGCTCGTTCACCCATGCGCATGAATTGGTCGACTGGACGGCCAAATCCTTCGCGGCCTTCGGCATCGACGAGACCGAGGACGAGGCGCGCTACCGCCACGCTGCCGCATTGCTGGCCGACATCGGCTGGCGCGCGCACCCGGAATATCGGGGCAGGCAATCGCTCAACATCATAGCGCACGCCTCTTTCTTCGGCGTCGACCATCCCGGCCGGGCCTTCCTGGCTTTGGCCAACGCCTATCGTCACGACGGCATCTTCAACGAATCCATCGCACCTGAAATCAAGGCGCTGGCTACGCCGCGCTATCTCGAGCGGGCTCGCGTGCTGGCGGCGATGATGCGGGTGGTCTACCTGCTGACGGCCTCGATGCCCGGCATCATGCCTAGGCTGAAATGGGAGCAGCGCGCCAACGGCGTGCTGGCGCTGGTGTTGCCGGCATCGCTCTCCGATCTCTATGGCGAGCGGCCGGCCGGCCGCCTGGCGCAGTTGGCTCGGATCACCAACCGCAGGCTCGTGCTGGCGGTGGAGGGTGGACCGAGCGTGTCCGTCAAATAGGGCGTTCTTGCTGACTGAGGCTCAGGTTACGTCAGCACCGATAGCGAAACCGCGCCCGTCCGCCGACCAGGCGCCGGCGCCGGCCATGGCCAGCGCCAGGAAGCCGCCTGATATCGCAATGTCCTTCATCAGCATCTGCTGGTGCAGGAAGGCGAGCATCGCATCGCCGGCCCCTTGGCCGTGATGGCCGATGAAGCCGGCAACGACGCAGAAGGCCGCCAAAAGCAGCGCCACGATCCGGGTCTGAAACCCGATGAGGATCAGCAAGCCGGCGATCAGCTCGAACAGGCCCGTGCCCCAGGCGGCGAGCGTCGGCAGCGGCAGGCCGAGGCCGGCAAAATAATCGGATGTGCCGGCAATGTTGGCGAGCGCCTGGAAGCCGGATGGTACGAACAGCACGGCAAACAGCAGTCGCGAAACCAGAAGCAATGCATCGCGGGTCATGACCACCTCCCTTGCCGGCGCCCTCTGGGCTCGAGCCGGCTGCCCGAAGTCTACGCCTGTGAGGCCTCCGCCGAAACCGGACCGGCTATTCCAGACAACGAAAAAGCGGCGCGGAAAATTCCGCGCCGCTTTGTCGAGGCTTGGGAGGGAAGGTTCAGCCGCGCTTGGCGTCGATCGAATAGGCGCCCGCGCCCGATGAGGCCAGTAGCAGGAAGCCGCCGGTGATGGCGAGGTTCTTGAGGAACTGGATCATCTGCATCTGGTCGGCCCAGGCGGTATGGGCGACCAGCCCGGTGGCGACGGTGAAGATCGCGAGCACCCAGGCAGCGACACGGGTCTGGAAACCGACGAGGATGGCGAGGCCGCCGAGCAGTTCAATCAGGCCAACGACCACAGCCGTTGCGGTCGGAGCGGGCAGGCCGAGGCCGCCAAAGTAGGCAGCGGTGCCGGAAATGGCGGTGAGCTTGCCGAAACCGGAAAGCAGGAAAATGACCGCGAGCAGGATGCGGCCAAGCAGGATGGTGACAGAGCTGTTGGACGCGGTGCCGGCGCCTGCGGCGGAAGTGTTGATGGACATGGTGTCTCTCCGAATGGGTTGAATGACCCTGAGATAGACGATGCCGACTGTTCACCAAAGCCGCTGATGCGGCGACACATTGTTCACAGGTTATCCGTTTCCGTGAACGGCGAAAAAGCGCGAAATTCGTATCGGGTGATGCGGGGGCGGGAGTAAATTCTCCCGCCGAAAAGCACCTTACCCCGGATGCGTCATGTCCTCCGGGCGCACCAGCCGGTCATAATCGGCCTCGCTGACCAGCCCCGTGGCCAGCGCTTCCTCGCGCAGCGTGGTGCCGTTCTTATGCGCCGTCTTGGCGATCTTGGCGGCGTTGTCGTAGCCGATGGTAGGCGCCAGCGCCGTCACCAGCATCAGCGAGCGGTTCAGTGATTCACGTATATTGTCCTCCCGCGCGACGATGCCGACGACGCAATTGTCGGTGAAGGAGACCGATGCATCGGCAAGCAACTGCACCGACTGCAGGAAATTGTAGGCCATCAGCGGATTGTAGACATTGAGCTCGAAATGGCCCTGGCTGCCGGCGAAGGTCAGCGCCGCATTGTTGCCGAACACCTGTACGCAGACCTGCGTCATCGCCTCGCACTGGGTCGGATTGACCTTGCCCGGCATGATCGAGGAGCCGGGTTCGTTTTCCGGCAGCGACAATTCGCCGAGGCCCGAGCGCGGGCCTGAACCGAGGAAGCGGATGTCGTTGGCGATCTTGAAGAGTGCTGCCGCCGCCGCGTTGATGGCGCCGTGCGAGAACACCATGGAATCATGTGCCGCGAGCGCCTCGAACTTGTTCGGCGCGGTGACGAAAGCGATGCCGGTGATGGCGGCGATGCGATCGGCCACCTTTTCAGCAAAACCGACTGGCGCGTTAAGGCCGGTGCCGACGGCGGTGCCGCCTTGCGCCAGTTCCTGCAGGCCGGGCAGCGTCATTTCGATGCGCTTGATCGAGGAGGCGACCTGCGCCGCATAGCCGGAAAATTCCTGGCCCAGCGTCAGCGGCGTGGCATCCTGCGTATGGGTGCGGCCGATCTTGATGATGTGATTGAAGGCCCGGGCCTTGGCGTCCAGCGCCTTGTGCAGATGATGCAGCGCCGGGATGAGATGATGGACGACCTGCTCTGCGCAGGCGATATGCATGGCCGTCGGATAGGTGTCGTTCGACGACTGGCTCATATTGACGTGGTCGTTTGGGTGCACCGGCTTCTTCGAGCCCATCGCCCCGCCCAGCATCTCGACCGCCCGGTTGGAGATCACCTCATTGGCGTTCATGTTGGACTGCGTGCCCGAGCCGGTCTGCCAGACCACCAGCGGGAAATGATCATTGAGCTTGCCGTCGATCACTTCCTGGGCGGCGTCGACGATCGCCTTGCCGACGACCGGATCGAGCCGCTTCATCTCCATGTTCACTTCGGCCGCGGCGCGCTTGACCACTCCCAGCGCACGCACGATCGAAGCCGGCTGCTTTTCCCAGCCGATCTTGAAATTACCCAGGGAACGCTGCGCCTGGGCGCCCCAATAACGGTCGGCGGCAACCTCGATGGGGCCGAACGTATCGGTTTCGGTTCTGGTCTTTGCAGCGGTCACGGGTCTCTCCTTGTCGAAGTCGGCAACGGCGTATCGCGTTGCACAAATGGCTTCAAGCGGAGATTGCGCGCGAGACGGATGCAAATCGGTTGAAGGAACGCCTCCGCCTTCTCCCCTAAGGAAAGAGTGCGGAGGCGCGCGTCGGCTTGCCGAGGTGAATGTCCTGAACGACCAATCAGGCCAGCGCATGATGCCGAAAAGTGTGAAGCGGTTTTCGGATGGCATCCGCCTCTATCTCTTTGAGTTAGAGGCAGATTCAGATTTCAGGTCAATTCGACCTGAAATCATCCTGCTCTAGCGGCGGACCAACAACGTCGATGCCATTCTTTGCGCAGAGCTGCACCAGTGCCGCGATGAGTTCCGGCGTCGGTTCCATTTGCGGCGGCAACTCCGGCTGTTTGGCGGGGCGGCCCGCCTGACGCAGAAGCGTTTCGAAATCCGCACCGCGTGTGATGGTCAGGGTGTTCGCCCCTTCGCGCGACTCAACCCGGTAGGTGTGCGGCAGGCCTTTCGGTGCAATGACGGTTTCGCCGGCGTCCGCGATGCGTTCGCGGCCGTCGATCTGAAAGCGCAATCTTCCGTCCAGGATGTAAAACACTTCGTCTTCCCGACGATGCACATGCAGCGGCGGAGAGTCGCCGTAAGGCATGCGATGCTCGACGACGCAGATGCCGTCTTCTCCTGCGGTCGATGAGACGTGGATCGCGACAAGCGTGTTGTTGAACCAGAGGAGTTCCTTGCCTGTGATGGTCCCGGGGGTCATTGTCATGGCTGTCTGATCCTTCTGTTGCCTGTGCCGACTGGGCTGTGCCGACGACGACCTAACCAAAGACATGCCGGCAACGGAAATCGAATGATCGTATGGGGCGAATTGATCTGATGAATTTGAACGCGCTCGACCTCAATCTCGTCAAGGTGTTCGACGCACTCCTGCGGGAAAGAAGCGTCACGCGTGCCGGCGAGCAGATCGGCCTCAGCCAGCCAGCCGTCAGCGCTGCGCTCAATCGCTTGCGGTATATCCTCAACGACCAGTTGTTCGTGCGACGCGGCAATGAAATGATGCCGACGCCGCGCGCCGAGAGCCTTGCGGAGCCGTTGCGCGCGGCACTTCGCGAAATCGAACGTGTCTTCCAGTCGTCAAGAAACTTCGAACCGGCGGAACTCGACCGAACCTTCACGCTCATGGGGGCAGACTTCTTCTCCATGCTGCTGATGCCGTTTCTGGCGGCACGCATCGCTGTGATAGCGCCTCGCGTGTCGTTCCGCTTTCTGGACAGTGCTCGCGGCGACGTTTCGCGGCTGCTTCAGGACGATGAAATCGACGCAGCGCTCGAGCGTCCGCTGGAGGTCTCCGACTGGGTCTCAAGCACGCCCCTGTTCCATTCACCATTCGCTGTCATCGCCGCGGACGACAACGCTGCGATCAGGCAGGCGGGGATCGCGGAAGGCGAGCCTCTGCCGATCGAGCTTTTCTGCGAGTTGCCGCACGTCCTTCGCTCTATCGATGGCTCGATGTCGGGCTCCACCGACGAGGCGCTTCGCAAGATCGGGCGAACGCGTCGTGTAAGCCTGGCACTGCCGCACTTTCAGGCTGTCGCATTGGCAGTGGCAAACGGAAACTACCTCGCCGCGGTTCCTAGGCAGTTCGCGGTTTGGGCCGCGAAGACTTTGCCCCTCGTCATCTTTGAACCGCCACTTCCCATTTCTGTTCCTGAAGTCAGGATGTACTGGCACGCGCGCCACGACGACGAGCCGCCTCATCGCTGGGTTCGCAACCAGATCCTGGAGGCGATAGGGGCTCTTGGATTTCTGGAAAGCGTCGCCACTGAAATTGTCGGCGCCTAGCGGCCGGGTAGCTCACCCCGCCGTGTACCCGCCGTCGATCGCGAAAATGCCACCGCTCGTCCAGGCCGCCTCGTCGCTGGCGAGATAAACCGCCATGCCGGCGAGGTCGTCCGGGCGGCCGATGCGGCCCAGCGGATAGCTGCGTTCTCCGGCTCCCGATGCTCGGATGGGACAAGTACGGCCAGCTGGCAGACCAGGGCAGGTCTACGCGCCGACGGTCGCAGGCTGGTGCATGGCCAGGCGCGCGGCGACGAAATCCTTGACCTGGCGGATCGCCTGTTCGCGCGAGACGCTGCCTGGTTCCAGGCCGAGCCGCAGCCAAAGCCCGTCGATCAGCGCGGTGACGCCAAGCGCGATTTCGTCGGCTTCGCCGGGCAAGGCAAGGCCGTGCAGGCCGGACAACAAGTTCGAACGCATACGCGCGTGCAGCACCTTCTGGATACGCGCCAGCTTCTCGTCGCGCGGCACCTCGGCGCACAGCGAAAGCCAGGCATGGCAAAGAGGCGGCAGGAACAGATGTTCCTCGAAATTGCCGTCGATCACCGCATCGAGCCGCTCCATCGGCGTGCGCGCCTGGCGAAGCCGGGCGACCACGGCGTCGCGTAGCACGGCGTTGGCCTCCCGCATCGCATGCTCGAACAATTCCTGCTTGTTGCGGAAATAGTGCAGCACGATGCCCTTGGAGGCGCCGGCATGGGCGGCCACCTTTTCCAGGGTAGCACCCGCAATGCCTTCGCGCTCCAGCACCGCGAAGGCGGCCTGCCGCAACTCCTTGCGGCGTATGTCGCTGAGACGCTTGAGTTTCACGGCTTCCATCCAGGCATTGCGAATCCACGTTGACATTTTCGTCCGTGCAGATCAAGAATTGACCGGCGGGACAATAAAAAGACCAATTGGTCAAAATCACTGATGACGAGGAGAATCTAAATGGTCCGCATGCTTGCAAATGGCGTCTGTATTGCAGCCCTGACGCTGGGTGTTCATGCGGCTCAGGCAGCCGAGGCCGAGCAGTGCAGGGCGGTCCGCATGGCCGAACCGGGCTGGAACGATCTTGCCTTCACCACCGGCGTCGCCAACGTCCTGCTCGATGCGCTCGGCTACCAGCCGCAAAGCTCGGTGCTTGGCATCAACGTCATCTACGAAGGCATGAAGAACAACGATCTGGACCTGTTCCTCGGCTATTGGGACCCGGCCATGGTCACCTACTACGAGCCCTACAAGAAGGATGGCTCGGTCGAGAATGTCCGCGTCAATCTCGAGGGCGCAAAATACACCTTCGCCGTTCCGACCTATGTCTGGGATGCCGGCGTCAAGGACTTCGCCGACCTGCACAAATTCGCCGACAAGTTCGGCAAGAAGATGTACGGCATCGAGCCCGGTTCCAACCAGTTGATGATGGACGCCATCGCCGATCCATCGCTCGGTCTCGACGGCTGGCACGTGGTCGAGTTGAGCGAGGCCGGCATGCTTTCCGAGGTCGGCTATGAGATCAAGGAAAAGCAGTTCATCGTCTTCCAGGGCTGGGCCCCGCATCCGATGAACACTATGTATGATTTCAAATATCTGACCGGCGGCGACAAGTTCTTCGGCCCGAATTTCGGCGCCGCGACGGTCACGACCCAGGTGCGCAAGGGCTATCTGCAGCAATGCCCCAATGTCGCGCAGTTCCTCAAAAACCTCGCCTTCGACATCGATTTCGAGAATGTCGGCATGGGTTACCTCATCAATGACGGCATGAAGCCGGAGGACGGGGCGCTGAAGGCGATCACGGCGAACAAGGGCCGCCTCGACGCCTGGCTCGCCGGCGTCACCACCTTCGACGGCAAGCCCGGCCTTGCCGCGGTCAAGGAGAAGCTCGGCCTGTGACATCGGTCACGCTGGAAGCGGCCCCGGATGCCTGGGCGGAGCAGGACGCCTGGGCCGACCGCAAGCAATTCATCAATCCAGCCGGCCTGGAGATCGCCTATGTCGAGACCTCGGGCGCCGAGCCGGCGCTGGTTCTGGTGCACGGCTTCACCGACACCAGCCGCAGCTTTTCGCTCCTGGCGCCGCATCTGGCCGGCCGCCGGCTGATCATGCCCGATCTACGCGGCCATGGCGCGTCGTCGCCGGGCAAGGGCTTCGGCATCGCCGACTTCGCCGATGACATTGCGGCCCTGATCCGGCATTTGCAACTCGATCAGCCTGTTGTCGTCGGCCATTCGTTGGGCGCCATGGTGGCCATCGCTTTGGCTGCGCGGTACAAGGAACTCATCGGCGGACTGGTGGTCATGGCCGGCACGTTGAAGCCCGATTTCGCATCGGATCATCCACTGGTCGCGGGTGTGCAGGCCCTGCGCGACCCGATATCGCCGACCGACCCGTTCTATGACTGGTGGCATGCCTGCCGGCCCGGCGTGCCCCAGGCGTTTCTCGCCGGCCTGGCGAAAGACGCATCGGCCATGCCCGCGGCGCGCTGGCGCGCCATCCTGGAGGAGATTTGCCGCGCCGACCTGACGAGTGCGGCGCAGGGAGTGCGAACCCCAACGCTGATAATCGCCGGCGGGTGCGACCCGCTGTTCGGTGAGGCGCACCAGCAGGCGCTGTCGCGTTGCTTGGCTGGGGCACGCCTCTTGCGTGCCGAGGCATGTGGCCACAACCCGCATTGGGAGGACCCGGCCTTTGTCGCTCGGGCCATCATCGAGGCATTCGAAGCCTAGAGCAGTTCACCGTTTCGCGGAAACGGCGGACTGCTCTAAATCTTCGTTTTGACGCAATTCCGGACGGAAAACCGTTCACACTTTTCCTGGAATTGCTCTAACGCCCGACCAGGGATCGCGACGTGGGCGACAGCCGCAAGGTCTCGATTGGTTTGGCCAGATCAAGATGAGCGGTTTGCCAGAAGGCCTGCCATGCCGGCGCGGCGGCGAGGGCGGCTTCCTGGCTTGCATGCGCCTCGGTGCCGTCGAACCGGGCGATGGAAAGGAAGACGTTTTCGCTGGCCCGCACCGGCAGCCGCGGAAAACTGTTTTGAGCATGTTCCATGACAAAGGCGGCGAGCAGGCGTACGCCGTGCGCCTTCATCATGGGTGCCGCCTCCACCGCGAAGCGACTGGCGAATCCGGTCTCTGCTTCCGATCGCAAATGATGAATCCGGATGACAACAATACCGCCCAAACGGTTCTCATTGCTGGAGTTTTCCTGCTCGGCAGAAGCCGGCCGCTGAAGCCCTGACAGGTCGAAGCCTGCGCCCGGCCATGCCGGCTTCAGCAACAGCACATCGTCGGAATCGATCATCGTCGCATTGGCCGCGTCGCGGTGCGCTGTCCAGACCGGGCCGTCGTAGAAGGCGGCCAGCGCCTCCTTGCGGACATCCATGCTGTCGAAGCCGCGCAGCCAGACGAACATGTCCGGACGGTCCAGATCGCGGAACTGGCCGATGACAGTCATTCCAGTCGCCTCCTGGCTCTCGATGAACTGCCGGTCGAAGAGGGCAATCAGGGTTTCACGCTGCCCGGGGTTCAAGGTGTACTGCCTCAACTCGACGACGGGTGAGGCAAGCATTGGGGCCTGTGGAGCGGCGTTCAGGGGCAGGTTCATCGGCAGTCTCCAAAAACAGGGTGATCATCCTGTTTATAAACAAACCGGTTGTCCTGTTTTGTCAACTTGCTATTGTCGCGCAATGTCAGCAGAGATGACCAATCGACCAGGCCCAAGGCCACGATACCGCATCAACGACCCCGAGGGCATGCGCAGGAAAGTGCTCGATGTTGCCGAGGCCGCGTTTCAGGCGCGCGGCTATCACGCGTCCAGCCTCGGCGACCTCATGACGGCGGCTGGGGTCAGCGGCGGCGCGCTGCATCATCACTTCCCGACCAAGAAGGCGCTGGCGATGGCGGTGATCGAAGAGCGCGTGGCGGCAGCGGTCGAGGCGACATGGATCGCGCCGGTAAAGACGGCGGCTTCGGCGCGCGAAGGGGTGCAGGCCGTGTTCGAGGCTGTCGCGGCGGAACTGGACCAGCAGGGTTTCGTGCGCGGCTGCCCACTCAACAATCTGGCGCATGAACTGTCGCTCGCCGATCCGGATTTCCGCGCTGCCCTTGCCGGCATCTTCGCGGCCTGGCGCCAGGCGATCGCCGACAAGATCAAAGCCGACCAGCAGCAGGGCAGGGAGCAAGGCATCGATCCCCAGCATTTTGCGGCACTTGCCGTCGCCAGCTATTCCGGCGCCATGTCAATGGCCAAGACGGCGCAGGACGCAGGCCCATTGCGCGACTGTCTGGCGGCACTCGGCCAAGCCTGAGCAGCAGCTACGCGCGCTTGACGATGGCGTTCGAGGGCGGGCCAACCGACCCGCGCTCGAAGATCGATGTTGGCAGAATGAGCCTTTCCGCAGGGCGCGGATCTCCCTTCAACCGCCGGATGAGCAATTCCGCGACACTCTTGCCAAGCGCGTAGACGGGCTGGTCGATGACGGTAATGGGTGGCGTTGTCACGCTCGTCCAGTCCGCATCATGGAAGGTGATCAGCGAAATGTCCTCGGGAACCCGCAAGCCGCGTTGGCGGATCACCTTGAATATCTCCAGCGCTATGACGCTGTCGGATGCAAGGATTGCCGTCGGCCGATCTGGCGCGGTCAGCACCGCGTCGGCCACCCTGCGCGTTTCGGCGGGGCTTGTTGCACCAAGCCGAACATAGCGTTCTGGCCGATCGATCCCGGCATCCCGGCACACTGTGAGGAACCCGTCGATGCGCTCGCGAACCGACGAGGTGTAGATCTGTCCGAGATCGCGGTACTCATGCCCTTTGGCGTCGACCGCGGTCACATAGGCGATGTTGCGGTGTCCGGCATCCACAAGAATGCGGGTCGCCCGCATGGCGATGCCGCGATCGTCGACCGTGACTGTATCGACGTCCAGATCGGGCAGCGCCCTGTCAAGCAAGGCAAGCGGCCGGCCTGAACGATGGATGTCGCGCAAGTGCGAGATGTCACGCGATTCCGATGGCGTGACGATCAGCCCGTCGACGCGCTTGCCGATCAACAGCCGCACGGCTGCCTTCTCAACGTCGATTCTCTCGCCGGAATTGGCCAGAATGACGTTGAACCCGGCTGCCCTTGCCGCATCGCTGATGCCGCGCACCGCGAGGCTGAAGAACGGGTTCTCGATGTCGCCGACAACCACCCCGATGATGCCCGACCGGCCGGTCGTCATGCTGCGAGCCAACTCGTTCGGACGGTAGTCCAGCGCCTTGGCCGCGGCCATGACGTCCGCGCGGATCGTATCGCTGACGACGCCGTATCCGCCGAGCACGCGCGCGGCTGTCGCTTTTGATACGTTTGCCGCCCGGGCGACATCGCTCACCGTTATCGACGGGGTCTTGGGCGCGGTTCTTTTCATCGGATGAACGACTACAAGAGTTGTTGACGGAAGGTCAATCTGGCGATAACGATTATCAAAGAGACCGGTCTCAATCAATAAGAGACCGGTCTCTTTGAAGAAAATTGCGAGCCGGTAGGCGTAACGGGACATCCTGCACATGCAGCGGTCGCGGTGGCGGGCGATGTCAAGCGCGGGCTCGACATAAATACCAACAAGAACAGACCTTCAGAGTGGAGAGAAGACATGAGCAGGACAGGAATTCTTAAGTCGTTGATGTCACCGATCCGGATCGGTGTGGTGGCTCTTTTGGCCATGGGCATCGGCGCCGGATTGGCTTCGGGAGCCGCCGCGGATGACAATCCCTATGGTCTTATTGATGCGAAAGTCATTTCCGTTGGGACGATGGGCGATGCCAAACCCTACGCTTTCACCCAGGCGGATGGCACGTTCACCGGCTTCGACATCGAATTGTTCCGCAACGTCGCCAGCCGCCTTGGATTCAAGCCGGACCAGGTGATCTTCACCGGTCAGGAATTCTCGGCGCTGATGCCTTCGGTTGCGAACGGACGCTTCGACGTCGCGGTCGCGGCGATCGGCACGACGGAAGCGCGCAAGAAGACCGTCGATTTTTCCGACGGGTATCTTGCGGGCTATCTCTCTGTGCTTACCTCGGACAAGGCGATCACGTCGGCCGACGGGCTCAAGGGCAAGCGCCTCGGCGTCGTGCAGGGGACGCTCCAGGAAATCTACGCGGCGAAGAACTTTGTCGGAACCGACCTTGTCAAATTCCCCGACAACAACTCCGCCGTTTCAGCACTCAACAATGGAACTGTCGACGCGCATTTCCTCGATTATGAGGCCGCCAAGCAGTATGGCGAGCGCTATCCCGGCCTGAAGATCGCAATCAACATCCCGTCCTTCGATGCCCCGGCCGGCTTCGTGGTGCGCAAGGGCAATGACAAGTTCCGTGGCGCCTTGAACACCGCCCTTCACGCGGCCATGCAGGACGGAACCTGGAAGACGCTCTACGAGAAGTGGTTCCCCGGTTCGCCGATGCCTGACCAGTATCTCCCCAAGAAGTAACCGCACCCGGCCGCCGGCACAAAAGTCGGCGGCCGGACCTTACGCTTCCGCGCTTGATGGCGGACGATGCGGACAGCGCAACCGAAAGGCGGGCGAATGGACTGGCTTGAAAACTTGCGGCGCAGTTTCCTCGACTGGCAGGCCATGGCGGACGTGCTGCCCAGCATGATCACCATCGGATTGAAGAACACCTTGATCCTTGCGGCCGCGTCCACGGTGCTGGGTGTCATTCTTGGCATGATCCTGGCAGTCATGGGCATCTCGCAATCGCGTTGGCTGCGCATTCCCGCCCGGGTCTACACGGATATTTTCCGTGGCCTTCCGGCGATCGTCACGATTCTGCTGATAGGCCAGGGCTTTGCCCGCATCGGCCGTGAAATCTTTGGCCCTTCGCCCTATCCGCTTGGCATTCTCGCCCTCAGCCTGATCGCCGGCGCCTATATCGGCGAAATCTTCCGCTCGGGCATCCAGAGCGTCGAGCGCGGGCAGATGGAGGCCTGCCGGGCGCTCAGCATGAGCTACGGCCAAGGCATGCGCCTGATCGTGATACCGCAAGGCATCCGCCGCGTCTTGCCGGCCCTGGTCAACCAGTTCATCGGCAACGTCAAGGATTCGAGCCTTGTCTACTTTCTCGGTCTGCTCGCGTCGGAGCGCGAGATTTTCCGCGTCGGTCAGGACCAGGCGGTGGTCACCGGAAACCTCTCTCCATTGCTTCTGGCCGGTGTTTTCTATCTCGTCATCACCGTGCCGCTGACCCATGTGGTCAATTACATCGACAATTCGCTGCGCGTCGGAAAGCAAAAGGCCGGCCTCGTCACCAGCGGCCTCGCCGAAGTGAGCGAACTGGAGAGCGCCATCAGCCGCCCGCGCTCCGAGGCCGGCCCTGAAGGCAACGCTGCGCTTCCCCGCTTCAAGGGCGGCAGTCTCACCATCACCGGTCTCGACATGGCCTATGGCAATCTCGATGTCCTCAAGGGGGTCAGCCTGAAGGTCAAACCGGGGACGGTCACCTGTGTCATCGGCCCCTCAGGGTCGGGCAAGTCGACCCTGCTGCGCTGCCTCAATCGCCTGGTCGAACCCAAAGGCGGGGACGTGCTGCTCGACGGCGCGAGCATACTGGCAATGAAGCCTGAAAAACTGCGCCGGCGTGTCGGCATGGTTTTCCAGCATTTCAATCTGTTTCCCGATCACACGGCCTTGGAAAACGTCATGCTGTCGCTGACCAAGATCAAGGGCATTCCGGTGCAGGAGGCCGAGCGCATCGCCGAGGCGCGCCTGGCTGATGTTGGCCTTGCCGCCCGCAAACACCATCGTCCCGGCGGTCTTTCCGGCGGACAGCAGCAGCGTGTGGCAATCGCCCGTGCGCTGGCAATGGACCCGGAGGTCATCCTGTTTGACGAGGTGACGAGCGCTCTCGATCCCGAACTGGTGAAGGGCGTTCTCAACCTGATGGCGGACCTAGGCCGGCGCGGCATGACAATGGTCGTGGTGACGCATGAAATGGGCTTTGCCCGCAAAGTCGCCGATCAGGTCGCCTTCATGGATGAAGGCCGCGTCATCGAGGTCGGCACGCCTGCCGCGATCTTTGACACGCCGAAAAGTACGCGTCTGAAGCACTTCCTTGCCGAAGTGCTTTGATCGCGCATGAGCCCCGAGACGGCTCCAATCCAACCTCACCAGTGAAAGAATATCCCATGGCTACACCACGTTCGGTCTCAAAGGTCGTTGTTGTCGGGGGCGGCATTTTCGGCGTCTCCTCGGCCGTTCATCTTGCAAGGCTCGGCATCCAAACCGTCCTGGTCAATGATGGACCGCTCGCCAAGGGAGCCTCCGGCCGTTCGCTCGCCTGGCTCAATTCCGCGCGCAAGCGATCGGCTGAATATCATCGCCTGCGCATGATCGGTATCGACCGCTACCGGACGCTGTCGGCGAGATACCCGGATGCCGCCTGGCTGCGTTTCGACGGTGGCCTGACATGGGACGCGGATGACGCCTCGAACGAGATCGACGATGTCTTCGCCCATGAAAAAGACCTCGGCTATGACGCGCAACATCTGTCCGCGGACGCCATAGCCTCAGTCACGCCAGGTGTCGCAGCAAGCGCCGTCACACCTCAAGGCGCGATCTTCAATCCCGGCGAGGGCTGGGTCGACCTGCCGTCGCTGATCGAGATATTGATTGCGGAGTTCGTGGAGCGTGGCGGGCAACTGGTCACCGATGCCGGAAGCGCAGCGGTCACGGTCGTCGACGGTCGTGCCACCGGCGTCACTACGACAAGCGGCGTCAGCCTTGCTGCCGACGCGGTACTCCTGGCGACCGGCGGCGATGTGCCGCGAATGGTTGCGGACTCCCGCCAGTATATCGCCGATGGGACGCCGATCGCGCTGCTCGTCAGGACCAAGCCGGTCGACTTGCCCCTTCGGGCCGTGCTCAACACGCCGCGCGTCGCCATCCGGCCGACGCCGGACGGAGCCCTCGCGCTCGATTCCGCCTGGTCTGAAGAAGAGGTGGTGGTCAATTCGGACGGCACCTATAGCGTAAAGGCTTCGACCATTCAGGGGCTTCTCAACGAAGCCTCGAATGTTATCGAGGGACATCCGAAGTTGGAATTGCAAAGCTACGGTGTCGGACCCAAGCCGATCCCCGGAGACGGCGAGCCGGTCTTTGGCCAGTTGAAGGATATCCAGGGATATTATGTTGCCTTCAGCCACAGCGGCGCAACGCTTGGCCTGATCGCGGGCGAGCTGCTTGCCGGCGAGATCGCCAGCGGCATTGAGCATCCGCTGCTTGCGAACTTCCGTCCAAGCCGCTTTTGATCAGACCAGTCCAAAGGCTTCTTGCACGCCATGGACCTCTACTCGGCCAGCGGCTTGATCGTCTCGTAGCCGTTGACCGATTCCGCGCTGGTGCCTTCATCATAGCGCCGGGCAAGGGACGCCTGCAGATCGGGCGCATAGAGCGCGGTGAACGTATCGAGCGTCTCGCCGGCTCCGTTCTTGAAGGTCTCCTTGACAGCCAGAACGTTGTATATGCAGCCGCCCAGGCCGAAGGTTTCCTTGCCCTTGACGACCAGCGTCAGCGTCTTGGCGGCCTTCGGCTGCCTGTCCGGCGACAGCTCGACGAACTCGATCGTGCTCTTGGTTCCCGCCTTCAGCGGATCGCACGTCGGAAAACGGGATCATTGCCAGCCGGCCGGTGTCGCTGTCGCGAAAAACCTCGATCAGGCCAGCGAACAGGAACTGCTTTTGCGGTGACTGCGACTCATAGGTGTTGGCGACGGAGATCATCCCGCCGGCGACGGGCCGAAACTCGCTTTGAATGCCTGGCCGTGCCAGGATGAACCCGTTTTTCGCGGACTTCGCATCGACACATGGACCGGCAACGTAACACCTGCCGGCAGCAAAACCGCCAATGCCATGCCGATAAGCGCGCTCTTCATGGCTTTCCCCGTTTCTTGCGAATACAAGCGCAGGTAGAAGTGGCAGACGTTCATAGCGATGTCGATGGTCAAGGCAGCCGCGATATTGCCGAAACTGGACGGACGGACGTCGCTTGTGCTGAAATTCCGCCGATGATGAATCACCGGTCGCCAAAATTGCTTTCACGTCGCAGCTTTCTGATGCAGGCTGCGGGTCTTGCCGCGGCCGGCGCGCTTTCACGCCCGGCGTTCGGCCAGACCGGGCAGCGCATCCAGCCCATCGACGCCACCTTCCTGTTCATCGCCGATGTCCATGCCTGCCGCATGGCAAGCGGCCTCAGCCCCAACTGCCAGCAGGAGGGCAAGACCGACGTCGCGCTGCTGCGCAATGTCGCGGCGCTGAACGCCATCAATGACAAGCACTGGCCGGCCGAGATCAACGGCGTCGCCACCGGCTTGCGTTCGGCCGGCAACCGGATCGGCATGCCGCTCGGTCTTGTCGTCGGCGGCGACATCACCGACGATGGCGGTGGCCAGATCACCCAGCCGAGCGAGGGCACGCAACTGCTTCAGTTCAGCCAGCGCTATAGCCAAGGCGTTGGCCCGGATCGCGTCCACATGCCGGTCTATGTCGGGCTCGGCAACCATGATCTCGACCAGAACGGTCCGCCGCACCATGTCGACTGGTACCGGCGTGAATTGCGCGACTATGTCGAGGTCAACCACCGCCCCGGCGTGTTCTTCAAGCCACCGGTGCCGGCCACCAGCTACGATGTCGACACTGACTGCTATTCATGGGACTGGGGCGGCCTGCACCTCGTCCAGACGCATCGTTTCACCGGCGACACCGGTCACGGCGCCGACTCGAGCCTGCCTTGGCTCAAGCAGGATCTGGCGACCTATGCGTCGGATGGCCGCCCCGTCATCCTGTTCCAGCACTACGGCTGGGACACGTTTTCGACGGAGCGATGGGATCCCGCCAAGCGCACCTACGACGATAAGGGCGCCGGTACGCCGCACTGGTGGGGCGAGGCCGACAGACAGGCGCTGCTGGCGGTGCTGAAGGGCTACAATGTCGTCGGCATTTTCCACGGCCACCAGCATGACACACCGCTGATCTACCGCCGTGACGGGCTCGACCTGTTCAAGCCGAAGGCCGCTTATATGGGAGGGTTCGCCGTGGCCCGGGTGACCAGCGATGGCATGGACGTGGCGCTGGGCGAGGCGACCGACGACCAAGGCGGGGTCAACTTCACCAACGCCTTCAGCAAGGGCTGGAGCACGTGAAAAAGGCGGCCCTTGGCGGCCGCCTTTCCGAAAGGCCACGACATGTCTCGATGCGGGATCAGAACGCCTTCTTGACCTTGTCCTTCACGTCGCCATAGGCCTTCTGCACCTTGCCGGCGACCTTGTCGGCCATGCCCTCGGCTTGGGTCCGCCTGTTGCCGGTCGCCTTGCCGGCAGCCTGTTTGACCGAGCCCTTGACCTGCTTGGCCAGACCGGCGACCTGATCCTTGTTCACCATGTTCCGCATCTCCCGGGAGTTTGAATTCGGGGCAATTCGTCCGCCGGGAACAAACGGACCGGTGTCGGTTAAGTTCCAGGTGTGGTCGTGGAACAAGATGGCTGCGCGGACCCGCTTCCGGTGGCAAGGCTGGCAGGATAGGTTGCGCGGACGCACCGCGCGAATGGGGAGAAAAATGGCGGAATTCACGCTCTACATAGGCAACAAATGCTTCTCCTCGTGGTCGCTGCGGCCATGGGTGGCGATGAGGCATCTGGAGATCCCGTTCGAGGAAGGTTTTGTGCGGCTGCGTACGCCCGAGACCTTTGCCAATCTGGCGAAAGTGTCGCCGACCGGTCAGGTGCCAGTCCTGAATCACAAGCCGTTGCAGGGAGGACGCACGATCGTCTGGGAAACCCTTGCCATCCTTGAATATCTCGCTGACCTGTTTCCCGAGAAAAAGCTCTGGCCGACCGATATCGGCGCCCGTGCCCTGGCGCGCGCGGCGGCGACCGAGATGCATTCCGGTTTTCGCGAGGTGCGCTATGGCTGGCCGATGAATTTGCGGCGGCCGAAGGGGCACAAGCCGCTCGACGCCGAAGGGGAGGTGCAGCGGGCACGCATCGAGGCGCTGTGGCGTGAGTGCCGCGAGAAATACGGCAAGGGCGGTCCATTCCTGTTTGGCCACTTCACCGCGGCCGATGCCATGTACGCGCCGGTCGTCACCCGCTTCGACACCTATGGCGGCGAGCTCGCGCCCGACACCAGGGCCTATGTCGACGCCGTGCTGGCAATGCCGGCGATGCGGCACTGGTATGCAGAGGCGGCGGAGGAGCCATGGCCGGAGCCGGCGCCGGACGAATAGACCGAACAAAGGTCGGCAATAAGATTTCGCTCTGGAGGAGGATCGATGGCCAGCAACGAAGCACCACGTGAAGCCGCGACGACAAGGATCTTCCATTGCCGGCTGATCCCACCGCGGCCAGACTTCGCCTTCACCATGACGGACGAGGAGAGGGAGCTGATGAGCCGGCATGCCGACTATTTGCGCGCCAAGCTGTGCGAGGGCACCATGATCTTGGCTGGCCCGGTCGCCGATCCGGCCGGCCCTTGGGGCCTGCTGATCCTGCGTGCCGGCAGCGAGGCCGAGGCAAAGGCGGTGACCGATGGCGATCCAGTGGCAAGGTCAGGCCGCGGCTTCCGCTACGAGATTCTGCCGATGATCAGCACGATTATGTAGGCAACACCGCGAGCTAACGGCCCGGCCCCGGCCATAGCGCCTCGAGCATCTCAGGCACAAATAAGAACGCCCCTCGCACCGGTTATTGTGCGGGAGGCGTCCTTTTGTCAGCATCCCTGAGATTGCTCTCTGAAATTGCTGACCCAAAGAAATGCGCTGGCGTGGGATTGGTTCCAGGGTTGTGTGGTTTTTTGCGGGAGGCTGATCTTTCTGCCGTTCATCAGTTGAGGCTCTATTCGCGTGACAACCTGAAATTGAATCTGGGCTTTTGGAAAACCAGAAATTGACTCGGCGGCAAAAGCAGTCTAGAAGAACTATGTCGATATTTGTTTGACTGACTTTTGTTATCCGCGCACGCATGCGCGCCTTTGACGAACTTCCCCATCAAAAATCGAGACAAAAATCGCTGTGCAGTCGCACTGCGATTACCGAATATTTGCCATGGAAAGGGTTCGTTTATGAGCACCGGCACAGTTAAATGGTTCAACGCCACCAAAGGTTTTGGTTTTATTCAGCCTGACGACGGCTCGGCCGACGTTTTCGTCCACATCTCGGCCGTAGAGCGCGCCGGCATGCGCGACATCGTCGAGGGCCAGAAGCTCGGTTACGAGATGGTCCGCGACAACAAGTCGGGCAAGATGTCCGCCGACCAGTTGAAGGCGGCCTGAAGAACGAATTCAGCCCTCCCGGTGACCACGGATGTACTGGCACTGGTGAAGGGCGAATTCTGGCGCGTGGTCTTGGAAACCTGAGTTTCCAAGACACATCATGCGCATGAGGGGTTTGCCTTGTGCATCCAAAAAGGGTGCGCGGCGCTCCAGGGAAGGTCAGGCGGTGCCTGGCCTTTTTCATTTTACGCTTGCTGCCACCGAAAATGCGCTGCGCATCGGGCCGAACGTGCTAAGGGACGCCTTAGCAATTTTGAACCCGATGCCGTGTTGCTTTGTGCGTGGTCCCGACCGAAGACCCGGTCTCGCCCTATCGGCACCAGGCTCCTGACAGGAGAAAGATTTTGACCGCCCATTCGAAGACCGCCGCCGATCCGGCGGTGTCGCTGTTCAGCAAGACGCAAACCCAGTCGATGTCGCTCAATCGCATCCTATCCGAGCGCGATGCCGTCAGCGAGGCGCGGGAAGCCAAGACCGCCCGCTTGCGCGAGCTGCGCCTGGAAAAGGAAGCGGAAGAGATGGCGGCAGCCGCTGCACTCGCGGCGCAGCCGAAACGAGCCGGAAAACGCTGATGGCCACCAAGCGCGTACCGCCAACGCCGATCGCGGCCGATGCGACCATCGCCGACATGGTCGAAACCCTGGACAAGCCGGTCGAATATGTTCGCCGTGTGCTGGAGAAGCTCGAACGCTGCAAGCGTGCCCATGGCGATGCCCAGGTGCGCGTCGGCGTGCGCGGCCGCGCCGAGGCCCCGAACTACCTGATCGAATACGTTCGCGAGGACAAGAAGACCCTGGAGCGGGTCACCTATCAGGATGCCGCCTATAGCGGCAGCACGCATCGCGAACTGGCGCCGCATCACATCGCGGAAGCCAGGAACTGGTCGCCCGAGGAAATGAACATCACGGCGGTTTCGGCGCTGATCGGCCGCTTGCGCAATCCGCGCGCCCCATCATCGCGTTTCGCCGACGAGGACTGACATGGCCATCAAATTCTCCGCCAAGGACCAGCCGGTAGCACCGGCTCCCGCAACAAAGCCGGCCAAGCCGGCGGCCGCGAAAGCCAGCGAAGCCGCCGACCCCGCGACCGATCTGTTCAAGTCACCGGTCGAATCGCCGGCGCGCAAGACAGGCAAGAAGAAATAGCGCCTTGCCGCGGGACGCCGATCGCAATCCTGCCGCGCCGGGCCTGCTCGCCCTCGTCGCTGCCGCAAGCCTTTCCTCACAACGCGACGCCGCACCGCTCTTCGACTGCCAGAGCTGCGGCGCGTGCTGTTCCTATTCGGCCGAGTGGCCGCGCTTCTCCACCGAGGACGATGCGCAGCTCGACCGCATCCCTGAAAAATATGTAGCCCTCGACCTGTCCGGCATGCGCTGTGAGGGCGTGCGCTGTTCGGCCCTGACCGGCGAAGTCGGCAAGTCGACCGCTTGCGGCATCTATGAAACGCGGCCGGATGTGTGCCGTGCCTGCATGCCTGGCGACGAGGAGTGCCTGATGGCAAGGGCCGCGCACGGGCTGGCGGTGGGGTAGTTCCATCCCCCGCTTTGCGGCGCAAGGAAACGCCAATCACCGCCGCTTGCCTCACCTTGCGCCACCCGATAGCTTCCATGTCGGGCAGGCCATGGAGAAACCATCGTGAGCATCGAGTTTCTGTTGACGTCGCTGATCGTCGTGGCCTCGCCCGGGACCGGCGTTCTCTACACGCTGAGCGCCGGACTTTCGCGCGGTGCGCGGGCTTCGATCATTGCCGCCTTCGGCTGCACGCTTGGCATCATCCCGCACATGGCCGCCGCCATCACCGGCCTTGCGGCGCTGCTGCACACCAGCGCGGTCGCCTTCGAGACGCTGAAATATCTCGGCGTCGCCTATTTGCTCTATATGGCCTGGAACACGCTGAAGGAGAAGGGCGGCCTCAGCGTCGAGGACAATGTCGCGCCGCGCTCGGCCGGCAAGGTGATTGCCACCGGCATCCTCGTCAACGTGCTCAACCCGAAACTGTCGATCTTCTTCTTCGCCTTCCTGCCGCAATTCGTCAGCACCACCGAGCCCGATGCGCTGTCGAAGATGCTGGAGCTCAGCTCCGTCTTCATGCTTTTGACCTTCGTGGTTTTCGTCGGCTACGGCATCTTCGCCGCTTCGATCCGGAGCCATGTCGCCTCGCGGCCAATGGTGCTGACCTGGATGCGGCGAACCTTCGCCGGTGCGTTTGTCATGCTCGGCGCCAAGCTGGCATTGGCTGATCGGTAGCGGCGACCGGCCAACTATCCCTTCACATAGCCCATCGCCTCGACGATGCGTCCGTCCTCTACACGCATCAGATTGACGCCGCGGACGGAGTTGCCGTCGGCCATCCAGTAGCGCCAGCGGATGGTCGCCCGGTCGCCGGCGACAAAGGTCTCCTCGAGGTCGAAGCGCGTGTCCGGCTGGGTGGCGATCGCCGACCACAGCTGGACGCAGGCTTGCCGTCCCGCATGACGGGCGCCATCCGGCGCCGGCGCGGTGTTTTCGATGACGCACTCTTCGGCAATCAGTTCGGGAAGTGCGGACGGGTCGTGCAGCTGAAACACATCGTTGAAGCGCCGTATGATCTCGGCCGTCTGTCCGGAGCGGTCGTCTGGATGGGGGTGATAATGCTGTCCTTCATCTCGTCCTCCTGATGTTACTGTGCCGTGGTCGCGATGAGCTCGGCCTTGAGCGTGATGGAGGCCACGCCAGCCAGGGCGCGCGAAACAAGGCATGTCGTTTTCGCCCTCTCCGCGAGGTTCTGGAATTCATCCGGAGCAAGACCCGGAATCTCGGCTTGCGTCTCAAGCTCGATGTGGGTGATCGTCGGTCCTGCGGCGGTTGCGCCGAGATGCACCTTGGCGACGGTGCTGATGCTCGTCGGTATATGCTGGGCTGTGCCCAGTATGGCGCCTAGGGCCATCGAGAAGCAGCCGGCATGCGCCGCGGCGATCAGCTCTTCCGGGTTGGTGCCTGGACCGTTCTCGAAACGCGACGGGAAGGAATAGGCGCCTTCGAAGACGCCGCTGCCGAGCCTCACCCTGCCTGAACCCTCTTTCAGCGTCCCTTGCCACTTCGCCGAGGCTTCGCGAATTGTCATTGCCGTTCTCCTTAGGTTTGAGACATTGACGGGTCAGGCGCCGTCGACGACCACCTTCCCGAAGACGTCGCCCTGCTGGAAATAGCGATAGGCATCGCGGGCCTCGGTGAAGGCAAAGACCTTGTCGATGACGGGCCGCAGGCGGTGCTGCGAAACAGCGCGCAGCATGGCTTCGAGATTGCTCCGGTTGCCGACGAAGAGGCGGCTGATGGTGGCGAGGCTGCGCTGGTAGAGTGCCGCCGGGATTTGGATCGATCCGCCTTTCGCATCCTGCAGCGTGAGAAGCACGATGTGTCCGTAAAGCGTGCTGGCGATCAGCGACTGCGCAAAGGTCGCCGGGCCACCGGTCTCGACGACGAGATCGATGCCGCCGGTCTGGTCACGGACGGGCCCGCCCATTCGGCCATATCCGACGTCGAGATCACAAGGTCGGCGCCCAGCGCCCGTAGCCTGTCGGCTTTCTCTGCGCGCGAGGTGACGGCGGCGACGCGGCAGCCGAGCAGCTTGGCGAACTGCAGTGCGAAGAGCGAGACGCCACCCGAACCGATGACCAGAACCCATTGGCCTGGCTTTGGAATTCCGGCACTCGTCACCGCGTTCCAGGCGGTCACGCCGGCGCAGCTCAGCGTAGCCGCCTCATGCCAGTCGAGATGATCGGGCAGGCGCGCCGCCCATTGTTCGTCGAGAACCGCGTATTCCGCCAACATGCCGTCCAGCGTGCAGCCGAGCTGGTCGATGAGACCGGCGTTGATGTGGCCGTCGATCCAGCGGGCGAAATAGCTGCCGGTGACACGGTCACCGACGGCGAAGCGGGTGACGGCATCGCCGATGGCGACAACGTCACCAGCCCCGTCGCTCAGGGGGACGATGCCCTGGCGCGGCGTAAGCGGATAGGTGCCGTTGAGGATCATCGTGTCGCGGCGGTTCAGCGAGGCGGCACGGACGCGGACCACGATTTCATGCGGTTTCGGCCGAGGCTCTGGCTCGTCGCGCATCACCAGGCATTCGGTTCCGCCCGACCCGTCAAGACGATAGCTGCGCATAATTTTGCCTCCGATATGTAGACTGATCTACATATTATGTAGACCGATTGTCATATTCGATGCAAGGCCTATAATGATCGCTGCTGACAGAGGTTGACATGGCGAACGACACCCGCACCCGCATACTCGACAAGACCGCGCTGCTGCTCCGGCAGCGCGGCTATCACGGCACCTCGCTCAACGACATATTGAGCGCCAGCGGCGCGCCGCGCGGTTCGCTCTACTTCCATTTTCCGGGCGGCAAGGACCAACTGGTGATCGAGGTGACGCGTGACAGTGTTGCCGGGGTGACGGCGAGGCTGGGCGAAGCGCTGGCGGCCGAAAGGGATCCGGCGGTGGCGGTCCATCATATCTACCAGGCGGTGGGGCGCATGCTGGAAGACAACCAGTTTTCGCTCGGCTGTCCGATCGCGCCTGTCGTGCTGGACTCACCGACCGACGTGCCGGAGCTGGCGGATTTGTGCCGCGCGGCCTTCGAGCAGTGGATAGGCCTGTTGCGTGAGGCCTTCGTCAGGGCCGGAGTGCCCCAACGCCGCGCCCACGCTCTGGCGCTGCTGGTTGAATCGTCGCTGGAAGGGCTGATGGTCATCGCCCGCGCCACCCGAGACCGCGCCCCGCTACAGGCGGTGGCGGACGAGGTCGCGGCGCTGATCGAAGCCGCGGTGCTTGCCGGCGAGGCACGGCAGCGCGCGGAGGCCGGTGTCTGAAGTCAAGCCCCCTGGTTCGGGAAGCAGGCGCTGGCGCTGAGGTTCGGGCCGTTCGCCAGCGACGTCAGGAAGGCCGGTAGCACGGTCGTGAAGTTGTAGGAAACCTGGACGCTCGAAAAGCCGGACAGGCCCGAGCAGGTGGTGTTGTTGCTGACGGCGATGTTGGCGTTGCTGAGCACGATGCCGTCGGTTGCCGCCCTGCTGCTGATATAGCTGATGGCGCTGGCGGCGTTGTAGACGCCGTTCTGCGTGCATCCGCTCTGCAGCACGCCGACGCAACGCGCCCCTGCCGCGGCGATCTCATTCAGCACATGCTGGGCCCAGTACATGCGGCCGAACTCGAACGTGCCCATCAGCACCATCAGCAACGGTACAGACAGCAAGGCGAACTCAACGGCGTTGGCACCGGATTTGTCGCGCAGGAAGGATCGGCGACGGCTCATTGCGGTTGCACCACGGCCTTGACGGTGATGTTGCCGTTGCTGACGATGCCGAAGCCGCCGAAAAGCGGCGTATAGGGCTTGCTGGCCGTGATCGTTACGAATTTCCCGGCAATGCCGCCGCCACTGCAGATGCTGCCGCATGCCATCGGGGTGCTCCAGGCCACGGCACCGGAACTGCCTGGGCAATAGCAGAGATCGGCATTGGCGGCCGTGCCGCTCTGGGTGGCCGTGGACGTGGTGGCGTTATAGGCAAGTGCCGCACCGTTGTTGATGACGACCTGAATGCTGCCGCCATTGCCGCTCAGGCCGCTGGTGACCACCGTCGCAATGTTGCCGGCCAGCGCGCCGCCGCCGGTGGAATTGACCTTGTCGCCATTGAGCAGCGCATAGTTCGAACCAGCCGAAAGCGCCGAGCTCAGTTCGAATTTGGCCTTCAATGAGCCGCCTATGTCGACGGTTCCGGCCAGGATGACCAGCAGCACGGGGCTGACCAAAGCGAACTCGACCGCCGACACGCCGGCGTTCTGGCGCCGCAGGAAGTCAGTGAACGCGAAGCGCCAGCTGGCCAACAAGCCGGGGTCGGGGTGTGACTGCTGTCTCATTGCACGAGGCTCACCTTGCTGCTGCCACCGGCACTCGAGGCGGCAATGCATTCCGATGCAGCCGTAGTGCCGCCCGACAGCGTGATGCGTGAGCCGATCATCTGCAGACACTTGCTCGGGTCGGTGTTCGACCCCAGCACGCTCGATCCGCCATTCATGATGATCGGGCCGTAGGGAAAATAGAATGCGCCCGATATCTGGGCGTTGGAGCCGCCTTCGGCGAAGGTCGCGCCGCCGGTGTTGGAACTGCCGGTGGGGCCGATCACCGCCAGCTTCGCCGTCGCTCCCGACTGGGGTGCGGTGAGCACGATGTTGCTGTAGCCGGCGGCCACGCAGAAGACATAGCCGTTGCAACTTCCCGAACTGGATTTGGCCTTGCCCGACAGGACAAGCGTCACATTGGCGCCGCTGACGCTGATCGTGCTGCCGTTGCAGTTGGCGCTGCCGCCGCCATTGCCGCCCAGTGCGAAATAGCCATCCACGGTGTAGACACCGGCGCCGAGCAGGATGGCGCCCGAGCCGATGAAGTTGCCGGCGATGTCGTGCTGCGCCGCGGCCGGCACCACAAAGCAACTGCCGCCGCCGCCGCCATTCACATTGCCGACGACCTGGAAAACGCTGCTGGCGCCAGTCGCATCGGCCATGATCGTTGTCGAACCGCCGCCGAGCGTGATCGCGTCGCCATTGCTGCCTGGCCCGATCTTGTAGGAATTGGTCGTGCCCGAGCCGAAGGTGAGCGTTCCGGTGTTGGTATAGCCGCCGGGGAGCTCGAAGGTGCTCGGTCCGCCGAAGGTCAAGGTGGAGGTGTTGCAGATGCTGACCTGCCCCGAGCCATTGCAGGTGTTGTCGCTGCGGCCGATCTTGAAGGTGCCGGCGCCGAATGTCGTGGTGGCACCGCCGCCGGTTGTCAGCCCCTTCGCGAAGTTGAAACTGCCGGCGCCGAAGGTGGTTGTTCCGCCTGTTGTCACCTGCTTGCCGAAATTGTAGGTGCCGGTCCCGAACGTGGTGGTTCCGGCCGTGGTGAGGGTCTTGGCGAAGTTGTAGGTGCCTGGCCCGAAATTGGTGGTGGCGCTGGTCGTGAGATCGCCGGCGATATTGTAAACCGTCGTTGCCGCGCCGCTTGTGGCGAAGTTGAGGTTGATGCCGCCGCCGATGGTGATGGTGCCCAGGTTGACCGTGGTCTTGCTGCCGCAGTTCAGCGCCCATGTCGACGACGACGATGCCCAACTGGCGGTGCAGCCGAGCGCGTTCGCCTGGCCTTGGGTCGAGCCTGTGTTCCAGCCGAAGTCGATGTTGTTGCCGTTGGGAGTGGTGGGCGCTGTTGGCGCGGCCGTCGTCGAAAGCGCGGCAACCGTTGCAATACGGGCCACGGCGGCCGTGACCGCGGCATTGCCGGCGAGCGGGTCGGGGGTGGATTTCTTGGTGATCACCGCGGTCGCCCCGCCTGGGCCGGTGATGCCGCTGCACGGCTGGCTCGGTGCGGCGGCGGAATTGTAGTTGACGCCGAGCGCCGAAATGCTGGTGCCGCAGGGGACGGTCACCGTGTTGTTGGAAGAGACGGTACACTTCTGCGCCGAGATCGAAGTGCCGCCGCTCAGCGTCAGACCGGTCTGTGTGCCGTCGAGCGCGAGCATGCATCCGGGCGTTTGCGGCTGCACGCCAAGCTCGGCCACCGAATTGGCATAGATCTGCAACTGCTGGCGATCGTTGAGAACGCGTGCCAGGAACAGCGTCCTGTAGGTGTTGATCGACACCGAAACGGCGTTGACACCGGTCGTCTTCGGGGAGGCGACCAGGTTGACCTGTACATTGGCGGCAGGAACGCCGTTGAGCACCGCGACGCCGACGGCGGTGGCCGTCATCTGCGAGGTGGACTTGTTCACGTTATAGGCGAGGGCGCCCGCATAGGCCGACAGGTCGGCGACTCGCTGATTATCGGCCCGCTCGACGAGTGCTGCGCCATATTCGGTCACCAGGGCGGCCATGCCGATCAGGACCGGCATCACCAGTGCCGAGATGATCAGCACGTTGCCGTCGCGGTTCCGCAAAAATCGCCGGAAAATTTGCATCGATGGGTACCCGACACGCCACACGCAGGAGCAACCTCGCCGTGCTCCCGCCCTTTAGTAATCGCGAATGTGTTAAAGAATATTGTCTGACAAATTTACCTAGCGCCGTCAAAGCGTAGTTAAGCCTCTGATTTTGCTGGAAAATTTCTCGAGAATGAGAACAGTTGCGCCGTCTAGCGGTGCGGACCTCGATGGTCGCTATCGTTGCAGGAAGCAATGAAAAAAGGGCGGCATCGCTGCCGCCCTTTCCGTATGCATAATAAGCCAGGTGGCCTGGATTAGAAATCCATGCCGCCACTCAAGCCCGCTTGCGGGCTTGAGCAATGTTAGTTCATCGGCGTGCTTTATGGGCTTCTTAGAAATCCATGCCGCCCATGCCGCCCATGCCGCCGCCGCCCATGCCGCCAGGCATGCCGCCGCCAGCCGACTCCTTCTTCGGAGCCTCCGCGATCATGGCTTCGGTGGTGACGAGCAGGCCGGCGACCGAGGCCGCGTCCTGGAGAGCCGTGCGCACGACCTTGACCGGATCGACGATACCCATGGCGATCATGTCGCCATATTCGCCGGTCTGGGCGTTGTAGCCGAAGGTCGCGCCCTTGTTCTCAAGGATCTTGCCGGCAACGATCGATGCTTCCGCACCGGCGTTCGAGGCGATCTGGCGAGCCGGAGCCTGCAGAGCGCGACGCACGATGTTGATGCCAGCAGCCTGGTCGGCATTGGCGCCGGCAGCCTTGATGTTGGCCGAAGCGCGCAGCAGGGCCACGCCACCGCCGGCAACAATGCCTTCTTCCACGGCCGCGCGGGTCGCGTTCAGCGCATCGTCAACGCGGTCCTTCTTTTCCTTGACTTCGACTTCCGTCGCACCGCCGACGCGGATCACCGCAACGCCGCCCGCGAGCTTCGCGAGACGTTCCTGCAGCTTCTCCTTGTCGTAGTCCGAAGTGGTCTCTTCGATCTGCTGCTTGATCTGAGCAACGCGGCCCTGGATCTCGGCCTTCTTGCCGGCGCCGTCGACGATGGTGGTGTTCTCCTTGGAGATCGACACCTTCTTGGCGCGGCCGAGCATGTTGAGGCCGACATTCTCGAGCTTGATGCCGAGGTCTTCCGAGATGACCTGGCCACCGGTGAGGATGGCGATGTCTTCCAGCATGGCCTTGCGGCGATCACCGAAGCCCGGAGCCTTGACCGCGGCGATCTTCAGGCCGCCACGCAGCTTGTTGACGACAAGCGTGGCCAGGGCCTCGCCTTCGACGTCTTCCGAGATGATGAGCAGCGGCTTGGAGGTCTGCACGACGGCTTCGAGAACCGGCAGCATCGCCTGCAGGTTGGAGAGCTTCTTCTCGTGGAGCAGGATGTAGGCGTCCTCGAGATCGGCAACCATCTTGTCGGCGTTGGTGACGAAGTAGGGCGAGAGGTAGCCGCGGTCGAACTGCATGCCTTCGACGACTTCGAGTTCGGTCTCGGCGGTCTTGGCTTCCTCGACGGTGATGACGCCTTCGTTGCCGACCTTCTGCATCGCTTCCGCGATCATCTTGCCGACCGACTCGTCGCCATTGGCCGAGATCGTGCCGACCTGGGCAACTTCCTCGGAGGTCTTGATCTTCTTGGCAGCCTTGCCGAGCGCCGTGACGACTTCGGTGACGGCGAGGTCGATGCCGCGCTTCAGGTCCATCGGGTTCATGCCGGCGGCAACCGCCTTGTGGCCTTCCTGGACGATCGACTGCGCCAGAACGGTCGCGGTCGTGGTGCCGTCGCCGGCGATGTCGTTGGTCTTCGAAGCAACTTCGCGGACCATCTGAGCGCCCATGTTCTCGAACTTGTCCTCAAGCTCGATTTCCTTGGCGACGGTGACGCCGTCCTTGGTGATGCGCGGCGCGCCGAACGACTTGTCGATGACGACGTTGCGGCCCTTGGGGCCGAGCGTGACCTTCACCGCGTCGGCGAGGATGTTGACGCCGCGCAGCATGCGCTCACGGGCATCACGGGAGAATTTTACGTCTTTAGCAGCCATTTTTAGCTCCTGGCAGGGCTTGGGATAAAGCCCGGAATTCAGTTGACGGTGAGGCCGATGATCAGCCGATGATGCCCATAATGTCGGATTCCTTCATGATCAGAAGGTCTTCGCCATTGAGCTTGACTTCGGTGCCCGACCACTTGCCGAACAGGATGCGGTCGCCAGCCTTGACGTCCAGGGGGACCAGCTTGCCGCTTTCGTCGCGCGCGCCGGAGCCGACGGCGATGATTTCGCCTTCCTGCGGCTTTTCCTTCGCCGTATCCGGGATGATGATCCCGCCGGCGGTCTTGGATTCGGATTCGACCCGGCGAACGACCACGCGGTCATGAAGCGGGCGGAACTTCGACTTTGCCATTTTTTCTTCCTCGAGTGAGAACGGTGAGAAACAGTTCCTCCGTCCGGCGAAGCCGGACATATAGTTAGCACTCACCAAGGGCGAGTGCTAACGTGGGGCTGAAATAGGCCGCCGACCTGCGAGAGTCAAGGCGCGCGGCAGCCTCGAAAGGCGGTAATTTTTTCCATGGATTGGGGCTTAGAGAAACAACCGCAACTGCGTGTGGATGATCGACCGGTAATCCTCGACGGTTTGGCGGCTTTCCGCTTCGCCCTGAGCGAGCGCCAGGCGCACCACACCGCCGGCGAGCTGGAAGATCAAGAGAACCATGCGTTCGAACTGTTCATGCTTGCCCGGCTCGATCAAGGCGGTGACATGGTCGCAGAACATCTTGGCCTGATGCCGGGTTTCGGCGATGTCTAGATTCTTGAGCGCCTTGTCGGCCTGGATGGCGTTCTGCAGGTCCTGGATGGCCGGATCTCCGGCGACGCGGCCGAGGTAGTCGTCGAGCAACCGGTCGGCGGCGGCGATGACGTCCTTGGCTTCGCGGACATCGGCGAGGATATCAGTCAATCGCGCACGGCTCACCTCTGAAAATCGCTCATAGAGCATCGCCAGGATCGCCGACTTGTTGGGAAAGTAGTGATAGACGGTGGCGATCGGCCCGCCTGCCAACGCGCCGACTTCCTTCATGGTGACGGCGTCGATGCCCTTCTCGCCGATTAGCCGCATCGTCGTCGACAGGATGGCGTCGATGCGCTCGCGGCTGCGCTCCTGCTTGGGCTTGCGCCTCGGTTCGGTCGCTGTTCGCCTTACTTCCACCATGCACCGGTCTTTCGCACGAATTGCCAAATTCTGGTTGACAAAAAATATGATCAAGTATCAGTTTCTGAAATGCTGACAGATTGTCAGCTTTTTTGCCGCGCGGCAAGGACGTTGGGAGGCGCCTTTGACTTCGACAAATGCCGGGCACACTGGCACTGGCGACTGGCTGGTCGGCAATCCGACCGGCGGGCAGCTTGCTTCGGCCCTGTGGATCGGCTCGGTCGGTCTGCTCATCCTAGGCCTGCAGCCAGTGCTGCTCGGCGCCCTTTACACCGAGGGACATGTCAGCGGCGACGAACTGGCGCTGGTCGCCACCGCCGAGATGATCGCCATCGCGATCGGTTCGGCGATCGTCGCGATGCTGCTGTCGGCCCGCAATATGCACTGGAAAAGCGCGGTGCTGCTGCTCCTGCTGGCGCTGGCGCATGTCTGGACGGCCTATGCCGCCGGCGCCAATGCGTTGATGGCGGCACGCGCCTTGGCCGGGCTTGCGGAAGGCGGGCTGGTCGCGGTCGCCACCGAATTGATCGCCCGTTCGCGGCGCGCCGAACGCATCGGCGGCTTTTTCGTCACCATGCAGACGCTGGCGCAATGCGCGCTTGCCCTGCTGCTGGCGCTCTATGTCATCCCGGCCGCCGGATCGGCCGGCGGCTTCCTCATTCTCGCGGTCGTCTGCGTCCTGTCGCTCATCGTCGCCTTCGTCGTCCCCGCTGACTACGCCGACCTGCCCAAGGACGAGAACCTGACCAATGTGCTGACGGCTCCCTCGATCACCGCGCTGTTGTGCGTCTTCTGCTATTTCATGTTCTTCGGCGCGGTCTGGGCGTTTCTGGAACCGCTTGGCACCCAATTCGGCATCGATGGCCGCACCGTCGGCCTGATCGTCTCGGCGAGCCTCGCGGCGCAGGTCTCGGGGGCGATGATGGCGACCGCGTTCGAAGCGCGCATCGACTACCGCCTTGCCGTTGCTGCGATCGGTGTGGTCGCGCTGGTCTGCTCGCTGGTTCTCGCCAGCGGACCCGACCTTATCACATTCTGGATGGCCGCCTTGGCCATGGGCTTCATCCTCCTGTTCATCGTGCCCTACCAGATCCGGCTGGCGATCACCGCCGACGAGACGCGCACCGCCGTGCTCTTGGTGCCGGCGGCACAGCTTTTTGGCCTGGCGATCGGGCCGATCGCGGCATCCTTGCTCATCGACGGCAAGGATTTTCGCCCGGTTCCGGAATTCGCCGCCGCCAGCGCCGTTGCCAGTGTCGCCTTGCTCGGCCTGTTCATCCTCGTGTCGCGGCGTCGCCGCGCCGTTGCCTGAGCGGAGGGCAGCATGTCGAACATCTGGAGCAACTGGTCGGGCTTTGTCACCGCTGAACCCCGGCTGATCGCAAGCCCCGCCGATGCGGGCGAACTCGGCGATCTCGTTCGCGCCGCGCCCGGCCCAATCCGCGTCGTTGGCGCGGGACATTCCTTCACGCCGCTGGTCAAGTCGCAAGGCACCATCCTGTCCCTGGAGAGGCTGGAGGGGCTGGTCTCGCATGACGCGCAAAGGCATCGGGCACGCGTGAAGGCAGGGACGCGGCTTGGTCCGCTCATGCACATACTGCAGGGCATCGGCCAGGGCCTGCCCAATATGGGCGACATCGACCGCCAGGCGATCGGCGGCGCGCTGGGGACCGCTACCCATGGCTCGGGGCCGACGCTCGGCGCCTATCATACGCAATTGGAGACGGTGCAGATCGTCGACGGGCTTGGCAAGGTTCGCGACGTCACCAGGGCAGGGGATCAGGATATGATCCACGCCATAGGCGTCGCGCTCGGTGCGTTCGGTGTCTTGAGCGAAGTGACGCTGAACAACATCGCGACCTACCGGCTGCGGCGCCGCAAATGGGTGCTGCCGATCGGCGACATGCTGCGCGACTTCGAAAAGATGATGACCGCGCATCGCTCGGCCGAATTCTACTACATTCCGTTCTCTGGCTACGCGCAGTTTATCGCCAGCGACTTCAGCACCGAGGCGACCACCGCGCGCCCGACCGACGATGACGAAGGCTCCTTGCGCACGCTGCGCCGGCTGCGCACCGGGCTTGCCTGGCTGCCGTCACTGCGCCGCCGGCTGATCCTTGGCGCGGTCGCGAAAGTGCCGTCCGAGGATTATGTGCAGGACTGGCTCAACGTCTATGCCAGTGACCGCCAGACCAAGTTCAACGAGATGGAATATCACCTTCCGTTCGAGGAGGGGCCGAAGGCGCTGGCCGAAATCATCGAGCTGACCGAAAAACGCTTCCCCGAAGTCTATTTCCCGATGGAGGTGCGCAGCGTCGCGGCTGATCCGTTCTGGCTATCGCCCTTCTACAACAGGCCGACCTGCTCGATCGCCATCCACCATGACGCCGCGAGCGATCCGCTGCCCTTCATGCAGGCGGCCGAGCCGATCTTCCGCAGATATGGCGGCAGGCCGCATTGGGGCAAGATGCACAGCCTGAAGGCGGCGGACTTCAAGAAGCTCTATCCGCGCTGGGACGACGCCATGGCGGTGCGCCGCGACATCGATCCGCAAAACCGCTTCGTCTCGCCTTACATGGCCGGCCTGTTCGGCATCGAGCCATGAGCGCCTATTTCGCGACGCTTTCGCAGGCGCTGAAGCAAGCCGGCATCTTCCAACCCTGCCTGCTGCTCGACCGCGACCGGCTGGACGGCAACATTGCGCTGGTGGGAGAGAGACTGGCGCCCGGCCTTGCCGTGCGGCTGGTCGACAAGTCGCTCGCTTGCCTGCCGCTGCTTGCGCATATCCGCAAGGCGCTTGGAACCGACCGCTTCATGACTTTCCATCCGCCGATCAGTGAGGCGGTGCTGAAGGCGTTTCCGGACGCGGGTCTCCTGTACGGCAAACCGATGCCAGTCGGGACGGCAAGGGCGGCACTGGTGAAGGGTGGCGCCGACTGGTCACGTGTCTGCTGGCTGATCGACAGTGATGAACGACTGGCGGAATATGGCGCTCTCGCGATCGAACTCGATATCGAGCTCCGCATTGCCTTCGAGATCGATGTCGGACTGCATCGCGGCGGCTTCGCCGAACCGGGGGCCTTGTCGCGGGCGCTGAAGCAGGTGTCGGTCCACAAAAAGCTGCGCTGCGAAGGCGTCATGGCCTATGAGGCGCATGCGCCGCACATTCCCGGCCTGTTCGGCGGGCCGGCCAAGGCGTTGGCGCAGGCTTCGAAGCGGGCCGCCGCTTTCGTGGCGCGCCTCGGTCCGGACCAGCGCCGCATCCTAAACATTGGCGGCAGCAAGACCGCGCTGCTTCATGATGGCGTCATGGCCAATGAAGTGTCGATGGGGTCGGCCTTCGTGCTGCCCGGCGATTTCGACACAGCCGGCCTCGACGGCTTCCAGCCGGCCGCCTTCATCGCGACGCCGATCCTGAAAATGGTCGAGCCGATGCTGCCGGGCCCGCCGGCCGTTACCCGCCTGCTGCAGGCACTCGGCCGGTTCCCGCGCAAGGGCTGCTACCTCTATGGCGGCAAGTGGATGGCTGAGCCGGTCTTTCCCGACGGCATGAGGACGAATGGCCTGCTCGGCCTGTCGTCCAACCAGCAATTCATGGGTCTGCCGGCTGACACCACTGTGATGCCCGGCGATTATGCGTTCCTGCGGCCGACGCAGAGCGAGGCCGTGCTGCAGCAATTCGGGCCGATCGCGGTGCTTTCCCAGGGCAGGATCGTCGATCGCTGGCCGGTCTTGCCGATGATGTGATCACATCATATAGTTGACTCCGTCAAGTAAACGATTGATCCTGTGAAGGCAGGAGATGACCATGACAATTCACCATCAGCCCAACAACGAAGCGCCCAACAAGCACCTGATCGATGCGGTGCGGGCTTTCAACCGCTTCTACACCCGCCAGATCGGCCTGCTCGACGAAGGGCTGCTGCAAAGCGCCTTCTCGCTGACCGAGGCGCGTGTGCTTTACGAGCTGGCGCATCGCGACGGTTTGACCGCGACCGACCTGGGGCGCGATCTCGGTCTCGACGCCGGCTATGTCAGCCGTTTGCTGAAGAAGTTCGAACGCGATGACCTCATCTCCAGGTCGACGCTGGTTTCGGATGCCAGGCAATCCTCGATTGCGCTGACGCCGGCGGGCAGGAATGCCTTCGCGCCGCTGAACAAGGGTTCGCATGACCAGGTGGCCGCCTTGCTCGATCGGCTGCCCGCTTCGGAGCAGGACCGGCTGGTGAAGTCGATGCGGACGGTCCAGGCGCTGCTGGACGAAAGCGCCGAGCCGAAAATCCCCTATCTGCTGCGGCCGCTGCAGATCGGTGACATCGGCTGGATCACCCGCCGGCAAGGCCTGCTCTACGCGCAGGATTATGGCTGGGATGAAACCTACGAGGCGCTGGTCGCCGAAATCCTCGCGGCGTTCGTCAAATCCTTCGACCCGAAATGGGAGCGCAGCTGGATCGCCGAGCGCGATGGCGAGGTCGTCGGTTCGGTCTTCGTCGTGCGCAAGTCGCCCGAGGTGGCGAAGCTCAGATTGCTTTATGTCGAGCCTTCGGCACGCGGCCTTGGCATCGGCGCGCGTCTGGTCGATGAGTGCATCGCCTTCGCGCGGGCCAAGGGTTACAAGACGCTGACGCTTTGGACCAACGATATACTGGGCTCGGCGCGCCGCATCTACCAGGCCGCCGGCTTCAAACTGATCGATGAAGAGCGCCACCATTCCTTCGGCAAGGATCTGGTCGGTCAGACCTGGGATCTCGACCTCTAGCGAACGCCGTCCGGCACGACGCGCGGTTGTTGGCGCCTTGCGTCGATGATATGAAACGCGGGTCGAAAAGGACCCTGGAGCGGCATATGGTAAGCCCGCTCCCTTCCACAAGCTGGAAGCTCCGTTCCCATCCAATATGGGAACCCGCGGCAAGCCCACCGCGTGCTTTACGCCGGGCTTGGCGTTCGGGGTCTTCGCTGATCGGCGTTCCTTCGTTTGCCAGGCGCCAACGAAGGAGAAGCAAAATGCCCATCATTCGCGCCGACACCGGCGTCATCACCCAGATCAATGTCTTCACCGTGCCTGAAGGCGGACAGCAGGCGCTGATCGACTTGCTGCGGGAGACGGCAATGAGTTGCCGAGGCATTCCTGGCTGGATGTCCGCCAGCCTGCACCGAAGTCTCGACGGCACGCGGGTCGTCAACTACGCCCAGGCGCGGGATCAGGCGGCCATGCCGCGGGTCTTCGAGCATCTGCGTAGCAACGGTTTTCTCGACCGCAACCGGGCCTTGGGTCAGGCTCATCCCGGCCTCTACGAGGTCGCTCTCGCCGTGGAGTAGGCGAAGCGGCGGATCGTACCTTGGCCCATGCCAAGGTAAGATCTGCTCGATACCAGAGCAATTCCAGGAAAAGTGTGCAGCGGTTTTCCGTCCGGAATTGCTCCAAAACAAGAGTTAGAGCGGTTCGCCATTTCCGTGAAACGGTGAAACGCCCTAGGACTTGACCGGTATCCAGATCTCCAACCCGCCATTGCCGCTGCGCGGATCGAACTCCGAGCCATAGCGTTCGAATTCCGGCGCGTCCGCTATCTCGTGCCCGGAGGCCGGCAGCCATTTGTTCCAGATCGTGTTGACTGTGCGGCGGATGGTCGAAATGTGCTCGCGATGCGAGAACACCGCATATTTCTGCGCCGGTATGCGCACGCGGCTGAATTCCCTGGGAAGGTCGGAAAAGTCTGTGACCTCGACACCGGCGATGTAGTCGAAATTGCCGGCATCGTCGCCGTTGACGCAGACGCCATAGGCGACGTCACCGGTCTCGCCCGGAATGTTGCCGATAAAGGGGCCGAAGCGTTGCCACTGCATCGGGATGGCGGCGCTGGTCTCGCAGCTGTAGCGTTCGCCCAGCCCCGCGATCAGGAACGGCCGGCTGGTCTCGAAGCGCGGTGGCTCGAGCTTGGCAAGAAAGGACTGGTCCATCAGGATCGGCTCCACGAGGTCGAGGGTCTTGGTCGAGCCTTGCGCCCGCACCAGCTCCGGCGTTGTGCCGAACTGGTCGCGGAAGGCGCGGGTGAAGGCCTCATGCGAGTTGTAGCCGGCATCGAGCGCCACCGAGAGAATGTCGGGCGCCCCGTCGGCCAGCCTGCGCGCCGCTTCGCTCAAGCGCCGCGCGCGCATATAGCCCATGACGGAGCGGCCGGTAGCGGCACCAAAGGCGCGCGTCACATGAAAGCGCGACACGCCGCTGCCTTGGGCGACGTCGTCGAGTGTTACAGCCTCAGGCAGATGGCTTTCGACAAACCACAGCGCTTTCTCGGTCGGGTTCATGGGCTTCTCGCATTTGGCCGGACCATCTTGCCGCTTTCTTGCGTGACAATTTGATCGAAATTGCGCAGCGCGCGAATTTGGTCGAACAAAGTCATCGAATCGATTGCGCAAACGTTTCGATGACATTATGGTCCATCGAAATCCGCCAAAGCCAATGAGAGCGGACTGGAACGCATCATCAGGGAGGAGCGCTTGCCAGCACTCCATTTGAGTTGCCATGCCGACAATGGCTGAGGTCGCGCGCCGCGCCGGCGTATCGGTTTCGACCGTCTCGCATGTCATCAACCGCACCCGCTTCGTCTCGCCGGAGAAGGCCCGGCTCATCAACGACGCAATCGCCGCGATGGGCTACCAGCCCAACGAGCTGGCACGGTCGCTGAAAGTCGCCTCGACCAACAGCGTCGGCCTGGCGATCTCGGCGATTTCCAACCCTTATTTCACCGATATCATCTGTGCGGTGGAGGCCGAATGCGCGCGCCTCGGCCTCATGGTCTTCCTCTCCGACACTCAGGAGGACCCCGACCGCGAGCTTTCGGTGGTGCGCGCCTTCCACCAGCGTCGCGTCGACGGCGTAATCCTGGCGCCGTCGGGCGCGCCGCAGCGCGCCATCGATTACCTGGCCGAGAAGAAGCTGCCCTGCGTGCTCATCGATCGTTTCGCCGACGAGCGTTTCGACCAGATCGGTGTCGAGAACCAGTCATCGATGCGCGCGCTGATCGATCATGTCGCCGCCTTCGGCCACAAGCGCATCGGCTACATCGCCGGCCAGCCGGGTCTGGCGACGACCCGCGAACGCGTCGAGGCCTTTCGCGCCTCGCTGGTCGCCAATGGACTTGAATGCCTGCCGCACTATGTCTCGCCGGAGAATGTCGACACGGCGAGCGCGACCGCAGCGACCCATGCGATCCTGTCTCTGCCGTCGCCGCCCACCGCATTGGTCACGGGCAACAACATGACGACCATCGGGGCAGTTCGCGCCATCCGCGAGAGGGGGCTCTCTATCCCCGGCGACCTGTCGCTCGCCGGCTTCGACGACTTCGAATGGGCCGATTGCTTCGAGCCGCGGCTGACACTGGTCGCGCAACCATGCACCGAGATCGGACGGCAGGCGGCCGCCCTGCTGTGCGCTCGCATCGCATCGACCGACCTGGAGCCGCAGGCGGTGCGGCTGCGGGCGGCGCTGCAGGTGCGGGAGTCCTGCGCGAGGCCGGCCCCCCATGAGGTCAGCCCCATGAGGTCAGCATGAGTGCGCCGCTGCTTTCCGTCACCGGTGCGGTCAAGCGCTTCGGCGGCGTCCAGGCGCTGCGCGGCGTCGACTTCGACCTCAAGGCGGGCGAGATCCATGCCTTGCTTGGCGAAAACGGCGCCGGTAAATCGACGCTGATGAACCTGTTGTCGGGCGTCTACACGCCGGACGAGGGCACCATCCACATCGACGGCAAGCAGGTAGCCTTCAACAACCCGCGCGAGGCGCAGGCGGCCGGCATCGCCACCATCTTCCAGGAACTCGACCTGGTGCCGACACTCGACGTCGCCGCCAACCTTTTCCTTGGCCGCGAGTTGATGCGGCCCGGTGGTTTCCTCGACGTGCCGGCAATGCGCAGCGAGGCGCGCAAGCGTCTCGAAGCCATCGAATTGGCCATCGATCCGGCCAGCATGGTGGCGAACCTGTCGATCGGCCAGCGCCAGGTCGTGGCCATCGTCAAGGCGCTGTCCTACGCCTCGCGCGTGCTGATCATGGACGAGCCGACGGCCGCACTCACGGTAGGTGAGGTCGACAGGCTGTTCGACATCATGCGCAAGCTCGCCGCCAGCGGCGTCGGCATCGTCTACATCTCGCATCGCCTCGAGGAGGTACCGCAGATCGCCGACCGGGTGACGGTCATGCGCGACGGTCGCGTCGCGGGCGTCACCGAGCCGCACGCGCCGCAGGCCGAACTGGTCCGGCTTCTGGTCGGCCGGCCGCTGGATGAGCTTTATCCCGAACGGTCGACGAAGGCCGGCAAGACACTGCTCAGCTTGCGTGATGCCAGCTTCAGGCTCGCCCATGAAAGCGCCGGCTGGCAGCCGCCGAGCGGCGTCTCGCTCGACGTCAAGGCGGGCGAGATCGTCGGGTTGGCCGGCATCATGGGGGCAGGGCGCACCGAACTGCTCAGCGCGCTCTATGGCACCGGCCTGTCCGGCCGTTGGGAAGGCGAGGTTGCTATAAATGGCCGGCCTGTAAGGCTGGATTCGATCAGGGCGGCCCGCGCGGCCGGCATCGCCTTCGTCACCGACGATCGGCGCGGCAGCGGGCTGATGCTCAGAATGGCGGTGGGCCTCAACCTGGTCATGTCGGTGATCCGCCGCATCTCGCCCTTCGGCCTGATGTCGCAGCGCCGCCAGGCGGATGCGGTGAAGCAGTCCTTCGGCCAGTTCGATATCAGGCCGAAGAATCCCGACATCGCCGTCGGCGCGCTGTCCGGCGGCAACCAGCAGAAGGTGGTGCTGGCCAAGGAGATTCTCGGCAATCCCCGGCTGCTGCTGCTCGACGAACCGACCCGCGGCGTCGATGTCGGTGCCAAGGGCGAGATCTACGCGCGGCTGAGGCAGTTGGCGGCGCAGGGGCTCGGCATATTGGTTGCGTCCAGCGAGATGCCGGAGCTCATCGGCCTGTGCGACCGGATCGTGGTGCTGCGCCAAGGGCGCAACGTGGCGGAATTCATCGGCGGCGTCGACGAGCACACGGTGCTTGACGCGGCAAATGGCAGGGAGGCCTGATGTCTGAACAGAAGATTTCGGTGACAGCGAGCCCCGCTGTGCCGGCGGCAGCGCCCAAGCATCGCGATCCGCTCGCCCTTGTGGTGCGCTTCCAGAGCCTGATCGGCCTGGTGGTGGTGGCGATCGGCGGCATCATCTTCTCGCCGCGCCGGCACGGCCAGATCCTGTTCCTCGATCCCGACAACATCGCCAACATCGTGCGCGCCGTGTCGGAAACCGGCATCATCGCCATTGGCATGACCTTCGTCATCATCACCGCCGGCATCGACCTGTCGGTTGGCGCGGTGCTCGGCCTGTCCAGCGTCGTCACCGCGTCGATGATGATCTCGGGTGGATTCGGGCTCATTCCCACCATCCTCGCCGTGCTCGTCATGGGCATCGTCTTCGGCGCCATCCAGGGCACTATCTCCACCCGCTTTCGGCTGGAGCCGTTCATCGTCACGCTTGCTGGCTTGCAGGCGGCGCGCGGCCTGGCGCTGGTCGTCTCGGGCAACCAGTACATCAATATTTCCTATGGCGACGGGCCGGGCCTGGCACCGCCTGTGTTTGCGATCCTCGGAGAGCGGCTGTTCAACAACACCGTGCCGGTCGCCACCATCGTCTTCATCGTCTTTGCCGCGATCGCAACGATCGTGCTCAACACGACGCGCTTCGGCCGCTATGTCTTTGCCGTTGGCGGCAACGAGCGCGCGGCGCGCATTTCCGGCGTGCCCGTTTCGATGGTGAAGATCTCGGTCTATGCCATCACCGGTTTTGCTTCGGCTCTGGCCGGCATCGTGCACGCCGGCCAGTTCAATTTCGGCAGCGCCAATGACGGCATGGGCTACGAACTGACAGCCATCGCCGCCGTGGTCATCGGCGGCACAAGCCTGTTTGGCGGCGCCGGCTCGATGGTCGGCACCGTGGCCGGCACCATCATGCTGGGCGCGCTCGCCAACATCCTGCAGCTCAACAACATCACGCCGGCAATGCAGTTACTCGCGACCGCCGCGATCATCGTGCTGGCGGCAGTGCTTCAATCCCTCGTTCGCCGCCGCGAGGGTTTGGGTCGTTAGGAGGAAGGCGGCAACAAAGTCGAAGTCAACCAAGGTCTGGCCCCCGGCCCGACGAGGAGGAGAGTGAGTATGAAGACCACAAGACAAGGAACGAGGCGCACGCTTCACGCCGTGCTTCTGGCAGGCGCGGGCCTGTGCATTGCGGGATCCGCCCAGGCTGCAGACCCGATGGTCAAGGCCTGCGCCAAGGACGGCCAGTTCATCATCGGCTTTTCGCAGGCCAACAATGCCGAGCCCTATCGTCAGCACGTCAATGACGAGCTGACCGCGGCGGCCAAGGCCGTGCCGGGCTTCACGCTGCAGATCGCCGACGGCGCCGGCAACGTCAACACGCAGACCTCGCAGGTCGACAATTTCATCACCCAGAAGGTCGATCTGCTGCTGATCTCGCCCTTCGAGGCGGCACCGCTGACGCCGGCGGTGAAACGCGCCATGGATGCCGGCATCCCGGTCATCGAGCTCGACCGCAAGACGGTCGGCGATCCCGGCAAGGACTACACCGCCTTCATCGGCGGCGACAATTACAAGATCGCGCTCGAGGCCGGCAAATACACCGCCAAGACCTTGCTGCCGGATGGCGGCGAGGCGGCGGTGCTGGAAGGCTTGCCGAGCTCGACGCCGGCGGTTGAGCGGCTGAACGGCTTCAAGGACGGCGTCAAGGAGAATGCCAAGATCCAGGTCGTCGCCGAGCAGGCCGCCGACTGGGTGCCGGACAAAGCCCAGACCGCCTTTGCCGCCATGCTGCAGGCGCATCCCGACATCAAGGTGCTCTATGCCTCCAACGACATGATGGCGGCCGGCGCGCTGCTTGCCGCCAAGGGAGCTGGCAAGGACGTCAAGATCATCGGCACCGACGGCCTGCCCGGACCGGCCGGCGGCATCGAGGCCGTCGCCAAAGGCGACTGGGCGGCGACCTTCACCTACCCGACGGGCGCCAAGGAAGCGATCGAGATGTCGAAGAAGATCCTGCTCGACTGCGCGACTTCGGTGGAACCAACGGTGACGGTGGAAACGACCGCGATCACGGCGGAGAATGCCAAGCAACTGATGGGGAAGTGAGGGGCGGAGAGCCCGGCATTGAGCTTGATATGCAAGGCCCCGGAAGGGGCCTTGTTCGTTTTGGGAGGGACTGTCGAAGAATGGCAACTTCATGCAGCATTTCGGTCATTCGAACGGCTATCGCCGTCCATCAAAGGCCGACATGGGTCGTCTAGGCGCTAACGGCTTCGCCGCCACTCGCAAGATTTCTACGCCACGCGTGGTTGAGCTGGCCTGGGTTTGACTACGGTGGCGAGTACGATGCCGGCGACAATGAAGGCCGCACCGACCAGATCGTAATCGTGCAAGTCCTCGCCGAGCAGCAGATAGGCAAGCATGGCGACGAACACCGTCTGCAGGTAGAGCAGCATGCTCGCCCGACTCGCGCCGAGTGTTTCCACGCTTTTGTTGTAGAAATAGTACATCAAGGCGCCGCCGGGTCCTGCCAGATAGGCGAGCGCGAGAATGCTGTGGACGTTCATGACGGAGCGTTCGTCGTTGACCAATTCCCACAAATGGAAAGGCAACGCGACCAGCGCACCGGCGCCGAGCAGCAGCACGACCATCGGCAGGAGTTCGATGCCGAATTTGGCACGGCGCAAAAGCACGGTGTACAGGCCCCAGCAGAACGCGCTGCCGACGATCCACAACTCGCCGGCGTTGAACTCGAGTTGCAGCAGCGCCGTCAGGTTCCCGTGGGCAACGATGAAAATCATTCCGGCGAGCGCAACCAGCGCGCCAAGCGACTTCCACAATCCGAGCGGTTCGCCAAGCACGAAACGCGCGAGCACCATCGTCATGACAGGCGAAAGCGCCATGATGATGCCGGCCGTGGTGGCGTTGGTGTCGTTGAGGCCATGGTAGATCATACCCTGGCATAGGGTGAGGCCGATCGCCCCTACGGCGACGACCTCCAAGGCGCGAGTTCGCAAAAGCCCAATCATGGCGTCGTGATGACGGTGCACAATCGGCAGTAGGATGGCGCAGGCAAGCGTCAGCCGCCAAAAGCAGAGGCCCCAGGGCGGCATTTCAGGCGCCACCCATTTGGCCGCGATATAGACACCAGCCGAAAGCAGCCAGCACAGGATGGCGGCCGGATAGCCGGTCAAGGAGGATATGGGGCCGACCGCGGGTTGCGCGGCTTGATGCGCTATCGGCATTGCCTGCATGTCATGTCCTCCCCTTCGATGACGTCTGCCGACGGGGTAACATAGCCTGCGTCGTTGGGTCGTGCATCCGTTTTGAAGGGTGAGGTCGCGTACGCTTTTACTTTGGTATCGGGAGGTCGCGTGTCAGCTTTTCGCGTTGCATAGCCTGGCAGTGGCGGTTGGCAGTCGACCCAAATGTGACATTTAGTTCTGGTCGCGCTCCTGCCAGGATTTGGCATCCCGCCCCAACCGCTTACCTTGCGTTCAACTCCGCCATATAAGCATTCGAAATCCCGGGGGCGCCGCGAGTGCTAGACAACTACAACCTCGACCGCTTCGGCGTGATCCACCAGATCGACGCCACGCCGATCACATACGACAAGCAATACATTTCCTATTACGAGGATCTGAGCGACCGGACCATCAAGCTCGGCTATCAGCGGCTTGGCTGGGTGCTGGGGATCACCGGTGAGATACCGCGGTCCGTGTTGGAGATTGGCTATGGCACCGGCACCTTCATTGAGGCCGCCAAGATTACCGGGGTTGCCGACTGTGCCGGCTGCGACATCACCAAATTTCCGCTGCCCGAGGGCGTCCGCTTTGTCGATTGGGACGAGGCGCTCGCCGGCTCGTGGGATCTCGTCGCCATGTTCGACGTGCTCGAGCACATTCCGGATCTGGGTTTCCTCGCCCGCCTTCAGACCCGCCACCTGGCCATCGCCGTCCCTTACTGCCGCTGGCGTGAACTTGGCGCCGATGGCGATGCGTGGTTCCGGACGTGGCGCATGCGTCTGCCCAACGAGCACCTGCACCATTTCGACCGTGACTCGCTGGTGGCGCTCCTCGCGCATTACGGCTTCGAATGCGTGATGCTGAATTGCTTTGAAGACGGGATCAGACTGCGGCCAGGCGAAGCGGGTCCAAATATTCTGTCAGGCTTTTTTAGAAAGCTGTAGCGCCGGTTTCCCTCGGCGACCGCGGCCAGGTGTCATGCCTCCTGCCTGGTGACCGCTCGCGGCTGAAAACCGAGGTACCGCCGAAGACTTATTGCGCAACGACAGGGGGTTGACATCGTCGCGAAATATCGCCTCAAAGGTAATGTTATTACATATCGAATGAAGTGCGGCGGCATCGCAAAAAACTCATTGCGATGCGATCGATGGAAATCTACGGTGGGTGCGTGATGGTCCCCGCGCCGAAAGGCAAGGGGTGAAAAGGGAACACGGTGAGACCCGCAGAGGTCGAGACCGTGGCTGCCCCCGCAACTGTAAGCGGTGAGCAAGATCCGACATGCCACTGGCCGGCAAGGCTGGGAAGGCAGGATTGCGCCGAGACCCGCGAGCCAGGAGACCTGCCATCACTGAGTTGACCGGACGGGGTGTGCCGGGAGGAGACGTGGACGTCGGTCTAGTCGGCCGGCTCGCCAGCATCCTTCCGTCGCCAGTTTTGGAAAGTGACGGAAGTTGGCCGGCGCCATCGATCACCGCATCATCGTGTGCACGCTTTGCCGTGACGTCCCGACCGGCATCAGGTCGGGCGAAAGCCTGTGTGCCGATCTGCGCTCCCGGCTCGCGGCCTGCCAAGAACCCGCTGTGGCGCATGGCTTCACGATCGAAGGCGTCGAATGCATGGCGGGCTGTGCGCGGCCGCTGACCGTGGCCTTCCAGGCGCCAGGCAAGGCTTCCTATCTCTTCGGCTCCATCGACGCCGAGGCCGACGCCGGCGATCTCGTGCGATTTGCCAGGCTTTACGCCTCGCTCGCCGACGGCTGGTGCAATTCCGGACAGCGTCCGCCGCGGCTGGCGGGCAAGACGCTGGCTCGTATTCCCGGGCCGGCCAAGTTTGCGGTCAACAGCCGATGACAGCGCCGCTCCTCCATGCACGCGACCTCTGCGCGATGGCCAATGGCCGCGATCTGGTCCGCGCCGTCAGCCTGTCGGTGGCCACAGGCGATCGCCTTGCCATCATCGGCCCCAATGGCGCCGGCAAGACCACGCTGCTGCGCATGCTGTCGGGCATGCTCAGGCCAAGTTCCGGCGAGGTGAAGCTTGGCGGGCGCCGCCTGGACAGGATCTCGACCGCCGAGCGGGCCCTGCACGTCGCCGTTGTCGGCCAGACCGACCAGCCGGACCCGCGGCTGGCGGTGATCGACTATGTCGAGCTCGGCCGCGTCCCGCATGCCGGACTGAGGCGCAGGAGCGAGGAGCGCGACATCGTCGTCGACGCGTTGCGCCGGACCGGCCTGTTGCCGCTGCTTGGCCGCACGATCGGCTCGCTGTCGGGCGGCGAACGCCAGCGCGCCCAGCTGGCGCGCGCCATCGCGCAGCAACCGAAGGTGCTGTTCCTCGACGAGCCGACGAACCATCTCGATCCGCGCGCCCGTGGCGAATTGCTCGAACTCATTGCCGGCTTCGGCATGACGGTGATCGCGGTGCTGCACGATCTGGCACTGGTGGCACCCTTCGCCACCAGGGTCGCAGTGATGAACGAAGCGCGGCTGCATGCGCTTGCCGCGCCGCGCGAGGCGCTGACCCAAAAGCTGATCCGCGAGATTTTCGGCGTCGACGTGTTTCGCCTGCGCCATCCGACCGAAGACCGCGAACTCACGGTCTTCGATGTTCCGAACCGCTCCGCGCCGCCATCCTGATCGACCCCATCCCTGATCCGACATTGTTCAACCGAGGAGCAAAATCCGTGAAACGTCTCGCCCAGTCGCTCGTCTTCTCGCTGCTGGCTTCGTCAGCGTTCGCCTTCCCGGTCACCGTCGACAGCTGCGGCAAGCCGCTGACCTTCGACGCGCCGCCCAAACGCGCCGTCATCCATGATCTCAACATGGCCGAGATGGCCTTCGCGCTGAAGCTGCAGCCGTCGATCGTCGGCCTGACCGGCATCACCGGATGGTACAAGGTCGGCCCCGAATTCAAGGCCGAGCAGGGTTCTATTCCCGAACTGGCGCCCAAATACCCGACGCTGGAAAACCTCGTCGCCGTCGAGCCCGATTTCTTCTTCGCCGGCTGGTACTATGGCATGAAGCCGGGCGGCGACGTGACGCCAGACACGCTCGCCCCGCACGGCATCAAGACGCTGGTGCTGACCGAAAGCTGCGTCCATCTCGACAAGAACCGTCCGGCTGCCTCGATGGATCTGCTCTATGGCGATGTCGAAAAGCTGGGCAAGATCTTCGGCAAGGAGACCGAAGCCAAAAAACTTGTTGCCGGCTGGAAGGCGCAGCTCGCTGATATCACTGCCAAGGTCGGCGGCGCAAAGGGGACGCGGGTGTTCCTTTATGATTCAGGTGAGGACAAGCCGTTCACCGCCGGAAAATTCGCCATTCCGAGCGCCATGATCACAGCGGCGGGCGGCGACAACATCATGGCCGACATGGACACCAGCTGGGGCAACACGGATTGGGAAACCGTGGCGTCGCGCAATCCGCAATTCCTCATCCTGCTCGATTACCAGGATGGCGGCGGCTACAAGAAACTGCTCGACTTCCTCAAGGCGCACCCGGCGATGAAGGAGACGGACGCGGTCAAGAACGAGCGCTTCGTGGCGCTCCGCTATGCCGAACTGACGCCCGGCCCGGCAAACATCGAGGCGATCGGCAAGATCGCCAAGGCGATGCATCCGGAAGCGTTCTGATGCTTCTTGCCCCTGGGCATAAATCCGGTGCGCTTTCAGGGCACAAGGCGTTCGCGCTGGCGACAGTGGCGGGCACGGTAGCGGTCGTCGCCCTCGTGCTGCTGTCAATCGCCTATGGTTCGACACTGATCCCGCTGACTGACGTCATCGCCTCGCTTGGCCATGCCGTCGGATTGAACGAGCACCAGGTGTCGGGCCCGGTCGGCAAGATCGTCGTCGATCTCAGGCTGCCGCGCACGATCCTGGCGGTCTGTGTCGGCAGCGGCCTCGGCATAACAGGCGCCTTGCTGCAGACGGTGACCCGCAACGATCTTGCCGATCCCTTCCTGTTCGGCCTGTCGTCGGGGGCGGCGGCCGGTGCTGTTTCCGTCATCACCGTCTTTGGTGACAGTTTTGGCATCTGGACCTTGCCGGTCGCGGCCTTCACCGGCGGCATACTGGCCGCCTGCATCGTCCTGCTGCTGGTCGCGCGGGTGCGGGGGCAGGGGCCGGAACGGCTGATCCTCGCCGGCCTTGCCGTTTCCTTCCTGTTCACGGCCTTGACCAACTATCTGGTTTTTGCCGGCGACCAGCGCGCCGCCCATTCGGTGCTGTTCTGGACGATGGGTGGGCTCGGGCTGGCGCGCTGGGACAATGTCTGGCTGGGCGCATTGGGCGCCGGCACGATCGCGGCCTACGGGCTGTGGAACCATCGCAGGCCGGACGCCTTCCTGGCGGGTGAAAGTGCCGCCGAAAGCCTTGGCGTGCCGGTGGCGCGGATGCGCAGGACGACGTTTCTCGTTGCCGCCTTTTCGACGGCAATTCTCGTCTCGGTCGCCGGCGTCATCGGCTTTGTCGGGCTTATGATCCCGCATTTGTCGCGGCCGCTGGCCGGTCCCTTGCATCTGCGGCTGATCGCCAGCTGTGCGCTGTTCGGGGCGGTGCTGTTGCTGGCAAGCGATCTTCTGGCGCGAACCCTGCTGCCGCCGCAGGAACTGCCGATCGGCATCATCACCAGTTCGCTCGGCGCCTTCTTCGTCGTCACGCTGGTCGTGCGAAACCGGCTCTGACGGCTCAGAGCTTGCCGTCTCAGACTGTCCAGAAGTAGCGCACGATGTGAAAGAAGATCGGGGCAGCGAAGACCAGGCTGTCGGTACGGTCCATCATGCCGCCATGGCCTTCGATGAGATGGCCCCAATCCTTGACACCCTGGTCGCGCTTGATGGCCGAGGCGACCAGCCCACCCAGAAACCCCATCGAACAGACGACGAAGGCGACACACGCCGCCTGCAGGGGCGTGAATGGCGTCACGAACGACAGCAGAGCTCCGAGCAGGCTCGCCGATACCACTCCGCCGATCAGGCCCTCCCAGGTTTTCGACGGCGATACGGTCGGCGAAAACCGGTGTTTTCCGAACAGCTTGCCGAAGATGTATTGCAGCACGTCGCTGCCTTGCACGACGATGATCAGGAAGGCGATCAGCAGCAAATTGCGGCCTTCGAAGCCCGGCACGTCGAGCGTCAGCAGTGCTGGGACATGGCTGACGCAATAGACGGAGATCATCACCGCCCATTGCTGCGCGGCGATCCGCTCGAGAAAGCGTTCGGTGTCGCCATGCAACGCGGTGATGGCCGGCATCAGCAGGAAGCAGTAGACCGGAATGAAGATGACGAACAGCCCGTACCAGGCGGTCCAGACCAGCCAGTACTGAAACGGAATGATGATGCCGAACATGCCGAGCAGCACCCAATGGTCGCTCCGGCTCGTGTGCGTCAGCGTCACGAATTCGCGCAGCGAGGCGAAGGAAATCAGCGCGAACAGGATGGTCAGGCCGTACCGGCCGAAGAAGAAGGCGACCGTCATCAGCGCGACCATCACCCACCAGGCATTGATGCGTTGGGTGAGATTGACCAGAGTCGAACTGAGTGGTTTCGGCGCCCGTGCCGAAAGTATAGCGGCCACAATGCTGGCGGTGGTCAGCACCGCCAGCAGGCCGATGATCAGGATCGAGATGTCGTGGCGCATCAATCGTCTCGTTCGGGACGCGGGTTGAGCGCTAGAAGCGTGGCGTGGGCTCGGTCGAGAAAGGCGCGCCGCTCTTCGCCGGGGGCCACCGCCACCGGTGCGCCGAAGACGACGCGGCACAAAAGCGGGACCGGCAGGAACTGGCCCTTGGGCAATACGCGCGACATGTTCTCGATCCAGCACGGGATCAGCTCGACCTGAGGCCGTGCCATCGACAAATTGTAGAGCCCGGAGCGGAAAGGCAGCAGCGGCTCATCCGTCATGTTGCGGGTGCCTTCGGGAAACAGGATCAGCGAGTGTCCCTGGTCGAGAACCGACAGCATGATCTCGATCGGGTTTTCTTCGGGCTTCGTCCATTGCCGGTTGATGAGCACGGATGACAGCATGTCTTCTGCGATGAAGCGGCGCAGCCGCGATTTTCCCCAATATTCGCCGGCAGCCACGGCATGGGTGATCGCGCGCTCCTTTTCGTTGAGGCACGCCGACAAAAGGATGAAGTCGCCATGGCTCGTGTGATTGGCGAAATAGATGCGCTGCTTGTCCGACGGCAGACTGCCATTCCAGATCGGACGCACGCCGGTTACCGCCCAGGCCAGCGCCGAGAGGCCGACGGAGGTCACAGTCTGCAGCAGGGTGAAGGTCGTGAGCGAGAGCTTGTTCATCGCGGCGCCCAAAATCCGGCCGCCAGAAGCATCGCGACGAACAGGCCAAGGGCTATGCGTTGGCTGGTCAGCAGCCGGCGCGTGCCGGCCATGCGTTCGTCGAGCGAACGTGGGGAAGGTGGCAGCAGCTTCAGGCGCATGCGCGCCAGCATGTCGTCCACCGCGGCGCCGGCGGAAGACATGTCGGCATGGCTGGCCATCAGCCGGAACAGCAGCGCGTCGAATGCCAGCAGCGCCGACAGCGCCAGCACGGCAACAGCGCTGACGGCAGCGAGCGACAGCGCCACGGCGGCGGGCAAGGTCTCGAAGGCGCCGCGCGCCCGGGCGGCCAAGGGCGCCAGCATGTTTGCGGCCAGAACGATTGCGGCCGGCCACGCGGCCTGCCGCATCAGCATGCCGGCGAAGCGATCGATGCTTTGCTGATAGGCATTGCCGGTCATGATGCCGCCCGCTCCGTTGCCTCGACAAGATGAACAGGCCGGCCGGCGGCGCTTAGCATCTCGCGAGCCCGGGCCGGCGTCCTGGCTCTGCCGGTCACCACCAGCCATTCGGCGACGACGCCGGCGCTGCGCTGGAAACCGAGCGCGCAGCAGACAAGCACCGTGCCGTCGCGGCGCGCTTTCTCCAGCGCGCCGGCTGCCTGTTGCTGCACCATCAACGGCGGCGGCAACAGGTCGACCATCGGAAAGGCGATCCAGCGGCAAGTCGCTCCCGCCGGCCTTTCAAGTTCGGCGGCGAGGTCGATGACCGTGCCGAAGCCGCTGGCCTCGCTTGCAGTGGGAAAACGCCCGAGAAAGACGCTGTCGGCAACCGCCACCTGCGGAGCAAGATTGCGCGTCCAGGCCCATATGTTTGTCCTGGCGCCAAGACGGTACGGCAGGAGCAGGAGGCGGCATGCAAGCGTGATGCTGCCATCCGCGGATTTCTGGAACACTTTCGAACCGGCCCCGGCATAGGCAAGCGCGACGATGGCCAGCGCCAAGGCTGGCCAAAGCAGGAAGAGCGCGACGCCTGAAAAGAACGCGCCGAACGCGGCGGCGGCCAGCGCAAGGACGGCGCCCAGTGCATAGAACAGTGCCAGCCGGCGGGCTTTCGCATCGCTGGTCGGCAGGGCACCTGAAAACGGCAATTCGCCGTTGCGCGGAAACAGCCAGAGCGCGAAAAAACCGAGCAGCGCGCCGGTGGGGATGTCGATGAAATGATGCTGCCAGGTCGTCAGCACCGAGGCGCCGATCAGGAAGCACCAGCCGTGCCAGAGCGGCAGGAGAAGGCGACCGAGGCGGTGGCGCCAATGGTCCCAGATGATCACCAGCAGGGCGATGTGCAGCGAGGGCGCCTGGTTGAACGGTTTGTCGAAGCCGCCAAGCACGGCAAACATGAAGCCCGGCAGGCCGGTCGTTTCCGGCCGCACGAACGTCGCGGTCAGCGGGAACAGGATGAAGCAGGTGACGGCGACGAGTTGCGCTGTGAGATAGCGGCCGGCCAGGCGGTCGACCCCTTGCCGGTTGTCGTTAAGGAGCAGCGACAGGCCGTAGAACAGGTTGATCGACCAGTAGGGCACGATGGTCCAGGCGACGAACGGGATGCTGTGTTCCCAGGAGAACACGATGCTGCCGACGTCGTCGCGCCGCGACGCCAGCCAGTTGGCCAAGCCATAGGTCAGGTAGAAGAACGGCGCCAGGAACGCCAGCCACAATGCAGCCCTGACAATCACACGGCCATAGGGTTCGGCGGCGACGATGGCTGCGGATTGCGAAGCTTCAGGGTCAGTCGGCATGCCTCGGCGGGTCCTACAGGCGCCGTGCGACCGAGACGGTGAAGATTCCCCATTGGTCGATGCGTTGATCGAGCTTCTCGAAACCGGCGGCTTCGACGAGCTGGTCCATCTCACCTTGCGTGCGCCGGCGCATGACCCATGCCTGGCCGCCGCGATGGGACGTCAGGCTGCGCGCGATCATCTCGAGCTGCGGATGCCAGGGCTGGTTGGTGTAGATGAGCAGACTGCCCGGCTGCATGGCGCGGGCCAGTCCGCTAAGCGAGCGGGCGATCATCGCATTGTCCGAGAACAGTTCGTAGAGGCCGGAAACGATGGCGAGGTCCGGCGCCGGATCGATAGCGGCGAGCATGTCGGCATCGAAAGCGTCGGCGCGCCGGAACGAGACGCTGGCCGGCAATTGCCGCTCGGCGATCAGCTTGCGGCCAAGCCCGACATTGAGGTCGGAATAATCCTGCAGGCGCACGCTTGCCGGCTGATCGGGGCTCTTGACGATCGCATCGAGAACATAGCGGCCGTGGCCGGCGGCGATGTCGAGAATGTGGGCGGCGCGGCCGGCGGCCTTGAGTGTCGATAGCGCGGTGCCGATCAGTTCTTCCAGATGCAGCTTGCGCTGGCGGATGCCGCGCCAGCCTATGGCCTCCAGGAAGATGCGGTCCACGAAGCGGCCAAGCGGCGTCAGCCCTCGTGCCTCGTTTTCATAGACATAGTCCAGCGTCGAGCCGGAATCGAAGCCGGTGGTGACACCGGCCTTCATGCCCGACGAAACCCAGGCGCCCATGCGGATGGAGGCGCGGCTGAATGCCCAATAAAGGCCCCTGGGCGACAACAGATCCAGTGGCGAGGCAAGCCGTTCGGCCTCGTCGCGCGTGTATCCGGCAATATCCGCCTGCTTGAGGTCAACGGGCGCGTCCGGCGTCGTGAACTGCCTGGTCAGGAACGGCCGGATCAGGTCGAGGGCCTGTGCCCGGTCGCGCTCGCCCAGCGTGTCGTGGAAGAAGCCCGGCAACACGTGGCGTTCCTTGGTCCGGCTGCCGAGATTGACGAAGAATTCGTGCTGCGGGGCGTGGCGCACCACCCAGTCGCTTCCCGAAAGCAGAAGTTGCGTCGGCACGGTCATGGCGCGGGCGTCCGAAACGATGCGAGCGGCGTGCTGGTAGAGTTCGACCAGGATGTTGGAGGCGATCGGCCGCGTGATCAGCGGGTCGCTCTCGAAGGTAGCGATGCGCACGGGATCGTGGGTCAGGAATTTCGCCTTGACGTAGGAGTTGACGAAAAAACGGCCCTTGAGCTTCTGCCAGAGCGCGATGCCCTCCTTGGCGAAGGGCACGTAGAGCTTGACCGAAAAGGCCGGCGAGGCCAGCACCATGGCGCGCAGTTTCGGCGCATAGTCGTGCACCCAGGCGGCGGCAAGCACGGCGCCGAAGGACTGCGCGATCAGCGCGATGTCCTGCGTTGCGAAGCCATCCTTGGCGGCGATCTCGCGCATGAAGCAGTCGATGTCGCGCACCAGCGCCGAGAAGGACGGGGCATAGCCGCGTTCACCGGACGAACGGCCATTGCCGCGGGCATCCCAGGCATAGAAGGCATGATCCGGCATCTGCAGTTCGTCGACGAGATGGGCCATGCGGCCGCCATGCTCATGGCCGCGATGGAAGAGCACCACAGCGCCCTCGGCATCAGCGGAGGCCGCCGGCCAGAACCGGTAAAAGATTTCCGTTCCGTCATGGCTGTGGAAGACACGTTCTTGTGCCTGCCGCCCAGGGCTTTCCGCAACCGCTGCAATTGGTCCGTGCATCATCGTCTTCCCCTCTGGCGGCATGGCGAGCCCGGTGCTCAGCTGGCGCTGCCAATAAGACCGGCGCGTATCCGGTTTATGGCGGTCAGCAGCGAAAGCGTTGCCATGGCCGGAAACACAAAAGGTGCGATGGATACCGGCCACAGCCCGGCAGCGCACAGGACCGCCACCACGCCCAGCGCCAGCGCCCTGTCGCTCTTGCCGAACGGACCGGCATAGTTGCGCCCGATCCCGGCGGCGATGCCGAGCACGCCGGCGAACTCGGCCAGCACCGCGGCGATGGCGAAGGCGATGACGCCCCATGCGCTGAACAGCGGAAAGACCGCGAAAGGCAGGGTGAGTGCCAGGTCCGAAACGACATCGCAAATCTCGTTCAGATACATGCCGAGCGTCGAAGCCTGGCCATGTTCGCGTGCCAGCATGCCATCCACCGCATTGAGCGCCATGCGCACGAACAGCACCACGGGAATGAGTAGCAGCAGCCAGCGCCATTCGTGCAGGATCGCGATGGCCGCTCCAGCCACGATCGACATCAGGGCCGCCAGGATGGTGATGCTGTTTGCGGTGACGCCGTTCGCCGCCAGCTGGTTGACCAGCGGCCGCAGTCTTCCTTGGAAAGCCGGCTTGAGCGCGTAAAGCGTCGGCATGGCGTCGATCCCCCGATCCTGACCTGCGCTGTACATGAATATGTCATACGCGACCAGCGGCTGCAGCGCCCAAAACGGCGACTCTCACTGCCCGGCTGCCGCGCATCGGTTGCTGAGGCGTCGACCAATCGTCGACTGTCGGGGTGGGCATGCACATTTGCCGGCTTCTGAACGACACGGTGCTTGAATAGTAAGCACGCTTATTATATATATCGCTCATGGTTTCTGATGGCATCGACAGATTGGGATTTTTGATCCACGACGTGCAGCGCCTGATGCGCAAGCGTTTCGAGACGCGCGCCAGCGGGCTCGGCCTGTCGTCGGCGCAATGGCGCCTGATGGTGCGTGTCGCAAAGGAGGAGGGCGTCACCCAGGCCCGGCTCGCGGAATTGCTCGAAATCGAGCCGATCAGTGTCTCGCGCCTCGTCGACCGGATGGAGGAGGGCGGCTGGATCGAGCGCCGCGCCGACGCTGCCGACCGCCGCGTGCGCATGATCTTCCCGACGGCCAAGGCGAGCGCCGCTTATGCGGAGGTCAAGAGCCTGGCCGGCGAAGTCTATGAGGAATCGCTCGTCGGCGTTTCGCCGGAGGACCGTCGCGTCCTGATCAGGGCGCTCGATGCGATGGCGCAGAATCTCGCCGACGGCGATACCTCGGAAAAAGTCGAGCCTACGAAAGGCGCAGCAGCATGAACGCGGTAGCCAAAGTCGACGAAAACGCCGCCAAGGTGGAGATGGAAGCGCCGGCCCAGCCGGCCGCCGCTCCTGTCGCGATCGCTCCTCCCGTGCAGCCGGTCCCGGCGCCGAAGAAGAGGCGCCGCATGGGCCGCTTCTTCCTGATGCTTGTCTTGCCGGCGGCGCTGGTTATCGGTGGCGGCTATGTCTGGGTGACCGGCGGCCGCTATCAGGAGACGGAGAACGCCAATCTGCAGCAGGCCAAGGTGTCGATCGCCTCCGACACGGCCGGCCGCATCGTCCAGGTTGCCATAACAGACCATCAGATGGTCAAGCAGGGCGACCTTCTGTTCACCATCGATCCCGAGCCTTACCGGATCGCGCTTGCCCAGGCCGACGCCGCGGTTGCCGCCGCGCGCCTCAATGTCGAGCAGCTGCGCGCCGCCTACAGCCAGTCGATGGCGCAGGAGAAGTCCGCCAGCAGCGAGGTCGACTATGCCCAGTCGCAGTATGACCGCGCCGCCGATCTCGCGCAGAAGGGCATCAACGCCAAATCGTCTCTGGACGAGGCCCGCAACGATCTCGACAAGGCAAAGCAGCAGGTCGCCGTCGCCCAGCAGGGCATCATCAGCGCCAAGGCCGCGCTCGGCGGCAATCCCGATATCGAAACCGACAAGCATCCGACCGTAATGGCCGCGCTCGCCGCGCGCGACAAGGCCGCCTACGACCTGGCGCGGACCACGGTGAAGGCGCCCGCGGATGGCGTCATCTCCCAGGCCTCGTCCTTCAAGGTCGGCCAGTTCGTCGGCTCCGGCACGCCGCTGTTTTCGCTGGTCGAGACCGACGACACCTGGATCGATGCCAATTTCAAGGAAACCCAGCTCACCAACATGAAGCCGGGCCAGAAGGCTGAGATCGTCGTCGATACCTATCCGGGCAAGACCTTCGAGGCGACGGTCAAGGCGATCGGTGCGGGAACGGGCGCAGAATTCTCGCTGCTGCCCGCCCAGAACGCCACCGGCAACTGGGTCAAGGTCACGCAACGCATCCCGGTGCGACTGGAACTGACCGATCCCGACGCCAAGATGGCGCTGCGGACCGGCATGAGCGCCTCGGTCACCGTCGATACCGGCGTTGCCCGCGGCTTTCCCGCCATATTCGGCCACGCCACGGCTGGCGAGGTCGTGCAGTAAGTCCGCGGCGCCTGGCAGGTGGCGGCGGACAGCCAAGGATTGGTCTGGGGGGAGGAGTGAGAAGGATCAGCGTTTGGTTCAAGCCGCGTCGCGGCCTGGCTGAAATCTGAAATCTTCGACACGGACCCTTCGGTCCTCATGTTTCCGGGCGGCAGGCATCCGCTCATCAGAGACTTTCGGTCGATGTAACCCCCACATCGATAACCGCGTCCCACCGCGATGAAGGTCTCTCAACGGAAGGCTTTGCCGCCCGGAAACCCCTGTGTACATCGTTTTTGTTACCGGCTGGAAGTTCCGCATCATGAGCACGCCAGAACCATTTCGAGAAGTGCCGCATCGCGGCCTGATCACGGTTGCGCTCATGCTGGCGACGATCATGCAGGCGCTCGACACCACCATCGCCAATGTCGCCCTGCCGACCATGACGGGCGACCTCGGCGCTTCCCCGGACAACATCAACTGGGTGCTGACCTCCTATATCGTCGCCGCCGCCATCATGACGCCGGTCACCGGCTGGCTCGCCGACCGCTTCGGCCGCAAGGAATTGTTCCTGACGGCGGTGGTCGGCTTCACCATCTTCTCCATGCTGTGCGGCCTGGCATGGAGCCTTGAAACTATTGTGCTGTTCCGGCTGCTGCAAGGCGTGTTCGGCGCCGCCATCGTGCCGCTGTCGCAGACATTCCTGCTCGACATCAATCCCAAGGAGCGCCACGGCCAGGCCATGGCCATCTGGGGCGCCGGCATCATGCTGGGACCGATCCTGGGGCCGACGCTGGGCGGCTGGCTGACCGAGAATTTCAACTGGCGCTGGGTGTTCTTCATAAATCTGCCGGTCGGCATCGTCGCCTTCCTCGGCATGGCGGCCTATCTGCCGGCCGTTGCCCGGCGGGTGCGCAGCTTCGACTTCTTCGGCTTTGCCATGATATCGCTCGGCGTCGGCGCGCTGCAGCTGATGCTGGATCGCGGCGGCGAGGTCGACTGGTTTTCCTCGGTCGAGATATGGATCGAACTCGGCTTGGCCATCACCGGCTTCTGGGTGTTCATCATTCACACGATGACCGCGGACCATCCTTTCATTGATCCGAAGATTTTTCTCGACCAGAATTTCGTGACCGGGCTGGCGTTCATCTTCGTCATGGGTGTGCTCATCCTGGCCTCGATGTCGCTGCTGCCACCGATGCTTTCGACCATCTTCGGCTATCCGACCATCACCATCGGCATCGTCATCGGTCCGCGTGGTATCGGCACGATGATCTCGATGCTCGTCGTCGGGCGGATCATGGGAAAGATCGACGCCAGGATTCTCGTCGTCATCGGTTTTCTGCTGACCGCGCAGTCGCTCTACACCATGGCGAGCTTCACCCCGCAGATGGATAACTGGCTGATCATCAGCTCCGGCGTGATCCAGGGCCTGGGCATGGGAATGGTGTTCGTGCCGCTGTCGACGGTCGCCTTCGCCACGCTTGACGCACGCTACCGCACCGACGCAACCGCGCTCTTCAGCCTGGTGCGCAATCTCGGCTCATCGATAGGCGTCTCGGTCGTGACGGTGCTCTTGGTGCGCAACACGCAAATCAATCACGCCGAGCTTTCGGCCTTCATCAACCCGTTCAATCCCAATCTCTGGGCCGTCTCGCCGGCGGCCGCGGGCGGCGATCCGATGGCGCTGTCGGAGGTCGATCGCATGGTCAATCTCCAGGCGATGATGATCTCCTACGTCAACGACTTCAAAATACTGATGGTGATGACGCTGGCCGCCATTCCGTTCGTCTTCCTGCTGCGCAAGCCAAAGGCTGGTCCGGCCGGCGGCGGCGCACCTGCGGCGCATATGGACTGAGCCGGCGGCGGCGGGCGGTCCGCCTGCCGTCAATATGGATTGGGATTGGCGTGCCGGTTGGTGCTGGCGAATAGCCGAAACGGCCCCAGCAAGACGCTACCTGCCGAGTACCAGCGACCAATAGCGCAGGTTGGGATCACGCCCGTCGCGGACATAGGCGAGGCCGAAGCGGCTGAAATCCTGATCGAGTATGTTGCGCCGGTGGCCCTGCGAATGCATCCAGATGTCGAACAGTTTTTGCTGGTCGAAGCGGCCTTCGGCGATGTTCTCGGCCGCGGCGCCCCGCACGCCATTGTCCTTCATGCGCGATGCGAAATCCTTGCCCCAGCCCGTGGTGTGGCTCATGCGCTCGCGCGCTGCCATATAGCCGGCCTGTTGCAGCGCCGCCTGTTCGAGCTGGGCGTCCGGCGCCAGCGGGCCGAGCCCGGCTGAGGCGCGCAAGCCCGACAGAGTAGCCGTGGCGGAGGAAGAGACGCCTGCGCCTTCGCCCGTCGGTACAGAGACGGTGCTGCAGGCGGAAAGCGCGGCAATGGCTGCAAGGCCGGCGACCTTGAGCAACGTGCGCCTGTTCGGAGGCGGGATTGGCGAGTTTGCAGTTTTCGCGATTGTCATGCCCAACTGACATAGTGGCGATCATGGCTTTTGCCGGGCAGGGCGGTAAAATCTGAGATGGAAATGCGGGTTAGCCGCTCATTTCACAAGCGTGATGAGGCGGCTGGCATACATCTCGCGATTTCCAAACACGGCCGTGCAGTCGGTTTTGATGGATGAGTTTCCGGTCATCTGCACGGTCGAGCCAACAAGCCTCAGACAGTCGCCCTGACCGCTCATATCTGAGTTGCCGGCAAAGGATATCGCCGCGTCCGGCGCATAGACGAACCCGCTGATCGCGGAATTTGCACCGCCATTCAGCGTCAGGGCCGAGGTGTTGCCGCGGTTCTCGAAAATGGTGATGCCGGCGTAGGGACCGCTGGTGGGTGGTGATAGATTCACCTGTTCATTGGCATTTATAGTGATCTGTGAGCCCTCCACGAGGAATAAGGTCACGCCCTGACCGGTCAGGCTGCCGTTGCCGCCGGGTTTTAGGGTGACGCCACGGAAGATGTAGACGCCCGGATTGAGCGTGATGTTTCCCGACAACGTCTTATCGCAATAGGTTCCAGGCGACAGCGTATAGGTTCTGCCGTTCGGGATCGGCAGGCACAATGTGTAAGGGGGAGGAACGACGTCCCCCAGAGGATCGAAAGATGCATATTGATGTTCGAGTGGGGCTCCGCAGGTGAGATTGGCGCTTGGCGGCGAAAGCCCGTAAGTGCCGCCGACAGTTGAGACGCAGCCCGCCGAAATCTGCGCGGAACCGCCCCTGCTGACAGCATCGGACGCATCCGAGTTTGCCGCGATGACGCAACTGCTCATGGAGACATCGGTCGAGCCCTGCAGGCTTATTGCGGCCGACGCATGTGGATCGAGCGCCAGAACGCAGGCCTGCGCACCGGGATTCATCTTGACCGTGGCCGAGCGGTGAGCTGGCCATGGGGCCGCGCCATTGATGAAGCTCGGACGGTTGATGCTGGACGAAAGCGAGATGTAATAGGCGCTCGGGTCGCCGCTGGCGGTTGCCGAAAAAGCCGAGACGCTGTCTGCATATTCCTGCTGGTCGGCGAGGCTCAAATTGGCAGAAAAGAATGTCAACCCAAGTGCCTCTACATCACTCGCGGCCATACTGGGCAGGTACTTCGTGCCGACGGCAAGTCCAGCCGCGTCCAGCGAGTTCTGCAATTGCGCGGCGTCGTCACTCGTGCCCGTCAGATCGATCGCGCCGGCCACCACAACCATTATCGGCAGCATCGCTATGGCGGTCGCCATGGCAAAGTTGCCGCGCTTCGAAGACCAGAAGCCTCTCAATGTGAACATCGTCCGCCGCCAAGGTTTGCAATGCCCAGGTGATACGCCCGGGATATCTAAGAGAAATGTAAGCAATCGCTAAAATGCATAGGTTCTAAAAATGAGGCGAGGCGGCTCGTGATAGTGACGCCCCGGGCCTGGGGCCCGACTACAGCCGACGTCACCCACGGGAACGCCGTGACCCGTAGAAACGCCAAAGCATTGGCTGACAATATGGCCGACAGAACAACGGCCGCGGAATGGACGAATGGCCAAATGTGATTTTGCGGACAGGGCCAAGCGGGTTACGCTGCGTCAGCAATGAAAGAGGAGAAAGACGATGAAAACGTTCCTCGCTATCGCTGCCGCACTGGGCCTCTCCGTGTCCGCCGCTTCGGCAGACTGCGCCTATCATCACTCGAAGGTATCGGCGTCAGTCGACACACAGACGACGACAGCGAGCGTCGAGAAGGCTGACATGTCCAAGGCTACGGACGCTCAGACAGTCGTGAAAAAGGAAGTACCGCCGAAGACCGAATAGACTTCAGCGGATCCCGCGCGAACGCTGGGCTGCGTCGGCTGCCGCCGTTGCGTTCGGCGCCTGACAGTGAGGCTGATGTCGTCTTGTACGCTGGCTATCCGCAGATACTAACTTCGTAGAGGTCAATGTCTTCAGGGTGCGCAGCGGCAATTGATCGCCATAGGTCCAAATTATTATGCCCCCTTCCTCGTCGATCCGGACGGCCCATATCGAGGCGGTCTTCAACGCGCGGCAGTAGATTCCGCGCGGCCGGCTTATGCCGGCAGGCGATGACAATCCCGTGAGGACCTGACCAAGGCCATCGATTCGGCGACAACCCCTGGCAAATCGGCTATGCTGCCACATCTACTAGTGGCAGCTGCGGGCGGCCATCACGGCGGTGACCGCCCCCGACACACGGGAGGATGGTTATGGCCGGCTTTCATGTCATGGCGGACGCCTACGGGATGCATGTGCAGCCCGCGGTGCGCCGCATCACCACGGCGGATCTCTGGGATGCGCTCAGGCTCGGCGCCGAGGATTTCTGGGCAAAACCGTCCCACTACGTGTTCCTGTGTTTGATCTACCCGATCGTCGGCCTGATCCTTACCCAGTGGAGCTCGGGTTCCAACGCCATTCAGCTCGTCTATCCCTTGATGTCGGGCTTTGCCCTTGTCGGGCCTTTTGCCGCGATCGGGCTCTACGAAATCAGCCGCCGGCGCGAGCTCGGCATGAACACGAATTGGCGCCATGCACTGGACGTGCGCCGTTCCCCGGCATTGCCGTCGATCGCGGTCATCGGCATCATGCTGTTTGCACTGTTCCTGTTGTGGCTGTTCACCGCGCAATCGATCTACACCAGCCTGTTCGGAGACCAGCCGCCGGCCTCGATCGGCGCCTTTGTCCGCGACGTGCTGACGACGGGCAAGGGCTGGACCCTGATCCTGCTTGGCAATGCGGCCGGTTTTGTCTTTGCCGTGGTGGTGCTGGCCACAACGGTGATCGCCTTTCCGTTGCTGCTCGACCGTGATGTCGGTGCCGTCTCGGCAATCGAAACCTCGGCCCGGGCGGTGATGGCAAACCCGTTGCAGATGGCACTGTGGGGCCTGCTGGTTGCCGTGCTTCTGGTGATCGGCTCGATCCCGCTGTTTGCCGGGCTGGCCGTGGTCATGCCGATCCTGGGCCATGCCACCTGGCACCTCTACCGCAAGGTGATCGAGCCGGCACAGATCCGGCCGATCCGCCGGCCGATGTAGCTAGACTAGAGCATGATCTCCAAAAGTCGGAACCGGTTTTGGGAAAGATCATGCCCGGCTGGAGGGACTCAGCGCTGCGCGTCGGTCGCCATCTTCAGCGCCAGCGCCGTCAGCACGCCCCCCATCATCCAGCGCTGGATAACCAGCCACAATGGCCGTCCGGCAAGGAAGGTGGCGATCGAACCGGCCGTCACCGCGATGATGGCATTGACGGTCAGGCTGATCGAGATCTGCGTCGCACCCAGAACCAACAGCTGCGACAGCACATGGCCTTTGCCGATGCTGATGAATTGCGGCAGCAGCGACAGATAGAGAACGGCCACCTTGGGGTTGAGCAGATTGGTCATCAGCCCCATGGCGAACAGCTTGCGCGGCCCGTCCTTCGGCAGGTCTCGCACCTGGAACGGCGAACGTCCGCCCGGCTTCACCGCTTGCCAGGCAAGCCACAGCAGATAGAGCACGCCGGCAAAGCGCAGCGCGTCGTAGGCATAGGGCACGGCGAGCAGCAGCGCCGTGATGCCGAACGCCGCCGACAGCACATAGAACAGGAAGCCGACCGCGACCCCACCAAGCGAGATCAGTCCCGCCTTCGGCCCTTGCGACAGCGAGCGCGAGATCAGGTAGATCATGTTCGGGCCTAGCGTCAGCACCATGCCGAGGCAGACCAGCGCGAAGGCGATATGGTTGGCGGTATCGGGCATTGTTCGTCCCCAAGCACGCCCGCGATGCGATCCCGCGAGCCGCCAATATCTGCCTGTCACGGCAGGCGCCCGCAAGGGCTTGCCGGCACCAGGCGTTGCGCCAGAGGAGCGGTTACGGCATGTCGCTCCAAAGCGCCTCCGGTTTCGGGACAACGACATGCATAAGAAGGACCCAAAGCGCCGTTTCGACGCGGCGTGCCTTAGCCGACCACCCGCAGGTTCGACAGTTCGTTGCCGATTTCCTTGAAGTCGTTCGACAGGCTGGCGCCGGTCGCATTCCAGAACAGCTTCGCCGGTTTGCTCGGATCCGTCGGGTCCTTGCGGAAGCGCGAGTCCGATGAGCAGGATTTCAGCGCATTGATCGCCAGCTTGTCGCTGGCCTGGCTTGTCGATAGGTCGAGCGCCACCGTCATCACCATGATGTTGGCCGCCTTGGCGTTGTTGCAAAGCGTTGCCATCTGTTCGTTGAGCGCATTGGTGTAGTTGCCGTTCGAATAGTCGAACTGACCGATGGCGCCCGATGTGCCCATGAACATGCGGCCGATCGAGGTGCCGTTGTAGCCGGGGTTGAGATAGCCGTAGGACGCGTAAGTCGATTTCGAGTTGGCGGGGTCCGAATAGCCAAGCGAGGACGGCGTGTAGTAGGTGTTAGCGCCGTCGGTCAGCACGATCACCACCTTGTCATTGCCTTTTTCCGTTTCCCGGCGCCCTTGCGTGAACGGTTCGCCGCTTGAGACCACCCGCCAGCCCCACGCCATGCCCTCGGGAACATTGGTGCCGCCATTCGGCTGCATTAGGTCGATCGCCGCCTTGATCGCGGTGGCCCCATCGGCGACGCTCACATCGCTCAGTGGTGTGATCGGATTGGTGGTGCAACTGTAGTTCGGGCCGTTGCCGGCGGGCAGCGCCGGCGCATCGATCGGCCGTGGCTGGAAATATTTGGCCATGTTTCGCTGCCGCGCTTGACCGGTGCTGCTCGTAGGATCGTCATTCCACCAGCTATTCACCGCGCCGTAGGTCACCGGGGCGGCCTCGTCGGGATCCTGCGTGAGCTTCCAGTGATTGCCGGGTTCGTCCGGAGCGAACATCGGCACGAACATCGTTGCCGGATCGCCGACGCCTATGCCTGTGTTGGCCGAGCCGCCGGACGGCGATGCGTCGTTGACATTGTAGGGATAGGGCCGGGCCTCCACGCAGCCTTGCCAGCTGGCGAACGGACCGTAGGAATCGATGTAGTCATATTCGTCGTGGCTGCGTTTGCAGGTGTTGTTCGAATTGTATTCGTCGCAAACCACCCGCTTGCTGTTGACGACACGCTCGTGGTTGGTGACGACCTTCATGTCCCGGTAGAGTGAAAATCGGGTCAGCATCTGCCCTTCCTCGCTGCCCCAGCCAGTGCCGCGTTTGTACCAGATGCCGTTGGTCTGCTGGGCGTATTTGTTGGCCGCGTTCAGTGTCGACCAGTCGAAATTCTCGTTCGACGCCGGCGACAGGCCCTCCGTGTCCATCCACGAAGCGTTGCCATTGGCGGGGCCGACATTGACCGAAGCGGCAAAGGGCACGAGGCCAAACTGCACCGGCTTGTCGACCTGCTTGATCATGACCGCCTGCTGGGCCAGCGTGTCGACCAGCTGCTTGGACGCGGTCTTGAGAAGATCGATGCGCTTCTGGCCTGAGCCCGTGCCGAGCGTGGTCATCGATCCGGAATTGTCGAGCACCAGAGCAACTTCCAGCGTGTTCTTCAGCCGCACCTGGGAAGTGACGTTGAAGTTGATCCTTTGATTCGCATCGGTTGCCGATTTGCCGACGAGCTGGGCGAAGGCAGGATAGAAATAAGGCTTGTAGGCAAGCTGCGCCGTCATCGTGAGCAGGCCGCCGCCGCTGGTGTTGCTGGGCAAGGTGACGTTGAGCGTCGCGCTGGCCGGATCGACATCGTTCAGGTTGGCGTTGAAGAAGTCGAGCGCATAGGCTTTCAACTGGTCGTCGGTCGCGCCTTCCGTCAGCCGGCGCGCCGTGGCGAAGTTGGCGGCGTCGAGCGCATTCGTCACCATCTGCTTTTCGCGGTTCATTTCCGTGAAGTCGACCGCGATCGCCAGGCCGCCCATCAGCGGTACCATCGCCACGACAGTCATAAGAGCATAGTTGCCGCGCCGGTCGCGGCCGAACTGACGCCAAAGTTCATGCATGACTTGCAGCGGCCCCCGCCGGCGGATTCTCGATTGACGCCAGCCTTCCACAAAACGCTGAAGGCCGGGTTTGGGAAACCGCTCTATTGCTTGGTCGACGCTTCACCAACCGCTAACCAATGCAAGCCTGCGGCCCCGATCCGGTCTAAGGCAAACGCCCTGTCGGGGCAGGGCGTTCGCAGTTTGGCGATCAGCTGACGATGCGCAGGTTGGACAGTTCATTGCCGATCGCCTTGAAATCGTCGGAGAGTGTCGCTCCGGTCGAATTCCAGAACAGTTTCATCGGCTTGCTCGGATCGGTCGGATCCTTGCTGAAGCGGGAATCCGACGAACAGGCTTTCAGCGCATCCATCTGTGTTTTTTCCGCCGTCTTGGTGGCATCGAGGTCGAGCGCAATGGTCATGACCATGATGTTGGCGGCCTTGGCGTTGCTGCACAGCGTGGTGAAGTACTCGTTCATCGCCTTGGTGTAGTTGGCGTTGGAATAGTCGGTCTTGCTGACGCTGTTGCTGGTGCCAAGAAACATCCGACCATAGGTGTAGGCGTTGCTGAAGGGTACGATGTAGCCGAGCGCCGAATAGATGGCCTTGCTGCCCGCCAGATCGTTGCCGCCATAGTTCCAGTTGGTTCCAGAGTAGCTCTGAGCCGTCACCGACGTTGGTGTGTAATAGGTGTTCGCACCATCGGTCAGGACGATCAGAACCTTGTCGTTGCCTCTTTCTGTCTCGGGTCTGCCTTCGGTGAACGGGGCAGTGCTGGAAAGGGTCCGCCAGCCCCAGGCCATGCCTTCCGGAACATTGGTGGCGCCGTCGGCGGCCATGGCGTCGATGGCCGCCTTGACTGTGTTCGCTCCGGTTGTCGTGGAAACGTCGGTCAGAGGCGTGATCGCGGTCGTGCTGCAACTCGTGTTGGGGCCGGCATCCATGCCGTAGGCTGGAGTAACCGTGGTGCCCGGGTCGGTAAAATATTTCGGCATGTAGCGCTGACGTACCGCGCTCGTGCCCGTCGACCCGTCGGCAAGCCAATTGTTGTTGGCGGGGCGAGGTGGGTTGTTGCTGTCGGTGAGATCGGTTTCATCGGGCGCGAACATGGGCACGAACAGCGTCGCCGGCGTCCCGGTCGCCCCCTCGGTGTCGTTGACATTGTAAGGATACGGTCGAGATTCGACGCAGCCGCCCCAGGAAGCGACGCTTCCATAGGTATAGTTGTAGCCGCTTTGCCAAGTCTTGCATGAGCCATTGGAGTAGGTGGCGGTGCATTTGAACTGCGCGACATAGGTGGCAGTGGCGGTGCGCTTCATCTGGTTGTAGATGGAGAAGCGGGTCAGGGGCAGGTCCTTCTGGGTTGCGTCCCAACCGCTTCCTTTGGCGTACCAGACGCCGGCGATGTTCTGGGCATACTTGGTGGACGAATAGGTCGAACTCATGCTCGCCCAGTCGAAATTCTCGTGATGGATCGGCGAAATCCCGGTGGTGTCCATCCAGGATGCCGAAGCGTTGCCCGGGCCGACATTGACCGATGCGGCGAAGGGAACGAGGCTGAACTGGACTGGGTTGGTGACCTGCTTCATCATCTGCGCCTGGCCAGCCAACTGGTCGACCAGCTGCTTGGCGGCATCCTTGAGAAGGTCGAAGCGTACCTTGTTTGATCCTTTGCCGAGTTCCGTCATCGAGCCGGAATTGTCGAGCACCAGCGACACTTCCAGCGTATTCTTCAGTCGGACTTCGGAGCATGCGCCGAAGCTGATGTCGCTGTTGGCGGCGCTGCCACCCACCAGCACTTTTGCAGTCGGCAGGAAGTAGGGCTTGTAGGTCAAGGTGCTGCAGAGCTTCAAGGTGCCGCCGCCTGCGTTGTTATTGGGCAGCGTCACGGCGAGCGTGGTGTTGGCTGGATCGATATGCGCGAGATTGGCTTCGAAGAAATTCTTGGCGTAGGCCTTGGCATCGGTGTCGCTGGCGCCGGCAACGATCTGCTGGGCAGTGGCGACGCCGGCCGCGTCCAGGGCGTTCAAGGCGTTTTGTCGCTGCCGCGTCATTTCCGTATAGTCGACGCCGATTGCCAGGCCACCCATGAGCGGTACCATGGCGACGACAGTCATGAGCGCGTAATTGCCACGCCGATCGCTTCCGAATCTCCGGATCATTGTTCCAAAATACCCCCGCCAAATCGATAATCGGTGGGGATCGTGTCATAAATCGTTAAATTTCACGTTGCCGTAATATGTCCAAGGTCGAGCCGCCCTTTCAACGCGCGTTAACCATATGCTGTCCAGTGGTGGCTTTGGGTGCCAACGGATAGCCCGATCGGGCGCACAGTTCGCCCTTCGCGTCGATCTCCGGGTGAAAGCTGATGACAGCACGGATCGGTTCGGATAATTCGAACCCGCTGCGGCGAACCGTCGGCCGCCGCACTCGCAACGCTCATATCGAAGGAAACGGCATGGCGGATTCGCCTGACATCGTCGGCTCGCTTGAAGACGTCTCAAAAGCCTATTCGGCAATTCTTTGCGATGTCTGGGGCGTGGTGCACAATGGCGAATGGCATTTCCCGGCAGCTGCGGTGGCGCTGGCCAGGGCAAGGGCAGCCGGCATTCCCGTTGTTCTCATCACCAATTCGCCCCGCCGCAGCGCCGATGTCGTGGCTCAGATGAGTGCGATCGGCGTTCCGCCGTCGGCGTACGACCGTGTGGTGACCTCGGGCGACGTGACCCGCGACCTGATCGCGGAAGGCCCACGCAAGATCTTCCATATCGGCGCCGACCGCGATCTGACGCTCTATGACGGCCTCGATGTCGACCTCGTCGAGGAATTCGAGGCCGCCGGCGTCGTGTGCACCGGCCTGTTCGATGACGAGGTCGAGAAGCCTGAGGATTATGCCGACCTTCTGCGCCGGTTGCGTGCCAGGAACCTGCCATTCATCTGCGCCAATCCCGATATCATGGTGGAGCGTGGCGAACGCATCATCTGGTGCGCCGGCGCGCTGGCGCGCGACTATGCCCAGCTTGGCGGCCGCACGTTGATCGCCGGAAAGCCCTACGCGCCGATCTACGATCTTGCGATGAAGGAGGTGGCGGAGGTGCTTGGCCGGCCGGTCGAGCGCTCTCGGGTATTGGCCATCGGCGATGGGGTGATGACCGATGTGAAGGGGGCGGCCGACAATGGTTTCGACGTTCTCTATGTTTCCGGCGGCATCCATGCCCGCGACTATGGCGATGCATCCCGGCCGGATCCGGCCAAGCTCGGGCTCTTTCTGGAGCGGCACGGCTATCGTCCCGTGGCCGTCATGGTCAGACTGCAGTAGGTGGCAATGGTAGGCTTCCAGCATCTCACCGCGACCGCGCCGCTGCCTGCCGATCTGCGTGACGGCGTTGTCGCGATCGGCAATTTCGATGGCGTCCACCGTGGTCATCAGGCGGTGCTCGAACGGGCGCTGGCCGAGGCTGTGCGGCGCGAAGTGCCGGCCCTGGTGCTGAGCTTCGAACCGCACCCGCGAAAGGTCTTCAGACCCGACATGCCGCTGTTCGTGCTGACGCCGCCGCCGATGAAGGCGCGGCTCTTGTCCTTGCTGGGTTTTGCCGCGCTCGTCGAGCAGCCGTTCACGCGCGACTTCGCGGCGCTGTCGGCGGAAGCCTTCGTCACCGACGTACTGGAGAGGACGCTCGGCATCACCCACGCCGTGACCGGCTTCGATTTCCATTTCGGCAAGGACCGCCAGGGCGGACCGGCCTATCTGATGGCAGCCGGCGAGCGCCATGGCTTTGGCGTCACGCTCGTCGACGCTTTTCGCGACGAGGGCGCCGAGGTAGTTTCGTCGAGCCGGATCCGGGCCCTGCTCTGCGATGGCGAGGTAGTCGAGGCCGCCGGTCTGCTGGGTTATCGGTTCACGGTCGAGGCCGAAGTGATCGGCGGGCAGCAGCTCGGCCGCACGCTGGGCTTTCCCACCGCCAACATGAGGCTTTCACCGGAAGCGACTCTGAAGGAAGGGATTTATGCCGTCCGCTTCCGCCGCGCCGACGGCACGCTGCATGACGGCGTCGCCAGCTTCGGCCGCCGCCCGACCGTTGACGACAACGGCGCACCGCTTCTGGAAACCTTTGTCTTCGATTTTTCCGGCGATCTCTACGGCGAGACCTGCGAGGTCTCGTTCTTCGGCTTCCTGCGCAGCGAGATCAAATTCGACGGCCTCGATGCATTGGTGGTGCAGATGAAGCGCGATGAAGCCGAGGCCCGGGCGCTGCTTGCCGGCGTCAAGCCGCTTTCGCAGCTCGACGCGGCGATTGCCTTCTGACTTACTTTTTCAACGCCAGGCCGACCGCGATGAAGGTCCAGCCCTGGAAGATCAGGTCGATCGCCAGGAACAGTCCGAGCACCCACAGGCTGTTGACCGGCCACCCCATGGCGATGATCAGGCCGGCAAGCACGCTGATGAGGCCTGCCGCGACGATCCAGCCCCAGCCCTGTTCCGGACGGTGGCTGTAGCCGACCCAGGCCCGCAGCGCGCCGGAAGCGACGAGCGCAACGGCCAGCAGGAAGGTCAGCACCGCCGAGGCCAGCAGCGGATTGTCGAAAGCGAAAAATCCGGCGACCGCATAAAGCAGCCCGCTGAGCAGCCAGTAGAAGAAGCGGCCCCAGGTCTTGACCCCGAAAGCATGCATGATCTCGATGATGCCGGCCACCAGCATCAGCCAGCCGACGACATAGACGGAAGCAACTGTGGCGATGAACAGATTGCCGAAAGCAATGCCGCCGAGGATCAGCAGCACCACGCCCAGACCAACAAACCACCCCCACTTTTCCCGCGTCTGGCCGATCGCGTTCTTCAGTGTATCGCGGTGCAAGGTCATGATCCATTTCCCTCCACATATGGCCGCGCATCCTGCGGTTGAAGGAAGGTAATCCCAATGGCACTACCCGTCCAGCGCGGTGGCTATTGCAAAGGCGCGGCGAAGCTGGTGTCATCCCGCTTTGCATCAGGGAGGTATGACAATGAAGCGATCCCATGGGCTCGCCCTGTTTTCCTCAACTTTCGCCCTGTTCGCTGCCAATGCGGCTCCCGCATTCGCAGCGCAGCCCGGCGATCCGCCGGATGGCATCACCAAGATAGAAACGGTGGTCGTCATCTTCGCCGAGAACCGCGCCTTCGACAATCTCTATGGCCATTTTCCCGGTGCCGAAGGCATCGACAAAGCCAGCCAGGAAAGCCTGCAGCAGCGCGACCGTGACGGCTCGGTGCTGTCCGAACTGCCGCCGGTGTGGGACGGGCTGACCGCCAAGGGCGTCACGCCGCCGGTGACGCAGGCGATGACCGAGCACCTTCCAAACGCGCCGTTCACCGTGAACGACGCGAAGGGTTTCAACGTTCCGCTCAGCGTCACAACGCACGATCTCTGGCATCGCTACTACCAGAACCAGATGCAGATCGACGGCGGCAAGAACGACATGTTCGTTGCCTGGGCCGATTCAGGCGCCATGCCGATGAGCAACTGGGACGCCTCCAAGACCGACATGTGGGCGGTCGCGCAGAAATACGTGCTGGCCGATCATTTCTTCATGGGTGGGTTCGGCGGCTCGTTTTTCAACCACCAATGGCTGATCTGCGCTTGTGCGCCTTACTACGCCGATGCCGACAAGAGCCCGGCCAAACCGTCGATTTCGGTGACGGATGATAGCGGCACAGCGCTGAAGATCGCCGACAATTCGCCGAAATCGGCGCGCGACGGCATTCCGAAATTTGTCTCCGATGGCAATCTGACGCCGGACTTCCATGCGGTGAACACGATGCAGCCGCCGTACCAACCGAGCGGCACCGATCCGGCGCCTGGCGGCGATCCGCTCCTTGCGGATCCGGCCAAGCCCACCACGCTGCCGCCCCAGACGGAGCCGACCATCGGCGACATGCTTAGCCTCAAGCACATCACCTGGGCATGGTATTCGGGCGCCTGGCAGTACACGCTCGACCATGGCAACAAGTCGCCGGTTCCGAATTTCCAGTACCACCATCAACCGTTCAACTATTATGCCAATTACGCGCCGGGCACCGAAGCCAGGCGCGAACATTTGCGCGACGGTGGGCTGGGCGGCGTTAGCTTCATCCAGGCGATCGACGACGGCGCCCTGCCACAGGTCTCCTTCTACAAGCCGCAGGGCAATCTCAACGAGCATTCCGGCTATGCCGACATCGAGGCCGGAGATCGCCATATCGCCGACGTCGTCGCCCATCTGGAGAAAAGCCCGCAATGGCCGCATATGCTGGTCGTCGTCACCTATGACGAGAATGGCGGCATCTGGGATCACGTCCCTCCGCCCAAGGGCGACCGCTGGGGGCCGGGCACACGCGTCCCCGCCATCATCGTTTCGCCCTTCGCCAAGCACGGCTATGTCGATCAGACGCCCTATGACACGACTTCGATCCTGCGCTTCATCACCGAGCGCTTCGAACTGCCGGTGCTGCACGGCATCGTGGTTCGCGACAGGGCCGTCGCCGCGCATGGCGAACCGCCGCTCGGCGATCTTACCGCCGGGCTCGACCTCAAGTGAAGGCCCGTGTCGGTAGGAAAACGATGAACGCTGACGGGATCGTCGCCCTTGTCACCGCTGCCGGCATCGAGCTTACCGACCGCCGCCGTAACGCCGAGGGCGACGGCTGGTCGCTAAGCTTTGCCAACGGTGCAACGGTGGAGGTGGGTGACGACGGATCGGCCCGCATTGCCGGCAAGGGCAGCAAGGCCGTGAGAGGGCTGCTGGACCTGCCGACCGCGCCGCGCCGCGTCTGATCCGGCGCGGCCGGACACACGGTTGGCCGACGCAACTGTTACGGATGTTAAGTCAAATTTTACCGAACTGGCGCCATGGCTTGAGCGATGCCGGGTGTTTGTTCCGGCGTGTTTCGCGTATGGGGTATCGATGCGTATTGTCCGAGCGATTCCGCTGCTTCTGACGGCCTCCTTGCTGGGCGCTTCCGCGGCCGAGGCCGGCGACGGCCCCTTCGGCTGGCTGTCCGGCGACTGGTACCTGACGGTTGGCGCCACGGGCATGGTCGCGCCGAATTTCGAGGGCGGCAAGGAATACATGCTCAGCGCCCAGCCCATCATCTCCCTGGGCAAGGCCGGTCCCCAGGCTCGCTTCACCTCGCGCAATGATAATATTTCGCTGGCGCTGGTCGATGATGGCGGAGTCCGCGCCGGCCTGACCGGCAAGTTCCTGTTTTCGCGCAGCAGCGACGACGAACTCGAGGGACTCGATCCGGTGCGCTGGGGTGGCGAAGTCGGCGGCTTCTTCGAATTCTATCCGACGGACTGGATGCGCGCGCGCGCCGAATTGCGTCATGGCATCCGTGCCCATAACGGCTTTGTCGCCGATATCGCCGCCGACGCCTTTTACGATGTGACGCCAACGGTCAGGATTTCGGGCGGCCCGCGCGTGTCCTTTGCTTCGGCGAACTATTTCGACGCCTATTATGGCGTCAACGCGCAGGAAGCCGTGGCCTCGGGCCTGAGCCAGTATAATCCCGGTGGCGGCCTGAAATCCGTCGGCCTGGGCGGCGCGGTGACCTGGAAGGTAACCGATCCGATGACAGCCAGCCTGTTCGGCGAATATTCGCGCCTGGAGGGGCCGGCAGCCGATTCCAGCCTGGTCAGGGAGCGCGGCGACCGCAACCAGTTCATGGTCGGTGTGTCGACCACCTATCGCTTCGACTTCAAGATGTAGGCGAATCGAACGAGACGCTTTATTCCTGCGTCCATCTCCGCTAAAAGCCACGCCATGATGAGCTTTTCGCGCCTTTTCGCGATCGCGATACGAATTACTGGCCCGGTGTTCCAGGTGGCCTGAGCGCCGCCGGAACCGCCGGGAGTTTCGCGCGCGCCCTCGCGCTTTTTCAGAACATCGACGCATATCGCCCAAAAGTGGGTCCGGTTTTGGGAACGATGTGCGTCAATCAAAGACTTCAACGCCCGGCTTTGTGCCGACGGGCTACGCAGATGGCAGATCAATGACCGACACTGTTGAAACGATCGACTATTCCAAGACGCTTTATTTGCCGCAGACGGATTTCCCGATGCGCGCCGGCCTGCCTGAGAAGGAGCCGGTGCTGGTCAAGCGCTGGCAGGACATGGACCTCTACGCCAAGCTGCGTGAGAGTGCCGCCGGCCGCACGAAATATGTGCTGCATGACGGCCCGCCCTACGCCAACGGCAATATCCACATCGGCCATGCGCTGAACAAGATCCTAAAGGACGTCATCACCCGCTCTTTCCAGATGCGCGGCTATGATTCGAACTACGTGCCTGGCTGGGACTGCCACGGCCTGCCGATCGAGTGGAAGATAGAGGAGCAGTACCGCGCCAAGGGCAAGAACAAGGACGAGGTGCCGGTCAACGAATTCCGCAAGGAATGCCGTGAGTTCGCCGCGCACTGGATCACGGTGCAGGGTGGCGAGTTCCAGCGGCTTGGCGTCATCGGCGACTTCAAGAATCCCTATACGACGATGGCTTTCCATGCCGAGGCGCGCATCGCCGGCGAACTGTTGAAATTCGCCCTGTCGGGCCAGCTTTATCGCGGCTCGAAGCCGGTGATGTGGAGCGTCGTCGAGCGCACCGCATTGGCCGAAGCCGAGATCGAGTATCAGGACTATGAGTCAGACACGATCTGGGCGAAGTTTCCGGTGGCCAATCTTGTCGTCGCCAATGTCGTGGACGGGCAGCCGGCGGAGCTCAATCCAGACCTGAGCGGACGGTCGCTGGATCTGCTGGACGCCCATGTCGTCATCTGGACCACGACGCCCTGGACCATCCCGGGCAACCGCGCCGTCAGCTATTCGCCGCGCGTCGCCTACGGGCTCTATGAGGTGACGGCGGCCGAGAATGCCTTTGGCCCGCAGCCGGGTGAGAAGCTGATCTTCGCCGACGCGCTGGCCGAGGAAAGCCAGGCCAAGGCCAAGGTCACCTTGAAGCGCCTTCACGATGTCAGCGCCGAACAGCTTGGAAATCTTGTGCTTTCACACCCGTTCAAGGGTCTCGGCGGCGGTTACGAGTTCCCGGTGCCGATGGTTGCGGGCGATCATGTGACCGACGATGCCGGCACCGGCTTCGTCCACACCGCGCCTGGCCATGGGCGCGAGGATTTTGACGCCTGGATGGACGCCGCACCCCAACTGCGCACTCGTGGCATCGACACCGTGATCCCCTTTACTGTCGACGATGCCGGCTTCTTCACCAGGGACGCGCCAGGCTTCGGCCCGGATCGCGAGGGCGGGGCCGCGCGTGTCATCGACGACAATGGCAAGAAGGGCAACGCCAACCAGGCCGTGATCGACGAGCTGATCAAGCGCAACGCGCTCTTCGCGCGCGGCCGCCTGAAGCACAGCTACCCGCATTCCTGGCGGTCGAAGAAGCCGGTGATTTTCCGCAACACGCCGCAATGGTTCGTCTACATGGACAAGGACCTCGGCGACGGCACGACACTGCGCAGCCGCGCCTTGAAGGCCATCGACGACACGCGCTTCGTGCCGGCTGCGGGCCAGAACCGCATCCGCGCCATGATCGAGGAGCGCCCCGACTGGGTGCTGTCGCGCCAGCGCGCCTGGGGCGTGCCGATCGCCGTCTTCGCCGATGAGGACGGCAACGTTCTGAAGGACGCGGCGGTCAACCAGCGCATCATGGACGCCTTCGAGGAAGAGGGCGCCGACGCCTGGTTCGCCGCCGGCGCCAAGGAACGCTTCCTCGGTAATCACGATGCGTCCAAATGGAAGCAGGTGATGGACATCCTCGACGTCTGGTTCGATTCGGGCTCGACGCATGTTTTCACGCTGGAGGATCGCCCTGACCTGAAATGGCCGGCCGACGTCTATCTCGAAGGGTCCGACCAGCATCGCGGCTGGTTCCACTCTTCGCTGCTCGAAAGCTGCGGCACCAGGGGCAGGGCGCCTTATGACACCGTCGTCACCCATGGCTTCACCATGGACGAGGACGGACGCAAGATGTCGAAATCGCTCGGCAACACGGTGGTGCCGCAGGACGTCATCAAGCAGTCGGGCGCCGACATATTGCGCCTATGGGTGGTGACGACGGATTATTGGGAAGACCAGCGGCTCGGCAAGAACGTGCTGCAGACCAATATCGACGCCTACCGCAAGCTGCGCAACACCATTCGCTGGATGCTGGGCACGCTCGCCCATGACGATGGCGAGACCGTGCCGCTGGAAGCGATGCCGGAGCTTGAGCGGCTGATGCTGCATCGGCTGGCCGAACTCGACGACGTGGTGCGCCAGGGCTACGACGCCTTCGAGTTCAAGCGCATCACCCGCGCGCTCATCGATTTCATGGTGGTCGAGCTGTCGGCCTTCTATTTCGACATCCGCAAGGACGCGCTCTACTGCGACGGACCGTCAAGCGTGAAGCGCAAGGCCTCGGTGCAGGTGGTGCGCAATCTTTTCGACTGCCTGGTGAAATGGCTGGCGCCGATGCTGCCCTTCACCATGGAAGAGGCCTGGCTCGACCGTCATCCCGATGCCGTTTCGGTGCATCTCGACCAGTTCCCGGAAATTCCGGCGGATTGGAAGAATGAGGCGCTGGCGGAAAAGTGGCGCAAGGTGCGGCAGGTGCGCCGCGTCGTCACCGGCGCGCTCGAGATCGCGCGTGCCCAGAAGGTGATCGGCTCCTCACTGGAAGCGGTGCCGGTCGTCACCATCAACGACGCAGCGCTCGAAGCGGCGATATCGGACATCGACATGGCCGAGATGGCGATCACCAGCGATCTCGTCATTGCCCATGGCCAGGCGCCGGAAGGCGCCTTCACCCTCGACGATGTCAAGGGCGTCGCCGTGGTGGTCGAGAAAGCCGAGGACCGCGGCCTGGTCAAATGCGCGCGTTCCTGGCGCTACACGGCCGATGTCGGGCAGGATCCTGCCTTTCCCGATGTCTCCGCGCGTGATGCCGCCGTGCTGCATGAGCTGAAGGCGCTCGGCCGGCTCTAGGTGCATGTCGCCCGAAACTTTGCCGCGCGATCAATAGTGCACAAATGCCACGCCGGGCGGTGCAAATCCGCCCGTGCGTTGCCCTTAACGAGCGGTTGAGGTAAACACGCGAAACTCCGGAAGACAAATTGTCGCCGGATTTCCGTCGCAAGTGCTTGGACGATGGGGACCGGTCACAAGACTGGTGGCGATCGAGAGGCTGTCTAGAGTGGGACTTTTTGGCATGACCGAGAGATATAAGGCGCGCCTTGCGCTGCTGGCGCCGCTTGTCGCATCGGGCCTCGCTCTATCCGGCTGCATGGGTTCTCCGACCTATGGCACCGACAAGACCGCTGCCGAACAGCTGGCCGGCGATCTCACCGGCGCCGTTTCCTTCGCGCCGAAGCGCAAGGATCCGATCGACTACAAGCCACGCCCCACCTTGGTGAAGCCCGCTCCCGGACAGAAGGAAGCGCTGCCTGCGCCTCAGGAAAGCATCGAGACGGCAAGCGCCGAATGGCCCGAATCGCCCGAGCAGCGCCGCGCGCGCCTGCGCGCCGACGCCACCGCCCACCAGAATGATCCGAACTATCAGGCTGAGATCGTCGACGATGTGCAGACCGATCCGGCCTCGGTCAAGAAGGCGATGGCGGATTCAGGCTCCAGCCACCCGCCGGCCTGGACACCCGCTGATTCCGACAAGGGCCGCGCCGCCGAGATCCAGCGTCGTCTTGCCGCGAGCAAGCAGGGCGACCCCAATACCCGCAGATATCTGAGCGAGCCGCCATTGGCCTATCGTGTCGCGGCCGGCACCGCGCCGCAGAACGAACTCGGCGAGGACGAATACAAGAAGGAACGCCGCCTGAAGAAAGAGGCGGAAGGCAAGAAGTCCGGCTGGTTCGACTGGTTGCCGTCCCTGTAAGAGCAATTCCAGGAAAAGTGTGAAGCGGTTTTCCCGGGAAAAGCGCGTAGCGCTTTCACTACGGAGTTGCGTCAAGACAAAGAGCCTGAGAACGGCCACGCTGCCCTTTCGGGCGGAACGGCGCGGTTCAGTCGCGACGTTCCTTGAAAAAATCCTTTAGCAGCAGGGCAGCCTCGGTCTCGCCCATACCCGGATAGATGTCGGGCGTGTGGTGGCAGGTCGGCGAGGCGAAGAAGCGCACGCCATTGACCACCGCACCGCCCTTTTCGTCGGCGGCGCCGAAGTAGAGACGGCGTAGCCTGGCGAAGGCGATTGCGCCGGCGCACATGGCACAAGGTTCCAGCGTCACATAGAGATCGTGGCCGGTGAGCCGCTCGCTTGAGAGTTTGCCGCAGGCTTCGCGGATGACCAGCATCTCGGCATGCGCAGTCGGGTCGGCAAGCTCGCGGGTGCGGTTGCCGGCTTTTGCAACGACGGTGCTGCCGTTGGCGACGACGGCGCCGACCGGCACTTCGCCGCGCAAGGCTGCCGCTTCGGCCTCCTCAAGCGCCAGCGCCATGAAATCCGGCCGCTTCACGCGGTTTCCATTCCGATTATCTCCTCGCCACTCCTGGCTTTTGGTTTTCGTTTGTCTTCCCGGGAAAACCGGTTCCCACTTTTCCCTGACAAACTCCCGCGATCCTGTTATGGAGCGCATCAACCCGAAAATCGGACTCGATTTTCGGAAAAGATCATGCGCCAAATCAAAGTGCTACAGCGTTCGTTGCGCGCCCGAAAGGATGCGCCACGCTGTAGCAGCGCAAACGGACAAAGGCCACATGGACGACAACGACAAGAAATCTCCGCGCCAAAAAGGCCCGGGCAAGAAACCTGCGGCTCCGCGAGGCGACAGGAAGCCATCCTTCGGCGCCAAGAAACCCTATGCGCCGCGCGGCGATCGGCCGATGGCCGCCGAGGGCGAACGGCCGAAGCGCGACTTCAAGGGCGGCGACAAGCCATTCAGCAAAGGCCCACGCAAGCCTTACGCACCGCGTGGCGATCGACCGACGGCGGCTGAGGGCGAGCGCAAGCCCTACGAGAAGCGCGAAGGACCGCGCAAACCCTATGCGCCGCGCGGCGACCGTCCGACGGCGGCCGAAGGCGAACGCAAGCCCTATGAAAAGCGCGAAGGATCGCGCAAACCCTATGCGCCGCGCGGCGACCGGCCCATGGCGGCTGAGGGCGAGCGCAAGCCGTATGAGAAGCGCGAAGGCCCGCGCAAACCCTATGCGCCGCGCGGCGACCGTCCCATGGCGGCTGAAGGCGAGCGCAAGCCCTACGAGAAGCGCGAAGGGCCGCGCAAGCCATATGCGCCGCGCGGCGATCGTCCGGTTGCCGCATCGGCGGAGGGCGGCGAAAAGCGTTTCGACCGTCCCAAGCGTGATTTCGGCGATCGCCCGAAGCGTGACTTTGCCGACCGCCCCAAGCGCGACTTTGGCGGTGACCGCCCCAAGCGTGATTTCAGCGATCGGCCCCAAGGGGCATCGGCCGGCTTCAAGCCGCGCCCGCGTCCCGCGGAGGCCACGGAAGAGGCCGGCGAGCGCATCGCCAAGCGGCTGGCACGCGCTGGGCTTGCTTCGCGCCGCGACGCCGAGGAATTGATCGCCGCCGGCCGCGTCAAGGTCAACGGCCGCGCTCTGACTTCGCCGGCCTTCAATGTGATGCCTGGCGATATCATCCATCTCGACGGCATGGAGATCCCGCCGATCGAACGCACGCGCCTGTTCCTGTTCCACAAGCCGGCCGGCGTCGTCACCACCAACCGTGACCCCGAAGGCCGCAAGACCGTTTTCGACGTGCTGCCGGCCGAATTGCCGCGGCTGATGACCATTGGCCGCCTCGACATCAACACCGAAGGCCTGCTGCTGCTGACCAATGATGGCGGCCTGTCGCGCGTGCTCGAACTGCCGGCCACAGGCTGGCTGCGCCGCTACCGCGTGCGCGTCCACGGCAAGGTCGAGGAAAGCGCGCTTACCGGTCTGCGCGAAGGCATTGCCGTCGATGGCGTCTTCTACGGTGCCATCGAAGCCAGCCTCGACCGCGAGCAGGGCTCCAATGCCTGGCTGACGATCGGCCTGCGCGAAGGCAAGAACCGCGAAGTGAAGAACATCCTCGGCGCGCTCGGTCTCGACGTGACTCGGCTGATCCGCATTTCCTATGGGCCGTTCCAGCTCGAGGATCTTCCCGAGGGCCATGTGCTGGAGATCAAGGGCCGCGTGCTGCGCGACCAGCTTGGCGAGCGCCTGGTGGAGGAGTCCGGCGCCAATTTCGACGCAGAGATAGCAAAACCGTTCTCCAACAAGCCGGTGCGGCGCACTGAAGTTCGCGAGCCGGAACCCGAGCGGCCGAAATTCACGCGCGACGGCGAGCGCCGGCCGATCGGCGAGGGCGGGTTGATCAAGAACCGCAAGCGCCGCGAAGGCAGCCGCGACGAGGCGCTCGGCAAGCTGTCGACCAGTCCCGACAGAGGCGAGAGGCCGGAAAAGAGCTTTGGCGAACGCGGGTCCCGGCCCGAACGCGGCGGCTTTGGCGACAAGCCACGTGGCAGTTTCGGCGACAAACCGCGCGGTGGCTTCGGCGACAAGCCTCGTGGCGGTTTTGGCGGCAAGAAATCCGAGCGCGAGCAGCGGCCGATAGAGCCGCCCGGCCAGCGCAAGGCCAATGTCTGGATGGCGCCAGGGGCCCGGCCGATCGGCAAGGGCAGGGCGGAAGCCGACGCCGCCAAGGCGGCGGAGGCCAAGGCGCGCAAGGCCTCGTTCAAGCCGTCCTATGGCAAGCCCGCTGGCAAACCAGGCGGCGCAAAGCCGTTCGGCAAGCCGCGTGGCGAGCGTCCGGCTGGCGGTGAACGGCCGCGTGGCGGTCCCAAGGGTCCCCGCACAAGATGAGGATCGTCGGCGGTGAGTTTCGTGGGCGTCCACTGGCGACGCCCCGCGGCAGCGCCATCCGTCCGACGACCGACCGCACCCGCGAGGCCGTCTTCAACGTGCTGGCGCATCGCTTTGCCGAAAAGCTGGACGGCGCGCGCGTCCTGGACCTGTTCGCCGGCACCGGGGCGCTTGGTCTGGAAGCGCTGTCGCGCGGCGCATCCTATGGCGTTTTCATCGAGGAATCGGCCGAAGGCCGCGGCCTGATCCGCGACAATGTCGAGGCCTTCGGCCTGACCGGACGCACCAAGATCTTTCGCCGCGACGCCACCGGCCTTGGCGAGGCGGGCACGCTGGCGCCGTTCGGCCTGGTCTTCGCCGACCCGCCCTACGGCAAGGGGCTGGGCGAGCGCGCGCTGCAGTCTGCCAGAGCCGGCGGCTGGCTGCGCCCCGGCGCGCTCTGCGTGGTCGAGGAGACGGCGGCGGCTCCCTTCGAGCCGGGTCCCGGCTTTTCGGTGCTGGACGAGCGCAACTATGGCGAGACCATCATCCGCTTCATCGAGGCTGCGTGACACGCCTGCATCGAGCGGTGGCCTCTTTGCCGCCGCCTTTGCCGGCAACAACAAATCACTTTGCTTGTCGCCAGCACCTTGCCTATCGTCTTGAAGAGAAAACCGGAGCCATTGATGACATCCAGGGCTGAATGGCTGCGGACGACACTGCTGGCAACCTCGCTGGCCTTCACGCTCACCGGCCCCGTGCTGGCCGACAGCAGCGCGTCGCCCGACAAGACGCCGGCCGAATTCAAGGTGACGGATTTCCTGCTCGATAACGGCATGGAGGTGGTCGTCATTCCCGACCATCGCGCGCCGATCGTCACCCATATGGTCTGGTACAAGATCGGCAGCGCCGACGAGCCGCCCGGCAAATCCGGCATCGCCCATTTCTTCGAGCATCTGATGTTCAAGGCGACGACAAATCACGCCTCCGGCGAGTTCGACCGCGCCGTCTCCGACATTGGCGGCTCCAACAACGCCTTCACCTCCTACGACTACACCGCTTTCCACGAGACGGTGGCGCCCTCGGCGCTTGAGCAGATGATGGGTTTCGAGGCCGACCGCATGCGCAACCTCATCCTCACCGACGACGTCATCAAGACCGAGCGCGACGTCATCCTGGAAGAGCGCCGCTCGCGCATCGACAACAATCCGCAGGCGGTGCTCGACGAGGAAGTCGATGCCACGCTGTGGCAGAACCAGCCCTATCGCATTCCGGTCATCGGCTGGATGCAGGAGATGGAGCAGCTCAACCGCACCGACGCCGTCGCTTTCTATGACAAATACTACCGGCCCAACAACGCCGTCCTGATCGTGGCCGGCGATGTCGAGCCGGAGACGGTCAAGGCGTTGGCCGAAAAGACCTATGGCAAGGTGGCGCGCGGGCCGGACCTGCCGCCGCGCATCCGCCCGGTCGAGCCGGAGCAGAACACCAAGCGCACGGTCACGCTCACCGACGCCCGCGTCAGCGTGCCGAGTTTCTCGACGCAATGGGTGGTGCCGTCCTACCACACCGCCAAGCCGGGCGAGGCCGAGGCGCTCGACCTCTTGGCCGAGATCCTCGGCGGCGGCAACCGCAGCCGGCTCTACCAGGCGCTGGTGGTCAAGCAAGGCATCGCTTCCAATGCCGGCGCGTATTTCCAGGGCACCATGCTCGACGACACCAATTTCACCGTCTATGGCGCGCCGCGCGGCGACGCCAAGCTGGCCGACGTCGAGGCCGCGGTCGATGCGGAGGTGGCGCGCATCGCCAGCGGCGGCGTCACGCCGGATGAGCTGGAAAAGGCCAAGGACCGCTATATCAGGTCGATGGTCTTTGCCCGCGACAAGCAGGACTCCATGGCCGAAATCTATGGCTCGACGCTGGCCACCGGCGGCAACGTGCAGGATGTTCAGCAATGGCCGGACCGCATCCGCAAGGTCACTGCGGACGAGGTCAAGGCCGTCGCCGCGCGCTATCTGGTGCTGGCCCGCTCGACATCAGGCTATCTCTTGCCGCAGCAACAGGCGGGGAATTGATGATGAACTCGACACATATGCGCGAGGCGGTGACGGCGCCTTCCCTTCTCCCCTTGTGGGAGAAGGTGGATCGGCGCGCAGCGCCGAGACGGAGGAGGGGTGCGTGCCGGATCGCCGTCCTTGCCAAGCTGGAACACCCCTCATCTGACCTCGCTTCGCGAGGCCACCTTCTCCCACAAGGGGAGAAGGGAAGACCGCGCGTGGCCACCGCCCTCGCAACCCTCTTCCTTTCCATCCTTTTCCTGATCCTGCCCGCGCTTGCCGCGCGCGCGATGGATATCCAGCAGGTCACCTCCCCAAAAGGCATCACCGCATGGCTGGTTGAGGACTATTCCGTACCGATCGTCGCCGTCCGTTTCGTCTTCGGCGGCGGCTCGACGCAGGATCCGGTGGGCAAGGAGGGCTTGGCCAATCTGATGACCGGCCTGTTCGACGAGGGCGCCGGATCCCTCGATTCGGAAGCCTTCCAGGTCAGGCTCGACGATGCCGGCGCCGAGATGAGCTTCGAGGAGACCCGCGACGGCGTCTATGGCTCCATGCGCATGCTGGCCGAGCAGCGCGACGAGGCCTTCGACCTGTTGCGGCTGGCGGTCAACGAGCCGCGCTTCGACCAGGCGCCGATCGACCGCATCCGCGCCCAGATCCTGTCCGGCATCATCGCCAACGAGAATGATCCCGACACGGTGGCGCAGAACAAATGGGCGCGCGCCGTCTATGGCGACCATCCCTATTCGCGCTCCGACCAAGGCACAAGGCAGAGCATCGCCGCCATCACCAAGGACGATCTGAAGGCCCTGCACAAGGCGGTGTTCGCGCGCGGCGGCCTGCATGTCGCCGTGGTCGGCGCCATCGATGCCGAGACGCTGAAGAAGAAGCTGGACATGGTGTTCGGCGATCTGCCGAAGGACCAGGCGCTCGCCCCGGTCTCCGATGTCGAGCCGAAGCTGGCGCAGCGCGTCGAGGTCAATTACGACCTGCCGCAGACCTCGCTGCAGCTCGCCTGGCCGGGCGTGAAGCGCAAGTCGGCCGATTTCTTCCCCGCCGTGCTGATGAACGAGATCCTGGGCGGCGGCACCTTCACCTCGCGCCTGTTCGAGGAGGTGCGCGAAAAGCGCGGGCTGGCCTACAGCGTCAATTCCTCGCTGGTCAACCAGGACCATGCCAACGCGCTGATCGTCACCACCGGCACGCGTTCGGACCGCGCGTCCGAGACGCTCGGCATCGTGCGCGACGTCGCCAGGCAGTTGGCTGAGGAAGGCCCGACCGAAGCTGAACTGGCGGCGACCAAGAAATATCTCATCGGCGCCTATGCCATCACCAATCTGGACTCTTCGAGTTCCATCGCCGCGACGCTGGTCGAATTGCAGCTCGACGATCTCGGCATCGACTACATGCAGCGTCGCGCCGGCTACATCAACGCGGTGACCCTCGACCAGGTCAAGGCGGCGGCGAAAAAGCTGCTGACGGCCGACCCGACCATCATGGTGGTCGGGCCGCCGCTGGCCGGAGCCGGCAAGGGATGAGCCCGACATTCGGCATAGCCTTCGGCGGCGGCGGCGCGCGCGGCCTGGCGCATATCCATGTCATCGAGGCGCTGGACGAGCTCGGCATCAAGCCGGTGGCGATCGCCGGCTCGTCGATCGGCGCCATCATGGGCGCCGGCATGGCCGCGGGCATGACCGGCAAAGAGATCCACGACTATGCCCGCTCGATACTCGGCCGCCGCGCCGAAGTGGCGAGCCGCATGTGGCGCGCGCGGCCAGGCACCATCGCGGAGGCCATGCAGAATGGCATCCGGGTCAGCCAGTTCAATGTCGAGCGTATCCTCAAGGCATTCCTGCCCGAGGCCATTCCCGAAACTTTCGCCGAACTGAAAATCCCGCTGAAGGTGACCGCGACGGACTATTTCGGCCACAAGCTCGCCGTGTTCGACGAAGGCGACCTGCATTCCGCGCTTGCAGCCTCTGCCGCCATTCCCGCCGTGTTCCGCCCGGTGACGCGCGACGGCAGGCTGCTGATCGACGGCGGCATCTACAACCCCGTGCCCTTCGATCTCATCGAGAACGACGCCGACATCATCATCGGCGTCGACGTGGTCGGTGCGCCGGAAGAGGCCGACCGCAAGCACCCCACCTCCGTCGACCTGATGTTCGGCGCCACGCAGCTGATGATGCAGTCGATTATCGCCAACAAGCTGAAACAGTGCCGCCCCGACATTCTGGTCCGCCCGGCGGTGTCGAAATACCGCGTGCTGGATTTCCTGAAGATCGATGCGCTGATGAACGAGACGGCTGACATCAAGGATCAGCTGAAGCGCGAGGTGGAGCGGGTGGTGGAGGCGCGCAATGGCGCCGCCATCAAGCGGAGGCGAGGGAAGAAGGCCGGGTGAGTGGTGAGGCCGGCTAAGACTTCGCCGGCGCATACTCCAACGCAACAACGCCGTTGCTGAACGGCGTGGCCAAGATCAGCTCGAGCGGCACTTGTTCGCCCGGCGGGAACAGCGGCTTGCCCTGGCCGACGGCGCCGGGATAGCTGAGCAGCCTGACGCGGTCGACCAGCCCGTGGCGCAGCAATTCCTGCGCGACGCTGAGGCTGCCATGCACATAGATGTTGCCGCCGCTGCCTTGCTTCAGCGTCCTCACCGCTTCCGGTAACGAGCCTGTGAGCAATTCGGCCGGTTTCCAGTCGAGCGCCTTCAAACTCGTGGAGGCGACGTATTTCGGCAGCGCGTTGAACCGGTCGGCAAAATCCCCGGTTTCCTTGGGCCATGAACCGGCAAAGATCTCATAGGTCGTGCGCCCCAAAAGCATGGCGCCGCTGTCGGCAAGTTCATCCTCCTTGAACCTGTTCATCTCGTCATTCCAGGTAACGCCAGGCAATTTCTCGACCTCGGCAATGCCGTCGACGCTGATGAATTCGGTGACGATGAGTTTTCTCATGGCGTTCTCCTCTTCGCCCAAAGGACGAACCACATGGGGCGTTTGCTACAGGCTCTGAAAAAATCGGGGTGGTTTGTCGGTGAAGGTGTTTCTCTGGTCTAAACGAGAGTCCAAAGTCGAATTTTGGTGATACATCTCAGCGGATATCCCCAAAGCTACAGGAAGATCATGGGATTCGGGGTCTTCATCCATCGCTCAGATTCGATCTACGATGACAGCCCTGCTGAGCGATATCAGTTCCCCAGCCAGTATCTACGCCGTGTGGAAGCATGCGTCGGCGATTGGATCATCTACTATGAACCTAGCAAAGTAGACGATACCCGTGGCTATTTCGCCCTCGCCAAAGTCCAACAGGTTATCCCTGATCCTGTGGCGTCCGGCATGTATCTCGCGCTGATTGAGCCGGGATCATACCTCGATTTTGCCGATCCCGTCCCATTCAACGGGATGGACGGGCTAGTTGAGCGAGGTTTGCTTAACGAACAAGGACGGATTTCTGGTCGCGCTCAATCGGCCGTCCGGCCGATCAGTCCGAGCGACTTCAACCGCATCCTCGATCTCGGCGTTGACACCCGCGAGCCGTTGCTGCCACACGTCGATGAAATCGGCATTTCATCCGGGTTTCAGGATGAAGAAGCGCCATTCCAGTTCGAGCACAGCCGCGACCGCATAAGCTACATTGGATCGCGAATCGTGCGAGACCGCATTTTCCGTCGCATCGTCTTGCGCGCTTATGATGAGCGCTGCGCGATCACGGGACTGAAGTTGATAAATGGCGGTGGTCGGGCAGAAGTTGCCGCGGCACATATTCGACCCGTCGAAGCGAACGGGCCCGATGTCGTCAACAATGGGCTCGCATTATCAGGTACTGCGCATTGGATGTTCGATCGCGGATTGATCAGCCTCTCCGACGATCTGGAAATCCTGATCTCGCGGCAGGTCAATGACCTCGAGAGCGTGCAAGGGTTCGTGAACAAGACCCGCCGTGCGCTTCCGCCTCGCCGGCCGCTCGAACGCCCGCATCCTCATTTCTTGCAATGGCACCGCGAGCATTGCTTCAAGCAGTAGTGCTTCGCTGACGCGCCGAGTAACCCTCAGTCCTTCGCTCGCTCCACATAGGACCCATCCGCCGTCATCACCACCACGCGGGTACCCGGCGCGATATGCGGCGGCACTGCGGTGCGCACGCCATTCGAAAGCACGGCGGGCTTGTAGGAGGACGATGCCGTCTGGCCCTTGGTCGTCGGCTCGGTTTCGACCACTTCGAAGGTGGCGCGCTGCGGCAGGACCAGGGAAATCGCGATGCCGTTGAACTGCGAGACCTGCACAGGCATGCCTTCCTGTAGATAGGGTGCTGCGTCGCCGACCACGGCTTCGCTCACCGCCACCTGGTCGTAGGTTTCCGGGTTCATGAAGTGGAAGCCTTCGCCGTCGGCGTAGAGGAAGGTGTGCTCGCGCTCCTCGACATAGGCGCGCTCCACCTGCTCGGTGGTGCGGTAGCGCTCCGAAACCTTCACCCCGTCGCCGATGCGGCGCATGTCGAGCTGTGTCACGGGCGTGCCCTTGCCTGGGTGGATGTTTTCGGCAAAGAGGATCACATAAAGCTTGCCGTCCTTGTCGACGACATTGCCTTTGCGGAGCGAACTGGCGATGACTTTCACCACGGTTTTAAATCCTGCGAGAGTTAGTGGGCGTTTGCCGGCTTGTGCGGCGCTGGTAGCGCATCTTGGCGCGAACCGCCAGCCCTCACTGCAAACTGACATGGCGCGCGCCCGCACGCCTTCAAATCGCCCATGACCGCCGCTTCGCCCTGGTGGACGCCTGACGTTCACGCCGACCGGCGCCCGCGCCTGATGCTGCGCAACGGCCTCACGGCCGCTCTGCGCGACTGGTTTGCCCGCAACGATTTCATCGAGGTGGAAACGGCGGCGCTGCAGGTCTCGCCCGGCAATGAGGCGCATCTGGCGGCTTTCGCCACGGAAGCGGTCGGGCCGGACGGCGCGCGTGCGCCGCTTTATCTCCACACCTCGCCGGAATTCGCCTGCAAGAAGCTGCTCGCCGCAGGTGAACAGCGCATTTTCAGCCTCGGTCCGGTCTACCGCAACCGCGAGCGCGGCCCCTTGCATCATCCCGAATTCACCATGCTCGAATGGTACCGGGTGGGCGAGACCTATGAGAGCCTGATGCGCGATTGCGCCGATCTGCTGGCGCTGGCCGCGACGCGGGCAGGGGCGGCGCGCCTTTCCTTCCGGGGCCGCGACTGCGATCCGTTCGCCGAGCCGGAACGGCTGACGGTGGCGGACGCCTTTTCTCGCCACGCCGGCATCGATCTCCTGGCCACTGTCGCCGCCGATGTCGGCACCGACCGGGACGCGCTGTACGCCGCCTTGACCAAGGCCGGCCTGCGCACGGCGCCCGACGACAGCTGGGCCGACCTGTTCAGCCGCGTGATGGTGGAAAAGATCGAGCCTAATCTCGGCCTCGGCCGCGCCACCATCCTGTGCGAATACCCGGTCGCCGAGGCGGCGCTTGCCCGGCCGAGCCCGCGCGACCCGCGCGTCGCCGAGCGCTTCGAGCTCTATTGCTGCGGCGTCGAACTCGCCAACGGCTTCGGCGAACTGACCGATGCCGAGGAGCAGCGACGTCGCTTCATCCTCGAAATGGACGAGAAAGAGCGCATCTATGGCGAGCGTTATCCGCTGGACGAGGATTTTCTCGCCGCCCTTGCCATCATGCCGCAGGCCAGCGGCATCGCCCTCGGCTTCGACCGCCTGGCGATGCTGGCCACCGGCGCCCAGAAAGTAGAGGACGTGATCTGGACGCCGGTCGCCGGCTCTTGAGCCACAGGCAGCGTAGTGCCCAACCTCAGTGCGCGAAAACCTGCTCCAGCGAGCGAAAACCCTTGAATTCCAGGGCGTTGCCGGAGGGGTCGCGGATGAACAGGGTCGCCTGTTCGCCGGGCTCGCCCTTGAAGCGGACCATTGGCCGTTCCAGCCAGTCTATGTCGTCGCGCGCTTCCAGCCCGGTCGCCAGGCGCCGCCAGTCGTCCATCAGCAGCACGGCGCCGAAATGCGGGATCGGCACCAGAATGCCGTCGACCTTGCCGTCGCTGGCGGCTTGCGCGGCCTGCGGCCGCAGATGCGCCGACATCTGATGGCCGTAAAGATCGAAGTCCACCCAGGTCGCCGACGAGCGGCCGATCGCGCAGCCCAGCACTTCGCCATAGAAAGTGCGGGTTTCATCGAGATCACGGACCGGGAAGGCGAGATGGAAAGGCGTCATGAAGGATGCTCCGTGCGGGCTGCGGGCTGATTTTGCGTCACAGGGTTCGCGACGGGAACCATGTGGCGATGCATTTTGATTGAAGCCTGTGCCATTGCACAAGCCGGACCGGAACAATAGATGGGGGGCGCGGCCGCAAGCTGGCCGCGACAAGCAGGATCACAGGCATGGCCGATACATCAGACGCTAAAAAACTGACCGACCGCGTCGCGTCGCTGGTCGAGGCCGCCAAGAAGGCCGGCGCCGATGCCGCCGATGCGGTTGCCGTGCGCGGCCGCTCCACCGGCGTGTCGGTACGGCTCGGCAAGGTCGAGGCCACCGAATCGTCGGAGGCCGAGGATGTCTCGCTGCGCGTCTTCGTCGGCCAGAAAGTGGCGAGCGTCTCGGCCACTGCCGCATCCGACCCGCGCGCACTGGCCGAGCGCGCCGTTGCCATGGCGAAGGTCTCGCCCGAGGATCCCAATCAGGGTCTGGCCGATCCGGCGCTGCTGGCGAGGCAAATGCGCGATCTCGACCTGTTCGACGCCACCGAAGTGTCGGCCGACCAGTTGAAGGAAGCAGCCCTTGCGGCCGAAGCGGCGGCACTTGCCGTCAAGGGCGTGACCAATTCGGCCGGCAGCGGCGCCAGTGCCGGGCTGGGCGGTATCGTGCTGGCCACCTCGCACGGCTTCATCGGCCACTATGTCGGCTCGCGCTTCTCGCGCTCGGCCAGCGTCATCGCCGGCGAGGGCACCGGCATGGAGCGCGACTATGAATTTTCCTCGCGCCAGCATTTTGCCGATCTCGACGCGCCGGAAGATATCGGCCGCAAGGCCGGGGAACGCGCCGTGCGCCGCATCGGCGCGCGCAAGGCGACGACCGGGCCGGTCGACGTGGTGTTCGACCCGCGCGTGGCGCGTGGCATCGCCGGCCATCTTGCCGGCGCCATCAACGGCGCGTCCGTTGCGCGCAAGACCTCGTTCCTGCGCGACATGATGGGCAAGCAGGTGGCCGCATCGGCCATCACCGTCACAGACGAGCCGCTCAGGCCGCGTGGCCAGGCCTCGCGCCCGTTCGATGGCGAGGGCGTCGAGGGCGAGAAGCTTCTCATGGTCGAAAAGGGCGTGCTCAACCACTGGTTCCTGTCGACCTCGGCGGCGCGGGAACTGGGATTGATCACCAACGGCCGCGGCTCACGCAGCGGCTCTTCCGTCTCGCCGTCCTCCACCAATCTCGCCATCGAGCCGGGCGAACGCTCGCCGGAGGATTTGATCAAGTCGCTCAAGAGCGGCTTCTACGTCACCGAAGTGTTCGGCCAGGGCGTCGACATGGTGACCGGCGAATACAGCCGTGGCGCTTCCGGTTTCTGGATCGAGAACGGTGAACTGGCCTATCCGGTCGCCGAAGTCACCATTGCCTCGAACCTGAAGACGATGTTCCTCAACATGGTGCCGGCCAATGACCTCGACCGCAATTTCGGCACCGCCGCGCCGACGCTCCTGATCGAAGGCATGACCCTTGCCGGAGCCTGAACTGACCGCTGCCCCCTCCGGCACCATTGGGGATCTGCCGCTGTTGCGCGATGCCGCCCGCGAGGCGGGCCTGATCGCCATGCAGTACTTCGGCAACAGCCCACAGGTCTGGATGAAGGGCGGCACCTCGCCGGTCAGCGAAGCCGATCATGCAGCGGACGCCTATCTGCGCGGCACGCTGCTGGCGGCGCGGCCGGATTATGGCTGGCTGTCGGAAGAGACAGTCGACGATCCGGCGCGGCTTTCAGCACGCCGCACCTTCGTCGTCGATCCGATCGACGGCACGCGCGGCTTCCTCGAGGGACAGCGCACTTGGTGCGTCAGCGTTGCCGTGGTCGAAGAGGGCCGCACGCTTGCCGGCGTGCTCGAATGCCCGGCAATGGACGAGACCTACTGGGCGCTGCCCGGCCAGGGCGCATTCCGCAACGGCAAGCGCATCGGCGTGCGTACGCTTGGCGACAAGGCCGAGATTTCAGGGGTGAAGCAGCTGATCGACCTGATGCCGGCCGGCTGGCAGAAGCGGCTGGTACGGGCGCCCTACAGCCCCTCGCTTGCCTATCGCCTGGCGATGATCGCCAACGGCACGCTCGACGCCACCTTCGTCAAGCCGAATGCGCATGACTGGGACATCGCCGCCGCCGATCTGATCCTGCGCGAGGCCGGCGGCCAGTTGCTCGACCCGCATGGCCGCGCGCCGCTCTATGCCGGCGAGGTGACCCGCCACGGCGCGCTCGCGGCCGGCAGCGGTGAGTTGCTGGCGGTGCTCGTCGATGTCATCGCCGGGCTGGACGCGTGAAAGCACATTCGCAGGTTCCAAAGTCGGCGGCTTTGGTCTAGACCTGTCACAAACTCACAATATGTGAAGGACCGACATGACCGCGGAAGACGGGAAGAAACAGCTTTTGCATCTGGTGTTCGGCGGCGAACTGAAGAAGCTTGGGACCACCGAATTCCGCGATCTCGACGGGCTCGACATTGTCGGTATCTATCCCGATTATCAATCCGCGCACACGGCGTGGAAGGCCAAGGCGCAAGCCAGCGTGGACAATGCCCATATGCGTTATTTCGTCGTTCATCTGCACCGTCTGCTGGACCCCGACAACAAGGCTGCCGGTTGACTTCGATGGAGCATGACCTGGCGAAAGGGCCAGCCAGCGACGCCGCGCCGACTGGCAGGGGCGGCAGCCGCGCGACCAAGACGTTCTGGCGCAAGGTGCGCGAGCCGCTCGCGCAGTCGCGATTCGTCAAGAACGCCATTGCCAGCCTGCTCGCACAGTTCGTCCGCCTGGTTCGCCTGACCAGTCCCCTGGTCGCCGGTTCGGCGCGCTTTTCGGGCGGCGCCTATGCCGAATTCGAGCCAGGCATCATCGCCCTGTGGCACGGCCAGCATCTTTTGACGCCGGCCTACTACCCCAAGCGCAAGCCGCTGGTCGCCATGGTGTCGCGCAGCGCCGATGCCGAGCTCAATGCGCTGATGCTGGAGAAATTCGGCATCGAGGCGGTGCGCGGTTCCGGTGGGCGCGACAATGCCCGGCATCTCGACAAGGGTGGGGCCAAGGCCTTGATTGCCCTCAAAAAGTCGCTCACCGCCGGCAAGAACGTCGCCATGATCGCAGACATTCCGCATGGCACGCCGCGCGACGCAGGGCTCGGTATCGTTCTCCTGGCGCGCCTCTCTGGCCGGCCGCTGCTGCCTGTCGCCATCGCCACCAGCCGTCGCAAGGTGCTGCAAAAGAGCTGGGACAAGACCACCATCAACCTGCCTTTCGGCCGTTCCGCCGTGACCATCGGCGCGCCGATCTTTGTCGCGGCCGACGCCGATGACGCCGAAATGGAGCGCAAGCGCCAGGAAATCACCACCGCTCTCAATGCCGCGACGGCCGAGGCCTACCGTCTCGTGGATGGCCGGCGATGAGCGGTCGCTGGGCGCGCGCCATGCTGACGGCATACCGTTTCGCCGGTGCCGCAGCCTATCCGCTGGTCGGGCCCTATGTCGCCTGGCGCACCTCGCGTGGCAAGGAAGACCGCCACCGTCGCCGCGAGCGCTACGGCGTCGCCGGCCGCCCGCGTCCCGAAGGGCCCGTGATCTGGATCCATGCCGCGAGCGTCGGCGAGACCATAGCCGTGGTGCCGCTGGTCGAAAGCATTCTCGACTACGGCGTCAACATCGTGCTGACAACCGGCACGGTGACATCGGCCCAGGTCGCCGACGAACGGCTCGGCGACCGCATCATCCACCAATATGTGCCGCTGGATCTTAAGCCGGCGGTCAGCCGGTTTCTCGATCACTGGCAGCCGGACCTGGCGATTATCGCTGAATCCGAGATCTGGCCGATGACCATCCTCGAGCTTGGCGCGCGCCACGTGCCGCAGGTACTGGTCAATGGCAGGCTGTCCGACCGCTCTTTCACTTCGTGGAAGAAACGCGCCAACATCGCCGAGGCGCTGTTCGAGAATCTCGCCCATGTCGTTGCCCAGTCCGATGTCGACGGCGAGCGTTTTCGCGCGCTTGGCGCCCGGCCGGTCACCGTTTCCGGCAACCTCAAGGTCGACACCAACCCGCCGCCGGTCGACGAACGGGTATTGGCCTCCTTGCAGCGGCAGATCGGCGGCCGCCCGACCTGGGCGGCAATCTCGACCCATGACGGCGAGGAAGTGGTCGCGGCGGAAGTCCATGCGACGCTGCACAAGCGTCACCACGGCCTGCTGACGATCGTCGTTCCGCGCCATCCCGATCGCGCGGAAAGCCTTGCCGCGCAGATTTCCGGCATGGGGCTGAAGGTCGCGCGGCGCAGCAAGGGCGACCGTATCGGGCCCGACACCGATATCCTGCTCGGCGACACGATCGGCGAGATGGGGCTCTATCTGCGGTTGACCGAAATCGCCTTCGTCGGCCGCTCGCTGACCTCCGAGGGCGGGCAGAATCCGCTCGAACCGGCCATGCTCGACACAGCGGTTCTGGCGGGCCGCAATGTGCAGAATTTCCGCGAGGCCTATCAGCGGCTGATCGACAGCGGCGGCGCCAAGCTGGTGCGTGATCGCGACATGCTGGCCGGCGCCGTCAACTTCCTTTTGACCAACGAAGTGGCGCGCCACGAGATGATGGCGGCAGGGGTGGCGACCGTGGACGAGATGCGCGGCGCGCTGGCACGCACGCTGAAATCGCTCGAACCCTACATCCAGCCGCTGGTCGTCAAGTCGCGCCTGAAGGGCGCCAACGGGCGCTAGCGTGGCCTCCGAAGCACCACCATTCTGGTGGGAAGAGCCGGACTGGAAAGTCCTGGCGCTGTCGCCGCTGTCGGCGGTCTATGCGATGGTCGCCGGGCGCGGCATGCGGCGGGCCAGGCGCGAGAAGATCGAGGCGCCGGTCCTATGCGTCGGCAATTTCACCGTCGGCGGCACCGGCAAAACGCCGGTCGCTATCGCGCTCGCCCAACAGGCCAAGCGCATGCGGCTGAAGCCCGGTTTCCTGTCGCGCGGCCATGGCGGCTCCTTCGCCGAGCCGCATGTCGTGGATGCCCATCACGATGCCGCCAAGCATGTCGGCGACGAGCCGCTGCTTCTGGCCGAACACGCGCCGGTCGCGGTGACGCCGAACCGCGCCGCCGGCGCCAGGCTGCTCATGGCGAAGCACGGCTGCGATTTCCTGATCATGGATGACGGCTTTCAGAGCGCGCGCATCCATATCGACTACGCGCTGATCGTGGTCGACGCCCGCTACGGCATCGGCAATGGCCGCGTCATTCCGGGCGGTCCGCTGAGGGCAAAGATCGTTGACCAGCTGGTCTTCACCAGCGGGCTGTTGAAGATGGGCGAGGGCACCGCCGCAGACGCCGTGGTGCGCCAGGCGGCGCGCGCCGGCCGGCCGATCTTCGAGGCGCATACCGAGCCCAGCAGCAAGGCCGGGCTTGCCGGCAAACGGTTCCTCGCCTTCGCCGGCATCGGCCATCCCGACAAATTCTTCGACACGGTGCGCGAGGCCGGCGGCGAGGTGGCCCTCTCAAAACCCTTTCCGGACCATCATTTCTACGCCGAGGACGAACTCGCCGAACTGGCGGTGACGGCGCGCGCCGAAGGCTTGGTTCTCATCACCACGGCCAAGGACGCCGCCCGGTTGCGCCACGGCGCCTCACAGGACTTTCTCGACAGGCTCGATGTGATGGAAATCGACACGGTTTTCGAGCTCGACCATGTGCCCGAACGCATCATCGAGGAAACGCTCGATGCCTGGCGGCAGCGCAAGCTGAGGGGTTAGCTGCGCTTGCGCAGCTCAGGATGCACCTCGATCTCGCGGCGCAGCGAAGCGGTGGCGTTGACGTAGGGCTCCTGCCTGGCGACGCTCCAGTATTTCAGCTCATCCAAGGGAATGTTTTCCCCGGTCACCGCGCAACGCACGAACGAGCCGGGGCTGGTGACCTGGAAATCGCCATCCAGGTAGCGGATGCGGGCTTCCTTGCCGCCCGGGCCTTCGAAACGGTTCATCATGCGGTGGTGCCGAGGTTCATACAGATTTCATCGCCACAAATCGCCGCCAAGGTCAAGCTTGCGACAAGCCTCGGACAATGCTGAGGCGCTAGGACAGGTGCGAAAAGCGCTTTTATCGGGGGCATGATGGATATTTCTTCCGCCCGCCTGGCTTCCTTGCTCAAGGAGGCGATGACGCCGCAACCCGTGCCGTCGGCGAAAGCCGATCCGGTCAGGACGGCGCTGGTCAGGGAACTGGTCCAGCCCGCCGCGCCCTCTTTGTTCGCCCAACGCACGGCGCCCGCTTTGTTGGCGATGCCGGCGGCGCCGATGGCCGTCAAATCGCAGCAGATTGCTTCTCCCGGCATCGTGGAGGCCTATCAGGCCCAACTCGACACACGCGACGAGGCGGTGTTGGCAACGACCGTGGCGAGGAGAACAGCGCCCGAAGCCGAAACGCAGCGCGGCGCCGTGCCGCCTTCGGTAACGGCCAATGACAACGCACCCGCCAGGGCCGCCGGGGTGTCCTTGCTGTCGTTTATCCCGCAGCAGGTTCCGGTGCCGCAAAACGCCGCCGCCATGGGGATGCCGTCGGGACGGCGAAGGCCAGCCAATCAATCTCACGCCGCCGCGACACCCAATCCCGAGGGCCTGCTGGTGAGGATCGGCTTTGTTTCGATCATAACCGGTTTGTTGGCAATGATGTTCGGATTCGTTCTGCTGCTGCTTCGCTGAACGAATCGGAGATAGGCCGGCAGACCTATCGCTCGGCTTCGATGAACGCCTCGATCTTGTCCGGCGCCAATCCGGCCTGCTGCGCGATACGGCGGGCAAGGTCGGCCGCTGCGGTGCGTGGCCGCCCCAGCGGCCGGTCGAGCCAATAGGACACTGGATTGAGCGCGGTGCGCTCGTCGACCGCGGTGATTCGGCCTGACTGCAACTGATGCCCGGTCAGCGGCGGACGCGCCAGCGCAATACCGAGCCCGTAGGCGGCAGCGTCGAGCACCAGATTGTAGTCCTCGAAGCGGCGATCTTGCGGACGTGGGCGATAATCCATGCCTTGCGCGGCGAACCAGGCGCGCCAGCCGGAGGCGTCGGAATCGTTGATCAGCGGGAATTTGAGCAACCGGGCCGGGTCGCCGCGACCGATCTCGCGAGCCAGTTCCGGTGACGCGACAGGAAAGACATGCTCCTCGAACAGCTGCACCGAGACGCGGCCGGGAATGCCGCCGCGGCCGCAGCGGATCGACAGATCGATGCCTTCATCGGCAAGGTCGGCCTGGCGGATGTCGACATCGAGCACGATGCGCAGCTTGGTGGGATTGTTTTCCAGTGCCGCCATGCGCGGCATCAGCCACAGCCCGCTCACCGAGGGGATCGAGGTCAGCCGCACCACCGCCGTGCCGCGCGGCTCGACCCAGCGGTCGGAATGGCTCGAAATCAGCGCGAAAGCCTCCGACGTGCGCAGATGCAGCCGGTTGCCTTCGATCGTCAGCGTTACGCCGCGCGCACCGCGATCGAACACTTTCAGGCCCAGCCAGTCCTCGAGCTTGGCAATCTGCCGGCTGATGGCTCCATGGGTGATGTTGAGCTTTTCAGCGGCCGCCGAAAAACTGCCGGTTCGCGCCGCCGCGTCGAAGGCACGCAGGGTTTCGAGCGGCACCATTGTGTCTGAGCTGTGATCCATAGTCACAGGTGATCCTCGATTTGGTCGTTTGTCAACAGGCGGGAAAAGGCGTTTTGTGGCCTCCAGGACGGGAACAGCATGAGGACGGTGAGATGAGCGCGATGACGGGCACGTTGAATCAGACACAGCGGATGGACACCACGGCCGCCATCGCCGTGGCGCTGACGGTGGTCGGCTGGGCCTCCGCTTTTCCGGCCATCCGCGCCGGCCTTGCCGCCTTCGGGCCGCTGGAACTGGGCTCCCTGCGCTTTGCCATCGCCGCGGTGCCGGCGGCGATCTTCCTTGCCGTCAAGCGCCCGGCACTGCCCAGGCTCGACGAGGTGTGGCGCCTCGTCTTTGGCGGGGCAATTTTCGTCGCGCTCTACACTGTCATGCTCAATTTCGGCGAGCTGACCGTCTCGGCGGGAGCCGCCGGCTTCATCATCAATGTCAGCCCGATCTTCACCGCCATCATGGCGATGGCGCTGCTCGGCGAGCGCTTTTCAAGGTGGGCCTGGGCTGGCACGGCGATATCCTTCGCCGGCATCGGCGTCATAGCAATGTCAGACGGACAAGGCTTGCATTTCAATGCTGGTGCACTGCTCGTGCTTGGCTCCGCGCTCTGTTCGGCCGTCAACACTATCGTCCAGAAGCCCCTGTTTGCCCGCCATCACCCGCTGACCATCTCGGCCTCGAATATGATTCTTGGCGCACTTTGCCTGTCCCCCTTTCTGCCGAGCGGTTTCGCGCAGGCAGCCGTGGCCAACACCGCCGGTCTCGGCGCCGTCATCTTTCTTGGCATCGTGCCCAGCCTGATCGCTTATGCCGCCTGGGCAACCGCGCTGTCGCGTCTGCCGGCCGCCCGTGCCTCCAACTTCCTCTATCTGGTTTCGCCTATGTCTGCCCTGATCGGCTTCTTCTGGCTGGGCGAAGTGCCGACGCTACTCGGCATCCTCGGCGGCGCGCTGGCACTCGGCGGCGTCATCGTAGTGAATTTGAAGCGTTAGACCAAAGGGTTGGCTGCCTTTCCCGAATCAAGACGAGAGCCGCGCCAGACCATCGATCAAGAGGATCGCCCGCGGGCCGCGTTATCGGCCGCGAAGGTGTATCGCGATGGAAGCGGAAATCGAATCGCCTGCCGTTAGATTGCACTGGCGCCGGACGTCGTCCTTCAGGGGCAAAAGGTAGCTTCCGCCCTTGGGAAACAGGGATGTGGCGAACATAAAGCCATCAATAGTCGCCTCGACAGGTATCACCCCCCAGCCATAGGTCGCGAACTTCGCGACTTTCTTGATCTCGTCGCAATGCTGCTCGGGTATCGGCGCGAAGAAGTATGGCGAAGGGCCCCTCCAGTGGATCACCTCGGCTTCGAACCGGAACCGGACCGTCTGTTCGCCGCCCACAGGCTTACCGCCGCCCGAACAGCCGCTCGATATCGGCCAGCTTCAGCTCGATATAGGTCGGCCGCCCGTGGTTGCAGGTGCCGGAACCGGGCGTCGCCTCCATCTGGCGCAGCAGCGCGTTCATCTCCTCGGCCTTGAGCAGCCGGCCGGAACGAACCGAGCCGTGGCAGGCCATGGTGGCGGCGATCTTGTCCAGCCTCTCCTTGAGCGTCTCGACCGTGTCGTTGTCGGCGATCTCGTCGGCGAGGTCGCGCACCAATTGCTGGACATTGGTTTCGCCCAGCATCGACGGCGTCTCGCGCACGGCAACGGCGCCCGGGCCGAAACGCTCGATGCCGAGGCCGAAGCGGGCGAGCGTTTCGGAATGCATGGCGAGCCGCTCGGCATCCTCTTCCGGCAGGTCGATAATCTCAGGCAGAAGCAGCATCTGCGAGGGCACGGGGCGCGAATGCAGCGCGTTCTTCAGCGCTTCGTACACCAGCCGCTCATGCGCGGCGTGCTGGTCGACGATGACGAGCGAATCCCTGGTCTGGGCAACGATGTAGTTCTCATGCACCTGGGCGCGGGCCGCACCGAGCACCGTGCCGAGCAGCGTCTCCGCCGCCTCGCTCTGCCCGGCGCGCGCATCGGCGCTGGCAAGCGGACCGGTATCGAAAGCCGCCTGGTCGGGTTCGCCAAAACCGCCATTCTTTGCGCTGGCGCGTTCGAAGCCCGCACCCTCGAATTGCATGTCGAGCGGCCGCTGCGGTGAGCGTGAGGGATCGAAACCGGTGGAGCCGGATGCATGGAATGCTGCTTCGTAGCTGCGATGGCCATTGGCCGGGCCGCCATGACTGTAGGGTGCGGCACCCGGCCGGAATGCCGCCATCATGCCTGCGGCTCCCGTCGTGGCCGAGCGAATGCCGGCATCGGCCAATGCCTGGCGTATGGCGCCGACGATCAGCCCGCGCACCAGGCCCGGATCGCGGAAGCGCACATCGGCCTTGGCCGGGTGGACATTGACGTCGACGATGGCCGGATCGAGCGAAAGAAACAGCACCGTCACCGCGTGGCGGTCGCGCGGCAGCACATCGGCGAAGGCGCCGCGGATGGCGCCGGCGATCAGCTTGTCGCGCACCGGCCTGCCATTGACATAGGCATATTGCTGCAGCGCGTTGGCGCGGGTGAAGGACGGGATCGACACATGGCCGGTCAGATGCACGCCTTCGCGCATCGCGTCGATGGCGATGGAATTGTCGGGAAATTCCGCCCCCATCACCTGGGCAACGCGGCGCAGGCTGCCTTCCGGACTGTCATGGGTCGCCGGCAATTCCAGGGTCGAGCGGTCAGAGCCGGCGAGCGTGAACCGCACGGCCGGAAAGGCGATGGCGATGCGTTTGACGACATCGCTGGTCGCCGAGCTTTCAGCCCGCTCGCCCTTCATGAATTTGAGCCGCGCCGGCGTGGCGAAGAACAGGTCGCGCACCTCGACCGTGGTCCCGCGATTGGCCGCCGCAGGCCTTACGGGCAGGACGCGGCCGCCCTCGATGCCGATTTCGGCGGCGCTGTCGCCTAACGCCGTGCGCGACCGAATCGACAGCCGCGACACCGAGCCGATCGAGGGCAACGCTTCGCCGCGAAAGCCGAGCGAGCGGATGTCGTTGATATCCTCGGCGAGCTTGGAGGTGCAGTGGCGCGCAATCGCCAGCGCCAACTCCTGTTGGGGGATGCCGGAGCCGTCATCGGTGACGCGGATCAGGTTCAGCCCGCCACCTGAGGTGACGATTTCCACGCGCGAGGCGCCGGCATCAAGTGCATTCTCGACCAGTTCCTTGACCACGCTCGCCGGACGCTCGATGACTTCGCCGGCGGCGATCTGATTGATCATCGTTTCGGAAAGCTGGCGAATGGGCATGGCGACAGTATAGGCGGATTCGTGTGGTGCCGGCGAGGGCGAACTGCGTGGGACCGTGAAACGGTTTTATGCCTGCGCGGCCAGCCAATCCCTGACCTTGCGGGCATTGTCGCTGAGTTCCCGGTTCTTCGGCCAGACGATATAGAAGGCTTTGCCGGTCTTGAGCACGTGGTCCGTCACCTGCACCAGAAGTCCCGTCGCCAGCAGCCGCTCGGCAAGGTGCCGCCAGCCGAGCGCGATTCCTTGCCCCTCCATCACGCCCTGGATGACCAGGCCATAATCATTGATGCGCAGGCCGCGTGCGGTGTCGCCGAGGCTGCCGCCGGCCGACTGGAACCATTCGTCCCAGCTCGCCGCCTCGCGATACGGCTCCTCGAGATGGATGAGACGGTGCGTCGCCAATTCCCCCACGGTCTTCGGCATGCCGAACTTGGCCAGGTAGCTGGTGCCGGCGACGGGGAAAATCTCCTCATCGGCAAGCGGCAGCGAATGGTAGTCCGGCCAGTCCCGGGGCTCGCCGCCGCGCACCGCCAGCGGGATGCCTTCGGCGATGATGTCGAGGTCGCGGTCGGCGGTCTGGATGCGCAGATCGATGCCCGGCAATTCGTCACGGAACTGCTGCAGGCGCGGCATCATCCAGAACGAGCCGAAGGCGGTCGACGCGGCAAGCGTCACATGGCCACCGGTCGCCTGCAGGCGGAGATCCTCGGCCGACTTGCGGATATGCGATAGCCCCAGCGAGACATCGGCGTGGAAGCGTTCGCCGGCTTCGGTCAGGCTGACCTGCCGATGGCGGCGCTGGAACAGCTTGGCGCCGAGCTGCTCCTCCAGCCCGCGCACCGCGTAGGAGACGGCGGCCTGCGTCATGCCGAGCTCGCGCCCGGCGGCGGTGAAGCTCGACAGCCGGCCGGCCGCCTCGAAGACGATCAGGCTGCCGGCGGAGGGCAGAAGGTGGCGCAGGCTTCGCATAAGCACAGCTTATACAGAAGATCAGGATTTTCCAGCGTCACAGCCATATTTCGGGTCGCTAACGTGGTGGCGGGAAGAAGGAGGCTCCATGAACGTACCGGCCGTCGAATTGACCGAACAGACCCACCGCCGCGGCGGTGGCCGTCTTGGCCGCAAGGCGCTCAGAAGCGCACCGATCGCTTCCTTTCCGACCTTGGTGCGCAACATCCCCGTCTATGAGATCGTGCCTGACGAGGCGGTGGAACTGATCCACGAGGAATCGCTCAAGATCCTCGAGGAGGTGGGCTGCGAATTCCGCGACGACGGCGCGATCGAGCTCTGGAAGGCGGCCGGTGCCGATGTCAGGGAGACGCGCGTCCGCATCGATCGCGCGCTGTTGATGGAACTCGTCTCGAAGGTTCCGTCGGAGTTCACGCTCAATGCGCGCAACCCCGAGCGCACGGTGCGCGTCGGCGGCAAGAACTCGATTTTCGTGCCGATGTATGGCGCGCCCTACGTCCGCGACCTCGACAATGTCAGGCGCTACGGCACGCTCGCCGACCTCAACAATTTCCACAAAATGGCCTATATGGCGCCGGCGCTGCATTCCTCGAGTTCGGTCATCTGCGAGCCGATGGAAATCGCGGTGCCGAAACGGCATCTGCACATCATCCACTCGGCGCTCAAGCATTCCGACAAGCCGTTCATGGGTATCGTGACGTCGAAGGAGCGTGCCGAGGACACGATGGCAATGGCCGGCATCGTCTTCGGCGAGGCGTTCGTCCGCGACAACCCTGTGCTGGTGGCAATCACCAACTGCAATTCGCCGCTGGTATGGGACGCCACCATGATCGACGCCATGCGGGTCTACGCGAGCCACAACCAGCCGCTGATCCTGGCGCCTTTCGCGCTGTGCGGCGCTTCGACCTCGGCTTCCGCCGTCGGCGCGGTGGCGCAGGTCAACGCCGAGGCGCTTGCCGGCGTGGCGCTGACCCAGCTTATCCGCCCAGGATCGCCGCAAATCTACGGCCAGTTCATGGTCACGGTCGACATGAAGACCGGCGCGCCGATGGGCGGCACGCCGGAAGCCGCCCAGATGATGTATCTGATGGGCGCGCTGGCGCGGAAATACCGGCTGCCGTGGCGCACGTCCGGCTTCCATGTCGGCTCGAAGCTGAACGACGCCCAGGCGGGATACGAATTGAACATGCTCATGCATGCCGCCATCCTGTCCGGCGCCAACTACATCTGGCATTCCGCCGGCTGGTTGGAGGCCGGCCTGACTTGCGGCTATTCGAAATTCGCCACCGACTGCGAACAGCTTGTCGGCTGGTACAAATACGCCGGCGGGGTGTCCTTCGACGATTTCAAGGAGGCCATGGCGGCGATCCGCGAGGTCGGACCGCAGGGCCATTTCCTCGGCACCCAGCACACGCTCGAACATTTCGAGTCCGCCTTCTTCATGCCCTCGATCATGGATTTCAACTCCTACGAACAGTGGAATGCCGAAGGGGCGAAGGACCATGACACGCGCGGCCGCGAGAAAGCACGCAACATGCTTGCCGATTACGAGGAACCGAAGCTCGACGTGGGTATTGCCGAAGGTCTCAGGGATTTGATAGCGCGGCGCGAGGAGAAGCTGCCGGATACGGTGAGTTGACCAAAGGGCGAAGACCCGACGGGAACCATAAGGGAGGAAGAAAATGACATTTTTCACAAGCAATGGCGACCGCGTCCCGAGCGCTATCGAGGCCATGGCGCAAGAGGCACGCGCCGGCCGCATGGACCGGCGTGAGTTCCTGGCGCTGGCGAGCGCCTTCGGTGCATCGACGGCTCTTGCCTATGGCATGATCGGCCTTGCCGCGCCGCGACAGGCCCTGGCCGAGGAGCCGAAGAAGGGCGGCACGCTGCGCGTCTCGATGTCGGTCAAGGCGCAGAAGGACCCGCGCACCTACGACTGGGTGGAACTGGCCAACATTTCGCGCAGCTGGCTGGAGCCGCTGGTGCGCTACACCAGGCAATTCACCTTCGAGCCGGTGCTGCTCGAAAGCTGGGATATCAACGACGACGCCACCGAATATGTCCTGCATGTGCGCAAGGGCATCACCTGGAACAATGGCGATGCCTTCAATGCCGATGACGTCGCCTACAATCTGGCGCGCTGGTGCGAAAAAGGCGTCGCCGGCAATTCGATGGCCGCACGCGTCGGCGCGCTGATCGACGCAAAAACCGGCAAGGCGCGGGACGGCGCGATCACCAAGGTCGACGACCACACCGTCAAGCTGAAGCTCAGTGAACCCGACATTTCGCTGATCCCGAACTTCACCGATTATCCCGCGCTCGTCGTCCACCGCAACTTCGATGCCGACGGCGCCGATCCGGTCAAGAAGCCGATCGGGACGGGTCCGTTCGAACTCGTCTCTTACGATGTAGGCCAGAAGGCGGTGGTGAAGCGCCGCGAGAACGGCAAATGGTGGGGTGGCGAGACGCCGCTCGACGGCGTCGAATTCGTCGACTACGGCACCGACTTCAATGCCACGGTGAACGCTTTTGATTCCGGCGAGATCGACCTCAATTTCGAGAGCCCGGCCGACTTCATCGACATTCTCGACAAGATGGGCCTGCAGAAATCCGAGGTCGCGACGGCAACGACACTGGTTGCCCGCACCAACATCACGCACAAGCCCTATGACGACAAGCGGGTGCGCAACGCGCTGCAGATGGCCGTCGACAACAATGCCGTCTTGCAGCTCGGCTATGCCGGGCGCGGCACGGTCGGCGAGAACCATCATGTCAGCCCGATCCATCCGGAATATTATCCCCTGCCCAAGAAGGAGCGTGACGCCGCCGGCGCCAAGAAACTGATGGCGGAAGCCGGTCAGGCCGACTTCGAGCACGAACTGATCACCATCGAGGACGATTGGCAGAAGAACACCGGCGACGCCATCGCCGGTCAATTGCGCGATGCCGGCATCAAGGTGAAGCGCACGGTGCTGCCGGGGTCGACCTTCTGGAACGACTGGACGAAATATCCTTATTCGATGACCATCTGGTACATGCGTCCGCTCGGCGTCCAGGTGCTGGCGCTGGGTTATCGCAGCGGTGAGGCGTGGAATGAGTTGGCCTATTCCAATCCCGATTTCGACGCCAAGCTCAAACAGGCGCTCTCGCTGATCGACGTCGCCAAGCGCAAGGAGGTGATGAAGGACGTCGAGCAGATCCTGCAGGACTCCGGAGTCATCATCCAGCCGTTCTGGCAGAAGCTGTATAGCCACACCAGCAAGAAGGTGAAGAACTACGGCGTCCACCAGACCTTCGAGATGGACCTCCAGAACGTCTGGCTCGACGGCTGAAAGGAGCCGGGCAGGGGCTTCATGAGCGGCAAAAAAGCCGGTATGCAGGATGCGTGGTGTTGATTGCTTCAAGCCATCAAAAGCCGGAGATCCTGCATGAGACGGACAGTGCTCCTTGCCGCCCTCGCGACAGCCTTGCCCGCGGCCGCCTTCGCCGGACCGGCGTCCGACGCCGTGAAGTTCTTCTATGTTCCGGCGGTCAAATTCGAGGCCGACGCACAATACCGGGATCGTTTCGTCGAGCCGGTGACGAAACTGTTCGATCTCAACGACCAGGCGACCAAGAAGAATCCCGACCAGGTCGCCTGCATCGACTTCGATCCCGGTCTTGATGCGCAGGATTTCGACCAGAAGACCGTCTCCAAAACCCTGAAATTGTCCGAGACGGTGGATGGCGACGCGGCACAAGTGGTGGCAAGCTTCAAGCTGTTTTCGGACGGAGACGATTCGCAACGCGAAATGCGCTGGTCGCTGAAGCAGGTCGACGGCAAATGGAAGGTATCGGACATTGCTTCGAAGACCAGCGGCTGGACGCTGAGCCAGCTCGAATGCATGGCGGGCCAAGATCCGGAGTGATGCCATGGGCGTTGGCCGTTCCGGCCGGGGGGGCGTCGAAACGGCGGAATCATGTCGCGCTCGGCATCTCCGACGCGTGAAGTTTTCTAAATTTCGTGGAATGCCAAGCGCTTCGAATGTAGTGTGAAGGCGATGTAACAATGGCATGATGGCGGTTGCGTAGCTTGGCGGATTGCCACGCGCACGAGAAATTCAAATCATCGATCCGGTTTTGACGTCACGTTGCTTTTGACAAGGCGAAGCGCTAGACTTCCTCCGCTTGGTTGTGAACGAATCTCTTGTTCAATTTAGGGGGAATGATCATGAAAATTCTAGGCTACCTATTATCATCGCTGTTTCTCGCTTTGGCGATGGCGGTGATCGCCACGCCGGCTTCCGCTCAAGCGACCCGGACCTGGGTTTCCGGCGTCGGCGACGACGCCAATCCGTGCAGCCGCACGGCGCCTTGCAAGACCTTTGCCGGCGCGATCTCGAAGACGGCTGTCAGCGGGGAGATCAACTGCCTCGATCCAGGTGGCTTCGGTGTGGTGACAATCACCAAGTCGATTACGATCGACTGTGTATATACGGAAGGCGGGGTTCTCTCCGCCGGAACCAATGGCGTCGTTGTCAACGCTCCGGCTGGAAGCGTTGTGCATCTCAGGGGGCTGGATATCGATGGCGTGGGCACGGGCGTAAATGGCGTGCGCTTTCTTGGTCAGGGCCAACTGCATATCGAGGATTCGATCATCCAGCGGGTCACCGGCCAGGGCGTGGAAGTCGCGCCGAACGGACCTACCGAAGTCTATATCAGCAATACCCGGATATCCGAGGCAGCCACGAATGGCATTCTGATCAAGACGACCGGCGCCGTTGGGATAAACGCTGCGTTCACGCGAACGGAGGTCACAAACAACGGCACCGGCATCACCGTCGATGGGACGGGTAACACCTTGGCCATAAATATGGCGTTGACAGCTAGCCTGGTCAGCGGGAACGGCGGCAACGGCGTGACCGTGAAGACGGTTGCCGCAGCCTCCCCGGTCCGCGCCACGGTAACAAATACGACGGTGTCATCCAATGCCGGCGTGGGCGTGAATGCCAATGGTGCGGCTGCCAGCGGCGCCGGCAGTTCGATCGTCACTCTTGGCGGATCGACCGTGTTCGCCAACTTAACCGGTGTCGGCGCTAGCGGATCGGGTGTGGTGCAGTCGTTCAAGAACAACATGATTTCCGGAAATGTCTCGGATGGCACGCCGCTGACGGCATTCCCTGGACCTGGAGGCGCTCCGCTGCAATAAGCGTTCTTGTTGCATGACAGATCATTCCACCGGGCCGTGCTCACTGTCCGGTGGACTGCAGTAAGACCTGAAGACCAAGCTTTCCACGGACTTTGGGCGTGCGTCAGCGAGAACAGTTCCAGGAAAGGTGTGTGCGGTTTTCCTGGGAAAAGCGCGTAGCGCTTTCCCCTGGGAACTGCGTCAAAACAAAGAGTTAGAGCAGTTCGCCGTTTCCGTGAAACGGTGAAAAGATCTAGCCACTTTGTTTCGGTGCTGCATGGCGCCGCGCTGGCAGCCTTCAGGCTGCTTAGCCGCACGGAACATCTTGAAACCCGATCGATCGCGTTCGCAGGCGACCGGCAATCAACCCTGAAGCGATTGCAGGATAAATGGAACCATACCGGCGCGGGGCTTTCCCTGATAAAAGCAATGATATGAAGGTCTGAGATAGGGACCGCCAAAGATTGCCTCGTATTCGCCGGCAAAAGCCTCCCACCTGTTTTTGCCCGAGGTCGCCACCGAATCATGGACCTGGTGAAACGTCCCCTCGCTGAGCAGGCAGACATTGCGCGCGTCAGGGCGCGTCACGTAGCGACGAAATATCTCGAGATTTGCCAAGCCGCCGCCTGGGGACGTGAAACGTTCGTCGAAGCCACCATGTCGGTCGAACGACGTGCGGCTTATCGAGAAAGAATTGCTTTCCGTGATGTCGCCGAAGAAACCATTGCTTGAGGATCCGGCGAGTACCGAAATCCCGAACAGCCCGTCCGCCTCGTCAGGCCAGCGCGCCGCACGGATCAATCCGTCTTCGATCTCTGCCCCATATCCTTCCGGCACCGACTCCATTTGCACCTTAGGACCAATGTGCCAGGCCAGAGAGAACACAAAGGCATCCTCCATCCGGTCATGAGCTTTTACAGTCTCCTCGATCAGCCGTTCGGAGAATATGCGGGCGCCATCGATGGCAAACAACAAAATCTCCCCTTTGGCGATTTCGCGGGCAGCCCAATTCAGAGCAAACACCGGGGATTGCCTGGGGTCTGGTGCTCTTACGATTTGCACATTTGGCGGCAGATTGTCGTATGTGAGCGGCGTGCTTGAACCGTTGTCGACAACGATGACTTCGTATTCATCCGACCTCAGTCCCTTCTGATAGGGAGCGGTCGCGGACAGGATCGTGCGGGGGGCCTCGCGCGCCATCTCGTAGGCACAGATGATGACCGAGAGGCGCGGCCTGCGCTGCGACAATGCCGGCGCCGCGCGCCGGTCCGATTGCATCGAAGCCTTGGCCGCGCGCTGTGCCGCGACGATCCCAAGATCGTTAGCCAACAGATCCGTGGCGCGTGGTTGCATGTGGTCGCGGATGGCTGCGACGGTTGGAAATGACCACTTCCCAGCCAGTATGTCGGCTTCGATGGCGCCATAGTTGGCGGTGAGCACGTTCGACGACGGATCGAGCCGGGTCACCAGGCCGAAACCCTTCATGTCGACATCATAAACTCGGATGTCCAGATCGGGCCGGTAGTGGCGAAGAATAGGTATTAGGCGATAGACATCACCAGTCCAGATAGTTGTGTTGCGTTGCCGTGATGCGTAATCCATGTGCTGGGGCAGCAGGTCATCAATGACAATGACGCTGTCTGGGCTGGCATGCTTCTCCAGATTCATGAAATCGCGCAGTGCGAATTCGACAAGATGCAACCCGTCGATGAACGCCAAATCGATGGGTGCCCCGAGAATTTGCGCCACGTCGTCGCGTGCGAAGAAACTGTCGCTCGTGGTGTTGAACAACCGCGTGGGGGCGGTCAACGCGACCTTGATCTCATAGTCGGGATCGATGCCGATGGCCGGGACTCTTGACAGAGCCAGGCTATAGCCCAGTCTGCAGCCGATCTCGCAATAGTTGGCCGGCCGAAGCGTTTCATGGGTTAGCCCCAAGGCGTCTAGATAGTTCAAGAGACGGTCTTCCTTGTTGACGGAACCTGCCAGGGTACTGGCACAATATACGCAAACCCGCCAGCCAGACATGGCTGTAAGTTTCTTGGTGCCGGCAGGCTTTGGGGTCGTTTGCGTTGCCGATGATCCTGATTCGCCGATGGTTCCGCTGAAATGATTGTTTTTGAACGCTCCGCGCGGGCAGCCGCGCGAACCGTGCGCCTCGACGTGCTTGTTGGCTTCCTCAAATTCTGCATCTTTGTGACCAGGTTTCGACGACCAAAGGCTGGACATTCCGCCGGCCTGAACGCATGACCGTTCGAAGCCTGGAGTGATGCGATGGCCCGTCTTATGGCCCTGGTGATCGTGTGCGTTTTGACTGGGTCCTGCGCCGCCGCCGCTCAAGGTCTGTTCGGCTCACCACCGCCGAACGCGCCGTCCGCCGGCGGCCAGCCTCCAGACAACAACGCTACGCCTCCTGCCGCAACGCCGGCGCCGCAGGAAAAGCCGGTCGAGTTGCCGCCGGCGGCGCCCGTTCTGCCGGGATCGCCGACGGCGGTGGTGAAGCCCTTTTACGAACATCCCGGGCTGGAACTCGATCCAGCCGAACGCAAGAACTTCATCGATCCAGCGAAAACCGTGCTCGACAAGAGTGACGCGCTGCGCGCTTCGGGTGAGGGCGAATGCCTCGACCCCAACATGGCACTCGACAACGCCGACTACGACAAGCTCGCCATCGACCGGAGCCTGCGCACGGTCGAGGCCGTCAACGACGACGAAGCCAAGGTGGTCGTGGCGTTCGTTGTCGAAGGTCACCAGCACCGTCTCGAATGGAAGCTCAAGAAGGTTGGCGGTGACTGGAAGATTTCTGATCTTCTGTCGGTGACCGGCGAATGGGCGCTCAGCCAGTATCAGTGCGAATGAGGGGGCTCAGCCGCGCCCGCGATAGGGGGCGACGCCGGTGTCCGGCAGCCAGGCGCCTTCAGGTGGAGCGCCGGTCTGCCAGAAAACGTCGATCGGAATGCCGCCGCGCGGATACCAATAGCCGCCTATGCGCAACCACAGCGGCTTGGTTGCTGCCACGATGCGACGGCCGATCATGACGGTACAATCCTCATGGAAGGCGCCGTGGTTGCGAAACGAGGTCATGAACAGCTTCAACGACTTCGATTCCACCAAAGCCGCATCGGGTGCGTAGTCGATGACGATATGGGCGAAATCCGGCTGGCCGGTCACCGGGCACAGCGAGGTGAACTCGGGGCAGGTGAAGCGCACGATCGCCGGCGGGCCGTCGCCGCGCGAAAACGGCACGGTTTCCAGGACCGCTGCTTCGGGGCTCTGTGGCGTCTCGACGTGCGCGCCGAGCTGGGTAAGGGTTTTGGTGTCGATCATGGGCGGGGTTCCTTCGAATTTGCCGCTCATTAGCATCGGACCGAAACGTGCGCAGCGGTTTTCAGACGAATCCGATGCTTAAATAGGAAATGCGGCAGCTCTCCGCTGCTCCAGCGCAATTTGAAACCGCAGGAAGACGATGACCAGCAACGATCCGCTTCTCCAGCCCTACCAGCTCAAGCATTTGACGCTGAAGAACCGGGTGATGTCGACCAGCCACGAGCCGGCCTATTCCGAGGACGGCATGCCGAAACAACGCTACCGGCTCTACCATGCCGAGAAGGCCAAAGGTGGCATGGCGCTGACCATGACCGCCGGCTCGGCGATCGTTTCACGCGACAGTCCCGCTGCCTTCGGCAATCTGCATGTCTATGATGACCGCATCGTGCCTTGGCTGGCCGAACTCGCCGAGGCCTGCCACGAGCATGACTGCAAGGTGATGATCCAGATCACCCATCTTGGTCGCCGCACCGGCTGGAACAAGGCCGACTGGCTGCCGGTGCTCTCGGCCTCGCCGGTGCGCGAACCGGCGCACCGCGCTTTCCCAAAAACCATCGAGGACTGGGACATCGAACGCATCGTTGCCGACTATGCGTCGGCCGCGCAGCGCTGTCAGGCCGCCGGCCTCGACGGCATCGAGTTCGAGGCTTACGGCCATTTGATGGATGGCTTCTGGTCGCCGGCCACCAATCATCGCGACGACGAGTATGGCGGCTCGCTCGAAAATCGCCTGCGCTTCACCAACATGGTGCTGGATGCGGTGCGGGGAGCGGTTGGCGAGAAATTCGTCGTCGGCATCCGCATGGTCGCCGACGAGGACTTTTCGCAAGGCCTGTCGAAGGAGGAAGGCATCGAGATCGCCAGGCGGCTGGCTGGCTCCGGCAAGGTCGATTTCCTCAACATCATCCGCGGTTCGATCGAGAGCGACGCGGCATTGACCAAGGTCATTCCGGTTACCGGCATGCGGTCTTCGCCACATCTCGATTTTGCCGGAGAGGTGAGGGCGGCGACGAAGTTCCCGACCTTTCATGCGGCGCGCATCTCCGATGTCGCCACCGCGCGCCATGCGATCGCCACCGGCAAGCTAGACATGGTTGGCATGACCCGTGCGCATATTGCCGATCCGCACATCATCAGGAAGGTGATGGAGGGCCGCGAGCACGAGATCCGCCCCTGTGTCGGCGCCACCTATTGTCTCGATCGCATCTATGAAGGCGGCGAGGCCCTCTGCGTCCACAACGCGGCGACCGGCCGCGAGGCTGAGATTCCGCATATCATCGTCAAGACCGAAGGGCCGAAGCGGAAAGTCGTCGTCGTCGGTGCCGGGGCCGGCGGACTGGAGGCGGCGCGTGTCGCAGCCGAGCGCGGCCACCAAGTCACGATCCTGGAGGCATCCTCGCAAGCGGGTGGCCAGGTACGTCTGGCAACGCAGAATCCGCGCCGCAAGGAGCTGATCGGCATCATCGACTGGCGGCTGGCCGAACTCGACCGGCTCGGCGTCGAGATCCGCTACGACACCTGGGCGGAAAAGGATGATGTTCTGGCACTGGCGCCCGATGTGGTGGTGGTCGCCACCGGCGGCCTACCGCAAAACCCGCCTCTGACGGCCGGCGACAATCTCGTCACGTCGAGCTGGGACATCATGGCCGGCAGCGTCAAGCCCGCCGAGAACGTGCTGCTCTTTGACGACAATGGCGGCCATCAGGGCATGGGTGCGGCCGAACTGATCGCCAACAGCGGTGCGAGGCTGGAACTGGTTTCGCCGGAGCGTTTCTTTGCCCCCGAAATGGGCGGCATGAACCACGTGCCGTATATGCGCGCTTTCCAGGAGAAAGGCGTCACCATCACCATCAACACGCGCCTGCGCTCGGTGCGGCGCGAGGGCAATCAACTGGTCGCCGAACTCGCTTCGGATTTTGCCGATGGCTGGCGCGGGGAACGCAGGGTCGACCAGGTGGTGGTCGAGCACGGCACGGCGCCGCTCGACGATCTCTACCTCAGCCTGAAGCCGCTCTCGAAGAATGGCGGTGCGATCGACTATGAACGTCTGGTCGGCGGCGGCGACATTTTCCCGGCACGCAACCCCGAAGCAGGCTTCGTGCTGTTGCGCATCGGCGATGCGGTCGCTTCGCGTAACATTCACGCCGCCATCTATGACGGCATCAGGTTCGGCCTGCGGATCTGACGTAAGGCCCGCTCGGGCCGGCGCAATTGTTGGCGTCGGTGGCGCGCGGTCGGACCTGCATACGAGAGCCCATGTACGCCGGCCCGGCCGCGCGCCCGCACGTCGTTGGCTCACCGCCGGCAACGTGCGATCTCAAAGCTTTGTGGCGCGGACGATGCTCAGACCATCCGGGCGATCGCCATGCACAGCACCGTGACCACCAGCAGCCAGGCAGCGATGCGTTCGCCCATGGCCATTCTGGCGCGCAGTTGCGTTTCGATTTCCGCATTGGCGCCGGCAAGCCGCCGGCTGGGCGCCCTGACCATCGCGCCGAGCACGCCGGCGGCGGCGAAAGCCGCGAGGATGCCGAGTGCAAGCACCATTTCCATCGAGCCGAAATAGGCGCCATGGAAGAAATACCACAGCAGCGCCCCGGTCAGGAAAACCATGCCGGCAGCGCCCAGCTGCGGCTGGATGAAGCGTTCTGCCTTGATCTCGGGATCGCGGGCAAGCGTGACGGTGGTGCCGGCCCAGAACACCCCTGCCATGACGTGAAGACCGATGACGACGATGTAGACATATTGCATGACGGCTCTCCTCTCATCTGCAGGGTATCTAACAATTAGATATCTAACAGTTAGATGTCAATGTATAAAGCGGGAGTCAGTTCCATCTGGGAAAAACACCGTCTAGTGTCCGGCAATGACGCCCTTTGAACGCCCGCCAGTCGGCATGAATCTCGGCCGCACCGCCAAGCTTGTCGCCCAGGCCTTCGACGCCGCTTTGGTCGAAGCGGGCGGGACCTTGCCGGTCTGGCTCACGCTGCTATCGGTCAAGTCGAGCGAACTCGCCAATCAGCGCGAACTCGCCGGCATGATCGGCATTCAGGGCGCGACGCTGACCCACCACCTGAACGCGATGGAAGCACAGGGCCTGCTGACGCGCCGCCGCGATCCCGTCAACCGCCGGGTCCATCTGGTCGAATTGACGCAAGCGGGAGAAGCGCTGTTCGAGACGTTGCGCCAGGCCGCGCTTGCCTTCGACAAGCGGCTTCGCACGGGGCTGCCCGACGAGCGCCTGGCGGAGTTTGCGCAGGTGCTGGCGGCGCTGCGCGACAATGTCGAAAGCTAGGAACACCGAACCATTGGCTCAGTTGTCATAATTCGGGATCGCTCCGAAGGCGTAGTGGCGCAGCTTCAGCGCGGTGATCAGGTCGGTAAGCTTCGTCTTGCCGTCAAAACCGTCCTGGAACATCTCGTCATGCATCAAGAGGATCAGCTTGCCCGGCTTGGCGAAGTGGCCATAGCCGAACAGATGATCGATCTCGCTGACCAGATGATCGACGCTCTGTACCGGCTCGCCGCTGTCCTTGTGCACCCATTCGTGGTCCCAGCCATAGAGATAGAAGCCGGAAGCGGCGACGAACTCGTAGTCGGGGTCCTCGCGGCCGGTTTGCGCGGGCCCGAGCGAGTTGTCGTCCTTTGACATGGAGGGCAGCCGGAACACATCGCGCCCCGGCAGTCGCGCACGCACCGCGGGCTTCAGGCCCAGCACGGCATTCGCCATGAGCATGTCGGCAACCACCCCTTCCGTATCGCCATAGAAGTGCCGGTAGTGATTATAGGCGTGGCTGTAGCTGTGATTGCCGATCGTCACCAGCGGCATCGCCTCGGCGCGCCGCACCAGCGCCTTGTTGGACGCACTGGCCTCGGCATGCATGTCGACCATGAACAGTGTTGCCGGAACCTGCTCTGCCTGCAGCACGTCGAGGATGTTACTGGTGCCGTTCAGCGGGCCGTCGTCGAAGGTGAGATAGATGGTGCGATCAGCCCCATGGGCCGGCAGCGCGGACATCAGAACGGCCGCCAGGACAAACCGAAAGAATGTCATAAGTTCCAGCGATCCGCTTGCACTTGCGACAGGCCGCCATTTCGGCGGCTGGTTGTCAAGGCGGGCCGTTACGCCAGGCTGCCCTGCAAGACCCGCAGTTTGGCCTTCTTCGGCATGCGAGCGGTCAGCCATTCCAGCGCCTTGTCCTGCGGCATCGGGAAGGCGATGGAATAGCCCTGTACCTGGTCGCAGCCGATCGCCATCAGCGAGTCGAGTTCGGCCTCGGTTTCAGCACCCTCGGCGACGATGGATATGCCGAGGCCGCGGGCAAGCTCGGTGATGGCGCGCACGATCTTCGAGTTGTCGCCATTCTCATGGATGTTCTGGACGAAGCGGCGATCGATCTTGAGCCGATCGATCTCATTGGGATTGACGTGGCTGAGCGACGCATAGCCGGTGCCGAAATCATCGAGCTCCAGATGGACGCCGGCGGCCCTGATGTGACGCAGCTTCGCCGCGATGCCTGTCTTCTCATCGTCGAGAATGACGGATTCGACGATTTCCAGCGACAGTTTCTGCGGCGGCAGTCCGGCCTTTTCCAGCGTCTCGAACAGGAACGCATCGAAATCGTGCTCGCGCAACTCGGTGCCCGAGACATTGACGGCAAGCCGTCCGAAGGCAATCCCGGCGCGGTTCCATTCGGCGGCTTCGTTGATCGCCTTGCTGATGACGATGCGGCCGATCTCCGGCATGAAACCGCATTTCTCGGCGACCGGAATGAACTCGCCCGGCGAGATCATGCCGCGCTCGTGATGGTTCCATCGCACCAGGGCCTCGATGCCGCTGATCGTGCCGTCGGTCAAGGAGACCTGCGGCTGGAAATAGACCTGGAATGCCCGCTCGGAGATGGCGACCTTGATGTCGTGTTCGAGCTGCTTGCGGTAGTCGAGCTCGCGGCGCAACTCCTCCGAGAAGAACGAGAAGTTGCCGCCGCCCATTTTCTTGGCGGAGTATAGCGCCAGATCGGCATGGACGAGCAGGTCCTGCGCGTTGTCGGCGTCGATCGGATAGACGGCGATGCCGCCGCTGGCGCCCGGAAGGATGGTGGTGCCCTGGAAGACGATCGGCTCGTTGATGTGCGCCAGGATGCGTCGCGCGAGCATGTTGATGTCCTCGGTGCTGCCCGCTCCGTTGAGGATCATCACGAATTCGTCGCCACCGAGCCGCGCGCACAGATCCGATGCCCGGCAGGAATCGCGCATGCGCTGGGCCGTGACGACCAGGACATAGTCGCCGGCGGCGTGGCCGAGCGTATCGTTGATCTGCTTGAAGCGGTCGAGGTCGAGCTGGACCACCGCCAGCCGTTCGCGCCGGCGGTGTGCGCCCTTGATCAGCGTGTCGAAATGATCGGTCAGGAAGGTACGGTTGTGCAGACCGGTCAGGCCGTCATGAACCGCGATGAAGGCCATCGAATTGCGCGCATCGACCAGCTCACGCGTCTTGCGCAGGATCGCGTTGGACATCGGCCTGAAGATAAACAGCGCCACCAGCAGGATGACGCCGAGGGTGGCGTAGAACAGCGTGCGGTGAAGCGCGAGCAGCTTTTCGGAGCGCTCGTCGGCATCGGCACTGATGCGCTGTCCAAGCGCGGCATAGCCCGACAGGGTGGCGTTGGCGACCGAGGCATCGAGGTTGACGCGTTCGGCGCCGCCTTTGTAGCCGTCATTGTCGAGATTGAGTTGCGATTCAAGGGCTGAGATCAGACGGTCGCCATTGGCGATCAGCCCAACCGAGAAATAATCGAGATGGAAGGGTTTGGCGAAAAGCACGCTCTCGATCGACTTCGGATCGAGCTTGGCCGGCGATTGCGGATCCGCGCCGGTCTGCTCGAGCAACAGATCGTAGTTGGTCTCGAATTCAGCGGTGGCCTGCTTCAGCGCGCTGACCAATGCCGGCCGCTTGTCGCGCGAGGCGGCGCCCGTTGCACTGGCCAGGAAGACGATACGCTGCGACAGGGTCTTCTGCGTGCCGACAATGTCGAGCAAGTTGTTGTTGTGCTGCTGCGTGGCCATCGTCTGCTGCAGCAGGACGAAGGAGGCCGCCACCATGGCGGCAATGATCAGCAGCGCCAGCCAATAGCCGGCCTTGATCAGCAATATGAGCTTGCCTGAAACGGTTTGCACCGGCTGCTGCGACATGTTCGGGGGCGGCCCTCTCGCCAACGGATTCCTGTATGAGCACCATTGAACCGCAAACGTTAACAGGACCGGAAACCGACGGCCGGACGGCAAGGAGAAGACGCGGAAAGATCGCGAAATGGTTATCGGCTCCTTTCGCCGCCGGTCTGCATTTGAACATTGGTTGGCGCGAGTGTTCCCAACTGGTGGCCTCGGCTGTGACCGTGCGTTTCATCTGATGCTGCCCGGCCACCCCATCCGGTCGCTTTTGCGATGGATTTTTTGCGCAGGCGGGACGACAGTCTGGCCACGTCAAACGAGGCCCGATCATGACCGCAGCATTTCTCTCCCATATCGACAGCGAGCTTGCCGGGCTCAAATCAGCTGGCCTCTACAAGTCAGAGCGGGTGATTTCCTCGATGCAGTCGGCACAGATCGAAGTCGGCGGTGAGAAGGTGCTGAACTTCTGCGCCAACAACTATCTCGGCCTCGCCGACAGCATCGACCTGCGAAAGGCGGCCACGCAGGCTCTGGACCGCTATGGCTACGGCATGGCGTCGGTGCGCTTCATCTGCGGCACGCAGGAGGAACACAAGGAGCTCGAAGCGACGATCTCATCCTTCCTTGGCCTGGAAGACACCATCCTCTATGGCTCTTGCTTCGACGCCAATGGTGGCTTGTTCGAGACGCTGCTTGGCGAGGAAGACGCGATCATCTCGGATGCGCTGAACCACGCCTCGATCATCGATGGCGTCAGGCTGTCGAAGGCCAAGCGCTTCCGCTACGCCAACAACGACATGGCCGATCTCGAGGCGCGGCTGAAGGAAGCCAGGGATTGCCGCTTCCGGCTGATCGCCACCGACGGCGTGTTTTCGATGGACGGCATCATCGCCAACCTGAAGGGCGTCTGCGACCTTGCCGACAAATACGATGCCATGGTCATGGTCGACGACAGCCATGCGGTCGGCTTCGTCGGCAGACATGGCCGTGGCTCGGCCGAGCATTGCGGCGTCGAGGGCAGGGTCGACATCATCACCGGCACGCTCGGCAAGGCGCTCGGCGGCGCCTCGGGCGGCTACACATCGGGCAAGAGGCAAGTGGTCGACTGGCTGCGCCAGCGCTCGCGGCCCTATCTGTTCTCCAACACGCTGATGCCGGCGATCGCCGGCGCCTCGATCAAGGTGTTCGAACTGATCCGCAATGGCGACGCCTTGCGCGAACGCCTCTATGCCAATGCGGCGCGATTCAGATCGCAGATGGGCAAACTCGGCTTCACGCTGGCCGGGGCCGACCATCCGATCATTCCGGTGATGCTGGGCGATGCGACGCTGGCGCAGGAGATGGCGGCGCGCATGCTGAAGCGCGGCATCTATGTCATCGGCTTTTCCTTCCCGGTGGTGCCGAAGGGCCAGGCGCGCATCCGCACGCAGATGTCGGCGGCGCATTCCAGCGCCGATATCGACAGGGCGGTCGAGGCCTTCGGCGCGGTCGGCAGGGAGCTGGGCGTGATTGCCTGAGCGGCTGGCGCCGAAAAGCGATTCCGGATCAAGAGATTCAAGGGACAAAAGAATGTCGAACATGATGAAGGCGCTGGTGAAGGCCAAGGCCGAGCCAGGCATCTGGATGGAAGAGGTGCCGGTGCCGGAGATCGGCCCCAACGACGTGCTGATCAAGATCAGGAAGACTGCGATCTGCGGCACCGACGTGCACATCTACAATTGGGACCAGTGGGCGCAGAAGACCGTGCCGGTGCCGATGGTGACCGGCCATGAGTTTGTCGGCACGGTGGCCGATTTCGGCGCCGCGGTCACCGAATACAAGGTCGGCCAGCGTGTCTCGGGCGAGGGCCACATCGTCTGCGGCCACTGCCGCAACTGCCGCGCGGGGCGAGGGCATCTGTGCCGCAACACACTCGGCGTCGGCGTCAACCGGCCCGGCGCCTTCGGCGAATATCTGGCGATCCCGCAGCACAATGTCGTGCCGATCCCGGACGACGTGCCGGACGAGATCGCCGCGATCTTCGATCCCCTCGGCAATGCGGTCCACACCGCTCTGTCCTTCGATCTTGTCGGCGAGGACGTGCTGGTCACCGGCGCCGGGCCGATCGGCATCATGGGTGCGCTGGTGGCGCAATGCGTCGGTGCGCGCAAAGTGGTGATTACCGACATCAACCCGGTGCGGCTGGCGCTGGCGAAAAAGCTCGGCGTCCAGCATGTCGTCGACGCCTCCAAGGAAAAGCTGCGCGACGTCATGCCGGCGCTAGGCATGACCGAGGGTTTTGATGTTGGTCTCGAAATGTCGGGCGCGGCACCCGCCTTCCGCGACATGATCGACACCATGAACAATGGCGGCAAGATCGCCATCCTCGGCATCGCGCCCACCGGCTTCGAGATCGACTGGAACAAGGTCATCTTCAAGATGCTGCATCTCAAGGGCATCTATGGCCGCGAGATGTTCGAGACCTGGTACAAGATGATCGCGCTGGTGCAGGGCCCGCTCGATGTGACCGGGTTAATCACGCACCGGATTGGCATCGACGATTTCCAGGAGGGGTTTGACGCGATGAGGAGCGGCAGCTCGGGCAAGGTGGTGATGGATTGGTAGTTTGCCGATAGGAGAGGGGGGCGCCTCGCGCCAGCCTATCAGCTACTTTCCTTCCAAGGCGCCCTCCAGCGCGGCTACTCCGCTGACAATCGCAGCCCGCTCCTGGTGGCTCAACCTCTCCAGCAGCTGCCTTTCAAACGCCTTCGCCAGCGGCACCATCTCGCGATAGGCGGCAAGCCCCGCTTTGGTCAGCGCCAGGTGCTCGACGCGCCGGTCGCTTTCATCGGGCGTGCGCGTCAGCCAGCGCCGCCGTTCCAGCTCGGCCACCGCGCGCGAGACCTTGGTCTTGTGCATGGCCGATTGCTCGCCGAGCTCGGTCGCCGTCATCGTGCCGCGCTGGCCGAGGCCTGAAAGCGTGCGCCATTCCGGTCGCGTCAGGCCGTGGCGATCCCGGTAGATCCTGGAGAATTCGCGGCTGACGGCATCGGCAAGCCGGTAGAGGCGGTAGGGCAGGAAGCTTTCCAGCTCCAGAATGTCGGGTTCCATGACGCGCGCCGTGGCCGTTGATAGTTACATTTTCGATGGTTACAGATGAAACCAGTTTGGTCAATATCACCGGCAGACTTGGCATTTTGAAGCTTGGAGCCGGGATCAGGGAGGATCGGATGGCCTTTTCCTACATGCCGGGTTTCGGCAACGATTTTGAGACCGAGACACTCCCCGGCTCACTGCCGCAAGGCCGGAACTCGCCGCAGCGGCCGGCCTACGGCCTCTATGCCGAGCAGCTTTCCGGCTCGCCCTTCACCGCACCGCGCGGCACCAATGAGCGCTCCTGGCTCTATCGCATCCGGCCGAGCGTCAAGCACACCGGCCGTTTCAAGGCAGCGAGCTATCCCTTGTGGAAGACGGCGCCGAATGTCGGCGATCACGAACTAGAGCTTGGCCAGTATCGCTGGAACCCGGTGCCGATGCCGAAGGAGCCAACCGATTTCATTCAGGGCATGCGTAGCATCACCACGGCCGGTGACGTGCTCGGGCAGACCGGCATGGCAGCCCATGTCTATGTCGCAAACACATCGATGGTCGACGATCATTTCTTCAACGCTGACGGCGAGTTGCTGGTCGTGCCGCAGGTCGGCGCCTTGCGCTTCGTCACCGAGATGGGCGTCATTGAACTGCGGCCCGGCGAGATCGCCGTGCTGCCGCGCGGCCTCGTCTTCAAGGTCGAGCTCGTCGACGCTGAAGTGCGCGGCTATGTCTGCGAAAACTACGGCGCCAAGCTGACCTTACCTGACCGCGGCCCGATCGGCGCCAATTGCCTGGCCAACCCGCGCGACTTCAAGACGCCCTGCGCCTGGTTCGAGGAAAAGGAGACGCCGTGCCGGCTGATCGTAAAATGGTGCGGCAATTTCCACGTCACCGAGATCGGCCATTCGCCGCTCGACGTCGTCGCCTGGCATGGCAACTACGCGCCCTACAAATATGATCTGGCGACCTTTTCGCCGGTCGGCGCCATCCTGTTCGATCACCCTGATCCATCGATCTTCACCGTGCTGACGGCGCCAAGCGGCGAGGAAGGCACAGCCAACATCGACTTCGTCATCTTCCCGCCGCGCTGGCTGGTGGCCGAAGATACGTTCCGTCCGCCCTGGTATCACCGCAACATCATGAGCGAGTTCATGGGGCTGATCCACGGCCAGTACGATGCCAAGGAGGAAGGCTTCGTTCCCGGCGGCATCAGCCTGCACAATCTGATGCTGGCCCATGGCCCGGATGCGCCTGGCTTCGAAAAGGCCTCGCGCGCGGAGCTGAAACCGGTCAAGCTCGACAACACAATGGCCTTCATGTTCGAAACCCGCTTTCCGCAGATGTTGACCCGCTACGGCGCCGAACTGGAAACCCGGCAGGACAATTACATCGACTGCTGGGCCGACCTAAAGAAGCGCTTCAATGGCACGCCCGAGGGCGACTGGTCTTGAGCGGCAAGCCAATGCCGGACCGGCTGGTGCTGCTGGGCTCGAAGGGCGGCCCGGCGCTGCGGCCAGGCGGACCGTGGCCGAGCTCCTCACTGCTTGAGATCGGAGGGCGAACCATCGTCGTCGATTGCGGGCTCGGCGTGACGCGCGGTCTGGTCGATGCCGGGATCAGCCTGAAGGCGCTCGACCTGATCTTCATCACCCATCTGCATTCCGACCATTTGCTGGAACTCGGGCCGCTGGTCCACACCGCCTGGACGGCGGGGCTGGCGACACCGGTCAATGTGTTCGGCCCGCCCGGCACCGGCCATTACTGGCGGCGCTTCTGCCAGGCGATGGAGTTCGACATCGAAATCCGCATCGTTGATGAGGGCCGGCCTGACATTCGCGAACTGGTTTCGATCAGCGAATTCGCTGAGGGCCATGTGCTCGATCAACACGGCCTCAAGGTGACGGCGTTGCGCGTCGATCATCCGCCGGTGACCGACTGTTTTGCCCTGCGCTTCGAGCAGGGCGGCAAAAGCGTGGTGTTCTCCGCCGATACGGCTTTCTTTCCACCGCTCGCCGATTTCGCCAAGGATGCCGACATTCTCGTCCATGAAGCCATGTTGGAAGAGGGCATCGAGCGGCTGGTTGCCAGAGCCGGCAACGGCGCACGGATCAGGGAACATCTGCTCGCCAGCCACAGCTTTGCCGAGGACGCGGGACGCATCGCCAGCGATGCCGGCGTGAAGAGGCTGGTGCTCAACCACCTCATTCCCGCTGACGATGCGGAGATCGGCGAGGTCGACTGGCTTGCTGCTGTCAGGAAAACATGGGCCGGCGACTTGACGATCGCCCGCGACGGCCTTGTTGTGGAATTAAGCGGCGCCAAAGCTGCGCAAGAAGAGGAAACCGCATGAAGCTTGCCACATTGAAGGACGGGACGCGCGACGGGAAACTCGTCGTCGTCTCGCGCGACCTGACGCAGTACACCGATGCCTCATTCCTGGCGCGCACGCTGCAGGCGGCACTCGACGACTGGCGCAGGGTCTCGCCGCATCTCGGCACAATAGCGGAATCGCTGGAGAACAATGCGGTGCCGTCAGCCCGCTTTCACGAGCACGATGCGCATTCGCCGCTGCCGCGCGCCTATCAATGGGCTGACGGGTCCGCCTATGTGAACCATGTTGAACTGGTGCGCAAAGCGCGTGGCGTCGAGATGCCGGCAAGTTTCTGGACCGATCCGCTGATCTACCAGGGTGGCTCGGACTCCTTCATTCCACCGCGCGATCCGATCCGCGTAGCCGACGAAGCTTTCGGCATCGACATGGAGGCGGAAGTCGCCGTCATCGTCGACGACGTGCCGATGGGCGCTAGCCTCGAAGAGGCGCGCGCCGCGATCCGGCTGGTCATGTTGGTCAACGATGTGACGCTGCGCGCGCTCACCGGGCCGGAACTGGCCAAGGGGTTTGGCTTCTTCCAGTCTAAACCGTCCTCGGCCTTTTCGCCGGTCGCGGTGACGCCGGACGAACTGGGCGATGCCTGGGATGGTGGCAAGGTCAGCCTGCCGCTGCTTGCCGACCTCAACGGCAAGCCGTTCGGCCGCGCCAATGCCGGCGTCGACATGACCTTCGATTTTCCGGCGCTGATCGTCCATGCCGCCCGCACAAGGCCGCTGGTGGCAGGCACCATCATCGGCTCGGGCACGGTCTCCAACAAGCTCGACGGCGGCCCGGGCAAGCCGGTCTCGGCTGGCGGCGCCGGCTATTCCTGCATCGCCGAACTGCGCATGATCGAGACCATTGTGTCAGGCGAGCCGAGCACGCCGTTCCTGCGCTTTGGCGACACGGTGCGCATCGAGATGAAGGACAGTACGGGCCATTCGATCTTCGGCGCTATCGAGCAGAAGGTCGAGAAATACCAGGGATAGGGGAATGTAGAATGGCGGGGGAGGCGTTCTATCTGCTGGCCGGTGTCTGCGCGATCGCCATTCTGGTCGTCTTTATCCTGGCGATCCGGTTGAGCTATCGCATCGAGGCGCGCTCGCCGAACCTGATCAACCGCAGTGGCTACTCGCGCAAAGCGATGATGCTTCACACCATCACCAATATGAAGGTCGCACGGGATCCGGAAACGCAAGCCATGCGTCGGCGCATGAACGGGTTGCTGCTAATCGTTCTTGCCGGCTTCGCGATTATGGCGGCAGGCTTGCATCTGACCCGCTCCGCAGGATGAAACCATGACCCTGCTTGACCATCTGCGCCGCATGGCCGGCAACAATCTCTGGTCGAACGACCGGCTCTATCGCGCCGTGCTCGCGCTCAAGCCGGGTGAGTTCGAGGCCGAGCGCACCAGTTTCTTCCCGTCGATCAAGGCGACGCTCAACCACATTCTCGCGGTCGATCATCTCTATCTCGATTTTCTCGAAGAGGGCGGCGTCGGCGCCGCTGCCCATGATGAGTTCGTGCCCTTCGACGAACCCCACGCGCTGTTTGCCGCGCAAGCCGCGGCCGACCGGCGGCTGATCGCCTTCTGCGATGGGTTGAAGGAAGCCGATCTCGACCGCCGCGTCATCACCGACCGGCGCGAGGACGGCATGATTCCCGAACGCATCGGCGACATCCTGGCCCATGTCTTCCTGCACGACATCCACCATCGCGGCCAGGTGCACGCCATGCTTTCCAGCACTTCGGTCGCGCCACCGCAGCTGGACGAGTTTTTGCTCGACTACGACATCAAGCTGAGGAAGGCGGAGGTCGAGTGGCTGGGATTGTGACCCATTATTTCATATTCAGCCCACCTGGGGCCTAGTTCGTCAAAATCTTCCGCGATACTGACGCTGCCTTTGAAGGCGCCAATGCGGGGCAAAACGCCATTCGTGGCCGGTGACACGAGCCTTGCAACAATTTTCCCATGGCGCGTGAGCGCAATATCCTCACCGCCTCCGCGCGCCTAACGAGCTCCGATAGTTTGGCTTTCGCTTCCGAGATGCATACGTTCGTGGCTAGGACCGGTTATTACCTAAAAAAACGTCATAACCGGTGGAGCCGTAAGCGTCTAGTTTGGCTTCAGGCCGCCTTGCCATCCACCTTGATCACGCCGCGCTTGATCTGGTCCTGCTCGATCGATTCGAACAGCGCGCGGAAATTGCCTTCGCCAAAGCCTTCGTCTCCCTTGCGCTGGATGAACTCGAAGAATATCGGCCCGATCACGGTTTTCGAGAAGATCTGCAAAAGGATCTTGGTCATGCCGCCGTCGACTACGCCTTCGCCGTCGATCAGGATGCCGTGCTTCTTCATCCGCTCAATCGGCTCGTCATGGCCGTTCACGCGGTCATAGGACATGTCGTAATAGGTTTCCGGCGGACCGGGCATGAATTTCAGCCCGTTGGCGGCGAGCTTGTCGGTGGCGGCATAGATCTCATCGGTGCCGACCGCGATGTGCTGGATGCCCTCGCCATTGTACTTCTTCAGATACTCGGCGATCTGGCTGGTCTCGTCCTTGGATTCGTTGAGCGGAATGCGGATCTTGCCGCAGGGCGAGGTGATGGCGCGGCTGACCAGGCCGGTGATCTTGCCGTCGATGTCGAAGAAATGGATCTGCTTGAAGCCGAACAGTTCGCGGTAGAAATCCCACCATTTGTCCATCTGGCCGCGATAGACATTGTGGGTGAGGTGGTCGAGATAATAGAAACCGACGCCTTGCGGCCGAGGATCGCGCGCGCCGAGCCATTCGAATTCGGCGTCGTAGGCCGAGCCCTTCTTGCCGTAGGCACCGATGAAATAGAGCAGCGAACCGCCGATACCGACAATGGCCGGCACGTCGAGCGCCTTGTCGTCGCCTTCGTAAGGCGTGGCGCCCTTAGAGACGGCATGGTCGAACGCGTGCTTGGCATCGACCACGCGCCATGCCATCGAGGCGGCACACGGGCCGTGCTTGTCGGCGAACTTCATGGCATGCGAGCCCGGCTCGGCATTGACGACATAGTTGATGTCGCCCTGGCGCCAGACGGTGATGTCCTTGCTGCGATGCTTGGCGACCGCCACATAGCCCATGCGGGTGAACAGTTCGGCCAGCTTCTGCGGCTCCGGATGCGCGAATTCGACGAACTCGAAACCATCGGTACCGGCCGGGTTGTCCTTGCTGATTTTGGCGGGCGGGGCGTCGTGTGGAAAGGGACCCATGGTGTTCCTCCAAAGCTGGCTTGGCCCGAAAAGGCCATCTGACGCCATCATAGCGCGGAGGAGGCGCATGGTGCTTGCATTCAAACGCTTGAAATGATGATGTCATGCGTGAAGCATGCATGTTGAGAGATAAAACCATGGATGAGACGCGCGTTGACCAATTTGACCGCAAGATAATGGCGCTCTTGCAAGGCGATGCGCGGCTGACCAACAACGATCTCTCGGAGCGGGTGAACCTGTCGGCGTCGCAATGCTCGCGACGCCGCCAGCGCCTCGAAGAGGACGGCTACATCAAGGGTTATCGGGCGGTGCTCGACCGCGACAAGCTCGGCTTCTCGCTGGTCAACGTCATCTCGGTGACCCTGGCCACCCACAATCGCGACAACGCCCAGCGCTTCGGCGAACTGGTGGCGCGGCTGCCCGAGGTGCAGGAGGCGCACGCGCTGACCGGCGAGATGGACTATATCCTGAAGGTGGTGACGCCCGACTTGAAGTCGCTGTCGGAGTTCGTCAACGGCGTGCTCCTGCCGCACGAATCCGTGCAGCATGTGAAGACGGCGATCGTGCTGGAAACGTTGAAGGAAACCGGCGCGCTGCCGATCTAACCCTTCGACTGCTGGATCAGCCCGTACAGATTCGTGCAGCGCGCGCCGGAGCGGCAATAGGCGAACACCGGGCCCTCCATTTCGTCCAGCGCCTCGGCCTGGTCCTCGACATTCTCGGCGGTGATCTGGCCGCTGATGACGGGGATATAGCGGAAGGCGAGGCCGGCGGCTTCGACCGCCGATCCGATGCTTTTGGCCGAAGGCTGGCCGGGTTGCTCGTCATCCGGCCGGTTGCAGATGACGCTCTTGAAACCGGCTTCCTTGATGGCGGCGACGTCTTCGGGCTGGATCTGGCCAGAGACCGAATAGTCGTCGCTGATTTCGCGGTATTCCATCGCAGCATCCTCGCAATCTGATTTGCAGGGAGTCTTGCCACTCCCCGACGTGGCCGGCAATCCGCCAGCGGAAATCGTTCTGCAGAGATAGACGTTTCCGGCGAGGATTCCAACGGGCAGGCATCGCCACAGTTCGGGCTGGAAGGCCTCCGCCTTTTCCGGGAACGGCGCTCCTCAGCTGCCGAGGATCGCGCCTTTGATCTGGCGGATGTTGTTGTGCATCATGTCGATATAGGTCGATCCTGGGCCATCGGGCTGCGACAGCGCATCCGAGTAGAGCGTGCCGCCCACCTTGATGCCGGTTTCGCTGGCGATCTGTTCGATCAGGCGCGGGTTGGTGATGTTTTCCACGAAGATCGCCGCCGCCTTGTCCTGCTTCACCTGCTCGACCAGCTTGGCGACATCGGCGGCCGACGGTTCGGAATCGGTAGAAATGCCTTGCGGGGCGAGGAAGGTCAGGCCGTATTCGTGTTCGAAATAGCCGAAGGCGTCGTGCGAGGTGATGACGACGCGCTTGGCCTCGGGGATCGACTGGATCGCGGCCTTCACTTCGCCTTCCAGCGCATCGAGCTTCTTGGTGTAGGCGGCGGCATTGGTCTGGTAGCCGACGCAGCCGTCGCTGTCGGCCGCGCAGAAAGCCTCGGCGATGTTCTTCACATAGATCTTGGCGTTGGCGATCGACTGGAAGGCGTGCGGATCGGTAACGGTCTTGCCGCCACCGGTGCCGGCACCTTCGGCCGCGTCGGCGTCGGCGAATTCAGGTTTGAAGTCGATCGGCGTCACGCCTTTGGTCAAGGTGACGATCGAGGCCTTGGTGGCGCTGGCATCGACCAGCCGCTGCAAAAAGCCTTCGAAATGCAGGCCATTGACCAGCACGATATCGGCCTTGGCCATGGCGACCGCGTCGGCCGGGCTCGGCTCATAGACATGGGCATCGCCATCCGGGCCGACGATGGTGGTGATGTCGACACGATCGCCGCCGACATTTTTGGCAAAATCGGCAATGACGGTGAAGCTGGCGACGACTTTCAGCGGCGCCGCGAACGCCGACGATGCGCCAAAGGCAGTTAATGTTATAACGCTCATCGCCAGAGCGGCACGGATGGATCTCAGCATAGGCGGGGTCTCCTTTCGAGGGGCGAGGGATCAGGCCGTTCTGTGACGGTGATGGATGATGCGGGCGCGCAGAATGCCGCGCGTGCCGAACAGGATCGAGGCGAAGTAGACGACACCGGCCGACAGGATGATGGCAGGTCCGGACGGCAGCGAGGCGTGATAGGACAACAGCAGCCCGGCGATGCAGGAGGCAAAGCCGATCAGCACGGCCAGCACGCACATTGGCTCGACGCGCACCGTCCAGAAGCGGGCGGCTGCCGCCGGCAGCATCATCAGTCCGACCGACAGAAGCGTGCCGAGCGCCTGAAATCCGCCGACGAGGTTGAGCACGACGAGACCAAGGAAGATGAAGTGCACCGGGCTGCCCATGCGGCTGACCGAACGCAGGAACAGCGGATCGAGGCATTCGGCGACCAGCGCCCGCCAGAAGATGGCGAGGCTGACCAGCGTCACCGCGACGATGCCGCCGATCAGCGTCAGCGCCTCATTGTTGAGCGCCAGCACCGTGCCGAACAGCACATGCATGAGATCGACGCTTGAGCCGCGGATCGACACCATCAGCACGCCGATGGCCAGCGAAATCAGATAGAAGGCCGCCATCGAGGCGTCCTCGCGCTGGATGGTGAAACGCGAGACAGCACCGGCGCCGAGCGCGACGATAATACCGGCGATCAGCCCGCCAATGGTCATCGGCAGGATTTCCAGCCCATAGAACAGGAAGCCGGCGGCCGCGCCCGGCAGGATGGCATGCGCCATGGCGTCGCCCGACAGGCTCATGCGCCGCAGCATCAGGAAGACGCCGATCGGGCAGGCGCCCAACGACAGCATCAGCGAGCCGAACAGCGCCCGCTGCATGAAGCCGAAATCGGCGAACGGTGCGATGAACAGACCGTAGAGCGCGTCCATCAGACAGCCCTCGGCCCGGCGTCATGGTCGTGATCGTGGCCATGATGATCGTGGCCATGGGCATGATCATGACCGTGCCCGTCCGGCTCGCACCAGGGCGCGTTCTCCTCCCAGGCTTCATGGAAGCGACGGGCGCGCAGCAGGTTTTCCGGCTTCAGCGTCTCGCGCGTTTCGCCCCAGGCGATCGGCTGGCGGGCCAAAAGCAGCGTCTCCGGAAAATTCTGCCGCACCAGATCGAGATCATGGACGACGACCATGATGGTCCGTTCCTCGCCGTGCCAACGCTTGATCAGGGCGATCAGATCGCCGACCGTCTTGGCATCGACGGCGTTGAATGGCTCGTCGAGCAGGATCAGGTCGGCGTCCTGCAGCAGCACGCGGGCAAACAGCGTGCGCTGCAGCTGGCCACCCGACAGCGTGTCGATCGGCCGCTTCTCGAAGCCGCCGAGGCCGACCGCCATCAGCGCCTGGCTGACCGCCGCGCGATCCTCTGATGTGTAGCGGCCGAGCATGCCGCGCTTCGGCCAGAGACCGAGCGAGACCAGGTCGACGACGCGGGCGGGAAAGGAGCGATCGAGCTCCGATTGCTGCGGCAGGTAGGCGGCGCGCACGCCGGGTGCGCGAGCAACCTCACCGGCCATAGGCTTCAGCACGCCGACAATGCCCTTCATCAGCGTCGACTTGCCGGAGCCGTTGGCGCCGACAACGGCGGTCAGCGAGCCCTTGCGGATCGTGCCGTCGAGATGGTGGATCGCCGGGTGGCTGTTATAGCCCAGCGTCAGGTCACGAAATGTCAGGCAGGTCTGGGTCATGTCGGTCCGTGGAGCAGCGAAACCCGGCCGCGGGCAGGGCCGATTGGATATGTGATGTTATTACATTAGTCAACAAGCCAATCGGGCGGAATTGCGACCGACGGCTCAACTTGCCGTGAGTCCTCTGCGCACTGGTCCAAGGGGATTTGGCCCCGGCGGCCTTGCCCGAAGCGAACCGCAACTCTAAACAGTCGCCACCCATAACAGGAAGGAACCTCCCATGAGCATTCGTCGCATCGATGTTGGCCCGCGCATGAGTCAGATCGTCATCCACGGCAACACCGTCTATCTGGCCGGCCAGGTCGGCGAGCCCGGCGGCAACGTCGCCTCGCAGACCCGCGACATTCTGGCGGCCATCGACGAATTGCTGGCCAAGGCCGGCACCGACAAGACCAAGATCGTTCAGGCGATCATTTGGCTGGCGGACATGGGTACCTTCGCCGAGATGAATTCGGAATGGGACAAGTGGGTGCCGCAGGGCCACACCCCCGCCCGCGCCACCGGCGAAGCCAAGTTGGCTGGCCCGGAATATCTGGTCGAGATTATCGTTACGGCGGCGATTTAAGGCACGGCGCTGAAACTGCCAATCTCCCCCACAAGGGGGGAGATCGGGTCTTGTCCCGGACTGCGCAACTGCCCTTCGCTATGGCTCCGGGCGTTCGGCGTTCGAAAAGCCAAATCGTTGGCTTTTCGCCAGCCGTCGGCTGGACACGCCTCACCCCTGCGACGGCGTGAATCTCGCCACCAGCGTATGGCTTTCCGCCGGATAGATAAACCGCACATGGGTAACCGGGTGTTCAGCGCTCCAGGTGCGGCGCTCGACCACAAGGCATGGCGCGCCCGGATCGATGTCGAGCGCGTCGGCGATAGCCTCATCGGCGGCCATGGCGCGGATGCGATGCTCGGCCTCGCTCCATGGAACGCGGCCGATCAGCCAGGGGCCGGCGGCGATCTCCAGAAACTCTTCGTTCCCGGCTTCCGGAACCGCGGAAAGATTGATCAGGCGCTGCTCGAGTGCGAAGGGCCGTTCGCCGGCAAAATGCAGGCCTTCGATCCAGAGCACCGAGCCTGCGGCGGACAGGCCGAGCAGCGCTCTGTCGTCCGCATTGCTGCGGCGCTTGAGCTGTTCCAGCCGCTCGTAGCGATAGAGGAGGCCAAGCGCTTCGACTTCGATCCTGATGTCGTGAAGTTCCAGCACTGCTGCCTGCGACTGCGGCCGGCGGACGAAGCTGCCCGAGCGGCGGCGGCGTTCGATCAGCCCGGCCTTGGCCAACTGCGACAGCGCCTTGTTCACCGTCATGCGCGAGCAATTGTACTCGGTCGTCAGTTCGTGCTCGAACGGAATGCGATGTCCGGGCGCCCAGGCGCCCGACAGGATCTTTTCGCTGATGTCGGACAGGATGCGTTGGTGCAGGGAACCGCCGCTGTCCGCATCCGCCGTCTCGACCGTGCTCATGCCGAAAGCGCCCTCATCACGGCGCGAAAACGCTCGGCGATAGCTTCGCGCCTGGCATGCCTGCCGCCGCTGACCTGCTTCTTGCCGTGCACCCAGACGCAATCGATCGTGCTGCCATTGGCGAAGATCCAGGCGTCGAGGATGGCGTCGCCTGCCTTGCCGGCCAGAGAAGGATGGCCGGCGTCGAGCGAGACGAGATCTGCGGCGGCGCCGGCGGCGATCTGCGAGGCACCGGCGCCGAGCGCCTGGCTGCCGCCGTCGAGTGCTGCGTCGAACAGTGCCCGCCCGGTCGAGCCGCCGGCCACCGCCAGCACATTGCGGGCGCGGTGGGCGAGGCGCTGCGAATATTCGAGTTGGCGCAATTCGTCGGGCAGGCCGATCAGCACGTTGGAATCGGAGCCGATACCGAAGCGGCCGCCATGCTCGGTGAATAACGGCGCGGCAAACGTCCCGTCGCCGAGATTGGCCTCGGTGATCGGGCAAAGACCGGCGATGGCGCCGCTTTTGGCCATGCCGATGGTTTCGGCGTCGGTCATATGGGTGGCGTGGATCAGGCACCAGCGCCGGTCGATTTTGGTGTTGGCCAGCAGGAACTCGACCGGACGCGCGCCGGACCAGGCGAGGCAGTCCTCGACCTCCTTCACCTGTTCGGCGACGTGGATGTGGACCGGCCCATTCGGCGCCAAAGCAGCAATTTGGGTCAATTCCTCCGGCGTCGCGGCGCGCAGACTGTGCGGGGCGACGCCGACGACAGCTTGATTCAACGCGCGAACCGATTCGCTGGACTTCTCAACAAGCCGGGAGAACCGATTCACATCGTTGATGAATCGCCTTTGACCTTCGTTCGGAGCCGCTCCGCCGAAGGAGGAGTGCGCGTAAAACACCGGCAGCAGCGTCAGGCCGATACCGGTTTCGCCGGCGGCGGCGGCGATGCGCTCGGCCATCTCGGCAAGATTGGCGTAGGGGTTTCCGTCGCGGTCGTGGTGCAGATAGTGAAATTCGCCGACGCGGGAAAAACCGGCCTCCAGCATCTCGACATAGAGCTGCGCGGCGACCGCTTCGACCTGGTCTGGTGTCATCGATAGCGCAAAGCGGTACATCACCTCGCGCCAGCTCCAGAAACTGTCGGCCGACGGGCCGCGAAGCTCGGCAAGGCCGGCCATGCCGCGCTGGAAGGCATGGCTGTGCAGGTTCGGCATGCCGGGCACGAGAATGGCGTGGCGCTCATCACCGGCCTGCGGGGTGGCGCCGGCCTCGACTGAGGCGATGCGGCCATCATCGAGCGCGATCCTGACATTGCCTTGCCAGCCCTCGGGCAGCAGCGCCTGTTCCGCAAAGATCGCCGTCACGTCCGTCTCCAAATCTGCATGCCTAAGCGACGAGACCACTTGCGTCGCGTTTCGATATGTATATACATAATCGTCATCCTTTCAAATGGAAAAGATGATGGGTGGAGCAAACGGGAAGAGCGGCCTTCGTGTCTGGCGCAATGCGCGCCTGGCGACCATGGCCGACGGTGTGGCGGGCCTCGGCATTGTCGAGAAAGGCGCGATCGCCGCGCGCGATGGTCTCATTGTTTACGCCGGCGCGGAGGCCTCGATGCCGGCTTCGGCGGGGCAGGGCGCGGACACGGTCGATTGCGAGGGCCGCTGGATCACGCCGGGCATGATCGATTGCCACACGCATCTTGTCTATGCCGGCAACCGCGCCAATGAATTCGAGATGCGGCTGGCCGGCGCCACCTATGAGGAAGTCGCCCGGGCCGGCGGCGGCATTGTGTCTTCGGTCAAGTCGCTGCGCGCGGCAAACGAGGATGACCTTGTTGCCCAGACGCTGCCGCGCCTCGATGCGCTGATGGCCGAAGGTGTCACGACGGTCGAGGTCAAATCGGGCTATGGCCTCGATCTCGACAATGAGAAGAAGTCGTTGCGTGCCGCCCGCCGGCTGGCCAATGAGCGCCCCGTCACAATCCGCACGACCTGCCTCGCCGCGCACGCGCTGCCGCCCGAAGCCAAGGGCGACAAGGACGCCTTCATCGATCTCGTCGCCGCCACGATCCTGCCCGACGTCGCCGCTGAGAAACTTGCCGACGCCGTCGACGGTTTTTGCGAAGGCATCGCCTTTTCGCCGGAGCAGATCGCACGCGTCTTCGACAAGGCCAGAGCGCTCGGACTGCCCGTGAAACTCCATGCCGACCAGCTTTCGAATCTGCACGGCGCAGCACTTGCCGCCAGCTATGGCGCGTTGTCGGCGGATCATCTCGAATACACCGATGAGGCAGGCGCTGCCGCGATGGCGAAGGCCGGCACGGTGGCGACCATCCTGCCCGGCGCCTATTACTTCATCCGCGAAACCAAGAAGCCGCCTGTCGACCTGTTCCGCCGTCATGGCGTGAAGATGGCGGTGGCGACGGACAGCAATCCCGGCACCTCGCCGCTCACCTCGCTGTTGCTCACCATGAATATGGCCGCGACGCTTTTTGGCTTGACCGTCGATGAATGCCTTGCCGGCGTCACCCGCGAGGCTGCGCGTGCACTTGGCCTTCTCGACAAGGCCGGCACGCTGGAAGCCGGCAAATCCGCCGACCTGGCGATCTGGGACATCGAGCGCCCGGCCGAACTCGTTTACCGCATGGGCTTCAACCCGCTCCATGCCCGCATCTGGAGAGGACAATGACCGAACTGACCCTGAAGCCTGGCAATGCGACGCTGGCCGACTGGCGCGCCATCTACCGTGGCGCCGTGCCGAAGCTGGATGAGGCCTGCCGTCCAAGAATCAAGGCGAGCGCCGAGGCCGTCGCCCGGATCGTCGCCAAGGGCGAGCCGGTCTACGGCATCAACACCGGCTTCGGCAAACTGGCCAGCGTGCGCATCCCGGCCGGCGATCTCGAAACCTTGCAGCGCAATATCGTGCTGTCGCACGCCGCCGGCGTCGGCGAGCCGATGCCGGTCGCAATTGCCCGGCTGATGATGGCGTTGAAACTTGCCAGCCTGGCGCAGGGTGCGTCCGGGGTGCGACCCGAAACCATCGATTTGCTGGAAGCGATGCTCGCCAACGACGTCATCCCGGTGGTGCCGGCGCAAGGTTCCGTCGGCGCGTCCGGCGATCTTGCACCGCTGTCCCACATGACGGCGGTGATGATCGGCGTCGGCGAATGCTTTACCCCGCATGGTCGTTTCCCGGCCAAGGTCGCTTTCGTCTCGCACGGCCTCGAGCCGGTGACGCTGGGCGCCAAGGAAGGTCTGGCGCTGCTCAACGGCACGCAGTTTTCGACCGCCTATGCGCTCGCCGCTCTGTTCGAAGCCGAAGTGCTCTACCAGTCGGCGCTGGTTGCTGGCGCGCTGTCGACCGATGCCGCCAAGGGGTCCGACGCGCCGTTCGACCCGCGCATTCATCTCCTGAGAAAGCACCGTGGCCAGATCGAGACGGCGGAGGCACTGCGCAATCTGATGGCCGGTAGCGCCATCCGTGAATCGCATCGTGTCGGCGACGAGCGCGTGCAGGATCCCTATTGCCTGCGCTGCCAGCCGCAGGTGATGGGCGCCGCGCTCGACGTGTTGCGCAAGGCGGCCGATACGCTCGGCACCGAGGCCAATGGCGTCACCGACAATCCGCTGATCTTCGCCGAGGATGACACGGCCCTTTCCGGCGGCAATTTCCACGCCGAGCCGGTGGCTTTCGCCGCCGACATGATCGCACTGGCCGTCTGCGAGATCGGCTCGCTGTCGGAACGCCGCGTCGCCATGCTGGTCGATCCGGCGCTGTCAGGCATGCCGGCCTTCCTGACGCCCAAGCCGGGCCTCAACTCCGGCTTCATGATCCCGCAGGTGACGGCGGCCGCACTCGTTTCGGAAAACAAGCAGAAGGCCTATCCGGCCAGCGTCGATTCGATCCCGACCTCGGCCAACCAGGAAGACCACGTGTCGATGGCGGCACACGGCGCACGCCGGCTGATCGGCATGGTCGAGAACGCCACGGCGGTGATCGGCATCGAATTGCTGGCCGCCGCGCAAGGCTGTGACTTCCACCAGCCGCTGGCGTCGAGCAACGCGTTGGAAGCGGTACGCAAACTGGTCCGGGCTGAAGTGCCGCATCTCGACAATGACCGCCACTTCCACCCCGACATGGAAAAGGCAATCGCCATGGTGCGCAGCGGTGCGACCGTCAGGGCTGCCGGCGCGGTGGCGCTGCCGTCGATCGCGGGAGCGGCATGATGACTGCCACACCCTGGCTTACCGTCAGCCGAGGCACAGCACCGCTGCTGGTGTCGATCCCGCACACTGGCATCGACCTCGCCGGCCTCGAACCCCGGCTGGTGTCGCCCTGGCTCGGCCGCCGCGATTGTGACTGGTGGATCGACAAGCTTTATGACTTCGCCAACGACCTCGGCGCAACCGTCGTTCACACGGCCATCTCGCGAACCGTGATCGACGTCAATCGCGACCCATCCGGCGCCTCGCTCTACCCCGGCCAGGCGACCACCAGCCTGTGCCCGACCGAGACCTTCGACGGTGACCCGCTCTACCGCGAGGGCGAGGAGCCGGGACCGTCGGAGGTCGACGAGCGTCGCGAAAAATTCTTCGTGCCTTACCATGCTGCCTTGCAGGCCGAAATCGACCGCTTGCGTGGCCTGCATGACAACATCGTCCTCTACGATTGCCATTCGATCCGTTCGGTATTGCCGCGTCTGTTCGAAGGCACGCTGCCAGTCTTCAACCTCGGCACCAACGACGGCAAGAGCGCCGATCCCATCCTGCAGGAAAGGGTCGCCGCAATCCTGGTCGGAACTGGCGAGACATGGGTCGTCAATGGTCGCTTCAAGGGCGGCTGGATCACGCGCCATTTCGGCCAGCCACAAAGCGGCGTGCATGCGCTGCAGATGGAGCTCTCCAACCGTGGCTACATGCGCGAGCCCGAGGAGAAGGGCTCGCCTGACAATTGGCCGGTGCCTTACGAAGCCGGATTTGCGGCGCCGATCCGCGTAACGCTGGAGAACATTCTGAAAACCGCGATTGCCTGGGCGCAGGGCTGATCGGCAATTCTTCGGAGGAACGCAGTGACCGGACATGTCAGGACATTCCTTCTCGCGGGGGGGCTGGTTCTAGCTGCAATCGTTTCGGCATTCGCCGCCGAAGTGGCGATGAAAGGGCCGGAAATCCTTGCCGATCTGAAGGGCGCGCAGGTCCAGGGCGACGGCTGGTCCCAAGACTTCGATGACGGCGGCGCAACAAGCTATGCCAGAGGCGGCAGTCACCAGATAGGCCGCTGGGACGTGCGGGGTGACCAGTACTGCTCGCTGTGGCCGCCCTCTGATGTTTGGGCCTGCTACACCATGACGATCGATTCCTCCAATCCTGCCAACGAGCGGATCACTTGGATTAGCGCCGACGGCTCCCGCAGCACCGCGCATCTCATTCGAAAGGGACAATGATGAACAATCCTCGCCACAACATCCGTGAAGTGCGCAGCCCCCGCGGCGACAAGCTCAACGCCCGATATTGGACGACCGAAGCGCCGCTGCGCATGCTGATGAACAATCTCGACCCCGATGTCGCCGAGAACCCCAACGAACTGGTCGTTTATGGCGGCATCGGTCGGGCGGCACGCACCTGGAACGATTTCGACAGCATCGTCGCCTCGCTGAAGACGCTTGGCGAGGACGAGACGCTGCTGGTGCAGTCCGGCAAGCCGGTCGGCGTGTTCCGCACCCACACCGATGCGCCGCGTGTGCTGATCGCCAATTCCAACCTCGTGCCGCACTGGGCGACCTGGGACAAATTCAACGAGCTCGATAAAAAGGGCCTGATGATGTACGGCCAGATGACGGCCGGTTCGTGGATCTATATCGGCACGCAGGGCATCGTGCAGGGCACGTATGAAACCTTTGTTGAAGCTGGCCGCCAGCACTACGGCGGCAACCTCAAGGGAAAGTGGATCCTGACCGGCGGCCTCGGCGGCATGGGCGGCGCACAGCCGCTGGCCGCCGTCATGGCTGGCGCCTGCTGCCTGGCCATCGAATGCAACCCGGACTCCATCGATTTTCGCCTGCGCACCCGCTACGTCGACGAGAAAGCCGAGACGCTCGACGAAGCGATGGAAATGATCGAGCGCTGGACCAAGGCCGGCGAGGCGAAGTCGGTCGGCCTGCTCGGCAATGCCGCCGAGATCGTGCCGGAAATGTTCAGGCGCGGCATCCGCCCCGATATGGTCACCGACCAGACTTCGGCCCACGACCCGATCAACGGCTATCTGCCGAAGGGCTGGACCATGGCCGAGTGGCGCGAGAAGCGCGTCAGCGACCCCAAGGCGGTCGAGAAGGCTGCCCGCGCTTCCATGCGTGAACATGTCGAGGCGATGGTGGCCTTCTGGAACGCCGGCGTGCCGACGCTAGACTATGGCAACAACATCCGCCAGGTCGCCAAGGACGAAGGGTTCGAGAACGCCTTCGCCTTCCCGGGTTTCGTGCCGGCCTATATCCGTCCGCTGTTCTGCCGTGGCATCGGCCCGTTCCGCTGGGCCGCACTCTCTGGCGATCCGGAGGATATCTACAAGACCGACGCCAAGGTGCGCGAACTGACGCCTGGCAACACCCATCTGCACAACTGGCTGGACATGGCGCGCGAGCGCATCGCCTTCCAGGGCCTGCCGGCGCGCATCTGCTGGGTCGGTCTCGGCGACCGCCATCGGCTCGGCCTCGCCTTCAACGAGATGGTCGCCAAGGGCGAACTCAAGGCGCCGGTCGTCATCGGCCGCGATCACCTCGATTCCGGCTCGGTCGCTTCGCCGAACCGCGAAACGGAGGCGATGAAGGACGGCTCCGATGCCGTCTCCGACTGGCCTCTGCTCAATGCATTGCTCAACACCGCGTCGGGCGCCACCTGGGTGTCGCTGCATCATGGCGGCGGCGTCGGCATGGGTTTTTCCCAGCATGCCGGCATGGTCATCGTCGCCGACGGTACGCAGGATGCCGCCAGGCGCCTGGAGCGCGTGCTGTGGAACGATCCGGCGACCGGCGTCATGCGTCATGCCGATGCCGGCTACGATATCGCCATCGAGTGCGCCAAGGAGCATCAGCTCAATTTGCCCGGCATTCTCGGCTGATAGGCTGAAATCATGCGCATTCTTCGTGCCGTCGACTACCGCGTCATGCCGTGGAAGAACGGCGGCGGCACGACGACCGAGATGGCCGTCTCGCCTGACGGCGCCGGCCTTGACGAGTTCGACTGGCGCATGTCGATGGCCCGCGTCGAGGGCAGTGGGCCGTTTTCCAGCTTTGCCGGCATAGATCGCACGTTGTCGGTGCTGGAAGGCGAGGGGATCGTGCTCGATGTCGCCGACCGGCCCGCGGTGCGGCTGACGCCGGCATCCGCGCCTTTTGCCTTTCCAGCCGACCTGCCGACCAGCGCCGCGTTGATCGCCGGCCCGATCACCGATCTCAACGTCATGACGCGCCGCGGCCGCATGCTGCATTCGGTCGAGCGGCTGGCGATTTCGCAGCCTGTGGACATCGCGACCCGGGCCGGTTCGACCCTCATCCTTTGTCAGAAGGGCGAAGCTTTCTTCCCCGAGGCCGGGTCAATTCGCCTCGGGTCGCTCGACACGCTGGTGATCGGGCCGGATGCTCCCATCCTGAAGGTCGAGCCGGCGCGGGATACGACGCTGTTCGTGGTCCGGATAACCGCCGCCGCCTGAGGCTTCGCGCCAACGGTTACCGCCTGTTTCCAAACATGATCGCAATACGGGCGAAATATAGCGTAAGCTCCTGCCGGCATCACGAAAAAGCCCGAATCCTCTCCGCCGATCGAACCCGACGGGAGCGAGGGGCGCTCGTCTTTGAGTTCAGTCGAAAGATGACGCTCTGTCGTGGTGCGGAAACAAACTTTCGGCATAGGGGTTGATGCAACCAATTGCATTTGAACCGGTTTTAGGGCCATTGCCGTGGCGGTGACGCCGCTGAGTGCCCGCTTACGGAATTTTCAATGAATATTCAGACGAATCCTGCCCAGATCGAGAAGACAAGCGCGAGCTTTCCGGCCATTACGGAAGAGCCGATAAGGTCGACATTCCTGCCGGAGGAGCGCCTGAGGCTGCTCGGTGAAAGCCTGGCAAAGGGCGATCTCGCCGACCTTTTCGGCCTGATCCCATTTGATTTCCAGGCCCGCATCCGCGACAGCGCCAAGAAGATCCTCGAAGTCTACCGTTCGACCAATGCGGCGCAGGCCAAGGGTGAGACGATCACGCCGGCCGCGCAATGGCTGCTCGACAACAATTATCTGGTCGAAGAGACCATTTTCCAGGTCAAGCGCGATCTGCCGCGCCGCTTCTATCGTCAGCTGCCGACGCTGAAACTGCCTGACGGCGGCACCGTGCCGCGTGCGCTGGCGCTGGCCTGGACCTATGTGGCGCATTCGGACAGTTCCGTCTCGGCGACCATGTTCAAGTCCATCGTCCAGGGTTTTCAGTCAGTCGAGCCGCTGAAGATCGGTGAACTCTGGGCGCTGCCATCGCTTTTGCGCTTCGTGCTTATCGAAAATCTCCGCCGGCTGGCCGTCAGGGTCAATCGCACCCGCCAGATGCGCCAGATCGCCAACGATGTGGCCGACAAGGTGCTGGCGACCGACGAGAGTGCCGACCGCCAGGCGATCCTGGCCAATTTCAGCGCTCACGCACAGGACACCACCTTTGCCACGCAGCTTCTCTATCGCTTGCGCGATGGTTCGCAGAATGCCGGCAAGGCCCTGGAATGGCTGGAAGGCGAGCTCGAAAAGACCGGCTCCGATGCCGAGGAGATCATCATCTCCGAGCATCACACGCTGTCCAGCGGCAATGTGACGACCGGCAACATCATCCGCGGCCTGCGCCTCATCAACGACGTCGACTGGACGGTGTGGTTCGAAGGCGTCAGCCGCATCGACACCGTGCTGCGCGAGCGCACCGATTTTGCCGCGCTCGATTTCTTCTCGCGCGACCAATACCGCACCGCGATCGAGGAACTTGCCCGCCGCTCGAACCTGTCGGAATACCGCGTCGCCGAAAAGGCGATCGAACTGGCCGGCCAGGCCGCTAGCGAACACGCCGCCGGCGAACATGTATCGGCCGGCGATGGCGACGATTCCGCGCCGGCTCCGTCCGCGCATACCGATGTCGGCTTCTTCCTCGTCGGTCCGCGCCGTCTGGAGCTGGAAAAAGCGATCGGCTATCGGCCCACCATCAGCCAGACGGTCAAGCGGACGTTCACCAAGACCGGATGGTTGGGCATTGTCCTGCCGGTCTTCGCGCTGACGGCCCTGCTTCTCGTCCTCACCGGCAATGCGTTGGCCAATCTCGGCCTGTCGGTGACCTCGATCGTCCTGATGCTGGCGCTGTTTGCCGTGCCGGCGAGCGAGGGCGCGCTGGCCTTCTTCAACACGGTGGTCTCGCTCTTCCTCAAGCCGACACGCCTGATCGGTTACGATTACAGGCACGGTGTGCCGCCCGAGGCGCGCACGCTGGTGGTTGTGCCGTCGCTGATCGGCTCGCGCGACGATGTCGAGGAGAACATCCGCAACCTCGAAGTCCATTACCTTGCCAATCTGGTGGACGAGATCCATTTCGCGCTGCTGTCGGACTGGCCCGACAGCAAGATCGAGATCGATGCGGCCGACACCGAGATTCTCGAATATGCCCGCGCCGAGATCGCCCGTCTCAACGCCCGCTATCCCTCGGAAGGCGCGCCGCGCTTCTATATCCTGCACCGCCGCCGCCTCTTCAACGCCGCTCAAGGGGCCTGGATGGGCTGGGAGCGCAAGCGCGGCAAGCTGCATGAGCTTGACCTTCTGCTGCGCGGCGACAGCGACACCACTTTCTTGCCGCTCGACGTGCCGCTGCCGGAAAAAGTCGTCCATGTTATGACGCTCGACGCCGACACGCGCACCACCCGCGACGCGGTGGCGAGCCTCGTCGGCAAGCTCTGCCACCCGCTCAACCGCCCGCATTTCGACGCCGCCAGGCGCGTCGTCACCGCCGGTTACACGATCCTGCAGCCGCGCATCACCGCTTCGCTGACATCAGGCGACGAGGCCTCGTTCTTCCAGCGTGTGTTCTCGGCCAATCGCGGCCTCGACCCCTATGTCTTCGCCGTTTCCGACCTCTACCAGGATGTCTTCAGCGACGGGTCCTTCACTGGTAAGGGCCTCTACCATGTCGATGCCTTCGAGGCCGCCCTGCAAGGCCGCATCGAGGAAAACACCGTCCTCAGCCACGATCTGCTCGAAGGCGCGCTGGCGCGCGCTGCACTGGTCACCGACGTCGAACTGGTCGAGGACTATCCGACCCGCTACTCGGTCGACGCCTCGCGTCACCATCGCTGGGCACGCGGCGACTGGCAGCTTCTGGGCTTCATCCTCGATCCGCGCTCCGGCGTTCCGGCCCTGTCGCGCTGGAAGATGGTCGACAATCTGCGCCGCTCGCTGACGCCGATCTTCTGGGTGATGGCGGCGATCGCAGGCTGGACCCTGCTGCCCTTCACGCAGGCCGCGCAATGGCAGGCCTTGCTGATCCTCAGCCTGTTCATGGCGCCGACCTTCGACGTGGTCAACGCCATCCTGCCCAAGAGCGGCGACCAGACGCCGCGCGGCCATTTCTCGGCGCTGGCGCGCGACGTCGCCTTCGGCACCGCCATGGTGGCGCTGAAGATCGTGCTGATGGCGCACAATGCCTGGATGATGGGCGACGCCATCGTGCGCACGCTCTACCGGTTGTTCGTCAGCCGCCAGAATCTTTTGGAATGGCGCACCGCTTCCCAGGCGCACAAGGCCGGCGACAACGATGTCGGCTCCTATTACGGCATGATGTACGGCGCCGTGATCATCGGTTTCGTCGGCCTGGCCATTCCGGTGCTGGCCGATTCCACCGGCGCCTTCGTCGCCTTCTTCTTCGCCCTATTCTGGATCGGCTCGCCGGCGATTGCCAGCTGGATCAGCCGCTCGGCCGAAACCGAGGACCGGCTGCGTATATCGCAGGCCGATATCCATACGCTGCGCACTATTGCGCGGCGCACCTGGCACTATTTCGAGAGCTTCGTCACGGCGGAGCATCACAATCTGCCGCCGGACAATTTCCAGGAAAGCCCGGCACCGGTCGTGGCGCCGCGCACGTCGCCGACCAATGTCGGCGTCTATCTCCTGTCGGTGGTCTCGGCGCGCGATTTCGGCTGGATCAGCCTGTCGGATGCCATCACCCGCATCGACGCCACCATGACGACCATAGAGAGCATGCCGCGCCACCGCGGCCATCTCTTCAACTGGTACGACACCACGACGCTGAAGCCGCTCTACCCGCTGTACATTTCGGCTGTCGACAGCGGCAATCTCGCCGGCCATTTGGTGGCTGTGGCGGCTGCCTGTGCCGAATGGGCTGAAGCGCCTTCCGTTCACCTCCAGGGTGATTTCGAAGGCATTCTCGACACGGTGACCATCCTGAGCGAGAGCCTCGATGAGTTGCCCGACGACCGCCGTCAGCTCAGGCCTCTGCGCCAGCGCCTCGTCGATCGCCTGGACGGCATGCGGCGCGCCGTCGAGACGATCAAGGCGCAGCCGGAAATGGCCTCGATCCGCACCATCAACCTCGCCGTGCTGGCGGGCGAGATCCGCAAGCTGGCCACCGCCATCCACACCGAGGCGGCGTCGGCCCAGAGCGACGTCATCGTCGACTGGGCGGCGAGGCTGGAAGCCACTTGCGAGGCGCATGTCCATGATGCCCACAGCGACGACAACGCCGTCGAAGCGCTACGCGCCAAACTTCTGACCTTGCGCGAGCGCACCCGTCGTTTCGCCTTCGAGATGGAATTCGCCTTCCTGATGCGGCCGGAGCGTAAGCTGCTGTCGATCGGCTATCGGGTCGAGGAGCACCAGCTCGACGAAAGCTGCTACGACCTTCTCGCCTCCGAGGCGCGGCTGACCAGCCTGTTCGCCATCGCCAAGGGCGACCTGCCGACCGAACATTGGTTCCGGCTCGGCCGTCCGATCGTCGAGATCGGCTTCCAGGGCGCGCTGATGTCCTGGTCGGGCTCGATGTTCGAGTATCTGATGCCGCCGCTGGTGATGAAGGAGGCGCAGGGCTCGATCCTCAACCAGACCAGCAAACTCATCATCAAGCGCCAGATCCAGTACGGTCGCCAGAAAAACGTGCCCTGGGGCATTTCGGAAGCGGCCTACAACGCCCGCGACCGCGAACTGACCTACCAGTACACCAATTTCGGCGTGCCCGGGCTTGGGCTGAAGCGCGGCCTTGGCCAGAACACGGTGATAGCCCCCTACGCCACCATATTGGCGGCGCAGTTCAACCCGCGCGAAGCCGTGCACAATCTGGCGCGTCTGCGCGACATCGGTGCGCTTGGCCCGCATGGCTTTTACGATGCGGTCGATTTCACGCCGCAGCGGGTGCCTGAAGGGACCAACCACGCGGTCGTGCTGAACTACTATGCGCACCATTCGGGCATGTCGATCGCGGCGGTCGCCGACGCGATCTTCGAGGGTCGCCTGCGCGACCGTTTCCACAGCGACCCGGTCATTGAATCGGCTGAACTCCTGCTGCAGGAAAGGGCCCCGCGCGACATCCCGACCGCGACCGTCAGGACCGAGGCGGACGAGCGCGCCAAGGACGAGACCGAAACCGAGAGCCCCGACACCCGCATCGTGCTCGATCCGCTGCGGTCGCTCCGCTCGACCAATGTGATGTCGAACGGCCGTTATTCGGTGATGGTGACGGCAACCGGCTCCGGCTACAGCCGCTGGGGCGATCTTTCCGTTACGCGCTGGCAACCGGACCCGGTCGAGGACCGTCTCGGTTCCTACATCTTCCTGCGTGACGTCAGCACCGGCGACTGGTGGTCGGCAACGGCGGAGCCAAAGCGCGCGGCAGAGGAGAAGGTGCAGACCCTGTTCTCCGACGACAAGGCGAGCTTCGTCAAACTGGTCGGCACATTGCGCTCCGAGGTCGAATGCATCGTCGTTTCCGAAGGCAATGGCGAAGGCCGTCGTATCACGCTCTACAATGAAAGCACGTCCGATCGTTTCATCGAGGTGACGTCCTTTGCCGAACTGGTACTGGGTTTGGAGGCGTCCGATAACGCGCATCCGGCCTTCTCCAAGATGTTCGTGGAGACTGAAATCGCCGCCAATAAAGGAGCGATCTTCGCCACGCGCCGCAAGCGCGAGACCAGCGAGCCCGATATCACGCTGGCGCATTTCGTCACCGATCCGTCCGGACCGGCGCGCGATGCCGAGGCCGAGACCGACAGGCGCGCCTTCATCGGCCGTGGCCGCTCGATCGTCGATGCCGCGGCTTTCGATCCGGGCGCCAGGCTCGGCGGCCATTCCGGCTTTACGCTCGATCCCATCGCCTCGCTGCGCCGCCAGGTGCGCGTGCCCGCCAACAAGAAGATATCGCTGACCTTCTGGACCGTGGTCGGGGCCAACCGCACCGAGCTGGAAGAAGCGATAAACCGCCTCGACCATCAGGAGAGCTTTGCCCGCCAGGCCATGCTTGCCTGGACGCGCAGCCAGGTGCAGACCCGCCATATGGGCCTCAGCCTGACCGATGCCGCCAATGTGCAGAAACTGGCGCGCTATCTGATCTACCCCGACGCGTTCCTGCGCTTGCCGGCCGAATCCCTCGCTTCGGGCCTGGGCAAACAGTCGAGCCTGTGGCCGACCAGCATTTCGGGCGATTTCCCGATCTTCCTGGTCAGGATCGGCGACGTAGCCGATCTGGAAATCGTCGCCCAGGCGCTGCGCTTCCAGGAATATATGCGCACCCGCGGCATGATGATCGACTTCGTCGTCGTCAACGAGCAGGCTTCGTCCTATGTCCAGGACCTGCAGCGCGCGGTCGAGACGCTGTGCGAAAACAGCCGTCTGCGCGGCAAGGAACTCGGTCCCCGCCAGCACATTTTCGCGGTGCGCCGCGACCTGATGGAAGAGACCACCTACAAGACGCTGCTCGCCGTCGCCCGGGTGGTGCTGCATACGCGCAACGGCACCATCTTCGATCAGATCGAACGGGCCGAGGCGGCTGCCTTGCAGGCGCGCGATGGCTTGCCGTCCACCGGATCGCCGGCTCCGCGCGAAATCCCGGCGGCGCATGCCTTTGCCTCGCAGTCAGTGGCGGATGTCAGTGCCGATGGCTCTGGCCTCAGCCAATGGAACGGCTTTGGCGGTTTCGACGGCGACGGACGGCACTATGTGGTGCGTCTGGCTGGCCGGCGCACCACGCCGCAGCCCTGGATCAATGTCGTTTCCAACGCCTCGTTCGGTTTCCATACGTCGGCCGAGGGTGCTGCCTTCACCTGGAGCCGCAACAGCCGCGATTACCAGTTGACGCCGTGGTCCAACGATCCGGTCTCGAACCGGCCGGGAGAGGGCATCTATATCTACGATCAGGCTAGCGGCAGGGCGTTCTCGCCGATCGCCGCCGTGGTGCGCGATCCCTCGATGACCTACGAGGCCTGGCATGGCCAGGGCTTCTCCACCTTCCGCTCGAAGCGTGGGCCTTTGTCGATGGACCTGACCCATGTGGTCGACCCCGTCGATCCGGTGAAGATCACGCGGCTGCGCATCCAGAATTCAGGCGCGGTGCCGGCGCGGCTGCGCGTCTATGCCTACGCCGAATGGGTGCTTGGCGGGCATCGGTCGCGGACGGCCGCCACCATCGTCCCGTCCCGCGACGGGGCGACCGGCGCGTTGCTGGCGCAAAACCCCTATGGGCTCGATTTCAGCGAGCGGGTGGCTTTCCTCGCCGCCGATGCCGCTGTTCATTCGGTGACGGCGGATCGCTCCGAATTCCTCGGCCGGCACGGGTCCAGCGAGCTGCCGCACGCGGTGCTGACCGGCGCGGCCCTGTCGGGCCGTGTCGAAGCCGGGGATGACCCCTGCGCGGCGATCGCCCGCGACGTCGAGATTCCGGCCGGCGGCGACGTCACGCTGCTGTGGCTGCTCGGCGATGCCGACACCCCCGCGCAGGCGAGCGCGCTGGTGCAGGCGCACCGAGGCAAGGATTTCGACCAGCGCCTGGCTGACAATGAGCGCGAGTGGCGCGGTTTCCTCGACACCATTCAGGTCGAGACGCCGGACAAGGCGCTCGATGCCATGGTCAATCACTGGCTGCCCTATCAGAGCCTGGCCTGCCGCATCCGCGCCCGCTCGGCCTTCTACCAGGCAAGCGGCGCCTTCGGCTTCCGCGACCAGCTGCAGGACACGCTGGCGCTGCTGGCGCATGATCCGACCCTGGCGCGCGACCAGATCCTCAACGCCGCGCGGCGGCAGTTCCCGGAAGGCGACGTGCAGCACTGGTGGTTGCCGCGCACCGGAGCCGGCGTGCGTACCATGATCTCCGACGATGTGGTCTGGCTGGCCCACGCCACGGCGCGCTATCTCAGTGTGACCGGCGACGCCGCCATCCTCAAGGAGCAACTGCCCTTCATCGACGGGCAGGCGCTGGGCGAGGGCGAACACGATGCCTTCTTCACCCCGGAAATCTCGAAGAAGACGGTGTCGCTTTACGACCATTGCGCGCGTGCGCTCGACCTGGCCATCAAGCGCAGCAGTCCTGCCGGCCTGCCGCTGATCCTTGGCGGCGACTGGAACGACGGCATGAACCGTGTCGGCGAGCACGGCAAGGGCGAGAGTGTGTGGCTAGGCTGGTTCCTGCTGAAGACGCTGGGCGACTTCGCCGCCGTCGCCAAGAGCGAGGGCGACAGCAAGCGAGCGCAGACCTGGGTAAAGCATGCCGAGGCGCTGAAGCGGGCGCTTGAGAGCACGGCATGGGATGGCGAGTGGTACCGGCGCGGCAGTTTTGACGACGGCACGCCCTTGGGGTCGCGCACCTCCGAAGAGTGCAGGATCGACTCCATCGCCCAGTCCTGGAGCGTGCTTTCGGGCGAGGGCGACCCGGCGCGGTCGACGACGGCGATGCAGCAGGCGACCAACCTGCTCGTCGACGACAAGCTCAAGATCGTCAAACTGTTCACGCCGCCCTTCTCGAAGACGCAGAAGGACCCCGGCTACATCAAGAGCTATCCGCCCGGTGTGCGCGAGAATGGCGGCCAGTACACGCATGCGGCGACGTGGTTCGTCATAGCGCTGGCCGAGATGGGGCAGACGGACGAGGCCTATCGCTGCTTCTCCATGCTGAACCCGGTCAACCACGCATCCGACGAGGCCTCGGCCGAGCAATACCGCGTCGAACCCTATGTGGTGGCGGCCGATATCTATGCCGGAGACGACAAGGGCGGGCGCGGCGGCTGGACCTGGTACACCGGCTCGGCGGGCTGGCTCTACCGGGCGGCGGTCGAAGGCATTCTCGGCATCGAACGGCGCGGCAAGCAGATCACGTTCCGGCCGAAACTGCCCAGCCATTGGGATGGCTACCAGGCTTCCCTGAAGATGCTGGGCGCCGAGATCAAGGTTCATGTCGTTCGCGATAAAAAGACCAAGACGATCTCGCTTGAAGTCGACGGCTCGAAAACAAAGTCCGCCTCCTTCGAACCCAAAGCTGGTACCAAGACCGAGGTCGTGGTCAAGATACCGGCGTAAAATCAATACCTTAAGTCAATAAGTCGCGCGTCCTTCGGGGCGCGCGACGCCGCGAATGTTTACTTGCGTGCGATTGGCGACGGCATCCGCCAGGCATTGCCTGACACTTCATGCAAGCCTGCGGTGATTAAAAATGTGGCAGCGCTCGGCCACTGCCATGATTTTGCCGCAAGGCTGGCATTTCACCTTTTATCTCAAACCGTTAGGTGATCACGTCAGATTTCGCATCGTCGTCATCTTTTGTTCGCAAAATGGGAACGGAAGCGATAGACGGGCATTGTTTTGCGACGCGTCAACCGTTACGTGTCAAGCAATGGTGCAGTGCACAATACCGCATTGAGCACAGTAGAGAATTGGCGGAGTAGCTGAAGTGTCACTTCTGCAGATCTATTGGAGAGCGCTGGGCTATCTGGCCGCCGACAAGAGGCGCGTCGCGCTGATTTGCGGCGCCAATGTCGCACTTGCCGCTATCGCCATCCTGGAGCCGATCATGTTTGGCCGGGTGATCGATGCCATCTCCGCGCATGGCTCTGTATTCTCCACGCTTGCCGTGTGGGCCGGTTTGGGCGCCTTCAACGTCATCGCTTTCGTCCTGGTGGCGCGCGGCGCCGACCGCTTTGCTCACGCCCGGCGTAGCGAAGTGCTGTGCCAGTCCTTCGAGCGCGTCATCACCATGCCGCTTGCCTGGCATCATCAGCGCGGCACGTCCAACGCCCTGCACACGCTGCTGCGTGCTGTTGAGACGCTGTTCAGCCTATGGCTCGAATTCATGCGCCAGCATCTGTCCACGGCTGTCGCGCTCGTCCTTCTCGTGCCGACGGCGCTCAGCATGGATGTCCGCATGTCGATGGTCCTGCTCGCGCTTGGCGTGCTCTATGTCGGCATCGGCCGTCTGGTGATGAAGCGCACCAAGGCGGGCCAGGCAGCCGTCGAGCGCCATTACCACAAGGTGTTCGCCCATGTGACGGACTCTGTGAGCAACGTCGCCGTTCTCCAGAGCTACAACCGCCTTGGCCATGAGGCCGAGACTCTGCGCCGCTATGTCAAGAACCTGCTCGACGCGCAGAACCCGGTGCTCGACTGGTGGGCCATCGCCAATGCGCTCAATCGTCTGTCGTCGACCATCTCGATGATGGTGGTGCTTCTGATCGGCGCTTATCTGGTGACCCATGGCCAGTTGCGCGTCGGTGATGTCATCGCCTTCACCGGCTTCGCCACGCTGCTGATCTCGCGGCTCGACCAGATGTCGGCTTTCGCCAACCAGATTTCGGAGGCTCGCGCCAAGCTCGAGGAGTTCTACAAGCTCGAGGACTCGGCCGCCGATGCCGCCGAACCGGATGGCCTGCGCGACCTTACCAATGTCACCGGCCATGTCCGCTTCGAGGATGTCAACTTCGAATTCGCCAATTCGGGGCAGGGCGTCAGCGATGTGTCCTTCGAGGTTCAGGCCGGCCAGACCGTCGCCATCGTCGGACCGACGGGTGCCGGCAAGACGACGCTGATCAATTTGCTGCAGCGCGTCTTCTCGCCGTCGAGCGGCCGCATCCTGATCGACGGCATCGACACCCGCACCGTGACCCGCAAGTCGCTGCGCCATTCGATCGCCACGGTGTTCCAGGATGCCGGACTGCTCAACCGCTCGATCGAGGACAACATCCGCGTCGGCCGTGCCGAAGCCAGCAATGACGAGATTTACGCCGCCGCCGTCGCGGCTGCCGCGCAGGACTTCATCCTGGCCAAGAGCAATGGCTACGACACGGTGGTCGGCGAACGTGGCGGCCAGCTCTCCGGCGGCGAGCGCCAGCGCATCGCCATCGCTCGCGCGGTATTGAAGGACGCCCCGATCCTGGTGCTCGACGAGGCGACCAGCGCGCTCGACGTCGAGACTGAGGACCGCGTCAAGGAAGCGATCGACGAATTGCGGCGCGACCGCACCACCTTTATCATCGCCCACCGCCTGACCACCGTTCGCGACGCCGATCTGGTCGTGTTCATGGACAAGGGCAGGGTGGTCGAAATGGGCGGCTTCGCCGAGCTGTCGCTGCGCAACGGCCGCTTCGCCAGCCTGCTGCGTGCCGGCGGCCTGCTCAACGACGAGGAAGTCCGCCGCCTCAGCCGCTCCGTGCAGGGCGAGGCCGCGTAAGCATCATCTTTTACCTCCCTCGTGGGGAGGCCGGACCGAAGATCCGGGTGGGGGCAGCGCCGCCCCCATCCCGCTGCTTCGCAGCGACCCTTCCCACAAGGGGGAGGGTAACCAAGCCTGCGACACCACCGCTCGATTGCCCCGATCGCGCTGTCGGTCTATGTAAAGCCGCATGAGCGATACGACTTCACGCCTGAGCGGCTGGATGGACCTTGCCAACCCGACGCGCTTCGTTGGGCTGGCCGACAAGGTCGTGCCATGGCTGGCGACGATCGCCGCGCTCATCCTTGCGGTCGGCCTCTATATGAGCTTCGCCGCACCTGAGGATTTCCAGCAAGGCATCACCGTGCGCATCATGTACATCCATGTGCCCTTCGCCTGGCTCGCCATGATGTGTTACTCGCTGATGGCGGTCTCAGCCCTTGGCACACTGGTCTGGCGGCATCCGCTGGCCGATGTCGCGCTGAAATCGGCGGCTCCCATCGGTGCGGTCTTCACGGCACTTGCGCTGATCACCGGTTCGATCTGGGGCAAGCCGATGTGGGGCACCTGGTGGGTCTGGGATGCCCGCCTGACTTCGGTCTTCGTGCTGTTCCTGATGTATCTCGGCATCATCGCGCTGACCCGTGCGCTCGACGATGCAAGCCGCGCCGCCTGGGCCGCCGCCATCATCACGCTGGTCGGCTTCATCAACATCCCGATCATCAAATTCTCGGTCGATTGGTGGAACACGCTGCACCAGCCAGCCTCGGTGTTCCGGATGGACGGCCCGACCATCGACCCCAGCCTGCTCTGGCCGCTGCTAGTCATGGCCGTCGGTTTCACGGCGTTGTTCTTCACGCTGCACCTGATGGCGATGCGCACCGAAATCCGCCGCCGCCGGGTGATCGCCATGCGGCGGGTAGCGGCTCGGCAGGCGGAGCGGGCTTAACCTTCTCCCACAGGGGGAGAAGGGAAGGCCACTCAACCCATTTTCCCCCGCGCTGCCACCGGCAGCGTTTCGAGCACCTGCTCGCCGTCGATCAGGTTGACCTCGTTGAACAGATTGGTGACGACGCAGCAATGGTCGGGCACCACGCGCACGCGCTCGCCGATGCGCAGCTTCGCATCACCGGAAAGCGTGACAGTGCCATGTTCTTCACTGAGTCCGGTGACCCTTGCATCGGGAGCGCCGAGCAGTTCGCCAAAATCCTCTAGCCCGAGCGTGTCGCTCGACAGCGCCTTGCTGCCAGCATCGAGGATGGCGCGTGTTGCCGTTGGGTGGCTGACGACGGTGGCGAGCACCGTCAGCGCGCAATCGTCGAGGGTGCCGACGCCTTTGGCGACCTGATAGCGGTCGAGATAGATGTAGGTGCCAGGGCGATATTCGGTGACGACCGATGCATTGCAGGAGCGCCACATGTCCGGGGTGCCGCCGCTGGAGATGCGTTCGCAAGCGAGGCCCGAAGCGGCCAGCGCCTGCTTGGCTTTCGCAAGCCAGGCTTCGGCCTTGGCCGCGCGGCCAGCGGCAGGATAGGTCATCAGCCCGCCGAAGGCGAGGCCACCGGCCTTGTCGATCAGCCTTGCCAGCGCAACCGCCTCATCAGCCGTTTGCACGCCGCAGCGGCCCATGCCGGTGTCGCATTCGACCAGAACCTGGAGAGGATGGCCGGTATCGGTGAAAGCCGCCGCCAGCCCTTCCAGCGTTTCCGTGCTGTCCGCTGTGATCGACAGGGTTACGCGGCCGTGCAGCGCCTTCAGCCGTTCCAGCTTGGCGCGGCCGAGAATGTTGTAGGGCAGAAAAATATCGGACAATCCGGCATCGGCCATCACCTCGGCCTCACCGATCTTCTGGCAGGTTATGCCGACGGCACCCGCCGCCACCTGCTTCTTCGCCCAATAGGGCAGCTTGTGCGTCTTGATATGCGGCCTGAGCTTCAGTCCGTTTTTGTCGGCATGGGCCTGTGCGCGGGCGATGTTGGCTTCGGCGCGCGCGGCGTCGATCAGGATCGACGGCGTATCAAGGTCGTGGACGGTCGGCATCTTCTATTCCTGTGAGAATTCGCAGGGTTTATGAGCCTGAAAGTGCTTGATGTCACGCGGCCAGCGGACCGGATCGCTGGGCCATCCCTGCATGGCGAAGGGCACGGCAGGCAGTGAGATGGATCGACACCGCAGCGGCGTTCGGCTATGCGATTTGCAATGCATGACGCCCAAAAGTGCCCAGCGGTTTTGGGATGACGACATGCAACAACCTAAAGCGTGTAGACACGAAGGGTCACGATCATGAAACGTTCCGCCATCAACGAAATCATCCGCGAAGCCGACGCTTTCATCCGCTCGTTCGGCTACATCATGCCCCCCTTCGCCTATTGGTCGCCCGAGGAGATGAAGGCGCGCCAGGTCGATTCTTCGGCCATCTACACCTCGCGTCTCGGCTGGGACATCACCGATTACGGCCAGGAAAAATTCAACGAACTCGGCCTGTTCCTGTTTACCGTGCGCAACGGCCGCTACGAGGATATGAAGAAGGGCATGGGCATGCTCTATGCCGAGAAGATCATGATCTCGCGCAAGGACCAGCTGTCGCCGATGCACCGCCACAACATCAAGGCCGAGGACATCATCAACCGTGGCGGCGGCAAGCTGGTGCTGGAACTGTTCATGCACGATCGCGACGGCGGCATCGACCCGAAGGCCGAGGTGTCGGTGCCGGTCGATGGAACCATCCATAGGCTGCCGGCGGGCGGTTTGCTGAAGCTCGACCCGGGCCAGAGCGTCACGCTCCTGCCTGGCGTCTGGCATGCCTTCTGGGCCGAGGGCAAGGACGTGCTGATCGGCGAGGTGTCGACCGTCAACGACGATCTCACCGACAATGTCTTCCGCGAGCCGATCGGCCGCTTCTCCAACATCGACGAGGATGTCGCCCCGGTGCACCTGCTGGTGGCCGACTATGAGAAGTGGCTGAGGTAGGGCAGGCCAAACTCGGCTTGGCCCCGCGCTACCGCGCGTGTTTGTCCGCCTTGCGGTTGCCGAGCAGCAGCTTGCGCTCGAGATACGCCCGCAGATCACCGTAGTAGGCGGTCAAAAAGGCCTTTGAATCGATCGGTTCGACCTTCGCGCCGATCTTGCGGCCGATGGTCTCGGCAACTGCCTTCATCGCGGCATAATCGTCGCGGCGCAGCACGTCTTCCAGCTTGTGCAATTCGGCGATGCCATAGGCGTCGAGCTGCTCCGGGCTGAAATGGAAGCGCTTGTCGACCGGGTCCTTTCGCTGTGAAAGGTCCTCGACCAGCTTGAATTTCGGTGTCTCCACCACCCAGGTTCCGGCAAGCAGGTCGCCAATGCGCAGCCGGTCGCGGTTGAACAATAGAAACAGCGAAAACAGCAACGCCCACACCAGGCCGAAAATCGTCGACAGCGTGTCGGCGACGCCGGCGCCGCCGCGCGCGGCGATGATCGACAGCGGCAGGAAGACCTCGATCTCGCGCATCAGGTTGCGTGCGATGACCTGATCGATGGTGAGACCCGCGCCGCTGCGCGAGGCGACCCGCACGCCGACGATCCGCTTGCCGGGCGTCGCGGCCCGCCGCCCCGCCTCGAAGGCGATGAAATAGACGTTGCGCAGCAGGAAGATGAAGATGATCCAGACGATGAAGAGCGGCTCTGCCTCCTTCACACCAAGGCCGCCGAGGCCGAAGATGACGACGAGGGTGACCGCAATGGCGGCAGCGACGATGATCACCACATCGAGCAGGAAGGCTGAAGCCCGCGTACCGGCGTCCGCCAGCTTGACCCTGAGGTCGACACCTTCCGGCGTGATCAGCGGCCTTATCAGCTCGGCAGGGTTCCTAGCCGTTGCCATGCCGCACCATCCGGAACAGGTAGAAGTAGGCGATCCACAAGGCCAGCATGCCGCCGCCTATGGCGTAGCGCGTCGCATCGCTGGTGATCGTCTGCCGGCCGATGCCTTCGAGCAGGCCGGCAAACAGAAGCATCACCATGACGCCGACCATGGCGGTCGCCGCCACCCGCCCGGCCTGGGCCGCGGCCGCCATCCGGGTCAGTTCTCCGGGGAAGGCGATGCGCGTGCCGATCCGCATGCCTGCCGCGCCCGCCAGCGCGATGGCGAACAGTTCCGTCGTGCCGTGGATCGACAGCCAGCCGCCGAGCTCCAAGCCCAGCCCCTTGGCCGCATAGACCTGGAATAGCGCGCCCAGCATGCATCCGTTCATCAGGATGATCAGCACGCTCGGCACCGCGAAGGCGAAGCCCAGAGCAAAGGCCAGGATCGCCACCTGCGTGTTGTGAGTGAACAGATAAGCGGCGAAGCCGGACAGGAAGTGGCTGCTGCCGCCATCGTACAGCACGCTGCGCAGCACTTCGACCGACGAATCCGGGTTGCGCCCGCCGGCAAGGCTGGGCGCGATGATGGCGTCGTACCAGCGCTTGTCGGAGGCGACCAGCCAGTAGCCGGCAATGGCGCCGACGACAGTCAGTGCGACCGACACCCAGGTCTCGCGCCACAGATCGCGGATTGCCGCCGGCCAGTCACGCAGGAAGAAATCGCCGACGCGCTGCCTCAAGCCGCGTCGCGCGCCATAGAGATAGAAGTACCCGCGTAGGCTGAGCGCCTCCAGATAGGCGATCAGCGCGCTGTCGAGCGACGTTGCACGGGCCACCGAGAGCGACGACAGCGCCGAACGATAGAGCAGGGGCAGCGACAGCAACTCGTCTTCCGAAAGCGTGCGCGGCGCGCGTTTTTCGACGCGGGCCAGCAGCGCCTCGAACGCCTTCCAGTCGGCCTCGCGCTCGTGGCGGAAGCTTGCCAGCGACTGGCGTACGGCATCGGTGCCTGCGGGCAGCGTCATAGGAGGTTTTCCTCCTTGAGCTGGATATAACGCTCGACCAGGGCCGGACCGAGCCGCTGATGGTCGGCCTCGATCACATGCGCGCCAAGCAGCCGCAGTCGCCCGATCACCACTTGCCGCTCCCGAAGCAGGCCGCCCGCGGTGACCGCGCGGGCCACATCCTCGGGTTTCGCAGGCTGCATGTCGGCCAGCGTCTCCAGTTCGACATCCTTCATCAGCATGAACAGCACCAGATGCCGCTCGGTCAGCCTGCCGACGGTGCGTAGCATCAATTCGGCGCTGATCGGGTCGACGAAATCGGTGAAGACGATGACCAGCGAGCGACGGTCGAGCTTGGCCGCCAATGTCGTCAGCGCCAGCGTGAAATTGGTCTCCGCGCTGGAATAGTCGATCTCGGCCGCACGCTTCTGGATCATCGTGAAACTCGGCGAGCCGCGCACCGCGCCGCTCGAGACGCGGGGCGTGGCATCAAAGGAGAACAGGCTGACGAGGTCGCCGCCCTTGAGCGCAATGAAGGCCGACAGAAGTGCTGCCGTTACCGCCCGGTCGACTTTCGGCACGCCGTCGACCGGCTCGCACATCAGCCGGCCGCTGTCGATCGCCAGCACGATGTTGTTGTTCTCCTCGACCCTGAACTCACGCGCTAGAAGCTTGCCGTGGCGTGCGCTGCGCTTCCAGTCGATCATCCGCCGGCCCATGCCTGGCTGATAGTCCTTCAGCGCCTCGAACTCGCGACCCTGGCCGGCTCGCCTCTGCGCGTGGCCGTCGGCCAGCGCGGAGCGCTGCAGCAAGGTGATGGCCTCATCGCGCGCGCTGCTGACGTCGGGCAGCACCGCCACCTTGCGGTCCATCGGCAGGACCACCTGGTTCCAGGTCAGTCCGAACGGGCCTTTCCAGCGCAGCCAGACTCGGTCGAAACTGGCAATGCCGCGCCGGCGCGCCGTGAATTCGAGATCGAGCGTGCCGCCATTCGCGGGCAACGCGCCGCCTGTGCGGCCGACCGGCTCCACACGCTGATCGTGGCCGACACGCGCTTGCAGCCTGCGCGCCCGCTGGCCGAGGCTGGCCGCGACGTGCACGGTAAAGCGTCCGCCGACGCCGACCTGCGGCGGCGCCGAGAGACTGGCGCTGAGCGAGGCACGCCCACGCCCGGCCGCCGCGTCGACAGCGAGAAATGCCAGCAGCGCGCAGATCCACAGCAGGCCCAGATACCAGACATGCGGCAGCGCAAGCGCGATCAGGAAGGCAGGGATCGCCCCGGCCGCCGCAGCCCACACCGCTCTGCCGGTCGGGTAGATCAACGCGGCGCCTCCGTCTGGTCGACGAGATCGGACACGATCTGCTCGACAAGCCGCCCATCGATCTGCGCCGCCGGCGACAGGATGACGCGGTGGCGCAGCGCCGGTATGGCGAGCGCCTTGACGTCGTCGGGGATGACATAGGCGCGGCCGTCGAGAGCCGCCCTGGCGCGTGCCGCGCGCGCCAGCATGGCGCCCGCCCGTGGGCTGGCGCCAACCTCGAGGTCCGGGCTTTCGCGCGTGCGGCGCACAAGGGCAGCGATATAGCCGACGACATCGTCAACCAGCGTCACCTCACCAACCGTGGCAAGTGCCGCCTCCAGCGTCTTGCGGTCCGTCTGCGCCTTGATGCCGTATTGCGCGATATCATGCGAGGCGGTGCCGCCGCCGTGATGCACGATGATAGCCTGTTCCTCCTTGAGATCGGGATAGCTCACCCGGTGCTTGAACAGGAAGCGGTCGAGTTGCGCCTCGGGCAGGGGGTAGACACCCTGATGCTCGATCGGGTTCTGCGTCGCCACCACCATGAAGTTCTGGCTGAGCGCATGCGTGGTGCCGTCGAAGGTGACGGCGTGTTCCTGCATGGCCTCCAGAAGGGCGGCCTGCGTCTTCGGCGGCGTGCGGTTGATCTCGTCGGCGAGCAAAAGGTCGCAGAAGATCGGCCCGCGCGTCAGCGTGAACTGCCCGCTCTGGAAATTGTAGATGTTGGAGCCGACGATATCGCCAGGCATCAGGTCGGGCGTGAACTGGATGCGGCCATAGGCGACGCCAAGTGCTTGCGCGAAGCATCGCGCGGTCATGGTCTTGGCGGTTCCCGGCGGGCCTTCCAGCAATATGTGGCCGCCGGCAAACAATGCCGTCAGCATCAGATCGACCGTGTCGCGCTGCCCGGTGATCGCTTTCGCCACTTCTTCCCTGATCGCGGTCGCCAGGGCCTTCACATCATCGACGTTCACCGAGCCTCCTTGTCGTCCATTCATGCAGCGCTTCCGCTGCCTCATGCATTTGCACCAGGGTCCTGGCTTCGCTCGCGGCTTTGAAGCGGCGGCTGAAGCCCTGCGTTTCGCTTCGGTCGCGGGAATCGAGCCAGCGGTCGAGCGCTTCGCCCGGCAAGCCTTGCGGCGCGCCGAGCAATGCGCCGGCACGCGCACGCATCAGCGTCGCATACCGATCGCCGAGCTGCCCGAGCCGCCCGGCGCGCTTCAGGAGCATCGCGGTGGTGTCGACCAGCGCCCGCTTGCCGAAGGCAATCGCCCGGGCCTCGGAGCGCGGCGGTCCGAACCTGCCGAGCCCATGCAGGAAGGCAAGGGCGGCCCCCGCCAGCACCGACAGCGTCAGCGCCAGGAAGGGTGGCTCGACCAAAAGCTTGGCGAGATCGTATTTCTGCCCGACGCCATGCAGCGTCAGGTCGAACATCACGGCGCCCTTTCCGGGCTCCAGCATGGCGATCATGTCCAGTGCCGCCGCCGCCTTTTGCTGATCCTTCAGCGCCGCGTTGTTGATCAGATCGGGGTCGGTCAGGATGTAGAACGGCTCGTCGTCGAGCTCGGTGAGAATGGCCTTGCCGTTGCCCGCCGCGATCAAGGGGTGGTCATCCGCCACCCATTGCAGGTCTTCCGGCGCGGTGACCATGCGGCCTGCGACGTCGATCTGCCCGACCGAACTCTTGCCTTCGCCGAGCTTGGCCTTGGCGATGCGCCCGAGCCAGTCGTTGACGACCGTATCGGGCAGCCGTTCGAGCTTCATCTCCCAGCCTTCATGGTCTTGCAGCGGCAAGATGATCCATTTGGGCAACACGAACAGCGTGGCCTTGCGGGAGCGAAGCTTGATGATCCTTGCCAGCGCGGCCGGGTCGCTGTTTGGCGCGATGGTGACGATCAGCAGGAATTCGGACGCCAGGCCGGAGCCGAGCGCTTCCTCGCTGCGCGCCATGAGTGGCGCCTGTCCATTGGCGAGTTTCAGCCATTCGACGAGCCCGGCATAGCCGGAGCCGCCCTTGGAGAGCGGCGTGCCGCCGCCTTCTGGCTGGCGAAAGTCCGGCGCGTAGGTCGACAGCAGGAAAAACCCCGCCGCGGCCAGCAAGCTGGCAAAGATGCCCCAGAACAGGGTTTTGCGGCTGAACGGTTCCTGCGCGGCGTCGACCGCTGGCGCGCTCATGTCCAGGCATCCCTGAAGACGAAGCGTTCATAGGCGCCACGCGCCTGCTGCCAGCCTTCCGCTCCGACCGGCCGGCGGGCAAACAGCGCTGCCTCGACAATGCGCGCGATCTCACTGAAGGCGCTGCGTGCCCGCGCCGGCAACGACGTGGCGCTGGCGATGTCGCGTGAAGTGAGCGACGGGCGCAGAAAGTCGGGCAGCCGCCCGGCAATGTCGGCGACGCAGCGGCGAAGCAGAAGATGCACCGCCTCGTCATACTCGCCGCGCGCGGCGAGTGCGTCGGCCTCGGACAGCAGGATCTGCGCGGCACTCGCATTCGGGCGCCATGCCTCCTCCGCCTCTGCCTCCTTACGGGCGCGCCGCCACGGCAGGCGCCATGCCACGCCCTTGGCTTCGAGGGCAACGAGAAGCGCGATGACCGCGACGCCGACGATCACCGCGCCCCAGAACAGGTAGATCATGTAAGGGCCGATCTTCGCCAATGCCTCCAGAAAAGGCCGCAGCCATTCCGGCGGCTCGGGCTGCACCAGTGTCGGCAAGTCAAACTGGATGGAATCGTCCGCAAGCAACTGCTTGTGTATCTTTGCCAGCCATTCGGCGTCCTGCGGCTGTGCGACTGTCACCCGCTCGCCCCTCTGCACCTGCGGTTCGGTGTCGACACTGGCAATACGCCTGGACAATTGCAAGTCCACTGGACGAAGCCTTTTAATCTTGGCAGATTTACTTTCGAGGTTGGTTGTTTGGATGTTGCGGCGGCTCGGGGGAATATCATGACCACTGCGACATTGGGACAACCCGGCCGGTTCGAGATCGGCAGGGTGTTCAACAACACCTTTGCCGTCTTAGGCCGCAACATCGGGCTTTGCCTTGGCCTTGCCGCGCTGTTCGCCGGCGTGCCGACGCTGCTTGTCCGGTTGTGGAGCCAGCCGCAGGTCGACGCGATGTTGCATGGTGATCCGGGTGCAATGGCGGATCCCCATGCGATGTTCCGCAATTCCTATCTCAGCCTCGTCGCCGGGCTGGTTTCCTTCGTTTTCACCATGCTGCTTCAGTCGTCACTGGTCCGGGCGACGATCGAGGACCTGAACGGCAGGCGGCCCTCCTTCGGCGACTGTATTCAGATTGCGATCCGCTTCCTGCTGCCGACGCTGGCGATTGGCTTCCTCGTCGCCTTTGGCTCGGTCCTTGCCATGCTGGCCCTGATCGTGCCCGGCATCATCTTGTGGCTCGGATGGTCGATGTCGGTGCCGGTCCTGATCCAGGAGCGGCGTGGCGTTTTCGGCTCGATGTCACGCAGCCGTGCCCTGACCAAGGGAAACCGCTGGTCGCTGTTTGGCCTGTTTCTCATATTGATGATCATCGCGATGGTCACCCAGTGGGGGATATTGCTGGTTTTCGTCCTGTTTGGCGGGATTCTGGCGCAGCTGGGCGCCGCGCTGGTGCAGACCGTGATCTCCATGGTGCTGTCGATCGCCGCCGCGGTCAGTTATGTCGAACTGCGCCAGGTCAAGGAAGGCGCAAGCATCGACGAACTGGCGCAGATATTCTCGTAGCGGACGGCGCCATTCACATGAGGGCGACAGCCCACTTCAACGACGGAATGGTTTGCGCGCTCGTCCGACACATGCCTGACGAACTGGGTCGGGGGTGATGACGCTTGAGGATGGCTCTGCCGAGCCCGGCCAATTGCGGCAGCTTCATCAAAATGGATGGCGACTTTCATCCGCGCTTGTGGTGGCATCCAGCCCAATTGGAGAGCGGACCGCCGGAGCAACAGGTCCATATTCCGGTGAGTGGGCCAACTCCCTCATTGAGCGGCCTCTTCATAGGCTCCGACCGAGGATAGTCGATATGTATGATCCTGCCGAGAGGAACAAGAGGCCGGCTCGCACCCAACCAGCCGAAGATGAGCGGCTGGCGCGGCTCGAGAAAACGGCCAGGCTCAAGCGGCTTCGGTCCTACGCTTCCTGGCTTGCACCTGATGCATACGCCCAATTTCATGATGAGATCGACTGCTCTGCGCTAATTGAGGAAAGCCGTTCATTCAGCCTGGCCTGATCGGCTGATGCCGCCGCGCCGCGGCCATAAGATCCTGATCCAAGGCTCGGTCTGTGCGGTGGCGGCTCGAGCTTCCATCTCCTGAAGGTCGGCTTCGAATAGGAACATCGTCAGATCGGAATCTCAGCAGCCGCGCTGCACGCTCGTTCGGCACAGGCATGACGAGCTGATCGCCACATCCGCCTTGACCAGCGCCGTGGCGAGTCTTGCCTGCAGGGCCAGCAACTCCTCGCTCTCGCCACGCCGCCGCAAACATTCCACCAGCCCGTGCAGCGCCCAGACATTGTCCGGGTGCTGGGTGCAGCGCTGCACCTTGCCGGTGAGGCCGAGATCGTCGCGATAGACCTCCTCGGCCTCTTGCATGTGGCCCTGGTCGAGAAGCAGTGCCGCCAGCGCATGGCGGGGCGGGTGCATCCACGCCCATGGCTCGGTGTAGGAGAGGTTGTCATCCAGCTCGACTGCCTGGCGCAAATGGCCATAGGCCTCCTCGTGCCGGCCCTGATGGTAGGCAAGCTCGCCGTCGAGCAAGGCGGCACCGACAGCGAGCGAGGCGCGGGTCGGGTTGCTGAGGAAACGCCGTTCGGTCGGAATGGTCTCCATATGCCGGTGGAACCGGTCGCGCTCGCGCTCGGCTTCCGTGAATTGCCTCAGCGTCGCATGCGCGACACCCTTGGCATAGTGCTGCATGGCCGCCGTCAGCACATACAGGCCGGGCTCTTCGACCGCCGGTTCGGCGATGATCTCCTGCCAGCGGCCGAAGCGCACCTGCACATGCGATTTCATCGCATGATAGCCTTCCACGGTCTGGGCGAGTTTTGGGCGGTCTTGGATGCCGACCACGTCTCGCGTCACTAGGCTGCGCACCTTGTCGGCGGCCCACAGCGCTGGCCGATACTGGGCAAGGAACATGCATGTGAACATCATCAGATGCAGATCGTGACAGCAGCCGAGCAGATAATAGGTCGGCTCATCGGCATAGGCGAGATAGAGGTCGTTGGCGCGGACCGCCTTTTCGCTGGCGATCCTCGCCTTCTCATAGTCGCCGCACAGCACGTAGATATGCCCAGGCATATGGTTCATGTGCCCGGCATCCGGGCACATTTCGCCGAGCCGGTCGGCCGAGCGCAAGCCGCGTTCCGGCATGGTCGAAATTTCCAGGAGATGGATGTGCAGGTGCAGGATCGCCGGGTGTTGTGAGGCACCTGCCTCGTCGGCAAGCCGGATCGACCGCTCGCAAACCTCCAGGGCTTCCAGCACGTCCGAATTCGGTGCCGGTTCCCCCGTCTTGAGGTTCCACAGCCGCCGCACCGTGCGCATCATTAGCGCCTCGACCAGCAGCGCCATCACATCATGATCGTCGGGAAAATCGTGGTAAACCCGCCGCATCGCGGCGGCATAGGCATCATCCCATCGTTCGAAATCCTGTGGTCTCACCTTGTGCGGCTTCTGAAAGCGAGAGGCCAGCGCCTCGATCAATCGCCGTTCGATCTCGCTGGCGCCAGCCGCATGGGCGCGCGCCAGCTGGACATGCTGGAAGCAGCGCCTGGTCGCGCTGTTGGCCTCGGCCTCGCCATGTTCCTTCCAGGTCAGATTGTAGAAAGGCCCGGCGGCATAGGCGATGCCCCAATGCACCATCGCGCAGCCGGGATCGGTCTGCAACGCCTTCTCAAAACACTTGATGCCTTCCTCGTGGTTGAAGCCGTAACACCAGTTGAGCCCGATATCGAACCAGCGCTGGGTCTCAGTGGAGCGGGTGGAGATCGAGCGGCGATAGGTGCCGAGGTTGAAGTGGTCCATTTCCCGGCTCGTCTGACTCATTGCCTTCGTCAGACAAGCGCAGTCGGTGTGCCCAAAGCTTTCTGACCTTCGGCACGATCCGGACTAACTTGCACTTTGGCTATTTTCACCCGCATATCCGCATCACCATATAATGGCGCCATTATACGGGACACGCACCGATATTTGGAACTGCTGTGCGGGCGACCTGATACAGGATCTGCAAATCAGAATTTATAGGCGATCCCGATTCGGACCTCGTTGGTCTTGAGGTGTTCGTGCTCTTCCCAACCCGAGTCAGTGTTATCGGTTGCAGTCGTGACCTTGCCGAAATCTGTATAGCGATATTCGGCCTGGCCGACCCAGTTTTTGTTGAAAGCGTAAGCGAGGCCCGCGCCGACCGTCCAGCCGGCCTTGATTGTCGACTTGGAATCCGTTGCCGGCCCGTCTTCGAACTTCGTGTGAATGTCTCCCAGCGCCAAACCGCCGGTGACATAGGGCATCCAGTTGTCAAAGGCATAACCCAGGCGCCCGCGCAATGAGCCCTGGGCGTCGATATGGGTATTGTCGTCAGTTCCGAACGGCCAGTCCGGGTTGTGGCCGACAATTCCGGAGGCCTCGATATCGCCTTCGACGCCGCCGACGATATTGCCCCATTGCATGTTATAGCCGGCAAAAATACCGCCGGTGACCCCACGGAGCCTGAAGCTATCCGAATAATCTGAATCGCCGCTGGCGATGTTCTCGTCCTGGATATGGTCCTTGCCCCAAGCGTAACCGATCTGGCCGCCGATATAGGCGCCTGTCCAATCATACGTGGAAGCGACCGGAAGTTCATTCACAACATCGGCCGCCATGGCCGAGGAAAGGGTGGCGCCAAAAAATGCTGCTGCCAAAATGTATTTCATAGTCTGTCCCCGCCTGGAGCTATGCCTGACCCGAACTCTATGTATCAGTATCACAGGAATTCCCTTACGGAACGCAATTGCATGGTTGAAGCGCACGCTTTCCCCAAAGCATGTTGCTACAGCGCAACAAAAAGGCGTTTTGGAGGGCCATTTGGCCTGTTTCCAAACGATTGTCGCCCCGATCTTCGAGTTCGCGGAGGAGCCGCGTTGCCACGGTGAGCCGGCCGCGGCTGGATTCCCTCGCCATCAATGTGTGCCTCCAAGCGTTGCAAGCGCCATGGTGGCACCGCCGCTGTTTAAGAGGGTAGGCTGGCGTCTCTGACAAGAAAGCCACCCTGCTTGTGCGTGGCGTGGGCGGCTTTGAAAATGGAGGTCTGAATGGGAATTGAACCCATTACGTCGGTTTTGCAGACCGATGCGTCACCGTCCCGCCACCAGACCGTGCTGGTGTTATGGTCATACCACCAACGCGCGTCAACCTTGCTGCAGGCGCTCCCCCCTGCGCGGTTTGGGTGAAGGGATTGTCGGTGGCGCGCCGCCCTTAGTTGGTCTCTTCGCGCGGCGCCTCGCTTTGCCAGCCGGCCAGCTCCGGCAGGTCGTCGAGCCAGCTTTTCTCGCTCATCAAAGCATCGCTGGCCTGCGGTGCGGCCTCCGTGGCGTTTTGAATCAGCCAGTCCATCCACTTCCGATAGGCGACCGGATCCAGTTGGGGTGGCAGCACCTTGGCCTTGGCCAGCATGCGTTTGCGGAAACTGGTTTGCCTGCGCAGTTTGGTCGTCGTGAACTTGATGACCTTGCCTTGATAGTCGACCGTCCAGCGGTCGCCTCCAAGACTGACAAGGCTGTCGATCGAGAAACCGGCATCGACCGGTCGATCCCGCCAAGGAAGCTCGATGGCATTCTTTCTCAGATCGAGTGCCCATCGCCTATAATCGAAACCCGCGCGCTGCGGCGGCAGCACACCGGCCTGTTCGAGCATCTTCCTGCGGAAGGTCGGCTGCTTCTTGATCTGGCCGGTCGTGAACTCGACGCGATGCCCACGAAACTCGACATGCCAACGGATCCTTCCGTTGCCGACATACTTCACCAGCCTGTCGATGAGGAATTCACCATCGGCAAGCGTCACGCAGCCTTGGCGGATGCTTTCGTGAATGAACTCGGTGTCAGTGACCATTATCCGGCCTCGTGCTGGAAACTTCTACGCAACTTAGCCATTGGAACGCACCTGCCACCATCAATCTTTTTCACTCCGGAAATCTCACCTGCCTCAAGCCGCCCAAAGTGACGCGCCGTGCGTGTTCTCGGACGGGAAGCTTGTTTCAGGTGCGGCGGCATCAGCCAGCCCGCGCTTGCTGTCGGCTGCCTTGAGGCCTTCCATCCTGACAAGAATGTGCAAGCCGTCGTGTTACGGTCTGTCATGTCATCGATCTGATAGCCATCGAAGCAATGGGAGAGTTCGCCACGTCCAGGATCAACCGCCGCGCCTTGCTTTTCCACTCCGGCAGCGCAGCCGTCGCCTCGACGGTTGCGGCAACCGCACGCGCCACAGGGTCGCCGGGCCGAGACCAGGAACCGTCAGATAGATTGCGAGAGCTGATTGAGGCGCACAGGATTGCATATGCGGCGTTCGGCAAGGCGCTGCACGATTTAGGCGGCGACTCCGGCGGAGCCAGCCGGGAGGAGGAGAGGGCGCTGCTCGCCATCTGCGGCCATGCCGCGGTCGAGGAAGGCGATCGCCTGGCCAAGGCCCGATATCTTCTGGAGATAGAGGCGCGCGGCGAACTCGACCTCCCGGAGCATATGCAGGCTGTTCTTCGATCGACAATGTGGAAGGGATGAGGCGACCGGCGCGCAACCACGACTATGTCACCGCGCTGATGGGCGCGGCGGTTGTTCGCTACATATTCATGCCGCGCCGACAGTCTCGCGGCCCGACGCGAGCCTTTTAGCCAGCAGGTTTGCAGCCTGCCCTACGCCGGCTTGGCGTATTGCTCGGCGCTCATGACTTCGATGCAGACGAAGCGTTCGTTGCCTTCCACCCAGGCGTCGTGGCCGGGCGGGATGGTATAGGACGTACCCTTCGTGAACGTCTTCTGAGTCCCGTCATTCATCTTGATGGTGATGGTTCCGGACACGACGTAGCCGACATGCGATACCTGACAGCTATCCGTCTTGACGACCGGCTTCACGCATTCGGACCATTTCCATCCCGGCTCCATATTGAGCCGCCCGAGCGTAAAGCCTGGAAGCCGCACCACCTCGACGCGTGTCTTGGCGGGCGAGCGAACCTCATCCGGGTTGTCGTGAGATTTGGATTCAAACTTGGTGACATTCATTCCACCATCGGCCATGGCATCCTCCCATACGCGACGCGGAGTCCAATGCTGGCACCTTTCCATTATATTAGCAATTGCTTTTATATCTGCGAAGGTCGACCACAGCCGCGCTCACCACCTGAACGGGTGACCTGGAATGGCCCGCATCAGGACATAAAGTTCTGTGTAAGCTGCTGATTCAAATTATGAATAAAGAGTGGCTGGGGAACCTGGATTCGAACCAGGACTAACGGAGTCAGAGTCCGTGGGTCTACCGTTAACCTATTCCCCAGCAAGCGCGGTCATGGACCGCGCGGGCCGAACGGCTGAGCCGCTTGAGCGCTGCCTTGTAGCCGCCAGCGGAAAATAGTCAAGCCTGCTGTGTGGTTCAATCGTTCCGTTTTGACAGCTGGTTTCAGACGCCGGGGTTCAGGTGCGCGCGGCGGGCACAAGATCCCATCCGCGCCTCAGCTCTCTGTCCGGCTGAACTGCGAACGCTCGAAGAACAGCACCACGCCCAGGCCCAGAATCAGCGGGATGATCAGGTAAAACAGCCGGAACACCAGCAGCGCCGCCAGCACGCCGACCGGCTCCATGTCGGAAAGGCCGGTGAGGAAGACCACCTCGAACACGCCGAGTCCGCCCGGCGCGTGCGAGATCTGGGCGATCGAGAAGGAGACGAGGAAGACGCCAAGCACGACGAAATAGCCGGGATTGTGCACCTCGGGCAGGGCGAAGAAGATGATCGCCGCGGCGGCAATCAGTTCGATCGGGCCGATCAGCAATTGCCTGGCGACGATCGGCAGTGCCGGATAGTGCAGTTGGAAGCTGGCGATCTTCAGCGGGCGCAGATGCAGCCAGCTGCCGAAGATATAGGCGGCGACGAGGAGCAGCATCGCGATGCCCGCCGCTTCCGACAGGCCATGATGGGCGACGCCCGAGAACCGATCGATGATCTGAGGCTCGAACACCAGCACGAGGCCGGAGGCGAGAATCGTCGACAGCACGAAGGTGATCCAGCAGATCGCCACCAGCACGCCGACATCCTGGCCGGTCAGGCCCCTTGTGCCATAGGCACGGTAGCGGATGACGGCGCCGGAAAAGACCGATCCGCCGATATTGTGCGACAGCGCATAGGTGGTGAAGGAGCACAGCGTCACGAACAGCCACGACACACGCTTGCCGATATGCAGCAGCGCGATGTGGTCGTAGCCGGCGAGCGCGGCATAGGCGATGACGGAACTCAGCGCCGCCAGCACCCAGCCGCGGGTTGGGATGGCGGCGAGCCCATCCCAGACATCGTCGAGCGAAATGCCGCGCAGTTCATGCCAGAGCAGCAGCAGCGAGAAGATCACCGCGGCGATGCCGACGACCGGCCAGAAATAGCGTTTCCAGTTCATTGCCTGACTGCCATGCGCTGCGTGCCCGCTTCCTTTTCGCTTGATGGTGGGAGCCCGGCCGCCCGGTGACTTCCATTCATTTCAGAAATGCCTCATTGAAGCCGGCTATTCAACCGCGAACACATGTCGCGCCGGCCGCCGGCAAGATCTGCCCGCAGCGAAAGCAGCGCAAACGGCAGGCGACAAGGCATCGGCTGCGGCCAGCGTTGTCTTCGCCGGCATCCGCGCTACCAATCCAGCCTTGCGGGTACATTACGCGGCGGCGCAAAAGGGCCGTCTCGCCCAGCCGGCAAAATTCGGCATGCGGCTCTTGGTGATCGGCCACGGCACTGTTAGTCTGGCGGCAACTTGAAACATGCCAAAGCGCCTGCTGCGTCCTTCACCGGTTCGCGCGGCGCCGGAAGGAACGACAGTGGAAGACCGCGACACCGGCGCAGGCGCGTCGGAGGTGGGCGCGTCCAGCGCTTCCCCAGGGCCATCGGGCTCGGGGACTGCCGGCTGGCAGCAACGCCGCCCGACGGAGCCGCGCTCCGCCGCTGGGCAGGCGGGCGACGCGCCCCATCACCAGAAGGGCAAGCCCAAGAAGCGGCGCAAGCGAAGGCGCGGGCGCAAGGTTTTTGCGCGCGACGAAACGCAGGGCAATCGATCGCCGGTGCCAGGCCAGGCCGCCCCGGCTTTGGAAGCGAAGCAGCCGACGGCGCCGGCAATCTCCCCCGTCGCTCAAGCGCCGCGCCCCGAACAGGGCACGCGCCGGCCGCCGGTGCATGAGCTGCCGGTCTTTGCGGCCCTCGACCTCGGCACCAACAATTGCCGGCTGCTGGTCGCCGTTCCCACACGGCATGGCCAGTTCCGCGTCATCGACGCCTTCTCGCGCATCGTCAGGCTGGGCGAGGGGCTCACCGCTAATGGCCGGCTCGGCCAGCCGGCGATGGATCGCGCCGTCGAGGCGCTGAAGATCTGCGGTGACAAATTGCGCAGCCGCAAGATCAGGAAGGCCAGGCTGATCGCCACGGAAGCCTGCCGCTCCGCGGAGAACGGCGTCGAATTCCTCGAACGCGTCGAGCGCGAGGCCGGCCTGAAGCTCGAGATCATCGACCGCCAGACCGAGGCGCGGCTGGCGGTGTCCGGCTGCGGCTCGCTGGTCGAGCGCGACACGCAGGGCGTCGTCCTGTTCGACATCGGCGGCGGCTCTTCGGAGATCGCGCTGATCGATCTCACCGGCCGCCGCTCGCCGCGGCTCGCCAACCATATCGTCTCGTGGACGTCGCTGCCGGTCGGCGTCGTCTCTCTGGCCGAGCGCTTTGGTGGCCGTACCGTCACGCGCGAGATCTTCAACGCCATGGTCGACGATGTCGCTGGCCGGTTGGCGAGCTTCGACGGTCGCGACCGGCTGAGCCACCTCAAGGCCAGCCCGAATTTCCATCTGCTCGGCACGTCCGGCACGGTGACGACGCTGGCCGGCGTCCACCTAGATCTCGAGCGTTACGACCGTCGTCGGGTCGACGGGCTGTGGATGGACCGCGACAGCGTCGACCGCATGGTGGAACGACTGGTCGGCTGGGATTTCCAGCAGCGCTGCGCCAACCCTTGCATCGGCGCCGACCGCGCCGATCTGGTGCTGGCCGGCTGCGCTATCCTCGAAGCGATCCGCGCCGTCTGGCCCTCGGAGCGGCTGCGCGTCGCCGACCGTGGCCTGCGCGAAGGCATATTGAGCGAGCTGATGGCCGATGACGGCGTCTGGCGCAACGATGGGCGTGGCCGACAATGACCAAGAAACCGGAAAATCCAGGATCGGCCAGCATTCGCGTGCTGAAGACGCGGATCAAGAAGAAGAGCGGCCTGAAGGAATTGTCGCGACGTTGGCTGCAGCGCCACATCAACGATCCCTATGTCCAGCGCTCGAAGGCCGACGGCTATCGCTCGCGCGCGGCCTACAAGCTGATCGAGATCGACGACAAGCACCATCTGCTGAAGCCCGGCATGAAGGTGATCGACCTCGGTGCCGCCCCCGGCGGCTGGTGCCAGGTCGCGGCCGCACGCACGAAATCGACGGCGGAAAATCCGCATGTCGTCGGCATCGACTATCTGGAGATGGACGCCGTGCCCGGCGCGCCGGTGCTGTTGATGGATTTTCTGGATCCGGATGCGCCGCGCAAGCTCGCCGAAGCGCTGGGTGGGGACCCGGATGTCGTGCTGTCCGACATGGCGGCGCCAACCACCGGCCATAAGCGCACCGACCACATCCGCACCATGCATCTGTGCGAGGTGGCGGCCGATTTCGCGCTGTCCGTCCTGAAACCGGGCGGCCATTTCCTCGCCAAGACTTTTCAGGGCGGCGCCGAGAACGAACTGCTCTCCATGCTCAAGAAGAATTTCCGCTCCGTCCACCACGTCAAGCCGCCGGCCTCGCGCGATGAATCGGTCGAGCTTTATCTGTTGGCCAAAGATTTTAAGGGGCGAGAGTCCGGTCCGCCGTCAGGCGGATCGGAACGTCCAGTGGACGTTCCGAAGGACTCGAGCGCCCGGAGCCATAGCGAAGGGCCGGGGGACGCTGACCGCTGAGCCGGCCTTCACTCCCCCGGCGATCTCACGGGTTCCAGCGGCTTGGGCGTCGTCAGCCGGCCATGGCCGGAGACGGCATTGCCGGCGTCGGGCGCCAGCCGCATGAAGGACAGCGACGCCGCCGCCGATACCGCCGCCACGATGAAGAAGGCGATGTGGAAATCGCCCAGCGTCAGCGGTCCGCCATGGATCGAGGTCGAGACTTCCAGAATGCCGCCGGCCAGCGCCACGCCGAGCGCGATCGACAATTGCTGGAACACCGCCGTGATCGGTGTTGCCTTGCTGGTGTCTTCGGCCGACACTTCGGCATAGGAGAGCGCGTTGACGCCGGTGAAGAACATCGAGCGGATGAAGCCGCCGACCAGCAATATGGCCAGCATCAGCACGTAAGGCGTTTCGGGGGTGAAGAGGCCGTAGATGGCGATCGATGCGGCGGCGACCAGCGAGCCGACGATCAGCACGCGGCGGAAGCCGGCAACGCGAAAAATCAGCGCGGTGACGAATTTCATGCCGATGGCGCCGATCGCCGAGACGAAGGTGATCATGCCAGACTGGAACGGCGTCAGCCCGAAGCCGATCTGGAACATCAGCGGCAGCAGGAACGGCACTGCTCCGATGCCGATGCGAAACAGCGAGCCGCCAAGCACCGATGAGCGGAACACCTGGTTGCGGAACAGTTCGAGCGCCAGCAGCGGATTTTTGGCGCGCCGCGCATGCATGAGGTAGAGCGCGCCCGACAGCAGCCCGACCCCCACGGTGATGAAGCCGGTGGCCGGCGGCAGATAGGGCAGGCTGACCACGGACAGGCCGAAGACCACTCCGGATGCCGCAAGCCCGCTCAGCACGAAGCCGATGAAATCGAGCGGCGGCGTCTCCATCGATTCGGTTTCCGGCAGGAAGCGCGTCGCCAGCCAGATGCCGACCAGGCCGATCGGCACATTGATCAGGAAGATCCAGTGCCAGGTGAAATAGGTGGTGATGAAGCCGCCGATCGGGGGACCGACCAGCGGTCCGACCAGTGCGGGAACGGTCAGCCACGACATGGCGGCGACCAGGTCGCTCTTGGGCGTGGCGCGCACCAGCACCAGGCGCCCGACCGGCGTCATCATGGCGCCGCCAATGCCTTGCAGGAAGCGCGACACCACGAAGGCCGGCAGCGAACCGGACAAGGCGCAGGCGACCGAGCCGACGATAAACACCGCAATCGCGGCGCGAAAAATGTTCTTGGCGCCGAAGCGGTCGGCCATCCAGCCGCTGATTGGAATGAAGATCGCCAGCGACACAAGATAGGCCGTCAGCGCCAGCTTGAGCGCGATCGGGCTGGTATGGATATCGATGGCGATCGCCGGCAGCGATGTCGCGATGACGGTCGAATCCATGTTTTCCATGAAAAGTGCGACCGCCAGGATCAGCGGAATGGTGCGATTCACAAGCGTGACCGTTTTCAAATTTTCTATTCGGCCGGGGGCGAACCGATACAGGGGGCGGTTATCATGGCTGGACACCGATGTCGTGTTAAATTGCTGTCACTTTTGTGCGACCGCAACCACGGGTGGCGCAATCAAATGGTCGAAGACGCTGTTGTGCAATGCAACGATCGGCTTTTCATCCGCGTCGCGACGTGTTACCAGCCAGCGCCAATCCTGAAAGGGAAGATGAGAGTCGGCGCTGTCCATTCCGGTCCAGCGCTTTTTCCGCATTCTAAAGGGCTGGCCATGGCAAAAATCATCGAAACGTCCACAGGCGCACTGGCGCTGACCTTTGACGATGTGCTTTTGCAGCCCGGTCACTCCGAGGTCATGCCCGGCGAAACTGATGTCCGCACCCGCATTGCAGGCGACATCGACCTCAACGTGCCGATCCTCTCCGCCGCGATGGACACCGTCACCGAGGCGCGCCTTGCCATCGCCATGGCCCAGGCCGGCGGCATCGGCGTCATCCACCGCAATTTCTCGCCGGCCGAACAGGCCGAGCAGGTACGGCAGGTGAAGAAATTCGAATCCGGCATGGTGGTCAATCCGGTCACCATCGGTCCGGACGCCACGCTCGCCGATGCGCTGTCGCTGATGCGCACCTATTCGATCTCGGGCATTCCGGTGGTCGAGAATGGCGGCACGGGCGGCCACAAGACCGGCCGGCTGGTCGGCATCCTGACCAACCGCGACGTGCGCTTTGCCTCCGACCCGGCGCAGAAGGTCTATGAGTTGATGACCCGTGAGAACCTGATCACGGTCAAGGAGAATGTCGACCAGGACGAAGCCAAACGGCTTCTGCACCAGCACCGCATCGAAAAACTTGTCGTCGTCGACAAGCAGGGCAATTGCGTCGGCCTGATCACCGTCAAGGACATCGAGAAGTCGCAGCTCAACCCGCACGCCACCAAGGATGCGCAGGGCCGCCTGCGCGCGGCGGCCGCCACTAGTGTCGGTGACGATGGCTTTGAGCGCGCCGAGCGCCTGATCGACGCCGGCGTCGACCTTCTGGTCATCGACACCGCGCACGGCCACTCGCAGCGCGTGCTCGACGCTGTCACCCGGGCGAAAAAACTCTCCAACTCGGTGCGCATCCTGGCCGGCAACGTCGCCACCGCCGAAGGCACGCAGGCGCTGATCGATGCTGGCGCCGACGCCGTCAAGGTCGGCATCGGCCCGGGCTCCATCTGCACCACCCGCATCGTTGCCGGTGTCGGCGTGCCGCAGCTTTCGGCCATCATGTCGGCGGTCGAGACGGCGCACAAATCGGGTGTGTCGGTGATTGCCGATGGCGGCATCAAATATTCCGGCGATCTCGCCAAGGCGCTCGCCGCCGGCGCCAGCGCCGCCATGATCGGCTCGCTGCTGGCCGGCACCGACGAAAGCCCGGGCGAGGTCTATCTGCACCAGGGCCGCTCCTTCAAGGCCTATCGCGGCATGGGCTCGGTCGGTGCCATGGCGCGCGGCTCGGCCGATCGCTACTTCCAGGCCGAGGTGCGCGATACCCTCAAACTGGTGCCGGAAGGCATTGAAGGCCAGGTTCCATACAAAGGACCTGTGTCTGGCGTGCTGCACCAGCTTGCGGGCGGCCTAAAAGCCGCTATGGGTTATGTCGGTGGCCGCGACCTTGCCGATTTCCGCGAGCGCGCCACTTTTGTGCGCATATCCAACGCCGGACTTCGTGAAAGCCACGCCCATGACGTCACGATTACCCGCGAAAGCCCGAACTATCCCGGCGGAGCCTGAACAATACGGGCTCGGGCGGAGCCTGACCGCGACGGTCCTGCGGCTGCCACGCCACGCGGCCGCATTGTGTTTCCTGTCGGCGGCGGTTTTCATCGCCATGACGGTGATGGAATTCTTCTATTTCCGCCAGTTGAGCGGCGGCCTGCCGTCGCTCGACATGCGCTATTTCGGTTTCACACCCGACGAAGGCATGGCCTGGCTGACGGCGCTCGGCCGGCGCGGCGGCGAGATCATTCTGGTCTGGCACTATCTGACCTTCGATCTGTTGTTCCCGGCGCTGCTGTCGCTGACCTTGGTGAGCCTGGTCCTGGCCACTGGCCGGCGCCTGCAGAACTTCCGCGAGCTTCCCGGGCAGGTGCAGTCGATCTTCGCGCTGGTGCTGGTGCTGCCCTACACGCTGGCCGACTATGCCCAGAACATCGTCGTGGCGCGGCTTCTGTCCGATTTCCTGTCGGCCAATCCGGATTCGCTGTCTTTCGCCTCGGCTCTGATCGTCACCAAATTCGCGCTGCTCGCCATCCCGGTGGTCGTCATCGCCGCGTTTTGGCTGGTGGGTCAGAGACGCTCGAGCAATTCCGGGAAAAGCGCGTAGCGCTTTCCCTGGGGAATTGCGTCAAAACAAAGAGTTAGAGTGGTTCGCCGTTTCCGTGAAGACGGTGGAACACTCTAAGCATGGTACCGGACAGGGCAGGGGAATGTCATGAACCAGACCACGATCTTCTGGCCCATTCTGGCGCATGTGGCTCTGGTCTACATCGTCTACGGCGTGTTGGGGCGCCGCAGATATGACGCAGTCAAATCAGGTGAGGCCAAGGTCGGACAGTACAAGGCCCGCTCGACCGAGCCGGCGTCCAGCGTCACCGTTGCCGCCAATCTGTGCAACCAGTTCGAACTGCCGGTGCTTTTCTATGTGCTGTGCCTTACGCTGCACGTCACCAACGGCGTCAACTATCTGACCTTGACGTTGGCGTGGATTTTCGTCCTGACGCGCTATTTTCATGCCTGGGTTCACCTGACCAGCAACAATCTGCGGCTGCGCAGCCGTTCTTTCTTCGCTGGCGCGGTGGTGCTGGCGCTGGCCTGGATCTGGTTCGCGCTGCACCTGCTCGGCCTCGTCTGAGGCAGGGTCACGCGGGGGTTGCAGCCCTCGACATCAAGCGCGACGCATAGATTTCGATCCTCCGCCGAAATCTATGCTCGACCGTCCACGCGACGAATGCTGCAATGGCGACCACGGTGCAGAACGCTATGCCGATCCGAAGATACGGGGAGCCGACCCACGGAGCCAGCCATCGTATGATCGCGACACCGACATTCTGGTGCAGAAGATACAGAGGATAGCTGATCAAGCCGATGTAACTCACGCTTCGCCAGATCTTGATATCGCGCAGCTGGACCCCGATGACCCCAACAATTGAAAGCGCGATGACCCAGGCACTGAATGCTGAACCGCCCCACAGTTTGACAACAACCATCAGGCATGCGGCTGTCACGACCATCTGCACGGTTCGGGTCGATCGCCTCGCCGCGATGCCCATCAAAAAGAAGAGGCTGTAGGGGAACAGAAAATACGGCATGGCGATGCCCTTGAAGGGAAAAATCAGAGCCTGATGGTCTCTCCACAACCCGGAAAAATATGCAATTGCGCCCAGAACGGTAAAGCTGGTGAAAAGGACGAGAACGCGATTTGGCCAGAGGTAGAAGATGAGGCCGAACACAAAGTAGAATTTTGCTTCCGCAAGCAGTGACCAGTCGGCGCCGTCGACCAGCGGCGTTGGAACAAACAGGGTTACCCAGCTTGCGTTTTTCAGGCCGTCGAGCGCTGAAACCTCTCTTCCCGGAAGACCCAGAGCCGCAACCACAATAAGCGTGGTCGCGATACAGGCGATGAGCGCGGGCTCCAGCCGCGTAAATCTCTGCAGCCAGAACACCCACACGGTCTCAGACCGCTCGGCTGTCATCGCGATGCAGTAGCCACTGATAATGAAAAAGAGAAAGACGCCAACTATCCCTTGCCATGGCAGCGTCATCTGGTGGTCGAACCCGATGTAGTCGGCGGGAAAGCGGGACGTATAGTGGAAGATCAGCACCAGCATCACGGCGATCGCACGCAATGCGTCGATCGCCTCGTATCGCCGGTTCTCGTCCTGATCCGAACCCATCGGCCAGAAGCCTCTAGAGGTCGAACACCGCTATTTTACGCTTGTCGAACTTTATGCCGATCTCGCCGCGCACCAGCTTCAGTGCCGCTTCGCCGAAGACGGCGCGCCGCCAGCCCTGCAGCGCCGGCACGTCGGCGTCCTCGCCCTCGGCGGCGATGCGGTCAATGTCGTCGCTGGAGGCCAGCACCTTCGAGGCCACGCCCTGCTTCTCGGCGACGATCCTGAGCAGCACTTTCAACAGTTCGGCCGCGGCGCTCGAGCCTTCCGGCGGCTGGAAATTCTTCGGCAGTTTCGGCATCTGCTCCTTGGGCAAGGCCAGCGCGGTGTTGACCGCTCCAAGCAGGGCCGTCGCCGTCGAGGAGCGCTCCCAGCCCTTGGGCGTTGTGCGCAGCTTGGCGAGGGCCGCCGCGTCGCGCGGCGCCTGCTGCGCCACCTCGTAGATCGCGTCGTCCTTGAGCACGCGGCCGCGCGGCACGTCGCGCTCGCGCGCCTCGCGCTCGCGCCATGCCGCCACGGCCTGCACGATCGCAAGTTCCTGCGGCTTGCGCAGCCGCATTTTCAGCCGCTTCCAGGCGTCCTCCGGATGCGGATCGTAGGTCTCGCGCGAGGTCAGGACGTCCATCTCTTCGTTCAGCCAGTGGGCGCGGTTCTCCCGCGCCAGTTCGGCGCTCAAATGCTGATAGACCTCGATCAGATGGGTGACGTCGGCGAGCGCGTAGTCGAGCTGCTTGTCGGACAGCGGCCGGTGGCGCCAGTCGGTGAAGCGCGACGACTTGTCGAGCCGCGCGCCGGTGATGCGCTGCACGAGCTGGTCGTAGGAAACGCTGTCGCCGAAGCCGCAGACCATGGCCGCGACCTGCGTGTCGAACACCGGGTGCGGCACGAGATCGCCGAGATGGACGATGATTTCGATGTCCTGGCGCGCTGCGTGGAAGACCTTGACCACGGCCTCGTTGGCCATCAGCCGGAAGAACGGGGCGAGGTTGATGTCGGGCGACAGCGGGTCGATCAGCGCGGTGACGCCAGGCGCCGCCATCTGGATCAGGCACAGGATCGGCCAGAAGGTCGTTTCGCGGATGAACTCGGTGTCGACGGTAACGAAATCCGACTTTTCGAAAGCGGCGAGAACGGTCTCGAGTTCTTTCTGGGTGGTGATGACGTGCATCAAATCGCTTTTGGCAGGAGTAAGGTCTTCCTAGATTTCAGCCGGAAAGGCTTTCGTCAAGCTTTGGCGCAGCCATCATCGGCTTCCCGGACCATCGGAATCGCCATTGCGCTTAGCCAGCCGCGCAAAAACGGTCGACGTGCGCAGCAGCGCGATGAAGCGGCCGCGCTTGCCCACGGGCACGCCGGAGCGTGCCTGCATGCGGTAGAGGATGACGGCGATGAAGATCGCATAGACGGTGGCGCTGAACACGAACAGCGCGCTCGGCCCGAAATGCTGCATCACTGTCGAGGCGGCGAAAGGGCCGCCGATGGCGCCGAAGGAATAGAACAGCATCAGCGCCGCATTGATCAGCACGAACTCCCCCGTGTCGGCGCGGTCGTTGGAATGCGCCGCCGACAGCGAATAAAGCGGCATGGCGAAACAGCCGAAGATGAAGATGATGATGAAGTTGAGCAGCGGATTGCTGCCGGCGATGAACACCAGCGCCAGGGCTGAAAGCATCGCGCAGCAGGTCGTCAGCAACAGCACCCGGCGCCGGTCCCATCGGTCGGAGAGGTAGCCGAGCGGATACTGGATGATGGCGCCGCCGAAGATGCCGACGCTGACGAAGGTGACGACATCGGCGACCGACATGCCGATCTGCTCGGCATAGACCGGCGACAGCGTGCGAAAGGCGCTGTTGGTCACGCCGACGGCGATACAGCCGAAGCAGCCGAGTGGCGAAATGCGCCAGACGCGCGCCAGGTCGAGCTTGACCTCCTCCGGCGGCGTCGGGTTGGAACGGTCGCCGAGCGAGACCGGCACCAGCGACAGCGTGATCATGATCGACATGATGGCGAAGATGGTGAAGCCGCCGGCGCCGAAGACGGGGATCAGGAACTGGGCCGATGTCACCGAGCCGGTATCGACCATCCGGTAGATCGCCAGCACGCGGGCGCGGTCCTTGTTGGTGACGCCGGAATTCAGCCAGCTTTCGACGATGGTGAACAGCCCGGCAAAACAGAAGCCGCCGGCAAAGCGCACCGCGCACCACATCACTGGATCGAGCACCAGCACCAAAAGCAGAGTGCCGACCGAGGCAATCGCGGCCAGCGCCGAAAACGCCCTGATATGGCCGACCGCCTTCATGATGCGGGTGATGGCCAGGCAGCCGAGCAGGAAGCCGGCGAAATAGAACGTGCCCATCAGGCCGATGTCGGAAGCGGAAAACCCCTCCTGCGCGCCGCGCAGCGCAATCAGCGTGCTCTGCAACCCATTGCCGCCGAGCAGGATGCCTGCGGCGAGAAGAAGCGGGATCAGCGGGCGGATGGAGGACATGAAAAAGGCGATCACGTATCGGTGATCCCTTCTTGAACTATCCCTCCCACCAATGCCAGCGGCAATTGCCGCTTGCAGGATCAATCGCGGTTCTGCAGCGCCCCCACTATATTGCCTGGTTTGGAGCGGACGCAGGTCCGTATGGTCCAACTGCCGACCTCAGTTTCGCGACGCGATCTTACCTGGCCGGCCGTCCCGTCCGCGGCGAGGGAAACCTTCAGTCACCCCTCTGCTGCCCGCGCAAGTATCTTGTCACGCGTCGGTTCGAGCGGCTCATCCACCGAAGCGGCCGGTTTGTCGGCGGCCGGCCGCCGGCCAAGCGATCCCGCGGTCAGCAGGCTGAGGATAATGAACGGAATGCCGATACCAAAGGCCGAGCGGATGCCCCAATGGTCCGAGACGAAGCCGAGCAGCGGCGGGCCGAGCAGGAAGGCGACGAAGGAGATCTGCGACAGTGCCGCGACATTGATCGCAGCCGGTCGATCCGTCCGTTGGGCGGCAGCCGAGATCGCCAGCGGGAAGAGGGCGCTGGTACCGATCCCCAGAAGCGCAAAGCCCAGCATGGAGAAGAACGGCGCGGGCGAGAAAAAGACAACGAGCACGCCGGTCGCCATCATTGCCAGCAGCACCCGCGCCACGCCGCTTGGCGAATAGCGGTCGACGAAACTGTCGGCGAAGAAGCGCGTGGTTGCCTGGGAAAAGGCGAACAGCGCCACGGTGAAACCGGCGACGAAGGGGCCGGACTCGAACACGGTGCGCATATAGATCGCCGACCAGTCGATGCTGGCGCCTTCCATCAGCATCGCCGAGAGTGTCACCGCGACGAGAACAAGGATCGGCAGGGTCGGCCGCGCCAGCATGGGTGCCTTCTTGCCGGTGCCGACGAAGCGACTCGGCGCCGGCTGATAGCCGCCGAGGAACAGCGCCATCGAGATCGCGACGATCGGCACGATCAGCGCCAGATGCAGTTGCGGCGATATGCCGAGATGCGCAAGAGCCCCGCCGAACAGGCCGGCGCCGAAAAAGCCCATGCTCCAGAACGAATGCGCGCGGTTCATGATGCGACGCTTGACCAGGAATTCGGTCCGGTCGGCCTCGACATTGAGCATGATCTCGACGCTGCCGATCATCAGGCCGACTGGAAAGAGCATGAGGAAAAGCGCGAGCGGCCCCGGCGCATGCACCGCAACGGCATAGGCAAGCGCCAGCAGTGGTACCAGGACGAGCAGCGCGCGGCGGAAGCCGACGCGCTCGAGCAGCGGCGTCGCGAGCGTCAGTGCCGTCAAGGTGCCGATCGGCGTTCCGATCAGGCTGAGGCCGAGCGTGCCGTCCCCAATGCCCATGGCGTGCTTAATGTCGGGCAGCCGTGGAAAGATGTTGCCCATCGCGAAGGAATAGATCGCGAACCCGGCATAGACGCGGTGTTGCGGGGCAAGGTTGAGACCAAAGCTCATGGCGGCGCTTTCAAAGGAAGGGAGGCTGGCTTGTGCGACAGCCCAGTCGGCCACTCCTTGCATAAACGTGCAGAACATGCAAGAACGTGCACAGAGAAATAAGATCAGGCGAAACAGGCAATGCTGACCGATCAACGGCACCAACTTATCCGTGACCGCCTCGCGGCGGAGGGGAGTGTGCTGGCGGGCGAACTGGCGAGCCGCTTCGGGGTTTCGGAGGACACGGTGCGCCGTGACCTCAGGGAACTGGCGAAAGCCGGGCACTGTCGCCGGGTCTATGGCGGCGCGGTTGCGGCGGCGCCCTTTGCCGCGGCCCCCATCGGTCTGCGCGGGGGCCATGCGGTCGAGGAGAAGGCGCGGCTGGCGAGCACGGCCATGGCGTTGCTCTCCAGCGGACAGACCCTGTTCATCGACGGCGGCAGCACCAACACCGCCATCGCCAAGGCCATTCCCTGCGACCTCGAACTGACCATCGCCACCAATTCGCTCGGCGTTGCCTCGGCGCTGTCCGACCATCCCCTGGTCGAACTGACCGTGCTTGGCGGCAGGTTTGTCCGCGACCTCGGAACCTGCGTCGGCGCCGACACGCTGGCCGCCATTGCACAGCTTGGCGCCGACCTGTTTTTCCTTGGCTCGTGCGGCCTGGATGCCTCACGCGGTGTGACGGCATTCGATTCGGCCGAGGCCGAGGTCAAGCGGGCCATGGCCAGGAACAGCGCCGGCATCGTCATCGCCGTCACCAACGACAAGCTGGCCACCGCGGCGCCTTATCGCGTCGCCGGCGCCGAAGCGATCCGCCATCTGGTGGTCGAAAAGACCGCGCCGGCCGCGATCCTCGCCGATTTCGAACGCCAGGGCGCCGAAATCCACTTTGCTTGAAGGCGGCGAGCTACTTCCACGACGCCGCATGTGCGATGAACACTTCGATATCTTGCTTCGAGTAACCGAGAAGGGTTCCTTCAAGCCTGGCCAGATCATTCGATGTGAAGACGTCGAAGGCCTCTCCGCTGCGACACATTCTGGAGATCAACAGGCTGAGCTTGCAGCGCCATTCTTCTGTAGGCAGGCAGTAGCGGCGCTCCTCCACCAAGGTTCCAGGATCAGTGTGGGTGAACCTCAGAATACGACCTGTTTCTACAAACGGCTCAAAGTCCGCGTCGCCAATATCTTCGGCGTCCATACCCGGTTCGACCGAGAACAAGGCCATTGGCTTGTCACCCTGAAGCATCAGTTCCATCTCGCGGCCATTGTGCGGGCCTATTCCCGGCGGGAGAGTGCGTTTTGGCACGTGGGGTCTCCAGATCGCTTGATAAGTGCGTTGTCTCAGGAAGCACGTCTAGCGGCAATGCGTTAAGGCCGGCAAAGACTTAAACCCTGGCGGTCGAACCTGGATACGGCCCGATGTCTCCTTGCCTTGACAAATCCGGCCTCCCATGCGCTTTTCGCGCAAATTTTGGGCCGGGCTTTGATGCTTTGGCCTGCCACCCAGTACCCCGGACTTTACCAATGACAATGCACCGTTACCGCAGCCATACCTGTGCCCAGTTGAGAAAGAGCGACGTCGGCTCTTCCGTTCGCCTGTCGGGCTGGGTGCATCGCGTGCGCGACCATGGCGGCCTGCTGTTCATCGACTTGCGCGACCACTACGGCCTGACCCAGATCGTCGCCGACCCCGATTCGCCGGCCTTCAGGGTCGCAGAGACCGTGCGCGGCGAATGGGTCATCCGTGTCGACGGCGAGGTCAAGGCGCGCCTGCCGGAGACGGTCAACGCCAACCTGCCGACCGGCGAGATCGAGATTTTCGCACGCGAAATCGAGGTGCTGTCGGCTGCCAAGGAATTGCCGCTGCCGGTGTTTGGCGAGCCGGACTATCCCGAGGACATCAGGCTGAAGTACCGCTTCCTCGACCTGCGCCGCGACACGCTGCACAAGAACATCGTGGCGCGCACCAAGATCATTGCCGAGATGCGCAAACGCATGGGCGAGGTCGGTTTCACCGAATTCTCGACGCCGATCCTGACGGCTTCGTCGCCAGAAGGCGCGCGCGACTTCCTGGTGCCGTCGCGCATCCATCCCGGCACGTTCTACGCGCTGCCGCAGGCGCCGCAGCAGTACAAGCAGCTGATCATGGTGTCGGGCTTCGACCGCTATTTCCAGATCGCGCCCTGCTTCCGGGACGAGGATCCGCGCGCGGATCGTCTGCCCGGCGAGTTCTATCAGCTCGACCTCGAAATGAGCTTCGTCGAGCAGGACGACGTGCTCAATACGATGGAGCCCGTCCTCCGCGGGGTCTTCGAGACCTTTGCCAATGGCAAGCCGGTGACGCAGAAGTTCCAGCGCATTCCCTACGATGTCGCCATGCGCAAATACGGCTCCGACAAGCCGGACCTGCGCAACCCGATCGAGATGCAGGCCGTCTCCGACCATTTCCGCGATTCCGGCTTCAAGGTGTTCGCCAACATCCTGGCCAATGATGCGAAGGCCGAAGTGTGGGGCATTCCGGCCAAGACCGGCGGCAGCCGTGCCTTCTGCGACCGCATGAATTCCTGGGCACAGGGCGAGGGCCAGCCGGGGCTGGGCTACATCTTCTGGCGGGAAGTTGAGGAGCCCACTTTTGAGCAACTGGGTTTCAAAGAAATGTCTCCACCCGCAGTTGCAAATGCTAGCCATGTGCAAGCTGTTGCGGCTCTGGAGGCTTGGCGCGAGCAGCACGCAAAAACTCCTGATGGTAAGTGGCTCGAAGGCGCCGGCCCGCTCGCCAAGAACATCGGCGAGGAGCGCACCGAGGCGATCCGCCAGCAGCTCGGCCTTGCCGACGGCGACGCCGCCTTCTTCGTTGCGGGTGATCCGAAGAAATTCGTCTCCTTCGCTGGTGCCGCGCGCACGCGCGCCGGCGAGGAGCTGAATCTCGTTGACCGCGAGCGTTTCGAATTGTGCTGGATCGTCGACTTCCCGTTCTTCGAATGGAACGAGGAGGAGAAGAAGATCGACTTCGCCCACAACCCGTTCTCGATGCCGCAGGGCGGCATCGATGCGCTGAACGGCGAGGATCTGCTCGGCATCAAGGCCTTCCAGTACGACATGGTGTGCAACGGTTTCGAGATTGCATCAGGCGGCATCCGCAACCATCTGCCCGAAACCATGGTCAAGGCGTTCGAGACGGTCGGACTGGACCGTGCGACCGTCGAGGAACGCTTTGGCGGCCTCTACCGCGCCTTCCAGTATGGCGCGCCGCCGCATGGCGGCATGGCCGCCGGCATCGACCGCGTCGTGATGCTGCTGGTTGGCGCCAAGAACCTGCGTGAGGTCACCATGTTCCCGATGAACCAGCAGGCCTACGATCTGTTGATGAATGCGCCGTCTGAAGCCAGCCCGCAGCAGCTTCGCGAACTGGCGCTGCGTGTCGCGCCGATCAAGAAGGACGCCTGATCGCGAGTTTCGAGCGGTACTTTAAAAACCCGCCAGAACCGATTCTTTCGACTCGATAATCCCACAAAAAAGCCCGGCATCGCTGCCGGGCTTTTTTGTAGATCCTGAGGGCGTTCGATCAGTCCTCGTTCGCCTTGACGCTGACGCCGAGCGTCTTCGGCAGGTCGAGCGGGTTGGACATGGCGCCAGCCATGATCAGCGCGAACGGCACCGATGCCGGGGGCTCGGCCGAGATTTCGAGGCTCTTCGGATCGTCGAGATATTTGCTGACCGCCGCGGTCACCTGCGCCGTCAGTTCCGGATTGTTGAGCTGCGCCATGCCGAACGGCACGATCGCCTTGGCCTGGTTGGCGACGTCCTTGGCCGACATGCCCTGCTGCTTGCCGACATATTCCAGCACCTTGCCGGTCAGCGAATCGTCGTCGAAGCGGATCGAGGCGCTGTTGAACGAAAGCTGCTGCAACAGGCCGAGCATGGCCATGCCTTGTGCCGAATTGTCGGCGCCTTGAGGCTGCGCGGCCATCTTCTTCTGCATTTCCTGCAGCGACTTTATGAAGTCGATCGTGTAGCCGCCGAGGTCGAAGGTCATGCCGAGCGTGCCGGCATTCTCGACGGAGATGTCGTATTTCGACAGTTCCATCTTGCCGTCCGAGGGCTGCCAGGTGCCGGCCATTTCGAGATTGCCCGAAATGTTCTGGTAGCCGAGCGCGTTGATGACTTCCTTGGACTTGGGATCGTCGACCAGTGTCAGGTCGGCGTTGAACTTTTCCGTGTTGGCGGTGAATTCCATCGCCTTGCCGTCAGCCGGCGGCGTGATCTCGACGGCAAGCCCGTCCATCGAGAAGGCGGTCTTGTCGGCGACCTTGACCGTCATGTTGGAGAGTTCGGCGGACTTGTACATCATCAGCGAGCCCAGCGGGCCGGTGGCGCCATCGGCCGGAACCGTCATGTCATGGATGACGAAGGGGCTGAGGTTGAGGGTGACGCCGTCCTTGGCGTGTTCGAAGGCCGAGGTAGAGACGGTACCGATATCGAAGCCGCCATTGGCCGCGGTCACGTTCTCTAGCTTGACGTCGCCGATGGTGAGGGCTTCCTTTTCCGCCGCCGGCTTGATGGCAACGCCCTGCAGCACCATGCTGGTGTTGTCGCCGGTCACGCCGGTCCAGGAGATGTCGACGCCCTGTGCCGCCAGCGCCGCCTTCAGCCGGTCGGCAACCGCGGCATCCTGGGCAAGGGCCGCATTTAGCGGCAGCGTGAGCAAGAAGGTCGAAAAAGCCAGTTTCTGGAGAGTTGAGCGTTTGATTGTCATCGCAAGGTCCCTGAGAGTGTCCTGAAATTGTTTTTCAATTCTTTGCACCATCACCATTCCGTGACGAACTGGACGGGAAAAAGGCGTATCCCGGTACCATGGTCGAAAATCACAGTGAAAGGCAAACTCGATCCCACCGTCTTGGCGCAAATCGGTGAATTTGTCATGAAGAGCCGGTTGCCCGATATCATCACGCTTGGCCATAGAGGCCTGATGTAACAGGCTGATGTTGGTCGACATCCCCAGGCGTGCGGTTTCATGTTGCAGAACGGCGGGTATGTCTGTCGGCCTCTTGCCGCGAATCACCCGCTCAGCTAGTCCCAGCCCATGGGAAAAAGGCTTTTGCCGCCTGAAAATGGCGGTGGTGATCACATTGAACCGGTCGATCTGAAGAAGGCGCTGGAAGAGCGCTATCTCGCCTATGCGCTGTCGACCATCATGCACCGGGCGCTGCCCGACGTTCGCGACGGGCTGAAGCCGGTCCACCGCCGCATCATGCACGCCATGCGGCTGCTCAGGCTCAACCCCGACCAGGGTTTTGCCAAATGCGCCCGCATCGTCGGCGAGGTGATGGGCAAGTTCCATCCTCATGGCGACCAGTCGATCTACGACGCGCTGGTGCGGTTGGCGCAGGATTTTTCCATGCGCTATCCCTTGGTCGACGGGCAGGGTAATTTCGGCAACATCGACGGCGATAACGCTGCCGCCATGCGCTACACCGAAGCGCGCATGACCGATGTGGCGACCGAATTGTTGTCCGGCATCACCGAGGATGCCGTCGACTATCGGCCGACCTACAATGAAGAAGACGAGGAGCCCGTGGTGCTCCCCGGCGCCTTCCCGAACCTGCTGGCCAACGGCTCGTCCGGCATCGCGGTCGGCATGGCGACATCGATCCCGCCGCACAACGCGGCCGAGCTTTGCAACGCCGCATTGCACCTGATCGAGCATCGCGATGCGCCGGTCTCGAAGCTGATGGATTTCGTCCAGGGTCCGGATTTCCCGACCGGCGGTATCATCGTCGACAGCCGCGCTTCCATCCTCGAAGCCTACGAGACCGGCCGCGGTGGCTTCCGTGTCCGCTCGAAATGGAGCCAGGAGGACCAGGGCAGGGGCACCTGGAGCATCGTCGTCACCGAAATCCCCTATGGGGTGCAGAAGGCGCGGTTGATCGAGAAGATCGCCGAGCTGTTGATGGCGCGCAAACTGCCGTTGCTCGAGGACATCAGGGACGAAAGTGCGGAAGACATCCGCGTCGTGCTGGTGCCCAAGAGCCGTTCCGTCGACCCGGGCATCCTGATGGAATTGCTGTTCAAGCTCACTGAGCTTGAAAGCCGTTTCCCGCTCAACATGAACGTGCTGTCGCGCGGCAAGGTGCCCAACGTCCTGTCGCTGAAGGGCGTGCTGCAGGAATGGCTCGACCATCGCCGCGACGTTCTGATCCGCCGCTCGAAACATCGCCTGGGCGAGATCGAAAGACGGCTGGAGATCCTCGCCGGCTACCTGATCGCCTATCTGAACATCGACGAGGTGATCAAGATCATCCGCGAGGAGGATGAGCCCAAGCAGGTGATGATGGCCCGCTGGTCGCTCACCGATACCCAGGCAGAAGCCATCCTCAACATGCGCCTGCGCGCCTTGCGCAAGCTGGAAGAGTTCGAGATCCGCAAGGAGTTCGACGGCCTGAGCGCGGAGAAGAAGCAGATCGAGGCGCTGCTGGCGTCCGATGCCAAGCAATGGTCGACGATCAAGTGGGAAGTCACCAACATCCGCGACAAGTTCGGCCCGGAGACCGAGCTTGGCAAGCGCCGCACCCAGTTCGCCGATGCACCCGAGCACGACCTGACCGACATCGCCCACGCCATGATCGAGCGCGAGCCGGTCACCGTGGTGGTTTCGGAAAAGGGCTGGCTGCGGGCGATGAAGGGGCATCTGGCCGACCTTTCGACGCTGACCTTCAAGGAGGGCGACAGTCTCAAGCTCGCCTTCCATGCGCAGACCACCGACAAGGTGCTGGTCTTCACGACAGGGGGCAAGTTCTACACCATCGGCGCCGACCGGCTGCCGGGCGGGCGCGGCCATGGCGAGCCGATCCGCATCATCGTCGACATGGACAACGACCAGGACATCGTCACCGCCTTCGTCCACGATCCGAAGCGCAAGCTGCTGCTGGCCTCCTATGACGCCAACGGCTTCATCGTGTCGGAGGAGGAAGTTGTCGCCAACACCCGCAAGGGCAAGCAGGTGATGAACGTCAAGGCGCCGGACGAGGCCAAGCGTTGCGTACCGGTCACCGGCGATCACCTCGCCATCGTCGGCGAGAATCGGAAAATGCTGGTGTTCGCGCTTTCGGAAATTCCCGAGATGGGCCGCGGCAAGGGCGTGCGGCTGCAGAAATACAAGGATGGCGGCCTGCTCGATCTCAAACCGTTCAGCTTGGAGACGGGCCTGTCCTGGCAGGACTCGGCCGACCGCACCTTCACAAGGTCGCGCGAGGAACTCGCCGAATGGATCGGCGCGCGGGCGTCGGCCGGCCGCATGGTGCCGAAGGGTTTCCCGAGGACGGGCAAGTTCGGGTAGCTAAACGTCTCTTCCTTCCCCCCTGTGTGGGGGAAGGTGGCCTCGCGAAGCGAGGTCGGATGAGGGGTGTTCCAGGGAACGCCAACGCCTCACTCCGCTGGACCCCCCCTCATCCGTCTCGGCGCTATCGCGCCGATCCACCTTCTCCCGCAGGGGGAGAAGGAAGAAAGGCACCCCAATCATTTGGAGTATCGTCACGATTGCTGCACTATATCAGTGCATAATGGGAAGGGTGTTTGGGAGAGACGGGCGTTTGAAGGAATCCAGGATCCAGAAACCGGAACGGCAGCAGCGCCTGTTCGGCCTGTCGACGCCGCTGCGGTCGGCTGTCATTCCGCCGCTGTCGGCGGCCCGCTGGCTGCTGGTGCTGATCGTCGCCGCCGGCGTCTATTTCTTCCATGGCTTCCTGTTCCCGGTGCTGGCCGCGCTCGTCATCGCCTTCGCCAGCTGGCCGCTTTATCAGCGGCTGCTGACCGGCGTCGGCGGCAACCGCACCATCGCCGCCACTCTGGCCATCCTGTTCATCCTCGCCTTCCTGGTGATACCGATCGGGCTTGCCGGCACCTACGCCATCAACGAGGTGCGCGAGTGGGTCGGCTGGGCGATCGAGACCAATCGGCATGGTGCCGTGACGCCGCACTGGATCGCGACGATGCCTGTCATAGGCGACTGGCTGAACGAGCAATGGACCACCAATTTTGGTCATCCCGGCGGCATTGGTGAACTGATCCAGCTGATCAGCGGCGCAAACATAGGCAGCATCTATCGCGGCGCGCTCGCCGCAGGCGGCAGTGCCTTTGGGTTGCTTCTGACACTGCTGTTCATGATGATCGCCCTGTTCTTCGCCTATCGTGACGGCGAGCATTTTGCCGGTCAGGTCGATCGCCTGGGAGAACGCATCCTGCCGACGCGATGGGAGCGGATTTCGCGCGTCGTCCCGGCGACCATTTCCTCGACTGTGACCGGCATGACCGTCATCGCCATAGGCGAGGGGTTGGTGCTGGGCATCGCCTACTGGCTGGCCGGCGTGCCGTCGCCGGTGACGCTTGGCGCCCTGACCGGCGTCATGGCGCTCATCCCCGGCGGGGCGCCTTTGTCCTTCACCCTTGTCTCGATTTATCTCGCCGCCAGCGGCTCGCCCATGGCCGGTCTGGCGCTGTTCCTGTGGGGCGCGGTCGAACTGTTCATCGTCGACAAGACACTGCGCCCGAAGCTCGTCGGCGGGCCGATAAAGCTGCCCTTCCTGCCGACCTTTTTCGGTCTGATCGGCGGCGTCAAGACGATGGGGTTCCTCGGCCTGTTCATCGGCCCGGTGCTGATGGCGCTGCTGGTCGCCATCTGGCGCGAGTGGCTGCGAGAGGTGGAACTGGTCGACGAGTTGACCGCCGACTCGGCGGCCGAGATCGAAGGCGGGCCGCCGCAAATCGAAATCCTGCCGGAACCCGGCGTGGCGAAGAAGGCCAGCGCCTGATCCCGAAACGCAACTTGCGCTGGGCCCATCAATTACAGGTTAGACCGGATGCTGCACCGCAAGGTCACCCCGCTGCCTACGGCCGTCATGCAGTTGCCAGAGCGAATGGGCGACCAGCGTGACGATAAGGATCGCGCCACCGATCAGACTGTTGCGGGTCGGTGTCTCGGCAAAGATCATCCACACCCAGACCGGCGCCAGCACGGTTTCGAGCAGATAGAACATCGCCACTTCCGGCCCCGAAATGTATTTCGGCCCGGCGGCGAGGCAGAAGAACGAGATCGGCATGATGACGGCGCCGTTGAAGATGATCCACCAGGGCGCGTTCACGTGAAAGCCTTCGCCTGACACCATGAGGGCGGCGAGCGCCATCGGCAGAAGCACGCCGACGAGTGAGGTGAAGCCCATGTCCTTGCCGCTGGCGCGCGAGATGGTGATGGCGACCGCGATGAAGAAGGCCGAGCACAGCGCCATGAAATCACCGAACAGCTTGCCGGTGCCGACCGAGCCGCCGACGATGACCAGCACGCCCAGGATCATGATCAGCATCGCCGCGATGGTCACCAGCCGAGGTCTTTCCCGCAGGAATATCCAGGACAATAGCCCTGCGAATACAGTGTTGAAGGCCAGGATGAACACCAGGTCGGCGGTCGAGGTGTGATAGACGGCGGTGACGAAGCTGATCCCTGTCAGCCCATACAAGGTCGCCACGATCATGCCGGCCCAGCCGGGGATGAGCGGCGGGGCATTTCGGCTGAGTGCCCGCCAGACCGACCAGATGATCATCGCCGCGACGAATGTGGTGCTGGTGCGCAGCAGCATGATGGTCCATGCGCCGCCATCGGCGAGGCGGATCAGTGGTATGTCGACGGTCAGCGTCAGCCCGCCGATGGCGGTTATCAAGAGACCCTTCTGGTGATCGTTGTGCGGGGACATGCAGTAACTTTCGCAATGAGATGCAGGCCGAGGGCTGACCGGTGCAATGGCGCACTCTCCCCAGCCGACCGGCTGAAAGACCAGCATCCCTGCCTTGAAGTTGTTTAAGCGTGGATCGTGGAAAAACTCAGCGTGAAACCGCTTCGTTGGTGTAGCGTTCCCAGCCCTTGGGGCCGAGATGCTCCTGCGGCATGAAGCGCATCTTATAATTCATCTTGCGCGAGCCGTTGACCCAGTAGCCGAGGTAGACATGGGGCAGGCCCATCGCCCTGGCGCGGGCGATGTGATCGAGGATCATGAACGTGCCGAGCGAACGCTCATCGAAATCGGGATTGAAGTAGGAATAGACCATCGATAGGCCGTCGGCCATTTTGTCGGTGAGCGCCACCGCGATGAGTTCACCCTGACCCTTGCCGGTGATGAAGGTGTCGGGCCCACGTCGCCGGTATTCGATCACCTTGGTGTCGACATGGGTATCCTCGACCATCATGGCATAGTCGAGCACCGTCATGTCGGACATGCCGCCGCGACGGTGGCGGGCATCGAGATAGCTGCGGAACAGCGAATATTGTTCGGTCGACGGCTCGGCATTGTGCATGGCGCCGACGAGGTCGGAATTGTGCTGCAGCACGCGCTTCATGTTGCGGCTGGCGGTGAATTCCTGGGCAAGGATGCGTACGGAAACGCAGGCGCGGCAGGTCTCGCAGGCCGGCCGGTAGGCGATGTTCTGCGAGCGCCGAAAGCCGCCTTGCGTCAAGAGGTCGTTCATCTCCGACGCCTTGTCGCCAACCAGATGCGTGAACACCTTGCGCTCGAACTGGCCGTCGAGATAGGGGCACGGCGACGGCGCTGTCAGGAAGAACTGCGGCGACTGGGTCGGATGCTGCGTCATCTAAGTCTTGGAAACGCTCCTTCGAGTCGCTCTACCTTTGGCGCGGAAAGCAAAAAATTCAACAGGATTGTGAAGATGCTGGCATGCGAACGCCTTCACATTTGCGCCGACAAGGCGGAAGCGCTCCCGAAAACGCCTTCAGCGGCCGGTGCGGCTGACCACCGTGCCGAGCAAAAGGTCGTGCAGCGTGCGCTTGCGGTCGGAGAACAGGGTCACCAGCAGGACCAGCGGCGACAGGATGACGTTGCCCGCCCAGAACAGCACGGAATGGACGACGGCGGTCAGCCCGTCGATCGGCCGCCCGTCGAGACGATCGAGGCGGATACCCATCATCTTCATGCCCGTGGTCGCCTGGTCGGCGCTGCCCAGCGTGTTCCAGATGTAGAGAATGGCGACGGCCGGCACGAGGACGCCGAACAGCATCCAGCCGAGACCGAGGGTCAAAAGCCCGAGGAAGAACACCAGTATGGCAAAAGGAATGGTGATCAGCGCGACGATGATGTAGTCGAGCACGAAGGCCAGGATGCGCCGTGTGCGCACGCCTTCATAGGCCCTGACATCGTCAAGCCGGGTGTTGATGATTTCGCCGTCGAGAACGCGCGCGTTCATGTCATTTCCTCGTAACAGGGCCCGACATAGGGTGCGGGCCGCTCGTAAATGAAATGGTAAAGGCCTGTGTCGGAATCAAGGTCGGGGTTCTCGCCCGGGCGCAAGGCAAGAGCGACGCGAGACACAATCCGAATCGGTTGAATTTGCCGTGCGGATAGCATTAGCTTGCTGCGGCGCAACAAAAGCGCTCAAGGGCAGAGGGACGGGGCACTATGGACTATGACATGCTGGTCATCGGCAGCGGCCCCTCCGGCCGCCGCGCCGCGGTGCAGTCGGCGAAGCTCGGCAAATCGGTGCTGGTGGTCGACCGCGGCCGGCGTCTTGGCGGCGTCTCCGTGCACACCGGCACGATTCCCTCGAAGACGCTGCGCGAAACCGTGCTCAATCTCTCAGGCTGGCGCGAGCGCGGTTTTTATGGACGCGGCTATCGGGTCAAGCAGGACATTTCCGTCGGCGACCTCATCGAGCGCCTGCACAAGACGCTCGACCACGAGGTTGAGGTCCTACAGCACCAGTTCATGCGCAACACCGTCAAGAGCGCACGCGCCTCGGTAAAATTTCTCGGCCCCAACAAGGTCAGCCTGACATCGGACAATGGCGACTACAGCGAAGTCGGATTCGCCAATGCGCTGATCGCGGTCGGCACCAGGCCGCACCGGCCACGCGATGTGCCGTTCGACAAGACCCGAATCTTCGACAGCGACGAGATGCTGGAACTCGACCGCCTGCCGCGCACGCTGACGGTTATCGGAGGCGGTGTCATTGGCGTCGAATACGCCACGATCTTTTCCGCGCTCGACGTGCCGGTGACGCTGGTCGAGCCGCGCAATTCCATCCTCGATTTCGTTGACCGCGAGATCGTCGACGATTTCATCCACCAGATGCGCGATCGCGGCATGACGATAAGGCTTGGCAGCGCGGTCAAGGAAATCCGCTCCAAGCCCGAGGCGGCCGAGGTGGAACTGGCCGATGGCCGCACCATCCGCTCGGAAGTCGTGCTCTACGCTGCTGGCCGCACCGGTAATGTCGGCAGCCTGGGGCTCGACGTGGTCGGCATCGAGGCCGACTCCCGAGGCCGCATCAAGGTCGATCCGCAGACCTTCCAGACCAGCGTCCCCAACATCTACGCCGCTGGCGACGTCATCGGCTTTCCGAGTCTCGCCTCGACCTCGATGGAGCAGGGCCGGGTGGCCGCCTGCCACGCTTTCGGCGTGACCCTGCCGCCGCCGCCCGAAACCTTCCCCTATGGCATCTATGCGGTGCCGGAGATCTCGACCGTCGGTCAGTCCGAGGAACAGGTGCGTGAAAGTGGGGCCGCCTATGAGGTCGGCGTCGCGCGTTTCCGCGAGACCTCGCGCGGCCACATCATGGGCGTCAACACCGGCTTCCTCAAGCTGTTGTTCTCGATCGAAACACGCCGCCTGCTCGGCGCGCACATTGTCGGCGAGGGCGCCACCGAGCTCATCCATATCGGCCAGGCCGTCATCAATCTCGGCGGCACCGTCGACTTCTTCGTCAACAACACCTTCAACTATCCGACGCTGGCGGAAGCCTACAAGATCGCCGGGCTTGATGCCTGGAACAGGATGGGGCGGTAGGGCTCTGGCGCTCCTGACGATTGCCGGAGCGCGGGCACGGGTCGCGGCCTGTGATTGGGCCTACGCCACGGCAGCCGGCCCCACCAGCCATTGCCTGACGATGGCGGCGTCCGGATCGCCGATTTCATGACCCGAGGGGATGATCCGGGCGTCGATCTCGGCGCCGTGCCGGCTGAGCAGCGTCACCAGCGCCGGCGCGAAGGGCCCGTAGGTTTCGTCGGCGGCACCGGCGATGATCAGCGACCGTATGCCGGCGAGATCGGCCGCCGGCACATGGTCGAGCACGGGCATAGGCCGCAGCAGTACAGCCCTGCGGACGATGCCCGGATGAAGCAGCATCAGGCTGGAAACCAGATTGGCGCCGTTCGAATAGCCGAGAAAAGTTGCGTGGTCGAGATTAAGCCCATGGCGCTTGGCGGCCTCGTTTGTGAATGCCGCGAAAGCCGCCGTTTCGGCAAGGATGCTCTTCTGTTCGAAGCGCGTCGGGTCTATCCGCTCGAACCAGCGGAAACCGTCTTCCTGGGGGATGCGGCCTCGCGCCGCGACCAGCGTGGCGGTGGGCGCGATCCGTCTTGCCAGCGGCACCAAAGTGGTCTCGTCGACACCCGACCCATGCAGCAGGAACAGGCACTGACGGCTGTCTCTGCCAGCGCCCAGGAGGCGGTAGGCAAAGGCCATATCCGTGACCAGGGGGGCGTTTTCGATGCCGTCGCCGATCATCCCTCATCCTCTTGATTATATGAGGTTCCGCTCAATTTGCCGGCTTCAAAACGCAATATTTTCATGCTCCGCGAAAGTTGATTGAACCGGGCGCATTCCGGCCCGTTTATGCGCCGATATACTCCGCGTGGGAGGAATCGAAGCGGTGCGCCGGGGGTCGCATTGCTGGACATGAACAACCAGCTTTGAGGCCTTTTGTCGATGACTACCCCTGTTTTGTCGGATCGCAATTTGCGTATCCCTGAACGCGATACGCGTATCTCGGATCGCGATACGCGTATCGATGTGCTGCGCGCGCTGGCCCTGATCATCATTTTCATCGACCATGTGCCCGGCACGGCTTTCGAAACCCTGACCTACAAGAATTTCGGTTTCTCGGACGCGGCGGAGGCTTTCGTGCTGATTTCCGGCATCTCTGTCGCGCTTGCCTACGGCACGAAGTTCCGGCCGGGTGACCGGCTTCTGGCCACGTTGAAGATGTGGCGGCGCGCAGGCGTGCTCTACGTCGCCCACATCGTCACCACGATGGTGGTGATCGGTTTGTTCTGCGCCGTGGCGGTGTTCACCAGGCGCCCGGAGCTGCTGAAGCTGATCAACATCGAACCATTGATGAAAAACACGCCGGAAGTGCTGGTCGGCATCGTCACGCTCGGCCATCAGCTTGGCTACAACAACATCCTGCCGGTCTATGCCGCGCTGCTTTTGATGGCTCCGGCCTTCGTCCTGCTCATCAGCTACCGGCCTGCCGCGGCACTTGCCGCGTCCGGTGCGCTGTGGCTGATTGCCGGCATCTGGCAGATCGCTCCGCCCAACTATCCCGAACCCGGCTTCTGGTTCCTGAACCCGCTGTCCTGGCAGTTCCTGTTCAATATCGGCCTTGCCGCCATGCTGCATGTCAGGCGCGGCGGCGTCATTCCGGTCAACCGCTGGCTGGTCGGCGCGGCCGCGGCCTATGTGGCGACGGCGCTGGTCTGGGTGCACAGCCCACTTTGGGGGCAGATAACGTGGTTCAAGCTTCCCGTGGTGATCGGTGGCTTCGACAAAACCTTCCTGTCGCTGCCGCGGCTGTTGCATATACTGGCGGTCAGCTACCTCATCGTCGCCTTGCCGGCACTGTCGAACCTGTTCCGCACCAGCCACGACCACCCACTGGCGATACTGGGAAAACGCTCGCTGCCGGTCTTCATCGCCGGCACGGTGATCGCCATGGTCGCGCAGGTGATGAAACTGATCAATCCGGGCGGGCTTGCCTATGACACCCTGCTGCTTTCGGCCGGCATCGCCATGCAGTTCGCGCTCGCCTTCTATCTCGAATGGCTGTCGACCATCGGCGGCTCGGGCAAGGTCCGCACGTCGCAAAAAGATGTCACGCCGGTGCGTGCGTCTTTCGGCATCTCGGCGGTGGCGAGGGCCAATCGTTGAGTGGCGGGTGGGTCAGCCGCGTGGAGGAGCCGACGAGGCCCTCAGGATCAGTTCGACCGGCAGTTGCCTGCGATTTGTCGTGCCGTCGTTTTCCAGGATCGCCTTGACGGCGAGACGGCCGATTTCGGCAATCGGTTGGGCGACGGTGGTCAATGGCGGCTCGGACACCGCAGCTTCCGGAACGCCATCGAACCCGACGATCGAAATATCGTCGGGGACCTTCAGTTTGCGCGCGCTCAGCCATTCGAGCGCCACCAAAGCCATCCTGTCCGACATTGCCAGGATCGCCGTGGGCGGTTCGGCGACGCCGAAGATCGCCTCGAGTGCCGCGATCGTGCTGGTCGCATCGTTGGCGGTCTCGTAGACGGGCACTTTGGATGTGTCGACGCCAACCCGCGACAGCTCCTGGAAATAGCCGGTGAGCCGGTCTCGCGTCCCCGCATAAACCGCGGTCTGCACCTGCTCGGGGGAAACGGGGCCTGTCCTGCCGTCGACAAACTGTAGCGCCAGCACGGCAAAGCGGCGGTGCCCGAGGCCGGTGAGATGGCGCGCCGCCATGGCCGCGCCGGCGACATTGTCGATGCCGATTGTCGCGACCGACCCATCCTCGGAAGCGAGGTCGAGCGCCACGAAAGGCAATTTGCGCTCGCGTGCCAACTGCACCAGGCGTGAACCGCCTTCGATACAAAAGACGATGAAGCCGTCGACCAGGGCGCTCTGGATGTTCCAGGCAAGCTGCTCGTTGTTGGCGGCCGAGACCAGCGAGATGCCGGCGCCTGTCGCGTCGCAAGCCTGCGAGATGCCCGCCATCATGACGCGTGCGAAGGGATCGTCGAAGAAGTAGGAGAGGGGTTCGGCCGTGGCGACGCCAATGGCGTTGACCTTGCCCGCGCGCAACAGGCGGCCCTTGGGGTCCGGTCCGCCATAGCCCATCGCCTCGGCCGCCGCCTTGACCCGTTCGCGGACTTCCTCGCGCACGATCTCGGGGCGGCTGAAGACATTGGATGCGGTGCCGTGCGAAACACCGGCGGCCTTGGCGATGTCGGCCAGCCGGACGGGTCTTCGATTGCCTACGGTGAGTGACGCCATTGTGCGTGCCTCCTGACATGCATTTAGCACGTTCCCGATCTGCATCTAGCACTTTCGTTGGATCGATTCAAATTTTGCTTGACCGAAGATGCATGAAGACCTACGTTTGAATCGATCCAAGTCGCAGATTTGTGCTGCTGAATGTCAAGGGGAGGTGCGCCATGCATCCCGTCAATTATCTGTTCGAGGACATCTATCGCAACCACTGGAGCATCGGGCCGGGCGCCAACGGCTCCAGGCTCCGGGGCAGGGCCGGACCATGGATTCGCGACCTTCGCTTCCTTGCAGAGCGCAGGCGAAACTGATCGGCGTTTTTTTGCTCACCGATTGGATCGATTCAATTCCGTGGAGAAAGACCATGCACCCCATCAAACATCTGTTCGAGGACATCTATCGCAACTACTGGGGCATCACGCCGGCCGCGGAGCGGCCGAAGATGCGGCGCCTGACGAAGCCGGCCGCGCGCAATCGCGATCTTTGGCTTCGTACCGAACGTCTCAGGGATTGATGCCTGCGTAGTTGGCCTAGGAACGCGGGCGTACCAGGGCGGAAATCGCTATCCCCAGCCAGCCGGCGATGAGCAGTGTGCCTCCGATCGGCGCCGACATCGGAAACAGTCTCGATCCGAGGAAATCGCGGGCGAGGAGATCGCCCGCGAAAAGCAGGAGCCCGACAAGCAGGACGAGGCTCGCGATGCGCAGGCAGCGATTCGCGCCCATGAGGCCGACGGCGACGAAGACCGGCGCGTGCATCAAGAGGAACGACGCGGCCGTGCCGGTGAAGCCGCCGCCGCGGTGCGCGGCCGCCGCCGACAGCGCCACGCCCGCCGCGCCGACGAGACCGCCGGCAAGCACAAGGAGACGGCTGGCGGTTGGTTCGGCGGAATTCATGTTGGCCACTCCCTCTAACGCTCTCAGGACTCACTTGCTTCCAGCGCCATACGCCGTGTGCGCCGCGACTGGACAATCCAGTTGTAGACGGCGCCGCCGGCCATCAGTGCCGATGTCCCGAGGAACACCGCCCGCATGCCGAAATGACCGCCGACGAAGCCGCCGGTCAATGGTCCCGCAACCTGCCCGACATACTGCGCCGAGATCGCCAGGCCAAGCACATTGCCGCCGACGCCGTCTGGGATGTTGTGTCGGATGACGCTGGTGATGCAAGGCAGCAAGCCGCCGAGCGCCAGACCCATCAGGAAGCGCAACCCGATCAGTTGCCAGCCATCGGTGACGAAGGCTTGCGGAATGAGCAGCAGGGCTGAGACGGCCAGCGCTCCGACGACGACGTTCCAGTGGCCGACGCGGTCAGCGAGCTTGCCGAGCCAGGACGCCGACAGGATGGTGCCCAGCGCCGCCGCCGACATCACCACGCCGGCGACCATCGTCACCCGGCTCGGATCCTCGATGAGCTGCTGCACATAGACGGTAATGATCGGCTCGATCGACATGTTGGCGAAGGCCAGCAGCATGCCGGTTATCAGCATGGCCACGACCGGGCGTTTGTCCAGAATCCGTGACCAGCCGCTTTTCGACCTGGCTGCCGATCCCGCCTTTACCGGCTTCAGGCGCGGTGTCTCCTTGATGAGGAAGGTCGTTGCCAGGAAGGCAAGGAAGATGACGCCGCCGGACAGAAGGAAGGTGGCGCGAATACCGATCACTGGCGGCAGCGTACCGCCAAGCAGGGGGCCGACCAGCGAGCCCGCCGTTATTCCTGCCGACAGCACGCCCAGCGCCCAGCCGGAACGGTCCTTGGGCGTCTGCATGGCCACCAGTATGGTCGACCCCGAGGAATAGCCGCCGGCAAAGCCGATCAGCAGGCGCAGCAGCACCAATTGCCAGACCGTCTCGACCATGCCGGTCAGCGACATGCAGATCGCCATGCCGAAGCTGGCGCGCACCAGCATCACCTTGCGGCCATAGCGATCGCCCAGCCGCCCCCACAATGGCGCGACCAAGGCCGCGGCGAAGAAGGTGGCGCCATAGGCGACGCCGGACCATTGCACGATGGCGGCATGACCCTGCGCGCCGAGCTGTTCCACATAAAGCGGCAGGAAGGGCAACAGCAGGGTCATGGCGATGAGCGTGCTGAACGAGCCAGCGAAACAGACGGCGAGATTGCGCCGCCAGTGGATGTTGTAACCGCTCTGTTGCGTGTCTTCCTGTGTCATGTCCTGCCTGCTCGATATCAGCGCTTGTTGCGGATACCATTTTGGGATACCAAACTGGTATCCGTCATGAACTCCAACCCAGCTGCTGTCAATGCGGCTTCGGAACAAGGAAGCGCTATGTCGCAGATGCAGAATGTCGAACGGCAGTTGCGCGAGATGATCCTGGGGCTCGAGATCGGTCCAGGCGAGAAATTGACCGAGCGTTGGATCGAAGGCCGCTTCGGCGCCTCGCGCACGCCGGTCAGGGCAGCACTTCTGCGGCTGGAGACCGAGGGGCTGGTGGGCAGGGATGGCCGCGGCTGGACGGTATCGCCCATCAACCTTGCCGAGCTCGAGCAGATCGCGGTCTATCGCGAAGCAGTCGAGGTCGCGGCTGTGCGGCTGACATGCATGCATGCCGAAAGCAGCGCCATCGACGTCATCGAGGCGATGCTCGATTCCTGCGACGACAATACGCCGCGCGAGGAGTGGCATCGTGTCGGCATGGATTTTCACATCGAGCTGGCGCGCCTGTCGGGCAACGAATTTCTGTTCAGGGCCGTGCGCGATGCCATGACACGCCTGTCGCGCGCTCGCTGGCTGGAAGTGCGTGACGAAGCGGCCCTTGGTCGCGCCTGGGCCGAACACCGAGCCATTCTGGCCGCGGCACGCCTTGGCGATGCCGATCAGGCAGCCCGCCTGCTTTCTGCCCACATCGTCGGCAGCCGCGACCGGCTTGTGACGTCGCTCGCCAACGACCGACGCGGCCTTCGCGCCAGGGGATTTGCCGTCGTGGCTGCTTAGCACCGCTATAGGGCAGGGCGCTCGCCGGCAAAAACAGGCGACGCCTCACGCCAAGCCCACTTTCGGCCTCGCTTCACGGACGCCGATGGCGTAAGAGCGGCGATGGAAAACAACCGATTTGAAACACCCGTGACCGTCAAGTCCGTCACGGCGGGAAGCACTCAGCTCTTGCGAACGGCCCGCGAGGCATCCGAATACCTCCTCAACAGCTGGCCCGGCAAGCGCAGTCCCAAGCATCGCGCGGCGCTGCAGGCCTGCCACGATGCGCTGGCCGGCGACAAGCCGGCCATGAACGCGCGGCGTGCCTTTATCGCCGCGGCGCGCGAAGTGGACGTTTTTGTCAGCGACAAGGCTCCTGCCTGACGCAGAGCCATTGGCTGGATTGAGGCAAGGCCCGCATATGCGGGCCTTTTGCCGTCATTCCGCCGTTTCGTTTTCGATCTCTGCCTCGGGCTTGGAACGTTCGCGCGCGGCAACCTTGGCCGCCAGCTTTTCGGCCTTCTTCGCCGCCTTCTGCCGGTCGCGTTCCTTGCGTTCCTGATCGTAGTTTGGTGCTCGCGCCATATCGGCTCCTTTTGACCTGCCTTGCGGCTCCGACCCTGCCTAGGAGCATTAGCCGTCAAACACAACAGCTGAAACGACAGTGCGAGTGCACGGCCCCGGAGATCCGTGGGGGCTTGCCAGATCGGCGCCATAATGATGTAGGAAACGCGGGGCGCCAGCGTATTTGAGAGCTGCCCGTTTGTTTTGACCAAGTAAATCATGGCCACAATTGCGCGGACGTCGGCACGGGTTTTCTACTATGCGCGAAACGTCGTGCGCGATGTCATTCCACAAGCCCTGTTCCGCCGCAGGCTGGCTGCTCGCCTCGAACAGGCCATGCTTTCCGACGAGGCGGCGCGGCGGCGGCTGAATGACTACAACAAGCTGCAGGATGGTTTCGCGCCAAGCGCCAATGCGGTGCGCATCAGCAAACTGCCCTTCACGCCGACCATGTACTATTACGACCTGAAGGAATTCGCCCGCTATTTCGATCCCGGATTGCTCATCGACGTCGAATTCGGCGACGTCAGGGACGTACCGAAGGTGCCGACGATCGTCAAGGATCGGCCGATCCGTGATGACGACCAGAACGCGGTCATCATGAAGCTCGACAAGTTCCGCCACTTCCAGATGCCGGCTGACGCCACCTCGTTCGCCGACAAGTTGCCTATGGTGGTCTGGCGTGGTGATCTCAACAATCCGATCAGGACACGGTTTCTGCAAGCGGTGCGCGACCTGCCGTTCTGCGATGCCGGCTCGCATAAGCCGAACGCACCGGCCGAATACGCCAAGCCCTTTCTCAGCATCAGCCAGCACCAGCGCTACCGCTACATCGTCTCGCTCGAGGGCAATGACGTGGCGACCAACCTCAAATGGATCTTGAACTCGAAGTCGCTTTGCCTGATGCCGCCACCGACATACGAGACATGGTTTGCGGAGCGGCAGCTCGAGGCCAATGTCCACTATGTGCCGCTCGATCCGGATTTTGCCGATCTCAGCGAAAAGGTGCGCTATTTCGAACGGCATCCGGCGCAGGCCGAGCGCATCATCGCCGCAGCCAACGCCTATTGCCGGAAATTCTCCAATGAGCGGCACGAGCAGGCGATCTCCCTGCTCGTGCTCTACAAATATTTCGTGCTCAGCGGCCAGATCGAACCCGATCCCGAACTGTGGCGCTTCATCCAGGGCTAGCGCCTCCGCCTGGTGGTCAGATCACGCTACGGTCGAGAACCATGTCGGCGGGGCCGAAGCGATCCCTTGCCGTCAGTTGCTGGTGCCAATAGGGGTAGAGCACGGGCGGCCGGCTGACCGCGTCGAGGCGCTGGCGTTCCTCAGGGCTGAGCGCCAGGCTTGCGGCAGCGAGATTATCCTTGAGCTGGGCATCGTTGCGGGCGCCGATCACCAGCGAGGAGACGGCGGGGCGGCCGAGCAGCCAGGCCAGCGCCACCTGAGCGGCCGATACGCCGCGAGCCTTGCCGATCTCGACCAGCACATCGACGATCCGCCAGAGCCGGTCCTCGTCGCGGATCGGCGGCTCGGACCAGCCAGCGAGTTGCCGTGCGGTCGGGCTGTCGCGGTGGTATTTGCCGGACAGCAGGCCGCCGGCGAGCGGGCTCCAGACCAGCACGCCCAGTCCCTGGTCGACCGAGATCGGCAGCAGTTCATATTCCGCCTCTCGCGCCTCCAGCGTGTAGTGGATTTGCTGGGTGACGAAGCGCTGCTGGTGGCGGCTGTCGCTGATCGAGAGCGCCTTCATCACCTGCCAGCCGGACCAGTTGGAGCAGCCTATATAGCGCACCTTGCCCTGGTTGACCAAAGTGTCGAGCGCCGCGACCGTTTCCTCGACCGGGGTAAGCCCGTCCCACTGGTGGACGAAATAGATGTCGATGACGTCGGTCCTCAGCCGCTTCAGGCTCTTCTCGCATTCGCGGATCAGATGGTGGCGCGACAGGCCTTCGTCGTTCGGTCCGCTGCCGATCCGCATGCGCGCCTTGGAGGCGATGAGCACGTCGTTCCTGCGCTTGCCGCCGAGCGCTTCGCCGATGATCTCCTCCGACAGGCCGTTCGAATAGACATTGGCGGTGTCGATGAGGTTGATGCCGGCGTCGATGCACATGTCGATCATGCGCCTGGCTTCGGCAAGATCGCTGTTGCCGACCGCGGCGAAAGGCCCGGTGCCGCCGAAGGTCATGGTGCCCAAAGTCAGTGTCGAAACCTTAAGGCCCGAACGGCCAAGGGTGCGGTATTCCATGTCAGTCCTCGCGATTGTGTTGAATGGCGGCGGGGCCAAGGGGGAGCCCGGAATGCGACCGTGGATTTGTAGGACAATTCGGGCGGCTTGTCGCCATGGCATGGTGATGGATCGATTGGACAGAGCAGACGCTCCGGCGGCATATATCGCGCCCGAGCTGCAATAAAACCGTCACTGCCGGTCTATATTGAAGTCGGCTCAGGTGTTTCCCTTTCCAGGCTGCTGGCCAGCAATTTGGGCGCCGTACGGGAACCGACAGGGCTTGCAAGCGGAGCAGTGCAAATGACTGAGCTAAGACAGAATTCTCCCGCCAAGGACTGGCTCGAAGCCGAGCTCGCCGACACGCTCGACGAAGACTATGAGCTCGAAATGTCGGAGCCGGCGCTGTCGATGGAGATCGCCAAGATCTACAAGAACGCGCATCCGCCTTCGATCGACCGCATGCAATATTTTCGCGACCTGATCACGCTGCAGTCCGAATTGATCAAGCTGCAGTCCTGGGTCGCCTACCACAAGAAGAAGCTGGTGGTGATTTTCGAGGGCCGCGACTCCGCCGGCAAGGGCGGCGTCATCAAGCGCATAACACAGCGGCTCAACCCGCGCATCTGCCGCGTCGTTGCGCTGCCGGCGCCGACCGAACGCGAGAAGTCGCAATGGTACTTCCAGCGCTATGTTCCGCATCTGCCGGCAGGCGGCGAGATCGTGCTGTTCGACCGCTCCTGGTACAACCGCTCCGGAGTCGAGCGGGTGATGGGCTTTGCCGATGCGGGCCAGGTCGAGGAATTTTTCCGCGACGTCCCCGAGTTCGAGCGGATGCTGGTGCGCTCGGGCATCACAGTGGTCAAATACTGGTTCTCGATCACCGACGAGGAGCAGCAGATGCGCTTCCTGATGCGCATCCATGACCCGATGAAGCAGTGGAAACTGTCGCCGATGGATCTGCAATCGCGCGTGCGCTGGGAGCAGTACACCAAGGCCAAGGAAGAGACCTTCGCCCGCACCAATATTCCCGAGGCGCCCTGGTTCATCGTCGAGGGCAATGACAAGAAGCGGGCGCGGCTGAACTGCATCGATCATCTGCTCAAGCAGATGCCGTATGAAGAGGTCCCGCACGAGGAGATCACGCTGCCGGAACGCGTCTTCAATCCCGAATACGAGCGCCAGACGCTGCCGCGCGAGCTTTACGTGCCGGAGAAGTATTGAGCGCCTTTTCATTCTCCCCGTGTCACGGGGAGGTGAGGAGTGGTCTGCGCAGCAGACGAAAAGCCAACTGCTTGGCTTTTCGAACAACGAACGCCGAAGGGCGGCGCTGGCGTTGATGAATTTATTGCCATCGGACGCTCTAACCTCCAAACGTCGGCGCCGCCACTCATTGCCCTGCCGGACATTTCTCCCCGTGGAACGGGGAGAAAGTGGCTAACCCCGCTTGATCACCACATGCGTGGCAAGCGCCGTCGCCACCTGCTCGGTGCATTGATAGCCGAGCTTCAACATATCCAGGCCGGCGAAGAGGTGCTCGCCCTTGCCAAGCAGCACCGGCGAGATTGCAAGATGCATCTCGTCGATCAAGCTCTCCTGCAGATATTGCCGGATGGTGGCGACGCCGCCACCGATCCGCACATCCTTGCCGCCAGCCGCCGCCTTCGCCTGCTCGAGCGCCGAATGGATGCCGTCGGTCACAAAATAAAAGGTCGTCCCGCCTTCCATCGTGATGGGTGCCCGCGCGTGGTGCGTCAGCACGAAAGTCGGCACGTGGTAGGGAGGGTTGTCGCCCCACCAGCCTTTCCAGTTGTCGTCAGGCCATTCGCCGCGGATCGGCCCGAACATGTTGCGGCCGAGAATCCAAGCGCCGACATTTTCGAAACTGCGCTCCGCGAACCCATCGTTTACATCGGCGGTGCCGCCATCTTTTCCGAGCACCATCTTGCGGAAGGTGCGGGTGTCGACAAACCACTTGTGCAAGGATTCCCCGCCGATGCCGAGCGGATTTTGCAGATCTTGATCGGGACCGGCGCCATAGCCGTCGAGCGATAGGGTGAATGCGTTGACACGCAGCTTGGACATGAAAGCCTCCTCGATAACCAGTTGTATTTTGCAATCGGTTGCTGTTTAGCAAACCGGTTGCGAATTGCAAGCGCTATTTTCTAAGGCGAAAAGACACATACCCGGATCTCGCCGCCAAGCGGTGTCCCTATTGTTTCGTGATGATCGGTTCGGATGACAACCGGCCGCTGGGACGGCCGCCGATCGCCCAACCATGAAATGGATCAGAAGCATCCTCTGGAGGCGTCCGCCATACCTTCGGGCGAGGTGCGGCTGCCGGCCGCCTCCGGCCGTGCGGCTATCATAGCCGCGGCTGCCGGTTTTTGTCTGCTGGAATTCGAAAGAACCGCCGACCGGTGGAAAGACTGGTGACGTCTACTGAAAGGCTTTGCCGGGGAGGCCGGTCTACCCCTTCAGCATTTCGGCCACTTCGGGCGCGAAATAGGTCAGGATGCCGTCACAGCCGGCGCGCTTGAAGGCGAGCAGCGATTCCAGCATCGCCTTCTCGCCGTCGATCCAGCCATTGGCGCCCGCCGCCTTGATCATCGAATATTCGCCCGACACCTGGTAGGCGAAGGTCGGCATCTGGAACTCGTCCTTCAGCCGGCGGATGATGTCGAGATAGGGCAGGCCGGGCTTGACCATCAGCATGTCGGCGCCCTCGGCAATGTCCTGTTCGGCCTCGCGCACCGCCTCGTCCGAATTGGCGTGGTCGATATAATAGGTCTTCTTGTCGCCCTTGAGCAGGCCGGCGGTGCCGACCGCCTCGCGATAGGGGCCGTAGAAGGCCGAGGCGAACTTCGTCGCATAGGACATGATCGCGACGTCCTGAAAGCCGTTGGCATCGAGCGCGTCGCGGATGGCGCCGATGCGGCCGTCCATCATGTCGGATGGCGCGATGATGTCGGCGCCGGCCGCTGCCTGGATGACGGCCGCCGCCGCGACCTGTTCGACCGTTTCGTCGTTGACGATGATGCCGTCGCGCAGGATGCCGTCATGGCCGTGGCTAGTGAACGGGTCGAGCGCGGCGTCGGTGATGATGCCGATCCCGGGCACCGCGTCCTTGATCGCACGGGTGGCGCGGTTGATGATGTTTTCCGGATCGAGAATGTGCGAGCCGGTCTGGTCGCGCAGGGCCAGTTCGACATTGGGGAAGGTGGCGAGTGCCGGAATGCCGAGCTTGGCCGCGCGTTCGGCCTCCTTGACGGCAAGATCAACCGACAGGCGGAAGACACCCGGCATGGCGGCGATCGGCTCGCGTACGTTCCTGCCCTCGACAACGAAGATCGGCCAGATCAGGTCGTCGACCGAAAGCCGGTTCTCCTGTACCAGGCGGCGCGACCAGTCGGCCTTGCGCATGCGGCGCAGACGGCGGCTGCCGGTCACGTCGTCGACGCTACGCGCGCCGGCTGGCTTTGTCGGGGTGAATTTGTTCATGGCCAATACTCCGGATCAGCGGGTTTTACCACGAGCCCTTGCCGCTGACCAATGCGACACGATTGTGCCAGGCCGAAGTCGCCAATCTCTGCCTTGTAGGCAGATGCTCGGCAAAGCAGAGATGGGCGCGTCCCGCCATATCTATCCGGTCAGGGCTGGCCATTACCCGAAAGAATCTGCGCAGCGCCTCCGATTGCCACGCGGAACGCCTCGTCGAAGCTGACGCCACGCACCTGCCAGCGATAGGTCTTGCCGTGATCGGCGAGGCGCCAATCGGCGATCCAGCCGAGATCCTTGTCGCTCCAGACGATGCTGCCGGCGAGCGCTTGCGCGCCACCGGCCTGTTTGGCCAGCAGATCCAGCCTTGCCATGTCGTCGGTGCGCAGCCCTTTTTCGTCCAGCTCGGCCAGCTGTACCGCCTTCGGAAATACGACATGCATCAACAGCGGATCGGTGGCATTGACGAAAAACTCGCGCATCGTCTTGCCACGCTCTTCCTCGGCGCTGAGCGCGAAATGCCTCGCGCCCTGTTCGACGGTGAGAAAGACGGCGAGCGTTGGCCGCTCGCCAAGCCAGGGCTTGCTGCCGAGCTGCGCGAGCAGCTTGTCGACCGTGGTGGGCTTGTAGAGACAGGTCAGATCATGCGGCCGGTCATGCGTGCCTTGCTCGTCATGGATCGGAATGCCCTCCAGCCGGTCGTGGTAGCGGAAGGCGTCGACAAAATCGCCGGCCTTGTCGCGCAGAGCCGCCATTTCGGGTTTCTCCAGCAGGCGTTGATCGCCTGAAACCCTGACCAGGACCCGGTCCAGGCAATCCTTGAAGCCTATCCGGCGGTTCACCTCGCCCTGGCCGGTGACGATGGTCCGAGACTGGTAGAGATCGTCGGTCGTGATGGCGAATGCAGCACGCGGTGCAAAGCCGGTTGTCACAAGTACGACCGTCAAAAGCACGGCACGAAGAAATCCGGGCATGGCCAACTGTTCTCCGACGCCGTCTGCGCGCGATATCGGCGCGTCGCTTGCAACGGCGGCGATCTTCGTAGCATCGGCCGGCGCCAGTCGCCAAGACCACGGTGCACAGGCTGCTGCCATTGACGCACCCATGCGGCGCCTTTAGCACTTCAGTCCCGCAGGCGCGGGGGAGGGGATTCTCTGGCGATGGATTTTGATGGAGGCGACGAAATTCGCTTCGAGCGCTCGGGCAGGGCGGGTGTCGTCACGCTGACGCGGCCGCAGGCGCTCAATGCCGTCACCCATCGCATGGTCAGGGCGCTGGGCAAGGCCCTGCATGCCTGGGAGTGCGACGATGGCGTGGACGTCGTCCTGGTCAAGGCCGAGGGCAGGGCGTTTTCGGCCGGAGGCGACATCCTGCACATTTATGAAGCCGGCCGGGGTGGAAAGCCGCCGGTCGAGTTCTTCGCCGACGAGTATAGGCTCAACGCCCACATCAACAGCTTCAAGAAACCCTATGTGGCGCTCATCGACGGCATCGTCATGGGCGGCGGCGTCGGCATTTCCTTTCACGGCTCGCACCGGGTGATGACCGAGAATGCCCAGTTCGCCATGCCGGAGGTCGGCATCGGCTTTTTCCCGGATGTCGGCGCCAGTCATTTGCTGCCCGACCTTGGTGGCTCCTTCGGCATGTACCTGGCCCTGACCGGCAACCGCATCCGCTATGGCGATGCGCTGTGGTCGGGGCTGGCCACCCACACCATCAAGGCCGAGGACCAGGCCAGCTTTCTTGATCGGCTGGTGCTGACCGGCGATCCGGAATCGGTGCTGCGCGGTTTCTTCGTCCCGGCAAAGCGGGAGACCGACAGGGCGGCGCTGGAAGCGATCTCTCGCCATTTCGCTCAGCCGTCGCTGCAGGATGTCATCGACAGTCTTGACCGCGCGGCGGGCACCGACGAATTCGCGGCAAACACGCTGGCGACGATGCGCACGCGCTCGCCCACCAGCCTTCGCGTCGCCTGGCGGCAGATCAGCGCCGGGCAGACCTTGTCGATGGACGAGTGCATGAAGATGGAGTTCCGCATCCTCAACCGCATGGTTGCAGGCCACGATTTCTACGAAGGCATCCGCGCCGCCATTATCGACAAGGGGTCGAAGCCGCAATGGCGGCCGGCAACGCTCGACGCGGTCGGCGAGGCGGATGTCGAGGCCTATTTCGCCCCGCTCGGCGAACGGGAACTCCTGCTATGAGCGAGGTGACGTCGAGACGCGTCGTGCTGCAGCCCTCGACGGTCGAGGTGATCTTCGCCTGGTTCCAGCGCGTCATCGCCGGCTACTGCCTGCTGTTCGGCATCCTGTACTGGATCAAGCTGATCGGCTTCTATCCCGGACCGCTGTGGCGTTTCGACCTGATGCCGGTGCATTGGCAGGTGGCGGCGGTGATGCTCGCCGTTTTTTTCCCCTTTGCCGCGGCGGGGTTGTGGATGCTGGCCTCGTGGGGCCCGGTGATCTGGTTCATCTGCGCGGTCACCGAGACCGTCATGTATGCCGGTTTTCCCGAGCTTTTTGGCCATCGGCCGCTGATCGTCGTCTCGCATGCGGCGGTGGCGCTGCTCTACATCGTCTTTCGCGTCGTCATCTGGCTGCAGAAACGCCCCGTCCGGCACTAAGCCATTGAGGCCGTTGACGACATGGCAAACGACCGGATTGAGCCCTGCGATAAGTGCCTAAGCCTTTAGGTTAATTATCCTTACTCGGGTGACCGTTCGTTAAGCCTCTTCCGAAACCTCTTACCGGTAAGCTCTTGTTAGCCCTAGCGTTTAAGTCGAATTTTATGAGTATTCGATAGTGTCGCGATCAAGGTGAAAAACAAAAAATCACCAGGGCGACAAACGAGAGGCAAAGACAATGATCAATTCGCGTCCGGCGGCGAAGACCGCCAACGTTTCCGACGATCGCCGCGAGGCTATCCGTTCGCTGTACATGGAATCGCTGCAGCTGGTCGAGCGGCTGCACCGCCGTCTGCTTGATGTCATCAAGGACGAATTCGACCGCAACGGCCGTTCCGACATCAATGCCATCCAGGCGCTGCTGCTCTTCAACATCGGCAATTCCGAGCTGACCGCCGGCGAGTTGCGCTCGCGCGGCTACTATCTCGGCTCGAACGTCTCCTACAATCTGAAGAAGCTGGTCGATCTCGGCTTCATCAACCACCAGCGCTCGCGCATCGACCGTCGTTCGGTCCGCGTTTCGCTGACCCCGAAGGGCAATGAGGTGGCCGACGTCGTCGCCGGTCTCTACGAGCGCCATGTCGGCTCGATCGAGCAGGTCGGCGGCATCAACACGGACGAGTTCAAGCAGATGAACCGCGCCTTGCAGCGGCTCGACCGCTTCTGGAACGATACCATCGCCTACCGGATGTAAGCCATCCACGAACGGCAGCCGTGCCGCAGAAGCACGGCCCGAACAGCGACCTTCAGTCAGGGGCCGGTGCCGAAAGCACCGGCCCTTTTTCTGATCATGGACAGCCGGCCAGCAGTTGGCGTGGCCGTCGCTTGACCGATGCAGCACTTGGAGCCGTGAGCGGCGAGTTCCGCCGCGCACTTTGCTTTCGCCTCCACAATGCTAGTGTCGCCGTACAAGGGGGCATGATGGGTCGGAGCAGCTGTTGCAAAATCTGTTCGGTTGCCGCGGTGCTCTTGGCGGCACCGGCGATGGCTTTCGCGCAGGAATGGTGGAAAGATTCCTTCGCCATCGAAGGCAGCAGCCCCTGCGAGAACAATGATTCCAGGGTAACCTTCACCGACAAATCGGTGGACATGTGGGAAGTTGGGTGCACCCTCGACAGGGTCCAGAAGCTCAGGGGCCTGGACGCCGTCATCCTGGACATGACCTGCTCGGATGATGAGCAGAGTGTCGAGAAGCGACGCGCGCTGTTGCTCAAGCTCGATGACAACAAGATATTGCGGTATCCCGAGTACCAGGTGCTGCAACGGTGTTCGGAACTGGAAGCCAAGACCAACCCAGGGCCCTAGCCGTCTGCGCGGATGAAACGCCTCGGTTCCTGCCCTTGGCGCCCCGGCCCTGACAATGCGCGACAGGGCGGCTTCGATACCGAAAAACCACGCCCCTTTCATTTCGCCATGCCGGGCGGCGCAAATTGCGGGCCAAGGCCACGTTGCCGCCATATTCCAATGGGACCGAGGATGCCGGTGAAGCTGCGGTCAAGGCCATGTGTTCACCTGGAACCGGACGGTGCGTCACGCGTTTGTGGCCGAACCGATGCGGACATGGTTGGCTAATTGTTAAGATTGCCAACTTTAGAGTGCGGGCAAAATCGCCCCTGATCGAATGCTACAAGAATGTCTGGAACGTCCATGAGAACCAGCCGCCGCTTTTTCCTTTCCGGAGCCTCGTTGCTCGCCGCCACCATGGTGGCCGGCCGCGCGAGCGCGCAGGACGTGATCGGGGATATCCTGAAATCCTCGGCCCGCGGCAATTGGGACGACCAGTTCGATGCCCGCGCCAGCGAAGGCGGCAAGGTGGCCTCGACACTGCCGATCTTCAGCACGCAGACCGTTGCGTTTACCGAGCAGGCGGTCGCGCAGTATCAGAACATTGTCGGGCAGGGCGGCTGGGTAGAGGTTCCCGCGACCAAGAAACTGGAACTCGGCGTCGATGACCCGGATGTCGTCCCGCTGCGCAAGCGGCTCATCGTCTCTGGCGACCTGTCGCAGAGCGCCGGCATTTCGACCGCCTTCGATTCCTATGTCGACTCGGCCGTCAAGCGCTTCCAACTGCGCCATGGCTTGCCGGCTGACGGTTCCATGGGCAAATACACCTATGCGGCGATGAATGTTTCGGCGCAGGTCCGGCTTGGCCAGCTGCAGACCAATTTGCAGCGGCTGAAGGAGAAGGCCGGCACGCTCGGCAGCCGCTATGTGCTGGTCGACATTCCGGCCGCACAGATCGAAGCCGTCGAGAATGACCGTGTCGTGCTCCGCCACACCGCTATCGTCGGCAAGATCGATCGCCAGACGCCGATCGTCAATTCCAAGATCAACGAGATCATCGTCAACCCATACTGGAACGCGCCGGTCTCGATCGTGCGCAAGGACATCATTCCGCTGATGCGGAAGGATCCCAACTATCTGAAGAACAGCCATATCCGCCTGTTCGCGCCGGATGGCAGCGAAGTCGATCCGATGAATGTCGACTGGTCGACGGATGATGCGGCCAAGTACCGGTTCCGCCAGGATCCCGGTTCGGAAAACGCCATGGCGTCGGTCAAGATCAACTTCCCGAGCCCGGACGGCGTCTACATGCACGACACGCCGCAGCAGAGCCTGTTCGGCAAGATGATGCGCTTCAATTCCTCGGGCTGCGTGCGCGTCCAGAACGTGCGCGATCTCGTCACCTGGATCCTGCGCGACACGCCCGGCTGGGACCGTCAGCATTTCGAGGCGGCGATCAAGACCGGCCAGAACACGCCGATCCAGGTCACCAACCCGGTGCCGGTGCACTTCCTCTATCTCTCGGCCTGGTCGACCGGACCCGGCGTCGTCCAGTTCCGCGACGACGTCTACGCTTTGGACGGCGCCAGCGAACTGCAGATTACCTCTTCGCTCTAAAAGACTGATAATTCTGACGAAAGGCCGCCCGAATGGGCGGCCTTTTGTTTGCGGGATCGTTAGATCAGTTGCTGGTTGACCAGCCGCGCCACCGCCTTTTGATGCCGGCCATACGGTCTGCTGCCCCATCGGTCACTGCCGTCCCGGCGCTGTCTGGACGCGAGACCGGCGATTGCGCATGGTTCGTTAAACAGCCGGAATCGCGCCATGCAAGCCGCCATCTTCGTCCTCGTCGTGTTGGTCTTCGTCGCCGTTTCAGGCGCGCTGGTGCGGCTGGTGCGGGTGCCGCTGCCGGTCCTGCAGATCGCCATAGGTGCTGCCCTTGCCTGGCCGGTGCGCGGCATCCATGTCGAGATCGATCCGGAACTGTTCCTACTGGTGTTCATTCCGCCGCTGCTCTTCAGCGATGCTTTCGGCGCGCCCAAGCGCGAGCTGGTGGCACTGCGCGGGCCGATACTCGACCTTGCCATCGGCCTCGTCTTCTTCACCATTGTCGGTTTCGGCTATGCCTTGCACTGGCTCGTGCCGAGCATTCCGCTGGTCGTTGCCTTCGCGCTCGCGGCCGTGTTGTCGCCGACCGATGCGGTGGCCGTCTCCTCGATCGTCGACAGGAACGTCGTCCCGGCGCGGCTGATGCACATTCTGGAAGGCGAGTCCCTGCTCAACGATGCGTCGGGCCTGGTCATGTTCCGCTTTGCCGTCGCGGCGGCATTGACCGGCAGTTTTTCCTTTGCCGCCGCTTCGCTGAGTTTTGTCTACGCCGTGGCGGTCGGTATCCTCGCCGGCGTGGCGGCCTTGTTCGTCGCCGCCAAGGCGCTGCAACTGTTGAACCGCATAGGCGGCGTGCCGGCCGAGGCGCAGGTGCTGATCACCATTCTGCTGCCCTTCGTCGCCTATCTCGGCGCCGAGCATTTCGGGGCCTCGGGCATCCTGGCCGCGGTGACCGCCGGTCTCTTGACCGGGAGCACCGGGATATTCCGCTTTCTCGGCGTCTCGGCGCGCATGCAGACGATCTCGCTCTGGACAACGTTTTCCTTCGTCTTCAACGGCGCGCTGTTCATCGTGCTTGGCCTGCAGCTTCCCGAAATCATTCGCAAGGTGCCGCCCGAACTGTCCAGCCGCCATTGGCTTCTGGAGCCGGTCCTGACGGTTCTGCTGCTGACCCTTTGCCTGATCGCGCTCCGCTTCGTCTGGATCTGGATTGGCGACATCACAGCGGGTTTTGCGGCGCGGCTCGGCAAGCGGCAGGCCGAACCGTTCGGCCTGCGGGTGCGGCTCGCCGGATCGGTTGCGGGCGTGCGCGGCGCCATCACGCTGGCCGGCATATTGTCGCTGCCGCTGGCCCTCCAGGACGGTTCGCCATTCCCCGCGCGCGACCTGGTCATCTTCCTCGCCGCCGGCGTCATCATCTGTTCCTTGGTCATCGCCAGCCTGGCGTTGCCGGTGATCGCGCGCGGCCTGGTCGAGCCCGGCGAAGACGCCGGCGCCGCCGAGGAACGCATGGCGCGTGTCGGCGCGGCGAAGGCGGCGATCGCCCACCTCGAAAGCATCGCGCAGACCGATGAAGAGGAGGGCGATGTGCCAGGCCTCAAGCTCGCTGCCGCCAACGGCATTGTCGCTGCCTACCGGCGCCGCATCGCGGCGTCCGACGAGGCCGATGAGGCGCGCGCCGAGGTGCGCGAGGCGGGAAGGCTGGAGATCGATCTGAGGCTCGCCGGCATCGCCGCCGAGCGTGACGCCTTGCGCGCCATGCTTCGCCGCGGCGAGATCAACGACCACACAGCGCGGGCGCTGTTCACCGAGATCACCCTGACAGAAGCCCTTTTGAACGGCAGGCAGACACGGAAATAGCACCGGCGGTGCTCAGCGGCCGCGGATTTGCAGTCTCTGCCGCAAACCGGCCAGCAAATTTCGCGCCGCAAACGTGGCGGGTCGAAAACAACTGTGTTAATGGCGCGGCAATGCGTGTCGCCCAAAAGTGTGCAGCGGTTTTGGGGCAACGATAAGCATAAGCAAATTGCCCCGAACCGGAGGATTTCAGGCCATGGCAACAGCAGCGGCAGCGTCGAACAAATTCGAATCCTTCTTCGAAACCACGCTGGAAGACGCCGATCCGGAGATTTTCGGCGCCATCCGTAACGAGCTTGGCCGCCAGCGTCATGAGATCGAGCTGATCGCCTCGGAAAACATCGTTTCCCGTGCGGTGCTCGAGGCGCAGGGGTCGATCATGACCAACAAATACGCCGAGGGCTATCCGGGCAAGCGCTACTATGGCGGCTGCCAGTTCGTCGACGTGGCCGAGGAACTGGCCATCGAGCGGGCGAAGAAGCTGTTCGGCTGCAATTTCGCCAACGTCCAGCCGAACTCCGGCAGCCAGATGAACCAGGCGGTGTTCCTGGCGCTGCTGCAGCCCGGCGACACCTTCATGGGCCTCGACCTCAATTCCGGTGGCCATCTCACCCACGGCTCGCCGGTCAACATGAGCGGCAAGTGGTTCAAGGTTGTCTCCTACGGCGTGCGCAAGGAAGACCATCTGCTCGACATGGACGCGATCGAGAAGACCGCGCATGAGACCAAGCCGAAGCTGATCCTGGCTGGCGGCACCGCCTATTCGCGCATCTGGGACTGGAAGCGCTTTCGCGAGATCGCGGATGCGGTCGGCGCGTATCTGATGGTCGACATGGCGCATATTGCGGGCCTGGTCGCCGGCGGCGTGCATCCCTCGCCATTGCCGCACGCCCATGTGGTGACGACCACCACGCACAAGTCGCTGCGCGGCCCGCGCGGCGGCATGATCCTGTGCAACGACGAAGACATCGCCAAGAAGATGAACTCGGCGGTGTTCCCCGGCCTGCAGGGCGGCCCGCTGATGCATGTCATCGCCGCCAAGGCGGTGGCCTTCGGCGAGGCGTTGAAGCCGAGCTTCAAGGTCTATGCCGAGAGTGTGGCCGCCAACGCCAAGGCGCTGGCTTCGAGCCTCAAGGAGACGGGCCTCGACATCGTCTCCGGCGGCACCGACAACCATCTGATGCTGGTCGATTTGCGCCCCAAGAACGCCACCGGCAAGCGCGCCGAGGCAGCCCTTGGCCGCGCCAACATCACATGCAACAAGAACGGCATTCCCTTCGACCCGGAAAAGCCCTTCGTCACCTCGGGCGTGCGTCTCGGCACCCCGGCCGGCACCACGCGCGGCTTCGGCCAGGCCGAATTCCGCGAGATCGGCAAGCTGATCGCCGAAGTGCTGGATGGTCTCAAGGTCGCCAATTCGGACGAGGGCAATGCCGCGGTCGAGGCGGCGGTCAAGGCCAAGGTCGTGGCGCTGACCGATCGGTTTCCGCTCTATCCCTATCTCGGCTGACATCCTTATCGATTGACCAGGCGCGAAGCGTCATCTTTTATCCGCCGGCGGTGCGCCACCCCTGATCGGGTGGCGCATGGAACTGGAGAAACGATGATGCGCAATTTTCGTATCGCCTTGCTCGGCGCTGTGGGATGGCTGGCCGTCTGTGGACCTGCTTCGGCGCAGACACAGCCCGCTCCGGACATGCCTGTCACAAGCACCTTCGGCCGATGGACAACCATGGTCGATACACTCGATACCGGCCAGGATGCGCACAAGACCTGCGCGGCTTCGACGGCGTTCTACGATGCGAGCGGCAATTCGGGTACGCTGACCTTGTCGATCTCGACCGGCGATGCGCTGCCGCCTAATGCCTATCCGGCCATCATGCTCACCGTCGACAACAAGCAACTGCCGACCGGCAAGAAGATCGCTGCGACGTTCGGCGATCCCGGGGTCAAGGTTTCGGCAACGGTCTATTCCAACGATGCCGGCATCGGCCGTCCGAGCTGGACGGTCGACAATCAGGCCAAGACCAGTCTCGCGCTACTGCGAGCCATGCGTCAGGTCGTCTCGCTCGACGTGACTTTCGGCAAGCAGGCCTTCGCCAGCATCCCTATGGACGGCTTCACCAAGGCCTACCGCAACCTCGGGACGTCTTGCGGCTTCCCGACCAAGGACGTCGCGCCGTGACGGCCTGGTCGCGGTAGGGACCGCGGATGGACATCGTCTGGAAGGGTGTGGTCGGCGGGCTGGTGACGGCGCTGATCGTCTGGGCGTCCAAACGGGGCAATGTCCTGCCAGGTATCCTGCCGCTGGCGCCGACCTTTGCCGTCATTGCCTTGCTCGCCGTCGGCGCCAAAGGCGATCCGGGCGGTTTTCGCGATGCCTGCCTTGCCGGAATGAAGACAATTCCCACCTATCTTGCCTTCCTCGGCGCCTGCTGGTTGTTCATAGACAAGGTCGACTATCGCCTGGCTGTTGCCGGCGGCATCGCCGTCTGGCTGGTTGCCGCGCTGGCAATCTTCCTCGCGCCTCGCTATCTCTGATGCTGCAGTCCGTTGAAGAGACGCAACGGCTTCAATCCCGGTCGGAAAGGCTCTAAGCCTTTCGCCTCACCAGATTCGCGAACCCAAGGCTCTCCATGCGCTGTCCCTATTGCCAGTCCGAAGATACGCAGGTGAAGGACTCGCGCCCCGCCGAAGATGGCGCGGCGATCCGCAGGCGGCGTATCTGCCCCGATTGCGGTGGCCGGTTCACCACCTTCGAGCGCGTCCAGTTGCGCGATCTGGTCGTGGTCAAGAAGTCGGGCCGGAAAGTGCCGTTCGACCGCGACAAGCTGCTGCGCTCGGTCGAGATCGCGGTGCGCAAGCGCAATGTCGATCCCGAACGCATCGACCGCGCGGTGACCGGCATCGTGCGCCAGCTCGAAAGCTCCGGCGAGACGGAAGTGGCCTCCGGCGAGGTCGGCCGGCTGGTCATGGAGGCGCTCAAGTCGCTCGACGACGTTGCCTATGTGCGTTTTGCCTCGGTCTACCGCAATTTCCGCGAGGCCAAGGATTTCCATGAACTCCTGGGCGAGCTGAAGGGCGACGAAGACAAGAGTGAAGAGGACGCCGGCTGAGCATGGCAGCATCGCAACTGAGCGAGGCCGAACAAGCGGCCCTTGATCGTCGTTTCATGGCCGCCGCCTTGCGGCTTTCGCGCAGGAATGCTGGCCGCACCTCCACCAACCCTTCTGTCGGCACGCTGATCGTGCGCGATGACGGCGAGGGGCCGATGATCGTCGGTACCGGTGTCACCGCCATTGGCGGCCGGCCGCATGCCGAGACCGAGGCGTTGGCCGAGGCCGGCGAGCTCGCGCGTGGTGCCACCGCCTATGTCACGCTGGAACCTTGCGCCCATCACGGCCGCACGCCGCCTTGCGCCAATGCCCTGGTCAATGCCGGCATTGCGCGCGTCGTGGGGGCTGCCAGCGATCCGGATCCGCGTGTCTCCGGCAAGGGCTATGCCATCCTGCGCGCCGCCGGCATCGAGGTGGTGGAGAAGGTGCTGGCCACGGAAGCCGCCGAGCAGATGGCAGGCTATTTGATTCGATCTCTGCGAAAACGCCCGGAAGTGACGCTGAAGCTTGCGCTTTCGAGCGACGGCAAGATCGGCAGGAAAGGCGCCGGCCAGGTTGCGATCACCGGCGAGATCGCGCGTCGCGATGTCTATCTGATGCGCGCGGAGTCCGACGCCATCCTGATTGGCATAGGCACGGCGCTGGAAGACGATCCGGCGCTGACTGTGCGACTGCCGGGGCTGGAAAACCGTTCGCCGGCGCGCATCATCCTCGATCGCCAGATCCGGCTGCCGGAAGCCTCGAAGCTGGTTTCCGGTGTCGACCGCGTGCCGCTCTATGTCGCTGCGTGTCTTGAGGCCGATCCGCACCGTCGCGCTGCACTCGAACGCGCCGGCGTACGCTTCATCGGTACCGAAACCCATGACGGCGTCGTCGCCTTGCCGGAACTGCTCGAAGACTTGGCGGCGCTCGGCATGGCAAGCGTGCTGGTCGAGGGCGGCGCCCAGGTCGCCAAGGCATTCCTCGACGAAGATCTGGTCGACCGCATCGTGTTGTTCCAGGGGCCGGAGGCGATCGGCGAGGATGGCATTGCATCGCCGGTTGATGCAGACCATATCCCGGCAGGCTTCCGCAAACTGCGCGAGATGCGTTTTGGCGAGGACAGCTACGCCGAGTGGGTAAGGGACCTCTAGAGCCGGATGATTTCAGGTCTGTTCGACCTGAAATCCGAATCCGGCTCTAAATCAAAGAGATAGAGCATGATGTCGTCCGAAAACCGCTTCACACTTTTCGGCATCATGCTCTAGGGATCAGCATCGATGTTTACCGGAATTGTCACCGATATCGGCACCGTCGCGGCTATCAAGCCGCTCAGCGAAGGCGTCGGCTTGCGTATCGATACCGCCTATGACCCCGAAACCATCGCCATCGGCGCCTCGATTTCCTGCGGCGGCGTCTGCCTGACGGTCACGGCGCTGCCCGAACATGGCTCGAACGCGCGCTGGTTCGAGGTCGAAGCCTGGGAAGAGGCCTTGCGGCTGACCACGGCCTCGAGCTGGAAATCCGGCAGCAAGGTCAATCTCGAACGGGCGCTGAAGATCGGCGATGAGCTCGGCGGCCATATCGTGTCGGGCCATGTCGACGGCACCGCCGAGATCGTCGAGCGCAAGGACGAGGGCGACGCGGTGCGCTTCACGCTGGAGGCGCCGCGCCATCTGGCCAAATTCATCGCGCCAAAGGGCTCCGTCGCACTCGACGGCACGTCGCTCACCGTCAACAAGGTCGAGGGCACCCGCTTCGACGTGCTGTTGATCCACCACTCGCTGACCGTGACCACCTGGGGCGAGCGCAAGCTCGGCGACCGCGTCAATCTCGAGATCGACACCATGGCCCGCTACGCCGCGCGGCTGATCGAGGCGGCGAAAGAGGGGCTCTAGCAAGTCTGCCGAACCGGCCGGTCCAACGCGTCTGGCACCCTCCAGCAATCTTCTGCTTGCGATCAATCTGGCTTCGGCCTAAGTCACCGGCAACCCCCCGGAGACTTTTATGGCTGGTACATCCCAACACGGCAAAGCCTTCATTCGTCCGAAGGCGAAGGCGCATCTGCTGATTGTCGAAGCGCGCTTTCACGACGACCTTGCCGACGCGCTGCTCGACGGCGCGACGAGCGCGCTCGAGGAAGCGGGCGCGACTTACGACGTCGTCACCGTTCCAGGTTCGCTCGAAATTCCCGCAGTGATCACCTTCGCGCTGGATGGCGCGGCGGAAGGCGGCACAAATTACCATGGTTTTGTCGCGCTCGGCACGATCATCCGTGGCGACACCTATCACTTCGATATCGTCGCCAATGAATCCAGCCGCGCGCTGATGGACCTGTCCGTGCAGGACTCGGTCTGCGTCGGCAACGGCATCCTGACCACCGAGAACGATGCGCAGGCATGGACGCGGGCCAAGCGCTCGGAAGGCGACAAGGGCGGCTTTGCCGCGCGTGCGGCGCTGACCATGATCGCGCTCAAGGAACAATTGGGAGCGCGATCGTGAGCGAACCCGCTTCGCCCGGACAGCCCGCTGTGCGCCATGCCAACAAGCGTGGCGCGGCCCGTCTGGCCGCCGTGCAGGCGCTCTATCAGATGGATGTCGCCGGCAGCGGCGTCTTCGAGATCACCGCCGAATATGAGGCGTTCCGGCTTGGCAAGGAAGTCGACGGCGCGCTTTATCGCGAGGCGGACGCCCAATGGTTCCGCGCCATCCTGACCGGCGTCGTCGAGAACCAGAAAACCATCGATCCAGTCATCCGCCAGGCGCTGACCGATGATTGGCCGCTGTCTAGGCTCGATTCGACGCTGCGCGCCATTATGCGCGCTGGCGTCTATGAATTGATGAAGCGCGAAGACGTGCCGGTGGCGGTCATCGTTTCGGAATATGTCGACATAGCCAAGGCCTTCTACGAGGAAGACGAGCCGAAGCTGGTCAATGCCGTGCTCGACCGCGTGTCACGCCGGGTGCGCGGCGAGGGGCGCGGCAAGGACGCATCGTGACGGCTATCGCCATTGAGACGGGCAGGGAGGCGCGGCGCACCGCGCTGATTCTCGCCGCCTCACAGGCGATCATCGGCTCGGCGGCGCCCATCGCCATTTCGATGGGCGCGCTGGCCGGCCAATACCTGCTTGGTGCCGACAAATCGCTGGCGACGGCGCCGATCACCGGCTTCAATGTCGGTGTCGCTCTCGGCGCCTTACCCGCCGCGGCCATTATCCGCCAACTGGGCCAGCGGGGCGGCTTCATGACCGGGACTGTCGTCACCGCGCTTGGCGGCCTGATTGCCACGCTGGCGCTTTTCCACGGTAGTTTCTGGTTGTTCGCGTTCGCGTTGCTGGTGATCGGCATCGGTGGAGCCTTCGTCCAGCAATTCCGCTTCGCCGCCGCCGACAATGCGCCGCCGCAGTTCAAGGCGCGCGCCATCTCCTTTGTGCTGGCCGGCGGCATTATCACCGCCATCCTCGGGCCACAGATCGTCATCTTTACCCGGGAACTGTTCGCACCGGTGATGTTTGCCGGATCGTTCGCCTCCATCCTGCCGCTGGCAGCCGTGGGCGCGATTATCCTGTCGTTTCTGCGCCTGCCGGCGAAGGCGGCGAGCAAGGTTGACGTTTCCGGCGGCGATGCCAGGCCCCTGTCCGAAATCGTCACCAAGCCGCGCTTCGTCGCCGCACTGTTCTGCGCCGTCGGCAGTTATGCGCTGATGAGCTTCGTCATGACCGGCGCGCCGCTGGCCATGGTCGGCTGCGGCCTGTCGGAGGACGATGCGACGCTTGGCATTTCCTGGCACGTCATGGCGATGTTCGCGCCGAGCTTCTTCACCGGCTCGCTGATCCATCGCTTCGGCGCCGAGCGCATCGTCGCCATCGGCCTGATCCTGCTCATCGGCTGTGCTGCCGTTGCCTTGTCGGGCCTGGCGCTGTGGCAATTCTGGACGTCGCTGATCCTGCTCGGCCTTGGCTGGAATTTCGGCTTCATCGGCGCCACCGCCATGGTCGCGGCCAGCTACAGGCCGTCGGAAAAGGGCAAGGTGCAGGGGTTCCACGACTTCGTCCTGTTCGGCTCCGTCGCCTGCGCGTCGCTGCTGTCGGGCATGGTCTACAACGCCTGGGGTTGGGAGATGCTGAACTGGATGATCTTTCCGGTCACAGTTCTGTGCTTCGTGGCCCTCGGCGCGCTCAAGTTGACGGCCCCGCGCAACGCGCGCACCTGATCCCTGAACTGCTGTCGAGCTGACATGATGCTGTCAGGATTGCTTCGGTTGAATTTGCCGATCTGAAACAAAATTATTGCGTCTGTGCCTATTGTTATGAAACCGTGTGCCCCGACTGGCCGTTGAAGCCATGCTCATATGCGGCCGCCGCATTCCGGTTCACAGCAAAGGGTTTTCACAATGTTTTCAGTCAAGGGTTTCGCCGGCGCGGCATTGGCGCTGGCCATCACGGCAACTTCCGCCAGTGCTCAGGTGGTCGTCTCTTCGAAGATCGATACCGAGGGTGGCGTGCTCGGCAACATCATCCAGCTCGTTCTCAACGCCAACAACATCAAGACATCGGACCGCATTCAGCTCGGCGGCACGCCGGTGGTGCGCAAGGCGATCACCGCCGGCGAGATCGACATCTATCCCGAATACACCGGCAACGCCGCCTTCTTCTTCGAGAAGGCCGATGACCCGGTCTGGAAGGACGCCGCCAAGGCCTATGAGACGGCCAAGAAGCTCGACTACGACGCCAACAAAATCGTCTGGCTGTCGCCGGCGCCGGCCAACAACACCTGGGCGATCGCCCTGCGCAAGGAAGTGACGGACCAGAACAAGCTCGTCACGCTTTCGGACTTCGGCAAATACGTCGCCGGCGGCGGCAAGGTGGTGCTCGCGGCTTCCGCCGAGTTCGTCAATTCGGCGGCCGCCCTTCCGGCCTTCCAGACCACCTACGGCTTCACGCTGAAGCCGGACCAGCTGATCACGCTTTCGGGCGGTGACACGGCGGCGACCATCGCCGCGGCCGCCAACCAGACCAGTGGCGCCAACGCCGCCATGGTCTACGGCACCGATGGCGGCATCGCGCCATCCGGCCTTGTCGTGCTTGAGGACGACAAGGGCGTTCAGCCGGTCTACCAGCCGGCGCCGATCATCCGTGAATCCGTACTCAAGCAACATCCCGAGATCGAGACGCTGCTGAAGCCGGTCTTCGCCAAGCTCGACCTGGTCACGCTACAGGAGCTAAACGGCCGTGTGCAGGTTGGCGGCGAACCGGTCAAGGGCGTCGCCGAGGACTTCCTGAAGAAAAACGGCTTTCTGAAGTAGGACGATTCCGGCGCGCCGCTCGCGCGGCGCGCCGGAACGACCGACGGGGAAGGGCGTGAAGATCCGTTTCGACAAGCTCGGCGTGGTCATTGCCGCGATCGCGGCCTATGCGGCGTTCCTCGCTCCCTTCGCCACGTTCCGCGCCAATCGGATCGCTCCGGGCCAGGCGCGCTCGATTCTCGAGGCGCTGCCAGCAACCGCCGGGCCATTGCTGATGGCTATCGTGATCGTCGCGGCGCTCATGGCGCTCTTCAGGACACCGCTTATGCTGCGCCTTGCGGCCAGTGTCGTGGCGCTTGCCGCGCTCGCGCTGCTCGTCGGAGTTGCCGGCACATTCTTGACGCCGGCCGGCAACACCTTTGCCAGGGTATCGCCGGCCTCCGGTTTCTGGGTACTCATCTTCGCCTTCACGCTTTTGCTGGCGGACGTGCTGACGCGCCTGAACTTGTCGCCTTGGGCCCGCGTCGCTGTACTGGTCGCCGCCGCCGTGGCCATCGGGCTGCTGCTAGTGTCGGGAGCCTGGAACGACCTTTCCATCCTGAAGGAATACGCCAACCGCGCCGACAGTTTCTGGGCCGAAGGTTCCAAGCATGTGACGCTGGCGCTTGGCTCGCTGCTTGCGGCGGTCGTCGTCGGCCTACCGCTCGGCATACTCTGTCATCGTGTCGAAAGGCTGCGGGCCGGAGTGCTCAACGTGCTCAACATCATCCAGACCATTCCTTCGATCGCGCTGTTTGGCCTGCTGATCGCGCCGCTCGGCTGGATCGCCACGCATGTGCCTGGAGCGGCCGCGCTCGGCATTCGTGGCATCGGCACCGCGCCGGCCTTCGTCGCCCTGTTCCTCTATTCGCTGCTGCCGGTTGTGGCCAACACCGTGGTCGGCCTCGCTGGCGTGCCGCGCGCCGCCAACGACGCGGCGCGCGGCATGGGCATGACCGACCGCCAGCGCCTGTTCGGCGTCGAATTCCCGCTGGCCTTTCCGGTGATCCTCACCGGCATCCGCATCGTGCTGGTGCAGAACATCGGCCTCGCCACCATCGCAGCGCTGATCGGTGGCGGCGGCTTTGGCGTCTTCGTCTTCCAGGGCGTTGGCCAGACCGGGATGGACCTGGTGCTGCTCGGCGCGGTGCCGACCGTGGCGCTCGCCTTCGCCGCCGCCATCATCCTCGACGCAGTGATCGAAATGACCGCCACCAAGCGCAGGGTTGAAACGGCATGATCGAGATCGAAGGCATCACCAAGCGCTATGACACGACCACCGTCGTCGACGACGTCTCGATGGTCATCGAACCACGTACCATCGCCGTCATTGTCGGCACCTCGGGCTCGGGCAAGACGACGCTGCTGCGCATGATCAACCGGCTGGTCGAACCGACCGCTGGCATTATCAAGCTCGACGGCGCCGACAATCGTTCGGTGCCGGGCTACGAACTGCGCCGAAGCATCGGCTATGCAATCCAAGGCCACGGCCTGTTTCCACATCGCACCGTGGCGCAGAATATAGCCACCGTGCCGGTCCTGCTTGGCTGGGAAAAGAATCGCATCAGGGCGCGCGTCGATGAGCTGATGACACTCTATCAGCTCGACCCCCAGGAATTCGGACCGCGCTACCCGCACGAACTGTCCGGTGGCCAGCAGCAGCGGGTCGGCGTGGCCCGCGCGCTCGCCGCCGAACCCAACGTGCTGTTGATGGACGAGCCGTTCGGCGCGCTCGATCCGATCATCCGCACCAAGGCGCAGGAGGATCTGTTGGCGATCCAGAAGCGCTTCGGCACCACCATCATCCTCGTCACCCACGACATGGAAGAGGCCGTGCATATGGGCGACAAGATCGCCGTCATGGATGCCGGCAAGCTCGTGCAATACGCCAAACCCGCCGAGATCCTGGCAAACCCGGCCAGCAGCTTCGTCGAGACCCTGGTCGGCGCCAGCGAAAGGCCATTCAGGCTGCTGTCGCTCGGACGGGTGCGTGACGCGGTGGAAAACGGCGCCGCCGAGGGCGAAGCCATCCCCGGCGATGCCAGCCAGCGCGATGCGCTGGCTGAACTCCTATGGACAGGCCGGCCGGCGCTGCCGGTCAAAGGCGCCGACGGCAAGCCGCTGGGCCGCGTTACGGTGGATGGGCTGGTCAAGCGGGCGGCGAGGCCGGCATGAAAGCCTGGCTGCCTTTGCTGCTCAGGCTTGCGCTGGTGGTGTTGCTTGTGGCGTTCGTCACCAGTCCGGGCTGGTTTGAGCCGATGCTCAAGCCGCTGACCGAGAACAACGCGCCGGTGATCTACAATCAGGGCAGCCTGCTGACGCTGACGCTGCTGCATTTGCGCACGGTGCTGATCGCCACCGTCGCCGCGACCATCGTTGCGGTGGCTCTGGCCATCCTTGTCACCAGGCCGGCGGGCGCCGAATTCCTGCCGCTGTCGCGCAGCCTGGTCAATATCGGCCAGACTTTCCCACCGGTGGCGGTCCTGGCGCTCGCCGTGCCGGCTGTCGGCTTCGGCGAGAAGCCGACTTTGATCGCGCTGTTTCTCTATGGCCTGCTGCCGATCTTCGAGAATGCTCTGACCGGGCTGACGACGCTGCCGGCCAATGTCGTCGAGGCGGCGCGCGGCTCGGGCATGACCGGCTGGCAAAGGCTCACCAAGGTCGAGCTGCCGCTCAGCGCGCCGATCATCCTGGGCGGCATCAGGCTCTCGGTGGTGATCAGCCTGGCCACCGCCACCATAGGCTCGACGGTTGCCGCCAAGACGCTGGGCGAGGTGATCATCGCTGGCCTTCTGTCCAACAATCTTGCTTTCATCCTGCAGGGCGGCCTGATCGTGGCGGCCCTTGCCGTGCTGATCTATGACGGATTGTCGGCGATCGAGCGCTATGCGGCGCGGCGCATGGGACGTGAGGCGGAGTAGTCCTTCGGGATGCTGACGGCCTGTCGGCACGATCCTTTGGGTCATTTCAATCGATCTAAATGAGGACCGCGCCAGGCAGGGTCGTCGCGACTTTTGTCTTTTGGGCGAAAGCCGGGCAAAAACTGAACAATATCTTGACGTTCGCGGCACTGTTTCGCATACACCGATGCGAAGAGGCGGATTCCGTTCGCGGGATTCCATCTTTGTCTCATCGGCCCAGGGAGGGGTTCATTTGGGCCAACAATCGAGGAAAAATCGGCAATGACCATTATTTCCGCCGTCATCGCCTGCGGCTTGCTTTCTGTCCTATACGCTATCTGGGCGACACGTTCGGTCCTTGCGTCCGACCAGGGCAACGCACGCATGCAGGAAATCTCCGCCGCCATCCGCGAAGGCGCGCAAGCCTATCTGGCGCGCCAGTACACCACCATCGCCATCGTTGGCGTGGTCGTGCTCTTGCTCGCCTGGTGGCTGCTTTCGATCACCGCCGCGATCGGCTTCCTGATCGGCGCCGTCCTGTCGGGCGCTGCCGGCTTCATCGGCATGCATGTTTCGGTGCGTGCCAACGTGCGCACCGCACAGGCGGCCTCCAACAGTCTGGCCGCCGGTCTCGACATCGCCTTCAAGTCGGGGGCCATCACCGGCATGCTGGTGGCGGGCCTGGCGCTGCTCGGCGTCTCGATCTACTACCTCATCCTGACTCATTTCATGGGCCTGCAGCCCAATGACCGCATCGTCATTGACTCGCTTGTCTCGCTCGGCTTCGGCGCCTCGCTGATCTCCATCTTCGCCCGTCTCGGCGGCGGCATCTTCACTAAGGGCGCCGATGTCGGCGGCGATCTCGTCGGCAAGGTCGAAGCCGGCATTCCCGAGGACGATCCGCGCAATCCGGCCACCATCGCCGACAATGTCGGCGACAATGTCGGCGACTGCGCCGGCATGGCCGCCGACCTGTTCGAAACCTATGCGGTGACGGTCGTTGCCACCATGGTTCTCGGCGCCATCTTCTTCGGCGGCACCGCCATTCTCGGCGCCGCGATGCTCTATCCGCTCGCCATATGCGGCGCCTGCATCCTGACCTCGATCGTCGGCACCTTCTTCGTCAAGCTCGGGGCCAACGGTTCGATCATGGGCGCGCTCTACAAGGGCCTGATCGTGACCGGCCTGTTGTCGATCGTCGGCCTCGGCGTCGCCACCTCGGTATGCCTTGGCTGGGGCGAGATCGGCACGGTCGCCGGCATGGTCATCACCGGCAAGAACCTTTTCATCTGCGGCCTGATCGGGCTTGCGGTGACGGGTTTGATCGTGGTGATCACTGAATACTACACCGGCACCAACAAGCGCCCGGTCAACTCGATTGCCCAGGCGTCGGTCACCGGCCACGGCACCAACGTCATCCAGGGCCTCGCGGTCTCGCTGGAATCGACGGCGCTGCCGGCCATCGTCATCGTCGGCGGCATCATCTCGACCTACCAGCTCGCCGGCCTCTACGGCACGGCGATCGCCGTCACCACCATGCTCGGCCTCGCCGGCATGATCGTTGCGCTCGACGCTTTCGGCCCGGTCACCGACAATGCCGGCGGCATTGCCGAAATGGCCGGTCTGCCCAAGGAAGTGCGCCACTCCACCGACGCGCTCGACGCTGTCGGCAACACCACGAAGGCCGTGACCAAGGGCTATGCCATCGGCTCGGCCGGCCTCGGCGCATTGGTGCTGTTCGCCGCCTACTCGAACGACCTGAAGTTCTTTGCCGCCAACGGCGACAAATATCCCTACTTCCAGGGCATGGGCGAGATTTCCTTCGATCTCTCCAACCCTTACGTTGTCGCCGGCCTGATCTTCGGCGGCCTGATCCCCTATCTGTTCGGCGGCATCGCCATGACGGCCGTCGGCCGCGCGGCGGGCGCCATCGTCGAGGAGGTGCGCAAGCAGTTCCGCGAGGATCCCGGCATCATGGCCGGCACCTCCAAGCCGAACTACGCACGAGCCGTCGACCTTCTGACCAAGGCGGCGATCCGGGAAATGATCATCCCGTCGCTGCTCCCGGTGCTGGCGCCGCTCGTCGTCTATTTCGGCGTGCTCTTGATCTCGGGGTCGAAGGCCTCGGCCTTTGCCGCCCTCGGCGCCTCGCTGCTCGGCGTCATCGTCAACGGCCTGTTCGTCGCCATCTCGATGACTTCGGGCGGTGGCGCCTGGGACAACGCGAAAAAGTCGTTCGAGGACGGCTTTGTCGACAAGGACGGCGTCAAGCATCTCAAGGGTTCCGAAGCGCACAAGGCTTCGGTGACCGGCGATACGGTCGGTGACCCCTACAAGGACACCGCCGGCCCCGCGGTCAACCCGGCGATCAAGATCACCAACATCGTCGCGCTCCTGCTTCTGGCCGTGCTCGCGCACGGCTGAACGGAGCCTGGCCGTTAGATAAAACCCGCGGGGAGCGATCCCCGCGGGTTTTTGTTTGGCCCGGATCAGGCCCGTTGCTCACTTCAAACCCCAAGACCCGCTGGTTTTTGACGCCGGCTTGCACCGTGCTGGCCGTCCTGGCTCACCTTGGCCAAACAAAAACCCGTGAGATCGCTCCCACGGGCTTTTGGTCGCCTGAGATGTTGCTGCCTTCCCGAGGGAAGCAGGATCTGATGATCAGGGAGTGCCGCCGCCGGGGATGCCGGGCGCCAGCTTGCTGGCGCCGTTGATGATCTGGCTGAGGAAGTTCTGGTCCTTGCCGCCAGTCGGCGTGGTGCGCGAGATGAAGTCGAAGATCTTGCCATCCTTCATGCCGTAATTGGCGATCTGGGTGACGCGGCCATCCGCGCCGAAATAGACCGCCAGAACTTTCTGGTCGACGAGCCTAGGCTTATCGAAGGCGACATAGCGCTTGCGCGTCTGCGAAATGTAATAAAAGGCCTCGTTGTCGAAAGTCGCCGTGGTCGACGGCGTGCCAAGCGCCAGAAGCACCTGCTCACGGCTGGAACCGACGGGCACCGAATCGACGGCCTGCTGATCGTAGACGTAACCTTGCGTGAACGTTTCGCTCGGATTGAGGTCGCCGATCATCTTGTTGGCGTGACACGCCGAAAGCGCCGAAACGACGAGCAGCAGCGAGATTGCGCCGGCAGGCCTGGACGAGAAGGTCGACTTGAAATTCAGCGCGCGCAACAACAATTCTCCATTATATCGCCGCAACTTGCGCTGGGCCGCAAAACCGGTAAACCAGCTTGCCTGCCGATGCAACAAGGCCAATTCAACAAACGGTCCCCGGGAGACCATCCCCATGTTCCAGCGCCTTTTTGGTCGCGAACGCTACGCCAACCGCGCCATAACGGACGCGCTTTACGCACAAATCGTGGCGGCGGCGCGGCAGACTGTATTTTATTCCCACTGGAATGTGCCGGACACACCGCTCGGCCGTTTCGAGATGCTTTCGCTGCATATGTTCCTGTTCCAGCATCGCTTGCGTGGCGAGGGCGGCGTGGCGCAGGAGATCGCCCAGGTGCTGATCGACGAGTTCTTTCTCGACGTCGATCATTCGCTGCGGGAACTCGGCATTGGCGATGTCGGCGTGCCCAAGCGCATGAAGAAACTGGCGAAGATGTTCTATGGCCGCACCGCCGCCTATGATGATGCGCTGGAAAGAAGCGATCGTGACGGGCTGACCGCGGCGCTTGCCCGCAATGTCCGGCCCGATACCGGTCCATGGCCGGAGGCGTCGCAACTGGCCGACTATGTCGCCGACGCCTGCCGGCAACTGGCCGCGCAGCCGTCGCAATCGATCGTTTCCGGCACGGCGGTGTTTCCGCTCGCCAAGGGAGGTGCTTGATGAAACATGCTGATCCGCCTAGTCCGGTTTCCTTTTTCGCGAATGTCGCCCGGCTGCCGCAGAAGGGCCTGCCGGTGGTGATCGAGGCCGATGCCGCCCAGCGCGCCGCGCTTGCCGAGGAGCACGGGCTGCTGTCAGTCGAAGCCTATCGCGCCGAACTCCTCGTCGCTTCCTGGAAACGCAATGGCGTCAAGGTCAGCGGCCGTGTCGAGGCCGATATCACCCAAGCCTGCATCGTCACGCTCGATCCCGTTGAAGCGCATATCGACGAGCCGGTCGAGGCGCTGCTGCTGCCCGAGGATTCCAAGCTTGGGCGGCAGGGGTTCGAGGGCGGCGGCGAGATCCTGCTCGATGCGGATGGTCCCGACAGCCCCGAAACATTCCCCGGCGACACGATCGATGTCGGCGCTCTCGCCGAGCAGTTCTTCGGACTGGCGATCAACCCCTATCCGCGCAAGTCGGGCGCGTCGCTGGATGCCGGCGGCGAGACCGAAGCGGTGGAGAATGAATTTCAGCAAAAACTGCGATCCTTGCTGGGAAAATCCTGAAAACCTCGCCCGCGATGGAAAAGTCGGTTGTGTGAAAACCCAAAACCGCTATTTTCGCCGAACCTTCGCGATCACTAAAGCGACCTGCCGCATAACCGTGAGATAAATACCGCGTGATCAGGATTTCCATCGATGCCATGGGCGGCGATCACGGACCAGCCGTGGTCATTCCGGCGCTCATGACGGTCGCGACTCGCCGTCCCGACATCCGCTTCGTCATCTACGGACGTGAGGAACTTGTGCGCCCCGAACTGGCCAAGTTCCCCAAATTGGCCGAGGTGAGCGAATTCTTCCATTGCGAGATCGCGGTCAGGATGGACGACAAGCCCAGCCAGGCGTTGCGCCATGGCCGCTGGAAGTCGTCGATGTGGAAGGCGGTCGAAGCGGTCAAGTCGGGCGCCGCTGACGCCTGTATCTCCGCCGGCAACACCGGCGCGCTGATGGCGATGTCGAAATTCTGCCTGCGCACCATGGCCACCATCGATCGCCCGGCGATCGCGGCATTGTGGCCGACATTGCGCGGCGAAAGCGTGGTTCTGGACGTCGGCGCCACCATTGGCGCCGATGCGCAACAGCTCATTGATTTTGCCATTCTCGGCACCGGCATGGCGCGCGCCGTATTCGGCATTGCTAGGCCCACCGTCGGCCTGCTCAACGTCGGCGTCGAAGAGATCAAGGGCCAGGAAGAGGTCAAGGAGGCAGGGCGCATGCTGCGCGAGGCCAACATGGCCTCGATGAACTATCATGGCTTTGTCGAAGGCGACGATATCGGCAAGGGTACGGTCGATGTTGTGGTGACGGAGGGCTTCGCCGGCAACATCGCGCTGAAGACCGCGGAGGGCACCGCTCGCCAGATCGCAGGCTATCTGCGCGCCGCGATGAGCCGCACCCTGATGGCCAAGATCGGCTATGTCTTCGCCAAGGGCGCCTTCGATCGCCTGCGCGAAAAGATGGATGTCGGCCGCTCCAATGGCGGCGTCTTCCTGGGGCTGAGCGGCATTGTCGTCAAAAGCCATGGCGGTGCCGATTCGGACGGGTTCGCCGCGGCGATCGAGCTCGGCTATGACATGGTGCGCAACAATCTGCTCGACCGCATCGAAGCCGACCTGGACCTGTTTCATGCGCGCAACCCGCGTGCCCTGTCATCCCGGAAATCCGACGTCGTTACCGACGCGAAGGAATAGGAAAGAACTTTGATCAGATCAGTCGTGCGCGGCACGGGCGCCGCGCTGCCCCGCCGCATCATGAAGAATGCCGATTTCGAGGGCATGGTTGAAACCTCGGACGAGTGGATCGCCCAGCGTACCGGCATCCGCCAGCGTCATATCGCGGCCGACGACGAGACGACGGCTTCCCTGGGAGAGGCCGCGGCACGTGCCGCCCTTGCCAATGCCGGGCTGACGCCTGATGACATCGACCTGATCGTGCTGGCAACGTCGACGCCCAACAACACATTCCCGGCCACCGCGGTCGAGATCCAGAACCGGCTCGGCATGCATCACGGCTTCGCTTTCGACATGCAGGCGGTGTGTTCGGGCTTCGTCTATGCGGTGACGACAGCCGACCTCTACATCCGTGGGGGGCTCGCCAAACGTGTGCTGGTGATCGGCTCGGAAACGTTCTCACGCATCCTCGACTGGAGCGACCGCTCGACCTGCGTGCTGTTCGGCGATGGCGCAGGGGCACTTGTCCTGGAGGCGGGCGAGGGAGCTGGCACGATTGCCGACCACGGTGTCCTGGCGGCCAGCCTGCGCTCCGACGGCGTGCACAAGGACAAGCTTTTCGTCGACGGCGGACCGTCGACCACGGGAACGGTCGGTCACCTCAGGATGGAAGGCCGCGAAGTCTTCAAGCATGCGGTCGGCATGATCACCGACGTCATCGAGGCAACCTTCTCGGCCGCCGGCATATCGGCCGACGATCTCGACTGGTTCGTGCCGCACCAGGCCAATAAACGAATTATTGACGCATCCGCCAAGAAGCTCGGGATAGCAGAGCAAAAAGTGGTGGTTACGGTCGATTTGCACGGTAACACCTCGGCGGCCTCCGTGCCGCTGGCGCTGGCGGTGGCCGTTGCCGATGGCCGCATCAAGAAGGGCGACCTCGTCCTCCTGGAAGCCATGGGCGGCGGCTTCACCTGGGGCGCCGTTCTGGTTCGCTGGTAAGTGCCGAACGGCTCGGTTTCGGTCCTTGACCTTGCCGGATCAATTACTTAGGCTCTGCCGTTGTTGTGCCGATTTTACGTTTTGAACTGATGGGACGGTCGCATGGGGGGAAAGACACTTACGCGTGCCGACCTGGCGGAGGCCGTCTACCGAAAGGTCGGCCTGTCGCGCACTGAATCCGCCGAACTGGTCGAAGCCGTTCTGGACGAAATCTGCGAAGCCATTGTGCGTGGCGAGACGGTCAAGCTGTCGTCTTTCGCGACGTTCCATGTCCGCTCCAAGAACGAGCGCATCGGGCGCAATCCCAAGACCGGCGAAGAGGTGCCGATCCTGCCGCGCCGGGTGATGACGTTCAAATCGTCCAACGTGCTGAAGAACCGCATCTTGCGCTCTCACCAGAACAGCAAGGCAAAGGGCGGCAAATAGCCTTCATTGTACGGTTGAAAACCTGCCCCGCGATCACGCCGGGCTTGAATATTGCTTCACAAACCGCTGAAATAAGGCCCGATTCGGCAGCATGGCCGGATTGGTGTTCCGCGTATGATCCATTCCGCGCAAACGGAATGAGCTTCTCTTTGTTGAGCCTGATCTCGCTGAAGACCGTTCCGGATCACGCTCCAGCGTGAGGATTTCGCCCATGGACAAGAGCCCTGACGCCTTCCGTACCATCAGCGAGGTCGCCGAAGATCTCGACCTGCCACAGCATGTGCTGCGCTTCTGGGAGACACGCTTCAACCAGATCAAGCCGATGAAGCGCGGCGGCGGCCGTCGCTATTACCGGCCGCAGGATGTCGAACTGATCAAGGGCATCCGCCACATGCTCTACGACCAAGGCTACACCATCAAGGGCGTGCAGAAGCTGCTGCGCGAGAACGGCAATCATTTCCTGGTTGCAATCGGCAATGGGGACATGGCCGCCGTCGAGGCGATCTCGCAACGAAAGCAGGCCGATCAGGTGCCTCTGACGCCGGCGGCACAGCCGCGCGGCGGCGATGACGAGCTGGTAGGTCAGCCAAGGGTCAAGCCGAGCCGCCGCTTTTTCGGCCTGGGCAAGAGCGATGAGGAAGGCCCGGTTCAGCCGGACTCGTCGAAACTCTCGCGCGACAATCGCGCGCTGCTGCAGGAGGCGCTGTTCGACCTCCTGGAATGCAAGCGCCTGCTTGACCAGGTGCGCTGACATCAGCGCGAAGCGCATTGAAGCCTCGATACCGGAACCCGCCTCGGGGTGAGGCGTTACGTTTCCTTCTGCAAGACGTCGTTCAGCAAGACGACGTCGCATGGCAAGACAAGGAAACGCATGATGGCATCTTTTTCGACCCTTTCGGACATCGACCTCGAAAAGCAGGTCGCGGCCCTCTCGAGGGAACTCGCGGCGTTGCGCAAGGCGGTGTCAAAGCGGGGTGGCGCCTACTATGAAGATGGCCGCGATGCCGCTTTCGACACGTATTCGGATCTCGCGGGACGCCTGCGCGATGCGATGCCGGCAATCCGCAAACAGGGCAGGGTGGTCGAGAAATCGGCTCGTGACCATCCGGCTGCGGCCGCCGCGGTTGGGCTTGTGGTGCTCGGTCTGGTCGCCAGCCTGCTGTTCAGCCGGCGCTAAGGGGCGCTCTCGGTCATAAGACAAGGAATTCAAACAAGAAAATGGCGGCGGCCCTTGGAGGGTGAGCCGCCATTCTCTTCGCTGTCAGTGGTTACTTCGCGAGCTTGATCTTGGCCTGGGGCGAAACCTGCGCGGTCTGGCTGCATTTGCCATAGACCGTGCCATCCTTATCGGTGGCGTCGGTATAGGTGCCCTTGCACTCGATCGAGAGTACCAGACAGTGGCCGGCGCCCTTGCAAACCGCGCCGCCGTCGCCGGTGGGGTGCGTGCCGTTGGCGAAAGCCGAATTCGTCATCGACATCGAGCCGATTGCCGAAATGGCGATGGCGGCAGCGAGCGAGAGGCGCTTGAAGCTCGAGATGTTGGTCATTTCTGCATTTCCTTCCGTTTGATTGGGGATCGCCTTGCCGGCGTCCGTCTGGTTGGGGATCGCCTTGCCGGCGTCCATGCAGGCTGAGTGCCGCCCTCGAAGGAAAGGTTCATGCGGGCGTGGATAAAAATGCGCGCCGCCCTCGGCAGGGGCTTTGCGCGCCAGTGATCAGCCGTGCTTTGGCATCCCGTACGGAGCGCGTCGGCATGGACGCGCGGGGGATGTCATCGGCATGGGCGTGCGGGGATGTGATCAGAGCGGCAGCCGCCCCAGCACGCGTCGGCATGGTGGTCTCGGGGCAGGTATCGCAGCTCATGGCGAGCGCACGGACGCGGCGGGATTGGGCAGATAGCTCAGCTTCAGGAAAAATCGCGTCACAAGGGCGGGTTGGCGAAGCGTGAGCTGCAATCGCGCGACCGGCAGAACGATGCTGTCTGTCCAGGAGATATCGGCCTGGCCATCATCGGGATGCCTGGCCCTGTTCGCGAAGGCCCGGTCTCGGGCTTGGCATTGCATGACCAGGAGAAGACCAGCCTTGAACAAGAAAACAAGGCCGGTCTTCTCGTTGGCAGTCTGTATTTAGTAGGCCTTCTTCACATGGTGGCGGTGATGAACGTAGTGGTGAACGCGGTGATGACGAACATGGTGATGATGGACGCGGTGATGACGATGATGCTTTGCCATCGGGGCCGCATCGGCGCTCGTCGCACCGATGACCGGCGCCGTGAAAGCGAGTGCAACTGCAAGCCCGAGGGCCGAGAGGAGGGACTTCTTCATGGATCGTTTCCTTCTTTCGCCGGCAGATCTTAAAATCGGGTCGATGGCCCGATCGCCGCGAATGGAATTACGCTCCTGATTTTTTTCGTCAGTATTTCCCGATTGTAGAATTTTGTTTCCGGCGTGTTTCTGGGGACCGGCTTCCCGACACTTTATTGTGAGGGCCGAAAAGCCGGCTCTTGCCGCTGATTTCGGCTACATCGGCGGGATCACGCCATTGTTTCCCACCACGACGCGGCTGGAACTCAGCGTCCCGTCAGCCTCGCGCTGGGCGGTGGCGAAGACCGTCGCGCCCGGCTTGAGATCGGCCGGCGTGGCCGGGGCGAAGGTCACGACGGGCGTGTCGTCGGGGATCGAAATCTTCTTGGTCTGCCCGTTGTCGTAGGTCAGCGTCACGGCGCGCCCGCTTATGTCGGTGACGTCGGCCACGGTGCCGTTGGTCATGCGGCTGTTCGGCTGCAGATCCCAGGGACGGTCGCCTTCGCCGGTGCCTTTCAGGGCGGCTGGGAAAATCACCACCTCCAGCGCGCCGCTGCCGCCATCCGCCTTCGAGACGGAGGCGATGCCGAGGAAGTCGCCCTGCTTGATGTCCTTTTGCGAGGCGCTGGCGACGCCGGAGATCTTCCACCCGGTATTGAGCTTGATCGCGGAGGTGTCGCCCTGGCGGGTTTTGACGGTCAGCAGCGACGGCTCGAAACTGACCACCGTGCCGCGCACGCGTAGCGTGTCAGCCGCCTGGGCGGTCGCCGCTCCGGCGATGAAAAGGCTGGAAATCGTGCCGAGCACGAGGAGGGACGTCTTGAAGTTCATAGTGGGGATCCTTCTGGGAACGGGCCGGCTGGAACCGGATGGTTTTCACGCCGGCGCATCAGAACAACGAACAGGTGGGCCTAAACCTCCGGGCAAAAAGGTGCCGGGCCGTTCAAAAGAACTTGATGGGCGTCGATGTGCGTGGATCGCCTTGCGGGTCCGGTTCACGATAGCGTGACGGCCTGTTTGGCTCTTGGCAAATCGCTGGTGAGCGGGCATGTTCCTGCTCGTCTCAGGCAACGCTCCATTTTGATCAAACTCTTTCAGCCAGCGGAGTTGCCAATGCCCAACAATGCAAAAAGCCATGCCCTCTCCGAACCGTTAGCCAGTGAGATCGGGCCGAATTACACCACCCTCAGAGCCATGCGGGAAACCCGCGGATACAGTGTGGAAGAGCTTTCCCTGACCTGCGGCCTGTCGGTCGGCGAGATCGAGGACATCGAGAACGGCCGGGCGGCCGATCCGTCGAAGCTGCGTCGTATTGCGTCCGCGCTTCGCCTGCCTCAGGACGCCCTCATCGCTGCCGCCGCGCCGATACCGGCCGCGCAAGGCCGACCCCTGGCATAGGCCTGGACCAGCCATACAAAAGAACCCGCCAAGGCCCGCCTGGCGGGTTTCTTGTTGATGTGACGGCGTTCTCTATCAGGCCGGGCTTGCCGATCTACAGATCGCGCGTGTTTATACCTGCGGCATCCAAATCCGCGCCAATCGCGCCTGCCATGTACCGAGGTTGAACCGTGGTTTTTTCGATATGAGCCTGGACTCCGTTCGTGCCTTCTTCGCCGCTCATGCAACTGACATCGAGGTCATTGTCACGCAAGCAAGCTCGGCGACGGTGACGCTGGCGGCGCAGGCGCATGGCGTCCTGCCGGCGCAGATTGCCAAGACGATCTGCCTGCGCGTCGGCGAGCGCACCATGCTGGTGGTGACCAGCGGCATCGCCAGGTTGGACAACCGCAAGTTCAAGGACCAGTTCGGCGGCAAGCCGCGCATGCTGGACGCGGACGAAGTGGTTGCCGCCACGAGCCATCCTGTCGGCGGTGTCTGCCCGTTCGGCCTGCCGGCACCACTGCCTGTCTATTGCGATGTCTCGCTGCGCGAATTCGAAGAAGTGGTGCCTGCCGCCGGAGCCACCAATGCGGCCGTGCGGCTCAGCCCGCAGCGCATGGTCGACCTCACCGGCGCCGAATGGATCGATGTCTGTCAATAGCGATCGAGCGATGCTCCGCATGGCCGAAAAGCTGACGACCCCACCCCATAGACGTAGATTGTTTGCCTCAGCGGGCAGGAGTATGCTGTTTGGTCGCCGAAAACGGCGAGATTTCCAGGAGGAACCGATGGCACGCAAATACATTGACTGCCGAGAATTCCCGAGCGAAATGAAATGCACCGTTGCTATCTCCGCGGATCGGGAGGATGAACTGATCGAGGCTGCGGTACAACACGCTGTGTCTGTTCATGGGGAACACGATACGCCTGAGTTCCGTTCCGAGGTCAGGAAATCTATTCACGAAGGCGCACCTGCTCCCTGAGCCCAGGCGGCTCTGGGTAAAGCTCCGCTCGGCTCTGGCCGTGCGTCCGACGCGACCTTGGTGAAACTTGCGATCGGTCGGCCCCGACGCGCAGGCAACCTCTCGAAGGGGGGCGGGCAATGACCGACAAAGGGCCCGCATACCGGTGAGGTTTTCTTCTATGGAGCGGCCCAGCGGCTTGGTCGTAGCGGGGACTAGCAGCAGTGGCCGCTGGGCCTGACCAGTCTGGCTCGAGGAAGCGCTGTGCTGGCTGACCCGAAGCGTCTGCTCACTCCAATGTAGAGCCAGAGCACATCCGCATGAAGGGCTACCGCCGACAGGTGTAGTGCCACAAGCGCAAGGTGCCTGACGAATTTCAGTGTCACTTCCGCAGCCTCATTCCGCGCCAGCATCCGCTGCCTCACGGTGGCGGGCTTTTAACGGGCACAACGGGAACAAGAGGCTGACGATTCGGTTTCCTTCTTGCAGCGCCGCGGCTACTCCCGCGGCCGGCAGGGGCTGGAAACTTGATATGCAAAACAGAAACAAAGATCCTCCTCCGAAGGAGCCCGACCAGAAGAAGACACCAGTCCCTCATCGCGGCAATCAAGCGCCCTCGGAGCTTGAACATGTCGATCCACCACCGCGAGATGTCCGAGAGGCACCGGTGCCAAATCCAAACGGGGATAAGAAGTCCTGACCGACCGCCAGACGCGAGCGATGCGCCGCCAGCTCGCTGGACGCCACCGAAAGGGAGAGTGTTACCCCCCTGAGTTACCCTAGAGATGGAAAATGAAGGTGGACTTTTGGGGGCAAGTCCTTGTCTTAAAATGGTCGGAGTGGCCGGATTCGAACCGACGACCCCTTGACCCCCAGTCAAGTGCGCTACCGGGCTGCGCTACACTCCGGACCGAGCGCGATGTATCGTGATAACCCTGCCCGGGTCAACCGAAATTCGGCGTTTATTACGCGGGTGTGGATGCGATCGCCGGCGCGCCTCGAAATGCCGGCCGCGACAGCCGCTGATGGCGGTATTCGAGCGCGATGGCGCCCCACACCAGCCCGAGCAGCAGATACATATGGCGCCAGTGGTCGATGTCGATGAAGGTGCCGAGGCCGATATTGCCGATGAAGGCGACATAGGCGCACAACAGATAGGGCTGCCACGGCCGGTCGCGCAGCAGGATGCGGAACCCGGCCACCATGGTCCAGACGACGAGCGTCAGGAACGACACGAAGCCGAGCCAGCCATAATCCATCAGCATTTTCAGCCAGACGTCGTGCGTGTCCTCGCCGAACATCTTGCCGAAGACCAGCGGCCCGATGCCGAACGGATGCTCCATCGCCATCTGGAAGCCGATTCCGTAGCGGGCGAAGCGGCCGAGGCGGGCGGTGTCATAGCTCTGTTCAAGATGCGCGCGGCTGGAGAACATCTCCGACACACCGGGCAATTGCAGGATGACGATGATGGCGACCGTCAGCAGTGCCAGCGCGGCGATGGTCATGATCACCACGCGCAGCCGGAACTTGCCGCTAGCGCTCTGCAGGAACAGGCAGCCGGTGAGCAGCACGGCAGAGACGGCGAACATGCCCCAGGCGCCGCGCGAGAAGGAGAAGAAGATGCCCAATGCGATGATCAGCAGCGGCACCGCCAGCAGCGGCATGCGCGCGATCGATCCTGTCAGGATCAGATAGAGCAGATAGATGCCGGGCAGCACCAGGAACGGCCCAAAGACGTTGGGATCCTGGAAGGCGCCGGCGGCGCGGTCGTATTTGGTGAACATTTCGGCGCCGGGGAAGGCATGGAAATAGCCTGCTATGCCAAGCAGCGAGGTCGCCACCGCCGAGACGACATAGGCATTGAAGATCGGCCGGTAGAGGCCTGGCTGCGTGGCGGTGACCGAGGCGAAGAACACCGCGCTGAAGGCGAGAAACAATGACACGGAGAGATAGAGCGGCGTGAAGGCGAGGTCCGCCATCTGCGTCATGGAGATCATCCCGCCGATGTTCATCGTCACCAGCAGCACCAGAAGCGGCATGGCCGCGCGCGAAATCCGCAGGCCGAAGAGCGCCCAGATGGCGATCAGCCCGGCCATGTAGATTTCGTAGGGCGCCGGCTCGCTGATGACGAAGCCGGACAGAAGGATGCCGACCACCACCGCACTGGAGGAAATCAGGGCGATCAGCTTGGCGTTGACCGCGGCCTGCGGCAGCTCATGGGAAATCGCGCTCAATAGGCGTTTTCCGTGTTGAGCAGCCGGATCGGCGTCAGGAACAGGATTTTGAGATCGAACAGCAGCGACCAGTTCTCGATGTAGTAGAGGTCGTATTCCGTCCGCATGCGGATCTTCTCGTTGGTGTCCATCTCGCCGCGCCAGCCGTTGATCTGCGCCCAGCCGGTGACGCCGGGCTTGACCTTGTGGCGAGCGAAATAGCCGTCGACCACCTCGTTGTAGAGAAGGTTGTGCGACTGCGCGGCGATCGCATGCGGGCGCGGGCCGATCAGCGACAGCGAGCCCAGCAGCGAATTGACGAACTGCGGCAGTTCGTCGATCGAGGTCTTGCGAATGAAGCGGCCGACGCGGGTGACGCGCGGATCGTTCTTGGTCACGGTCTGCTTGGCGGTCGGATCCGACCGGTCCGTGTACATCGAGCGGAACTTGTAGACCTCGATGATCTCATTGTTGAAGCCGTGCCGCTTTTGCTTGAACAGCACCGGCCCCTTGCTGTCGAGCTTGATGGCGATCGCGGTCGCCAGCATCACCGGCGAGAAGACGATGATACCGATCAGCGAGAAAACGATGTCGAAGGCGCGCTTGGCGACCGAATCCCAATCGTTGATCGGCTTGTCGAAAATATCGAGCATCGGCACCGAGCCGATGAAGGAATAGGCGCGCGGGCGGAACTGCAGCGCGTTGGAATGCGCCGAAAGCCGGATGTCGACCGGCAGCACCCACAGCTTCTTCAACAGCTGCAGCACGCGCGTCTCGGCGGTCAGCGGCAGCGACACGATCAGCATGTCGATGCGGGCGATGCGGGCGAACTCGATCAATTCCGAAATTGTGCCGAGCTTGGGATAACCGGCAACGATCGGCGGCGAGCGCTTGTCGGAGCGGTCATCGAAGATGCCGCAGATGCGGATGTCGTTGTAGGGCTGCTTTTCGACAGAGCGAATCAGGATTTCCGCCGCCTTGCCGCCGCCGACGATGACGGCGCGCCGCTCCATGCGGCCGTCGCGCGCCCAGCGCCGGATCAGCCTCGACATCACCAGTCTGAGGCCGAACAAGAGAACGAAGCCGACGACGAACCAGGTGCCGAACAAAAGCCGCGAATAGTCTTCTGACATCTTCGTGGCGAAGGCCGTCAATGCCATCAGGGCGAAGGCGCCGGCCCAGACCAGCAGGATGCGGCCGAAATTGGCGATCGGCCGCATCAGCGAGACCACCTGGTAGCAGTCGGTAACGTCGAGCAGCACCACGGCGAGGAACGACGCGGTGGCGATGGTCACCGGATATTGCCAGGCGAGATAGTTGAAGAAACCGACAAAGTAGAAATAGACGCAGAGCCCCGACAGGAACAGCAGCCCGAATTCGACCATGCGCAGGACGCCGCTGACCATGATCGGCGACATCGTATCGCGCCGGTATTGCGACGCGACCTGCCGGGCGACATCGTTCATGCCGCCGGGCGCATCGCCATCGGTCGGGCCGTCGAATTTACGCACCGCTTCGGGTGAAAAGCGGCGCGCGGGATCGATCTCATTCATGGAACAGTCCGCAAGCTTCCCCGGGGTGAATAGCAAAAGAGAGCTAAGAAACCCTTGAAACAACGCGTGGCTTTGGAAACGCTCAGGCGTTACCTGCCGAGCGCGGCGAAATAGGCCTTCTCGATTTCTGCGGCCATCACGTCGGCACCGAAGCGCGCCCTGAGGCCAGGGCCATCGGGCATCAGGGCGCCATAGGCGGCAAGGTCGGCCAGCGCCTCGCTCATCTTGCCGGCCAGTTCGGCCGGATCGGGGCGGATCAGGGCAGGGGAGCCGGAACCGAAGATCTCCGGTATGCCGCCGACGGAGGTGGCGATCATCGGTCTTGCCGCGGCAAGTGTTTCCAGCACGATATAGGGCATGGCTTCCGCACGGGATGGAACGACGACGAGCTCGGCAAGTGCGAAGGCTTCCCTGGCCGGCATCGGCGACAGGAAGCGGACATGGCCTTGAAGTCCCAGGCGCTTTACCTGCGCGTGGTAGCGCGGCAGGTCGTCGCCGTCGCCGACCATCACCGCGCTCAGTGCGCGGCCAAGCCGCGGGCCGGCGGCGGCCAAAGCGTCGATGAAGATGTCGGGTCCCTTCAGGTCGCGCATCATGCCGATATAGAGCAGATCCGCCGCATCGGGTCCGATGAGTACCGGCTCGAATTCGGCGGCGCGCAGTCCGTTGTAGACCAGTGTGTTGGGGATCGGCGGCTCGCCCACCTTCCTGCGATAGGTTCGCCGCTCGTAGTCCGAGACGAACAGCAGGCAATCGGTGAAATGCGCCATGGAGCGCTCCAGCGCGAAGAACAGCTTCCCCGTGGCTGTCGTTTCGTCATAGTGGAGGGAGCCGCCATGCGGCGAATAAAGGCGGGCTACGCGAGACCTTGATACCCGCAACAAGGAGCCGAACAGACGGGCATAGGCGCCACCCTTGGCGCCGTGCCCATGCAACACGTCCGGCCGCAATTCCTTGATGATCCTGTAGGTGCGCCGGGCCGAGGCGAGATCGCCCGGGCCGACATGGCGCTGCATTGGCGTGCGATGGATGCCGAGCGCCAGCATGTCCTTCATCTGCTCGAACAGGCGCTCTTCGAATTCCCCGCCTGTGGTCGAATCGCAGACGATGCCGACCACATGGCCAGCGGCGACCTGTGCTTCGGTCAGGTCGCGCACATGCCGGAAAATTCCTCCGACCGGTGAACGAAAGCAGTGGACGATCCTGAGCTTGTCCGCCACGTGGTGTCTGTCAGAACAGGCGTTCGCGGACGTAGACGGTATCTCCGGGCAGCAGCGGATCGGATGTCACCACGCGGCCGGTCATCACCTTGCCGTTGATGTCGCGGGTGATGTCGACGCTTTCCTGGTTGGCGCGCGGCGAGAAGCCACCGGCAATGGCGATGGCCTTCTGCACGGTCAGGCCGGGCACGTAGGAATACTGGCCGGCGGCACCCACTTCTCCCATGACGAAGATCGGCCGGTAGCGATCGATCTCGACCGAGACGTCGGGGTCGCGCAGATAGCCTTGCCGCAATTTGTCGGCGATCTCCTTTTCCATCTGCTGCGCGGTGTGGCCACGCGCCGGAATGGCGCCGACAAGCGGGAAGGAGAGGTAGCCGGATTGGTCGACGCTGTAGGTGTTGGTCAGGCCATCCTGCTCGAACACGGTGACGCGGACACGGTCGCCGGCACCGAGACGGTAAGGCTGGTCGAGGACCTCGTGGAAGGCTGCCGGCGTCGGGCGGTAGCTGGAGCAGCCGGCAAGCATCGATACGGCAAGCAGAGCGTGAAAGAGGGAAGCAGTGCTTTTCATGATCGGATACGTACCTTCGACTGGCCGCTGCGGCGTCGCAGCAAACATCTGGGATCGGGTCCGTTATCATCCTGTTAGGGTTAATGGCCGGTAAAGGAGCCGGCCGATAGCGCTGCACGAAGCATTTTTATCGTTTTTCTTGGGCGCCGCCAGTAATCCCTAATGGAGGATTACCGTGATCTTAACGGCTGAGTTACCATAGTTGTTTACGGTGCGTCCTGACCCAGTTTCGGAGTAGGGATGCATGTCCGTTCAGTCCGCGGCCGCAGATGTCGACGTTGACCTCAGGCAGCTCTTCGCCAGCCTGGCGAGGAACTGGCTGCGCATATTGCTCTTCGTTCTGGTGGTGACCGGTCTGGCGTTTGCGTTCGCTTCATTCGCGACCAAGCATTACAAGGCCCAGACGCAGGTGGAAATCGCCCCGCGTGAATCCATCTATACTCGTCCGGCCGGCAGCAACAATGATGGCGACAAGCCGATCCTGGATGAACAAGGCGTCGCCACCCAGGTCCAGATCATTTCGTCCAACGAAATCCTCAAGCAGGTGGCGCAGAAACTCGGCCTGGCGCGGCTGCGTGAGTTCGACGAAACGATCAACATGTCGGCGCTCAGCCGCGTGCTGATCCTGCTTGGGCTGAAGAACGATCCGATGGATGTTCCGGCCGACGAACGCGTGTTGAAGAAGATGCGCGAGAAGCTCAACGTCTTCGGCGTTGAAAAGACCCGCATCATCGCCATCGAGTTCTCCTCCGAGGATCCCAAGCTCGCCGCCGCCATCCCCGACGCGATTGCCGCTGCCTATATTGCGGGGCAGGGCGCGGCCAAGAGCGAATTGAACACCGCCGCCGCCGACTTTCTGGCGCCCGAGATCGCCGACCTGTCGAAGCAGGTCAGGGATGCCGAGGCCAAGGTCGCGGCCTACCGTGCGCAATCCGACCTGCTGATGGGCGGCAACAATGCCACCCTTGCCACCCAGCAGCTGGCCGAGCTGTCGACGGAATTGTCGCGGGTGCGGGCCAATCGCGCCGCGGCCGAAGGCACCGCCGACAGCGTGCGCAAGGCGCTGCAGAATGGCGGCTCGCTGGATTCGCTGCCCGAAGTGCTGTCGTCCGACCTGATCCAGCGTTTGCGGGAACGGCAGGCCGAGCTGCGCGCCACCATCGCCGATCTGTCGACGACGATGCTCGACAATCATCCGCGCGTTCGCGCCGCCAAATCACAGCTCGCCGATCTCGACGCGCAGATACGCAACGAAGCCCAGAAGATCATGAAGGGCCTGGTGATGCAGGCCGACGCCGCCAAGGCGCGCGAAAGCCAGCTCGTCTCCGACGTCAATCAACTGAAGGCGGCTTCGGCGCAAGCCGGCGAGCAGCAGGTCGATCTCGACGCGCTGCAGCGCGACGCCGCCGCCAAGCGCCAGCAGCTCGAGCTCTATTTGACCAATTACCGCGAGGCAGCTTCGCGTCAGGACCGCAATTATGTGCCGGTCGACGCCCGCGTCGCCTCACCGGCTTCGGTGCCCTCCGAGCCATACTTCCCCAAGGTTGGGCCGATCGTTGGCGCGGCTGCTGCGGCTTCGCTTCTGCTCGCGGCCATATTCACGTTGCTCAGGGAACTCTTCTCGGGCCGCGCCATGCGCCCGGCCCCAGGCGCCCGTTTTGCGCCGATCGACGAAGTGGCTATGCCGGCAACGGCGCGCCAGCAGCCGGACGCCCCTGAGCCATCCCGCCTGGAGCCGGTTGTCGCCAGCGGGTTCGTCGATCGTGGCGCCGAGGCGCAATGGCCCGTAGCGGTCACGGAACCGCAGATAGTGATGCAGCCGCGGCCCGTTGCCGAGCCCGAGCCTGCCGTCAAGGCAGAGCCTGTCGCCGAAGTCGAATCGGTTGCCGAGCCGGAGCCGGTTGTCGAGGCCCAGAGGCCGCGCTCGGTGCTCGGTGAGATCGACATCGAGAAGGCCGCGGAAAAGCTGATCGCCAGCGGGGCCGCCCGCGCCATATTCGTTTCGCCCGAAGGCGACGAGGCAGCTGCGTCGGCGATCCTGGTGGCGCGCGAAGTGTCCGACGCCGGCCTGCGCGTCCTGTTGCTCGACCTCACCGCCTCGGGCGCTGCCTCACGGCCGATGCTGGACAGCGGGCTTTTACCGGGGATCACCGACCTGCTCGCCTCGCAGGCGCAGTTCAGCGACGTGATCCATGCCGATCTCTATTCTGATTGCCACGTCATTCCCGTCGGCACCGCCGATCCGGTCCGCGCCATGCGCGCCGCCGACCGGCTGCCGATCATCATGCAGTCGTTGACCACCGCCTATGATCTGGTGGTGGTCGAATGCGGGCCGGCCGACGCGCAAGGCATCAGTCGTCTGGGAGCCGAAACCACCGAGGTGTTCCTGTCCATGCTCGAACCGGACGACGAGGTCACCAAGGCCGCGGTCAAGCTGATCGAAAGCGGTTATCCCGACCTGACGCTGGTGACACCGCTTGGCCACGAGCCGCCGGGCACTCCGGGACGGCGCTCCGCGGCCTGAAACCCGCGCGCTCGGCCTATCCCAGCTCCAGAGTCGTCACGCCGAACACCCTCTTGGCATCGAGCTTCGGCGGCGAGCCCTTGTACATGCGGGTGGTGCTGAAGGTCGGTGAGAAACCGGCCGCCTCGAGCGCCGCGATGAAATCCACCTGGGTAGTCGGCACGTCGATGTTCAATTCGCCACCCTCGCATGCGCCCGCCAGCTCCCCGAGCAATTCAAGCGCGGTCTGCACGTTGTCGGCGAAAAGCGGGCCGATCTTGAAGCCGCTTCGGCAGGCTCGCGCCACCGCATAGCCGGCCGTTCCCCGCGACGTGATCGCCGCCACGGCATGATGTGGCGACAGCAGCCATCGCTGCAGGAATGAGCGCCGGGGCGCAGGAAAGCAAAGCGCATCGTAGGCTATGATGTCGGGCACCGGCTGCGCGGTCACGATACGAGGCCGCTCGGCGGCGGCGGGCAGGGAAGCAGGGCGCCCGCTGTAGCGGATGGTCTCGTAGACCGGCATGAACCCCTTGCTCCGGTAGTTGGCCTGCTGTTCCTGGACGCCATCGAGGCCGATGGCGCGCCCGACCAGCCTGTCCATGCCCGCGGTCCACACCGCCTTGCCGTAGCCCTTGCCGCGCATGTCCGGGCGGCAGATGTAGAGGCCGATGAAACCGAAATCCTGCCCATAGGCTACCGCCGAGATCGCGGCGACCATGTCGTCCCCGACAAAGGCACCGATGAAGCCTTCCTGGTCCGCGGCCTGAAACATCGCAGCATCTTCAAGGCCGGGATTCCAGCCCTCCGCAGCCGCCCAGTCGATGAGGCCGGACAATTCCCCCAGCGACAGCGTGCGGATGGTTCGATTCATGGTGCTCACTCCGCGGCGACTGCTCCGGGCGAGAACGATTTCAGCATGCCGCGATAGGGCTTGGCCAGCGGGCTGGCGTAGGCGCCGCGCTTCGATGTCGAAAGGCCGAGCGCGATGAGCGCTTCGGCCTGCTTGATCGCGGCGCCCACACCGTCGATGACAGGCAGTCCGAAATCCGCCTGCAACTGGTGCGCAAGGTCTGCCATGCCGGCGCAGCCAAGCACGATCGCCTCGGCACGATCCTCCTCCACGGCCCGGGCGATCTCGTCGCGCAGCTTGCCGATCGCGCCTGACGCCGGGTCCTCGAGCGCCAGCACCGGAATGTCGGCGGCCCGCACACGCGCCCGTCCAGTCATGCCGTAGCGCTGCACCAGCCCCTCTACCGGCACGCGGGAGCGTTCGGTGGTGGTCACGACGGTGAAGCGCTGGGCGATGAAGGAGGCTATGCTGAGTGCCGCCTCACAGATGCCGATGACGGGGATGTTTGCCATGGCCCGCGCGGCGTCGAGCCCGGTGTCGTCGAAGCAGGCGATGACCGCCGCCTGCACGCCACGGCGTTCGCCGGCGGCGATCTCCATCAAAAGGCCGGGCACGGCCAGCGCCTCGTCATAATAGCCTTCGATCGAGGCCGGCCCCGTGGACGAGGTGACAGCGATGATTTCGGTCCAGGCGCCGGCGACGCCGCGTGCGGCCGCCGCGATCGTCTCGGTCATGCTCGCCGTCGTGTTGGGGTTCACCACCAGGATCTGCACGGTCATGCTCTCGCCCGGCGGCGGCCGACATAGAGGATGGCGCCCAGCGTCGCCAGGATCACCAGGAAGGAGAACACCGTGGTCACCGTGCCCAGCGCGTAGAGCACCGGCGTCGTGACATTGGTGGTCATGCCGTAGATCTCGAGCGGCAGCGTGTTGAAGGTTCCCGATGTCATCAACGTGCGGGCGAACTCGTCATAGGAGAGCGTGAAGCCGAACAGGCCGACGCCGATCAGGCTCGGCGCGATCATCGGCAGCACGACATGGACGAAGGTCTGCCAGGAGGTGGCGCCGAGATCGCGCGCGGCCTCCTCATAGGCCGGCGAGAAGCGGTTGAAGACGGCGAACATGATGAGCACGCCGAACGGCAGGGTCCAGGTCAGATGCGCGCCGAAGGCCGACGTATACCAGGCGGGCCGCAAGCCGACTTGCTGGAAGACCACGCCGATGCCCAGCGAGATGATGATGGAGGGCACGACGAGACTGGCGACGGCCAGATAGAACAGGGCGGTGGCGCCGCGAAACTTCCGGCGGAAGGCAAGGCCTGCCAGCAGCGACACGATGACGGTGACGACCATCACCATCAGGCCGAGCACCAGCGAGCGCTTGAAGCTGCCGCCGAAATCGCCGACCGACTGGCGCTCGAACAGATTGGCGAACCAGTGCAGCGACACACCGTTGAGCGGGAAGGTGAGGCCACCGGTCTCGCCTTGGAACGACAGGATCAGGATCGCCGACAGCGGACCGTAGAGGAACAGCACGAACAGCGCGAAGAAGGCCGCCAGCACGTAGAATTCGAGGGTGCGTTTTTCGTGGCTCACGTCAAAGCTCCCGGCGGATATCGACGATGCGCAGAATGCCGGCGACCATCAAGAGCACCAGCACCAAAAGCACCACGGCGTTGGCGGCGGCGGCCGGATATTGCAGCAGCGACATCTGGTTCTTCATCATCAGCGCCACGGAAGCGCTCTGGCCGCCCGACATCACTTGCACGGTGGAGAAATCCGCCATCACCAGCGTGACGACGAAGATGGTGCCGATCGCCATGCCGGGCTTGGCCAGTGGAATGATGACGTTCCAAAGCACCTGCCAGCCGGAGGCGCCGGCATCGCGCGCGGCCTCGACCAGCGAGCGGTCGATGCGCATCAACGTGTTGAAGATCGGCGTCACCATGAACAGCGTGTAGAGATGCACCATGGCCAGCACGACCGCGAATTCGGAATAGAGCAGCCATTCGATGGGCTTTGGCACCAGACCCATATGCACCAGCGTCGAGTTGATCAGCCCGTTGCGGCCGAGCACCGGGATCCACGAGATCATGCGGATGATGTTGGAGGTCAGGAACGGCACGGTGCAGACCAGGAACAGCACCATCTGCATGGCCGTGGTGCGGATGTGGAAGGCGAGGAAATAGGCGACCCAGAAGCCGATGAACAAGGTCAGCGCCCAGACGATGGCCGCGAATTTGATGGTATTGAGATAGGTCTTCCAGGTGACCCAGGAGCCCAGCACGTCGGAATAGTTGGTTGTCAGGAAATCCGGATACATGGCTGCGAAGTCGTAATCCCAGAAGGACACGACGACGATCATGATGATGGGCAAAAGCAGGAACGCGCCGAGGATCAGCGCGAGCGGAGCCGACTGCAGATAGGGCGTGACGGCACCGAGCGAAAAGCGGCGGCGACGCCTGATAGGACTGGCGGCTATGGTGGGGCGTTCGAGGGCGACTGTCATCTAGGCTCTCGGTGCGGGTTTGCTGTCCGGGCGGAGCTGCCTTCCCCTTCTCCAGGGGGAGAAGGGGAAGAGGAGAGGCGCTTGTTCCTTACGCCGCGATGAACTCGTTCCAGCGCTTCACCATGTAGCGGTCCTCGTCCATCACCGAGTTCCAGCAGGCGACCTTGCCCATGCGCTCCTCGAAAGAGCCGCCATCGCGAACGGCGCCGGCCTTCTCCATGACGGTGCCGTCCGGTGCCTTGATCTCGCCCTTGGCCGGCTTGCCCTCGATCCAGTAGCCCCACTCGTCCTCGGTCATGAACTTCTTGGCCGAGACCATGTTGGCGGAGTAGTAGCCCTGGCGGTTGAGGTAGCCGCCAACCCAGCCCGATGTGTACCAGTTGATGTATTCGTAGGCAGCGTCGAGCTCCGCGCCCTTGAGGTGGGCGGCAAGGCCGAGACCGCCGCCCCATGAGCGGTAGCCTTCCTTGAGCGGCTGGAAGCGGCAAGGGATGCCCTTGGAGCGCACGGCGGCCACCGCCGGCGACCACATGGACTGGATGACCACTTCGCCCGATGCCATCAGATTGACGCTCTCGTCGAAGGACTTCCAGAAGGCGCGGAACTGGCCGCCCTGCTTGGCCTTGATCAGGAAGTCGATCGTCTTGTCGATCTCGTCCTTGGTCATGTTGCCCTTGTCGGCATATTTAATGTTGCCCATGGCTTCCATGATCATGGCTGCGTCCATGATGCCGATGGAGGGGATGTTGAGGATGGCGGTCTTGCCCTTGAAGGCCGGGTCCATGATGTCGGCCCAGGTAGTGATATCGCGGCCGACGAGGTCGGGGCGGATGCCCAGCGTGTCGGCGTTGTAGATGGTGGGCACCATGGTGAACCAGTTGGTCGGCGCCTTGGCGAAGGTCTTGGAGTCCTGCGCCTCGACGTAGCCCACCGTGTGTGGCGCCGTGCCCTGGGCGATCACGCTGTCGGGAGTGAGTTTGCCGGTTTTGAACAGCGGCACCAGCTCGTCGTAATATTTCAGCTTGCTGACATCCATCGGCTGCAGCACGCCGGTGGGGAACACCTTCTTGCAGATCCAGTATTCGATATCGGCGATGTCGTAGCTGTCGGGCTGGGTCACAGCGCGCTGGGCGGCGGCGTCGGAATCGGTTGCCGTCATCTCCAGCGTGATGCCGAGGTCAGCCTTACACTTGTCGGCAATGGCGTTGAGGTTCGACACGCCGGTGCCAAACTGGCGCAGCGTGATGTTGGACTGCGCCCAGATGGTCGGGAAGCCCGTGATGACGCCCGAGCCGGCGGCGAAGCCGACCGCGGCCGCACCCGTCTTGAGCAGCGAGCGGCGCGAGATGCCAGTCTTGTTTTGCTTGGGTTGCATTGTGTCTGTCATGTCTATTCCCCTGTCTTGTTTTGCTTGGTTGATCTCATCAATGAAGGCGGCCGAGGACGATTGCATCCCCGGCATCCCAGGCGAGCGGTACGGCGTCGCCAATGGCGACGGGTTTGGCGAAGAAGTCGGAATCGTCGATGATGACGGTGAAGTCGTCGATGCCGGCGCCAGTGACGGAGAGCTTCACCGTGGCGCCGCGATATTCGATGTTGGCGACGATGCCGGTGAAGCCGAGCCCGGGCGCGGGTGCCTCGCCGATGCGCACATGGTCGGTACGGATGGCGATGTCGATCGGCGCGCCCACTTCCTGTGCTGCGCCGCTGGTGGCGAGCGAACCGCCGCCGTTGACGTCGAAGACGACCATGCCGTCTCGGCCGCCGGTGACCCGGCCGGAGATGACGTTGTGATCGCCCATGAAGCGCGCGACGAAGGCCGTGGCCGGCCGCTCGAACACGTCGCGAGGCGGCGCTGCCTGTTCGATGCGGCCGTCATTCATCACCACGATCAGGTCGGCAAGCGCCATCGCCTCCTCCTGGCTGTGGGTGACGTGGACGAAGGTGATACCGAGCGACGTCTGCAATTTCTTCAGCTCGGCGCGCATGCGGATCTTCAAGAACGGATCGAGCGCCGAAAGCGGCTCGTCGAGCAGCAGCGCTTCGGGATCGGTGATCAGAGCGCGGGCGAGCGCGACGCGCTGCTGCTGACCGCCGGAGAGCTGCGCCGGGCGGCGCGTCGCATAGGCCTCCATCTGCATCAGCTTCAGCATGTCGAGCGCCTTGGCGCGGCGCTTTTCCTTGTCGACGCCTTTCATCTTCAGGCTGAAGGCGACATTGTCGATGAGGTCGAGATGCGGGAACAGCGCATAGGATTGGAACATCATCGCCGTGCCGCGTTTGGCCGGCGGCAGGTCGGTGACGACGGTGTTGCCGAGCCGGACGTCACCCGATGAAATGCTTTCGTGGCCGGCGATCATGCGCAGCGTCGAGGTCTTGCCGCAGCCGGAGGGACCGAGCAGGCAGCAATAGGTGCCCGCCGGTATCTTCAGGCTGATATCCTCGACGGCGGTCGTCGTTCCATAGACTTTCGAAACGGACACGATGTCGATCTCGGCGGCTTTGGACATTCAGGCTTCCCCGTTTGGTCGCATTAACCAATGCATCATGCGTGCCAATATCGGGGTGACTGGCCAAACATTTGAATTGTCTAGAAAATCAGGCCTGTCGGCCGTTGCCTATCTGGCGGGCGGCTTTGTGCATTGCACAAATTATGGGCGATTGTGCGCGATATGCACAAAAATCGTATGCAATCTTTTTCGGCTTTGTGTTCACTTTGCCTCTCGTGCGCAGACGGCGAGTCGCGTTAAAAGGGTGCGGGAACATCATCGCCATGAATATTGCCGATCACATCTATTCCACCGATAGCGCCAACCAGGATCGCGCGCAGGCGATCCGCGACAATCTGCGCGACGCCATCGTCGACCGCCGGCTGGCGCCGGGCACCAAGCTGTCGGAGGGCGAGGTCGGCACGCTGTTCGATGTGTCGCGCACCGTGGCGCGCGCGGCCCTGCAGATGTTGTCCTTCGAAGGCCTGGTGCGCACGGAGCGCAACCGCGGCGCGTTCGTCGCCAACCCCTCGCCCGAGGAGGCGCGCCAGGTGTTCGCCTCGCGCCGGCTGATCGAGCCCGGCATTGCCATTGCCGCCTGCGGGCGCGTCACATCAGCCGACATCGCCGCCTTCAGGGCTCAACTCGACGAGGAGGGCCGCTTCATCGCCGAGCGCGGTCCGACCGCGCGGCGTTCCGAGATCAAGGCGTCCGGCGATTTTCATCTGCTGCTTGCTTCGGTCGCCGGCAACGCCATCCTGCAGCGCTTCATGGAGGAACTGGTCGCGCGCTCCTCGCTTGTCATCGCGCTTTACGGGCGGTCTGGCGTGTCAGCCTGCGGGCACAGCGAGCATACCGAAATTGTCGGCGCGCTGGAGAGCAGCGATTGCGAACGGGCCAGCCAGCTGATGCTGCGCCACATCGACCATATCGAGGCCGATCTCGATCTGCGCGTCAGGGCGGGGCCGGCGCTTCGCGAGGCTCTCAATTTCTGACGGCTAGTTTTCGTCCGTGGCAGCTGCTGCCTGTCCGGCTGCCTTGCGGCGCAGCATCTTGGTCAGCTTCCAGATCGTCGGGCTGTTCTTGACGAAGGCCTTCAGCCGCGCGCCCTGGCGAAGCGTCTGCGCCAGCGCACGGCCCTTCAGCGTCAGCGGGACCAGCACCTCGAAATGCCGGGTTTCGATATCGCACCATTGCCGCTTGTAGGGCTCGTCGCCGACGGAAAAATCGTAGACGGCGAAACCCGTCTCGCAGGCTTCCTGGATGTTGTCGAAGAACAGGAAATCGCCGGGACTGCTGGATGCGAGATCATCCTCGGCGATCGCTCCGAACTCGCAGATCAGGCGTTTCCCGGAGCGGCTCGACCCGGTGACGGCGCGTAGCTTGCCGGCGACTTCCAAGCCATGCAGCACGAAAGAGGGCGTGTCCTCGGCCAGGGCCTGCGTGAACAGCGCCCTGAAGAAGGCGCGTGTCTGGTCGCCGCCGAAGACATTGGCAATGCCCATCTTGCGAAAGCGGAGCTCCTTCATCTCGAAGAAGGCGTCGAGCAATCTCTCCACCTCGTCCGGGCTGCGCGCCTCGATGCGCCGATGGCTGCCGACGGCGTCGAATTTGCGCATCTGCGACCGATGTTTCTTGCGTTTGCGCTTGCCGCTGGCGCGCAGCAGCAGCGCATCGAAGCCCCCGCCAAGGTCGACGGCCAGCGAAAGATTGGGGCTGGAGAAATGATCGAGCGATGCGAGCGGATTGGCGATGCCGTCGAGATCGGGCAGCAATCGTTCCAGCGCGATGAGATCGATGTCGGGCCTAGCCTTGGCAATGGCCCCAAACACTGAGCCGACGACCGCGCTCTCCGCCCTGGCCAGCCATTGCGGGTCAGCGGCCGCGAAATTGCCATTGGCATGGCGGCCGCCCATGAAACGGGCGACCCGGAACGGGCCCTGGCTGACAACCTCCAGCGCCAGTGCGATGACCGGCTTGCCTCCGAGAGTGAGCGTCGCCACCAACAGATCGGGCTCGAGCTGCGCGGCCCAGTTCAGGATCCATGTTGCGCCCTGGGCCGGCGCATAAAGCGCCGACCGGCAGAATTCCGCATAGGCCGCCAGCCCGTCCGCACCCACGACGGAGACCGATGGCCCGGCGGCATCCTTCGGCAGGGCGCGTGGCGAAGCCTCGGTCGCCGCAAGCCGATTGCCGTCAAATGACGCCATTGCGTCAACCATACCTCAATCCTTAAGGCGTATTGATCCCGATTTGGGGGGCGCGCAGGCGTATTCCGTGCTTGGATCAGCCTAGGCGCAAAAGGTGAATGAATGATCGACGGTGGGGAGGCAATCCGGAAACTGGCGCTCAACGTCGCTCGCTATACCGGCCTCGCACCACTGGCCAGGCCATTTGTCGGCGGCATCGGTGCCATCCTGATGCTGCACCGCGTGACTGCGACACCGGAAAAGCCTGACAGCGTTAACCGGCACCTTAACATCGCCCCCAGTTTCCTTGACGCCGTGATCGCCGACATGAAAGCGGACGGCTATGTTTTCGTCTCGATGGACGAGGCCGTGCAGCGCATCAAGGCAGGCGGCAAGGGCGGCCGGTTCGCCACCATCACCGCAGACGATGCCTATCGTGACAACATGACCGAGGCCCTGCCGGTGCTGGAGAAGCACCGCGCGCCGATCACCATCTATGTGGCGCCGGGGCTGATCGACGGCACCGCCGATCTTTGGTGGGATGTGGCCGAGGATATCGTCAACGCGTCGGACCGCCTGACTCTGTCGACCTCGAATGGTCCGGCGGTGATCGATTGCGCGACCCCGGCCAGGAAAAGCCAGGCCATAACCCGGCTGCACGCCTACCTGGCCACCGAGGTTCGTGAGGAAGATCTGCGCACCGTGCTGCGCGATCTCGCCAGTTCAAACGGCGTCGACGCGGACGCCTCGCGCCTGCGGACGCTGATGAACTGGGATGAGATCCGCACCGTCGCCGCGCATCCGCTGGTTACGATCGGCGCCCATACGATCAACCACAGCAACCTGAAGCGGCTTTCCGAGGCCGATGCACGGCGCGAGATCGACGCCGTGAAGGGCATGTTGCGAGCAGAGCTTGGCAGCGAACCACTCCATTTCGCCTATCCCTATGGCTATGCAAGCGCCGTCGGCTGCCGCGAAGTCGGCTTTGCCCGCGACGCCGGCTATGTCTCCGCCGTGACGACCCGCCATGGCGTGCTGCGCGCCGGACATGCCGGCTTCCTGCATGCCTTGCCGCGCATTTCGATCAATGGCCGCTACCAGAACCTTGCCCATATCCGCACCATGCTGTCGGGCGTGACGACGCCGCTCGCCAATGCTGGCAAGATGGTCGTCACCATCTGACCGGGTTTGCCGTCAATCCGCCTTGCGCGCTGATCCAGCAGCGTATGAGCTGCGAGCCAAGGCAGCCCGTTTCAGCCTTTCGAGCGCGGCTCCAGCATCAGCCACTTGATGATGCCCATCGCCGGCAGCACCCAGAGCAGGCCGCTGAGCAGGAAGAACAGGAATTGCACCAACGCGCTGGACTCCGACAGCCGGGCGACGGCGAAGATCGATGCGACCAGCGCATAGATGATGACCAGTGCCACCAGCAGGAACATTCCGATCAGCTTTTTCAGGCGAATGGGCATGGCTTGGCCTCGTTGATCGCTACCGCTTAGGCCGAACGCAGGACACGCGCAACCCGCGACATCGGGCGCGACGGCGTGCCGCGCTGCATGGTCTTGCCAGCACGGATGCTATGGTTCACCAATCCGCGACATTCAACCGGACTGGACAGATCATGGCTGCCATATCAGCCGCCCACCCATACGTCGCCCGCGACCGCGACCTGCACAACCGCGCGCTTGTGCGCGGCTGGCTTTATGTCGTGCTTCTGGTGCTGTTTGCACTGGTGCTGGTCGGCGGCGCCACGCGGCTTACGGAGTCCGGCCTGTCGATCACCGAATGGCAGCCGATCCATGGCGTCATCCCGCCGCTCAACGACGCCGAGTGGCAGGAGGAATTCCAGCGCTACCAGCAGATCCCGCAATACACCGAGCTCAACAAGGGCATGAGCATCGAGGCGTTCAAGTCGATCTTCTGGTGGGAATGGGCGCACCGTCTGCTGGCGCGCAGCGTCGGCCTGGTCTTCGCCTTGCCGCTGCTGTTCTTCTGGGTGAGCCGCCGCATCGAGCGCGGCCTTGGGCCGAAACTCGTCGGTATTCTTCTCCTCGGCGGCCTGCAGGGCGCCATCGGCTGGTGGATGGTGGCCTCAGGCCTGGTCGACCGTGTGTCCGTGAGTCAGTACCGGCTGGCGACGCATCTGACGCTGGCGGCGCTGATCTTCACCGCCACCATGGTCGTCGCGCGTGGGTTGGCGCCGCATTCGGAGCCCGCCGCCGATCGCTCGACGCAGCGCCTGGCCGGCTTCATCGTGTTCCTGGCGCTGATCCAGATCTATCTCGGCGGCCTGGTCGCCGGGCTCGACGCCGGCCTGAGCTACAACACCTGGCCGCTGATGGACGGCAAGATCATCCCCGGCGATCTGCTGATCCTCGAGCCGGCATGGCGCAACTTCTTCGAAAGCCCGAAGACGGTGCAGTTCATCCATCGGCTCGGCGCCTATACGGTCTTCGCCGTCGCGCTCTGGCACATGATCGCCACGCGTCGTCGACTGCCCGGCTCAACCCATGCCCGCCGCGCGACGCTGTTGTTTGTGCTGGTGCTGGTGCAGGCCTCGATCGGCATCGGCACACTGCTGATGCAGGTGCCGCTGCATATGGCGCTGACGCATCAAGGTTTCGCACTGATCGTGCTGGGTTTCGCTGCCGCGCACTGGCGCGGCACCAAGGGCGCCTATCCCTTGCCGCAGGAGATCGTGCTCAGGAGTTGATCCCGAGCCGCTTGGCCCGCCCCTCAGGTCAGAAATTCGCCCGCACCGCCCGGATCGCCTTGGCGATCGACAGTTCGCGGTTCTCATCGACCGCGTTGTCGTCCTCGTGGTGCCAGGCCGCGGACAGGCAGCCATAGGCGATGGCATGGTCCAGTATCGCCGGCGGCGACTGCCCCAGCGTCTTGGCAAAGACTTCGGCCATGTGTGCGATCCGCTGGGGATCGAGGCAAAGCGCGTCGCGGTCGAGCGGGTTGTAGAACATGTTGGCGGCGTCGAAGCCGGGATCGCCGAGCACGCCCTTCGGATCGATCACCAGCCAGCCGCGCGATCCCTGCAGGATGTTGTCGTGGTGCAGGTCGCCATGCAAGGGCCTGATATCGTGCGGATTATCCAGCAGCCGTCCGGCGATCGACGCTGCCTCGACATAGATGCTGGCATGACCCGCGTCTCGGTCGGTTGCGGCTTTCCTGAACAGGCTGGCGTACCGCTCCCTGAGCGGCTGCAGCTCGGGCGGAAAGGGGTGATGCGACGGCGAAAACAGTTTCGCCATCACCTCAGCCGCGATTGCGGTTGCGGCATTGTCGCCCTGTTCATCGAGAACCTGGGTAAGCAAGGTGTCGCCGCCATATTCCAGCAGCATGCTGTGGCCGTCGCGGCCAAGCAGGCGCACCGCGCCTTCACCGCGCCGCCAGGCGAGGAAATACTCGCCACGCAGTTCGTCGGCGACATCGTCGAAAGGCTTGAGCGCCTTGACGACAGCCGGCGAGCCGTCGCCGCGAACAACCTTCCAGATGCGGCTCGAAAAGGTCTCGGCAATGAGTTCGGGCGCGCTGACTTTCCAGCGCGCCGGGAAAACTGGTGCGTCCATCAAAGCCCGAGCATCAGGTCCATGTTCTGGACGGCTGCGCCCGAGGCACCCTTGCCGAGATTGTCGTAGACCGCCAGCAGCAGCGCCTGCGCGCGTTTGTCGTTGGCGAAGACATAGACCTTCATGCGGTTGGTGCCGTTGTAGATCTCGGGATCGATCTCCGGCATGCGCTCCAGGTGCGCATAGGGCGCCACCTCGACCACGCCGCCCTTGATGGCGGCGAAATGGTCGGCAATGGCTGCATGAAGCTCCGCGCCTGTCGGCACATGCTCGAGGCCGCCGAGCTGCAGCGGCACCACTGTGATCATGCCTTGGGCGAAATTGCCGACCGCCGGCTGCATGATCGGGTCATGTGACAGTTTTGCATAGGCCCGCAGTTCCGGCACATGCTTGTGCTGCAGGGTGAGGCCATAGGGCAGGAACTCCGAGGCGTCCTCGCCCTTGGCGACGTAGTCCTCGATCATCGGGCGTCCGCCGCCCGAATAGCCCGAAATGCCGTTGACGGTGATGGGGAAACCCGCCGGCAGCAGGCCTGTCGTGACCAGTGGCCTCAGCGTGGCGATCGGTCCCTGCGGCCAGCAGCCGGGATTGGCGACGCGCTTGGCCGTGGCGATCGTCTTGGCCTGGTCCTTGTCCATCTCGGCGAAGCCATAGGCCCAGCCTTCGGCGACGCGATGCGCGGTCGATGCATCGATGACCTTGGTGGTGTCGTTGGCGATCAGCGAGACGCTCTCCTTCGCCGCATCGTCCGGCAGGCACAGGATCGCGATATCAGCCGCATTGAGGAATTCGGCGCGCGCCGCCGTCTCCTTGCGGCGCTCGGTGGGGATGGAAATGATCTCCAGGTCGCCACGCTCGGCAAGCAGCGCCCGGATCTGCAGGCCGGTGGTGCCGTGCTCGCCGTCGATGAAGATTTTCGGTTTCATGACCTGATCAAATTCCCTGATATTCCGAGACTATATACCGTTGCCGTGATTCACCGCGGCACCGTTGTGATTGCCGTTGTTCATCTCTTCCTGCCGTGCCTTTCGTTCAGCCAGCAGGCCGAGATACTGCATGGCCACCATCGAGCCGGCGATCGCCGTTATATCGGCGTGATCATAGGCCGGCGCAACCTCCACGACATCGGCGCCGACAATATCGACCTGGTTGAGCTGGCGCAGCGTCGACAGGATCTTCGCCGAGGACGGGCCGCCGGCCACCGGCGTGCCGGTTCCGGGCGCATAGGCCGGGTCGAGGCAGTCGATGTCGAAGGTCAGGTAGGTCTTCTTGCCGCCGGTGCGGTCGACGATGGCGTAGGCGATGTCGGAGGCACGCATCTCCTCGATTTCGTGGCCGTAGAGGATCTTGATGCCGAACGTATCAGGGGCGTGGGTGCGGATGCCGATCTGGATCGAACGGTCCGGATCGATGATGCCTTCCTTGACCGCACGGCCGACAAAGGATCCGTGGTCGATGCGCTTGCCGTCATCCTCCCAGGTATCCTGATGCGCGTCGAACTGCACCAAAGCGAGCGGTCCGTGGATGGCGGCATGTGCCTTGAGCAGCGGCCAGGTGACGAAATGGTCGCCGCCCAGCGTCAAAAGGAAGGCGCCTGATTTCAGGATCTTCGCCGCTTCGCGCTCGATCGTGCCGGGGGTTTTCTGGTGGTTGCCGGAGTCGAGCAGGCAGTCGCCATAGTCGACCACCGCGAGATGTTCGAACAGATCGCGCGAGAATGGATACTGAGGGTCATTGTCGAGGATCGCCGAGGCGCGGCGAATCGCCTGCGGCCCGAAACGGGCGCCGGGCCGGTTCGTGACGGCGGCGTCGAAGGGAATGCCCCACACCACCGCATCCGCGCCCTTCACGTCCTTGGTGTATTTGCGCCGCATGAACGACAGCGCGCCGGAATAGGTCGGCTCAAGGGCGCCGCCCGTTTTGGAGCGGGCGGTGAAGGCATGGTCGATGTTCTTGGTCGCCATTACTGGTCCTCGTTTTCATCGGGGTGCAACAACTACAGAACCGGCATGGAAGATGCCAGTCACAGCTTGGGGAGACGAAACGGCGCCGCCCGGGTGCCACGGCAAGACAGGATTTGTACCATCATGACGCAGGCCGCGTTTCTTAATCCGTCCGATGCCGTGGTGTCGACCCATGCCGGCACGATAGCCGGCGAGCGCTTCCAGGTTCTCGATTCGTGGCGCGGCATCTGCGCGCTGCTTGTGGCGCTGTTTCATTTCCCGACCGCTTCCGCGATCTCGCAGAGCGCCTTCATCGGTTCGTCCTATCTTTTCGTCGATTTCTTCTTCGTCCTTTCCGGCTTCGTCATCGCCAGCAGCTATGCCGATCGGCTGAGTCAGCCGGTAGAGGTCGCCCGCTTCGCGCTGGTGCGGTTCGGCCGCATCTATCCGCTGCATGTCATCATGCTCGCGGCCTTTGCGGGCTTCGAACTGCTGCGGCTGATGCTGCCGCAATTGCATGGCACCGGCGCTGCCCCCTTCACCGGCGGTTTCGATTTGAAGAGCCTGCTTGCCAATCTGCTCCTGCTGCAAGGGATGGGCTTCGAGGATCATCTGACCTGGAATGCGCCAAGCTGGAGCATTTCGGCGGAGTTCTTCGCCTATCTCCTGTTTGCCGGCGTGGTCTTCATCGCCGGCGCGCGTGCCTGGATATGGCTTTTCGCCGCCGCCGTCACCGCGCCGCTGTTCCTGCTTGGTTTCTCCACGCATCATATGGACGTATCCTACGATTTCGGCTTCATCCGCTGCCTCTACGGCTTCTCGCTCGGCGCCCTGCTGGCTTGGTTTCAGCATGATTCCATTGCAGGGGCACGACAGCTCCTCGCCAGAAGCGGCCCGCGGCTGAGCTGGACCCTTGCCGAAATCGTCATGGTGGCGGCCATCGTGTTTTTCGTGTCGCTGGCGGGCAGCAATGATTTCGGCATCGCGGCACCCCTGGTGTTCGCGCTGGCGCTGTTTCTCTTCGCCCATGAAGGCGGCTGGATTTCCGCCTTGCTACGGGCGCCGGTCATGCTGACGCTCGGCGCGCTGTCCTACTCGATTTACATGGTCCACATCTTCGTGCAGGCGCGCCTGATCAACGTTGCCGGGCTCGTCAAGCACAAGCTTGGCCTCGGCCTCGTCGGCGACATCGTGCTGCGCGGCTCGCCGGCGACGGGCTTCGGCACCGGCTGGGCCGGAACGGTTGCAATCGTCATCATGCTCGTCGCCACCATCGCCGCATCGTGGATCACCTGGCGTTTCATTGAAATGCCGGCGATGGCCTGGTTCCGCCGGCTCTCGAAGCGCATTTGACGCCAGATATCGCGACCATCCGCTAGCCGGCTTCGTTCACCCAGATGTCATGGGCATCGCCTATCCCGGCTTCGATCCGGCAAGGAGCGATTCTCGAATGCGGACGATCTGGCTGAGCCTTCTGCTTTGCACGACCCTTGCGGCCGTCTCCGGTCAGGCCTTTGCGGACGAAAGCCGCGCCAGGCAGATCCTCGACCGCTTCGAGCATGCCAACCAGTGGCGCGACCATGTCATGGTGGCCGCCCATCGCGCAGGCAGTATGCAGGCCGACAAGACGCTTTATGCGGAAAATTCGCTCGCCGCCGTCGAAGGCTCGATCGCCATGGGCGCCGAGATCGTCGAGGTCGACATCAGGCGCTCGAAGGACGGCGCGTTCGTCGTCATGCATGACAGCTGGCTCGACCGCACCACGACCTGCAACGGCGAGGTGGCAAAATACACGCTGGCCGAACTGAAGACCTGCCGCTTGGTGATCGAGGGCACCCGCGCCGTCACCGACGAGAGGGTTTCGACGCTGCGCGAGATGCTGCTGGCGACCAGGGACCGGATCCTGATCAATCTCGACAACAAGCTCGAAGTCGGCGACCTGCCGGGCATGATCGCGGTGGCGCGCGATCTCGGCATGGCCGACCAGGTCATCGTCAAGGAGAACCTCTGGAACCAGACCAGGATTGCCACGGTGAAGGCCGCCATGGCCGCGATCGGCGGCGGCGTCCAGTTCATGCCGATCATCGCCGATGACGCGGTGCATGATGCCGGTTTCGCCGAAACGGTCGACCACGCCTTCTCGCCGCGCGCGATCGAGCTGATCAACTGGCGGGCTGGCGCCGAGACGCTGACCGAAACCGGCGGACCGTTGTTCAGCACGCGCATGCGCGCGGCCGCGGTGCGGGGCAACTGGCACATCTGGGCCGACACTTATGCCATCGTCAACAAGCCCGGCGGGTTTCTCGCAGGCGGCCGTGGCGACGAATTGGCGGTCCAGGCCAGCCTGCCGCGCGAAGCCTGGGGTTTCTGGGCCGATCGCGGCGCCACCATCATCCAGACCGACGAACCGAAGGCGGCCATCGATTGGCTGGCGGCGAACGGTTACCGCGTGCCCTATGCCGGGACGGGCGAACGCATCGAACCCGCCGCGACCGCCAGCATCAATTGATTTGCCGGGATCGGCATCCCTGACTGGTTGTCGCAGGCTGGCCTCTCCTGACGGAACGGTGTCAGCGAGAAGCCGTTATGCCAAGGCATGACCGACACCATCTTTTCCAAGCCCCGCGCCACATATGCCGCCACTGTCGCCGCGACCAGTCTCGGGTTCGTGGTGGTGCAGCTCGATGTCTCCATCGTCAATCTCGCCCTCAACAGGATCGGCGCTGCACTTTCGATGGGCATAGGCGGCCTGCAATGGGTGGTCGATGCCTACACGCTTGCCTTCGCCTCGTTGCTGCTCGCCGGCGGTGCGCTCGGCGACAGGATCGGCGCCCGCCGGGTGTTCGTCGGCGGCATGGCGCTGTTCAGCATCGCCTCGCTGGTCTGTGGCCTGGCAGGGAGCCCTTGGGTGCTGATCGCGGCGCGCGCCGTGCAAGGCGCGGGTGCGGCATTGCTGATGCCGTGTTCGCTGGCGCTGCTCAACCGTGCCTACGCTTCGGACAAGGCGCGCCGCGCGCGGGCCGTCGGCCTGTGGACGGCGGCAGGCGGTGTTGCGCTTTCGGCCGGGCCGGTGCTCGGCGGCTTCATGGTCGGGTCGCTCGGCTGGGCAAGCATCTTCCTGGTCAACCTGCCCATCGGCGCTCTTGCCATCTGGATGGCCTACCGGTTTCTACGCGAAACGCCGCTGAAGGCTGAAAAGCCGCCGATCGACTGGGCCGGGCAGGGGCTTGTCGTGCTGACGCTGTTTTCGCTGACCGGCGCCTTCATCGAAACCGGCTCGTCCGGTTGGGCTTCATTGCCGGTTATCAGCGGACTGGCCGTGGCTGCAGTGGCCGGAAGCCTGTTCCTGCTGGTCGAGAGCCGGACCAAGGCGCCGATGTTTCCACTGAAGCTATTTGCCAGCCGCGTGCCGGCGGCGACCAGCCTCGTTGGACTGGCGGTCAATCTGACGCTCTACGGCACGATTTTCATGCTCAGCCTCTATTTCCAGCAGGAAAGGCATTTTTCGCCTGAAATGACCGGGCTCGCCTTCCTGCCGTTCATGGCGGCGGTCACCGTGTCGAACATTGCCGCCGGACGCATCGCCGCGACGTATGGCCCTCGGTCGCCGATGGCGATCGGCCTGCTTATCGGCGCGGCCGGTTTCGGCCTGATGGCGCTGATCCAGGCCGACACCTCTTATCTGTCGCTGCTGTGGCGGCTGCTGTTTCTGCCGGTCGGCATCGGTCTTGCGGTGCCCGCCATGACCACGGCGTTGCTGTCGTCCGTGCCGACGGCAATCTCGGGAACAGCCTCGGGCGTGCTCAACACGGTGCGCCAGTCGGGTGGGGCGATCGGCGTCGCGCTGTTCGGCTCCGCTTTGGCGCTGGGCACGATCCAGGGCATGCAGCTTGCTTTCCTCGCCTCCGCGCTCGCCGTGGCGTTCTCGGCGCTCTGCGCCTTCCTGTTCATCCGCGACGCGGATCATTCCGCAGGATAGGGATTCGCAATGCAAAAAGGCCGCCCGGAGGCGGCCTTTCGATTGTCGAAACTGCGGAGCCCTTAGCGCTTCGAGAACTGGAAGGAGCGGCGGGCCTTCGCCTTGCCGTACTTCTTGCGCTCGACGACACGGCTGTCGCGGGTCAGGAAGCCGCCCTTCTTGAGCACGGCGCGCAGCGCCGGCTCGTAGTAGGTCAGCGCCTTGGAGATGCCGTGACGCACCGCGCCGGCCTGGCCGGAGAGGCCGCCGCCGACGACGGTGGCGACGATGTCATACTGGCCCGAACGGTTGGAGGCGATGATCGGCTGGTTGAGGATCATCTGCAGGACCGGACGCGCGAAATAGGTCGCGAATTCCTTGTCGTTGACGACGATCTTGCCGGAACCCGGCTTCACCCAGACGCGCGCAATGGCGTTCTTGCGCTTGCCGGTGGCATAGGCGCGGCCCGACTTGTCGAGCTTCTGGACGTGGACGGGTGCCGCGGCCTGCGTATTGGTGTTGCCGGTGGCGGCGCCCAGTTCTGCGAGCGAGGAAAGCTCAGCCATCTTATGCGACCTTCTTGTTCTTGGAATTCAGCTTGGCCACGTCGAGGACTTCTGGCTGCTGGGCGACATGCGGATGCTCGGCGCCTGCATAGACGCGCAGGTTCTTCATCTGGCGACGGCCGAGCGGACCACGCGGGACCATGCGCTCAACGGCCTTCTCGACGACGCGCTCGGGGAAGCGACCCTCGAGCAGCTGGCGCGCGGTGCGCTCCTTGATGCCGCCGGGGTGGCCGGTATGCCAGTAATAGACCTTGTCGGTGAACTTCTTGCCGGTGAACACCACCTTGTCGGCATTGATGACGATGACATTGTCGCCGTCGTCGACATGCGGGGTGAAGGTCGGCTTGTGCTTGCCGCGAAGATGATTGGCGATGACAGTGGCGAGACGGCCGACGACGAGACCCTCGGCGTCGATCAGGATCCACTTCTTCACCACATCCGCAGGCTTCTGCGAAAAGGTTGTCATGTTTTCTGCTCTCGGTTTTGACCTTCAAAGAGAAGGCGTTTCTTGTTGCTTGGATTGGCGATGAGACGCTTGCCCGCCGCCAATAACAAAACGGCGGCCTTTGCGGGCCGCTGCTTCGTGAGGGCTTATAGGCGACGGGGAATTGCGCGTCAAGCCGATCAAAAAGCCATTTAGCGAAGAAACGGCAGTAAAAACAATAGCTTAGTAAAAAGGTATTATTTTACCACATCACCGGTGCGCTTCGGTGGGATCGAATAGGTGCCGGTGGCGTGCGCGATCGTGTGCGCTTCCGGGCCGGCGACGATGTCGATGTCGAACACCATCAGGCTCTTTCCCAGCTTCAGGATGCGGCAATGGCCATCGATCGGCCCGGCCTCGGCCTTGCGCACGAAGTTGATGTCGAGGTTAACCGTCACGGACAGCGCATCCGGCCCGGCATGGGAAAGCACGCAGACATAGCCGCCAATGTCGGCCAGCGTGAACAGCGATGGACCGGACACCGTGCCGCCCGGACGCAAATGCCGCTCGCCGGCATTGAGCCGCACGGTGCAGCCGCCTGGGAAAACGTCGATGGCCTCATAATATTTGAACTGCTCGTTGAGCTGGGGATAGACGGTTTCCATCAGCACATTGACTTGTGCTGCGGTCAGCATCGGCTTGAGGTTGGTCTGGGCGGGCATGTCGGTCTCTCGCTTTTACGCCAAGCCTGTATGAACGCGGCAGGGCGTTGCTGGCAACATCTTCGGCCTTCTGGCGCAAGCGATGGGTGTTGGATGAAAGCCGATCCGATATTAGATAGTCCGTAAGCCCGACCGGAATCGCGGAGACCTTAGCCATGGCCGAAATACTTGCCATCAAGCCTGTTGCTGCCGAGGGGCCGGTCACGACCAGGCTGGACAAGGGCCTGCTGCGGCTCACCCTCGCCAATCCCCCGGCCAATGCTCTGTCGCTAGCGGTAATGGCGGCGCTGACGGCGGAGCTCGACCGCGCCAGGGCTGACAAGGCGGTTCGTGTCATCATCCTGTCGGCGGCCGGGAAAGTGTTCTGTGCCGGCCATGATCTCAAGGAAATGACCGCGCGCCGCGCCGACGCCGATCGCGGCAAGGCTTTCTTCGAAGAGACATTCGCCGCTTGCGCCCAGCTGATGCAGGCGATCGTGCGCCATCCCGTGCCGGTCATCGCAGAAGTCGACGGCCTCGCGACGGCCGCCGGCCTGCAGCTTGTCGCCAGCTGCGACCTGGCGATCGCCTCGCATGAGGCGACCTTCTGCACGCCGGGCGTCAATATCGGCCTGTTCTGCTCGACGCCGATGGTGGCGCTGTCGCGCAACGTCTCGCGCAAGCAGGCGATGGAGATGCTGCTGACCGGCGAGACGATCGACGCGGCAACCGCCAAGGAGTTCGGCCTGGTCAACCGCGTCGTGCCGCGCGAATACCTGAATCAGATCGTCACCAAATACGCGCAAACCATTGCTTCCAAATCATCTTTGGTGGTCAAGACCGGCAAGGAGGCCTTTTACGCGCAAGCCGAAATGGGCCTGGCGGACGCCTATGCCTATACCGGCCGCGTCATGGTGGAGAACATGTTGGCGCGGGACGCCGAGGAAGGCATCGGCGCCTTCATCGGCAAGCGCAAGCCGGAATGGACGGACGAGTAGCCGTGGAGCCGCGCATCTCCATCGTCACCATCGCCACGGACGATCTCGATCGCGCCGTGCGCTTCTACGAAGCCATGGGTCTGCAACGGCATGCCGCGATAACGGACGGCGTCGCCTTCTTCCAGATGGGCGGGGTCATTCTCGGGCTGTTCCCGCGCGCCAGTGCCGAGGCGGATTCCGGCATTACATTCGCCGGAGCGCCGTCCGCCGTCTATCTCGCCTACAACACCCGCTCCGACGCCGAGGTCGACGAGGTGCTCGCCATGGCCGAGAAAGCCGGCGGCCGTATCGTCAAGCCGGCCGGCCGCGCCTTCTGGGGTGGCTGGTACGGCTATTTCGCCGATGCGGACGGGCACGTCTGGGAAGTGGCGCACAATCCGGCCTTTCCGATCGCGCAAGACGGCACGATTTCGTTGCCCGGGTGATGGCTTACCGCAAACAGCTGACGCGGCTCAAGGCACCATACCTCAAGCGCGTCCTGCTTGACCCAGCGCGGGTCGCGGACTGGGAAAAATATCCCTGGAACCTGCCGCTGTTTCGCGGCCGTGACTTCGAACTCGAATTCACCACGCCGATCACCATCATCGTCGGTGAGAACGGCACCGGCAAATCGACGCTGCTGGAAGCGATTGGTGCTTTGGCCGGCTATGACGAGGCCGGCGGCGGCAAGGGTTACCGCCCGGTCGACCACTCTCGTGCCATCGACAAGAGCGGTGCCGCACTGGCCGACAATTTTCGTTGCCACTGGCTGCCGAAGGTTACCGCGGGTTGGTTCTTCCGCGCCGAATCCTTCTATTCCGTTGCCCGTTACCTCGACGAGGCAGCTAGGGAATCGGGCGGGACGCCGCCGGATTTCCTGTCCTGGTCGCATGGCGAGGGTTTCATCCGCTTCTTCGAGGAGCGCTGCCGCAGGCAAGGCATCTACATCCTCGACGAGCCCGAGAGCGCGCTTTCGCCGTCGCGCCAGATCGAGCTGCTGAAGATGCTGCGGCGCATGGACCAGTCCGGCACCGCGCAGGTGATCATGGCGACGCACTCGCCATTGTTGATGGCCTGTCCCGGCGCGCGGCTGTTCCGCATCAGCCGCTTCGGGCTCGAGCCCGCCGACTTTCGTGATACGGACCACTTCCGCATGTTGCGCGATTTCAGCAACGACCCGGATGGTTTTCTCGCCGAGGCGTTGTATGAGGACGAGGCATGAATCACGATAGCTACGACAACACCTACATCGCCGGCATCCTCAATTCGGTGAAGACCATCGCCATGGTCGGCGCGTCGGCCAATGACGTCAGGCCGAGCTATTTCGTGCTGAAATACCTGCTGGCCAAGGGCTTTTCGGTGTTTCCGGTCAATCCGGGCCAGGCCGGCAAGGATATCCTCGGCCGGATGACCTATGCCAGTCTGGCCGATATTCCGGAGCCGATCGATATGGTCGACATCTTCCGCGCCGCGACCGCGGTGCCGGGCATCGTCGACGAGGTATTGCGGCTCGATCCCTTGCCGAAAGTCATCTGGATGCAGCTCGGTGTGCGCCATGACGAGGCCGCCGCTCGCGCCGAGGCCGCCGGCATCAAGGTGGTGATGAACCGCTGCCCCAAGATCGAATACGGCAAGCTCTCCGGCGAGATCGGCTGGACCGGTGTCAATTCCGGGGTGCTGTCGTCCAAGAAGCCGCTGATGCGCCAGGGCTTCCAGAGTTTCGGCGTGCGCCAGAAATAGGCCGCGAGCGAGAAGCGCAAAATTATTCCGGCTAGCGCCGTATTTTCCTGCAGCTTGGTCGAAGGTCCCACGCCGAAGGGTATTTTCTTCTTTGCATTCCATGCCCGGCTTCGCCAAGAATGCTCGGCGATTTTCAGAAGGTTCTCGAGGGAGGTTTTAAGTGACCCGTACGCCCGGTTTCAACACGCTCGCCGTCCATGCCGGCGCCAAGCCCGATCCGGCCACCGGCGCGCGCGCCACGCCGATCTACCAGACGACCTCCTTCGTCTTCGATGATGCCGACCACGCCGCGTCCCTGTTCGGCCTGAAGGCGTTTGGCAACATCTACACCCGTATCATGAACCCGACGCAGGCCGTGCTCGAGGAGCGCGTCGCCGCACTCGAAGGCGGCACGGCTGCCCTCGCGGTCGCATCCGGCCACGCCGCGCAGGTCATCGTCTTCCACAATCTGATGCAGCCGGGCGACAATTTCGTCGCCGCGACAAGGCTCTATGGCGGCTCGATCAACCAGTTCGGTCATGCCTTCAAGAATTATGGCTGGGAAGTGCGCTGGGCCGACACCAACGACATCTCGACCTTCGAGAGCCAGATCGACGACAGGACCAAGGCGATCTTCATCGAGAGCCTGGCCAATCCGGGCGGCACTTTCGTCGACATTGAGAAGATCGGCGACATCGCCCGCAAGCATGGCTTGCCGCTGATCGTCGACAACACGCTGGCCTCGCCCTATCTGATCCGTCCGATCGAGCACGGCGCCGATATCGTCGTGCATTCGCTGACCAAGTTCATCGGCGGCCATGGCAATTCGATCGGCGGCGTCATTGTCGATGGTGGCACCTTCGACTGGTCGAAGTCGGGCAAGTACCCGATGCTGTCGGAACCGCGCCCCGAATATGGCGGCCTCGTCCTGCACGAAACCTTCGGCAATTTCGCTTTCGCCATCGCTGCGCGCGTGCTTGGCCTGCGCGATCTCGGCCCGGCGATCTCGCCCTTCAACGCCTTCCTCATCCTGACTGGCCTGGAAACCTTGCCGCTGCGCATGCAGCGTCACTGCGACAACGCCGTCACGGTCGCCGGCTGGCTGTCCAACCACCCCAAGGTCGCCTGGGTGAACTACCCCGGCCTGCCCAGCGACAAGAACAACGCGCTGCAGAAGAAATACTCACCGCTGGGCGCCGGCGCCGTCTTCACCTTCGGCCTCAAGGGCGGCTACGAGGCCGGCGTCAAATTCGTCGAGGCGCTGGAACTGTTCTCGCATCTGGCCAATGTCGGCGACACCAAGTCGCTGGTCATCCATCCAGCGTCAACCACGCACCGCCAGCTCTCCGACGAGCAGAAGGTCAAGGCCGGCGCCGGCCCGGACACCGTGCGGCTTTCGATCGGCATCGAGGACGTCACCGATATTGTCGCCGACCTCGAACAGGCACTCGCCAAGGTTTGATTGCTGATGGCCGCTTTTCTTTCCGTCGACACCAAGAGCGTCGAACCCGAATCCGGCGCGCCCGCGCCGGATCGCCTGATCTCGGGCGATCCAAAATTCCGCACCTGGAACGTCGAGGAGCGGGACGGCGGCCTCTATGCCGGCATCTGGGAATCGACTCCCGGCAAATGGCGCATCGTTTATGACGAGTGGGAATTCTGCCACATCCTGTCCGGCGTTTCGGTGATCGCGCAAGACGGTGGGCAAGCGCGCACGGTCAAGTCGGGTGACAGTTTCGTGCTGAGGCCGGGCTTCAAGGGCAGCTGGGAAGTGCTTGAAACCACCCGCAAGGAGTATGTGATCAAGCTGTGATCACTTCGCCGGAAACTGGCTTAGGCAGGCTTCCGACGCCTTGTCATGCGCGGTCAGCAGATCGGCGTCCTGGGCTTCGATATCGGCGTCCGTGATCTCGTCTCGATAATATTGCGCCAGGAGGTCGAGCCCCTGCTGGCTGACGCCATAGGTCGGGATTTCGCGGGCGACGCAGCCGCATAGTGCGAGCGCGCGATCGGGCGAGCCAATCTTGTGGTTGGTCATGATGAAATCCTGCGCCGGGCAGGCGTCGAGAAAGGCGCCGAAATTCAGCTTCTGCTGCGGCTGGTCGCCATGGTCGAAATAGGCCGGCGGCCATTGGCTTTTGCCGCTCGCGACCTCGCAGCCCGTGGCGACGTCCTGGGCGCTTTTCGATAGAGCGAGCCAGGCATCCTCCTTGTCGCCTATCGGATAGTCGAAATCTTCGCCCATGAGTGAGGCCGCATAGGCGTCAAGGTCGGCCTGCGTGAAGCCGACCTTCTGGAATCGGTTGAACTGGCATTGGCAAGCGGCGCTCACCTGCTCCGTTTCACCCTGCGACGGCTGTTCGCTCAACTTGTTTTTCTGGCAGGCCGCCACGAAAGCGGTGCCATCAAGCGTCGAAGCGGGAAGGGTGGAAGCGTCGACATAGCGCTTTCCGCCCCAGCCGATAGTCATCGTGTCGGATTGGATGTCGAAAAAGCCGTTCCGTTTGAAGGGGCTGAGCGCGATCTTGTCCTGCGGCACCAGCCGCGCGCCGGGAATGTCGCCGAGAACCTCCTGATAGCTGTCGCCTTCCAGGACGAACAGGAAGTTGCCGCAATTGACGCCGTCGCAGCCCGGCGCATAGCGGTAGGCGAAGATCTCAGGCAAGCCGTCAAGATTGAGATCGACCTCGATGGCGAAGGATGCCAGCGGCAGGCCCTTCGATCCGGTCTGCCGCTCCAGGAGGCCTATCGCCATCTTCTGCGCGATGGCCATGCTGTTCTCCCACGGGATGTTCTCCGGCTGTTGCTGGGCACGCGCCGTGCCCAGGCTGGCGCATAGAAACGCCAATGCGAACGCCGTCGCCGGTCTCCAGAACAGTCTCATCGCGCAGCCCCAGGCCCGCGATCGTTCAGAAGTCGACGGCGAGCATTTCCAGCCCATGGAAGTGGTAAGTGTCGCGGAAGCGGGGCTGTTCGGCAAGATGCAGCCGCGGATGCCGCTCGAACAAAGTCTTCAGCGACACCTGCAATTCGAGCCGCGCCAGCGGCGCGCCGATGCAGAAATGGATGCCGGCGCCGAAGGACACGTTCTTCTGGTCGCTCCGGTCCGGCCGGAAGGCCTGCGGTTCGGCAAAGGCGCGCGGATCATGATTGGCCATGCCGAGCAAAAGCCCGATGGTCTGGCCCGGCTGCACGACGATGCCGGGCGCAATCTCGATTTCCTGGTAGGCGTAGCGCGTGAACATGTGCAGCGGCGCGTCGAAGCGCAGGCATTCTTCGACGGTTGCGGCTGTCGCTTCCGCCGAGGTGAAGAAGCGGCTGGGATCGCCGCCTTGCGCCAGGATCGAGCGCACGGCGTTGCCGGCCTGATGCACGGTCGCTTCATGGCCGGCATTGAGCAGCAGTATGGCCGAGGACACCATTTCGTCCTCCGACAGCCTCTGGCCGTCCTCCTGTGCCGAGATCAGCAGCGACAGCAGATCGTCGCTGGGGTTCTTGCGTCGCTCGACAATGTAGCCGCGCAGGAAACCGGTGAATTCGCCTGCGGCGCGATTGGCCGTCTCCTCGGTCTCGCGCGTGCGGCCATGAACGTACATGGCGACCATTTGATGCGACCAGTCGAGCAGTTGCGGCCCCATCTCGACCGGCACGCCGAGCATTTCGGCGATGATGGTGATCGGCAGGGGGGAGGCGAAGGCGGGAAGCAGGTCGACCGGCCCGGCCGGGTCAAAGCGGTCGATCAGCTCGTTGGCGAGCGCCTCGACACGCGGCCGCAGCCGCTCGACCTGGCGCGAGACGAAGGCCCGGTTGACCAGTGTTCTCAGCCGCGTGTGCACTGGCGGTTCCAATTCGAGCATGGAGTTGGCTTCAATGCCGTCGAACGCCTTGAGATGGCTTCGGTCCTGGCCAACACCACGGCTGTCGGGAATGCCGGCCGGGTTCTGGCGGCCGAAGCGGCGGTCGCGCAGCAGCCGGTTGACATCGTCGAAGCCGCCCAAGCACCAGAAGCCGAATTCCTCCCAGAAGAAGGCGTTCGAGACGCCGTGCAGGAAGGCGTAAGCCTCGTACGGGTTCAGGAAGAAAGCCGGCTCGTGCGGGTCGAGCCGCAACTGGCCAGTGGCTGGATCAAAGGCAAGATAGGGGAGCGTCGAATTGGTCATGCCAGACCCATAGCGCGGCTTGCCAGCCTCATTCCAGACCGTATGTTGGCGCCCGCACTCCAATGAATTGAGCCAGCCAATGCGGCTGCGGAAGGCGTGAACGATGAACGTGATCGTTGTTGGCGCGGGGATTGCCGGTCTTTCCACGGCGTGGTCGCTGGTCAAGGCCGGCCACAGCGTGTCGATCGTCGAGCAGGGGCCGATCCCCAATCCGCTGGCCGCGTCCGGCGATCATCACCGCATCATCCGCCGCGCCTACCGCGCCCGAAGCGGCTATGGCCGGCTGATCACCGAAGCCTACGAGGCCTGGGACGAGATGTGGACCGATCTCGGCGAAAGCCACCTCGATGCGCGCGGATTCGTCTGCATTTCGCGCGAACCGGGCGACGAAGCCGAGGAATACCGCGAGGGCCTGGAAGAGGGGAATTTCCCCTTCGAACTGTTCGAACCAGACGCCGCCGTCAAGCGCTGGCCTTTTCTCGAGCCGGGCACGTTCCGCTATGCCTATTATTCGCCGGAAGGCGGCGCGCTCCATTGCCGCAAGATCGCTTCCGGCCTTGCCGCCTGGCTGCGTACCAATGGTGCCAATGTCTACGAACACAGCAAGGTGACCGCGATCGAGTCAGAAACTGGCCGCATCGTGCTCGAAAGCGGCGAAACCATGCAGGCCGACCGCATCGTCGTCGCTGCTGGCGCCTGGGTGCTGAAACTGTTTCCGGAACTGGACGGTGAACTGAAGACCTATCGGACAGCCCTTGCCTATGTCGAGCCGCCGGCTGACCTGAAGGCGGCCTGGGAGGTGGCACCGGTCGTCCTCGACGTCGGCGGCGCGGTCGACGGCTACGTGATCCCGCCTTCCGGCGGCGCCGGCATGAAATTCGGTTCCGGGCTGCACAGGGTGCCGACGAGCGACGCCGACTGGAACCGTCAGCCTGTGCCGGGCGAGGGGGAGGCGATCCGCAGCCTCTTTTCGCCACCGATCGCCCGCATCCAGGAGTATGAGGTGACCGAGGTGGTCACCTGCGCCTACACCTTCACCGCCGACGAAAAATTCATGGCGCATGCGAAAGGTAAGTGCCTTGTTGTCTCGGCCTGCTCAGGCCATGGCTACAAGTTCGGCGCGGCGGTCGGCAGGCGCGTTGCGGCGGCTGTCGGCGATGGCGATAACGACGGCCTGAAGGCGTGGCTGCGGGCGGAGGTGGCCTAGTCCTGGCAGTGCCTCGGAATATGCACGCGCCGCCAGCCAGACGACCCTTCTCTGACCACCACGCGCCGCGCGACGGTCAGGTAGGAGGCGGGGACATCGATGATGCGCCTTCGCTCCGGCCGCACCAGCACTTCCTCGGCGATCTGGTCGTATTGCGCCGGAATGACGACGCGCCTTGTGCGCTCCGGCTGGATCACCACCGTCTCGGCGACGCGTTCGTAGCGCGCCTTGTGCCAGATCTTGCACAGAACCCTGCGACCATGGATGACGCGCCATTCCCAGGAATAGCCGCCGCCATCGACCCTCACCGTGTGGTAGACGGTGCGGGTAACGGCAGGCACGACCTCGTAGGTCACTTGTGCCGGAACCGTCATCACCACGCGTTCGCGTGTGCCGTAGATCGGCGGGGTGTAGTCGACCTGCTGGCCGGGCGGACTGACCATCACGTCTTCATAGACCGTGTCGTAGACGTCAGGCGTGTGGACCGGTTCGTAGCATTCCACGGCGCGGCCTCCGGCCGCCGTCTGCGAAGTCGTGCCAAGCATGGCCAGCCCGGCAATGGCGAAGGATGCGCTTCTCCTGAACATGACACTCCCCCTGTTTGAACCGTAGGCACAAGTTCAACGTTGAATTGTAGGGAAAGGTGCCGCTGAGAAAAGCGGTTTTGGCGCATTTCGTTAAGTGACGCGGTTAAGAAACTGCTACGTTGCGGCCCGGTACCGTCTGCTCCGGAACCGGTGCAGGCGTCAGCGATGCGAATCCTTGGCCGTAAAGCTTGATTCGACTTACCCAGATGGCTAGGACGGGTCGGCCTTGCACAAGGATGAGCCGGCATCCTATCTACGGAACAACGATCCAGAACCGATTCTGCCCGATCTGCCAGCATTCCCGGCGCCGGAATCCCACCGCGAGATAAGAGATAACCGATGAAAAACCCCGTCGAAACCTACATGAACCTCGTTCCGATGGTGGTCGAACAGACCAATCGCGGCGAGCGGGCCTACGACATCTTCTCGCGCCTCCTCAAGGAGCGCATCATTTTTATCACCGGTCCGGTCGAGGACGGCATGGCGACGCTGGTCTGCGCGCAGCTTCTTTTCCTGGAAGCCGAGAATCCGAAGAAGGAAATCAACCTCTACATCAATTCGCCGGGTGGCGTGGTCACTTCGGGCATGGCGATCTACGACACCATGCAGTTCATCAAGCCGGCTGTATCGACGCTCTGCATCGGCCAGGCGGCCTCGATGGGCTCGCTGCTTCTGACCGCCGGCCACAAGGACATGCGTTTCGCCACGCCGAACGCCCGCATCATGGTTCACCAGCCGTCCGGCGGCTTCCAGGGCCAGGCCTCCGACATCGAGCGCCACGCCATGGATATCGTCAAGCTGAAGCGCCGTCTCAACGAGGTCTATGTCAAGCACACCGGCAAGAGCTACGAGGAGATCGAACGCACGCTCGACCGCGACCATTTCATGACCGCCGACGAAGCCAAGGATTTCGGCCTCATCGACAAGGTCATTTCGTCGCGCGAGCCGGCTGAGAGCGCCGTGGCATAAGGGCTTGGTGGCAGTTGGATGACACCATCACGCGCTTTTGGCGCGTCTTGCGGCATTTCGGCCACAATTGGCTGTTCCCTCGACGGTCGGGATTGCCTACGTTAAGGCTATGTTGATTTTCGACGGCTTAGCTTTGTGTGGGGTTGCTGCGAATCATTGCCACGTTTTCTGATTTGTGTTTCGTACGGAATACGTTGCGGGAGCCGGGACACTGGCGGCGGCGGATTCCCGCGATAAATAGAGTATGCGCCCTTTCAGCCAGACCATCGGCGGGCGGCGATGAAAGGACAGGGAAATGAGCAAGGTCGGCAACAACAGCGGTGACTCGAAGAACACGCTTTATTGCTCGTTTTGCGGCAAAAGCCAGCATGAGGTGCGCAAGCTGATCGCCGGTCCGACGGTCTTCATCTGCGACGAATGCGTCGAACTCTGCATGGACATCATCCGCGAGGAGAACAAGACCTCGATGGTGAAGTCGCGCGAGGGCGTGCCGACACCGCAGGAGATACTCAAGGTTCTCGACGACTATGTCATCGGCCAGCCCTACGCAAAGCGCGTGCTGTCGGTGGCCGTCCACAACCACTACAAGCGTCTCGCGCATGCCGGCAAGAACAACGATGTCGAGTTGGCCAAGTCCAACATTTTGCTGATCGGCCCGACCGGTTGCGGCAAGACGCTGCTCGCGCAGACGCTGGCCCGCATCATCGACGTGCCCTTCACCATGGCCGACGCCACGACGCTGACCGAAGCCGGTTATGTCGGCGAGGACGTCGAGAACATCATCCTGAAGCTCCTGCAGTCGGCCGACTACAATGTCGAGCGCGCCCAGCGCGGCATCGTCTACATCGACGAGATCGACAAGATTTCGCGCAAGTCCGACAATCCCTCGATCACCCGCGACGTGTCCGGCGAGGGCGTGCAGCAGGCGCTGCTGAAGATCATGGAAGGCACCGTCGCTTCCGTGCCGCCGCAGGGCGGCAGGAAGCATCCGCAGCAGGAATTCCTGCAGGTCGACACCGCCAACATCCTGTTCATCTGCGGCGGCGCCTTTGCCGGCCTGGACAAGATCATCTCGGATCGCGGCCGCAAGACCTCGATCGGTTTCGGCGCCACGGTCGCCTCGCCGGAGGACCGCCGCACCGGTGACATCTTCCGCCAGGTCGAGCCCGAGGACCTCCTGAAGTTCGGCCTCATTCCGGAGTTCGTCGGCCGTCTGCCTGTCCTGGCGACGCTGGAAGACCTCGACGAACCAGCGCTGATCCAGATCCTGACCGAGCCGAAGAACGCGCTGGTCAAGCAGTACCAGCGGCTGTTCGAGATGGAAAATGTCGACCTGACCTTCCACGAGAACGCCCTGTCGGCTATCGCCAAGCGCGCCATCGAGCGCAAGACCGGCGCGCGCGGCCTGCGCTCGATCATGGAAGCGATCCTGCTCGACACCATGTTCGAACTGCCGGCGCTCGAAGGCGTGCGCGAAGTGGTGATTTCGGAAGAAGTGGTGACCGGCAGCGCCCGACCGCTCTACATCTATTCCGAACAGAAGGAAAAGAAGGGCAACGTCAGTGCCTGATATGGCACTTCACCGCATATTTTTGTGGAACGGCGCCGTCGCGGCGCCGTTTTGCTGTGTAGAGCACGCGACCTCGGCGATGGAGTGGATTGCAGGCGATGTTAACTCTTGATCTTTGCCCTGCTTGCATCCACCTAACACGAGAAGGCCGAGGTGCCCGATTTCTGTGCTGTAAAACTCCCGTCACAAACGGTGGTAGGCGGAACGATCCCCGGTCGTTAATATAAGATTCGCGGTTGGCCTGATGGCGACCGCGACATGAAAGGTTGGACAATGGCCAAAATATCCAAGGCTCCCAGCGACGGCGTCTTCGCAGTTCTCCCACTGCGCGACATCGTGGTGTTCCCGCACATGATCGTTCCGCTCTTTGTCGGGCGCGAAAAGTCGATCAAGGCGCTGGAAGAGGTGATGGGTCAGGAAAAGCAGATCCTGCTTGCCACCCAGATGAATGCTGCCGATGACGATCCCGAGCCCGATGCCATCTTCGACATCGGCACGCTCGCCAATGTGCTGCAATTGCTGAAGCTGCCCGACGGCACCGTCAAGGTCCTGGTCGAGGGCGCTTCGCGTGCCAAGATCGTTTCGTTCACCGACCGTCCCGATTTCCACGAGGCCCGCGCCACCGCGTTGGTCGAGCCGGAAGAGGAGGAGGTCGAGGTTGAGGCGCTGGCCCGCTCGGTCGTCACCGACTTCGAGAACTACGTCAAGCTGAACAAGAAGATCTCGCCTGAAGTGGTGGGTGCCGCCAGCCAGATCGACGACTATTCCAAGCTCGCCGATACGGTTGCCTCGCATCTCGCCATCAAGATCCCTGAAAAGCAGGAAATGCTGGCCACGCTCTCGGTCAAGGAGCGGCTGGAAAAGGCGATGGGCTTCATGGAAGCGGAAATCTCCGTCCTGCAGGTGGAGAAGCGCATCCGCTCGCGCGTCAAGCGCCAGATGGAGAAGACGCAGCGCGAGTACTACCTCAACGAGCAGATGAAGGCGATCCAGAAGGAGCTCGGCGAGGGCGAGGACGGCCGCGATGAGGCCGCCGAGATCGAGGCGCGCATCAAGAAGACCAAGCTCTCCAAGGAAGCCCGCGAAAAGGCGGAAGCCGAGTTGAAGAAGCTGAGGACGATGTCGCCGATGTCGGCGGAATCGACCGTCGTGCGCAACTACCTCGATTGGCTGCTGTCGATCCCGTGGGGCAAGAACTCCAAGGTCAAGCAGGACCTGGCCTACGCCCAGAACGTGCTCGACACCGATCACTTCGGCCTCGACAAGGTCAAGGACCGCATCGTCGAGTATCTGGCCGTCCAGAGCCGCCAGAAGAAGCTGAAGGGGCCGATCCTGTGCCTTGTCGGCCCTCCCGGCGTCGGCAAGACTTCGCTTGGCAAGTCGATCGCCAAGGCGACCGGCCGCGAATTCATCCGCATGGCGCTCGGCGGCGTGCGTGACGAAGCCGAAATCCGTGGCCATCGGCGCACCTATATCGGTTCGATGCCCGGCAAGGTCATCCAGTCGATGAAGAAGGCGAAGAAGTCCAACCCGCTCTTCCTGCTCGACGAGATCGACAAGATGGGCCAGGACTTCCGTGGCGATCCGTCGTCGGCGCTGCTCGAGGTGCTCGATCCCGAGCAGAACTCGACGTTCATGGACCATTACCTCGAGGTCGAATACGACCTGTCGAGCGTGATGTTCGTGACGACGGCCAATACGCTGAACATCCCTGCGCCCTTGATGGACCGCATGGAGATCATCCGTATCGCCGGCTACACCGAGGACGAAAAGATCGAAATCGCCAAGCGGCACCTGATGCCGAAGGTGATCCGCGATCACGCGCTGCAGCCGAAGGAATTCTCCGTCGGCGAGGATGCGATCCGTGCCATCATCCAGACCTACACCCGTGAAGCGGGTGTCAGAAGCCTGGAGCGCGAGCTGATGAAGCTCGGGCGCAAGGCCGTGACCGAGATCCTGAAGACGAAGAAGAAGACGGTGAGCATCACGGCGGCGAACCTCGCCGATTACCTTGGTGTCCAGCGCTATCGTTTCGGTCAGGTCGAGGCTGACGATCAGGTCGGTGTCGTCACCGGTCTTGCCTGGACGGAAGTCGGCGGTGAACTGCTGACGGTCGAAGGCGTCATGATGCCCGGCAAGGGCCGCATGACGGTGACCGGCAATCTGCGCGATGTGATGAAGGAATCGATCTCGGCGGCGGCCTCCTATGTCCGCTCAAGAGCCCTCGATTTCGGCGTCGAGCCTCCGCTGTTCGACAAGCGCGACATCCACGTGCACTTGCCGGAAGGCGCCACGCCGAAGGATGGTCCGTCCGCTGGTGCTGCCATGGCGACAGCCATTGTGTCGGTGCTGACGGGCATTCCGGTCCGGGCCGATGTGGCGATGACTGGCGAGATAACGCTTCGCGGCCGCATCTTGCCGATCGGCGGCCTCAAGGAGAAACTGCTCGCCGCGCTGCGCGGCGGCATCAAGAAGGTGCTGATCCCGGAAGACAACGCCAAGGATCTGGCGGAGATTCCGGACAATGTGAAGAACGGCATGGAGATCATTCCGGTCTCGCGCGTCGGTGAGGTGTTGCGCCATGCGCTGGTGCGTATGCCGGAGCCGATCGAATGGGTCGAACCGGTCAATCCGCCGGCCACGACCGACAGTGCCGATGACGCTGGAAAGTCGCTTGCACATTAGATTCTTTCTAAGGTTGCAGTGCACAAACGGAAAGCCGGGCCTCGCGCCCGGCTTTTTCATGTGAAAAACCCCGGATTTCCGGGCTTTTTTCCACTTTTTCCGGGCTTTTCGACTTGGTTGCGGCAGCGCTTCTTTCTAAAGTCCGTTTCCTGCCGGATGAGTCGTTAGTTCCGGTGTTCTCATGGAAGGGAATTTTTATGAACAAGAACGAACTGGTGTCCGCTGTCGCCGACGCCGCGAGCATTTCGAAGGGTGACGCGCAGTCGGCGGTCGATGCGGTGTTTTCCGTCATCACCGGCGAACTGAAGAAGGGCGGCGATGTCCGGCTTGTCGGCTTTGGCAATTTCACCGTGTCAAAGCGTGCGGCCTCGACCGGCCGCAACCCGCAGACCGGCGCCGAAGTGAAGATCCCGGCACGCACCGTGCCGAAGTTCTCGGCCGGCAAAGGCCTGAAGGACGCAGTCAACTAAGCGTTTTTTCTTTTCAGAGACAGAAAAGCCGGGCTTGCCCGGCTTTTCATTTTTTGTGCCCGACGCCGGTACCCGGCTTTTCATTTTGGCCCGAATTGGGGGCGGCAACGCTCCTATGCGGTCGGCGCGTCGTCGCGCATCAAGCCCTCCTTCTTGAGGTCGGCCCACAGCGCAGCCGGCAGTTTCGCGTCGAGCAGTGCCCGGTTGCCTTCCACTTCGCTCGGCCGCTGGCCGCCTGGGATCACCGAGACGACAGAGGGATGCAGCAGCGGAAACTGCAGCGCCGCCTCGATCAGCCTGACGCCATGGCGTTTGCAGACAGCCTCGATGCCGGCGACCCGCTCGAGAATGTCCTTCGGCGCCTCGGAATAGTTGTAATAGGCGCCGGGCTTGGGTCCTGTCGCCAGGATGCCGGAATTGTAGGGGCCGCCAAGGACGATACCGATGCCGCGCTTCTGGCAGAGCGGCAGGAAGGACGTCAGCGCCTCCTGTTCCAGCAGCGTGTAGCGCCCGGCAAGCAGGAACAGGTCGAAATCGCCGCGCTCGGCCAATGTCTGGGCAACCTGCCATTCGTTGATGCCGCCGCCGAACGCCTTGATCGCGCCCTGGTCGCGCAGCGACAGCAGTCCATAGTAGCCCGAGCGCATGAATTCTTCGATGCGCCGGTCGGACGCCTCCTTGCTGCCATGGGTGAAGATGTCGACATCGTGCACGAACAGTATGTCGATCCTGTCGACGCCAAGCCGCTCGAGCGAGGCCTCGAACGAACGCATGACGCCGTCATAGCTGTAGTCGTAGACCTCCTGGCGTGATGGCGTGTCGAAGAACTTGCCGATGCCGGTGCGCTGCTCCGGCGGGCAGGCGCGCATGAGGCGGCCGACCTTGCTGGACAGCACATAGTCGTCGCGCTTCTTGCCGCGCAGGAAGGGGTTGAGGCGTGTTTCAGACAGGCCAAGCCCGTAGAGCGGCGCGGTGTCGTAGTAGCGGCAGCCGGTCTCCCAGGCGGCGTCGAGCGTGGCCTTGGCATCCTCGTCCGAAACGGCGCGGTAGAGATTGCCGAGCGGTGCCGTGCCGAAGCCGAGCTCCGTAAAGGTGAGGCCGCCATTGCCGATGCGGTCGAAATGCCGTGTCTTCATGTCTTGCAGTTTTCCCGGGGTTGATTTGTCTGACATGACACTATCATGCCTGTGATCAGGCAAAAGCGCTGCGCGGCGTTGGACACGCATTTTCGCGGTTGCTAGCATGAATGAAATCAAGCTGTTCGTGAAAAAATCCGAGGAGGATTTCGAGGGTGGGTTTGTCGTGAGCGACCGGAACGAAAATCTGTTCAAGACCGCGCTCGACGAACTCGGCGACGTGCTGGCGCGCGTGGATGACAGCCAGATCGACGTCGCCTGCAAGCTTCTGGCCGAAGCGAGGCAGATCGTCGTCTATGGCTGCGGCCGCGAGGCCTTGCAGGTCAAGGGTTTCGCCATGCGGCTCTACCATCTCGGTCTGCCGGTCGCGGTGGTTGGCGACATGACCACGCCGCCACTGGGGCCTGGCGACGTCTTCCTGGCCAGTTCCGGGCCGGGAGAAACCTCGACGGTGCTGACCTTGATGCGTGTCGCGCGCGATGCCGGCGCGACCAATCTGCTGCTCACCGCCCAGTCCGGCGGCAGCGCGGCGGGGTTGGCCGATGCCACGCTGCTCATTCCGGCCCAGACCATGGCCAATGATCAGGGGCCGCAAAAGACTTCGGTCCTGCCGATGGGCTCGCTGTTCGAAGGGGCGCTGTTCCTGCTGTTCGAGGTGATGGTGCTGAAGCTCAAATCCCTGATCGGTGCTTCGCCCGAAGCCATGCGCGCACGCCACACCAATATGGAATAGATCGTGCGCTATGAACTGATGCTGCCGCACCAGATCCGCCAGGCGATCGCCGAGAATTGGCCGGTCGCCCTGCCGCTCGGCGTGCTCGAATACCATGGCGAGCATATGGCTGTCGGCATGGACACGCTGGCCGTCATCAAGACGCTGGAGCTGTTCGAGAAGGAGAGGGATGTCGTCATCCTGCCGCCCTTCTACTACGGTGCTGCGAGCTACGCAGTGGCGCCGCCGGAAGGCACTGGCTCGGTGCAGGTCGGCGGCAACCAGCTGGCGCCGTTCGGCGAGGAACTGTTCTACAGCCTGCTGCGCGTCGGTTTCCGCAACATCCACGCCATCATCCACCACCAGACCGAGAATTTCGCCGCCGGCATGCCGACCGATCTCGCCTTCAAGACCGCCGGCCGCCAGGCGATCTTCCGTTTCCTCGAGAAACAGCGCGGCGAGGGGTGGTGGGGTTCCGAGACGATGGCCGACTATTATGCCGGACACGCCGCCGGTGAAAATTTCTTCAACTGGGTGCAGGTGCATCCGCTGATGCCGGCCGCCATGAACGGCAAGTACCCGTTCGACCATGCCGGCATCGGCGAGACATCACTGATGCTGGCGCTGTGTCCGGAGGCGGTTGATGCCGCCCACTTCGCCGACAATACCAGCTGGTATACGGCGAGCGCCAAGGATGCGTCGGCTGAGCTTGGGGACAAGGGCGTCGCCATGATCATGGATCACCTGCGCGCTATCCTGAAGGCCTAAAGGTTTTTTCAGCCGCTCCGCCCGGTAATCGGCAATCGACCTGTCCCCGGATCGCTCTTGGTGGCAACGGCCCAGATGAACGTCCCGGCGCCGGCTATCGCCAGGCCGACATAGAGGGCTATGCCAAGCCGTAGAATCCCTCCAGGGCCATGACCAGGCCGCCGCACAGCATGGCCAGCACGAAGCCGGCGATGACGGCTCGACCTTGCCAGGCGATCGGCATGACGCCCTTGCCGTAGCGGTCGTAGCCCTTGTAGCCGACACGGATGTTGCGTGCGAACCAGTATTGGTTCGTCACTTCACAGCTCCCGCCGTCATGCCCATGATGAGATAGCGTTCCAGCGCGATGCCGATGACCGCCAGCGGCGCGATCGCGGCGGTGGCAAGGGCTGCCATCGACCACCAGTTGATGCCTTGCGAGCCGGTCTGGCTCGCCACCATGACCGGGATGGTCTTGGCATCGGTCGAGGTCAGAAGGGCAGCGAAGAAATATTCGTTCCAGCACAGCACCATTGCCAGGATGAAGGCGGCGACCATGCCCGGCAGCGCGATCGGCATGACGATGCGGAAGAACGCCCCCCAGATCGACAGGCCGTCGACGAGCGCTGCTTCTTCCAGCTCGACCGGGATGGAGTTGAACTGGTCGCGCATGATCCAGATGACGATCGGCAGCACCATCAGCGTGTAGAGCAGGATCAGCCCGATGCGCGTGTCGAGCAGGCCGACTTCGCGGTAGAGCACCAGGAAGGGCAGAGCGAGCACCACGGGCGGCAGGATCAGCTGCGACAGGAAGAAGAAGGAGATGTCCTCGTTCTTGAACCAGGCGAACTTGTAGCGGTAGCGCGTGAGGCCGTAGGCGGCGAGGCTGCCGATGACGATGGCGAGGCTCGACGCGCCGACCGAGGTGATGACCGAGTTCATGAAGCGCTTGAAGAACTCATCGCGCACCGTGGAGGTCTGGAAGATCGAATCCGGCGACAGGCCGAGCGAGCGCCAGCCTTTCCAGTCCGGCTGGAAGTCGACGAAGGGGATCAGATGGCCTTGGGTGACGTCGACCGCCGATTTGAACGAGGTCGTTATCGTCCAGTAGATCGGGAACAGGCAGATCAAGGCCCAGAACACCAGCGCGCCATAGATGAAGACGCGGCTGGTGATGAAGCTCGCCGGAGAGCGGATTTCGGAGACGGTGTATTCGGTGGTCTGAACGCTCATGATCCGGCCACTCAATTGACGTTGCGCACGAAGCGGTTGGCAAGCTTCAACAGCCAGGTCACGAACACGACGATGATGACCAGATAGGCCATCGCCAGCATGGTGCCGTAGCCGACATTGGAGCGGTCGCGGTATTCGCGGTAGATGAAGCTGGAGACGGAATCGGTGGCGCCGCCGGGGCCGCCCGAGGTCACCGTGATGATGATGTCGGCCAGCTTCAGCTTGAAGATGATGCGCAGGATCACCGCCGTCACCGAAACCGGCAACATCAGCGGGAAAGTGACCTGCCAGAAGGTCTGCCAGGTGGTCGCGCCGTCGACGCGCGCGGCCTCCAGCACCTCGCGCGACATCGCCTGCAGGCCGGCGAGCAGCATGATCATCATGAACGGGATGAAGGTCCAGGCATCTAGTATCATGATCGATATGCGGGCGATGATGGGATCGGAAAAGAAGGCGGGATTGTCCCAGCCGAGATGGCGCGCCAGTGTTGCCGCCGGTCCGAACCGGTACTCCATCAGCGATTTGCCGATCATCCATGACACCGCGACCGGGGACAGCATCAGCGGCATCAGGAAGACGACGCGGAAGAATTTGCGCGCCCGGATCTGCGCGTTGAGCAGCAGCGCCAGCCCGAAGGCGATGACATATTCGACCAGCACGGCGAGCACGTAGAGCACCATGTTGAACAGCGCGTTGCGATAGTAGGGATCGCCCAGCATCTGCCAGAAATTGTCGAGCCCGTTGAACCTGCGGCCGCTGAAGGAGGAGAGGTTCCAGTCGGTGAGTGCGATGTAGAAGCCGAACAGCGTCGGGAAGATCACCATGGCGATGGTGAACAGCAGCGCCGGCAGCAGGAACAGCGCGCGCTGGCCGTCCTCGCCGCGCGTCAGCACCTGGCCGATGCCGAGTGCCACGCCCCACAGCACATAGGCATAGACCACCGGACGCCATGTCTCGAAGCCGATCGTGTCGACTTCGCTCTTGTAGAGGATCTGGACGAGGATCGTTGCCAGCAGGCCGAGCGTTGCGGCGGCCATCACCGCCCAGCCCAAGCGTTTGCGGCCTGGCGGTATCAGGTCGGATGGGACGGCGTTTGCCGGCCAATCATTGGTGGGCAAAATCTGGTCAGCCACGCGTCTCATCCAGTTGCAGAAGGCACTTCGCGACCGGCGATGCCGGTCAAGACAGGGTCCGGCGGCTTTCGTCGCCGGACCCCTGGTTCACGCTACGATCAGGCCAGGCCGAGCGAGGCCTTGTAGAGCTTGATCTGCTTTTCGCGGCCGATCTGGTCGGTGAGCTTTTCCCAGGCGGCGGCGATGGCATCGGCGCCTTCCTGTGCCTTCATCTTGCCGGCGAAGGTGTTGGCCAGAATGTCCTCGGCGGCGGAATAATACTGGAAGATGCCGGGGATGCGTGGCTCGATCGCCGCGTTCGGATGGTTGTAGCTGTCGCCTTCCGACTTCAGATACGAGGTGATGAAGGCCTCGTCGTAGCCGGCCGCCACCCATTCCGGAATGTCGAAATGCGAATTGCGGTAGGGCTGGAAGCCGGACGGATACATCGCCGTCCAGATCGACAGGTCCTTGCCGCCGAGATGAGCGGCGGCGGACCATGCCGCCTTTTTCTTCTTCTCGTCCTTGTCGACGCGAGCCATGACATAGACGCCCCAGCCGAGATAGGCGCAGTTCGGCGAATAGTTCGGCCCGCTGGCGAGCTTCTCCCATTTGCCGGTCTTGGAATTGTAGACATCGTCCGAACCCGGCAGGATCGAGAAGCCGGTGACATCGCCGATGACCGAGGAATCGTTGGTCTTGACGTTGGAGCCGATGTCGCCCCACCAGGGGATCATCGAACCGGTGCCGGCCAGGAACTGCTGGAACCCGGTGGTGTTCGGGTCGGCGTTGATCTGGTCCGCCGGTTCCGACGGCAGCGCGTCGATCACGTCCTGGATGGCGCGCACCCAAGCCGGATTGTTGATGCGCGGCTTCATCGTGTCGGCGTCGAACAGCCAGGCCTTGTCGTCGGGATGCTTGGCGTAGGCGGTGGCGCGGCTGCCCAGGAAGTAGAAGCCGAAACCGCCCCATGGCTTGGGCGCGTCGAGATAGCCGTAAACGTCCTGACCCTTGAATTTCTTGCCCTTGAGGAACTTGGTGACGGCCTGCACCTGCTGCCAGGTCTTCGGCACGCCCCATTCGCCTTCACCGCCGCCATCCTTCCACTGCTTGGCGAGGTCGGCATCGGCGAACACGTCGGTGCGGTAGTTGAAATTGTGCGTGTCGCCGTCGATGGTGACGCGATACTGCTTGCCGTCCCAGGTGCCGACCGGCGGCTTCAGGTAGTTGACCAGGTCGTCGAAATCGATCTGCTTCTTGACCCAGTCGGGCATCTCCGAGGTCAGCCCCTTGCCGCAGACATCGCCTTCGAAGGGCGCGCCCATCTCGATGATGTCGAAGTCGACGGTGCCGGTGGCGATCGATTGCTGAAGGCGGGCATTGTAGTCGGCCTGCGCCAGGTCGATCCAGCTGATCTTGGCGCCGGTATAGGCCTCCCATGGCTTCAGGAAGCCGCGGAACAGCACATTGTGCAGGTTCTGGTTGTTGAGGCCCATGAAGGTCAGCTCGACGCCGGCGAATTCGCCTTCCTTGACATTGGCCTTGGTGGCCTCGAGGCAGAGTTCGCCGACCTTCTGGAAATCGGCATCGGTCGGCTGACCTTTGCCAACGCCGGGAATCTGCAGGATCTTCGAGCGCAGTTCGCTTGCGGCGGCAGCGGGGCGCGTCAAGGCGCCAAGCCCGGCGCCGGATGCCGCCGCGATCGCGGCCATGCTGGCCGCACCCTTCAAGACGTCGCGCCGCGTGGCGCCGGCCCGGACCAGCCTATCGTAAAGACCTGTTCTCATCGACTATTCCTCCCAGAATCAGTGTGAATGGATGTGGCCACCTGTCGGACGATGAAGCACAACTGTGCTACCGGCTCGGATACGAATTAGGCAGGACCCCACCCTGCGTCGATTGAAATTCCCTGCGGATCGGTGCCGACATTTGGACCAGCACCCGCCACTATTCTCGCAACCAAACGCCGTGTCAACGAGAACGGTTTTTATCTATAAGAGACCGACTTGCCCTGACAGGGCGCGTTGGTTAGCTTCTGCGCCTACGGCCAGTTGGAGCCGATGGGGGAGAGATGGCTCAAGTCGCAATCAGCAAGGTGGCCAAGGCGTTTGGAACCGTCAAGGTTCTGCACGAAGTCAGCGTCGACATCGCTGACGGACAGTTCGTGGTGCTGGTCGGCCCCTCGGGTTGCGGCAAGTCCACGCTGCTCAGGATGGTGGCCGGGCTGGAGACCGTTTCCGGCGGCACGATCGCCATCGGCGACCGCGTCGTCAACCATTTGCCGCCGGCAAAACGCGACATTGCCATGGTGTTCCAGAACTACGCGCTCTACCCGCACAAGACGGTCGAGCAGAACATGGCCTTTGCCCTCAAATTGCGGAAAACCGATCCGGCCGTGGTCGCCGAGCGGGTCAAGCGCGCCGCCGATATCCTCGACCTCAACCCCTATCTGAAGCGCTATCCCCGGCAGCTCTCCGGCGGCCAGCGCCAGCGCGTCGCGATGGGCCGCGCCATCGTGCGCAATCCACAGGTGTTTCTGTTCGACGAGCCGCTGTCCAACCTCGACGCTAAGCTGCGCGTGCAGATGCGCACCGAGATCAAGGAACTGCACCAGCGACTGAAGACCACCACGATCTACGTCACCCACGACCAGATCGAGGCCATGACAATGGCCGACAAGATCGTCGTCATGCGCGATGGCCGCATCGAGCAGGTCGGTGCGCCGCTGGAGCTGTTCGACCGGCCGGCCAATCTCTTCGTCGCCGGCTTCATCGGCTCGCCGTCGATGAACCTGCTCAAGGGAGTTGTGCGAAAGGGCGACAAGCCCGGCGTCGACATATCAGGCACATTGTTCCCGATTGCCGACAATGCCGCGCAGGACGGGCAGGCCGTCGTCTATGGCGTGCGCCCGGAGCATCTGGAAATCCATCCCGATGGCGTACCGGCGAAGATTTCGGTGGTCGAACCGACCGGCTCGGAAACGCTTGTGTTCCTGCGCTTTGGCGACCGCGAGATGGTGGCGCTGTTTCGCGAGCGCCACGACTTCAAGCCCGGCGACACGCTGACCCTGAAGCCCAGGCTCGACCACATTCATCTTTTCGATGCGGAGACCGGCAAGCGTCTCTGATTTCAACGGACATCACGAGGACTATCATGCTCAAAGGCATCAATCCGCTGCTCAATGCCGACGTGCTCCAGGCATTGCGGGCGATGGGCCATGGCGATGACCTGATCATCGCCGACACCAACTTCCCCTCCGATTCGGTGGCGCGTCAGACGGCGCTCGGCCGGCTGCTGCGCATCGATGCGCCGGCCGCCGAGGTGGTCAAGGCAGTGCTGTCGCTTTATCCGCTGGATACGTTCGTCGACGACGCGGCCGCGCGCATGGAAATCGTCGGCAAGCCGGACGAGATCCCACCCGTGCAGAAGGAAGTGCAAAAGGAAATCGACGCGGCTGAAGGCAAGTCCTGGCCGATGCTGCCGGTCGAGCGCTACGCCTTCTACGAGCGCGCCAAGCAGGCCTATTGCGTCATCCAGACCGGCGAACGCCGTTTCTACGGCTGCTTTGCCTTCCGCAAGGGCGTCGTACCGCCGGATGCGGAGTAGGGATATGGCAGCCGGAAAGCCTGTCGTCATATTGGGCGTCTTCGTCGCCGATACCGCCTATCGCGCCGATCGCCAGCCGCGCATGGGCGAGACGATCCTCGGCAATTCGTTCAAGCTGGGCCCGGGTGGCAAGGGGTCGAACCAGGCGGTGGCCGCCGGCAAGCTCGGCGCCGACACCACCTTCCTGACCCGCCTTGGCGTCGACGCCTTCGCCGACATGGCCAAGCGGACCTGGCAGGATGCCGGCGTGAAAAGCGCCGTCATCGACACGCCGGACAGCTATACGGGCGCCGCCTACATCTTCGTCGAGGAGGGCAGCGGCAACAACGCCATCATCGTCAGTCCGGGTGCGGCCATGCTGATCTCGCCGGCCGATATCGAGGCCAATGCCGCCCTGATTCGTGGCGCCGGCGTCTTCGTTACCCAGCTCGAACAGCCGATCGATGCCGCGATGCGGGCGCTGGAGATCGCGCGCGGGGCAGGGGTGACAACCATCCTCAACCCTGCCCCCGCGGCAAAGCTTCCCGACCGTATCTACACGCTCTGCGACTATCTGACGCCAAACGAGACCGAGACGGAGGAATTGACCGGACTGAAGGTCTCGTCGGTCGATGAGGCGCGGGTCGCCGCCGGCAAGCTGCTCGAAAAGGGCGTCGGGACCGTCATCGTCACACTCGGCGACAAGGGCGCGCTCCTGCACTCGAAGGGACGCTCCGAGCATGTCGCAGCCATCAGCGCCGGGCCGGTTGTCGAAACCACCGGCGCGGGCGACGCCTTCAACGGCGGCTTCGCGGCGGCGCTGTCGCGAGGCGTGGAGCCGCTGCAGGCGGTGCGCTTCGCCTGCGCCGTCGCCGGCATCTCGGTGACGCGACCCGGCACCGCGCCGTCGATGCCGACGCTGCAAGAGGTCGAGGCGCTGCTGGCGAAGGGTTGAGGCATGCGGGGCAGCCGGGCCATCAGGCTGTTCCAATCCCAGCGCAAACCCATGAAAAGTGCGTAGCGCTTTCCCCTTGAAATTGCGCCAATGGAATTGCACCAAAACAAAGTGTTAGGGCAGTTCGCTGTTTCCATGAAACGGCAAACTGCCCTGGATGTCCATCCGGCGATAGCCCGATCAGCTATTGCCTGACGTAGCACCGCTTTTCACGACCGGGAGCGGGATCGCCGAACGTATCATTGTCGCATTGGACGCCGTTGCGGAACACGTCCTGCGTGAATTGGCCGCGTGCCCCGTACCTGACCACCTTGCGGCCATAGAAATCGCAGTAGTCGCCTTCATCGGCACAGGCTGCCCATCTCTCGCGGCGGGGTTCGTCGTAATTGTCATCCGACTGGTCCCGGCCGCGCATGACGATGAAACACGATTTTGGGATGCCCGGTGCCGGATCGCCAAAAACGCGATTTGAACACGGCACCGCGTCTCGGTCGAAATAGCGCGAGGTCGTGCGGCCCCGGGCGCCGTAGACCACTTCGGCGGGATACGGCAGACGGCAGAGCCCGCCCTCGCGCGCGCATGGCTGCAATCGGTCGGCCGACGCGGTCGCCGGGAAAAGGGCGGTGGCGACCGTCGTCGCGCCGCCCAGGTACATGAGCGTGAATAATGTGCGCATAGAAATGTTTGGTGCGTTTGACACGATAAGTCCTCCATGCCGTTCAGGCAGCCTACGAATGCAACTCCGCTACCTGCGAAATGAATCCAGCGCTTTGTGGGCAAATCCGCAAGTGGGATTCCCAAGGTCAAACGCGGCTCAAGCCCGAGTCGTTCCAGGAGCTGCTTTTCAGCCTATTGGAGTGGCCTCGCGTTTGCCAGATTGCCGCGCAGGCGTGGCTGAATTTTTCGGCCGCGCACGATTCGCGCAGCGACGGCGAATGCTCATCGACCGCCAGGCTACAAAACCGGCGATAGGGCGGGAAAGACCGCGCCTTGGCCCTTCATTTCTGAAAGTGGATTCTGACAATTCATGTCGGCATTTCCCTGTGCCAAGGATTGCGATCCTTGAGGGAAATGGCGCGAGTGACGGGGCTCGAACCCGCGACCTCCGGCGTGACAGGCCGGCACTCTAACCAACTGAGCTACACCCGCGCATTGACGAGCACGTGTCAGCCGTGTTCGTCGTTGGGGCGCTGGATAAGGGGTTCGCCACCGGGTGTCAAGCGCACCAAACCATCATAACAACAAACTGGAGAAGGTTTTTTGACAGCCGGCGTTTTGTTCGCAAATCGGGCCTGCGGACAGGGCGTCACCTGTTCATTTGGCCTTGCGAAGCCGGTCCCGACCGCTTAAAGGTCCGCGCCGGAGCGGGCGATTAGCTCAGTTGGTAGAGCGCTTCGTTTACACCGAAGATGTCGGCGGTTCGAGCCCGTCATCGCCCACCATTCCACGTCGTCTTGAAGATGCGATTTGGCCCTTCCTGGAGGCAGGACGATGGGCGCCTGATGCTTCCGAGGATTGAACCTAGATCCGTTTGAAGTCGGTAAGCCCCGCACGTATCCTCTGGCCCTCTGCGAAGGCGAGGGCGAAAGACTCCAGACAGAATGATCGGGTTGGTTCCTCGTCACCGTCGATCATGCGGACGGACCATTCTCCGCAGGCTTTTCGCAGGTTGCGATTTCGCCGATGGGAACGTTGGCAGGGCTTCGAAGTTTCTTGACCGCTAAGGCGACCTTGCGCGGAGGTGGCGGATGAAGACGACAGTTGGACCGGATACCGTCGACGTGGCCAAGGCGGTCGAAACGATGCTCACGGAGCATGACGGCCCTGCCTTTCTATCGATGGCCGAATTCATCGAAGTGCTTCGTCAAAGGACGGGAACGGACCGTTCTGACGCGGATCTGAAAGCCCTCGTCACAAAGAAGGCGGCTGTGCTTGGTATCGTTATGGAGTGAGGGAGGCCAAGCTCGGCTACGCAGCTTGTGCCCGGATGCTGTTTGCGTATCGGCGCGCCTGCATGAGCCATTTCAGTGCTCTTGTTTGCGCGGCGTACAACCCACAGTCAACGCTGCGCGCAAGATCGATTGAACAAGGCCGGCGCGTTACAGCTTGTTCTGCCGCTTTTCGATAGCATAGGATGTCCAGCGGCAGCACATGCCCGCAATCGATGTGGTGGCGCCACCGAACAGGCATGCGGCAAGCACCGGGTCTTGCGAGGCATTTTTCCAGCTGACCACCGCCAGCAATATGACGCTTACCGTCGAGACCACATAGCCGATACCCTTGAGCGCATGCGGCGAAACCTTGACCATTCACACTCTCCCTTCGCTCCAACGTTGAACATTTGTATCGGCACCGGGTTCCGTTCGTTGGTTGCCACGCGGGAACCTTTTGCCTGTTCGCGCGTGCTACTGCGATCTGGGCGCTGGATGGACGAGCCATGACAAACTTTCTGAAACTCCCGGCGAAGTCGCGGAACCTGTTTCGCGTTGTCGTCGAAACGCCGCGCGGAGCAGCCGCCAAGCTCGCCTACGACCCCAAGACGGGCGTCTTTCAATATTCAAGGCCGCTGCCGGTCGGCAACACATACCCTTATGATTGGGGGTTCGTACCTTCCACCGTCGGGGAAGATGGTGATCCGCTCGACGGGATGGTGATCCACCAGGCCGCTACAGCACCTGGCGTGGTCATCAAATGCGATCTGCTCGGTGCATTGCGGGTGAAGCAGAAGGACCCTGATGGGGCGGTCATCCGCAACGATCGTTATATTTTCTGCCCGCGCAAGGAGGATGCGCCGGACAAGCCCGTGACTGCCGACCATTTGCCGCAGGATTTGCGCCAGGAGATCGAGCAGTTCTTTTTGTCCTCCGTGCTGGGCACGGGCAAGACAATCAAGCTGAAAGGCTGGCAGGACGCCAAGGAGGCTGCCAGGTCTCTCGGCAAGGGCGCGAGGGCTTTTCGGCGCAATCGCAAGTGATGGCCTTGTCTTCCGCGATCACACCATAGGCTGACACGGTCACGCGGTTCACAATACAATTGCAAGCGGTCGATTCCTCCGGGATGTAGCCACTCCAAAAGCCCGCCGCGGGTCGCTCCCGTGGCGGGTTTTTCATCATCAGGGGTTGCAGGCCATAGGGGGTGCGAGCTTCCTGACGCCTCTACCCGGCGGATCGCTCCTGCGCCGTCCGAAAGACATGGGCGATCAAGGCGGCACCATCCGGAAATCCTTGCCCTCGGGCAGCAATTGCCCACCATCGACGACAATGGTCGTGCCGGTGATGTAGCTTGCGTCGTCCGAGGCAAGGAACAGGAAGGCATTGGCGACATCGCGCGGACTGCCGAGCCGGCCGAGCGGGATCGAATCCTCCATGTTCTTGATATAAGCGGCGCCGCGATGCTCCTGGATGGCTTCGGTCAGGATGTTGCCGGGCTCGACGCCGTTGACGGTAATGCCGTAGCCGGAGAACTCCAGGGCTGCTGCCCGGATGAAGCCGTTGATGCCTGCCTTTGTCGCCGAATAATGGCCGTGGCCGGGGCTTGTGACATGCGGTCCGGTGATGGAGGAGGTGTAGAGCATGCGTCCGGAGCGCTGCGCCTTCATCGGCACCAGGGCTGCGCGGGTGGCATTGAAGGTGCCGCGCAGATTGACGGCCATGACGCGATCCCAGTCGTCGGTGCTGGTGTTCTCGATCAATTGCCAGGGATAGATCCCGGCATTCTGCACGATGATGTCGAGGTGGCCGTAATGGTTCAGCGCCAGTGTCACCGCGGCCTCGGCGTCGCGCATTTGCGAAATGTCGGTGCCGATGAAGGGGACACCGAGCTCGCTGGCGGTCGCTTGCCCGGCCTCGGCCTCGCTGTCGGCCAGCACGAGTCGTGCGCCTTCTTCGGCAAAGCGCAGTGCGGTGCCCTTGCCGATGCCGCGCGCGCTGCCGATGATCAGCGCCACCTTGTCTTTCAATCGTCCAGCCATGCGAGCCGTCCTGTCATGCCAGTCTTTGGCGAATGGTTTGCTTGAATGCGTCGAGCAGCACGGCCGCAAGTACCAGCAGGCCGTGGATGACCTGGGTGAAATTGGCCGGCAGCCCCATCAGATTGATCGCCGTGTTGATGGCCGAGAGCAGCAGCACGCCGGCGTAGACGCCGGGCAGGGTGCCGACGCCGCCCTTCAGGCTGACGCCGCCGATGACGACCGCGGCAAAGGCGTTGAACAACAGGCCAACGCCGAGATTTGCGGTGGCGCCCGAGGTGCGGATCGCCAGCAGCCAGCCGGCAAGGCCGGCGATAGCGCCGGCAAGCACGAAGGCGATGATGAGGTTGCGGTTCACCCGGATGCCGGCGCGGAAGGTCGCCGTCTCGTTACCGCCGATCATCACCAGGTGCCTGCCAAACGGTGTCTTGGCCATGATCAGTGAGAAGACGACGAAACAGGCAATGGCGATCCAGGCGGTGAGCGGCAGGCCGATCAGCCGCTGGATGCCGAACCAGCGGATCGCCGGTGCAAGATCCTGCGCCGAGCGGCCGCCCGAAATCACCAGCACCAGGCCGCGCACCCAGATGTAGGAGGCCAGCGTGATGATGAACGCGCTCATCTTCACCTTGACGACCAGAAACCCGTTGAAGGCTCCGATCAGGCCGCCCACGGCCAGCGCCAGCAGCAGCGACACCGGAACCATCAGCCATTCCGGATGCAGTTGGACGCCAAGCCCGATTCCGGATGAGCAGAACAGGATGCCGACCGCCATGGCGCTGAGTGCGGCGACGGATTCGACCGACAAATCCATGTGGCCGGCGATGATGACCAGCGCCAGGCCGATCGACATGACGCCGAGCACGCTCGAAGCCTCGATGATGTTGGCGAAGATTCCGAGCTGGAAATAGTTCGGGATGAAGATGGAAAAGACCACCAGCACGAAGACCAGCATGAACCAGACGAGGTTGTCGAGGATGAGCTCCAGGGCATGGCGGGTGCGGGGGTTCATGGGGCTGATCCGACTGGTGCATGGCCCGAAAGAATCAATTCGATCTTCCGAATGGCGCGATTTGCGAAGGATTGGCTCCGGGCCGCGATGGCCCGGAGCGCTCCGTGCGACAGGACTACTCGACGGGTTTAATGGCGTCCGTCGGCGGCTTCTGGTTGCCCCAGAAAGCCGGGTTGTCGACATTCTCCTTGGTGATGGCGGCACCGGGGATCTTGATGTTCGGCCCCCAGGCTTCCTTGGTCACGGTCGATTTCAGGCCGATCACGTCATATTCGCCGGGCTTGATCTCTTGCTTCTTGACCACCTTGTCCATGAACATGGCGACGGCGGCGGCCTGCGCGTAGAGCGGCTGCTCGACTTCGACGTTGAGCCAGCCCTTGCGGATCAGGTCGAGGCCGACCGGCGCGCCGTTCGAGCTCATCAGCATGACGTCGCCCGGCTTCTTGCCGGCGGCCTCGAGCGAGGCGACGGCGGCCACCGAGAGGTGCGCGGCATGGCTGAAGATCAGGTCGATGTCGGGGTTGGCCAGCATCTGGTCGGCGACGATGGTGCCGGCGTTGCTGGCTTCCCACTGCATGGCCGGAAGCGAGATGATCTTGACGTCCGGAAACGCCTTCATCTTCTCTTCGAAGCCTTTCTGGATGTCGAGCGTGTAGGGATCGCCTGGATCGCCGAGCACCTGCAGCACCTTGCCCTTCACCGAGCCGTTTTTGGCCTTCAACAGTTTTTCGGCCTGGTCGGCGGCGACATGGCCGATTTCGACCGTTCCGGCGACTGACGTGAAGTCGGATGGTGTCGAAGTGATCTGGCGGTCGAACTCGACCACCGGGATACCGGCGGCACGGGCGGCCTCGATGGACGGTTTCAGCGCGTTGAAGTCGACAGCCGCGAGGATAATGGCCGCCGGCTTTAGTGCGATGACGTCGTTCATCTGCGATTGCTGGGCATCGGTCTTGTTGTCGGCGTTCAGTGACTTGAACTCATAACCGGCCTGCTTGAGGAACAGCTCCAGCGCGGTCACCGAGCCGGTCTGGAATTCATCGAGTAGTGTCGGCACAAGATAGTAGACGACACCCTTGGACTGGGCGAATGCCGGCGTGAGCGTGGCAAAGGCCAGTGCCAGGATGCCGAAGACAGCAAGAAGTATTCGCTTCATGTCGTTGGCTCCCTGTTAAGCCGGACCCCTCTTTTGTCCCTCAGCCCGCCGGTCCGGCACCGGCAAGCGTCTCCCCGGTGATCATGTTGATCACCGCATCGGGACTTGTTTTGTTGCGCGCCACATCGCCGGCCACGACGCCTTGCCGGATCACCACGATCCGGTCGGCGACCTGAAAGGCCTGCTGCATGATGTGGGTGATGATGACGACGCCGATGCCCTGGCTCGCCACCTGGCGGATCATGTCGAGACCGCGCCGCGTCTGCTCGACGCCCAGCGCCGCGAACGGCTCGTCGAGCAGCACCAGCTTGCCGCCCCAGTGCACGAAGCGGTTGAGCTCGATGGCTTGCCGCTGGCCGCCCGAGAGATGCTCGACATTGGTGCGCAGCGACGGAATGCGGGTACCGGCGCTGGCCAGCGCCTTGGAGACGACGGCTTCCATGGCGCGCTCGTCGAGCACGGGAATGCCGAGCACCTTCCTGGTGATCTCACGGCCCATGAAGAAATTCGCCACCACGTCGACATTGGTGCAGAGCGACAGGTCCTGGTAGACGGTTTCGATGCCCGCCGCCTTGGCCTCGGCCGGCGACCTCGCGAGAAACTCCTTGCCTTCGAAGAGCATGCGGCCCGAGGTCGGCTCCAGTCCGCCTGATATGATCTTGACCAGCGTGGATTTGCCGGCGCCGTTGTCGCCCAGCAACGCCACGACCTCGCCCTTGCCGATGGAAAAGCTGATCCCCTTCAGCGCTTCGATCGCGCCATAGTTCTTGGTGACGTTGTCGAGCACCAGCAGCGGTTCGCTCATGCCGCAACCTCCTTGGCTGTCAGAAGATCGCGGCCGCGTTCGCGCTCGGCGGCGAACATCTGGCCGAAGCGCGGCGACAGGACCCCGGAAACCGCGAGGGCAGCGGCGCCGCGCAGCACCGAATGTTGCCCGCCGCGCGCGACCATCAGCCGGGGCGCGATGCGGTCCTTGCGCGCCGAGACGGAGTTGTGCAGGCCGCCGGTCGAACCGGCCAGCCGTTCCAGCAGGTCGGTGGACGCCAGCCCGCCGAGGATGACCGTTTCGGGGTCGAACAGGTTCTCGATGACGGCGACGGCATTGTGAAAGATCGGCGCGACTTCCGCGATCCAGTCGGGCTCTGTGCCGTTCCAGCGCCGAAGCGCCTCGAGCGAGAGGTATCTTTCGAGGCAACCCCGGTTCCCGCAGGGACAGGCCTCGCCGCCAGGAACGACAGGGATGTGTCCGACCTCGCCGGCATTCCCCCAGGCGCCGCGCTGCACGATGCCGTCATGAACCATGACGCCGCCAAGGCCGACGCCGAAATAGAGGTAGTAATAGTCGGAGAATTGGGCGCCGAGGCCGTAGAGCCGCTCGCCCATGGCGGCGGCCGCCATGTCGGTTTCGAAGAAGGCAGGCAGTCCGGTCGAGGCCGCCAGTCGCTCGCGCAGCGCCACATCCTGCCAGCCAGTCATGGTGGTCGGGCCGACGAAACTCATGGATTCGACGCCGAACGGTCCGGGCAGGGCCAGGCCGACCCCAAGCACCCGACCGCCGGCCCGCAATCCGGTCAATTCAATCACCATCGCACCGATCAGCTCGAAGGCATGGTCGGGCGTCGCGTTCGGGGCCTCGCGGTAGGTGCTCTCGATCACGTCGCCGCTCAGATTGATCAGGGCGGCATCGATGCCGAACGGGGTGATGTGAATACCGACGGCATAGCCTCCCTCGGGATTGATCCGCAGCGTCGCCGGCGGCAGGCCGCGCCCCTTGGGCTCCACGCGCAGGGAGAGGATGTAGCCCTGTTCTTCCAGTTCGCGAACGATCGTCGATACGGTCTGGACGGTAAGCCCGACACGGCTGGCGATCTCGCCGCGGGCGATCGGCCCATGCAGGCGGATGGACTCAAGCACGATGCGCCGGTTGTACGGCCGCCCGAACTCCTGATTGGTCCCCCGCAATGCCATGCCTTGCGTCCTCGATTGACGTAAGGTTCGCACCAAAGATTTATTCAGTCAAATGGAATTCAAAAATAAACGAGAGCAACATCCCGCCCAAGAGAGCCGCAAGCCGCACCGGCTTAGGACCTGTTCACCTGCCGCCCTTGGCCGATTGCCGCCATAGCGAAACCGCCTCAATGGTGGCGAGGTTCGCAACCGTCGAAAAATGCATGGAGCAAATATGATCGAACTGCCGTTTGCCCGCGACGAGTACCAGCGGCGGCTTCGCAAGATCCGCGCCGAAATGGCGAAGCGCGGTCTCGAACTCCTTGTCGTCAACGACGTTGCCAACCAGCACTACATCACCGGCTATGATGGCTGGTCATTCTACACGCCGCAGGTGGTGCTGGTTCCCTTGGAGGAGGTCGAGCCGGTCTGGATCGGCCGCGCCATGGATGCGGCTGGCGGGCTGCTCACGGCTTGGATGAAGCCCGAGAATGTCGTTGGCTTCCCGGAGGATCACGTTCAACGCGCCGATCGCCACCCCATGGACTGGATCGCGAGCTGGATCGTCGCCAAGGGATGGGGAAACAGGCATGTCGGCATCGAGCTGGAAGCCTATTATTTCTCGCCGAAAGGCCATGCCCGGCTCGTCGCCGGACTCCCCAATGCGAAATGGCATGACGCCGATCTGCTGGTGAACTGGATCCGCGCGGTCAAATCGGCGCCCGAAATCGCCTATCTGCGCAAGGCGTCGACCCTGGCCGAAGCGGCCGTCGCGCGGGCCTTCGAGGTGATCGCGCCAGGGGTGCGCGAATGCGACGCCATCGCCTCCATCCAGGCGGCGCAGATCGCCGGCAGCCCGGACTTTGCCGGCGATATCACCGCCCTTCCGCCGACCATCCTCGGCGGCGAGAACGCTTCTGCCCCGCATATAATGTGGAGTGACCGGCGGTTTGGAGACAACGAGACGATTGCACTGGAGCTCGCCGGTGTCTGCCGCCGCTATGCCGCCGGGCTTGCAAGAACGATGCAGCTCGGCAAGACGCCGACGCGGGTTGCGGACACGGCAAAGGCGGTGATCGAAGGCATGGACGCGGTGCTCGATGCGGTGAGGCCGGGAACGACTGCCGAGGCGGTCGAGGCTGCATGGCGCAAGGTCATCCAGCGTTACGGACTGAAGAAGGAATCGCGCATCGGCTATTCCATAGGCGTCGCCTATCCGCCGGATTGGGGTGAACACACGATCAGCCTGAGACCCGGCGACAAGACGGTGCTTCAACCCGGCAATGTCGTCCACTCCATCCTCGGCATGTGGATGGACGGTTGGGGCATCGAGGTCAGCGAGACCATTTTGGTGACCGAAACCGGCCATGAAACGCTGACGAAGTTCCCGCGAGAGATCCATGTCAAATCCTAAGGGGGCCGTCGTGGCAGCCAGTGCTGAAAGTTCCGGCACGGTCGCTATCGATGCCGGAATTCTCGACCAGATGATTGAGATCCGCCGGCATCTGCACCGCAATCCGGAACTGTCGAACCACGAAGCCAACACGCAGCGTTATCTCAGGCAGATGCTGGCCGGCGAGGGGATATCAGACATTCGCGATGTCGCCGGCTTTGGCCTCGCGGTCGACATAGTCGGCACCGGCAAGCCGTCGAACCGGAAGATTGCCATTCGCGCTGACATCGATGCCTTGCCGATCGAAGAAGAGTCCGGCGTCGACTATGCGTCGGCCAATCCCGGTGAGATGCATGCCTGCGGCCACGACGCCCACGCATCGATGGGCTTCGCAGTTGCCGCGCATCTGCATAGATCAAGAGCCGATTTTGGTGGCACCGTCCGCCTGATCTTCCAGCCGGCAGAAGAGGATTCGCCCTCGGGCGGCAAACGCGTGGTGGAGGAGGGGCTGCTCGACGATGTCGACGCCGCGATCTGCCTTCACGTCGACCGTATACGCCATCCGGCAAGATCGCGGTCCGTTCGGGTCCCTACACGCTGGCATGCGATACGTTCGACGCCGTCGTAATCGGCGAGGCGGCACATGCGGCAAAGCCCTATGAGGGCATCGATGCTATCGCCGTGGCCTGTTCCATGGTCGGCGAATTGCAGAAGATCGTCTCGCGCGAGATCGACCCTTACGATCCGCTGGTCATTTCCGTCGCCGGCATCAATGGCGGCAGCGCCTACAATGTCGTCGCCGGCAAGGTCGCCTTGAAGGGCACCATCCGCAGCGGCAGCGACGCCACCCGCGAGCGGGCCTGGCGGCGCGTTCGCGAAATCCTGGAGGGCATGGCGGCGAGCCACGGGGCCGATGTGGAGCTCACCATCCACAAGGGCGAGCCGGGTGTGGTCAATGACGGCGAGATGGCCGAGCTGATTGCCGCCAGCGGCAAGGCCTGCATCGGCGCCGACAATGTTCTCGATACGCCCGGATGGACCATTGCCGACGATTTTGGCTATTACAGCGAGAGGCGTCCTTCGGTCTATTTCCGGCTCGGCATCCGCAACGAGGCGGTCGGATCGGTCTTTCCGCTTCACCATCCCAAATTTCGCGTCGACGAAGCCGCCTTGAAGGTTGGCGCGGCCACCCTGGTTGCGGCGGCGACCGGATTTCTGTCGGCGCAGCCGGAAAATACCGACTGATCAAAGCGGTCCAAAGTCGGCTCGTGCAAGCCTGCACGAACCGGTTAGATGCCTGCTCAGTATTTGATGACCCGGCGTTCGACCAGCACTACGGCACAGAACAGCACGATCGACAGGCAAGATGACAGCACGATCGCCGCGTAAAGTCGGTCCGACTGGTAATTGAAGCTCGCCTGGATAATCAGCGCGCCTAGGCCCTTGTCCGAGCCGATCCATTCGCCGACGATGGCCCCGATCACCGCCGTCGCCGAGGCGATCCTGAGCGACGAGAACAGCATCGGCAGTGCGCGGGGCAGGCGCAGGCTCCAGAAAATCTCCGAACGTGTCGCCGACAGCACCCGGAACAGTTCGTGCTCATTGTCGCTGGCCGAATCCAGGCCGCGGATCATGTTCACCAGCGTCGGGAAGAAGCAGATCACCGCGGCGATAACGATCTTCGGCGTCATGCCGAGCCCGAAGATGAGGATGATGATCGGCGACAGTGCCAGGATCGGAATGGTGTTGAAAAACAGCACGATCGGAAAATAGGTGGCCTGCAGGATGCGGTTGCGCACGAACAGGACCGCCAGCAGCACGGCGGCCAGATTGCCGATGACAAAGCCGGCCAGCGCCTCGATCAGCGTCGGCCTCAAATTGTCCATGAGCAGCGCGAAATTTTTCTGGAAGACGCCTGATATGGCTGTCGGCGTCGGCACGATATAGGCCGGGACGCCGAGAAGCGGCAGCAGATACTGCCAGGCGAGCAGCAGCGACGCAGCGCCAAGAACGGGCAGGGCTATCGCCAATTGCGGCGACAGCGGCGCCGGCCTCATGATGCCTGCTCCAGCGCGGCCCGCAGCTCCGCCATGGCGGCGACGATTGCCGGGTCTTCGCGCTTACAACGGTTGCCGTCCTGCTTGAGCGGCCGCATGTCCAGATCCTTGACCAGCCGCCCCGGATTGGCGGCGAGGACAATGACACGCTCGCCGAGATAGGCGGCTTCGGCGATCGAATGGGTGACGAACAGGATCGTCGTTCCCGTGCGCCGCCACAGGTTGAGAAGCTCGTCGTTGAGCCGGTCGCGGGTGATTTCGTCCAGCGCCCCGAACGGTTCGTCCATGAGCAGCAGCTTCGGCTGGCCAAGCAGCGCCCTGGCGATCGCCACACGCTGGCGCTGGCCGCCGGACAGCTGGTGCGGCAGGCGTTCGCCAAAGCCGGCAAGCCCCATCAGCTCTAACAATTCTTCGCTGCGATCCTCGATCTTGCGCGTCAGGCTGCCTTGCCCGACGCCAAGCGGCAGGCGCACATTGTCGCGCACCGTGCGCCAGGGCAGCAGCGTCGAGTCCTGGAAGACAAAGCCGACATCGCGGCGCGAGCGCACCGCATGCGGCGTGTCGCCGAGCACGCTGATCGTGCCGCCGAGCGGGTCGAGCAGGTCGGCGACCACTCTGAGCAAGGTCGACTTGCCGCAGCCGGACGGTCCGAGGATCGACAGGAAGGAGCCGGCCTCGACGCTGAGGTCGAGGCCGGAGAGCACCTTGACGGCCGTCTGGCGGCCGCCATAGCCGACGTCCAGCCGGCTGGCTTCGATCGCGTTCGCCATCAGGCGGCGGGCGCGTCGAGCTTCGGCCGGTCGGCAGCCGAAAGTTCGAGGATCTTGGTGGTGTAGACGTCGGCGGCCTTGGGGCGCCCGTTCGGGTACTGGCCGACCTTGTCGAGCAGCGCCAGCTGCTCTTCGATGGAGGCGAGGTCGAACGTGCCCCAGCCGTCCTTTGCCGTCGCGCCGTCGAACGAGAGCCTCAGCACGAGGTTAACTGTCTTCTCTTCCCAGCCGAGGTCCATTTCGGGATAGGCGGCGACCATCTTCTTCACCGCCTCCTGCGGGTTGGCGTGCACCCAGCCCCAGCCCTTGGCGACCGCGCCGATGAACTTGGCCAGCGTGTCCGGATCCTTTTCGATCGCCGCGTCTGTGGCGAGATAGACATCGGCATAGGAATTCAAGCCGAGATCGCGCACCAGAAGATCGATGCGGTCGTCGCCGACGACGCTGAGCGCCTGCGTGTTGGTGATCCAGCCGCCAATGGCGTCGACATCGCCGCGCACCAGCGGTCCCTTGTCGAAGCCGACATTGATGACGGTGAGGTCGGATGCGCTCATGCCGTTCTTGGCGAGGATCTCGTCCATGACGAAACGCGCCGTCGGCTGGATGCCGATCTTCTTGCCCTTGAGATCGGCCACGCCCTTGATCGGATTCGAGGCCTTTGAGGTGAGCGCGTAGGGGCCGGTGCGGAATCCGCAAGCGATGATCTTCACCGGCACGCCGCTGGCACGCGCCGCAAACAGTTGGGGCGTTTCGGAGAATTGGCCAAGCTGTGCCGCGCCCGATATCACCGGCGGCACGGTCGAGGCGTTCGGGCCGCCCGGGCTGAATTCCACGTCGAGCCCGGCATCCTTGAAGTAGCCATTGGCGACGGCGACGATGTCGCCGATCTGTCCGTTGGACATCAGCCAGTCATACTGGATGACGACCTTGCCGGCGGCCTTCGCGCCCGGAGTCAGCACCAGCTGCATGCCGCCCGATGCCATGGCAACGGCCGCCAGGCCGGATTTCATGAAGCCGCGGCGGTTCATGTCGTGATTCCCATTCATTTTTCGCTCCTGTTGCAAGACTGTCTCGTCTCTTCATTGCGCGCCGTTCCCTTGGCGCGGGTGGTCTACGGCTGTTCGTCGTGGTAGTCGCCGGGGCCGCCGTCGAGCCAGGCGTAGAGTTCCCAAAGCGTGTCGTCCGGGTCGGTGAAGTAGGCGCAGCGCGCGTTCCAGACATAGTTTTCGGGCGGCCCATAAAACGGCACGCCCTTTGCCGTCAGCTCGGCATGCAGTCGATCGATCTCGTCGGGCGCGCCGAGTTGGACGGCGACGCAGACCTTGTGCGCATGGCGCGGCGACCGCAGTTTGGAGACGCCGGCATGCTGGCTGATGTGGTCGATTTCCCAGGCGGCCAGCGTCACGCCTTCGCCATGGAAGTCGGCGAAACCTTCGGCGCGGCGGCGCAAGCGAAAGCCGAGCTTGTCGACATAGAACGCCACCGTCCGCTCGATATCCTCGACGAGAAGGCAGACGTCGGAAATGCGGGTAATGCTTGCGACAGCCATGCTCATTTCCCTCCGCCGGTGCGTTCGCCGCGGGCAGAAGGCAGCTTGACGCCGACACGGTTGGCAGCGCCGATAATATGCGCGCGCATCGCGGCTTCGGCTGCTGCCGGATCGCCGGCGACCAACGCCTCGTAGATGCGCACATGCTCGCCGACATTGACCTCCACCAGATCGTGCAAGGGATTGGTCTGCCGCGCGTAATAGATCGAGCGGCGGATTTGTTCGCAGACGAAGGAAATGAAGGTGTGGATGTAGCTGTTGCCGGTCGCGCGGGCGATTTCGCGATGAAACAGCAGATCGGCGTCGATGCTGCCGTCTTCCCAGCGCTCCTCGCCGCTCATCCGGTCGAGCGCGCCCTTGATCGCGTCGAGATGCTCCTGCTCGCGCCGTTCGGCCGCAAGTGCCGCCGATTCCGCCTCGAGGATGCAGCGCAGCTCGAACAGCCGCTCCATGTTCTGCCCCTCCTTCAGTGTCTCGCGGTCGATGCGGATTGCCGCGCGCTGTTCCGGCGCCAGGACGAAGGAGCCGATGCCTTGCCGTGCCTCGACCATGCCGTCGGCGCGCAACTGCGCGATCGCCTCGCGCACGACGTTGCGGCTGACGCCGAATTTCTCCGAAAGTTGCTGCTCCGTCGGCAGCAGGCTGCCCGGATTGAGATCGCCGGACTCGATCTCGCGGCTGAGGAACGCCGCGACCCGGTGCGGCAGCGCCTCGACAGTGCCGATGGCGGCCAGTCTTTGTTTCATGAAGAAGTCTCCGTCGCGGGAAAGAGGCAGCCGGGGTTCATCAGCCCGCCCGGATCGAGGGCATCTTTGAGTGTGCTGACGAGCCGACGCTGGACTGCTGACATTCCCGCCCAATAGACACGCTGGCGGGTGCGTCCGATGCCATGCTCGGCGCTGATCGAGCCGCCGAGGGCGTTGACGATGTCGTATAGGCCAGTGGTGATGGTGGCGCCCGTGGCGCGGGCGGCGGGCTCGGCAAGGTCGAGCGGCGGCAGGACGTTGAAATGGATGTTGCCGTCGCCCGCGTGGCCGTAGGCCTGGGAAATCCAGCCCGGATGCTGCAGTTCGATAAACTGGCGGGCCTGGGCGATGAGCGTGGGGATGTCGGAGATGCGCACCGAGAGGTCGGTGCGCACATGGTAGCCGCGCTTGGCTTGGCCCTCGACCAACCCCTCGCGAATGGCCCAGAATGCTCTGGCCTGCGCGCCGCTCTCGGCCAGGGCGGCGTCGGTGACGAGGTCTTCTGCCATCGTGCCGGCAAGGAAATCCACCAGCAGGGCGCGCAAATCGATCGCGGCACTCGACGACAATTCGATCAGCACATGGACCGGCGCGGCGACCGGTGCCACGATGTTCGGGTCGGCGAGGCGCGCAAGCTCCATGCATTCCGCGCCGATGATCTCGAAGGCGGATATCAGGTCGCAGCATTGGCGTCGGGCGCGCCTGAACAGCGATATCGCCGCTTCGAATGAGGGGAGCCCCAGATAGGCGGTCTCGACGCGGCCGGGTTTTGGAAAGAGCTTCATCTCGACACCGGTGATGATGCCCAGCGTGCCCTCGGCGCCGATGAAGAGCTGCTTCAGGTCATAGCCGCGATTGTCCTTGCGCAGGCCAGAAAAGCCGTTCCACAACGCGCCGTCCGGCAGCACAGCTTCCAGGCCGACGATGAGGTCGCGGGCCATACCGTAGCGCAAGACGTTGACGCCGCCGGCATTGCTGGCGGCGTTGCCGCCGATCTGGCAGCTGCCTTGCGCGCCGAGCGACAGCGGAAACAGGCAGTCCTGCTCGTCGGCGGCGTTCTTGATGTGCTGCAGGATGCAGCCGGCATCGGCCTGTAGGATGAAATTGTCGGCATCGACAAGGCGGATCCTGTTCAGCCGCTCCAGGCTGATCACCACCGCGCCTCGGGCTGTGCCGATGTCGATCGCACCTGCCACAAGTCCGGTGTTCCCGCCTTGCGGGATCATCGCCAGCCCCAGCGTGCCGCACAGCCGGACCGCGGCCTGAACCTCGGCGACCGACGCGGGCTTCAGCACGGCAAGCGCGCCGCCATGATGATCGCCAGACCAGTCCACGAGGTATTTCGCCATGTCGGCCGAATCGGCAGCCACGCCGCTCTGCCCCAGCACATGCTCCAGGGCGGTGAGAACGTCAGGCGAGATGCCGTGGATGGTCATTGTCGGGTCGGCGTTGATGTTGTGGTATATGGTTATACATATCATCCTACAACTTGAATTGTGTCAACACCGACAGGGCCGAAGGCCGTGGACTAGTCGCCTTGCCGGCGCGTGGGGATGATACGTCTGCTGGGAGGCAAAAGAGGCGAAACAGGCGGCCGAAAGCCGCACGGATGGCGATCACTCACCTCGAAATCGAAGCGGGAAGGTCTATTCGAGAGGTATTGAGTGCCAATCAGGTCAGGACTGGCGCCTCAGAGATACTGGGCGACCTTCCTGCCGACGGTGAGGAAGCGCAAGGGATCGATCGCTTCGCCATTGTGGCGCACCTCATAGTGCAGATGCGGGCCGGTCGAGCGGCCGCTGCTACCGGTCTTGCCGACGATGGCGCCGGCGTCCAGCTTCTCGCCCACGGTCACGTCGATTTCGCTGAGATGCCCGTAGCGGGTCGCAAAGCCGTTGCCGTGGTCGACCTCCACCATGCGGCCATAGCCACCGTTCCAGCCGGCCTTGGTAACGATGCCGGGCGCCGTGACCTTGGCCGCCATGCCGATGGGCGCCCTGAAATCCATGCCCGAATGCAGTGCCGCGGTGCCGAGGATGGGATCGGTGCGCACGCCGAACGGGCTGGTGACGGAGTGGCCGGGGGCGGGGTTGGCAAGCGGCAGCTGGCGCGCTTCCTTCTTCAGCTGGTCGAGCGTATCCAGAGCTTCGTCCAGTTCCTTGACCTTGCTGTCGAAGATCATCGAACTGTCGAGCGGGATCAGCGGACCGCCGACATCGCTTTCGTTCTTGCCGAAATCGCTGTCGACCGGCAGTCCGGCCGCCTGCAGCGCCTGCTGGATGGCATCGGCGCTCTTGTAGGCATTGTCTGCAAGCGTGCTGATGCGGGTGAGCTGTTCGTTTTCGATGGATTTCAGCGACTGGTTGATCGAGACGAACAGCTTGTCGGCACGATCAGCGGCTGTATCGCTGGGCAGCGGATCGGTGCGGGTCGACCACAAGGAGAACGGCCTGGTATCGGCAGCACCCAGGTCGGCACCCAGGCTCGCGACCGCATAATTCCGCGCGGGCTGGCTGATGCTGCCGGTCACCTCGGCGTGCTTGTCCGGTTTGGCGGCCGCGGCCGGATCCTCGGCGGGCGCTGCTCCCACCTCGTTCTCGGCGCGCTCGAGCAATGGTCCGAGACGGCCGTGGCGCTGGCTGAGCTGCGTCTGGCGTTCAATCAGTTCGCTGACCTTGTTTTCCATCAATTGCTGGTCGAGCAACTGGCGGCTGGTGATGCGGTCGACCTGGGCGCGAAGCGCCGAGATGCGGTCTTCGTAGGCCTGCTGCATGCGCGCCTGGCGCGCGGTGGTGGCGCCGATCAGGTCGTCGCGCAGCACGAGATAGGAGGTGGCCAGGAGGTAGCCGATGGCAATGGCGGCGAGTGCCGAGCCGATGAATGCCGCGAGCCAGGGCCGGATCGTGAAATGCCTGATCTCGTTGCCGCGGGCTATGATGACCGTGTGGGGTTCCTTGCGCCTGCCGAAGACTGCGGACTGACCGGTTGCGTTCACGGGACCAAGCTTTCGTTTACGACACCACGACAGCTTGATTACACATTATTAGGGTTAACAAAGGCTTGCCTGATCGATCGCCTGGCGCCGAATGCATGCGGCGCGCGCAGAGGGTTGTATGAAAATGGCCAAAGAAGCGTGCGTAATGCCGCGAAATCATTGGCGATGAGCGCCAATCGGCTGCCAGCAGAGCGGCCTGTCGGTCGCGATCAAGGTCTAGGTTTCCTTAACTGTCTTCGATCGCTTTTAATTGACGGTTTTCGATTAGAAGCGGTACCGGGGTTTGGGATTCACTATGGCGGCAGGAATGCTGGGCGATCTGGTTGGCAAGATCCTCGACAAGATCTCGGGCACCAGTTTGCTGGCGACCGGGCTTCTGCTGTTGACTGCTTTTGTCAGCGCGCTCGTCGCCTATTGGCGCACGGTCGAGGAGAAGAGCTGGAAGGAGTTCTTCGAGTTCGTCATCCCGCACGAGGTCATCACCCATCCCTCGGCGAGGGCCGACCTGCTGTTCTGGGTCACGAAAAAAGCCCTGATGCCCTTCCTGATGCTGCCCGCCGGAATAGTCTTCGTCTCGGCGGTGGGCTACGCAACCAACTGGCTGTTTTCGACACTCGTCCAGTTCCAGCCGCCGCTGGTCCAGGGACCGGCAGGCCCGGTGACGGTGCTGATCTTCACCATCACCATGCTGCTTGCCTACGATATTTCCTATTATCTCTATCACGTCGCCCAGCACCGCTATCCGGTGCTCTGGGAATTGCACAAGGTGCATCACTCGGCCGAGGTGATGGTCGGGATCACCAAGGACCGGGTCCACCCGCTCGACGAACTGATGAATCGCGCCTGGGATGGCCTCATCGTCGGCGTCTGCTTCGGCATCTGGTCGCTGATTTCACTGAACCTTGTCGAACTGACCGTCTTTGGCGTCAACGTCTATGTCATGCGCAACATCCTGATGATGGATTTCGTCAGGCACACCCATTTCAAGATTTCGTTCGGCCCGCTCAACAATGTGATCCTGTGTCCGCATTGGCACCAACTGCATCACAGCACCGATCCGCGCCACTACGACAAGAATTTCGGCCTGCTCTTCTCGTTCTGGGACCGACTCTTCGGAACATTGTGCGTGCCGAAACCTGACGAGGACTTCAAGTTCGGACTGGTCGACCGCAATGTGCGCGACTACCAGTCCCTCGCGGGCCTTTATGTGATGCCGCTGAAGCGGATGTGGGGGCATATTGCCAAGCGCATCCGGCCTGCAAAACCACGGACCGTACAGTCATCGGAAGAGGGGACGCGGCCATGAACGCTCCCTTCGTGCTCGCGATCCCGCGGACACGCACCTTCGAAGTCGTGACATCAGCGGCGCGTCTGGCCGAGATCGCACCGGCCTGGGCCGCGCTCTGGCAGCGCGCCGGCGGGCTTGTCTTCCAGCACCCGGACTGGATCGCGGCCTGGTGGCGCACCACCCCGCATCAGCAGCGGCGCACGCTCAGGATCGGGCTTGCCTGGAATGGCGATCGGCTCGACGGCGTGATCGCGCTCGCTACCTTCAAGCGCTCCGGCATCCGCATGCTCGAATGGGCAGCGAAAGATCACAGCGACTATGGTGACGCGCTGGTTGCGCCCGACAGCGATCCGCATGTGATCTCCCGCCTCTGGCAGCATGTTTTTGATCAGGGCGGCTTCGACCTCGTCTATCTCAACCGGCTGCTGCCGGATGCCGGTGTCCGAGGCCTGCTGGATCCGGCCTCGCACCTTCGACCCAACCACCGCAGTGAAATCAGCTACCGTGTCGTCGGCCCCTGGCAAAGTGGGGCGGAATGGTTCGAGACGCTGTCCAAGAAGGCCCGGCAGAACTACCGTCGCGGCCGCAAATTCATGGAGGAAGGTGGGGCGGTGCGTTTCCGCCTGCTGGGTGCGGACGACCCGCGCGAGCCGGTGCTCGCACGGGTCGCGGTGCTGAAGCGCCTCTGGCTCGCCCGGCATGGCCGTGCCTCCGACCTGTTCGACGAGGGCTCGCCCGTTCTCGCCGCGCTGGTTTCGGTGCTGGCCGAGCTCGGGCTGTTGCGCATCTTCGTGCTGGAACTCGACGACACGATCATCGCCGTCTCGATCAATTTCGAGCAGCACGGCACGATGATGGCTTTCGTCACCACCTATGATCCCGAATATGAGCGCGCCTCGCCGGGCATGGTGCTGATGATGGACTATATCCAGTGGTCGCTCGACCATGGCCTTGCCAAAGTCGATTTTCTCTGCGGCGGCGAGGATTTCAAGCGGCGCTTCGCCACGCAATCAGCCAGGCTGTCGTCGATGATCGGCGCGCGCGGTCTGCGCGGTCATCTCGCCGCGCTGGCTGATCGTGTGGTCCATGTCACGGAATCCTGGCGGGCACAGCCGCAGCCGAAAGCGCAAACGTCGGACGAGTAAGCCCATTCCCGCGCGACCGGAATTGTCGATAGCGTCCTGGGCTTTGACGCTCAAAGCGCGCGAACTGCTTCCAGCACTTCCTCGGCATGGCCCTTGACCCGGACCTTGCGCCAAATCCTGGCAATCCGCCCGTCACGGCCGATCAGGAACGTCGCTCGCTCGACGCCCATATATTTGCGGCCATACATCGATTTCTCGACCCACAGATGGTAGGCCTCGATCACCTTGCGCTCCTCGTCGGCGGCGAGGTCGACGGTGAGGTTGTATTTCGATTTGAACTTGTCGTGCTTCTTGACGTTGTCGGGTGACAGACCGATCACGACGGCGCCTGCCTTCTCGAATTCCGGTTTCAGCTGCGAAAAGCTGATCGCTTCCTGGGTGCAGCTTGTTGTGTCGTCCTGTGGATAGAAGTAGAGCACCACGGGTTTGCCGGCCGACGCGGTCAGGCTGAGCGAGCCGCCGCCGTCCCGCGGCAGATCGAATTGCGGCGCAAGATCGCCCACGTCGAGGTCAGCCATATCGATGCCCTTGTTTGAGGTTACGCGCGACGCCACACCGATATAGTGTCGACCGGGGATTCGTCCACGAGCGAATTTGTACAACGGAAGATTGCGTGGATCAGGAGCAACCGCAGCACGAGAAGATCCGGTTCAGGCGTGACGAGATCACCGACCTGGGGGCTTTGCCGTCCGCGTGCCGCGTTCCACCACTCGGCCAGGCGTCGATCGGCCGCGGCTTCCGCATCCTTTCGCGCGTGTTCGCCGGCATGGTCGCGTTCATGGTGCTGGCCGCGGTCGTTGTCTATCTGGTCGGGGCATCCGGGGTCGGCTCCGAGCGGCTTCGGGCGGAAGCGGAGACCGCCATCGAGAAACTCGCCGGTGTCGATGTTAATGTGGCGGTCGGGCCGGCGCGCATCACGCTCGACAGTTCGAGCTTCGTCGCGCTCCAGGTCAGCGACGTCAGCCTGAGGACATCAGACGACAAACCTATGGCGGACGCTGGTCGCGTCCGCTTCGGCATGCGCCTGATCCCGCTTCTTTGGGGAGAGGTGCGGCTGACCAGCGCCAGGATATCGGACGCACACATCGTTGTGGCGGCGATGCCGTCCGGCGGCGACTGGACAGCGCAATTGCGCAACGAGGACGGCCTCGTTGATCCGGAGAGACTGTCCGACGCGCTGTTCGGCAACATACATCGCGCGCTCGACGCCGTACGGGAAGATTCGATGCGCCGGATCGATCTCACCAATGTCGAATTCCTGCTGCCCGACGCGGGGGCGATCAAGTTGGTCAAGATCGCCGACGCCACCGTCTTACAATCGGGGCCGGGCGCTGTGGAGTTTTCCTCGGAGGCGGATGTCGACGGCAGAAAGGTAACGGTTGCCGCCTCCGCCACCCGAGATGTCGCTGCGCATCGCGTGACGGCGCTGAATGCGAGCGTCGATCTGGTATCTGCCGACGAAACCGCTGCCGGCGCCGGGAAGCTGGGCGCGATCGCGTTGAAGCTGACAGGAGCTGAAGGGTCCGGCACCAATGAATCACGGCTGACGGCCTCTCTGTCGTCCGCCGGGTCGGTGCTCGATCTTGGCACGCGCGGCTTGCTCCCGGCCGATGTCGATGTCGACGCGACGCTTGTCCACGGCAGCAACAAGATCCAGGTCGACAGGCTGCTGCTGAAAACCGGCCGGTCTTCTTTCAATTTCGGCGGCTCGATAGGGCCAAAGCCGGCGACAGGGGCGGCGGGCGAGGAACCCTCCTATCGCTATGACCTGACCAGCGACGGGTCGACCCTGGCGCCATCGGAATCGCCCGAGCCCGCGCTGACCTTCCTCGCCCGCATTGCCGGCGTCTATCAGACCAAGAGCCATAAATTGGTGGCCGAGCAGATCGCCGTTCGGTCCGCTGCCTCAGGCGAGGTGCTCGGCACCGCGGCCGTGGCGTTCGTTGACGGCAAGGCCCCCGGGGTCAATCTGGCGCTCAACGTCCATGACATGCCGGTCTCGCACGTCAAGCAGCTGTGGCCATGGTTCTCGGCGCGCAATGCGCGGTTGTGGGTGCTGGATAATCTGTTCGGCGGCCGCGTCGTCGACGCCGACCTCCAGTTCCAGGTCGTGCCGGATCGCCTCGGCAACGGCGTGCCGCTTTCGGCCGAGGAGGTGTTCGGCCGCTTCCAGATCGAAGGCTCGCGTTTTGATACGGCCGGCCGTATTCCGCCGATACGCGACGCCGTCGGCGTCGTCGCCTTCCACGGCAATGACGTCGACATTTCGCTCTCCTCGGGCACCGTTTACATGCCCAGTGGCCGCACCGTGGCGGCCAGCAACGGTACGCTGGCGGTCAAGGCGGCGAACCGCCCGCCGGTCATCGGCGCCCTCGACATCGATGTGGAGGGCGAAGCGCCGGCTGTCGCCGAACTCGCCTCCTACGAGCCGATCAACGCCATGCGCCATGTCGGCTTCCTACCTGAGGACCTGTCCGGCAGCGTCACCGGCCATGTCCGGGCGGACATTCCGCTGCAGTCCGGCGTCGATACCTCGAAACTCGACTGGCTGGTGTCGCTCGACTACACCGGCCTGTCGCTGGCCAAGCCGTTCGAGGGCCAGACCGTGACGGATGCCGACGGCTCGATCACCGTCGATCCCGAAAAAGCGGTGATCTCCGCCAAGGCAGCGCTCAACGGCATTCCTGCCGAACTCGACCTGATCGAGCCGTTGGCGGACAACGGGCCGGCGCGCAGCCGCAAGGTGGCCATGGTGCTCGACGACAAGGTCCGTGCCGCGGCCATGCCAGGCCTGACGCCGCTGCTTGGCGGAACGGTGAAGGTCGCGATCGACAAGAGCGGCGATGGCAACCAGAACGTGTCGGCCGACCTGACCAATGCCAGGCTGGACATTCCCTGGGCCGGCTGGAGCAAGGGGGCAGGGGTTCCCGCTAACGTCACCTTCGTCATGACCAAGGCCGGGGACACCACGACACTGTCCGATTTCAGCCTCGACGGCAAAACATTCTCGATCGACGGCAGCATCGTGCTGATCAACGGCGCCCTGTCGTCGGCCAAGTTCGGCAAGGTCACCTTGAACCGGGGTGACGATGTCGCGATTTCGGTGAAACGGTCAGGCAAGGGCTACGCCGTCGACATCAATGGCAACGCGCTCGACGCCCGTTCGCTCATCAAGCAGTTCACATCCGATGTGGACACCGCGACCAAGACGACCGGAACAGACAACATTTCCGTCAGCGCCGACGTCGAGCAGCTCACAGGCTTCCATGACGAGCAATTGTCCAATTTGAAGCTCGACTACAGCGCGGCCGGCTCAAGGGTGAACGGGCTGAAGGTCAGCGCCACGGCAAGTTCGGGCGCGGCCATCACCATCAGCAACACAACCGGCGACGGCCGGCGCTCGCTCAACGTGAAGTCAGCGGACGCCGGCGCGATATTGAGGTTCCTGAACGTCTACGAGCATATGGAAGGCGGCTCGATCATGCTGGCGCTGACCGGGGCCGGCGACGGGCCGATGAAGGGCAAGGTCGACACCAGCAACTTCTTCATCGTCAACGAACCGAAGCTCGCCTCCATCGTCTCGACCACGCCGGCCGGCGACAACCGCAGCCTCAACCAGGCGGTCAAGGGCAATCTCGACACGTCGCGGGTCAAGTTCGAACGCGGTTATGCCGAGATCGAGAAAGGCAGCGGCTATCTGAAGCTGGCCAATGGCGTGCTGCGCGGTCCGCGCATCGGCACGACGTTCCAGGGCATCCTCTACGACCAGAACAACAATATGGACATGACCGGCACCTTCATGCCGGTCTATGGCCTCAACCGCATCTTCGGCGAATTGCCCATCGTTGGCGCGCTGCTGGGCAACGGCCGCGACCGAGGCCTGATCGGCGTCACCTATCGGCTCAGGGGCAATGCCAACAAGCCGGTGCTCGACGTCAACCCGCTGTCGGTGATCGCGCCGGGCATATTCCGGTCGATCTTCGAATATCGATGAACGGCCTCAGGCCGGCCGCACCAGAACGTGTTTTTTCTTGCCCAATGAGAGCTTTACGACGTTTTCCGGACTCAAATCCTGTAGCGTGACCATACGGCGGTCGTCATTGACCGTCTGGTCGTTGATGCGAACCGCTCCGCCTTGGATGTGGCGCCGCGCCTCGCCATTGGACGAAGCCAGCCCGGCCGTGACCAGCAGCGACAGGATGCCGATGCCGGCTTCGAGTGCTGCCTTGTCGGCCCCGACGGTCGGCAATGTGTCGGCGAGCGCCCCTTCCTCGAACGTCTTGCGCGCGGTTTCCTCGGCCTGGTTTGCCGCCTCGCGGCCGTGGACGATCGCAGTCGTCTCCGTGGCCAGGATCTTTTTGGCCTCGTTGATCTCGGAGCCGCCAAGCGCGGCCAGGCGCGCGATCTCGTCGAGCGGCAGGCGGGTGAATATCTTCAGGAAGCGCTCGACATCGGCATCCTCGGTGTTGCGCCAGTACTGCCAGAAATCATAGGGCGAGAAGAGGTCGCCGTTGAGCCAGACCGCACCCTTTGCCGACTTGCCCATCTTGGCGCCTGACGATGTCGTGAGCAGCGGCGTGGTCAGGGCGTAAAGCTGCGGCGTGCCCATGCGATGGCCGAGATCGACGCCATTGATGATGTTGCCCCACTGGTCCGATCCGCCCATCTGCAGGCGGCAGTTCTGGCGCCGGGCGAGCTCGACGAAATCGTAGCCCTGCAGGATCATGTAGTTGAATTCGAGGAACGACAACGACTGCTCACGGTCGAGCCTGAGCTTGACGCTGTCGAAGGTCAGCATGCGGTTGACGGAGAAATGCCGGCCGACGTCGCGCAGGAACTCGACATAGTTGAGCTTCATCAGCCAGTCGGCATTGTTGACCATGATGGCGTCGTTCGGGCCGTCGCCGAAGCGCAGGATGCGGCCGAAGATGCGCTTGATGCCTTCGATGTTGGTGGCGATCGCCTCGGGCGTCAAAAGGCTGCGCTGGTCGTCGCGGAAGGACGGGTCGCCGATCATCGACGTGCCGCCGCCCATCAGTGCGATCGGACGGTGTCCGGTTTCCTGCAGCCAGTAAAGCATGGTCGCCGAGATCAGATTGCCGATATGCAGGCTGGTGGCGGTGGCGTCGTAGCCGACATAGGCGGTGACCGTTTCCTTGGCGAAAAGCTCGTCGAGGCCGGTCTCATCCGAAATCTGGTGGATGAAGCCGCGCTCGCTCATCGTGCGCAGGAAATCGGATTTGAAGGCAGGCATGTTTTCTTTCCCGAAAGCGTCCGCCCGGTCCGGCGGGGGCATATGTGAACGGGCGCGTTTAGCATCCAAGCGCGATCAGCAAAAGTGGAATCCGGTTTTGCGTCAGATCGCGCGCCAACCGGGAGGTTGCGATCAGCAAAAGTGGAATCCGGTCTTGCGCCGGATTGCCTCTGCGCCAAGGATCATGAGTTCCTGACGATCATCGGTTGTTGAAACGGTGCATCGCGCCTTACGGCACGAATGCTTGCTTCATCGTTTCGGCTGGCGTAATGAGGCGCCGCGCCAAAGGTTCTTGCAGCCCACGACCTCGAGCGGCACCGCACGGCATCCATCAATGCCACATTCGACGACAGAGCCCCGACGCGACATGCCGGACGCATTGATATCCATCGTCATTCCTTGCAGGAACGAGGCGGCAAACCTGCCGCTCTTGATCGACGAGATCGAGGCGGCGATGGCCGGGCGCGACTTCGAACTGATCATCGTCAATGACGGCTCGACCGACGAGACGGCTGCCGTGCTTACCGAACAGGCGGCGCTTCGTTCCTTTCCGGTGCGGGAACTGCGGCACCAGAAATCCGCCGGCCAGAGCCTTTCCGTGCGCTCGGGCGCCTGGGCGGCTCGCGGCGGCATCGTCGCCACCATCGACGGCGACGGCCAGAACGATCCGCAATACATTCCGGTGCTGGTCGACGCCCTGCGGCAGGCCGGGCCGGATTTCGGCGCCGCCCAGGGGCAGCGCCTCAAGCGCCGCGACAGCAAGGTCAAGCAACTGGCGTCGCGCTTCGCCAACTGGCTGAGAAACGCCATCCTGCATGACGAGACCCGCGACACCGGCTGCGGCCTGAAGGCGGTTCACACCGACATCCTGCGCAAACTGCCGTTCTTCGACGGCACCCATCGCTTCGTCCCGGCCCTGGTCATCCAGGAAGGCTATCGCGTCGTGCATTGCGATGTCGTGGATCGCTCGCGCCGGCACGGCAAGTCGAATTACGGCATTTTCGACCGCGGCCTGCAGGGCGCGCTCGATCTCGGCGGTGTCTGGTGGCTGCGCCGCAGGCGCCGCAGAATGCCAAAAGTAGAGGAAATCAAGCGTGTTTAACGTGCTTCAGGAACTGGGGACCTGGCTTCACCAGGTTTTCATCAAGCAATTCGATGCGTGGATCCTGCTCGGCTTCGTTGCGCAGTTCTTCTTCACCATGCGCTTCGTCGTACAATGGCTGGCTTCGGAAAAGGCCAAGCGCAGCGTCGTGCCGGTGGCCTTCTGGTTCTTCTCCCTGTTCGGCGGCGGCCTGCTTCTGATCTATGCCATCCAGCGCCAGGATCCGGTCTTCATCGCCGGCCAGGCCATGGGCATGTTCATCTATATCAGAAATCTCTGGCTGATCGCCAATGAGCGCAAGGCGGCGATGACCAAGGTCGATTGAGCGGCCCGTCACTGCGAGAAAATGGTTAGAGAGGCTGATGCATGGCGCTGAACAGGAACTACATTTTTCTCTTCCTGTTCAGCCTGGCGATGACGCTTTCGGGGCTGGCATCGCTGCCGCCGATCGACCGTGACGAGTCGCGCTTCGTTCAGGCGACCAAGCAGATGGCCGAGAGCGGCGACTATGTCGACATCCGCTTCCAGGAGGCCTCGCGCTACCAGAAGCCGATCGGCATTTACTGGCTGCAGTCGGCGGCGGTGACGCTGAGCGGCAAAGGCGCCGAGGCGCCGATCTGGGTCTATCGCACGATCTCGGCACTGGGCATTGCCATCGCGGTGCTGGCGATCGCCTGGACGGGAACCAATCTTTTCGGCGCCAATGCCGGCATCGCCGCCGGCCTGGTGATGGCGGCGATCTTCGCCACGGCCTTCGAGGGGCGCGACGCCAAGACCGATGCGATGCTGCTGGCCTGCTGCGTGGCGGCGCAAGGCGCGCTGGCGCAGATCTATTTCGCGTCGCGCCGCAATGAACCGGTCGCCGGTCATCTCTGGTGGATTTTCTGGATCGCGCAAGGCGCGGCGATCCTCATTAAGGGGCCGATTGCGCCGCTGTTGTCGGCGCTGACCATCGCGGTGCTGTTCGCGTTCGAACGTGACGGTCGCTGGCTGGCGAAGCTCAGGGTCGGACGCGGCCTGTTGCTCGTCGTGGTCATCGCACTACCCTGGCTTGCCGCGATCACCTGGAAAAGCCATGGCGCCTTCCTGCAGCAAGCCGTCGGCAAGGACATGCTCGGCAAGGTCGCGTCGGGCGAGGAATCACACGGCCTGCCCCCTGGTTTTTACATGCTGACCTATTCGCTGTTCATGTGGCCTTTCGGGCTGATCGCGGTCGGCGCCGGCCTCCAGGCCCTCAACCGTATGCGCGACGATGTCAGGCTGCGCTTCTGCCTCGCCTGGTACATCCCGTTCTGGCTGGTGTTCGAGCTGATCCCGACCAAGCTGCCGCATTATGTGCTGCCGGCCTATCCCGGCATGGCTCTGCTGATCGGCTGGCTGCTGATGTTGCAGCCTGAGGACGCCAATGCACCGCTCAAGCGCTGGCAGCAATGGCTGTGGTGGTCGACCGCATTTGGTCTCGTCGTGGTCAGCCTCGGCCTGGCGGCGGTCTGCATTGGAGCGCCGATCTATCTCACCCACAGCTTCTCCTGGTGGAGCATACCGGCGGCCGCCGCCGCACTGGGCACGGGCTATTTTGCCTTTTCGCGGCAGTTGCAGGTGCCGCTGCCCCGCATCGGAGCCACCGCCGCCTGTGCCGGCATCACCTATGCCCTGCTGTTCGGCGTCATCGCCCCATCGCTGAAGCCGATCTGGCTGAGCCCGGCGATCAAGCAGGCGGTGCTTGCCAACAAGCCTTGCGCCATGACGGTGCTGGCCTCTTCGCGTTATCAGGAGCCGAGCCTGGTGTTCCTGGTCGGCACCAAAACGGTGCTGACTGATGTCGGCGGCGTGGCACAGCATCTGCTTGCCGATCCTGCCTGCGCGCTGGGGCTGGCGCCGATCGAGGACGAGCAGAAACTGAATGGCATGCTGTCGGTGCAAGGCAAATCGATGAACCGGGTCGCGGAAGTTGATGGCCTCAACTATTCGTCGGGAGACAAATTGTCGCTCGGCCTCTATCGTGTGGCCCCATGACGGCTCGTCGATGCCCATGACGGCAACAATGGGGTCGAATTCCCAATGCTCGTAAAATCGCGCCCTACAGTTTCCGGTCGGCTCCTTGGGGTAGGGCGCCGATCCCTGAGCAATTTTCGCGACACCACGCAGATCGTCAGAAGGCGCTTTGCCGCTCGTCCCGCGCGCTACCCCAACATCGCATGGCCGGTCTGGCTCGTTGTTTGGGTGTTGCTGACGGCGGCGGCCTTTGTTCGCCTCGATACACCGGCAGGGATGGTCCACGGCCAATGGTCAGGAGCCGGGGTGGCTGAATTCCTGACCCAGTTCGCTCTCGGCGGCTGGTACCTGATCCCGTCGGCGCTTTTGCTCGTTGGGGCCAATCTGACCGATTGGCGCAGCCTTTCACGGCGATCGCTGATGCTCGTCTACAACTGGACTTGCCTGGCTTTTCTGGTGCTGAGCGCCGTCGGCCTGTCGGGCCTGCTGGTCAATGTCCTGAAATATGCGATCGGCCGGGCCCGCCCGCTCTACTTCCAGGATTTTGGCGTGCTCGCCCTGCACCCCTTCGCCTTTGACGCGCGCTTCGCCGGTTTTCCATCCGGCCATGCCACGACGATGGGGGCGGTGTTCGGCGTTCTCCTGCTCTTGTTTCCGCGGCGTTGGTACATCGCCCTGGTGATCACCGCCTGCCTCGCCTCGACCAGGGTTTTCGTCGGCGCGCACTATCCGAGCGATACGGTGGCCGGCTTCGGCCTTGGCTGCACCTTCGCGCTGGCTTGCGGGCTGGTCTTTGCCCGGCTCGGCTTCATCTTCCGTCCGACGCCCTCAGGGTTGCCGGTCCGCAAGGCATCGTTCCGGCTGATTGCTCCGGAAAATAAGTCGTTGCCCGATTAATTGCTGTCCAGGCCGCCGTAGGACCTTACCAAGCGAGCCATGTCGGACGCGTTAGCGACTTCGCTTTCCAGCCCCTGCGCCACGCCGGCGCGATCGGCGACGGGGCGGTTCTGGCTGACCTTCCACTTGCCGTGGATCTCGCCGATCTCGATCTCCAGCCCGATAATGCCTTTGATCTGCGACTGGATGAAGGGCGGCGGCGCATCGGTCACTGCCCAGGGCGCCTGGCGGGTCCCTTCCTGGGAAGCGGTCAGATCGCCGATCTGCCGCGTCAGCCACTCCTGGTCGTCGATCACCTTTACGGTGCCGCGTACCTGCACGATGGCGTAGTTCCAGGTCGGCACCACCTTGCCGGTCTCGCGCTTGGTCTCGTACCAGGAGGGCGTCACATAGGCGTCGGCGCCCTGGAAGACGATGAGCACGGGCGACGCCGGATTGTCGGCAATGAGGCGCCAGTGCGGGTTGGCCTTGGCCAGGTGAGCCCGCAGTCGACCGTTCGGCGCCGCTGCGGCGTCGAGCAGGAAGGGAATGGCGTTGGCGACCGGGCCGTCAGGCCCGTTCGAGATCAGCATTCCGAGCGGATGCGCCCTGATCAGTCCATGCAGCACGTCGGGCCGCGTTTCCTGGAAATGGGGAGGCTCGTACATCGGCGCTGGCGCCTTTCCTGCTTATCTCAGCCGCTTGGGCCGCGGATCGGACAATTCGCCCGCCAGCCGGCGATCGAGATAGTCCGCGCATTCCTCGATCAAAAGATCGGCGTGGTTGGCGAAGAAGTGGTTGGCGCCGGGCAGGGTCTTCTGCGTGATGGTGATGCCCTTCTGCGTGTGCAACTTGTCGACCAGGCCTTGCACATCCTTCGGCGGCGCCACCTTGTCGGCATCGCCATGGATGATCAGGCCCGATGACGGGCAAGGCGCCAGGAACGAGAAGTCATAGGTGTTGGGCTGCGGCGCGATCGATATGAAGCCCTCGATCTCCGGCCGGCGCATCAAAAGCTGCATGCCGATCCACGAGCCGAATGAATAGCCAGCGACCCAGCAGCTCTTGGAATCCGGGTGCAGCGACTGGACCCAGTCGAGTGCGGCGGCGGCATCCGACAATTCGCCGGTGCCGTGGTCGAATTCGCCCTGGCTGCGGCCGATGCCGCGGAAATTGAAGCGCAGCGTGGTGAAATCGCGCTTCTGGAACATATAGAAGAGGTCGTAGACGATCTTGTTGTTCATCGTGCCGCCGAACTGCGGATGGGGATGCAAGACGATGGCGATCGGCGCGCTCTTTTCCTTGGAGGGCTGGTAGCGTCCCTCCAGGCGGCCGGCCGGACCGGTGAAAATGACCTCAGGCATGAAATACTCCACTTGGGTAATACGAATGCGCGGCGCCCGGAACGAGTCTTCCTCTGGCCTTGACGCAGGGCGAGCGTCTTCTTAGAAGCTAGTTTAGAACTATTCAAAACTGAGTGGCCAGACGTCGAGCCCGGCCACCCGCGCCGCAAGCCGCGTAAATAGGACGGCTCGCCTTGGAATTTCAAGGAAATAACGCCATACGACGACCGAATGGCTTCTGATGGGATCAACTGGACGAAAATGGCCGCAAAACGCGCCTATCTCGACTATAATGCCAGTGCGCCGCTGCTTCCAGCGGCACGCGAGGCTATGGTCGCGGCGCTTGACGTGGCGGCCAACCCGTCATCGGTCCATGCCGAAGGCCGCGCCGCGCGGCGCCTGATCGAGACGGCAAGGCGCGAGGTCGCGGCTCTGGTCAATGCCAGGCCCGAACATGTCGTTTTCACCTCGGGCGCGACAGAAGCCGCCTCGACGTTGCTGTCCCCCGATTGGCAGATGGGGCGCGGCAGCGTGCGCATGAGCCGACTCTACGTCTGCGAGGCCGATCATCCCTGCCTGTTGAATGGCGGACGCTTCCCGGCGGGGCAGGTGACGCGCATCGGCGTCGATGCCAACGGCATTGCCGACCTTGCGGCCTTGGCCGGGGCACTTGCAGGTCATGACAAGGCCGATGGCCTGCCGCTGGTCGCGATCCATGGCGCCAACAACGAGACCGGCGTGATCCAGCCGATCGATCGCATCGCCGAAATCGTCAAGGCCGCTGGCGGCATTCTTGTCGTCGATGCCGTTCAGGCCGCAGGCCGCGTTTCCATCGACATGTCAGCGGGTTACGCCGATTATTTGATTCTGTCTTCGCACAAGATCGGCGGTCCCAAGGGCGTCGGCGCCATCGTCGCCGCCGCCGATCTGATGATGCCGAAGCCCCTGATCAATGGCGGCGGCCAGGAAAAGGGCCATCGCGGTGGCACGGAAAACCTCGCCGCCATATCAGGCTTTGGTGTCGCCGCGCGCGAAGCACTGGCCGGCCTGCCGGCGATCGATGCGGTGCGCCAGCACCGCGACGAGATCGAAGCCATCGTGAAAATGCTGGCGCCAGACGCGGAAATCTTTGGAACCGACGCGCCAAGGCTTGCCAACACGACATTCTTCGCTATTGCGGGCATCAAGGCCGAAACCGCGCAGATCGCCTTCGATCTCGCCGGTGTGGCGCTGTCGGCCGGCTCCGCCTGTTCGTCGGGCAAGGTCGGGCCGAGCCACGTGCTGAAAGCCATGGGCTATGGCGACAGTCTTGGCGCCTTGCGCGTGTCGATCGGTGCTGCGACGGGCGCCGAGGACATTGAATTGTTCCGAACCGCGCTGGCGGGAATTGCCCAGCGCCGGGCGGGCAGGGAACAGGCCGCCTGACGCGGTGAAAGGGAATTCAGGCTTCGCAGCCTGGTAGAGCCGTGCGTTTGCAAGTGGCCGGGTGAATTTCCGGTCGAAACGCACTATATGGGACTTACGCCACTTCCGGCGCCTCAAGGGGCTGCCGTTCGCGGTGCCATAGTTTGAAAACTGCCGGGCCTTGACCCCGGCGTGGATGGAGAACGCATATGCCTGCTGTGCAGGACACGATCGATCGGGTCCGAAAGATCGACGTCGACCAATACAAATACGGATTCCAGACCGAGATTGCTGTCGACAAGGCCCCCAAGGGCCTGAGCGAAGACATCATCCGTTTCATTTCGGCCAAGAAGGACGAGCCGTCCTGGATGCTGGAATGGCGTCTGGAGGCCTATCGGCGCTGGCTGACGCTGGAAGAGCCGACCTGGGCGCGCGTCCACTATCCGAAGATCGATTTCCAGGACATCTACTACTATGCCGCGCCCAAGAGCACGCCCGGCCCGTCCTCGCTCAGCGATGTCGATCCGGAACTCTTGAAGGTCTACGAAAAGCTCGGCATTCCGCTGCGCGAGCAGGAGATCCTCGCCGGCGTGCAGAAGACCGACGCCTCGGAGCTCGAGGAGCCCAGCGACAACGTCTACAAATCCGGCCGCGTCGCCGTCGACGCGGTGTTTGATTCCGTCTCCGTCGTCACCACATTCAAGAAGGAGCTGGCGCAGGCCGGCGTCATCTTCTGCTCGATCTCGGAAGCCATCCGCGAGCATCCGGAACTGGTTCAGAAATATCTCGGCTCGGTCGTGCCGACCTCGGATAATTTCTACGCCACGCTGAATTCGGCTGTCTTCACCGACGGCTCGTTCGTCTTCGTGCCCAAGGGTGTGCGCTGCCCGATGGAGCTGTCGACCTATTTCCGCATGAACGAGAAGAACACCGGCCAGTTCGAGCGCACGCTGATCATCGCCGAGGAGGGGGCTTACGTCTCTTATCTCGAAGGCTGCACTGCGCCGCAGCGCGACGAGAACCAGCTGCATGCCGCAGTCGTCGAACTGGTGGCGCTCGACGACGCCGAGATCAAATATTCGACCGTGCAGAACTGGTACCCCGGCGACGCCGAGGGCAAGGGCGGCATCTACAATTTCGTCACCAAGCGCGGCGACTGCCGTGGCGACCGCTCGAAGATTTCGTGGACGCAGGTTGAGACCGGTTCGGCCATCACGTGGAAGTACCCGAGCTGCATCCTGCGCGGCGACGACTCTTCCGGTGAGTTCTATTCGATCGCCGTTTCCAACGGTTATCAGCAGGTCGACTCGGGCACCAAGATGATCCATCTCGGCAAGAACACGTCGAGCCGCATCATCTCCAAGGGCATCGCCGCCGGCTTCTCGCAGAACACCTATCGCGGCCAGGTCTCGGCGCACCGCAAGGCGACCAACGCCCGCAACTTCACCAACTGCGACAGTCTGCTGATCGGCGACCAGTGCGGCGCGCATACCGTACCTTACATGGAAGCCAAGAACTCGACGGCGCAGTTCGAGCATGAGGCGACGACTTCGAAGATTTCCGAGGACCAGAAATTTTACGTCATGCAGCGCGGCATTCCCGAGGAGGAAGCCATCGCGCTGATCGTCAATGGCTTCGTCAAGGATGTCATCCAGCAACTGCCGATGGAGTTTGCCGTCGAGGCGCAGAAGCTGATCGGTATCTCGCTTGAGGGCTCGGTCGGCTGACCGGACAGATATTCAGGAAACAAAAGAATGCTTGAGATCAAGAACCTGCATGCCCGCATCGTCGATGACGGCACCGAAATCATCCGCGGCCTGAATCTGACGGTGAAAGCCGGCGAGGTCGCCGCGATCATGGGCCCGAACGGCTCGGGCAAATCGACGCTGTCCTATATCCTTGCCGGCCGCGAGGACTATGAAGTCACCGAAGGCGACATCCTCTACAACGGCCAGTCGATCCTCGAAATGGATCCGGCCGAGCGCGCCACGTCGGGCATTTTCCTCGCCTTCCAGTACCCGATGGAGATACCGGGCGTGGCGACCATGGAATTCCTGAAAGTGGCCATGAACGAGCAGCGCAAGGCGCGTGGCGAAGAGCCGCTGAAAATCCCCGAATTCCTCAAGCGGGTGAAGGAAGCCGCGGCCTCGCTCAGCATGGACATGGCGATGCTGAAGCGGCCGCTCAATGTCGGCTTCTCCGGCGGCGAGAAGAAGCGCGCCGAGATTTTGCAAATGAAGCTGCTGGAGCCAAAACTTTGCGTGCTCGACGAGACCGATTCCGGCCTCGACATCGATGCGCTGAAGATCGTTTCCGACGGCGTCAACGCGCTGCGTGCACCCGACCGGGCCTTCCTGGTCATCACCCACTACCAGCGCCTGCTCGAGCACATCGTGCCTGATAGCGTGCACGTGCTCTACAGGGGCCAGGTCATCAAGTCCGGCGACAAGTCGCTGGCGCTCGACCTCGAAGCCAATGGCTATGCCGGCGTGATCGGCGAAGCCGCGTGAGATGCCAGAGGCAAGACTGATGAATATGCACACACAACCGCAGCGGACACCGGCCGAGACAGCGTTGATCGACGCGTTCGGCGACCGGCTGTCGCTGCTGCCGGGCGACGGCGCGGTGATGCTGAAGCGCGACGACGCGATTGAGGCGATCAAGCACGGCCTGCCGACGCGGCGCGTCGAATCCTGGCATTACACGGACCTGCGCCGGCTGTTGAACGTGGTGCCGGACTTCGATCCAGCCGCCATGGCCAAGGCCATCGCGCCGATCGTCGAAGGCTCCGCCGTTCTGCCGGTCCTGAACGGCAAGTCCGACGCAAAGGTGCCGGCCATCGAGGGCGTTGCCGTCCAGTGCCTGTCGGAAAAGTTGATTGATGGCAGCATCGCGCCGGGGCTCGATCCCTATGGCAGCGACGATGCCATAGGCGCGCTGAACACCGCTTTCGTTGCCGATGGTTATTTTGTCGACATCGCCGATGGCACGGAACTTGAAAAGCCGATCGAGCTGCAGAATGTGCAGGCCGGCGGCCAGACCCATGTGCGCCTGGCCGTTCGCGTCGGCGCCGGCGCCAAGGCCGTTATCGTCGAGCGTCAGGCGGGTGATGGCGCCGCGCTGGTCAGTTCCGTCAGCCAGCTCGTGCTTGGCGAGGGTGCCGAGGTGACATGGCTGATCGTCCAGGAGCAGCCGGACAGGGCGACGCATCTGGCGCAGTTTAAGGCCCATATCGGCAAGAACGCGAAACTGACGCTTTTCGTGATGAACGCTGGCGGCAAGCTTGTGCGCCAGGAGGTCATGGTCAAGACGACGGGCGAAGGCGCTGATTTCAAGCTGCGCGGCATCAACCTTCTGGCCGGCGACACCCACTCCGACGTGACGATGGTGCTCGACCACGCCGTGCCGCATACGACCTCGACCGAGGTCATCCGCAACGTGGTGACGGGCAAGGCACGCGGCGTCTTCCAGGGCCGCATCAACGTCCACCAATATGCGCAGAAGACGAATGCCAAGATGGCCTGCAACACGCTGTTGTTGTCGGACGATGGCGAGTTCTCGACCAAGCCGGAGCTCGAAATCTTCGCCGACGACGTCGTCTGCGGCCACGGCGCGACGGTGACCGAAATCGACCACGACCATCTGTTCTACCTGATGGCGCGCGGTGTCGACGAGAAGTCGGCTCGCGGTCTGCTGGTCAAGGCCTTCGTGGCCGAGGTGATCGAGGAACTGGACGACGAGACGATCGTCGAGGCGCTGGAAGCGAGACTCGACGAATGGTTTGTGACGCACGGGTGAAATGATGAACGCTCCAGGCAAGATCGGAGATTTCTACGACGTCGAGGCGATCCGCCGCGACTTCCCGATCCTGTCGCGCGAAGTCTATGGCAAACCGTTGGTCTACCTCGACAATGGCGCCTCGGCGCAGAAGCCGCAGGTGGTGCTGGACACGATCCAGCATGCCTATTGCCAGGAATACGCCAACGTCCATCGCGGCCTGCATTTCCTGTCCAACGCAGCGACCGATGCCTATGAAAAGGCGCGCGAGACGGTGCGCCGCTTCCTCAACGCGTCGAGCACCGACAACATCGTCTTCACCTCCAACACGACCTCGGCGATCAACACCGTCGCCTATGGCTATGGCATGCCCAATATCGGCGAGGGCGACGAGATCGTGCTGTCGATCATGGAGCACCACTCCAACATCGTTCCCTGGCATTTCATCCGCGAGCGGCAGGGCGCCAAGCTGGTCTGGGTGCCGGTCGACGATCTCGGCGTCTTCCACATTGAGGAGTTCGAGAAGCGGCTGACCGACCGCACCAAGCTGGTCGCCATCACGCAGATGTCGAATGCGCTGGGCACGGTGACGCCGATCAAGGAGATCGTGCGCATCGCGCACGCGCGTGGTATTCCCGTCCTTGTCGATGGCAGCCAGAGCGCCGTGCATATGCCGATCGACGTGCAGGATCTCGACTGCGACTTCTTCGTCTTCACCGGCCACAAGGTCTACGGTCCGTCTGGCATCGGCGTGCTCTACGGCAAGAAGGACATTCTCCAGGGCATGCGCCCCTTCATGGGCGGCGGGGAGATGATCGAGGAGGTGACGGAAGACATCGTTACCTACAACGAGCCGCCGCATCGCTTCGAGGCCGGCACGCCGCCGATCGTCCAGGCGATCGGGCTGGGTGCCGCCCTCGACTACATGGAAAAGATCGGCCGCGAACGGATCGCGGCGCACGAGGAAGACCTCAAGACCTACGCGCACGAGCGGCTGCGCGCCATCAACTCGCTGCGCATCTTCGGCGATGCGCCGGGCAAGGGCGCGATCATTTCCTTCGAACTGCAAGGCATTCATGCCCATGACGTGTCGATGGTGATAGACAGGCAGGGCGTGGCAGTGCGGGCCGGCACCCATTGTGCCCAGCCGCTGTTGAAACGCTTTGGTGTAACCTCCACATGCAGGGCATCGTTCGGCATGTACAATACCAGGGCCGAAGTCGACGCTTTGGCCGAGGCGCTTGAAAAAGCGCGAAAGTTCTTTGGGTGATGACGACCATGGACGATGTGAGCACAACCGAAGAGACCGCGCCGGAAACGGCTGCAAATGGCATCGTATCGGCCTCGGCCATTCCCGCCGACGAACTGGCGCGGCTGACCGACGACATCGTGTCGGCGCTGAAGACGGTCTACGACCCGGAAATTCCGGCCGACATCTACGAGCTCGGCCTCGTCTACAAGATCGACATCGAGGACGACCGCTCGGTCAAGATCGACATGACGCTGACCGCGCCGGGTTGCCCGGTGGCCGGTGAAATGCCGGGCTGGGTCGAAAATGCCGTCGGCGCCGTCGAAGGCGTGTCCGGCGTCGAGGTCAACATGACCTTCGACCCGCCCTGGTCGCCCGACCGTATGTCGGAAGAAGCGCAGGTGGCGGTGGGGTGGTACTAGCGTCGAGCCTGGTACACTTGCGCCAGGGGTAAAACTTCACCATTTTAGGTGAGGAATCATTCGGCAGGCCTTTAACCTGCATGGAATGGAGAAGGAAAGAGAATGGGACGCTTCGCCGTCATCACGATGACCGAAAAGGCCGCAGACCGGGTGCGCGAGATCGTGGCTACCCGAGACAACGCGCACGGCATCCGCCTCGGCATCAAGAAGGGCGGCTGCGCCGGCATGGAATATACGGTCGACCTGGTGACCGAGCCCAGCACCAAGGACGATCACATCGAACGCGACGGCGCCCATGTCTATGTGGCGCCGGAGGCCGCGCTTTTCCTGTTCGGCACCGAGATGGATTTCGAGCAGACCGCGCTGCGCACCGGCTTCACCTTCCACAACCCGAACCAGAGTTCGGCCTGCGGCTGCGGCGAGTCGGTCGAACTCAAGCCGGCCGACCTCAAGGCGCTGGCCGAAGCACGCGCTTCGGCCTGATCTTACTTCGCCCCGTCTGCGGGGAGAAGGTGTCACGAAGTGATGGGTGAGGGGCAGCACTGGCCCCTCCAAGGTTGGCGCTGCCGCGGCTAGCCTCATCTTGTCCCCGTAAACGGGGCGAAGGCCGCTAATCCACCCACATCCCCATCCGCTTGTGCCAGTCGGCGATCGATTCCTCGGGGTAGACGTCGAACGTCTTGTCGCCTTTGCCGATATCGGGTTCGACCCAGTTCGCCTTGTATTTCAACATCAGATGCACCTTTTCAGGCGGCCTCGGCAGGTCGCTGTCGATCGCCGAGGCGAAGGGGTGCACCAACTCCGGCCATGTCGGGTCGTAAAGCCAGAGCGCCGACCCGCATTTGCGGCAGAAATTGCGCTCGCCGGTCGAGACCTCGCAATGAGGATGCTCGTCGTCCTCGATCTCGGCACGGTAGACGCCAAGGTTCCGCTTACCCCTGATGTTCAGCGTTTCGTAGTCGGCGCCGAGATTGATGGCGAAACCACCGCCGCCCTGCTGCTTGCGGCAGATCGAGCAGTAGCACAGCATGAACGGTACGGGCGTGTGGCTCTCCACCTCGAAACGCACGGCGTTGCAGCGGCAGGACCCCTTGAGCAGAAGCGGCATGACAAGAACTCCGACGGAATGGTCAACCTGTCAGCATGATTTTCGTTGCGCGATGACAATGTCAAATGCCGGTGACATGATTGCGGCATGGACAATGAACGCATCGCCGAACTGTTCTCAGGGCTAGGCCCGGTCAGCATTCGCCGGCTGTTCGGCGGGAAGGGCATCTATTTCGACGGCGTCATCGTCGCCATCGTGCTGCGCGGCGAGTTGCTGCTCAAGGCCGACGAGCAAAGCGCGCCCGATTTCGAAGCCGAGGGCTGCAAGCAATGGGCCTATACCGGCAAGCGCCACGGCAAGCTGGTCGCCATGCCCTATTGGAGCATTCCCGACAGCGCCTTTGACGATCCCGACGAGATGACGGTGTGGGCGCGCCGCGCCTATGAGGCAGGGCGGCGCGCAGGCAAGTGAACTACAGCGCCTTGGCGATCTCGGCAGCCAGCCGCGCATTGTTTTCGACCAGCGCGATATTAGTCTTGAGGCTGCGGCCGCCGGTCAACTCCAGGATTTTTCCCAGAAGGAACGGCGTCACCGCCTTGCCGGTCACGTTGAGCGCCTCGGCCGCCTTTTGCGCGGCGTCGATATAGCCCGCCATCTCTTCAGCAGGGATTTCGTGGTTTTCCGGCACCGGATTGGCGATCAACATGCCGCCACCCAAGCCCAGTGCCTGCCGCGTCCGGAAGAAATGCGCGATCTCTTCGGGCTTATAAAGGGTCAGCGGGGCGCGGAACGGCGACTGCCGCGACCAGAAGGCGGGCATGGTCTCGCAGCCATGGCCGACGACAGGCACGCCTCGCGTCTCCAGCACTTCCAGCGTCTTTTCGATGTCGAGGATCGCCTTGGCGCCGGCCGAGACGACGATGACCGGCGTGCGCGCCAATTCGTCGAGATCGGCGGAGATGTCGAAGCTCTTCTCGGCGCCCTTGTGCACGCCGCCAATGCCGCCGGTGGCGAACACTTTTATCCCGACCATTTCAGCCGCGATCATGGTGGCGGCGACTGTCGTGCCACCCGTGCGCCCTTGCGCGACGGCAAAGCCGAGGTCGGCGCGCGACAGCTTCATGGCGTCACCGGTCATGGCCAGCGATTCGCGCTCGCCGTCGGACAGGCCGATCTTGATGCGGCCGCCAACCACGGCGATCGTCGCCGGTATGGCGCCGCCGTCGCTGATGATCTTCTCGACATTGGCCGCCATGGCGCCATTGTCGGGGTAGGGCATGCCATGGGTGATGATGGTGCTTTCCAGCGCCACAACCGGGCGCCCGGCGGCCAGGGCTTGCGCCACCGGTGCGTGGATGTCGATGAAGGGGCGGGCGGTTTCGGGGCTCATCTGGATCTCCAACTCGCGGTGCGGCGCATGCCGGCAATACAGCGGCACTATGAATTTGCCGGTCTCATGCCACTTCCTGCGCGTCCGGCACAAGTGCCAGCGCTTCCGCGAAGCTTGCCGCGGTAAAATCAGGGATGGCGTCGGCGCTTTCGATGGCCAGCGTCGCCGCCGCGACGCCTTCGCGCAAGGCCTGGCGCAGCGGCAGGCCGCGCAGCAAGGCTGCCACCGTCGCACCCGCCAGCGCGTCGCCGGCGCCGGTGACGTCGGCGACTTTTCTGGGGGCAGGCGGTTGGATCGAAAAAGCGCCTGTCTCGTCGAAACCCAGCACGGGCGCGCTGCCTGCCGTCACGACGCCGCTGGCAAGGCCGCTGCATCGCAAACCGTCGACGACGTCTCGCTCGGCGGCATTTGCATTGACGCCGGCCAGCGCGACGGCCTCGCGCCGGTTCATGAAGACCAGTGCCAGCGCGCCGAGCACCGGTATCAGCCGCACGACCTTGGCCGGCGAAATGGCAATGGCATAGACCGGCTTGCCGGCGGCAAGCGAAACCAGCCGCTCCAGTGCCGAAGACGGCAGATTGGCATCGCACAGTATGGCATCGGCGGCTGCGATCGCCTCGCGGACCTTGGAGCGCCTCATCTGCTTGGGAAACGCCAGATCGTACAGCGCCATGTCGGCGAAGCCGACGATCAACTCGCCCTCGCGATCGATCAGCGCCGTATAGCTCGGCGTCGTGCGGTCGAGGAAGACCGCCGACAGGTCTGCGATGCCTGCCTCGGCGATGGCTCGCGAAATGGTGTCGGCCCCGGCATCGCCGCCGCGCATCGACATCAGCGAGCCCGATACGCCGCGCCGCACCGTGCTGCGCAGCGCGTTGAACACGCCGCCGCCGACATCCTCGCGCATCGTGCCGGGATTGGACGCGGCCGGCACGTAGGCGCCGGACACCTGGCCACGCCGGTCGATATGGGCGCCGCCCACGGCCAGTATCTCTATGGATTTCACCATGCTGGCGATATGCCCTTTGTTATTGCGACTGCACAAGCGCTAGACTGCGCCGCAGACCTTCGCCAGCAAGATGGCGATTCGGCGGATCGATACAATCGAACAGTCTGGCCCAATGTGGGGCGCGTTCCTGTTCGATCTCTTGGTACGAAAAAAGAACAAATACGGATATGACTTGTTTTTCAGATATTTGATCCCTCTTGCCAAACGAGAACAAAAAAGGTACAAAATGGCAGGGATTACGGATTGTCCGGCCTTCATTGACGACCAAGGGGTGATGTATCATGGCTCAGAATTCTTTGCGGCTTGTAGAGGATAAGGCAGTGGACAAATCAAAGGCTCTGGATGCGGCGCTGTCGCAAATCGAGCGGGCTTTCGGCAAGGGCTCGATCATGCGGCTCGGCGCGAACGAGCAGGTCGTCGAGATCGAAACGGTGCCGACCGGCTCGCTCGGCCTCGACATCGCGCTCGGCGTCGGTGGCCTGCCGCGCGGCCGCATCATCGAGATCTACGGGCCGGAAAGCTCGGGCAAGACGACGCTGGCGCTGCACACGGTGGCCGAAGCCCAGAAGAAGGGCGGCATCTGCGCCTTCGTCGACGCCGAACACGCGCTCGACCCGGTCTATGCCCGCAAGCTCGGCGTCGATCTTGAAAACCTGCTGATCTCGCAGCCCGACACCGGCGAGCAGGCGCTGGAGATCTGCGACACGCTGGTGCGTTCCGGCGCCATCGACGTGCTGGTGGTCGATTCGGTTGCGGCACTGACGCCGCGCGCCGAAATCGAGGGCGAGATGGGCGATTCGCTGCCCGGCCTGCAGGCCCGCCTGATGAGCCAGGCGCTGCGCAAGCTGACCGCCTCGATCTCGCGATCCAACACCATGGTCATCTTCATCAATCAGATCCGCATGAAGATCGGCGTCATGTTCGGTTCGCCCGAGACCACGACCGGCGGCAACGCGCTGAAATTCTACGCGTCGGTGCGCCTCGACATTCGACGCATCGGCTCGGTCAAGGACCGCGACGAGGTCGTCGGCAACCAGACCCGCGTCAAGGTGGTCAAGAACAAGCTGGCGCCGCCCTTCAAGGTGGTAGAGTTCGACATCATGTATGGCGAGGGCGTGTCCAAGACCGGCGAGCTGGTTGATCTCGGCGTCAAGGCCGGCGTGGTCGAGAAGTCCGGCGCCTGGTTCTCCTACAATTCGCAACGCCTCGGCCAGGGCCGCGAAAATGCAAAACTGTTCCTGCGCGACAATCCCGATACGGCACGCGAGATCGAACTGGCGCTCAGGCAGAATGCCGGGCTGATCGCCGAAAAGTTCCTCGAAAATGGCGGGTCTGAAGGCGGCGACGACGGTTTTGAGGACGAAGCCGGCGCGATGTAGGGCAACGGACAGAGTTCGGCCATAAAGTCGGCCTATGACCTGATGCTTAAGTAATCGAGTTCTTTAGTACCGCGTCCAAAACCGCCGGCCTTCGCGCCGGCGGTTTTCGTTTTTGGGGCCAATAGACTCCCAGGATTGGCCCAGTTCCGTGTTTCTGGACAGGCTGGAGCGTGCCCGCTAAAAGGCCAAGTCTATTTCTGGAAAGCAGACACCAGTTTCCGCCGGCCGCGCCGGCGGTTTTCGCGAAAAGGCAGCAGTCATGAGTGGCGTGAACGAGATCCGGTCGACCTTTCTCGACTATTTCCGCAAGGAGGGCCACGAGGTCGTGGCCTCGAGCCCGCTCGTGCCGCGCAACGATCCGACATTGATGTTCACCAATGCCGGCATGGTGCAGTTCAAGAACGTCTTCACCGGTCTGGAGAAGCGGTCCTATTCGCGCGCCACCACCGCCCAGAAGAGCGTTCGCGCCGGCGGCAAGCACAACGACCTCGACAATGTCGGCTACACCGCGCGCCACCTGACCTTCTTCGAAATGCTCGGCAATTTCTCCTTCGGCGATTACTTCAAGGAGCGTGCCATCGAGCTTGCCTGGAACCTGATCACCAAGGAGTTCGGGCTGAAGAAGGACAAGCTGCTGGTCACTGTCTATCACACCGACGATGAGGCGGCCGGCTTCTGGAAGAAGATCGCCGGCTTCTCGGATGATCGCATCATCCGCATCGCGACCTCGGATAATTTCTGGGCGATGGGCGACACCGGTCCCTGCGGGCCGTGCTCGGAAATCTTCATCGATCGCGGCGAGCACATCTGGGGCGGTCCTCCCGGCAGCCCCGAAGAGGATGGTGATCGCTTCCTCGAATTCTGGAACCTGGTGTTCATGCAATATGAACAGGTGACGAAGGAGGAGCGCATCGACCTGCCGCGCCCGTCGATCGACACCGGCATGGGGCTGGAGCGCATGGCCTCCATCCTGCAGGGCGTGGAAAGCGTTTTCGAAACCGACCTGTTCCGGCATTTGATCGATGCGGCGTCCTCCGCGCTCGGGCGCGCGCCTGACGCGGAAACGGTGGCCTCCTACCGCGTCATTGCCGATCATTTGCGCTCGTCGTCCTTCCTGGTCGCCGACGGCGTGCTGCCTTCGAACGAAGGCCGCGGCTATGTGCTGCGCCGCATCATGCGCCGCGCCATGCGCCACGCGCAGCTGCTCGGCGCGAACGAACCGCTGATGTGGAAGCTGGTGCCGGCTCTGGTGCGCGAGATGGGCCAGGCCTATCCCGAGCTGCTGCGCGGCGAACAGCTGATCACCGAGACGCTGAAGCTCGAGGAGACGCGCTTCCGCAAGACGCTGGTGCGCGGCCTCGGCCTGCTCTCCGAGGCGACGGAAACGCTGCATGCCGGCGACATGTTGGATGGCGAGACGGCTTTCAAGCTTTATGACACCTACGGTTTCCCGCTTGACCTGACGCAGGACGCGCTGCGCCAGCGCAACATCTCGGTCGATCTTGCCGGCTTCACCAATGCGATGGAGCAGCAGAAGGCCGAGGCGCGCAAGCATTGGACCGGGTCTGGCGAGGCCGCCACTGAGACGGTGTGGTTCTCCGTGCGCGAACAGACCGGCGCCACCGAATTCCTCGGTTACGAGACCGAGCAGGCGGAAGGCCTGATCCAGGCGCTGGTCAAGGACGGCAAGACCGTCGACAGCGCCGGAAAGGGCGATGCCGTTGCGGTGGTCGTCAACCAGACGCCTTTCTATGGCGAGTCCGGCGGCCAGATGGGCGACACCGGCATCATCTCCGGCGAAGGGTTCTCGATCGAGATCGCGGACACGCAGAAGAAGGCCGACGGGCTGTTCGTGCATCTGGGCAAGGTGGCGAGCGGCACGGTCAGGACCGGCGCCGCCGTCGAGCTCAAAGTCGACCATGCGCGCCGCACCAGGCTGCGGGCGAACCACTCCGCCACGCACCTGATCCACGAGGCGCTGCGCGAGGTGCTGGGCACTCATGTCGCGCAGAAGGGCTCGCTGGTCGCGCCCGAGCGTCTGCGCTTCGACATCTCGCACAACAAGCCGATCTCGGCCGAGGAACTCGAAGAGGTCGAGCGCATGGCCAACGAAATCGTCGTGCAGAACGGCCCGGTGACCACGCGCCTGATGTCGGTCGACGACGCGATTGCGGAAGGCGCCATGGCGCTGTTCGGCGAGAAGTATGGCGACGAGGTACGCGTCGTGTCGATGGGCACGGGCCTGCACGGCGCCAAGGCCAACCGGCCCTATTCGGTCGAACTCTGCGGCGGCACGCATGTCAGGGCGACCGGCGATATCGGCCTGGTCCGCGTCGTCTCCGACAGCGCGGTCGCCGCCGGCGTGCGCCGTATTGAGGCGCTGACCGGCGAGGCGGCCAGAAAACATCTCGACGAGCAGGATCGGCGTCTGAAGGCGGCGGCAGCCGTGCTGAAAATCTCGCCCGCCGACGTGCCGGCCCGCGTCGAGGCTTTGCTCGAAGAGCGCAAGAAGCTCGAGAAGGACCTGACCGAAGCGCGCAAGAAACTGGCGCTGGGCGGCGGCGCCGCGGCGGGTGCACCCTCGGAGAACGAGACGGTCGCGGGCGTTGGCTTCCTCGGCAAGGCGGTCTCCGGCGTCTCGCCGAAGGATCTGAAGCCGCTGGCCGATGCCGGCAAGACCTCGCTCGGCTCCGGCGTCGTCGTCTTTGTCGGTGCCGGCGAGGACAACAAGGCAAGCGTCGTCGTCGCCGTTACCGACGACCTCGTCGGCCGCTTCAGCGCCGTCGACCTGGTGCGCGTCGCCTCCGCCGCCTTGGGCGGGCAGGGCGGTGGCGGGCGGCCCGACATGGCCCAGGCCGGCGGCCCGGATGCCTCGAAGGCCAATGATGCGATCGCGGCTGTGAAGGCGGCGCTCGAAGCCGCCTGAAAGCCATGACATGAATGTTCTCGTCCTCGGTGGCTATGGGTTGATCGGGGACGCCGTCATTGGCCGTTTGCTTCGCGACGGTCATCATGTGACCGGTCTCGGCCGCGATGTTCAGGATGCCGGGCGGCGTCGGCCCGCGGTTCGCTGGATCGCGGCGGACATGTCGAAACTGCTTGCCGCCGAAGACTGGCTGCCGGTGGTTGCGGGCATGGACGCGGTGGTCAATGCGGCGGGCGCCTTGCAGGACGGCCCGCGCGACCGCCTCGACGCTGTTCATCGGGGCTCGGTGGTGGCACTCGTTGCTGCCTGCGAACAGGCCGGTGTTCACCGCTTTGCGCAGATCTCCGCGATCGGCGCCGATCTCGCTTCGGCAAATCCTTTCTTCAGCACCAAGGCGCAAGGCGACCAGGCCGTCGCAAGCTCCTCGCTGGCGTGGACCATCCTGCGGCCGGGCCTGGTGATCGCGCCCGCCGCCTATGGCGGAACGGCACTTCTGCGTGCCCTTGCGACATTTCCGGGTTTTGTTCCGGCCGTCATGACGCGCCAGCCGATCCAGACCGTGGCGGTCACCGACGTTGCCGAAGCGGTGTCACGGGCGGTCGCCGGATCGCTGCCGCCCCGACTTGCCGTCGATCTCGTTGAAGCCAATGCCAGACCGCTCGCCGAGGTCTTGACCGCCTTGCGTGCGTGGCTTGGCCTGCAGCCCGCAAGAGTGGTGCCGATGCCTGCCATTCTCGGCCGGCTTGCGGGCGCGGTTGCCGATATGCTTGGCATTCTCGGCTGGCGGTCCCCGCTGCGCAGCGCAGCCCTTGCTGCCGTGGCGCGCGGCGTCACGGGCGACGCAGCGGCTTGGAACCGAATTTCCGGCCGTCCGCTTCAGCCGCTGGAAGCAACGCTGGCCGATATGTCCGCCAATGTCCAGGAACGATGGTTCGGCCGCCTCTGGCTGGCAAAGCCTGTCATCTTCGCTTGCCTGTCCTTGTTTTGGCTTGTTTCGGGTGTCGTCGGTCTGATCCGGCAAGAGGCAGCGGCGGATATCCTTGTTTCGCACGGCGTCTCGGCGAGCCTCGCTCACATCTTGGTTCTCGTCGGAAGTGCTGCGGATATCCTGGTTGGCGCGGCTGTCGTGGTTCGATCCCTGGCCCGGCACGCGCTGCTGGCGATGATTGCGATCACGCTGTCCTATCTGGCGGGCGCGACGCTCCTTGTCCCCGGCCTATGGCTCGATCCACTGGGACCGCTGGTCAAGACGATCCCGGCGCTTTGCCTAGTGCTGGTGGCGCTCGCGGTGCTCGACGAGCGATGAGCCTCTGGGCCGACATATTGCGCTGGGCGCATGTTATCGGCGCCACGGTTCTGTTCGGCACTGGCGCCGGCATCGCCTTCTTCATGCTAATGGCGCAACGCAGCGGACGCGCCGACCTCGTCGCCCATGTCGCGGGCACGGTCGTCATCGCCGACACGATTTTTACGGCGACCGCCGTCATCGTGCAGCCGATCACGGGCGTGCTGCTGGCTCAGGCACTGGGCTGGCCGCTCAACGAAGGCTGGATCGTTCTGTCCTTGCTGCTTTATGTCGTCACCGGCCTGTTCTGGCTGCCGGTCGTCTGGATTCAGATCCGGATCCGCAACCTGGCGCGGCAGGCCGCCATCGAAAACGCGCCGCTGCCCGCCGAAGAGAAACGCCTGTTTCGCATCTGGTTTGCTTGCGGCTTGCCGGCTTTCGCCGCCGTGCTTGCCATTCTCTGGCTGATGGTGACCCGGCCCGAGATAGGGTTTTAGCGCCGCCTTGGCTCTCAATCGGCCTTTTCGGTCATGGCAAAGGCTTGTCTGGCCGCGATGCGGTCCCACCAGGCCTGAATCTCGGGAAACTCGGCCAGCAGCTTCTGCCCGTCGGCAACCTTGAGGAAATATGCGATGATCGGCGCGGCATGCAGGTCGGCCAGTGTCACGTGATCGCCGAGGAGCCAAGGTCCGGGAGCCTTGAGTGAGGTGAGTACCCTGAGGACCGTTTGGGCCTGGCTCAGGCCGCTAGCGATCAGGGTCTCATCCGGCTCTGGCTTTTCGAGCCGCTCGACGGCAACGTCCCAGACCATGGCGCGGTAGCCATAAGCGTCGAGCATGCCCGTCATCTGGCCCATCCTGGCGCGGCCACGCGTATCGGCGGGCTGCAGCGCCGGACCGTCGAAAGCCTCATCGACATAGCGGGTAATCGCATTCGTCTCGAAAAGGCGAAAACCGTCATGCTCGAAAGCCGGGATGCGGCCGAACGGGTGATGTTCGAGATACCAGGCCGGGATGCCCTCGGCGGCGAAGATGTCGAGCGGCACGAGTTCGTAGTCGATGCCCTTCTCCTCCAGCGCCATCCGCGCGATGCGCACATAGACGCTGTAGTCCGCGCCATAGAGGATCGGCTTGGTCATGCTGTCAGCCCTTCGCTTTCGCTGGCCCAAAAAAAGCGAAGGCCCCTTTCGGAGCCTTCGGCATGTGTAAAGCTGGGTTCTTAGGCCATGGCCTTCTGCAAGTTCTCGTCGATCTTGTCGAGGAAGCCGGTGGTCGAGAGCCAGGGCTGGTCGGGGCCGATCAAGAGCGACAGGTCCTTGGTCATGAAGCCGGACTCGACGGTCTGGATGCAGACCTTTTCCAGCGTCTCGGCAAAGCGCTTCAGCTCGGTATTGTCGTCGAGCTTGGCGCGGTGCGCCAGCCCGCGCGTCCAGGCGAAGATCGAGGCGATCGAATTGGTCGAGGTTTCCTCGCCCTTCTGGTGCTGGCGGTAGTGGCGGGTGACGGTGCCGTGCGCGGCTTCGGCTTCCACCGTCTTGCCGTCCGGCGTCATCAGCACCGAGGTCATCAGGCCGAGCGAGCCAAAGCCCTGCGCCACCGTGTCGGACTGCACGTCGCCGTCGTAGTTCTTGCAGGCCCAGACATAGCCGCCCGACCATTTCAGGCTCGAGGCCACCATGTCGTCGATCAGGCGGTGCTCGTACCACAGCTTCTTCGCCTTGAACTCGGCCTCGAATTCAGCCTCGTAGACTTCCTGGAAAATGTCCTTGAAGCGGCCGTCATAGGCCTTGAGGATGGTGTTCTTGGTCGACAGATAGACCGGATAGTTGCGCAGCAGGCCGTAATTCAGCGAGGCGCGGGCGAATTCGCGGATCGACTCGTCGAGATTGTACATGGCCATGGCGACGCCGGCGCCGGGCGCGTCGAACACGTCATGTTCGATCACCTTTCCGTCCTCGCCGACGAACTTGATCGTCAGCTTGCCCTTGCCGGGGAAGCGGAAATCGGTGGCGCGGTACTGGTCGCCGAAGGCGTGGCGGCCGACGATGATCGGCTTGGTCCAGCCCGGCACCAGGCGCGGCACGTTCTTCATGATGATCGGCTCGCGGAAGATGGTGCCGCCGAGGATGTTGCGGATGGTGCCGTTCGGCGACTTCCACATCTTCTTCAGCTTGAACTCCTCGACGCGCTGTTCGTCGGGGGTGATCGTCGCGCATTTCACGCCGACGCCGTATTTCTTGATGGCGTTGGCCGAATCGATGGTCACCTGGTCGTTGGTGGCGTCGCGATGCTCGATGCCGAGATCGTAATATTCGAGCTTGAGGTCGAGATAAGGGTGGATCAGCTTGTCCTTGATGAACTGCCAGATGATGCGGGTCATCTCGTCGCCGTCGAGTTCGACGACCGGGTTCGCCACCTTGATCTTCGCCATGGAAAGAATGCCTCGTTCAACAGTTGGGGGATGGCGGGTCGGCCCCGCCAGGATAGGGACTTCGCCTATAGCAAAGCGATCCGGGCGGCGCAAACCGGGGCAATGCGGAAGCAGGCTGCTGCTGGCGCAATTCCAGGAAAAGTGTGAAGCGGTTTTTCGTTCGAAATTGCCGCAAAACAAGGGGACGGAGCGGTTCGGCGTTTCCGCGAACGGTGAACCGATCCTGCAATCGTGAACAAAACCGATGCCGCACCGCCCATCGAGAGGCAGGCGGCATCGCCTTTGTTTCATGCTGCCGCACGCAGGCGGCAGGCGCTTATTGCAGCGGCGTGCCGCCAGGGCCGGGGAAGGCCGTGATCGGCGTGCCGTCGGCCACGTTGCCGGAGATCATGTTGTTCTTGAACGACTGGACGGCGCCGCTGCCGGTGTTGCTGACCCCGGTGACATTGCCGAACACCGTCGAGGCGCCGAGAAAGGCGATGGCGCTGCCGGCGCCGCTGGCGGCGGCGCCGTTGGCGTTGACGCCGACGCCGGCATTGGAACTGATCGTGGTGTTGACGATCGTCGCGCGTACCGACGATGCCGCGGCGACGGACTTGACCGCCACTCCGTTGCCGGTGTTGCCGCTGACCAGGCTGTCGGTCAGTGCCATATTCATGGCAGAGGTGTTGCCGGTGCCGTCGACAAGAATGCCATTGGCGCTGTTGGTCAGTTCCACTCTGGACAGGATGGCATTGATGCCAATGGCGCCAGTCGTTTTGATGAGAATGGCGCCACCGGCCGCCTCGGCTATCCGCGTATTGATTATGTAGAGTTCGCTGGCACCGTTGGGAAGAAATTCGACGCCATTGCTGGTCACCCGCTCGATGTTGCAGTCCTCGATATGCAGTTGACCTTGGCCGGTCATCCGCACGCCGTCGAGTCCGGTGCCCGCGCCGTCTATGTCGAGACCGCGAAGATGCACGACGGAGCCGACAGGCGTGTTTATGATGATGCCGTTCACGAGCGCCGAAAGCACACCGCCTTCAGTCGTTCTGCAGTCGATGGTGATGGATTTGGTGATGGTGACCGCGCCAAATCCGCCCGGGTCCAGACAGTTGATCTCGCCGGCCGTCGCCGTCTTCGAGATGGCGCCGGCAAACGTCTTGCAAGGTGCCGTTCGGCTGCATGGATCGGCATCGTTGCCGACGCCGGAAACCCAGGTGCGGGTCGCTTGCGCGGAAGCCGGAGCAATCAGGAAGACTGATGCCAGAAGCAACACAGCGATTGAAAGGAAAAATCGTAAGACGTTCATTTGCCCCTCCTGACGTTTGGCCAACACCCGTGTCGGCCATTGAAAACCCGTGTCGAGACGCTTGGGGCATAGATAAATGACAGGAGCGTGCAAGACACGCTCCGTCTTCAAAATGCATTCTCCGATACAGCTTGACCCCAAGCGGTTTTGATATTGCAATTTCCTAAGATTATGTCACAGCGACAGGCGCATCGCTGTATTTAAATATACATATAGCTAATAGGTTATTTCTTTAACCGGAAGATGTTGCCGATAAGAAGAGTAAGGCCGGGCCATCAGGGAGTATAGGGTTGGATAGCTTGTCGTCGCCAGAGTGCCGCGATGCCCACATCTCCACCATCTCTTGAGAAGAAGGAGCACATGGCTGGTCTGCTTGTACGGGCGCGTGACCATTTGCTCGAGCCCGCCGATGGAGCGAATTTGGATTTCTCGCGCAAACACAGGGGTGGCGAGACAAGGCTATTTGTCGCCAGGTCACCGACAACTCTTCAAAAAGCCGTATCGATATGGCAGGACGCGGTGACCTCGTAGCGCAATCATCTGGAACACATGACCGGAACAGACTTTCAGCGTGGCCCCGGCGGTCCGGCGATAATCCTCGTCGAGCCGCAGCTCGGCGAGAACATCGGCATGGTCGCGCGCGCCATGGCCAATTTCGGCCTGTCGGAACTGCGTCTGGTCAATCCGCGAGACGGCTGGCCGAGCGAGAAGGCGCGCGCCGCCGCCAGCCGTGCCGACCATGTCATCGACGCCGTGAAGGTGTTCGACGATCTGGCCTCGGCGCTTGCCGACCTGAATTTCGTTTTCGCCACAACCGCCAGGCAGCGCGACGGCTTCAAGGCTGTGCGCGGGCCGGTGGAAGCGGGCAGGGTGCTGCGCGCCCGCCATGGCATGGGGCAGCGCACCGGCATCCTGTTCGGCCGCGAGCGCTTCGGTCTCTACAATGACGAGGTCGGGCTCGCCGACGAGATCGTCACCTTTCCCGTCGATCCCGATTTCTCCTCGCTCAACATCGCACAGGCCGCGCTGCTGATGTCTTATGAGTGGATGAAGTCCGGCCTCGAGGACGAGACCAAGACCAATTTCACCGGGCCGCAGATGAAGCCGGCCAGCAAGGAAGAGCTGCACGGCCTTTTTGCCTATCTCGAAGGCGCATTGGAAGCGCGCGGCTATTTCCGGCCGGCGCCGAAGAAGCCCAAGATGGTCGACAATCTGCGCGCCGTGCTGACGCGCGCCGGCTTTGCCGAGCCGGAGCTGAAGGTGCTGCGCGGCATCATCTCCTCGCTTGACAGATTTTCGCCGGCAATGCCGCGCGGCGACGGCTCGCCGGGCGATGATCCAAGGCGGCTTCCGGCCGCCGCGCGCGCCGGCAAGGCAGAGGCAGATCGCCAGGCGCACAAGCCTATGGGTGACGATGAGGACGCGCCGCCGCTGGGCGGCAAGGGAACCGACAATGACTGACCAGCCGATCCTGATGTTCGATTCCGGCGTCGGCGGGCTGACCGTGCTGCGCGAGGCGCGCGTGCTGATGCCGGACCGGCGCTTCGTCTATGTCGCGGACGACGCGGCCTTTCCTTTCGGCGCCTGGGAAGAACCGGCACTGCGCACCCACATACTCGAACTCTTCGCCAAATTGCTCGACCAGTTTGCGCCTGCGATTTCCGTCATCGCCTGCAACACCGCCTCGACGCTGGTGATCGATGCGCTGCGCGAGAGGTTTCCCGGCCATCCCTTCGTCGGCACCGTGCCGGCGGTCAAGCCGGCGGCGGAGCGCACCCGCTCCGGTCTGGTCTCCGTGCTGGCGACGCCGGGTACGGTGAAGCGGCAATACACGCGCGACCTGATCAGCAAATGGGCGCAGAAATGCCATGTCCGCCTGGTTGGCAGCGACAGGCTGGCGGGCCTTGCCGAAGTCTATATGCGCGAGGGCTTTGTCGACGAGGAAGCCGTGCGCGCCGAGATCGCGCCCTGTTTCATGGAACATGAGGGGCTCAGGACCGACATTGTCGTGCTGGCCTGCACGCACTATCCGTTCCTGGTCAACCGCATGCGCAAGACCGCGCCATGGCCGGTCGACTGGATCGATCCGGCCGAAGCGATCGCAAGGCGTGCCCTTTCGCTCTTGCCGCCCGTCGACGGGGCGCTGCCGCAAGGCGAGCCCGACATCGCCGTCTTTACGTCAGGCAAGGCGGATTTCGCCGTCGGCCGGCTGATGCAAGGCTTTGGACTGTCCGTGAGGTAATGCATGTCGCCCAAAAGTGACCTCGGTTTTGGGAAAACGACATGCATAAAATCAAGACCCAAGCGGCGGAACGCCAGCTGCTCAAACAGGTTCGAAGACGATGCTGCGTTGATCCGGATCGGCCGAGGCCAGCTTTAGCGTCACGCCGTCGCCCTGCCTGAGACCGGAGGCCTTTACGGTGGTAACGACAGGCATGTCGGCAAGCTGAACGCGCACGCCATGGTCGACGAAGTCGGTGACGACGGCCTTGAACGTTTCCCCTTCGCGTCCCCTGAGCATCACCGCCTCGGCAAGGTCGATGGCCGCATGGTTGATTTGCGAAGCGCGGGCATCCCCACGTCCCATCACCTTCGGCAGTCCGGCGAACGCATCGGTGACAGCCTGCGGCACGGGCTGGCCGTTGGCGATAGCCAGCGCGCAGCGCACGACATAGCGATCGGCCAATCGCCTGAGTGGCGCGGTTGCATGGGCATAGGTCGCAGCCATCGCCTCATGCCAGGGAACGACACCGTCCTGGTAGGGCTGGTAGGACGCGCCATTGCCCGCGCGGCGGATTTCCAGCATCAACGCCGCCTGTTTCGGATCAGCCGGATCGAGTGTGTGCTGGTAGTCGCGCAGGCTGGTTGAGGCCGGCCAGGACAGACCGAGCGCCCGTGCCGCGTTGCGCAGTCTCTGCACCTTGGAAGCATCCGGCCCAGACATTACACGGAACAAGCCGGTCTTGTGCGCGAACATGGCGTCGGCGATCGCCATATTGGCGGCCAGTGAAAGCGCGGCGTTGTCTTGTTCGGATTGCAGGATCGGTCTGAACGAAAGCCGGAAGCTGCCATCGGCAAGCCTTTCCACCTCCTGCTCGGGCGGGTCGACGCGCGACGCGCCACGACGCTCTTCGTTTGCTGCCATGCGCCGCGCCATTTCGGCGAAGTCGGCCGGAACGTCGGAGGCCTTTACGCTGTCATAGGCGAGCTTCGCGCGGCTTTGGATGATTGCCCGCTCCGCGCCGTCCAACTTTACCGCGCCATCCTTAGCGACCCGAACGGTGAAGATCACGGCTGGACGTGGTCCGTCCGGCAACAGGCTCGCCGCGCCCTCGGCAATAGCCGGCGGATAGAGTCCGGCCTTGCCGTCCGGCAGGTACAGCGTCTCGCCTCGCGTCCAGGCTTCGCGATCTAGCGCGTCGCCGTCCTCGACGAACCATGCAACGTCGGCAATGGCATAATACAAGAGAAGATCGCCGCCGCTTGCCTCGATCCAGAACGCCTGGTCAAGATCGGTGGAGGCCGCCGGATCGAGCGTAACGAAGGGCATGTCCGTTCGATCGGCATGCTGGTTCGGCACGCGTCTGGCCGCCGCCTCCGCCGTGGCCATCACGTCAGCCGGAAATCCATCCGGCACGTGGAATTCGGTGCGGATTTTCGCCAGGCCGGTGGAGAGCGCTTGTGAGGGGTCTGTCAGAGACTTCATTCAGCCGTCCTACACTAGGGTTTCGGACACGGGAAGGCTGCCGACGAATTCGCCAAAGCTGGCTGCCTGACCGGCGGCGATCGGACGAGAAACGGGGCCATCGGCACTGGAACCGCCCTCGAAGAGCGGCGTTCTCCCTGCCTGATAGCAAAGGAGAACCGCCATGCCAGCCACCTCGAAAGCCCAGCAGAAAGCCGCCGGCGCCGCACTCTCCGCCAAGCGCGGCGAGACGAAAAAGAGCGAGCTCAAAGGCGCTTCCAAAGGAATGTACGAATCCATGAGCGAAAAGCAGCTTGAGGAATTCGCCGAGACCAAGCGTAAAGGGCTGCCTGAAAAGAAGTCGAAAGACTGAGTGTCGTTCGTGAAACGCCGACCCAAGCAAACAAGGCCCGCAGCGGAACCGCGGGCCTTGTTTCTAGTGCAAAGTCCGTAGGCGGATGTTTTGCCTTACCAGCGATGGCAGCGCCGTATCCGCTCGACGATCACCCTGCGGTGGCCATGCCGCCACACCACCCTTTTCTTCACGATGATGCGGCAGACCTGTTTATGGCCGTGCCAATGGCGCGCCATGGCCGGTTCCGGCGCCACCGCCATCGATCCGGCCAATACCGCGGCACCGGCCAAGGTAAGGAAGAACTTCTTCATGCTGATGGACTCCTCTAGCTCCAGATCCCTTCCTGGTGCCGTTGGCGCAAACCTCCCGCCACATCCGGCATCGCATAACGTCGTGAACGCTATAGGGTTGCGTTGCGCCGCGCCACTCACAAGCTTGACACCGGTTAAATCTCGGTTTAACCAGCCGCCAACGCCGGGCAGCGATGTCCGGTGTTTGTTTTGTATGCGCAAGACCGGTGCCTTGGTTTCTGGTTTTGTTTGAACTGACGTGTCCCGTGGGTTTTCCGCCGCGTTGCGTGGGAAAACCCTGTCAGGTCTCGAAAACGGAGGCCAGAGGAGGGCGCGTTTCCTTCACCCGGACCATGAGGTGCCGGGTGTGTTGTTTTGAAAAGGGAATGCGATGAGCAAGCGCGAATCCGCGAAATACAAGATCGACCGCCGTCTCGGCGAAAATATCTGGGGCCGCCCGAAGTCCCCGGTCAACAAGCGTGAATACGGCCCCGGCCAGCACGGCCAGCGCCGCAAGGGCAAGCTTTCCGACTTCGGCCTGCAGCTGCGCGCCAAGCAGAAGTTGAAGGGTCACTATGGCGACGTTTCGGAAAAGCAGTTCCGCAAGGTCTATGAAGAGGCCGACCGCCGCAAGGGCGACACCTCGGAGAACCTGATCGGCCTGCTCGAATCGCGTCTCGACGCGGTCGTCTACCGCGCCAAGTTCGTGCCGACCATTTTCGCGGCCCGTCAGTTCGTCAACCACGGCCACGTCAACGTCAACGGCAAGCGCGTCAACATCGGCTCGTACCGCTGCAAGCCGGGCGACGTCGTCGAAGTGCGCGAAAAGTCGAAGCAGTTGGTCATCGTCCTGGAATCGGTCGGCCTCGCCGAGCGCGACGTGCCGGACTACATCGAAGCCGACCACAACAAGATGGTCGCGACCTTCTCGCGCATCCCTGGCCTGGCGGACGTTCCGTTCGCGGTCCAGATGGAGCCGAACCTGGTCGTCGAATTCTATTCGCGCTAAGCGAACGCTTTTTAGCGATACCGAAAAGGCCGCCCTCGAGGCGGCCTTTTTGTTTGGCGCATCCGCTTTGCCGTTTCGATTTTCCGACCAATGCGCTAATCCGGGCGGACATCACATTCCGGGGCCGCCGCGCCATGAACATGCTGCCAGACATCGAGACGCTTGAGCCGACCGCCGAAGGCGGCTCCCACCCGCTGTTCGCCGATGTGCCATCCTCGGTCGAGTTCAACAAATTGCGCAAGCGGCTGCTGCGGCTGACCCGCCAGGCGATCGAGGATTTCGCGATGGTGGAGCCGGGACAGCGCTGGCTGGTCGCGCTGTCGGGCGGCAAGGATTCCTACGGCCTGCTTGCCTTGCTGCTCGACCTCAAATGGCGCGGGCTGCTGCCGGTCGAATTGCTGGCTTGCAATCTCGATCAGGGCCAGCCGAATTTCCCCAAGCACATCCTGCCCGACTATCTCAACGCCAACGGAATTGCCCACCGCATCGAGTACCAGGACACCTATTCGGTGGTCACCGACAAGCTGCCGCAAGGCAGCACCTATTGCTCGCTCTGTTCACGGCTGCGGCGCGGCCATCTCTACCGCATCGCGCGCGAGGAGGGGTGCTCGGCACTGGTGCTCGGCCATCATCGCGAGGACATTCTCGAAACCTTTTTCATGAACTTGTTCCATGGTGGCCGTCTCGCCGCCATGCCGCCAAAGCTGCTCAACGACGAAGGCGACGTCATGGTGCTGCGGCCGCTGAGCTATTGCGCCGAGATCGACCTCGAAAAATTCGCCGCGGCGATGCGGTTCCCGATCATTCCTTGCGACCTCTGCGGCAGCCAGGAAGGTCTCCAGCGCAACGCCATGAAGGCGATGCTGGAGGACATCGAAAAGCGCATGCCCGGCCGCAAGGACACCATGATCCGCGCCCTGTCCAACACCAGGCCGTCGCATCTGCTCGACAGGAAACTGTTCGATTTCGCCGCCCTGAACCAGACCCTCATCACAGGACAAGACGCATCCGATGACATTTGACGACAACGCGATCGACTGGCTGGCCAACCTGCTGGCCGAGGCCGCCGACACCGAAATCATGCCCCGCTTCCGCCGGCTGGGCGATGGCGACGTCAGGCAGAAGACCTCAGCCGCCGATCTGGTGACGGAAGCGGACGTCAACGCCGAGCGGCTGATCACCGCCAGGCTGCGCCAGCGTTATCCCTCGGCCATGGTTGTCGGCGAGGAAGCCTGTTCCGACGACCCGACGCTGCTCGATGGCCTGGGCGACGCCGATCTGGCCTTCGTCATCGACCCGGTCGACGGCACCTTCAATTTCGCCTCCGGCGTGCCGCTGTTCGGCGTCATGCTCGGCGTCGTGGTCAAGGGCGAGACGGTCGCCGGCATCATCCATGATCCGGTCGGCAAGGACTGGCTGATCGGCGCCAAGGGTGCGGGCAGTCATATCCGCCATGCGCATGGTACGCTGGAGACAGTGCGGGTTGCGGCGAGCGCGCCGATCTCGCAGATGACCGGCGCGGTTTCCTGGCAGTACATGGCCGAGCCCGACCGCACGCGGCTGGCCTGCAACCAGACCAAGACGCTGTCGCAGTTCAACTACCGCTGCGCCGCCCACGAATACCGCTTGCTGGCGAGCGGCCATGGCCATTTCGTCGTCTACAACAAGCTGATGCCATGGGATCATCTGGCCGGCGTGCTGATCCATACGGAGGCCGGCGGCCATGCCGCGCGCTTCGACGGCACAGCCTATCTGCCGTCGCATGTCGGCGGCGGCCTGCTGGTCGCCCCCGATCCTGAAAGCTGGCAGGAGTTGCGCCGAGAGCTGTGGGCTGGGTAGGATCACTTCCAGAGGCCGGCGCTTGACCGTGCGCGGCCGAAGAGTTGGTGCTTTCGCGCAGGCCCTCGGATGAAACCTCGGTTCGCAATTTTCGCGGCGGCTCTCGCTGCCGTCTTGTTTGCAAGCGCCAACACGGCGATCGCGCAAGAGCGCCCCTGCCACAGCACCGATCCGGTCGACACCCTCAAGGAGATGTCGGACGCTATCTATGCCTGCTGGATGCCGCCAGCGGGAACCGCGGGCATGTCGCTGACGCTGCAGTTCTCGCTGCGCCGCAACGGCACGCTGATCGGCAAGCCTCGCGCCACCTATTCGGATCTGGGGACCAATCCGCAACTCAGCCGGGCCTTCGTGGCATCCATACTCAAGGCGCTCGACGATGCGCTGCCATTGCCCTTTTCGGACAGTATGGGCGGTGCAATCGCCGGGCGCATGCTTGCGCCTCGATTCACGGCGGCACTTGTAGGTGCATCCTGACGCACGTGGTCTAATGCAGGTCGGTGACATGCCCTGAAATGGGTGGATTGTGCGGCTGGAACATCTTGCCGCGCTCAGCGATGAGGATCATCAGCAGCGCCGCGACCGAGACGCTGCAGAATCCGGCGGCAAGCGGCGTCACCGTGCCGTTGAAAGCCTGGCCGATCAGCGTGCCGAGAATGCCGCCGAGAAACGTCTGCATGAAACCCAGTATGGACGATGCCGTGCCGGCCAGTTGGCCGAGCGGCTCCATCGCCAGTGCGTTGAAATTGGCGCCAAGCGCACCGAAGGGAAGCATGGCGCTGGCAAAGAAGGTGATGAACAGCCAGAGCGGCATCTTGATTTCCAGCGAAACCACCAGCCAGGCCAGGCTGATGACCAGAAACAAAAGCAGCGCGCTCTGCGACAGCCGGCGCATGCCGATGCGGCCGACAAGCCGCGAGTTCAGGAAATTGGAGAAGGCGAGCACGCCGGCGACTCCGGCGAAGATGACCGGGAACATCTCGCCGACGTTGAAGATGCCGACATAGATCTGCTGCGCCGAGGCGATGAAGCCGAACATGGCGGCGAAGATGAAAGTGCTGGCAAAGGCGTAGCAGAGCGCGATGCGGTTGGTGAGCACGATGCGGATTCCGCCGAGGACGGAGGAAACCGTCAGTTGCCGGCGATATTCGGGCCGCAGCGTTTCAGGCAGGCGCAGCAGCGACCATGCCGACACGATCAGCGCGCCGACGGCCATGGTAACGAAGATATAGTGCCAGGTCGCGAACAGCATGATGAACTGGCCGATGCCCGGCGCAATGACCGGTATGGCCATGAACACCATGAAGATCAGCGACATCACCTCCGCCATGCGCCGGCCTTCGAACGTATCGCGCACGATCGAGACCGCGATGACGCGCGTGGCCGCCGCGCCGATGCCTTGCACGGCGCGGCACATCAACAGCGTTTCAAAGCTTGGCGCGATGGCGGCGGCGGCGGCTGCCGCCACATAGATGATCAGCCCTGCGACGAGCGGCGAGCGGCGGCCGAACCGGTCGGAGATCGGCCCGAAGAACAGCTGGCCGCCACCAAAACCCAGAATGTAGGCGGTGACCACATATTGCCGGTGGTTTTCATTCTCGACGCCGAGCGAGGCGCCGATCTGCTGCAGCGCCGGCAGCATGATGTCGATGGCCAGCGAATTCAGCGCCATCAGCGCCGCGCACAGCGCAATGAACTCCCAGCGCGGAATAGGCAGTTTGCTTGCCGATTGCGGCGCTGTTGATTGCTGGTCCACGGCAAGTCCGATCTCTCAAACGAAAACGCGCCGGCGGGCCGGCGCATTGGCTCGTCTTGGTCCCGATACCGGGATATAAAGATTGCCGAGGTGGGGCTGCCCCGGTGTTCAATGCAGTCGTTACGACATGCCCAAAATCAGGCGGCGCCTTTGACGCCGACGCCCTTTTCGACCAGGAAGGTCTGCAACTCGCCGGCCTGGAACATCTCGCGGACAATATCGCAGCCGCCGACGAATTCGCCCTTGACGTAGAGCTGCGGGATCGTCGGCCAGTTGGAATAGTCCTTGATGCCCTGGCGCAGTTCAGCCGAATCCAGGACATTCACGCCTTTGTAGTCGGCGCCGATATAGTCCAGGATCTGGACGACCTGTCCGGAAAAACCGCACTGCGGAAAACCGGGCGTGCCCTTCATGAAAAGCACGACGTCGTTGCCCTTCACTTCATTGTCGATGTAGTCGTTGATACCGCTCATGGAATATCCTTTCACGCCTGTGGGAGTCAGGCTCGAAGCATGTCTTTCAAATAAACCCATAGGTTGCCCGAAACAAGACATTAGCCGCGCCATGGCCGAAATGGCGCAAAGGATGGGCGGGTTTGGGCCAAGCGGGTGTTGGCCGGAACGGCCTCAGTCGGGAACGCTGGTCTGCAGCGCAAGTGCGTGCAGCACGCCGCCCATATTGCCCTTCAGCGCATCATAGACCATCTGGTGCTGCTGGACGCGGCTTTTTCCCCGAAAGCTCTCGGCGACGACTTCAGCCGCATAGTGGTCGCCGTCGCCGGCGAGGTCCCGGATCGTCACCTTGGCGTCCGGAATGCCGTCCTTGATCAGTTTTTCGATGTCGTGGGCATCCATTGCCATTGCAGAATTCCTATTTCGGGCGGGCGGCAATGTGGCCGCCCTTGCGATGAGAGTCGGGGTAAACCTAAAGCCTTTCCGGCCGCGATTGAAGCCGTTCCATCCGCTGCCGGCGCGATTGTCGCCTAGGACGCATTCTCCTCCGGATCGACCGCATCGGACGCTGGGTCGTCTTCGCGCATCGAGAAGGTGCGGCCAAGGCTGAAAACCAGGATATAGAGGGGGATGTTGACCGCAAGATCGGCGATCGGCAGGTAGCTGGTGATCTGCCAGACGGGCGAGAAGAACGGTTGGCCATAGCCGTCGCAGACAAGCGACGAGCCATATTCCCACAAGGCGCCCAGAACGGCCGCGACGGCGAAGAGCTTGATGCAGGTGACGATCCGGTTTGCCCGTGCCGGGTCCGGCAGAAGCCGGTTCCAGAACACCAGACAGACGATCGGAACCGCATAGATGAGGTTCTGCAGCACCAGCATCGGCAGCGTGCCGTTGGCCGCGTCAAGGAACTCGGCGCGCGTTTCCAGCCGCGGGCAAACCTCGCTCGAGGTCGTCGACAACAGGAAAAAGACGAACGGCCCGAGGAACCAGAAGAAGAACAGCGACGGCCAGAAAACGACTGCAAGCAGCGCCCGGGCCGCCAGTGTGCTCAACTGGCCTGGTCCATGAAGCGGGGGAACCAGCCTTCATGGGCGGCCTTCAGGTCGCTGACCGGGATTGCCCTGGCATCGCCGAGCTTCAGCGCATCGCCTCCGGTCGAGCCGATCCACGGCGCGAAGATGCCGAGTTCGCCCTGCTGCTTGCGGATGGCGTCCCATTCATCGCCATGCGGGTCGATCGACAGTGTCAGCAGATAGCGGCCCTGATCCTCGCCGAACCAGACCGGGATGGGATCGGTGCCGACAAGGCCGGGAACGGTCGCGCCGATGCCCGACGCCATCGCCATTTCGGCCAGCGCCACCGCGATGCCTCCGTCTGAAACATCATGCGCGGCCGTAACGATGCCGGAGGCGATCAGCGAGCGCACATGGTCGCCGACGCGCTTCTCATGCGAGAGGTCGACCGACGGCGGCGGACCGTCGGTGCGGCCATGGATGTCCCTGAAATAGACGGACTGGCCAAGATGCGTGCCCCAGGAGGCGGGCGCGCCGACCAGCAGGATCATCTGGCCTTGCGCCGCAAAGCCGGTGCGCACCATCTTCGACCAGTCGGCGATGAGGCCGACGCCGCCGATGGTCGGTGTCGGCAGGATGCCCTGGCCGTTGGTCTCGTTGTAGAGCGAGACATTGCCAGACACGATCGGGAAGCCGAGCGCGCGGCAGGCGTCGCCGATGCCCTTCACCGCGCCGACCAGCTGGCCCATGATCTCGGGCCGTTCCGGATTGCCGAAATTGAGGTTGTCGGTGGCCGCCAGCGGCAGTGCGCCGGTGGCTGTCAGGTTGCGCCAGCACTCGGCCACGGCCTGCTTGCCGCCTTCATAGGGATCGGCTTCGCAATAGCGCGGCGTCACATCAGACGAGAAGGCAAGCGCCTTGGTCGCATGGCCTTCCACCCGCACCACGCCGGCATCGCCGCCGGGAAGCTGCAGTGAATTGCCCTGGATCAGCGTGTCGTACTGCTCCCAGACCCAGCGGCGCGACGACAGGTCCGGCCCGCCGAGCAGTTTCAGCAGCGCATCGGCAACATCGGCTTGCGGAATGTCGTTGGCGGCGAGCGGCGCCGGCTTCTTCGGCTCGATCCAGGGGCGGTCATATTCCGGCGCCTTGTCGCCGAGATCCTTGATCGGCAGATCGGCGACCTGGTCACCCTGATGCAGCACGCGGAAGCGCAGATCGTCGGTGGTCTTGCCGACAATGGCAAAGTCGAGGCCCCATTTGTGGAAGATCGCCTCGGCTTCCTTTTCCTTCTCGGGACGCAGCACCATCAGCATGCGCTCCTGGCTTTCCGACAGCATCATCTCGTAGGCGCTCATGCGCTCCTCGCGCACCGGCACCTTGTCGAGGTCGAGCTCGATGCCGAGATCACCCTTGGCGCCCATCTCGACCGCCGAGCAGGTGAGGCCGGCCGCACCCATGTCCTGGATGGCGATGACGGCGCCCGATGCCATCAGCTCGAGGCAGGCCTCGAGCAGGCACTTTTCGGTGAAAGGGTCGCCGACCTGCACGGTCGGGCGCTTCTCGTCGATCTTGTCGTCGAACTCGGCCGACGCCATGGTGGCGCCGCCGACGCCGTCGCGGCCAGTCTTGGCGCCGAGATAGACGACCGGCAGGCCGACGCCCTTGGCTTCCGACAGGAAGATGGCATTGGTCTTGGCGAGGCCGGCGGCGAAGGCGTTGACCAGGATGTTGCCGTTGTAGCGGGCGTCGAAGTTGACCTCACCGCCTACCGTCGGCACGCCGAAGGAATTGCCGTAGCCGCCGACGCCTGAAACCACACCGGCGACGAGATGCCTGGTCTTGGGGTGGTCAGGCGCGCCGAAGCGCAGCGCATTCATCGCCGCGATCGGCCGTGCGCCCATGGTGAAGACGTCGCGCAAAATGCCGCCGACGCCGGTCGCCGCGCCCTGGTAGGGCTCGATGAAAGAGGGGTGGTTGTGGCTTTCCATCTTGAAGACGACGCAATCGCCGTCGCCGATGTCGACCACGCCGGCATTCTCGCCCGGCCCCTGGATAACTTGTGGCCCCGTCGTGGGCAGTGTGCGCAGCCACTTCTTCGAGGATTTGTAGGAGCAGTGCTCGTTCCACATCGCCGAGAAAATGCCGAGCTCGGTAAAACTCGGTTCGCGCCCAACGAGATCGAGGATGCGCTGATACTCGTCTGGCTTCAGCCCATGCGCGGCAATGAGCTCGGGGGTGATCGGCACGGAATTGGAAATGGTCATGGGCGGCGATTTATGTCCATGGGAGCGGGGATTTTGAGTCCCCTCTTATCGCAAGCTTTGCGGCCGATACACCCGTCGATGAGCGAAAAAAGACAGAAAGCAACAAGGTGATGACCGGGGTGGGTCCGCACCTGGAGCTTTCAGGCGCCCGTGGGGCCAGCGGTGATCCGCGGGGCCATCGTGAGGAATGCAAAGGCGAATGGGAACGCTATGGCATCCCGGCCGTTGGGTTCCAACCCTTCAGGAGATCAGGACATGGCGACCAAGCAAGGCAAGAAAGACAATCGCCTCTCGGACAAGGAGGCTCTCCATATCGCGGAAACCACCGACGTTTCGCCCGGGCAGGCCAAGGAACTGGCCAAGAAGCACGGCAAGGACAAGGCCAAGGAGGAAGCCAAAAACTTCAAGGCCGAGGGCTGATCCGATTCAGGTCCCTCAGGAGAAGCTGTCATAGCCGGCGCGGCCCTCGTCGAGGAGGCGCCGGATGACGGCAACGCCGTTGGCGACATCGCCGCGCTGTCTCGGCTGCGAGGTGCCGAAGCGGACGCCGTGAAAGACCTGTTCGGAGCGGCCGGCCTTGAACTCGTCCTCGTCGTCGATCAGCACGCCGTGTTCCAGACAGGCATTCTTGAAGGTGCCGGAAAGCCATGGGTCGGGCAAAGTCAGCCAGACAAAGGGCACCTTGTCATGTGACTTGAATGCGAAGCCAGCCAGGGTCTCGCGCACGATCGCGATGCGGGCGCTGATCTCGGCGATGCAGCGCTTGCGGATATCGCTGGCCTGGCCGGAAAGCACCAGCCTTGTATTCACCTCCGCCAGCAGGAAGGGCATGCCGCCGGTCATCATCTTGTGGGCGACACGGATCCGGTGGCGATAGGCGGGAGGGCAGGAGAGCCAGCCGCCGCGGATACCGGCCGCCACCGATTTCGACAGGCCGCCGGCGACGATGGTCCTCTCCGGGGCATATTCGGCAAGCAACGGTGTCGGATCGTCGGTCAGGTGGCCGTAAAGATCATCCTCGATCAGAATGACGTTGTATTCGCGCGCAACACGCGCGATCGCCTCGCGTCGCCCGGCGGACAGTGTCGTCAGGGTCGGATTCTGCGCCGTCGGCATCAGGAAGATCATCCTCGGGTGCTTTTGCGCGCAGACGCGCTCGAAATCGGCCGGGTCGAGGCCTTCGTCATCCGACGCCACCAACGCCGTGCGCCGGCCGATCAGTCCGGCGCTACGCGAGATCTGCGAATAGGTGAGGTGTTCGAAGGCGACATAGTCGCCCGGCGTGGTGAGTGCGGCGATCGCCGCCATCACCGCGGCATGGGTACCAAGCGTCGGAACGATGCTGTCGGCGGCCGGGCGGAAGGTGTTTCTCGACAGCCAGCGGGCGCCGGCTTCGTACCAGCGGGCAGGAAAATCGCGCGTATAGCTCGAGATTTCATGGGGATGATCCTGCGCGGTGCGCGACAGCACATCGGCAACAACGGCGCCCTGGCCGACATCGGGTGCCGCCGTGCTGTCGAAACGCAGCTTGTCCTGGGGCGCATCGACATAGCGCGTGCCTTCCACGCTGACGTCGGGTGTCTCCGGTTTCACGCCGTCGGCGCGCCGGCCAAGCACATAGGTTCCACGCCCGACTTCGCCGCTCACCAGCCCGCGCTCACGCAGCAATTGGTAGGCTCGGCCGACCGTGCCAACCGTGGTGCCGATGTCATAGGCGAGGTCGCGCTGCGGTGGCAGTTTTGTCCCAGCGCCGATCACGCCCTGGTCGATGCCCGCTTCAACGGAGTCTGCAAGGCGTTGGTAGAGCGGTCCGGCGCCGCCGGTCAGATCTGGGAGCCAATTTGTCATGGTGACAATTTTCTATATTGCACCGAATTGTGAGTCAATACATATCAATCACGCACCAAAAGGGGTGCAATTGAGAGTTTTTTGGCAGAAAGAAAATGGATACAATCGCGACAATCCGCCATTCCAGAGCCGCGGTTCCAGGCGAGGCGCTGCGTCCGGCCGGCCAGCGAGGCTTTGTCGGCCGTCTGGTGCGTCTGGTCAGCTCGCTGGCACGATGGATCGGCCATTTGCTGGAGCGCCGGCGCGGCCGGCTGGCTTTGCTGGAGATGACCGACGATCAGCTCAAGGATATCGGCATCTCTCGCTGTGATGCCCATCGTGAGGGCATCAGGCGCTTTTGGGAATAGAGGCCAATCTCAACGGACCCTTTTGGCCTCGCGATGGCCGATGCCGCGATCGATAAAAGCGGCAATGATAGAGATCACCAGGAACAGCGCGGTGATGGCCAATGCCGCAATGGCTACGCTGGCGGCGCCGTTCTTGGCGACATCGAGGAAAGGGTAGGGCACTTCACCCGCGATCGGTGCCCGTACCAGCGCATAGGCAAGATAGGCGATGGGGTAGAGCATCCACCAGGAAATGTCGCTCCATCTCGTTCTGCCGTCGGCCCCTGCTACCAGCCACCACAGCACGAACAGGAATGGCGTCACATAGTGCAGCAGCACATCACAGAGCAGGAACAGGCCTTGCGGCTGCCAGAGCCGTGCCAGAACCGTGGCATAGACGATGAAGACGACGGTGATCGAAACCGCAACACCCGCACGCATCCGCGGCCCGGCGAAAGCCGGCAGCCAGGCATAGCCGGTGGATGACAGCAGGGATGTGTACACCAGCACAGCGCCAATGTTGGTCAGGATGGTGAAGAAGCTGAACAGGAAGACGATCGAGCCGAGCAGGCTGCGGCCGGCTTCCATCGACGCTGGGATGCTGATGCAGAACTGCAGGACGAGGCCGACCAGACCAATGGCCAGACCCGTCACCTGCAGGAAGCGGCCCATGCTCAGGCGGTGGCGGCGCAGGCCGGATTGCCCGTCTGCCAGCGGGCAATGTCCGAGCCGATGCGTGCGCCGAGCGGGTCGTTCATCAGCGGTCCGAACACGTCGACGCGGCTCGAATTGCCTTGCGCTTGCACAACCAGCAACGGCTTGCCGCCATAATGCTTGGCCGGCACCAAAAGGAAACGCGGCGTGCCGCTGAACGAGTTCAGTTCATTGGCCATCTGATATTGCTTGAAGGCCGGGTCCTTGCTGGCGATCCAGCATTTGTGGGCCGCGATCGCCACTTGTTCCATGGCCAGCAGTGCCGCACTTTTGCCTGAGGGCGCCGGCGTGCTCTTCGGGGTCGATTGGCATGACGCCAGGGCAAAGCCTGCGGCTGCGACGAGAACGATCGTCTTGCTCTTGATCAAGCGGCACCCATCTCGAGTTCGGTCAGAGAGATCTTCAGGCCGTCGGTCATCTCGCCCCAGACCCGCGACAAGGCCGGATGCTGCGAGGCGATCTGCTGATAGGCATCGAATTTGGGATAGGCGTCGAGCAGGTCGTGGCGACCGGTCATGGCGCGGAAATTGTTGAAGATGAAACGGGTCGGCGTCAGCCAGGCGTCGGCAAAGCTGATGTCGTTGCCCAGCGCGAAGGGGCCCTGCGCCATGCGTGCCTCGATCGCCGCCAGCCCGTGATGCAGGCGGGCGAATTGGGCGTCGATCTCGGCATTGTTGCGCTTCGGCACGAAATGCAGCTCGAATAGCTTCATCATCGGCGTCAGTACGTCGAGATCTGTGATGCGGGCGAACATGCGTACCAGCGCGCGGTCCTTGGAATCGGGCGGCAGCAGCGCCGGTTCCGGAAACCGTTCCTCGAGATATTCGGCGATGACAACCGATTCGACGATGGTTTCACCCGAGCCGGTGATCAGCACCGGAATCCGGTTCATCGGCGAAATGGCGCGAAACGCTTCGGGGATTGGAAAACCCGGCGGCGGCGCGATGATCTTGAGGGGCACGTCCTTGATATAGGCCAGAGCCCGCACGATCGACGAATAGGGCGACAACGGCCGCGAATAGAGTTTCATGACCGTCTCTCTCCCCAGAGCAATGGACTCGATGTCCGTGTAAAGCTTGCCGCATTCGCGGCTGAGATCGTCAAGCGGCGATACCGAGCGCGCCTTCGAACAGCGCCCGGCCGTCGCTGCCGCCATGGGCGGCCTCGATCAGGTTTTCCGGATGCGGCATCAGGCCGAGCACATTGCCTTGTTCGCTGATGATGCCGGCAATGTCGTTGATCGAGCCATTGGGATTGGTGCCCTCGGCATAGCGGAACACCACCTGGCCTTCGCCTTCGAGGCGGGCAAGGGTTTCGGCATCGGCGAAGTAATTGCCGTCATGATGCGCCACCGGCGAGCGGATGATCTGGCCCGGCTGGTAACGGCGGGTGAACATGGTGTTGGCGTTGGTGACCTCGAGCTTGACCTGCCGGCAGACGAATTTCAGCGAGGTGTTGCGCATGAGCGCCCCCGGCAGCAGGCCGGCCTCGACCAGGATCTGAAAGCCGTTGCAGACGCCGACGACTGCGACGCCCTTGGCCGCCTTTTCGGCGACGGCCCGCATGACCGGCATGCGCGCTGCGATCGCGCCGCAGCGCAGATAGTCGCCGAAGGAGAAGCCGCCTGGGATGGCGATCAGGTCGACGTCAGGGATTTCAGTGTCGGTCTGCCAGACGGTAACCGGCGGTTTTCCTGAAATCTTGGTCAGTGCCGCGATCATGTCGCGGTCGCGATTGAGGCCAGGCAGGAGGACGACGGCTGATTTCATTTTGGTTCAAAAGGCCTTTGAGCTTCGGCAAGTTCGCGCAGGTCGAGACGGCGGTCAATACGTTCGAGTCGATCATCCTGACGGGCGAGAATTCCGTAGATGTTGTGGATATCGCTTTGCGTCGCCACCATGTGACCCCGCATCACATTCAATTCCCGTTTCGTTTCAGAAACATCCTGACGAAGCTCAGCAATCTCGTGATGAACGCACTTCAGAAGCTCGAACATCAGCTCATTCGTAACTTCCGGCATAGTGGCTCCGGCACAACCTCAGGTTATGGCCACACTATAGTTCTCGATCACCGTATTCGCCAGCAGCTTGTCGCACATGGCTTTCAGATCGGCCTCGGCCTTGGCCTTGTCGCTTTCCGCCAGTTCGACGTCGAACACCTTGCCCTGCCGCACCGCGCCGACGCCGCCGAAGCCCAGACCGGACAGTGCGTGTTCGATCGCCTTGCCTTGCGGGTCGAGGACGCCGTTCTTGAGGGTGACGGTAATGCGGGCCTTGATCACGCTGGACATGCTCCTGTTCTAAGTATCGGATCGCAAGCCGCTATCAGTGCGGCTTGCCTTTGACGACGTCGGTCGAAGCGACAAGCACCGGGCCGGTCGGGCGCGGCGGCTCGTTCTCGTTCATGATGCCGAGGCGGCGGGCGACTTCCTGGTAGGCCTCGACGAGGCCCCCCATGTCGCGGCGGAAACGGTCCTTGTCGAGCTTGTCTTGCGTCGCCACGTCCCACAGGCGGCAGAGTTCCGGCGAAATCTCGTCGGCGACGACGATGCGCATCATGTCGCCCTCGAACAGGCGGCCGCATTCGATCTTGAAGTCGACGAGCTGGATGCCGACGCCCATGAACAGGCCGGAGAGGAAATCGTTGACGCGGATGGCGAGCGCCATCACGTCGTCGATTTCCTGCGGACTTGCCCAGCCGAAGGCGGTGATGTGCTCTTCCGACACCATCGGATCGTCGAGCGCGTCGGCCTTGTAGTAGAATTCGATGATCGAGCGCGGCAGGACGGTGCCTTCCTCGATGCCGAGGCGCTTGGACAGCGAGCCGGCGGCGACGTTGCGCACCACCACTTCGAGCGGAATGATCTCGACTTCCTTGATCAGCTGCTCGCGCATGTTGAGCCTGCGGATGAAGTGGGTCGGGATGCCCATGCGGTTCAAGTGGTTGAAGATGTGCTCGGAAATGCGGTTGTTGAGCACGCCCTTGCCGTCGACGACCTCGTGTTTCTTCTTGTTGAAAGCGGTCGCATCATCCTTGAAGAACTGGATGAGCGTACCCGGCTCCGGGCCCTCATAGAGGATCTTGGCCTTGCCTTCATAAATGCGGCGGCGATTTTTCATCTGATTTTTTCTCTGGATTTGCGGGCAGGCGGCAAGCGACCAGTTCCTGTCCGTCTGCCTATATTAGTGCGGCGACGGTTGGGTTCAATGCCGGGTCTATCCCAATCACAACGTTTGCTCAATCGGCAAATCCGTCCAATCAACCGCTTTCGGGACTGAAATGCCGCAGCGCAGCATATGACGAAGCGTATTGACCGGCTCGCGACCTTTTGGTTTGTGCTTTGGCAACACACATATCTCTTGCCAACGAATCGGATTTGACCCGGAGGGACGCCATGAGCAGCATGAAAGATCGCGAAGAAGGCTTCGAGCGCAAATTTGCATTCGACGAAGAGCTTCGTTTCAAGGCGTCGGCGCGCCGCAACAAGGCGCTCGGCCTGTGGGCCGCCGAAAAGCTCGGAAAGTCGGGTGCCGACGCCGATGCTTATGCCAAGGAAGTCGTTGTTTCCGACATCGAGGAAGCCGGCGATCACGACGTGTTCCGCAAGATCCGCAAGGATTTCGATGCCGCCGGTGTCGAGCAGTCTGACCATCAGATCCGCCGCACCATGGACGAACTGATGGCGCAGGCGATCGAGCAGATCAAGAACACCTGATCCGGGAAGACGCAGGTTTCGCAAAAATGTCCCGGTTTTGCGACGGAACCTGCGGCAAAGGACTGACTGGACCAATCGACCGCCCGGCCAAGCCGGGCGGTTTTTCTTTGCCTTCGCCGTGGTTTCCGGCTGAAACTGCCGACATTAACGAGGAAAGAGATTAGATGTCCCTGAAGTCCCGCCTTGCTGCCGATGAAACGCTGGTCACCGCCTGGTCCGGAGTGCCGGACGCCCTGACCGTCGAGATCCTCGCCAAACAGGGCTTCGATGCCATCACGCTCGACATGCAGCATGGCGGTCATCACGAGGACAGCGTGCTGCGCGGTCTTATGCCCGTGCTTGCCGCAAACAAGCCGGCGCTGGTGCGCATCCCCGTCGGCCGTTTCGACATGGCAAGCCGGGCGCTCGATTTCGGCGCCGAGGCGGTGATCGCGCCGATGGTGAATTCGGTGGCCGATGCAAGACTGTTCGCCGCGGCAATGAAATATCCACCGCTCGGCGAGCGCTCGTGGGGACCCACCTACGCCTTTCCGCGCCACGGCAAGGGCGACTATGCCGAATGGCTGCGCGACACCAATCAGCGCACCATGGCCTTTGCCATGGTCGAGACGCGCGCCGCGCTCGACGCGCTCGACGGCATTCTCGACACGCCCGGCATTGACGGCATCTTCCTCGGGCCGTCGGATTTCTCGATTGCCTGGACCAATGGCGCCACAGTCAGTTCGACGCTGGAGAGCATGATGGAGACGGTGGCGGCGGTGGCCGAGCGCACCCGCAAGGCCGGAAAACATGCCGCGATCTATGTCGTCGAACCAGCAATTGCCGGCCGTGTCGTCTCGATGGGCTATCGCCTGCTCGCCACCGGGTCCGAGCATGCGTTGATTTCATTGGGGGCAAAGACACTGTTGAAAGATATCAAGGATTCGATCGGAGCCTGAACCCGAACCGGACGAGCTGCCGTCGCGGCGCCGGGCGGTCAGGCGCTCGCTGCAGCAGGCGCCGCGGCGATAGGGCCGCCGCGCCTGAACCTGTTGAACAGGGCGCCGAGCACCTGGACCCACCAGTTGTTGAAGATCACGAGCGGCAACGCCGCGAGGATCGAACCCAGCATGGCGGCGGCGGCACCAAGTGCGGTGGAACCGCTGACCAACAGAACCCATGATGCCAGTGAGCAGATAACGGGGAGATGCACGAGGTAGAGCGGGAAAGACAGGTCGCCCAGGAAACGTGCCGCCTTGCTCGAGAGCCATGCTGGAGGCTCGTCCACACTTAGCATAGCGTAGACCAACATGATGCTTGCCGGGATGGCCACGCAGGCTTGCCTCAGGCCGACATCATCAGAAACCGCGGTCTCAAGCAGCGCAAAGGGCCGGTATATGCCGACAGCACTCCCCGCATAGCCCAGCAGCGCAAGGGAAACGATCACCATGGCGCCTCTTACCCAGCGATTCGGGCGCAAACCCATGGCGAGAAGCGGATAGAGCATGAGGGTGGCCGGAAAGGCACAAAAGAAGAAGCTGACTTGCAGTGCCAGGAACACGCCTGTTGCTATGCAGAACCAGGAAAGCAGCGTCCAGCGGCCCAGGAGGAAAAAGACGATGGGGGCGAGGGCGAAAGTCAACATGCTCCCCCAGAACTCGACCGTCATGGTCCACAGGCTGCTGTCATAATATTTGTCGCCGTAGATAAACGTCCGCCAGGCTCCTTGCTGGAACGCATCGGCGAAACTCGCTGTCTCCGGCGAGAGCACCCTTGAAGCATTGCCGAATCTGCTCAGCCACTCGGATTGGGTGACCGCAGCGGCATTCTTGAAGAAATACAGATCGAGCTTGAAGATGAAACAGGATGCCAGAACCGTGACAAGCACTGGTGCCGCCAGACGAGGCAAACGCTTAATCGCACCCAGCAGCAGATCTTGCGCTTCGCGGGACTGGAAATAGCGCTTCACAAGCACATAGGAAGAGAGGACGAAAAACAAGTAGACGGCAGAGCCGCCATTGAAGGCGATGAAAGCCAGACTTGTCTTGAGGGATTGCGCGGCGTTGTCTCCGTCTCCGCCCGCCGCCGACGGGGCGAAAGCACGCAAAATATGCCCATTCAAAACGACCAGCGCTGCAGCACCCCTCAAAAATTCGAGTGAAGCGTCCTTGCGCAAGCGCTTACCTTCTTTTGAGCGTGAAGAATTGTTATTGAGCAATATCGCATATACGCGGTGAACAGAGTTCGCCGCGTATAAGAAGTATCGCGAGCCACCTTAAATTATTGTTTATTGGAGCTCGGGGGTTTCTTCGGGGACTCTGTGCGTCGACTTTGGGTCTGAATCACAGATCCGTCAGGAACTTGGCGAAGGTCATCGAGCCTTCGGGCCAAGGGCCGAAGCCGAAATCCTGGTTGAGATGGCCGGTCTCGCCGGCATCGATGAACAGCGAACCCCAGGCGCCGGCTATGTCCTCGGCGACATCGAAGGCACAGAACGGGTCGTTGCGGCTGGCGATCACGATCGACGGAAAAGGCAGCGGCTCGCGCGGGTAGGGGCCGAAGGTCATCAGGTGCTTCGGCTTGATCCCTGGGTTGGCGACATCGGGCGGCGCCACGAAGAAGGCGCCGGCGACCGGTTTGACGAATTGCGGGATGGCCTGCACGGCCGCAGCCACCCCTAACGAATGTGCGACGATGACCACCGGCTTCTCAGCCTCGTTGACCGCTTTGGCCACGCTCGCCGTCCAGTCCTCGCGCACCGGCTTCGACCACTCTGCCTGCTCGACGCGACGCGCCGTCGACAGTTTCGATTGCCAGCGGGTTTGCCAATGCTCGGGTCCGGAATTGGTGTAGCCCGGAACGATCAGGATATCTGCATCTTTGACTTTCATGGCGCTGAGATAGCGAGCGCGATTGCCTCATGCAACCGTTGATGGACGCGTTCCTGCTCGTAATGGTGAACACCATGTTCGCTTTTCGCCGTCTTGTGTGAACGATCGCGATCGACGATCTGCCGTTGGGAGAGAAACAGCCGTGGAGGACCGGGATTTTGGCGCTGACACGACGTACAATGATCGGCGGCGCCGGGCTCCTGGCATTGGGAGCTTCATCAAGCGTTGCCGCAATGGAGATTACGATGAGCGAACTGCCATTTGCCGCCACCACGCCGGTGAGCGTTGCCCGCGTCGGGCTGAAGGCGCGCGATGCCGAAAGCCTCGCCGCCTATTACCGCAGGGTTGTCGGCCTGCAGGAATTGAGCCGTGCCGATGGCGCGATCACGCTCGGCGCCGGCAGCCGTCCGTTGCTGGTCCTTGAGCCGGATGCTTCCGCCAAACCGGACGATCCGCGCAGCGCCGGCCTGTTCCACACGGCCTTCCTGCTGCCCAGCCGTGCCGATCTCGGCCGCTGGATCAACCACGCCATATCAGACAAGATCGCCATCGAGGGTGCGTCCGACCATCTGGTCAGCGAAGCGCTCTACCTGACCGACCCCGAAGGCAACGGCATCGAGATCTATGCCGACCGTCGACCGCAGGACTGGAAATGGAACGGCGACAAGATCGCCATGGCGACCGAACGGCTCAACATTCCGGCTGTCGTCGGCGAAGTGCCGGCCGGCGATGCAGGCTGGCAAGGCGCGCCCGAAAACAGCATTGTCGGCCATGTCCATCTGCGTGTCGGCAGGCCGGAAGAGGCGGAAGCCTGGTGGAACCAGGAATTCGGCTTCGACACGGTGGCCAGATATGGCGGTCAGGCAGTGTTCCTGTCGTCAGGCCATTACCATCATCACATCGGCGCCAATGCCTGGCAGAGCGCCGGCGCCGGCCGTCGCGACCCGTCGCGCTCGGGCCTCGCCTGGGTCGAGATGCGTTCGGACAATGTGACCGGCGAAACGACCCGTGAGGATCCCTGGGGCACGGTGATCAGGACCGTTCCTGGAAAGGCGTGATCGGCTTTGTCCCTCGCAGGTTCGGATACGAAAAGGCCCGCCGGAAAGGCGGGCCTTTTTCTTTGGCGCGTTTAGGTTCTCAAGCCTCCCCAAACACCCGCCTGAAGATCGTGTCGACGTGCTTGGTGTGGTAGCCCAGGTCGAATTTTTCGCGAATTTCCGCCTCGGGGAGCGCGGCGGTGACTTCCTTGTCGGCCAAAAGTTCCTCAAGAAAATCAGCGCCTTGCTCCCACACCTTCATGGCGTTGCGCTGCACCAGCCGGTAGGAGTCCTCGCGCGACAGGCCGGCCTGCGTCAGCGCCAGCATGACGCGCTGCGAATGCACCAGGCCGCGGAACTTGTTCATGTTCTTCAGCATGTTCTCGGGATAGACGACCAGCTTGTCGACGACGCCGGTCAGGCGTGACAGCGCGAAATCCAGCGTCACCGTGGCGTCCGGCCCGATCATGCGCTCGACAGAGGAGTGCGAGATGTCGCGCTCGTGCCAGAGCGCCACATCCTCCATCGCCGGCAGCGCCATGGAGCGCACCATGCGGGCAAGGCCGGTGAGGTTTTCCGTCAGCACCGGATTGCGCTTGTGCGGCATTGCCGACGAGCCTTTCTGGCCCGGCGAAAAATACTCTTCCGCTTCCAGCACCTCGGTGCGCTGCAGGTGCCGGATCTCGGTCGCCAGCCGCTCCATCGACGAGGCGATGACGCCGAGCGTGGCAAAGAACATGGCGTGGCGGTCGCGCGGGATCACTTGCGTCGACACCGGCTCCGGCTTCAGCCCTAGCTTTGCCGCGACATGCTCCTCGACATAGGGTTCGATGTTGGCGAAGGTGCCGACTGCCCCTGATATGGCGCAGGTGGCGATGTCTTCGCGTGCGTGCACCAGCCGCTCGCGGCAGCGCGAGAATTCGGCATAGGCCTGCGCCAGCTTGACGCCGAAGGTTGTCGGCTCGGCATGGATGCCGTGGCTGCGGCCGATGGTAACGGTGTCCTTGTGTTCGAAGGCGCGGCGCTTGAGCGCGGCAAGCAGGCCGTCAATGTCGGCGAGCAGAATGTCGCTGGCGCGGGTAAGCTGGACGGCAAAGCAGGTGTCCAGGACATCCGAAGACGTCATGCCCTGGTGGATGAAACGCGCATCCGGTCCGACGAATTCGGCAAGATGTGTGAGGAAGGCGATGACGTCATGCTTGGTGACGCGTTCGATCTCGTCGATCTTCTCGACGTCGAATTTCGCGGCACCGCCCTTTTCCCAGATGGTCTTTGCCGCTTCCTTCGGGATGACGCCGAGTTCGGCCAGCGCGTCGCAGGCATGGGCCTCGATTTCGAACCAGATGCGAAACCGGGTTTCGGGCGACCAGATGGCGACCATTTCCGGCCGGGAATAGCGAGGGATCATCGGTCAGTCCTGATGTGTCTAGAGCAATTCCAGGAAAAGTGTGCAGCGGTTTTCCCACAGGAATTGCGAAAAAGAAGGAGTTAGAGCGGGTCGGCGGTTCTACCAAGCGCTGAACCGCTCAAGGTTAGCCCGCCTCCTAACAGAGACAGACAAAATGCTCAACGCCGCTGCTGTGCAAACCAGAGGCTGGCGGCAAACAAGGCGATGAACCCAAGCGGAAAATAGAGCCTGATGCCCAGCACCATGAACTGGTAGGACGCCACCGCCATCGTGAAGGCGAGCTGAAACCCCCAGGTGAGGGTGAAGACCGGTGCATGCCATTCGGCATAGTAGGACCGGTATTGCAAGGCATAGAACCCGGCGGTCAGCCCGATCGTCGCGGCGACAAGGCACACCATTGCCGCCGCGAAGGCGACCTCCCGGCCCCTTCCGAGCGAGACCAGCCGTGCCGCGAACAGGCCGACCGGAAAGGCCAGCGCGCCGCCGCCCGCAAACAGCAGCGACACGGTGCGGATTTTCTCCGGAGTCACCCAATTATCCAGCAACAGGTTGATGAGCGCGCTCGTGCCCATGGTTGCGGCCCACAAGAACGACCCGAAAAGCGTCGCGCGCCACCCTGGCAAGGCGCGGCGGACGTAGTTCACGTTGAGTGTGGCGGCGTACGGTGTCACAGGCGGCCGGTCACGGCGATCCAGCGGAAGTCCGGACCCTCGAAGCCATATTGGCGCACCGCGATCAGCACCGCATAGGCGCTGAGGCTATACATGGAGAATGTCTGGACCGCACCGATGCGGTAGCCGTTCGGGCAGCCGCGGCTTTTGGGGATAGACTTGTCCTCATGCAGCAATTTGGTGGTGCCGCCATCCTGCGCTTCGATGCGCAGCAGCCGGAAGCCATTGATCTCGCCCTGACTGTCGCAGCCTTCGGTGTTGTTCATGCCGATCTCGTCCAGCCGGAACTCGAGCGGTTGGTCGACCGGAGAGAAGATAGGGCGCGGATTGACCGCCATGCGGTGCGGATCGGCCGAAAGCTCGGTCACCGGGTTGAAGCCGGCGGTGATGCCGCGGTTGGCGCTCAGCTCGGCCTGGCTGACAATGGCCTCGCCCTTTTGCCGGGCCTGGAGGCGCGCCGCGTCGAGCTTGGCGTTCTCGTCGTCGAGCCGGACCCTGATCGGCGTGCCCTTGAGAAAGCTGTCGGTGCTCGTGTCGATGTAATAGCGGTTGGAATAGGGGAAGCCCGACCCGTCCTGGACGCCGTATTCCTCGAAGGCGAACACGCCGCCATCCTTGCTGAAGCCAAGGATTTCAAGCTCGGCTACATCGCTGGCCCGAGCGGCGATAGACGCTGAAAGCTGTACTGCCAGGGAGATGGCAAACAGGAAAAGCATTCGCATCTTTTTCACTCCCGCAGCCGTGATCGTTGCAATCCCTAGCACGACGAAATCAAAACGTCGTGCAGGACGAAGCCGATGCATCCAATCGGCTCGTCATTTGTTATTGTCGGCAGTCCCAATGGAGAACCACCATGACCGACACCAGCAAAATTCGTGAGCATATGGAAGTCGTGGGCGCCGATGGCGTGCATCTTGGCACTGTCGACAAGGTCGACGGCCAGCGCATCAAGCTGACCAAGGCCGACAGCGGCGAGGGCGCTCACAAAGGTCATCACCACTACATTCCTCTGGCCCTGGTTGCAGAAGTCGATGGCAAGAAGGTGTGGCTGTCAGCGAATTCCGACGTGGCGGTGACGTTCGAGGAAGAAAAATCCGATCCGGTCTGATCGATCGATTCAGCCCAAACGCGACGACCAGACGGGAAACAGGTCGTTGTCCGCCGGCGTCGCGGCAAACACGCCGCGGCTGATGGCGCGCGCCATGGTGGCGCCGGCTGCGGCATAAAGGTCGATTGCCGCATCGGCCTCGAGCCGGATGCCGCTTGTTCCCGTCGCCAGTGCGAACACAAGATCGCCGTCGGCCGGCGTGTGCGTCGGCCAGATGGCGCGCACGAAGCCGTCATGCGCCGACATTGCCAGGCGTTTCGCAGCGGCCTTGCTGAGAACCGCATCCGTTGCGATGACGGCGATCGTGGTGTTGCCGCCGGATTCCATCTGCCTGTCTGCCTGCCTGTCGCGGTATTTCAGCAAGATCGCCTTCGCATCGTCCGGCATGGGCGCGGGATAGCCGAGCCCGCCGTATTCGTCGCCGATTTCGAAGGGCGCCGCCCAGAAATGACGGGTGCGCCCGACGGTCACCGATCCGGTCGGATTGACGGCGGCCAGCGCACCGATGGTGACGCCAGTGTCCAGCAGCGTCGAAGCGGAGCCCAGGCCGCCCTTCAGCCCGGCGGTCAGCGCACCGGTGCCGGCGCCGACCGTGCCCAACTGGAAATCGGTGGCGGCGGATTGCGCTGCCTCATAACCGAGGTCGCGATATGGGGGATAACGACCCCACTCCTTGTTCCCACCGTTGCGCAGGTCGAACAGGATCGCCGCCGGCACGATCGGCACGCGAAATCCGCCCACCTCGAAGCCGATGCCGCGCTCGCGCAGTGCCGCCTGCACGCCAGATGCGGCATCAAGGCCGAAGGCCGAACCGCCGGACAGCACCACGGCGTGGATCGCCTCGATCGAATTGTGCGGTTCGAGCAGGTCCGTCTCGCGCGTGCCTGGCGCGCCGCCCAGGATCTGGACACCGGCCACCGCTGGTTCGTCGCAAAGGATAGTCGTCACGCCGGATTTCAGCCGGGCGTCGGAAGAATTGCCGACGCGCAGGCCAGCAACGTCGGTGATCAGATTGCGCGGACCGGTGCGGAACATCAATTGCTTTCCAAAGGCACGAAGCGCGTGCCGTCGAAGCGGAAGACGCGGTAGGGGCTCTGGCTGAGGTCGCCCTTGGCATCGAAGCGGACCGGCCCGATCGCCGTGGTGAAATCATGCCCGCTCAGCGCCTCGGTCAGCGGCTTGCCTGGGGACAAGGCCGATGCCGCCTTGGCTATCTCCACCGCCGCATAGGCCGGCAGCGTGTAGCCGTCCGGCACGATCTTTCGCGCGGAGAAACTTTCCAGCACCTTTGCGTCGGCGACATCGGCCCATTCGGGCGGCGCGATCATCAGCGTACCCGTCGCATAGGGCACGTCTCCGGGCGGCGTGCGCAGATTTTCGCCGCCGGCAAAGACGATGCCGGCCTGCAGCTGCGCGGCGTCGCGGCCCATAATGGCGATGTCGTCACCGTCGCCGCCGGCAAAGACGTGCGTGGCGCCGGCCTTCTTCAGCCGCCCGATCATCCCTATCTGGTTGTCGAGCTGCGGCCGGAACGTGTCGACGAACACCGGCTTCAGCGCCGCTTGCTCGGCCGCCGCGCGAAATGTTTCCGCCATCTCGCGCCCATAGATGGTGCCGTCATCGATGATGGCGAACAGCTCCTTCTGCCACAGGCGGGTGAGGGTGGAGGCGACGGCGTTGCGCTCATCGTCGCCGCGCGGCCCCAGGCGATAGACCGGCCAGCCGGTCTTGGCGCGGCGGTCGGTGAGGCTTTCGGTGCGCACGCCGACGGTGATGACCGGGATATTGGCGTCCTTGAGGATCGGCATCGCCGCCTCGATGGCTTCGGTGCAAAGGAAGCCGACCACGACACTGACCTTGGCCGCGGCAAAAGCCCTGGCCGCGGCAGCGCCGCCATCGGCGGTGCAGGCATCATCCTCGGTCTTGAGTTCGACGCCGTTTGCTTGCGCCGCGAGCCCAGCACCGGCCTCGATCTGCTTGCCGAGGATGGCCGACGGTCCCGACAACGGAGCAGCAACGCCGAGCGTCAGCGTCTGAGCGCTGGCGGCGCCGGCCAGGAATAGCCAGGCCAGCGCGGCCGATATCGTTGCCCCGGGTCGCATTCTGAGAAGAGTTCCTCCTAAGCCCGCGATAACAGCGCGAGCGCCAATTCCGCCAAGACCTAAAGGCTGCCCGGCCTTGGTGCAACACGCGAATTCGGGGATATGGGCCAAGCACTTCGCTTGTGGCATGTCATGTCTGGCCATATATAGCGGTAGGGTTCTGGCTATGGACAATTTCCGGTGCTGAAGAAGAATGACATTGGGCCACAGGCCTATCGCGACGCGATGAGCCATTTTGCCGGCCACGTCCATGTGGTCACGACCGACGGGCCGGCCGGCAAGCGCGGCACGACGGTGATCGCTGCCTGCTCGGTGTCGGACACGCCGCCGACCATCTTGGTGTGTCTCAACCGCGAAAATGCCAAGAATGAGCTGTTCGTGAAAAACGGGCGGTTTGCCCTGAACACGCTGGCCTCGCACCAGGAGCCGCTGTCGGTTGGCTTTTCCGGCATGACCGGCCTGCCGGTCGAGGAGCGTTTCGCGCTCGGCGAATGGGACGTGATCTCCACCGGCGCACCGACGCTGAAGGGGGCGCTGGCCGTATTCGACTGCGAACTGTTCGACACCAAGGATCTGGCCACGCATCGTGTGCTTTTTGGCAAGGTGACAGGCCTGCGCATGGGCGATAATTTGCGGCCGCTGATCTATCACGCCCGCGGCTACCATGTCCTGGACAGCGGAGCGGCGGCGTTCACGGAGAAAGAATGACCGAACTGAAACCGCGCCCCGTACCGCGGACGATCGACGAGACGCTCGATCTCCTGACCGGCGCGGATTATGTGGCGGACCGATCGCTGGCGACCGTGCTTTTCCTGTCGCTGCGTATGAACCGGCCATTGTTCCTCGAGGGAGAGGCCGGTGTCGGCAAGACCGAGATCGCCAAGGTGTTGGCGCAGGCGCTTGGCCGCCGGCTGATCCGCCTGCAGTGCTATGAAGGGCTCGACGTTTCGTCTGCTGTCTACGAGTGGAATTATGCCGCGCAGATGATCGAGATCCGCATGGAGGAGGCTGCCGGCAAGGTCGACCGCACCGCGATGGAGCGCAACGTCTTCTCGGAAAAATACCTGATCCGCCGCCCGGTGCTCGATGCGCTGACCGGCAAGACAGGGGCGGCTCCGGTCTTCCTGATCGACGAACTCGACCGCACCGACGAAGCCTTCGAAGCCTTCCTGCTCGAAATCCTCTCCGACTACCAGGTGACGGTGCCCGAACTCGGCACCATCAAGGCGGAAGAGCCGCCGATCGTCGTCATCACCACCAACCGCACCCGCGAGATCCATGACGCGTTGAAGCGGCGCTGCCTGTATCACTGGGTCGATTATCCCAATGCCGAGCGCGAATTGGAGATCGTGCGCCGCAAGGTGCCGCGAGCCAATCAGCGGCTTTCGGCGGAGGTGGTCTCCTTCATCCAGAAACTGCGCCAGATCGAATTGTTCAAGGTGCCGGGCGTTGCCGAGACCATAGATTGGGCCGGCGCGCTGACCGAACTCGACAAGGTGGCGCTCGATCCGGAGACCGTTTCCGACACGATCGGCGTGCTGTTGAAATACCAGGACGACATTGCCCGCATCGGCACGGGCGAGGGCCGGCGCATCCTCGACGAGGTCAAGGCCGAGCTCGCGGCGGCGGAGTAACGCGATGAAGGCGCCGGGTGCTTACCCCAAAGAGGCGACGGCGGACGGGCGCATCGCCGACAACATCGTCTATTTCGCCCGCACCTTGCGCAAGGCAGGCATGCGGGTCGGGCCGGCCTCGGTCAAGGATGCCATCGAGGCGGTGCTGGCCGCAGGCATCGGCTCGCGTGACGATTTCTACTGGACGCTGCATGCAGTGCTGGTGTCCAGGCACGAGGATCACCCGGTCTTCGACGAGGCTTTCCGGCTGTTCTGGAAATCGCGCGAACTGATCGAGAAACTGCTGGCGATGTTTTCGCCGGTGGCGCCCGACATCAAAGAGAAGCAGAAGCCACGCGCGGCCGAAAACCGCGTCAGCCAAGCCATGTTCGAAGGCCATCAGAAAAACCAGCCACCTCAGGAAGTCCCTGAGATCGAGGTCGATGCCCGCTTCACCTTTTCCGGCAACGAGGTGTTGCGCGGCAAGGATTTTGCCCAGATGAATGCAGCCGAAATGGCGGACGCGAAGAAGGCGATCGCCGAGCTGCGGCTGCCTTTCGACATGGTGCGGACCAGGCGCTTCAAAGCCGATGCGCATGGCCGCCGCATCGATCCGCGTGCCATGATGCGCTCGGCCGCGCGCACCGGCGGTGAATTGATCCTGCCGAAATTCCGCTCGGCCCGCGAAGTCCACCCGCCGCTGGTGGTGCTGGCCGACATTTCCGGTTCGATGAGCCAGTACACGCGCATCTTCCTGCATTTCCTGCACGCGCTGACGGAAAAACGCCGCCGCGTCCACACCTTCGTCTTCGGCACGCGGCTGACCAATCTGACCCGGCAGATGCGCCACCGCGACCCCGATGCCGCCCTTGCCGATTGTTCGGTGGCGGTGAAGGACTGGTCCGGCGGCACGCGTATCGGCGACACACTGGCCGAGTTCAACCTGATATGGTCGCGGCGCGTGCTGGGACAGGGTGCGGTCGTGCTTCTGATCACCGACGGGCTGGAGCGCGACGATGTCGCCGGCCTTTCCGAAGAGATGGAGCGGCTGCACAAATCCTGCCGGCGGCTGATCTGGTTGAACCCGTTGCTGCGCTTCGACGGTTTTCAGGCACGCGCCCGCGGCGTCAAGGCGATGCTGCCGCATGTCGATGAATTCCGCTCGGTACACAATCTCGAGGCGCTCACCGACCTCTGCGCGTCGCTGGACAAGAAGTCGGCACAGTCCGTTGATCCGCGACGATGGATGGAAGCTGGCGCGAGGCACGCCGCATAGCCATATGTTTTCCCGGCTCCCTGGAAAAACAGACCCTGAGAGAAGCAACCATGAACGACAGTCTTTATCTCGATGAGGCCCGCGATCCGCTGATCATCGCGGAAGGTTGGATGAAGGATGGCAAGGATGTCGCCATTGCCACCGTGGTCGAGACCTGGGGTTCGGCGCCGAGGCCTGTCGGCAGCCATCTGGTCATTGACGCCGAAGGCAATTTCCACGGCTCGGTCTCGGGCGGCTGCGTCGAGGGCGCCGTGGTGAGCGAGGCGATTGACGTCATCGACTCCGGCAAAGCCAAGATGCTGGAATTCGGCGTCGCCGACGAAACCGCCTGGCAGGTCGGCCTGTCCTGCGGCGGCCGTATCAAGGTGTATGTCGAGCGGTTGGGCTGATCTCAGATGGATCCATACGCCCTGAGAACTTTGAATGCCGAACGCCGCGCCCGCCGCGCGGCGATCCTCGTCACCGATCTCGGTGATGGCCGCGACCGCATCGTGCGTGAGGGCGACCAGGTCGCCGGCGATCTTGGAGCCGCGATCGCCAGAGCTTTTCGGTCGGGCAATTCCAGTTCGGTCGAGGCCGAAGGGCGGACCTTCTTTCTCAACGCGCATCTGCCGCAGCCGCGCCTCGTGGTGATCGGGGCGGTCCATATCAGCCAGGCGCTGGCGCCGATGGCGAAAATCGCCGGCTATCCCGTCGAGATCATCGATCCGCGCACGGCTTTTGCCACGCCGGACCGGTTTCCCGATGTCGCTCTGCATGCCGAGTGGCCGGAAGATGTGTTGAAGCGCCAGCCGCTCGACAGCTACACCGCACTTGCCGCCGTGACCCATGACCCGAAGATCGACGATTTCGCGTTGAAGGCGGCACTCGACGCCAATTGCTTCTACGTCGGCGCGCTTGGCAGCCGCAAGACGCACGCCAAGCGCGTCGAAAGGCTGCTGGCGCTGGGTGCGAGTGCCGACCAGATCGCCCGCATCCACGCGCCGATCGGGCTCGATATCGGTGCCGCCAGCCCCGCCGAGATCGCCGTTGCGGTTCTCGCTCAGACCATCCACGCCTTCCGCTCGCGCGGGCTCGATGCCAAAGGCGCAGTGGCGTGAAATTCGGTCCGATTGGGATTGAAGAGGCCGAAGGCGCGGTGCTGGCGCATGCCACTACCGCTGGTGAAAAGCGCTTTCGCAAGGCGCACAGGCTGAGCGCCGAAGACGTTTCCATACTCAAGCGGGCTGGCGTCTCGCAGGTCGTTGCGGCGGTGCTGGGCTCGGATGATCTCGGCGAGGACGCCGCGGCGCAGAGAATTGCCGAGAGCATGAGGTTCAGCGGCATCGAGGTGAGGCCGGCGGCCACCGGCCGGGTCAATCTCCACGCCAAGGCATCAGGCATCTTCACGGTCGATGCTGGGATGATCGACGCCATCAACGCGGTCGATCCCGCCATCACCATTGCCACGCTCGCGCAGCATGCTCCGGTCGAAAAAGGTCAGATGGTGGCGACGGTGAAGATCATCCCCTTTGCGGTCGCCTCCGCATTGGTCGACACCGTGATGAAGATCTGCGCCGGCGGCGCGATATTTGCCGTCAACGCCTATCAGCCGGTGCGCGTCGGCGTCATCCAGACGGTTCTGCCGGGCATCAAGCCCAGTGTGCTCGACAAGACGCTGCGCGTCACCGAAGCGCGGCTGGCGCGTTCGGGCGGCAGGTTGACGGCGGAGCGCCGCACGCCGCACGAGATCGCGCCCGTGGCGGAGGCTGCTGCCTCGCTGGCGCGCGACAATGACCTGGTGGTGATCTTCGGCGCCTCGGCGATGAGCGACTTCGCCGATGTGGTGCCGGCAGCGATCGAGAGGGCCGGCGGAACAGTTGTCCGCGCGGGCATGCCGGTCGATCCCGGCAATCTGCTGGTGCTCGGTACACTCGGCGGCAAGCGCGTCATCGGCGCGCCCGGTTGCGCCCGCAGTCCCAAGGAAAACGGCTTCGACTGGGTGCTCGACCGGCTGGTTGCCGGCCTCGACGTCACCGCGAAGGATATTGCCGGCATGGGGGTCGGCGGGCTGCTGATGGAGATCCCGACGCGGCCGCAGCCGCGCGAACCGCTGCCGGCCAAGAGCCGGCTCAAGGTCGCCATCGTGCTTCTGGCGGCTGGCCGGTCGAGCCGCATGGGCGGCCCGAACAAGCTCATGGCGCTGTTCGACGGCAAACCGCTGGTGCGTCGCACCGCAGAGCGCGCGCTCGCCTCGAAGGCGTCGGGCACGATCGTCGTCACCGGCCATCAGCGCGAGCGCGTACGCGCGGCTTTGCCTGGCCTCGACGTCACTTTCGCCGACAATCCCGACTTCGCCGATGGCCTGTCGACCTCACTGAAGGCTGGCATTGCCTATCTCCCCGAAGACACCGCCGGCGCGATGATCGTCCTCGGAGACATGCCTGGCATCGAATCTGACGATCTTGACCGGCTGATCGATGCCTTCCGCGAGGCCGGAGGCAATTCCGTGGTCCGCGCCTCGCATCAGGGCAAGCGCGGCAACCCGGTGCTCCTGCCGCGCGCGCTGTTCCCGGCCATCGCTCATCTCGAAGGCGATACCGGCGCACGCCATCTGGTTGAGGCCGAGGGGCTCGATGTCGTCGATGTCGAGATTGGCGAGGGCGCCTCTGTCGATGTCGACACCCGCGAGGCGCTCGAAGGCGCCGGCGGCGTGCTGCAGGATTGACAAACCCAGGCTGAATTACGCAAGCCTGCGGTATGGCTTTTCGTTTTCTTTCTCCCCTCCACGGGTTTCTGGCTGCGGTTTTTGTTCTTTGCCTTGCCGGCCAGACCGATGCGCTCGAACTAAAACCCTTCAAGGACGATCTCTTCGCCTATCCGGCGACATTGTCGACCGGCGACGGCGGCGCTTACACCGTCATCGACTACCGCGAGATGCGCGATATCAACCAGCGCGACGAAGTGCCGGAAAAGCGCGTGCATCCGCAGTACACCGACACCGGCGTGCGCAAGGTGCAGCAGGATTTGATGCTGAAGACGGACGCCGGCGATGTCAGGCACGTCGCCGTCGGCAAGACGCAAGACGCCGGCCTCATCGTGCTCTATCTGCACGGCCAGGGCGGCAGCCGCAAGCAGGGCGTCGACGACTTCACGTTCGGCGGCAATTTCAACCGACTGAAGAACCTGATGGCCGGCAATGGCGGGCTTTATCTCTCGCCGGATTTCCCTGATTTCGGCGACAAGGGGGCCGCACAGGTCGCGGCCTTGATCGATCATTATGCCGAACAGTCGCCGGGCGCGAAAATCTTCGTCGCCTGCGGCTCGATGGGTGGCGCGCTGTGCTGGAAGCTTGCCGCGCGCAACGATACCGGCCGGCGCATCAACGGGCTGCTGCTGCTCGGGTCGCTATGGGACGAGAGTTTTCTCGCAAGTCCCGCCTTCAGGCGCCATGTCCCGGTCTTCTTCGGCCAGGGCAGCCATGACGTGGTGTTTCCCGTGGCGAACCAGGAAGCCTTCTTCCGCTCCATCATCGCCAGGTCGAAGGCCTATCCCTATCCGACCCGGTTCGTGCGCTTCGAGACCGGCACGCACGGCACGCCGATCCGCATGGTCGACTGGCGCGGCACGCTGAACTGGATGCTGTCGAAGGCGCCTTGACCGGCGCTGTCTGGCAGCCCCGGCGCTCAGGGCGCGGTGTTGTAGTCGACGACCGTCTGTGGGTTCTCCTCGCCGTCATAGGATGCATCGACGTCATACTGGACCAGCGAGAAATCGCCGTTGCGGAACAGATAGGTTCCCGAATCGGAGGCATCGCCGACGCCACGCCACTTGTCGAAGGTGGTGATTGTGTGGGTGTCCGCGTCATAGTTGGAATTGACCGCCCAACCGGTCGTCTCGAAGCCGACGATGCTCATGCCCAGCAATTTGCCGTCGCTGTTATTGTTCTCGTAGCGGATGTCCATCTTGGGTTCGGCGAACTGCAATTGCCGCACTTCAGACAATTCGTCGGTCATGTAGTAGACCGAACTTTCATTGTAGGCCGCCGCCGAACAGGAGAAATGGAACAGCCGCGTTTCCTTGTCGGGATCGCCGGGCTGCGCATCCTTGTCCTTGTACTTGATCGAAAATACCTCCGGCTCATTGCCCAGGAACTGCTTGTCGCACTGGTCGCTATAGGTCGCCAGGAAGGCTTTCTTGGCCTTCTCGAGTGCCGTATCCTTCTTCGGCGGCGGCGGGCCGTCGCCGCAGCTTGGCGGCAGCGCCCCCTCGAAATCCGCCGTTGAGGGTTTCAGCGCGCCTTTTTCGATGTGGATCGGATCGAAGGGCGGCGCGGCCTGGATCTGCGCATTGACCTGGCGCAGCGTGTAGCAGCCGGCAAAGACCTTTTCGCCGCCGCTCTTGTCGGTGGCACGGATGGCGACCGGGACGTTGTAGAAGATGCTGCCGGCGGCCCCGTCGTCGGAAATAGCTCCGGTCGTGACTTCCACCTTGTCGGTCCCGTCATAACCCTTGACGAAACTGTCAAAATCCTTAGCCGGCTTTGCGTCTCCGTAGTAACCCCAGGCGCGGGCGAATTCGTGCCGGTTGATTGCGCTGTAGAGCGAGCGAATGACCGCCTCGGCGCTCGATCGGTCGTCGACATAGGGTGCTTCGGGCGCGTCGTCGGCGGCCAGCGACGCTTGGCCTGATATGGCAAGGGAGAGAAAGGCAGTCGCTGCAAGAAGGACGCGTCTCATCGGGAATCTCCGGTCGATAACGGAAATTCTACCATGGCGATTGCGGCGGCGTGGTGACGCGGAGCCCACGGCGCTTGAAGAATCGCGCGCGCAGGCGCTACGTCGCTGCGCCGGCGTTCCGACCGGACAGGAGATCTGACGTGACGATATCGATGTATGAGGCATCCGTGCCCGTGTTTTCAGCCAGGCTGAAAGCACTTTCCAATGTGCTGGCGGCTGCCGAACAGAATGCGCTTGACCGCAAGATCGACCCGCAGGTGTTTTTGACGGCGCGGCTCGCACCCGACATGTTCGCCTTGACCCGGCAGGTGCAGATCGCCACCGACCACGCCAAGGGCGCGCCGTCGCGGCTGGCTGGCCGCGAGGTACCAAAATACGAGGACAATGAAGCAAGCTTTGCCGATCTCGAGGCGCGGATCGCCAAGACGCTCGCGCTTCTGGCGACGTTCTCCGCCGCCGATATCGACGGCTCCGACGACAAGGTGATCGAACTGAAACTCGGCGGACGCGAAACGACGTTGGGTGGCATGCAGTATCTGCTGCACGTGGCCATGCCCAATTTCTACTTCCACCTCACCACCGCTTACGACATCCTTCGCCACAATGGCGTGCCGCTGGGCAAGGCGACATTCCTGGGATCGCGTTAAGGGGCAGGCATTCCGAGATGTCCCGGATCCGTCCGGGACATCTCGCGAGACGCATCTAGCGAATGGACATTTCGCGGGCGACGCGCGGAAAATCGGCGGGCTTGATGCCGATATCGGCGCGATCGGCATTGCTCATCGCATGAAGCAGCGCAAGCGCCGCGCGGTATCGCAGATGTTCCTGCGGGCGCGGCCGGGCGAACATTTCCGTGAAGAAACCCATGAATCAGGCTCCTGGTTGGTCCTCCACGCCAGCCAATATAGGTAAATCGTGACAATTGTGCAGTGCAGCATTTGCATGCCTGCTATGTCCGGATAAGTTTCCTAATTTTTTTGCGGCCACTGAAACTTCCGCGTCGCACCAACCGTAGGCTTCGACGCTGGCTCATGGCCAGTTTTTCCTCGCCACTCCTGGCGAATTTCCGGACTGCATGAAAATGCAGTCCGGCTTTTTGTTTTGAGGGACCGGTCGCGATCCTCGAATGGCTAAATTCATTAAGATCGGTGGTATGTATTTTTAACGAGCCGGTTCTATGGTCTGGAAACTTTGACAGTCAGGCAAGGGGGAGGCTGACATCGCTACCAGCGCCAAGCGTGATTTCGCTTCGCTGCTCGACGACCTCTTCGTTGCCTCCGACAAGGGCGACGGTATCGAGGGCGACGAGGCTGGCGCGCGTCCGTCAATTCCGTTCGATTATCTGTCGGTCGCCGATGAACTCCATTCCGGCCGCATCAAGGTATCCGCCGCCGAGTATCGCGAGGCCGGTGCCGACCTGGCGAGCGAATTCGCCGCCTTGCTCGAACACGCTAAGCTGGCGCTGGCTGCCGAGGACCCGAAGCCCGAGGAAAAACTCCCGCCGATCGATCCGGAGTCGATCGCGGCCGAACTGGGCCTGAACCAGCCCAAGAGCGCCGTCGATTTCGGCCGCATGCGCCGCAGCTTTGCTTTCACCAACCATCCCGATCGCGTCGCCCCGCATCTGCGCCAGCGCGCCATGATCCGCATGCAGGTGGCCAACATGCTGATCGACGAGGCCAAGCGCCGCGCCGTTGCTGGTGTCCGCCGCTAGCCAGGCCCGCTGGCTCACGCAAAAGTCGGCTTGGTGAGGCTTGGAGAGCGGCATGGCTTTCCCTATACATGCAGCCTCCTTCCCGCGCAGACTTTCCCTCCGGAGCAAAATTCCATGCACAAACGCCGTCTCGGTCGGACCGATCTCCTTGTTACCCAGATCTGCCTTGGTTCGATGACCTGGGGCCAGCAGAACACCGAGGCCGACGGCCACGCGCAGATGGATCTGGCTTTTTCGCGCGGCGTCAATTTCATCGACACCGCCGAGCTCTACCCGATCCCGCCCAAAGCGGAGACGCAGGGGCGGACGGAGAAGATCATCGGCAGCTGGATGAAGGCCAAGGGCAACCGCGACAAGGTTATCCTTGCCTCCAAGGTCGTCGGCCGCACCGCCAACAGCTGGTTTCGCGGCGACAGGCCGTCGCAACTGGTACGCGCCGATATTTTTGACGCCGTCGACAAATCCCTGACCAAGCTCGGCACGGACTATCTCGACCTCTATCAGATCCACTGGCCGGAGCGGGATATCCCCTGGGGTGCCAACCCGACGCGCGTCGGGGCGGTGGCGCCCCGTGCTGATGCAGTCGGCGCACCGGCCGACGAAACGCCGATCGCCGAGACGCTTGCCGTCTTCGACGAGCTGGTGAAGGCGGGAAAGATCCGCCATTTCGGCCTGTCGAACGAAAGTTCCTGGGGCGTCATGCGGTTTCTTGCCGAGGCCGACAAAGGCGTTGGTCCGCGCGTTGCGTCGATCCAGAACGCCTACAATCTCGTCAACCGCACCTTCGAGGTGAATCTTGCCGAGGTCTGCGAGCGCGAACAGGTGTCGTTTCTGCCTTATTCGCCGCTGGCGCAGGGCTACTTGACCGGCAAATACGACCATGGCGCCCGACCGCAGGGCTCGCGCTCGCAATTGTTCAATCGCGGCCAGCGTTACGAAACGCCGAATGCCGCTGAAGCACTGCTCGAATACAATGAACTGGCGCGCTCCTTTGGCCTAGAACCGGCGCTGTTCGCCAACGCCTATGTCTCGAGCCGGCCCTTCGTTACCTCCAACATTATCGGCGCGACGACCATTCCGCAGCTCGAAATGGCGTTGTCTTCGGTGGATGTCGTCTGGACCGAAGAGATGCAAAACGCGGTGGACGCGATCCATCAGCGGGTCGGCAATCCCTGCCCCTGACCGGCGGGGATAGATTATCATGAAATAACAAAGGGGTGGAGAGAATGGTGGGTTTTTCGATCGAGGCCGTGCGGGGACAATTTCCAGCGCTTTCCCTGACCGACAAGGGCCGCCGTCGCATCTATCTCGACAATCCCGCCGGCACACAGGTGCCGCAGGCCGTCGCCGATGCGGTGTCGCGCTGCCTGCTCACCACCAACGCCAATCTCGGCGGCTATTTCGAAACGACGATCGCGGCTCAATCCGTCGTCGACGAGGCGCATCAGGCGATGGCCGATTTCCTCGGTGCGGCGAGCCTCGAGGAAATCATCATCGGCGCCAATATGACGACGCTGACCTATCACATGTCGCGCACGCTCGGCCGCGCGCTGAAGCCCGGTGACGAGATCATCCTCACTCGCATGGACCATGAGGGCAATGTCTCGCCCTGGCTGCAACTGGCCGAGGATTTGGGCCTCGTCGTGCGCTGGCTGCCATTCGATGAAAAGAGCTGGCAGGTCGAGGAGGCGACGCTGACCGGGCTGTTGTCCGACAAGACACGGCTGGTCGCGTTGAATTATGCCTCGAACCTGACCGGCTCGATCAACCGGGTTAAGTCGCTGACTGCCATCGCAAAACGGGCTGGCGCCCTGGTCTATGTCGACGCCGTCCAGTTCGCGCCGCATGGCCTGATAGACGTGCAAGAGCTCGGCTGCGATTTCCTAATCTGTTCGGCCTACAAATTCTTCGGTCCGCATATGGGCATTTTGTGGGGGCGGCGCGAAATCATCGATGGCCTGAAACCCTACAAATGCCGTTGTTCGTCCAATGGCCTGCCGGAGCGGTTCGAACTTGGCACGCCGCAGATCGAGCTGATGGCCGGTCTTGCGGCGGCCGTCGACTATTTTGCCGGGCTGGGTGCGGCAGCGGGCGAGGGCGGCTCGCGCAGGCAGAAGATCGCCAGGGCGTTCGAGGTTTCCATCGCCTACGAGAATCCGCTGGCGCAAAGGCTGATCGACGGCCTGTCCGACATTCCGGGCCTGACTATCCATGGCATCACCGATCGCAAGCGGCTCGCCGATCGCGTGCCAACGGTGTCCTTCACCGTCGACGGCATCGTACCGGAGACGATCGTGCGGCAGATGAACGCCGAAAACATCTTCCTTTGGTCCGGCCACAACTACGCCTGGGAGATCGTCCACCAGCTCGGCATTCCAGCCGAGCAGGGCGTCGTGCGCATCGGCATCGCCCACTACAACACGGCGGCTGAGATTGATGAGACGCTGGAGAGCGTGCACCGGGTCATCGCCATGCTCAGGCAGCAGCGCTCCTGACGCCAGGAGAAACCGTCACCGCATCCTGCCACCGAAGCCGGTGAGGAAGGCGGTGAGATTGTCGCCGAGTTCGTCGCAGAGATAGCCGCCTTCCTGGACGATGACGCTCGGCAGGCCGAGTTTGCCAATCGCCTCGCCAATGCGGGAGAAGCCGGGCGTCGTCACCGAGAGCCCGCCGAACGGATCGCCCTCGAAGGCGTCGAGGCCGAGCGCGACCACCAGTGCATCCGGTGAAAAGGCGCGAATGCGCTGGAACGCCACCTCAAGCGTTTCCAGAAACGCCGCGTCGGCGGATTTGCGCGGCAAGGGCAGGTTAAAATTATAGCCGAGGCCGGGTCCTTCGCCGCGCTCGTCGGCATGACCCCAGAAGAACGGATAGAAGCGCACCGGATCGGCGTGCAGCGAAACGGTAAGCACGTCGGGGCGCGCATAGAAGATGCCTTGCGTGCCGTTGCCGTGGTGCAGATCGACATCGAGGATCGCCACGCGTGCCGCCCGCTTGCGCAGCACCTGCGCCGCAACGGCCGAATTGTTGATGAAGCAGAAGCCGCCGGCGACATCGGCAAAGGCATGGTGGCCGGGCGGACGACACAGCGCATAGGCGGCCGGCGCGCCAGCCATCACCGTTTCCGCTGCCTCGACCGCACTCCAGGCGCTCCACAGCGCGCTTTGCCAGGTTTCGCCTGAGATCGGGCAAGCGGTGTCGGCCATATGGTAGCCGGCCTGGCCGACCGCCGAGGCAGGGTAGGAACCATTGCGCGCGATCGGATGGATGTTGGGGATCACTTCCGCCGAGGCGCCTTCGATGCGCTGCCAGCGCTCGAAAATATGTTCGAGGAAGTCGAGATATTCGGGCGTATGCACCGCCGAGACCGGGCCGAGACCGTGATCGCGGGGCCGCTCGATCGTGCAGCCGGCGGATTTTGCGCCGACTAACAATCTCTCGACGCGCTCCGGTTTTTCCGGGTTGGGCTGCGCCGCACCACTGGAAAGAAACGCCTTCGGGTCGTGGCGCTTCTGCTCTTCGGCGTAAAAGGCCTTCATTCCTGCTCCCCATTGACCGGCGCGTCGGCGAAGGCAAAAAAGGCCTCGCCGATGATTTTCTGCGTCTGTTCGTAACTCGACCAGGCGATGCCCAGCCTTTCATAGAAGGCCTTGGCGCCTTCATTGTCGGTGTCGACCGACAGCCTGAGATAGACGCCGCCGTCCTTCCGGCATTCCGCGGCCACGCACCGCAAAAGCCGCTCGCCGATCTTGCGGCCACGGAACCTGTCCTCGACATAGAGGTCCTGCACATAGACGCCGGGCCGCCCCATCCAGGTCGAAAAGATCGGGAAATACAGGCAAAGACCGGCGAATTCGCCGCTCACCTCGGCGATCAGGGTGAAGAAGGCCGGCTTTTCGCCGAAGCCGTAGCGGCGGAGATCATCTGAAGTGGACGTGATCTCCTGATGCGCGCCGATATGGGTGCCGAGTTTAAGAAGCGCGGCGTGGATGGTGTCGACGTCATCGATGGTGCCGGGACGGAGCGTAATCGCACTCACGACAGGTATGGCGCCAAGGCACCCCCCTCTGTCCTGCCGGACATCTCCCCCGCAAGGGGGGAGATTGGACGGCCGCCAGGCTTTCGCCAATCACAAACGTTCGAGCAGGAGCGGCGAGACTGAAGCTGCCGATCTCCCCCCTTGCGGGGGAGATGGCCGACAGGCCAGAGGGGGGTGTGACGAAACGCAATCATTTCAGATTGTCATCATCTCAAAACGCCACCCGGTCGCCGCCCTTCAGCGCCAGCATCTCACGCGCCTCGGTCGGCGTGGCGACCTCCAGCGACAGGCCGTCGAGGATGCCCCGGATGCGGCGCACCTGGTCGGCGTTGGATTTCGCCAACTGGCGGCCATCGTAGAGACTGTCTTCAAGCCCGACACGGACATTGCCGCCCATCGCAGCCGCGATCGAGATCAGCGGGATCTGCTGGCGGCCGGCAGCCAGCACCGAGAATTGGTAGCTATCGCCGAACAATTTGTCGGCGATGCGCTTCATGTGGATGAGATTGTCCGGATCGGCGCCGATGCCGCCAAGAATGCCTAGCACGAACTGGATGAACAGCGGTCCCGACACCAGCCCTCGGTCCCGGAAATGCGCCAGCGAATAGAGATGGCCGACATCGTAGCATTCGAATTCGAAGCGCGTGCCGCAACCCTTGCCGAGCCGCTCAAGCACGCCTTCCATGTCGGCGAAGGTGTTCTTGAAAATGGTGTCGCGCGTCGCCTCCAGCAGCTTCGGCTCCCAGTCGTGCTGCCATTCCCGTGGCTTGTCGAGCATCGGGAACAGCGCGAAATTCATCGATCCCATATTGAGCGAGCACATTTCGGGCTCCGCTCGCAATGGGGCCGCCAATCGCTGGTCCAGGGTCATCAGGGAAGAGCCGCCGGTGGTGATGTTGATCACCGCATCGGTCGCCTGCTTGATGCGCGGCAGGAACTGCATGAAGACATCAGGATCGGCGGTCGGCCGGCCATCCCTGGGGTCGCGGGCGTGCAGATGCAGGATCGACGCGCCGGCTTCCGCTGCAGCAATGGCATCCGCCGCGATCTGGTCCGGCGTCACCGGCAGATAGGGCGACATGGACGGCGTGTGGACCGAGCCGGTGACGGCGCAGGTGATGATGACCTTTCGCGGCGCCATTCCTTTACCCCCGGCCTTCGACCGGCAGGTCGAGCTCTGATGCCAGAACCTCCAGCGAGTCGCCGATGATGGAGATGATCTCGCCGACCTGCTCGCTGGTGACGATCATCGGTGGCGCGACCATGAAATTGTCGCCGTCGACGCCGCCCTTGACCCGGCGGCCATAGATGATCAGCCCGCGCTCATAGGCGAGGTCGAGCAGACGCTGCGTGGCTTTCCTGCTCTGGTCGATCGGCCGCAGCGTTTCTGGATCGGCAACCATCTCGGCGCCGGTCAGTAGGCCCTTGCCGCGCACGTCGGCGATGAAGGGAAAGCGCTTCGCCAGTCCCTTCAGACCGTCCATCAGCACGCCTCCCATGGCGGCGGCATTGGCGATCAGGTCAAGCCGATCCATCTCGCCCAACACGGCAAGGCCGGCGGCGCAGGCCAGCGGATTGCCGGCATAGGTATGGCCATGCTGGAAGCCGCCGGAAGCCAGCAGCGGCTGCACCAGCCGCATGGGCGCGGCCAAAGCGCCGAGCGGCGCATAGCCCGAGCCCAGCCCCTTCGACAGCGCGACGATGTCAGGCTTGCAGTTCCAGTGGTCGCCGCCGAGGAATTTCCCGGTGCGGCCGGCGCCGCACATCACTTCGTCATGGATGAGCAGAATGCCGTAGCGGTCGCAGATTTCGCGAATGCGCGCATAGTAGCTGTCCGGCGCTACCAGCGCCGCGGTCGCCGCACCGCCGATAGGTTCCATGATGAAGGCGACGACGCTCTCCGGGCCTTCGGCCAGGATCTTCTCTTCCAGCATGTCGGCATAGCGGATGCCGCGCTGCTCCATCGAAAGGTTGTCGCGGTCGCGCCAGGCGGTAGGCGCCGGCACGGTCGGCATCACCCGCATCATCGGCGTAAAGTTCTCAGCCAGGGCGTCGTCGCCGGTGATCGAGAGCGAACCCAGCGTGCCGCCATGATAGGAGGGGAAGCGCGTGATCACCTTCCATCGGCTGGCCTGGCCGGTGGCAACGGCCCATTGCCGCGCCAATTTGATGCAGGATTCCGTCGCCTCCGAGCCGCCCGAGACGAAGAAGATGCGGTCCATGCCCTCCGGCAGCTTGGCCGCAAGCTCACGCGCAAGCTCTTCCGCCGGCTCGTTCTCGAAATGCAGCCGGTAGGCGAAGGTGGCGCGGTCCATCTGCCGCTTCATGGCGTCCAGCACATTGCGGTTGGAATGGCCGATATTGGCGACCATCGGCCCGCTCGATCCGTCGATGAAGCGGCGGCCGTCCTGCGTCCACATATAGATGCCCTCGGCGCGATCGATCAGCGGCCGGCGCAGGCTGGACAGATAGAACAGATGCGATTGGCGCCGGGCCTCGGTATCTCGAGCAGCGGTCTGGGTCTTCGACATGTCAGGACTTTCCAAGGTAGCGATCAAGGACATTTTGGGTGACGCGTTCGACCATCGGGTCTTGTCTTAGCAGGCCGGCGACCCATTCGCAGCTTCCGGCGTGGAACACCTCGCCCTTGCCGCGCGGAAAATTGACGATCATGCCGTTGCCGCGTTTGACTTTTTCGAGATTGGCGTCGCTCGCCTCGCCGAACAAAGTCTCGGCGGTGAAGCGGCCATCCTCGTCGGTGAGGAACTGGTCCTCGATCGGAATATCGGCGCTTTCCTCGACCTGGCTGGCCATGCCGACTGCAAGAACCTGTAAGCCATCCGGCGCTCCGCTGGTCGCGGTGGGGTAGGGCAGGCCGCCGCGGATTTCGAAGTCGAGCCCGTCGACCTCATAGCCATAGACATGGCTGTCGGCGCCGAGCAGGTCGCCATAGTAGATGCCGGTGCCGGCGAACGCCCAGTGTTCCGGCCGGTACACCGGAAAACCACGCACGCCGCGCGGCGCGCAGCCGCCCCAGCCGGCATAGACGCCGCGCGTCGCGTTGAGCCCGAAGGTTGCTGAACCCGGCCGGCCGATTTCCGGCGCTTCCCAGGAATTGGTGGCACGAGTGACGTCGCCGCCGCGGTAGGCGGGGTCCTCGGTCCGGGCACGATATTTGTAGCAGACCTGCCGCCCGCCTTCGTCCTCGAGCCGCGTCTGCCACATGAAATTGCCGGCGAAACGAGCCGCATGCCCGCCGCGCTCAACATAATTGTCGACCGCATCGCGCATTTCCCATGTCCAGTACTCGTCATGGCCGACGAAGACGGCGCAGTCGTAGCCGTCGAGAATGTCGGGCGAAAAATGCAGATCGTGCTGGCTGGCGAGATCGACATGATAGCCGGCCCGCTCGGCGAAGCGGAAGAAGTGGCTGTCGTAGCTCGCCCAGCCTGACGAGGCGTATTTCTTCGAATGGCCGGTGGCCAGCGCCCATTCCATATGCGGATACCGCGGCACGGTCTTCGGCGGCACGGCGACCTCCAGCGGCACGCGCGGCGCATCTTTGGGCAGCGCGACGAAGCCGCGGCACCAGGGGCGCTGCGTCGACACGATGGGCGAATACTGGTTGCGGTCCGGCCCGGTGATGCCCTGATAATGGTTGGAGCCGCCCCAGGTGTTGTAGGCAAGCCAGGTGCCCGTCGCCGCCACCTGCAGCACACGGCCTGGCTTCCTGCCGGGTTGGGGAGAGACGATGAAGAGATGGTGGCTGTGAATTGGCTTGCCGTCCCGACCATCGGCAATCAGCGTTATCCGATAGGCACCGGACGGCCAGTCGCTCCCGACACGGAATTCGAAGGACGCTTCCCAGCCGCAGCCCTCGGCCGAGCACTGGTCCGGGCTTTCCTGCCAGCGCGATGCAATGCCCGATTTCTCGAACAGTTTTGTCTCGCTGCCGCCGTCGCGGGTAATCGTCATGCTGAACGACGGCGCCGTCGAACTGACATGCAGCGCCACCGTCTCGCCGGCGCGATAGGAAAAGCGGTCCGAGTAGCACCAGATTTCGCCGCGCGCGCCATCCATGCCGGGCCATTCATAGTAATGGCCGCGCACCGCGTGGCGACGCTGCTCGGGCGTCAGCCCGAAATCGGGGAATTCGGTCGGCAGATGGGTCATGAACACCGGAAAGGATCGAAGGTCGCCATTTCGGCCATCTGCCGGCCAAGCGTCAAATGGAAACGATCGGGCCAGCAATTGCTTAGCCGCTCTTGGCCGCACAAGGCAAAGCGACTATTTCAGGCGAGGCGGTATGTTCCGCCCGGGGAGCCAGCATGCTCAGAGTGCAAAAGGTCAAGGTCGACGACATCTACGTGCCGACCGCGCGCAAGAAGACATTGCACCCCGAGACCGTCCGCCATCTGGCCGAGGACATATTGGAGAACGGCATGAAGACGCCGATCCAGGTCCGCCACGATGGCAAGCGCCATATCCTTGTCGAAGGCCTGCACCGGCTGGAAGCGGCCAAGTGGCTCGGCGAGACCGAGATCGACGCCTACCTGGTGCAAGCCAAGCGCCATTGACTCCTCCTTCGTCCTCTCAGCATTGAAAGCCTGCCGGTAATTTTCACTGGTCTTTGTCGGGTTGCGTTCTGTCGGCTCGTCCTTGGGACGGAAGCCAGATCAAACGCAGGAGACCGCCTTGACCACCAAGCTCGACATCGCCCCCGCCAATGACCGCGAACTGGTTCTCGCCCGCATCATCGATGCGCCGCGCGAGAACGTCTATCGCTGCTGGACCGACACCAGGCTTTTGACGCAATGGTTCGCCCCGAAGCCTTGGACGACGCCGCGCGCCGAAATGGATGTGCGCACGGGCGGTTCGAGCCTTGTCGTCATGGCCGGCCCCGACGGCAATGAATTTCCGAACCCCGGGGTGTTCCTGGAAGTCATTCCGGGCAAGAAGATCATCTTCACCGATGCCTACACTCAGGCATGGGAGCCTTCGGAAAAGCCGTTCATGACCGTCGTGCTGACCTTTGAGGACGAAGGCGAGGGCCGGACCCGCTACATCGCGCGCGTCCGCCACTGGAGTGTCGCCGGCCGCGAACAGCACGAGCAGATGGGTTTTCACGCGGGCTGGGGCCAGTGCACCGACCAGCTCGAAGAGCTCGCCAAGACGCTTTGACGCCGACGCACGGAGGAGATCGATATGCCCAAGACCTTGCTTTTCGCTATTCTCGCTTCGGTCGCAGCGCTTCTCAGCTGTCCGAGCACCACAAATGCCGAGGAGGCAAAACCTGCCATGACCACCGAAACGAAATTGCCGAAACCCGAAAAATCCGGCCTGCTGCCGGTCAACGGCCTGAATTACTACTACGCCGTTTACGGCAAGGGCGAACCGCTGCTTCTCCTGCATGGCGGTCTCGGCTCCATCGACATGTTCGCCCCGATCCTGCCCAAGCTCGCCGAAAACCGCACCGTGATCGGCATCGACCTGCAGGGACATGGCCGCACCGCGCTCGGCGACCGGCCGTTCAGCCTGGAGGCGATCGGCGACGACATGGCCGATATCGTCAAGGCGCTCGGTTATCGCCAGGTGGACGTGATGGGCTATTCGCTGGGCGGCGGTGTCGCCTTCCGCATGGCGGTCCAGCATCCCGAGACCGTGCGCCGGCTTGTGTTGGTTTCGACCGGCTATGCCGCCGACGGCTTCTATGACGAGATGCGCCCGCAACAGGCGCAGGTGAGCGCGGCGGCGGCCGAATTCATGAAGGACACGCCGATGTATAAATCCTACGTCGCGGAAGCGCCGCACCCGGAGGATTTTCCGAAACTGCTCGATGCGCTCGGCAATTTCATGCGCCAGAACTACGATTTCTCGGCCGATGTTCCCAAGCTGAAGATGCCGGTCATGCTGGCCTATGGCGACAGCGACATGTACAAGCCCGAGCACGAGATCAAGTTCTACCAGATGCTCGGCGGCGGGCTGAAGGACGCCGGCTGGATGCGCGAGAACCTGTCGCAGAATCGCCTGGCAATCCTGCCCAACCGCACGCACTACGACGTCTTCTTTGCTCCCGAACTGACAGCCGCCGCTTTGCCGTTCCTCAACGGCGAGACCAAGGTGAAGAGCTGGGACGAGGTGGTTAGCGAAACGGAATGACAGCATGCCATTCCCGCCGGCTGTCTCGAGAGGGATGGCCGGCGGATTGTCTAAGAAGCTTTTGCCCGACGCGGCTGCCTGAGATGCTTGATGCCGCTCATCTCGACGAAATTCGTGGCCGCCTCCCAGAGATAGTCGCCGTAGAGAAACGGCTCGAAGGGCGCGGCGCCGCTCAGCGGCAGCGGCGCGATCTCGGCGTCGACACGCGGTTCATAGAAAAACGGGATCGAGAACCGCGCCGTCTTCGGTGCGATCACCCGGTGCCGCGTCGCCCGCACACGCCCGCCGGTCCAGCACTCCAGCAACTGGCCGAAATTGACCGCCAGCGTGCCGTTGGCGGGCGGCACGTCGATCCATTCGCCGGCGAGGTTTTTGGCCTGCAAGCCCTCGACGCCGTCCTGCGCCAGCAAGGTGACGAAACCGGAATCGGCATGCTCGCGGCCGATGATGGTGCGGGTCTCCCCTTTGTGGATCACCGAGAAGTCAGGCCCGCTGATATCGATGCCGGCATTGCCATCACGCAGCGGGTAGCGGATCAGGCGCAGCGTCGAGATGCCATGCTCGAAATACGGATCGAAGATCGTTTCCGGCAGGCCAAGCCCGCGCGCGATCGACCGCATCAGCGCGTTGCCGACCGTCCCCATCGCGCGGTAATAGTCCGCCGCTGCCGCGCGCCAACCAGGCAAGATATCTTCAGCTGGCACCGGCGTCGGCTCGCACAGCGGATCGTCGGAGGCCGAAACGCCGGCTGCATCGGCGATATCCGGCCCCATGTCGATGCCTTCCTTGTAGGAGACGGCTGTCGGCTGCAGCGGAAACCAGCCGCGATAGACATTCTTGCTGGTGCGGTCGAAATTCCAGCGCAGCAATTTCTGCTTCTCGGTGTCGGGAAGAGCGAAGATGCGCAGCAATTGCGCCCGGCGTTCGGGCATCAGCCAGGCGTCTCCGGGAAAATCCCGAACCGCCATGAAGCCTATTCCGGACGCGGCGGCCATGATGCTGATGTCGGCGCGGTCGCGGCCGGGCGAGGGCGGCCCGAACAGATCCGCAATGCCGATGGTTTCGATGTCTTGCGTCACGGCTCCACCCGCATCACGGTAATCGATGAAATTGTATCAAAGCTTTTCAATTGACCCAATCCGTCCCGCCATTTACCTCGGCCGTACACTCTCGTCATGGATCACGGTGATGGCTAAACATCAGGGCGGGTGCCTGTGCGGAGCGGTGCGCTACAGTACCGACGCGGCGCCTATCAACGAACGCATCTGCCATTGCCGGCTTTGCCAGAAGGCGATCGGCGCCGCCTTCAACGCCCGCGTTCTGTTTCGCATCGATGATGTGACCATCGAGGGGCCGCTGGCGACAGTGAACACCTCGCCCGATCTCAAGCGCGGTTTTTGCCCGAGCTGCGGCACGACGATGTTTTCGCGCCGCGATTCCGCCGGCATCATCGGCATCACCACCGGCTCGCTCGACGACCCCACTTTCTTCAGGCCGCAGATGCATATTTTCACCGCCTCGAAACAGCCCTGGGTGGTGCTCGACGACGGCCTGCTGCAATATGAAGGCGCTCCGCCGCCAGGCTAGGTCTTCCTTCTCCCGCAAGGTGAAAGGGAAGGTGAGACCATGACCAAAAATTGATCCAAATCATCACGCGATAGCCGGCAAAACGTCATTGGCGGGCCATCATTGTCTTCTTATCTATGCTGCGCGGGCCGGCATCGAGGAGACGACGGATGAACGACAGCATCAGCACCCTGGACGAGCTTTTGAGCGATCCGATGGTCCTGCTTGTCATGGAGCGCGACCGTGTGCGCCCGGAACAAGTGCGCATGCTGCTTGAACGGGTTCGCAGCCGGGCGCCCGATGACGCACGCTCCGATCAGCCGGTCGTTCCGCCAGCCCATATAGTGGCCAGAAGTTGCTTCCAGCAATGGCTGCGCAGTTAGGCGCGGTCAGTTGGAGCTAGGCGGCAAATAGCTGTAATGGCTGCGGAAATAGGCAATCCTGAAGCCCAGGCGTGCGTAGTTGCGATAGGCCGGACCGTCGCGTTCCTCGTGCGGTGCCTCGATGTCGGCGACGAACAGTTTCGCGCCGGCCGCAATGCCGTCGCGCACCAGCGCTTCTCCAAGCACCGCGTCGAGATCGAAGCTCGGCGCCATGATGCCCGGCACCGGCGCTTCGATGCCGCTCCAGGCCGCGCCGTCGGCGCCGATGAACAGCGAGCGCACCGCCGCCACTGCGCCATCCCTTTTGGCCATGTAGTGATGCCAGCCCTGTCGGCCGACCAGAGCCAGCAGCCAGGGTGAGGTGGGCAGCCGGTAGCTTTTGTCGATGAAGCCGGCCCATTCGCTTGCCGATGCCTTCGTCACGCGTTCGACCGAAACCCGATCAACCGTGAAGAGCGGCTCGGACGACAGCGGTTCGGCCTCGCGGTAGATCCGCTCCCAGCCGCCCTGGCGCTGCAGGCCGCGTGCCTCGAGCCAGCATCTGAGGCGTGAGGGTTCGCTGTGTGGATTGACATAGAACCAGGGCCGCGAAATGCCGGCGGCGCGGTAGTGCGCCAGCAGCGCGTCGAGCTGGCTTTCGGAGGCCGGGCTGTCGACGCCGAAATTCTTCACGCAGTTGAAATGGACGAACGGGATCGTCGTGCAGGTGGTCCAGGCGAGGTCGCCTTCTCCCGCTATCGAAAGGCTCTGCCTTGCGGCGAAATCGGCCGGCGCGGCGGCATAGAGGTCGAGCCAGGCGTTCACCTCGGCGCGCTCGATAATACGGCTGAGGTCGCGCGAGACATCCTCGATCGCGATGGCTGGCGAGTGCGGTTCGGGCAAGGGCTGTAATTCTGACAGGGCGGTCAGCATGGCTCTCCTCCGTCATTTAACTTACAGTGTAAGATTAGCGGAGAATAATATGAACGGGCGGCTTGTCAAGCGGCGCCTTACAAATCCGTAAATAGGATTCCGCGCATCGCGAGTTTATTGCTCGCGCGGATCGCTCTTCAAGATTCTCCGACGGAAAGGCTCGACATGGCTGACATCTGCACCCAGGGCCTGGATACGGGCTTTGTCGGCCTGGGATATGCCAAGGTCGCCTTTCTCGGCCTGGTGCAAGGCATCACCGAATTGCTGCCGATTTCCTCGACCGCCCATATGCGCATAGTCCCGGCGGTACTTGGCTGGCAGGACCCGGGCTCCGCCTTCTCCGCCGCCATGCAGCTTGCCGCCCTTGCCGCCGTGATCAGTTATTTCTGGGGCGATGTCAGGGATCTCCTGTTCGGCTCGCTCGACGCGCTCACGCGGCGCGATTTTTCCGACCGGCATTTCCGGCTGGCGTCCTGGATCGTGCTGGCGACGATCCCGATCGTCATTGCCGGCGTCGCGCTATCGGGTGTTCTCAATGCTTGCAATTCGCCGCTGCGCAGCCTGGGCGTGATCGGCTGGTCGTGCATCGCCATGGCGATCCTGCTGGCTCTGGCCGAGATTTTCGCCCGCCACAAGCGCACTATCGCAGAAGCGTCGCTCGCCGATGCGCTGCTTGTCGGCGTCGCCCAGATCGGCGCGCTGATCCCCGGCGTCTCGCGCTCGGGCTCGACCCTGACGGCGGCGCTGGGGCTCGGCTTCAAGCGGGCCGAGGCGGCGCGCTTCTCGTTCCTGCTCGGGCTGCCGGCGATCGCGCTTGCGGGTCTCAAGGAACTGTGGGAGCTGCACAAGGTTCATCTCGACGCCCATGGCTGGTCGGTTCTTGCCACCGGGTTGGTCGTCGCCTCGATCTCCGCCTTCTTTGCCATCTGGGGCCTGATGCGGGTGCTGGAACGCTTCTCCGCCTGGCCTTTCGTCATCTATCGCGGCCTGCTCGGCGTCGTCCTGTTGCTCGGCCTTGCGATGGGATGGCTGGCTTAGCGGGCCTAGTGTTGCGTGCCGGCAACCACTTTAGCGCATGAGTCGATCCCTCGCAGATGTGATCGCTAGGGTTGATTGACTTCGGAATGTAACCGCCCTTAACATTCTGTTAACAAAACAGATGGGTGGGGCCGGATGGCATCCTCGAAGGGTTGGCGCCGCAAGGCGAAGGGGCTGGCGGTTGCCGCGGCCGTTTTTTGTTCGGTGGCGGGTTCGGCCTATGCCGCGCCTGCCTCCATGGTTGTCGGCGGCTCGACCTCCCAGCCGATCGGCCACTATGATTTTTGCAAGATCCATGTCACCGAATGCTCGATCCGCTCGCCAGACAGCGTGCCGGAACGCCTGACCAGCAAACTGCTGCACGATATCTCGGCGGTGAACCTCTCGGTCAACACGCGCGTCAAGCCGATGAGCGACATGGACAATTACGGCAAGGACGAGTGGTGGGCCTATCCGGACAACGGTTTTGGCGACTGCGAGGATTACGCGCTGGAAAAGCGGCGTGAGCTCAACAGCCTGGGCATTGCCATAGCCAATCTTTTGATGACGGTGGTTCGCAAGCCTGATGGCGAGGGTCACGCCGTGCTGACGGTGCGTACCGACAAGGGCGACTTCATCCTCGACAATCTGACCGACAAGGTCCGCCTTTGGAACCAGACGAGCTATCGCTACCTGAAGCGGCAGGCGAGCGACAACACCGGGCACTGGGTCTCCATTCTGGGTGGCGACGAACAACTGGTCAGCGCCGTCAAATAGTCTCGCCGGCTCCGCCGCGTCCGAGCTTGAACCTCGATCCGATCCTTTGGTGCCGGTCTTCCATCGTGCCGGCAAGTGGTGATAACCACGACAGCTGATTGAAGCTGGCATCCGCAGGCGCATGGATTTTCTGACACTTCTGAACTCGGCGCCCCTGCTTGCAGGCCTGGTCAAAGCCGTGCTGCCGCAGGCCGTCGCCGGCACGATGGCATTCAGCCAATGGTTCGTGTCGCTGCCGCCGTGCCGCGACTTCGCCTTCGAGGCGACCAGCTATCTCGTCTGCGAGGTCGATCCGAAGCTGTATTCGATCGAGCTGTTCTGGAAGGATCCGGCCGGCAAGCCATTTCAGTCGCTGCACAATCTCGACGCTGCCCAGCGCGCGGCCGGCCGCATCATGCTGTTCGCCGTCAACGCCGGCATGTATCATCCGGACCTCAGGCCGGTTGGCCTCTATGTCGAGCGTGGCCAGGAAATGGCCGGCGTGAAGACGGGATCGGGAAGCGGCAATTTTTCGCTGCAGCCGAATGGCATCTTCTACGTCAGCGGCGGCAAGGCAGCGGTCCGGGCGACCAGGGACTTCGTCAGGAACCGGCCGTCCACCGACTATGCCACGCAATCGGGACCGATGCTGGTGGTCGACGGCCAACTCCATCCGAAATTCCAGTCCGACGGCACCTCGCGCAAGACCCGCGACGGCGTCGGGGTGCGCAAGGACGGCGTCGCGGTCTTTGCAATTTCGAACGGCAGTGTGAATTTCCATGCATTCGCCCGGCTGTTCCGCGATGCGCTCGACTGCGACAATGCGCTGTTTCTCGACGGCACGATATCGAGCCTGTTCGCGCCTGCCATCGGCCGCAACGACGACTACTGGAATCTGGGGCCGATGATTGGTGTGTTCAGGAAGCGCGGCTAGGCGCGGGCGGTTCGTCTGCTCCGGAGCTTAAGCGCGATCACTGCTATGATGATCAGGGCGACCACGCCGATCGCCGCCAGCCCGAACAGGCTCGTCACGTCGAGTTCGGGGATGCTGCCGGCGCCCTTGGCAACGAGCCAACCCGGCGACAGCACGATCGGCGCCCAGATGATCGCCGACAGGATGTTGGCGATCTGGAAGCGACGCCGGTGCATGCCCATCATGCCGGCGACCAGCGGTACGGTGGCGCGGACCGGGCCGAAGAAACGGCCGACGAAAACCGCTGCAAAGCCATAACGATGGAAGAACAGCCGCGCCCTGGCGACCTCGCGGCGGTAACGGTTGAGCGGCCATTTGTGGACGACGCCGCGCCCCAGCCATCTGCCGAGAAAGTAGGAAATGGTATCGCCCAGCGCCGCCCCGATCATCGCGGCAAGAAGGACCGGCAAAGGCTGGACGATGCCGGCCCCGACCAGGCCGCCGACGATGATGAGCACCGTAGTGCCGGGCAGGAGGATGCCGACCAGCACGAGCGACTCGCCGAAGGCCAGCAGCCCGACCACGAGGCCGGCCCATGCCTGATGGTTCTCGATGAAACAAACGCTCTGGTCGATGAACGCCTGCACGCAAGCTCCTGTTTAAAAGCGTTTCTCAGCTGCCACTGTCGAGCAGGCTTCTGAGTTCGTCGAGCTTGTCATTGACGAGCCAGCCGTAATAGTTCTCGACCGGCAATTTGCGGCCCTTGCCGCCGGCAAGCGCCGCGTGCAGGTCGGCCGCCCGCTGCCGGGGCTGGCCGACATTGTAGAGCGTGGCGGTGATGCCTGGATTGCCCGAGATGTCGAAGCCCTGTTCCTTGTAGGCGTCGATGGCGTCGCGCACGATCGCGGCGATGTAGACGATGCTGCGATCGGGATCCATGACATCGCGATAGATCGCCTGCGGATGATCCGGCGTCAGCCTGTCATAGCCGCTCACCTTGTTGACCAGATCGGTCACCTCGAGCGCGGTCAGCGGGCTGATCTGGCCGAGGCCGAATGTCTGGCCGGCGAAGAAGGGCTGGAAGAAGGCCTGCTGGAAGGTCATCGCGTCATAAGTGACGCCGTCGACCGTCTTGCCGCGGAAATGGTCGACCCACACTTTGTCGCGGCAGTTCCACAGGGAGGCACTGTCTTTCGCCTCGGCGCAGGCCGCGAATTCCGGCCGCTGGACAAAGGTCTGCACCGGCACGCCCTTGTAGCGGAACGCAAAGTCGAGGCCGGAATAGGACAGCGCCTTCACATAGTAGGTCTGGACCGAGCCGACGGCCGTCACATTGTAGGTGTGTTCGCCGACCAGCGCGCCGACGATATGGATAGGGTCGATATCGTAGCCCGCCGCGACCTGCTTGATATGCGCCACCAGCTTCTTCTCGCGCTTCAGCAGCGCGACGATCTTCTCGTATTTTTCCGCATAGGTGGTCTTGAAGGCGCGGGTTCGCGTCGCCGATGCATCCGGGATCGGCGGCTGCGTCTCGGAGCGATTGCCAGGGGGAACGACGATCAGCGGGCTGGCATGCGCAGCCTCGGCCAGCAGGGCGCCGCCGCAGGAGAGGGCCGCGAGCAGGGGGACCAGGAGAAGCCGCTGCAACGCAATCATTGGGCGCCTTTTGTAAAAATCGTGGAAAATGCCTGCGGCAAACACCGCCTTCCGTCTCAACAGCCACATCATGGCACTGTCAAGGCTGGGCCGGCGGCGTCGACGGCGAATGTCTGAAACGGGTCACAGTCATGGTAAAAAACTTGATTCAAACTTTATTGGTAATTTCTCGTTCATAACTGGCCCGGTTGTCCGTCGGCCGTTGCCTTCGGTCTGTTGTGTTTTGAGTACAGGTCCAGATGCGGTTATCAGGCGCCATCAGTTTCGTGATCGCATCGCTGTGCCTCGCCGGCTGCTCTTCGACATCGGGCATGGACGCGCTCGACGTGCAGAAGCCCTCGAATGAGACCACCAGTTCGGTGGTGCGGCCAAGCGCACCGATCGGATCCGTTCCGGTGAGTAAAGCCGGCAATGCGCGCAAGCTGGCCGAGACCGCGCCCGAGGACGGTCCTGATCGGCCCTTTGGACTGGCGGAGGAAGAAACCGTGGCGCTTTCGGCGCCCGAACTGCCGGACAATGTCGATCCGCCCATTGAACCCGCGGCCTTGGTGTCGCCGCCGAAACTCTTGTCGCGCGCTGCACCGGCGATGCTTGCCGGGCCGGTCACGCGCTACGGTTTTCGCGATGCCAAGCCGATCAATTTCGGCCGGGCCTCGCCCCGGCACCTTGCCGTGCACGGGGTCGACGTGTCGCGCTGGCAAGGCGACGTGAACTGGGAGAAGCTGCGCACCCAGGGCGCCAACTTCGCCTACATCAAGGCGACCGACGGCGGCGACCATCTCGATCCGATGTTCATGAGGAACTGGCGCAATGCCGATGCCGCCGGGCTGAAGCGCGGCGCCTATCATTTCTTCTACTGGTGCCGCACCGCCGGCGAGCAGGCCGACTGGTTCATCCGCAACGTGCCGAAGGTCGATGGCGCGCTCCCGCCGGTGATCGACGTCGAATGGAATGGCGATTCCAGCTGCAAGCGGCGCCCATCACGGGAAAAGGTGCTGGAGAAGATGCAGGTGTTCATGGACAAGCTTGAACGCCACTACGGTCAGCGCCCGATCATCTATACCTCCCCCGATTTCTATCGCGACAACCTCCAGGGCGCTTTCCTCGACTACCCGTTCTGGCTGCGCGCGGTGGCGCGGCACCCGTCAAAAGTCTATCCCGGCCGCAAATGGCTCTTCTGGCAGTATTCCGGATCCGGCCTGTCGCACGGTGTGACCGGCCGCATCGACCTCAACGTCTTCCATGGCGACGAGCGGCAATGGCGCGCCTGGGCCGGCGGCGGCGGCCGTCAGATGATGGCCGACGCGGATTAGGGTTCGCGTCGCCATTCGTTCCGGTCCTGCCGTCTATTGGAGCTGATTGCTCCCGTCATTCCTTTCCTCGCTCAGCCGCAGCTTTCTCCGCAGCGCCATGATCTCGGCAATCGCAGCATCGATCATGGTGAGAAGCGTAATCGTATCGTGCTGGGTGGGATCGGCTCTGACGTAGGCGAGCTGGTTGACGATGTCGGTGTCGTCCTCGTTTTCGTCGCTCATGACCGCTTTCCGGTTGTTATCTTCCAGACGTTCTCATTCGATCCGATCCGCCGTCAAATTGCACCTATATCACTTCGTCGTGTGAATGGTCGCCCGACCGCCCATCCAACCGGTCCGACTGCCTTATTTTGGACGACGGCGACGCGATTCGTCGAAGGTGGCAAAAGCCAGAACCGCGGAAAATGATGCGAAGCTGAACAGGACTGCGGCGATAACCATGAGGTCGTAAGTCGACACGTTCGTTCTCCCTGGGATGATAGCCAAGGAGCAAGGAGACAGCACGGGCGATGCGTCCGCGTTGATCTGGATCAACCGATCGGCCGATGCCGGCGCCGTGCGCAACAGGGGGCGACTGTGGCCGAGGCGGCGGCTGGCGGGGCGAGATGTATTGTCGTCCCTTCGTCATCCTCGGCTCTATCGGGGCTGCGGCGCCCTAGGAGGAAGCCGCGGGCTCGTTGATCATTGCCTCGATGTTGTAGCCATCGGGGTCGAGCACGAAGCAGGCGTAGTAATTCTCCGCATAATCGGGACGCGGGCCGGGCGCGCCATTGTCTTGGGCGCCGGCTGCCAGCGCCGACTGGTGGAACCCATCGACTTCTGCCTTGCTGCCGACGCGGAAGGCAACATGCAGATGGGTGAGCGGCGGCGCCTCGCCGGTTCGCTGGATCTCGAACAGGCAGCCATTGCCAACATCGAAGGCCCAGAACACGCCCTCCTTGCCGAAGGACAGGCGATAGCCCAGGGGCACGAAAGCGCGTTCGTAGAAGAGCTTGCTCTTCTCCAGGTCAGCCACTTCGATGGTTATGTGATCGATCATCTGGTCCTCTGTTGCGAGTGAACCCCGTAGGCCTATGTCTGGCGCGCTTCCTGTTCTCGAATGTCCGCGGTCTGGGCCAGCACCCAATCCCTGAACACCTTGATCTTCGGGACGTTGCGGCGGCTTTCCAGGTGAACCAGCCAATAGCCGTCGCCGTCGGACCCGACGATGTCAAAAGGCTTCATCAACTGCCCCTTGGCCAACAGCGCGCTGTAGAGGTTTTGCGTGAGGATTGCAGCGCCCTTATCAGTCAGTGCAGCCATGGCGTCATAGGCCTGCCCGCCAAGCGCCGGACCGGGGATGACCCGAGCAGGATCGAAGGGCACGCCGGCTGCTTCGAACCAGATTTTCCACCAGGGATCGTTGGGGCCGCACAGCGCCACCTTGTAGAGATCCTCGGGGTGGCGGATGCCGCCGACGCTCTCGGCCAGTTTTGGACTGAGCATGGGCGTGTAGTCCGCCTTGAACAGATAGTGGGCGGTCAGGCCGGGCCATTTGCCGGTGCCGGTCCGGATCCCGATATCCATGGCCTCGCGCCCGAAATCGACCAGCCGGGACGATGTATCAACCTTCACGGCGAGGTCCGGATGCATCAGTTGGAATGTTCCAAGCCAGACGGCCAGCCAGTTCGATGCAAATGTCCCCATGGTCGTCACCGACAGCACGCCGGTCGCTCCGCCCTTGGTGGCGACCCAAGCATCGGCCAGGGCCGAGAACGCGCCCGATGCATGCGGCGCCAGCTGCTGTCCGGCCGCGGTCAAGGCGATCTGCCTTGTTTTTCTTATGAAAAGCGGCGTTCCGGCGCGCTCCTCCAGAACCTTGATCTGATAGCTGGCCGCCGACTGGGTCATGCCGAGCTCTTCGGCCGCCTTGGTGAAGCTGCCCAGCCGCGCGGCGGCTTCAAACACCCTGATAGCCCCTAGTGGTGGTAGCTCCCAACTCATGATGCATCAATCCTCCTGATGCATGGTACGCGACGTTCGATTGGAATCCAAGGCCGCGACCAGGCATGATCTGGTCATCAACCCGAACCCGAAAGGACCACGGCAATGACCACCACCCTCTACAGCACGCTTCGTCGTCCGATGCTTGAGCTCTTCACCGTGCCGTTCAGGTCCCGCAGGCGCGGCCTGCTTGACCAGCGTTCGCTGTCGGATCATTTCCTGCGCGACATCGGCGTCCTCGACGGACACGTGCCTCCCGGCACCCTTCGCTGAAGGAGCTTTTTTTGACTCACATGGATGCAAGGGAGGGCAAGATGGATGTGTTGTCGCAGGCTCTGGCGAAGAGCCGTCAAACGATCAGCGCCTATGAGGATTATGCGGATCGCTACGATGCCATCGTGCGGCATGTTCCCAACGAGAGAGAGCAGGCATCGCTGAAGCGCCTTGTGGCGATCGCCGGCACGTCAGGCCGGGTTCTGGAAGTCGGGTCCGGAGCGGGCTACGATGCGGACTTTCTGGAGGGCCTGGGCGTCAAGGTTCGGCGCACCGACGCGACAAAACGGTTTCTCGAGCTGCAGGCCGCGCGTGGCAAGCATGGTGAGCTTCTCGATCTCCTCACCGACGATCTCGGCGGCCCCTATGACGCCGTCCTGGCGCTCGCCGTCCTGATCCATGTGCCGCGCGATCAGACCGACCAGGTGCTTGCCAAGATAGCCCGGTCGCTGCGGCCAGGCGGCGCCTTGCTCGTATCGATGCGCAATGGCGATGGCGAGACATCCGGCAACTATCATACGGTCTTGTGGCGCAGGGACGACTTCGCGGCCCGTCTCGAAGCCGCCGGGCTGGTGCTTCTCAGGGACGATTTCAACGTGGGCCGCAACAGCGAGGAATGGAACACCTTCCTGGCTGTGAAGCCGGCATGACGCTTGGGGGAAGGAAGGCGCGCGTTACGCCCGACCCCTCATCTCGACTTTGCGAATAAACGAGACATTGTCGCCAACGTGCTGTCTAGTGCCTGTTCCTGCACTCCGGGGGGATCAGGGTGGAGCTGGAACTCAAATTTCTGCTTGTCGGATTTGCCTGCGCGGTCTCCGGCATGCTGTCGCTCATCACCTTCGTGAAATGGCGAGAGGTGCAGGCGCTCAGCCGCTGGTTGCCAACGCCGGGAAAGATCATCTCGTCGCGCGTCGAGGCGCGTGAGGTCAGAAGCTCGGGCTCTGGTTCGGACAGCACCGATACCACGGAGATGCGGAATTTTCCGGCCATCACCTTCGAATACAAGGTCGGCGGCAAGAAATTTCAAAGCTCGCGCTACAGCGTGAAGGAGAATTTGGGGAACTTCGAGGTCCGCGAAACCCTTGCGCAGTTTCCCCGCGGCGCGGAGGTGACCGTCTTTTACAATCCGGCCGATCCGAGCAAGGCCGTGATCGAGCGCACCATGCCGGACGGCGCCTTCAAGTTCATGTTCCAGCTTTCGGCCGGGTTGGTGATCGGCACGGCGGTTCTGGTGTTTTCCATCGGCGGCGTGCTCGAGGCGATCCGGCCACATCTAGCCAAGCCGCAGAATCTCGGTGCCGCGGCATTGTTGCTGTTCATGGGCCTGTTCGCGCTACGCATGGGCTTCGCCCAGAAATCGCTTGCCGAGCAGGCGGCAAAATGGCCGGTCGCCCCCGGCCGCATTGAGTCCTCAGGTCTGCAGGCGCTGCGAAACTATAGCAGCTATCGACGCTGGCGCACCGTCTTCAAATCCCGCATCGTCTACAGCTATGGCGTCGCCGGCCAGCGCTACAGCGCCGACCGCGTCACCTTCGGCGCCACGGTCACGGCTTCGCTGCCCGGCCTCGTCGGCGGTCAGGCGCGAAACTATGTCGAGGGCAGCAAGGTCGACGTGCATTATGACCCCGCCAATCCTGGCTCGGCGGTGCTCGAATGCCGGGTGCGCGGGCTCTGGCTGCTGTGGGTCTGTGCGGCAGGATTTCTCGGCGGCGCTGCCTTTCTGGTCGGGCTGGTGTGAGGACAGGCTTTTGGCTTCCACAACGCTTTCCCGGAGATATCCTGTGATCCTTCGCAAACTGGCTTTCGTTTTCCTGGGCCTGCTCGGCCCGATCCAGATGGCGAATGCCAAGGAATGCCTGCTGAGCCACGCCACCTACCGCGAGCCGCGCTCGGGCGCTGTCCTGCAATTCCGGCCACTGGACAATGAGCCGTCGGCGCTGACGGCGCAGGTGTTCTCGCTGAGCGTGCCCAACACCGACAAAAACCTGCCGGCCGACATCACCTGGACCAACGGCAAGAATTCCTTTCCGCTCGGCACCATCCGCCACGCCTGCACCGACGACGATCGCGAAGCGGGCCTGCAGGATGGCAGCGGACTGTGCAGGATATGGGACGGTCAGGTCTATGCCTTCACCGGCGGCGGGGCCGAACAGTTGAATTCGCGCGAAGCGACACCGGCGCCGAAAGGGCTGCTGTTGCCCGATTTCGGTGTGGCTTTCACCGAATGGGCCGATTTCGCCAACGCCAATCCGGATGGCTCGGCCTGGGATGCCTTCACTCTGACAGGATGCAGCGGCGACTAGCGCCGTGAGATCGATCAGGTCGCGTTGCGTGCAGGCGCCTAGACCAGTGCTCCTGCCGCTGCCGACCCACCTCCTGGCCCGCCCCCGGAGGTTACGCTAGGTCCGCGCCACTGGGCGGTTCTTTCTGGCGTACGCGGATCCAGCTGATGCGATGTGATCGATGGCGGACGTCAAACCGCGGATAAGCGGCTTGCGTAGCGGCGTTTCGACAAAACGCCAGATCAAGAAGGAAGCAAGGAGCACCGCGAGCAAAACGACAAAGAACGCAGCGTTCTTGCCGATTAATGGGGCCAGTGCGTTGAGAGAGAGATAACCTATGTACTGGTGCAAAAGATAAAGTGGGTAAGTCAATCCGCCGAGCATCAGAACGGTTTTCGAAGGGGCCACAAGGGAGCGGATCAGGAGTGCGCCTGCGAAAATCCCAAAGACAAATCCATTGGCGACCAAGAGAGCGGGATAGGGAATGGCCATTCCGTAATGCTCCTGCATCCAGCCCTGATTGAATGTGATCGTCTGGCACGACAACAGGAAGGCTGCGACAAGAAGGATGAGCGCCGCCGGCGAACGACCTTTTGCGACGACCTGTTGAGCCAAAATACCGACGGCAAAAAAAGGCGCGTAGCTTGTGATAAGCAAAATTCGTATCGCCGTGTTCCCGAAGAAGAACTCATTTCCTGCCGAAATCACGAGCCAGATGGCAACGATCGCCAACTTCCAACGCTGGAAGGCACCCGCAAAAATAAGCGCCGCAACCCAGCCATAGAATACGATCTCGAGCATGATCGACCAGTAGACACCATCCATGGACGGCCTGCCGAATGCGCGGGCGAACATGGAAAGATTGGCGACATAGGTCGAAAAACTCGTCGGAAATCTAGGGTTGTTGGCGATTGAGAGAGCGACAAACGTCAATGTCATGCAGAGCAGAAATCCAGGATAGAGCCGCACGAAGCGCGCGACGGCGAAATCCTGCCACTTTCGCCCCTCAGCCGACCACGTGATGACAAAACCGCTGATCAGGAAAAACAGGCTGACACCGAGATAGCCATAGATAGCAAACGGGGCAGCCGCAGGATATCCAGCGTCGATATCTCCGGTAATCGGCCCCCGATAAAGGTAGTGAAAGCACACAACCGCCAAGGCTGCGATCAATCGCAGAAGGTCGAGTGATGCCAGGCGCGATGAGTTGGTGTTGCCAACCATTTCCATTGCCCCTCTTCGCCATACAGGACCCTTTGACCCTGACCAAAAGCCTGGTCCCAAGGCTTCAGCGTCACAGAGAGAGGTCTATCGAGCGCGTATCGATAGTGCTTGTCGCTTCGGGCTAAATCATCGTGCGTTTGCATGAGTTCGGCCCCGCCAGAACGGGACTGAAGGTTCACAACGCTCTCAGAATAAAATGCGCGTGACGATATCACCGTGACCACTTGAAGCCGATCAGGGGCAGGGTAAGAACCAATACCGTGCCGGCTCTTGACCGCGCGCATGTTCAACAATGTCAACAACGCATAGACCAGCCCAGGCAAGGTCTTCAGCCGCTTTCGGATGTAGACCGCCATTGCAACGTTCCATACAACCGGAGCAAAGCGCGAGCCCTATCGCGGCACCCAATGGGCCGTAGATCTGTATCCCGATAACGCAGCCGATGACGCAATAGCCGCGCCCACCATCATCGTCCCAGCGGCCGCCCTCTTGTTCCCTGTCATGGTCAAGAGATTCAATTGCGGTCCGCATAAGGCCACGAATACGTACCCAGGCATGAACACCCGCGCGATGGGCGCCCCTGTACCAAAGTCGTCACGCACCAGCTCAAGAGCGGTCGAACAATCACTGGCAAAGGGATTGCCCATTGCCAGTGCGACGCCTCCGGCTGGTTCCGAGCGCTCACCCCCGGCTTTAGCCTAGACGTGAACCAGGAGGCCCCGACATTGATCCAGGCCTCCTGCCTTTTTCCGTTTGCTCACCTCTCAAAAACGAGGGTGAGCAAACTTCGTGTGTCGAATGAGCAGTTTACCTTGACGTCGAGCGAGATACAGTGACGCGTCGTCAGTCAGTCAGGGCGCGCTTCAAATTCTCAGCTGCACCCGCTCGTGGCGCCGCACGTGTCGCACTTCTCGCAGGTCCCGTTCCGCACCATCGTGAAATTCTGGCATTCGGAGCAGGAATTGCCGGTGTAGCCCTGCAGCAGTGACTTGGCGCGGCGGTCGGCGGCGAGTTTCTTCGCCTCGGCCGCTTCGTTCGCTGCCGCGTCGGTGAACAGCGCCGCCGTGGCATCCGAAGTCTCCGAAACCGCTTCCTCGAAGGCGATGTCCTCGGCCAGTTCCTTGGCCCGCTCCTCATAGTCGCGCTTGTAGGCGACCGCCTCGTCGCTGGCCGGCTTCAGCGCCAGCACGTTGGAGCCGGAGAAGGCGGTCGGCGCCGAGCGGGCAGGGGTGCCTGTCGAGCCGCCGGCAAAGCCCTTCGGCTCGTTGCCGATTGCCCTCGACACCAGCTTCACCGGCGAACCGCGAGTCAGACCCTTGGAAACGGCGTCGGTCTTGCCTTCGCTGATGCCGCGGCCGAGCGCGGTGTTGGAAAAATCCGACTGGTCGACATGGGCGAGGTCGTTGCGGCCGAGATAGGAGATAGCCAGTTCGCGGAACACATAGTCGAGGATCGACGTCGCACTCTTGATGGCATCGTTGCCGATGACCATGCCGGCCGGCTCGAACTTGGTGAAGGTGAAGGCGTGCACATATTCGTCGAGCGGCACGCCGTATTGCAGGCCGAGCGAAATCGCGATGGCGAAGTTGTTGAGCAGGCCACGCAGCGTGGCGCCTTCCTTGTTCATGTCGATGAAGATCTCGCCGAGGCGGCCATCATCATATTCGCCGGTGCGCAGGAAGATGGTGTTGCCACCGATCTTAGCCTTCTGCGTGTAACCCTTGCGGCGGCCAGGCAGCTTTTCCTGCTCGCGCGACACGCGCTCGATGATGCGCTCGACGATCCGCTCGGTGATCTGCGCCGCGCGCGCTGCGGCCGGAGCCTGGATCAACTGCTCGACGGCTTCGTCCTCATCCTCCTCGCCATCGGCGAGCAGCGAGGCGTTCAGCGGCTGCGACAGCTTCGAGCCGTCGCGGTAGAGCGCGTTGGCCTTCAGCGCCAGCTTCCACGACAGCATGTAGGCGCCCTTGGCGTCTTCCACCGTCGCATCGTTGGGCATGTTGATGGTCTTGGAGATGGCGCCCGAGATGAAGGGCTGTGCGGCCGCCATCATCTGGATGTGGCTGTTGATCGAAAGCGAGCGCTTGCCGATCTTGCCGCAGGGGCTGGCGCAGTCGAACACGGCGAGGTGTTCGGCTTTGAGGAAGGGTGCGCCTTCCAGCGTCATGGCACCGCAGACATGGATGTTGGCGGCCTCGATGTCCTTCCTGGAGAAGCCCATCGCCGGCAGCATCTCGAACGAAAAGTCGTTGAGCTGCTCGTCGGTGAACCCAAAAGTCTCCTTCACCCAGTCGGCGCCGAGCGTCCACTGGTTGAAGACGAACTTGATGTCGAAGGCCGACTTCAGCGCCGCATTGAGCGCGGCGATCTTGTCGTCGCTGAAACCCTTGGCCTTGAGCGAGCCGGGGTTGATGCCGGGCGCCTGGTTGAGATTGCCGTGGCCGACCGCATAGGCCTCGATCTCGGCGATCTGGCTCTCGGAATAGCCGAGCGTGCGCAGCGCTTCCGGCACGGCGCGGTTGATGATCTTGAAGTAGCCGCCGCCGGCGAGCTTCTTGAACTTCACCAGCGCGAAATCGGGCTCGATGCCGGTGGTGTCGCAATCCATGACAAGGCCGATCGTGCCGGTCGGCGCGATCACGGTCGCCTGCGCATTGCGGTAGCCGTGCTCCTCGCCGAGCTCGATGGCGCGGTCCCAGGCGGCTTTCGCATGCTCGGCAAGCGCCTGCTGCTTGAGGTCGGAAGCGACCAGCGGCACCGGGTTGACGGCGAGCTTCTCATAGCCATCCTTGTCGCCATAGGCGGCGCGGCGATGGTTGCGCATGACGCGCAGCATGTTCTGGGCGTTGCGGTCATAATCGGGGAAGGCGCCGAGTTCGGAGGCCATTTCCGCCGAGGTGGAGTAGGCGACACCAGTCATGATCGCGGTGAGCGCGGCGCAGATGGCGCGGCCCTCGTCGGAATCATAGGGAATGCCCGAGGTCATCAGCAGGCCGCCAATATTGGCGTAGCCGAGGCCGAGCGTGCGGTATTCGTAGGAGAGCTTGGCGATCTCCTTCGACGGGAACTGCGCCATCATCACCGAGATTTCGAGCACGATGGTCCACAGACGCACGGTATGCTCGTAGGCGGCGATATCGATCGTGCCGTCGGCGTTGCGGTAGGGCAGCAGGTTGATCGAGGCGAGGTTGCAGGCCGTGTCGTCGAGGAACATGTATTCCGAGCACGGGTTGGAGGCCCGGATCGCACCGGCCGAAGCGCAGGTGTGCCAGTCGTTCATCGTCGTGTTGAAATGCAGACCCGGATCCGCCGACGCCCAGGCGGCGTAGCCGATCTTTTCCCACAGGTCCCTGGCCTTCAGCGTCTTCAAGACCTTGCCGTCCTTGCGGGCCGTCAGGTGCCAGTCGGCATCGTCCTCGACGGCGCGCAGGAAATTGTCCTTCAGCGACACCGAATTGTTGGAGTTCTGGCCCGAAACCGTCAGGTAGGCATCCGAATCCCAGTCGGTGTCGTAGGTCTTGAACGACATCGAGGTGTAGCCCTGCTTGGCGAACTGGATGACGCGGTAGATGTAATTCTCCGGCACCGCCGACTTCTTGGCTGCCTTGATCTCGCGCTTCAGCGCCGTGTTGATGGCCGGATCGAAGCAGTCCTCGCCATTGCCTTCGCAATTGACGCAGGCCTTCATGATGGCTTCGAGATGCTTCTTGACGATCTTGGAGCCGGTCACCAGCGAGGCGACCTTCTGCTCTTCATTGACCTTCCAGTCGATGAATTCCTCGATATCGGGGTGGTCGGCGTCGACGATGACCATTTTCGCCGCGCGGCGCGTCGTGCCGCCCGACTTGATGGCGCCCGCGGCGCGGTCGCCGATCTTGAGGAAGCTCATCAGGCCGGACGAGCGGCCGCCGCCCGACAGCTTTTCGCCTTCGCCGCGCAGCAGCGAGAAGTTCGAACCGGTGCCCGAGCCATATTTGAACAGGCGCGCCTCGCGCACCCACAAATCCATGATGCCGCCCTCGTTGACGAGGTCGTCCTGCACGCCCTGGATGAAGCAGGCATGCGGCTGCGGGTGTTCGTAGGAGGACTTCGACTTGGTCAGCTTGCCGGTGAAGGGGTCGACATAGAAGTGGCCCTGGCTCGGACCGTCAATGCCGTATGCCCAGTGCAACCCAGTGTTGAACCATTGCGGCGAATTCGGCGCGACACGCTGAGTGGCCAGCATATAGGCGAGCTCGTCGCGGAAAGCCCGCGCGTCTTCCTCCGACTTGAAGTAGCCGCCCTTCCAGCCCCAATAGGTCCAGGTGCCGGCCAGACGGTCGAAGACCTGGCGGGCGTCGATCTCGGAACCGTAGCGCTCGGCTTCCGGCAGCTTGGCCAGTTCAGCTTCGTCGGCGACGGAGCGCCACAGGAAGGAGGGGACGTCGTTCTCCTCGACCTTCTTCAGCCGCGCGGGCACGCCGGCCTTGCGGAAATATTTCTGCGCCAGGATATCGGCGGCGACCTGGGAGAACTGCGCCGGGACATCGATGTTGTCGAGGCGGAACACCACCGAGCCATCCGGATTCTTGATCTCGGAAAGCGCCTTGCGGAATTCGATCTCCGCATAAGCCGATTGCCCTTGCTTGGTGAAGCGACGCTCGATGCGCATTGGTCCGGTCCTTTTGTCTATATATAGCGCTTTTCCCCAGGGATTTCTCCCCCTGATGCGAAACGCGCATGTCCGCCGTCTGCCGGCGTTCGAAAACGGCCGGCTCTCCATTCCGCGATCTCCCCCAGCATTTGCAGCCTGGGCTTCTCGTGAAGCCTCTGTCACAACGCGCCGGCGAACCCCGCGGGTCCCTCAAATCTGATTTTTTCAATTCCCTCACTCGAGGGAAATTCACACTATCTAGTGTCGAACCTACCTGCAAACACTAAATATAGTATTAACAGACAATTTATTCCAGTCCGACAATTCTCCCTTTCGTCGCCCCACCACCCCACAACCCCAACGCTTCCGCCGGCCTCGTAAACGGGCGGAAATGCGGGCAAAAACGCACATAATCCGGGAAAAAGACCGGGCTCAGAACTTTCCGGTCGCGCTCTCAACAGGAGCACATGGCCTATAAAAGGCGACTCGTTTTGCGCCGTCAAGGATTCGTTTGCGTAGCTTTTGTGACCCCAACATCTTGTGTGTCACACATGTGGATAACGGGGATAGAACTGCGCCGCCGCGATTGCCGTTTCGACGGGCGGATCTGCGGCCTTTGACCGCCGGGAGGCGTCCGTCGTGAGCAAATCTGGTCGGCCTCGAAAGCCCTGTCGGGCCGATATGCCAGATATCAGCCGTAATGCAGCTTCGGCTTCGGCTCGGTGCCAGTGAATTGTACGCCGACCCGGTCGTTGCGGCGCCAGCGGACCTCGCAGCGATAGGCGACGCCGTCGAGCGGCACATAAAGCAGGAAACGATCGGGCACCCGCGCCTCGAGCGGTATTTTCAATTCGGCGCCGCCCGCATGCTGGTTGCGCAGCATCACGGCGATTTCCGAGTTTTGAATCCCGGTGATGACGGTTCCACCCTTGAGCACGCGTGGACGGTGCTCGCGCTCGGGCTCGCCGGTATGTTGCTGAAGTGGGTCTACAGGATTCGCCATAATCAAACGCCAGATAGGGCGATTCTTAGCGAATAAGGATTAGCAAACCTTTCATGCTCGACACATCACAGGGTTGTGAATCTGCCCTGGAGAATGCCGAGGTCACCTAGGAGAATCTGTGCGGGTCGGCGCAGAAATAGGCGATGATCTGGCAAAGGTCCGGCTCATTGATCATACGCACGGCTTCGCTGGAATTGACCCACTTGCGGGTGCGGGAGTGCTTTTCCTTCCAGCGGTCGGCGATCTTGTCGACGTGCAGCGGAAACACCAGCACCTCGCAGGGCACTTCTTCACCCGAAGCCAGAACCTTGGCATAGAAGTAGCGGCCGGCTTCGAGATGCGAGACGGTTCCGCGCAATCCGGCTTCCTCGCCGGCCTCTCGCGCCGCCGCCTCGCAGAGCGGCTCCTTGGCTTCCGGCCAGCCCTTCGGCAACACCCAGCGGCCCGTGTCGCGGCTGGTGATCAGCATGATCTCGACGCCATTCCCGGTATCGCGCCAGGGCAGCGCGGCAACCTGCAGACGGCACGGCGCGGTGCCGAAGAGTCGCCGGACCCTTTCGGCCAGATGGTTGTGCGTCGTTGGCCTTGTCAACATCGGAGAAGCTAGCCCCAGCCTCCAGAATCGTTTGCCGCCTTACGAATCTTACGGCTAATTCTGACCAATAAAAGTAAAAACTTTGATCAGCCTAGCCGATTCCCGCCAATAGAGGTCGATTTCACAGGATATCCTGTCCCGGGGAGGCCGCCCACGGAAGCAAATATTGTCGTCGGTGGCGGCTTAGTTGGAAAAAGCGCGTGTCGCGAATCAGCCGGCGTGGTCGTCGGCGATCGGCTTCTGGTAGGTGAAGCCCATGTCCCAGGGGAAATAGATCCAGGTATCCTGGCTGACCTCGGTGACGAAAGTATCGACCAGCGGCCGGCCCTTCGGCTTGGCGTAGACGGTGGCGAAATGCGCCTTGGGCATCATTGCGCGCACGATGCCGGCGGTCTTGCCGGTGTCGGTCAGGTCGTCGATGATCAACACGCCGGCGCCGTCGTCGGCGAGCAGTGCCGGCGTAATCTCCTTCAGCACCTGCAACTGCCCCTGGCTGGTGTAGTCGTGGTAGGAGGCGACGCAGACTGTCTCGATGACGCGGATGCCGAGCTCGCGCGCGATGATCGCCGCCGGAACCAGCCCGCCGCGCGTGATGCAGACGATCGCCTTCCATTGCCCCTTGTTGGCGCCGGAAAGCCGCCAGGAAAGCGCGCGGGCGTCACGATGGAACTGGTCCCAGGAGACCGGGAAGGCTTTTTCGGGAAGAGACATTTTTCGCGCACTCCGCAGCACGCGAAGACCGCGTGCACAAAAACAGGGGAATGCGCGCGGAATTAACTGGAAAGCCTCGGCCTTGGCAAGGGCGGCTGGCAGCGATGGCTGTGGACTTATCGCGACAGGAAGGCCGCTACCTGTCCCGTGCGCAGCACCGTGCGCGTCACTCCGCCGAACAGCAGCTGGCGCAGCCAGGAGTGGCTGTAGGCGCCAAGCACCAGCAGATCGGCGCCGGTCTCGGCGACCCTGTTCTGGATCATGTCGTCGACCGAGGTGCCGCCCGATTTCTGCACCGAGACGCTGACATTGGCGCCGTGGCGTGACAGCGCCGACGCGATTTCGGCGCCGGCGGCCTCTGGGCTTTCGTCGAACGTATCGGGCGGATCGATGACCAATATGTCGGTCTTCTCGGCCTCGATGATGAAGGGCAGGGCGTCGAAGGCGGCGCGGGCGGCCTCCTTGCTGCCGTTCCAAGCGAGCAGGACACGTTTGAACGTGGTGACCAGCGGACCGGCACTCGGCACCACCAGCACCGGCCGGCCGGCGTCATAGACCAGCGTGTCGACATCGGCGCTCGGATCGCCGCCGGTTTCGCGCTGGGCGGCAATGATAAGATCGGCGGCGCGCACGCTTGAAATGCCGGTCAACGCGCTGTCGCCTGAGAAGCTCTCCAGGCTGCGCCACTCGAAGGAGAGGCCGGAATCCTCGATGCGCCTGAGGAAGACGGCCTGCAGCTTGTCGGCCCGCTCCCGGCTCATGTCGGCCGAGACCTGCAGGAACTCGGTATCGGGAAAGCCGGTCGCCGACGTGTAGGGCACCGGAAGCGCCTCGGCGTGGATGCCGATCAGATGGCTCTCGTAGCGGTTGGCGAGCGGAATGGCGCAGTCGAGCACGCGCTCGGCGTCCTGCTCGTTCTGCAGAATGGCAACGATGGTCTTGAAGCGCATGGTGATCCCTCAATCTGGCGAGTGTTTGAACTCGCGTGAAAGCAACGCCGGCGCGCCACGCTTTGTTCCGGCCAGAACCGGTTCAACTCGCCTTGGCGGCGAAACCCGCCACCATTGCCTCGACATCGGCACGCGCGGCGTCGAGGACCTCCTGGCTGCGGGCGCGAACGACCAGTTCGGTCCAGAACTTGCCGTCGCCATACTTTGGATAGGAGCCGATGATCGTATCCGGGTGCGCTTTCTGGATCTCACCCAACGGCCCGCCGACAAGGCCTTCGCCGAACGGACAGTGCACCGTCGCCGACAGCATCTTCGTGCCGGTCTTCAGCGTCGGCACGACGTTGTCGAGCATGGCCTGGAAGATCGAGGGCACGCCGGCCATGACGTGGACGTTGCCGATGCGAAAGCCGGGCGCTACCGACACCGGGTTATCGATATGGTCGGCGCCGCGCGGCATCCGCGCCATGCGCTTGCGTGCCTCGGTGTATTCGATACCGCGCGCCGCATAGCTTGCCTCCAGCAGCGCATAGGCCTTGGCATCGTATTCGCAGGGCACGCCGAACGCCTTGGCAATCGAATCGGCGGTGATGTCGTCATGGGTCGGGCCGATGCCGCCGGTGGTGAACACATAGGTGTAGCGCGCACGCACGGCATTCACCGCCGCGACGATCTCGTCTTCCTCGTCGGGAACGATGCGCACTTCCTTGAGGTCGATGCCGACGGCCGTCATGATGTCGGCGAGGTGGCCGATGTTCTTGTCCTTGGTGCGGCCGGAGAGAATCTCATCGCCGATGACGAGCATGGCGGCGGTAACGATTTCGGTCATGGAGGGCTCCGGCAGGACGGGTCGCTTGAAATAGCGCGGCGCGTGGCTATCGGCAATGCCACCTCGGCGGTGAACATCCGTGCCTGGACGATGCGAGGTTACAGCATGACCGGATGCAGGTAAGCTCAAACGGGTTCTGGTCCGGGTGAACAATGCCGATATCGATCCTGTCGTGGCTGGCCCTGCTGTTCCTGCTGGCGGTCCTGGGGATCGCCTGCCTGGTGCTGGCGACGCTATGGATCGCGGCGAAGGCGCAAAGGCTGGTGCCGCCGGTCGGAAAATTCATCGAGATCGACGGCAACCGCATCCACTATGTCGATGTGGGCGAGGGGCGGCCGATCGTTTTCCTGCATGGGCTTGGCGCGCAACTCCAACACTTCCGGCACACGCTGTTCGGACATTTCGGCCCAGGCTATCGGCTGATCGCGCTCGATCGTCCGGGATCAGGCTATTCGACGCGCGCGAACGGTGCCACCGGCCGCTTGCCTGAACAGGCGGCCCTGGTGCGCCGCTTCATCGAAAAATTGGAGCTGGAAAGGCCGTTGGTGGTGGGCCACTCGCTGGGTGGCGCCGTCACATTGACCCTGGCCGTGGAACATCCCGAGGCAATTTCGGGCATCGCCTTGCTGGCGCCGCTGACGCATCTGGAAACCAGGGGGCGGCAAGGATTTGACCTGCTCTATATCCCCTCTCGCCTGCGGCGCTGGATCATGGCCTATACCGTGGCGATACCGCTGAGCCTGCGCTATGCGCGGCCGACAATGGAATTCATCTTCGCGCCGCAGGTCTTTCCCGCGGACTACATGGTCGACGGCGGCGGCTGGCTCGGGCTGCGGCCAGTCCATTTCCAGGCAACATCAGCCGATGTCGTGGCCGTCGAACAGGATCTCGGCCGCATCGAACAGCGCTATGGCGAGCTTGTCATGCCTGCCGGCATCCTCTTCGGAACCGCCGACCGCGTCATCGACATCCGTATCCATGGCGAGCCGATGCAAGGCAAGATCGCAGGGCTTGACTTCGAACCCGTCGACGGCGTCGGCCATATGCCGCAATTCGTCGAGCCCAAGCGTGTGATTGGCTTCATCGAGCGGATTGCCGCCCGCGCGTTTCCATCACCACAGCCTCACGACAATTTCAATGAACCATTCGGCTGACTGCCGGGTTTACCCCGTGTCGCACCCAAGGCGACCAAGACACGGAGTAATGCAATGTACAGGAAATTTATCGCAGCATCGGTTCTGACGATCGGTCTCGCCACATCGGCGATGGCCCAGCCATCGGAAGGCACATATTCCAACCATCACAACTGGTTCGGCAACGAACAGTCTTCCGGTGTCGACCAGAACACGACCGGGAGCATCAATGGCGACCGCTCAGGGCTGGACAGCCTTGGCAATTCGGGGCCTGCCGGACCTTGTGCCTCCAATACAGCTGGTCCTGATGCCAATGCTGGATTGAACGTCAACGATCACTATTGCGGCAAATAATTCAGCCGCTGGGCAGCCGCTGACCGTGGGACGTCGTCTCTCCAGACGTCCGCGGTCGGCGCCCTGCCTGTTCCTGCCGGAAAATTGTCTTCTGAGGAGAGACTAGTCGGAAACCTCGGTCTGCGGCCGATCCCGACCGTCGGCCAGTTCCTCGTGCCATTTGCCGTCGGCATCCTCATACTGGATGCCGTCCGTCGCGCCCGCCACCTGCTGCTCGGCCGAGGCGATCTCGGCGGCGCGCAACGCATCCTGATGGGTCGGAAATGTCTCCGAGAAGGTCGAACCGACCTTGTAGGCCCAGCCGCCGTCATGCTCGACGATCTTGTAAGTCAGCTTCGCCATAAAAACCTCCGGTTGAAAGGTCCGCCTGCTCAATGCAGCCGGTCGTCGGATAGCCGGTCGTCGGGCACCAGCACTTCCGATTCCCTGGCGGCCTCGATCAGTGCCCGTCGCGCTTCCGCTGTCGAACGATAACCTTCCAGCACTTTGAGGCAAGTGTCGAGGGCATCACGATGACGCGGGCCGCGATTGAGTGGCCAGACCGTCATGAGGCACTCCGCCGCTTCCTGGGTGCTGCGGATATGGCGATATTTACCGACATGGCCGAGTTCGACCACGACCGGCGTTTCAAAAGGTTTGTTGTCCATCATGGCCGCAACGCAAAGCAGCCAATTTGGTTGCAAAAGTGGCCCGGAACCTGCGCCCAAAAGTCGCGTCTCGTTTCGCGGCGCGCTTTTTGGGTGATGTTTCGGCGTACTCAGTAGCCGCAGTCGTTGCGCAGCCAGCGTGCGTTCGCCCAGCCGGTGGTCCCGCCGATTTCGACCTTGTACCAGTTGCCGCGCCGGTCGAAAATCTCGACGTGGTCTCCATTGAACAGCTGGCCGATCATCCGCGATGACGAGTTGGGCCGTGTCCGCACGGCGAGAAAGCCGCTGCCGGTCGCCAGATTGTAGCGGCCAGACAGGCCGTGCACCGTCCCCTCGCAATATTGCGCCACGCTCGGCGTCGATGCGCCGAGCCAAAGGCCGGCGACAGTCACAAGCATCGCAGCCGGCAAGAATGCCCTGAACGACATGATCTCCTCCCAAGCCCGGCCGCGCCCGCCGCAGCCTCACCCAGCGTAACAGTTTGCCGCCAGAATTGAAGCGGGCTGTGGCAAAACGGGCTGGGCGGGATCGCGCCTGTGTCAGGAGGGCGGGCCGGTTCAGCCCGCAGCCTTCATCCAGTGCTCCATCGTCGTTACCGAGCGGGCGAGCTGCGGCGCCGGATGGATCTTTTCCTTGAATGTGGCGGCCGCGCGCCAGCCCCAGCGCGGATCGGCGAGGAAGGCGCGCGCCAGCGCCACCATGTCGGCACGGCCTTCGGCGATAACAGCCTCGGCCTGCTGGGGATTGTCGATCAGGCCAACCGCGCGGGTCGGAATGCCGGCGCCCTTGCGCACGGCTTCCGCCAGATGCACCTGATAGCCGGGACCGGTGGGCAATTTCTGCAACGGCGAATTGCCGCCGCTGGAGCAACAGAGATAGGCGATACCCTCGTCCTTCAGGGCCTTCGCCACCTCGATCGCATCCTCGACGTCGAAGCCGCCGTCGACCCAGTCCTTCACCGACAGCCGCGCGCCGAGCATCAGCTTCGGCACCGCCTTCTTCACCGCCCTGGCGATTTCGACGACAAGACGCATCCGGTTTTCCAGCGAGCCGCCCCAGCGGTCGGTGCGCTGGTTGGACAGCGGCGACAGGAACTGGAAGATCAGGTAGCCATGCGCTGCGTGCAGTTCGATGAAGTCGAAGCCGGCGCGTTCGGCCCGCCTGGCGGCTCGGGCGAACCGCTCGATGAGCTGCAGGATCTCTTCCTCATCGAGCGCGCGTGGCACATTCCAGCCGGTGTCGTAGGCTATGGCCGAGGCCGAGACGGTTTGCCAGGCGTCTTCGTTCGGCTGCAGTGGCCCGCCGCCCTCCCAGGGTTTGCGGTTCGAGGCCTTGCGGCCGGCATGCGCAAGCTGCGTGCCGAATTTCGTGCCCGGCGCGGCGACGCGTCGTGCCGCATCCAGAGTGCGGCGCGCGGCGGCCTCGTTGTCGTCGGAGTAAAGCCCGAGGCAACCATGGGTGATGCGCCCGCGGCGCTCGACATCGGTCATCTCCACCGTGACCATGCCGGCGCCGGACATGGCCAGGTTCATCCAGTGGTAAAGATGCCAGTCGCTGGCTGACCCATCCTCGGCGGAATACTGGCACATCGGCGCCACGGCGATGCGGTTGGGGAAGGTGACACCGTCGAGGGTAATCGGCTGGAAAAGCGATGCGGTCATGAAGAGGGCTCCGGGGAGAGGGAAGGCGTTATTTAGGCGACGGATATCTTGCATACCACACACGAGAGAGTGAAACGCTGGACCAATCGCTGCCCCAATTGCGCAGGCGTCGGTTCGCGGCTACGCCTGCGCCCGGCGCCAAATACCGAGGTATCCAATGGAAGATCGTATTCGTATCCGTTCGGAAGAGGTTCTTTCCGACGACTGGGCGGTGCTGAAAAAGACCGTGCTCGACTATCGCCGGCGCGACGGGCAGTGGGAGACGCAGGTTCGCCAGACCTATGATCGCGGCGACGGCGCGGTGATCCTGCCCTACGACCCACAGCGTTCGACGGTGCTTCTGGTGCGCCAGTTCCGCTATCCCGCCTATGTCACCGGCCACCGCGAACCGCTGATCGAGGCCTGTGCCGGGCTGCTCGACGAAAACGACCCCGAGACCGCCATCCGCAAGGAGGCGGAGGAAGAACTCGGCTACCGGCTGAAGGACGTAGAGCGGTTGTTTTCGCCTTATATGAGCCCGGGCAGCGTGACCGAGCGGCTGTGGTTCTTCGTTGCACGCTATTCGCCCGCCGACCGCATCTCCGCCGGCGGCGGCGCGCCGGAGGAGGGCGAGGACATCGAGGTCTTGGAAATGCCGCTCGACGAAGCGCTGGCCGGCATCGCCGACGGCCGCATCGTCGATGCCAAGACGATTATCCTGATCCAGCATCTGAAGCTGAACCCGATGAAGGCTTGACCGACATTCCGGCATGAGTTGGCTCCATCCCTCGCATCACGGAACCAAAGGGGTCAGCGGCGGTTTAACTCTCGAAGGGACCGCAACGGAAGCGGAACAATGGTTGAGCTTTTCAATATGGAACTGGACAAGGCCAGACAGCGCGTCAATCGAGCGGAACTCGCTCTGGAACGCGCGGAAGAAATGCTGGACGAGGACTGCGGCGTCGGGATCAATATCGCGCTTTGCAGCCGGATCAGGACCGCGCAGCGGCAGCTGGTCGAGGCCAGGGAGCGCCTGACAAAGATTGATCCGCCAATTATTTTTGGTGGCTCCCAATGATGATCGCGGCATTTCACCACGAAACCGCGAGAGGCGGTGAGGTGTATCGCGCTGCCAGGTTCGCGCTTCTGACACAGCGAATTATCCAGGGTATCAAGCGCACCGATGCCGCGGCCGAGAAAGTCGAGCGAATGCTGACCAAGTTGGCCGAAGCAATCGCTTTCGATGAACCAGCTCGTACAGGGTCGCTCGGTCCGCGCCGTCCTGGCTAGGCTTCGCCTCACGCCGTCGGCGTCAGGCTGGGTCGTTACGACATCGTCGATACCAAAAACGCTTCGGGCATCGTATATTAGCAATATACGATATATTAATGGCTATAACGCAACCTTTGGGCACAGGGGCGGAAATACCGCCCATCGACGTTCCGACATGCGCCCTGAGCGCCGGAACGCTAGACCAATGCGGAGTAAAACGCATGAGTGTCGGAGCCGCTCTCGAACAGTTGCTGCGGCTGATTTATCGCCGGGCCATGAAACTGGCGATGTTGCCGGAGGATGAAAGGGATTCCCACTACGATCACATCCGTCTGTCATGTTGTGCGGCCGCCGAGCACATTGGGCAAGATCCCGACAGGGCAGCCATCACGGCGAACGATATGGTTGAGTTTGTTCGCGCGCTGGTCGGAATCATCGAGGTAGGTTCTGGGCCAGACCATGAGCGAAGCGCCGATCAGCCACCACCGGTGCCACATTCTGGCGGCCGAGAGAGTGGCGCTACGCGCATCTAGCAAACAGGGGAGAACGCCACCGTGGGGCAGCGGGAACGAGGCGGCTAACGCTGGCGCTGTACGACGTAGCTGCTGGTGATGGCGTCGTCGCCCCGCCCACGAGTCACAAAAACCCTTGTATAGCCGACCGGCAAGCCATCTGTGACGGTCGCATCGACGAGGCGACACCGGCCAACGGTCTCGCCGTTCGGAGCGCTTGCCAGCCTGTCCTTCAGCGAAGTCATGCATAAGTCGAGCGACGCATACATGGTCGGCGCCATATCGACGGGTTTGCAGACAGAACCCTCAACCGGGCTGCACTGGAGCAAAACCATCACTGCCGCAGTTGCCGGATCCATTTTCAAAGATCTCCCGCGTTTTGACGACCCTCAACGCGGAAATGCATCCTTTGTTTCGCCTTTGCTAAAAAACGAATGCGAATGGCCGTTCTCGATACGGTTGCCCCGGAAGAGGGCGAGGACATCGAGGTCCTGGACAATGCCGCTCGACGAGCCGGCCGGCATAGCCGACGACTGCATCGTCGATGCCAAATCCAGCATCTGAAGCTGAACCCGATGAAGGCCTAGCCTCTCGAAGCTGGCCGAGCATTTGCCTTACGAACTGTGCCGCGGACAGGCCGGCACGTCCATTTCGCGGATGAAGTTGCGCAAGGCTTCCATGTCCCGGGACAGAGGCCGATCGTCGGAATAGTGCGCGATATTGTCCCGGACCATTCGATAGATGGTGTCGGTACCAGGCGCACGCGCACCGCGCACGGCCAGAAAATCATGGGCCTGCGCGGCCGCCATGAGCTCGATCGCCAGAATGTATTCGGCGTTGTCGATAACCGCCAGCAGCTTGTTGGCTGCGACGGTTGGATGAGCCAGAAAATCCTCTTGCAGGCCGGATGTGACGCCGCCGTCGGTCGCCGCCGGGGCGGCCAGACGCCGGTTGACGTTGCTGAGCGATGTGGCCGTGTATTGCGCGATCATGAAGCCGGAATTGGCTCCGTCCTCATCGGCAAGGAAGGCCGGCAAATTGTTGACAAGCGGATTGACGAGACGATCGATGCGACGCTCGCTCATTCCAGCCACCTGAGCCAAGGCGATGGTCAGGCCGTCAGCGGCCTGCCCGAGAGCGGGCGCTACCGCATGCGCCTCTGAAACGACCTGAGGATCGTTCGGAGACCCGAATACCGCGGGATTGTCGGTGACGGCTGCCAGTTCGCGGTCGACAAGCTCGGCGGACCGGTCCAGCACCTCCCGGGCGGCGCCATGAACATGCGGCACGGCGCGAAGACTGAGTGCGTCCTGCGTGCGACTGCCATGAGCCAGCGCGATAAGTTCGCTGCCATGAAGCCAGCCACGCAGCGATTTGCCCACGTCCTGAATGCCGGGTGAGGGCCTCATCTCCAGGATTGCCTCGCCAAAAGCCGGCATTTGCGCGCCTGCGGCTTCAAGAGTTAAAGCAGCCGCCGCGTCAGCCCATCCCAACAAACGCTCCGCGCGCAGCACGGCGATGCTTATCAGGCCGGTTGCGCATGCGGTTCCGTTGACGAGGCTCAAGCCCTCCTTGGCGCCAAGCTCCAATGGTTCCAGACCCATTTCAGCCAGGGCCGCGAGCCCGCTCATAGAGCGGCCTGCCACGGTTGCACTGCCTTCGCCGATCAGGACCAGTGCTACATGCGCGTTGTGCGTCAAATACCCTGCCGATCCCCGGGACGGCACGTCGGGAACGCAGTCGCGCTCGATAAAGGTGAGCAGATTGCGAACGATCGTAGGGCCAACGCCCGAATGGCCATGCGCGAAATTTGCCACTTGAGCAGCAATGATGGCGCGCACGCCGCGTCTCGGCACGAGGTCGCCGACGCCGCAGGCGTGACTGCGAATGATATTGCGCGACAATTTCTTTTGCAGGGCAGGCGCCACGATCTTGCTTGCCAAGGCGCCGACCCCGGTATTGACGCCGTAGGCGCGGATCCCTTTTTCGACGATGGCCTCTACGATCTGGTTCGCAAAAGCGATCCTCTCCCACGCTGCCTGGCTAAGCGCCAGGGATTCGCCTTCGCTCACGCGTGCGATGTCGCGCCAGCTGGCGTTTCTATCTATGGTTATTGTCATTGGTCGTTCCGAATAGCTTTGCGAATGCGCAGGCGGCTGCTGGCCCGCTCGAAAGGCGGCGTGAGAACCGCTGCTTCGGCACCGTACCGCCCAACCGCGGGCATAATGGCGATGGAATTGCCGGCTGATGCGACTGTAGCGACGTCGTTGGCCATAAAAGACATGCCGCCTGCGATCCGGCGCTGAAAATCCGGCGCCCCCTTTTGAAATCACTTCGAGGATGACGTCGAAGACTTATCGGATCAGCAGCTCACGCGGCATATGCGGCGGCCAGCCCGTGCGTGCGTTTTTGACGGAGCCGAGCTTTGGGTGGCCTGCCACCGAAGCTCGACGATGAAGGGTGGTGCGGACGGCGGGGATCGAACCCGCACGATCAGAGATCGAGGGATTTTAAGTCCCTTGCGTCTACCAATTCCGCCACGTCCGCAGATCAGCCCTTTTCAGATGCCAGGCACAGGCCGTCAAGTCGTGTTCTTGGCCATCCTGAACACACACCCCAGAGGAGTGGGCGCAGTGATACTGGTGTGATCGCGGAATTTAGCGCGGCGCTCGCAATGCGTAGGGTGTTTGCAAGGCGGACTTGATCCGCCGAGGCCGGCGTCTACCAGGCCCAACCCATTCCCCCGCCCACTGGGGGCGCCGGCCGCCCCTCATCGACTTTGCTGATCACGTCACAGCTGTCGCTCGCCGATCGATGCCGGCGAGGCTCAGAACTTGTAGCTGAGATTGATGCCCACGGTGTTAAGCTTCGTATCCTGGTCGCGGCCGACGAAGTCGCTGGACCCGTCATAGTGCTCGGAGCCGAAATCGTAGTAGCGATACTGGGCGCCGACGACGAACTTGTCGGTCAGCGCGTAGTCGACGCCGGCGCCCAGGGTCCAGCCGACATTCGGGCGTGTCTCGGAGAAGGCGGAGCCTGCCGATTGCGAGGTTTCGATCCCGGCGAAGGCAATGCCGCCTATGCCGTAGACCAGCACACGATCCATCGCATATCCGGCCTTGGCGTTGACCGATCCGAACCATTTGATGTCGGTGCCGAAATTGTTTCCGGGTTCCGCTTCCGCCGTGCCGTTGACCGAGGAATAGTTGAGGTCGGCCTCGGCGCCGATCACCGCCTGGTCGAACTGCCATAGCCCGGCGACGTGCCCGCCGACAAAACCGCCATTTATGTCGGGCGAGACGGAAAATGGCTCGCCTTCCGTTCCTGAGATGTCCGACCGGCCCCAGCCGTAGCCCGCCTGCAGGCCGGCATAATATCCGGTCCAGTCGAAGCCGGGCGCGGTCATCGGCACATCGACCGTCGGGTCGGCCGCGAAAGCCGGCATCGACAGGACGGCAAGAAGACCGGCACTTGCGACGACAAGGCGATACATTCGAACTCCCCGGATGAAGAGTCGGAAGAAATCTTGGCGGCCAGGCTAGACCGATTTACGACAAAACGGAATCCTGTTTCTGGATGCGGCCGTGTGTCGCTTGCAGAAGCACGGCCTGCCAGCCGAGAACAGCTAGGCATTGCCCGAGGGATGTTCGAGTGCAAAATGGCCGTCTTGCGGGGAAAAAATCCTGATGAACAGCCTGGTTCGTCTCATCGCTGGAACAGCCATGGTGCTGCTAGCCTGCGGCCTCGCTGTGGCCGAGCCATTGGCGCTCGCCATCGCCACGGCAGCGGTCGTATCCGATCAAGCGTCGGGACAGAGGGCGCTCAACCTGAAGATGACACCGGACAGCGCGAAGGCGTTCGCCGACTTCACCAGGGCGAATGTCGGGAAGGTGGTCGACCTCAGCGTCGACGGTGCCGTGGTGGCGTCGCCGCGCCTGGTCGAACCCATCCTCGGCGGCGAGGTGATGCTCAGCGGCAGCTTCGCCCCGGGCGAACTCCAGCGCCTGGCGGAACGGATTTCGGCGGGCGGTCCGAAAGTCACGGTCGAGGTAAAGGCTGAACAGCCATTGTGAAGGCTGGACGGGTCTGTCCGCTGTTTGGCGCTGGTCAAAACCAGGCAGGCTTGGCACAGTCGCGCAAACAGGAGTCCCTTCATGGCAAAGAAGCCGGCGGCGCATGCGACGAAACCCAAGCCCTGGACCGAGATGGCGACGCATCTGGTCGACGTCGCCATGGGCCGCAAGCCCGCCGATCTCGTTATCCGCAACGGCCGCTGGGTAAACGTTCACTCCGGCGAGATCATTGCCGGCACCGACATCGCCATTGCCGGCGGCCGCTTCGCCTATTGCGGGCCGAATGCCAGCCACGCTATCGGCCAGGGCACCAAGGTGGTCGATGCCGGCGGGCGCTATCTGGTGCCTGGCCTCTGCGACGCGCACATGCATGTCGAGAGCGGCATGGTGACGGTGACCGAGTTCTGCCGTGCCGTCATCCCGCACGGCACCACCTCGATGTTCATCGATCCGCACGAGATCGCCAATGTGCTGGGCTTGCCGGGCGTGCGGCTGATGCATGACGAGGCGGTGGCGATGCCCATCAACGTGCATGTGCAGATGCCGTCCTGCGTGCCGTCGGCACCGGGGCTGGAACATGCCGGCGCCGAGCTGACGGTCGCCGATGTTGCCGAGGCCATGACCTGGGAAAACATCATCGGGCTCGGCGAAGTGATGAATTTTCCAGGCGTCGCCGCCAATGATCCTGTCATGTCCGGCGAGATCGCCGCGACGGTTCGTGCGGGCAAGACGGTTGGCGGCCACTATGCCTCGCGCGACCTTGGCTTGCCGTTCCACGGCTATGTCGCCGGCGGACCCGAGGATGATCACGAAGGCACGCGCGCCGAGGATGCCATCGCCCGCGTCCGCCAGGGCATGAAGGCGATGCTGCGGCTGGGCTCGGCCTGGTACGACGTCGCCTCGCAGATCAAGGCGGTGACCGAAAGCGGCATCGATCCGCGCAACTTCATCCTGTGCACCGACGACAGCCATTCCGGCACGCTGGTGCATGAAGGCCACATGGACCGGGTGGTGCGCCACGCCATCCAACAGGGGCTGAAGCCGGTGACGGCGATCCAGATGGCGACGATCAACACTGCCCAGCATTTCAGGCTGGAACGCGAAATCGGTTCGATCGCGCCGGGACGGTTGGCCGACCTGCTGATTGTCTCCGACCTCGCCGCAATGACCATCGATGAGGTTTATGCGCGCGGCGTCAGGCTGGCCAAGGGCGGCAAGCTCGACATCGACATTCCGGCCTATGATTACCCGAAGACGGCGAAGAACACCGTCAAGTTGGGCAAGAAGCTCAGGGCTGGCGATTTCGACATCACGGCTCCCAAGGGCGCCAACGAGGTGCGGGTGCGAGTCATCGGCGTTATCGAGAACCAGGCACCGACGCGGGCTCTGGAGGCCGATCTGCCGGTCGAGGACGGTCTGGTCGCCATGGACCGCCGCAACGACGTCTGCCAGATCGCGCTGGTCGAGCGGCACCGGGGCACGGGCGGTGTCACCAACGCTTTCGTCTCCGGCTTCGGCTATATGGGCGATTGCGCCATGGCCTCGAGCGTTGCGCATGACGCCCACCACATCATCTGCGTCGGCACCAACAAGCAGGACATGGCGCTGGCGGTCAATCGACTGGGCCAAGTCGGCGGCGGCGTCGTGCTGTTCTCCAAGGGCAAGGAATTGGCACTGGTGGAAATGCCGATCGCGGGCCTGATGTCGGACGAGCGCGCCGAGATCGTCGCCGCCAAGGCCGAGAAACTGACCGAGGCGATGCGCAAGATGGGTTGTTCCCTGAACAACGCCTACATGCAGCACTCGCTGCTGGCCCTGGTGGTCATTCCGGAGCTGAGGATTTCAGACGTCGGGCTGATCGACGTGACGACTTTCCAGAAGGTCGACCTGTTCGTCTAGGCGAAACCCGACGCGGGTGACTCGCTCACCCGCCGGTGACGATGGTCAGCACCTTGAACGGCGTGGTGATGACGACCTCGGCGACCGAACCAACGGCCTTGCCGAGGCCCTGGCCGATATTGTTGAGCTGCGCCGGATCGGGTTCGTCCGAGGCCAGGCCGGCGGGGGTGCGCAGGCGGTCGCCGAGCAACTGCACTAGGATCGGATTGTCGGCGAATTTCGCATGGTTGAGGCCACCGTCGCCGCCCTTGATCTTGGTCAGGTCGACTACGGACACGCCGTAGCTGGCGAGATCGGCGGCATTGCCATAGTCACCGACACGCGGCTTGTCGCCGGAGATAAGTGAAGACAATTTGAGCGCCCGGTCATCGCTTGAAAGCAGCACGGCAAACGGCTTGTCCGGCTTGCCGTATCGCATCATCTGCTTTTTGAATACGTCGACATCGATGTCGGGCGAAGCCAGGACGACATAGCCGAGCTTGCCGCCGAGATCGCGGTCGCCGGTGATGGCGAGCTGGCGCAGAGCCTCCATCGTCAACCAGGTTCCCATTGAATGGGCGATGATGTCGATGCTCTTGACCCGCGTCTTGGCGAGCATTCTGAGCGTCGCCTCGAGATCGTCACGCGCGGCGTTGGCGCTGTCCTTGTCGTAGATATAGCCCGTCGTCTTGGCGCTCGAAGCCCAGGAGAACAGCACCGGCGTGCCGGGATATTTCGTGTCGTGAGCGATCTGCGTCAGCCGGTAGATGCCGTCGTCGAAGCCATTGTTGAAGCCGTGCACGAACACCAGTGCCCGATCGCCGCGCATGGCAATGTCGGCGCCGACCGCCTTGGCAAATTGCGGAGCATCGCCGTAGTGGACGACATTGGTGGCGGTGAATTGCTTTGCCGGGTTCGAGTTGGCCGAGCCCTTGGCCCGCTCGATGGCACCGACCTGGTGGACCTTCGGCACGGTGACGTCGACACGGGCGTAGCTGGTGGTCAATGAGCGATCGCCGTCAAACACCTGCCGCGGATCCTTGGTCGCCTGCTGGCGGGTGGTGGCGACGAAAATCTCGTGCGTGGCCGCGATGTCGGAGGCTGGCGCCGAGACGGTCGTCTTGTTGAGCAGATCATGCGTGTTCTGGCCAGCACAGCCGGCAAGGGCGAGCGCCAACGCCACGACGAAACTGTTCAAGCGCAAGCTCAAGCGCCGGCTCCCGTAGAGGGGGACGTCAAAAGCATGACGTCACCGCTATTCCGATAGAGCCAGAGACCGGCGCGGTCCAGTTCAAAGTGGCCTGACACCTCGTGAATGGTGAACAGGCACGGCGAAATTCGCGGCGCTGCATTTACTGCCCGAGCAGGCTGATGCGGTCGGTCACGTCCCTGTCGCTGGCAAAGCCGTCATCTTCGCGCAGTCGCTGGCCGATCATCTTCACCAAGGCCGGATTGTCGGCGAATTTCGTATGATTGAAGCTGTCGCTGCCCTTGACCTTGGAGAGATCGACCACCGTGACGCCGTAGGAGGCAAGATCGGCGGCATCCTTGTAATCGCCAACGCGTGGCCGTGAACCGGCGATCAGGCCGGAAAGCCTCAGCGCGCGGTCGTCGTCGGACAACAACAGGATGAACGGCTTGTCGGGCTTGCCATAGCGGCGCATCTGGCTCTTGAACACGTCGACATCGATGTCCGGCGACGCGAGCACCACGTCGCCGAGCTTGCCGCCAAGGTCACGGTCGCCGCTGATGGCCATCTGGCGCAGGGTTTCCATGGTCACCCAGGTTCCCATCGAATGCGCGACAATGTCGATCCGACGCGCGCCGGACTGCTCCAGCATGCGCAAAGTCACTTCGAGCTGGTCGCGGGCGGCGCTGGCACTTTCCTTGTCATAGACATAGTCGGTGGTCTTGGCGCCCGATGCCCAGGAAAACAGCACCGGCGTGCCGGGATAGCCGGAATCGTGGACGATCTGGGTGAGACGGTAGACCGCATCGTCGAAGCCGGTGTTGTAGCCGTGCACGAAGACCATGACGCGGCCGCCGCGCGCCGCGATATCGGCGTTGAGCGCACTGGAGAATTTCGGCTGCGTGTCGTAGCCGACAACCTCGGAAGCCATGAAATATTTGGCCGGATCATCCGACTTGCCGCGGGAGCGCCGTTCGATCTGACCGGTCGTGTGGATGCCCGGAACGGTGACGTTGACGCGCGCATAATTCAGCGTCGCCGAGCGCTCGCCGTCGAAAACCTGGTTGGGATCGTCAGACTTCTTGCGTGTCGTGGCGATGAAGATCGAGTGGTTGCCGGCGATTTCCGTCACCGGCGCGGCGACGATGGCGCTGCCAAGCAATTCCTGCGTTTGCGGGCCGGCGCAGCCGGCGACGAGCAAGGCGAGACAAACAGTAACGATCTTCTTCAAAGGCACGTCTGAAATTTCCACTCCGGCCAAAAGGCCCATCTACCCCCGCTGCACCTCCCGGACAGGGAGAGTGCGGCAGAACTAAGTCGTGTCCAGTCGAAATGTGGTCAGCGGCTGGTTACAGCCATCGCACTGTTGCGCGAAAGCCAAAATGGCGGAAGGAATGCCGGAATGTTTGAGAAGGGCAGCACCTCCGGCCTGAGGCGGATGCCAAGCACATCCGCCATGAAGGCGCGGCGCGCTTCAATACGGCTCCAGGTTTCGGGATAGCGCGCTGCGATCTCCTCGCGCAGTGCCTCGTCGGCGAGTGCGATGCCATCCTCCATGTTGGTGGTGAAATAGTCGCTGCCGGTTGCCGGGATGATGTCGACCTGCAACGCCATGCCGGATCGCAACTTGATGTCTGAGCCGGAAAACACCGGCGAATGCATCCACTCGTCGATATGGACGAGATGGCCGGGATTGAGGGATACGCCAAAGAACGGGTCGCCGATGCGATCATCCACCGCTTTCCACAGAGCGCCACCGGTCGTGCCGATACCGATCGCCTCGTACCAGTCGACAACCGCGGCGAAATAGGGCGCGACGAGCTTTTCGACGTAGTCGCGGATGGCGGGTGGCAACTCTGACGCATCCTCGGCCAAAAAACCGGCGCGGGCGTTGAGCGCGCCCTGGATGCCATAGGCCATGGTGATCGGATCACCACGCCGGATGATGTCGAGGCGGGGGCTGGGCAAGCCATAGGCGGCGCGCTTTCCCGCCGACAACATGGGATGGCAACCATGCGGCAGGCCGTTCATGCCCATCAGCCGCGCCGCCTGCAGTTCGGTCATGCCGGGCTCGATGGCTTGCAGGACATTGCGCAGCCCTTGCGAGGTGAAGGTCGCGGCAAATTCAAAGCTGGCCAACTGATCGGCCTCGTTGAGGGCGCGCAGGCCGTCGGTCGGGTTCATCAGCAGATTGGCGGCATTCACAACTGCGCCCTTGTTGCCGACAAGCGTGCGCAGCGTATCGGCAACGAAGGAGGGCAGGTCGAGCGTCGTCTCATCGAAACCGGCATCGCCGGCGCCAAAAGGCTTCCAGCCGATGGCGCCGATCCTGTGGCCGGGCTTCAGGCCGCAGCCGGCAAGGATGTCAGGCAGCGCATCCGAGCGGTCGCGCGGCTGCGCCGGCAGCGAGAAGGTCTGGTAGAGCACGCGCTCGTAGGGCCCATCGCAGATTTCGGCATAGCCCCAGCCCTCATTGCCAACGAGAAGCCTTGGCTGGCTGCCGGGAACGATGACCAGCAATGTCTCCTCGAAACGCGGATCGTAGCCTGAGAGATAGGCAACATTGGCTGCGTGTTCGCGGTCGCCATAGATCGCGAAGGCATTGAAACCGGACTTGGCGCCGCGCGCAATCAGCGCTTCGATGCGCGCTCCATAGGTGTTTCGTGCAACCAACGGCATCACCGTCGGTTCGCCGAATTCGGGCAGCGACATGGATTTCAGACCAACCGATGCGACAGGCATGAACAAACGCCCCCAAGTGCTTGCAAGGATTCTGCGAATGCCCTTTGCGCATTGGCATGAAGGGCCGGACAATGGCGTTGCGGGTCCGGATATGCAATAGGCAGGATCGGCCGCGACAGACAGAAGCTGTGCGGCCGGATCGATGGCAGGTCTGTACGAAACATGCGGCACAAGGTGGCTTTCCAATGAGCAGTTTTTCCTCCCGCGTCGCCGTCGCGGCCGCCGCGATCCGCCAGATCTTTCCGGAAACGCCGCTGCAGGAAAACGACTACCTGTCGAAGAAGACCGGCGCGCGGGTGCTGCTGAAGCGCGAGGATCTGAGCCCGGTGCGCTCCTACAAGATCCGTGGCGCCTTCAACTTCTTCCGCAAGGCGCTTGCCGCCGGTAACCAGGCCGAACTGTTCGTCTGCGCGTCGGCCGGCAACCATGCCCAGGGGTTTGCCTTCGTCTGCCGCCATTTCGGCAAAAAGGGCGTGGTGTTCATGCCGGTCACGACGCCGCAGCAAAAGATCGACAAGACCAGGCTGTTTGGCGGCGATTTCGTCGAGATCAGGCTGGTCGGCGACTTTTTCGACGACTGCTATCGCGCCGCCTTCGAATTCACCGAAAGCTCAGGCGCCCACATGGTGCCGCCTTTCGACCACAAGGACATTATCGAGGGCCAGGCAACGGTCGCCTATGAGATCGCGGACCAGCTGCCTGGCGCGCGCATGCCCGACATCGTCATGCTGCCGGTCGGCGGTGGCGGGCTCGCCGCCGGCGTGACGCATTATTTCGCCGACCAGGGCCGGGAGGCCCGTTTCGTCTTTTGCGAGCCGGCCGGCGCACCGAGCCTGCATGACAGCCTTGCAGCGGGAAAACGGCTGAAGCTCGCCAAGGTCGACAACTTCGTCGACGGCGCGGCGGTGGCCGAGATCGGCCGTGAACCCTTGCGGTATCTCAAGGAATTCGCGGCCGACACGGTGCGGCTGGTCCCGGAAAACCGGCTCTGCGCGACCATGATCGAGATGCTCAATGTCGAAGGCGTCGTGCTTGAGCCCGCCGGCGCATTGGCCATCGACGCGTTGAAGGATTTTTCCAGGAAGGAGATCCGCGGCAAGACCATTGTCGCCGTGGTTTCGGGCGGCAATTTCGATTTCGAGCGGCTGCCGGATGTCAAGGAACGGGCCCTGCGCTTCGAAGGCCTGAAGAAATACTTCATCATCCGCTTCCCGCAGCGGCCGGGCGCGCTGCGCGACTTCCTCGAAATGCTGGGACCGGACGACGACATCGCCCGCTTCGAGTATCTGAAGAAGTCGGCGCGCAATTTCGGCTCGGTGCTGATCGGCATCGAAACCAAGGACCGCCGCAATTTCGACCTGCTGAAGGCAAATTTCGAGGCGGAGGGCGTCCAGTATCAGGACATCACCGACAACGAGACATTGGCAGGCTTCATCATATGAGCGCGAAGGTCTTCATCGCCCTGTTTTCCGGCATCAATGTCGGCGGCAACCGCATCGTCAAGATGGCGGAACTGCGGTCCTTCTTCGAGGATCTCGGCTTTTCCGGCGTCGCCACCTATGTGCAGAGCGGCAACGTCGTGTTCCGGGCCGGCAAAGGCGACGCCGCCGCGCTGACCAAACAGATCGAAGCGGCCTTCGAGAAGAAATGGGGTTTTCGTTCCCGGATCATGGTGCGGGATGTCTCCTGGTTGGAACGGCTGGTGAGCGAAAATCCTTATCCGGAAGCGGCCGCCGACCACACCAAGCTCCACGCCTATGCGCTGGAGCGTGAGCCGACCGTCGAAGAGGTGGCGCGGCTGGCTGAAAAATGCACAGGCCCCGAACGCTTCGAAGTCAAGGGAGACGTACTTTACCTCAGCGCGTCGGACGGGCTCGGCAAGTCAGTCTTCGCCAACCTCATTCCGCGCGTTCTGAAGGTGCCGGGCACCGCGCGCAACTGGCGCTCGGTGCTGGCGCTGCAGGAGATGGCCGGCCGGGCCGGCGGGAAAGCATGACCCCGAAAAGTGGGTGCCGGTTTTCGGAAACGGTCATGCTCGAACAAACACCTACGCTGCCGTCGCCGGCTTCCAGTCGAAGTTCAGTTCTTCGCGGAAGGCAAAGCGCTTGATGTGGTCGGCCACGACACTCTCCAGGCGGTCGAGCGATCCCGCTTCGTTGGTTGATACCACAATGTGCAGCCCTGCCGCGTCCGCATCCATGACGGTGCGGCCGAGCGACGTCAGGTCGATAGTGCCTTGGGTCGGGTTGAACTCGACGGGGAATTTGTGTGCCCAGTGCTTGCACAGCTGCTGCAGGTAGCGGCTGGCGTGCTCAGTGGCAACGTCGGCATGGCTGGATGGCATGAATGACTTCTCCTGGTCTGGGCGCTGGCCTGCCGGCCAGGCGTGATGACCGGTCAGATAGGTGGCGTGGTGCGAAACGGCAAAGGCGGCCGGCTTTTACCCCGGCCGCCTCGCTTCAAGATGGCGTGATTGCTACCAGCTTCCGGTGTTGGCCATCGAAGCCCAAGGTTCAGCCTTGGCTTTCGCGGGGCCCTTCTGCAGAAGCTCGATGGAGATGCCGTCCGGCGACCTGATGAAGGCCATGTTGCCATCGCGCGGCGGCCGGTTGATGGTGACGCCGTTGTCCATCAGATGCTGGCAGGTGGCGTAGATGTCATCGACCTCGTAGGCGAGGTGGCCGAAATTGCGCCCGCCCTTGTAGTCTTCCGGATCCCAGTTGTAGGTGAGTTCGATCAGCGGCGCCTTGTCGTTGATGCCGCTCTGCTCGTCTTCGGAGGCGGCGAGGAAGATCAGCGTGAAGCGGCCCTGCTCGTTTTCGTAGCGGCGGACCTCCTTCAGCCCGAGCTTGTTGCAGTAGAAATCGAGCGAGGCATCGACATCGGCGACGCGGACCATGGTGTGCAGATAGCGCATGAGTTTTCCTCGATCTGTTGGGGTGCGGCGCAACATAGGGTCGCCCCGGTGAAAGGGCAATCTCCTGCGCTTGGCGATGCCGGCAAAGAACAAATCCGGTATTCCCGCAATGAACCGTGAAAAAAGGCAGGGAAGGTCTTGCACACACCGGAAGCCGCGGTGTTAATCTGGTGTCAAGAATCAGTTGCGGTGTTCTTGAAAAAAGGGGGCATTCTTATGGGGGAAAAGGCCTCTTTGACGGGGCGGGCCGGAACCCTTGGCGACGCCTTGAAGCGCGACGAAGGCGGCGACGCCGCCGACCTGACCGAAATTGCCGGCGCCATCAAGTGGTTCGATGTGGCCAAGGGTTACGGGTTCATCCTACCCGATGACGGTGTCTCGGGCGATATCCTCCTCCATGTGACATGTCTTCGGCGGGACGGTTTCCAGACTGCCTTGGAAGGCGCGCGCGTGGTTTGCCTTGTCAAGCAGGGCGATCGCGGTCTGCAGGCCTTTCGTGTGCTTTCCATGGATGTCACCACCGCCGTCCATCCCGCGGAAATGCAGGAACAGCGCACCCATGTGGCGGTGACGCCGGAGAGCGGGCTCGAACGCGCTTTGGTAAAATGGTTCAACCGCACCAAGGGCTTTGGCTTCCTGACGCGCGGCGAAGGCACCGAGGACATTTTCGTCCACATGGAGACCTTGCGCCGCTACGGCATCACCGAGCTTCGGCCGGGCCAGGTCGTGCTCGTCCGTTTCGGCCGCGGTGACAAAGGCCTTATGGCCGCCGAAATTCACCCCGATATGGGCACCTTGCCGGTTTCGCACTAGGACGATTTCGGCCGAGGATCTTGGATGACTCGCAGGAACTGGCTGACGGCGGGCGTGTTTTGCGCCATTGCGGTCGTGATCGTGGCCGCAGGTGCTTTCTTCTATTCGGAACGGCCGACCTCGGCAGACGGCCGGGCGATGATCCTTCCGGTCGACCCGACGCCGCTGGTCGTGGTGACGAAAGATGGGAATCGCTCTTTTTCCATCGAAATCGCCGACACCGATTTGGAGCGCGAGGCCGGCCTGATGTTTCGCCAGGACATGGCGGACGATCACGGCATGCTGTTCGTCTTCGAGATACAGCAGCAGGTCAGTTTCTGGATGCAAAACACGCCAATGCCGCTTGACCTGATCTTTGTCGGCCAGGATGGCAAGATCCGCGCCGTCAAGCATGGCGAACCGCAATCCCAGGCCATCATTTCACCTGGCGTGCCTGTGCGCTTCGTGCTCGAGCTCAAGGCCGGCACCGCCGCCAAATACGGCATCGGGTATGGCGACCTGTTGCGCCACCCGGCAGTCGGCACCGTATCCGGACCCGGCATGCCACCGCCGGACAATGGCGATGCACCCAACGGCGGCGGCTGAACGCGAGGTGGGGCAGCCGATGCAGTTCTTCTCTCATGACGGGTTCGATCTTGCCTTCCTCGACCGCCAGCCGGCATCGGGGCAGGGCGATCCCGTGCTCATGATCCACGGCTTCGCCTCGAGCCACTACGTCAACTGGGTGTCGCCCGGCTGGTTCAAGACGCTCAACGATGCCGGGTATCGCGCCATCGCCTTCGACAATCGCGGCCATGGCTCGTCATCGAAGAGCTATGACGAGGCCGACTATACGCCAGCGAAAATGGCCTCGGATGCCGCCGCCTTGCTCGACCATCTCGGCATCGAACGGGCCCATGTCATGGGCTATTCGATGGGTGCTCGCATCGCGGCGTTTCTGGCTCTGTCCGATCCGCACAAGGTGGCGACGCTGGTCTTTGGCGGCCTCGGCATCGGCATGATCGACGGCGTCGGCGATTGGGATCCGATTGCCGCGGCCCTGCTTGCCGACGATCCGGCGGCGACCAGCCATCCGCGCGGCCGCTCTTTCCGCGCCTTCGCCGACCAGACCCGCAGCGATCGCCGGGCGCTTGCCGCCTGCATCGCCACATCGCGGGAGCTGCTCAGCGAGGATGATATTGCCCGCATCGCCCAGCCGACGCTGGTCGCGGTCGGCACCACGGACGACATTGGCGGCTCGCCGGACGAACTCGCCGCCCTGATGCCGAACGCCAGAGCTTTCCACATCGGGGGCAGGGATCATATGCTGGCGGTCGGGGACAAGACCTTCAAGCAACGCGTTCTGGAGTTTTATGCCGAATATCCGCTTTGAGCGGTCCGCCGGGGAGCAATAGCGGTACAATGGGGAAGAAGCACGGCCGCCATGCCCGGCGCGTCGCTCGAGCGACAATCGCGTCCTTGGAGTGCTGGGGATCGTTCTCAACGGGCTGTCGGTGGCGGCGGCTGGCCATCCTCGCGGCAATGGCGTCGACCATAGGCGCCTTTACCTGATCCCCGCTAGCCTGTAGCGAGGGCCGCCAGCGACCGCGCCATGTTCAGCCTGGCCTGCGGCTCGAAGCGCCGGCGAAATTCCTCGGTGAGGAAAATGCGCGGGCGGGCAAGGAAATCCTTCAGCACGGCACCCCGCCCGGCACGCCACATCGGCTCCTCCACCCAGTCATATTCGCGGCGCACCGCGCGTTCATAGGCGTCGAACACGTCAGGCACGGCGCCCAGGATCGACAGATCCATGTCGAGGAAAAGACTGGCGTCGCGCGTGGCCTTCGCATCGTCGAACTGGGGCAATTGGTGCGCAGCCGTGGCCAGGATCATTGCGCCGATGCGGTCCAGGCGCTCCGCGTCGGTGCGGCCCGCGAGCTTTTGCGCGGCAAGCGCGGCACTTCTGGCCTCATTGTCCTTGGCCTTGCTGTCATAGATGGCGTCGTGGAACCAGATCGCCGCTTCGACGGCCTGGGGATCACCGAGCAGCGCTCGATAATCGCCGGCCAGCGCCAGCATCGCCTCGATATGGGCAAGGTTGTGATAGTGACGGCTTTCGGCGCGGTAGAGCGCCGCGAGTTCCTGTTTCAGCGGTTTGTCGACCAGGGGCTGGTCTTCCATGTTCGTCATCCGTCCAGTTAATCGATCTCAGCCTCTTCGAGCCAGTCACTCCGAACCTTGCATAGGCCGGAGCTCTGGGGAATGCTGCCATTCCCGGAATACCCGACCCAGGAGGCCGACATGACCAATACGCCAGGCAGCGAGAACCCCAGACCGGGGACGATCGACATGAAGCTGGAGGCCGTCATCATCGCCGTTGCGGATGCCGATCGGTCCAAGCGCTTCTACAGCGGCCTGGGTTGGCGGCTCGATGCGGACTTCGTCGTCGGCGATGCGTTTCGCGTCGTGCAGTTTACGCCTCCCGGGTCGCCGTGCTCGATCCATTTCGGCAAAGGGCTGACATCGGCCGCGCCGGGCTCGGCGAAGGGACTTTATCTCGTGGTGTCCGATATCGAGGCGGCGCATGCCGAACTCGTGGCACGCGGCATCGAGGCGAGCGAGGTGTTCCACCGCACGGGGCCTGGGCAGCCGGCGATCAGTGGCCGGCATCCGGAGGGGCGCAGCTATTCATCCTATGTCACGTTTGCCGATCCGGACGGCAACAGCTTCATACTGCAGGAAATCACCCAGCGACTGCCTGGACGCGTGGATGCCAGCGACACGATATTCACGTCGTCGGGCGAGCTTGCCGCGGCGCTGCGCCGTGCGGCGGCGGCACATGGCGAACACGAGAAACGGACCGGCGGACAGTATGATGTGAACTGGCCCGACTGGTATGCCGAATACATGGTGGCCGAACAGGCTGGCACCTCGCTGCCGACTTGAAATGAGATCCATCGCAGCGCGGCGTCATTGGCGCCGCGCCGGCCTTGAGCCCGCCATCAGATCGTTCCGGCAGTGGGTGCGGCAGGCCGCCTCCAGCAGCACGGCGATCAAGGGTTCGTTTTCCATGGCCGCTTGAATTCCTGCGAACCAAATCCATTTGACACAGCACTAAGGAAAATTGAGTTCAATCGTGCTATGATCTGGCCTATATGTGCGGCCGGACAACAGGCAAGCCAGCAGGACGCAGGACGAGACGTCGATGAACAGCATCAGCATTTCCCGCCATAGCGCGTTGCAGCCGGTCGATCCGATCTGGCGTTCGATCCGCGACGAAGCGATGGACGCCGTCAACCGCGACCCCCTGCTCGCTGCCTTCCTCTATTCGACGATCCTCAACCAGGAGAGCCTGGAAGAGGCCGTCATCCACCGGATCGCCGAGCGGCTTGCCCATCAGGATATCGGCTCCGATCTCATCCGCCAGACCTTCAAGACCATGCTGGCTGACGACAAGGAATGGCCGACCACCGTGCGTGTCGACATCCAGGCCTATTACGACCGCGACCCCGCTTGCGACCGTTTCATCATGCCTGTGCTCTATTTCAAGGGCTTTCACGCCATTCAGACCCATAGGCTGGCACATTGGCTGTGGAGCCAGGGTCGCAAGGATTTCGCGCTCTATCTGCAGAGCCGCTCGTCCTCGGTCTTCCAGACCGACATCAATCCGGCCGCCCGCATCGGCAAGGGTATCTTCATCGATCACGCCACCGGCCTCGTCGTCGGCGAGACCGCGGTCATCGAGGACGATGTGTCGATCCTGCACGGCGTGACGCTGGGCGGCACCGGCAAGGCCGGCGGCGACCGCCATCCCAAGATCCGCCGTGGCGTGCTGATCGGTGCCGGCGCCAAGATTCTCGGCAATATCGAGATCGGCCATTGCTCCAAGGTCGCCGCCGGATCGGTGGTGCTGTCGCCCGTTCCGCACAACAAGACGGTTGCCGGCGTGCCGGCCCGCGTGGTCGGCGAGACCGGCTGCGACCAGCCTTCGCGCCAGATGGACCAGCTCCTGCCGTCGCAATCGATGGACCAGGTGATCAGCTTCGACATCTGATTTCCGCGCCGGCGCGCCGTCCGGCGCGATTGCGATTTTGTCCGGCGGCGCTGCCGCTTCCGGTGCAATACGGCCGGCTTGCCTTTACATCGCCATTGTCGACGTGCCAGAAGCGCCCTTCAAACCAGCAAGCCCGATGATCGGAGAAGACTGTTGAAGCCGGACGAAATCAGAAAGCTGGACGCCTATTTCAAGCGCGTCTTCCAGAACCCCAAGCTTGAGGTCAAGGCACGGCCGCGCAAGGAAGATTCCGCCGAAGTCTATGTCGGTGACGAGTTCCTCGGCATCGTCTTCAAGGACGAGGACGACGGCGACTACAATTTCTCGATGGCGATCCTCGACATCGATCTGGGTTGAGCCCGCATCAAATGGCAGGCCGCGCCAGGAGCGGCCTGCCATTGTCTCTCAATGTCCGCTCTTCAGCATTCGCCCGGCCTCAGCCGTCATCGCCGCGTCGAGTGCCTGCCAGTCGCCAAGGAATTCCTTGGGAAAGCGGTAGGTGAGGCTGAGATCGTCACCGACATGGACGTCCCGTTCGCACGGCGCCAGTGATTGACCGGCACTCGGCCCGCTCAGGCAGCGGGCCACGAAAGGGTCCTTTCCCCCGCGCTTGCCGACCACCAGCACCTCGTTCAGATAGCCTGATTTCTCGTTGAAACCGTAGACCGTCGTGCCGCCCGGTCCTGGAACGCCGGGCTGGACGATCAGCGCGCTGTAGATCGGCGCGAACCGGCCGCTCATGTCGCGCGACATCATCTGCTGTTCGAAGGACAGGAAGATGATCTTCCCATTGGCTTCCGAGTGGTTGAAATCGTCGCGGGCCGCCTCGCTGTAACCGTCCATCTGGGGATAGCGCAGATAAAGGTCGAGACGCGAAGCGATGCCGTCGCGCCGGGCCTGGTCGAAACGGATGAAATTGGCCGGCACGGAAATCACATTGTTGCCGATCACCACCCGGCGCACCGTCGTGTCGTCGGTATATCCGGCCATGGCGATGCTATGGCCGAACCATTTGCCGCCAAGGCTTATCGCGACCGACAGCAAGGCAAGTGCGGCGAAGGCATAGAACACCCGCTTCATCAGCATGGAATCGACCACGGTGAGTTCAGGGCCGTCGGCGGTCGCTGCCTGCTTCATCTCGGTCCTCATCCCAGCCGCCATTCCCAGTGTCCCTCGGCGGCACATATCGCGCGGCACGGCTCTTGCAGCCTTCCTGAAACGACTGTGCGATTTCATGGTAAATGGAAGGTTAAGATGGCTCAGATGGAACTCTTCCTGTTTGCTTTTGTCGTCGGGCTGACGGTGTGCGGGCTGACGGGCTCGACGATGGAGCTGGTGTCGGGCCGCAAGGTCGCCTTCACTGAGCCCTATGTGTCGCCCGCCCATGTGCTGCGCTCGCTGGCGGCCACCGCTGGCGCCGGGCCGTTCATGCTGGTCAACGACGTCCTCGATGCCCGCCGCGAGAAGCGCATTTCGACGATGGCGCTCCTGTCATGCGGCTGCACGGCGATTGCCTGGTCCCTGGCGCTGGGCATCGTCGTGCTTGCCATTGCCTCATGGACGATCGGTCTCTTAGGGTCCGGCGTCTGAGACGATTCGGAGGCCGACAATGCCGCTTTATGCGATCGACGGAACGCAGCCCAGCTTCGCGGATGCTGACACAAACTGGATCGCGCCCGATGCGACGCTGATTGGCGACGTGCGCGTCGGCCGCAATGCCGGTTTCTGGTTCGGCGTCGTCATTCGCGGAGACAATGAGCCGATCACTATCGGCGCCGACACCAATGTGCAGGAACACACGGTCATGCACACCGATCCCAGCTTTCCGCTGACCATCGGCGAGGGCTGCACGATTGGCCACCGGGCCATGCTGCATGGCTGCACGATCGGCGACAACAGCCTGATCGGCATGGGCGCCATCGTGCTGAACGGCGCCAGGATCGGCAAGAATTCGCTCGTCGGCGCCGGCGCGCTGGTCACCGAAGGCAAGGAATTTCCGGACAATTCGTTGATCGTCGGCTCGCCGGCCAAGGCGATCAGGGTGCTGGACGACGCAGCCGTCGCCAGGCTGCGCGGCTCGGCCGCACACTACGTCGCCAATGGCAAGCGCTTCAAGGCAGGGCTGAAGAAGGTTTGAGGCCAGTTTCGGCCGATCCCGGTCGCCGACGGTTCTATCGTGGGCCGAGCCATTATCTATTAGAGCCGCGCCTTGCCATGGCATCACGCAGCAATGAAGCGCCGGCTTCAAAGCCGGCATTGTCGGCTTCCTCGATGGCTGTCGTATAGTCATCGATGCGGGTTGCGAGAGTAGGGTCGGCGCCAGCAGCCAAAAGCAGACGGATCGCTTCGGCGCTGCGGATAGCCACCGAATAGTGAAGAGGCGTCCAGTCGTTCACGCCCCGCATATTGGGATCGGCGCCAGCCTCGATCAACATCTGGATGATTTCCAGTCGGTCGGCCCGGTCGGTGGACAGCGCGGCAATGATTGCCGGAAACCCACCGTGATCCCCGTAATTCGGATCCGAGCCTGCATCCAGCAACGTCGAGATGAAGCCGACCGGGCTCCAATAGATCGCGTATTCCAAAGGATGTCCGAGGCCGAATTCGAACGGCATACGTTCGTCAAACCAGCGGGGCGAACCGCCCAGCGCTTTGCCAAGGCCATCGAAGTCACCGGCCTTGAAGGCATCGTCGATCGCCTTGAACAGACGATGACGCTCGCATCGATCTTCCGGGATTTCCAGCATCGCCGTGATCCAGAGGACGAAACCAACAGCCTATGATGCCTCGATCCGCTGTCCGTGCAAAGGAGGCGGTGGATAGTCGGATGCGCCTGCCCAACCCTGATTGGGTTTCGAGCATCGCCAGAAATGGCGGAGCCGGCCCGGGGACGGGGCCGGCTCCTTAGACCCGGTCGTTGGGGACGGGGAGGGTGGGGACTCGACCGGGTTTCTCGTCACGTCCTAGCGGACGCTGGCGACCGCGTCGGAGCGGCCGTCGTTGATCGTCACCCAAACGCCGGAATTCTCCGTCGATTGACGCTTGAGATAGGTGTAGTCGGTGTCCGTCCAGGACAGCACCTTGGTTTCCAGATTGTCGAGGATGAACTCGCCGAGGCTGGTGCGCACGGTCAGCACGGCGTGGCCGTCGCCATTCGGCTGGCGCGCAACCGTCATCAGGAGATCGCCCGCCGGCACGCCCGCGTCCATCAGTTCGCGGCGCTTCTCCAGCGCATAGTCCTCGCAATCGCCATAGCCATTGTCGGGATAGGCCCAGTACTCCTCGACGCCGTAGTTTTCCATGTCGGTGCGCGGCTTGACGCGGGTGTTGACCGAATTGTTGATGTTGACGATCGTCGCCCAGAGCTTGCGGCTCAGGTCGACCGGCGCGCCCTTGGGCGTCTTCTCGTTGCATTCGCCAGGGATGCGCTGGCAGAATTCATAGTGGCCGACAGGCTGTGTGGTACGGCCGCCAGTGTGCATATAGGCCGGTCCCGCGGCATATGCTGATCCCCAAGCGGAAAGCTGCATCGCCATTGCCATAAGCAACAGCTTGCCCCTCGTTTTTTTCATTTTCTAGTCTCCCCGTTCGAAGGAGACATTGCCACGACTGGATTTATTTGACGCAAAAGCGCGAAGCAGACTTTAAGTAAAACGCCAATAGAATAAACATAAAATTTGAATCATTTGAGTATTGAATTGTTTGGATTGCCTGGGCTGGCATCGAAGCTCATGCCCGGCGCCTCGAATGGCAGCCTGCCTGTCGGAAGACAATCCGGCCACTTGCGAAGGGACAAATCGCTGTCGCCCGGAAACAAAAAACCGGCCACGCAGGGCCGGTTTGCTTGCAGCGTCCGTTGGACCCGGTCAGGCGCGTGGCGTGTTGAATTCGGAATCGAGCGTCTCAGGGCGCTGGATGACGGCGAATTCGATGGCGACGCCATCCTCGAAATGACGAACGATCTGGCCGCGCATGGTGCCGAGCATGACCTGGACGCCTATCGCCGGCTTCACGTCGATCTCGATCGCGGCGCCCGACAGCGACAGGTCGATGATCCGGCACTGGTATTGGCGGCCATCGGTGAGCTGCAGCACGCTGGTCGGGTTGCGCGGCGCGACGCGCTCGTGGCGGCGGTCTTCCGGCAGGTCGAGTTCGTGTTTGTTGGCAAGCCAGGTCAGTTGCGCCGCCAGCTTGTCCTTCTTGCGGTCGGACGCGATCACCGTCATGGCGAAGCCGTCCTGCAGCGTGCGCGTAACGACGCCTTCGATGCGGCCGATATGGTCGATATAGGCGATCACCTTTTCACCGGGCATGCCGATGCGATCGGTGCGGAACGCGACATTGCCGGGCGACATGTCGACAACCTGGCAAGGATGCTCGGTGCGGTCTTCCAGCATGAATTGCCTGTATATCTTGACCCGGACGCGCTGAAAGTTACGCCTTTCAGCTTGGGACGGCGCGTAGTCGACCGCCGCTGACCTCATGACTGCCTACACCCCGTTTGGCATTCCCGCGCGTCAATGCGAGGGACTTCATCACAGAAGTACAACAAAGCGGGTTAACAAAGGGGAAAAACGAGCCTGCGAGACCGTGCGATCATCAACTATTCGTCGCGCCCGCCGTCGAAGACGACGAGATGGCGGATGCGGCGCGCCCGGCCAAGCGCCGAGATCGTATCGGGCGCCTCCAGTTCGGCTGGAACAAGCGAGGGAACGTCGATCGCCGGCCGGTTGTTGAGCATCTCTTTCTCCGGATCGATGACACGAATCGAATCGATCATTGCGTCCGTGATTGGGTCGGCGCCCAGCCAGAACGGCTTCTCCGCGGCACTGATCACGCCAAGGCAGCGCGGGTTCTCGATGCCGCCGTCGAGCGGCAAGGCAAGCAATTCGAACTTGTTGGAGCGGCCATTGCGACTGAAGCCCTCGAAATTGATCAGCACCACCGATTTCTGGTCGAAAACCCCGTGAATCAGCCGTGAGACCAGACGCTGATCCTTCTCGCGCCACAGCGACGGGAAGGAGAACCCCTTGAGTTCGCGGCCATAACAGGCGCAGAGCCTGGTGCCGGCTAGGCGGAAGATGGGTTGGCCGCGCGTGTCTCTTTCCAGGATGAACGTGTCGGCCAAAAGCGACTTGATATCGGCCGGCTCGACTTCCGAACGCTTCGGAGCGGGGCGTCCGTCACGCAGGCGGTTCCAATAATGGAACAGCGTGATCGATCCGTTTTGGTTCATGGTATGCTGCTCCGCGCATTCTGTCGTCTGATGTCCCATCGGTGAACAGAAGGGCGCCCTCCGATGACCTACATGCGTTGCGGAGCAGGAAGCGTGCCAGCGTCGTTAACACTTGTTCACGGGTCGGGGGCGTTAAGGTTAACAACTGGTTTACGTTGCTCCCGAGCAGGCCCTGTGGCACATCAAAACCACTCCAGAAGCGGTCGTTTCGCGACGATCGGCAGCACTTCAGTCAAGAGTTTTAGGGGAGCAGGGGGCTCGACCGGCCGTTCAGGGGAAACCTTGGACGGCTTCTTTTTTGATTCGCACTGGGGCGATTCGCCGTTTGCGGTTCCAATGGCCGTGATCTAGATGCTCGCCAGATCGAACAGCACCGAGTGCGATTGCAGATGAGCGAACAGCAAAATCCAACCGAGGCCGAGCCGGCCGAAAGCCTGCCGCCGCCCGCGCGCGAACCGGTGTTCAACCTGCCGCCGATCGTGCTGGCGGTGATCGGCATTTGCGCGGCCGTCTTCCTGCTGCAGCAATATGTGCTGAACGACGCGCAGCAGATGACGCTGCTCTACGATGGAGCCTTCATTCCCGTCCTCTATACCGGGCAATACGGCTTCGACTGGTTCCTGTTCACGCGTCCCTTCACCTATGCCTTCATGCATGGGGGCTTTGCCCATATCGCCATCAACATGGTCTGGCTCGCCGCGTTTGGTTCGCCGTTGGCCAATCGCCTCGGCGGGCTCCGGTTCGCTCTGTTCTTCGCCGTCACCGGGCTGGCTTCCGTCGCGCTGTTCTGGGCCATGCACCCCTATGGCGAGGCACCGCTGGTCGGCGCCTCCGGCGCCATATCGGGCATGATGGGTGCTGCGGCGCGTTTCGGTTTCCGCACCGACCGCTCTGCCGGCACGGCGGCCTTCGCCGGCCCTGTGCTGCCGATCGCGACTGTCTTGCGTTCGCGCGGTGTCGTGATTTTCCTTGCCGTGTGGATGATCATCAACCTCGCCACCGGCCTGCTCGGTTTTGCGCCTGGAGCAGATGGGCAGATCGCCTGGGAGGCGCATATTGGCGGCTTCGTCGCCGGCTTCTTCGGCTTGCGCTGGTTCGATCGGCGATGGCAGCCGCCGGAATGGGAGAGCACCGACCACCGCACTTGAAATGCAACCGATCACGGCGCACGATGTTCACTCTTACGTGAAAGCCGGTCTGGGCAGGGAACCGGCAGGCGAAGCAGAGGAGGACGCCATGACGGTTAAGGCAATTCTGGAAAAGAAGGGCCACGACGTGTTGACGCTCGGGCCGAACGAAAAGCTCAGCGAAGCCATCCGCATCCTGGCCGAACACAAGATCGGCGCGCTGGTCATCACCAATGGCGATCACAAGATTGTCGGCATCCTGTCGGAGCGCGACATCGTGCGGGTTGTCGCCAAGGAAGGTGCCGCCGCGCTCGATATCGCCGTGCGTTCGGCAATGACGCCGAAGGTGAAGATCTGCAACGAGAACCACACCGTCAACGAGGTGATGGAGATCATGACCAGGGGCCGTTTCCGCCATCTGCCGGTGGAAAAGGACGGCCTGCTCGATGGCATCGTCTCCATCGGCGACGTAGTCAAGCGCCGCATCGAGGATGTCGAGCGCGAGGCGGACGAGATCAGGGCCTACATCGCCACCGCCTGAGCGGTGAAAGGAACCGCCGGCCGGAAACCCAGCCGGCGGAACCGTAGCCTATCGATTGTCGAGTTCGGAGCGGACGAGTTCGAGGCCGTGCCTGGTGATGCGGTAAGGGCCGCCACCCGACGACGAAACCGCCTTCTTGCGTTTCAGCTTTCGAAACAGGTCGACATCGACGCCCGGATAGTGCCAGCCATCGCGGGTCAGGCATTTGACGGAGGCGATCCGTTTCTTCTGGTTCTTTTCGATTTCAATGCGTCCGCCCTGCGCAAGCAGGTGCAGGATGCGCTGTTCAGTGCGCGAAATATCCATGAGGAGAAATTCCCGGGAAAACGAAAACAGCCGCCGCTGCAAAGCTTCGCGGCACGGGGTTTCAGGTCTTCTTGCCCTGCCTCGCTACGAGGTCAGGGCCTTACCGGGACTGAGCGTAAGTGGACATCCACTCTCCATTGGGATGGGCGTCCTATAGGCGAAAGCGGCTGAAAAGGCCAGCCTGCGGCTTTGCGCTTGTCTCTTTTGGCGGTTTGCACTAGCGAGAATGCACATCAAAATATGCATTTTTGCATATTCCGCAGTTTTCAATTTGCAGGCCCCCCATGTCTCTGATCGATACCCGCACGCCCGACGCAAAACGCCTGATCCCCGGCGCCACCGGTGACTGGGAAATCATCATCGGTCTCGAAGTGCACGCGCAGGTCATCTCGGAAGCAAAATTGTTTTCCGGCGCTTCGACCGCTTTCGGTGCGGCCCCCAACGCCAATGTCAGCCTGGTCGATGCGGCAATGCCCGGCATGCTGCCTGTCATCAACGAGGAGTGCGTCAAACAGGCGATCCGTACCGGTCTCGGGCTGAAGGCGCAGATCAACCACAAGTCGGTTTTCGACCGGAAGAACTACTTTTATCCCGACCTGCCGCAGGGCTACCAGATCTCGCAGTTCAAGCAGCCGATCGTCGGCGAGGGCACGGTGATCGTGTCAGTCGGCCCCGACCGCCAGGGCGAATTCGAGGACATCGAGGTCGGCATCGAGCGGCTGCATCTGGAACAGGATGCCGGCAAGTCGATGCACGATCAGCATCCGACCATGTCCTATGTCGACCTCAACCGCTCCGGCGTGGCTCTGATGGAGATCGTCTCCAAGCCTGACCTGCGTTCCGGCGATGAGGCCAAGGCCTATGTCACCAAGCTGCGCACCATAATGCGCTATCTCGGCACCTGCGACGGCAATATGGATGAAGGCTCGCTGCGCGCCGACGTCAACGTCTCGGTACGCCGGCCCGGTGGCGAGTTCGGCACCCGCTGCGAGATCAAGAACATGAACTCGATCCGCTTCATCGGCCAGGCCATCGACTTCGAGGCGCGCCGCCAGATCGCCATTCTCGAGGACGGCGGCAAGATCGATCAGGAAACGCGCCTGTACGATGCCGTCAAGGGCGAGACGCGCTCGATGCGCTCGAAGGAAGAAGCGCACGATTACCGCTATTTCCCCGATCCCGATCTGCTGCCGCTGGAATTCGATAAGGCCTATGTCGATGCTTTGGCCAAAGGGCTGCCGGAACTGCCCGACGACAAGAAGGCGCGGCTCATCTCCGCGCTTGGCCTCTCGACCTACGACGCTTCGATCCTGGTGTCGGAAAAGTCGGTCGCCGATTATTTCGAGAAGGTGGCCGCCGGCCGTGACGGCAAGCTCGCCGCAAACTGGGTCATCAACGATCTGCTCGGCCAGTTGAACAAGGTGGGCAAGGACATTGAAAATGCGCCGGTTTCGCCCGATCAGCTCGGCGCGATCATCGACCTGATCAAGGACGGCACCATTTCGGGCAAGATCGCCAAGGACCTGTTCGAGATCGTCTGGAATGAAGGCGGCGACCCGCGCCAGCTGGTCGAAAGCCGTGGTATGAAACAGGTCACGGACACCGGCGCCATCGAGAAGGCGGTCGACGAGGTGATCGCGGCCAATCCCGACAAGGTGGAACAGGCGCGCGCCAAGCCGACCATGGCCGGCTGGTTCGTCGGCCAGGTGATGAAGGCGACGGGCGGCAAGGCCAACCCGCAGGCGGTCAACGACCTCGTCAAGGCCAAGCTCGGCATCGAGTAAGGCCATGTTCGTCCGCACCGCAGGCGAACGCGATCTCGCTGCCATCCGCGCACTGTTGGTTGAAACCTGGCACGCGACCTATGACGCGCTCTATGGCGCTGCCAAGGTCACCGAAATCACCGATGCGTGGCACTCGATCGCCTCGTTGAAGGCGCGGCTGAGCAAGCCGAACAGCGAGTTCCTCGTCGCCGATGACGGCAAGCGTATTGGCGGCGTGGCCTTTGCCGAGGGCATTGGTAGCGGAGAAGAAGTTGTCCTGAAACAGCTCTACGTGCTTCCAGCCCTGCAGGACAGGGGCATCGGCGGCATGTTGCTGGACGAGATCATCGAGAGTTTTCCGGAAGCCCGCGCCATCCGCCTGGAAGTGGAGGCGCAGAACGCCCGCGCCATCGCCTTCTACGAAGCCAACGGCTTCGTGCGATCCGGCGATGCCGGCGAGCACGCGGGTGCCTCCGGCGAGCCGACACTGGTCTACATCAGGCCTCTTGCCGGCTGATTCCTTCGAAGTCGACCTCTCTTGATCACCTTCGCGCGAGCGGCGCCGCATGCGCCCGTTTTCGTTTGACGGCCTGATAGCCCCGCACCAAAGCTGCAGGCGCTGACCGCGCGGAAGCCGGAATGGACCGGCACGCCGGGTAGCGCTGGGGGAAATCATGCCAAGCTTGCCGGAACTGATGCCGACGCAGGTGTCGCAAGAAACTTTTGGTGGCGTCACCTACCACATAGCGGGCGAACTGGTGCCCGTGCTTTCGGTCGATGTGACGCAAATGCCGGTCTATTTCGAGCATCACATCCTGTTGTGGAAGAACTCGACCATCACCATCGGCCTGAAATCGCTGAAAGGCGCCCTGAAGCGCATGATGGCCGGCATGCAGATCTTCGTCACCGAGGCGTCGGGAGCGGGCATCATCGCCTTCAGCCGTGATGGACCCGGCCACATCGTGCCAATCCATCTCAGGCGTGGCGAGGAGATCCAGGTGCGCGAACACCAGTTTCTCGCCGCCACCGGCAATGTCGACTACACATTCGAGCGTGTGCGCGGCCTGGCGACGATGCTGTTCGGCCAGAGCGGCTTCTTCATCGACCGCTTTCGCGGCGATGGCGGCGATGGCATCGTCTGGCTGCATGGCTACGGCAATGTCTTCGAAAAGACGCTTGCCGCCGGCGAGACCATCGACATCGAGCCGGGCGGCTGGCTGTTCAAGGATGCCTCCGTCAGGATGGAAACCAAGATCGACCGCCTTTCGAGCGGCTTCTTCGGCGCCAATATGAATTTCATCGTCAACCGCTTCACCGGTCCGGGTCGGGTCGGCATTCAGTCGATGTATCTGCATATGCCGACCGAGGAATAGGCTCGAGGAGGATATGGATCAGCGCTGGCGAACCGCCGCAGTCGTACCAGCCGGCGCGGCATAACCGACGGGACTCCGCATCGGCGGCGAAGTCCCTATCGGTCCATTCGGGCATGCGTCATTGTCGCATTTGCTGCGCCGGATGACGACGGATATTCAGGGACATGACCAAACTGTCGCGCATTGTAGCCCTGGCGCTGCTCGCCATCATCGTTTTTGCAACCTTGTCGCCGATCCAGGTGCGACCGCACATAGCCGATGCGAATGTTGAGCGCGCCTTGGCTTATGTGTTGCTTGGCCTCGCCGTGGCACTCGGCTTCCCCAATCGCCTGTATCAAGCCGTGATCTTCGTGGTTGCGACCGCAGGCATACTGGAATTGCTTCAGATCATCGATCCCAGCCGTCACGCACGTCTCATCGATGCCCTTGTGAAGGCCTTTGCCGGAGTGGCTGGCATCGTGGCGGGACAACTGCTCGTCAGGACCGGCGGACGAAAGAGCGAGAGCTAGCGCAATTCCAGGAAAAGTGTGAGCGGTTTTCCGTCCGGAATTGCGTCAAAACAAAGAGTTAGCGCGGCGGCAAACCGCCGCATTGTCACCTAGACGGTGGGAACTTCCACATTGTCGATGAGCCGCGTCTTGCCAAGCCAGGCCGCGGCAAGCACACGCCCGGCGTGGTCGCGGCGCCAGGGCGCAAGCGTCAGGCTTTCGCGGGCCTCGACATAGTCGATCTTCTGGAAGCCGGCAGCGATAAGGGCTCGGCCGGCTTCTCCGGTTGCGTCGTCCTGGTGCGTGCCGGCCGCCAGTGCGGCTGCCGCCCTGCGCAGGATCGCGTTGAGCTGGCGAGCGACAGCGAGTTCAGCCTCGTCGAGATAGGCGTTGCGTGATGACATGGCCAGGCCATGCGCGTCGCGTATGGTCGGGGCGCCGATGATCTCGACGGGAAGGTCGAGGTCGCGGCAGAGCTGTCTGACGACGCAAAGCTGCTGGTAATCCTTCTCGCCAAAGACCGCACAGTCAGGCGTCGCCTGCAGAAAAAGCTTGGCCACCACGGTGGCGACGCCCTCGAAGAAGGTGGGGCGGAAGTCCGATTCGAGCCCGGCGGACGGGCCGCCGACCGAGATCCTGGTGGCAAAGCCGGCGGGATACATCGCGCCGACCGTCGGCGTGAAGGCGAGATCGGCCTTGACCGTCGCCAGCAGGTCGAGGTCGCGGGCGAGCTGGCGCGGGTACTTGTCGAGATCCTCGCTCGGCGCGAACTGCGCCGGGTTGACGAAGATCGACACCACGCAGCGCTCGGCTTTTTCCCTGGCGATCCTGATCAGGGAGAGATGACCCTCATGCAGCGCGCCCATGGTTGGCACCATGGCGACGCGCAGGCCGTCGCGCCGCCAGTCACTGACCTGCGCGCGAAGTGCAGCGACGCTGTCGACGACCTCGGGACGGCTCATGATTCGTCCCCGCCGTTTAAGTCCGAAGAGGCTTTTGAACCCGAAAAGACATGGCCAGGGCCGGGGAAAGTCCGGTCTCGCACCTCCGCTGCGTAGCGCTCGGCGGCGTTCGCGATCACGCCGCGCAGGTCGGCATATTCCTTGACGAATTTCGGCACGCGATCGACGGTCAGCCCGACCATGTCGTCGATGACCAGGATCTGGCCATCGCAGTCGCCGCTGGCGCCGATGCCGATGGTTGGAATGGCGATGCGGCGTGTGATGTCGGCGGCGACCGCCTCGATGGTGCCTTCGATGACCACGGAGAACGCGCCGGCCTTTTCGACGGCACGCGCGTCCGCCATAAGCGCCACGACAGTCTCGTCCGTGCGGCCCTTGATCTTGTAGCCGCCATCCTTCTCCACCGATTGCGGCAGCAGGCCGATATGACCCATGACCGGAATGCCGGCGGCGACGATTGCCGCAATCTGCCCGGCCATGTCGACGCCACCTTCAAGCTTCACCGCTTGGCAGCCGGTCTCGTCAACGATGCGCTGCGCGCAGGCCACGGCCTGTGCCGCCGAATCCTCGTAGCTGCCGGCCGGCATGTCGACGACCACGCAGGCCCTGGCCGAGCCGCGCATCACCGCTTGCCCATGCGCGATCATCATCTCCAGCGAGGCGCCGAGCGTCGTCTCGTGACCATGCAGGACCATGGCGACGCTGTCGCCGACCAGAAGCAGGTCGACATGCGGGTCGAGCAGGCGGGCGACTGGATAGGTGTAGGCGGTCAGGCAGACCAACGGGATGCCGCCCTTGCGGCGACGAATCAGCTCGGTGCCGATGCGAATGTCGGTGGTCGGCAGTTTCGTGGCCAATCGTCACCTCCCTCGGCCCATGGCTGGATTGGATATCCGCATGGGCGCGCTGAGCTTTAGAAAGAGCCGAAAGGCTTGGCAAGCGCACATCCTGTGCCTCTCGGGATCAAAGGCCTGTGTCGGTACCCCGGCGCGCCATTTGCGCGCTCCCCGTGGCAAAACCCTTGCCTTCCCGAAGGCCTGACGCCATAAGCAGGAAACAGGCGCCGCCAGCGCAAAGGGCTCTGAGATGAAGACTTTCCTGACGCAGTTTTTCACCTGGTGGAACAGCCAGACGCTGGGAACACGTCTGCACACCTGGCGGTACGGCAAGAGGGTCGGCCAGGACGAGGTCGGCAATGTCTATTACGAAGGTGGCATCGATTCGGAAGGTCGCACGCGCCGCTGGGTCATCTACCGGAACTATTCGGAAGCTTCGGCCATACCGCCCGGCTGGCATGGCTGGATCCACCACCGCGTCGATCTCGCTCCGGCCAGCGAGGACTACAAGCCGCGCGACTGGCAGAAGCCGCATCAGCCCAATCTGACCGGCACGCCGGCGGCCTACCGCCCGAAGGGCTCGGTGCTGACCAATCAGCATCGCCCGCAGGTTACCGGTGACTACGACGCTTGGACGCCCGGGTCGTAACGCCCCCGGCTTGTACGACGCCCCGACTTTGTCTCAGCACGAAGTGTAGGCCGGTCCTTTATCGCCACAATTGGTGTTTAGCTGCTTGCTGATCAGAAAACGGCGACTAGCCTTGGCGATCGACGGAATCACCCGGGCGCGAACCACCGGTACCCCTATATGAGCTTTTTCAATCGGATATCGACGGGCGGTCTGACGCTAGCCGCCGGCCTCGTCGTCAGCACCGCGGCCTTTGCGGCTTCGCCCGCACCGGCGACACCCGCCGCTCCCGCACCGGCCGCGCCCGCGGGATCGGATCGCATCACCAATCCGGTCGCCGAGTTCGCCGGCATCGACAAGATCACCGGCCGCATCATCACCTTCGACGTCTACATCGATGAGACCGTGCAGTTCGGCGCTTTGCAGGTGACGCCGCGCGTCTGCTATTCCCGGCCGCAGAACGAGGAGCCGAAGACCGATTCCTTCGTCGAGGTCGACGAGATCACGCTCGACCGCAAGATCCGCCGCATCTTCACCGGCTGGATGTTCGCCGAAAGCCCGGGCCTCAACGCTGTCGAGCATGCCGTCTATGACGTCTGGCTGAAGGAATGCAAACAGAAGTCCGATGTGCCGGCGCCAGATGCCACCAAGGCCGATACCACCAAGGCTGACGCTTCGAAGCCGGCCGCGACCGAACCAGCCGCCGCCAAGCCTGCGGCCAGCCCGGATGCGGAACAGTCCGATCCCGCCGAACCGGATACGTCAGGCACCAACTAATCCCTGGGAACCGTCGTGGCCACCATGCGTTGGACCACAGACGACCGCGCATCGATGCGCCCGGAGGATATTTCGATGTCGGACAGCAAGCGAATCACGGCCAGCAAAAAAGAACTGCTGGAACTTGAAAAAGGGTTCTGGACCGGCGATGCGGCCTATTACGCCGCCAATGCCGATACGGAATGCCTGGTGGCCTTTCCGCGAATGGCGAAGGCCATGGACAATGCCGACTTGGCCAAGACCGCGACCAAACCCAACCGCTGGCGCGATCTCAATATCGAGCTCAAGGGAATAATCGAGCCTGGCAGCGACATCGTCATGCTGACCTACGAGGCGCATGCGACACGCGAGAACGGCGAACCCTACGCCGCGCTGGTCAGCACCGGCTATGTCCATCGCGTCAACGGCTGGAAGATGATGTTCCATTCGCAGACGCCGCTGGAGACTGCAGCGAAGAGCTGATCCTCTGGTGGTCCGATGGATAGTTCACTCGGTGATGTGTATTCCATGCTCGGAGAGAGCAGCCATTATGTCTTCGATCTCGGCTGAACTGAATTCGCGCTTGGGAAGCAGTTGGTTGAGCTGACCCATTGTGACGTCTCTGCCATTTTCGATCAGCGCTTGAACAATTGGCCGCATATCCGCTCGAAGGTGGTTTTCGCTCGACATCGAAGCTCCCCAGTCACGGAAAGAAGATCGCCTCGCCCTTCAACGCATCGGCGAGCATTCTCTCATACTTGCCGCGTGGCACGTCGACAGCCCCGAAGCGCTTGAGGTGCTCGGTGGTGAATTGCGTATCAAGTAGAGCGAAGCCGCGTGCCTTCAAGCGCTCGACCAGATGCACGAGGCAGATCTTCGACGCATCCGTCTCCTTGGAAAACATGCTTTCGCCGAAGAAAACCCGTCCAAGCGACACGCCGTAGAGACCGCCGACCAACTGGTCCCCGCGCCAGGCCTCGACCGAATGGCAATGGCCCATGCGGTGCAACTGCACATAGGCCTCGCGGATCGGCGCGTTGATCCAGGTCGATCGCCGCTCCTCGCGCTTTTCGGCACAGCCGTCGATCGTCGCTTCGAAATCGAAGTCGAAACGGATGTCGAACAGGTTTTTGCGGATCGTCTTCCTCAGGCTTTTGGGCGTGTGGAACCCGTCGAGCGGGATGATGCCGCGCGTCTCCGGCCGCACCCAGAACACTTCTGGGTCGCTGGCGCTTTCGGCCATCGGGAAGACGCCCGAAGCGTAGGCCTTGAGCAGAAGGTCGGTGGGAATGCGATAGCCGGGCGCGTAAGGACGGGTCATCGCGTCCCCGGACTACTCTTCCTTGGCCAGGTATTTTTCCAGCCAGTGGATGTCATAGTCGCCATTGGCGATGTCGGCATTGCCGACCAGATCGCGAAACAGCGGCAACGTCGTCTTGATACCGTCGACGACGAATTCATCCAGCGCCCGGCGCAGCCGCATCATGCATTCGACGCGGTTGCGCCCATGCACGATCAGCTTGCCGATCAGGCTGTCGTAATAGGGCGGGATCTTGTAGCCGGAATAGACGCCGGAATCGACACGAATGCCGAGACCGCCTGGCGTGTGGAAATGCGTGATGGTGCCGGGCGAGGGGGTGAAGGTGCGCGGATCCTCGGCATTGATGCGGCATTCGATGGCGTGGCCATTGAACTTGATGTCTTCCTGCCTGACGGAAAGGCCGCCGCCGGAAGCGACGCGGATCTGCTCATGCACGAGATCGATGCCGGTGATTGCTTCCGTCACCGGATGTTCAACCTGCAGGCGTGTGTTCATCTCGATGAAATAGAACTCGCCATTCTCGTAGAGGAACTCGATCGTGCCGGCGCCGGAATAGCCGAGATCGGCAATGGCCTTGGCGCAGATGCCGCCGATGCGGGACCGTTCCTCGGCGTTGAGCGCCGGCGAATTGGCCTCTTCCCAGACTTTCTGGTGGCGCCGTTGCAGCGAACAGTCGCGCTCGCCGAAATGCACGCCGCGGCCAAAGCCGTCGCCGAACACCTGCACTTCGATATGGCGCGGCTTCTGCAGATACTTCTCGATGTAGACGGCGTCGTCGCCGAAAGCGGCGCCTGCTTCCGAGCGCGCCGTCTGCAGAGCGACCTCGAGGTCGGCCTCGGTGTGCGCGACCTTCATGCCGCGTCCGCCGCCGCCGGCGGAGGCCTTGATGATCACAGGATAGCCGATTTCGGCGGCAATTCGCTTGGCTTCCTTCTCCTCGGTCACCGCGCCGTCGGACCCGGGCACGACCGGGATGCCGAGGCGCTTGGCGGTGCGCTTGGCCTCGATCTTGTCGCCCATGACGCGGATATGGTCGCCGGTCGGGCCGATAAAGGTGATGTTGTGCGCGGCCAGTATGTCGGCGAACTTGGCGTTCTCGGACAGGAAGCCATAACCCGGATGTACCGCGTCGGCGCCGGTGATCTCGCAGGCCGCGACGATCTGATGGATGTTGAGATAGCTGTCGCGGGATGGCGGCGGGCCAATGCAGACGCTCTCGTCGGCAAGCCGCACATGCATGGCGTCGGCGTCGGCGGTCGAATGCACCACCACCGTCTGGATGCCGAGTTCCTTGCAGGCGCGCAGCACCCGAAGCGCGATTTCGCCGCGATTGGCGATGAGGATCTTCTGGAACATCCGGCCCGCTCTACTCGATCACGACGAGCGGCATGCCGTATTCGACCGGCGTGGCATCCTCGAACAGGATCGCCGTTACCGTGCCGGCGCGCGGCGAGGGGATCTGGTTCATCGTCTTCATCGCCTCGATGATCAGCAGCGTCTGGCCTTCCTTGACCGTCTGGCCGACCTCGATGAACGGCTTGGCGTCGGGCGACGGCGCCAGATAGGCGGTGCCGACCATTGGCGAGGCCACCGCGTTCTTCGACACGTCGACCGTGGCCGGGCCGGCCGCGACCGCGGGCTGGGCTGCTGCCGGCGCATAGCTGGGCTGGGGCGCCGCGATCGCATGGACGGCAGGGGCCTGCCGCGACACGCGCACCTTCAGGTCGCCCAGTTCAACCTCGATCTCGGTCAGGTTGGTGTCGTTCAGTATGCCCGCCAGATCGCGGATCAGTTGCTGGTCAACACCGGTCTTCTTTATCGACATTTTCGAGCCTTCTGTTTGTTGGCCGGTCATAGGCGTGCGGCCAGCGCCTGTAGCGCCAGCGTGTAGCCGAGCGGCCCAAAGCCACAGATCATGCCGACGGCGACCGGCGCGACCATGGAGACGTGGCGGAATGATTCCCGCGCATGGATGTTGGAAAGGTGAACTTCGGCGACCGGCAGCGGTGCGACCGAACGGATGGCGTCATGGATGGCGATCGAGGTGTGGCTGTAGGCGCCTGGATTGATGACGATGCCGGCAGCCTTGTCGCCGGCTTCCTGGATCCAGTCGACAAGGTCACCCTCATGGTTCGACTGGCGGAAATCGATCTCGAGCCCGAGCGACGCGCCGGCCTGCTTGCAGTCGTCGGCGATCGCGGCAAGCGTCTTGCCGCCATAGATGCCCGGCTCGCGCTTGCCGAGCGCGTTGAGATTGGGACCGTTCAGCACGAAAACCGTTTTCAAAAAAACCGACCTTTTCCCGCGCCGGTATCAAACCGGCGCGCTGGGCCTCTATACCGGGCATAGTCGTCCGCGAAAAGAGCGCAAGTGCGTTCTTTCACTGTCCACAACAGGCAGAAATGCGCCCGTGAAGAAAACCGCGGGCCGATCAAAGCGCGGCTTTCGCCGCCTTTATCTTTTCCGCCAACACGTCCTGCCCGAGAGCCCCGAACACGACCTCGTTGCCGACGACGTAGGACGGCGTTCCGGTGATCGCCAGCTTGTTGGCAAGATCGTAGGTCTTGGAGAACGCCTCGGGGATCGAAGCATCCTTCATCTTCTCGCGCAGCGTCGCCTCGTCGGCGCCCAGCGAAAGCGCGACCTTGATCGCGGCCGCCTCGGTGGCGCGTCCCTGGCCGCCGAGCAGCGCATTGTGGAACTCGCCGTACTTCTCCGGCATCATCAGGTGGAACGCCATCGAAACGACGCTCGCTTTCTGCGAATCCGGGCCGAGGATCGGGAATTCCTTGAGCACGAAGCGCAGATCCGGATCGGATTTGGTCAGCGCCCGCATGTCCTCGATGGCGCGTTTGCAGAAGCCGCAATTGTAATCGTAGAACTCGACGATCGTCACCTTTCCGTTCGGATTGCCGACGACGCCGTCGAAGGCGGAGTTGAAGATCTGGTCCTTGGCGCCCTTGATGACGCCGAGCGAGGCGATGCGCTGCTCTTCCTTCTGCTTGGCCTCGAGCGCGTCCTGCACTTCGAGCAGCACCTCGGGGTTCTTCAGGAGATAGTCACGGATGATCCCCTCGACCTCGGCACGGTCGATCTTGGTATCGGCGATCGTCTGGACAGGCTGCGCCGTACCGGCCTTGGCCATCTGTGGGCTGCCGGCCACGAAACCGAAAGCCAGCATGGCAAGGACGACAGCGACCCCCGTGGTGCCCAGCAGCAGTGCCTTTTTCATCGTTCTCGTTCCTTTTGCCTGTTTCCTGGTCCGGCTGTGTCGCAGTGCGTGACCGGAAGGTTCACTAGATCTTGTTTGACGATTTGTAGTTTATGATGTCCTGGGCGCGTATCCAGCGCGGCTCGCCGCGCTTCATCTGCTGCTGCGCCCGCATGGCGAAGATCTTCGCATCCTTGTAGTTACCGGAATAGAAATGACCTTCCGCGGTGGCAAGCTCGGCGCCCGGTATGTCACCCAGCTCGCCATAAGCCTGCGCCAGGTAGCGATAGCCGGCGGAATTTTCCTTGTCGCGTCCCAGGCCATTGTTGATCTGCACGACGGCTTTTTTCAGCGAGTCAGGCGTGCCGACCGCCATCAGCGCCTGGCCGAGCGAGACAGGCAGCAAGCCGGACCGCGCCTGATCGAGGCTGACCGCCTTGGCGTAGGCTTCCGCCGCGTCCTTGGGCTTGTTGGCCTTCATCAGGATGTCGCCGCGCAACTCCTGGAAATAGGCATTCTTCGGCTGCGCCTTGATCAGGGCATTGGTCTTGGCGAGTGCGCCGGCGATGTCGCCGTAGAGGTAGGTCGATTGGGCGTCGCCATACTGCCCGGCGAGGCTGCCTCTCATCTTTTGCATGAGCCGCGCGGCGGTGGCCTGGCCTTCCATGTAGACGGCGATCTTCACCCGCATCATGTCATGGCGCTGCTGCAAGGCCGGCGGGTCGGGCTTGTCGACATTGGGGCTCTGCTTCACCAGCACTTCGAGATTGGCGATGCGCTCCTGCGGCATCGGATGGCTGATCCGATAGGGATCGACTTGCGCACCCGACAGCGACAGCGCGGTCTGGAAGCGCCGGAACGTCTTCAGCATGCCCATGCCGGACTGGCCGGTGGCGTTGAGATAGGTGATGGCGGAGCGGTCGGCCGTTATCTCCTCGGTGCGCTGGTAGGCGAGGATGCTGCGCTGTGCCATCTCGCCGCCACCGGCGGCCACGCCCATGCCGGCGCCGGCAAGGCCGCGGCTGTTGGTGGTCGCGCCAGCGACCATCGCGCCCGCGCCAAGCAAGGTCGCAATGATGGCCATCGTCTTGGCGCGCTCGAGCTGGTCACGCAGTTTCTGCTGGTGGCCGCCGGCGATATGGCCGGCCTCGTGCGCGATGACACCGATGATCTCGTTGGGTGTTTCCGCCGTCATCAGCGCGCCGGTGTTGATGAACAGCCGTCGCCCGGTGACGAAAGCGTTGAAGCTGGAATCATTGACCAGGACGATGTCGATGCCGTCATTCGCCAGCCCTGCCGCCTTGAAGATCGGCCGCGCATAGTCGCGCACCAAAGCCTCGATCTCGGCATCTCGCACCACCGGAACGCTCTGAGCGAAGGCGGTGACCGAACTTGCCACGCCAACGGCAAGGCCAAGCGAAAGCGTCGTGAAAACACGCGCAATCCTGGCAATCGTCGATCTGGGTCGGCTCAACATGACGTGTCCACTGGTAGACGAGCGGGCGAAAGATGAAAAGTCGGCACCGGAAAACTTCCTCAACTTGTGATCCTCACATCAATCGGGCATTTGTGCGGCGCATGTATTCGGGGGCGTGGTGCGCCAAACCGTCGGGATAGGGATAAAATGGTCGTTTCGCTCTCACGTCGTGGCAATGTCGAGCCATTCCACGCCATGGATGTGCTGGCCGAAGCCAACAGACTGAAGGCGCAAGGCGTGCCGGTGATCTCCATGGCGGTCGGCCAGCCGTCCGACCCGGCGCCCGCGCGGGTTCGCGCCGCCGCGGCCGAAGCCTTGCAGGTCGGCCGCATCGGCTACACCGACACACTGGGGCTGGCCGGCCTGCGCAAGGCGATCGCCGCGCATTACGCGGATCACTATCGGCTCGAAGTCGAGCCCGCCCGGATCGCGGTGACCACGGGTTCGTCGGCGGCCTTCAATCTCGCCTTCCTGGCGATGTTCGATCCGGGCGATCGCGTTGCCATCGCGGCACCCGGCTATCCCGCCTATCGCAATATCATGGCGGCACTCGGCATCGATGTGGTCGAGATCGAACTTGGCGACGCAGCCTATCTGCATGCCGGTCATCTGGAGGCCGCGCATCGCGAGAAACCTCTGAAAGGTGCGCTTTTCGCGAGCCCCGCCAACCCGACCGGTGCGATCATACCGGCCGACGAACTGTCGGCGCTGGTCGACACGGCGGAGACACTGGGCATCGCCGTCATTTCCGACGAGATCTACCACCGGTTGGCCTATGGCGCGCCTGACACCACCGCACTTGCCTTCGGCAACAGCGTCACGGTGATCAATTCCTTCTCGAAATACTATTGCATGACCGGCTGGCGCATCGGCTGGATGGTGTTGCCGGAAGCGCTCGTGCGGCCGGTCGAACGCATCGCCCAGAGCCTCTACATTTCGCCTCCCGAACTGTCGCAGATCGGGGCTATCGAAGCCTTTGCCGCGACCGAAGAGCTGGAAGCGATCAAGGGCCGCTATGCCTGGAACCGTGAACTGCTGATGAAACGCTTGCCGGAACTCGGCTTCCCGCTGGCCGCGCCCATGGACGGCGCCTTCTATGCGTTTTGCGATGTCACCCGCCACAGCAATGACAGCATGGCCTTCGCGCGCAAGATGCTGGCCGAGGCGCATGTCGCGGCGACGCCCGGCCGCGACTTCGACACCCAGGCCGGACATCGCACGATGCGGTTTTCCTATGCCGGCAGCCACGACGACATGGTCGAGGCGATGGCGCGCATCGAACGCTGGTTGAGGTAGCCCCGATGCCGGAACTCGAACAGGCCCCCAAATTTGATCAGGCCCCCAAACTTGATCAGGCTTTGGCCGAAGTCGCCGCCGAAATGGCCGAACGCACCGATCGCGGCGATGTCGCCACCTACATTCCTCAATTGGGCAAGGTCGACCCGAGGAAATTCGGCATTGCCGCCGTCACCAATGACGGCCGCGTGCTGATGGCGGGCGATGCCGACCAGGCATTTTCGATCCAGAGCATCTCCAAGGTGTTCACCCTGACGCTGGCGCTTGGCAATGTCGGCGACGCGCTGTGGAAAAGGGTCGGGCGCGAGCCGTCCGGCAATCCATTCAACTCGATCGTCCAGCTCGAGCACGAGAACGGCATCCCGCGCAATCCGTTCATCAATGCAGGCGCCATCGTCATTTCCGATATCCTGCTTGCCGGCCATCAGCCGCGCGAGGCGATCGGCGAGATCCTGCGCTTCATCCAGTTTCTCGCCGACGACGAGACCATCATCATCGACCGTGAGGTCGCGGCGTCCGAACGTGCCACCGGCTATCGCAACTTCGCGCTCGCCAACTACATGAAATCCTTCGGCAATCTTCATCATGCTCCGGAACTGGCACTGGGCGTCTATTTCCACCATTGCGCCATAGCCATGAGTTGCCGGCAATTGGCGATGGCCGGCCGCTTCCTCGCCAATGGCGGCAAGAACCCGGCGACAGGCCATTCCGTGGTGTCGGCGGAGCGGGCACGGCGCATCGGCGCCATGATGCTGACTTGCGGCCACTATGACGGCTCCGGCGATTTCGCCTTCCGTGTCGGCATACCCGGCAAAAGTGGCGTCGGCGGCGGCATATTGGGCATTGTGCCGGGTGTGGCGTCGCTTGCGGTGTGGTCGCCCGGCCTCAACGCCAACGGCAATTCCAAGCTGGGTTCGATCGCGCTGGAAAAGCTGGCCAGGATGATGAACTGGTCGATCTTCGCGCCTTAGCCAGCGCTTCGCCACCTGTTGGAACGCGCAATGTGAAAAATCCCGCGCCGTCTTTCGATCGGCGTGGGATTCTTTTATTAGAAAGTCACTTCAACCAGTTGAAATGCTTAGAAAAAGCCCTTCCGCTGCCACCAGCCGGCGCGCTTCGGCTTTTCTTCGGTCTTGGCTTCCGGCTCATCGGCGACGGTCGAGGACACCACCGGCACCACGGGCGCGTCGATGGCCGCCGGCTTGCGTCGTGACGGCCGGGCCTTCGAAGACTCTTGCGCAACGGGTGCAACCACCGCCTCCTCAGCAGCCGCCACCGGAGGCTCGACTGGCGCTTCTGCGGCCGCTTCGACAACAGCGGTTTCAGCGACCGCTTCGGCGGCTGCCTTCTTCGGCTTGGCTGCGCGACGCGGCTTCTTGGGCTTCTCGGTGCTTGGCACCTCTTCGCCCGCCGCGGCCACCGGTTCTTCCGTCACCGCGGCAACAGCCACCGGTTCGATCGAGGCAGGCTCGCTTTCGGAAGCATCGGCTTCCGAAGCCTCGGTCGCCTCGCCGGCGCTTGCCTCGCTCTCGCCTTCACCGTCTTCGCGACGGTTGCGCTTGCCGCCGCGCTTGCCGCGCCGGCGCTTCTTGCCCTGGCCGTCATCCGCGGCCTGCACCGCCTCGTCGGAAGCGCTGGCAGCGATCGGGGCGGCGTCGTCCTGTACGCCGTCATCGTCGCCTGCCGCGTCTGCCGCGCCGGCGAAATCGCCGGCCTGAGTGGAGATGGATGAGCCGTCCGCCGGAGCGCCATGCTCGCGGTCGCGATCCCTGCCGCCGCGACGTCTGCGGCGCTTGCGACGCTTGCGGTCTCGGCCTTCGCCATCTTCGCTGCCGGCAGGCCGCGGCTGCTGGTTCTGCTGCGGCTGCTGGCGTGGCTGCTCGGCCTGGACCACGACCTCATCGTCTTCCTCGACGACGGCAATCTCGTCCTCGGGCTCCTCAGGCTCGACATAGGCCGGCAGGCTGCGGACCTCGACGAAACCCTCGGGCTTCTCGGCCAGCGCGCCGCGGAAGATCGCGTAGTGCTGCGCGCCAACCGTATCGTCGGCCTCGATGGTGATGGTCAGGCCGAAGCGGCTTTCCAGTTCCACCAGCGTGCCGCGCTTGTGGTTGAGCACGTAGAGCGCGGTTGCCGCCGGCGTGCGCACGGTGATGTGGCTGCGCGAATCCTTGAGCAGGAATTCCTCGATCGCCCGCACCACCATCAGCGCCACCGACGAATCGGACCTGACATGGCCGGTGCCGCCGCAATGCGGGCAGGGCTTCATGGTCGATTCCAGCACGCTGGCGCGGATGCGCTGGCGTGACATCTCCATTAGGCCGAAATGCGAGATTCGGCCGACCTGGATGCGCGCACGGTCGTTCTTGAGGTGATCCTTCAGCCGCTTCTCGACGGAGCGGTTGTTGCGGTTCTCCTCCATGTCGATGAAGTCGATGACGATCAGGCCGGCGAGATCGCGCAGCCTGAGCTGACGGGCAACTTCTTCGGCCGCTTCCAGATTGGTGTGGAGCGCGGTGTCCTCGATCGAGTGCTCCTTGGTGGAGCGGCCCGAATTGACGTCGATAGCGACCAGCGCCTCGGTCTGGTTGATGATGATGTAGCCGCCGCTCTTCAGCGTCACCTGCGGCTGCAGCATGCGGTCGAGCTGCGCCTCGATGCCGTTGCGCACGAAGATCGGCGTCGTGTCGCGGAACGGCTGAACCACCTTGGCGTGGCTCGGCATCAGCATGCGCATGAAGTCCTTGGCTTCGCGGTAGCCTTCCTCGCCGGAGACAAGGATCTCGTCGATATCCTTGTTATAGAGGTCGCGCACCGAACGCTTGATCAGGCTGCCTTCCTCATAGACGAGGGCAGGGGCGGTGGACTGGAGCGTGAGATTGCGCACGTTTTCCCACAGCCGCATCAGATATTCATAATCGCGCTTGATCTCGGCCTTGGTACGGCTCTCGCCGGCCGTGCGCAGTATGACGCCCATGCCTTGCGGCACTTCGAGATCGGCAACGACCTCCTTCAGGCGCTTGCGATCGACCGCGCTGGTGATCTTGCGCGAAATGCCGCCGCCGCGCGCCGTGTTCGGCATCAGCACCGAATAGCGGCCGGCAAGCGACAGATAGGTGGTGAGTGCGGCGCCCTTGTTGCCGCGCTCTTCTTTGACGACCTGAACCAGCAGGATCTGCCGGCGCTTGATCACTTCCTGGATCTTGTACTGGCGGCGCACCGGTTTGCGACGGTTGCGCACTTCTTCCAGAGCGTCCTCGGCGCCGACCGATTCGACCTCGTGATCATCGGGATGCGAGGACTGTACTTCCTCCAACATGCCACGATCATTGTCGCTGGATGTGGTTTCAGTGGCCTGTTCCGTCTGCGAGACAGGTTCGGAAATCACATCGCCTTCGACCGCGGCGGCGATCGATGTCGGACCACCCTCGCGGGTTTCGGTTTCGTCCTGATCGGTGGAACCTTCATCATGGCCTGATGTATCGGCATGCCCCGAGGGCTCGGAATGTTCCGATGTATCGGCTGCGTGTTCGATGATCTCGGAGGTGTGTGAAATCTCCTCGACAACGATGTCGCCGCTGTCGTTGCCTTCGCTTGGCTCGCCGGAGCCTTCGCCTGCCTCGCCGGTATCGCGCTTGTGCTCACCGCGCTCGCGGCTCTTGCCGCCGCGCCGGCGTCCGCGCCGACCGCGATCGCGGCTCTGGCGGTCATCGCCGTCACCATCCTCGTCCTCTTCGTCCTCGGCCTCCTGCGCTTCGGCGCGCAGCAGTGCCTGACGGTCGGCCACCGGGATCTGGTAGTAGTCGGGGTGTATTTCACTGAAGGCGAGAAAACCGTGACGGTTGCCGCCATATTCGACAAAGGCTGCCTGAAGGGAGGGTTCGACGCGCGTTACGCGGGCGAGGTAGATATTTCCTTTGAGCTGCTTCTTGTCCTGGGATTCAAAGTCGAATTCTTCGATACGGTTACCGCGTACGACGACAACGCGTGTTTCCTCCGGGTGGGAGGCGTCTATCAGCATTTTGTTGGGCATTATTTCGTTTCCCCCCGGCAGCCGTCAGCCGCAGCTGGCGGGGCAAAGCCCGCTGCTGTGTGTCTGGAGAGTGGGTGCCGGATAATTGAATGTCCGCCGGACGGTGCCTGCGTGTCATGGCGGTGCCGCCCGCTGCCATACTGGCGCGGTTTGATGCGGACCTTTCCATGATTGCGCTTGAAGCCATCGTCACCAGCGGAACCTTTTGAACCAAAGCCCGGAAACCGGACCAGCTTGTTTGCTCATACAGAGCCGGCACGGGGACAAACCCGGCCGTTTTCCTCACGCAGGTGATTCCCCCGCCACGGGAGCACACCTGCGAAATTCGTCGCAATCACCTGAAGCCTTTTCGCGTGAAGCGAAAGGAGCCGCCTTTCATCTGACCCTGTAGCAGGAAGCTGCGGAGGAGGGCGGTTCCAGGATTGCAGTGATCCACTATCGCTTTTATGATTTGGCGGGTTGGAAGGCAACCCCGATTTCCGATGCCGGCAAAAAGCAGTTCCGTAACGTAAGCCTGGGGTCCAATCCTTGCGTGAAAAGGCTTGGTTAACCTTCTCTGGATACCAATCGTTAATCGAGTTCGCGGCCTAACCGGCACTTCGACGAAACGAGCGGGCGCCTGGCGCCAAACCGGGAGCGACTGGAAGAGAGATGGGACTGGCAGACTTCACAGGCAAGGGATGTCGTGTTGGCGGCCGGATTCTTGCCGCTCTATGTCTGTCGCTGCTGGTGGTGATTTCCCAGGCCTTTTTTTCCGTTGCCGACGCCGCCGATGCGCCGCTGGTGGCAAAGGGCTACAAGATGGCGGGCGATGCCACCAAGATGCGCATCGTCATGGACTTCGATCGCGAGCCTGATATCAAATGGTTCCTGCTGCGCGGACCCAATCGTCTGGTCATCGACCTGGCGAATACCAGGCTGGCCATCGACGCCAAGGATTTGAAGCCACGCGGCCTGGTCAAGGGCGTGCGCCTGGGCGCACTCGGCGACGGTGTCTCGCGGCTGATCCTTACCGGCAAGGGGCCGTTCGCCGTCGACAAGCTGGATGTGCTCAAGAATGAGGACGGAACCGGCTACCGCATTGCCGTCGACATGTCGGCGGCCTCCGAACGGGAGTTCGACGCCGCCCTTGCCAACCAGGCACTGACCACCGGCTCGACGGTTTCGACCGACAAGGGCGGGCGGGTTGGCACCGGGCCGGTCTCCAATCCCGGCCACCGCTTCACCGTCGTCATCGATCCCGGCCATGGCGGCGTCGACGGCGGCGCCGAGGGTCTGAACGGCACCATCGAGAAGAACGTCACGCTGGCCTTCGCCACGGAACTGCGCGACAAGCTCGCGGCCATCGGCAAATATGATGTCTTCATGACCCGCGACACCGATGAATATCTGCGTCTGGACGACCGCGTGCGCATTGCCCGCCAACATGAGGCCGATCTGCTGATTTCGATCCATGCCGACACGATCAGCGTCAAGGGCATCCGCGGCGCCACGGTCTATACCGTCTCCGACAAGGCGTCGGATCCCGAGGCGCAGGCGCTCGCCGACCGAGAAAATCTCTCCGATCAGTTCGCCGGTATGGTCATCAAGGACGATAACAAGGAAGTGACCGATATCCTGATCGACCTGATCCGCCGTGAGACACACACCTTCTCGATGAGTTTCGCACACACGTTGGTCGGCCAGCTTTCGACCAGCGTCGGTCTCATCAACAATCCGCAGCGTTCCGCGGGCTTCAAAGTATTGAAAGCGCCGGACGTGCCATCCGTGCTGGTCGAACTCGGCTATCTCTCGAATGCCAAGGACGAGGCGCAACTGCTTAACGCGGAATGGCGCGGCAAGGCCGCACAAAGCATCACCAACGCCGTTGCGCTGTTCGCGTCCGCCAAGGCCGGGGCTGGAACCGGAGGTTGACATGCCTTGCGGCGCCTGCAACCAGAGGCGGCGTTGCTGGATGACAACACCCGGTGCCTTTATTTGCAGCGGGCGGTCACGAAATCAGGCCTTGCCGTATTTTGTCCACATGGTGGCGACATGGGTTTTCGAATACGGATTGGGACCGGCTCGAAAGCTTGCGTGGAAGGCGGCTTCGTTTAGGAAATTCCCGAACCAAGGACTGGAGCGGGTATGATTCGTCTCATTGGCTATTTCTTCGGCATCGGCACGACGCTGGCCCTTCTGGTCGCGGCGGGCGTTGCCATTTACATCAGCCATCTGTCGAAGGATCTGCCCGACTACGAGGTGCTGGCCAAATACGAGCCGCCGGTGACCACGCGCATCCACGCCTCGGATGGCTCGCTGATGGCCGAATACGCGCGCGAGCGGCGCTTGTATTTGCCGATCCAGGCTATCCCGGATCGCGTCAAGGCGGCCTTCCTGTCGGCGGAAGACAAGAACTTCTACAACCACCCCGGCATCGACGTGACCGGCCTTGGCCGCGCCATCATCGTCAACTTGCAGAATTTCGGGTCGGGCAGGCGCCAGGTCGGCGCTTCGACGATCACCCAGCAGGTGGCCAAGAACTTCCTGTTGACCGCGGACCAGACCTACGAGCGCAAGATCAAGGAAATGATCCTGGCCTTCCGCATCGAGCAGGCCTATCCCAAGGATCGTATCCTCGAGCTCTACCTCAACGAAATCTTCTTCGGTTTCGGCGCCTATGGTGTCGCCGGCGCGGCGCTTACCTATTTCGACAAGTCGGTGAACGAACTGACCGTGGCCGAGGCCGCCTACCTGGCGTCGCTGCCGAAAGGCCCCAACAACTACCATCCCTTCAAGCATGCCGATCGCGCGATCGAGCGCCGCAACTGGGTCATCGACCAGATGGTCGAAAATGGCTACGTCACGCGTGAGGAAGGCAACAAGGCCAAGGCCGAGCCGCTCGGCGTGACGCCGCGCCGTACCGGCACCTATCTGTTCGCCGGCGAATACTTCACCGAAGAGGTGCGCCGCCAGATCATCGCCCGTTACGGCGAGAACGCGCTCTACGAAGGCGGCCTGTCCGTCCGCACCACGCTTGATCCGAAAGTCCAGCTCATCGCCCGCAAGGCGATGCAGAACGGCTTGATCAAGTACGATACGCTGCGTGGCTATCGCGGGCCGGTGACGTCAATCGACGTGTCCGGCGACTGGGGCGTCCCGCTGGGCGCCGTCAAGGGATTGGAAGACGTCCCTGAATGGTCGCTGGCCGTCGTGCTCGACTCCTCCGCATCAGGCCTCTCGATTGGCCTGCAGCCCGCGCGCCAGGCGTCGGGCGACATCGTCAAGGAACGCGTCGAAGGCACCGTCAGCAAGGACGACATGGGCTTTGCCATGCGCCATATGGTCGACGGCAAGACGGTCAAGGCCAAGTCGCCGGCCGACGTGCTCAAGCCCGGCGACGTCATCTTCGTGCAGAAGAACGAAGGCTCCGACAACACCTACAGCCTGCGCCAGGTTCCCGAGGTGGAAGGCGGCCTGATCGCCATGGATCCGCACACCGGCCGTGTGCTGGCCATGGTCGGCGGTTTCTCCTATGCGCAGTCCGAATTCAACCGTGCCACCCAGGCGATGCGTCAGCCGGGCTCCTCGTTCAAGCCGATCGTCTATTCGGCGGCGCTCGACAATGGCTATACGCCGGCCTCGGTGATCATGGACGGACCGATCACCATACAGAGCGGCAACACGACCTGGACGCCCAAGAACTATGACGGCACCGTCGCCGGGCCGGCAACCCTGCGCTCCGGCATCGAGAAGTCGCGCAATTTGATGACAGTGCGGCTTGCCAACGACATGGGTATGAAGCTGGTCGTCGAATATGCCGAGCGCTTCGGCGTCTACGATCATTTGGCGCCGTATCTGCCGATGGCGCTGGGCTCCGGCGAGACCACCGTCATGCGCATGGTTTCGGCCTATTCGATCATGGCCAATGGCGGCAAGTCGATCAAACCCTCGCTCATTGACCGCATCCAGGACCGCTACGGCAAGACAGTATTCAAGCAGGATGAGCGTGGCTGCGAAGGCTGCAACGCGAGCGAATGGAAGAACCAGCCGGAGCCGGAACTGGTCGACAATTCCGAGCAGGTGCTCGATCCGATGACCGCTTACCAGATCACCTCGATGATGGAAGGCGTGGTCCAGCGCGGCACCGGCGCCACTATCGGCGAACTCGGCCGCCACATTGCCGGCAAGACCGGCACCACCAACGACGAAAAGGACGCCTGGTTCATCGGTTTCACGCCGAACCTCGTGGTCGGCCTATACATGGGCTACGACACGCCGCGCGGCCTTGGCCATGGCGCCACCGGTGGTGGTCTCGCCGCTCCGATCTTCAAGGATTTCATGCGCGTGGCGCTGGACGGCACGCCCAATGTCGACTTCAAGGTTCCGGAGGGCATGAATCTGATCGCGATCAATCGCAAGACCGGCATGCGTGCCGCGTCGGGCGATCCCGGCACCATCATCGAGGCCTTCAAGCCGGGCACCGGTCCCGCCGACAGCTATTGGGTGATCGGAATGGGCGCCGACGGCTCCAACGCGTCGGGCGGCGCACTGTCGCCGCAGGCCAACCAGGCCATCCAGGACGGCGGCGGCGGGCTCTACTGACGGGGCCGGATGCGGATCGCTGGGCTGGCCTTGGGGCCGGCCCATTTCGCTTTACACATGGCGGCGCCGTCCCTATGTATCGCGCCGACCGAAGTGTCACTTCAGCAACAGGACAAAATACCAGGCCATGCGCGCGGAAACGCAGAATATTGTCGACGAGATCAGGCAGGCGATCACCCTGCTGAGGAGGCATCTTTGACTGGGACCAGGCCATAAAGCGGCTTGAATACCTCAATGTGCGGGCCGAGGACGCCAGCCTCTGGAACGAACCGCTGGAAGCGCAGAAGCTGATGCGCGAGCGCCAGGGCCTCGAGGAAGGCATTGCGGCGGTCAAGGGCCTGACCCAGGCGCTGGAAGACAATATCGGCCTGATCGAGCTCGGCGAGGAAGAGGGTGACGAAGGCGTCATCGCCGAGGCCGAAGCGGCGATCCGTTCGATGCAGGGCGAGGCCAAGGCCCGCCAGGTCGAAACGCTGCTGTCGGGTGAAGCCGACGCCAACGACACCTATCTCGAAATCCATGCTGGCGCCGGCGGCACTGAAAGCCAGGACTGGGCCTCGATGCTCTTGCGCATGTACACGCGCTGGGCCGAACGCCGCCGCTTCAAGGTCGAGGTGCTGGAAGTGCATGACGGCGAAGAGGCCGGCATCAAGTCCGCCACATTGCTGATCAAGGGCCACAATGCCTATGGCTGGATGAAGACCGAATCCGGTGTCCATCGCCTGGTGCGCATTTCGCCCTATGACAGCAATGCGCGCCGGCATACCTCCTTCGCCAGCGTCTGGGTTTATCCCGTTATCGACGACACGATCGAGATCGATGTTTCCGAATCCGACGTACGCATCGACACCTATCGCTCGTCGGGTTCCGGCGGCCAGCACGTCAACACCACCGATTCGGCCGTGCGCATCACCCATATCGCCACCGGCATCGCGGTCGCCTGCCAAGCCGAGCGTTCGCAGCACAAGAACAAAGCGAAGGCCTGGGAGATGCTGCGCTCGCGCCTCTACGAGGAAGAGCTGAAGAAGCGTGAGGCCATCGCCAACGCCACGGAAGCCTCGAAGAGCGACATCGGCTGGGGCCACCAGATCCGTTCCTACGTGCTGCAGCCCTACCAGCTGGTCAAGGATCTGCGCACCGGCGTCGAAAGCACCAGCCCGTCGAGCGTGCTCGATGGCGACCTCGACGATTTCATGGAAGCCTCGCTGTCGCAACGCATCGAAGGCGGCGCAGGCGAGGCCGTGGCGGATCTGGACTAGCACCGTCCGCCACTAGACCATAGCACCCGCTCGCACTTTCTTGGGGACCAAGCGGTCCATTGCTCACGGCAACCTGCCGTGGTCATGGAGGGCACGTTTGCGGCCTTGGGCGGCCAGCAACGGGCGCAGCCTCCACGCAGCAATTTCTTGCACCGACTCACATTTCGGCTCACCATTTGCGGCAGGAGGAGACAAAAGCATTTATGGCCGGTCGCGGCATATCTGCTGACGATTGGCCGCTGGGAAGACACGTTCCGGGAACGGGCAAGCGAAACGCTTGAAACCTCGTTTGAAAGGAGCGTTGCCATGTTTGCTGCCAGTTCCAGATCGGCGATCGCCGTTCCGTCGGTTGGCCAGCTTGTCCTTCCCCTTTGCGCGGCGTGTGTGATCGCGCTCCTGTCGGCGTCGGCCATGGCGCACGACGCCAAGCCGACCGCGGCCAAGCCGCAAGGCTGGAGTTATCCGTTCGCTTGCTGCGCGAATTACGACTGCCACGAGGTGTCGCAGACCTCGATCAGCGAGCGTCCGGAAGGCTATGTAATCAAGGACACCGGGGAGGTGCTGGCCTACAGCGACAGGCGCATCAAGAATTCGCCGGACGGCGAATACCATTGGTGCGCGCATGAGGCCGGGCTTGATGCCGGCAAGACGATCTGCCTGTTCGTGCCGCCATCGTCCTACTGAGTTCGCGGCCTGCTGTTCAGGGGTAGAGCCTGCTGACAGACAGTTGTCAGGATCGCTTCTTTATGGTGCCCTGCCGCATGGGCGGCGGACAATGGAGAGGTGATGTTGATGACCATCAAGGGAAGCTGTCACTGCAAGGCGACGACATTCGAGGTTTCAGAGGCACCGGAAACGGTGACGCAATGCACCTGCTCGTTCTGCTCGAAACGTGGCTCGCTCTGGGCCTATTATACCCCCTCGCAGTTCAAGCTCATCACGCCTCTGAAAAACGTCTCCTTCTATGAGTGGGGCTCGAAAACCGTGAAACATGGTTTTTGCGCCAACTGCGGCTGCGGCACGTTCACCGAGACGCCGGATTGGTCGACCGGCGAGCCGGATTTCGACAATCCGAAGATCAGCGTCAACTCGCGGCTGTTCGACGACTTCAATCTCGACAAGGTGGAAGTGGTGGTCATTGACGGCAAGAATCTCTGGTAACTGATCCCCGGAAAAGCCGTCGCGGGTGCTTTTCCCGTTCCGCTTTTCGCCGCAATTCATGGTACAAGTCGCGCGAAGGGCTGATTTGGCGCCGTCGAAAAAGGCGCGACTTGGAGAGGGACCATCTATGAAGAAGACCGTGCTCGTCGCCGTGGCGACGGCCTTGCTCGTGAGCGCCTGCACCACCACGGATCCGTATACGGGCGACCAGAAGATTTCCAACACGGCCGCAGGTGCTGGTCTCGGTGCCCTGGCAGGTGCCAGCCTCGGTCTGCTTGCCGGCGGCAATGACCGCCGCAACGCGCTGATCGGCGCCGGCATCGGTGCGCTGGCCGGCGGCGCCATCGGCGCCACCATGGATCAGAACGAAGCTGAACTGCGCCGGCAGCTCGAGGGTACCGGTGTCAGCGTCACTCGCAGTGGTGACCAGATCATCCTCAATATGCCGTCGGACATCACCTTCAATGTCGATCAGGATGCGGTGAAGCCAGGCTTCTATCCGGTGCTGAACTCGGTTGCGCTGGTGCTGAAGAAATTCAAGCAGACCACGGTCGATGTTTTCGGTCATACCGATTCGACCGGCGGCGACCAGCACAATTTCGATCTGTCGCAGCGCCGCGCACTGGCGGTTGCCAACTATCTGTCCGGTCAGGGCGTCGATCAGCGCCGCTTCGCCGTCACCGGCTTCGGCAAGACGCGGCCGATCGCATCCAACGCGACGGCCGCCGGCCGCGAGCAGAACCGTCGCGTCGAGATCCAATTGTCGCCGCTCACCTGACGATCTGTACCGCAACGAATGTGAAAACGGCCCCAATGCGGGGCCGTTTTTGTTTGAGCGGCCATCGCACCCTGCAGCTGTCGCGCTTAAGAATTAGCAACAGCTAAATAACTGCTTTCCTACAGTCACGGAAAGGAATAGCATCATCGCTGTTCCAGAGGGGATGAGGCGGTACAACTGGCCGCGTAACAAGCATTTTCCCGCCTCGGTCTTGCACGGCCAGATGAAATGTCTGGGAGGAATGCATGACAAGAACAACCTGCCTCGGGCGCTGCGGCGTCCTCGCTTTGACCAGTATTGCGGGTCTGTGGTTGGGGCTCGCCACGGCTCAGGCCGAGGACGCCAACAAGGCCGACATCGAAGCCTTGAAGAAATCATTGGCCAAGTATGAAGACTATACCGCAGCTGTCCGCGACCTCTATCTGTCGACGGTCGGCTGCGTCTTCTACAGTGGGGAAAAGATACCGGGCTCGATGGATTACCCGAAAGGCGCCATGGGCGTCCATTTCGTCAACGTCCCAAGCGTCGGCCAGAAGCTCGACCCGATGAAGCCCAACGTGCTGATCTACGAGCCGACCAAGAAAGGCCTGAAGTTGGTCGGCGTGGAGTGGCTGGTGCCGTTGACACCGAACGTCAAGGAAGTCCCCACACTGTTTGGCCAGAAATTCATGGGTCCGATGGAAGGACACTATCCGCTCATCCCGAGGGAGTTCGTCCACTACGATCTTCACGCCTGGCTGTTCAGGGACAATCCGAACGGCATGTTCAGTCCGACGAACCCGAACGTGAAATGCAGCAAGGCCGATTTTCCGATGCTGGAGAAGCCGACCAAGATGATGCCTGGGCCGATGTAGCGGCCGGCCAAGCCAATACATGTCGGCGCTGAATTCCGTTGCGTCGGTCCTGAAGAAGTTCCGCCGGACGACCGTCGACGTGTTCGGCCATGCCGATTCGAACAACAGCGACCAGCACAATTTCGATCTGTCGCAGCGCCATGCGCTGGCGGTCGCCAACTATCTGTCCGGCCACAAAACGGCCCCTCGCGTGGGGCCGTTTTTGTGTTGTGAGCCCACTTAAGATATTGCGTCAGCCCGCTGTCATCGCGTCGGTGAGAATGGAGCAGATACGCGAGATTGCTTCATCCGAAAGATCTGTCCAGCAAGGCAGGCCCAGTTGAGTCGCAACAAGCGTCTCGGTGACCGGCAGCGGTACTTTGGGAAAATGTTCGAAGGCTGTGTGCCGATGCAGGCCGCCGCCCCACCATCGACGGACACCAATTCGGGCTTGCGTCAGCACATTGAGTGCCGTTTCCATCGAATCCGACGGCAGGCCAACGGTAACGGTGGAGGATATCCAGCGTTCGCCAAATCCATCCTGCACGTTCACCCCGGAAGTCGAAGCAAGCGAGCGGCAATAGCCTCTGGCAACACGCTGGTAGGCGGCACGTGTAAGTGTCCAACCGTCCAGTGCGGCGAGGCCGACGGCCGCGCCATACTCACTGAGCTTGCCATTCAACGCCGGCGATGCCGCCTCGCGCGAATTTGCAAAACCAAAATTGGCCTTCTTCACAATTTCGTCGATCAGAGCACCGTCGTCGGACGCAATGAAGCAGCCTTCGCCAACGCCGAGTGCCTTGGTGGCATGCAGGCTGACGACTGCCGGAACCCGCGATGGCGTCAGCGAGTCGAAGGCCGCGGCCGCGTCAATTGCCACGGCAAGACCGGTATCGCTCTTGAACCGGTCCCAGTTCGCGGCATCCATCGGGCCGCCGAACGGCATAACCGGCATGACGGCACCGACCTTGCCAGGAGCCTGCCTGAGGAGTTGTATCGCCGCCTCTGGCAACAATTGCTGGGTGTCGAGGTCGACGTCGACAAGCCAGGGAACGAGCCCTGCGAGGACCGCCGCGTGCGCGCTGGCGGCGAAGGTCCAGGACGGCATCATGCAGAGACTGCCCTTTGCCGGTTTCTGCGCCATCAGCGCCAGGACCAACCCCAGCGTTGCGTTTGCCAGGCACACGACATGACCCACGGCGATGCGAGCCCTGAGACCTTCCTGGAAGCGCTGATTCAGCGGACCGTTGTTGCTGTACCAGCGGTTCGCGTCGATCTCGCGCAGATAGGGCAGAATGTCGTCCGCTGTTGGCAGGCGCGGGCGCGCGACCGGGACATCAGGCGTCGGATCGGGATCGGCATCCCATAATTTGCTTGTCATGAAGCTTTACGGCCGTCGGCAATCCTGAGGTATAAATCTTCATTGGCCGGCAATGGCCGCAAGGTTTCGGGCCGGCTGCTGCCGATCTGGAACCGGGTTGAGTTTTGCGAGACGGTATAGAAATGCCAATGATCGGCGCATAGAAATACGAAGCTGGCAAAGGATATAGCTTCCTGGCCACAGAGGCGACGGTTACGGCGCCAGTGCCTCACATACGCGCTGCCAAGCGACATCTCCTCTCGCTTGGCAATGATGGTTCGAGCAAGGCGTGCAGCCATCAGAGCCGCACCGGCCAACTCAGCGAGCCGGCTAAGGCTGGAATGTTTTCTTCCAGCCAGGGCCGCCTGGGACGCCCGGCTGCGGCGGAACCCTGGCGACCCCACGTAGCCATTCACCAGGCGATCGAAATAGGCATCCGGCTGGTACAGGCGCCGCACCAGCCTGTCGTAGCCGGCCTTGAGGACTTCGCGCGTCATGTTCTTGGGATGAAAGCTGACATGTGGGTCGCTGAGATCCAGCCGACCTTCGGTCTTCAGCCGATCGTAAAGTGGCGTCGTTGGAATTGGACACAGGACGGCGACCGACACCAGCGCGATGCCGCTTTGCTGAATGAATTCAAACTGCTCGTCGAAGATCGCTTCGTCGTCGGCGTCGAACCCGACGATGAAGCCGGCGTGGATCACCAGCCCCTTGTCGCGGATGCGCTGCAGCTTCTCAAGCATGGAGTCGCCGCGAACGTTTTGAACCTTCCTGGTTTCGGCCAATGACGAGGCGCGAGGCGATTCGATTCCGACAAAGACCTGGCGGAAATTGGCCATCCGCATCAGGTCGAGCATTTCCTCATCGTCGCCCAGATTGATGCTGGCCTCGGTGGAGAAGATCAATGGATAGTTGTTGGCCCGCTGCCAATCGATCAGCACGCGCAGCAACTCCTTGGCCTTGGCCTTGTTGCCGATAAAATTGTCGTCGACCAGGAAGCAGGTGCTGAATCCGGCTTTCACGATCGCCTCGAATTCGAGGACCATCTGCGCGGGTAACTTGAGACGCGGGCGGCGACCGAAAATGGTGATGATGTCGCAGAATTCGCACATGAATGGACATCCGCGCGAAAACTGCAGCGATGCTACCATATAGCGTCCGGGTTTCAGCAGGTCATATCGCGGCGTCGGCACGGTCTCCATGTTGGTTTTGGCGTCTTGCTCGTAACGCCGTTGCACCACCCCGTCTTGCGCGAAAGCCGTAAGGAATCGCGGCCATGTCTCCTCGGCTTCGCCGATGAAACGCACGTCGCAGCGATCGACGAACTCCGATTCAGCCACTGAAACGTAGGGGCCACCGACCACCGCGGTGACCGGAAGATCACGCAGCCTATCCAGGATCTCGAACATGCGGTCGCGCTGCACGATCATGCCGGTCACGCCAACGATGTCGAAGTCGCCAAGCTGCTCGAAATCGATGTCCTCGACGTTCTCGTCGACCAGGACGACATCGCAATGCTCCGGAGCAAGGGCCGCCAGCGCTGGCAACGAGCCTGTCACGATCCAACTGCGCTTGCTGCCTGGTAAAATGGAAAGGACTTCATCACGGGTCCAGATGGAAGGGTGGAAGCGCGGATTGATGAGACAAACCCGAAGCCGGCGCGGCGAAGGGATGTGCGAACTGTGCATCGTGTTGGGCCGATCTGACCAGAGGTACTGGGGCGCAGCGTTTCATGTCGTTGATGGCGTGATATACAGGGCCATGTCGAACGTATAGGGCAATTCCATGAGATATTACAATTGACTGATATAAATCCGTACAGCGCGCTTGTTGCGCATTATGAGGCGTGTTTTGCGCGACACGGAGACACATTTAAAGGAGTTGACTGGCCCGATGCCGAAGGGGCAGCGACGCGTTATCGCGTGATGGCAGAGGTGATGCGTGAGCGCGGCTCAGTCGACCTGCTCGACTTCGGCTGCGGCGCTGGTCATTTCCTCGACTATCTGCGCCAGACTGATCGCAAGGTGCGCTACCGGGGGCTCGATCTGTCGGCGCGGTTTGTTGACCTGTGCCGGCGCAAGTATCCCGGCGTGGCGTTTGACTGCCTGGACGTGATGCAGGACGGGGCAGCTGTGCCCGAGGCCGACTACATCGTCATGAACGGTGTCTTCACCGAGCGCTGCGGCATCGCCTACGAGACGATGTTCGATGCCATGACTGGATTGCTGGCAAAAATGTTCCCGTATGCACGCAAGGGAATGGCCTTCAACTTGATGTCCAAACACGTCGACTGGGAGCGAGAGGATCTCTTTCACGTGGCCTATGACCAGATCAGCCGCTTTGTCGTCGGTCAATTGTCGCGCCATCACGTCATTCGCGCCGACTACGGGCTCTACGAATACACTGTTTACGTCTACAAGGCTGCCGCATAGCCGGACAATCCACGGTGATGACGAGCAGACCAGGGATGCAAGGCAAGGGCGCACGGGGGCGGCATGGCGGATGTGGTCATTTTTGGGGCAGGGCAGCTCGCCGAAGTTGCCAAGGCCTATCTCGACAGATTCGGCGAGGATCGTGTCGTTGGGTTCACTGTCGACGAAGCCTTCCTCACGCAACCCGAGTTCAAGGGCCTTCCCGTGGTCGCCTGGGAAAGGCTTGAGGAGCGCTTCCCGCCTGATGCCGTCAAGCTGCTCGGTCCGCTCAGCTACCAGAATCTCAACGAGTTCCGCAGGAATAGGCACGCGGAGGGCAGGGAGCGTGGATACGGCTTTGCGCGCTTTATCCATCCCTCGACCCACAATATGGCGGAGACGGTTGGCGACAACTGCTTCATTCTGGAAAACTGCACGCTGCAGCCGTTTGTTCGCCTCGGCGAGGGCATCATCATGTGGAGCGGCAGCCATGTGGGTCATCACTCCATCCTCGAGGACTTCTGCTTCGTGTCGTCGCAGGTGGGCTTGGCGAGCGGCGTCCGTATCGGTACGTGCAGCCTGATCGGCGGCCAGGTCGGCGTCGACAACGGCATCACGATCGGCGCGGGAAGCTACATTGAGTCTCGTTGCATGATCCGGCGCGATGTGCCGCCCAACAGTGTGGTTCGTCATCCCTCGGATCTGCCGAAGCCCTATTCCAGCGCCCGCATCAAGTCGATGAAGTTCCGCTGATGCCCGACCATCAGAGGAAATGGACCCGGCGGGGATTGCTGGTGTCGGTAAAGGCGGGAGGGTGGTGGCGCAGTCACGCACAGTCCCCAACGGTTCTCGCCCTTTCGCCTCGGCTTTGGCGTATCTATTTCGCAGGACGCAACAGCGACAACCTGTCATCCATTCTGGCCGTCGACGTCGACCCGCAAGACGGCATGCGTGTGTTGGACGAGCATCTCGATCCACTCCTGGAGTGGGGCCCGCCAGGGAGCTTCGATAGCACCGGGCTGGGGCCGTCTTGTGCGCTGATGATCGGTGGGCGCGTGCACCTCTATTATTCGGGTGTTTATCCACGCAACGATGTCAGCTTCCAGATCGCCATCGGGCTCGCCATCAGCGATGACGGGCTGAGTTTCAAGAAGGCATTCGCCGGTCCGGTCCGGGGCATTGGTCCGGCAGATCCGTATTTCGTGTCGACGCCCTTCGTCGGAAAGACCAAGTACGGCTATCGCATGTGGTATGTGAGCGGCACCGGCTGGGCGCAGGTAAACGGCGTTTGGGAGCCTGAATATGTCCTGCGCAGCTGTGATTCATTAGACGCCATCGTGTGGGAAGCGGAATCGATCGCCGTCCCCGCTGACGACCTTGGTGACGGTATCAGCCAGACGCGCCCCTGGATGACGAATGAGGCTGGCGGCATGCGCCTGTGGTATAGCCGGCGCGGGCGGGACTTTCGCGCTGGCGGCAAAGAAGCTTACCGACTGTTTTCTCGTCGCATGGACACCCGGAACGGAACCGTCGGTGGAGCCGAGCCTGTGATTTTCAGCAATCCGCCGGCCGCCGGCGAATTCGACAGCTCGATGCAGGCCTATTGCTGCATCATGCAGCGCCCCTCCGGCGACGTGATGTTCTACAATGGCAACGGGTTTGGCGAGGCCGGCATCGGCTGGGCAACTCGCGATTTGACTTGAGCAGGCTCGAATGACTTTCGAATTTCGCATCCCGATCCTGCCCGAACAGGAGTTTTTTTCAAACGTCAAACTGGCTGCTTTGTCGCTGGCCAGTCTCGGCGGCGCCTATGCCACCGCCCCCATTTTGGTCTCCGTCGGGGGGCATGCCGACTTCAGTGAAATCAGTGCCGTCAATCGATGGTCATCGGCCTACCCGGTGACGTGGCGTCCCGTGCCTCACGCTGTCAGCGATCGGGGCTTTTCCTCGGGCTTCGACCGCTATGCCGAACCGCCAAGCGGCGATGTCATCATCCTTGTCGATGCCGATGCCTGCCTGATGCGGCCAATCAACGGCCTTCTGCAAAGCATGCGCGACGCCGATCGTCCTACCGTGGCCGGGCTGCCGGCGCATTTCTCGCCATTCTCGAGAAATGGCGCGGAAAATGACGCCGCGTGGCGCCGACTTCTCGGGGCATTCGGCTTCGGCGACACGCCCCTGAACTTCCGATATTCCCAGTCGCCAGATGAAGCGTTCGGTGGCTGCCCAGCGTATTTCAACTATGGTTTCGTCGCCTTCAACAAGATGGCATTCACCGCTATTCAGCCATTGATCCGCCCGCTGACGGCGCGCGTATTGGACTATTTGAAGGATACGCCCTCCATTTTCTTTTCTGCCCAGATCGCGCTGTCATTGGCGATCCTGACGGTTGGAGCCGATCCTTTGCCGCTTGGGCCGGAGTACAATTGCCCGAACTCGGACGAGATGCTGGCGCACGGGCTGCACGACGCGGCTGATATCAGGGTGCTGCATTATCTTCGCCGCGAGCAGTTCGACCGTCACAGCTTCCTGTGCAAGCGCGATGAATTCGACGCTTTCTGCAACATGTCATTCGCATCTCCGGTTCTGCGAGCCTTCCAGCAGCACGTTCGAAGTCTGCCTCGCCTCTTCTATGGCGAAGGGGGAACATAGTGACGGGCAAGCTCACCATTGCTGTCATGCAGCCATACTTCTTCCCCTATGCGGGTTATTTCCGCCTGATGGCCGCGAGCGACATCTTCGTTGTTTTCGACGATGTTCAGTTCGCGCGCCGGGGAAGGGTGCACCGCTGCGAAATGACGCCGGGACACTGGCTGACATTGCCGGTTGCGCCGATGCCTTTCGACGCGCTGATAAAGGACCTGCGCTGGGCGAACGATGCCCGAACCACCTTGGACAAGCGGCTGGCTGTCTTCGGCCTGCCAGGCCAAGCGCGGACGCCAGCGGCAGAGCAGATCAACGGCCACCTGACCGGGGCCCTTGGCGACGTGACAGATTTTCTCGAGGAGGGTCTTCGGCTAACGGCCGATGCGCTTCAGCTCAGACCGGATGTCGTACGCAGCTCCCGCCTCGGCATCGATCCTGCCTTGCGTGCACAAGCCCGCGTGATCGCCATCGTTCAGGCACTTGGCGGCCAGCGCTACATCAATGCTCCAGGCGGACGTAGCCTTTATTCACGCGATGCCTTTCAGCAGGCAGGTATAGATCTTCGATTTCTCGTGCCCTATGCAGGAAGGTTCCCGCACATCTTGCCTGCCTTGTTAGGCAACGGCCTTGCCGATCTTCGCGATGATATCCGAAAGACGTGCCAATTGGCCAAGTGATCGTTTGCCGATCACTTGGCGGCTATTTCAAGCTTGGCCCAGTCAGACCTTGGCGACGATGCGCATGAAGGCCGGCATGTCGTCGCCGAAGCCAACGGTGGTGTCGTTGTCTTCCTGGTGGCGATGGCGGGCAGGACGACTGTTGTCTCGCTGCGGCCTGGTGTCACCGCGTTCCGGTGCCCGCTGTTCGTTGCGATCGGAGGATTTGCGTTCGGTGTTTTCCGAACGGATCGCCTCCTTGCGTGCGCGCCGCTCGCCGATATCGGCGACGGCCGTCGCAGCCACATCGGGCTGTTCTTGCTGTGCAACCACGGTCGAGGCGTCTTCCCCGGTGTGTCTGGCACGGCGTTCGCCGCCCTTCTTGCGCTCGCCTCTGTCCTTGCGATCGTCGTCCTTGCGGCCGGCGCGACGCGGCGCGCCTTTGCCACGGCGCGGAGCATCGTCCTCACCGCCTTCGCTGGCCACGACCGTCGACAGGTCACCGTCATGCCATTCGATCTTGTTGCCGATCAGCCGCTCGATGGCGTCGATGTATTTGGTGTCGGACTTCGTCGCGATGGTGAAGGACTTGCCGGAGCGACCGGCACGGCCGGTACGGCCGATGCGGTGGACATAGTCCTCGGCATGGATCGGCACATCGTAGTTGAAGACATGGCTGACATCGGGGATGTCGAGGCCGCGCGCGGCGACGTCCGATGCCACGAGGTAGCGCAGCTTGCCATCACGGAAATTGGCCAACATCTGCATGCGGGCGCGCTGGTCCATGTCGCCATGCAGGGCGCCGGCATCGAAATCATGCTTCAGCAGCGAGCGGAACAGCTCCGACACTTCGACCTTGCGGTTGCAGAAGATGATGGCGTTCTTCAACTCAGCGTCTTCGGCCTTGATGAGGTTGCGCAACGTCTCGCGCTTGTCCCAAGGCTTCGATCCTGATTTGACCAGCCGCTGGATGATGTTAGTGGCGGCCGACGCGGCCTTCGAAACTTCGACGCGCACCGGCGCGTGCAGAAACTTTTCGGTCAGCTTGGTGATTTCCGGCGGCATTGTTGCCGAGAAGAACAGCGTCTGCCGGGTGAACGGGATCATCTCGCAAATGCGCTCGATATCGGGAATGAAGCCCATGTCGAGCATCCGGTCGGCCTCGTCGATGACGAGGATCTCGACGCCGTTGAGCAGAAGCTTGCCGCGCTCGCGATGGTCGAGCAGGCGGCCAGGCGTCGCGATCAGCACGTCGGCGCCGCGCTCCAGCTTCTTGTCCTGCTCGTCGAACGACACGCCGCCGATCAGAAGCGCGATGTTGAGCTTGTGGTTCTTGCCGTATTTGACGAAGTTTTCCTCGACCTGCGCGGCAAGCTCGCGCGTCGGTTCGAGAATCAGCGTACGCGGCATGCGGGCGCGGGCGCGGCCCTTTTCCAGCCGGGTCAGCATCGGCAGCACGAAGGAGGCTGTCTTGCCGGTGCCGGTCTGGGCTATGCCCAGCACGTCCTTGCCGAGCAAGGCGTGCGGGATGGCACCGGCCTGGATCGGTGTCGGCTGCGTGTAGCCGGCATCGGTAACTGCGGAAAGCACCTTCGGCGACAGGCCGAGGTCTGAAAAGGTCAACGCTTCTTGAGCGATCGTGGTGTCTGAGGACAAGTGTTGTTGTCTTTGGCTGGTTCGGGGAGGCGCAACGTTATTCGTCGCGGCAAGCGCCACGCGCTTGCAAGATTGGCATTGCGATTAGGCGCAAGTCCGCGATTTGTCAACAGAAACGGGCGGGATTGGCGCGATTGTGAAGCTGTAACCTTAATCGCGATGCTTAATCCGGCCGCTTGTCTCTGTGTCGGCTCAGTAACGGAACTGCTCAGCAAGGATGCGCTCGTTCCAGGAGTGATTGGGGTCGAACAGCAAGGTTGCCGTCGCCGCCGGCGACTCCCGCACCGTTACCGAGGTCACCGCCTTGACCTCCGTATGGTCCGCCGCGGCGTTTACCGGCCGCTTTTCCGGCTCCAGAATATCGAAGCGCACGGTCGCCTTGTTGGAGAGCAATGCGCCACGCCAGCGGCGCGGGCGAAACGGGCTGACCGGCGTCAGTGCCAGGAGCGGCGCGTCGAGCGGCAGAATCGGGCCATGCGCTGAAAGATTGTAGGCGGTGGATCCGGCCGGCGTCGCGATCATGACGCCATCGCAGCTGAGTTCCTCGAGCCGTATTTGGTCATCGACGCTGATGCGGATCTTGGCCGTCTGGTAGGATTGGCGCCACAGCGCAACCTCGTTGATCGCCAGCGCCGAGACGGTTTCGCCTTCCGAGGTGACGGCCAGCATTTCCAGCGGCCGGATGGTTTCGGCGACCGCGGCCGCGATGCGCTCGGTGAGCCCTCCGGAACGGTACTCATTCATCAGGAACCCGATGGTGCCACGGTTCATGCCGTAGACCTTCTTTCCCGTTCCCATCGTGTCGCGCAAGGTCTGCAGCAGGAAGCCGTCGCCGCCCAGGGCCACCACAACCGCGGCCTCGGCGACCGAACACTGGCCATAGCGCGCCGACAGACTTTCCAGCGCCGCCTTGGCGTCTGCTGTGTCGGACGAGACGAAGGCGATGCTGTTGGCGGCTGTGCTCATGGCTCCCCGATCGCGACCGATTGGCGGCGGCAGTCTGGCCGCATCCGCGCCGGGGTAGCACGGGGTGGGCAGGTCTGCAAAGAGAGCCGTTGTGCCGGCACGCTAGGCATGCCGCGCGGGCATCGGCCGAACCTGCGGATCGCGCTTCATGACAGGGCACGAGCGAATGTGATGGTTAAGGCGGGGCTTAAAGTCTCGTAAAGGCGGAACGATCATGTTAGCCGGCATGAATGGCGTGGGGGCGCCCGCAGCACCGCTGTATCCTTTGGGATGCCAAAAGGACGTTGCGGCAGTTTTGTTTTGTGCGCATGCCTCCTCCGGGGACACGCACCAGCCAGACGAGGCCGACATATTGCCGGTAGCACGCCTGATCATCGTCTTTGTCATGCTGGGTAGCTTCGCCCTGGTCTTCGCCGAGCTTGTGCGCCAGTCGGAAAATATGAGCATGAGACCGCTGCCGACAGCGTCGCGCTGCGGCGATGCCGCCGGAATGCCTTGCCCGCAACGGGCACTGTAGGTCGCCGGAATACGCCATTCGTCTGTAGATACCGCCGACGCTCGGCCGATCCCGAGCGACAGTTTCATGCTTGGGCGACCGGAGCCCTGGCTGGCGGAAGTTTGATCGTTGCAATTGCGGCATCGACGAAAGCACTGGTAGAAGGCGTGTCCTATCCGGATAGGATCCTGTTCCCGTCGTTTTGGGAAACAAGCGTTGCGGCGCGTTGACCGGCCGTGTTTCTGAAGGGGAGCGCGCATGCCGCACAGCGTGTTGGTTTCTGGTGGCTGCGGCTTTCTCGGCTCCCATCTTGTCGATCGTCTGCTGCTGCGTGAGGATCTGGAAACGCTGGTCATCGTCGACAATCTGTGGACCGGATCGCGCGACAACATTGCCCATGTCTCGGACCCGCGGCTCAGCTTGCGGATTGCCGATGCCGAAAGCTTCACGACCAGCCAGCATTTCGATGAGATCATCCATCTGGCGTCACCGGCTTCGCCCGTATGGTACATGCGCGAGCCGGCGCGCACGATCAAAGCCAATATAGGCGGCGCGCTCAATCTTCTGTCGCTGCTCAGGCCCGGCGGTCGCTTCTGCTTCGCCTCGACCTCGGAAGTCTATGGCGATCCCCTGATGTCGCCGCAACCGGAGAGCTACCGGGGATCCGTGGACTGCACCGGGCCACGGGCCTCCTATGACGAGAGCAAGCGCTGCACCGAGGCGCTGCTTTTCGAAGAGCAACGCGTCAGCGGGCTCGATGTGCGCGTCGTCAGGCTGTTCAACACCTATGGGCCGCGAACGCGCATCGATGACGGCCGCGCCGTTTCGAATTTTGTCTGCCAAGCCCTGACCACGGGAATCCTGACCGTCCATGGCGACGGCTCCCAATCGCGCAGTTGGGGGTATGTGGACGATATCGTCGATGGCCTGGAACGTTTCTTTTGGCGCGACAGCATCGCATACCGAGGACCCCTGAACATCGGCAACAATCGCGAGGTCTCGGTTCTCGGTATCGCGAAATTCGTCTGCTCGCTTGTTCCAGGCAGCCGCATCGAACACCGTGCGCCAATTCCGCAGGATCCGACAAACCGCTGCCCGGACTTGACCCTGGTAAGGCAGGTTCTTCCCGGATGGGAGGCGACGACCGGCTATCAGGAAGGGATCCGGCGCACCTTCGAGTGGTACCGGCGACGGATTGTGACTGAGGACAGATCGGCGGCAAGCGTTGCTGCGCTGTCCAGGACAACTGGGCCAGCCGCGGCAATGTCCGCGAAAAGATATTGACTGTATAGTTAGTTATAAATAATCGTAACGCAGACGACCAAGTCGGCCAGCTGGCATTCCGCCGGTGAATGGCCGCGAAAAGGGGAATATTTTGACAGCCAGCCGGCCCGCCTTGGGCCGAAGGGCACAGCCAGGCTTGTTCATCAGCAGGAGACGGACCGAGGCGGCGACGCGGCCGGTCCCAACAATGGGAGCACTAGCATGAACTGGAAACTGACCGCGGCGGCCGTCGGGCTGTCGCTGCTCGCCGCAACCGGCGTTGCCCGCGCCGATGGCGAACTCAACATCTACAATTGGGGCAACTACACCAGCCCTGACCTCATCAAGAAGTTCGAGGAGACCTACAAGGTCAAGGTCACCGTCACCGACTATGATTCCAACGACACCGCATTGGCCAAGGTTCGCCAGGGTGCGTCCGGCTATGACATCGTCGTGCCGTCGGCCAGCGTCGTGCCGGTCTGGATCAGCGAAGGCCTGCTCCTGGAGACCGAACCCAACAAGATGGAGAATTTCAAGAATGTCGATCCGCGATGGGTCGACGTTCCCTTCGATCCGGGCCGCAAATACACTGTTCCGTGGCAGTGGGGCACGACAGGCATTTCGGTGAACAAGTCGGTGTATTCCGGCGACCCGAACACCTCGGCGATTTTCCTCGACCCGCCGCCGGAGCTTGTCGGCAAGATCAATGTCGTGCCCGAAATGGGGGACATCATGTTCCTCGCCATCGCCTATGAGGGCGGCAAATATTGCACCAACGACATGCAGGTACTGAAGAAGGTGCACGACAAGCTGGTCGAGGCCAAGGCGAAATGGCTCTCGCTCGACTACGCGGCCGTCGACGGCCTGGGCAGGGGCGACATTGCCGCCGGCGTCAACTGGAACGGCATTTCGCTGCGCCAGCGGCTGCAGAACGACAAGATCGTCTACGGCTATCCCAAGGAAGGTTTTCCGATCTGGATGGACAATGTCGCCGTGCTCAAGGACGCCAAGAATGTCGAGAACGCCAAGCTGTTCCAGAATTTCATCATGGATCCGAAGAATGCCGCGATGATCTCGGCTTTCGCCCGCTACGCCAACGGCATCAAGGGCTCCGAGGCTTTCATGCCGGACGACATGAAGACGGCGCCGGAAGTGGACGTTCCGGCTGAATTTGCCGCCAAGGGCCAGTTCATGCCGGCCTGTCCATCGGATGTGCAGGCGCTCTATACGAAGATCTGGACCGACCTCCAGAAATAGCGTCGCCGGACCAACCCAACCACAGTCACCGGGCCGCAGTGTGCGGTCCGGCACCCTCCATGCCAGGTGCGGTCTCGCGGTCGCAGGAGACTTCCAATGTCCGATCTCGACCTCTGCTACATGCCGGCCCATGAGGCGCTGCGGCTGTTCAAGGCGAAGAAACTCTCGCCCGTCGAATTGATGCAGGCCACCATTCGCCGCGCCGAAGCCACCAGATCGTCGATCAACTGCTTTACCTTCACGCATTTCGAAGAGGCGATGAAGCTGGCCGCCAGGGCCGAGGCGAAATACGCCAGGGGCGCCAGGACCGGCGCGCTGGAAGGCCTGCCGATCGGCATCAAGGATGAGAGCTACATCAAGGGCAAGCCGACCTCGCACGGCTCGCTGCTGTCCAGGGATGCCGTAAGCGGCCACACCTCGACAATGAACGAGCGCATCATGAAGGCCGGCGGCATCGTGCATGCCCGCACGGCGACGCCGGAATTCAGCTGCGCGGGCTACACCTGGTCGAAGCGGTGGGGCGTCACCCGCAATCCATGGAATCGCGATTTTACGCCGGGCGGTTCGTCGGGTGGTGCTGCGGCAACGCTCGCTTCGGGAACATCATCGATCGCCACCGGTTCGGATATTGCCGGATCGATCCGCATTCCGGCCTCGGCCTGCGGTCTCGTCGGCTACAAGCCGCCTTACGGCCGCAATCCCGACGAGCCGCCCTTCAACCTCGATTTCTACTGCCACACCGGGCCGCTGGCGCGAAACGTCAGGGATGCCATCCTGCTGCAGAACGTCATGGCGGGACCAAGCCCGCTCGACATCGCCACGCTGCGTCCCAAGCTGCGCCTGCCGCTCGACTACAAGCCGATCAAAGGCTGGAAGATTGCCTTTTCGATGGATCTCGGCTCCTTCGAGGTCGACCCCGACGTGCGCACGAACACGCTCGCCACCTGCGATGTGTTCCGCTCGCTCGGCGCCACGGTCGAGGAAGTCGATCTTGGCTGGGACAGCGGGGTGCTCAAGGCCGGAATGGCCTATCTCGAGCACCTGTTCGGCGCGTCGCTGTCGCAACTGCTTGCGGAGCACGCCAGCGACATGACCAGCTATGCCCGGCGCTTTGCCGAGGACGGGCAAAAGTCCAAGGCCACCGACTTCGTCGCGACACTGGACGTGGCGGCCAGGATGTACCAGACGCTCGGCCCGCTGCTGGAGACCTATAATGTGCTGATCTGCCCGACAAACGCGCTGCCCGCGGTACCGGCGGAGTTCGACCAGACCAGGGACAGGGTGGAGATCAACGGCAGGGAGGTGAACCCTTCGCTGGGCTGGGTGATGACGACGCCGTTCAACATGCTGAGCCGTTGCCCGGTTCTCTCCATACCGTCGGGCCGCGCCGCCAGCGGCGTGCCGACAGGCATCCAGATCGTCGGCCGCACCTATAGCGACGCCGATGTCTTCCGGGCCGGACTGGCCTATGAAACGGCTCGGGGGCAATGGTATGGGAACACCGGGACACGCCCGTCGCTCTGAGCGATTTTCGGGATCAGCCGGCGTGGCACATGGCAAGGCAATCTGTGCGGCGGGATATTCCGCCGTGGGTCCGAAAGGCCTGACGAAAATGGCGCAACGCAAGGCAATCGCAAAGCCGGAGAAACGCAAGCTCGCGACGACCAAGGGCGCGGCAAACGATGCCGCGCCGCCCAAGGACCGCCGACGCGAGCGCGGCGAAGCCAGCGTACAGCGCATCATCGACGCCACGATCGATCTCATCGCGGAGGAGGGCCTGGCAAGCCTCACCATGCAGCGTATCGCCGAACATGTCGGCTCGTCCAATGCGCTGGTCGTCTTTCATTTCCGCAGCAAGGAAAACCTGTTCCGCGCCGTGCTTCAGTATCTCAGCGATCAGTATGACGCGCTGTGGATCAGCCTGGTGCGGGCGCCCGGCCTGTCGCCGGTCGAAAGGCTGCTGGGCGCCGTCGATTGTGCGCAGCGTTTCGCCCGGCAGCATCCCAAATGGGTGTCGGTCTTTGTCGTGTTCTCAAGCGACCGCAAGAGCATGCAGATCTACAACGAGATCGGCCTGCCGAGCGATCTCGCCTACACCGCCGAAGCGCGCGAACTGCTGATCGAGATTTCGCGCGGCGCAGGGTATACCGGTGTCGACATCAACACCTTGTCGGAGAGCCTGAATTATCTGGTTCACGGCGCATGGTACTGGGACCATCTGAACCCTTCGAGCCGCGACACCAATGTGCTGCGCAAGACCATGCTGCTCCTGCTGCATCAGGCATTTCCGCGGCATTTTGAATTGATGCCGTAGCTGTTCTCAGGGGCGCTGCCGCAGGTGGCAGCCGGCCTGGCGTTTCTGCGCCAGGTACTCGTCGATCAGCTGGCGGTAGCGCACCTTGCCGAAACTCGGGAAATGGCCGCCATGCACGACCGAGACGTCGAGATCGCGCATGGCGAGCAGTGTCTCGACATAGTCCGACATATCCGAATGGTAGACGTCGTCGATCAGCGGGCCGTCATAGATGATGTCGCCGGACAACAGCATGCCGGTCTTCTTCTCGTAGAGTGCGATGCCGCCGGGTGAATGGCCCGGTGTGTGGATCACCTCGAAGGCGCGGTCGCCGAGATCGATGACATCGCCATGGCCGAGCAGGCGGTCAGCCGGGGCGGGCAGGATCCGGTAACGGGACGACTCCCAGCCTTGCGGCAATCCGTCGAACATATCGTCGGTCGCATAGCGGTCAGCCACCGTCCACTCGTTGCGCGGATCGGCGAGGATTTTTGCTTCGGCTCGGTGCACGCAGCGGTCGGGAAATTCGTGATGGCAGCCAATATGGTCGAAATGCGTATGGCTGGCGACGCAGGTCAGCTTGCGCTCGCTCACCAGCGGCACATGTGTGCGCAGGCTGAAATGGCCGAGGCCGGTGTCGAACAGAAGGTCACGGTCGCGGCCGCGCACATGCCAGATGTTGCAGCGGAAGAACGGCTTGATCCACGGCTCGTGGATCAGCGTGACGCCGTCGGCCATGCGGATGGTCTCGTACCATTCTGGTGCGCCGATGACCGGAAGGGATCCCATTTCAGTCCGCCAAAACGATGATCTGGTCGGTATCGCACGAAACGGCAAGCGTGTCGCCGGATTGGACGGTGGCTGTTGCCGGCAGCTTGGCGATGAATTGCAGCGAGGCGTCTTCGACGGAGACGGCAAGCACGCGTTTGAAACTGCCCTGGAAGACGACATCGTTCACTTTCGCCATGCCGAGGCTTGCGGTGCCGGCGGTCCCGCCGAGCATGAGATGCTCCGGCCGGATGGCCAATGCGACGGCCGAACCCACAGGCAAAGCGCCGCGCACCAAAACCGGGCCGGCCGGCGTCGAGACGGTGCTTGTCCTGTCCCCGGCTTCCGCCACCTTGCCGGCAAGGATCGTGCTTTCGCCCATGAAGGTCGCCGAAAAACGTGTCGCCGGCCTGGCATAGACGCGCTCGGGCGGTCCTTCGTCCTCGATGCGGCCGTCATTCATCACCACGCAATGGTCGGCCAGTGCCATCGCTTCTTCCTGATCGTGCGTGACATGGACGAAGGCGGTGCCGACGCGTTTCTGGATCGCCTTCAACTCGTCCTGCATCTGCCGGCGCAGTTTCAGATCGAGCGCACCGAGCGGCTCGTCCAGCAGCAGCACCGCCGGCTCGATGACCAGCGCCCGCGCCAGCGCCACGCGCTGCCTTTGCCCGCCGGAGAGCTGGTGCGGCTTCTTGTCGAAGGCGGAGGCCAGCCCCACCAGCGCCAGCGCCTCGCGCGCCTTTGCGGCGCGTGTCGCGCCGTCGACGCCCTGCATGCGCAACCCGAAGCCGACATTGCCGCCGACGCTCATATGCGGAAACAGCGCATAGTCCTGGAACACAGTCGTCGTCGGGCGCCTGGCCGGCGGCACCGCGGTGCAGTCCTCGCCGCGGATGAACACCTTGCCTTCGCTGGGCGTGACGAAGCCGCCCAGGATGGACAACAGCGTCGTCTTGCCCGAGCCCGACGGCCCAAGCAGGATGGTGTAGCTGCCGGGCTCGATCCGCAGCGAGACATCTTTTAGCACGGCCAGCTGCCCGAAACGGTGCGAGACCGCGCGGATATCGACCAGAGGCGCGGTCATGTCTTTCTCCGGCGCAACAATGTCAGTTCGAACAGCACGACCAGCACGATGGAAACGGCGAAGACCAGCGAACCGACGGCGTTGGTCTTGGGATTGAGGCCCGAGCGCAGCAGATTCCAGATCTCCACCGGCAGCGTGGTGTCGAAGCGGGTCAGCAGGAAGGAGATCACGAACTCGTCCCAGGAGAAGGTCATCGACAGGAAGAAGCCTGCGAAGATGGCGGGCGCCATCACCGGCACGGTGATCAAGAGCAGCACCTTCCATTCCGGCGCGCCAAGATCGCGCGCCGCGCGCTCGATGTTGATCTGATGATCGCCCATCTGGCTGTAGATGATGGCAAAGCATAGCGGCAGGTTGATCACGACATGGCCGATGCCGGCGGCAAGCAGCGATTTCGGAACACCAGCCCAGTTGAAAAGCACCAGCAGGCCCATGCCGATGATGAGATAGCTGACCGTCAGCGGCAGCGTGATCAGCCCGCGCAGCAGGCCGGACCCGGGCAGCACGAAGCGCGCGAAACCCCAGGCGGAGAGAAAGCCGAGCGTGACGGCGGCGGCCGAGGAGATCGACGCCACCAGCAGAGAATTGACCAGCGCCGAGGTCAGCCTGACATCGGACAGCACGGCCTCATACCAGCGCAGCGAGGGGCCGGTGAAGGGCGGGATCGGAAACGAGGTCGCTTGCAGCGAGAACAGCACCAGCACCACCACCGGCAGGAAGATGAAGCCGTAGACAGCAAGCGCATAGAGCCAAGACGCGACGCGGACCACCTGACGCATCTCAGGCCCGCTCGATCTTCAGCCAGCGCGCGCAGGCGAGATAGGCGATGGTGACCACCGCCATCAGGATGATCGACAGCGCCGAGGCCAGCGGAAAATCGCCGCGCCGGCCGATCTGCATCATCACCAGCTGCGGCATCAAGAGCTCGTTGTTGCCCCCCAGGATCTGCGGCGTGATGTAGTCGCCGATGCACAGCACGAAGGTGAGGAAGGCGCCGACCATGATGCCCGGCAAGGTCAGCGGCAGGATGACATGCAGGAAGGTGCGCACCGGCCCGGCGCCGAGATCGGCGGCCGCCTTGCGGTAGCTCGGACTGAGCTGCTTGAGGTTGGCGAAGATGGTCAGCGTCAGCAGCATGACGAAGAAGTGCACGAAGCCGGTGACGGTGGCCAGCCGCGTGTTGGCGAGCTGCAGCGGCTCGGTGATCAAGCCCGAACCGGTGAGCGCGCGGTTGATGACGCCGTTCTGCGCCAGCACCAGCAGCCAGGAATAGGAGCGCACGACATAGGACGTCCAGAACGGCAGCACGGCCAGCATCAGCGCCAGCCGTTGCCAGCGTTCCGGCACCTGTTCGGCGAGGATCCAGGCAAAGGGATAGGCGAGCAGCACAGAGAGCAAGGTGACGATCGCCGTCACCTCCAGCGAGTTCACCATCGCCTGCCAGTAGGATGGGTTGGTGAAGAACTGGCTGTAATTGGAAAGCGTGAAGCCGCCGCCTTCATGCGCCGTGAGGCTGGAAAACCCCATGGCGACGAAGGGCAGCACGAAGAACAGCAGCGTCCAGCCGAGGGCAGGCGTAACCAGCGCCCAGGGAAGGGCGCGGCCCGTCCCGGGCAGGGCGCGCCCGCTGTTTCCGGTTGAGCTCACGAACGGTATCAGCTCATTTCGCCTGCAGCATTTCGGTCCACATATCCTGCATCTTCTTGTCGAGATCGCCGTTCGGCGCCGGATAGGCTTGCGCACGGGCGAGGAAGCCTGGCTGCTCATCGAAGCGCAGGACCTTTTTCTGGTCGTCGGTCAGCGCCGCCTTGGTGTTCGCCGGCATGCCCCAATAGCAGGACGAGGTGGCAAGGCGCGCCTGGCCTTCGGGACTCATAATGTACTGGATGAATTTCAGCGCCATGTCCTTGTTCTTGGAATCCTTGAACATGGCCAGCGACTGCGACCACAGCACCGCACCCTCCTTGGGGATGGAGAAATCGAGCGCGGGGTTCTCCTTGGCCAACCCTGCCGTCACCCATTCGCCGCCGCCGACCAGTATGTCGACCTCGCCGGTGGCAAGCGCCGTCTGGCTGGCGGTGACCTCGCCGACCAGCTTGGCGTTGGCCTTCATCTTGAGCAGCTCTTCCTTGAGCGCGGGCAGGTCGGCTTCGGTCAGCTCGGCCGTCTTCTTGCCGATGGCCAGTGCCGCCATGCCGATGACCGGCAGGTAATAGTCGTAGATGGCGACCTTGCCCTTGTATTTGTCGCTGGTCAGCGACGCCAGGGACTGCATGTCCGCCGGGTCGACCTTGGTCTTGTTGAAGCCGATCGTGTTGTAGCCGAACTTTTCGGTGATGCCGTAGCGCTTGCCGCCGACCACGGTGGAGCCGTCCATCCTCACCTGCGGGAAGAGGTCGGCGAAGGGCAGCTTGTCCTCGGGCAACGGCTCGAACAGGCCCTTTTCGACGCCGCGCGGCACGTCGATGCTATCGATCACCATCACGTCCCAGTCGCCGGGCTGCGACTGTTCGACGATGGCGAGACCAGCGCCGGTGCCTTCGAACTCCTTGACGTTGACCTTGACGTTGTTGGCCTCTTCGAAAGGCTGCAGCAGCGCCGGATCGGAATGGTCGCACCAGATCAGCGCGTTGAGATCGGCGGCCTGAGCGAGGCTGCCCACGCCAAGCAGCAGGGCCGTGGCGGCGCAGGCGGCGTGCAGATGGCGCTTCAGGACGGAAAGCGGATTCCCGGATTCGGATTTGACGGACATCGAGTGTTCTCCCTTGCCTTTGTGGCTTCTTGTAAAAAATTGAACCAATTCTAAAATTGAGTCAATTCTGTTTTTGTGGCAAGAGGCTGCTATGAGCGGATTGCGGGCAAGGCAAAAGGCGGACCGGCACAGGCGCATCATCGAGGCGGCGGCGGCACTTTTCCGCGAGGCCGGCTACGAGGGCGCCAAGATCGAGGCGATCGCCGCGCAGGCGGAAGTGTCGATCGGCACGATCTACAATTACTATGAGAACAAGGGCGACATCCTCGGCGCCATCGTTTCGCTTGAGGTCAACGAGGTGCTCAATGCCGGGCGCGGCGTCGTCGCCAGGCCGCCGGCCAATGTCGGCGATGCGCTGGACACGCTGATCGGCATCTATATCGAGCACTCGCTGCATTATCTCAGCAAGGAGATGTGGCGCCAGGCCATGGCGATCTCGACGCAACTACCCGACAGCCCGTTCGGCCAGGCCTACACCGCGCTCGACCGCTCGCTCACCGAACAGATCCGCGCACTGATCGCGCGGCTGCAGGAGATCGGCCTGGTGCGCCAGGACATAGACGGGGCAGCGCTCGGCGAACTGATCTTCAACAACATGAACATGATGTTCATCGAATTCGTGAAGCGCGACGAGGCCAGGATCCCGGAACTGCGCGCGGCGATACGAAGGCAGAACCGGATATTGGTGGCGGCGATAGGGGTGTGATTGGTAGCCTCATACTGGCAACCAAACCGTCCGGCGAGACTGGTGCCCCCGGACGGGATCGAACCGCCGACCTTCGGTTTACAAAACCGCTGCTCTACCAGCTGAGCTACAAGGGCACGGCGCTCCGGTAGCATATTTCGTGCGCCAGTAAAGACAAAACTCCGTTTTCGGTTACCCCGGCGGTGGATGACGCCGTGGACGCCATGCTGAAATCCGCGAGCGCGCTTCCTACATATCAAGAAGGTGCAATCGCTTCGGACTGGAGTGTCGCATGATCAGGCTTGTCATCATTCTCCCCCTCGTCGTCATCGCTTGGATGCTGCTGGTGAAGCTCATCGGCGACATCAAGAAGGCCAATGTCGACTGGACCGGCGTGACCACGATCATCGGTTTCATTGCGCTGGCGTTCTGGCTTCGGCATGTCACGGGGATGGGGTGAACGAGGGAGTGAGTAGGGAATAGTCAGTAGGGAGTAGTCAACAGTGGGCCAAGCCCCTGTATACCCACTACCCACTACCCACTACTCACTACTCACTACTCACTCTTCCCCCACCCGCCAAAAAATCTCCCCACCCCTTTCGAACCTTTTCCCACCTCGCGCCGACTGATCTCCAGAGGCGAAGGGTCGTCTCGGTCAAGGATCCAGGAGATCATCATGTTCAAGCGCATGCTCACTTCCGCTCTCGTCGCCGTGTTCGTTGCCACAGGCGCGCTGGCCGCCACGGTTCAGACGTCGTCGGCTCACGGTATGCATCATCACCATCATTACTATGACGACGACTATGGCGACTACTGGTGGTACCACCACCATCATCACCGGCATCATCACCACCATCGTCATCATGGCGGGGTCGTTGTCATCTTCTGATGCCGCGGCCTGTTGCGTTTGGGGGCGGCCTCGGCCGCCCTTTTGCATTCTCCGTGGGCCACAGTCAGGAACCGACAGCACCTCCAAAAAAGATCAAAAAAGCTTCGAACCTTTTTCGTTGCCGCAACGACAGATGATCAAGAGGCGGATGGATCGCCTCGGTCAACGAAGCAAGGAGATCATCATGTTCAAGCGCACTCTCGTTTCCGGCCTCATCGCCACCACCGTCGCCGCCACCGCGCTGGTCGGCACCGTTCAGCCTTCGGCGGCTCATTCGCATCACCACGACCTCGGCATCGGCATCGCCGCCGGCGTCGGCGGGTTCGTCCTTGGCAGCCTGCTTGCCCAGCAGCCGCCGCGTACCGTCTATGTCGACGAAGACGGTGGTTCCTGGCACGTCCGCCGCTGCTTCGATCGTTACTCCAGCTACGATCCGGACTCCGACACCTACATCGGCCGCGACGGCTACAGCCACTATTGCCGGCTCTGAGAGGAGACCGCTCAACAACAGAAAAAGGGGCTCGCGCGAGCCCCTTTTCGTTGTTTCACAAATACTTACAGTTGCGTTTTCAGGCGGAATCGGAAATCGGCAACCCGGCTGCGCGGCAGGTGCTATCGACGAGGCGCCTCGTTTCCGAAGCGCCGCCCATAGCGACAAGCTCGAAGCTGCTTGCCGAATCCGGGTAGATCCTGGCGGTGAAGGCTTGGTCGCCGCCAGGGCCGCCAGCCGCAGTCTTGCTGCTGACGAAGCCGCAGACCACGATCTCCTTGCGGCCGTTCAGTGTCCGCTCCCCGGCAAGCGTCCTTCCGAGCCTGGCCGAAGCTGGATCCGGCAAGTGCTGACGAATACCGGTGATGACGATCTCCTCGAGCGCGAGCGAGAACGGAATCGGATCGACACGCTGGTCGCCGGCATCGGGTCGAGGTGTCGTCGCCACGCATCCGCAAAGCGAAGCGACAAGCAGAAGCTGAACCGTTTTCCTCATCCGCGCCCTTTCGCATGCATTCGAACGCCACGGCAAGAGAGTGCCCATGCCGCCGGCGCTTGCGGTGTCGGCATGGCCATACGGCTCGATTTCTTCGATATTGCGACCAGGAGCGCGCTTCCCGGGGCAGGCTGATCAGCCGACTTGCGCGCCGCCGATCATCCGGGTCACCTCGGCCGCGGCACTGCGCACCATCGGCCCGATCTCGGCCAGCCGCTCCGGCGTCACCCGCACGGTCGGCCCCGATACGGAGACGCCGCCGATCGGCTCGCCGAACTCGTTGAAGATGGCGGCCGCCACACAGCGCATGCCGGGGTGCCGTTCTTCGTCATCGACCGACCAGCCGCGCTGCTTGATGACAGCCAGATCGTGGGCGAGGGCAGGGATCTCGGAGAGCGTCCTGTCGGTGAAGCGCTGCAGGCCGGCCTTGCGCAGAATGGTCCCGACGCGCTCCGGCTCGAGATGCGCCAGCACCGCCTTGCCGATGCCGGAGGCGTGAAAGGGGCTGCGCGTGCCCGGGCGGAAGAAGGCGCGGATCGCCTGGTGCGTCTCGACCTGGCTGACGAACACCACGCAATCATCCTCGGCGACGCCGAGATTGGCGGTCTCGCCGGTTCTCTCCATCAGCTCCTGCATGACGATGCGGGCGCGGTCGACCAGCTTGCGGCGGCGCAGGAAGGCCGCGCCCATGCGGTAGGTCTCGACGCCGATCGACCACAGCTGGTCTGATGTGTCAAACTCGACCATGCCGTGGTTTTCAAGCGTCGTCAGCATGCGGTAGGCGGTGGAGGCGGCAAGGCCGCTCTGCGCCGATATCTCGCTCAGCGACAGGCCGCTGCCCTCCGCCACAATGGCCAGGATGCGCAAGGCCCGGTCCAGCGATTGCACGGAACTGGTTTCTGCTGGCCCGTTGAAAGCGCGCGGCCGGCCGCGCTGGCGTTTTTCGGTAGTTTCCATCGCGCCAGTTTCGCCGATTTCTCCAAACGTGCAATGAAAAAGTTTTTCACTGCGGCGAGGCGGCAAGTTCCTGAAAAACCGAAAATCCAATAAAATCAGCAAATAGTCGCCGTTTTCTAGAAATGAAAAAATATTCTGAAAAAATTGAAAAATAGCCGGCTTGCTGACATTCTCGGCCATCCAACAATGACAACCCAAGTGGAGGGCCGGAAAATGACCAGGATGCGCGCTGTCGATGCGGCGGTTCTCGTTCTCGAAAAGGAAGGCATCTCCTGCGCCTTCGGTGTGCCGGGCGCGGCGATCAATCCGCTCTATTCGGCTTTGAAGGCGAGGGGCACCATCCGCCACGTGCTGGCCCGCCACGTCGAGGGCGCCTCGCACATGGCAGAAGGCTTCACCCGCGCCAAGGCGGGCAATATCGGGCTCTGCATCGGCACTTCGGGTCCGGCTGGCACCGACATGATCACCGGGCTTTACTCGGCATCAGCCGATTCCATCCCCATCCTGTGCATCACCGGCCAGGCGCCGCGTGCGCGGCTCAACAAGGAGGATTTCCAGGCCGTCGACATCGCCGCCATCGCCGCACCGGTCGCCAAATGGGCGGTCACCGTCATGGAGCCCTATCTCGTGCCCATGGCGCTGCAGAAGGCGTTTCATCTCATGCGCTCGTCGCGCCCCGGCCCGGTGCTGATCGACCTGCCGGTCGACGTTCAATTGGCCGAGATCGAGTTCGACATCGATGCCTATGAGCCGCTGGCGCCATTCAAGCCGGCTATGACGCGCGCCCAGGCCGAAAAGGCACTGGCGATGCTCAACGCGGCTGACAAGCCATTGATCGTCGCCGGCGGCGGCATCATCAATGCCGATGCATCCGACCTGCTGATCGAATTCGCGGAGATATCAGGCGTTCCGGTCATCCCGACACTGATGGGCTGGGGCGCGATCCCCGACGACCACCGGCTGATGGCCGGCATGTGCGGGCTGCAGACCTCGCATCGCTACGGCAACGCCACGATGCTGGAGGCCGATTTCGTCTTCGGCATCGGCAATCGCTGGGCCAACCGTCACACTGGTTCTGTGGACGTCTACACCAAGGGCAAGAAGTTCATCCATGTCGACATCGAGCCCACGCAGATCGGCCGTGTCTTCGCGCCGGACCTCGGCGTCGTCTCCGATGCTGGCGCGGCGCTGAAAATGCTGCTCGACGTCGCCACCGAGTGGAAGACGGCCGGAAAGCTGCGCGACTGGTCGGGCTGGGCCAAGGAATGCCAGGCCCGCAAGAAGACGATGAAGCGCAAGACGCATTTCGACCAGGTGCCGCTGAAGCCGCAGCGCGTCTACGAGGAGATGAACAAGGCGTTCGGCCGCGATGTCACCTATGTCACCACGATCGGCCTGTCGCAGATCGCCGGCGCGCAGTTCCTGCATGTCTACAAGCCGCGCAACTGGATCAATTGCGGCCAGGCCGGCCCGCTCGGCTGGACCTTGCCGGCAGCCCTTGGCGTGCGCGCCGCCGATCCCGACCGCACCATCGTGGCGCTGTCGGGCGACTATGATTTCCAGTTCATGATCGAGGAACTGGCCGTCGGCGCACAGCACAGACTGCCCTACATCCATGTCGTCGTGAACAACGCCTATCTCGGCCTGATCCGCCAGGCGCAGCGCGGATTCTCGATGGATTATGAGGTCAGCCTCGCCTTCGAGAACGTCAACCGATCGGGCGATCCCGAGGCCGGCTATGGCGTCGACCATGTCGCCGTCGCCGAAGCCATGGGCTGCAAGGCGGTCCGGGTGCGCAAGCCCGAGGAGTTTGCCGCCGCCTTCAAAGAGGCGCAGCGGCTGATGAAGGAGCACCGGGTTCCGGTCGTGCTTGAATTCATCCTCGAGCGCGTCACCAACATCTCGATGGGCACCGAGATCCACAAGATCACCGAATTCGAGGACCTTGCCGAAAGCCATGAGGATGCGCCGACCGCGATCGTGATGCTGGATTAGGAGAAAAAGAATGCCGCGTTTTTCAGCCAATCTGTCGATGCTCTTTGGCGAGCATGATTTCCTCGATCGCTTTGACGCCGCCGCCCGCGCGGGCTTCAAGGGCGTCGAATATATCGGCCCTTACGACCATGCGCCGGAGGTGGTGGCCGCCAGGCTGAAGAAGAACGGCCTGGCGCAGGTGCTGTTCAACCTGCCGGCCGGCGACTGGGGCAAGGGCGAGCGCGGCATCGCCGTGTTGCCGGACCGCGTGCCGGAATTCCGCCAGGGCATCGCCAAGGCGATCACCTACGCGCAGGCGCTCGGCTGCCCCCAGGTCAATTGCCTGGCCGGCATTGCACCCGCCGGCGTCGACCGCAAGGTGCTCGAGGATGTTTTCGCCGAAAACCTCGCCTTCGCGGCGGAGAAGCTGGAGCAGGCTGGCATCCGGCTTTTGATCGAGCCGATCAACACCCGCGACATTCCAGGCTTCTTCCTCAACTACTCCGACCAGGCGCTGGCGCTGATCGACCGCGTCGGCTCGAAAAACCTGTTCCTGCAATACGACATCTATCACATGCAGATCATGGAGGGGGATCTCGCCCGTAAAATCGAGGCCAACCTTAGCCGCATCGCGCATATCCAGCTTGCGGACAATCCCGGCCGTCACGAGCCGGGTACGGGCGAGATCAACTATCCTTTCCTCTACGACCACATCGACCGCATCGGCTATTCCGGCTGGATCGGTGCCGAATACAAGCCGAAGGCCGGCACCGAGGCAGGCCTGGGTTGGTTTCGGGACCTGACCAGGCAAGGCAGCGCGGCGGCCTAAGAGCTTCCTTCTCCCCTTCACTATACGGGGAGAAGGTGCCGGCAGGCGGATGAGGGGCAGCGCCGACCTTCGACGAGTTCGAGCAAGACTTTCAGGAGAACCACAATGGAAACCATAGGCTTCATCGGCCTCGGCATCATGGGCGCGCCGATGGCGGGGCATCTGCTGGATGCTGGCTACAAGGTCATCGCCAGCGACCATCGCTCGAAGCCGCCTGCCAATCTCGTCGCCAAGGGCCTGAAAGCAGTCTCCGGCCATGCCGCCGTGGCCAAGGCCGCCGACATCATCATCACCATGGTGCCCGACACCCCGCAGGTGGCCGATGTGCTGTTCGGCGACAATGGCGTCGCGTCCGGCCTGACCAAAGGCAAGCTGGTCATCGACATGAGTTCGATTTCGCCGATCGAGACCAAGGTTTTCGCCGGAAAGATAAACGAGCTGGGCTGCGACTATCTCGACGCGCCGGTTTCCGGCGGCGAGGTCGGCGCCAAGGCGGCGTCGCTGACCATCATGGTCGGCGGCGAGGAAAAGACCTTCGAACGCGCCAAACCCGTCTTCGAGAAGATGGGCAAGAACATCACTCTGGTCGGGCCCAATGGCGTCGGCCAGACCACCAAAGTGGCAAATCAGATCGTCGTCGCGTTGACCATTGAAGCCGTCGCCGAAGCGCTTGTTTTTGCATCGAAAGCCGGCGCCGACCCAGCCAAGGTCAGGCAGGCGCTGATGGGCGGGCTGGCGGCGTCACGCATCCTCGAAGTGCATGGCGAGCGCATGGTCAAGCGCACCTTCGCGCCCGGTTTCCGCATCGAACTGCACCAGAAGGATCTCAACCTGGCACTGGAGGGCGCCAAGGCGCTCGGCGTGGCGCTGCCCAACACCTCGACCACGCAGCAGCTGTTCAACTCGTGTGCGGCCAATGGCGGCGCCAAGGAAGATCACTCGGCGCTGGTCAGGGCACTGGAGCGGATGGCCAATTTTGAGGTCGGTGGCAAATTGACCGACGTGAAGGGCAAAGCAGCATAGGCCGGGAGAGGGCGGCGCAACGTTCCCAAGCCGCCACCTCTTGTCCTGCACAAGAACGGGTTCCCCCGCTGTCGCTGGAACCCGTTTCTTGTTTCTTGGTAGAGCGCTTCCGGCTCTCAGCCGCGCTTCAAGAACGCCCGTGCAGCATAAAGGCTCACCGCCGCGGCATTCGACACGTTGAGTGAACGGACGGCGCCGGGCATGTCGAGCCGCGCCAGCGTCGTCACCGTCTCGCGCGTCTTCTGGCGCAGGCCCTTGCCTTCGGCACCGAGCACCAGCGCGATCCTGTCGCCGGCAAAGCTGGTTTCGAGTTCCGCCGGCCCGTCCGAATCAAGCCCGATGGTCTGGAAGCCGGCTTCGTGCAACTGCCCGAGCGCGTCGGCGAGGTTCTTCACCTCGATCTGGTCGATATGCTCCAGCGCGCCGGAGGCGGATTTCGCCAGCACGCCCGATTCCTGGGGACTGTGGCGGGCCGTGGTGATCAGCGCGCCGGCGCCGAAGGCGACCGCCGAGCGCAGGATGGCGCCGACATTGTGCGGATCGGTGACCTGGTCGAGCACCAGCACCAGCCTTGTGTCGCCGAGTGCGTCGAGGCGCTTGGGCTTCAGCGGCTCCGCCTCGATCAGCACGCCCTGGTGCACGGCGTCCGAACCGGTGATCTTGTCGATGTCCCTGGGTTCGACCAGCTCCGCCTTGAAGGGCAGGGCGGCGAGATCGTCTATCTCAAGGCGCTCGGCCGCGTTGCGGGTCACCAGCATTTTGCGAATCTTGCGGCGCGGATTGTCGAGCGCCGCCCGCACCGTGTGCAGGCCATAAAGTCGCACCAGGCCGTCGGCGGCGTTCTCGCCGGGCGGCACGGGCTGGCGCGGCCGGAATGCCGGCGCGCCGCCGCTCTTCTCGTCGCGGTGCGCGCGGCGCAGCTTGGCGTAATGGGTGTCTTTGGGGGTATTGGTCTTGTTGCTCATGGCCGGCTTCTATAGCCGTCTCGCGTGGCCAAGGATATGGCCCGTCGCCGCAGCCGGCGAACAACATCGAAAAACCCTTCCCAGTGCGGTTGACACCCACTGGCCTTGCCGCCATAAGGCGCTTCGCTGATTTCGGAGAAGATATCCAACTCGGGCTCCGGGATCGGCAGGAATGCCTCGTTGCATGGCTCCGGCGGCAGACTGGAGAGGTGCCCGAGTGGTTAAAGGGGACGGACTGTAAATCCGTTGGCTTAGCCTACGTTGGTTCGAATCCAACCCTCTCCACCACTGCCGGCCCGGAAGCCCTGTACGAGAAAAGCATCGGGCCGAAAAGTGCATGGCGCTTTTCGGGTGAATCCGATACTTCAGTGCAAGGCGCGGGTATAGCTCAGTGGTAGAGCAGCAGCCTTCCAAGCTGAATATGCGGGTTCGATTCCCGCTACCCGCTCCAGATATCTCTTTGAAATCGCTATCAAAATCACTTCTTTTGAAATGCGCCGTGTCACGCGTGTCACGGGCGTGTCACTGCCTAAGCTTCGCCCTGGCGTCAGCAACCTTGCGGTTGTTGTCGAGATCGCCATTGCGAACGTAGCCTTGCGTCGTCTTCGACGTGGTATGGCCGGCCATCTTGCGGGCCGATTCCAGGTCGGTTGCGATCTCGGCTTCGGAGATTGCGCCGGCGCGGGTGTCCATCGACCAGATGTTCTCAGGAACCCTCGCCGCCGTGGCGATCTCGCGCCAGTCGGTGGCATAATAGTTTTCCCGATAAGGCAGGCCGGTGGTCTCCGACACGATCAACGGTCCGAAAGCCGGCATGGTGATGCGCTTCAGCACCATCTGCACCAATGGGCATTTGCCGAGATCATGCTCGGTCGCCGCCTTGTTCCTCGCGGTGATTGGCACGGTCAGCACCTGGTCGGCGGAAATGTCGGCGACCGTGAGCCCGCGCCACTTGGTGTTGCCGCGCACGATGCCACCGGCGTCGCCTGCCTCGAGGGGCAGCCATTCGCCGATGATGTGGATGCGGCGTAACGCCGTGTCCCACTGCAATGCCTGCGTCAGCGCGATCGAAGGCCGATTGCGGCGGATCGCCATGGCGCAGATCGCCAACGCATGGCGGTACTCCATCTTGACGCGCCGGGGCTCCGGAGTTGCAAATTCCATCAGGGACAGGATCTCGCGCGCCTGGGCGCACCCAGCCAGCCGTTCGGTGGTGCCGAAGGACAAAACTGAGCGCAGCTTGCGAATTGCGCCGTGCGCGCGCCTGGCGCGGCCCTTGGTGCCCCACTGCTCGAACCAGCGGCGGAAGTCGGAGCCGACGAGGTTGGCGATGCGTCGCTTGCCGACCGTGTCGCGGATCAGTTTCAGCGATGGGTCGTAGTCACGGATCCGGGTAGCGTGCTTCAGCGCCTTGTAAGGCGATTGCAGGTGCGTGCGGTAAATCATGACAGCGGAGCCTACAGTGCCGTCATAGTCGGTCTTGCTGCCGCGATCGTCGAGATCGGCCAGCAGTTCGTCCGTCCATCTCCGGCACAGCTTGGCGATGGCATCGTCGGCCGTGGTCAGATCCGGATGTTCCGCCATCATGTCCGCGATGAGGTCATCCGTGATCGGGCGTGGCTCCAGCGCGCTTGGCGCAGTTTTGCAGGCGCGCTGCGGCACCCAATAATGGGCGCGACTGCCGTCAGCCCTTGGCCGGTATTTGTAACCCGGCCGGTCCTTTCTCTGTTCAGTCACCGAAGTTTTCCTCTCCATCCACGGCGGCGGGAGTGCCGCCGATGCGTGGATGTGAGTCCAAACCGGCGCGACGGTCAAAGAAAACTTCCACCGATCGGCGATCGGTCTTGTTCACCAACGCGTCGCGCGGCGGGAAGAACCGCGTCGCGCGCAGCCGATCGAGCGCGCGTTCAGACAGGCCGAACCATCGCCGCAGCTCCTGGTCGGTCATGAACCGTGGCGCGAATCGGTCGTCTGGCTTCACGACTTGGCCTCGCGGTTGGCGAGTTTGAGCAGAACGTCGGCGTGACAGGGCGCGCCTGGCTTGCACCAGCAGGCGAGGTTCTTGCCGGTGAGTTCGCTAGCGTTGTCGGCGACGAACTGGCGGGTGCGCTCCAGAGATGCGACGTCGGGATCGCGCCCGACCCGTATAAGACCCGCTAGTAGCGCCTTGTAGAGGTCGACGCAGTAGGTGGCGTCACCATGCTTGCCGACGACGAACGGATTGCCCCACGGGCCGGGCCTCGCCACGGTCACCGTGTTGTCGGGCATGCGCCAGCCCTTGCGGCGTGACAGCTGGATGCGTTGCGGCTCCCTCACTGGAACTCACCCAGGGCCTGGCGTCCGCCGATCTCAAGCGCACGATCGAAATAGTAAGGAAGGTGTTTGAGCAGGATGGCCCGGACCTCGGATTCGCTGCCGGGGATCGTCGTCATCACGATCGTGCCGAGTGCGCCAGTCATGATGCCGTGCATCATACCCTCGAACTGGTCGCGCGGATTGGCCTTGTGGTAGCGGCGAGACTTCACCACACGAAGCGCGGCCTTGGCGACCTCGCGCCGCGCCATGTCGGCCACGGCATCGGCATCGTCGGTGGGATCGAAATCGCGAAGTTCAGCCATCAATGCAACCCCACATAAACCAGCCCGGCTCCGATCGCAGCGACAGCGAGCATCAGGCCGTTGAGGATCCGGCGCGCCATCGGCGATTCCGCCGGGGCGAGGTCAATGCAGTCATCGCCACACAGGCAGTCGGGCCAGCGCTTGCAGATGAGCTGCGTTCGTCCGCCTGGCGGCACGGTCATCTGCTCCAGACTGCGCGGTACCTGGTCGAGACGCGCGGTCATGACGGCAGCACCCAGCCGAGCAGGGCGAATGGCAGCGCGAACATCACCACGCAAGCGAAGGTGAGCCCGGCCGGGCCGTCACCCCCGACAGCGGCGATGATGCGGGAAGGGTTGGCCGCGCGGCGAAGGTCGGCCAGGATCTCGGACGGCCTGCGGCCGGTGAGGATCTGGCGCGACACCCATGCCTCGGCCTCGCGCGACTTCGCGGCCTCGGCGATCAGGCTTTCGGCGATGGTTTTCATGGCCGTCAGGCTTCATGGCGGACGGCGCGCGACTTGGCGAGGTCTGCGGCCTCGGGGCCGTGCTCCTCGATCTGCGCGCGGGTGAAGTTCGAATGCTCGGCCAGGCTGTCGGCGGTAACCGCCGTGCCGTTCATGCCCATTTCCAGCATTGTGTCGGCCATGCGCTCGACGATGCTTTGGGTGATTATCGCGGGGGACGTCGACAGCGAGCCAATGTGCGGTTGCTGGAAAGTGATCATTAGAATTCTCCGCTCTGAATAGATGACAACAGGGCGGACTATGCGTTGCGCATAGACGTTCGTCAATCGGAATTATGCACAACGCATATTATCAGTTTCATCTGTCGGTTGTGTGGATAAGAGCGGACCTATCTCGCCTTGACTCCCGGTCGAGGACAATGTTCCTATCCGCGATGGAGGGTTGGCCCGAAAATGATCAAGACTAAGCCGCGCTACAAATCACGAAATGATGAAATCGTAGCTGAGCTGCGGGCATCGGCCGGCGCTGGTGCGCCCATAGATCCCAAAATGGCCATCAAGCGAAAGGCCGCCGAGATATCTACCGCGATGGCTCTGATTTACGGCGGCGACTGGCGAGTGGTTGTGGATCACGAGACGCCGATGGTTCTGATTCGGCGCGCGTAGCCGACAGGTCCATCGCGTTGCGAATTACGCCATATGCCAGGTTGATGTCGTTTTCTGAAAGCCCTTCGATCCTTCGCAAGAAAGCCAGGACCTCGACGTCACCTTTGATGGGGGCTTCCACGGCAGCACCACCAGGGCCGCGGCCTTGCCCGGTCAGCAGCCAATCCAGTGAGACCTTGAACCGCCGACCGTACTGAATTGCCGTCGGGATATCGAATTCTCGGTTCCCGTTCTCATGCGCTGCATAAGTCTGATAGGGAACCCCAAGAGACGCCGCTGCTTGTTTGCGGTCCATCTCAGTTGCGGTTCGGGCCTGTGTAAGGCGACGCGCGATCTCTTCTCGAGTGCTCATGCTATGCACTCTGCAGAAAATTGTTATGCACGGGGCATTGACATTTAATTATGCGTTGCGCATAGATCTGCCGCATTATGACAGCCGAGCAAATCAAGGCATTTCGTGAAAGTCGCGCATGGAGCCAAGCGCAGCTTGCTGCTGAGCTTGGTGTCGACCAGGCGACGGTTTCCCGAATTGAAAATGGAGCCGAGCCAAGAGGGCCTGTGAAGCGGCTTCTTGACCGCCTCATGGCTGAGCAGGTCGCGCCATCCAGCGAGGCTGCTGCATGATCAAGACGCGCCTCGCTTCTCCCTGCCTCGCCGATCGCGGCGCGCGTCTTGCCGGCGTCGGGTTCACCGATCACCTCGTGCCGCGCCAGGTCCGCGCCGCCGATTATGAATTCCCCGCTGCGCCGGTTCCCCAAGAGCCTGACCGCGCAGTTGCTGCCGCCGGGGCTTCGGACCTCCAAGCCTCGGCGGCTTTTTCTCGCCTCACCGAATCCTGCCCGGTTCCCCATCCCGCCGGTCAGGACAGCGCGCCGGCAGTTGTTGCCTCTTCGGCCGGCGCGCTCTCGCACAATGCGATCCTGTTGCCCGACCATGTGATGGTGCTGGTGCGGGCGGTCGCGGCCTATGAGCGCTGCACTAATGAGCGCGCCGTCGCGCTGGCGCTCACTGAATACGCCACGACGATCGGGGCAGGGGTGTTGGCCCGTGCTGTCGCCGATCTTGGCGACGAACTGGCCGAAGTGCCCGCGCATGCGCGCCTGGCGGCAAACCGATTCCGGAGCGGCGGACCATGAGTGCATCTGCTTGCGGGCCTCCATGAAGTGACGCCCGCACACTGAATCCAAAAAACCTTTCCCGCCACGGGAAACGACGCCGGGATTTCCCGGCGCGGGAAACCTTTTGCGTCTGAGGAGGCCACGATGGTGCCGAATGCCAATGCCCGCCACTTCCTGATCAAGGCCAAGCAACGCGACCTGATTGCCGCCGCCGGCGGGATCGAGCGCGCCGCGGCGATCTGCTCGTATGGCAAGTCAACTGTTGGCCGCTGGGCCAATTCCGACAGTTCGGAACTGATGCCGCTCGACGCCATCTTCGCGCTCGAGGAAGAAACAGGCCGCTTCGACATGAGCGAGGCGATCACCCAGGCGCGTGGGCGCAGCGTGGCGGAAGTCGAGGCAGTCGCCGCCAATGGCAGCGTGATGACCGCGCATGCCGAGGCGGTGGTGAGCATGGGCGAACTGATGACCGAAGGTGCGATCGCCTTCGCCGACGGCAAGCTGACGCCCGCCGAGAGCGCCCAGATAGACCGCGCGCTGGCCAAGCTGCAGAACGCCGCCGCCGAGTACCGCAAGGTGCTGGCCGGCGCCCGGGGCCGCCGGCGGGCTGAAGGTGGTGGGAGGCGAATAGTGGATCGCCGCGCCGCCATTGCCGATCGCATCGCACCCGCCGTCGACATCCGCGACGGCGGCTATATCTCGCCATGCTGGTTCTGGACTATGGGCGACAGCGGCACCGGTCGCGGCGGCGGCTATCCGCGCATGAAGCTGAACGACCGCACGGTTGCGGCGCACATCGTCAGCTTCACCAATGAATTCGGCTATGTGCCGCGCAACAAGCAGATCGACCACAAGTGCCACAACCGGCGCTGCGTAAATCCCGACCATCTGGAGATGGTGAGCCACATCGAAAACCAGAAACGCCGCGACGCCGCCAACGGCGTGGTGCGCCGCAAGCGCCGGCGCCGGAAGGCGGTGGCGAAATGACCGACCTTCTCCCGCATCCGCTGGCCGAACTGTTTCCGATGTTGTCGGAGCAGGAGGTGCGCGAACTGGCCGACGACATCGTCACCTATGGCCAGCGCCATCCCATCGTGCTGCTGGACGGCCAGGTTCTGGACGGGCGCAACCGGCTGGCGGCCTGCCGCTTCGCCGATGTCGAGCCGGTTTTCATCGACTATGACGGCGAGGATCCGCTCGGCTTCGTGTTGTCGCTGAACTTGCACCGCCGGCACCTCTCGGAAAGCCAGCGGGCCATGGTGGCGGCGCAGATCGTCGACTGGGATTTCGGCATGAACCAGGCGACGGCCGGGTCAGCAAATTTGCCGACCCGGGAGGCCGCGCGCCGGCTATCGATCTCGCAGCGCGCCGTCATCGCCGCCAAGCGCATCCGCGACCATGGCACAGAAGAGCTGGTCGAGGCGATTCGTGACGGCAGGGTTTCCGTGCACGCCGGCGAGGCGCTGTCCGACCTGGCGGTCGAGGCGCAGCGCGAGGTCCTGGCGCGCGAAGAAAAGCAGATCGTGGCGCGGGCCAAAGAGATCCGTGCCGCAAGGCAGAAGCTGCGCCACACGGTGCGACTGGCGCATATGGACTTGGTGGCGACGAAGGGGCGCGCCACGGCGCCGGGCGAGCTGAAGCGCAAGTATCCGGTCGGTTACGCCGATTGCCCGTGGAGGTTCGGCGTACGCTCGGAAGTGACGGGCCGCGAGAAAAGCGCGGAAAATCATTATCCGACGATGACGACGGACGAGATCATCGAGCTGTTTCGAAAGCTCGATCCGTTCACCGAAAACGCAGTGCTGTTCCTCTGGGCGACGAACCCGATGCTGCTCGATGGCCTGCGCGTGCTTGAAGCGCTCGGCTTCACCTATGTGCATCACTGGATATGGGACAAGGAAGTCGCAGGCACCGGCTATTGGGGCCGCGACCGCCACGAGATCCTGCTGATCGGCCGCCGCGGCGACGTCGCCGCGCCGTTGCCTGGTTCGCAGCCGGAGACCGTGCATCGCGAGCGCAAGGGCAAGCATTCCGCCAAGCCGGACTTCTTCGCCGAGACGATCGAGCGACTGTTTCCCGGCATCGCGCGACTGGAGATGTTCTGCCGCTCGCCCCGCCCGGGCTGGGATGCTTGGGGTTATGAATCGATTCCCGCAACGAGCGTGGGGGAAGAGGCGGATGGCGTGATCACACCCGCCTCTGCCGATCTGGCTAGCAGGGGCGTGCGCAAGGCGGTGCCGGCATGAACCTGAAATCAGAAAAGAGAAGCCGGCTGCTTAGTGAGCAAGACCTCTTCCCATGCGAAGTCATCTTTGTATTTGGGTGGTCTCTGCGGATCGAACCAATTCTCGTCGGACTTGTCCTTTGGAAAATCGCCCATGTCTGCAATCGTGGCGCCGGAAAATTCGCACTTCTTGTAGGTATTACCGCCAAATATCATCTCGGCCATAGATACGATCTTCGTCCCAAGGAAGTGACACTCCATAAAATCGCCTGTGACGTCGATAGACCCGCCATAGACTGTCACTCCTATCAATCGGAAGTTTATCTCGGAGGCATTGGCCCGCTCAAGGTGCTTTCCGTAGACAGTGCCGCCTCTGTAACGAAGGAAACGGACGCCCTCAAACACTGTCCACTCAATCTTTCCTGTCGAATCTTCAAAAGTGAGTACGCGATCAGAGCTGCGGCCAGCCTTTACGCCAGCGGCCAATGCCGCCTTGGCTGCATCGAAATGAAAAGATCGGTGGGTGTTAGACCACTTTTCCTGAATGTAATCTGCGATCAAATTCATGGCCTCAATCGCAAAAAGTCCTTTCGGCGAGACCGCTACAGATCGGAGTATTGCGATGCCCGCAGAAACATGCGCGGGTTTGCTAGTTTCGGCGAGAAGTTCGGCTCCGCGCTGAAGCAGATCAGCAAGAGTTGACTCCTCGCTTGCTGCGATCTGTTGCGCCAATCGATCAAGCTGTTTGCGCTGAGCATCAACCTGCTGGGTCGCCAGCAACCCACGCCAAACGACGGTGCAAAAAGTGATCACACCGGCCCCTATGAGGCCGAGCTTGTAGATGATGTCGATGCGGTCGCCGATTGCAGCTGTGCTACCAGCGAACAGCGCTATCAAAGTTCCGATCGAGACACTGAAAAACACCAGTGCAGCAACTGTAATTGCGATCTGAAACCACAGATCGTCACGTCTCAACATCTCGTCGAATTTGTTCATGAAGCCCCTCTCCACAGCAACATAAGTATTTCGAACGACAATTGCCAAGGCCTCGGGCTTGTGGGGGCGCATGAGCGCTGACACTTCCATGCTTCGCGCTATGGCACGCCTGCGCAAGGCGCTGGAACGGCGCATGCGCATAGATGATCGCGCCGAGGAGCTTGCCGCGCGTGATAGCAGCCGGCCGATCCGATCCGGCACGCTGGCCGCCTATGACACGGCGGCGCTCGGCCGGAGGTTGCGGCCGATGCTGGAATATGACGGGCGCGGCTGGCGGGCGTTGGCCGAAGAGATCGGCGTGACCTCGCCGGACCTGTCGCGCGTCATGGCCGGACAGGACATCGCCACCGGCAAGGTGTTCGCGATCTGCGACTGGGCCGGGCTCGATGCCCGCGCCTTCTACCGCCCGCCGCTCGGCGCGCCGAAGCCGCGTAAGCGCGCAAGGCCTTCGGTGCGTGCGGTGTTTCACGGGAAGAGCACTGAAACAGGAGTTCGCTCATGAGCGACACCATGATTCCGATCCTGCGCCAGTTGCACGATGCCGACGGCGACCGCGCACGCGCCGATGTGCTGCTGCGCATGCCCGATTCCGTGGTGCTCAAATATCAGGAGCCGATCGATGCAGCGTGCCGGCGCACCGGCTTTCAGGCCGGCTCCGACTATGTGTCCCTGCGCGTCTCGGTCTGTCTCGCGGTGCGCGACGAGCAGGGCCGGCCGCCGCTGGGCCTCGCGGAAGCCGCCGATGCCTTTCGGCGCGGTCTCGCCGAATTCGCGGCAGGTGTGTCATGACCGCGCGCGTCGAAAACCAGATCGAGGGCCAACTGGCGCGCAAGCTGGCGCCCGTCGTGCGCGAAATGCTGCTGGCCGAGGTCGAGCGCATCGCGGCGGCAATTCCCGCGTCAAAGCCGAAATCGACCAGCAAGGCCGATGACGAGATCATGGAGGCCTGCCGCCAGGTGGCCGCAGCCGCCGACCGTCTGGCGCAGGCCAAGTACGGCGTCGGCGAGATCACCGCGCGTAAGTCGCTGGAGCGGGCGGCGACGGTGCTCGGCCGCGCCATGCGCAAACATGGGCGCATGCCATGAACGCCGCTGCCCGCTCCACCGATGCCGCCAAGCTGAAGGCGATAAGGGCCTCGCTCGACGCGATTGCCCCAGCGTACTGGACGCGCGCGCATGACGAGCATGGCGGACTGATCGAGGCGCGCGACGACATGGCGGGCGGCGGGCGATGCGTGCTGGCCCGCTTCAGCGACGCCACGGTCGAGGAGATCGAATTCGCCTGCAATGCGCCTGAATCGGTGCGCTTCCTGATCGATCTGCTGCGCCGGGCCTTTGACGAGATTCGGCTGCTGCGCGGCGATCCACCAGTCTCCAACGCCAAGGCCGAACCGCCGGCGGCGAGCGAGCCGAAGAACTATGCCGCCGAGTGCGCCATGAAATGCCAGGAGCCGGCTTTCATGGTGTTCCTCGAAGAGCGGCACGGGCTTGAACGCCCGCTGACTGCGGAGCGTGCCGCGCAAAAGGTGCGCTCGCTGCTCGGCGTCACCTCCCGAAAAGAACTCAACGACGGCGGACGAGCAGGCGACGCATGGAAAGACCTGCGCGCCAGTTTCGCCGCATGGCTGAAGGCGCAGAGATGAACCTGTTGAACTTCGAGGCGCCATTCGTCGCGCAGGCCGACTATCCGCCGCTGATTATGGACAGCTTCGCCGGCGGGGGCGGTGCTTCCACCGGCATAGAGATGGCGCTCGGCCGCTCGCCTGATATCGCCATCAATCACAACCCAGCGGCGCTGGCGCTGCACGAGGCGAACCATCCGCAGACGCTGCATTTGTCGGAGAATGTCTACAAGGTCGATCCACTCGACTATGTCGCGGGCAAGCATATCGGCCTCGCCTGGTTCTCTCCCGACTGCAAGCATTTCTCCAAGGCCAAGGGCGGCAAACCGGTCGAGCGCAACATTCGCGACCTGGCGTGGATCATCCCCGGCTGGGTCGAGCGCATTCAGGACAGCGGCGGCAGTATCGACGTCGTCATCCTGGAGAACGTGGAGGAGTTTCAGGACTGGGGGCCGCTCGTCGACACGGAACGCGGATTGATGCCGGATCCGGAAGCGCGCGGGCAGACGTTCCAGAAGTGGTGCAAGGCACTGCGCCGGCTCGGCGGCAAGATCGAGTACCGCGAATTGCGTGCCTGCGACTATGGCGCGCCGACCATCCGCAAGCGGCTGTTCGTCATCATCCGGTTCGACGGGCAAAAGATCGTCTGGCCGAAGCCGACGCATGGCAAGCCGGATGATCCCGACGTTATTGCCGGCCGCAAGGTGCCATGGCGCACCGCGGCTGAAATCATCGACTGGTCGTTGCCGTGCCCGTCGATCTTCGACACGACGGCGGAGATCATGGATAAGCTCGGGCTGCGCGCCGTGCGTCCGCTGGCCGACGCGACGATGAGCCGGGTAGCGCGCGGCGTCGATCGCTATGTGCTGAAGGCAAAGAAGCCTTTCCTGGTGAACCTGACGCATGGCGTGCGGTTGGAGACGGTCGAGGAACCGTTCAACACGATCACAGGTGCGCATCGCGGGGAAAAGGCTGTCGTCGCGCCGTCGGTAATTCGGTTCAATACCGGCGCCACAGGCCACGACGCACGCGAGCCGCTGGCCACAGTGACGGCCAACAGCTTCAAGAAACGGCCTGGTGGCGCCGCGCCGCTCGGTATCCTCGCTCCGGTGCTAAGGACAACGAACCTGAAGGTCGGTGGGACCGACTCGACAAATCTCGGTTCGGCCAGAGAAGCGGTCGTATTTGAGGACCATGAGGCCGGTTTGCTGAACATCAACCCTGAATGTCAGGCAGATGAAAACGGCGGCGATGACGATGGAAGCGGGCAAAATGTATTGGTTCATGGGCCGACTGTAGCGGGCGCCGCGACTCTGATCCAGATCGGGTACGGTGAACGCGAAGGACAAGCACCGCGTTCGCTCGATATTGAAGTTCCACTCGGAACCGCCGGCGGCGTCAAGCACGCCATGGCTGTTCCGACGCTGGTCGGGTGCGGCGGTCGGGCGGGACAGAGCCGAGCCCGCAGCGGCGATGAGCCGATGGCGACACAGACTGCCAAGGCCGACGTCTGCGTTGCGACCGCGTTCCTCGCCCAGAACAACTATCAGGAGCCCGGACACGACGCGCGCGAACCGCTTTCCACAATCGTCCAGAAGGGCAGCACGCAAAGCGTCGTGGCCGCCTCGCTGATAAGCATGAAGGGCAGTGACCGCCGCGACGGACCGGTGGGTGCGCCGCATCCTACTGTGACGGCTGGCGGCGGCAAGGGTGGCGGAACGGCGGTTGTTGCGCCGCACCTCATGACGATGCGCAACGCTGGCAAGCCGTTCAACGGTGCTGATGAACCGACGCATACGATTACGGCCGGTGGTGCAGGTATCAGCGTCGTCGCGCCGTTCATGCAGAAATATTACGGCACGGGGGACGGCGCGCGTGTCGATGACCCTTGCCATTCCGTGACGACGAAGGATCGCTTTGGTTTCGTCGAGGCAGAATGCGGCTGGCCGCCTTTCACCGAGGCGCAAGCCGCGCGAGCGCGCCAGGTCGCCGACTTTCTGCGCCAGCACGGCTTCTGGGATGAGCGCGAGTTCGTGACGGTCGATATCGGTGGCGACACTTATACGATGATCGACATCGGCATGCGCATGTTGACGCCGCGCGAACTGTTCTCGGCGCAGGGCTTCCCGCCCGACTATGTTATCGAATTCGAATTCAACGGCAAACCGTTGCCCAAGAGCGACCAGATCGCCTGCTGCGGCAACAGCGTATCGCCGCCAATGGCGGCAGCGCTGGTGGCGGCGAACTGCGGCCACCTGATGCGCTACCAGGAGGCGGCGGAGTGACTGGACCACGCCTTTCCATCATCCCGGCACGCGCCGCTACCGACAGATCGCTGAAGCCTCGCGACCTGCAGGTGCTTTGCGTGCTCGGGCGCCACACCGACGATCTCGGCTGGTGCCGGCGCAGTCAGGTGAAGATGTCCGACGAAATGGGCTGCGCTCGCTCGACGGTGTTCGAGGCGGTCGAGCGGCTGGTGAAGGCCGGTTATCTCGAAAAGCACGAGCAGGAAGAGATTTCCGGCCGCGACAGCGCGCACTGGTATCGCGTCATTCTCGATCCTGTGCATCCCAACCTGGCTCTGGTGAAAGAGGCTGACGAACAGGCTGATTCCACGGCGGAAATACCCTGTCGGCCAGTCGGCACCCCTGCCGGTATATCGGCACCCCCTGCCGGTCCAGAACCGGCACCCCCTGCCGGTCCAGGACCGGCACCTATTAACGACACTTCTCTAACGACCCCTGTTAACGTCGAGAGAGAGCGTGCGCGGGAATTTGAAAAACAGATCGAGCGCTGGCTGAAGAAAACGCATCCGGCCTGGCCGAGCTACATCAGCGACAGCGGTCCGAAAGCGCTGGCCGAGGCGCGCAAGCTGACCGACGAGGAGCGCGATGCCGCCGCCGACCGCATGGCCGATTACGTGGCCAGCGCCAAGGTGGGCGGGCGCACGGTGATTTGCACGTTCGCGGTGTATCTGTCCGAAAAGCGCTGGGAAAAGCTGCCAGCGAAGGCACAGGCGGCGGCGAGGGCCGACGACTATGCGCCGCCTTTCGGGCCGGTGTGGATGGCGTGGGTGATGGGGCATGTGCTGAAAGGCCCTTCCAATCCGGAGGCGACGGCTTTCGCCGAGCGCTGGCCGCAACTGTTCTTCCTGTTCGCCAATGCGCGCCAAGGTCGCGGCCATCGCTTCGGCGAGCGCTTCCATGCGCTCAAGAGCCGGATGGTGGCCGTACCGGTTGATACCTCGCAATGGGATGACTGGAAGGCACATTTCCAGCAGCAGGGATGGCCGTGGCTCCCGGATCCGGGACGCGTGGCTTACTTCCCGGCAGGCGGGCCGGCTGGATTGGCGGAATTCGAACAGGCGGTGCGAGGAAACAATGATGCGGGCGGACGTGAAGCGGCTGAGTGAGCGTGAACACGTCTGGGTGGATCGCTCGACGGGCGAGGTAATCAATGTCGACCGCGCCTGGCAGAAGAGCGACAAGCGAATCGCACTGTCACGCCGTGAGCAGGCGATGCTCGCCGCGGCTGGTCAGGACGGTCCGGAGGCGCGTTGGTACGTGCTGCGGGTCGAGGACCGCGCCGACATTGCTGTGGATAAGTTGCTTGGCGAGGCCAACGTCGAGCGCGTCATGCTGCACACGGAATGCGAGGCGAAGCGTCGCGGCAGGCGCAAACACCAGTCTTTGGAGCCTGTTCGGGTGCCATCCTTTCCGGGCTACATCTTCGTCAAAGTGGTGTCGTGTGCAGCAACATGGGCCGGCCTGCGGACGGTCTCAGGCGTGCTCGGTCCCATCGGTGGCTGTGATGGTCCAAGCCCTGTCAGCGAACAGGAAATTCTTAAATTCCAAGCACGTATCGAGAATGATCCTGAAGCCATAGCCGTTCTGACAAATGCGCTGAAGGCCGGTGACAAGGTGTCGATCGATAGCGGTCCGTTCGCCGGCTTCGAGGCTGTGGTGCTGATGCTGGGCGACAAGCACAAGGTGCACGTCGAGGTCGATATATTCGGTCGCAAGACGCCGATCGGCTTCGCTCTTGCGGAAGTCACCAAACTGGATTAGCGAGTCCGACCTAGGACGAGCTGAAAGAGTCGCACGCCGAACAGGTGGACCGCGCCATCAGCCCCAGGGGAAGCAACCCAGCTTCCCCGCGATGGATAAGATTCCAGACATCATGGCGAAGATTAAGACGATGGCTCCGGCCATTCGCTCGATCGACACACGAACGGTGAAGGTGGCACCCAAGGTCGCCGACGCCGAGCTGCAATCGGCTGAGTACAGGCAGTGGCGCAATGCTGTGTATCGCCGTGCCGGCTACCGATGCGAAGCGATAGACAATGGACGTCGCTGCACCAAGGCAGCACCGGCGCACCGCCTGTTCGCCGACCATATCGTCGAGCGTCGCGATGGTGGCGCTCTCCTCGACGCAGCCAACGGGCAATGCCTCTGCGGCTCGCACCACACCCGCAAGACCGTCGCGGCCAGAGCGGCACGCCTCTCATCACGATCAAGGGGGGGCGGGTCAAATCTCTAGACCGCCATGGGGCCTCCAACCGCATGGGGCTCATCTGGAGATTTTTTCTTTTGGCTCAGGATTTTGACCTGTTCGGCAACCCGTTCGACTTTGCCCCACGAAAGGCAGGGCGGCCGGAGCATGAGCCGACAGAAGAAAACATCATAAATATCATGGTGTTGCTGGCATCTGGCATGACCAATCGGGAAGTTGCGAAGACGCTCGGGATTTCCGTGCCGACTTTGCGCAAGCATTATTTGCACCTGACGCGGAACAGGGACGTTCTGCTGTCCAGGCTCCGGACGAAGCTGCGCACCGCTCAAATCCAGCAGGGCCTTGCAGGCAATGCCGCTGCACTCTCGGCTTCTCTCCGAATGCTCGATTCCGTCAGCGCCGAACGCGTGTCGCGCGACCTTCAAGGCAAGGCGGCAAATCAGCCTGCCGCTCGCGGCTACGTCTCGAAGAAGGATCAGCGGCTGGAAAGCGCCCAAGCCATCGGCGGAAAGTATGCCGTGCCCGCCGCACCTCGGCTTGTGGCCAGCAATGGGCAGGCCGTAGCGGTCGACGACGGCGAGTAATCTCATGCCGCGGTTCAGTACAGCGTGTCTCGACTGGGAAAGCCGCATCGTCAACCGCGAAAGCCTGATCCCATTTGCCCCGCTGTTTCCGACCGAGGCCGAAGCGGCGCTCGATGTCTTCAAGTCGCTGCAGATTACGGACCTGCCGCAAGTCTACGACCGCAAGCTGGGCCGCCACCGGCACCCGACATTCGGCGAATCCTGCGAACAGTATGTGTTCGATTTCGTCTCCGCGATCTTCGGCGCCTATGACGAGGAATTTGCCAAGCGCGTGATCGAAGAGTTCTTTCTGCTGATCAGCAAGAAGAACATCAAGTCGACGCTCGCGGCTGGGATCATGCTGACGGCCCTGATCAGGAACTGGCGCCATAATCAGGAGCTGTTGATCCTCGCGCCTACTCAAGAGGTCGCCGGCAATTCCTTCAACCCCGCCGCGTCGATGGTCGCGGCGGACCCCGATCTGACGATCCTGCTGCACGTCAACAAGAACACCAAGGAAATCACCCACACGCTGACCAAGGCGGTGCTGAAAATCGTCAGCGCCGATTCCAACACTGCCGCGGGAAAGAAGGCGGCGTTCGTCCTGATCGAAGAATTGTGGCTGTTCGGGAAGAAGGCCAATGCGGCGGCCATGCTGCAGGAGGCCACCGGCGGCCTGATCTCGCGGCCGGAAGGTTTCGTGATCTACATCACGACGCAGTCGGATGAGCCGCCGGCGGGCGTGTTCAAGGAAAAGCTCGACTATTTCCGCGATGTTCGCGACGGCAAGATTGACGATCCGACCAGCCTCGGCGTTCTCTACGAATTCCCCGATCCCATGATCGACAGCGAGGCTTATCTCGACCCGGCAAACTGGTACGTCACCAATCCGAACATGGGCCGTTCGGTCCGCAAGGATTGGCTTGAGCGCAAGCTGCTAAAGATCCAGAGCGGCGAAGATGAGGAAGGCGACACCTGGCAGACCTTCCTCGCCAAGCATCTCAATGTCGAGATCGGCATGCGCCAGCGCGGCAATCGCTGGCCTGGGGCGAATTACTGGGAGCGTGCAGCAGATCCGGAGCTCGCCGTCCTGGACCACTTTGCAGCACTGGATCGGTTTTTGGAGCGTTCCGAGGTTGTTGTGGTCGGTGTCGACGGCGGCGGCCTCGACGATCTCTTCGGCCTGACGCTGGTCGGCCGCGAACCTGACGAGATCGAAATCCCTGTGATGGTCAACGGCAGGGAGTCGCTGGTGAAGATGAAGCGCTGGCTGACCTGGTCGCATGCCTGGTGTCATCGTGACGTTCTGAAGCGGCGCAAGAAGATCGCGCCCGTCCTCACCGACTTCGACAAGGCCGGACATCTGACGATCGTCGATGCCGCCCTCGAGGATTTGGCGTCGATCGTCGACATCATCGGTACCGTCAAAGCTTCGGGCCTGCTGTCATCCGTGGCAGTCGATCCGGCCGGCCTCGGCGAGTTCGTCGATGCCTTGGCCTCGCCCGAGATCGACATCACTCAGGAAAACGGCCTGCTGGTCGGCGTGCCGCAGGGTTTTGCCCTGATGAACGCCATCAAGACGGCTGAACGGCGCCTGTCGAATGGCATGCTGCGTCACGCCGGCGGCCCGTTGATGCCGTGGTGTGTCGCCAACCTCAAGATCGAGCCGACCGCCACCGCCATCCGTGCCACCAAACAGACCGCCGGCGACGCCAAGATCGACCCGGCAATGGCGCTCTTCGATGCGGTGACGATGATGGTGAAGAATCCGGAAGCGCCAATAGCATCGGTCTATGCCGAGCGCGGAATCAGGGTCGTTTGACGATGGGATTGATTGATCGGCTGCTTGGACGGAACGCCGCGCCGGTCGCGATGCCGGTGCATGTCGAGCCGACGATGGGCGAGCCGCGTGCATCAGCAATTCAGTCGGCCGGCGCCGGTCAATTGATCATAACGCCGGAGGATCTGGAGCGCGCGATTCGCGCCGGCGATATGTCGACCTCGGGGCAGTCTGTCACGCCCGATCGCGCGCTGCGCGTGGCGTCCGTTTTTGCCTGTGTCCGTATCCTGTCTGGACCGCCCGCGACAATGCCGCTCGACCTGAAGCGCCGCATCAGTGCCAAGGTCAGGGAAGATGCCGACGATCACCAGCTCTCGCGTGTCTTGAAGCGCCGCCCGAACCGCTGGCAGACGCCCAGCCAGTTCAAGCGGATGATGCAGGCACACAAACTGCTTCGCGGTCATGGCGTGGCGCAGATTGTTCGCTCGCTCGGCCAGGTGGTCGCTCTGATCCCCCTTCATCCGGATCGTGTCGAGGTGCGTCAACGCAACGACATGGCCCTGGAGTTCGTCTACCGCAAGCCGGGCGGCGGAGAAGTTGTCTTCCAGCACCGTGACATCTTCTACCTGATCGGCCTGACGCTCGACGGAATCCACGGCGTCACGCCGTTGACCTATGCGCGTGAAACGATCGGCACCGCGCTGTCGCAGGAGCAGTATTCCGGTTCAGCTGCCCGCAATGGCAATCGGGCCAGCGGCGCGTTCAAGATGCCGCCCGGCAAATCGCTGTCGGATCCTGCCTATCAGCGGCTGAAAGCCTCACTTGAAGCCTATCGCAGCGGCGGCGACAGCGAAGGCACGACAATGCTCCTCGAAGAGGGGCTTGAATACCAGCAGATCGCCCTCAGCGCTGTCGACGCCCAGTGGATTGAAAGCCGGAAATTCTCGCGCAGCGAAATCGCCATGTTTTACGGTGTGCCACCGCACATGATCGGCGACATCGAAAAGCAGACGAGCTTCGGCACCGGGCTTGAGCAGCAGACGCAGGGCTTTGTCACTTTCTCCCTCGAGGATGAGCTGACACCTTGGGAAGAAACCATCAATCGCATCCTCGACGACGACAATGAGCCGGCGCTCTACGCGCGCTTCAACCGATCTGCGCTCGTTCGCGGCGATCTGAAGGCGCGCAAGGAATACTACCAGGCCGCGTTGCAGTGGGGCTGGCTCAATCCTGACGAGGTTCGCGGCCTCGAAGACATCAATCCGCGTTCCGATGGCAATGGCGAGCGCTTTTACGACCCGCCGAATACCGCCGGAAATTCCTCCAATCAACCGGAGCCGAACCCATGAGCTTGCGCCAACTGCCCGAGGCGAAGAGCATCAAGCGCCCGCAGAACTTCCAGTGGGATGCGCCCTCCGACGTGCTGGCCAAATGGAGCGAGCAGCCGCTCGCGGCCGACAACCAGGATGCGAACACGATCACCGTCTTCGACGTGATCGGCGAGGATTTCTGGAGCGGCGGAGGTTTTACCGCCAAGCGCATGGCCAATGCCCTGCGCTCGATCGGCACGAACGACATCGTGGTCAAGATCAATTCGCCTGGCGGTGACATGTTCGAAGGCATCGCCATCTACAACCTTTTGCGCGAACACAAGGCCAAGGTGTCTGTGCAGGTCATGGGCTGGGCCGCTTCCGCCGCGTCGATCATTGCCATGGCCGGCGATGAGATCAGCATGGGTCTTGGGACTTTCATGATGGTCCACAACGCCTGGGGCATGGTTGTCGGAAACCGGCACGATATGCGCGATGCGGCGACGCTCTTTGACGGTTTCGATTCCGCCATCGCCGATATCTATCAGGCCCGCACCGGTCTCGCCCGTGCAGACATCGAAAAACTCATGGATGCCGAGACTTTCATGGGTCCGACCGACGCCGTCGCCAAGGGCTTCGCCGACAAGGTTGACAACGACCTGGTCGCTGAACCCGCGTCGACCAAGAACGCGGCGGACAACCAGATACTGGCGCGCCGCCGCACCGAAGCAGCCCTTGCCAAAGCGGGAATACCCCGCGGCGAGCGTACCTCAATGATCAATTCCCTGTCGGGCCAGCGCGATGCAACCCGACCAGCCCCGCGAGATGCAGGCTTCGACCCACTGGCCGTCCAACGGCTGATCCAAACCATCAAATCCTGAGAAGGAATCCTGTCATGAACGTGAATCGCACCCTCTTTTGGGGCGCGGCGCTTGCCGTTGCCTGCCTCTGCGCCGTCGTCGCGCTGAGCCCCGACATGCTCTCGCATTTTTCCGGCCATGCGCTCGACCACGGCTATGGTCTGGCGATGACCTGCGCGCCGGCGCTGAACAAACGCGCTCGCGGCCTTGTCGGCGTCCGTCTCGATGCCAGCGATGCCACCAAGATCCTGGCCGAACTGCAGAAAACCTTCGAATCCTTCAAGGCGGAGAATGAAGCCGAGTTGAAGGCGCTGAAAAAGGACGTCGTGCAGACGGAAAAGGTCGACAAGATCAATGCCGAGATCACCAAGCTGACGACTGCCCTGGCCGAAATCGACCAGACGATCGCGGCGCTGAAACTCGGCGGCGGCTCGGCTGCGACGGATCCGACCAACGGTGAGCATGCCAAGGCCTTCAACCGCTATTTCCGCAAGGGCGATGCCGGCAATCTTGGCGAACTGCAGGTCAAGGCGGCGCTCACCACCCAGTCGGATCCGGACGGCGGCTATCTCGTGCCGACCGAGACCGAAAAGACCATCGATCGCATCATGGGCGTCACGTCCACGATGCGCCAGCTCGCAACCATCCTTCCCATCGGCACCAGCGAATACAAGAAGCTGGTGAACATGGGTGGTGCCGGTTCCGGCTGGGTCGGCGAGGAAGAGGCCCGTCCGCAGACCGGCACGCCGACCTTGCGCGAGCTGATCTTCACGGTGATGGAACTCTACGCCAATCCCGCCACGACCCGCACCATGCTCGATGACGGGATCATCGACATCGGCGCGTGGCTTGCCGACGAGGTCAACATCACCTTCGCCGAGCAAGAGGGGGCGGCCTTCGTCACGGGTAACGGCCTCAAGCGTCCGCGCGGCATCCTTGCCTATCCTACTGTCGCCAACGCCAACTATTCGTGGGGCAATGTCGGCTATGTGGTGACCGGTGCCGCCAGCGATTTCCTGGCGCCGACCAGCACTGTTAGCCCGGCCGATGCCTTGCTCGACCTGCTCTATGGCCTGAAGCAGGGGTATCGGAACAATGCAAGTTACTTGTCGACCGATGCCACCATGGCCAAGATCCGCAAGTTCAAGGACGGCCAGGGCAACTACATCTGGGCGCCGCCGTCGGCCAACGAAAAGGTGCCGACGATCTTCGGCAAGCCTGCCTACACCGACGACAATATGAACGAGATCGGCACCAACACCTTCCCGGTAGCGGTCGGCGATTTCAAGCGTGCCTATCTGATCGTCGATCGCCAGGGCGTCCGCGTCCTGCGCGATGAGCTGACCAACAAACCTTACGTGCACTTCTACACCACCAAGCGCGTTGGCGGCGGCATCTCGAACTTCGAGGCGATCAAGCTGCTGAAGTGCAGCACCTGATCTGGCTGAGAGCCTGACGGTATCCGTGCGCCGCCCTGGCGGCGCACGTCACCCTTCCCATCATTCCAGAAGAGGATTCAGTCCGATGAAGGACCTTCACTCCAAACTCTCGATTATCAACGCATTCGGTCCTGCCGTCCTGGCTGCCGACAATACCCCTGCGGCCATCGATCTCCAGGGGTTCAATGCCGCTGAAATCGAACTCGCCATCGGTGTTGGCGGCATCACCTTCGACGCCACCAACAAGATCGAGGTCAAGGTCACGCATTCCGATGACAATGCCAGCTATGTGCCGGTGACGGATGCGGACATGCTCGGAATTTCCGGCATTTCTGGCGGCATCATCAAGTCGCTTGTCGCTGCCCACGCTGCCGTTGAAACCTGCCGCTATGGCTACAAGGGCGGCAAGCGCTACCTGAAGATCCTGGCCGACTTCAGCGGCACTCACGGCACTGGTACGCCGCTCTATGCTTCGGTCATCAAGAGCCGCGGCTACAACAATCCCCAGCCGAACGCCGCCTGATCACTGAAACCCGAACGCCCTGAGGCCGCCAGAATGGCGGTCTCATCGCCATGGAGACAATCATGAAAGCCATTGTGATAAAATCATTCATCGGCCGGCGTGACGATCGCGCCGAATCCGAGACCTTTGCCGTCGGTTCCGAGATCGATGGTGAACTCGCGGAATCCGCCGTCAACCAGAAGAATGCGGAATTCGCGGGCAAGAAGCAGGGTGGAAAGGGCAGAAAGTCCGATCTGTCGAAGCTCTCGCGCCCCGACCTTGAAAAGCTCGCGGCAGAACAGGAAATCGACGTTCCGGAGGCCGCAACGGACGCTGATATCGTCGCCCTGCTCGAAGCCGGCAAATAGGTACCTGCTTCATGCGCTCCTTCCTGACTGTCACCACTGCAGCGACGTCGCTGGCCCTGCTTACGCCTGAGGAAATGCGGGTGGCGGCAGGTTTGGCGTCGACAGATGGCAGTCAGGATGCCGTCCTGTCGCCATTGGGTCTGCGCATCGCAGCCTCGATCATGGCGGAATGCAAAATCGCTTTCGCATCCGGCGGCGAGCCGACCTTGCTCAAGGAAACGCTGTCGGAAACGTTCTATGGCGTTCGCGCCGACAGTCTGGTCTTGGGGCGCCGGCACAATGTAACGATTGCCAGTGTGAACGATCGCTCGACCACGCTTGATCCGGCAGATTATGTCGTCGATCCAGAGGCGGGCATACTGACCAGGCTGTCGAACGACTGCCCTGTCCGCTGGTGCTCGACGAAGCTTGTTGTCGTCTACAATGCAGGCTTCACGGATGTTCCGGGCGACCTCAAGCAGGCTGCGCTCGATTTCTTCCGTTACGCATGGCTCGAAGGCAAGCGCGATCCTGCCCTTAAGTCCGAGGTGATCGACACCCCGGATGTCGAGCGCACCGAACGGGCCTGGTGGGTCGGATCGGTACCGGGACAGTCATTCGAAGGCGCTGTGCCCGACATTGTCGCCGGGCAGTTGAAGCGCTTCCGCAATTTCACCATCAGGTAAGACTGTGGTCGACCAATCCGACACCCCGGCTGGCATGATCGCGAGGCTTGACGACAAACTTCTTTGCCGCGGCGAGGACTGCACCCTCCGCCGCAAGGAAGGCTCGCCCTTGACCGACAAGGACGTCACTGTGCGTGCTTCGGTTCGGGGCCTTCGCGCCGCCGAGATCGTCGGCACGGCGACGCAGGCCTATTCCAAGGCAGTCATCTCGCTGACCCAGGTTCTGGCCGCGGGCTGGCCGGCCGGCCACACCGTCACGCCTGGCGCCGTCGATCCGCGCATTCCGCGCGTCAATGACTTCCTTGTCGTCAAGGGGAAGCCGCGGCAGATCATGTTCGCCGACCCGATCGCCGTCAGTGGCGTCGTGGTGCGTGTCAATCTCACGGTGGCCGGCTGATGGCGACCGGCTTCGAATTCTTCGAACGCGATCTGCGTGTCGCCACGGCGGGCCTCGAACCGGATGAGATAAACCGCCAGGTCGCGGCCTTCGCCAAGGCAGAAGTCGCCCGCGTCATCGCCGAGGGCCTCGCCACGCCGAATTACACGCGCATCGTCAACGGCGTCGCCGATGCCGCCGAGGAAAGCTACCGGGCACCGGGCGCGATCGTCTACGAATTCACCAACTGGGACCTCGTGATCAAGGCGGCTTTGGAAGAGCTGCAGAAGCGCTCGCCGCGCAAGTCCGGCCGGTTCGCCTCGTCGTTCATCGTCATTGTTGGCGGGCGCACCGTCGTCACCGATTTCACCAGGATCCGGCCTGATGCCGAGATCATCATCACCAATTTCCAGCCCTATGTCCGCAAGGCTGAAGTCGGCATGCTGGGCGTGGCGGAACGCGTCCTGTTCGCCGGCACTGCGCGGGCAATGGCCAATCGTTTTCGCGGCGCCTTCACCTTCACGTCGAAGTTTCTCGACGTGCCGGCCGGCATCCATTCCGGAATGCCATACCGGCTGAAGGGGCGCGGCAGCCATGACCGCATCAGCCGCAAATCTGGCGTGTTGAGCTATCCCTCCATCATCATCAACCCGGTGAACTGATGTCCAGCCCCGAAGCCTTCGACGCGTTCAAGGGTGTGCTCGACGACTACGCCGCCGGCGATGGCGCCTTGCCGGTCCGCTATGAAAATGAATTCGTGCAGGACCTGCTCGACGCCAATACGCCGGCATGGCTCTACGTCGAGGTCTACGGCGATACCTACAATCAGGACACTATGGGCGCGCCCGGGGCCAATGCGTGGGAAGAGCGCGGCGTCACCTATCTGCATGTCATGACGCCGAGCGGCAGCGGAAGCAGGGCAGGGCGCGTCCATGCCAACCAGTTGCTCTATCTCTTCCGCGAGAAGCCGATCGGCAACCTGTTCATGCCGGAAATGTCGATCGGCGAAGGCTCTCCCGGGCAGCACTTCCCGAACTATTATTCCACCGCGGGAACCATCTTCTGGACCCGCCGTGACATCACGTCGACCCCGACGACCTAACCCCGGCCTCGACCGGTCTTTCTGAAAACCAAAGGAGAAGCACCATGTCGTTCGCTGACGGCAGTCAAGTCCGTTTGGCCGACGTGTCGGAAGCGACGCCCGGCACCATTCCGGCCACCCCGCCATTCCAGGTGATGCGCTATCGCACGGCCAGCGTGCGCATCAACAAGCAGACCGACATTTCCGACGAGGTCCGCTCCGATCGCAACGTGCCCGGCATCACCGATGTCGGCCGTGCGGTCACCGGCACGATCGAAACCCGGTTTTCCTATAATACGTACAACACCTGGCTGGAGCGCCTGCTCTGCTCGACCTTCGTGACCGGCGTGCTGAAGAACGGCATCACCCACAAGACCGGCGCGCTGGAATTCACCTATGAGCAGGGCGCGACCGACAGCTATATCAGGTACACCGGCTGCCGCTGGAACACGCTCGACCTCAACATGCGCTCCCGCGCCCCGGTGCAGGCGTCATGGGGCATCATGGGCATCGACAGCCCGACCCCGACCACCGCCATCATCGCCGGCGCCACCTATGCCGCCCCGACCACGACGGAAGACTTCAGCGCCGGCCTCAATGTCGCGGCCCTGTCGATTACCTCTGCGGCCCTGGGTTCGTCGCCCAAGGTGCAGGCGATGAGCCTGCGCATCACCAACAACATCTACCAGGTCGACGTCGTCGGCTCCTACGCGCCGTATGGCCACGGCCTTGGCCGGTTTGAAGTCAGCGGCACCATGACCGTGCTGTTCGAGAGCCTGGCCGCCTACACCGCCATCCTCAATCATGAGGACGTGACGATCGGCTTCACCTTGCAGGACAAAGCGGGCAACTCGCTGCAGTTCGCCCTGCCGAAGGTGAAGTTCCTCGACGGCGGCCCCGCCGCTCCCGGCAACGGCCAGCCTGTCGTCATCGAAGTTCCTTTCCAGGGCTTCTATGACTCGAGCTCGGCCGCGACCATCACTATCACCAAGACGGATGCACCCTGATGCGCAAGCTTAATAAAGCCGCCCAGCCGACCGGCGCTGGACCTGTAGCCATCCTCCCGCTCACCGACTTCCGCGCCGATCCTTGGGCCACAGGGAACGAAAAAGCCGTTGCGTTCCGCGCCGGTATCCTGTCCTCGCCGGTGCCGGCCGAATTCGCGCAAAAGGCGCGCGATGACGGCAGGGCCGCTCTGGCCTCCGAACCTGCCCCCGAAAGGCAGGACTGATCAGTCTGCCAAGACTGGTTTCTGCGAGAACGGCCGGAGCGTTCGGGCGCTCCGGCCACAATCCTCCCGAAAGGATAACCAATGACCATCAAGCTTTCATCGGTGAAGGCCGATCTGTCGCGTGAAGAAAAAGGCGACTGGATTCCATCACCGGATTTCCCCGGCGTCGAGTTCAACGTTTCGTCGCTGCATTTGCCCGCCTATCAGACTGCGCTTACCCTGATGGAGCAGCGTCTGGCCCGTGCCTACAAGGGCGTCCCGGTGCCGCCGCATATCCGAACGGTCGAGGTCGGCAAGCTGCTGCACAAACATATCCTGCACGACTGGCGCGGCTTCGATGAGCCTTACAGCGAGGAAGTCGCAAGTGGGATGATGTGCGAGCCGGAAGGCCGCAATTTCATTGCCGCCGTCCAGAACTGCGCCGCCATGGTTTCGCTCACCGATGTCGAGTTCGTCGAGGAAGCGGGAAAAAACTCCTCGAGGCCTTCCGCGACAGGATCTGGCGAGAAGGCCTAGACCCCGAACGGCAGGACTGGCTTGAAGAGCTGGCGGCCGAAGAAGACGCGGAAGACTGGGTCATCAAGGCAGCGTTTCCCGCCGGTCGCATAGAGTTCGAGCCGGAGCCCTGGCACCGGCTTTATTGGCAGGCGTGGGAAGCGATCCGGTTCGACCGGTTCTATGGCGCCATGGGTGGCGAGGGTCCGATCCCGTACATGGTGATCCGGGCCTACGCCAACGACCACGGCATATCGGGCGACGACTTCAAGCTGTTCCGGGCCTTTCTCAAGATCCTCGACGACGCCTGGCTGTTGCATGTCGTTAAGCGCGACAAGCCTCCGCCAGAAAGCGTTCCTCCATCCTCATAGGTATGCGGGAATTCTCATGGTCCAGCAATTGTCTTCCCTGCGGGTCGCGCCCGAGCTTGACGCCACCAAATACACGGCTGGCGCCCAGCAGAAGGTCGCGGCCGACAAGGCCATGGTGGCGTCCAACCGCGAGGTTGCCGCCGCCGCCGCGCAGACGGATGCCAAGATCGTCCAGTCCGGCGACGTGCTCGCCCGCCTGTCGCGGCAGTTCGTCGACGGCTATGCCTCGGCGCAGCGCATGAATTCGGCGCTCAACTCGCTGTCGCGCGGCATCGACAGCGGCAAGATCAAGATGGAACAGGCGGGGCCGATCCTCGACGGCATCTACCGGAAATTCCAGCTTGCAGGCGACGCGTCGCTGTTCATGGCCCGTGGCCAGACCGAACTTGCCGCGGCGGTCTCTGCCGCGAATGCCAAACTCGCCGCGCAAAAACAGATCGCGCCGGCCAACAACAATGGCGGCAGCGATACCTTCCGCCGCACCAACCTCGGCTACCAGGCCTTCGACATCGGCCAGGGCCTCGCCGCCGGCACGCCGCTGGCGATCATCGCGGCGCAGCAAGGGCCGCAGATTGCCCAGATGTATGCCGCACAAGGTGGGCTCAACGCGCTGCTGAAAGATAGCGTCGGCATCCTTGGCGGCGTGGCGCGCGCCGCCGGGCCGTGGATAGCTGCTCTTGCCGCCATATACGGCGCCTACAGGCTCATCGCCTCGTTTTCCGCCGAGGCGTCGCTTGGCGTGGACAGTGCGACCCGTGCACTTGCCGCACAGGCTTCCTCGGTCGAATCCATCGACGGCAAGATCAAGGATCTGGTTTCGATCCAGAGCGAGTACCAGAAGGCGATCACCACGACCGCCGACGCGCAATCGGCCGCGTCGGCGTCGATCGTCGCCAGCACACAGCGGGAATTCGACGCCAAGAAACAGTTGCTGGAACTGGAGCTAAAGCGGCAGGAAGCGTCGATCAAGCTGCAGGAATCCGAACTGGCCATTGCCGGCCTTCAACTGCGCAAGAGCGTCAACCAGCAGGTGTTCACGCGCAGTGACCTCGAACGGCAGGGCTATGCCGACCCTCGCATCAATGGCGGTATCCCCTTCGTGCGTCTGCCGGACGATGTCACCGGCCTGCAGAAGACTCAGGACGTACTCGACAACAATCCGCTGTTCGACAAGATCAAGGAATTGCAGGCAAACCTACAACTGACCGAGCTGGGCGCCGAGCGGCTGCGCGAAGCGGTCAAGAAGGTGTTCACCGATGCCGGCGGCGTCGGCGGCCCGACCTTCGCCGGCAACAACATCCCCATCCCGCATTTCCGTGGCGTCGACGACAATCCGGCCGATCAGGATTTCATGAATGATTTCGGCAAGTCGTCGTCGCGCCAGATATCAGACCTGCAGAACCAGGCGACGGCGCTCGGCCTGACGGGTGCGGCGCTGGAGGCCTTCACGTTCAAGCAGCAGGCACTGAATGCCGCGCTTGCGCAGAACATCGAACTCGGCCCCGACCAGGTCGCCATCATCGACAAGCAGGCAAAGGCCTATGGCGCGGTCGCGAAGGCCCTGGCACGCGCGCGCCTTGACAAGGACCTTGCCTTTGAGCGCGACCAGATGTTCCGTTCGGCGCAGGATCAGCAGATCGCATCGCGCCAGCAGGGTGCCGGTCTCGCCGTCGACCTCAATTCGCCGGCGGCGCAGCAGGTGCGCGATATCGCCAAATTCAGCGATGCCAAGGAATTGGCAACCGGCTTCCTGACCGATTTCAAATCCGAGCTGCTGCGCAATGGCGGCGATGTCGGCAAGGCGCTCGGCACGTCGATCCTCAACGCGCTGACCAAGTCGATGGACGATCAGCTGGGCAAGATCTTCGACACCATCGCGTCCTGGCTTGCATCGGCGATCACCGGACAGCGGCCGGGTGCGGGCGGCGCGGCCTTCGGGACCGCCGGCGGCTTCGCCGACATGATCTTCGGTTCGGCCGCCAACGACAACTATGCGGCCGGCGCGGTCACGCGTGCGCCTCTCTCCGCCGTCGGCAACATGGCATCCTATGCCGCGGCGATCCGCTCGATCGAGAGCGCAGGCAGCGGCGGCTATTCGGCGCTCGGTCCTGTGCTGAAAAATGGCAACCAGGCGCTCGGCGCCTACCAGGTCATGAAGAGCAACCTGCCGTCCTGGTCGAAAGAGACCTTCGGCGAGGTGATGTCGCCAAAAGACTTCCTGTCCAATCCAGGCGCACAGGACGCGATCTTCGAAAAGCAGTTCGGCAAATACCTGTCCAAGTATGGCAATCCGCAGGACGCCGCATCGGCATGGTTCACTGGCGGACCGCTGTCCACCGGCGCCAATTCCAAGGATGTTTTGGGCACGTCGGGATCGGTCTATGTCGACAAATTCAACGCCGCCGTCGCCAAGGCGTCTGACAGTCTCGGCGGTCTCGACAGTACCGTCACCAACACGGTGAAGAGCCTTGCCAGCGGCATTGACGGCAAGGGCGGTCTTGCCTCCATCCTGGATGGGCTCAAGCCGCAGAATTTCCAGGCCAACACCACGCTGTCCGACATCCTCGGCTATACCGGCGGGGGCGCGGCATCAGGATCTTCCGGTGGCGGCTTTCTCGGCTCGCTGCTCGGCTTCATCCCGAAACTCTTCGGTTTCGCCGGCGGCACGGATTTTGCTCCTGGCGGCTTGGCGCGGATCAACGAGCAGGGCGGCGAGATCGTCGACCTGCCGCGCGGCTCGCGTGTCATCCCGCATGATGTTTCGATGCGCATGGCGGCCAATGCCAATCGGCCGGCACAAGCCCAACCGACAAAGATAGAACTCCACACGCACATCTATGGCGCCAGCGGCGATGACCATATCCGCACGCTGTCGCGGCAGGGCGCGCAAGAGGCGATCAGCGAGTATCACCAGGGCCAGGTCAGCGGCGGCTTTGGCGAGACTCAGCGGCGCTACACGTCGCAGAAGGGTTGAGCGATGGGGCGCTATACGGATCTCCCCACGCTCGACATCGACTTTCTGAAACCCGCCCGTCTGTCCTTCGACACCAAGGGCGGCGGGCTGGAGGGCGGACGCAACGGTCTTGGGGAATCGGTCACCATCGAAACCAGCGGCGGTGGCATGCTTGTCGGCTCCTATGAAAGCTGCTTCGTGCAGGCGCGCGAAGAGCACGAATATATCAATTGGGTTGCTGCCCGGATGAACAGCGGTGTGCGGTTCATGAATGTGCCGATCAAGTCGGACTGGATGGGGCCTTTTCCAGTCGATTCCGGCAACATCCCGCGTCCCATCATCGGCGGCATTCCTCATTCCGATGGCGCCCTGTTCGCCGATGGCGCCGGTTACAGCCAGACGACGGTGATTGCCAATATGGATGCCGCAGCGCTCAATGCCGGAAAGGTCACGCTTCGAATCTATGGTGCCGCCCGCAATCTGCGCTGGTCCGACTGGTTTTCGATCTACCATCCAAACAAGGGTTGGCGCGCCTATCGAAATTGGGATCATACCGACCCTGTTCCAGCCTTTGAGACGATCGACGGCGTGGCGCGCGCCGGCCAGCGCTACACGCTCTCGCTCGATCGTCCGCTGCGCGAGGCGGTGATCCAGGGAACCCGGGTCGAATTCGCGCGGCCGCGCTGCGTCATGAAGTTTCCGTCCGGCTTCACGCTGCCCTGGGAGGTGCAGGGGTTCTGGCGGTCGTCGCCGACACTGCAATTCGTCGAGGGCTTCTGAACCATGGCCTGGCAGGACCTTGTCGGCTCATACAGCCTGCAATATGTGCCGCAATCCGTTCTCGACCGGATGGCGTCGAGCCATATGCTTGGCATCTTCTTTCGCCTCGATACAGATCCCGGCCTGCATATCTGGGCCGGCGTCAACGACATCCCGGCCGGCTTCGACAGCCTCGACGATAACGGCACGGTCTATCTCGGCGGCGGCCGGCTGCTCAACATCCCGACGCTCGAGGTGCTGGTCAACGGGCAAAGCTCCAGTGTCGAATTCGGCATCTCAGGCATCGATCCGGACACCGCGGCCAAAGTCCTCGACACCATGCCGGATGTTCGCGGCAAGGATCTGAAGATCGGCATCACCACGCTCGACGACTATTACCAGCCGACAAGCCCGATCATCGCGCTATGGACGGGAACGGCATCGCATCCGACGGAATCGAGCCCGGCAGTGTCCGGCTCTGAAAACCCCACGACAACGATCACCCTGGCAACGGTATCTGGCAACAACACCAGGTCGCGGGCGTCGCTGGTGCTGTGGTCGGGGCCACACCAGAAGGCGATGTATCCCACCGACAAATTCTGCGACGGCACGGCCCGCCTAGCGCGCGGCGTCGCGCCGGCCTGGCCGAATTACTGAGGCATTAGATGACGCTGCAAGAATACATCCGGCTGCCACACCGGTGGCAGTGGGGTTACACCGACTGCACGCTGTTCGCGGCCGACTGGGTTGTCGCCGCGACGGGCAAGGATCCGGGTGCCGAATTGCGCGGCACCTATTTCGACGCTGATGCCGCTGCAGCCATCCTGCGCGCCTTTGGCGGCGCCGAACGGCTGGTCGGCGCGAAGCTCTCCGCTCTGGGCTTCCATCGCGTCCAGGCGCCGCATGACGGCGATATCGGCATGGTCCTGGCCATGACCGGCTTCGACGCCGCCGGCGCCATGGTGAAGGAAATCCCGGCCATCCGCTTCGGCCCGCTCTGGGGCGTCATGTCGGCGCGCGGCGTCATGGTCAAGCATCTCGATTGGACTGGCGTGGCATGGCGCATAGTGTGAACCCGTTCGACGATGCGCTACGCCAGGCGCTGGCGACAGCGTCGCGCAAAAGCACCTATAATCCCGGCATCGGCGCCTTTGAGACGGCGACGACGCAGGAGATCGTCGCCCATGGCTGGAGTGGCGAATATCGTTGGCCGGTCCATCGCGACCCGATCTTCACGCCGATCTTCACCGCCATTCTCGGCAGCGGCGGTTTCTCGCTCTTCGGCGCAACTATTTCCTACGCGGCGATCGCCTCGGCGATCGTCACCACGGCGATCGTCGCCGGCGTGCAATATCTGCTGACGCCGAAGCCGCCGAAACCGGAGGACGGCCGTGCGCCGCTGACGCAACCCATTCCCTATCGCTTCTGGGGTGTTGGCGAGGCCAGGCTGGCCGGCGCGATGATGCTGTGGGAAGCGCTCGACAACCGCATTTTCTCGGTGCAGGCCATCGCCGGACATCGCATCAATGCCTACACTGGCTTCTATCTGAACGATGACAAGGTTGACGTCATCGGCGGTCACGTTCAATCGCCCGGCGGCGGTCGCTACGTCGACGACGACAGAGATCTTGTCTTTGTCTACCCCGCCCTTGGCCTGGTGCCTGAGACGCCGATCGCCGATTTCGTTACGATCTTAAGCGGCCAAGGCATCTGGACGAACAATCATCGTGGCGACGGACAGGCCTCCATCGGCATGCTCTGCGTCGGCCCCGGAGCTGATAATTTCCTGAAGTCCTTCCCTTATGGCAAGCCCGCACTGTCCGTTGTCGCCGAGATGGCCCTGGTCTGGGATTTCCGCAACCCGTCGCAAAGTCCGGAAGACCCTTCAACCTGGGCGTTCTCGCGCAATCCGATCCTTCACCTCGCCTGGCACGAATGCTTCAATCCGTTCGGCACCAAGCGCGATTTCCGCAAGGCGCTGCTGCCCGTGCTCGATATGTGGCAGGAGGAAGCCGATGTCTGCGACGAGGACGTGCCAAGGGCTTCCGGCGGCACGGAAAAGCGCTATGAGTGCGGCGGCTTTGATACCACTGAGCATGATCCGAAAAGCGGCACCAACGCCATCCTGGCGACGTGCGACGGCTGGATGTGCGAGCGCGGCGATGGCGCCTTGCTTGTCGTCGCCGGCAAGTTCCGCGAAAAATACGTCGCCACGCTGACCGATGCCGACATTGTCGGCCACACCGTGCAGCATGACGTGTTGCCGGAAGAAGAGGTCAATCAGTTCATCCCGAAATTCACCTATCCGGCGACCGACTATACGACGACGGATACCGACTATTTCGAGGATACCGAAGCGCAGGTCGCGGCCGGTCGCGTGTTGCCGCAGGACGGCAATTACATCTGGTGCCAGCAATGGCGCCAGGCCCGCCGGCTGGGCAAGCGCGAATTTGCCCGTGCGCGTGCCAAGAAGCGCGGCACGCTCGACGTCAGGTTCACGGGCATCAATGCCATTTATGCGCCATGGGTTCGGCTGAACACGCCGCGTCGGTTGCCGTCGCTGAACGGCAAGCTGATCAACAACCGCCGGTCCGTCCTGTCGGTGTCGCGCGGCGGCTTCCAGATGACTTTTGTGATGATGCCCGACGATATCGACGCCTGGGACCCGGCCGTCGATGAGGGATCGGCGCCGCCTGTGCCGCCAAAGCCGGTTTCGGACGGCATTCCGACCCCGATCATCGATACAGCGGTGGCAGTCTCCGGGGGCGGCAGCGTGTACATCCGCGTCGCGCTGATCGATCCAAACCGGATCGATCTCACGCCGGTTGTTCACTACAGGATATCGGATGTCGGCGGCGGCGTTCCCGGCGCCTGGGTGGAGCAGAAGTTCCCTGGAGCGACGCCGTCGGCCGGCCTGATCGTCCTCAACACAAATCCGGTTCCGGCCAACAATTCGATCGACGTCCAGGCCGCCTATATCGGTGCCGACAATAGCTACGGCACCTGGACTAGCACCGTGACGCTGGTATCGACGGTCGATACGACCCCGCCGGCCGCGGTCACCAGTGTTGTCGCCACGGGCGGCGTCGGCCAGGTCGCACTGACCTGGAACACTCCGAATTCCGGCAACTACGTCGCCACCAACATCAGGCGCAACACAGTGAACAATGAGGGCACCGCTACCCTCGTTCGCACCGAATACGGCGCGCCTTCATCGGCCGATGCCTGGACGGACACCGGGCGCGCGGCCGGCACCTATTACTATTGGCTGCGCTCGGCGAACGCATCCGGCGTCGAGAGCACCACAAGCGTCGCCACCGGCCCCAAAGTCGTCACTTAAAAAGGAAAGCATCATGGCAGTCGTACCCTTCAACGCGCTTTTCGCTGACGGCCCTGCCGGCAATCCGTATCAGCCGCCGAAGCAAGATCTTCGCGATACTTTCAATGATCTGAATGGTCGGATCAGCACTGTCAGTGACTCGGTGCATTACTCGACTGAATTCGGGTTTGTCGATGACGGCGTGGCTGGCGTTGATACTGGCACCGACAACGATGCTGCTTGGGCTGCGGCAAAGGCAGCGCTGACGAATGGCGAAACCCTTGTCATGGTTCGGCAGAACACAGGCGTGTTCTACTTCGCGACGACGAGCGATTTCACCGGCATCCCTATCGACGCAACGAGCAATCCGACTTTCAATGGACCGAACGTCTACAATGACAGGACGTCAGCGGAAGTCGCTGCCGGCGGACCCCCCATTACCATTGTAGGGGCGGGTAGGCTTACGTCGATCAGCACATCCCTCAACGTCACCTACCGTCGCCATGCGGAACCGGTGGCAAAGGCGGATTTCCTCACCGATGGCGACGTTGCCTATGATGAGCCGACCGTTGTGGACATGTCCGGCTCGGCTGTCACGATGCTCAAATATGCCTGGCCGAACGGCAACACGACATCGGCAACGGCAACTGGCATCACCAAGACGACCAACGATATTCAGATCAACAGGGCGACGGCGGACAATTCCGTCCTTATGTTCGCTGGCGTCGTGCCTGAGGTGACTTGCCAATACTCGTGGGTAGTTGGTCCTAACGTCAATGACGTTCCGTTTGCAGTGCTTGCCTTTGATGGCGGATACCACGCTGTCTATGCGGCTCTCAACTCCCGTGCCATCCACAAGAAGCTGACGGCCGCTGCCACTTTCACTGAAGTCAATGTTCCGGATTTTGGTGCGAGAATAACGCCAGAGACGTCGTACACCTTCGCCCAAGGGTCCATCACGATAGACCTTATCACCCCCACGAAATACCAGCTTGGCTTAAACGGCGTGGTGTTCGCGGAAGGGGACCTCCCTTCGCCTGCATTGTATGTCGGGCCAGGCCTGTTTTTTGGGCCAAGTCAGACGGGTACTTCTCATTTTTTTAACATGGTGAAGGTGAAGAACCCCACCCGCCTAGCGCCTCGCCCAATCCGCGCTTTGTTCGTCGGCGACAGCAAAATGGACCCGGTTTTCCAAGGGTGGCCAGACGATATTGCGCGCATCATGCAAGGTTCGATGGGCGTACAGTGGGAATATACAAGGAACATAGCCGTAGCTGGTGAGACCTTGGCTCAGCAGCTTACTCGCATCCTTGCTTTAGACATGACTGGTTACACAGATGTGTTCATTGGCCTTGGCACCAACGATGCCCAAGGTCTCACATCGCAAACCACGTTCGCCACAAACCTGGGTTTGATGCTCAACCAGGCTTTGAGCCTGGGGGCTCGCGTAACGCTTTTGCTAACGCCAGCATTCTATACCAGAGCCGACGGGTATGCGGTCACAGGATTTGTCAATCAGGGCCAGGCTTCTGTCAACGGCGCAGCTGTCCCTGCGTATCGAGAGATCATCCGACGCGTCGTCGCAACGTACCGGGACGCGGGAAGCAAGGTTGCCCTCGTGGATGCCGGGAAGATATGCGGTCCTACTCTTGCGCAGTATCTGACTTGGGCTTCCTCGTGGAGTGGGAGTCGTGTCGACACCAACGTCTTTGACAATATCCACGAGGGGCGCACCGCTCGCACCAAGATAGCCCAGGCGTGCGCAAGAGCTGCCTTTGGGCTGGCGACGCCGGCAAGGACGAAGAAATATCCTAGTCTTTTAACGTCGGCCGTCCCGGCTTCCTGGTACGCAAACAGTTGGACAGCTTCGTCTCCTGCAGCGGTCTTTTGGATTGATGAGCGCGGCTATAAACACCTTGACGGAGTGATCCAGGCGAATGCTGGCCCTCTCGCAGACGCTACGGTGGTTATGACCCTGCCGACCTACATGAAGCCGGTGCGAAACATTCAGCTTTCTGCCGTAGGTTCCAAGGTGGCGACGGCAGGGCAGGCAAATCAGACTTGGGTTGAAATCCTGGCAACCGGCGATGTCCGCGTCTACGGCGTTGATCCCACGAACAAGTTCGTCCGCCTGTCGGACGCTCATTGGGAGTGAAAGTTGCCCAGTCGGCCTTGTGCTGCTATGCCACCTGCCGTCAGAAATAGTCAGGTGGCATGTTTTACAAGAATGTCCAGGGACTCCGCGCCATCGCGGCGTTGATGGTGGTGTTCACCCACTCCTTCTACCCACTTGTCCCTATGCGAAATCATTGGTCGCAGTACGTCGGGGCCATCGGCCCATCAGGCGTCGACCTCTTCTTCGTGATTTCTGGCTTCGTGGTCTTCCTGTCCGCCGACAGGCTGGGGAAGAACGCCGACGTCACCGGAATGTGGCGGGCCTTGCGAGAATTTGTTGTGAGGCGGGTTTTCCGAATTTACCCCGTCTATCTGACAGCGTTCCTCATCGCATCGCTGGTGCTAATCCTTATGCCTGCCGCTGAATTATTCCCGGCGGGCATGAAGCAGCAACCATGGTGGAAGCTGGCGCTGCTCATTGCCCAGCCGAACAATCGCATTCTGGCTGCTTGGACATTGCAGTACGAGATGACATTCTATGCGGTGTGCGCTCTGGGTATTTTGCTATTCCCGCGCCGCATCGTGGCCATCATCGCTCTTTGGATGGCAATTGTCCTCTGCATCTGGGGCGCCGGCATCTACATGAATTCGGTGTTTACCGCGCCTATAGTGCTCGAGTTCGCGTTCGGAATTGTCGTCGCGTTGCTGGTCGAGAGGAAATTCTCGGAGTACGCCTTGTCGTCCTTGGCCTTAGGGATTGGCGGGCTGGTCATCGGCGCGATCTGTTATCATTTCAACGATCCGAAGGGCGCGTGGGCTTTGCCTGTGATGTGGCGGACGGTGTGCTTCGGCTTGCCGAGCGGTTTCATCGTCTATGGCTTTGTCGCTGTCGAGATGAGGCATATGTGGACGTTCTCGAAGACATGGATCCGCTTCGGAGACGCTTCCTATTCGCTTTACCTCTGGCATCAACTGCTATTCGCGGTGATGGCGGCCTGCTACGTGAAACTGGGCCTAGTCGGAACAGTAAACGAGTGGGTTTTGTGGCTTTCTTTGTTCGCGGCGGTCATCCCCGTCAGCTTCATCAGCTTCTATCAGATCGAGCGCCGGTTCAACAAAGCTGAATGGGTTACTCGGTTGGCCGGCGCCACGCGAAAGAAGCCTGCCCCTACGGCAACTGAACTCAAGGCCGAGACGGCGTAGGCATCGGCGGCCCGCCGATCAAATCGTTGAAGGCGATTTCCTCATGCTGGGTCATATGCCGGTATTCCCAAGCGCTGCCATTCCATCGGCTCATGATGGGGCTTCCGGCGACCTCAGTGCCGTCGCTGACCACGACGGGATCAGATGGCGCGTAGAAATGCCATTCGCCGTCCTTGATGTGGCTCTCGCCACGGCTGATCCACGCAAAAAAGACCAAGACCGCCAAGACGCCGGCAATACGCGCTGCAACCAGTTCGGCCCTGTTCTTAACCATAGGTCAGATATAGCCACTTTGATGTTGCCTAGTCCACCTTCCGCAGTGCTTCCCGAACCACAGCGGCATCGTTGCTGTCGCCGCTCTTCAGCACAACCCAGACACCATCAACGAGCGCCAGCAGTCCGCCGTCATAGGTGTTGATCTCGGATGACCGCAAGGCCTTGGCCTGAATGCTGGCGCTGGCTTTTGCCCATGGCATGCTGAGATAGCTTAGGTCCCCCGTTGGCCCATCATTGTCGGCGGCTGGCCCGCTGAGATCCATCGGGATTTCATCCGGCAGATCGTCATTGTCCGGCTTCCTCACCATCGCATCGGCCTCCTCTGGGGCCGGCGACCATACCATCATCACCCGAAAGGAAAACTCATGGCTGTTTCCCGTGAAAAGGAATCGCTTGCCCGCGTGCTTGCGCATGAAGGCGGCTATTCGAACAATCCCAATGATCCCGGTGGCCCGACGATGAAGGGCGTCACGCAGCGCGTCTATGACGGCTTTCGGAAGGGCAAAGGCCTTGCCACCCGCTCAGTCAAAAGCATCACCACCGCCGAATTGAATGAAATCTATGATCGTCAATATTGGGACGCGGTGCAGGGCGACGCGTTGCCGGCCGGCGTCGACTACGTGGTTTTTGACGGTGCGGTGAATTCCGGTCCCGGTCGCTCGATCATGTGGCTTCAGCAGGCGTTGCGGCCTGCCTATACCGGCCGCATTGACGGCGTCCTGGGCATTGGCACGCTTGCGGCGCTGAAGGCGGACAAGAACAACGACGCGCTGATCGACCGCATCTGCAACGCCCGCATGGCCTTCCTGAAGCACCTCAGCACGTTCGGAACCTTCGGCCGGGGCTGGACGGCTCGCGTTGCTGAAGTCCGAGCAATCGGCCAGGCATGGGCAACCGGTCAGGTGCCTCAGGCGGCTAACTTCGTCGACGGCGGCCAAGCGAAAGCCTTTGTCGATGATGCCAACGCCGTACCGTCGACCGCGCCGGCGGACTTGGCAACTGGCGCCGGCACCGGTGGCCTCGGTCTGTCCGGCTACCTCTATGATCTGCAGAACCAGCTGTCGCCGCTGTCCTACACCAGCGAGTGGATCGGCAAGGTGGTCGTGGTCGTGGCACTCGCAAGCGCGGTGCTGGCGATCGGCGGGCTCGGCTATCGCTGGTACGCCAATCGCAAGGCCAAGCGTCTCGCCGCGGCGCTTGGAACGGCGCCGGCGTGACCTGGCTTATCACCCTTGTCGCCGGCGTCGTCGGCGTGCCCCGCCCAGTCGCTGTCATCATCGCGTGGACGGCGATTGCGGTTGCCATCTCGGGCGCCGTGTTCGCCGGCTACGAGTTCATCAAACACAAAGGCGCTGACGAGGTTCGCGCCAAAATCGAGAAGGGAAATCAGGATGCGATACGCAAGGGTATCGACGCTCGCATGTCTCTTGATGAGTGCATTGACGCTGGCGGCGTGTACGACTTCGGACGTCAGCGGTGTGGCGCCGCTACGCTCGGCCCTCGGTAGCAGCCTTCCCGGCGCACAGGGCAAGACGGTCGCCGACCAGAACAAGATCGATCGCACCGTGGCGCCGGGCTGCGCGGTCAAGCTCTACACCCGGGCGGAATGCGATCTGCACACCAAGGCCAGCGCAGCGCGCCGGGCTGAACTGAAATCATAGCAGGGCGGGGACGATGCCGACGTCAGGAACGAAGAGTCTGGAAATGATGATCGGCGGCCTGCTGCAAGCCACGCAGGATATGCAGCGAGACATCACCGAAATCCGCCGTGACATCAAGGACAGCGATGCGCGAGCCGCGCTGAGCTACGAGCAATCGGAACAGCGCGCCGCCGCCAGTCGTGCGAAAATGTATCAGAAGACCGACGAGCTGGTTGAACGCGTCAGCGCCACCGAAAGCGCGGTCAGCAAGCTCAACGCCGACATGACCAGCGTCCAGGAAGTGACGGCCGAAGTGACGCGCTGGAAGCTCATGGGGCTTGGCGCCCTCGGCGTCACCGGCATGGCCGCCGCTGCACTGGCGTCGCTCGTTACCGCCTATTGGGGCGATATCTGGCGAGTGTTGCGGGGCGGGTAGAAGGGGCCTTAAACACTTGGGCCTGTCTGCCGCATGTCCAGAACCCGCAATCGATTATCATGATAGGCCGAAAAAAGCCTTGCGAGGGGAAAGGTACGGCGGTGGCTGCGGCGAATTGCGATCACGGCCTCGCTGGCGGCCTGTATGCTTGCTGACAGCCTTGCTGGGTCGGGAGGCCTGTCTTTGACGGAAAACGCGCCCCCGGTAAATTGCTCGAATAAGTTGGAAAGTACATCATCGAGTTCAGCTCCGTCTGCGGCCGAGACCACCGACCTAAGGTCGTCGAATAGGCCGTCGATAAGGGCTTGAGCCCCCAGCAGTCGTGCCTCTTGGACTCGCTGGTCAGGTGCTAACTTGAAATCATTTGCCCAATAGTCGGCCGCAACCACCGACGCAGCGTTTATGGCCGCGCATAGCTCGTCGCACCTAGCGGAGCGCTCATCCCGATGAAATTTCCACATATTGAAAAAGAGAGTTATTGCCGCACCGATGAACGCGCCGATCAGGCCCGATAGCACGATCATCGATACGACTCAGGCGGCCACGGCTAGTGCGGCCTCGGAAATGTATCTCTCAACTGTTTTTGCGTGATGCTGGAAACGAGCGGTTCTCGCCATCACTCTAAGGTGCTTCCGAACTTCTTGGTGCGTAAACCCGATGCGCAGAAGACCTCCGAAGGTTTCCTCCAGAAATGATGAGCCGTACCCAGCGACGCCGTCCAGGACGACTGTCACAGTGCCGCCGGTATCAATGGCATCTCTGAGTGCGACCGCCAAAGTTTCATTTCGGAACACTTCACCGCTAAACGGCCCGTCCGCGGCATATCGCGGACCGGGATATCGCGTGTATTCCTCAGCAATGCTGATTGTCCTGTCCATGCGCGTCAACCTTTATAGATCTAGGACCCACTCAACGAGCGTACCACGGATTGCGTTCCTATAGGTTGCACTCTTCGGTCGGCTGCCGGTCTCCCAGACGTATTCCCCATTCCGGCTGAGGATCCTTAACCGTCCGTGTCGAGCGCGCTGTGCAACTTCGATCATGGTGTGCAATCCCTTACCATGTTGCTGCAAGTTTGTCTGCGACTTAGAAATCGTCATCGCCAAGCGGATTGCAAGACCATCATTTGACGCATCTGCGACGTCGCTAGTAATGCGAGCCGCCGCCATCCACCGCTTTACGCGAGCCTCCAATTTACCCCAATGACGCCAGTGCGGCAAACTGACCGGGATGGAGACGCCTTGATCATACACGATCACAGTCACCCGTCCGGCTTGCAAATCCACCGCTCCTGTCAACCACCAGTTCTTCAGCGGTGGGTACTCCCACGTCTCACCCTCAGGGTAGGCCCAACTGTGAGAATTCAGAACGGCCTCGAACATTCCGGCGTATGGCTCAGCATCAAGCAGTTTCTCTCCCAGCGGGTCAGGAAGTAGGTTGTGGAGGGCCTCTTGCAGTTTCCCCACCTGCTCGCCAACCGCTTGATTGCCTGTCGTGAATTTCTGGATCACGAAGGTCGAACTGCTCGACTGCGACGAGTACTTGGCCTTCCGCATATCCAGCAGTTCGTGGAAACCTAATGAGGTCAGGGCGGCTCGAATCTCCGGCTTCCACGCATCCTCATTGACCGTATGAAGTTTGGACCCCGTTATGCTCTTTGCTTGGTTATAAATCGATGCCAAGACAAGGGCAGCGGTCGGGCTAATATAATCCATGGTGGCGAAGTCGTAGTAGGCAGACACCGGCTTTGCCTTCAGGCTCTTTGTCTTTTTTCTGGTTACATACTCGACGGCCTTCCTCAGAACATTCCGTCTCATGTCCGAGAGAAGCTTCAGCGTTTCTTCGGCATTCTCTGACAGGCAAAATACAGTGGGCATCGGTATTCGCTTGAGAACTCGGCCCCGATATTTTCGCCCCTCACGCTCGAAGACGACCTCTCTGCCAATTGTTTTTGCTCGATTTTTTTCGCGGCGCCATTCTTTGTGCCGAAGGGTTCTGCGCTGCAAGCGCCACGCTCGTCGAACCAGCCATCGCTGTCGCGACGCCGATAGTTTACGCATGATTCTGTATGTCCCCACCCATTTGAAGTATGCAATGCACATTCATCGCGTCGATCGCAAGTTGATCAACGTTGAACGGTAACAAAAGTCTGATGGCTCCGGGCCGGCCGGGTTTTATTTTGCGGCCTGCCTGACGATTCCGGCAATCTCGACAGGCAGGCTCTCGTAGCCGATAGCTTCGACCGCGTTCACGATCGCAGCAAAGGCCGCTGCTTTCATGTGGATAGGGCGTATCTTCGACCTGCCGCCTTCGAGATCCTCATAGGTACGCAAGGGTACACCCATGGCTTTGGCCATCTGAGCCTGGGTCGCGCCCATGCCCAGGCGTAACATGAGCAGGTCATATCTGCCGTCCATTGAAGACATGCTGTGTTCCCGCTATATTCAGGAACCGGAGAGAGGTGCTAGCTCTCTCCGGCCCCCGGTTATCGGTTAATGGAGATTGCTAGTTTCCATCTTCCGATCCGGACTTGGAAGGTGAGCTTAACGCTCATGGTGTCCTCCTAGTCCTTGCCGAAGCGGGATTGCTTCGGTGATTTGTTATCCCACGAAAACCGTGGGTACACAAGCGAAAACCCACGGAAACCGTGGGTAATTTTTCAAAGCCGCTTCGGCACAGCCGGGGCGGCTTTCGTCTTTTAGGTCTATGCCTTGATGCTCGGCGCCGTCTGAAGCTGCAATCTATTGACAGTGGCGATGACCGCCGCTGCGATTGCCTCCGCCTCGTCCATCAATCCCGGGCCATAGAGCGCATTTACGGCTTCCTCGCTGGGCAGCACGCCAGGCGGGCAGTGCTCTTCCACCGTCTCCCTGATCAGCCGCAAGGCGGCACGTCCGTCGGGATCGTTCTTCATGGTCGACCGAACACACCGCCGCGGTAAAAGTTCCGGAACTATTGTAGCTCAATCTTATTTAACGGCGGTCTGTGTGAGTTCCGTGCATGCGTTTGAAGTTCGTCGCGCCGTTGATGCCGACCCTTGTTGAGCAGCCTCCCGAAGGTGACGGCTGGATTCACGAAGTGAAGTTCGACGGCTATCGCTCGCAACTGATCATCGACGAAGACGGAACGCGCATCTACACCCGCAACGGCCATGACTGGACGGCCAAATATCGCGACCTGGTGCAGGAGGCGAGGAGCCTCGGGGCAGAAAGCGCCATCGTCGACGGCGAGATCATCGTGCTGAACGGTGCAGGCCTTTCCGATTTCGGCGAGTTGCGGAAGGCGATCACCCGGCGGCAGCATGATCTCTATTTCGTCGCCTTCGACCTGCTGCATCTCAATGGCCATGATTTGCGCGACATGGAGCTGGAAGAGCGGCGCGAGATCTTATCCAGAATGATAGAGCCTGGCGGCCGGATCCAGTTCAGCGAACCGTTGCCGGGGAATGCCAAGGCAATTTTCCATTTGCTCGACAAGGCCGGCCTTGAAGGAATGGTGTCGAAGCGGCGCGACAGCAAATACCGCAGCGGCCCGTCGACGAACTGGCTGAAGGCGAAATGCTACTCGGTCGACGAATACGAGCTGCTTGGCGTCGAGCGTGAGGCCGGCAAGCCGGCATTTGCCCTGATGGCCGATCGGGCGACCGGCCGCTATGTCGGCTCGGCCTTCATCAATCCCAGTCGGGCTATCCGCGAGCGCCTGTGGAAGCGGGTCCAGGAGCATGCCGGGCCTGCGCCCAAGGGGATGAAGCGGCCGGCGACGCAATGGGTCAAGCCTGGCATCATCGGCCGCGTGAAGCACTTGCGCGGAGAAGAGGATTTGCGGCACGCTTCGCTGCAGGATTTTCGGGAAGAATGAGTTCAGGGCCGTTCGTCGCTCCGTTTGCCGAACTAAAAGCTCGTCGCCCTTTTTCTTGCATCAATGGGAGTTTGGTCACCACCTCTTGGGCAAGGTCATGGGTGGCAAAGGCCATGAGAAGCGCGACAAGCAATACCCGCAATCCCCCCACAATGCACAGGCTTTCATCTTGCGGGAGGAGTGGCGACTCCACAACCTGCAGGATTCCTGCTTACTTGACGCCTATGGCGTGGGCTTGGCGACATTGGCGAAAACTTTCTGGTTGGTTGCTGGTCCTTTGGGGGATCATTCACAGCCTTATCAGTTTAGGCGGCGATGTCGATTTTATCGTCTCGCTTGTCCAAGGTATCGGCTGGGTCGGCGTCATGATTACGTGGCTGCTAGGCGCGCCAGCTTGGTTCGTGCTCGCAGTCGTAGTCGCGGGCCTAGGTCTTATCTATTGGGACAATAGGCGACGCGCAGTTAGAGCGATTTCCGCCCAGCAACCTATCGTTCTAGAAGCGCCCATGGGGCCTAAAAAGCTCGCGGCCGAAAATGCGCCGAATCCCCCGATTGGCTTTCTCGATTTGCCGCTTGTTAGCGAGGCAAATCTCGGCGCCTACATAAATTCAAGTCGGCTCGTGAATAGCGCGGCCAAACAGATTGCCGACATGACGGGCAACACGTTACGCGAGGAGGTGGGCCACTACGGGCTCTTTGAGCATGTCGCGGCCCTAGGTATCAAAAACTCCCGTGATCTGGAGGAATCACTCCAAAAAGAGTTTGAGATTGTTGTTCAATTGCCTCACTTTATGATGGCTATGACAAAGGTTCGGCGATCAATCGTGATCTCATTTCTTTTGGATGTATTGGAGTACCGGCGGTTTACCCTAGAAGAAAATTGTTCTTTCCGTCAGAATTTGAAGGCGTCCTCAACTAGCCTCGGGTTTATACAAACCATAAGAGACGCAATTAGAGACATTGAGAAGAATTTAAAGTCGTAATTCTGTCACCTGGATCGCCTTAGACACTGATGAAGGAGCGCGGCGGTAAACCCACCCCGACCATTGAGTTTCGGCTCCGTTTCGTGAATGACCATAGCCGCCAGGTATTCCGCGAGCTGGGCATAGGTTCCCGAGCCCCCGAGAGGATATCCCTAAAAAGGCTTGCCGGCGCGCATCATGGCCCGAGCGATCGCAAGCTGTGCTTCCGTCCTTGCATTTTCTTTTTGGGTCATATTATCGGCCGCGATCAGCCGCTTTAGTGACCGCAGAGTTTCGCCGCGCGACCAGCCGGCCTCCAGCATGCAGTCGACTATGGCTTGAAAGCCGGGCTCCATCGCCTCCTGGCAGTCGATGACACGGTCTGGATATTCGCCCGCTTCTTTTGGTCGACTAATCATCTCACTCCCGCCAAATGCCTGTCGCCGTGTTCGCGGTGCTCGAAACAGAACCAGTGCGATGGCTGTCTGGGCTTTGCAAATCCGAACGGCGCGCGCTTGCCGCACTCGTCAAACTCGCAGACGTGATTTTCGATCCGTCCACTTTGCCGCGGCGCCGCCATCGCGCCTTCGGCAAGCTTGATGGGTTCGTCGCTCATAGCGGATTGATCGGTCCGACTAGGGCAGGGTGGTCATTCGGTTGCTTGTTGACGACGGTCGAATTGACGTCGCGTCCGACACGGTTGAACTGCAACTGGCCGTCGATGTCGTGACTGAGGATGTCTTTCAGGTACTCCTTCGGCGTCGCCGGGTCGAGCCAGGCGTCGTAATAGGCCTGGTCGAGAATGACCGGCTGACGGTCGTGCAGGTTCTTCATCGGCTCGCCGGCCGGCTCGGTGATGATGGTGCAACTCGTGATGTCGAGATTTGAGTTGTGGGCCCAAAGCCCGGCAAACGAAAAAGGAGCGTGGCCGGGGAGGTAGATGTGCCAAGGATCCTTCTTGCCGTCGGCCGGCGAGATCGTCCACTCAAAGAAGCCGTCAGCCGGGATCAAGCATCGTTTCGACTTGAACGCATCCCGGAAGGCCGGCGCGGTGTCGATGCCTTCAATCCTGGCGTTGAACATGGCCGCCTTGGGCATTTCCTTTGCCCAGAATGGAACGAGCCACCATCGCCCCTCCCGCAGGCGGTGGTTCCCGTTCTCGCCGGCGGTGACGAAAGGAACATCCTGCGTCGGCGCGATGTTGTATCGCGGCTCGTCATTTCGGCCGATTTCCGCCGGCGCCGTGAGCCGGTAGAGTTGGTGGATTTCCGACCACGTCAGATATCGGGTGTAGCGGCCGCACATGACATTTCCTCGATCGACAGGCTTCCCGAGCCTTCGGTGTGGCTATCCTGTCGACAGTGAACGGAATGAGAACAAAAGTGTCAAGCACCTCTTGACCGGACAGGAATTTGTTCCTCTTTTTAAGGTATGGCGCACGATCCCATCGACACGCTGGGCAAGGCGACCCGGCACAATATGCTTGTGAAAGCGGAATGCAGTTGTGGCAATGTCCGCTACTGCCGTTCGGCCGATCTGATGATGGTCTATGGCGGCGGCGCCGACCCGCTGAAGCTGAGGTTCGACTGCAGCCGCTGCAAGCCCGACATAAAGATCACGCTGCTCGAAGTGCATCCCGAGCACCTGCCCAAGCGCCTCATGATCCACAAGCCGATGAAGGTCGACGGCAAGATCACCTGGTACACGGAACGGTTTCGTGGATAGCCAACGCCTCACAGTCCGATCCGCCTATCAACGCGGCTGGCAGGTCGTCGATGGAAGCGCGATCGTGGAAACGTTCGAAACGAAGGAAGACGCGTTCCAATGCCTTGTCGACCGCGGCGCGCGAGTTCATCTGAATTGGAGACGGACCTTCATCGCAGGGGCCTCGGTGCCATATGACTTCTCAGCCGAGTTTCAGAGCAAGTATGCGGGCCGGATCAAAAAAGAGCTGCACGGGCCGGCTGCTGGCAAGTGGTTCTGGTTTCAAGGCTCTTTGCGAGGGGAGGGCACAACCAAGGACGATGCGGTTTTTCAAGTAGAGCGGTCGTATACGCGCCTCGTGGTGAAGGCCGATTATCCCAAATAGGCGGCAGATTATGTACTTTGCGAATAGAGGCCATAAAGCCATGTCGCTACCGAAAGGCTGACCCCTCCAGGAGATTTTCCACTTAGTTCCAAGTTGACGCGTATGAGCGCCTTGCATCTGGGGCGATCTTCTGCCTACGCTCGTCATCAAAATACGGTGGGGGCTATTCTGTAATGCAAAAACTGGGTCCGTCCGCCTCGCGAGGAGGTGAGCTAAGCTCGTTTAGATTCAAACCGGCTGGGGTAAGTGCTATATGTCCCTATTGCGGAGAGCTGGCTGTTTTTACTTGCTCAGGATATCAGGACGCGGGACCGATAAATTCAGTGGCGTGTGTTGGTCGCTGCCCCGGATGTAAGGGGCAAGTAGGGATTTGGACGGTAAATCCTGAATCCGTGACTTCGGCAGATAAAATTGATATTTTCATCTACCCGGCCGCTCGGCCGAAATTTCCTCATCCGCCAGAAAGCGAGTCGATTCCCCCGTCAATTCGGAGAGCTTTGATCGCGGCGATTGATTCATACAACTTCGGGATTTACTCCGGCACTGCTGCGGCCTCCCGCCGAGCACTTGAAGGCATGTTCAAATATCTCGCACCGGACGCTGACGACAGGACTCCGCTGCACGATCTCATCGAGACGGTGAAGAAAAATCCAACTCTGGCAGAGCCTCTCACGAACCTTTCGCACCTAGTCCGCGCCGGTGGAAATCTTGGCGCTCACTTCAATCTTGAGCGCGAGCCGAGCGAAGCCCTCGCGAGGCATATGGTTGAGCTAGTCGACTACTTTTTCGCCTATCTGTACGTCCTCCCTACTAAAATCAAAGAACTCGAAGTAGAGTTGTCGACGCTCTTGAATAAGGGTGGCAATTCGACCCCGACGTAAATAGTTAAGCTTGCGCCCAGAAAGCGCCCAGATAACCTTCGCCAGCGCCGGTTTCGACGGGAATATCCGGGCACAAGCGGCGTAAAAGAGCCCGGAATGCGCAATTCTCGTGGTTTGAACGCTCGTTTACACCGAAGATGTCGGCCAGCGTCCCGGCTAGCTTTCCAAGTTGACAGGCCTATCCTAAAAGCCCGCATAGCCGACAGAGAGGGGGATTCGGGGTGATAACATCTAATATTATTTACAGGGTGTTTCAGATCGCATATGGCCAAGGAACAGGAACTGCTTTCACAATAGATTTTAATGGAAATGAATACCTTGTGACTGCGGCTCATGTGATACCAAAAATAAAGAATGGCGATCCGATATATATTCGTCGCGGTTCTGAATGGGTAGAGCATCCTGTTTTATGGGTTTCTAAGGCAGAAGGTGATCTGGACGTCGCAGTCTTGCAGATCGGCGCAAAGCTCACGCCAAAAGACCTACCCGCCCTGGCCAGCAAAGCTGACATGATTTACGGCCAAGAGGTCTATTTTCTGGGATTTCCCTTCGGCTGGGTGGGGCACTTTCATACCCATGACGGCTACCCTTTGCCTTTTGTAAAGCGAGCCACCGCGTCGCTTTTCGACCCCTTACTGCTATATTTAGACGGCCACAACAATCCCGGCTTTTCCGGTGGACCCGTAGTTTTTAGACCCCCCAACCAAAACGATTTTAGAATTGCGAGTATCATCAGCGGCTACAGAACCGCCACCGAGAAGATAAAAATCGGCGAGGTTGTAACGGAATTCTCCACAAACGTTAACACAGGAATTATTCACTCCTACAACATTGAAATCGCGTTGGAGCTTCTCGAGGCGCAGGGCAGTAAGGGTACAGGGTGACCTTTTCGCGGGTGACACGCTCGCCGAAAACTGGCCGAAGCTGTGACACGGATTTAAGCAGTTGTGACACGGCGCATTGATTTCGTTGCGTTCCTAGGAGCCTTCCAAGCTGAATATGCGGGTTCGATTCCCGCTACCCGCTCCAGATTTCCGTCCCACAATCGTTAAGCCTGGACACTGCGCGACAACGCGCGCAGCGCTTCAGGGCATCGGTGTGCGCGTCAACTGTTGAACGCTGAAGCCACCTGGTGCTGCTGCGGCACCTGGCCGTTCGGCGTCAGCTTGTCGACGATGCCGGGCAGGGCGGTGGACAGCTGCTTGAGCAATTCCTGTTCGTCCAGCCCGGTGCGCTGTGCGATCTCGCGGATGACCTGCGGCCCGAGTGCGGCGCCGAGATCGTTGGCGTTGATCGACTGGTTCTGCCCGGTGCCGACCCAGGAATCGGCGACATTGCCGTGGCCGGCGTCCTTGAGCTTGCCGAGCAGGCCGCCCAGTCCGCCGAGCAGGCCGCCGTCACTGGCGGCGGGGTCGGCAGGCACGGGCGTTTGAGGCTGATCCGGCTGTTCGGCACTTCTGCCGCTCAGCATTTTTCCGACCAGCAACGCGCCGAGCGCGATCATCAGCGGTTTGGTGATGTTGCCGCCGGGAACGGCGTTGTCAAAAAGTCCCATAGTGGATCCTCCATCTCGACCAAGCCCGGCCCACCTTCAACAATGGCGCATCCGGGCGGAATTTCAAGCTGGCTTGAGGTTTTGACAATCATATGAAAATGTCGCGATGGCGGGGGATGGAGAGGAAAAAATGGGTATCATCAGCTGGATCATTCTCGGCGCCATCGCCGGCTTCCTGGGCAGCAAGATCGTCAACAAGACCGGCCAGGGTCTGATCATGGATGTCGTGCTCGGCATCGTCGGCGCCATTGTCGGCGGCGTGATCTGCAGCCAACTCTTCGGCGTGGGTGTCACCGGCCTCAACATTCCCAGCCTGATCGTCGCGGTGGTGGGCGCGGTAGTTGTGCTGTGGGCCTACCACCAATTCAGCGGAAGGCGGACGCTTTAAGCGCCGGCCGCATCGTCTGAAATTTCGAATTTCTGCTGGGGCGAGACCGGCTTCGGGCTTGCCTATGGCATCAGCACTGCATCGGCGGCAGCGAAGAAAATCAGCGTTCCGGTGATGAACACCGCCCAACCGATCAGCGACTTGCGAATGGCGGCCTTGTGCTCGGCGTCGGAGTTCTTGTTCTGGTCAAAATCGGTCATGGGGAGCTCCTTGGCTGATTGATCATGGCGTCGTGGATAGACGATACATCGCCGAATAGACGATCGACCTGGCCTCCGCAACATTGGACACAAGCGCTCGGCTGCCGATGCTAGGCGACGACGGTCAGCCGGCGCTTGCGCTGGTCCAGCGACACGATGGTCAGCCCGCTGGCCACCACCAGCAGGATGCCGCAGACCGCCAGAGTATTGGGGAACTGGCCGAACACCAGCAGGCCCGAAATGACGGCCCAGACGGTAAAACAGTAATAGAACGGCGCCACCGCGCTGGTCGGCCCGACGCGATAGGCCATGAAGATGAAGAAATGGCCGAAGATCAGGAAAAGACCGGCGCCGGCCAGCAGCAGCAAATGGCGTGCTTCGGGCATCACCCAGCGCTCGGATGCCAGATGCGCCGCGCCCGCGCCGATCAGCACCACCACCACGGCGGAAATCGCCACGATCATCCCCGGCACCTCTGCAGAAACACGCCTGCCGGCAAGGTCGCGCGCGGCTGACAGCGCGGCGTTGCCGAGCGCCAGCAGCGCATAGACGGAGATGCCTTGCATCGTCGGTTGCGCCACCATCAGCGCGCCGATGAAGCCGAGCCCGATCAGCGCCATGCGCTGGCCGCCGATGCGCTCGCCAAACAGGATCGAGGAACCGACCAGCATCAGCAGTGGCGTGATTTGTCCCAGCGCCGTGGAATCCGCGATCTGCATGTTGGCGAGCGCCACGACATAGCAAAGGATCGCCGCCAGCTCGAGCAGGTTCCTGCGCAGCACATGGCCGTCGAAGATCAACGGGATCTGTTTGCCGTAGCCCAGCAGGAACAACAGCGGGAAGCCCCAGAGCGCTGCCGCCACACCACGCAGGAACAGCACCTCGTAGGACGGCAACCCCGCGGTCGCGAGTTTCATCATCGTATCGTTGACCAGGTACGACCCGGTCGAGATGATCATGAACAGCGGGCCGCGGATCGAGGCAGGGATGAAATGCATGGGGTCAGGAGATCAGACCTCGGTGGCCGCCGCAATGGGCCATCAACCGACCGTGGCCGAGACAGGAATTGGCCGGCAAGAGCACGCGATCCAGGCCTCGATCGATCGGCCTGTCGCCCATTCCATTTCACCCATCGCCTTCCTATATCAGCGCCATATCCCCGCAATCGGATCCCAGGTTCGGACTGAGTGAGACGGCACCCGGCCAAAAGACGCTTGTGTTTTTTGGCCTTTGTCGCTAATCGCCCCGCATTCGACTGAACTGAAGGTCAAGGCCGTCCAAGGAAAGAGACTATGGCAAAAGGTAAATTCGAGCGCACTAAGCCTCATGTGAACATCGGCACGATTGGTCACGTTGACCATGGCAAGACGTCGCTGACGGCGGCGATCACGAAGTATTTTGGCGAGTACAAGCGCTACGACCAGATCGATGCGGCGCCGGAAGAGAAGGCACGCGGCATCACCATCTCGACGGCTCACGTTGAATACGAGACGGCCAACCGGCACTACGCTCACGTCGACTGCCCCGGCCACGCCGACTATGTGAAGAACATGATCACCGGTGCCGCGCAGATGGACGGCGCGATCCTGGTCGTGTCGGCCGCCGACGGCCCGATGCCGCAGACCCGCGAGCACATCCTGCTTGCCCGTCAGGTCGGCGTGCCGTCGATCGTGGTGTTCCTCAACAAGGTCGACCAGGTCGACGACGCCGAGCTGCTCGAACTGGTCGAGCTCGAGGTTCGCGAGCTGCTGTCGAAGAACGAGTTCCCCGGCGACGACATTCCGATCGTCAAGGGTTCGGCACTGGCCGCGCTTGAGGATTCCAACAAGACGATCGGCGAGGACGCGATCCGCGAGCTGATGGCTCAGGTCGACGCCTACATCCCGACGCCTGTTCGTCCGCTCGACAAGCCGTTCCTGATGCCGATCGAAGACGTGTTCTCGATCTCGGGCCGCGGCACGGTCGTGACCGGCCGCGTCGAGCGCGGCGTGGTCAAGGTCGGCGAGGAGCTGGAAATCATCGGCATCCGTCCGACGACCAAGACGACCTGCACGGGCGTGGAAATGTTCCGCAAGCTGCTCGATCAGGGCCAGGCTGGCGACAACATCGGCGCGCTGCTGCGTGGCGTTGATCGTGAAGGTGTCGAGCGCGGCCAGGTTCTGGCCAAGCCCGGTACGGTGAAGCCGCACAAGAAGTTCGTGGCCGAGGCCTACATCCTGACCAAGGACGAAGGTGGCCGTCACACGCCGTTCTTCACCAACTACCGTCCGCAGTTCTACTTCCGCACGACGGACGTGACCGGCATCGTGTCGCTGCCGGCTGGCACCGAGATGGTCATGCCTGGCGACAACATCACGGTCGATGTCGAGCTGATCGTGCCGATCGCCATGGAAGAGAAGCTGCGCTTCGCCATCCGTGAAGGCGGCCGCACCGTCGGTGCCGGCATCGTCGTCACCATCAAGGAATAATCGAGACCGGCAATAGCCGGATCGACAAGGAAAGGGCGGTCTTCGGGCCGCCCTTTTCGTTTACGTCGCTGCGTGACATCGGAACTGCGCCTACCCTGTTGCAAGCGCTATCACGGCAACTAGTATAGGTTGCATTGCGGGAGCTTGGCGAAAGAGTGGTTCCAGGGCGCTGTTTCAATGGGAAGGCATGGTGGTTGCGGGCGCTGGTTCGCCTCATGCTGTTGACCGCCATAGTGCTGCCTGTCCTGCCGGCCCGGGCCCAGGAGCAGTCGCTGGACATCCCACCGATGCGCTTCGCCGTCGTGCGCAGCAATGCGCCGGGCTGCGAGCCCAATTGTCCGGAATGGGTATCGGCTGAAGGCACGATCGCGGCGGGCACGCCGTCACTCTTCAAACGCACGCTCAAAACGCTGAAGGGACGGCAACTGCCTGTCGTCGTCAGCTCGCCCGGCGGCAATGTCGATGCCGCACTCGCACTTGGCAGGATGATCCGCAAGGCCAAGCTCGATATCGCCGTCGGCGTGACGGTGTTTACCGGCTGCCAGCCTGGGGCGAAGAATTGCAGCGACAACAAGGGCAAGGGTGCCGGCTATTTCGGCATGGCCTTTGACGACGGGGCCATGTGCAATTCGGCCTGTCCGCTGATGTTTTCCGGCGGTATCCGCCGCGTGGTCGGAGATTTCGCCTATCTCGGCGTCCATCAGATCACCACCACCTACAAGCGCGAGAAGCTGCTCTACCGGACCACCTACCGGATCGTGAACGGCAAGAAGAAGGTGATCAACACCAAGGTGGTCAGCCGGAAAAATGCCGGCAGCTACAAGACCTACGAGATGAGCAAGACGGTCGAGAAGACGCTATTGGCCTATCTCAGGGAAATGGGTATAGGCGACGGCGTGCTGGAAATGATGAAGGCCACGCCGGCCAGCGACATCCGCCAGATCACGCTCGACGATATGCTGGCGATGAAGCTGGTGACCAGCCGGGACGCGGCGGATCTGTTGACCTCCGCCGGCCTGTGCGCGCCGCAACAGCCGGCCGCGAATTGCCGGGAGATACCGAGCCCTGCAAACAATGCGACGCCATCGGCTGCTGCGACGGGCACGCCCGGGGATGTCGTGCCGGCTGGACCGGAAACCGCCAAGGCCGGCACGGACATGCGTTTTGTCGTGGTTCGCGGCAGCAATCCGCTGTGTAATCCCGACTGTCCGGAATGGATCTCGGCGGAAGGCGTGATTACGAGCCAGACACCGCAGAAGCTGCGCCAGTTGCTCGCCACACTTGGCGATCGGCGCCTGCCTGTCGTGATCAGCTCACGGGGAGGGGACCTGTCCGGCGCCCTGGCGGCGGGCCGGCTCATCCACGAAAGGAGGCTCGACGTCACCGTGGGCCGGACCGATTTCGTCGATTGCGACCCAGGGGCATGGAATTGCCTGGCCAAGGAGGGTGCCTATGCCGGATTGAGCATCGATGCGGGCGTGGAGTGCGATACGGCCTGCGCGCTGATGCTTGCCGGCGGCGCGAGAAGGCTTGTCGGTCCGCAGGCGCGGCTCAGCCTGTACCCGATGGGACAGAAGCAGATGGTCAAGGCGTATCTCGAGGAGATGGCGATCGGTCCCGCTCTGTTCAAGGCGATCGCGGGGCGTTCGGCCGAGCGCCGGCTTGAACCGGACATCATGCTGAAAGCGGGACTGACAACCGGACCGCAATCGGTCGACGCACTGACCGGCGCCACGATTTGCAAGGCCGTTCCCAGGCCCGATAATTGCCGCGGCCTGCCGCCCGCCAACGCGGCGGCCGAAGCGCCCGCAAAGCTGTAGTGCGCGGCTTTCCGAAACTGGCCATCGAGGCAGGTTGAGCTGCCTTCGATCTTTCCGCTATCGTCGCCGCGGGTGGCGCCGGGGCTGGCGGAGGATCGATAATGAGCCGGGATGTTCCGACACTCTATGAATGGGCCGGTGGCAGCGATGCCCTGAACCGGCTGACGCAGACCTTCTATGACAAGGTGGCAAAGGACCCGGTCGTCGGGCCGGTATTCAAGACGATGTCGCCGGACCATCCCGCCCATGTCGCGGCCTTCATCGGCGAGGTGTTCGGCGGACCGAAGATCTATAGCGAGAAATTCGGCGGCCACCGCGAGATGGTCATGCATCATCTGGGCAAGCACTTGACCGAGGAGCAGCGCCGCCGCTGGATCAACCTGCTCGCCGATGCAGCCGACGAGGTCGGCTTGCCGGACGATCCCGAATTCCGCTCGGCCTTCATGGGCTATGTCGAATGGGGATCCCGATTGGCCAAGATGAACTCCAATCTAGGCGAGACCTGCGATCCGGAAACCGAGCCGATGCCTGCCTGGGGCTGGGGCGTGCCGGGCGGGCCGTACACGCCGCCGGAAACAAAGTAGCTTCCAGCCGCCTCGGAGTGCGGACTGATGTCGGACGATTTCAAGATCGTGCGCTGGCGCGAGTGGGACGGCCCTGGCATCGAGCATCTCGAGATCGACCGCGATGGGCTGGTCGTGACCTATCCGGATTTCTGGCAAAGGGGATGAAGGCGCGTTTGCGTGCAAACCACTCTTTACAGAGAGCGCGGAAGCTTTTAGGAAGCCCCTGCTGCGCCGAGGCGCGCACGATACGGGCATAGCTCAGTTGGTAGAGCGGCGGTCTCCAAAACCGCAGGTCGTAGGTTCGAGCCCTGCTGCCCGTGCCATTTCGAAATGGCCGTCAGAAATGATGATTCCGCGGACCGCCCTTTGAAAATCGGCGACACGCTTGCCATGTTAGGCCGATTGGGGCATAAGGACGCCATAGCCGGGACGGAACGACTGGATGGTTCCGAGGCGGCGTTTGGTCATAAAGCGGACACTTGCCACTTGCGTGGATCAAGAATCGGTTTTATGTAGACAGAACAGACACGCGACGCGTGGAGCTGGGAAGCCGGCTTTACGCGTCTGATTTGCATGGGCGAAATGATTGCGCTGATTCGGCGCGAGACTGGGCTCAGGCGGCACGTCCCGGCCAGCGGGATCATCCAGGGGACCCGGCCAACGGGTCTTGAAGACAGAGCGGCATATGGCTTCGAAAACCACAAATCCTTTCGTCTTTCTCCAGCAGGTTCGCTCGGAGACCGCCAAGGTGACTTGGCCGTCGCGGCGCGAAACGATGATCTCGACGGTGATGGTTCTGGCCTTCGCTGTGATTGCGATGATCTTTTTCTTTAGCGCCGATCAGTTGATGGGCCTCGCGATCGAACAGATTCTGGGCATTGGACGCTAAGTCCGGCGACTACGGAGAAGTCTAAAAAAATGGCTGCGCGCTGGTACATCGTCCACGCTTATTCGAACTTTGAAAAGAAGGTCGCCGAGGACATCGAGAACAAGGCCAAGCAGAAGGGCCTGTCCGCCGATATCGAGCAGATCGTGGTGCCGACCGAGAAGGTGGTCGAAGTTCGTCGTGGCCGCAAGGTCGATGCCGAGCGCAAGTTCTTCCCGGGCTATGTGCTCCTGAAGGCCAATTTGACCGACGCCGTGTTCTCGCTCGTGAAGAACACGCCGAAGGTCACCGGCTTTCTCGGTGACTCCAAGCCGGTGCCGATCACCGAGGCGGAAGCGCAGCGCATCCTGAACCAGGTGCAGGAAGGCGTCGAGCGGCCGAAGCCCTCGGTCACTTTCGAGATCGGCGAGGCGATCCGCGTTTCGGATGGTCCTTTCGCGTCGTTCAACGGCTTCGTCCAGGAAGTGGACGAGGAGCGGGCGCGGCTCAAGGTGGAAGTTTCGATCTTCGGGCGCGCCGTGCCTGTCGATCTGGAATTCGGACAGGTCGAAAAGGGCTGATCCGAAATCCCTGATGCCGGTCTGGCGATCAGGGGGGCGGTGCGGAAACGCATGGCCTGAGAACGGTGGGAGGCGAATGTGGCTTTAGCCGGCCGCGCGAACCGCACCACCAGACTGCAACCGCCGGTGTTTCCCGAGATGGGGCCGGCATAGACAAAGGCAGGAAAAGAGATGGCTAAGAAAATTGCAGGCCAGCTCAAGCTTCAGGTCTCCGCGGGTTCGGCTACGCCGTCGCCCCCGATCGGCCCGGCGCTTGGTCAGCGTGGCATCAACATCATGGAGTTCTGCAAGGCGTTCAACGCGCAGACCCAGGAAATGGAAAAGGGATCGCCGGTTCCGGTCGTCATCACCTACTATCAGGACAAGTCGTTCACCTTCGTCATGAAGACGCCGCCGGTGAGCTACTTCCTGAAGAAGGCCGCGAACCTGAAGTCGGGCTCAAAGGAGCCGGGCAAGGTCAAGGCTGGCACCGTTTCGCGCGACAAGGTGCGCGAAATCGCGACCGCCAAGATGAAGGATCTGAACGCAAACGACGTCGAGGCGGCCATGCGCATGGTCGAGGGCTCCGCCCGCTCGATGGGTCTGGAAGTGGTGGGCTGAGATCATGGCAAAGATTGCAAAGCGTGTATCGAAGACCCGCGAAGGCATCGATCCCAACAAGGCTTATGCCCTGGGTGAAGCGCTGAAGCTGCTCAAGGACCGTTCCTCGGTCAAGTTCGACGAGACCGTCGAAGTCGCCATGAACCTCGGCGTCGACCCACGCCATGCCGACCAGATGGTCCGCGGCGTGGTCAACCTGCCGAACGGCACTGGCCGCTCGGTTCGCGTCGCCGTGTTCGCCCGTGGCGACAAGGCCGAGGAAGCCAAGGCCGCCGGCGCCGACATCGTCGGCGCGGAGGACCTGGTCGACATCGTCCAGAAGGGCACGATCGATTTCGATCGCTGCATCGCCACTCCGGACATGATGCCGCTGGTCGGCCGTCTCGGTAAGGTGCTCGGCCCGCGCGGCATGATGCCGAACCCGAAGGTCGGCACCGTCACCACCGACGTCGCCGCCGCCGTCAAGGCATCGAAGGGCGGCGCGGTCGAGTTCCGCGTCGAGAAGGCCGGCATCGTTCATGCCGGCGTCGGCAAGGTCTCGTTCGACGTCAAGGCGCTGGAAGAGAACATCCGCGCCTTCGCCGATGCGGTGACCAAGGCAAAGCCGGCTGGCGCTAAGGGCAACTACGTCAAGAAGGTGTCGGTCACCTCGACGATGGGCCCGGGCCTCAAGCTCGACGTCTCGACGCTCGCAGCGTCCTGATTAAGACCATTTGGATCGGCCGCCGCAAGGCCGATCCGTGACTGAATTCCGGGCCCCGGATTTATCCTGGGCCCGGTACCGGAAGCCGAAAGGCTTCCGGACATCCTGTCCGAGATTGCAGGCGGCCCAAAAGCCTTAATTCATGTGGGCCTGCATGAGACGGGTGAAGACCCGACAACGGAGCGAATGCTCCAATGAAAGGTTCGAACCGTGTTTGCCTTTTGTCTGCGCATCGCCGGCTTGTCCGTCGGTGTGGCGAAAGGGGGCAGGATCCTCGAGCGTCGTTCGGGAGATCCGTTACTGGATGGCCCGGCCGGCAAAAAGGCAACCCGACGCCTGTCCTCGAAATGAGATGTTCTCATTGACGGGATTGGGGTCAACTGGAGATAGGCAGTGGACAGAGCGGAAAAACGCGAACTCGTCACGGGCCTGAACGAAGCGTTCGGAAACGCAGGTTCAGTGGTCGTGGCCCACTATGCCGGTATCACCGTCGCGCAAATGAACGACCTTCGGTCGAAAATGCGCGCCGCCGGTGGCACCGTTAAAGTCGCGAAGAACCGTCTCGCCAAAATCGCTCTTCAGGGCACGGACTCCGCATCGATCATCGACCTGTTCAAGGGACAGACGCTGATTGCTTATTCGGAGGATCCGATTGCGGCGCCGAAGGTCGCGTCCGATTTCGCCAAGGGAAATGACAAGCTCGTCATTCTCGGCGGCGCAATGGGCACCACCTCGCTCAATGCCGACGGTGTGAAGGCACTCGCCACACTTCCGTCGCTCGATGAGCTGCGCGCCAGGCTGGTTGGCATGATCGCCACGCCGGCAACCCGGATCGCCCAGATCGTCAATGCGCCAGCGGCCTCGGTCGCGCGCGTCATCGGCGCTTACGCCCGGAAGGACGAGGCGGCATGAGGCCGTTCCTCGCTATCAAAAACACACGTTCGAACCTAACGAAGGAATACAACAATGGCTGATCTCGCAAAGATCGTAGACGACCTTTCGAAGCTGACCGTCCTCGAGGCGGCCGAGCTGTCGAAGCTTCTGGAAGAAAAGTGGGGCGTTTCGGCTGCTGCTCCGGTGGCGGTTGCCGCTGCTGGCGGCGCTGCCGCTGCTGCTGCTCCGGCTGAGGAAAAGACGGAATTCGACGTCGTCCTCACCGACGCTGGCGCGCAGAAGATCAACGTCATCAAGGAAGTCCGCGCCATCACCGGTCTTGGCCTCAAGGAAGCCAAGGACCTGGTCGAAGCGGCTCCGAAGCCGGTCAAGGAAGGCGTTTCCAAGGCCGACGCCGACAAGTTCAAGGCCCAGCTGGAAGCAGCCGGCGCCAAGGTCGACCTGAAGTAAGCGTAAAAGCGGCGGGCGGCCTCGCGCCGTCCGCCACTCCCTTCGCCTGGAGGGAGGACGCGTAGCGCGAGATGTACGAGAACCTCTTTCCTGAGGGCCGAAAACCGGCCTTCAGGAAACGGGTTTTCTCCCGTTTTAGCCGGCCGCCGAAAGGCGAACGGAGAACAGACAGAGAGCCGCCGCCCAGGCGGCTCGGTATGCAAGGCGGACCGCGGCGAGGTCCGTCCCGAGTTTAGAGCTAAGGAGCGACGATGGCCCAGACCCAGACTTTCAATGGCCGCAGACGCGTACGCAAGTTCTTCGGAAAGATTCCGGAAGTTGCGGAGATGCCGAACCTGATCGAGGTTCAGAAGGCATCCTATGACCAGTTCCTGATGGTGGACGAGCCCAAGGGCGGCCGTCCGGACGAGGGACTGCAGGCTGTTTTCAAGTCGGTCTTCCCGATCTCCGATTTTTCCGGCTCCTCGATGCTGGAGTTCGTGAAGTACGAGTTCGAAGGACCGAAATTCGACGTTGACGAATGCCGTCAGCGCGACCTGACCTATGCCGCGCCGCTGAAAGTGACGCTGCGCCTCATCGTGTTCGATATCGACGAGGATACTGGCGCCAAGTCGATCAAGGACATCAAGGAGCAGGACGTCTACATGGGCGACATGCCGCTCATGACCTTGAACGGCACCTTCATCGTCAACGGCACCGAGCGCGTCATCGTCTCGCAGATGCACCGTTCGCCGGGCGTCTTCTTCGACCACGACAAGGGCAAGTCGCACTCGTCGGGCAAGCTTCTGTTTGCCGCGCGCGTCATTCCCTATCGCGGCTCGTGGCTCGACATCGAGTTCGATTCCAAGGACGTCGTGCACGCCCGCATCGACCGCCGCCGCAAGATTCCGGTGACGTCGCTGTTGATGGCGCTCGGCATGGATGGCGAAGAGATCCTGTCGACCTTCTACAACAAGATCACCTATGTCCGCGCCGGCGACCACTGGCGCATTCCGTTCAACGTCGAGCGTTTCCGCGGCCTCAAGGCCGTCGGCGACCTGGTCGACGCCGATACGGGCGAGATCGTTGTCGAGGCCGGCAAGAAGATCACCGCCCGTCAGGCGCGCCAGCTCGGCGAAAAGGGCCTGAAGGCGATCAAGGCGACCGACGAGGATCTGCTCGGCAACTACCTGGCCGAGGACATCGTCAATTATGCCACCGGCGAGATCTTCCTCGAAGCCGGTGACGAGATCGACGAGAAGACCCTGAAGGTGCTGCTTGGCACCGGCGAGCAGGAGATCAAGGTTCTCGACATCGACCACGTCAATGTCGGCGCCTACATCAGAAACACGCTCAACGTCGACAAGAACGAGAGCCGCCAGGACGCGCTGTTCGACATCTATCGTGTCATGCGCCCCGGCGAGCCGCCGACGCTCGAGACCGCCGAAGCCATGTTCAACTCGCTGTTCTTCGACAGCGAGCGCTACGACCTGTCGGCTGTCGGCCGCGTCAAGATGAACATGCGCCTCGAGCTCAAGGCCGAGGACACCGTGCGCGTGCTGCGCAAGGAAGACATCCTGGCCGTGGTCAAGACGCTGGTCGAACTGCGCGACGGCAAGGGCGAGATCGACGACATCGACAATCTCGGCAACCGCCGCGTGCGTTCCGTCGGCGAGCTGATGGAGAACCAGTACCGCGTCGGCCTGCTGCGCATGGAGCGCGCGATCAAGGAGCGTATGTCCTCGATCGAGATCGACACGGTGATGCCGCAGGACCTGATCAACGCCAAGCCGGCGGCCGCCGCCGTGCGCGAGTTCTTCGGTTCCTCGCAGCTGTCGCAGTTCATGGACCAGACCAACCCGCTGTCGGAGATCACCCACAAGCGTCGTCTTTCGGCGCTTGGACCGGGCGGTCTGACCCGCGAGCGCGCCGGTTTCGAAGTGCGCGACGTGCACCCTACGCATTACGGCCGTATCTGCCCGATCGAAACGCCGGAAGGCCCGAATATCGGTCTGATCAACTCGCTGGCCACCTTCGCACGCGTCAACAAGTACGGCTTCATCGAGAGCCCGTACCGCAAGATCGTCGACGGCAAGCTGACCAATGACGTCGTCTATCTCTCGGCGATGGAAGAAGCCAAGCACCATGTCGCGCAGGCAAATGCCGAGCTCGACAAGAATGGCGGCTTCGTCGACGAGTTCGTCATTTGCCGCAGTGCCGGTGAAGTGATGATGGCGCCGCGCGAAAACGTCGACCTGATGGACGTGTCGCCCAAGCAGATGGTGTCGGTAGCCGCGGCCCTGATCCCGTTCCTGGAAAACGACGACGCCAACCGCGCTCTGATGGGCTCGAACATGCAGCGTCAGGCCGTGCCGCTGGTGCGCGCCGAGGCGCCGTTCGTCGGCACCGGCATGGAGCCGATCGTCGCCCGTGACTCGGGCGCCGCCATCGGCGCCCGCCGCGGCGGCATCGTCGACCAGGTGGACGCGACGCGTATCGTCATCCGCGCGACGGAAGATCTCGATCCGGGCAAGTCCGGCGTCGACATCTACCGGCTGATGAAGTTCCAGCGTTCGAACCAGAACACCTGCATCAACCAGCGTCCGCTGGTGCGCATGGGTGACCGGGTCAACAAGGGCGACATCATCGCCGACGGCCCGTCGACCGAGCTCGGCGATCTGGCGCTCGGCCGCAACGTGCTGGTCGCGTTCATGCCGTGGAACGGCTACAACTACGAGGACTCGATCCTGCTCTCCGAGCGCATCGTGGCCGACGACGTCTTCACCTCGATCCACATCGAGGAGTTCGAGGTCATGGCGCGCGATACCAAGCTCGGTCCGGAGGAAATCACGCGCGACATTCCGAACGTTTCAGAAGAAGCGCTGAAGAACCTCGACGAAGCCGGCATCGTCTATATCGGTGCGGAAGTGCAGCCGGGCGACATCCTGGTCGGCAAGATCACGCCGAAGGGCGAAAGCCCGATGACGCCGGAAGAGAAGCTTCTGCGCGCCATCTTCGGCGAAAAGGCTTCCGACGTGCGCGACACCTCGATGCGCATGCCTCCGGGCACTTTCGGCACCGTCGTCGAGGTGCGCGTGTTCAATCGCCACGGTGTGGAGAAGGACGAGCGCGCCATGGCGATCGAGCGCGAGGAGATCGAACGCCTCGCCAAGGACCGCGACGACGAGCAGGCCATCCTGGACCGCAACGTCTACGCGCGTCTTTCCGACGTGCTCGTCGGCAAGGAAGCGATCGCTGGACCGAAGGGCTTCAAGAAGGGCTCGACGCTGTCCAAGGACACGCTCGACGAGTATCCGCGTTCGCAATGGTGGCAGTTCGCCGTGGAGAACGAAAAGCTCCAGAGCGAACTGGAAGCCCTGCGTGGCCAGTACGACGACTCCAAGAAGGCGCTCGAGCAGCGCTTCATGGACAAGGTCGAGAAGGTGCAGCGCGGCGACGAAATGCCTCCGGGCGTCATGAAGATGGTCAAGGTCTTCGTGGCGGTGAAGCGCAAGATGCAGCCGGGCGACAAGATGGCCGGCCGTCACGGCAACAAGGGTGTCGTGTCACGCATCGTTCCGGTCGAGGACATGCCTTTCCTCGAGGACGGCACGCATGCCGATATCGTGCTCAACCCGCTGGGTGTGCCGAGCCGCATGAATGTCGGCCAGATCCTGGAAACGCATCTGGGCTGGGCCTGCGCGGGCATGGGCAAGAAGATCGGCGAGCTGATCGACACGTACAAGGCCGCCGGCGACATCAAGCCGCTGCGCAAGACGCTCGAGAGCTTCATGCCGGCCAATGACCGTAACGAGCCGATCCGCGAGTATGACGACGAGAGCATTGTTCGCCTCAGCGAACAGATGCGCCGCGGCGTCTCGATCGCGACCCCGGTGTTCGACGGTGCCCACGAGGCTGACATCAACATCATGCTGGAGCAGGCGGGCCTGCACACCAGCGGTCAGTCGCAGCTCTATGACGGACGCACGGGCGAGCCGTTCGATCGCAAGGTGACGATGGGCTATATCTACATGCTCAAGCTTCACCACCTCGTGGACGACAAGATCCACGCGCGTTCGATCGGTCCGTACTCGCTCGTCACCCAGCAGCCGCTGGGCGGCAAGGCGCAGTTCGGTGGCCAGCGCTTCGGCGAAATGGAGGTCTGGGCGCTGGAAGCCTACGGCGCCGCCTACACGCTGCAGGAAATGCTGACGGTGAAGTCGGACGACGTCGCCGGCCGCACCAAGGTCTACGAGGCGATCGTGCGCGGCGACGACACGTTCGAGGCCGGCATTCCGGAGAGCTTCAACGTGCTCGTCAAGGAAATGCGGTCTCTCGGCCTCAATGTCGAGCTGGAGAACACCAAGCTCGACGACGCCCCGGTTCGGCTGCCCGACGCGGCTGAGTAAAGGCTACAGCGCGCCGCACGAAGTTGCGGCGCGCCAAAGGAATTCGACGGCCGGTGGCCGACAAAGACGGCGGGCGTTTGGCCCGCGACTAGATGCAAGGGGTTTTCGAGGACCCCGAAAAGGAGAACGGCATGAACCAAGAGGTCATGAATCTCTTCAATCCGCAGGCGCCTGCGCAGGTGTTCGATTCCATCCGGATCTCACTGGCCAGCCCTGAGAAGATTCTGTCCTGGTCGTTCGGCGAGATCAAGAAGCCGGAGACCATCAACTACCGCACCTTCAAGCCGGAGCGTGACGGTCTGTTCTGCGCGCGCATTTTTGGCCCGATCAAGGACTACGAGTGCCTGTGCGGCAAGTACAAGCGCATGAAGTACAAGGGCGTCATCTGCGAGAAGTGCGGCGTCGAAGTCACGCTGTCGCGCGTCCGCCGCGAGCGCATGGGCCATATCGAGCTCGCCGCTCCCGTCGCTCACATCTGGTTCCTGAAGTCGCTGCCTTCGCGCATCGGCACGCTGCTCGACATGACGCTGAAGGATATCGAGCGCGTCCTCTACTTCGAGAACTACATCGTCACCGAGCCTGGCCTCACCGCGCTGAAGGAGCACCAGCTGCTCAGCGAGGAAGAGTACATGATCGCCGTCGACGAGTATGGCGAGGACTCCTTCACTGCCATGATCGGCGCCGAGGCCATTCATGACCTTCTGGCCGGCATGGATCTGGAGAAGATCGCCGGCGACCTGCGTTCGGAGCTGGCTTCGACCACGTCCGAGCTGAAGCAGAAGAAGTATTTGAAGCGGCTCAAGGTCGTCGAGAACTTCATGGAATCCGGCAACCGTCCGGAATGGATGATCATGAAGGTGGTTCCGGTTATCCCGCCGGACCTGCGCCCGCTGGTTCCGCTGGATGGGGGACGTTTCGCGACGTCTGACCTGAACGATCTCTATCGCCGCGTCATCAACCGCAACAACCGTCTGAAGCGGCTGATCGAGCTGCGCGCTCCCGGCATCATCGTGCGCAATGAAAAGCGCATGCTGCAGGAAGCCGTCGACGCACTGTTCGACAACGGCCGTCGCGGCCGCGTCATCACCGGCGCCAACAAGCGTCCGCTGAAGTCGCTGTCCGACATGTTGAAGGGCAAGCAGGGACGGTTCCGCCAGAACCTGCTCGGCAAGCGCGTCGACTATTCCGGCCGCTCGGTCATTGTCACCGGTCCGGAGCTCAAGCTGCACCAGTGCGGCCTGCCGAAGAAGATGGCGCTCGAACTGTTCAAGCCCTTCATCTACGCCCGTCTCGACGCCAAGGGTTACTCCTCGACCGTCAAGCAGGCCAAGAAGCTGGTCGAGAAGGAGCGTCCGGAAGTCTGGGATATTCTCGACGAGGTCATCCGCGAGCACCCGGTTCTGTTGAACCGTGCGCCGACGCTGCACCGCCTCGGCATCCAGGCGTTCGAGCCGATCCTGATCGAAGGCAAGGCGATCCAGCTGCACCCGCTGGTCTGCACGGCCTTCAACGCCGACTTCGACGGCGACCAGATGGCGGTCCACGTGCCGCTGTCCCTGGAAGCGCAGCTTGAAGCCCGCGTGCTGATGATGTCGACCAACAACATCCTGCACCCGGCTTCCGGCGCGCCGATCATCGTGCCGTCGCAGGACATGGTTCTGGGTCTCTACTATCTCTCGATCGTCAACCAGAACGAGCCGGGCGAGGGCATGGTGTTTGCCGACATGGGCGAACTCCAGCACGCGCTCGAGACCAAGGCGGTGACCCTGCACGCCAAGATCAAGGGCCGCTTCCGCACGGTCGACGCCGAAGGCAAGGTCGTGTCGAAGATCCATGACACCACGCCTGGCCGTATGATCATCGGCGAGCTTCTGCCGAAGAACGTCAATGTGCCGTACGAGACCGCCAACCAGGAGATGACCAAGAAGAACATCTCCAAGATGATCGACACCGTCTACCGCCATTGCGGTCAGAAGGAGACGGTCATTTTCTGCGACCGCATCATGGCGCTCGGCTTCGCTCACGCCTGCCGTGCCGGCATTTCGTTCGGCAAGGACGACATGCTGATCCCGGACAGCAAGATCAAGCTGGTCTCCGACACCGAGGCTTTGGCCAAGGAATACGAGCAGCAGTACAATGACGGCCTGATCACGCAGGGCGAGAAGTACAACAAGGTTGTCGACGCCTGGGCCAAGTGCTCCGAAAAGGTCGCCGACGAGATGATGGCCCGCATCAAGGCGGTGGAGTTCGAAGACAACGGCCGTCAGAAGCCGATGAACTCGATCTACATGATGTCGCACTCCGGTGCGCGTGGCTCGCCCACCCAGATGCGTCAGCTCGCCGGCATGCGCGGCCTGATGGCCAAGCCGTCGGGTGAAATCATCGAGACGCCGATCATCTCGAACTTCAAGGAAGGCCTGACCGTGCTCGAGTACTTCAACTCGACCCACGGCGCCCGCAAGGGTCTGGCCGACACCGCCTTGAAGACGGCGAACTCGGGTTACCTCACCCGTCGTCTGGTCGACGTGGCGCAGGACTGCATCGTCAACTCCGTGGATTGCGGCACCGACAAGGGCCTCACCATGCAGCCGATCGTCGATGCCGGTCAGGTCGTCGCTTCGGTCGGCCAGCGCGTGCTGGGCCGCACCGCGCTCGATGACATCAACCATCCGGTGACCGGTGACCTGCTGGTCAAGGCCGGAACGCTGATGGACGAGCGTGACGTGGAGCAGATCGAAAAGGCCGGCGTCCAGTCGGTCCGCATCCGCTCGGCACTGACCTGCGAGGTCAGGGTCGGCGTGTGCGCGGTCTGCTACGGACGCGATCTGGCGCGCGGCACCCCGGTCAACCAGGGTGAAGCCGTCGGCGTCATCGCGGCGCAGTCGATCGGCGAGCCGGGCACCCAGCTCACCATGCGTACCTTCCACATGGGGGGTACCGCGCAGGTGGTGGATAGTTCGTTCCTTGAAGCCTCCTATGAGGGCAAGGTCGAAATCCGCAACCGCAACGTGGTGCGCAATTCCGACGGCCAGCAGATGGTCATGGGCCGCAACATGGCGGTGCTGATCCTCGACGAGGCCGGCAAGGAGCGTGCCACGCACCGTGTCACCTATGGTTCGCGTATCTTCGTGGACGATGGCGACAAGGTGAAGCGCGGCCAGCGTATCGCCGAGTGGGATCCCTACACCCGCCCGATCCTCACCGAAATCGAGGGCAAGGTGGCGTTCGAGGATCTGGTCGACGGCATTTCCGTCCAGGAAACGGCCGACGAGTCGACCGGCATCACCAAGCGTGAGGTCATCGACTGGCGTTCGACGCCGCGCGGCAACGATCTGAAGCCGGCGATCGTCGTTCAGGACGCCAAGGGCAAGGTCGGCAAGCTGTCGAAGGGTGGCGATGCCCGCTTCCTGCTCTCGGTCGAGGCCATTCTCTCGGTCGAGCCAGGTGCGCAGGTTCGTCCCGGCGACGTGCTGGCGCGTATTCCGATGGAAAGCGCCAAGACCAAGGACATCACCGGCGGTCTGCCGCGTGTTGCCGAACTGTTCGAGGCCCGTCGTCCGAAGGATCACGCCATCATCGCCGAGATAGATGGCACGATCCGCTTCGGCCGCGACTACAAGAACAAGCGCCGCATCATCATCGAGCCGCATGACTCGACGCTCGAGCCGGTCGAATACCTGATCCCGAAGGGCAAGCCGTTCCACCTCCAGGACGGCGACGTCATCGAGAAGGGCGACTACATCCTCGACGGCAATCCGGCGCCGCACGACATCCTGGCGATCAAGGGCGTGGAGGCACTTGCTTCCTACCTCGTCAACGAAATCCAGGAAGTTTACCGCCTGCAGGGCGTGTCGATCAACGACAAGCACATCGAGGTGATCGTTCGCCAGATGCTGCAGAAGGTCGAGATCACCACGCAGGGCGACTCGACCTACATTCCGGGCGACCACGTCGACGTGATCGAACTGGAAGAGGTCAACGAGCGCCTGATCGAGGACGGCAAGAAGCCGGCCGAAGGTCAGCCGGTGCTGCTGGGCATCACCAAGGCCTCGCTGCAGACGCCATCCTTCATCTCGGCCGCCTCCTTCCAGGAGACGACCAGGGTGCTGACGGAGGCCGCGGTTGCCGGCAAGACCGACATGCTGCAGGGCTTGAAGGAAAACGTCATCGTCGGCCGGCTGATCCCGGCCGGTACGGGCGGCACGATGAGCCAGATCCGGCGCATCGCCACCTCGCGCGACGAACTCATCATCGACGAGCGCCGCAAGGCCTCCGGTGTGGAAATCGCCGAGCCGATGCTGGCCGATATGACAACCGCCGCGCAGTAAGCGCGGCGGCAAGAAATCTCAGGCAACAAGGCCGTCGGGGTAACCCGGCGGCTTTTTTGTTTTCCGGAGCGTGGCGAAGTTGGTATCCATGGCGGCAAGAAGGGCCCCGGGGCTACATTTTCGCGTTTCGGCTTTTGATCGGAGAAGAAACGATGAGCAGGAAGACCTGGGCTGCGGTCGACGACTACATCGTTGATGCTCTGTTCGAAGCGGATCCAGCCCTTGACGCCGTTCTCGCCGCCAACCGTGACGAAAGCCTGCCGCCGATCGACGTATCGCCGGCGCAGGGCAAGCTGCTTTCACTGCTGGCGCGGATTCGGGGTGCGAAGAAGATCCTCGAAATCGGCACGCTGGGCGGCTATTCGACGATCTGGATGGCGCGCGCCTTGCCCATGGACGGCAAGATCGTGACGCTTGAACTTGACCCGCATCACGCCAAGGTCGCGCGGTCGAATTTCGGACGTGCAGGGGTTTCGAACCAAGTGGAACTGCGGGTCGGGCCGGCCCTTGAATCGCTGGCCGCGCTAAGCGCTGGAAATGCCGGGCCGTTCGATCTCATCTTCATCGACGCCGACAAGCCGAACAACCCGAACTATCTCTCCTGGGCCACGCGGCTTTCGAGGCCGGGAACAGTCATCATCTGCGACAATGTCATCCGCGACGGCGCGGTGATCGACGGCGGTGGGCATGACGCCAATGTCGTGGGCGCCCGGGCGGCGTTCTCATTCATAGGCGGCGACAAGCGCCTGGATGGCACCGCCATCCAGACAGTAGGCGCCAAGGGCTATGACGGCTTTGCGATTGCGATTGTCAGTTGAAGGTCAGTCGAAAAACGCCTCGACCACATTGCGCTTGCCGAGCATGAAGGCGTCGGCGACATGCTGCAGCGGCGCGAGATCGACATCTGAGATGCCGGCGCGCACGATCTCGGCGAAACGCTTGTAGAGCATGGGGTATTCCGCTTCCGGCTCCTCATGCACGACGCGGCCGTCGATGGCGAGTTTCGAGCCGCCGCCGGAAAGCACCATCTTGCCGGCATCCGTGTCGGCCAGGATGTCCCAGCTTTGCGGGCCGGTCTGCAGCCAGTCGAGGTCCATCGTCACCGGCAATCCGTTCGACGTGCGGAAAGCGACTTGCGCCGCGACCGGGGCAGCGCGGTTTTCAGGAAAGTCGAGCACGGCGGAGGTGATGAACATCGCCGGCAGGATGTGGGTTGCGATCGACAGTGCGTTGATGCCGGGATCGAAGACACCGAAGCCGCCCGGCGCCCAGATCCACTCCTGGTTCGGATGCCAGCGGCGCACATCTTCCTTCCAGACGATAGCCGCCGACCGAATCTGGGTCGATGCGAGAAAACCGCGCGCGGCCTCCACCGCCGGCGCATAACGCGAGTGCCAGCTGGCAAATAGCGAGACGCCGTTTTTCTCGGCCAGCACCTTCAGGTCTTCGACCTCGCTGACCGTTGCGCCCGGCGGCTTTTCCAGGAAGACATGCTTCCTTGCCTCGAGCGCGGTGCGCGCGGCGTCGTAGCGGAATTGCGGCGGCATGCAGAGCGAGACGGCCTCAAGCTCCGGCACCGCGTCGAGCATCGCCTCGATGGTTGGAAAGTTCGGGATGCCGTCGACCTTGCCATGCCGGCTGGCGGCAGCGGTGAGTCGGTAGCTCTGGTCCTTGGCTAGCGCCGGCAGGTGCTGGTCGCGGACGATCTTGCCGACGCCGACGATACCTATGTTGATGGGGTTATTGTTTGACGACATTGGGGGCTCCGGAATGGGAAGGACAGGTTTTTCTAGGCGCGAGAAAGACAACCGGGCAAGTTGCGAAAGGTGGAGCGGCGGTCCGGCCGGCGTAAGCCGTGTCCGGACCTGATTCTCAGATCGGCGCGTCGAACGTGACGATCGAGACTTCGCCTTCGAGCGCGCCCTGATAGGCCGACAGATGCGGCTCGTCATCGGGCACGCCGTCCATATCGCCGATCTGATCGAGCTCGGCCTCGGCATAACCTTCCGCCGCAAGCGATTCGAGGGCGCGGCGCACCGCCGAATCGTCGTCGGGAGCCACCAGCATGACATGAACGCCTTCCGCTTTGCCGCCTTTGCGCTTCCACACCCGGCCGGTGATGATGGTGACCGGGCGTTCTTCATTGTCGTTCACGGGCTGATTCCTCTTGGCAAAGGACAGGCGAGGGGGTTTTCAGAGCTCAGGCCGCCTTTTCGCATGAAGCGGGGCCGCGCGACAGCCAAAAGCCGGTCACTTTCTTCCTCGCACTTGCAAAATGGCGAAAGAAAATTACATGCGCCTTTCGCATGGCTGCCAAGCCCCGGCATCAATGCAATATTTGGCACTGCGGGGTTGACGGTTCGCGGGCTTACGAGTAGAAGCCGCCCAGTCAGAACCGATGTGAGGCTCTCCCTTCCGAAGCGACACGCTTTGGAGTTTGCTTCAAACAGGGTTCGTTTTACGAGCGAAAAGACATTTCCGGCGTGCACGAAGCGGCTTCCGCTTCCTCTGCCATTTGTTCGGGCAAGACCGCGAGGCGCGGTTTGTGGCCCGAATTTGCGTATGGAAATGACGCTTTGAGCGGCCCTGACCGGGCGAGACACGGAATTGAGAGACAAGAGGGTTTAATGCCTACCGTCAACCAGCTGATCCGCAAGCCGCGCATTGCGCCGGTGAAGCGCAACAAGGTCCCGGCCATGCAGCAGAACCCGCAGAAGCGGGGCGTCTGCACGCGCGTCTACACGACGACGCCGAAGAAGCCGAACTCGGCGCTGCGCAAGGTGGCCAAGATCCGCCTGACCAATGGTTTTGAAGTGATCGGTTACATCCCCGGCGAAGGTCACAACCTTCAGGAGCACTCCGTGGTCATGATCCGCGGCGGCCGCGTCAAGGATCTTCCGGGCGTCCGCTACCACATCATCCGCGGCGTGCTCGACACGCAGGGCGTGAAGAACCGCAAGCAGCGCCGTTCGAAGTACGGCGCCAAGCGTCCGAAGTAAGATTTTCCGGCCCTGGCGCTGCTTGAACGCGTCGGGCTACGAGATTGAGAGACAAAAGCCATGTCGCGTCGTCACAGTGCAGAAAAGCGTGAGATCAACCCAGATCCGAAGTTCGGCGATCTGATCGTTACCAAGTTCATGAACGCCGTCATGTATGACGGCAAGAAGTCGGTCGCCGAGACCATCGTCTATGGCGCGCTCGACCAGGTCCAGTCGAAGACCAAGCAGGAGCCGGTCACCGTCTTCCATCAGGCACTCGACAATGTCGCGCCGCATGTGGAAGTGCGTTCGCGTCGCGTCGGCGGCGCCACCTACCAGGTTCCGGTCGACGTGCGTCCCGAGCGCCGCCAGGCATTGGCCATCCGTTGGCTGATCGCGGCTGCCCGCAACCGCAACGAGACCACCATGATCGACCGCCTCTCGGGCGAGCTGATGGACGCGGCCAACAACCGCGGCACGGCCGTCAAGAAGCGTGAAGACACCCACAAGATGGCTGAAGCCAACCGCGCTTTCGCACACTACCGCTGGTAAAGCGCGAACAGGACTGAGAGGCAGCTACGATGGCCCGCGAATACAAAATCGAAGACTACCGCAATTTCGGTATCATGGCGCATATTGACGCCGGCAAGACGACGACCACCGAGCGCGTCCTCTATTACACGGGCAAGTCGCACAAGATCGGCGAAGTGCACGACGGCGCTGCCACCATGGACTGGATGGAGCAGGAGCAGGAACGCGGCATCACCATCACGTCCGCCGCCACTACGACCTTCTGGAAAGGTCGCGACGGCAAGATGCATCGCTTCAACATCATCGACACTCCCGGACACGTCGACTTCACCATCGAAGTCGAGCGTTCGCTGCGCGTGCTCGACGGCGCCATTGCGCTGCTCGACGCCAACGCCGGTGTCGAGCCGCAGACGGAAACCGTCTGGCGCCAGGCCGACAAGTACCGCGTGCCGCGCATGATCTTCTGCAACAAGATGGACAAGATCGGCGCCGATTTCTACCGCTCGGTCGAGATGATCGGCTCACGCCTCGGTGCGCAGGCTGTCGTCATGCAGCTGCCGATTGGCGCCGAGACCGAATTCAAGGGCGTCGTCGACCTCGTCGAGATGAACGCGCTTGTCTGGCGCGACGAGACGCTGGGCGCTGCCTGGGACGTCGTCGAGATCCCGGCCGATCTTCAGGCTCGTGCCGTGGAATACCGCGAGAAGATGATCGAAGCCGCCGTCGAAATGGACGAGACGGCCCTCGAAAACTACCTCGAAGGCAAGATGCCGTCGAATGACGAGATCCGTTCGCTGATCCGCAAGGGCACGATCGCGGTCAAGTTCTATCCGATGTTCTGCGGTTCGGCCTTCAAGAACAAGGGCGTGCAGCCGCTGCTCGACGCCGTTGTCGAGTACCTGCCGTCGCCGGCCGACGTTCCCGCCATCAAGGGTGTCGATGCCAAGACCGACGCCGAGATCGAGCGTCATGCGGACGACAACGAGCCGCTGTCGATGCTCGCCTTCAAGATCATGAACGACCCGTTCGTCGGTTCGCTGACCTTCGCCCGCATCTACTCGGGCAAGCTCACCAAGGGCGTCTCGGTCGACAACACCGTCAAGGGCAAGAAGGAGCGCATCGGCCGCATGCTGCAGATGCATGCGAATTCGCGCGCCGACGTTGAGGAAGCTTTCGCCGGCGACATCGTCGCTCTGGCTGGCCTCAAGGACACGACCACCGGCGACACTCTGTGCGATCCGCTGCACCCGGTCATCCTCGAGCGCATGGAATTCCCCGACCCGGTCATCCAGATCGCCATCGAGCCGAAGACCAAGAACGATCAGGAAAAGATGGGCCTCGCCCTTCACCGACTGGCTGCCGAGGATCCGTCCTTCCGCGTCAAGACCGACGAGGAAAGCGGCCAGACCATCATCTCCGGCATGGGCGAACTGCACCTCGACATCATCGTCGACCGCATGCGTCGCGAGTTCAAGGTCGAAGCCAATGTCGGCGCTCCGCAGGTGGCCTATCGCGAGACGATCACCCGCAAGCACGAGCAGGACTACACCCACAAGAAACAGACCGGCGGTACCGGCCAGTTCGCCCGCGTCAAGGTTATCTTCGAGCCGAACACGGAGAGCGAAGAGTTCGTCTTCGAGTCCAAGATCGTCGGCGGCGCGGTGCCGAAGGAATACATTCCGGGTGTCGAAAAGGGCATTCAGAGCGTCATGGGCGCTGGTCCGTTCGCGGGCTTCCCGATGATCGGTGTCCGGGCGACGCTGATCGACGGCGCCTACCACGACGTCGACTCCTCGGTCCTGGCCTTCGAAATCGCGTCCCGCGCCTGCTTCCGCGAAGCCGCACCCAAGCTGGGCGTGCAGCTGCTCGAGCCGATCATGAAGGTCGAAGTCGTGACGCCGGAAGACTATGTCGGCAGCGTCATCGGCGACCTGAACGGCCGTCGCGGTCAGATCCAGGGCCAGGAAGCACGCGGCGTGGCCGTCGTCATCAACGCGATGGTGCCGCTCGCCAACATGTTCAAGTACGTCGACAACCTGCGCTCGATGAGCCAGGGCCGCGCGGCCTACACGATGCAGTTCGACCACTACGAGCCGGTCCCGACCGCGGTCGCCCAGGAAGTCCAGAAAAAATACGCGTAACTCGAAAGAGCCGTCGCGGTAACGCAATTCAAAGCCCGCATGGGCGAGCAGGAAATGGAGACATCACATGGCAAAAGGTAAATTCGAGCGCACTAAGCCTCATGTGAACATCGGCACGATTGGTCACGTTGACCATGGCAAGACGTCGCTGACGGCGGCGATCACGAAGTATTTTGGCGAGTACAAGCGCTACGACCAGATCGATGCGGCGCCGGAAGAGAAGGCACGCGGCATCACCATCTCGACGGCTCACGTTGAATACGAGACGGCCAACCGCCACTACGCTCACGTCGACTGCCCCGGCCACGCCGACTATGTGAAGAACATGATCACCGGTGCCGCGCAGATGGACGGCGCGATCCTGGTCGTGTCGGCTGCCGACGGCCCGATGCCGCAGACCCGCGAGCACATCCTGCTCGCCCGTCAGGTCGGCGTGCCGTCGATCGTGGTGTTCTTGAACAAGGTCGACCAGGTCGACGACGCCGAGCTGCTCGAACTGGTCGAGCTCGAGGTTCGTGAACTGCTGTCGAAGAACGAGTTCCCCGGCGACGACATTCCGATCGTCAAGGGTTCGGCGCTGGCCGCGCTTGAGGATTCCAACAAGACGATCGGCGAGGACGCGATCCGCGAGCTGATGGCTCAGGTCGACGCCTACATCCCGACGCCTGTTCGTCCGCTCGACAAGCCGTTCCTGATGCCGATCGAAGACGTGTTCTCGATCTCGGGCCGCGGCACGGTCGTGACCGGCCGCGTCGAGCGCGGCGTGGTCAAGGTCGGCGAGGAGCTGGAAATCATCGGCATCCGTCCGACGACCAAGACGACCTGCACGGGCGTGGAAATGTTCCGCAAGCTGCTCGATCAGGGCCAGGCTGGCGACAACATCGGCGCGCTGCTGCGCGGCGTTGATCGTGAAGGTGTCGAGCGCGGCCAGGTTCTGGCCAAGCCCGGCACGGTGAAGCCGCACAAGAAGTTCGTGGCCGAGGCCTACATCCTGACCAAGGACGAAGGTGGCCGTCACACGCCGTTCTTCACCAACTACCGTCCGCAGTTCTACTTCCGCACGACGGACGTGACCGGCATCGTGTCGCTGCCGGCTGGCACCGAGATGGTCATGCCTGGCGATAACATCACGGTCGATGTCGAGCTGATCGTGCCGATCGCCATGGAAGAGAAGCTGCGCTTCGCCATCCGTGAAGGCGGCCGCACCGTCGGTGCCGGCATCGTCGTCACCATCAAAGAGTAATTTGGACTTAAACCGATCTGTCGCGGGCGCGGAAGTTGCCCGCGCCGCGCCAGAACAAGGAAGTGACGCATGAACGGACAGAATATCCGCATCCGCCTGAAGGCGTTTGATCACCGCGTGCTCGACGCCTCGACGAAGGAAATCGTGTCGACGGCCAAGCGCACCGGCGCAAACGTCCGCGGCCCCATTCCGCTGCCGACGCGGATCGAAAAGTTCACGGTGAACCGGTCGCCCCACGTCGACAAGAAGAGCCGCGAGCAGTTCGAGATGCGCACGCACAAGCGTCTGCTCGACATCGTCGATCCGACCCCGCAGACCGTCGATGCTTTGATGAAGCTCGATCTGGCCGCCGGCGTCGACGTCGAGATCAAGCTCTAAGGGAATGAGAGCGCGGTAAGGGGCGGTGCCCCTGGCCCGGAACTCTAAAGGAATTGAACCGATGCGTTCAGGTGTGATTGCAAAGAAGGTGGGAATGACCCGCATCTATAACGATGCCGGGGAACATGTTCCCGTCACCGTTCTCCAGATGGAGAACTGCCAGGTCGTGGCGCAGCGCACGCAGGAGAAGAATGGCTACACCGCCGTTCAGCTCGGCGTTGGCCTCGCCAAGGTGAAGAACACGTCGAAGGCGATGCGCGGCCATTTCGCGACCGCTTCCGTCGAGCCGAAGGCGAAGGTTGCCGAGTTCCGCGTCTCGGCCGACAACATGATCGATGTCGGCGCCGAGATCACCGTCGAGCACTTTGTCGCCGGCCAGAAGGTCGATGTGACGGGCACGACGATCGGCAAGGGTTTCCAGGGCGTCATCAAGCGTCACCACATGGGTGGTGGCCGCGCGACGCACGGTAACTCGGTCTCGCACCGTACGCACGGTTCGACCGGCCAGCGCCAGGACCCCGGCAAGGTGTTCAAGGGCAAGAAGATGGCCGGCCACATGGGCGATACCCGCGTGACGACGCAGAATGTCGAGATCGTCTCGACCGATGCCGACCGCGGCCTGATCCTGATCCGCGGAGCGGTTCCCGGATCGAAGGGCGCCTGGATCCTGGTCCGCGATGCGGCCAAGGTGGCACTGCCGGCCAATGCGCCGAAGCCCGCCGCGATCCGCGCCGCTGTTAAGAACGAGGCTCCGGCCACAGAGGGAGCGGAATAATGGATCTCAAGATCACAACGCTTGGCGGCAAGGACGCCGGCAAGGTGAAACTCTCCGAGGAGATTTTCGGCCTTGATCCGCGCGAGGACATCCTGCAGCGCGTCGTGCGCTGGCAGCTCGCCAAGAAGCAGCAGGGCACGCACAAGGCCAAGGGCCGCGCCGAAATCGCGCGCACCGGCGCCAAGATGTACAAGCAGAAGGGTACGGGCCGCGCCCGTCACCATTCGGCACGCGCTCCGCAGTTCCGCGGCGGCGGCAAGGCCCACGGCCCGGTCGTTCGCAGCCACGAGCACGACCTGCCGAAGAAGGTGCGTGCTCTCGGCTTGAAGCATGCTCTCTCGGCCAAGGCCAAGAGCGCGTCGATCATCGTTATCGACGAGCTGAAGCTGACCGAGGCCAAGACCAAGGCGCTGATCGCGAATTTCGCGACGCTGGGCCTGAGCAACGCCCTGGTGATTGGTGGTGCCGAGCTTGACAAGAACTTCAAGCTGGCCGCGACCAACATCCCCAACATCGACGTGCTGCCCATCCAGGGCATCAACGTCTACGACATTCTGCGCCGCGGCACGCTGGTCCTTTCCAAGGCCGCCGTCGAGGCTCTCGAGGAGCGCTTTAAATGACCGACCTTCGTCACTACGACGTGATCGTCAGCCCGGCGATCACCGAAAAGTCGACCATGGCTTCCGAGCAGAACCAGGTCGTCTTCAACGTCGCCAAGAAGGCGTCGAAGCCGGAAATCAAGGCCGCCGTCGAAGCGCTGTTCGGCGTCAAGGTGATGGCCGTGAACACGCTTGTCCGCAAGGGCAAGATCAAGCGCTTCCGCGGCACGATCGGCCGCCAGAGCGACGTCAAGAAGGCGATTGTGACGCTGGCCGACGGCCAGTCGATCGACGTCGCGACGGGTCTCTGAGCAAGGCCGCGAGGACAGAACAATGGCACTGAAAAAATTCAACCCGGTAACGCCGAGCACCCGCCAGCTGGTCATCGTCGACCGCTCGGGCCTCTACAAGGGCAAGCCCGTCAAGGGTCTGACCGAGGGCCTGACCAAGTCGGGCGGCCGCAACAATTACGGCCGCATCACCGCCCGCTTCATCGGCGGTGGTCACAAGCGTTCGTACCGCATCATCGACTTCAAGCGCCGCAAGTTCGACGTCGTCGGCACGGTCGAGCGCATTGAATACGATCCGAACCGCACCGCCTTCATCGCGCTGATCAAGTACGACGATGGTGAGCTGTCCTACATCATCGCCCCGCAGCGCCTTGCCGCCGGCGACAAGATCGTGGCCGGCGAAGCGGTCGACGTGAAGCCGGGCAATGCGATGCCGCTGGCATCGATGCCGGTCGGCACGATCGTCCACAACATCGAGCTGAAGCCGGGCAAGGGTGGCCAGGTCGCCCGTTCGGCCGGCGGTTACGCCCAGCTCGTCGGTCGCGACCAGGGCATGGCGATCCTGCGCCTCAATTCGGGCGAGCAGCGTGTCGTTCACGGCTCCTGCATGGCCACCGTCGGTGCCGTGTCGAACCCCGACCACGGCAACATCAACGACGGCAAGGCCGGCCGCACGGTTTGGCGTGGCAAGCGCCCGCACAATCGCGGCGTGACCATGAACCCGGTCGACCATCCGCACGGCGGTGGTGAAGGCCGCACCTCCGGTGGCCGTCATCCGGTCAGCCCGTGGGGCAAGCCGACCAAGGGCAAGAAGACGCGGTCCAACAAGGCGACCGACAAGTTCATCCTGCGCTCGCGCCATCAGCGCAAGAGCTAAGAAGAGGTAACGCCAAGTGACTCGTTCTATTTGGAAAGGCCCCTTCATCGACGGCTACCTTCTCAAGAAGGTGGACAAGGTTCGTGAAGGTGGTCGCAATGAGGTGATCAAGATGTGGAGCCGTCGCTCCACCATCCTGCCGCAGTTCGTCGGCTTCACCTTCGGTGTCTACAACGGCCAGAAGCATGTTCCCGTCTCGGTGAACGAGGACATGGTCGGTCATAAGTTCGGTGAATTCGCTCCGACGCGGACTTATTACGGTCACGGCGCGGATAAGAAGGCGAAGAGGAAATAATCATGGGCAAGGCCAAAGCTCCGCGCAGGCTTGCTGACAACGAAGCGCGCGCCGTGTTGCGCACGATCCGTATCAGCCCGCAGAAGCTGAACCTCGTTGCCGCGCTGATCCGCGGCAAGAAGGTCGCGACAGCGCTTTCCGACCTCGAATTCTCGGCCAAGCGGATTTCCGGCACGGTCAAGAAGACGCTGGAATCGGCGATCGCCAACGCGGAAAACAACCACGACCTCGATGTCGATGCGCTGGTGGTGGCGGAAGCCTATGTCGGCAAGTCGATCGTCATGAAGCGGTTCCACGCTCGTGGCCGTGGTCGCGCCAGCCGTATCGAGAAGCCGTTCTCGCACCTCACGATCGTCGTTCGTGAAGTCGAAGAAAAAGGGGAGGCCGCATAATGGGCCAGAAAGTCAATCCGATCGGTCTTCGCCTCGGCATCAACCGCACCTGGGATTCGCGCTGGTTCGCGAACACCGGCGAGTACGGCAAGCTGCTGCATGAGGACATCAAGATCCGCAAGTATCTTGAGAAGGAACTCAAGCAGGCCGCGATCTCCAAGGTCGTGATCGAGCGCCCGCACAAGAAGTGCCGCGTTACCATCCATGCCGCGCGCCCGGGTCTGATCATCGGCAAGAAGGGCGCCGACATCGAGAAGCTTCGCAAGAAGCTGATGGAGATGACGAAGTCCGAGACGCACCTCAACATCGTTGAAGTGCGCAAGCCGGAAATCGACGCGACCCTGGTCGCCCAGTCGATCGCCCAGCAGCTCGAGCGCCGTATCGCGTTCCGCCGCGCCATGAAGCGCGCCGTGCAGTCGGCGATGCGCCTCGGTGCCGAAGGCATCCGCATCAACTGCTCGGGCCGTCTCGGCGGCGCCGAAATCGCCCGCATGGAGTGGTACCGTGAAGGCCGCGTGCCGCTGCACACGCTGCGCGCCGATGTCGACTACGGCACGGCCGAGGCGAATACGGCGTATGGCATCTGCGGCGTCAAGGTCTGGGTATTCAAGGGCGAGATCCTCGAGCACGATCCGATGGCTTCGGAACGTCGCGCGACCGAGGGTGATGCTGCGCATGGCGGTGGTGGTGATCGCGAACGCGGTCGTCGTCGCGAAAACGCCTGAGACATTTAGGAATTTGGAGTTAGAACGATGCTGCAGCCAAAGCGCACAAAGTTCCGCAAGCAGTTCAAGGGCCGTATCCATGGTACCGCAAAGGGCGGCACCAACCTGGATTTCGGTGGTTTCGGGCTGAAGGCGCTTGAGCCGAACCGCGTCACCGCGCGTGAGATCGAGGCGGCCCGCCGCGCGATCACTCGTGAAATGAAGCGTGCTGGCCGCGTCTGGATCCGCATTTTCCCGGATCTGCCGGTCACGTCGAAGCCGACCGAAGTCCGCATGGGCAAGGGCAAGGGTGCCGTCGACTACTGGGCGGCGCGCGTCAAGCCGGGCCGCATCATGTTCGAGATCGACGGCGTCAGTGAAGAAACCGCCCGTGAGGCGCTGCGTCTCGGCGCGGCCAAGCTCTCGGTCAGGACGCGCTTCGTACAGCGCATCGCAGAATAAGGACGGGCTGATCATGAAAGCCGAAGACATCCGGACCAAGACCCAGGACCAGCTGACCGACGATTTGGCCAGCCTGAAGAAGGAGCAGTTCAACCTGCGCTTCCAGAAGGCCACCGGCCAGCTCGAGAAGACCGCGCGCGTGAGGCAGGTCCGTAAGGACATTGCGCGTATCAAGACCATCGCTGCGGAAAAGTCCGCGGCCAAGAAGGCTTAAGGACGAAAACCATGCCAAAGCGCATTCTGCAGGGCACCGTCGTCAGCGACAAGAACGAGAAGACGGTTGTCGTCAAGGTCGAACGGCGCTTCACGCATCCCGTGATGAAGAAGACCGTGCGCATGACCAAGAAGTACAAGGCGCACGACGAGAACAACGCCCACAAGGTTGGCGATCAGGTGTTCATCCAGGAATCGAAGCCGATTTCCAAGGACAAGCGCTGGATCGTCGTGTCTTCGGACCAAGCCTGACCTCCGGGCGTAAACAACGAATTTTGGACAGACCGGGGAGGGGCTTCGAGCCCGTCCCGTTAGAAAAGAAGAAGGCGGCCAGTCATGATTCAGATGCAAACAAACCTCGACGTGGCGGATAATTCCGGCGCGCGTCGTGTCATGTGCATCAAGGTGCTGGGCGGCTCGAAGCGGAAATACGCTTCCGTGGGCGACATCATCGTGGTGTCCATCAAGGAAGCCATTCCGCGCGGCCGCGTTAAGAAGGGCGATGTGATGAAGGCGGTCGTGGTTCGCACGGCCAAGGACATCCGCCGCCCGGACGGCAGCGTGATCCGTTTCGACAAGAACGCGGCCGTTCTCGTCGACAACAAGAAAGAGCCGATCGGCACGCGTATCTTCGGACCGGTTCCGCGCGAACTCCGCGCCAAGAACCACATGAAGATCATCTCGCTCGCGCCTGAAGTGCTGTAAGGAGCCGGACCAATGCAAAAGATTAGAAAAGGCGACAAGGTCGTCGTGCTGGCCGGCAAGGACAAGGGCCGTTCGGGCGAAGTCCTCTCGGTTCAGCCGAAGGATGACACCGCGCTGGTGCGCGGCGTCAACATGATCCGTCGTCACCAGAAGCAGACCCAGTCCCAAGAGGGCGGGATCATTACCAAGGAAGCGCCGATCCAGCTGTCGAACATCGCGCTGGCCGACCCCAAGGATGGCAAGCCGACCCGCGTCGGTTTCATCTTCCAGAAGGACGGCAAGAAGGTGCGCGTCGCCAAGCGCTCGGGAGAAGTCATCAATGGCTAAGGCTCAAAGCAAGCAGGCGACTGCCACCAACACGCCGCGTCTGAAGCAGGTCTACAACGAGACCATCCGCAAGGCGCTGCAGGAGCAGTTCGGCTACGACAACGACATGCAGGTTCCGCGCCTCGACAAGATCGTGCTGAACATGGGTGTCGGCGAAGCGACCGCCGATTCGAAGAAGCCTTCGGTTGCGGCCGAAGACCTGGCGCTGATCGCCGGCCAGAAGGCCGTCGTCACCCGCGCCCGCAATTCGATCGCCGGCTTCAAGGTCCGCGAGAACATGCCGATCGGCGCCAAGGTCACGCTGCGCAAGGAACGCATGTACGAGTTCCTCGACCGCCTCGTGAACATCGCGCTGCCGCGCGTCCGCGACTTCCGCGGACTGAACCCCAAGAGCTTCGATGGCCGTGGCAACTACGCCATGGGCATCAAGGAGCATATCGTGTTCCCGGAGATCAACTACGACAAGGTTGATCAGATCTGGGGCATGGACGTCATCGTTTGTACGACTGCGAAGACGGACGACGAAGCCCGGGCATTGCTCAAGGCTTTCAACTTCCCCTTCCGCCAGTAACGGCAGCGAGAAAGGAAAAATCTGAAATGGCAAAGACCAGCTCAGTCGAGAAGAACAACAGGCGCCGCAAGCTTGCCGACCAGTACGGTCCCAAGCGCGCTGCCCTGAAGGCGATCATCATGGATCAGTCCAAGCCGATGGAAGAGCGCTTCCGCGCTCAGCTCAAGCTTGCTGCCCTGCCGCGCAACTCGGCCAAGATCCGCATCCGCAACCGCTGCGAAGTCACCGGCCGTCCGCGTGCCTACTATCGCAAGCTCAAAGTATCGCGCATCGCGCTTCGTGATCTCGGCAACAACGGCCAGATCCCGGGCCTGGTCAAGTCGAGCTGGTAAGGAGGACATAACATGTCATTGAGCGATCCTCTCGGCGATATGCTGACCCGCATCCGCAACGCCTACGGCCGCAAGAAGTCGAGTGTCTCGACGCCGGCCTCGCGTCTGCGCACCCGCGTCCTCGACGTGCTGAAGGCTGAAGGCTATATCCGCGACTACAGCCAGACCGACTTCGACAACGGTAAGTCCGAGATCGAAATCGAGCTGAAGTATTTCGACGGTGCGCCGGTCGTGCGCGAAATCGCCCGCGTCTCGAAGCCGGGCCGCCGCGTTTACGTCTCGGCCAAGTCAATTCCGCACGTCGCCAACGGCCTCGGCATCGCCATCCTTTCGACGCCGAAGGGCGTGATGGCCGATCACGAAGCCCGCGAACAGAACGTCGGCGGCGAGATCCTCTGCCAGATCTTCTGATCTGGCAGCTGACCGCAAATTGGAATCCGGTCTTCGGATCGTTCCGAAGACAGAGACCTGAAACAAGAGAAGTGACGAGGACAACAAAATGTCTCGTATTGGAAAGAAACCCGTTTCGCTGCCGCAGGGCGTGACCGCGACCGTCAACGGCCAGACCGTGACGGCGAAGGGCCCCAAGGGCGAGCTGAAGTTCGTGGTGAACGACGAAGTCCTGGTCAAGATGGAAGGCAGCGAGATCGCTGTCCAGCCGCGCGACCAGACCAAGACCGCCCGCTCCAAGTGGGGCATGTCGCGCACGCAGATCGTCAACATCCTGCAGGGCGTCAAGGACGGCTTCGAGAAGAAGCTCGAGATCACCGGCGTCGGCTATCGCGCCGCCATGCAGGGCAAGAACCTGCAGCTGGCTCTTGGCTTCAGCCATGACGTCGTCTATGAGACGCCGGCCGGTGTCACCATCGCTGTGCCGAAGCCGACGGAAATCACCGTGACCGGCATCGACAAGCAGCAGGTCGGCCAGGTCGCCGCCGAGATCCGCGAATATCGCGGTCCGGAGCCCTACAAGGGCAAGGGCGTCCGCTACGCTGGCGAGAAGATCGTCCGCAAGGAAGGCAAGAAGAAGTAAGTGTAACGCCGCGGGGAGCGGTCGCGGGAGGCGCTTCGCCTACCGCATATGGCGGCCCCCGTTTTTTGAAGGCAAGGAAGACCATCATGGGTACCAAGGAATCCACGCAGCGCCGTGCGCAGCGCGTTCGCCGCCAGATCAGGAAGGTCGCCGGCGAGCGGCCGCGCCTGTCGGTTCACCGCACCTCGAAGAACATCTATGTCCAGGTGATCGACGACGCCAAGGGCCACACCATCGCTGCCGCTTCGACACTCGAGAAGGACCTCAAGGGTTCGCTCAAGACCGGCGCTGACACGGCCGCCGCCGCCGCGATCGGCAAGCTGATCGCCGAGCGCGCCACCAAGGCCGGCGTCAAGGAAGTCGTCTTCGACCGTGGCCCGTACATCTATCACGGCCGCGTCAAGGCGCTGGCTGAAGCTGCCCGCGAAGGCGGTCTGAGCTTCTAATTTCGCCCCCGGTGACCCACAGAGGCGCCGGATCGTATCATCAACCGTGCTTCCGGAAAAAAACAAGGAACAGGATATGGCACAGGAACGTAGGGAAGGCGGCCGCGGCCGCGAGCGTGAGCGCGAAGAGCGCGACGACGGCATGGTGGACAAGCTGGTCCACATCAATCGCGTCGCCAAGGTCGTCAAGGGTGGCCGTCGCTTCGGCTTCGCCGCACTCGTCGTCGTCGGCGACCAGAAGGGCCGCGTCGGCTTCGGTCATGGCAAGGCACGCGAAGTGCCGGAAGCCATCCGCAAGGCAACTGAATCGGCCAAGCGCGACATGATCTTCGTGCCGCTGCGCTCGGGCCGTACGCTGCATCACGACGTCGAGGGACGCTGGGGCGCCGGACGCGTTCTGCTGCGCGCCGCCAAGCAGGGTACCGGCATCATCGCCGGCGGCCCGATGCGCGCCGTTTTCGAGACGCTCGGCATGCATGACGTGGTCGCCAAGTCGATGGGTTCGTCGAACCCTTACAACATGGTTCGCGCCACGTTCGACGCGCTGAAGAGCCAGATGCATCCCAAGGATGTGGCTGCCGCTCGCGGCATCAAGTATTCGACCCTTCAGGCCCGCCGCGGCACCGCCGTTGCGGCTGAAGAATAGTCGATCTGACCAGGGATTTTGACCATGGCCAAGAAAGCAACCAAGACCATCACCGTTGAGCAGATCGGTTCGCCGATCCGCCGCCCGAAGGAACAGCGCGCGACGCTGGTCGGCCTCGGCCTCAACAAGATGCACAAGCAGCGCACCCTGGAAGATACGCCTTCCGTGCGCGGCATGATCGCCGCCGTTCAGCATCTCGTCCGCGTCGTGGACGAGGGCTGAGCCAAAGCGCAGGAGAACTCAGATGAAACTCAACGATCTGCGTGACAAGGACGGCGCGACGCATTCCAAGAAGCGTCTCGGCCGCGGCATCGGTTCCGGCTCGGGCAAGACCGCCGGTCGCGGCGTCAAGGGTCAGAAGGCGCGCTCCGGCGTCGCCATCAACGGCTTCGAGGGTGGCCAGATGCCGCTCTACCGGCGCCTGCCGAAGCGTGGCTTCAACAACATCTTCGCCAAGAGCTTCGTCGTCGTGTCGCTGGCCCGCATCCAGGAAGCCGTCGATGCCAAGAAGCTCGACGCCAAGGCAACCGTGACGGCCGAGGCGCTCGTCGCCGCCGGCGTCATCCGCCGCGTCAAGGATGGCGTGCGCGTGCTGTCCGATGGCGAACTCAAGGCCAAGCTTGCCTTCGACGTCGCCGGTGCTTCCAAGGCGGCGATCGAGAAGATCGAAAAGGCCGGCGGCTCGGTCAAGTTGCCGGAAAAGGCAGCTGCCGAGTAACGGCAATTTGAAGCGCGATCGGCAAGAGTGGGATCCCGTTTTTGCTCACGATTGCGCTTTGATCTGCTCAATTAAGCGGCCGCGTCAACGCGGCCGCTTGCATGTTTAGAGCCCGGAGCTTATCTCGTGAGCTTCGGTGAAACGCACCGCCTGACCTCACGGGCCATCAAGCGTTACCAAGCGGAGAATCAGGCATGGCTTCGGCTGCTGAACAACTAGCCTCGAATCTGAATTTCTCGGCCTTCGCCAAGGCGGAGGACCTGAAGAAACGCATCTGGTTCACCATTGGCGCGTTGCTCGTCTACCGCCTCGGCACCTATATCCCGCTGCCCGGAATCAATCCCGACGCCTTCGCCCAAGCCTTCTCCTCGCAGAGCAAGGGCGTGCTCGGCATGTTCAACATGTTCGCCGGCGGCGCCGTGCAGCGCATGGCGATCTTCGCGCTCGGCATCATGCCTTACATCTCCGCCTCCATCATCATGCAGCTGATGACCTCGGTCATTCCGTCGCTGGAAGCGCTGAAGAAGGAAGGCGAACAGGGCCGCAAGGTCATCAACCAGTACACGCGCTACGGCACCGTGCTTCTGGCACTGGTACAGGCCTATGGCATTTCGGTGGGGCTGGAGAACGGCAACGGCATCGTCAGCGATCCCGGCATGTTCTTCCGCGTTTCGACCGTCGTCACGCTGGTCGGCGGCACCATGTTCCTGATGTGGCTCGGCGAGCAGATTACCGCGCGCGGCATAGGCAACGGCATTTCGCTGATCATCTTCTCCGGCATCGTCGCCGGCTTGCCGCATGCCATTTCCGGCACGCTGGAACTTGGTCGCACCGGCGCCCTGTCGACCGGCCTGATCCTGGCGATCATCGTCCTGGCCATCGTCGTCATCGCGCTCATCGTGTTCTTCGAACGCGCCCAGCGCCGCCTGCTGATCCAGTATCCGAAGCGCCAGGTCGGCAATCGCATGTTCCAGGGCGACACCTCGCATCTGCCGCTGAAGCTCAATACGTCGGGCGTCATCCCGCCGATCTTCGCCTCGTCGCTGCTCCTGCTGCCGGCCACCATCGCCGGCTTCTCGCAGACCACCAACATGCCCGCCTGGGCGAGCACCATCCTGGCCTCGCTCGGCCATGGCCAGCCGCTCTACATGGCGTTCTACGCGGCGATGATCGTGTTCTTCGCCTTCTTCTACACAGCGATTGTCTTCAACCCGAAGGACACCGCCGACCAGCTCAAGAAGCATTCGGGCTTCATCCCGGGCTATCGCCCGGGCGAGCGCACCGCCGATTACATCGATTACGTTCTCACCCGCATCACCGTCGTCGGCGCCATCTATCTGGTGCTGGTGTGCCTGCTGCCGGAGTTCCTGATCTCGGCGACTGGCGTACCATTCTACCTTGGTGGCACATCGCTTCTGATCGTGGTCAGTGTCACGCTCGATACGGTTGCGCAGATTCAGGGCCACCTGATCGCGCACCAGTATGAAGGCCTGATCAAGAAGTCGAAGCTGCGCGGGGGGAAGAAAGCCAGATGAGGTTGATTTTGCTTGGGCCGCCAGGGGCGGGCAAGGGGACACAAGCACAAAGACTGGTAGAAAAACACGGCATACCCCAACTCTCGACGGGAGACATGCTGCGTGCCGCCGTTCAGGCCGGTTCCGAAGTCGGCAAGCGTGCCAAGGCGGTGATGGATGCCGGTGAACTGGTGTCCGACGCCATCGTCAATGCCATCGTCGCCGAGCGGATCGACCAAGCCGACTGCGCCAAGGGATTCATCCTCGACGGCTACCCGCGCACACTGGTGCAGGCCGATGCGGTTGAATCGATGCTTTCTGAGCGTGGCATCGGCCTCGACACGGTCATCGAACTGGTCGTCGACGACAGGGCCCTGGTCGGCCGCATCGTCAAGCGCGCCGAGGACGCCAAGGCCGCCGGGCAGCCGGTGCGCAAGGACGACAATCCGGCGGTGTTCGAGGAGCGCCTGCGCGAGTACTACAAGAAGACCGCTCCGCTGACCGGCTATTATTACGCCAAGGGCAAGCTTAAGACGGTCGACGGCATGGCCAGCATCGACGCGGTGACCGCCGAGATCGAAGCCGTGCTCGCGGCCGCCGCCAAGGCGCGGTAACGGAATCTAAAGATTAGGCTTGACGGGAGCGGCTCGCTGCGGTATGGCGGCCCGTCTTCCTATCAGGTGCGAACTTTGCTTGTCCGCAAGGGCAAGGCAGTCGCTTTGAACTGGAAACTCCCGCAAGGGCCGGCCTCCACCGGACGCGGGGCAACTTTGACAGCGCCGGGACTACCTTGTTTTAAAGGTTGGCCGGCCCACATGGAGAAGGAAAGAACATGGCTCGTATAGCCGGCGTCAACATTCCGACCAACAAGCGCGTCGTCATCGCGCTTCAGTACATTCACGGCATTGGCAAGAAGTTCGCCCAGGAGATCGTCGACAAGGTCGGCATCCCGGCCGAGCGCCGCGTCAACCAGCTGACCGACGCGGAAGTCTTGCAGATCCGCGAGACCATCGACCGTGACTACCAGGTCGAAGGCGACCTGCGTCGCGAAGTGTCGATGAACATCAAGCGTCTCATGGACCTCGGCTGCTACCGCGGCCTGCGTCACCGTCGCTCGCTGCCGGTCCGCGGCCAGCGCACGCACACCAATGCACGCACCCGCAAGGGCCCGGCCAAGTCGATCGCCGGCAAGAAGAAGTAATTTGGGTGAATAAGGGAGTAGGGGAGTAAGGCAGTAGGGAATGCTCGCCAGTCGGGTCGCATTTCTCCCTACTCCCCTACTGCCCTATTCCCCTACTCCCTTACGAAGGTGGAGCCGCTGGCATTACGGCGGTGTAGAGATCAACTGAAAGGAATACCATGGCCAAGGAAGCCGCTCGTGTTCGCCGTCGCGAACGCAAGAATATCTCGTCGGGCGTTGCCCACGTCAATTCGACCTTCAACAACACGATGATCACCATCACCGACGCGCAGGGCAATTCGATTGCCTGGTCGTCGGCCGGTGCCCAGGGCTTCAAGGGTTCGCGCAAGTCGACCCCGTTCGCCGCCCAGATGGCTGCCGAGGACGTCGCCAAGAAGGCCCAGGAACACGGCATGCGCATGCTCGAAGTCGAGGTCTGCGGACCTGGCTCCGGTCGTGAATCGGCGCTGCGCGCCCTGCAGGCGGCCGGCTTCACCATCACCTCGATCCGTGATGTGACGCCGATCCCGCACAATGGCTGCCGCCCGCGCAAGAAGCGCCGCGTCTAAGAAATTACCGAACGCCGCGCGAACGCCCACAGGGGCGTTCCTCCGCGGTATTCCAGGTCGCCCGCCACGATTGGATGGTGGCGGGTCAACGGAAGGAAAGCATCATGATCCAGAAAAATTGGCAGGAACTGATCAAGCCGAACAAGATCGAGTTCTCGTCGAAGAAGAAGACGCTGACCACGCTGGTCGCCGAGCCGCTTGAGCGTGGCTTTGGCCTCACGCTGGGCAACGCGCTGCGCCGCGTGCTTCTGTCTTCGCTGCGCGGTGCGGCTGTGACCGCCGTGCAGATCGACGGCGTTCTGCATGAATTCTCGTCCATCGCCGGTGTGCGCGAGGACGTGACCGACATCGTCTTGAACATCAAGGAAATCGCCATCCGCATGGAAGGCGACGGCCCCAAGCGCATGGTCGTGCGCAAGCAGGGACCGGGTGCGGTTCTCGCCGGCGACATCCAGACGGTTGGCGATGTCGAGATCCTCAATCCCGACCACGTCATCTGCACGCTGGACGAAGGCGCTGAAATCCGCATGGAATTCACCGTCGACACCGGCAAGGGCTACGTGCCGGCCGAGCGCAACCGCGCCGAGGACGCGCCGATCGGCCTGATCCCGGTCGACAGCCTCTATTCGCCGGTCAAGAAGGTCTCCTACAAGGTCGAGAACACCCGCGAGGGCCAGGTTCTCGACTATGACAAGCTGACCATGACCATCGAGACCGACGGTTCGATCTCGGGCGAGGACGCGGTGGCTTTCGCCGCCCGCATCCTGCAGGACCAGCTCGGCCTGTTCGTCAACTTCGACGAGCCGCAGAAGGAAGTCGCCGCCGAAGCCGTCACCGAGCTCGCCTTCAACCCGGCGCTGCTCAAGAAGGTCGACGAGCTCGAGCTTTCGGTGCGTTCGGCCAACTGCCTGAAGAACGACAACATCGTCTACATCGGCGATCTCATCCAGAAGACCGAAGCCGAGATGCTGCGCACCCCGAACTTCGGCCGCAAGTCGCTGAACGAGATCAAGGAAGTGCTGGCGGCAATGGGCCTGCACCTCGGCATGGAAGTGCCGGACTGGCCGCCGGAAAACATCGAAGACCTCGCCAAGCGCTACGAAGACCAATATTGAGCATGAATTCCAAGGATCGGCGGCGTGAGCCGCTCGATCCGACGGTCATGCGGAAAACCATCAGAGGCCTTGGCCTCTTGAACAACTGAAGAAGGAAAAGAGCCATGCGCCACGGTTTCAAAGGCCGTCGCTTCGCCCGAAGCATTAGCCATCGCAAGTCGATGTTCGCCAACCTCGCCGTGTCGCTGCTCGAGCACGAGCAGATCGTCACCACCCTGCCGAAGGCGAAGGACCTGCGTCCGATCGTCGAGAAGCTGGTGACGCTCGGCAAGCGCGGCGACCTGCACGCCCGCCGCCAGGTGATCGCGCAGATCGGCAATGAAGGCGTCGTCAAGCGCCTGTTCGACACCATCGCCCCGCGCTACGCCAACCGCAACGGCGGTTATCTGCGCATCATGAAAGCCGGCTTCCGTCACGGCGACAACGCCGCGATGGCTGTCATTGAGTTCGTCGATCGCGACACCTCGGCCAAGGGCGCTGGCGACCGCGCCCGCCTCGAAGCCGAAGGCACCGACGCGGAAGCCGCGGCCGCATAAGGCTCCGTCTTTCCGGAATGAATTGAAGGGGCCTGCGGGCCCCTTTTTCATGTTCTACGCGCGTCAAAGCGTGCCCAAAATGATCTGCCGGCGCGAAAATAAGCGGATTTCAGCGGCTTAGCCTTTCATTTTGCACAATCGTCGGGACAATGCGCCCGAACTTGCCTTGGAGGATTCGCGAATGCGCGCCAAAAGACTGTCCCTTGTTCTGCTCTGCGCCTTCATGGTGTTCGCAGCCGCACCGGCAGTCCGGCAGGCGTTCGCCGAAGACGCGGCAAAACCCGCCGATCCGGGCCTGTCGGACGTGCTGACCGACCTGCTGCACGGTGTCGAAGGCGAGAATGCCACCTCGGGGCCTGACAAGCGCGTGCCGTTCGGCCGTGAGGAGGTACAGCTTTCGTTCGCGCCGCTGGTCAAGCAGACGGCGCCGGCCGTGGTCAATGTCTATGCCTCGCAGACGGCCAAGGTCACATCGCCTTTTGAAGGCGATCCGTTCTTCGAGGAGTTTTTCGGCCGTGCGCAGCCGCGCGCCCAATCCTCGCTGGGCTCAGGTGTGCTTGTCGATCCGAGTGGCGTCATCGTCACCAATTTTCACGTCATCAAGGATGCCGACGAGGTCAAGGTGGCGACCGCCGACGGGCGCGAATTCACCAGCAAGGTGATGCTGAAGGACGAGACGCTGGATCTAGCCGTGCTCAAGATCGAATCCGACAAGCCGTTCCCGGTCATCGCCATTGGCGATTCCGACGCGCTGGAGGTCGGCGACCTAGTGCTGGCCATCGGCAATCCCTTCGGCGTCGGCCAGACCACCACCAGCGGCATTGTTTCGGCACTTGCCCGCAGCCATATCGGCGTCTCGGATTCGGGCTATTTCATCCAGACCGACGCGGCCATCAATCCCGGCAATTCCGGCGGCGCGCTGATCAACATGGGCGGCCAGCTGGTCGGCATCAACACCGCCATCTACAGCCGCAGCGGCGGCTCGATCGGCATCGGTTTCGCCATCCCCGCTAACATGGTGCGGGCTTTCGCCGATGCGGCCAAGGCCGGCCTCGATTTCTTCGAACGGCCCTATATCGGCGCCGAGTTCGAGGCGGTGACGCCGCAGATCGCCGAATCGCTCGGCATGGAAAAGCCGACCGGTGCGCTGGTGTCTTCGGTCGATGCTACTGGGCCAGCCGGCAAGGCCGGGCTGAAGGCTGGCGATGTCGTGCTGCAGATCAACGGCAAGCCGGTCGAGAGCATCGAGGCGCTGGACTATCGCATGGCGACGCTGTCGATCGGCACAAAGGCGAATTTCGCGATCCTGACCAAGGGCCAGCAAGCAGCCATGGACATCGCGCTGGAGCGCGCGCCGGAAGGTGCGAAAGCCTCGGAAGTGACGCTGCATGGCCGCAGCCCGTTCTCGGGCGCCAAGGTCGCGGAACTGTCGCCGCGGCTTGCCCAGAAGCTTGGCCTGCGCACCGACCTCAAGGGCGTGACGGTGATCGACATCAACCGCGACTCGCCGGCCGCCGATTTCGGCTTCATGCCGGGCGACATCGTGCGCGAGGTCAACGGCACCACCATCGATACCGCCGCGACCCTGGCGCAGGTAGCCCAGCAGGATACGCGCTGGTGGCGCTTTACCGTCGAGCGCGGCGGGCAGATACTGCGCCAGGTGCTGCGTTACTGAGTTCGATCTGAAGGGATCGCGCTCCAAACCAAAAGAAGTGCATGGCCGATCTGTTCAGTGTCGATGAACCGGAAAAGGCGCCGCCCGGTCGGCCGCTGGCCGACAGGCTGCGGCCGAGAAATCTTGGCGAGGTCGTCGGCCAGGAGCATCTGACCGGCCCCGATGGCGCGCTGACCCGGCTGATCGGCTCGGGCTCACTCGGCTCGATGATTTTCTGGGGGCCGCCGGGCACCGGCAAGACCACGGTGGCAAGGCTGCTCGCCGGCGAGACCAGCCTTGCCTTCGAGCAGATATCGGCGGTGTTTTCCGGCGTTGCCGACCTGAAGAAAGTGTTCGAGACGGCCAAGCTGCGCCGCGCCAACGGCCGCCAGACCTTGCTGTTCGTCGACGAGATCCATCGCTTCAACCGCGCCCAGCAGGATTCCTTTCTCCCTGTCATGGAGGACGGGACGGTCGTCCTGGTCGGCGCCACGACGGAAAACCCGTCCTTCGAGCTCAACGCGGCTCTGTTGTCGCGCGCGCGCGTCATGGTTTTCCATTCGCTCGGCGAGGAGAGCATCGCCAAGCTGATGGTGCGGGCTGAGGAGACGGAGGGCAGGGCGCTGCCGCTCGATGACGAGGCCCGCGCCATGCTGATCCGCATGAGCGATGGCGACGGCCGCGCATCGCTGACGCTGGCCGAGGAAGTCTGGCGCGCCGCCAAGCCCGGTGAGGTCTTTGATCCCGAAGGGCTGCAGCGTATCGTCCAGCGCCGTGCGCCGATCTACGACAAGGGCCAGGACGGCCACTACAATCTGATCTCGGCGCTGCACAAATCGGTGCGCGGTTCCGATCCCGACGCGGCACTCTACTATCTCGCGCGCATGTTCGACGCCGGCGAGGATCCGCTCTATCTCGGCCGCCGGCTGGTGCGCATGGCGATGGAAGACATCGGCCTAGCCGATCCGCAGGCGCTGGTCGTCGCCAATGCCGCCAAGGACGCCTACGACTATCTGGGCTCTCCGGAAGGCGAGCTGGCCTTTGCCGAAGCCACCGTCTATCTCGCCACCGCGCCCAAATCCAATGCAGTCTACACCGCCTTCAAGGCGGCGACGCAGGCAGCCAAGCAGCATGGCTCGCTGCTGCCGCCGAAGCATATCCTCAATGCGCCGACCAAGCTGATGAAGGAAGAGGATTACGGCGCGGGCTATCGCTACGATCATGATGAGCCCGACGCCTTTTCGGGCCAGGACTATTTTCCGGAGAAGATGGGCCGCCAGACCTTCTACGATCCGCCTGAGCGTGGTTTCGAGCGCGACATCAGGAAGCGGCTCGACTATTGGGCGAAGCTGCGCAAGGAACGGGAATAGCGGATTTGCGTGGCCCGGTGGTCGTCACGCTTCGAAGCGAGGCCCCGCCATGGGGTATCTCAACCTCGGTTGCTCTCCACGCACTGCTGGCCGCGATGCTGGCGCTCATGCCGCTGCCAAAGCGGCCGAAGCGGCTGGACGAGGAACGGGTGTCGGTCGACATTCTGACACCCCAGCAGTTCGAGGCCTCGACAAGGCCGCCGCCGGCGCCAGCACCGCCTTCAGCGCCCGAGGCGCAAGCGTCCGTACCAACACCAACAACACCATCAACCACTCCTCGATCTATATCGCCCACCGCGCCGACCATGATTCGGCCGACCGAAATGCTGTCGGCCAAGACGCTCGCCGATCCGCGCAGCCGGCAGGCGCGCGCCGATCTCGCGACCTTCGCTTCCGACGAACGCATGGTGCAATTGTGCAATCTCGAGGCCATGGACCAGATCCGGCGATGGCGCGTGGACTTTCAGCCGGAACGCGTCGTGCCTTATGCGACAGCCGAGGAGAAGATCGGCGGCACCACGATCACCGCGGACGGCGCGGCTTTCCGCAGTCGCAAAAACTGGTATGGTCTGAAGTTCAAATGCCAGCTCGCGCGGGACGGCGAAAGCGTCATCGGCTTTGAGTTCCTGGTCGGCGATCCCGTGGCCAGGGAGAAATGGAACGAGCTCGGCTTGCCAGCGGTGCATTGACCCCAGCGATGCATTGACCGAAGTCTGGCAAATTCCACCAGGCAACTGCCAGGCCACGATGTCGTGGCGTTGTGCGGCGACCCAAAAAACCTTATCAAGGCGCACGGCCGGGCGGTGGTCGTTGCCGAGATTTGGCACACTCATTCGCAACAGGATCGCGCTCCGCGCGTGGAAAAATGACAAAAACCCTTCGCAAATCCCTTCGCAAATTCGCCATCGCCATCCCGCTTCTCGCCCTTGGCTTCTACTTCATCCCCATTCTGACGACGATCTTCATCGTCTGCGGCCTGATCGACGTGCTGCGCAACGACAGGAAGGATCTGGCGCTGTTCTCAGGCTACTTCCTAGGCAACGGCCTGTTCACCTGGCTCTTGTCGCCGTTCAACCTGCTGGTCGATCTGCTCTGCTACCGCAATCCCGGTGTGTGGAAGCTGGAGCAGTTTCCGGAGGATTATCAGCGCGAGGTCAATGAGGTCCTGGACATCTTCAAGGCGCGCAAGGATGAGATCATCGCCGATATCGATGCCAATTTCGGCGCCGGCCGGCGTGGCATGTATGTCTACCAGTGGTACGGCAAACACCGGATCGACAACGTCGCCGAGTTCAACAAGGATTTCAAATACATCAAGACCATCGCCGTTTCGGTCTTCAGCAAGCGCGAATCGACCTCCTGGCACTTCGGCCCGCTGCGCCTCAGCCTTCGCATCCTCTACAATCTGATCCCGGTGAAGGCGGAAATCTTCGTCGAATGCGGCAACGTCAAGAACTACTGGTACGACAATCCGCAGTTCATCTTCGACGACACGCTGCTGCACCGTTCGGTCAACGAATATGACGGCCGCCGCTACTGCGTGTTCATGGACATCATCAGGCCGTCCCCGTTCCCGAGACTCATTGCCGGCATGCTCGCGGTTGTCTCGGTCAGCGTCGAGCGCATCAATTCGATGTTCTACAAGAACTGGAAGATGATCGGCTCGACCAAGCCGAAGAAGATCGAAACCACCTGACCTGAAAACGTCGACGCTGCCGGCTCTGCTGGCAGCGTCAGGGTGCGATGCATTATCTTTTGCCGACTTCTCGCGCACGGCTTCTGTATATCACATATTAATAATATATCGAACGGCTGCTTGGAAGAAGCGGTCCCTTCGGCGGTATTTCTGTGTGTCGTCGACGCTTGCGACGTCCATGCGTTCAAGTATACATCTTTATCAAGTCATCAATAATTCGTGATACGAATTGGCAAATCTCGATCGCGGAAACGGCATTCGAGTGTATTAGAAATAGCTTAAATTAGACTTAGGCGGACCCCGTCTCTTCCATTCTTGGCGGCTTCAAGTGATCGGGAAAAAAATCTTCGGATTCTGGGGGGCTTACATCTGCGCCGTGTTACTTGGCGCTGCTGTGAGCGCCGCGTACATAAGTCTCGAAGAGTCCGTCTATTATTGGGACTTCGCGGCCTATTTCAACATGTTCAACCAGCAGGGCGCACTTCTGGTCGAAAGCCCTTTCGAATGGCTGAGCCAATTGGGCACCTCCATCGCCACGGAAGATTACGGCGTGGCGATCCTGGTGCCGCTGATGCCGTTTCACCTTGTTTTTGGCGGTTCAAGGCTTTCCTTCGTTACCGGAATAGTCGCGGTCTACCTGGTTCCAGCGGTTCTTTTGATAGGCAGAATAAGCTATCAGGAGGCGGTCTCCGAGATACCGTCCCGTAGCTGGATCGCCGTCTGGATCGCGGCCTTCCTGTACACGCCGTTCTGGGCGCCGACGCTTCGGGGAATGCCTGACATTGCCGGCTGTCTCGCCCTGACCGCGGCAACCTATTTTTTCTGGAAATCCAAATTCCTGACCCGCGAACCGGTTGTGAGCGGAATAGCCGTCGGCGCCTGCCTGTGGTTGGCGTTCATGCTGCGCCGCTGGTACGCCTATGCGGACATAGGGATCACCGTTTCCGCGGCATTCCTGGGTTTGCTGCAGATCGCAAGGGAGCGGGATTTGCCGGCCTTCCGCAACGCGGCTCTGGGCGGCGCGTGCGCGATCTTCCTTATTGCCGCGACGGCGTTGAACTTCCAGCTGCCGCTAATTGCCAAGATTCTGCAAACCAGCTACGCCGACCTTTACAGCGGATACAAGACGACCTTTGTCACCCAGCTCGGTGACGTCGGATCCCGGCTCAGCTATCTGAACTGGGCGTTGATTGTGGTGGGCCTCTACATCTCGGTTGTGCGCCGCAACAGATTTGCCGTCTTCTGTGCCATGGCCTCGGTGCTTACCTTCTTGGCTTTCATCCGGACGCAGGACCCGGAACGTCATCATTCCTTGCCGATGTTTCTTTGGCTCTTTCCCGCCTATGCCCAAGCAATCGTTTCGATCGTCTCCGTGCCGGGACTGAAATCACGATGGCCGACCGTCGCCATGGCCGCTGTTGCCGGATTTGCTTTTTTGGGCACGTTTTTTCCAGCCGGCCGTCACTTGTTGTCCCCGGTTGGCTTCGTCTTCGCCAGGGAAGCCACGCTTCCCCTTCACCTTGACAATCTCCCCGAATACAGCCGCCTGATCGATGACCTCGTCGACAGGATGGAACCGAAGGACCGCTTTTCGGTATTTGCGTCGGGTCCTGTGATGAGCGACGCCCTGTTGTTCGGCATGAAACGGGATCTTGTAGCCCATGTCGGATGGATTTGCCAGGTGGACAGTCGTGATCGGTTCCGACCGGACGCATTGAAATCCAGATATGTTGTCGTGACCGACCGACCGGTTACTCATCTGCAACCGGGCGCGCAGATCTGTGTCACGCTCCCGAACCAGTATATTCTTGAAGGCAAGGGTATCGGTGCCGCGTACAGGCGCATTGCGCAGTACCGATTGTCAGGCGGTGTCGCCGGCTATCTCTACGAACAGGTACGCCCGGTCAGAAAGGCCGAGGTCGATGCCCTCTACGTCGAATTCAAGAAGAAGTATCCGGACTGGACGGTGCCTGAATGGTGATTGCGAAGGGATTGACGCCACCGCCTCGACACGGGCAGTAGACGATGATGTTCAATCTGCTTCTCGTGGTCGTCGGCGGCGGCATCGGCGCCGGCATCCGCCATCTCACCAACACGGGCGCGCTGCGTCTTGTCGGCCCCAACTACCCCTGGGGCACGATGGTCATCAACATCGTCGGCTCCTTTGCCATGGGCCTGTTCATCGCCGCCCTGGCGCGCCGCGGCGGGTCGAACGAAGTCAGGCTGTTCGTCGCCACCGGCATCTTTGGCGGCTTCACGACTTTTTCCGCCTTTTCGCTCGATTTCGCGACGCTGTGGGAGCGCGGAGCCACGCTGCCGGCATTTGGATATGCGCTGGCCAGTGTCATTGGCGCGATCATCGCCCTGTTTTTGGGTCTTTGGCTCGCAAGAAGCCTGCCTTAATGCTATTGCCGCGCCAAGCGCAGGCCGAGCCCTGCTTTGGAAACGGATAAGCGAAGAAAAAATGGCAGGCGTTGAACAGATCACGGTGGAGGCCGGCGAGGCGGGCATGCGGCTCGATCGCTGGTTCAAGACGCATTTCCCGGGCCTTGGTTTCGGCCATTTGCAGAAGCTGCTGCGCTCCGGCCAGATCCGCGTCGACGGCGGCCGCGTCAAGGCCGACAGCCGTGTCGAGCCCGGCCAGGTGGTGCGTATCCCGCCACTCGAGGTCGACAAGAAGGGCGAGAGCGCGCTGACTGGCCATTCGATCCGCAACCAGGGCGATGCCGACGTCCTGGCGAAAATGCTGATCCATGAGGATCCGAAGGTTTTCGTCTTCAACAAGCCGGCGGGCCTTGCGGTGCAGGGCGGCTCGGGCGTCACCCGCAATGTCGACGACATGCTGGAAGCCTGGCGCAACCAGAAGGGTGAGAAGCCGCGGCTGGTCCACCGGCTCGACCGCGACACGTCGGGCGTGCTGGTTGTCGCCCGTACGAGACTGGCCGCCATGAAGCTGTCGGAGGCATTCCGTGCCCGCGAAACGAAGAAGACCTACTGGGCGCTGGTCAAGGGCGTGCCGCCGAAGCGCGAGGACAAGATCTCGACCTGGCTGATCAAGGAGCCTACCGAGGATGGCGACCGTGTCCGGGTCGCCGCGCATGGTGAAAAAGGCGCCGACCATGCCGTGTCCTACTACCGTATCATCGAGCAGGCGGCGCAGACCATGACCTGGCTGGAGATGGAACCTTATACGGGCCGCACCCACCAGCTTCGCGTCCATGCCGCCTATATCGGCTGCCCGATCATCGGCGACCCGAAATATTTCGAGGCTGACACCAACTGGGATTTCCCCGGCGGCATCCAGAATCGCCTGCATCTGCATGCGCGCCGCATCATCATTCCGCATCCCGACAAGGGCGTCATCGACGTCACCGCGCCGATGCCGCCGCATATGCGCCAGAGCTGGAACCTGATCGGCTTCGACGACGCCAGCGCGGAGGATTGATCTTGAGCGGCGCCACCGACGCGCTCGATCGGCGCGACACAGTCGACATGGCCGCCGCCGCCATCATGGTCGGCCTGACCTTTTCCTGGGGCCTGAACTATGTCGCCGCCAAAATCTCCTATGCCGGCTACGATCCCGTCTTCCTGTCGATCGCACGCTCGATCATCGGCGGCTTCTGCGTCTTCCTCTGGTGCCGCTGGCGCGGCATCGCTCTGTTCAGGCGCGATGGCACATTGCTCGCCGGCATTGCCGTGGGCGTGCTTTTCGGCATCGAGTTCCTTTGCCTCTATGTCGGCCTGGAGCATACGACTGTTGCCCGCAACACGCTGCTGGTCAACTCAATGCCGTTCTGGATGCTGATTGGCGGTCACTTCCTGCTTGGCGAACAGATCACCATGCGCAAGTTCCTCGGCCTGCTGCTGGCTTTTGCCGGCCTCACCGCCGTCTTTTCCGACAAGCTTGGCGGCGGCGGCATGCTGTTCGGCGATCTGCTCAGTCTTGGCTCCGGGTTCTTCTGGGCTTTGACCAATATCCTCATCAAGCGGTCGAAACTGGTCGTGGCGAGCGCCGAGAAGCTGCTGCTCTACCAACTCGCCGGCGCGGCGATCGTCGGCATATTGGTGCTGCCTCTCGCCGGCCCGCCGGTGCGCGATCCGTCCTTGTTGCCAACTTTGGCGCTGCTTTTCCAGGCGATCTATATCGTCGCCTTCACCTATGTCCTGTGGTTCTGGCTGCTGCGCCGCTATCCGGCCTCCGGCCTGTCCAGCTTTACCTTCCTGTCGCCGGTTTTCGGTGTCCTGTGCGGCGCGATCATCTTGAACGAGCCGCTGACCATTCGCATTTTTCTGGCACTTGGCTTGATTGCGGCGGGCCTGATCATCGTTAACCGGCCGGCGCGCAAGCCGACACCGGTGTGAGAGAGACTTTTCATGCGTGACATCCTCAACGACCTCGAAGCGGGCAAGTATCTTTCCGATCCGGATCCGGTTCGCCGCGCCCAGATTCAGATGAAGACGCCGCTGCCCAAGCGCTTCTACAAAACCGCTTCGGTTGTGCCGATAGAGGGAGGTTTTGCCGTGCATCTCGACGGCAAGCCGGTGCGCACGCCGGGCAAGGCGCTGCTGGCGCTGCCGACCGAGGCGGCGGCAGTGCTGGTTGCAGGCGAGTTCGCGGAACAGGGCGAGACGATCAATCCGGTGACGATGCCGGTGATGCGCCTGGTCAACACCACCATCGACGGCGTTGCCAACGATCCGCAGGCGGTGCTGGAAGACATACTGCGGTTTGCCTCATCGGATCTGCTCTGTTACCGCGCCGACGCTCCCCAAGGGCTGGTCGAGCGGCAGAACGAGCAGTGGGATCCGGTCATCGATTGGGCGCGCACGACATTGGGGGCTCGCTTCAACCTTGCCGAGGGCATCATCCATGTCGAGCAGCCACGCGAGACGATCGCCGTTCTGGGCAGTCATCTCAATCAGCGCGCCGAGCCGCTGCGGTTGGCCGCCATCCACCTCATGACCTCGCTGACGGGTTCGGCGCTGCTGGCGCTGGCGGTCGATTTCGGCGAGCTCGATGCCGAGACTGCCTGGGCCGCCGGCCATGTCGACGAGGACTGGCAGATCGAGCATTGGGGGCAGGACGCCGAAGCGGTCGCGCGCCGTGCCGCCCGCAAACGCGATATGATGGCTGCCGTCAGCCTTCTCGAGGCGCTCAAGGGTTGACCCTGCGGCGATTGCCGCACCGCACCTAATACCAAAGTCATAATCCCATCGTCGCTCTGCCGCCGGCGGGCGCTTTCTGTCATTTTTCCCGTGATGGCCCGGCATTTCCGAGTCCGCGTTCGGAGGAGAACGCTGACACTGGCGCCCGGCATCGAGGACAGCGTCTCACGGGAGGACAACTCTATGGCAATGGCATCGACCGCCGGCAGAACGAGCCGCGGCATGACTCGGGAAGAGAAGAAGGTCATCTTCGCTTCCTCACTCGGCACCGTTTTCGAATGGTACGATTTCTATCTCTACGGTTCATTGGCGGCCTTCATTGGCTCGACCTTTTTCAGTCCGACCATTCCGGAGGCGACGCGCAACATCTTCGCGCTGCTGGCTTTTGCCGCCGGTTTTCTCGTCCGCCCGTTCGGCGCCCTGGTATTTGGCCGTATCGGTGACCTCGTCGGCCGCAAATATACCTTTCTCGTCACCATGACGATCATGGGTCTGTCGACCTTCCTGGTCGGCTTGCTGCCCGGTTATGCGACCTTGGGTATCGCGGCTCCGGTGATCCTGATCGTGCTACGCATGTTGCAGGGTTTGGCCCTCGGCGGCGAATATGGCGGTGCGGCGACCTATGTCGCTGAGCACGCGCCTGACGACCGTCGCGGCTTCTACACGTCGTGGATCCAGACGACGGCGACACTTGGCCTGTTCCTGTCGCTGATCGTCATTCTGATTGTTCAGGGCTCCTTGAGCAAGGAAACCTACGCCGCTTGGGGCTGGCGTATTCCGTTTATCGTCTCCTTCGTGCTGCTCGCCGTCTCGATCTGGATTCGACTGTCTCTCTCGGAGTCTCCGACCTTCCAGAAGATGAAGGACGAAGGTAAGGGCTCGAAGGCACCGCTTTCGGAAGCCTTCGGTCAGTGGAAGAACGCCAAGATCGCACTGCTGGCGCTGCTTGGCCTCACTGCTGGACAGGCCGTCGTCTGGTACAATGGCCAGTTCTACGCGCTGTTCTTCCTGCAGAACGTACTGAAAGTCGATGCGCAGTCGGTCAACATCATGATCGCGATCGCGTTGGCACTCGGCTCGATCTTCTTCGTCGTGTTCGGCTGGCTCTCCGACAAGATCGGCCGCAAGCCGATCATCATGGCTGGCCTTGCGCTCGCCATCGTCTGCACCTTCCCGTTGTTCAAGGCATTGACCTGGGCCGCCAATCCGGCACTCGCCAAGGCGCAGCTGAATACAAAGGCAACGGTCACGGCAGCACCCGGCGACTGCAAGTTCCAGTTCAACCCGGTCGGCACCGCCAAGTTCACGACGTCATGCGACATCGCGACTTCGTTCCTGACCAAGAACTCGGTTCCCTATGACGTGGTATCGACGGCGGCAGCCGGTACGGCTGCTACCGTCAAGATCGGCAACGAGACGGTGTCGTCCTACGACGCGGTCGCCGCTGGCGATCAGGCCAAGGCCAAGGACGCGGCCTTCGTCAAGGCGGTCAACATGTCGCTGCAGGACGGCGGGTATCCGCTGAAGCGTGCGGCGATCAAGGTAGCGGACCAGAAGCTCGACGCCTTCGTCGCGGCCAATCCTGAACTCAAGCTCGACGCGGCTGCCATTCGCGGCGGCGAAAAGACCGCGGTGCCGATCGATCAGGCGGTCAAGGACAAGTTGTTGACGTCGGAGGAGGCCGCCGGCGCGCCAGAGGTCACCGTCTACAACATACCGGGCGGCGGTGCCTTCGCCATGTTCGCCGATCCGGCCGCCGTGAACTGGCCGATGACGATCGGCATCCTGTTCATCCTGGTCCTGTTCGTGACCATGGTCTACGGGCCGATCGCGGCGATCCTGGTCGAGATGTTCCCGACCCGCATTCGTTACACCGGCATGTCGCTGCCCTATCATATCGGCAATGGCTGGTTCGGCGGTCTGTTGCCGGCAACAGTCTTCGCGCTCAGCGCCTACAAGGGCGATATCTACTATGGTCTGTGGTATCCGGTGGTGATCGCGGCGATGACGCTGATCATCGGCATGATCTTCGTCAAGGATACGCTTGGCACCGACCTACACGGCAAGGAATAGCCTAGCCGTCATCGGCCAACAGAAAGCCCGGCGTGATCGCTCACGCCGGGCTTTTCCATGTCTGAGACCCGAAGAAGCGGATCAGCTCTTTGGCTGATTATCTTCCTCGATGGCCGCCTCGTGATACCAGCCCTCAAAATCGGCGTACGTGTAGCGCAACGAGGCGACCTCTGCCGCGAATTTCGCCTTTGCGCCTAAATTTGAGGCAGATTTGCGCGCTGCCAGAGGGAACATCAGAATTTTTGCCGACGGACGGGAGGGGACGACTTCCATGGGCGATCTCCTTTCTTTTTCAGGAGCTTGTCGATTCAGCTTTCCTACAAGATAAGTCCTGCGATTCCTTTAGGCAATATGCCTACGAAAAGATCAGCTATTGCCTAATAGTTATGCATAATTCGCGTTTGATTGATTTGGACCCATTGCTGAGGCGGCTCAGCAAATTCGACGCGATATCCCTGCCATTTTGCCGCACCCGCCGAAGTCGGAGTGGCACATGAATTGCATTTTAGGGATCGGCAGCGCCGGCTGCCGACGGCAGACGCGTGTCGAGGCCGTTTGGTGTTCGGTGAACAAGCAACGAGAGGCTAGAATGACGAAATACAAGCTCGAGTACATTTGGCTCGATGGTTACACCCCGGTCCCCAACCTTCGCGGCAAGACGCAGATCAAGGAATTCGCGGAATTCCCGACGCTCGAACAGCTGCCGCTGTGGGGCTTCGACGGTTCCTCGACCATGCAGGCCGAAGGCCGCAGCTCCGATTGCGTGTTGAAGCCTGTGGCGCTTTACCCGGATCCGGCCCGCACCAATGGCATTCTCGTCATGTGCGAGGTCATGATGCCCGATGGCGTCACCCCGCATGAATCGAACAGCCGCGCGACCATCCTCGACGACGAGGACGCCTGGTTCGGCTTCGAGCAGGAATATTTCTTCTACAAGGACGGTCGCCCGCTCGGCTTCCCGGAGAGCGGTTATCCCGCGCCGCAGGGTCCGTACTACACCGGCGTCGGCTACAAGAACGTCGGCGACGTCGCGCGCAAGATCGTCGAAGAGCATCTCGACCAGTGCCTTGCTGCCGGCATCAACCACGAAGGCATCAACGCCGAAGTGGCCAAGGGCCAGTGGGAATTCCAGATTTTCGGCAAGGGCTCCAAGAAGGCCGCCGACCAGATCTGGATGGCGCGCTACCTGCTCCTGCGTCTGACCGAGACTTACGGCATCGACATCGAGTTCCACTGCAAGCCGCTCGGCGACACCGACTGGAACGGCTCCGGCATGCACTGCAACTTCTCGACCAAGTTCATGCGCGAAGTCGGCGGCAAGGCCTATTTCGAAGCCCTGATGGCGCAGTTCGACAAGAACCTGATGGACCACATCGCCGTCTACGGTCCGGACAACGACAAGCGCCTGACCGGCAAGCACGAGACCGCGCCGTGGAACAAGTTCAGCTATGGCGTCGCCGACCGTGGCGCCTCGATCCGCGTGCCGCACTCATTCGTCAAGAATGACTACAAGGGCTATCTGGAGGACCGTCGTCCGAACTCCCAGGGCGACCCCTACCAGATCGCCTCGCAGGTGCTGAAGACGATCTCGCAGGTTGCGACCGACGCTAAGGTCTCGGCCGCCGCCTGATTGTTTTCGCGGCGCGGATCGCAAGGTCTTCGCCGCGACCAGAACTCGACAACAAAAAGCCCTGGCGGAAACGCCAGGGCTTTTTCGTGTTTGCGAGGCGCGTCTGCCGTTCTCAGCCGGCGACAGCCCCACGTGCCTTCAGCGCCGCCAGCACCTTGGCATGGGGCAGAGCAGGGCTCCGGTTGCCGTCGCGGCCGATCATGTCATCGTTGGCGACGAGCGCGTTGAGCACCGCCTCCTCGGTCGCCTGTACGACGGCTGCGTAGAAATCGTCCATGCAGGATAGGCGTCGCCCTCCGACGCCCTGTCCTTGCGAGAATCCCGGCCTTCGCCGGGATTCTTTTTTGCAGTGCTGGCCGGCGAAGCGAATACCCCCAAAAAAAGTCAGGTTGAAAAGGCCAGGGCAAATACGCCGGATGGAGAGGCTTTTGGCTGATGCTGCTTGCCGCCACTGGTGTCGTACGCTCTCGACTTCGTCGAAAAAGCCCGGAAAACGGCGTGTTCCGGCTCATCCGCACTCCAACGATCCCCAGTATAAGCCTCTGTTCATACATCGAAATCGGCGATTTATGCATTCGTCGGGCGACGTTGACAGATCACGCTGCGGCATGCGTATTCGTGGCCATGGGTTACGCCAAAGCGATGCTGTTCGAACGGGGCGGGGTTTCTTGAACGACGGCATTGGCGGGGGCGCCGGACGAGCGGGCATTGCAGCCTGAGGCAGTGCGCCGCTCGCTCCTGGCGTTCGATTGCGCGCTCGAAACTGCCACCCACCAGCCTTCATTTGCGATTTCCGCCGGCGGTCACGAAGCTGGCAAGCCGCGCCATCAAACGATGCTTTGGAACCGAGCGAGAGTGTTCGCGCTTGCGTGGCTGACCACTCGCGCTCATCGATGCGCATTGACGACAACAAAAAGCCCTTGAAGGCGGAAATCCTTCAAGGGCCTTTTCAACGCTATCGGTACGGGTTCTTACACCGAATAGTACATGTCGTATTCGACCGGATGCGGGGTCATTTCGAAGCGCATCACCTCGGCCATCTTGAGTTCGATGTAGCTGTCGATCTGATCGTCGTCGAAGACGCCGCCGGCCTTCAGGAAGCCGCGGTCCTTGTCGAGGCTCTGGAGGGCTTCACGCAGCGAACCGCAGACGGTCGGGATCTTCTTCAGCTCCTTCGGCGGCAGGTCGTAGAGGTCCTTGTCCATCGGCTGGCCCGGATGGATCTTGTTCTTGATGCCGTCGAGGCCGGCCATCAGCATGGCGGCGAAGGCGAGGTAGGGGTTCGCGCCCGGATCGGGGAAGCGGACCTCGACGCGCTTGGCCTTCGGCGACGAGCCGAACGGGATGCGGCAGGAGGCCGAACGGTTGCGCGCGGAGTAGGCGAGCAGCACCGGCGCTTCATAGCCGGGCACCAGACGTTTGTAGGAGTTGGTCAGCGGGTTGGTGAACGCGTTGATCGCCTTGGCGTGCTTTATGATGCCGCCAATGTAGAACAGGCAGCTTTCCGACAGGCCGGCATATTCATTGCCGGCGAAGGTCGGCTTGCCGCCTTTCCAGATCGACTGGTGGACGTGCATGCCCGAGCCATTGTCGCCGAAGATGGGCTTCGGCATGAAGGTGGCCGTCTTGCCATAGGCGTTGGCGACTTGGTGCACGACATACTTGTAGATCAGCATCTTGTCGGCGTTGCGGACCAGCGTGTCGAACTTGATGCCGAGTTCGTGCTGCGCAGCCGCGACCTCGTGGTGATGCTTTTCGACGCGCACGCCCATTTCGGCGAGCACGGTCAGCATCTCGGAGCGCATGTCCTGCGCGCTGTCGATCGGCGGCACCGGGAAATAGCCGCCCTTGATGCGCGGGCGGTGGCCGAGATTGCCGGTCTCGTAGTCGGTGTCGTCGTTGGACGGCAGTTCGGTGGAGTCGAGCTTGAAGCCGGTGTTGTAGGGATCGGCCTTGTACTTGACGTCATCGAACACGAAGAACTCGGCTTCCGGGCCGACGAAGATCTGGTCGCCGATGCCTTCCGACTTCATGTAGGCCTCGGCCTTCTTGGCCGTGCCGCGCGGGTCGCGGTTGTAGGATTCGCCCGAGACCGGGTCGAGGATGTCGCACAGGATGACCATGGTCGACTGGGCGAAGAACGGGTCCATGTGGACCGTATCCGGATCGGGCATCAGCACCATGTCGGACTCGTTGATGGCCTTCCAGCCGGCGATCGAGGAGCCGTCGAACATGACGCCATCGGCAAACATGTCTTCCTCGACCTCCACGACATCCATCGTCACGTGCTGCAGCTTGCCCTTCGGGTCGGTGAAGCGCAGGTCGACGAATTTCACGTCGTTGTCCTTGATCTGCTTCATGATGTCTTTGGCTGTCGTCATGTCATGTATCCCTGTTTGATGACGTTTTTTGATGGATGACGTTTCTTAGAAGGCTGGTCGCGTCAGACCGCGTCCATTCCGGTCTCACCGGTGCGGATGCGCACGACTTCCTCGATATTGGAGACGAAGATCTTGCCGTCGCCGATACGGCCGGTCTGGGCCGCCTTGCGGATGGCTTCGATGGCGCCTTCGACCGCGTCGTCGCCGAGCACGACCTCGATCTTCACCTTCGGCAGGAAATCGACGACATATTCGGCGCCACGATAGAGTTCGGTATGGCCTTTCTGACGTCCGAAGCCCTTGGCCTCGGTTACGGTGATGCCTTGCAGTCCGGCCTCCTGAAGCGCTTCCTTCACTTCGTCCAGCTTGAATGGCTTGATGATCGCTTCGATCTTTTTCATGTAAAAAGTGGCCTCCACTGCCAAAAAAACGGGTTGTGAACCCCCGCTTGCGCCTCCATCAAGCACGAACTGTGCCAGATAGCTGGATTCGAAGCGGTTTCATACGATTTCCAACCCATGCCGCACCGAGATGCAAATTCGCGTCATTCACTGCATCGGATGCGGCATGGCCTGCTGAAGCCTACACAGTCCCCATGGTTGCGTCCGCCTAATAATTAGGCGGAATGCTCATCTGGTGTGCGGTTTTTGCCTTGATGCCCGCCTTGGTGGCATGGCCGCAGTTGCTGATGCGCTCCTCTTTGTTTGCTTCGGCTCCAAAACTGGACAATGCTTGATCGAATGCGGATCGGCAATCCATGAGCGATGAACTTCTTACTTCCGCCGAAATGGGCGAGGCGGACCGGCTGACGATTGCCGCCGGCCCGGTGGACGGCATCGGCCTGATGTGCCGCGCCGGCGAAGCGGTCGCGGGCGAAGTTCTCAGGCGTTACCCCTCAGCGACCCATGTCCACGTGCTGTGTGGTCCCGGCAACAATGGTGGCGACGGCTATGTCGTCGCCCGTATCCTGGCTGACAGCGGCGTTGCCACCACGATCTGGGCGTCCGGTGCGCCGAGGCCGCGAAGCGACGCAGCACTTGCCGCGGCACAGTGCCCGATCGCGTCCCGGCCACTGTCCGGGTTCGAAGCCGAGCCTGGCTCGATCGTGGTCGATGCGCTTTACGGCGCAGGGCTGTCTAAACCGCTGTCCGGCGATGCCGCCAGGGCGGTGGCTGTCGCCACCGATAGGCGTTTGCCGGTTGTCGCGGTCGATCTGCCCTCGGGCGTTTCCGGCGACAGCGGCGGAGTTTTGGGCGTGGCATTTACCGCCGCCGTCACCGTGACCTTCGCGCGCAAGAAGCCAGGCCACCTGCTGCTGCCTGGCCGTGAGCGATGCGGCGAGATCGTGCTCGCCGATATCGGCATCGGCGACGACATCATCGCACGGCTCCAGCCCCGGACGTTCGAGAACAGGCAAGTGCATTGGCTGCGCGATTTCCCGGTGCCGGCTGTCGATGCACACAAGTACAAGCGCGGCCATGTCGGCGTCTTTTCCGGCGGGCCGAGCGCTACCGGGGCGGCGCGGCTGTCGGCGCTTGCCGCGGCTCGAAGCGGGGCAGGGGCGGTGACCGTGCTGTCGCCGGGCAACGCCATGCAGGTCAATGCCGGCCATCTGACCTCGATCATGCTGCGCAAGACCGATGATGTCGCGGACATCCGGGAATTTGTCGGCGAACGCCGGCCTTCGGCCTTCATCCTTGGCCCGGGCTTCGGCGTTGGTGACAAAACGCGAAGCTTTGGGCTGGCGCTCCTCGCCTCCGGACAAGCTCAGGATGCCGCCACACAGGTCGATGGCCTTGTGTTCGACGCTGACGCGATCACCGCGTTTCGCGAGGCGCCGGAAATCTTGTTCGAAGCGGCGCGCCGGCCGAATGCACCGGCCCTGGTGATGACCCCGCACGAAGGGGAGTTCGCCAGGCTGTTTCCTGATATCGCCGATGACAATGCCTCGTCCAAGCTCGACAAGGCGCGCGCGGCGGCCGCACGTGCCAATGCCGTTATCGTCTACAAGGGCGCCGACACGGTGATCGCTGCGCCCGATGGCAGGGCGGCGATCAATTCCAATGGCGCGGCGTGGCTTGCCACTGCCGGGTCTGGCGACGTGCTGTCCGGCATATCAGCCGGTCTGCTGGCGCAAGCCATGCCGGCGTTCGAAGCGGCGTGCGCGGCGGTGTGGATCCATGCCGAGGCCGGCAGCCAGTTCGGTGCGGGGCTGATTGCCGAGGATCTGCCGTTGGCGCTGGTGCCGGTACTGCGCGAACTGGTCGAAGCACGTCGCAAGGTGCCCGTCGAATGAAGCGTTTCGCGCTCGCCGTCGCGGCCGTCATCGCGCTGTTCGCATCGCATGGCGTGCGCGCCGAGCAGCCGGTGACCATCGTCGACGATCCGGCGGTTCTCGCCGCCCTCGATGCCGGGGGTTTTGGCTTCGCCGGCATTTTCGGCGACGATGGCGAGGATGATCTGAAGACACTCTATGACAGGGCGCCGGCCTATCATGCGATCGTCGATACGGCGGCATCAGACATTGCCACGCTGCGCGCCGAGATGAAGGCCGGCGGGCGCACGCTCTACGAGGTGACCGACGCCAATGTCGGCCGCATCATGGATATGCGCTGGCTGAAGACGGAGGCGGCGCGCTTCCGGCTGGTCGGCGTCGTCAACCGGCTCGACCGGCGTGATTTCGCTGCCCTGGAAGGTGACAAGAGCTGCGGCGAGGTGCGCTTCATCTATCGCCTGGCCTACAGTTTCAAGAAGGACGGCAAGGTCCTGGCCTCGCGGCTGCCGTTCAACTTCAACGCCGTCTACCGTGCGGCACCCGATGCCGACGGCGGCTGCGTCGGCGTTGCCGGGCGCTGGACGCCGCAACTCGATGAGAGCGTCGATGCCGGCTGGCTGACCGGCGGGCCGCTGGAGCGGGCCGGGCTGACCTTCAAGCAGCTTGAACTCAATGCGCAGGTCGTGCGCTTTCCCTCCGGCCAGGAGACCGAATTCGGCGGGCAGGCAGCCTATCTCATGCGGATATTCGGCATCGATGGCGCCGCCGTCAGTGAGAAGCCGCTGGAGAACACGCCGGACACCCCACGGCTCTCGCAAGACGCAGCGCTCAAGAAAAAGCTCGCCGATTATGTCAGCGCCAATGTCGGGGCGGTCGATCTCGGCGTCTACGAACTCCCCAGCGAATTCCTGGCGAAGAAGGTCATCTCATGGTCGACCTTCGGCAGCGCAAGACAGGCCAACCATCCGTTCACGCCGCTGTTCAAGCCCACGGATTTCGCCGGCCTGGACTATGTTGCGCTGAAGCTGGTGCGCACACCGGAGGCACTGGTCGACCGGCTGGACAATGGCGCCTGCCAGGGCTGCCACCAGGCGGGTTCCACGGCCGGCTTCCACTTCATCGGCCTCGACGACAGCACGACATCGCCGCTCAATCGCATCGAGGTCGGTATCTCGCCGCATCTGCATGCCGAGGTCCCCCGGCGCCAGGCCTGGCTGCGCGCAACGCAAGAAGGCAAGGAGCCGAACCGGTACCGGCCGCTGTCCTTCGCGCCGCCAGCCACATGGAGCGATGCCGGCGAAATCGACTACGCGCCGGCAGAAATGGCGATGCCGTGCCTGATGCCGGACGATGCCAAGCGTTTCGGAGCGACCTGGCAATGCGGTGGCGGTACGGTCTGCACGCCGCTGGTGGCCGCGTCTGGCGTGCGCACCACTCTGGCGCAGTGTCTGTTGCCCAAGGACAGCGAAAGGATGTTCTCCGGCCATCCCTGCCTGAACGGGTCGATCGCCAGCAACCCGTCGCAGCCTTTCAACGATCGCTACAAAATTACCGGCCAGTTCGCCGCCTTCGCGCCGGGGATTTCGCGGACCGCCTATACCTGCCGGCCGCCCAAGATCGGTGTGCCGGCCGGCATCGCCTACCGCGCTTGCGACGACAAGGATCGCAGCTTCGCCGCCTTCAAGAAGGGCAAGCCGATGCCGAACGAAATCTGCGGGCTGGTCGGCGGCAAGAAATTCGATACTTGCGTGGCGACCAACAATTTCGACCAGTGCCTCGGCGGCGCAGTCAATCACGGCAACCGGCCGGCCTGCTCGGCCGATCATTTCTGCCGCGAGGACTATATGTGCCAGTCGCTACCGCCGGACACGCCGGGCGCTCCTAAAGTGAAAGGCATCGGCTTCTGCTCGCCGACCTATTTCATCTTCCAGATGCGCATCGACAACCACGCGACACCCTGGGCGAGCGCCACCAGCGAGCCAAGGGACGCGGGGTTCGGCGCGGCCGAGGAGGAATGAGTGTTCGACGGCTACCGCCTGCAGACGCCTATCGGTCGCCTCACAGCGGAATGTTGTCGTGCTTCTTCCAGGGATTCTGCATGTCCTTGTTGCGCAGCATCCGCAGCGCCCGGGCGATGCGGCGGCGGGTCGAGTGCGGCATGATCACTTCGTCGACATAGCCGCGCTCGGCAGCGACGAAGGGCGACAGGAAGCGATCCTCGTAAGTCTTTGTATGGGCTGCGATCTTTTCCGCGTCGCCAATGTCCTTGCGGTAGATGATCTCGACCGCGCCTCTCGCGCCCATCACCGCGATCTGCGCCGTCGGCCAGGCATAGTTCATGTCGCCGCGCAGATGCTTTGACGCCATCACGTCATAGGCGCCGCCATAGGCTTTGCGGGTGATGACGGTGATTTTCGGCACGGTCGCCTCGGCATAGGCGAAGAGCAGCTTGGCGCCGTGCTTGATCAGCCCGCCATATTCCTGCGCGGTGCCGGGCAGGAAGCCTGGAACATCGACGAAGGTGACGATCGGGATGGAAAAACAGTCGCAGAAACGGACGAAGCGCGCCGCCTTGCGGCTGGCGTCGGAATCGAGCACGCCGGCCAGCACCATCGGCTGGTTGGCGACGAAGCCGACGGTGCGGCCCTCGACGCGCCCGAAGCCGGTCACGATGTTCCTGGCGAAACTCTGCTGGATTTCGAAGAAGTCACCCTCGTCGGCGACCTTGAGGATCAGTTCCTTGATGTCATAGGGCTTGTTGGCGTTGTCGGGAATCAGCCGATCGAGCGACAAATCGTGGTCGGTGACCGACTGGTAGCATTCGATCTCGGGAATCTCCGATGTGTTCGAGGCAGGCAGGAGATCGACCAGCCGGCGCATCTGCAGCAGCGCCTCGACGTCGTTGTCGTAGGCGCCGTCGGCGATGGAGGATTTGGTCGTGTGCACCGAGGCGCCGCCGAGGCTCTCGGCCGTCACCGTCTCATTGGTGACGGTCTTCACCACATCCGGGCCGGTGACGAACATGTAGGAGGTGTCGCGCACCATGAAGATGAAGTCGGTCATTGCGGGCGAATAGACGTCGCCGCCGGCGCATGGACCCATGATCACGGAAATCTGCGGAATGACGCCGGAGGCCAGCACGTTGCGCTGGAAGATTTCGGCATAGCCGCCGAGCGCCGCAACGCCCTCCTGGATGCGCGCGCCGCCGGCATCGTAAAGCCCGATGATCGGCGCGCGGTTGCGCAGCGCCATCTCCTGCACCTTGATGACCTTCTCGGCATGCGCTTCCGACAGCGAGCCGCCGAATACGGTGAAATCCTTGGCGAAGAGGTAGACCGGACGACCGTTGACCGTGCCCCAGCCGGTGACGACGCCATCGCCGGCGATCTTGGTCTTCTCCATGCCGAAATCGGTCGAACGGTGTTCGACATACATGTCGAACTCTTCGAACGAGCCTTCGTCGAGGAACACCTCGATGCGTTCGCGCGCGGTGAGCTTGCCCTTTTTGTGCTGGGCGTCGATGCGCGCCTTGCCGCCACCCATGCGGGCGATCTCGCGCCGGCGCTCGAGTTCCTTCAGCACGTCCTTCATCGCTCGGTCCCCCATGCGCGATACTTCTTGGCAGGCATTCGCCAGATATGGCAGAATAAGCCTATGAAGAACAACGTAGAAATATCCGAGGATTTGAACCGCCGGATTGATATGCTCACGTCCCGGTCGACACTGACACGTGATCAGATCATTGAGGATGCGCTGTCCCATGGACGTTCGCTGGCGTGGCAAGAAAAATGGGTCGCAGGCGTTCAGGCGGGAATAGAGGGCGCCGACCGTGGCGACTTCGCCAATGAGGAAGAGATCGCGACCGTTCTCAACAAGTACAGTCAGGCATCAGCCTCTGTGTGAATTGTCTGGACCCGACACTATCTGATCGAGCTAGCGTCAATCGGCGACTACATTGGCCAACATAACCCGCGGGCCGCTGCCCGGATCGTCAGTGAGATCCATTCAAAGACCCCCCGGCTGTTATCCGCCAACCCGTTCATCGGACGAGTTGGGGAGATCAAGGGCACGCGTGAACTGGTGATTCCCGGCACACCCTACATCGTCGCCTATCGGGTCACGGACACTCAGATAGAAATTCTGTTTGTGCAACATGGCGCCAGGAAGTGGCCGGATGAGGTCTGAGCGGACATTTCGGACTGCTCTCTAGCCGGCTTTTGCTGCGCTGCAACATTACGCCCCTTGCATTCCGGGACGAACTCAGCCATATGCAGCCCATAGGCGCTTGGGCCGGGAGATTCCGGCCTTCTCGACAAATGAGACTGGTTGCGTCTGTTTTCCCTCTTTCCGGCAAATCGGCAAGGCGGCGAAAAAGCCCCGTGGCATGATGCCTGCGGGCACGACAGCGCAGCCGAGTGGACGCACACGTCCGCCCGCCTTGTCGTTTCATATCAAATTTTTCGACGGCAGGTTGCGCCCTGCCGCCATTGATGTTTGCGGCAAAGAAGCCGCGTGAAAGAAGATTATTTTGACCAACGAAAACACATTGCCCAGCAACGATACCGCGGAACTCTCCGGTTTCGCAGCGCTGGGAATCACGGGTGCGCTGCTCAAGGCCACCCACAATGCCGGATTCACCGAACCGAAGCCGATCCAGATGCAGGCAATCCCGCCGCAGCTGGAAGGCCGTGACATTTTCGGCATCGCGCAGACGGGCTCCGGCAAGACCGCGGCCTTTGCGCTGCCTATCCTGTCGAAGATCATCGCGCTCGGCACCAAGCGGCGCGCCAAGACGACCCGCGCGCTCATCCTGGCGCCGACCCGCGAGCTCGCCGTGCAGATCGAGGACACCATCAAGATCCTCGCCAAGGGCGCGCATGTCTCGACGGCACTCGTGCTGGGCGGCGTCTCGCGCTTCAGCCAGGTGAAGAAGGTTGCTCCCGGCGTCGACATCCTCATTGCCACGCCCGGCCGATTGACCGACCTGGTGCGCGAGGGCGACCTCATCCTCTCCGACACCAAATGGCTGGTGCTGGACGAGGGCGACCGCATGCTCGACATGGGCTTCATCAACGACGTCAAGCGCATCGCCAGGGCGACCGCGCCTGACCGCCAGACGGCGCTGTTCTCGGCCACCATGCCGGACGAGATCGCCGAACTGGCCAAGGGTCTTCTGAAGAACCCGGTCCGTATCGAAGTCTCGCCGCAAAGCACCGCGGCGGCCGAGATCGTCCAGGGCGTCGTCTTCGCCCGCACCAAGCAGAAGCGCCAGGTTCTGTCGACGATGCTCGCGGACGAGGCGATGAAGTCCGTCATCATCTTTTCGCGCACCAAGCATGGCGCCGACCGGGTGACCAAGGACCTCGAGCGCGATGGCTTCAAGGCGGCCGTCATCCATGGCAACAAGTCGCAGAATGCCCGTCAGAAGGCGCTGAACGATTTCCGCGATGGATCGGTCCGCATTCTGGTCGCGACCGACATCGCGGCGCGCGGCATCGACGTCCCCGGCATCAGCCATGTCGTGAATTTCGACCTGCCGGATGAGGCGGAAAGCTACGTCCACCGCATCGGCCGCACCGGCCGCAACGGCATGGACGGCATCGCGATCACGCTTTGCGATCCTTCTGAGAACAGCAAGCTGCGCCAGGTCGAGCGCATCATCCGCACCAAACTGCCGATCGTCGCCGACCATCTCGGCAGCCCCGATCCGCAGCGCAATCCGGCTGAAAAGAACGAGCGCTTCGAGCCCGCCAATGATCGCAACGACCGCAATGGCCGTCGTGACGGCCGGCGGCCGGGCGGCGAGAACAAGGGCAACGGCTTTGGCAAGAAGCGGTTCGGCGACAAGCCGGCCTTTGCCGGTGAGCGCAAGCCGGAAGGCGCCAAGCCCTTCAAGGGCAACAACAAGCGCCGTTTCGGCGGCAAGCGTCCGGCAGCGCGGGCCGCTTAACCAAGCCTCGTCGCGGTCGGCCAAGTCTTAGCGCTTGGCTGGTTGCCTGACCGATTAGAGAAAGGGCGGCCGAAGCGATGCTTCGGCCGCCCTTTCCGTCTGCGCACCTACTTCGCCACCGCCTCGACCCAGACGGCAATCCGTTGCGCGAGAAATGCCGTGGTCGATGGCGACAGCACGTCGCCGGCAATGACATGGTTGTCCGGGTCGCCGGTGTCGTCGACCGGCACCAGCTCGTGCGGTGCGCCCCAGCGCCCTGCGATTTCGCGGGTGCGGTCTGGCCGCACCACTTTGTCCGAATCCGAGAAGATGAACAAAGCCGGGATATCAGCCTTCTCCACCGGCGCCCTGTAGGCGAGTTCCGTCAACGCTTGCATCGGCAGCGTCGCGGCAACCGGATATTTGATGGTCCAGAACTTCTCGTGCAGCGCGTTGCGCGCCACAAAACTGCGCTCCTTGCCGATCACGAGTTCGGCGATCTGTTTGCCCCAGGGCATGGTCAGGATCTCGGCGCCGGATGCCTTCACACCGAAATTGGGCGAGATGAATGCAATGGCAGCCACCCCATTCGATGCCCCGGGCTGCGTAGCCGCCCATGCCGCCAGCGAGCCGCCGGTCGAGGTCGAGATGACGATCACCTTGTCGCCGATGGCCCGGCCGATGGCGAGCGCTTCCTCATAGTCGTTGATCCAGGCATTGACGCTGCCTTGCGTCATCGCCGCGCCGTCCTGCCCGTGACCGGTCAGGCGGGTGTAGAAGAGATTGGCGTCGAGCAGGTCGGCCACGTCGTCGGGCAGGGGGCGGACCTCGCCCTTCGAAGCCGAGAAACCGTGGATGTAGACGATCGACAGCGGCGTCTTGGCATGCACCATGGGATTGGCCCAGACGATCTCCTTCTCCAGCCCGTCGCGGATACCGGGCACGGCGGCCTCCACCTTTGCCACATAGGCCTGCGGATCGTCACCGACGACGGAAGGATCGAAGCGGATCGTGGTGTCGACGGGAACGCGCGGACCGAGGACGAAGGCCAATGCAAGGACGGCGACCAGGGCCAGCACAGCAAGCACGATCCGTCGCCCCATCGCAGACTCCACGCAACAACAACAAGCCTATGGTGGTGGCCATGAACAGGCAACGGCCGTTCAGGCAGCCACACCACCAATCCTGTGGGCATCCTATTCGTTGGGTGGCTTGCGCTCGTAATGCAGCGGCCTTGCCTTCCAACTGGTCATCAAGATGATCACCCATCGGCTTATCGGCCTGGGCAACATGGCGAGAAATTTCAGCGGCCAGCTCGTGCGGTAAGGAAACGTGGTTTCGAAGCCGCCGGATTTGATAGCCTTCACCATGCGGCGTGTTGCCCGGGTGACCGGCATCAGGCCTGGCATTGGCAGCATATTCTTTTCGGTCAGCGGCGTGTCGACAAAACCGGGGTTTATCACCTGGACGCGGATGTTCATCTTGTCGAAATCATACTTCAGTGACTCGGCCAGGATGTTGATCGCCGCCTTGGTGCCACCATAGGCGGCCGTGGTTGGCCAGCCGAAATAGGCGGTGACCGATCCGACCAGCACGACGTGGCCGCGCGACCGCACGCGCATATACTCCACGACGGGCACCAGGCCGTTGATGATGCCGAAATAGTTGACCTCGAAGGACCGGCGAAAGTCCTTGACGACCAGAGCCTCTCCAGGCGTCGAAATGTAGTTTCCGGCATTGAAGACGGCGAGCACGATGGGGCCGAGTTCGCTCTCGATCGCGGCCACCGTTCTTGCCATGCGCGGCTCATCCGTGACGTCACAGGGAAAGGCGGTGACGCTGCCCGGCATCTGCGCGGTCTCGACGATGAGCGTGTCGATCGGATCATCGTCCAGTGCCGTTACGGCCACCGTATAGCCCCGTGACGCCAGATCCCTGGCCAGCGAGCGGCCGATGCCGCTGCTGCCGCCCGTGACCCAGGCGACGCCGTGTTCCGGATCGGCCCGATAGAGTGTCATGTTGCGCCCTGCCGAGTTGTTGGTGCCTTGCTCTAGCGGTCAGGAAATCGAATGAAAAGAGTGCTTTTCGACCACGGGTGCAAATGAACTTTGGGATATCGAGCAGGCTGCAAGGGGTGTAGACGCACAGCAGTGCCGGAAATGCGACTGGACCAGGTGAATTCTTGCCTTGAAACCGAAGCTTCGGGTTTCTAGGGTTTCGGCGCATGCACACAAGGAATCTTGAATGCCCCGTTCTGTGATCGACGTGATCGGCAACACGCCTCTGATCCGCCTTAACAAAGCGTCCGAAGAAACCGGCTGCGAGATCCTGGGCAAGGCCGAATTCATGAATCCGGGGCAATCGGTCAAGGATCGCGCCGGCCTTTTCATCATCCGCGACGCCGAACGGCGCGGCCTGTTGAAGCCGGGTGGCGTCATCGTCGAGGGAACGGCGGGCAATACGGGCATCGGGCTGACGCTGGTCGCCAAGGCGCTGGGTTATCGCACGGTCATCGTCATTCCCGATACGCAGAGCCAGGAGAAGAAGGACACGATCCGGTTGCTCGGCGCCGAGCTGATCGAGGTGCCGGCCGTGCCCTACAAGAACCCCAACAATTACGTGAAACTGTCGGGACGGCTGGCCGAGCAGATGGCGAGGACCGAGCCCAACGGCGCCATCTGGGCCAACCAGTTCGACAACGTCGCCAACCGCGATGGGCATATCCGCACCACGGCGGAAGAAATCTGGGCTCAGACCGGCGGCAAGGTTGACGGTTTCGTCTCGGCGGTGGGTTCCGGCGGCACGCTGGCCGGCGTCGCTTTCGGGCTGAAGGCCAAGAACAAGGATGTGAAAATCGCGCTTGCCGACCCGCTTGGCGCCGCGCTCTACAGTTTCTACACCAGCGGCGAATTGAAGTCCGAAGGCAGTTCGATCACCGAAGGCATCGGGCAAGGGCGTATTACCGCCAATCTCGAAGGGTTCACGCCGGATTTCTCGTTCCAGATCAAGGACGAGGACGCGCTGCCGATCGTCTTCGACCTGATCCAGGAAGAAGGCCTGTGCGTCGGCGGCTCGACCGGCATCAACATTGCCGGCGCCATCCGGCTTGCCAGGGAATTGGGCCCCGGCCACACCATCGTGACCATTCTTTGCGACTACGGCACGCGCTACCAGTCGAAGCTGTTCAATCCGGAATTCCTGCGCGAGAAGAATCTCCCGGTGCCGGGCTGGATGGAACTGCAGAGCAAGATTTCGGTGCCTTTCGAAAAGGTCGCATGATGGCGCACAAGACGGAAGCGCTGTTTCGCGACGATTCCTATCTCGCCATGGCGGATGCGGCGGTTGCTGCCGTCAATGATCGTGGCGGCATCATTTTCGATCGGACGATCTTCTACGCCACCTCGGGTGGCCAGCCGGGCGATACCGGCTATCTCGAACGTGCCGACGGTAGCCGCATCGTCATTGCCGCCACCATCACAGGTGAGACCAAGGACGAGATCATCCACGTGCCGGCGCCGGAGCAGGCGGCCCTGGCGGTTGGCGAGAAGGTCAAACTCGCGATAGACTGGGAACGTCGGCACCTGTTGATGCGCATGCACGCGGCTTGCCATCTGCTTACGGTCGTTTGCCCGTTTCCGATCACCGGTGCGGCGGTTTCCGAGGACGATAGCCGGGTCGATTTCGACATTCCGGACGCCAGCTTCTCGAAGGAAGAGGTCACCGCGAGCCTGATGGATCTGGTGCGCGCCGATCATCCGATTTTCACTAGGCTGATCAGCGACGAGGAACTCGCCGCGAACCCAGGCCTGGTCAAGTCGAAGAATGTCCGGCCGCCGGTCGGCACCGGCAAGATTCGCCTGGTCTGCATTGGTGAGAATGGCGCGGTCGATAGCCAGCCCTGTGGTGGCACACACGTGAAAAGCACCGGCGAAATCGGTGAAATCCACATCGGCAAGATGGAAAAGAAGGGCCGTGAGAACAGGCGCTTCCGCATCCGTTTCGGCCCGATGCCGGCCGCCTGACACGCAACCTTGCCCTACCCGGAACAGAGAGAACCAGAATGGCCGAAGACAGTCCTTTCACCGTCGATGCGGACTGGCTGCAGGCGCGCCTGGGCGAGCCCGGCCTGACCATCGTGGACGCGTCCTGGTACCTGCCGGCGCAGAAGCGCGGCGCGCGCGCCGAATATAATGCCGCCCACATTCCAGGCGCCCGCTTCCTGGATCAGGACGCGGTGTCGGATCCCGACGCTGCCTTGCCGCACACGCTGCCTTCGCCTCAGCATTTCGCGCAATATGTCGGTGCGATGGGCGTGTCCGCCGATGACACCATTGTCGTCTATGATGGTCCGGGTTTCTTCTCGGCACCCCGGGCATGGTGGATGTTCCGCATCATGGGTGTTTTCCAGACCTATATTCTGGATGGCGGTTTCGACGCTTGGAAGGCGGCCGGCCGCCCGGTAACGTCCGAGCCGACGAAGATCGCGCCAAGCGTGTTCCATGCCGACTTCGACGCCGGCCGCGTCGCCAGCCTCGCCGACATGCGCCGGATCGTCGAGACCGGCGCCAGCCAGATTGCCGATGCCCGTGGATCCGGCCGCTTCACCGGCGTCGAGCCCGAGCCGCGCGCGGGAATCCGCTCCGGCCATATGCCGGGCGCACGCAACGTGCCGTACTCCGCACTGTCGGAAAACGGCATGCTGTTGTCGAAGGACCGTTTGCGCAAGGTGATCGAGGACGCCGGCATCGACCTGTCGAAGCCCGTCATCACATCTTGCGGCTCCGGTGTCACCGCCGCGGTGGTTACGCTCGCGCTGGAGACGCTTGGCCACACCGACAACAGGCTTTATGACGGCTCATGGACGGAATGGGGCGGGCTCTCCGACACGCCTGTCGTGACCGGCCCCGCGACGGCCGGCCCCGCTAAGGCCGGCCCCGCCAAGGCCAGCAAGGAATGAACGCGATGGAAAACGGTGTGCTGCAGGACATTGAAGTCACGGTGACTTTTCTCGAAATGCATGCCCCTCCTGCGGTCTCCCCGCCAGTGCCCTACAACCGCCAGGTCGCGCTGTTGAAGACAAAGGACATCCCCTTGCATTTCTATCGCTATTTGATGGACCGGGTCGGGCGCAAATGGCATTGGGTGAATGTTCTCAGGCTGGACGATGAGGAGCTTTCGGCCGGCATCCACCGCGAGGACCGTGACATCAGGGTGCTCTACCTCGACGGCGCGCCAGCCGGCTTCTTTGACCTCAAGCCGCATCTGCCTGATGAAGTCGAACTCGCCTATTTCGGCATGATGGAACATGCCACCGGGCAAGGCATTGGCCGCTGGTTCCTGGGTTCGGCGATTTCAGCCGCCTGGTCGTATGGGCCAAAACGAGTGACGGTGCAGACCTGCACGCTGGACCATCCGGCGGCTCTGCCGCTCTACCAGAAGCTCGGCTTCAAGCCGGTCGCGCAGAAGAAGGAGGTCGTGCATCCGCTGCCTTTCGCCGAGCGCTCGGCCAGCGTCATGCGGCCCTGATTTCAGCTGGAATCCGAAATCGGCCGGAACCTGAACCGGCCGTTCATCGGCGCTTCAGCCTGCCTTTGGCATCTTGCCCGCATCATCAATGCGGCTGAGGCCGAAGGAGGATAGACATGCTGACACGCCGTACACTTGTCGTCGCGCTGATCGCAGCGATCGCCATGCCGAGCCTTGCCGCCGCCCAGGCGACGACGCCTTCGGCCGCGACGATCGAGCGCAAGCTCGAGGCGACGCCCCGGGTGAAGTTGCGGCCGAACGAGCGTGTCACCATCCGCGAATTCAAGCGCCGGCCGGATTTGCGCCGCATGGCGCGCTCGATCGACATCCAGTCGATCAATTTCGCTTTTGGCTCGGCCGCTATTTCCAGTTCGCAATACGACAAGATCGAGAATATCGCCGACGCGCTGCAGCGCATCCTGCGCCGCGATCCCGGCGCCCGCGTGCTGATCGAAGGGCATACCGATGCCGTCGGTTCCTTCCAGTCGAACCAGATCCTGTCCGAACAACGGGCCGCTTCGTTGAAACGCACGCTGGTGCGCGAATTCGGCGTGCCCGGCTATGCCCTGGAAACCGTTGGCTACGGCGAGGAGTTCCTGCTCGTGCCGACGCAGAACGAAAACTGGCGGAATCGCAGGGTGACATTGCGACGCTTCGACGATTTCATTCGGTGAACCAGGGTTCGGTCAACTTTAATGAGCTGGCGTATTTTAATTGGCTGGCGCTATCGATGATGCTTTTGATCTATGGGAGGGACCGACATCGGATCGGTCCCTCTATGCCTTGGCAAGAATCGGGTGGGAAGCATTGGCCCGACCACATAATTTCCGGTCAGCAAACCGGAGGTTTTCACCATGGCCATTCAGTTCAAAGCGCTACCCAGCGAACAAGTCAGGACGCTGCAACGCGGCGGTCCCGATGCTTACGGCCAGACGCCAGAGCTGAGGATTTCCGACGGCGACGGCATGCCTTGCCGCCATTGCCTGAAGAACATCGCCGCCGGCGATGCCTATCTCATTCTTGCCTACCGCCCCTTTCCGGAGCTTCAGCCCTATGCCGAAACCGGGCCGATCTTTCTGCATGCGGAAGAGTGCGAGCGTGCGGCCGAGACCGAATTGCTTCCCGAGGTCCTCGAAAGCCCGGACTACATCGTGCGCGGCTATGGCAGGGATGATCGAATCGTCTACGGCAGTGGCGGGGTCATTCCTACCGACGCAATTGCGGCACGGGCCGAGACCTTGTTCGAGCGCGATGACATCGCCTACGTGCATGTCCGCTCGGCGCGTAACAACTGCTACCAGTGCCGGATTGAGCGAGCCTGAAACGCAAAGGATTGCGCCCAGGAAGCCTGTCGTACTCCCGTCGCATAGGTCGGATAGAACGCGAGTGTCGATAGATTGGCCGACCGCGGATGAACCGGCGGCGATCTCGATATCGAGGAAGCGGGGCTTTGGCTCCGCTTTTTTGTTGCCTTGGGTTCTGCGCAAGCCTTCAACGCAAAAAAGAGCCCGCCGGCTAGGCCGGCGGGCCGCAACTTTAGCCTGGAGGGCTTTTAGTTGAACTTGTACTTCGCGCCGATGCGCACGGTCTGGAACGAAGCTTTGTCGGTGAGTGTACCATCCGGTGCGCCAAATTCCGACGAGAAGTCCTTCTTGGCGAATTGCGAATAGCGATATTCGAGGCCGACCGTCACATTGTTCGAGACAGCTGTTTCGAGGCCGCCACCCACCGTGAAGCCGCTCTTGCTCCAATCGATGATATCGCCGACCGGGTCCGAAGCGTGCAGATCGAAATGCTGGTAGCTGTAGCCGCCGATGACATAGGCAAGGGTCGATTCGTTGACCTTGGCGCCAACGCGGGCCAAAGCATCGAAGCCATAATCGTTGTCGAGCTTGATCGAGCCGCCAGGGATGTCGAGTTTGGAGCGAATTCCAGAATAGCTGCCATCGAGCTGTACACCGGCAACCCAGCTGCCGAAATCGTAGTCATAACCAATGCTGGCTTCGCCGAGCACGCCTTCGCTGCCAATGCCATTGAGATCGAGAGCGCCGCCGCCGCCAAGGTCGACGCCAAGGTCGTGAACCGCCGTGCCGGCGCCAAGCGCACCACCAACATAGAAGCCGGTCCAGTTGTAGGTCGGGGCCGCAAATGAGGCGCTGCCACCGCTCTGAGCGCCGAAGCGATAGTTGGCGGCGATATGGAAGGTGTGGGTGGACGGCTCGACGTTCAGAGCACCTCCGCCAAAATCAATAACCGACTTGTCACCATAGTTCGCGTAGCGATACTCGGTCTTCAGCGTCCAGTTACCGCTCAGCACGGTTTCCATACCCACGCCGAGAACATAGCCACCACGATTCTCGGTGAATTCGAGCCCATCGGCATCTCCAGACCCGTCCAGCTTGAAATGCTGCCAGCTATAGCCGCCGAGCACATAGCCGAGCGTGCTTGGATTGAGGAGGTAGCCAGCGCGAAGGGCAACGTCGAAGCCGTAGGCATTGGTCAGGTCGATATCGGCGTCCGGAATGCTGATCGACGGGCCGATATTGCCGATATTGGCATCGATAAAGCCGCCGAGCAGGAAACGTTCATTGACCATATAGTCGTAGCCAGCGGTCAGTTCGCCGAAGACGCCATTGCCGCCGATACCGTTGAAGTCGACAATCGGCGCCACGCTGAACTTGTGCACACTGGCGCCAAATCCGCCACCGATGCCGACATAAGCACCGCTCCAGTTGAAACCGGACGCCTCGACCGGCTGCACCACATCAGCCGCATGCGCGACCGACATCAAAGCCACTGCAGAAACGGTACCCAAAAGGACAGATTTCGCAGAAACGCGAAGAAACATAGCCCAACCCCTAATCAATAAACCCACCGCGTCTCTAGCAGGGAGTCGGTCAGACCAGGAATGACAAATATGCAACAGTTTTAGGCAAACCAAAACCTGCGGTTGGTACTGTTCTGCCCAGTAACCAGGCCGCTGCCCTGGATCGGCCAATAAAAAGCCCGCCGGCGTGGACCGGCGGGCAACAATAGCAAGTTGACTTTTTCTGGGTGTATCAGGCGGCCAGAACAGCCTTCGGCTCGACCAACTCGTAGCCGAGCGCTTCGGCGACCGCCCGGTTGGTGATCTTGCCCTTGTGGACATTGAGGCCGTTGCGCAGGTGATGGTCGTCGACCAGCGCCTTCAGGCCCTTGTCGGCGAGCTGCAGGCCGTAGTGCAGCGTCGCATTGTTGAGGGCGTGGGCCGAGGTGACCGGCACCGCACCTGGCATGTTGGCGACGCAATAGTGGATGACGCCATCGACCTCGTAGGTCGGCTCGGCGTGGGTCGTCGCATGCGAGGTCTCGAAGCAGCCGCCCTGGTCGATGGCGACGTCGACCAGCACCGAGCCCTTCTTCATGCCCGACAGCATTTCGCGGGTGACGAGCTTCGGCGCCGCGGCACCGGGAATCAGCACGGCACCGACGACGATGTCGGCCGAGAAGCATTCTTCCTCGAGCGCCTCGACGGTGGAGTAGCGGGTGTGCACACGGCCGGCGAAGAGGTCGTCGAGCTGGCGCAGGCGCGGGATCGAGCGGTCGATGATAGTGACATCGGCGCCAAGGCCGGCGGCCATGCGGGCCGCGTGCAGACCGACGACGCCGCCGCCGAGCACGGTGACCTTGCCGGGCAGCACGCCAGGCACGCCGCCGAGCAGCACGCCGCGGCCGCCATTGGCCTTCTGCAGCGCCGTGGCGCCGGCCTGGATCGACAGGCGACCCGCGACTTCCGACATCGGCGCGAGCAGCGGCAGGCCGCCACGATCGTCGGTCACGGTTTCGTAGGCGATCGCCGTGACGCCCGAAGCGAGCAGGCCCTTGGTCTGCTCCGGATCCGGAGCCAGATGCAGGTAGGTGTAGAGGATCTGGCCTTCGCGCAGCTGAACCCACTCATTGGGCTGCGGCTCCTTGACCTTGACGATCATGTCCGACTTGGCGAATACGTCGGCGGCGGTCTTGGCGATGGTGGCGCCGGCGGCGCGATAGGCGTTGTCATCGGCACCGATGCCGGCGCCGGCGCCGGCCTCGACCAGCACTTCGTGGCCGTGCGCCACATATTCGCGGACCGAGCCTGGCGTGAGGCCGACACGATATTCGTGGTTCTTGATTTCCTTGGGGCAGCCGACGCGCATTTTCTTCTCCTGATCCGGGCCCTTTTGGGCTCACTCCCTGTATTGTTGGAGTGAACCATGAATCGGCTCGCAAGTGTTTGCGAATGCGCTTGCGCGGGCAGGTCGGTTTCGATAATCCTTGCGTGAATTAGCAGGATATTCGCAGGATTCACGAAAAATGCCGCTCGACAGGATCGATATCGCCATTCTTGAGACTTTGCAGAAGGACGGCAGGATACCCAATGCGGCGCTCGCCGAGAAGGTTGGCCTGTCGCAGTCGGCCTGTTCGCGCCGGCTCGATAATTTGGAAAAATCCGGAACCATTCGCGGCTACCACGCCCGGCTGTCCAATGCCGCGCTCGGTCATCAGATGACGGCGATCGTGCATATATCGCTGTCGGGCCAGTTCGAGAAGACGCTGTCGGATTTCGAAGCAGCCATCAAGCGCTGCCCCAATGTCTTGTCCTGCCACCTGATGTCGGGCGAGTACGACTACATCCTGCGCATCGCGGCGAAAGATCTGGTCGACTATGAGCGCATCCACAAGGAATGGCTGTCGGCCATGCCGCACGTGACCAAGATCAACTCGTCCTTCGCCTTGCGCGAAATCGTCGACCGCACCGCCATGGGCATGAAGCCTGAGATGGCTTGAGCTTGCCGGCCTGACCTTGCTCTAGACGGGCTTCAGGCTTCAGTGACGATCCGATCCATCGGAATGTCATGCGGCTGCGGATAGATGGTGGCGATGCGCTGCAGTTCGTAGCCGACGCCGATGACCAGCGGCTTGACGGGCATGGCGGCCAGTGTGCGGTCGAAGAAGCCGCCGCCATAACCCAGGCGATAATTTGCCGGATCAATGCCGACGATCGGCGCGATGACGATGTTCGGCAGCACCGGATCGCCCTCGGCCGGGATCGGAATGTTCCAGACGCCCTTTTCCAATCGGTCGCCCGGTTTGTAGGCACGGAAGATCAGGGGGTGTCCTTTCTCGACGACGATGGGCAACGCTGTGCGGCCGCCGCGCTCGTTGACGGACGCCATCCATGATCGCAGATCCGGTTCGCCGCGAAACGGCCAGTAAAGGCTGACCATGCGGCCGCGGATCTCGCCGATGATCGTGTCGAGCCCTTTGGCGATGCGCCGAGACATTGCTGCTCGCGCGTCGGCCGAAACAGCAAGGCGGCCCGCGATCAGTCGCTCGCGTTCGGCCTTGCGCCAGCGCCGCACATCGGTCCAGTCGGACAGCGGCGCCCGGAATTCCGGATCGAACTCGTGCATGAAGCAGGGAGGCGAGGCATACTGTCCCGGACCCTGGTCGTCATGATCGTTGGCCATGCGTCACCTCATAGCGTGTTCGGTGACGCTATACCTCGCGACACGATAGAACTTGTGCATTCACGACATGGGACGGCGAGTCCCGGGCACTATCCTTCTGTTGTTGCATTGCACAAAAATACCTACATCCGGGACAGGTATCTTGCCATCAGGGTGAATGAGATGAACCAGGCCAGCCACCATGTTGTCGTCGTCGGCGCGGGGTTCGGCGGCCTCGAACTCACCCACGCGCTGGCTGGACAGCCCGTGCGCATCACCATGATCGACAAGCGCAACCACCATCTTTTCCAGCCGCTGCTTTATCAGGTGGCGACGACCGCGCTGGCGACCTCCGAGGTTGCCTGGCCGATTCGCCATCTTCTGCGCAAACGCAAGGACGTGACGACGCTTCTGGCCAACGTCGCCGGCGTCGACCGTACCGGCAAACGCGTGTTGCTCGATGACGGCAGCGCCGTCGCCTATGACACGCTGGTGCTCGCCACCGGCGCCCGTCACGCCTATTTTGGCCACGACGAATGGGAGCCTTTCGCGCCTGGCCTGAAGACACTGGAGGACGCCACCGCCATTCGGCGGCGCATTCTCCTGGCCTTTGAGCAGGCCGAGCGGGAAACCGATCCCGCCAGACGCCAGGCGCTGCTGACCATTGCGATCGTCGGCGGCGGGCCGACTGGCGTCGAACTGGCCGGCACCATCGTCGAGCTGGCGCACGACACGCTGCGCGGCGAGTTCCGCAACATCGACACGCGGCAAACGCGCGTGGTGCTGATCGAGGCCGGTGACCGCATCCTGGCCAATTTCGCGCCAGAACTCTCCGAATACGCCAGCAAGGCGCTCGAGCGGCTCGGCGTGACGGTCGAGCTCGGCCGGGCCGTCACGCGCTGCGACGCCGAAGGTGTCGTGTTTGGCGACAAGCAACTGGCAGCCCGAACGATCCTGTGGGCAGCCGGCGTTGCCGCTTCGCCCGCCGCCGAATGGCTGGGTGCGAAGGCGGACCGCGCGGGCAGGGTGCTCGTCGAGCATGACCTCAGCGTGCCCGGCAGCCGGGAGATTTTCGTCATCGGCGACGCCGCCCTTGTGCTGCGGCCCGATGGTCGGCCGGTACCCGGCGTGGCGCCTTCCGCCAAGCAGGAGGGTCGCCACGTCGCCGCGACGATCAAGGCCAGGCTCGCCGGTGACAACACCGTGCAACCATTCCACTACAAACATGCCGGCGATCTGGCGACGATCGGCAAACGCGCAGCCGCGATCGATTTCGGCTGGATCAAGCTCACGGGCTGGCTCGCCTGGTGGCTGTGGGGCATCGCGCACATCTATTTCCTGATCGGTTTCCGCAACCGGCTTGCGGTTTCCCTGAGCTGGCTATGGATCTACGTCACGGGCCAGCGCAGCGCCCGGCTGATCACCCAGGGCGATGACGACAAGGCCTGACTTTTCTCCACTGTCCCATTCATCCGCCCGTCATCTCTCGCTGATGGATTGATGTGCGGATGCGCGCGACTTGTTGAGTGGACTTGAGCCGAATTCGGCGCGAAGTTCGCTGCCGGGCAGGGCGTGTCACGTTGTCAATGAGGAGAGAACATGTCGCAACTTCTCCATCCCGTCTCCCGCCGCGGTTTCCTCGCCGGCGCCGCAGCCACAGGGGCGCTGATCGTGCTTCATCCCTTCTCTGCCCGGGCGCAGGCCAACCAGGCGCATCTTCGGATCATGGAAACCACCGACATCCATGTGAACGTGCTGCCTTATGATTACTACGCCGACAAAGCCAACGACACGATGGGCCTGTCGCGCACGGCGTCGCTGATCGACGCGGTGCGCAAGGAAGCCGTCAATTCGATGCTGATCGACAATGGCGACCTGCTGCAGGGCAATCCGATGGGCGACTACATCGCCTACGAAAAAGGCCTGAAGGACGGCGATCTGCATCCGATCATGAAAGGCATGAACCTGCTGGGCTACGAGTGCTCGACACTCGGCAACCACGAATTCAACTATGGCTTGTCTTTCCTGGACAAGGTGCTGGCCGGCGCCAATTTCCCTTTCGTCTGCGCCAATCTGGTCCGCGGCACGGAGCTTGCCGCCAACCCGCGTGACGACAAGCTCTATCTCAAGCCCTATGTGATCCTCGACAAGAAGATCAAGGACGGCTCGGGCGCCGAGCAGCCAATCCGGATCGGCATTATCGGCTTCGTGCCGCCGCAGATCATGGTCTGGGACCTCAAGAATCTCGAAGGCAACGTCAAGACGCGAGACATCGTCGAGGCGGCCAAGGCCTGGGTGCCGCAGATGAAGGAGGAGGGTGCCGACATCGTCATCGCGCTCTCGCATTCCGGCATCGACGTGAAGCAGGGCGACATGATGGAGAACGCCTCGTTCTTCGTTGCCGGTGTCGATGGCATCGATGCCGTCTTCACCGGCCACCAGCATCTGGTGTTCCCCGGCAAGAAGGACTTCCAGTCGCTCGAAGGCGTCGACACGCAGAAAGGCACGCTGCAGGGCAAGCCCGCCGTGATGGGCGGCTTCTGGGGCTCGCATATGGGTCTGATCGACCTCATGCTGGAGCGTGACGGATCGAAATGGAAGGTCGTCTCGGCGACCACCGAGGCGCGGCCGATCTTCGAGCGCGTCGACAACAAGAACAAGCCGACTGTCCCCGACGACAAGCGCGTCATCGCGGCGCTCGAGCAGGACCATCAGGCGACCCTGGCCTATGTGCGCCGCCCGGTCGGCAAGACCTCCGCGCCGCTCTATTCGTATTTCGCGCTGGTCGCCGACGATCCGTCGGTGCAGGTCGTCAGCCAGGCGCAGACCTGGTACCTGAAGGACATTCTCAAGAACACGCAGTGGAAGGACGTGCCGCTGCTGTCGGCCGCTGCTCCCTTCAAGGCGGGCGGGCGCAACGGCGCCGACTACTACACCGACGTGCCGGCCGGCGACATTGCCATCAAGAACGTCGCCGACCTCTATCTCTACCCCAACACCGTGCGGGCCGTTGAGATCACGGGGGCGCAGGTGAAGGAATGGTTGGAGATGTCGGCCGGCATTTTCAACAAGATCGAGGTGGGGAAGGCTGACCAGGCGCTCATAAACACCGATTTCCCGTCCTACAATTTCGACGTCATCGATGGCGTCTCCTACAAGATCGACCTGTCGCAGCCGCCGAAATATGATGCCAAAGGCGGAGTGGCGAACGCCGGCGCCAACCGCATCGCCGACTTGATGTTCGACGGAAAACCAATTGATCCCAATCAGAAATTCGTCGTCGCGACCAACAACTACCGGGCCGGCGGCGGCGGCAATTTCCCCGATATCAATGCCTCGAAGATCATCTACGAGGCGCCGGACACCAACCGCGACGTCATCGTTCGCTACATTGTGAGCCAGGGCACGATCAACCCGTCGGTCGACGGCAACTGGTCGTTCGCACCGCTGCCGGGAACCAGCGTCGTGTTCGAGACAGGCGTCAAGGCAAAGGATTTCATTGCCGATGTGAAGTCGCTGAAGATCGAACCGGCGGGCGAGGGCGAAGCGGGGTTCGCTAGATATCGCATCCTTCTCTGATCCGCATCGCACGGCGTCAGTTTGCAGGAGCCGGCGCCAGCGGCAAGGCCGTCGCGGGAGCTTGCGGGCTGATTGGCTGCGTCGGCTCGAGGGACGTGCCAGTCGGGTCGCTGGGCACGGTCAGGGGCGACATACCGGCCGGAGTGTGCACCTCGCGGATGGTCGAGGTTGGCGTGTTGTCGATGAGATCGCTCGCACCAGGCGTCAAGGCTGGGCTGAGGCTGCGACCCAGCGGATCATTCATGACTGTTGGTGGAACTATGCGCCTTGCTTCGGCAGCGGATAGGGCGGCAAGCAGGATGGCAATGGCGGTGACAGTTCGCTTCAAGGAAGCCTCCTATAATCAGAGGCGCTCGGCGTTGGGTTGGGCGCGGGCGTCGGATGCGTCGAAACGATAGCCGCGTGGTCCCGGTTTCATCACGTTCGCATCAAGAGGTTGCGATCGAAGGGGGTGAAGGGGCACAACAGCGGGCCGGCTGGCCTAGGATGCAAAACGCTGCTTGATCACAGGCATGACGCGATCCAGCGCATCCGTGGAAATGCCGCCGGAATAGCCATCCGGCAATTGGTTGATGAGTTGGGGATCGTCCAGCCCTTGCGAAAAACCGCCGCCCGAATAGGGGCCGAGTAGGTAGACGCGCGTGTCGACGTCCTGCATGCGGTCGAGAAAACGGTCGGGCCAACCCCACATCCATTTGGCGACGTTGATGGGGATCAGCAATATGCCCTGGCGGCAGGCATCCGGAACATATCCGCTCCACCCCAGCGCGGCGTATCGTGCGATGCATTGCGTGAGCGACGCCCGGCTCAGCGTATGCATGTCCGGCAGCGCCGCCTTGACCGCGGCAATCGGCTTGTCGCCGCCATAGACCGAAAGGTAGCCGCGCTCCGCGGGCGTCAGCTTGGCGAGCCAGTCAGCGAGCGCCTCGCCTTCATGGGGATCGTTGCTCTTGACGTTGATGTTGAAGCGGCGAGCCGGGAAGTGCGACAGGACCTCGTCTAGCGACGGCATCATACCGATCCCCTTGCCGCGAAACGGGTAGGTCTTGCCGCCATCGGCCGTGTAGCCGTAGCCGATGTCGAGCGTCTTCAACTCGGTCATGGAATGGCCGCGGGTCTCGCCCTTGCCTTCGGTCCGGCAATCCAGCGTCCAGTCGTGGAAGACAGCGAACTTGCCGTCCGTCGTCGGGTGGACATCGAGTTCGAGCGCGTCCGCGCCAAGCGCGAAGGCAGCTTCCATCGAGGCGATCGTGTTCTCGAGGTGGGCATGGCGCGGCGGCAGCATGCGACTGGCCGTGCATGTGTCGGACCCAAGATCCGTGCGGTCGAAATCCTGGGCAAGACCGCGATGGGCAAGTACTGCCGGAAAGCCGGCAGGACGGCTCGACAGCAATGAGCTGTTGTTGAGCCAGATACCTCCCAAGGCGACGGTGACGCACGTGAAGAAGATTGTCCGTTTGCGCATGATTTTTCGATTCGCCTGTCCCGGGCGACATCCTGCTTGAGGATCGGACTTTTTGACGGCGGTCACAGGGCGATGTCGAGATCAGGCCCGACATCGGCAGTTCGTGGCGACCTAGGACGTAGACTCATTACCGCGTAGCCAGACGCGGATTGCGACGAGTTTGAGGGCGGCAAGATAGTTCTCAGCCAGCTTGTCGTATCGGGTTGCGATACGACGGAATTGCTTGGCCTTGTTGAAGAAGCGTTCGACGAGGTTGCGCGCCTTGTAGAGGAAGGGGCTGAAGCAGATCGCGTCCTTGCGGTTGGCTTTGGGCGGAATGTTGGCCCATGCCTTTCGCTCGGTAACAGCATTGCGCAAGGCGTTGGCATCATAGCCCTTGTCGGCGAGTAGCATGGCACCCTCCGGCAATTCCTTGATCAAGTCCGCTGCGGAGGCGATGTCACTCATCTGGCCTGCCGTGAGCGTCAGCTTGATCGGCCTGCCTTGGGCGTCGACAAGAGCATGGATTTTGGTTGTCAGTCTGCCTCGGGAACGACCGAGACAATGATCTCGATCCCCCTTTTTGCCGTCGCGCCCTGCTGATGGACGCGAACAATGGAGGTGTCGATCATCTGCACCGTGCCGTCATGGGCTTTGGTGATGGCATCCATGAGGCGATCCCACACACCTGCTTTCCGCCATCGGACGAAGCGATTGTAGCAGGTGGTGCGCGGGCCGTATCGCTCCGGCAGATCGCGCCATGGCGCACCCGATCGCAGCACCCAGAAGATGCCGTTCAGCACGCGCCGATCATCGACGCGCGGCACTCCTCGCGGCTTGTTGGGCAACAGCGGCTCGATCGCGCGCCATTCGAAGTCAGTCAGGTCATATCGGCTCATGTGGGGCCTGAATCAGAAAACGGCGCGGTATGGAAGCCTAAATTGCGGGCGGTCAACGACTCTTACAGCCGGACCTCTTGGACGGGATCGCCGCGCTCGAACTCCCACGTCCTAGCCATGTTCAACACATCGTCGAATGGCTCATCGGGGTGAGAGGTCGTGCATAGAAAGCGTGTCTCGTCGCTTCCGTCACCGACGACGATCTCGTCGATAATGTCTTCAACCTTCGCGCAGCCTGGTCCGACCACGGCCACGAGCGATACACCGTCATTCAGACATTGCTCAACAAAGCCACCGAGCAAGGTCTCATCTGATACCGGAACGTGAAGAATTAATTTGCGAGCGAACGGCATAGTCAGATTGTAGGCCGACGGGTGACTGCTTTCCAGCGTCTCACTGATCCAGCATTTATGAGTTCACGGCCTAGGCCTTGTAGACCACTTGCCGCACATCGATGTAGCTGGCGCGGAAACCGGCTTCGCAATAGTGCAGGTAGAACTCCCAGAGCTTCTTGAAGCGATCGTCGAAGCCGAGCGGCACGATCTTCTCCCAGGATCCCCAGAAACGGTTGCGCCATTCGGCGAGCGTGCGCGCATAGTCATCGGGAAACACGCGCTCACGCAGATGCGCAAGGCCATGATCCTTGCCGAGCGACTTCAGGATCGACGGTGTCGGCAGCATGCCGCCCGGGAACACATACCGCTGGATGAAATCCGGCCTGGCGCGATAGGTGTCGTAGGCGGCCTCGTTGATGGTGATGATCTGCAGGCCCGCAGTGCCGCCGGGCCTCAGGCAGGACTTCATCTTCGAGAAGAACACAGGCCAGTATTTCTCGCCGACCGCTTCGAACATCTCGATCGAGGCGATGCGGTCGTAAGTTCCCGTTTCGTCGCGGTAATCCTGCAGCTTGATGTCGACCTTGTCGGCAAGTCCCGCCTTGGCGATGCGTGCCTTGGCGAAATCGTGCTGTTCGCGGCTGATCGTCAGCCCGGTCACGCGGCAGCCGATTTCGCGCGCCGCGAATTCGGCAAAACCGCCCCAGCCGCAGCCGATCTCCAGCACATGATCCTTTCGGCCGATACCCGTGTCCCTGGCCAGCGCCCGATATTTGGCGGCCTGGGCGCTCTCCAGGTCGTTGGCGCCATGCGTGTAGAGCGCCGAGGAATAGGTCATGCTCGGGTCGAGCCATTCCTTGTAGAAGGCGTTACCGAGATCGTAATGCGCGGAGATGTTGCGCTTCGAACCGGTGCGTGTGTTCTCGTTGAACCAGTGGCGGATGCGCTGGACGGTGTTGATGAGCCAGCTGGCGCCGCCGGCGACGCGTTCGCCGATCGCCGAATTGACCACGAACAATTCCAGGAAACTGGTGACGTCAGGGCTTTCCCAATCGCCGTCCATGTAGGATTCGGCAACGCCGATCGTGCCGCCGGAAAAGGCGCGGCCTGGCAGGCGCCAGTTCTTGAGCACCAGCTCGGCGTCCGGGCCGGGTCCCTTGCCGCCAACCAGAACGGCTCGGCCATCCGGCATCCTGACCTTGAGCGAACCGCGCGGCAGGTTCATCGCCGCCGACAGCACCATGCGCGCCTTGGCCGGCAGGCCCTTGACGATCTCGGCGAAATTGAACTCGTCGAGCCTGACCGCTTCGCCCGGCGCTACGCTATGATGGTCCCCGTCTGCCATTTCATGCCCCTGGATTTCCGTGGTGCCGGCGCAAATTGCCGGGTCACGGTTCTCTTGGATCATTCGCCAGGTTCGAACGTCTTGCCTGGTCCCGGGAGCTCCCAGTGCTTCCCAGTGAATGCCTGCCACAATCTTCCACGTGATGAGGGGGAACTTCAAGAGGCAGGCCACTGGCTGGGCTGTGCCACGTGGCATCTGGGCCTTGCGTAATGCTGCTGTCCACAATCAAAAACGTCTATGGCCGCCGCAGCGCATGTGCGATAGCTTTAGCCATGCGTTATGTAATCGTCATTGCGGCAATCGCGTTCTTCCTGATCTGGGACGGTCTCTACAATCAAGGCCGGTATCTCGACATTTCGGTCAGGGAGCTCAACCACGTCGTGCGTTACGTCACCGGCAAGGCCTGAATATCCCGCCCGAAGAGAGCAACCTGGCGCGTCGTGCGACGTGCCCGTTGCTGCTTGATCAGGTCCCGCACCGTTGAGGCGCGTCGCAAAGACGCGTGGCGCCATGAACGGTTGACGCGAGGAAACCGCCGTCACAAAAGACCCCGGCATTCAGATCGAGGAGGCGGGATTGATCCGGCATATCGTTTTCTTCAGCGCACGGCGCAAGGAGGATGTGGAGGCAGTGCGCAGCGGGCTGCTGGAACTCGGCAACATTCCTCATTCCAGTCTCTTCGAGGTCACTTTGAACACCAAGGTCGACCCGCTGTCGGACGAAGTTGATGTCGTCGTCTACGCCGAATTTCCCGATGACGCGGCGCTGGCCGCCTACAAGGCGCATCCGCTCTATGCGCAGACCACAGCCAAGGTCAAACCTTTGCGCGAACTGCGCTATTCCGCCGATGTCGTGGCCGGCAGCTGATCCCGGGCGCGGTTCTGGATATCGACAAGTCCCGGCGGCCGCCGAGGGGAAATGGCCTTGAACCGCTCTTTGGAATGATGCACACCGCGCCCGATGACCGACAGACCAACCACCGGCACGCATCCGCTTGACCATCTCGTTCTGCCGACCGGGAGCCTCGAGGTGGCGCGAGCCCGGCTCGCTGCGCTGGGCTTCGTCGTCGCGCCGACCGGTATCCATCCCTTTGGAACGGAAAACTGCTGCGTTTTCCTCGCTGACGGCACCTATCTGGAGCCGCTCGCGATCGGCAATGAACAGGCAGCGATCGACGCGACGGCCGCCGGCAACGTCTTCGTCGCGCGCGACCGCCTCTATCGCGACAGCCGCGGCGATGAGGGGTTTTCGGCTGTGGTCCTGGGGACCGACAATGCCGATACCGACCATGCACGCTTTGTCGACGCCGGTCTGTCGGCGGGAGACACACTGAGCTTTTCGCGCGCTTTCACTGATACGTCGGGCAAGAGCGATACCGCATCGTTCAAGCTCGCCTTTGCCGCGACCCGTGGAGCACCCGACGCGTTCCTGTTCGCCTGCCAGCGGATCAATGCGCCAAAGGTGGACCGTGCGGCCTTGCAGGCTCATGCCAACAGAGCCAGCGGAATCCTCGAGGTGGTGGCGGTCAGTGACCAGCCTACCGAACAGAGCAGGCTGGTTTCCGTGGCGGTGAACGATCCTGCCGACGCTAAGGACGGCGCGTTTCTCCTGCCGAATGCAACCTTGAGTGTGCTTGACCCCAAATCTTTCACCGCTCGCTTTGGCATCCCGGCGGGTTCATCCACAAAGCTCCGCTTCGCCGCGATCGTCTTTGCGGTCCGCAGCATCGATGCCGCGTCGAGCCTGCTTGCAGCCAATGCTATACAGCACGATATAGCAGGCGCTGATATTGTCGTGCGGCCGGCATCCGGACAGGGCGCGGCTTTCATCTTCCGGGAGATACAATGAACAAGCCCCAAGTGCCCAATTCGATGGCGCCCAATTCGTCGGTAACGGTCGGTAATGTCGTCTTCGACAACAAGGCGGCCTTGGCGCTGATCGCCGGCCCGTGCCAGTTCGAATCGCGCCAGCATGCCTTCGACATGGCCGGTGCGCTGAAGGAGCTGACGGCCAAGCTCGGCATCGGCCTCGTCTACAAGACCAGCTACGACAAGGCCAACCGCACCTCGCTGTCGGCAACGCGCGGCGCTGGCATGGATGCCGCACTTCCGGTCTTCGATGAATTGCGCAAGCAATTTTCGCTTCCCGTGCTGACCGATGTCCACACCGAGGAACAGTGCGCGATTGTCGCGCCGCATGTCGATGTGCTGCAGATCCCGGCCTTCCTGTCGCGCCAGACCGACATGCTGGTCGCCGCCGCGAAAACCGGCAAGGTCATCAACGTGAAGAAGGGGCAGTTCCTCGCGCCCTGGGACATGAAGAACGTGGTCGCGAAGATCACCGGTTCGGGCAACGCCAACGTTCTGACCACCGAGCGCGGCGCGTCCTTCGGCTACAACACGCTGGTGTCTGATATGCGCGCTCTGCCTGTCATGGCCGAGATCGGCGCGCCGGTGATCTTCGACGCCACGCATTCGGTCCAGCAGCCGGGCGGGCAGGGCGGCTCGTCTGGTGGCGAGCGCCGCTTTGTCGAGACGCTGGCTCGTGCGGCCGTCGCCGTTGGCGTCGCCGGTGTCTTCATCGAGACCCACCAGGATCCCGACAATTCGACGTCTTCCGATGGGCCCAACATGCTGCCGCTGAAGGATATGCCGGCGCTCCTGGAAAGGCTGATGGCTTTCGACCGGATCGCGAAGGGCCGCTGAGCCGGCGCTTCCTGCCTGTGCTTGTGGTTGCGAGGGACCGGTTGTACGCTTGGCCGGCAAATGAGCGTTTTGGCAGGAGGAAGCCAATGTCCGTCGCCCGCGTCACCGAAATCACCTCGTCGTCGAAGAAGAGCTTTCAGGACGCCATCGAGAAGGGAATCCCCCGCGCGGCGAAAACCCTCAAGAACGTGGAAGGCGCCTGGATCCAGGATCAGAAGATCGTCGTCGAGGACGGCAAGATCGCTGCCTATCGCGTCAACATGAAGGTGACTTTCATCCTCGCGGAGTGATTGGTCGCCGCCGAAAAACTCGGGAACTTTCAACCGCGCCCCTCATTGTCAAAGCAGAGTTCAACGACAATGAGGAGCAGACCATGACAACCCAGACAGGCCACACCGAAGCGATTGCCGCTTCGCGCGTCATCGGCACGTCCGTTTACAACAACGAAGGCAAGAGCATCGGCAGCATCGAGGACATCATGCTCGACAAAACGTCGAACGGCATCATGTTCGCGGTGATCGGCTTTGGCGGCTTTCTCGGCATCGGCGAGAAGTACCACGCCGTTCCCTGGGCCAGTCTCGACTATGATGAGGACAAGGGCGGCTATGTCGTGCCCTTCTCCAAGGAGCAGCTGAAGGCCGCACCCGCCTATTCGATCAACGAACTGGCCGGCGCGGACGGCGAGGCGGCGCGCGATGCATCCTATGAGTACTACAAGGTCACGCCCTACTGGCATTGAGGCAACCGCAATAAAAAAGGGCCTCGTTTCGACGAGGCCCTTTTTATTCAAAGGCAACGCTATTTGCTGAGGTGCAAAGCCGGCAAGGGCTCGAAAGCCTTCGGTGGCGATTGCTGTGTGTCGCACGACGTCAGGAACGCCGCCGCGATCAGGAACAAACTCACGATACCGCTCAACTCGGACATGGCGAAACTCCTCATGTTTCGCCCCGCGCGACAACAGCCATAACCCGAAATGCATGTCCGGGCGCATGACTTATGATGACAGAAATTTGCGCTTCGTGAATTGGGGAGGCGGCACTATTCGGCCATGGCCGGATTGCCTTTTGCGTCGCTTTGGCTAAGACGGGCGCGACCTTTCGTCAGATCAATCGGGGACATCGCAATGACCGCCATCATCGACATTGTCGGACGTGAAATCCTGGACAGCCGTGGAAACCCGACCGTCGAGGTCGATGTCGTACTCGAAGACGGTTCGATGGGCCGCGCCGCGGTGCCGTCGGGCGCCTCGACCGGCGCCCATGAAGCCGTCGAGCTTCGCGACGGCGGCGCACGCTATCTCGGCAAGGGCGTGCTCAAGGCCGTGGAGGCGGTCAATGGTGAGCTGTTCGAGGCGATCGGCGGCATGGAAGCTGAGAACCAGATCCATATCGACCAGACCATGATCGAGCTTGACGGCACGCCCAACAAGAGCCGGCTCGGCGCCAATGCCATTCTCGGCGTTTCGCTGGCGGTCGCCAAGGCCGCTGCTGACGCCTCCGGCCTGCCGCTCTATCGCTATGTCGGCGGCACCAAGGCGCACATCCTGCCCGTACCGATGATGAACATCATCAATGGCGGCGCCCATGCCGACAACCCGATCGACTTCCAGGAATTCATGATCCTTCCGGTCGGCGCGCCGACTTTGCGCGAAGGCGTGCGCTGGGGCTCGGAAATCTTCCATACGTTGCGCAAGAAGCTGAAGGATGCCGGCCACAACACCAATGTCGGCGACGAAGGCGGCTTTGCCCCGAACCTGAAGAGCGCGCCTGTGGCGCTCGATTTCATCATGGAATCGATCGAGAAGGCCGGCTTCAAGCCGGGCGAGGAAATCGCGCTCGGCCTCGACTGCGCCGCCACCGAGTTCTTCAAGGACGGCAACTACGTCTATGAAGGCGAGAAGAAGACGCGCGATCCCAAGGCCCAGGCCAAGTACCTCGCCAAGCTCGCCGCCGACTATCCGATCATCTCGATCGAGGACGGCTTGGCCGAGGACGATTGGGAAGGCTGGAAATACCTGACCGACCTGATCGGCAAGAAGACGCAGCTGGTCGGCGACGACCTTTTCGTCACCAACACAGCGCGCCTGCGCGACGGCATCCGCATGGGCGTTGCCAATTCGATCCTGGTCAAGGTCAACCAGATCGGCTCGCTGACTGAAACGCTCGATGCCGTCGAGACCGCGCACAAGGCCGGCTACACCGCTGTCATGTCGCACCGCTCGGGCGAAACCGAGGATTCGACCATCGCCGATCTCGCCGTCGCCACCAATTGCGGGCAGATCAAGACCGGTTCGCTGTCGCGCTCCGACCGCATGGCCAAATACAACCAGCTGATCCGCATCGAGGAAGAGCTTGGCAAGCAGGCGCGTTACGCCGGCAAGTCGGTGATCAAGGGCTGATCCGAAACATTGAGCTCGGATACTGCACGAAGGGCGGGATCATTCCCGCCCTTTCTCATTTGGCTTGTCGCGGGTCGGTCTCCGTAACCGTCCGTTAAGCACAATCAGGCGAAAAAGGTTGCGGGTCGTTTGAGTTTGCGACCATGGGGAATCGGGCATGTGGACGCGTCAGCACAAGCAGAGAAACACCGGTCGGCTGATCATCCCTTCGCTTTGCGTGGTGTTCCTGGCCTATTTCGGCTTCCATGCCTATCACGGCGAGTTCGGCATCAATTCGAAATATCAGTTGGAAGCCCAGACGGTTGCGCTGCAGGCTCAGCTCGATGCGATCAAGGCGCGCCGGATGGAACTCGAACGGCGCGTTCGGCTCATGCATGACGGCACGCTGGAGAAGGACATGCTTGACGAGCAGGCGCGCAGGGCGCTCAATCTGTCCCAGGCCGATGAAATCACCATCATGTTGCCGGCCTCGTCGAAATAACTGAATTTCAGTTAATCGACAATATTTTCAATGATTTTAATCGCTTAGGCGCATGCCAGCTATGCAAATTCGTCATGGCGCAACGCTCTGACGCGTGTTAGCCTTGCATAAATCGGTGGGGAGAGCTGATCTCCCCAGGGCGGAGTTCATCCTGCCCTAATGTCCGCAAAGAGACGCCAACAGGGAGTGATGCATGGCCACCGCAGCCAGAAAAGCGCCTGCCAAATCGAAATCCGAAGGTAAATCAGGGCTTTCCGCGCCCAAGCCCGCTGAATTCACCAAGGAAGAAGAGCTTGCCGCCTATCGGCACATGCTGCTCATCCGCCGCTTCGAGGAAAAGGCCGGCCAGCTTTACGGCATGGGCTTCATCGGTGGCTTCTGCCATCTCTATATCGGCCAGGAAGCTGTCGTCACCGGCATGAAGATGGCGCTGATCGATGGCGACCAGATGATCACAGCCTATCGCGACCACGGCCACATGCTGGCCATGGAGCTTTCGCCGCGCGGTGTCATGGCCGAGCTGACCGGACGACGTGGCGGCCTGTCGCGGGGCAAGGGCGGCTCCATGCACATGTTCTCCAAGGAAAAGCATTTTTACGGCGGCCACGGCATTGTCGGCGCGCAGGTGTCGCTTGGCACGGGCCTGGCGTTCGCCAACCGCTACCGCGACAACAACAACGTTTCGCTGACCTATTTCGGCGACGGCGCCGCCAACCAGGGCCAGGTCTATGAAAGCTTCAACATGGCCTCGCTGTGGAAGCTGCCGGTGATCTACATCATTGAAAACAACCGCTACGCGATGGGCACCTCGGTGTCGCGCTCGTCGGCCGAAACCAATTTTTCGCATCGCGGCGCCTCGTTCAAGATTCCCGGCATCCAGGTCGACGGCATGGATGTGCGTGCGGTCAAATCCGCCGGCGATCAGGCGACCGAATGGTGCCGCGCCGGCAACGGGCCGATCATTCTCGAAATGCAGACCTACCGCTATCGCGGCCACTCGATGTCCGACCCGGCGAAATACCGCTCGAAGGAAGAAGTGCAGAAGATGCGCTCCGAGCATGACCCGATCGAACAGGTCAAGGCGCGGTTGATCGAGAAGAAGTGGGCGACGGAGGACGAACTCAAGACCATCGACAAGGAGGTTCGCGACATCGTCGCCGACGCCGCCGAATTTGCCCAGAACGATGCGGAGCCGGATCCGTCCGAGCTCTGGACCGATATCGTATTGTAAGGGGAGAGCCAGGACATGCCGATCGAAATTCTCATGCCCGCTCTCTCGCCGACCATGGAAGAGGGCAATCTTTCCAAGTGGTTGAAGAACGAGGGTGACAAGGTCGTAGCCGGCGACGTCATCGCCGAGATCGAGACCGACAAGGCGACGATGGAAGTCGAAGCCGTCGATGAAGGCACGCTTGCCAAGATCGTGGTGCCCGCCGGCACCGAAGGCGTCAAGGTCAACGCGGTGATTGCCGTGCTCGCGGTTGAAGGCGAAGACACCGACAAGGCCGGCGAAGGCATCGGCGAAGAGCCCGCCAAGGCTGAAACGGCTGCACCGGCGCCAGTTGCGGCCAAGGGCGAGGCCTCCGCACCAGTAGCGGCGGCGCCGAAGACCGAGGTTGCCGCAGACCCGGATATCCCCGCGGGCACCGAAATGGTCTCGACCACGGTACGCGAGGCGCTGCGCGATGCCATGGCCGAGGAAATGCGCCGCGACGGCGATGTCTTCGTCATGGGCGAGGAGGTTGCCGAATATCAGGGCGCCTACAAGATCACCCAAGGGTTGCTGCAGGAGTTCGGGCCGCGTCGCGTCGTCGACACGCCGATCACCGAGCATGGGTTTGCCGGCGTCGGCGTCGGTGCGGCGATGGCCGGGCTGAAGCCGATCGTCGAGTTCATGACCTTCAACTTCGCCATGCAGGCGATCGACCAGATCATCAATTCGGCCGCCAAGACGCTTTACATGTCCGGCGGCCAGATGGGCGCGCCGATCGTGTTCCGCGGACCGAACGGGGCTGCCGCCCGCGTTGCCGCTCAGCACTCGCAGTGCTACGCCGCGTGGTACAGTCACATTCCTGGCCTGAAGGTCGTGATGCCGTATACTGCTGCGGACGCCAAGGGCCTGCTCAAGGCCGCGATCCGCGACCCGAATCCGGTCATCTTTCTCGAGAACGAAATCCTCTACGGCCAGTCCTTCGATGTGCCGAAGCTTGATGATTTCGTGCTGCCGATCGGCAAGGCCCGCATCCACAAGCAAGGCAAGGACGTCACCATCGTCTCCTTCGGCATCGGCATGACCTATGCGGTCAAGGCGGAAGCCGAATTGCGCGGCATGGGCATCGATGCCGAGATCATCGATCTGCGAACCGTCCGTCCGCTCGACCTCGACACCATCATCGCTTCGGTCAAGAAGACCAACCGGCTGATCGTGGTCGAGGAAGGCTTCCCGCAAAGCTCGGTCGGCGACCATATCGCCAACCAGGTGTCGCAGCGCGCCTTCGATTTCCTCGACGCGCCGGTCATCACCATTGCCGGCAAGGATGTGCCGATGCCTTATGCGGCCAACCTCGAAAAGCTGGCTTTGCCGAATGTCGGCGAGGTCATCGAGGCGGTCAAAGCCGTCACGTATCGCTGAACCGGCCGGGAGGACAAAATGCCAATCAACATCACCATGCCGGCGCTCTCGCCCACGATGGAAGAGGGCAATCTGTCGAAGTGGCTGGTCAAGGAGGGCGATAAGGTTTCGCCGGGCGATGTCATCGCCGAGATCGAGACCGACAAGGCGACGATGGAGGTCGAGGCCGTCGACGAGGGCACGGTGGCCAAGCTCGTCGTTCCCGCCGGCACCGAAGGCGTCAAGGTCAATGCGCTGATCGCCGTGCTTGCGGCCGAGGGCGAGGATGCGGGCGCCGCCGCAAAAAGTGGTGGCGGTGCAGCACCGGCGAAAGCCGAAGCGCCGAAAGCGGACGCTCCCAAGGCTGAGGCACCAAAGGCTGAACCTGCTGCCGCAGCCGCTTCGAAGGCAGAGCCGGCTCCGGTCGCCAATGGCCATGCGACTGGCGAGCGCACCTTTGCATCGCCGCTCGCGCGCCGTATCGCCAAGGAGGCCGGTGTAGATGTGTCGGCTGTGACCGGTACCGGCCCGCATGGCCGCGTGGTGAAGGCCGATGTCGATGCCGCGATTGCTGGCGGCGGCGCCAAGGCAGCTCCCGCCGCCAAGGCTCCTGCCGGCGCGCCTGCGGCCGCTGCTCCGGCTGTGAAGCCGATGTCGGACGACCAAGTGCTGAAGTTGTTCGAGCAAGGCTCCTACGAGCTCGTCCCGCACGACAATATGCGCAAGACGATTGCGCGGCGGCTGGTCGAGGCCAAGTCCACCATCCCGCATTTCTATCTGACGCTCGACTGCGAACTCGACGCATTGCTGGCGCTGCGCACGCAGATCAATGCCGCCGCCCCGATGAAGAAAACCGACAAGGGCGAGGCTCCCGCCTACAAGCTGTCGGTCAACGACATGGTCATCAAGGCGATGGCGATGGCCTTGATGGCTGTGCCGGATGCCAATGCCTCGTGGACCGAAAGCGCCATGGTCAAGCACAAGCATGCCGATGTCGGCGTTGCCGTCTCGATCCCCGGTGGCCTGATCACGCCGATCATTCGGCATGCGGACGAAAAGACGCTGTCGACCATCTCCAACGAGATGAAGGACCTGGCCAGCCGCGCGCGCAGCCGCAAGCTGAAGCCGGAGGAGTATCAGGGCGGCACCACGGCCGTATCCAACCTTGGCATGTTCGGCATCAAGGACTTCGCCGCCGTCATCAACCCGCCGCATGCGACGATCCTGGCGGTCGGCGCGGGTGAGGAGCGGGCTGTGGTCAAGAATGGCGAGATCAAAATCGCCACCGTGATGTCGGTGACCTTGTCGACCGACCATCGCGCCGTGGACGGAGCGCTCGGCGCCGAACTTCTGGTCGCCTTAAAGCGGCTGATCGAGAACCCGATGGGCATGCTGGTCTAGGAAAGGAAAAGGCTCGTGCGGAAATTCTTCACCAGCCTTTTCGCCTTTTTCATTTCCTGGTTTGCCGGCGGTTTGGTCGCGCTCGGACTGGCCAACGCAACCGATGCGCAGGAAGAATACATTCTGGTGTTCATGGCGTCCGCGCTTGTCACCATCGTCGTGGCGATCGTGTTTTTCGTCGCGCAGTTCTTTTCGAATGCACCCGCGATCATCGACTGGCTGGCCCTTTGCACCATTGTCCTGTTCGTGCTTGTCGGGCTCGGCCTGATCGGCTGGACGTTCTCGCAGCCGGTCGACAAGCGCCAGTGGGGAAGTGACCTCCCAATCGTCGCCGGCCTGGTCTTGCCAAACCTGACCACGGTGCTGGTTCACTGGCTGTTCGTACGCTGGCGGGTGGGACGCGGATTGATGAATGCGCAGGTGAACGCATGAAGACGGTGCTTTGCTACGGCGACTCGCTGACCTGGGGTTACAACGCCGAAGGCGGGCGCCATGCGCTGCAGGACCGCTGGCCAAGCGTTCTGCAGGCGTGTCTAGGCGGTGGCGTCCAGGTCATCGCCGATGGCCTGAATGGCCGCACCACGGCCTTCGACGATCATCTGGCAGGTGCCGATCGCAACGGTGCGCGGCTGTTGCCGACGGTGCTGACGACGCATGCACCGATCGATCTGATCGTCATCATGCTCGGTGCCAACGACATGAAGCCTTGGATTCACGGCAATCCGGTCGCGGCCAAGCAAGGCATCCAACGGTTGATCGACATCGTGCGTGGTCATGACTATCCGTTCGACTGGCCGGCGCCACAGATACTCCTTGTCTCGCCGCCCGTTGTAAGCCGCACCGAAAATGCCGACTTCAGGGAAATGTTTGCCGGCGGCGATGAGGCGTCGAAGCAGCTCGCCCCACAATATGCGGCGCTCGCCGACGAAGTCGGCTGCGGCTTCTTCGACGCCGGCACGGTGGCGCAAACCACACCGCTCGACGGCGTCCATCTCGATGCCGAAAACACGCGAAACATCGGCAAGGCGCTGACATCGGTCGTGCGCGTCATGCTGGAATTGTGACTGAAGGAGAAAATCCGTGGCTGAGAACTACGACGTCATCATCATCGGCTCCGGCCCCGGCGGCTATGTCACGGCGGTACGTTCCGCCCAGCTCGGCTTCAAGACGGCCATCGTCGAGCGCGAACATCTCGGCGGCATCTGCCTCAACTGGGGCTGCATACCGACCAAGGCACTGCTGCGTTCGGCCGAGATCATGCACTATTCCGATCATCTGAAGGACTATGGCCTGAAGCTCGACGGCAAGGTTAGCGTCGACACGTCGGCCGTCGTCGACCGCTCGCGCAAAGTCTCGCTGCGGCTCAATGGCGGCGTTGCCTTCCTGATGAAGAAGAACAAGGTCGACGTCATCTGGGGCGAAGCCAAGCTGTCGAAGCCGGGTGAGGTCATCGTCTCCAAGACGGCCAAGAAGCCGATGGAGCCACAGCCGCCTGTGCCGAAGGGCGTCAAGGGCGAGGGCACCTACACAGCCAAGCACATCATCCTGGCGACCGGCGCCCGCCCGCGCGCGCTGCCCGGCATCGAGCCGGACGGCAAGCTCATCTGGACCTATTTCGAGGCCATGGTGCCGAAGGAGATGCCGAAATCGCTGCTGGTGATGGGCTCGGGCGCCATCGGCATCGAATTCGCCTCGTTCTATCGCACTATGGGCGCCGAGGTGACGGTGGTCGAACTGTTGCCGGCGGTGATGCCGGTCGAGGACGCCGAGGTCTCGAAATTCGCGCAAAAACAGTTCGAGAAGCAAGGCATGAAGATCATTCTCGAAGCCAAGGTGACCAAGGTCGAGAAGGGCGCCAACTCGGTCACCGCGCATATCGAGATGAAGGACGGCAAGGTCGATAAGATTACCGCCGACCGCATGATCTCGGCCGTTGGTGTCCAGGGCAATATCGAGAATCTCGGCCTTGAAGCGCTCGGCGTGAAGACGGATCGCGGCTGCGTCGTCGTCGACGGTTACGGCAAGACCAATGTGCCGGGCATCTACGCCATCGGCGATGTCGCCGGCCCGCCCATGCTTGCCCACAAGGCCGAGCATGAGGGCGTCGTGTGCGTCGAGAAGATCGCCAATTTCCCCGGCGTGCATGCCATCGACAAGCTCAAGATTCCTGGCTGCACCTACTGCAATCCGCAGGTCGCCTCCGTCGGCCTGACGGAAGCCAAGGCCAAGGCCGAAGGCAAGGATATCCGCGTCGGCCGCTTCCAGTTCGCCGCCAACGGCAAGGCGATCGCGCTTGGCGAGGACCAGGGCTTCATCAAGACCATCTTCGACAAGAAGACCGGTCAGCTGCTCGGCGCCCACATGGTCGGCGCCGAGGTGACCGAACTGATCCAGGGCTTTGTCGTGGCGATGAACTTGGAGACGACCGAGGAAGAGCTGATGCACACCATCTTCCCACATCCGACGCTGTCGGAGATGATGAAGGAGAGCGTGCTCGACGCCTATGGCCGCGCCTTGAACGCATGATAGATTCGCAGCAGGAGACTCAGCCGCGAAAGCCGCCGGAACTCGGCGGCAAGGCAGTTCGTTTCCGCATGCATTTTTACGCGCGCAAGGAGAAGGCATATGCACTTGAACGGCGTGGGCTGGATCGCAGCCATCATCATCGGCGGCCTGGCAGGCTGGTTCGCCGAAATGGTCATGAAGAGCAACACCGGCATTTTCATGAACATTATCATGGGTATCGTTGGCGCGGTCGTGTTGAACGCCATCCTGCAGGCCCTCAATTTCGGCCCGTTCGGCGTCGGCTGGACCGCCTATCTGATCACCGGCTTCATCGGTGCCTGCCTGCTGATCTGGGTCGGTCGCCTGGTGCGCCGCTAGTCGGTACCGTTCCCGGCTATGCGAAAACGGTTGTAGCGGCATGCGCCGCTGCAGCCTTTTTCTTTGTGCTGAAAAGTCCTAGATGACGATAAAGTGACGATCGCCGACGGGCGGTCGCGAGAAAAGCCAGGGTTCAGATGGTTACTGTCCTCGACACGATCGCCAACGCACCACGGCTGCGGCACCCCGAGAAGGCGCACAAGCCCGACCAGGAGGTGTTGCGCAAGCCCGACTGGATTCGCGTCAAGGCGCCGGTCTCCAAGGGCTATGCCGAGACGCGCGAGATCGTGAAATCGCACAAGCTGGTGACGGTCTGCGAAGAGGCTGGTTGCCCCAACATCGGCGAGTGTTGGGAAAAGAAGCACGCCACCTTCATGATCATGGGCGAGATCTGCACGCGCGCCTGCGCTTTCTGCAATGTCGCCACCGGCATCCCGACCGCGCTAGATCCCGATGAGCCGGCGCGCGTCGCGCATGCCGTCAAGCAGATGGGGCTGAGCCACGTCGTCATCACCTCCGTCGACCGCGACGATCTTGCCGATGGCGGTGCGCAGCACTTTGCCGATGTCATTCGCGCAATCCGCGCGGCAACGCCGTCGACCACGATCGAAATCCTGACGCCGGATTTCCTGCGCAAGGACGGCGCCCTGGAGATCGTGGTGGCGGCCAAGCCCGACGTCTTCAACCACAATCTCGAAACCGTGCCGTCAAACTATCTGAAGGTTCGGCCGGGCGCTCGCTATTTCCACTCGATCCGGCTGTTGCAGCGGGTCAAGGAACTCGACCCGTCGATCTTTACCAAGTCCGGCATCATGGTCGGCCTGGGCGAGGAGCGAAATGAAATCCTGCAGCTGATGGACGATCTGCGCACGGCCAATGTCGACTTCATGACCATCGGCCAGTATCTGCAGCCGTCGAAGAAGCACCATCCGGTGATCCGCTTCGTCACGCCCGAAGAGTTCCAGTCCTTCGAGACGATCGGCCGGACCAAGGGTTTCCTGCTGGTGGCATCGAGCCCGCTGACGCGCTCATCGCACCATGCCGGCGACGATTTCGCCCGGCTGCGCGCGGCGCGGGAAGCACAGCTTCAGAAGTCGGTCTAGCGCTGGTTGAATGCCGAAATTCGAAGCCACCCGCCGCGTCGCCCATACGCCGCAACAGATGTTTGCGCTGGTAGCCGATGTCGAGGCCTATCCGCAATTCCTGCCGCTTTGCGAAGCGCTGACGGTGCGCTCGCGCAAGGAGCGTGACGGACGTACCGTTCTCCTGGCCGACATGAGCATCGGCTACAAGGCGATCCGCGAGACCTTCACGACGCAGGTGCTTTTGAAGCCCGACGAGAACGCCATCGACGTGAAATATATCGATGGCCCGTTCAAATATCTGAGCAATGTCTGGCGTTTCGAGCCCGATGGCGCCGGCTGCGCCGTCCGCTTCTTCATCGACTATGAATTCAAGAGCCGCATTCTGGGCGCGCTGATGGGCACGATGTTCGACCGCGCCTTCCGCATGTTCGCCGAGGCTTTCGAAAAGCGTGCCGACGTCATCTATGGGGTTGCGCCGGCATGACGCTATCGTAGTGAGTCCATGCCTTATCCAAGCGCGCGCAGGCCGAGTTGCAGCGCATGTCTCACCGTCTCGTGGCGGATGAATTCGCGGCCCTTCTGGCCAAACAGCTGGCGCTCGGCGACAACCGGCTGGCCGGCCAGGGCAAGGCCGAACCAGACGAGACCGACCGGCTTGTCGGCCGAACCTCCGCTTGGGCCGGCAATGCCGGTAACGGCAAGAGAAAGGCTCGCGCGCGAATGCGCCAGCGCGCCGGCCGCCATCTCCAGGACCGTTTCGCGCGAAACAGCTCCATGCGCGTCGAGCGTTTCGGCGGAAACGCCGAGCATGTCCATCTTGGCTTCGTTGGAATAGCTGATGAAGCCGCGGTCGACCACCGCCGAGGAGCCTGCAATGTCGGTGAGCGCGGCGATGATCATGCCGCCGGTGCAGCTTTCCGCCGTCGCCAGCATGATGCCACGTTGCTGGCAGGCCAGCAGCAGGGAGTTTGCGAGTTCGGCGTTGCTCATTCCGGCACCTCGCCGGGAAACACCACGCTGGCAGTGGCGATCGCCGCAATGCCTTCTTCGCGACCGACAAAGCCGAGTTTTTCGTTGGTTGTCGCCTTGATCGAGATGCGGTCGGCGGAAATCCCCAGCATTTGCGACAGGGCCGCCGTCATCGCCTCGCGATGTGGGCCGACGCGCGGCGCCTCGCAGATCAGCGTGATGTCGGCATTGGCGATGCGTCCGCCGCGCTCGCGCACCACTTTCGCCGCGTGTTCGACGAAGATCCGCGACGCTGCACCTTTCCACTGCGGCTCGGACGGCGGAAAATGCGTGCCGATGTCGCCGGCGCCGCAGGTCGCCAGCAGCGCGTCGGTCAAGGCGTGCAGCCCGACATCGGCATCGGAATGTCCGGATAGTTTCTTGTCATGCGGAATCGCGACGCCGCACAGTGTAACGTGATCGCCGGGCTCAAAGGCGTGGACGTCGTAGCCGTTGCCGGTGCGGATGTCGGGGAAATGTGTGCGTTCGCTGGAAAGCCGCTGGTGCGCCATGGCGATGTCCCGTGCCCAGGTGAGTTTGACATTGTCCGGCGAGCCCGGAACGAGCTTGACTGGAATCTGCGCCCATTCGGCGATGGCCGCGTCATCGGTGAAGTCCAGCCTGCCTAGTTGATAGGCCTTGTCGTGTGCGGCAAGGATCGGCCCGTAGGGAAAACCTTGCGGCGTTTGCGCCGCGTGCAGCCCGCTGCGGGAAACGGTTTCCGCGACCACGCCGGCGGCCGACTCGCGCTTCAGCGTGTCCGCGACGGGCAGGGCGGGCAACGCCCCCTCGTTCTCGCCGATGGCGGCGATGGTGCGATCAATCAACTCCGCATCGACGAACGGGCGGACGGCGTCGTGAATCAGAACCTGGCCCGGCGCGTGGTCCTTCAGCGCAAGCAGCCCGAGCCGAACGGACTCCTGCCTTGTCGGTCCGCCAATGATGGCAGTGACGCGCTGAGCCTGGCTGCCCGCCGCTTGCCGGAACAATTCGTGGTCGTCGGCGTGGATGGCGACGACGATCCGGCCGGTTCGCGGATGGGCCAGAAACATCTCCAGCGTGTGCGCAATGACAGCGCGGCCGCCAATATTCTGGTACTGCTTGGGTCCGTTGGCCTGCCCGGCACGAGCGCCGCGGCCGGCGGCGACGATCACCACCGCAACCTCACCTGTCGCGCTCGAGTTTTCACTTCCGTCAGTCATGGCGATTGGCTTAGCGCACGATCCCCAAAAGTGTAATTGGTTTTCCGAAAAGATCGTGCGTCAAATATGAACTCCAAAGCCTCCTTCACACGCCATGAAGGACGCGCGGCGCCTTGGTCACGGCAAATCCCTAAGGGTCCGGAATTTTCCCAATTGCGCCTCAATGTGACGTCATTCCGCGTTGCACATTGCGGCTGATATGGCTAGAGAATGTGCAACGAATGGACGTGCTTGGTTTTTGTGCATGGTTAACTCAACCAGATTGGCCGCGCCTTTGAACGTCGGCGGCGTGGAAATCCGCAATCGCGTATTCCTCGCGCCGATGTCGGGCATCACCGACGAGCCTTTCCGGCGGCGCGCCCATGCGCATGGCGCGGGCCTGGTTGTATCCGAAATGGTGGCAAGCGGCGAACTCGCCAGGGGAAGAGCCGGCTTCGATCTGCGCATACGTCATTCGGGCCTGCCCGTCCATATGGTGCAGCTAGCCGGCCGCGAAGCGGCATACATGGCCGAAGGCGCGCGGATCGCCGCGGGCGAGGGCGCTGACATCATCGACATCAACATGGGCTGTCCGGCCAAGAAGGTCACCGGTGGTTATGCCGGCTCGGCATTGATGCTGGATCTCGACCATGCGCTGTCGCTGATCGAGGCCGTGGTCGGCGCGGTCAAGGTGCCGGTGACGGTCAAGATGCGGCTCGGCTGGGACGAAGGCGCGCTCAATGCGCCAATCCTCGCGCGCCGGGCCGAGCAGGCGGGCGTCAAGATGGTGACGGTGCATGGCCGCACGCGCTGCCAGTTCTACCAGGGCAAGGCCGACTGGCGCGCCATCGCTCGCGTCAAGGAAGTTGTGTCCATTCCGGTCGTTGCCAATGGCGATGTCTGTTCCCCGGCCGAGGCTGCCGCCATTCTCGACCAATCGTGCGCTGATGCGGTGATGGTCGGGCGCGCGCATTACGGCGCGCCCTGGATCGCCGGTGGCATCGCGGCAGCGGCGGCGGGCCAAACGGCGGCCAACGTGCCGCAGACTGCCGCGGCTCTGGCCGACTATATCGTTGGCCACTACGAGGACATGCTGGCGCTTTATGGCGTCGAGAGCGGTTTGCGCCAGGCGCGCAAACATCTGGGCTGGTATCTCGATCGCCATGCTGTTGGCGTCGCCGACGACCACCGAAAGGCCATCCTGACGACGTTCGATCCGGCCCGCGTCATTGCCTTGCTGCGCAATGTGTTTTCGCGCGATCCGCAACCCTTGAGCCTGCGGAGCGCCGCATGAACGCCACCGCTGGCCAGGGAACTGAAATGGCGGATGCCGCCCAGATCGTCCTCAACACCATCCGCCGCCCGGTGATCATGATCAGCGAGGACGGGTTCATCACCTTCGCCAATGCCGATGCCGAGGACTTCTTTCGCTCCAGCGCGACCATGCTGGCGCGCAACACGCTGTCCAAGCTCGTCCCCTTCGGCAGCCCGCTGCTGACCCTGGTCGATCAGGTGCGCGAGCGCCGGGCTCCGGTCAACGAGTATCGGGTCGATGTGTCGTCGCCACGCCTCGGCATCGAGAAGGTCGTCGATCTCTATGTCGCACCAGTGTCGGAATTCCCGGGCTCCGTCGTGGTCATGTTCCAGGAACGGTCGATGGCCGACAAGATCGACCGGCAGATGACGCATCGCGGTGCCGCACGCTCTGTGACAGGCCTTGCCGCGATGCTCGCCCACGAGATCAAGAACCCGCTCTCCGGCATCCGCGGCGCAGCCCAACTGCTCGAACTGTCCGCCTCCGACGAAGACCGCGCACTGACCCGGCTGATCACCGACGAGACGGACCGCATCGTCTCGCTGGTCGATCGCATGGAGGTGTTTTCCGACGAGCGGCCGATCGATCGCTACCCCGTCAACATCCATGTCGTACTTGACCATGTGAAGGCGATCGCAAAGAACGGTTTTGCGAAGAAAATCAGGATATTGGAGGACTATGATCCATCATTGCCTCCGGTATTCGCCAATCGCGACCAGCTGATCCAGGTGTTCCTGAACCTGGTCAAGAACGCCGCCGAGGCAATTGGCAGCGACCCGCATGGCGAGATCGTGCTGTCGACCGCATTCCGGCCGGGCATCCGCGTTTCGGTTCCAGGCACGCAGGACCGCGTGTCGCTGCCGCTCGAGTTCTGCGTGCGCGACAATGGCTCCGGTGTCTCGGAGGATATCCTGCCGATCCTGTTCGATCCCTTCATCACCACCAAGCCGAACGGCTCGGGGCTGGGGTTGGCGCTGGTCGCCAAGATCGTCGGCGAGCATGGCGGCATCATCGAATGCGAATCGACCCCGCGCGGGACCACCTTTCGCATCCTGATGCCGGCCTGGAAGGAAACGCCGTTCGGCGCTGAAGAAGACGGTGAAGGAGACCGCAAATGACCGTTCGCGGCAATATTCTCGTCGCCGATGACGATGCGGCGATCCGCACCGTGCTCAACCAGGCTCTCTCGCGCGTCGGCCACGAGGTGCGCGTCACGTCCAACGCCTCGACCTTGTGGCGCTGGGTGGCGGCGGGCGAGGGCGACCTTGTCATCACCGACGTGGTGATGCCGGACGAGAACGCTTTCGACATGCTGCCGCGCATCAAGAAGGCGCGGCCGGAGCTGCCCGTCATCGTCATGAGCGCCCAGAACACGTTCATGACCGCAATCCGTGCATCCGAGACCGGCGCCTATGAATATCTGCCGAAACCGTTCGACCTGACCGAACTGCTCAACATCGTCAACCGGGCGCTGTCGGAGCCCCGCCGGCCGAAGATCGATGCGCGGCCCGATGAACAGCCCGAAACGATGCCGCTGGTCGGCCGCTCGGCGGCCATGCAGGACATCTACCGCATGCTGGCGCGCATGATGCAGACCGACCTGACGGTGATGATCTCGGGCGAATCCGGCACCGGCAAGGAACTGGTGGCGCGCGCGCTGCATGAATATGGCCGCCGTCGCGGCGGACCGTTCGTTGCCATCAATATGGCGGCGATTCCGCGCGACCTGATCGAATCGGAGCTGTTCGGTCACGAGAAGGGGGCCTTCACCGGTGCCCAGAACCGCTCCACCGGCCGCTTCGAGCAGGCAGAGGGCGGCACGCTGTTCCTCGATGAGATCGGCGACATGCCGATGGAGGCGCAGACGCGCCTGCTGCGCGTCCTGCAGCAGGGCGAATACACGACGGTCGGCGGCCGCACGCCGATCAAAACGGATGTGCGCATCGTCGCCGCCACCAATAAGGATCTGCGCACCTTGATCAACCAGGGACTGTTCCGCGAGGATCTGTTCTATCGTCTTAACGTCGTTCCGCTGAGGCTGCCGGCGCTGCGTGAGCGCTCCGAGGACGTGCCCGATCTCGTGCGCCACTTCTTCAAGCTCGGCGAGATGGAAGGGCTGCAGACCAAGCGTATTTCGGCCGGCGGCATCGAACTGATGAAACGCTACCCGTGGCCGGGCAATGTGCGCGAACTGGAAAACCTGGTTCGCCGGCTGGCCGCGCTCTATTCACAGGATGAGATCTCCGCCGAAATCATCGAGGCGGAGCTGAAGACCGGAGAGCGCCCCGTGGTGCCCGGCGGCGGCAACCTCATTCCGGACGACCTCTCCATCGGCCAGGCGGTCGAGCATTTCCTGCAGCGCTATTTCGCCTCGTTTGCCGGCGAATTGCCGCCCGCCGGGCTTTACCAGCGCATCCTGTCCGAAGTCGAATATCCGCTGGTCCTGGCCTCGATGACGGCAACCCGCGGCAACCAGATCAAGGCCGCGGAGCTGCTGGGGCTCAACCGCAACACGCTGCGCAAGAAGATTCGCGAACTGGGCGTCAACGTCTACAAATCGTCGCGGCCGGCTGAACGCTGATCTGACGCACTCTTTTCAGGGGACTGAGCGGCGAAAGATTTCCGCCATTGTCACACTTGTTGCATAATCGCCACAATGCATTGCATAGATCGGACGCAATCATTGGCTCCCAGACGGCGACATGGCTCCGCAGGCACCTGTACTCAACCAACCGCTATTCAGCGAACCCGGCGCGCGCGACGGTCGCCGCTTGCTGGCATTGCCCGGCGTGGTGGCGGTTGTCGGCGCGCTGGTCATGGCGGCCATTTCGTTCACCATCCTGGTCGGCGCGACGCCGATCGCGCCTGACGCCAGGACGACCTGGGCGCTGATCGCGCTCAACGCCGCTTTCGTGCTGTTCCTGATGGCGCTGGTCGGGCGCGAAGTGCATCGCATCGTCATGGCGCGCCGGCACGGCAAGGCGGCTTCGCGCCTGCATGTGCGTATCGTCGCCATGTTCGCGCTGGTTGCCGCCATTCCCGCCATCATGGTGGCCATCATCGCCTCGATCACGCTCGATATCGGCCTTGATCGCTGGTTCGAGATCCGCACCAAGACGATCGTCAATTCCTCGCTGTCGATCGCCGATGCCTATGTCCAGGAAAATGCCCGCAACTTGCAGGGCACGACGCTGTCGATGGCCTATGATCTCGACGCGTCGCGAACACTCTACGGCCTTGATCGCACAGGCTTTCTCGACCTCTTGAACAAGGAGGCGGTGGGCCGGTCGCTGGCCCATGCGGCGCTGATCAAGCCCGACGGTTCGTTCGTCATGAGCGCGCAGACCGATGCCGATTTCGCCATGCCGGAACCGCCGGAAGGCGCAGTCAGCAGCGCCACCGATGGCAAACCGGTGCTGATAGAGCCGCGCACCCGCAACATCATGGGCGCCATCGTCAAGCTGCGCGAGATCGAGGGCCTCTACCTCTACACCATCCGCCTTGTCGATCCCGAGGTGATCAAGGCGAGGCAGATCGTCAGATCCAACACCGACGAGTATCGCAATCTCGAAGACAACAGGCGCACCTCGCAAGTGGCCTTCGCACTGCCCTATCTGTCGCTGACCCTGATCATCATCCTGTCGGCGATCTGGACCGGCATCGCGGTCGCCGACCGTCTCGTGCGGCCGATTCGCCAGCTCATTGGCGCTGCCGACGAGGTGGCGACAGGCAATCTAGACGTCGCGGTTCCGGTCAGGCCTTCCGACGGCGACGTCGCCTCGCTGGGTGACACCTTCAACAAGATGCTGCTGGAGCTGAAATCGCAACGCAACGAGATCCTGTCGGCAAAGGACCTGATCGACGAACGGCGGCGCTTTTCCGAAGCCGTGCTTGCCGGTGTTACCGCCGGTGTCATCGGCGTCGATCCCTACGGCATCGTCACCATCGTCAACCGTTCGGCCGAATCGATGCTGGCCATCTCCGCCAGTGCTGCACTCGGGCAGAACCTTTCCGCCATTCTGCCGCATGTTGGCCGTGTCTTCGAGATCGGCCGCCAGTCGGGCAAGCCCGTCTACCGAGAGCAGGTGACGTTTTTCCGCGCCGGCACGGAGCGCACATTCAACGTGCAGATCACCGTCGAGGCGGGCGATGACGGCTCGGAGGAGAAATCCTACGTCGTGACCGTCGACGACATCACCGATCTGGTCCAGGCGCAGCGTTCTTCCGCCTGGGCCGATGTGGCGCGCCGCATCGCCCACGAGATCAAGAACCCGCTGACGCCGATCCAGCTTTCGGCCGAGCGCATCAAGCGCCGCTATGGCAAGGTCATCACCGAGGACCGTGAGGTTTTCGACCAATGCACCGACACCATCATCCGGCAGGTCGAGGACATCGGCCGCATGGTCGACGAATTCTCTGCCTTCGCGCGCATGCCCAAGCCCGAGATGAAGGCCATCGATCTGCGCGAATCGCTGCGTGAGGCGTCCTTCCTGGTCGAGGTCAGCCGCGCCGACATCACCTTCGAGCGGATTTTCGGTAACGAACCGCTCAAGGGCACGTTCGACAGCCGCCTTTTGGCGCAAGCTTTCGGCAATGTGATCAAGAACGCCGCCGAGGCGATCGACGGACTGGAACAAAAGGACGGTTCGCACGGCATAATCCGGATTCAAGCCGGTCGTCAGAATGGCGCGATTCGAATCGACGTCATCGACAATGGCAAAGGCCTGCCGCGGGAGAATCGCCAACGGTTGCTCGAGCCCTATATGACCACGCGCGAGAAGGGCACCGGCCTTGGTCTCGCTATCGTCAAGAAGATCGTGGAGGACCATGGCGGCAGGCTGGAACTTCATGATGCGCCTGCGGATTTCCATGGCGGCCGCGGGGCGATGATCAGCATCATACTGCCGCCCGCGGCCGTCACGCCGTTGCGCGAAGGCAAGTCGGAACACGAGAGAGAAACTGAAAAGGTCGATAATGGCGTCTGATATTCTCATCGTCGATGACGAGGAAGACATCCGCGAGCTCGTCGCAGGCATACTGAGCGACGAAGGTCACGAAACCCGTACGGCATTTGACGCCGACAGCGCGTTGGCGGCCATTGCCGACCGGGCGCCGAGGTTGATTTTCCTCGACATCTGGCTGCAGGGCTCTCGCTTGGACGGCCTGGCGCTACTCGACGAGATCAAGACCATGCATCCCACTTTGCCCGTGGTGATGATCTCCGGCCACGGCAACATCGAAACGGCGGTCTCGGCCATCCGCCGTGGCGCCTATGACTTCATCGAGAAGCCGTTCAAGGCCGACAGGCTGATACTCATCGCCGAGCGTGCGCTGGAAACCTCGAAGTTGCGACGCGAGGTTTCCGACCTCAAGCAGCGCAGCGGCGAGACCTTCGACCTGATCGGCATGTCGTCGGCCATGAGCCAGCTGCGCCAGACCATCGAGCGCGTCGCACCGACCAACAGCCGTGTCATGATCATCGGCCCGTCCGGATCAGGCAAGGAACTGGCGGCGCGCGCCATTCATACGCTGTCGGCCCGCAAGGGCGCGCCGTTCGTGACGCTGAGCGCTGCCAACATCACGCCCGAGCGCATGGAGATCGAACTGTTCGGCACCGAATCGAACGGTGTCGAGCGCAAGGTCGGCGCGCTGGAGGAGGCCCATCGCGGCATCCTCTACATCGACGAAGTGGCCGACATGCCGCGCGAGACGCAGAACAAGATCCTGCGCGTGCTGGTCGAGCAGCAGTTCGAGCGTGTAGGGGGCACCAAGCGGGTCAAGGTCGATGTCCGCATCATCTCCTCGACCTCGCAGAACCTGGAAGCCATGATTGCCGACGGGCGTTTCCGCGAGGATCTCTACCATCGCCTGGCGGTGGTTCCGGTGATGGTGCCGGGGCTGGCCGAGCGGCGCGAGGATATTCCCTATCTCGTCGACAATTTCATGAAGCAGATCGCCCGCCAGGCCGGCATCAAGCCGCGCCGTATCGGCGACGATGCGCTTGCCGTGCTGCAGGCGCACAATTGGCCGGGCAACGTGCGCCAGCTGCGCAACAATGTCGAACGCCTGATGATCCTGGCGCGCGGCGACGACGTCGATGCGCCGATCACCGCGGACCTTCTGCCATCCGAGATTGGCGATGTCATGCCGCGAACGCCGAATCAGTCCGACCAGCACATCATGGCGCTGCCGCTGCGCGAAGCGCGTGAACAGTTCGAGAAGGACTATCTGATCGCCCAGATCAACCGCTTTGGCGGCAACATCTCCAAGACCGCCGAGTTCATCGGGATGGAGCGCTCGGCTCTGCACCGCAAACTGAAGTCGCTGGGCGTCTGACGCGCGGGAGCTGTGCTGAACCGCGCGTGGTCCAAGCATTTGCCGGTTACGGCGGCGGCGGAATCGCATAAGAAAGCCCGAGAATTTTCCAGGGGTCGCCAATGCCGCGCATTGCCTATGTCAACGGGCGCTACGTCGCCCACGCGGACGCTTCCGTGCATATCGAGGATCGCGGCTATCAGTTCGCCGATGGCGTCTATGAGGTCTGCGAGGTGGCACGCGGCTTCATCGTCGACATGCCGCGCCATCTTGCCCGGCTCAACCGCTCGCTGACCGAATTGTCGATCGCGTGGCCGGTGGCGCGTAACGTGCTGCCGCTGATCCTGCGCGAAGTGGTCAACCGCAACCATGTCGTCAATGGGCTGGTCTATGTGCAGGTAACGCGCGGTGTCGCCAGCCGCGAGTTTGTTTTCCCGTCGGCGGACACCAAGCCGTCTTTGGTGGTCACTGCCAGAAAGGCCGATCCGGCGGCTGGAGCAAAGCGAGCAGAGACCGGTATCGCGGTCATCACCGTGCCAGAAAACCGCTGGGACCGGGTCGATATCAAGACCGTCGGACTGCTGCCCAATGTATTGGCCAAGCAAAAAGCCAAGGAGGCCGGTGCTCAGGAGGCATGGTTCGTCGACACCGACGGCAACGTCAAGGAAGGCGGCTCGTCGAACGCCTGGATCGTCACCAAGGACGGCGTCCTGGTTACGAGGCCAGCGGATCACGGCATCCTGCGCGGCATCACCCGCACGACCATGTTCGAAGTTGCGGCAAAGCTCGGCCTGAAGATCGAAGAGCGCGGTTTTTCCGTCGCCGAGGCCAAGGCGGCGCGCGAGGCGTTCATCAGTTCGGCTACGACGATTGCCATGCCGGTCGTGGCCATTGACGGCGATCCTGTGGCCAATGGGCACCCCGGCTCAGTGACACTTTCGTTACGGCAGGCCTTTTTTGACATTGCGGAAAAAAGTCCAGCCTGATAACCGCACAGGTGGAATGAACATCAATATATCTCGTTCTGCTTGTCGTTACTGACGACAAGACGGTGTTTGCGCGCTTGACATGTGCCCGACAATTTGGCGCATTGGCTTGCAAACCGAAGGGGATCGGCGAAAGACAAGAACAATGGCGGAACGATCGCAAAACCTTCAGGACCTGTTCCTGAATTCAGTTCGCAAGAGCAAGAACCCGCTCACCATCTTCCTCATCAACGGCGTGAAGCTGACCGGTGTGGTTACTTCGTTCGACAATTTCTGTGTGCTGCTGCGCCGCGACGGTCACTCTCAGCTCGTCTACAAGCACGCCATTTCCACGATCATGCCGAGCCAGCCGGTTCAGATGTTCGATGGCGAGGAAAGCCAGGGCGCCTGATTGGCACGTGAGAAGGACGCGGACGGCACGGTTCGCGGAAAACCAGCGCATCATCCCGGGACGGAAGCCAAGGGGCCGACCCGGGCTGTCGTCATTGTGCCCGTGCTTACCCGCCAGCCGCGCGGCGACGACGACACCAACCGCCCTCGGTTGACGCGCTCGGCCGACGCTCGCCATGACGAGGCGGTCGGCCTTGCGCGCGCCATCAATCTCGACCCTGTCCATACGGCTGTCGTGACGGTCAACGATCCGCGTCCAGCGACCTTGCTCGGCAGCGGCAAGGTTGAAGAGTTCGCCGAGATCGTCAAGGAAAACGACGCCGAGCTGGTCATCGTCGACCATCCGCTGACCCCGGTGCAGCAACGCAATCTCGAGAAGGAACTGCATGCCAAGGTTCTGGACCGAACCGGGCTGATCCTAGAAATCTTTGGCGAGCGCGCCCGCACCAAGGAAGGCACGCTGCAGGTCGAGCTTGCCCATCTCAACTACCAGAAGGGCCGCCTGGTTCGCAGCTGGACCCACCTTGAACGCCAGCGCGGTGGCGCCGGCTTCCTCGGCGGCCCCGGCGAAACCCAGATCGAATCCGACCGGCGGCAGTTGCAGGAAAAGATCATCAAGCTGAAGCACGAGCTGGAAACGGTGCGTCGCACCCGCGACCTGCACCGCGCCAAGCGCAAGAAGGTGCCGTTCCCGGTGGTGGCGATCGTCGGCTACACCAATGCCGGCAAGTCGACCCTGTTCAACCGGCTGACCGGCGCGGACGTGTTGGCGCAGGACATGCTGTTCGCCACGCTCGACCCGACGCTGCGTCGCGTGCGCCTGCCGCATGGCACGCCGATCATCCTGTCGGACACGGTCGGTTTCATCTCCGACCTGCCGACGCATTTGATCGCGGCTTTTCGCGCGACGCTGGAAGAGGTGGTCGAAGCCGATCTCGTCATCCATCTGCGCGACATTTCCGATCCCGACACGGCTGCACAGGCCGAGGATGTCGAGCGCATCCTGGCCGACCTCGGTGTCGACGCCAGTGACACCAAGCGTGTGATCGAAGTCTGGAACAAGGTCGACCTGTTGGACGAAGGCAACAGGAGCCGGCTGCTCGCCGATGCCTCCGACGGTAGCAAGGGTCCGCCGATCGCCATATCGGCGGTGACCGGCGAGGGCATCGATGCGCTGAAGGCGGTTATCGAAACGCGCATGGCTGGCGAGCTCGAAGACCTTACGGTGACGATCGAGCCGGCGCAGTTCGGCCTTGTCGATTGGCTGTATCGCAATGGCGATATCGTTTCGCGCACCGACAATGAAGACGGCAGCGCCACCATCTCGCTCAAGGCCACGCAAAGCGCCCGCGAAGAGATTGAAAGCCGATTGCGCCGTAAAAACAACGGCTAGGACGGAGAAATTGCAGGAAAAGTGTATAACGCTTTTCCGTCCTGATTGCCGGCCTATAGGGCCCTACGTCGCGCTCTTCGCTTCCTGCCAGAGCGCTTCCATCTCGTCCAGGGTGGCCTTCTCCAGCGTGTTGCCGGACTTCTCCAGGGCCTGCTCGACATAGTGGAAGCGTGACCGGAATTTTTCGTTGGTGCCGCTCAACGCGGCTTCCGAATCGAGCTTGAGATGACGGCCGAGATTGACGACGGCGAACAGCATGTCGCCGAACTCGTCCTTGATCGAGGCCGTCTCGCCCTTCGCCAGAGCCTCGCGCAATTCGCCGATCTCCTCCTCGATCTTGTCGAGGATGGGGGCTGCCTCGCTCCAGTCGAAGCCGACGCGGGCAGCCTTCTCCTGAAGTTTCAGCGCCCGTGTCAAAGCGGGCAGGGCGACCGGAACACTGTCCAGAAATCCCTTGCCATTGTCTTCGGGGTCGAGGCCGCGCGCGACACGCGCTTGCCGCTTCTCCGCCTTCTCCTGCGCCTTGATCTTCTCCCACATGCCCTTGGCCATGCCGGCGCCGCGGGCTTCCTCGTCGCCGAAGACATGCGGGTGGCGCCGGATCATCTTGGTGGTGATGGCCTGGACGACATCCGGGAAGGCGAATTCACCCGCTTCCTCGGCCATTTGCGCGTGGTAGACGACCTGCAGCAGGAGGTCGCCGAGTTCATCGCGCAGATCACCGAGGTCACCGCGCGCGATGGCGTCCGCCACCTCGTAGGCTTCCTCGATCGTATAGGGCGCGATGGTCGAGAAATCCTGCTCGATGTCCCAGGGGCAGCCGGTCTTCGGCGCACGCAGCGCCGCCATGATCTCGATCAGGCGCGAAATGTCTTTGGATGGCGTCATGCGGCGGATGCTATCCTGCGACCCGACGCGCGGCCAACGCTGTCAGCCTGCGAGGGGGCCTTGTCCACAGCTGAGCCGCCTCAGTCGAGCACGGAGATGATCGCCTTGGCGAGGTCGTCCATGCCGTCCTCTGGCAAACCGGCGACATTGATGCGGCTATCGCCGACCATGTAGACGCCGTACTCGGCACGCAACCGCTCGACCTGCGCTTCCGTGAGACCAAGCCGCGAGAACATGCCGCGATGGCTGGCGACGAAGTCGAAGCGGTCGGAGTTGGACTGCCGGCGCAGCGCCTCGGCGAAAGCCACGCGAAGCCTGAGCATGCGTAGGCGCATCTCTTCCAGTTCGGCTTCCCAGTCGGCGCGCAGGCTTGCGTCTTCCAGCACGATGCGCACCGCCGCGGCACCATGGTCCGGCGGCATCGAATACATTGCACGTGCCGCCGACAGCATCTGGCTCATCGCCACGTCGGCCTGCGCGCTGTCCCTGGCCAGGATCATGGCCGCGCCGACACGGTCGCGGTAGACGGCGAAATTCTTCGAGCAGCTCGAGGCAACGACCATCTCCGGTACTTTCGCCGCCAACAGGCGCAGGCCAAGAGCGTCGGCCTCGAGGCCGTCGCCAAAGCCCTGGTAGGCGATGTCGACGAATGGCAGCAGGCCGCGTTCGACGACCAGATCGGTGACGGCCTGCCACTGCGCCGCGTCGAGGTTGGCGCCAGTCGGGTTGTGGCAGCAGCCATGCAGCAGCACCACGTCGCCGTTCTTGGCCGTCAGCAACGCCGCCAGCATGTCGTCGAAACGAACAGCACCAGAGGTCGCATCGAAATAGGGGTATTCGCGGATCTGCAGGCCGGCGGCGCGCATCACCGGCATATGGTTCGGCCAGGTCGGGTCCGACAGCCAGATCGTGGCGTCCGAACGGGTCCGCTTGAGCAGCTCCGCCACCAGGCGAAGCGCACCGGAGCCGCCAGGCGCCTGTGCCGCCCGGATGCGCGTCATGTCCGCGCCCGGCCCGAAGGCGAGCTTGGCCATCACCGCGTTGAACCCGGTGTCGCCGGCGAGCCCGAGATAGGTCTTGGTGTCCTGGCTGTTCAGCAGCCGCTTTTCAGCCTCACGAACGGCGCGCATCACCGGCGTCTTGCCGTCGCGATCCTTGTAGACGCCGACCCCGAGGTCGACTTTGTTGGGTCGCGGATCGGCGCGATAGAGGCCGATCAGGGCCAGGATCTTGTCGGCGGGAGCTGGCTGCAGTTCTTCGAACATCGCTATGGTTCCGTTGGCGCGGCGGAGTGATACGCAAATAGAGCGCACTTCGCCAGCGGTTTAATTGCGCAAAACGGAGGGCGGCACCCAGGGGCGCGGCCTTTCGAAACGATAGCAGCTATTCTAATTGCAGCGTATGCGTCGCTTCGAAAGCGGCTCAAGGAATGACTGCCTCATGCTCGTACGGCTGACGATGATCTGCAACGGCGCCACGGCCGCGACCCGGCAGGGGTCGTTTCCGCTCGATGAGCCGCTGGAGCCGCGCTCGCTGGCGCTGGCGAAGGCGATGCGCGGGACGCTGCGCCGCGCCGACCGCGTGTGGACAGCGCCCGCGCTTCGCGCCCGCCAGACCGCCGAGGCGCTATCGCTGGACGCATCGGTCGAACCGCTCCTGGCGGATCAGGGCTATGGAAGCTGGGCCGGTATGCGTTTTGAGGACCTGCACGCGGAGCAGCCCGAGGGCATCGCTGCCTGGCTATCAGCCCCCAACACAGCGCCGCGTGGTGGCGAGTCGCTGGCTGACGTTGCCCGCCGGGCTTCCGAGTTGATGGACCGGTTGATGGCCAAGCCTGGCCACACAATCGCGCTGACCCATGCCAGCGTCATCCGCACCGCGATCGTGCATGTCCTGGGTGCTCCGCTTGCGGCCTGTTGGAAGATCGATATCGAGCCGCTGAGCATCACCGATTTTCGCAGCGACGGCCGCAGATGGGTGTTGCGCGCCTGCGGTGTAGCCGCGCCCAAATCCGCAACAACGCTTCGCCCTTGAGAGCCAGGCAGGGCGAGGGGATCGCAAACGCGATCCCCCGGCGAAACCACCGGGCATAAGAAAAAAGGCGCGGCTGGGATTAAAATCCCCACATGCTCCGTAAACAGGGCATGAAACGGTCGATGCCACGCTTTGACATCATAGGACAGCTCGGATCGCTGCGGCGCTATGCGCAGTCGCTGACGCGCGACAGCGCGGATGCCGAGGATCTCGTGCATGACGCGCTGGTGCGCGCCTATGAGCGGCGCGGCACCTTCCGCTCCGGCGGAAACCTGCGGGCCTGGCTGCTGTCCATCGTCCACAACGCGTTCATCGACCGCATGCGTTCGCGCCGCTCGGAAGCCGTGCGCATCGAACAGGCTGGATACCTCGCCGATGCCGCCACGCCGGCGCCGCAGGAACATTCGGTGCGCCTGGCGCAGGTGCGGGACGCCTTTTTCAACCTGCCGGAAGAGCAGCGCTCGGCGCTGCATCTGGTCGCCATCGAAGGGCTTTCCTACCAGCAGGCGGCCAGTGCCACCGGCGTGCCGCTGGGCACGCTGATGTCGCGCATCGGCAGGGCGCGCGCCGCCCTTCGCCAGATGGAAGACGCCGCCCCGGTGCGCGGAAAAAATCATCTCAAGATCGTGGGAGGTGAGCCATGAGCGCTCTTGTCGACCCGGTGACCGACGCCGACCTCGACGCTTATGTCGACGACCAGCTGGATGTCACCCGCCGCATCGAGGTCGAAGCCTTCCTGTCGACTCGCCCGGAGGCCGCCGCGCGCGTCATGTCGGATCTGCGGACCCGCGATGAGCTGCGCGTGGCGCTTGCCGGCTCCAAGGGCATGGCCCGGCCGGCGACCGCTGACGCGGCGCGGCGGCTGGAGAGGGGGCTTGTCCGTGGCCGCATCTTCGGCGTGCTGCAGCGCGCCGCTGCGGTTGCTGCCTTCGTTGCCGCCGGCTGGCTGGCAAACGGCATCATCGGGCCGATGTCGGTGACCAAGGTCGTCGCGTCGCCGCAGCCGCCCGCCTATGTCGACGAGGCCGTGCGGGCACACAGGACGACGCTGGTGCGCGAGACCATGCCCTCGCAGCCGGAAGCGCCCAATTACAGTGCCGGCGAGATCCGTGCTGCGACCGCGATCGTCATGCCGTCGCTGCCAAAGGACTGGAAGGTGCGCGACGTGCAGATCTATCCGTCGCGCTTCGGCCCGAGCGTCGAGGTGGCTGTCGACACCAAGGATATGGGCCTGGTGTCGCTGTTTGCGATCCGGCCGGGAACCTTCGACGTGGTCAAGCCGACCGTCGCGCCGTCGGGCGACATTTCCTCGGCCTATTTCCAGATCGGCGAGGTCGCCTATGCGGTGGTCGCGAGAAGCGGGGTTCATGACCTCGACCGCGCCGCCGAGACGCTCGCCAAAACGCTTTACTGATCGACCCACGCTTTACTGACCGATCCACAAAGGAGACTGCAAATGAACACGCCCAATCTGGGATATCGCGTCGGCACCGGCGCCCAGGCCGGAGCCGTCTTTGACGAGGGCCTGCGTCAGCACATGCTGCGCGTCTACAACTATATGGGCCTCGGCCTGGTGGTCACCGGCCTGGTCGCCTTCCTGGTGTCGTCGACGCCGGCGCTCTACGTGCCGATCTTCTCCAGCCCGCTGAAATGGGTGGTGATGCTGGCGCCGCTCGCCTTCGTCATGCTGTTTTCGTTCAAGATGCAGACCATGTCGGCGGCCAGCGCTCAGGCAATGTTCTGGGCCTTCTGCGCGGTGATGGGCCTGTCGCTCGCCTCCGTGTTCCTGGTCTTCACCGGCACCAGCATCGCGCGCACCTTCTTCATCGCCGCCACCATGTTCGGCGCCACCAGTCTCTACGGCTATACGACCAGGCGCGACCTGACCCAGTTCTCGTCTTTCCTGATCATGGGCCTGATCGGCGTGGTGATCGCCAGCATCGTCAACATCTTCCTCGGCTCGACCGCGCTGCAGTTCGCCATTTCGGTGATCGGTATCGCCGTCTTCATCGGGCTAACCGCCTGGGACACGCAGACGATCAAGGAACAATATGCCGAGAATTTCGACGCGGAATCGCGCCAGAAGCTGGCTGTTTTCGGTGCTTTCTCGCTCTACCTGAACTTCATCAACATCTTCCAATTGCTGCTGAACTTCACGGGCGAGCGGGAGTAACGACTGTCCGCTGTGGGCAAGGGCGGGGTTCTCGCCCTTGATGCGGAGAGGTGGCCGGAGGAGAAATCCTCCGGCCACAATTCGTTCCTGCAAGACCCGTCTATGCCTTGAGTCCCCAGGAGCTTTTGTTAGTCTGCCGCCGCAGCGGCCTTCAACACCGACGCGCGAGGACATGTGGCACAGGACAGCCAAACGCTTCATGGCGACGGCATCTCGGCCGTTATTGCAGAGCAAGGCGCCGAACTGCTTTCGCTGCAGGATGGGCGGGGATTTGAGTTTCTGTGGCAAGCCGGGCCGGAGTGGCGGCGCCATTCGCCGGTGCTGTTCCCCATAGTCGGCCGGCTGACGGGCGATCGGCTGCGCCATCGCGGCCAGGCCTATCCGATGACGCAGCACGGCTTCGCCCGCGACAAACCGTTCACCTGGGAGGAGAGGGGACCCCACTCCTGCACGCTGGTGCTTACCGACGACGCTGACACCCGCGCGCACTACCCCTTCGCCTTTCGCCTTGCAGTGACCTACACGCTGGATCGCCAGCAGCTTAGTGTGGCCTTCAAGATCACCAACACCGGTGACGAGCCGTTACCGGCTTCGATCGGCGCGCATCCTGCATTCAACTGGCCGTTGCTGCCGGAATTGCCCAAGGAGGCCTATCGGCTGACCTTTTCCGACGACGAGCCGGCGCCGGTTCGTCGCCTGAAAGACGGCCTGCTGCTCTCGGAACCGCGGCCGACGCCCATCGATGGCAGGACGCTTGCGCTGTCCGAACGGCTGTTCGATGACGACGCCGTCATCCTGGACCGGCCAGCGAGCACCAGCGTGCGCTATGCGGCCGAGCGCGGTCCGGCGATCGAAATGTCATGGCAGGGAGTCGAGGATCTCGGCATCTGGTCCAAGCCCGGCGGCGCGCCCTTCCTGTGCATCGAACCCTGGCATGGCATAGCGAGCCCGACCGATTTCGATGGCGAATTCACTGACAAGCCCGGCGTGATGCTGATCGAACCGGGGGCGAAGCGTTCGCTGAGCTACCAGATCGGCCTGGAGCCGGGCCGGCGGTGACCGACCGACGGCCAACCGCAGAATCAACGCCTGGGAGCACCCAATGAAACTCGGCTTCATCGGCACAGGTGCGCTGACTTCAGCCATTGTCATCGGGCTCAAATCCCTCGATGGCGATCCGGTGTCGGTGGTGTTGTCGCCGCGCAACGAAGAGATCGCGGCGAAGCTCGCTTCCCGCTATCCGAATACACGCGTTGCCGCCGACAATCAGGAGGTGCTCGACGACTGCGATAGCGTCATGCTGGCTGTCCGGCCGCAAGATGCCCATCAGGTGCTGCCTGAATTGAAATTTCGGCGCGACCATCACCTCATCACCCTGATCGCCACGTTGTCGCACGAGGAGATAGCCGGCCTGACCGCACCGGCGAGCCGCGTGACCAAAGCGCTGCCCATGCCGATGATCGCCCGGCGGCTGGGGGCGACGATCATTTATCCGCCTGATCCGGACGTGACCGCGTTGTTCGGCGGACTGGGGAAGGTGATCGAGGTCGAGAGTTCCAGCGAGTTCGACGCGTTGAGCGTCGTGACCGCGACCTATGCCACCTATTTCAAGTACCTCGATACGATCCATCGCTGGCTGAAAGCGCATGATGTGCCGGACACCAAGGGGCGTGACTATATCGCCGCGCTCTTCACGGCGCTCGGGCACGCTCCGGAGACGGCGCCTGAGGCGGACTTCACGCATCTGGCGCAGGACTATGCGACCCGTGGCGGCATCAACGAGCAGGTCCTGAAGGAACTCACGGCCCGCAACGTCTTCGATGCGCTGGCGGAAAGCCTGGACGGCGTGCATCGGCGCATTTCAGCGGTTGGCGCCACCTGACGGGAAAGTTTTGCGATGGGTTTCAAACCTGCCGGGCGATGGTGCCGATCACGTTGACCAGAAGGCGCGCGGCGGTCTGGGCCGACAGGCCGTCAATGTCGGCCGGCGGATAGAGCTCGACAAGGTCGAATCCCGCGATCCTGGTCCTCTTGCCAAGGCCCGCGATCAGGTCGATCGCCTGCGTGTAGGTGAGGCCGCCGGGCGTACGCGCCGCCACGCCCGGCATGATGCCGGGATCAAGGCTGTCGCAGTCGAAGGTGACGACCACCCGTGCGCCTTCCGGAATATGCCTGAGCGCCGCCTCCACGCCTTGTGCATGAACCTCGCGCGCGGTCACGAAACGGCTGCCGTAGTGCTGCGCCGCTTCGACTTCAGCAAGGCGCGCACTGCCGACGCTGCGCAGGCCAACCTGCACCATGCCCGCGACATGCGGCATCTCGCTTGCCCTTCGCATCGGGCTGGAATAGCCGTGGCGTTCTCCATGCACCTCGTCGCGCCAGTCGATATGGGCATCGATCTGCAGGATCCAGATCGGTCCGTGATCGGCAAAGCCGGCAAGGAACGGAATGACGACGAAATCGTCACCGCCGAGCAGGATCGGAACGGCCGGCAAGGCCAGGACCTCGCGCGTCCTCGCCTCGATCCGGGCCCTGTTTTCGGCATTGTCGTGCAGGATTGTCGAGATGTCGCCGGCATCGATGCAGCAGACCGGCTTGCCGTCGAACAACGGGCCGCCAAGATCGAAATCCCAGTGCCCGACAAGCGGGGCGTCATCCTGGCTGGCCGCACGGATGGCGTCGGCCGCCAACGCATGGCCACTGCTGTCCTTGCCGGGATAGGTGCTGCCGTGCCCGGCGCCGAAGATCACCGCACGAGGCGTACGGCCATCCGCGAGGCGATCGGGAAGGGCGAGGAATGATGGCGACATTTTCTTGGTGGTCCTTGATGGCACGGACCGGGGAAGTTACCGCGTAACACCGACTGCCGCAAAGCAGGTCGCCTAGCACGGCGCCTTCGATCATCCCCTGAGTTTTTTGCGATTTAGTCGATTGTCGTGCCGTCGATCTCGCGCTGGATCTGTTCCAGACGCTTCTCGACAGGCGGGCAGACTACTGCCCCGAAAAACGACCTACGTCATACTGGCAGCCTCTTGTGAACTCCTTCACATACAAATTCGTGCGCGGCGTACAGGATATGTCAGAACAGAAAGTTACCCGCCCTTGCGAAAAGATCTTGCAGCAGAAATATAAGATCAAACGAGCAGGACGGTCTTCGCAGATAGGTAACTTTTCGTTCTAGTCGTAATTTGTGGTGGAACCAAACAAAGGAGATCAAAATGTATAAGATCATTACAGTTGCATCAGCATTGCTCATGCTTGCCGCGCCCGCGTTCGCGATCGACTCGACATTCGTGCACAGCCTTCGTGCCGACAATGGTGACTTCGAGGGCCCGGGACAGGTCAAGGGCCAACATCCATTGGCTTCAGGAGAAGCGGTGTATGGGTTCCAGACAGGATCGATCGGGTTGGCTGGTGGCGTTTCGAACTCCAATTGCATGGGGGTTAGCCCGCACCAGTATGACCCTGTCAGCCCCAATTGCCGCAACTGAGATACAAGTGGAGAGCGGTGGCTAGAGCTACCGCTCTCCCGCCTCGAGCGGGGAGTGACATTCCTACGGACTGTCAGGATCCGATTTGGCGGCTCTCATTCCGCCCTTGCGAAGTGGCGAACATCAGTTGTCGTTCTGTGACTCGGCCAGATGACGAAGGGCGCCGACGTTGGTTATTCGCAGGCCACCACGCTTGATTGCGATGATCGAGCGGTTGCGCCAACTGTTAAGCGTCTTGTTGACGGACTCTCGCGTGGCGCCCAGGAATTCCGCCAATTCAGACTGGGAAATCGGTATCCAGCCTGACCCATCCGCCATTACGCCAGCCAAGAAGACCAGTCGCTTTGCCAGCCTCGCCTCGATGCCGAAGAAAGCGTGATCCCCAAGTTCGCTGCTGATCCAACGCAGCCGTGTGCACAACAGCTCAATCATGGCCCGTGCCAGAGATGGGTTTTTTTCAATGCGATCGAAGAGTTGCGTCCGGCTGAGCGAGGCTAGATCGCAAGCGGTCAGACAGATGGCGGTTGCGGTGCGCGGGCGCCCGTCGAGCGCGCCAACCTCTCCGACCAGGCTGTGCGCAAGCTCGATATTGGCCACCAGCCTCTGGCCGCCCTGCGAATAGATCGATATCTCCACCGTCCCGCTCATCACCCCGTAAATGCGATCGGATGGATCTTCCTGAACGAAGAGATGCTGGCCTGCCGCGTAGCGTTCGACCTTGCAGCCGCTGAAAAGAAGATCGAATAGGCGTGGGTCAATCCGTGCAAGCCGCGGCAGATCATTTCCATCGTTCGCGTTGCCGGAGGCCATTTTGATTTCCAAATTGCCGCCTCGCTACCCCTGTTCGAGGATCTCCTCGATCGTGGGTGGGAGAAGCGTGGCGCTATGCATGGCGGAGATACCCATGAGGGTTTCGTGCTCGGCCGTCAGGGGCAGGGCGTCGATCGTGCGGTAGAGCCGATCGCGGTGTCCGGGATCAAGCTCACCGTGCTCGGTGAGTGTCTGGAAAGCCGCATGCGGAAACCCCGTCGCGGAGATCAGCGTCTGGATCAGCTTGGGTGTCGGCGGGTGTCCCTCCATCAACGCGACGAAACCAAGGAACGCGATAGGGTGATGGTGATGGATCCAGTAGTACTGCGCTCCCACCAGGCTCGCGACCGTGGGAGATGGTATGCGGCTCAGCGCCGTCGCCCGCTTCACACCCAGCAGTTCAAGGTCATCGAGCAGCAAGTCATCATGCCCCAACTCCTCCTTGACGTGCTCCTCCAGATATCTGGCCAGGCCGGATGCGGCAGGGTCAGCAGCCGCCATTTTGTCCGCCCGCTCCGCTGCTGCTTCGGTCAAGGGCACCGTTGCGCGGATGATTTGGTGCTGAGTGAGCAGGAACTGTGGCCAAAAGTCAGCAAGCCTCGGGTGCGTCACAAGGGTGCGGCATGACTGTGCGTACGGTTGAACCGCAAGATCGATCTTCCGCCGGAGGCGAATGCTCGGCGTAGTAGCGGCCCCAATCTCGATCCCGCTCATGCCGGCATCCCGGTGGTTAAGAAGCATCCCGGTGGTTAAGAAGCGCGGCTAATGAACCTTGATGACGACGTCGACATCTGCTTTCTCCAGGTCCTTCCGCAGCTTCCTTAGGAGGAGTATCTCGCCCCCCGAAAGGCTGGCAAACGTCTCCCAGGCGTCCTGTGGAAGGGCATCCGCCGAGACCTCCATGTCGTCGAGATACTTTTTGACGTGTGGTGGCAATTCTGCTGCCATCGCCCCACCCTCCAGTTATCTTAGACCATCCTAAAATATCCTAGACTAAGACGGGTCTGTCAAGAGAGCGGACTTGCCCTCCGTAAGGCCTGGCCGTACAGTCCATAGGCTAATGAGATATGCTCTTGGGAGCTTGATCTGTTCGACATGCGGATCTGCCAATGCAGCCGAATTGCAGTTCTGTGCGTCCTGTGAATCGCCGCTAACCCAACGAGCTTCCGGTGCCGCCGATACGCGCAAGGTGGTCACGGTCCTCTTCGCTGATATTGTCGACTCGACGGCGTTGGGAGACGAGCTCGATCCCGAGTCGCTTCGCAATCTCATGACCCAGTACTTTCGGGAGATGGGCGCGGTAATTCGTGGTCACGGAGGGACAACCGAGAAGTTCATCGGGGATGCGATCATGGCGGTGTTCGGCATCCCACTTCTGCATGAGGACGACGCGGTGCGTGCGGTTCGAGCCGCAGTTGCAATGCTTCGTGCGCTTCACCGGCTGAACGATGAGTTCGAGGCGCGTTGGGGAATCAGGATCGTGATCCGCATAGGTATGACCACGGGTGAGGTGATCGCCGGGGATCCCAGCCAGGGCGAAACTTTCGCGGTCGGAGACGCGGTCAACATTGCTGCTCGGCTCGAACAAGCTGCCGGGCCAGGGCAGGTCCTGATCGGAGACGCGACGTATCGGCTGGTCCGCGATGTCGCGATGACATCGCCGATCGAGCCGCTTCGCGTGAAGGGGAAGTCAGAGCCCGTGGCCGCCTGGAACCTCGTGGATGTCGCACCCGCGGCCCTCGCTGCCCGTGGTCTCGAATCCCCTCTTATCGGTCGCGACAAAGAAGTCGCCGCAATCGGCGAGATGTTCGAAAGGACGGTCAAATCTCGATTATGCGAAGTCGTAACGGTGATGGGCCCGGCGGGAATCGGCAAGTCCCGGCTGACGCGTGAATTTCTTCCCCGACTCGAAAGGACAACGATGGTCGTGGGGGGGCGATGCCTGCCATACGGCGAGGGGATTACCTTTTGGCCCATCATCGAGGTGCTAAAGGCCGCGGCTGGCATCACGGATAGTCACTCGCCCGACGATGCTCGCGCAAAGATCGGCAAGCTGCTGGAAGGCCCCGATGCCGCGCTGGTCGTCGAACGCCTGTCGGCACTCATGGGCCTCACCCGCGCGACGCCTGGTGTTCAAGAGACGTTCTGGGCGGTGCGCAAGCTGTTCGGCAAGCTGGCGACGCATCGGCCATTGGTCGTTGTGTTTGACGACATTCACTGGGCCGAGCCGACGTTCCTCGATCTCCTCGAATATCTCGCCGATTCGTTGGGCGGCGTACCGGCGTTCTTCCTCTGCCTCGCTCGCCCTGAACTGCTCGAGGTCCGCGCCGGCTGGATGACCTCAAAGGCGAACGCGTCTCTCATCACCCTGCGCTCGCTGAGTGATGCTCATACAGACAGCTTGATCCGGAACTTGCTCGGAGGAGCGGAGCTCGCGAACGATGCCCGCGCGCGGATCGCCGATGCCGCTGAGGGAAACCCTCTCTTCGTGGAGGAGACGCTGCGGATGCTGATCGACGACGGCTTGCTTATTGCCGTCGACGGAACGTGGACGGCGGCTGACCACCTATCGAGGCTGACGATTCCACCGACGATCAACGCCCTTATCAACGCGCGCCTGGACCGGCTCGGCGCCGAGGAGCGCTCTGTGATCGAACGAGCATCCGTGATCGGGCGCATCTTCTGGTGGGGGGCCGTCGAGGAGATGTCGCCAGAAGAGCAGCGGCCTCGCGTCGGCGGCCAGCTTCAGTCTCTGGCGAGAAAGCAGCTGATCCACCCGGATCGCTCGGATCTGGAGGAGGAAGATGCCTTTCGCTTCACTCACAGTCTTGTCGGGGACGCGGCCTACAATGGCATTCCGAAGGGCGTACGAGCCCACATGCATGAGCGTTTCGCTTCGTGGCTAGAGGCAAGGATGCGCGAGCGGGCCCGAGAGTACGAAGAGATCGTCGGCTACCACCTCGAGCGGGCCTACAGATCTCTCGCGGAGCTCGGTCTATCGAACGAGCGCGTCGAGTCTCTGGCACGACGTGCGAGCGTGCCGCTGGCTTCTGCCGGGCAGCGCGCCTTTGCGCGGGGCGACATGCCCGCTGCGGTCAACATGCTGTCGCGCGCCATCTCGCTCGGCCCTCGCGACGATCCTGGGCGACTCGCACTCTTGCCGGAGCTCGCATTTGCACTGCTGGAGACCGGCGACCTCGAGCGCACGCGTGGCGCCATCGCCCAGATGCGTGAGGCTGCGACCGCCTCCGCCGATCGTCGACTGCAAGCGCATGCGCTCATTCTCGATCTGTGGGTGCGCTTTCTGTCAGAGCCCGAGGGGTGGGCGGACGAGGCGTACCGAGAGGCACGGCAGGCCATGTCGATGTTCGAGCAGGAGAACGACGAGCACGGCTTGGCCAAGGGTTGGTCCTTGCTTGGCCTGTTTCATCTGACGAAATGCAATTTCGGCGCCTCTGAAGAGGCGTGGGAGAGCGCGGCGGCGCATGCGTTTGCAGCCGGCAACGACAGAGAATGGCTCGAGTCGCTCTCATGGGTGCCGCTTGTCGTGTGGGCGGGCCGTATGCCGGTCAAGGCGGCGATCGGCCGGTGTAAGGACGTGCTCGCCAGGGCGCAGGGTGATCGCAAGGCGATGTCGGCGGCGCTCTTCAGCTGGGGGAATCTCGAGGCGATGCGCGGCCGATTCGATGAGGCGCGGCAGTTGATAGCGCAGGCGAGGTCAATGGTCGAGGAAGTCGCACTGACCGTGTGGAGCGCGGGACCTCTTACTGAGATGAGCGCCCTGGCCGAGCTCTGGGCGGGCGACGCGGCAGCCGCCGAGCGGGAGCTTCGCTGGGGCGTAAGGACCCTTCAACGCACGGGCGAGTTCGCATGGTTGCCTACGATTGCCGGCATCCTCGCCCAGGCCATCTATGTCCAAGGCCGGTACGAGGAGGCCGAGGCGTTCGTTCGGTTGGGCGAGGGGATCGCCGGCAGTGACGACACGTACTCGCAAGGCCTGCTGCGATGCGTTCGGTCAAAGATCTCGGTCCGTGAGGGCGATGTGGAGGGAGCTCTCCGTATGGCCCGGGAGGCTGTCGCAATCGCGGAGCCGACGGACTTTCTGTTCCTCCAGTCGTTCGTCCTCGACGGTCTTGGAGAGGTTCTCCACATCGCCGGCCTCCCGGAGGAAGCGGATGCAGCGCTTGCGGGCGCTGTGCGTCTGTGCGCGCAAAAGGGCTTTGTCGTCGGTGCACGACAGGCTCGAGGGCGACGAAGAAAGCTCGCGCTGTAGGGCAGCCGCCATTTCCTCGTTTCGTCTCGGCCGCAACAGACTCCATTCGGCTGAATCTCGCAGGCTATCCGGGGCCGCGCGTGGACGAAGCGTGCGCATACAAAAGTTGCATAAGATAGATTATGGAACTTATGCGTTGGCCAGCATCTGGGAATTGCCGCTGATTTTCATAGGTTTGGCTCGATCGAGGCGTGTTGCCTTGAGCTAACAGCCGACGTTACGTCGCCGCCGAGGAAGCTGATACGACCGTGCAGCAACATGCGCGGCCGGGTTTTGCTGTTTCCGTCGTGACTGCTTTATCCCCGCATGGGCTATGAACGGATTGGAACGCTGCTGATATTCGCCCCAAAGAGCAGAACACCTTCATGAGAGCCCGTTCGTATCACGCTGATTCATCGGGAATTTCGATCACCATGCCGTCATAGGCCGGGGTGACGTTGGCCGGCACTTCGCCCTTGACCGTAGCATAGTCGAGCGGCACGTGCATGTGGGTCAGCACGGCATTCCTCGGTGTGAGCCTCTCGATCCAGCCGAGCGCTTGGCCTAGCGACAGATGGCTGGGATGGGGATTGTATTGCAGCGCGTCGATGACCAGCATTTCCAGGCCGCGCAGCCGCTCGGCCGTGGCGTCGGGAAAGTCGCTGATATCAGGGCAATAGGCCAGGCCGCCGATGCGGAAGCCGAGCGAGATGATGTCTCCATGAATTTGCGGCAGCGGTTCGAGGGCGAGGGCACCCCCCTCACCTTCGATCATCACAGGCTTTGTGTGGTCGATAATATGTGCCCGCACGATCGGCGGATAGGAACTGCCCGGCGGCGTCTCGAAGCAATAGCCGAACGCCTGCCGCAAGCGCAGCATCGTCGGCTGATCGGCATGGATGTCGATCAGGTGACGCTGCTCGAGCACATAGCCGCGCAGATCGTCGATGCCGTGGATATGGTCGGCATGTGGGTGCGTGTAGACGACCGCGTCGATGCGTTTGACCGACGCAAGCAACATCTGTTCGCGGAAATCCGGCCCGGTGTCGATGACTACGGTGGTACGGCCGCCGTCGGCCGCAATCCGTTCGACCAGCGCTGCCGTGCGCATGCGCCGGTTCCTCGGATTGCTCGGGTCGCAATTGCCCCAGTCGCCGGTGATGCGCGGCGTACCTGGCGACGAGCCGCAGCCGAGAATGGTGAGGCGCAGCCGGTCGGTCATCGTTCAGGCGCTCAGTTCGGCAGGTCGCGGCATCTTGCCGAACAGGCGGAAGAAATTGTTCGTCGTCAGATCCGCGATTTCAGCTTCGCTGACACCAATCGTCTCCGCCAGCACCTTGGCGGTGTGCGCGACATAGGCCGGCTCATTGCGCTTGCCGCGAAACGGGATCGGCGCCAGATAGGGTGCGTCGGTTTCGACGAGCAGCCGGTCATGCGGCACATCGGCGGCGATAGCGCGCAGTTCGGCTGAGTTCTTGAAGGTCAGGATGCCCGAGAACGACACATAGCCGCCGAGCGAGACGCCCACCTCGGCCAGCCGGCGTCCGGAGGAGAAACAATGCAGGATGAAGGGGAAGGCGCCCTTTCCTGTTTCGTCCTCGAGAATGGCTGCCATGTCGTCATCGGCATCGCGCGAATGGATGACGAGAGGCAGGCCGGTCTGGCGAGCGGCGGCAATGTGATTGCGAAAGCCCTGCGCCTGCGCATCGCGCGGCGCCTTGTCGTAGAAATAATCCAACCCCGCTTCGCCGATTGCCACCACTTTTGGGTGTGCCGACAGGCGGATCAGCTCCGCCGACGTCACGTCCAACTCCTCCGCCGCATTGTGCGGATGGGTACCGACAGAGCAGTAGACTTCGTCGAAAGTTTCCGCGATTTCAAGTATTTGCTGAAACCGCTTCACCCGGGTCGAGATCGTCACCATGCGGCCAATTCCGGCCGCTTTGGCGCGGGCGACAATGGCCGCCCGCTCCTCGGCGAAATCTGGAAAATCCAGATGGCAGTGGCTGTCGACAAGCATCAGGCGTTCGCGCCCGGCTGTTCGACGTAACGCGGAAACACGCCTTCCGGCACGGGCAATGCCGTGCCGGGCACAAGCGCGTGGTCGGCGTGCACATGTACGAAATCACGCTTGTCCGCGGGCACCGCCAGCAGGTCAAGCAGCTTCGCTGCCGATCCTGGAATGTAAGGCTGACTCAGAAGTGCGACGCGACGCACGATTTCGGCGGTGGTCCACAGCACCGTTTCCATGCGTTCCGGATCGGTTTTCTTCAGCGCCCATGGTGCCTGTCCAGCGAAGTATCGATCGGCTTCCGCCACCACATCGAAGATCGCCGCCAGTGCCAGATGAATGCCTTGCCCGGCCATGGCCTTGCGCGCGGTGGCGAGAGCGGTCACCGCCTGATCCAGGATGGCGCTGTCGGCTTCCGTCAAAGCACCGCGCTTTGGCACCACGCCGCCGCAGTTCTTGGCGATCATCGACAGCGACCGCTGCGCCAGATTGCCGAGGCCATTGGCAAGGTCGGCGTTGGTGCGGTTGACGATCGCTTCATGGCTGTAGCTGCCATCCTGGCCGAACGGCACCTCGCGCAGGAAGAAGTAGCGCACCTGGTCGAGACCGTAATGCTCGATCATGGTGAACGGGTCGATGACGTTGCCGACCGATTTCGACATCTTCTCGCCACGGTTGAACAGGAAGCCGTGGCCGAAAACCCGCTTCGGCAGCGGGATGCCCGCCGACATCAGGAAGGCCGGCCAGTAAACCGCATGGAAGCGCACAATGTCCTTGCCGATGATGTGGGCATCGGCCGGCCAGAAGCGCCATTTATCATCGTTTTCATCGGGATAACCGACACCGGTGATGTAATTGGTCAACGCGTCGACCCAGACATACATGACGTGCTTCTCGTCGCCTGGCACCGGGACACCCCAGTCGAACGTGGTGCGCGAGATCGACAAATCCCTGAGCCCCGATTTGACGAAACTCATCACCTCGTTGCGGCGCTCGGCCGGGCCGATGAAGTCGGGCTGGCTTTCATAAAGCGCGATGAGCTTGTCCTGATAGGCCGAGAGGCGGAAGAAATAACTCTCTTCCTCGACCCATTCGACCGGCGTTCCCTGCGGCCCATAGCGGACATTGTCGGGACGGACCTCCGTCTCCTCCTCGCCGTAATAGGCTTCGTCGCGCACCGAGTACCAGCCGGCATAGCCGCCCTTGTAGATGTCGCCATTGGCGTCCATCGCCTTCCAGATCGCCTGCGAGGACGCATAGTGCCGATCTTCCGTGGTGCGGATGAAATCGTCGTTGGAGGCGTTGAGCGCGGTCGCCATGCGCTTGAAATCGGCCGCGTTGCGATCGGCCAGCTCTCGCGCCGAAATGCCTTCGCGCTTCGCCGTCTGCAGCATCTTGATGCCGTGCTCATCGGTACCGGTGAGGAAGAAGACCTGCTTGCCGTCGAGGCGCTGGAAGCGCGCAAGCGCGTCGGTGGCGATCAACTCGTAGGCATGGCCGATATGCGGCTTGCCGTTCGGATAGGAAATCGCGGTCGTGATGTAGAATGTGTCGCGTGACATGAATGAACCGTCATGAATGTCTGAATGGAAGCCGTGGCGGTGGATATCGCATCGGAATGGCGATTGCCATCCCGGTGGAGACCGTCACATTCGCATCGCAGAATTCAGGCGGTCGATCATGGTCAAGGCGTGCTGCTTCTTGTCGAGATTGTAGGTGTCGGTCTCAGATATAGCGTCGAGCGCCTCGTGCCAAGTGTCCGACAATGTTTTCGCCCTTGCGAGGTCGCCGGCGAGCGCAGCCTGGCTTGCAGCATCCGATAAAAGGTCGAGCGCCCGGCGGTTGAAGATATCGAACTGGATCGCCTGGTCGCGGCCGGCGACGGCTTCAGCGAGCCGATAGGCGCCGCCGATGTCGCTCTTTCCCTTCGCCACCAGCGCATCGAGCGTCTCGGCGATCTCCAGCCCGCCATATTGCGTCAAAAGGATCGCGTTGCGGGCGCTGCCGCCTGCCCGCTCGACTAGTGCCGCCCGCGCGGCCGGATCGTCCGGCGGCGGCGGCTCGGCGGTTTCCAGCACACCCATCAACTCCTCGGCGTCGAGTGGCGTCAGGCGTATCACCTGGCAGCGTGAGCGGATCGTCGGCAGCAGGCTTCCCGGCGCATGGACGATGAGAATGAACAGCGTACGCGCCGGCGGCTCCTCAAGATTCTTCAGCAAGGCATTGGCGGCGTTGGCATTCATGTCGTCGGCCGGATCGACGATGACGACCCGGTAGCTGCCGTCATGCGAGGTCATCGACAGGAAGCGACTGACCCTGCGGATCTCGTCGACGGTGACGACCGTCTTGAAGCTCTTGGTTTTGTCGTTCATCGGCCGGGTCAGGTGCAGCACGCCCGGATGCGCCCCGGTCGCGATCTGGCGAAACAGCGGCGAGGCCGGATCGGGACTGGCAAGGCGTTCCGGCGCCTGCTCGAAGGCCGGGTGCTTCAAGAGATGGTGCGCCAGGTGGAAGGCCAGCGTCGCCTTGCCGATGCCGACCGGCCCGGCGAAGATCAGCGCATGCGGCAGCTTTCCCGATCGATAGGCGGCGGCTAGCATGTCGGCCGCCTGCCTGTGCCCGACCAGACGGGGCGTTTCGGACGGTTCGGGCACGCCGTCCAGCGTGTCATGCTGTTCCGGCGCGATGCGTTCGAAGATCATACCGGTGCGGCCTGCCTGTTGCGCGCGGGCGCCCTCGCCTCCAGCGCCGCGAAGACGGCCGCGGTGACGACATCCTCCACCGTATTGGGATCGGCGGAGGCGTCAACGACGATGCAGCGTTCCGGCTCTGCCGCGGCGATCGCCAGAAAGGCCGCGCGGCGGGCCTGATGAATGGCCAGCGTCTCCTTTTCGAAGCGGTCGGGGTCGGCGTCGCTGCCGCGCCGCAGCGTCGCGCGCCTGAGGCCCTCGGCCGGATCGATATCGAAGATCAGCGTCATATCGGGCATCATGCCATTGATGGCGACCTGTTCCAGCGCGGCCATGAACGCCGGGTCGATCCCGCCGGTGACGCCCTGGTAGACGCGCGAGGAATCCAGGAAACGGTCGCAGAGCACGATGGAGCCGCGCTCGACCGCCGGCCGGATGACCTGTTCGACATGGTCGGAACGCGCGGCGGCGAAGAGCAGCGCTTCCATCTTCGGTCCGAATGGCTCGGCGGCACCCGAAAGCAGCACATGCCGGACCGCTTCGGCGCCTGGCGAGCCGCCCGGTTCGCGCGTCAGCAAGACATCATACTTCTTGGCGCGCATCTTTCTCGCCAGCCGCTCGATCTGCGTCGACTTGCCTGCGCCCTCGCCGCCTTCGAAGGTGATGAAAAATCCGCGCGCCAATCGAAAGGGCCTTTGTCCAGGTGGATTGTTGCGCACTAGATAGTCCGGGTTCGGGAAAACGTCCATGCCGTCGGTGCTATCGCAGCCAGCCGATCGCCAGTTCCTTGACGGCATCGAGCGCGCGCTGCGGCAATGTGCCGACGCCGATCGATTCGGCAGCGAAAAGCGGTGTCTCCTGGCTCAGCGTGTCGCCGATCCAGACGCGCAGCGCACCCACCGGCTGCCCCTCCTCCACGGGTGCCGCAACCGGCCCGGTGTAGACGATCCTGGCCGTCAGCTTGTCGCGGTTGGTGATCGGCAGGAAGATGTCGATCGGCCCTTTTGCCTTCAGCGTCACGCCGGATTTCGCACCGCCAAAAACCTGGGCCTCCCCGACCACCTCGTCCTTGGCGAAGATCTCGGTCTTCTCGAAGGAGCGCGCGCCCCAGTCGAGCAGCTTGCGCGCCTCCTCGGCACGCTCCTTGTCGTTGGCCAATCCGCTCATCGCCATGATCACCCGCGTGCCGTTGTGGCCGACCGAAGCGACAATACCGAAGCCCGAGACCTCGCTCGCGCCGACAGCCAGACCGTCGGCCCCGATGTCCATGGCCAGCAACGGATTGCGGTTCCTCTGCGAGATCTTGTTCCAGGTGAAATCCTTCAGCCCGTAGTAGCGATAGAAATCCGGATAATTGCGCCACAAATGCAGCGCCAGCAGCGCCAGCTCGCGCACCGTCGTCTGCTGGCCGTCTTCCGGCAGGCCGGTCGAATTGACGAAGGTCGATGTCTTCAGCCCGATCTGGCGGGCACGCTCGGTCATTTGCGCGGCAAAACTGTCCTCGGATCCGGCCATGCCTTCGGCAATGACGATGCAGCCGTCATTGGCCGCCTGCACGGTCACGCCCTGGATCAGATCCTCGAGCCGGATCGCCGATTTGAGCTTGGCAAACATCGTCGATGTGCCCGATGGCGCGCCGCCCTTGCGCCAGGCGTTTTCGCTGACCACGAAAGTGTCGTCGAGCTTGAGGCGCCCGGACTTGATGGCGTTGAAAACCACTTCCATGGTCATGAGCTTGGCCATCGAGGCGGGCGGGATCGGCTTGTCGGCGTCTTTCGAGAACAGCACCGTACCGGTGTCGGCATCGATCATGAAGGCCTGCGTGGCCTTGGTCTCGAAAAGCTGCGCTTGAGCTGGTACGAGGCAAAGCAGCAGCAAAGCCAGTCCCAGAAAGCCGGCAAATGGCGGAAAGGCGCGCAACTGCATGAAATCTCGACCCGTTTGCCGGTTTTGGCACAGCCAAGCTATCAGGGTTTTTTCCGCCGGATCAACCGCCCGGGCAAAATAGGTCAGTTGCGCACAGCCAGTGCATCGGGTGCGCCGTGCGACCATGCCGCCTGCAGCAATTCGTCCAGGCCGCCATGGCCGTTCGGATAGAGATTGACCGCGTACCAGTCATTGCCGTCGAGGTCGGAACGCTGGATTTCCGTTCGGCCGAAGGGCTGAAGTGCCGCTGCCACGCGCTTGGCTTCGGTGGCGTCGTCGAACGTGCCGGCGGCGACATAGTCGGCGCTGGACGGTGACGCCTGCGGATTGGACTTTTTCCACGACCGCAGGATATCGGCGGGCGACATGCCGCTGTCATCCAGCGCGGCAAAGACGTCGGCGCGCTGCACGCGTTCATCCGCGTAGGACAGCGAGGCCACAGCGAACGGCGACTGCGGCGGCAGGCGGATCTCCGGACGCTCCGGCACGATCGGTCCGAAATCGGGCAGTGCCAGATCGCCGAAAGCCGGTGCCTGCGCCGACAGGGACGGCTGCACGGCCTGACCGGAATCCGTCAGCTGGCCGGGAAACGGCACGGCGGCCGCGCCCACCGGCAGGCTTGGCGACGGTCCGTTCATGGCCACCATGACGCCGGTCGGCAGGCCGTCCGACGGATCGGGAATCCTGTTGCCCGGGTGGTAGGAGGCCATCAGATACTGGTCGTCATTGCCGTCGAGCGGCGCACGACCGACATATTCGACCTTGACCTTGGCGGTGCCGACCTTGTCGTAGTCGAGCATCTGCGCCGCGCGCTCGGAGACGTCGATGATGCGGCCCTCATGATACGGCCCCCGGTCGTTGACGCGCACGATGACCGAACTGCCGGTTTCGAGGTTGGTGACGCGGGCGTAACTCGGCAGTGGCATGGTCGGATGCGCGGCGGTCAGTTGCGCCGTGTCATAGACTTCGCCATTGGCGGTCAGCCGGCCATGGAAGGCGTCGCCATACCAGGAGGCCAGGCCGACCTTGGCGTAGTGCCGGTCTTCCTTGGGATAGTACCACTTGCCGCGCACCTGGTAAGGCTTGCCGAGCTGGTCACGACCGCCGCCGCGCCGCATGAAATTGACGCGCGGGCTCGCCTTCACGCCATATTCGGTTTCGGCGAAATATTCCTTGGAGCGATGCTTGGGATTGACCATCGCCTTCGGCTCAGGCTGCGACGCGCAAGCCGCCAGCAAGGCAGCCGACGCAGCAAGCAGCGTGAGCGTGGAAGAGCGACGAAGACGCGGGCGCGTCGTAGCCTGCATTATCCTGAAATCCCCTACAGTCTCAATCAAGATGCCGTCGTTTGAACAGCAGAGCAGCCAAAGCACTCGCTCGACAATACCAACGGCACCCTGAACCCCGATCCTTTGTGCGCAGGAATTGTTTATCACGATATTAATCGATTGTGGCCGGAACCGGGCAAGATTGTGGCATTGCCCCTGTCGCGCGGGTCGGTGAAGGAACACGCGCGGACACGCAAGCCGGTTGACAGGCCTTTGCCGGGCACACTAGAGCAGTCGAATGTGATGGACAGTCACTGGAGGGATGGCCGAGCGGTTTAAGGCACCGGTCTTGAAAACCGGCGTGGGCGCAAGTTCACCGTGGGTTCGAATCCCACTCCCTCCGCCAGATTTCTCGCATAACTATTAGAATGCGCTAATGCGATTCTCCATTCTCCTTTTTTGCCTGGGGGCCTTCTTCTGGGATTTCGCCGCCAACAATGGCGAATTCACCACTAGGCTTTGTATGCGAGTTGCCAACCTGATCCAGACGTCAGGGCTTTGACAGGTTCGGAGATCCTCCCCAGCCGTACGGGAATGGACAGGCACGCGATCGCTGGGCCCATCCGCCTCCAAACCAGCGGATGAACTCGACTTCCTTGCCGGTGACTGCAAAATCGCGTCGAGGATCGTCCGATAGAGGCTTTCGCCCTCTTCATCGATCTCGCTCCGCTTAATGCCAAGGGCCTTTGCGTCGGCGATCAGCTGTCAGTTCGTCGACCAAGATGACGTCGGCCTTCGTCGTCTCAGTGACCTTTGCGGCCGCTAGCCGACGCTTGACCCCGGGGAGGCTTCTCAACCGCTTGCTCAACGGACAGCCGCTCTTCCCGTAGCCGCGCCGTCTTGACAATCCGGCTTTGACGCTCCGCCTCAATCGCAATTTTAGCCTCACGATCGGCGCGCTCGAATCGTTCCTTGTCCACTCGTCTTCGGGTCATGGAAAGCCTCCGTTGGCTGACCGACCTTTGAATGTTGCCTCGCAGATAATGTTCCGTCGCAGGATCAGGTTAGGTCCCTGTGCGTGGTGGCACCTGATCGAGGAGTGTAATCTCATCAGTGGGTGATGGCAGTTCGCCATTTGGAGTCAGCTTGTCGACCGCCTCCGGCAAGTCTTTCGTGATCCTGGCAATCAGTTCATCGCGCGACAGGCCAGTTTGCATGGAAAGCGACGTGAGAGTCTCCTCGTCTATCGCTGTTTCGACATCCTTCGGGTCGATCGGCTGGTTCGGGTCGGGACTGACCCACGAATCCACCTTCGACCCTGCTCCCGCATTCCTGAAGCGGTCGAGGATGTCCCCCAACGCCGTCCCCGAGACACTCTTGGATACCTGATCCAAGAGCCCGCCTTGAGGATTGTTCGGATCGGTATTTCTCGCACCGCGGATCAAGTCTCCGATCTTGTCGCGATTTTGATAGGCCAGAATGCCGAGTATGGCGACAGCCATTCTTCCAAGATTTGCCATTGGTTTTCCTCCCTAGGGTCACAAGGAGAAGGTTTCGTGCTGGCAAAGGTTCCACCTGTTCGGGTCGGGTAGAGCGTCCAATGCGTTCAGTCCGTCTCCAGCCGGAAATCCTGCAGCGAACCGTGCCGCAGATCCTCTTCGCCGCGCAAGTGCTTCACACGGCCAATGATGCCAGGCTTGACCCATTGCGTCGCCGGTCGCTTCATCCCCTGGGGCGCAGGCCCGGCATGCTCCTGGACACGCTTCCACAGCCGCTCGCGGATAGCCTGGCTGGAGTTGATGAAGGCCGAACCGACATAGCGGCCGGTTTTGCGATCGGCCATCAGGGCAAAGGCCGGCTTGCCGGCTTCACGCTCGACGCCAATCAGCTCGTATTCGTCGACAGAGTAGCATTTCGCCTTCAACCAGCTCGTCGACGGACCGCTGCGGTATTTGCTATCCTTGCGCTTCGAAACCATGCCCTCAAGCCCAGCCTGGTCGAGCAGATGGAAGATGGCCTTCGCTTCGCCCGGCAATGGCTCGCTGAACTGAATACGCCCGCCGGGCTCGATCATGCTGGTCAGGATCTCGCGGCGCTCCTCCAGCGCCATTTCGCGAAGGTCGTGGCCGTTGAGGTGCAGAAGGTCGAAGGCCACGAAATACAGGTCGTGTTGCCGCCTGGTGATCGCCTTTCGCAGCTCGCCGAAGTCGGACAGGCCGGCCTCGTTCAAAACGATGATCTCACCGTCAACGATCGTATTGTCGGCGCCGATGTTCGCCGCCTCTTTCACCAGGTCGCGATATCTGGCCGTCCAGTCGTGACCGTTACGCGTGTAGATCCTGGTGCCGTCCTCATCGATGATCAGTTGCGAGCGGTAGCCGTCGAACTTCACCTCGTGAATCCAGCCGTCGCCTTCTGGAGGCTGCTCGACAAGGGCCGGCATCAAGGGAGCGATGAACCTCAAACGCATGCACAGGACTCACAAACCGCTATTCAATTAGCCTGCGCTAAAATAGTTCCGGAACATTTTAGACGAATTGCATGTTTGAACGTGATGAAGATCGAAGCCGACGAATGCCGGGCAGCCCTAACGCTTATCCGGCGCACGATCGAGGAACACTGCCCGCCGGCGTGCTGCCGAGCGAGGAAGCGGTGAACGGCCTCTATGGGCCGGAGTTGATTCATGAGGCGGAAGCGCTGGCGGCTGCCATCGTCGCTACTATCGAAAAGATGCAGTTGCGCGTGATGATGAAACCGCCTGCCCCCAGCATCAAATAGCAGGCCAGGAAGCCCACCATCGCGCGTTTCGGCTGGCCGCCGCTCTAAGCGTAAGCGCGGCTTGCTGCGGGCCGCATCAATCGGGCAAATAGCCGCCGATGCATATCTTAAGGGGTGGGGATCCTTCCCGAGCTCTTATTGCGCAAGCCGTAGCGATCTTGGCCTTGACGTCGTTGATTTGCATCTGCAGTACGTTGAGCTTCTCAACAAGCTCGGGCATTCGAGCGACCGTTTCCTCAACGAACTTCATCGCGGGGGCGCAAGCCAGATACTCGCCTCGCAGATGATCTGCCGCATCACGTTCAGCGCTTGCTAGCATTCCCGGGCTAAAACTATCCTGATGGCGAGCGGTCTCCTTCAACGTGACGCCGACAACATTGGCGTACGACTTTGCAGGGAAGCAATATCGGTCAATCGCTTCCGCGTAAGCCCATGCTCTGATGAACGGCATTTCCTCGATCTGGCCCGTGATGCCCCTGACAAGCCCTTCAAGTTCAGGTGTCCAGTTCTCGAGAATGACGGTAGCCTTGCTGTTCCCGCGAAGCAGGTGACGATCAACAGGCAGAAAGCAATGGCCCGTTTCATTGCCCGGCTCCCCCAAAAGACCGAACTTAGACCGGCTAGCCGCGCCGCGCCAGCGCGCGTTTCCCTCTGCCCGCTCTCCTTACGCCGCCGAAACGTCCGGCTCGCTCATGCGCTTGCCTGTGCGCCCAATAGCAGTCGCGCCGACCCCCACCCTGCGATACAATGTGGGCGATGGAGGAGGTGCGTATGAGAAAGGCATTATTGACGACTCTGACCGTCTTGATCGTAAGCGCCATGGCCTTCGCGCAGCCGGCCATGGCCAAGGGGAAGGGCTTCAAGAAGCAACTCCGACAAGCCGCCGACGAAGCAGCAATAGCAGCCGGAACCGCCACTCCCGAACAAAAGGCAAGGGACGCTAAACGCAAGAAGAGACAGGCCGAGCTTGAGGCTATCCGTGCCAAATTGCACTCTGCCAGCGACCCGAACAAAAACTGACTGGCCTTGACGGCCTGCTGCGTCTGATAGGCCCGTGCCAGCACCATGCACCGTACGTAGGGCCATGCCGCGGCTCAAGCCCGGCTGCTTCTCTACCCACGGCCCGAAATGGCCATGCGGCAACTGTGCCTTGACCTTGAGCAGCCAGCGGCTGACGGCGAGCTTCTGGTCGACGGATAGGTGGCAGCGTGGAATTGCCCGAGTGTCGGCCGGCGCCGGGTCGCCCAGCGGCACGACATTGCTCAGCGACATAAGGGCGAGTCACGGGAACATTTTAGCCGTGTTGAATGTTCCGTGCCTATGGACAGCCGACACCTCCTCACAGCAGATCAAGCAAGGGCAGCGCGAGCCCTACTGAACTGGTCGCGAGTGCGCCTCGCCGCAAAAGCCAATCTTAGCGAGATGACGATCGCCGTTCTTGAGAACGGCACTAGGAAACCCCGTCCCCACAACATCACGGCCATTCGCAAAGCATTTGAGGACGCCGGAATTGTCTTCACCTCGGAAGGCTCTTCATCGCTAGCCCGCCCTGAAGGTGACAGCGGTCTCGTCACCGACAATAGAATGTGGCGCGGCCGGCAGAGAAAGGCGTAGTGGCAACTAGAGCAGCCTGGCCGCCCACCAATGGCTAGCTTTAGACTGTCTCGTTTCGGGACGAAAAATGTTGGCACCCGTTTTGCATTGCAGAGATTGCCGGTGCTCCTCCCACCGGTCCTGATCGGGGATCAGGAAGTAAACTTCGCCGGGCTTGAGGTATTGGGGTTCCTCGCCCGGCGAGTTTTCTGTCAATGCAGCACAATTGGCACCGACAACAGTTTAGCGGCGTCTGATGTATGGACTCACACGTCGATTGGAAGCATTCTGGGGGGAAATTGGACGTGGCAAAGTCCAGCATCAAATAGTTCGTGAGCAGGCTGACCAATGGGGAGCGCGTTTACCACGTGCCCGGCCAAGAACATTACTGGGAAACGCGGATAAGCCCCCAGTATGGCGAGCGATGGTTTTGCACCGAGGACGAGGCGCGCGCGGCCGGCTGGCGCAAGGCTCGGCGATGACGGACACCAGTCAATGGCCGGCCGCCCCGGTCTACACTCCTCATGATTACGCACTCATCCTCAAGCTTTCGGAAGTCGGTGATCTGCCGCCGACCTGGGAGGAGTGGTGGGAAAGTTTCAAAGCGTCTGAAGTTGAGCAACGCCGCCAAGGCTTTCCCGCCATCAGAGTGCAGGTCCACGCCGGCAAATTCAAAGCCTGGCTGCGGGCCAATTCCCTTTCGTCATCGGAACAGACCCGGCAGCAATTCGCTCAGCAGCGACTTGATATGAAACGAGCCAGGAAGGCAGAGCGTCGAATTCCGAAGCTTTCAGCGCCGCCCTCCTGGACGGTTCCGCCGGCCCTTCCTACGCACTGGACGCACAGGCCGTTAGAGGTGCTAGCCTATCTCCTACTGGCGATCGCCATAGGCTCTTTGCTGCTCGCGCTGTTTGACCCTATTCGCGCCGCTCGCGGTCTCGATATGATGGCCGCCGTCATATCCACGCGCGCGCCGGGGCGTTAACGGCTTGTTGGCGAGTGGCTGTCTAGCATCTGCTGATGGAAGCCACGTTCGAAGACCTGATCCAGGCTGTGAAAGCGTCGCCAAGGAGCACTCGGGTTGCCATTGCGCTGGCCGCCTTTGCCGTCCTCGCTATCTTGGCCGGCGCGGGACTTCTGTTGAAAGGCGCCGTTCACGACGAGCCGCAGCGGCCAACTATCGATATCGGCCAAATACTTCACCCTGGAGTGGTTTAAAGCTAAGCCCGCCAGCATGAGCCCGGGCCGGTCACGGCCTTGCGGGCGCGCAGATCCAGCCGATCGCCGATCCTGCGGCGAAAGCGTAGACAACTGCAGCCATCACCGCGACAATCCATAGAGCCGCGGGCAGGTTTGGCGTTAGCGTCGAGGCGGCGCTCGCGGCGGCGACGCCGAGCAGGCTCCCGGTCTGGCGCAGCGCGTTCAAGAGACCGGATGCCACGCCCGACGCGGCCTCGGGAACCTGCTCGATCACGGTGGCGATCACCGGGGGCACGGACGTGGACGTGCCCGCACCGAAGATGGCAAGCGACCCGACGATAGCCGGCCAGGGCGCATGGCCGACCAGCAGCCCGGCTGCCAGGGGCGCGGAAAGGGCCGCACAGATCAAGCTGCCCGCGATGAGGCGCTGCGGCGACACTTTCGCCTGGAGCCTGCCCGCGATCACATTGCCGACCGACAGGCTCGCCGCGACGGGCAGCAGTGCAAGCCCGGTTCGCCTGGCGTCGAGCCCGTAGTCGCCGTGCAGATAAAGGCTCAGGATGAACAGCATGCCGAAATAGCCGACATAGACGAGGCAACCGACAAGGTTGGCCGCGAGAAAGGTCGGGTTTCGGAACCACACGAGCGGGACCATCGGATCGCGAGTGCGGCGCTCGATCAGGAACCAGCCTAGGGCGGCGCCGACAGCGATGGCCGCCGCAAGCCGGATCGCAAACGACCCTCCTCCCCGTTCCGGCAATTCGATCGCGGCGAAGCAGAGGGCGCCGAGCATGACGATGCTGGTGAGTTGCCCGCCCCAGTCGAACCGCTTCGTCGGCTGCGTCGATCGGAGCCGCACGATCCGAATCGTCAGGCCAAATGCCAGCAAGCCCGCCGGCACGTTGACGAGGAAGACGCTGCGCCAACCAAAACTGCCAACCAGCAACCCGCCGAGCACGGGTCCGATCGCCGCCGCGACCGAGGCGATGCCGGCCCATGTCGCGATCGCGCGCGCTCGTTCGTCGGGATCGTCGAAGGTTTCCCGCACGACGGCCAGCGAAGCGGGCAGGAACAAGGCGGCCCCGACGCCCTGCGCCAGCCGGGTCGCGACAAGCCACGCGACCGCTCCGGCGGCGCCACACAAGACGGAAGCGAGGACGAACAGGGCCAGCCCGGCGAGATAGACGCGCTTCGCGCCCCAGCGATCCGAGAGAACGCCTCCGGCGAGGATGAGTGCCGCCATGCTCAGCGTGTAGGCATCGACGATCCAGGCGAGGTCGCCAACCGTCGCATCGAGATCGGCGCGCATTGCCGGCAGTGCGACGTTGACGATCGTGGCGTCGAGCACCGCCATGAACATGCCGCCGGCCACGAGCCACAAGGTGAACCTGCGCCGCCTCGCCGAGATTGCGTCGTCGGTACCGGCTGAACCAGCGCGGCTGTCTTCCAGTGTTTCGCATCCTGTCATCGGACACCTCCTGCAGGTTCCAATCTAGGGAGGCATTTGATGCGATAAAGCAGTATATCTGCCTTTCTCTGATGCAAACTTGCATCATCCACTTCGCGTCGCCGGGAGGGTCACGATGAACTGGGACAATGCACGCTTCTTCCTGGAGATTGCGCGGGCGGGAACGCTGCGCGCCGCCGCGCGCAAGATGCGCGTCGATCAGGCGACGGTCGGCCGCCGGCTGGCGGCGCTGGAGGACGAACTCGGCGCGCGGCTGTTCCTGCGCACGCCGTCCCTTTATGTGCTGACGCCGGCCGGCGAAGCGCTGGTCGAACCGGCCGAAGTGATCGAGCGGTCCGTCGCGCAGATGGAGCGACGGGTGATGGGCATCGACGAACGGCTGATCGGCACGGTGCGGGTGGCCACGACCGACTCGCTCGGCAAGCGGTTCGTCATTCCGGCCATCGCCCGCATGCGCGCCGAACATCCCGGCATCGAGGTCGTCTGCCTGACTTCTCAGGACGTTGCCAGCCTGACCCGGCGCGAGGCCGACATCGCCATCCGCACCATCCGGCCCGACGCGCCCGATCTGATCGTGCGCCGCCTCGCCACGCTCAAAACCGGAATCTATGCCTCCCGTATTTATCTCGCCGCCCGTGGCACGCCAGCCCCCGGCGACGGGTTTGCTGGCCACGATCTCGTCGTCTACCAGCAGCCGGTGGTGCCGACGATGCCTTCGGTCCTCTGCGGAGAGCCGGCCGGCGCCGGCAAGGTGGTGTTCCGCACATCATCATCCGTCACCCTTGTCGAGGCGACGGCAGCCGGCATCGGCGTTGCCGAACTGCCCTGCTACCGCGCCGACGCCGAGCCGGAGCTGGTGCGGATCATGCCCGAGCGCTCGGCCGATTTCGACGTCTGGCTCGTCGCTCACGCCGATCTCTACAAGACCGCGCGGATCCAGGCGCTGATCCGCGAACTGGTCGGGGCGTTCGATCCGGCCGCGTGATGATTGGAAGTGAATGCGCTGAAGGACCGTGGCACGCAATGTCCGCCGAACCTTGCCGATTGCCGCATCGGGCGCGGCCAATACCTTGGACAAAGATGTCGAGGATGACGGCTGGTTCAAGCGGATCGCAACGGTTAGCGATGGCGGAATAGCTCAAGGATATCTCCTCCATCAGCTTACCCGCAAATGCGTTTGCGTTGCCATATTAGGTTTCGCGCATGAATAGGAGTAGAGTCTTCATTGGCGCGCACTAGGCATGGGGCAGCAGCCAACTCCAAAGAGCGGGAGCTGACCGTTGTGACGCGCAGATCACCCTGACGCTCGCGAGGGGAGTAAGCAATGCGCATCCATTCAAGCCGTGTGTTTTTGGCATCTATTGCCGTCGCTTGGGTATCTGCCGCCGTGGCAGCCGACAAAACCGATGAGCAGCTGATTGAGAATGCGATTTCGGCAGCACCTGAGGCAGTCGGCAAGAATGCCGCTGTCGTGAACTGGGAGATGAAGACGCTCAGAAAGGGCACGAATGGCTTCACTTGCATCCCTGACGACCCCGGCACTCCCACAGACGATCCCATGTGCACAGATGAGAACGGGATGGCGTGGATGCACGCGATCATGTCCAAGAGCGCGCCGCCCGAAGGCAAGGTCGCTTTCGCCTACATGCTGAAGGGGGGCGATGCGGCGAGCAATGCCGATCCCTATGCCCCTAGGCCGCCTGCAGACGGCAAATGGGTACACGATGGCCCCCACGTAATGGTCATGAACGCCCCGACCATAATGGCGTTGTATCCCCACGAGCCGGATCAGACACAGCCATATGTCATGTTTCCCGACACGCCCTATGCGCACCTGATGATTCCAGTGAAATAGTCCAGATCGGAAGCCGCCGCCTTTACGGCGGCAGGTCACCTCAAGGACGGAAGTCTGGTTGGTCAAGCTCTCGGCCATAACGTGCATGGCGGGGTGTCCTGTGCTGACCGTAGGCCACACGACAACAAGGACAATTCGCGACTGCCAAGATGGAAATAGAAAACCCCGCCGGCAGGGAACCGGAGGGGTTAGTCCTGGGAGGACGCGCGGCACGCGCTGCGTTCGTCGACCGCGCCTTGTCCACATATCGCCCGGTTACGACACCGATGTGACACTCTCGCCCCGATCCCATGGCTCGGCCATGCCTATGGCTCGGACACCGGCATCAAGCCTTTGGAAAGGAGAAATGTGGTTCTCTCCCGGAAGCCGAGGCGCGAGCGTTCTGGCTAAAGACGGCAATAGAGGCGGGCGAATGGACATATTTGGCATCAAGGGGCTGTTGATTTGCGCACTGATCTTCATTCCGTTCGAACATCTGTTTGCCGAGCGGCCCCAGAAGGCACTGCGCAAGGGCCTGGGTGTCGATCTGATCTATGTGCTGTTCAATGGGCTTATCGTAAAAACGGTCATCGTTCTGATCGCGGCCAACACACTCGAAGCCGCTGCGATCCTCGTTCCGCAATCGATCACGCAGGCCGTCGGCGGCCAGCCCGTCTGGCTGCAGGTTCCCGAAATCATCCTGATCACGGATATCGGCGTCTACTGGGCACACCGGGCATTCCACACAATCCCGGCGCTTTGGAAATTCCATGCGGTGCACCACGGCATCGAGGAACTGGACTGGCTCGGCGCATTCCACTCCCACCCGGTCGACGCCATCCTGACAAAGGCATTGTCGCTGACGCCGATCTTTTTCCTCGGCTTCTCCGAAGCCTCGATCGCCATCTTTTCAGTCATCTACTTCTGGCACACGCTGCTCGTTCATTCGAATGTGCGGATACCGTTCGGCCCCTTGAAGTGGTTGATCGCCAGCCCGCAGTTCCATCGCTGGCACCATGCCAACCAGCGCGAGGCCTATGACAAGAACTTCGCCGGGCAATTGCCTGTCCTCGACATGGTGTTCGGCACCTACAATGCCACCGGCAACAAGGTGCCGGAAAAATACGGCGTCGATGATCCGATCCCCTCCAGCTATCTCGGGCAGGTCAGCTATCCGCTCCTGCCGGGCGAGAAGCGATCGAACCGACCAGTGCCGAGCACCGAAGCCTAACGGCTGACACCAACGCGCAGGACTTGTGCCGCTCGAAACTGGCGGTGTCGCCAGGTGGCAGCAGACGTTCCGTCGCGGGTTGGTCTCGGCTGATATCGGCAATAATTGTGGGTCCTGCGCATTCGCCTCTGAGGCTTTCCCGGCATGGACCATCACGACGACGATCTCAGGAAATTCGAAGCGCATGGCGCGACGCCCCTGCCGGCCGCAAGGGACGAAGGCCGGGTGGCATATGAGGGCGCAAAAATCTGGTACGCCACGTTTGGCGCCGGCTTTCCGGTGATCCTGCTGCATGGCGGCCTCGGTCACAGCGGCAATTGGGGATTTCAGGTCCCCGCGCTGGTCAAGGCCGGCTACCGGGTCGTGGTGATCGACAGTCGCGGCCATGGGCGCAGCACCCGCGACGAACGACCGTACAAATACGAACTGATGGCTTCCGATGTCTTGGCCGTGATGGACGCGCTGCACTTGAAGAAGGCTGCTGTGGTGGGGTGGAGCGATGGCGCCTGCGTCGCCCTGATCCTTGGCAGGAAGGCCGCCGACCGCGTCACCGGCGTGTTCTTCTTCGGCTGCAACATGGATCCGAGCGGCACCAGGCAATTCGAGCCCAGTCCGGTCATCGATCGCTGTTTTGCCCGGCACGCCAAGGACTATGCCGAATTGTCGGCGACGCCGGACCTGTTCGACGCATTCGTTAAAGCCGTCGGCCTGATGATGAAGACCGAACCCAACTATACCGCCGCCGACCTGGCGCGGACGCGCGTGCCCGTGGCGATCGTTCACAGCGAGCATGACGAGTTCATCAGACACGAGCACGCGAGCTATCTCGCCCGCAGCATCCCGGCATCGGAATTGATCATCCTGCCCGGTGTCAGCCATTTCGCGCCGCTGCAACGGCCCGGGCAGTTCAACAGCGTGCTGCTGGCCTTCCTCGAAAACATTCATTCTTGAACGTCGGGTGCGCGCCCCCAGGAGCCGGAAGGCTTTTTCGCGTCGAATCGGCTAAGCCTTGAAGCATGAACGAGACCTCACTTTATGCGCCGGTGAAGCGGTTCCTCGAAAGTCTCGACTTTGTCGTGAAGGGCGAGATCGGCGGTTGCGACATCGTCGCGCTGCGCGAGGGCGAACCGCCGGTGGTCGTCATCTGCGAATTGAAACTGCAATTCAATCTGGAATTGGTGCTGCAGGGCGTCGACCGCGCGGCCGCTTGCGACGAAGTCTGGCTGGCGGCGCGCATGTCGGCGCGCGGCAAGGGACGCGAAAGCGACGCCCGGTTCCGCAATCTCTGCCGCCGGCTTGGCTTCGGTGTGCTTGGCGTGACAGCCAACGACAAGGTCGAGGTGCTTGTCAGTCCCGCCGCGCCGGAGCCGCGCAGGAATGCGCGGCGGCGATCCCGCCTTGTCGACGAGCACCAGCGTCGCCGCGGTGATCCTGTCGCCGGTGGAGGATCGCGCAATCCGATCATGACCGCCTACCGCCAAAGTGCCCTCACCTGTGCAGCCGCGATGGCGGACGGACCCAAACGACCGCGCGATCTGAAGGCCTTGACGCCGATCGCGCCGAAAATCCTGCAGCACAATGTCTATGGCTGGTTCGCCCGCGTCGACCGCGGCCTCTACGATCTCACCGATGCTGGCCGCGCCTCGCTGGTCCGTTGGCCGCAGACACCGCATGATGATGTCCGACACGAGATTTTGATTGCGTCGACCGCCTGAATGCCGGGGCTTGCCAGCTATGGCGCGCCCCGCTTGGTTGATTTTTCAGACAAAACATGCTGCTAGTCCCGCCCATGAAGACACTCTGCATGATGGCCATTGCGTCCCTGACGCTGGCTTTCCCGGCCAGCGCTATGGACAATGCATTGCGTGCCGGGCTGATGAAACTTGATCCGCAAACACGCCTCGAACAGCGCTGCGATGCTGAAGTCCTGGACCGGATCACCCACGATGACCGCAAGTTCAAGGCCGACCGGGTCGTCGCCTACGCCTTCGCGACGCCCGAGATGAGCGCCGATGCGATCAGGAGTCCGGGTGCGGCGTTCCGCAGCAAGGGACAGTGGTACCGGCTGAAGTTCAAATGCCAGACCGGCCCCGACCATATGGAAGTCCTGCAGCTGCGCTACCGGATCGGCGACGAAATTCCGGAAGCCGACTGGGTGAAATACAATCTCTACGATTAGTTTTTCGCGGGCTTGCGTAGGCTTCGGCTCACGTGCCGGCAGCGGCTGAAAATCCCCTGTAATACCCCTGCCACGAAAGTGGTTTTCCAGTGTTGTCTGTCCCTGCGTCTTGACGCCAGCGGACCATGCCTTTAGGCCCGTCTGGACAATCGACAACGAACACTCGGCGAAGGGCTTCCTGGTCGATGGAAATATTTACCGCCGCAGGCGTTTCGGCTCTTCTTCAGGTCATTGCCATCGACCTTGCGCTCGCTGGCGACAATGCCATCGTCATCGGCCTCGCCGCGGCCGGCTTGCCGGCCGCCCAACGCAAGCGCGCCATTTTGGTCGGCATCGCGGCGGCCACCGTGCTTCGCATTTTCTTCGCCCTGATCACGCAATGGCTGCTGACCATCGGCCCGATGCTGTTGATCGCCGGCGGCCTGCTTCTGCTGTGGGTCTGCTGGAAGATGTGGCGCGAATTGCGCGTCAGCCACGATGAGGAGCGCGACGCGACCGAAGCGCTGTCGAATGGCGATTTCGACAAGGACGGCGTCATCGGCGGCAAGGTATCCGGCAAGACCTTCTCGCAGGCCGCCTGGCAGATCGTCATTGCCGACGTGTCGATGTCGCTCGACAATGTCCTGGCCGTGGCAGGTGCTGCCATGAACCATCCGACGGTGCTGATCATCGGACTGGCCCTGTCCATCGCCTTGATGGGCTTTGCCGCGTCGTTCGTCGCGCGCCTGCTGCACAAATACCGTTGGATTGCCTATATCGGTCTGGCAATCATCCTCTATGTCGCGGTCAAGATGCTGCTTGACGGGGCCGTGCAGCAATTCCCCGAGCACTTCGCTTTCCTGGCGCCTTGGTTCGGATCCGGAGGGCACTGAGCCACCCGATGGCGCGGACCAGCCCGTCGGCCGGTTTGCTTGATTGCGCAACCCATGCTATTGCGCCGCGCGTATTGGCTCCTGCCATGCGCCACAGACCGACATTTACAGCGATTTGAGGCCGGACCAGCGTTTCGGCCCGTGCCCCCATTGGAAACTTGCCTATGTCCGCCCCTCGCGTCAGTTTCGTCAGCCTTGGATGCCCGAAGGCGCTCGTGGATTCCGAGCGCATCATCACGCGCCTGCGCGCCGAAGGCTATGAGATCGCCCGCAAACATGACGGCGCCGATCTTGTCGTGGTCAACACCTGCGGTTTCCTCGATTCCGCCCGCGATGAGTCGCTCAACGCCATCGGCTCCGCGCTTTCGGAAAACGGCAGGGTCATCGTCACCGGCTGCCTCGGCGCCGAGCCGGAGGTGATCCGCGAAAAGCATCCCAATGTGCTGGCGATCACCGGGCCGCAGGCCTATGAGAGCGTCATGGCAGCCGTGCATGAGGCAGCCCCACCCTCGCACGATCCCTATATCGACCTGCTGCCGCCACAGGGCGTCAAGCTGACGCCGCGCCACTATGCCTACCTGAAGATTTCGGAAGGCTGCAACAACCGCTGCACCTTCTGCATCATCCCCGCACTGCGTGGCGATCTCGTTTCGCGCCCGGCGGCCGATGTGCTGCGCGAAGCCGAAAAGCTGGCCAAGGCCGGCGTCAAGGAACTCCTCGTCATCTCGCAGGACACCAGCGCCTACGGCATCGACATCAAGTATCAGACGTCGATGTTCGGCGACCGTGAAGTGCGCGCGAAATTCCTCGACCTCTCGGAGGAATTGGGCAAGCTCGGCATCTGGGTGCGCATGCACTATGTCTACCCCTACCCGCATGTCGCCGACGTCATCCCGCTGATGGACGAAGGAAAAATCCTTCCCTATCTGGATATCCCGTTCCAGCATGCCTCGCCGCAAGTGCTGAAAAACATGCGCCGGCCGGCACATGGCGAAAAGACGCTGGAGCGCATCCGCGGCTGGCGTGACGTGTGCCCGGATCTTGCCATCCGCTCGACCTTCATCGTCGGCTTCCCTGGCGAGACGGACGAGGATTTCGAGATGCTGCTCGACTGGCTGGACGAGGCCAAGATCGACCGTGCCGGCTGCTTCAAATACGAACCGGTCAAGGGCGCCCGCTCCAACGACCTCGGCCTCGAGCAGGTGCCGCAGGACGTCAAGGAGGCGCGCTGGCACCGCTTCATGCAGCGCCAGCAGAAGATTTCGGCGACGCAGCTGGCAAAAAAGGTCGGCAAGCGCCTGCCGGTGCTGATCGACGAAGCGAATGGCACATCGGCGAAAGGCCGCACCAAGTACGACGCGCCCGAGATCGACGGCTCGGTCCACATCCAGTCGCGCCGCCCGATGCGTGCCGGTGACATCGTCACCGTCAAGATCGAGCGCGCCGACGCCTACGACCTCTACGGTTCGGCCGTCTGAGCTTTCCATCGCTTTCTCCCGACAAATGAAAAGGGCGCCTCGCGGCGCCCTCTCCAAATCCGATCGATCGTGCCGCTTACTGCGGCAGCTTGTCGTCGACGCCCTTCACGTAGAAGTTCATGCCGAGCAGCGTGCCATCGTCGGCGACCTCGCCGTCCTTCAGCCACGCCGAGCCGTCCTGCTTGGCGATCGGTCCGGTGAAGGGATTCCAGCCGCCGGCGATCTTCTTCTCGGTCGCCTCGGCCATTGCCTTCACGTCGTCGGGCATGTTGGTGTAGGGCGCGAGCTTGACCGCACCGTCCTTGATGCCGAGCCACACATTGTCCGGCTTCCAGGTGCCGTCGATGGCTGCCTGCACGCGGCTGATGTAGTACGGACCCCATTCGTCGGTCAGCGAGGTCAGCTGCGCGTTCGGCGCGAACTTGATCATGTCGGACGACTGGCCGAAGCCATGCAGCTTGCGCTCTTCGGCGACCTGCAGGGCGGCGGTCGAATCGGTATGCTGGACGATGATGTCGGCACCTTGGTCGAACAGCGCCTTGGCGGCGTCGGCTTCCTTGCCCGGATCGAACCACGAATTGACCCAGACGATCTTGGCCTTGAAGTTCGGGTTGATCGACTGCGCGCCGAGCATGAAGGAGTTGATGCCCATCACCACTTCTGGAATCGGGAAGGAGACGATGTAGCCGGCAACGCCGGACTTCAATTCCTTGGCGGCGATCTGGCCGAGCACATAACGGCCTTCGTAGAAGCGTGCATTGTAGATGCCGAGATTGTCACCGGTCTTGTAGCCGGTGGCGTGCTCGAACATCACTTTCGGAAACTTCTTGGCGACCTTCACTTCGGCATCCATGAAGCCGAACGACGTGCCGAAGATCAGCTTGCAGCCTTCGCGCGCCAGGCGTTCGAAAGCGCGGTCGGCATCGGGACCTTCGGAGACGTTCTCCAGATAGGCGGTCTCGACCTTGTCGCCGAGCGCCTTCTCGACTTCGAGCCGGCCCTGGTCGTGCTGGTAGGAGTAGCCGAAATCGCCGATCGGGCCGGTATAGACCCAGCAGGCCTTCAACTTGTCGGCAGCCTCTGCGGACGCGGCCAGCGACAAAGCCGCTGTCGTCGTCATCAGGGCAATAAGCAGTTTTTTCATCGTGTTACCTCTCTGTGTTAAGCCTTGGAGCTTCCCGTCTTTTTGTTTTTGTCAACGATCCGGAACGAATGGCTGCCCCAGTGATGCCGGCGTGTTCATCATCGTCAGACGCTTGTTGCGCGAGATTAGAACGAGAACCACGACGGTTGCCAGATAGGGCAGAGAAGAAAGCATCTGCGAGGGCACCGGAATGCCAAAAGCCTGTGCATGAAGCTGGCCGATCCACACCGCGCCGAAGATGTAGGCACCGGCCAGCACCCGCCATGGCCGCCACGAGGCGAACACCACCAGCGCCAGCGCGATCCAGCCGCGGCCAGCGGTCATGTTCTCGACCCATTGCGGCGTGTAGACTAGCGACAGATGGCCGCCGGCCAGACCGGCGCAGGCGCCGCCGAAGATCACCGAGAGATAGCGGTAGCGGATGACCTTGATGCCGAGCGCATGTGCCGAGGCATGGCTGTCGCCGATCGAGCGCAGCGTGAGGCCGGTTCGCGTCTTGAACAGGAACCACATGACGGCGGCGGTCAGCACGATCGAGATGTAGAACACCGGATCCTGGCCGAACAGCAGCTTGCCGACAACCGGGATGGAGCTCAGGCCGGGAATGTCGAGATTGGGCAGCCTGACGCCGGGCTGGCCGACGAAGCTCGTGCCAATCATGCCGGAGAGGCCGAGCCCGAGCAGCGTCAGCGACAGGCCGGTCGCCACCTGGTTGGTGGCCAGCGACAGCGTCATGACGGCAAACAGCAGCGAGAACAGCGCTCCCATGGCGATCGCCGCCAAAAGGCCGATCCAGGGCGAGCCGGTCAGATAACCGGCCCCAAAGCCGCCGACCGCACCCATGATCATCATGCCCTCGACGCCGAGATTGAGCACGCCGGAGCGCTCGACCACCAGTTCGCCGATCGCCGCGATCAACAGCGGTGTCGCCGCCGTTGCGATGGTCAGGAGGATGTTGACGGTGATGTCCATCAGCGGGCTTCCTTCAACTTCGGTGCAGCGTCGAGCTTTGCCGCGCCTTCTTGTTTCGTCAGCGCCAGGCCGATCAGGCGGATGCGGTAGTGGATGAGCGTGTCGCAGCCGAGCACGAAGAACAAAAGCATGCCTTGGAACACCCGCGCCACCTTGTCGGAAATGCCGAGCGCGCTTTGCACCGCCTCGCCGCCGAGATAGGTCAGAGCCAGAACCAGGCCCGCGGCGATGATGCCGAGCGGATTGAGGCGGCCGAGGAACGCCACGATGATGGCGGTGAAGCCGTAGCCGGGAGAAATCACCGGCTGCAATTGCCCGATGGCGCCGGAGACTTCCGAAATACCGGCAAGGCCGGCCAGCGCGCCCGACAGCAGGAAGGCGAAGAACACCATGCGGCTGAGGCCGAAGCCGGCGAAGCGCCCTGCCCGTGGACTGGAACCCAGCACGCGCACCTCGAAGCCCTTGAGCATGCGCCCCATCAGGATCCAGATCAGCACCGCGGCAACCAGCGCGAAGACAAAGCCCCAATTGGCGCGTCCGGCGTCCGGCATCAGTTCCGGCAGCACGGCGGAGTCGCCGAACTGGATCGTCTGCGGGAAACCATGGCCCTGCGGATCGCGCCAGGGGCCGCGAACCAGCCAGTCGAGGAAGAGCTGGGCGACATAGACCAGCATCAGGCTGGTCAGGATCTCGTTGGTGTTGAAGCGGGTCTTCAGAAACGCGGGTATCGCCGCATAGGCCGCGCCGCCGACCATGCCGAGCAGAAGCATCAGCGGCAACACCAGCGGGCCTTCGAATTGCGGAAACAGCACCGGAATGGCCGAGCCGAAGATGGCGCCGAAAATAAACTGGCCCTCGGCTCCGATGTTCCAGATGTTGGCCTTGTAGCAGACCGACAGGCCGACCGCGATCAGGATCAGCGGTGCCGCCTTGATCGCCAGTTCATGCAGCTGCCAGACCTGGCTGATCGGCTCGATGAAGTAGATCCGAAACGCGGTCAGCGGATTGACGCCGAGCAGCGCGAACAGAATGGCGCCGGCGATGATCGTCAGCGCGAAGGCGATGAACGGCGACAGGGCCGAAAACAGCGCGGAGCGCTGCGGGCGTTTGACGAGTTCGAGGCGCATCATGCCGTCTCCAGCGTATGTTCGGCGTGGCCGGGCTCAGCGCCGCCCATCAGCAGGCCGACCTTCTCGAAGGTTGCTTCGGCGATCGGCATCGGCTTGGACAGTTCGCCATTGTGCATGACCGCGATCGCGTCCGAAATTTCGAACAGCTCGTCGAGATCCTGGCTGATCACCAGCACCGCCGATCCGCTCCGCGACAGTTCGATCAACGCCTGCCTTATGTGGGCTGCGGCGCCGGCGTCGACTCCCCAGGTCGGCTGGTTCACCACCATGACGCTGGGCCGGCGGTCGAGTTCGCGGCCGACGATGAATTTCTGCAGGTTTCCGCCCGAAAGTGCCGCAGCTTCGGGATCCGGCGCGCTCTTGCGCACGTCCATCGCCTCGATGATGCGTTGGGAGGCAGCGTAAATGGCGCCGCTCTTGACCATTCCCCCGGTGCCGACAAACGCCTTGCCGTCCGTGGCATGGCGCGACAGCAAAAGGTTTTCCGAAAGTTTCATGCGCGGCGCCGCACCATGGCCGAGGCGCTCTTCCGGCACGAAGGCGGCACCCAGCAACCGCCGTCCGGTTATGGTGAGCCCACCCGCATCCTTGCCGCGGATGCGCACCGAGGCGACGTCCTGCTGCAACACTTCGCCGGAAACGGATTCGAAGAACTCACCCTGGCCGTTGCCGGCGACACCGGCAATGCCGATCACCTCGCCGGCACGGACATTGAGGCTGATGTTCTTGAGCGGAATGGAGAACGGCGTTGCCGGCTTGCGGGTGAGACCGCGGACTTCAAGCAGCGGCTGCGCGGTCTCGATCCCCTCGACCGGTGCACGCACCACGGCCTGCACCTCGTTGCCGACCATCATGCGGGCGAGCGAGGAGGCTGTCTCCTCGCGCGGGTTGCAATGGCCCACCACCTTGCCGTGCCGCAACACGGTGGCGCGGTCGCAGATGCGTTTGACCTCTTCCAACCGGTGCGAAATGTAAAGGATCGATTTGCCTTCCGAGCGCAGCCGCTCCAGTGTCTCGAACAGCTTGTCGGCTTCCTGTGGCGTCAGCACCGAGGTAGGCTCGTCGAGGATGATGAGCTGCGGCGTCTGCAGCAGGCAGCGGATGATCTCGATGCGCTGGCGTTCGCCGACCGACAGGTCGCCGACCAGCGAGTCCGGATCGAGCGGCAGGCCGTAGCTGTAGGAAAGCGCCCTCGCCTTTGCGGCGATGCTGCTGATCGGCGAGCCGTCGTCCAGGGAAAGCGCGATGTTCTCGGCCGCGGTCAGCGCCTCGAACAGCGAAAAATGCTGGAACACCATGCCGATGCCGAGCTTCTTGGCGGCACCCGGGCTGGTGATCCGCACCGCTTGGCCGTTCCAGAAAATCTCGCCGGAATTGGGCTCCAGCGAGCCGAACAGCATCTTGACCAGCGTTGACTTGCCGGCACCGTTCTCGCCGAGCAGCGCGTGGATTTCACCTTTGGCGATGTTGAGATCGATATGATCGCACGCCGTCAGCGTGCCGAATATCTTGGTCAGGCCACGAACCTCGAGCAGGTTCGCCCCATCATGATTTGCACTCACAGTGCCTCCCATCTGGTTCACCAGATATGTTCTGTGTTCCCGCAAGCATGGTAGGCGCCGCTGGCTCTCAACGGAAAGCGGCACGCGTCTTGAAAGAGCTTCAAGAATTTCAGCGGAAATTCAAGGGATAGCAAGCCCGGCGGGACTAAGGGATGAGAATGGTCGTCCCTGTTGTCCTGCGCCCCTCGAGGTCGGCATGCGCCTTGCCCGCATCCTTCAGCGCATAGCGCTGGTTGATCTGGATCTTGACGGCGCCACTGAGCACCACGTCGAACAGCGCGGCAGCGGAGGCGTCGAGATCATCGCGCTTGGCGTTGTAGACGAACAGCGTCGGCCTTGTGGCGAACAGCGAGCCCTTCTGCGCCAGCAATGACATCGAGAAGGGCGGGATCGGTCCCGAGGACTGACCGAAGCTGACGAACATGCCGAGAGGCTTGAGGCAGTCGAGCGAGGCCGGGAATGTATCATTGCCGACCGAATCGTAGACGACATCGCATTTCTTGCCGCCGGTGATGGCCGCGACGCCGGCGACGAAATCCTGCTCCTTGTAGTTGATGACATGGTCGAAACCGTGCGCCTTGGCGAGTTCGATCTTGTCGGTCGAGCTTGCCGTGCCGATGACGGTTGCACCGAGATGTTTCGCCCATTGGCCGAGAATGAGCCCGACGCCGCCGGCAGCGGCATGGAACAGGATCGTGTCGCCCGCCTTCACCTTGAAGGTCCGGCGCAGGAGATATTCTGATGTCATGCCTTTCAGCATCATCGCGGCCGCCTGCTCGTCGCTGATGCCCTCGGGAATCTTGACCACGAGGCTTGCGGCGATAACGCGTTGCTCGGCATAGGCCCCGACATTCGTCGAATAGGCGATCCGTTCTCCTGGCTTCAGCCAGTCGACGCCCTCGCCGACCTCCTGCACCACGCCGGCGGCCTCGCTGCCCGGAATGAGCGGAAAACCTCCGGGCGGCGGATAAAGGCCAGAGCGATGATAGACGTCGATGAAGTTGAGGCCGATGGCCGTATGCCTGACCAGGATCTGTCCGGAACCCGGCCGGCCGGGACCGGCGTCCTCATAGGTCAGAACTTCCGGGCCGCCATGGGCGTGGATGCGGATCGCTTTGGACATGGATTGGGATTCCTGTGGGAGCGGCTAGTCAGGCCTTTTTGGCGCCGAGATTTGGAAAGAACTGCATGATGCCACCGATACAGGCCAGGTAAAGCCCGGTAATGGTGATGCCGATCTTGATGAAGGTGCTGACCTGTGCGCCCAACACACCGATCTGGTCATAGAAAGCGGCAAGCGCCGCCTGTGCGAGGGCAAGCGCGCCGAAGGCGCACCACAAAAGGGTCATTGTGAGATTGATGGGCCGCAGCCGCACGACCCGCACCGGATGAATGAAATTGATCGGGATGAAGGTCAGAATACCGGCCACCACCACCACCGCGAATGACACCCATTGTCCGGGCTCGATGACGAACAGCGTGAACACCACCATGTTCCAGACCACGGGGAAGCCCTTGAAGAAATTCTCCTTCGTCTTCATGCCGGTGTCGGCATAATAGATCGCGCTGGAGACAACGATGATCGCCGCCGACAGGAACGACAGACCCTCGCCCATGAAGCCGCGCTGGTAGAGCGCGAAGGCCGGGATCAGCACATAGGTCACGTAGTCGATGATGTTGTCGAGGAGCTCGCCCGACCAGGTCGGCAGGATTTCCTTGACCTCGAGCTTCCTGGCGATCGGCCCGTCGATGCCGTCGACGAACAGCGCCAGTCCAAGCCACCAGAACATTGCCGTCCAGCGTTCCTCACTCGCCGCCACCAGCGACAGGAAGGCAAGGAACGAGCCCGACGCCGTCAGCAGATGGACCGAGAACGCCCTCGCCTGCGGCCAGGTGACCTTCTTCTTCGGTCGCGGAATCCGATCCGTGATCTTCTTGGCGGCTCTCCGTGCCGCCATGTTCCTGGCCGATGTGTTCTTGCTCACGGGCCCCGCCAATCCAGCTTGCAGATTTCGGCCGATCGACCGGCAAAATTCCAGTTGCGGCCAAAGGCTCGCATCTTGCTCTTGTCGGATCTCGCCACGATGATCTCCGGTGCAATCCAGTATTCCGAATTGGTGATCACCGTATCCCTCTCGCGATCCTTGCCCGCGATTGGCGTGACTGCGCCATCGATGATCTTCGGTATCTGGAAGATACGCGTCTTGTCCCGTGTCTCATAGGTGATCGGCACCTGTTCCACACCCAGGAATTTTCCGACCAGGATCGACAGCAGCGATGTGGTTCCGCCGGCCTTGCCGGTGAAGATCTTCGTCAAGGCCTTGATCGCGTAGACCGAGGCGCGTTTGTCGATGAAGAGGCCGGCGGTCCAGTTGCCGCGGCTCATGTAACCGGGGATTTCCATGATCAGCCCGAGGTTGAGGCCGGACAGGTCGACCTCGCCGAAATGGCCGGCATCGATACGGAAACCCGCCCAGGTCTGGCAGTAGCCCTCGGTCGGAGGGTGACTGCCGAGCGACAGCACGCAAGGGCAAAAAACCGTGCAATTGCAGGAGAGTACGAGCTCTCCTTTCATTGCCCAGCCCTGATCTGTCATTGAATTTCCCCCACTCACAGCGAGACTACTAGCAGCGCGGCTGCCCAGACAAGCAGTATCGCACCGGCCAGCCGGGTTGGAAGACGGCCCGTGGTCTGTTTTTCAATCAGGGTGAACACGCCGATCAGCGCCATCCAGAAGATGTTCATCACGCCGACTGCGAACATCACCAGCATCAGCGCCCAGCAGCATCCGAGGCACCAGATGCCTTGCGCCGCACCAAGCCGGAAGACGCGGACGGGTTTGGCGCTCCAGTTCGAAAACAGGATCGAGAACGGGTTGCGGCATTTCTTCAGGCAGGCCTCCTTGAGGCCGCTGAACTGGTAGAGGCCTGCAACCAGCAGTGCGAGCGCCCCGGCAAGGCCAAGCAGCGGATCGTAGATTTCGCCGGACACGGCGAATGCATGCACGCAGAGCGTCAGCGCCGCAAACAGCATCGAGGCGGCGAGCCAGACACCGAGATAGCCGGCAACCAGCACCAGCGGATGGACGACCGGCTCGCCCTTGAGCCGGGCCGTATCGGCGATCTCGCAATAGGTGCGGATCATCGGCGCCGCCGACGGCAGCATCGCGGCGATCGCCATCAGGAACCACATCAGGATCAACGCCAGGGCACGCGGGACGATGCTTGCATCCAGCGGCGCCGGCGACAGGCAGAGCGCGAAGAACCGCTCCAGGAAATCGGGCAGCGGCAGCTGCGGCAGGCCGCGCAGAAGTGTGTCGCCGGGCGCACTGCCCCAGGCCTCGGCGCCGCGAATCGCCATCGTTGCCAGCGACGACCATGCAAGCAGAATGCTGGCGCCGACGACGATATTGACCGTCAAACGTGGGTGGCGCGCAATATCAGCCGTGGCGCGGCCGGCGCGGTCGAGATGGCTGAAATCGTCCTGGGGGCCAGTCATGACACCCGAATGAGCCGAATCGCCGCGTTGATCAAGCCGCATGAACTGACCTATATGCTTCTCGACTGGCAGGTCTGATGACCCGCCTCGCATCGCAAGCCGGAAACCGATCTTGGAGCATCAGGAAACAGCGCGAATACTGATTGCCGGAACCGGTCCGGCAGGGCTGATCGCGGCGCTGGCTTTCGCCGATGCCGGCTTCCCGGTGACGCTGGTCGGGCCTGAGGCGTCGGCCCCCGATGGCCGCACCACGGCCTTGATGAACCCTGCCCTGAAAGTGCTTGAGCGGCTCGATGTCCTCGGAGCCATCAGGCCCAAGGCCGCTCCCTTGAAAGTCATGCGCATCGTCGACGCGACCAGCCGGCTGATCCGCAGCCCCGTCGTCACCTTCCGCGCCAGCGAGATCGACGAGGAGCAGTTCGGGCTAAACCTGCCCAACAGCGTCCTTGGCCCGGCGCTTGGCGACAAGGTGGCCGCGCATTCCGGGATCGAATGGCGCAGGTCGATGGTGAAGACCTGGCACCTCGATGTCGATCGGGCTCATGCCGTTCTCGCCGACGGCAGCGAGATTGGCGCTTCACTGGCGGTCGCCGCCGATGGTCGCCAGTCGCCTGCGCGCGAGGCGGCGGGCATTTCGACCGGTTCGCACGCCTATCCGCAGGCCGCACTCGTGCTTAATTTTGGCCATAGCCGTGAGCACGCCTCCACCTCGACCGAGTTCCACACCGAAACCGGTCCGTTCACTCAGGTTCCGTTGCCCGGTAATCGCTCAAGTCTCGTCTGGGTGGTGAAGCCCGAGAACGCCAAAGAGCTTGCCGCCCTGGATGATGCAACGCTCTCGTTGCGGGTCGAGCAGCAGATGCAGTCGATGCTGGGTCGGGTGACGGTGGAGCCGGGCCGCCAGATCTATCCGCTTTCGACCGTGACGCCCCTGCGTTTCGCACGAGACAGGGTGGCGCTTGTCGGCGAAGCCGCGCATGTGTTCCCGCCGATCGGTGCACAAGGCCTCAACCTTGGCATCAGGGATATTGACGATCTGGTTGGAATTGCAAAAGAAAATAGCGGAGATCCAGGCGCGGCCAAGGCCCTTGCCGCCTACGATTTCAAGCGCCGGCCCGACATTCTGGCGCGCAGCAGCGCGGTCAACCTGCTCAACATGTCGCTGCTTTCCGACATGCTGCCCGCGCAGATGGCACGCGGCGCCGGTCTCGGCGTGCTCGGCGGCTTTGCACCGCTGCGCGCCTTCTTCATGCGCGAAGGGCTTCGCCCCGGCAGTGGTTTTGCAGCACTCGCGGGCGGCCTGCGAAAACCCATGCGGCAGCAGTAGCGATTTTGCGGATTTTATCGCGACATCGCGACATCAATCAAAACCTTTGCGTCGCATTCTGCGTAGCTTGAAGGCGCTCGAACGCTTCGGGATTGAATTGACTCGGAGTCTGCGCCAAATAAAGTCAAGGAATTCAGTGGTGAGTACGATGAAAACGGCCAAATTCGCGATCGGACAGGTGGTTCGCCACCGGCTGTTTCCGTTTCGAGGCATCATTTTCGACGTCGACCCCCAATTCGCCAACACCGACGAATGGTACGAAGCCATCCCCGCCGACGTGCGGCCGCGCAAGGATCAGCCATTCTACCATCTGCTCGCCGAGAATTCGGAAACCGAATACATCGCCTATGTGTCGGAGCAGAATCTCCTCGAGGATCGGTCGGGCGAGCCGGTCCGCCACCCGCAGATCAAGGAAATGTTCGACAAGAGGCCGGACGGGCGTTACGAGCCGAAACGCCAGTCCAGGCACTGACCTTGCGGCATTCTGTTCGTCGGTCAGGAAATCCGGGCCAAGGCCAGACACGAAAAAAGCGGGGCATGACCCCGCTTTTTCTTTGACTCGAGAATGGCCGAGCCGGTGATCAGTTGGCGGTCTTGGCCTTGTCCTGCTCATCCTTGAGCTTCTTGGCGAAGTCCTGGTTGTTCTTGGCGACGAAGTCCTGGAGCTTCTTCTGCCGGTCCTCGATGTCCGACTGCTGCAGCGGCGGACCGTCATAGGCGCCGCTGAAGCCCTGGAGCGCGATCTTGATCGGGTTGGCCTGGTTCTGGAAATTGATCGAGGTCAGCGTGATCCCCTGACCCTTCTTGAACGAGGCGACGAGCTGGTCGGTCAGCGGCACTTCGGCCACGCAACGATCCGGGAAGCAGATGACATAGTCGAGCTTTACGGCCTTGCCGGTGTCGATCTGCAGGCCGATGCCGGGAGGTACCAGGCGGCCGGTCGGGACCGTCACCTGAAACACCTTGCGGTTCACCTTGCCCTTGAGCTCGATCAGGCTCACACCCGTGACGAGCTGGCCGTTGCCGGCCGTGACGATGTTCTGGACGTTGCAGATATCGACGTCTTCCTGCTTGGTGCAGGCCTTGAACCAGCCCTGTGGAATCTGTTGCTGCTGCTGTGCGGAAGCAGAGGGAAGTCCTGCGCCCAGAAAGCCGACCACGCCCGCGGCCATGACCGAAAGGCGGTACGCATTGCTGTTCAGGCTCGTCATGTCGTGCACTTCCTCTCAAATGATCCCGGAACCGGCTTCTCTATGCCGTGTGGTCCAGCTACCTGTTGCCGAAATGAGGCAACAGAATGACTTCGGACGGCGTGTTACACTGCAAGCGGTGCCGAATCCAGCCCCGCCCACTTGTAATTCTTGATGACACGATTGGCCGGCAGGGACCTGCCTCATGCTAGGGTGCGCACCGAATCATCAAGCCGACCTGTTAAGGAGACGGTCATGGGCCGCGTTCTTGTTTGGCTGATCACCGCGATATCGCTTTTCACCCTTTCGCTGCGGCCGGCCATGTCGGAACCGAAGCATGCCATCGCCATGCAGGGCGAGCCGGCACTGCCGCCCGACTACACCCATTTCGACTACGTCAATCCCGATGCGCCGAAGGGTGGCAACATCACCTATTGTGTTGTCGGCAGCTTCGACAACCTCAACCCTTTCATCCTGAAAAGCCTGCGCACGACGGCGCGCGGCATGATGGATCTGACCTACGGCAACCTCGTTTTCGAACCGCTGATGCAGCGCAACTACGACGAGGCCTTCAGTCTCTATGGACTGCTCGCTGACAGCGCGGACATGGATCCCGAGCGCAAGTCGATCGAGTTCCATCTCAATCCCAATGCAAAGTGGTCGGACGGCGAGCCGGTGACGCCGGAGGATGTGCTGTTCACCTACGACGTCTTCACCGACAAGGGTCGCCCGCCCTACAACGCACGCATGAGCCTGATCGCCAAGCTTGAAAAGACCGGTGATCACAGCGTGCGCTTCACCTTCAATGACAAGGCCAATCGCGAAACGCCCATGATCATTGCGCTGACGCCGATCCTGCCGAAACATGCCTTTGACAAGGAGACTTTCGACAAGACAACGCTGAAGCCGCTGATTGGCAGTGGCCCTTACACCATTGCCCAGGTGGCGCCGGGCCAGCGCATCGTGTTCAAGCGCAACCTCGATTATTGGGGCAAGGATGTCCCGGCCAAGCGCGGCTTCGACAATTACGACCAGATCACCATCGAATATTTCCTCAACGCCAACGCCAAGCTCGAGGCTTTCAAGAAAGGCCTCTGCGCCATCGACGACGACGGCGATCCGGTCAAACGGGAGCGCGATCTGGACTTCCCGGCGTTCCATAGGGGGGACGTGGTTTCTGAAACCTTCGACACCGGCATTCCGCCCGTGGTGACCGGTTTCCTGTTCAACACAAGGCTGCCGAAGTTCTCCAATCCGGTGGTTCGGCGCGCGCTCGGCATGCTTTACGACTTCGAATGGGCGAACAAGAACCTGTTCGGCGGCAAATACACCCGCACGATGAGCTACTGGCAGAACTCGGAACTTTCCGCGCTCGGCCATCCGGCCGACGACAGGGAAAAGGCCTTGCTCGCCCCCTACCCCGGCCGTGTGCCGCCCGATGTCATGGACGGCACCTGGAAACCGCCCGTGACCGACGGTTCAGGTCAGGACCGCAAGGTGTTGAAGACAGCCTTCGATCTCCTGAAAAGCATCGGTTACCACGTCCAGGACGGTACGATGCTCGATCCCGACGGCAAACCTTTCGCATTCGAGATCCTGACTGCTTCGCAAGACGAAGAGCGCCTGGCCGGTATCTATCAGCGCACACTGGAGAAGATCGGCATCAACGTCAGCATCCGTAGCCTCGACGGCGACCAGATCCAGTCACGCAAGCAGCGCTTCGATTTCGAGGCTCTGATCGGGTCGAGCGGCTTCAACAATTCACTGTCGCCAGGCTTCGAACAGCTCGGGCGCTGGAGCTCCGAGGCGGCCAAGGCCGAAGGCTCGTTCAATCTCGCCGGCGTTGCCGATCCGGCAGTCGATGCGGCGATCGACGCGATGCTGCGCGCCCGCTCGAAGGAGGATTATGTCGCCGCCGTCCGCGTTCTCGACCGGCTGCTGATCTCGGGCAATTACATGGTGCCGATGCAGTATAACACGCAGCAGTGGCTTGCTTACTGGAATTATCTGGAACATCCGAAGAAGACGCCCATATTCGGTTATCAGCTGCCGACATGGTGGCGCAAACCGAACTGAAAATCCGGAGATCGAGATGAGCGAAGCGAACGCCATAACCGTCGATGTGGTGTCGGATGTCGTCTGCCCATGGTGTTTCATCGGTCAGAAGCGGCTGGACAAGGCGGTTGCCGCGGCCGGCGACGTCGATGTGCATATACGCTGGCGGCCGTTCCAGCTCGATCCGACCATTCCGCCGCAAGGCAAGGACCGCCGGGAGTATATGCGGGCCAAGTTCGGCAGCGATGAGCGCATTCGCGAGATTCATGCCCGCATCGAGCCGCTTGGCGAGGCAGAGGGCATTTCCTTTGCCTTCGATGCCATCAAGGTGGCGCCGAACACGCTCGATGCGCACCGCCTGATCCGTTGGGCGGGTGCTGCCGGTGAAGCCGTGCAGAACAGGCTGGTCCGTCGCCTGTTCCAGTTGAATTTCGAGGAAGGTGTCAACATCGGCGACCATGCCGTGTTGGTCGAAGCCGCCCGCGAGGCCGGCATGGATGCGTCGGTGGTCGCCACGCTCTTGCCGACCGACGCCGATGTCGAGGCGGTGCGCACGGAGATCGCCACGGCGTCGCGCATGGGCATATCGGGCGTGCCGTGCTTCCTGCTTGAAGGCAAATATGCCGTGATGGGCGCCCAGGACGTCGACACGCTGGCCGATGCCATCCGCCAGGTGGCGGCGGCGAAGGCAAGCGGCGAATTGGACAAGGTCGGCTGAGGCCGGTCATTCCTTCACCGGCGACAAGACCGTTTCAGGTCACTTCTCGGCTCCCGGAAAGGCCGATCGCGGCAGGAATCAGAGGTCAAAGGACGGCCGGTTTTCGGGAATTTGGTCAGCCCCAACAAAAAATCGGCTCGCCGGACAAGCCAAAAAGAGTCACGAAATCGTGTGGACGCCTTCCCTAAGGGAAGGTTGTGGCTCACCGCGTCGTAGCCAAGTAACCATCTGACATTGTTATGTTAAATCGCCTTCCTGCCGGCTTGCGCGAAGCACTTGGAAAGCCTGCTCTGTTGCCTTCCCGACACGGCCGGATCTTCAAATCTCGCTGACCTCCTATAAAAATTAATGGAAAATGATCAATTGGTGTTACCATCCGTAACAAAACAAAAAAGGTTTGGGCGGGATCGTGATTCGGATCGGCAGACGATCGCAGGAGTCAGTACCGGATAGACTACACCGCGGCGCCGCAGGGCGGTCGCATTTGACGCCGGTATCCTCGATGCGCAGTTTCTGGGGGCTGATGAAGGCCTACTGGTTCTCCGAGCGCTGGAAGGAAGCCTGGACGCTCACCATCGTCATCGCTCTGCTGACGGCGCTTTCCAGCAAGGCCGGCGTCTGGTTTGCCCTGGCATTGGGCGAGTTGGGCAATTCGATTGCATTCTTCCACGATGCAGCCAATACCAGCCCACTGCAGGCAATTCTGACCAATGCCGGCATATTGGTTCTGCTGGTCGTGCTCAAGGATGCCGGCTTCACCGGCGTGCGTGGTCTTGTCTCGGCAACCCTGCACCGAAAGTGGCGTGGCTGGCTGAATAGCCAGTTCAACGAGGCTCTGCTCGACGGCAATCATACCCACTTCCATGCTCAGCATGGTTCGGCGGCCGGCGATATCGTCGCACCCGACAACATCGACCAGCGCATCCAGGAATCGATCAAGGACATGACGGGCGGGGCGATCGGTCTCGCCATGGGCGTTCTGGGTGTCGCTACCTCGCTCTATTTTATCGGCGAAAATCTGATCGGATCCTCGGTTGAGGTCAAAGGACTGGAGTTCCTCGGCAGTTATGGCAGCGCAGTGCTGGCCTTCCTCGCCGTCGCCATTTACGTGCCGCTGAACACGTGGATTGCGGTCAAGCTTGGCCGTTTGCTCGAGCGGCTCAATATCCGCATGCAGCAGGCCGAGGGCAGCTACCGCAGTGAACTGACGACGTTCCTGCGCCGCAGCTTCCATGTCGCCGCCTCGCATGGCGAAGATGTGCAAAAGTCGATGCACGACAAGCTCTACGTCGATATCGACAAGACCTGGGGCAAGCTCAATGTCGTCAACAATAGCTACACGTCGTTCGAGCTGATCTACAACTTCCTCGGCGCTCGGATCGTCGCCTATGGTCCCGGTCTGGTGTCGTTCATACACAATCGCTTGGACTACAAGGGCTACATCACCGGCTCCGAAATGGTCGCCCAGCTGATCAGCCAGTGCTCGTGGTTCATCCATGTCATGCCCGCCATCGCCACGCTGCGCGCCAACAGCCAGCGTGTCACGGAACTGGCAAACGCGATCGAGAGCGTCCAGCATCCGCAGGCGTTCTACAGCCAGACCGGCCAGTCCGACTTCCACTATGCCAGCCAGAACCCGGTGTTCGGTCTGACCATCCAGAAGCTCGAACTGGCGCATCAGGGCGAGGACGCGACACCGTTCCTCAGCGCCGCCAATTTGCGCTTCCGGCGCGGCGAGTGGACATTCCTGAAGGGCGAATCCGGTTGCGGCAAGACATCGCTGGTCAAGGCGATCAACGGCCTCTGGCCCTACGGCCGCGGCACCATCGTCTTCCCCGATGGGGTGAAGAGTTTTTATGCCGCCCAGGAGATCAAGCTCCAGCAGGTGTCGCTGAAACAGCTGGTCTGCCTGCCGGGCTCCGAGCACGACCACGGCGATGCGCAGGTCGCGTCCGCGCTGCACAAGGCCGGCCTTGGCGACTTCATCGAGCATATGGCCAATGAAAGCCGTGAAGGCAAAAGCTGGGATCAGGTCCTGTCGGGCGGCCAGAAGCAGAAGCTGGTGGTGGCCCGCATCATCCTGCAGCAGCCGGGGCTGCTGTTCCTCGACGAGGCGACCGGCGCCCTTGACCCGGAAGGCAAGATTGCCTTCCATCAGGCGATCAAGGACAACTGCCCCGATGTCACGGTGATCAGCGTCATGCACGAAGCGGTGGCGCCACGATCGGCTGCCGGCACCGAGTTCTATCATTCGATCGTGTTGATCGCCGACGGCGTCGCCACCAAGAAGCCGCTGGTTCCGACCCTGCCGGTCGAACTCACCACGATTCTGACCCAGCCACGTCCGGTCGAGGACAAATGGCTGCGTTTTTCACGTCGGCTGAAGCAGAAATAACGTTGGTTTCACGGCGACTTGCCGGGCACCGCGGCAGTCGGCGATCACAGTATCGCGATCGGAGCCATCAGGCGCCGTTTTCCTCACTCACCGCGATTGACTCGGCAAGGCGCGCTCCTATGTTGCGCCGGCTTGCTGATAGTCAAACGCGAACCCGCAAGCGGAAAGGTCACCGCGCCATGCCTGGCGACAGTATTAGTCGAACGCAACCGCCGTCCGCCTAGACGTGACCTGAATGGTTCATGTCCTGCCGGACGGCAAGGAGTGAACCATGAACGATTTTTCCCCCGTAGCGGACGACGAGGCCGTCGCCATCGCCCGCATCCTTGCAAACGACCATGTCGCCGACGTGGTCGAGGCGCTCAACCACGAATCGCGCGAAACCGCGACTGATCTGCTTTGCGCGGTACCCTTCGAGCGCCTGGTCGAGATCTTCGACCAGCCCGAACTCGACGGTGCGCCCGAACTCGCGGAAGCCCTGCCCCGTGCCAAGGCAAGCAAGCTGCTCACCGCCATGTCGGTCGACCGTGCGGCCGACATACTGCGCGAGCTCGATGAGCCGGCACGTTCCGAACTGCTCGGCGCACTGGCGCCGCCACTGCGCGCCACCCTGTTGTCCATTCTGGGCTATCCCGAAGGCAGCGCCGCATCGATCATGACGACGGAGTTCGTCAGCGTTCCCTCTGACTGGACCGTCGGGCGCACGCTGGACTACATCCGCAAGGTCGAGCGGACGCGCGAAACCGTCTACGCGATCTACATCGTCGATCCGCAAACGCACCTCCTGGTGCGGTCGACCGGCCTGCGCCGACTCATCACCGGTGAGCCGGACGACCCGATCCTGTCGGTCGCGCCGGACCGTGTGCCGGTGACGGTCACCCCGCTGACCGATCGTGAAACCCTGGCGCAGACGATCTCCAAATACGATCTGCTCGCCTTGCCTGTCGTCGACCACGGCAAGATTCTCGGCATCGTCACCATCGACGACATCATCGACACGATGATCGAGGAAACGACGGAGGATGTGCATCGCTTCGGCGGCATGGAAGCGCTCGACGAGCCCTACATGAAGATGAGCTTCCTCTCCATGATCAAGAAGCGGGGCGGCTGGCTGTGCGCGCTGTTCATCAGCGAGATGCTGACCGCCAACGCCATGCAGAGCTACGAGGGTGAGTTAGAGAAGGCGATCGTGCTCACCCTCTTCATCCCGCTGATCATGAGTTCCGGCGGCAATTCCGGCTCGCAGGCAACCTCGTTGGTCATCCGCGCGCTGGCGCTGCGCGAGATCGGCCTTCGTGACTGGTGGCGGGTGGCGTTGCGCGAGCTACCCACCGGTCTCGTGCTGGGCGCCATGCTTGGCGTGGTTGGCATCTGCCGCATCGCTCTCTGGCAATATATGGGCTTCTACGACTACGGCCCGCATTGGTCGCTGATTGCCGCGACGGTTGGCGCGGCACTGGTCGGCATCGTCACCTTCGGCTCTTTGTCGGGCTCGATGCTGCCCTTCGCGCTGAAACGGGTCGGTTTCGACCCCGCCAGCGCATCGGCGCCGTTTGTCGCCACGCTGGTCGATGTCACCGGGCTGGTGATCTATTTCTCGGTGGCACTGGTGATCCTGCGCGGCACGTTGCTGTAGCCGCATTGCTGTCTCCGCCGCTGGCCATGGCCGGCGGCGGCTTCCGCCTTTCAGGCTTGCCTGCCGTGGATGGTTCCGTCGACCTTCATGCAGCAAGCCGCGCCCGTCACTGGACGCGCTGGCCGTCCTTCACGCGGTAGGTCGGCTTGTACATGGTGACGAGTTCTTCGGACGCGGTCGGGTGCACGGCCATTGTGCGGTCGAAATCATCCTTGGTCAGGCCGGCCTTCAGCGGAATGCCGAGCAGCTGCGCCATTTCGCCGGCATCCGGCCCCAATATGTGGGCGCCAAGCACTTTGCGGGAAGCGCCGTCGACCACCAGCTTTATCAGCATCTTCTCGTCACGGCCCGATAGCGTATGCCGCATCGGCCGGAAGCTGGCCCGGTAGATTTCGACATCGGCGAAACGCTTGACGGCTTCGTCTTCCGACAGGCCGACGGTACCGATTTCCGGCTGTGAGAAGACCGCGGTCGCGATCGTGTCGTGATCGGGCGCGGTCGGGTTGCCCTTGAAGGCCGTCTCGACAAAGCACATCGCTTCGTGGATCGCCACCGGTGTCAGCTGCACGCGGTTGGTGACGTCGCCGATCGCCCAGATATTGTCGATGTTGGTGCGGGAGTACTCGTCGACCTTGATCGCGCCGGCCGGGGTCATCTCGAGGCCGATGCCTTCCAGGCCCATATTCTCGGTGTTGGGGATGCGCCCGATGGCCAGCATGACCTGGTCCACTGTCAACGTCTGGCCGCTGGTGAGAAGGGCGTCGAGCCGGCCGTCCGGCCGCTTGTGCACCCGCTCGCTCACTGCATGGCAGAGTATCTTGATCCCCTTCTTTTCCATGGTCTCGTGCAGCGTGCGGCGCAGATCCATGTCGAAGCGGCTGAGGATCTCCTTGCCGCGATAGACCAGCGTGGTGTCGACGCCGAGACCGTGGAAAATGTTGGCGAATTCGACCGCGATATAGCCGCCGCCTTCGATCATGATCGCCTTCGGCAGTTCCTTGAGGTCGAAAGCCTCATTGGAAAAGATGCAATGCTCATGACCGGGAAGCGCTGGGTGGGCCGCCGGACGGCCGCCGGTGGCGATCAGGATCTGGTCGGCGGTGACGGTGCGGTCGTTGTCCAGGAGATGCACCACATGCGGGTCTACGATCATCGCCCGCGAATGGAAGGTCTCGCCGCCGGCGCCCTCGACATTCTTCTTGTAGATTGCCTCCAGCCGGCTGATCTCGCGGTCCTTGTTGGCGACCAGTGTCTGCCAGTTGAAACTGGCTTCCGGCACCGTCCAGCCATAGCCGGCGGCATCGGCGAAATGCTCCGGAAATTGCGAGGCGTAGACATAGAGTTTTTTCGGCACGCAGCCGCGGATAACGCAAGTGCCGCCAAAACGGTATTCCTCGGCGATGCCGACGCGCTTGCCGAGTGCGGCGGCAATGCGCGCCGCCCTCACCCCGCCAGAGCCGCCGCCGATGACGAAAAGATCATAGTCATAACCGGCCATGAGGCGGCTCCTTGAACGTCGGAAAATGTGAGAGACAGGTAGGCCGCCAAAGGCCAAAAGAAAAGCCCGGACAAGCCGGGCTTCACAGATGGCCGCAAGGCCGCATTTGAAAACGCAGGATCAGTTCTGCGTGCCGTCGGCGGGAGCCGAACCGTCGGCCGGTGCTGAACCGTCTGCGGGCGCGGCGCCATCCGCCGGAGCCGCATTGTCGGCCGGAGCGGCACCATCGGCGGGCGCAGGCGCGGCCTTGGCCTTTGCCTTGGCGGCCGCTGCCAGCGTTTCGCCGACCTGCTGGGCGAGGTCACGGCCAAGGCCGTTCTGCCAGATGTCGGCTGCCTTGACCAAATCACGCGTCACGGTCGGGCCGCTGTCGAGCAGCTTCTTGCCGGAGTCGGAGTTGTAGAAGGCCGCGATATCGTTGAGTTCCTTTTCGGAAAACACCTTCGCATAGGCAAGGGCTGCTTCCTTCTCGAGATCGGCGCGGCGCGAGGCCAGCGCCAGCGCCTTCTCGTTGATCGTCTTGCCGATCAGCTCCTGCATGTCCGGGTTCTTCTGGATGAGCTGCGATTCGAGCGCGGCCGCCGCCTGCGGCAGGATATTGTCGAACGGGTCGGTCGCATGGATCGCCGCGACCGCCGCTCGGGCCGCCTTGAGGTGCGATTCGGTAACGTCCTGCGAGAACGCCGGCGACGACAAGGCGAAAACGGCCGAAGCCGCCAGAACGACGCAAAGGCCGCGAACCCGGTTATGCAACATCATGGTTGGTAGAACTCCCTGGTTTTCGGGCGGCATGGACGGTTTGGATACCGTCGCCGCCGGCGATGATGGCCGCTGACGCCAGCCCGATGAAAAGACCATGCTCGACCACGCCCGGAATGGCGTGGAGAGCATTCGAAAGCGCTCTTGTATCCGGAATGCGGCCAAAAGATGCATCGAGGATAAAATGGCCGCCGTCTGTAACAAAAGCCTGGCCTCCCGTCATCCTCAATGTAATCGGACCGGAAAGGCCGAGCTCCGCAGCCGCCTTGGCTACGGCGATCTCGGTGGCGCGCAGGCCGAACTGGTTGACTTCGATCGGCAGCGGAAAACGGCCGAGCGTCTGGACCATCTTCGACCGGTCGGCGATGACGATCATGCGCTGCGACGCCGCCGCAACGATCTTCTCGCGCAGCAGTGCGCCGCCGCCGCCCTTGATCAAGGTCAGTTCCGGGTCGACCTCGTCGGCGCCGTCGACGGTGAGATCGAGCTCGGGGGTTTCCTCCAATGTCGACAGCGGCACGCCAAGCTCGCGGCAAAGTGCTGCGGTGCGCTCCGACGTCGGCACGCCGATGACCGTCATGCCGGTGGCGACCTTGTCGGCGAGCAGCCGCACGAACTCTTCCGCCGTGGTGCCGGTGCCGATGCCGAGCCGCATGCCGTCGCTGACATGGGCAAGGGCGGCCCGCGCGGCCTCGACCTTCAACTGTCTTGCATCCATGCCGCTTGCTGCCCAGAAACCCGAGTGTTCGGGGCTCCTAGCATTTTTGCTGGCCGGGTCAAAGCTTTTGCCCGTGGTCAAAGCCTTTGACCGTGGTCAAAGCCTTTGGGCACCTATCCACCGCTCTGCTTGCCTTGACGCGCCGCAGCCGCTATCGCCTCCGGATGTATAAACCTGCGCAGGATGGATCATGAGTCGCCCGATCGTCGTGTTCGACCTGGACGGAACGCTGGTTGACACGGCGCCGGACCTGCTCGACAGCCTGAACCACAGCCTGGCCGCCAGCGAACTCACGGCCGTCGACGAGGCCGGCTTCAGGCGCTTCGTCGGCCATGGCGGCCGCGTGATGATAGAGCGGGCGCACGCCGCCCAGCAGCGCTCGCTCGACGTCGCCGAGCATGACCGGCTGCTCAAACTGTTCCTCGATCACTACACCGACAACATCCCCGGCAAATCGCGCCCTTACCCCGGTGTCATCGAGGCGATCGCGCGCTTCGAGAAGGCTGGCTATCTCCTGGCCATCTGCACCAACAAATACGAGGCCAATTCGCTGGCGCTGATCGAAGCACTCGGCCTGACCAGGCATTTCGCGGCCATCGCCGGCCAGGACACGTTCGCGTTCCGCAAGCCCGATCCACGCCACCTGACCGAAACCATCCGGCTGGCCGGCGGCGATCCGCACCGCGCTCTGATGGTCGGCGATTCGCAAACCGACATCGACACCGCCAAGGCCGCCGGCATTCCGGTGGTGGCCGTCGATTTCGGCTACACCGACCGGCATGTCCGCGAATTCGAGCCCTCGGCGGTGATCTCGCATTTCGATGCCCTGACCGTGGATCTGGCGGAGCGGCTGATCCGCGCCGCGGGACACTGAACGGACAGCAGCGAGAATACAGTCGGCACGGCCCCGAAAGGCGCGGAATCCGATCTCTGAAAGAACGCCTAACACCGCCTTGACTTAACCGGCCGGCCTCCCTTATATCGCGGCTCGCTTGGCCTTCGGGCAACGAGCGGGCGATTAGCTCAGCGGGAGAGCACACCCTTCACACGGGTGGGGTCGCAGGTTCAATCCCTGCATCGCCCACCATTTTCCTGCTGGCGCCCTGTGTGTATGACTCTGGGTATGGGCATGCGGTGGTTAATGGTTCGCCGTCTGTGCGCCGCTGGGATTCCAGCTGATTTACCCCCTATGCAAAGCTGATTTACCCCCTATGCAAAATAGAGTCAGTCCGGTCGGCTCGTAGTTTTCCCAACCGCTCCAATTGAGAAGGTTTTTTATCCTTACCCATGCGGTTCTGTACGAAAACAAGCTGCCTATCATTCGCCCCAAAGACGAAGGTACTGGCATTCCCCACTACCTCTCGGTTCACCATAGAAACCAGTTTGTTGTGAGACAGGCGCCGCAAATCCATGTTGGCGGCCCGATCGCCGACGGCAACAAATAGGCGGCGCGGTCCCACCGGCATTAGGATCTGCGACGTCGGGAGATGCAATTGGTTGGTAGCTACGAGCGGCCGATCGGAAGTCAGCAACTCATGATCTGCTCTATCTAAGTCTACGATAGACCAACGCATTCGAACCATCACGCGCGCAATTTTAGCGTGATCCATCAGTTCGCGCCCGATACCCATGGCGGCTTCTTCAAAAAACGATTCGTCAGCAGCCTTGACATACTCCGCAAATGTCGTTGGGTCCGTTTCTCTGCGAATTTTCAGGTAGTCTTCGGCAATTCCAGGTACGTGAAGCCAGTCAGAACGTACGTTCGCTTTGAGTTTGTGGATGTCTTCCGGCATCCGAAACATCATGCTCAACATGAACCGCGCCCATGCCCATCGCATGCCCGGCTTCCAGCCCGCGATCGGGCTGTCATGGAGCATCACTCGCAGCGCGTCCGCAGCCTTGCTGTCCACCGGCGATAGGAATGCAGTCTCAAAATTGAATGCAACATCATCAGGCAAGCCCTGTTTGGCGTAGAGCCTGTCGATGTAGCCCGTTCCTTCCGGATGCATCCTTTTAGGCTTCACCAAGTCGCCATAAGGCCTGCTGAATTGCACGAGTCTACCTTCGTCCCGATCCTCAACCCAATTCTTGAGGTAGAAGACCGGCATGAAATGATGTTTCTTCGGCTCGTTCACGATCGTGTTTCCATCAAGTGATTCGAAACCGGGAGAATTTACTCCAGACAAAGCCGAACGCCTAAATCTCTCGTCTTAGACTAGCTACGCCGCTCTCCTCCCTGCGCTTCGGTGAGTTGCTAGACGGCGCTCATTCTGCTGCCTCTCGAGATCAACCTCAACCCAAGGCCGCCCCCTTGCCACAAGCGGGCATCGCGAGGACCGCCGGAGCCGGGGCCTCGATGGACTTCCTTTGCGTGATCTTTGTTGGTGGGATGAAGGCCGAAAGATCGGCGCTGGTTCTAGCCCTTATCGTCCGTTTGGCTGCGCTTCGTCTCCCAGACGTTCTGCGTGAAGGCTGCGTCTTCCCAAGCCCGCCCTTTCATTTCCGGAGTGCTGAAGAACGCTTCCAAATCGAATTCATGCCTATCAATAAGATTCCACGCCTGTTTGTTCGCCTTGCGTAATATGCTGGCCAGCTCGGCGGCTCGATCGAGTTGCAGCTTTTTGACATGTGGGATTGCGGCCGCAACCAGAGCTCCGAGATTCTCGATCGTGCCCAGGCTGAAGTTGGTACGGCGATGCGTCACCGTCAGCCTATTCCCTTTGGCAGTCTCGACATAGATCACGTGCTCATCATGCCAAAGGTCTTTGCCCGGGCCGAAGTGGGCGATGCACTTGTTACGCAAATCAATGATTTCAAGGTGTCTGGCCTTCAATGCGTCATTGTAGGCACCGGTCACCCCGACATTGAACCGGCTAATTGCCTGTGAATGGGTGGCCCGCGCATAGATGATGACCGCATGAGTAAGTAACGCGCTGCCGGTGTGAGATGTCGTATCAGAAATACCTTTGTCTATATCCTTGAGCAGTTTGACGGACGCGGCCACGTCGATGAGGTCCAGTTCGACAGACTCAACGGCGTGAAACGCTCTAATCGCTCGAATGAGGTCCTTGTGGTGCCTCCGGTCCAGCTTATCGACAACTGCGGTTAGGTCGAAGGCCTTGCGGGGAGATTCGCTCATGGAGCATCTGTATCACGGTGGTAATGCAGCCGGGCGAGATTTAGTTCGGCAAATCCTTTCGCCAAGGCACCACATCATCCATATTGAAGGGAAATGGCTTTCGCTCAATGCTGAGACCTAAGTCGCGCAAAATACCTATCAGGTCCCAACCGGCATATTTGACCCCGCTGGCTGCATCAATTGCAGCATAGAGGCCCGCTTCATTTGATTCCTGTAAAGTGTCGGCCAGATCTTGCGCGGAACAAAAGATGACAGGCTTTCGATCCTGCTCCAGAATTTCGGGGTACTTCGCTGCGTCTATAGCAGCCTGCTGTAGGATACTTTCTCGAACGAAGGTATCAAAAAGCAACCAATTGTCCATCGTCACAACCATCCCACGTGCTTCTGGAGCAACGGGGTTCTCGACGTAAATCCCCCGCCGTACAGCCGAGAAGAATCGCCACAGTTGCACGACGCCCTTGCAAAGCTGGTCGGTTCCGCGCTTTCCGCCCTTAATCTGGTCATGAGCAAACTGCGCCGCGAAGGTGTTCTTTGTGGCCTTGCACTCGATAACGAGGGTGATTGCGCCACCCGACCTTACCAACACATCCGGTGTCAAGAACTTGGCCTTCTTGGTGCCTATCAAAATCTCGGGCAAGCCCTCCAAATTCGGAAGATAAGCAGGAACTAACTCTTGAATGTACGTCTCGAATTGCTTGTCTGCTGTTTTCAGCAGAGACTTGGCATCATCAGCTATGAAATCATAATAAAGGCCTGCCGTGGCCCTATAGATTAGCAGTGTGGGGATTGGCGCAATAAACTCGCCTCTACACTCCACAAGGGGATATCGCCGCAAGATGCTGGGCAGATAAGCGTGGCGCCACATGCCGCCAATTAGCTGGGTCATCAAAGCTCGCAGTTGTCCGGCCTCCTTGCGTATTCCAACGACCGGTCGTGAGACGATGCCCAGAACTTTGCTGAACATTGTTGTATTATCTTTGAGCGGCTTAAATTTAGAATCCATGATCCAAGGTCTGGAAAGGAATTCCACGGACAGCATGATGCAAGTCATCGTAAAGTCATCAAGTGAAACGCCGTATTTCTCTTGGAAATACGCTTTGGCGTCCTCGTGACCGTATACGTAAAGTGCCCGCCGTATACCTTCTGGGTGGAAGTAGCTCCGCTGCCAATGAAACTGCCGCTGCGCGATTCGGCTCATCTCCTGCAACACGTTATCCGGCGTAATCTTCATGCCCGACTCCCCTTCTTCGAGGTCGTGAAGAAGGGTGACCACGGTCGCCATCGCATCCCACACGTCAGTGCGCAGATAATGGTTCTTTCCGTGACTGGGTTTTGCCTTTTCGGTGGTCAAAACTAGAGTCGCAAGTGTGTCCAGCTCCCAGTGTCGGACGGCGTATGATGAGGCTGGGTCAGGTGTTGCCGCGTCCTTGGGGTGCTTGATGTATCGGCTTGCGGGAGCAGGGTTTTCGGACTGTAGCACATACGTTGCCCACAGCATTTGAAGGAAACCAACATCGTCAGCGCGGGAAAGAAGCGTGAGCAGCTTCTTGCGGCTCACATCCCGCTTGAAACGGCTGGTCGCGACCGTCGGTATTTTGCGAGGCGGCAGAATTGAGGCAGTTCCTCAAAAAAAGGCAGCCCTTTGTGGCTGCTTTGGCCCCTACGGTTACTGGATAGCTGGCCTTCAAGTCCAGAAAGTGGTCCCCCTGTGGACCCCTCACATAATTCAGTCGCGCACCGAATCGCAATCCAAGTCAGTACAGCTAGCAGCTACAACTCGCCCCTTCCCCGCCAAAATTCTTTTGGGCGAAGTTCAATGCGCTGCTGCAGCTCGTATAACTCTGGAACTGGCAGATATTGGAGCCGTTCCGCACCTTTATCTGCTCGAGGTCCCAGAACGACACCTCGATGCGGTCGTCTGCGCAATAGACCGTATATTATTCAGGCTCCAGCGTCCGGGCTTTCTGTACCGGCATGGGAACGGCCGGGATGGAAAGCCCTGAAACTGCAAGCATGACGATGTGATGCGTGCGCAAATGGACTCCAATAAACCGCCCGCACTTATGGCTAGGGATATTGAAGCGGCGCACCATGGTTTGACGGATTCATTTTCCTCAGCGCGGCGCCAAGTCTGTAGGCTGAATGGTCTCGCATTCCAGCCGCGGAACCAACCGCCACGCCAGCTCGTTTCCTTGCGTCGAAACTTGAGGGAAAACCATGTCCAGATTTCTCGTAGCGACCAGCATCGCCGTTCTTCTCGCCGCCGGTCCTGCTCTGGCCGCGGATGACAAGCCGCTGCCGCCGCCCAACGCCAAGAAGCTGTCGGAGATACTCGCCAAGGTCGAGCAGCGCGACGGCTTTCGCTATGTGAAAGAGGTCGACTGGGACAATGGCGCCTATACCGTCACTTATTACACGTCGGACAAGGCGAAGGTCGAAATCACCTACGATCCAGTGACGGCCGAGCCTAAGTAAGAGCTGCCAGCAGAGACTCTCCATTTCGACGGGTCTGCCCATTTTCTCCGTGCGCCTGGACGGCCAATCCGATTGCCGCAAATTGTCCATCCTTGGCGTGTGATATGCACGCCAGGCGCGGGCAGCGCCTGTTGGCTTGGGGGTAGTCATGCGATTTTCCGTTCGAACCGATTTCTTGCTCGTCTTAGCCATCGTCCTGGCTGGCGGCATGCTTGCGGCGACTTCGGCGCGAGCGGACGGGCCGTCCTTCGACTGCGCCAAGGCGAGCCTGCCGGCGGAGAAGGCGATCTGCGCCGATCCTCAGCTGTCGGCCATCGATCTGCTGGTCGCCAAGGCCTACAAGGGGTTCGAGCCGGCCTTCGGCGGCGACAAGCGCAAGATCGCCCGCGGGCTGATCGCCGACCGGAACGCCTGCAAGAGCGATACCGCCTGCATCGTCAGCGCGCTGAACAACGCCTTGCAGACCTATGGCAATGCGCCGTCATGGGTGCAGGACTACAACATAGCCCTGATCGGCAAGAAGGCTCTGGATACCGCCGCGCGCAATCCCGGCAACAGCGATCAGCCCCTTCCCTCGGCCGTCGGGCAATGCGCGTCCACGCATATCAAGACGCTGACCGCGCGGCTTGGCGACGATCCGCTCGAAACCGCCACGCCCGACGCCGGCAGCGCAGCCACCTTCACCAATAGCGGCGGTGCCGTCTCCTATGATCGCGAACCGGGCCTTGCCGCCTCCAAGGTCGGCGAACCCGTCGTGATGTGCCTGATCGCGATTCCCAGGGATTGTCCGAAGGGCGACGACCGTGGCCGGGTCTATTATTCGATCGATCTGGCTGCGAAAGGCTCGTGGGCCTTGCCGGACTCCGAGCATCTGTGTGGCGGCGCCTGATCGGCGTGCTTCACAATCCACGAAGCCTTTCAAAGCCGCCCGCTCGGTACCTGCCCTTGCGCTGGATCGTCTTTGATGGCTGATTGCAACGGTTGACTGCGCCGCATGGGGGGATGGGCATGGCGACGGCGAAGCATGTGATGAAGCGCATCCTGATGATGCTGGCCGGCTATCTGGTCGCGGTACTGGTCGGCCTGGTCGCTGTAGCGGCGATCTACGCCGCGCTCAGTTCCCTGCCCAACGCGCCGGCCTATTTCGACGTCATGGGCGTCAGCCCGATCGCCGTCCTGGTGGTGCCGCCGCTCGGCATGTTCGTCTACTTCCTGACGATTGTCGTGACCGGGCTGCAGACGCTGATCTTCGCGCTGATCGCCGAGTTCTTCTCGCTGCGCAATGCCCTGATGCACATGGTCTTCGGCGCCGCCGCCGCCGCCGGCGGCTTCTTCCTCATCTGGCCGAGCTCGGCGGAAGACATAGACCCGGAGCGATGGGCCGATATCGGCATCATCGCCGCCGCCGGCCTCGTCGCCGGATTGATCTACTGGCTGATCGCTGGGCGGGAGGCGGGTTTCCGCCGCCCGTTGTCGCAATTCTAAACGATCAGCTCGACGGCGAGCGCACGGCCTCGGTGGCGTCCAGCGCCTGCTTCAGCCGCGAATCGCGGTCGTAGACGTCGTTGAAATACTCGACCTTGCCGGACATGTCGGGCCAGGCGGTGAAATAGGCGACATAGACTGGAATCTTGCGCGTCACATCCTCGGTCGAATGTCCGTGCTTGAGCTTCTCGGCGACATAGTCGACCGAGGTGCCGAGCACCGCCGCCGCCATGCCGCGCGGATCCTGCAGGCGCACGCAGCCGTGGCTGAGCGCGCGCATATCCTGCTTGAAGAACGATTTCTGCGGCGTGTCGTGCATGTATATCGCATGCTTGTTGGGGAACAGGATCTTCAGCTCGCCCAGCGCATTGGCCTCGCTCGGCTGCTGGCGCACGCTGTAGGGAATGTTGGCGCCATAAGCGCCCCAATTGACCGCTGACGACGGAATGCGCTTGCCGCGCGAATCCGTCACCTCGTAGCCGGCCCGATCGAGGTAGCCGGGATCGCTGCGCAATCTGGGCAGCATCTCATTGACGATGATCGATTGCGGCACGCCCCAATAGGGATGGAAGTCGACCTGCTTGATCTGGTCGTAGAAGAAAGCCGTCTGGTTGGTCACCCGACCGACGACGACGCGCGTCTTCAGCTTCTCCTCGCCATTGTCGATATAGCTCGCGGTGAACGCCGGCTGGTTGATGAAGACACGCGGGCTGCCGAGATCGGAAGGCAGCCAGCGCAGCTCCTCCAGCGCCACCTGCACCTTGAGCAGCCTGTCGGCCTTCGACGTGCCGGCCAGCAAGGCGACAGTGCGCGGACCGATGACGCCGTCGCCCTTCATGCCTTCCTTCACCTGCACCGCCTTGATCAGCGGTACCAGCTCGGGGACATAGACCTCGCTGGTCGCCAGCCGCGACAGCAGCTCGCCATAGGTGCCGCCCATATTGTCATCGAGATTGCGCGCGATCAGCGACAGCAGTTTTGGCAGCTCGGGGCTGGTCTCGCCGGGCTTAAGCAGCAGCTTTGGATCGACGACGATCTCATTTTCCGCACTGGCCTGCAGGGCCTCCAGTTCGACGCGCAGCGCCTGATATTCCGCATTCTGCGGATGCCGCGATTCGAGATAGGTGCGCACTTCCTGCGTATGCGCCAGCGTCTTCAGCACGCCGACCATGTCGAGCGGCTTGGCTGGGAAATCATAGTAGCCGGTCATCCGGTTGGGCTCGACACGGCCGTTCTGGGCGTCATGGGCGTAGCGCAAGACGCGTGCCGACAGCGCCATCTCGAAGCGCACGAGTTCCCTGAGCTTGGCTGCGTCATCCGTTGAGGCCGAAGTCGTGGCCGGCACATCGACGGTGTAGTCGGCGGGCGTCAGCCCGTAGCTCGCGGCCTCGCCAAGCACCCGCACCGCATCCTGGGCGCGGTTGTTGGGGCTTGTTCCGTTCACCCAGATGAAGTCCGGATTGGCCGAGTAGTAGGCGATCAACGCCTTGGCGATATCGGGCTCGGCATAGAGTTCGTAGTCACTGAGGCTGGCAATGGCATCGTGGAAAGCAGCCCCGGTGGCCGACGGAACGAAGGCCGCGTCCTGCGCCGTCGCCGGCTGCGGCGCGGCGGACAGCGTCGAGAAGTCGACGCGAACAAGTTTGTCAGCCTTGTAGGTGTAATAGGACGGGCTGCTGATCTTTGCGCCGCCACCGCCACCGCCGCCGGCCGGGGCTTTGGGTTTGTGCTTTGGCGGAGGCGGAAATTCGCCCTGCGGCTCATGCCTGATGCCGCCGCCGAACAGCATGTCGAAGAGCCCCTGGGCGCCTGCCTGAGGCGCGCCCAGGGCGAGCGTTGCCGCGATCGCCACAAGCGGCATCGCGGTTGCTTTGTTACCGAGGAATTTCATAGATCACCCGCTCCGGTCGCAACCGGTTCCCGTTCCGCACGCTAGACCGTCTCGCTCACCGCATGGCGGATGTAAGGCGCGACTATACCGATTCATACCGATTTCGTTAAGCTTTCATAAATTTTGGAAAGCCTGTTGCAGAACGGTTTCACAAGATCGTGACGGCTGGAGCGCGGGTGCTTCGCTCCAGCCTGCAGAGCTCCCCAAATTCAGGCGTTGGCGCCGCCATCGATGGTCAATGCGGCGCCGGTGACGAAACGTCCTTCCGGACCGGCAAGCCAGGCAACCATGCCCGCGATGTCATCGGCCTTGCCGAATCGCGGCGTCGCCATCTTCTGGCGCTGATGCTCGGCATGCGGTCCATCCGCCGGGTTCATGTCGGTGTCGGTCGAACCGGGATGGACGACATTGGCTGTGATGCCGCGCGGACCGAGGTCGCGTGCGAGCGCCTTGGTCAAGCCGACCAGCGCTGCCTTGCTGGCGGAGTAGGCGCCGAGGCTGGTGTCGGTGACGCGTTCGGCGAGATTGCTGCCGATCGAGATGATCCGGCCGCCCTCGCCCATATGCGCCGCCGCCGCTTTCGAGGCGATGAAAGGGGCTCTGAGATTAACCGACATGGTCTCGTCGAAGTCGGCTAACGACAATGTGTCGATGGGGGCCACGCGCCAGATGCCGGCGCTGTTGACCAATATGTCGAGCCGGCCGAAGACGCCAACGGTCTCATCGACGGCCCTGTCTATCGCCACGGCATCACGATTGTCCGCCTTGATGGCGATGGCGCGGCCGCCCTTGGCCTCGATCTCGGCAACGACCGCGCGGGCCTGTTCCTCGCCATGCACATAGGTCAGCGCGACTTTGGCGCCATCGGCCGCGAGCCTTCGCGCAATCGCCGCCCCAATGCCGCGGCTGCCGCCGGTGACGAGTGCCGCCTTGCCGTTCAAATTGCTGGAAGACATTAGTTTCTCCATTTATGTATCGATTGATACATAAATGTCTGGCAGCCTTGCTCGACCGCGTCAACTCATTTATGTATCGATCAACACAGAAAAGATGAACATGTCGGAAAGAGGCCGTCCCCGCACCTTCGATCGAACGGCCGTCCTGCGGCGCGCGATGGAGCTGTTTTGGGCCAAGGGCTATGAGGGTACGTCGATCGCCGAGCTGACCGCGGCAATGGGTATCAATTCGCCCAGCCTCTATGCGGCCTTCGGCAGCAAGGAGGCGCTGTTCCTCGAAGCGACCGAATACTACACGCAAGCCGAAGGAACCGAGATCTGGGCCGCCTTGGACGAGGCACCGACCGCATGCCAAGCGATCGAGAACTTCCTGCGCCAGACAGCCAAGGCCTATTCGCAGACCGATCGCCCGCAGGGCTGCCTGATTGCGCTGGGCGCACTGCATGAGGATTCAAGCAGCGGTGCCATCTGCACGGATTTGCGCCGCCGCCGCGCCGAAAATCTTGCGGCCCTGCGCAAGCGCCTGGAGCGCGGTGTGGCCGAGGGCGAATTGCCTGCCGATTTCGACTGCGATGCCGTGGCGACCTTCTACGCCACGGTCCAGCACGGCATGTCCATCCAGGCGCGCGACGGCGCGTCATGCACCGCGCTGATGGCGACCGTCACTGGCGCGATGGCTGCCTGGCAGGTATTGGCAGGCCCCGACAGAGCGTGACAAACGCAGGCTGTTGTGCTCGAAATTCCGACCTGCCAGCAAGGCCGGGAGGGATGATAGTGAAAAAGGGTTATCGCGAACTGCTGGACGAAGCCAACGCCGAGATCGAAGTGGTTTCGCCTGAGGAAGCCGCGGGACTGCTCGAGGACGAAGGCACCATCTTTGTCGACCTGCGCGACCCGCGCGAGGTCGAACGCGACGGCAGGATTCCCGGCGCCAAACATGTCACACGCGGCATGCTGGAATTCTGGATCGATCCCGAAAGTCCCTATCACAAGCCGTTCTTCGCCTCGGGCAAGAGCTTTGTGTTCTTCTGCGCCGGCGGCTGGCGTTCGGCGCTCGCCACCAAGACGGCTCAGGATATGGGGCTTGGGCCCGTCAAGCATATCCTTGGCGGCTACACCGCCTGGAAGGCGGCCGGACTGCCTGTCGAGCCCGGCGAGAAGAAGAAGTAACCTGACCGCGGCTCAATGTAGCAAGGACGGCTCGCGGTCCGCGACGAAGGCAACAGCGCGTGCCACCACGCCCTTGTCCGCAAGGATGCGGCGGTGGCCGAGACCGTCGGCCCAGTGCAGCCGCACATGGCCGCCGGCACCGGCGTAGCGTTTCGCGTGCTCGGCCGGCACCTCGCGATCGTCCGGCGCGTGCATGACCAGCGTCGGCACAGGCGCCTGGGCAAGCTGGCGGTCGCCGGTGAATTCATGCAGCGGCCGGCCGGACAGGTGCTGGACACGGTCCGCCATCGCAACCTGTGAGCGCGGCCCGACATTGAGCATGCGGCTGAAATCGGCGAAGATCGCCGGCAAGGAGCTCGGTGCTGAGATCAGCACGAGACGTCCGGCCGCCAGCGGCGGAATGTTCTTGATGGAACCGGCGATCGCATTGGCAGCGACGGCGCCACCGAACGAATGCCCCACCGCCGCGACAAACGGACCGAACCATTCGCCGGCGACCCGTACCGCGTCGACCGCGTTGGCCATGTTCAGGTGCCGGCCCTGCGAATGGCCATGTCCCGGCAGGTCCAGTGAAACGACCCTGTAGCCGGCCGCGCGATAGCCCTCGATCAAGGCGCGCATATATTCGGTGCGCGAACGCCAGCCATGAACGACAAGCACGGTGCCAAGTGCGGCCCTGCCCGGCTCCGGCCGGAACTCGTGCACCATGACGCAGCCGGTTGCCGTCTTCAGCCGATGATGGCGCGCCTCGGTCATGAACTCGGCGGCACGGCCGATGGCGCGGCGCTCGCCATCGGTCAGCGCCTTTGCGCTCGGTGTGCGGCAGAACAATTCGAAAGCCGCGCGCCCGCTGATGCGTGGCGCAATATGTTCGGCCGCACCAAATACGCTCCGGATGACCTTCAGCCCGATTGATGCCATAGTGAGAATCCATCCATACGTTCAAGCATGAACATAATAGTTCAAAGATGAACAATAAACAAGAGCTACCCTGGGACAACCCGCGTTTTCGCAACTGGGTCGCGGTGGCGCGCGCCTGCCATGTGCTGGAGCGCACGCTGGCGGTGAAACTCGCGCCGCTGGACCTGAAGCCGGCGCAGCTCGACGTGCTGATGAACCTCTACCGCCATCCCGGCATGTCGCAGCACGACCTTGCCCGCAAACTGCTCGTCGGCCGCTCCAACATCACCATGCTTTTGCCGCAGCTTGAGACGCGCGGCCTGCTGCGCCGCGAAGGCGACGAGAAGGACAAGCGCATCCTGCGGCTCGCCTTGACCGAGGCTGGCGAGGCGTTGCTGATGCAGGCGCTGAAAGTGCATATGGCACTGATCGAGAAAGCGATGAGCCAGTCGACGCCGGAGCAGTGTGACATGATCGGCGAACAGATGCGCAAGATCTATGAGGTGCTGAAGGAGGCCTGACAGCCTTTTCAGTCACTCACCACATGGTTTTCTTCGCCCGCTGCGGCCATTCCTTGTCGTAGGCCTCGCCGTCGATGTTCTTGCGGCTGGTGATTTCCAGGATTGTTCCGGGCGTCGGCAGCGATTTCGGATCGACATGTTTTGCCGGGTTCCAAAGCTCCGACCGCACAATGGCGCGGGCGCACTGGAAATAGACCGAATCGACGTCGATGACGGTCACCGAGCGCGCCGCCTTGCCGTCGACCTTGAAGGATGCGCAAAGTTCGGCGTCCGTGGTGATGTGCGCGCGGCCGTTGATGCGCAGCGTCGTGCCCGAGCCCGGCACCAGGAACAGCAGCCCGACACGCGGATCTCGGATGATGTTGCGCAGCGAATCGGCGCGATTGTTGCCGCGCCGGTCCGGCATCATCACTGTCTTGGGATCAACGATACGCACGAAGCCGGCGAGATCGCCGCGCGGCGAACAGTCCAGTCCCTCCGGGCCGCTGGTGGCAAGCGCGACAAAGGGCGAAGCTTCGATGAAGGCGGCGTATTCGGGAATGACATGGTCGAGTTCCTTGACCAGCGAGGCTGCGCCTGGAACGCCGTAAAGCGCCTCGAGCTGTTCGACCGTGGTGACAAGCGACATCTTCTTCGTCTCCGAACCTTTGCCGGCGCTACTCCACATCGATGACGTTTTGACGACAGCGAAGGGATCTAGCGATCGCGGCTCAAGCCTTTTTCCGCAAGCTCCGCCAGATAGGCGTTCCAGCGCTCATCCCTCTCGTGGCCGAGCGTATGCAGGTAATTCCAGGTGAAGATGCCGGTGTCGTGGAAATCGTCGAAGGTGATGCGCACCGCATAGTTGCCGACCGGCTCGATCTTGAGGATGGCCACGTTGCGTTTGCCGGGAACCGTCACCCGCTGGTCGGGCGAATGGCCCTGCACCTCGGCCGATGGCGAGGCGACGCGCAAAAGCTCCGCAGGCAGTTCGAATGGCTGATGATTGGGAAAGGTGACCGACAGCAGCTTGCGGTCCTTGGAGACCCTGAGTTCTTTTGGCGCGGTCATGCTGTTTGATCCCATGTCGATTGCCCTTCCCTACGCCGCTTCGCGAAAGGGGAAAAGTCCTGATAGAACAACCGACATACCGTGTCGGCTCCGGGATGTTACCAAAGATCGAGAAGCGGTATCTTGAATGCCGGGCTGGATCGTATCACATAGCTGTATATAACGGCGCCGCCAACGGCCACGGAAACGCTCGAACATGAACATGATCGACCCCTTCGGTCGCACGATCAGTTATCTCAGGGTGTCGGTCACCGACCGCTGCGATTTTCGCTGCACCTATTGCATGGCCGAAGACATGGCCTTCCTGCCGAAGAAGGACCTGCTGTCGCTGGAAGAGCTGGACCGGCTCTGCACCGTCTTCATCGAAAAGGGCGTGAAGAGGTTGCGCCTTACCGGCGGCGAGCCGCTGGTGCGCAAGAACATCATGCATCTGGTGCGCCAGCTGTCGCGCCACCTCGATAGCGGCGCGCTGGAAGAACTGACGCTGACCACCAACGGCTCGCAGCTGTCACGCTTCGCCGCCGAGCTCGCCGAGTGCGGCGTCAAGCGTATCAACGTCTCGCTCGACACGCTCGATGCCGACAAGTTCCACCTGATCACCCGCTGGGGCCATCTCGACAAGGTCATGCAAGGCATCGATGCCGCTCAGGCGGCCGGGCTGAAGGTCAAGCTCAACGCGGTGGCGCTGAAGGATTTCAACGACGCTGAACTGCCCGACATGATGCGCTGGGCGCATGGCCGCGGCATGGATCTCACTGTCATCGAAACCATGCCGATGGGCGAGATCGATGCCGATCGCACCGACCAATATCTGCCGCTGTCGCTGCTGCGCGCCTCGCTGGAGCGCCAGTTCACGCTGACCGACATTCCCTTCAAGACGGGTGGCCCTGCCCGCTATGTCCACGTCGCCGAGACCGGCGGAAAGCTCGGTTTCATCACACCGATGACGCATAATTTCTGCGAAAGCTGCAACCGCGTCAGGCTGACCTGCACCGGCACGCTCTATATGTGCCTTGGCCAGGAAGACGCAGCCGATCTGCGCGCGCCGTTGCGTGCATCCGAAGGCAACGAACTTGTCGCCGACGCCATCGACGAGGCCATCGGCCGCAAGCCGAAGGGCCATGATTTCATCATCGACCGCCGCACCAGCCGTCCCTCGGTGTCCCGGCACATGAGCGTCACCGGCGGCTGATTTTTTCTCCGATTTGGTGCAAGAGTATCTTTGGTCACCAAGGCCAAGGGGGCATCGTGCTGCGTCTTTATCGTATCGGCTTGTCGTCGCTGACCACAGTTCTGTCCTTGGCGACGCCAGTTACAACAACTGCAAGCGCCAAGCCCTTCACCTATGTGAACGCGCGCTTCGGCACCGTCTGCACCTTTCCCGATGAGATATTCACCGATCGTCAGCCCGAGCCGGAAAATGGCGACGGACAGGTTTGGCTGAGCGCGGATGGCGCCAGCTTGACCTGCTCCGGCATCCTCAACGTCGATGACGACACGCCGAAAGGCTTTGTCGCCAATGAAAAGGTAAGCAAGGAACCTGGCTATACCGTTACCTACGGCAAGACCGGCAAGAACTGGGCGGTGCTGTCGGGCACGAAGGATGGAAAGATCTTTTATGAGCGGCGCCTGTTCGGCAGGGATGGCGTTATCCGCACGGTCTGGATCGATTACCCGCCAGCCCTGAAGTCGAAATACGACCCGCTGGTCGGCGCCATTGCCGGCAGTCTCGAGGGGCAGTGAGTATTTCCGAACACACCCCAGAAAAAGTCTCGTTCGCGAACCGCCGCCGGATTTACCGCCACGTCGTTCCGGCCTAGCCTTCCCCTGAAAGCGGCTCTTCGCTGATAGGGGGCAAAAATCATGCGCAAACTCATTCTTTCTCTTGCATTGCTCGGCCTTGCGGCCGTGCCCGCGGCAGCTCAGTCGATCGGTGGAACCTACACCGTCGCCGGCACCAATTTCGACGGATCGAAATATGATGGCGAAGCCACCATTACCCTGACCAGCGGGACGACCTGCGCGATCCACTGGGAGACTGGCGGCTCTTCCTCCGACGGCATCTGCATGCGCAACGACGATGCATTCTCCGCCGGCTATGTCATGGGCAAGGACATCGGCCTCGTCGTCTACAAGGTCGAGGATGACGGCTCGCTGCATGGCCTTTGGACCATCGCCGGCAAGGAAGGCAACGGCACCGAAGTGCTGACGCCGAAGAAATAGACATAACCACGCCTGCACAGCTTCCGGGAGGCGAAGCCGCCTCCCGACCAGATTGGCGCCGAATTGAGGACGTGATTTCATGCCGGCACCGGCGAATGCCCCGGTCCTGGCCCAGCCCTTTGCCATTGCTGTTTCGTGGCGGGCTGATACAGGCTTGCTTGCCCAAGCAACCGGTAGATGTCTTGCTTCTTTCCCCCAATCTTCGCGGCGCGTTGTTCATGATGGTGGCGATGGTTGGCTTCACGCTCAACGACGCCATCACCAAATACTCTTCGCAATCGATGAACATGGCGCAGGTCATGCTGATCAGAGGAGCCTTTGCCTCGCTCTTCGTCGGCCTGCTGGCCTGGCAACGCGGCGCGCTTTTGCAGCCGCGCCTGATGCTGCAGCCGCTGGTGGCAATCCGCGTGCTGGGCGAAGCTGGCGCCACCGTGTCATTCCTGGTCGCGCTTGCCCATTTGCCGATCGGCAGTGTCTCGGCCGTTCTTCAGGCGCTGCCGCTGGCGGTGACGATGGGTGCCGCACTGTTTTTCGGCGAAGTGGTCGGCTGGCGACGCTGGCTGGCGATCGCAGCCGGTTTTGCCGGCGTACTGGTCATCGTGCGGCCCGGCTTTGATGGCTTCAGCATCTATTCCCTTTGGGCGCTGGCCAGCGTCGCCTGCTGCACCGTGCGCGACCTCGCCACCAAGCGCATTCCCCAAACCATACCGACCATGCTGGTCTCGACCGCGACGGCGCTGGCAATGACCGTCGTCGGGGCGATGCTGTTGTCGCCGATGGGTGGCTGGACGCCGATGACCGGCAAGACCACGGCGTTGCTGGCGCTGGCCGCGGTGCTGGTGCTTATCGGTTATCAATTCATCATCATGGCGATGCGCTCGGGCGAGATCTCCTTCATCGCGCCGTTTCGCTACACCGCGCTGCTCTGGTCCATTCTGCTTGGCTTGATCGTCTTCGGCGACATACCGGACATGCCGATGATCGTCGGCGCGACAATCGTCGTCGGTTCGGGTCTCTACGCGCTCTATCGCGAGCGGGTTGTCGGCCGGCGAAGGATCGTCGCCGAAACAACCGGGCCGGCCATGGCGCCGGATGGAATCTAGCCGGGTCTTGTGATTTCCGGCGGCTGGCGTACAGGCTCGATGCATGAGGCGAGATATTGCAGGGATCGTCCTGGCCGGTGGTCAGTCGAGGCGGATGGGAGGCGGCGACAAGAGCTTGTTGCCGCTTGGCGGCGGCAGCGTGCTTGACCAAATCCTGTCGCGCTTTGGCCCGCAGATCGAAACCCTGGCGCTGAGCGCCAATGGCGATCCCGAACGCTTTTCCCGTTTCGGACTGCCCGTGCTTGCCGACACCGTCGAAGGCTTTGCCGGGCCACTTGCCGGAATTCTGACCGGCCTCGAATGGGCAGTTGCCAATACGCCTTGCAAGGCCGTCGTCACTGCTGCCGGCGATACGCCTTTCCTGCCGCTTGATCTTGTCGCGCGCCTTGCGGCGGCGGCCGGCGAACATCCGGGTTCAATCGCCGTTGCCTCCTCGGCCGGTCGGCTGCACCCGACCTTCGCGCTGTGGCCGATGGAGTGTCGCGACGCCTTGCGACATTTTCTGGTTGATGAGGACAACAGGCGCGTTTCGACCTTCATCGAGCGCCGTGGTCACGTCGAGGTGGAATTCCAGCTCGTGCAATCCGCTGGGCTCGATCCTTTCTTCAACATCAATGTGCCTGACGACCTTGCCCAGGCCGGGCGCCTGTTGCAGAGCATGACATCATGAACGTCTTCGGCATCACCGGCTGGAAAAACTCCGGCAAGACCACACTGACCGAAAAGCTGGTCGCCGAGCTTGTGCGGCGCGGCTGGAAGGTCTCGACGGTCAAACACGCCCATCATGATTTCGACATCGACAAGCCGGGCGCCGACAGCTTCCGCCATCGGCAGGCCGGCGCCACAGAGGTCGCGATCGTGTCCGGCAACCGCTGGGCGCTGATGCACGAATTGCGCGGCGAGGATGAGCCGCCGCTGCAGAGCATCCTCTCGCGGCTCGCCCCATGCGACATCGTGCTGGTCGAAGGCTACAAGCGCGAATCGCACCGCAAGATCGAAACGCGGCGCCTGGAAGCGAAGGATCGGACGCCGCTTTCAGCGGGTGATCCCAATATTGTCGCCATCGCCGCCGATTTCGCCGTTACGGACAAGAGCCTGCCGGCATTCGACCTCGACGACGTAAAATCGATAGTCGACTTCATCGAGCGCACCACCGGCCTCGTTGCTTAAGATGTAACGTAACGGCAGAACCCCATTGCCGATTTCGGTGGTTTTGCAGTTGCTTTTTTCTTGGAAAGAGTGGGAGTATCGCTTCAGCGGGCGGTCAAAAGCACCGCCCCATAGAGCCGTTTCGGAACGACGGCCGGGACCATTAAAGAGAGGACTATCATGCGTATTGCACTGCGTATCGCGCTCGCCGCATCGGCTGCGCTGCTGACGCTCGGCGTCGCCCAGGCCCAGGAAAAGACCCTGCGGATCGGCACCGAAGGCGCCTATCCCCCGTTCAACAACCTCACCTCCGACGGCAAGCTCGTCGGCTTCGACATCGACATCGCCCAGGCGCTTTGCGATCAGATGAAGGTCAAGTGCACCTTCGTCGCCCAGGATTGGGACGGCATCATCCCGGCACTTCAGGCCGGCAAGTTCGACGCTATCGTCGCCTCGATGTCGATCACGCCGGAGCGCAAGGAGAAGGTCGACTTCACCCACAAATACTACAACACGCCCTCGGCTCTCGCCGTGCCGAAAGACAGCACGCTGAAGGGCGTGACCAAGGAAGATCTGGCTGGCAAGACCATCGGCGTCGCCACGACGACCACCCATTTCAACTATGCCTCGAAGACCTACACCGACAGCACCGTGAAGGGTTATCCGAGCAGCCCCGAGGAGCAGGCAGATCTGGCCAATGGTCGCCTCGACGCCATCGAGGACGATATCGTCGTGCTGCAGCAATGGCTGGACTCGCCTGATGGCGCCTGCTGCAAGATTCTCGGCCAGCCCTCGCCGCAGCCGGTCGAGATCTTCGGGCCGGGCGCCGGCATTGCCGTGCGCAAGGGCGAGACCGACCTGGTCAACAAGCTCAATGAGGCCATCGACGCCATCCGCGCCAATGGAAAATACAAGGAAATCAACGACAAGTACTTCAAGTTCGACGTCTTCGGCGCCGAGTCCTGATAGACAGGATCAAGACGGCGGGGAAATACCCCGCCGTCTTTCTATTCATCCTGGGAACGTCGTGGGGATAACACCTGTCAATGCCAGCCCAAAGCATATGGACACTTCTCAGTTGGGGACCTGATGGCTGGAGTGACGACATTGCCTATGGCGTCATTGTAACGGTTCTGCTTGCGCTGGCGACGCTCCCCATTGGGTTGGCGATCGGTTTTTTCATTGCGCTGGGCAAGCAATCCGAGGAGCCGTCGCTGCGCCTCGCCGCCAATATCTACACCACGGTCTTTCGCGGCCTGCCGGAACTGGTGACGCTTTTCCTGTTCTTCTTCGGCATGCCAATCCTGCTGCAGCATCTCATCCGGTATTTCCGCCCCGAAGCGACCATCGACGTCAACAGCTTCGTCGCTGGCATGATCGTGCTCTCGCTGATCTTCTCGTCCTATGCCAGCGAGGTTTTCCTCTCGGCCTTCCGCGCCATCCCGAAGGGTCAGTATGAGGGTGGTTATTCCATTGGTTTGTCCAAATGGCAGACCATGCGACTGGTGATTTTGCCGCAGCTGCTGCGCATTGCCTTCCCCGGTCTCGAGAATTGCTGGCTTAGCCTTCTCAAGGACACGTCGCTGGTTTCGGTCGTCGGTCTTGCCGAGACACTGCGCAATGCCGGCGTGGCGGCTCGCGTCACCAAGCATTCGTTCCTGTTTTACAGCATTGCGGCTCTGGTCTTTCTCGGTCTGGCCGTCGTGTCATCCTTCGCCACCAGTGCCATCTTGCGCTCGCTTGGCAAACGGGAGGCACAACGATGAGCGCCACCGCCGCCATGGTCGAACGGCCGCCACCGCGGACCCGCGGCTGGCCGCGACCGCGCATCGTCGGCTACGCGCTGGTCTGCCTGTGGATCGCCTTTGGCCTCGGCATCGTCAGCTATCTGTTTTTTGCCTGGAACCCGGCCTTCTTCGCCAAATATGCGCCGGCCTATCTGCGCGGACTGGGCGTTACCCTGTCACTGGTCGCCATTTCGATGGTGCTTGGCGCCGTCCTGTCCATGCCCGTTGCTTACGGGCGTATGTCCAGGAACCGGATCCTGTCCGGTCTTGCCTACTGTTACGTCTATTTCTTCCGGGGCACGCCACTGCTGGTTCAGACCTTTCTGGTCTATTACGGGCTAGGGTCGTTCAGACCGGAGCTCCAGATGATCGGGCTTTGGGATTTCTTCAAGGACGCCTTCAACTGCGGCGTCTTCGCCTTTGCGCTCAACACCGCCGCCTACCAGGCCGAAATCCTGCGCGGCGCCATCGAAAGCGTGCCCAGGGGCCAATGGGAAGGCGCCGCCTCCCTCGGCCTGCACAAATTGCAGACGCTGCGCAAGATCGTCCTGCCGCAAGCTCTGATCGTCGCCTTGCGGCCCTACGGCAACGAGCTGATCCTGATGGTCAAGGCATCCGCCATCGTCGCCATCATCACCGTCTACGACCTGATGGGCAATGCAAAACTCGCCTTTGCCAATTCCTTCGACATCCAGGCCTATATCTGGGTGGCCCTGGTGTACCTGGTGATGGTCGAGTTGTTGCGCCATGCGATCGAATGGATCGAGCGCCGGATCACCATCCACCTGAAGCGGTGACCCGTTTTTCGCCTGTGCCAGTCGATCAGACCACAGGCGTCTTGACGAATTGAGCGCAGGGCCTAGAGCTTCCGCAGCAATTTCGTTTCCGTCTGAAGGGCAAGCTTATGGCATCTGTGGCATTTCTCGGTCTTGGCGTTATGGGCTACCCCATGGCCGCGCACCTCAGGAACAAGGGTGGCCACGACGTCACCGTCTATAACCGCACCAAGGCCAAGGCCGAGCAATGGGTCGGCCAGCATGGCGGCAGCCTTGCGGTGACGCCGGCGGAGGCCGCGAAGGACAAGGACTTCGTCTTTTCCTGCGTAGGCAATGACGACGATCTGCGCTCGGTGACGACAGGTCCCGAAGGCGCCTTCAAATCGATGAAGAAAGGTTCGGTCTTCATCGACAACACCACCGCTTCGGCGGAAGTCGCGCGCGAACTGGCGGCAGCAGCGGAGGCAGGTGGGTTTTCATTTCTCGACGCGCCGGTCTCCGGTGGCCAGGCCGGCGCCGAGAACGGCGTGCTGACCGTCATGGTCGGCGGCGACCAGGCTGCCTTCGACAGAGCGAGGCCCGTTATCGACGCCTATGCCCGCATGGTCGGGCTGATGGGGTCGGCGGGCGCTGGCCAGCTCACCAAGATGATCAACCAGATCTGCATCGCCGGGCTGGTGCAGGGATTGTCGGAGGGTATCCATTTCGGCAAGAACGCCGGGCTCGACATCGAGAAGGTGATCGAGGTGATTTCCAAGGGGGCTGCCGGTTCCTGGCAGATGGAAAACCGCCACAAGACGATGAATGCCGGCAAATATGATTTCGGCTTTGCCGTCGACTGGATGCGCAAGGATCTCGGCATCTGCCTGGCGGAGGCCGACCGCAACGGCGCCAAACTGCCGGTGACCGCGCTTGTCGACCAGTTCTACAAGGATGTGCAGGCCATGGGCGGCAAGCGCTGGGACACGTCCTCGCTGCTGGCGCGCCTGGAGAAGTAGGGGTCGCGATGGCCGAGCTTTCGCCCCAATCGAGTGCCGACGAAATCGTCGCGCATCTGCGCTCGATCGGCTCGGAGGAAAATCGTCTCGGCATGCTGCGCTACGGCATCAAGATCGACCGCGCGCTTGGAATCCCGCATGGCATTCAGCGGCAGATCGCCCGGAAGATCAAACGCAACCACGAGCGCGCCTTTGAGCTGTGGGCGTCAGGCATCATGGAGGCGCAGTTCATCGCTTCCGTCACGGCCGACCCGAAGCGGTTTTCCGCCAGGGATGCCAGGCAATGGGCGTCGAGTTTCGACTCCTGGGATATTGTCGATGGCGTCTCGGATCTCTTCGTCGATACGGACGCCTGGAAAGAGCTGATCGGCGAGTTCGCGGCCGATGAACGGGAATTCGTTCGACGCACGGCTTTCGCCATGATGGCCTGGTCTGTCGTGCACCGCAAGGAAGAGCCGGAGGCGACTTTTCTCGCCTTCCTGCCGATCATCGAAGCGCATGCCACTGACGAGCGCAATTTCGTCAAGAAGGCTGTGAACTGGGCGCTTCGTTCGATCGGCAAGCGATCGATGGCTATGCACGGTGCTGCCCTTGCTGTCGCCGAAAGGCTCGCGCGATCGACCGACAAGACGGCACGCTGGAACGGCAAGAATGCCGTGAAGGAACTGACCGATGCCAAAACGCTCGCGCGGATCGCCGCCAGAAAAATTTGACCTCGCCAATATCCGCTTTACCGAGGTGACGCTGGCGACCCGTGGCAAATTCGAGACGTTGTTCGAGCAGCCAGGTGCGCCAAAATACTGCTGGTGCATGGCCTGGCGGCACTCTGGCCGCGAGCATATCCAGAACGACTAGAAGAAGCGGCAGATGATGACGCTCATCGATGCCGGAACCCCTGTCGGCATCCTCGCTGAGATCGACGGCAAGACCATTGCCTGGTGTTCGGTCGCTCCGCGCGAGACCTATCGCAAGCTGTCAAAGCGGCAGGATGACAGCGAGACGGGTGTATGGTCGATCGTCTGCTTCTATGTGCCGAGGGCTTTGCGCGGCGGCGGCCTTGCTTCGGCCTTACTTGATGCAGCCATCGATCATGCCTTTGCCAAGGGCGCGCGCATCATCGAGGCCTATCCCGTGGCCGAAGCGTCGCCGAGCTACCGTTTCATGGGCTTTCGCGACATGTTCGCGTCGCGCGGCTTCTACGAGCCCGGCATGGCCGGTTCTCGCCGACATGTGATGCGGCTCGAGCATTGACGTCATTTGGCATGGCGTCTTTACTCGCCTGCAAAGGGAGCGGCCATGAACCATTTCACGTCAATCACAGGGCTCGCGGCCGCGTTGTCTCTCTGCGCGGCCGGCGCCTCGGCCGAGACCATGCACATCTTCTGGAAGGACTTGCGCCCGGCCACCCAGGCGGTCGCCGAAGACGCAGGCCTGCCGATGATCGCGGCTAAACTGCCGGATCATGGCGAGACACTGTCCGTCGGCCTGCAGGACAAGACCATACAATTAGCCGGCTATGCATTGCCGGTCGATCGCGATGGTGACCTCGTCTACCAGTTCCTGCTGGTGCCGTGGACGGGCGCGTGCAGCCACATGCCGACGCCGCCGCCCAATCAGATCGTGCTGGTCACGCCAGCCCATCCCTACAAGATGTCGCAAGCCTACCAGTCGGTCGCCATCACCGGCGCTCTGAAACCGGACATGGAGAAAAGCCAGTTGTTCATTTTGGATGGCGTCAGCGTCATCCAGTCCGGTTACAGCGTGCGCAAGGCGGATGTGATCGGCGTCGACACCGTGCCGGACACCGTCACCCTGCCGGTGAACTCGCCCTGGAGTTTCCTCAACAAGAAGAAGAACTGAGCGGGCGCCGCCCGCTCAGGCGGCGTTGGCGCCGGATTCCTTGTCCAGCACCATGTAGTCGAGCGGGATTTCGGTCGTGTACTTTATCTGCTCCATGGCGAAGGACGACGACACGTCACGGATTTCGATCTTGGCGATCAGCCGCTTGTAGAAGGCGTCGTAGGCGGCGATGTCGGGCACCACGACACGCAAGAGATAGTCGACGTCGCCGCTCATGCGGTAGAACTCGACCACCTCGGGAAACTCTTGGATGACCTCGGAAAAGCGGCGCAGCCATTCGTGGCTGTGCGAATTCGTGCGGATGGAGACGAAAACGGTGACCCGCACATTGACCTTCTCGTGGTCGAGAATGGCGACGCGCCGCTTGATGACGCCCTCCTCCTCGAGCTTTTGGATGCGGCGCCAGCAGGGCGTGGTCGACAGGCCGACTTTCTTGGCGACATCGGCCACCGCGAGGGTCGCGTCCTCCTGCAGGAGGCGGAGAATTTTTCGGTCAAGGCGGTCCATTAGAGGCTCCTGAGGAATAGTTTGGCTATATTCCCCTTTATTCGGGGCTTTCACAAGAAAGAAATTCTGCCAATCACTATGAAAGCGAGTGATTTCTTGCTGAATGCCTAGCCAAGGCGATAGCGGATTTCCGAGCGCAGGAAAGGCAGCAAATCCATTTCAAACCACGGATTCTGCTTCAGCCAGCCGCTGTTGCGCCAGGATGGATGCGGCAGCGGCAGCACTTTTGCGCCGACTGAATTCTCCCAGATGGCGCGCCAGTCCATCACCGTTTCGGTCAGCGAAGGGCGGCGCGCGGCGCCCATATGCCAGGACTGCGCGTAGATGCCGATCGTCAGCACCAGGTCGATCCGAGGCATCAGCGCCATCAGGGGCGCACGCCAGGCCGGCGCGCATTCGCGCCTTGGCGGCAGGTCACCACCCTTGGCATCCTGGCCGGGAAAGCAGAAGCCCATCGGCACGATGGCGAATTTCTCGATGTCGTAGAACTCGTCGCTGGTCACGCCGAGCCAGCTGCGCAGGCGGTCGCCCGAAGCATCGGTGAACGGCATGCCCGACAGGTGCACCTTGGTTCCCGGCGCCTGGCTGGCAATCAGGATGCGGGCACTGGACGAGGGCCGCAGCACGGGCCGCGGCTCATGCGGCAGCGGCTTTCCGACGGGGCTTTCGGCACAGATGCGGCAAGCCCGGACTTTTGCGGCAAAATTGTCCAGTTCCAGGCTCAAGCGGCGGCACTCGGCCGGCTGGAGATCGCCTGATGCCAACGCAAGACATTGGTGCACTCCTCCGGCACCTTAATGCGCGCCGGCTTCATGAAGTCGATTGCGATCAGGCCGGTGATGTCGGCAATCGAATAGCTGTCGCCGGCGGCGAATTCCCGCTTCGCCAACTCGCCATCGAGGATTCTCAGGAACTCCAACGCCTTCGGCTTGTTGGCCTCACCCCATTCAGGGATTTGCGGGATTTCCCATTCCTTCATGGCCGGATGAATGTGGCGAAAGGCCTGCGCGACGCAGCTGAGCAGATTGAACTCCATCCGTCTCTGCCACATCTCGACCTGTGCCTTGCCGAGTGCGCCGCGTCCGAACAGGGCCGGCTCCGGATGCAACTCCTCGAAATACCGGCAGATGGCGACGGATTCGGTGATGACGGTGCCATCGTCAAGCTCCAGCACCGGCAAGCGCCGCAAAGGGTTGCGCGAGCTCACCGTTTGGCCCTTGTGCTCCAGCGCGCCCATGTCGACGGGCACCAGCGGAACCGCGATCCCCTTTTCGACGAGGAAGACGCGTACCCGCCGCGGATTGGGCGCCCGGCCACCGTCGAAGAGCTTCATTTCGATCCTCCCTTTCCTTCCAAGCCGATACGCCTTACCAGAAGCGAAAAATCTCCCGCACGGCGTCGCCGATCGACGCCAGCATGCCATGTTTTCGCTCCACCACCTCGCCGTGATGGCTGTCGCGCCAGTCCTGCGGCTGGTCGAACGTACCCGCCCAGATACCGACCTTGGCGGCCCGGGCGGTCGCTTCCTCACTTTCGAAGTCGCCAAAGGCGACCGCCCAGCCCGCCTCGACCTGAGCGCGGTTGAGGTCGGTGCCGCCGGCCTTGCAGTCGCCAAGCAACCGGCCATAGCGGTCCCGCTGCCAGCCGCTGCAGGTGACCGGCCTGCCGGCGATCAGGCGCACCAGCGACTGGCGCGCAAGCGTGCCGCAGGCATAGTCGGCGCCGTTCCTGCGGCAGGTCTGTGTGTATTCCGGGGCGTCGATGCCGCGCATGCGGATGCGCTCGGTGCCGAGCGTAATCGAATCGCCATCATTGATCATGGCAGCGCCTTGAGTCTGGCGCGTCTCCACCCGATCGAGGCGCGCCGCCAACAGGATCAGCAGTCCCAGAATGATGATGGCCAGACCATAGTCCAACACCTTGCGCCACAGGCTGCGCGGCGCCGCGTACCGCCGGCGCGATCTTGGCGACCAGGAACGGCTCATATGGCAAACGGTTGGTTAATCATTCGAACGTAGCTTAACACCTTGGAACCGCTGCACGAATAATTTGAAGTTTTTGATGCCCTTGCAACGCTCGAACACAGCGGACAAGTTCATTGTGGACCGCAGGAAACGGCATCGCAACAGCGATGTCGCGCGTGCGGTGCGCAAGACGCGCGACCGTCTTTCGCAGCAAGCCGGCAATCCCGATTTCGACCGCGAATTGTTGAAACTCCACGCCGGCGCCATGACAAGCGGCGCCGTGGCGATCCCGTTGCTCGTGCTGGCGATCGCCGCTGCCGGCTGGCTCGCCGGCGTCGGCAATGAGATCGGGCTCTGGGCGTTGTTCACGCTCATCTGCTATACGATCGTCGCCTTCATGGCGCGGCGCATCGAGCGCACGGAAGCTGCCGAGCTTAACCCCCTGCAAACGCGACGGGAATTCCTGCTCGGCCATTTCCTTTGTGGCCTCGGCTGGGGCTGGTTCGTCTTGCTCGGCTGCGGCGCCTGCCAGGTCGATCAGTTCCAGGTGGTCAAGGCGGTGGTGCTGCTTTTTGCCATGGCCGGGACGGCGCTCATGGCCTCATCGCTGAGCGGCGCGTTGCTGGCGACTTTCGCCGTGCCGGTGGCGCTCTATGCCTACGTCGCTAGCAAGCTGTGGATGCCGGTCGAGGCGGTCCTGGCCGGGCTGCTTGTCCTGTCGCTGCCTTTCTTCGTCTATGTCGCCCGTCAGCTCAACCGCGCCTCGCTGATGGTGTTGTCGTTCCGCTCCGAAAAGGATGCGTTGATCGCCGAACTGGAGACAGCGAAGTCCATGTCGGACGAGGCGCGGCGGCGGGCCGAGGATGCCAATCTGGCAAAGTCGCGTTTCCTCGCTTCGATGAGCCATGAATTGCGCACGCCGCTCAACGCCATTCTCGGCTTTTCCGAGGTGATGGCGAACGAAGTGCTGGGGCCGATGAGCAATCCCACCTATCGGGACTATGCCCATGACGTGCATGATTCCGGCCAGCACCTGCTCGACCTGATCAACGAGATCCTCGACCTGTCGCGCATCGAGGCCGGTCGCTACCAGCTCAACGAAGAGCCGGTGATGCTGCTGAACATCGTCGAGGATTGCTGCCACATGATGGAGTTGAAGGCGCGCAACAAGGATATCCGCGTCATCCAGGATTTCGAACAGACATTGCCGCGACTGTTCGCCGACGAGCGTGCCGTACGCCAGATCACGCTCAACCTTCTGTCCAATGCCATAAAGTTCACTGCCACCGGCGGCGAGATCCGCGTCCGTGTCGGCTGGACGGCGGGTGGCGGGCAATACATCTCCGTCAAGGACAATGGTCCGGGGATTCCCGAGGACGAGATCCCGGTCGTGCTCTCCGCTTTCGGCCAGGGCTCGATCGCCATCAAGAGCGCCGAACAAGGCACCGGGCTCGGCCTGCCGATCGTGCAAGGCCTGCTTGCCATGCATGGCGGCGAATTCGAGCTACATTCCAAGCTGCGCGAAGGCACGGAGGCGATTGCCATCTTCCCGCTGAGCCGGGTGATGGAAGAACTGCCGGCTCTGCCAACCGCGGCGGTGGCGGCGCGACGGCGGTAGGCGACCCCAGCGACTTGCTTCCATTCCGCCCTCAAAGGGGACCGCGGACCGCAATGACCGCAGATTGGGATGCCAGCAGCGTCGAAATCAAATCGCAACGGCTTCGCCTCAAGCCCTTTACGGCCGTTGATGCTGACGAAGTCTTTGCCGCCATCACGCCCGCAATCACCCGTTTCATGCAGTGGGAACCGCCTCGATCATCAACGGCCTTTGCCGAGGTATGGCGATCCTGGTTGGCGCCGATCCTTGAAGGATCGGATCTGCATTTTGTTGTGCGCTCACTGGTGGACGATCACTGTCTGGGACTTGTCGGCCTTCACGCGGCAAAGACGGCCTGGCCCGAAATCGGAATTTGGATAACGGAGGACGTCCATGGAAACGGCATCGGCCGGGAGGCCGTCGCCGCCGTGGTGGCATGGGCGTCCGAGGAACTCGATCCGGATGGCTTCGAATATCCTGTCGCCGAAGAGAATATGGCGAGCCGAAGAATTGCGGAAGGCCTTGGCGGTTCAATCGTCGAGACGCGCTCCAATCCGAAATACACCTCGGTCGTCTATCGTCTCCCCAATCCCAGGCGTTGATGCGCCAGGGCGGGAGGCCTCTAGATCCGAACCGCCGCGGCCATGCCTGAACTGGTCAGAGCCGCCGCCTTGACCAGGCCCGCGCCAAGTGCTGCCCCTGCCCCTTCGCCATGGCTTATGCCGAGGTCAAGCAGCGGGCGGAAGCCAAGCAGTTCGGCGGCCCTGGCATGCGCGGGCTCCGGCGACAGGCTGGCGAGAAGACAGTGATCGAGGGCTCCAGGGCTCGCGGCATAAAGCACCGCCGCGGCAGCCGTTGCGGCAAAGCCGTCGAGCAGCACGGGTATCTCCTGCATCCGCGCGGCGAGAATGGCGCCGGCTATCGCGGCGAACTCGCGGCCGCCGACCCGGCGCAGCACTTCCAGCGGGTCGTCGAGATGGCCGTGGTGAAAGGCCAGCGCCGCATCGACCACATCGGCCTTGCGGACCTGCATCGCCGCGTCGGCGCCGGATCCCGGGCCAACCCAGTCGGCACCCCTGCCCCCGAACAGCGCGGCAAGCAAAGCGGCGGCGACGGTGGAATTGCCGACGCCGAGATCGCCGAGGCAAAGCAGGTCGGTGCCGCCCGCGATCGCTTCCATGCCGAAAGCCATGGTCGCCGCGCATCCGCGCTCGTCAAGCGCGGCATCCTCTGCGATGTCGCCGGTCGGGATATGCAGGGCAAGGTCGAACACCTTCAATCCCAGATCATAGGCAATGCAGATCTGGTTGATCGCCGCACCGCCTGCCGCGCAAAGCTCGACGGCGTTGGCGGTTGCCGCCACCGGGCGCGGCGAAATGCCATGACGGGTCACGCCGTGATTGCCGGCAAAGACTGCCATCAGCGGCCGTGTTGCCGCGGGCGGAGCCCGGCCGCTCCACGCGGCAAGCCACGCCGCGATGTCCTCGATGCGGCCGAGCGAATGCACTGGCTTGTCGGCCTTGGCAAACAGCGCGCGCACGCGCGCTTCGGCTTTGAGGTCGGCCGCCGGCAGATTGTCGAGCAAGTTGCGAAAGTCGTCGAAAGGCAGAGCGCTGGTCATGTTGTGAGCAATCATTCCTGGATTTCGTGAGCGGCATAGCCGCGTTGCGTGATCGGCACAACCTCTCCCAAACATCCGCCTTGATTGCCGCAAAGATGGCCTGGGAAGACGCGATCGCGAGGGCTTGCATTGGCTTTGCCGTTGCACCATGTGGAGGTGGAAGAGCGGAGTCCGCACGGATCCCGCGAGAGAAAGTCATGACGGCCATCGAATCCCCCTGCATCCTGGTCTGCTCGATCGACATGAAAACCGGCTTCTGCTTCGGTTGCGGCCGCACGCGCGAGGAAATCGGCGCCTGGATGGGGATGACGCCCGAAACGCGCCGCAATGTGATGGCCGAACTGCCGGCCCGACTGGAAACGGTCGAGCGCCGGCCGCGCCGCGAAACGCGCCGCACGCGCATGGCGCGCGAACGCGACGCACTCTAGGGCAGTTCACCGTTTCACGGAAAACGGCGAACCGCACTAACTCTTTGTTTTAACGCAATTCTCATGGGAAAACCGTTCACGCTTTTCCTGGAATTGCTCTAGCGAGGCACGGATGAGCAGCCGACTGTTCTGGATTCTGATGGCGGTGATCGGCGTGGGCGCGGCCCTGCTCGTGCTCAATGATTCCGCCGGCAGCACGCTTGGGGTCGAGAATTACGATTTTGGCCGGCTGATCTGGCTTGGCGCCTTCGGCGCCCTGATCGGCGCCGGCCTGCTGCGATCAGGCCGCCCATTGGGCGACATGGCCCGCAGTTTCGGCGCCTGGGCGGCAATCGTGCTGGCTCTGATCGCCGGCTACCAGTACCGCTACGAACTGCAAGACATCGCCAGCCGGGTGACCGCGGGTCTCGTTCCCGGCAGCCCGCTGGCGCTTGGCGTCGAAGACGGCCACGCCACGGTGACCCTCGACAAGGCCGACAATGGCCATTTCGAAGCGCGCATCCTGGTCAACGGCAACCCGATCCGGGCCGTTGTTGACACCGGCGCGACCAGCACGGTGCTGACGTCGGAAGATGCGCAAGCCGCCGGCTTCAATCCGGCCGCGCTCAATTACACGATACCGGTTTCGACAGCCAACGGCATGGCGCGCGCCGCCGCGGTCAAGACCGATGCGGTGGCGATCGGCGGCATCGTGCGTAAGGACATGCCGGTGATGGTCGCGGCCCCGGGCATGCTGAGCCAGAGCCTGCTCGGCATGAACTTCATCGGCTCGCTGTCGGGCTTCGACGTGCGTGGCGACCGCATGATCCTGCGGGACTGAGCTCAGGCCGCCTCGGCCGCCCCTCCACCGAATTCGACGGCCGCGAAAGCCGTCTTCAGCACGTCAGGCCCGGCACCGGGCCGGTTAGCGTCGGTCGAGAGGATCTGGCGGTAACGGCGAGCACCCGGCAATCCGTGGAACAACCCGACCATGTGGCGGGTGACATGGCCGAGCCGCCCGCCCTGTTCGATGTGGCGCGCCGCATAGTCCGCCATGGCATCGATCAGTCCGGCGAAATCGAACGCCTCGGGCTTCGCGCCGTAGAAGCCGGCGTCGACGCCCGCCAGAATACCTGGCGTGTGGTAAGCGGCGCGGCCAAGCATGGCGCTGTCGACATGATCGAGATGCGCGCGTGCCTCCTCAAGCGACTGAATGCCGCCATTGATGCCGATGAATTTGCTCGGTTTTCCAGCCTTCAGCCGATAGACCCTGTCATAATCGAGCGGCGGGATGTCGCGGTTTTCCTTGGGGCTCAACCCCTCCAGCCACGCCTTGCGCGCATGCACCCACAAGGCGTCGGCGCCGGCCGTGAAAACCCCGTTCGCCAGCGCATCCAGCGCCGGCTCCGGATCCTGTTCGTCGACGCCGATGCGGCACTTGACGGTGACGGGTATTGCCACCGCCGCCTTCATTGCCGCGACGCAGTCGGCGACGAGGTCGGGCACCTTCATCAGGCAAGCGCCGAACGTGCCCGACTGGACGCGATCGGACGGACAGCCGACATTGAGGTTGATCTCGTCATAGCCGAAGGCTTCGCCAATGCGCGCCGCCTCGGCAAGTTTCGCCGGATCCGAGCCGCCGATCTGCAGCGCGACCGGATGTTCCACCGCATCAAAACCGAGCAGCCTTTCGCGCGCGCCCTGTATGACCGCGTCGGCCACCACCATTTCGGTGTAGAGCAGCGCATGGCTCGTCAGCTGACGATGGAAGAACCGGCAATGCCGGTCCGTCCAGTCCATCATGGGTGCAATAGCCAGCCTATGATCTTGATTGTTCAGCATTTTTTCTTAACATCAAATTGTTGACACCTGCCGAACGCAGACGAATTTTCGTCAGAATACGACCCTTTTCGCCACATTTCGATCTGTCAGTGCACACGGAGCGCACACGAATAAATGGCCACCTACACAAAACTCTCGTCCGGCTCCTGGCGTGTCCAAGTCCGTCGCAAAGGTCGCTATGTCAGCGAGACCTTCCTGCGCCGAGACGATGCACGACGCTGGGCAACCGACGCCGAGCGTCAGGTCGATCGCGGTGAGACCCCTACCAAGTCGCGTACAGCGCGCCTGAAAACCGTCGGCGAACTCATCGACCTTCATATCGACGACATGTGCGATGTAGGCAAGTCCCCTCGCCGCTCCAAGGCTGCATCCGGCAAACCCAAACCTTTCGCGCCCAGCTCCTTGGCGTAAGCAAGATTTCGCACGTTTGCGGGTCCAACGCCCACCACTTGCGGCCGTTTCTATACTGAGCAATACTGCTATTGGGGAAGTGTGGGTTGTTGGGGGCGTACTATGCCAATTTACGATGTCGCAGAGATGCGCCTCGATCGAATTATTAGATCGAAGGCGGTCGAAGCATGTAGTCCAGACGCGGCTGCATTGATCATGAATTCGCGCAGATCAATCTCCCAAAAATGGGAGAAAGATTGGGTCCGCGTGACTGACGAAAATGATGGGCGAGTATTCGCTTTCACAATCGCCAGGCGCGAGCGGATGGCCGACGATAAGGAAGTCGACGATCCGTGTGCGTGAGGTGCGGCGGACCTGAGAAGCGGACCGTCCGGCGGACACCATTCCGGGCAACCTCCAACGGAAATTAGCCAGCGCAACGATCGGATGACGTAGCAACAACTCGCCGGGCGAAGACCCCTGCCACCTCTAGCCCGGCGAGCCTGCTACCCGATCAGGAGCGTGATCAGGGCCCGGGATCACCCGGTGCCCCCGGTCCAACGCAAGATCGATGCCCAGCGCCCCTGTCCCGAAATGGGACGCCATATCGAGCGCCTTCTGCTTGTCTTTGGTGGTGAACAGCGGTGCTCCAGTGCGCCTGTCGAAGACGTTGACCAGTAGGTCATTGCAGGCTTGTCGGGCATCAACGGCCCTCCCGTCCTTCATATGCATGCTTCGCGCATATTTACATTGGCGCATACGTCGACCAGCCGGCGGCGCCGTGCTCACAAACAGCCCGTCGGTTAGGCCCGGTTCCTATTCACATCCCAACTTATAGGCGCCGGGCCGTATATGGAGGACCCTCATGGAAGCAGTAGGCCTTTACCGGTGCCCTGGAATTCCGCCATTTGCCTGCATTGTAGAGCGGGCCAAGGCTAGTTACATCAGCCGGGACGCCTACAGAGCCGGCGGCTACAAGCCAGACTTCGACGCGTTGCCTTGGGAAGCTGAGTACAGGGCCGCAAAACAAAAGGCCTAGGAGGCAAAGAAACCTGCCCCATTCCTTTGAATGAGCGGCGGATCGTCGCCGGTGACATCCTTTACCGTCTTAAACAGCGCCTCATGCGTCCTTTGGAGAGCTCGGAAGTGCTCGCTGGTTGTGGGGATATAAGCCGCCTCACGATGTTCTTGTGGAGCGCTTCCGCCGCCGCCACCAAGCACTCCATTCAGCCTGAGATAGCTGCTTGGAAGATGTGGCTCTGGCCATTGGCGATCTCCATTTGGCGGTCGCCGCAATGGAGGATTATATTCCTCTACTCGATCGAGCGCGCAAGAGCGATGATGCAGTTATCAACTGCGGTCGCCTGGAGGCGCGGACCGTCGAGCCCCTCCACCAGCCTTTGCCGCCGCACCGACAGCCGGTGGCTGGGTCAACCGGCCCTAAGGGCCAGTTATAATCCACGGGTTGGTATCATATCCCAGGCGCGGCTTATCCGGCTTTGTTCCGTCCGGCAATTTCGCTGTTCCGGTCAAGTTGCAGTCAAGCTCTGGCCTCGGCCTCTTGCTCGAATGCTTGGTAGAGCAAAGGGCCGTAGCATCACTGACGGCCACCTTCTTCTCCTTGGCAACGGCGACTCCAGTCGCAGCGATCACGAGTGCCGCGCAAACTATAACCACTCTCATCGTAATTCCCCACGGTTGCGCATCCCCAAGATGCTGGGAGTGACGTTACGTCAGTTTCATATTAGCGCAAGCGAATATTAAGACCATGCTCGCTTTGGGGACAAGGCTGAACCGAAGCCCGCCCCAGACAGTTTTGCCCCGTCCGAGGCGGGCTGTGGAAGCGCGCTCGGCACGAGCCTTTTCGATCGTCGCGAAGCCTTTGCCCCTTGCTGGTTCCGTGCGGTTTCCGGAGGTCGTTTGCTGCTGATCAGACGATGCGCAACAGCTCGCGCAGGCGGACCGGTAATCTGGGCGAAGCCTGTAGCTCGGCGCAGTTCGCCTCCCATTGCCGCAGATATTCACCAATGGCCAGGCCGCTGCGGCCGGGCCAGCGGTTGAGTGCCCCCAGCGCCTCGATGCAGTCCGGCGCGCGGTCGTATTCGGCGAGGATGGTCAGCGACATAGCCTGGGCGAACGGATTAAGGGCGGGCATTTCGATCTCGCCGCGATGATCGGTGAACCACGCCGCGGCGTCGCGGGTGAGCCCCTGGCTATCGGCGAGAGCCGTATAGCGGTCGATGATATCCTGGCGGTATCGGGCGATGGCATCGCCGAAGGCGTTGTCGCCGGCGAAGGGCGGGGCCTCCTTCCAGCTTCTTGCCAGACGCCCGAGCCCGCGCAGCGAGTGGGCCTCCACCATGGCCTCCTCGAGCCATTGGCATGGCGGCGCCGGCCTGGCGTCCGGTTGCCAGCTGTTGCAGAGCACATGGCCGAGCTCGTGGCCGAACTGGTAGGCGAGCTTTGACCAGTCCCGCTCGCCGATGTCCACGATGATCCAAGCCATGCCGCTGCCGTCCGGATGCAGCCAGATGGCCGGCGTGCCAGAAGTGTGTTCGTCGACACGCAGCCGCGTTGGCTGGCGGTCGGAGACAAGGCGGACGCCATCGAGGCAGGCATGCCGCATGCGCTCGACGACCTGATCAGCCGCGCCCTCAAGCATGCGACCCCAGTCGCCGGCAAGCTCAATGGGCGCGGTGAGGAGGGTTGGCTGTGGGCGGGCCGAGGGAGTTTTTGGGCGCATGGCTGCGTAGGCTTTCCGAGAGCGGCTCAGCAGCGCAGCTGGTGCCAAGCTGGTAGCCAACGAGACGGCCGCAAGTATACTGAACTTTCGCCTGTTCGTCAGCTTATGCTCCTTTGTCCAAACATACCCATCGAGGTGTGGTGCGGAGCGTCATCGGGAACTTTCTCCGGGGGTGACGAGCTTCTGTCCAACAACTTTTTCCGTTGAACAACAATTACTTCTTGGCGCCCATCGCAGGGCGTGCCGCAACCCCATCGAACGTCGCTTAAGGCGGTATGCAAGTTGCTGTGCAGACAGCACATGCGGCGAACAAGATCGAGATCGGGAGGACTCTGCCGCACGTCCAGAGAATCGGGCTTGCTAGCGAAGCAGTCTAAGAAAAGAGCTCCTTTGGGATGCCGCAGGCATCGAAGAACAGCGAAATATTTCCTGATAGGAGAATGGGAAGGGTTTCACGGATTCGTTCTTCCTCCCAATCCCACCAGCGAATCTTGAGTAAAGTTGCGACCTCCCTCTCGGAAAAACGCAGTCGCACAGTCTCTGCGGGATTTCCCGCAACGAGTGCGTATGGCGGAACATCACGCCGGACTACGCTTCCTGCCCCTATGACCGCTCCGTCCCCGATCCTTACACCAGAATGGATCATGGCATGGCTCGCGATCCAAACGTCATTTCCGATAATGACATCGCCCCTGGTCGCTGGGTGTCCGGGTATATTTTCGGCCTCGGGCCAGTGGGCGATGGCGGAAAAAGGGTAAGTTGTTATCCAATCTGAGCGGTGGTTCCCTCCAAGAAATATTTCAACGCCGTCTGCGATAGAACAAAATCTTCCGATCTTTAACGATGCTTTTTCACCCCACCATCTGACGCTGGGAACTCCATAGCTATATTCTCCAATGTCGAAACCTCTGCCCTCCAACGCAGATCGAGTGAAGATTGGAGTGACCTGAGGCATCTATTATTTCAACTCCTGGACCTTGACGCGGAGATAGCCTTCTTCACAAGACTCGTTGCCCCACTTCAATATCAGGTTGCTGCAATCGAGGACACCGATGGTACGACACCGAATATAATTTGTCCGCCGCCAGCCTAGGGCATGTGGCGTGCCACGGCAGCCGAATACTACCCAGAAGCGACGGACGGACGGTCACCCGGCGTGAGCCGTACTTCGGACACCGCATGCGACTGGGGCATGGTGATTGGAAACGCCGCCTCTGCAACGACCATGGCGACCGTCGAGGTTGGGAAGACTGCGGCGCAACTGCTGGGGGAACGCGTACGCAGTTCACGGAGTTACTGAGCTGGCCGAGCTTTTCACGGCGACAAATCATAGCTGCCTGTCGGACAAAGCAAGGTCGCCGAAGTGGGCGCTGGCGGAGCTATTGGTAGCGCCTCGCGATGAGAAACGGATCTTTGGGATCGCCATCTGCGACGCTGAATCCGGTCCCTAAGAAAGGGTCATGACGGCGAGGCAAATTCGAGGAGCAGGCAGCTTGCATCGAATTTCACGCGCGTACGTCGCCCCGCATTTGGCGCCCATGGGCACGCTCAGCCTCAGTTAGTTGCCTCTTGCGTAGCACCACATGCATCTCGTCTACCGCCCGCGGTGCACGCAAAATCTCGTCATGTGAAACGCCCCGTGCCGCAAGCTCGTGGCCCAAGGGACTGTAGTGAAACGTCTGTTCAATCAAATCGAATCTAGCTTCGGTCCAGCCGAGATACCAGTACCATTCGCAATAGTAGAGCCAACTTCTTTCGTTAAAAGCGTGCACATGAGTGGGATCTTGCCAAGCACCATATGATAAATCATATGGAACAGCTACCTTAAGAAGGCCGCCTTCCGCCAATAATTCCAAGCAATTTTTCATGGCTAAAACGAGGTCATGAATGTGCTCTAGTACATGTGAGGCGGTTATACTCACAATCAGATCGGGCTGGAGGCGGACAGCGCCAAAGCGCGTTGTTATAAACTCACGGGTCAATAGATCCGGATCTGATATATCGGCGACAATATCAGGATTCCATTGGGTGCTAATGTCGATATTGAGCATATTCGGATCATACATCTTGCCGCTGCCAATCACCATATCGCCCGGAAGGCGTGGCAAATCACTCCAGGCTAGTGCTTCAGGAAGTATTTTTTTGGCGCGGCGTTGACTAAATGCATCGAAGCCTGCTGCTGCTACTTCTTGACGTCGATCTGGGTCGTTAACTAGCGCCTCGGTTACATCGACGAGGTTCTCGTAAGTGGCTGCAACAAAGGCGCTGGCCAAATCGGCATCCACCAGTTCGCCCGAGTTTACCTCGCTTACCACAGCGCGCCTGTTCGCCAGCAGATCAAAAATGCGAATGATTTCAAGCTGCCCACTGTCGTAGAAATGCAAATTGAGTACCACTTTCGATCGTGCGATAAGGCGGTCAAGCTGTTCGCCGAATACGCCATACGCCGCCTCAACGCGCAGCCCGCGAGAGCGCATTTCGTCAAGAATTTTAGACCTCCTGTCATTAAAGGAACCATAGAATAGGACGTCTATATCTTCATTTTCATCAATTATCCTTGAAAGGCCGGGAACATAGAATGTTCTAAAGTAGTGTACTGGTCGGGAAATGATTTCGGACAAAAATAGTGAATTACTCTCACTAAAATCCCAAACAGAAAATCGACGAAGTATATTTGTGTATTCGTTCGACATCCAGTCAGACGTGTAATTTTCAACGTTAAATATAACAGAATTTCTTGGCAGATAGGCTAACCCAATCTCCCCATACAGGTTAGCACCTAATACGATTGCCTTCCCGTTGAACCCATGCGGCAATTCGTGGACAATATCAGTTTCGATGGAAATCTCGCGCAGCCCATCGGCCAGCATCTGAATCAAGCTTGCGAGCACCTTCACCATCTGTGGGTGAACGAGAAGTGTGATGTGACCCGCAATGTTCACGCCGTTCTCCCGAGGACTTCGTATCTTACCTGCCACAATTTCTGCGCCGAGGCGGGCAGACCCTCCGATCGAATATTACCCGTCGTGTCGACATTTGGCGCGCGACAGCGTCTAGCCCCCACCGCCCCATAGGCAGTATCTTCGTCTTCCCTCGCACATGCGCGCGCCGCGCTAATAGGAGTCTGTTGTGATTCCATGACAAACTAGCTCGGCTCTCGGTGATCTGCGTCTATCCGGTCTGACGGAGGTTCGGTATCGTGAATGACGAGTGGTGGCATGCAAACGTAAGCTTGCATCGAACCATATGCCGCACACATCGCGCAATCGATACCCGTGTCATCGAGGATGACGGCAGTTCCAGAAAAGGGAATTTGTCTGCTTCGTAGCGGCAGACACTTTTCCAGAAGTATTCGCGCGCCTCGTGGTGTGACTGTGTAAGCCTGAGTCCCAAATGAGTGCTCTACCTTGATGAGGGATCGAGAAAATTTCTCGGCCTGAAACAAGGTGGGTTTATCTTGATATCGACGATCGTAAAATTCCAACTTGGCTTTGGAGAAGCCGAGATTTACCCAAATAAACAACGGGTCGTATATATATCCCCACTGTATAAAATCCCAGCTTTCCGGTGCTTGAGATAGTATATTGGCGGATTCCTCCACAAATCGAAACGATGCTCGAACGTCGTCTTCAAAAATAGTTATCGTCTTGTTCTCGGAAACCGCCAACTTCCATAAGCCGATATGGGATAGAGCGCATCCCAAAGTGCCCGGGGGGTACGCACAATCATTGGTGATCAGACCTTCCTTTATGAGCGCCTCCCTGTCGAGAGAAGTGCCGTCAACGGCCGACACACGAACCGTATTGTGCGTTAGGTGCCAGTTATTGCTTTGATACCTGCTCCAGCGCTCGACGCTGCGGTCGAGGTTTATCAGGTGTATTTTCGGCGGATCCTTCGGCTCGACATGTCGATCTGGCATCGGTACGGCGCCCGGAGGCGTGGCGGCAGTGAATACCGGCGTGTCGCCGGCACCATGCAACAGCGCTCGGGCGCGCTCGATCCCGTCACTCACATAATATTGGCCATCGCCGAAGGTGATGTAGCCATAGACCTGTCGGTTATCCATATACTGGACGATGCCGGCCTTGCGGGCGCTGTCGGCAAAGATCACGTACTCGTAGCGTGATGTGGCGTCCTCGTATGTCAGTTCGGTCAGTACGTCGGCGCGGACAAGATAGGTGCAGTGCACAAGCGGCATCTCGATAATGCCGCGCACGTGGCGGTTGAGCACCCAGCCATATTGATCGCACTGCATATAGTAGCCGTTGGCGTCGATCTCAGCGTGGTAGTTCGAATAATACTGCCCGGGCGAGATGGAGCGAAGCAGGGGAGCGACGATCGGCACGTCGAGCGCGACAAGCTCGCGTAGCGTGGCCGGTCGCACGAAATTATCGACGTCGGCAACGAAATAGAAATCGCAGCTGTGTTCGAGAGTTTTCCGCAAACTTATGTTGCGGATTCGGCCAAGCACCCTGAAGCGCGTCTCGTTCCATTCGTGTTCGCCAAACTGCTCGACTCTATCGGCCACGTTGGAGGCATCGAATTCAACCGCGGCATAGAGGTGACCAACGCGCTCCACCCATTCGCGCAGTATGTGCTCGGTCCTGTCGGTGTTGTTGTTTGTCCTGATGTACAGGACGATCGACGCCTTCGGGTAGTCGAGCGCCTCGATGCACTCAAGGTACAGCGGCAGTGCCGGCTCTTTCTGCTTTGCCAGGATTGTCACCAGGATGCGCGGCGTGCCCTTGATGCGCGACCGCAACGACCGCTGCCGGACAAGCCTGTGCTGGTCGATCAAGCTCTCGGTCCCGAACGCCCCAAGTTTCGGCGGCTCATTGACCGGAAGCTTGCCGGTGGCGAAGCGCGCGTTGGCCACCACCCGCTTCGTCATTTCAGCAGGCAATTTGTCGGAGGCGAGCAATTTTAGACAAGCGTCGAGCGATTCCCGGTAAGCGCCTGCCCAGTAGGCATTGACGGCAAACTCGTCGAGCACTCCGTAATCGTAGACCCAGGGCTGAATGAAAAGTCCGGCGGGTTGAACAAGGTCGAGCCCTCGACGCGCAAATTCCGTTCCTTCCGCATTCCGGCCCTGGTTGCGGCAATAGAGGCTCGCGGCGTGTAGAGCCTCCGCGCGGGCGGGGACGACCTGCGCCGCGCGCTCAAAGGCGGCAACGACCTCCTCGAATGGCCGCCCCAGTGCTGCCATCAGGTTGCCCGCCTCGAGCAGGCTGACATAGACCTCCTCGTCCCAAAAACCCAGCTCGGCACGCTTCAGATAGGTCGCCAGTGATTTTTCACGCTCGCCGGAATCCCTGTAGCTCTGTGCCAGATAGAAGGTGTATCGCGAAACAAGGAAGGGGTCGGTCTCCGTTGCAAGCGCATTTTCAAGAACGGCCGAGTCGTCCTGGTACTTTCGCGGGTTTTGACTGCGTGCTCCGCCACGCCCCGTCGCCACGCGAAAACCCTTGGCGGTCTCCCGCGTGAGATGGCCAGGAGGGGCCTCGAGATATTCGTGCAGAACGCCCTTGAAGGCGAACGGCAGCCGGTTGCGGCAGATCTGCGGGCGATAAAACGAAATGCCACCATGTAACACCTCGACGTCGTATAAATCGTGTTCCATCTGCGACTTGAACCTGATCGGATCGAAGTCGGCGTCCCGGATCAGAACATCGTCCGCGTCGATGATCATTGCATAGTCGACAGTCTCGATTTCACGCAATCGTTCAAGGGCGAAGGTACGGTTGTACGCGAAGTCCCGCCACGGCTCGTCAATGACGGCGCCTTGGACATTGTGATCGGCGAGGAAGCCGCGTATCAGGTCTTGCGTGCCGTCTTCGGAACCCGTGTCGACGATGAGCACGTAGTCGACAAGGGGGAGCACGCTGGCGAGGCATTGCAGGATGACCTTCGTCTCGTTCTTGACAATCATGCACAGGCCGATGGTGCTCATGCGATTCCTTCAGCTGAGCAGCGGTCGTTGCGCGCCTGCTCGAAATTGTGGAATGGGAATTCGTTCAGCTCGCCCGGCAGGTTGCGGGCAGCGAAGAACGATTTGATGGAATCCTGTGTCCCGTCGGTCGAGCCGGTATCGCCGATGACCCAGCAGTCGATGTGGTCGACAACTGCCCCGAGACAGCGTCGAAGGTTCCCCATCTCGTTCTTGACGATCATGTTGAGGCAGAGCCGCTTGCCGTTTGTCATTCGTGATCCATCGGCCCTCAATGTGACTGTCGGCGATAAGGACGGTTCGCGTGTCGCCGCGCCATGCCGGATCCGTTTCGATGCGGATTTGCCAAGCCTCGATCGCTCATGGCCTTCCCCCCGCTGTCGCTGTCCACTTGCCAGTCCGGCCGCGCAACAGCTGATATTTCCAAAGAGCCGATCATTCCTTCTCACGGATCTCACAGGTCGTCCTCTGGAAACCGCGCTTAACCTTATCCATCGTGGTTAGCAGCCAGCCGTCGTGCCAGCCGGCGGCAACCGCGATAGTGAAAGGACCCTGCCCCAACTGCAACCGCCGGCATTCACCGCTTCGTCCACCGGTTTAGGTTCGGTATTTCGCCGCCATTTGCAGGCTGCCGTCAAGGTCGAGGCACCCACATCCGCTGACACATTGCCAACCCGTCTGGCTGCGCCATCGTCGATGGGTTTGCATGGAAGATGGAGACCTTCAATTGCTGTCCGAAGCAGGCAGGATTGCAAGTAATCCTAATAAGCATCTGATTTTCATAACGGTTTTCTAACCCAGCCCGCTGCTATTGTTAAAGCGGCGCTACCCTGCTTTCAGCTAATTTAGTAATTGCTTAATTTATAGTTTACAACTTGCTAAATTTCGAATTTACTAAAATGCGGTGTTGAGGGACGCCCGCGGATCGGACGGCCGCATGCCCGAATTTCTGCGTAAGTCTCTCTCAGGGAGTTGAGTTAGAGGGTCTGGGTAATCAGGGCCGTTTGGCAGATTGTAAGGTGCGTCCCCAGGGCGCGCCAACGGTGTGTCGTGTCCATGCCCTCCCCTTTGGAGGCGGACGGCCTCCCATTCCTTCGAGAGTTGTCGCCGAGACGTCAGCGTCACGGTAACGGGAGTGGGTTGTGATTCAAGTGGCATCGCGTGCGTATCGCAAGAACCGTGCAGGCCCCGGACTGCACGGAGTCGATAGAACAATGCGGCTCGGCGTCGTCAGAACCGATCGGCCGAATGGGCTGACCGGCGCGCCTCGGCCCGCGTTTCCGAACCCTTTTTCATCCATCCCTCGATATCCGATTTCGGCACGATCTTCCGGAACCGGAGGCAAGAGGCCAGTCGATCGCTCCCGCAGCCGAACGTCCGGCCGCGCGGCCGGGCGCTCGGAACGAATTTCATCGATGCACTGTCGCACGTACTTCGAACACCAGATGCGCTGACCTGGCCGGGCGGCGGGCATTTGGCGCCAATGGCAATTGACGGCGCGGCACGGTGGCCGCGGACCAAGGAGGATAAAATGAGCTACATCGCAGGGTTTGCAGTGATGGAAGTTGCCGTTAGAGGCGTCTTGCCCATCGGCGACACCACCGAAAATGTGCCTTATTTTATCCTGGACACGGCCAAGAACGCCGTCGTCGGCCAGGTCATTCTTCCCAAGGCCGTCAAGCGAAGCCTCGCCGTCGCTCTCACCGTCAAGGTTCCCGCCGCAGCCGGCTCATTTGCGATTGGCACGTTCGACGATGGCGGGAATTTCCAGGCCTGTAGCTTCCTCCGCGTAGAGAGCCCCGCTGTCGAACGGCCTGACGGCGCCGTCGGCTCGTCGGGAAGATGACCGCGCCGCCCAAAGATCCTTCTTCCGACCGCTCGCCGGCCAGCCGATGGGCGGTTTTCCCTTGAATTGAATTCGAAGCCAACAGGAGCCAGTCATGGCCCGTGCCTCTGAAATTCTTTTTGTCGATTCTTCGATCTCCGACCTCGAGACAGTTCTCGGCAACCTTAGGCCCGAAGTCCGGGCTGTCGTGCTCGATGACCGCCAGCCGGCGGCGCGGCAGATTTCTGCCGCGCTCGCAGGGCACGCAGGGCTCGATGCGGTGCACGTCATCGCACATGGCGCGCCTGGCCTGGTTAGCTTCGCTGCAGGAGAGTGGTCGGTCGGGACACTGGGAGATTCGGCTGAGGATCTTTCCGCGATCGGCCGGGCGCTTGCCGCGGACGGCGAACTGCGGCTGTGGAGCTGCGAAACGGCATCAGGGGATGTGGGCGAAGTCTATATAGGGGCGCTGCAAGAGGCGGTGGGCGCGGACGTTCGCGCATCCAGGTCGCTGATTGGCTCGGCCGCCCTGGGCGGCGCCTGGGAGATATCCGCACGCGCCAGCGCGTCCACGCCTTTGCCTCCGATGACTACAGCTGGCGTGGCCAGATATTCGGGGGTACTTGCTGCCGCCGATCTTACACTCACCGGGACCATAACTGCCAGCGGCAACTCTTCGGCTGTTAACACGTACTATATAGTGGATACTCATGTGTCTCCGCCGACTAATCCGGCGCTTAATACTTCAGATGATACAGTCGTCGGCAGCTTTCAACTTCCATCCGCAAACCAAAGTGGTTTAATTAATGACTTTCGAGCAACAATAACAATTCCAAACACCACTGATATCTATTATGTTTACGACAGCACTTTCAAATTATATGGCACGCTTTCCCCCGTTTTAGGAGGTTATAGTTTTACTCCTATCGCTGCCAATAATGGCGATAATGGCGATCATTTTGATACCGCTGCTTTTATCGCCACCACAGGTCAAGTAGGCGCGACCGGACCCGCGGGGGCGACCGGAGCTACTGGCGCCACGGGTGCGACCGGGGCGGGTGCGACAGGAGCGACAGGCGCGACTGGCTCGACTGGCTCGACTGGCGCTACTGGCTCTACTGGCTCGACCGGTGCCACAGGCTCAACCGGAGCAACCGGATCGACTGGCGCCACGGGCTCGACCGGTGCGACTGGTGATACCGGCGCGACGGGTTCGACCGGCTCGACCGGAGCCACAGGTGCGACCGGCGATACAGGTGCCACAGGTTCGACCGGAGCGACAGGTTCGACTGGCGCAACCGGCTCGACCGGTGCGACTGGTGATACCGGCGCCACGGGTTCGACCGGGGCCACAGGCTCGACTGGTGCGACCGGCGCAACTGGCTCGACGGGGGCGACTGGTGATACCGGCGCCACGGGCGCCACGGGTTCCACCGGGGCGACTGGCTCGACAGGAGCAACCGGCTCGACCGGAGCTACGGGTTCGACCGGCGACACGGGTTCGACCGGAGCAACTGGCTCGACTGGGGCAACTGGTTTGACCGGCTCGACCGGAGCCACAGGTGCGACCGGAGATACAGGTGCCACAGGTTCGACCGGAGCCACAGGTTCGACCGGCTCGACCGGCGCAACTGGATCGACGGGGGCGACTGGTGATACCGGCGCCACGGGCTCTACAGGTGCAACCGGGTCCACCGGCGCAACTGGCTCGACCGGAGCGACGGGTTCGACCGGCGACACGGGTTCGACCGGAGCAACTGGCTCGACTGGGGCAACTGGTTTGACCGGCTCGACCGGAGCCACAGGTGCGACCGGAGATACAGGTGCCACAGGTTCGACCGGAGCCACAGGTTCGACCGGCTCGACCGGCGCAACTGGATCGACCGGAGCGACTGGATCCACCGGCGCAACTGGCTCGACCGGCGCCACTGGTTCAACCGGCTCGACCGGAGCGACTGGATCCACTGGTGCAACGGGTGATACCGGCGCCACGGGCTCTACAGGTGCAACCGGGTCCACCGGCGCAACTGGCTCGACCGGAGCAACTGGATCGACTGGGGCAACCGGCTCGACCGGAGCCACAGGTTCGACGGGCTCGACCGGTGCAACTGGCTCGACCGGAGCAACCGGCTCAACCGGAGCGACCGGTTCAACCGGAGCAACCGGTTCGACCGGCGCCACGGGCTCGACCGGTGCAACTGGCTCGACCGGAGCGACTGGCTCGACCGGCGCAACCGGTTCGACCGGTGCCACGGGCTCGACCGGAGCAACCGGCTCAACCGGGGCAACTGGTTCGACCGGGGCGACAGGCTCGACTGGTGCGACAGGTTCCACCGGTGCGACTGGCTCGACCGGAGCGACCGGCTCAACCGGCGCCACGGGCTCGACCGGAGCGACTGGATCGACCGGAGCGACTGGATCGACCGGAGCGACCGGCTCAACCGGCGCCACGGGCTCGACCGGAGCGACTGGATCGACCGGAGCGACTGGATCGACCGGAGCGACCGGCTCAACCGGCGCCACGGGCTCGACCGGGGCAACTGGCTCGACCGGTGCAACGGGCTCGACCGGCGCCACTGGTTCGACCGGCGCCACGGGCTCGACCGGAGCAACTGGCTCGACCGGCGCCACGGGCTCGACCGGAGCAACTGGCTCGACCGGGGCAACTGGCTCGACCGGCGCCACCGGTTCGACCGGCGCCACCGGTTCGACCGGTGCGACGGGTTCGACCGGTGCCACCGGCTCGACCGGCGCCACGGGCTCGACCGGCGCGACTGGGTCGACCGGCGCCACTGGTTCGACCGGGGCAACTGGCTCGACCGGCGCCACCGGCTCGACCGGTGCGACTGGTTCGACCGGCGCCACTGGTTCGACCGGCGCCACGGGCTCGACCGGAGCAACTGGCTCGACCGGCGCCACGGGCTCGACCGGCGCCACGGGCTCGACCGGCGCGACTGGGTCGACCGGCGCCACGGGCTCGACCGGCGCGACTGGGTCGACCGGTGCCACCGGCTCGACCGGCGCCACGGGCTCGACCGGCGCGACTGGGTCGACCGGCGCCACTGGTTCGACCGGTGCCACGGGCTCGACCGGAGCAACTGGCTCGACCGGTGCCACCGGCTCGACCGGCGCCACGGGCTCGACCGGCGCGACTGGGTCGACCGGCGCCACTGGTTCGACCGGTGCCACGGGCTCGACCGGAGCAACTGGCTCGACCGGAGCAACTGGCTCGACCGGCGCCACGGGCTCGACCGGCGCGACTGGCTCGACCGGCGCCACCGGCTCGACCGGCTCGACCGGCGCCACCGGTTCGACCGGCGCCACCGGTTCGACCGGTGCGACGGGTTCGACCGGTGCCACGGGCTCGACCGGAGCCACCGGCTCGACCGGAGCCACCGGTTCGACCGGCGCAACCGGCTCGACCGGAGCAACTGGCTCGACCGGAGCCACCGGCTCGACCGGAGCCACCGGTTCGACCGGCGCAACCGGCTCGACCGGAGCAACTGGCTCGACTGGCGCCACTGGCTCGACAGGAGCAACTGGCTCGACCGGCGCGACAGGCTCGACCGGGGCGACCGGCTCGACCGGGGCGACCGGCGCGACAGGTGCCACCGGCTCGACCGGGGCAACTGGTTCGACCGGAGCCACCGGAGCAACTGGTTCGACCGGAGCGACTGGCTCGACCGGAGCAACCGGCTCGACCGGAGCAACCGGCTCAACCGGAGCAACCGGCTCAACCGGCGCCACTGGCTCGACCGGTGCGACGGGTTCGACCGGTGCCACCGGCTCGACCGGAGCAACTGGCTCGACCGGAGCAACTGGATCGACCGGCGCAACTGGCTCGACCGGAGCCACGGGCTCGACCGGAGCCACCGGCTCGACGGGAGCAACTGGCTCGACCGGAGCAACTGGCTCGACCGGAGCGACTGGATCGACCGGGGCAACCGGCTCGACCGGAGCGACTGGATCGACCGGGGCAACCGGCTCGACCGGGGCAACCGGCGCGACAGGCTCGACCGGCGCCACGGGCTCTACCGGCTCGACCGGAGCGACGGGTTCGACCGGCTCGACCGGAGCGACGGGTTCGACCGGGGCAACCGGCTCGACAGGGGCAACCGGTTCGACTGGCGCCACTGGCTCGACAGGGGCAACTGGCTCGACCGGCGCGACCGGAGCGACGGGTTCGACCGGGGCAACCGGCTCGACAGGGGCAACCGGTTCGACTGGCGCCACTGGCTCGACAGGGGCAACTGGCTCGACCGGCGCGACCGGAGCGACGGGTTCGACCGGGGCAACCGGCTCGACAGGGGCAACCGGTTCGACTGGCGCCACTGGCTCGACAGGGGCAACCGGTTCGACTGGCGCCACTGGCTCGACAGGAGCAACCGGCTCGACCGGAGCGACTGGCTCGACAGGGGCAACCGGTTCGACTGGCGCCACTGGCTCGACAGGGGCAACTGGCTCGACCGGCGCGACCGGCTCGCCTGGTCCGACGGGGTCGACTGGAGCAACCGGCCCAGGCGGTCAGACCGGTGATCATGGTCATGGCAATAACGGCCACGGCAATGGACAGCAGGACGCGCCGGGCAATTCCGGGGACCATAACAATGCCGACAACAGCAGCCATCAGGGACAGGGCAACTCTTCCGGAGGCCAAGGCAACGGCGGTAATAACGCCAACGTCACGGCCAGCACGCTGGGGCTGACGGACACGGCGAAGTTCCTGCAGTCCGGCTCGCCCGACGGCAACAGTGATCCCGGCAAGCATGCGTCGTTCGGCCAACTGGTCGGCCTTGCGGCGACTTCGGTGACGACAGACCTGCTGAACGTCCTCAAGACAATCAGCGGATCTGGCAACAACCAGAACAAGCCTTCCGGAGCGAGCACGGATCTCACCTCGGATCAGACCAAGCCTGGCGCCGGCTACGCCAGCAACGACCACACAGTCAAGACGTCCCTGAAGGATCTCTTGAAGCCGCACGACTGAGTGGCGAATGGACCTGGACGGTAACCGGTCCAGGTTGGCGAACGGGCGCGCGGGCTTCGCTGGAAAGCGGAGCCCGCGCGCTTTTCATTCGTGCTCAGTCGGCTCGCGCAGCATCGTAGGGCATGCCTGGTACCAGGGTCAGCCGCCTGCAGGCGTGTCCGCTTCCGGCCCAGCCATGGCGACCGTTTGCGGATTGAAAGCAACTTAAAGGAAGCCGCCAAAGTCTTAGATTTCCAGAACAATTTGCGCGAGTCCGGCGCCTCGATATTGATCGAGGTCTGCTGCCCCGCTCCTGGGAATTTACCAAATCCTTCCTTAATAGTTTACAAATCGCTAATTTTCGATTTTACTAATGTATGGGTATAGAGGGTGCCCGCGGATCGCACGGTCGCGTGGCTGTGAGGTCTTTGCAGGCGAGTTTGGGCAGGGATCTGGGTAGCAAGGCAATTTAGCGGAAGAACAAGGTGCGCTCATCGGGCGCGCCGTGAGACGCCGCGTCTATGTCTGTCCTCGGCGGAAGGCAGACGTTCCCATTCCGGAGTTCGCTCGCGAGTTTGCCGTCGAGGCGTCGGCGGCACGGGTGACGGGAGTGGGTACTGTGAATCAAGTGTTGTCGCGTGCGCCCCAGGGCGTTGTGCCCCGGTTCGATGGGCGCCAAATTCATCCGCTGCCGGCCGCGGCAACTGGTCGCCCGAATGCGCGGACCGATGCGCGCCAGGCTGGCGCCTCAGAAATCCTTTTCGTCGACCCCTCTGTGTCCGATCTCGGCACGATCCTCGCCAATCTGCGGCCAGAGGTCGAGGCGATCGTGCTCGACGCCAACCGCCCGGCCGCGCGCCAAATGGCGCTGGCGCTCGAAGGCCGCGACGGCCTCGACGCCGTGCACGTCATCGCCCACGGCGCGCCTGGGCGGGTGAGCTTCGCGGCGGGCGAATGGTCGGCCGAGACGCTCTACGACGACGGGGACGACCTCGCCGTGATCGGTCGGGCGCTGGGCGGATTTGGCGAACTGCTTTTGTGGAGCTGCAACGCCGGCGCCGGCGCGGCCGGAAGCAATTTCATCGACGCGCTGTCGTGCGCGACGGGAACGCCGGCAGCGGCGGCGAACGACCTGGTCGGGTCGCAGACGCTGGGCGGCGACTGGAAACTGAACGTGCGGAAAAGGGATGCCATGGGGCGGCCCCCGCTGACGGAGGTGGGTATGGCGGGATATGGGGGGGCATTTTCCCAGGCATTGACCTCAACAGGCCAAGGTGAACGACTCACCGTGTTTGGGCAGTGGGCGGCCGGCACGGCGGCTGGAACGTATTTCATAGTTCTCAATGACGGGGGGACGCTAAATATCATCGGGCAATTTATTGTTCCGACAAATTTCGGCGGCACTTTCGCGATCTCCGAGGCACTTCCCGCTGGACGGTACATTGTTGGTCCGGGCGCTCCAGGTCCGAACACCATCGCTGTCTACAATGGCAGTTGGAGTTCGACAGGCAAGAACGCCGGGACATGGTCCGTCGGCAATTTCAATCCGGCAATAACGGCAACCCTCAACAACATAGGTGACGCCACCCCCAACCAAGCTGGCCGGGGGATGGCATGATGAAAAACACTTGCGAAATCGTCTTCATCGACCCCTCAGTCGCCGACATTCCCACGCTCATTGCAGGGCTGAGGCCGAGCGTCCAACCGGTGCTTCTCAGCGGCTCGATGCCTGCTTCGGAAGAGATCGCACGCGCCTTGCATGATCGCGAAAGCCTGGATGCCATCCACATTGTCGTCCATGGCCGCTCGGGCGAACTCAGCTTCAGCACCGGCGCGCTTTCGCTCGCCAACGTCGACCGGCATTCGGACGATCTCGCGGCGATCGGTCATGCCCTGGGGCCTGATGGCGATCTTTTGCTGTGGGGTTGCAGCACAGGCGAAGGCACCCGTGGGCAGGCATTTGTCGCCGCGCTGTCGCGCGCGACCGGCGCGCCCGTCGCGGCGGCGACGGGTCTCGTCGGTGCCGCGGCGCTCGGCGGAAGATGGGAATTGGATACGCAGTCTCCTCGCGCCATGGTCCGGCCGCCGCTGACAGCGGCGGGCGTTGGAGCGTATAGTGACCTCCTAAACAACAATATCTCTGCTCCAGCCGGACTTAGCTTTATCGAAGTTGCGTTCCCTAACAACGCTACCGGAGGCGTCTATTTTCTTACAGCACTTATAGGTGGAAATACGGTAGTCGTTGGATCTTTTACTCTACCGTCCGGTATTACGACTAGCGGAACTACTGTCGTTCCAATCTACCTCACCGCCGGCGCCACTGTCACTGTCAATTCCGGCAACGTTAATAGCGGCAATTCGGGGACTTGGGCCGTTGGAACTGCGGTAACAGCCGGTACGTGGACCGTAGTTGATCTGACTGCTGCAGGTCCGACTGGCGCAACGGGTGCGACAGGCGCCACGGGTTCGACCGGCTCTACAGGCGCCACCGGCGCTACAGGTTCGACGGGCGCAACCGGTGCAACAGGTGCGACCGGCGCCACGGGCTCGACTGGCTCTACAGGTGCCACCGGTAATACAGGCGCCACAGGTTCAACCGGAGCGACGGGATCTACTGGCGCAACCGGCGCCACGGGTTCAACCGGAGCCACCGGTTCGACCGGAGCAACTGGAGCAACCGGCGCCACAGGCGATACCGGCGCGACAGGATCGACTGGTGCTACAGGTTCAACTGGTGCAACCGGTGATACGGGTGCCACGGGCTCAACCGGTGCTACCGGTGCCACCGGTGCAACTGGCGATACGGGTGCAACCGGTTCGACTGGCGCAACCGGCGCAACCGGCGATATGGGCGCCACCGGTTCGACCGGAGCTACGGGTTCGACCGGCGCGACCGGTTCGACTGGAGCAACCGGCGATACGGGCGCTACGGGTTCGACCGGCGCGACCGGCTCGACTGGAGCAACCGGCGATACGGGCGCTACGGGTTCGACCGGCGCGACCGGCTCGACTGGAGCAACCGGCGATACGGGTGCAACCGGCGCCACGGGTGCCACTGGTTCGACCGGGGCCACGGGCTCGACCGGAGCAACTGGCGATACCGGCGCCACGGGTTCGACCGGAGCTACAGGTTCGACAGGCGCGACTGGAGCCACAGGAGCAACTGGTGATACCGGAGCGACGGGCTCGACTGGAGCAACCGGCGCCACAGGTGCAACTGGTGATACGGGCGCCACAGGCTCGACTGGAGCAACCGGTGCCACAGGTGCGACCGGCGATACGGGCGCAACGGGTTCGACCGGAGCAACTGGAGCCACGGGTGCCACCGGCGATACAGGCGCCACAGGCTCGACCGGGGAAACCGGCGCCACAGGCGCGACCGGCGATACGGGCGCCACAGGCTCGACTGGAGCAACCGGAGCCACAGGTTCCACGGGCGATACCGGAGCGACGGGCTCGACTGGAGCTACCGGCGCCACAGGCGCGACTGGTGATACGGGTGCCACCGGCTCGACTGGAGCTACCGGAGCCACAGGCGCGACCGGCGATACTGGAGCGACGGGTTCGACTGGAGCAACCGGAGCCACGGGTGCGACTGGCGATACCGGCGCGACAGGATCGACTGGTGCTACAGGTTCAACTGGTGCAACCGGCGCCACTGGCGCAACTGGTGATACCGGAGCAACAGGTTCAACTGGGGCTACGGGTTCGACCGGAGCGACAGGTTCGACTGGAGCAACGGGTGCCACGGGTGCGACTGGCGCAACCGGCGATACAGGTGCCACCGGTTCGACCGGATCTACAGGCGCCACCGGTGCCACCGGCTCAACCGGAGCAACTGGAGCAACCGGCGCCACGGGTGATACCGGCGCGACAGGTTTAACCGGAGCTACCGGCGCCACAGGTGCGACCGGCGCTACAGGTGCGACTGGCGATACCGGAGCAACAGGTTCAACCGGAGCGACCGGCGCCACAGGTGCGACCGGTGACACCGGCGCCACGGGCTCGACCGGCGCCACGGGCTCGACCGGAGCTACAGGTTCAACAGGTGCGACTGGAGATACAGGCGCCACCGGCTCGACTGGAGCTACGGGCTCCACTGGCGCAACCGGCTCGACTGGAGCAACGGGTGCCACTGGTTCGACCGGAGCAACTGGAGCAACCGGCGCCACTGGTGATACCGGCGCGACAGGATCGACTGGTGCAACGGGTGCCACGGGTGCGACCGGCGATACAGGTGCCACGGGCTCGACTGGAGCAACCGGAGCCACGGGTGCGACTGGCGATACCGGCGCGACGGGTGCCACTGGTTCGACCGGAGCAACCGGAGCTACAGGCGCGACCGGCTCGACTGGAGCAACCGGCGCCACAGGTGCAACTGGTGATACGGGCGCCACGGGTTCGACCGGAGCAACCGGCGCCACAGGTGCGACCGGCGATACGGGTGCCACGGGTTCGACCGGAGCAACTGGAGCAACCGGCGCCACAGGCGCGACCGGCGATACCGGAGCGACGGGCTCGACTGGAGCCACAGGTGCGACCGGCGATACCGGTGCCACGGGTTCGACCGGAGCAACTGGAGCAACCGGCGCCACAGGCGATACCGGCGCGACAGGATCGACTGGTGCTACAGGTTCAACTGGTGCGACCGGTGATACGGGTGCCACCGGTTCGACCGGAGCTACGGGCTCGACCGGGGCAACCGGCGCCACCGGTGCAACTGGCGATACCGGAGCAACAGGCCATACCGGAGCGACGGGTTCAACCGGAGCCACGGGTGCGACCGGCGATACGGGCGCAACCGGTTCGACTGGAGCAACGGGTGCCACTGGTTCGACCGGCGCTACAGGTGCAACTGGCGATACCGGCGCCACTGGTTCGACTGGAGCTACGGGCTCCACTGGCTCAACCGGCTCGACTGGAGCAACGGGTGCCACTGGTTCGACCGGAGCAACTGGAGCAACCGGCGCCACAGGCGCGACTGGCGATACCGGCGCGACGGGTGCCACTGGTTCGACCGGAGCAACCGGAGCTACAGGCGCGACCGGCTCGACTGGAGCAACCGGCGCCACAGGTGCAACTGGTGATACGGGCGCCACGGGCTCGACCGGGGCAACTGGAGCAACCGGAGCCACAGGCGCGACCGGTGATACCGGCGCGACAGGATCGACTGGTGCTACAGGTTCAACTGGTGCGACCGGTGATACGGGTGCCACTGGTTCGACTGGAGCTACGGGCTCGACCGGGGCAACCGGCGCCACCGGTGCAACTGGCGATACCGGAGCAACAGGCGATACCGGCGCGACAGGTGATACCGGCGCAACGGGTTCAACCGGAGCCACGGGTGCGACCGGCGATACGGGCGCCACCGGTTCGACTGGAGCAACGGGTGCCACTGGTTCGACCGGCGCTACAGGTGCAACTGGCGATACCGGCGCCACTGGTTCGACTGGAGCTACGGGCTCCACTGGCGCAACCGGCTCGACTGGAGCAACGGGTGCCACTGGTTCGACCGGAGCGACTGGAGCAACCGGCGCCACTGGTGATACCGGCGCGACAGGATCGACTGGTGCAACGGGTGCCACGGGTGCGACCGGCGATACAGGTGCCACGGGCTCGACTGGAGCAACCGGAGCCACGGGTGCGACTGGCGATACCGGCGCGACCGGCGATACCGGAGCGACGGGTTCGACCGGAGCTACCGGCGCCACAGGCGCGACCGGTGATACTGGAGCGACGGGCTCGATTGGAGCAACCGGAGCCACAGGCGCGACCGGCGATACTGGAGCGACGGGTTCGACTGGAGCCACAGGTGCGACCGGCGATACCGGTGCCACGGGTTCGACCGGAGCAACCGGCGCCAAAGGCGCGACCGGCGATACCGGAGCGACGGGCTCGACCGGGGCAACCGGCGCCACGGGTGCGACTGGAGATACGGGCGCGACGGGTTCCATCGGTGCAACCGGCGCCACTGGCGCGACTGGTGATACCGGCGCCACGGGCTCGACAGGCGCGACCGGCTCGACTGGAGCAACGGGTGCCACGGGTGCCACGGGTGCCACTGGTTCGACCGGAGCAACTGGAGCAACCGGAGCCACAGGTGCGACCGGTGATACCGGAGCAACAGGTTCGACTGGAGCAACAGGTGCCACGGGTGCGACTGGCCATACGGGCGCAACGGGCTCGACCGGAGCAACTGGAGCAACCGGCGCCACAGGCGATACCGGCGCGACAGGATCGACTGGTGCTACAGGTTCAACCGGTGCAACAGGCGATACGGGTGCCACGGGTTCCACCGGAGCTACAGGTTCGACAGGCGCGACCGGCTCGACTGGAGCAACGGGCTCGACCGGAGCAACCGGGCCGAAGGGCGCAACCGGCTCGACCGGCGCAACCGGGCCTAAGGGCGACACAGGACCCAAGGGCGCGACGGGTGTCACTGGCGCAACCGGCTCGACCGGGGCAACCGGACCGAAGGGCGACACAGGACCCAAGGGCGCGACGGGTGTCACTGGCGCAACCGGCTCGACCGGGGCAACCGGACCGAAGGGCGACACCGGACCCAAGGGCGCGACGGGTGCCACCGGCGCAACCGGCTCGACCGGGGCAACCGGACCGAAGGGCGACACCGGACCCAAGGGCGCGACGGGTGCCACTGGCGCAACCGGCTCGACCGGGGCAACCGGACCGAAGGGCGACACCGGACCCAAGGGCGCGACGGGTGTCACTGGCGCAACCGGCTCGACCGGAGCAACCGGACCGAAGGGCGACACCGGACCCAAGGGCGCGACGGGTGCCACTGGCGCAACCGGCTCGACCGGGGCAACCGGACCGAAGGGCGATACCGGACCCAAGGGCGCGACGGGTGTCACTGGCGCAACCGGCTCGACCGGGGCAACCGGACCGAAGGGCGATACCGGACCCAAGGGCGCGACGGGTGTCACTGGCGCAACCGGCTCGACCGGGGCAACCGGACCGAAGGGCGATACCGGACCCAAGGGCGCGACGGGTGTCACTGGTGCAACCGGCTCGACCGGGGCAACCGGACCTAAAGGCGACACCGGACCCAAGGGGGCCACGGGTGCAACCGGTGCCGCAGGCTCGACCGGGGCAACCGGGCCGAAGGGCGACACCGGGCCGAAGGGTTCGACGGGTCCGACCGGCACAACTGGTCCGACCGGACCCTCGGGCGGTCACAACGACTCGATCGTTCCGTCGACGACAACCCTGGTGACGCCCACCCCGAAGACCGCCAATGTCACGCCCGACTCGCTCGGCCTCAAGGATAGCTGGCAATTCCTGCAGCCGGGCTCGACCGGCAATGGCAGCGGCGGCCAGCCCTCGCTACACCACCTGATCGGCCTGGCGGCCGGCTCGGTGACGACCGATCTCCTGAATATCCTCAATACGATCAGGGGATTTGGTCACCAACAGAACCAGCCGTCCGGCGTGACTACGGACCAGACCTTGGATACGACCAAGCACGGTACCGGCTACGCCAGCACCGACCACACCGCCAAGACGACCCTGAAGGATCTTCTGAAGCCGCATGAGTGAGCAAGACTGGCGAGAGACCACCGAAGGGAAACGCGCGAACGTCGCGGAAGAGCGAAGTTCGCGCGTTAAACATCCCGGGACACGGTTTGGCAGAAGAGTTCGCGCTGCCGATCAATTCGGAGTACGATGGCAACATGATCGAAACCCTCGGCAGAGGCACTTCGGCCCGGGAATTGTCGAGTTCGCTTGCGTGCCGGAAGACAAGTCCATGGTGAACATCCCCGTGAACGCCGAAATCCAAGCGGTCCCGATCCAAGCCGGTTCCGCGCAAGGCGACGCGGCGGGCGGCGAGAGCACCATGGCGCGGATCCCTGGCGGTCCGGCCGAATTTGACAAGATCGGGCCACGCCTCAAGGCGATGCTGCGCGCCGCCCGCTATCACGGCGTCGAGCTCGACCCGAACGAATTCAGGGCCGCGAGCGCGATTCCGGCCGCCGCCGATCTGTCGCAGTGGGCGCAGGACGCCGGCATGTGGTCGCGCGCCGTGCGCATCCGCTGGTCCCACCTCTTGCGTTTCCAGGAAACCGGACCGGTCGTCCTGTTGTTCAACGATGGCGGCGCGGCTCTCCTCACCGGGGCGAGCGCCGAGCGGAACATCGTCTTCCTGAAAAGCGCGGATGCACCCGACGATGGTGAAGCCGTCGCCATCGACGAGTTGCGGCTGTCGCAGGTGTGGACGGGCGAGGCACTGCTGCTGCGCGCCACACGATCCTATGTCGCGGCGGATGCGCCCTTCACCCTTCGCTGGCTCGCCGAACTGGTGCGGCTCGAAAGCCACGCCCTGCGCGATATCACCATCGCCTCGTTCACGCTGAGTGTCCTGACCATCCTGCCGCCGCTTATCGTCATGACGGTGGTCAACAAGGTGCTGCAGTTCAACAGCGTCTCGACGCTGGTGCTGTTGTCGGCGGTGATCGCCGTGGTTTTCGCCTATGAGACACTGCTTGGCCATGCACGGCGGCTGATCATCAATGTCGTCGGCGCCCGTCTGGACACCAAGTTGCAGCTGCACGTCTTCAGCCGGCTGTTACGCCTGCCGCTCGACTATTTCGAACGGCATCCGGCTGGCGAGACGATGTATCACCTCGCCCAGGTCTATCGCATCCGCGAGTTCCTGACCGGAAAACTCCTCAGCACGTTCCTGGATATGATCACGCTGTGCGTGCTGGTACCGGTGATGTTCTACATCAACGCCTCCCTCGCCTGGATCGTGCTGGCCTGCGCCGTGGTGATCCTGCTGATCATCCTCGCCTTCCTCAGGCCGCTGCGCGGCAGATATCAGCGGGTGGTCGACGCCGAGACCTGGAAGTCGGCGGCGCTCGGCGAAACGGTCGTCGGAATCAAGACGGTGAAGGCGCTCGGTCTCGAGCCGCAGCGCAAGGCGCTCTGGGATGAGCGGGTGGCCGAAGCGGGAAAGGCGCGTCTCGCCTTCGGACAGCTGGCAAGCTGGCCGCAGACCCTGGTCACGCCGATCGAACGTGTGATGGTGCTCGGCACCATGCTGATCGGCGCCTATCTCGCGATGAACGACCGCACCGGCTACATGGTCGGCGGCTTGTTCGCCTTCATGATGATCGCCCAGCGTGTGGCCCAGCCGCTGGTTGGCCTGGCCCGACTGGTTGAAGACTACGAGGAGGTCGGTGCGGCGATCGGCGAGGCAGCGTCGGTCCTCAACCGGCCGCTGGAGAGCAGTTCGAATTCCACCGGCCTGAGACCCAAGCTGGTCGGCGAGGTCGTGTTCAGCGACCTGACCTTTAGCTATATCGCCACCAAGACACCGGCGCTCGACCGGGTCAGCTTCCATATTCCCGCCGGCAGCATGTTTGGCATTGTTGGGCGCAGCGGGTCGGGAAAATCGACGGTCGCCCGCCTCCTGCAAGGGATCAACCGCGACTACAGTGGGTTCCTCAAGCTTGATGGCGTCGACCTCAAGGAAATCAACCTGCGCCATTTGCGCCAAGGGCTTGGCGTGGTGCTGCAGGACAACTTTCTGTTCCGCGGATCGATCCGCGACAACATCATCGCCGGGCGCCCGGGCCTGACCCTTTCCGACGCCATGCGCGCCGCGCACCTCGCCGGCGCCCAGGAATTCATCGAGCGGATGCCGAATGGCTACGACACCTACATCGAGGAAGGTTCGCCCAATCTATCAGGCGGTCAAAAGCAGCGGCTGGCGATCGCGCGCGCGCTCATCCACGATCCGACCATTCTCATCCTCGACGAGGCGACCAGCGCACTCGACCCGGAGAGCGAGGCGGTTGTCAGCGCCAACCTCATGCGCATCGCCAGCGGGCGCACGATGATCATCGTTTCGCACCGGCTCGCCTCGCTGACCGAGTGCGACAACATCCTCGTCATGGATCAGGGTAAGGTCCTCGACGTCGCGCCGCATGCGACCTTGCTCGAACGATGCGCGCTCTATCGCCAGTTGTGGTCGCAGCAGAACCGGCACCTCGATGGCCGCCACGGCCGCCCCGTCGCCGTCCCGCCGCGGCTGGTTTGATCATGTCGCGCGCCTCATATTCGCATCAGGTCCGGTAACCCATGAGCAGCACCTCTCTCACCGCCCTTCCCGCTCGGTGGCACCGGATGGAAACGAGAGATCCGACTACGCCGGCCATACTCGAGTTCCAGTGGCCGTCGACGGCTGTCGCCAATGCGCCTATTCCGCGGGCGGCGCGCGGCATCGTCTGGATCGTTTCCAGCCTGGTCATCGCGCTGATCGCCCTGGCGGGTCTGATACCGGTCGATCAGGTGGTGACGACCAGAGGGCTGGTGGTCTCGCAATCCCCCAACATCGTCGTGCAACCGCTGGAGACAGCGATTGTCCGCTCGATCGAGGTGCGGGAAGGACAGCGCGTCCAGGCCGGCCAATTGCTTGCCCGCCTCGATGCGACCTTTTCCTCGGCCGACCAGGCGGCACTGGCGATGCAGGTCTCGACACTTGAAGCCGAGGTGGCGCGGTTGAAGGCGGAGGCCAGCGGCCAGGCGTTCACCTACAACGGCCTCGACCCGAGTTGGACCCTGCAGGTGTCGATATTCGAGCAACGCAAGGCGGTCTACGACGCCAAGGTGGAGAATTTCGAACGCCAGCGCGACGAACTCAGCTCGGTGATTTCGCGATCGCAATCCGATGCCGACGGCTACCGGCAGCGGCTGACGGTCGCCGACTCGATCGAACAGATGCGCAGGCAGCTCGAGGCAAGGCAGGTGGGGAGCCGCCTCAACACGCTCCTGGCCGAGGACAACCGCGCGGAAATGTCCCGGGCGCTCGGCAATGCCGAGCAGACCGCGGAAGCCGCCAAACGCCAACAGGCAGCGGTGGCCGCCGAGCGCGACGGCTACATTCAGGGCTGGCGCGCTGAAGTCTCGCAGAGCCTGTCGGAGGCAAGCACGCGGATCTCCGACGCCCGCGAACTTCTCAACAAGGCAAAGCTTCGAAACCAGTTGGTCGAGTTGAAGAGCCAATCAGACGCCATCGTTCAATCGGTGGCAAAAGTCTCCGTCGGCTCGGTCATGCAGTCAGGGGAGCGCTTTATCACGCTGGTGCCGGCCGACGCGCCCCTCGAGATCGAGACAAACATCGTTGGCAGGAGCAGCGGTTTTGTGCATGTCGGCGACCCGGTGGTCATCAAGTTCGACACCTTCCCCTATTCGCAATACGGCCTCGCCCATGGAACTGTGCGGGCACTCAGCCCAGATTCCTTCTCGGCACAGGAGCAAGCGCGCGATCCGAACAGTTCCCTGGCCATGTTGCCTTCCGACGCCGAGCCATTCTATCGCACGCGGATCTCCATCGACCAGGTCGCCCTCCACGGCGTTCCCGCCGGTTTCGCCGTCAGCCCCGGCATGCCGGTGACCGCCGACGTAAAGGTCGGCCGGCGCACGATACTCAAGTACCTTCTCGGCGTCATGCTCCCGATCGGCCAGGAGGCGATGCGGGAGCCTTAGAGTACTGGAGGAATCAGAGGCTCGGATCGATGACAATCCTGGATCGGCTGACTGGTCTGGCCTTCCCGTCGGCGGTGTTGCGTCGGGCGATCCAGCTTGCTGACAGCGGCAAGGCCGCTGAAGCCTTTCCGCTTATGGCGAAAGCGGCGCGCGCGGGGATCGTTGACGCCGAGTACCGGGTCGCGCGTTGCTATCTGGAAGGCGCCGGTGTGCCACCGAGCCGTATGGAAGGCGCGCGATGGCTGCTGCGGGCGGCGAACCACGGGAGCGCGGATGCGCAGGCGCTTCTCGCCGCGCTCTACGTCACCGGGCTGGTGACGGCGGAAGCCGACGGCAAGGGACCCTCGGAGCACTTGTTCAAGCCTGATTCCCCGGGAAAACCAGACTTCACGGCCGCTTTCGACTTTGCCACCAAGGCGGCCGAGGCAGGCTCGGCCACGGGACAGGCGATCCTCGGTTATATCCTTACCAGCGGCCCCGCATCGATGCGCGATGTCGATGCCGCACACCGCTGGTACGAGAAGTCGGCTGCTGCCGGCTGCGCCGAAGGGTGCCTTGGCTTTGCCCTGTCGCTGGCCCGCCGCGGCAAACGCGAAAACAGAGTTCGGATTGCGGAAGAGGTAAGGCGTGCGGCCGACGCCGGCCTGCCGACCGCGACCTATCTTCTTGCGGTCCTTACCGAGCACGGGCTCGGCGTAGCAAGCGACATGGCAGCAGCCGCTCAACTGTATCGGGCTGCTGCAGAGAAGGGCCTGCCCTCCGCCCAGTTCCGGTTGGGACTGGCACTGATCGACGGTGCACTCGTCGGCCAAGATGTCGCTGCCGGGGAGGCATGGATGCGGCGTGCTGCCTTGGCCGGCAATATCGAGGCAGCCTATATGTTGGGCGATCGCTATGCCAAGACGCAGCGGCCGGACTTTGCAGAAGCCGCGAATTGGTACCGGCGGGCGGCCGAAGGGGGCCACCAAGCCGCTGCCCGCGCTTTGGCCTCGCTCTATTTGACGGGAAATGGTGTGGCTGAGGATGTCGAGGAAGGAGCGCGCTGGCTGCGCTCTTCCGCAAATGGCGGCAATCAGCAGGCACAGACAGACCTCGCCAATCTTATCCTCGGAGGAGCCGGCGACCCGGATGACGGTGCAAGCGTTGCCGGATGGTTCGAGGCGGCCGCATCATCGGGCGACCTCATCGCGGCATTCAACCTTGGGCTCTGCTTCGCCAAGGGCGTCGGCGTTCGCCAGGACGAGGGGCAAGCGGCACACTGGCTGCGGCGCGCGGCCGAAGGCGTCGCCGAGGCGCAATATATGTATGCCCGCCTCCTCCAGGATGGACGCGGCGTGGCGGCCGACCCAACTCAGGCCCGCGTGTGGTTTGCGCGGGCGGCCGACGCCGGCGTGCTCGACGCACGCGTGGCGCTCGCAGAGATGCTGCTCAATGGGCGCGGCGGCATGCCCGAGCCCGAGGCTGCAATGCAGCTGTTTGAGCAGGCCGCCGCCGACGGTCACGCCGGGGCGATGTTTGCGATTGGCGCGCTGTACGGAGCCGGCCACGGCCTGCCGGCCGATCAGGCGGCAGCGCAGAAATGGTACGCCGCCGCTGCCGGACGCGGGCATAGCCAAGCCCAATTCATGCTCGGACGTTATCTCTTGAAAGGCCTCGCCGGGGAGTGCGACCCGGTTGCCGCTCGCCTTTGGCTCGAACGCGCGGCTGCGCACGGGATCAGTGAAGCCGCCGACGAACTGGGGGCTGCGGGCACGCCGGCGCCATGAGCCATATGCTCGTTTCGACGCGGGAGTGGTCCAGTAAGTTTGCACCACGGCGGATCCACGCATCCCAACTTCCTTCATAGGCGCGCTCAATGAACGATCCGAGTGCGGGAAAGCGCGCCTACGACCCTCAGCAGCTGGAGCCCATGCTGATAGCGAGACAGCATGCGGGCGACGTCGATGGCATGGTCGCGCTGTTCGAGGCGGATGCCGTGATCGACTGCGGCGGCGGACGTTTTCTGCGCGGCCATGAAGCCATTCGTGACTACTATGCCGAGATCGTTACGTCCGGACGGAAGTTTGCGGTCGGAGAACAGCGGCCGGCGCTCATTTGCGGCGACCTTGCCCTCACCTCGACCCGACTTCCCGACGGCGACGTCACCAGCGAGGTTGCCCGGCGGCAGGCCGACGGCTCCTGGCTTTGGGTGATCGACCGCTATTCCGTCGCTTGGGATTAGGCCTTCCGGGAAAACCGGCCGGCCACGTCACCACGGGCGCGTCAACACACTGCGGCCGTCATGACCGCAGTCCTTGCGTTCGGCAATCCGGGTGCGGCTACCGCCGCAGCGCGTATACGTCCGCCATGGTTTCGCCGGGGACGGGCAGCGCCATGTCGTCGTCCAGAAGCCGCGTGATCCGGGCAAAGCCGGTGAATGCCTTCCTGGCCTCCTCCGCCGACATCTGCCCCGACAAAGCTGCCGAGCAGCAATTCAGCGCGCACTGATACACTGGCCCACGTCGTCCCGTCGGCCATTTACGCAAGAAAACCATCGCCTCGGCGACACTATCCACTTCTTCTACAGGGTGTCCCTGCCCGCGCGAGATTCGCACGGGCGCAAAGAAATGCAGGTAGTCCATCGTTTCCTCCCGGTCGATCGCGATGCCGCCCGATCGAACCTTATGAAACGCACAGTCTTGCGGTTGGTTCCATACAGAAAACAGAACCTTTAAAAAATCTTTTGGTCGATGGTCGCCAGCTAAACCGCGGGGAAGTGGCAGGCCACTTTGCGGCCGGGTCGATACTCCCTCAGCTCCGGCCGTTCCGTGCGGCATCGCTCGACCGCGATCGGGCATCTTGGGTGGAAACGGCAGCCGGATGGCGGCTTGAGCGGGCTCGGCACGTCGCCAGTGAGGATGATGCGCTTGCGCGTCCCGCTGGGCGTGGTCTCAACGACCGGAACCGCCGAGATCAGCGCCTGGCTGTAGGGATGGGCTGATGTCGCAAACACCGCCTCGGCCGGCCCTTCCTCGACGATCGAGCCGAGATACATGACAGCGATGCGGGTCGACACCTGGCGCACCACCGACAGGTCGTGGGCGATGAAGATGTAGGTGAGGTTCAGCTTCTCCTGCAGATCGGCAAGCAGGTTGACGATCTGCGCCTGCACCGAGACGTCGAGTGCGGAGACCGGTTCATCCAGCACGACCAGATCGGGATTGAGCGCGATGGCCCGCGCGATGCCGACCCGCTGGCGCTGGCCGCCGGAGAATTCGTGGGGATAGCGCATGACATGGTCCGGCAGCAGGCCGACGAGTTCGAACAATTCCGCGACACGCGCGGTGATCTCGCGCGAGGAAAGCTTGCCGTGGATGCGCAGCGGCTCGGCCACCAGATCACCGACGCGCCGGCGCGGATTGAGCGAGGCTGACGGGTCCTGGAAGACCATTTGCAGGCGGCGGCGCAGCGGCCTCAGTTCGGACAGCGATTTCGAGGTGATGTCCTCGCCTTCGAACAGCAGCTCTCCGTCGGATATTTCGTAGAGCCTCACCAGGCAGCGCGCCAGCGTGGACTTGCCGCAGCCGGATTCGCCGACCAGGCCGACCGTCTCGCCGCGCCGCACGGTCAGCGAAACATTGTCGACCGCATGGACGGTTCGCTTGCCTGCGGCGGAGAAACGGGTGCCGATCGCGAAGCGCTTGCCGAGTGAACGCGTTTCGAGGATTGGGCTGTCGGTCATCGGTCCGCTCATGCCTGCGCCACCCGGAAGCACGCCGCGGCGTGAGTGCCGATGCCAAGCTCTGGCCTGTCGGTCACGCAGGGCTCGTAGTGCACCGGGCATCGCGGGCCGAAGGCGCAGCCCTGCGGCAATCGGAGCAGCGATGGCGGCGAACCGGGAATGGCCGGCAGGCGGCGCGGCTTTTCACCGGTCAGCGGCGGGATCGAACCCAGCAGCGCACGCGTATAGGGATGTCGTGGGTCGGAAAATAGTTCCATGCGGCTGCCACGTTCCACCACGCGGCCGGCATACATGACCATCACCCGGTCGGCGAGTTCGGAGACCACGCCCATGTCGTGCGTGATGAAGACCACAGCCGATTTGTGCGTCGCGCGCAGCTTGCGCACGAGGTCGAGAATGCCGGCCTGCACCGTGACGTCGAGCGCCGTGGTCGGCTCGTCCGCCACCAGCAGCGCCGGATTGCAGGACAAGGCCATCGCGATCACCGCGCGCTGCCGCATGCCGCCGGAAAGCTGGTGCGGGTAGCGCGACATCGCCTCGTGCGGATTGGGAAAATTCACCTCGGCCAGCAGTTCTTCGACGCGCACCATCGCCTTGGCTTTGCTGATATTTTGGTGCGCGCGGATCTGTTCGGCGATCTGCCAGCCGATCGTGTAGACCGGCGTCAGCGCCGTCATCGGATCCTGGAAGATCATCGCGATCTCGTTGCCGCGCAGCCGCCTCAGCTCCCGCGCCGGCAGCCCCACCAATTCACGGCCCTTGTAGCGGATCGAGCCTTCGATGCTGGCGTTCGGATCGGTGATGAGGCCCATCACCGCCAGCAGCGACACCGTCTTGCCGGACCCGGATTCGCCGACGACGCCGAGGATCTCGCTTTCCTCGAGATCGAAGGAAACGCCATCGATCGCCCGCACCAGACCGTCATTGGTGCGGAAGGATACTTTGAGGTCGCGCACCGACAGTATCATGATGTCCTCAGGCGCGGATCGAGAAGGATGTAGACGAAATCGACGACCGCATTGGCGATGACCACGAACATGGACGCATACATCACCGTTGCCATGATCATCGGCAGGTCGAGATTCTGCAGCGCGTCATAAGTGAGCTTGCCGATGCCGTGCAGCCCGAACACCACCTCGGTCAGCAGCGCCGAGCCGCCCACCAGCGCGCCGAAGTCCAGACCGAACAAGGTGACGAACGCGATGAGCGATGTGCGCAAGGCATGGCGCAGCAGGATGCGCGTCTCCGACAGGCCCTTGGCCCTGGCCGTGCGGATAAAGTCCTCCTGCAAGGATTCGATGATAGCGGCGCGCAGCACGCGCCCGTAAATGCCGATGTAGAGAATGGCCAACGTGATCCAGGGTATGACCAGCGTCAGGAACCAGCCTTTGGGATCGTCGGAGAAATTCTTGTAGCCAAGCGGCGGGACCCATGAGAATGCCCAGCTGTCGTGGTAGCGGCTCTGAGTGATCAGGTTCATCACCTCGCCCAGCCAGTAGACCGGCATGGAGATGCCGAGCAGGCCCAAAGCCATCAGCAGCTTGTCCAGCCAGCTGTCGCGGGTGGCGGCGGCAACGATGCCGATGATGATGGAGACAACCACCCAAAGGATCGCCGCCCCGAACACCAGCGAGAGCGTGACGGGGATCGAATCCATCACCGCCGGCACCACCTTCCAGCCGCGATTGACGAAGGAGGTCAGGTCGCCGGTGACGAAGATCTTCTCCATCATCTTCACATATTGCACGTAGAGCGGCCGGTCGAAGCCGAAATTGTGGCGCACCGCTTCCAGCACTTCGGCTGTTGCATTGCGCCCGGCGATGCGCGCCGCCGGGTCGGCGCCCGGCGTCGCGAAGAAGATCAGGAAGACGATGACCGAGATACCGAACATCACGAACAGCATCTGACCGAAACGGCGCAGGATGGCATAGATCATCAGTCGCGCCCCAACCGAACCTTGGAGCGCGGGTCGAGCGCGTCGCGCAGGCCGTCGCCGAAGACATTGAGCGCCATGACGGACACCGCGATGGCCAGGCCCGGCACCAGCGCCACCAGCGGCCTGGTGTAGAGCAGCGCCTGCCCGTCCTGGATGATGGTGCCCCAACTCGCGGCGGGCGGCTGCACGCCGATCGACAGGAAGGAAAGTGCAGATTCCGTCAGCATGTTCAGCGCCATCATCAACGGTACGAAGACGATGAGCGTGGTGGTGATGTTGGGCAGGATATCGCGCCACAGGATGCGCCATCCCGGCACGCCGAGATTGATCGCGGCCAGCACAAATTCGCTGTGGCGCAGAGACAGCACCTGCCCGCGTATCGGACGCGCCACATAGGGCACATAGACGATGCCGATGATGATGACCGGCAACCATAGGCTGCCGGACTCGATATCGATCGGCCCGATCCTGATGCCTTGCGCGATGGTGACGATGGAAAGCGAAATCGCCAGCAGATAGATCGGGAAGGCCCACAGGACATCCAGCAGGCGCGACAGCACCGTATCTGTGATGCCGCCGAAATAGCCTGCGATCAATCCCGCCGCCGTGCCGATGATCAGGGTGAAGATGGTGGCCGCACCGGAGATCAGCAGCGAGCTCAGCCCGCCATAGAGCATTCGGGCCATGACATCGCGCCCCTGGCTGTCGGCGCCGAGGAAATAATTGCCGAGCCGCCAGGTCGGACCGAGCGGCGTGTAGCCGAGCCCCAGCCCCTCGGTCGATTGTTCCATCACCGGAACGTCGGCGCCGTCGATCTGGATGACGGCGTCGAGCGTCGAGGCGAAGGGGTCCACGCCGGCCCACTTCGCGTAGAGAGGCGCGCTGAGGCAGGCCAGCACGATGAGGAGGAACACGGCCAGGGATGCCATGGCAGCCCTGTCCCTTGCCAGCTTCGCAAACGCGACGGCCCAGGGCCCTCGCGTCTTGCGCGGCATGGCGACGGCTTGGTTCGACACGGACGTGCCCTCCGCAGTTCGTTACTGCACCCAGGACTGGGTGATCATCCAGTTGAACTGCCGGTTGAACTTGAAATTGCCAACCCGTTTGCTGACGAAGTCAAGCCGCTTCGGCGTGAAGAGACCGACTGCCGGCGCCTTGTCCGTGACCTGCTTGTCGATTTCGGCCCACATTTTGTCTGCGGCCTTCTGGTCGGTCACGCCGAGATCCAGCGCCTTTTGCATCTTGGCGTCGATGTCCTTGTCGCAGAAGCCGGCGATGTTGATCGAGGCATCCGAACCTTCACGGAAGGAGGCGCAGCTGAACAGGATGTTCAGGAAGTCGGAAGCCGCAGGATAGTCCTTGTACCATTGGGTGACCGACATCTGCACCTTGTTGTTGGTGTTCTGGATGTAGGTGAACTGGATGTTGGACGAGATCGGCTTGACGTCGGCGACATAGCCGATGGTGGTCAGCACGCTCTGCAGGTAGACGCCGATCGACCGCGAAATGGCGGTGTCCTCGACGATAATGGTCACCTTCTGGCCCTTGGTGCCCGATTCCTCAACGAGTTGCTTTGCCTTGTCGAGATCCGGCGCCGACCATTTGGCACCGGGGTTCTTGGTGAAGGGGCAATAGTCCTCATGGCCGGGGAAGTCCGGCGGCAGGATCTGACAGACCGGCGAGGCCAGCACCTTGCCACCGAACAGCTTGACCAGCGTGTTGCGATCGATCGCATAGGCAACGGCCTGGCGCGCCTTTTCATTGTCGAACGGCGCGAGACGGTTGTTCAGGGGTGCATACCACCACGCCGAAAGCGGCGAGATGTGCAGCTGGTCCATGGACTTGCTGCCAAGTTCGCCCAGGCGGTCGCTCGGCAGCGCATCGAACATCCAGTCCGCTTCGCCGTTCTGGATCGCCGTCACGGCCGCTTCCTCGGACAGGCCGAAATCATACTGGACGACATCCGGGTAGCCGTCAGGTTGCGCTTCCTCGCTCCACTGCTTGAAGTTCGGGTTGCGCGACACCGTCATGCCCTTGTTGGGGTCGAAGGCGGAGATCATGTAGGCGCCGGTGCTGGGAATGGGCTTGGAGCCCATGTCTTCGGCGGGCGTATCCGCCGGCAGCACCACGGCATGCGGCAAGGCAAGCTTGTAGAGTATCTCTGCGTCGGGCTTGGTGAGATTGAGGGTGATGGTACCGGCCGCTTCATCGCCGACGACACCGCCGTCCAGCGTGCAGTTCTTGGTATCGGCCAGGCATTTGTCGGCGCCGACAATGCCGGCATAGAAGGTGCCGGAAGTCGGCCCGGAAACCTTGAAGATGCGCTGGAAGGAGGCGACGACGTCCTTGACGCCCATATCCTGGCCGTTGGAGAACTTGATGCCCTTGCGCAGCTTGAAGGTGAAGGTCTTGCCGTCATTGCTGACCTGCGGCAGCGCCTCGGCCAGATCGGGGACGATGGTGAAGCCGTCCATGCCCTCGGCCTTGCGGAAGGCCACCAGGCCGTCATAGATCGGCTGGTACATCTGCCAGCCCTGGTCGGTATAGTTGATGTGCGGATCGAGCGTTCCCGCCGCGGAGCGGGCCAGAAGGCGGATGGTGCCACCTCGGTGCTCCTTGAGATATTCAGCCTGTGCCGGAGCGAGCCACGTGCCGGCCAGCAGTGCCGCGGCTGATGCGGCCAAAAGCAGTTTCTTCATGTCTTGGTTCCCCTTTTCTCAGTTGTCGTTGTCGTCCAGGAAGTCGCCCACCACCCGCATGCACGCGTCCTGCTCTTCGACATGCGGCATGTGGCTGGAATGCTCGAATATCTCCCAGCGCGATCCCTTGATGCCGTCCTTGAAGGGCTGCACGGTCGCGGGCGTGGCCTCGTCGTAGCGTCCGGAGATGATCAGTGTCGGAACATCGACGGCCTGCAGCCGATCGATGATGCTCCAGTTCTTCAGCGTTCCGATGACATGGAACTCGTTCGGCCCGTTCATCAGATGATAGACAGTGGGGTTGCGCACGACCTGGTCGAAGGTCTCCGTCACCTCCGGTGGGAAAGGCACGACCCGGCAGACATGCCGCTCGTAGAACACCATCGTCGCTGCCTGGTAGGCCGGATCTTCCGTCGTGCCGGCCTGCTCGTGCCGGGTCAGTGTCTCCTGCACGTCCCCGGGGAGGTCGGCGCGCAACCGGTTGGCCTCTTCGACCCAAAGCTTCATCGAAGCCGGCGAGTTGGCGATGGTCAGCGACTTCAGGCCATTCGGCCGCGTTACCCCATACTCGGCGCCCAGCATGCCGCCCCAGCTCTGACCTAACACATGGAAGCCTGCGCGGATGCCGAGATGATCGACGAGATTTTCCAGCTCGTCGATGAAAAGCCGTGGCGTCCAGAATTCGGCGCCTTTCTCCGGCAGCAAAGTGGAATTGCCGCAACCCAACTGGTCGTAGTGGATGACGGCGCGGTCCCGTCGGGCGAGATGCTTGTAGGCATCGACGTAGTTGTGGGCGGCGCCCGGCCCGCCATGCAGGATCACCACCGGGGGCTTGTCGGCATCGAGATCGCCAGAAATACGATACCAGGTCTCGTAACTGCCGAACGCGGCTCGTCCCTCTTTGCTAGCGACCTCTGACGACATCCCGGTTCCCATCACGTTTGAACGCATTTCGTTTCTGTCCCCGACAGCAGGCGCCTAGTTCAGCCTGGTCTGCACCCACTCTTCCAGCATCTGCACGCCGAACGCCGTGGCGCCTTCGCGGCCGAGCGGACGGTCCGCGTCGGCCATTTCCTTGCCGGCGATGTCGAGATGCACCCAGGGACGATCCTCGGTGAAATGGCGCAGGAACGCCGCCGCGTAAGGCGCGTCACCGTCTTCCATGTCCTTGGCGTGGTGCCGGATGTCAGCGAAGGGCGATTGCAGGCCCTCGTCATAGGCCTTGTCGAGCGGCAGTTGCCAGAACCGCTCGCCAACCGTTTCCCCCGCAGCGATCATCTGCGACGCGATAGCATCGTCGGTGCTGAAAAGACCTGCAAAGATCGATCCCAGGCCGCGCATCACCGAATAGGTCAGCGTCGCCAGATCGACGATCACCGACGGGTTGAAGCGCGAGGCGGCATAATAGAGACAATCGGCCAGGATCAGGCGCCCTTCCGCGTCCGTGTCGAACACCTCGACCGTCTGTCCTGACGCCGTGGTGACGATGTCGCGCGGCTTGAGCGCGGTGCCGGACGGCATGTTCTCGGCAATGCCGAGAACGCCGACGGCATGCACCGGGCTGCCTTGCCGGGCAAGCGCGATCAGCAGGCCGACCACGGCGGCCGCGCCGCCCATATCGGCCTTCATGTCGAACATCTGCTCGCCGCGCTTGATGCAGAGGCCGCCGGAGTCAAAACACACGCCCTTGCCGACGAAAGCCATCGGTTGGGAAGGAGCGCCCTTGCCGCGATAGCGCAGCACCGCGACGCGCGGCGGCCGCACCGACCCGGAACCCACGGCCAGGATCGCGTTCATGCCGAGCTCCTTCAGCCGCGATGGATCGAGTATCTCGACGTCGATGCCGGCTTCGCGCAGCGGCTCCAGATGATCGTGGAAATTGTCGGGGTGGAGATGGTTCGGCGGCAGGTTGACCAGCGTGCGCGCATATTCGACACCGTCCGCGATGGCATTGATCCGCGCCAGTGCCGGGGTCAGATCCGCACTGCTTGCTCCGACCAGCTGTACCCGCAAGGTCCGGTCCGCTCCCGCCCCCTGGCGCCGGTTGCGCATGTCGAAACGATAGCGCCGCAGCCGCATGCCCAGCGCGACGCGCGCCAGGATCTCGGCTGCGGGCAGGTCAATGCCGTCAATGGGGTCGAGGACAAGCGTCGCGGCGCACTCGCACTTGCCTTCCAGATGCGCGGCAAGCAAACCGCCGGCGCGCGCCAGTGACAGGGCGGTTACGGCCTCGGCCTTGCCAAGGGCCAGGACGATCACGCGCCGGGCCGTCACGCCCTGGGGGGCGATGAGATCGATGCACGTGCCGGATTCGGCCAAGGTGGCCGGGTCGGAGCAGGCACGCGACAGGATCCCGCTCACATCAGCGTCCAGTGCCGCTGCCCGCGGGCCAAAGCCTGTCTGGGCGGTTCGCAAGATCACGACGACAGCGGTTTCCGAGGAAATCCCGTCCGCCGTTTCAAAGACCGGCACTGGCGATTGAGGCATAGACTGGCATTCTCCCATTTGCTGACGACTTCGGCCTCGGCTCAGCGTGCATCGCTTCGCCCGCCAATGGCTAAACCTGTTGCCGGTCTCTGCCCTTGGTGGAATGGTGCCGGAGGCCCCAAGAAATCGTTTTCTGATGGCGACTTAGTCGCTCTTGCCTTTTGGGTAGCGCCGAACAGGCCAGGCGATCAAACGCCAATTTCGCCCAAGTCGATTGACAAAAACTCAACTGACAATTCATGATCGGCCAATGGCCCTACCTTCACTCAATGGCATGCGAGCTTTCGAGGCCGCCGCACGTCTCGGCAGCATCAAGGATGCGGCCGAAGAGCTGCACCTGACACCCTCGGCCATCAGCCGCCATATCCGTGCGCTCGAAAGAAATCTCGGCCAGGATCTGTTCGAACGCGGCTTTCGCCAGATAACACCGACCATCAGGGGCTCCTACTATGCGCGCAGCCTCTCCGAAGCGTTCGAGGCCATCTGGCGCGCCACCGACGACGTCAGCCTCGCCGATGGCCCAAGCCACGGCAGGACCCAACGCGTCCGGGTCTTGTGCGTCCCGGCGGTCCTGAACCTTTGGCTGGCGGACCGGTTGCCGAACTTTCGCAAGCTGCATCCGACCGTGGAGCTGGAGATCTCGACGTCAGGCAAGCGCGCCAACTTCGATTTGGCCATTGTCGACGAGTTCGTCTACAAGGCCGGCCCGGCCCTGACGCTTTTGATCCCGCTGGTTCTGACGCCGGTCTGTGCGCCCTCATTGCTCGATGGGCCCGTGCCGCTGCGATCGCCCGCCGATCTGGTCAACCATCATCTTATCCACGAATGCGAGAGCATGAGATGGAAGCGTTGGCTGGAGCAGGAAGGCGTTTTGGACACGACGCCGAAATCCAGCACGACGCTGGATGACTGTACGCTCATCATGCGCGAGGCAATCAATGGCGCCGGAATTGCGCTCGCCGATACGATGATGGCGCAGGATCTGCTGCAGCAAGGCAAACTTGTCGCGCCGTTTCAGGCCCGCCATACCTATCCGGCCGGCATCTACCTGCATCAGCGCCGCAGCATCGGCAACAAGCCGGGCACCGGCCTGTTTCAGGACTGGCTGTTGTCGGAAGTCGAGGACCACAAGCGGGTCATGGCCATCGCCTAGGCGGAGAAGCGGCACCCGAATTCGAATCACCAGAACTGTTGATATCCAACAGTGGCCCACCATTGCGACCCCTCGATAATCGCCGTTCGCATTGAATATCTTTAAGGCCAAAGCCGGCAAATGGATTGCTTGTCGGTTCCCCAGCGTCAGGCTTAACCTGCACGGCTATCGCGTGGAGGCGCGTGGCCAATCAAGGGGAGGACATTGCAGTGACCATACAAGGCGCATCGCCTGACCTGTACAACGAGGATCTCGCTCCGGCCAAAGTTCGAAACTGGGGACCATTCTCGATCTTCAACGTCTGGACATCGGACGTTCACAGCCTGTGGGGCTATTATCTCGCCGCCAGCCTGTTCCTGTTCTGCGGCGGCTTCGTCAATTTCATCATTGCTATCGGCATCGGCTCGCTGATCATCTACGCGCTGATGAACATGGTCGGTTATGCCGGCGTCAAGACTGGCGTGCCCTACCCCGTGCTCGCCCGCGCCTCCTTCGGCATCTGGGGTGCCAACATACCGGCCTTGGTGCGCGCCATCGTCGCCTGCTTCTGGTACGGCGCGCAGACGGCCGCCGCCTCCGGCGCCATCGTGGCATTGCTCACTCGCCTGCAATGGTTCGACGAATTCAACAAGACCTCGCATCTTCTCGGCCATTCCACGCTGGAAGTGATCTGCTTCGTCATCATCTGGGCGCTGCAGCTGCTGATCATCCAGAAGGGCATGGAAACAGTGCGCCGCTTCCAGGATTGGGCGGGGCCTGCCGTCTGGGTGATGATGCTGCTCCTGGCCATCTATCTCTGCGTCAAATCGGGGAGCTTCGCCTTTACCAGCGATATTCCGATGGACGTGCTGCGCGAAAAGACCGCCGATGCCGGCATTCCGGGCGATCCCGGATCGTGGACGGCGCTCTTCGGGGTCGCGGCGATCTGGGTGACCTATTTCTCGGCGCTCTATCTCAATTTCTGCGACTTCGCCCGCTACGCGCCGGACAAGGCGGCGCTGCGCAAAGGCAACATCTGGGGCCTTCCGGTCAACCTCATCCTGTTCTCGCTGGTCGCCGGCGTCACCACCATTGCCGCCTATGACGTCTACCACGAAGTGCTGCTGCATCCCGACCAGATCTCGGCCAAGTTCGACAGCTGGTTCCTGGCGGCGCTCGCGGCCCTGACCTTCGCGGTTGCCACGCTCGGCATCAACGTCGTCGCCAACTTCGTCTCGCCAGCCTTCGACTTCTCCAACGTCTTCCCGCGTCAGATCGACTTCAAGAAGGGCGGCTACATCGCAGCACTCATCGCACTTGTGCTCTATCCCTTCGCGCCGTGGGAAGGCAGTGCGGCGCATTTCGTCGGCATCATCGGCGCGACGATGGGGCCGATCTTCGGTGTCATGATGGTCGACTATTACCTGATCCGCAAAGGCGAGGTCGACGTCGAGGCGCTGTATCGTGAGGACGGCGAGTTCCGCTTCCAGGGCGGCTGGCACGTCAATGCCTTCATCGCGGCTGGCATCGGTGCCGTCTTCTCGTCGATATTGCCGAACTTCACCAACTGGCTGCCGTCCTGGTGGGGCGTCTATGGCTGGTTCTTCGGCGTGGCGATTGCCGGCATCATCTACTACGTGCTGCGCACCGCCGCCGTGGGTGCGGGCGCCAAGATAGCGAAAGCCTGAAAGTGATGCAGTAGGCAGTAGGGGCTAGGGGAATACACAAACAGATTCCCTATTCCCTACTGCCAACCATCTCCGCCAATTTGCGCACCGTGTTCCAGTTGCGCGACGTGCCTATGCCCAGGCGCTTGTGATTGGCGGCCGCAAGCAGCCGCGAGCTTGGCCGTTCGCGCGAAAACACAAGCCATATGTCGCCGCCGATCAAGAGCACCTTCTCGTCCTCGGCGGCATAGGCCTGAAGCCCCGACAGGACATCTTCGGCCACAGGCTTGCGCATCACACGCACCGCGACCTGATCCCCGGCTTCCTCCGATTCGGTTGGGAATGGATTGCGCGACGCGAGTTTCTGCCAATCTCCAGCGCCACGAACAATGATGTCGACGTGGCGGTCAAAGGCCGTTTCGAAGGCGGCCTCCAGCCGCTTCTCAAGCGCGGCAGTCGCGGTCCTCTCAGCCTCGAAGACCAGATTTCCCGTCGCCACCAGCGTGCGAACATTCCTCAAGCCGAGGCCTTCCGCCATCGCCTTGAGGTCCGCCATGACGACCCGGCGCCCCTCACCCAGGATGATGCTGTAGAGGAGCGCGACATAGGTCTGCATGAGAGGCTCCGCCTGGCGGGTGCCTACACCAGGCGAGACTGTTCCACGGCAGCCTCGATGAAGCTGGCGAACAGCGGATGCGGATCGAGCGGCCGGCTCTTCAGCTCAGGGTGATACTGGACGCCGATGAACCAGGGATGGTCGGGATATTCGACCGTCTCCGGCAGCACGCCGTCTGGCGACATGCCGGCAAACACCAAGCCGCAATCCTCTAGCCGCTCCTTGTAGTCGATATTGACCTCGTAGCGGTGGCGGTGGCGTTCGGAAATCTGCGTGTCGCCATAGATCTCGGCGATCTTGGAGCCCTTGGCGAGGTCGGCCTGATAGGCGCCGAGACGCATCGTGCCGCCGAGATCGCCGGTTTCCCGCCGCTTCTCCAGCATGTTGCCCTTCAGCCATTCGGTCATCAGGCCGACGACGGGCTCGTTGGTCGGGCCGAACTCGGTCGAGGAGGCATGCTCGACGCCCGCCAGCGACCGCGCCGCCTCGATGCAGGCCATCTGCATGCCGAAGCAGATGCCGAAATACGGCACCTTGCGCTCGCGCGCGAATTTCGCCGCCAGGATCTTGCCTTCGGAGCCGCGTTCGCCAAAGCCGCCGGGAACCAGGATGCCATGCACCTTTTCCAGCCAAGGCGTCGGATCCTCCTTCTCGAAGATCTCCGATTCGATCCAGTCGAGCTTGACCTTGACGTGATTGGCCAGGCCGCCATGCGAAAGCGCTTCGATCAGCGATTTGTAGGCGTCCTTGAGGCCAGTGTATTTCCCGACGATGGCGATGGTCACCTCGCCTTCCGGGCTGTGGATGCGGTCCGACACCTTCTGCCAGGGCTCCATGCGCGGCTTCGGCGCAGGGTCGATGCCAAAGGCGGCCAGCACTTCCGAATCGAGCCCTTCCTTGTGGTAGGCCATCGGCACGTCGTAGATGTGCGGCACGTCGAGCGCCTGGATGACGGCACTTTCCCGGACATTGCAGAACAGCGACAGCTTTCTGCGCTCTTCCTTGGGAATGGCGCGGTCGGCGCGAACCAGAAGGATGTCGGGCGCGATGCCGATGCCGCGCAGTTCCTTGACCGAATGCTGGGTCGGCTTGGTCTTCAGCTCACCCGCCGTCGGAATGTAGGGCATCAAGGTCAGATGCACGTAGACGGCATTGTTGCGCGGCAGGTCGTTGCCGAGCTGACGGATCGCCTCGAGGAACGGCATCGCCTCGATGTCGCCGACCGTGCCGCCGATCTCGCACAGCACGAAATCATAGTCGTCATTGCCGTTGAGGACGAAATTCTTGATCTCGTCGGTGACGTGCGGAATGACCTGCACGGTGGCACCGAGATAGTCGCCGCGCCGCTCGCGCTCGATGATGTTCTTGTAGATGCGGCCGGTGGTGATGTTGTCCTGCTGATTGGCCGAGCGGCCGGTGAAGCGCTCGTAGTGACCAAGGTCAAGATCGGTCTCCGCACCGTCATCGGTGACGAACACCTCGCCATGCTGGTACGGCGACATCGTGCCGGGATCGACATTGAGATACGGGTCGAGTTTTTTGATGCGTGCGCGATAGCCTCGCGCCTGCAGGAGAGCCCCAAGGGCCGCTGCGGCTATGCCTTTTCCAAGTGAGGAAACCACGCCGCCTGTGATGAATACATATCGCGCCATGGGAGTCATCGCTTAACGCGGCTGGATTGATTCCGCCAGAGAAAAAACCACCGCGAAGGTTTTTTCCCAAGAAGGCGTCGGACCATGATCCCGAAGTGTGGAACCCGGTTTTCTCGAACAAACGGTTTTCGTTTGTCCGGGGATCACGACCGGACAGGCTTGTCGTGAGCGAGGCAAAACAAAAGGGCCGGCTGAGCCGGCCCTTTCGGCAGGATGGCGGAAACGTCAGATGATGACGACTTTGGTGCCGACCCTGACGCGGCTGTAGAGATCCATGACGTGCTCGTTGATCATGCGGAAGCAGCCATTGGAAGCGCTGGTTCCGATCGACTGCGGCGCGATGGTGCCGTGGATGCGCAGATGCGTGTCCTTCTTGCCGTCATAGAGGTAGATGGCGCGGGCGCCGAGCGGGTTTTGGCCGCCGCCGGGCATGCCGTCCTTGTACTGGCCGTAGTGCTTGGGCTCGCGCTTCTGCATGTCGAGCGTCGGGATCCAGCGCGGCCATTCCTGCTTGTCGCCCACCGCGACCGTACCCTTGAACTGCAGGCCTTCACGGCCGACCGCGATCGCGTAGCGACGCGCGGTCGAAAACGATTCGACGAGATAGAGACGGCGCGCGCTGGTGTCGATGACGATGGTGCCCGGCTCATAGCCGGTGAATTCCACGTCCTGCGGCACGAATTCCGGCTTCACCTTGAACGGCTTCTTGGCGTCCTTCTGGGCGAGAGCCCGGTCGAGAGCCCGCGTCTCGGGCAGATAGCTGATCGACGAGCCGGAAGAGGTGCCGCCGAACAGGCCGGCGAACAGGCCGCGGCTCGGCTGCTTCTGGCCGATGACCTCGCTACGAAGCTCACCATTGTTGCCGGTCAGAGCGACATTCATCGCTTCTGCCGGAAGCGGCTCGGCTGACTGGATTGGTGTGATCGGTTCGATCGGCTCGATGACCTTTGTGGTCTTCTTGGCCGGCTTGGCGTCAGCCACTTCGGCCGTTGTAGAAGCGCTCTTTCCCTTCTTAGCCAGGAAGGCCTGCCGTTCGGCGTCGGCCTTGGCCTTGGCCGCCTCGCGCAACGCCAGCTTCCTGGCTTCGAGCGCCTTGGTCTTGGCGTCTTCCTTGTCGGCGGCGATCTTGGCCTCGATTTTCTTGATCTGGGCGAGATCGTCCGGTGTCGGGCTTTTCTTCTTCTTGAGAGCCTTCAACTGCGCCGCATCGCTCTTGACTGCGACGTTGATGGCGTCGGTTTTGTCGACCGACTGATTGGCGGCCAAATTGGCCGGCACGCCGGCGAAAGCCGGGGAACTCAAGCCGAGTACGGCGCAAAGTCCCAGGAAAATGAAGCTGCGAAGCTGCATGGCGAAGATCCGATCGTTCAATGCTTGTTGCCCACGGCGTCGCCCGGCGTCCCCCAAGGACACCGAAAATGCCGCGTGCAATCTATAGTCGAATAAGCGCGGATGCCTCAAGCGCGAGACCACGCTGCTGCCCGTTGAATCTTCGTGATCGCGCAGCATTTGCCGCGACTGTGTTCAAACGATCACAGGTCGCGGTTTGGACCAGATGAGGTTACTGGTTCGGGACCTGCGGTGCCGCGGGCGCCGTGTTGGTGGTGCCGTTGCTTGCCGGCGGCGTTGCACCAGAGGCGGGGGCGGTGGCCGGAGCTGCCGGCGCAGGCGTCGTCGCCGCGCCATTGCCCGACGGCGGCGTCGGGGTGGTGCTGCCGGCCGGTGCCGGGGTCGTCGTGCCAGGCAACTGGTTGAGCACGCCCTTGCCGGCGCCGTCCGAGGTCGCGGGGACGCGATCGAGAATGTCGATCGGCTTTTCGCCGTAGCGGGCAATGATCGACAAGGTCAGCGACGTGACGAAGAAAGCCGCCGCCAGGATCGCCGTTGCCCGGGTCAACGCGTTGGCGGCGCCGCGCGCCGTCATGAAGCCCGATCCGCCTCCAATGCCAAGGCCGCCGCCTTCGGAGCGTTGCAGCAGCACCACGCCGACGAGGGCGAGCACGACCATGAGATGGATGACGATCAGTACGGTTTGCATAGTTTATCCTGGCAAGGCCTTGCCCGGCCGCGGACACGACCGGTGAATTGGAGGCGGCTCAATACAATGCTTTCACGGCATTTCCAAGCCCGTGGCCGGAATATGGGAAGCAACGCGCCCTTTGCAACGAATTGGGACGGGATAAGCCCCGTCCTTCGTCGTGAAACTTAGCCTGAAATGCTGCGATAGGCCTCGGCGATACCGAGGAAATCGGCCGCCTTCAGGCTGGCGCCGCCAACCAGCGCGCCATCCACATTCCTGACGCCGAGCAGTTCAACCGCATTGGACGGCTTGACCGAGCCGCCGTAGAGAATGCGCATCTTGGCGGCAGCGGCGCCAAGTTTCTCCGAGAGCTTTTCGCGGATATGCGCATGCGCTTCGGTCACATCGGCCGCGGTCGGCGTCAGGCCCGTGCCGATCGCCCACACCGGCTCATAGGCAATGACGGTGTTGGATGGCGTGGCACTCGGCGGCACCGAGCCGGCGACCTGGCGCGACAGCACGTCGAGCGTGGCGCCCGCTTCACGCTGTTGCTGCGTCTCGCCGATGCAAATGATGGCCACGAGCCCGGCACGCCATGCGGCGGCGGCCTTGGCCTGGACCGTCGCATCGTCCTCGCCGCGTTGTTCGCGGCATTCGGAATGGCCGACTATGACATGGCTCGCGCCGGCGTCCTTCAGCATCTCCGCCGAGATGCAGCCGGTGTAGGCGCCGCTTTCCTTGGTGTGGCAATCCTCGCCGCCGGCATGGACCGGCGTGCGCGACAGAATATCCGCGGCATGGGAGAGCAGCGTCGCGGGAACGCAGACCAGGGCCTCGGTCTCCGCGTCGAGCCCGCTCATGAAACCGTTGCCGATCATCCTGAGCTCGTTCAGCGAAGCGCTGGTTCCGTTCATTTTCCAGTTGCCGGCGACAAGCGGGCGAATTCCTGGCGTCATGGTCTGCTTCTCCGGGCGATATCAAGCTCTGGCCCTCACTACCAAAATCAGGCCACAAAGCAATCGACAGTGGCCCGGAAGGGCGCTATTGCGCTTGTTTCAGACTCGGCGCATGCGAAAATGCGCATAAATCGGAAGTAACGATGCTTGGTGTATTGAGAAGCGCGGCGGGTACATGGGTCGCGAAGACATTGCTTTCGCTGCTGGTGGTCAGTTTCGCCGCCTGGGGCATCTCCGGGCGGCTGATGGGCGGCTTTGCCGGCCACGATTCGGTGATAATAGCGGGTGACACCAAGGTATCGATCAACGAATACCGCCTCGCCTATGATCGCCAGCTCGCCGTCATGTCGCAGCAATTCGGTCAGCGCCTCACCCACGAACAGGCAAAGGCGCTCGGCATCGACAACCAGGTCCTGGCTCAGCTTGTCTCCGGCGCCGTTCTCGACGAACAGGCCCGTAAGCTTGGCCTTGGCCTGTCCAAGGACCGGCTGGCCGAGCTGACGCGCGAGGATCCGGCGTTCAAGGGTCCAGGCGGCGAGTTCGACAGGAGAACATTCGAGTACATGCTGCGCCAGGTCGGCATGCGGCCAGAGGATTATCTGAAGAATCGCGCCCAGGTGGCGGTGCGCCAGCAGATCGTCGAGGCGGTCTCGGACGGCCTCAAGGCACCGGACGCTTTCTTCAAGGCCGTCGCGCTCTATCGCGGCGAGGACCGCACCGTTGACTATCTGGTGTTGCCGAAGAAGCTCGTCGAGCCCATCGAGGCACCGAGCGACAGCGTGCTTCGGGCCTATTTCGAGGCCAACAAGAAGACCTACGCCGCACCTGAGTACCGCAAATTCTCCTATGTCCGCCTCGAGCCGGTGGACATCATGGATCCGACTGCTGTCACCGACCAGCAGGTCAATGACGATTACAACAAGAACAAGGCGCGCTACACGACGCCCGAAATGCGCACGATCGAGCAGCTTGTGTTCAAGACACCGGACGCAGCCAAAGCCGCGCTCGATTCGCTCAAGGCCGGCGCCACGTTCGAAAAGCTGGTGACAGCCGAAGGCAAGACCCCGGCCGACACGCTGCTTGGCACGTTGGCCAAGGACAAGATAGCCGACAAGGCGGTTGCAGATGCCGCCTTCGCGCTCAACGCCAACGAAGTCAGCCAGGTCGTTCAGGGCGCCTTCGGTCCGGTTCTGCTGCGCGTCACCGAGATCAAGCCCGAGGTGGTGAAGCCGCTCGCCGAAGTGTCCGACCAGATCCGCAAGGACCTGGCGCTGGGCGAGGCAAGCCGCATCCTTTTGGATGTGCACGACAATTACGAAGATACCCGCGCCTCCGGCAGTTCGCTGGCCGACGCGGCCGCCAAGCTGAAGCTGAAGGACGTCACCATCGATGCCGTCGATCGCAGCGGCCTCAGGCCGGACGGCTCCATCGTCAAGGACCTGCCGGAATCTCCTGCACTGATCAAGGCGATCTTTGATGCCGAACCCAAAACCGAAAACGAAGCGCTGACCACGGCCGACAACGGCTTCATCTTCTATGAAGTCGCCTCGATCACACCGGCTCGCGACCGCACACTTGACGAGGTCCGCCAGAAAGTCGTCGCCGACTGGACGGCGGCCGAGACCACCAAGCGCCTTGCCGCCAAGGCGAGCGAGCTCGACAAGCGGCTCAAGGCTGGTGCCACGCTCGATGTCATCGCCGGCGATCTCAAGCTGGAGAAGCAGACCAAGCGCGGCCTGAGGCGCGAAGCCGACGATGCCGATTTCGGCAAGGAAGGCGCTGCCGTGATGTTCGGCGTCGGCGAAGGCGGCACCGGCTTGATCCCCTCGCCCACCGGCGACGGGCAGATCCTGTTCAAGGTCGCCGAAGTGTTCGAGCCCGCCGGAGCCGATGCCAGCTCGGTGCCGGAGGATGCGCAAAAATCCTTCACTTCCGGCATGTCGGACGATCTGCTCGACCAGTTGGTGGCGCAGTTGCAGACGCAGTATGACGTCCGCATCGACCAGGCCGCCGTTGCCCAAGCCTCGACAAGATGAGCGCGCTGAAAACCCATATCGCCAAGGTGGCGGCCGGCACCGCGCTTTCCTTCGAGGAAGCGCGCGAGGCCTTCGACATCATCATGTCAGGCGACGCGACCCCCGGGCAGATCGGCGGCTTCCTGATGGCGCTGCGCGTACGCGGTGAGACGGTCAGCGAGATTTCGGGCGCTGTCGCCACGATGCGGGCCAAGATGCTGCGCGTCGAGGCGCCCGCGGGTGCCATCGATATCGTCGGCACGGGCGGCGACAATTCCCACAGCGTCAACATTTCGACGGGCTCGGCCTTCGTTATCGCCGCCGCCGGCGTGCCGGTCGCCAAACACGGCAATCGCGGCCTGTCCTCGCTGACCGGCGCGGCCGATGTCCTGATCGCGCTTGGGGTCAAGATAGACATTCCGCCGGAGACGATCGGCCGTTGCATCCACGAAGCCGGCGTCGGCTTCATGTTCGCGCCCGCGCACCACCCGGCGATGAAGCATGTCGGCCCGACCCGCGTCGAGCTCGGCACCCGCACCATCTTCAACCTGCTCGGCCCCCTCTCCAATCCGGCTGGCGTCGTCAGGCAGATGGTCGGTGTGTTCCTGCCGGAATGGATCATGCCGGTGGCCGAGACATTGAAGGCGCTGGGCACCGAGCATGCCTGGGTCGTTCATGGCGACGGCTATGACGAAATCACCACCACCGGCGAGACGCAGGTGGCGGAACTGATCGGCGGTGAGATCCGCAGCTTCACGCTGACCCCGGAAGAGGTTGGACTGAAGCGCCACACCAAGGACGAGCTGCGCGGCGGTGACGCCGCCTACAATGCCAAGGCCTTGCGCGACATGCTGGGTGGTGCTGCCGGCGCCTATCGCGACACCGTGCTGATGAATGCCGGCGCCGGGCTGGTGATCGCGGGCAAGGCGACGACGCTCGCCGACGGCATCGCGCTCGCGGCACAAGCCATCGACAGCGGCCGGGCGCTGCAGGTGCTCGACCGTTTGGTCGAAATTTCGAACGGGTGAACCGTGTCTGACATTTTGCGCAAGATCGAGGCCTACAAGCGCGACGAGATCGCCGCCGCCAAGGCACTGATACCGCTGGCCGAGATCAAGGCGCGGGCGAAGGACGCCGACGCACCACGCGGCTTTCTTGCAGCACTCGAGGCGAAGCGCGGATCGGGTCGCTTCGCCCTGATCGCCGAAATCAAGAAGGCGAGCCCTTCCAAAGGGCTGATTCGTGCCGATTTCGATCCGCCGGCACTGGCGCAGGCCTATGAGAAGGGCGGCGCCGCCTGTCTTTCGGTGTTGACCGATGCACCGTCCTTCCAGGGCGCGCCGGAATTCCTTACCAGGGCACGGGCAGCCGTCGCCTTGCCCGCGCTGCGCAAGGATTTCCTATTCGACCCCTACCAGGTTTATGAAGCACGCGCCTGGGGCGCGGATGCCATCCTGATCATCATGGCCAGCGTCGACGATGCCTTGGCGAGCGAATTGGAAGCGGCCGCATTCGAACTCGGCATGGATGCGCTGATCGAGGTGCATGATGAAGCCGAGACGATGCGCGCGCTAAAACTGTCGTCGCGGCTGATCGGCATAAACAACCGCAATCTGAGAACGTTCGAAACCAGCCTCGAAACCTCCGAGCGGCTGGCAACGATGGTGCCGGCCGACCGCTTGCTGGTCAGTGAGAGCGGCATCTTCACACATGACGATTGCCTCAGGCTGCAGAAGAAGGACATCGGCACCTTTCTTGTCGGCGAGAGCCTGATGCGGCAACAGGATGTCACCGCGGCGACCCGCATTCTGCTGACGGGCAAGGCGCTGGATGCATCGGCCCGAAAATCGGAATCGATTTTCGGAGAGCACGATGCATAGATTCAAAGTGATAGAGCGTACTTTGAGCGTCCGAATGGACGCACGTCGCTCTATGGCCGTCTGACGATGACATCGGCCCTCACCCATCTCGGCGCACAGGGCGAGGCCAATATGGTCGATGTCGGCGATAAGGAAGAAACGACGCGCACGGCGATCGCCGAAGGGTTCGTCTCGATGCAGCCCGAGACGCTTAAGACCATCCTCGCCGGCAACGCCAAGAAGGGCGACGTGCTGGGCACCGCCCGCATCGCCGGCATCATGGCGGCGAAGAAGACGCATGAATTGATCCCCCTCTGCCATCCACTGCTCCTGACCAAGGTTTCCGTCGACATCGAGCCCGACCACGCGCTGCCCGGCCTGAAAGTCACCGCGCTGGCGCGTGTCACCGGCAAGACCGGCGTCGAGATGGAAGCGCTGACCGCCGCATCGGTCGCCTGCCTGACCATCTACGACATGGCAAAGGCCGTGGACCGCGCCATGGTCATTTCCGGCATCAAGCTGGTGGAAAAGACCGGCGGCAAGTCCGGCGACTACAAGGCTGGCGCCTGATGGCGCTGGTTCCGGTGGCCGAGGCGCTTGAGCGCCTGCTGGATGGTGCAGCCCCCCTGGCCAGCGAAAGCGTTTCTCTGTTCGACGCGGTCGATCGGGTGCTGGCGGAACAGGTCGCGGCACTTCGCACTCAGCCGCCCTTCAACGCTTCGGCCATGGATGGTTACGCGGTGCGCGCGGCCGAAGTGGCGTCCGTGCCATCGAAACTTTCGGTGATCGGCATGGCACCGGCCGGGCGCGGTTTTGAGGGCACCGTCGGCGAGCGCCAGGCCGTGCGTATCTTCACCGGTGCGCCGCTGCCTGAAGGTGCCGACACCATCGTCATCCAGGAAAACGTGAGGGATCTCGGCGGCGGTGAGATCGAAGTGATCGAGCCCACTGCGGAATGGCGCAACATACGCCGCATCGGCCTCGACTTTTCCAAGGGCGACGTCCTGCTGGAAAAAGGTCGTTTGCTCGATGCGGCGGCACTCTCGCTGGCGGCATCGGCCAACCATCCCAGAGTGAGTGTGGTAAGGCGGCCGCTGGTCGCCATCATCGCCACAGGCGACGAGCTGCTGCCGCCCGGCAGCGATCTCGGGCCGGACCAGATCATCTCGTCCAACGCCTATGGCGTCGCCGCTGCCGCGCAATCGGTCGGCGCCCGCGCGCTCGATCTCGGCATTGCCGCCGACCGCAAGGATGCCATCGCAGCGCTGGTCAAAAAGGCGGTTGCGGCCGGTGCGGATGTCATCGTCACGCTTGGCGGCGCCTCGGTTGGCGACCATGACCTGATCCATGACGTGCTGACCGGCGAAGGCATGATGCTCGGATTCTGGAAGATCGCCATGCGCCCCGGCAAGCCGCTGATGTTCGGACGCCTCGGCGACATCAGGTGCATCGGCCTGCCCGGCAATCCGGTGGCAAGCCTGGTCTGCTCGCAATTGTTCCTCAAGCCGCTTCTGGCGAGGCTCGGCGGCCGTGATCATCGTCAGGACATCCGTCCGGCCCGACTGGGCGCCGCAATGCCGGCCAATGACCTGCGCCAAGACTATGTGCGGTCGGTGGTCAGGGAGGACGATGGCGGGCTGGTGGCGACGCCGTTCAGCATCCAGGACTCGTCCATGCTGAGGATGCTGGCCGACGCCAATGGACTGATCGTGCGGGCGCCATTTGCCCCTGCATCCGCTGCCGGGGATTCTTGCAGCGTGCTGATGCTGCGCTGAAGGATTATCCCATAATTCACTGATAACAGGACAAAAACGATCTCACCTATTCCGAGATCAAGGTTCGCGTCAGCGCATGCGCCGGATCGCCGAGGCCATCGACAATGTCGTAATGATGCCGGTCGGGCTCGACCACGCAGCTGGTGGTGGCGCCAAGACCGGTCCAGATATTGGCCAGCAGCGCATTCTGGCGCAGGAACTCGGAACGCTCGCCACCGCCGGCCCAGCAGGTGATGCGGGTGCCATCCAAGGGCCGCAACAGGGCGGGGCTCTCGGCCTGCGCTTCGGCTTCGTCGATTGCCAAAGCGCCATTCATGCCGGTGCGCATGAGCGGACGAAGGTCGTGCAGGCCCGAGATCGAGACGACATGGCGGATGCGCTTTGCCACATCGGCCGCCAGAGGCGTCGATGTGGTCACCATGCGGCTGGCGAGATGTCCGCCGGCCGAATGTCCGGTCAGCATCAACGGTCCGGCGACCATTGCCGCCACTTTTTCGATCGCCGCGCCGACTTCACGGACGATGCCCGCGATGCGTATGTCCGGGCACTGCGTGTAGGACGGCATCGCCACGGCAAAGCCGCTGCTGACCGCGCCCTTGGCCAGATGCGACCAGTCGCTCTTGTCGGACTCCAGCCAATAACCGCCATGGATGAACACGATGAGCCCCTGGGGCGCGGCCTCGGGAAGGAAAAGATCGAAGCGATTTCGCGGCCGCTCGCCATAGGCGATGTCCAGCCGTGCCCGGCCTTCTGCCGCCAGCGCGTCCCGGAAGGCTTGCGCCGGTTCCGCCCACGCTGCCGGCCAACGGTCGCTGCCGGCGATGTTCGCGCCATTGGCGTAGGCGTTGTTCCAATCGGCAATGCGATGTCTAGGCATCGGCACCCTCCCCCAAAAACGCATGCGTTTGACGCTAGCAATGGCCGCCACCATGCCATGCGTCAATGCTTCAGGGCAAAAACATTTTAGGCTTGAAACAAATTTCGACTGGTGCGATCCTGCCCCGAGAACAGTCGACAATGGGAGGTCCGCTGTGCTGTCCAAACCTGCGAATGTCCAACCTTCCGGTGGCGTCGCCGAACAGGTGTAACTGGCGACACAAAGCCTCTCGCGAAAGACGGGAACTTCAGATCCACGACCTCGGACAGATGCTTCGCGCACTGGCCAGGCAGCAAATGGGATGGCGGCGACATGCTTGGGCCTTCAGCGCATATCGACACGTTCACGCGCGAACATCTGCCGCCGCCGGATCAGTGGCCGGACTTCCTGCTCGACGGCTTCGACTATCCCGAACGCCTTAACGCCGGCGTCGAATTGACCGACAGGCTGGTCGAGAAGGGTCTTGGCGATCACACCGCCCTGATCGGCAATGGCCGCCGCCGCACCTATAAGGAACTGTCTGACTGGACGAACAGGCTGGCCCACGCGCTGGTCGAGAATTATGGCGTCAAGCCGGGCAACCGGGTGCTGATCCGTTCCGCCAACAACCCCGCAATGGTTGCTTGCTGGCTGGCCGCCACCAAGGTCGGCGCGGTGGTCGTCAACACCATGCCGATGCTGCGCGCCGGCGAACTTACCAAGATCGTCGACAAGGCGGAGATCACCACCGCGCTTTGCGACACCAGGCTGATGGACGAGATGACCGCCTGCGCCAAGGACAGCGCCTTCCTGAAGCAGGTGATCGGTTTCGACGGCACCGCCAACCACGATGCCGAGCTCGACCGCGCCGCGCTCGACAAGCCGGTCACCTTCACCGCCGTCAACACCGGCCGCGACGATGTCGCCCTGCTCGGCTTCACTTCCGGCACGACGGGCGTGCCGAAGGCCACGATGCACTTCCACCGCGATCTCCTGATCATCGCTGACGCCTATGCGCGCGAAATCCTCCAGGTCACGCCGGACGACATCTTTGCCGGCTCGCCGCCGCTCGCCTTCACCTTCGGCCTTGGCGGCCTTGCCATCTTCCCTCTGCGCTTTGGAGCGGCGGCGACGCTGCTGGAACAGGCGACGCCGCCCAACATGATCCACATCATCGAGACCTACAAAGCGACCATTTCCTTCACGGCGCCTACCGCCTACCGCGCCATGCTGAAGGCCATGGATGAAGGTGCCGATTTGTCATCGCTGCGTGTCGCCGTATCGGCCGGCGAGACCTTGCCGGCTCCTGTCTTCGAGGAATGGACCGAGAAGACCGGCAAGCCGATCCTCGACGGCATCGGCGCCACCGAAATGCTGCACATCTTCATCTCCAACCGTTTTGGCGACATGAAGCCTGCATCCACCGGCAAGCCGGTGGGCGGCTATGAAGCGCGTATCGTCGACGACGCGATGCAAGAGGTGCCACGCGGCGAGACCGGACGGCTGGCGGTGCGCGGACCAACCGGCTGCCGCTACATGGCCGACGACAGGCAGAAGGAGTATGTGCGCGACGGCTGGAACCTCACCGGCGACACCTTTTCCCAGGACGAGGACGGTTTCTTCCACTTCGCCGCGCGTTCCGACGATATGATCGTCAGCGCCGGCTACAATATCGCCGGACCAGAGGTCGAAGCGGCACTGCTGTCGCATCCCGATGTCGCCGAATGCGCGGTCATAGGCGCCGATGACGGCGAACGCGGTCAGATCGTCGAGGCGCATGTCGTGCTGGTGCAAGGCGTGGCGCCCGATGCGTTGACCGTCAAGCGCCTGCAGGACCACGTCAAGGCAACGATAGCGCCCTACAAATATCCGCGCTCGGTCAAATTCATCGCCGCCCTGCCCAAGACCCAGACCGGCAAGATCCAGCGCTTCCGGCTGCGTACGGAGAAAACCAATTGAGCGAGCCCTACGATCCGGCCTCCGAAGGCGCGCAGATGTCGTTCAAGGAGCGCATGTCCTACAGCGACTATCTGCATCTGGAAAAAGTGCTCGACGCACAGACGCCGCTGTCGTCGGCGCATGACGAGATGCTGTTCATCATCCAGCACCAGACCTCGGAGCTCTGGATGAAACTTGCTTTGCACGAGATTGGCGCCGCCATACGCTCCATTCGCGCCGACCGCCTCGAGCCGAGCTTCAAGATGCTGTCGCGCGTCGCCCGGATTTTCGAGCAGTTGAACAACGCCTGGGACGTGCTGCGCACGATGACTCCAAGCGAATACACCGAGTTCCGCGACGCGCTCGGCCAATCCTCTGGCTTCCAGTCCTGGCAATACCGCGCCATCGAGTTCATGGCTGGCAACCGCAACCTAGCAATGCTCGGACCTCACAAGCACCGGCCGGACCTCACCGGCAAGCTGGAGGCCATCCTGGCCGAGCCATCGCTTTACGACGAAGCGCTGCTGCTTCTGGCGCGCAACGGGTTCGACATCGGCGCCGATGCCAAGCGCACCGACTGGCGTGAGACCCGCACCGAGAACGAAGAGGTGATGGTCGCCTGGCAGACCGTCTACCGCGATCCGCAGCGCTACTGGATGTTCTATGAGCTGGCCGAGAAGCTGGTCGATTTCGAGGACTATTTCCGCCGCTGGCGCTTCAACCATGTCACCACGGTCGAGCGCATCATCGGCCTGAAGCGCGGCACCGGCGGCACCTCAGGTGCGTCCTATCTCAAGAAGATGCTCGAGGTCGTGCTGTTTCCGGAACTGTGGACGGTCCGCACGCGGCTCTGAGGTCTCAAGTCACCGCCGTCTTGACCGCGAAACGCGCTTCCTGCCAGGCGCCGGTGCGCAGGATGTCCTCGAGCACCTCGACCGCCTGCCAGACGTCCTTGTAGCCGACATAGAGCGGCGTGAAGCCGAAGCGGATGGTCGACGGCGCGCGGAAATCGCCGATCACACCGCGCTCGATCAAGGCCCGCATCACCTGGTAGCCATGCGGGTGGAGGAACGACACCTGGCTGCCGCGCGCATTGCCGTCGCGCGGACCTTCGAGTTCGAGGCCGTAGGCGCCGCATCTGGCTTCGACGAGCTGGATGAACAGGTCGGTGAGCGCGATGCTCTTCTTGCGCACCGCCGCCATGTCGACATCGTCCCAGATATCGAGCGCCCCTTTCAGCGCCCGCATCGACAGCACCGGCTGCGTGCCGCACAGGAACCGGCGGATGCCGCTGCCGGCCGCATAACTTTGTTCAAAAGCGAAGGGCCGTGCATGGCCCCACCAACCGCTCAGCGGCTGATGGACGTCGTCGTGGTGGCGCTTCGCTGCATAGATGAACGCCGGCGCACCCGGACCGCCATTGAGATATTTGTAGGTGCAGCCAATGGCGAAATCGGCGTTCGCAGCATCGAGTTCGACCGGCAACGCGCCGGCCGTATGGCAGAGATCCCAGACGATCAGCGCACCGACCTGATGGGCCTTGCACGTCAGCGCGGCCATGTCGCGCAATTGTCCGGTTTTGTAATTGACGTGGTTGACCAGGATGACCCCGACGCGCTCATCGATCAGCTCCTCGATGGTGGGCGCGTCGACGCCTTCGAGCCGCAGCACCGTGCCCGGCCGCGTCGAGGCCACGCCTTCGGCCATGTAGAGATCGGTCGGGAAACTGTCGCCCTCAGCGACGATGACCGAGCGGTTCGGCCGAATGCCAAGGGCTGCATGCAGCACCTTGTAGATGTTGATCGAGGTCGTGTCGCAGACCACCGTCTGGCCGGCCTCGGCGCCGATCAGACGTCCGAGTTGGTCGCCGAGCGCGACCGGCATGTCGAACCAGCCCGCGGTGTTCCAGGCGCGGATGAGATCCTGCGCCCATTCCTGCGTCGCCGCCTTTTGCAGCTCGTTGAAGACGGCGGGCGCCGCGGCACCCAGCGAGTTGCCGTCGAGGTAGATCACACCTTCCGGCAAAATGAAGCGGTCGCGCATGGCACGCAGCGGATCCGCCGCATCCATGGCTTCGACTGCGGCGAGATCGATCGTTGCACGCATGATGTGTGACATTCCCTGGTTATTCACGGATCGCTTCGCGCGCGGGCGCTGGTCCCCGGCTGCGCTTGAGGCTCGGCAGAGCAAGCATGGCGAGCACGAACAGGCCCGTGGCAAGCTTCAGGTCGGGAGGCGGCATGCCGGCGGCAAGGCAGAACGACACCAGCTGGTAGTAGATGATCGCGCCGGCAAAGGGCGCCAGCAGCTGGCGCGAGACCGTCTGCTTGCCAACGACCGCCTCGCCGATCATCAGCGCGGCAAGGCCGTTGATGAGGATGCCCAGCCCCATATTGACGTCGGCAAATCCCTGCGACTGCACCATCAACGCGCCGCTCGAGGCCGAAAACGCGCTTGCCAGCCCGACACCGCCTATGGTCGCCGCCCAGACATTGATGCCCTGCGCCTCGGCCATGTCGGGATTGGCGCCGACGGCGCGCACGGCGGTCCCCTTCTCGGTTCTGAAGAACATGTAGAGCGCCGCAAAGGCGATGAGCGCGAGAAGGCCGGCGACGACGATCTTGCTGGCCGGAAAACCCGGCCGCGCGAACGGCACCCAATCGAACACGGTGGGCGAGCCGAAAACCGAAAGGTTAGACTTGCCCATGATGCGCAGGTTGATGCTGTAGAGCATCGTCATCATCAGGATGCCCGCCAGCAGCGTGTGGATGCGGAAGCGCAGATGGATGAAGGCGGTGCAGCAACCCGCCGCGAAGCCCGCCACAAATGCGACGACGATGCAGGTCAGCGGCGATACCCCGGCAGCCAGCAGCACGCCGCAGACGCAGCCGCCCAGCGGAAAGGCGCCTTCGCTAGTGAGATCGGGAAAGTTCAGCATGCGGAACGGGATCATGATGCCGAGCACGACAAAGGCCAGGATCAGGCTCTGCGCCAGGGTCACCGGCATGATCGCGACAAAGCTCGTCAGAACGTCCGGAATAAAGCCCATGGTGATCAGCTCGCCAGCAACATGCGGTCGGTCTTGATGGAAAAATGGCCGATCAGATCGATAACCGTGACCCTCGCCTTCTCCTCGCCGGAGACCTCCAGCAGGACCCGGCCCGCGTCGAGCATGATCACCCGGCTGCCATAGTCGACGGCGTGCTGCATGTTGTGGGTCACCATCAGCGTGGTCAGCTTCAGCGCGTTGACGGCACGCACCGTCGCCTGCATGACGATCTCGGCCGTGCGCGGGTCGAGTGCCGCGGTATGCTCGTCGAGCAGCAGCAGGTCCGGCGATCCGCCGACTGCCATGATCAGCGACAGCGACTGCCGCTGCCCGCCCGAGAGCAGGTCGACACGGGTGTCGAGACGATTTTCGAGGCCGAGGCCCAATATCGACAGGCGCTCCTTGTAGGACGCGAGCCGCGTGGCGTTCAGCCCTTGCCGCAGCGTGCGTTTTTGGCTGCGCAGATCGGCCAGCAGCATGTTCTCCGCCACGGTCATGCTGGCGGCGGTGCCTCGCATCGGATCCTGGAAGACGCGCGCCAATCGTGTGGCGCGCTTGTGCACCGGCATGGCTGTCACGTCGGCGCCGTTGATCAGGATCTTGCCGGAATCCAGGACGAGGGCTCCGGAAATAGCGTTGAGCATGCTGCTCTTGCCGGCCCCGTTGGAGCCGATGACGATGCCGAACTCGCCGGTGGCCAATGACAGGCTGAGGCCGTCGAGCGCGACCTTCTCGTCGGCCTGCCCCTTGTAGAATACTTTGCGCGCGGATCGGATATCGAGCATCGTTCCTCCCTGGCCGGAAGGGCGACGGCGCCAACGCCATCGCCCCTTGCAGCCCGATATCAGTCGACGATGCAGCCGCAATCGGCCATCGAAGCCGGTATCTCGATGCCGAACGCGGCCATCGCCTTGCGGGAAATCGTTGCCATGTGATCCTTGTAGGCCGGGCGCGACGGCGCGATCGTCTTGGGATCCTTGCCCTTGAGGATTTCGGCGGCGATGTTGCCGGCGTTCATGCCGACCTGCGTGTAATTGACCGCGAAGCTCGCCGGCACGGTGCCGTTGCGGACCGCGCTGTCATCAGAGTTGACGACCGGGATACCGGCCTGGCGTGCGGCCGCGGAGACAGCGGCGATTGCCGGCTGGATCAGGTTCGAGGCCGGACCGTAGATCACGTCAGCCTTGCCGGCGAGCGAAGCGATGCGTTGCTGGATGTCATTGACGTTGTCGATGCCGACTTCCACGACCTCGAAACCGGCCGCCGGCGCCGCCGCCTTGATCTTTTCTATCAGGGCAACGTCATTGGCCTCGCCTGGATTGTAAGGCACCCCGAAGCGCTTGGCGTTCGGCAGCAGCTTCTTGGTGAAGGCCATCACCGCGGCGACATCCTGCAGATCGCTGGCGCCGGTCATGCCTTCGTCTCCGGCGTCCCACGACGGCACCAGCTTGGCCGCCACCGGATCGGTGACAGCGGCAAAGACGATCGGAATGCCGGAACCGGCGAGCGCCTTCTTGGCGATCTGCGATACCGGCGTGGTGATGGTGTAGATCAGCTTGGGCTGCTCCGCCTGCAGCTTGGCAATCATCTGCGGCACCAGCGATGCATCGAAGTTGGTATGGCTTTCGGTGTAGACGACGTCCTTGCCCTCGACAAAACCGTTGTCCGTCAATGCCTTCTTGAAGCCGGCTATGGCGGCATTGAGCTGCGGATGCTCGCCGAAATTAGCGATGCCGATGCGTATCTGATCGGCCGCGGCGCTGCCTGCGCTGACCATTAATGCGCCTGCCAGGGCCAATCCCGACAGCCAAGCGGACTTCGACTTCAACATCATTTCCTCCCAGATTTGATCAGCGCCGCCCACAGGACGGCAACTGCGGCGATCATGGTCAGTCGCCCGCCGTGTGTCAAACATTATATATAATTCTTGCCATACCTCCGCTTCATATATAATTTTCGCAAGCCGATGACGGACGGATGGCGATGCAGGATCAGAACAATTCCACGAAGACCGAGGCGGCCTATCAGCTGCTGCGGCGCGATATCCTGACCACCCGCCTCATGCCGGGCGCGCCGCTCAAGCTGAGCGCGCTGCGCGGCACATACGGCGTCGGCTGGACGCCGCTGCGTGAAGCCTTGTCCCGACTTGAAGCCGAGCGCCTGGTCACCGCCATCAGCAATCGCGGCTTTGCCGTCGCTCCCGTGTCGCGCGCCGAGCTCGAGGACTTGGCGCGCGCAAGGATGGTTGTCGAAATGCCGCTGTTCCTGGAATCGATCGCGAACGGCGGCAGGGAATGGGAGGACGCGGTCGTCACCGCTCATTACCGGCTCTCCCGGTGCAAGACCGCGGTCGAAGACCCTTCCGATGCGGCCGTCGACAAATGGGACGAGAGCCACGAGGCCTTCCATGCGGCTCTGCTGAGCGCGGCGACGTCGAACTGGCTATTGCGCTTCCGCTCGACGATCGCCGATCAACTGCGTCGGCATCATCGGTTTCTCGGCCTGGCGCCGACATTGCGGGCGGCGGCCGGCCTCAAGGACGGCTATGGCGAGGCTATGGACGCCCTGCGCGAGGCGATCGCCATCGAGCATCACACCGCAATCATGGAAGCGGCGCTCGATCGCAATGTCGAGCGGGCAAAGGCGCTGATGACCGCGCATATCGGCTACACGCTGCATGTCTATGTCCACAGCGAAGACAACGGCGCCAACACCTACACCGCGCGCGCCGGCAGCCTGAAAGCGGTTTCCGGATGACGTTGCCGCGGCGTCCATATCCACGCGGCCATGGCCGGCCTGAACCCGCGACCGTTGGCATTTTGATTTCGTTTCGTTCCGCCGGAAATGGATCGATACACCGTACAAATCCGCTCTGTGGACGCCTCTCAAATGCCTGATGCCAAACCGCATCCAGGGGTAGGCCACAGGCCATTAACCAAAATGATTTCAATGAACCTGCGGGGAGCGGAAGCGGTCTAGCGCGGCCCGCTGCCGGGGCCAAATAATTTCGGACGCGTTAACAAATTCATTAAACTTTAAACAGTTGCGGAACACAACTGGAACAGATAGTGTTTGTTCTGGGTTTGTTTTTCGATTCTGATTCACACCCGTCGTTCAATGCCTTGGGGGCCGCCATGCTGACACGCAAGCAACATGAACTGCTGATGTTCATTCATGAACGGCTCAAGGAAAGCGGCATTCCGCCTTCCTTCGACGAAATGAAGGAAGCGCTCGATCTTGCCTCCAAGTCAGGCATTCATCGCCTGATCACGGCACTGGAGGAACGCGGCTTCATTCGCCGGCTGCCCAACCGGGCGCGGGCGCTGGAAGTGCTGCGGCTGCCGGATTCGATCGCACCCGGCCTCAACGCGGCAAAGAAATTCTCGCCAAGCGTCATCCAGGGCAGCCTCGGCCAGGGTGGTCTTGGCCGCCAGATCAAGCCGGCGGCATCGCGCTTGCCCGCGGCCGGCAATAATGACGATGCGGTTTCCGCCGTGTCGATCCCGGTGATGGGTCGCATCGCCGCTGGTGTGCCGATCGATGCCATCCAGCATCAGACACATTCGATCTCGGTACCGCCGGACATGATCATGGGTGGCGAGCATTATGCACTTGAGGTCAAGGGCGACTCGATGATCGACGCCGGCATCTTCGACGGCGACACGGTCATCATCCGCAACGCCGACACGGCGAGCCCGGGCGAGATCGTCGTGGCGTTGGTCGACGAGGAGGAAGCAACCCTGAAACGGTTCCGCCGCAAGGGCGCCTCGATCGCCCTTGAAGCCGCCAACCCGGCCTACGAGACGCGCATTTTCGGGCCAGACAGGGTCAAGGTGCAAGGCAAGCTTGTCGGGTTGATCCGGCGCTACTGAGCAGGAACGGCAGGCTTTTCGGGTTTTTGATAGGGCGGCAGCCCCCTCGCCTCGCGCGAAAATTTTCGCTGCTCGTGCCAGGGCCGATATGGCCCGTCCACCGCGAAGCTGATGATTGGCGGACCTGTCGCCGATTGGCGGTCGAAGAAGACGGCGGCACTGCCCTTGCGGGCAAGTTGCCGTTTGGTGACGACAACAACCAGCGGATTGTGGCAGGAATCATAGCCGGTTGCGTCATTGACGACGATCAAATCGGCGAAGCCGCAAGCCTTCCAGGTGTCCTTGCGGTCTTCGACATGCGCGATGATCGCCCCTGACGGGTGCCGGGCAAGACAGACGCCATCCGTGCAATAAAACGGCGCTCCCGGCGGCAGATTGGCGGCATCGGCAATGTCGAATTGCCAGTCCGCCTTGTCGAACATCTCCGGCACGACGATGGTTTCGGACACCAGCGCGCGTTTCCAATTGTCGACGGTGAACTCGTTCGGGCGAGCCCGGCTGACCGCGAGTTCTCCACCGCCGATCGGCAGCGCCACCAAACGCGCATCTTCGGAAATCAGCACATCCGGGGCGCGCGTATCCGATACTGTCAGCAGGCCGGCAAGCGCGAATGGCACTGCCGCGAGCCGCAGCCAGGTCGTCGCCATCGTCGCGATGATCAGGGCGATGGTCACCAGCAGCACGGATTGCTGCGAAATCAGCCCGACCGCATCGACCGGGGAGCGCTCCGATATCCACGCCGATATGGCGATCATTGCGGTCAGGCCCTTGCCCATCACGTAAAGGAAGGGACCGTCGGCACCAAAGGGCATCGCAAGCGAACTGAGAACAGCGAAAGGCATGACAATCAGTGACACGATCGGCATGACGGCCAGATTGGCGAACAGGCTGAGCGGCGACACACGCTGGAAATGCCAGATGGCAAACAGCGCCGTGGCGCAGCCGGCGATGATGGATGTCATCGCCAACCCACCCGTCGCCAGCAGGAATTTTCGCGTGAGAAAACCCGGCAGGGATCGCTTTGGCGGTGGCGGTCTTGCCTTTCCCGCATGGTGATCCGCCCAGCCGGCATAAGCCCCGACCAGCGCCGCGGTCGCGGCGAACGACATCTGGAAGCTTGGGCCGACTACCTCATGCGGCGACACCACAATGACGGCGATCGCCGAGATCGCAAGATTGCGCATGGTCAGCGCCGCGCGATCGAACAGCACGGCAATCAGCATCACCGCCAGCATGATGAAGCTGCGTTCGGCCGCGACGACGACGCCGGAAATGACGAGATAGGCGGCGATCGAGAAAAGGGCCGCGGCGGCCGCATATTTCTTCACCGGCCGACGCGCGGAAAAGTCCGGAAACAGCGCGAAGGCGCCGCGCAGCAGCCCCATGATGGTACCGGCGACGAGCGCCATATGCAGTCCGGAAATGGAGATGATGTGATAGATGCCGGTGCGTCGCATCGCCTCGTTGATTTCATCGGGAATGCCGGCCCGCACGCCGACGATCAGCGCCGCCGCGATCTCACCCTCGGCACCGCCAACCGTGGCCCTGATGTGGTCGGCAATGGCTTCACGGGCATTTTCTATCCCCGAGAAAAGGCGGGCCGTGAGCGGCACCTCGTCGTCCGTGGCTGAGACAAGCTTTGGGTTGCCGAGAAAGAATCCGCTGCCGCCAATGCCGGCAAAATAGCTGTCGAAGGAGAAATCGTAACTGTCCGGCCGCACCGGACCGGTCGGCGGCAACAGTTTAGCATAGCCGGTGACCAGGGAGCCGGCAGTCATTTCCGCCGGGATATCTCGCGCCGAAAGCCTGACCCTTTCCGGCGCATAGCGCAGTTTCGGCCGGGCGGTCGACGTCACGTCGATGGTCAGCCGGATGCGGCCGGTCTCCATCCGGTCGAGCGAAACGACACGGCCGGTGACTTGCGCCGAGATTTCCGAACCCAGCATCTGGGTGCCCGCCCGCCATGTCTCGACCTTGGCGACAAGCAGGCCAAGCGCGCACAACAATGCCGCCGTGAAGCCCAGATGGGTTTTGGGCCAGGAGCGCGAAACAAATGCACAGACCGCCATCAGCACGACGACCGCGACAGGCTTTGCAAAATCAGGCTCCGTCGCGAGCGAATAATAGCCGATCGCTCCAGCGGCCAGACAAACCGGCACCAGCAGGAAGGCGATGCCCCGGTCAAGCTCGAGCTCCGCTGCCGTCGCCGCACTATGGCGTAGGCGAGGCCAGGAAACCCGGGCGAGTCGCCGCCGGACACGCACAATCCGGCCTGAAGCAGGCGGCGGAAGTGTCGCCGGCATATCCGCCTGCGGCGGCTGGCTGCCGGGTGCAGGCATAAGGGGCGATGGCAGTGGGTTCGCAAGGGGAGATGCAAACAACGACCGTTCGCTGACGCCAACACCAGCGTCCTCGCCCTGATCCGAGCCCCAGCCTCGTCCAGCCATCGGGTCCTGCCCCTTGCACCCCTGACGCCCTATGCTACATGAACGCGCGACGCGCGAAAGTCCGCGCGGCCGCACCCCGCTTCAGATGGTTTCCGAGAGTTTCATGTCCGACAAGGTCGTCACCCGTTTTGCCCCCTCGCCCACCGGCTATCTGCACATCGGCGGCGCGCGCACGGCTCTGTTCAACTGGCTCTATGCCAAACACACCGGCGGCACGATGCTGCTGCGCATCGAGGACACCGATCGCGAGCGTTCGACCGCCGCCGCGACGGCTGCCATCCTCGACGGCCTCTCCTGGCTCGGCTTGACCTGGGACGGCGACGCGGTCTCGCAGTTCGAGCGCGCGCCACGCCACCGCGAGGTCGCGGAGGAACTCGTGCGTCTGGGCAAGGCCTATTACAGCTACGAGACGCCGGCCGAGTTGGAGGCGATGCGCGAGGCAGCACGGGCCAAGGGCCTGCCGCCGCGCTACAACGGCCAGTGGCGCGACCGCGCCCCCTCTGAGGCGCCTGCGGGCGTCAAGGGCGCCATCCGCATCAAGGCGCCGACCGAAGGCGAGACGATCGTCCATGACCGCGTCCAGGGCGAGGTGCGCTTCCCCAACAAGGATCTCGACGACTTCATCATCCTGCGTTCGGACGGCAACCCAACCTACATGCATGCCGTCGTCGTCGACGACCACGACATGGGTGTCACCCACATCATCCGCGGCGACGACCACCTGACCAATGCGGCCCGCCAGACCGTGATCTACAACGCCATGGGCTGGGACGTGCCGTCTATGTCGCACATCCCGCTGATCCATGGCGCCGACGGCGCCAAGCTGTCGAAGCGCCATGGCGCGCTCGGCGTCGAAGCCTATCGGGCCATGGGCTACCTGCCGGAGGCACTGCTCAACTACCTGGCGCGCCTGGGCTGGAGTCATGGCGATGACGAGATCATGTCGATCAAGGACATGATCTCCTGGTTCGATATCGGCGACGTCAACAAGGGCGCTGCCCGCTTCGATTTCGCCAAGCTGGAAGCGATCAACGGCGCGCATATGCGGCGCATGGCCGACGCGAAGCTGTTGGACATCTTCATCGCCACTCTGCCCTATCTCGAGGGTGGCCCGGCGATGGCCGCGCGCCTCAACGAACACAACAAGGCGCAGTTGCTGGCGGCCCTTCCGGGCCTGAAGGAGCGCGCCAAGACGCTGGTCGAGCTCGTCGATGGCGCGGCCTATCTGTTCGCCACGCGACCGCTGCCGGTCGACGAGAAGGCGGCCCTCCTGCTCAACGACGACGCCCGCAAGATCCTGCGCGGCGCTCACGAAGCTTTGAATGCGTTTTCCGGCGACTGGACTGCAGCCGCGGCGGAAGCCGTGATCCGCGACTATGCGCTGGCCGGTGGCCACAAGCTTGGCGCCGTGGCCCAACCGTTGCGGGCCGCGCTGACCGGCAAAAGCACCTCGCCTGGCGTGTTCGACGTGCTTGCCGTGCTTGGGCGCGAGGAAAGCCTGGCGCGCATAGCGGATCAAATCGATTAGGAGCAAACTGGCCCAAGAAGATTGGCATTGAAAGGCGCGTTTCGCAGTGCAACATTAGGCCTTGGCCCAATCTGGCACGCACCTCCTAAAATGCGGTGGCGAATACGCGCATTGCGGTGATTTCGACGTGTCGCTCTGCAGAATTTGCCTTTGCCGGCATGAGGAAACAACAAGGAGTTTGCAATGACCGAAGCTGCGAAAAAACTGGATGTGGGCGGCGCGAACCAAGAGGCTACCGCAACGCTTCAATTCGCCGGCAAGACCCATGAATTCAAGGTGCGAAGCGGCTCCGTCGGACCCGACGTCATCGACATCGCCTCGCTCTACAGCACGACCGGCGCCTTCACCTACGACCCCGGCTTCACTTCGACGGCAAGCTGTGAGTCCGAGATCACCTTCATCGACGGCGATGCCGGTATTCTCCTCCACCGCGGCTATCCGATCGACCAGCTGGCCGAACACGGCGACTTCCTCGAAGTCTGCTATCTCCTGCTCTACGGCGAACTGCCGACCAAGGCGCAGAAGGACGATTTCGACTACCGCGTGACGCGCCACACCATGGTGCACGAGCAAATGTCGCGCTTCTTCACCGGCTTCCGCCGCGACGCGCACCCGATGGCGGTGATGTGCGGCGTGGTGGGCGCGCTGTCGGCCTTCTATCACGACTCCACCGACATCTCCGACCCCTACCAGCGCATGGTGGCGTCGATGCGCCTGATCGCCAAGATGCCGACGATCGCGGCCATGGCCTACAAGTACCACATCGGCCAGCCCTTCATTTACCCGAAGAACGATCTCGGTTTCGCGGCAAACTTCCTGCATATGTGCTTTGCGGTGCCATGCGAGGAGTACAAGATCAACCCGGTGCTGGCGCGCGCCATGGAGCGCATCTTCATCCTGCACGCCGATCACGAGCAGAATGCCTCCACCTCGACGGTTCGCCTCGCCGGCTCGTCGGGCGCCAACCCGTTCGCCTGCATCGCCGCCGGCATCGCTTGCCTGTGGGGCCCGGCCCATGGCGGCGCCAATGAAGCGGCGCTCAACATGCTGGGCGAGATCGGCCATGTCGATCACATCCCGGAATTCATCGCCCGCGCCAAGGACAAAAACGACCCGTTCCGGCTGATGGGCTTTGGTCACCGCGTTTACAAGAACTACGATCCTCGCGCGAAAATCATGCAGAAAACGGCGCACGAGGTGCTGGGCGAACTCGGCATCAAGGACGATCCGCTGCTCGACATCGCGATGGAACTGGAAAAGATCGCGCTGACCGACCCCTATTTCATCGAGAAGAAGCTCTACCCGAATGTCGATTTCTATTCCGGCATCACGCTGAAGGCGCTGGGCTTCCCCACCACCATGTTCACCGTGCTGTTTGCGGTCGCACGCACCGTCGGCTGGATCGCGCAGTGGAAGGAGATGATCGAGGATCCGCGCCAGAAGATCGGCCGCCCGCGCCAGCTCTACACCGGTGCGCCGGAGCGCGACTACGTGCCGATCGCCAAGCGCTGACCGAAGCTGCCGATTAAAAAAAGGCGCCTCTCAGGGCGCCTTTTTTATATGGCGCAGCACAACGCCCGCCGCGATCTCGCCCGACGGCTTGTCCGTCGCCATGCGCAGCGCAATCTCCGCAAAGCCGTCCTTCTGCCAGGCGCGCATGCCGCTGTCGGCAAACAACGCTTCCAGTTGGCGAGCCAGATTGTTCGGCTTGACGTACTCGTTGTAGAACTCCGGGATGAGCGCGCGATCCGAGATGAGATTGGGCAGCAGCGCCGACCAGACCGAAACAAGATACGGCGCAACGGCACGGGCGACCGGATCGAGCCTGTAGGACGACACCATCGGCACACCAGCCAAAGCCAGTTCCAGCGACACGGTCCCCGATGCGATCAGCGCGGCATCGGCCTTGCCGAAAGCCTGCCATTTGCGTTGCGGATCAACGATGATTTCGGGTTTTTCGTCCCAACGATTGACCGAGGATTTGACGAGATCGGCGACATGCGGAACCGTCGGCAGCAGCAGTCGCAGCCGATGCCCGCGCGCGCGCAGCATCGACACGGTCTCGCCGAATGGTTCGATCAGTCGCCGTACCTCGCCGCGCCGCGAGCCCGGCAGGACGAGCAATGTCTTGATCCGGTCCTGGGCAAGATCGCGCGGCAAGGCCTGCGCCTTCTGGGCGGCAAGCACGCCCGCATCATGCGTCAGGCGATGCCCGACATAGGTGCCCGGCGGGCCGCCCAGCCGGTCGAGTTCCTTCACCTCGAACGGCAGGATGCAGAGGATATGGTCGACATAGGGCTTCATCGCCACCGCCCTGCCCGGCCGCCAGGCCCAGACGCTCGGGCAGACATAATGGATGATCGGTATCGACGGATTGGCTGCCCGCACCTTCCTGGCGACGCGCAAGGAAAAGTCCGGACTGTCGATGGTGACCAGACAGTCCGGCTTTTCTTCGGCGATGGTTTTGGCCAGTTGGCCGATCCGCCTGATGAGGCGCGGCAGGTCGCGCAGGACGGCGCTGAAACCCATCAGCGCGATCTCACCGGCATCGAAGGGCGACACCAGGCCCAATTCGCCGAGATGCCGGCCGCCGAGGCCGACGAGCCGCACCTCGCGACCTGTTATCTGACGGAGCGAACGCACGATGTCGGCGCCGAGCAGGTCACCCGATTCCTCGCCGGCGACGATCGCGATCTTCAACGCCCTGTCAGCCATGTGCAGGCTCCGCTGCGGCCAGGCCGACGATGAACAGACCAAGTTCATTGGCGCGCGACAGGGTTGCGGGGCCTTCGAGGATCAGTGAGCGCCCCGCTTCGACGGCAATGCCGGCAAGCCCGGCCGCATGTGCCGCTTCGACCGTCTGCGGCCCGATGGATGGAAGGTCCGCGCGCAGTTCCTGGCCAGGCTTGGCACATTTGACCAGGACACCGCGGGTCTTGCCGGCGATGCGGCCGTGGCCACGCAGCAGTTTGGCGCGGTCGAGCAATCCGGCCGTACCCTCGATGCCCTCGAGCGCAATGGCCCGGCCGCCGACCGCGATCGCCGCCTGGCCGATATCCAGCGCCCCAATGGCCTTCGCCGCGGCAAAGCCTGCCTCGATGTCGCGCCAATCCGATTTCTGCGGCACCGCTTTGGTCAAGACCCCTTCGGCGGCGACCAGGCTCGGCACGATTTCGTGGGCGCCCATGACCTTTATCCCTCGGGCCTCGAGACCGCGCGCCACCACCTTCAACAGGCCATCGTCGCCACGCGCCAGCGCCATGACGACAATTGGTATCACCCCCAGCAGGCTAAGGCTTGGGCGCAGATGCGTCAGCCTTGGCCGGCGCTTGATCTCGCCGGCAAGGACCAGATGGGTAATCCGGTGGCGTTTGAGCAATGGAATAAGCGAGCCGATCGCCTCCAGCGCAAGGGTCTCATGCTCGTACCGGCACAATTCCGGCAGACGGTCGGCTTCGCCCTCCATGAGGACGATGAAGGGCGGATAACCTTGCCCGGCCGAGCCCGCCGCGACTTCGACCGGAAGACTGCCGCCGCCTGCGATGATGCCGACCCTGGCATCTGGCGGGAGATCAAGACCGGCGGAAGCGGCCTCAGTCTTCATCGTCGGTATCGTCGCCATCGCTGCCTTTTAGCGATGGCACTGCATAGTGCCGCTTGCCGCGACTGCTGATGAAGTCGACGATCTTCATGGCGGTCGGCGAAGAGGCGAACTCGGCCTTGGCGAATTCGATGTTCTCGCCAACGGTGCGAGAGCGGTCGAAAATCGTCCTGTAGGCTTTGCGCAACAGATAGATTTCGGAACGCGGCAGACCGGCGCGCTTGAGGCCGATGATGTTCAAACCGCGCAAGCTGGCGCGGTTGCCGACGGCAATGGCATAGGGAATGACGTCACCAACGAAGGCCGAGCACCCGCCAAGAAAGGCATTGTCGCCGACACGCACGAATTGATGAACGGCACTGAGGCCGCCTATATAGACGTTGTCGCCAATCTCGCAGTGGCCGCCCAGCGTCGCGCCATTGGCGAAGGTGGCGTTCTTGCCGACAACGCAATCATGGGCGATGTGGGCGTAGGCAAGGAAATTGCCATTGTCGCCCACTGTCGTTTCGCCGCGGCTGGTGTCGGTCCCGACATGCATCGTGACGCCTTCCCGGATGGTGCAGTTGGCGCCGATGACCAGCGTCGTGCGGCCGCCCTGGTGTTTGGTGTTCTGCGGCGGTGCGCCCAATGTCGCCATCGGATAGACCTTGGTCGAGGCGCCGATGGTGGTCGCGCCCATGACGGAGACATGGCTGACCAGTTCGACACCATCGCCGATCACGGCATCGGCGCTGATATGGCAGAACGGCCCTATGCGCACACCCTGACCGATTTGAGCGCCCTCTTCCATGACGGAGGAAGGATGGATTGAAGTCTTGATTTTCATAAGCACTCGATCGTCAGTCGCCGGTGACCATCATGGCTGAAATCTCGGCCTCGGCCGCCTTGGTGCCATCGACCAGGGCTTCGCAGGCGAATTTGAGCAGGTTGCCGCGCTTCTTGATTTTCTTGACGTGAATCTTCAACTGGTCGCCGGGAACGACCGGTTTGCGGAATTTGGCATTGTCGATGGTCAGGAAATAGACCAGCGACGGCTTCGACGCCCCAAGGCTGCGGATGCAGATGGCGCCTGCCGTCTGCGCCATGGCCTCGACGATCAGCACGCCCGGCATCACCGGCTGCTCCGGGAAATGCCCCTGAAAATGCGGCTCGTTGATGGTGACGTTCTTGATGCCTACGGCGGAATCGTCGCCATCGATGTCGACGATGCGGTCGATCATCAGGAAGGGATAGCGGTGCGGCAGGAGCTTCATCAGCCCCAGTATGTCGACCGCTTCCAGCGTCGTCGCCGCCACCATATCAGCCATTGTCCTTGCCCTGCTTGCGTGCCCTGGCCATCGTGCGCAACATGGCTATCTCCCGCATGGCTTCCGCCATCGGCTGTGCCGGATAACCGCCCCAGATCTCGCCGGCGGGAACATTGCTCATAAATCCACTTCTGGCGGCAAGCTTGGCTCCTGAGCCGATGGTCAAGTGATCCGCGAGCCCGACGCCGCCGCCCATCGTAACGTTGTCACCCACGACCACGGAACCGGAAATACCTGAAAGCCCGGCCACTATGCAATTGCGGCCGATGCGGACGTTATGGGCGATCTGCACGAGATTGTCGATCTTGGTGCCCTGACCGATGATCGTATCGGACATGGCGCCGCGATCGACGGTGGAATTGGAACCGATCTCGACATCGTCCTGGATGACGACCCGTCCGATCTGGGGAACGCGTTCTGGACCCTTGGCACCGCCGACAAAGCCGAAGCCGTCCTGGCCGATCCTGGCGCCGCCATGGATGATGACCCGATTGCCGATCAGCGCGTACTGGATGCTGGCGCCCGGGCCGACATAGCCGTCACGGCCGATCTGGCAGGATTGTCCAATAACCGCGTTTGGCGCGATGACGGTGCCCTTGCCGATCGAGACGCCTGGCCCGATGACCACACCTGCCTCGATAATGGCGCCGCCTTCGATATGCGCGGTCGGATCGATATGGGCATGCGGTGAAACACCGGTCTCACTGGTCATTGGACCCGGCGTGGCAGCTGTCGGAAACAGCAGTCGGCCGACCAGCGCGAATGCCTGTTGCGGACGCGGATGGACCAAAACGGCGACGCTGGACGGCGCCTTGTTGGCGAATTCCGCCGGACACAGCACCGCGGCCGCCCGCAATGACGGCATCAGCGCGGAATTGCGCCTGCCATCGACGAAGACGAGCGCATTGGCACCGCCTTCGTGGGCCGGCGCCAGCGCCTCGATCGAAACGTCGGATTGGCCGGAATCGACAAGCACCGAGCCGGTCAGATTCGCGACTTCGGCCGCCGTATACCGGCGTGATGGCGCGAAGAACACCGGATCGGTCATTCCAGAAGCTATATCCAGCTAGGTCGGAACATTTCTCCCGGATCCAAAAAACCCGGGAGCATCGTTAGCCGCCGATCAGAAGCGGGTCGATATGCCGAAGTTGAATTCCTGCACGTCGTCGCTCGCTTCCTTCCTGACCGGGATCGCATAGTCGATACGGATCGGACCGAACGGCGAGGCCCACATCAGGCCGATACCGACCGAAGCGCGCAATTTCATGCCGGTCGAGTCCTGATTGACCAGTGACTGATTGGCGATCTTGTTGCCATAGAGCGTCGCCGCGTCGGCGAACACCGCGCCGCGCAGGCCGAAGCTTTCGGGAACGACTGGCAGCGGGAACTGGGCTTCGGCCGAAGCGTTGAAATACGTCGTGCCACCCAGATGGTCGCCACTGGTGCCCTCAGCCACCGGACCGATACCACCGTAAGCAAAACCGCGGATCATGCGATCCGTGCTCTGGAAGTGATCGAAGATGCGCAGATCGCCGTCGTTGCCGTATCCCTCGACATGCCCCGCGCCACCCGAAATGAGCCCGACAAGGTCAAGCTGTTCGGACAGCGTCTGGTAGATGCTGCCGCGCCCGGTAATCTTCACGAACTTGGCATCGCCGCCAAGACCCGCGACCTCGACGGTCGTGTTGGCATAGATGCCTTCATGCGGGTTCTTCATGTCGTCGATGGTGTTATAGACCAAACCCAGGCTGACCGACGACTTGATCCAGGGGCTTTCTGCGATGCCATCCAAGATGGCCTGAGAAATGTTGCAGGTGCCGCCGGGAGGATTCGGAAGGTCGGTAGGGCCGCAACTGTCGTCGACCTTATACTTCTCCTGAGAGATATTATACGCCAGTTGTGTCGTGATGCTATTGGTGATCGGCAACCCGAAGCGCACCGTCGCACCGGTGGTGTCGCTGTCGTAGTTGTTGTTGTATTGCCTCGTCGACTTGTAGATGTCGAAACCGGCGGCGATGCGTCGACCGAGGAAATACGGCTCGGTGAACGATACGGCGTAGTCGCGTGAATTTTTGCCGCCGCCCGCCGACAGCTTGATGAACTGGCCTCGGCCGAGGAAGTTACGCTCGGTGATCGAGCCTTCGACGGACGGGCCTGCCGTGTCACCGCCGGTCGAATAGCCGGCACCAACGGAGAATTCACCCGTCGATTTCTCGACCACGTCGACAACCAGCACCACCTGATCGGGCTGCGAGCCGGGCACACTCGAGATTTCGACTTTGTCAAAATAATTCAGGTCTTCCAGGCGCTTCTTCGCGCGTTGGATGAGCACCTGGTTGAACGCATCGCCTTCGCTGACATCGAATTCGCGGCGGATGACATAGTCACGCGTACGGTCGTTGCCGCGGATCTCGATGCGCTCGATATAGGCCTTGGTGCCCTGGTCGACCGTATAGACCACCGAAATCGTATGGTTCTCGAAATTGCGGTCGCCGCGCGGCGTCACCTGCGCGAAGGCATAGCCTGAACCGGCCACCTTCTCGGTAAGAGCGATGATGGAGTCCTCGACATCCTTGGCATTGTAGACATCGCCCTTGTGGGTCTCGACCACCGATTCCAGCGACTTGGAGTCGACTTCCGGGATCGTGCTTTCGACGCTGATATCGCCGAAATTATAGCGCTCGCCTTCCTGGACGGTGATGGTGACCGTGTATTTGTTCGTCGCATTGTCGAGTTCGCCGACGGCCGACACGACCTGGAAATCGGCGTAGCCGTGATTGTAGTAGAAGCGGCGCAGCAGCTCCTGGTCGGCGCGCAGCTTGTCCTCGTCATAGACGTCGTCGCGCAGGATGAACGACACCCAGGATGAGCGTTTGGTGTTGATCACGTCCGACAAACGACGGCTCGAATAGGCACTGTTGCCGACGAAATTGATCGCCGCGATCTGCGTGCGGTCGCCTTCGGTGATGTGGAACACCACGTTCACGCGGTTGTCGCCGAGTTCCATGATCTGCGTGGTCACGCCGGCATCATCGCGGCCGATGCGCCTGTAGGCGGCCTTCACGGCCTCGACGTCGGAATCGAGCGTCGCTTGCGAGAATGTGCCGCGCGGCTTCAGCTGAACCGCCGCCTCAAGCGCATTGTCCTTGAGCTTCTTGTTGCCCTGGAACAGCACCTGGTTGACGACCTTGTACTCGGCAACCTTGACCACCAGCGTCGAGCCGACCTGATTGATCTGGACGTCCGAGAACAGGCCAGTGCCGAACAGCGCCTTGACGGCCGCATCCACATCGGAACTGGAGAAGGCCTTGCCCGGCTTGATGGTGATGTAATTGCGGATGGTATCGGCGTCGACACGCTGGTTGCCGCTCACCTCCACCCTGCTGACGACAGCGGCTTCAGCCGCCGATGTGGCAACGAATTGTACTGCGAGCGCACCTGGCACGACCAGAGCGGCGGACAGTGCCGCCGCTGACGCGGCGCTCAGAAACTTGGATGCTGCCTTCATCGGGCTTAATAACCTTTTCTCGTAGTCCCCACGGCGAGAAAACCGGACGTGCGGTAATTTCCCCTACCGTATTAACCGGATTTTCCCTACACGCAAGGCTTCTGGTTAATTTGTATTTACTTAACCCTGGTGCGTGGCTTTCGCGTCACTCATATCCCCGTGCATGGTAAACGGCGTCTCAACATCGACCATGCCAAAGCCAAATTTCTTCATGATTTCAGCATCCAAACAGATCGTTCCAGAACACGAAACCCATGAAGCACAAGACCAGGAGCAGACCGGCCCGATAGGCCATTTCCATCATCCGTTCCGACACCGGCCGGCGAATGACGGCCTCCACCCCGTAGAACAACAGATGGCCGCCGTCGAGGGGGGGAATCGGCAAAAGGTTTAGAAAACCTATGCCAATAGAGAGCAGTGCGACGAGCTGCACGAGCCATTCGAAACCGAGTTTCGCCGCCTTGCCGGCCATGTCCGCGATCTTGACGGGACCGCCCAACTGGCACTTGTCCTCGCGCCCGACGGCGAAACGCTGCAAGAACTGGCCGGTGCGCTCGATGACGTGGCCTGTTTCCTCAACTGCCGCCGCAACCGCCCCGACCGGTGTGTAGGTGATGAGACGCGGCTGACCGAGCTCCTTGTTGTTGACGACGCCGATCACCGCGACCTTGACCTTGTTGCCGAGCGCGTCTTGCTGCTCCATCAACTGCGGCGTCGCGGTCACCGTGACTTCCTTGCCGTCGCGCAGCATGACAAAGGTGATGGTATCGCCGGCGCGGCCCGAGACCAGCCGCTGCACATCGCCAAAGGTTTCGACCTTGCTGCCGTCAACACTGACGAATCGATCGCCAGGCTGGATGCCGGCCTTTGCCGCCGGACTGTCCGCCGTGACTTCCGCCACCATGGGCTCTGCGACATAACGCCCATAGGAGGCAAACAGCACGGAAAAGACGACGATCGCCAGCAGGAAATTGAACAGGGGCCCGGCCACCACGGTCGCCGCTCGCTTCCAGATGGCCTGTGTGTGGAAGGCAACCTTGCGCTCCTCGTCGGTCAGCGTTTCAAGATCTTCCGGGGTGGGCTGGCTGGAGGTGGCGTTCATGTCGCCGACAAATTTGACATAGCCGCCAAGTGGAATGGCGCAAAGCTTCCAGCGCGTGCCATGCCGGTCGTTGAAGCCGATGAGTTCGGGACCGAAGCCGATCGAGAAGGCCTTGACCCCGATGCCGCACCAGCGGCCGACGAGGTAGTGGCCCATCTCGTGGACGAACACCACCACGGTCAGCACGAAGAGAAACGGCACGAGCGTGCCGAGAAAAAAGCCTTCGGTGCTGAAAATCGCGTGAAGAATCCCGTTCAACTCATGCCCTCAAATTCTTCCGCTGTCGCGGTGACTGTGACATCAATCCAGGCGAATCCAAGGCACGCCCGCACCAGATCGTGAAACGACACCGTTCAAATCGGAAACAGCCCCTGCGCCGGATGATCGGCGCCCGCCGAAATCCAGCCAATGACGTATAGAGCAAGAGCCGCCGCGACAAGCCCGTCGACACGGTCCATGACGCCGCCATGGCCTGGAATGAGCACGCCCGAATCCTTGCGGCCATGCCGCCGTTTGACCCAGGATTCGAACAGGTCTCCAGCCTGGGCGATAATCGAAAGCACAAGCGCCACGAAGCCAAGGAGCGCCAGATTGCCGGCACCGGCGACTGCTGCCAGCATGACCCCGGCGACAACGCCACCGACAGCGCCGCCGACCGCGCCGCTGCGCGTCTTGCCGGGCGAAATCGACGGCGCCAGTTTGGGACCACCGACGGCTCGCCCGACGAAATAGGCAAAAATGTCGGTCGCCCAGACCACTGCGAACAGGAACAGGATGGCGACGAGGCCCGGATGGTCGCCATCGCGCAACAACGCAAGCGACAGGCCGGACACGCTGGCATAGGCAAGACCGCTTGCCTCCCACTGCCCGGCCTTGCGAACCAGGGCGGCAATCGCCGTAACGGCGATCAGAATCACGACAAGCAGCAGCAGCCACGGTGCGGCAAGCCCGACAATCAAGGCGCCGATGAAAACGACGACCAGCGCCTCGGGCAGGAAGCCTAGCCCATTGGCCGCGGCGGGCCGCGACATGCGTGTCCACTCGTAGAAGATCATCGCCGACATGGCCGCGCACAGCAGTCGGAATGGCAGGCCGCCAAGCCAGGTCAGGCCAAGGGCGATGACGGCAAGCACGACCGCTGAAATGACGCGGAGCTGAAGGTTGCTCATCCCGCGGCCGGTCGCGAAGCGACGTCTTGCGGGCCCAATCCGCCGAAACGGCGCTCGCGGCCGGCAAATTCGCGCAACGCCTCGGCAAGGTGTTCGCGGCTGAAGTCAGGCCAATAGCAAGGCAGGAAGACGAGTTCGCTGTAGGCGGCCTGCCACAAGAGGAAGTTGGACAGGCGAAGCTCGCCGCTGGTGCGTATGACCAGTTCCGGATCGGGAATGCCTTGGGTGTCGAGACAGCCGGCAAAGCTCTCTGCGGTGATCGATTCGGCGTCGATTTCGCCGCGCGCCGCGGCCGAGGCAAGCTTGCGCGCCGTGCGAACGATCTCGTCGCGCCCGCCATAGTTGAAGGCGATCACCAGCGTCAGGGACTCGTTACGGGCGGTGAGCGATTCGGCCTCTTCGAGCAACCCTCGGATGTCGGCCTGCAGCCCTGCCCTGTCTCCGATGATCCTGACCCGTACGCCGCTCTGGTGCAGTTCGGCGAGATCACGGCGGATGAACAGCTTCAATAGCCCCATCAGGTCGCTGACCTCGGCCTTCGGCCGCGACCAGTTCTCCGACGAGAACGCATAGACGGTCAGGAACGAGATGCCGAGATCGGGCGCCGCGCGCACCGTCTTGCGCAATGCCTCGACGCCTGCGCGATGACCGGCGAGCCGAGGCATGCCGCGCGCCTTGGCCCAGCGTCCATTTCCATCCATGATGATCGCGACGTGCGCGGGCGTTGTCATGATCTCGCTTTCGGGTCAGCCGGCCGCCAACCCTAAACCTGCATGATTTCAGCTTCCTTGTCGGAAAGCAGATGATCGATGGTGCTGATCGTTTCGTCTGTAAGCTTCTGGACCTGATCCGAACGTTTGCGCTGATCATCCTCGCTGATAACGCCGTCCTTCTCGGCCTTCTTCAGGAAGTCCATGCCGTCGCGGCGCACATGGCGCGCGGCGACACGGGCATTCTCGGCATAGCCGTGCGAGATCTTGACCAGTTCCTTGCGGCGCTGCTCGTTGAGCTCGGGCAGCGGAATCCTCAGATTGGTGCCGTCGACGATGGGGTTGAAACCCAGGTTGGATTCGCGGATGGCGCGATCGACGGCGCCGACCATCGACTTGTCCCAGATCGACACCGAGATCATGCGCGGCTCCGGCACCGTGACGTTGGCGACCTGGTTGATCGGCATGGTGGTGCCGTAGGCTTGCACCTGGATGGCATCGAGCAGATTGCTAGAGGCGCGGCCGGTCCGCAGCGAAGCCAGGTCATGCTTGAACGCGGCGATTGCCCCATCCATGCGCCGCTTGAGATCGTCGTACTCACCACTCATCCTAGTCTCCTCGACCCGTCTGCTGCGGGTTCACTGCTTCGGGGCAAGGCCCCGTTCGAGCCTGATTTTCGAAAAGCCGGTTTCCCCTTTGTCGGGATCAGGCCCGGGATCAATCGTCCGCGACGACCGTGCAGCGGCCGCCGCCCCTCAGAATATCGCCGAAACCACCTTTTTCGTGGATCGAATAGACGATTATCGGAATGTTGTTTTCGCGCGCAAGTGCAATCGCAGCCGTATCCATGATGGAAAGGCCTCGATTTATGACTTCGGCATGGCTGATGCGCTCGAAACGCGTCGCTTTCGGATCCTTTTTCGGGTCGGCCGAATAGACGCCATCGACCTGCGTGCCCTTGAACAGCGCATCGGCGCCGATTTCGGCCGCGCGCAGTGCCGCCGCCGAATCAGTGGTGAAGAACGGATTGCCGGTGCCGCCGGCAAAGATCACCACCTTGCCCTGGTTCATGTAGGCGGTGGCCTGGCGCTGTGAAAAGCTTTCGCACAACTCCGGCATGGCGATCGCGGACAGCACCACGGCGTCGACGCCGATCTTGTTCAGCGAGGTGCGCAACGCCAGCGAATTGATGACCGTGGCAAGCATGCCCATGTGGTCGCCGGTGACCCTGTCCCCGCCCTTGGAGGCGACGGCCACGCCGCGAAAGATATTGCCGCCGCCGATGACGACGCCGACCTCGATGCCCAGAGCACGGGCCTCGGCGATGTCGGCGGCGATGCGATCCACGACCGAGACATCGATGCCGAAATGCTGTTCGCCCATCAACGCTTCGCCCGACGCTTTCAGCAAGACACGTCGGTAGAGGGGCTTCACCGTCATCTGGTCCTCGTCATTTTTGTATGTGGTCACGCCTGGGCTGGCCGCCCTCGCGCAGGCGTCGCGCCCCGAACATTGGCACGATGCCGAGTTCCGATACACGAAGGGCGCCGCGATGTCACGCGGCGCCCGACCGGCAAAATTGGTGGCAGCCTGCCGGATCGATCAGCCGGCGGACACGCTGGCTGGCTCGCCCTCGACAAGCACCGGCAATGCGTAGCCGGAGGGCTTGTCGCCGGTCGCAGCGCCGCCTGTGACGCGCGCCTGTATCTGCGGCCCGAAATAGGAATAGGGGAACGGCGCCGGCGTTCTGCTGACCGAATCCAGCCGGTCGCGAAGCGCTGCCGGAATCTCGAAGTCCAGCGCGCCAAGATTGTCCTGTATCTGGGCCAGCGTGGTCGCACCGAGGATGACTGTTGCGATCCCCGGCTGCGTCGCCACCCAGTTGAGCGCGACCTGTGGCATGCTGCGGCCGAGCCCGGATGCAACCTTCTCGAGTTCGGTCACGATGGCCCAGTTGCGCTCCGTGAATTTCTGGAAGCCCGGATGCGTCGAATTGCGGAACCCGTCGAGCCGGCCCACATTTCCGGCCTGGGCCGGCCGATACTTGCCGCTGAGCAGCCCGCTGGCCAGCGGGCTCCAGACCATGATGCCGGCGCCATGGCGCGTGCCGAAAGGCACGAACTCGTTCTCGATCGCGCGTTCGGCCAGGGAGTATTCGAGTTGCAGGGCCGAAACCGGCTCATACCCGCGCAGTTCGGCGATCGCCTGCGCGCGCCCCGCATACCAGGCCGGCACATCGGACAGGCCGACATGGCGCACCTTGCCCATCCGCACCAGGTCATCCAGCGTACGCATGACCTCTTCGGCCGGCGTCAGCCTGTCCCACACATGCATGAGATAGAGATCGATATAGTCGGTGCCCAGCCGCTTCAGCGAGGCATCGACCGCCCGCATGATGTTCTTGCGGCCGTTGCCGCCGGCATTCGGATTGCCCGGCTGCATATTCATGGTGAACTTGCTGGCGATCACCGCGGTGTCACGCAAGCCCCGCTCGGCGATGAATTCCCCAAGCCAGGCTTCGGCCGTGCCGCCGGTGTAGAGGTCCGCCGTGTCGAAGAAATTGCCGCCCGCCTCGACATAGGCGTCGAACATCGCCCGGGCTGTGTTCCTGTCGGCTCCCCACCCCCATTCCTTGCCGAAAGTCATCGTGCCCAGAGCGAGCCGGCTGACCCTGAGGCCGCTGTTGCCGAGCGTGTAATAGGTCATGGTCATGATCGTCTTCCAATGCTTGCTGGTGAATGCCGCGGTGTCACTGGCCCGCCGTGTCATTGCCCGGCGTTGCCTTGACCCAAACGTTGCCGCGCTCATGCGTCATGTGGAACGCGAAGCCGTCGACCTTCCAGCCGGCGGTGGAGCGCGTCAGGTGATGCTCATAGGTGCCCCAGACTTCCCAAAGCGGGTCGCCATTGCCCTCCATCCGGTTCCAGGCATAGCCGTTCGAACGGACCGTCGCCGTTTTCGCCTCGAGAACGACCTGATGATTTGTGCGCAGATGCAGGCTTGTCTTGCTGCCCTTGAGGTTGCCGGCCCAGGCGCCGATCAGGTCGTCGGAGGCGATGTTGGCCGCCGGCTGCCCGGACAGGCTGCTGAAATCGGCGGTAACCCGATCCGCGAAATAGCTGCGCGCCAGTTTCCAGTCCTGCGCGTCGACGGCGCGGTCGATGGCGTCGGCGATCCGGATGACCGTGCGTTCGTCCGCAAGTGCCTGCCAGCCGGAGGGTTCCGCCCCGCCGGCATCGATCGGCGCCAGCGCCATGCCTGCCGCGAACGTTACGTGCTTCAACGCATTCATGTCTCTTCTCCTTGATGCAACCAGCCAATTGCCAGTGTGTGGGCGCCGGTGCGTTGGCGACAATGTGGACCCCGGCGGAGGCATCGATAAGATTGCATTGTTCGCAAAGACCATGCGATATTGCTCATGAATGGATCGTGATCTCCTCATACATCTGCCTGTGGTCGTTGCCGTTGCCCGGCGTGGCGGCTTCGCGCTCGCGGCGGCCGAACTCGGCATGAGCCCGTCGGCGGTCAGTCACGCCGTACGGCTGGTCGAGGAGCGTATCGGCCAGCCTTTGTTCGCGCGCACGACGCGCAGTGTTTCGCTGACCGAATCCGGAAAGGCGCTGGTGGAGGCCGCGGCTCCTGCCCTTCAGGATATTGGTGAACGGATCGATCGAATCCGCAGCGTCAAGGGCAGGTCCTCCGGCTTGCTCAGGATCAACGCCTCCACCATCGCGATTCCGTTGGCGGTGACGCCTGTCGTCGCGGCGATGGCCGAGCGCTATCCGGACGTTACGGTGGAGATTTTCGCCGACCAGGGGCTGGTCGACATCGTCGGCGAAGGCTTTGATGCCGGCATCCGGCTAGGCGAGATGATCGCGCAGGACATGGTGGCCGTGCGGCTCACGCCTCCGTTCAAAACCGTCATCGTCGCCTCGCCCGCCTATATCGGACGCCGCGGCCGTCCGCGCAGCGTGGCCGATCTCGCCAACCACAATTGCATCGGCTACCGGCTTGTCCGCTCCGGTGCCCTCTATCGCTGGGATTTGACCGAAGACGGCAAGGATGTCGTGGTGCAGACCGGCGGTACGGCCATCGTCACGGATTCGCTCGCAGCGATTGACCTGGCGCTTGCCGGAGTGGGCCTTGCCTATATGTTCGAGCCGCTGGCGCGCGCCGATCTTGCGGCCGGCCGCCTGGTGCAGGTTCTGCCGCAATCGGCAATCGAGGAACCCGGCCTTTTCCTCTATTTCCCGCGCCGGGCGGCGATGGCGCCGAAACTGCGGGCCTTTATCGACACCGCACAAGAAATCAGCCGGACATCCCTGCGGACGTCCGGCAGAAAGACGCTTTTGGAATAAAGCAGTAGGAAGTTTACTTCTTGACCGCCGCCGCGACTTCCGCTGCGAAATCGGTCTCTTCCTTTTCGATGCCTTCGCCGAGCGCGAAGCGCAAATAGGCCGTGATCTTGGCCGGCGCGCCGATTTCCTTTTCGGCATCCTTCAGCGCCTTCTCGACGGTGATGTCGGGATTGAGCACGAAGGCCTGCTTCAGGAGCACGACTTCCTCGTAGAACTTGCGCATGCGGCCCTCGACCATCTTTTCGATGATGGCTTCCGGCTTGCCGGACTGGCGCGCCTGATCGGAGAAGATCGCCTTCTCACGCTCGACCGCTGCCGGATCGATCTGCTCCGCCGTCAACGCCATCGGGTTGGTGGCGGCGACATGCATGGCGACCTGGCGGCCGAAGGCATTTGCGGCATGCTCATTGCCGGTGGTTTCGATCGCAACCAGCACGCCGAGCTTGCCAAGGCCGTCGGCAACCGCGTTGTGGACATAGGTCGCAACGGCGCCGTGCGGAACGGTCAGCTTGGCCGAGCGGCGGAAGCCCAGATTCTCGCCAATGGTACCGACCGCATCCTTGATGGTGTCGGTGACCGACTTATCCGAACCCGGATACTTCGCGGCAGCCACGGCTTCCGTCGTGCCATAGGCGAGAGCAACCTTGGCAACGTTGGCGACGATTTCCTGGAATGCAGCGTTGCGGGCGACGAAGTCGGTCTCGGAATTGACCTCGACGACGGCAGCTTCGCGCACGCCGGCATCGACGCCGATCAGGCCTTCGGCCGCCGTGCGGCCGGCCTTCTTGTCGGCCTTGGAGATGCCCTTCTTGCGCAGCCAGTCGACGGCTTCTTCCATGTTGCCGTTCGTCTCGTTCAACGCCGCCTTGCAGTCCATCATGCCCGCGCCGGTCAAGTCGCGGAGTTCTTTGACCTGTGCAGCCGAAATGCTCATTGTCGCCTCTTTGTTTTAAATGCACCGACGCACCACCGGTACTCGATGATGCGTCCGTTTAGCGTGCCAAAATATTAGAAAGATGAAGGCCGGAACCGGCCCTCGCCGTTTTACGCCTGCGGGGTCTCGGTCGACGGAGCCGGATCGAGCGCCGGCTCGACCGGGGCTTCGATCGAAGCGCCGATGTCGACGCCGAGCGCGCCCTGCTGACGGGCGATGCCGTCGATCGCAGCCTTGGCGATCAGGTCGCAATAGAGCTGGATGGCGCGCGCTGCGTCGTCATTGCCAGGGATCGGGAAGTCGATCTTGTCCGGATCGCAGTTCGAATCGATGATGGCGACGACCGGGATGCCGAGACGCTTGGCCTCCAGGATGGCGATCGCTTCCTTGTTGGTGTCGATCACGAACATCAGGTCGGGCGTCGAGCCCATGTCCTTGATGCCGCCCAGCGCCTTGTCGAGCTTTTCGCGCTCGCGGTCGAGGTTCAGGCGCTCCTTCTTGGTGAGGCCCTGGGCCTCGCCGGCCAGCATCTCGTCGAGCTTGCGCAGGCGCTGGATCGAATTCGAGATCGTCTTCCAGTTGGTCAGCATGCCGCCGAGCCAACGCGAATTGACATAGTACTGGGCCGAACGCTGCGCCGCATCGGCGACGATGTCGGACGCCTGGCGCTTGGTGCCGACGAACAGCACGCGGCCGCCCTTGGCGACGGTGTCGGAAACCTGCTTCAGCGCCTGGTGCAGCAAAGGCACCGTCTGCGAGAGGTCGATGATGTGGATGTTGTTGCGAGCGCCGTAGATGTAGGGCGCCATCTTCGGGTTCCAGCGATGGGTCTGGTGGCCGAAGTGGATGCCAGCTTCCAAAAGCTGGCGCATGCTGAAATCAGGCAGAGCCATTCTTATTTTCCTTTCCGGTTAGCCTCCACGGACACAGGCATTTTTGGACTTTGTCCTCGAACGCCACCGGAGGTTTCAGCCGGATTTCTCCCGGGCAGACACCAAAGTCCGTGTGTGGAATGAGCGCGCATATAGAGGGGAAGCGCGACAAACGCAAGCGGGGTAGCGTTTTCCCGCTCAGCGTGCGGCAATCAGCGCGCCGGTGCCGATCATGGCGCTGCCGGCAAACCGGTTCATCAGGCGCATGCGCTTCGGTGTCCTGAACCAGCCCGAAGCCCGGCCCGCAAGCGCTGCATAGACCCCCATGGTCAGGATGTTGACGCTGATGACGGTGGCCACCACCAGAAGGCCATCGACAAGGGTCAGCGTGTCGAGATTGAGGATCAGCGGCATGATCGAGGCGTGGAACAGGATCGCCTTGGGGTTGCCCAGCGCAATGGACGCGCCAAGGAAAAAGGACCGGGACAATCTCGCCTCGGCCGTCCGCGGCTCATTCGATTGCGAGGCCGAGGCGCGCCACATCCTGATGCCGAGAAAGATCAGATAGGCGGCGCCGGCATATTTCAACAGGAGAAAGATCCATTCGAATGTTTGCGCCAGCGCCACAAGGCCGAGCAGCGCCAGAGTGACCAGCACGGCATCGCCGGCGGCAACCCCGACGCCGGCCATGAAGGCGCGAAGGAAACCGCGCGACACACCATTGGTGATGACCGTGAACATCGCAGGCCCCGGCGTGGCGGCGGCGAGTGTGACGGCGGCGCAATAAGCCAGAAATGCCGTTGGTGTCATCGCTTGGCCTTTCCATTGGGCACCCGCACGCGCCGGAAGATCGCGACGATCTCCTCGCGGCTGCATTCGATGGCGCCGAGCCGCACCGCGCGGTCGCGCTCGAAGCCGGTTATGTCATAATGCGGGGCCGATGTCTTGGGCGGTCCCTGGTAGGACGAACGCTTGACGCCAAGCGCGGCGGCGAAGCGATGCAGCTCGTTGGTGTCGTCGGCCATCAGGTGGCACCAGCGATGGCCGGCCCACTTCCAGATCGCCGCATCGACGTAGACCGCCATCAAGCCCGCCGCGGCCAGCTCAATTGCGCAACTCTGCTACTTCGATACCGCGCAAGGCTTTGTCTGGTCGAACAGCGAAAGATTGACCAGCTTGCCGGTCATCGAGAAGTCGCCATAGTCCATGGTGAGATCGCGGGTGATGCCGTTCTCGTGCAGCTTGAAGCTGATCCGGTATTCCGGCACTTCCTCGCCGTTCTGGGCGCTGTCGTCGAAATAGGCGATGTCGACCGGCCAGTACTTGTCGGTGGCGAGTTTGGCCAGCGCCGGAGCCTCCGGATCGACCTTGTCGGCTTCGGTCTTCTTGCCGACGACAACAGTGGTCGCCATCACCTTATTTGCGTCCTCCGAGCCGTCGAACAGGTTCGTCTGGTAGAAATTCTCGCCTTTCTCGGCCTTGCCGATCAGTTCGACCAGATGCTGGGTCGGAAACTGGGTGGCGGCGAGTTCCAGGCTGTTCTTCTCGGGCTTGTCGATATCGACCTTGAGGCCCTTGGCGTCTTTCGTGGCGATGCCCTTGACCTCCTTGTCGAGGTTCTGGTCGACAAAGGATTTGGTCACGAAGGAAAAAGTCTTGCCTTCGGCATCTTCGAAAGTCGTCGTCTGCTGGTCCGTCAGCTTCGTGCCCTCGCCGGTAACGATCTGGGTGACGAAGCGAAATTTCACCGTATAACCTTCGCACGCCGAACCGTTGAATTCGTAGACCATGCGACCGGATATACCTGTTATGCCGGAGCGGTCGGAGGCCTTTTTGAGGGTAAGGTCATACACGGCGCGATGCGCCTGCAGCGCCGGTACGGCGAAGGCGGGGACTATCGGGAACACCGCCGATAACAGAACGGCGTGGAATGCGAGGCGCGCTGCGCGCATGAGGTACTCCGATCGTCGCGGCTGATGGCAGGCCGCAGGGAAAGATGGTCCAGCTTAAAAAAAGTCGTGGCGGAAGCGAGGCAAAAATAGCAATTTCGGCCCCGCCAGCGCGGCGCCTTCCAGCAATAGGGAAAAGCAATGAGTGAAACAATCGAAAAGCGGCTAAGTGATCTCGGCGTGACGCTTCCAGTCGCCGCCGCACCTGCCGCCAACTACGTTCCCTACTGCAGGTCGGGCAATCTGCTGTTCACCGCCGGGCAATTGCCGCTCAAGGACGGCAAGCTGCAGGCGAGCGGCCTGCTCGGCCGTGACGTCGACACGGCAAGCGGCAAGGACGCGGCGAGATACTGCGCGATCAACATTCTGGCGCAAGCCAAGGCTGCGCTCGGCGACCTGGAGAAGATCAGCCGGCTGGTGAAGATCACCGTCTTCGTCGCCTCTGCCCCCGACTTTGTCGAACAGCATCTGGTTGCCAACGGCGCTTCCGATTTCCTGGTCGCCGCCCTTGGCGAGCGCGGCAAACACGCCCGCTCCGCCGTCGGCACTGCCTCCCTGCCACTTAATGCCGCAGTGGAAATCGAAGCCATCTTCGAAGTCGAATGAACGAAGGCCTGACATGACCGATCTATCCTGGCTAACCGCCCGGCCCGTTGCCCATCGCGGCTTCCACGACATGAACAAGACGCGCTGGGAAAACACGCTTTCCGCCTTCACGGCCGCGGCCGAACGGGGCTACGCCATCGAATGCGACGTGCATCTGTCGTCGGACGGCGTTCCCGTCATCATCCATGATGACGACCTGAAAAGACTGACTGGAGAGGACGGTTTCGTCTGGCAGCGCAGCGCGGCCGAACTGACCGCGCTCAAGGTTGGCGCCACATCCGACCGCGTGCCGACGCTGCAGGAAGCGCTCGACCTCGTCGACGGCCGCGTGCCCATGGTCGTCGAACTGAAAGGGGTTCCCGGCCGCGATGAAGGCCTGGTGGCAAGTGTCGGCAGGATGCTCAAGCGCTACAAGGGCAAGGCGGCGATCATGTCGTTCGATCACTGGCTGATCCGTGACTTCCCGAAACATGCACCCGGCATTCCCGCCGGCTTGACCGCCTACGGCAAGGACCTCAAGCTGATCGAGGCGCATTTTTCCATGCTGGCGCATGAGCTATCCTTCACCTCCTACGCCGCCGGCGACCTGCCGAACCCGTTCGTCAGTTTCGTGCGTGAAAAGCTCAAAATGCCTGTCATCACCTGGACGGTGCATGATCAGCCCGCGATCGACCTGACCTTCAAATACGCCGATCAGATGACATTCGAAGGGTTCGAACCCGAGTTGGTCAAAGTCGCTTGAGCGGAGTGTCTGAAACGTGACTTGTAGCGCCCCGGATGGAGCTTAAATAAGCCTCATGGATCAGGGCGACGATGGCGACGGGCAAACTGCAAATGCGGACTATTCGATCCGTATCGCCGCGGGCATCGGCGCGTTCACCTGCGATGAGTGGAACGGCTTTGCCGGCACCACGCGCGGCGATGCGGAAAACGGCTATAATCCGCTCGTTTCATTCGCTTTTTTAAGCGCGTTGGAGGATTCCGGCTGCGCCGTGCGGCGCACCGGCTGGCAGGGACATCATTTGCGGTTGGAGACCGCGCAAGGCAGGCTGCTGGGCGCCGTCCCCTGCTATCTCAAATCGCACAGCCAGGGCGAATATGTGTTCGACCACGGCTGGTCTGACGCCTTCGAGCGCGCAGGCGGCCGCTATTATCCGAAACTGCAATGCGCCGTGCCGTTTACGCCGGTCACCGGCCCTCGCCTGCTGGTCGGCAAAGGCGAGGATCCGGATGCGGTGAGGGCCGGGCTTGCCGCCGGCCTCAAAATGGTGACCGACAAGCTCGGCGTGTCCTCGGCGCATGTCACCTTCGCGCAGGAAAACGACGTGGCGACACTCGAGGCCGCCGGTTTCCTGCACCGCACCGACCAGCAATTCCACTTCTTCAACGAAGGTTTTTCGACCTATGACGACTTCCTCGCCACGCTTGCCTCTCGCAAGCGCAAGGCGATGAAGAAGGAACGGCGCGAGGCGCTTGCCGATGGCATCACCATCGACTGGCTGACCGGCAAGGACCTGACGGAAAAGGCCTGGGACGACTTCTTCGCCTTCTACATGGACACCGGCAGCCGCAAATGGGGCCGCCCCTACCTGAACCGCCAGTTCTTCTCGCTGATCGGCGAACGCATGGCGGATGATATCCTGCTGGTGATGGCCAGGCGCAACGGCCGCTACATCGCCGGCGCCATCAATTTCATCGGCTCGGACGCGCTCTACGGCCGCAACTGGGGCTGCATCGAGGATCATCCCTTCCTGCATTTCGAGGTCTGCTACCACCAGGCCATCGACTTCGCCATCGAACGCAAGCTGAAGGTGGTGGAGGCGGGCGCGCAGGGAGAACATAAGCTGGCGCGCGGCTACCGGCCGGTGACGATGCATTCCGCGCACTACATTTCGCACCCCGGCCTGCGCAATGCGGTGGCCGACTATCTCCAGCGCGAGCGGCGCGAAGTGGAGCGGATGAGCGATTATCTCGAAGAACATACGCCGTTTCGCAAGGATCTCGAGGAGTAGCAGGCCTTCTGGCATGGCCGATCTCGCCTGATCGTACCGCCACATCGTCTTGCCGCTCCGGAAGAGCTTCGCTACACGGGACGCGAGGCACAATCCGGAGCGTTCGCCATGACTGAGGCCGCCTACGACACCAACAACATCTTCGCAAAGATCCTGCGCGGCGAAATCCCTTCGCACCGCGTCTACGAAGATGACGCCGTCGTCGCCTTCATGGATGTGATGCCGCAAGGACCCGGCCATACGCTGGTTGTGCCAAAAACCCCGTCGCGCAACCTGCTCGACGCCAATCCGTCGACCTTCGGCCCGCTTTTTACCGTCGTCCAGAAAGTGGCGCTGGCAGTCAAGAAGGCGCTCGATGCCGACGGCGTCACCATCCTGCAGTTCAATGAGCCGGCCTCCGGCCAGACCGTCTATCACTTGCACGTCCATGTCATCCCGCGCTTCGACGGCATCCCGTTGAAGCCGCATAGCGGTGAGATGGAGAAACCCGAAGTGCTGGCCGGGAACGCCGAGAAAATACGGGCGGCGCTGGGAAGCTGAGCCGAACTTCGTTTCGGGGGCAGGAGAAAGTCTAGCTAGCGGCTTGAGCCAAGCGCTCGATCGCACCCGGCTGAGCGCCATCACGCAGGCGCTGGCGGATCGCTTGTGCGCACTGTTCAGGGCTGAGGACCGAGGTATCGACCTCGAGATCATATATGCCCGGCCGGTGCACCGCTTCTTGCCACATACGCACCGGCAAAGGCGTGGGATCGTCCGAAGAGCCGGTGACATAACCCCGGCCCGCCTCGCTGGCGGCTCGCCTTTCCATGATGATTTCAATCGGACAGCGAACGCCGACGAACAGCGCCGGCAGGCCGGCGAGACGGCGCGCGCAATCGGCCAGGCAATCGAGCGGCTTCGAATAGGCATCGTGATGGCCGACGTCCGTCACGACGTTCAGCCCCAGCCGGCTGTGCACCGCGACCGATTCGTAGAGGGCGGCATAAAGGTGCGGCACGAAGACTTCGAGGTCGGGGCGTTCGCCTCCAGGTCGCAACCCTATTCCCGGGCGAAGTCGCGACGGTATGATCTGGGCATAGCTGTCGACACCCAGATTCATCCATGCGCCATCGAAGCTTTCCTGAATGGCGCGAGCGATGCTCGATTTTCCCGACCGCGGCGCGCCGTTGAGGATGACGATCTGGCCTGGCATAGCCACCCCATTGCTCAAAAATGAAAAAAAGCCCCGTTGCCGGGGCTTTTTCGAGTGCGTGCCGATCAGCCCTTGCGGGGCAGTTGCGGGACCAGGCTGCGCTTGCCGCCATCCTTGCCCTTGGGCTCCGGCTTCTGCGCCACGACCTTCTTGGCTGCAGGCTTCTTGGCCACTGCCTTGGGCGGCTTCGGCGCGTCTTCCGGCTCTTCCTTCTTCGGCTTCACCGGCGCCTCGTCGGCCAGCGATTCGAGCTTCAGGCCGGTCTCGCCGGTTTCCTTCTTCTCGACGGTGACGCGCACCGTGCCGCCCTTCTTGAGCTTGCCGAACAGCACCTCGTCAGCCAGTGGCTTCTTGATGTGCTCCTGGATCACACGGCCGAGCGGCCGCGCGCCCATGCGCTCGTCATAGCCCTTGTCAGCGAGCCAGGCGATCGCATCCGGCGACAGGTCGAAGGTGACGCCACGCTCGGAGAGTTGCGCCTCGAGTTGCATGACGAACTTCTGCACCACCTGATGGATGACCGGCACCGGCAGCGAGCCGAACGGGATGATCGCATCGAGACGGTTGCGGAATTCCGGCGTGAACAGCCGGTTGATCGCCTCGACATCGTCGCCTTCGCGCTTGGTCGACCCGAAACCGATCGCCGCGCGCTGCGCATCCGATGCGCCCGCATTGGTGGTCATGATCAGGATGACATTGCGGAAGTCGATCTGCTTGCCGTTGTGGTCGGTCAGTTTGCCGTGGTCCATGACCTGCAACAGGATGTTGAACAGATCCGGATGCGCCTTCTCGACCTCGTCGAGCAACAGCACGCAGTGCGGATGCTGGTCGACGCCGTCGGTGAGCAAGCCGCCCTGGTCGAAACCGACATAGCCGGGAGGCGCGCCGATCAACCGCGAAACGGTGTGGCGTTCCATATATTCCGACATGTCGAAGCGGATCAGCTCGACGCCGAGCGAGGCGGCTAGTTGCTTGGCCACTTCCGTCTTGCCGACACCGGTCGGACCCGAGAACAGATACGAGCCGATCGGCTTTTCCGGTTCGCGCAATCCGGCACGGGCCAGCTTGATCGCCGAGGTCAGCGCCGTGATGGCAGTATCCTGGCCATAGACGACCCGCTTCAACTCGATATCGAGGCCTTGCAGCACCTTCTCGTCATCCGCCGAAACCGTCTTCGGCGGGATGCGCGCCATGGTAGCGATCGTTGCTTCGATCTCCTTGATGCCAATGGTCTTCTTGCGCTTGGCTTCCGGCACCAGCATCTGCGAGGCGCCGGTCTCGTCGATCACGTCGATCGCCTTGTCCGGCAGCTTGCGGTCGTTGATGTAGCGCGCCGACAGCTCGACCGAAGCCTTGATGGCTTCCGAGGTGTAGCGGACCTTGTGGAACTCCTCGAAATAGGGCTTCAGGCCCTTCATGATCTCGATGGCGTCCTCGATGGTCGGTTCGTTGACGTCGATCTTCTGGAAGCGCCGCACCAGAGCGCGGTCCTTCTCGAAGAACTGGCGGAATTCCTTGTAGGTGGTCGAGCCGATGCAGCGGATCGCACCCGACGACAGAGCAGGCTTCAGCAGGTTCGACGCGTCCATGGCGCCGCCCGAGGTGGCTCCTGCCCCGATCACCGTATGAATCTCGTCGATGAACAACACCGCACCCGGATAGTCCTCGAGTTCCTTGACGACCTGCTTCAGCCGTTCCTCGAAATCGCCACGGTAGCGCGTGCCGGCCAGCAGCGTGCCCATGTCGAGCGCGAAGATAGTGGCGTTGTGCAGCACTTCGGGAACGTCGCCCTCGACGATGCGCTTGGCGAGACCCTCGGCGATCGCCGTCTTGCCGACGCCCGGATCGCCGACATAGAGCGGGTTGTTCTTGGAGCGGCGGCACAGCACTTGGATGGTGCGGTTGATTTCCGACTCGCGGCCGATCAGCGGGTCGATCTTGCCGGCCTTGGCCTTGTTGTTGAGGTTGACGCAATAAGCCGTCAGCGCGTCCTGCTGCTGCTTCTTCTTGCCGCCTTCCTCTTGCGGCTCGGCGCCATTCTGGCCGCCCTGCTCGTCATCGGCCCCGCGCGGCGAGCGCGTTTCCGATGCGCCGGGGCGCTTGGCTATGCCGTGCGAGATGTAATTGACCGCGTCGTAGCGGGTCATCTGCTGTTCCTGCAGGAAATAGGCGGCATGGCTCTCGCGCTCGGCGAAGATGGCGACGAGCACGTTGGCACCCGACACTTCCTCGCGGCCCGACGACTGCACATGGATCACCGCGCGCTGGATGACGCGCTGGAAGCCGGCGGTCGGCTTGGAATCCTCGTCGTAGCCGGTGACCAGATTGTCGAGCTCGGTGTCGATATAGGTCAGAACAGTGTGCTTCAGCTCATCGAGATCGACGTTGCAGGCGCGCATGACGGCGGCCGCCTCGGTGTCGTCGATCAACGCGAGCAGCAGATGTTCAAGGGTTGCGTATTCATGGTGCCGCTCATTGGCGAGCGTCAGCGCCTGGTGAAGCGCCTTTTCCAGGCCTTGGGAGAAAGCCGGCATGTTACCTCACTTCTTCTCCATCACGCATTGCAGCGGATGCTGATTCTGTCGGGCGAAATCCATGACCTGAGACACTTTGGTCTCGGCCACCTCGAATGTATAGACCCCGCACTCGCCCACTCCATGATTGTGAACATGAAGCATGATGCGTGTGGCGGCTTCGCGGTCCTTCTGGAAAAAACGCTCCAGCACGTGAACCACGAACTCCATGGGAGTGTAGTCGTCGTTGAGGATGAGGACCCGGTAAAGGCTGGGCTTCTTGGTCTTGGTTTTGGTGCGCGTGATAACGGCCGTCCCGCGGCCGGCCTCATTGCCGTCGCCGCCGCCGTTTTGCATCCGCGCCACTTGTCTCATGGCAGTCAAACTGATCGTCACGTAATCCTGCCTCGTTCGAATCCTCATGCGAGTTCGACATGTAGGTGTTCGATGGACGATTTTAAGCCCTTCTGGTTAGCTGACAATATGGCTAGGTGACCAAACTTGGCGGATTTTCGCAATCGTGAAGCGCTACGCCGCCGCGAACCGGAAATTAGCATGAAAAAACCCGGCCGCGTTTCCGCGACCGGGCTTTGTCCCGGGCCCAAAGGGCCGGATCTGAATGTGTCAGGGCGAAAATTACCTCGCCCGGGCGAAATTACTTCGCCTTGGCAACTATCGATTCGAACGGCTTGTAGGCTTCCTTGGCGAGTTCGGCATAGAGATCGCCAATCTTGGTGGCCTCGGCGACGAATGCCTCGTAGGACTGCTTGGCATAGTCGGTCTGGATCTCGATCGCCTTGTCCAGCGACTTGGCCGAAAACAGCTTCTCGACAGCAGCGCTGCCGGCCTCAAAGCTCTTCTTGGTGTACTCACCGGCCTCGGTGGCGATCGCCTGGGCGCCCTTGGAGAGCGAAGCGAAGCTCTTCAAACCGGTGTCGGCGAATTCCTTGCCGTATTTGCTGAAGTCCTCATAGGTCTGGGTCATTTCACGATTCCCTTGACGGTTGAGGCGTCCTTCTTCGGGGCGCCATTGTGCAATGCACCTCAATATATTGTGCGCCGCACAAAAGTCAATATTTCACCGGCGTGCGAGGCTCGCCTGCGCAGGCAATGGCTAAAAATCAAATAAAGTGTGTTTCAAGCCCGAAGAAAATGGTGAACGCGGCGGTTACCATAAACGGATTGGTAACGCTGCCCCGTTAGCTTGGCTGAAAGTGAGGCAGGACCCTTTGCCGCCTCCAACGCAACGAAGAATTCAAGGGAAATATCAGTGCGTCAGGCGTTGTTGGGCATCGTTTCCAAATCCACCTCCCCCCTCAAAGCGATCATGGTCCTCGCCCTGGCGATGACGTTCGTTTGCTCCGACGTTGCCGCCTCGCTGGCAGCGCGGCAGGCGGCCATCGTTGTGGACGCCAAGACGGGCAAGGTGCTGTACTCCGCGGATGCCAATGGCAGGCGCTATCCGGCGTCGCTGACCAAGATGATGACGCTTTATCTGACCTTCGAAGCGATGGCGAAGGGCAAGATCAGCCGGAACACGCCTGTCGTGTTTTCCGCCAAGGCCTCCGCCGAGGCGCCAACGAAACTCGGCGTGAAGCCGGGCGGTTCGGTCTCGGTCGAAACCGCGATCCTGTCGATCGTCACCAAGTCGGCGAACGACTCGGCCACTGCCCTCGGTGAAATGCTTGGCGGCGATGAATCCACTTTTGCCCGCATGATGACCGCCAAGGCGCGGGCTCTCGGCATGAACGGCACCGTCTTCCGCAACGCCAACGGCCTGCCCGACCCCGGCCAGTTCACCACCGCGCGCGACATGGCCACGCTCGGCATTGCGCTCAGGGAACATTTTCCCCAGTACTACGGCTATTTCTCGCAGCGCTCGTTTCTCTACGGCCGCCAGCGCATCAACGGTCACAACCGACTGCTCGGCCGCATCAAGGGCGTCGACGGCATCAAGACCGGCTATACCCGTGCCTCCGGCTTCAACCTCGTCTCATCGGTGGCCGACGGCAACCGCCGCCTTGTCGCCGTTGTCATGGGCGGCACGTCGGGCGGCAGCCGCGACAACCAGATGGCTTCCCTGATCAACACCTACATGCCAAGGGCCTCGACCCGCGGTGGCGGCGACCTCGTCGCCAAGGCCGACAGCAGCAACCCGGTCAAGGCCCTCGCCAAGGTTCTTTTGCCCAAGCACGACGCGCCGACCCCGGACGACAAGCCGGTCGCGGTGGCCAGCGCCGATGACGCCGTTGCCGACGACGCGACGGCTGCGCAGGGTGATGACGAAGAGAGCGCCGAGGCCGAAGCGCCCAAGCTGGTTGCCCCGGCAAAGAAGGTGAAGACGGTCATCGTCTCAGCGCCCAAGGTCGCCAGCGCACAGGTCGTGGCCGCCTATGCCGAGCCGGCGGCGGCCGCCGAGCCGGCGCCAACCGTCGATCCGGTCAACACCGCTTCGGTGCCGTCGGGTTGGGCGATCCAGGTCGCCTCTTCGCCGAAGCAGTCGGAAGCCCAGGCCGTCCTCGACAAGACCAGCAAGCAGGCGCCGAAGGCGCTGGCGGATGCTTCCGGCTTCACCGTCGCCTTCGACAAGGACGGCGTCACCTATTACCGCGCCCGTTTCGGCGGCTTTGGTTCGAAGGACGCCGCCTGGAAGGCCTGCACCGCTTTAAAGAAGAAGAAAATCGAGTGCTACGCCGTCCAGCAGTAGGACGGCGTGGAAGTATCTCCCGGAAAATTTCTGCGTCGAAGGAGACTAGTTGTGATTGGAGAGCAAGACGTCCTTGGCTTCGTTGATTCGCGCCGCCAGGAAAGACGTGCCGCCGATATCGGGGTGCAGGCGCTGCATCAGGCGGCGGTGCGCCTTGCGGACATCCGCCGCGGCGGCCCCCGCTTCAAGACCAAGGACCTTGTAGGCCTCCTCCTTAGTCATGGCGCCCGGACCTGGCGCAACACCCAGCCCTTCGCCACCGTTCGTCTCAGTGTTTTTGCGCCAGACGGGAAATCTGCCGTCAAGATACGTCTCTAGCAACTGGCGGCTCTCCGCATCGGCAGAGAGTTCGCGGTAGAGATGCTGCAACTCCGCAAGGCCCATCGCACCAAGCATCTTGCCGTCATGGCGGCCGGCCAGAACCAGCCCTTCGAGGCCGCCGGTATCGTGATCCAGCTCCATTTCAAGCGCTGCCGTCCGCACCGTTGAGCGTTTTCCCGGCGCCGGCTTGACATCAGGCCGGTTCTTGCGCGTGGCAGCATACCAGCCGATCGCCGCAAACAGCACGACGCCGCCGATTCCGCTTCGACCGACCAGAAGCACGGCGGCGCCCACCAGTGCCAGCAGGATTGGTCCCAGTGTTCTCATGCCGGTTGCCAAGCGGGCCGGATCGGCCCGGAGGAAGGCCGAGGCAACGCCCAGGAGCACCAGCAGCAATGCGACCAGACCGACAATTGCGCCTAACATTTCCCACCGCCCCGCAGATGCCCTGTCCGCTTGGACAGCCGCGTGATGTCATCCAACACTTTTTCTGCGCCGGAATGAAGGCTTTCACCTGGACAGGAAGAAGACCGCCATGCGGAATGGTTCCCCAGCCCTGTGGACCTTGTCGGCTTCGCCAGCTTTTCATCGCGCATGGATTTCAAGATGTGGCGTTGTCGCGCCGCTTGCAAGTCCAGAGCGAAGCAAGATGGAGGGCCAGAAAAGCCGACGCCAAAACAGACAGCACTTGCGCGCGATGGCCTACAGCAAGCCGAGATCGGCAAGCTCGCGCCTGAGTTTCGGCGGCATCTCGACCAGTCCCGCCTTGCCTTTGCCGAGATCAGGTGGTGCATCCGACGGTTTCAAATAGCGCCACCCCTGGAAGGCCCGACGCGGCTGCCAATCGGTGCGCACGACTTGCGGATCGAGCATCAGGCGGCAGCGACCGATGCCCTCGTCGTCAATGAAGGGCCGGATCTCGGTGATCAGCTGCCGGCATTGCACATTGCCCTTGATCACCCAGTAGAGCGAACCGCCATCGGTGACCTCGGCGCCGCGCGTCGGCACCATGCGGGTGGTGTGCCAGTGTTCGGCCGGTTCGCCGGCCCGGCGCCGTTCGTCGAGGCGGAACTCGATCCATTCCTCGAGATCCTCGACGCTGTCGCAGCCGACGCACAGTTTTAGGAGATTGAGAGCCATTCGCTAAGGTTAGTCCGGAGCGCCGGGACGTCAACGGCCTGAGGGACTTCTCCACAGTGCCAAGCGTTGCTCAGCACTCCACGACATTGACGGCGAGACCGCCGAGGCTGGTTTCCTTGTACTTCTCGTTCATGTCGAGGCCGGTCTGGCGCATGGTCTCGATCGCCGCGTCGAGAGGTACGAAATGGACGCCATCGCCCTTGATCGCCAGCGACGCGGCCGTCACCGCCTTGACCGCGCCGAGCGCATTGCGCTCGATGCACGGCACTTGCACCAGCCCGCCGACCGGATCGCAGGTCATGCCGAGATGGTGTTCGAGCGCAATTTCGGCGGCATTCTCGACCTGCTCGGGCGTGCCGCCCATGACGGCGCACAGGCCGGCCGCGGCCATCGCCGAGGCGGACCCGACCTCGCCCTGGCAGCCGACCTCGGCGCCCGAGATCGACGCATTGGTCTTGATGATGCCGCCGACGGCGGCAGCCGTCAGCAGGAAGTCACGGATGCTCGGTTGGTCGGCCTCGGGATGGAAATGCAGCCAGTAGCGCAGCACCGCCGGCAGCGTGCCGGCCGCGCCGTTGGTCGGTGCGGTGACGACGCGGCCGCCGGCGGCATTCTCCTCGTTGACCGCCATGGCGTAGATCGACAGCCAGTCATTGGCGAGCAGCGGATTTGGCCGGTTCTGCTGCCACTGTTCCTGCAGCTTGTCGTGCAACTGCCGGGCCCGACGCCGCACCTTCAACCCGCCCGGCATGATGCCGTCCTGCGACAGGCCACGATCGATGCAGCTCTTCATCGCACCCCAGATGGCGTCGAGGCCGGCGTCGAGGTCCTCGCGCGACATCTGCGTTTCCTCGTTGACGCGCTTCATCTCGGCGATGGAAAGCCCGCTCTTGGCCGCCATCTTGAGCATCTCGACCGCGTTCTTGAAGGGATAAGGCACTTTCTTGCCTTCTGATGTCACCGACCCCTTGGCCTTCACGCGCTGCAGCTCTTCTTCCGACACCACGAAGCCGCCGCCGATCGAATAGTAGATGCGCTTGAGCAGCAGGCGTCCGCCGGCGTCATAGGCATGGAACGCCATGCCGTTGGCATGGCCGGTAAGCGGTGTCTTGCGGTCGAGCACCAGATCGGTTGCCGGATCGAAATGGTAGGACGGGTGACCTGGCGGTGAAATCATCTTGTCGGCGGTGATGCGGCTGATGATGCCGTCGGCCTGGTCCGGATCGACCGTTTGCGGGGTCTGGCCGGCAAGGCCAAGGATGACGGCGCGGTCGCTGCCATGGCCGATGCCGGTATAGGCGAGCGAGCCATGCAGGCTGGCGCCGATGCGGGCAACCTTGGCGCCGGCGGGCCGAGGCCAGTCGTCTCCGGCGACCTCGTCGAGAAACCGCCGCGCGGCCGTCATCGGCCCCATCGTGTGCGAGCTCGAGGGGCCGATGCCGATCTTGAACAGGTCGAAAACCGAAAGGAACACGCTGTCTCCTGGAGTCGCGTCGAGGACTCTACATATAGGAATTCCCAGGAATGTTTCCGCTCTTTTGACGGGCACGGCGCAGCACCTGCCGACCTTGTTTGCTCCGGCAGCGACATTGCCGCCGATCACGGGAGCCGGCATCGAAGCAACCACGCTGGATGTGATAAATTCAGCCCATGGGCGATTCCTTCTATCTTTCGATGGCTGATCTCGGGGCGCTGGCCTTCTTCCTGATCGCGTGGCTCCTGCATACGCTCGCCTCGGACGGCAAGCTGGTCAGCCGCATGTCGCTGACGACGGCGATGAATGCACAGCGCGAAGCCTGGATGCGCACCATGGCCGAGCGCGAAATCCGCATCGTCGACACCGCCATCATGAGCGGCCTGCAGCAGGGAACCGCCTTCTTCGCGTCGAGTTCGCTGATCGCGCTCGGCGGCTGTTTTGCCTTGCTCGGTGCGTCCGACCGGGTGCTGGAAGTGCTGAGCAACCTGCCGCTCGGCGGCGCCCCATCGCGCCCGGCCTTTCAGATCAAGGTGCTGGGGCTGGTGCTGATCCTCGCCTTCTCCTTCTTCAAATTCGGCTGGGCCTACCGGCTGTTCAACTATTGCTCGATCCTGATCGGCGCCGTGCCGATCCCGCATGGCGAAGCCTCGCGCAATCCGGTCACGGAAACCGCGGTGTGGCGCGCGGCGCAGATGAACATGCTGGCCGGCAAGCATTTCAACTCGGGCCTGCGCGGCGTGTTCTTCTCGATCGGCTATCTCGGCTGGTTCGTTGACCCAGTGGTGTTCGTGCTGTCGACGCTTCTGCTGCTGGCCGTGCTGGTGCGGCGCCAGTTCTTCTCGGCGGCGCGACGCGCCGTCATCGGTCAGCCGCCCGGCCCCGGAAAGGGCTGATCGATGCGGCCGGAAAGCCAATAGGCGAAAAGCCCGATCCATTCGCGGAGCGCTATGGTGGTGTTCTGCACGGAATCAATCGCATTGTCGCGAAACAAGCCGACACCTTCCTTGCCGGAGGTGTGATAGTCGACCGGCCATGGAACGGTTGGAAAACCAGCCTTGTCGAACAGTGCCTTGGCCCGTGGCATGTGGAAGGCGGAGGTCACCAGCAGCCAGGTCTCGCCCGGCTTCGGCTCGACAAGTTTGCGGCTGAAGACAGCATTTTCGTAGGTGTTGCGGGACTTGTCCTCAAGGACAAGACGATCGGCCGATACACCGAGCGGAACGAGCAGGCGGGACGCGGTGTCGGCGTCCCCCTCGGCGTCGATGAAAAACGCGCCGTGACCGCCTGATACAACCACCTTGGCCTGTGGGAAGCGCCGGGCGAGGATTGCGGTCTCGACCATGCGATCGCCGCTGCTGCTCAATTCATAGCCGCCACGCGCGAGGTTAATGGCGCCCTCGAAGCCGCCGCCGAGCACGACGATGCCGTCGACCTTTTGCGGCAGCGGCGGCCGTGGAAAGCGCTCCTCGAGCGGGTTCAGCATCATCGCGCCAAGCGACGTCCAGGTCGAGAGCGCCAGGATTAGAAACGCCAGGACACTGCCGGTGAAGGCCAGCCGCCGCCGGCCGATCAGCCCGGCAATCAATCCCGCCAGAAGCAGGAAGATCGTCAGGTTGAGCGGCTGCATGAAGAACCAGAAGACCTTGGAAAGATAGAAGAACATCGCTCACCCCTTCAGATGATCGATACCCTTACCACCACTTCTCAGGCTGAAATGTGCCGGCCGCCTGCTCGATGACGGCAGCGGTCTGGAACAGCGTCTCTTCCTCGAACGGCCGGCCGATGAGCTGCAGGCCAAGCGGCAACCCCTTGGGGTCGAGGCCGGCAGGCACGGCGATGCCCGGCAGGCCGGCCATGTTCACAGTGACGGTGAAAATGTCGTTGAGGTACATTTTCACCGGATCGGCCGCCATGTCCTCGTCGGCGATGCCGAAGGCGGCGGACGGCGTCGCCGGGGTCAGGATGACGTCGACGCCGGCAGCGAAGACATTTTCGAAGTCGCGCTTGATCAAATTGCGCACCTTCTGCGCCTGCAGGTAGTAGGCGTCGTAATAGCCGGCCGACAGCACATAGGTACCGATCATGATGCGGCGCTTGACCTCGCGGCCGAAACCGGCGGCGCGGGTCTTCTCATACATCTCGACAATGTCCTTGCCTGGCACGCGCAGGCCGTAGCGGACGCCGTCATAGCGCGCCAGGTTGGACGACGCCTCGGCGGGCGCCACGATGTAATAGGCCGGCAGTGCGTATTTCGTATGCGGCAGGGAAATGTCGACGATCTCGGCGCCGGCATCCCGCAGCCAGGCAATGCCCTTCTGCCACAGCGCCTCGATCTCTTCGGGCATGCCGTCGACGCGGTATTCCTTGGGAATGCCGACCTTCATGCCTTTGATCGGCTTGCCGATGGCCGCCTCATAGTCCGGCACCGGGCGGTCGACGGAGGTGGTGTCCTTCGGATCGACCGAGGCCATCGACCTGAGCAGGATCGCGGCGTCGCGCACGTCGCGCGCGATCGGACCGGCCTGATCCAGCGACGAGGCGAAGGCGACGATGCCCCAGCGCGAGCAGCGGCCATAGGTCGGCTTGATGCCGACGGTGCCGGTGAAGGCCGCCGGCTGGCGGATCGAGCCGCCCGTATCGGTCGCCGTCGCGCCGGCGCACAGGAACGCCGAGACGGCGGTTGCCGAGCCGCCGGAAGAACCGCCCGGCACCAGCTGCGCGTTGTCCAGGCTGCGCTGGGTTTTCGTGCCGCCGGCCGAGACGAAACCGCCGTCGCCCTGATGCGTCGTCGGCATCACCACTGTGTCGAGGCGCGAACGCCGCCACGGGTTGATGACCGGGCCGTAATAGGACGTCTCGTTGGACGAGCCCATGGCGAACTCGTCCATGTTGAGCTTGCCGAGCATGACCGCGCCATCCGCCCACAGATTGGCGGTGACAGTCGATTCGTAGAGTGGCTTGAAGCCGTCGAGCACGTGGCTGCAGGCCTGGGTGTGGACACCTTCGGTACCGAACAGGTCCTTGATCCCCAGCGGAATGCCTTCCAGCGCACCGCCCTCGCCCTTGACCAGCCTGGCGTCGGACGCCTTGGCCATGTCACGCGCCCTGTCGCCAGTCACCGCGACATAGGCATTGAGCGCCGGATTGGCGCGATCGATGGCCGAGAGATAGGCCTCGGTGATCTCGGTCGCGGTGATTTCCTTGCCGCGCAGCTTGGCGCGGGCCTGTGAAATCGTCAGTCTGGTCAGGTCGCTCATCAAAGGCTCTTTTCGTAAAACACCGACCACTTGGAATCGGGATAATCCAGCACCGGGCCGCAGCGCGAAAACCCGGCACGTTCGTAGACGGTCCAAGCGGCGGGATGACGGTCGCCCGTCTCCAGCACCAGCCGCTCCAGCCCTTCCTGACGCGCCAGCGCCTCGACGCGCTCAACGATGGCGGCGCCGATTTTCTGGCCGCGATGCGAAGGCCGCGTATACATGCGCTTGACCTCGCCAATGGCGCCGCCATGGCGCTTCAGCGCGCCACAACCGATGGCGATGCCATTGTCGCGGGCGATGAAAACGGTCGTGTCCTGACCGGCCATCTGCTCCACTGTCAGATGATAGCAGTGCTCCGGCGGCGTCAATTCGAGCAAGGTCTCGTTGAGTTCCTTGACCAGGCCGCGCACATCGTCCTGCAACGGTGTCTCGATGGCGATCTCGATTGCCATCGGCGCCCTACTCCACGACCTTCGGCACGAGGAAGAAATTCTCTTCGGTCGCCGGCGCATTGGCGACGATGTCGGCCGCCTTGTTGCCGTCGGTGACGACGTCCTGGCGCTTCTTCATCTCCATCGGCGTCACCGAGGTCATCGGCCCGACGCCGGAGACATCGACCTCGTTCAGTTGCTCGACGAAGCCCAGTATGGCGTTCAGTTCGCCGGTCATGCGTTCTGCATCTTCTTCGCTCACCGCGATGCGGGCGAGACGCGCGACGCGCTTCACAGTCTGAAGATCAACGGACATAGATTTTGCCTCGGGGAAAACCAGTCCGGGCTATAGCGGCGCCGCGCGCGCGGCGCAACATGCATCATGCGAGAGACCAGGCCGTGGTGGCGCCCTGGCTCACGGCCATCGGTCCAAGGACAAGTCTATGGCAAGGCAACGCCCTCGCACAGATAATAGCTGCCGCTGTTGCCGCTCGCTTCGCTTTCGTCATCGACCGGCCGGACCGATACGAGATCGATCTGCGTCGGGCTGATCCGCGTCACCGACAGGACATCGGGAAAGACATAGCCCGGCTCCTGGCAGATGGCCGTCACCGCCCAGCTCGGCGAGCGTGTCGCCTTGCTGACTTGCACGAATTCGCAATTGTATTCAACGCCCTGCAGGCCATGCACGGAAAGCACGATGTTGCCAGCATCGATCAGCCTCTGCAGCGTGTCCTTCCTGGCCTGCGTGCAAAGCTCCTCGGACTGCAGATAGACGCCTTCGATGAAGTCATCCGCGGCGAGCGCGGGCGATGCCGCGACAAACATCGACACACAAAGAGATCGCCCCAACGCCATGGAGTTGTTCCGCTTTGGCTGTTTCTAGATCGTAATCGTTTCACCGATTTTCGGCAACGCGACCTTCACACCGGACCCTTCGAGGCCGGCCTCGAATTTCTCGGGCGTCGGATCGATCATCGGAAACGTGCCGAAATGGCAAGGGACGACCGTGTCGAACTTGAAGAAGCGCCGGCAGGCAAGTGCCGCCACCGCGCCGCCCATGGTGAAACGATCGCCGATCGGCACGATGCCGATCTTCGGCTCATGCAATTCGTTGATCAGCGCCATGTCGGAAAAGATGTCGGTATCGCCCATATGGTAGAGCGTCGGGTCGTCCGGGAAATGCAGGACCAGCCCGCCCGGATTGCCGAGATAGACGTTCTTGCCGCCTTCTTCGCCAAACGAGGAAGAGTGCAGCGCCTGGACGAAAGTGGTGGTGAAGCCGCCGCAATCGACCGTGCCGCCGATATTGCCGGGATTGATCTTGCTGCCGTCGGCGCCCTTGCCGACCAGATACATGCAGATCTCGAAATTGGCGACCAGCTGCGCGCCGCTCTTGCCGAGCACTTCCAGCGCGCCGCTGATATGATCGCTGTGTCCATGCGTCAGCAGAACATGCGTGATCCCTTCGGCCGGCCCTTCCCAGCCGCCCGTCCAGGACGGGTTGCCGATCAGAAAGGGGTCGATGAGGATCTTGGCGTCGTCGGTTTCGATACGGAAGGCCGAATGGCCGTACCAGGTGAGTTTCATGAAATGCATTCCTCGATTATTGCCGGGCCAGAGGATAAAACGCCGATGACCTCGATATCAAAGGGTATAGTGTCCGCCGCGCATCCGGAAGGACGCACGCTGCTGAAAAAGACAAGGGAAAACCGTTGGCTATCATCACGATTGAGCAATTGCCGGCATGGCTCGCCGACGGCAGGACGCTGGCGGGGCTCGATCTCGGCGACAAGACGATCGGCGTCGCGGTTTCCGACCGGGGATTCGCCTTCGCTCACCCGCGCCCGGTCATCATGCGCAAGAAATTCTCGCTCGATGCCGCCGTGCTTCTGGCATTGCTGAAGAAGGAGAATGTCGGCGCGGTGGCGATCGGGCTGCCGATCAACATGGACGGGTCGGAAGGTCCGCGCGCGCAAAAATCGCGCGCCTTCGTGCGCAACATGGCGCAGCTGAGCGACCTGCCCTTTGTGTTCTGGGATGAACGGCTGTCGACGGTGGCGGCCGAGAGGACGTTGATCGAAATGGATTTCTCGCGCGCCAAACGTGCCGGCAAGATCGATTCCGCGGCCGCGGCCTTTATTCTGCAGGGAGTCTTGGACCGGCTTCAGTCGCTCGATTCAGGCGATCGAACGGAATTGGGCGGTCAAGCGGAAGCGGGCCCGAACGACGACGCCTGACCCAATCCAGAATTTCGCGGCGACGGCGAAAAGCCCATATCGCCATCAGCAGAAATCCGTCGAAGATACAGGCCTTTCCCACCATTCCCGGGATGATCGCGGGATCGATGCCGAGCATCTGGCCATAAAGCTGGAACACGAAATCATGCAGCTGCCGGGTCAGCATCACATAGCCGAAATTCATGTCGTTGAGCGACAGGTAGAACCAGCCCCAGAACAGCGCCATCGGGGCCGCCCACAATGCGAAGATATAGCGCATCAGCGGCCTCCCTTCCCGTTCGGCCCGGTCCGGCCCGATATCAGGGAAAGCAGCGAATTGTGGGCCGCTGCCTTCGCCATGCTGTGCGCCGTGGCGCGAAAATCGGCGTCATCCGACGCGGCCGCGGAGCGCCGCTCGGCGAGCATCGCGACATAGGAAGCCAGAAGTGCCGCCAATTGCACCGCGACGACCATGAACAGCCCGTTGATGCCTTGCGCGGCGCCACCGATCAGGATCATCGACATGACGCCGGACGCGGAAATGAAGGCGATGCGAACGACGCTGTCGGCGCCCGGGCTGGCCGCATCGTTGATCAGCGTATCGACAAAGGCCCAGAAGAACAGCACCGCCACGACCAGCAAGGCGATCGCAAGCGGCGCGACCACGACGACGTTCTGCAGATCGACGAACCGGGCACTCTCGACGCTCACACCGAGCACGCCGAGGGCCGCCGCCACGCCACGGTCTCCATCTATGCAGATCAGCGCCAGCAGGGCGAAGACAATCGCCCAGTGCACAGACAGAAAGGAGGTCAGTACGTGTCGCATCGTGGTCCCTGCTTCGGCAGGAATGACAGTGGGCTTTGCCGCCCGCCGCCGCAATGGAAACCATTTGTTAAGGTTAACGGCGATCCACAGGACGCACTCACGATGTCCTCGGATGCGTTGAACCGATCGAAAAATCGAGCGGTGCGCCGCTCTCGGCTCAGTTCACCGGCGGATAGAGCGTGTCGATGATCATGCGCGCGTCGTGGCGCGAATCGATCATGCCGTAGGTGTTGCGCCACTGGCCGGCCAGGCGGGTCTCGACGAAGGCATCGGCAATCCGCCCTGCCCCCAGCCGGCGCAGTTCCGCCGCCGCGGCCGACAACGCCAGCTGTTCGGTCAGCAGGCGCGCCGAGCCCTCGTCGGTCGAAGCCACCTGCATCGCCGCCTTCAACACGCCGATCGTGCCGCGCCCGCCGGCGCCGAGGTCGCGGTCGATGCCGGCCAGCACCTCATCGAACAGGCCGGGCGCGCGCCCGAGCACGCGCAGCACATCGAGCGCCATGACATTGCCCGACCCTTCCCAGATCGCGTTGACAGGCGCTTCGCGGTAATAACGAGCGAGCGGCGCCTCCTCGACATAGCCATTGCCACCGAGACACTCCATCGCCTCGTAAAGCAGCGGCGGCGCGATCTTGCACACCCAGTATTTGACCACCGGCGTCATGGCGCGGGCAAATGCCGCCTCGCCGCGATCGCTCGCCGCTTCGTCGAAGGAGCGCGCCAGCCGGAACGACAGCGCGGTTGCGGCGGCGACATCCAGCGCCATGTCGGCCAGCACGCGCTGCATCAGCGGCTGTTCGATCAAGGTCGAGCCGAACACCTGGCGATGGCGGGCATGATGAACCGCTTCCGCCAGTCCTGCCCGCATGATCGCCGAGGACGCCACCGCGCAGTCGAGCCGAGTCAAGGTCACCATGTCCATGATCGTCTTCACGCCGGCACCTGGCTCGCCGACCATCTCGCCGATGGCGTTGACGAATTCGACCTCGGAAGACGCGTTGGAGCGGTTGCCGAGCTTGTCCTTCAGCCGCTGGAAGCGGAAGCCGTTGCCCGACCCGTCGCCGAGCACGCGCGGCACGAGGAAGCACGACAATCCTTCCGGCGCCTGCGCCAGCACCAGGAAGGCGTCCGACATCGGCGCCGACATGAACCATTTGTGGCCGGTCAGGCGATAGAAGCCGCTGCCGGCGCGCTCGGCCCTCGTCACATTGGCGCGCACATCCGTGCCGCCCTGTTTTTCGGTCATGCCCATGCCGAGCGTCAGCCCGGTCTTCTCGACCGGCGGCTTCTGGCTCTGGTCGTATTTGCGCGTCGTCACGCGCGGCGCCCATTCGCGAAACAGCTTCGGGCTGGCCATCAAAGCCGCCAGCGAGGCGCTGGTCATGGTGATGGGGCAGAGATGCCCGGTCTCGAGTTCGGCGGTCAGGTAGAAACGGGCGGCGCGCACCTGATGGCGGCGGCCGATCTCGGCGTCGCCATTTTCCCAGACCGAGGAATGCAACCCGTTCGCCACCGAGCGGCGCATCAAGGCGTGGTAGGCGGGGTGGAACTCGACGAGGTCGATGCGACGTCCCTGCCGGTCATGGGTCCTGAGCTTCGGTGTCTCGACATTGGCCAGGCGCGCCAGCTCCTGGGCCTCCTGCGTCAGGACGAAACGGCCGAGACCGTCGAGGTCCTTGCGCACCGGGTCGGAAAACCGCTCGGCAAGCTGGATCAGCAACGGATCGCCTCGCCAGGCGTTGCCACCCGTCAGCGGCGGCGGCTGGTTCGTCACGTCGTCGGTCACAATTCGTCCCTATCGTCGGAAAGCCTCGAATCCGGGGCCATCGGCTAGATATAGCCAAGCGTTGCCGCGTGCGCGACGAAAATACCGGGGAGAAAGGCGCCAATCCAAAGCTGGTGCTTGCGGGCGCAAAATCCGCACCCTATAGCAGCGCCTTGAGATGACCGACGCTTCGTCCCTGCCACTCTACCCTCACCGCCATCTTCTGGGCATCAGCGACCTTTCGCCCGCCGACATCGAGCTGTTGCTCGACCGGGCGGATCGGGCCGTCGCGATTTCGCGGCAATCCGAGAAGAAGACCTCGACGCTGCGCGGCCGCACCCAGATCAATCTCTTCTACGAGGCCTCGACCCGCACACAGTCCTCTTTCGAGCTGGCCGGAAAGCGGCTCGGCGCCGATGTCATGAACATGTCGGTGGCAAGTTCTTCCGTGAAGAAGGGCGAAACGCTCATCGACACGGCGATGACGCTGAACGCCATGCGGCCCGATATATTGATCATCCGCCATCAGTCGGCGGGCGCTGCCGCCCTGCTGGCGCAGAAAGTCGGCTGCTCGGTGGTCAATGCCGGCGACGGCGCGCATGAACACCCGACCCAGGCGCTGCTCGACGCACTCACCATCCGCCGCGCCAAGGGGCCGCTGTCGAGATTGATCGTGGCGATCTGCGGCGACATCCTGCATTCGCGCGTGGCGCGCTCCAACATCATGCTGCTCAACGCGCTTGGCGCGCAGGTACGGGTGGTGGCGCCTTCGACGCTGCTGCCGTCCGGCATCGAGAAGATGGGCGTCATCGTCACGCGCTCGATGGCCGAAGGCCTCAAGGACGCCGACGTGGTGATGATGCTGCGCCTGCAGCGCGAGCGCATGGAGGGCGCCTTCGTGCCTTCGGTGCGCGAATATTTCCGCTATTTCGGCCTCGACGCCGAAAAGCTGAAGGCCGCCAAGGACGACGCGCTGGTGATGCATCCCGGCCCGATGAACCGCGGAGTCGAAATCGCCTCGGAAATAGCCGACGGCCCGCAAAGCGTGATCCAGGAGCAGGTGGAGATGGGCGTCGCCGTGCGCATGGCGGTGATGGAAGCGCTGCTCGACCCGCGTCGTAATCAAGAGGGCCGCAACCAGGAGGGTCGCGGCGCATGAGCACGTCAGTCTTTGAACGCGCCCGTATCGTCGACCCCTCGCGCGGCATCGACGAAGTCGGCTCCGTCATCGTCGAGGGTCGCAAGATCGTTGCCGCCGGCAAGGCGGCGTTGAACCAGGGCGTGCCCGATGGCGCCACGACCATCGATTGCGCCGGCAAGGCGATCATTCCCGGACTGATCGATGGCCGTGTCTTTATCGGCGAGCCGGGCGGCGAACATCGCGAAACCATCGCTTCGGCCAGCGTCGCGGCCGCCGCCGGCGGCGTCACCTCCATCGTCATGATGCCGGACACTGATCCGGTGATCGACAATGTCGCGCTGGTCGAGTTCGTGCTGCGCACCGCCAAGGACACCGCCATCGTCAACATTTTTCCGGCGGCGGCGATCACCAAGGGCCTCGACGGCCGCGAGATGACCGAATTCGGCCTGCTGCGCGAGGCCGGCGCCGTCGCCTTCACCGATGGCCGCCACACCATCGCCAGTTCACTGGTGATGCGCCGGGCGCTCACCTATGCCCGCGATTTCGGCGCCACCATCGTGCACGAAACGCAGGATGCCGACCTCGGTTCGTCAGGCGTGATGAATGAAGGCCTGTACGCCAGCTGGCTCGGCCTCTCCGGCATTCCGCGCGAAGCCGAATCGATCCCGCTGGAGCGCGACCTGGCTTTGGCGCGGCTGACGCGCGGCTCCTACCACGCGGCAAAAATCTCGACGGCCATGGCGGCAAACGCCGTGACCCGCGCCAAAGCCGATGGTGCGGCGGTGACATCCGGCGTGTCGATCCACAACCTGTCGCTCAATGAAAACGATGTCGGTGAGTACCGCACCTTCTTCCGCCTGACACCGCCATTGCGCGCCGAGGAAGACCGGCTGGCGATGATCGAGGCGGTCAGGGATGGCACGGTCGACATCATCGTCTCCTCGCACGATCCGCAGGATGTCGATACCAAGCGCCTGCCCTTCGCCGATGCCGCGGCCGGCGCCATCGGGCTGGAGACGCTGCTGGGCGCCGCCTTGCGGCTCTACCACAATGGCGACGTCCCCCTGCTGCGGCTCGTCGAAACGCTGTCCACAGCGCCGGCCAGGCTGTTCGGACTGCCCGGCGGCACACTGAAGCCGGGCTCAGTCGCCGACCTCGCGATCGTCGATCTCGATGAACCCTGGATCGTCAGTGAAAGCGGCATCCGCTCGCGCTCGAAAAACACCTGCTTCGAAGGCGCCCGCCTGCAAGGCAAGGTCTTGCAAACACTGGTCGCGGGCCGCACAGTGTTCTCGGCATAGACCGGCAACGGGCGTCGCGCCTGACCGGACTGAGCTGGGGGAAATGCGGGGGAAACAATGACTTACGGCCTGATCCTGGCGCTGGTATTCGGCTACCTCTTGGGCTCGATTCCCTTCGGGCTGCTGCTGACCCGCGCCGCCGGCCTCGGTGATGTGCGCAAGATCGGCTCCGGCAATATCGGCGCCACCAACGTCCTGCGCACCGGCAATAAGGGCCTGGCCGCCGCGACCTTGCTGCTCGATGCGCTGAAGGGCACCGCCGCCGTGCTGATCGCAGGCCATTTCGCACCTGAAACGGCGGTCTGGGCCGGCCTCGGCGCCTTTCTCGGTCATCTCTTCCCGGTCTGGCTTGGCTTCAAGGGCGGCAAGGGCGTCGCCACCTATCTCGGCGTGCTGATCGGCCTTGCCTGGCAGGTGGCACTGATCTTCGCCGCCATCTGGCTGGCGATGGCATTCCTGTTCCGCTACTCGTCGCTCGCGGCGCTGACGGCAGCCGTCATCGTGCCGATAGCCCTCTACTTCCTGAGCGCGCCGCAAATTGCCGTTTTGTTCGTGGTGATGAGCATCATCGTCTTCATCAAGCACAGGGCGAACATTTCGCGGCTGCTTGCCGGCACCGAGGGCAAGATCGGAGCCAAGGGGTGAGCGAGCGCGCCACCGCGGTGAGCGAGCCGGCCACCGGGCCGCGCCTCAGCGACCGGCAGCGGCTGAGCTGGCTGCGGCTGATCCGCACCCAGAATGTCGGCCCCGCTTCCTTTCGCGACCTGATCAACCGTTTCGGATCCGCCGAAGTGGCGCTGGAAATCCTGCCGGAACTGATGATTTCGGGCGGCGCCAGCCGGATCGCCCGCATTCCGTCGGTCGCCGAAGCCGAGGCCGAACTCGAGGCAGCCCGCCGGGCTGGCGCGCGCTTTGTCGGCATCGGCGAGCCCGACTATCCCCCGCTGCTGAGAAGCATGGACAATCCCCCACCTCTTTTGGCGGTCAAAGGCAATGCCGCTGTGTTCCGGCTGCCTGGCGTCGCCATCGTGGGCGCCCGCAATGCATCGCTGGCCGGCATCAAGATGGCGCGCATGCTGGCGGCCGCCCTTGGCGGCGACGGCTACGGCATCGTCTCGGGGCTGGCGCGCGGTATCGACACGGCGGCGCATCAGGGCAGCCTGCAAACCGGCACGGTCGCTGTGCTGGCCGGAGGCCTCGACCTGCCCTACCCGCCCGAAAATGCCGGCCTGTGCGCGGAAATTGCCGAGCGCGGCGCCATCATCTCCGAAATGCCGTTCGGCTGGCAGCCGCGTGCCCAGGATTTCCCACGCCGCAACCGTCTTGTCGCGGGTGCTGTCCTCGGGCTGGTGGTGGTCGAGGCCGCCCAGCGTTCGGGCTCGCTGATCAGCGCCAGGCTTGCCGGCGAAATGGGCCGGCTGGTTTTTGCCGTGCCGGGCTCTCCGCTCGATCCACGCGCCGCCGGCACCAACGGTCTGCTCAAGGACGGCGCCACGCTGGTCACCGAGGCATCGGACGTTTCGAGGGCGATCGCGCCGCTGACCGGCATGCGGGCGCCTGCTGTGCCACCGTTCGAGGACCCGCCCGACTTTTCGGCCACACCGCCACCCGGCGAGAGCGACCGCGCCAAGGTCAATGAGGCGCTAGGCCCGACACCGGTGCCAGTCGACGAGATCATCCGCCACACCGGCCTTCACCCGGCCCAGGTCTTCATGGTGCTTTTGGAACTCGACCTCGCCGGCCGGCTCGAACGCCATGCCGGCGGCAATGTTTCGCTGATTTTCGGGGATGGCTGAGCGCAGCCGTCAATGACGGCTGGGCTGCTTCTCCCCAGTCTTGGCGTAATCCGGCGTGTTGGCTCCAAACAAATCGTTTTCGACAGCCTTGCGCCAGACTGCGTCCGCATCTTCGGGACGCAGCGGCTCAGCTGCCGCCTGGCGATCTCGGCTGTTCGTCTTGGATTGCCGCCGGAGCCAGGCGGGCATGATTTCCTGGATGAGGCTGGTCAGTTGGGTCATTGCAACTTCCTTCCATGTGCGTGAACCGGCAACGACTTAGGGGGCAGTCCGGTTCATTTGGACGTTGCGGCAAGCGTCACCGCTTTCGCGGTCTCGCTTCTGCTCATCTCGTCCAGCCAGGCCAGGGCCGCGTCCACCCCAGCCAGCCCAAAAAGCGCCGCTGTCGATCCCTGCGGCTTTATGCGAACCGAAATGCCGTCCCATTCGTTGACGGTCTCGAACCCGTTCTCGTCGGACGTATCGTCGCCCAGGAACACCGGGCGTCGTCCCCTGAAGGCCGGAATTTGCAGGAAGCGCCGGATGGCCGCTCCCTTCGCCGCCTCCAGCGGCATCAGCTCCACACCGGCATTTCCGGCCAGGACCCGATATCCCGCAGGCAATCTGTCCAGTGCCTGTTCGACGAGTTGTGTCGCGCGTTGCAGCAGGTGCGGTGCCGCCCGCGTATGAATGGCCAGGATGGGTCCCTTGCGCTCGATATAGACATCCGCGTTGTCCAGTTCCGTCGCGATTTCGTTGGCAAGCGCCGCAATATCAGCCGGTTCGTCGGCCGCCTCGACAGGACCATCGCGCGCCAGCCTGTGTTCCAGGCCATAAAGCCCGGCAGCGCGCAATCTGAGGGGCTGGAAGAGATGATCGACGGCGGCGATCGACCGTCCGGTGATGAACGCCAGTGCTCCGTCCAGTTGCGCTTCGAGCCGCACCAGCAGGGTGCGCAATTCGTCACCGACAACCACCGCATCGGGATGCGCGGCATGTTCGAGAAGCGTGCCATCGATATCGAGGAACAGGCTCCATGGTCCCTGCGGAACGACCGGCACGGCGAGGTTTGGCGAGATCGACATCATAGCGCCGCCACCCGTCTGCGATCGAGCAGCGATATGACGTTGCCTGGGGCCGCTGGAGCGGCGCTGACGGCACGATCGACCGCGTCGCGCTTGCGCAAGCGCGCGGCATCGAGAAGCATGCTGCCCGCCCACCGGTAGACATTGTTGTCGCGCACGATCTCGCGCATGCGTCGCATGCGCTGGCTTTGCTCTTCCTGCGACATGGTCAAGGCCTGCAGCAAGGCATCGCCCATCATGGCCGCGTCATAGGGATTGACGATCAGTGCGTCCAGAAGCTCCTTGGAGGCGCCGGCGAACATGCTGAGCAGCAGCACGCCCTGTTCGTCCTCACGCGCCGCGACAAACTCCTTGGCGACCAGGTTCATGCCGTCATGCAGGCTGGTGACCATGCAAACGTCGGCGGCACGATAGATTTCGTAGACCTGCTGCTGCGAGTGATGTTCCGTTATCATCAGGACGGGCGTGTAGCCTTCGCGACCATAGCGCCGGTTGAGATCCTCGGCATGGCTCAGGCACTCCTCGTAGAGTTGCTGATAGGCAGGCAAGGTGCCGCGGCTGGGCGCAGCGATCTGCAGGAACGCCACCTTGCCGATCCATTCGGGATGAAGCGTCAGCAGCTCATCGAGGGCATTGAAGCGATCGAGGATGCCTTTGGTGTAGTCGAGACGTTCAACGCCCACGCACAGCTTGACATTTTCGGCCAGGCCGAATTTCTCGCGAACCTGCCGGCGGCATTGCGCCACGTCAGGCAGTTTGCCCAGTTGCGCCGGCGGCCATTCGATCGAGATCGGATAGGCATGGACCAGGCTGATCTGGCCGCCATAGGAAATGGCCGAATCCTCGCGCTCGATCCTGCTTTCCAGGAAACGGTCGACGCTGTCGATGAAGTTGTTGCAATGGAACTGGGTGTGGAAACCGACGATCGAACTGCCGAGCAGGCCGTCGAGAATCTTCTCGCGCCACGGGCAAATGCTGAATACCTCGGAATTCGGCCACGGAATATGCCAGAAGGTGATGATGATCGCCTCGGGCAGCCGCTCACGGATCATTCGCGGCAGCAGCGCGAAATGATAATCCTGGACCAGAACGATCGGCCGCTCGTTGCGGGCCTCCGCGACAACGGTGTCGGCGAATTTGCGGTTGACCGCCTCGTAGGCCTCCCAATCCGAGGCGCGGAATATCGGCCGGGTGAAAGCGATATGGCACAGCGGCCAGAGGCCTTCATTGGCGAAGCCGAGATAATAGCCTTGCTGTTCTTCCTCGCTCAGCCAGACACGGCGCAGCGTGTAGGAAGGGTTGTCCGGCGGCACCTCGATCCGATCGTTCTTGTCTACCACCAGCTTGTCGGCCGAACCGCCGCCATAGGCGATCCAGGTGCCCGCACAGGCGCGTGTGATCGGCTCCAGTGCCGAGACGAGCCCGCTCGCGGGTACGACCAGCTGGATGTCGTCGCCCTCGCGGTTGTGGATATACGGTTCACGGTTTGAGACGACGATCACCTGGGCATCGGGAAGTTCGGTGGCCAGGATGTGACGCAGCGTTTCGGGCGACCACTGCACCAGTGCCGCGGACGCCGACTGCCCGTTCTTCTCGAATTCCGGCAATGGGCCGCGAGCTGGGTCAACCTCCACAGCGGCCAGCCTGCTGCCCTTGCGCGCCCGCAACACCATCGTCACCAGCACAATGGCCAGGACGCAGACAGCCGCAACAACGAAGAGCCACAATGTGAAAACGGGAACGACTAGATACGAACTGTTGTCGGGCATTGAAATCGATTACCTTTCAATGGGATACCGCAGCGGCTTTATGGGCTGGAGTTTCGGCACCCCATGGCGTGGTGGTCCAACGCTCACGGTGCAGGATGGTTCCGATTTTTCAGCTCCTGACCACGAGCGGCACCAGCCCCTCATGCGGTTCGGCAAGGAAGGCGCCGACGCGATCCCCGACGCGCTGGAACGTCAGATCCACCGCCGCCTGCCCTACCGAAAGATGGCGGATGACGAGGTTGTCGATGCCGATCGGCAGGCGCGGCCGGGTCACATGGATTTCGCCTGTCCAGCCGTCGATCTGCAGGCCGAGGCACGATTGCATGAGCATGAAGGCGGAGCCGGCGGACCAGGCTTGCGGCAGGCAAGCCACCGGATAGGCGATCGGTGCTTCGCCGGCCGCGCGCGTGAAGCCGCAAAACAGTTCCGGCAACCGCATGTTGAAATGGACAGCGGATTCGAAGGTGCCGCTCATCAGCCGCACGACGCTGTCGCGGATACCGTACCGCGCCAGCCCGGCAGCACAGATCGCTGTATCGTGCGGCCAGATGGAGCCGTTGTGGTAGGACATCGGGTTGAAGAAGATCGCGTCGTCCGCCAGCGTCCGCAGCCCCCAGCCGGAATGAAACGAGGCCGACAGCAGCTGATCGGCGACCATGCGCGCGCGATCCGGACCGGGAAGGCCGACATAGAGCAGGTGACCGGCATTGGACGTGCGCACCTTGCAAGGTTGACCATCGCCGTCCAGCGCCAGCGCATAGTAGCCGAGGTCTTCCATCCAGAAATGGCGCTCGACTTCTTGGCGAATCGTGTCGGCGCGTATTTCCCAGCTCTCGGCGCGTTCCGCCTCGCCACGCAGCCGTGCCAGCTTCGCCAACCCCTGGAACGCCGCGAAGACGTAGCCCTGCACCTCGACCAGCGCGATCGGCCCCTTCGGAATGCGGCCATCGGCGTGAAAGACGGAATCGAAACTGTCCTTCCATCCCTGGTTGGCAAGGCCGGATTCCGCGGCGCGCTGGTAGGTGAGGAACCCCGTCGAACGGCTCGCCGTTTCGATCCATTCGGCCGCGGCGCAAAGCGATGGCCATAGCGTATCGATGAAGGCCGTATCCCCCGTGCGGTCCGCATAGGCGCAGGCAAGGTGGATATAGAGCGGCGTCGTGTCGACACCGCCATAATAGCGGCCGAACGGCAGTTCGCTTAGCGCCACCATCTCGCCCTTGCGGGTCTCGTGCATGATCTTGCCCGGTTCGGAATCGCTGAAAGGCGATGTCTCGGTCGCCTGGTGTTGAGCGAGAAACGCCAGGACGCCGCGCGCCAGACCGGGATTGAGCCAAAGCATCTGCAAGGCCGAGATCACGCCATCCCGGCCGAAGGCGGTCGAGAACCAGGGAATGCCGGCATAGGGATAGGGCCCGGTCGCCAATTCCGTGGTGAGCAGCGCGACATCGGCGCGCGCGCGCTCCATCCAGTCGTTGAAGACGCGGCCGGAACTATGCAGCGTCGCGCCATGCCGGCGCTTGGCGCGCATGCCGAAGCGAGCGCGGGCGGCAGCCGCGCGAAACCGGCGGCTTTCGGGGCGATCGTCTGTCGCGTTGCCCACTTCCACATAAAGCGTCTGGCTGCTGCGCTTGGTGACGGCGATGACGAAATCGGCGCGCTCGGAAGTCAGTTGATCGGGCGTCTGTGAGAATGAAATCGCCGATGTCCGCACGACCTTGTCCAGGCCTTCGTAGCGAAGCACGACCGCGTTCCCCGTGATCTCGGCCGTATGGGCGGTTCCACGTTTCGATCGGGTCGAGCCGCGGACCTCGAACATGTCGCGGAAATCGGCGGCAAAACGCAGCGACAGCAGGATCGTAGAATGCTCGCGGCTGTAGTTGGACAGCGTTATGCGCTCAAAAAGCCTTTCCTCCCACAACAGCCGGACGCGCTCGATATGCATAGCGCCTTGCGGAATCTGGCGGCCAGCGGCGCTCTCTATCGGCAGATTGGTGAGGTTGGTGGTGAAGAGCACGTTGTCCTGGCTGAGCGACGCGCCCAGCAACGACGTCGACCGCCCGCCGACGGTGAGGCGAAATTCGGAAAGCACGCGCGTGTCGTCGCGAAAAAACCCGTCGCCGACACCGCGTATATCGCCATAGGCATCGGCAACGGCAAAGCAATCGCCATGCTTGAGGGCGAACAGCCGATGCGGCTCCCTCGGCGCGGTTTCGTCCAGGGAAGCCAGAGCTATGGCAGGATCAAGCTTGCGCTCGTCGAGTTGGGTGATGGTCAACAGGATTGTCCCCGTGCTGGGTTTTTCGGACGGGTGAAGGCCTACGACGCTCTGCTTTGCTCATGGCCGTTGCGCAGCAGGGAATAAGCCTCGACGTAGTCCCTGGCCATTCTGTCGGCTGAAAACCGCCTTTCGAACACCGCCCTTATGCGCCGCCTGTCGAGCTGCAGGAGAGCCGGCATCGTGGCGACCGCATCCTCGATGGTTTCGACGACGAAGCCTGTAACCCCATAGTCGACGATTTCGGGCATGGCGCCGCAACTCCAGGCCATGACTGGGGTTCCACAGGCCATGGCTTCGATCACGGCAAGGCCGAAGGGTTCGGGCCAATCGATCGGAAACAGCAGGGCGGCTGCATTGCCAAGAAACCTGCTCTTCTGGTCCTCGCCGATTTCGCCGACATATTCGACCCGGTCGCCATCGATCATCGGTTGAACGACTTCCTCGAAATAGGCGCGGTCGCCATCGCCGATCTTGGCTGCTAGCTTTAGTTTCAGGCCGGTGCGGCGGGCGATGTCGATCGCCCGGTCCGGCCGCTTGTCGCGCGACATCCTGCCGAGAAAGGCAAGATAACCGCCATCCGAGCCTGCCTCGAAATCGGGTTCGTAGAGATCGACGGGCAGGCCGTGATGGATCGTGGCAAGCCAGTTGGCGGACGCAAACCTCGCCCGTTGGCTGCGCGATATGGAAACCATCGGGAAGCGCGGGAACCGGTCATAGGCCTGCGCGAGATCCGCGTAATCCAGCCTGCCATGCGGCGTCGTCACCGTGCGCTGCGGCATATCGCGGAAAAATGGGAAATGCAGGAAATGGCTGAGGTGGAAATGAATGACGTCAAAATCGTCGGCGCGTTTCCTCACCTCGTCGAGCATCGACAGATGCGCCGCGATCTCGGACTTCAGCGGGCGTGGATCAAGACGAAGCGCCCGCTCGCGGCAGGGCACGAGTTTGGCGGAAGTCTTCGTGTCGCCGCTGGCGAACAGCGTCACCTCGTGGCCGAGGTCGACGAGGGCTTCGGTCAGGTAGGAAATGATGCGCTCTGTGCCGCCGTAGAGCCTTGGCGGAACGGATTCGTACAGCGGCGCCACATGAGCGATCTTCATGGCCCGGCCTTCCCTCAATGCGCTGGTCATGGAACGAAATGCTTCAGCCGCAGGATCGTTCCGGCCCTTTGGCGGGTGCGACGAAATGGATCGAAGGACGTTTGATGTCCGATCAAGCCGCCCTATTTCTTTTTGGCTGCCGAATTTGTACGCACGGCAGCCTAGGGAGGCTCCGGTGGAACCCAAGGATGTGCAGGAACCCAGGGGCATTGCAGCCCGCCGCCTGAGCATGATCATCGAACAATATGTCGAGGCCAGAAAACGGCGTTATGACTTCGTATCGACGGATCAGGCCGCTAGGGTGATCCGCAAGATCCTGAAACCCGCGGACCCAGCCCTCTCCGACCGCAAGCTCGACGATATGGTCGCCGCCCTCGCTGTCAAGAACGGCCTGGCTGTCGTCTTCGATCGCGGCGTCCGAGGACCGGCCGACGCCGCCGAAGCCGACCTGAGCAGAAAGGAACCGACCATGCGAGCACCAACGGAGATTCCCGATGTTGCCGGCGCGGTGGACGCCATTCTGGCCACCCAGACCGCCCCGCTTTCCCAAGACACCCCGCTTTCCCAAATTACTTCGCTTTCCCAAATTGCTCCGCTTTCAATGAGCGCGGTGATCTCGCTGCTGCGCGAACGGACCGGCACCAAGCGATCGGACGCGGATCTGGAAGGCCTGATCGCCAAGAAGGCCGCCGTCCTGGACGTGCATCTGTCGCGAAACAGCTGAACGGTCGATCGCCACTGCTGCGGAGTCCTGCGAGCGAGACGAACGTCCTCGCTCGCGACATTCGGTTGCAGCGGAAAGCCACGGATCGACCCCACAACGCCGTCGAATGAAACAAATCCTGTGTCCGGCCTTTCCCATGATCGGCACATACTGTAATTGCCCGCAGGTTAAGGCTGCCGCGCTTCAACTGGGGCTGAACTGGCCTCAGCCGGAACGTTATCCGATCGAATTTTTTACCTACGAGAACGTGTGTTTCGTCCAATGGCCGATAATTTTGGTTCGACGTCGGAACGCTCGTCGACGGACTACTTGGCTTTCCTTGACGGGCTCCGGGCCATCGCGATCCTGTCAGTCGTGTTCTACCATCTGTATGGCGACCGCCTCCCCAATGGTTTTTTAGGGGTTGATGTTTTCTTCGTAATTTCTGGTTTCGTCGTCAGCTATACGGTGTCGAGGCGCTACCGGGGCCAGTCCGCTTTTCATTTTGTCTTGGAATTCTATGCGCGCCGATTCACAAGAATCATGCCGGCGCTGTTGGTGTGCTTACTGTTTAGTGCGCTCGCCACCTTTCTGTTTGTTCCGGACGCTTGGCTCAGCACATCAATCAGCAAAACCGCCTCTTCCGCCTTTGTCGGCCTCAGCAATATCTTCCTGGCCAAGGGAACCGACTATTTTTCACCCGTGACCGAATTTAACCCATTCACCCACACGTGGTCTCTTGGGGTTGAGGAACAATTCTACGTCGTTTTCCCGCTGCTGTTTTTTCCTTGGGTAATAGGACCGCGCGGGAAGAGATTCTCGGCGCTTGTTTATGGTGCGCTCGCCGTCGTGTCGGTGGCGATATGGCTTCATCTACTGGCTGCGAATCCGCTTCAGGCCTTCTATATGCCCTATGCCCGCTTTTGGCAGTTGGCATGCGGCATATTGTGCTTTCAGCTTGTCAGCCGGATAGGGGAACGGACGGGCTTCGAAAGGCATTGCAATCTTGCAGCCACGATCGCGCTGATCGGACTCGTGGCAACGTTCGCGCTCGACTTTGGCAAGGCCTACGATGGGCTTGAGAACATGGCTGCCGTTGCCTGCACCACTGTCTTGATCGGATGCCTCTACTATCTGGGAAGCGACCGTGCGCCACACTTTGCGGTGTTGGAAATAAAGCCGGTCAGATTCGTCGGATGGATCTCTTATTCTCTCTACCTGTGGCATTGGCCAGTCTTGGTGATCGCAAGATGGACGATAGGCACCGAAACCACCGCCACAAAATTAACAGCGTTGCTGGCGGCCGTGGCGTTCAGCCTCGCTTCGTATTTCTGGATCGAAACACCGACGCGTCGATTGCGGCTTCTGAGAACCGCCCCCGACATAGCCGTTGTCGCCCTCTTTCTGGCTGTCATCGCTGCTGCATTTTTCGGCTTCAAGCTGATGCGCGACAATCGATATGAAATCGCCTTGAGCACGGTCATGAGGAATAGAGGCGAATGGTACGCGACCTCACCAGACACCTCTCCCCAGTCTCCTGGTTGCGCCGTCGTCACGGAAACTGTGGAAGAAGCACAGTTCTTCACCAAAGGCGCGTGCCCGGGCGAAGGGCGTAGCGAGACCTTGTTCGTGCTGGGCGACTCTCACGCGGGAGCCTACATTCCTCTCCTGAAGCGCTTCACGCTCGAAACCGGTATCCGAACAGTGGTGGTGTCGACCGCTGGTTGCCCGTTTGTCAGCTTGGATCTTCGCCACGACACTGAGCCGACGTGCGCTCATGCCACGGCTGCCAGTGCAGCCTACATAGCCAAGATTGCCAAGCCTCGCGACCTGCTGTTCCTGCCCTCGCTCCGGCTGACCCGACTTAGCCTTCAATGGGCTGCTGGCCCCGACAGCAGCCCGCAGAGCAGCGAGCAGCAGACGGAACAAGCCGTCAAGAACGCTATCGATCAACTTACCCCCCTCTCCAAGGCGGGACTGTCGATTGTTTTCGAGGGCCCAAAGCCAATCTTCAGGGCCCCGGCCTTTCGATGCAGTGATTGGTTCAATTCAATGAATCCGTCCTGTGCCAACGGATTCGACATCGATCGAAAGCTGATAGAAAATCTTCGATCACCAATTTTGAAGGGCTACGCTGAGATATCAGCGGCTCTGCCGAACATTCACGTCTGGGACCCTTTGCCTACGCTCTGCCCGCAAGTTACATGTTCGGCATTCAGGAACGGACACCCGTTGTTCTTCGACGGCGATCATGTCACGGCCTATGCCAATTCGCTTCTGGTGGGGGACTTCGTGTCAGAGATCGAGTCCACAATTTCTAAAGACCAAACAGCACGCCTTAGGATGTGAACCACGTGCCGGCCGGCTTGGCGCCCATGGTGAGAATTTTTCAACCTGCCCGCCAACATTTCCGGGAAAGCCCGGACCGTCGAGAAAGCCAGCGTCTCACCGGGTCCAGCCATGGGATCGGGCCTGTCGACCAGCTTCAATGACACGCCGATGTTTTCGAGCACCATCGCTCTCATGACGTGTTCCATATTGCGCCGGAAAAACAAATCCCGTGACTGCCCAGCCTATCCCGCCGTGGCGCGGCCAAGCCCACAAGGCCGGCGATCCCGGCAGGCTTTCGAAAACTGCGGCAGTCGCAGGTTCCGGCCGGGCGGCTGCCTGGTTCAGCATCTATGGCTCGACAGTGAATTCGGCCCACATGCCAGCTCCATAGTGACCTGGCACGTTGCAGATAAGCAGGTATTTTCCAGCCTTCAACTCGACCGTCAATGTGCCTGATTTTCCGGGATCAAGCTCCGAAACTTCGCCCTTGTCGCCGGCCCTATCTTCGTCGACGCGGTTCTCGGCATCAAGGTAGGGAAGCGGTTTGCTGGGATCAGCAAGGTACATGACGATCATTTCGTGAACGGTGTCCTTGGAATCATTCTTCACACTGAATGTGACCTCCCCGGCCTTCGCCGCTCCAGGGGAAGCCTTGATACCCATCGTGGCCTTGGAGAGATCGATCCCGGGCGTGGCATAGGCGAGCCCCATGGGCATTTCCACGCTTGCCCCTTTGTCCCACAGCGAGACCTGGACAATCGAAGCAGCCCGGGTCGCGTCGGCGCTGCCGATCATAAGCATTGCGGCCGCAAGCCCGATCGTAGCTCTCCTCGATATGGTTTTCATGACTCTTCTCCTTGGGATAGCAACAGAAGCGCTCTGTATCCGAGCCATCATCCTGCTCGCGGCGCCACCCGCGGTCCTTGCGCCAGATCAAACCGACCGGCGGTGAGCCCGATCGGCGGTGCCTATGCCGCTGTCAGCCAGTTGTCAGGTTGAATTGGCTATCCCGCACCAATGACGGTGATACCGCCGTCTGACCGAATCGGTCGAAATCCACCCCTCAAGGCGCAACATCCGCGCCCAACCTCTCGAATGGAGCCATCATGTATCGCACCCTCGTCCTCGCCGCGCTCGCCGGCATCATTGCAGGACCGGCGCTCGCTGCTGGCGGCAGCTGCAGCACCGCCTCGAAATCACAGTTCAAGCCCAAGGCAACGCTCGAGGCGCAATTGACCGGCGAAGGTCTTACCGTCCGCCAGATCAAGGTCGAGAAGGGTTGCTACGAAGTCTACGCAGTCGACAAGGCCGGCAAGAAAGTGAATCTGGCCTACAATGCCGAGACCCTTGAAAAGCTCGACAATGCCGAAGCCGGCGAAAACTGATCGCAACGCTTCAAGAGCGGCGGACGCGCAACCATCGCTGGAGATGGTGCGCGTCTGGGACCGGGTCGTGCGGGGCTTTCACTGGGCGCTGGTGCTCAGCTTCATCACGGCCTGGCTCACCTCCCATTCTTCGGAGGACGTTCACCATTGGGCCGGCTACACCGCTGCGGCGCTGGTCGCAATGCGGCTCTTATGGGGTGTTCTTGGCACGCCCTATGCGCGCTTCTCGCAATTCGTGCGCGACCCGGCGACGGTGCTGCGTTATCTCTCGGCAATACTGAGCGGCCGCGAAGCCCGGTACATCGGCCACAACCCAGCCGGCGGCGCAATGGTGGTCGTGCTGATCGCGGCGATGGGGTCAGCCGCATTGACCGGTTGGCTGATGACGACGGACGCGTATTTCGGCGTCTCGTGGGTCGAAACGGCGCACAGCCTGAGCGCGCACGGCTTACTTGTGCTGGTCCTTTTCCATATTGGCGGCGTCGCGCTGGCAAGCTTTCGTCATCGCGAAAATCTGGTACTGGCCATGATCACGGGGCGAAAACGCAAGGCCGAGCCGGCGGACATTGCCTGACGACCTATTAACCGACCAAATCCGATTTGCGCCCTGGACGATTTCGGAGGCGCAAGTTGGTCGCTACCTGTTCGACATGGTCCTGGAAGCACGATGCGACAAGGGCGGAGCGGACAAGATAAGAGCAGAACGCGGCGTGATCGTCATCTGCACCGGCGGTGGCGGGGTTCCGGTGATAGCCCGGGACGACGGCAGTCTTTCCGGCGTGGAAGCCGCCATCGACAAGGATCTGGCAAGCTCGCTTCTCGCTCGCGCGTTGAAGGCAGACACGCTGCTTATGCTGACGGATGTCGAAGGCGTCTATATCGATTACGGAACGGCGACTGATCGCCCGCCGCGGCGCGTAGGCCCGAAGGAGCTATCGGGGAAGAATTTTCCGGCTGGCTCCATGGGACCGAAGGACAGCGCAGCAATCGAGTTCATTGAAGCGACAGGCAAACCTGCCGCAACCGGCAAGCTCAATGACGCCATTGAAATTATCAGAGGTGAAAAGGGGCACCTGGTTCGCCGGTCGGTAGGAGAGATATCCCAGCGGGACACGCCCACCTATCTGGGAACCACCATCACCGGCCATTCTGCTCGGCGCGAGTAAAATTAGAGGCCAGTCGAGAATAGCGATCCCATCAACCTGAGCCCTGATGCCCTGCCATGGTTCTTTCTCCCTCTCCGGCAATCCGGTTCTTGGCTGAAGACAAAATTGCTCGCCATGACGAACGCCAATAGCTGAGGGTTCATAGCGCTCGGCACCACGATCGCAGCTTCGATCAACCCGCGGATCAAAACGCAGTCGATATGCTGTCCGTTGACAGGCAGGCTTTCTCGCGCCCTTCTTGCCCTGAATCAATTGCCGCCTTCCACCTTATGCGTCCTTGTTCTCGAGCGCCCTACGCATGCGCCTGATAATCGCTGCGCGGCCCCTCTCGTCGGCCGCAGCGCTCACCGCCTGATTTACGTCAAGGAGAAGCCTTGAAAGGTCGTTGTGCCAATCGAGGTGGGCAATCTTCTCCGACTTCAGACGGCGTGGCTCGTTGAGCTCGACCACCAAACTGCCACTGGGGGTCAATTGGAAGGCATCGTCCAGCCTTGGGATGATGATCTTGTCGTCGGGTATAAGTCCTGCAAGCCTTCCACGCAGGCCGCCGAGACCAGCGTCCTCCCCATGCGTCAGAAACACCCGCTGCCTCACCGGCGTTCGGGCCTTGAGCCAGGCGACCAGCTCGCTGGCGTCGGCGTGGCCGGAATAGAGCTCGAACAGGCTGATCCGCGCCTTGACGTCGACTTCCTCACCCTGGATGCGCACGCGTTGCGCACCATCAAGCAGAATCCTGCCGAGCGACCCCTGGGCCTGATATCCGGCCATCATGACCGTGGCGTTCCGGCGCCAGAGATTGGCCTTGAGATGATGGCGAATACGTCCCGCGTCGCACATGCCGCTGGCGGCGATCACCACGAAGAAGCCGCTCAGGCGGTTGATCGCCTTGCTCTGCTCCACCGTCTCGGTAAAGCGCAATTCCTTCGAGTTGAGCGCTTGGCGCAGCACATCGCCCTCTTCGATCTCCTTGGCATGTCGCTCGAAAATCGCGCTGGCGCGTGTTGCCAGCGGCGAGTCGACGAAGACCGGCGCTGACGGCACCTGCCCTGCTTGCATAAGCAAATACAGATCGACCAGCAGTTCTTGCGTCCTTTCGACAGCGAAGGACGGAATGATAAGGGCCCCGCCGGCCTCTGCGGCGCCACGAACGATGTCGCCGAGTTGGGTTCGCCGCTCTTCTGGCGAAACGTCCGGGCGGTCGCGGTCACCGTAGGTCGATTCGCAGATCAGATAGTCGACGCCGGCGGGCCCCTCGGGATCGGTTTGAAGCAGCTTGTGGCCTGGGCCGATGTCGCCCGAAAACATGATGCGCAACGGGGCATCGCGTCGGTCGATCTCAAGCTCCACCGATGCCGAACCAAGCAGATGGCCCGCGTTCCAGAAGCGGGCGCGAAGGCCATCAGCGATGGTGGTCCATGCGCCGTATTCCAGGGCGCGAAACAAAGTCATGCATGCGGCCGCATCCTGCAGGCTGTAGATCGGTTCAACCGGCGGCCGGCCGCGCTGTGCGTTGCGCCGGTTCAGATGCTCCACCTCCATCTCCTGGATATGCGCCGCATCCGGTAACATGACTGAGCAAAGGTCGATGGTGGCGCGAGTCGTATGGATCGGACCGGAAAAACCCTGCTTGACCAGTTTCGGCAAAAGGCCGCTGTGATCGATATGAGCATGAGTCAGGATGACAGCGTCAATCACGTCCGGTGGAAACGGGAACGCGCCATAGTTCAATTCCCGCTCGGATTTCGACCCCTGGAACAGGCCGCAGTCGATGAGCACTCGCCAGTGCGCCATTTCGATCTCATAGCATGAGCCGGTGACGCCATGAGCCGCGCCGTGGAAGCGCAGGATAGGATCCGCTTCGCCTCTCATTGCGCCACCACCTAGTGCGCCAGCAGGACAGGCAGGCGCAAATCCCTGAGAATGCCTTCGGTGGCTCCGCCAAGTACGAAGTCCCTGACGCGGGAATGCCCATAGCCACCCATGACCAGCAGCCTGCCGCCGAGCCTGAGAGCGTGCTCCTGAAGAGCTGTCCCGATTGGACTGTCCCCTGCCTGGATAGAGACAGCCTCGGCCACCAGACCACGCGTCCTCAATCCCAGCGCAAGGCGTTCACCGATACCGTGTCCGGGAAGCGGCTTTTCGTCCGTGACGGTCACGACCGTGACCCTCGAAGCACGCTCCAGGAACGGTTGTGCATCGGCAACGGCCCGTGCGGCCACCCGGCTGCCATCCCAGGCGATGACCACATGGTCCAGCACCCCAACCTTCGTGGAATCCGGAAAAATCAGTGTCGGTCGACCCGACCCGAACACGACCGCCTCGGCTGTCATTCGTGCCGTCTGGTTCTCCAACGCCCATCCGACCAGGCCGATATCGAAATATCGGCATTGCTCGGCTGCGGTATCTCCCATCAGGGCCGGCGGCGCGGCAAGTTCCTGCGTGGTGAGGGTCACGCCAGCCCGCATTGCTTCTTGCGCAATCGCCTCCAGCAAATCCTTGCCAAGCTTGCGACTGGTCGCTTCGGCCTGCTGTATCTTGTAGGGAAGATCCAACAAATATCTTGAGAGGGCGTTCGAAACGTCGGGAATGTCGACATTGATGGCGACGGCATGAAGCGCTGCGTCGATATGCTTGACGAACGCGACCGTATTCAATGCGATCTTTGGTGTGTTCGCCTCTGGGTATGTCGCCATGCAGAGACATGCTATTGGCCTCATGAGACTTAGCCTCCTTCGCAACAGGGTCGAACCACTGGGTGCCAGCTCTTGCGACATCTATGGAGGTTGCGGACAGTGCGCGCATTGATTCACCGCAAATGCTACCATCGGGGCCGAGGAATGAAGGTTGGGCATGCTGGGTCGGGAAACCCACCTGACGCCACGAATGCCGCATTCACTGCTCCTGACAACCTCGCGGGTTGTGGTGCCGCTGATAGAGCCCCGTTGTCGGTGCCGAACAGATCGAGGCAAGGCCCGACTTCAATAGCAGGTGGGGGTCCCAGCGTCCGATTTGAGGAACCCTATTGTGTCGAAGGAACTTGCACGACCATGGGAAAGCCAATGGCAAGCTTATCCACCGCTCCTTACGGACACTACGCGGACACAAATGCGCCGCTGTGGCAAAACAACCGGTCAACCTCATGCAATCTATTGATTTCATTGAATTAATGGTGAGCGCGATGGGATTCGAACCCATGACCTACTGATTAAAAGTCAGTTGCTCTACCGGCTGAGCTACGCGCTCCCGCGGGCGCGAAAGGGCGGCCCTCGAAATTGCGCGGAACATAGGGAGAGTGCCTCGACCGGTCAACCGGAAAAAGAGTATCCGCGAGCCATACTTCTCAAGCATTTCCACGGTGGCGCCCTGCCCGCTTCGATCAACGGCGCAACGCCCCCGGCAAAGCGGTGCCATCACCTCTCGTCGGCACTGGCGGCAGGCCGGAGACACATTACAATTCAGCAACTTGGGATTTAGCGAGGAACCTTACCCCATACCGCCCGTTGTCTCGCCACAAGGGACGTCAACCACCCTTCAAGGAGAAGATCATGAACAAGATCATATCGGGTATGCTGGCGGCCACTTTGTCCGTTTCGTTTGTAGCGGCCTCGATTCCGGCCAATGCCGCTCAGATGTTCGTGCCGCAGGCACCGGAGGCCTCATCCAATATCCTGAACGTTGAAGCCCGCAACGGGGATCAGAATTTCCAATGGCGTCACAACCGCCATGGCAACCGCAACTTCGGCGTCCGTCGCAACTTTGCCCGGAACAACGACGGCGGCGCCTACTGGAACGGTCATCGCGGCTATCGTGAGTACCATCGCGGCTATCGTCGCCATGGCGACAACTGGTTCCCGCTGGCGGCCTTCGCGACGGGCGCGCTGATTACGGGTGCGATCGTCAACAGCGAGAACAACCGGGTCCACGAAGGCAATGCGCATGTGCAGTGGTGCTACGACCGCTATCGCAGCTATCGTGCTTCGGACAACACATTCCAGCCGAACTACGGACCGCGCCAGGAGTGCCGTTCGCCTTACTGACCCCAGGTATCGGTAGCTAAGACAAGGCCCGCGTCGGAAACGGCGCGGGTCTTTCTTATGCGCTCAGCGTCCTGCGCACAGCATCGCGCCAGCCTGCCAGCTTGGCGGATCGTGTAGCGATATCCATCTCCGGCTTGAACCGCCGCTCGAGCGCCCAGCTCTTGGCGAATTCCTTCGCCTTGGGCCAGACACCAGCCTTCGAGCCGGCAAGCCAGGCTGCGCCCAGCGCGGTCGTCTCGAGGATGGTCGGGCGGTCGACCGGCGCGTCGAGTATGTCGGCCAGCCGCTGCATGGTCCAATCCGACGCGACCATGCCGCCATCGACCCTGAGCACCGTTTTGGCAGAAGTGCCCTTCCAGTCCTTGCGCATGGCGTCGAGCAGGTCGCGGGTCTGATAGGCGACGGCCTCCAGGGCGGCGCGCGCGAACTCCGCAGGCCCGGAATTGCGGGTCAGCCCGAAAATCGCGCCGCGCGCCTCGGCGTCCCAATGCGGCGCGCCGAGACCGACAAAGGCCGGCACCAGATAGACGTTTTGCGTCGGGTCGGCTTCATCAGCCAGTTTGCCGCTTTGCTCGGCCTTGCCGATCACCTTGATGCCGTCGCGCAACCATTGCACGGCAGCGCCGGCGATGAAGATCGAGCCCTCCAGCGCATAGGTGGTCTTGCCGTTCAGCCGATAGGCGATGGTAGTCAAGAGCCGGTTCTTCGAACGCACCAGATCGCCCCCGGTGTTGAGCAGCGCGAAGCAGCCGGTGCCATAGGTGGATTTCATCATGCCCGGCTCGAAGCAGGCCTGGCCGATGGTCGCGGCGTGCTGATCGCCGGCAACGCCGAGGATCCTTATCTCGGCGCCAAACAGATTTTTCTCGGTCACTCCATAATCATCGGCGCAGTCCTTGACCTCCGGCAGCATTTTCACTGGAATGTTGAGAATGGCCAAAAGCTCGTCGTCCCAGGCATTTTCCGCGATGTTGTAGACCAGCGTGCGCGAGGCGTTGGTGGCGTCGGTGGCGTGGGCCTTGCCGCCGGTCAGCCGCCAGATCAGAAAACTGTCGATGGTACCGGCCAGCAATTCGCCTTTCTCTGCGCGTTTCCTGGCGCCCTTCACCTTGTCGAGCATCCAGGCGATCTTGGTGCCCGAGAAATAAGGATCGAGCAGCAGGCCGGTCTTGTGCGTGAACTTCTTCTCCAGTCCCTGCTTCTTCAGTTTCTGGCAGAGCGGCGCGGTGCGGCGGTCCTGCCAGACGATGGCGTTGTGGATCGGCTTGCCGGTCGCCCTGTCCCAGATGACGACGGTCTCACGCTGGTTGGTGATGCCGATGGCCGCGACATCGGATGCTTCGCGGCCAGCATTCTTCAGCGCAGCCTTCACGGTCGTCACGACGCTTGCCCAGATCTCTTCCGGGTCGTGCTCGACCCAGCCGGAGGCCGGATAGTGCTGGCCGAACTCCTGCTGGCCTGTGCCTGCAACCTTCATCTTGTCGTCGAACAGGATCGCCCGGGTCGATGTCGTTCCCTGGTCGATTGCGAGCACAAAACCGCTCATTGCATCCTCCGCCTTCACAAAACAGGGGAGACGGCAACATGCCGCCTCCCCCAATTTCACACGGGCGCGAGCGCCCGCATAGGGCAGTCTTACTTCTGCCAGCTCTTCACCAGTTCGTCGTAGTTGATGGTGATCGGCTTGTCCTTCTCCTTCTCGAGCTTCAGCTGAGGTGCCAGATTGCCGCCCTTGACCGCGTCGGCGTTCCAGTAGGCAAGGTCGTGCTCTTCGGCCATCTTCGGTCCGATGTCGCCCTGGACACCGGATTTCTCGATACGTGCCATGACTTTTTCCTGATCGGCGCAGAGCGAATCCATGGCTTCCTGCGGTGTCTTGGCACCAGACGAGGCGTCACCGATGTTCTGCCACCAGAGCTGCGCCAGCTTCGGATAGTCCGGCACGTTGGTACCGGTCGGCGTCCACTGCACACGGGCCGGCGAGCGATAGAACTCGATCAGACCGCCGAGCTTCGGCGCACGTTCGGTGAAGCTCTTGTCATGGATGGTGGAGTCGCGAATGAAGGTCAGGCCAACCTGGCTCTTCTTCACATCGACGGTCTTCGAGGTGACGAACTGCGCATAAAGCCAGGCGGCCTTGGCGCGGTCGGTCGGCGTCGACTTCATCAGCGTCCAGGAACCGACGTCCTGATAGCCGAGCTTCATGCCGTCCTTCCAGTAGGAGCCGTGCGGAGACGGCGCCATGCGCCACTTCGGCGTGCCGTCGTCGTTCATGACCGGCAGGCCAGGCTTGACCATGTCGGCGGTGAACGCGGTGTACCAGAAGATCTGCTGCGCAACATTGCCTTGCGACGGCACGGGGCCGGATTCGGAGAAGGTCATGCCCTGGGCTTCCGGCGGCGCATAGGCTTTCAGCCAATCAAGATACTTCTGGATGGCATAGACCGATGCCGGTCCATTGGTGTCGCCGCCGCGCGCGGTGCAGGAGCCGACAGGCCGCGAATTCGCATCGACCTTGATGCCCCATTCGTCGACCGGCAGGCCGTTCGGCAGGCCCTTGTCGCCATTCCCGGCCATCGACAGCCAGGCATCGGTGAACCGCCAGCCGAGCGACGGATCCTTCTTGCCGTAGTCCATGTGGCCATAGACCTTCTTGCCGTTGACGTCGCGGCCAGTGAAGAATTCGGCGATGTCCTCATAGGCCGACCAGTTGACCGGCACGCCGAGATCGTAGCCGTATTTGGCCTTGAAGTCGGCCTTGTTCTTCTCGTCGTTAAACCAGTCGTAACGGAACCAGTAGAGGTTCGCGAACTGCTGGTCGGGCAGCTGGTAGAGCTTCTTGTCCGGCGCGGTGGTGAACTTCGTGCCGATGAAGTCGTCGACGTCGAGCATCGGATCGGTAACGTCCTTGCCTTCGCCCGCCATCCAGTCGGTCAAATTGCGCACCTGCTGGTAACGCCAGTGCGTGCCGATCAGGTCGGAATCGTTGACCCAGCCGTCATAGATGTTCTGGCCGGTCTGCATCTGGGTCTGGATCTTCTCGACGACGTCGCCTTCCTGGATGACGTCATGCGTGACCTTGATGCCGGTGATGGCGGTAAAGGCCGGTGCCAGCACCTGAGACTCGTACTGGTGGGTGGTCAAGGTTTCCGACACGACTTTGATTTCCATGCCGGCGAAGGGCTTGGCCGCGTCGATGAACCACTGCATTTGCTTTTCCTGGTCGGCGCGGGAAAGCGTCGACACGCCGCCTATCTCTTTGTCCAGAAAGGCTTTTGCCTCATCCATCCCGGCGTAGGCATTGCCCGCGCCGAGCAACAGGACAAGGGCCGTTGTTGATGTTAAAAATTGCCGTCGCATGTGTTTCCTCCACTGTTTCAGGTTTCAAGTGCGATCTGGAGCGGTCGCCGGCACGCGGCCGCTCCAACAGTTTCCCCCTCTATACGTAGCGGAACACGCCAATGGCGTAGACCACGGAGAGAGCGAGAGCCCACCAGAGGCTCGGTCCGACAAGACCCAGCCAAGCGAGATGGATAAAGGCGCTGCCGAGCAGCGACAGGAAAAGACGATCGCCGCGCGTCGTCTCGAAGCGCAGGATACCGACGCGCGGATTACCGCCCGGCGAGGCGTATTCCCACGCCGCCATGCCGCACAGCAACAGCAGGACGGTCGCGAAGAAGGCCGCCGTCGGCCACGTCCACGCCATCCAGGAGAGGTCTAGGTTCATGATCACACCCTCCCCAGGGCAAAGCCCTTGGCGATATAATTTCGCACGAACCAGATGACGAGCGCGCCGGGGATCAGCGTCAGCACGCCGGCGGCGGCGAGCAGGCCCCAATCCATGCCCGCGGCCGAAACGGTGCGCGTCATGGTGGCGGCGATCGGCTTGGCGTCGGTGGTGGTCAGCGTGCGCGCGATCAGCAATTCGACCCACGAGAACATGAAGCAGAAGAAGCAGGCCACACCGATGCCGCTCGCGATCAGCGGCATGAAGATCTTTACGAAGAAGCGCGGGAAGGAATAGCCGTCGATATAGGCGGTCTCGTCGATTTCCTTCGGCACGCCCGACATGAAGCCCTCGAGGATCCACACCGCCAAGGGCACGTTGAACAGGCAATGCGCCAGCGCCACCGCGATATGCGTGTCGATCAGCCCGAAGGCCGAGTAGAGTTGGAAGAACGGCAGTGCGAACACCGCCGGCGGCGCCATGCGGTTGGTCAGCAGCCAGAAGAACAGATGTTTGTCGCCAAGGAAGCGGTAGCGCGAGAAGGCATAGGCCGCCGGCAGCGCCACCGATACCGAAATCACCATGTTCATGACCACATAGGTGATCGAATTGATGTAGCCGGAGTACCAGGCCTTCTCGGTGAAGATGGTGACGTAGTTGGCGATTGTCGGCGCGTGCGGGTAGAGCGTCATCGAGTTGACGATCTCGGCATTGGTCTTGAAGCTCATATTGATGAGCCAGTAGATCGGCAGCAAAAGTACGATGATGTAGAGCGTCGGCACGATCCACCACCAGCGCGATTCCTCGCCGCGCCGGCGCATGCGCCTGTCGAGATCGCTCTGCGACAGCGTACCGGCGAGACTTTCCGAGGCAGTCCCGTTCATCGCATTGCGCTCGGTTCGTTCATTGGCGCCAGCCATTTCAGCGCTCCGCGTCGTAGTTGGTCATCACGGTGTAGAACACCCACGACAACAACAGGATGATGAGGAAGTAGACGAGCGACATGGCCGCTGCCGGACCAAGGTCGAACTGGCCGAGGGCCGTCTTGACGAGGTCGATCGACAGGAAGGTCGTCGAATTGCCCGGCCCGCCGCCGGTGACGACGAACGGTTCGGTGTAGATCATGAAACTGTCCATGAAGCGCAGCAGCACGGCGATCAGAAGCACGCGCTGCATCTTCGGCAGCTGGATGTAGCGGAACACCGCCCAGCGCGAGGCCCCGTCGATCTTGGCCGCCTGGTAGAAGGCATCCGGGATCGAGACCAGTCCGGCATAGCAGAGCAGCACGACGAGGCTGGTCCAGTGCCAGACATCCATGACGATGATCGTCACCCAGGCATCGAACGGATCCTGCACGTAATTGTAGTCGATGCCGAGCGCGTTGAGGTAATAGCCCATCAGCCCGATGTCGTTGCGTCCGAACACCTGCCAGATGGTGCCGACGACGTTCCACGGAATGAGCAGCGGCAGTGACATCAGCACAAGGCAGACCGGCACGCCCCAGCCCTTCTTCGGCATGTTGAGCGCGATGAAGATGCCGAGCGGCACCTCGATCGCCAGGATGATGAAGGAAAAGATCAGGTTGCGGACCATCGCTTCCCAGAAGCGGCTGGACGACAGCAGTTCCTCGAACCACTCGGTGCCGGCCCAGGTGAAGACATTGTTGCCGAACGTGTCCTGCACCGAATAGTTGACCACCGTCATCAGCGGGATGACGGCGGTGAATGCCACCAGCACCAGCACCGGCAGCACGAGGAACCAGGCCTTGTTGTTCCAAGTCTTGTCCATCTATGCCCCCATCTCGACGCGCCAGGAATCGGCATAGATGTTGATGCCGGCCGGATCGAACCGCACCTTCGGTTCGGCTGGCACGGTCTCGTCCTCGCCGATGACGGCAGCGATGTCGCGCCCCTCCAGCCTGGCGCGAACCACCTTGTGGCGGCCGAGATCCTCGACCTTGCTGATCGAGACGGCCATGCCGTCGCGGCCGAGCCGCACATATTCGGGGCGGATGCCGAGTTCGACGGCGCCGGAGGCTTTGGGGGCTCCGGGCAGTTCGATCCGCTGCGAGCCAAGCGTCGCCGTCTTGCCGTCGATCGCCACCGGCATGACGTTCATGCCCGGCGAGCCTATGAAATAACCGACAAAGGTATGGCGCGGCCGTTCGAACAGTTCGGCCGGCGTGCCGATCTGCACGATGCCGCCATCATACATGACCACGACCTGGTCGGCGAAGGTCAGCGCCTCGGTCTGGTCATGGGTGACGTAGACCATGGTATAGCCGAAGCGGCGATGCAGCTGCTTCAATTGCGAGCGCAGCACCCACTTCATATGCGGGTCGATGACGGTCAATGGCTCGTCGAACAGAATGGCGTTGACGTCAGAGCGCACCAGGCCGCGGCCAAGCGAGATTTTCTGCTTCTGGTCGGCGGTCAGGCCCCTCGCCTTCTTCTTGGCCCAGGACGCCAGGTCGATCATCTCCAGCGTCTCGCGCACCTTGCGGTCGACATCGACCTCCGGCACGCCGCGGTTGCGAAGCGGGAAGGCCAGATTGTCGTAGACGGTCATGGTGTCGTAGATGACCGGAAACTGGAACACCTGCGCGATGTTGCGTTCCTGCGTCGACAGATTGGTGACGTCCCTGCCGTTGAACAGCAACTGGCCGTGCGAGGGATGCAGCAGTCCCGAAATGATGTTGAGCAGCGTGGTCTTGCCGCAGCCCGAGGGCCCGAGCAGCGCATAGGCGCCGCCATCCTCGAATGTGTGGTGCACTTCCCTGAGCGCGAAATCGGCATCCTTCTGCGGGTTCGGCAGGTAGGAATGCCTGACATGGTTGACGTCGATGCGCGCCATATCGCCCTCCTCAAGCCGCCAGCTTCGGCGCGGTCACGGCGCGGCCGTGCTCGTCGAAGACCATGATGTGACGCGGATCGATGAACACCTCGACCACTTCGTCGGTCTCGAAATCCCTGATGCCGTGGGTCAGCATGACCCAGCGCACGTCGGCAAAATCGAGATGGATGAAACTCTCCGACCCGGTGATCTCGGTGATGGTCACCTTGGCCCGCACAGGCACGGCGCCGGCGTTGGGACGATCGAGCGACAGATGGTGCGGTTGGAAGCCGATCGTGTAGTTGCCGTCGGCGATGCCGACGAGTTCGGGCGGCACCGGCAGCTTCACCCCGCCTTCGAGCAGGAAGTCGACGCCCTTCTTGGCCAGCACGATGGTGTTGAGCGGCGGATCGGCGAAGGTCCTGGCCGTCACCAGGTCGACCGGCTTGCGGAAGACGTCGATGGTCGGTCCGAACTGCGTGATGCGGCCTTCCGACAGCGTTGCCGTATTGCCGCCGAGCAGCAGCGCCTCGTGCGGCTCTGTCGTGGCGTAGACGAAGATGGTGCCGGCGGCGGCGAAGATCCTCGGCAGTTCGGCCCGCAACTCCTCGCGCAATTTGTAGTCGAGATTGGCGAGCGGCTCGTCGAGCAGCACCAGGCTGGCATTCTTGACGATGGCGCGCGCCAGCGCGGTGCGCTGCTGCTGGCCGCCCGACAGGCTGAGCGGCGTGCGGTCGAGATAGGGCGTCAGCTTCAGCAGCGCCGCGGCCTCGCGCACCTGGCTGTCGATCTTGCCTTGCTCCCCGCCGGCCACCCGGAGCGGCGAAGCGATGTTCTCATAGACGGTCATCGCCGGATAGTTGATGAACTGCTGGTAGACCATGGCGATCTTGCGCTTCTGCACCGGCACACCGGTGACATCCTGGCCATCGAACCAGACCGAGCCGGAGGTCGGCACATCGAGACCTGCCATCAGCCGCATCAGGCTGGTCTTGCCGGAAAGCGTCGGCCCGAGCAGGACGTTGAGCGAGCCATGCTGAAGCGTCAGCGAGACATCGCGTACGTGCTCGACCGCACCGACCGTCTTGGTGACGTTCCTCAGTTCAAGCATGACGCCTCCTCCCAGGCTTTCCGCATCAGCTCAAGACCCCTCTTCATTCGGCGGCCGCGACATGCCGCCGGCTTATGCCGCGCATGAATTCATCGAGTGCCGCCACCTGCTCGCGGTTGAGATGCAGGCCGCGCTTGGTGCGGCGCCACAGTACATCCTCTGATGTGACGGCCCATTCATTTTCAACGAGATAGCGCACTTCGGCCTCATAGAGATCGCCGCCGAAATTGCGGCCTAGCTCGGCATTCGACTTGGCAAGACCAAGCAGACGCTGAGCCCGCGTCCCGTAAAGCCGGGTCAGCCGGCGGGCGAGACGCGCATCGAGGAAAGGATAGGCTGTCTTAAGCTTCGCCACTTGCGCGTCGAACCCGGTCGCCGGGAAATCGCCGCCCGGCAACGGCGCGTCCGATGTCCACGGCTTGCCGCGCTTGCCGAGAAAACCTTCGATCTTCTCCAGCATCGATTCCGACAGCCGGCGGTAGGTGGTGATCTTGCCGCCGAACGCATTGACGATCGGAGCTGCACCCTCGCCGCCATCGGCCTTCAGCACATAGTCGCGCGTCGCTTCCTGCGCCTTGGAGGCGCCGTCGTCATAGAGCGGGCGCACGGCCGAATAGGTCCAGACGATGTCGGAGCGCTTGACGGGTTGCGCGAAATACTCGCTGGCCGCGGCGCAGAGATAATCGATCTCGGTGTCGCTGATCTTCACATCGTGCGGATCGCCGGGATAATCCCGGTCGGTGGTGCCGATCAGCGTGAACTCGTCCTCGTAGGGAATGGCGAAAATGATGCGGCCATCCTTGTTCTGGAAGAAATAGGCGCGCGGATCGTCGAACTTCTTGGCGATGACGATATGGCTGCCCTGCACCAGGCGGACATTGTGCACATCGTTGAGGCCGACGACACCGGAAAGCACATGATCGACCCACGGTCCGGCGGCATTGACCAGCAGCCGCGCCTTGATCTCTTCCGTCTCGCCGCTCTGCAGGTTCTCGATCTTGATTGTCCAAAGGCCGTTTTCGCGACGCGCGCCGACCACCTTCGTGCGGGTCCGGATCGTTGCACCGCGATCAGCGGCATCGCGTGCGTTCAGCGCCACCAGCCGCGCATCGTTGACCCAGCCGTCGGAATATTCGAACGCCTTTTTGAACAACGGCTTCAAAGGCTTGCCCGCCGGATCGCTCGCCATGTCGAGCGTCCTGGTCGCCGGCAGCAATTTGCGCCCGCCAATGTGGTCGTACAGGAACAGGCCGAGCCTGATCAGCCAGGCCGGGCGCAGCCCCTTGGCATAGGGCAGCACGAAGCGCATCGGCCAGATGATGTGCGGCGCGTTCTTCCACAGAACCTCGCGCTCCATCAGCGCCTCGCGCACCAGGCGGAACTCGTAGAATTCGAGATAGCGCAGGCCGCCATGGATCAGCTTGGTGGAACCGGAGGAGGTTCCGCTGGCGAGGTCGTTCATCTCGGCGAGAAAAACCGAAAACCCGCGCCCAACGGCATCGCGGGCTATGCCGCAACCGTTGATACCGCCACCTATGACGAAAATATCCCGGACTGAAGACGTGTCCACTTAACTCCTCCACGATTTCGCATTGCACCATTTTTGGTCTTTTGCGAAACCGTGGCGGAATTATTTCGAACTCATAACGAATGTCAAACGAAATATAACAAACCCGTGAGACGATCGTGAAAGGGCCTCACCCCAGCGACGTCTCGATCAGCTGAACCTCGGCCTCCTGGCAGATCTTGCGCACCGAGGGGATGTCGCAGCGGTCGGTGATGAAGGTGTTGACCTGCGACAGGTGACCGATACGCACCGGCGCCGTGCGCTCGAACTTGGTCTGGTCGGAGACCAGAATCACATGCCTGGCATTGGCAATGATCGCCTGCGCCACCTTCACCTCGCGAAAATCGAAGTCGAGCAAGGCGCCGTCATGGTCGATGGCCGAGGCGCCGATAACGGCGTAGTCGACCTTGAACTGCCTGATGAAATCGACCGCTGCCTCGCCGACGACGCCACCATCGGAACCGCGCACCACCCCGCCCGCAATCACCACCTCGATCGAAGGATATATACGCATCCTATTGGCAACATTGATATTATTGGTGATCACCATCAGGCCGTTGTGGTCGAGCAACGCCTTGCTGACCGCTTCCGTCGTGGTGCCGATGTTGATGAACAGCGAGGCGTTGTCGGGGATCAGCCTTGCCGCCGCGCGGCCGATCGCCTCCTTCTCGTCCGCGGCGATCTTGCGCCTCGCCTCATACTCCATGTTCTCGATACCGGACGGGAACAATGCGCCGCCATGGATGCGCGAAAGCAGACGTTGGTCGCAGAGATCGTTGAGATCCTTGCGAATGGTCTGCGGCGTCACGTTGAAATGCGTGGCCAGATCGTCGACCAGCACGCGGCCATGGTCCTTGGCCATCTGGATGATCTCGGCATGGCGTGGCGACAGATACATGGGCGACCTCCCGTTTTCGTTTTTCTTGTCTATAGCCGAAAACGAAAGCAATGAAAAGGCATAAGCCGGCTAATGGAAATCACCTGATTGCAAAGGCGAACTCCAGCGCAATCCAGTATTGGCCGGTCAGACCATGCCGCGCGCGATTTCGGTGATGACGGCAAAAGCCGCATCGACATCGCTAGCGGTCGCCTCGAACTGGCCGACCTGGAAGCGGATTGCCACCTGCCCGTCGACCCTCGTCTGCGTCAGGTAAATGCGGCCATCGTCGTTGATCGCATTGACCAGCCGCAGATTGTGCGCGTCGGCATCGGCGCTCGGGGGCGCCCTGTGCCGGAACGAAAACAGCGACAGCATCGGTTCGCTGACGATCTCGAAATCCGGCTCCCTTGCCAGCCGCGCGGCAATACCCTCGCTCCAGGTGACATGGTTGCGGATCATGGCGCGCAGGTTTTCCAGCCCGTGGGCGCGCAGCAGGAACCACAGTTTCAGGGCGCGGAAGCGCCGGCCGAGCGGCACCGACCATTCGGAATAGTTGATGATGCCGTCACGGCCATGCGTCTTCAGGAATTCGGGCTTGATCGCCAGGGTGCGAACAAGATCCTCCGGCTGGCGGATGAACTGCATCGAGCAATCGAATTGGGCGCCGAGCCATTTATGCGGGTTGAAGACGATGGAATTGGCCAGTTCGACACCGGCCCAGAAATGGCGAAATTCGGGGCAGATCATCGCCGATCCGGCCCAGGCGGCGTCGACATGCAGATAGAGCCCGTGGCGTTTGGCCACCGCGGCGACAGCAGCGACATCGTCGGTGCCGCCCGTGCTGGTACCGCCAACGCTGGCGATGATGCCGGCGGGCAGCATGCCGGCCTCGCGATCGGCGACAATCGCCGCCTCGAGTGCTGCCGCATCCATGGCGCGAAAGCGGCCATCGACGGGAATGCGCACAAGATTGTCTTCGCCGATGCCCGACACCCAGATCGCCCGGTCGATCGACGTGTGCACCTGATCCGAGGAATAGATGCGCAGCCGCCCCTGCCCGGCCAACCCCTTTTTGTTGCCTTGCCAATCCAGCGCCCGCTCGCGCATGGTCAGCACGGCATTGAGTGTCGCCGACGAGGCCGAATCCTGGATGACGCCGGAAAATCCTTCGGGAAGGCCAAGTGCCTGGCGCATCCAGTCGACGGTGCGGGTCTCGAGTTCGGTCGCCGCCGGCGAGGTCTGCCAAAGCATGCACTGCGCGGCCATTGCGGAGACGAGATACTCAGCCACCACCGAAACCGGCGCCGCATTGGCCGGGAAATAGGCGAAGAAGCGCGGGTGCTGCCAATGCGTCATGCCCGGCACGATCTTCTCTTCGAAGTCGGCGAAGATCCTGTCCATCGGCTCGGCGTCTTCGGGCGGCGAGGCTTCAATGCTCCTGAAAATGTCGCCCGGCTCAACCAGCGGCCGCACCGGCCGGTCGCGCAATGAATTGCGATAATCGGCGCCCCAGTCGGCGGCACGCCGCGACCACTGCCGGAACTCGTCATTGTTCATCCTGTCCTCCCGACACGAATGCAATGCCGGCACTCTTCGCCCGGCTCTTAGATTCATCAATAATTAACATGTGAAATAGATGCAAGCGCCGGCAGCTACCGCAAGCGCCCTAAAGCGCATCGCTTGATCGGATCCAAGCGATGCGCTTTAGATCCTTGTTCTTGTGCATGTCGTTCCCCCGAAACCGGGACTTTTGGGCGACATACATCACCCCGGAAAATCCGGCAGGCTGGCAAAGGCGCTCTTCAGCGCATTCGACCAGCCATCGGAGATGGTGCGATAATATTGGTCGTCCTGGCCGATCCGCTTCTTCAGGCCGACCTTGAAGGAATCCTTCTCCAGGAACAGCAGGTCGAGCGGCAAGCCGACCGACAGGTTCGACTTGAGTGTCGAATCGAACGACACCAGAAGCAGCTTCACCGTCTCGGCAAGGCTCATCGTGCGCTCATAGGCGCGGATGATGATCGGCTTGCCGTACTTGGTCTCGCCGATCTGGAAGAACGGCGTGTCGTCGGTCGATTCGATGAAGTTGCCCTCGGGATAGATCATGAACAGCCGCGGCGGACTGCCCAGGATCTGGCCGCCCAGGATGAAGGAGGCGTTGAAATAAGAATCGGCCTTCTCGCCGGCGGGTGATGCCTGCGCGATCACCTCTTTCACCGTATCACCGACCAGCCGCACCGTCTGGTACATCGATGGCGTTTCGAGCAGTTTCTCGTGGCGGTCGGTCACCGCTTTGGTGCGCTCGTCAAGCAGGCTGACGACGGCCTGAGTCGTCGCCAGATTGCCGGCCGACATCAAGACGATGACGCGCTCGCCGGGCTGTTCCCAGACATGCATCTTCTTGAAGGTCGAGATCGAATCCATGCCGGCATTGGTGCGCGTGTCCGACATGAACACGAGCCCGCGATCGATCTTCAGGCCGACGCAATAGGTCATGGAATCTCTTCTGGCACTAATCCTTGCCGGATTACTGCTCTACCGTGACGGTGACCGCAAGCCGTTCTTGCGCCTGTCCCAGTCGAATTCCCGACACCGGTGAGGCGTCGCGGTAGTCGCGGCCGGTTGCCACCTTCACATAGCGTTCGTCGGGAGAAATACCGTTGGCGGGATCGAAGGCAACCCAGCCGAGACCCGGAACATGCGCTTCGGCCCAGGCATGGCTTGCCGCCTGCTCGACAGAATCCATCATCAGATAGCCAGAAACGTAGCGCGACGGAAATCCCATGGCGCGCGCGGCGGCGGCAAAGATATGGCTATGGTCCTGGCAAACCCCGGTCTTCAGCGCCAGCGCCTCTTCGGCCGGTGTGGCCGCATTTGTGGTGCCTGGCGTGTAGGCGACGCGCTCGCCGATCATGGCCATCAGCCGGTGCAGCCTTTCGATGTCGGTTCCCGGGCCGACCGCTTCGGCTAGCTTACGGATGCCGCCACCGATGGTGGTCAAGGGCGTTTCCTGCGCGAACAGCCACAGCGGCGCAAAGCCCTGATGCGACCCGCAAACGCCTGACGTATCGCGCGTCACCACCTCGCCGGACGCCTCGACCGTGATGAAATCGTGGTCGCCCTCGACACTCAGCAGTCTTGTGTCGTTGCCGTAGTGATCGGTAAACCGCACTTCCTCGCGCGCTCCTTCGACCTTCAGCGACCAGGCCAGCACCGTCTGCGTCTGCCCGCTCACCGGTAGCAGCCGCAGCCGCTGCAGCAGATATTGCACCGGCGCATCGTAGCGGTATTCGGTCCGGTGGGTGATCTTGAGCCTCATGGCTTCCTCAATAAAACCGGTAATCCTGCGCGATCTCGTCGCCGAGCCGGGTGTTGTCGCGAATGAACCCGGCAAGGAACTCATGCAGGCCTGCGTCGAATATATCCTTGATCGACCCGGCCCTCAGCATGGCTTGCGTTTTCTCCGCCGTCGCGTGGCAGGCATGACGTTCGCCGTAATCGTCGCCGAGGAACTTCAGGTGCTCGGACAAGAAGCGGTAGCAGAAGGTCAGCGAACGCGGCATGCGCACGTTGAGGATCAGGTAGTCGGCGATGTTGGTCGGCTTGTAGTCCGCATCATAGACCCAGCGGTAGGAACGATGCGCCGACACCGAGCGCAGGATCGATTCCCATTGATAATTGTCGAGTGTCGAGCCGACCCAGGAGATCGACGGCAACAGCACGTAGTACTTCACGTCGAGGATGCGCGCCGTGTTGTCGGCGCGCTCGACATAGGTGCCGAGCTGCGAGAAGTCGAAAATCTCGTTGCGCAGCATGGTGCCGTAGAACGAGCCGCGGATCAGCGCCGTCTCGCGCTTGATGGCATCGAGCACGCTTGGCAGGTCGCGCTCGTCTATTGGCCTCGCCAGCATCCGCTTTAGTGACATCCAGGCTTCGTTGATGCTTTCCCAAGTCTCGCGCGTCAGTGCCGTGCGCACCATGCGGGCATTGTTGCGGGCCGTTTCGATCGACGACATGGTGCTCGACGGATTCGAGGTGTCGCGCAAAAGGAAATCAGCGACATCGGCGGCCGTATAGTCCGAATACTTCTGCTTGAAGGCGACGTCGGAGCCGGCGCTGAGCAGCACGGAATTCCATTCCTCCGACGCGCTTTGCGTGCGGGTCAGCGCCATGCGCAGGCCGGCATCGACCAGCCGCGCCATGTTTTCGGCCCGCTCGATATAGCGGTTCATCCAGTAGAGCCCGTTGGCGGTGCGGCCGAGAAGCATGGGGAGGCCCTTCGGGTTAGTGAGTAGGGAATAGTGAGTAGTCCGTAGTAAATAGTTGAATTTCAATGAAATATGGCATGCGCTTCCCTCGACAGCTGACTACTCACTACTGACTATTCCCTACTCACTCATTTCAATCATCCAACACCCAGGTATCTTTCGTGCCGCCGCCCTGCGACGAGTTCACGACCAGAGAGCCTTCCTTCAAAGCCACGCGCGTCAGGCCGCCGGGCACGATCTGGATGCGGTCGGAAACCAGCACGTAGGGCCTGAGGTCGACGTGGCGCGGCGCCAGTCCCTTGTCGGTCAGGATCGGGCAGGTCGACAGCGCCAGTGTCGGCTGGGCGATATAATTGGAAGGCTTCGCCGCCAGTTTCTTGGCGAAGGCCTCGCACTCTTTCTTGGTCGCCGCCGGTCCGACCAGCATGCCGTAGCCGCCGGAGCCGTGCACTTCCTTGATCACCAGTTCGTGGATGTGCTCGAGCACATATTTCAGGCTGTCCGGCTCCGAACAGCGCCAGGTCGGGATGTTGCCGAGGATCGCCTTGCGGCCGGTGTAGAATTCGACGATCTCGGGCATGTAGGAATAGATCGCCTTGTCGTCGGCGATACCTGTTCCCGGCGCATTGGCGATGGTGATGTTGCCGGCGCGATAGACATCCATGATGCCGGGTATGCCGAGGGCCGAATCCGGCCGGAAGGTCAGCGGGTCCAGGAAGGAATCGTCGACGCGGCGGTAGAGCACGTCGATCTGCTTGTAGCCCTCGGTCGTGCGCATCGCGACATGGCCGTCGACGACCCGGAGATCCTGGCCCTCGACCAGTTGCACGCCCATCTGGTCGGCAAGGAAGGCATGCTCGAAATAGGCGGAATTGAAACTGCCGGGCGTCAGCACGGCAATGGTCGGCGCGCCCTTGGTGGTTTGCGGCCGAACCGCCGCGAGCGACTGGCGCAGCAGTTGCGGGTAGTTCTCCACCGGCCGCACCTTGATCTTCTGAAACAGCTCGGGGAACAGCTGCATCATCGTCTCGCGGTTCTCCAGCATGTAGGAGACACCGGACGGGGTGCGCGCATTGTCCTCCAGCACGTAGAACTCGTCCTCGCTGATGCGCACGATATCGACGCCGATGATGTGTGTGTAGACGCCGGCCGGAGGCCGCACCCCAATCATCTCCGGTAGAAACGCTTCGTTCTTGGCGATCAGGTCCCTGGGAACGCGGCCGGCGCGCAGGATCTCCTGGCGATGGTAAATGTCGTCGAGGAAGGCATTCAGCGCCTGCACGCGCTGCTCGATGCCTTGCGTCAGGCGCCGCCACTCATTGCCTGAAATGATGCGTGGAACGATGTCGAAGGGGATCAGCCGCTCGGAGGCTTCCTGCTCGCCATAGACGGCGAAGGTGATACCGGTCTTGCGGAAGACGCGTTCGGCGTCCTGCATCTTCTCGGTAAGTCTGGCTGGATCCTGCTCCTTCAGCCAGCGATCATAAGCCGAATACGGTCTTCTCAATCCGGAAACTTCCGGAAGCATTTCATCGAACGCTGCCAATCGCATACTCCCCTGTGACGCCATTTCACTGGCGTCGCCGAAGAAAATCAAGCGCAATCGGTGATTTGGGAGATGCGGACGATCAGTATGTTGCGGCTGCCTAAAATTGAGGCAGTCGAAATACGACCTTGATCAGGCTTTGCCTCGTGCCCGGGCAAATGCATTTCCGGCTAGAAGGCGCGGAAGGTGACGACCGTAAACGTGTCCTTGATGCCGGGGAGAATCTGCACCTTCTCGTTGACGAAATGGCCGACGTCTTCCTCGTCATCGACATAGAATTTGGCGAGCAGGTCGTAATTGCCGGCGGTGGAATAGATTTCCGAAGCGATCTCGGCATCGGCAAGCGCGCTGGCAACCTCATAGGATTTGCCTAACTCGCATTTGATCTGCACGAAAAACGCCTTCATGGCTTCGTCCCGCTAAACGTCCAAGTCCAAGCGGCCCTTCTGGCAGACTGGAGGCGGCCTTTCAAGCACTGGAATCCGCACTTAGCCGGCGCGGCCCCTGGCCACGGCCTCGCGCAGCTCCGCAACAGGCATGACATTCCGGTGGCGAATATTCGCAATCGGTGAAACCGGGATGCACCGCCAAGCGTATGTTGTCGTGCATCTTCGGACATCATTTTTGAGGGATTATTCCGAGGAACAACGGAGACAGGCCATGCGCCGCGCTTTTTTCGCATTCGCAGTCATTCCATTCCTCTTCATATCCTCGGCCTTTGCCGGCGATGCCGAAATCAAGGCAGGCCAGGCCGTCATCGATGGTCAGTTGAAGGCGCTGCTGGCCGATGACGGCGCCAAGGCCTACAGCTTCGCCGCCCCGAACGTGAAGCAGGTGTTCCCGACCGTCGATGCCTTCATGAACATGGTGACCAATGGCTACCCGCCGGTGCGCAAGCCACAATCCTATGCCTTCGGCAAGGTCGAGCAGACAGGTCCGGGCTCGATTATCCAGCAGGTGCTGATCGTCGGACCCGACGGCAAGGATTACGAGGCGGTCTATACGCTGCAGCAGCAGCCCGACGGCACGTTCCAGATCACCGGCTGCAGCCTGCGCGCATCCAACTCGCTAAGCACCTGAGGTTCTACAGGACCGGTATATCGCCCCTCGCCCAGCCCTCTGATATCTCGGCTCCACGCGCCTCGAAGCGGCCGGTCTCGATCGCGGCGCGAATGTCCTGCATCAGCTTCTGATAGTAGGACAGGTTGTTCCAGGTGAGCAGCATAGCGCCCAGCGCCTCCTGCGAGCGCACCAGATGGTGCAGATAGGCGCGCGAATAATCGCGCGCCGCGGGACAATCGCTTTCCTCGTCCAGCGGGCGCGGGTCGTCGGCATGGCGAGCGTTGCGCAGATTGACCTTGCCGCGCCTGGTGTAGGCCAGGCCGTGCCGGCCGGCTCGCGTCGGCATCACGCAGTCGAACATATCGATGCCGCGCGCCACCGATTTCAGGATATCGTCAGGCGTGCCGACACCCATGAGATAGCGTGGCTTGTCCGCGGGCAGTTCGGGACAGGTGATGTCGAGCATTTCGAGCATCACCGCTTGCGGCTCGCCGACCGCCAGGCCGCCAACCGCATAGCCCTTCAAGCCCATCGCGCTCAGCGCCTGCGCCGAACGCACTCGAAGTGCTGCATTGTCACCGCCCTGCACGATGCCGAACATCGCCTTGCCCGGCTGGTCACCGAATGCCGTCTTGCAGCGCTCGGCCCAGCGCAGCGACAGTTCCATGGCGCGCTCGATCTCCTTCAGCTCGGCCGGCAGTGCCGTGCATTCGTCGAGTTGCATCTGGATGTCGGAATCGAGCAGGCCCTGGATCTCGATCGAGCGCTCCGGCGACATTTCGTAGGGCGCGCCATCGATATGCGAGCGGAAGGTGACACCCTTTTCGGTCAGTTTCCTGAGCTTCGACAGCGACATCACCTGGAAACCGCCGCTGTCGGTCAGGATCGGATGCGGCCAGCGGGCGAATTCATGCAATCCGCCAAGCCGCGCGACACGCTCGGCGCCGGGCCGCAGCATCAGGTGATAGGTGTTGCCCAGGATGATGTCGGCGCCGACGCCACGCACCTGGTCCATATACATGGTCTTGACGGTGCCGCCGGTGCCGACCGGCATGAAGGCGGGCGTGCGGATTTCGCCGCGCGGCATGTCGATGACACCGCGCCGCGCCTTGCCGTCGATGGCAAGGACCTTGAAGCTGAACGGCTTAGCCATTGAATTCCTTGTCGTGGATCGGCGCGTCAGGCGCCTGTCTGTCGAGCGACTGCCTATACTGGATGCAGCCGCGCATGAATTTAGGCCAGGGCGGAACGGCGATCGACGGCTCGGTCTTCTCAGGCAGCAGATCCCACAGATCGGGGTGATGCCAGCAGAGATCATGGCCTGACGTGTCGCGATGCGCGCGAATGCCGGCGCGCAGTTTCTTCACCTCGGCAATCAGGGCATCGCGATCAAGGGTCTGCAGGTCATCATCCATCGCTCATCTCCGCTCGATACAGCAGGCTTGCGTCTCCATAGGAGTAAAACCTGTAGCGGTTCGCGATGGCATGCGCATAGGCGGCGCGCATCGTATCGAGGCCGCTGAAGGCCGAAACCAACATGAACAGCGTCGAGCGCGGCAAGTGGAAATTGGTCATCAGCATGTCGGCGGTGCGAAAGCGATAGCCTGGTGTGATGAAGATGTCGGTCGGACCCGACCACGCAGGCACCGTATCGTCCTCGCGCGCCGCACTCTCCAGCAGGCGTAGCGAGGTCGTGCCGACGGCGATGATGCGCCCGCCCCTCGCCTTGGCCGCGTTCAGCGCATTGGCTGTTTCCCGGCTGACCGAACCGATCTCGGCATGCATCTTGTGGTCGGCGGTATCGTCGGCCTTGACCGGCAGGAACGTCCCGGCGCCGACATGCAAGGTCACGAAGTGGCGCTCGACGCCTTTGGCGTCAAGAGCCGCAAAAAGCTCCGGCGTGAAATGCAGGCCGGCGGTGGGCGCGGCAACCGCTCCTTCCTCCCTTGCATAAATCGTCTGGTAGTCGGCACGGTCGCGCTCGTCATCATCACGCTTCGAGGCGATGTAGGGCGGCAGCGGAATGTGGCCGACGGTATGCAGCGCCTCGTCGAGGAACGGCCCCGACAGGTCGAAGCCAAGCAAGGCCTCGCCGCCCTCGCCCTTCTCGATCACCGTGGCATCGAGTTGGCCGAGGAAGCAGGAATTGCCGTCATGGCCGAAATGGATGCGGTCGCCGGCGGCAATGCGCTTACCCGGCCGCATGAAGGCGAGCCACCGGTCCGGCGCCACGCGCATATGCAGCGTGGCCTCGACTTGCGCCTGTGCATCGCCGCGCCGCCTTATGCCTTTGAGCTGCGCCGGAATGACCTTGGTGTCGTTGAACACCAGCACGTCGCCGGCTCTGAGCAGGGATGGCAGGTCGCCGACTGTGCGGTCATCAAGCGCCTCCCCCGGTCTGACCACGAGCATCTTGGCGCTGTCGCGTGGCTCGGTGGGGCGAAGCGCGATACGCTCCTCCGGCAGGTCGAAGTCGAAGAGATCAACGCGCATCAGTAGAGCCGGATAAGCAGCGCTCCGGCCAAGAGCAGCACCGCGCCGGCGACACGGCCGAGCGAAATTTCACGCACCGCGACACCGAGGAAGCCGATTCGGTCGATGAGCATGCCGGCGAGCAACTGGCCGGCCACCAGGAACGCCATCAGCGCAGCGGCGCCGATGCGCGGCGTCAGGATTGTGGAGAGAGTGACATAGAAGCCGCCGAGCATGCCGCCGACAACGAACAGCCAGGGCGCCGGCGCCTTCCAGTCGAGCGAAATGCTTTGTAGCTTCATCACCGTAACGGCGATGATGCCGAGCACGATCGCGCCAGACAGAAACGAGAATGCAGCCGCCGCGACCGGGAGACCCAGGCCGCGCGCCAGCTGCGAATTGATCGGTGCCTGAATGGCAATGAAGGCGCCGGACAGGATGCCGAGAAGCGACCAGACGACGCCCATCATTGTCGTTTCGCCTTACTTGACGTCGGCCGCGACCTTCAGCGACACGATCTTGTCGGGATCGACGACCGGCTCGCCGCGCTTGATCTTGTCGACATTGTCCATGCCTTCGATGACCTGGCCCCAGACCGTGTACTGGCGGTTGAGGAAGGCGGCATCGTCGAAGCAGACGAAGAACTGCGAATTGGCCGAGTTCGGGTTCTGTGAACGGGCCATCGAGCAGGTGCCGCGGCCGTGGTTGGCGTTGGAGAACTCAGCCTTCAGGTCCGGCTTGTCCGAGCCGCCCATGCCCGCGCGCGACGGCGCGAAGGTGGGCTTCGAGGAATTGCCGAACTTCACGTCGCCGGTCTGCGCCATGAAGCCATCGATGACGCGGTGGAAAACCACGCCGTCATAGGCGCCTTCCCTGGCCAGTTCCTTGATGCGGGAGACATGGCCGGGGGCCAGATCGGGGAAAAGTTCGATGACGACCTTGCCCTTGGTCGTTTCCATGATGAGCGCGTTCTCGCGGTCCTTGATTTCGGCCATGTCAGATATCCTTTTGAGAAAACAGAAATTACTTGTCGGCGGCGATGCGCACCTTGATCATCCGGTCGGGGTCGGAGACCGTACCATTGTCCGCCTCGTCACCCTTCTTGATGTGGTCCACCAGTTCCATGCCGCTGACGACATTGCCGACGATGGTGTACTGGCCGTCGAGCGGCGGCGCCGGCGCGAACATGATGAAGAATTGCGAATTGGCGGAGTTCGGATCTTGCGAGCGGGCCATGCCGACCACGCCGCGCTTATAATGCTCGGTCTGCGAGAATTCGGCCGGCAGGTCAGGCAGGTCCGAACCGCCGGTGCCGACGGCCTGGGAGTTGAACCCCTTCTTCATGTTGCCGAACTTGACGTCGCCGGTCTGCGCCATGAAGCCGTCGATGACGCGGTGGAAAGCGACATTGTCATAGGCATGGTCACGCACGAGCTTCTTGATCTGCGCGACATGCTTGGGCGCCAGATCGGGCCGCAACGCGATGGTCACGTCGCCGTCCTTCAGCGTGATGATCATGGTGTTTTCGGGATCGGCGGCATAGGCCGAGACCGAGGCGGTCACAAGACCGGCAAGCACGACGAGGAACGAGGCGAGCCTTTTGAGCTGCATGAGGATTTTCTCCGGGCTTATTTCGCGAATTTTGCGGTGAGCGCGCCAGCAACAGCCGCCGGCACGAAGGGGCGTATGTCGCCGCCCATCGAGGCTATCTGGCGCACAAGTGTGGCGGTAATGGTGCGCACGGACGGGCTGGCGGGCAGAAAAACCGTCTGCAGCTCGGGCGCCATGGTTTCGTTCATGCCGGCCATCTGCATTTCGTAGTCAAGATCGGTGCCGTCGCGCAGGCCGCGGATCATGATCGAGGCGCCCTGCTTCCTGGCGGCCTCGATCACCAGCCCGTCGAAGGCAACGACCTTGATGCGAGCGCCATCGCGGCCGAATTCGGCCTTCGTGGCGGCTTCGATGAGTTGCACCCGCTCCTCGAAGGAAAACAATGGCTTCTTGCCAGGATGAATGCCGATCGCGGCATAGACGATGTCGGCCACGGCCAGCGACGCCTTCAGCACATCGAGATGGCCGTTGGTCAGCGGGTCGAAGGAGCCTGCGTAAAGTGCGGTGCGTTCAGTCATGGCAGGTGCTTCTAATGCATGATCCCAAAAAGTGGAAACCGGTTTTTGGAAAAGATCATGCTCAAATGAAAGCTAGAGCCTGTTCCATCTTCAGTCCACCAAGATGGAGCAGGCTCTAGCGAGCCTCTCTCGCAAAGGCAAATCCGATCGGCGCGGAACCCATGAACCTTTTCCAGCACATGAACGACAGATGAACACGCTGATCACGAAGCCTTCACGCAGCGTTCACTAGGTTGCACCTTAATAAGATGAAACCAAAATCCCATCTATCCGTTGTAAGGCGCAGGAGAACACGCAAATGCTGATCTACATGCTCGCCACCGCAATGACAGTCGCCATGCTGATCGCCACCGTATTCGGGCTGCATCAGGAGGCGCAACGCATCCGCGTCAAGGCAACCACCAAGCGCTTCGAAGGCTTCGGCCCCCGCAAGCCGTATCGTCACTACTAAGTCAGTTCTGGACTTGCTGCCGCGCCGGCCGATGGGCCGGCGTTGCTATGTCTGGACTTACTCAGCGCCGTCTGGACCAGCGTCCGTCCCGGGAGCAAACTCCGAACTGCCCTCAATGGTCTCTTCGCTTTCCTCGTCCGATTGCGGCTCGGAAATCCGCTCGACCGAAACCACCTTCTCACCCTCGGCGGTATTGAAGATGGTCACGCCCTTTGTGGCGCGGCTGGCGAAACGGATGCCGTTGACCGGCACCCGGATGACCGTGCCGCCATCCGACACCAGCATGATCTGATCGTCATTGCCGACCGGGAAGGTCGCCACCAGCTGGCCGATCTCGGCCGTCTTCGACACGTCGGTGGCGCGGATGCCCTTGCCGCCGCGCCCAGTCAGGCGGAAATCGTAGGACGACGAGCGCTTGCCGTAGCCATACTCCGTTACCGTCAGCACGTACTGCTCATGCGCCTTGAGGAACTCGTAGCGCTCGTCGGAAAGCTCAGCCTCCTCGCCGACCTCTTCATTGGTCAGCGCGATCTCTTCCTCTTCACCGGCCGCGATGCCAGCGGCAGCCCGCCGTTCAGCCGCGGCTCGCTTGAGATAGGCGGCGCGTTCGGCGGGCGGCGCATCGACATGCTCGATCACCGACATAGAGATGATGCGGTCGGTCTCGGCCATGGTGATGCCCCGCACGCCGACGGAATTGCGACTCTGGAAGACGCGAACATCGCCGACCGAGAAGCGGATGCACTGGCCGGAGCTGGCGGTCAAAAGCACGTCGTCATTGTCGGTGCAGGTCTCGACGCCGAGGATTTCGTCGCCTTCCTCCTCCAGCTTCATGGCGATCTTGCCATTGCGGTTGACCTGGACGAAATCGGACAGCTTGTTGCGGCGCACGGTGCCGCGCGTGGTGGCGAACATCACGTCGAGTTCGCCCCAGCTGGTCTCGTCCTCGGGCAGCGGCATGATGGTGGTGATGCGCTCGCCCTGCTCGAGCGGCAGCATGTTGATCAGCGCCTTGCCGCGTGACTGCGGGTTGCCGATCGGCAGCCGCCAGACCTTTTCCTTGTAGACGATGCCGCGCGAGGAGAAGAACAGCACCGGCGTGTGCGTGTTGGCCACGAACAGCCTTGTGACAAAATCCTCTTCCTTGGTCGACATGCCGGAGCGGCCCTTGCCGCCGCGGCGCTGCGCCCGGTAGAGCGACAGCGGCACGCGCTTGATATAGCCGGAATGGCTCACCGTCACGACCATGTCCTCGCGCTGGATCAGGTCCTCGTCTTCCATATCCGCGCCGCCGTCGGTGAGCTCGGTGCGGCGTGGCGTGCCGAACTCGTCGCGCACGGCGGCAAGCTCGTCCTTGACGATCTGCTGGACACGCGCCCGGGACGACAAAATGTCCAGATAATCAACGATTTCGGCGCCGATCGTGTTCAACTCGTCGGCGATCTCGTCGCGGCCGAGCGCGGTCAGGCGCTGCAGACGCAGTTCGAGGATGGCGCGCGCCTGTTCCTCGGACAGATTGTAGGTGCCGTCCTCATTGATGCGGTGGCGCGGATCGTCGATCAAAAGGATCAGCGATTCGACATCACCCGCGGGCCAGCGTCGCTCCATCAACTGCTCGCGCGCCGTCTGCGGATCCGGCGCGGTGCGGATCAGCTTGATGACCTCGTCGATATTGGCGACGGCGATGGCAAGACCCACCAACACATGGGCGCGGTCGCGCGCCTTGCGCAGCAGGAATTTCGTCCGCCTTGTGATGACCTCTTCGCGGAAGGAGACGAACGCCTTCAGCATGTCGGTCAGGGTCAGCAGTTCCGGCTTGCCGCCATTCAGCGCCACCATATTGGCGCCGAAAGAGGTCTGCAGCGGGGTGAAGCGGTAAAGCTGGTTGAGGATGACGTCGGCGACGGCGTCGCGCTTCAGCTCGATAACGACGCGATAGCCCTGGCGGTCGCTTTCGTCGCGGATGTCGGAAATGCCTTCGATGCGCTTGTCGCGCACCAGTTCCGCCATCTTCTCGATCATCGAGGCCTTGTTCACCTGGTAGGGGACCTCGGTGATGATGATCGATTCACGGTCATTGCCGCGCTGTTCGATGTTGACCTTGCCGCGCATGACGATCGAGCCACGGCCCGTAGAATAGGCGCTGTAGATGCCGGAGCGGCCAAGCACGATGCCGCCGGTCGGGAAATCGGGGCCAGGAATGATCTCCATCAGCGCCGGCAGGTCGATCGCCGGATTGTCGATGATGGCGATGGCGCCGTTGCAGACTTCTCCCAGATTGTGCGGCGGGATGTTGGTGGCCATGCCGACGGCGATGCCGCCGGAGCCGTTGACCAGCAGATTGGGAAAGCGAGCCGGCAGAACCTTCGGTTCGGTGTCCGAGGCATCATAAGTCTCCTGGAAATCGACCGTGTCCTTGTCGATGTCCTCCAGAAGCTCATGCGCGACCTTGGTCAGCCGCGATTCGGTGTAGCGCATGGCCGCCGGCGGGTCGCCGTCGATCGAGCCGAAATTGCCCTGCCCGTCGATCAGCGGCACGCGCAGCGACCAGTCCTGCGCCATGCGCACCAAGGCGTCATAGATCGAGGCGTCGCCATGCGGATGGTATTTACCCATCACGTCGGCGACCGGGCGGGCCGACTTCACATATTTGCGGTTCCAGTGGTAACCGCTCTCATGCGCTGCATAGAGAATGCGGCGATGCACGGGCTTCAGGCCGTCGCGCACATCAGGCAGCGCACGGCTGACGATCACGCTCATGGCGTAAGAAAGATAGGAGCTCTGCATCTCCTCGATGATGGAGATCGGCTCGATGCCGGTGGGGCCGCCGTCGGCGCCGCGCGGTGTCTTTTGGTCGGTCAAATCGGATCACAATCTAATCAGGAATCACTGACCGCTTATATAGGAAGCAAGGCCGAAACTCCAATGTCCGCGGCACTTTTCCAGTGTCATTTTTGGTGGTAATTTCAAAAGGATACCACTGATTGCGACGATATGGCCACAACGCTTTTCGCCGCCACAAGGCAAAAGCCGGCAATGGACCAACTTTCCCACGCGAAAGCCGCAAGCGCCATGAGTTGGCGCCGGTGGCTGCCTTTGCAGGCGCTGAGCGGCTGGCAGCTCCGGGATCTCAATGGTGATCTGATCGCCGGCCTGACATTGGCGGCGATCGCCATTCCCGAGCAGATGGCAACGGCCCGGCTCGGCGGCTTTGCCCCCGAGATCGGTTTTTTCGCTTTTGTCGCCGGTTCGGTGGCGTTTGCCCTGTTCGGCGCCAATCGTCACCTCTCGGTTGGCGCGGATTCGACCATCACGCCGCTGTTCGCCGGCAGCCTAGCGCTACTCGCCACATCCGGCTCGCCGCATTATCTGGCACTGGCGGCCATGCTGGCGTTGATGGTCGGGCTGATCGTAACCTTGAGCGGCGTCTTTCGCCTCGGCTGGATCGCCGATCTCCTGTCGGTGCCGGTTACGACAGGTTTTTTGGCCGGCATCGCAGTCCATATCATCGTCTCACAGATGCCCGGACTGCTCGGCCTGCCTGCCGAGAGTGGAGAAACCTTGCGGCGTGTCGGCGAGATTGCCGGCAATCTCCATCTCACCAATCCCTGGAGCCTGTGGCTCGGCCTCGGCGTGTTCGCGATCGTGTTCTGTTCGGAACGGATCAGCGCCCGCATCCCAGGCGCCCTGATCGGCATGGTGCTTGCCACGATTGCGGTCGTCGTCTTCGGCCTCAGGAATCACGGCGTCGAGGTGCTTGGCGCTCTGCCAAACGGCCTGCCGGGCGCCTATTTGCCGGTGACGAGCCTCGGCGATGTGCAAGCGCTCGTTCCGCTGGCGCTGCTGATCGCCATTGTCGTCATGGTGCAGACGGCCGCCACCTCGCGGTCCTTCGCCTCGCAACAGGACGCCTCGCCCAACGTCAACCGCGATTTCGTCGGCGTCGGCGCCGGCAGCATTTTGTCGAGCCTGTTCGGCGCCTTTGCCGTCAATGCCAGCCCGCCGCGTACAGCCATCGTCTCCCAGTCGGGTGGCCGCTCTCAACTGTCCGGCCTCACAGCCGCGGCCATCGTGCTGGCGCTCGGTGCCTTTGGCGGCGCCCTGCTCGCCAATGTTCCGCAGGCCGCCTTGGCCGGCGTCCTGATGTTCGTTGCCCAGCACATATTGCGCTGGAAGGTGTTCGCCGGCGTCTATCGACAAGCGCCGGTCGAATTCGTGTTGATCCTGGTCACCATGGCGGCAATCGTCGTGTTGCCGATCGCAACCGGCGTGGCGGTGGGCATCGGCCTGTCGCTGCTGCATGGCATATGGAGCGCGACGCGCACGGAGCCTATCGAGCTCGAACAGGTGCCGGGCACGTCCGTCTGGTGGCCTCCGGCCAAGCCCAGCGCTGGCGAACAACTCCCGGGAGTGCTGGTCGCGGCCTTCCAGGCGCCACTGTCCTTCGTCAATGCCGATCGCTTCAAGCGCGGCGTTTGCGACCTTGTCGATGCCAGGGACGAAACCGTGAAACTGGTCGTGCTGGAGGCCAGCAACATCGTCGAAATCGACTACACCGCCGCGCAGGCCCTGATCGACACCATCCTTCATTGCCGCAAGGCGGGCGCGGTCTTTGCCATAGCGCGGCTGGAATCGCTGCGCGCCCAGGCGGCGCTGGCGCGGTTCGGCATTGCTGAAATGGTGGGCCCGCAACGTATATTCCACAGCGTCGACGCGGCGATCAAATCACTTAGTCCGGGAAAACAGCAGCAGCAAGGACAGGATGGAGTGTCATGATCGACCCGCGAGAACCCATTGTCACGCCGGTTCCCGTCGAGGAATTGAGGCCGACGCAGATAACGGTCGGCATGCGGGAAGTTGCGTTGAAGCGCCAGATGATCCGGGAGCAGGACGCCAAGAAGAAGACCGGCGCTTTTCTCGGCAAACACATGGTGCCGGTCGTGTTGGGTCCCAAGAATCGCAACTACGTCACCGATCACCATCACCTCGCTCGCGCCCTGCTCGAGGAAGGCGTCAAGGACGTGCTTGTGACCGTGATCAGCGACCTGTCCGCGCTCGACAAGGACACATTTCTTTTCGTGCTCGATAACAGAGGCTGGATGCACCCGTTCGACGAGAGCGGCCGGCGCCGCGATTACTCGGCTATTCCCAAGACAATCGGCGAACTGATCGATGATCCTTACCGGAGCATGGCAGGCGAACTGCGCCGGATGGGCGGCTTTGCCAAGGACACGACGCCGTTCAGCGAATTCATCTGGGCGGATTTCCTTCGTCGGCGCATCGATCGCAACGCGGTTGCGAAGAACTTCGACAAGGCGATGAAGGAGGCACTCAGCCTGGCCAAGGGCAAGGACGCGGACTATCTGCCGGGCTGGTGCGGCCCGACCTCGGACTGAGCCTGCCTCGGCCTAATGCATGTCGCCCAAAAGTGACCTCGGTTTTGGGAGAACGACATGCATAAAAACAAAACCTAAAGCGCGTCTCGACGCGCTTTAGGCGCGCGTATGACGATGCGGCCCGATCGGCTGGCGCGATAATCGCCCGGCGTCTGACCCATGACCCGTCGAAACCGGCGGTTGAACGTCGACAGGTCGTTGAAGCCAGCGTCGAAGGCGATCGCCGAGATCGCGTCGGCGGACAGGCGCAGCCGCAATGCCGCACGGTGCAGGCGGGTCTTCAGCAGGAACTGGTAGGGCGTCATGCCGGCGACCTGCCGGAAAATGCGCAAGAAATGATAGGGACTGGTCGCCGTCTCATCCGCCAGTGTCGACAGCGAAACCGGCCCGTCGGCATCCAGTTCTATCCGCCGCACGGCTTCGGCCACGCGTTTCTGATCGCGGCGGCTAGGTCCGCGCCTAGTGGATGTGGCGCCGGAAACCGTGGCCACAGCCGCGGCGGCAATGCGCAGGGAAAGTTCCTCGAAGGCACCCTTGTCGGCCATTTCGCGCGCGGCCTCCGCCTCGGCCAGCAAAGGCGCCAGGGCCGGCAAGGGCGGCAGGCGCGGCGCTTCGAAGGCAAGCGTGCTCGCGCCCGGCACACCGGCGATGATCCGTTCCATGTAGACAGGCTTGAAATGGAACGAGAGACAGCGGTCGCCGCTGCCATGTTCGTGCCCGCATTCATAGCAGGTGCCGGAATTGCCGAGCAGCAGCGCGCCGGGCGCCATCATGCCCGTTCCCTGCTGCGCGCGGTAGCGGAACGTGCCGCTGGTGACCGCCGCGATACAGAAATCCCGATGGGCCTCCTCGAACGGCCGGTCGCCCGCGCCGGCCGTGCAGATCACATCCGCCACATGCCAGCCGGGTCCGGATGCGAGAGTGCGGGTCGTCGCTGTCATGGCCGAAATATAGCAATTTTTCCCAAGCCCAGAACCCCGTCAGCGCCTACTCCTCGCGGTCTCCTGACAGAAAGAGACCGCAGTCATGTTTGACCCCTTTGCCGAAGCCCTGCACAGTCCCGGTCCGATCGGCGGGCTTGCCGAAAAACTGGACCTTTACGGCCGCTTCGTCGGCGCCTGGACTTTCGACGCCTCGCGCCACCTCGAGGATGGCACCGTGCTGACCGGGCGTGGCGAGGTGCATTTCGGCTGGGTGCTCGAGGGCCGCGCCATCCAGGACGTCTGGATCCTGCCCGCACGGAACATCGGTTCCCAGCCGTCCCTCGGCAAGTGGACGTTCTACGGCACGACGCTTCGGATCTATGATCCCGGCGCGGACGCCTGGCACATTTTCTGGAGCGATCCGCGCAATCAATATTTCAGCCGCCAGCTCAGCCGGGCCGAGGGCGACGCGATTGTGCAGGTCGGCGCCGACGGCACCGGTTCCTCGGTGCGCTGGAGCTTTTCGCGGATCACCGAAAATTCCTTCCGCTGGCTCGGCGAGCGCTCGCACGACAATGGCGCGACATGGCGGCTGGAGGTCGAGTTCCTGGCGCGGCGCGTTGCAACAGCCTGAACCAGCAACCTCTTGTAACGATAGGGAAAACCATGTTCGATCATTTCTCGATCGGCATCCGCGACGCCATTTCGTGATTGTACGCATGAGAAATCCCTTCCGCCCGGCCCGCGCGGGCAGATTCCATGTCGAACTTTTCAGAAATGGCGAGCTGGCTTGGCCGGCCCAATTGTGAAAAAGAAACTGCTGAGACGACGCGCGTATTGAATCGGCGACGGGCGACGATATAGGGTCGCCCAAGGCGGGGTTTTTCTCCAATGGCCAAGAACGCCGAGATTGAAATTCTGCGCGCGATCTCCATCCTCATGGTGATCACTGCGCACGTTCCGTTCATACTGGCTTGGGAATCGGCGTATTGGTGGCCTGTATTCAGGGTAGCTAATTTTTGGGCTGGCGTGGATATATTCTTCGCGATATCGGGATTTGTGGTCACTGCCACGCTACTGCGCCATATCCGGTCTGAAACGCCCCTCATCGCCTTGAAGTCGTTTTGGATCCGGCGTTTCTTTCGTCTCGCCCCGCTTTCCTGGATGACCTTGGCTCTCTCGATAGTGTTGGCCGCCACCTGGAACGGGTTCGGCTTTTTCGGCAGCCCGCAGAACAATTTCTACGACGCCGTGGCTGTTGTGATCTACGTCCAGAACTGGCACTTTTTCCAATGCCTGTCAGCCGGCTGGAAGACATGCGGCATCAACCTTCATTTTTGGTCGCTGTCCTTGGAAGAACAGTTCTATATCGCCCTTCCGCTGGTGTTCATCTTCTCGCGTAAATGGCTTGCAGCGATCTGTGCTCTCCTCATCGTCATCCAGTTTCCGCTTTACCGACCCAACACCTCATGGCTTTGGATCACGCGGACCGATGCCATCTCATGGGGCGTCCTTATCGCGCTGTTTTCGCAGCATGCCGACTATTGGCGACTGGCTCCCACCATCTTTCGCCACCGCCACATCGGTCTTCTCTTCGCGGCGCTCGCCATCACCGCCATTTGTTTCTTGTCGGGCGGACTGATCGTTTCGTTCTATGTCGGGTTGATAGCTCTGCTGGCTGGCTCTCTGGTCTGGATCGCCTCTTATGATCGAGGCTACCTGTTCCGAAACGCGGAAAACCAACGTCTGCTGCTTTGGATCGGTAAGCGCTCCTACGCCATCTACCTTTTCCACTCCATAGCCTTCAGGCTGGTCAAAGAGGGCTGCGCCCGCTACGCCGGCAGTGCGGAAGCCATCCGGAACTCGGCGCATTCCGTCGTTATTCTGGCGGGGGGGCTCATCCTCACCGCCGCCATCGCCGAGATCGCGTGCCGCCTCATCGAAGCCCCATTCCAGACAAAGGGACGAGCCATGGCGCAGCGGATAGTTGCGCCAACGACTGTTGCCGTCCCGACTTAATTTCAGGGCCTAACGGCCGCACCGTTGTTATCGCCGATTGGCCGGCATCGGAGGAATCTGTCTGCCTTGGCGACCCGGACGGCTATCGCTTGGAGGCCTATTGCAGCGCTGCCGGCTAACCCTGTTGAGCTCCGCAGTTTCGCAGTCAAGACAGTTCCCACCGACCGGGCTTTGCTCTACCAATGCGAAGCGGGCTCGGCCCGGTGGGAGGGTCAGCGATGCCGAGTTTCGACAGCCTGTTCAATGCCTTCGTCACCATTCTCGTGACCATCGATCCGCCGGGGCTAGCGCCGCTGTTCCTCGCCGTGACGCGCGGCATGAACCGCGAGGAGCGCCAGCAGGTTTCGGTCCGCGCCTCGGTCATCGGCTTCCTGGTGATGGCGCTGTTCGCGGTTGCCGGCGCCTCGATCCTGTCGGTGTTCGGCATCACGCTGCCGGCATTCCGGGTCGCCGGCGGTTTCCTGCTGTTCTTCATTGCCTTCGAAATGGTCTTCGAGCGGCGACAGGACCGCAAGGAGAAGATCGGCGACGTCGCCATCACCAAGGACATGATCCACAACATCGCCGCCTTCCCGCTGGCGATCCCGCTGATCGCCGGCCCCGGGGCGATTTCCGCGACGGTGCTGCTCTCCGGCTCGTTTCAGGGCTTTGCCGCGCAGGCAGCACTTGTCGGCATCATCTTCGTCTGCCTCGCCATCACCTATCTGGTGTTCGTGCTGTCGGAACGCATCGACCGCATACTCGGCCAGACCGGCCGCTCGATCCTGACCCGCCTGCTCGGCGTCATCCTGGCCGCACTGGCGGTGCAGTTCGTGGCCGACGGCATCAAGGCGCTGATGGCGGGGTGAGGTTGGGAATGGCTGTCGATCCCAGGGTTGTCGAACTGGAGTTGGCATTGCTGAAGGCGCCAACCCGCTCTGATCCGGGTTTTCTTGACGCCGTTCTCGACGACAGCATGATCGAGTTCGGCAAATCCGGTTTCGAATATGACAAACGATCGATCCTGGCGGCGCTGACGGATTCGAAGGAACAGCCAGCGCCCGACGATCATTTGGAGATGACCGATATCAGAGCGGTTCAACTGGCTCCGGAGGTCGTGCTTCTCACCTATCGCCTGCGACCCAGAGCAGAAAGCGCAGTCGCGTCGTTACGCAGTTCTATCTGGAAACATTGTGACGGGAATTGGCGACTGGTGTTCCACCAGGGAACTCGTGCAGCTTCGACAGCCTCATGAGTTCAGGCAGGTGATTCCAGGTAAGTGCCGCCTGCCCTACTTCGCCGCCGTATCAATCACTTCAAAATCATGCGTGATCGTGGCCGTCTTGGCCATCATGGCGGAGGCCGAGCAGTATTTTTCGATCGAAAGATTGATCGCGCGCTGAACCTTGTCGGACGACAGCGCCCTGCCCTTGACGATGAAATGCATGTGGATGCGGGTGAACACCTTTGGGTCGGTCTCGGCCCGGTCGGCGTCGAGTTCGACGACGCAGTCCTCGACCGCCTCGCGACCCTTTTCCAGTATATGAACGACATCATAGGCCGAGCAGCCGCCAGTGCCGATCAGCACCAGTTCCATCGGGCTCGGGCCTGGCGTCTTGCCATCAGGGCCGGATGCCGTTCCCAGCACCACCTTGTGGCCGCTGCCGGACTCGCCGACGAAGGTGCGCTCTTCGACCCATTTTATCCGTGCCTTCACCGCTTTGTCCTTTCAGCCCTTTGGCCGCGCCTGCTGTCAGGCCAAATCAACAACGCAAAACCCCGAAAGTCCATGCGGGACCCTCGGGGCGTATCGATCACACAACGTCGGCAGTTTGGTTGCTTTCGATCAGAAGGGGATCTCGTCGTCCAGCTCGCGCGACGAACCGCCGCCACCGCCGCCCCTGGGTGCGCTGCCGCCACGGTTGAAGCTTTCGTTCGGGCCGGACTGGCCGAAATCGGAACCGCGGCTGCTGCCGCCGGAATAACCACCGACCTGGCCGCCCTCACCCTGGCGCCCGTCGAGCATCTGCAGTTCGCCGCGGAATCTCTGCAGCACGACTTCCGTCGTGTACTTGTCAGCGCCGGTCTGGTCCTGCCATTTGCGCGTCTGCAGCTGGCCCTCGACATAGACCTTCATGCCCTTCTTCAGATACTGCTCGGCCACCTTGGCGATGCCCTCATTAAAGATGACGACATTGTGCCACTCGGTCTTTTCCTTGCGCTCGCCAGAATTCTTGTCGCGCCAGCTTTCCGACGTGGCGATACGGATGTTGACGACCGGCTCGCCCGAGTTCAGGCGGCGGATTTCAGGGTCCGCGCCGAGATTGCCGACCAGAATGACCTTATTGACGCTACCCGCCATGATTTTTCTCCGCGCTCATCCGAGAAACAAATTTTTGTCGCAGCACCTTACAGGCTACGAACGTCAGCCGCCTGCTAAGGCTGGCTTTTCCCACAAGGTTTTTGTTCCCTTTTCGTTCCTATATGCACTGCTGCTGATTGTCAAGGAATGGCAACAATGCCCGAGCCCATCATATGGGATTCAAAACAGCGCTTGCCAAATCAATAAGTATCGACTTATGCTTTTGTCATGATCGAAGCAGAAATTTTCCGCGCTTTGGCCGACCCGACGCGCCGCGCCGTCTTCGAGCGCCTCGCCGCAGCTGAGATGAGCGTGTCGGAATTGCGCAGCGGCCTGACGGTGTCGCAGCCGGCAGTGTCGCAGCATCTGGCGGTGCTGCGTAGCGCCGGCCTGGTGATCGAGCGGCGGGCCGGCCGCAACGCCTATTATCGTGCCGATCCGCAGGGGCTTGCCCCCTTGCTCTCCTGGATCGAGCGCTACCGAACCTTCTGGCCGGAGCGCATCGAAAGGCTGAAGACGGTTTTGAAGGACATGGATCAATGACGAGCGTGGGATCAATGAACGCAGGAAACCAGAGCGAAGCGACCCCGGATGTGCTCGAGTTCGAATACGACCTTGCCGAACCGCCGGAAAAAGTATGGCGGGCGCTGACCGTGCCTGAACTGCTCGCCGCCTGGATGATGCCGAACGATATCAAGCCTGAGACCGGCAGTCGTTTTGCCTTCGCCGGGCCGGACACTGCCATCGAATGCGAAATCCTCGACGCCGAGCCGGAGCGCTTGCTGCGCTATTCCTGGCGTGAGCAGCCGGGCGACGCTGGGGATCCGTTCGACAGTGTCGTCACCTTCACGCTCGCCCGCACCGTTTCCGGCGGTACGCATCTGCGCATCGTCCATGACGGTTTTGCGGGGAAAGCGATGCCTGCCGTCGCTATGGCCGGCGCCGGCTGCCGGCTCTCGCTTGGATTGCAAGGGCGCGCAAAGCCTGTCGCCGCGAACATACCGAACACCCTGCTGCTCGCAGCCTGAACACGGAAATCGGAGACGAAAAATGAGTGGTCTTGCCAGTCTGGTGCCGATGGTGATCGAGCAATCGAGCCGCGGTGAACGCGCCTTCGACATTTTCTCGCGGCTGCTGCGCGAGCGCATCATCTTCATCAATGGCGAGATCAACGACGATGTCTCGGCGCTGGTTTGCGCGCAGCTTTTGTCATTGGAGTCAGATAATCCCGACAAGGAGATATCGCTCTACATCAACTCACCGGGCGGCGTGGTGACCAGCGGTTTCGCCATCTACGACACGATGCAGTACGTCAGTTGCCCGGTATCGACCGTGTGCATGGGGTTCGCCGCCTCGATGGGCTCGTTCCTGCTGATGGCGGGCACGCCGGGGCGCCGCATCGCGCTGCCGAACGCCACCGTTCTGCTGCATCAGCCGTTGGGTGGCTTCCAGGGCCAGGCTTCCGACATCCAGCGCCATGCCGAGCGGATCGGCAAGACCAAACAGCGCATGGCCGAACTCTACGCGCAGCATTGCGGCCGCAGCTATGAGGAGGTCGAACGCACGCTCGACCGCGACCATTTCATGACCGCTCGCGAGGCCCAGGCATGGGGCATTGTCGACCATGTCTTCGACACCCGCAAAAAGGCGGCATGAGGCTGGTTTTGGTCATCAATTAAATGCAGATGCACTAAATGCAGAAAATAGTTTTTATCACCTATCAATGAATTCGGCGCTATTGAATCCGTTGAATTATCAACAGAGGTATAAATGCCAAAGCCTAACGATCCAAACAAACGAGCATTACGCGCTATATTAGCTATAGCAGGAATATGCATGGCATTTTTCTTGCTAGTTAATGTTCCCGGAGGGTATGGATGTCTGGCGCGTGGCGGCGACGTGCGAATCGAAGGTATATCCATTCGCTGCTACATGGATTTTAGCAACTGGCAACCAGGCCAGCCAGCACGCCCTGTGTCAGACTAAGATAGAAATTTGAAGACCTTGAAGCCTGATCACCATATCGAAGGCTGACGGCGTCGCATCCATTTCGCCGCCGCTGGTCTGGTTTCGCAATGAGCGCGGCACTATAGTCATGCCATGCGCTACCGCCTGAACAGACTGATGACAGCCATTGCGATCACCGCCGCGACGTCCGGCGGGGCTTTTGCCGCGGACAATACCTCCCAGGCACAGAAAGGCGCCCTGCCCGGCGTGAACGGTGATTATCGCATCGCCAAGCCGGCTCCCCAGCCGGAACCCGACGATGCGTTCCCCAGCGACGGCAACGGCACGTTCAAGATCGGCGATACCGATGTCAGGATTTCCGGCACCATCACGGTCGATATGGCCACGGGCGGGTTTAAGCCCCCAAGGTGAGCAGCCCCTCCGCTGGGCCAGTTCAGCCATTTCCTCAAACGAACAGCCCCGCCGTGCCTTAGGCAAACGGACGGGGCTTTTCTGGATCTCAAATCCATATTTTGCCGGGAGTGTACTGCCGGCGTTTGATTTCGGATGCTACGCGGCGTCAGCCGCCGATCCGACTAGCAGTCTCTGATTTTTGGGGAATACGGCAAGTCACGGTTTGTCGGGTGGCGCAAACGCTAAACCCTGGCACTTATGCCTGCCGCGGCTCCAACGAGGCGTGGAGCCCTTGGGGACTATCCGGTGGCGTCATGCTCCGCTCCTGTGTCCGTTGCGACATTGTCGTAGCGAAGCGCAAATCGCAAATACCTGCGGCGTCTCGCAGGCCGCCTTGGGGCGGCGAGGCCATCGAAAGACGGCCGGCTTCGCTGACCTCAGGAGACTGCTCCCCTGAGCCGGCCACGTCAACCTTCAATAGCCGGTTACGGAAAATTGTGATCGCCGGGAGGTTACGTACAGGTCAGGTTTCTGCACAGCTTTGTCAGGAGCGTGTTCGGCCTTTGTTCTTTCTGCTTGCCCCTTCGCGTGAAAGGCGGTTAAACGACTTCTGTCGGGAATTGTGGCGTCTCTCGACGTGGCGGCAAAAACACCTACATAGGGGATGGCCGGGAAATCCCGCCAATCCCACGAATTCCAGATCTGAGGCGGCGACCGGCGATGGCCGACCATAAATTCCTTTCCATTCGCGGGGCGCGCGAACACAATCTGAAGAATGTCGATCTCGACCTGCCGCGTGACAGCCTGATCGTCATGACCGGCCTGTCGGGCTCCGGTAAGTCGTCGCTGGCCTTCGACACCATCTACGCCGAAGGCCAGCGTCGCTATGTCGAGAGCCTGTCGGCCTATGCCCGGCAATTCCTCGAAATGATGCAGAAGCCCGACGTCGACCAGATCGACGGCCTGTCGCCTGCCATCTCCATCGAGCAGAAGACCACGTCGAAGAACCCGCGTTCCACGGTCGGCACCGTCACCGAGATCTACGACTATATGCGCCTGCTGTTCGCGCGTGTCGGCGTACCTTATTCGCCGGCCACCGGCCTGCCGATCGAGAGCCAGACGGTCAGCCAGATGGTCGACCGCGTGCTGGCGCTGGAGGAAGGCACGCGCCTGTTCCTGCTGGCGCCGATCGTGCGCGGCCGCAAGGGCGAGTATCGCAAGGAACTGCTGGAGTTGCAGAAGAAGGGTTTTCAGCGTGTCAAGGTCGACGGCGTCTTCTATGAGATCGCGGATGTTCCGGCGCTCGATAAGAAATACAAGCACGACATCGACGTCGTCGTCGATCGCATAGTCGTGCGTGGCGATCTGGCCACGCGTCTTGCCGATTCCATCGAGACGGCGCTGAAGCTCGCCGAGGGGCTGGCGGTGGCCGAATTCGCCGACAGGCCGCTCGATTCCAGCCAGACCGGCGAGGATTCGGTCAACAAGTCGAAGAACGAGACGCATGAGCGCATCCTGTTCTCGGAAAAATTCGCCTGTCCGGTGTCCGGCTTCACCATTCCCGAGATCGAGCCGCGGCTGTTCTCGTTCAACAACCCGTTCGGCGCCTGCCCGACCTGCGACGGTCTCGGCAGCCAGCGCGCCATCGACCCCAACCTCGTCGTGCCCGACGAGAACGTGTCGCTGCGCGACGGCGCCGTCAGCCCATGGGCGAAATCGACCTCGCCCTACTACGTGCAGACGCTCGAAGCCTTGGGCAAGGCCTACAACTTCAAGCTCGGCGACAAGTTCAAGGATTTGAGCGCCGAGGCACAGGACGCGATCCTGCGCGGCACCGGCGAGCGCGAAGTCACCTTCCAGTATGATGACGGCCTGCGCTCCTACAAGACGACCAAGACCTTCGAAGGCGTTATCCCCAATCTCGAACGGCGCTGGAAGGAAACTGAATCCGCCTGGATGCGCGAGGAGATCGAGCGCTTCATGTCGGCGACGCCCTGCCCCGTCTGCAAAGGCTATCGGCTGAAGCCGGAAGCGCTGGCGGTGAAGATCGGCGGCAAGCACATCGGCGAAGTCACGGAACAGTCGATCCGCAATGCCGACAAATGGTTCACCGATCTGCCTGCGCAGCTCAACGATAAGCAGAACGAGATCGCGGTGCGCGTGCTGAAGGAAATCCGCGAGCGCCTGCGCTTTCTCAACGATGTCGGGCTCGACTATCTGACATTGTCGCGCAATTCGGGCACGCTGTCGGGCGGCGAGAGCCAGCGCATCCGCCTGGCGTCGCAGATCGGCTCGGGCCTGACCGGCGTGCTTTACGTGCTGGACGAGCCGTCGATCGGCCTGCATCAGCGCGACAACACGCGCCTCCTCGATACGCTCAAGCACCTTCGCGACATCGGCAACACCGTCATCGTCGTCGAACATGACGAGGATGCCATCCTGCATGCCGACTATGTCGTCGACATGGGGCCGGCCGCTGGCATCCATGGCGGCGAGATCATCGCCCAGGGCACGCCGCAGCAGGTGATGGCCAACCCCAATTCGATCACCGGCAAATATCTGTCGGGCGCGCTTGAAGTGGCCACCCCCGGGGTCCGGCGTGAGGCGAAAAAGAACCGGCGCCTGAAAATCGTCGGCGCGCGCGGCAACAATCTGAAGAATGTCACCGCCGAGATCCCGCTCGGCACCTTCACCGCTGTCACCGGCGTGTCGGGCGGCGGCAAGTCGACCTTTCTGATCGAGACGCTGTTCAAGGCGGCCTCGCGCCGCATCATGGGCTCGCGCGAGCATCCGGCCGAGCATGACCGCATCGAGGGTCTGGAATTCCTCGACAAGGTCATTGACATCGACCAGTCGCCGATCGGCCGCACGCCGCGCTCGAACCCCGCCACCTATACCGGCGCCTTCACGCCGATCCGCGACTGGTTCGCCGGCCTGCCCGAGGCCAAGGCGCGCGGCTACCAGCCGGGACGCTTCTCGTTCAACGTCAAGGGTGGCCGCTGCGAGGCCTGCCAGGGCGACGGCGTCATCAAGATCGAGATGCACTTTTTGCCCGATGTCTACGTCACCTGCGACGTCTGCCACGGCAAGCGCTATAACAGGGAGACGCTCGACGTCCTGTTCAAGGGCAAGTCGATCGCCGACGTGCTCGACATGACCGTCGAGGAAGGCGTCGATTTCTTCGCCGCCGTGCCGGGCGTGCGCGACAAGCTCGACACGCTGAAGCAGGTCGGCCTCGGCTACATCCATATCGGCCAGCAGGCGACGACGCTGTCCGGCGGCGAAGCCCAGCGCATCAAACTCGCCAAGGAACTGTCGCGCAAGGCGACCGGCAAGACGCTCTACATCCTCGACGAGCCGACCACCGGCCTGCATTTCCACGACGTCGCCAAACTCCTGGAGGTGCTGCACGAACTGGTCGACCAGGGCAACACGGTGGTGGTCATCGAGCACAATCTCGAAGTGATCAAAACCGCAGACTGGGTGCTCGACCTTGGCCCCGAAGGCGGCGACGGCGGCGGCGAGCTGGTTGCCCAGGGCACACCGGAAGCGATCGTGCGCGAGAAGCGCAGCTACACCGGCCAGTTCCTCAAGGAGCTGTTGGAGCGGCGCCCCGGAGGCAAGCGCGAAGCGGCGGAGTGATGGCTGGGGATGGTCTCATCACGGTTCAGAGCCGCTTTGGCGTGACCGAAACCATCGACCGCCTTGCTGAGGTGGTCAAGCGTGCCGGCCTGGTCGTCTTCGCGCGCATCGATCATGCCGCCGGCGCACGTGATGTCGGCGCTGCGTTGCGGCCAACCGAACTGCTGATCTTCGGCAACCCCAGAGGTGGCACCCCTCTCATGCAGGACAGTCAGCTTGCCGGCATCGATCTGCCCGTCAAGGCGCTGGGCTGGGAAGATGAACAAGGCAATGCCTGGCTGTCCTACAACGATCCGCACTGGATCGCCGGTCGCCACGGCCTGGGCGATGTCAGCCGCGCTGCAGTCGCGGCGATTGCCACAGGCATGGAGAAGGTGATCGCCGCTGCTGCTGGAATGGATCAGTCATGAGACTTGCCCGCCCTGAAGATCTTGCTGCGATCGTCGCGCTGACGGAAGCCGCCTACGCTCCTTACAACGCCATACTCGAAGCGCCGCCGATCCCGGTGACCGAAGACTACGCGCCGCGCATCGCGAACGGCGAGGTCTGGCTGCTGGAGAGCGGTGGCGAACCTGCCGGAGTGCTCACACTGGAGCGGCATGAGGATCACGCGATGATCTTCTCCGTCGCTGTGTCGCCCGCCTTCCAGCGCAAGGGTTTTGGCACAAAGCTGCTCAATCACGCGGATCAACAGACGCGCTTGTGGGGCCTGCCGGAGATACGGCTCTACACCAATGCGAAAATGGAGCGGAACATCGCGCTCTATCTCGCCTACGGTTATCGCGAAACGGGTCGCCGGCCCAACCCCTACCGGCCAGGATGGGTGCTGGTCGACATGGCAAAACCGGTCGACGAGACCACGACAGCCTGATTTTCTGAACGCGGCCAGACTTCTGAATTTGGCCAGACACCGCACTCGGGAGGACGATAATGAGCAAATCGGGAACAATCCGCTCCGGCATGGGCGGCTGGACCTTCGAGCCCTGGGACACGTCCTTCTATCCGGACAAATTGTCGAAGGCCAAGCAACTGCACTACGCCAGCCGGCAGGTGCCGAGCATCGAGGTCAACGGCACCTACTACTCCAGCTTCAAGGAGCCGACCTTCGTCAAATGGGCAAGCGAGGCGCCGGACGGTTTCGTCTATTCGCTGAAGGGCAACCGCTTCGTCACCAACCGTCGCGTGCTGGGCGAAGCCGGTAAATCGATGATGCGCTTCCTCGGTTCCGGCGTTGCCGCGCTCGGCGACAAGCTCGGCCCGATCCTGTGGCAGTTCGCGCCGACGAAAAAGTTCGATCCGGACGATTTCGAAGCCTTTTTGAAACTGCTGCCGGAGAAACAGGATGGTGTCGCACTGCGTCACGCGCTGGAAGTGCGCAACGACAGTTTCATCGTGCCGGAATTCGCGGCGCTTGCCCGCAAATACAAGGCGGCGATCGTCTATGCCGACCATGCCAAATATCCTGATATCGCCGACATCACCGGCGACTTCGTCTACGCACGGCTGCAGACCGGCTCGGACGACAATCCCGATTGCTACACGCCGAAGGGCCTCGACGAATGGGCGGTGCGGGCAAAGACATGGGCGGAAGGCGAGCAGCCGGCCGATTTGCGGCGCGCCGATCCCGCCACCGACGCGCCTGTGCAGCCGCGCGATGTGTTCGTCTACTTCATCACCGAAGGCAAGGCGCGCGCACCGTTCGGGGCGATGGCGCTGATGAAGCGGGTAGCCGGCTGACAAGCATCCGTTGTTGTTCGGCTACATGCTGTAAGCGCATCATCTATGCGTTTTGCGCGTAGCAAAGCGCCTATTCCTGGGCATCTTCGCCACGATCGTAACCATATCGACACTTCCTTGCTGCATGAATGCGGCGACGCCAAGCCGCACAGCTTGAGCCGCCGCCGGCAGGGAAAGAGGGGCATGTCGCTCGACTACACTTCACTTCTGCTGGCCGTCGGTTTCTCCGCCGCTTGCCTGAGCCTGACGTTGTTCGGCATGTGGCTGACCGCCCGCACGGAGCGGTTCCTGCTGACATGGGCGATCAGCCTGGTGTTCGTGGTCGGCGATATCTTTGTCTATGACGCCTATATCGACATGCCCGGGCGCTTGCTCGGCATCGCCACCCTTGCCCTGTTGCTGCTCGGTTTCTCGACCATGCTGGGTGCGGCCTACCAGTTCAGAACCGGCGGCTCGCCGCTGCCGCGAGCACTGTTGGGCTGTGTTTCACTGGCAGTGACGCTGCCTCCCATGGCTCTGGGCTATGATGGCCTTGGCTTCATGTTCGAGAACCTGTTCGCCGCCTTGCTCCTGTTCGCGACGGCATTCGAATACTGGCGCGGCCGCGACGAAGCCCCTGCCCTGACGGTCGGCATCACCACGCTCTACTCGGCCACTGCCGTTTCCTTCATGCTGTGCGCGGCGGTCCTGGCATGGGACGGCAAGCTGCTGCTCGGCCATGCACCAAGCAACTGGGCCGAGGAACTGAGCCTCATTGTCGTCATCGCCAGTATGACGGGTATTGGCGCCCTGTCACTTGCGCTCAACCAGGGGCGTCTGGCGAGGCATCACCGCCGCAACGCGCTCACCGATCCCTTGACCGGCCTGCTCAACCGGCGCGCGCTGTTCGACATGCATGGCCATCTCCCGGTCGGCGCCTTCACAGCCGTGGTCGTCTTCGATCTCGACAATTTCAAAACCATCAACGACGAGTTCGGCCACGCGGCGGGCGACGAGGTGCTGAAGGTGTTTGCGAGCGAACTCGCCGGTAATCTGCGCCAGACCGACGTTGCCGCGCGCATGGGCGGCGAGGAATTCGCGCTGGTATTGAAGCGCACCTTGCCGGAAGCGGTCGAGGACGCGGCAGAGCGCATCCGGACCGCCTTCGCGACACGCCTGATAGAAACCGAAACCGGCTCACTGAGGTGCACGGTCAGCGCCGGTTTTGCATTCGGCAGCAAAGAGGGGCTCAGCTTCGACAAGGTGCTCAGTGCCGCCGACAAGGCGCTCTACGACGCCAAGCGCGGCGGTCGCAACCGCGTCACCGCCTCTCCGTTCCGGCGCGCGAGCTGACCGCGCGTATCATGCCGAGCTGTGACCATTGGATGGGCGAAAGCGGCTCCAATGCATGTCGCCCAAAAGTGGCCCCGGTAGAATGCATGAAATCAAGGACCTAAAGCGCGTCGCAGGAATCCATTCAGACGCGACGCGCTTTAGGCCGCCATCACGATTTCATTGAAAGTATCGAGGTCGACGTAGAACACCTTGGTGATCTCCTCGATCAGGTCGTCGTATTCGCAGCCCTGTGACCTCAAAATGTTGATGGCCGCGATGATGTCGACCCGTTCGGTAAGCCGCCGCTTCTGGTAGTCCTCGACGAAACGTTCCATGGCTGTCCCTTAGCCTGTGTGCCCAAACGCGTTTGAACGACAAAGATCTCAGGAGGGAAGCTAGGAAGCCTTGCTTGCGTGGAACTTGCCGGCCTTCGCCGCGCCCTCGATCTGCGATAACCAGACTGATACGGAAGCGGCCAACTCACAGAAGCCAACGAAAGACTAGCATGCAGCCTCTGGTGCGCCAGAGATGCAGATCGCTGGATGGAAGAAATATTGGACTTGCCAAGAACTTGGGCAGGGACTTGGATTGTCAGCCGAAGTCCAGCACCGATTCTAGACGGTAAGGAACTTGCGGACGTCAGCCCGGTCTAGATCTTCCGCGGGACCAGTATGGACGATCTGGCCCCGGTCCATGATGTTGACCTCGTCGGCAAGCTCGCGGCAGAAGTCGAGATATTGTTCGACCAGCAGCACGGCGATACCAGCCTGGTCGCGCAAATAGCGGATGGCGCGGCCGATATCCTTGATGATCGACGGCTGGATGCCTTCGGTGGGTTCATCCAGCACCAGCAGCTTCGGCCGCATCACCAGCGCCCTGCCGATGGCGAGCTGCTGCTGCTGGCCGCCCGAAAGGTCCCCGCCGCGGCGGCCAAGCATCTGCTTCAGCACCGGAAACAGCTCGAAGACATGCGCCGGCACGTTGCGGTCGGCACGTTTCAACGGCGCAAAGCCGGATTCCAGGTTTTCGCGCACCGTGAGCAGGGGAAAAATCTCCCTGCCCTGCGGCACGAATGCGATGCCCGACCGGGCGCGGTCATACGCCGCGCTCCGGTCGAGCGCCTTCCCCTCGAAGGCAACGCTTCCGCTCGTCAGCCGGTGGTGGCCGACGATCGATCTCATCAAACTGGTCTTGCCGACGCCGTTGCGGCCGAGCACACAAGTGATCTTGCCGGCGCCCGCCTTCAGCGAAACGCCGCGCAGCGCCTGGGCGGCGCCGTAGTGGAGCGTGGCGTTGGAAACTTCGAGCATGTCAGCGCCTTCTCCAGAACCGGAGAAACGACAGATCGAAGCGATGAAATTGCACCCGCCAGATCATGCTCATCTCCCCAGATAGACTTCGACGACACGTTCGTCGGCTGAGACGAAATCGAGCGTGCCTTCCGACAGCACCGAGCCTTCGTGCAGGCAGGTGACCTTGACGCCGAGTTCGCGCACGAAATGCATGTCGTGCTCGACGACGATGACCGAATGGTCGCGCGCAATGTCCTTGAGCAGCCGCGCGGTCTCTTCGGTTTCCGCATCGGTCATGCCCGCGACCGGCTCGTCGACCAAAAGCAATTTCGGGTCCTGCGCCAGAAGCATGCCGATCTCCAGCCACTGTTTCTGGCCGTGACTGAGATTGGCGGCCAGCTCGTGGCGCTTGTCGCCCAGCCGGATGACGCCGAGAATGTCGTCGATCTGCCGCGCCTCGGCCGCAGAGCGACGGTGGAACAGCGCCGGGAAGATCGAACGCGGCCCCTTCAGCGCCAGCATGAGATTGTCCTCGATCGTATGGCTTTCGAAGACCGTCGGCTTCTGGAATTTCCGGCCGATGCCCATCATGGCGATCTCGGCCTCGTCATGCCTGGTGAGATCCACCTGGCCGTCGAAGAACACTTCGCCCTCGTCGGGCCGCGTCTTGCCGGTGACGATGTCCATCATCGTCGTCTTGCCGGCGCCGTTGGGGCCGATGATGGCGCGCATCTCGCCCTTGTCGAGCACCAGCGACAGATTGTTGATGGCGCGGAAACCGTCGAAGGAGACCGAGACGCCGTCGAGATAGAGGATGGTGTTCGACTTGCTCATGGTCGCTACTCCGCCGCCTGCGGTTCAGGGTCGGACAAGGACCACTCGCCCGGATTCCTCGCCGGCGAGCGAGCGGGCTTCGAGGTCGCGGACGCCACTGCGACCTTGGTGCCGGCCTCTTCAGCGACGGAGGCCGCCCGCAGCGCCTTCGCATTGCCGCGCCAGCTGTCCCACATGCCGATGATGCCCTTCGGCAAGAGCAAGGTGACGGCGACGAACAGGCCGCCGAGCGCAAACAGCCACAATTCCGGCAGCACGCCGGTGAACCAGGATTTGCCGGCATTGACCAGCAGCGCGCCGATGATCGGCCCGACGATGGTGCCGCGCCCGCCGACGGCGGCCCAGATCACCACCTCGATCGAATTGGACGGTTCGAACTCGCCGGGATTGATGATGCCGACCTGCGGCACGTAAAGCGCGCCGGCAATACCGGCCATGACGGCCGAAACGGTGAAGGCGAACAGTTTCACATTCTCCGCCCGCCAGCCGAGGAAGCGCGTGCGGCTTTCGGCGTCACGCACCGCCATCAGGAGCTTACCGTATTTGGAGCCGACGATCGCCCAGGTGATGAACACGGCGAGCGCCAGCATCACGGCGCTGGCGGCGAACAGCGCCGAACGCGTTGCGTCGGCCTGCACGTTGAAGCCCAGAATGTCCTTGAAATCTGTCAGGCCGTTATTGCCGCCGAAACCCATATCGTTGCGGAAGAATGCGAGCAGCAGCGCATAGGTCATCGCCTGGGTGATGATGGAGAGATAGACGCCGGTGACGCGGCTGCGGAAGGCGAACCAGCCGAAGACGAAGGCGAGCAGGCCGGGCACCGCCAGCACCATGATCGCCGCAAACCAGAAATGGTCGAAGCCATGCCAGAACCACGGCAATTCCTTGTAGTTCAGGAACACCATGAAATCAGGCAGGATCGGGTTGCCATAGACACCGCGCGAGCCGATCTGGCGCATCAGATACATGCCCATCGCATAGCCGCCGAGCGCGAAGAAGGCGCCGTGGCCGAGCGAAAGGATGCCGCAATAGCCCCAGACCAGGTCGAGGGAGAGCGCCAGCAGCGCATAGCAGATATATTTGCCGGTCAGCGCCACGATATAGGCCGGGACGTAGAGGGCGCTGGTTGGCGATACCGCAAGGTTGAGCAGCGGCACGACAATCGCCGCGGCCAACAGGATGAAGATGGTGATGGCGATGCGGCGGTCGGCGCCGGCGGCGAAGAAGCGTCCCGTGATCATGCTTCCACCGCCCTGCCCTTGAGCGCGAACAGGCCGCGGGGGCGCTTCTGGATGAACAGGATGATCAGCACCAGCACGACGATCTTGCCGAGCACGGCGCCGGCATAGGGCTCGAGGAACTTGTTGACGATGCCAAGCGAAAACGCACCGACCAGCGTGCCCCAGAGATTGCCGACGCCGCCGAAGACGACGACCATGAAACTGTCGATGATGTAGCCGCGGCCGAGATTGGGCGAGACATTGTCGATTTGGCTGAGCGCGACACCGGCAATGCCGGCAATGCCGGATCCGAGCGCGAAGGTCAGCGCGTCGACCCATGGCGTCCTGATGCCCATCGAGGCTGCCATGCGGCGGTTGGCGGTGACGGCGCGCATCTGCAGGCCCCAGGGCGTGCGCTTCATCACATAGAGCAGGACGCCGAAGACGGTGAGCGCGAAGACCAAGATCCACAGCCGGTTCCAGGTAATGGCCAGCTGGGCGATATCGAACGAACCCGACATCCAGGAGGGATTACCAACCTCCTGGTTGGTCGGCCCGAAGATCGAGCGCACCGCCTGCTGCAGGATCAGCGACACGCCCCAGGTCGCCAGCAGCGTCTCCAGCGGCCGTCCGTAGAGGAAGCGGATGACGCCGCGTTCGATGGCGAGGCCGACGAGGGCGGCGACCAGAAAGGCGAGCGGCAGCGCGATCACCAGCGACCAGTCGAACAGGCCGGGAAAGGATGTGCGGATCACCTGCTGGACGACGAAGGTGGTGTAGGCGCCGAGCATCACCATCTCGCCATGCGCCATGTTGATGACGCCCATGACGCCGAAGGTGATGGCAAGCCCGATCGCCGCGAGCAGCAGCACCGAGCCCAGCGAAATGCCGTACCAGATGTTCTGCCCGGCATCCCAAAGCGCCAATGTCGAATTGATGTTGGCGATCGCGGCTGTCGCGGCTTCCTTCACCGCTCCCGAGGCGTTGGCCTCGACCGAGGTGAGCAGCGAAACCGCATCACGGTCGCCGCGCGCGCCGATCAGCGCGATGGCTGCCAGCTTGTCGGCTTCAGGCCGGTCTGAGACAAGGATCGAGGCGGCTCGGGCCTGTTCGAGCAGGGCCTTGACGCTGGCAACCGTCTCCTTGGCTATCGCCGCGCCGAGCGGTTCGATATTGGCCGCGTCGGGCGTCTTGAACATGGTGTCGGCGGCGGCGATGCGGACAGTCGGGTCCTTGGCGCCAAGCGTCAGCGTGCCCAGCGCATCGCGAATGACGCGGCGCAGCGTGTTGTTGACCTTGATCTTGGTGATGTCGTCCTTGGCCGCCTCGCCGGATGCTTCGCTGCTCAGCGGATCGAAAAGCTGGACGCTTTCGCCGGCTTCCTTGCCGACGAAGACCACGGAATCGGCCTTGCGGACATAGAGGTTGCCGTCGGCGAGCGCGGCAAGCGGCCGCTCGACGGCCGGGTCACCGGTGGCCGCCAGTTCATGGACGACAGCTCCGATGTCCGAAAAGCCCTTGGCCGCCGCGAATTTGGCGATGATGCCACGCAGGTCGGCTTCCGCCGCGCCCGACGACGACAGCGTCGTCATCAGAAACAGCAGCACCAGGCCAATCGTGCGGAGCAGACTCATCGGCTTCAGGCGATCCTTGGAGGTTGAATTGGGCGTCCGGACGGTGGAGGAAACCGTCCGGACGCGCGCGGTCCGACTAGGTCAGCCCGGGTCTGACTAGTCAGCCCGGGGAGGATCAGTTCGTTCCCTTGCCGCCGCACTTGCCGGTGGCAACGTTGAAGTTGCCGCACGACAGAGGCTTGCGCCAATCGGAGATCAAATCCTTGGAGTCCGGCAGGTAGTCGGACCATTCGTCGCCCATCACCAGGCCCGGCGTGCGCGAAACCGTCTCGAACTGGCCGTCGGCCTGGATTTCGCCGATCAGCACCGGCTTCGTGATGTGATGGTTCGGCATCATCGTCGAATAGCCGCCCGTCAGGTTCGGCACCGAAACGCCGATCATGGCGTCGATGACCTTGTCGGGATCGGTGGTGCCGGCCTTCTCCACCGCCTTCACCCACATGTTGAAGCCGATGTAGTGGGCTTCCATCGGGTCGTTGGTGGTGCGTTTGTCGTTCTTGATGAACTTGTGCCAGTCGGCGATGAACTTCTTGTTTTCGGGTGTGTCGACGCTTTCGAAGTAGTTCCACGCGGCGAGATGGCCGACCAGCGGTGCGGTGTCGAGACCGGCCAGCTCTTCCTCGCCGACCGAGAATGCCATGACCGGGATGTCCTCGGCCTTGATGCCCTGGTTGCCGAGTTCCTTGTAGAACGGCACGTTGGCGTCGCCGTTGACGGTCGAGACGACGGCGGTCTTCTTGCCGGCCGAGCCGAACTTCTTGATCGCCGAGACTTCGGTCTGCCAGTCGGAAAAACCAAACGGCGTGTAGTTGACCATGATGTCTTCGGCCGCGACGCCCTTGGCCTTCAGATAGGCTTCGAGGATCTTGTTGGTGGTGCGCGGATAGACGTAGTCGGTGCCTTCCAGCACCCAGCGCTTCACCGAGCCGCCATCCTCGCTCATCAGATAGTCGACCGCCGGAATGGCCTGCTGGTTGGGCGCGGCGCCCGTGTAGAACACGTTGCGCTCGCTCTCCTCGCCCTCATACTGGACGGGATAGAACAGGATGTTGTCGAGCTCGGAGAACACCGGCAGCACCGATTTGCGCGACACCGAGGTCCAGCAGCCGAACACCGCCGCGACCTTATCCTTCGAAATCAGCTCGCGCGCCTTTTCGGCGAACAGCGGCCAGTTGGAAGCCGGATCGACGACGACGGCTTCAAGCTTCTTGCCGAGCAGGCCGCCCTTGGCGTTCTGCTCATCGATGAGCATCAGCATGGCGTCCTTCAGCGTCGTCTCCGAAATCGCCATCGTCCCCGACAGCGAATGGAGAATGCCGACCTTGATCGTATCGTCGGCCGCCCTGGCGGGAGCCGACATCAACAGGCCGGCCGCAACCACGCTCGCCGAAAACATTTTTGTTATTGTCGAGAAATTACCCCTCATACGGAAGACTCCCAAGCTGGTTGATTGCACCGCAACGATACAATGCAACCCCCATGCCAACCGGTGCCGGGACGCTAAAAAACGGCAAATAGACCAACATTATCAGATAATTATTATATTAGATTGAACAAACATAAGAGGGCCGGTTAAGAATTGGTTGAGGGAAATTTGCGCAGTGCACACAGCATCTGCCTAAATTTTGCCCAATTTCACCAAATGCCTAGATTTTGGCCTCCGTGCGTGCGGCGGGGCGACAAATGTTGCGGCCCAGCGCAAAAATAGGGCAAGCTCCCTGCTCAACAGAGCGACGTCATGGCATCCCTGATTTCACGCATTTTTATCGGCACCGCGCTTCTGGCGGCAGCGACCGGCGCCGCGCAGGCCGACTTCAGCGACGGCAAGATGCCTGACGGCACCTATCACTGCGAAGTCTACCTGCTCGGCATGTTCCTCGACCTCGGCGACATCACCATCAAGGGGAACGTCTATACAGGCCCTGTAACCTTCGGAACCGCCCAGCAGGCCTACAACTATCAGATGAACGCAAACGGCGAGATCTCCTGGCTGGGACCGCTCGGCGGCTACACCGCCGGCGGCAACTCGCTGTCGATGACCCAGGCGACGCTGGACGGCCAGAACCCGCCCTCCTTCGACATCATCATGAAGCAGCCCGACGGCGCCTTCTCCGCCTCGACCTGCACCCGGGGTTGAACGCCAAAAAAGGCGCGGAACCCTGTCGGGTCCCGCGCCAGCAGGCAGTCGGGAGGTGGACTAGATGCTTCTCGCCGACATCTGGGCGGCGATGTAGTCGGCTTGGCGGATCGCCAGCGACACGATGGTCAAGGTCGGGTTTTCGGCGGCACCCGTCGTGAACTGGCTGCCGTCCGACACGAACAGGTTCTTGATGTCGTGCGTCTGGCCATGCTTGTTGACGACGCCATGCTCCGCCTTCTCGCTCATCCGGTTGGTGCCCAGATTGTGGGTCGAGGGATAGGGCGGCGTCGGGAAGGTGCGCGTCGCACCGACCGCATCGTAAAGCGCTGAAGCCTGCTTATAGGCATGGTTGCGCATCGCCGTGTCGTTCGGGTGATCGTCGAAATGCACGTCGGCGATCGGCATGCCGTGTTCGTCCTTCTCATCGGCATGCAGCGTGATGCGGTTCTCCTCGCGCGGCATGTCCTCGCCGACGATCCACAGGCCTGCCATATGGTCATAGTGATCAAGCGCGGTGGTGAAGGAGCGCCCCCAGCCGCCAGGGTTGAGGAAAGCCGCCATGAACGGCAATCCAAGCGACAGCGTCTCGAACTCGTAGCCGCCGACGAAGCCACGTGACGGATCATGCCGCGCCTCGTCGCGGATGATGCCGGCCATGGTGGTGCCGCGATACATGTGCACCGGTTTGTCGAAGATGGCATAGACCGATCCGGTGGTGTGGCGCATGTAGTTCTTGCCCACCTGCCCTGATGAATTCGCGAGCCCATGCGGAAATTTGCTCGATTGCGAATTGAGCAGCAGGCGCGGGCTTTCGATCGAATTGCCGGCCACCGCGACGATACGGGCCTTCTGCTCCTGCAACTTGCCGTCCTTGTCGGCATAGACGACGCCGGTCACCTTCCCCTTGGCATCATGGTTGATCTTGATCACCATGGCGTTCGGCCGCACTTCGAGGTGGCCTGTCGCTTCGCCCTTGGGGATTTCGGTATAGAGGGTCGACCATTTGGCGCCCCATTTGCAGCCCTGGAAGCAGAAGCCGGTCTGCTGGCAGGAGTTGCGGTCGTCGCGTTCGACCGAGTTGATCGCCATGTTGCCGGTATGGCATTCCTTGTAGCCGAGCCTGTCGGCGCCGGCCTTCAACACCTTGAAATTGTTGTTGCCCGGCAGCCGCGGCCAGTCATTGGTGCCGGTCACGCCCATCTTGGCTTCCGCCTTGGCGTAATAAGGCTCCATCTCGGCCAGCGAAATCGGCCAGTCCAAAAGATTGGCGCCGGCCTGCTTGCCGTAAGTCGACAGCGTCTTGAACTCATGCTCCTGGAAGCGCAGCGACGCGCCGGCCCAGTGCGTGGTTGAGCCGCCGACCGATTTGACGATCCAGGCCGGCAGGTTCGGGAAATCCTTCGCCACACGCCAGTCGCCGGATGTGGTGCGCTTGTCCTTCCAGGCGAGTTGGGCGAACGATTCCCACTCGTCATTGATGAAGTCCTCATATTCGTGGCGGGCGCCCGCCTCGAGGATGACGACATCGATGCCCTTCTGCGCCAGTTCGTTGCCGAGCGTGCCGCCGCCGGCGCCCGAGCCGATGATGACGACCACGCCGTCATTCTTGAGATCAAATTGTGCTGCCATGGTTTCCTCCCATGAGATCGGTCAAAAAGCGGTTACGGACAGAGCGGCTCAGAGCCACTCGATGTCGTTGAAACCGCGCGCGATGTAGCCGCCCTTGGAGTAGGACTCGCCCTCGTAGCCGAAGATCGGCCACACCTCTTTCTGGTTGTAGAGACTGACGACGAGACCACCGCGCACCGCCTGGAAGAAAGGCGTCTTCTCGATCTCGGTGAGCAGCGCCACACGCTGCTCTTCCCAGCCGAGCCCGCGATAACCACCCTTGCCAGCCTTGCTGTCGAGATCGGCGATGCCCTTCTCGATCAGCTCCTTGTGGGCAGGATCCTTGGCGGCTGTCTCGTCATGGCCTTTGACGGCGATAGCGTAATATTTGTCCGGCACCTGGTCGTGCGGATAGATGTCGCGCGCCACTTGGATCAGTGTCGCCATCGTCTCGGGCTTCAGCGCCGAGGTTTCAAGCCCCCAGGCCTGTTCCGGGCTGATGACCGCGCTGCCGGAGATGACGAGCAACGCGCCGATGCTGCCGCGTTTGAGAAGCTCGCGACGTGAAAGTCCAGGCTTTCCGTCATAGATCGTGACCATAGTTTCCTCCCTGCTTGCTGTTCGCACCCTTCGGGTGCCGTTGCTGGCGCCGCGCCGGTGCACGCGGCGGGTTGTCCCCTATTGGAAGCGCCCCCCTCGCTGCAGGACCTCGATCTTGTAGCCGTCGGGGTCCTCGATGAAGAAAAAGCGTGCGATGAGCGACCCGTCGCGGTTGAACTCGACGATCTTCTTCGGATTGAAGCCGAGCGCACCGAGCCGGTCATGTTCGCTGTCGAGATCGGCGACAGAGACGGCCAGGTGGCCATAGCCGTCGCCAAGCGCATAAGGCTCCTGCCGCCCCTTGTTGACGGTCAGCTCAACTTCGAAAGGCGTATCGGTATTGCTGAGATAGATCAGCGTGAAGGTCTCGAAATCCAGCCGCTGGGCAACCTCCAGCCCGAACGCCCTGGTGTAGAAGTCGATGGACCGGGCCTCGTCGAGAACCCGGATCATGGTGTGGATTGCCTTCGCCAAATCAGACCCCGCAGCGTTCGTACTTTCGAAGCCGATTATGCGCGCCGGCGAAAAAAGGTGGTGGCAGCCGATTACCACGCATGCGGCTTGAAAATGGCTAGTGTCGCCCAAGATTCCAAGGAGGCCATCGCCATAAGGACGAAAGTCTGATTGCCGTTATCGACGGTCCGGTCGAAGATGAAATCGCAGGCAGTGTTCAAAAGGCGCCGATGGCTCCGTCGACGCCCAAGACCAACAAAAACGGGAGGTACCAATGTGCAGAGTGTTTGCCGCACAGGATCCGGAAGGCTATCGCCAGATCAACCGGTCGATCCGCATTGATGGACATTCGACCAGCATCCAGCTCGAGGCAACGTTCTGGACCTTGCTGGACGAAATCGCCGACAGCCAGGACCTGACGACGCCGAAATTCATCTCGAAGCTGTATGACGAAGCCATCGAGATCAACGGCGAGATACCCAATTTCGCATCCATGCTTCGTACCACCTGCGCGCTCTATCTGCGCGGCCATCGGCCCAGCGTGGACGAGCGAATGGCGTTGAAGCAGGAAGCTGCCTAGCGCCCTTCCCCAGCGATTTCGAGCGCCAGCCGGCTCATATCGGTGAAAAGCGCCTGGCGCTCGGAATAGTTGGCCTGTTCGCCGGTAACCAGATTGTCGACAACGGTCAACAGCGACAACGCCCTCGCGCCGAAATGCGTCGCGATGCGGTAGAGCGCGCTGGTTTCCATGTCCACGGCCAGCGCTCCGAGTGCCCTTGCCTCGGCATATCGAGCGTGCGTTTCAGGATGGTAGAATATGTCGGTGCAGACTGTCAGGCCGGCATGGTGGTCAATGCCGAGTTCGGCTGCCTTGGCCAATGCGCGGGCGAGCAACGCCGGATCCGGACCGGCGTCAGCGTCATAAAGGCCAAAGACCTGGCCACTCTCCTTGTTTTCCGGCCGTGCCGATTGCGAGATCACCAGGCTGCGCAGCTTTACCTCGGCGCTCAGGCCACCGCAGGTCCCGGTGCGGATCAATGTTCGGATGCCATAATAGTCGAGCAATTCGTGGGTATAGATCAGGAACGACGAAACCCCGATACCCGTTGCCTGAATGCTGATGGGCCGGCCGCGATAAAGGCCGGTAAAGCCGAGAGCACCCCGCCTGCGATTGACGCAGCGTGGCGCTTCGAGAAATGTCTTCGCCATCCATTCGGCGCGCTGCGGGTCACCCGGCAACAGCACCGTTTCGGCGTAGTCGCCCTTGCCTGCCTCTATGTGTGGCGTCAATCGCTGCTCCCCCAAGCCCGCCTGCCCTCTCGCCCGCAATCATGGCGCTGTCGGGGCGTTGTGCAAGGCAGACCACTGGAGAAAGCTAAATTAGGACTCCAGCATATCCTTGACGATCGTCGCCAGTTGCTTGAGCGAGAACGGCTTCGGCAGGAAGCCGAAATGCGCGTCGGCCGGCAAGTTCCTGGCGAAGGCGTCCTCGGCATAGCCGGATACGAACACGAACTTGATATCCGGCTGGCGCTTGCGCAACTCGCCAAGCAGGGTCGGCCCGTCCATTTCCGGCATGACCACGTCCGAAACGACGATGTCGACCTTGCCGCCCAGGGCTTCGAACACTTCCAGCGCCTCGACGCCCGAGGATGCCTCATGCACCGTATAGCCCCGAGAGGTCAGCGCACGCATGCCGCCCATGCGCACGGCATCCTCGTCCTCGACCAGCAGCACCGTGGCCGACCCCGACAGGTCCTTGGTGCTGTCGACCGGCTTGACCGGCGTGGCACTCGGGGTTTCCCCGGGTTCGGCCGCCTTCTTCGCTTCCGCGATGTGGCGCGGCAGGAAGATGCGGAAGGTCGATCCCTTGCCGACCTCGGAATCGCAGAAAATAAAGCCGCCTGTCTGCTTGATGATGCCGTAGACCATGGACAGGCCAAGGCCGGTGCCCTTGCCGACCTCCTTGGTGGTGAAGAACGGTTCGAAGATCTTCTTCAGCACGTCCGGCGCGATGCCGCTGCCGGTGTCTTCGACCTCGACCACGACATAGTCGGCCGCGGCGAGTTCGCGATAGGAGAAGGTCTTGCACTCCTCGGCGGTGACGTTGCGGGTGCGCACGGTGAGATCGCCGCCAGCGGGCATCGCGTCGCGCGCATTGACCGCCAGATTGACCACCACCTGCTCGAACTGGCCGATATCGACCCTGACCGGCCACAGGTCCCGGCCGTGGTCGATCTTCAGCTTGATGTCGTTGCCGACCAGGCGGGCAAGCAGCATCCTGAGATCGGCGAGCACGTCGGTGAGGTTCAGCACTTCCGGCCGCAGCGTCTGCTTGCGCGAGAAGGCCAGCAACTGCCTGACCAGTGAAGCCGCCCGATTGGCGTTCTGCTTGATGTTCATGATGTCGGGGAAGGACGGGTCCGACGGCCGGTGATTGGTCAAAAGCAGGTCCGACGCCATGATGATGGCGGTCAGCACATTGTTGAAGTCGTGGGCGATGCCGCCCGCGAGTTGCCCGACCGCCTGCATCTTCTGGCTTTGCGCCATCTGCCCTTCGAGCGCCTTCTGCTCGGTCGTCTCCACGGCGTAGACGATGGCCGATTCCTCTGCGCCCTCGCCGCCGGTGCCGTCGGCGACGGCATTGACGTAGAAACGGATATGCCGCTCCTCGTTGCCGGGCAGCACGGTGTCGATCGGCTCGATGTCGGCCTGCCGCTGCCGGGCCTTCTCGAATGCCGCGGCAAAGGCCGGCCGCTCGCGCTCATGGATCACCGTATCGAGCCGCACGCGGCGGTCCACGGCGTCCCGGTCGACGACCGAGGAAAACAGCGACAGGAACGGCGCGTTGGTGCGCAGGATGCGCCCGCTGGCATCGACACCCGCGATCGCCATCGGCGTCGAATTGAAGAAGCGGGTGAAGCGCACTTCCGAGGCGCGCAGATCGGCCGAGGCATCCTCGCCCTGCGTGCGGTTGAGCACGATCGTGCGCGTCGGACCGCCGATACCTTCGCGGCTGGCCGAAACGCGATGCATGAAGCGCACCGGCAGCGCCTCTCCCGTCATCGTCGTCAAATCAAGATCGATGACCGCGTTGCGCGTCGTGCCGGGGTCGGCCTTGACCGAGCGCACCAAGGCCATGCCGTCGCCGGCAACGATATCCGGCAAGGTCACGGCGCCGGGCGTGAAACTGGCAAGATCGATGCCCAGCCATTCCGCGAGCGTGGCGTTGATGTAGGTGACGCGACCGTCCTGGTCGGCGGAAAAGAAGCCTGCCGGGGCGTGGTCGAGGTGATCGATGGCCTTCTGCAGGTCGAGGAAGAAACGCTCCTGCTCGGCCCGCTCCTGCGAAATGTCGGCGAGTTGCCAGGCCAGCATCGGCAGGCGCTGGCCCGGAACGTTGAAGGTCCGGGCGCGCGCCCGGTACCAGCGGGCGCCCGCTTCGGCTCCCGGCCGGATCGACTGCGCCAGCCGGAACTCGCCGTCGCCCGGCTGCCCGTCACGCAGGCCGGAGGCCAGCCGGTAAATCGTCACCGAGGCCTCGGGAACATCCGAAAGGAGCCCTTCGACCGTCTTGAGGTCGGCGGCCGAGGACGCTCCGGTCATGTCGGCATAGGCACGGTTGGCGTAGACGACGCGGCCCTTGGTGTCCGTCACCAGCAGGCCCTGCGCCATCGAATCGACGAAAGCCTTGGACAGTTCATCGCCAGTCGAGCGCGGCGTGACTTGTACGAAGCCGATCGCGGTCGCGAACAGGAAGCCGACGCCGATCATCGCCAGCACGCCCAGCATGCCGAGCAGGAAGGGATCGCCTAGGCGCTCGCGGAACAGACCGAAGACGATCGCGGCCCCCGTCAGAACGACGATGAAGATGATGAGCCGGGTGACCGCACCCGGTCGCGTGTTCTGGTCGACGATCGGTACCGGATAGAAATCGCCGCGCGCTTCCTTGGCCATATGCCCCCTGCTCGTGAAGTCCGACGTTCCGACACCCGCCCCTAATGCATGTCGCCCAAAAGTGACTTCGGTTTTGGGAAAACGACATGCACGAAAACAAGGCCCTAGAGCGCCTCGCGTGAATCCGCTTCAGCGCGACCCGCTTTAGCCGGTTGAATCACATTCTCCCAGTCCGGAAAAGGCCCGGGCGGCAAATGTCAGATAAAAATGATACCGGCCGTGTTTCAAGCTGTTCACGATGCGTGAAAGGCAACTTGCGGTGGCCAGCCGCAACGGTCTAGTGTCGCGTCTCTTTCCAAGACCGATCAGGGGAAACCAATGCAGTGGCTGGATAGCGTGGCGGGCCCTGGTTATGCGGCGGCACTCCTGTGGACCTTCGCGGCGCTGATCCTGCTGGTCATCGTGCTCGTCATCATCAGGCTGGTCCGCAACCTGACCTTCGGCACGTTCGTCGCCGGTGGCCGGAACCGTAAGACGCGGCTCGCCGTCATGGACGCCACCGCCGTCGACAGCCATCGTCGGCTGGTGCTGGTGCGCCGCGACGACATCGAACATCTGCTTCTGATCGGCGGTCCGACCGACGTAGTCGTCGAACGCGACATACGCCTTGCCGCGCCGCGCCGTCCAGCGCTGACCGGAGATGGCGGTCTGCAGCCCGTCCCGGCCACCGCGGCCCCGGCGGCAAAACCGCGGCCGCCTCAACCGGCTCCCGCACCGGCACGACCTGCGCCGCAGCCGGCGACCTCGGCGCCGCCTGCCCGCCCGCGCCCGGCAGCGCCACCACCAGCCCCAGCCCCCGCACCGAAACCGGCGCAACCCTATCAATCGACCAACGTCACGCCGCTGCCTGCCTATGGCTCCGCCAACGCCAATGCTGTCAGGCACGCGCCACCGCCACCGCAGAACAGTATCGACGACGCGCTCATGAAGGACCTGGAGGTTTCGCTCGACCAGCCGCGATCCGGTGGTCCGGTTGGCAAACCGGTGGCCAAGGCGCCGCAATCGCTCGACGATGAAATGACCAGGCTTCTGGGCGAACTTTCAAGCCAGAAGAAATGATTGCCGCCTGAGGCGCCCCGCCGGCCGGGTTTTGCTTTCGCTTGCTGCAACGGATTTGTGATACAGCCAACAAAAATGGCCGGAAAACCCGGCCATTTTTGACAATGACTTCACTTGTAACTGCCTTGAGATGCAGTCCAGAAGCAATGCGTCAGTCGTCGCGATAGACTTTTTCGCGGCGCTCATGCCGTTCCTGCGCTTCGATCGACAAGGTGGCTATCGGACGGGCGTCGAGCCGTTTCAGCGCGATCGGCTCGCCGGTTTCCTCGCAATAGCCGTAAGTGCCCTCGTCGATGCGCTGCAGCGCCGAATCGATCTTCGCGATGAGTTTGCGCTGACGGTCGCGAGCCCTGAGCTCTATGGCGCGGTCTGTTTCGGAAGAGGCGCGGTCGGCGAGGTCGGGGTGGTTGGCGTTTTCCTGCTGCAGGATTTCGAGAGTTTCGCGCGCTTCGCGCAATATGTCATTTTTCCAGGTGACGAGCTTCAGGCGGAAGTAGGATTTCTGCCGATCGTTCATGAACGGCTCGTCTTCGGAGGGTACGTAATCGGCGGTAACGATGTCGTTCATTCGACTCACCCAAACTGCCCCAAATTTGGCGCTTATATATTCGCCGTCCGACGCCTGCACAAGCGCAATCAGTCACCGACTCACGCAATTGTTAAAGTTCCCCCGCGGCACCCATTGGAGCGAGATGTCGCTGATTCGATGGAGAAAGTGCCGCTGATTCTTTGCGCGGAAGAACAAGGGGCCATTGTGCGCGGCGCCCTTCTTGTGGCTAATCGTACCGCGGCTTCGGCATCATCGGAGGTTGGGTGAGCAGGCTCTATCTGTTGCGGCACGCCAAGGCTGGCTGGGCGCTGCCCGGCATGCGCGATTTCGATCGACCGCTTGACGCATCCGGCCGCGCCGATGCCGAGACGATGGGCGCAGCCATGCGCTCGCGTGGCTATGTCCCCGACCTGACATTGTGCTCCAACGCCCGGCGCGCCAAGGAAACGCTCGAAGGGCTGGCCGGCCAGACCGATACCGGCAAGGTCTTGTTTTTCGACACACTCTATAGCGAAGATGCGGCCGGCTATCTCCGCCTCATCCGGGAGCATGGCGGGCCAGGTTCGCTGCTGGTCATCGGTCACAACCCGATGACGGAGGATCTCGCCATGGCGGTCTCGGGCGATGGCGACGAGACGGCGCGGGCGATGCTCAACCATGGTTTCCCGACCTCGGGCCTGGCTGTCGTGCGTTTCCTGGACAATCTGACGAAAGCAGGCCAGGACACGGGCTATCTCGAAGCGTTCCTGACACCGGCCGATCTCTAACTCCCTGTTTTGGCGCAATTTCCAAGGGAAAGCGCTATGCGCTCTTCCCGGGAAAACCGCTCCACACTTTTCCTGGAATTGCTTCGGCATCGATTTCCGGCGCCATTTCAAAGCCGGGTTCCAGCGCCTATATCGGACGGACCCAAGCCTGAGAGATCACATTTTGGCATCATCGCTGACCACCTTCACCGACGAGGCAAAAATTGCCCTCGATACGCTGTCGGGACGCGCCACCGGGCTTTTTTCTCCGTCGCTGCGGCTGGGTGTTACCGGCCTTTCGCGCGCCGGCAAGACGGTGTTCATTTCCGCGCTGGTGCACAATCTGATCCACGGCGGACGCCTGCCGCTATTCGAGGCACAGAAATCCGGGCGTATCGCCCGCGCCTTCCTCGAAGAGCAGCCTGACGACGCCGTGCCGCGCTTCCAGTACGAGGATCATATCGCCGCATTGGTCAACGACCGCGCCTGGCCCGATTCCACGCGCGCCATTTCGGAACTGCGGCTGACCATCGAATATGAATCGGCCTCCGGCTGGAGCCGCATGTTCTCTTCAGGCAAACTGTCGGTCGACATCGTCGATTATCCCGGCGAATGGCTGCTCGACCTGCCGCTGCTCGGCAAATCCTTCGCCGATTTTTCACACGAGGCCATGGAGATGGCCACTTTGCCGGTGCGCGAGGATCTTTCGCGGGCCTGGCGGGCGATCTCGGCGGAAATCGACCCGAATGGCGACGCCGATGAGATGACGGCACGCCGCCTCGCCGAAAGCTTCGCGGCCTATCTCAAGGCCTGCAAGCTCGACGAGCGCGCGCTTTCGACCTTGCCGCCCGGCCGTTTCCTGATGCCTGGCGACCTCGAAGGCTCGCCCGCACTGACCTTCGCGCCGCTGGCTGGCCTCGACAGGCGTCCGCGCCCGGGATCGCTGCACGCCATGATGGAAAGGCGCTACGAGGCTTACAAGACGCATGTCGTCAAACCGTTCTTCCGCGAACACATCACCCGCCTCGATCGCCAGATCGTCCTGATCGATGCCATGCAGGCGCTGAATGCCGGCCCCGGCGCCATGGCCGACCTCGAGCGTGCGGTGACCGAGATCCTCAGCTGTTTTCGCCCCGGCCGGGGTAGCTTCCTCACCGACCTGTTTTCGCGGCGCATCGATCGCATCCTGGTCGCCGCGACCAAGGCCGATCACCTGCACCATGAAAGCCATGACCGGTTGCAGGCGATCGTGCGGCGGCTGGCGGACCGTGCCGTGGCACGAGCGAACTTCACCGGCGCCGACGTCGACGTCGTCGCCATGGCGGCGGTGCGCGCGACCCGCGAAGGCACGGTCAAGCAAGGCCGTGAGACGTTGCCTGTCATCATCGGCACGCCGATCGCCGGCGAGAAGATCAACGGTGAAACGTTCGACGGAAAGACCGAAACTGCCATATTTCCCGGTGACTTACCGGAGAAGATTGATGCGGTATTCGACGTCTCCGGACCCGATCACAGGCAGGATTCCACGGACCCGGCAATCCGCTTTGTCCGGTTCCGCCCACCAAAACTCGAACGCACGGCCGAAGGCGTCACGCTGTCTCTGCCGCATATCAGGCTCGACCGTGCCTTGCAGTTCCTGATCGGAGACCATCTGGCATGACCGCGCCCCGCAAACCGGCGGCCTTCCGCATCGAGCCGGAAGCCGCGCCAACACAAGAGGCGTCAAAGACGCGGCAGGCCGAGCCCCCGCGCAAACCCCGCGGGCTGAAGACCGATGTCGCGCTGGTCATACCGGCGGAAGTCGACGTCTTCGACGAACCGGACATCGTGGCCGCGGAACCGCCGCCGGCGGTCGCCCCCAGGAAACGCTCGTTGTTTGGCAGCATCTTCTTCGGCGCCATCGGCGTGCTGGTTTCGCTGGCTGTCGGCCTGTGGACCGACCAGCTGGTTCGCGATCTCTTCGCCCGCGCCGAATGGCTGGGTTGGCTGGCCGCCGGCATGGCGGCGATCGCCGTATTGGCACTCGTGGTGATCCTGATTCGGGAATTCCTGGCGATCGCCCGCCTTGCCGAAGTCGAAAAACTGCAAAAACGCGCGCTCGACGCCATCGCGCGCGACGACCCCAAGGCGGCACGGTCGGTGGTCGACGAGCTTTCGGCTTTCGTCGCGGCCAAGCCCGAGACCGCGGCCGGCCGGCGTGCGCTCGCCGAACTGCGCGGCGAAATCATCGACGGCGGCAATCTGGTGCGCCTGGCCGAAGCGGAAATCCTCGGCCCCCTCGACGCCAGGGCAAAGGTGATGATTCTCGAAGCGGCCAAACGCGTCTCGCTGGTGACGGCGGTCAGCCCGCGCGCGCTCGTCGATGTCGCCTATGTCGTGTTCGAGGCCGGACGCCTCATTCGCCGTCTGTCCGAACTCTATGGCGGACGCCCGGGAACGCTGGGGTTCTTCCGCCTGGCGCGCAGCGTGCTTGCGCATCTGGCGGTCACCGGCTCGATCGCCGTCGGCGACAGTTTCGTCCAGCAGATCGTCGGCCACGGCCTGGCGGCACGGCTTTCGGCCAAGCTTGGCGAGGGCGTCGTCAACGGCATGATGACGGCGCGCATCGGCATCGCGGCGATGGAAACCGCGCGTCCCCTGCCCTTCAGCGCCGCGAAGCGTCCGGGACTGGGCGATTTCCTCTCGGCATTGACATCGTTTGCCGCGAAGAAAGACACCGAAACCACAGGCTCCGGCAAATAGCGTCCTCTTCTTCCTGACGATGAGCGGATTGCCGTTTCGAAGGCCCGCAGTGACGAAGCATTAACCAATGTTCTTCATGGTCGAACCGGTTCCAAACAGCCTCTTTGTTGCCAGGTGTCGTCGATGAAAAGCGTAATTCTGTCCAGCGTCCTGCCCCTGGCCGTTGCGATCACAGCAGTCGTCGGTCTCGCCTCGGAGGCTTCCGCCGCAGAGCCGGACAAGCAGTTCTTCCAGTCGGCCGAAGGCAAATGGGTCGGCCCGGGCGAAATCGTCGCCGGCAAGTACAAGGGCACGAAATTCAACTGCAGCTTCACCGGCTCCACGCCGGACGGCAAGATGGGCATGACTCTGGACGGCGGCTGCCGCGTCGGCATGTTCACCCAGCCGATGTCGGCCAAGATCGAGCGCAAGGGCCGCGATTACAAGGGCTCCTTCATGGGGGGCGCTGACGGTGCGGGCCTGGACATCATCGGCGGCAACGTTGTCGATGCCCGCAAGGTGGTCTTCACCATCAACCGCAATCAGCTCCGCGGCGTCATGCAAGCCCGCATTCCCGACGACAATTCGATGACGGTGACGGTTGCCGTGCGTGTCCAGGACCAACTGGTGCCGGTCATCGGCATGAGCCTGAAGCGCGTCGATGCCGTCGAAGTCGGCTCCATCGCGCCGAATTGAGCGCATTGTCGCGCCTGCCCCTAGCACATCCCCAAAAGCAAAGAGGCGGCAGCCCATCGCCACCGCCCCCTCGAACCAGCAAAAAGGCGCTTAGCCCTTGATGGCGGCCGTCACCTCGTCATACGCCTTGCAGGCGTCGGCGAGTGTCGTGGTGCCCTGGTACTTGGTTGTTACTGCCTGGACCTTGGCGGTCAGGTCAGCCGCCTTGGACGGATCCTTGGTGATCGCCTCCTGCAGTGCGGCGGCCATGTCCTGCGCCTTCTTGGTCGCGATCTCGGCCGTGCATTCCGGCGCCTTCGAGCAGGCCGAACCGGCAAGCACCGCCAGGCCGACGGCAACAAGCAAAAACTTCTTCATGTCAGTCATCTCCTCAAAAGGGCGCGACTTGATCGTCGCTCACCCTCCAATGGCCGAAGCCGAGCGTCCTTAGCCTTCGATTGTGGCAACAAGCAACGCGCGCATTGCGTAAACTTGTGTAACGCGTCTGCAATATTGTCCGGGTCGGATTCGGGCTGCTGTGTCAGCGGCGGCAAAGTTCAGTTACGCGGCTGTCGCAGCGCCAAGACGGCTGTCGATGCAGCAAGGATAGCAGTCACAGTCAAAGGCGCCGTAGGGCCGTAGGTGTCCACAACATAGCCGCCGACAACCGCGCCGACGGTGATGGCGACCTGAAAAGAGGCGACCATCAGGCTGCCCGCTGCTTCCAGCGCGTCCGGCGCGGCGCGAGACAAATTTGTCGGCAACACCACCGGCGCCATGCCGAAGGCGAAGCCCCACAGTGTCACGAAGCCAAAGGCAACGCCAATGTGCACGCCCCAAAGCACTAATGACAGCGCCGCAAACGCCATCAATGCGGCGGTAACCACGAGAGCCACGTGGATATTGGCGTCGGCCATGCGGCCACCGGCAATATTGCCGATCACTGCGGCGATGCCAAATCCAAGCAACGCCAGGGCAATTGGCCCGGTTGCAAGGAGCGTCACATGTTCGAGAAAGGGACGCACATAGACCGAGCCGGCAAAATGCCCCGTCATCAGCAAAAGGATGGCAAGCATACCAAGTTGAATGCCACGCCGCCGTGTCAGCCGAAGGACGTCTGCAAGACTATTGCTTGCCGTTGCAGGCAAAGACGGCAGGCTAAGCAACTGCAGCAGCATGGCAAGCAAGGCCAACCCCGCCGTCATGGCCATGGCGCTGCGCCAACCCAGCCAGTCGCTGATCAACGCGCCCATCGACGGTGCGGCAATGGTTGCGAGCGAGACGCCGAGGGTGACGATAGCCATGCCCCGACCTGTCGCACTGGCGCCAACCAGCCTCGCCACGACGGCGACCGAAAGCGCCCAGAAAGCGCTGAGAGCGATCCCCAGCCCGGCCCGGCCCAGCAACAGCAGCCAGAAATTGGGCGCCAGCGCCGCAAGAATATTGGAAGCAACCGCTAGGGCCATAAGGCCGACCAGCACCGTCTTGCGGTTCAATCGACCGATGAGGACATTGCTCAACATGGCCGTCACGGCGCCGACTGAAGCGGTGGCGGTGACGACCTGTCCGGCCGTTCCCTCGCTGATGCCGAGATCGCGCGCCATTGGCGTCAACAAACCTGCCGGCAGGAATTCGGCTGAGACCAGGGCAAAGCTGGTGGCGGCCAATGAAATGACTGCGAACCAGGTGGTTGCGCTCCACGCGGCCGGCGCATCGGCATCAACGCCTATCGCCGCGTCTTCAAGTTGTAATGTTGTGTCGGTCACTGAAAGATCTCCAAGGTTTGGAGATCTTCATAAACGAGTCCTTTCGGATTATATGTACCTCAAAATCCGAAATCCATGTCTATTCGTCCGGGAATTGTGCGACGCACAACGCCTGGCGAGACATTGGTGATGCGCTTGAAGGCGCGAGCGAAGGATGCCTCGGAATCATAGCCCAAGCGAGTAGCAACCTCGGCCACCGACAAACCGTTTTGCCCCAACAACTCGCGGGCAAGCTGCATGCGCAAACGGGCGAGATAGCGTGCAGCACCCTCTCCCAATACAGCGCTGAAGCGCTCGGCGAAAATCGAGCGCGATTGGCCTGCCAGGCTGGCGAGGCTTTCGAGCGTCCAGTTATGGCCGGGGTCTCTGTGCATGGCTGCCAGGGCGCGGCCAATATGGGGGTCGCGGATGGCAGCGAGCCAACCGGTGGTCGAAGCTCCGGTGCAATTGACCCAGCAGCGAATGAGCCGGGCTGTCAACAAGTCCGCCATGCGCGACAAGATGGTGGCGCTGCCCATCTGCGGTTGCGCGGCCTCCACGGTCATGGCCGCCAGCAGAGGACCAACGACCGGATCATTGCCGGCCACGTCGCAACCCTTGATGATGGGCGGCATCAGCGTGATCAATGGATTTAACGCACAGGCGCCCAAGGCCATTGAGCCGCAGAAAAGGGTGCTTGTCGCGCCCGTGCCTTCTCGTACGACTTCGCAGACGTTGCTCCCCAACTTGGTCACCCGGCAATCATCGAGCGAGCCGCCTGCAACGTCCGGCGCGCTGGCCAGCCGATGGGCGATGCCTTGCGGCAGCAGCACCAGATCGCCATCGCGCAACTCCTGCCATCCCTGCGCTTCGGTGTGGATCCAGCATGGACCCTGACCGACAAAGTGAAAACGAAGCAGCGATTGTTGCGGGAATTCTATGCTCCAGGGATGTTGGAGCTCGCAGCGGCCATAATTGACGCCACTCAAGCGAAAGTCTTGTAGGATTTCGCTGAGCGCATCCATCGGGATATCTGGCGGAGACGGCCGGGACGAATGGTCAATCATCCTACCGATATATATACCATTCGTCCGGTAGGCAAGCGGAGACCGTTGTTCCACCAGGGGAAACGCTTCGACGGCACCCTACCCGTCCTGGCAGGCTCCCCGCCCTTGCCTCCCGCTCCAACTGCATGCAAGGAGTGCTGTCGGACATAGGGAGACTTAGGGACAAGAGGCATGGCAGCGGAAACATCAGGCAGCGATCTCATTCAGGTGGTGGCGCTGCTTGCCGCTGGGGTTGTCGCCGTCCCCATCTTCAAGCGCATGGGCCTCGGCTCCATCCTAGGCTATCTGGCCGCCGGCGTGGTGATCGGCCCGTTTGGTCTTCGCATATTTTCCGAATCGGGCGCCATCCTGCACGTCGCCGAACTCGGCGTCGTCATGTTCCTGTTCATCATCGGGCTGGAAATGCAGCCGTCGCGGCTTTGGGGCCTGCGGCGCGAAATCTTCGGGCTCGGTGCGCTCCAGGTCGGGGTCTGCGCGGTCCTGTTGACCGGCGTGGGAATGGCCGGCGGTTTTCCGGTCTCGCAATCCTTCGTCGCCGGGGCTGGTTTCGTGCTGACCTCGACGGCGATCGTCATGCAACTTCTTGAGGAACGCGGCGAAATCGCCTCGCCGAAAGGCCAGCGCATCGTCTCCATCCTGTTGCTGGAAGATCTGGCCATCGTGCCGCTGCTGGCCCTGATCGCGTTCCTGGCGCCGGGCGGCGCCGACACCAGCCTGTCGGAAAGGCTGACCGAGGTCGGCATCGGCCTTGCCGCGATCCTCGGACTGGTGCTGGCGGGGCGCTATCTGCTCAACCCGTTCTTCCGCATCCTGGCGGATGCCCGTGCCCGTGAGGTGATGACGGCCGCGGCACTGCTGGTGGTGCTTGGATCGGCGCTCGCCATGCAGCTCAGCGGCCTGTCGATGGCGATGGGGGCCTTCCTGGCCGGCGTGCTTCTGTCCGAATCGACCTTCCGCCATCAGCTGGAAGCAGACATCGAGCCGTTCCGCGGCATCCTGCTCGGCCTGTTCTTCCTTGCGGTCGGCATGTCGCTCGACCTGCATGTGGTCGCCGCGAACTGGAAGCTGATCGCCATCTATGTCGTCGCCTACATGGTCATGAAGGCGCTTGGCATCTACATCGTCGCCCGCATCCTCAAGACCGGCCATCGTGAAGCGTTGGAACGCGCGGTCTTCATGGCGCAAGGCGGCGAATTCGCCTTCGTCCTCTACTCCGCCGCCGCTGCCGTCGGCATCATCGACAACCAGGCCAACGCGACGCTGACGGCGATCGTCATCATCTCCATGGTGCTGACACCGCTGGCGATCATCGCCTTGCGCTATGTCACCCCGCGCGACGAGCAGTCGCTCGACGGCGTCGATGTCGCCGACGGACTGACCGGCAGCGTGCTGATCATCGGTTTCGGCCGCTTCGGCCAGATCGCCAGCCAGCCGCTGCTGCTGCGCGGCATCGATGTGTCGATAATCGACAACGATGTCGAGATGATCCAGGCGGCGGCGGATTTCGGCTTCAAGGTCTATTATGGCGACGGCACCCGGCTGGATATCCTGCACGCGGCCGGCGCCGGCCGGGCGCGCGCCGTGCTGATCTGCGTCGACAAGGCCGATGCGGCCGTTCGCATCGCCCAGTTGATCAAGGCCGAATTTCCGCTGCTCACCGTGCTTGCCCGGGCTTTCGACCGCGGCACCGCGCTGCAGCTCATTCGCGCCGGCGTCGACTATCAGCTGCGCGAGACCTTCGAATCGGCACTGGTTTTCGGCGGCTCGGCCTTGGAATCGCTTGGCGTTGATCCCGAAGACGTGGCGGAAACGATCGAGGACGTCAGGCGTCGTGACACCGACCGTTTCGAAACCCAGCTCGCCGAAGGCATTCGCGCCGGCCAGCGCTTCCTGCGGGGCAATATCGGCACGCCGATTCCGACACCGCTCTCCACGCCGCGCCGCCCCGGTCAGGCCCTCAACGAGGAGACGGCCGGCGTTCTGCACAAATCCGAAACAGCCGATTGAACCAAGGAATCATGCATGGAATTGGACAGCAGAGCCCTGTCGGTCACCAAATTCTGGCGCGACGCCGGCGAGGATGCATGGTTTGAGAAGAGCGACGCTTTCGATGCCGATTTCCGCGATCGCTTTCTTGATTTGCACTACGCCGCCGCGCGGCGTGAATGCGACGCCTGGTCGGACCATGCCGAAGGTTCGTTGGCGCTGATGATCCTGCTCGACCAGTTTCCGCGCAATTGCTTTCGCGGCACCGGCCACATGTATGCCACCGACCCGCTGGCGAAGCATTTTGCTCAAAAAGCGGTCGCTGCCGGGCATGACCTGGCGCTGGAACCGGAAGTCCGCGTGTTCGTGTATTTGCCGTTCGAACATACGGAAAACCTTGCCGACCAGGACATTTCGGTCGAACTGCACACCGCCAGGGCCGAGTTCAACCTGAAATACGCACTGGAGCATCGCGACATCATCCAGCGCTTCGGCCGGTTTCCGCATCGCAACAGGATGCTTGGCCGCGAGACGACACCGCAGGAGCAGGCGTTTCTCGACGAAGGCGGATTTTCCGGCTGATCGTTACGTCAGCCACCAATCCCGGCCGGACGGCAATCGCTCGATTCCGGCGGCGTCGACGGCGCCGAGCCGTTCCGATACGCTTCGCCCGCCGACGGCAAGATCCGGCGCGATCTCGGCCAGCGGCGCCAGCACGAAAGCGCGCTCCAGCATGCGTGGATGCGGCACTTCCAGCCCGGTCTCATGGATGACGCGGTTACCGAACACCAGAATGTCGATGTCGATCAGGCGCGGCCCCCAGCGCTCCTCGCGCACCCGCTTCAGCTTGCGCTCCGCGTCGAGGCAGAGGTCAAGCAGTGCCCGCGGTGCGAGCCGGGTCGACAGTTCGGCGGCGGCGTTGAGGAAATCCGGCTGGTCGAGCTTGCCCCAGGGCGGCGTGCGGTAGAGCGACGAGACAGCGGTAACGCGCGTATCCGCATCGGCGTCGAGAATGCGCAGCGCCGCCGCCATCGAGGCCGCCGGATCGCCCAGATTGCCGCCGAGGCTGAGGTAGACGGTGTTACTCGGGCCAGACAACGGTCACCTCGACATAATCGAGCACGCCAGGCACCGGCGCGTTCGGCTTGCGCACGGTGATTTCGGCCCTTTTGATCTGCGGAAACCGCTCCGTCAGCGCCTTTGCCACTTCCATCGCCAGGGCCTCGATCAGGAAACGCCGTTCGCCGGTGATGATCTTCTCAATCACCGTGAAGGCAATGCCGTAGTTGACGGTTTCCTCGATGGCGTCGTCGACAAGCGCGCGCCCGGGTTCGACCGACAGCACCGCGTCGACATAGAAACGCTGGCCGAGCGCCTCCTCCTCGTCGAGCACGCCATGCCGGGCAAAGAAGGCGCAGTTCTTCAGGCGGATGACATACATGGCTCAGCGTTCCGATACGGCGGTTTCAAGCGCCAGCATAGCATCCGCCACGGCCAGCGCGTCCACGTTGATTGCGACATCATGGACGCGAAACAGATGCGCGCCCTTGAGCCTGAGAATGACGCTGGTCGCCGCCGTTCCGGCAGCCCGGTCTGCCGCATCGCGGCCGGTAACGGTGCCGATGAAGCGTTTTCGCGAGGTGCCTGCCATCAGCGGAAAGCCTAGCGCATGGAGCTCGGAAAACCGCGCCATCAGCTCGAGATTTTCCTGCGCCGTCTCCTTGGCGAAGCCGAAACCGGCATCGAGCACGATGCGATCATCGGCAATGCCGTTGCGGCGGGCGACCTCCAGCGATCTCTCCAGGAACGCAAACTGGTCTGCGATCACGTCGGGCAGCTTCTCGCGATCCCGCCCGGTATGCATGATGATGAGCCCGGCTCCGGTTTCGGCGGCGACCCGCGCGATGTCGGGCTCGCGCTGGAGGCCCCAGACATCGTTGACGATATGCGCGCCGGCAGCCACGGCCAGTCGCGCGGTTTCGGCGCGATAGGTGTCGACCGAGATCAGCACGTCACCGGAGCGCGCCAACGCCTCGATCACCGGCAGGATACGTGCCTGTTCCTCGCTGGCCGAGATCGCGGCGGCGCCCGGCCGGGTCGATTCTCCACCGACATCGATGATCCGTGCCCCTTCCCCGATCATGCGGCGCGCCTGGGCCAGCGCCGCTTCGGGCGCATCGAACAGTCCGCCGTCGGAAAAGCTGTCGGGGGTGACGTTGAGGACGCCGACGACCACGGCCTTGCCGCCAAGGTCGAGATGACATCCATGCGCCAGCTGCCATCGCCTCGCCGTCATTGCTCATCAACCATGGGCTCATCAACGATGTGTGATCCGCAAAGGATCAATTCCGTTGCGCCGGCAACGGCCGTAAAGCAAGGTGGGTAAAGAGGCAATATGATGAAACGATCCCTGCTTTGCGCGCTGCTGCTTGCCATGACCGCTGTTCCGGCGGGCGCGGCCAATCTCGTCAAGACATACAGCTACTTTTCCATTGGCGGCAGCACGCTCGAAGACATCGAGAAGCAGCTCTCCAAACACGGGCCGCAGGTCAAAAGCACGGGCTCGCGCCACCCCGGCGCCACCCAGATGGCCTTCACCACCCGTATCAGCTACGCCACGCAGGCTGGCTCCTGCCGGATCGCCGACGCCGCCGTGACGGTCAAGGTCAAGGTGATCCTTCCGGAATGGCGCCGCCCGCGCAAGGCGGATCCCGACGTGAAGCTGTTCTGGGACACGCTGTCGGCCGACATCAAGCGCCATGAAGAACGCCATGTCGAGATCGCCAAGAACTATGGCCGCGAGCTGGAAAACGCGCTGAAGGCGACCTACCCGCGGACGGATTGCGCTACGGCCAAGGCCAAGGCGGCCGAGATCACCGCCGCCATTCTCGCCAGGCACGACCGCGCCCAGGTGCAGTTCGATCGCGTCGAGAGCGTCAATTTCGAAAGCCGTATCCTGCGGCTCATGCGCTACCGCATCCAGCGCATCGAGAACGGTCGGCTGCCGCCGCCGGCCTGAATTTCATCGGCGCGCGCGATGGCGCCGACGCAAGCCAACCAGGCCGAAGCGTAGTGCCAGCGTCGAAAAATTTTCGAACGGCAGTCGAAATCGGCCTAAACGGAACGACATATCACGGGTTGGCAAGGCGCAACCCTCAAGGCACGAGCACCACGACCGATCGCGCGGCGAACGCATCAAGCAAGCCCAATCGTCGACCCGGATCGCGCGCAAAGCATATGGATAATACTATGGACCAGGCTGTCGACAAGCAGACCATGGCGGCTGACGCCACGCCGCTGACCGAAAGCGAGAAGAACGCCATCATCGGCGGCGTTCTTCTGTCCATGCTGTTAGCGGCGCTCGACCAGACCATTATCGCACCCGCCATGCCGACCATCGCGCGAGCACTCGGCCACGCCGAGTATCTCCCCTGGATGGTCACTGGCTATCTCCTGACCGCCACCGCCGTGGCACCGCTCTACGGCAAGATTTCCGACGTCTATGGCCGCCGCCCTACCGTTTACGCAGCGATCCTCATCTTCCTCGCCGGATCGCTGGTCAGCGCCATGGCCCCCAACATGTTCGTGCTGGTGATAGGGCGCGCGATCCAGGGTGCGGGCGGTGGCGGCCTGTTTGCGCTGGCGCAAACCGTGATCGGCGACCTCGTGCCGCCGCGCGAACGCGCACGCTACGCGGCCTGGGTCTCTGGCACCTGGGCCGTCGCCAGCATTGCAGGGCCACTGCTGGGCGGCACCTTTGCCGAGCATCTGCACTGGTCGCTGATCTTCTGGATCAACATTCCGCTTGGGCTGGTGGCCATGGCCATCATCAACAAGCCACTGAAGAAGCTGCCGATCGCGGCCAAACATCACCGTATCGACGGGTTGGGCGCCGTGCTTCTGGTTATCGCCACGGCACTTCTGCTTCTGGCGCTCAACTGGGGCGGCAGCACCTATCCCTGGTTTTCGGGCGCAATTCTCGGCCTGGTGACCGGGTCGGCCGTGTTCTGGGCCCTGTTCGCACTGAGGCTGCTGAGGGCCGCCGAACCGTTGATCTCGCTTGAAGTGTTGGGCAACCCGATCGTGCTCGCCGGTGCGCTGTCGATGTTCCTGCTGCAGGCCGCCAATATCGGCGCTTCGGTCTACCTGCCGGTCTATCTACAAACCGTGATCGGGCTCTCCGTCAGTGAATTGGGACTGGCCATGCTCGGCCTTTTACTCGGCACGGTCGCCGGTGCCGCCTCCAGCGGCCGTCTGATCCCCCGCTTCGTGCACTACAAGCGTATCGCCATGATCGGCATCGCTTTGGCCATTGTCAGCATCGGCGTGCTTAGTGCCATTGCCGGACACGCCTCGCTGCTCGAGGTCGAGATCCTGACCACCCTGATCGGCCTGGGCAGCGGAACGACATTCCCCGTCGCGACCGTCTCTGTCCAGAACGCCGTCGATCGAACCCATCTCGGGGTCGCGACCGGCGTGCTGACCTTCTTGCGCACACTGGGTGGCGCGCTGGGCGTCGCCCTGCTCGGTGCGGTGGCGCTGGGCTATGGCCTGCCGCTCTCCGCCGAGGGCTCGCAGACACATATCCAGCTGACGTCAGCCTTGCCGTTCGTGATGATCTTCATCACCGCCGGCATCACCCTGGGGCTGGCGCTTGTCGCAATGATGCTGATGCCGGAAAAGGCGCTGCGCGGACGCGACGAGGCTGTCGCGCCCGTCATCGCGGAATAGAAGCGCTCTTTACTCCACCACGCCGAGCTTCTTCTGCAGGCTGGTCGACGAGGTTGTGTACTGGAACACGATCCGCTCACCGGGGCTGACGATGCGCTTGGCGGCCTGCGCCATAAGCGCCACCTCATGAAAACCTGACAGGATCAGCTTCAGCTTGCCCGGATACCAGTTGATGTCGCCGACGGCAAAAATGCCGGGCACCGAGGTCTGGAACTTCTCGGTGTCGACCGGGATCAGGTTCTCGTGGAGATTGAGCCCCCATTCCGCGATCGGCCCGAGCTTCATGGTCAGGCCGAAGAAGGGCAGCATGCGGGTGCATGGCACTTCGATATCACCTTCCGGACCACCCTTGATGGTGGCCGATGACAGCTGGCCGTCGGCGCCGGTCAGGCCGGTCACCTGCCCGACCCTGAATGCCAGCTGCTTCATCTCCTGCATGGCATACATTTTGTTGACGCTGTCGGGCGCCGCGCGGAATTCAGGGCGCCGATGAACGAGCGTCACGCTCTTGGCCACCGGCTGCAGGTTGAGCGTCCAGTCGAGCGCCGAATCGCCGCCACCGACGATGACAAGGTCGTGGCCGCGAAAATCCTCGATCCGGCGCACCGAATAGAAGACGCTCTTGCCCTCATAGGGCTCGATGCCCGGGATCGGCGGGCGTTTCGGCTGGAACGAGCCGCCGCCGGCGGCGATCACCACCACCTTTGCCTCGAACACCTCGTTCTCGTCCGTGATGACGCGAAAGCCGCCGTCCTCCAGTTTCTCGAGGCTGGAGACCATGCGGTTGTAGGTGAAGTCAGGCTTGAACGGATGGATCTGCTCGAGCAGCTTGTCGACCAGCCCTTGCGCCGAAATCGAAGGCCAGCCGGGAATGTCGTAGATCGGCTTTTCCGGATAGAGTTCCGCGCATTGGCCGCCGGGTTTGTCGAGGATATCGATCAGGTGGCATTTCATGTCGAACAGGCCGAGCTCGAACACGGCGAACAGGCCAACAGGCCCTGCCCCGACAATGAGAACGTCTGTGCTGATGATCCCGGTCATGCGCCCTGCCTCGTTGCTGGATGGCGTGAGACTGCATGACCACCGGCCCGCTGCCAAGCGGCAGTGGGAAAAATCCGCTTTTCAGCCCTGGCGCTCGGGTACCCGCACCACCAGGCCGTCGAGCGCGTCGCGCACCTTGATCTGGCAGGACAGACGAGAGTTCGGCTGGACGTCGTAGGCGAAGTCCAGCATGTCCTCTTCCATCGCTTCCGGCTCGCCCACTTCCGCCGTCCAGGCCTCGTCGACATAGACATGGCAGGTGGCGCAGGCGCAGGCGCCGCCGCATTCCGCCTCGATCCCCGGCACGGCGTTGCGGATGGCGTTTTCCATGACCGTCGAGCCGTTTTCGGCGTCCACGTCGAATTGTGTGCCGTCATGGGCGATGAAGGTCAGCTTGGTCATTTGTCACCTGAAGGGAGTTTCCGCCGAGATAATCACTCCGGCAGACAAGTCAACTGCCGTGCGAAAGCGCCTCTCGGTGACGTTTTTCCACAAACCGGGTCAGCGATTGATGGCGGCGATGAAATCACGCACTTCGTCGATCAGTTTGCCGAGCCGCTTGAGGGCCTGGCCGTCTTCCGGCTGCCGCTCGATCTCAGTGGCACAATCGGCGATCGCAAAGGCGCCGACGCCGCGAGCAGACCCTTTCAACCCATGCGCCAGCAGAAGCCGGTCCTTGAGATCGGCATCGACTATTTTGTCGCGTACCGACAGCGCCTGCTGTACAAACAGCGCCAGCACCTCTTGCTCGAGGGCGCGGTCGCCCATCGTTTGCCGGGCAAGGTGTGCCAAATCGACCGGTCGGGACTGTCTGGTTCCCGAGACGTCGCCTCCGGGCATTGAAAAGGCAATGCCGCTTTCGCCACGCATGAACTCGAACTCCGTTTTCTTCGGCCGCCTGAAAAACTAGGCGAATCCAATGGACAACGGGTTAATGGATGGCCCGGAAAAATGTTGCAAAACGGCGCCCGGATCACGGTTGCGTTAACCTTATATTTAAAGTTTTACGTATCCCGCGGAATGCATGTTTTCTTTACCCCCCTGTGTCATTACGATACGAAGGTCCATTTTCAGCCTCCTGCGCGGGGGTACGACAAAAGACAATTATAAGCCCCGCGGCAGCTAGTACAGGGTAGCGAAGGCATGGCAAAGAAACCAACGACGACGACGAGAAATCTCGACAGCGACGTGGCCAGGGAACTGGAAAAAGCGCTCGATCTCGACCTCAGCGGCGATATCGGCAGCGGCGATCTCGATATCGCGGCTTCGATGGAAGATCTGGAAGCGCAGATATCCCAGGCCGCCGACGAGCTGGCACGCGAGGGACGCAACCAGAAGCCGGCAGCCGCCGCCAATCAGGCTCCCATTGCCAATCAGCCCGCGAATCCCGCGCCGAAGGCCAAGCCGGCCGAACTGCGCCCCGTTGAGACACGCAATGGCAATGGCAATGGCACCCAGTCCACGACGGGCTTCGCGCCGGCCAATGATGATCGTCAGAAGGATTACAAGACCCTCCTGCACGGCCTCAACAGGCGCGCCTCCAACACCGTCTACTGGATTGTTGCCTTTGTCTCGCTCGCCTGGATCGCCGGCGCCGGCGGGCTCGCCAACCTGCTGTTCGGACCGAGCATCTGGAGGATTCGCACACTCGACCAGTTCCTTGCCCGTCCCGAGCTGATTGGCCTCGCCGTCGCGGCGATCGTGCCGATCATCCTGTTCTGGGCTTTCGCAGCCATGATTCGCCGCGCCCAGGACATGCGCATTGCCGCCCAGTCGATGACAGAAGTGGCCTTCCGCCTGACCGAGCCGGAAAACATGGCACAGGATCGCGTCATGATGATCGGCCAGGCCGTTCGCCGCGAGGTGGCGGCAATGGGCGAAGGCATCGAACGCACGCTTGCCCGCGCCGTGGAGCTGGAAACGCTGGTCCACAGCGAAGTCAACCAGATCGAGCGCTCCTATTCGGAAAACGAAACCCGCATCCGTTCGCTCGTCGACGGGCTTGGCAGCGAGCGCGAGGCCGTCGTCACCCATGCCGAGCGCGTCCGTGCCTCGATCGCCGGTGCGCATGAAACGCTCAGGGATGAAATCGGCTCCGCCAGCGACATCATACGCGACTCGATCCTCAATGCGTCGACCAAGCTGTCGATGACGATCACCAATTCCGGCGACACGCTCATCGACCGCATCAATGAAAGCTCGATGTCGATCTTCGATTCGGTGGAAGGCCGGCTCGACACCATCACCGACAAGCTTTCGACCTCCGGCGAGGCCTTCGCCAGCCTGCTCGACACGCGCATCGCCAAGCTGACGGATACGACGGACGGCCTGACCCGGTCGCTGACCGATCTGCTCGACGATCGCACCACCGGCATGGTTTCGCTGCTCGGCGGCGCCGCGCGCACCCTTAATTCGGAATTCGAAGCCAGTCTCAACGGCATCGAACGTACGCTGGCCGAACGCGGCCAGGCCCTGATCAGCGAATTCCAGACCCGCGCCGAAGCGCTCGACACCGGCACGCAGAAGCTCAACGCCGCGCTCGAGGCCCGCGCCCGGCAGATCAACGAGACGCTGGTCGAGCGCGCCCGCGAAATCGCCCACACCTTCGCCGAGAGCAAGGATACGCTGGCCGCGATGATCGATCAGGGCAAGACCCAGATCGGCGCCGACATGGCTGACATCGTCACCTCAACGTCGAGCATGCTGGAGGCTCGCGCCAGCGATTTTGCCGGTCGCATGGAAGCGGCGCGTCATGTCGTCTCGCGTTCCTTCGATAGCGACATCCAGCGGCTCGCCGACGCCCGTGTCGGCATTGAGGAAGCCGTCGAAAACCACAGCCGCAAGCTGTCCGAAAGCCGCGACCGCATGGCGGCCGCCATGCAGGCGGACCTGGAGAAATTCGCCGAAAGCCGCGACGGCATCGATGCCGCGGTGACCAACCAGGTGCAGAAGCTGGCCGAAGGCCGCAGCCTGATCGCGCGCGCCCTCGAAGAGGATCTGCGCAAGGTCAACGAATCGCGCGCCGCCATCGACGCGTCGCTCGGCAGCCACCTCGAAAGGCTGGAAGAAGGCCGCAACCGGCTTTCGCTGGCTCTCAACGAAGACTCCGGAAAACTCGTGCAAGCGCGCACGATCATTGATGAAATGGTCGCCGGTCATGTTGGAAAACTCGCCGAGGGCCGCAACATTCTGTCGCGCGCCCTGGAAGCCGACCTCGGCAAACTGTCCGACAGCCGCGCCAGCATTGACGGGCTGGTTGCCGGTCAGGTCGAGAAGATCGCCGAAGGCCGTGCGGTGCTCGCCAAGGCCTTGGAAAACGATATTGCCGGCATTAAGAGCCTGATCGAGGTGCATTCGGCAAAGCTCGTGGAAGACCGTAGCCAACTCGGCCGTTCGCTCGAGGACGATCTATCTGGCATCAGGGGCTTGCTTGACGATCACTCGGTCAAGCTCGCCAACGACCGCAGCCTGCTGTCGCAGACGCTGGAAGCCGACCTTGCCAAGCTGGCCGAAAGCCGCTCGAGCATTGACGGCCTCGTCGCCGGTCAGGTCGAGAAGCTGGCCGAGGGCCGCGACATTCTCAAGCGCGCGCTGGAATCGGACCTCAGCACCATCAAGGGTGTCATATCGAGCCAGTCGGAAAGGCTGGCGGAGGATCGCGGACAGCTTTCGCGGGTCCTCGAAGCCGACTTGCAGAATGTGAACAGCGTCATCGCCGACCACATGAACAGGCTCGTTCAGGATCGTTCGACCTTGTCGAAGGCTCTCGAGGACGACCTCGCGAAGCTGGCCGACAGCCGCTCCAGCATCGACGGGCTGGTCGCAGGTCAGGTCGAGAAGCTTGCCGAAGGCCGCGACATTCTCAAGCGCGCCCTCGAAGCCGACCTCAACACCATCAAGAACACCGTTGCCGACCAGTCGCAGAAGCTGGTCGACGACCGCGCCCAGTTCGCCAGGGCGCTCGAAGCCGATCTCGAAAGTGTCAACAGCCTCGTCAACAGCCATTCCGAGCGGCTCGTTCAGGATCGTTCGACCCTGTCGAAGGCGCTGGAAGTCGACCTCGACAACGTCAACGGCCTGGTCAACAGCCATGCCGAGCGGCTCGTCCAGGACCGTTCGACGCTGTCGAAGGCGCTGGAAGCCGACCTCGAGAGCGTCAGCGGCCTGGTCAGCAGCCATGCCGACAGGCTTGTCCAGGAGCGCTCGACCCTGTCCAGGGCGCTCGAGGACGATCTTGCCAAGCTGGCCGAGAGCCGTTCGAGCATCGACGGCCTGGTCGCCGGCCAGGTCGAGAAACTGGCCGAAGGCCGCGACGTTCTCAGGCGCGCCCTCGAAGCCGATCTCGCCAAGCTCGCCGAAAGCCGCTCCAGCATCGACGGGCTGGTGGCCGGCCAGGTTGAGAAGCTCGCCGAAGGCCGCGACATTCTCAAGCGCGCCCTCGAGGCCGACCTGCAGAGGCTGAGCGAAAGCCGCGGCGATATCGACGGCGTCATCGCCGGCCATGTCGGCAGGCTGGCCGAAGGCCGCGACATGCTGAGCCGCGCGCTGGAAGACGATCTCGGCAAGCTCGCCGAGACCCGCAAGGACGTCGACCGCTCGCTGTCCGGTCATATCGACCAGATCGCCGCCAGAAGCACCGACATTTCGGCCGCGATCGCCGCCGATGTGGAGAAGATCGAGCAGGCGTTCAGCCGTCAGACCGGCATCATCGAGGAACGCGCCGGAACCATGGAGCGCGCGCTCTCGACCGGCGTCGACAATGTCCGCAGCGTGCTCGAAAAGAGCGCGGTCTTCGTCGCCGGCGCCCTGCGCGAAAAGGTCCTGGAAGTCACCAGCGCGCTGCATGAGCAGGCCGGTGCAGCCTTCAGCGACGCCGACCGCAAGATCGCCGAGCGCGCCGAACAGACGTCCGCCGCCCTTTTGGCGCGGGCCGAAGACATCGCCCGTACCTTCGAGGAAGCCGACCGTCGCCTCCACGCCCGCGCGGAAGATACGTCCAACGCCTTGCTCGCTCGCGCCGACGACACCTCCAGCTCGCTGCTGGCCCGTGCCCACGAGACCGCCGATCAGCTGGCCGCCCGCGCCGGCGAGATCGCCGGCACCTTCGAGCTGGCGGACCAGAAGCTCGCCGCCCGCGCCCAGGAAACGGCCGACCAGTTGGCTGCCCGGGCCCAGGATACCGCGGATCATCTGGCGGCCCGCGCAAGCGAGATTGCCGGCACCTTCGACGCAGCCGACCAGAAACTGGTCGCCCGCGCCGTCGAGACGGCACAATCGCTGGCCGCCCGCGCCGGTGACATTCTGCGCAACTTCGAAAGCGCCGACCAGCGGCTCGGCATGCGCATCGGCGAATCCGCCGAGGCTCTCGCCGCCCGTGCAACCGACCTTGGCCGCATTTTCGATGCCGCCGATCAGCAACTGGTCTCGCGCATCGCCGAGGGCTCGGATGCTCTGTCCAGCCGTGCGTCCGAGATCGGCCGCATCTTCGACGAGGCCGACCAGCGCCTGGTCTCGCGCATCGCCGACAGCTCTTCGACGATCGGCGAGCATGCGCAGACCATCGTCGGGGCTTTCGCCAGCACCGAGCAGAAGGTCGCCGATCGTGCGCGGCAGACCGGCCAGGAACTGGCCGTGCACGCCCGCGAAATCGAGCAGGCACTTGCCGGCGCCGACGAGCGTCTTGCGTCGACCGCGGCGGCCGCGGCCGCCCGTGTCGAGGAGCAGATCGCCAGCGTCGAGAACCGCCTCGCCCACACCACCGAAACGATAGGCCAGAGGCTCAACGAGCAGGTGTCGAGCGCCGAGGCACAGCTCGTTTCGCGCGCCAATGTGATCGCCGAGACCTTCACTGCTGTTGGCCAGCATATCGGCCAGAGCACCAACGACGCCGCCAAGACGATCGGCGCCAACACCCGCGAACTCAACACCATGCTCGCGGCGCGGTCGGCCGAAATGTCGAAGATCCTCGACGAAACCGCGCGGCCTTTGGTCGAGCGCTTCGCCCAGGGCGGCTCGGAACTGCAAAAAAGCATGGAGGAGGTCACCGAACGCGCGACCGAGAAGCTGCGCAGCGAAAATGCTGCCCTGGTCAACGCGCTCGCCAACCGCACCGCCGAGACCTTGTCGGCGGTTGAAGGCGCCCGCTCGTCGCTGTCGGACAGCGTTGCCGATCTCATCGGCCGCATGACTAATTCCAGTTCGCAGCTCGGCCAGCTGATCGAGCAGGCCGCGGTCAATCTCGGCCAGGTCGACGAACGCCTGACCGGCAGCACGCAGAGCTTCGCGGCGACAACCGAAAAAGCGGCGCAGACCTTTGCCAGCTCGGCGCGCCTGGTCGATTCGAACACCACAAGGCTGACGGAACTGTCGTCGTCGACCTTGCGCGAAGTGGCCTCGATCGCCACCAAGTTCGATGAGCACAGCCGCCTGCTGGCCAGCGCCTCGGACCTGTTGAGTTCGGCCCAGAGCAACCTCGAGCACACGCTGGAAAGGCAGTCGTCGCTCGAAGACCTCGCCGTCGGCCTGGTCAAGAAGTCGGAAGACCTCGAAAGGGTCATGCGCTCCTTCGAAAACCTCGTCGGCCAGACGCTGCAGAACGCCGAAGGCAAGACGATGGAGTCGGCCGACAAGATCCGCAACGCCATCACCGACGTGGTCGATTCGGCAACCAAGCGCTTCGCAGATGCTACCGATGAGATGCGGCGCACCGCGAGCTCGATCAAGAGCGAACTCGACCTCACCCGCGCCGAGCTCAAGAAAGGCGTTATCGAGATGCCGGAAGAGGCAAAGGAATCGACCTCTGCCATCCGCCGCGCCGTTTCCGAGCAGATCAACGCCCTGAAGGAGCTTTCGGACATCGTTGCGAAGTCCGGTCGCGGTGGCGGCGACAGCCCGGAGCCACGCAATCTGCGTCCAGCGCCGCAAGCGCCGGCGGCACGCCCTGCCGAACCGCCGCGTCGCGCGCCGGCACCGCAGCCGGAGCTTCGCACGCCCCAGGCGCCGTTGGGCGGTGCAGCACTGCGCGGCACGCTCGATCTAGAGCGTCCGGCAGAGCCGCGCCAGCGTCCTGACGCCGGCGCCCGCACGCCGCAGGGCGGCTGGGTGCGCGACCTGCTGACCGCGGCATCGAACGAGGCGGATCTCAGGCCGGCAGCACCGCCTTCGGCGCCTGCCGAAGCACCGCGCGCGGCCCCTGCCCAGCGCTCGCCGCTGCATGTCGTGGAATCGCTGAACTCGCTGTCCGTCGACATCGCACGGGCCATCGACCACGATGCTTCGATCGAGTTGTGGAACCGCTATCGGCGCGGCGAACGGGACGTGTTCACGCGCCGGCTCTACACGCTGAAGGGCCAGCAGACGTTCGACGAAATCCGCCGCAAGTATCAGGGCGAGGCTGAATTCCGCGCCGCCGTCGATCGTTACTGCGACGACTTCGAAAAACTGCTCAAGGATGTCTCGCGCAACGACCGCGACAACATCATGGCGCAGACCTACCTGACCTCGGACACCGGCAAGGTCTACACCATGCTGGCCCACGCCAGCGGGCGCCTGCACTAACCACGAATTGAACAGGCGGGGCCATGGTCCCGCCTGGCCCTGGCTCCGTCGCGCGCTGAACCATTCACACCTGTCTGACCCTCGCCAAAAGGGTACCAACCGTGAAGACGGCCATCATATTCGACTGCGAGTTTCTCTGCCTTGAGGGGTCGCAACGTCGGTTTTGGTGCGCAGCCCACGATCCCGACCCGGTCATCGCGCAGATCGGCCCGGTCAGGCTCGGTCTCGAAGATGACTTTCCCGCTGCTCGGCACGCACAAGGCCTATATCAGACCGATCGACCGGTTTGGCCGGAGACACGAACTCGATCCGTTCTTCACCAGACTGACCGGCATCACCGAGAAAAACATCGAGACCGAAGGGGTTGCGCTTGGAGAAGCACTTGCCGGGGTCGATCGCTTTTCCGATGGCGCGCGGTTCTGGTCCTGGGGCAAGGAGAACTGAACATGATGGCCATCAGCTGCTATGTCGCGGGCATTCGGCCGTCCATCCCAGCCACCCGGTTCGACAACGCCGTCAAGCTGCTGATCGCGGCCGGGATGCCGATCGAGGATCTAGCGCACACGCCGAGCAACAAGCTCGCGGACTATTACGGCGTCGAACACCCGCCATTGCAGGGACAGGACGCGCTCGACGACGCGCTGTCCGTAACCTACACGCTGCAGCATCTGATGAAGACCGGGAAGCTGCGGCCGGAAGCCTTCGACCGCTTGTAGCTTGAAGCGTCTGGCGGGATTGCGCTCAGATCACCGAATCCGTCCAGCGAACGATCTGCTTGGCGGCATCGCCGAAGGCACTGTCGAGCGCACTGATATAGGCGGGATTGCCGCTGCCCGAAACGGGCGCGGACGCGGTGAAGCTCTTGGAAGCGCGCACCTCGCCGTTGCGATCGTTGAGCAGGCGCACGAACAGGTCGACCTCGGCATGTTCGCCACCGTCCACACTCACTTCGAAGGAACGGATCTCGACGATCACCTGGTAATCGATCGCCAGGCCCTCGCCCGGCTTGCCGACGCCGGCAAAGCTGCCGGAACGCTGGAAGGTCTCCGCTAGCCGCGCCTGCACGATTAGCGGCAGCCGGTCGGCCCATTGCGCGCCCTTCAGATACTGGATCGAGTGGTCGGAGGGCTTGATGACGATGTTCTGGCTGTCCAGCGCCTTGAGCGCCGAGGGCTGGGCGATCAGGATTTGCTTGCGGCTATGGCCATGGGCGTCAACCGACGGCGCCGAAAGCTCGAATGTGTCGAGCGGCGCAGGCTTGCCGCCCAGTACCGCACAGCCGGCAAGCGATAGCGCAAGCAGCGCCGCAGCCGGTGTCAATCCACCTGTTCTCACCCACACCGACTTCACGCGCGATCCCCGTTGTCCCCGGATCGTAAGATCAACCCGCATCCGCAACTCATGTTCTTGGGGCGAGGAGGCGCCGAAGTCAACGCCGCGCCCTGCCGTCGAATTGCCGAACCTCGCCGTCGCCACCCGAAAGAATGCGCTGCGGATTGCGGCTGAGATCCGTGACTGCTTCCTCGATGCGCGTGATCGAGCGGCGGCTGTCCTGCACCAGCGCCTCGACATTCGACAGGCCTTGGCCCGAGAAGCGCGCCAGATTGTCGGTGATGACGCCAAGTCGCGCATTCAGCGTATCGGCAACCTGCTTGAACGACTTCAGCGTATCCCTGGCGTCGGCCATCACGCCGTCTGCCTGCCCCGAGCCGAGCAAGGTATCGACCCTGGCGAGGATGCCGTCGACGCGTACCGAGGCGTCGTTGAGCCGCTGCGCCAATTGCTTGGCATCCTTGATCGTCTGGTCGATGTCATCGGCGCGGTTGGCGAACTTGTCGGTCACCACGGCAATGTCGGCAGCGGCCTTGTTGGCGTTTTCGCTGGCCTTCTGGATGTTGGCCAAAGCCTCACGCACCTGCGCCGGGTCGACACCCTCGAGCACGCCGTCGACCTTGGCCAGCGTGCCTTGCGTCTGCTTGGCGAAATCATTGACGGACCCGACCGCCGTGTCGACATTCTTGATCACGCCGTCGAGCTGTTGCGATGTCTGCTTGAGGTTCGCGGTCACCGTATCGACATTGGCGACGATGCTCTTGATCTTGTCCCTATCGACGGCATTGAGCAGGCCTTCCGCCGCCTTCAGCGTGCCGTCGAGCTTGCCGGACACGCCCTTCAGTTCGTCGGACAGCGCGCTGACGCTGGACAGGAACTTGTCGATGCCGTCGGAATTCCTGGCCAGCGCATCGGAGAATGTCTGCGCATTCTGCACGGTCTGCGTCAGCGGCCCCCGAACATCCCTGGTGAAGCCCTCGAGTTCGCTCAGCACCTTGTCGGCGCGGGTGAAGATGTTCTGCGCCGTCTGCAGCAGATTGGTCACGGCGGAAGGGTTGGCGACGATCTCGGCGACCTTGCCTTCCTTCTCGGCCTGGTCGAGGAGTTTCACTTCCTTGGGGTCGGCGCCCTTGAGCTCGATATTGGCCTGCCCGGTGAGGCCGGCAAGCCCGATATCGGCCTGCGTCGACTTGGTGATCGGCGTCAGCCGGTCGATCTCGGTGTCGGCGATGGCGACAGTCGGATTGTCGACGTCGATATAGACGCGCTTGACGTCACCGACCTTGACGCCGTTGAACAGCACGAAGCTGCCGCGGCCAAGACCGGAAGCCGAACCAGGGATGCGCACGCGCAGCAGCGTCGTCTCGCCTCTGTCGCCGATCGCCGCCGTCCAGTAGACGAAGCCGAACGCCGCCAGGATCGCAACCAGCGTAAAAATGCCGACAATGACGTAGTTGGCTCTGGTTTCCATTATTTCACTTATGGCTATGCACGTGCGGCAAGATCAAGTTGGCGGGCGCGTTTTCCGCGGAAATAGGATTTTACCCACGGTTCCTCGCTCTTCAGCATGTCGTCGATGGTGCCCTCGACCAATACTTTCTTCTTGCCGAGCACCGCCACGTGGTCACAAGCGGTAAACAGCGTATCGAGGTCGTGCGTGACCATATAGACGGTCAGATCCATGGTGTCGCGCAGCTTGACGACAAGTTCGTCGAACTCGGCAGCACTGATGGGGTCGAGGCCGGACGTCGGCTCGTCGAGAAAGACGATATCCGGGTCGAGCGCCAGGGCGCGCGCAAGTGCTGCGCGCTTGATCATGCCGCCGGAAAGTTCTGACGGGAATTTCTGCGCCGCGTCCGGCGGCAGACCGACCAGCTCGATCTTGAGCAGCGCCAGCTCGTCCATCAGCTTCCTTGGCAGGTCTAGATATTCGCGCATCGGCACCTGCACGTTCTCCTGCACGGTCAGTGCCGAAAACAGCGCGCCATGCTGGAACAGCACGCCAAGGCGCATGTCGATGCGCAGGCGCTCGATATCGCTTGCCTTGTCGACGTCGACACCAAACAGCTTGATCGTCCCCGACTGCTTGCGCATCAGCCCGAGAATGGTCCGCAAAAGGACGGACTTGCCGGCGCCCGAAGCGCCGACGAACCCCAGGATCTCGCCGCGCTTGATGTCGAGCGAAAGCTTGTCGAGGATCAGTTTGTCGTCGATGGCAACGGTGACGTCGCGCACCGAAAGGACGATCTCGTTCTCGTCCTTTTCCTCCACCTTGATGCCATTGCCCTTCGCCATGGTGTCAGAACTCGATGGCTGCGTAGAACATGGCGAAAAGCCCGTCGAGGATGATGACGACGAAGATCGACTTCACCACGGAGGCGGTCACGTGCTGGCCGAGCAATTCGGCGCTACCGCCGACCTTCATGCCTTCGACCGAGGCGATCGTGCCGATGATCATGGCCATGAACGGCGCCTTGATCAGCCCGGCGAAAATCGTGCTGAGATCGATAGCGACACGCAAGCGGTCGATGAATGCGGCGGGTGGGATATCGGAGTAGAGCCACGCCGCGACGATGCCGCCTCCGAGTGCGGCAAAATTGGCGATGATCGTCAGGCACGGCAAGGCGATCACCAGCGCAACCAGCCGCGGAAAGACCAGGACCCCTATCGGATTGAGACCGATGACCTTCAGCGCGTCGACCTCCTCGCGCATCTTCATCGAGCCGATCTCGGCAGTGATCGCGCTGCCGGAGCGGCCGGCGATCATGATTGCCGTCATCAGCACGCCGAGTTCGCGCAGGATCAGCACTCCGACGAGGTCGACGACGAAGATATCGGCGCCGAAATAGCTGAGCTGGTAGGCGCCTTGCTGGGCAACGATGGCGCCGACGATCGCCGACATCAGCACCACCACAGGAATGGCGCCGACGCCCATGCGGTCGATCTGGTTGAAGATCGCCGCCGGGTTGACGGCATGGCCACGGCCGAGCTTCATCTGCGCACCGCGGATGGTGGCGCCCAGAATATTCATCGAGGCGAAGAAATCGTCGCGCATCTCGTAGACGCGCCGGCCAACCGCCTCCAGCGCCCGAATGACGATGTTAGGCGGCCGCGCCGGGCCGGATTCGGGTTCGCGCCGCACAGCCTCGCCGACCGCGTCGAGCAGGATGGCGGCGATCTCGCTTTGGCCTTGCATCCGGACCTCGACGTTCCTCTTCTCGAAGGCGCTGACCAGCCGGTCGATCAGCCAGGCGCCGGCGGTATCGATCTTCTCGATTTTCGAAAGATCGAGCGCCAAGGTCTTGAAACCGTTTCGTTTCTCGATCTTGCGCATGTCGGCGTCGATCAGCGCCACCGTCCGTGTCGTCCAGATTCCGGAGAACGCGCAGCCGAGCACGCCACCCTCCTCGCCGACCGCGACGCGCGGTTGGTGGTCAGCCTCCGAGGCGGTGGTGCCGCTTGCGTCGCGCTTGCCGATGGTCAACATGGCGTCCTGTTTAGCCTGATGGGTCCGACCTTGTCGATTTGCCGACAACCCTTCTGGCACAGCCGGAGCAGAAAAATATGGCGCGTGTCATTTCGGTTGAGGCCGAGAGTTTTCCAATCGCCGGCACCTTCACCATTTCGCGCGGCTCCAAGACCGAGGCCGAGGTCATCACATGCACGATCAGCCAGGATGGTCATAGCGGGCGCGGCGAGTGCGTTCCCTACAAGCGCTATGGGGAAACCATGGACGGCGTACACGCCGCGATTGAGGCCATGCGCGAGCGGATCGCCGGCGGCATCGACCGGACCGCTTTGCTCGACGCAATGCCGGCGGGAGCCGCCCGCAACGCCGTCGACTGCGCGCTCTGGGACCTTGAAGCCAAGATCAGCGGCAAGCCGGTGGCAAACGCAATCTGGCCCGCACCGCTGCGTCCACTGGAAACCGCCTACACACTGTCGCTAGGCGAACCCGAAGCGATGGCGGCACAGGCCCGCGCCAATGCCGGCCGGCCTTTGCTAAAGGTCAAGATCGGCGGCGACAACGACATGGCCAGGATTCGTGCTGTGACGGAAGCAGCGCCTCAGAGCCGAATCATCCTCGATGCCAATGAGGGTTGGACCGACGACAACATCGTCGCAAACCTCGCCTTCGCGGCGGAGCGAGGCATTGCGTTGGTCGAACAGCCGCTGCCCGCTGGCCAGGACCAGATCCTGCGCCACATCGCCCATCCGCTGCCGATCTGCGCCGACGAAAGCGTGCATGAGGCGAAGAACCTGGAAACGCTGGTCGGTCTCTACGATGCCGTCAACATCAAGCTCGACAAGTCGGGCGGACTGACGGCGGCGCTCATGCTGCGCGACCGCGCCCGCGAGCTCAGTTTTGGCATCATGGTTGGCTGCATGGTCGGCACGTCGCTTGCCATGGCGCCGGCGGTGCTGCTCGCCCAGGACGCCGATTTCGTCGACCTCGACGGTCCGCTGCTACTTGCCCGCGACCGTGTTCCGGGTCTCGTCTACCAGGGATCGCTCGTCTCCCCTCCGGACCGGGCGCTTTGGGGCTGAGCGCGCGGCGAACCCGATCAGCACCAGGCCGACGATCGCGATCGGGATCATCACCAGGAAACCATCGACGCCGAGACGGTCATAGAGCGGGCCGGAAGCCAGCGTAACGGCTGCCATGAAGAAGCCGTTGAAGAAATAGGCGATGCCTTGCGCCGCACCCGTGCGCTCTTCGGAGACAGTCTCGGCGATCATTCTCTGCAGACCGATGAGCACCATTGCGACAGACACCGAGTGCAGTGACTGCACGGCGAAGAAGCCGGCGATGCCGAGCCCGAGCGGCCAGACCAGTGGAAAGATGATCCAGCGCACGATGGAGCCGATGCCGGCGATCACCATCACCCTGACGACCGACACGGAAGCGAAAATACGGTTGAAAAACAAGAACATGCAGACTTCGGACACCACGCCCCAGGCCCACAGCAGGCCGACCACGGAATCGCTGATGCCGATCGATTTCCAGTAGATGGAAACGAAACCGTAGAGGAAGGCGTGGCTGGCGGTGATGATGCCGACGCCAAAGGTGAAGTAGAGGAAATAGGCATTGAACAGGCTCGGCGCCGCGTGCTGGATTTCCGCGGCCGACAACGGCGAGGCCTTGCGCGGGCGCCCCATGCGCGGCGCCAGCAGCCCGGCGACGAGCGCCGCGCCAAGGGCAAGGAATATGATCACCGGGACGGCTTGGGGTCCGGTGGCCGCCAGGATGAAGCCGCCCGCGACATTGGCGCAGAGATAACAGATCGATCCCCATTTGCGCATGCTTGCATAGTTCGAGCCGAAGCGGCGCACGCCCGAAAGCGCCAGCGAATCGGCGATCGGCGAATGCGGCGTCCAGACAATGGTCAGCGCCAGCGACACCGCCAGCACCATCGCGTAGGTGGGCGTGAGGAAATAACCCGCCGACAGCAGCAGGGAGGCTGCCACCAGCGCGACATAGACATTGGCACGGTCCCTCGCCCGATCGGCGAGCGTCGTCAGCAGTGGAGTGGTCACCACGCGCAGGAACATTGGCGCGGCCAGGATGACGGCAATCTGTTCGGCGTGAAATCCCTTGGCCTGCAGCCACAGCGGGAAATAGGGCAAATGCGTGCCGAGCGATATGAACAATGTGCCGAAGATCAGGCTCATGCGCAGTTCGAAATGGCGCGGTTTGACGAGCTGTTCTGGCGAAAGCGGCGGCAGGGACATGAATCGATCCAATTACGCCGCGCTCTACCGGCCGACGACGTGGATCGATCCCTTAACATGGCGGAAAACCAGGCGAAACCGGCTGGACCAATCGATTGACGCTTAAAGTTGTCGCGGCCTTCGTGTCAGGCCGCCTGCCCGACCCGATCCTCGATGAGCATCGGGATGAAAGGTTCGTCAAACGACTCCGGCAGCACCTGCGCCCAGGTCAGGATTTCCATCCGGCCATCGAAGTGCTCGACCACGGCCGTGCAGCTTTCCACCCAGTCGCCGGTGTTGATGTAGCGCACGTCATCGAAATTCTCGATCGCGGCATGGTGGATATGGCCGCAAATAACCCCGTCGACATGCGAGCGGCGGGCTTCCTCGGTCAGCACGGTCTGGAACGAGCCAATGAAGTTGACCGCCTTCTTGACCTTGACCTTGGCCCAGGACGAAAACGACCAGTAAGGCAGGCCGAGCAATTGGCGCAGCCGCGTCACCACGCGGTTGACGATCATCGCCGCGTCATAGGCGTGGTCGCCGAGATAGGCGAGCCAGCGCTGATTGTGGACGACGGTGTCGAACTGGTCGCCATGGATGACGAGCAGGCGCTTGCCGTCGGCCGTTTCATGGATGGCGCGGTCGGCGACGACGATGCCGCCGAAATGTACGCCCTGGAACTGGCGGGCGAACTCGTCGTGATTGCCGGCGATATAGGTGATGTTGGCGCCCTTGCGCGCCTTGCGCAGCAATTTCTGCACGACGTCATTGTGGCTTTGCGGCCAGTGCCAGCTGCGCCGCAGCCGCCAGCCATCGACGATATCGCCGACCAGATAGATGATGTCGGCGTCATGGTAGCGCAGGAAATCGATCAGGAACTCGGCCTTCGCCGCCTTCGAGCCGAGATGGACGTCGGAAATGAACATGCTGCGGAAAGTGCGGGGCTCTGGGCCTGACATCGCGATTTCACCCTTGCTTTCGCGCAGCCTATGCCCCAATTCATGCAACAACCGTATGACGGTTGCGATTGGTCCAGCCTAAGGACTAGCTTGCCGGCCAAATCACAGGAGAAATCGTCATGGATCTTGGTATCCGCGGAAAGAAGGCTATCGTCTGCGCTTCGAGCAAGGGTCTTGGAAAAGGCTGCGCCATGGCGCTGGCCGAGGCCGGTTGCGATATCGTCGTCAATGGGCGCAACGCCGAACTGGTGGCCAAGACCGCCGCGGAGCTGCGCGCGCATTACGGCGTGACCGTGACGGAAGTCGTCGGCGACGTCTCGAAGCCGGAAGTGCAGCAGGCGCTGCTTGCCGCCTGTCCGGAGCCCGACATCCTCGTCAACAACAATGGCGGCCCGCCGCTGCGCGATTTCCGCGAACTCGATCGCGCCAAAATCCTCGAAGGCGTGACCCAGAACATGGTGACGCCGATCGAACTGGTGCAGGCCGTCCTCGATGGCATGGCGAAGCGCGGCTTCGGCCGCATCGTCAACATCACCTCGCTGTCGGTCTATGTTCCTATTCCCGGTCTCGACCTGTCGTCGGGCGCGCGCGCCGGCCTGACCTCCTTCCTTGCCGGCGTGGCGCGAACGGTGATCGACCGCAACGTCACCATCAACAGCCTCTTGCCCGGCAAGCTCGACACCGACCGGCTGCGCGGCCCGCATGAGGCCGGCACACCAGAGGATCCGGCGGCTGCCGCCGCGCGCAAGACCCGCATCAGCGCCGATGTCCCGGCCAAGCGGCTCGGAACGCCGGAGGAATTCGGCCAGATCTGCGCCTTTCTCTGCTCGGTCCATGCCGGCTATCTCACGGGCCAGAACATACCGGTCGATGGCGGCCTCTACGTCAGCGCCTTCTGACCTAGAGGTCAGCGAAGCGGCGCGACTCATCTGGCATGAAATGGCCACAAGCATCTGATATATATTGATTTTCGACGCGCCGCCACTTAATGCTGCCGGCGCGTCAATTAGCGTCGCGAAAAATCTAGGCCGCATGCTAAAAGGACTCCCGACACAGGTTTCGAGGGAGCGGCCGCATGGAAGGCGAGAACAAGAAAACGGCACGTTCGGACCTCGACGAAGCCGCCCTCTACTTCCACAAGCATCCGACGCCGGGAAAGCTCGAGATCCAGGCAACCAAGCCGCTCGGCAACCAGCGCGATCTGGCGCTCGCCTATTCGCCCGGCGTGGCTGCGCCTTGTCTTGAGATCCGCGACAATCCGGCAACCGCTGCCGATTACACGGCGCGCGCGAACCTCGTCGGCGTCGTCTCCAACGGCTCGGCCGTGCTCGGCCTCGGCAATATCGGCCCGCTGGCCTCCAAGCCGGTCATGGAAGGCAAGGCGGTTCTGTTCAAGAAGTTCGCCGGCATCGACGTCTTCGACATCGAGATCGACGCCCCCGAGATCGAGCGCATGGTGGAGACCGTCGCCGCTCTCGAACCCACTTTCGGCGGCATCAATCTCGAGGACATCAAGGCGCCGGAGTGTTTCGAAGTCGAGGAACGGCTGAAAGCTCGCATGAGCATACCCGTGTTCCACGACGACCAGCATGGCACCGCCATCATCGTCGCTGCCGCCGTGCTCAACGGACTGGAATTCGCCGGCAAGACCATCTCGGACATCAAGGTCGTCACCTCCGGTGCGGGTGCGGCCGCCCTTGCCTGCCTGAACCTTCTGGTCTCGCTCGGCGTGCGCATCGAAAACATCTGGGTCACCGATCGTTTCGGCGTCGCCTACAAGGGCCGCACCGAAGAGATGGACCGCTGGAAAGACCCCTATGTGAAGGACACCGAGGCGCGCACGCTGGCCGATGTCATCCCGGGCGCCGATGTCTTCCTCGGCCTCTCTGCGGCGGGCGTGCTGAAGCCGGAACTGCTGCAGCATATGGCGCCAAAGCCGCTGATCCTGGCGCTGGCCAATCCCAATCCCGAGATCATGCCGGAAGTGGCGCGCGCGGCGCGTCCCGATGCCATGATCTGCACCGGCCGCTCCGATTTTCCCAATCAGGTCAACAATGTCCTATGCTTCCCCTACATCTTCCGGGGCGCGCTCGACTGCGGCGCCAGCGCCATCAACGAGGAGATGAAGATGGCTGCCGTGCGGGCCATCGCCGCTCTTGCCCGCGAAGAGCCTTCGGACGTCGCCGCACGCGCCTATTCGGGCGAGACGCCGATCTTCGGGCCCGATTTCCTGATCCCCTCGCCCTTCGACCCCAGGCTGATCCTGCGCATCGCGCCGGCCGTCGCCAAGGCGGCCTGCGACACCGGTGTGGCAACGCGGCCGATCACCGACTTCGCCGCCTATATCGACAAGCTCAATCGCTTCGTCTTCCGCTCCGGCCTGGTGATGAAGCCGGTGTTCTCGTCCGCCAAGGCATCGAGCGCCAAGCGCGTCATCTATGCCGATGGCGAGGACGAGCGCGTGCTGCGCGCCGCCCAGGTGGTGCTCGAGGAAGGCATCGCCGAGCCGATCCTGATCGGCCGTCCGCATGTCATCGAGGTCAGGCTGAAGCGCTACGGGCTGCGCATCAAGCCGGGCGTCGATTTCGGCCTGATCAACCCCGAGGACGATCCGCGCTACCGCCACTATGTCGACCTGCTGATCGAACTCGCCGGCCGGCGCGGCGTCACGACGGAGGCCGCGCGCACCATGGTGCGCACCGACAACACGGTGATCGCGGCACTCGCGCTGAAGCGCGGCGACGCCGACGCCATGGTCTGCGGCCTTGAAGGGCGCTTCGAGCGGCATCTGCGCAACGTGACGCTGATCATCGGGCCGCGCGCGGGCATCAAGGACTATGACCTGTCGACGCTTTCGATGCTCATCTCGCAGCGCGGCATCATCTTCCTCACCGACACCCACGTCTCCGTCGACCCGACGGCCGAGGAGATCGCCGAGATGACCGTGCTGGCGGCCGAGGAAATCCAGCGCTTCGGCATCGAGCCGAAGGCGGCCCTTCTGTCGCATTCGGATTTCGGTTCGCGCAATTCACCAAGCGCGCTCAAGATGCGTCAGGCGGCGGCAATCCTGGCGCGCATCGCGCCGGAGTTGCAGTGCGACGGCGAAATGCATGCCGATTCCGCGCTGTCCGAGCATCTACGCCAGCGCGTCTATCCGCATTCGCGGCTGAAGGGCGAGGCCAATCTGCTGGTGTTCCCCAACCTCGATTCGGCCAACATCACGCTGACGGCGCTGCGCGCCATGATGGATGCGTTGCATGTCGGCCCGATCCTGCTCGGCACCGACATGCCGGCCCACATACTGACGCCCTCGGTCACGTCGCGCGGTGTGGTCAACATGACTGCGCTGGCGGTGGTCGAGGCCGCGCACAAGGCACAGGCCGTCGCCAATCTGGACTAGGCCGAAGCCGGCTTCAGCTGGCTCGGCCTGGTCTTCCGGGCAGCATCCTCACATGCCGGCGACAAGTTGTTGCAAATGGTGGTGTTGCCGATAGGCAACTTGCGATTGTGGAAATTCGGCCTTGGCTGGAAGCAGATTTCGCAGGAAAGGCCGACCTGATATGGTTGCACATCTGATCTGACGGCGAGGACGTCATGAAAGGCTTCTTGCTCGCATCCGCATTGCTGTCGTTGATCGGCGGACAAGCTCTGGCCGCGGACGTCATCGGTTCCGAGCCCGCGACCGTCCATGACTGGTCCGGCGTCTATGTCGGCGGGCAGATCGGCTACGGGTTCGGCAGGACCAACGCGGTTTTCAGTTCGCCCAACACGCCAACGTTTCAGGCAAGCCAGGACTACGACATCGACGGATTCCTGGGTGGTGTTCAAGTCGGCTATAACTACCAGATCAATTCCATGGTTCTCGGCGTCGAAGCCGACATTGCCGGCGCGGACATGAAGGGACACTCGGGCGAAATCAATGTCGGCGTCCGCGGCGATACATACGATACCAAGGTGGACTGGTTTGGAACGCTGCGCGCCAGCGCCGGATATGCGTTCGACAACAGCTTGATCTATGGAACCGGCGGCCTTGCTTACGGAAGCGTTGAAAACCGATACCTTGACGGGCCTTTCAATAGCTTTTCGGAAAAGGGCACCAAAACTGGATGGACTCTTGGCGCAGGGTTGGAACAGGCATTTACCGATCATTGGTCGGCGAATGTCGAGTATCTTTATGTCGATCTGCGCGACCAGACCATCGACTACGGCGGCAGCAACACCGAGTTCGATAACAAGTTCAGCACGGTCAAGATCGGCATGAACTACAAGTTCTGACAAGCAGCCGAAATAGACGATTAACCGCGAACGGGGTAGCTTGGCGGGCACAGGCTAGCGGGATTGAGACGGATGACAAGCGGAGGGTCGAAGCGGGCGCATGCTGCCATGCTGCTTGGCCTCCTGCTGTCCGGCGCCACCATCACCGAGTCACACTCCGCCTCGCGGGTCTGCCGTCAATTGGAGGCCGATCTTGCCGCAGCTTCGCGTGGCGGCGGCGGTGGTCCGGCCATGATCCGCAAATACGATGCCGCGATCGACCGGCAGCGTGAACAGATCTCCAAGGCACGCGACCAGGCGGACAATGCAGGTTGCGGGTTTTCGCTGTTTTCCCGCAACATCAATCGATGCGCCGGGCTCAACGCCACCATCGACCGCATGAACGCCAATCTCGACAGTCTCCAGGCCAAGCGTGCGCAACTCGCCGGTGGCGGCGGCTCGCGTCGCGACCGTGGCCGCATCCTGGCTGCGCTCGACGCCAATGGCTGCCGCGACGACACGGTTGCTCCGCGCCGCCCGCCGCTGCAGGAAGCCGACCGCGAAGACGGCAACGCCAACCTGTTCGACCAGCTTTTCGGCGGCGACAACCAGCCGAGCGACACGCCTGACCAGCCGGACGATCCCGGCGAGGAACGCAATGTCCACCGCGTCCTGAACCTGCCCGGCGTTCCAGACGCTCCGGGCACCGGCGGCGAGTTCCACACCACCTGCGTGCGCACCTGCGACGGCTATTTCTTCCCGATGTCGAATGCCGCCTCGGTCGGCGATTTCGAGCGCGACCAGAAGAATTGCCAATCGAGCTGCCCCGGCACCGAGATGCAGGTCTTCTATTCGCGCGGCATGGACGACAATTCAGCCTCGATGACGTCATCGGTCACCGGCAGGCCCTACAGCGAGCTTCCGACCGCCTATCTCTACAAGCAGTCCAACATATCGCGGCCGCCGGCCTGCGGCTGCAATGCCGCGCAGAATTTCCAGATCATTGGCGGCAACCCGCCGGCCCCGCATCAGTCGCTGCCGGAAACGGAAGCGGCACCGTTGGTTCCCATGCCGGCCTCCAAGCCCGATCCGGGCACCGACCCGGAAACCCTGGCCAACAGGGACGGCGGGCTCGACCGCGGCGCCATCAAGCGGCTTTCCGCCAAGCCGGTGACGTCGCCGGTATCCGCCTTGCCGCCGGAGCAGCGCAAGGTCAGGGTCGTCGGGCCAACGTTCCTTCCCGACCCATCAGCGGCAATAAATCTGCAAGCTCCGGCCCCGAAGGCAGTCCAGTAAGGGCAAGCCTCAGCGGCATGAACAGCCCCTTGCCCTTGCGCCCTGTCGCTTCCCTGATCTTGCCGGTCCAGTCCTTCCAGACCGCTCCGTTCCAGGGCTCTTCGGGCAGGACTTCGAAGGCCTGTCCGAGGAAGTCACGATCGTCGTCCGAGAATTCCGGTCTGTCCTGCGGCCCCTCGCGCAGGATTCGCCACCAGCCCACCGCATCGGCCAGCCGGTCGAGATTGCCGCGCACCGCCAGCCAGAACGGCTCGGCCTGTTCGCCGGAGATGCCAAGCACCATCAGCCTGTCGCGCGCCTCGTCGAACGGCATATGGTGCATCAGCGCGCGGTTGAGCACGAACAGTTCGTCCGGATCGAACTTGGCCGATGATTTCGAGGTCGCGGCCGGATCGAAACGGCCGGCGAGTTCGGCGAGGTCATGCGCGGCCGCGACATTCTCCGAGGTGCCGACCAGAACGGCGAGCGACGCGACGGCCATAGGCTCGATGCCATCCTCGCGCAGGCTTTCGATGGAGAGTGCCCCGGTGCGCTTAGACAGCCCCTCGCCCGAGACGGTGGTCAAGAGATTGTGGTGGCCGAAGACAGGCGGCTCGGCGTCCAGCGCCTTGAACAGGGCAATCTGCACGCCGGTGTTGGTGACATGGTCGTCGCCGCGGATGACGTGGCTGACACCCATCTCGATGTCGTCGACGACGGACGGCAACGTGTAGAGATAGGTGCCGTCCTCGCGCACCAGCACTGGATCCGAGAGCGAAGCCAGATCGACCGTTTCCTGGCCACGCACCAGATCGTTCCAATGAACCTCGGTGCGTTCGGGCTGCAGCGGGTCGCTGGTAAAATTGGGCAGCAGGAAGCGCCAGTGCGGCCGGCGCCCGTCGGCCTGGTATTCGGCCACCTGCTCCTGCGTCAGCGCCAGGGCCTCGCGGCCATAGACCGGCGGCAGGCCGCGCGTGCGGCGCACCTTGCGCCGAAGATCGAGTTCTTCCGGTGTTTCGTAGCAGGCATAGAGAACGCCCGCTGCCTTCAGCCGCTCGACCGCCGCGTCATAGACCTCGAAGCGCCGCGACTGATATTCGGTAGCATCGGGAAAAACGCCCAGCCAATGCAGGTCGTAGAGGATGGCGTCGGCGAATTCCTGCTTCGAACGGCCAATGTCGGTGTCGTCGAAGCGCTGGATGAAGCGGCCCTTGTTGTTCAGGGCAAACAGCCAATTGAACAGAGCGGTGCGCGCATTGCCGATATGGATGCGGCCGGTCGGTGACGGGGCGAAACGAACGGTAACTGTCATGAGCGGGGCGTACCGGATGCCTTTGTGATTGACAAGATGCGCCCCCGCGCTGGTCGGCACACATAGAACATGATGCGCGCGATGAAAAGACTAGGCCATGCGAAGCGCATGGCCTTATCCGATCAGAACAGCTGGTTGAAAGCGATCAGCGGCCGAAGTCGTCGGAACTGAGGCGGGTCCAGCGGTCGCCCATCAACCCACCGATAAAGATGTCGCCGGAGCGGACCGCTTGCGCGACCTCGGGGATGCGCGAGCGCACCATCGTCCCCCCGGCATAGCGGAAGAAGACATTCTTGTAGCTGAAGAGTTGCGGCATGAACCTGCTCTGCGTCTGCCCGATGATGCCTGCGCAGCCCATATTCCACGCGTCCTTCATCACGCCATCCAGCGTCGCACCCCAGTGAGGTCCAGAGGACTGGAGTTGCAACAGGTTCGCGATGCCGCCGGCCTGCCCGTAGAAAGCGTAGCAACCGAGCATTTTACCAGTCTCGTCGTAGGTCCCACCAAAATGAAGGGGGCCGTCGGCCCGTTTCTCGGCCGCCAGCGCGAGCAGCCGTGGCAGTTCGCCATCCTGCCAGCGCGGCCGAAGCGCGTAATCTGAGATAATGGCCGGCAGCCGCTCCGCAAACTGCGCGGCATCCATCGGCTCGCGATGGACCCGGTGTGACGAGGAATGCTGGACAGGCGGCTCGAACCTTTTTCTCGTAAAAGCGTCGAATGCTCGGGCGCAGGGATCGAGCACGAAGCGCGGCAGACCCGGCCATTTACCGCGCGCCACGGCGGAGGCCACCGCGGCCGGGCGGAAAATGCGGGTCCATCCCAGGCAATGCGCCGGCAGCAGCTGATATTTCATCGGGCGCGCGAAGGCCAGGGATACCCGGTTGGCCGAATCGGTGAGGTGCAGATCGAATTCGCCTTGATGCACGGCACGCAGCAATTGCGGCCCGGCCGAACCGTGATCGGTGCCGGTGTCAGCCATGAGCGGACCAATGATTGCGGCATTCAATGTCGCGCCGTTGAGCTCGTAGCGGGCCTTCAGGACACCGAGGAAGCCACCCAGATCTCCCTGCGGGTTGATCTGGACAAGAGCGTTGCTCGCGCCTGGCTGCCCGGCAGGGTCGAGATAGATCTTGCTCATATACTCGGCCACCTCAGCGATCGCACGATCGAGGAGGTGACGTCGCCGACGGCGAAACTTCGTCAGGAAGAGTGCGGCGACCCGCTCGAGATCTTCGGCGGCGAGTGGCCGAACCGAGCCATGGTGAATTGCCAGCACCGGCGGCGCAGCTGCTTTTTCCGCACCAGTATCTTCGGAAGCAAGATGCATAAGTGAAGCCGAAATCCCGCGCTGACCAATCTGATCCCAGGATACGGGCTTACGCTACCTGGATTGCTTTTGCGTAAATATATGACAACCAGTGGTAGAAATGGCGTGTCGTTCCCCGGCATCGTAAAAAACGTCTAAACCGCGGGAATGCCGCAAGAGCATGCTGCGCAGGTCACTCCGGCTGACAGCGCCTGATGGAGATGGCCTCCGGCCGATGCCGGAGGCCATCTCGGGTCAAACGACCAGTCCCTTGGTCAGTTCGAGCGCCTGACGCTCGAACAGGCGGCGGTAGATGCCGCCTTTCAGCCGGATCAACTCGTCATGCGAGCCTTCTTCGACAATGTTGCCGCGATCGAAGACCAGCAGCCTGTCGAGCGCCCGCACCGTCGACAGCCGGTGGGCGATGACCAGCGTGGTGCGCCCGACCATCAGCCGCTCCATCGCCTGCTGGATCATCACCTCCGATTCCGAATCGAGGCTCGACGTCGCCTCGTCCAGGATCAGGATGCGCGCATCGGCCAGGAAGGCGCGCGCGATCGCCACGCGCTGCCGCTCGCCGCCCGACAATTTCACGCCGCGCTCGCCGACCAGCGTGCCATATCCCTTCGGCAGGCTGGTGATGAAGTCATGCGCGCTCGCCAGCTTCGCGGCATGCTCGATCTCCTCCTGGGTCGCGTTCGGCCTGGCATAGGCGATGTTTTCGGCCAGCGAGCGATGGAACAGGATCGGCTCCTGCTGGACGATCGCGATCTGCCCGCGCAGCGACGCCTGCGCCACCTGCGAGATGTCCTGGCCGTCGATCAGGATCTTGCCCGCATTGACGTCATAGAGCCGCTGGATCAGCTTGACGAAGGTCGTCTTGCCCGAACCGGAGTGACCGACGAGCCCGACGCGTTCACCCGGCGCGATATCAACCGAAAAGTCGCGATAGAGCGGCGACCGGTGATTGCCGTAGTGAAAAGTGACCTTGTCGAAGCTGATCGACCCTTGCGTGATCCGGATCGGCCTGGCGCCGGGCCGGTCTTCGATGCCGAGCGGTTCGGACTGGAAATCGACCAGTTCCTCCATGTCGTTGATCGAACGCTGCAAATTGCGGATATGCGTGCCGATATCCCTGAGATAGCCCTGCAGCACGAAGAACGAGGTCAGCACGAAGGCGACGTCGCCGGCGCTCGCCTGCCCCCACGACCACAAGAGCAGCGACAGGCCGATCACAGCGGCGCGCATGACCAGCAGCAGCGCCCCTTGCGTGGTGCCGTTGACGGTGCCGCGCACCCAGGTGCGCCGCGTGCGCGCCCGCCATTTGGCGACAACCCTGGCGAGGCGGCGCTCTTCGCGCTCCTCGGCGCCAAAGCCCTTGACCACGGCGTTGCAGCTGACAGCGTCGGCAAGCGAACCGCCGAGGCGCGTGTCCCAGGTGTTGGCGAGCCTGGCCGCCGGCGCGACATATCCAAGCGACAGCATCGCCGTCACCATGATGAACAGCACCGAGCCGGCGGCGACGACCACACCCATCAGCGGCCAGAACCAGCCAAGCAGCAGCGTCGAGCCGACGAGCATGACCACCGACGGCAGCAGCGCGATCAGGATGGTGTCGTTGAGCAGGTCGAGCGCCCACATGCCGCGCGTCACCTTGCGCACGGTCGAGCCGGCAAACGAGTTGGCGTGCCAGTCGGTGGAAAAGCGCTGGACGCGATGGAAGGCATCGGCGGCGATGTCGGCCATCATCTTCAGCGTCAGTTCGACGATGCCCATGAACGCCAGGTTCCGCAGCACGACGCCCGTCAAGGCAAGCGCCATCAACATCGAAAACGCCGTCATCGCGGCATTCCAGGCAATGGCGTCCGCGCCGGCGCTGCTGGCGACGGCGTCGACCAGCCGGCCGGAATAGAGCGGCGTCAGGACGTCTGCCAGCGTCGACAGCAGGAAACCACCCATGATCAGCGAAAGCCGCCAGGGCTGGCGCCGCCAATGGGTAAGCGTGAAACCAAGAACGCTACGAAAGGCGCTCGCGCGCAAATCGATCTTGAAACGAGCCATGATGTCATTCGGGCGCAAACGAGCCCGATCCCAGTAAGGTCGAAAATTGAAGAAGCCGCGCAAGGGGCGAATGATTGCCCAGAAGCGGAGTGGCATATTTTGGCGTTACGCCCGTAGTCGGGCGGCGACCGGCATCGGCAAAAGCCTGTGCTCAAACCGGCTCCAATGCGAAGGACGGACCTTCGCGGGGCGCCGGATGAGACCTAGGCTTCGCGGCCTCGCATTACCATCTTAAATACTGCCATTCGGATCTCCCGCAAGTGAATCGCGGAGTGGTCCTTATAGAGACGCTCTGATGCATCGCCAAGACGGGCTCTGCCCAAAAGCATATCTGGTCCAACCACTGCGATTATTTTGCAACAACGGTGGCAGAAGCCGTTCGCCGCGCGCCGATCACTGGGGCATGCGGTCCAAGCGCATGTATCGACCGTCGGTCGATGCCTTGAAGCCCAGCTTTTCGTAGACCCCATGCGCATCACCGGTCGACAGGCTCCAGTGCGAGACGTTACCGAGCTCGGGATGATCGATGAGTGCCTGCACCAGCCGCTGGCCGATGCCCTGCCCGCGATTCTGCGGCCAGACGATGATGTCGGCGAGATAGGCGAACACCGTGCGGTCGGTGATTGCCCTGCCGAAACCGACCTGCTTGCCATCGATGTAGCCGGCCGCGCAGAACGAATTGGCGAAGGCCTGGCGATGAAACTCATCGCTGCGTCCAGCCCCCCAATAGCTCGCCATCAACAGGTCGGAGGTCGCACGGAAATCGATCCGCGCGAGGTCAAAGCTGATCTCACAGTCCGGCATGTTGCATCCTCGCGGTACCGTCTATTTCGCCCAACGGACGAACGCTTACCCACGATCCCTGAAACGGTTGGTGATGGGATAGCGGCGGTCGCGCCCGAAATTCTTCCGGGTTATCTTCACACCCGGTGCCGCCTGCCGGCGCTTGTATTCGGCGATGTAGAGCAGGTGTTCGATGCGCGTCACCGTCGCCCGGTCATGGCCGCGCGCGACGATGTCGTCGACGCCCATCTCATTCTCGACCAGGCATTCGAGAATGTCGTCCAGCACCGGATAGGGCGGCAGCGAATCCTGGTCGGTCTGGTTCTCGCGCAACTCCGCCGACGGCGCCTTGTCGATGATATTCTTCGGGATGACCTCGCCCGATGGCCCGAGCGCGCCCGGCGGCACATGGCTGTTGCGCCAGCGCGACAGCGCGTAGACCTGCATCTTGTAGAGGTCCTTGATTGGATTGAAGCCGCCGTTCATGTCGCCATAGATCGTGGCATAGCCGACCGACATCTCGCTCTTGTTGCCTGTCGTGACCACCATCGAGCCGAACTTGTTGGAAATCGCCATCAGGATGGTGCCGCGCGCGCGGCTCTGCAGGTTCTCCTCGGTGATGCCTTCCTTGGTGCCCTCGAAGAGCTGCGTCAGCGCATGCAGGAAACCTTCGACCGGCTCGAAGATCGGCACAATGTCATAGCGGCAGCCGAGCGCGCGGGCGCAATCCTCGGCGTCCTTGAGCGAATCCTTCGAGGTGTAGCGGTAGGGCATCATCACCGCGCGCAGCCGCTCTTCCCCGAGCGCGTCGACGGCAAGGGCCGCGCAGATCGCCGAATCGATGCCGCCGGACAGGCCGAGCACCACATTCTTGAAGCCGTTCTTGTTGACGTAGTCGCGCAGGCCCAGCATGCAGGCGCGATAGTCGGCCTCCTCCCGCTCGGGGATCTTCGACATCGGCCCTTCCGAGCAGACCCAGCCGTCCTCCCCGCGCTTCCACGTGATGACGTCGACCGCTTCCTCGAACTGGCTCATCTGGAAAGCCAATGTCTTGTCGGCGCCGATGGCAAACGATGCGCCGTCGAAGATCAGCTCATCCTGGCCGCCAAGCTGATTGGCATAGGTGATCGGCAGCCCGCATTCGATGACCTGACGGATGACCACCTGGTGGCGGACATCGATCTTGGCGCGATAGTAAGGCGAGCCGTTCGGCACCAGCAGGATTTCCGCCCCGCTTTCCGCCAGCGATTCGCAGATGCCGACATCGCCCCAGATATCCTCGCAAATCGGAATGCCGATGCGCACGCCACGGAAATTGACCGGTCCCTGGATCTCGGGTCCAACCTGGAACACGCGCTTCTCGTCGAACTCGCCATAATTCGGCAGGTCGAGCTTGTAGCGTTCGGCGATGATCTTGCCGGCGTCGGCGACGATGATCGAATTGTGCGTGCCGCTCTTACGCTTCAGCGGCGTGCCGATGATGACGCCGGGGCCGCCATCCGACGTATCGGCGGCAAACTCCTGCGCCGCCTTTTCGCAGGCCTTCAGGAAGGCCGGCTTCAGCACCAGATCCTCCGGGGGATAGCCGGCAAGGAAAAGCTCTGTGTAGAGCACGAGATCGGCGCCCTGGCGCGCGGCATCCGCCCTCGCCTCGCGGGCCTTGGCGAGATTGCCGGCGACATCGCCGACGGTCGGGTTAAGCTGGGCGATCGCGATGCGCAGTATGTCGGGCTTCTTGGTCATGCCTGCTGACTTAGCGCGGCAAAATTCGCCTCGCAATGGCGTTCGCTTGGACCAACCCCGGACCGATTGACATGGTCAATCGTGTCGGACCGATTGACGTGGTCAATCGTGTCGGACCGATTGACGTGGTCAATCGTGTCGAGACCGTCGATCAGTCGTCGCCCATATATTCGCGCAACGACTGCGGAGAATGGTTCTCGCCGATCGACATCGCCAGGATGCGCGAAATGTGCCGGCGCGGCAGGCCTGTGTCCGCCACCCATTGATTGATCTGGGCCTGGATCTTGTCGAGATCCTTCTTCGAGGTCGGGCTTTCGGCGATGTCGAGGCCGGCGTCACGAAGCGCTGCCGCCATATCGGCCGAGATGACGAAGGCGTCCCAGCCCAGCCAGCGAAGGAAATACTGGCCTGTATTGCCGCCCAGTCGGCTGCCATGCTTGCCGAGATAGGCCATCAGTCCGACCTGGTCGTCGGCAGGCCAATTGGCGAGGAATTCGCCGAAGCCGCCATGCTCCTTCGACACGCGTTCGACGAAGGCAGCGTTGTCGCGGACGGATTTGATTTTCTGCGGGTTGCGCACGATGCGCTGATCGGAAGCCAGATCGTGCCAGAAATCGTCAGGCTGGAACAACAGCCGCTTCGGCTCGAAGCGCAGAAACGCCTCTTCGAAACCGGGCCATTTCTGCTCGATGACGCGCCAGACGAAACCGGCGGCAAAGATCCGCTCGGCCATGGTCGAGAGAATGCGATCGTCCGGGATATCGGCGACCGCGGCATTGTCGGGCACTGGCCCGAGCAGCGTTGCAAGCTCCGCTTCGCCGCCCTTGCGTTTTGCCGCGCGCAGGCGAATTTTCTGGAAATCGGCCATGGGTCCCTCGCTGTTGGCTTGAATGTAACACTTCCCGCGAGAGGCGGCAGCCTCTACGTCTATCTCCACCGACGACGGAGACGGCCATGTACAAGACAATCGACGACCTGGCGAACCGCTGGCTCAAGCGACGGCCGGACGGCCTCAGCAAGTTGGAGAGCCGGGTGCTGCAATCGACGCTCGAGCGCACCACGATCTCCAGGGACACCAACAAGGCGGTCGCTTTTCACCAGACCTTTGGCGACCGCCTTGCCGATACGATCGCCCGCATCGGCGGCTCCTGGTCCTTCATCATGGGCTTCATCGCTTTCCTGATTGTCTGGACAGTTGGCAATGTCTGGCTTCTGACGCGCGATGCCTTCGACCCCTACCCGTTCATCTTCCTCAATCTGGTGCTGTCGATGGTCGCCGCCTTGCAGGCGCCGGTGATCATGATGGCGCAGAACCGCCAGACCGAACGCGACCGCATCGACGCCGCCCACGATTACGAGGTCAATCTGAAGGCCGAGATCGAGATCATGGCGCTGCACGAGAAACTTGATGAACTGCGCCACAGCCAGATCATCGGCATGCGCGACGAGATCGTGCGGCTGGCGGAAGCGGTCAAGCGCATCGACGAGAGGCTGGCGCGGCAGCAGTCGGCCTCATGACCGAAGCGATCCATCATTTCATCGAACAATATGGACTGCTTGCCGTCTTTCTCGGCTGCGTCGCCGAAGGGGAAAGTGCTGCCATCCTCGGCGGTTTCTTCGCCCACCAGAATGTTTTCGTGCTGTGGCATGCCATTGTCGCGGCAGCGCTCGGCGCCTTCGCCGGCGACACCTGCTTCTTCATCCTGGGCAGAAGTTTCGCCGACAACCGCCATGTCGTCAGGTTGCGCAGGCGGCCGGGCTTCCGCCGCGCCTACCGTCTGCTCAACACCCATCCCAACATCTTCGTGCTGTCGAATCGCTATGTCTACGGCATGCGCCTGGTCGGTGGCATCGCGGCCGGCCTGTCGACCATAGCAGCACCCCGCTTCGTCATTCTCAACGCCATCTCATCGACGATCTGGGCGGTGCTGTTCAGTACGATCGGCTATGTCTTCGGGCTCGGCGCCGAGCATTTCGTTGGCCAGGCGCTGATGCGCCACGAGCGGCTGTTCATCGGGCTCGGCATTGGCCTCACCGTGGCCGTGCTGGCCTGGCTTGTCGCCCGCCACATCGCCAAGCGGGAACGTCGCCGGGAGCAGTGATGCCGCCGGCCTCACTCGGAAGGTCAGATCGGAAAGCCGGTGAGCCGCTCGATGAGCGCAATGCCCCAGACGCCGGCGACGATGACCACCGAGATCAGCACCGCCAGCGAGCCGCAATCCTTGGCCAGTTGGATGTCGACATTGAACTCCCGGCTGAAGGCATCGCAGGCCGCCTCGATGCCGGTGTTCAGCACCTCGACCATGATCAGCAACAGCACCGCCCCGATCAGCAGGGCATAACCGCGCCAGGAGACCGAAACGAACCACGCCGCCGGCAGGGCGAGCACCAGCAGCATCAGTTCCTGCTGGAAAGCCTTCTCGCTGGCGGCCAGCTTGCGAAACGCCCGCACCGAATTGAAAAAAGCGTCGATCAGCCGCTGCATGCCCAAACCTCATTCCGAGTTATCGGCACGAGATAAAGCAACGGCCCGATCAAGGGAATAAGGCGTCTCGTCCAAAATTCATTCAGCGACCGCTATCGAAGGCGTCGACTTTTCAAACTGCGGCAGCCCGTCGTCGATCGAATAATAGTCGCCCTTGTCACCAACAAAGATATGACAGTCGCCCTTGAGACCTGTCGGCTTGTCGAACGCTCCCGCCATGACCGAAATATAGTCTTGAGCCCTTGGCTTCCAGAAAAGCACGGACCCGCATGTCCTGCAGAAGCCGCGCCCGGCGAAAGCGGACGCTTCATACCATGTGATGCTTTCCGTGCCTTCGATAACGATGTCGGCGTCGGCGACGTTGGTCGCGGCATAGAAATGCCCGCTTTGCTTCCGGCATTGCGAGCAATGACAGTAGACGACGCCGCGCAATGCTCCCCTTGTCCGGAAGCGGACCGCGCCGCACAGGCATGATCCCTGGTGACTGTCACTCATTTCGGCACTCCCTGGAGAAACCTCGCCCAACATCGTTGCCAGGATTCCAGCTTTGCGGTGGTTGCGCGCAAGCAAATGCGACATCGATTGGCATGACGGATTCGAAATTCAGTTTCATTTCCATCAGCACAACGCCCGGATTTCGAAGTCAAAGCCTTCAAAACTGGGCTCTGTCCCGCGATGGTGGTACAAAATTTATGCTTCTACAGCCACAGGTAGCGAAAAACCTGTGGAAGTCGTGCGGATTAAGGAAACTTTAGCGCCAACGCATCTATGGTCACGCCAAGCGAAGATGGCGGGTGGGGACGCGTCTCTTCGCAAGATGTTCTGGACGATCAGGTCGCGCTCCCCAGGTCGGCGATCAATGGAACCCGCAAATTCCGCGCCGGGATCCGAGGGGAAGAGTGGATCAGACATGCAGCCGGCAGCCGCCACAACCGAACGAAGCACCGACATCGCAGCCACGGTTGTTGCCACCATGCGCCAGCTTGGCGTCCTCGGCCTGCCGCGCAATTACGAAATCTTCTACGAGGCATTGAGCGGCACCAACCGCGAACTCAGTCTCGCCGTCGTGTCGCTGAGCAGCCGGCCGACGCAGGACGAGCTGGATCAGATCGGACGCGCCTTCTTTGCCCAGAACCACGGCCCCGGCATCGTCGAGCATGCGCGGGACGTCATCGCTAGGGAACTCGAGGAGGTCGCGGCGCTTTTGCGGAGCGAACGCAGCCACATCGAAAAATACGGCAGGATCCTCGACGAGACATCGAATGGCCTGAGTGGCCGCAGCCTGCTCTCGCAGGATCTTCTGCAAAAAATCGCCAACGCCATGGCCGTTGCCACCAATTCGACGATCGATCACGGCAAGCAGATCGCTTCGACGCTTAGCGACAAGACGGCCGAACTCGAAAGCGTCAAGTCGAAGCTCGAGGAATACAAGCGGCTGGCCGATACGGATCCGTTGGCCCAAATCTGGAACCGCCGCGCCTTCGACAAGGAAATCACCCGGATCTACACCAGCAACAAGGGCATCCTGTTCAACGCCTTGATCCTTGCCGACATCGATCGGTTCAAGGACATCAATGACCGCTACGGCCATCCTGTCGGCGACAAGATCATCCAGATCATCGCCGAGATTTTCCAGACCAGCATTCGCGGCGACATGTTCGTCGCCCGCACCGGCGGCGAGGAGTTTGCGCTGATCGTCGAGGGTGCCAGCGAAGACGCCACCTACGAGATCGCCGAGCGCATTCGCGCCCTGATCGAGCAGACGCCGTTCACCAGCAGCCAGACCGGCATGAATTACGGCACGGTGACCGTCTCGATGGGCATCTGCATGGCATCCGAGGCCGAAGGCCCGGAGGACCTCTACACCAAGGCCGACCGGGCGCTCTACCGTTCGAAAGTGAGCGGCCGCAACCGCGTCACCAAACATTCGACGATGGCCGGCCGCGCCGGCAAGAGCTGGCTGCTCTACAAGAAGGACTGACGCCAGTCGCCGTCGACAGGCAATGCGGGCCTCTTCCCAATTGGATGGCGATGCCCGGCCGGCTCAATCAGACATAGACGAATTCAGAGATAGGCGAAGCCGGCCGCGATCACACCCAGGGCGCCCAGCGCCAGCGAGCCGATCCACGGCCAGCGCTTGCCACGGGTGATGATGGAGAGCGTCGCGACGGCGATCGAGATGTGCAGCAGCGTCACCGCCAGCGTCAGGACATGATGACGTCGTTCGCGCACGTCGCTATCGCGCAGCTTTTCGTCGACCTGCTTTTCAAATTCGGTCGCCTTGGCCTGGATCTCTGCACCATCGGCTTCATTGCGCTTCGCGGCGGCCTGAAATTGGTCGGTTCCTGGGCCACCCGTCGCCGCCGCGATCTCATAGCTGTTCTTCTTGATGCTCTTTGCCTGGAAGAAACTCCACTGATCGCTGGCCTTGTTCTGGAGATAGGCCGCCTCGCTCTTGTCGTTTATCGCCTCCGCGGTTTCGAGCGACTCGAAGCTGCCGACCGTCGCGGCGAGAACCGCCAACACCGCTATTGTGACGGAGACCGTGGTCAGAAAGGGATTGCCCTCATGCGCGGCATGTTCGGCATGCTCGGCGTTCTCGAGGTGCTCCTGGGTAGCGTCTTCCATCGCCATTCGTCGAATCCTTGCCACCGATGATCGGGTCGAGCGCGAACCTTCACCCCAATCTTGGTTTTGGGGAGGTCGCGTCAGCATAAATTTTCGTAAGGTTTGACGCGACGACCGTGTGGCGAACATCGTCCCGGAACAAGGAAAGGCGCCGGATTTCTCAGGCGCCTTCGCATGTTGGTCGTTTGGGATCGGCAGGATCAGCCGTTGACGGCCTGCTTGTGCTGCACCGGATGGCTTTTCTTCAGGAGATCCGACACCAGGAAGGCCAGCTCGATCGCCTGATCGGCATTGAGGCGCGGGTCGCAATGCGTGTGGTAGCGGTCCTGCAATTCCTCGGCCGTGATGGCGCGCGCACCACCCGTGCATTCGGTGACGTTCTTGCCGGTCATCTCGACATGGATGCCGCCCGGATGCGTGCCTTCGGCGCGGTGCACCTCGAAGAAGGTCTGCACCTCCTTCAGGATGCGGTCGAACGGCCGCGTCTTGTAACCGGCGGCTTCGATCGTGTTGCCATGCATCGGGTCCGACGACCAGACCACGCTGCGGCCTTCCTTCTGCACCGCCCGCACCAGCTTCGGCAGATGGTCGGCGACCTTGTCGGAGCCGAAGCGGGCGATCAGCGTCAGCCGGCCGGGCTCGTTCTCGGGGTTGAGCAGGTCGATCAGCTCCAGCAAGCCGTCAGCGGTCAGCGACGGGCCGCATTTCAGGCCGAGCGGGTTCTTGATGCCGCGGCAATACTCGACATGGGCATGATCGGGCTGACGTGTGCGGTCGCCGATCCAGATCATGTGGCCTGACGTGGCATACCAGTCGCCGGAGGTCGAATCGACGCGGGTCAGAGCTTCCTCATAGCCAAGCAGCAGCGCTTCATGGCTGGTGTAGAAATCGGTCTCGCGCAGCGCGTAATTGGTCTCCGAGGTGATGCCGACGGCCTTCATGAAGTCCATTGTCTCGGTGATGCGGTTGGCGAGCGACTCGTACTTTTCGCCCTGCGGGCTGTCGGCGACGAAGCCGAGCATCCAGCGATGCACGTTCTCCAGGCTGGCATAACCGCCCTGGGCGAAGGCGCGCAGAAGGTTGAGCGTCGCCGCCGACTGGCGGTACGCCATTTCCTGGCGGGCAGGATCGGGAATACGGGACTTGGCGTCGAATTCGATGCCGTTGATGATGTCGCCGCGATAGCTCGGCAGCGTCACCTCGCCCTTGGTCTCATTGTCGGACGAACGCGGCTTGGCGAACTGGCCGGCAACGCGACCGACCTTCACCACGGGCTGTGCGCCGGCGAAGGTCAAGACGACCGACATCTGCAGGAAGACCCGGAAGAAGTCGCGGATGTTGTCGGCGCCGTGTTCGGCAAAGCTTTCGGCGCAATCGCCGCCCTGGAGCAGGAACGCCTCACCGGCAGCGACCGCCGCGAGTTGCTTCGTCAGCTTGCGCGCCTCACCGGCAAAGACCAGCGGCGGAAAGGTGGCGAGCTGAGCTTCGGTGTTCTTCAGCGCGGCAAGGTCCGGATAGGCAGGAACCTGCTTGATCGGCTTTGCTCTCCACGAATTCGGCGACCATTTCGTCATCGCTGCACCCAACACTCTTTCCGGCGAGCACCCTCGCCCGCCTTTTCCGCCCCTATATGGGTTGGCGGCTCCATACACGAAGCCGATTTCCTATTCTAGACCGGAATTTCAGCACTGGCGAATGGGTCGGGTGGGCTACACAGCCTTCTCAACAAGGCGCGCCAGTTGCGTCATGACCACCGCCGAGCCCGCCAGCCGCTTCTCGGCGGTCGGCCAATCGCGGGTGAAGACGACGCTGTGGTCGGGGCGGATCTTGGCCAGCGAACCCTGCTCGCCGATGAACTTGACCAGGGCGACCGGGTTGGAGAACTCGCGCTTGCGGAAATGAATGACGACGCCCTTCGGGCCCGCATCGAGCTTCTCGACATTGGCTTTGCGGCAGAGCGCCTTGATGAAGACGATCTTCAAGAGATGCTTCACCTCGTCCGGCAGCGGGCCGAAACGGTCGATCAGTTCGGCGCCGAAAGCGTCGATCTCCTCGGTGTTTTCGAGGTCGCCGAGGCGGCGGTAAAGCGCCAGCCTGAGCTGCAGGTCCGGCACATAACTTTCCGGGATCATCACCGCCGTGCCGACGGCGATCTGCGGCGACCAGCCGCCATCCTGGACCTCGCCGGAATCCTTCACCTCGGCGACGGCCTCTTCCAGCATCTGCTGGTAGAGCTCGAAGCCGACCTCCTTGATATGGCCGGACTGCTCTTCGCCCAAGAGATTACCGGCACCCCTTATGTCGAGATCGTGGCTGGCGAGCTGGAAGCCGGCGCCCAGCGTGTCGAGCGACTGCAGCACTTTCAGCCGGCGCTCGGCCGTGTCAGTCAGTTTGCGGTTGGCCGGCAGCGTGAACAGCGCGTAGGCGCGCACCTTGGAGCGGCCGACGCGGCCGCGCAACTGATAGAGCTGCGAGAGGCCGAACATGTCGGCGCGATGGATGATCAGCGTGTTGGCGGTCGGGATGTCGAGGCCGGATTCGACGATGGTGGTCGACAGAAGCACATCGTATTGCCCATCATAGAAGGCGTTCATGATGTCGTCGAGTTCGCCTGGCGGCATCTGGCCGTGGGCCACAGCCACTTTCAGTTCGGGCATCGATTCTTTCAGGAAATCATGGATTTCCGAGAGATCGCTGATGCGCGGGACGACATAGAAGGAGTGTCCGCCACGATAACGCTCGCGAAGCAGCGTCTCGCGAATGACCAACGGATCGAAGGGCGAGATGAAGGTGCGCACCGCCATGCGGTCGACCGGCGGCGTGGCGATCAGCGACAGTTCGCGCACGCCCGTCAGCGCCAGTTGCAGCGTACGCGGGATCGGCGTCGCCGACAGCGTCAGCACATGGACATCGGTCTTCAGATCCTTCAGCCGTTCCTTGTGCTTGACGCCAAAGTGCTGCTCCTCGTCGATGATCAGCAGGCCGAGATTCTTGAACGAGATCGAGGAGCCGAGCAGCGCATGGGTGCCGACAACGATGTCGACCTGCCCCTCGGCCAGAGCCTTCTTCGTCTCCGCCAGTTCCTTGGCACCGACCAGCCGCGAGGCCTGCGCGACGCGGACGGGAAGGCCCGAGAAGCGCTGGGAAAAGGTCTTGAAATGCTGGCGTGACAACAGCGTCGTCGGCACCACGACCGCGACCTGGAACCCTTCCATCGCCGCGATGAAGGCGGCGCGCAGTGCCACTTCGGTCTTGCCGAAGCCGACATCGCCGCAGATCAGCCGGTCCATCGGCTTGCCGGCGCCGAGGTCATCCCTGACCGAGTCGATGGCCGTCTGCTGGTCGTCGGTTTCCTCATAGGGGAAACGCGCGGCGAATTCGTCATAGAGACCTTCGGCCGGCACCAGCGCCGGCGCGGCGCGCATCTGCCGCTCGGCGGCGATACGGATCAGTTGCCCGGCCATGTCGAGCAGGCGCCGCTTCAGCTTGGCCTTGCGCGACTGCCAAGCGCCGCCACCCAGCTTGTCCAGCGTCGCCTCGGCGGAGTCGGAGCCATAACGCGACAGAAGCTCGATGTTTTCGACCGGCAGGAACAGCCGGTCATCGCCGGCATAGTGGATTTCCAGGCAGTCATGCGGCGCGCCGACCGCCTCGATGGTGCGCAGGCCGATGAAGCGGCCAATGCCATGGTCAGTGTGGACGACGATATCGCCGGCCGACAGCGCAGAGGCCTCCGCGATGAAGTCGGAGGCGCGCTTCTTGCGCTTGGAACGCCGGATCAGCCGGTCGCCCAAAATATCCTGTTCGGCGACGACGACCAGTTTTTCGGTCTCGAAGCCGGATTCAAGCGGCAGCACGGCCAATGCCGCCTGCCCCGGCTCGAGCTGTTCGGCTTGCGCCAGCGTCTCGACCTGCTTGAGATTGCCCAGATGATGCTCGGTGAGGATCTGGCCAAGCCGGTCGAGCGAACCCTCTGTCCAGCCGGCGATGACAATACGCCGACGTGCCGCGCGCTCGTCGGCGATATGCCTGACGACGACATCGAAGACGTTGATATTTGGATCGGCGCGCTCCTCGACGAAGCTGCGGCCATGGCGCGAGCCGGCGTGATAGACCTTTTTCGCGCCGGCATCGGGCGCGTCGAAGGGCGTGAAGTCGATCGCTTCGCGTGGACCGAGCGAGGCGATCAGGTTCTCCGGCGAGAGGTAGAGCAGATCCGGCGCCACCGGCTTGTAGGGCACGGCATCCTTCAGCGCAGCATCGGCCTGCTTTTTGCGCGCTTCATAGTGATCGAGGATCAGTGTGTGGCGCTCGGCCAGCGCCTCATGCGCCAGATGGTCGAAAACCACAGGCGTATCCGGCAGATAGTCGAACACCGTCTCCAGCCGCTCATAGAAGAACGGCAGCCAATGCTCCATGCCGGCGAACCGCCTGCCCTCACTGACTGCCGTGTAGAGCCCGTCGTCGCGCTGCGGCGCGCCAAAGGCTTCGATATAGGAGCGGCGGAAGCGGCTGATGGTTTCAGGCGTCAGCGCCACTTCGCTCATCGCCTGCAGCGCCATCGACTTGCGCTGGCCGGTGGTGCGCTGGGTGGCGGCATCGAAGACGCGGATCGATTCCAGCGTGTCGCCGAAGAAATCGAGCCTGAGCGCCTCGGTCCAGCCGGGCGCGAAAAGGTCGAGAATGCCGCCGCGCACCGCGAACTCGCCGATGCCGCGAACTGTCGGCACCCGCTCGAAGCCGGACGTTTCCAGCCGCGCAATCAGCGCGTTCATGTCGATCTGGTTGCCAGGCCTGGCATGAAAGGTCTGTGCCTCGACCAGATCAGCCGGCGGAATGCGCTGCAGCAGCGCATTGGCGGTGGTGAGGATGACGGCGCGATGCGGCTTCTTCGCCAGCGCGATCATGGCCGTCAGCGCGTCGAGGCGCTTGGCGGCGGCATCCGAGCCGGGCGAGACGCGATCGTAGGGCAGACAGTCCCAGGCCGGCAGTTCCAGCACCGGCAGTCCGGGCGCGGCAAAGGCCAGTGCCTCGATGATAACAGGCAGGCGCTGGCCGTCGCGCGCCACGAACAGCACCGGCTTGTCGGGCGCGATCTCGAATGCGGCCTGCACCAGTGCAAACGCCTCGTATCCATCGGCGACACCATCGACGATGAACTGGCCGGCACGGCCTTTCGGCAGACCAATGGTGGGAATGAGGCTCATCAAATCACGGTCTTTGTTTGTCGCAATTCCTGTGGGGAAAACCGCTTCGCACTTTTCCTGGAATTGCTTTTGTTCAGAAAGTCATGGTCCGGCGGGACGCCAGGATCTTTTGCAGGACAGGACAATCGATATCCGCCGGGATCGGGCGTTCACCGGTGATCAGCGGCAGGAATTCGGTGTCGGAAATGTCGAGGAGCCTCTCATATTGTTCGATTTCCTCAGCCGTCAAGGCGCCGATCTCGGCGTCGGCGAAGGTGCCGAGAATGAGATCCATCTCGCGCATGCCGCGGTGCCACGAGCGGAACAACAGCTTGCGGCGGTGGGCGTCCAGCCCCTCGCTTGATCGTTTCGTTCCGGTCATTGTGGCGCATCCTCACTTGCTGCGGCGCATATAGCGTGGATAGAAGGGGCTGTCAGCCTTGCGCTGTGGCCGTCGCGACATAAGCTGACATCATGCGTCCTTCCATCCTCGATCCGCTGTTTGTTCCGATCACTTCGCTTGCCGGCGTCGGACCCAAGGTCGGCGCGCTGATCGAGAAGGTCGTCACGGCGGATCTTGGTGATCGAGCGGCCCGCGCGGGCGACCTGCTGTTCGTGCTGCCGCACACCGTCATCGACCGCCGCAGCCGGCCGGGCATCGCCGGTTCCGCGGAAGGCCAGATCGTGACCCTCGACGTGCGCATCGACCGTCACCAGCCGCCGCCGCGCGGCAACCGGTCGGTGCCTTACAGGGTCTTTGCCCATGACGATACCGGCGAGATCGGCCTGACCTTCTTTCATGCGCACGCCGCCTATCTCGAAAAGGCAATGCCCGTGGGCGAGCATGTCGTGGTCTCGGGCCGCATGGAATGGTTCAACGGCCGTCCGACCATGGTCCACCCCGACCATATCGCGCTGGCCAGCGAAGCAGAGAACCTGCCGCTGGTCGAACCGGTCTACCCGCTCACCGCAGGGCTCTCGGGCAAGGTGCTGCGCCGCGCGTTCGGCCAGGCGCTGGCGCGCCTGCCCGAATTTCCGGAGTGGCAGGATGGCGCCTTCATGCGCCGGCACACCTTTCCCACCTTTGCCGACGCGCTTACCCGCATCCACAATCCGGCCGATCCCATCGACGTTTCCATCGACGGCGCGGCCTGGCGGCGTCTTGCCTATGACGAGTTGCTGGCGGGCCAGGTCTCGCTGGCGCTGGTGCGGGCAAAGATCCGCCGCCTGTCCGGCCGCCCCCTGGTCGGCGACGGCCGCATCGTCGAGAAACTGCGCGCAGCCCTTCCCTATTCGCTGACCGCAAGCCAGGAATTCGCGCTGGCCGAAATCAATGCCGACCTTGCCGACCCCGAGCGCATGCTGCGGCTGCTGCAGGGCGATGTCGGCTCAGGCAAGACGGTGGTCGCGCTGCTTGCCATGGCGCGCGCCGTCGAGGCCGGCGGCCAAGCGGCACTGATGGCACCGACCGAAATCCTGGCGCGCCAACATCTGGCGACGATCGCGCCGCTCGCCGCCAGAGTCGGGCTGCGCATCGCCATACTCACCGGCCGCGAAAAGGGCCGCGAACGCACCGAAACACTGGCCGGCCTGGCAAGCGGCGAGATCGACATCGTCGTCGGCACCCACGCGCTGTTCCAGGAGACGGTTACCTTCCACGATCTGGTGCTGGCCGTCATCGACGAGCAGCATCGTTTCGGCGTCCATCAGCGGCTTGCGATCACCGCCAAGGGCGATGCGCCCGACATGCTGGTGATGACGGCCACACCGATCCCGCGCACGCTGGTGCTGACCGCCTTCGGCGACATGGATGTCTCCAAGCTGACGGAAAAGCCGGCCGGTCGCCAGCCGATCCGCACCGTCACGCTGCCGCTGGAACGGCTCGACGAACTGGTCGCCCGCATGCAGGATGCCGTCGCCGGCGGCCAGAAAATCTACTGGATCTGCCCGCTGGTCGAGGAGTCCGAAGAGATCAAGCTGATGTCGGCCGAGGATCGCTTTGCCTCGCTGAAACCGCTGTTCGGCGACCGCATCGGCCTTGTCCACGGCCGCATGAAGGGCGCCGAGAAAGACGAGGCGATGCGCGCCTTCAAGGAGGGCGAAACCCGCATCCTGATCGCCACCACGGTCATCGAGGTCGGCGTCGACGTGCCCGACGCTACCGTCATGGTCATCGAACATGCCGAGCGTTTCGGCCTTGCACAGCTGCACCAGCTACGCGGACGGGTCGGGCGCGGCGACAAGCCCTCCTCTTGCGTGCTGCTCTACAAGGATCCGCTCGGCGAGACCGCAAAACGCCGGCTGTCGGTGATGCGCGAGACCGAGGACGGCTTCTTGATCGCCGAGGAAGACCTGAAATTGCGCGGCGAAGGCGAGCTGTTGGGCACCCGCCAGTCCGGCACACCGGGGTTCCAGGTGGCGCGCATCGAGGCGCATGCCGATCTCCTGGAGGCAGCCCGCGACGATGCAAGGCTTATCCTGTCACGCGACCCGGAATTGCAATCCGACCGCGGCGAGGCGCTGCGCCTGCTGCTCTATTTGTTCGGCCGCGACGAGGCCGTACGGCTCCTGCGCGCCGGATGAGGCCCTAGTGGCGGATTGGCGACCGTTCCGTTGATCGGCTCGCCATTCAGCGTCACCATCTTGCTTTTCACCTCCGGCGCCACCAGCCCGGCCGAGACAATCAGCTTGGCGCCGTCCTCAATCGTCATGTCGAGCAGCACGATGTCCGACTTCAGCACATACATCAGGAACCCGGTCGTCGGGTTCGGCGTGCAGGGCATGAACACGGCAATCAGCGGGTCGCCTTCCTGGTCAAGTTTCTCGTTGATCTCGGTTTCCTTCTCGCTGGCGACGAAGACCAGCGACCACACGCCCTTGCGCGGATATTCGACCAGCCCGACCTGGCGGAACATGTCGCCCTTGTTCGACAGCACGGTCTCGAAGATCTGCTTCAGCGAGCCATAGATGCCGCGCACCAGCGGCATGCGGCCAAGCAGGCGCTCGCCGAAACCGACAATGGCGCGGCCGACAATGTTGGCGGTGAGGAAACCGATCAGCGTGATCAGGATCAGCGCGACGATTAGCCCGAACCCCGGAACAGGGAACGGCAGATAGGTGTCGGGACTGTAACGCGCCGGAATATAGGGCTTCACCCAGGAATCGACCCAGCCGATGAACGACCAGGCGATATAGGCGGTGATGGCCAGCGGCGCGCAGACGACGAAGCCCGTGAGGAAATAGTTCCTCAGCCGGGTCATGCCGGAGGTCTTGGGAGCATCGGACATGGTTCACCGGGCGCGGGTTGCAGCGCAACATTAGTGAACCGGGACGCCGTTTGGAACTGCGAAGTTTTTAAAGAGCGCCTGTTAAGGCCCCTACTCCACCGTCACGGATTTCGCCAGATTTCGGGGCTGGTCGACGTCGGTGCCCATGAACACGGCGGCGAAGTAGGCCAGCATCTGGATCGGCAGCGCATAGATGATCGGCGAGATGATTTCAGGCACGTCGGGCAGGATGATCGTCTCCATCGTCTTGACGCTCACCTGCGCCGCCCCTTTGCTGTCGGTGATCAGGATGATCTTGCCGCCACGCGCCGCCACTTCCTGCATGTTCGACACGGTCTTTTCGAAAATGCGGTCATGCGGCGCAATGACGATGACCGGCATGTTCTCGTCGATCAGCGCGATCGGCCCATGCTTCAACTCGCCCGCCGCATAGCCCTCGGCGTGGATGTAGGAGATTTCCTTGAGTTTCAGCGCGCCTTCCATGGCCAGCGGGAAATTGGTGTCGCGGCCGAGATAGAGCACGTCCTTGTAGCGTGACAGTTCGCGCGCGATCCGCTCGATCTGCTCTTCGAGCTTGAGCACCTGGTTGGCATAGCGCGGCGCTTCCGAAAGCGCGCGCACCAGGGTCTTTTCCTGCTCCTTCGAAATCACCCCGCGCGCCACGCCGGCGCGCACCGCAAGCGAGGCCAGCACCGACAGCTGGCAGGTGAAAGCCTTGGTCGAGGCGACGCCGATCTCGGGGCCGGCCAGTGTCGGCAGCACGACGTCGGATTCGCGCGCCATGGTCGATTCGCGCACATTGACGACGGCGCCGATCTTCATGCCGGCCTTGCGGCAATAACGCAGCGAGGCCAGCGTGTCGGCGGTCTCGCCCGATTGCGAGATGAAGAAGGCGGCGTCATTGGCCGACAGCGGCATCTCGCGGTAGCGGAACTCCGAGGCGACATCGATGTCGACCGGCAGCCGCGCATAGCGCTCGAACCAGTATTTGCCGATCAGGCCGGCGAGATAGGCGGTGCCGCAGGCCGAAATCGCCAGCCGGCCGATCTTGGCGAAGTCGAACGGCAGGTCGAGCGGCTTGGAGACGCCGGAGACGAAGTCGACATAATGCGCCAGCGTGTGCGAGATCACCTCGGGCTGTTCATGGATTTCCTTCTCCATGAAATGCCGGCGGTTGCCCTTGTCGACCATGAAGGAGGTCGACAGCGACTGCTGGCGCTTGCGCTCGACTTGTCTGCCGTCGATGTCGAAGATGGCGACGCTGTCGCGGCGCACCACCGCCCAGTCGCCGTCCTCGAGATAGGTGATCGAATTGGTGAATGGCGCCAGCGCAATGGCATCGGAGCCCAGGAACATCTCGCCGTCGCCATGGCCGACGGCCAGCGGCGGGCCATTGCGGGCGCCGACGATCAGGTCCTCATCGCCCTTGAACATGATGGCCAGCGCAAAGGCGCCTTCCAGCCGCTTCAGCGCCTGATGCGCCGCCTCGACCGGCTTCAGTCCCTTGGCCAGTTCGCGCGCCACCAGATGCGCCACGACCTCGGTGTCGGTCTGCGAGGAGAAGGCATAGCCGTCGCGGACCAGTTCGTCGCGCAGCTCGGCAAAGTTCTCGATGATGCCGTTGTGGACGATGGCGACGCCGTCGGAAAAATGCGGATGCGCATTGGTCTCGTTGGGCACGCCATGGGTGGCCCAGCGTGTGTGGCCGATGCCGATCGTGCCGTCGAGCGGCTCCTCCTTGAGCCGGCGTTCGAGGTTGATCAGCTTGCCTTCGGCGCGGCGGCGGGCGAGCTTGCCATGTTCGATGGTGGCCACACCGGCCGAGTCATAGCCGCGATATTCGAGCCGCTTCAGCGCATCGACGATGAGCGGCGCAACCTGCGAATGGCCGACGATTCCAACGATACCGCACATGCAGACAGCCCCCGATTCCCCGTGGAAAACCAGCGCTATTTAGGGATGGCCGGCCTACCGCGAAAGTCACATTGCATTTCGTCCGGTGTAACGGACGTTTCTCCACGCATGCACCATGCCAGACCGCTCTTGCAATCCGGTTACTGCAATTGGTCGGTTTTTCGATTGCTTCGGCGGAAGTAAAGCCGCCGGCTGACCGCTAGACTAGTGATCGGCGCCAGCCGCCTTCTTCTTCGCCGCCGCGGCCGAGGCAAAGCGCTCGCGCAATTCCTTGCCCTTTCCGGGGATCGTCTTCTGGCGGGCGCGGCCGAAGGCCAGCGCGTCGTCGGGCACGCTTTCGGTGATGACGCTGCCCGAGGCAATGTAGCCGCCCTTGCCGATCGAAACAGGCGCCACCAGCGAGGAGTTCGAGCCGACGAAGGCGCCCTCGCCGATATCGGTGAAGAATTTCGAATAGCCGTCATAATTGCAGGTAATGGTGCCGGCGCCGATATTGGCGCCCGCGCCGACGCGGGCATCGCCGATATAGGTCAGATGGTTGACCTTGGCGCCCTCCTCGATGACAGCCTGCTTGACCTCGCAGAAATTGCCGACCTTGGCTTTGTTCCGAAGATCGGCTCCCGGCCGCAACCGCGCGAACGGACCGACATCGCAGTTCGCGGCAATGGTTGCGCCTTCGATATGGCTGAAGGCATGGATCTTGGCGCCGCCGGCGATCTTCACGCCCGGGCCGAACCAGACATTCGGCTCGACGATGGTGTCGGCGCCGATCTCGGTGTCGTGCGAGAAATACACGGTCTCCGGCGCGATCAGCGTCACGCCCGACAGCATCGCCTCCTGACGGCGGCGCGCCTGCCAGATGCCTTCGGCCTGGGCCAGTTCGGCGCGGTTGTTGATGCCGAGCGCATTCTCGAAACTGGCCTCGGTGGCGACGACATCAAGGCCCTGCGCACCGGCGATCTCGACGATGTCGGTGAGATAATATTCGCCCTTGGCGTTCTTGTTGCCTACCGCGTCGAGCAGTTTCAGCGCATGGGCGCCGGCCACCGCCATCATGCCGGCATTGCAAAAACCGATCTTCTTTTCCGCCTCGGAACAGTCCTTTTCCTCGCGGATGGCAATCAGTTTGCCACCTTTTTCGACCAGCCGGCCGTAGCCGTTTGGAAGAGGCGGACGGAAGCCGATCACCGCGACGGCCGCGCCTTCGGCGAGTTTCAGCCGCGCCAAGTTCAGCGCTTCCGCATCGATCAGCGGCGTGTCGCCGAACATCACCAGGATGTCGTCATAACCCCTTGATATCGCTTCGCGTGCGGCAAGAACAGCATGCGCCGTACCCAAGCGCTCTTCCTGCACGAAGGTTTCGGCCTTGGGCGAGAACTTCGCCACCGCCTTGCGCATCTCTTCCGCACCATGGCCGATGACGATCGCATCGCTACTGGCACCTGCGGCGTCGGCCGCCTTGACCACATGGGCGACCATCGGCAGGCCTGCGATCTGGTGCAGCACCTTCGGCAGCGCGCTCTTCATGCGCGTGCCTTCGCCGGCGGCGAGAATGACGGACAGGCAGGATCTCTGGCTCATAGGCGAACAACCATAGGAAAAGGGTTGGGAATCAACACAGGATAGCAGTGGCGCCATGCTGCACCAATGCGGTTAAATTCCGGTGAGATGACGGAGCCGCCGACTCTTAATCAGCTAGTCCACAGCTCGATCCTAACAGCAATAGCGGCATTGGCGATCTACCCCAGCCGGCCCAGCACCGGGAAATTCTCCAGCAGCCAGTAGGACACGGTCTGCACGCCGCCGGTGAGGAAAAACACGCCGGCGACCACCAGCAGCGCGCCGATCGCCTTTTCGACGCGGCCGAGATGGACGCGGAATTTGCCGAGGAAGCGCATGAAGGCGCCGGAAAATAGCGCCGCGATCAGGAAGGGGATGCCCAGCCCGAGCGAATATGCGGCGAGCAGCAGCGCGCCCTCGCCCACCGTTTCGCGCCCGCCGGCCAGCGTTAGGATCGGCCCCAGCACCGGACCGATACAGGGCGTCCAGCCGAAGGCGAAGGCCAGCCCCATGACATAGGCGGCGACGGCACTGGCCGGCTTGCCTTGCGACTGGAAGCGCGCCTCGCGCGACAGCAGCGGAATGCGCAATATGCCGAGGAAATTCAGGCCCATAAGGATGATCAGCACGCCAGCGCCCATCGCCAGCGGCTCCTGCCAGACGCGCAACAGCCGGCCGATGGTCGAGGCGCCGGCGCCGAGTGCCACGAACACCGTCGAGAAGCCGAGCACGAAGGCGATCGAGGAATAGAGCAGCGCGCCGCGTGTGCCTTCGCGGGCCGTGACACCGGCATTGCCGCGAAAATCGTCGACCGACACGCCTGCCATGTAGCAGAGATAGGGCGGCACCAGCGGCAGCACGCAAGGCGACAGGAACGAGATGGCTCCCGCCCCGACGGCGCTGACATAGCCGATGTCCAATGCCATTCCAAAACTCCAAACGCTCCCCGGCGGATATAGCGACGGCCGGGCATGTCTGCCAATCACCATTGTGTGGAAATTCAGCGGCATACGGACATGGGGACGAAAGCGCCGGCATGCGACGTTGATATCAAAGAGGCCGCGATTTCCCGCGCGTCTCCAATATCAGCCAGGGAGATTTCCATGAAAACCATAACCATAGGGCTGGCCGCGCTGCTTCTCAGCACCGCCGCATCCTTTGCCGCCGACGCCTGGAAGGAGGCCGATGTAGGCGGCACCAAGATCTTCACCGATGCCAAGGGTATGACGCTCTATACCTATGACAAGGATGAGAAAGGCAAGTCGAACTGCTACGACAAATGTGCCGCCAACTGGCCACCGCTGAAGGCGGAGGCCGGCGCGAAGACTTCGGAAGGATGGACAATCGTCGACCGTACCGACGGCACCAAGATGTGGGCCTATGACGGGAAGCCGCTTTACACATTCATCAAGGACAAGAAAGCCGGAGATGTGAGCGGCGATGGCGTCGCTGGCGTCTGGCATACCGCCAAAGCCGATTGATCCTCGATACCATTGCCCGCCTGCCGGCGGGACAAGGCTGGTCGCCGGGCATTCCTCCATGCAGCCGGCGGCCAGCGTCAGGCGGCCTTCCCCTCGTCGTCCCGGCATCGTACGCAAGCCACCTTCTCCGCGACTCGGCGAAAAATGAATCGGGCCGTTTGCACCGAGCGGGGGACGTCATCCCTCCAAGCCAAAATCTGTGATTTTCTCCATACACTCTAAGAGTGTATTGCTGCGGACAGCTCCGCAATTTGGGCGCTTCCCCTTGACCGGATGCAAAAGCGCGGCCATGTGAGCGGCAAATAGAACGAGATTTCGTCGCGCGCAGCGGAATTCTTCTGCCGCATCACAGCTGATATGAGACCTCATGGACGTCGTCGTCGTCGAATCGCCGGCCAAGGCGAAGACAATCAACAAATACCTCGGCAAGAACTATAAGGTTCTGGCCTCGTTCGGCCATGTCCGCGATTTGCCGGCCAAGGACGGCTCGGTGCGCCCGGATGAAGACTTCGCCATGTCCTGGGCGGTCGACACCGCCTCGGGCAAGCGGCTCGCCGACATCGCCAAGGCGGTCAAGGATGCCGACGGCCTGATCCTCGCCACCGACCCGGATCGCGAAGGCGAGGCCATTTCCTGGCATGTGCTGGAAGTGTTGAAGCAGAAGCGTGCGCTGAAGGACAAGCCGGTCAGCCGCGTCGTCTTCAACGCCATCACCAAATCGTCGGTGCTGGAGGCCATGGCCAATCCGCGCCAGATCGACGCGCCGCTGGTCGATGCCTATCTTGCCCGCCGGGCGCTGGACTATCTCGTCGGCTTCACCCTGTCGCCGGTGCTGTGGCGCAAACTGCCCGGCGCCCGCTCGGCCGGCCGCGTCCAGTCCGTGGCCTTGCGCCTAGTCTGCGACCGTGAATCCGAGATCGAACGCTTCATCCGCGAGGAATATTGGCAGATCGCCGCCATCCTCGGCACGCCGCGAAACGAGACTTTCGAAGCGCGGCTGACCGCCTTCGAGCGCAAGAAGCTGCAAAAGCTCGACATTGCCAACAAAGCGCAGGCCGACGACATCAAGGCGATGCTCGAGGGCGCGACCTTCAAGGCGTTGTCGGTGGAAGCCAAGCCGACCAAGCGCAACCCTGGCCCGCCCTTCACCACATCGACGCTGCAGCAGGCCGCTTCATCGGGCCTCGGTTTCTCCGCCACCCGCACCATGCAGGTGGCGCAACGGCTCTATGAAGGCATGGAGATCGGCGGCGAAACGACCGGCCTGATCACCTATATGCGAACCGACGGCGTCCAGATGGCGCCCGAGGCGATCGACGCTGCCCGCGACGCCATTGCCAAGGAATTCGGCCCGAAATATCTGCCGGAAAAGCCGCGTTTCTACACGACCAAGGCCAAGAATGCCCAGGAAGCGCACGAGGCAATCCGTCCGACGGATTTCATGCGCACCCCGGCATCGGTTCGGCAATATCTCGATTCCGACCAGATGCGGCTCTATGAGCTGATCTGGAAGCGCGCCATCGCCAGCCAGATGCAGCCGGCCGAGATCGAGCGCACGACAGTCGAGATCGAGGCTGTCAACGGTGCACGCACCGCCGAGCTTCGCGCTGTCGGTTCGGTCGTTCGCTTCGACGGCTTCATCGCCGCCTACACCGATCAGAAGGACGACGACGCGGAGGACGAGGAAAACCGCCGTCTGCCGGAAATCCGCGCCGGCGAGCAGCTTGCCCGCCAGGCGATCAACGCCACCCAGCACACGACCGAGCCGCCGCCGCGCTATTCCGAGGCCACGCTGATCAAGAAGCTGGAAGAACTCGGCATCGGCCGGCCTTCGACCTATACGGCAATCCTGAAGACGCTCGAGGACCGCGACTATGTCACGATCGACAAGCGCCGGCTGGTGCCGCAGGCCAAGGGCCGCCTGTTGTCCGCTTTCCTCGAAAGCTTCTTCGAGCGCTACGTTGAATATGACTTCACGGCATCGCTGGAGGAAAAGCTCGACGAGATTTCCGACGGCAAGCTCGCCTGGAAGGACGTGCTGCGCGATTTCTGGAAGGATTTTTCCGGCGCCGTCGCCGACATCAAGGAACTGCGCGTCACCGACGTGCTCGATGCACTGAACGAGGAACTGGCGCCGCTGGTGTTCCCCGCGCGCGAAGACGGCTCGAACCCGCGCATCTGCCCGAAATGCGGCACCGGCAACCTCTCGCTGAAGCTCGGCAAGTTCGGCGCCTTCGTCGGCTGCTCGAACTATCCCGAATGCTCCTTCACCCGCCAGCTCGGCGACGCCGCCAATCCGAATGGCGAGAATGGCGGCGGGGATGACGGCACCAAGGTGCTCGGCAAGGATCCCTACACGGCCGAGGAAATCACCCTGCGCTCGGGTCGCTTCGGCCCCTACCTCCAGCGCGGCGACGGTAAGGACGCCAAGCGCTCGAGCCTGCCCAAGGGTTGGACGCCCGAGACCATCGACCATGAGAAAGCATTGGCGTTGCTGGCGCTGCCGCGCGATATCGGCAAGCATCCTGAAACGTCCAAGATGATCTCGGCCGGGCTCGGCCGCTACGGCCCGTTCGTGCTGCATGATGGCACCTATGCCAATCTCGACAGCATCGAGGATGTGTTCTCGATCGGCCTCAACCGCGCCGTCACGGTGATTGCCGAGAAGCAGTCGAAGGGCAAGGGCGGCCGTAATGGCGGCACGCCGGCGGCCCTGAAGGAGCTTGGCGACCATCCGGACGGTGGCGGCAAGATCGTCGTGCGCGACGGCAAATACGGGCCTTACGTCAATTTCGGCAAGGTCAACGCCACGCTGCCCAAGGGCAAGGATCCGCAATCGGTGACCATCGAGGATGCGTTGGCGCTGATTGCCGAGAAGGAAGCAAAGGGCGGCGGCGGCAAGAAGCCGTTCCGCAAGGCGGCAGCCGCCAAGGCGCCCGCAGCCAAGAAAACAGCCGCCAAGAAGCCGGCGGCGAAGAAAAAAGGGTAGGACGGCGTGGCGCGCAGGATCACCGGACGGAGCCACGGCGATCCGCGCACCGCCGATACGAGGGCCAAGGTCAAGGACGACTACCGGCCTTCGCGCGACGAAATCCTGCGCTATATCGCCGAAAATCCCGATCGTGCCGGAAAACGCGACATCGCCAAGGCTTTCGCGCTGCGTGGCGACGACCGCATCTGGCTGAAAGATATTTTGCGCGACTTGCAGGATGAAGGCGTGCTCACCAAGGAGCGCAAGCGGCTGGCCCGCGTCGGCGCCCTGCCCCATGTCGCCGTGCTCGACATCTTTGGCCGTGACGGCGACGGCATTTTGCTGGCCCACCCGGCGGAGTCCGTAACCACCGGCGAGCCACCTGTCGTCTCGATCCGCGTTTCGCGCAGTGGCAACGGTCCGGCGCCAGGCATTGGCGACCGGGTGCTGGCCAAGACCTTCCCGACCGATGATCCGTCCGGCCCCGCCTACACCGGCCGGGTCATGAAGATCTTCGAGAAGCGCACCGATGCCGTCCTCGGCGTCTTCCGCGTGCTTAAGGACGGCACCTTCCGCATCGAACCGGTGGAACGGCGCCAGCCCGAACTGATCGTCGACAAGGAATTCCAGAACGGCGCTGAGAATGGCGACCTGGTCGAGGTCGAGCCGGCGCGGGCTTCCCGCTACGGGCTGCCGAGAGCCAAGGTGCTCAATGTGCTCGGCTCGCTGACCAGCGAAAAAGCGGTCTCAATGATCGCCATCCACGCCCACGACATCCCGCACATCTTCCCGGCCGATGTCATCGCCGAATCCGAAGCCGTCAAGCCGGCGACGCTGGATCACCGTGAGGACTGGCGCGACCTGCCACTGATCACCATCGATCCGGCCGACGCGAAGGACCATGACGACGCGGTCTTCGCGACGCCCGATCCCGACGAAAAAAACCCGGGCGGCGTGATCGCCACCGTGGCGATCGCCGACGTCGCAGCCTATGTCCGCTATGGCACGGCGCTGGACCGCGAGGCCTTGAAGCGCGGCAATTCGGTCTATTTCCCGGATCGCGTCGTGCCGATGCTGCCCGAGCGCATCTCGAACGACCTCTGTTCGCTGCGCGAGGGCCAGGATCGCCCGGCGCTGGCCGTGCGCATGACCTTCTCCGCCGACGGCCACAAGATCCGGCACTCCTTCCACCGCGTGATGATGAAATCGGCGGCGAAGCTCGCCTATCCGCAGGCGCAGGCGGCTATCGACGGCGTGCCCGACGACAAGACCGGTCCGATCCTCGACACGGTGCTGAAGCCGCTCTGGGATGCCTATGCGATCCTCAAGCGCGGTCGCGCCGGCCGTCAGCCGCTCGAACTCGACCTGCCGGAGCGTAAGATCATGCTCAAACCGGATGGCACGGTCGACCGTGTCATCGTGCCGGAACGCCTCGATGCCCATAAGCTCATCGAAGAATTCATGATCCAGGCCAATGTCGCCGCCGCAGAGACGCTGGAGGCGAAGAAGCAGGCGCTGGTCTACCGCGTGCACGACGCGCCGTCGCTCGCCAAGCAGGAATTGCTGCGCGAATTCCTGCAGACGCTCGGCCTGTCGCTGGCGCGCGGCGCGCAGATGCGGCCCAGCCAGTTCAACGGCATTCTCGAGCGCGTGCGCGGCGCCGACAATGAGGCACTGGTCAACGAAGTGGTGCTGCGCTCACAGAGCCAGGCCGAATATTCGCCCGGGAATATCGGCCATTTCGGCCTCAACCTGAGGCGCTACGCCCATTTTACCTCGCCGATCCGCCGCTATGCCGATCTGATCGTGCATCGCGGGCTTATTGCCGCACTCGGCCTCGGTCCGGGAGGACTGACACAGGACGAAGCAGCTCGTCTCGAAGACGTTGCGATCCTGATCTCCGGCACGGAACGGCGTGCCATGGCGGCCGAGCGCGACACGGTCGACCGGCTGATTGCAGCCTATCTCGCCGAACGCATCGACGACCGGTTCGACGCCCGCATCTCCGGCGTCACCAAATCAGGACTATTTGTCCAATTGCCGCAATATGGCGCCGATGGCTTCATCCCCGTGTCAACTCTGGGCGGCGATTACTATATATACGACGAAACCGCTCGCTCGCTCTTCGGAGAACGCACGGGCAAAGGCTACCAACTCGCGGACCATGTCGAGGTCCGGCTCGTCGAGGTGGCACCGATGGCCGGCGCCATGCGCTTCGAGATGCTGACCGACCCGAAGCCCCTGCCAGGCTCCACCAGGTCGTTCCACAAGGCCAAGGGCCGCGCCCGTGCGTCGCAATCGCGACCAGGTTCGCGCGGCAGGAGACGATAATGCCAAAGGAATTAGGGATACAAGAACAGGTTTTCGGCGGTGAACATCACACGGGCCGGGTTGCCCGCCCCTTGTGGACGGCGATGAAGCGCGGCCTTTTGGGCCGCTGCCCGAACTGCGGCGAAGGCAAGTTGTTTCGCGGCTTCACCAAGACTGTCGAGACCTGCAGCGGCTGTGGCGAGGAAATCCACCACCATCGCGCCGACGACCTACCGGCCTACCTGGTCATCGTCATCGTCGGCCACATCGTTCTCGGCGCCTTCATGGGCGTCGAAGCGACATCGACGCTGTCCACCTGGCAGCACATCCTCATCTGGGTGCCCTTGACCATCATCTTGTCGGTTGCCCTGCTGCAGCCTGTCAAAGGCGCCGTCATCGGACTGCAATGGGCGTTCTATATGCACGGATTCGGTGGCGAAAAGGATGGGGCGAGCTCCCACCACGGCGCCTGATGCGCCGCTGGCGCAACACGCCAATCGCTAAGGCCACTTTCGCATGCAAGAAGTTTCCGCTAGGTCCCTGCGCATGGAAGCAATGACCAAGGCGGATGTCGACAAGCTCGACAAGGGTCTTGCCGCACATGGCGGCCGGCCCCTGCGTCCGCGCGATGCCGCGACCCTGATTCTGCTCGACCGCAAGGGCGATGAGGTGCTGGTGCTGATGGGGCGCCGTCACGCCGGCCACGCCTTCATGCCCGGAAAATTCGTGTTTCCCGGCGGCCGCACCGATCCGGCCGACAGCCGCATCGCGACGGCCACCGCATTGCATCGCGACGAGGAAGCGAAGCTGCTCGCGGGCCCCGGCCGCACCAGTGCCGCCCGAGCCCGCGCTGTCGCCTTGTCGGCAATTCGCGAGACCTATGAGGAAGCCGGTTTGCTCATCGGCGAGAGGGCCGCCTTTGCCTCCGACAAGCGCGACTGGCAAGGTTTTGTCGAGCACGGCGTCAGGCCTTCGCTCGAAACGCTGCGCTTCATCGCGCGCGCTATCACTCCGCCAAACCGGGTGCGCCGCTTCGACACGCGTTTCTTCAGCGCCTGGCGCAGCGACGTCGCCATTGAACTGCCAGGGGGCGGCCCGACCAATGAACTCGAGGAACTGGTCTGGCTGCCGCTTGCCAAGGCTAGGGAAGCCGACATACCCGACATCACCCGAATGATCCTGGACGAGCTGGAAAAGCGCCTCGCCCATGATCCGCTGCTGCGTCCGGGCGGCCCCGTGCCGTTCTACCGGCTTGTCCGCAACCGCTTCACCCGCGAACTTCTGTAGGGCAATTCCAGGAAGAGTGTGACGCGGTTTTCCGTCCGGAATTGCGTAAGATCAACGAGACAGAGTATTCAGCATCCCATGACGGTCGATACCCAACCACAGGGCGACGAACGCGTACACTGGCTGCCAATGGTGGCGGCGATCTCGTCGATCAGCGTCGTCGGCATCGCCATTGGCCTCGGCATGCCACTGCTCAGCGTCATCCTGGAAACGCGCGGCCACTCGGCTTCGATGATCGGCCTCAACACCGCCGTCGCCGGCCTGGCCTCGATCGCCGGCGCGCCGCTGGCGACGCCGCTCGCCATGCGCTTTGGCGTCGCCTGGACGATGATCGCCATGATCGCCACCGGCGCGCTGGCCTTCGTCGGCTTCCATTTCGCGCCCAATTTCTGGATGTGGTTCCCGCTGCGCATCGTGCTGCATATCGCGTTGACGGTGCTGTTCATCCTGTCGGAATTCTGGATCAGCACATCGGCACCGCCGCACCGGCGCGGCCTTGTTCTTGGCATCTACGCCACCGTCCTGTCGCTCGGTTTTGCCGCCGGGCCATGGCTGTTCGCGCATCTCGGCAGCTCCGGCTTCAGGCCGTTCGGCGTCATCATCGCTCTGGTGACACTGGCCGCGATACCGGTGCTGGCCGCGCGCAACGAAAGCCCCTCCATCGTCGCCGATGGCGAAACCAGCAATTTCCTGCGCTACATCTGGCTGGTGCCGACCGCGACTTTTGCCGTACTGGTGTTCGGCGCGGTCGAAACCGGCGGCTTCGCGCTGTTCCCGGTCTATGGCAACCGCATCGGCTATTCCGAAGCCGACGCCGCATTGCTGCTGACCATGATCGGGTTGGGCAATGTGCTCCTGCAGATCCCGATCGGCATGATCAGCGACCGCGTTTCGGACCGGCGCTATCTGCTGCTCGCCTGCGCCACGGTTGGCCTTGCCGGCACGCTGTTCATGCCCTTCTTTGCGGCGAACTGGCACTTGATGGCAGCGCTTTTGTTCGTCTGGGGCGGTGTCGTCGCGGCCATGTACACGATCGGCCTCGCCCATCTTGGTTCGCAGCTCTCCGGCCACGAACTGGCGTCGGCCAACGCGGCCTTCGTGCTGTGCTACGGTGTCGGCATGGTGCTTGGCCCACAGGCGATCGGCATCGGCATGGACAGTTTCGGGCCTTCCGGCTTCGGCTGGTCGCTTGGCCTCTTCTTCGGCGCCTACATCGCCCTGGTCTGCTTCAGGCTGGTACGCAAGATCCTTTTGTAGCGTCGGGGATAGCGATTCTGTTCCCGCACGCGGCAGGCTGCTGACAGAACCATGTCAGCAGCCGCGCGGTAAAAGAGTGTCCCTAAAACATCGGTAGTTGAGGACACTCCCATGATCGACAGCGGCTTTGAAACCACATCCCTGCGAATGACGCTTCTGCTGCTTGTGACCTTCCAGGCACCGGCGGCGGATATCGACCGCATCATGGACGCGGTGGTTGCGATCGCCCCGCTGGCGATGGGCAAATATGACCGCAACGCCTATCAGTCGGCGCATGGCATCGAGCGTTACAGGCCGCTCGAAGGGGCCGCGGCCGGCGCCGAGACCGAATTGCGCCGCCGCCCGGGCACGGTCGAGGTGTCATTCGAATTGCCCGACGACCAGGCATTGGCCAGCCGTGTCGTCGAGGCGATTTTCCAGGCCCATTCCTACCAGGAGCCGGTGATCCGCATCCAGCCGATCCTCGCCAGCCGTTCCAAGGGGCTGGACGACCGTGCCAATCCGAATTGCTGGTGGAACACCACCGGGGACTGGAAAAAGATTGCGGCGCCGGAGACAGAAACCGCATGATTTGAGGCCATGGGGCGGTTCCGGTGGGGTCGAGAAGCTCCGCCGGGCTTGACTTTCCAGGCACGTTCTTTATGTGTCGCGCCAAGTTTCCCGCGTCCGGGTGTTTTCCCGTGCTCCAGCGGCCAAAACCCCACGAACAAACGGACTGATACCATGGCCAAAGCCGCAAACATCAAGATCAAGCTTCTGTCGACCGCCGACACCGGTTTCTTCTACGTGACCAGCAAGAACAGCCGTACCAAGACCGACAAGCTGTCGTTCCGCAAGTACGACCCGGTCGCCAAGAAGCACGTCGAATTCAAGGAAACCAAGATCAAGTAATCTGGGTTTTCCCTTTGCGAACAAAAACGCCGCCCATCGGGCGGCGTTTTCGTATCTAAGTCAGTGTTTTTGTTAAGATAAGTGACGGCCAGCATAACGCGTCAGGTAGCCAATATGGCTAAACCACGAGACGATATTCCTTAAATTGCCGATTCATCTATTAGTAATCCCTAAACTAAGTGGGAGGACGATGCGGCGTTGGGTTGGCTAGTGGGTGTTGCGATGCAAAGCGATTTTGCAGCGGCGCGCGAGCTGTTGGAATGCGCACAAAACCGCCTGTGCGGCGAGGACGAAACAAGTCAGAGGATCCGCGCCAGGCTAGATGTGATGATCGAAGAAATAGCGGCTGCGGAATTTCAGAAGTCGCCTCTGACGATCGTGCCTTTCCCGAGAAGTCGGCCGCCGAAGTAGCGCAACAAATAGCCCGCACGATACGCGGGTTTGGCGGCACGAAAAACCCCGCTTCTCCTTTCGAAGCGACGGAGCCTCGTAAATCTGGTGAAGCAGGGTACCTGCCCCGGCAATTGCAGCGCACCGACTGCCGAAGCTGCGGGCTGGGTTCCCTCAACCCCGCCCGAAAGCTCCTTCAGCCGATGCGATCGCCGCTTTTCGGATCGAAGAGATGCAGCGCCGCCGGATCGGCCGCCAGCCGCACGGTGTCGCCGGGCTTCACGCCGGCCCGCCCCATGGCAAAGACGCAGAGCTGCTGGTTGGCCAGTTTGACGTAGAACTGCGTCGAAAGCCCGAGCGGCTCCACCACCACCACCTCGCCCCGCAGCGCGCCGTCATCGGCCAGCCTTATATGTTCGGGCCGCAGGCCGATGGTGATCGCGTCGCCATCCTTGAGCGGCAGGCCATCCGGCAGCCGCAGCTTCTGGCCATCGGAAAGCACCGCGTCCACCTTTCCGGCCTTCTCCACGGTTGCCGGCAGGAAATTCATGCCCGGGGAACCGATGAACCCGGCAACGAACATGTTGGCCGGCCGATCATAGAGATCGAGCGGCGCGCCGACCTGCTGGATCAGCCCATCATGCATGACGACGATCCGGTCGGCCATGGTCATCGCTTCGATCTGGTCGTGGGTGACGTAGACCGAGGTGGTCTTCAACTGCTGGTGCAGCGCCTTGATTTCGGCACGCATATGCACGCGCAGCTTGGCGTCGAGGTTGGACAGCGGCTCGTCGAACAGGAACACCTTGGGGTCACGCACGATGGCGCGGCCCATGGCAACGCGCTGGCGCTGGCCGCCCGACAATTGCCGCGGCAAGCGTTGCAGGAACGTGTCGAGCCCGAGCCGCTTGGCTGCGCCATCCACCCTTGCATCGATCGTGGACTTCTGCGCCTTCTTCAGGAGCAGGCTGAAGCCCATGTTCTTCGACACATCCATGTGCGGGTAGAGCGCGTAGGACTGGAACACCATGGCGATATCGCGGTCCTTGGGTGCCACATCATTGACCAGCCGCTCGCCGATGCGGATCTCGCCGCCTGAAGCCTCCTCCAGCCCGGCGATCATGCGCAAAAGCGTGGACTTGCCGCAGCCGGACGGCCCGACCAGGACAACGAACTCGCCATCGGCGATTTCAAGATCGACCGCGTGCAGGACGCGGACGGCGCCATAATCCTTGCGGACTTTTTCGAGCGTAACAGAGGCCATCGATCTATCCTTTGACGGCGCCGGCGGTCAGGCCGGTGACGAGATAGCGTTGCAGGAAAGCGAAGAAGATGCAGACCGGGATCAGCGCCAGGATCGACGCCGCCATCATCTGCCCCCAGTCGACGGCGAACTTGCCGATGAAGGTGAGCAGGCCGACGGCGAAAGTCTTCTGGTCGTCGCTGGAGATCAGCATCAGTGCGAACAAAAGCTCGCTCCAGGCGGCGGTGAAGACGAAGCCGAGCGTCGCGCCCATGCCGGGCAGCGTCAGCGGCACGATCACCTTGCGCATCGCCTGCGCACGCGTGCAGCCGTCGATCATGGCGGCCTCTTCCAGATCCTTCGGGATGCCGTCGAAGAAGGACTGCATCAGGAAGGTGGCAAAGGCGGTGTTGAAGGCGGTGTAGATGATGATCAGCCCCGTCAGGCTGTTGATCAGGCCGATCTGCCCCATCACGCGGTAGATCGGCGGAATGACCATGACCAGCGGGAAGGTCTGGGTCAAAAGCAGCATCAAGGCCAGCGCCGCCTTGCCGCGAAAGGTGAAGCGCGACATGGCGTAGCCGGCGAGCGTGGCGATGATTGTCACCAAGGCCGCCGTCGACACCGAGACGATGACGCTATTGAGGAAATAGCGCGGGAAATCGGTGGCCTCGAGCACGGTGACGAAGTTCTGCAGCGTCATGTGCGACGGCCAGAAGGTGATGCCTTCGGAATAGAGCAGCCGTTCCGGAGTGACCGATATCTTCAGCGTCCAGTAGATCGGGAACAGGGCGAAGACCACATAGGCTGCGATTGCCGCGTAAAGGCCGACACCGCCGAAGAACCGTTGTGAGATTGAGCGTCCCGCGATCATCAGACGTGCCTCACCAGGGAGCGGCGGATGCCGATCAGCGCGATCGCATAGGCAATCAGCAGGACGAGCAGCAGCACGGCCACCGCCGAGGCATAGCCCTTGTCCAGCGATTTGAAGGCGCTGACATAGATGTAGACCGGTACCGTGTTGGTCGAGCCGGCCGGTCCGCCTTCGGTCATGACGAAGATGAGGTCGGCGAAGGTGGCGATCCAGATGGTGCGCAGCATCACAGTGATGGCAATCGTCGGCGCCAGGAACGGCAGCGTCACCTTGGTGAAGCGCTGCCAGGGCGAAGCGCCGTCGATCGCCGCCGCCTCGTGCAGTTCCGACGGGATGGACTTCAGCGCCGCCAGCAGCGTGATGGCGAAGAACGGAATGCCGAACCAGACATTGGCGACGATCGGCCCCCACATCGCCGTGGCAGGATCGGAGAGCACATTGGTCGGCTCCGCCTTCAGCCCCAGCGCGAACAACCAGTGCGGCAGTGGCCCGATGATCGGATTGAACAGCCAGGCCCAGGTCAGGCCCGATAGGAAGGATGGCACCGCCCAGGGCAGGAACACCAGCGCCTGCACCGCCTTGCGGCCGCGGAACGGCTTGTCGAGCAACAGCGCCAGGCCAAGGCCGAGGAAGAACTGGAAGAACAGGCTGGCGGCCGTCCACCACAGCGTGTTGACCAGCGCCTGGCCCAGCACCTGGTCCGACAGCATCGCCTGATACTGGCCAAGCCCGACATATTCCGACTTGAAGGCCGAGAATTTGCGGAAGGAATAGCTGATGCCGATGACCAGCGGCACCAAAAGCACCACGACCAGCAGGATGATCGCCGGGCTGAGATATAGCCAGGGCTCGATGGCGGCGTGCGACAGCCGCTTTCGTCGCGGCTTGCCGGCGGATCGGATTTCGGACACGGCGTAGGTCATCGATTGGGCTCTACGGTGGAGGATGGGTGCCAGGAGGCAAAACAGCGTTCTTCTTCCCGTACGGCGGGGAGAAGATGCAGGCAGGCAGATGAGGGCGGCGCGAACCTGTCGACGTATGGCGCCGCCCCTCATCCGTCACTTCGTGACACCTTCTCCCTGTAAAACGGGGAGAAGGAGGAGGCATCATTTCTTGTTCTTCGCCAGCCAGTCCTGCTGTTCCTTGGTCAGGAAGGCGGCCCACTGGTCGGCGACGTCCTTGGCGGTCTTTTGGCCAAGCAGCACTTCCTGGAAATTCTTGATCGCCACCTGGTCGACGAAATTGCCGAGGTTTTCCAGATGCGTCGGCGGCGTCACCATTTCATATTTGGAGGTGTCGCTGAGCTCTGTGAACCAGCCCTTGAACTGTTCGGTCTTGAAATGCGGATCCTGGTCGGCGCCGTTGTGGATCGGCACCACGCCGACTTCCTTGGCCCATTCGAGATTGTCCTTGGGCGACAGAAGCGTCGACATCAGCTTCCAGGCATCGTCCTTGTGCTGCGAATTGGCGAACATCGCCCAGCCGGCATAGCCGAGCGTCGGATAGGACTTGCCGCTCGGACCGACCGGCAGTGGTGCCACGGCGAAGTCGTCGGCGCTCATCTTGTCGGCGATGCCGAGCAGCGCGTCCGGATCCTGGTTGAGCATGGCGCACGTGCCGGAATAGAAACCGGTGACGGTTTCGTTGAAGCCCCAGCTCACCGCATCCTTCGGCGCCAGGCCTTCCTTGTACATGTCGGCAAGCATCTGTAGGCCCTTGACCGAGCCCTCCTCATTGATGGTCGAGGTGCCGTCCTCGTTGAAGTATCCGCCCTTGCCCTGGGCGATATTCATGAACATGTGCATGCCGTTGAAGGCGCCGGGTCCGCCGCGCAGGCAGTAGCCGTATTTGCCCGGAATGGCGGAGATCTTCTTGGAGTCGGCGACGAACTCGTCGAGCGTCGCCGGCGGGCCGTCGAGGCCGGCTTGCTTGAACAGCTTCTTGTTCCAGAACAGCGCATTCACATAGTAGCCGTAGGGGATCATGAACTGGGTGTTGTTGACGGTCGAGCCGAACTGCTTGGCGCGCTCGCCCAGCGTCTTGGCGTCGTCCCATTTGGCCATGTAGGGACCGAGATCCTCGAGCTGGGCATTGTTGGCATAGAGGCCCATCCAGCGTTCCGGCATCTCGACCACATCGGGCGTGTCGCCGGCCTGCACCATGGTCAGGAACTTTTCGAAGGCCTGGCCCCAGGGCAGCGAGATCAGCTCGACCTTGACGCCGGGATTTGCGGCCTCGAACTCGGCGATCTGCTTTTTCAGGAATTCGGTGCGCGGCGGGCTGGTGATGACTTCGACCATCTTCAGGGTCGAATCGGCCAGCGCGCTCCCGGCGGAAATCGCCAGCCCCGCAACGGTGGCAAGCATGACGGTCAGTTTTTTCATGTTCAAGACTCCCATTTTGAACCCGTTTGTTATTTTCTGGCTTTTTCGAAGGCCTGAGCGACGTCGGCCCAGAGGTCTTCGACACTTTCCAATCCGACATTGAAGCGGATGGTTCGGGGGCTGACGCCGAAGCGCGCCATCGAATTCAGTCCCGGCGTCTGCTCCAGCGACGCTTTGGCCGGCACGACCAGGCTTTCGTGCCCGCCCCAGCTGACGCCGATGCGGAAATATTTCAGCGCGTCGACAAAGACCGGGATGTCGATATCGTCCGTCACCTCGAAGGAGAACAGTCCGGCATAGCCGGCCAGCGTCGCCTTGCCGGGATGGTTCGAATAGGCGGGATGGTTGACGCGCTCGACATGGGCATGCGCCTTCAGCCGTTCGGCGATGGTGAGGCCGCTCTTCATGTGGTGCGGCAGGCGCAGCGGCAGCGTGCGCAGGCCGCGCAGCAGCAACCAGGCCTCGAATGGCGACAGCTTGCCGCCGAGATAGGAATAGGTCTGCTCGTTGATATGCTTGATATGAGCGGCCGAGCCCGCCACCACGCCGGCGACCGTGTCGCTGTGGCCGCCGAGATATTTCGAGGCCGAATGCAGCACCAGGTCGACGCCGTGCGAGATCGGCTTCTGGAACACCGGCGTCGCCCAGGAATTGTCGATCGTGGTGACAATGCCCTGCTCTTTCGCCAGCCGGGTCAGATGCGCGATGTCCTGGAGTTCGAAGATCATCGAGGTTGGGCTCTCCAGGTAGAGCAGCTTGGCGCCCGGAAGTGCCGCCGCCACCGCATCCGGGTCGGAGCCGTCGACATAGTCGACCTTGATGTTGAGCCGCGGCAAAAGCCGCTCGAACAGCCGGTAGGCATCGCCGTAGCAATTGCGCACCGCCACGATGCGCTCACCCGCCCCGACAAAGGCAAGCACGGTGGCGCTGATGGCCGCCATGCCGCTGGAAAAGCCGCGCGCGGCCTCCGCGCCCTCGAGCGCGGCCACGCGCGCCTCGAACTCCATCACCGTCGGATTGTCGCCGCGCGAATAGATTGGCTGCTTTCGTTTGCCGGCAAATGTGTCGGCCATTTCGGCGTAGCTGGCGAAGGTAAACAGCGAGGTCTGGTAGATCGGCGGCACCACCGCGCCACCCGGGAACGGCTCGTCATGCGCCAAAAGCGTCGCCGCCTCGGCGAGATAGTCGTGATCGAAACCGGTCGGATGCTCGTTCATGTCTGGCTCGAAAGTTTGAGTTTGGCCGCACCGCGTTTGAGATCGTCCTCGACGGTGGCGATCAGCTTGAGCGCCTCGGCACGGGCGCCTTGCGGGTCGCGCGCGGCAATGCATTCGTAGATGGTGCGGTGATAGGGAAAGCTGGCGTGGCCGAAATCGCGCACGCCGAGCGGATGCTCCCAGAAGCGATGGAACAGTTCGTGCATCGCGGCGATGATCTGCTCGAACAGCGGATTGCCGGAGACCCGGTAGATCGCCTGATGGAACTCCCAGTCCTCTTCCGACGACATGCCGTCACGGGTGCGGAAGGCCTGCTCCATGATGTCGAGCTTGCGCTTGATTTCGGCAATGTCCGCGGGGCTCGCGCGTTCGGCACAAAGGGCCGCGGCCTCCGCTTCCAGCGCGCGGCGAATTTCAAGCGTATGCATCAGGCTGGTGAAGTCGTTGCCGCCTGCCAGCGTCAGCGGCATGTGCAGCATGTCGGGCGAAACAGCCGCCTTGAGGTAGGTGCCGCTGCCTTGCCGGCGCTCAACCAGGCCAAGCCCCTCCCACCGCGTCAGCGCCTCGCGCACCGTGTTGCGGCTGACCTTCAGCCGCTCGGCCAGGATGCGTTCGGTCGGAAGCCGGTCGCCGGGTTGCAAGGCCTCGGCGCGAACAAAACCCACTAACGCCTTCAGCACGGCGTCATCGCGCGCCGTCGTCTGAATGGGTGGCAGGCTGTTCTGGTCCACAAATCCTCCTGAATTCAAGTGGTCCAATGGTCCAACCAATTTCTGCACAGATGAAACCTCCTGTCAATCGATTGTCAGGAGAACTGTCGGCTTTTGCCTTGTCGCAAGCTGCCACGCGATGCGCTTCAGGACATTGCGTGGACCCGCCTCCATCTTATCCGCTAACTGGCGGGCGGCCCGAACCAGATGGTCAGCGCCTCGGCCAACCCCTGTTGGGTTCCGACCCCAACCCAGGCCACATAGCCATCGGGCCGGATCAAAACGGCGGCGGGCGCGGCGACCGTCCCGAGAACCGGCAGCTCCCAGGGGCCGTCATATCCAGCCTCGATCTGCCGGACCCGATCCGCCCAGGGCGCAATGTCCAGCCTGCCTGGTTCGCCCAGGTTGAGAAGCACCGGCCGGGCGTCATGAAGCAAGCTGAAGACCCGCACTGGACCGCTGGCCGTGGCCAGGTCGAGGTCGGGCATTCGCCGCCCAAGCAGTGGATGTCCCACACCGAGATCGTAGTGGATGCCCAGACCGGACATCTCCGCGGCGATCCGTTTGCGCGGCTGATCCATGCCAAGCAGTTCGACAAAAGTGTCGTTCAATGCCTTGGTGCTGGCATCCATACGACGAAGCGCAACCTGTGCCTTCGCGTTGCGCAGGACGCGAGCGGCGATCGGATGACGCTCGGTGTGATAGCTGTCGAGAAGGCTTTCCGGTGATATCAGCTTGACCACCTGGGCCAGCTTCCACCCCAGATTGACCGCGTCCTGCACGCCGATGTTGAGCCCCTGCCCGCCCATCGGAGGATGGATGTGCGCGGCGTCGCCGGCCAGCAGGACACGTCTGTCGCGGTAGGCGGCGGCCTGCCGTGTCACGTCGGTAAAGCGGGAGATCCAGGTCGGATTGTGAACCCCGTAATCCGTGCCATAGACTGCGACAAGCGCCTCGCTGAGATCGGCCAGCGTCGGTTCGCCACCGATGGTCAACTGCCTCTCGGTCAACACGACACCCACCCGGCCGCTTTCCTCGGTCTTGCCTATCGCATGAATTCCGTAGGCGTCGCTGCGAAAGCCCAATGCCGGCTCCCCAGACATTTCGACCTCGGCGATCATCCAACTCATCGTCGGATCCCATCCGGGGAACTCAATGCCCGCCGCCTTGCGGATCGTGCTGCGCCCTCCGTCGCAGCCGACGAGGTATTGCGCCCGCAACCGTTGGCCACCGGACAGCTCCACGTCGACGCCGCCATCCTCCTGCGCGAAACCAGTGACGTCCTGTCCGCGATGGATCGGCACCCCCAACTCGTTGATCCAGCCGGCCAATATCCGCTCTATGTGGTTTTGACGCAGCGCCAGCAGGTAGTTGTGCCGGCTGGGAAAGTCGCTGATATCCAAACGGATCATGTGGAAGCCGACGGTCGGGAAGCTCTGCCCCTGCGAGACAAACCGGTCGGCGATTCCGCGCTGATCGAGAATTTCGATGGTACGCGCGTGCAGGCCGCCCGCGCGCAACCCGATCAGCTGCTGGTCCAGCCGCCGCTCGACAATGGCCACATCGATCCCTGCCAGCGCGAGTTCCCCCGCCAGCATCAATCCTGACGGGCCGCCCCCGGCGATCACCACCGCATGCTCTGAAATCATTGATCGCCACTCCCGTTTTCGCGCCTGATCTGCGGGTTTTTTACGGGAGGAGCCGGGTCTTGCCGCAAGCCCCTTGTGCGCCATATGTATGAATGGAAGGGGTCCTCTCCCGCGCGGGTCGCTTTGGCCGGCCGACAGCCGCGGATCGAAGACGGGAGCCCAGATTGCTCACAGGCAAAAAAATCAGAGTCCTTCGTGCCTTGGCACGAAGTTCTGATGTTCTGTTTGGAGGAAGGGGGCCGGTCGGCGTTTGGCAGCGGTACGAGGAGGCCACTATGTGCCAGCGCCGGCCGGCCGACCCCACGGACCCAGGAGATGCGGCGGACCTGAGCATCATGGGGTATTTCTAGGGATCGAGCCGGTTGTCTACTCTCGTGCCGGCTTCGTCTTGGCCTTCACATTTACGCAAGAGCTTATGAAAATCAACAGTTTCTTAACCAAGGCTCGCGAATCGCTTGGATTAAGGTAAATAGCTAACCTTGTTGGATTGACCGTGGAATCGGTCGCGGATGCTCACGCCGCCTTGGCTACAACGCGGTTGCGGCCACCGCTCTTGGCTTCGTAGAGCGCGAGATCGGCGCGCTTCATCAGCGCCGCCACCGTATCCACGCCCTTCAGCACCGACGACACGCCGACGCTGACGGTAACCTCGATCGTCTTGCCGTCGGCGCCGATGGCGAAAGGCTTCTGGGCGATTTCGGCGCGAATGCGTTCGGCCACTTTCTCGGCAACGGCGCCATCGGTGTCGGGCATCACCACGACGAACTCCTCGCCGCCGAACCGGCAAGCAAGGTCGATACCCCTGACATTCTTGCGCAGCCGCCGCGCGAATTCCCGCAGCACCTCGTCGCCGCCATCATGGCCATAGGCATCATTGATCGACTTGAAACGGTCGAGATCGGTGATCATCACCGACAGCGGCCGGCGCCGCGCCACGGCGCGGTCGAACAGCGTCTGCAGATGGCTGTCGAGGTAGCGGCGGTTGTGCAGCCCGGTCAGGCCGTCGGTCACCGCCATCTCGATGGTCTGGGTGACACTGGCGCGCAATTGGTCGTTGTAGCGCTTGCGGCGCACCTGGGTGCGCAGCCGCGCCGTCAGCTCCTGCTGGTCGATCGGCCGCATCAGATAATCGTTGATGCCGAGTTCGAGACCGCGGATGATACGCTCCTCCTCGCCCTCTTCCGCCAAAAGGATGATCGGCACGAAACGGGTGCGGTCGAGCGAGCGCAATTGTGAGCAGAGCCGCAGCGGATCGAAATCGGCGAAGGCCGTCGAGATCATCACGCATTCATAGGACGTCTCGGCGGCTTGAAAGAACCCGGCATGCGGGTCGCCGATAACATCGAGGTCGGCACGGTCGAGCAGCATTTTCTGGATGCGCTCGACAGACGATTTGCGCTCGTCGATCAACAGCACTTTCGGCGCCGTGTCCTCGGACGCGAAATTGCGGCTGAGCAGCTCTTCGATGCCGATATTGCGCGTCGTCGAGGCCCGTAGCCTGAGTTCGTCTGTGAGAGACTTCAACCGGACCAGGCTCTTGACCCGTGTCATCAGCTGCAGGTCGTTAACCGGCTTGGTCAGGAAATCGTCGGCGCCGGCCTCGAGCCCGCGCACGCGGTCGGAAACCTGGTCGAGCGCGGTGATCATCACCACCGGGATGTGCGACGTCGCGGGATCGCTCTTCAGCCTACGGCAGACCTCGAACCCGTCCATGTCGGGCATCATCACGTCGAGCAGCACGACATCGACCTTGCCGTTTTCACAGGTCTCGATGGCGTCAGGCCCGTTGGTGGCCGTCAGCACCTCGAAATATTCGGCCAGCAGCCGGACCTCCAGCAGCCTCACATTGGCAGGGATGTCGTCGACGACGAGGATCCGCGCGGTCATTTCACAACGCTCCGGCTCGGCTGGAAAGGGACATCAGGCATCGCCCAGGTAAGATTTGATGGTTTCGATGAAACGAGGCACCGAGATCGGCTTCGAAATATAGGCCTCGCAGCCGCCCTGGCGGATGCGTTCCTCATCGCCTTTCATGGCGAAGGCGGTCACGGCGATGACCGGAATGACGTGCAGATCGTCATCTTCCTTCAGCCATTTGGTCACTTCCAGCCCCGACACCTCGGGCAGCTGGATGTCCATAAGGATGAGATCCGGCCGGTGCTGACGTGCCAGGTCGAGCGCCTCCAGACCATTGCGGGTGCGCACCGTCTCGTAACCGCTCGCTTCGATGAGGTCCCGAAAGAGCTTCATGTTGAGCTCATTGTCCTCGACGATCATAACCTTCTTAGGCATCGACATCCCGTCCCGGCCGTCCTTCCGCTCGAAGGTGGCCGTCATGCGCTCCCGGTTGAACGCACCAAACCCTGCTTCACTATACGGCAATATGATTGACGAAACGGAAACCTCCGGGCTGCAAAGCAGCGCGAATTCCACCTCGCCTCGCTGCGCGTCCAAACGGCGCGCGGCGCTGTAAAGGCTTGCCGCAAGCAAATCTTGCCATTACTGCGGAAGAGACTCATTCCACGTACCGAAGGTAGTGATGGCAAACGCGGCGTCAATGCGCGAAGAGGCTGAAACCATTGCCGTGAAGGCGCTGGGCTTCGTCGCCTCTGATCCGGAGCTGTTGCCGCGCTTTCTGGCGATCACCGGCATAGAGGCGCATTCGATCCGCAAGGCCGCCGGCGAGCCGGGCTTTTTGGCTGGCGTGCTGCAGTTTATCCTTGCCCATGAGCCGACCCTGATGCGCTTTGCCGAGGAAACCGGTACGCCGCCGGCCGCCGTCGGCAAGGCGTTGCGCGCACTGCCGCTCGGCGACGACAACCACGAGCTTTCCATATGAGCGATGATCCCGAGACCGCGCGCCAGATCGAGGAACTGTCAGCGGACGACCGGCCGCTGCTGGTGCTCGACGTCGACGACGTCGTGCTCGAATTCATTCGCCCCTTCCCGCATTTCTTGAAGTCGCGCGGCTATGGCCTGACGCTGGCGTCCTTCCGGCTGACCGGCAACATTGCCGAAACGGCCAGCGGCCGTCTGATCGAACAGCCAGAAGTGACGGCACTTCTGGGCGATTTCTTCGACACCCAGGCCGATTGGCAAAGCATAACCGACGGCGCCGCGGAAACCTTGGCAAGGCTTGGCAACCGCGCGGAAATCATAATGCTGACGGCCATGCCGCACCGGCATCGTGCCGTGCGCCGCGCGCATCTCGACGCGCTCGGGCTGAGCTATCCGCTGCTGACCACCGAGATGGCCAAGGGACCGGCAGTGGCCAGGCTGCGCGGCAAGAGTGGCCGGCCTGTGGTCTTCGTCGACGACCAGCCGCACAATCTGGCGTCTGTGCGCGAATCCGTCGCCGACGCCAGTCTCTTCCACCTGATGGCCGACAATTCGCTGCGCGCCTTCCTGCCGCCGGTCCCGGACGATGTCATCGTCGTCCAGGACTGGCACGAAGCCGGGCCGAGGATCGCCGGCGCGCTGGGGCTCTAAACGTCAGACGCAATCTCAGGAAAAGCGCCATGCGCTTTTCCCGGAATTGCAGAAAAGCCGAACCCTCAAGGATTCAGCTTCGCACCGGCTCCGCCATTGTCGCTGCCGCCACCATTGGCGCCATCGCCATTGTCGCCGCCGCTGCTGTCGTCCGCGCCGTCACCGTCGCCGACGCTGTCGTCCACCGCCGGATCGGCGGGCTTCAGCATGACGCCGTTGACGGTGACCGAGCCGTCGGCCTTGGTGCTGACGGCCCATTCCAGCCGGCCGTCCGGCAGCGTCTTGGCAAAACCCTTGACCATGAGAGCGACAGGCACATACTGCCCGACCTCCGGCTCCGCCTTTGCCGCTTCCTGCAGATGCGCCATGATCTTGTCGAAGCCGGCGACATCGACAGTGAGATTTGCGTCGGGTTTCTGCCCGAAGCTCGTCATCTCGCCTTCCAGCGCGATCTCCATGTCCTTGTTCTTCACAACGCTGTGGCCGATGACGACCTTCGGCGCCTTGGCCAGGAAGTCGGCCTTGAGCTGGTCGCCAAACTCGGCCGACAGCGGCGGATCCTGATTGAGATCAAAGGCTTCGATCGCCTTCTTCGCCATGCTGTCGAGATCGATATTGGCACCGCCGAAGTTCAGGTCGATATCGGTGGGCAGCAACGCAACGCTCCAGCTAGGCAAAAGCTGCTGCGGCACGGTCAGCCCCGATGCCTTGATGCCGTAGGTGACCTTGCCGCTCTGAGAAACGCCGTCGCTGCCGAACGCGGTGCTGAGCTGGGTTGCGCCGAAAGTACCAATCGGGCTGTCGACTGCGAAATCCTTGAAGCCATAGGTGCCGTCGATGCGCTCCCACACCGGAAGCGCTGCGCGCAGAAGCGACTTGAGCTGCGCCTGGTTTGCCTTCAGCGTCTTCTCGTCCTCATTGGCCACGGCAAATGCCAGGAGGTCGAGCAGCGGCCTCGTCTGCACGCCCTTGCCGCTGGCTTCTACCGACAATTCCGGCGACTTGATGGTGACCGGGAAATTCAGCCCGTTCTCGGGATCGTCCAGTTTGATCGCCTCGGCGAAATTCGAAATTTTTTGCGACATCGTGAAATCGACGCCGCCATTGGCAGCCTTGGTGGCGGCGATCGTCGCGGTGCCGGCACCCGTGCTGGCCTCCATCTGCTGCTTGGCATCCTTCGAGGCCATCGTCATGCCGGCCAACGAACTGGCGCCGCTGATGAAGGCCGCCATATTGGGATCATAGACACCGGAACCCTTGCCGTCCTTGATCGAAAACTGCGTGCTTTGCAGCCCCTCGGGCCCGTTGAACTCGAAAGATCCGCTTTGCGAAAAATCCATCGAGACATCCCAGGTCCCGTCGCTGCGCGGCTTCACCAGCACGGCGTAGGGCGCGAAGTCCAATTTCACCTTTCCCTGCTCGGGAAACGTCGCGGCAAGCGCCTTGATGTCCAACGTGACCTTGTAGGCGTCGCCTTCGACCGAAACCTTCAGGATGCCCTTGTCGAGCGCCTGTTTGCCGACATAGCGGGACAGGTCATCGGACAATTGCTTCGCGCCCTTGCTGTCGACGGTCTGGCCGAAGGCGGGCGCGCTGAGCAGAAGCGCGGTAAAGGCAATTGGCAACATACGGTTCACGGGAAGTCTCCGTTCGATCGAAAAGACAAAAATCGTTTCGTGCTTCTGGTAGGGAAATACCATCACAACTGCAAGATGATGACGGTCAGGCAATCGGCTTCAGCACCAGCCGCATCAGCGGGCGGCCCGCCTTGCGTTCCACCAGCCTCTCGAACCCTGCTTTCTCGAACACCCCCGACGAGCCCACGAACAGGCCGATCGATCGCGAATCGCGCGACAGGTCGATCGGGCAGGCCTCGACAAGCCGTGCTCCGTTGCTGCGGGCGAAATCGATGCCGCCTTCGACGAGGCGATGCGTGATGCCCCGGCCCCGCGCCTTGGCGCGGATGAAAAAGCAGGAGATCGCCCAGACCGCCGGATCGGAAGCGTCGGCGGGATCAATCGGCGCCGAGCCCCTGCCCTTGTTGTTCCATTCGGGCACGTCGGCGCGCGGTCCGATCTGCATCCAGCCAACCGCCTTCCCATCCTCGAAGGCCAGCAGGCCGGGCGGCGGGCCGGCTTCGATGCGCGCCTTGATGTGGTCCTTGTTGCGTTCGCGGCTGCTCTCGCGCCGCGCCGCCGGCGCCAGCCGGAAATGCGTGCACCAGCAGCCGTAACAGGCGCCCTGTTTGCCGAAAAGGTCCTCGAAATCAGGCCAGAGCTCAGGCGCCAGCGGTACTATGGTCGTGCTCATACGGTTCTCCCCAGGCCAAGCTTGTCGCTGACCCTGCACTGTCGTACCATTGCCTCTGTTCTCTTTATGTTCGCAGTGATGGCGGCCCCTGTCAACAATCCCGATTACGGTTTTTGCCGTGACTGCCTGACGTTTCAGCGCGGTGAAACGCGCCGCTGCGAGCGCTGCGGCAGCCCTCGCCTTGCCCGTCATCCCGAGCTTTACCGGCTGCATCTCGCACATATCGATTGCGACGCCTTCTATGCGGCGATCGAAAAGCGCGACAACCCGCCGCTCAAGGACAAGCCGCTGATCATTGGCGGCGGCAAGCGCGGGGTCGTCTCCACCGCTTGCTACATCGCCCGCATCCGGGGCGTGCGCTCCGCCATGCCGATGTTCAAGGCGCTCGAGGCCTGCCCCGAGGCGGTCGTGATCCCGCCCAACATGGAAAAATATGTACGTGTCGGCCGCGAGGTGCGCGCCATGATGCAGGCGCTGACGCCGCTGGTCGAGCCGCTTTCGATCGACGAGGCGTTTCTCGACCTCGCCGGCACCGAACGGCTGCACGGCCTGCCGCCGGCCGTGGTGCTGGCGCGCTTCGCACTGGCCGTCGAGAAGGAGATCGGCATCACCGTTTCCGCGGGCCTATCCTATTGCAAGTTCCTCGCCAAGATAGCGTCGGACTTCCGCAAGCCGCGCGGCTTTTCGGTCATCGGCGAGGCCGAGGCAGTCGGCTTCCTGGCGACGCAGCCGGTGACCATGATCTGGGGCGTCGGCAAGGCGTTCAACGCCACGCTGGAACGCGACGGCATCCGCACCATCGGCCAGCTTCAGACGATGGAGCGTGGCGACCTGATGCACCGCTACGGCGTGATGGGCGACCGGCTTTACCGGCTTTCGCGTGGCGAGGACGTTCGCCGCGTCGACCCCGACCAGGACGCCAAGAGCGTATCGGCCGAAACCACCTTCGACACCGACATCGCGTCGCTGGACGAACTGATCTCGGTGCTGAGAGGGCTTTCGGAAAAGGTCTCGGCGCGGTTGAAAAAGTCAGGCATTGCCGGACGCACCGTGGTGCTGAAGCTGAAGACGCAGGATTTCAAGCTGCGCACGCGCAACCGCCAGCTCGGCGACCCGACCCGGCTCGCCGACCGTATCTTTCAGACCGGGGTGGAGCTTCTTCGCAAGGAAACGGACGGAACGAAATTTCGATTGCTCGGCATCGGCGTCAGCGACCTCTCCGACGACGACAAGGCCGACCCACCGGATCTGGTCGACGTCCAGTCGCGCAAGCGCGCCATGGCGGAGGGCGCCATCGATGCGCTGCGCGACAAGTTCGGCCGCAAGGCGGTGGAAACCGGCTATACGTTCGGCAAAGGACGCGATGCCCATCCGCCGGAGCCGCTTGAAGACTGAGCCTGGATACCGGATGTGTTGCGATTCAGGTCAGACCGTCAGGTGCGCGTCAGATCGATCCTGCTCGTCACCACGTTCTTGCCGGTTGTCGGATCGGTGTCGGTGACCGTCAGCCGGATGCCATTCTCGCCTCGCTTCTCGACCGTCATCCGCGCCTTGCGATCGCCATTGACCTCCTGGGCCCAGCGGATGCCAAGATTGATCGCGTTGCCCGAACGGCTGCCGTTCAGCTGTGCCGGGCCGGTGCGCGACCCAACATAGACGCCGCTGTATTTCGCGCCGGTGACGTTCAACTTGGCGCTGATGGCACGTGTCACCAAGACGAGCCCGCGGCAACTGCCATCCAGCGAGAGCGAGGTTGAGGTCGCGTTCGACTTGAAGCTGCAGGAAACACTGACGTTCGGCACATCCGTGGTGACCTGTACAGTGCCCTTGCCGGCAAAATTACCCTTGAACGACTGGAGAAACTTGGTCTCATCGGCGTGTGCCGTGCCTGCCGCGACCAATAGACAGCCAGCAAGCGCAAATTGCGCGAATGGTCTCATCGAAACTCTCCTGTCGATGCTGAAAGGCAAGATGCCCTGCGAAGCTCGGCTGAATATCGGGACTCAACGCCCACTGGCCTATCGGGTTCCGCTCGCAACATGCCTGTTTTGCAACATCACGCCGCTGCAACTGGCCCAGAAGATTGGAGCGGCTAGCGGTTGCGGCAAAAGCCCCGGCCTGCGAGATAGCTGCCATGGCACCCACCCCCTCGATCCCCAAGGCCGCGTTCTGGATGGCGCTGTCGATCAGCTCTTTCCTGGCTATGTCGGTCGCCGGCCGCGCCACCACGGCCGAACTCAACGTCTTCCAGGTGCTGGAACTGCGCTCGGTGATCGGCTTCTTCATCCTCTTGCCGCTGGTGCTGGCGAGCGGCGGCTTCGCGGCAATGCGCACGCAGCGTCCCCTCGCCCATATCGCGCGCAACGTCGTCCACTATACCGGCCAGGCGGCATGGCTCTACGCCTTGACCCTGATCCCGCTGGCGGTGCTGATCTCGATCGAATTCACCACGCCGATCTGGACGGCGATCCTGGCGGTGACGTTTCTCGGCGAAAGGCTGAGCCGGCCGAAACTGGCGGCGGTCGTGCTAGGCCTGATCGGCGTGGTGGTCATCGTCCGTCCAGGCGTCAACGCGGTTGATCCCGGACATCTGGTCGTGCTGGGCGCCGCGGTCTGTTTCGGCATATCGCTGGTCCTGGTCAAATCGCTGACGCGCACCGACAGCGTCGTGCGCATCATTTTCTGGATGCTGATCATCCAGTCGGCGCTCGGCCTCATCCCCGCCGTCTACGTGTGGCGCACGCCATCGCTTGAACTGTGGCCCTGGATCCTGCTGATCGCCTTCACCGGCATGTCGTCACATTTCTGCATGGCCCGCGCGCTCACCTATGCCGACGCCACCGTCATTTCGCCAATGGATTTTCTGCGGGTGCCCTTCTCGGCGCTGGTCGGCTGGCTGCTTTACAAGGAGCAGATCGACGCCTTCACCGCCGGTGGCGCTCTCCTGATCCTGATGGGCAATCTGCTCAACCTGCAGCGCAAACCGGTGCAGCCGGCTGAAGTGGCGGCATCGTAGCAGTCAGCCAGTCAGTCGCCTTCGTTCGGTATGTTGAGGACGTGCCCGCAGGCCTTGCAGTGCACGGCATCCGGCTCATGCCGCTGCAGCCCGCATTGCGGACAGGGAAAGAACACCTTGGCCGGCCGGAAGATCGCCTGCGCCAGCCTGACAAACAGCGATATGCCGATGATCATGGTGACGATCGCCGTCAGCTTGCCGGCCATTCCCGGCAGCACGATGTCGCCGAAGCCGGTCGTCGTCACCGTGGCGACGGTGAAATAAAGCGCATCGATGTAGTTTTCCAGCCCGGCGCCGTTTCGGAAGAAGAAGGTGTAGACGAAGCCGGTGATGACGAACAGAAACGTCAAGAGGTTAATGACCGCATTGCTTGCCTCGCGCCAGGGCCTCAGCCCACGCATCTCGAAATGCCGCCAGATCGAACCGCTGCGCGACAGCGACCACAGCCGCAGGATGCGCAGGAAACCGAGATTGGCGAGCGCCGTCGGCATCAGCAGCGTCAACAGGATGAAGACATTCACCCAGGAGGTCGGCTGCTTCATCAGGCGCAGCATGTCGTTGGAAGCCAGCAGCCTGGCAATCAGATCGGCGCCGACCAGCGCCGCCACCGCATAATCCAGCCACAGGAACGAGGCCGAATGCTGGATGACGGGTGTCGCGATGAAGAAAGCGATGATGGCGAGATCGATGACGATTGCCGCAACCTGAAAGCGGAAGGCGGCCGGCGTGCGCCCATGATAGAGCCTGCGCAGCATGTCGCGCAGCCGCGCCATCGCGGAACGATCCTGTGATGCTCGCCTGTCAGCGGCCTTCATGCCGATCGCGATGACATGGGCGGCATGCGCCGATGCCTGCCAAGCGCGGCGATCACACCAGTTCCACTTCGACCACGCCGGGCACGGCGCGCATCGCCGAGGCGATCTGCGGCGAGACGCGGTAGCCGCCCTGCAAAGCGATCTCGACCTCGCCCTGGGCCTCTTCCTTGATTACGATGATGCTCACCTGGCTTTCACCGCGCTGGGTGAGCTGGGACTGGATTATCGAGGCGGGTCCATCGTTCCTGACGAATATGCGCAGCGCCTTCTGGATACGGCTTGCCTCCTCCTCCAGCGATTGCACGGAGTTGATGCGCAAATTGACGCCCTCGGGCCGGTCCTCGGCCGCGACGGTGATCACGACGGAGCGGCCGGCTTCCAGCAAGTCACGGTACTGCGCCAACGCTTCGGAAAACAGCACGGCCTCGTACTGGCCGGAAGTATCGGAAAAGGCCACAACGCCCATCTTGTTGCCGGTGCGCGTCTTGCGCTCCTGTTTGCTGGTCACCGTGCCTGCCAGGCGGCCGGCAGAAGCGCCGCGCTTGACGGCGGCCGAGAACTCCGCCCAGTTCTGCACCCGCATCTTCTGCAAGGCCGCCTTGTATTCGTCGAGCGGATGGGCCGAGAGATAGAAACCGACGACCTGGAATTCGCGGTGCAGCCGGTCGGCGGCGAGCCATGGGTCCGTCGCCGGCAGGTTCAACGCCTGCGACTGAGCGCCGAGTGAGGCGCCGAAAATATCGGCCTGGCCGGAAACGGCGTTCTGCTGGGCAAGTGACGCCAATCCCATCATCCGTTCGACGCCAGCCATCATCTGGGCGCGGTCATGGCCGAAGCAGTCGAGCGCGCCGGCCATGATCAGGCTTTCGAAGACGCGCTTGCCGACGATCTTGGGATCGACCCGCTCGCAGAAATCCGCGAGATTCTTGAACGGTTTTTCGCCCCGCACGGCAACGATGTGCTCGACCGCCGCGTCGCCGACGCCCTTGAGTGCGGCCATCGAATAATAGATGCGGTTCTCGCCGACCTCGAAAGGCCGAAAACTCGTCATCACCGACGGCGCCAGAACCTCGATGCCGAGGCGCAGCGCGTCCTGGCGGAAGTCGGCGAGCTTGTCGGTATTGCCCATATCGAGCGTCATCGACGCGGCCAGGAACTCGACCGGATAATGCGCCTTGAGATAGGCGGTCTGGTACGAGACCACGGCGTAGGCGGCTGCGTGCGACTTGTTGAAACCGTAGTCGGCGAAC